>OY763490.2:0-4152568 GCA_963667505.2 Acidimicrobiales bacterium | reverse complement strand
AACGCGGCCAAGGCCGCAGCCACCGCGTCCGTCCGATGTTCGGGCGTCTGGGCGCCCATGACGCGGCCCGTGGTCACGGCGAGTGCGGCCGATCACGACTCGCTCCAGGCCGGCCAGATCGCGCTCGACCCGCACGTCGGTGAAGCCGGTCGCCGCGGCCATGTCCGGCCGTCTCCTGGGCCCGGGTGCGACGCCACCTCCAAGACCAACGCACCTCCCGGTCGCAGCCACTGGCCACGCACCGCCGATCACCTTCTCGACCGCTTCGTGACCGGCAGGTCCGGACCACAGCGCCACCGGCGGCTCCCAGTCGGCCACCACCGACGGCAGCTCCTCGCTGGTGCCGATGTAGGGCGGGTTGGACACCACCACGTCCACCGATCCTCGCAGAGCGCTGGGCAAGGCCTCGAACCAGTCGCCCTGGTGGAGGCTCACCCTGGCCGCAGCCCGGCCGAGTCCGGCCAGGTTGGCTCGGGCCACGGCCAATGCGTCGGCCGACACGTCGGTGGCGAACACCCTGGACTGCGGGCACTCGACGGCCACCGACAAGCCGATCGCGCCCGACCCCGTGCCCAAGTCCACAACCGCCACCTCGCGACCGGCACCCCGGTCGGCGGACAGCCCCGCTGCCTCGGCCACGGCCCAGCCAGCCACGACCTCGGTCTCGGGCCTGGGGATCAGCACCCGGCGGTCGACCATCAGGTCCAGCGTCCTAAAGCCCCACGAGCCCACCACGTACTGCAGCGGCTCGCCCGCAGCGCGCCGTTCCAGCATCGAGTGGAATCGGGCCGCGGCCAGCTTCTTGGCCGGCTCGCTGAGGACGCTCTCGAACTCGGCGGGCGCGGCCCCGGAGGCCGACTCCACAATGCGGCGAGCGTCAACCTCCGGCGTCTCCACTGGGTCGCTCGCCGCCAGACGGCGCCGCGCTTCGGCCAACAAGTCCTCCCACGGCACGGTCTCGGGCTCGCCGGTCGCCTCGGCCCGACCATCCTCCGTGGTGTGCCTGCCCTCGTCGGGCTGTCCGGCCGCGTCGGCCGAGGCTCCCACATCGGCTCGCGGGCTCGCCGGCGACACGGGCGTCCTCAGGCGTCGGCGGCCAGCAGGGTGCGCTGCTCGTCCTGCACCAGCGCGTCGCTCAGCTCGTCAAGCTCGCCGGCCATCACCCGGTCGAGCTTGTAGAGGGTGAGCCCGATGCGGTGGTCGGTGACCCGGTTCTCCTTCATGTTGTAGGTGCGGATCTTCTCAGACCGGTCGCCGCCGCCCACCTGGCCCCGCCGCATCGCCGACTGCTCGGCCGAGGCCCGCTCCTGCTCGGCCTGCAGCAGCCTCGACCGCAGCACTCGCAGCGCCTTCTGCTTGTTCTGGAGCTGGCTCTTCTCGTCCTGCATCGACACCACGATGCCGGTGGGAGCATGGGTCACCCGAACCGCCGAGTCAGTGGTGTTCACCGACTGGCCGCCCGGCCCCGACGAGCGGTAGACGTCGATCTCCAGGTCGGAGTCGTCGATCTGCACGTCCACCTCCTCGGCCTCGGGCAGCACCGACACCGTGGCCGACGACGTGTGGACCCGGCCCTGCGACTCGGTCACCGGCACCCGCTGCACCCGGTGGGTGCCTGCCTCGTGCTTCATGCGGGTCCACACCTGGTCGCCGGAGATGAGGCCGCTCACCTCGGTGTAGCCGCCGCGGTCCGAGGGCGACGCCGCCAGCGGCTCCAGCCTCCAGTGCTGTCGGCGGGCGAACGCCACATACATGTCGAACAGGTCTCGGGCGAACAGGTTGGCCTCCTCGCCACCGGCCGCGCCCCGGATCTCCACGATCACGTTACGGCCTTCGTTCGGGTCGGGCGGCAGCAGCAGCACCCGCAACTCGTCCTCGGTGGAGGTCACCGCCTCGTCGAGTTCGTCGATCATCTCCCGGAGCTCGACCCGCTCAGCGCCGCCAGCGACGGCGTGCATTCTCCGGGCCTCGTCGCGGTCGTCGGTCGCGGCGCGCAGGCGCTGCCCCACCGCCACGATCTCGCTGAGCTGCTTGTGGCGTCGGCCCAGTTCGGCCAGACGGCGCGGTTCGGACTGCACCGCAGGGTCGCCGAGGCGGATCTCGACATCCCTCAGCTCGTCCTCGAGCCCCGCGATCCGCTCAAGCATGGCGTCGAGGCTAGTTGTGAGCGGCCACGGCCTCACGGGGCGCGCCATGGCGCCGGCCGCAGGCTGCAGCCGCTCACCGCGCCCATCCCGGTCATCGGAAGACCAACGGACGGCCCCGTTAGAAGAACTTTGGTATTTCCAACTATTTTTTGATATTTGACGTTTGTTGTTCCTGATAGCTGTGGTAGGTTTCGAGCGTGGATCCCATTCTCGGTGCGCTGGTGCCCGCGGCCTTCGCCGTATGCGCTGGTGCCTTTGCATGGCTCCGCTCCGACATTCGAAGAGTCGAAGCACGCCTCGAAACACGCCTCGACCGGCTCGAGGACAAGGTCGACGGCCTGATCTTGGCGCTGGCCCGGGCCGGGTTCCTGGTCGACCCGCAAGCGCCGGAGCCGCCCACCACAGACCACCCGGACCCTTAGCGACAAGCCCGCGGCACGCCGTGACGACGACTCTCGGGGGTCGGCTCTCGGCCTCGCTGGACGCCGGCCGTCCTAGAGCGTGGTCAGGAACGATTCGACGGCTGTCAGGGTCTCGGCGTCGGACGACGGCTTGGGGTTGTGGCCCTGGCCCTCGAGCCAGCGGACGGTCACATCGCCTCCTATGGCACCGAGGTGATTCGAGAACTCCTCGGGCGTGCCGAAGGGGTCCCGGTCGCCGTTGACGAACAGCGTGGGCACGTTGATGTCTCCGAAGTGGTCGACCCGCAGCTTGTCGGGCTTGCCGGGCGGGTGCAGCGGATAGCTGAGCAGCGCCAGCCCCGCCGCGGGCAACCCTTCGGCCACCGCCATCGAGCACATGCGTCCCCCCATCGACCGCCCGCCCAGCACAAGCCGGGCGGTGGCGGCACCGAGCTCGGCCGCGAAGGCCTCGGCCTCGGCCCGCACCTCTGCGATCAGCTTCGGCGCCCGGTCTGGGAACCGGCGTCCCTCCCGCCGGTAGCGGAACTCCATCCGGCGCACCGGCACCTCGAGGCCGTCCCGCAGGGCCACGAGCGCGTGCTGGTCAGCCCCGCCGCCCGCGCCATGCGCCAGCAGCAGCCCCGCCACCGCGGATCCGACAATTCGGTCGCGGTCCCGGCGCGTCGACATGCACGAAGGCTAGGTTCCGAACGGACACCGAGGGTGCGTGCAGATTGAAGGTAGTGCTTTCAATCTGCGCAGATTCACGCCACCGGCAGCCTCCGATCCCGTTTGCCTAGATCGCCTTGATGGCGGACATTACGGCTTGCCAGCGGTCGGGGTCGCCTTGCACGGGGACGTAGAACGAGATGCGGCTGATGACGTCGCCGTAGCGGCGGGCGAGCTCGGGGGCTATCCCCTCGGGCGGGGCGACCACCGCGAAGGTGTTCAGGATCTCGTCGTCGATGAGGTTGCCCATCTCGACCCACTGGCCTCGCTTGGAAAGGGTGTTGAGGTCCTGCTGGAGGTCGCCCCAGCCGTGGATCTCCAGCACCGGGCGGTAGGCGGGCGTCGAGCCGTAGAAGGCGATCTGCTGGCGGGTGAAGGCAGCCGAGCGCTCCGTCTCCTCGTCGGTCTCGCCGGTCACCACGAACGACGGCCCGGCGAGCTCGTAGCCGTCCATCGTCGCGCCAGCGGCGGTCCGGCCCTGCTCCAGGGCGGGCAGCGTGACCTCGCGCAGGTACTTCTCGGTGGTGAACGGATGGCACAAGAACCCGTCGCACACCTCGCCGGCCACCTCGGTCATCAGCGGGCCGACCCCGGCCAGGTACACCGGCGGCGGGCCGAAGTCGCCGAGGTCGCCAGCCTTGGGGGTGAACATCGGCGTCATCAGGGTGTGGCGGTAGAACTCGCCCCGGAAGCGCAGCGGCGTGCCGTGCTGCCAGCAGTCCCAGATGGCCCTCACCGCCTGGACCATCTCCCGCATCCGGGCCGCGGGCCGGCTCCACTCCATCGAGAAGCGCTTGGTGATGTGGGGCTTGATCTGGCTGCCCAGCCCGAGCACGAAGCGGCCCTGCGACAGCGTCTGCAGGTCCCAGCCGATGTTGGCCAGCAGCATCGGATTGCGGGCGAACGCCACCGCGATGGCGGTGCCCAGCTCGATCTCGTCGGTGTCGGCGGCGGCGACGGCCAGCGGCAGGAACGGGTCGTGGGGCCCCTCCACCGTCCATGCGCCCGAGTAGCCGGCCGTGTCGGCGGCGGCGACGGCCAGCGGCAGGAACGGGTCGTGGGGCCCCTCCACCGTCCATGCGCCCGAGTAGCCGGCCGTCTCCAGTTCGGCGGCGGTCCAGTTCGGCGGCGGTGACGCCTGCCTCGGTGATGGAGCCGGTCAGCATGGAGTCGATCTTCATGGACGGCGACAGTACTCCGGCCGCGCCTAGCCTCGGCACTCATCTCTGTGCGTGTCCACTCGCTGCACTGCCGCTGGCAGTGGCAGACCGGCGACCTGGCCATCTGGGACGAGCGCTCCACCCTGCACCGCTCCGCCGCCGACCACTTCCCCCAGCGCCGCATAATCCGCCGCCTAGAGATCGACGGCGACCGCCCCTACTTCGACCCCGACTCCTAGGCAGGCAGGCCCGATCATCCAAGGACGCTCGGCCGGCGCTGACACATTACATGCACGAGAGGTTGTCGAGCACTCCTTCAACTCCGTCGATCTGAAAGACAGTCTCATACTGTGAGTTGCCTTGTTCGTCTCGAACTATGAAGGTCAACTCGCCACTGCCAGCGTTCCGCATCTTGCTAGCCAGCAAATCGAAGGACTCTGGATACAGCCAAGTGAAGTCATCCTCAGCTGGCAACAGCGCCCAAGGCTCCTTCACAACAGCGTCGTCCGCGAAGCGATACTCAATTGCGATCCGATCTTCTTCATCACCCTCGAGTACTTTCCATACTCCTAGGAAGATCGCATCCCAATCGGACGACTCGGTACCACACTGCATATGCAGCAGGTCAGCAGTGGCTGACTGTGCTTCTAGTGAGTAGGAATTTGCAAGCACCTTACCGCGCTCATCCCGACTACTGAAATAGCTCCACTCACCGAGATTCATACCGCCTGTACCGCCGGGCAGCCCCGCGAGGTAGCCGAGCTTGGCGAGACAGTTGATAGCGCCGCGAGTGAACGCTCCGGCCTCACGAAGATCGTCGAAACGGCTCGGCTCTTCCTTGATGTTCGACTCACACTCATAGATCGTCTCAGGAGCGCGATCCCGAAGAATCTTGTAGCTAGTAACCGCGACGTACTGCTTTGACATCCGATAGCCCGGCTCGAAGCTACGGTCTTCGATGCTGAGGTCCGAGCCAGAGTTCATGCAAGGGAGATCATCGAGCGCCGCATTGACACCATCGATCTGGAAGACTGCCTCATACTGAGATCCACTCTGGGAGTCTCGCACAGTGAAGTGCAGCTCACCGGTGCGAGCCGCCCGCAGCTCGTCAGCCAGTGGCATATATTCCTCTAGTGTCAAGTGACTGTTCATCCAATCACCTTCTCCAACCACCTCAACCTGCCAGTATCCCTCTACAAGAGAGTCGCCCTCAAAGCGATACTCTACCGCAACCCGGCTCATATCGTCGGTCTCTATAATCCCAGGCACGAACAAACCGATCCCCTGAAAGATGTCTTCGTCGTCTTGGTCGGCTGAGCACGACGCACCCAGAGAGCCGAAAAGTCCAGTAGAAGTCTCCACCGGAAGGTTGTAGGTCTCTTGAAGCTGAACCCCTTTGACCTTATAGTTGAAGTAGAACCATTTGCCAAGATTCGTAGCTCCTATACCTCCTGGGAGATCCGCAAGGTAGCCGAGCCTGTCGAGACAGTTGATCGCCCCGCGAGTGAACGCTGGAGCCTCACCAAGATCGTTGAAGCGGTCCTGCTCCTGTTTGACGTTCGACTCGCACGCATAGATCGCATTGGGAGCGTGGTCGCGCAAGATCTTGTACGTCGTGACCGCGACGTACTGCTTGGACATCGCGTAGCCTGGCTCGAAGCTGCGGCCGGTAGCACCCGAAGCAGTGCTAACGCCAAACAAGGCGAAGATCAGAGCCACCAGTGCGGAAACATAGGTTATTCTATTCAATTTCATTTGATTACTTTCTCTAGTCAAGTAGCTTTGGCAGACGATGCACAGTGTCTAAATAGACATTTCGCAAGGTCTAATGAGGAAATATACACAACAGATGGCGGGCGCGCAAGTCGTGCACTCGCCCCCAACCCGCAGGTGCGGCCCAGAGCGACGCTGCGGACGAGCGATTCGCCCTAGGCAGACGCTTCAGCGCGCCGAGCATCCGTCCGGTCATGCGGGTGCTGGGCGCGACCGAGCCCACCATGACACCTCTTCCTGGACAACTACATCGCCGATCTCTGTCGGACCGACGTAAGCGCTGTGGACGGCGTTGCACGCGACCCGGGCGGGGTGGCCCGGCTCATCGCCTCCATCGCCCGCAATGTGGCCACGACCGCGTCGTTCTCCAAGCTCGCAGCCGAAGCGGCCGGAGGCCGACCCCTCAACCGCACCACCGCCACCGAGTACCTGCGCGCCCTGGAGCGGCTGTTCATAGTGGAGGACGCCCCGGCATGGCGCACGCACCTGCGATCGAGGGCGACCCTTCAGAGTTCGCCCAAGCGGCACTTCGTGGATCCGTCACTGGCGGCCGCGGCCTTGGGCGCCACGCCGGAGCGCCTGCTGGCCGACCTGGAGGCGCTCGGGTTCCTCTTCGAGTCGCTGGTCGTGCGCGACCTGCGCGTCTACAGCCAGCCCAGCGGGGCCTCCGTCTTCCACTATCGCGACAGCGCCAAGCTGGAGGTAGATGTCATCGTCGAGGCCCGCGATGGATGCTGGCTGGCCGCAGAAGTCAAGCTCGGCAGCGAAGAGGGCATAGAGCAGGCCGCCCGGTCGCTCCTGCGGCTGCGCGACAAGGTGGACGACTCACGTCTGCCGCCACCGTCCAAGCTTCTGATAATCACCGCCACCGGATACGCCTACGACCGCCCCGACGGAACCACAGTCCTCCCCATCACCGCCCTAGGCGTGTAGCTGCCCGCGGAGGAAAGCGCTATCCGATCGTCACATGCGAAGCGGGTCGGCTTCGACGATTGCGGTGACGGTCTTGCGGCCGAGGCCACACGCCTCGGCGATCTGTCGCAGCGAGGCGCCGGCACGGTGGGCGGTGCGGATCATGTCGTCGCGGACGGCGATCTCCTTGGCGGCCCGCTCGGCGCTGAGCCCGACCACGGCGAGCGCGGCCCCGGCCTCGTAGTCGAGACCGGACCGGTACTTGTCCATTCCCGCGTTGGCGGCGGACACCTCCGCTTCGGTGTAGCTCACCGCTCCTCCCGCAGGCCGCCAGCCAGTTTGTCGCGCACGCTCAGGAGGGTCGGGATCCGCGGCGACAGGTCCCCGGACGCCTCGGCGATATTGAGATGGGCGACCACCATCCCCATCAGCTCGAGCGCCTCGATCCGGTCCAGCTCAACTCGCACCATCGGACCAAATGTTACCATCTATGGCCCATATTGGACAATCCGTTCGGCGCTCCAGTCCCGTCGCCTTCGCCGCGGCTGTCACACCCGGTCCGTACTGTGGTCTTCATGGCGTCAGGCGTCGAGACAGGCCTCGAGCTCCAGATGGGAACGTGGCGGGGATGCACGGTGCTGGAGGATCGGCCCTTCACCGTCGAGACGGTCGCCGAGGCCCGTGCGGCCATCCTGCAGTACGCGATGGGCGCACTCTTCGACCACCACGCGCACGATCCCGGGAAGCGGGAGCACCTCCGGCTGAACGTGGGAGCGGAGGGGCCTACCTGGGACGACCTGGCCGAGTGCGAGGAAGCTCGCCGCTACGACCGCATCCAGCCCGAGGACGGCATGAAGTGCTCGTACCTCCTGTACCGGCAGAGCGGCATCGAAGGCGTCGGCAGCCTGATGTGGACCTACGCCGTGACCATCTGGGCCACGGCACCCCCCGAAGTCTGGAACCACCCTGCCGACCAACCCGCCGACCAACCCACCGGTCTGGACATCGACGACGGCCTCAACAATGATGTAGTGAACGACTCCAACCCCAAGCGACCCGTCCGAGCCGAAAGCGAGACCCATGACCATCGCCGATGAACCCCGTCCAGCCGAAGAAGAGACCTCGGAGGACCGCGCCCAAGAAGCAAACGCACAAGATAACACACCGAGTGCGTGGATGATCCGAGGTGGACAGCACGGCCAGTTCGAAGAGCAAGCTATCGAAGAGAACATCGCCTGTATCGGTTGGAGTGCTCGTCAGATTCCTGACCTTAGGAGCATCGACAGTCGGGACGAGTTAGCGGAACTTGTCGAGCAGGCCTTGCCCGAAGCAGTGGGGGGAAGGTCGAAGACTGAAGACGGAAATACACATGGGCGACCTTGTCGCGATGCCCATGAAGACAACTTCCCAGATCGCTCTTGGCGTCGTGTCAGAAGAGTACTGGTATCGAGAGAACATTGAGGGCTCTTCGCGAATCGGAGTGGAGGCGGTAGCCATCCGCGGCTGAACGCGAGGGATCCCCCAGAATCGGCGCTGACAGACAGCCGAACAACTGGAGGATCCCTGTGGAATGCGACCCTACGCGCATGTGCGAGCTGATGGTGGGACTGGGCGATGTCGAGGTGCTCGGCGTCGACGACGAGGACGGCGAGCCGCTGGGGGTGCATGTCCGTCGAACCGCGCCGAGGCCGGGCTGCGGGAGCTGCGGCGGGGCGTTGTGGTCAGACGGCGAGCGCCGGGTCGAGCTGGTGGACCTCCCGGCGTTCGGCAGGCCGGTGCGGCTGATGTGGCACAAGCGGCGGTGGCGCTGCCCGAGTCGAGGCTGTGGGGCGGGCACCGTCACCGAGCAGGACCCCGAGATCGCGCCGCCGCGGGAGAAGTTGACTGCGAGGGCGGGGCGCTGGGCGACCCGCCAGGCGGGCCGGGCGCGCCCTGTCGACGAGGTCGCCGCGGAGCTTCCTGACCTTGCGGCGCTGGGGCTCTGCGCTGCTCGAGGAGCATCGACAGTCGGGACGAGTTAGCGGAACTTGTCGAGCAGGCCTTGCCCGAAGACAGTGGGGGGTGCTTGAAGGTCAAGGCTTGGGTCGGTCAGCTTTGGAGACTGAAGACGACTCCGGAAATACACATGGGCGACCTTGTCGCGATGCCCATGAAGACAACTTCCCAGATCGCTCTTGGCGTCGTGTCAGAAGAGTACTGGTATCGAGAGAACATTGAGTCCGATGTGCTGCCACATGTCCTTTCAGTAGACTGGATGCGTACAGATGTGCCGCGCTCAGCTATCAAGGATGATCTCCTCGCTTCTCTAGGCAGCCAGTTGACAATCTGCGCCATCCGGGCAACGGATGCAGCATGGCGGCTCCAGCAGTTGATCGAGACCGGCAGTGATCCAGGTCCTCGCGAGGCGTCCGGTGCGACCTACCCACACGACCTATTGTCTCTGATCGAGCGGTTTCGCAGCGAAACTGGTTATCGAACTGAAGCCCACGAGGAGCAGGTGCGGCTGCGGGAAGAATGGGCTGGGAAGCTCGCGTCGGAGAACATTGCCGACCTTAGCCGTCTCGACTTGACCGCGGTTGCATCGCACGGAACTTGGTATGCCGGGACATACGTGTATCCGCATGTCCAGGGCGTGATGAAGTGGATCAAGGCCCTCGATAGCGACGAGTACGCCGGGATGCTGGATCACATCCGGTACCTGTGCTGGAGCGATGACGAGCCCTGGCGCCGGTATGACCAACTCACCGACGCACGCAGCAGCCGGAAGACCACGGGTCTGGGACACTCCACGACCAGCCGGCTTCTGGCCATTACCCATCCGCAGGACTTCCTCGCGGTCGGCGTGCAGGGAGGGAAATGGGGCCGCGCCGCGATGCTGCGCCGGTTGGGGCTGCCCAAGCCCGCGGGATCCAGCTACGGGCAGAGAGTGATGGACGCCGACCGCCGTCTCCGCGAGCACCTCGAGCCGCATTTCGGCGACGACACGCTTGGGATGGGCGCCTTCGTGGGGTGGATGCTCGTCCAGAAGCCGCCGGTCGCGAAGGTCACCGAGGACTCGATTGACCCCGGTGAACTCGAGGAGCTGGCGGATGAGCTGCTCGTCTCCGCCAAGTTCGTGGAGGACATCGTCGAGCTACTCGAAGACAAGAAGCAGGTGATCCTCTACGGGCCGCCGGGGACGGGCAAGACCTACCTGGCCCGGGAACTCGCGGAGGTGCTGGCACCGGACGAGTCGCGCCGAGCCTTGGTGCAGTTCCATCCGTCCACGTCCTACGAGGACTTCTTCGAGGGGTACCGGCCTGCGGGGGCCGAAAACGGTGGCATCAGCTACAAGTTGACGCCTGGGCCGCTGGCCCGCATGGCGAAACTGGCATCCGAAGCGCCCGGACAACGACATGTGATGATCATCGACGAGATCAACCGCGGCAACCTGCCGAGGGTGCTCGGGGAACTGCTGTTCCTGCTGGAGTACCGAGGCGAGAGCGTGCGGACGCTTTACCGACCTGACAAGCCTTTCTCTTTGCCTGACAACCTCTGGTTCATCGGCACGATGAACACCGCCGACCGGTCGATCGCCCTAGTAGACGCGGCGCTGCGACGGCGCTTCCACTTCGTGCCGTTCTTCCCCGACACCGGGGCGATGGCTGGCCTGCTCGGTCGCTGGCTAGAGCGCGAGGGTGAGCCCGCCTGGATCGGCGATCTGGTCGATGCGGTCAACAACGAACTCAAGAGCGAACTGGAAGGATCCCACCTGTTGCTCGGCCCAAGCCACTTCATGAAGGCGTACGGCGACTCGCGACACGACCAGCATGAACGGCTGCGGCGCATCTGGGAGTACAACATCGAGCCGTTCATCGAGGACCAGTTCTTCGGCGACCCTGGAAAGATCGACCGTTTCCGGTTCGACGCGGTGATGAGGAGCAACGGGCGGACGGCAGAGTCCGATGCCGACGCCAGCGATGACGGCGACGACCCGGAGAGCACCGACGGCTCCGAGGGTGAACACGCAGCCGCGGACGGAGATGCCGCGACCGAGCCCGACTCTACGCAGACGGAGGACGAGCAATGACCGGGCGGCTGCCCAGTTCATGCCCTGGGTGCCATCGGCCGTGGCCCGACTGCACCTGTCGAAGCGGCAGGGTGATGCTCGCCAACGCCCATGCCGACGCCGAGCCCGAGTTCCAGGGCCGGGCCCGGCTGATCGGCATCGACGCCGACGACATCAAGGTCGGCGACATCCTCACCACCGGGCAGGACATCGAGGTCGCCGGCGCCTGGCACTGCAGCGCCCTGGGCTGCGATTTGAGGGACATCGACCCCGCCGTGATCGAAGGCCACATAGCACACCTGCGCCGCCAGCCACTCCGCGGCAGGGATGACGGGGCGGATGGATGGCGCTGACTTGGCGGAGGCAACTTGATGCGTAGGTACTCATGACCCTGACAGAACTCGGTGACGCCGCCGTCACGACGGACCGCGCCACGGCGAGCGCACCCGGCATCGAGGCTCCAGCCGTCAAGCTCGTCCAGCCGCCGGTCGCCCACACAGTTGACCCGACCGCGGACTCGGGGCGCATCAGCAGCGAGCACAGCCCCGTGGCGCCTGCGGTGAACGCCCCGCGCGTGCTTCCCAGTACCGCTCGCGCGGGCTGGTCCGGCGGCGCTCACGGAGAGCACACAATCCGGTCGCTTACCCTTCACGAGTACGGCCGCAAGGTACTGGAGTTGAGCAAGGAGCAAGCGGGCGCGCTGAGCCGTGTCGGCAACGGTCAATACCTGACGGTCGAGCCGGGCGAGCACTCGGGGCACTGGCGTGTGTCCGCCCGCAACTACGTGGGCTCCATCAATGTCGGTGGGCTTCAGGTGCTGGTTCGGCCGAAGATCCCGCTGCGCAACCTCTTTCTGCTGCTCGAGGTGGGCCTGCGGGAACAGGACTGGCGGGACGAAGCCGTCGGCTACGAGACCAATTCCGATCTGCTCCCGGCGCTGGTGTCGTTCTTCGCCCGCACCACCGAGACCACGCTGGCCCGCGGGCTGTACCACTCCTATCGGGAACAACGCGACCGGCTTGTCGCGCTGCGGGGCCGCATCGACATCGCTCGGCAGCTCGCACAGCCCGGTGTCGTCATTCCTGTGGCCTGCAAGTTCACCGAGTTCACGGCCGACCTGATCGAGAACTCCTACCTGAAGGCGGCCGTATCCCGGTCGCTGCGGGTGGCTGGCGTGCCGCACGTCGACCGGCGACGGCTGATGCAGCATCTCGTCACTCTCGAGGATGTGGGCGACGTGAGGCACCGCCACACGGACCACGACCGTGTCGTGTACACCCGGCTCAACGAGCACTACAAGCCTGCGCTGCGGCTTGCTCAGCTCGTGCTGGAGAACCTGACGCTGCAGGACGACATCGGGGCCACGCAAGCCTCGTCGTTCATGCTGGACATGAACGATCTGTTCGAGCGGTTCGTGACCGAGCGGCTGCGGCGAGCCCTGCGAGGGCGCCTCGACGTCAAAGACCAGCACCGCGACACGCTCGACGACGAGCGCACGGTGGCCATCAGGCCCGACCTCGTGTTCCGAGCCAGCAACACCCCGAGGTTCGTCGCCGACATCAAGTACAAGCTCACCGACGAAGCCGCGGGCGGGCGCAACGCCGACTACTACCAGCTGCTGGCTTACACGACCGCCCTCGACCTGCCCGAGGGCGTTCTCATCTACTGCCTCGACGCCGACCTCCCCGACGACTCCAACGGCTCCGGTGACGATCGTTCTGTAACCGGATCGCCCTCGTCGGCAGCCGCCGAGCCGCTACCAACTGCCGCCACTCGGACCGTTCGTGCGCGGCATGCTGGCAAGGTCCTGCACACCTATGCGCTGGACCTGTCGGGCACGGCCGAAGACGTAGCCAAGAACGTGAACGACCTAGCCGACTGGATCGACGAACGCGCCACATCGGCGGAAAGTAGGTGAACTCTGGTCGTCGGCTAGGTCGTGCGGGCACATGGTGGCACCGCCTCGCCTGCCAGCCGGCCGCCCGGCGGCGCCTCCGTGGCCGCTACGGTTGCGGTCGTGGAGCACCGTGGAGTCGACGGAGGTCCGGCGGTCAGGCGCGCGGGGCGCGGCCACCGTCGTGACCGGAGTACTCCGACCCCCCGGCGCGGTGGTTGTCGCCAGCACCCGGTGGCGCGTGCCGAGATGGCGCGGGAGCGGGGATGATCGAAGCCGTCGCTGAGAGATCTGCCGAGCTTGAGGGGCTGTGCCGTCATTTCCATGTGGGGCGGCTCGCCTTGTTCGGATCGGCCGCACAGGGGGTCCACGACCCCGGCCGAAGCGACTTGGACTTCTCGGTCGAGTTCCAGCCGGCGGCCCTCGACGACTACGCGAACACGTATTTTGGGCTGCTGGAGGCACTGGAGACGCTGTTCGGAGGCACCGGTCGAACTCGTCGTGCGCACGGCGATCAAGAACCGGTACTTCCTGCGATCCGTCGACGAGACAAGCCGCGTGCTCTATGAGGCTTGAGACCCGAAAATATCTCGACGACATGCAGCGGGCCGCTGGCCTGCTGGCCGAGTTCACGAGCGGCAAGTCTTTGGCGGACTACGAGCGGGACGCCATGGTGCGCGCCGCCGTCGAGCGGCAGTTCGAGAGAGGCTGCCGGGTGGGCGAGCAGCGCGGCGCGCAGGGTCCGAGCGAGCACACGGGCTCGGGCCTTGATACCGCTGATTGCTTGTAAAATCAGAATATTTCAGAACTATACATTGAAATGCTTGACAGATGTCACATCCCTGTGAGATGATGTCATCATGCTGATCGAAGCCGCCCGCCGGGCCGAAGCCGCAACCAAAGAGATGCTGGCCCGCGCCAAAGACGGGACGGCCTCCACCTCGGACCTGCAGCGGATGCTGGAGATCACCAAGTCGATCAACGCCGTCAACGCGGCGGCTCAGGCGTCCGCGGCCGCGGCCATCGCCGAGCGGCGCAACCACGGCGACGGCGGCGCGGAGGTGCTGGCATCCAGCGCCGGACTGTCCCGCCGCGACGCCCACAGCCACGTCAAGACGGCCAAGACCATCGAAGCCGCCCCTGCCGTGCGCGACGCAGTGGAGTCCGGGCGGGTGTCGCTCGCCAACGCCAAACGCCTCGCCGAGGCCGTCAACAAGACCAGCATCCAAGACGTCGAGTCCGACACCGAACTGCTCGCCAAAGCCGAGACCATGCGTCCCGACCAGTTCACCAAGGAGACCCGCCGCTGGACCATCCGGCATCAGGGCGACGGCGGGCAGACCGAACACGTCCGACAGCGGTCGCGGCGCAGCCTGCGCATGTGGAACGCCGACGACGGCATGGTTCACCTCCATGGCGAGTTCGACGCCGTGACCGGCAAGCGCATCGGCAACCGGCTCGAGGCCCAGGCCCGCCGCATGTACGACCACGACAAGAAGCACACAGCCTCTCGCGGCGACGGCGACCAGCGGCGCACCTTCCACCAGTGCATGGCCGACGCCCTCGACAACCTCACCGCCACCAACAACACCAGCGGCGGCGCAGCCGGCAAGCCCTTCGCGGACATCGCCGTGGTCTGGCACGCCAACGCCCACACCGAGAAGCTCGTCGCCGAGATCGCCGGAGGCGACCCGCTGCCAGCCGCGGTGCTCGAAGAGCTCATGTGCAACAGCGCCGTGACGGGGTTGATCTACGACACCGAGGGCGTGCCGCTGTGGCGCGGCAAGACAAGGCGCAGGGCCACCCCCGGCCAGATGAGGGCCCTCATCGCCAAGTACGGCGGCTGCTTCCACTGCGGCGCCCACCCCGCCATGTGCCAAGCCCATCACATCAAGCCCTGGTACCGAGGCGGCCCCACCGACATCACCAACCTCGTGCTCGTCTGCTGGAGCTGCCACCAGAAGATCCACCACCACAAATGGACAATCCGCACCCACAACGGCAAACACACCCTCCACCCACCCAACCCGGTCAACTACAGCCCCGCCCACGCCCCCGACCCGCCACCCATCCCCGGACCCGACCCCCACCGAGTGTCACGGCGAAGTCGGAACCGGTCCTCGCCCCAGCATGATGAACAGCTCTTCGCTCTCGGCTGACGGCCCGAGGCTCGCCTGCGGCGGGGCGCTACGGATGGACTACGAAGGCGCGGCGGCGCTGGGGGCCGTAGCGGTAGATCCGGTAGTCGGCGTCGAGCGCGAGGGCGTCGGTGATGGCCAGTCGCTCCATGAGCGCCCAGCTCGCGCGATCGGTGAGCGAGAACGCCTGGTCATGGAAGGCCTCCGCCGCCGCCTCGGCCGCCTCGAAGTCGGCGAGCGTCGTGCACTCGACACGGGCGATGTCGGCCGCGATCGCCGCGACGACCTGGTTCGCCATGCGGTGGCCGATGCGCGCGTTGACCAGGTTCCATAGCTCGGCCAAGACCAAGTCGTTGGTGACCAGCGACCCCGCGTGCTCCACCAGCAGCGAACGGGCTGCGGCGCTGTGGGCGTCGCCGTCGTCGGCAGCGGCATACCAGACGCTGGTGCCGACGAACACCGGCGCCATCAGTCAGAGCCCCTTGGCCGCGAACTGCTTGTCGATGGCCTCGCTGATCATGGCCTGCTTGCCGTCTGCGATCCTGGATCCGCCGCTGTCGAAGAGCCCGAAGATCGCCGACGGGTCGCCCGCAGCTGCGTCCCGTTCTATGTCGCGGGCCACCAGGCGGCGGACGTACTCCGACAGCGAGATGCCTTCGCGGGCAGCCCGGCGCTTGGCCTCGGCGTGATGATGGTCCGGCAGCAGAATCATCGTTCTCATGCCCCGTACAGTAGTCAGGAATCCTGGAGTAGCACAAGTTATGTAGCATAAGATATGCCGATCTGGGTTGAGCGGCTTACCGGCTCGTGTGACAGGCTTGGGGCAGGCGCACAAGTTCTCGGCAAACACGACCACGAAAGGGGCGCTCATGGGTGAGATGGTGGAGTTCGCGGCCAATGGATCGACGGCACGGGGCTATGTGGCCGCCGCAGCCGGGGGCTCGGGCCCCGGCGTGATCGTGCTGCAGGAATGGTGGGGCCTCGTGCCCCAGATCAAGGGGGTGTGCGACTTGCTCGCCGACGAGGGCTTCACCGCGCTGGCCCCCGACCTCTACCAGGGCGAGATGGCCACCCACACCGAGATGGACAAGGCCGGCGAGCTGATGACCAGCCTGCCGCCGGAGCGGGCCGCCCGCGACATGTCCGCCGCCATCGACTACCTGGTGAGCCACGACGCCTGCTCGTCGTCCACCGTCGGCGTCACCGGCTTCTGCATGGGCGGGCTGCTGACCCTGCGCATCGCGGCCATCGCCGGCGACCGGGTGTCGGCGGCCGCCCCGTTCTACGGCGCGCCCCTCGGCGACGACTCGCTGGACTGGAGCAACCTAAGCGCGAAGGTCGAAGGCCACTTCGCGGCCAGCGACGACTTCTTCCCGCCCGACGCCTGCGAGGCGCTCGCGGAGCAACTCCGCGGCCAAGGCAAAGACGTCGTGTTCCACATGTACGAGGGCACCGGCCACGGCTTCGGCAACTGGGAGGACCCGCTCGGCACCTACGACGAGCAGGCTTGGAGCACCGCCTGGTCCCGCACGCTGGAACTCCTGCGCGCCAAGGTCACGTAGGTTGCTGGTGCTTCGCTAGTACTCCTCGGGCACGAACGTCTGGTCCGACATCGGGGGCCTGACGTAGCCGACGCCTGACTGGCGCTCGGGCATCTCGATCTCCTCCCACGGCACGGTCTCGTACGGGATCTGGGCCAGCAGGTGCGAGATGCAGTTGAGCCGGGCCCTCCTCTTGGAGTCGGCGTTCACCACATACCAGGGGGCCTGCTTGATGTCGGTGTGGGCGAACAGGGTGTCCTTCGCCTTGGAGAAGTCGACCCAGCGGGCCCGGCCCTGCAAGTCCATCGGCGACAGCTTCCAGCGCCTGACCGGGTCACGGATCCGGTTCTGGAACCGGCGCTCCTGCTCGGCGTCGCTCACCGAGAACCAGTACTTGACCAGCACGATCCCCGAGCGCACCAGCATCCGCTCGAACTCGGGGCACGACCGCAGGAACTCCCGGTACTCGTCCTCGGTGCAGAACCCCATGACCGGCTCGACCAGGCCCCGGTTGTACCAACTGCGGTCGAACAGCACCATCTCGCCCGCCGCGGGCAGTTCGGCCACGTAGCGCTGGAACCACCACTGGGTCTTCTCCCGGTCGCTGGGCGTGCCCAGAGCCACCACCCGCGCCACCCGCGGGTTGAGCCGCTCGGTGATCCGCTTGATGACCCCGCCCTTGCCGGCCGCGTCGCGGCCCTCGAAGATCACCACCACTTTCAGGCCCTTGTGGCGGATCCACCGCTGCAGGCGGACCAGTTCCTCTTGCAGACGGGACAGCTCGCGCTCGTACTCCTTGCGCCCGAGCTTCTTGGCCGGTCCCGCCGGCACCTCGCCTCCCGGAGCGTGCCCGCTCAAGCTTAAGTCGATCGCCATCGCCGACACAGTAATTCAATGCGCGGCTGTCTGTCCGAAGCGGCGCAAGCACGCCGACAGCCCCGACGCGGCACCGCCCGACCGAGGCGTCCTCGGAGAACGCCTGCTTCCGCGTGCGGCAGTGCCGGCCGACGCTGCCTAGCCTGGGGACGGCTCCGACCAGACTCCGACCAACCAGGAGACCGGCATGAACGACCAGGCTCGCCCGCAAGGGGTCCCGACCGGCCGCTCGCCGCACAGCGACGCCGCGGACGCGCCTGCGGCGGCGCGGTCGTTCACCACGATGTCGGGAGTGCCGCTAGACACGGTGTACGGCGACGGGCCGATGCCCGGCGAGTTCCCCTACACCCGGGGCATCTACCCCGAGATGTACCGCAGCCGGCTGTGGACGATGCGCATGTTCGCCGGGTTCGGCACCGCGGTGGACACCAACGCCCGGTTCAAGGACATCCTCCGCAACGGCGGCACCGGACTGTCCACTGCCTTCGACATGCCCACGTTGATGGGCCGCGACTCCGACGACGAGGTGTGGTCCGCCGGGGAGGTGGGCCGGGCCGGGGTCGCCATCGACACGCTGGCCGACATGGAGGACCTCTTCTCCGGCATCGACCTGGGCGCAGTGTCCACCTCGATGACCATCAACGGCCCCGCCATAGTGGCGCTGGCCCAGTACATCGCCGTGGGCGACCGCAGCGGAGTGGACCGGGCCCGCCTGTCGGGCACGATCCAGAACGACATCCTCAAGGAGTACCAGGCCCAGAAGGAGTACATCTACCCGCCCCGGCCGTCGATGCGCATCGTCACCGACATGGTGCGCTTCACCACCGCCGAGATGCCCCGCTGGCATCCCGTCTCCATCTCGGGCTACCACATCCGAGAGGCCGGCTCCACCGCCGCGCAGGAGCTGGGCTTCACGCTGGCCAACGGCTTCGCCTACGTGGAGGCGGCCCGCGACGCCGGGCTCGACGTCGACGACTTCGCCGGCAGGCTCAGCTTCTTCTTCAACAGCCACAGCGACTTCTTCGAGGAGGTCGGCAAGTTCCGGGCCGCCCGGCGCCTGTGGGCCTCCTGGATGAAGGAGCGCTACGGGGCGACCAGCGAGCGCAGCCTGATGTGCCGGTTCCACACCCAGACCGCCGGCGTGTCGCTCACCGCCCAGCAGCCCGAGATCAACATCGCCCGGGTGGCGCTGCAAGCGCTCGCCGCGGTGCTGGGCGGCACCCAGTCGCTGCACACCGACGCCTACGACGAGGCCCTGGCCCTGCCCACCGAGAGGGCGGCCCGCATCGCGCTGCGCACCCAGCAGATCGTCGCCCACGAGACCGGCGCCGCCAACGTGGCCGACCCCCTCGGCGGCGCCGCCTACGTGGAATGGATGACCGACGAGATGGAGCGCCAGGCCGTCGACATCCTCGACCACCTGCTGGAACTGGGCGGCGGCTCCATCCTCGAGGGCGTCTACGAGGGCATCGACAACGGCTGGTTCGTGGGCGGCATCGCCGACTCGGCGTACCGTTTCGAGCGCGAGGTCAACGACGGCACCCGGATCATCGTCGGGGTCAACGCCTTCACCGACGGCGACGACAGCGACGACGACGGGAGCAGCCTGCTGCGCATAGAGCAGGACACCGAGGACATGCAGCTCAAACGCCTCGCCGCGGTGAAGCAGGCCCGCGACGACGAGAGGGTGCGGCGCTCGCTGGCCGCGGTGCGAGCGGCCGCCGAGGACCCGGCCGCCAACCTGGTGCCGCCGGTGATCGACGCGGTCAAGGCCTGCGCCACCGAGGGCGAGATCTGCGACACGCTGGCTGCCGTGTTCGGCCGCTACGTCGAGCAGGCCATCGTCTGAACATGCGGAAGACACAGGACACGCAGAAGGCACAGGACACGCAGACGGCACAGGACACGCAGACGGCACAGAACACGCAGACGGCACAGAACACGCAGACGGCACAGAACACGCAGACGGCACAGAACACGCAGACGGCACAGGACACGCAGACGGCACAGGACACGCAGACGGCACAGGACAGGCAGAAGACACGGCGCTCACCGGGGCAACGCCCCCCAGGCAGGCCGGCGGCGCAGAGCCCTGCGGCGCGCACTGGGTGAGTCAGGGCACGGCGGACGAGTGACGAACCAGCGTCGGGAGATCCCACCCGAGGGAGGTGACGCTCCACGCGCCCCGATCCGGGTGGTGCTGGCCAAACTCGGCCTAGACGGCCACGACCGGGGCCTCAAGGTGGTGGCTCGGATGCTGCGCGACGCTGGCATGGAGGTGATCTACCTCGGCCTGCGCCAGACCACCGACAGCGTGGTCGCCGCGGTGGAGCAGGAAGACGCCGACGTGATCGGCCTGTCGATGCACAACGCCGGCCATCTGGCTCTGGCACCCCGAATACTGCAGGCCGTGGCCGACGCCGGGCTCGATGTGCCGGTGGTCATCGGCGGGATCGTGCCCGAGGCCGACATAGCCGCCCTCGAGGAAATGGGCATCAGCGCCGTGCTCCACCCGGGTGCCTCAGCCCGCGAGGTCGTCGAAGCGGTCCGCCGGTCCGCAACGTGACCCCGGCCAGCCGCACGACCGCGGCCCGGGTCGCCGCGCCTAGCGGCCCATACAGCGGGCCCGACCTGCTCGGCATCAAGTCCCAAGGCGAATCCCGAGGCGGAATCCGCCGGGCCGCGCCGTGAGCACCATTCGTGATATCGGCGAACTCCTGGAAGCCGCTCTCGGCGGTGAGCGTCAGGCGCTGGGCCGGCTGCTCACCATCGTCGAACGCGGCGGCGCACGGGCCGTGGCACTCGACGAACTGGTGCACGCCCGCTTGGACGGCGACGCGCCCGTCATCGCGCCCATCATCGGCATCACTGGCGCGCCTGGCGCGGGCAAGTCCACCCTCGTCGGGCATCTGGTCAAGGAGATGGCCGAAGCGGGCGGCAGGCCCGCCGTGCTGGCGGTCGACCCGTCGTCGCCGCTGACCGGCGGAGCGATCCTCGGCGACCGCATCCGCATGGACGGCGCGGCGGCCGGCTGTGCCTTCATCCGGTCGATGGCCACCCGCGGCCATGCCGGCGGGCTCGCTCTGGCTGTGCCCGCAGCGCTGCGTGTGTTCGACGCCTGCGGCTTCGCTCCGCTGATCGTCGAGACCGTCGGCGTGGGCCAAGTCGAGGTGGACGTGGCCCGCGCCGCCGACACTGCGGTGGTGATGGTCGCGCCCGGAATGGGCGACGCCGTGCAGGCCAACAAGGCAGGCCTGCTGGAGGTGGCCGACGTGCTGGTGGTCAACAAGGCCGACCGGCCCGGTGCCGACGACGCCCGCCGCGACCTGGAGCACATGCTCGACCTCGGTCACATAACCGGCGCGGCGCAGCGCTGGCGCCCCGAGGTCATCATGACCACCGCCACGGAGGGTGCCGGTGCCAGCGATGTGCTGCGAGCGATCGAGACCCACCGAGCCCACCTGGGGGAGGCCCGAGAACTAGCCGTTCGCCGCGACAGCCGGATTCGCCAAGAAATCGCGGACCGCGTAGCGCGCCTGCTCGACGACGCCGCCGCCGAATGCCTGGCCAGCAATCCCAGCGAGCTCCGTGAAGCGCTGCAGGCAATCCGAACCCCGGCCAGCGCCGCCGCCGAGATCGCCAGCCGCCTACTGCGCTGACCACTTTCCCACGCCCGGCCCCCCGCCAAGACTCACCATGTACCCGCGCCCGCGCGCTGCCAGCGCTGCGCTGAGTGCCGCGGTCTAGCCAGGCTCAGGGGCCGGTGCGAAAGGACCCGCCACCAAGGGCTCTCCGTCCAACTCGACTCGCTGGCGATGCAGCACCATGCGGACGATCCGCCAGCGGCCCTCGACCCGCTGGTAGTCCTCCTCGTACCAGCCGGCGCCCCACAGGGTTCGGATCGGGCTCCCCTCGGGGAACCAGATGCGGTCCTCCATCGCCCACACCCCTCGAGCCGTGTCGGCCCCCGTCATCTCGATCTCGTCGGTGTGACCGTGGTGGACGGTGACCGCGCCGTGCAGCGCCTTGGAGAGCATGGCGACAAAGCGCTCAGGGGCGTCGTACACGCCTTGGCCGGAGCCGCTGACGGTGCTGCTGGACACGTCTACCGTCGCGCCGGGAGCGAACAGTTCACCGACGCCGCGCCAGTCCTGCTGGTCGATCAGGCGGAAGTAGCGGGCCTTCAGTCGGCGGATCGCTTCGATGTCGCGCCAGTCAGCCGCAGTGGACGCATCGCTGCGCCCCATCGGAGGACGGTCGTCTTGCTCGCTCACTGCCCCAGAGTACCGGGCCCGAACTCAGCGGGTGAGAAGGATCCGGCGGGCCTCGCTCAGCCGGGCGATGCGGTCGGCGGCCTCTGCTTCGGCCGCGCCGAGGTCCGGATGAGCGGCCCGCAGCGCCTCGCGGAAGCCTCGGCGGACCGCAGCCTCGCCCGGCATCTCGACGTCGCGGCCGAGCCCGAGCGTCTCGAGGGCCCAGCCGACGGGGTCCTCCACGGACTGGGCAGGACGTGACGGCCGCGGATTGGCCGTCAGGTAGGAGAACATGGCCGGGCCCACATCTCCTCGCCACACCAGGCCGCGCCGCGCCGCCTGGAGAGCCTCGCCGCGGCCGGTCGGCCCAGCCCGGCTGGCGGCGTACACCGCGCCGAGCACAAGTTGGCCCGGAGTGGCCTTGAAGCTCTCGAACTCGCAGACGAGCTCCTCGACGGCGCATTGCTCGCCCGGCCCGAAGAGGCGCTGGCAGCTGCGGGTCAAGCCCACACGATCACGCTGCAAGCGATGGCGGAGACGAGGCTGAGCCACCGACTGCGTCAGCTCCAGGTCATGGACGAGCGCCATTACCTCACCCAGCAGGTCGTGGCTCAGCCGCGACCCGAATCCGCCACACACCGCGCCCACCAGCAATCCACCGGCGCCCAGGCCCGAGCCATCGTGCGATCCGGGCAGCCACGACCGCCCGATGGAGATCCGTCGGGTGGGCGCTATCGGTCTGGAGTGGAAGATCTCCAGCTCAGCCAACAGCACCAAGACACGCTACTGCTTGGCTGCGAGATTGCTGGCAAGCAGCCGCCAGGATCCGATCACCGGCAGCAAGCCTCGGGCAGCCAGCCACCGGCGAGACAACCACCCGAACTACGCCCGAGCAGATGTGTCCTCAGCCGACGGCTCCTCTAGGGGCTGATCCCCTTGGGGCTGCTCGTCCTGGGGCAGTTCCTCGAGTTCCCACTCGTCAAGCAACTCACCGAACAAGTCCCCGAACAAGCCGTCGAGGAGACCGTCCAAGCCGAGCCCGTCGAACAACTCAAGAATCTCCTGGAGTTGCTCCAAGTCTTCGTCAGAGAGTTCATCCAGGCCCTCGCCGAAGAACTCGTCCAACCCGTCCAGCCCGTCCAACTCGTCCGGCTCGTCCAACCCGTCGAACTCGTCCGGCTCGTCCAGCTCGTCCAACCCGCCTGACTCGCCGCTCTCGAAGCAGAACGTCTCGCCGTTCAGGCTGATGCAGAAGCCGGACTCGCTGTCGCGGTCGCCGAACAAGAAGCGTCCACCACCGCGGTCGCCATCAGGACTAGGCCAGCCCTCTCGCCCCAATAGTCCGGGAAATGGCCCGGGGAATGGCCTGGGGAAATCGCCGAACGGCAGCCCGTCGCCATCGAACGGCCAATCCTCGTGGTCGAATCCCTCGCCACCAAACGGCGAGTTCTCGCCAAAGAACCATGGCATGACCTCGAAGGGCAATCCGTCGCCGAAGCGCGGCATCCGCCCAAACGGTGAGTTGTCGGAGTTGTCGCCGAAGCGCGGCACCCACCTGAAGTGCCACCCGTCGCCAAGCCACGGTTCAACATCGAAACGGAAGATCGGCGGCACGCCATCGGGCTCTAGCGGTTCTAGCCATTTGTCTGGCGATCCCTGCTCCTCGCGTTCCTTGCCCTTGGGCTCAGACGGTTCGCGCGGCTCGCGCTTCTCCTGCTCCCACCGTTCGCGCAATTCACGCATCTCGCGCTTCGCCTGTTCCCATCGCTCGCGCAGTTCACGCATCTCGCACTGGCCCTTGGGTCCTTCGCTCTGCTGACCGCCGTCCTGTCGATCGCCGTCCTGCCGACCGCGCTCGGCGCCCGACCCGCCTTGGAAGCCTCGGCCGCCACGACAGCCGTCCTTGCCGAAGCCGTCCCTGCCGAAGCCATTCTCGCGATGCTCGGATCCACGGCACTTCTTTCCGCGACAACCGTCGGCGGCACGACGGTCGTCATGGTCACCGTCCTCGGACCAAAGGGTGGGGTAGGCACTCGCGCGGTCGTGGGCGTCGTCATCGTCGGTGATCGCTACGACAGCCCAGACAGCCCCAGCGACCACGGCTGCACACGCCAACACCGCCCCGGCAACAATGGCAGCGGTCTTGGCCACTCCGCGTCGTGACTTCTTTGCGGGAGCGCTCGCCCCTGTAGGAGCGCTCGCCGCCTCGGAACTCGGGGCTTGGCTCGAACCTTGCCCAGAGTCTCCCGACTCAGCGTCAACCTGATCGCCGGACCCATCGCCGGACCCATCGGCCGGCTCAGCAGCCTCATCATCACCGGACCCACCGCCGGACCCAATGCCAGACCCATCGGTCGGCTCAGCAGCGTCATCACCAGCCGCCTCACCAGCAGACCCCGCAGCCCCATCACCAGCAGACCCCGCAGCCCCATCACCAGCGGACCCCGCAGCCCCATCACCAGCCGCCTCACCAGCAGACCCCGCAGCCTCATCACCAGCGGACCCCGCAGCGTCATCACCAGCCGCCTCACCAGCAGACCCGGCAGCCTCATCACCAGCCGCGTCACCAGCGGCCGGCTCAGCAGCGTCATCACCAGCCGCCTCACCAGCAGACCCGGCAGCCTCATCACCAGCCGCGTCACCAGCGGCCGGCTCGGCGCTCTCGGGCGAGGAACGCTCCTCTGGGGGCGTGCCTTCGGCGGCGTTCTCCGAGGTCGTGTCTTCGGAGGTGTCTTCGGAAGTCTCGTCTTTGTCCATGGCACGAATCTACGACCGCAGATTCAGAACACAGTAAGGATCGTCCCGGCCGACCGACATGGGCCGAGCAGACTCGCAGGTCGCCAAGAACCCTGTGCCACTCGGCTAGATGAGCATCCTGAGCGTGTCGCTGAGCCGGTGGGCGAGATCGCGCAACTCCTCGGCGTCGGTCTCCTCGGCCTCGACCAACGCGAGCAGCTCGCCAGCCGCGTTGCGAAGGCTCCGCCAGTTGGGCGCCGAGAAGCCGAACGGCGTGCGGACTCCGGCGATTCGCCGAGCACCCGCAACCGCGCCCCGGAGGCCGTCCAGGTCGCCGGGATCGCGTCTGAGCCGATCGCACGCCAGGAACAGGTCGCTAAGCAGGTCGTTCAAGTCCAGGCCGTCGAGCTCCACGAAGTTCTCTTCCTCGAGCCGAGCCAGCATGTCGTCGATGACCAGGTCGACCTTCTCCTCATCAGCCTCGCGCACCCACAGGTCCCAGCCCCCCGCGTCCTCGCCCGACCCCGCGTCCTCGCCCGACCCCGCGTCCTCGCCCGAACCTGCCACATCCGGCCCGGGGTCCTCGCCCGACCCCGAGTCGCCGTGTGACCCAGCAACATCCGACCCCGCGTCCTCGCCGGAAGTCTGTTCGAGTATGTGGGGCACCTTGGCCTGAACCAGGCGCTCGACGAGTTCGTCTCGCATCGCTTGCGACCAGTCGCCGACCTCGAAGGCTGTGAGATCGTCCTCAGGCCCGATCGGCCTGTTGATGGCCTCCTTGGCACTCTCCGCTTCCTCGACCTCGCCCACCAGGCTGTCGACCGTCTCCTCCAGCGACTCGTGCACCATCAGCGTGGTCCCCTGCCACGAGTGCACCACCTGGTCGACGGTGAGCAACTGCTTGAGCATCACCCTGCTCTCCAGCGACCACTCGTGCAGCTCGTAGGCCAGCCACTCCTCGCCGTCGGAGTCCTCGCCGGAGTCGGCACCATCGATGCCGGGATCCTCGTCCGGGTCGCCCGCAGCGGTGTCGGAAGAACGGCGCAGGAAGTTCGGGCGGAACGATGGGGCCATGCCCCCCATCCTGCCACTGCCAAGACCACAAGAGGCACCAAGCGACGCATGCAACATCCATCCTGAGCAACGACCCTGTCGGCTACCTTCGCGCTCATGGCCGACCCTGCGCATCCCAAGCCCGACCGCAACCTTGCCCTGGAGTTGGTGCGGATCACCGAGGGGGCAGCCATCGCGGCTTCCCGCTGGATGGGACGGGGCGACAAGGACGGTGCCGACGGCGCCGCGGTGGACGCCATGCGCCGAGTGTTGAGCGACATCTCCATGGACGGCATCGTCGTGATCGGGGAGGGCGAGAAGGACGATGCGCCGATGCTCTTCAACGGCGAGCGGGTCGGCAACGGGCTGCTGCCCCAGACCGATGTGGCCGTCGACCCCATCGACGGGACGACCCTCACATCGCTGGGACGGGCCAACGCCCTGTCGGTGATCGCGGTGGCGGACCGGGGAACGATGTTCGACCCCGGCCCGTGCGTGTACATGGAGAAGGTCGCCACCGGCCCCGCCGCCGCCCATCTGATCGACATCGCCAAGTCCCCCACCGAGAACCTCCACGCGGTGGCCGATGCCAAGGGAGAGTCCGTGCGGGACCTCACCGCGGTGATCCTCGACCGCGACCGCCACGACGACCTGATCGCCGAGGTGCGCGAGGCCGGCGCCCGCATCCGGCTGATTCCCGACGGCGACGTGGCCGGCGCCATCTCCACCGCCTGGCCCAACACCGGCGCCGACATCCTCTTCGGCATCGGCGGCACGCCTGAGGGTGTGATCACCGCGGCGGCCATCAAATGCATGGGCGGCGCTCTGCAGGGCCGGCTCTGGCCCCGCAACGACCACGAGCGCAAAGCGCTCATCAAGCACGGCTACGACATGGAACGTGTGCTGACCGAGGACGACCTGGTCAACACCGACAACTGCTTCTTCGCGGCCACCGGCGTCACCGACGGCGACCTGCTCCAAGGCGTCCACTTCGACGCCCGGTTCTGCCACACCCAGTCGCTGGTGATGCGCAGCCGCTCCGGCACGGTGCGCCTAATCGAGGGTCGCCACCGCCTCCGCAAGACCCGAGACATCTAGGCCCAGCCCGTCCGAGTTCTCGGGCGGTCGTCGGGCGCATCGACCACACCCCGCGCCAAGGCACCGCCACAGAGACGCACGCCGCCATAGTCCAACAAGATCTCCAAAGTGCACTACAAGCGATCCACGGACTGCACTACAGCACTACAGATGATCTCTGTTTCGCATCATGGTGGCCCGACGAAGGACCGATGATCTGGCGCCGCTGCCGGTCGGGCAGGCCGCTCAGGCCGGGTTGGCTAGGCGGTAGGCCGACCAGATCTCGGGACGGAGCCGGCCCCGATCAGGAACTGGTAGGCCCGTGCTGCGGGCCCACGCCCGCACCTCCGCCGTGGTTGGCTCCGGGGCCGGCAACTCTCCAGCGGCCGGGAGGCGGTCGACCAACAGGTCGGCAGCCCTGCTCCGGTGGTGCTCGACGAAGGCCGCGCCCAGGAAACGGTAGGTCCACTCCTGGGCCAGGGCCCGGGTCTCCGCGAACACGATCGGCACCGACGGGAACCGCACCGCGGCCTCCGCAAGGCCTTCGGCCACGACAGCAGGGCGCACCCGGTCGAGCTTGAACACCCGCGAGTAGCGGTCCTCGACGACGAGCGCCGCCCGCTCCACCGCGGCCAGGTCGGCGAGCAGGAACCACAGCTTGCCGCCGACCAGCGTCGACACCAGATCCGGCAAGCTCTTGCGCTCCACCGACGCGATCACGGCACCGTCGGCCTCGACCGCGTAGTCGCCGGCGGCCAGAGCCCGGCGTGCCGTGGTGGCCTGCTGGCGGGAGAACGCCCAGGCGTACCGCTCGTGGGAGTCCACCAGGATCTCCAGGTGCGCCAGCCCGGAGGCCCGAGCCGACGGCACCGACACGTTCGGGCGAGCCTGCTTGCGGGTGCGCGCCGACTGCCAGAACACGACGTCTCGGCCCCGTGCCCGGGTGAACACGAACTGCGAGCGGTTCTCCCTGGACCGCTCGAGCACCAGGTCGATCGCCGCGCCCCGTCGCACGCAGGAGCGGACCGGCACCCGCTCGACGATCGACGGAGCCTCGGGCCAGTCCTCTGAGGGATGGCAATACAACTTGGCCGTGCGGGGCCAAATGTCCCGGACCTTGAGCACCACCGCACCCGTCCGAAGCGGCAGCCGAACCAGGAACGGCAGCGACGACCCGCCGTCGGGATTCTCGGCGACCACGAAGTCCTCCACCGGTCCCCGACCATACCCTGCCCGGCCCGGCAGCCCGCGACCCCGCCGCCGCTCCAACCTCAGTATTGCGTGAGAGTATTGCGTGAGGCTGTCAGACCGCCCAATCTCCAAAATGCATCGCGATTCATCTACAAACTGCACTACAGATGATCTCTATATTGCATCACGCTAGACTTCCAAAGTGCACTGCAGCACTCCCAGCGCTCAGGTGAGCGTACTAAGGAAGCTGGTCCACAAGCCGGGGCTCGAATGGACAACGACATGCCAACCTATCTGCCGGAGCCGTTCGGGTCGCTGACGATGCCCGGACACCGGCCTCGCATCGCGGAGACCGACGTGGCCGCCGCTCTGGGCCGGGTCGGCGCAGTCCTGATCGACGGCGCAAGAGCCTGCGGGAAGACCTGGACGGCCCGCAGGTTCGCCCGGAGCGAGGCCCGTCTCGATGATCCGGCCACCCGTCTGCTCGCCGAGGCCGCCCCGCAGGCGGTGCTGGCCGGAGCTGTCCCTCGACTGCTCGACGAGTGGCAGCACGCCCCGACGCTGTGGAACCGCGTCCGCCGGGAGTGTGACGACCGGGCTCGGCCGGGCCAGTTCATCCTGACCGGCTCGGCCGTGCCCGCCGACGACATCACCCGCCATTCAGGCATGGGACGGATCGCGCGAGTGCGGATGCGCCCCATGTCGCTGCTGGAGACAGGCCATTCCAGCGGCGAGGTCTCGATCCGGGCCCTGTTCGACGGCGAGGCCCCGGCCGCGATGCCCCGGACCGACTTGGGCCTGTCCGAAGTCGCCTCGTTCGTCTGCGCGGGGGGATGGCCAGCCAACCTCGAAGCGTCCGCCGACGATGCTGGGCGGACAATCGCCGACTATGTCAACGAGGCGGCCCGCGTCGAGATCTCAGAGGCGGTCGGGGTCCGCCACCAGCCCGAGGCGCTCCTTCGCCTGATGCGCTCGATCGCCCGCAACGTGGCGACCGAGGCCAAGATCACCCGCCTCGCGGCTGACACCGGCGGCGACACGCCGCTGGCCCGCGGCACCGCGACCGCCTACCTGCGGGCTCTGGAGCGCATCTTCGTCGTCGAGCCTCAGCCAGCGTGGTCGGTCGAGCTGCGCTCGCGGGCAACGTTGCGCAGCACGCCGAAGATCCACTTTGTGGATCCGTCGCTGGCCGCCTCGTCGCTGCGGGCGACGCCCCGGCGGCTTCTGGCCGACCCCGAGACGCTCGGCCTGCTGTTCGAGTCGCTGGTGGTCCGCGATCTCCGCATCTACAGCCAGGCCGAGACCGGCTCGGTGTACCACTACCGCGACAACGTGGGCCTAGAGGCCGATGCCATCGTGGAACGCAACGACGGCGCCTGGCTCGCAGTAGAGGTGAAGCTCAGCCCGTCGGCACGGTCGGTGGACACAGCCGCGTCCACGCTGCTGCGGCTGCGTGACAAAGTCGCCCGACGGCGGGCCGATGATCTGGCCGCGCTGCTGGTCGTCACCTCCACCGGCGCCGCCTACCGCCGCAAAGACGGAGTGCAGGTAGCCCCCATCACCGCCCTAGGCCCATGACGTAAGGCGCCTTCGGGTCCTACTTTGGGAGTGTGCGTCTCAGGAAGTCGTCGAATAGGGGGACGGTGAATGCGGTGTCGCCGTGGGCTGGGCTGTAAATCATGCCCTTGGCTATCAGTGCCGACCGTCGGGGCGCCACCGACTGCACGCGCACACCCAGTTCGCCGGCGATGTCGCCTGATCGGTGCGGGCCGGGGCCCAGTTCGGCCATGGCCCGCAGGTAGTCCCGCTCCTTGGGGGTCAGACGGTCGAAGCGCACCCGAAAGAAGTCCCGGTCGAGCGTGTCGGTCGCGCTCGAGCTGGCGGCGGTCACGTCCTGGAGGGTGATCAGGCTTCCTGGGGCGGCGTTCCAGGCGTGGTAGCCCCACTCCTGCACAAAGTACGGGTAGCCCTGCGAAGCGGCGACAATCGAGTCGATCGCCTCCGGCTCGAAGCCAGCCTGCTGAGCCTCGGCAGGTAACGCCAAGGCATCGCGGGCCTCGCCGGGCGTGAGCGCACCCACCTCCGGGAACGAGAACAGGCGCTCCGTGTAGGTGCGGGCGTTTCCGGCCAGAGCGCGCAGCTGCGGCAGTCCCGCGGCCACGAGCACAATCGGCAGGTTCAGCTGGGTCGTGCGATGGATGGCTGCGATCGCGGCGCCCATCTCCTCGTCCGTCAGGTACTGCGCCTCGTCGACGGCGAGCATGATCCCGGTCTCGCGGTCGGCTGCCGCTTCCCCGGCCGCCACCAGAAGATCCGTCAAGTCCTCCGATAGCACGCCCGAGTCGGCCACGCCGGGGGCGGCCTCGACTCCGACGGAGATGGCAGAGCCGTCGGGCAGATGCAGGGCGAAGGACCTGAGCGCCCTGAGCGCCAGCTCTGCGACCCGTCGGACCGAACCGGCGGCCAACTGCAGCAGCACGCGGCGAAGCCGGATGGCGAGGAGTTGGCTGAAGCTGCCCGAGTCGGAGGCCTCCACGAAGGCAGTCCGGACGCCTTCCTGGCCGGCGATCTCCATGAAGCGGTTCAACAGCACCGTCTTACCGGTGCCACGCAGGCCTAGCAGCATGCAGCTCTTGCCTGGACGTCCGTCGAGCGCCCGCCTTAGGGCCAAGCCGAAGTCGTCGATCACCAGATCGCGGCCAACCAGTGCATCCGGCTGCGTGCCCGCCCCCGGTCTGTAAGGATTAGCGCGACGGTCCATGGTCAGCCTCCCCTCCGCAGATGCTGGTTCGGAGTCCAGCTTCCGCCTCATTCAACGGAGCTTATACTAGTTTATGCGAGTTATTTCAGAAGGGAAACTATCGCACGTGCGGCAGTGAGAGCCGCTGGTAGGCAGCGGTTAGCTGGCGGCGACCCTTAGCCTTAGCTCGGCTCGTTCTAGGGCGGCGGTTGCGGCGGTGTCCTCGGCGTCGGTCTTGAGGGCCTCGGTGGCCCTTTGGCGGGCTTGCTCGGCTCGGGCTACGTCGATCTCTTCGGCGGACTCGGAGACGTCGGAGAGGATCGTGACCTTGTTGTGGCTGACCTCGACGAAGCCGCGGTGCACCGCGAAGGTGTCGCGCTCGCCGCCGGGCCGCAGCACGTCCACCGACCAGGGGGCCAGTACGCCCAGGAACGGCACATGGCCGGCCTGAAAGGCGATGTCGCCCTCCTCGGTGGTGCGCACGATCACCATCTCGGCGGTGCCCGAGTAGGTCACCTCTTCGGGCGACACCAGCTCGACGTCGAGCTCTACAGCCATGTCAGGCCCCCGATCCCTCGGGATCGGGCTCGACCGCGCTGGGCCGCCGCGGGCGCGGCCATCTCAGGATCCCGGCCGTCGACGACCAGTCCGGCGACGCCGACCCCGGCACGCTCAGCCCGGCAGCGCAACCAGCCATGGCAGACATCTCAGGCCTGCAGCTCGGCGGCTTTGCGCTCCACGTCGGAGGCGCCGCCCACCATGTAGAAGGCCTGCTCGGGGAGTTCGTCCATGTCGCCGTTCACCAGCGCCTCGAACGACTCGATGGTCTCGGACACCGGGGTGAAGATGCCGTCCTGGCCGGTGAAGTTCTTGGCCACGAACATCGGCTGGGACAGGAAACGCTGCACCTTGCGGGCCCGGTCCACCGTCACCCGGTCCTCCTCGGAGAGCTCGTCGAGACCGAGGATGGCGATGATGTCCTGCAGCTCCTTGTAGCGCTGGAGCACCTCCTGCACCCGGCGGGCCACCGCGTAGTGGCGCTCCCCCACCACCAGCGGATCGAGGATCGTCGACGTGGACGCCAGCGGGTCCACCGCCGGGTAGATGCCCAGCGCGGCGATGTCGCGGCTCAACTCGGTGGTGCCGTCGAAGTGGGTGAACGACGTGAACGGGGCCGGGTCGGTGTAGTCGTCGGCGGGCACGTACACCGCCTGCAGCGACGTGATCGACCTGCCCCGCGTCGAGGTGATCCGCTCTTGGAGCTCGCCCATCTCGTCGGCCAGGGTCGGCTGGTAGCCCACCGCCGACGGCATCCGGTTCAGCAGGGTGGACACCTCCGAGCCGGCCTGCACGAACCGGAAGATGTTGTCGATGAACAGCAGCACGTCCTGGTTCTGCACGTCGCGGAAGTACTCGGCCACGGTCACCCCGGCCAGGGCCACCCGCAGCCGCACGCCGGGCGGCTCGTCCATCTGGCCGAACACCAGGGCGGCCTTGTCGAGCACCCGGGTCTTGCCGTCGCCCATCACCGTCTCGCCCATCTCCAGGAACAGGTCGGTGCCCTCGCGGGTGCGCTCCCCCACCCCGGCGAACACCGACACGCCGCCGTGGTTGGTGGCCACCCGGGTGATCATCTCGGTGATGAGCACGGTCTTGCCCACGCCAGCGCCGCCGAACAGGCCGATCTTGCCGCCCTGCTTGTAGGGGGTGAGCAGGTCGATCACCTTCACACCGGTCTCGAACATCTGCGCCGACGGCTCCAAAGAGTCGAACGACGGCGCCGGGCGGTGGATGTCCCAGTGCTCGGGGGTGTCATGGCCCGGTGTGTCGAGGCACTCGCCCATCAGGTTCCACACATGGCCGAGGGTGCCGTCACCGACCGGCACCTGGATGCCGTGGCCGGTGTTGCGCACCTCGGTGCCGCGGGTCAACCCGTCGGTGGGCTTCAGCGCGATGGCCCGCACCCGGTTGTCGCCGATCTGCTGGGCCACCTCGGCGGGCACCCGCACCTCGGTGCCGTCCACGGTGACGGTGAACTCCATCTCGGTGTTGATCTCGGGCAGGTGCCCCGGCGGGAACTCAACGTCCACCACCGGGCCGGCGATGCCGACGATGCGGCCGGTGCGCAGGGCGGTGTCGGTGCCGGCTTCGGGGCGGGTCTCTGTGACGGTCATTTGTTGCCTGTCCTTCTTGTCAGTTCTGTCAGTTCGGTCAGCTTCGCTCGCGAGCGTGTCGTGTGTGCTGTTCGATCCGGGTCGCTCTAGGCGGGGCGGCCGCCCGCACCAGCCGCCACGGAGGCGTCGGTGCCCGCCAGCATCGATGCGAGGGCAGCCTCGACGCCGGTGACGTCGGCAGCGTCAGTGCCACCGCCGCTGCCCAGCGCCTCGGCGCCGCCGACGATCTCCATTATCTCGGTGGTGATGGCGTCCTGGCGGGCCTGGTTCATGGCCCGCGACAGCTTGGTGATGAGCTCCTCGGCGTTGTCGGTGGCCGCCTTCATGGCCCGCTGGCGGCTGGCGTGCTCCGACGCGGCCGCGTCGAGCAGCGCCCCGTACAGGCGGGCCTCGGTGTAGCGGGGCAGCAGCGCCTCCAGCACCGCCTCGGGGGACGGCTCGAACTCGAAGCTCCCCTCCCGGCCGCGGCCCGAGCCCTCGGCGGCCAACATCTCGGCATCGATCAACGGCAGGAAGCGGCGCACCACCACCCGCTGGGTGCCCATCGACACGAACTCTGTGTAGATCAGCTCCACCTGGTCGATGTCCTCGGCCAGGAAGGACTCGCTGACCGTCTCGGCGATCCGGCGGGCGTCGTCGTAGGACGGGTTGTCGCTGAACCCCGACATGGCGTGGTCGATGCGGTAGTTGCGGAAGCGGAAGTAGCTGGCCGACTTGCGGCCCACGCAGCACAGCGAATAGCCCTTCCCCTCCGACACGTGGGCCATCACCTGGCGCTCTGCGGTGCGGATGACCGACGTGTTGTAGGCCCCGGCCAGGCCCCGGTCGCCGGTGATGACGATGAAGCCGACGTTGCGCACTTCCGGCGCCTGGCGCAGCAGCGGGTGGTCGACCTCGGCGCCGCCCGCGGCCAGATCCTCGATCACGCTGGTGATCAGCCGGGCGTAGGGCCGGGCCGCGTTGGCCCGCTGCATAGCCTTCACCACCCGGGTGGCCGCGATCAGCTCCATGGCGCGGGTGATCTTCTTGGTGGACTGGATGCTGCCGATGCGCCTACGCAGCTCGCGTTCCTTGCCTCCAGGCACGTCTCGGTCCCCGCTCCGCTATCGCCCGTCGCCCAACTGCCTGCCGGGGCCTCTAGGCCCCGTCCCGGCTCAGGTCCTCTTCGGGCAGGGTGGTGTCGGCGTCGACCAGCCTGGCCTGCTCTGCACCCTGCTCGACCGCCTCCGGCTCGGTGCCCGCGGCGGCCTCCGAGGTCGTGAACTGCTCGGCGAAGGCCTTGACCCGGGCGTCGAAGTCGTCGGTGTCGGAGATGGCCCCGCTGTCGCGGATCTCGGCCAGCAGGACAGCCTCGCGGCTGCGGAACCAGTCGAGCAGCTCGCTCTCGAAGCGCCGCACGTCGCCGATGGGAACGTCGTCGAGGTATCCGTGGGTGCCCGCGTAGATCGACACCACCTGCTCCTCCACCGGCAGCGGGCTGTTGACCCCCTGCTTGAGCAGCTCGGTGAGGCGGTAGCCGCGCTCCAGTTGGGCCTTGGACACCGCGTCGAGGTCGGAGCCGAAGGCGGCGAAGGCCTCCAGTTCCCGGAACTGCTGCAGGTCGCCCTTGAGGGTGCCCACCGCGGTCTTCATGGCCTTCACCTGGGCGGCGCCGCCCACCCGGCTGACCGAGATGCCGACGTCCACCGCGGGGCGGATGCCCGACTTGAACAGGTCGTCCTGCAGGAAGATCTGGCCGTCGGTGATGGAGATCACGTTGGTGGGGATGTACGCGGACACGTCGCCGGCCTTGGTCTCGATCACCGGCAGCGCGGTGAGCGAACCGGCGCCCCGGTCGTCGCTGAGCTTGGCGGCCCGCTCCAGCAGGCGGCTGTGCAGGTAGAACACGTCGCCGGGATAGGCCTCCCGTCCGGGCGGGCGCCGCAGCAGCAGCGACACCTGCCGGTAGGCCTCGGCCTGCTTGGACAGGTCGTCGTAGATGACCAGGGCGTGCTCGCCGTTCTCCATCCAGTGCTGGCCCATGGCGCAGCCCGCGTAGGGGGCGAGGTACTTGTAGGGCGCCGGGTCCGACGCGGGGGCCACCACCACCACCGTGTAGTCCATGGCCCCGAGCTCGTCGAGGGTGGCCACCGCCTGGGCCACGGTGGAGGCCTTCTGGCCGATGGCCACATAGATGCAGTTCACGTCCAGGCCGCGCTGGTTCAGGATGGTGTCGAGCGCGATGGTGGTCTTGCCCGTCTTGCGGTCGCCGATGATCAGCTCCCGCTGGCCCCGGCCGATGGGGATGAGCGAGTCGATGGACTTGATGCCGGTCTGCATCGGCTCGTGCACCGGCTTGCGCCCGGTGATGCCCGGCGCCTGAATCTCCATTCGCCTGGGAATGGGGTTCGACAGCGGGCCCTTGCCGTCCACCGGCTCGCCCAGCGGGTTGACCACCCGCCCGAGCAGGCCGTCGCCCACCGGGATCGACAGGATGTCGCCGGTGGCCTGCACCGGCTGGCCCTCCTCGATGCCCTCCACGTCGCCGAGGACCACCGCGCCGATGGAGGTCTCGTCGAGGTTCAGGGCCAGGCCGACGGCGCCGTTGGCGAACCGCAGCATCTCGTTGACCGCCGCGTCCGGCAGGCCCGACACCCGGGCGATGCCGTCGCCCACCTCGAGCACCCGGCCCACGGTGGACTGCTCCAGCGCAGGCGTGAACCCCTCGAGGTTCTGGCGGATGGCGGCCGCGATGTCCGCGGTGTTGATCGTGAGTTGTGCCGTGTCGCTCATGTTCGCTGGTTCCAGCTCCTGTTGTTGACGCCGGCCGCGCTCAGCGGAGGCCGGCTCGCATCTGCTGCAGGCGGCTGCGCACGCTGCCGTCGATCACGTCGTCGCCGATCTCGGTGACCACCCCGCCGACCACGCCGGGATCGACGATGGTCTGGATCTCCACGTCGAGCCCCGAGGACGCCTTGATGGCCTCGGCCAGCCGGGCCCGCTGCTCGCCGGAGAGCTCGACCGCGCTGCGCACCCGGGCCACCCGGCGGTTGCGGCCCGCCGCGGCCCGGTCGATGGCGGCATCGATGATGTCGACCAACTCGCCGCCCCGGCCCGCGCCGACCACCAGCGACACCAGCGCGGCGGTGGCGGGCAGAGCCCGGTCGCCCAGCAGGTCGTCGACGATCCCCAGCCGCCGTTCCACGTCTACAGCCGAGTCGGCCAGGGTCGACTGCAGCTCGTCGCTGGAGCGCAGCGCCTCGGCGAAACGGGCCAGCTCGTCCTCGACCGCAGCCTGGGCGCCCTCGGCCCGGGCCACGGCCAGCACAGCGTCGGCGTAGCCGCCGATGCGGTCGGAAGCGCCGCGGTCAGCCATCGCTGGGGCTCAGCTCCCGCCGGCGCGGTCGCCGCTGCCGGCACCGTCGCCGTTGCTGCTGCCGTCCCCGGCCACTTCGTCGATGTAGGCGTCCACCAGAGCACGGTGCACGTCTGCGTCGAGGCTGGCGCCCACCACCCGCTCGGCCGCCCCCACTGCGATGGAGGCCACTTCGCCTCGGAGGTCGTCGATCGCCTGGCGGCGGCTCGATTCGATGTCGGCCGCGGCCCGGGCCCGCTGGTCGGCGATGTCGGCCTCGGCCCGGGTCTGCAGGTCCTGGCGCAGCTGGTCGGCCTGGGCTCGGGCCTCGTCGATGATGGCAGCCGCGGCCGTCTTGGCGTCGGCCAGCTGGGCGTCGTACTCGGACTTGGTGCGCATGGCGTCGGCCTTGGCCGAATCCGCGGCGTCAAGGTCGGCCCGGATCTTCTCGGAGCGGGCGTCCATGGCCCGCTTCACCGCCGGGAAGCCCTTCCACCACATGAACGCGAACAGGATCACGAAGGCCAAGCCGCCCCAGATGATCTCGTCAACCTCGGGAATGATGGGGCTGGGCGCCTCGACGCAGCCCTCCAGGTCGTCCTCGAACTTCTCGAAGTCCTTCTTGGGGCCCTCCTCGAGCGCCTGCAGGCTGCCGTACTGCTCCTCGGCGTGGTGCACCTGTTCAAGGACGCAACCACCGATCGTCTCGCCCGCAGCCCCTGCGGGCCCGGCCGCGACGAGCAGCACCGCGCACGCGGCGCCCAGTACCGCTACAAGCCTCGGGATCGTCCGAGCCATGATCGCCGCGCCTTGAGACCCGCTCCTGTTCGCGGTGCTCACGGGCCGCTCAAGCCGTGCTTCCTGGTCTTGTTCGCCGCGTTCACGGGCCGCTCGAGCCCCGGGCCTCGCTCGGCGCGTTGCATACCTCATCATGAATTGCTCCTACCGCTCGGCCTCTAGGGGAGCAGCAGGATGAAGACGACGAACCCGATGAGGGCCAGCGCCTCGGTGAAGGCGATGCCTAGGAACATCGTGGTGCGGACCATGCCGGCAGACTCGGGCTGGCGGGCCATCGCCGAGATGGCGTTGCCGACCACGAGGCCGATGCCAACGCCGGGCCCGACCGCGGCGAGGCCGTAGCCGAGTCCCGCGCCGATGGCCTTGAGCCCGTCGAGGAACTCACCCGGTCCGGTCTGTGCGAGAAGACTGAGCACTTTGCTTTCTCCTGTGGTTGTGGTGATCGTGTGCGAAGGGGTCTAGGGCCTGCGGGCGGGCTGCCTCCGGGCGGACCTAGTGCTCGGGATGCATGGAGCCGCCGATGTAGACCGCGGTGAGGATCGTGAAGATGAAGGCCTGAAGGAACGAGACCAGTATCTCGAACGCGGTCATCAGGATCAGCATCACGAAGGGCAGAGCGGCCGGGACGTAGAAGAACTCCCACAGGGTGGCCGACAGGATGGCGAAGGTCACCAGCAGCAGGTGGCCGGCGACCATGTTGGCCCAGAGCCGGATGGCCAGCGAGAAGGGCCTCACCACGAACGTGGACACGAGCTCGATCGGCGTGACGATGACATAGAGGAGCTTGGGCACGCCCGGCGGGAACAACGAGTTCTTCAGGTAGCCGAACAGGCCCTGGTGCTTGACGCCGACCACGTTGTAAATCACCCACACAACCAGCGCGAGGGTGATGGGGATGGCCATCCGGCTGTTGGCCGGGAACTGCACGAACGGGATGACCTCGGTGATGTTCGAGAACAGGATGAAGAAGAACATCGAGGTGAGGAAGGGCAGGAACTTGCGACCGTCGGGGCCGATGGTCTGCATCACCACCGAGCCCTCGATGAAGTTCACGCCGGACTCGGCCACATGCTGCACACCGGCGGGCACCAGCGATTCCCGGGGCCTTCCCGCCAGGCCGAACAGCACGATCGTGGCGATGGTGGCCGCCAGATAGATGAGGACGGTCTTGTTGATCGCCAGCGGCGTGCCGTCGAGCCAGATGGTCGGCCAGTCGAACAGGTGGCTGACGGGAGGGAACTCGAGGGCCAGAACGCTCATGCCGATCGCTCCAACGGAAGGGACGGCCGTCGGCTCGACGGGCTGCGGCGTGACAGGAAGCCCTGTCCGGGCTTGAGACCGGGGAAGGCGGCGGACGCCGCCACATAGCGGCACTCCACGACGAGGAGGCCGATGTGGGCGATCAGGAGGCTCGCCGCGAACGGCAGCAGCTCGAACCAGTGATGGTGGCGTATGGGCAGCACGGCGGCGGTGACGATACCGAGATGCAGGACGTATCCGCCCATCACCATCCCCATCATCGCCGAGCCGCCGATGCGGGCGCCCCAGGTGATCGCGGCCGCGCCGAGCACGAAGTTGACCAGCACCAGAGCCAGCGCCAGTCCCGCTGACGCCGCGCCCGACCATCCCCACACCAGCGCGCTGACACCGACCAGGGGAACGACGAAGAGCACCGAGCGCCGCACCATGTCGGCTGCGATCTCCCGCTCGGGGGCGGCATCGAGAGCCTGACCGGGGGCGGCATCGAGAACAGCCTCGGACACGGCCGCCTGACCGGGGGCGGCATCGAGAACAGCCTCGGACACGGCCGAGCGGTCGGTCATGGCCGGCGCAGCCGGTCGTCGCCCACGCGGCCGTATCCGACGCGTCGCTGGTCGAGAGCCTCCTCCATGCGCACCGAGTAGTCGCGGGCGAAGCGCCAGACCTGGTATCCGAACACGACCAGCACGGCCGCCAGCGTCACCGCCGGGAAAGTGCCGGCGCGGCCGTCGACGAGCCATCCGCCCAGCCCGAAGAGGGCCGGTGTGGCGATCATCTCGAAGGCTTTGGCGAGAGCGTCACCCGCGCCCGCGCGCATCTCTCGATCCCCAGTCTGGCCCACGGTTCGCCTCGCTCGGGGGTCGCGGCCTCTACTCGCGGCCGCGGCGCTTGCCGTAGCGGCGCTCGAAGCGCTCGACCCGGCCAGCGGTGTCGACGATCTTCATCGTTCCGGTGAAGAACGGATGGCTCGCGCTCGAGATCTCCACCTTCGCCAGCGGGTACGTGTTGCCGTCGGACCACTCGATGGTGTCATCGGTGGCGATGGTGGAACGGGTGAGGAACGAGGTGCCGGCCGACTGGTCGGAGAACACCACCAGTCGGTACTCGGGATGGATGTCGGTCTTCATCGGTTGTCCAGTCTGTTGGCCGGAACGCCCGGTCACAACCCGTCGGCGGACGAACTTCGCCGGGTCCGACCGAGCGGCCGATCAGGTGGACAGATCGGCGTTGGCGCCGGTGTCGCGGAGCCGCGACAGGCCGGCCTCCAAGGCTCGCACCACCGCGGCCGGTCCGTCGCCGGCCTGCTCGACAAGACTGCGCTTGAAGCCCTGCACGGTCTCATGGTCGTCGCCGTCGAGGAAGCGGTGGGCGTCTCTGGAGACCGAGGCGGCGATGTCGATCGCCGGGAACAGGCCCCGCTCCGCGGCCCATCGGTCCAGGCGGATCTCGGTGTTGGCCGTTCCAACGAACTCTCCGTACACCGCGGCCTGCACCGGGTCGGAGCCGTTCGACGTGATCGAGGCGATCATTGTCAGCGAACCGCCCTCGGAGATGTTGCGGCCCGCTCCGAAGAGCTTCTTGGGCATGTGCACTGCCCCGCTCTCGACTTGGCCGCTGAAGGCCCGTCCGGCGTTGGACAGCGTGGCGTTGTAGGCATGGGCCAGCGCGGTGATCCCGTCCAGCACGACGGCGACGTCGCGGCCGGACTCCACTAGGCGCTTGGCCCGCTCGACGGTCATCTCGGCCGTCTGGACATGGTCCTCCGGAGGCTGGTCGAACGATGTCGCTGCGAGTTCGCCGTTGCGCACGATGCGCCGGATCTCGGTGATGTCCTCGGGGCGCTGGTCGAGGAACAGGCCCATCACGTAGATGCCGGGCTCGTTGGCGTCGATGGACGCGATCACGGCGGCAAGCAGTTCGGAGGCGCCCGAGCGGCGGGGCCCGTGCACCAGCACTCGCTGGCCGATGCCGACCGGAGCGACCAGATCGATGAGCCGGGCTGTCAGCGCGTCCGGATTCTCGGGCTGCTCCATCATCAACGGGCGTACGGCGTGAATGGGCGTGAGCTCCTCGAACTGCGGCCGCGCCGAGAACTCGGCCGGGCCGTCGTTGATCGAGTCGAGCGTCAGCAGGGCCGGATTCTTCTCGGCCCGATTGGCGGGCCGAGACGTCCCCGACAACTGATCCCCGCGGCGCAAGCCGAACTGACGGATCGTCTTGACCGGAACGTAGGCGTCGTTGCGATTGGGCAGGCAGCCGTCCACCCGCAAGAAGCCGTAGCCCTCGTCGCGCAGGTCCAACCGGCCCGACACGGCCACCGGGTCGCCGTCCCAAGCGTCGTCGCGGTCACGGTCGCGGTCGCGGCTGCGGCGTCGTCTGCGCCGGTTGGCGGGCTCCACCTCGTCGTCGGGGCGGTCGCCGTTCCTCGGATCGTCGCCGGCCTTGTCGCCTCTGTCGCCCTTGTCGACTGTGTCGCCCTTGGTGGCCCTTTCGGCCTTGGCGGCTGGCCTGGCCTGCTCGTCCTGCTCGGCCTGTGCCTCGCCGTTGCCCTGGCCGTGGTCGCCGTCGGCTGACTGCTGGACTTCCGAGGGCCTCTCGCGTCCGGCCGGGCTGTCTGATCCCGCCTCGCCGTTCGCCGGCTGGGCGGTCTTGGCGTCGCCTGAAGTGAGATCGATGATCAACTGGATTATCTCGTCCTTGCGGGCCCGGCTCGGGGGCTTGGCCCCCAGCGCGGTCGCGATCTGATTGAGTTCGCTGCGATCCTTGCGTTGCAGCGTCGAGCGGCGCATTCCAGTCGCTTCCACGGATGTATTCCCCGGGATTGTCGGACATCACGAACCCGGCTCGGCGGGGCGACGCGGTCAGCCGGGGCACGTCGCTGTCTCGCGGGAGGCACGACGGCAACCGCAGGCTACGCACGAACGATGCCCTACTGCAACCACTTGGGCTGCCGCCGAGGCGCGCCGCCGATAGTCGGTGCCCGCGGTTCGGCCGACTCAGGTCGGATCCGCCTGCCGCCGCGGCGGAACGACGGCCCCGTTCTGGACCCCTGCCGCCACGTCTGGCCGACGGCCGTCCTAGGACCCCGACGCCATGTCGGGCCTGATCGACGGCCTTCCTCGGACCCTGCCGCCGTGCCTGCCGCTGCGGCGGGTCGGTTAGCGGCGGCGCACGGAGCGCACGAAGTCCTCGACGGCCGCGAGGTCGTTCGGGAGCGACGCGCAGCGCTCGGGCCGCTCGTTTACGGCCTCCAGAGCGGGGGGCGGAACCGGAGCGCGGCCGATGGCGCGGACGACGGCCTCGGGGAACTTGGCCGGATGGGCCGTCGCCAGAGTGACCACCAACTCGCCCGGCACCCGGGCCCGCTGGGCCACCCCGACGCCTACCGCAGTGTGGGGGTCGATGAGAATGCCGGTGTCCGCGTGGACGCGGGCCATGACTTCCAGCGTCTCGGCGTCGTCGAGCCGGTCGCCGGAGAACTCGGCTTGCAGCCGTTGATGCTGGTCGGGGCTGAGCCGGGCGCGCCCGTCGGCACGGAACTGGGCCAAGAGATCTGCGGTCGCCGCGCCGTCGCCGTCGAACAACTCGAAGATGAGCCGCTCAAGGTTCGAGGAGATCTGGATGTCCATGCTCGGAGACAGCGTCGGCACGACCGCGTGCGCGGCCAGTTCGCCCGTCTCGATGAGCCGGCTGAGGATGTCGTTGGTGTTGGAGGCGATCAGCAGGCGCTCGGTCGGCAGGCCCATGCGTCGGGCGTAGTGCCCGGCCAGGACGTTTCCGAAGTTGCCGGTCGGCACGCAGAACGTGATCGGGCGATCCTGGGCCCGCTGCTCGGAGGCGAGCTGCTTGGAGGCCCACACGTAGTAGACGATCTGGGCCATGACCCTGGCCCAGTTGATGGAGTTGACCGCGGCCAGCCTCATGTCGCGGCGGAACGGCTCGTCGGCGAACATCGCCTTGACCAGGTCCTGGCAGTCGTCGAAGGTGCCGTCGACGGCCGCCGCGTGCACATTGGGCGCGTCGAGGGTGGTCATCTGGCGGCGCTGCACGTCGCTAGTGCGTCCCTCGGGATGCAGCACCACGATGTCGAGGCGGTCGCGTCCGGCTACGGCCTCCATGGCCGCGGAGCCGGTGTCGCCCGAGGTGGCCGCTACTATCGTCGCCCGGTCGTTGCGCTGGGCCAGTTCGTGATCGAAGAGTCGGGCGACCACCTGCAGGGCCACGTCCTTGAAGGCGAAGGTCGGCCCGTGGAACAGCTCCAGCAGCCAGTGGTCCTCTTCGAGGGCGACCAGCGGGCACACCTTGGGATGGCTGAAGGCGCCGTAGGCCTCGGCGACTAGCGCCGCGAGGTCTTCGGTGCTGACCGCTCCTGCAACGAAGGGCTCCATCAGCGCCGTGGCCAGAGCCGCGTAGTCGGGCCGGTCGGGGTCCGCCAGGCGGTCCTCAGGCAGTGACGGGACGGCATCGGGAACGTACAGGCCCCCGTCGGGGGCCAGACCGCCCAGCAGCACCTCGTCGAAAGCCAGACCGCCGCCGCCAGCCGCGGCTCCCGGCTGCGACCGGGTGCTCACATAGCGCATCGTCAGTCTCCGCCCCCATCACTGACGGCGGGCCGTGAACGGGTGCTCACACAGCGCATCGTCAGTCTCGGGGGCCGTCCTCGCCGACGACACGCATGACGGTGCCGAGCTCGTGGACCGGCTCAAGGCCCTTCAGATCCCGGAGCGTGGACTGCAGGTCGCGCTCGCGGCACTCGTGAGTGATGAAGACGAGGCTCGCGTCGTCGCCCAGGCCGTGCTGCTCCATCGATCGGATCGACACGCCGTGGCGGCCGAACACAGCGGCCACCGACGCCAGGACGCCGGGCCGGTCGGCCACCTCCACGCCGATGTAGTAGGCGGACCGGAGGTCGTCGATGGATCTGATCCGGGCCGGGACCAAGCGACCGATGCGTCCTCGCCCGCCGGACGTATGGTTGATCGCCGCGTCGACGAGGTCGCCGAGCACGGCGCTGGCGGTCGGCCTGCCGCCTGCGCCCCGGCCGTAGAACATGAGCTCGCCCACCGCGCCGCCTTGGACGAACACCGCGTTGAAGCTGTCGCGCACCCCCGCGAGCGGATGCTCCAGCGGCACCATGGCCGGATGCACCCGCACGGCCACCTCGGGCCGTTCGTTGTCTCCGCTGGCGGTCCGCTCGGCGACGGCCACGGCCTTGACCGCGTAGCCGAGGCGTCGGGCTGTCTCGATGTCGTGCAGAGAGATGCGGGAGATGCCCTCGTGATACACGTCGCCGGCCACGACCACCGCGCCGAAGGCCACGGTGGCGATAATGGCGGCCTTCGCGCCGGCGTCGAACCCCTCCACGTCCGCGGTGGGGTCGCGCTCCGCGTATCCGAGGCTCTGGGCCTCGCTGAGAGCCTCGGCGTAGCTGGCGTTGTGCTCGGCCATCTGCGTGAGGATGTAGTTCGTCGTGCCGTTGACGATGCCCATGATCCGCTGCACCGGCTCGGCCACCAGCGACTCCCGCAGCGGCCGGATGAGCGGTATGGCTCCGGCGACGGCCGCCTCGAACAACAGATCGACGCCGGCCTCGTCGGCCGCGGCGAACAGTTCGGCGCCGTGGTTGGCCAGGAGCTCCTTGTTGGCCGTGACGACCGGCTTGCCCGCGGCGACGGCCTCGCGTACCAGGGTGCGGGCCGGCTCGATTCCGCCAATCACCTCCACCACGATGTCGATCTCGGGATCGGACACCACCGAGGCGGCGTCGGTCACGAACACCGAACGGTCGACGCTGAGCCCCCGGTCTCTGGCGGTTGAGCGCACCGCGATGCGGGCGATCTGCAGCTCGATGCCGGTGCGGGCCGACACCGTGGCGCGCTGCTCGTCAAGCAGCGCCACCAGCGCGGCACCCACATTGCCGCAGCCGAGGAGTCCGATCCGGAGCCGTTTCACCCCTTCAAGCTAGCGTCTCGCCGTCACAGGCCTTCAGACAGCCCCAACCCGCGGCCACAAGCGCCAGGCGACCCGCACCACGCCACAGACCCAGCCTCACACAGGCCCAGACCGCCGCTCCGCGGCCACAAGCGCCAGACGACCCGCACCAAGCCTCCGATCCAGCATCAGACGGACCGAGCCCGCCAGCCTGCTGGAACGTACCGGTAGCCGGTAGCTGAGATTTAATGCATTTATATATGATTCAAGACTGTGGATGAGGGCATCGAGACATTCTTCAAGCCGTCCTCCTCTCCTGAGAAGTCGGCGACGGAGGCCCGGAGCCTGCGCCGTGTCGAGGGCCCGGGGATCGTGGCCCTGCAGGGCGTGGGCCATCACAGCGAGCTTGTCCTCGAGCGAGCGGCCTGCTCGCTCGCCGATGTGCTGCACGAGCGCGGGTCCCTGCCGGAGAGCGAAGTCAGGACGGTGGGCGCGGCGGCCGCGGCCGCGCTGGCGCGAGTGCATGAGGCGGGGCTCGTGCACGGAGACGTCAAGCCGGCCAACCTCCTGTTGAGCCGCGACGGCGAACTGTGGCTGGCCGACTTCGACGCCGCAGTTCCCGCCGACGGTCGGCAGCTTCCGCGCTCTAGTCCGCGCCGGTCGGCGCCGGGCGCGCCCGCCCGGCCCGAGACGGACGTCCGCGCATTGGCCGTCACACTGGTGGAGCTCTCGACCGGAACGCTCATCGATGCGGGTGTGTCCTGGCGAGCCTCCGACCTCCGCCGTCTCGGCTGCTCAGCCGCGCTGAGCGCCGAGATCTCGTTCCTACTCGGGCGCGACGGCTTCGAGTCCAGCGCCCGGGCCGCAGCGGAGATGTTCGAGCGCGGCAGCAGCGGGACGCTGCCCGCTCCGGCTGCCAGGGCGCGACGGGTCGATCCCACTCCCACTATCGAGTTCATGCCGGTTCGACCGAGACCGCCGAAGCCGATGCCACCTGCCGCAATGGGAACGGCCCGAGAGCGGACACCCTGGTGGCGACGGCTGGCCGCGTCATGGCCGCGGCTCCGAGCCGGCGCTCAAGCGTCGGACACCTCGCAGGCCAGCAGGTCGTCGTAGCTCTCGCGGCGCACCGCGACGCGGGCCTCACCGTCGGCGACGAACACCACCGCGGGGCGCGGCACCTTGTTGTAGTTGGAGCCCATCGAGTGCCCGTAGGCCCCGGTCACCGGCGTGGCCAGGATGTCGCCCACCGCGATGTCGGAGGGCACGAAGGCGTCTCGCACCAGCATGTCGCCCGACTCGCAGTGCTTGCCCACCACGCTCGCGGCCAGATCACGGGAGGCGTCCACCGCTCGGGGAAGGAAGGCCTCGTAGCCGCTGCCATAAAGCACCGGACGGGGGTTGTCGCTCATCCCGCCGTCCACGGCGACGTAGGTGCGGACACCCTCAATGCGCTTGATGGTGCCCACCGAGTAGAGCGTGACGGCCGCCGCCGCGGCAATGGACCGGCCCGGCTCGGCCGTGACCCGGGCAGTTGACGCCCGCCGACCGGCAAGCCTGGCGCACCGTGTCGCCCCACTCCGTGATCGTCGGTGCCGACTCCCCCGCCACGTAAGGCACCCCGAGGCCTCCGCCCACCGAGATCTCGTCCACGCCGAAGGGCTCCGCGGCCTCCGCGATCACCGCGACGGCCTTGGCGAAGGACGACGCCTCGAACACCTGGCTGCCAATATGGGAGTGGACGCCGACCACCTCCACCGAGGCCGACGCCCGAGCCCGCTCCATGGCCGACGCGGCCGCGCCGGTGGACACGGTGAAGCCGAACTTGGAGTCGTCAGCGCCGGTGACCAGGTAGGTATGCGTATGGGCTTCGACGCCGGGCGTGAAGCGCAGCAACACCTGGGGCCGAGACCCCGTCTCGGCGTGCAGGGCGTCGAGACGGTCGAGCTCGTCGAAGCTGTCCACCACGATGCGCCCCACGCCTGCGCCCACCGCCATGCGAAGCTCGTCCGTCGACTTGTTGTTGCCGTGCAGCACCAGGCGGTCCGCGGGCACACCCGCAGCCAGGGCCACATGCAGCTCGCCGCCGGTGGCCACATCGATGCACATGCCCTCGGAGTGCACCAGCCGAGCCATCGCGACGCACAGGAACGCCTTGGCCGCGTAGGCCACGCCGGGGCCGAACGCGTCCACCGCCTCCCGGCAACGGCGGCGGAGGTGCTCCTCGTCGTAGACGAACAGCGGCGTGCCGTGGCGTTGGGCCAACTCGACCAGATCGCATCCCCCGACGCTAAGTCGGCCCTGTGACACGTCGTGGTTGTCGGGCAGCAGCCGGCGCTCCAGCGGCAGCGCGGCCGAGCCCGGCCCGGCCGACGTCTGCGAGGCCATGGCTACAGCCGCTCCGGGGCCGAGACCCCGAGAAGGCCCAGGCCGACGGCCAGCCCCACCCGGGTGGCCTCCACCAGCCACAGGCGGGCCTGGCGGAGATCCTCGCTCACGTCGTCTCGCAGCACGGGACAGTCGTGCCAGAACCGGTGGAACGCAGTGGCCAGCTCCCGGGCCCAGACCGTCACCTGATGCGGGGCCCGGGCGCGCATCGCGGCCTGGACGGTGTCGGGCAGCGCGGCCAGGGCCCTCAGCACGTCGAGCTCGCGCCCGTGTGCCAGCACGGCGAGGTCGACGTCGCCGAGCGGTGCCCGCTGCACGCCGCGGGCCTCGGCCTGGCGGGCCAGAGAGTGGATCCGGGCATGCGCGTACTGCAGGTAGTAGACGGGGTTCTCGGCGGACTGCGCCGACACGACGTCGATGTCGATGGTCTGGGTGGTGTCGATGGACTGGAGCAGGTACACGAGCCGGGTCACGTCCGCGCCCACCTCGTCGAGCAGTTCCGACACGAGCACCATGTCGCCGGCCCGCTTGGAAAGGCGCACCTCCGCGCCGCCGCGGCGCAGGGTCACGTTCTGGCCGATCAGCGCCTCGTAGCCCTCGGGGCTGTGTCCGAGGGCGGCCAGAGCGGCCCGCATCCGGGGGACGTAGCCGTGGTGGTCGGCGCCGAGCACGTCGATCGCCAACTCGGCCCGGGAGGACTTCTCGTGGTGGTAGGCGATGTCGGGCAGGAAATAGGTGGGCTCGCCGTCGCTCTTGACCAGCACTCGGTCGGCGGCGTCCCCGTGGTCGCTGGTACGCAGCCACACCGCGCCGTCGTGCTCGTACACCGCTCCCCGCCGGCGCAGTTCCGACAGGATGTCGTCCATCGCGCCTCGGCCGACCAGTTCGGACTCGCTGGTGTACCTGTCGAACGCCACGTTCATCGCGGCCAGCGTCTCGGCCTGGTCCCGGCGGGCCCGCTCCAGCCCCCACTCGCGAGCGTCGGCACCGTCGGGCATCCCGGCTGCCCACTCGGCCACATACTCGCCGTGGTAGCCGTCGTCGGGCGGCTCTGCGCCGTTGCTGCGAGCCGCCAGCGAGGCCGCGAACAGGTCGATCTGGCGGCCCCGGTCGTTGACGTAGAACTCTCGGCGCACCCGGTGGCCGCAGCGCTCCAGCAGCCGGCACAGCGAGTCGCCGTAGGCGGCCCACCGGCCGTGGCCGGCGTGCAATGGGCCGGTGGGGTTGGCCGACACGAACTCCACGCTCACGGTCCGCCCCGCGCCCGCTTCGCTGCGGGCGTAGCCGTCGGCGCCCTCGGTCACCACTGTCCGCAGCACCTCGTGCAGCCAGCTGGGCGCGAGGCGAAAGTTCACGAAGCCAGGACCGGCCACCTCCACCGCCCTCACATGCGGGGGTGGCTCGGCGTTCATATGGGCGGCGATTTGCTCAGCGAGCTGCCGGGGACGGCGCCGCGCCGCCCGCGCCGCGACCAGCGCGACATTGGACGACCAGTCGCCGTGGGATCGGTCCCGGGGCCGCTCGATGGCGACGCTCTCGGGCACAGGATCGACGCCTACTGAGGCGAGCGCGGCCCGCAGTCCCTCCCGCAGCCCGTCACGCACGTCCGGCATCGGCCGATCCTACCGGTCGGCCCACTGCGGGCTGTCCCGCGTCCGGCTCTCAGCCACTACGGCCAATGACCGCACAAAGAACCCCCATCCGGCGACACGCCGAACCAGCCCGCACCACACAGAACCCCACCCGGCGACACGCCGAACCAGCCCGCACCACACAGAACCCCACCCGGCGACACGCCGAACCAGCCCGCACCACACAGAACCCCACCCGGCGACACGCTGAACCAGCCCGCACCACGCAGAACCCCATCCGGCGACACGACGGGCCTCCGGGACTGTGGCCGATAGCATGGCCGGCCCAGCCCCCGTAGCTCAGGGGATAGAGCAACGGCCTCCGGAGCCGTGTGCGCAGGTTCGAATCCTGCCGGGGGCGCATGACCGTCACCGACGCCCGTCCCGCGGCACCGCCAGCCAAGAAGCCTCGCTGGACCTACCAGTGGAAGGAACTGCACGACGAGGTGATCACCTCGGGGCTGTGTACCGGCTGCGCCGGGTGCGTTATCGCCTGCCCCCACCACGTGATCGGCTACACCCACGAGCCGGGCGCCTACAAGCCGTTCCACCTCGAGGACGACGAGTACGGCCCCGGCGACTGCGTCCACGGGGTGAAGGGCTGCACGTCCTGCACCCGGGCGTGCCCGAGGTTCCGCATGTGGGAGCCCGAGGCCGACATGCACCTGTTCGGCCGGGAGCGCCACCCCGACGAGATGTCGGGCATCTACTCCGACATCCTGCTCACCCGGGCCAGCGACGACTTCGTGTACGAGGTGGGCCAGGACGGCGGACTGGTGTCGGCCATCCTGATCTGGTGCCTCGAGAACGACATCATCGACGGCGCGCTCACCAGCGGAGTGGAGTCGCTGCCCAGCGGGGAGCCGGGCTGGAAGGCCTTCCCGATGGTGGCCGCCGACCGTGACGAGGTGCTGCGGGGCGCGGGCAGCCGCTACACCTACTCGGCCAACACCATCGCCTTCGAGGAGGCCCGCGAGCGGGGCCTGGACCGGCTGGCGCTGGTGGGGATGAGCTGCCAGACGTCGGTGGGGCCGGTGATGTGGCACCGCAAAGTGGGCAAGGTGAGCAAGCCGATCAAGCTCAACATCGGCCTGCTGTGCTCGAAGTCGTTCGACGACTCGCTGTTCGACGAGCTGTTCGAGGTGAAGTACGGGCTGCCCAAGGAGCAGATCGCCAAGATGAACATCAAGGGCGTGTTCCAGATCTGGACCAAGGACGGCCGCTACTACGAGATCAACCTCAAGGAGTGCCACGCCTGGACGCGGGAGGGCTGCGAGCTGTGTCCGGACTTCGCGGCCGAGCACGCCGACATCTCCACCGGCGGCATAGGCGACCTGACCGACTGGACCCTCACCATCGTGCGCACCGAGCTGGGCAGAGCCGTGATCGACGCCATGGTGCGAGACGGGGCGATCGAGACCCGCCCCGGCGACGACGACCCCGGCGCCATCGCGCTGATGCACCGCCTGTCGGCCAAGAGCCGCGAGCGCTGGCCGCACTGGGCCGACGCCGCCGCCCGGCTGGGCCTGCCCGAGCGGGCCAAGCGCTGACGAGTCGGCGTACTGTCGCGAGGGAACCGACCGCAGGCCGCATCTGCGCCGAAGGCTCCGCAGGGCCGACGGGAGCCGAGAGAAGGGAACCGCCCGATGAGCACCGAGACGAGCACCGCCTCGACAAGCACGGACATCGAGTTCTGGATCGACCCGCTTTGACCGTGGTGCTGGGTGACGGCCCGTTGGGTCGTCGACGAGGTGCAGCCGGCCCGTGACCTGAGCATCACCTGGCAGCCGATCAGTCTGCTGTTCAAGAACGATCCCGACCCCGAGTCGGACTACTACAAGGGCTCATACTTCACGCTTCGGCTGATGCGGGTGCTGGAGTCGGTGCGGGCCGCCGACGGCGAAGACGCGGTGGGGCCGCTCTACTGGGAGTACGGCCGGCGCCTCCACCACGACAAGGACCCTGACTTCACCGCAGCCGACGCGCTGGCCGCGGTCGGCTACGACACCGCCCACGCCGCCGCGTTCGAAGACGAGTCCTGGGACGCCGAGATCCGCAAGCGCATGGACGCCGGCCTTGATCTGTGCGGCGACAACGTGGGCACCCCGATCATCGCCCTGAAGGACCGCAACGGGGTCAAGCAGGGCTACTTCGGCCCGGTCATCACCCGGGTGCCGCCCACCGAGGACTCCCTGGCCATGTGGGACGCCCTGGTAGCCATGATGAACGTGTCCGGCTTCTGGGAGATCAAGCGCACCAGAACCGAACGCCCAGAGTTCGGCCCCCGCCCCTAGAACGTCGTCAGACTCGGATCACTCCGAGCTCATCGACCGCTGGGAAGTCGTCGTCCTGAGCGACGACTGGCACATCGAGAGCCATGGCGGTGGCCGCGATCCATGAGTCGTTGACTGGCATCTTCAACCCATGGTCGCGTAGGACTATGCGGAGTCTCGCCCATGTCGAGGCGACCGTGTCGTCGACGGGGATCGGCTGGAACGACAGAGCGGCCTCAAGGGGTGCGCATGTGCTGATGTCGGTTTGGCGCACCGCCGGATGCTGAGTTGCTCATGGCGCTCGTTCCTAAGACTCAACTTTGGATTGTCATGATAATCTAAAGAGGATGTTTCGACGGATGCTGTCGTTGCCCGAGCCGGGGACGGAGACCTTCTTCTTGTGGGGGCCGCGCCAGGCGGGGAAGAGCACCCTGCTCAGGCAGCAGTACCCCGACGGCGTGTGGGTGGATCTGCTCAAGGCGGACGAGTTCCGACGCTACGTCGCCCGTCCCGAACTGCTGCGCCAGGAGCTCGAGGCCGCTGGGCCGGACCCGTCTCGGCAGGTGGTCATCGACGAGGTGCAGAAGGTTCCCGTTCTGCTCGACGAGGTGCATTGGCTGATTGAGAACCGCGGGCTGTGCTTCGCGCTGTGCGGGTCGAGCGCGCGCAAGGTGCGGCGCGGCGGGGCGAACCTGCTCGGCGGACGCGCCGTGCGCTATGAGCTGCGAGGCCTGACCGCCGGCGAGATCGGCGAGGACTTCGACCTCGACCGGGCCCTCAACCACGGTTGCCTGCCGCCCATGTACGAGTCCAGCCGGCCCCGGCGCCTGCTCGACGCCTACATCGCCGACTACCTGCGCGAGGAGGTCGCCGCCGAGGGCCTGGTGCGGAGCCTGCCCGCCTTCTCGGACTTCCTCGACGCTGCCGCGCTCAGCGACGGCGACCCCGTCAACTACGCCAACATCGCCCGCGAGTGCGGCGTGTCGGGGCCTACCGCCAAGGCGTACTTCGGCATCCTCACCGACACGCTGCTGGCCCGCTGGCTGCCCCGCTGGCGGCGGCGGGCCAAGCGCCGCCTCGCCGGAGCGCCCAAGCTCTACTTCGAGGACGTCGGCGTGGTGAACCGCCTGGCCCGGCGCGGCGAACTGCAACGAGGTTCCGACGCCTACGGCAAGGCGTTCGAGAACTGGGTTTTCCACGAGCTCTCCGCGTTCGTCGCGTACCGCGAGCTCGACGAGCAGCTCACCTACTGGCGGCTCCCCAGTGGCATCGAGGTCGACTTCGTCATCGGCGACATGCGAATCGCGATCGAGGCGAAGGCGACCGCCAGGGTCACCAGCAGCCACCTCAAGGGCCTCCGCACCCTCGCCGAGGAGCACCCCGGCGTCGGTCGCCGGGTCGTGGTCTGCCTTGAACCGAGGCCGCGACGAACCGAGGACGGCATCGACATCATCGGCGCGACCGACTTCGCCGAACGCCTCTGGCACGGCGACCTCGTGTAGGCGAGTGATGAGCAACCGGCTGACCTGAGTCGATCATCGGCTGGGTTTCTCTGGTTGCTGTCGGCGTGACTTGGCAACGGTTGGCGGGAAGGCAGGCACGGCGGCCTCGTGTAGCACCGGGCCAACTCGGCCTCGAGGGCTACGAACCGCAGAAGTGGGACCAGACGGCTTCGGACCTTGCTGGGCCGATGCCGCTGACCGATTCGAGAGCAGAGCGGCTGGAGAACGGCTGAGCATCGACCAACCTGGCCGATAGCACCTCGCCGATCCCGGGCACTGCGTCGTACTGGGCCGCGGTCTTGCCGACGATCACACACTCGTCGGCGGCGGCCGCCGCGGTCGTGGGCGGAGGGGTGGCCGTCGTGTCCTGCGGCACGACTGCGAGTTCGGGCGCCTGGTCGCCGCAGACAGACAGCGTCGCGCTGAGGGTGTCGGCTTCGGCCTGGTCCGCTGCGAGGCCCCAGGCTGCCTTGACCGCCACGGTGGTCGAGGCCAGGAAGCACCGCCCCGCCGCGGTCACCCGGTAGCCGTCGCCGCAGGCCGACGACGAGGCGATATCAGCGTCGGACCACTCGGAGATGTCGTCTCCGCCCTTGGACTGGTTCACACAAGCCCGTGATGCCACATGGTTGTCCGGATCCTGGCTGAACCGTTGTTTCTGGCTCGAGGGCCAGGCCCAGCCGCCCGACTCGTGGGCCTCGTGCAGGGCCACTACGTGGTCGACGTTGCAGGTGTCGATGGGCGTGCCGGTGTAGGGGTCGGCGGTGCCGACTGCTCCGCGGCACAGGCCGCTGTTGTGCGGACCCCAGTCATCGCGGTCATAGCCGGCGTCGTACTCGGCCGCCACCGGAAGCGAAACCGCCGGAACAGACGTTGTGGGCACGGACCCGGTCGGAACCGATGTCGTCGGCGCAGACGTCGAAGGCACCGACGTTGTTGGCACCGACGTTGTTGGCACCGAGGTTGTCGGCACCGACACCTCCGGAACCGACTCCGTGTCCTCTGTCTCGGCAACGGTCGTCGTCGATGCCGAGACCTCGGGAGCAGAGACCTCGGGCACGGGTGTCGTTGGGACCGAGACCTCGGGCACGGATGTTGTTGGGACCGATACCTCGGGCAAAGACGTAGTGGGAGCCGAGACCTCGGACAGAGACGTCGCTGGCGCGGACGCCTCAGGCGCCGGGGCGGCGTCCTCGACCTCGGCGACGGTTGCTGACGTTGACAGCGCGGCAGTCTCGGCCGTTTCATCGATGTCGGGCGACCCGCAGGCCGCGGCCAGCACGAGCACGGCGACGACCGGAGTGGACCAACCGAGCCGCGACAGGCAGCGGCCCTCACTGTTCATCACCCGGCGGCGACGAGCACCCACCACGACAACAGCAGGCCGGGACGGGCAGCGGCCCTCACCGTTCATCGCCCGACTCGGCTTGCGCGGCTACGGGGCGGGCTGGACGGTCTCCACCGGCTCGCCTCTGAGGGCGGAGAGGACTTTGGCCACCACCTGGACCGACACGTCGCGCTGGGCCGCGCCCGTGCTGGCCCCCAAGTGAGGGGTGTGCACCACCCGGGGGTGGCGGATCAATGGGTGATCGGGCGGCGGGGGCTCGGGGTCGTAGACGTCCAAGCCCAGACCGGCCAGGCGACCGTCGTCGAGGGCGGCTCGGGCCGCGGCCGAGTCGATCAAGCTGCCCCGGGCTGCGTTGACCACGATCGCACCCGGCTTGATGGACGCGAAGGCGGTCTCGTCGAGCAGGGCGGAGCCGTCCTCCTGCGCCACCGCGTGGAGGCTCACGAAATCGGACGCGGCCAGCAACTCGGACAGTTCGACCATCCTGGCGCCGTGCTGGCGCGCCACGTCGGCCGGGATGTACGGATCGGTGGTCAGCACCGCCATCTCGAAGGCCAGCGCCCGGTGGCCCACAGCGCGCCCAATGCGGCCGAATCCGACCAGGCCAAGGGTGGCACCGGCCAACTGCACGCCGACGTATTGCTTGCGATCCCAGCGGCCGGCGGCGAGCGAGTTGTGGGCGTCGGTCACCCGGCGTGCCGTTGCCAGCAGCAGCGCGAAGGCGTGCTCGGCCGCGGCCAGGGTGTTGGCCTCCGGGGTGTTGACCACCGCGATTCCCCGTTCCGCCGCGGCGTCGAGGTCGATGTTGTCCACGCCCACCCCGGCGCGGCCGACCACCCGCAGGCCAGCCCCGGCCGCGATCAGCTCCGCGTCCACCCGGCTGCCACTGCGGACGATCAGCGCGGCCGCGTCGCGCACCGACTCCAGCAGGCAGACCCGGTCCTGCCCCTCGGCGAAGACGGCGTCCACATGAGGGTCGGCCCGCAGCCGAGCCGCCCCCGCCGCGCCCAGCGGCTCGGCCACTACCACTCTGTGTCGCTCAGGCATCGGTCATCTCCCGTCGCGGACCCAAGCCGCGCCCCGACCCGCACCCCCTGGCGGAGCGCGGCACGCACGAGCCCGACTCCCCGCAGTCTCGCCGCAGCACGCCCGCTAGGCGTGGATGCGGCGGAACCCCCGCAGCCTCCCCCAATGGCCGGCGCTAGGCGTGGATGCCGAAGCGGTCCAGGCCGTAGGCGTTGATGGCGTTGCCTCGCAGCACCTTGTAGCACTCGTCGGCGTCCATGCCGACCGCGGCGAACATCGAGTGGGCCACCTTGCGGGAATGCGGGAACGTGCCGTCGGAGTGGGGGTAGTCGGTCTCGAAGAGGATCTGGTCGATGCCCACGTCGTGGCGCTGCTTGAGTCCCACGAGGTCGTCGAAGATGCAGCCGTATACCCGGCCCCTCACGATCTCGCTCGGCAGGGGGCCGTCACCGCCCACGCCGCCGCGGCCCTCCCTGAACACCGAGTCCATCCGCTCGACCTGGAAGGGCATCCACCCCACCTGGCTCTCGGCGTAGGCGATCTTGATGCGCTCGAACCTCTGCAGAGTGCCCGAGAACACCCAGTCGGCCATCGAGCCCTCAGCGTTCTGCGCGTACAGCGACATCGATGTGGCCAGAGGGGCGTCGGGCGAAGTGGAGGGCATCGACGACGACGAGCCGATGTGCATCGACACCGTGGTGTCGGACTCCTCGCACGCCCGCCACACCGGGTCCCAGGCGCCGGTGTACATCGAGGGCAGGCCCAGCTTGGACGGGTTCTCCGAGAAGGCCACCGCGAAGCAGCCCTTGGCCGCGCAGCGCCGCACCTCGGCCGCGGCCAGCTCGGCGTCCCACAGCGGCAGCAGCGCGAGCGGGATCAGCCGCCCCCGGCCGTCGCCGCCGCCCCAGTCGTCGATCATCCAGTCGTTGTAGATGCGCAGGCACTCCAGAGCGAGGCCCTTGTCGTCGCGTTCGAGGAAGCCCTGACCGCAGAAGCGGGGGAAGATGTTGGGATAGTTGAGGGCCGCCTCGACGTGGTTCAGGCTCATGTCGGCCAGGCGGGCGGTCTGGTCGTGGGTGCCGGGACGCAGATCCTCGTAGCGGGCGGCCACATTGCGCTGCTCCTCTCGGGGCATTCCCGCAGGGCCGTGCAGCAGGCCGGTGGGCGTCACGCTGCCGTCGTAGAGCCACACGTCGCACCACTGCCCGTCGGGGTCGTTGCGCTCGAAGCCGTAATGCCCGCCGGTGAAGTGCAGCCGTACCTTCTCCTGCACCACCCGGGGACCGCGCTCCCGCAACGACGGCGGAAGTTCCTGCTGCCAGAGTTCCTTGGGCTCCATCACATGGTCGTCCACGGAGATGATCAGGGGCAGATCCTCGGCCGCGGGCGTCACAGTGGCTCAGCCTCCGGCTCCGAGGCGAGGCGGCGTCCGACCGTTACGGCCGCTGCCGGGGCCTGGGCGACCGACGCCGCCGAACGGCCAGCGTCAGCACAGACAGCGGCCGGATCAGGCATCAACCCGGCTCGCGCAATTCTGGAGGATCCCCTCGGCGAGGTCGTCCCAGGTGTCCTCGGGCTCTTCGTCGAGGTCGCTGGGATTGGGGGTGTCGCGCAGAGCCCCGTCGAGGGCCCGGAACTCTTGCAGCGTCAAGCTGTTGCGAAGGCCGTCGAAGGCGCACTGGCACAGCACGCTGGCTTCTTCGGCGTTGAGGTTTCCGCCGGTTTCCTCGCTGTTGGCCAACAGGCACGCCGACACGAAGTTGAACTCCACGGCCGAGTCGAACGCTTCGCCCGTGTCGGAGTCGGTAAATTCGTGGGCCTCCGCCTCCGCCCAAGTGTCCGGGTCAGCGCTGTTGCCGCATCCGGCTGCCAGCAGCACCAGCACCGCGGCCAACATCCACCCGCGTGCCCGCCGTCGCCTGACGGGCTCGGGACGCGGCGTCTGCCCGACCTGCTCGACTGACTGGAGACCCGAACGCATAGCGCATGCGAGGCTACCGCTTGGCACGGTGGGCCCAGCGGCCGGCTTGTCGGGCCTAGGTGCCACGACTACCGGGGATCCCCCAGCGCACGCCCGTCGACGGCGTGGGAGGCTCACGATCACCGGCGGGCCGAGGCGCCACGACTACCGGGGATCCCCCAGCGCACGCGCTCTGGCGAACACGGCGTCGAGCATCGGCTCCGTCAGGCGGCCGGTGAAGGTGTTCTGCTGGCTGGGGTGGTAGCTGCACAGCAGCGTCATGTCGCCCCCAAGGGGGGCTTCGACGCCGTGTCCGAATCCGGGCCGCCGCCCTTCGCCCAGTTCCCGCCACATCACCTGGTGGGCGAACCCGCCCAGCACCACGACCACTCTCAGACGCTGCAGCGCCTCCAGTTCACGGCGCATGAACGGCATGCAGGCATCGCGCTCGGCCGGCGACGGCTTGTTGGCCGGCGGCGCGCACTTCACCGGCGCGGTGATCCAAGCGCCGGTGAGCTCGAGCCCGTCGCCGCGGTCGGTGGAGGCGGGCTGGTTGGCGTAGCCGGCCCGGTGCAGCGCCCGGTAGAGCCAGTCGCCGGAGCGGTCGCCGGTGAACATGCGGCCGGTGCGGTTGGCGCCGTGCGCGGCCGGGGCGAGGCCGACGACCAGCAGGTGGGCATCGGGGTCCCCGAAGCCCGGCACGCCCCGCGCCCAGTACTCCTCGTGGCGGAAGGCGGCCCGCTTCTCTCGACCGACCCGCTCGCGCCACTCCACCAACCGCGGGCAGGCCCGGCACGCAGCCACTTTCGAGGCCACGTCCACGAGCACACGGCGCGCCTCGGGGGACTCCACAGCCGATCAGGCTACGTTGACGGACTATGCGAGGCTTCGAGACGGCCATGGAAGGCGAACTTCGCCTAGAACACTGTCAGACCGCCGAGCCTGCGGCCCTCCCGCCCTCGAAGCAGGCAAAGCGATGAACGGCAGCGCCGAGCCGGAGGGAGCCACGACCGCGGCGAACGCAATCCTCGAGCCCACACCGCAGACACCGAGATGACCGGCAGCGCCGAGACTGCGGGAGCCAAGGTGGCTTCGAAGGCTCCGGCGGAGGCGGCCACACTGGTGCTGTTCGTTCGGCATGGGCAGACGCCGACCACGGGAGCGGTGTTGCCGGGCCGGGCACCGGGGCTGCATCTGGCGCCCGAGGGCACCGAGCAGGCCGAACGGGCAGCCGAGCGCCTGGCTGCGCTCGACCGGGTGAAGGCGGTGTACGCCTCGCCGATGGAGCGCGCCATCGAGACCGCGAGACCCATCGCAAGGGCCTGCGGACTGCGGGTTCGCCGCAACCCGGGCCTGAACGAGTGTGACTTCGGCCGCTGGACCGGTCGCAAGCTGGCCAATCTGCGCCGACGCAAGGAGTGGACCGGCGTCCAGCGTCATCCGAGCGGGTTCCGGTTCCCCGGCGGGGAGTCGTTCGCGGAGATGCAGGCCCGGGCACTCGACGCAGTAGCGGCCATCTGTGCCCGACATTCCGGCGAGACCGTCGTGGCCGTCTCGCACGCCGACGTGATCAAGGCCCTCGCCGCGTCCGCGGCCGGCACGCCGCTCGACCTGTTTCAGCGGATCGTAATCTCACCCTGCTCGGTCACCGCCGTCGCCTACCATCGCGCCGGTCCGATGATCCTCACCGTGAACAACACCGGCGACGATCTCGCGTCGCTGAGCCCGTCATGAGCCCGCCGCGCCGCGCCAGCCGTGAGGCCGCTAGTCGCCGCACCCATCGCCAGGCGAGGACACTCAGAGCGACGGGCCACCCCCGGCGATGAGCGGCACCGGCCGACAGGCCAACCACCGCCAGGGGCCACCCCCGCCGATGAGCGGCACGGGGCGACTCGCAGCCCACGGCGACGGCCCCCCAGAGCAGTGAGCGAGTCCTTTCATTTTGAGGAGGTCGACCTGTTGACCGTGGGCACGCTCGGCCCCAAGGGCCAGCGGGTCTTCTACCTTCAGTGCGTCGCTAGGGGCGAGATCGTGTCCCTGAAGTTCGAGAAGGGCCAGGCCGCCGCCCTGGCCGAGTATCTAGACAAGGTGCTCCGAGAGCTTCCCGGGGCCGAGGTGTCAGAGTCGCCACGCGACCTCGACATGCGCGAGCCGGTCATCGAGGCGTGGACGATCGGTGCCATGGGAATCGCCTACGACGAGTCCGGCGACCGTGTGATCCTGGTGGCCGAGGAGATGGTGGAAGACGAGGACGCTGTGGCAGCCTCGGCCCGCTTCTCGCTGACGCGCCCGCAGGTCGCGGCGCTGGTAGCCCGAGCCCGCTCCGTGGTGGCCGCAGGCCGCCCGCCGTGCCGCTTCTGCCTGCGCCCGTTGGAACCCCACAACGGCGACTGGTGCCCATGCCACAACTGATGACGCCCGCAACCGCCCGAACTGGCAGCCCACAACGCCCAAAACGGCCCCCACCGCTGCCAATCCCGATACACACGCCCGCAACCGCCCGAACTGGCAGCCCACAACGCCCAAAAACGGCTCCCACCGCTGCCAATTCCCACGCACACCCACCCCACCCCGAACTGGCAGCCCACAACGCCCAAAACGGCCTCCGCCGCTGCCAATTCCGATAGGCAGGGCGGCCAGCGGTGACAATCGAGGAGGAGGCGCGCCAGTCGCCCATCCTCCAGCGCCCCCCGATCGAGACCGGCCGAGCCCTAGAACTGCTGGCCGAGGGGGAAGTGGAGCTGAGGGGACGGATGCCGTACAGCTCCAACGCCACCTTCCTGGTCGACGTGTCCCACGACGGGCTCGACGCCCAGGCGATCTACAAGCCGGTGCGGGGCGAGCGGCGGTTATGGGACTTCCCCCACGGTCTGGCCCACCGGGAGGCCGGAGCCTTCCTGATGGACAGATCGCTGGGCTGGGACCTGGTGCCTCCGACGGTGGTCCGCCGAGCCCTTCCCTTCGGCGAGGGCTCGCTGCAGCTGTTCATGCCCGCGAACTTCGAGCAGCACTACTTCACGCTTGTATCCGAGGAGCGTCTGCGGCCCCAGTTCGAGAGGCTGTGCGCCCTCGACATCGTGATCAACAGCACCGACCGCAAGTCGGGCCACTGCCTGCTCGGCACCGACGGAACCGTCTGGGCCATCGACAACGGCCTGTCGTTTCACGCCGAGTTCAAGCTGCGCACCGTGATCTGGGACTTCGCGGGCGACGACCTGCCCGAGGGCGTGGGCCACGACCTTCAGCGGCTGCTCGACGACGGCCTGCCGGAGCCTCTCGCCGAGAGCCTCACCCCGCTGGAGCGAGCAGCCACACTGGCCCGCACACAGGCGCTGGTGGACGCGGGACGCTTTCCGCACGAGGACCACGGACACCGCTGGCCCTGGCCGCTGGTGTAGAGCGCCTCGAAGCGGCCCTCGGGACGGAGCTGGCCGACTATCCGCCGGGGTGCCGAGCCAGGCCGAATCGGATGGACAAGCCGAACCGGATGGACAAGCCGAACCAGCGAGCCAGATCGAATCGGATGGACAGACCGAGGCGGGTGGCTTAGATTCGCGGTCCTCCGCTGGGGACGCGGGCCGCTCAAAGCGCGGCACAGCTCCGGTTGAGGAGAATCCATAGCTCTACAAGGGGGATCTGAGCGATGAGAAGCTCACACTCGCTGGTCGGCAGCCGCACGCTGCGGCTGCTGGCATGCCTTTTTGTCATGGCCGTGGTCGCGTCGGCCTGCGGCGGCGACGAAGAGGCCGCGCCGGACACCAGCGCGGCTGATGCCGCCGCACTCGAGGCAGCCCGGGCCGAGGCTGACGCGGCCACCGCCGAGGCCGAAGCGGCAGCAGACAAGGCAGCCGAGGCGGAGGCGGCTCTCGAAGCCGCCATGGCTGAGGCCGAGGGTGCCGTAGACCCCGACGTTCTGGCCGCGCTCGAGGGTGAGCTGGAGGCGGCTAGAGCAGAAGCCGAAACGGCCGCCGCGGCCCAAGCCGAAGCCGAAGCCGCCGCGGCTGCGGCGGCAGCGGAGCCAGCAGCCGAGGACGCGCCCACGACCCTGGTGATCGCGCAGGACCGCGATCCGCAGCGGATCGATCCCAACTTCGTGCGAAGCGTCGAGGCCGAGACCGTCTCCCAGACCATGTACGACTCGCTCATCGCCCTCGACACCGGCGGCGTGCCCGTGCCCAGCCTGGCCGAGAGTTGGTCGTTCCCCGACAACTCGAGAATGGAGCTGAAGCTCCGTGAAGGCGTCCAATTCCACAACGGCGAGCCCTTCAACGCCGAGGCGGTCAGGGTCAGCCTGGAACGGATGCAGGACGAGGAACACGGCTCGCACCTGCGCAACCAGTTCCTCTCCATCGAGTCGCTCGAGATCGTCGACGACCACAACATCGTGTTCCATCTGAGCCAACCGGAGGCGAACCTTCTCTACGCCCTCACCCGGCTGATGATCATCCCGCCCGCCTACTACGCCGAAGTGGGCAGCGAGGGCATCGAAGCCAACCCGGTAGGCACTGGGCCGTTCATGTTCGTGTCCTACACCGTCGACGACGCGACCGTGGTCAGGCGCAACCCGAACTACTGGTCCGGCAGCCCCAAGGGCCAGCCGATGGTCGAGGAAGTACGGATCCGGGTGATACCCGAAGCCACGGTACGAGTGGCCGAGCTCACCACCGGCGGGGTGCACATCGCCGACACCGTCCCGGCCGATCAGAGGTCCGCCGTCGTCAACGCGGGCATGGAACTGGTCAGCTTCTACGACGCCAAGCCGTTCTGGATGATCCTCAACCGGACCGGTTTCGGCACCGATGCAGACGCGGCCACCGGCGAACAGGCCGTCCAGTACACCGCACTCCAGGACAAGCGGGTGGCCCAGGCACTCAACTATGCCGTCGACCGACAGGCCATCATCGACTCGCTCATGGGGGGCGACGCCTTCGGGCTGGGCCAGCCCTTCGGCCGGCGAGGCTTCGGGTATCCCGAGGACGACCAGCCCTACCCCTACGACCCCGATCTGGCGAGACAGCTGCTGGCCGACGCCGGATACGCCGACGGGTTCCAACTCGACATCCTGGCCACCCACGCCACCAACCTCGACCCCGTGGTGGCGGTGATGGGCTACTTCGAGGAGGTCGGGATAAGGCCCAAGCTCGAGGTGATCAACACCACCATCGCCAACGACCGGTGGATTGCCGACAGCCATCCGGGCATCCGGGTGAGTAGTTGGAACAACCCCGAGACGGCCGCAGACCTCCTGTTCCGGACCGGCGGGTTCATCAGCGTCTTCTCGAACCCCGAGTTGGACGAACTGCTCGCTATCGACAAGGTCACCCTGGACCTCGACGAGCGCCGGGCCGTGCTCAAGCAGATCACCGACCTGCTGCATGACGACCCGTTCGCGGTCTACTTGTGGACCGAGCCCAGCCGGGTCGGCATCAACCAGAACGTGATCACCGGCTTCCAGCCGCACGCGAAGGGATTCGTCCTGGCCACCGGCGTGTCCTTCATCGGCGGATAAGTCCCCAGGCAGGCGGAGGTCCTAGACGGACAGGCCTGACATCGGCGCGCGGTCGCGATGGCTCGCTTCCTGCTTCGGCGCCTCTCCTACAACGTCCTAGTCCTAGTCGGCGTCCTGTTCTTCGTGCACGGGCTGCTGCTGGCGACCGGCGACCCGGCCGCGTCCCTGCTGCCCATCGACGCCGGGCAGGAGGCCATCGACAACATCCGGGACAAGCACGGCCTCAACGACCCGCTGCCGGTGCAGTTCGCCAAGTTCGTCGGGCGGGTGGCCCAGGGCGACTTCGGCGACTCCTGGCAGCATTCGCGGCCCGCCCTGGAGCTGATCCTGGAGCGGGCGCCGGCCAGTCTGAGGCTGGGCTTGGTGGGCCTGGGCATCGCGCTGTTGGTGGGAACGCCGCTCGGGGCGCTGGCCGCGATAAAGAAGGGCACCTGGATCGACCAGGCCGCCCGGTTCGTGGCGGTGATGGGCCAGGCCACCCCCGGGTTCTGGCTCGGCATCATGCTCCTGCTGATCCTCGGGGTCCGCCTCGAGCTGCTGCCCATCTCGGGCGCAGGCGACTGGCGCCACCTGGTGATGCCCGGGATCGTGATCGCCCTGCCCACCATCCCGTCGATCGTGCGCATCTTCCGGTCCAGCCTCATCGGAGTGCTCGAGCGCGACTACGTGCGGACCGCTCGGGCCAAAGGGCTCGGCGGATTGCGGGTGTTCCGGCGCCACGTCACCCGGAACGCCTCAATCCCGGTCATCACTGTGATCAGCTTCGAGGTCGGCGCGATCCTGTCGGGCGCGCTCATCGCCGAGGTCATCTTCGCCTATCCCGGCGTGGGCCGGCTGGCCTACATCGCCATCCTGGGCCGGGACCTGGCCCTCGTCCAGGCCTACGTGGTGGTGGTGAGCGTGGTCGTGCTCACCACCAACATGCTGCTGGACCTGACCTACGCCCTGATCGATCCCCGGGTGAGGGTGCGATGAGCCCGCTGGCAGCAGCACGGAGGGCGCTCGCCGCCGCAGCCCGCAGACCCATGGCCGACGGCGCCGACGCGGCGGCCGGTCCGGATCTGTCGTCCAGCCACGGCCGCCGGCGCCGCATCGCGGTGATCCTGGCTGCCTGCCTGCTGGCAGCGATGGTACTGGCCGCGGTGCTGGCACCTCTGATCACTTGGCACGACCCGCTCGACACCGACGTGGTGGAGCGCCTGCACCCGCCCGCCTGGTCCGACGACGGCAAGCTGACCAACCTCCTGGGGACCGACTCAGTGGGGCGCGACCTGTTCACCCGGATCCTGTACGGCATTCGGGCCTCGCTGGTGATCGGCTTCGCGGCGATGCTCGTGGGCGGCGCGGTCGGGGTCACCGCCGGGATCCTCTCGGGCTACTACGACGGCCGGATCGCGGCGTTCGTGTTCGGGCGGGTGGCCGACGTACAGCAGGCCATCCCGTTCGTGGTCCTCGCCCTGGCCGTGGCCGCATCGGTGGGCGCCTCGTTCCGGAACCTGATCCTGATACTGGGAGTCGGGTCTTGGCTGTTCTATTTCCGGATCGTGCGGGGCGAGGTGCTGGCCATCCGGGAGGAGACCTACATCGACGCGGCCAACGCCATCGGCGCCTCGAATCCGAGGATCCTGCTCCGGCACCTGCTGCCCAACGTGTTCCCGTCGATCATCGTCATCGTCACGCTGTTCGTGCCCCGCCTGATCATGTTCTCGGCCGCCCTGAGCTTCCTCGGGCTGGGGGTGCAGCCGCCCAACCCCGAACTGGGCCTGATGATCTCCGAGGGCCGGGAGCTGATGCAGCAAGCCTGGTGGCTGACCGTGCTGCCTGGCGTTGCGCTGGCCCTGATCGTGCTGGCCATGAACACGCTCGGGGACTGGCTGCGGGACCAACTCGACCCCACCCAGCGGATCCGGGCGTCGTGAGGCACCCATGAGCGCGGCCACCCAGTCCACCGCCACGGCCTCGGCCGCCGCCGCGGCCACGTCCACCGCCACGGCCACCGACCGCATCCTGGAAGTCGACGAGCTCAACGTGACCTTCCGCACCAGCACCGGTCCGCTGCACGCGGTGCGGGGGATCGGATTCGAGGTGGGCGCGGGCGAGACCGTGGGGCTGGTCGGCGAGTCGGGCTCGGGCAAGAGCGCCACCGTGCTGGGGATGCTGGGCCTGTTCCACACCCAGGACGCAGTGGTCCGGGCCGACCGGCTCGACTTTGAGTCCGAGAGCCTCCTGGGATCGAACCGCCGGTCGCGGCTCAAGGACCTGCTGGGCCTGCGGATCGGCATCATCTTCCAGGATCCCCAGAGCAGTCTCAACCCGACGATGCGCATCGGACGGCAGATCGGCGAGGGCTTGGCCCTCCACCGGGGCCTGGCTCGATCCGAGACTCGGGCCAGAGTGCTCGAGGCACTCGACGAGGTGGGCATCGGCGATCCAGAATGGTGCGCGAGCGCCTACCCGCACGAACTCAGCGGGGGAATGCGCCAGCGGGCCATGATCGCCATGGCCACCATCGGCGACCCGGCGCTGCTGATCGCCGACGAGCCGACCACCGCGCTGGACGTGACGCTGCAGGCCCAGGTGATCGACCTGCTGGGCCAGATGCAGCGCAGCCACGGATCGGGAATCCTGTTCATCACCCACGATCTCGCGCTGGTGTCGGAGTTCGCGGACCGAATCCTCGTGATGTACGCGGGCCGGATCGTCGAGTCGGGCAGCACCGAGACGGTGATCAACTCGCCGAGCCACCCCTACACCCGGGCGTTGATCTCCTCGGTTCCGGTGATCGACGGGCCTGACGTGGAGCCCATCGCGGGCCGCCCGCCCGATCCCCGGGATCTGCCGCCGGGCTGTCCGTTCCATCCGCGCTGCCCCCTGGCGGAGCCGAGATGCACCGAGGCGGAGCCGCCAACGTTCCGCGTCTCGTCGCGTCACGGCTCCCGCTGCTGGCTGTCCGAGACCGACGGGGGCGGGCCATGCTGAGAGTCCGTGACGGCGGCAGCCGCACGTTCCACACCGTCCGAACCGTCGACGGCCACGAAAGCCGCGACGACACCGTCGACGGCCGCACCGCCGACGGCCGCGACAGCCACGACGGCCGCCGCGACAGGGCCGACGGCCACGACACCGCCGACGGCCACGACGACACCGTCCTGCGACTTACCGATGTGCGCGTGTACTACGCCGAGAGGGCCATCAGGGTCGGCACCAAGGGCGCGGTGCGAGCGGTGGAGGGAGCGTCGCTGACGCTGGGACTGCGCCGCTCGGTCGGCCTGGTGGGCGAGTCCGGCTGCGGGAAGTCGAGCCTCGGGCGCAGCATCATCGGCCTGGCCCCGCTGACCAGCGGGGAGATCTCCGTGGGTGAGCGCGCCGAGGCGGCCCGGTCGCCGTCGCGTCGGCTCAGCCGCCGGCTGTCCCGCTCGGTACAGATCGTCTTCCAGGATCCCTACTCGAGCCTGAACCCCCGCCAGAGCGTGGGAAGCATCGTGGCCGAGCCGATGCACATCCACCGCATCGGGGACAGCCGGCACCGGTCTGGGCGGGTCGAGCGGCTGCTGGAGCAGGTGGGCCTGCCCGCATCGTTCGCCAAGCGGTACCCCCACGAGCTCTCCGGAGGCCAGCGCCAGAGGGTCTGCGTGGCCCGGGCCCTGGCGGTGGAGCCGCTGATCCTGATATGCGACGAGCCCACCAGCGCCCTCGACGTGTCGATCCAGGCCCAGGTGGTGGACCTGCTGAAGGACCTGCAGGAACAGACCGACCTCACCTACCTGTTCATCACCCACGACCTCGCCCTGCTGCCCCAGCTCACCTCCTCGGTGGCGGTCATGTACGTCGGCCGGCTGGTCGAGACCGGCGCGGTCGATGAGGTCCTGCGGCGGCCCAGGCACCCTTACACCGTCTCGCTGCTGTCGGCCGCGCCGGTGCTGGGCCGCCGCCGCGAGCAGGAGATCTCCAGGATCGCCAAGGGAGACCTGCCGATAGACCAGGTGGACAGGGGCTGCCCGTTCCGCTCCCGATGCTGGCTGTACCGCGAGCTCGACGCCGACGCCCAGTCTCGCTGTGAGGAGGAGACCCCCACTCTGGGCGGGATCGCGGGCTCCGGCGACCGGCGCGCCGCCTGCCACCACCAGGACGCGCTGGACGTCGCCATCGACTGACACGCGACGGCGCTCCCCCGGGCCGGGCGCCTGTGTTCCCGGGCGCCTGTGCTGCCGCTCACTGTCGCCGCACCGGCGGGCCGCCGACCTTGCTCGCACGGTGCTCGCCCGACTCGTCAGTGCGATGCGAGCCCTTTCGCTGATGCTCAGGGCGCGCCGCGGCCATGAAGCTATTTCAGCGGCAGGACACTAGTTCGAGACCAGCGGAGCGCCGTCTCGCGCCCTGAGTGCCACCGCACGCGACACGATGCCGTGGGCCTGGAAGCTCGGGGGCAACCGCAGGTCCTTGCGCACGATCCACAGGCGGCACAGGTCCCGCTTGCGTTCCGGCTCGGGCCAGTCCTCGTACTCGGTGCGGGCGTGCAGGATGGTGTAGTTGTTGAGGAACTGGATGTCGCCCGGCGAGAAGTCCATGTCCAGACGGAAGTCGGCGTGGTTGGCCAGCTCGTCGAACATGTCGAGGGCGGCGATCTGGTCGGGCGTGAGGGGCGGTATCTCGTCGCTCTCCTGGCTGGCCCGCTCCAGGTACATGCGCCCGTAGCCGAAGTAGACCCGGTCGTCGAGGCGCTCGCAGATGGGCCGGTGGAGGACCTCACGCCCCAGCAGGGTCACCCTCGACCACGGCTCGTAGAGCAGCCGGGCCAGGTCGGGGCGCCGCCGCACCATCTCGTCGTGAATGGCAGTGGAGCTGGCGATCGTGCTTACACCCCCGCGCTTGGCCGGCTTGAGGCACAGCAGTCCGGCTATGTCGCCGGAGTCGGTGTGGTACTCCAGGGCCTCGGACGTCTCGTAGGCCCTCACCGTGGGATCGCTGAACCGTCGGCCCTGGTCCCTCACGTGTACCACCAGGTCGCCGGCCGCGTTCTGGGGGATGGGAATCCCCATGTTGAGCCCGATTCCCCACAGCAGCAACTCGGCCTCGCGCACCGACAGCTCGTCGACGGGCACACCCCGGATCAGGGCGAACCCGCGGCCCTCGAAGAGCTCTTGGAGGGCCCACCGCAGGGCGGCCCCCGCCACCGGGAGCGGGAAGTCCTCGACAGTCAGATCGGCGAACCCGACCGGATGGGACGCGGAGCGGTCGAGCCGCCGGGCCGTGTCGACCAACTCGTCGGTCTCGGACCGGCTGAGCCGGTACTCCCAGTCGGACAGCTCCCGCTGATCGCGGGCCAGCCAGGCGCACGGCCCGCCGACGATGCTCGGGGAGGCCGTGCCTTCGCTCATGACACCACCGGCATCCCGTCGAGCGCGCCGACCCTCACACCGATCACTCGGCCCGCAGGTTGGCCCGGACCACTTCGGGATGGTGCTCGACGTCGGCGAGCCCGCTCACAGCAGGGTCGGGACGCTGAACTCGTCGTCGTCCAAGGGAGCGTCCGCGTCGGCGCGGATCTGCTTGATCATGTGGGCGGCCCGGCCTTCCCAGGTCGAGGGCGGGCCGACCCGGTAGAACGGCGATCTGAGGTTCTGCATCAGCACGGTGACCATGTCGGTGTCCTCGCGGTTGGTCTCGTGCAGCGAGTCGAGATGCTGGTTCTGGACGTCGATAGACTCCTCGAGGCCGTAGATCCGTGAGAACAGCCGGGTCCGGTCGGGCGAGATCGGATCGGCCCGGACCATCATGAGCATCGTCGGCTGGGGCAGCGGGGTCAGGTTCGGATAGATGAAGTCGGCATAGCCCCCGGTGAGTTCCTCGTCGCCCAGGTCGGTGCGGCCGCCGCTCACATCCTGGCGCCGGGGCTTGTAGCCGCTGCAGGTCCGCCCCGAGAACCGCACGATCGTGTCCAGCGACTTGAGCTGGTCGTTCAGCCGGGAGTGGACGAAGCGCACGTGGTAGTCGTCGTTGGAGTTCTCGATGAACGCCTTCCAGTTGATCGGGTAGACCTGGTCCAGCTCCCGGTGGTAGCGCTTGAACCGGTCGAACCTGTACTTGTCGTAGCGCCCCAGCAGGGGCTCGACGTACTCGCGGAACGGCTCGGTCTTGCGCGACAGGCAGCCGAACACGAACTTGTCCCAGGCCACCTCGACCCTGAACTCGACCAGGCCGTAATCGCCGTCGGGGAACCCCTCCGGATACATGCGCTTGCGGTCGGGTATGCCGACCAGGCGCCCGTCGATGGAGTAGGCCCAATTGTGGTAGGGGCAGGTCATGGTCTTGCCACAGTTGCCGGCCGGCTCGAACAGCAGGCCCGACGCCCGGTGCCGGCAGTTGTTGAGGAAGCCTCTGAGGCTGCCGTCGGCCTGCCTGATGACCATCACCGGCTGGTAGCCGACACGTCCGGTGATGAAGTCGCCGGGCTCGGCTAGGTCCTCTATGTCGCCCAGCCAGATCCAGGAGCGGGCGAAGACCCTGACCATCTCCCGGTCGAACAGGTCCTGGTCCCAAACCTCATAGGGCTGGAGCATCGGCGACGGCAGGGCCGGGTTGACCAAGCCGTCGGTCTCCTGACGCAGAGCAGTCATGGACCCCCCGTTCTCCCGACAGGATCGCCCGCGCCCGGTGGGCGCCGAGGCCCACCCTAGCCACGCCTGCCAGGGTCTGCCTCAGCGGCCCTCGAGGGCCGCGGTGAGCTTGGGCAGCACCTTGTGCACATCGCCGACGATGCCCAAGTCGGCCACCGCGAAGATGGGGGCCTCGGAGTCCTTGTTGATGGCGATGATGTTCTTGGAGCCCTTCATGCCCACCAGGTGCTGGGTGGCGCCGGAGATGCCGCAGGCGATGTAGACGGTGGGCTTCACCACCTTGCCGGTCTGGCCGACCTGGTAGCTGTAGGGCACCCAGCCCGCGTCCACGATTGCCCGGCTGGCGCCGGGGGCGGCGCCGAGCCCGCCGGCCAGGCGCTCGATCATGGAGTAGGCCTCCGCCGAGCCGAGGCCCCGCCCGCCCGACACGACGATGGCGGCCTCGTCGAGCTTGGGGCCCTCGGACTCCTCGGTGAAGCGCTCACGGACCCTCGCCCCGCCGACTGCGCCCAGATCGGGCACCGGCAGGGCCGCCACCTCGGCGGGAGGCCCGCCCGTCGCTGAGGGCTCGAAGGACTTGGGCCTGACCAGCCAGATCCCCGACTTGGCGACGGTGAAGCGGGAGGTCACGTTGTGGGTTCCGCCGAAGACAGGCTCGACGCCAAGCAGGCCGTCGCCGTCGGTGTCGGCGACCAGGTCGACGACGTTCGACAGCACGCCGACGTCGAGCTTCACCGACAGGCGGGCAGCCACGTCGCGGCCGTCGTAGGTGGTGCCCAGCATGAACACGTCGGGGGCGTCCACCGAGCCGTCCGAGATCGCCGCGGCCACGGCCGAGGCGACCGACACGCCCTGCATCCTGCCGCCCAGATCTCCGGTGGCGAGGACCCTGGAGGCGCCGTGGTCGCCCAACTCGGCGGCCGCGGCCGACCCGTCGCCGCCGAGGAAGACCTCGACGGTGCCGGCCAGCTGCCGGGCCTTGGCCAGCATCTCCAGCGTGATCGTGGCGACGCCGTCGGCGCCGGCCTCTCCGTACACCCAGATCTTGTCGAGTCCCATCGGCGTCCCCCTAGATGACCTTGAGCTCTTCGAGGAAGGCCACGATCCGCTCATGGGCGTCCCCCTCGTCCTCGAACACTTCCCCGGCGGCCCGTGCGGGCGCCTCGGAGACATCGACGATCTCCTGGCCGGCGCCCGCCCAGCCGACCTGGCCTGCGTCGAGACCTAGGTCAGCGACGGCCAGTTCGTCGACCGGCTTCTTCTTGGCCTGCATGATGCCCTTGAACGACGGATAGCGGGGCTCGACCACGCCGGCGGTCACCGACACCACCGCGGGCAGCGGGCACTCCACCAGGTCGGCGCCGGCCTCGGTCTGGCGCCGCACGGTGGCAACGCCGTCGCTTACTGAGACCTCCTTGGCGAACGTGACCGAAGGCAGGCCCAGCAGTTCGGCCACCTGCGCGGGCACCACGCCCGTGTAGCCGTCGCTGGACTCGGTGGCGGCCAGCACCAGGTCGGGCTCGGCTCTCGCCACTGCCGCGGACAGGACTTTGGCCGTTGCCAGTGCGTCCGAGCCGGCCAGCGCCTCGTCGCTGATCAGAGTGGCCGAGTCGGCACCCATCGCCAGCGCAGTGCGCAGGCCGCTCATCTCGGAGTTGGGCACCATGGACACGAGGTGCACCGACCCGCCGCCCGCGGCTTCCACGAGCTGCAGGGCCATCTCGACTCCGTAGGAGTCGGACTCGTCGAGGATGAGCTTCATGTTGCGCCGAAGGGTCTTGGTCTCGGGATCGAGCGAGCCGGGATCGGCGGGATCGGGGATCTGCTTCACGCAGACGACAACCTTCATGGTCGCCAAGTGTGCCAGCGCCGCCGACGAATCGGACCTCCAGCGGGCAAAGTCCTGCTGGGCCGCCGCAGGCGACAGACTGTGCAGGTGCGGATCGTGCTCCTAGCGAACTCGGCAGCGTCCTCGGTGACGGGGCGGCGGCGGGTGGTGATCCAGAAGGCGCTGTCGGCCGACCACGAGGTCACGCTGGCCGAGACCGCCCGGCGCGGCCACGCCACCCGACTGGCCCGCTCGGCTGCCAGCGAGGGGTTCGATGTGGTGGTGGTGCTGGGCGGGGACGGCACGCTCAACGAGACGGCCAACGGCCTGGCCGGAACGGACACGGCCCTGGCGGCCCTGCCGGGCGGCAGCACCAACGTGTTCGCCCGCATCATCGGCCTGCCCGACGATCCGATCGAGGCCGCCGGGCAGCTGCTCGACGCCCTGAACCGGAAGGCGGTCGCCAGGATCGCGCTGGGCGTGGCTGCGGGGCGCTACTTCCTGTTCCATTGCGGCGTCGGGTTCGACGCCGCGGTCGTGGAGCAGGTCGAGCGCCGCGGCCCGTGGAAGCGATGGGCCGGGCACCCGCTGTTCATCTACGCCTCCGTCGACACCTGGATGCGCCGGGCGCACCGGCGCCGGGCCCCGATGCGGGTGCTCGACGCCGAGGGCGCGACGCTGGCTGAGGGACTGCTCACGGTGGTGCTCAACGCCGACCCCTACACCTACCTGGGAAGCCGTAGTCTCGACCTCGTTCCCGGCACGACGCTGCACGACCCCCTGGCGGCGGTGACTCTGCCCAGCCTGTCGCCGCACCGGCTGCTTCCCGTGGCGGCGCGGGCTCTCGGCGCCGGGGGCGTGCAGGGCCTGCCGGGAGCGACGGTGCACACCGGCCTCCGCAAGCTGACCGTGACTGCCGACCCGCCCATCGAATACCAGATGGACGGCGACTACCTGGGCACCACTCCGCGTCTGAACATCCGCTGGGAGCCTGAAGCCCTGCGGCTGGTCACCCCCTGACGCCAACGACACGGCCCACAGAGACTCTTCGGAAGGTCTCTGGCTAGGGCCAGACGGCCTGTGAGGCCAGGGCCAGCTCAGGCGGCGTGTGAGGCCAGCCCCAGGTCAGACGGCGTCCACGACGGAACGGGCCGTGTCGGGGACGTCGGTGATCAGGCCGTCCACCCCCATGGCGACCAGTTCGGCCATGCGGTCGGGCTCGTTGATCGTCCAGACGTTGACGGCGAGCCCGAATCGGTGGGCCCTGCGCACGAAGGCCGCGTCGCACATGGCATCGAAGGGGTGCACCGCGGCCATCTCATGGGCGCGGGCCCGGTCTATCGCCGCGGCGGGCTGGACGATCCCGCAGACCAGCGCGGTGGGGATTATCGGGTCGACGGCCCGCACCGCGTCCGCCGCGTCGACGTTGAAAGACGAGACCACCGCCCGCGCCGGCCCGAGGTAAGCGGCGATGAGGCCCACCACCGCGTCGGCCACCAGGTTCTCACGGTCGTAGTCGGGATCGTCGGGAAGGTTCTTGATCTCGAGGTGCACGCCCATGCCCTCGCAGGTCTCCAGGGCCTCGGCCAGGCTGGGTACGTAGTCGGGCAGTTCGTCGGCCTGAATCGTGCCTATGGTGCGCCCGTCGGCCAGATGGGCGTCGTGATGGACGACGGCCACCCCGTCGGCTGTCCGGCGCACGTCCAACTCGACCCAGTCGGCGCCGAGTTCCCGGGCCAGCCTGAACGCGTCCAGGGTGTTCTCGCGCGCCACGGCGCTCGCCCCGCGATGCGCGATCACAGCCGTCACGCAGGCAGTCTCCCACACCGTGCCCACCGGCCGGAAGCCGACCGACAACCGGCCCTTGAAGCGGCCAACAGGCCACAGCGGGGCAGGCCGCAGCGGGACAAGCCGCAGCGGAGCAGCCCGTAGCGAGGCGGAAGGCGCTGTCCGGTGGGAGCGTTCTAGCTCCGGCGCGGCACTGACACCTCGATCGCGGTGCCTCGGGGAGCGTCCGCGGATGCGGCCTTGATGGTGATCGAACCGCCGAGGTCGTGCACCACGAAGGTGCGCACGATGGTGAGGCCGAGTCCGGCGTCGCGGTCCAGCGAGAAGCCGTCGGCCACGCCCGGCCCGTCGTCAGTGACGCGCATCGTCAGGGTCTTGGCGGTGCGGGCGAAGCGCACCTCCACCCGCTGGGCGGGCCCTGCGAGAGGCCCGGCGTGCTGGAAGGCGTTCTGCACCAACTCCACCAGCACGACCGCCAGGGGCATGGCCGTCTCGCCGTCGATCTCGCCGACGGTGCCCTCCACCGAGATCGTGAGCGAGCGCCCGGCCAAGGCGAGCCCCTCCTCCACCAGACGCAGCAGCGGGCCCACGATGCCGTCGAAGTCAAGGTCGGAGCTCGTGTCGAGGGCAAGGTGCTCGTGCACCATGGCGATCGACGCGATGCGCCGCACCGAACTCTCCACCGCGGCCTTGGCCTCAGCGCTGTCGAGGCGCCGAGCCTGGAGATGAAGCAGCGAGCTGACGGTCTGGAGGTTGTTCTTGACCCTGTGATGGATCTCGCGGATCGTGGCGTCCTTCGAGAGCAGCAGGCGGTCGTGGTGGCGCAACTCGGACACGTCCCGCAGCAGCGCCAGCGCCCCGGTGATCCGGTTCTCGGCCACCAGCGGGTAGGCCCGCAGCACCACCACGATCCCCGAACCGGCGGTGAACTCGGCCACCGTGGAGCGCCGCCGCCAGAAGGAGCGGCGTATCACCGTGTCGTCGAGCTCGAGATCGTCCAGGCGGCAGCCCGGCACGGGCCGCGTCACCCCCAGCCGGTGCAGAGCGCTGCGGGCATTGGGCGAGGCGTAGCTGATCCGGCCCTCGCGGTCGAGCACTATCACGCCGTCGCCCACGCGGGGCTCTCGGAACTCGCCCACCCGCTCCATTCGGTCATAAGGGAAGGCACCGGATGCGATCATCTGCGCGAAGCGGGCGTACAGCCCGCGATAGACGGTCTCCAGGGGATTCTCGTGGCGGATGGGGGCCGGTGCCGCCTCTCGGGCCAGCACTGCCACCGGGACGCCGCCGCAACGGACCGGCACGTAGTCGGCGACGCGGCGCCGGTCGCGCAGCCGCAGGGTGCCCTCCTCCTCCACGACGGTGTCGTCGCCCAGACTGGAGCGGTCGCCGAACTCTGCGATCTCCGCCTCGCCCGACTCGCCGGCCTCCATCGCGGCGCGGAGCCATTTCAGTGCCGGGTCTTGGACGAGGGAACCGACCGGGTCGATCACGTGAACGGTGGGGCCGGTGTTGGCGCGAGCGTGAGCCAGCACGACGAAGTCGCCGTCCCCGCCGGTCTCGGTCTCGCCCGACGGCCGATTCTCGGCGGCCGCGACCGGCGCGGGACCGAACCCTCCGACGCAGGGTGCGTACAGCAGGAGGTCGCCGAAGGAGAGGTCGGCCAGCGGCGCCCACGAGGCGACGAGCCGGTGCAGATGGTCGATGGAGCGCTCGTCGAGGGCGGTGCGGGCCCGAGCCAGCTCCGCGAGACCGGCCATCGCTGCAGCTTCGCCTTCAGTCGGACGTCAGCCGAACCCGATCGGGTTGCTGCTAGCCGGGCCTATCTCGACGTAGGTGAGCCGCGACGAAGCCGCCGCAACCTCCCGGCCCTTGCTGTCGGTGATCCAAAGCACGGCCGACTCGCCCCGCATCGCGGCCTCGACCGACGCCTTCAGCGCGTCCCGGTCGGCGTCGTCGGCCACTGTGACCGTGATCGGTTGGGGGTTGTCGGCGATGCCGATGCGAAGATCCACACTCGTCTCCTTGGCTGTCTCAGACGATCCTCAACTCCGGATGGGTCCGTTTGGTGGGGCCGTGGGCCTCGATCCAGGATGCCATGTCCGCGAAGACGCGCGATGTCTCGGCGCCCGGATCGACCGCCATGATCGGCCGCCCCTGGTCGCTGCCCTCCCGCAGCGGGATGGCCATCGGCACCTGGCCGATGAGCTCCACTTCGAGCCGCTGGGCCAGATCCTGCCCGCCGCCGGCGCCGAACAGCCGGTAGCGCTTGCCGTCGTCGCCGGTGAACCAGGACATGTTCTCGATCACGCCCCGCACGGAGATGTTGACCTTGTCGAACATGAACGCCGAGCGCTGGGCCACTCTCTGGGCGGCCGGGTTGGGGGTGGTCACCACGTAGGCCTCGGAGCGGGGCAGGAACTGCGACAACGACAACGAGATGTCGCCGGTGCCCGGCGGCAGGTCCACCAGCAGGAAGTCGGGGTCGTCCCAGTACACGTCGGTGAGGAACTGCTCGAGGGCCTTGTGCAGCATCGGGCCCCGCCAGATCACCGGCTGGTCCTCCTGGGCGAAGAAGCCCATCGAGATGCAGCGCACTCCATGCACCTCCGGCGGCACGATCATGTCGTCGATCACCACCGGCGCCCGGTCGACGCCGAGCATCCTGGGGATCGAGAAGCCCCACACGTCGGCGTCCACCACCGCGGTGGAGCGGCCTCTCGCGGCCAGCGCGATGGCCAGGTTGGCGGTGACCGACGACTTGCCCACGCCGCCCTTGCCCGAGGCGATCAGCAGCGTGCGGGTGGCGTTGCCGGGCTCGGCGAACGGGATGGCCCGGCCCTCGGCGTGGCCGTGCGCGGGCCCCGATCCGGCGGTGGCGGCCGGGTTGCCATGGAGCTTGGTGCGCAGCTCGGCCCGATCGGCGTCACTCATCACGGTGAAGTCGAGCGTGACCGCGGCCACGCCGTCGAGGGCCAACAGCGCGTCGCTGACCCTGGTCTGGATCTCGCTGCGCAGCGGGCAGCCGGCCACGGTGAGCGCGATCTGCACGTCGGCGTGCCCGCCGTCGAGTCGCACGCCCCGGTACATGCCCAAGTCGACGATGCTGCGGTGCAGTTCGGGGTCCTCCACCGGTCGGAGGGCCTCGATCACCTCCGCTTCCGTGACGGCCACGGGCCTAGGCTAACGCCGTGCCCCGAGCGCCCCTCAGCTCGATCCCTAACGCACCCGGGCGCCTCCAGGGAACGCCTCGGAGCTAGCGATGCTGCACGTTGTTCGTCATGCTGATGCCGGCGACCGGTACAGCTGGCGGGGCGACGACTTTCTGCGGCCTCTCGACGAGGGCGGCCGGGCTCAGGCCGAGGCCATCGGCATCGAGCTGGCCACCAAACCGGTGAGGCGCATCCTGTCGAGTCCGGCCGTGCGCTGCGTGGACACCGTGGCACCTCTCGGGCGCCGGCTGGGACTGGCGGTGCAGTCTCGCGACGAACTGGCCGAGGGCAGCTACCCGTCCGACGCGTTCAGGCTGATCGGCTCATTGGCAGGCGAGGACGGCGATTCGGTGCTGTGCAGCCACGGCGATGTGATTCCGGGCGTGCTGTGGCTGCTCTACCGATACGGCCTGGAACTCCCCGACCGGGGCCGCTGCAAGAAGGCGTCCATCTGGGAGTTGACCGTGAGTGACGGGCAGATCGTCGCCGGCGCCTACCGCCACCCACGCGCCTTCGGCGCGGCCTGACCCAGCGGCCTACCGCGATCTGGCAGAGCGTCGCCCGCCAGCTGCCGGCGTTCGGATGCCGACTCCTACGGCCGCAGACGGATCCGGAATGCCTACTGTCCGATGATGTCCGCTTCCGGGTAGAAGGCGGCGGCTGCGAACCAGAAGGTGTCCAGATGCTCGACCGGCTCGAGGGGGGCGAGGGCAATGTCCGACGGCTTGCCCAGAATGTCGTAGACGGCGCCGGTGTCGGCGTCGACAAAGCCGCCGTCCGCCCGGGCCTCCAGGTCGAGGCGTCGACCGTCGAGGGAGCGCACGAACACGCCGGTGGCGCCGACGTCGCGGCCCTCGACGATCACAGGCGAGTCCAGCGCGCTGGCCAGTCCCGGCTCGTAGAGGGCGACAAGCTCGCGTCCCGCGAACGAGAACGCCACCACCTGCTGCTCGGCCAGAACCTCGTAGGGGACGACCGCGCCCTCAGCGCCGTCGCGCAGCGCCACCACCCTGGCCATGGGGTCGAGTCGGTCGTCGAAGTCGCCGATGAAGAGGAAGGGCCGGCTGCTGGAGTCGTAGTTGCTGTACGGGTTCTGGCCGTAATGGCGAGAGTGGCCGGTGGCCTGGCTGAGCACCTGGCCGTCCGGGTGGGCGGCGAGGAACGACTCGAACGACACCGTCTGCACCGGGATCAGGTTGAGCTCGGCCCCGGTGAGGTGCCCGACCACGGCCTGGCCGGTGTAGTGCGACCACAGGCTCTCGGTCTGGCGGTCGTACATGACCAGCGCAGAGTTCAACAACGCGCCGGAGGTCCCGAAGTCGAGGATCCGCTCCCCCACCCGTCGGTCGTAGGCGACCGCGGAGTTGCACAGCGGGCAGTACGACACCGTGACGGGCACGCCGCCGACGGTGCCGTTGACCAGCTCGTGCCAAGTCATGATCCGCAATGGGTAGGCCCGGGCGTCGCCGTCGATCTCCAGGGCCAGCACCGGCTCCACGTTGGGCAGCCAGCCGGCTTCGCCCGCCGGCTCGAAGGCGGGATCCTCCAGGGCGGGGATGGCGTCGGGCGGCACCACTCCCCGGATCTCGGCGAGTTCGACGAGCGGCTCGGGATGCTCGGGATTCTCGGGGTCGCGAAGTCCGCTGGGCACGTTCTCACGCGGCGTCGACCGGAGCAGAACCTCAGCCCCGACGCTGGGCGCGTCGGCCGGCTCCGACTCGGTCCCGCCGCCGTCGGAGGAGCCGATGTCGGCGTCGTCGAACGAGGGCTCGACGGCGGCGGGCTCGGACTTCTCAGGCTCGACTTCGCCACTGTCGCCGACGCCTCCGCATCCGAAGCCCGCCACCGCCATCAGCGCTGCGACCAGGCCGCGCACGATGCCGGAGTGCTCGACGCGGGATTGGCTGACCATTCCGGCCGAAGCTAGTGGGCGAACCCGCAGGCCGAACGGCGGCCGCCTACTGACCGAGGGCGATTCGCAGGCCCTGATCTTCGATCAGGCGCACCAGATCGGGCGGGCGCGCCTCCAGCGAGTTGAAGGCGGCGAGGTCGGCTCGGGCTGCGGCCGTGTCGCCGCGGGCTGAATGGGCGAACGCCCGATGTGCGAGGGCTCGGGCGTGGCCGGGGTCGACGGACAGGGCCTCGTCCAGGTGCGCCATGCCCAGGTCCAGCAGTTCGGCGTCGCCGGTGCGGACAAGCAGCCAGCCTCGCTCGGCCAGAACGTCGGCGTCGGCGGGGCTCGACTCCAGCACCCAGTCGAGCATCTGCAGAGCGTCCAGCAGGCAGCCTTCGCATCCTTGCGACGCCCGGGCCTCGGCCGCGGCCACCGCGTCGGCGACGGTCAGGCCCGAGTCGGCGAAGCTGCCCCGGCCGGGCGCGGAGTACACCGCGTCCACCCTTTCCAGCGCGGCGAGGCCGACGGCTTCGGCGATGCGCTCGCGCACCCGGGCCTGGGCCACCAGCGCCTCGGCGTCCGGTGAGGGGTCGAGCGCGTCGAAGGCGGCCAGCTCTGAGGCCGCCCGCTCGGCGTCGCCGGCATCCAGGGCCACGATGGCGCGGAACAGCCGGGCGTCGGCGTAGTCCGGGTCCGAGGCGATGGCGTCGTCGAGGTAGGCGACCGCGACAGGGGCGTCTCCGCGGCGCGAGGTGAGCCATCCCCGGTAGGTGAGGGCCTCGGCGTTGGAGGGCTGCTGCTGGAGGGCCTCGTCATAGAGCGCGATGGCGCCGTCGATGTCGCCGTCGTTGAAGGCCTCGAGGGCCTGGAAGTTCAGCTCGCGGGCGGTGACGCGGATCTCGCCGGTGATCGAGTCGCCCACGCCGCGGCTTCCCGAGAAGCGGGCCACCAGCACGCCCGCGGCCGCGGTGAACAGCACCACCGCGGCGGTCCACGCGGCCACGGCCCGCCATCGTCGGCGGGGCATCGCCGGCCGGTCGTCGGCCGCCGCGGCTCGTCGGCGGGCTGAGCGCAGAGTGACCACCAGCACCGCGCCGATGCCGCCGGACGCCACGAGAGGCAGTATCCACACCAGGCTCGACAGGCCGGAGGCGGGCGGGTTGTAGTCGGTCTGCTCGCCGTACACCGACACGATCTGCTCGCGGATGTAAGCGTCGCTGCGCCCCTCGTCCACCCACAGCGCGATCTGGCGGCGGATCTCGCGGGCCACCGACACGTCGCTCTCGGCCACCGACTGGCCGGCGCACACCGGGCACGCTAGGCCCTGGGCCAGCTGGTGGACCCGGTCAGCGTTGGTGCGGGGCGGACTCTCGGCCGTGGCCCCGTACAGGAACGCGGCCGCGGCCACCGCCACAGCCGCCGCCCAACTCCAAGCCCGCCGGCTCATGCCCACGCCGCCGACTTGGCCCAGACCCGGCCGCTCATCGCACGGCGCCCCGGCCAACTCCGGGTGTGACTGCTCATGCGGGCACGCTGAGGCGGGCGATCACGCCGTCGATGGCGTCGGCGGTCACCCCGCCGAGCTGCTTCCACACGACGACTCCCGACGGGGCCACCAGGTAGGACTCGGGCACGCCGGTCACGCCGTAGGCGACCGCCGCGGCGGTGGCCCCCTCGGCCAACACCGGCCAGTCGCCCCCGTGGACGGCGAAGAACTCCCGCACGTTGTCCTCGCTGTCGTCGAAGACCACCGAGACGACACGGGCGTCGTCGGCGACGGCGTGGCGCGCCGCGAAGGCGACGAGCTCAGGGTGCTCGACGATGCAGGGCACGCAGGTGCTCTGGAAGAAGTTGACTAGCACCCAACGGCCCCGCCAGTCGTCGAGGTCGAATGGCTGGCCTTCGATGGTGGTACCCGCCACCGCGGGCGCTAGCCCGCCCAGCAGCGGACTGGAAGCCCGACGTTCGGGCGCGGAGTCGCGGGTGGCCAGCAGCAGCACCAACAGCGCGGCGGCCACCGCGACCGGCAGCGCGATCCACACCGCCCGGGCCGGGATCCTGCGGCCCGACGAAGCGGTGCCCTGGGGTTCAGTCACGGCGGTCCTGCCTGCATCTCCAGTCCCGCCGCCGCAGCCGCCCCAGCAGCCTCTACCGGCCCAGCAGCCGCGGCCGTCCCAGTCGTCTCGACCGGAGCATCGCCGGAGCCGCGGCGGCGAGACGGCCAGCCTCCCGGCAGCAGCGACAGCGCGGTTCCTACCGCCATCACGATCCCGCCCAGCCACAGCCAGGCCACGAGCGGCTGAACAGTCACTCGCAGAATCACCCGGCCCGGGCCGTCGGCATTGTCCTCAGGGAACGACAACACCGAGAGGGCCACGTCGTCGCGCAGGGTGGAGCGCACCGACGGGATGCCGATGGTGCGCCCCGCGAACGGGTAGGTGGCGATAGCCGGGGCGTAGGTCTTGGCCCCGTCCACCCGCACGTAGGCCGAGCGTTCCGTGCGGTTGCTGTGGACGGTCACGGCCGAGCCGACGTAGACGATCTCGTGTCCGGCGAAGACCGCCGACTGACCGGGCTCGAGGTCGAACTCGGCTTGGCGGACGTAGGACTGGCTCGCGGCCAGCGCCACCGCCACCAGCACAACGCCGACATGCACGACCATCCCCCCGTTGGTGCGGCCGGTCAGGCCCCGCAGCCCGTGCCTGCGCACTGCGGCCGCGAGTTGGCGCAGCGCGGCGCCGCCCGCGAAGCCTCCCAGGCCGAACGCGAGCATGGGCGCCCATCCCCGGCCTCCCAGCGCCGCAGCGAGCACCATCGCCGCCGCGGCCGTCCAGGCGGGTACCAGCAGCCTGCGGCTCAGCAGCGGCGCCGATGTCCCGCTCCAGGGCAGCAGGGGCGCCACCGCCATGAGGAACAACAGGGCCAGCCCCACCGGGCGGGTCATGCGGTCGAAGTAGGGGTTGCCCACTGACATGGTGCGCCCGTCGACGGCCTCCACGATCAGCGGGAACACTGTGCCGAGCAGCACCACGAACGCGAACGCAGCGAACAGGGCATTGTTGGCCAGGAAGGCTCCCTCCCGGGAAACCGGCGAGGCGATGGCACCCGGGGTGCGCAGCCGGTCGCCGCGCCAGGCGATCAGGGCCAGCGACACCGCCACGACCACGGCGAAGAACCCGAGGATGGCCGGGCCGATGCCCGACTCGGTGAAAGCGTGCACCGAGTCGAGCACCCCCGACCGGGTGAGGAACGTGCCGAGGATGGTCAGCGAGAATGTGGCGATCACCAGCGACAGGTTCCAGACCCGCAACATCCCTCGACGCTCCTGCACGATCACCGAGTGCAGGTAGGCGGTGCCGGTGAGCCACGGCAGGAACGAGGCGTTCTCGACCGGGTCCCATGCCCAGTAGCCGCCCCAGCCCAGCGTCTCGTAGCTCCACCACGCCCCGAGCACGATTCCCAGCGTGAGGCATCCCCAGGCGAACACCGTCCAGCGCCGGGTGGCCATCAGCCATCCCTCGCCCAGGCGCCCGGTGGCCAGCGCGGCCATCGCGAAGGCGAACGGCACTGTGAACCCGACGTATCCGAGATAGAGGATCGGCGGATGGAACGCCATCAGGATGTGGTTCTGCAGCAGCGGGTTGGGGCCGGGGCCGTTGTAGCCGGGCGGCACGTCGACACCCACGAACGGATCGGCCGGCCCCACCATCAACGCGAAGAAGAAGGCGCTGACCGCGAACATCACCAGCAGCGCCCAGGCCATCATCGGGTCGTCGCCGCGGCCGCGGAACTTCACCGCCACCGCCACCGTGTAGCCGCACAGCACCAGCACCCAGAGCAGGATCGAGCCTTCCAGAGCCGACCACAGAGTGGCCACGTTGAACACTGCGGGCGTGGTGAACGAGCCGTTCTCGGCCACGAACCTCACCGAGAAGTCCCGGGTGATGAGCGCCCGCTCCATCACCGCCACCGCGCTGACGGCCGCGGCCGCCATCACGAACACCAGCCAGCGGGCGTCGCGCCCCCACCGCCGATGCCGTCCCGCCAAGCCGAGAGCGGTGACCGCCACCCCGCAGAGCGCGGCTGCCGTCCCCAGCGCCACCGCCGCCGAACCCACGGTGACGTTGGTCACGGCGCTGCCACCGAGATGTGCCGTCGGACGGGCATTTCTTCGCGTCTACCGGTCATACCTGCCGAAAATTGCAAGGATTGCATTAGCGGGTTCATGGGCTGAGCGCCCTCACGACGCCGGTAGGCCTTGGTCGGCTTCGGTGAGCCTTTGCTCGTAGTCGTCGCGGTCGCGGTAGTCGTTGTCGTGCTTGACCAGCATCCGGTCAGACGAGAAGTGCCAGCCGTCGGCGGCCACCGGCCCCGAACCCTGCGCCCAGGCGCCTTCCAGTACAACCGGCACGCCGGGCTGGAACAGCTCCGGCGGGTCGCCGGTGTGCACCACGTCGACCAGAGCGCCCTCGAAGCCGATGGCGAATACCAGCACGGGCCGATCGTCGTCGAAGGATTCGGCGGCCTCGCCCACCGGCGTGCCCTGTATGCGGAAGCGCTGCGAGCCGAGCTCGTCGCGGCGCTCCACTGCCTCGTCCGCGTTGTAGAAGAACAGCGCGGCGTCGCCCAGGAGGTTGTTGACCAGCAGCGCCACCGCCACCGCCACGCCGGCCACCACCAGAACCGCGGCCCAACGGCGGCGGCCGCCGGGGCGGGCGGGCCGCGGCGCGACCGGCGTAAGGCCGACGTCTGATGGGGTGTCGTCCACGACGCTCACGGAGCGTCGTCGCTGCCCAAGGCGCGGGCACGGCGCAACAAGCGGCGTCCGCGCAGCCTCAGGGCCACGGCGTACAAGCCGGTCGCGGCCAGCGTCACGCCCCAGGCCGCGGCCACATAGCCGACCTGACTCACGGCTTCAGGCTCCTGGACGACTCGCCTCGCGGGCATCCCGGCCGGCTTCGACCGTCGGGGCTGCTCATCGAAAGGCCTCGGCTCGCCGGGCCTTGATGGCGTCACGAAGGTCGCGTTCGGCCAGTTGGCGCTCCAGCCAGGCGATACGGAAACGGTGCACGATCATCCACAGGATCGCCATGGCCACCACGACCAGCGCCAGGAACAGCGTGAACAGCGTCAGGTCCTCGAGCTTGCCGTCGGTGATGGAGGACTGCTGGTGCAGGGTGCGGTTGGCCCACCAGTCCACCGAGCGGTTCACAATGGGGATGTTGACCGCGCCGACCAGTCCCACCACCGCGGCCCGGGTAGCGACTGAGTCCGCCTCGCCGCCGAGGGCCCGCACCGACAGGTAGCCCACCATCACCAAGAACAGGATGAGGGTGGTGACAAGGCGCACGTCTCCCCATTCCCAATAGGTGCCCCAGGTGGGCCGACCCCACAGCATCCCGGTGACGAGGGTGAGACCGCACAGCAGCACGCCCACCTCGGCTCCAGCGTGGGCCACGATGTCCCACCACACCGATCGCCGCCACAGCCACATGACCGAGCCGAGCGCGGTGAGCCCGAACGCGGCGTAGGCACCGAACGCTGACGGCACATGCACGAAGATGATCCGCACCGCGTCTCCCTGAACGTCGTCGGCGGGCGCGGCCAGCAGACCGAGCGCAGCCACGGCACCGAGGCCGGCCAGAGTCGCCGCCCCGAGCCAGAACGTGAAGCGCGACCCGGTGCGGGCCGAGTCGCCCAAGTACCCGACCAGTTGAGGGGCGGTCGCCGACTCCGTGGGGGTCATACGTCATCCATCAGCGCGCCGTAGACGGCTGCGCCGATCATCGCGTTCACGGCGGCGAAACCGGCCAGCAGCGCAACCCATGACCAGCCGTTGAGTGCGGAGAGGCCCAAGGCGTCCTCGAAGGCCCTGGTCGCGGCGATCAGCACCGGCGCCACCACCGGCAACAGCAGGATCGGCAGGACCGTCTGATGGGCTCGGACTCCTGCAACCACAGCACCTAGCAGGCTACCGGCGGCCGACAGCCCCACGGTCGCCGCGGCCGACGCCGCCGCGACCAATGGAAGCGACTCGATCCTGGCGTCGTAGAGCACGACGACGCCGGCGATGAGCACCACCTCCACTGCCAGCAATTGCACCGCCACCGCGGCGGCCTTGCCGACGAAGGCAGCGGCGGGCGACATGCCGCTGAGCAGCAGCACACGGCGGGCACCGTCGGCTGACTCCACCGCCGCGGAGCGCTGCACCGCCACCACGGTTGCGAACAGCACCGTCATCCAGAGCAACCCCGGCGTGGCCAGCCGAAGCGTCGGACGGTTGGCGCTGAGCGCGAAGCCGAACAGCACCAGCACTAGCAGCCCGAAGGGCACGATCTGGCCCACAGTGGTGCGAGCCCGCCATTCAATGCGGAGGTCCTTGGCCGCCACCAGGCCCGCATCGCCCACGAGGGCTCTCAGGTCACGCCACACCGGCACTCACCGTCCCACCGACCATGGTCACGGCCCGAGTTGCCAAACCGTCTGCCGGGCCCGCCTCATGGGAGGCGAGCAAGACCGCGGCCCCGGCTCCGGCTGCCTCGCTCACAATGCTGTCCACGATTTGTCTGCCGTCACGGTCGAGCCCGGCGTGGGGCTCGTCGAGCAGCCACAGTTCGGGCCGGCGCACAACGATCGCGGCCAGCGCGACCCGACGACGCTGCCCCGCCGACAGGCGCGCCGACGGCACGTCCCGCAGGCGCTCAGGCAGGCCCAGACGATCGAGTGCGCGTGAGACATCGGCGTCGGGCACTCTGGCCGCCCGGGCCCAGACGTTCAGGTTCTCGGTTGCGCTCAACTCGCCGTAGAGGGCGGTGTCGTGGCCCAACAGACCGACCCGGCGGCGCACCGCGGCCCGGTCGTCGCCCAGGTCGCAACCAAGCACCTCGGCCTGGCCCGACGCCGGCGGGAGAAGACCGGCGCACAGATGCAACAGGGTCGACTTGCCGGCCCCGTTGGCGCCTCCGACCAGCACCACCTCGGAGCGGCCCACGTCGAGGTCGGCTCCGGCCAGCGCCGGGAAGCCCCCCAGCAGCACGACAACGCCCCGCAGGCGCACCACCGTCATGTCCTTGAGGGACTCGGAACCACTAGAGCCAATGCCGATCACCTCGTGAGGAACCTGGGGCGGTTGACGTTCAACCGGCGGATTGCGGCGCCGGTGGGCGCGCGGGGCGGTTAGGCGACGGGGTAGAAGTGGCCGGCGTTGACTACGAGGGTCTGGCCGGTGATCATCCGGGCCCGCTCGGAGGCCAGGAACATCGCGGCCTCGGCCGCGTCGGAGTCGTTGGGCATCTCCCGCAGGGCCATCCCCTGGGCGATCTCGTGCTTGACCTCCTCGGCGGTGATGCCTCTCACGCCGGCCTGCCACTCGCAGTAGAGCTTGACGTTGGGTCCCCACATCCAGCTCGGAACAACCGTGTTGACCCTGATCCCCGACGGGCCGAGCTCGGAGGCGAGGTCGCGGGCCACCGACAGCAGCGCCGACTTGGCCGCTCCGTAGGGGCTCTGGGGGAACTCTGCCACCGGCCTCATCGACGCCTGCGACCCGATCAGCACCACCGAGCCCCCTCCGGCCGCCTTCATGTGTGGCTCGACCGCCCGAACCACATGCACCGCGCCGAGCACGTTGACGGTGAGGTTGAGCGTCCAGTCCTCGTCGGTGGTGTTGTGGAACGCCCCCTTCTGGGTGTCGAGGGCGGCCACGTTGACCACCGCGTGAAGCTCGCCGAAGCGTTCGGCCGCCGCGTCGGCCGCCGCGTTGCAGTCGTCCTGGCTGGTGACGTCGCCCGGGCAGGCGACGATCCGCTCGCCTGTCGGGTCGAGCTCGGCCGCGGCCGCGGCCAGGCGCTCGGAATTGCGGGCCATCACGGCCACATTGGCCCCGTCGCGCAGGGCCAGCCGGGCACAGCTTGAGCCCAGCCCAGGGCCGACGCCCACCACCAGCACGGTTCGTCCTTCGAGAATCATGGGATCGAGTCTCCCTTCGCGCTTACCAGAGCTGGTCTGTGTACGTGTCGGTGCCGACGATGGTGGGGCGGAACGGGGCCGCGAACACCACGTTCCCGACGCCGGCGTCGGCCAGCCCGGCCGCGTAGGCCCGGAACCGGTCCCAGGCGTCGGCCGGGTCGCCGTCGAGGAAGAACATCTGCACCTGGCGCTCGGCCGGGCCGGCCGGTGTGCCCAGGTCCATGGGGGCCCGCTCCGTCTCGCCGCCGACCGGGTCGATGTAGCGCCACGACACCATCGACGCCACGCTCGAGCCCTCCATCAGCGCGGGCAGGGCCTCGGCCTGCAAATGAGCGTCGAGGCCGTTGGGGGCGGCGCCCTCGGCCGGGTCGACCGCCATCACGGCCAATCCCCGGTAGGGATGGTCGAGGGCCAGCTCGATGGGCACCGGGTCGTCGTCGCGGTAGTGCGACCACGGCTTGTGCAGCAGCACGGTGTGGGCGTGGATCCGGTTGTTGAAGCCGCGCCCGTCCTTGTAGAGGTCCACCACCTGGTCGATGGCCCACGCGAAGTGCTCGCGGTGGCGGCCCTCGTGGACCCAGTAGACGGCCAAGTAGGAGCCGGCGTCTATCGGCACGGCCAGCGGCGAGTCGTCCGGGAACCGCAGGTCCTTGAGGTCGCGGGTGGCCACCCAGCGCCGCCCCGAGAACAGCCACGGTCCGACCAGGCACCCTGCGTAGAAGTGGTCGCGCTCGTACCAGCGGTTGTAGGCCACCTCGTGGCCACGCTCGGGATCGACCATGGTGAACAGGCAGCTGCCGACCCGGATCGGGTAGGTGTTCATGGGTTCCCCTCGTGGTTGTCGGTGGGTCGGCACGGGCGTGCGCTCGCGAGCCACCGCATGTGCCTCGCCGTGGGCAGGCCGCAGGGTGCGCTCACGAGTCGAACACGGTGCGGATCACCCATTCGGCCACCAGGGCGGGTTTGGCCACTTCCGCGATCTCCACGGTGATCGTGTTCGTGGTCTGCACGGACGCGCCCTTGAGCTCCACCGACTTGACGGCGACGTGGGCCCGCACCCGCTTGCCCCGCTGGACCGGATTGATGAAGCGCACCCGGTCGAAGCCGTAGTTGATGCCCATGACCGCGCCTTCGAGTTGCGGCTCTTCCGACGGCACCGACTGAATGAAGTGGGAGAGCATGGACAGTGTGAGGAAGCCGTGGGCGATGGTGCCACCGAAGGGCGTCTCGGCCTTGGCCCGCTCCTCGTCGACATGGATGAACTGGTGATCGTGGGTGCAGTCCGCGAAGGCGTCGATCTGGCTCTGGGTGACCTCGAACCAGTCGCTGTACCCCCTCTCGGTTCCCTCGCTGGCCTTCAGGACCGCGTACGCTGCTTCGGCGCTGCTCATGTTGCCCGTCCCTTCGTCGTGGTCGTCGATCGCGTCAACCTATCGCCCCGCCTCGGGCCGGAGCACGGGGCCTGGGCGCGGGCATGGCTACGTCGATATCGGCGGTGCGGCTCGCAGAGCCTTCTCAAGCAGCAGGCCGGCCGGATGGGGGGCCGCTCCGGAGCGGCGCGCGGTGACGAGCCGGCGACGGGCCAGCACTCCGCAGCCCGTCAGGGGCCGATCGCCCCACTCGGCCTGCACCGCGGGCAGAACCGACCATCCCAGCCCGAGCCGCACCATCTCGCACAGCACCTCGGGTTGGTGCGACTCGGCCACCACATCGAGCGGCGCCCCCCGTCGGCGAAGAGCGGTCTCCGCCACCGCCCGGGTGTGCGCGCCCCGGGGGAACAGCACCCACGGACCCCAGCCGGCTCCGGGTCCGGGCTGCCGGCGCCCATCGGGTGCGTAGACGGAGAGGTCCTCGCTCAGCAGCGGCTCGGCGCGCACGCCCCTGACCGACTCGGGAGGCTCCACGCAAACCGCCAGATCGAGAGCCCCGTCCACGAGCTCTCGCAGCAGCTCGCCCGAGGGCGCTACCCGCAGATGGATCCTCAGCCCGGGGTGCTCGGCCCGGAAGCGTCGCAGCGCCTCGCCGTGGTGCTGGACAGCCGAGGCGTCGATCATTCCGAGGCGGAGCCGCCCGTGGTCCCCCGAGCGGGTCCGCTGCGCCCATTCGGTCAGGTCGGCGGTGAGGGCCACCACCTGGCGGGCGTGGTCGAGAACGGGCCGGACGTCGTTTCGCAGCACCCGGCGCCGGCCCTCCCGGTCGAACAGCGGCACGCCGATGCGGCGCTCCAGCTCGGCTAGTCCTTGCGAGAGAGCCGAGGGACTCACACCGACCCGCTCGGCAGCCAGTGCGAACGTGTCCGCGTCCGCAACCGCTACCAGATACTCGAGCTGACGGATCGACAGATCAGGCAGGGCGACGGCCATCCGCCCAGGTTAGTTCAGTTTTACTTCACTATTATCCATTCTCTTGAAGCAACCCTTTACTATGTTCGACATGACTGCTGCCACAACTCAAGCAGAGCCGGACCGGGACTCGGGGCGCGCCTCGGCTTTCACGCCCGCGACGGGCGTGAAGGGGACCGCCCGTCAGGTCGCGCCAGCCACCGGCAACCTGGGCGTGCTGACGCCCGGCATGGGCGCGGTGGCCTCCACCTTCGTCGCGGGGGTGATCGCGGCCCGGCGGGGCTTGAGCCCGCCCATCGGCTCGATCAGCCAGATGGCCCACATCCGCCTCGGCACCAAGACCGAGAACCGCAATCCCCCGATCAGGGAGTTCGTGCCGCTGGCCGGCCTCGACGACTTGGTCTTCGGCGGCTGGGACCCGCTGTCGGCCAACGTCCTGGAGGCGGCCCGCACCTGCGGCGTGCTGGAGGAACGCGAACTCGGCGCCATCTCCGCCGAGCTCGAAAGCGTGGTGGCCATGGACGCGGTGTTCGACCGGCAATGGGTGAGCCGCCTCGACGGCGTGCGGGTCAAGCCGTCGGCGTCCAAATGGCACCAGGCCCAGGCCCTGATGGACGACATCGAGAGCTTCCGTAGCGCCCACGACTGCGACCGGCTGGTGATGGTGTGGTGCGGCTCCACCGAGGCGTTCTCGGAGCCGACCGAGGTGCACGAGTCGGTGGAGTCGTTCGAGGCCGGGCTCAAGGCCGACCACGACGCCATCGCCCCCAGCCAGATCTACGCGTACGCCGCGCTGCAGAGCGATGTGCCGTTCGCCAACGGCGCCCCCAACCTCACCGTCGACCTGCCGTGCATGGAGGAGCTGTCCCGCGTCCGGGGCGTGCCGGTGGCGGGCAAGGATTTCAAGACCGGCCAGACCCTGATGAAGACGCTGATCGCGCCCGGCCTGAAGGCCCGGATGCTGGGCCTGCGGGGCTGGTACTCCACCAACATCCTGGGCAACCGCGACGGCGAGGTGCTCGACGCCCCCGAGAACTTCAAGACCAAGGAGGTCTCCAAGCTGGGGGTGCTGGGCACGATCCTGCAGCCCGAGCTGTATCCCGACCTCTACGACGAGATCCACCACGTGGTGCGGATCAACTACTACCCGCCCCGGGGCGACAACAAGGAGGGCTGGGACAACATCGACATCTTCGGCTGGCTCGGCTACCCGATGCAGATCAAGGTCGACTTCCTGTGCCGGGACTCGATCCTGGCCGCGCCGATCGTGCTCGACCTGGCCCTGTTCATGGACCTGGCCGCCCGGGCGGGCGAGTCAGGCGTGCAGGAGTGGCTCAGCTTCTACTTCAAGGCGCCCCAGCCCGCAGGCGAGGCCGACGCGGAGCACGACCTGTTCATCCAGCAGACCAAGCTCAAGAACACCCTGCGGGAGTGGATGGGCGAAGAGCCCGTGACCCACAGCGAAGCCGGCTGACCGCGGCGCGAGCTGGCCAGTTTGCAGCGGGGCCCCTTAGGGAAGGTCGCCGCCCAGCTTCTCGATCTGTCGGCCGTGCTCGGCCTGGGTAGCTTCCATTCTCGCCTGGGTGGCTTCCATTCTCGCGAGCACATCCTTGATCTGCCCGAACTCCGAGATGGAGCGCTCCTCCAGCCTGCCGAAGCCCGCCTCGAGCCCGCCGAGGCGCTCCTCGAAGTTGAAGAGGCGCTTACTGTCGGCCTTCGTGCGTTCGTCGATTTTGGCGAGGCACTCTCCATGGGCCTTGAGGCGCTCGCCGTTGGTCCTCTGCTCGGCCCGGATTCCCGTGAGGATGAAGCCGAGAGCTCCTACCGCTCCGCCGCCCACGAGGCCGATGAGGGTTGCAATGATCGAAGTATCCATAGCTGTTCCTCCAAGTATTCTAGCTGGCAACTGCTGAGCCAGCAAGTCTCCTGTACATCAAGTACTACAATACCATGGTTTCTGTAATTTCAGGTTATTAGCTAGATTATAAGTGAAATTCAGATAAACATTCACCGTCACGGCTGGCCGCGTTCGACGAGCCAGCAGGCGGCGCAACCCTGCGCATGGTCGATGAGGGAGGGACGCTCAGCGTGGCAGCGGTCGAAGACCTCGGGACAACGGCCCGCGAAACGGCAGCCGAAAGGCAGGTCGAGAGGGCTGGGGGGCTCGCCGACCAGCGGAACCAGGTCTGTCAGGTCGCGCCTGAGCCGGGGCGCGGATGCCAGAAGGGCCTTGGTGTACGGATGTTTGGGCACGTCGAACACCCGCTCGGCCGGGCCACTCTCCACGATCCCGCCGAGGTACATCACGAGCACCTCGTCGGACACATGCCTGATCACGGCCAAGTCGTGGGAGATGAACAGCAGGGTCAGGTTCAGCCGCCGGCGCAGGTCGGTCAGAAGGTTCAGCACCGACGCCTGCACCGACACGTCCAGGGCCGCCACCGACTCGTCCGCTATGAGCACATCGGGCTCGAGGGCCAGAGCCCGGGCGATGCCGATGCGCTGACGCTGACCGCCCGACAGGCGCCGGGGCCGCACGTCGAGGAACCGGGCCGGCAGCTCCACAAGATCGAGCAGTTCCGCACAGCGCTGGTCGACGCGGTCGCCGGGAACCATGCCGTGCACCTTGAGCAGCTCGGAGAGTGCCTGGCGGGCAGTCATGGAGGGATTGAGTGACGAGCCGGGATCCTGGAAGACCATCTGGATGCGACGGCGCTCTTGACGGGACCGGCGCAACCCGAGCTCTCTCCCCGCGAAGCTGATCGTGCCCGAGGTGGGCGCCACCAGACCCACCAGCGCCTTGGCGACCGTGGACTTCCCGCAGCCGCTCTCCCCCACGATGCCGACGCTGCGGCCCTGGGGGACGGCGAAACTCACCGAGTCCACTGCGGTGAGGTCGGCGGCCCGGCCCCTCAGCCGGCTCAGCCAGGACTTGTCGACGGCGAAGCGCACCGTGAGCCCGTCGACCTCCAGCGCGGCGTCCTCCTTACGGCCGTCGCGCACGCCAGCCTCAGCAGCCACCGCGGCGCTCATCGGATCCCCTGAAGCTCAAGGCTGCGGATGCAGGCCGACGCGGCAACGCCGTCGCCAGCCGCCAGCCGGTAGGGAGCATCTCCGCATTCGGGGAGGGCATGGGAGCAACGGTCAGCGAACCGGCAGCCACGCGGGAAGGCCCGCGGATCCGGCGGGCGGCCCCCGATTCCCGCGAGAGTGTCGGACACGGCGTCGATCACGGGCGCAGAGTGCATCAGCGCATGGGTGTAGGGATGGCTAGGTCGGTGGAACAGGCGCGAGGCCCCGTCAACCTCGACGATCCGGCCCGCGTACATCACCGCGATCCGGTCGGCGAGCTGGCCCAGAACCGGCAGGTCGTGGGTCACGAAGACCATGCTCATGCCCCGCTCGGCCACCAGTTTGCGCAGCAGCATCAAGATCTGGCGTTGAACCGTCACGTCGAGCGCGGTGGTTGGCTCGTCGCACAGCAGCAGACGGGGCAGCGTCGACAGGGCGGTCGCGATCATCACGCGCTGGCGCAGCCCGCCCGACAACTCGTGCGGCCACGCTCGGGCCCTTCTCTCCGGTGCCGGGATGCCGACCTCCCGCATCAATTCCACTGCCTCGGACCGGGCCTGAGCCCGGGAGCGGCCGTGGTGAAGCCGCAAGCCGAGGCCGATCAGATCGCCAACCCGCATCGTCGGGTTCAGGGCAGTCATCGGCTCCTGGAAGACCATCGACATGCCGTGACCCCGCACCACTGCCGGGTCGTAGGGCCGAGGCCGGCCTCCGTCTCCCGAGAACCGCAGTTCGCCGGCCGACACGAACCCCCCGCGGGGCAGCAACCCGAGGATGGCCTTGAGGGTGAGGCTCTTGCCCGAACCGGACTCGCCTGCGATGCCGAGCACTTCGCCCCCGGCGACGTCCAGGTCCACCCCATCGACCGGCGTCACGGTCCCCTCGCGCCCGCGGAAGCTGACGTGCAGGTCTCTGATCGACAGCATGGGCTGATCTCGCTCTCCGCCCGCGCCCGCAGTGTCGGAGGCGGCGCTCACCGGGACAGCCAGTCGTCGAGGCCGTCGCCCAACAGCATGAACCCGAGACCGAGGATCGACAGGGCGATGCCGGGTGAAGCCGTCAGCCACCAACTGTCGCGCAGGAATTCCTTGCCGCCCTCAATCATGGCGCCCCATTCGGCGGTGGGGGGCGGAATGCCGAGCCCGATGAAGGAGAAGGCCGCCAGGGCCAGGATGGCGAACAGGATGTCGGTGGTGAAGTACACCAGCGATTGCGACATCGTGTTGGGCAGGACGTGGCGGACGATGATGCGCCAGCGGGGAATCCCCGAGGCCCTCGCCGCATGGACGTAGTCGAGGCCGCGCACCCGCAGGATCTCGTCGCGGATGAGCCGGGCGTAGATCACCCATACGGTCAAGGCGAAGGCCAGCAGGATGGTGCCCGCGCCCTGGCCGAGAGCGAAGACGAGCGCGATCATCAAGATGTAGGGAGGGAAGGCCTGCACCACGTCGGCGACGCGCATGATCACGGCGTCGACCCAGCCTCCGATGTAGCCGGCCAGAGCGCCGATCGCGGTGCCGACCAGCAGCGGCAGCAGGGCGCCCAGGAATCCGACGGTGAGATCGACGCGCGCCGCGTGCAGCAGCCGTGAGAACACGTCTCGGCCCAGTTCGTCTGTGCCCGCCAGATGGTCCCTGGAAGGATCGGCCAGCCGGTTCACCACATCCTGGGCGTTGGGATCGTGGGGTGCGATGACGGGCGCCAGCAGGGCCAGGAGGATGTAGACGGCCACGATCACCGCCCCGACCCAGAACTTGGCGGATATCTGCGCCGTCCATGCCGTCCACGCTCTCGGACGCAGCCGCGGTGCAGCTTCGACGGTCTCGGTCACGGAGGCGGTCATCCCGAGATCTCCACCCTCGGGTCGATCAGGGTGTTGATCACGTCTGCGACGAGGTAGACGCCCACGACCACGATCGCGAACAGCAGCGTGTAGCCCTGAATGGCGGGGAAGTCCCGCTGGGAGGCCGCCAGCACCATGCCCTGGCCCAAGCCCGGGATGCTGAACGTGGTCTCGATGACAAGCATGCCGAACAGCAGGAAGCTCGTCTCGATCGCCAGAAGGGTGATCATCGACGAGACGGTGTTGCGAGCCACGAACCGGCGTATGAGCCCGACGCCCGATGAGCCGATGGACCGGCCCAACTGCACGTAGTCGCTCTCCAAGACCCTGTTGGTCGACGAGCGCAGGCTCCGGATCAACACTGGCGCCATGGAGATGCCCAGCGTTGCCGACGGCAGCGCGATGTGGTGCAGATGCGACGCAGCGCTGTCACCGAACCCGCCGGTCGGGAACCAGCCGGTGGGCAGCGCCACCAGGATGATGAGCATGAGGCCGACCCAGAACGCGGGCAGGGTCACACCAAGCAGGCTGAGCCCCCGAATGAGCTGATCAGCCAGGCCGTCTCGACGGTAGGCGGCCCAGATGCCCAAGGGCAGGGCGATGACGAGGCTCACCAGCAGCCCTCCGGTGATGAGCCAGACGCTCGGCTCCAGCCGGTCGCCGATCAGCGACGTCACCGGCTGACGGGACTTGAAGGAGTAGCCGAAGTCGCCCTGGACCACGCCACCGAGGTACTTGCCGTACTGGACGACGACGGGATCGTCGAGTCCGAGGTCTTGGCGAACCTCGGCGACATCGGCGTCGGAAGCCCGAAGCCCGGCCACCACCCGGGCGGGGTCCCCCGGTGTCACCTTCAGCAGGAGGAACACCAGGAAGACCACGCCCATGAGCAGCGGGACCGAGACGGCCAGCCGCTTCGCGACGAATCCGTAGCGTCCCAACGTCGACTCCTCGTCCGAGACCCGTCGTCCTGCGCCGTGCCGCTATCTGCCGCGACCGCGCTATTCGGACAGCCAGATGCCGTCGTACCACCAAGTGCCCCACGGCGCGGGCATGAAGCCGTTCACGGAGGGCTGTGCCGCGAACGCCGAGCGCTGATCGGCCAGAGCCACGAAGGGCGCCTCGCTCGCGAACTCGTCCTGGGCCTTGGTGATGGCGGCGGCCTGGGCGGCGTCGTCGTCGGTCTCGGTGAACTCGACGAAGACTTCGTCGAGGGTGTCGAGCGGATAGCCGGTGTAGAGGTAGTCCACCGCCAGGTAGTAGCCGATGGGGTCGATGGCCGTCGGCGAGATCGCCGACATGGTCCACAGGTCCATCTGGTACTCGCCGGAGCCGGTGCGCTCGAGGTGGGAGTTCGTGTCCAGGGCCACGACGTCGACGCCGACGCCGGCGTCTCCCAGGGAGGCCTGGATCACCTGCGCCACCAAGTCGTGGGACTGGTTGCCGGAGTCGTAGATCAGCTCCAGGCTGAGATCGCTCGCACCCGCCTCGGCGAGAAGCTCGCCAGCCTGGTCGAGGTCGCGGCTGAAATAGGGCTGCGACGGAGGCGCCCAGTCAGCCACGTTGGGCGGGATGCCGCCCGAGCTCTTCGTCCAAGTGCCGTTGCCGAGCGCCAGCACCGACTCGTAGTCGATGGCGAGCGCCAGCGCGCGCCGGACCCGCGTGTCGTCGAGGGGAGGCGAGTCGGTCCGGAAGCCCAAGTAGTGCATCAGGTGCGCCGGAGCGAAGGTCAGGTCGTCCGCGGGCACCGCCTCGATCACATAGGGAGGAACCAGGATCAGGTGGCTGTCGCCCGCCTCATAGGCGACCAGACGTTGGTTGACGTCTGAGTTCTCGGTTATCACGATCCGGTCGAGGTAGGGCCGGTCCGGATGGTGGTAGTGCTCGTTGCGCACCAGGACGAGTTCCGCGCCCGGGGTCCACGATTCGACCGCGAACGGGCCTGCGCCGATGGGCTCGGCCATGAAGTCCTCTCGACTGCGTCCGCCGAAGTCCTTGGGCATGACCGCGGCCGACTGCCATGTCAGCATGGCTTCGAGGCTCGAGTCCGGATACTCGAGGCTCCAGACCACGGTGTGGTCGTCAACGATCTCGGCTTCTCCCAACGCGCCGTAGATCACGCCGTAGTTCGGGCCGGCCCTCCACTCCTCGGCTGAGAACACCACGTCCTCGGCCGATACCGGTGTCCCGTCCGAGAACGCCGCGTCCGGATTGAGGTTGACGGTGAACGTCAGGGCGTCGGCGTCGTACTCCCAGGAATCGGCCAGGCCGGGGGCGAGGGTCTCGCCGTCGGGATTGGCCCGGATCAGCGGCTCCATCACATGCTGGATGTACTGGATGGAACTCAGCTCCAGGGCGGAGTCGGGATCCCACCCCTCGTGGAACAGGCCTCGCATGACCCGCAGTTCCCCGCCGCGGCGCGGCGCGTCCGGCGCCGTGCCATCGTCGGCGTCGTCGGACATGATCTCACCATCGTCGGCACCGGACGCGGAGCTGGCACCGACGTCTTCTCCGTCGGATGCTGGGGCGGCGCTCGTGCCGGGGTCGGTTCCGTCGCTGTCGCCGCCGCACGCCGCGGCCACGAGGCCGAATGCGGCGAGCAATACCACCAGCCTGGGCAGCCAACGCCTCTTCTGACCTGATCGACGCATGTTGCCGTCCTCCTTGTTCTTCGGGTGTGGGCGGCGGTTCGAGCTACGCGGCTGTTGTGTCCGCCTGTGTCCCCGCTGTCCCATTAGCCTATCACATGATAGGTCTCCGGTCTATCAAGCGATAGGTAGGCTGTCAAGCCCGGCTGTGCGAAGATCGTGAGAGGCAGCCGACTCAGGGGCAATGAATCCGAAGGACGACAGCACGAGCACGACGCCGGAACGCATTCTGCAGGTGGCCTCTCGCCTGTTCGCGCAGCGGGGGTACCACGGCACCTCTACCCGCGACATCGCCGATGAGGTCGGGATCCGCCAGCCTTCGCTCTTCCACCACTTCGCCAGCAAGAGCCGGATCATGGACACGTTGCAGCGGCTGGAGTTCGCCCCCACCCTGCGGCTGCTGGAGGAGGCCAACAACGGCCACGAACAGCCCGCGGCCCGGCTCTACGGCTACCTGTTCCTCGACGTGCAGCGGATGCTCTCGTCGCCCTACGACTTCACCGGCACGACCGTGGTGGCCGTGTTGAACGATCCTGAGCTCGCGGACACGCGAGCGCTCTACGACCGGATCCAGGACCGCCAGACCGCCCTGATCGCCAAGGGGATAGACGCCGGCGAACTGGCCGACCTGGACGCGCGGTTCGCCAACTCGGCCGTGGAGTGGCTGATCGAGGGAATCCTCATAGACGCAGCCCGTCAGCCCGACCCGGACCCTGACCAGTTCAGCGACTATCTGGCATCGTTCGTAGTCCGGGCCCTGCTGGCCGACCCGAGCCAACTGGACGGGATCAGAGCCGTCGGTCGTGAACTGGCGCAGGGCGAGTTGGGCGATGCCCTGGTCGTGCCGGAGGCGCCCTGATCGAGCCGGCCGGCCCGGGTCAGGAGCAGCCGGCCGCCTCGAGCCGGGCGCGTGCGGCGACGATTGCCTCCCTCAGTCGGGCCACGATGGTGTCGACGTCGCGCCGGGTGATCACCAGCGGAGGCGACATGACGTTGAGGTTGTCGATGGGCCGTACGATCAGCCCGAGCTCGTCGGCCTCATTGGACACCCGTTTCCCGACGCCGAGCCGGTCGGGGTACCTCCGCTTGGTGGCGCGGTCGGCTACGAACTCGACGCAGGCCATCAGGTGCGAGCCGCGCACATCGCCCACCATGGGAAGGTCGGCGAGCGTCCCGAGCTGTTCGATGAAGTATGGGCCGACTTCCTTGACGTGGCGGAGGACGCCCTCCCGCTCGATGATGTCGATGTTCTTCAGCGCCGCGGCGCACGACACCGGATGGCCCGAGTAGGTGTAGCCGACAGGGAAGTAGCGGCCGTGGCCCGACTCGGCGACGGCCTCGAAGATCTCGTCGCTGAAGATGGCCGCCCCGAGCGGCAGATACCCGGAGGTGAGTCCCTTGGCGCAGGTGATGATGTCGGGCTGGATGCCGAACATCTGCTCGGAGACGAACCACTCCCCGAGCCGGCCGAACCCTGTGACCACCTCGTCGGACACGTAGAGGATGCCGTGATCGCGGCAGAGTCGCCAGATGCGCTGCAGGTAGTCGGCAGGGGGCACGATGACGCCGCCTGCGCCCATTATCGGCTCGGCGAACACGGCGGCGACCGCGCTCGGGCCGCCGAGTTCGTCGACCTTGGCCTCGAACTCGGCCACGAGGTCGTCTGCGAACTCCTGCTCAGTGCTGTCGCCGCCGAATCGATAGTGATTGGGCGAACGGAGATGGTGGATCGTGTCGGTGAGGAAGCTGAACTCCGGCAGGCGGTCTGCGGGCCGTCCCCCCACGGAGGCTGACGCCACCGTGGTGCCGTGGTAAGCGTCCACCCTGCTGATGATGTGGCGCCGCTCGGGCTCGCCCTGCACCGCCCAGTAGTACTGGATGAGGCGCAGGGCCGCGTCGTTCGCAGTGGATCCGCCGCATGTGTAGAAGACGCGGTTCAACAAGCCGGGGGCCAAGGCGGCCAGGCGCTCGGCCAGTTCGACTGCCGGCACGGTCGTCATGTCAGTGAACGGGTTGGCGTAGGCGAGGTCGCGCACCTGGGATGCGATGGCGTCAGCCATCTCGTCTCGGCCTAGGCCGATGTTGGTACACCAGAGCCCGCCCATGGCGTCGATGTACTCCCGTCCGTCGGTGTCCACGAGCCTCGCGCCGGCGCCGCGGGCCACCGGCAGCACGGGATCGTGCTGATAGGTGTCGAACATCTGGTACGGGTGCAGCAGGTGACGTTGATCCGCGGCCGCGACACAAGCGGTACGTCGGACGGTCATTGCGTTCCTCCCTGATGGCACGCGGAACAGTGCCTATCAGATGATAGGCACACCGGCGGCCGCTTCCACCCGGTGCAACCCGAGCAGCAAACCCCGATAGGGCCGAGATCCCTGCGATCTCTCCCTGCTCGCTTGACCTCTAGGCCGGGGCGGGAGCGTCGGTCTCGAGGACTCTTCGGGCGATGAGGTCTTCGACGGTGGAGTGGTCGAGGCCTAGTTCGGCGACTATCTCGCGGGTGTGCTCGCCTAGGGCGGGGGCGGGACGGATGTCGGCGTCGGGCATGCCGGTGGCCGCGAAGGCCGGTCCCTCGATGGTCATCGTGCCGATGGGCGGCTGGTCTATCTCCACCAGGTAGCCCCGAGCGGCCAGGTGCGGGTCCTGGAGCTGCTGCGAGGAGGTCAGCATCGGGCCGGCGGGCACTCCGACGGCCAGACAGGCCGCGGTGACCGCGTGCTTGGTGAGGGTCCGGGTCCACGCCGACACGGCCTCCTCGATCTCGTCCTCGCGTTCGCGGCGGGCCTCCGCGGCGGCCAGCGCCGGGTCGGCGATCCCGATGAGGCCGGCCAGCGCGGCCCATTCGTCGTCGGTGCGACAGCAGACGGCCACCCACTGGTCCTCGCCCTCGCAGGCGAACAGCCCCCAGGGCGCGCCCCGGTCGCGGCGGTTGCCCTGGGGCTTGACCGAGCCCGCCTGTAGCGACTCCCGGGCCAGCAGGTCGCCCATCACCCCCACCACCTGCTCGACCTGGCACACCTCGGCGTGGCAGCCGCCGTCGCTCACGCCCCGCCGTTGGCCCAGCAGGGCCGCCACCGCGGCCAGCGCGCCCATGCGGCCCGCCCAGTGGTCGGGGAAGATCGCCTGCGAGCCGGAGGGCCGCTCGACGTCGGGGTAGTCCCAGAGGTGGGTCATGCCCCCGGTCACCTGGGTGTTGGGGCCGTAGCCCCGCCAGGCCGACCACGGGCCCGACGAGCCCATCAGCTGGCTGGAGACCATCACCACGTCGGGATTGGCGGCGGCAAAGTCGCGGTAGCCGAGCCCGAGGCCGTCCATGACGCCGGTCGAGCCGTTCTCCACCACCACATCGAAGCGGGGAGCGTCGCCGGACCCGGTCGCCATTTCCAGCAGTATCCGGCGGCCCTCGTCGGTCTTGGCGTTGATGCCGAGGCTCCGCTTGGACCGCGACGACGAGGCGAACGACGGCGACATCTCCCCGCCCAGCACCACCCGGATGAAGTCCGGGTAGGTGCGGCTCTCGATCTTGATCACGTCGGCGCCGTACTCGGCCAGCATCCGGCTGATCTCCACCCCCACGCCGCCGTGGCCGAAGTCGGCGACCCGCACCCCGGCCAGCGGCAGGCCCGGCTCGGGCGCGGCGTTCGGCACCGGGGGCCAGGCGACCAGGCCTTCCGCCTGCGGTGCCGCCTCGGCGTCGAGGGCGGCCAGCACCTCGTCGGTGTGCTCGCCAAGATGGGGCGGGCGACCGGTGGGGCCGACCCGCTCGCCGTCGATCTCCATCCACCCAGACGGCAGGCTCATCGTCCCGCCGGTGGACAGCGGCACCCGGTCGAAGGTCTTGCGGGCCTCGAAGTGCTCGTTGGTGATCACGTCGCCGGGCTTGAGGATGGGGGTGGCCACGATGCCCCTTCGCTGGGCCTCCTCGGCGACCTCCTCCATCGTCATGGTGGAGAACAGCTCCTCGTACAGCGGATTGAGCACGGCGTCGGCGATCATGAACCGGGCAATGAACCCGTCGTACTCGGGATCCTGCAGGTAGTCGGGCTCGCCCAGCCAGGCCCGGATGGCGTGCCACTGGCGGGGGCTCAGCACCACCAGGCGCACGAAGCCGTCGGCCGCGGCCAGGATCGTGTACACCGGTCCCGGCCCTGCCCTGATCTCCATCGGCTCGACGCCCTCGATCATGCTCTTGGACGAGTTGGGCAGCGACCAGTCGGTGATCTGGGCGGCGGCCTCGTTGGCCGACACGTCGATGAGCTGGCCCGCGCCGTTGTCGCCGCGCTGGATGAGGGCGCACACGACTGCGAAGGCCGCGACGAGGCCGGCCACGTCGCCGGAGATGTTGCCCGGCGGCATGAGCGGCTCGCGCTCGGGCAGGCCCGCCTTCCAGCACATTCCCGACGTGGCGTCGACGACCGAGCCGGGCACGTCGCGGCCCGCGTAGGGGCCGGTGCGGCCGTAGGCGGCGACCGACGCGACGACGAGGTGGGGGTGGCGGGCGGCCAGGGCCTCCGCCTCGAGCTCGGGGAACCCTGCGGCGGCGGCTGCTCCGGGCTCGGCCGAGCCGATCAGTGCGTCTGCGGACGCCAGCAGGGCCTCGAAGCGCTCCATGTCGGTGTCGTCGCCGGGGTCGATGACGACGCTGCGCTTGCCGCAGTTGCGCATGGTGAAGAACAGCGAGTGTTCCGGCGTGAGGGGATCGAGGGGCGGGAAGCCGCGGCTGGGCGAGCCCTCGGGCGGCTCCACCTTGATGACGTCGGCGCCGAGGTCGCTGAGCAGGCGTCCGCACAGCTCGCCCCGGTCCACGGCGAGGTCGATGACTCGGATGCCGGTGAGCGGTCTAACGGGCATTGAGAGATCCTCCATAGGTTGTCGGGGAGGCAACGGCGCGCATCCTGAGCCGACCGCGGGGAACTCGGGAGAGTTGTGGGTCGTATGTCCACAAGACTCGCACCGAGTTCGCGGGGTGCGGCCGCGCGAGGCTCACGCGCCCCGTCCCGACGGCTCGGTGCCGAAGACTCCCACGAAGCTGACGATCTCGCCGGGGTAGCCGCCCAGGTTGTGGGTGAGGCCCAGCGTGCGGCCCGTGTCAGGAATGCGGCGCTCGGTCGGGGCGGCGCCCCGTAGCTGAAGCCACACCTCGTACAGCATCCGCAGACCGCTGGCCCCCACCGGGTGCCCGAAGGACTTGAGCCCGCCGTCGGTGTTGACGGGCAGCTCGCCGCCGAGGTCGAAGACTCCGTCGAGCACGTCGCGCCAGGCGGCGCCCCTCCGCGAGAACCCCAGGTCCTCCATCAGCACCAGCTCGGTGGGCGTGAAGCAGTCGTGCACCTCGGCCAAGGCGAGCTGCGACCGAGGGTCGGTGACGCCGGCCTGGGCGTAGGCGTCGGCCGCGGCCTGCTCGCACTCGGGCATGGTGGTGTAGTCGTAGTTGGGGTCGAGCGACCCGGCGCCGGTGCCGGTCACCACCGACAGGCCCTTCACGTAGAGCGGGTCGGCGCACCACCGACCGGCGTCCTCGGCCCGGCAGACGATGGCGGCGGCGGCCCCGTCGGCCACCCCGGCGCAGTCGAACACCGACAGCATCCCGGCCACCGCCGGCATCTCGCAGATCCGCTCGGCCGACACCTCCCGGCGGAACTGGGCCCGCGGGTTGCGGGCGCCGTTGTGGTGGTTCTTGGAGGCGATACGGGCCGCGGCGTAGCGCAGTTCGTCGGCGTCCACGCCGTAGCGGGCCGCGTAGGCGGGCAGGATCAGGCTGAACATGGCTGCGGCGGTCAGGGTGCGCTGGGTGCCGTCGGTGGGGATCGGGAAGGCGTTGAGGCCCTGGTATCCGCTGTCCTTGACTTTCTCGGCGCCGAGGGCCATGGCGGTGTCGTAGGCGCCGGAGGCCACCGCGTAGCAGGCCTGACGCAGGGCCTCTGAACCGGTGGCGCAGTAGTTCTCCACCCGGGTGACCGGCTTGCCCTGGATCTTGAGCGGGCCGGCCATGGCCAGTCCGGAGGCGGCCGACTGCGACGTGCCGAACCAGAAGGCGTCGATGTCGTCCTGGGAGATGCCGGCCGAGCGGTAGGCGGCGTGGGCCGCGTCGATGATGAGGTCGTCGAGTGAGAGGTCCCAGTGCTCGGCGAACGGCGTGCAGCCCATGCCGATGACAGCCACCCGGTCGCGGATGCCGTGCGGGCTCACGGCGCCGCTCCCGCTGACGCTGCGCCGGGCTCGCCGGGGCGCAGCGGTCGGGCCTTCCAGAAGTAGTTGTGGATCTCGTCGGCGGTGTAGAGCTGCCTGAACGTGGGAACGACCCGCATGCCGACCTGCACCTCGTCGGCGTCGACGTCGGTGAGCTCCAAGGGCACCCGGGCGCCTCCGTCGAAGTCCACCACCGCGAACACGGTGGGCGGGCTGGGCGAGTAGGCGAGCCGGTCCACGGTGAAGCTGGCGACGGTGCCTGGAATGCGGGCCATGGGGGCAGGGTCGGTGTCGTCGGCCGTTCCGCCCTTCTGCGACACCCGGGCCGGGGGCAGGTGCACCATCTGACTGGACCGGTCGCGGGTGCCGGCGAACCCGTACTTCCAGTCGGCCCGGCGGTGGGCTGCCGAGGAAGACGGCCGGTTGGGCGGAGGCCGATTGGGCGGCTCGACTTCGACCATCCCGCGCCACGCCAGGAATCGGCCGTAGCTGAGCGGCCTGCCAGCGGCGATCTGGGCCGCGACGGGCTCGGCTGGACGGTGGCCCGCTACCGCTTCGGTGGCCCTGAGCACGATCACCTCCACCCCGTCGGCCAACGCCACGACTGCGATGGTCTCGCCGGGGCTGGCCTGCTCCAACGCCGAGCAGAGCAGCAACGCCGGGTGGGCGGTGGCCGTGTTGCCGACGGTGTCGATGAGGGGATCGACGAGGCTGCTGGTCCGGGCGCCGATGGCCTTGACGGCCGCGGCGACTGCCCGACTGTTGAGACCGGCGACGGCGAGCCGGTCGACGGCACCGGTGCCGCCCAGCCCGCTGTCGGCCAAGGCAGCCTGCCATGCGTCGGCTGCAGCCGGACCAAGTACATGGGCCCCGAAGCGCTCCTCCCAGGAGCGCGAGCGGTCCCCGTCGGGGGTCCGCCAGCGCTCGGTGACTTCCATCGTGAGGGACGCCCCGCCGAGGTACTCGGCCAGGACCCGGCCGCTGGAGTCGTCGCCTACCAGCACGGCCGCGGCCCCGTCGCCCGCGGACGCCTCGTCGGTGCCGGCAGGCAGGCCGTCACGCACATCTGCGGCCACGACCAGGCTCGGGCCGCCGCCGTCCAGAGCAGTGCGCAGCGCGCCGACGCCGGAGCGGACTGCACCCCCGAAGTCGAAGGCGGCCACCGCCGGGGCGAGCCGCAGGGCGGCGTGGATGGCAGCCGCGTTGGTCTTCTCCAGGTAGGCTGGCACCGAGGTCGCGAACCAGACAGCCTGAGGCTCGACATCGGTGGACCGCAGCGCCAGATCGGCGGCGGCGTAGCCCATGGTGGTCGTGTCCTCGTCGTAGGACGCCACCGCCCGGGTGCCTCGGCCGCCCCCCGAGCCGAAGAATGCGGCGATCTCGGACCGGTCCAGCCTGCGGTGCGGCACGTAACCCGCTGCCGAGATCACACCGCGCATCGCCGAAACCCTACCGGCGCCCAACCCGGCGCTCCCCGAGCCAGCGGTCAGGCCCGGTCCGACGAGATGATGGCGTCGACCTCTACCTCCACGACGAGGTCGGGATGCACGAGGGCCGAGACCTCAACGAGCGTGGCCACGGGGCGGATGTCTGCGAACACTTCTCCGTGGGCCCGTCCGTAGCCGTCGGCGTTCGACATGTCGGTGAGGAAGGCCCGCGTCCGCACCACATCGTCGAGGGATGCCCCCGCCCGGTGCAGCGCGTCCTCGATGAATCGCAGCACCGCTCGGGTCTGCCTATAGCAGTCGCCCGGATGCTCGACCCCGTCCGGTCCCAGCGTGGTCGTGCCCGCCACGACCACATGGTCACCAACGCGGACTGCCCGCGAGTATCCCACCGTCTCCTCCAGCGGCCCGGCACTCGAGACGTTGACCCGGTCCAACTCGACAACAGTCCCTTCCGGCTCGTGGCCCCACGTCGACGATGCCGCCCCACCCGAGTCCTCCAGCAGTTGGATGACCCGCGCACGCACCTGGGCCAAGCCCGCGCCCAGATTGTCCAGCACCTGGACGGCAACGCCCTCGCCCTCGCGGATCAAGCCCAACAGGATGTGCTCGGTGCCGATGTAGTTGTGGCCGAGCTGGAGCGCCTCGCGCAGGCTCAGCTCCAGGACCTTCTTGGCCCTCGGAGTGAACGGGATATGGCCGCTCGGCGAACTGCCGCCCGGGCCGATGATCTCCTCCACCTGCCCCCGGACCGACACGACACTGATCTTCAGCGACTCAAGCGCCTGGGCCGCTACCCCCTCACCCTCGCGGATCAAGCCCAGCAGGATGTGCTCGGTGCCGATGTAGTCGTGGTTGAGGAGGCGAGCCTCGTCCTGGGACAGGACCACCACTCGACGGGCCCTGTCGGTGAACCGCTCGAACACAGCACGCCCCTCCCGCCTGATTGTGTCCCTGACATCGCAGGGTAACCCGCCGCGCATCCGCCCCGTCTGCGGAGCGCCTCCCGCCATGGGTTCTAGAGGCCGGCGGCTACTCCTATGGCGGATCTGGGGTCGGCCGCTCCGGCGAAGGCGCCTTGGGCGGTGACCTCGATCAGGTGGGCGTGGCCGTAGGTGTGGGGGGCGTCGTCGCGCAGGGTGGTGGTGTGGCCGCGGGCGGCTAGGGACTCGTGCCAGCCGGTGGCCGCGTCCTCCACCAGCACGCGGCGGCCTTGGCCGGGGCGCCAGGTGGCGAAGCCGGCGTCGCTGTCGTCGGGGCCGAGCACCCAGCGGGGCGCCCTGACGGCTGCGCCCGGCGACTGGCCGAGGCCCAGCGTGCGGGCCAGCAACTGCAGCAGGATCTGGGGCTGGGAGTCGCCGCCCATTGTGCCCAGCACCTGGCGTAGCGAGCCGTCTGCGCCGGTGACCAGCGCCGGGGACAGGGTGTGGGGCGGGCGGCGGCCCGGCCCGTACTCGGCCGGGTGGCCGGGCGCCAGGTTGAAGCCGATTCCCCGGTCGTGCAGGAAGATGCCGCTCGTGCCGGCCACCAGGTGAGCGCCGAAGCCGCTGGCGTTGGAGTTGATGAGCGACACGCCCATGCCGTCGCCGTCCACCGCGCACAGATAGGTGGTGTCGCCCGCCGCCGCGGGGGCCGCGACATTGGAGGCCCGCCGGGGGTCGATGGCCGCGCGGCGGGGGGCCAGGCGGGCCGGGTCGACCAGCGCCTGGCCGTCGGCGCCGTCGTAGAGGGTGTCGAACCGGTCGTGGGCGGCCTGCGACGCTGCCTCGATGAGCAGATGGGCCCAGCGCCCGTCGTCAGCATCGCCGAGGTCGAGGCCGTCGGCGATCCACGCTCCGGCCAGGGTGAGATAGCCCTGGGAGGTCGGCGAAACCGTCCAAAGCACCTGCCCGAAGGCCTCGGCCCGCACCGGCTCCACCCAGCGGGCGACCGGTCGGGCCAGGTCGTCGGAGGTGTACTCGCCAGCGCCCAGCGCGATCAGGCCCTCGCCGAACTCGCCGCCGTAGAAGCCCTCGCGCCCGTGCTCGACCACGGCCCGGAACGCGCGGCCTGTGCCGGGGCGCCGGACCACGGCACCGGCCTTCAGGTCGGCACCGATGTCGGTGTTGCCCGGCACGCCGGCCACCTCGCCGCACCGGTCGGCCAGCAGCGGCGAGGCCGCGAACCCGACTTCAGCCACGCGGATCGCCTCGGCCATCACCTCGGCCAGCGGCAGCCGCCCGTAGCGGGAGTGCAGCGCCAGCCAGCCGTCCACCGCTCCGGGCACCGGGACCGAGGCGACGTCGCCGTGCAGCGGCATCTCGTCGCAGCCCTGCGCCCGCAGCCGGTCGGCGTTCGCTCCCGATCCGGCGAAACCGGCCGCATCGAGCGCAGTCGGCGGACCGCTCCCCCCCTCGTGCACCAGCGCCCACACGTCTCCGCCGGGCCCGCACATGTGGGGCGATGTCACCGCCAGCACCGCGTTGGCGCCCACCGCCGCGTCGGCGGCCGACCCGCCCCGCCGCAGCAGGTCCACCCCGACGCCGGTGGCCAGGTGATCGACGGTAGAGACCATCCCCGACGCGGAGTGTCGGGTGACGGCAGAAGGAAGCCGAGACATGCCGCCAGTGTTGCCCGCGCCCGCCCCGTTCGCGCCATCGCGCCGCCGGGCACGCCTCCCAGCAGCGCCAACGAGGCCCGTAGGCTGAGACGGCGCATCAAGCGATGCCAGACGCTCAGCGAGGCAAAATGACCGACGCGGCTCCCCGCAGCACGACCAATCCACTCGGGACCGGCGGCGGAATCTGGGCAAAGGTGACCGGCACAGGCCGACATCGCCACCACCCGCGCAGCCACCCCCGTCTGCACGTCGTAAGGGCCTGGGCGCCAGCGTGCCGGGGAGGCGACGCGCCCTCTGGTAGGCGCGCCTGAGCGTAGGGCCGGGCCGGTAGCGCTCAGGCGACTCCGGCAGCGTTTAGGGCGCGCTCGGTGAGGGCCCTGGCCCGGTGGCTTCGGTACTCGGCGTTGAGGTCCTCAGGGGGCTCGAGGCCGTCAGAGGTCGGAGGCATTAGGGACACAAGTTCACCAGTTCACTCGGCATCCACTCGGGCCATGACGACCGCTGAACAACTGCACCTCGTCTGAATGCGGCGACCTCTCGGAACGGCGTCGACGCTGACGAATTGTCGTAGATGTAGGTGCTGTCGCACAGTTCGATGGCCTCAGCGACATGGTGCCAGAGCCGTCGATACCGAATTCGGATCTTCTCCTCGGGAACGTCATGGCCTCCGACTTCGACCCGGTTCCGCACTCGCGCTACAGCCAAATCCTCCGGTACGACGACAACATGGAGCGTCACGACGTAGCCGATGCTCAATGCCCCATGTATCAGATCGACCTTGGACTCATGTGAGAACACCGTCTCGGTAACGAAGGACCTCCGTTGAACGAAGAGTTCGTCCCGACGGAGCGCAGCCAGACGCGACGCCTCATAGGCGTTTTCCAGCTCGCTGCCCGGCCAGCGCTCGGCGGCGATGCGGTCCGCGTTCACGAACTCCAACGAAGACCACAGAGCGAGCGTCGACTCGTGCAGCGACGTCTTGCCGGCGCCGTTCGGCCCGGCCATGACATGCAGGGCAGGCAAGGGCAGTACGTCGGCGTCCGCCTGCGGGCAGGCTCAGGCTTCGGCAGTCGCGTCGGGGCGCAACGGTTCTCGTCGGACCACGTCACCGTTGTCGTCGAGCTCGACGTACGGTCTCCCCTCCGCTTCGAACTGCTCCGCGAAGTTGAGCGCCCGGAGCTGACCTCTCATTCGTTCCGACCACTCCGATCGCACGATCGCCTGCTCATGCGCGCCGAGATCGTCATAATGCGCTTCGCCCGACAGCACGCGTTCGATGTCGCGCACCGAGGTGCTCGGCGACGACTCGATCTCGCGCCCAATCCGCGCCCAGTGGCTCACTTGCTGCGACGCGCTTCGGCTCATCAACGGCGCGACCGCCCTAGCGGCCTCGTGGATGTCTTCGTCGATCCGGATCGGAGAGTTGCTCAGCGCCATGGCCTACACCGTAGCAGACAGCTACACCGTCCACGACAGCATCGGCTTCTCCGGAATTCTGCTAGGGCGTCGACGCTCAGGCGACTCCGGCGGCGTTGAGGGCGCGCTCGGTTAGCACCCGGGCCAGGTGGCCGCGGTATTCGGCGTCGGCGTTGAGGTCCTCGGGGGGCTCCAGGCCGTCGGCGGCCACCGCGGCCGCGTCGGCGGCTGAGGCCCCGCCCGCGAGCGCGGCCTCCACGCCGGAGGCCCTGATCGGGGTCGAGCCCATGTTGACCAGGCTCACGCCGGAACCGCCGTCGGCGACGGCCACCCCGACGATGGCCCAGTCCTGGGCCCGGCGGTTGAACTTCTGGTAGTTCCAGCCGCCGCCCCCGGCCGGCACCCGCACCTCGGTGATCATCTCGTCGTCGGCCAGCACCGACTCGAAATAGCCGGTGAAGAAGTCCGTGGCCGCGATCTCACGGGACCCGCCCGGGCCAGCGGCCACGACCGTGCCGCCCAGCGCCAGCACCGCCGCAGGCAGGTCCGACGCCGGGTCGGCGTGCGCGATGGTGCCGCCCAGGGTGCCCCGGTGGCGCACCGCCGGGTCGCCCACCAGCGCGGCCACCGACGCCATCATCGGACAGGCCTCGGCCAGCAAGTCGGAGTGCTCCAGCTCGCTGTGGCGGGTCAGCGCCCCGATGGCCACCGTGCCGTTCGAGCGGCGGATGTAGCGCAGGTCGTCGAGACGGCCCACGTCCACCAGCACGCCGGGCACGGCCAGCCGGTAGCGCATCATCGGGATCAGGCTGTGGCCCCCGGCCAGCAGCTTGGCGTCGTCGCCGTGCTCGGCCAGCAGCGAAACCGCGTGCTCGGCCGACTCGGCGACCTCGTAGTCGAATGCGGCGGGGATCACGACGCACCTCCTTGGGCATCGGCGATGGCTCTCCAGACGGTCTGGGGCGACGCGGGCATGTCCACGTCGTTCACGCCGAGGTCTCGCAGCGCGTCCACCACGGCGTTGATCACCGCGGGCGCGGCCGCGATGGTGCCGGCCTCGCCCACGCCCTTGACCCCCATCGGGTTAGTGGGGCTGGGCGTGGCGTGGCTGTCGAGACGGAACCGGGGCGCCTCCGCGGCCGATGGCACCAGGTAGTCGCCCAGGTTGGCCGACACCAGCTGGCCGTCGGAGTTGTAGACGGCGTCCTCGTAGAGCGCCTGGGCGGCGCCCTGCAGGATGCCCCCGTGTACCTGGCCCTCGACGATCAGCGGGTTGATCTGCACCCCGCAGTCGTCCACCGCCACGTAGTCCACCAGGTCGACGTCGCCGGTGTCGGTGTCCACCTCCACCACCGCGATGTGCGTGCCGTTGGGGAACGTGAAATTCGGCGGGTCGTAGGTGACGTGGGCCTCCAGGTTGGGCTCCATCCCGTCGGGCAGGTCATGGGCGGTGAACGCAGCGAAGGCGATCCCCGCCAGCGGCACCTCCGCCTCGGGCGTGCCCCGCACCCGGAACGTGCCGCCGGAGAACTCCAGGTCGTCCTCCGAGGCCTCCAGTTGGTGCGCGGCGATGGCCCGGGCCTTGTCGATCACCTTCTCGGTGGCCATGTACACCGCGGTGCCGCCCACCGCCAGCGACCGCGACCCGTAGGTGTCCAGGCCGGTGGGGCTGACGGCGGTGTCGGAGTGCAGCACCTCCACGTCATCGGGGTCGACGCCGAGCTTGTCGGCCACGATCATCGACCAGCAGGTCTCATGGCCCTGGCCGTGGGGCGTGGAGCCGGTCACCACCTGCACCTTGCAGGTGGGCGAGATCCGCACCGTGGCCGCCTCCCAGCCGCCCGCGCCATAGTCGAGCGACGCCAGCACCCGGCTGGGGGCCAGACCGCACATCTCCACGTAGCTGGAGAAGCCGATCCCGATCCGCTTCGACGACCCGTCGGCGAGCCGCTGGGCCTGCTCGGCCCGGCGCTCGTCGAGCCCGGCCAGCGAAACCGCCTTGTCGAGCACGGCCTGGTAGTCGCCGCTGTCGAACACCAGCCCGGCCGACGACTCGTACGGGAAGGCGTCGGCGCCGATGAAGTTGCGGGCCCTGATCTCCTCGGGCGACACACCCACCGCGGCGGCCAGCGAGTCCATGGCCCGCTCCACCGCGTAGGTGGCCTCGGGGCGGCCCGCGCCCCGGTAGGCGTCGGTCGGCGTGCGGTTGGTGAACACCGACGTGCACTCGAACAGATAGTTCGGGATGTCGTAGCAGCCGTGGTACAGGAACCCGCCCAGCAGCGGCACGCCCGGCGTGACCAGCTGCAGGTAGGCACCCATGTCGGCCAGCAGCTTCACCCGCACCGCCTGCACCTTGCCGTCGGCGTCGGCGGCCAGCTCGATGTCCTGCACCTGGCCCCGGCCCTGGATGGTGGAGGTGGCCGCCTCGCTGCGGCCCTCGGTCCAGCGCACCGGCGCGCCCCGGTCCATGGCCAGGGCGCTGCACAGGATCTCCTCGGCGTAGACGTTGAGCTTGCAGCCGAAGCCGCCGCCCACCGACGGGGCCACCACCCGCAGCTTGTTCTCACCAATGCCGAGCACCACCGCGGTCATCACCTTGAGGATGTGCGGTATCTGGGTGGCCGAGTACAGGGTGAGCTCGCCGCCGGCCGGCGACGGCACCGCCGCGCAGCCTCGGGGCTCCATCGGCGCCGGGATGAGCCGCTGCTGGAGGTAGCGCTCACTCACCACGTGGGCGGCCTCGGCGAAGGCGGCGTCCACCGCGGCGGCGTTGTCGCCCCAGAGTCCCCATGTGTAGCACTCGTTGGACTCGAGGTCGGGATGCACGAGGGGCGCGCCGTCGGCCACGGCGTCGGTGATCTCGACCACCGCGGGCAGCGGCTCGTAGTCGACGACGACCGCGGCGGCGCCGTCGGCGGCCGCGTAGCGCGAGTCGGCCAGCACCACCGCCACCGCGTCGCCGACGTACTTGGCGGTGCCGCGGGCCACCGGCAGGTGCGGCGGGTTCTTCATGTCGGGCGTGACCGGCCAGGCGCACGGCAGGGCGCCCTCGCCCCACAGCGGGGCCAGGTCCTCGCCGGACAGCACCTCGTTCACGCCGTCGATCTCGAGCGCGGCCGAGCCGTCGATGCCGACGATGTCAGCGTGGGCCTCGGTTGAGCGCACCACGCCCACCCATATGGCGCCGGGCAGGGCGAGGTCGTCGATGAACTTGGCCTCGCCGGTGAGCAGGGCCGGGTCCTCCTTGCGGAGCCGGCGGGAGCCGACGTGGGCGGCCGGGGCTTCTTCGGTGATGGTCATGTCAGTCGCCTCCCGAGCCCGAGCCGGCCGCGGCGAGCACGGCGTCGACGATGTTCTGGTAGCCGGTGCAGCGGCAGAGGTTGCCCTCCAGGCCGTGGCGCACGCCGTCCTCGTCGAGGCCGGGGTACTCCTCGACCAGCGAGATGGCCGCCATCACCATGCCGGGCGTGCAGTAGCCGCACTGCAGGGCGTGGTTCTCGTGGAACGCCTGCTGCATGGGATGCAGCGTCCCGTCGGCGTCGGCGACGCCCTCGATGGTGGTGACGTCGGCGCCGTCGGCCTGCACCGCGAAAATGGTGCAGGACTTGGCGGATTGGCCGTCCACCAGCACCGTGCACGCACCGCAGCTGCTGGAGTCGCAGCCGATGTTCGTGCCCGTGAGCCCGAGCTCGTCGCGGATCGCGTGCACCAGCAGGGTGCGCGGCTCCACGTCGATGCTCCGCTCGGTGCCGTTGACGGTCAGGGTTACAGCTGTCATGCGCTTCTCCCTAAGTTGACCGGTGGGGCTGACATCCTGTCGCAGATTTGCGCCGCTGTCGAACGGACTCTGGGCGAGACGACCGCTCGGACGATCTTCAGGCCAGACGATCTTCGGGCTACTCGGTCTTCGGCCCGGACGGTCTGCGGGCCGGCTCAGGCTCGGTCGCCGCTTCGCGGAGAGGCGAGCGCGGCGCGGGCCTTCTCCAAGTCGTCGGGGTTGGTCACTCCGATCCAGGATTCGTCGGTGGACACCATCCGCACCGACAGGGCCCGCTGGGCCATGCGCTGGGCCACGACCGTGGGCAGCAGGCACTCGGAGTCGGCGTCGTCGCCGTGTCCGGCCAGGAACTCCTCGAAGCTGTCGGCGATCCAGTCGAACGCGTCCTGCGGGAAGGCCCACAGGTTCATCGAGACAATCGTGTCGTCGCTCAGCCTTGCCTCCGGGACCTCGGCCGCGATGGTGCCGTCGGCCCGTCGGGCCACGCCATGGTGCTCGACGATGCTCACCAGTCGGCCATCGGACACATGGCAGACGCCGCGGCTGACTGCGCCCGTCTCCGACAGCGTGAACCCCAGGCGGTAGCCGCACAGGCAGGCTTCGTTGCCGTCCAGGTCGGCCGCGGCGGCAGCTAGGGCCGACATCGCCACAGGCCCGTAGTAGTCGTCGGCGTTGCACACGACGAAGGGGCCGTCAACCTCGGGCGCGGCCACCAGTACGGCGTGGGCGGTGCCCCACGGCTTGGCCCGCGCCGGGCCGTGCTCGTCCTGGCGGACGTAGGAGAAGTCGATGCCGGAGTGCTGAAGGCCGCGATGTCGGGCATCGACATGGCTGCGCAGGATCGACTCGATCTCCGAGCGCACCACCAGCACCACCTTCGAGGCGCCCGCGCCGACCGCGGCACCGATGGCGTAATCGAGGAACGTCTCTCCGCCCGGCCCGACCCCGACGAGCTGCTTGTCGCCGCCGAAGCGCCTGCCGATGCCGGCGGCCATCACAACCAGGGTGAACACGATCGCTCAGCGCTCCCGCACAACGGCCATCCCTGAGCACTCCCTCACTGCGGCGAACCCTCAGCGCTCCCTCGCAGAGGCGGTCGCTCAGCGCTCCAGCAGGTGGCGCACATGGTGGGTCTCGTTCACGGAGCGCACTGTGCGCACGCCGGTGCTCGAGGCCGCCACCCGGCTGATGCCGCAGTAGTCGACCAGCAGCGACAGCGGGTCGTCGATACCGAGCAGGATCTGCAGGTACACGCCGGTGACCATGCCATGGCAGAACACGGCCACCGTGCGGGACCGGTTAGTGCGGATCACATGCTCGAAGCCTCGCTCGACACGGTCGCGGAACTCGTCGTACCCGTCGGAGAAGATGGTGTCGCTGAGGTCACGGTCCTCGTCGTAGTAGTGGGCGACGGCGGGGTCGTCGCGGCTCCATTCCTCGCTGGGCACGTATATCCGGGAACGGTGGTCGGATTCGCGCAGGTCGTCGAGCATCTCGACGCTCAGTCCGAGACGGTCCGCGAGCGGCTCAGCGGTCTGCATGGCCCGCTTCATGCTGGAGGACGCGATGTGGTCGATGCCCTCGCCGGCAAGGTATTCGGCGGTCGCCCGGGCCTGCACATGGCCGAGCTCGGCCAGCACAGGATCGGCTGACCCGCCCTCGGCAGCCTCGTCTCGCACCGGCCGGGCGTGGCGGATCACTAGCAGCTCCACGACGCCGGAGGCTACCGGCTCATGGTGGCGTGCTACGCGCCGCCACCAGCCAGACCGCCTGAGGCGGCGGGGCAACAAGCCCGCAGCGCTACGGATGTCGGGGAGCCGACAGACGCCCCGGGCCTCAGGGAGCCGACAGACGCTCGGGGGAGGGCGACAAGCCGAGGCCGGGTGACGACGGCAGGCGCATCGCCCCGGAGACGACGGGCCGCGGCTCGGCCACGTCCTCGGAGAGCAGGCTCGCGGTGGCCAGGCCGTGGGCTTGTGGGCGGGAGGCGCCTGCGTCCACCGCCGCGGCCACGTGCAGGGCATGGGCGACGCCGACGGCAGAGTCCAGGAACGAGGTCACCACGACCGCCGCGCCGTCTTGGCGAGCCCGAGCCGCGATGGACATCGCAACGTCGGGGCCGCCGAGGGCCTGCGGCTTGACGACGAGCGTCCCGATGCCGGCCGCGAGCGCCCTCTCGGCGTCCTTCTCGCTGCGCATCGACTCGTCCACGGCGACGGTCACCGGGCTCTGTTTGCCCACCGCCGCGATCTCCTCGATGCCGGAGACCGGCTCCTCGCAGAAGGCGACGTCGCAGACGGCCACCCGGCCCAGCACGTCGAGGGCGGTGCTGTAGTCCCAGGCGCCGTTGGCGTCGAGCCGCAACTCGGGCATCGGCCCCAGCGCCGAGCGGGCGGCTCGCACGCGGTCGACGTCCGCGGCCGGGTCGGCTGCGCCCACCTTGAGCTTGACGGCCTTGAAGCCGGACTGCGCGGCTTCGGACACAGCGAGTTCAACATCAGCCGGTTCGGCGTCGGCGATCAGCGCGTTGACAGCCACCTCGGTCGCCGGGACGACCCACCCGGCTTCTCTGGCCAGATGGGTGGCCAGCGTTCGGCCGGCCCGACGGGCCTGCAGGTCGGCCCGCGCGCCCGCAATCGCCGCCCGGGCTTGCGGGGCGTCGCCAACCGCGGCGAGCGCGGCCTCGACGGCGCCCTCCTCGGGGTGGCCGATCGACTCCAGGGCTCGGCGCAGCGAAGCCTCGGACTGCAGCACGGTATTTCGTGACCAGCCCGGCAGCGGAGTCGCCTCGCCCCAGCCGGTGAGATCCTCGGACGTGAGCGCGACCAGGAACCCGGCACGGTGACGGACCGAGATCCGTCCCGTGACAAGAGGCGACTTCAACTCCAGGCGGAACGGACGCAACTCGCCGCGCGCTACCAGCACCGCGTCGCCTCTTCGTCGGTGTCGAGGCGCTCGTCTGCTCCGTCAAGCATCCGGCTGTTGCCGTCGTTGCCGTCGTGTGCCGTCATCACCGTCGTTGCCGTCGGCAGCTTCGAGGCGCCCTCCAGCAGCTTCGAGGCCTTCCTCGGCTCCGGCGATGAACGCCGCGACCGACGCGGCCGCGTGGCGGGGTCGCTCCACATGGGCCGCGTGGCCTGCTCCTGCGACACGGACGACGGCTGCCTGCGGGAGGCTCGCGGCCAGTTCTTCGGCGATCTTGCAGAACTTGGCGTCTCTGAGCCCGACCATCAGGAGCGTCGGCACCTCGCAGCGGCCCAACTGGCGATGCAGCGGGATCATCGAGCCGGTGCCGCCGTGTCGCAGGCTGAGGGCCAGCCCGTCGGGGTTGGAGGCCATCCGCTGTGCCCGGGCGGCCGTCAGGTGCTCGTCGCCCAGCGTGGCCTGTCCCGCGAACAGTGGGCCGCTCATCCATTCGTCCACGAAGGCTGCGAAGTCGGCGGCAATCGTGTCGGCCCGGGCAGAGTCGTCCTCCACGCGGCGACGGCGCTCGTCGGGGTCGGCGATCCCAGCGGTGGCGCCAATCAGCGTCAGCGACCGCAACCGCGCCGACGAGGCACATCCAAGAGTCAACGCGACCCGCCCGCCCATCGAGTAACCGACCAGGTGGAACGTCGCGCAGTCCAGCGCATCCGCGAGGGCCAGGACCTGTTCGGCCATGGACTCCACCCGGTAGGCAGTCGGGTCGCTCGGAGCCTGCGAGGCACCGTGGCCCACCAAGTCGGGCACGACGATTCGCAGCGCTCGCTCCGACTCGTCCGCAGCCCGGAACGCTCCGGTCAGACGCTCCGTCAGAGGCACCATGGCAGACGCCGAGCCCGTGAATCCGTGCAGCACCACGACCGGCACGCCCCGCGGCGGCCCCGACACGCTCACTGCAAGCTCCACGCCGCGGACGCGAGCCCGCAGCCTGACGAAATCCGTTCCGACGGGCTGCGTCACGGCGCGAGAAGCGGTCGAAGCGTCACGGCGCGAGGCGTCACGGCGCGAGAACCGGCCAGAGGGTCACAGCACGCTGGGCGGTTGAAGCGTCACGGCACACGGGCAGTCGAAGCGTCACAGCGACCCGGCCAGCACGCGGCGGGCTGCCTGCTGGGCGGCGAAGGTGACGGCGCGGCGCTGGGCCACATCGTCGTCGCGAGGAACATGGACGATCAGCAGGTCCACACCCGGAGCGCGGGCCGCGGCTGCGGACACGACCGTCTCGGCCAACTCGGCGGCAGAGGCCACGCGACGGGCCCGAATGCCGCCGAACCCGTCGAGTCCGCACAGGTCGAGGCCGTGAGGGGTTCGGAACAGACGCTCGAAGTCGTCGGCCGCGACCCGGTCGGCCACCGGCAGCAGCGAGAAGATCTCGCCGCCGTCGTTGTCGACGCACACCGCGATCAGGTGCAGTCCGAGGCGGGCGGCGGCGGCGAGCCCTCCCAGGTCATGCAGCAGCGCCAGGTCGCCGGTGTAGAGGGCGACGCTTCTCGAAGGGTGGGCGGCGGCCACGCCGAGAGCGGTGGAGGCGGTGCCGTCGATGCCGGCCGCGCCCCGGTTGGCCCAGCACACCAGCGATCCGGCGTCGAAGACGAAGGCGTCCAAGTCCCGAACCGGCATGGAGTTGGATGCCATCAGAACGGAGTTCGGCACCAGCGCGGCCGCGAGTGCCCGCGCGGTCCGCGCCGAGAGCATGGGACCGCCATCGACGGTGCTGCCGACCGCGGCTCGGGCCTCGGCGTCCAGCCGCCGCCAAGTGTCGAGCCAGCCTCCAGGTGCGGCCCGATCGCGGGGGCGAGGCCGGGACTGGGCCGGTTCTGCCGCCCCGGCGGCCGGATCGACGCCTTGCTCGCTCAGAAGTTCGGCGGATGCCGCCCGCTCGCTCACGAACGAGGCCAGCGCCTCAATCGGGGCCGGGACATGGCCGGTGACCCGGAACACGGCCCGCCCCGAGCGGTTCTCGTGGTCGATGACCACCACATGGTCGGGACGGGTGCGCTCCAGCCAGAGCCGCACCGGCTTGGTGGTCACCGTGCCTCCGACGAGTACGGCAACGTCGGGCCTCAGCTCTTCGGCTATCCCGGCATCGGCCAGCAGATGGTCGGCGGTGGCCACGACACAGGACCGGGCGTCCGCACAGGGACTGGCGTCTCCACAGGGCCTGGCGTCCGCACAGGTACTGGCGTACTCAGAGGGACTGGCGTCTGCGGGCAGTGATGCAAGGTCATCGCCTCGGACTTGGGTGATGGGCTCCCCAATCAACGGCCAAGCGGCCCATGCCGCGAAGCGCCTGGCCGCCGCAGCCCAATGCTGCTCCCGGCGCAGTCCTCCTCCCGGCCACGGCCCGACCACCACCACCCCCTTCGCGTTTGCCGCGACAATCCCGGCCAACTCCGCCATTTCCGCCTGCGCCGACGATGCCGCGGGCGCCTGAGATGCCGCTGGTCCCAACAGCGCCGACGATGCCGACGAATGCTGCTGTTCTGCCTTGCCGCCTCGTTGGCGTCGGTGGGCAGGCGCTGCTGCAAGCTGCGGTTCCAAGGGCTCTCGCAGAGGCCAGTTGAGATGTACGGGCCCGGGTTCGGGGCCCAGGGCTCGGTCGACGGCGGTCTGGGCCCAACCGTTCGCCGCCTCCGCGCCGGCCTCGCTGGGCACGGGAAGGTCGATGTTCCAGCGAACCGCAGTGCCGTACAGGCCCACCTGGTCGATGGTCTGGGGCGAGCCCCATCCCCGCAGTTCGGGTGGGCGGTCGGCGGTGCACACGATCATCGGAACCCCGGCGTGCGACGCCTCGACCACCGCGGGCAAGTAGTTGGCGGCCGCCGTGCCGGATGTGCACACCAGCACCGCGGGCCGTCCGGTGGCCCGGCTCAGGCCGAGTGCGAAGAACCCGCCCGATCGCTCGTCGAGCTGGATCCAGGTCCGCAGCCCGGGCTCGTCGTCCAGGCAGAGGGTGAGCGGAGTGGAGCGCGACCCCGGGCTGATCACCGCGTCGGTCACGCCCAGCGCCGCCAGGCGGGCCGCGAAGGCGGCGACCACTTCGTAGGGATCGGTCACGACTGGCGGGCGCGGGCGGGTGCGACGCTCATGGCTGAGCCGCTGGTTCGGCGACGGCCAGCACGAGTCAGCTCGCGTCGAGTACGTCCAGGAGGGCCCGCAGCTTCATCGCCGTCTCCTCCAGTTCGCCAGCGGGGTCGGAGTCCGCGACGACGCCGGCGCCCGCGATCAGGAGGGTTCCGTCGGGGCCGGTCAGAGCGCAGCGCAGCGCCACGCCCAGCTCGCCGTTGCCGTCGAGGTCGCACCATCCCACCGGCGCCGCGTACCAGCCCCGGTCGAAGCCCTCGTGCCCGGCGATGAACTCGAGCGCGCCGTCGGTGGGGGCGCCGCCCACGGCAGCGGTGGGGTGCAGCACGCCCGCGGCCCGCAGCACGTCCATGTCGCTGGCGCCGGTGCGTCGGCGCTGCACACGAGCGGTGATCGGCGTGCGTAGGTGCTGGACACGGCTGAGGCGCATGAGTCCAGGCTCGGCGGGCGCAGGGTCCACGAGCCCGAGGCTGGACAGCGCGTCGATGATTCCGTCCACCACGAATCGGTGCTCGGAGCGGTTCTTGGCCGACGCCAGCAGCCCGGCCGCGAGGCGCTGGTCGGCTTCGGGGCCGTCACCCCGGGGAGCGGTGCCCGCGAGGGCAACGGTGCGCAGCCGGGAGCCGTCGAGCACGACCAGCTCCTCGGGGGTGGCTCCCAGGAACGTGGACGGACCCGACGCGAACGCGAAGGTCGCACAGGCAGGGTTGCGGCGTCGCAGGCGGTCCAGCACGGCGACCGCATCGAGTTCGCCGTCGACACCGAAGGTGCGGGCCAGGACCACCTTCTGGAGCCGGCTCTGCTCGATGGCACCCACCGCGGAACTCACGAGTGCCAGGTACTCGTCGTCTCGTGCACAGGCGCGGTCGCCGTTGTCGGCTGCGGTAACGGCTGCGGCCGCGAACGACCACGCGGGCGGCTCGGACTCGAAGTCCTCCAACCGCCGTTCGAGCTCGGCGGTAGCCGCAGCCTCGTCTCCGTCGGGCCCGACCCGGGTGGCAGCCAGCACCCAGGTGCCGTCGGGCCGATCGATCACGGTGAGCTCGGGCAGGACCAGCCAGCAGTCCCCGAAGCCGTCCCAACGCGGGCTTGTGGCAGGGTCCTGGCCCGTGCCGTCCCGCCTGGCGCCGTCACCTTGACCGGCGCTACTTCCTTGACCGGAGCGATCGCCCTGCTCGGCACCGTCACGCCGGCCGACATCGTCGCCCGGGCCGGCGCCGGTGTCCGAGGGGGCGGAGTCGTCAGGGCGGTCGGCGGTGGGCGTGAACGAGAAGCCGCCGACCAGCACGGGTGCGGGCGCATCGTGGGGCCCATCGCGCCGGATCCGAGCCGCGAGCACCGCTCGGGCCGCAGAGGCCGCCGAGAAGCGGTCGCAGCCGACCGGCTCGATGGCCTCGACGGCGCCGATGGCGGCCAGTCCCAGGCCGGCGTCGGGGCGCAGCCAGACGCTGCGATGCCGGGCGGCGTCGGCCGAGGCGTAGGCGGCCAGCGGATCGACGCGCCTGTCGATGCGCCGGGCCTTGACGATGATCGCTCCCGCCGCCGGGGCGGGGTCGTCTGTGAAACGGGCCATCGCCCGGGCCCATAGCGTCTTCTCGAAGTGTCCTACGACGAGCTTGGTGGCCACTGGGACGAGCCGGTTCACGCTGGCGACCAGCGCGGCCTCGTCGTGGCCCTCCCGGTCGAAGTGGCGCTTCAGCAGGTCGATGGCGTCATCAATCAGGTTCTCCACGTTGGTGGCGTGGCGCACGGCCAGCGCGGCCAGCTCCTCCACGGCCACTCCCTCGCCTACGAGGGTGCGGGCCGCCGTCAGCATCTCGACGTCGTCGGTGCCGAAGCGCTCGCCGTCGGCGCCGTTGTCGAGGGGTGTGAGCAGTCCGGCGTCGATCACCAGGTCGACGACGAAGGCGGGCACGCCAGCCCGGGCCGCCAGTCCGGCCCTGTCGAGAACGAGTCCGGTGTGGGGGGCATCGGCCGCGGCGGCGCTGTCCGGCACGCCCACCATGCTACGAGTCGCCAGCGCCATGCCGATTCGGGCCGACGGCCGGAGGGTGCCGCGGTCGTCGGGGCCGCGCTCCGGCTAGAGTCCGCGCATGGTCATCGCGGCCGGATCCACGGCTTACAAAATCGTCGAACTGCTCCATGTGCTCACCGTCCTGGTGGCTCTGGCCCCGGTGTTCGTCCATCCGCTGCTGCGCAAGCAGATGCGGGCCGCGGGCGGCGCCGGGCATCAGCAGCTGGTGATAGCCATGGCGGCCAACGTCCGACGCCTGTACAGCCCGGCGCTGATCGTGGCCGGCCTGCTGGGCATCGCCTTGGTGGAGATGTCCGAGGACGCGATCTCGATGACCGACGGCTGGGTGCTCGCCGCCATCGTGATCTGGGTGGCGATGAACGGGGTCCTGCACGCCATGATCAGGCCCGCCTTGAAGGCCCAAGGCGCCGACGGAGCGTCGCCGGGGACCGAGAAGCGCCTGGAGGTCGGGTCGGCCCTGCTGTCGATCGGGTTCACGGTCCAGCTGATACTGATGATCTGGCAGCCCGGCGGCTGATCGACGCTCGCAGCCCTCGGCCGCGCCGCTCGCGGCCGGTTCAGACGACTGGCCTTGACGGCCTCGGCATCACCACTTGGACTCGTCCGGTTCTGGAGCGAAGTCCTCCCAGCGGGGAGCAGGCACCGGTTCCTCCCGCTGCGGATCAGTTGCCGGTTTCACCGTCTCGCCAGCACCGGCAGTCTCGGCTTCGCCATCGTCGGCAGCTTCGGCGGCACGATCAGTCTCCGTCGCCTCTGTGGCCTCGGCAGTCTCGACGACACCTGCAGCCTCCGCAGTCTTGGCGGCATCGAGCGCTTGGGGTTGGCGTGTGGTGGCGTCGTCCGCCGACATGGGGGACGGCTCGCCTGATCCGGGCGGGCCCGCTCCGGCGGTCACTAGGGCGGCCAGCACGGTGGTGACCGGCACGGCGGCGACTAGGCCCATCGACCCGCACAGCGTCCGGACGATCTCCACCGCGATCAGCTCGGAGTTGGCCACCATGGCCAGCGACTGGTCCGACACCGCGAACAGCAGAAGCAGCGGGAGGCCCGCGCCCGCGTAGGCGAGCAGCAGCGTGTTGACGGTGGCCGCGATGTGCTCTCGGCCCACTCTGATGCCGGACGCGATCAGTTGGCGAGCGCTCAGTCCGGGGCTGCGGTAGCGCAGTTCCGCGACGGTGGCCACCTGGGTGACGGTCACGTCGTCGAGCGCGCCCAGCGCTCCGATGATAGCCCCGCCCAGCAGCAGCGAGGCCAGGTCAATGTCGGCCGCGATGAGGGGAATGGTCAGGCCTTCGTCGGTGGCCAGGCCGGTGAAGTCGGCCAGCCCGAAGAACACCCGCGACAGCCCGAGGGTGAGCCCCAGCGACCCGAGGGTGCCCGCGAGGGCGACGGTGGTGTTCGTGCTGAAGCCGTGTGTGAGGTAGAGGCTCGCGAAGGCGATCAGCGCCGCGGCCACCACCGCCACTAGCACTGGGTCGTTGCCGTCTAGCACCGACGGCGCGGCAAAGGCGACCAGCACCACGAGCGTGGCAACCAGCCCGGCCAGGGCCAGCCCGCCCCGCAGCCGTCCGAGCGCCAACACCACGACCGCGAACAGCACGGCCAGCCACACCAGCGGCGCGCGGCGGTCGCGGTCGACGAAGAAGTAGTAGTCGTTGGACTCCTGGTAGCCGAGGATCACCTTGTCGCCGGGCGAGATGCCGATGGCGGTGCGGTCGTACTCGAGGCTGAACTCCGGCAAGGCGACTTGGGTGCCCTCGTCGGGGCCTTCGCCGACAAGCACGGTGATGGACCTGCACGCCTGAGGGTCGTCCGGCACCGAGTAGCTGCACACCCGGTCGGTGACCTCCAGCACCGTGGCAGCCAGCCGCTGGTATGTCAGCCCGATCTCGTCAGCCTGCTCCCGGGCGGCGTCCCGGCCCTCGCCGGTGGGCCACAACAAGACCAGTCCCAGGATCGCAGCCGCCCCGGCGAGGCCCACAAGCACCAGCACGGCCAGCAGCGCCGGCTCGTTGCGCCACGCCTTCCGCCCGGCCCGAAGGCCCGGCCCCGGCGGGCGACTATGCCGGGAGGCCCGCATTGGCACGGTCATGGTCGCGGTCGGCGGTGGGTGGGAGGAAGGCGCTGATGACAGCGTCGTTGGTCCGCCATCCCTTCGGACGCCTCACCACCAGTTCGGCGTCGCGCAACCGGTTGAGGTCGCGGCTGAGGGTGCGAGGCCCGGTCCTCGCGTAGAGGGCTGCGAGCGCTGCGGTCAGGCCGGGCAGTTCGCTCTTGGCCATGTCGATCCCCGAGGGCATGGCCAGCACCAGGGATCGCTGGCGCTCACGCGCCGGGCTCGAGGGGAACTCCGCCAGCTTGTTGTGGACATGGTTGTGCCAGGTCACGCTGAACTGCTGTTCGCGCACCTCGTCGATCTGGTCTCGGATGCCGTCCACGAGCCCTTGCACGGCGTAGGCCACGAATCTGGCGGTGTCGGCGGTGCGGCTCGACTCGGCCAGCTCGCGGTAGTACCGGTCGCGGGTGAGGTTGTAGTGGTTGGACATCAGGTTGGCCGCAGGCAGCGGGACCATGCCGCTGCGGGCCAGGATCGCGAACTCGAGCAGTCGGGCCGTGCGCCCGTTGCCGTCTCCGAAGGGGTGCAGCCAGCTGATGTAGAGGTGGGCGTAGACCGCCTGCGCGACCGCCAGCACGAAGCGCAGCTCAGGGTCGTCGGAGGCGAAGGTGTCGCCCTCCAGCCATTCGGCGAGACGGTCGAGAAGGTGCTCGCAGTCCTCGGCGGGAGCGCCTCGATAGGCCGCGACGACCACCGAGTAGTCGCGCACCCGCCCCGGCACGACGTGCGACTCGTGGTCGGTTCCCTCCATCACTTGGCGGTTGAGCTCGCAGATCATGTCGCTGGTGATCGCGGGAGGGTCGCCGCTCAGCACCTGTTCGCTGATGAGCGTGAGCGCGTCGAGCACGTTGCGGACCTCGCGCTCCTGATAGGCCCGCGACGGAGGGGCCCGATACGTGCCCCGGAGGATGCCCTCCACCTGCTCCTCGGTGAGGGTGTTGCCCTCGATGGCGGTGGTCGCCCGCACTCCCTTGACGAGCGTGACCTCGTAGAGGCGCCGTGCCACCGACGGGCGCAGCGGGGTGCCCGCGAGCTGCTCGCACTTGGAGCGGGCCTCGCCCAGCAGCATCCAGGCCTTCGGGTCGAGCGAGTTGATGTCGGCAGCCGAGAAGGTGATCCAAGGATGGGAGTCAAGGTACCGACGCACGGGCTGATCCTACTATCACCCCCCTGTTTTGTCCACCGAAATGTCCACCGGAGTGTCTAAGTTTGAACTGCCGCTCCTCCCTTTAGACGCGGTTGACGACTTACCGGCTCTGATATCTTGAACGGCATGAGCAAGACATCTGTAGAAGTCGATAGAGATATCGCCGCCCAGGCCGCGAGCATCCTGGGCACGTCGACGCTGCGAGACACCATCGATGCCGCCCTGCGCGAGATCGTCAACGCCCGACGCCGACTCGAGCTCGTAGCCCTGCTGTCGGAGCCGGGCCGTTTCGACTTCGACGCCGCCGAGGGCGCCTGGGGCGGAGCGGGCTGACTTGGCACGCGCCGCCTATCTCGCCGACACGAGTGCGTTCGCCCGACTCTCGCAGCCCGGTGTGGCGGCCGCCTTTGCTCCGCTAGCGGCCGAGGGTCGAGTCGCCCTGTGCGCACCAGTGGCCTTCGAGCTCGGCTTCAGCGCACGAAACGCCGCCGACCACGACAGCATCACAAGCCGAATCGAAGCCTACGAATCCGCTCCAACCACGGAGGGGGACCACCGCAGGGCGCTCCAACTTCAGCGACTGCTCGCCGACCGAGGCCAGCACCGTGCCCTGTCGCTGGTGGACGCCCTCGTAGCCGCCATCGCCGAGAGCCGCGGCCTCACCGTCCTGCACTACGACTCGGACTTCGAGCTCGTGTCAGCCACAACAGGCCAGCCGAACCAATGGATCGTCCCACCCGGCACCGCCGACTGAGCGCCCTCGGCCGCACCCCGCCGCTCGATCCCGTCTACTGCCAGCCGGCGGGCGTTCGCCTTCCACCGGCCCGAGACGCTGGCGCACTGGATGGACGAGCATGTCCGCTTCGGCGGCCATGCCACCCTGTCACAACCCACCGACCGGCACCAGCGCCAAGAGTCCGACCACCTCAAGCGCTACACTTACGGCGAAGGTTCGACTGCTTCGAATGATGCTGTTATTGCGAATGTCTCGCTTGTGGCGTACCATGCGGCCATCCGACAGGGGGATCCAACTCCCCCTGAGGCCGACCCCGCCCAACACACAGAGAGGACGAGGAGGCAATCGTGACCACCACCGCGCTCCTGGAACATCATCTCGCCGTCCCTGACGAGGCCACCGCGGAGCAGGCGGCGCAGGCCGTAGAGGAACTCGAGCGGTTCCTCAGACAGCATCCCGACGGTGCGGCTGCCCAGGTGTCTTTGACCGCGGCCGACGACGGCACGACGCTGGAGATCCCCGGCCACGCACTCCGCCTGCTCGTAGACATCCTGGCCGAGATCGCCAACGGCAACGCGGTCACCGTCGCGCCGGTCCACGCCGAACTGACCACCCAGCAAGCGGCTGACCTGCTGAACGTGTCCCGGCCGTACCTCGTGAAACTGCTCGACGAGCGGAAGATCCCCTATCGCCGGGTCGGCAACCGGCGCCGGGTGCCTCTAGTCGACCTGCTCGACTACAAGCACCGTGACGACGCCGAGCGCCGTTCCATCGCGGACGAACTAGCGGCGGAAGCCCAACGGCTCGGCCTCGACTACTGACCGAGAGCCGGGCGGATGTCGTTCACCGCCACCTATGACGCCTGTGTGCTGCATCCCGCTGGCCCAAGGATGCGTCTGGCGAGGCGTCAGCGTCGGCCTGCGGCGGAGGTCGGCCGTACCATGGGCTTCGGTGTCTGCGGCTGACTCGTCCGAGTATCTGGAGCCCGAGGCTCGGGCTCGGATGGAGATCGACGGGCGGCTTGAGGCGTGCGGATGGGTGGTGCAGGACTACAAGAGCGCGGCGGTGGCCGCAGCGCAGGGCGTGGCGGTGCGGGAGGTGCCGACGGAGGCGGGGCCAGCCGACTATGTGCTGTTCGTGGACCGTCAGGCGGTGGGGGTGATCGAGGCCAAGAAGGCGGGCAGCACCCTCACCGGCGTGGAGCCGCAGACCCGCAAGTACCGGGCCGCCTACCCCGAGGAGCTGCCCGCGTTCGAGGTGGACGGGGCGCTGCCGTTCGGCTACGAGTCCACCGGCGCCGAGACCCGCTTCACCTGCGGCCTCGACCCGGTGGCGGCCTCCCGGCGGGTGTTCGCCTTCCATCGGCCCGAGACGCTGGCGCACTGGGTTGACGAGCATGTCCGCCTCGGCGGCTATGCCACGCTGCGGGCGGGTCTGGCGTTGCTGCCTCAGATGGAGCCCGACACTCCGGGGCTGTGGCCGGCGCAGGCCGAGGCGATCCGCAATCTGGAGGATTCGCTGCGGGCGAACCGGCCCCGGGCGTTGATCCAGATGGCCACCGGGGCGGGCAAGACTTTCACCGCGGCCAACGTCTGCTACCGGCTGGTGCGCCACGCCGGCGCACGGCGGATCCTGTTCCTGGTGGACCGGGCCAACCTGGGCCGTCAGGCGGTGCGGGAGTTCGAGGGCTTCGCCGTGCCCGACGACCCCCGCAAGTTCACCGAGCTGTACAACGTCCGCCGGCTGGCGTCGCCGCATCTCGACATGGCCGCCGCGGCCGCCACCAAGGTGCATGTGAGCACCATCCAGCGGCTGTACTCGATCCTGCGGGGCGATGACGCCTTCGATGAGGCCCTCGACGAGCGCTCGGGCTTCGAGACGGCGCCGGAGCAGCCGGTGGAGGTGTCCTACAACCCGAGGGTGCCGGTCGAGTCGTACGACCTGATCGTCGTCGACGAGTGCCACCGCTCGATCTACGGGGTGTGGCGCCAGGTGCTGGAGTACTTCGACGCCTTCCTGGTGGGGCTCACCGCCACTCCGGGCATCCAGACGTTCGCGTTCTTCGACCAGAACCTGGTGATGGAGTACGGCCACGAGCAGGCGGTGGCCGACCGGGTGAACGTGGACTTCGACGTGTTCCGCATCCGCACCGAGATCACCGAGTCCGGCAGCACGGTGCCGGCCGAGTTCGTGACCGAGTTCCGCGACCGCGAGACCCGCCAGCGCCGCTTGGAGAAGGTGGACGCCGACATCGACTACAGCCCGTCCGAGCTGGACCGCCGGGTGGTGGCCCCCGACCAGATCCGCACGGTGGTGCGCACGTTGCGGGACTCGCTGCCGAGGATCTTCGAGGACCGGGAGCGCCGCCCCGACGGCCTGCTGAGGCACGTCCCCAAGACGCTGATCTTCGCCAAGGACGACAGCCACGCCGATGACATCGTGCAGATCGTGCGCGAGGAGTTCGGCTTGGGCAACGAGGGCGCGGTGAAGATCACCTACCGCTCCGGCGACTCCGGCAACAAGCCCGAGGATCTGCTTCAGCAGTTCCGCACCAACTACCCGACCCGCATCGCGGTGACGGTGGACATGATCGCCACGGGCACCGACGTGAAGCCCATCGAGTGCGTGGTGTTCATGCGCATGGTGCGCAGCCGCAACTTCTTCGAGCAGATGAAGGGCCGAGGCGTGCGGGTGATCGACGACAACGACCTGCGGGCGGTCACCCCCGACGCCAAGGTGAAGGACCGTTTCGTGATCGTGGACGCGGTGGGCGTCACCGACGCCGGCCTGCACGACACGGTGCCGCTGGAGCGCCACAAGGGCGTGGGCTTCGACCGGCTGCTGAACCAGATCGGCCTGGGATCGACCGACGAGGCGGTGGTGTCGTCGGTGGCGTCGCGTCTGGCCCGCCTGAGCCGCCGCATGACCGCCGAGGACCGGACTGAGGTGGAGAAGGTGGCCGGGATCGGGCTCGACGACCTGGTCCGCCAGATCACTGACGCCCTGGACCCCGACCGCCACCACGCCGAGGCCGCGGCCACGGCCGGCACGGAGGACCCGACTCCCGAGCAGGTTGCCGCTGCGGCCCGCCACCTGATCGCCGGGGCGGTGCAGCCGATCGCCGGCAATCCCGGGCTGCGCCAGAAGCTGATCGACGTCCGCCGCAGCTACGAGCAGGTGATCGACACGGCGTCGAAGGACAAGGTGGTGTCCGGCGAGTACTCGAAGGACGCCGCCGACCGGGCCCGGGCTCAGACCGAGTCGTTCCGCCAGTTCATCGAGGACAACAAGGACGAGATCACCGCGTTGCAGGTGCTCTACAGCCAGCCCCGCGGCGGCGGGCTCACCTATGCCGACATCAAGGCGCTGGCCCAGGCCATTGGCCGCCCGCCGCACCGCTGGACGGCCGAGGCGCTGTGGCAGGCCTACGAGACGCTCGACGCCTCCAAGGTGAGGGGCTCAGGCCACCGCGTGAACACCGACTTGGTGAGCCTTGTCCGCCACGCGCTGGGCCACACCGACGAGCTGGTCGCCTACCCCGACTTGGTGAACGAGCGCTTCGAGACCTGGCTGGCGGAGCAGCAGGCTCTCGGCCGCCACTTCACCGACGAGCAGACCGCCTACCTCCACCTGATCAAGGACCACATCGCCGCCAGCCTCGCCGTAGCCCCGGCCGACCTCCAGAACCCACCCTTCAGCACCCACGGCGGCCTAGCCAAAGCCCGCCAACTCTTCGGCACCGACCTCAACCCCCTCCTCGAAGAGCTAACCCTCGCCCTAGCCGCATGACCCGCTGGCGATCGCGTCCTCGGACGACAGGTTGCAGAATGGTATGTCACGACATTAGAGTCGCACCATGAACGCCACCGCCAACATCGACGACAGCACGGCCGCGACTGTCACCGAGCCGCGGCCCCCCGCCGAGCCAGAGGAGCCGGTCGCGCCAACCCCCTCTCGGGCGCCGACGCTCTCGAAGGAGGAGACAGCCCGGCTCGGCGACGAGATCTACGAGCGCGACGTGCGGCCCCAAGTGGAGGAAGCGCACCACGGGGACTACGTCGCCATCGATGTGCACAGCGGAGCATGGGCGCTGGCCGACGACCTCCGCGCCGCCGCGAACTCGCTGCGAACCCAGCATCCGCTGGTTACCGACGTGTGGGCGGTGCGGGTAGGTTTCGCAGCGCTGCGCCATTTCGGGGGTCGGCCTCTTCGGAGATCAAAGTGATTGAGGGCGCAGTGAATGCCTCCCTCGAAGCTGTCCTCGCCGTATCCGTGACCGGTCCCGAAGGTCGGGCCCAGACGGTCGAAGCAGTGATCGACACGGGCTACAACGGCCTCCTGACCCTGCCACCCGCGGCGGTGCAGCAGTTGGCGCTGCCTTTCGTGACCCACGGCCGAGCCACCCAGGCCAATGGAACCAAGGACGTCTTCGATGTCTACGACGCCAGGATCTCGTGGGACGGCAAGGCGATCGACATTCTGGTCGACGAGGCGGACACCACGCCGCTGGTGGGAATGGCCCTGCTCGAGAATCACAGCCTGCACATCGATGTTCGAATCGGCGGCCGGGCAACTATCGAAGCCAACGCGCGTGACCAGCATCCGGCTGTCTAGGCAGCACAGGAACGAGAGGCATCTCCTCAGCAACGGCCTCAACCCCCTGCTCAACGAACTGACGCTGGTCATAGACGCATGACCGACGATCTGCCCGACGGTTGGACTTGGGCGACGGTTGCGGACGTGGCCGATGTGCAGCTCGGGCGTCAGCGTTCACCTCAACACCATACAGGTAAGCAGATGCGCCCCTACCTGCGCGCGGCCAATATCACATGGCAGGGAATTTGTCTCGACAACGTGAAAGAGATGAACTTCGATGATGTTGACTTCGAGAAGTTCAGGCTTACATCTGGCGATATCCTGCTCAACGAGGCATCTGGAAGTCCGCACGAGGTGGGCAAGCCTGCAATTTGGAACAACCAGATCGAGGGCTGCTGTTTCCAAAACACCCTCCTGCGCCTTCGTCCGCGATTGCTCAACCGAGACTATCTCTACTGGTACTGCTATGCGTCAGCACTCACTGGCCGCTTCGGAGAGGCAGGCCGCGGCGTCAACATCCGCCACCTAGGTAAGCAAGGCCTCTCTCAGTTCCCTATCCCAATCGCGCCGCTCGATGAGCAGAAACGAATCGTCGCCGCCATCGAAGAACACTTCTCCCGCCTCAACACTGTCGAAGCATCCCTTGATCTTGATGAGACGCGATGCCACGCACTGATTCGATCTGTTCTCGTCAACTCGATACCGACGGAGTTACCAGAGGATTGGCAGATGAGGACTGTGGCGAAAGCGGGTGAGACCGGACTCGGGCGTCAGCGATCTCCAAGATACCACAGCGGGACAAACATGAAGCCCTACCTTCGAGTAGCGAACGTCTTCGAGGATAGAATCGACACGTCCAGCATCATGGAGATGCACTTCGAAGACGTTGACTTCAAGAAGTACCGGCTCCGAGAGGGAGATATCCTGCTCAACGAAGGTCAGAGTCCCGAGTTGCTGGGACGACCGGCGATGTATCGTGGCGAACCGCCCGGTGTAGCGTTCACCAATAGCCTCATCCGATTCGTTCCCGGCCCGGGAGTGATGCCGGAGTGGGCGCTGCTCGTGTTTCGTCGCCACATGCACGCCCGGAGGTTCATGAGGGAATCACGCATCACGACCAACATCGCTCATCTTGCGCTCGGTCGCTTCCGAACGATAGAGTTTCCGATTCCACCGCTCGACACACAGCACGAACTCGTAGCTTCGACACGCGCCGCCCTCAGTTCAGTCGACCAAATGATCGCCCAGATCCAAAGCGCAAGAGCAAAGTCCAATGAGATCCGTCGGGCAATACTCACGACCGCGTTCTCAGGTCAACTCGTGTCGCAGAATCCAGGCGATGAACCCGCCTCCGCCCTGCTGGAACGGATAGCAGCGGCCCAATCTTCCATGGCAACACGGTGCGCTACCGAGATGCACTGAGGCCGAGTGGAACTTCTACGGCTACATCAGCGCGAAACGTTCTCCACATAGGAGACAGTGAACCGGGCTGGTCCATGAGTCATATATCTTTATTGGCTCCCACGCGTGACAAGGCGACTGGATCTCGATCATGTCTTCTGATTCGAATAGCGAGTTAGGTGGTTCAGGCTCTTCGAACTCCATCGAAACTCGAAAGAGACTGCTATGCTGACCGCCAAAAGATCGCTGAAGCTCATCAACGATCTCGTTCATCGCTGGGCCGACTACACTCTGCTGCATAAACTCAATCTGATCAGGTGTCCACCACTCATCGGCCAGTGAAGGCTTACCACAATAGGGGCAATAGTACACGGCAGGATCTACAGCATCTTCAGGATGGTCTGCTGTTGGACCATGATGCCACTTAAATTGGCGCTCACATCTAGGGCATTCGCGCCTTAGAAAATCTCCGTCGAGAGGTAGAGAAACTGAGTAACTCATCTCAGTTCATAAGATCCAAGAAGATTCGATCTTTGATCATTCCGTGATTCACGTCCTCATAAGTCACTTGAACGAAAAAGTGACTCTTACCAGGACCCATGGATCGTACTGCCATGAGCGTTACGCTCTTTCCTGGAGGTATTTCTTCAATCGGGAGATCTTCGCCAAACAGACTGAAGTTCTTGACATCAGACGGAAGCTGAATATCAACATTATGAACTGTTTCTGAGCCAAGATTTATTACTTCCAGTCGTCCACTATTTGAACGGTCATGATATCGAAGATCAACATATGGCCCAGAACTAGTCTGGGAGCGTGGCACACGCTTACCCAGCGGAAGCCCACCACCGGGTGGTGCAGGGATTGTGAATTCACCTGATCGTAGCCAGTCCTCGCCTGTGGTGTCGACTCGACACCCTGCGGTCTCCAGTCGCTGAGCGAGTTCTTTGCGGCGTTCGGGGTTGTCAGCCATCCGAAGAGTGTGGCGGCCTGCAATATCGCTAAACGGACGTATAGCACCGAGTTCCACGAGCACGGTTCGCTTCGGATCGCGGCCCATGGCCATTCCAGCCTCGAACAGCACGTTCGGCCGTGCCTGCGCGGCAGGCTCCCGCTCGGGGTCAGATTGATCGGACGAATACTCGTCACGCAAATACGCGATCTCATCTGGAGTCATCAGCACGACGACCGCTTGAGCCGCGTCAAAGGCACCGTCAAGCACTGTACCGATGTACGGCGAAGGCTCGCCGGTAGCAGCCACGGCCTGCGACCACTCGATCGGCTGCAGGCCAAGGGACCTAAGGAACGAGAACATTGCCACTCGGGCCTGCTCGTTGCGGCCGTGTACCACGAACACCTTCAGCTTCCGATCTTCATCGCTCGAACCTGGGGCCTCCCCCTGCCCTTCTGGCCTGCTCATGGTCAACCTCCCTCCATGCGCTCGAATCACAACACTGGGATTCGACTATAGCGCTCGGAGCCCTGCGGCCAACAGGGAGGGGGCTACGTGTTCGCGCCCGACCTGTCTTCTTGCGGCATGTGCTGGAATCTGGAACCCGGCGGGGCACCCAGGGCGCCATCGAGGGCACCCCTGGCATGGACGTCATCAACGCCCAACTGGCGAACCTACGAGCCCAAGGCCTTACAGCGAAGCGCACCCACACCAACCGGCCCTGGACCAACCAGATCGTCGTCATCTGACCGGCAGTTTGCTACTGCGGCGGCAAGCGGCCTATCGTCAAGGCGGCCTGACGGCTCCGGTTAGTAGGCCTCCGCCTGAACACGACCGTACGCCCCTGGTGTCTGGGACCCCGGAACGCACGGGGTCCCTTTTCTTTGCCCCTGTGGAAACCCCCGCACCAGTTCCACCCGTCGCCAAGCAGCCGGCCAGGCCGAGCCTGCGCGGGGCCTGCGGCGATGATCCCAACACTGACGGCGATCACTGAAGTCTGCGGTCGGGGCCGGTCTCGTCAGCGTGGATCTCCGAGCAGCCATACCGCCGGGAACCACCTAGGCCACTCAGGACAGAGAGGAGGGGGCCAGCCCGCCTAGACCTCTTCCCCGATACAGGGATCAAGACGCTCCAGTTGCCTGGCGCAGGCGGTAGGTTCCGCGCCCCCCGCGGTGAGCACTCTAGCAGACTGAGGTCCTGGCGCTGGCGCAACCTGTTCCGGGCGTGCTGTTAGCGGAGGTCGAGCACTGTGCTCAGGGCGAGGTCCACGCCCCACTGCTCCTCGGGGCGGAGATGGCCGACGACATCGCCCAGCCGGGAGACGTCGACCGCCCCCACCTGCTCGACGAGCACCGTAGTCTCCTGCCCCTCGAGTTCGATCACGGGGCGGAACGAGGCCGGACGGGCGCTCGTCGAGGTCGGGGCTACGAGAACGACCGAGCGCGGCAGCATCGCGTCGGACTGCACCACCACGCCGTACCGACCACCCCGCTGCTCGTGCCCCACGCCGCGGGGCAGTCGAAGCTCGAAGACGTCACCGCGGCGCACGGAGTTGCTCCATGAGGCTCGCGACGGTGCTCATCTCCGCCCGGTCGTCCGCGTCGGCCTCCAGGGCCGCGACCTCCGCGGCGAGCGCCCGGCGGTCTCGGATCCGGGCCGCCTCGTGCACGAGCGAGGACCGCACGGCCTCCGACTGGGTGAGCCCCTGAGCCTCGATCTGGCGAAGCGCCCGCAGGGCCTCGTCGTCGAGACGAACCGAGATCGCCTGAGCCATACGCCAACCGTACCACGAAACGCGATACACCCGCTGCGCGTGCCCCGCTGCCTCGGCATCGACTGCTGGCCGCTGGCGTCGTCGGGCTAGCCGATCCGCAACGAGACCCACGCCATGACGTTGCCGGAGCCGTAGCGTGGGGCTGTGTCCGGAGCCGATCCGAAGGCGTTGGTGCAGAGGCTTTGGGAGTTCTGTGATGTGCTGCGCGATGACGGGCTGTCCTATGGCGACTACCTGGAGCAGCTCACCTATCTGCTGTTCTTGAAGATGGCCGATGAGCAGCACGATCTGCTGGGCGGCGAGCGGGTGGTGCCCATCGAGTTCGACTGGCAGTCGCTGCTGGCCCGCTCGGGCGCCGAGTTGGAGGCCCACTACAGCGAGGCCCTGGCCGCGCTGGGGGCGGGCGACGACATGCTCGGGGTGGTCTTCGGCAAAGCCCGCAACCGGATCCAGACCCCGGCCAAGCTCGAGCAGCTCGTCAAGGACTTCATCGACAAGCACGAGTGGCTCAGCTACGACGCCGACCTCAAGGGCGCCGCCTACGAGGGCCTGATCGAGAAGACCGCCCAGGAGGGCGCCCGGGGCGCAGGCCAGTACTTCACCCCGCGGGCGCTGATCTCGGCGGTCGTGGATGTGATGGGGCCCGAGCCCGGCGACCGCATCTGCGACCCGGCCTGCGGCACCGGCGGCTTCTTCCTGGGGGCCTACCGGTCGATCATCGACCGGTTCACGCCGCTGGAGCCCGACCAGGCCGCCCATCTGCGCTCGGGGGCGTTCACCGGATGGGAGATCGCCGACCTGCCGGCGCGGCTGTGCGCCATGAACCTGCTGCTGCACGGCATCGAGAGCCCTGAGTCCGACTCCCCCATCCACGTCGACGACGCCCTGCGGGCCGACCCCGGCCAGCGCTTCGACATGGTGCTGACCAACCCGCCGTTCGGCCGGTCGTCGTCGGACAGCTACGAGCGCGACGACTTCTGGGCGACCACCCGCAACAAGCAGCTCAACTTCGTGCAGCACATCGTGGGCCTGCTCAAGGTCGGCGGATCGGCGGCGGTGGTGGTGCCCGACAACGTGCTGTTCGAGGCCGGAGCGGGCGAGACCATCCGCCGCCGCCTGCTGCACGACTGCGAGGTCCACACCCTGCTGCGCCTGCCGACGGGCATCTTCTACGCCCAGGGCGTGAAGGCCAACGTGGTGTTCTTCCGCCGCCGGGAGGGCGCCGACCAGGCCTGGACCCGAGAGCTGTGGGTCTACGACCTGCGCACCAACAAGCACTTCACCCTCAAGCAGAACCCGCTCACCCGCGCCGACCTAGACGACTTCGTGGCCTGCTACAACGCCGAGGACCGCCACCAGCGCCAAGAGTCCGAGCGCTTCAAGTGCTACACCTACGACGAGCTGCTGGCCCGCGACAAGGTCAGCCTCGACCTCTTCTGGCTGCGCGACGACAGCCTCGAAGACATCGACAACCTCCCACCCCCAGCCGTCCTAGCCGCCGAGATAGCCGAAGACCTCCAATCCGCCCTAACCGAGATCCAAGCCCTAACCGAGGCACTGTCCGCCACAGCCGACCCGGCGTCAAGCACGGCAACACAATGACAGAGGCGACGAGCCTGCCGACCGATGCTCTGGAGAGGATCCGCGAGATCTGCCTCGCGTTGCCGGACACGAAGGAGACGCTGACGTGGGGCTCGCCCTACTTCCGTGTGGGCGACAAGATCTTCGCCGGCTACGGCGAGTCCGACGGCAGGCCGACGGTGGGCTTCAAGCTGGAGAAGCCCCACGCCGAGGCGATCGTCGCCGATCCCCGCTTCTGGCCCTCGAAGTACGTCGGCCGGCACGGCTGGTGACCATGGACCTCGCCAGCGTCGAGGACTGGGACCACGTCGAGGACCTGATCCTGGAGAGCTTCCACCTCATCGCCCCCAAACGCACCCTGGCCAAGCTGCAGTAGTCCCTGGCGAAGACGATAGAAGCCCAGCGCCTCGGCCTCGGCTACTGACGGCTGGTGCCGTCGGGCTCGGAGTCCTCGGCAGGGCAAGCGCTCCGCCCGCCTCGGCTGCCCCCACCGCATCATCTACACCGCGAGCGACGGGCAAGTCATCGTGCTCACGATCTCACACAGAAGGGACGCCTACCGCTGACGCCCCCGAGGCGATGTTGCCTACCGGCGACCGCGAGGCTGTGGACTGAGCCCTGTCGTACCCCATCCTTAGCCTGCGACCGATGACTACCCTGTGGATAACCGAGCGGGGAAGGGAGGTGGCGGTGGCCGACCGGACAGGCATCGAGTGGACCGAGACAACCTGGAACCCGACGACCGGCTGCGACCGCACCTCGCACGGCTGCGACAACTGCTACGCGCTCACCCTCGCCAAGCGCCTCAAGGCCATGGGCAACCCCCGCTACCAGAACGACGGCGACCCCACCCACAGCGGCCCCGGCTTCGGCCTCACCCTGCACGAAGACCTGCTGGAGCTGCCCCACCGTTGGCGTGCACCCCGCGTTGTCTTCGTGAACTCCATGAGCGACCTGTTCCACCCCGGCATCCCGCTGGACTTCATCCAGCGCGTCTTCAAGGTCATGGCCGATACGGAGCGCCACACCTACCAGATCCTCACCAAGCGCTCGAAGCGTCTGGCCTCACTGGCCGACCAACTGGACTGGCCCGCCAACGTCTGGATGGGCGTCAGCGTCGAGTCGAGCCGCTACGCCTTCCGCATCGACCACCTGCGCTCCGTCCCGGCAGCAGTCCGCTTCATCAGCGCCGAGCCCCTGCTAGAGCCACTGCCGCACCTAGACCTGTCGGGGATCCACTGGCTGATCGCCGGAGGCGAGAGCGGCCACCATGCCCGCCCGATGGACGAAGCGTGGGTGCTCAACCTCCGCGACCAGTGCGCAGCCGCCGAGGTCGCGTTCTTCTTCAAGCAATGGGGCGGCCGAACCCCCAAAGCCAACGGTCGTCACCTCGATGGCGAACTGCACGATCAGATGCCAGCCTCAATGCACCAAGTCTCATGACGTCATCACAAGAGACTCAGGGGATGCTTCTCAACGAGGCTGACCTAGATGCGATGGTTGTCGAGAGCGAGTCAATAAGAGCTATCCGAAGCGCACGCGATCCTGTAACCGAGTTCCGAGAATTCCACGGCTGGACACTTGATAAGCTCGATGTGTTCGAGATGTATCTCAAGCTGTACCGGCGAGTTGCTGGCGGTGGAGCCTTCATCGATGCGTTCGCTGGTACTGGGCATGGAATGTCTACGACGCTCGGTCGAGACGGACAACGCGACGGATCCTCGATCATTGCTGCAAAGAGCGAGGCCTTCTCTCGGCTACATCTCATTGAGCGGGACTCAAGCAGTTTTCGGACGCTGAGGCGAACTGTAGGAGCATTGCCTGATCGCCTAGCAGGAAGGGTTCACACCCATCATGACGACTGCAATGAGATTGTACCACAACTACTAGATGGCAATGAACTCGATGTGACTCGACCGTGCTTCGCGTTCTTGGATCAAGAGTCGACTCAGCTCCACTGGAGTACCGTCGCGAGACTCGCTAGTTGGAAGACATATGAACCACCGCCCACTATGTCTGGACGACCTAAGATGTGCAAGGTCGAGATGTGGATCCTTTTCAACTCACATCAGGCAATTTACAGGCTTTGGCCTCACGACCGCCAGAAATACCCTGATCCTCTCAGTCCGGACACTCTAGATAGAGTGTTCGGCAGCCGAGAATCGTGGTGGGACTTGTGGAAGAACGATGAGCCCCCCGGCGCGTTGGTGTTACGATATGCTGACCAATTGAGATCGCTAGGCTATCAGTATGTGCTTCCGCAACAATTCAACGACCGTTCAACAGGTCGTCCCCAATATCACATGCTTCACGCTACTGATCACCCGAGCGCAGTGTCCTTCATGCGATGGGCTAAGCGCAGCACCGATGGCTACGAGAACCAATCGATTCCAGGACTGGAGGATGCGACGTAAGTAGTCCATGCTAACGACGGCGAGCGCAGGTCCGGACAGAGGCAGCGTGCTCAAGCGGACCACGAGAAGGGCGTCGCCAGTTGACGATTCCACCACTCGGCGACCTCTGGGCGCCAGTCTGGATTGATCCGCCGAGCGATCACAACAATGGTCGAGACTGAGGCACCAGCCTCTACCAAGGCGTATGCGGCCGACTGCGACCTTGCGCCGGTCGTCAACACGTCGTCCAGCAACAGCACGCGTCGGCCCGCGACTCCTGTTGCCGGCTCGAAGGCATAGCGATGGGGCTTGCGGTGCCCGACCGCGCCGGACCCCCTGCGCAGCAGTTGCTCGATCGAGCCGAGACTGCTAGCCCTGTGATCCGACAACGCCTGCACGAGGGGGTGAGGCGGCTCGCGGTCGGTGGACGGCACGACGCACACGGCATCCCAGAATCCGAGGCGGTGTGCGAGCGATGAGCGATGCGCCGTATTGGACGAAAAACCGTTCGACGAGCGCGGCCACGTCCCGGCTCAGCCGCCGGCGCGTTGAGGCGTAGTCGCTGTCCTTGTAGTCCCGCAGCCGATCTCGCATCAGTGAAGGCTTCGCGTACAGCGACATCGGCACGACCGGGCGGAGCGACCCGAGACTGTCGAGGCACACGGTGCAGCTATCGCAGAGACCCTCTGTCTCGTCCCGGTGTCCCCGGCAAATGGGGCACACATCAGGACCTTGCATCGGCACGCTGACGCAGTCGGACGCCAGCGAATCGCCGAGAGAGGCGAGCGCCTGGTTCATTTCAGCGCTGGAAGGCCAGTTCCCGGATCTCCGACGCTGAGCACACGAGATGGACGTTGTCGTCAGCAACGGCGAGGGTCCGCGCCCACGGTCTCTTGCCGAGCACGGGCGCCCACAGCAGCACCGGCCGCTTGAACTCAAGGGTGTAGTCCATCTCGATACGGGTGCCGCTGAGCTCATCGGCTTCGACGACCACGCTCGCACTGGACAGTCCGGCGATCACAGCATTACGGACAGGGAAGCTGGTCTTGGACGGGCGCAGACCTGGCGGGAACTGCGAAACGACCGCGCCGCTATGGACGATCCGCTCGATGAGAGGCCGGTTCTCGGGCGGGAACACGACGTCGATACCCGTGCCGACGACGGCAGTCGTGCGTCCGCCGGCGTCTAGGAGACTGTTGAGCAATCGGGTTGCTGGCCGCCGGGTTGTCGGTGGTTGGCGCGGCGGTTGTGTTGGTGCGGTGTCGCGGGTTGTGCGGCTTGGGCGGGTGTGCCGGGGTGGGGGCGCGGCGCCTGTTGGGGGTCAGGCGGCGGCCGGTGGGGCGAACCCGGCGCCGAGGTTGGCGAGGCGCACGAGGTTGACGGCGGCGGCTCTGGTTGTGAGCCACAGGTGGTTGGCGGCGACGCCTCGGTAGGGGACGCGTCTGGCTTTGCCTCTGGTGAGCCATGCTATGGAGCGTTCGGCCATGGGCCGGTGGCGGCGGTAGGCGGCCTGGGTTCCGGGACGGCGCCAGCGGGCCTTGTTGGCTTGGCGGCGGGCCTCGAAGGCGTCCACGGTGACGCTGCGGCCCCGCTCAGATGTGGTGCAGCGCGCCCTGAGCGGGCAGGCGGCGCAGAGCTTCCCGAAGCGTGCCGCGCCCGAGGTGACGGGGCGGGTGTGCCCGGCGGGGCAGGTCACGGTCTGTGCGTCGGTGTCGATGTCGAAGTCGTCTCGGGTGAAGCCCCCCGCTATGGGCGGGCGGCGCTCGATGGGTTTGATCGCGGTGTCCCACCCGGCGTCTGTGAACGCTTCGAGCGCCTCACCCGACGCGTACGCGGAGTCCGCCAGCACCAGCCTATGGGCGGGGCGGCGCTCGAGCTGCCGGCGGTGTCGAGGTGGGGTCGGTGTGGCAGGTGGGGTCGGTGTCAAGGAGCCGGGCGCCGACTTTGGCGTCCGACGCGTCGGCTGCGGTGAGTTCTGCGGCGGTGACGATGCCGGTGTCGGGCTCTGCGACGATGTGGGCCTTGTAGCCGTCTCGGCGCTGTGACTGGTCTTGCGTGCATGCCGGGCCTCGGGAGAGATGACCCGGCCCGCAGCTGTGCGCCGCGCGATGCGCCAGCGTCCGGGCACCTCGGGGTCCGCCTCGACGTCTTGGCCCGCGACCACCCCCAGCAGCCCGACGGCGTCGGCCTGCTCGCCTGTGAGGTCCAAGCCCTCGACCGCGGCGAGCACCGCACAGGCGTCGGCGACCAGCTCGTCCACCAGCCAGGCCCGCTCGGCGGGATCAGACCAATCACACCAAGGCCCGGCGCGGCCGTCGTAGTCGTGCATCAACTCCAGCGCCGCCGCCGCAGCGATCAGGCGGCGGCAGCGCCGCACCGCAGCCGCGATCATCGTGTAGGTGTCTTGAGTCGCGACCGCGTCATACAGCACCGTGGAGTCCAGCGCCCTGCGGCGGCTCACAGACAGCGCCCCGCAGGACGCGGCCAGATCCCGCACCGCGTCGACGCTCCGGGCGCCCGCTCGCGCGCAGCCTGTGCCGCCACAGCGACAGCACGCTGTAGTGGAACGACCGCCAAGCCCGCCGCGGCCTTCCAGCGCAGATCGCACCGCAACCGCTCGCGGCCTTCCGAGCAGCCCTCGGCCTGCGGTCGCCACCACAGACGACCGTCCGCGAACAACCCGTCGGGAAACAGCACCAGCCGGTTCTCGGCCAAGAACCGATACACCGACCCCTCCCGCACCAAAGCCCCACACAGCCCCAGCACATCCAACAACTCCCGATCCGGTCCCTCAGTGCCCTGCATACCCCTGATTCTCCCACCCCGGCGCCACAAACGCGAGCACCCCGGACCGAATTACTCAACACTCTCCTAGAGCTCCCTCGTGCGCAGCAGTATCGACCCCACGCGCAAGTCCAGAGACAATGGTCGTGCCAGCGTCAGCAAGGGCGGCCGCGACCTCGCGTGCCGCATCGGATGCCTGCTCGCTCGCGTCACGGCTTCCGACCATCGCGATAGAGCCAGCGCCGTTGCTGTCCAGCGAGCCCCGAACGAACAGCACGGCTGGTGCATTAGCTGTTTCCAGCAGCAAGCGTGGATAATTAGGAGAATTGGCCAAGAGGATATGGAGATTAGCAAATTGTCCATGCAGCCTCGCGATGGCGGTCCGCCACCTCTTGCCTCGGTCCTCGCACGGCGCATCAAGCCGTAGGCGCCCAAGATCATCAGCTGTCAACCAGCCGTCGCAACGATTGGCCTGCTCGGCCAGAGCCAAGAGGCGAGCGACTTGGTCGGCAGACCATTGCAGGTCTAGAGGCGAGCCGAAGCCGTCGCCCGTGGCGGTCTTGGTACTCGTCATACTCTCAGCCTCCCGAACGAATATACAACGCTTGCTCTGCCAGACGAGCGGCAGCTCTGGCGCACTCCGCTGCATTGCCGTCGCGGAGTGACTCGAAGTCAGCCCGGTCAACAGGCAGTCCTCCGAGGCGATAGTCCTCCAGACTCTCGCTGAGGCGAGTCCACTCCTGCAAGGCCGAGCCACCGAACTTACCAATAGGCACAACTCCTAATCCGTCCTCTCGCGCTCGCCTGATCTCGTCGGCGGTACCCGATCCACCACCGATTGCGAGAAGGGCGCGGACCCCGATGAACGCTGCATCGCGCAGTTCATGCTGATCTGACCCCTGGAAGACAATGCTACCGTATCGGTGGCTAGGTTCATCTAGAGGCTGATCCTTGCTCCGCCTAAGCAATACGAATCTCTCGGCGTGGAGTCCGCTAGCTTCCTGCAATCCTCTCAGAAGTGCGTAGCCGACCTGAGCGCCAAACGCGCCACCAGCACTCAGTGCAACTGAAGTCTCTTCGAAGGCAGCACCTAGTTGATCCGCGAAGACTGACATATCCTCAGGCAGCTCAACCGCTGGGTATCTGCCTCTGGCGTCTGGCTTCTCCACGTACGGAGACCCTGATATGAACAGGCGACGTGGCCGACAGCGTGCGATCAATTGTTTGAGCAACTCTTCAAGCTCAGAATACTCCTTAATCATTGCAATGTGGATCCCGATAGCCTCCAAATCCTTGAGTCGTAGCTCGAAGAGCCTCCTGTCTCCTTTCTCGGATGGTTCCCGCACTACAGCAAAGTGCTCCCGGTGAATATCATAGCGCGCTCGTCGTATAGCCTGAAACACTTGGTAGAAGTTGGGATCTTCAAAGCTGAAGCCAAGGAATAGGAAGCTCTTCGTTAGAAAGCTCGCCTGAAGCAAAGCCCAGAAGCGCCTATGTGAATCCGGGTAACGAATGTACTGGTCTCTGGCGACGATCAGGGGATGGTCGATGCTCGTCAGTGAGCCATGCATCTTGTAGACACGGCATCCTGTGCCGCCATCGCCTTGTGCAAGGTCGTCATCCCCAACAAATACGCATGTGTCGTCCCCCATGGCGCGTTCTATCAGGTCGTCGTAGTTGGTCGTCCAGATCTCCGAGAGCGGAAGCGCTGCTAGGAGTTCGTGACATCGAGTGGGTGGAGGCAACGGATCTCGCTGAAGTTCTTGCCGGATGAGGTCCTGCAGGTCTTCATCGGAGTTCTCGCTAGTGTAATACTGCGCGAGCAGTGGGAGATCGTCCAGGTCGGGAAGTTTCAACGCAACCCGCACCGCGTCCAACAGGCCCGACCAGTCCGGGTAGCTGGCTGCTCGCGACAAGCCAGCACCCACTAGTAGAGTTGCCTCCCGGTCGTCAACGTACTGGCCGAATGACGCAATCAGTCTTGAGGCTTCCATAGCGTCCTCATGCCATATGCTTGCATTAGGCGTTGGGAACTGGCAGGGCTCCTACGCCCATGACGGCTGTGAGACATCCTACTGAAGGTACTTGGGGCTCTGCATCCGGTTGACGCTGCCGGGGCCGTCAGGCCGCGCGGGAGGAGGCTTGCGGAGCCCCTCAACGGCGTCTCTCCTGTCACGATGGGCTGGACCGGGAGTGCGGGCGACGCAGGCCTTCGACGCGCTCGGCGGCGCCTCGACCGTCACTCCGCCGGTGTAGGGCTCGTTGTCGGCGCACCGCTGCTCATGCTCCTCCCACGCGGCGGCGCGGGCAGCCGCTAGGCCAGGCGCCAGCGCCTCGCCGGTATCGTGCTTGGTCTCGTCAGTCATCGCCTCTCCTCTCGCTCGGGTCATCCTCGTCCAAAGGACAGCCAGCATATCCTGATGGTCCGACCGTGACTGCCATAATGTTCAGTGCATGACATCCTAGCATGTCTTATATGCTGATTACACTTTGATTATGGCTGAACTCAGAGATGTCTGCGATCCCGCCCTTGTCGACGCCGCCATCAGCGAGAAGCTCGTGTCCGTGCAGATGGACGGGCGGCTGAGGATCCTCAACTACACGGTGAGGGCGACGTACTCGAGGGCCTGGAACGAGGCCACCGTCGCCTGCCGCGGGCTCATCCTCGATGACGCCGACCGGGTCGTGGCCCGGCCGTTCCCGAAGTTCTTCGGGCCGTCGGAGCCGGATGCCCCGGCCATCCCTTCGGGACGACCGATGGAGATCACGACGAAGCTGGACGGGTCGCTCGGGATCGCGTACACCCACCCCGATGGCGGCACCCGGCTGGCGACACGGGGATCGCTGACCTCCCACCAGGCCATCGAGGCGACCCACATCTGGCACGAGAAGTACAGCCACGTCGTCGTTCCCGAGGGCGTCACCCCGCTGTTCGAGATCATCTACCCCGACAACCGTGTGGTGCTCGACTACGGCGACATGCGAGACCTCGTCCTCATCGCCCTTATCGACATCGAGACCGGCGCCGACATCGACACGGCCAGCTTCGAATGGCCCGGGCCGCGGGCCGAGGCGGTCAGCTTCGCCGACTTCGGGGCGCTGGTGAACCACATCGCCACCGCAGGCGAAGCCGACCGCGAGGGCTACGTAGCCCGATTCGCGGCCGACGAGGCCGCGCCGCACATGCGCTTCAAGTTGAAGTTCCCCTCCTACGTGGCCGCCCACCGAGTGGCCTTCGGGCTCACCTCCACGCGCGTCTGGGAGGCTGCGGCAGTGCGCGCCGCAGCCCGCATGGGCGCGCCAGTCAAGAGCATGGCCGCGCGCCTCAGGCTCGCCCCTGGGACGGTCACCGGGCTGCTCAGCCAGAGCGAGGACCCGGTCGACGGACTGCGAGCCGCGCTGCCCGAGGAGTTCCTGTCCTGGTACGACAGGGAGGTCGCCGACATCACGTCAAGGGCCGAACAGCGGATACGGCTCTACGAGTTGCTTGTCCGCCAGGCGGCTGCGGACGCTGCCGACGACTCCGACCGGGCCTTCGCAGCTGTGGCGCAGCGCCTGGCCGCGGACAACGATGTACATCCCGGACCGATCTTCGCGCTCCGCAAGGGGCGCGCCGACGCCCGACTCGCCATATGGGCCCAGACCAAGCCGAGCGGCCCCGGCGACCGCGCCACCGCCGACCCTGTTCGCCGACGAGTAGGGAGTGGATGCTGATCGAGCGGATCGCGGGGGTTGAATGTTGGGGGTGGGCGAGCAGCGGTTCGTGGGGGTGCTGTACGAGCTGCCGTCGAACTACGCCCACATCATGAATGTGGCCCTTGATGTTCCCGCGGCGGTGTCGGACGCGTTCGGGGTGCGGGGCGATGTGCCGGTCGTGGGCACGGCCGATGGGGCGGAGCTCACGGCGACGCTGGTGCCGGTGGGCGGTGGGCGTCATCGGCTGTTCCTCAACCGTGCGGTCCGCGATGCCGTCGGCAAGGGCGCCGGCGACTCGGTGGAGATCCGGATCCGCCTCGACCGGCGCGACCGCACGCCAGAGACTCCGCCGGACCTTTACGAGGCTCTGGCCGAGGACGGTGCGACAGAGGCCTGGAAGGCACTAGCGCCGTCGCGGCGCAAGGAGTGCCTGGTGTGGCTGGCCGACGCGAAGCGGGACCAGACTCGCGCCGCTCGCATTGGCCGCATCGTGCAGGCCGCCATCGAGGAGGGCACGCCCCGTCTGGGGTGACCGGCTTCCACCCGTCACGCCGGAGCGCACCATGGCGGAGCTGGGCTAGGGCTCGGCGATGTGGGCGGGGCGGGCTTCTGCTATTTGACCTATGTCGTTGTAGACCTGCCACTGGCTGCTTTGGGCGTGCCAGAAGCGGCGACCGGTGAGGCGCTCGAGAGCCAGGCCGTAGCAGTGGAAGTTGGTGGCTGCGCCCTCGATGTGGATCGAGTGCACGTCGTCGTTGAGCATCGCTACTCCGGTGCCTCGCTCGACCACCACCTCGTGCTGCACCTGGGGCTCGCCCGAGCCTGCGCACGGGCCGTACAGGCGGTTCAGCTCCTGGCCGCGCATCCCGACGATCACCGCCCAGGTGGTGTGCTCGTGCGGCGGCGCCGACGTGCCGCCGCCCACGCACTGCAAGTACAGCGCCAACTCGTCGTCGTCGTTCTGGGCCAACCGGTAGCTCAGCGAGCTGTCCGGAGCCTCCGGGGGCGGGAAGTCGTCGTCGCTGAACAAGTCGTCGCGCTCGGCCAGTTCCAGCAGGCGCTCCTTGATGCGCTCCGCGCCGGCCTGGTCGATGCCGCCGTGCTCGCGGCCGTGGGCGTCGATCTTGGCGATGTCGTCCATCGCGGCGGCCACCGCGGCGGCTCGCTCGGTTGCCCGTTCTTTCTCACTCACTCCCCCAACTCTAGGCAAACCATCCGTCACGGCCCGGGGCCTGTCCGGGATGGCGGCGGTTGTGGCATGGTTCAAGCCGTGGCGGCCAAGAGGAGCGCCGGACTGATACTCCACCGCCGGAACGCCGACGGTGTGATCGAAGTGCTGCTGGTGCATCCCGGCGGGCCGTTCTGGGCCACCAAGGACGTGCACGCCTGGTCGATCCCCAAGGGCGAATACGACGAGGGCGAGGACGCCGAGAGCGTGGCGCTGCGGGAGTTCGAGGAGGAGTTGGGATCCCCGCCGCCCGACGGGTCGAGGCTCTTCCTCGGCCAGTTCGGCCCGCGAAGTCGCAAACGGATCAGCGCATGGGCGCTCGAGGCGGACTTGGACGCGACGCAGGTGGTCAGCAACACCTTCGAGCTCGAATGGCCTCCTCGCTCGGGCCAGATACGCGAGTTCCCGGAGGTGGACAAGGCGGCCTGGTGGACGATCGACGAGGCTCGAACGAAGCTGCACAAGGGCCAGGCGCCGATCCTCGACGCCCTGCTCGCCGTCCTCGACGACAGCGGCGAAGTAGCCTCGCATCCGTGAACGCACTGCGCCCCACAGTCATGGCCGGGGGAAGGTGTCGGCTGGCAGCGGCCTGGTCCGTCGTCGCGGCGGCCGCCCTCGTTGCCGCAGCATGCAGCGGCACCAGCAGCGGAGACAGTGCCGTGGACGCTCTGGGCGACGGATCGCTTGGCATCGTGGAGGTCGGCCCGGGCGAGGCCGTCCAGATCCGGTCGGTCCTGGCGCTGGACGGCGACGCCGGTTCCGGTCCGACGAACGAGAAGGTCGTGCGGCTCGCCGTCGGCGACTACGGGACGATCCACGGTTTCGACGTGAGCCTCGGGACGCCGGTCGACGACGGCTGCTCGCCCGAGGGCGGCCAACGGGCCGGAGCGGAGATCGCCGCCGACGCCGACGTGATCGGCGTTGTCGGCACGACGTGCTCCGCGGCCGCGGTCACCGCCGCTCCGCTGATAACCGGCGCCAACAAGGTGATGATCTCCCCGTCGAATACCTCCCCCCGACTCACTTCCGACCTGGCCGGCAACCCGAGCGCCGACTACCACGAGGGCTACTACCGCACCCCCGACAACGACCTGCACCAGGCGAAGACGATGGCGCAGTTCCTCCGCGAGGAGAAGAGCGTCGACGCCGTCGCCGCGATCCACAACGGCGACGCCTACACCCAGAGCCTCGCCGAGGCGTTCGCCGCATCCTTCGAAGAACTCGGCGGCTCGGTCACCGGCGTCGGCGTGGTCGCCCGCGACGAGACCGACCTGGCGCCGACGCTCAGCGACCTCGCAGAAGGCTCGCCGGAGGGGCTGTTCTTCCCCGTCTCACGAACTGTGGGCACGGCCATCGTGCAGCAACTGCCGGGCGTGTCAGGCCTCGACCGCGTACTCCGGCTCTCCGGCGACGGCCTGCTGTCGGACGACTTCTTGGGAGTGGAGGAGTCCGAGGGGATGTTCTTGTCCGGACCGAACCTCAACTACGGCACGAACTCCAACGAGAGCACCGGCAAGAACGGCGCCGACCTCCTGTCCGACTACGAGGACGCCTACGGCTCGGCACCGGAGGCAGCCTTCTGGGCGCACGCCTACGACGCGGCCACCCTGCTGCTGGAGGCGATAGAGGCGGCCTCTCGGCCCGAGGGCGACTCGCTCGTAGTCGACTTAGCCGGAGTGCGAGAGTTCCTCGACAGCGTGTCCGGATACGGCGGGATCATCGGTTCGATCAGCTGCGACGACTTCGGCGACTGCGGCGTGCGACGGATGGTCGTGGTCGAGCATCTCGACTCCGACGACCCGGCTGCCACCCGGTCCAACACCGTCTACGAGTACGCCCCCTAGGCGGACGACCGAGCAGCAGGCCACGACGGCTCGCTGATCGCGGGCCACCTACACTGCGGCCATGGCCGCGACCTTCGACCTCGTCACCCTCGACTCGCCCAACACCGACGAACTGGCGGACTTCTGGAGCGCAGCTCTTGGGCTTGTCGAAGTGCAGCGCGAGGACGGCGATCGCTGGATCGTGCTGGCCAGTTCCGACGGCCAACGCCGGATCGGACTCCAACGAGGCGGCCATACCGCTGGGAGCATTCACCTGGACCTCGCCTGCGAGCCCGATGAGTTCGACGCAGAGGTGGCGCGGCTGCTCGCGCTCGGCGCGTCCGAGCGCCAGCCGACCCGCACTGAGCCTTACGGCAAGATCGCCAACCTTGCCGACCCCGACGGGAACCTGTTCGACTTGTGCGCCTACATGAGCTGAGTCGCGCCGACTGGCGGGGCGCCGTCTGAGCGACGCCCCGCCTGCGGCGGAGTCACCAAGGGCTCGGCAGAATCAGCTGAGGCCAGGCGCGCCCTCACAGAACGAGTTATCCACCACGGTGGCCGCCGACAGGTCGTCGGGATACTCGATGCCCCGATTGTCGAACGTCGGCTTGAGGATTTCGATCAGCCCGTTCACGCGGGCCTCGTCCATCGAGCAGTACGTCCCGTCGGGACTGTTGGCCATGATGCCGTCGGCGAACATCTCCAGTGCCTTGTCGTTGATGCCGGTCGACAGCTCCCAGTAGGTGTTGTACTCGGCGTTCAACGAGATGAGCGCGTCGGCGATGGGGCCGGGGTCCGCGAAGAAGTCGACCCAGGCCTGGGCCAGCTTGGGCACCAGCAACTCCAGGCACGCCGAGAACTCCTCGAGCCGGTCAGCGCGGACGCTGTACATGGCCGGGTAGTCCTCGAAGCCCAAGTCGTGGATGAGGAAGAACTCCACATCCGCCGGCGCGCCGTTGTTCCACTCGATCTCGTTCTCATACTTGTAGATCTCGTTGGTGGCGAAGCCCTGCTGGATGATGCCGCCGTTGCTCTCGATGAACTGGTCGGGAGCACCCGCGTACGACGGGTCGAGCTGGTCCTCGGTCATGAACCCCGAACTCACGATGAAGTCGACATAGGTCGATCCGTCGAAGTACAGGAACCGGGCCCCGGTCGCGGCCATGTCGGCCGGCTCTGAGATGTCGTAGAGCGCTGGGTTCCACATCACCATCTGCGGGTTGATGTCGAGCGTCTTGGCCACGCCGATGACCCGGTTGGTGCCAGCGTCCTTGGCCGCGTCCGACGTGTTGACATAGCCGAGAGTGATGTCGCTGTCCTCGTACATCACCGAGGTGACCGGACTGAAGGAGATGGCGTCACCTCCGGCCCGGATCTCCACAGTCTCTATGCCTCCCACCTTGTACTGCTCCTGGATGGGCCCGCTGTAGCGGAACGTCTCTGGATCGGAGGTCCCGTTGGGACCGATCAGCTGGTAGGTGCCGATGTGCTCGATCTCAGGCCACCAGTCCGTCTGGATGACGAGGTTCGTCGGGCAGACCGTCGAACTGGCCACTTCGTCGTCGCCGCCACTGCAGGCCGCGGCCACGAGACCGACGGCCAGGAGTAAGGCGAAGTATCTCGCAAGTTGTCGATGTGCCATTGTGGCTCCCCCTTATTCTGTTAGGCGATCTGTCGTGAGCCGCGGACGGCCGCTCACGAGTCGTTCCGTGCTGATTCATGCCAGTGCTTGAGCGTTCGCGTCGAGATCCATCCCACGATCAGGAAGATCGCGATCCCGAACAGGCAGGCGACGATGGTCGCGGTGAACAACTCCGGGATCCTGGTGTCCTTCTGGTAGTTGTCGATCAGCCGCCCCAGACCTATCTCGCCCTGCCGGAAGAAGAAGTCCCCGACCACCGCCCCGATCACGCAGCCGCCGGCCGCGATCCTCATGCCGGTCAGGAAGGCTGGCATGGCCCCGGGCATCTCCAGGCGCCACAGGCGGGTGAACCAGCTGGCGTGATGGAGCGTGAACAAGTCGTGGTGGCCCTCCTTGGCCGACTGGAGCCCGAACAGCGTGTTGGTGATGACCGGGAAGATCGCGATCAGGACGCACACCACCACCCGGGCGCTGATGCCGAACCCGTACCAGTTCCGGATCAACGGCACCAGAGCGAGGATCGGAGTCACCTGGATGATCACCGCGTACGGGAATATCGACCGCTCGGCCCACTTGGCCGTGTTCATCACGATGGCCAGCAGTACCCCGATCGCGATCGAAATCCCCAGCCCGATGAGCGCGACGCGGCTCGTGACCAGCAGCGCCTCGAGGATCGGCTTCAGCCCCTTCCGGTCCTCCCACACGAGCAGGCCGTCCTCGAAGACGGTGTGCGGCGCCGGCAGTGCGGTACGGCGTCTGACCGCATCCATCCGCCCGTAGGAGATGAGGTACCAGATGCCGATGATGAGCACGAACGTGATGAGCGGCGCGATGTATGTCCACAGCGCCGCCACCTTGCGGGACTTGCCTTCCTCGCCGTCGGTCTCGACCTGACCGTGGGCCGGATCGCTCCCAGGCTCGTGCTCACTCATGGCCATCCTCCGATCCATGGGCACCTTCAAGGGCTACCGACACTTCGCCACAGAGTTCCCCGAACTTCGAGTCGAACCTCAGGTCCGCCTGACGCGGGTAGCCGAACGGGACGTCGTGCTCGGACAGGATCCGTCCGGGCCGAGCTGACATGACCATCACCCGGGTCGACATGAACACCGCCTCGCTGATCGAGTGTGTGATGAACAGGCCCGCGAACCCCTCGCGCTGGAAGAGCGACTGCGTCTCCTCGTTCAGTCTCTGGCGGGTGATCTCGTCCACCGCCGCGAAGGGCTCATCGAACAGGAACAACGGCGGAGCAAGCGTCAAGGTCCGCGCCAGCGACACCCGCATCTTCATGCCCCCCGACAGCGACTTGGGGTAATGGCGCTCGAATCCCTGCAGCCCGACGAGCTCGATCGCCTCGCTGGCCAGCCGTTTCCTCTCGGCCTTCGGGAAGCCGTGGAGCTGGGGGAGCAGCTCGACGTTGTTCTGGACGTTCCGCCAGTCGAGCAGCGTCGCGTCCTGGAAGACGTAGCCGATGCGCTCACGGTCGGCCTCCACCCGGCCCGAGGTGGGTTCCAGGAGGCCCGATGCGATCCTCAACAGGGTGGACTTGCCGCAGCCCGACGGTCCCACGACGGTGACGAACTCTCCCATCGAAACGCTGAAGCTGATCCCGTCGAGGGCCTCCGTGCCGTCGGGGAACGTCATGGAGATCCGCTCGAACTGCAGGGCGGGCGCGACGTCACTCACAGGCGAGCAACTCCTCGCTGCTGGTAGCACGAGGCGGACGGCTAGCCCTCAATACAGGGTCCTCTCGATCATCGACAGGATCCATCCGCCCGAGGTGGTCGGCTCGTACCGGGGCGGGTCGTCGGGGGATGTGCAGGTGGGGATGCACTCGATGCGGGCGTCGTAGGTCGGCTGGTGGAAGAAGGCGATCGAGATCCGGTCGCCCAGGTCGCCGGTGGGGGTGACCACCCGGTGGAGGGTCGACACCCACCGGTCGTTGGTCCGCCGGGCCGCCTCGGGGTCGTCGAACCGGTTGACGGTATAGAGCTCGCAAAGGTCGGGCAGCGACTCGTCGTCGCGTGACAGCGCCAGGGCCGACCCCTGCGAGGGGGTGAAGCCCCGGTACACGCCGGTCGTGCCCACATAGGCCAGCTTCTCTTCGTGGGGCAGGGCGAAGAACCGCCGCGACGCGCCGTCGATGCGCTGCACCACCTCGCCGTCTACGCCGTGGCCGGTGATCACCAGGAACCCGACGTCCTCGCACGCCCGCCGTATGGCGTCCACGGCCCGGTCACGGCGCGGCCCCGGCTCGAACGCCCCCGACAGGTCCACTAGCGGCACGCGGGACACGGCGGCTCGCTCAGTTGTAGGTGGTGGTCTTGCGGATCATGGCGTCCAGCCACTCGCCGGAGGTGATGGGCTCGTAGCGGGGCGGGTCGTCGGGCGACGTGCAGGTGGGGATGCACTCGATGACCGCGTCGTAGGTGGGCTGATGGAAGAACGCCACCGAGATGCGCTCGCCCCAGGCGCCGTCGGCGGCCACCACCCGGTGCAGGGTGGACACCCAGCGGTCGTTGGTCCAGGCCGCCATCAGGTCGCCGATGTTGACCACGAAGGAGCCGGCCACCGCGGGCACGTCCTCCCACTCGCCCTCGGGCGACAGGATCTGCAGGCCGGGCACGCCGTCGCCGTAGAGGATGGTGAGGCTGCCCCAGTCCGAGTGCGGCCCCCGGCGGAACTGCCCCGGCAGCGGCGCCGCCTCCAGGGCGGGGTAGCGCAGGGCGGCCAGGCCGGTGATGTGGTCGGCGATCTTGTCGTCGAACCAGTGCTCGTCGAGGCCCAGCGCCAGCGCCATCAGTCCCATGATCTCGGCGGCCAGGTCCTCCATCACCGCGTAGTAGGCCAGGAACGACTCGCGGAAGCCGGGCACGAGTCCGGGGTCGGGCCACACGTTGGGGGCGAAGAACTCCTCGCGTCCGTCGCGCAGCCCTGCCCGCACAGCGGCCTCGCGGTCGTCGAAGCGGTTGACGAGGTAGAGCTCGGCGAGGTCCGGCGGGGTCTCCTGGCCGCGCGACAGAGCCAGCGTCGAGCTCTGCAGCGGCTTGTAGCCCCTGCGGTTGCCGAGGTCGCAGGCCAGCTCCATCTTGTCGGCCGCCGGCAGGGCGAAGAACCGGCGGGCCGCGTCGTCGATCCGGGCCACCGCCTCCTCGGACACGCCGTGGCCGGTGATCACCAGGAAACCGACGTCCTCGCAGGCCCGCCGTATGGCGTCCACCGCGTCATCACGGCGCGGCCCCGGCTCGAACGCCCCCGACAGGTCCACCAGCGGCACCCGGGACACGACTCCCGCTGAGAGCGTCATTGCGAGCCCTCCGTCTCAGCCGTCACCATCAGTCATAGCGACTCTAGCCGAGACCGTCCTTTCGGCCGCCGGCGCTCGACGGCAGGGTCGACCAGACATCGGGACCGGCAGCCAGCCAGTCGGCGAACATGTCCACGCAGTCCTGGTCGTGCAGCCTGGTGGTAGCCACACCCGCCGACGCGAGCCAACCGAGTGCTTCGTCTGACCAACTCTCGCTGTCACCCACGACCACCGCCCCGATGCCGAGGAACCGCACCAGACCCGAGCAGAACCAGCAGGGCGTCATCGTGGTCACCAGAGTGGTGCCGGAGTAGTCGCTCAGCGGGCCCGCCGCCCCGACGGCGACGACTTCGGCGTGGAGCAGGAAGTCACCGTGCTGGACATTGCCGTTGCACCCGGCGCCGAGCACCGCGCCGTCAGCGTCGACTAGCGCAGCACCGATGGGCACTCCCCCCTCGGCCAAGCCCCGGAGAGCCTGCTCGCGGGCCAGCGCCAGCAGCCGCTGCGGATCAGGCTGCGGCACCTCCGGCACCTCCGGCTCCTGTCAGTAGATGGTCTTCTCGAGCATCGACAGGATCCACCCGCCCGAGGTGGTGGACTCGTGGCGGGGCGGATCATCGGGGGATGTGCAGGTGGGAATGCACTCGATGCGAGCGTCGTATGTCGGCTGATGGAAGAACGCTATGGAGATCCGGTCGCCCATGTCGCCCTCGGGCACGACCACACGGTGCAGCGTCGACACCCAGCGGTCGTTCGTCCACGCTGCCATCAGATCGCCCAGATTCACGACGAAGGAGTCCGCGACCACGGGCACGTCCTCCCACTCGCCGTCGGGCGACATGATCTGCAGGCCGGGCTCGCCGTCGTGGTACAGGATCGTCAGGCTGCCCCAGTCCGAGTGCGCGCCCCGCCGGAACTGCCCGGGCCGAGCCGGTTCGTCCAGGGCCGGATAGTGGTTGACGGTCAGGTTGGTGATGTGGTCGTGGATCTTGTCGTCGAACCAATGCTCGTCGAGGCCGAGAGCCAGAGCCATGAGCCTCATCAGCTTGGTGGCCAGGTCCTCCATCACCTCGTAGTAGGTCTCGAAGGCTTCCTTGAATCCGGGCGCCAGGTCGGGGCCGGGCCAGATGTTGGGCGCGAAGAATCCCTCCCGGCCCTCCCGCAGACCGGCACGGCGGGCAGTCTCCGGATCGTCGAAGCGATTGACGGTGTAGAGCTCGCACAGGTCCGGCAGCGACTCGTCCTTGCGTGACAGCGCGAGAGCCGATGCCTGTGAGGGAGTGAAGCCGCGGTAGATCCCCGGCGCGCCGACGTGGGCCATCTTCTCGTCATGGGGCAGGGCGAAGAAGGCGCGGGACACGTCGTCGATTCGTCGCACCACCTCCTCGGACACACCGTGGCCGGTGATCACCAGGAAGCCCACATCCTCGCAGGCTCGTCGGATGACATCGACCGCCCGGTCTCTTGGCTGTCCCGGCTCGAACGCGCCCAACAGGTCGACCAGCGGAACCCGGGACGCGACCCTCGCAGCGCTCGTCATGGACTAGTCCTCTCTACGTACCCGCACTCCTCAGAGTCTCACGGGTGCGGCCGTCAGAATCCAATGGACGGGTCGATGAACTCGTTCGTGTAGATGTCGGAGGCCTCGATGTCCTGGGGCACGCCCTCGAGAACGTCTTTGAGCAGTTGGACGACTCGCTCCATACGGGCATCGTCCATGTTGCCGACAATGTCGTCAGGGCCGTTGCCGACGTTGCCGAGCGCCAGGGCCGTGGCGGTCGAGTACGGCATCTGGCCCGGATACAGCACCCAGAATGACTCGAGGTCCTCCACGATCTGCAGGATCACGGCGTCGGTTGCAGCCGAGTCGGCGTAGTGGTCGACGACGGCCTGCTGGAAAATCGGGACCACCAGCTCGAGACAGGGCCGGAGCTCTTCGATGGCGTCGGCGCGCACGACGAGCGGCTGGGGGTAGATCTCGAACCCCGAGTCGTGGATGAGGAGGAAGTCCACCGGCTTGCCCCAATCCTCAAGCGCGTTCTCGTACAGCCAAGGCTCGCTGGTGGCGAATCCCTGCTGGACGAGCGCCCCGCCCTCCGCAACGAAGCGGGACGGCGATCCGTCGTAGGACGGGTCCACCTGGTCGGCGCGCAGGATGCCGGCGTCCACCATGTAGTCGATGAAGACCCCGCCGGCGAAGTAGACGACAGTGGCATCGGACTCCCCGATGTCGTCGAAGCTGGAGAAGGAGTAGACCTCCGGGTTCCACATGAGGATCTGCGGATTGGTGTCGAAGGGCGCCGCCACCGCGACCGTCGGGATGATGTCGTAGGCGGCGACCTGCTCGTCGGTGTTCACATAGCCGAAGTGGATGCCAGGGTCCAACTGCATCGTCGCGGACGTGGGCGCCCAGCCGAGATACGGGCCGCCGGCGCGGATCTCGAGGTCGATGCCAGAATCGAGCAGCGGCCCCCGATAGATGCCGTTCTCGGCGTCGAGCTCCCCGGCGTCGCCGATCAGGCGGTAGGCGTAGCCGTGCTCAGGAGACGGGAACCAGTCCGTCTGCAGCACCAGAGGGTCGGGGCACACGCCCGACAGATCGACCGCGGCAGGAACCGGTTCTTCCGCTGGATCCTCGGCTGCCGTTTCCTCTTCCGCGGGCGCCTCCTCCGGCGCCGGTTCCTCGGCTGGCTCGGGTTCCTCGGCTGGCTCTAGTTCCTCGGCTGGCTCTGGTTCCTCGGGTTCCTCGGGGGCAGGGGCCTCGTCGGCCGGTTCGGCTGCTGGGGAGTCCGCGGTCTCGCTGGGCGCGGCCACCTCCGCAGAACCCTCGCCCGCTTCGTCGGCGTCGTCACCGCACGCCGCTGCGACCAGTGCCAACAGCATCACGAAGGCAGCTATTCGTCTCATTCCCATCCCCCCGCTGTTTGATAGCATGGAACTTTTCGGACAATTGTTCAGCCTAATCAAACTCTCTAGGCGCGTCAAGAGCGAGGCTCTCGACTTCTGGGGCAGGACGCGGCACCGTCTCGGCGGCCGGAGTCATCCCCCGCGAGCGTCGTCCCTAGCGGTGATCAGGTACGCGACGACCTCTTCGTCGCTCACCCGGCGCGACCTGTGCGGAACCCGGCCGTCGTAGCAGATGCAGTCCCCCGCCCGGAGCTCGATGATCTCGCCGTCGATGTCCTTCTCGACCACTCCCTGCACCACGAGCAGCATCTCCTCGCCGGGATGCTCGTAGTACTTTCCGAAGTGCTCGGGCACTCCACGGAACTCCAGAGCCGTCAGGGAGCGAGCGTCGCGAACCAGCGATCGGGCGGTGCCGGCGGCCTGATCGACATCATGATCGACATCGCGGGGATCGCTGCGGCGGACCAGCGAGTAAGGCTTCGACTCCTCAGTGGAGAGCAGCGCCTGAGCGGTCGTTCCCAGCGTGCGAGCGACCCTGTGAAGAGACGTGATTCGCGGCCTGGCCAGCCCCCGCTCCAATTGGCTCAGGAACGACGGCGACAGGTCCGCTTTCGCCGCGAGTTCCTTCAGCGACAATCCCGCCCTCACCCGACGCTCGCGAACTTGACGCCCGAGCGCGAGGTCGAGGTCCCTCAACTCGTCCATTGTTCAGGCGGCGGGTTCGAACGAGGCTGGCCCGTACAGCCACACCTCCCGGGCGCCCGCAGCCACCAGCGCATCGGCCGCGAGCCGAGCGTCATCCACCGTCGGTGCATCCGAGCGCATCGTGACCGCCATGTCTTCAAGCTACCGCGGCACGGCTGAACGGCTGTCGGGTCTCTCTAGGAGCCCTCGGCTAGCGGTCGCCACCGGCCGTCATCCCGCTATATTTTGATAGTTTTCAGCCATATGAGCTGATTTCTGCAATTCTTGCAATGGACGGTCGCGGAACGGCCAGCGGGCGGGGCCATCGGCCGTCACAGGGTGGTTCTAGGGTGCGGGCATGTCCATCGAGGTGGTGACCACGCCGTACGGTCCGCCCGCGCACGAGGCGCTGGCGAGGGCCGTGGAGCGGGCCAAGGCGGGCGATCCGCTCGCCCCGGTCACCGTCGTCGTGCCCAGCAACTACGTGGGCCTGGCCGCCCGGCGGGCCCTGGGACGCCGCCAGCACAACGGCACCGCGGGTTTGGCCGCGGTGGCCTTCGACACGCCCTACAAGCTGGCCGAGCACCTCGGAGGGGCCGAGATGGCCAGCCAGGGCCGCCGGGGTGTGTCGAACGCGGTGATCGCGGCCGCGGTCCGGGCCGCCATGCGCCGAGATCCGGGCCATTTCCGCGGCGTCGAGACCCATCCGGCCACCGAGCGGGCCCTCACCCGGGCGCACCGGGAGCTCTCCGAGCTGGATCATGGCCAACTGGCCGCCCTCGCTGGACAGTCCCTCCGGGCCCGGGACGTGGTGCGGATCCACCGGGAGGTCGGCGAAGCGCTCGAACCGGACTTCAGCAACGAGCAGCAGTTGGCCCAGGCGGCCGCGTCCGCAGTCCGGGCTCGACCCTCGGAGACGCAGCGCCGGCTCGGCCAGGTGATCGTGTTCCTGCCCCAGAGCATCACCGGCAGCCAGGCCCGCCTGCTAGAAGCCGTGTCTGACGCGACCGCCACCACCGTCGTCGCCGGCGCGACCGGGGCCGACGACGCCGACGCTGCCGTGCGAGCCTCACTTCGAAGGCTGGGCGCCGACCTCGACTCACGGGCCGAGCGACCGGGTGAGAGCGAGCCTGGACGTGCCGCCGACGGCGTGCAGGCTCTCAGCGTCTCCGACGCCGATGACGAGGTGCGCCACGCGGTTCGGGCAGTGGTGGAGGCCGCCCGGGCCGGCACGCCGCTGGGTCGCTGCGCCATCGTGTACGGCGTCGAGTCCCCCTATGTCCGCCTCGTCGGCGACGCCCTCGACGCCGCTGGAATCGAACGATGCGGCGCCACCGTGCACACCGCCGAGACGTCCCTGCTGGGCCGCTCGCTGATGGAGATGCTGGCGTTGCCGGACCGGGGCTTCTCCCGACGGGCCGTGACGGCTTGGCTGGCCGGCGCCCCCGTGAGCATCAGAAAGTCCGCTCCCGGCATCGGGCGCCCGGAAGCCGAGCGCGGGGACGGGGAGGCCGCCAATAGCGACGCCCGCTCCTCCCGATGGCAGAGCGCGCCGAGCGCGGCATGGGAGCGGGCAGCCCGGGCCGCCCGGGTCGATGCCGGAATCGACAACTGGAAGGCGCGACTCGGGCGATACGTGGCCGAATGCCTGGCCGACGCCGAACGTCTCCAAGCCGACGAGGACCAGATCTGGCGCGGCGACCGGCTTCGTCGCGACGCGGCGCGGGCCGCGGAACTGCTCGACTTCGTGAAGGAACTGCACGACGACCTGAATCCCCAGCCCCCGCCCCGCACCTGGGCCGGCTTGGCGACCTGGTGCCAGAACCTGGCGCACAAGTACCTGGGCGGGCGGCTTCGTCGGAGCTGGCCCGACGAGGAGAGGGAGCTGGCCGAGCGGGTGGACAGCGCCATCAGCCGGCTCGGTGACCTCGACGGCACCGACGACAACCCCTCGCCCGCCGCCTTCCGGCGAGCGCTGCAGCTCGAACTGGAGACGGCCCCGCACCGGCACGGCCGCCTGGGCCGAGGCGTGCTGGTCGGACCGGTGAGCCTGGCGCTGGGCGTGGAACTCGACCTTGCCGTGGTGTGCGGCATGGCCGAGGGAACCTTCCCGGCACGCCGCAACGACGACGCTCTGCTGCCCGACCGCGAGCGGCGGGTCGTCGGCCACGACCTTCCCGCCCGAGGCGACCGGTCCGGCGATGACCACCGGGCGCTCCTGGCGGTGGTCGCCGCCGCGGAGCGGTCGCTGCTGCTGTTCCCACGGGGCGACCTGCGCCGGGCCGCGGACCGCTCGCCGAGCCGGTGGCTGACCGAGCGTACCGACCGCCTCGAAGTAGTGCCCTCGTTCGTGGGCGGCCTCCGCCAGACCGTGTTCCCCGCCCACCAGAACGAGTACGACACCAGGCGCCTGCTGGACTGGCACGACAACCGCAGCCGCGGCGACGACACGCAGGCCGACCTGACCACTCTCGACAGCGTGCGGCGGCGCGTCGAGCTGCGCCGGGGCATCGAACTGCGCCGGGGGCGGCTGTCGCCGTGGCTGACCCGGTTCGACGGCAACCTCGCGGCTGGCGACCTGAGGGGAGCTGCCCTCCCCCACCCGACCGACGACGACCAGGTGACTTCGGCGTCGCGACTGGAGGCGTGGGCCGGATGCCCCTACGCCTACTTCGTGCGTCACGTCCTGCGGGTGGAGCCCATCGACGATGCCGAGGACGACCACCGCATCAGCCCCCTGCAGCGAGGCAGCGTCGTGCATCGGATCCTGGAGCGCTGGCTGACCGAGGCGATCGACGACGGTGCCGTGCCCGCGCCCGGAGATCCGTGGCCCGAGCGGTGGCGGGTCCGCCTGACGGAGCTCGGGCACAAGGAGTGCAAGCGTCTGGCTGACCGAGGGCTGGTCGGCCGCCAGCTCTACTGGAGCTACGACCGCGGCCAGATCCTGGCCGACCTGGTGAGGTTCCTGGAGTTCGACGACGATCGGCGGGCCAGTCACCGGTCGCGGCCGGCTGCGGCCGAGCTCGGCTTCGGAATGCCCCACAGCCCCGACGACCCGGTCAGCATCGACATCGGCGACGACCGGTCGCTGAGGATCCGGGGCTCCATAGACCGCATCGACGTGACCGACGCCGGAGGCCTGGTGGTGGTCGACTACAAGACCGGGTCGGCCCGCGGCTACGAGAAGCTCGGCCCCGACGACCCGGCACTGGGCGGCAAGCGGCTCCAGCTTGTGCTCTACGGCCTGGCGGCCCGCGGGCTGCGAGAGTCCTTGGGGGCGGCCGACGGCTACGGCGCCTACTGGTTCGTGTCGTCCAAGGGCGCGTTCCGCGAGGTGGGCTACTCCACCGATGACGCCCGTCGGCAGGTCCTCGATGCGGTCAACGCCATCGTCGACGGGATCGGCGACGGCCTGTTCCCGATGCATCCCGCCGAGCCGGTGTGGCGGCCGTGGGTCGCCTGCCACTACTGCGAGCCCGACGCGCTGGGCACACGAGACCAATGGCGCGACTTCCTGCGCAAACTCGGCGACCGGTCCCTGGCGCCCTATCTCGACCTTGTGTACGCCGACCACGACAGCTCGCAGGACCGGCAACTCACGGAAGGCGTGCCCCGATGACGCCCGCCTCGGTGCCGCTGGACGACCAGGCCGCCCGCGACCGGATCAGCTCCGATCTGGACCACACGCTGTTCGTTGAGGCCGGGGCGGGCTCGGGCAAGACGCGAGCTCTCGTGGACCGGGTGGCGGCCCTCATCGGCTCGGGTATGGCCATGGAGAACATCGCGGCCATCACCTTCACCGAGAAGGCTGGCGCAGAGCTGCGCCAGCGGATCCGCGACCGCCTGCAGCAGGTCGAGACCCGTGAGGCGCTCGGGCCCACCGCCACGGACGCCGCCCTCGCGCATCTCGACGGCTCGGCGGTGGGGACCCTGCACTCCTTCGCCCAGCGGATCCTGAGCGAGCATCCCGTCGAGGCCGGGCTGCCGCCGAGCGTCGAAGTGCTCGACGACATCGGCTCCCAGATCGAGTTCGACACCCGCTGGCGCGACTTCCTGAACGGGCTGCTCGAGGAGTCGGACATGGCGCCGACGCTGCTGGGGCTCGAAGTGCTGGGGGTGCGGCTCGATCAGATCCGGGCGCTGGCGGTGATGCTGAACGAGAGCTGGGACCGCCTCGCGGCGCTGGACCCCGACGAGGACCGCCCTCTTCCCCCGGTGGACGCGGACAGCGTGCTCGACGCGCTCGACGACCTGCTCGCCCACCGGGTCCATTGCGCCGACCCCGCGGACAAGCTCGCGGCCCGCATCGCCCTGATCGCCGCGCACCGCAGCCGCCTGGAAGCCGCCGCGGGCCAGGCCAACAACATCAACCGGCTCGAGGCCATCGCGGCCCTAGAGCGCGAATGCAAAGGGACGAACCTCGGCGCGGCCCGCAACTGGAACGGCCAGGTCGAGCAGGCCCGCGACGGCATCAGGCGGCTCAAGGCAGCCTGCGCCGAGGCCACCCAGGCCGCCGGCCACCATGCCCTGGCACGTCTGGTGGCTCGGCTGGCGGCGTTCACGCTGAGCGCCGCCGAGGAGCGGCGGGCCACCGGACGGCTCGAGTTCCATGATCTGTTGGTCCGGGCCCGCCTGCTGCTCCACGGCGACGTCCACGGTCCGGCAGTGCGGGCGGCCCTGCGCGAGCGCTATCAGCGCCTGCTCATCGACGAGTTCCAGGACACCGACCCGATCCAGGTGGAGCTGGCTTCGCTGCTCGGATGCGGCGACCTCGGTCGGGCCGGCAGCGGATGGGCTGACACGGTCCCCGATCCCGGCCGCCTCTTCTTCGTCGGCGATCCCAAGCAGTCGATCTACCGGTTCCGCCGAGCCGACATCGCCACCTTCCTGCAGGCCCGCCACTGGACCGGCCGCCAGCCGCAGGGTCGGATCGAGGGCTTGGCGACCAACTTCCGCTCCACCCGGCCCATCATCGACTGGGTCAACTCGGTGTTCGGGCAGCTCATCCAGCCGGTCGAGGGCAGCCAGCCCGAGTACGCGGGCCTGGGAGCGGTCCGTGAGCCGATGCCGTGCGGCCCGGCGGTCACCGTCCTCGGCGCGGCGCCAGCCGTGATCGAGGGCAGGGCCTACGCCGGCGAGCTGCGACGGCGGGAGGCCGAGTCGGTGGCCCGAGCGGTGGCCACGGTGCTGCGAGACGGCTGGGACGTGGAGGACGAAGCGGGCACGGGCTCGTCGTCGCGGCCGGCCCGGCTGGGCGACATCGCGATCCTGATCCCGTCGCGCACCAGTCTGGGCAACCTCGAGGACGCCCTCGACGCCGCCGGAATCCCCTACCGGGCCGAGGCCTCCTCGCTGGTCTACAGCACCCGGGAGGTGCGCGACGTGCTGTCGGCCCTTCGGGCGGTGGCCGATCCCACCGACGAGCTGTCCCTGGTGGCCGCCCTGCGGTCGCCGCTGTACGGCTGCGGAGACGACGACCTGGCCCATTGGCGGCTGGCCTGCAACGGGCGGTTCTCCCTGCTCCGCGGCCTGCCCGAGGGCGCCCCTGCCGACCATCCCGTGGCCGAGGCGATCGCCCATCTGGCCGATCTCCATCGGGCGAAGCGCTGGACCAGCCCGCCCGCGCTCGTCGACCGCCTGGTGCGCGAGCGGGGCGCGTTCGAGACCGCCGCGGCCGGCCGACGGCCCCGCGACGTATGGCGGCGCCTCCGGTTCGTGACCGACCAGGCCCGCGCCTGGGCCGACGCGGGGGGCACCAACCTGCGCGACTATCTCGAATGGGCCCGGCTGCAGGGCGCCGACAACGCCCGCGTGACCGAGACGATCCTGCCCGAGACCGACGACGACAGCGTGCGCATCCTCACCGTGCACGCGGCCAAGGGCCTCGAGTTCCCCGTCGTGGTCCTGTCGGGCATGACGACCAGGCTCACCGCGCCCGCCCGGGGGCCGTCGGTGGCCTTCGACTCGTCGGGCGCGCCGGTGGTGCGCCTGCGCGGCGGGGTGGAGTCCGAGAACTACGAGACGTGGAAGCCGATAGACGAGCAGATGGACGCCCATGAGCGGCTCCGCCTGCTGTATGTGGCTTGCACCCGGGCCCGCGACCATCTGGTGGTGAGCCTGCATCGCCGGGCGCCCAGCAAGTCCGGCAAGACGGAGAACTCGGCGGCGTGGGCCCTGGCCGGCGCAGGCGCCGCGGAGGCGGGCGCCGCGGACGGCTCGGCTCTGTTCGACGGTGCCGGGCAGGAGTCGGCCCTCGCGGAGGCGGCACCGCAGGCCAGCATCGAGCGGGCGCCTCTGCCCGACCGGGACGACTGGGAGCGCGAGCGCGAGCGCAGCCTGAGGGCGGCTTCGGTGCCGACGGCGGTGTCGGCCACCGCTCTCGCCAGCGATGAGAGCGGATTGTCCGACGTCGATCCGGGCCTGGACAAGGACCGGGGCGACGCTGAGCCGCCCCCGTGGAGCAAGGGGCGCTACGGCACCGCCGTCGGCCGGGCCGTGCACGGCGTGCTCCAGGACGTCGACCTCTCCACCGGCCAGGGCCTCGAAGCGCTGGCCGAACGGCAGGCCGCGGCCGAGGGAGTGAGCGGACGATCCCGGACGGTGGCCGACTTGGTCCGGGCCGCGCTCGACACCGGGGTCGCCCGGCAGGCTGCCGCGGCCGAGCGGTGCTGGCGGGAGCTGTTCGTGGCCGCTCCGTTCGGGGAGCGGCTGGTCGAGGGGTACGTCGACTTGGTCTACCGGGAACCCGACGGGCTGGTAGTGGTGGACTGGAAGACCGACGCGGTCGCCGGCGACGACGACGTGGCCGCCAAGCTGGCCCGATACCGCCTGCAGGGCGCGGCCTACGTCGCTGCCCTGGAGGCCGTGACCGGCGAGGAGGTGGCCCGCATGGTGTTCGTGTTCCTCGACCGGGACGGCGCGGTCGAGGCCGACCTGCCCGACCTGCGGGCGGCGGTGGAGGAGGCGAAGTCGGCCGTGGCCGGCGTCAGCGGCTGAGGCGCTCGCTCAACTCAGCCACTAGACGCTGCACGGCCGCGGCCACCCCCTCGCGTTCAGGCTCGTCGAGGCCGCCGATCTGGGAGTCGAAGGCATCGAGCATCAAGTCCAGCGTCTCGCGGGCCAGCGTCAGGCCCCCAGGCGTCAACTCCAGGAGGCTGCGGCGGCCGTCGTCGGGGTCAGCCACCCTGCGCACCAGTCCCCGGCCGACCAGGCGCTGCATCGTCTTGGTGGCCCCGCCCGAGGTCTGCACTATCCGCTGGGCCAGATCGCCCGCGCTCATGCGGTGCGGCGGGCCTATCAGCCACAGCGCGCTCAGAGCAAAGTAGCTGGAGGTGTCGAGATCGTGCACGGCCACCGTCTCCGATATCCATGCCTCGAGCTGGCGCCCCGCCAGCAGCGTGAGCACCAGAACGTCGAAGGTGTGGCGGTGCCGCTCGCCTAGGTAGGGGGCGATCAACTCGAGCGGCTCGTGATCGATCGGAGACCGCCTCGCCGTCCTCGCGTCAGGCCTGTCTTCGCTCATCACCGCCGCCTGCCTGCTAGTCCCCAGAAGCCAGCGGGTCGGGATCGCCGGGGCGCATCCGTCCGGTGAACAGCACTGCTACCCGCTCGCCGGGCGACACGCCGGTCGTCCCGGCGCCGTCGCTGGCCCCGGTCAGGGCCAGCAGGCCGCCGAGGCCCGAGGCGCCGGTGGGGCACACGTCGATGTCGGTGTGCCGGTGAGCGAGACGGTGGGCCCTCCGGAAGTCGTCCTCGGAGGCGACCAGCGGCCATCCCCCCGATGCCAGCATCGCCTCGACGGCGTCGACCCAGTCGTAGGTGATGTCGTCGAGGATCCCGGAGGCGTACGAAACCGGCTCGGAGTCCCAGGCCCGCATGTAGCGCTCGGGATCGTCGCGCAGCCGATCCACCGACTCGCGCAGCTGACCGTCGTCCATGGGCGTCATCTTGTCGGCAATATTGGCACGCAGCCGGTTGTCCATGGTGCCCTGAGTGCCTGCCTGGGCGAACATGATCCGGTCGAGGAAGTAGTCCCGGTCGCGGCTGCCGCCGGCCCGCTCCTGTGAGCGCAGCTCCAGCACCAGCGTGTCCCAGGCCCGCACCAGGGGGTGGTTGCCCTCGGGCTGCACCGCGTGGACTCGGGGCAGACGGGCAAGGTCGCCCCGCCCGACCGCGGCGGCCAGGCCTGTCACCACCGCGGTGGCCAGCGCGCCCCCGCCGACCTGCACGAACAGCCGGTCGAGGCGGGCCAGCGGGCCGCCGTCGTGCTCGACGAGAGCGTCGACCATCTCCCAGGCCAGGGTCCGGCCGCCGTCGATGGTGGCCGGGGTCTCGGTCCCCTGGCACGAGAACGGCACCGCCCCGGCCTCGATGGCGGCCAGCATGGCGTGGTGGGCGGGATCGCCGGGAACACCCGGCTCGCGCTGGCACCGCACCACCCGCCCGCCGAGTTCGGTGATGCGGGCCACCACGGCGTCGTTGGCCCAGGTCGGCACGAACACGTCCAACGGCCGGCCGACGGCCCGAGCCACCACCGCAGCGGCCAGCGCGGCGTTGCCGCAGCTGGCGATGGCGTACGGCGGCGCCTCGGCCCCGGCCCTGGCGTCGCCCTCGGCCAGCCGGTGGGCCAGCGCGACCCCGAACAGGTGGCGGGCCTTGTGCGAGCCCGACACGTTGCCGGTCTCGTCCTTGACCCACAGCTCGGCATCGCCGATCCCGGCCGCGTCGGCTAGTTCCGCCGCCGGAGCGAACGGCGTCGGCTCGAAGCCGCGTCCCTCCACCTGCGCCACCGCCCCGTCCAGCTCGCGCACGGCCGCCACCAGCCCGTCGGCGGACGCCGCGGCAGCCTCGCCCGCCCGGGCGGCCTCCAGCCGTTCGCCGTAGCGCTCGAAGGTGGAGGTCACGACCGCGGGCTCAGTCGTCGGCCCGGGCGCCGGTCCGGCCGTTGAACTCGACGATCAGCTCGTCCCAGTCGTCCACGAAGTGGCGCATCCCGTCCCAGAACGCCTGATGGCCACGGGCCACGAAGTCCTCGAAGGCGGTGCCCTGCTGCTCGACCCAGGTGAAGTAGCCCAGGTTGAAGATCCGCCGCCGCTCCGACTCGGAGCAGGCCAGGTGGCGGACCTCGCCGCCCGCGCCGTCGATCAGCCCCCGCCCGAAGGCCGACGCCGCGGCCACGTCGTCGTAGCCGCCCCGGTGATGGCGGCCGATGTAGGCCTCCCGCTCGGCGTCGTACAGCTCCGACCCGTCGGTGGCCACCGTCACGATCACGTCGTCGCGGCCCATGTCGTGGGCCTCGGCCACCGCGATGGCGGCCAGCGCGTTGCACGACGACGAGTAGCCCATGTGGGTGAGCAGGCCCACCGTGCCGGCGTCGAGCCCGGCCCGGTCCACCAGATGGTCGCGGCCCGCCGGGGTGTTGAACAGCACGTCGAGCGAGTCGGTGCACACGTCGCTGACGGCCACGATGTCGTCGGTGTTCATCACGTTGTGGATCAGCGGCACGTGCTTGTCGCCGATGCCCTGGATGTTGTGCTCGCCGTAGCCGTTCTCCAGCAGGGTGGGGCACTCCAAGGCCTCGGCGGCCACGATCCGGCAGCCGTGGCGGTCCTTGAGGTAGTCGCCCGCGCCGAGCGTCCCGGCCGAGCCCGACGCCGACACGAACGCGGCCAGCCGCGAGCCGGGCCGGTCGGCGGCCACATGCTCGTAGAGCCGCTCCAGGGCGGCCCCGGTGACGCTGTAGTGGCCCAGATGGTTGGAGAACTCCGAGAACTGGTTGACGATCACGTTGACAGGATCGAGGGCCATCTCGTTGCAGGCGTCGTAGATCTCCTTCACGTTGGACTCGGTGCCGGGAGTGCGCACGATGTCGTTGGCCGGGTCGAGCGTCCACTGCTCCAGCCAGTCGAAGCGGGCCTTGCTCATGCCCGCAGGCAGCACCGCCACTCCCCGGCAGTCCATGATCCGGCTGATGGCCACACCGCCCCGGGCGTAGTTGCCGGTGGACGGCCACACCGCCCGGTGCCGGGTGGGGTCGAACTGGCCGGTCACCAGCCTCGGGGCCAGGCAGGCGTAGGCGGCCAGCACCTTGTGGGCCCGGATCATCGGGAAGCGGTTGCCCAGCGCCAGCACGATGCGGGCGTCCACGCCGGTCATCTCCGGCGGCAGCTCCACGTAGTCGGGTACCGGGTGGGGGCCGCTGCCGTCGAGGCGGCCGAACCAGTGGACCCGGAACAGGTTGGCGGCGTCGGGCTCGTTGCGGTCCACCCCGGCCAGCGCGGCCAGCCGGGCCGCGGGGATCCGGGACGGGTCGCGCAGTTCGGCGAAGGTCGGCAGGGCGATGCGCCGGGTCCGGAACCGCTCGACGGTGTTGGCGTAGGCGTCGGCGTCGGCGACCTCGGCGGTCAGTCCCAGCGAGCGGTGCGCCCTCGATACTTCGGCGTCGGAGATGGTGCTGGCGTCGGTCATGGCTCCAGTATCACGCGCCGACCCGCCGACCGGACCCTCAGCCCGCCACAACCGCCGACCGGCGACGCCGCCGACGAGCTCAGATGGCTCGGTCGCGGCCGGCCCAGTAGGGGTCTCGCAGCCTGCGCTTGTAGAGCTTGCCGTTGGGGTCGCGGGGCAGTTCGTCGATGTAGTCGACGGAGCGGGGCAGCTTCTGGCGGGCGATCCGCTCCCGCAGCCACTCCAGGATGGCGGCGGTGGTGTCGTCGCCGGGCGCCCAGCCGTCGCGCAGCTCCACCACCGCCTTGACCTCCTCGCCGGTGTCGGGGTTGGGCACGCCGAACACGGCCGCGTCGCCCACCGCGAGGTGCTGCACCAGCTCGCCCTCGATCTCCGCGGGGTAGATGTTGACCCCGCCGACGATGATCATGTCGTTGGCCCGGTCGTTGAGGAACAGGTAGCCGTCGGCGTCGAGGTAGCCGACGTCGCCCACCGTGAAGAAGCCCCGCAGCCGGCTGGCCGCCGTCTTGGCCTCGTCGCCCTTGTACTCGAAGGCCGCCCCCGGCATCTTCATGTACACCGTGCCCGACTCGCCCGGCGGCAGGTCGCGGCCGTCGTCGTCGACCGCGATCACCTCGCAGCCGGGCCAGGCTCTGCCGACCGTGCCGGGGCGCTGGAGCCACTCGGCGGCCGACACCGACGTGCCGCCGCCCTCGGTGGCCGCGTAGTACTCCCAGATCGAGTCGCCCCACCACTCGATCATGCGCCGCTTGGTCTCCACCGGGCACGGCGCGGCGGCGTGAACCATGGCCCGCAGCGACGACACGTCGTAGCCGGCCCGCACCTCGTCGGGCAGTTGCAGCAGCCGGTTGAACATGGTGGGCACCATGTGGGAGCTGGTCACCCGGTAGCGCTCGATGCGCTCCAGCGCGCCCTCGGCGGTCCAGCGGTCCATCAGCACCACGGTGTGGCCGAAGTGCAGCGACATCGTGGTCCAGTTGTTGACCGCGGTGTGGTACAGCGGCGCCTGGGTGATCTGCACGTTGCCGTCATGGGGCTTGGAGCCGAACAGCATCAGCAGCCGGCCGGCGGTGGAGGCGGCCTCGTCGGGGGGCCGAGGGTCGAGCGCCCGGCGCACTCCCTTGGGCCGTCCGGTGGTGCCGGAGGTGTAGAACATGAACGAGCCGGTGGCCAGATGCTCGGGGTCGGGCCGGTCGCCGGAGTGGCCCGCGACGAGCTCGTCGAAGGGACGGAACCCCCGCACGGCGCCGCCCACGCAGAACCGGTTGGCCTCGGGGGTGATGCAGCCGTCGAGGGCCTTGACGGCCTCGTCCGCGAGGCGCTCGTGCACGATGAACGCCTTGGTTTCGGCGTCGTTGACGATGTAGTTGATCTCCGCGCCGACGAAATGCCAGTTGACGGCGGTGACGTACAGGCCGCTCTGGTAGGCGGCCAGGCAGACGGCGAGCTGCTCGAAGCAGTTGGGCAGCAGGGTGGTGACCTGGTCGCCCTTGGAGAGTCCGGCGGCGTTGAGGCCCCGCGAGATCCGGTTGGTGAGCGCGGCCAGCTCGGCGTAGGTCAGTTGGTTGTGCTCGGGGTCGACCACCGCCGGGAAGCCGGGGTCGGCCTCCGCGATGGCCCACAGCCCGATTGCGTCAGTGTCTGCCATGCCCGAAGTCTGCCAGCCGACCCGGCGAGCCGCAAAATAGCTCTTAGAACACAAGTATTTCGATTTACTATGGTATTTGGAAAAGGAGTATTTCGATTTACCATAGTGCTCAGAAGACAACGGCCCGAGGGGACGATGAATGCGAGCTGGAGAAATCCAAGCGAGACTGACGCGCACCAACCTCTGGTGGGCCGAACCCCAGGGCTGGACCGGGCGCGACCCGGACCTGCGCGAGGCCGCCGAAGCCCCGTTCCGGCACCGGTCCGACGCTCTGGCTGACCTGGCGCCCGGTGGCCTCTACGTGCTGAGGGGCCCGCGGCGGGTGGGCAAGTCGGTCGAACTCAAGCGGACGGTGGAGCGCCTGATCGCATCGGGCACGGACCCCAGGTCGATCGCCCACATGTCCGTGGACGGATGGTCCTCCGACGACCTCGGGGCGCTCGTGCGAGCCGCGGGACGGCTCATGCCGCCACAGGGACATCGCTGGTGGCTCATCGACGAGATCACTTCGGTGTCCGGCGGCTGGCCGGCGCAGATCAAATGGCTCCGAGACAACGACGCGCGGTTCCGCCGCGACACGGTCGTTCTCACCGGATCGTCGTCATCGAACTTGCGCGAGTCCGTCGGTGATTTGGCGGGACGCCGCGGCCCCGCCGAGGACGCCGATCGTCTGATGCTGCCTATCGGCTTCCGCACCTTCTTCAGGCTCGTGTCCGACGCGCCGACGCCGGAAGTCTCAGAGTCGTCGCCACGGCTCGCGATCGCGGACCTCACGCCGGGTCGGCTGACCGAGGCGGCCTACGGTCTGGCGCCGTGGCTTCACTCTCTGGCGGAGGCCTGGGAGGACTACCTGCGCGTGGGCGGGTTTCCACAGGCGGTGGCAAGCCATGTACGTCGTCGGAGGCCCGACGAGAGTCTGCGCGCCGCCCTGTTGGGTGTCATCAGCGGCGACGCGTTCCAGCGGGCCCGCCTCTCCGACCTGCAGACCTCCGAGGTGCTGCGCAGGCTCGCCAAGGCGCTCGGCTCGCCGCACAACGCGGCGCGACTCGCACGAGAGGTCGGCCTGTCGCCACCGACTGCCCGGCATCGCATCGACGACCTCCGGGAGTCATTCGTCGTGTGGCCCATACATCGGGAGCGGAGCCTGCGCCCTCATCTGCGCGCCCAGGAGAAGATCTACTTCACCGACCCGATCTACGCGCGGCTGGTCGATCCTGTCGGCGCACCCTTCGCCAACGGGCCCGATGAGACGACGCTGTCGGAACAGCAGCTCGCGATGGCGCTGCGACGCAGCCTTGAGCGGGACCGCCCCGGCAGTGGAAGCGGGTTCGACCGTGTGCTGTATCACCGCACCGACACAGGCGCAGAGATCGATTTCGTAGGGCCCGACTTCGGGGATCTGGCCATCGAGTCCAAGTACGTCGACGGGCGCTGGCGCCGGAGCGCCGGACGGACGCTGACCGCCTCGCGCTGGCGGGGCATCGTGGCGACACGGTCCGAGCTCGACCTCGACGACCCGGAACTGATGGCGGTGCCGGTGTCGATGCTGACCTGGCTCGTCGACGACTGAGCACGGCCCTGCGCCGGAGCGGTAGCTTGCCCGCCGTGGCCGATGAGCGACCCCCGGAAGAGCAGGTGCGGCTCGAGTACCGGGGCGCGACAGCGTGGATCACCATCGACCGGCCCGAAGCTGGCAACGCGCTGAACCCGCCGTGCCGGGACCGGGTGCGCGACATCCTCAAAGGGCTGAACACCAGCCACCGGGCCCGGGCCGCGGTGATCACCGGTGCGGGCGACCGGTTCTTCTGCACGGGCGCCGACCTGCGCCACTCCTACGGCGACCCCGAACGCTCGCCGGAAGTGCCCGAACGGGTCGTGGGCGACGCCCGCCGGAGGATGCTCGACGGCCAGCACTCGCTGTTCGCCGCGCTGCTCGACTGCGACGTGCCGACCGTCGCGGCGGTCAACGGCACCGCGGCCGGCATGGGCGCCCATCTGGCGCTGGCCTGCGACCTGGTGGTCGTCGGCGACCGGGCCAAGTTCGTGGAGGTGTTCGCCCGCCGCGGCCTGGTGCCTGACGCATTGGGTGCCTGGCTGCTGCCCCGCATCATCGGCGTACGCCGCACCATGGAGCTGTTCCTGCTGGCCGAGGACCTACCGGCCAGCAGAGCCCACGAGTTCGGTCTGGTGAACCGGGTGGTGCCCCACGACGACGTGCAGAAAGCCGCGGCCGAGTGGGCCGAGCGCCTGGCCAGCGGCCCCAGCCGGTCGTTCGCTCTCACCAAGTGGCTGGTCAACCGAAGCCTCGACACCGACCGGTCCACCATGGCCCACGACGAGGCAGTAGCCGTAGAGCTGAACTCGGCCACCGAGGACTCAGCCGAGGGGGTCGCCGCCTTCCAACAACGCCGCCCCCCCGAATGGAAGGGCTACTGACCCACCGCTTCCCATGTTGGACCACTACGACGACCGGCCGAGGGCGGTGCTCTTGTCTCACGGCTACGGCCGCCAGCGCTGGTGGCCGAGAGTTCTTGTTGCGGCTGCTGCGGCCGCAACCTTAGGACGCTGCGGGTGTGGCGCAGCGGCGTCGCGGTGGACTGTCGGTGGCCGATACTATGCTCCGCCGACTCGACCAGCGAGGTACACATGAGCGAACTCGGCGGTCCTGGCGGGCTGAGTGACGCACTCACTGAGATCGTCGCCGACCACGACCAGCAGAAGCAGACGTTCGTTGATCCTGGGCGCCTGATCGGCGATGTAATCCAGATCGACTACACGGCAGCCGATTTCCTGTTGCACGACAGCGCCAAGCAGGCCGTCGGCGGCGTGCAGCAGGGGTGTCTGCTGGTAGCGGTGAGGCTCGGCGACGACGACCGCCCCGATCCAGGAGCGCCCCGGCTGCTGCTGCGGGTGGTGTCGAGTACCCCGCTGCCGAATGACATGTCGATGCGGCAGGCCCGTTTCGACGCGGCCCAGCGGGTGGCGGACAGCACCGGGAACTGGGACGACAGCGAAGTGACGGATCTGTTCACCTTGAACCTGATGAGGTATTCCGGGGTGCGGTGCCGGATCCTCGGGACGTACCAGCCGCCGGAGGACACAGACGCCCCGTCGTGGCGGTTCAGCAGCGACGTGGACAACTTCTACAGCGGGCGGGGCCTGAAGGTGTACAAGCCCACCGGCGACGACCTCGAGCAGATCGTCAACAGTGCCAGCCGAGCCGAGGACGGGGGCCAGACCACCAAGATCGGCCACGTCCGCTACGCCACGGCGACGCCCGCTGACGCGGCCGCGGTGAACATCGCGGCAGAGGATTTTGTAGCTCAGCGCACGGCTCTCTTCGGGATGACCCGCACCGGCAAGTCGAACACCGTCAAGATCGTCGCCCGGGCCGTGTTCGAGATGCGACGGCCCGAGGACGGCACCCGGGTCGGACAGATCATCTTCGACCCCGACGGCGAGTACGCCAACGCCAATCCCCAGGACCAGGGCTGTCTGCGCAACATGGGCAACCACGAGTGGGCCCATCCCGACGACGTCGTGACCTACGGGCTGCACCCCCACCCGCACGACCCGAACCGGAACATCACTAAGTTCAACTTCTACGGGGACCGCGAACCCGTCACCCCCCAGACGACTACAACGTCGGCGACTCGCTGAGCAGCCTGACCCAAGGCAAGCAGATACTCAACGACTACCTGTCGGGCGAGACCGCTGGGTACATCAAACCCTTCGTGAGCCAAGACATGGCACCGCCGCCAGACACAGCGAACCGAGGTGACTGGACCAGATACCGCAGGGCGCTGCTCATCTACCGGGCGATTCTCGCCGCGGCCGGCTACACGCCACCCAACTACCCTCCGTCTACATCGGGGCTCTTCAAGAAGGACCTCAGGGAAGCCATGCGACAGAGCGACACGATGCAGGCCTTCGCTGATGAAGCCAAGTCCTCGTTGTCGAGTTGGTCGAGGGCTGCGGACTTCGCGCAGGCGATGTCGAAGTTCGTGGACACCAAGGAGTTCCGAGACTTCGATAATGAAGAGCCTGCGCGGAAACGTGGGGAGGGGGTGGTTGAGGGTCCCTGAGCAGGGGTCGAGGCCCTGCTGGAATCGGTGATTGACACATCCACTGATCCAGGAGGGCCCCGATGGCTTCCGATGTTATGCGGGTGCGGCTGCACCTGCCTCAGATACGTGTGCTGGAGGTGGTCGAGGACACTGCGGCGCGGCTGGTGGTGGGCGTCGAGTCGACGCTGAGGAGGCTGAGATGCCCGGACTGCGGGTTCAAGTGCCACAGGGTGCATGACCGCCGCGACAAGAAGGTCACCGATCTTGAGGTGTCGGGGCGTCACACGACGCTGGTGTGGTCGCGGCGGCGGATGGTCTGTGACAACTGCGAGAGCCGGTTCTTGGAGGACCACGGCGCGTTCGAGGGGGGCCTCACGGCGCGGCTGGCGCGGGCTGTGGTGGCCGACGCGAAGGTGATGACGCTTCGCGCCGCGGCGCGCCGCCGCGGTGTGGGCTGGCACAGGATCAACGCCCTGGTGCGGGCCTGGGCGCGCATCGTCGCCGAGCGCCGCCGCAGCGAGCGCTGCCGGGTGCTGTTGGTCGATGAGACCTCGATCCGCAGACGGCACCGCTATGTGACCGTGATCGTCAACGCCGACACCGGCAAGACCCTCGCGATGGTCCCGCACCGCAGCTCGGCTGCCTGTCGGCGTTCCTGGCGCAGCAGGGCCACCGCTGGTGCAAGGGCGTCAAAGTCGTGGTCACCGACGGGTCGCGGGCCTACCGCGCCGCCGTCGAAGCACGCTTGGGCCACGCCCGCCACGTGCTGGACCGCTTCCATGTGATCAGATGGTTCGCGGCCGGGCTCACCGCGGTGCGCAGAGACGTCCAGCGCCGCCAGCCCGAAGGCGTCACCCCCGCCTTCGACCCGGAGGTGTTCAGAGCCCGGTTCGCGCTGCTCAAGCGAGGCGACACCCTCACCGACACCGACCGCGAACGCCTCCGGGCGCTGTTCGGCGCCCACCCCCCCGCCTCGAAGCCGGCTGGCAGGCCCTCCAGGAGCTCCACGGCCTCTACACCGCCGGAGACCACCAAGGAGCCCTCGACGCGCTCGGCAGGTTCTGCGACCTCTACGAGACCGGAGAGCTGCCCGAGTACCACGACATCGTCGACACCTTCATCGCCTGGTCAGACGAGATCCTCGCCTGGCACTGCGCCGGCCGCCCCAGCAACGGCAGAATCGAAGGCACCAACAACCTGCTGCAAGTCCTGCGCCGAACAGCCCACGGCTTCACCAACACAGCCAACTTCGAAGCCCGCGGCCTCCTCGTGACATAATCACCCCACCGGTGCCGGCAACCCCGCATCCCACGAAATCGCGCAGCGCCATAATGAACAGGAGCGCAGGCGCGGCAAGAAGTGGTCAGACAGCCAGTTACTGGATCTCCTCAAGATCTTCTCCTACACCCGTGGTCTGAACGTCTTGAGGTCCGCCCGTGTCTGGCACGACCCGACGGCGGGGTCAAACTACACAGACGAGATCGTGGAGCATCTCCAAGCCGGCCGGCTGGTGATAGTGGACCAGTCCACCGGCGACCCGACGATGAACGAGACGGCCGCTCGCGACGTGATGAGGGCCATATTCCGAGCTCAGCAGTACTCGTTCATCCATCCGGGGCCAGTGGGAGATAGCGGCGAACTGTCAAAACCCCCGGCGGTGATCGTCTACGTCGAGGAGGCCCACCCCCTGCTGCCGCACGACAGCAGCGACATGTCGAGCGTCTGGGTGCGGTCCGCCAAGGAGGGGGCGAAGTTCAACATCGGCATCGTGTACTCGACCCAGGAGCCGTCCTCGGTGCATGCGAACATCCTGAAGAACACTGAGAACTGGTTCATAACCCACCTCAACAACACCGACGAGACCCGTCAGATCGCCAAGTTCAACGACTTCTCAGATTTCACGGACGGAATCATCGCTGTCAACGAACCGGGCTACGTGAAGATGAGGACTCGCTCCAGCCGGTTCACCGTGCCGGTACAGATCGACGTCTTCGACGCACCGACCGCCGGGAGCGACCCCTAGAGTGCCTTACGACGGTGAGTACGCCACGGGCCACACCTTGGCCCGACTGGTCGACAACCCGGCTGTGCGCGACTTCGACGGCGAGATCCAGAAGTCGACATCCACCACCGACGAGGCCCTGCCCGCCACGATCGAGCCGCGCCGCGGGTCGACGAGAGTGAAGCGCCTAATCGCCATAGACGGCTCGAATGTGACATCGAGGGTCGAGAACGGCCACCCTGGAGCCGAGGCCTCGCTGCTGAACATCGCCGCGGTCGTGATCGCGCTGGCCAGGCTGCGGGAACTGGCCCAAATGGGCAAGCGCGCCGCCGAGCCGATCCCGAGTCCCGCAGACGTCAGAGAACTCGAAAAATGCGACACCCTCAGCGCCGTGCTGCCCGGACGCAACGTCATCGGCAAGTCGGCGGGCGCGGACACTCCCAAGAGGTTCTTCCGCCAAGTCGTGCACCGCGAGATCAGCGGGGCGACCCTCTCGGGCGACCACGAGACCTTGCTGGAGACGCTGCGAGCCATCACCAACGACCGGTCGGCCCCTATCCAGTGTCCCGGCGAGTCCTGTGATCAGCATGTGACCCCGCGGTCTGAGCCGTCGAGCTGTGGAGCATGCGGAGAGACGGTGTACCCGTCGGACTCCCTGCGCTGCCACGAGAGGTTCGAGGACTACGGCAGCAGCGAACAGGCCTTCACGATGGTGAGAATCGTTATCGAGCACCTCTCCATGGTGAACCTGATCCGCTGGTTCGAGAGACACGACCGCTTCGATGTGCTTGACGGGATCGGGTTCATCATGGACGGTCCGTTGGCCATCTTCGGCATGGCAGCGTGGCTCAAGAAGCACATACAAGACGAACTGGCCCGACTCCACGGGCTCTCCCTACACAAGGGCGGAGCGGGAGTGCTCCTGTTGGGAGTCGAGAAGCACGGAATATTCATGGATCACCTCGAGGCTCTCGACTGGTCCGCGGCCCGAGGCGAGCGCGGCCGATTGCAGCCGGGCACGGTGATGGCCCCCGACGTGGGCTACATCCATCGGCACATCGCCCTGCGACCGCCGAACGCGAAGCCCCACGGGGAGGACACCTACTATGGCCGACACCTGATGTACAAGTCGCAGAACGGACAGCACGCCGCCTTGACGCTGCCGATAGTCAACGCCCAGGGAGCAGACCGGGCATGCGTGGAGGAGGGTGCCTACCCGCGCGCTGGCGACGCCCTGGACCTCATCGATGAGTTGGGCACCCACCTCTACAAGGACGGGTTCGCCCCACTGGCTCGGGCCCATCTGCACGCCGCGGTGCCGCTGCACCGCGGCACAGAGATCCTGGCCTCCATCTTCTCGGACCGATGACAGCCGCCGCAACGAAGCCAACGCCCGACTGCAGCGTGGGGTTCGCCACCCCCGAGGCCCGATGGGCCCGTCTGGGGCCCTACTACGCGATGTTCCCCATCAGCTTCGCCCAGGACGCCATAGACCGCTTCACCCACCCCGAAGACCTGGTCTTGGATCCCTTCTGCGGCCGAGGCACCGCCCCCTACGCCGCCATGATCGCCGGAAGAGGCGCCCTCGCGTGCGAGATCAACCCGGTCGCCTGGGTGTACGCCGCGACCAAGACTGCCCCCGCGCCCGACCCAAAGACGGTGAAGGACCGCATCCGCGACATCGCCGAGTCCGCTTTGCCCATGGATCGCGAGCCCAGATCGGAGTTTCAGACCCTCGCGTTCTGCCGGACCGTGCTGGGGTTCCTGCACGCCGCTCGCCGCGAGTTGCGATGGCGGCACGACACCATCGACCGCACTGTCGCCGCGTTCATCCTCCACTACTTGCACAGCAAGATCCCCCAGGGGCTCTCGAACCAGATGCGGCACTGCCGGGCCATGTCGCCGGGCTACTGTGTGCGCTGGTGGAACGACAACGGCTACGAGACGCCCCCCGAAGTTGACCCCGTTAGCTTTCTCAACGCCCGAGTCGACTGGCGCTACCGCAATGGAATCCCCGAGCGGTCCCACAGCGGCGGCGTGACCGTCGCCTTGGGCGACTCGGCCACCGACCTGGCACCAGCGGCCGACCTGGCCCGGCTGGTCGTGACATCGCCCCCGTACAGCGCAGTGACCGACTACCGAGCCGACAGCTGGCTGAGGCTGTGGGCGATCGGGGAGGGCCCCGCTCTGCCTCAATGGGACTCCAAGCAGAAGTACGTCGACTTGGCCGAATACCGCACGATGCTGCGCCGAGTGTTCTCGGCGACGGCACGGAGAGCTCACCCCGACGCGGCGTGGCTGGTGCGCTGCGACGCCCGCGCGCGAACCTTCGACGTAGTCCTCCCGATCCTGGCCGAGATAGCCGATGGCCGAGACGTCGACGTGAGCCCGGCTCCGTTCCGGCGACCCACGCAGACGTCGCTATACGGCGACCGGGCCGCGAAGCCCGGAGAGATGGATCTGCTCGTGCGCCCCAGAGCGACGACAGCCCCCGGCAGCAGCACGCTCGCGGCCTAGCGAGGGCTAGGCGGAGCGCCCACGCAGGGTACCCGAACAACCCGCCTCTGATGACGAGCAGGCCCTGGATTTCTGATGGAGGGAAGGGCGATGATTGATAAGGATGCGATAAAGAACCGCGTGCTTACCGAGAACACTGCACAGGGCATTCTCAATCACCTCCAAGAACTTGAGTCCAACCGGGCACGTATGCAGCGACGATGGATCTGGGAACTCTTGCAGAATGCTCGCGACGCCTCTGTGGATCACGACACACATCTCGTCGCCTCAATCGAGGTACAGGACGATGAGGTCGTATTTCAGCACAACGGACGCGGGTTCACGACTAAAGAGGTGGCTCACCTCATCTACCACGGCTCCACAAAGATTGAAGACGGCGGACCTCACCGCCGAGCGGGCCCACGAGTACGGCTTGGTGAATCGGGTGGCGCCCACGACGAGGTGCGGACGGACGCGGCCGAGTAGGCCGAACGCCTGGCCGATGGCCCCAGCCGGTCGTTCGCGCTGACCAAGTGGCTGGTCAACCGAAGCCTCGACGCCGACCGGGCCACCATGGCCCACGACGAGGCCGTAGCCGTAGAACTGAACTCGACCACCGAGGACTCCGCCGAGGGAGTGGCCGCCTTCCAGCAACGCCGCCCCCTTTACGTTGTTGAGTGGCCCTGGCGTGGCAGTGTCGGAGCTGGTTGCTCGCCGCGGCGGGTAGGGCTGTGGCCCCCTGTCACATTGATGGCCCGGGGGGTGTTGCCGCCCGCCGCGGTCGGGTGTCCTTCGACCTCTGACAGGGACATGCCCTCAGGGCTGATCGTAAAGTGGTTGAGGCGCAGAGCGCCGGGAGCATCCGCACCACAATGTTCCCGAACCGAGGAGCCCAAACCCATGCAGCATGAACCCGGCCGCGGCGGCATCGGGGTGTTCGTCGGCGTCGACGTCGCCAAGGGCGACCACTACGCCTGCGCGCTGACCTCAGCGGGCGACGAGGCGCTGGCCCGGCCCGTGCACAACGACGAGGCGGAGATAGGCCGCCTCATCGACGACGCAGCCGGACACGGAGCGGCGGCTCTGGTGATCGACACGACCGGCTCGGCTGCGTCGCTGCTGATCGAGGCCGCCGCCGCGAGGCGGATCTCGGTGGCCTACGTCAGCGGGCTGGCGATGCGCCGGGCCGCGGACCTCTACGCGGGGGCGGCCAAGACCGACCCCAAAGACGCCTTCGTGCTCGCCGACTACGCCCGCCGAAACGCCGACCGGCTGACCTAGGGTCGAGCCCAGCGACGAGCTGCTGGCCAAACTGCGGATCCTCAACGGCCGAGACGCCGACCTTGCAGCCGACGCCACCAGATGCGCCAACCGCCTCCGATACGCCCTGCTGGCGGTGTCGCCGGCGCTGGAACGCGCCGTCGGGGACAAGGTCGCCTCCAACGCCGGCCTGCGCGACGCCCTGGCCCGCTGGGACACCCCCACCGCGCTCAGAACAGCCGGCAAGGCCCGCCTGCGCACGCGCATCGCCAAACGCTCCCCCCGAACCGCCCGCCGGCTCGCCGACGCCGTCATGGCGGCGCTCGACGCGCAGACCATCACCGTCACCGCCGAGGCCGCCTGGGGCGACACCATCCGCGACCTCGCCGCCGACCTCGACCGGATCTGCGTGCGCCGCGACCGGCTCGCCGTCGACATCGAGGAGGCGTTCATGGCGCACCCGCTGGGAAAAGTCCTCTCCAGCATGTGCGGGTTCGGCCCGCGGACCGGGGCCCGCACCCTCGCTGAGATCGGCGACCCCCACCGCTTCGCCGACGGCGGCCGCCTCGCCGCCTACGCCGGCCTCGCCCCGACCGACTGGCAGTCAGGCCGCAGCGCTGTGGCCCGCAAACCCCGAGGCGGCAACCACCGGCTCAAGAACGCCATTTTCACCGCCGCGTTCGTCGCAACCCAGCACGACCCCGACGCCAGCGCCTACTACCAGCGCAAACGAGCCGAAGGCAAACGCCACAACGCAGCCGTCATCTGCGTCGCCCGACGCCGCTGCAACATCATCCTCGCCATGCTCAAAAACCAAACCCCCTACCAGCCGCCCCTGCCCCAAGCCGCCTAGAAAGACTTGACAACAAGACAGGGATACCCCCCGAATGGAAGGGCTACTGAGCCAACGCTTCAGGGCCAGCCATCTCGCTGCACGGATCTATGGCCGCTCGGCCCTGTTCGAACAGAGAGGCAAGTCAGGATGAGGCAGACGACTCCGCGGTTGCTGGTAGATCGAGAGCTGCCTCGGCCATGCGCAGGGCGGCGGGGGTCGCTGCCGCGCCTCCGGCCTCCATGCTCGCCAGCGCGGAACGACTGACTGACATCCTGGACGCCAGCTGCCGCTGGGTGAGGCCTGCCGCTTCTCGCCCAGTGCGGATCTGCTCGCCCACCTGCAGGGCCAGCCGCGCCGCGGCTAACGCCCCCTCATGTTCAGCGCGCTCGGCCTCGGTCATCGAAGCGACGCGTCGCCGCACAGTCTCGTCGAACGTCCTCGGCGCCGTCATCGGTCCTCCTCGTCAGCGAGCCAGCCCCCGGCAACAACCGATGCCATGGCGCGTCGTGCCCGCCGAAGCTGCACACGTTCAGTCTGCCGCTGCTTGCGGAACACCGTCAACAGCATGATCCGCCGGCCAGCGCCGAAGCAGTAGGTGATCCGCCACGCCCGGCGCCCCAGGTCGAATCGAAGCTCGAAGAGGCCGCCACCCAGCGAACGCGAATGCGGTTGGCGAAGCCGATTGCCCCGCTCCGCCAACAGTTCGACCCGCGACCGGACAACGGCCAGTTCCTTGACCGACAGCGATTCGGCCCAATCGCCTACCTCAGACGCTTGCTCCACAGTCCACACCAGCTATTAGATAGCTTTTCAGACTGTTATAAGCAACCTCCATGTCAGGAGAAGGCGATGGGGAGGGTGGACTAGGCCTCTGAGGGTTAGTCGGTGCTTCCAGGGCGGGTTGTCGTCGAGGGGCGTCCACGTCTCGAAGCGGTCCAGCAGCGCTTCGAGCACCTCTTGGCCCTCCAGGCGGGCCAGCGCCGCCCCGAGGCAGTAGTGGATGCCCGACCCGAACGCCAGCATCGGCACGTCGGCGCGGCCCACGTCGAAGCGGTCCGGGTCCTGAACCGCGGCCGGGTCGCGATTGGCCGCGCCCAGTAGCGTCAGCACGCCGTGGCCCTGAGGGATTGCATGGCCGCCGATCTCGGTGTCGGCCCGGACGTAGCGGCCGTCGATCTGCACGGGCGGCTCGAAGCGCAGCACCTCGTCCACCGCGGAGAGCACCAGCGAGCGGTCGGCCCGCAGACGGGCGAGCTGGTCCGGATGGCGCGTCAGGGTGTGGACGATGTTGCCGATCAGGTTCATGGTGGTCTCGAAACCGGCCGCGTAGATGAGCGAGACAGTGGCGACCACCTCCGGCTGGGTGAGGCGGTCCTGGCCGTCGCTGGCCGCGATCAGCCCCGACAGCAGGTCGTCGGCGGGCTCGGCCCGGCGGCGGTCGATCAGATCGTTCAGGTACTCGCTCACCTTCGCCGACGCCGCTTCGGCCCGCTCCGTCTCGCCGGGCTGGCGGTTCGGCTCCAGCGTGGCCGCCAAATCCGACACCAGCGGCCTCAGCCAGTCGCGGTCCGCCACCGGCACCCCGACCAGCTCGCTGATCACGTTGGCGGGCAGCGGGAAGGCCAGCGCGTCGATCAGGTCGCACTCCCCCGCCTCGGCCACCGGGATCGAGCAGCTCGTCGGTCATGGCCCGCACCACGGGACGCAGATGCTCGACCCGTCGGGGAGTGAACGCCCGGCTCACCAGTGAGCGGATCCGGGTGTGGTCGGGCGGGTTCAGGAACAGCAGCGTCCGGACGCCGTCGGGCCTGCGCTGGCGGGCCGCCGCCAGCAGCGACGGGGCTTCCTCGCCGGGCTCGGGACTGCCCAGCCGCGGGTCGCGCAGCGCAGCCCGGCAGTCCTCAAAGCGGGTCAGTACCCAGAAGTCCGAGAAGCCCATCTTGTGCACCGGCGAAGTCTCCCGCAACTCGTGCAGCAGCGGGTACGGATCGGCGATCACATCCGGGTCGGTGACGATCCTCAGCAGCAGCTCATCGCTCACCGACGCACCTCATCGCTCGGCTCCCCGTTCGCCTGTACCAGAGTAGGCGGCACCCAGCCCGATGCACTCGACCGCGGCCCCGGCTAGGACGGGGGTTCGGCCAGGGTGGTGGCGATCTGGGGCGACCACGCTTTCATCCCGTCGCAATAGGGCACACGACTAGTGCGGCCGCGATCTCGGCGGCCACCGCCGCGTTGGACTCGGCCAGCGCGATGTTGGCCGGCACCACCGCCCCGGCGGTGGACTCGACCAGCGCGGTCAGCACGGCCGGAGTGATGTCGCCGCCGGACACTCCGTCGCGGCGGGCCACGGCCTCGGCGTCGGCCACCGCGGCTGCGACCGCCGCCTGGTCGAGCTCGGCATCGGCTGGGATCGGGTTGGCCACCAGGATCCCGCCGGGATGTCCGAGGGCACCGGCCGCCCGGAACGCGGCCGCCGCCTGGCGCCCGTCTCTCACCGTGACGGCCAGCTCAGGGCCGCCGTCACGGACATAGAAGGCCGGGAAGCGGTCGGTGCGCCAGCCCAGCACGGCGACGCCGAGCGTTTCGAGCCGCTCGAAGGTGAGCGCCACATCGAGGAAGGCCTTGACCCCCGAGGAGACGACCACCACCGGGTGGCGGGCTATGGCTTCGAGGTCGTGGCTAACGTCGCCGCTGCGGTCGGCGGCCCGATGCACGCCCCCGATGCCGCCGGTGGCGAACACCTCGATGCCCGCAGCAGCAGCCAGCGTCACCGTGGCCGACACGGTGGTCACACCCACTTCGAGACCCGCGGCCACCGCCGGCCCCAGATCCCGGGCCCCGAGCTTCACCGAGCCTTCGAACAGCCGCTCGGCCTGGCCGGGGTCGGCGCCCACCACCACCCGGCCGTCGAGCACGCCGCACATGGCCGGCACCGCGCCTGCGGCCCGCACCGCCGCCTCGACACGCTGGAAGCACTCGCGGTTGGCCGGCTCGGGCAGACCCAACTCCGAGAAGATGGTGGACTCCAGGGCCACCAACCCGACGCCCGACTCCAACGCAGTACGGACCTCGGACCCGACGTGCAGAGCCTCGGCCACCTCTTGAGCGTAGGAGCAGAGCCGCCGAGGGCGCTCCACGAGGCTCATCGCCACCGCTTCGGACGCCGCCCTGAGGCTCATCACCGCCGAGACCGGGGCGAGGCGGACTCAGCCCGTAGGATCGCAGGCGTGTCCGCCGAGCCGACCGCCTCCGATCTGGTCGAGGACCTCAACGCCGCGTATGCCGCGCTGACCGAGCCGGGCGCTCCGTTCGGGTGGACTGTGCAGGAGGTCGGCGGTGCGCCCGTGCGGGTGTACGACAGTCAGCTCGCCAACATGCGCGCGGTGTGGGAGATGTCCGCGGCGCACGCCGAGCGCGACTACCTCGTGTACGACGACGAGCGCTACAGCTACGCCGAGGCCCACGCCCGGGTGCGGGCCTTGGCCCACCGGCTGCGCACCGACCACGGCGCCGGGCCGGGCACGCGGGTGGCGGTGTCGATGCGCAACTACCCGGAATGGGTGCTGTCGCACTGGGCGATCATCTCCACCGGCGCCGCGGTGGTGGGCATGAACTCGTGGTGGACGGGATCGGAGATGGAGTTCGCTCTCCGGGACTGCGAGCCGGTGGCGCTGGTCACCGACGGCGAGCGGCTGGAGAGGCTGGGATCGGCCCGAGTCGAAATGCCGCTGATCGTCGCCCGCCACGACGGCGAGTTGCCTGCGGAGGCCCGACGCTGGGACGAGGCCGCCGACCCCTCGGGAGCACCCGAAACCCTCCCGGAAGCCGACATCGACCCCGACGACGACGCCTTGATCTTCTACACCTCCGGCACGACCGGATTCCCCAAGGGCGCCCGGCTCACCCACCGCGCGGTGGTGCACAACCTGCTCAACATGATCTTCCTCACCGCCTGCGGGGACGCGGCCCGGGCCCGCCGTCAGGCTTCAGGAGGCGAGGACCCCGCCGAGCCCGCCCCTGAGGTGGTGGCGCTGCTTCCGGTGCCGCTGTTCCATGTGACCGGCTGCAACTGCGTGATGCACCCGGTGACCATCGCGGGCGGCCGGCTCGTGCTCATGTACCGCTGGGAGCCGGCCACGGCGCTGCGACTGATCGAACGCGAGCGGGTCACCGTGCTGACCGGCGTGCCGACCATGTCCCGCGAGCTGCTGCAGCACCCCGACTGGTCGAGCACCGACACGTCGTCGCTGCGGTCGATGGGCGGAGGCGGGGCGGCCATCCCCGCCGATCTGGTGCGCCGCATCGACGAGGGGCTCTCCCACGGCCGGCCCGGCGTCGGCTACGGGCTCACCGAGACGGCGGGCGTGGCCACCGCCATAGGCAACGAGTTCTACGTGGCCAAGCCGACCTCGGTGGGCCCGCTGGTGCCGTGCATGGAGGCCAAGGTGGTCGACGTCGACGGCGCCGCGCTCGGCCCCGGCGGGCGCGGCGAGCTTCTGCTGCGGGGGCCGAACGTGATGAAGGGCTACCTCAACCGGCCCGACGCCACCGCCGAGGCGATAGTCGACGGCTGGTTCCGCACCGGTGACATCGCCGAGGTCGACGCCGACGGGTGGATCAGCATCAGGGACCGCCTCAAGGACGTGGTGATCCGCGGCGGCGAGAACATCCACTGCTCGGAGGTGGAGGCCGTCATCTACGAGCTGGACGAGGTGGCCGAGGCTGCCGTGTTCGGCGTGCCCGACGAGCGCCTCGGCGAGGAGGTGGGCGCCGCGGTGGTGCTGATGGCGGACGCCGAACTCGACGAGACGGGCCTGGCCGCGCACCTGGAGGGCCGTCTGGCCCGGTTCAAGCGTCCCCGCCATGTCTGGTTCCTCGACGAGCCCCTGCCCCGCAACGCCAACGGCAAGTTCCTCAAACGCGAGCTGCGAGACCGCCTGGCGCCGACGGCCGAGCGCTGAAGCGCACGCCAGCTCGCAGTCGGCCGCTTGACGCGCCGAGTCAGCCCACCGTCGAGGCGGCCGAGTCAGCGGAGTCAGCCGGCCGAGAGCGCAGCCAGACGCTCCACCGCCTGCTCAAGCACTGCGGGCCGCTTGCAAGCTGCGAAGCGGACGTAGGGCGCGCCCATCTCCTTGTCGTCGCACAGCACCTGCACCGGCACGGCCACCACGCCGCAGCGTTCGGGCAGGGCCCGGCAGAACTCCAGCCCGTCGCTCGCGCCCAGCGGCCGAATGTCGGCGGTGATGTAATAGGTGCCGTCAGGAACGACCGGCTCGAAGCCGGCCGCGGCCAGGCCCGCGCACAGCAGGTCGCGCCGGGCCTGCAGGTCGGCCGCCAGGCTGTCGAAGAACTCGTCGCCCAGGCCCAGCCCCACGGCCACCGCGGGCTGGAACGGCCCGCCGCTGACGTAGGTGAGCAGCTGCTTGGCCGCCTGCACGGTCCGCACCAGGTCGGGGCGGGCGCACACCCAGCCGATCTTCCAGCCGGTGAACGACAGCGTCTTGCCCCCCGACGAGATGGTGACCGTGCGGTCGGCCATGCCCGGCCGGGTGGCCAGCGGCACATGGGCGTTGTCATCGAAGACCAGGTGCTCGTACACCTCGTCGGTGACCGCGACCACGTCGTGCTCCACGCACAGCCGGGCGATCATGTCGAGCTCGTCGGCACTGAACACCTTGCCGGTGGGGTTGTGCGGCGAGTTGAGCAGCAGCACCCGGGTGCGGGGCCCGAAGGCGGCGGCCAGCTCGTCGGGGTCGAAGGTGTAGGCGGGCGGACGCAACTGCACCAGCCGTCGGATCGCTCCCGCCATGGCGATGTCGGCCGGGTAGATGTCGAAGTAGGGCTCGAAGGTCACTACCTCGTCGCCGGGCCCAGCCAAGGCCAGCACCGCGGCGGTGATCGCCTCGGTGGCCCCCGCCGTGATCAGCACTTCGGTGTCGGGGTCGAACTCCAGGCCCCAGAACCGCTTCTGGTGCTCGGCCACCGCCCGGCGCAGCACCGGATAGCCGATGCCGGGCGGGTACTGGTTGAAGCCGCCCCGGATGGCCTCCACCGCCGCCTCGGCCACCGCGGCGGGGCCGTCGGTGTCGGGGAAGCCCTGGCCCAGGTTGATGGCGCCGGTGCGCACCGCCAGCGCCGACATCTCCGCGAAGACGGACGCCCCGCCGAAGGGCTGGAGCCGGTCGCACAGGAAGGGCTGGCGCGGGTCGGTCACCGCTTCAGACTAGGGAGACCGCCGCGGGCGACGAGCTTCGGCCGCTGCCTCAGCCCGAAGCGGGCGCGACGATTCCGAGCAGGAACTCCCAAGCGCTGTCGGTCAGCTCCCCGCTGACTCTGGCCACGACTCTGCCGTCGGCGGCCACCGCCACCGTGTAGGGGAATCCTCCCAGACCGTAGGCAGCGCCTATCTCGCTGGTCTCGGAGTCGCGCACCGCCACCGCGGGCCATTGCTCCCGCTCGAACCAGGCAGACGGCGGGTAGTTGTCGCGGCCGCGGTCGACGGCCGTGCTGACCGCGATCACCTCCACCCCGGCGGGCAGTTCGTTGGCGGCCAGCCAGCCAGCCAGCCGGGGCAGCTCCCGCTGGCAGTGCGGGCACCAGTGGGCGAAGAAGCCGATCACTCTGGCCGTGCCGTCGCCGGGCAGAACGCTCGCCTCCACCCCGTCGAAGGTGGTGGCCGCGAAGGCGGGCGCCATCCGCTCCATCGCCGGGTCGGGCTCCTCACCGTCGAACCGGGGCAGGGGCTGGCCCTCGATGCTGACGTCGGAGACCTGAGCAACATCGGAGTCCTGCGCACGCTGCTCAGCATCCCTGCCGGCCAGGAACGCCACTGCCACCGCCACGGCCACCAGCGCCGCAACGCCGACGATCAGCCACTTCAGCAGGGGGTTGGAGCCCGTGTCGGGGCGGCCTCCTGCCGAGCGAGAGCCTCTCTGAGACTTCTGGAGACTGGGTCGATTGCTCATGGAACCTCTCTCGTGCCTCTGCCGCCGAGCCGATGTTCCGGTCCGGAACTTCCAGCCTGGCCGCCGACGACCGAACCTGAGCCCTTCGAGCCTGGGCCGGGTGCAGCCGACCGTAGCGAGAGCACCGCCAAGCCTGCGACTCCGACGAAGCCGCAGCCGGCCATGAACGGGATAGTGGCGAACCCGAGGCCCTCGACCCAGCGGGACGTGCAGGGCGCCTGCACGTCGCAAGCCGAACCCTGGTCGGGGAACAGCTGGAGCTGGTAGTGGTACACCGAAACGGCCAGTCCGGCGACAGCCAGAGGAAGTGCGTACCAGCCGCCGCGGGCATCGCGCCGGGCCAGCGCCACCGCCAGCACCGGCACGAGCGCATACATGAAGATGCGCTGGTACCAGCACATCTCGCACGGCGGATACCCGGCGACCTCGGAGTAGTAAAGGCTCCCGGCGGTGGACACCGCGGCGACGGCCAGCGCGAGGGGAATCAGCGCAGGCCGCAGCCGCTGCGCCCGAAGCTCAGCCCCCGGCGCGACCGCGCCTGCCAGGCTCAGGCCGCCGACGGCCAGGGAACCCAGGGCCAGCACCGCGAGGAAGGCCGAAACCTGATCGGTGCTCACTTCACCATGATGGCCCCACAAAGCCAGCCCGACGACGGTGGCCCGGGCAACACCGGCTTGACAGTGACGCTGACATATGTTTTCATATTATTTCATGGATAGTTCTGGCTCAGGCGACCTCATGGCGATGGACACCGTCCGGGCGGTCGAACTGCGCCAGCGGATGGAGCAGGCCGCCGACGACCTCGACTGGGACGCCCAGGCTCTGGCCGGCCCGCTGGCCGAGGCCGCCGGCCTGCTGGGCGGCGCCGTCCCTGATGTGGCGGGCGGCGCCCGGCGGGTGGCAGGCGAGCTTCGTGACAGCGCGCACGACCTGCAGGAACGCACCCGCATCGTGCTGGCCGGAGGGCCCGAGATGAACGAGGGCCTCGCGGCGCTCGAGCGAATACGGGACCACTTCACCATCATCGAGACGCGCGGCGACCCGTCGAACGCTGACGGCCTGCTGTCTCGCCGCGACCTCCAGTGGGCCAGGCACTCCGCCGACGAGGCCACCGCCGCGGCCGCCGGGTGGCTTCTCGCCCACGACCGCTTCTTCGACCAGGTGGAGACGGCCAAGCACAACGACGACTACCTCGACCGTGCCCACCAGGGCGAGTTCGCGTTCGATCCCGACGACCGCGACGGTCGCATGAGCCTCGATGACATAGACGCGTTCCTCGACAAGACCACGGCCTGGTCGAGGCTGCTGCCGCACCTGGTGACGATCGACGACGTGGAAGGCGCCGGCAAGCTCGACGGCATCGTCTCGCGGCGCGATCTCGAGGCCTTCCTCAGCGACTACGACCTGTCCCCTGAGACGGCCGACGCGGTGCGGCAGGCGCTCGACGACCGGGCCTACAACACGAGCGGCGGCGGCGGCGGATTGGGCGCGCTGCTCGAGGCGGTGTCGTTCGTGCCGGTGATCGGCGACGTGGTGGACGGCGCCAGGGCCATCTACTACGCGGTGCACGGCGACTTCGCCACGGCCTCGCTGTTCGCGCTGGGCCTGGTGCCGCTGCCGGGCCTGTCGTCCTCGGGGGTTCGGGGCGCTATCAAGGTGGTGGGCGCGGTGGCCGACGTCGCCCGCCAGCACGGCACGAAGGCCGCTGTGAAAGAGGCCGCGCAGCGAGGCATAAAGGGCACCGGTGCGAACTATGCGGCCTACGAGTCGGCCAAACGGGCCGGGGACGCGTTCGGGAGGGGACTCGACATCGACGAGTCCGTGGACTTCGCGCTCGACGACGTGTTCGGCGACAGGATCGAGGGAGCTCTCGGCGGGGACCTCGACCCGGGCATGAAGGCCCTGTTGAAGAACCAGCTTGAGGACTCCCTGGAGGATCGGCTCGACGCCGGCGCCCGGGACTGGCTGACGGAGGCCAACCAGGTGATCGCCCGCCGCATAGCCGAGCACCACGCCCACGACATGACCTTCCGAAACCTGCGGTTCCGGCCCGGCTGACACCCATGTCCGGGCCGGAGGACGGCTCAGCCTCAGGCCGAGCGCAGCGCCTCGGTGGGCGACACCCGGGCGGCCCGGATCGCCGGGTAGAGCCCGGCCACCGCCCCGATGGCCAGCGCGGCCGCGAACCCGCCGACGATCGCCGCCGGCGGGATGATCGCCCGCCAGTCCTGGACGGCCGAGTAGGCGTAGGTAACCGCCACTCCGGTGAGCACCCCAGCGGCGCCGCCCAGTGACGCCAGCGTCAACGCCTCGGTGAGGAACTGCCGACGGATGTGGGCCCGGGTCGCGCCGATGGCGCGGCGCAGGCCGATCTCGCCGCGCCGTTCGATCACCCCGATCACCATGATGTTGGCGATGCCGATGCCGCCCACCAGCAGAGCAACCGCGCCGAGCCCCAGGAACAGCCCGGTGAACGAGCTCTCTGCCGCGGAGCGGGCCTCCAGCAGGTCCGACGGGCGGCTGACCTCGACCTCCTCGGGGTTCTCCGGGTCGGCTGTCGGCGCCAGGACGTCGCGGGTCTCGTCGACGTAGTCCTCGTTCACCCGCACGTACACGGCGGCCGGGGACAGCTCGATGTCGTAGTACCTCTCGGCGGCGGCGTCGCCGATCAGGACAGCCCGGTCGAGGTCGGCGGCCAGCGCGAAGGGCTCCAGCACGCCGAGCACCTCCACCCACTGCCCGCCGACGTACAGCCGCACCCTGGTTTCGAGGTCGCGGAGCCCCAGACGCTCGGCGGCGACCGAGCCCACCACCGCCGCGGGATAGGCCCGGCTGGCCTCGGTGAGGAACGAGCCGTGCGCGACGGCGCCGTGGAGGGTCTCCATCAGCGCCGGGTCGGTGGCGAAGACCTGGATACCGCCGGTGAGGTCCTCGGGCACGAGGTCGTTGCGGTACACGCCCACATCCACCGCGTACACCGCGGAGGTCGCCTCGACGGTGGCAACCCGGCTGACGGCCTGCACCGTCGTCTCAGGCAGCGAGGCGTCCCCGGCGCCGAAGCCCGCGCCGGCCTCGATCGTCAGCAGGTTGGTGCCGAGCGCGCCGAGACGGTCGAGCAGATCCGACTTCGACGACTCCGACAGTCCCAGCACGCTCACCAGGGAGGCGATGCCGATGGCGATGCCCAGCGCGGACAGCACCGAGCGGAGCTTGCGGGCCGACAGCGCCCCGAGCGCGACGCGCCCGACCTCCAAGGCCCGCAGCCGACTCGGCTGAACCGGCCCGGTCACGAGCCGGCCTTCGGCAACGACCGTCCTCATGGGCCGGCGTTCCCGCTGTCGTGCTCGATCCGGCCGTCGAGGAGCTGCACTTGCCGCGGCAGCGCGGCCGCGATCTGCTCGTTGTGGGTGACCACCACGATGGTGGCGCCGTCGTCGTGAAGCGAGGAGAACAGGTCGATCACCGCCGCCGACGAAGCGGAGTCGAGGTTGCCGGTCGGCTCGTCGGCCAGCACGAAGGCCGGCTCGTGCACCAGGGCCCGGGCCACCGCGACCCGCTGAGTCTCGCCGCCGGAGAGCTGGCCCGGCCTGTGCCACATGCGGTCGGCGAGACCCACCCTCTCGAGCACGACCTCGGCCGCCTGGCGCCGCTGCGGTCGGGCTGCGCCGGTGTAGAGCAGCCCGTTGGCGACGTTGTCGATGACGGCGACGCCGGGCAGCAGGAAGAAGCGCTGGAACACGAACCCGACGCGCCGGCCCCGGATGGCTGACAGCAGGTCCTCGTCGAGACTCGACGTGTCGACGCCCTCGATCAGCACCGAGCCTCGTGTGGGATTGTCGAGCGTGCCCATCACGTGCAGCATGGTGGACTTGCCGCTGCCCGACGGCCCGACGACCGCCACCATCTCGCCCCGGTCGATCCGCAGCGAAGCCCGGTCCAGGGCCGTGACCGGCGGCGAGCCCGGATACTCCTTGGACACCTCCCGCAACTCGAGCGCCGGCGCCGAGGGGTCGGCCTCGCCCAACTCGAAGGCGCCCCGGCGGGTCAAAGTCCGAGGGATCACCGCGGGACCACCAACCGCATGCCCGCGGAGAGCTGGCCGCTGCGGACCTCCACATCGCCGTCGACGAACAGGCCGGTCTCGACACCGACCAGGCGCGTGGCGCCGTCCGAGTCGACGACCTCCACGGCGTAGCCGCCCTCGACGAGGGCCAGCAGTGCGGTGGCCGGCACCACCAGGGTGTCTTCGACGAGCGTCTCAGTGATCTCGACATCCACTGTTGCCCCGATCCATACCTCCGAAGCCGGGTCGGCGAGCAGGATCGTCACCTCGACCGCGCTCTCCCCGACGTCGGCATCGAGTGACGGGAACGGGCTGATGGCGGTCACGGTGCCAGCGATGTCGGTGTTGTCAGGCAGTTCCACGTTGACGGTGACGCCCTCGGACACGAGGTCCCGGTCGCTCAGCGGCAGGTCGGCGGTGACCTGCTGGGTGGTGACCATCGCGCCGTCGGAGGGCGCCTCGATCACGGTGAGGGTGGCCAGGGCCGTGCCCGGGGCCACGTCCTGGCCCAACTCGACTCCCTGGGCCCAGGAGCCGACCTGCACCGGCCCGGTGGTGAACACGATGTCGGACACGCCCACCGTTCCATCGGGCTCGTGCCCGGCGGCCTCCTGCCAGCGGCGCACCGCCTCAGCGGTCAGCTCGTCGAAGACGTCGTCCACCACAAGAACGGCGGAAAAGCCGTGGCCCAACGCCCTGAGATTCTGCTCGAGCTGACGCACATCGTCGCCGGACAGCCCGACCGCCATGGTCCGGTAGGCGGGCGTGCTGCCGTACATGACGACCCGCGAGCCGAGTCCGGCGCCCAGGGCGGCGAGATCGGCCTCGGCGCTGACGACGGCCGCCTCGGCGCTGGCCACCGACGCTTCGAGCGCCTCGATGTCGGCCGCGGAGGCTCCGGCGAGCAGATCGTCGAGCGCCTCCTTCGCGGCGAGGATGTCGGCCTCCACCCGGTCGATCTCGGCCTCGGCAGGTCCGGCCAACAGATCGTCGAGCGCCTGCCGCGCGCTGGCGAGGTCTGCCCGAGCCTCCAGGCGTGCGCCCTCGGTGGGATTCTCCAGGGTCTCGACAGCTTCGGCCGCGGCTTGCACGGCGGCTCCGGCCGCATCCAGGTCAGCCTGGGACCCGCCAGCCAGGAGATCAGCCAGGTTCTGCCTGGCCACCGCCAACGCGGCCTCCGCCGCATCCAGCTGCGCCACCGACGCCCCAGCCAACAGATCACCCAAGGCTTCGTCAGCAGCCAGCACCGCCGCCTCCGCCGCGTCCAGTCGCGCCTCCGACGCCCCAGCCAACAGATCACCCAAGGCTTCGTCAGCAGCCAGCACCGCCGCCTCCGCCGCGTCCAGTCGCGCCTCCGACGCCCCAGCCAGCAGATCACCCAGATTCTGCCTGGCCACCGCCAACGCCGCCTCCGCCGCGTCCAGCTGCGCCTCCGACGCCCCAGCCAACAGATCACCCAGATTCTGCCTGGCCACCGCCAACGCGGCCTCCAGGGAGACGACGGTGGGGTGGTCGTCCGCGTAGTAGATGTAGGCGTTGAGGTCCTCCTCCGCGACGACCACTGCGGCGCGCGCCGACTCGATGTCCGCCTGCGACGCCCCAGCCCGAAGATCAGCCAGATCCGACTCCGCCGTCACCACCGCAGCCCGCGCCGACTCGATCTCCGCCTCAGAGGCCCCAGCCCGAAGATCAGCCAGATCCGACTCCGCCGTCACCACCGCAGCCCGCGCCGACTCGACGTCCGCCTCAGAGGCCCCAGCCCGAAGATCAGCCAGATCCGACTCCGCCGTCACCACCGCAGCCCGCGCCGACTCGATCTCCGCCTCAGAGGCCCCAGCCCGAAGATCAGCCAGATCCGACTCCGCCGTCACCACCGCAGCCCGCGCCGACTCGACGTCCGCCTGCGAGGCCCCAGCCCGAAGATCAGCCAGATCCGACCGGGCGGAGGAGAGCCGCGAACGGGCTTCGGCCAGGTCGGCCGCGCTGGGGTCCAGCAGAGTGTCGAGGGCTTCGGACGCCGTCTCCACGGCAGCCTCGGCGCTGACGACCTCGGCCTCGCTCGCCGGCTCGAGGAGGTCGTCCCGGGCTTCGCGGGCGTCGGTGAGAGCGGCGCGCGCCGCGGCGATGTCGGCCTCCGACGGCCCTGTCAAGGCGTCGCTCAGCTCGTCCTGCGCCGCGACGAGCGAGTTGCGGGCCGACGCCAGCCGGGCAAGGACATCGGCCGTCTCGGCCTCGGTCGGCTCGTCGATGGTCTGGTAGACGGGCTCGCCCCGGCGCACGACGGTCCCTTCGGGCGCGAGGTGTATGAGCACTCCGCTGCTCTGCGATGTGAGCGTCATCGAATCGGAGTAGTCGAGGGTTCCGGAGATCTCCAGGTACTCCGCGAGGTCGCGCTGCTCGACCGGTGCGGTCGTGAGCGCCGACGCGCCCGGCGGGCCGGCCGGCTCGTCGCCGCCGGACCGCAGGACAAACAGGGCTGCGACGCCGCCGGCCACGACCAGGGCCGCCCCGACGGCGACGCCTCGCATCCGGCGGCTCGCGGACACGCGCATCAGCCGTCGCCCCCGAAGCGCGGGGCACCTAGCGTCACCTGCTGCTGGCAGACGGCGAAAGCCGCGGCCACGTCGGGATCCTGGAAGTCGATCACGCCGAACGGTCCGCCGGGCGCGCCGTCGTCATCGGCGCCGGGGCCGAAGTTGCTGAGGTCGGGGTCGCCCACGTCGACGCCGTTGTCGCGCATGCACCGCGCGAACTCGAGCAGCCTGTCCTGCAGCTCGGTCAGGTCGAAACCGCCGCTGCCGGGGCCGAAGGCCAGTCCCTCGAGCAACTGCTCGCAGGCCTCGCGGGCGGCGGGAAGGTCGGGATCCCGGCCGATTTCCCGAAGCCTCTGGAGCGCGCCCGGTCCGCCTCCCCCGCCGGGCCGGAAGCCGAAGTTGACGGTTCCGTCGGCCTCCACCACGGGGTCGGGGAAATCGACGTCGTTCTCGCGCATGCACTCGGCGAACTCCAACAGGCGCTCCTCGTCGGTCATGTCATCAGCAGCCGAAGCGGGGTCTTGGTCGGACGAACCGGAGGTCCCGGACCCGGCATCCTCGACCGACGAGCCCGCAGTGGCCGAAACCTCGTCCTCGGCCGAACCCGCAGTCGCCGACACGGCATCCTCGGCCGAACCCTCGGTCCCGTCCGCGGCATCCTCGGACGCAGCGGCGGACGCCTCGACCGCGTCGGCAGCGTCGTCGGCCACGCTCTGGGCATCGGGCGCGTCGGCACCGGTCGTCGCCTTGGCGGAGTCCGGCGCGGCCAGGTCGTCGGACTGGACCTCCACACGCTCGACTTCGACCGGCTCAACGGTGGTCGGAGCGTCCACGAGCGTGGCCAGCCCGCTATCGCCGCCGCTGCCGCCGCACGCAGCCATAGCCAGCACTGCGGGCAGCATGTGGACGAGTCTCAGCATCGCGCGTGACCTCCCAGTCTCCGTGGCAGCGTGTCAGTCCGCCACGTTACGCCCGACCGGGTAAGGGGCAGTAAACGCCGCAAGCCGGATGCGGCGGCAGGACCGCAGCGGCAAGTCCGCGGGCGACAGACCGCGAGGCCCGTGAACGGCTGGCGAGCAACGACGAGTGCGTTCCACCCAGCGGGGCTCAGCGCAGGATGCGGACCTTGCCGAAGATGGTTCCGTAGAGCAGGCGGCCGTCGTCGTCGATGGTGACGCCGCCGCCGAGGGTGTTGTAGCGCGACCCGCCGACGACGTAGTGGAAGCGGCTCTCGCCGGTGGTCCAGTCGAGGGCCTCGATGGTCCAGCGCCCGTCGCGGGTACCGCAGGTGTACACCAGGTTCGACCCTTCGGCCACGAAGGGCACCGAGTTCGGCGAGGAGACCTCGGTGTTGACCCAGGCCTCCTTGAGCCGCCGCTCGGCCGCGTCCCACTCGTACTTGTGCAACCCGTAGGGGGTGTAGGCAGGCTTGTGGCCCAGGAAGAAGCTGAACAGGCGGGCCCGGGCGGCGGGCCATCCAGGGGGCAACGAGGCGGGCTCGTTGTTGACGGTCATGGCCCCGTAGCCCGACACGGTGATCGACTGCTCGGTCTTGATCTCGGTCCGGGCCGGGTCGCCCATGTGGGCCGGGCCGATCCCCGCGATCCGCCGCGACGGGGCACCGGGGAGCTGCTCCCAGTCGTCGGGGATCTCGTCGCGCCACAGCAGGGTGATGTTCACCACTTCGTCGCCGTCGCCGATCACCACGAAGCGGTCGTCGTCTTCGCCGAAACCCATCAGTGACGGGGTGGTGCCCGAGCCGTCGCCGCCGCCGTTGCGGTACCGGGCCGACCAGGCCCCGTCGGCGGGGTCGAGCGACAGCCGCGCTCCGGTCCACACCACCTTGTGGATGGTGTCGACCGAGCTGACGTAGATGCCGCCGTCGTCGCCGGTGCAGCTGCTGGTGCGGACCCAGCCGTAGCCGGTGTGGCCGTACTGGGCGGCGCGCTGGGCGCAGTGCTCGGCCGCGTCGTCAGCCGCGCCGGGCAGTTGGATGGCGTCGTAGGTACTGAAGTCGCGGGCCAGGCACACAACCCAGCCGTGGTCGGTGGTCATCACCAGGCGACCGTCGAAGGTGATGTTGATCCCCACGAAAGCGCCCTCGACACCTTTGGGCCGGTGCCAGCGGTCCCGCTCGACGATGGGGCTGGCCGGGTCTTCAGGGTCGGCCTCGACGTAGGCGGCGGCGTGGTCCCTGCGGCCCAGGAACAGGGTGTGGTCGCAGTCGAGCAGCGAGTACACGCCGTCGAGCCCGGTCATGAACCGCAGGGCGATGTCGATGGCGTGGGCGACCGCACCGTCGCCGTCGAGGTCGTCGAGGCCAGCCTCGAGAGCGTCGAGCTCGGACCGGTCGGTGACAGGCTCGACGCCGGTGGGCAGGGTGGCCAGCACTTCGAGGGTGTCGTAGTCGAGCTTGGCGATGGTCTGGCGCCCGTTGGACCAGACCGCTCGGCGCCCGTCGGGATAGCGTCCTGAGATCAGGCCGCCGAAATGGCCCGGACCCAGCGGGGCGTACTGGATGTCGCCGTCGGCCAGGACCTCGGTCGGCCCCTCGGGGCCCCGCCCCGGCGTGTTGTCCTGCTGATCGCACCGGCCGTGAGCCATGGCGTTGCCGCTGGCGGCCAAGAACGGATTCCGAGGCCCGGTGCGCATGGGGCCTCACGCTCCAGCCGCGGCCTCGAAGGCCTCGACCCAGGGGGCCAGGTACTCCGCGGCCTGCTCGACCCCCGGCGGCGGGCGCAGCCCGATAGCGAAGTCGGTCACGCCCGCCTCGACCAGGACGGACACCGCGCCCATAGTGCGACCGATCTGCGGCTCACCGTCGGCGTCGCGGGCCACCGCGAGCCTTCCGGTCACCTCGATGCCGGACGGGTCGCGCCCGGCCGCGGCCACCGCGGCCCGCATCTTGGATATGCCCGCCGCTAGTTCGGCGCCGTCGGGGCCCCACGGGATCCAGCCCGAGCCGAAGCGGGCCAGGCGCGTCATCGCGCGCCGGTTGACGGTGCCGCTGACCCAGACCGGCACCGTGCCCGCGGTGGGCTTGGGCATCTGATGCACGTCGTCGAAGCTGAGCTCGGCGCTGCCGACCGACGCCCGCGGCTGGGTCCACAGCGCCTGGCACACCTCCAGCGTGTGGTCGAGCAGACGGCCGCGCTCACCGAAGTCCAGACCGGCGGCCTCGTACTCCTCCTGCTGCCAGCCCACGCCCACGCCCAGGTCGAGACGCCCGCCGGTGAGGACGTCGATGGTGGCCGCCGTCTTGGCCAACACCACGGGGCGGCGCAGCGCAGCCAGCATCACCATCGGGCACAGCCGCACCCGCTCAGTGAGAGCCCCGACCATGGCCAGCACGGTGAGCGGCTCCAGCCAGGCCCCGTCGGGGCCGGTGGGCTGTCGACCCCCGGCCAGGCCGCCCCGGGCCGGGTCGGCGTAACGGTCGAGGCGCTCGCCGAAGGCCACGTGGTCCGACACCACCAGCCGGCCGACGCCAGCCCGGTCGGCGGCGACGGCCAAGTCGAACAGGCGCTGCCAGTCGCCGGGCGGCTCGGCCGCGAAGTTGACCAGGTGCATCGACAGGCAGGGCTTCATGGCGACGTGTCCTTCTGTTGGACCCGGGCGGCGCGGCTGGGCGCCACCCGGGGCGGCTCGTTGGGCATCTTGGGGTAGACGGGCGGCCAGGGGGCGTCCATGAGGCCGTCGGCCATGTCGCGATCGTGCCACTCCAGCAGCGGCGCCAGCGAGGCGGGCTCGCCGTCCATGGCCGCCCACGGGTCCCCGATCCGGGCCGTCCGGGCGCCGACGGTGGCGATGGTGAGGTCCTCGGGCTGCACGTCGTCCACCTCGTCCCAGCCGATGGGCGCGGAGACCTGCCCGCCCACCCGAGGACGGGCCGACCACGCTCCGAACACGGTCTTGTGGGGGGCGTTCTGGTTGAAGTCCACGAACACCCGCCGTCCCCGCTCCTCCTTCCACCAGGCGTCGGTGATCAGATCTGGGCGGCGCCGAGCCATCTCCCGGGCGAGGGCCACCGCCGCGGCCCGCACCTCATAGGAGTCCCAGCGGGGCGCCAGCCGGGCGTAGACGTGCAGACCCCTCCGCCCCGACGTCTTGACGTAGACGGCCATGCCCAGTTCGTCGAAGGCGGCCTTCACCTCCCGAGCCGCCTCCCGCACCTGGTCGAACACCACGCCGGGCTGAGGGTCCAGGTCGATGCGCAGTTCGTCGGCGAAGTCCGGGGCGTCGGCCAGGTAGGGCCACACATGGAATCCGAGACAGCCCATATTGACCGCCCACACCACATGGGCGAGGTCGGCCGCCACCATGGCGTTGGACAGCGTGCCGTTGGGAGTGCTCACCACGGTGGTCGTCAGCCACTCGGGGGCGCCCTTGGGCACCCGCTTCTGGAAGAACGACTTGCCCGAGGCACCGTCGGGATAGCGCTCCAGCAACACCGGTCGGCCCCCCATGGCCCGCATCAGCGGCTCGGCCACCGACAAGTAGTACTCCACGAGGTCGAGCTTGGTCTCGCCCCGACCGGAGAAGAAGACCTTGTCCGGCTTGGTCACGCGCACGTCGCGCCCGTCCACCCCGAGGACTACGGCGTCTGAGGCCACGACGGACGCTCAGCGGCCTGACAGGCGTCGCACCGCGTCCACGCGGGCTACCCGTCGAGCAGATCGATCAGGGCGTCCACCGCCAGCCGGTAGCTGGCCGCGCCGAAGCCGGCGATCACTCCGGCGCAGACGGCCGCGATGACCGAGGTGTGGCGGAAGTCCTCCCGGGCGTGGACGTTCGACAGGTGGGTCTCCACGACGGGCACGTCCACCGCGGCGATGGCGTCGCGCAATGCCACCGAGTAGTGCGTGAAGGCCCCCGCGTTGAGGACGATGCCGTCGGCGGCGCCGTCGCCCGTGCCGCCCGCGGCCTGGATGGCGCCCACCAGCTCTCCTTCGATGTTGGACTGGAAGCAGCGCACTGCTGCGCCGCGGTCGGCGGCGTGGGCGGCGACGCCGGCCATCATCTCGTCGAGGGTGGCCTCTCCGTAGACATCGGTCTCGCGGCTGCCGAGCAGATTCAGGTTCGGGCCGTTGACGACCAGGATCGTGCGCGCCATGGCGCAGTTATAGCCCGAGGCGAGCCATCACCGCGTCCGCGACCTGCTCCGGGCTGCGAGCTTCGGTGTCCACCGCCGAGAATCGCCCGTAGCCCTCGGCTCGCTCGGCCAGCAGTTGCCGCACTCGCGCCGCCGGGTCGTCTGTGCCCAGCAAGGGTCGAGGCCCCGCTCCGGGACCGGCCACCCGATCGGCAATGGTGTCAGGCCCGGCGGTCAGGCACACGACTTCCGCCACGGGCTCCAGGCGGGCCGCGCACTCGGGATCGAGCATCATCCGTCCCCCGGTAGCGATTACGAGGCCGCGGTGTCCGGCCAATTCGCGGGCCAGGGAGCGTTCCATCTCCCGGAAGGCCTCCTCGCCGTCACGCGCGAAAATCTCCTGAATCGGCCCGGCCCGCGACTCGATGATCTCGTCCGTGTCGACGAATCCACGTCCCAGCCGCTCGGCCAGCATCCGGCCCACTGTCGTCTTGCCCGTCCCCATGAACCCGGTCAACACCAGGTTCCGCTCCGCCGCCGACACCATTCACACGAGGCTAGGTGCCCGCGTCTGGGCAGACTCTCGGGGTGGACGACGGCTTCTTCGCGCAGCTGAGTCGGAGCTTCGAGCCTGCGCTGGACCGGACGTTCCTGCGGGCGCCGGGCGGGCCGACCGTCACCTACCGCGAGATGGACGCGCGGTCGGCGCGGGCCGCCGGCTGGCTGCGGGGTCTGGGCGTGTCGGCAGGCGACCGGGTGGTGGTTCAGGTCCCCAAGTCGGCGGACACCGTCTCCCTGTACCTCGGAGTGCTTCGTCTGGGCGCGGTTTACGTACCGCTCAACACCGCCTACACACCCGCAGAGGTCGAGTGGTTCGTCGCCGACGCCGAGCCGGCCGTAGTGGTGCGCGACCCGGGCGTCCTGGCCGCGGGCCTCGACGAGGCTCCGCCCTGGCCCGGCGTCGAGGCCCGAGAGGCCGACGACCTCGCCGCGCTGGTGTACACGTCGGGAACGACCGGGCGGCCCAAGGGGGCCATACTCACCCACGGCAACCTGTCCAGCAACGCGCTCACGCTCATCCGGGCCTGGGACTTCTCACCCGACGACGTGCTGCTGCACGCCCTGCCGATCTTCCATGTGCACGGCCTCATGGTGGCGCTGCACACCGCCATGCTCAGCGGCTGCGAGGTGATCTTCCCTGAGCGCTTCGACGCGGAAGTCGTGCTCGAATGCCTGCCCGAAGCCACCGTGATGATGGGAGTGCCCACCCATTACAGCAGGCTGATGTCACTCGACGGCTTCGACGCAGGCGCCTGTCGCCACGTACGACTCCTGGTGTCCGGATCTGCGCCCATGACCGCCGAACTGCACCGGGCGGTGGCAGAGCGCACCGGCTGCGAGGTGCTGGAGCGCTACGGGATGAGCGAGACGCTGATGATCACCTCCAACCCCTACGACGGCGCCCGGGTGGCTGGCACGGTGGGGTTCGCCCTGCCCGGCATCGAAGTGCGGGTGCGCGGCGACGACGGCGCGCCCGCAGCGGGACAGGCCGGCATGGTGCAGGTCCAAGGCCCCAACGTCGGTCCCGGCTACTGGCGGCGGCCCGAAGCCACAAGGGAGTCGCGCACCGCCGACGGCTGGCTCATCACCGGCGACGTCGGCCGCCTCGATGCCGATGGTCGCCTGACCCTGGAGGGCCGGGCCAGCGACATGATCATCTCAGGCGGCTTGAACGTGTATCCCGCCGAGGTCGAGCAGGCCCTCGACGCCCATCCGGCTGTGGCCGAGTCGGCGGTGGTGGGCTTGGCCCATCCCGACCTGGGCGAGGCGGTGGCCGCCTTCGTCGTCACCGAGCCCGACAGGACCGGCCACCCCGACGACCTGACCTCGGGCCTGGCCGACACGCTCACCGATCTGGCCCGGTTCAAGCACCCGAAGCGCTACGTGTTCGTGGAGGCCCTGCCTCGCAACGCCATGGGCAAGGTCCTCAAAGCCGAACTGCGAGCCCGGCACGCCGGTCTGTTCGTAGGTTGAGCCAAGAACGAGTCTCGAACCGGCGATAATGGCGGGATGACGCCACTGGCACAACAGACAAAGCGCAAGGCACCGGTGCGGGGCGCGATCGTCGCGGCGGTGCTGTTGGCCGCGGCCTGCAGCGGCGACGACACGACCGCCGCGGCCGGCGCCGACCATCTCGACGACGGCTCGCTGGGCGTGGTCGAGGTGGCCGCGGGCGACGCGGTCCAGATCCGCTCGCTCAACACGATCACCGGCGACGTCGCCTACCTCGGCATCCCCAACCAGCGGGGCGTGGAGCTGGCGGTCGCCGACTTCGGGCCGGTCCGCGGCTTCGACGTGGACCTCGGAACCCGCTACGACGACCTCTGCTCCGCCGACGGCGCCCAGGCGGCGGCCCAGACCATCGTCGCCGACGAGGACGTGGTCGGCGTGGTCGGACCGTCGTGCTCCACCGCCGCGGTGGCCGCTGCGCCCCTCGTCACCGCCGCGGGCATGGTCCTCATCGCGCCGTCCAACACGTCGCCCACCCTGACCTCGGACCTGGCCGGCAATCCCGGCCTGAACCACAGCACCGGCTACTACCGGACCTCCAACAACGGGCTGTACGTGGGCGAGGCCATGGCCCGCTTCGCCCACGAGGAGCTGGGGCTGACCGAGGCCGCGGCCGTCCACGACGGCGACCCGTACTCGCGGTCGATCGCCCAGGCCTTCGCCGACAGCTTCGAGCGGCTCGGCGGCACGGTCACCGGGCTCCACGCCATCAACAAGGAGGACACCGACATGGTGCCGGTGCTCACCGAGGTGGCCGCGGGCAGCCCTCAGGCGCTGTTCTTCCCGATCTTCCAGCCCGCCGGCGACTTCCTCACCGAGCAGGCCCCCCGGGTGCCGGGCCTGGAGGAGACTGTCCTGCTCACCGACGCCGCCCTTCTCAACGACGGGTTCATGTCGCTGCCGCAGTCGGCGGGCCTGTACTTCTCCGGCCCCGACCTGCGCTTCGGCGCCACGTCCAACCAGAGCACCGGCAAGACCCCCGGCAGCCTCCTGGCCGCCTACGAGGACACCTACGGCGAGCCGCCGTCGGCCCCGTACTGGGCCCACGCCTACGACGCCACCACCCTGCTGCTCGAAGCCGTGACCGCCGCGTCGGTGGTGGACGACGGCACTTTGGTGATCGACCGGGACGGCGTGCGGGAGTACCTGAACGCGGTCAGCGGCTACGGGGGCATCATCGGCACCATCGGCTGCGACGCGTTCGGGGACTGCGGGTCGCAGAAGACCACGGTCATCCACCATCTCGACCCCGACGACATCGAGGCCAGCAAGGCCAATATCGTCTTCGAGTTCGCCCCCTAGGCGGGAGCCCGAAGGCCGGGCTGCGACGGACTGTCAGGCCAGCATCAGGCCGAGTTGACGGGCGGTGGCCACCAACGCGCCGGTGGAGTCCCACAACGAGCCCGACTCGATCATCCGCCCGTTGTGGAGGTCGTGGCTCTCCTGGCGGACCTGGAGCAGGCCCGACGCCGGGACCCGCCGTACGTGCACGGTCAATTCGATGGTCGGCACCCAGCCGACGTAGCCCAGCAGCGGATACAGCGACGGCGGCAGGGCGTCGGCGAAGAACGGCAGGGCGAGCGTGGACGGCTCGGTGCCGTCGCTGAACCGGATCCATCCGTCGATCAGTGCCCGGTCGCTGCCTCCGGCGGGAGCGTGATCGGGATGGACATGGACGTCCACCCGCGACAGGATCGGCAGCTCCACTCCCTGTTCGAGGCTGCCGCGGTGCACGCAGTCATCCACACCGGGGATCGTCGGCGGCGGCTCGGATATCTCGGGACCGCCGCCCGCGCCCGCGGAGAGGTCCGAGAAGGCGGCCAGCACCTCCAGGCGCTGTTTGCCCTCCTGCCACAGCGCGCCCCTGAGCGTGCTCACCGTGCGGCCCGATCGCACCACTTCGGCGCTCACCTCGGCGTCGGTGTCCCCGCGGCCGGGGCGCAGGAAGTGGGTGGTGACCGAGACCGGGTCGGGATGGGGAACCAGCGACCGCATGGCGCGCAGCACCGAGGTGAGGGCGTAGCCGCCATTGGCGTTGTCGCCGATGTTCCAGTCGGCCGACAGTCGGGTGGCCCATCGGCCGTCACCGACCGGCACCACCGCCGTCTCCGCATCGAACCGGCTCATCGGCGCACGCCCTCCGGATCGGGCGCGCCCGCCCGTTGAGCCCTCATGGCGCTGCCGGTCACGCTGGTAGTCTGGCGCTTCAATGAGCCTGTACAACGTGCAGAAGTTCCTGTACAAGCTGAACCGGGACGAGAGCGTGCAAGCCGCCTACCGCAGAAACCGAGCCGAGTCGGTCGCCGGCTACGACCTCGACGCCGAGGAGCGGCGGGCGCTCACCGAGGCCGACATCGGGCTGCTCTACCACATGGGCGTCAACGGGCAGATCCTGATGCACTTCGCGGCCTTCTGCGGGATCGAATGGGCCGACTACCTGCAGCGGATGCGCGACGGCCTCGAACGCCACGGGCCGGTGCGAGCGGGCGTGTACGCACTGGCGGGCTACGAGGGGGTCCAGGTCCATTCCCGACGACTCGGCCAGACTGGCACCGGCCCGGGCGCCGGGAAGCGAAGCGCCCGGCCGGCCGAGGCCACCCACCGGCCGGGCACGCTCTGATGCCTCTCGTCTACGCCGGGGTGTGCAGCCACGCCCCCGGCATCACCGGCCGAGCCGAGCAGGCCGACCCCGAGGTGCGGGACGCGTTCTACGCGGCCTTCGAGGCCATGCGGCTGAGGCTGGAGGCGAACGAGCCCGATGCGCTGGTGGTTATCGCGGCGGAGCATTTCGCCAACTTCTTCATGGACAATATGCCGTCCTACGCCGTCGGCATGGCCGACTCCTACCGCGGCCCCATCGAGGATCCTGACTGGCTGGCCATCGACTCCTTCACCGTCCCCGGCGACCGGGAGTTGTCCCAGCGCCTCGTCGAGTCGGTGATGCAGACCTGCGACGTGGCCTACGCCGAGGAGTGGCTGTTCGACCACGGCATCGCGGTGCCGCTGCACTTCCTCACCCCGCGCTTCGACCTGACGGTGATCCCGGCCCAGATCAACTGCCAAGGCCCGCCGCTCACGCCGCTGCACCGGGCCTGGAACTTCGGCGAGGCCGTGCGCCGGGCCGCGGACGAGATGCCCGAGAGGATCGCGGTGGTCGGCACGGGCGGCATCTCGCACTGGCCCGCCACTCCAGACTCGGGCCGCATCAACGAGGAATGGGACCGAGAGTTCCTGGCGCGCTGGTGCCGGGGCGACCGCGACGCGCTCTGCGCCTACAGCGACGCCGAGGTGTACCTCGACGCCGGGCAGGGCGGCTTCGAGATACGTACTCTGATCGCTGCCGCCGCGGCCGGCGCGGGCCGAGGCACGTTGCACTTCTATGAGCCGGTACCGATCTTCGCGGTGGGATGCACCATCGCCGACATAGAGATCGGCGCGGCAGCCTGAGCCGGCGCGCCCCTGACCGCCGCCGGGCGAAGAAGCCCCCTCCGAACATGACGGCGACGGTCGCCCGTCTGTCGGTGGAGGCCCTCCGAGCGGCGAGCGTCGACACGCTGTTCTGCCTGCCCGGCGTTCAGAACGACGACTTCTTCGACGCTCTGGTGGACGCCCCCGACATCAGGCCCGTCGTCACCCGCCACGAGCAGGGCGCGGCCTACATGGCGCTCGGCGCAGCCCAGGTCACCGGCAAGCCGGCGGCCTTGTGCGTCGTGCCCGGCCCCGGGATGCTCAACGCGGCGGCCGGGCTGACCAGCGCCTACTGGGGCAACGCCCGGGTGCTGGCGCTGGTCGGCGCGGTGCCCAGCCGGCTGCGGGGACGGAACACCGGCGTGCTGCACGACCTGCCGGACTCCACCGCGGTGCTGCGCCAGCTCACCAAGCACGCCGCCTACATCGGCGACGGCGAGGAGGCGGCAGGCGTGTGGCAGCAGGCGCTCGACAAGCTGGTCGCCGGCGTGCCGCGGCCCGTGAGCGTGGAGGTTCCCGTCAACGTGTGGCGCAAGCCCGTCGACGGCTGGATCGAGCCGCCGCGGGCCCGCAGGCCCGAGATCGACACCGACCGGATCTCCGAGGCCGCCCGCGTGCTGGGACGGTCGCAGCGACCGCTGATTATGGTGGGCGGAGGCGCCCAGGACGCGGCCGGGCCGGTGCGGCTGCTGGCCGAGGCGCTGGAGGCGCCGGTGTTCACCCGTCACATGGGCCTCGGCGTGCTCGACTGCCGCCACCGTCTCCACGCCTACCTCACCATGGGACGCGATCTGTGGCCCACATCCGACGTGGTGCTGGGGATCGGCACCCGCATGGAGTTCCCCAACATCGACTGGGGCATGCGGGAGGGCCAGCGGATCGTCCAGGTCAACATCGACGCCGACGAACTCGACCGCTACCGCACCGGCACCCTGGGGATCCATGGCGACGCCGTCGAGGCGTGCGGCCGGCTGCTGGCGGCGCTGGGGCGCCACAACCGCCGCCGCACCGACCGAACCGACGAAATTGCCGGTCTGCGGGCCCGTCACTTCAAGCGAATCGCGTACCTGGAGCCGCAGATCAGCTACCTGCGGGCCATCCGGTCGGTGATGCCCGACGACGGGATCATCGTCGAGGACGTGACCCAGGTGGCCTTCGCGGCGCACATCGCCTACGAGCACCGCCGGCCCCGCACCTATCTGGCCACCGGCGGCGCGGGCACCCTCGGCGCGGGCGTGGCCCACGGCATCGGGGCGGCGGCGGCCGCGGCCGGCCGGGCCCAGCTCACCATCGTCGGCGACGGCGGGATGCTGTTCACCGCCGCTGAGCTGGCCACCGCCGTGCAGCACGGGATCAACACCACCGTGCTGCTGTTCGACAATGGTGCCTACGGCAACGTGCAGCGGCTCCAGGAGCAGCGCTTCGGCCCCGACCGCACCATCGCCTCGAGTCTTCGCAACCCCGACTGGGTGGCTTTCGGCGAGAGCATGGGCGTGCGCACCGAGCGGGTCGGCTCCCCGGCTGGCCTGCCAGACGTGCTCGAACGCTCCCTGGCGCATCCTGGCCCTTCGATGGTGGTGGCCGACATCTCCGACGAGCCCGACCCGTGGCCCCTGATGCGCATCCGCCGACAGAAACCAGCCGCGCGGAGGCCTGCTTCTCGACATGGGAATGATTCTTCCAACGCCGCTGCAGGCTGACTAGAGTCGCGGTCAGCCGTCAGGCCATCCACAGACCTAGGAGGGAACCGTGCACACCTCAGCATCACGATCTCGGGGACTTGTCGCAGTATTGGGGGCGCTGCTCGCATTGGCCCTCCTGGCCGCCGGATGCGGCGACGACGAGGAGACCACTACAGAACCGGCGCCGAGCGCGACCGAGCCCGCCGCCGATCAAGACATGGTCGAAGACGACATGGCCGACGATGCGGCCGACCACGACGAAGCCGACCACGACGAAGCCGACCACGACGAAGCCGACCACGACGAAGCCGACCACGACGAAGCCGACCACGACGATGCCGACCACGACCATGGCCGAAGACGAGATGCCGATGGAGCATCTCGGCGACGGCTCGCTGGGCGTAGTGGAGGTCGCGGAGGGCGACGCCATACAGATCCGCTCGCTCGAAGCGATCACCGGCGACGTGGCCTTCTTCGGACTGCCGATCGACCGGGCCACCAAGATCGCGGTCGACCACTACGGCCCGATCCACGGGTTCGACGTGGACGTGGGCACCAGCCTCGACGACCTGTGCTCCAACGACGGCGGGCAGGCCGCGGCTCAGATCATCGTGGCCGACGAGGATGTGGTCGGCGTGATCGGCACGTCCTGCTCGGGCGCGGCGGTGGCCGCGGCTCCGCTGATCACCGATGCCGGCATGGTGCTGATCTCGGGCGGCAACACGTCTCCGGCGCTCACGTCCGACCTGGCCGGCAACGCCGGGCCGAACTACAGCGTCGGCTACTACCGCACCGCCCACAACGACCTGTACCAGGGCGCGGCCATGGCCAAGTTCGTGTTCTCCGAACTGGGGATCAGCGAGGCGGCGGCCATCCATGACGGCGACCCGTACACCCAGGGCCTGGCCCAAGCCTTCGCCGACGCGTTCGAGCGAGAGGGCGGAACGGTGACAGGCTTCTCCGCGGTCAACAAGGACGACACCGACATGGTGCCGGTCCTCACCGAGATCGCGGCGGGCAGCCCCGGCGCGCTGTTCTTCCCGATCTTCCAGCCCGCCGGCGACTTCATCGCCGACCAGGCGCCGGGCGTGCCCGGTCTCGAGGAGACGGTGCTGCTGGCTGCCGACGGGCTGCTGAACACCAACTACCTGTCGCTGCCGCAGACGACCGGCATGTACTTCTCGGGCCCCGACCAGCGCTTCGGTGAGAACGTCAACCAGAGCACCGGAAAGAGCGCCGTGGACCTCCTGGCCGAGTACGAGGAGCTCTACGGCGAGCCGCCCGCGGCACCGTTCTGGGCTCACGGCTACGACGCCACCACACTGCTGCTCGACGCGGTCGCCGCGGCCTCCTGGGTGGAGGACGGCGCGCTCATGATCGACCGGCAGGGCATCCGCGACCATCTCAACAGCGTCAGCGGCTACAGCGGCCTGATCGGCACGATCAACTGCGACGACTTCGGCGACTGCGGCTCGGCCAAGATCACCGTCGTGCAGAACATCGGCGGCGAGGAGAATGCCGAGGCCAGCCTCAACAACGTCGTGTTCTCTTACGCGCCGTAGAGGCCGAGCGAACAGGAGCCGTCGACGCTTCGCGTCTCGCGAGGCTCTTGGCGCGAGGCCGTGGTCCGAGCGGCCTTCGAGAGCAATGACCATGAGCGGGAATAGCGCGGCTGCAAAGCCACGAGCCTTCACCAGTTCGTGCTTGCTCGCAGAGTTCGACGCAGGCCGTCGCCTGCCGACACGTCCAGCGGGAGCGCCCCGATGATCCGGCAAGGGACGCGCCGCCGGGGAGCGCCCCGCACCGGGGTCGACTGGTTCCTGACCGTCCTGCGGGTGGCCGCCATCACGGTGGTGGCCGTCGGGCTGCTGGCCTTCATCGCCCAGGAGATCGACTCCGACAACGCCTTCGCCCGTTGGGCCAACCCCGACGCGACGGGCCTCACCGGCGCCCAGTTCCGGGGGCTGGTGGTGTCGGGCGTGGCCCAGGGCTGCATGTACGGGCTCATCGCACTGGGCTACTCGATGGTCTACGGCGTGCTCGGCTTCATCAACTTCGCCCACGGCGAGGTGTTCATGGTGGGGGCCATGACCGGCATGATCACCTCCAACAAGCTGGCCGACGCGGGCCTGTGGGAGAGCAACTTCGTGGGCTCGCTGGTGTTCATCGTGGTCGTGTCGATGATCGTGTGCACCTTGACCGCGGTGGTGATGGAGCGGGTCGCCTACCGGCCGCTGCGGGGATCGCCCCGCTTGATTCCGCTGATCACGTCCATCGGCGTGTCGTTCTTCCTCCAGAACGCGTCGATCGTGCTGCTGGGACCCGCGGCCAAGTCCTATCCCGACGTGCCCGACTGGGTGAAGGGCAAGCACACCTTCCTGCAGATCGAAGGGGCCAGGATCCTGGTGGTGGTTGTGGCCGCGCTGTCGATGGCGGCCCTGTGGTACTTCGTCGACCGCACGAAGTCGGGCAAGGCGATGCGGGCGGTGGCCGAGGACGCCGAGATCGCCGCGCTCATGGGCATAGACGTGAACCGCACGATCGTGAAGGTGTTCGCGGTGGGCGGGGCCATGGCCGGAATGGCCGGCATCCTGTGGGGGATCTTGTTCCGCAGCGTGATCCACACGACCGGGTTCCTGCCCGGCATCAAGGCGTTCAGCGCGGCGGTGGTGGGAGGCATCGGCCATCTGGGCGGGGCCATGGCCGGCGGGCTGACGATCGGCGTGGCCGAGTCGGTGGGCCCGCTGCTGATCCTGGAGCCACTGGGCGTGAGCGGCGTCTCGCAGCTGCGGGACGCGGTGGCCTTCGCGGTGCTGATCGGCGTCCTGCTGCTGAGGCCCGCCGGCATCTTCGGCGAGCGCCTGCCCTCTGAGGAACGCACATGACCGCGGCTGTTCGCCCGAGAGCCGCTTCCGAGCTGGCGCCGCCGCGGCCCGCCTTCGCCCAAGACTGGCGGCGGCTGGTCCGCATGGGCGCCATCGCCGCGGGCGGGCAGATCTTCATCGCGCTGTCGAACATGCCCGTGCGGCTGGACGAGCGGGTCATCGTGAAGCCCGTGCTGAGCATGGGCTATCTGACCCTGCTGATCCTGCCCTTCGCGGCCGGCCTGCGCGTCAGCCATCAGATCAGACGGGAGAGCGTCCCTGTGCATGCCGTCGGCGCCCACGAGGTGGTGGGCGGCGCGGCCTGCGGAGCGCTGGCAGGCGGCGGGCTGTCGCTGCTGGCCGGGCTGCTGGCCAACTTCGACCTGCGCGAGCCGCTGGTGAATTGGAGCCCGATGCTGCTCGAGCTGCTCGGCTTCGGCCACGGGCCGTGGTTCGCGGCGGCAGTCTGGCTGGTGATCGGCGCGGGCGTCGGCGGCACCGGCGGAGCCCTGCGGCTGCTCGGCCCGAGGACCCGGAGCACGGTGATGAACATGGCGCTGACCGTGGTCGGCGCGGCGGTGCTGGAATCGCTCGTCGTCGACCTGGCCGAGGGCCTGCGACTGGAGGTCCTCACCGACCGCCTCTACGCCCGCCGGGGCGGTCTGGCCTGGGAGGGCGCCCTGGCTCTTGCCGCCGTGTCGGCCGCGGTGACACTGCTCGGCCGACGCTGGCTGAACGAGGCCCGCTACCGGATCACCAAGCTGGAAGGCGCCAAGCGGGGCCGGGCCGACGCCGCGCTGATCATCGGCACGGCCGCGGTGCTGGTGGTGCTGCCGATGTTCGCGGGCAAGCTCACCAACGAGCTGCTGGCCAACGTCGGGCTGTTCGTGCTGCTGGCGCTGGGACTGAACGTGGTGGTCGGGCTGGCCGGGATACTCGACCTCGGGTATGTGGCGTTCTTCGCGGTGGGCAGCTACTCCGCCGCGGTGCTCACCGCCGCGACCTCGCCGAGGATCAACCCCGAACTGCCCTGGCTGGTGGCTCTCGTCGCGGTGGTCGTCATCACCGGCCTGGTGGGCCTGTTCATCGGCGCGCCGGTCATCCGGATGCGGGGCGACTACCTGGCCATCGTCACGCTCGGCTTCGGCGAGATCATCCGGCTGATCTTCCTGTCGGACTGGCTCTCGGGCTGGTTCGGCGGATCCCAGGGCATCACCAAGGTGCCGGGCGCGGGCATCTTCGGCCTGACCGACGTGGCCGGCACCGACCCCCGCCGCGTCTTCTACCTGGTCCTCGCCTTCTGCGCGCTGGCCATCTACGTGTCGTGGCGGCTGGAGCGCTCCCGGCTCGGGCGGGCCTGGATGGCGGTGCGCGAGGACGAGACCGTGGCCGAGGCGATGGGCATCAACACGGTGAACGTCAAGCTGCTGGCCTTCGTGGTGGGCGCGGTGCTCGGGTCGTTCAGCGGGGCGATCTTCTCGGCCAAGGTCGGCTCGGTGTTCCCCAACAGCTTCCTGATCCTGGTGTCGATCGTGATTCTGGTGGTGGTGATCTTCGGAGGAATGGGCAGCATCGTCGGCGTGATCGCCGGATCGGTGGTCCTGATCGGCGTGCTGGGCGGGCCCAAGCAGCCGGGCCTGCTGGCCGAGTTCTCCGAGTTCAAGCTGCTGATTTACGGCGCGCTGCTGATCTGGATGATGCTGGCCCGCCCGGAGGGCCTGATCCCGAGCGTGCGCCGGTCGCGCGAGCTGCACCAGCAGGAGTTCGCCCAGGACGCCTGGCTCAAGGCCCAAGCCGCCGAGGACGAGGACGCCGACGGTTCCGAGCCGGACTCGTCAGCATGAGCGGCACTGCCGGAGCCGAGCCGCTGCTGGAGACTCGCCAGCTGAGCGTCGACTTCGGCGGGCTGCACGCGCTCGACCGTCTCGACCTCAAGGTCTTCGAGGGCGAGATCGTCTCGGTGATCGGGCCCAACGGCGCGGGCAAGACCACCCTGTTCAACGCGGTCACCGCCACCGTGGAGGCATCCGAGGGGGACATCCTCTTCGAGGGCGAGTCGCTCCGGGGACTCGATCCCAACCGGGTGACGGCCCAGGGCATCGCCCGCACGTTCCAGAATGTGCGGCTGTTCGCCAACATGACGGTGATCGAGAACGTGATGGTGTCCCAGCACTGCCGCACCCGCCAGCACGCGTTCGGAGCACTGCTTCTACACCCGGGCCTTCCGCCGCGAGGAGGCCGAGATCCGCCGGCGGGCCGCTGAGATCCTGGGCTTCTTCGGCACCCGGCTGGTGGGGTACCGCTTCGACCAGCCCGCCTTCACGCTGTCCTACGCCAACCGTCGTCGTCTGGAGATAGCCCGGGCCATGGCCACCCAGCCCAAGCTGATCCTGCTCGACGAGCCGGTGGCGGGCATGAACCCGGTGGAGTCGGCCGAGCTGACCGGGCTGATCGGCCGCCTGCGCGACGAGTGGGGCTTCGCCATCGTGGTCATCGAGCACGACATGGAGGTGGTGCGCGAGGTTTCTGACCGGGTGGTGGTGCTCGACCACGGCACCAAGATCGCCGAGGGCGACTACGCCGAGGTGTCCAACGACCCCCGGGTGATCGAGGCTTACCTCGGCCAAGGCGCCGCAGCCCCATGAGCGCCGACGCCGGGGCGGGCACGCCGCTGCTGGAGATGCGCTCGGTGAACGCCCACTACGGGGCGGTGCACGCGCTGCGCGACGTGAACCTGTCGATCCACCAGGGGGAGCTGGTCTGCTTGCTGGGCGGCAACGCCAGCGGCAAGTCCACCACCCTCAAGACGCTGCTCGGGATGCTCAAGCCCACCTCGGGCGAGGTGGTGCTCGACGGCGAGGTGGTCAACGACAAGCCCACCAGCTACCGGGTGGCCCGGGGCGTGACGATGGTGCCGGAGAACCGCCGGCTGTTCAAGCGCCTGACCGTGCGCGAGAACCTCGAACTGGGCGCCTATCTGCGCTCCGACGCGGCCGGCATCGCGGCCGACATGGAGAGGGTGTTCGAGCTGTTCCCCAGGGTCAAGGAACGCATCGGCCAGAAGTCGGGCACCCTGTCGGGCGGCGAGCAGCAGATGGTGGCCATCGGCCGGGCGCTGATGTCGGCGCCTCGGGTGCTGTTGATGGACGAGCCGTCGATGGGGCTGGCCCCCGCGCTGGTGCAGCAGAACTTCGAGCTGATCCAGCAGATACATCAGGCCGGGATGACAGTGTTCATGGTGGAGCAGAACGCCAACATGGCGTTGTCGATCGCGGACAGGGGCTGGGTGCTGCAGACCGGCCGGGTAGTGCTCGACGACACCGCCGAGAACCTGCTGGCCCACCCCGACCTGAGAGCTTCCTACCTCGGCCAGGCAGACACCTGATCGCAGCGGATTCCGCGCTCGGCGAGTCCGCGGCGACTAGGACCCCCGCCCGGCCTCGAACGTCAGCCAACATGCCCGGTCTGTCCGGCCCCCGCCGCGACTGCGGCCTCGACCGCCTCGGTCGCGCCGAGCGTCGCGATCAGCGCGGTCAGCGTCAACTCGATCCGGTCGAGCCGCGCGTCGATCGCATCGATCCGCGCCTCCACCTCGTCGAAACGCTCGTCCACCTCGTCGAAACGCTCGTCCACCTCGTCGAAGCGATCGTCCACCCTGGCGAACCGGGCGTCCATTCTGGCCTCGAGGCGGGTGATGCGTTCGTTCACCTCGTCGATGTCAGCGGCGAGGGAGACCAGCACGAAAGACAGGAGTCCCACGCTGACAAGTCCCAGGAACGCCAGTATCCCTCCGAAGAGCGTCAACAGGGGATTCTCGGCCGCCTGGGCCCGCAGACCCGACCGGTCCGCACCGGTCGAGACAGCAGCAACGGCCGCAGGCCCGACGGCCTGCCCAACCGCGCCCGGCCCGACCTCGGACGAGGCCGCAGTGCCCGCTGGCGCAGCTTCAGCCTCACCGGCGACAGACGAACGAGGCCGGTCGGGGATGTGCTCGGGGGTGTGGGCCATCTGCGGGGGCACCTCAGCGGCGGGGACGGGGACGGGCTGGGTCATCAGAGCTTCTCCTAGAGCACGCATACGGGTGTAGGACCGGAGTCGAGGGCCCTAGGGCCGCCACACCGACAGTGCTCGAAGGCGAGGCTCGTGTACATGTCTAATAACACAGCAATTGAAATGTCAAACTACGCTATCACAGGCCATGCACAGGGCGGCCGGGGGATGTCCCTCAACCCCACAGTCCGCAGATCGGCACGGCCTCGATCCCGTCGTCGAGCCGGTAGCGGTGGGGGCCGGTGTGGAAGACCACCCCTCCGCCGAACTGCTCGGGCGGCAGCCGGTCCCGCAGCCACATGATGTGGCGGGCGTCCCGGGCGGTGGGGGCGCTGGAGGTCTTCACCTCGAATGCGGCGACACGCCGTCCGAATTCCGCCACCAGGTCGATCTCGTGAAGGCCGCTGTGGTCGCGCGCGTGGCAGAGGTGGACTCTCATTGACGAGGCCTCTGCCTCCACTCGAAGCTGCGCGGCCACGTAGGTGTCGATGATTCGCCCCCTGGCCTGGGCGTCCCGCTTCAGTCCCTCCCGATCCGCGCCCATCAGCCACGCGGCCAGCCCGGAGTCAGTCACGTAGCGTTTGGGCATCGACGTAAGCCGCTTGAGCCTCCGGGTGTGCCACGCAGGCATGTCAGCCACTAGGCGCAGCACGCCCAGCGTCTCCAGGTAGCCCGAAGTCGTGCGGCGGTCGAGGCCGGCGGATTCTGCCAGCGAAGTGTCGGTCGTGAGTCCGGCGGTGTGGAGCGCGTAGGCGGTGAGGCACCGACGCAGCGACTCGGGGCTTCTGCGCCTCCCGGCCGGGCTGGCGAGCTCGCCCAGGTCTCGGCTCACGGCAACATCCACGTAGGTGCGCATCCAGTCGTCGCGCGCCCCGGCGGCAGACGCCGCCAACGCGCCAGGAAAGCCGCCGTCGAGGGCGATGTCCAAATACCCGAGAACGTCCGGCACCTCCGGCGGAATGCCGAAGCGGCTCTCGTCGTCCCACCGGTCAAAGAGGGCGGGGGCGGCCGCGTCGCCGAACCGCTCGCGGCCCGTCAGCGGCCATAGCTGCGTGTGCAGCACCCTTCCGGTGAGCGGCCACTGTCCGACGTGCAGATCGTTGCGGGCCGACCCGGTGACGATGAAACGGCCCGGCGGGGCCAGCGACGCGTCGACGGCCCGTTTGACGGCGAGCAGGATGTCCGGCGCATGCTGCCACTCGTCGATGAGCAGCGGGAACGGGCCCTCCCGTATGGCGGCCTCAGGGTCGTCGAGCGCGAGACCCCGCTCGGCGGCACGGTCAAGCCGCAGCGCTGCCCGCGAGTGGCGCAAGGCCGTGGTCGTCTTGCCGACAGCCCGAGGCCCCGTGATGAACTCGGCGGGCCAAGCCGCCATGTGCCGATCCAGGATGCTGTCAGCGATACGGGTCGTGTAACCGTCGCTCCCCTGCTCCATCACAACTCCTCCGCTGCCAAGATCCAGAGTTACTGTACAAGATCTCAGACTAGTTCATGCATATTTCACACAGGCAATCATACACAAACACACTGCAGCCAGACCTCGCCCCGACGGCCGGGAGCGCGCGTCACCCGCCAGTCCGCCGCTCCTGGTCTGCTCCACTCGCCACCTCGAGCTCCTGCCTGTGCAAGAGGTTCGCGTCATGGAACGACGCCAGATCCCCCCATTCGTCAGGCGCGTCGAGCGGGAGACGGTCGTACGCCTCGTAGGCGGCGTCGATCTCAGCCTCCCGGGAGTGGCCCGTCAGCTCATCAAGGGGAGCGTCCGTCATCGCCGCATCGTCGGGCAGTCCTCAAGGCGACGAGCCCGGTCGAGGAGTCCACCATCGACAGTCAAGCCGTGCCAACCCGCATCCTGTCCATACATCAGATATACCACGATCATCACATTCCGAGAGCGCTCATCAGTCAAATGGATCCTGGTCGTCTTGCCATCCTTGCGCTTGCTGTCGGTGAGGCTCTGCAACTTTGCGGAGGAGCCGTGCGGTGCGGGGCCAGCGTGCGGCGATCGTGGCGGCGTTTCGTTGGGCCTCCCGGCTGGCTTGCTGTGACTCGGCTACGAACTTGGCCACACTGCCGCTTCGGACGCCGGTGGGTCCCATCAGCATCCCCGAAATGAGTCCGCGCTCAAGTTCTGAGGTTTGTCCATCTTGGAGTAACTGTCGAACGGCGACGGGAGGTGCGATGCCGTCACTTGGATCGGGCGGGGCCGCCGACAGCACTTCGCCGATGTATCTGTCTCCGGCTTCGCGGCGGTCCTCACAGTCGAGCAGTCGCTGAGCCTCGTCTATCCAGGCTCTCATCCGGTCGGAGCCGACGGCCCCGGAACTGTCGATACCCGGTGGGTGCTGCCAGCTAGTAAGGATGTGGCGTGCGGTCATCGGGGGTATGAGCGGTCGCGCGGGAGGGTCGGGCGTCACATCGGTGCCCGAGGCGAGGTCTTGCGATTGCTCATCGACGTTGCGGTAGGCGAGGCACACGACCTCGACGAAGCTGCGCGGGTCCAGTGACAGACGGTTGTGGATGAAGTGCGCTGGTTCGCCGGGGAGCCGGCGTTCCGCGTAGATCATGTCAAGTCCTGTCAGCCGCTGTAGCAGTGGATCGTCAAGGCTGTCCTGTGTGAGGGGCAGGTGCTGCGCCAGGGAGTCCAACAGCTGGGCGATGTTCCAGGCGTCGGAGACTGAGACGGACTGAGCCACACCGCTCTCGGCGAGTGCTTCTAGCGCGTCTGCGGCCAGTTCCGCGCGGCGTCGAGGTTCGAGGGTGGATGCCTCGTTGTTGGAGGCGAGCAGGTCGACGGCGTGAGAGGCACGGCTGACACTTAGGAGGCCTTGGGTGATCTCTTCGAGATGGTCGGAGGCGTTGCCGAGCCGGTACCACTGCATCAGGCTCCAGTACGCGGTCAACGCGCCGGCCCCAAGCGCCTCGGCCTCTTGCCAGGCCCGTGGGCCGTCGTCTGTAAGTTCGATCAGGCGCGCCTGCTGTGAGGCATTCACGCCTTCGCGGTGAAGCAGGTCGCTCAGCCACGCCCAGCCGTCGCCGCCCGCGCGGCGCGTACGGTGAAGTCGTGCCGAGAAGTACCCGCTGGCGATCGCAACCTGACGCCGCTCCTCAGGAGAGTTCGCGGCGTCGTCAGCAGGCAGGTTCAGCGCCTCGAGCATCCGGGTCTCGCTGCCGCCCTCCAGCAGTGGCGAGCCGCTGTCGGCGTCGTCGCTGTGTCGCGATTCCATCTCTTCTAGCGCTTCGCCGATGACGGCCGCCAGCGCGCCCCTGCCGTCGGCCTCGGCCCGCGCCGCGAGGCGATACAGACCGCTGAGGCCCTCCGATTGCGCCACTTCGCCGACCGCGACTGCACGTCGCGTGCCAAGCGCCTGCTCGTAGGCAGCCATGTCATCGCCGCGCGCAATCCCGTGACCGAGATCGGGGATGTCCTCGGCGAACAGCCACAGGTTCTCTTCTACGGCGTCCGTCGGTACCGCTTGGTCGCCCGCGATCTGGTAGGATAGGCGATCAAGCCGGTCTGTCTCAGCGGGCGGTAGCGCCCAGTCGGCATCGGGGTAGCTCTTGTGGGATCGGACTAGGCCTTGGAGTCGCTGACTCACCGAGGAGAGTTGGTCAACGTCGAATATCGAGGCTGCTTCCTCGAACAGCGCCCAAAGGCGATCGCGGTCTCCGGGCGGCAGCGAGGTCGCTGTCGTCACCGCCGCGGATGGCTCTAGAAGGTCCAGCAGCGCAGCGATGTCGCCGTGCTCGCGGACACGGTACTCCGTGACACTCAACAGCAGTTCAACCACCTCGTCGAAGTAGTCAGCGACGACTTCGCCGACAACTCGGTCAGGCGGCAACTGATAGTCGCGGATCTGCGGTGGTGAACTCGACATGATCGAAGAGCTGCCGCGAGGTATAAGCGCTGCAAGGAGCTGGGCCAGCGCGCGGACGGCGCTCCTTTCTGTGTCGGGGCTCCGGAGCCGGTCATGCAGTCCTCGTAGCACCTCAAGGCGATCGTGATGGTCGATGCCGGTCTGGGGAGCCCAGTAGAAGATCGCCGCGAACATCGCGCCAGGACGATTTGCGAGCCTCCCACCCGGGTCCAAGATGTGGAGGCGCAACAAGATGTCGGCGACGCAGGGAAGACAGTCCGGCAGCCACGCGAGCGGCTCCAGCGCGAACAGCAGGTCTACGTGCGGTGACGACGTCCACGCGGCGCTCAAGTCATCTCTGGAGTCGGTGAACCACAGCCTGGCGGCCTCGTGGCGAGGTCGCAGCGCTTGATCAACGGCTGCCATGAACTCGTGTGGCGCTGCCTCGGCAAGCAGCGGCACCACTTCTCCCAACTCCGCCGAACGACGCACTCTCGCGGTGATCGACGTGCCGCTGTCACCGTCCGGTTCGAACAGTTGTTGCACGCACCGTCTGGCGAGATCAGCTGCATCGCGACCGCCGTCAAGCGACACATCGCTGCCGTGAATGCATAGCAGCGCGAGTGTGCGCGCCACCCCTTGCCGCAGCGCCCTCGAGTACCTACGTCCCACCCCTCGCAGCTGCGCCTCGAGGTGTGCGTCGCCTGCAAGATCGCGGAGAGGGTCCCTCTCGCCCAACACCTCTGCTGCGACTGGAAGGAACCGATGGATCGCATCGGCGGTGAGTAGGTGTCCGGCCAGCAGCAACCATGCTTCATTCGGGTTGACCAGCCGCCAACTTGAACCTGATGACATGAGCATCGGGTCCGGCCCCGTCAAGACGCTGAGTTCCAGTTCTATGGTCTCGTAGTCGAGGTCGCCGCCGGCCAACCGCTCCAAGACCTCACGGTCCGCCGACATGGCCGCAGACTCCGAGGATGACCCCGCCGTCCACTGGCCCGCGAGCAGCGCTGCCGTCCTGGCACGCCGAGCCGTAACAGAAGAGTCAGCATCGGCCTGCGCCCAGCCTGGAAGGCGGAGCGTCGGATCAACCGATAGCTCACGGCGCAGCGCGGCAGCGCTGCGGGCCGCCAAGGATCCAAGTTCCTGCGCCCGGCGAGAGCCGATGCCCCGGCCACGGGCCTCGGCACTATCAAGAGCACCGACTACCGACCTGGAGTCGAGGCGCGGCACGACGACGCAATCGTGGGTGCCGTCGCGCGCTCGACGGGCAACCACCGCTCCTCCGTGTGCCTGCACCGGAATCACGACCGCGTGCCTGCTCGAGCCAACGGCAGAGCTCAGCTCGGGATCGGTCAGGACCAGCACCATCTCAGGGCCCTCCTCGGTCAGCAATCGCTGCAAGGCACGCCGTCCGCTGACGAACACCATCTGATCCAAGAGGCTCTCATCGTTGGTGAGCTCGTCGGAGGCCTCGCCAGCAGCAGCAATGAACTCCAACGCCTCTTCAACGGCAGCAGCCTCGACGACGATGGAACCCGTGTCATCGGCAATTCGCCGCCGAAGTTCCGCGGCCGCATCGTTGCGTCCTGCCAAAGCAACACCACGGTCGAACAGACCTCCGGTACCGCGCTGGCGCTCCTCCCACCACCGCGATCCGAGTTCTAGTTCCTCCGGGTGCAGCCCGAGCCGATCAGCCAGCCACAGTTCGGTCTTGGGCGCGTTGGCAAGCCATGACATGACACGGTCCAACCCGAGCGCCCGCACCTCGCGCCAGCGGCCGGTGCGCTGCTCGGCCCACTTCTCTCGCTCGCGCCAGGCCCGCAGCGACACCGCCACATAGGCCGTCTCCAGCATCGACCAACCCGGCGGCGCCGCCTTGCGCTTGTCGTAGTCGGCGCTTGCCTTGGTCCCAACGCTGCGCTCTGTCGACACCTCCCACACAGAACAGCCGCTCGGCACCCGACCCGAGCCGACTTCTGCCTGCACTATCCCGTCAAACCCGTCAAGATCGACGCCCTCGTCGGTGGCGAACTCGGCTTCCACAGCACCCTCAGATGTCTCTAGGACTAACCGCAACACCAACTCCGGGAGCCCATACCGCGAGTCCGCCTGATCGGCCCAGCTCCGAACATGGTGACGCTGCACAACTCCGACGCTCACACCCTCGACGCTAGAGGCAGTCACTACCAAGGGGAACGAGCCCTTGGAGGTCTACGAGGATGGCGCAGAGGTCATCGCCGTCTGGGGCCAGGGTCCACCTCGCTGTGAGAAACTGAGGCCGTGAGCGTGTCGCCCGACCGTGCCGTCACTGGGGTCCTGCATCCGGGGGCTATGGGCGCGACGGTTGCGGCGGCGTGCTCGGGCACCGTGCTGTGGGCTGGGGAGGGGCGCTCGGACGCCACCCGCAAGAGAGCCGACGACGCAGGTCTCACCGATGTGGGCGACGTCGCATCGATGGCCACGGAGGCCGACATCTTGATCTCGGTCTGCCCGCCCCACAGTGCGGAAGCATTGGCCGACGAGGTGGCCGACGCCGGGTTCGCCGGCTGCTATGTGGACGCCAACGCGATCGCGCCGGAGACGGCTCGGCGGATCGCGGCCCGCTTCGAGAGCTTCGTGGACGGCGGGCTGATCGGGCCGCCCGCGGTCCGGGCTGGCTCTACCCGGCTCTACCTGTCTGGTCGGGATGCGCCGAGGGTGGCGGCTCGGTTCGAGGGTTCGGCGCTGGAGGCCCGCGTGCTGCACGGTGGCGGGCCTGGCACCGTGTCGGCGTTGAAGATGGCGTACGCCGCTTGGACGAAGGGCACCAGCGCCCTGCTGGCGGCGGTGGCGGCCATGGCCTCGGCTGAGGGCGTGGCCGACGACCTGCTCGCCGAATGGCGCCTGTCGCTGCCGGGGACGGGCGAGCGCTTGGCGGGCACTGCTAGCGAGGTGGCGCCCAAAGCGTGGCGCTGGACTGGCGAGATGGACGAGATCGCAACCACCTTCGCGGCCGTCGGCCTCCCGACGGGTTCCACCAGGCCGCGGGCGAGATCTACCAACGGCTCGGAGCCTTCAAGGACTCGCCGGGCACGACCGTCGAGGAGATGATCGAAGCCTTGCTGCGCTGATCCCTCCGGGAACGCCTGCCCGGCTGTCGTACGGCCGAGGGATGATTGCGAGACCTGCTACATAGTGGGGACGGGATGACTCCAGGCGGGGCTGGGCCGCGCTTAGGCTCGGCCAGCAGCCTGAAGGAGACCGATTCGACCGGGAGGAGGTCGCATGGCAGAACCCGACGACGACGGCACCGAGCGGTTGCCGCTGGCCAGCCTGACCCCGACGGACTCGCGCTATGCGGCCCTGCGCGACCTGATCCCCGAGGCCTTCGCGGAGGGCGAGCTCGACCTCCGCAGGCTCGGCACCGCCCTCGGCTTGACAAGCGAGCCTCAGTCGGAGCGGTACGGCCTCTCATGGCCCGGCAAGCACGCCGCCAGCGCCACCCGCCAGGAACCCTCCATCGGCACCCTCCGGCCCGACACGCAATCCGGGCACGGTCCGGCCGACGCGCCCGACGTGGTGATCGAGGGCGACAATCTTGAGGTTCTCAAGCTCCTCCAGAAGTCATATCACGCCAAGGTCAAGATGATCTTCATCGACCCGCCCTACAACACTGGCAAACAGTTCATCTATCCAGACAACTTTCGCGAAGGTTTGGCGACCTATCTGGAGTTCACTGGTCAGACGGATGAGAGCGGTCGAAAGCTCACTGCCAATACAGAGACCAACGGCCGCTATCACTCGAATTGGCTCTCGATGATGTACCCGCGTCTGTCACTCGCCCGCCATCTACTGCGAGATGACGGAGTTATCTTCATCACTATAGATGACAATGAAGTCCAAAATCTCCGACTCCTCATGGACGAACTCTTCGGACCAGAGAACTTCATCGCGTGCTGTATCTGGCAGAAGGTCTTTTCTCCCAAGAACACAGCGGAACAGTTCTCCGAAGACCACGACTATCTTCTTGTCTATGGACGAAACGGCACCGAATGGAGACCCAATCTGCTTCCTCGCACGAAGGATATGGAAGACCGCTACTCCAATACTGATGATGATCCTCGGGGGCCATGGACATCATCGGACCTTTCGGCGCGGAATTACTACAGCAAGGGAACCTATCCGATCACGACTCCTTCTGGCCGAGTCATAAGTGGTCCACCGTCAGGAACCTATTGGAGGTATTCGGAAGAGAAGTTCAAGGAACTCGATGAAGATGATCGAATATGGTGGGGTGATGACGGCGACGGCGTGCCCCGAATAAAGCGCTTCTTGTCCGAAGTCAGAGCGGGACGAGTTCCCCAAACCCTTTGGAAGTTCAGTGATGTAGGACATACTCAAGAAGCAAAGCAGGAACTGTTGGAACGTGTCACGTTCGCCTCATCTGACTCGGTCTATGACACTCCCAAGCCGACGCGCCTGATCGAGAGGATGCTGCGACTAGCGACTCAGCCGGACTCTGATGACATCGTCTTGGACTTCTTCGCTGGGTCGGGCACAACTGGCGAAGCGGTATGGAAACTCAATCTCGAAGATGGCGGTAACCGTCGCTTCATTCTTGTGCAATTCCCTGAGCCTACCGGCTATGGCGACTACACCACAGTGGCAGACATCACGCGAGCCCGGCTCACTGGAGCCGCGGAGTCGCTTGTCTCGGAGGCTCGTGACAAGCTGGATGCTACCCCTGAGTTGGGATTCCGGAGCTACAAGCTAGCTGAGTCCAACTTCCGTGTGTGGGACATCACGCCTGAGATGTCTGATGAGGAGATCGAGGCTGCCCTACTACGGCTTGTGGACAATGTCCGAGAGGATGCGACCAAGCCGGGCATGGTGATCGAATTGCTTCTGACTATAGGGTATGAACTGACATCGCAGGTGGATGAACTGACCATTGAGGACAAGACTGTCTACTCCGTGAACCAGGATGAGGTTCTGATATTCTTGGACGATCTGATCAACGTTCCCATCATGGATGCTATGGTCGCTCGCACACCGTCGCAAATACTCGTGCTCGACAAGAGCTTCGGAGCCAGTGTTGAGCGCAAGTACAATGTCATGCAGACTGTCAGGACTGCCAATCAGACGGGCACCGTGGACATCGCTACCAAGGTGCTCTGAGCCGTGGCCGCGTTGAAGCTGAAGTTCCAGTCGGACCTTCCATACCAGCGCGACGCTATCGATGCCGTGGTGGATCTATTCGACGGACTGCCGCGATCGGTGAGTTCGTTCTCGATGTCCACCACGGGGAGCGGACATCTCCATCTCACGGAACTTGGCGTTGGGAATATGAACCCGGGAGCCGACTTCGACTCGATACTCCAAGACAACCTCCATACTGTTCAAGACCGGCACAAGATCGACCGGACCGACAGTAGCGATCTCGGCCGGCATTTCACCGTTGAAATGGAGACGGGCACCGGCAAGACGTATGTCTACTTGAGAACCCTGTTCGAGTTGAACAGGCAGTACGGGTTCACCAAGTTCGTCATCGTGGTTCCCTCCGTGGCCATCCGAGAGGGCACCCTCGCCAGCATCAGACTGATGCGCGATCACTTGGAGGCCCTCTACTCCGCCACCTTCGACGCGCAGATCTACGACTCTCGCAGCCTGAGCCGCATCCGGCAGTTCGCCACGGCCAGCACCATGCAGATCCTGATCCTGAACATCGACGCCTTCCGCAAGGACCTCGACGTGACCGGGGACGACGGCCCGTCCACGGCCAACGTCATCAACCGGGTCGACGACCGCATGTCCGGTCGCCGTCCTATCGAGTTCATCCAGTCCTGCCGACCGGTCGTGGTGATCGACGAGCCGCAGAACATGGAGTCCCCCAAGGCCGCCGCCGCCATCGACCGACTCCACCCGCTGTGTACGCTCCGCTACTCGGCAACGCACAAGAACCCCTACAACCCGGTCTACCGCCTCGGCCCCGTCGAGGCTCACCAAGAGAGACTGGTGAAGAGCATCGAGGTCGCCAGCGTCGTAGAGGAGGAGAACCTCAACGCTGCCTTCGTGGAGCTCCTGGCCACCGATCAGTCCAAGATGCGCGCCCGGCTCCGCATCAACTCCGGCCGCGGCACAGCGGCTCGCCAGAAGCTCGTCTGGGTGAAGCAGCACGACGACCTTCACCGCCTCTCGCAACGGCGCCAAGAGTATGCCAACAGCTATGTCGTCACCGACATCTCGTTCCGCACGGGCGACGAGTACGTCGAGTTCAACGGCGGGAGTCTCGTGGACATCGACTCGCCTTCGGGCGCGTTCCGCGACGAGGTGCGCCGACAGCAGATCCGCACGACCATCGAGCAGCACCTCGACCGTGAGCGAGCATTCGCCCGCAGAGGCGAGCACATCAAGGTCCTCTCGTTGATCTTCCTTGACCGGGTCGCGAACTACCGTCTATACAGCGACGACGGAGTATCTCCCGGACGCTTCGCCAGTTGGTTCGAGCAGGACTACGCAGAATTGGCTGGCAAGGCGAAGTACCGTGACCTGAGCCTCCCCGACGCGAGCGAGGTGCATGACGGATACTTCAGCAAAGACACTCAGGGCAAGCTCAAGAACACTCGGGGCGAGAGTGTGGCCGATCGCGATACATATGACCTCATCATGCGGGACAAGGAACGGCTGCTGAGCCGCGACGAGCCTGTCCGGTTCATCTTCACTCACTCCGCTCTACGGGAAGGCTGGGACAACCCCAATGTCTTTCAGATCTGCACCCTGAACGAGTCCCGATCGCGTGACCGCAAGCGACAAGAGATCGGGCGGGGCTTGAGGCTGCCGGTCAATCAAGACGGCGAACGCGTCCGCGACAGCCAGATCAATCGACTGACAGTCATCGCCAACGAGGCCTACGAGGACTTCGCTATAGCTCTTCAACGGGAGTACGAGGAAGACACGGGACGAACTCTCGGTGATGATGAAATCCCGGTCGTCAATGTTCGAGACAAGCGTGCAGTCCGGTTCCATAAGTCGGTGACTCTCGATCCCACCTTCAAACGACTCTGGGACAGCATAAGCCAGCACACCAGATACCATGTGAGCGTCGACAAGCAGCAGCTGATAGACACGGTCTGCGACAAGCTGAAGGCTTCGGCACCCATAACTCCGCCGCGTATCTCTGTAAGGATGGCGAGGATCGACCACAGTTCAGGCGGCATCGAGACAGGCGAGATACGGACTCGACAGGAGGTGGACACTCACGGCTTGATCTTCATCCCGGACTTCTTCGTGGAAGTCCAGAACGAGACAGACCTTGATCGTCAGACCATCACCGCCATGATAATGGGCTCGGAGCGAGCCAGCGATCTTAGGACCAACCCGCATGCTCTGCTTCGAGTGCTCTCGAATACGATCAAGGAGACGATTCGAGAGCAGGTGCTCACCGGTATCGAATATGAGAAGGTCGTCGGATCGAGGTGGGAGATGCATCGACTCGAGCCCGACGAGGAAGACGAGCTAAAGCGATATGTCCATCGTCTGTATAAGGTCCAGAATCAGGACAAGACGCCCTACGATCATGTGGAATACGAATCGAGCTTCGAGTACAAGTTCGCCAAGGCGTTGGACGACAACGAGGATGTGGAGTTCTATCTCAAGCTTCCGTCGTGGTTCACGGTAAGCACGCCTGTCGGTCCGTACAATCCGGACTGGGCCATCATGTTCAACGAGGACACCAAGCTATACCTGGTCCACGAATACGTCATCAACGAAACAAAGAGCAGCAAGGACCCGGCGGACCGACGAGGACGCGAGAACTTCAAGATAGATTTCGCCAAGAAACACTTCGACGAGATCGAAGTTCCCTACTACGTCGAGCCCACGTTCGACGATCTAGCCCGCGAGATGGAGCTTGAGGCCACGACGGCCTGAACAGGCCAGCGCAACCTGAACGGTGCATGCATGGCTCGAAGTAGCTGTGCCGATAGCCGCACTTGACCGACTCGCGCTGCCTGCAAGTGCGAGACGTGCGAAGCAATGCCTTCCACCTGTCCGCGTTCCGCCGAGCACGACGAGCGTCATCGGCGGGCCGCGCGGCGTTTGTGCATCGACGGTAGGTTGCGGCCTATGGGCATGGGAGATATCGACATCGGGCGCATCGGAATCTGGACCGGGATGCTGGACCAGGTGCCGTCGTCGCGGGCTGCGGAGCTGGCGGCCGAGATAGAGGATCTGGGCTACGGGGCGATCTGGATCCCGGAGGCGGTCGGGCGGGACCCGTTCGTAATGGCCGCGCTGCTGCTGGGCGGGACATCGTCGATCAAGGTCGCCACCGGGATCGCCAACATCTACGCCCGTGACCCGATGACGACGGCCAACGCTCAGCGCACCGTGGCGGAGGCGTTCGAGGGCCGCTTCCTGCTGGGGCTTGGGGTCAGCCACCAGCCGCTGGTGGAAGGCATCCGCGGGCACACCTACTCACGACCTCTCAGCTACATGCGCGAGTACCTGGCCAGCATGGGCGAGACGATGTTCATGGCCCACGGCCCCCAGGATCTGCCTGAGATCGTGCTGGCCGCCCTCGGGCCGAAGATGCTCGAACTGGCCTCGACCGCGGCCGCGGGGGCGCATCCCTACCTCGTGCCACCCGAGCACACCGCCTTCGCACGAGAGACCATGGGCCCCGACGCGGCGCTGTACCCCGAGCAGATGGCCGTGCTCGACACCGACCCTGCCTCGGCCCGCGCCCTGGCCCGCAAGTACATGGCCCTTTACCTGCGGCTGCCCAACTACACCAACAACCTGCGGCGCCTCGGCTTCGAGCAGGCCGACATCGACGGCGGGCCGGACGGGGGGCCGTCGGACAGGCTGGTCGACGCCATCGTCGTGTGGGGCATGCCCGATCAGATCGCCGCCGAGTCCGCGAGCATCTCGACGCAGGCGCCGACCATGTGGGCGTGCAGGTCCTCGCCAACGGCGCCGACGCCACCGCCGACGGCTGGAGGATCCTGGCCCCCGCGCTCCTTACCTGAGAGATGGCCGCGCCGCTGGACGAATCCCCGCCAGCGACATCACCAGCCGCTGGACTACACCCCGGGAGCAGGCACGATGACACCCGACAACTCGAACTCGGCCGGGAACGGCGACACCAAGCCGTTGGACTACATCCGGGAGCAGGTGCGGGCCGACAACGCGGCCGGGTCCTTCGGCGGCCGGGTGCAGACCCGGTTCCCGCCCGAGCCGAACGGGTTCCTGCACATCGGCCACGCCAAAGCGGTGTGCCTCAACTTCGAGGTGGCCGCCGAGAACAGCGGGGCGTGCCGGCTGCGCTTCGACGACACGAACCCGGCCGGCGAGGACGCTGTCTACGCCGACGCCATAGCCGACGACATCGCCTGGCTCGGCTTCGAGCCCGACGGCCGGGCCGTCCACGCCTCCGACTACTTCGAGCATCTCTACCAGTGGGCCGAGCACCTCGTGCAACAAGGGCTGGCCTACGTGGACGACCAGGACGCCGAGACCATCTCCGCCACCCGGGGCGACTTCAGCACTCCGGGCACCGAGAGCCCCTGGCGCGACCGCACCGTGGAGGAGAACCTGAGCCTGCTGCGAGCCATGCGGGCCGGGCAGTTCGGCGACGGCACCAAAGTGCTGCGGGCCAGGATCGACATGGCCCACCCCAACATGCTGATGCGCGACCCGGTGATGTACCGGATCCGCCACACGCCCCACTTCCGCACCGGCGACGCCTGGTGCATCTACCCCACCTACGATTGGGCCCACGGCCAGAGCGACGCCCTCGAGGGCGTCACCCACTCGCTGTGCTCGCTGGAGTTCGACGCCCACCGTCCGCTGTACGACTGGTACCTGGAGCATCTGCCGCTGCCCGGCGACCGGCCCCGCCAGTACGAGTTCGCCCGCCTGAACCTCACCCACACGGTCACCTCCAAGCGGGGGCTGAGCAGCCTGATCGAGCGGGGGCTGGTGGACGGCTGGGACGACCCTCGGCTGCCGACCCTGCGGGGCCTGCGCCGCCGCGGCTACCCGCCCGAGGCGATCCGGGAGTTCTGCGCCCACATCGGCGTGGCCCGGGTACACGGCGTCCACGAGATCGAGCTGCTGGAGTCGTTCGTGCGGACCCACCACAACCGGCAGGCGCTACGCCGTATGGCCGTGCTGCGGCCCCTGGAGGTGGTGATCGACAACTGGCCCGAGGCCCGGGTGGAGCATCGCCGGGCGGTGAACAATCCCGAGGACCCGGCCGCGGGCGACCGCGACGTGCCTTTCTCGGGCCGGCTGTGGATCGAGCGCGACGACTTCATGCTCGACCCGCCCCGCAAGTTCTACCGGCTGGCCCCGGGCCGGGAAGTGCGGCTGCGGGCGGGCTACTTCCTGCGCTGCAACGACGTGGCGACCGACTCCGACGGCAAGCCGGTTCGACTGCACTGCACCTACGACCCCGAGACCGGAGGCGGGCAGGCACCCGACGGCCGCAAGGTGCGGGCCACCATCCACTGGGTATCAGCCGACCACGCAGTCGATGCCACCGTCGCGCTGTACGACCGCCTTTTCACCGACCCCTTTCCCGGCACCGACGGACGCGACCCGCTGGAGTCCCACAACCCCGCCTCACGCGAGCTGATCACCGCCAAGGCCGAACCAGCGCTGGCCCTGACCGACCCCGGCCAGGTGGTGCAGTTCGAGCGTCTCGGCTACTTCGCCCGAGACCCCGACACCCCCCTGCTGTTCCACCGCACTGTCGGCCTGAGAGACGAATGGGCCAACATCCAGAAGCGCCGCCAGCAAGGGTCCTGACATCTGCCGGTTGTCGGCCGACGAAGCCGTGGACGCTCAGGTGAGACTGCGTGATGGTAGGTGAGTGGGTCCCGACTCACTGAGGTGGGTCCCCAGCAACGACGGTCTGACCGCTTGGCGCCGAGGCCCCTGTGCGCGTATCGCATCCAACTCTTGGCTTTGAGGCATCACATGGCCTCAAAAGGCTTGGCTAGCGGCTGCGAGGGCGAGCAGACGAGGGGTCTTCGGTCAGGTGATGTTCAGGAGCCAGGACACGCCGAATCGGTCCTCGACCCAGCCGAAGCGCCGTCCGAACCCGTAGTTGCCGAGGGGCATGTGGACCGTCCCGCCGTCGGCGAGCGCATCGAAGAGTCGCTCTAGCTCGGGGTCGTCGTCACATTCAATGAACGGCGCGATGCCAGGTGTCATGTCCCACTCGTGCTGGATCGGGGAGTCAATGCAGACGAATCGCCTGCCGAGCACTCGGAAGTCGGCAACCTTCACCTGGCCGGCCGGCCCGTCGCCGTCGCCTTGGTACAGGTCGAGGCGATCGAGCATGTAGTCGTCGAAGACTTCGCTGTAGCGCTCCAAAGCCGGTTTCGCCTGTCCGTTCTGGAACAGGATGTGGAAGTCGACTGACTTGGCCATGGTGATTCTTCCTTCGTAAGGATCGATATCAGCGCGCGACGAATCGGATGAGGTTGCCGCAGCCGTCGTCGAGAACTGCGGTCACCAGTTGGTGGCTATGTACTGGGTCTCGCAGAACTCGTAGATGCCCTCGGAGGCGCCCTCGCGGCCCAGGCCGGACTGCTTCATGCCGCCGAAGGGAGCGGCCGGGTCCGACAGGATGCCGCGGTTGAGGCCGACCATGCCGGCCTCGATGCGCTCGGACACTCGCAGGCCCTTGGCGAGGTCGGTCGTGTAGACGTAGCCCATCAGGCCCATCTCGGTGTCGTTGGCCGCGGCGATCACGGCGTCGGTGTCGTCGAAGGTGACGACCGGCGCGACCGGACCGAAGATCTCCTCGCGGGTGATGGGCGACGAGGCGTCCACGCCGGCCAGCACGGTGGGCTCGTAGAAGAAGCCCGGACGGTCCACCGGACCGCCGCCGGTCACCGTGCGGGCACCGTTTCGCAGAGCCCCCTGCACCAGTCCGTCGATGCTGGCGATCGCGCCGGCGTTGATCATCGGGCCGCAGTCCACGCCCGGCTCGAAGCCGTTGCCGACGTTCAGGGCGCCCATCGCCGCGCCCAGGCGCTCCACGAACTGGTCGTGAACCGGCGACTCGACGAAGAAGCGGTTGGCCGACACGCAGGTCTCGGCCGAGTGGCGCATCTTGGCCACCATCGCACCCTCGACCGCGGCCTCGAGGTCGGCGTCGGCGAAGACGATGAACGGCGCGTTGCCGCCCAGTTCCATCCCGACCTTCAGCACCCGGTCGGCGCAGCGCCGCAGCAGCATCTTGCCGACCTCCGTCGATCCCGTGAACGACAGCATCCGCACGGCTCGGTGGTCAACCACCGCGTCGAGCCAGTCACCCGACGCTCGGGTGGGCACGACGTTGACCAGGCCCGGAGGCACGCCTGCCTCCTCCAGCAGCCCCGCGACCCGCAAGGCGGTGAGCGGCGCGTCACGGGCCGGTTTGATCACGGCCGCGTTGCCCGCGGCCAGGGCGGGGGCGACCTTTCGGGTGATCATGGCCGCGGGGAAGTTCCACGGGGTGATCATGGCCACCACTCCCACCGGCGGGTGCCGGGTGATGACCCGCTTGTCGCCCGCGGGCGCGGTGCTGACGGTGCCGTGGATGCGGACGGCCTCTTCGGCGTTCCAGCGGAAGAACTCCGCGGAATAGGCGACCTCGGCGCGGGCGTCAGCGGTGGGCTTGCCGTGCTCCCGGGTGATCAGTTCGGCGACCTCGTCGGAGTGGGCCACCAGGATCTCGTAGCAGGCTCGCAGGATCTCGGAGCGGGTGCGGGGCGGGGCGGCCGCCCAGCCCGGCTGGGCCGCGGCTGCGGCGTCGCAGGCCGCCACCGCGTCGGCCGGCGTGCCCGCCGCTACCTCGGCTATGACGTCCTCGGTGGCCGGGTCGAGCACGTCGATGCGCTCCGAGTCGGCGCCGCCGCGCCAACGTCCGTCGATCAGCATCTGCGTCTGCATGGTCTGTCAACCTCCCGCGACTGGCAGTGATGCCCACGCTATACGAGCTACACGCCGCCAAGTCGCCCGCCCGCGGTCACGCATGGCGCGAACTGGCAGCACACAACGCCCCAAACGGCCCCCACCGTTGCCAATTCACCCGATGGTGAAACGCGGAATCCGAACTGGCAGCGACATGCACGCCATACAGGCAAAACGCTGCCAGTTCGCCCACAGGCAGCACCCAGGCCCCGAACTGGCAGCGATATGCACGCTATGCGGGCAAGACGCTGCCAATTCGGCTGGACAGCGCAGGTGGGCGGTCAGCCTCCGAGTTTGGGGATGGCGTGGTCGCCGTAGGCGACGGCCACGTTCTTGGTCTCCATGTAGAAGTCGAAGCTCCAGTCGCCGCCGTCGCGGCCTATGCCGCTGCGCTTGGTGCCGCCGAACGGGGTGGGCAGATGGCGGACGTTCTGCGAGTTGACCCACACCATGCCCGCGTCCACCGCGTCGGCCACCCGGTGGGCCCGGCCCGCGTCGCCGGTCCACACGTAGGCGGCCAGCCCGTAGTCGGTGTCGTTGGCGAGGTCCACCGCGTCGGCCTCGTCGTCGAAGGCGATGGCGGTGAGGACCGGGCCGAAGATCTCCTCCCGGGCGATGCGCATGTCGTTGGTGGCCCCCGTGAACAGCACCGGTGCCACGAAGTTGCCCTCCGGCGGAGCGTCGGCCCAGGGCGTGCCCACTACCACAGTGGCCCCCTCCTCGGAGGCCAGCTCGATGTAGCCGCGCACCTTGTCGCAGTGGCGCGGGTGGATCAGCGGACCGACCACGGTGGCCGGGTCGAGGGGATGGCCGACCGGGATGGCACGCAGCTTGGCCGCCAAGCGCTGGGTGAAATCGTCGTGGATGCTGCGCTGGACGAGCAGACGGCTGGAGCTGGTGCAGCGCTCGCCGTTGAGGCTGTAGATCATGAACACCACCGCGTCGAGGGCCCGGTCCACATCGGCGTCGTCGAAAACGATCACCGGGTTCTTGCCGCCCAGCTCGAAGTGGAGGCGCTTGAGGGTGGGCGCCGACTGGGCCTGGATGAGCGACCCGGTGGCCGACTCGCCCACGAAGGCGACCGCCGCGATGTCGGGATGCTCCGTGACGGCCCGGCCCGCGGTCTCGCCCATGCCGTGCACCACGTTGAGCACGCCCGGCGGCAGGCCCGCCTCCAGCGCGATCTCGGCCAGCAGGCAGGCGGTGAGCGGGCTCCACTCGGCCGGTTTGTGTACCACCGTGCAGCCCGCGGCCAGCGCGGGGGCGATCTTCCAGGTGGACAGCATGAACGGCGTGTTCCAAGGCGTGATCACCCCCGTCGGGCCAATGGCCCGACGGCTGGTGTAGTTGAGATGGTGAGCCGACGGCAGCGCCAGCCCGTCGGACGCGGCCGGGGCCCGGTCGGCGAAGAACCGGAAGTTCTCCGCGCCCCGCAGCGCGGCCGACCACATGAACCGGATGGCCTGCCCGGTGTCGACCGACTCCACCACCGCGATCTCGTCGGCCCGGGCCACGATGGCATCGGCCACCGCATGGAGGACACGCTTGCGCTCCTCGCCCGGCGTGGCGCACCACCCCTCGAAGCTCGCCTCGGCCGCCGCAGCCGCCAGCGCCACATCAGCAGAGTCGCCAGCAGCCACATCCCCAAGATGCATCCCATCGATCGGCGACGCGTTGGCGAACGTCTCGCCCGAAACACTCAGCACCGCCACACCGTCGATCAAATGAAGCGTCGGCCCAGCCGAGAAACGGGCCAGATGCTGCCCAGCGGCGGCAAGATTCTCCTCAAAGCTGGCGGCAGTTACCATGCGCGTCTCCTGTCAACGGCGGTCCCAGGCTATGTGCTACCGGACCCGGCGAGATGAGAGCGGATGAGACTGCGGTCAATGCACACGGTCGAGTCAACCTGCTGCACTTCGGCGGCGGCGCCGGCCGGCACATCTCCTTCGGCAAGGGCGTCCACTTCTGCCTGGGCGCCAGGCTCGCCAAGTTCGAGGTGCGAACCGTGACCGAGATCCTCTCCCAGCGGCTGCCGTGTCTGCGCCTAGTGGAGGGCCAGGACCTCGACTACTTCCCCAACATCACCTTCCGCGGCCCCACCGAGCTGCATGTGGCCTGGACCTAGCCGTCGAGGCACAGGGCCGGTGTGCGGCCGTAGGCCGGGCGTCCACCACCAAATTGACGTAGTTGACCCGCTCAGAGACGGTCAACTACGTCAATTTCGCCACGATGCCTGGTCTGCTGGCCGTAGCCTCGGGGCGGGTTCACCGCAGGAGGCATGACTATGACGACGGGTAGCGGGACTAGCGCGGCGGTTCAGATCGCTGAGACGGGCGGGCCGGAGGTGATGCGGCTGGTTCAGCGGGCCGATCCCGTGGCCGGGGAGGGCCAGTTGACGGTGGCGGTAGCCGCGGCCGGGGTCAACTTCATCGACACCTACCACCGCTCGGGCCTCTACGACCTGCCGCTGCCGATCGTGCTGGGCCAGGAGGGATCCGGGACGGTGCTGGAGGTCGGTGCCGGAGTGGACGGCTTCGCGCCGGGCGACCGGGTGGCCTGGGCCGGATCGACCGGCTCCTACGCCGAACGGGTCGGGGTGAACGCCTCGGTCGCCTACAAGGTGCCCGACGGCGTGGACTTCGACACCGCTGCGGCCATCGGGGTTCAGGGCCTCACCGCCCACTACCTGGTGACCGACTGCCCCCTCATCGGCCCCGGCGACCGGTGCCTGGTCCACGCCGGCGCGGGCGGCACCGGACGGCTGATCGTGCAGATGGCCAAGCTGCGGGGCGCCGAGGTGGTAGCCACCGTCGGCTCCGACGCCAAGGTGGAGCTGGCTCGGGCCGCGGGCGCCGACCACGTAGTCAACTACTCGACCACCGACCTGGTGGCCGGGGTGGAGGCCGCCGTCGGCCCCGAGGCCATCGACGTGGTGTACGACGGCGTGGGCGCGGCCGTGTACGACGCCAGCCTGGAGCTTCTGCGGCTGCGAGGGACGATGACGACCTTCGGCAACGCCTCGGGGGCGGTCGAGCCCAAGGCCCCGCTGCACCTGTCGGGCAAGTCGCTGTGGCTGACCCGGCCCAAGCTGTGGGACTTCATCTCCACCCGGGAGGAGCTCGACTCCCGGGTCGAGGAGGTGTTCGGCTGGATCATGGCAGGCCGGCTCGAGATGCGGATCGCGGCGAGGCTGCCGCTGGCCGAGGCGCCCGAGGCCCATCGACTCCTCCAGGGCCGGAGCCTGGCCGGCAAGATCCTGCTCACGCCGTGAGCCGCCCGGCCGAGGCCGACACCGCAGCCGGGCTCACCGACGAGCAGATCCGGGCCGGGGCCGACACCGCAGCCGGGCTCACCGACGAGCAGATCCGGGCCGAGGCCGAACTGCTCGACACCGCCGAGCGCGGGCGTCGGCAGGTCCGCCAGACCACCGGCGTCTACCCGGACATGACCATCGACGAGGCCTACCGGGTGCAGGCCGCCTGGCTGGACATCCGGCTGGGCCGAGGCGAGCGGGTGATCGGCCACAAGATCGGGCTCACCAGCCGGGCCATGCAGCAGGCCATGAGCATCGACACCCCCGACTCCGGTTTCCTGACCGACACCATGGTGTTCGCCCCCGGCGAGCCTGTCGCGGCAGCCGACTTCTGCGACCTGCGCCTGGAGGTGGAGCTGGCCTTCGTGCTGGCCGAGGACCTCGCCGACGCTGACCTCAGCATCGACGACGTGCTCGACGCCACCGACCATGTGACCGCCGCGGTGGAGCTGATCGCGTCGCGCACGCCCCGCACCGATCCCGCCACGGGCCGCACCCGCACGGTGGTGGACACCATCGCCGACAACGCGGCCGACGCCGGGATCGTCACCGGCGGCGCCCCGGTCGGGCCCCGCGACGCCGACCTGCGCTGGGTCGGTGCCGTCGCCAGCCGCAACGGCACGGTTGAGGAGACCGGGCTTGCCGCGGGCGTGCTCGGCCATCCCGCCAACGGCATCGTGTGGCTGGCCCGCCGCTACGCCCAGCAGGGCCGGTCGCTGCAGGCCGGGCAGGTGATCCTGTCGGGCTCGTTCACCCGCCCGATGACCGTGGCCCCCGGCGACGACTTCCGCTTCGACTTCGGCCCCCTCGGCGGCTTCAACATCCCAATCGCCTGAGGAGAACTCACTCGAACTTCAAGGAGTTCGATACCGCCGCGGTGCTCAACTGATTGAAGTTCAGCGGCAGCCCGCTGCTAGCGCTCGAATCGGTTCCGCGCCCCGAGCCGCTAGCGCTCGAATCGGTGCGGCGCAGCGGGGCTAGCGCTCGAAGATGTTGGACAGGCCGCCGATGACCGAGCCCTCGCCCTGGGAGCCGCCCGGCTTCAGGTTGGCGATCACCCGGTCGGCGATGCGGTTGAACGGCAGCGACTGGAGCCACACCCGCCCCACGCCGGTGAGGGTGGCCAGGAACAGGCCCTCGCCGCCGAACACCATCGACTTGAGGTTGCCGGCCCGCTCGATCGAGTACTGGATCTGGGGCTGGAAGGCGACCAGACAGCCAGTGTCCACCCGCAGGGTCTCCCCTTGGAGCTGCTTCTCGACGATGGTGCCGCCCGCGTGCAGGAAGGCCAAGCCGTCACCGGAGATGGACTGCAGGATGAAGCCCTCCCCGCCGAACAGGCCGGTGCCGATCTTGCGGTTGAAGGCGATGTCGAGCTTGGTGCCCGACGCCGCGCACAGGAAGGCGTCCTTCTGGGCCAGCAGGTGCCCGCCCGCGGCGGCCAGGTTGACGGGCAGGATCTTGCCGGGGTACGGAGCGGCCATCGCCACCCGCTGCTTTCCCTGGGGCGCGCCGTTCATGAAGTGGGTCATGAACAGGCCCTCGCCGGTCATCCCCCGCTTGGCCGCCGACTTGAGCTTGCCCCAGGTGCCCTGGTCGGGCTCGGAGCCGTCGCCCATCTTGGCCTCGAAGGTGATGCCCTGCTCCATGTACATCATGGCGCCGGCCTCGGCGACCACGATCTCGCCGGGATCCAGTTCGATCTCCACGAACTGGAGGTCGTCCCCGTAGATCTGGTAGTCGATCTCATGGCTCCGCATGGCTGCCTCCTGAGTGGTTCGAGCCCGTCGGACGAGACTAACCGGCGCAGGGGCGGGAGTCTGACGATGCTCAGCGATCCGGCTGCCCCGACCCAGGGCTTCGAGGTGGGTCCCCGGAGCGGGCGGGGGACATCAGTAGTCGATCCCCTTCTTGGCCAGGATCCCGGCGTCGTAGGCGTGCTTGGTCTTGAGCGAGCCCGGCCGCGGGTCAGCGGCAGACGGGCTTGTAGCTCAGGCCCCGACCGGCCAGGCGCTCCAAGGCCATGTCCAAGCCCCGGACCGTGTTGGAGCGGTCGCCGCCACCGTCGTGCAGCACCACCACCGTCCCGGCGACTGCCCAGCGCACGATGTGGTCGGCTATCTCGCCAGCCGGAGGACGCCGCCAGTCGCCGGGGTCCACCGTCCACATCATCAGCGACAGCCCGTGCGAGGCGGCCCACTCCTGGGTGTAGGCATCGATGGAGCCGTAAGGCGGACGCAGGCAGGGGGTGGCCAAATCGGCGAGCACTGTCTGAGTGCGACTGACGGTCTCGTCGAAGGCGTCCCGCGGCAGTCCGGCGAGGTCCTCGTGGCTCCAGGTGTGGTTGCCGACAGTGTGACCCTCCGCGGCCATGCGCTCGATGATGTCGGGATGGGCCTGGGCCAGAGAGCCCAGCACGAAGAACGTGGCCCGAGCGTCGTGGCGGGCCAGCACGTCGAGCACCTGGGGCGTGTAGACGGGATGGGGGCCGTCGTCGAAGGTCAGGTACACGACCTCGCCGTCGTCGTCAGGCGTGACCGGCAGAGGCATCAGCACCGGGGCAGTGGTCGTGGGGGCCGGGCCGGCGGCGGCCGGAGGCAGCACCTCGAAGGTCAGCCGGTAGTCGGCGCGGCCCGCGTGCGAGGAGACCACGGTGGCCTGCCACGAGCCGGTGGCCGGCAGCTCGGTGTCCACCACCTGGGACCGCTGGGCGGCCGAGGTCACCACCAGATCGTCGAGACGGACCTCGAGCCAGACTCCCAGCGGCGCTTCGAGCGTGGCGGTGAACGGCTGGCCTTCGTAGGCCTGCACGATGTAGGTCTGCCGCTCGCGAAAGTCGATGGATCCTGCCTGGGTGACGCTCGCCGAGCCCGGGTCGAACCGGACCTCGACGTGGGGGCGCTGAGGGCCGGGCAGCGGCAGGTCCTCGATGGGCTCGATGCCAGCCACCCTCACCAGCGGCGCCGAGGCGGACAGGTCGATCTCCAGCGTCGTGCGCCGGGAGATGATGGTGAAGGGCTCGTCGGGCGCCCGGTCGAACAGCGACACCTCGATCAGCCCGTCGCGCACCGAGATGGAGTCCATGACGATGCGGTCGCCCACCGCGATGGGCGACCGGGCCGCCGCGGCGGTGCCGTCGTCGATTACCGGCACCACGAGATGGAACACGCCGCTGCCGGGCGACTGCTCCACGATGTGGGCGACCACGTCCTCGTCGCCGTCGCCGTCGAGGTCACCTTGGACGACGCGGTTCTGGAGCGTGAAGACACTGGATGAGGCGCCGCTGTAGGCGACGGTGGCCCGGCCGTCCTCGAGCCTGACCAGGTCGTCGCCGACTTCGAAGGCGAGGTGCTCCAGGTCCTCCCAGCTGATGCCGTCAGGCTCCGGTGCAGGCGCCGGCTCGGGGGTCTCCTCCGGGTCCGGGACCTCGGCGTCGGCGGGGTCCTCAGCCGGCTGAGGGGCCGGGTCGGTGCGCTTCGGCAGCGTGGAGGTCGTCGTGGACGGGGCCGTGGTAGCGCTCGTTGTCGTGCCCGACACGACCGGCGCGGCAACGTCGAACGCCTGGGCGCTCGCCCCCGACATGGCCGGGTCGGTGCGCATCGAACCGCCGCATCCCGCCGCCGCCACCGCAGCCAGCGCGATGGCGACAGCCAATGCCCTGAGCGGGCGCCGCCGGGTCATCGCGGTGGACTCCGATGCTCCGAACGTCGTGCGCGGCCCATCGACGCCCCTCACCCGCGGCCGTCTCTGGGTTTGACGCGCTCCAGGATCCGCAGAGATCCGACCTCCTCGCGTGGCCGGAAACAGCCGTCGGCGAGGGCTCGGCACCAGATCTCGTAGGGCGGGCGCCCGCCGTCGGCGGGATCCTCGAACACGTCGTGGATGGCCAGCAGGCCGCCTGCAGCGACATGGGGCGACCAGCCCTCGTAGTCGCGGTGGGCGGGCTCGGCACCGTGGCCGCCGTCGATGAACACCATCGCCAGACGGGTGGACCACAGCGAGGCCACCGTCGGCGAGTCGCCCACCACCGCCACCACGGTGTCCTCCAGCTCAGCGTCGCGGACGGTGCGGCGGAAGAACGGCAGCGTGTCGATCACGCCCAGGTCGTCGTCCACCACCTCGGGGTCGTGGTGCTCCCAGCCGGGCTGGTTCTCCTCGGAGCCGCGATGGTGGTCCACGCAGAACAGTACCCGGCCCGACTGCTGGGCAGCGGCGCCGAGGTACACGGCCGACTTGCCGCAGTAGCTGCCCACCTCCAGCAGCGGGCCGTCCACGTCGAGCGAGGCGGCCGCCTCGTAGAGGGCCAGTCCCTCGACGGCGGGCATGAAGCCGCGCGCCGTCTCGGCAGCCATCCGCAGCCGGCGATCCATCACGGCCGGACCCGCACGCGGCCCGCCGCACGCATCGCTGACTCGCGGCTCATCCTTTCCTGTCCCGTGGCCACATCACCTGGTCGAGAAAGACGTACTTGGCCACCCACACGACGCCGTAGGCGCAGAGGTTGCCAACCGCGACCAGCACCGTGCGCTCGGTGAAGTGTTCGACGACGGCCACCGCCAATGACGACAGCACCAGGCCCACCAGCGCCAGGACCCAGAAGGTGAGGACCTCGCCGCCGAGCCGGTGCGGCCCGCTGCGCCGCCAGACCCAGGCCCGGCTGAGCAGGTAGGCGGGCACGGTGCCGACCATCCAGGCCACCAGGTTGGCCCCGACCGCGGACCAGCCCAGCACGGCATGGCACAGCGCCAGCACGCCGATCCCGACCGTCACGTTCACCACCGACACGCCGCAGTAGCGCAGAGCCTTCAGCCCGTGCTCGGCTCTCAGCCTTTGCAGCGCGCTGGTCGCCGTTGCGGTCACGGCCGCTCAGGCTATTGCGAGCGGTCGCCGCGAGGCACGCCAGGACGGCCGCCGCCAGCCATGACGGCACCACCCAGACAGCCGCCACGGGCCATGATGGCACCATGCAGACTGCGCTCGACAATGTGGTGGCCCTGCTCGACCTCGAGCCCATCGAGGTCAACATCTTTCGGGGCCGCTCCCCCGACGACGACCGCCAGCGGATCTTCGGCGGGCAGGTGGCCGGCCAGGCGCTGGTAGCCGCAGCCAGAACCGTGGAGCGGGGCTGGGTCCATTCGCTGCACGCCTACTTCCTGAGGGCCGGCGACCCGAAGGCACCGGTGCTCTACGACGTGGACCGCATCCGCGACGGCCGGTCGTTCACCACCAGGCGAGTGGTGGCCATCCAGCACGGCCGGGCCATCTTCCAGCTGGCTGCGTCGTTCCATGTGGCCGAGGACGGCTTCGAGCACTCCGAGCCGATGCCGGACGTGCCCGCCCCCGAGACCCTCCAGCCCCGCGCCAAGCGGATCCAGGCCGCCGACCCCGAGCGGGCCCGCCCCGACCGCATACAGGCGTTGGACATCCGCTACGTGACCACCAGCCCGCTCGACCGCAGCGGCCCGCTCCCTCCCAGGCAGCGAGTGTGGATGCGAGCCAACGGAACCCTCGACGACGACCCGGTGCTGCACGCCTGCCTGCTGACCTACGCCAGCGACATGACGCTGCTCGACACCGCCCTGACACCCCACGGCACAAGCGCCGCCGACCCAGGGGTGATGCTGGCGAGCCTCGACCACGCCATGTGGTTCCACGGGCCGTTCCGGGCCGACGAGTGGCTGCTGTACGACCAGCACACGCCGGCCGCCAGCGGCGCCAGGGGCCTGGCCACCGGGCGGGTCTTCACCCGCGACGGCCGCCTGGTGGTGTCAGTGGTGCAGGAGGGCCTCATTCGCCGGGTCAGGTAGGCCAGCACGAACTTCAATCAGTTGGCCACCCGCAGAGGTGGTCAACCGCTTGATGTTCAGCGCGACACTGCGCCGACATTCTTGGCCAGTGTCCCAATGACTGTCGAGCACAGGGCTCTGGAGCGGTTCACGTAGTGCGACAAGGAGGCGGCGGCCGAGCATCCCGTGGCCGCGACGGCCAAGATCGGGGACGTGAGACGCTTCGCCGCGGGGACGGTCACTTGGCGGCGTTGCCGTCCGTGGGTGATCGCCGCGATCGTGGCGACCACCGCGGCCGCGTGCGCAGCCGATGACGACTTGCTGGCGCCAAGGCCCACCGTTCCCTCCGTGACCGCGGCACAGCCCACCGAGCCAGCAACCCAGGTGACCGAACCCGGGAAGCCCCGATCCGACGAACCCGAGCCAAGGCAGTCGTCGGCCGACGAGTCCCAGCCAGGGGAGTCGTCTCCCGGGACTGCGGTCAGCCCAGCTGAGCCGCTGGTTCCGGACAGCGTCCCTGAGCAGACCCGCCCTGACGGTGACGTGTTCGCGGTGGATGTCGACGTTGAGCCTGTGCTCGGGCTCGACGAGCCGGTTGACATGGCTGTCGTGCCCGGCGACGAGTTGGTGTGGATCGCGGAGCGGGCGGGCCGCGTGCTCAGAGTCGACCTGGGGCGGGGCGAAGTGACGGAGACGGTCCTGGACATCACCGCCGAGACCGAGGCCACCGGCGAGCGTGGCCTGCTCGGCATTGCGGTGACCGACCGATGGCTGTTCGCGAACTTCACCGACCTCGACGGCCACACCCGCGTCGACGCCTTCGAGCGGCAGGGAACCGGCCTCAGCAGCCGTCGGCGGACCATCCTGTTCCAGGCCCAGCCCTTCCAGAACCACAACGGCGGGGATCTGGCCATCGGCCCCGACGGGTTCCTATACGTGGGCTTCGGCGACGGCGGCTCAGCAGGGGACCCGCTCGATGCCGGCCAGGACCCCACGACCTGGCTCGGCGCGGTCCTGCGGATCGAGCCCTCGCCCGACGGGGCCGAGCCCTACGCCGTGCCGTCCGACAACCCCTACGCGGCCGGCGAGGACGGGCGGCCCGAGATCTTCTTGACCGGGGTGCGCAACCCGTGGCGCTTCTCGTTCGATCGGGCCACCGGCGACCTCTGGATCGCCGATGTGGGCCAGGACCACTACGAGGAGGTGACCGTGCTGCTGGCGGCCAACGGGGGCGGGCTCGGCGCCAACCTCGGCTGGCGCCTGCGCGAGGGTCTGCACGCCTACGCGGGCGACGAGCCTGTCGGCCACGCCGACCCGGTGTGGGAGTACGGCCAGGAAGAAGGCTGCAGCGTCACCGGCGGGTACGTGTACCGGGGTGCCGCCATCGAGGATCTCTACGGCGCCTACGTCTTCGGCGACTACTGTACCTCCCGCCTGTGGGCTCTGCAGATCTCCACCGGCGAGGTCGAGTTCCGCGACCTGGGGGTGGAAGTGCCCGGAGGCTCGCTCGCGTCGTTCGGCGAGGACGCGCGGGGCGAACTCTATGCGCTGTCGCTCAACGGCCCGGTCGCCCGGGTGGTTCCCCGGTGAAGGGCGCGCCCCGCCACCGGTGCGGCGCGGGCTTGCAGCGCTGAGGCGGCTCGCTTGGTCTACTCTCCGCTGCTGTGACTGCGCCCGGAGGCGAGATGGAGGCCGCGGGCACCGAGGTCGAAGTCGAAGAGTGCCTCACCGTTGACGACGAACTGCTGGACGCGATGCTGCAGTTGGTCCCCCAGTTGTCGTCCTCGAATCCCCCGCCGTCACGAACCGAGTTGGAGAAGATCGTGGCATCACCGGCCACGACTCTGTTCGTGGCCCGTCACCGGGGGCGCATTGTGGGCGCGCTGACGCTGGTCGCTTTCCGTATTCCTACCGGGGTGCGCACCCGTATCGAGGACGTGGTGGTGGACGAGGCCATGCGGGGTCGGCGGGTGGCTGAGCGTCTCAGCCAGGCCGCCCTGGAGCGGGCCCGGCAGCTCGGGGCCCGCAGCACCGACCTGACCTCCCGGCCCTCTCGGGCGGCAGCCAACCGCCTCTACCAGCGGATGGGCTTCGAGCAGCGGGAGTCCAACGTCTACCGTTACACGCTGTGACCAGCGCCGAAGCCGTCGCCGGGCCGCTGTGGACGCCTTCGCCGGAGCGGGTGGCCGAGTCCAGCTTGGAGCAGTTCAGAGGCTGGCTGCAAGACCAACTCGACGTAGAGGCGCCCGACTTCCAAAGCCTGCACCGGTGGTCGGTGCAGCACAGCGGCGAGTTCTGGGCGGCGGTCTGGGACTGGTGCGAGGTGCGGGGCGACCGCGGCGACCGGCTGGTGGAGCGTCCCGACGCCGACCAGTGCCCCGACCCCGGCGAGCGCATGCGACGCACCCGGTTCCTCCCCGACGCCCGCCTCAACGTGGCCGAGAACCTGCTGGGCGAGCCCTCCGACGAGCTCGCGATCATCTTCCGCGGCGAGGACGGCGAGGCCGTGCAGCTCACCCGGGCCGAGCTGCACGACATGACCGGTCGGGTGCAGCAACTGCTCATCGACGCCGGTGTAGGGCCCGGCGACCGGGTGGCAGCCTGGATGCCCAACCGGCCCGAGACGTATGCGGTGATGCTGGCCGCAGCCGGGCTCGGCGCGGTGTTCAGCTCCACGTCCCCCGACTTCGGCACGGCCGGGGTGCTCGACCGGTTCAGCCAGATCGCTCCGACAGTGCTGTTCGCCTGCGCCGACTACCCCTACAACGGCCGTCGCCACGACTGCACCGAGCGCCTGCGCGACATCTCGGCCGGCCTGCCGTCGCTGAACCGGACCGTTCTGGTTGAGCCGGGCTGGCTCGACGGCTACGGGGCCGGGTTCGGCACCGGGCCCACCCCGCCGGTGTTCCGGGAGCTGCCCTTCGACCATCCCTGGTACGTGCTGTACTCCTCGGGCACCACCGGCCCGCCCAAGTGCATCGTGCATCGGGCCGGCGGGCTGCTGGTCAAGCACTTGGTCGAGCATCGCCTGCACTGCGACGTGCGGCCCGGCGACCGGGTCTTCTACTTCACGACCACGGGCTGGATGATGTGGAACTGGCTCGCCTCGACGCTGGCCTGCGGCGCCGCCGCGGTGCTGTACGACGGCTCCCCGGCCCACCCCGGCCCCGAGCGGCTGTTCGACCTGATCGACGACGTCGGCATCACCCTGTTCGGCACATCCGCCAAGTTCGTCGACGCCTGCGCCAACGCCGGCATCCGACCCGTGGCCAGCCACGACCTGTCATCGCTGCGGACCATCACGTCCACCGGCTCGACGCTGGTGGCCGAAGGGTTCGACTGGGTGTACGCCAACGTGAAATCCGACGTGCATCTGGCGTCGATCTCGGGCGGCACCGACCTGTGCGGCTGCCTCGTGGGCGGCGACCCGACCTCGCCCGTGCACCGGGGCGAGATCCAGCGGGCCGGCCTGGGAATGGACATCGATGTGGTGGACGACTCGGGCCGCTCCCTGCCCGCGGGGGTCGAGGGCGAGCTGGTGTGCCGTAGCCCGTTCCCGTCGATGCCGCTTCGCTTCTGGGACGATCCCGGCGGCGCCCGCTACTCCGCCGCCTACTTCGAGCGCATCGACGGCGTCTGGCACCACGGCGACTTCGCGTCCAAGACCTCTTCGGGCGGATTCGTGATCTCGGGCCGCTCCGACGCCACCCTCAACCCCGGCGGAGTGCGTATCGGCACCGCCGAGATCTACCGGCGGGTAGACACTCTGGCCGAGGTCTCCGAGAGCATCGTCGTGGGCCAACCGTGGGGGGCGGACACCCGGATCGTGCTGTTCGTCAAGATGGCCGCCGGCCGCGAGCTGACCGACGATCTGCGGGAGGCGATCCGCCGTCGCATCCGCGCCGACGTGTCTCCCCGTCACGTGCCCGCGGTAATCGCCGCGGTGGCCGACATTCCTCGCACCCGGTCGGGGAAGATGACCGAGACGGCGGTGCGAGACGTCATCTGCGGCCGTGAAGTGCGCAACACCGCCGCGATGGCCAATCCCGAGGCGCTGGAACACTTCCGCAACCGTCCCGAACTGGCCTGACGATCGACCCGCCCTCTGAGATTCGGCCGGAAATCCGGTGGAAAAGTGCTTCGCCGATCGACCCGCCATTGCCGGACGGGGCGCAGGGTGGCGCTAGCGTGACGGCGATGGACGGCTCCTCCCCCGAGCATGTGCGCTGGGCACGGTCACGGCCGTCGCTGCGACGGCCCACTCTGATCACCGCGTTCGAAGGCTGGAACGACGCGGGCGACGCCGCCACGATCGCCGCGCGCGACCTTTCCCGACGATGGCGCTGCGAGCAGGCGGCCGACATCGACCCGGAGCCGTTCTTCGACTTCGCCTCGTCGCGGCCGTCGGTGGAGCTCGACGAGGAAAAGTCTCGCCGCATCTCCTGGCCGTCCAACGAGATGCGTGCGGGCCTGATGCCGGCCATAGACACCGATGTGGTGCTCCTCATCGGCGTCGAGCCTCAGCTGCGGTGGCGCACGTTCTGCGAGCAGGTGATAGGCGCGGCCCGGACCCTGGAAGTCGAGCGGGTGATCACCTTGGGCGCGCTGCTGGCCGAGGTGCCCCACAGCCGGGACGTGGAGGTGTACGGCGCAACCGACGACGTGCCCATGCAAGACGAGCTCGATCTGAAGCCGTCCACCTACGAGGGGCCTACCGGCATCGTCGGCGTACTGTCGTCAGCGTGCCGCGACGCCGGCTTCGCCACCGCTTCGTTCTGGGCGGCGGTACCGTCCTACCTGCCGGGCGCCCGCTCCCCCAAGGCCGCCCTCGCTCTGGTCAAGCGGGTGAGCGCCACGTTGGGGATGCCGGTGCGCACGACCGAGCTCGAGCGGGCCGCCAAGGCCTACGAGTCCGAGGTAGGCAAGGCCGTCTCGAGCGACGAGGAGACCGCCGAGTTCGTGGCCCGCCTCGAGCGGGCCTGGGACGAGAACCGGACCAGGACCGAGCGCAGAGTCGCGCTGAGAGACCATCCCGACCGGGACGACCCCGACAAGCTGGTGGCCGAAGTCGAGCAGTTCCTCCGCGACGCCGACTAGCCGCTCTCAATCGAGCCAGCGACGTCCTTGCGAGGGTCAGGCAACCAAGGCGAGCCGCGCTCAGGCGTCCGCACGCCAGGGCGGGGTGCGGGGGCGGTCGAACATCACGTCCACGTCCTCGCCGCGTATGGCACGGAAGGCGTGGGCGGCCCAGAGCTCAGGGCGGGCGGTTCGCTCGGGCAACTTGCCCTCGGCGAAGAACCCGACGTCGGAGCACTCCAGAGGATGAGCCTGGAGCTCGCCGCCGAGGCTGCGGCAATGGAACACGATCGACACCAGCGGCACCCGGTTGAAGCCGAGGCGCATCCCGTCGAGGACGGCGATGGGTCGGACCACCTCGCAATCGATGCCGGTCTCCTCGCGAACCTCCTTAACGGCGACCTCCGACGGCGAGTAGCCCACGTCGGACCATCCGGTGGGGTACAGCCACCAGCCGGAGTCGGCCCTCTGCACCAGCAGCATCCGCCCCTCGTCGTCGCCGACGACGGCCCCCACGGTGATCTTGGGCGTGACGTACCCGGCTATGCCGGAGCCGACGCCGTCGAGCCATTCCTGCACCTGCCGACTGGTGTCGATCCCGACCGCGCTGTGGGCCCGGATGTCGGCGGCCACGGCCAGCACCTCCTCGAAGCGCTCCTGCTCGTAGCGACTCTTGGTGAACCCGAGGCCGGTCTGGGCTATCCCGGCCAGGCTCTCGGCCCAACGCAGGATCTCGGACTCGCCAGCCGGACGAGACCCTGTCTCAGCCGCCGGCGACGTCGGATCGTCCATTCCGGCACCCTAACCCCGGTCGCCCGACCACATCCGATCAGGCATCGGCTCCGGCGATGCTGCCGACCGGCGAGCGTGTGGCCGAAATGCGGCCCACGCCGCCGCCATCATCGTGGCGGCTCACGAAGAGAACCTCAGGGTCGAATGTCAGTAGGGCCACCCGTCTCGGTGGCCGAGGAGGCGGGTGAGGCGGCCAAGCTTGACCACTATCAGGCACTTGATGGCCAGGTTGCGCACGAACCACGGCAGTTCGACGGCCTGACGGAGAGCGTCCGCCAGACGGGCGCGCCCCGCCAGACGGGCGCGGCGGTACTCGGCCAGCGATCCGACCCGTCCCTCGTAGCGCCACCGGCGGCTTACGGATGCGCTCGACAGCAGAGCCAGCGTCACCCCGACGGAGCTGAAGGCATCGTGTACTAGCATCGTGCCGCCGTCGCGCACCCGGTCTCCCCACTGCACGAGGTCGCGGCGGGCGGGGCCGAGACGGTGGGCACCGTCCACGAACAGCAATTCCACAGGGCCGGACACATCGCCGAGCGCCTCTGCCGACGGCTTGCGCACATGCGTCACACGATCGGCCACGCCAGCCGCGGCGAGGTTCGACCCGAAGACGGCGAAGTCCTCGTCGCCTCGCGCCGCGTCGGGCGCGATCTCCTGAGGGCCTCGGTCGCCGCCGCCGTGAGGGTCGATGGCGACGACCACCGCGCCATCGTGTGCCGCGGCCGCCAGCACGATGGTGGAGCGGCCCCGGAAGCTGCCGATCTCCACGACGGTGGCATCGGCGCCCGAAGCCCGAGCCGACTGGAAGAGCCGACGGGCCTGCGCCTCGGTAAGCCAGCCCTCGACGCCGACGGCTCGCTCCCAGGCCGCCTCGAAGTCAGCCAGCGGCCCGGTCACCGCAGCCCGTACCCCAACGCAACTGGCAGCAACCAGGCCGGAACCGGCAGCGAGAGGGGCGGAACTGGCAGCAAGGGAGGCCCAAAAAGGCGCTGCGCGCTGCCAATTCGACTTGGCCTCGGTGTCAGCGGGTCCGCCCGAGGATCTCTTCGGGCGGACCGACCAGCCCGGTGACGAACGGCCCGAACTCGGCGTAGACGGCCGAGGCCCGGTCGTAGCGCATGGTGTAGACCGTCTCCTTGAGCGCCGTGAGGTCCTCGCCGAACAGGGTGACGCCCCACTCCCAGTCGTCGAGCCCGGTGGAAGCGGTGACCAGCTGCACGATCCGTCCCGCGAACTTGCGGCCTGAGGCGCCGTGCTCGTACATCAGTTCCTTGCGTTCGTCGAAGGGAAGCTCGTACCAGTTCTGGCCGACATTGCGGCGCTTGGTCATCGGGTAGAAGCACCAGGCCGGCTTGCCCGGCGGCGGCAGCTTCGGGTTCAGGCGCATGTCGGCCATGGCCGCGGGAAGGCCCAGGGCGTACTCGGACAACTCGGTGATCGACACGTAGCTGTCCACCACGTCCAGCCCGGCCCGCACCAGGCCGGTCTGCAGGTCTCGCAACACCCAGGCGTCGGCGTGCAGTCCCATGAAGCAGAGTTGCGCCTTGTGGCCCAGCACCGCAACCGCCACCACTTGCACCCCGGACTCCACAGCACCCTCCACCGTCTTCAGCACCGCGGCGTCGTCCGTCCTAGGAGTCCGGGCACAGAAAAGGTGCACCACAACCAGCCCCTCTTGCACGCCCACCGATTCCACCATCACCGCAGTCTACGAAGCCCCGCCGATGCCGAGGACGAGTCCATGACGGCCCCGGCTGCCGCATCGTCGCGAGCCCTGCGGGGCGCATGGATCAAGAGGCTTCTGCGGCCTGTGGAGTGGGCGAGTCGTTGTAGACGGGCGGGGCGATGTCGTCGGGGGTGATGGAGAACGACGGGCCGAAGTAGCGGTCGTTGAGCTCGGCGAGGGTGCCGTCCGCCTTCATGGCGGCTAGGGCCTCGTTGAAGGGCGCCACCAGGTCGCTGCCCTCGGCGAAGATGAAGCCGTAGTCGAGCTGCACCACAGGCTCGCCTGCGATCCTGACGGCGGCCGCGTGCGGGCCCATCAGCTCCTGGCCGTCCTTGAGCAGGTGCAGGAAGGCGTCGGCCTCACCGTTCGCGACGGCGGCCACGGCGTCGCCGAAGTGGGCGAAGGTCACGACGTTCTCCTCGCCGACGAGTTCCTCCGCCTTGGCCGAGTTGACCGTGCTCACCTGGGCCGCCACCAGGTAGTCGCCGTCGGCCAGCTCGTCCGGAGCCGTCGATGCGGTCCTCGTCGGCCCGCACGAACACATACTGCCGTGCGCTGGAGTAGCTGTCGGCATAGTCGACGACCTTGTCGCGCTCGGCGTTGATGACAATGCCGTTGGCAGCCATGTCGATGTCGCCGCGGCCGACCGTGGCCAGCGTGGGCTCCCACGGAATCGGCACGAACACCGGCTCGCAGTTCAGCCGCGCGCACAGCTCGGCCAGCAGGTCATAGTCCCAGCCCTCGGCCTCGCCCGTCGCCGCGTTGATGTAGCTGAACGGCAGATACGAGTTCTCCACCGCCACCGTCACCTGCCGGCCACCCAGATCGGCGCCCGAGCCGCCACCGCCGTCCTCGCCGCTGCACGCCACCACGACAACGACCGCCGACACCGCTACCCCAATCCGCGTCAACGCCCGCATCCTCAGCCCGCCTTTCCGTCGCACCACGCCGACGCCTGTCTACTCGACGCGGCCTCAGGCGTCGATGTAGACGGTCATGTTGCCCACCGTCGCAGTCTATGTGGCCCGGTCAGGTCCCCAGCCTCACGACGTGAGGCTGGAAGAGCAGGGAGTAGGGTCGTTGGGGGTTCCATACGGGGCGAGACCCTGCTCGGCGCCCAGCCCTGCCCGATACGCGACACACCAGCTTGCCAACCCGGCTCGCTGCCCTATGGAAGGTCCTGGCTCCTTGCGCGAAGCACCAACTCTCGAAGGCGATGCGCTCAGGGCAGTTCAGCATCGTGGTTCCCACATGCAGATAATCGCGTCGGCCGGTTCAGGCAAGACCGAGGTCGTCTCGCAGAGGGTCGCTGACCTCTTGGCGGAGAGTGGGCAGCCGGAGGCCATCGTCGCCTTCACGTTCACCGAGCGCGCCGCGGCAGAACTCAAGGGACGTATCGAGGCGCGAGTTACCGCGCGGCTGGGAGCTGAAGCCCTCGACCGGCTGAACGGTCTCTTCGTGGGCACGATTCACTCCTATTGCTTCCGTCTGCTCCAGCAGCATGTTCCGAGGTACGAGACCCACGATGTGCTTGACGAGAATCAGCTCGCTGCCTTCGTTAGCCGAGAGGCACGACGGCTCAACGTGCGGCAGTTCGACCCCAACAACAGGCTATTCGCTTCGGTCCAGAGATTCCTCCGGAACGTCGAAGTCGTGGACAACGAGTTGCTTGACCTCGAAGATCTGCCGGAAGACTTCCGGACGGTCTTGGAGGAGTACTACGCAACGCTCGCTCGATACCGACTGCTCACCTACGGTCAACAGGTTCGCGCAGCAGTCGAAGAGCTTCAGCGGCCCGCGGTCGCGGGCAGAGTTCACGAGACACTCCGATTCCTTATCGTCGACGAGTACCAAGACGTCAACCCTGCTCAGGAAGAACTCATCAGACGGCTCACGGGCCCCGACACCGAACTCTGCGTCGTCGGGGACGACGATCAGGCCATCTACCAGTGGCGCGGATCCGACGTGAACAACATCGTCACGTTCGGGAGCAGGTACAAGCCGGTGACGACGTTCGAGATCGCATCGAACCGTCGCAGTCGTCCCGAGATCGTCGAAGTCGCTAACGGCTTTGCCAAATCCATCCCAGACCGTCTTGTGAAAGAGATGGGCTCTACTCGACCGATCGAAGGGTCGGGCCCGCGGGTGGTCGTGTGGAACGAAGAAGACGAGATGGCCGAGGCTGGCTGGGTCACTAACCTGATCCTCGATCTCAAGCAAGCCGACGTTCCCTTTAGGGACATCGGCATTCTTGTCCGGTCACGGGCTGCCTACGGGCGGCTGCTTGAGCAGTTCGGCACATTCAACGTGCCAGTCCAGCCCGGCGGTCGTACGGGCCTCTTCGATCAGCCGGAGGCGACCGTGCTGGCCAAGACTTACTGCTGGTTGAGTGGAATCGACTGGCGGGAGCCCTACCAATCGGGCGAGCAGGTCGAACTCGCGCCGCTACTCGAAGAGTACGCAGAGGTCTTCGGACTACGCGGCAAGCCGCACCGGAATCGGGTAAGGAACCTGCTCAAGCAGTGGCAGACCCACTCCAGCAGCACCGAGCGGACCGCGGATCTGGTCGGCGACTTCTACGAATTGCTCGATGTGCTCGAGGTTCGCGACTGGGATTTCGACGATCCAGTTCGCCTCAACGTGGTCGGCACGCTGGCTCGGTTCACCTCGCTCCTGGCCGACTACGAGAGCGTCCGTCGCCGCGCTCGGCTGGACGCTGAGATCCGCGGGGAGCAGGTCGGGGGCGAGTGGGGCGGCGAGTGGTACTACAGGAACCTCGCCATCCACATCGTGAACTACGCCCAAGGGGCTTACGAAGGATTCGACGGTGAGCCGGATCTGACGATCGACGCTGTAGATGTGACCACGGTTCACCGCGCCAAGGGCCTCGAGTGGCCTGCGGTCTTCGTGCCGTCATTGACCGCCAAGCGATTCCCCTCGTCGCGCACGGGCCAGCAGCAGGACTGGCTGATCCCTCGGGCACTCTTCAACGCCGCCAGATACGAAGGATCCGGGCTCTTCGCGTATGAGGTCGGAGTGGAGGTGGTAGGGGTCCGCGGCTGAACGCGAGGGATCCCCCAGAATCGGCGCTGAACAGGCAGCCGAAGATCTGGAGGATCCCTGTGGAGTGCGACCCTACGCGCGTCTGTGAGCGGTTGGTGGGACTGGGCGACGTGGAGGTGCTCGGCGTCGACGACGAGGCCGGCGAGCCGCTGCGGGTGCACATCCGCAGCCGGGCGCCGAGACCGGACTGCGGGCGCTGTGGCGGGCCGCTGTGGTCAGACGGCGAACGCGAGGTGGAGCTGGTGGACCTTCCGGCGTTCGGGCGGCCCGCTGGGCTGGTGTGGCACAAGCGGCGGTGGCGCTGCGGGCAGCGCCAGTGTCCGGCGGGCACCGTCACCGAGCAGGACCCTGAGATCGCGCCGCCGCGCGAGAAGCTGACGACGAGGGCGGGGCGCTGGGCGACGCGCCAGGCCGGCCGGGCGCGTCCCGTCGACGAGGTCGCCTCAGAGCTGGGATGCAGCTGGCACCCGGTGAACGCTTCGGTGCGGCGCTGGGGTTGCGCGCTGCTCGATGCCGACACCGCCAGGATCTCAGACGTCGAAGCGCTGGGCCTCGACGAGACTCTGATGGGGCGCCGGGGCCGGTTCAGAGACAGGTCCTGGTCCACCAGCATCGTCGACGTCGGCCGGGGCCAGCTATTGGACATAGTCCCAGGCAGAACCGCCAAAGCACCCGCACTGTGGCTGCTCAGCCGGCCCCTCGAATGGCTCGAGCAGATCCGCTGGGGCGTGCTGGACCTCTCAGGCCCCTATCGGGCCGCGTTCGACACCGCACTGCCCCACGCCCACCAGGTCGCGGACCCGTTCCACGTCGTGCGGCTCGCCAACACCGCCCTCGACGAGGTCCGCCGCAGAGTCCAGAACCAGACGCTGGGACATCGCGGCCGCAAGCCCGACCCCCTCTATCGGGCCCGCAAGCTGCTCGTCTCCGCGTCCGAGAACATCACCGACTCCGGACGAACCCGGCTGCGGGGCCTGCTCGAGGCCGGTGACCCCTACGGCGAGGTCCGCGACGCCTGGCACGCCAAAGAGACCCTCCGCAGCATCTATGACATCGACGACGCCGACCTCGGCGCCGCCACCGTCAACCGGCTCGCAGCCGACCTCCAGGACCCCGGCCTGCCCCCGGAGATCAACAGGCTCGGCCGCACCCTCTGGCGCTGGCGCACCCCTATCGCCAACTGGCACTCCGCCCGAGTCACCAACGCCGCCACCGAAGCGGCCAACAATCTCGTGAAGCGGGTCAAGCGAGCCGCGTTCGGGTTCACCAACTTCGCCAACTACCGCATCCGCGCCCTGCTGTACGCCGGCAAACCCGACTGGGCGCTGCTCGACACCCTCACTCCGACCTAAAACGCGGAGAGCCAGGATCCGACGCCGACGAGCGGCGGCTCTTCTACGTGGCCGCTACCCGTGCCCGTGACTGGCTGTCGGTCTCCCGCCATGACCGAGTGACAAAGAGGGCCGTACGGCCGAGCCCTTACTGGGAGGAACTCGGAGATCACCATATTGATCCGGACGACATCGTGCTTCCGCCGATCGAGACGCAGTCGTCAGATGATGAAGACGCTCTGGCCATCACCTTCAGCGATCTGGCGTCCTTCCTCGATTGCGGGATGGCGTATCGATTGCGCACCCGCGTCGGGTTCCAACCTCGGTTGGCACCAGAACTAGGTTATGGCAAGGCCGTGCATCACCTCCTCCGACGGGTCGCGGAGCACACGCAGGAAGCGGGAGACGTCCCGACCAGCGGCGAGCTTGACCAGATGCTTGACGATCACTTCTTCTTGCCGACCGCGAACAAGGTCGGACATCGCAAGATGAAGGACGCGGCCCGGCGCCTGATCGGGAACTACGTCGCGAACCACGAAGCCGACCTGCACCGGTTGTGGGAGACAGAACGGCCCTTCGAATTGCATCTCGACGGGGTCACAGTGTCGGGCCGGGCCGATGTGATCCTCGACAAGGAGGGCGGGATACCCACGGGCCTCGCGATCGTCGACTACAAGACGTCCACCGACGCCGACACCGCGCCCTACGAACTGCAACTCCAGGTATACGCCGACGCCGGCAGACGGGAAGGCCTCGACGTTCGCGCCGCCTACGTCCACGATCTCAGGGGCACGCGTGTCAGCGTCGCAGTCGACTCAGGCAGCCTTGCGTCAGCTGAGCAGACCGTCCAAGACGCTGCTGGCAGGATCCGCAGCCGAGAATTCGAGCCTTCGCCGGGCACCAGATGCCGCCAGTGCGAAGTGCGCACGATCTGCAGTTCGAGGGCTCGATGATCGCCCGCGGCGCGCTCGACCGAGAGCCCAGGCGATGCTCCCTTCGCCGTTGCGCTCTCGGTGAGGCTCAGACCCGAATTTGTCGGGTTGGCGGGGGTTTGGTGACAGCAGATGGCCTCTGACGTGGGGTTTTGTGTCTCCGGGCGGTGTTTCGGCGGGGATTTGTAGGGGCGACATATAGTTGACGGCGCGCTGGTTGGGGGCTATTGTGGTGTTGTGTTCGTGAAGACGACCCGCCGTCGCAGGGGCGACAAGGTGTATGAGTACTTGTCGTTGGTGGAGTCGGTGCGCGACGGATCGAAGGTGGGCCACAGGACGCTTCTGCGGCTGGGGGAGGTGACCGCGCTGCGCGAGTCCGGTCAACTGGAGCGGATCGTGGCCGCGTTGGAGGCCCATCTTCGCCGCGAGCGCGTCGACGTGGCTGCGGTGGCTGCTGAGGGGGCGCCGGCGATGGGCGCGGTGGCCGCGGTGGCGACGGTGTGGCGGAGGCTGGGACTGGACGGGTGGTTCGCGCAGCTCGGCTCTCGGCGGGGGTCCGAGGCGCTGGAGCACGCTGTGTTCGCGATGGTCGCCAACAGGCTGGTAGCGCCGTGCTCGAAGCGCCGCCTGGTGGAGTGGGCCCGTGAGGACGTGGTCATGCCCGCGGGCTGGGAGGCTCCGCCGCTGGGCCGCTACTACCGGGCCCTCGACGCGGTCGCCGACGCCAAAGAGGAAACCGAGGCGCACCTGTATGGGCGGCTGTGCGACCTGTCGAACCTGGACCTGCGGCTGGTGTGCTATGACTTGACCTCCACGTATTTCGAGGGGTCGCCGCGGCCGTCGGGGCGGTTCCCGTCGCGGGCGTTCGGGTACTCGCGGGACCATCGCAGCGACCGGCCCCAGATCGTGATCGGCCTGTTGTGCACCTCAGACGGGATCCCCATCGCGCACCACGTGTTCGCCGGCGACACCAACGACGCCTCCACTTTGCCCGCTGTGCTGGCCGACCTCGCCAAGCGGTTCGCGGTGGGCCGCATCTGCGTGGTCGCCGACCGCGGCCTCATCTCCAAAGACAACGTCGAAGCGGTCGCCGCAGCCGGGTTCGACCATCTGCTCGCGACGCGGCTGCGCCGCGACCGCACCTGCGGCGAGGCCCTCGAAGCCGTCGGCGAAGACACCGCCTGGGTCGAGATCCCCCAGCACCGCTGCCGGGCCGCGGACATCGCCCTGGCCGACGGGACCCGCGCCGTGGTCGTCGACTCCGACGCCCGCGCCCGCCGAGACAACGCCCGCAGAGCCGAGCTCGTCGCCCGCGCGGAGGCCGACCTGCTGGCCCTGGAGCAACGGGTCCGCGACGGCCGGCTCAAAGACCCCGCTGAGATCGGGCGGGCCGCTCAGCGCATCCTCGGCACCGCCGGCGCCGGGCGGCTCTTCGACGTCGAGATCGCAGCGGGTCGCTTCCTCTACCACTACAACGAAGACGCCCTCGCCCACGAGGAGCGCCTCGCCGGCCGCTACGTGCTCACCACCAGCCTCACACCCGCCCAGGCCACCACGACCCAAGTCGTGGCCGCCTACCGGCAGCTAGCAGGCGTCGAAGCCAGGTTCCGGACCCTCAAGGACTTCCTGCATCTGCGGCCCGTGCGGCACTGGACCGAACAAAGAGTCCGCGGCCACGTCGCCGTGTGCGTCTACGCCGCCGTCATCGAGACCCTCATCGGCTGCGACCTCGCCAAAGCAGACGTCCGCGACCCCGACCTCGACCACCAGCACCTAAGCGCCGCCCGAGCACTGCGAGAGCTCAACCGCATCCGCCGAGTCCAACTCACCGCCAACAGCCGCAACATCGACCTCACCACCCGGCGCACCCCCCTCCAGGCCCGGGCCCTCACCGCTGTCGGAACCGACACCCGCACCTGGGACAAAGCCACCATCACCTGACCCCGCCCAGCCCCACCGCGACCGCCGATGTAGTGGAAACACCTCATCGCCGCGCCCCCTCTGACCTCACAAAACGCGAAACACCCGACAAACTCCGATCTGACCTCACAAAACGCGAAACACCCGACAAACTCCGATCAGACGGGATCCCCATCGCGCACCACGTGTTCGCCGGCGACACCAACGACGCCTCCACTTTGCCCGCTGTGCTGGCCGACCTCGCCAAGCGGTTCGCGGTGGGCCGCATCTGCGTGGTCGCCGACCGCGGCCTCATCTCCAAAGACAACGTCGAAGCGGTCGCCGCAGCCGGGTTCGACCATCTGCTCGCGACGCGGCTGCGCCGCGACCGCACCTGCGGCGAGGCCCTCGAAGCCGTCGGCGAAGACACCGCCTGGGTCGAGATCCCCCAGCACCGCTGCCGGGCCGCGGACATCGCCCTGGCCGACGGGACCCGCGCCGTGGTCGTCGACTCCGACGCCCGCGCCCGCCGAGACAACGCCCGCAGAGCCGAGCTCGTCGCCCGCGCGGAGGCCGACCTGCTGGCCCTGGAGCAACGGGTCCGCGACGGCCGGCTCAAAGACCCCGCTGAGATCGGGCGGGCCGCTCAGCGCATCCTCGGCACCGCCGGCGCCGGGCGGCTCTTCGACGTCGAGATCGCAGCGGGTCGCTTCCTCTACCACTACAACGAAGACGCCCTCGCCCACGAGGAGCGCCTCGCCGGCCGCTACGTGCTCACCACCAGCCTCACACCCGCCCAGGCCACCACGACCCAAGTCGTGGCCGCCTACCGGCAGCTAGCAGGCGTCGAAGCCAGGTTCCGGACCCTCAAGGACTTCCTGCATCTGCGGCCCGTGCGGCACTGGACCGAACAAAGAGTCCGCGGCCACGTCGCCGTGTGCGTCTACGCCGCCGTCATCGAGACCCTCATCGGCTGCGACCTCGCCAAAGCAGACGTCCGCGACCCCGACCTCGACCACCAGCACCTAAGCGCCGCCCGAGCACTGCGAGAGCTCAACCGCATCCGCCGAGTCCAACTCACCGCCAACAGCCGCAACATCGACCTCACCACCCGGCGCACCCCCCTCCAGGCCCGGGCCCTCACCGCTGTCGGAACCGACACCCGCACCTGGGACAAAGCCACCATCACCTGACCCCGCCCAGCCCCACCGCGACCGCCGATGTAGTGGAAACACCTCATCGCCGCGCCCCCTCTGACCTCACAAAACGCGAAACACCCGACAAACTCCGATCAGAAGACCTCGTAGACTTTTACGACCTCGTCCCCGTAGTCGTTGATGACCTTGACGGCGATGCTGCCGGTCGACGGCTTGGGGAACGGCCGACTCACCGTGGAGTAGAGGCTCTCCCAGGCGTCTCGGTCAATGTCGGCCCTCAGGGCGGTCTTCAAGCGCTTATATGGGTCCTGACCACCGGTGAAGTAGCAGTGGCGGACGAAGAAGCTCTCGCCGTCGTAGTCGGTGTCGATCATCCACAAAGCGATCCTGTCCGGTCTGTCGGACCGCACCGTGCCGGTGTTCGGGTCGTACACGTCGACGCCGTGCACCTCAACGAGCACAGCCTCGTCTTCGACCTTGATCTTGATGTCGGGCTCACCGAACGTCGTGAAGAGATTGCCGCCGGCCTTGGCCGCAAGCTGCTCGCCCATCAGCAGATCCGAGTTCATGCGCACCAGCAGTACCGGAACCCGGCCCAGTGACCGCACGCCAGCCACATCGAAGCCTTCGTCCGCCGCCACGTAGTCCTCGTCGGAGTTGAGCACCTGAGGATCGAACGCGAATGCCAGGATGCACAACAGGTCGAGGCTCCTGTCGCGTCCGGCTTCACGGGCGGCGTCCTTGACGAAGGCGGGTCCCACCGTTCCGTACTGCGGTCCGATGCAGATGCCGACTCGGCCGGGACCGTCGGGGTCAGACACTTCGCGTGAGCCCACGACCTGGATGTGAGTGCCCGCGTGCGGCTCGACCAGGTCAAACTCGAGCCGCTCGTTTCGCAGCCCGTTCTGGATCCCGGACTCGCGCAGATTCTCGATGATCATGCCCAGGAAGTCAGTGTCAGATGGCCCGTCATCGCTGGAGTCGTCCGGAAGGGCCTGCTCCGGCGACCGGTTCCGGTGCGGGGACAGGCTCTCAACCGTGAAGGGCCCACTCACACGGACACGGGACTCCTCTCGGAGCGGACGATCGAAGAGAAGCTCCGTGTCGGCGTGCCGGGCGACCGCCTCGTCGATCTCGTCCCCGGACATCCCCTCGCGAATGTCGGGGTTGTTGGCGATCGACCCGAGCGTGATGCGCTTGGCCCGCTCGTAGACGAATCCCCTGCGGACATCCCCGGCAGTCTCGGCGGCCGGCAGGGCCGAGCCCGACAACTCGACCTCGAGGATCCGTCCGGCTTCGCTGTCCGCGAGAACGAAGTACGGGTGTAGCGTCCCGACCAGTCGTTGACGGGCGATGGCCGGCGCCACCCGAGACGAGTCAACGGTGATCCAGCGCCGTCCCCACCGCTCGGCGACGAAGGCAGTCGTGCCCGAACCGCACGTAGGATCGAGAACGAGGTCACCCGGATCGGTGGCCAGCAGGATGCAGCGCTCAACGACCTTGGTGTTGGTCTGGACGACGTACACCTTGTCGTCGGTGAAGCCGCCCGTGCCTGTGTCAGTCCAGAAGTTCGTGCGAACCATGTACGGGAAGTCATCCACATAGCGTCGATAGTGGATGGCATTCTTCGTGGTGTGAATTCGGCTGGCCCAGCCCAGCCGGTCCATGCCGTCCGGATATGAAGCCTTCCAATGTGAGTTAGCGCCGGGCAGGTATTGCCTTCCTGCGAAGTCGTAGGGTTGTGGCTCGGAGGCTGCACCTTGACTCTGCAAGTCGCTTGGTTTGTACAAGCGCGATCCACGCGGCAAGTCGTCTGGAGACTCCCCCTTCCTCAGACCTCGGCTCGTTCCATCCTCAAAATACAACCATCGGTAACCCGGCCGATCCTTCGCCTCCGCCCAAAGCTGTCGGCTCTTCAGCTGATCCGCTTCTCGTGCATACCACAGGAGGTAGTCGCCAGTGCGGGGCAGCGCGGACGCCTGGGTGAACCCACTCGTCGTCACGAAGGAGATCATGCTGACGAAGTTCTCGGCTCCCATGACTTCATCGAGGACCGAGCGGACCAGGTGCACGTTCTCGTCGCCGATCTGCACGAACAGCGAACCGCTGGCCGTCAGCAGGTCCCGGCTCACCGAGACCCGGTCGCGCAGATAGGTGAGATAGCTGTGGATCCCCAGCTCCCAGGTGTCTCGGAACGCTCTGACCTGCTCGACATCGCGGGAGACATGCGCGATGTTGCCGTCCTTGACCTCGCGCCTGCGGGCCGACACCTGCCAGTTCGATCCGAACTTGATGCCGTACGGCGGGTCGATGTAGATCATCTGCACCTTGCCGCGCAGGCGCTCGCGCTCAGCGAGGCTGGCCATGACTTGGAGGCTGTCGCCCAGGATCATACGGTTCGACCAATTGGCGGCGTGCTGATAGAACTCGACGAGATCGAGAGCGCTGAGACCGTCGAAGGCCTCGAAGAGGGTGAGCTCAGGTTCACCCTCCGCGGCGGTGTTGCGAAGGTTCTCGATCAGGGCGCGCGGGTCGATCTTCTCCTGGATGTACAGCGGCGGCGCATCGACTTGGAGATCGGCTCGGTCGAGCTCCTCCTTGCCCTTCCACACCAGCATCGGCGAGCGGACCTCGCGCGGGTAGGCGACCTCTACGAGCTCCTCTACCTCGGGCGGGACCAGGTCGTGGGCGTCGGCGGTGGGGAGGTTGGCTCGGGTGTCTTGGTGGGTGATGGCTTCGACCGGCGTGGGCTTCCTCGGTGTTTTGTTGCTTGCCACTGGTCTCTCCTTCAGGTCACCGGCTCGCCGATGATCGGGGCGTCGGCGTAGAGCAACTCGACCGCGGCGGCGATGCGTTGCTCGGCGTCGAGCATGCTGTCGATCTCGGTGTAGCCCCAGCGGCCCCAGCCGCCGTCGTTGTTCACGGCTGTACACCACTGGTTGCGTGCCGTCTGGGCCTTGGCTGTCGTGGGGCCAGGGCTCTTCTGGCCACCCGAGACCTCGATGACGAGGGTCCGGTCTACGTCGTCGTGCTCTCGCTTCTTGAGGCGAGCAAGGAAGTCGGGAATGTACCGGTGGCTCTTGCCTGCGTGGACGTATGGGATCTCAAAACCGAGATGGTCATTCTTCACATACGAGCGCACATCGTCGTTCGCCTCCAACAGCGCCGCCACCCTCTCCTCCCAGGTGTTGCCGAGCGGGCCGTCCAACACCGCGAGGTTGACAGGTGACTTCCTCGTCTCGACGACCGCCTTCCGGGTGACGAAGTAGACGTCGTCGGTGGAGCCCTCGCGGTCGAACCGGCGGTACAGCGGAAGCAGGACGTCGCGACGGGCATCGGGGTACTGCACGATGGCGTTGTAGACAGCCTCAGCTGCCCACGCCTTCGGTTCGGCGAGCAGCAGCACGCCGGGCTCGGTGCCTGGAGCGAAGGCGAGCTTCTTGTCGTACCACTGCTTCGTGATGCGCAGCAGTTCCGGGAAGAGCCAGGGCTTGAGCGCACCGTCGTGGCCCGGCAGGTGTCGTCTCAGCACCTCAGCGGCCACGTTGAACGCGATCTGCTGGCGGCGGGCGGCTTTGACGATCTCGAGTTCGGCTTCGTCGGCCTCGCCCACGATGCCCTGGGACTCCGTCCAAGTCGCCACGAGCGATTCGTCGACCGTGATTGCCGTCGTGTTCTCGTAGTCGAACGTCACCGGCGCTTCGGGCAACTCGATGCGGTAGCCGTCGAGCTTCGGGAACTCGATGCGGAGGTCGTGTCGATCCTCCACCGCGTAGACCTCTACGGCCGGTCTCTGAAGCCTCGGCGGCTGCACCTCGCGATCGGTGGGGATGAAGGCGAACGGCACGCCGTAGACCTCGGCGTACTCGGGCTCGAACCTTCCGTCCTCGTTCGGCGCGTAGCTGCGGCGTCGGAGGCCGCGGCCCACGACCTGCTCGCACAGCAGCTGGCTCCCGAAGGCGCGGATTCCGAGGACGTGGGTGACCGTATTGGCATCCCAGCCCTCGGTGAGCATGGCGACCGAGACAACGCAGCGGACTGTCTCGCCGAGCTTGCCCCGCTTGCCGACGGTGTTGAGGACCTCGCGCAAGACGTCCTGATCGGTGAGCCGGTCGACATCGGCACCGGGGTAGCGGACGCGGTACTCGGCCTTGAAGACCTCAAGTTCCTTCGCTGCGGCTTCCTTGAAGTCGCCCTTCAAAGCCTCGCCGGACTCGAGCTGAGCGGAGTCCACGATAACGGTCGGCGGGCGTGCAATCCAGTTGTCGCCCTCAACGTTGCTCAGCAATGGCAGGTTGCCACCGAGGATGGCCTCACGGCCGTCAGGGAACTCGACCTCCTGTCCTGCGATCCAGTCGTAGACCAGCTTCGACACGATCGTGTTCGGGCAGACCACAATCATCACCGGCGGCGGCTCTCCAAGGGCTCCGAGTTCCGCCTCCCACTGCCTGAAGCGCTTCTCGTAGCTGCGATACAGCGACCTCAGCGCTCCCTCAAGCACAGGCGGAGGAACCCAGTCAGCATCCGATTGGGCCTTCCTCCCTTTCTTCTTCGGCAGCTGATCGCCAACGTGTTCCCAGAGCGTGAGGTAGGTCGGCAGTTCGGTGGCGTCGACATCGTCGTCCACCGGGATTCGGGGCACCTTGACGATGCCCGACTCGATGGAATCCATAAGCGAGAAGTCGCTGACCACCCAGGGGTAGATGAAGCCCTCGTTGTAACCGGAGCCGCCCAGATAGAAGGGGGTGGCCGACAGGTCGTAGACGGCCTTCACCCCGACCCTCGCAGCCACCGCTTCGATTCCACGGAACCAGACACGGGCATTCTCGTTCCGATCCTTCTCGTCCTTCTTGAGCTTGGAGACGCCCGCGCCGGAATCAAGCGGCTTGTCCTGGTAGCAGTGATGCGCCTCGTCATTGATGACGATGACCTCACCCCTGCCACGGCTGGAGAGGTCTCTCATGATCCGGTCCACCACATCCTCATCGGACTCGTGGAATCGGCCCTCGTCTTGGCTGCCTGTGAGGATCATGCGGGTGTTCTTCGAGACTCCGGCGAATTCCTTGGCCAACTTCGGCAGGAACGTGTGGTAGTTCGTGATGACGATCGCCGCGTCGTGCAGCAGATCGCGAAGGTCGTCCGGGACGAGGCCGTGGAGGCGGTAGTAGTTGCCGTCGTCGTGAGGGAACAGAACCCGAAGACGGTCGCGGATCGTGATGCCGGGGGCAATGACGAGGAACCGGCTCGTGAAGCGAGCGTCGCGGCGGTTGTAGGCCTTGTTGCACACCTGCCAGGCGATGAGCATACACATCACGATCGTCTTGCCTGTACCGGTAGCCATCTTGACCGCGACGCGTGGAAGTCCGTTGTTGTGGAGTTCGTTCTCCGGGTCGATCCGGGTCCGGAAGTCGGGCTCGCCGCGCCGACCGGCAACCTCAGCGAGGTAGATGGCTGTTTCGGCAGCCTCGCGCTGGCAGAACAGCACCCGCTCCTCCCGCGTCGGATCGGCCCAGTGCTGCATGAGCTTGCGACTGATGGGGGTCACATGCGGATAGCCGCGACCCCTCCACAGCTCGACCCGTTGCCTGATGTCGTTGATGAGGCTGTTCCTCTCGCGCCGCTCGCCGGTGGTGTCGAAGAGATCGAACAACTCCTGCTCCTCAACAGCAGCCTTCTTGCCTCGCCTCTTCTTGCTCACCGGAGTCGGGACGAACGACTCACTCGGCCTGCGACCGGGCAGAATCTCGCCCGTCGGCCCGTTGGGTCCTAGGGCGAAGTGCCGCTCCGGTGGCTCGTACGGCGAATTGAGGATCGGGTTACTGAGCGCGTCCATCAGCGCCCTCCAGCGATAGATGTCCTCTAATCACCGTCGGAATAGAGCCAGGGATAGGCGAAACGCCAGCCCTTCCTTCACTCGGATCAACCTCCGTCCGCTACGCTACCAATAAGTGGGAGCTGCGAGGTAGTCGCCTCTCCAGAACCACCACCTTCCACTGCTCGAAACTGCTCTCGTCTCTGCTCCGGCGTTGCCTTGCGTGGGTTGTCCACAAGCATGCGTCCCGCAGGACTCAGATGCTCATAAGGTATCTTCATGAGGCGCTCCTCGGCTCTTGCCGCGAGTTCCGCTTCGGACGGCCGATCCGAATGCCTGCTGTTGGATGATGGCATGATATTCTCCTGTTTGTGGGGGCTAACTGAAAGAAAGGCGATGCGATGCATCTTCACTACGCCTCGCGCTTGGAGTTCTTCGCCGTCGGTTCTTGGTCGGTGGAATTATCTTCTGCCGATGCAATCGCGACACCCGACGCGAGTTCTTCAAGTGTTCTGGAGATTGCAGTATTGGCAGCAGCTTCCCGTCCTTCCACTCCATCCCAGCCCGCGGTTCGGGGAGATGAGAGCTTTAGATCAGGGGTGACCGTTCTCTCGCCTATTCGCCGCTCACCGGCTACAAACGCCTGCTCATACCACCGAGGGGCTATCCCTAGGAACTGTCTGAAGGGAATCTTCCTTTGTGCGGAGCTTCCCGTCGATCCAACATCCGGGCATACATCGATGAGTTCTCGATACAAGCTGCTAACCAGACTCTTTGGATACGGTTCGATATAATGAACTTCAGCTATCCCAGCACCGATAATCATCTTCGCACACTCGTGGCAGGGAAACGTAGTTGAATAAAGAACAGCATCTTGTGTCGCGACACCTGAACGCGCAGCATTGACTATTGTTGCCTGCTCCGCATGCAGACATCTAGTAAACTCAATCAAGTCAGTGACACGGGCGTCCTTCAACACCGAGGGATATGAATCATCAGATCCGAAGGCCAGGTCCGCGAGTTCTTGACCCGTCTTGTTCGCCAATTTCTCTGAAAGCCAGCCTGAATCGGACAGCCGCTCCATAAAGTCCTGCACAACCCATTTGATTTGGACCTTATTGGGATCACGTCCAATCCTGAAGTCGCGATAGTCTGGAGAGTCAGCAGTCCAGAACTGACCACCACCGGGCTTAGGAACCTCATTGGTTCCAGCAACCACAGGTGTCCCGGTCACCGGAATCAGTGCAGCACCTACTTGTCGTCCTGTTGCTGCAGAACGAAGGGCTGCAACCTCAGCAAATCGCATTCCCTCTTCAAGGCGCGTAGGTGTCAGAAAAGGTGTCCCGAACACAGAATCGAGAAAACGATCGACAGGCACCCTTGTGTCGATTCCATTATCAGCCGGCACGAAAACATCTGCCATAGCAAATGCATCCCGGACATTCTGACCAAATCTACGATTCTGTGGATCTGTTTGATCCCTCAAGATGAGCTGTTCTGCTTCGGCGGTAGCCGCACTGGAGCGCGATAGAGCTTCCACTAGATTATGTCGACGCTCATCAGCGTTACAGGCTACTCCAACTAGAAAGAAGGCTCTGCCGTAAACATGGCGCAGCAGCTTTACTTCATCTGGATGTTTGAGGCTTCTCAGTATGTGCGCGACAGAATTGTCGTTGATGTTCGACTCTCGTCGCCTAATGATCTCCCGAATCGCCAACGCCGCCATCGCGCCACCCGTGTGCGTATCAGCCCTAAGCCTGTCGCCAGCATCCATTCGCGCTTCGTAGTATTCGGGTGCTCCGCGATCCGGCAAGTCGCCCCACGGCCGATATCCGAGTCCATCGAGCAGTCCGGCCAGATGAACTACGGAGGCTTCGTAGTCGAAGCGTTGAAGCGAATCCCTGAAGTCGCGGAATATCAGATCCCAAGGCGTTCCGATCGCGCCCACGAAGCCGAACACCAGTGGGTGCCGCTCAGGCTGGTGTGCGATCATCTGATCGAGGGCGGCCCGCGCGGTGTCGTTCGCGTGACTAGCATCTGGCTGGTGCGATTGATCCATTTCACCCCTTTGAGATGTATCCCACTGCCTATCAGGCTGCTGGCACTGTACCTTGGATGAACTGTTCGTCGGCACCCTAGCCACATCAACCCGTGGAACGCTTGCACCCACGAAAGACCGATGGGGGACCATCTATACGCTGCGAACGCATGTTCGTAGCTTAGCCTACGGTACGGCTCTTCGGACGCTGCCGCACGGCACGGACGGGGCTGGGCCGGGCGTCAGGCGTCGATGTAGACGGTCATGGTGTTGTTGCGGGCGAAGCCGGCTAGTTGCATGCCGGCTGCTTCGGCGGTGGCGGCGGCGAGCGCGGTGGGCGCGCTCACCGCTACGAGGGCGCGGAAGCCGGCGGCCCAGGCTTTGTGGACCAGTTCGAAGCTGGCCCGGCCGCTCACCACCAGGCCGAGGCCGGTGGCGGGAAGGGCACCGTCGAGCAGGAGCCGTCCGATCAGCTTGTCGACCGCGTTGTGGCGGCCCACGTCCTCGCGCACGGTGCTGACCGACCCGTCGGGTGCCACCACCCCGGCCGCGTGGACGGCGCCGGTGGCCTCGAACAGGGTCTGGTCGGGCCGCAGCCGTTCGGGTGCCGACGCCAGCGCCTCCCACCGCAGCGGCTCGCCAGCCACGGGGGCGAGCTTGGAGACCAGCTCGTCGATCTCGCTGGTGCCGCAGAAGCCGCACGACGAGGTGGTGGTGGTCAGGCGGGGCCGCGCCGGTGGGGCCTTGCCGCCGGTGGACACTGACACCACGTTGAAGTCAGTGGCCGCGGCCGACCCCTTGGCGCAGTACTTGACCTGCGTCACCCGGTGGCCGTCGAGCAGTCCTTCGGCGTAGCAGAAGCCGGCGGCGAGCTCGAAGTCGTTGCCCGGCGTGCGCATGGTGGTGGCCACCCGCACATCGTCGAGCTCTATGGCCATCGGCTCCTCGGAGGCCAGCCGGTCGGTCCGCCGGCCCTCTCCGGCCATGTCGCCCGCCCACGGGCGCACCAGCCGCTGCTGGCTCCTGGACTTGGTGGCCACGGCCACAGGCTACGTCAACCTCGACGCGACAGTCCGCGGCGAGGACGCGTCAACTCGACCGGCTTGCAAGCACGACGTGACCCCGCGGATGCGACGCGACAATTCCCCGGCGAAGACGCGTCAACTCGACAGCTCGGCGCGCAGATGGTGAACGAGGTCGGACTCGCCCACTGCGGCCATCCACAGTTCCGAGACCAGCGTCGGCCCGTCCACGGTCAAGCGGCGACGCACGGCCGTGACCGACTTGGCTGTCGGGGTCAGGCCGATCTGGGCCGATTCCAGTTCGACCACCAGACCGTCGGCGGTGCTGGTCACCGAGCCGACGTCCACCTCGACTACGCCTGACGGCTGGGCCAGGACGAGCTCCAGTCCGCCTTCGGGCAGGGCCCGCAGGTAGCCGGCCTCCGCGTGCAGCGGCTGGCCGGTCTTCGCGTGGCGGGTCCGCTGCGTCATCGCTAGGAACGGCTTGCCGACGTGGCCGAAGACCAACTCCTCGGTGTAGGCGAAATCGTCGATGGTGGGATAGCTGCCCTCCCCGGAGCCTCGCCACGTCCCGAGCAGGGGCGCCAGCGGAACACAGAACGGGTGCAGTTCGGTCATTCCAGCAAGCTACCCGAGCACACGCCGGCTCTCGACGCGAACTGGCAGCGCAACACCCCCCACAGGGGCAAAACGCTGCCAGTTCCGTCAGGGGCCGGGGCACTAGCGCGAACTGGCAGCGCAACGCCCCCCACAGGCGCAAAACGCTGCCAGTTCCGTCAAGGGTGGGGCTGCGCTCGGGGGCGGGCGCGCAACAGCCCGGCACCGACGGATCGGACCGGGCTGTTGGGGTTGGGGGATCTTGGAGGACTAGAAGTCCATGTCGGGCATTCCGCCGCCCGCGGCCGCGGGAGTGTCCTCGGGCACCTCGGCGATCACCGCCTCGGTGGTGAGGAACAGGCCCGCGATCGACCCCGCGTTCTGCAGGGCGGAGCGGGTGACCTTGGCCGCGTCGATGATTCCCGCGGCGATCAAGTCCTCGTACTCGCCGGTGGCCGCGTTGAGGCCGTCGGGGCCGCTGAGGTTGCGGACCCGCTCGACCACCACGCCGCCCTCGAGGCCGGCGTTGACGGCGATCTGGCTGAGCGGAGCCACCAGGGCCTTGGCCACGATCCGGGCGCCGGTCTTCTCGTCGGCGTCGTCGAGGCCGTCGGCCGCGGCATCGACCGCGTCCACGGCCCGCAGCAGCGTGACGCCGCCGCCAGCCACCACGCCCTCCTCGATGGCGGCCTTGGTGGTGCTGACCGCATCCTCGATGCGGTGCTTCTTCTCCTTGAGCTCCACCTCGGTGGCCGCCCCGACCTTGAGCACGGCCACACCGCCGGACAGTTTCGCCAGGCGCTCCTGGAGCTTCTCTCTGTCGTAGTCGGAGTCGGTGTTGTCGATCTCGCCCTTGATCTGGCTTATGCGGCCGGCCACATCGCTGGAGTCGCCCGCGCCCTCCACGATGGTGGTCTCGTCCTTGGTGACGATCACCTTGCGGGCCTGGCCCAGCATGTCGAGGCCGACGCTGTCGAGCTTGAGGCCGACCTCCTCGCTGATGACCTGGCCGCCGGTGAGGATGGCCATGTCCTGCAGCATCGCCTTGCGGCGGTCGCCGAAGCCGGGGGCCTTCACCGCCACCGACGTGAACGTGCCGCGGATCTTGTTGACCACCAGGGTGGCCAGCGCTTCGCCCTCGACGTCCTCGGCGATGGTCAGCAGCGGCTTACCGCCCTGCATGACCTTCTCGAGCACCGGCACCAGGTCGCGCACGTTGGAGATCTTCGAGGCGACCAGCAGCACGTACGGGCTGTCGAGCACGGCCTCCATGCGCTCGGGGTCGGTCACGAAGTACGGGGAGATGTAGCCCTTGTCGAAGCGCATGCCCTCGACGGTCTCCATCTCCAGGCCGAAGGTCTGGCCCTCCTCGACGGTGATCACGCCGTCCTTGCCGACCTTGTCGATGGCGTCGGAGATGGTGGTGCCGATCTCGGGGTCGGCGGCCGAGATGGCGGCCACATTGGCGATCTGGGCCTTGTCGGAGGACACGTCATGGCTGTTGTCGGCGATCGACTCGACGGCGGCGTCCACCGCGGCCTCGATGCCCCGCTTGAGCGACATGGGGTTGGCCCCGGCGGCCACGTTGCGCAGACCCTCGCGCACCATCGACCACGCCAGCACGGTGGCGGTGGTGGTGCCGTCGCCCGCCACGTCGTCAGTCTTCTTGGCGACCTCCTTGACGAGTTCGGCGCCGATCTTCTCGTAGGGATCCTCGAGATCGATCTCCTTGGCGATGGACACGCCATCGTTGGTGATGGTGGGAGCACCCCACTTCTTGTCGAGCACGACGTTGCGGCCCTTGGGGCCCAGCGTCACCCGCACCGCGTCGGCGAGCTGGTTCATGCCTCGCTCGAGCGCTCGGCGGGCCTGCTCGTCGAACTGGATCGTCTTTGCCATTGGAACCTCCCGAACGGCCCGTCCACCGGGCCGAGCAGTCTCTGGGTTGACAGGATTGGCACTCTCATGCCGCGAGTGCCAGTCAACCTCGGCCCGCCGTCGATCACAACCTGTCTGGGCGGCGAATGTGGCCCGCCGACCGGTGTGGCGATTGCCTCCGCGGCCATCGTGGATCACCGCCCGACCGCGCCACGAACGCGGCCTGCGGCTACCCGGTCGGCCCGACGACGCGGTGCTTCAGTCGGGCCGGGCAGAGGGGCGTCAGCGGCCTCCGCCCGCGACCGCGGGAACGATGCTGACGATGGCGCCGTCGGCCACGTCGGTGCGGAGGCCGTCCAGGAAGCGGACATCGTCGTCGCTCACGAAGACGTTGACGAACCGGCGCAGCTCGCCGGCCTCGTCGAGGATGCGGTTCCGGAAGCCGGGGTGCGACGACTCCAAAGCGTCGAGGACGTCGGCCAGGGTTCCGCTGCTCACCTCGACCTCGGACGCGCCGGCGGTGAGGACTCTCAGCGTTGTGGGCACTCGGACAGTGACGGCCATTTTGCTCCTCGCGGGTACTCGTGGACGCGCCTAGCGGACCGGGACATCGTATAGGCCGAGCGATAGGATCGGCCCATGGTCGCGGACGCCCAGGAGCGCGCCGAGGCGACGAGGCGTCTGCCTTGGCCGGCGAGGCTCGTTGTGGCCGCGCTGGCGGTGGTGGGGGCGATCACGCTGGTGCAATGGGTGGTCGCCGTGTTCGCCTGGCTGGTCATGGTCGCGGTGCTCATGGTGGTGCTGCTCGGCCTGGCGTTCTGGGTCGCGACCGAGAAGCGGCACAGCTGAGCGACCCGTCCAAAGCCAGTCGCACGCAGCCGCAGGGATCGGCCATGGCCTGCTCGGAGCCGAAGCGGGCAGCGAGGTCCACGATGCGCAGGCCGGGCGGGCGCGGAGCCGCGGGGTCGGCGCTGCCGACGACGGCCAGCACCGCTGCTCCAGCCTCGTCGGCCAGCCGGGCCACTCCGCCGACCACCTTCCCTTCGAGCGACGTGGCGTCGTAACGGCCCTCCCCGGTGACGACGAGGTCGGCCCGCTCGATGCGGTCGAACAAGGCGACCTCGTCGGCCACCAGCTCGAAGCCGTTCGCGAGGCTCGCGCCCCGCGCCGCCAGCCCGCCGGCGAGTCCTCCGGCAGCCCCGGCGCCAGGCATTGCGGTGACATCCACGCCGAAGTCGCTCTCGTAGATCTGCGCCAACCGTCTGAGGCGGCGGCTCAGCAACTCGACCTGTGAGGGCGAGGCACCCTTCTGGGGGCCGTAGACCGCGGCGGCGTCCAGGAAGGCGGTGCGCACGTCGCAGGCCACGACCATCTCGACGCCCCGCATGCGAGCCTCCGACGGCAGAGCCTCGATCGCCCCGAGGCCGCCGTCGGTGGTAGCCGAGCCCCCCACCGCGACCAGTACGCGGCGGGCCCCGGCTCGGACGGCCTCTGCGATGAGCTCTCCCGTCCCAGCGGTGGTGGCGTTGACCGGATCGTTGGCGTCGGGCCCGCCTGCCACTTGCAGGCCTGACGCTCGGGCCATCTCAATGACCGCGACGCCGCGGCGCAGTCGCCACGGCGCGGCCACGGGCGTGCCGAGGGGTCCGGTCACCACCGAGGAGCGGGTGGCTCCGCCGAGCGACTCGAGAGTGCCCTCCCCTCCATCGGCCATCGGCACCGAATCGCAGGTGGCTGACGCGGCCGCGGCCGCGTCAGCCACCGCTTCGGCAATCTCGGTCGCAGTGGCGGTGCCGCGGAACTTGTCCGGCGCGGCGAGCACATGCATGCGGCACAGTCTCGCGCCTTCAGGCCGCGACCAGCGTCAGGTGTTGGCAGCCCTCCCGACCGCCACCGCTGTCAGATGTTGGCAGCCCGTCAGGCCACGACCAGCGTCAGATGTTGCGAGCCCTTCAGACCACCACGGGTACGGCATCGTCCGCGGCGAGCACCACGAAGACGTGGAAGTCACTCACGTCGGAGGGATCCCTGATGAGCTCGAGGGCGGTCTCGGTCGACGGCAGCTCATTCAGAATGTTCCCGGGAGCGTTGAGCGCATCCGCGATGACCTTGGCGTCCTCCGCATATCCCGGCTGGTAGTAGATGACCGATGTCTCCATGCCGAAATTGACCGCGTTCTTGGCCACGGTCGTGAAGCCTTCCGTGATGAGCTTCTCGGCCACCGCGCCGGCAAGACCGGGAGCGCCCTTGCCGTTGACTGCCGCCACCTTCACTTGCCCGGGCGGATGCGTTGTCGGCGGCGGGGCCGTTGTGGAGGTCGTCGTGGTGGTCGTGGACGTCGTGGTCGACGCCGGGTCTTCGCTGCCGTCGTCGCCTTCGGAATCGTCGCCGCTGCTCCCGGAACTCCCGCCGTCGGACAACGAGCCGCTGCTCGCCGCACCCGCGCTGCCATCGTCTGAGCCGTCGAAGCCCCTAGCCAGTAGGAACGCCCCCAGCGCGATGGCGACGACCACGAGCACGATTCCCCGGCCCGCCGCGCCGCCGCCTCCTTGGGGATAACCGTGCTGGGGTGTCATGCCCGTCAAGGTTAGCCGCTGGCATCTGTCGAGTCTCGCACTGTGGCTCGTTCAGCGCGGGCGCTCCGTGCGAAGCTCGTAGCCAGGCGCCCGGCTGCCGTCCCGCTCTGGACCGCTCCCTCCATGGTGGCGGGCCAGCCGGTGTCGGTCCACGCTCCGGCCAGATACACCCCGGGCAGGCGGCATTCGGGACGGGCTCTGAGACGGTGCGTGCCCGGCCCGCCGAAGAATGTGGCCGAGTGCTCTCGGGTGACCATCGACTCGGTGACCGCGACTCCGGCCGCGTCGGGAAGCAGCCGGGCCATCTCCGCCGTGAAGTGGGCTACCAGATCAGCGGCGGGCGTGCCGATGTGCGACCGGGCCGCCGACAGTGAGACGGTCAGGCACTGGCGACCGTCGTCAAGCCCGGCACCCTCAGTCCGGTCGAAGAAGAACTGGGCGTCGGTGCCTATCCCAGCCGCCATCCGGTAGCGCGTGACCGGGCGCTCATAGACCAGGTGGACATTGACGATCGGCGAGGTTCCGAGGTCGCCCAGCCGATCCTGGCCGTCCACGCTGCCCGGCGGGAGCAGCGAGCCGACCGCGTCGTGGGGCACGGCCACCACCACCGCGTCGGCGTCGATCGCATCGCCGTCGGCGCGCACCTCCAGACGCCCGGGCCGCCCGGCGGCCACCTCCGTCGCCGCGGCCCGGGTCCTTACTTGCGCTCCGGTCGCCTCCAGGGCGCGCCGGGCGGCGTCTCCGTGCAGCCTGCCCAGCGGCACCTTCGCCCAGCCGATGTCGGCCGCGTCCGATTCGGTGAGCAGTCCGGTGACGAAGACCCTGGCCGCCAGTTTGAGGGACGCGTCCGCGGCGGTGACGTTGACGGTCGGCAGCACGATCAGGTTCCAGAACGTCTCGATGGCCGTCTCGTCCTGGCCGTGACCGGACAGCCAGTCGCCGAAGGCGGTGTCGTCCAACGCCGGATCGGACGGATCCAGGCGTCGCAACGCCAGCCCGGCCCGCAGCACCGCGAGCCTCTGACGGAGGCCGAGGTGCGGATAGGTCAGAAGGGCCGCGGCGAGGTGCAGCGGCGCGGGCCCCGGGGTGCGCCGTATCGATCCCGCCGGGCCTCCCGGCGCCAGCACGGGAACGTCCAGCCGCTTCTGGGTGAACACACCCCCCGACGAACCGATACGCGCCAGGAACGCCAGATACGCCGTGCAGCACCGCATGAACACGTGCTGACCGTTGTCGTAGGAGACGCCGTGACGCTCGAACGACCACGTTGCGCCGCCCAGACGGGGGCGCCGCTCCAGCAGCGTGACGGCCGCACCGCGGTCGGCGGCCTCGATCCCGGCCGACAGCCCGGCCAGGCCCCCGCCGACGACCACCACCCGGGGCCGCTCGCCGGCCGCGGCGCTGCTCAAGGGCGCAGCCCCGACACACTTCGCAGCGCCACCACGCCCTTCTCCCACGAGGGCAGGCTGACCCGCTCGGTCAGGGGCCGGGCGGGATGGGCGAGGATGCGGCCGAGCAGCCGCCGGTAGATGCCGGCCATGGCCGCGGTGCAGGCCCGGCTGCGATGATCGAGATGGTCGAGCAGCCCGAGCCCGCGTTCGAACCAGGCGACGGCCTGGCCTCCCACATGCTCGACGAGGGCGCTCACGGACTCGACCGGCTGCCATTGGCCCGGAACGATCCCGAAGCGCTCGCGTTCCTGTTCGGGAAGGTAGATGCGGCCCATCCGATGATCCTCGACGATGTCGCGAAGCATGTTGGTGAGTTGCATCGCCACTCCCAGGTCGTCGGCCAACTCCTCAGGCGGGGGGGCTCCGTCGGATCCCGAGGGAGTCCGCTTCGGGGCTCGTGCGCCGAAGACCCCCAGCGAGAGCCGGCCCACCGATCCCGCCACCAGTCGGCAGTAGCGCACGGTGTCGTCCATGGTGGCGTAGGTCTCGCCCCGCACATCCTGCTCGCAGCCCTGAACGATCTCGTGGAGAGCCGCCACCGGTATCAGGAAGCGGCCGGCGGCGTGGGCGACCCCGACCAGCACCGGGTCGGCCGGATCGGGAACCACGCCCTCTGCCAGCGCGGCTATCGCGATGTGGAGGTCTTCCAGGGCGTCCAGCTTGCGGTCGGCGGGCCAGTCGCCGTCGCCGACGTCGTCGATTCGGCGGGCCATGGCGTACAGCGCGGCCATGGCCCGGCGCTTGGGCGGCGGAAGCAGACGGATGCCGTAGGCGAAATTGCGGGCCTCCGACCAGGTGATCTCCTCGCAGCGCTCATACGCCGCGTCGGCGGTGATCACGGGGTGCGCCGGTGGCCGGTCGGCGCACCCCGAGTCGACCCGGGAGGCGATGCTGCGATCCGGCCAGTCATAGGCGGCGGCCCCCAGCACGCCCGGCCGAGGCTGCCGCTGCCACGTAGACGCCGACGAAGCGGCGCAGCAGCCGTAGCCGTCCCGCCTGGCGCAGCCCTCCTAGCACCTCGAAGTCGGCTGCCTCGATGGCGTCGAGGTTGGCCAGCCCCCCGGCCACGAACCCCGAGACGGCCAGTCGGGCGGACCCCCGCAGCGAAGCGGCCAGGGCGCGGCCGCGGTCGAGCATCGCACCGGCGCGGCCAGCCTCGTGGGCGACCAGACGACGCAGGGGGCCCCCGGCGGCCGGGGCGAGAAGATCCTCGCGGTTCACGCTGTAACGCTCCATGTCGTCGGCCGGCAAGTAGACCCGACCGGCGCGGGCGTCCTCGCCCACGTCTTGGAGGTGCTCGAGCACTTGCAGCCCGCTGCAGACTTCGTCGGAGGCGTCGATGCGCTCGGGGGTGGCGGCCTCGAAGACGGCCAGGACGAGCCGCCCGACGGGGTTGGCCGACAGTTCGCAGTATCCGAGCAGTTCGTCCCAGTCGGCGTAGTCGGTCTTGTGCTGGTCGAGCCGGTTGGCGGCCAGCAGCCGGTCGAAAGGCGTCCGATCCAGCCCGAACCGCTCCACCGTGGGGGCGAGCCGCCCGAAGACCGGATGGCGGGGCGTGCCCGCGAACAGAGCGTCGAGCTCGGATTCGGCCCAGTCGAGGGCGGCGGCGCGGTCGCCGGGGTACTCGTCGCCGAGGTTGTCGACGAGCCGGGCGTATCCGTAGACGGCGTGCAGGTGCTGGCGTGCCTGCTTGGGCAGCACTCGCAGCGCCACCGGGAAGTTCTCGCCGCTGGCCCGGGCCATCACCGTCTCCGCGGCAACGTGGCGGGCCACTGCATCCGCTTCAAGGCTCGCGCCGTCCGCATCCGAGTCTCGCGCCGACGCCGCGGCAGACTGTCGGCCGCTGGTGACGAGCCTGTCGGACATGCGCCTACGGTACGTCCTGCGATGGCCAGCGCGCCCGGACCGCTACGCCCGGCGGCCGGACCGCTACGCCTCGCAGCCGGGCCGCTTCGCCCGGCGGCCGGACCGCTACGCCTCGCAGCCGGGCCGCGCCGATGTCGGACGAAGGGGCCGCTGCTATCCGTCGGCGGTGGCAGCGTCCGGCTGGCGGCGCGCTTCGGCCCACTCGACGGCATGGCGGGTCTTCTCCAGGGCTGCTCCCACAGGATCCCCGAACTGGCCGGCGGCGCGGCGCTTCAGCCTGAAGTCTCCCAGCACGGCCACCGCCGCAGCCCCAGCCGCCACTCCGGCGGCCAGCACCGCCACCGCGCTCGCTCCGGCCGCCACTCCGGCAGCCACAGAGGCGACGGTGCTTCGATTCATGGTAGGCCCCGATCCGCGCAGGCCGCCGACCGCCTGGCGCGACAGGCCGAATCTAGTCGAACCCTCGCCCGGCGGTGACCGTCGACCCTGACCGATCCAGCGCCGGAGCGCTGCCCGCCCCGAGTCTGCGTCGGCCGTCACCGACCGTTCGGAGGGTCTTGCGGCCTAGAGTGATCTCTGGCAGCGACCGCGCCGCCAACACCCCCGTCCGACCCGCCCGAGTAGCTCAGACGGCAGAGCAGCTGTCTTGTAAACAGCAGGTCGCAGGTTCGACTCCTGTCTCGGGCTCCAACAGCGCATCTCAAGCGAGCGCCTCGCCGAGGACAAGCGTCGACAGTTCAGCGCGCCGCCAGCCGCGCATCGTCGAGGTTGTCGCTATTGGAAGAAGGCGCCTCCGTTGACCACCAGGTTCTGGCCGGTGACGAAGTCTGAGCCGCGGCCGGCGAGATACAGGATCGTGCCGATCATGTCCTCGGGCACCTGGGTCCGCTTGAGGGCCCGACCGGCGACCACGAACTGGTCGCTGGTGGCGTCGGTGGGCCGCAGCGACGGGTTGGGTATCAGGTCCGGGGACACGGTGTTGACGGTGATGCCGTCGGGGCCGAGCTCCTGGGCCAGGCATCGGGTCAGCCCGATGACCGCGCTCTTGCTGGCCACGTAGTGGGGGAACCCGACGGTGCCCTTGAAGCAGGTGCTCGAGGCGATGTTGATGATCTTGCCCGAGCCCTGCTTGCGCATGTAGGGGTACACCGCGCAGCTGGTGAGCCACACGCCTCGGACGTTCACCTCGAAGGTGCGGTCCCATTCGTTCTGGGCGACCTCGTGGAACGGGCCGCGGGTGGTCTCAGAGAAGTAGGCGGCGTTGTTGACGAGCACGTCGATGCTGCCGAAGGCATCGACCGCAGCGGCGGCCAGCGCCTCGTTGTCAGCCGCGGAGCTGATGTCGGCGCGCACGCCGACGGCCCGGCCCCCGGCCGCCTCGACCTCGGCAACAGTCTCCTGCGTGTCGAGCATGTCGCTGGCGACGATGTCCAACCCCGCGCCCGCCAGCGCGACGCAGTAGGCCCGCCCCAGCCCCCTCGCTCCTCCGGTCACGATCGCCGTAGACGCCACGCCGCTACCTCCCTGTTCGGTCGCCTGGGCGCGATGTTACGTCTTGGTCGGTTGGGCCTCTCTGTCGGGCTCTGTTCTAAAGTGGGCGCGGTGGGGGCGGCGGGCGCAGGCATCACGGCGGACACTGTCCGCAGGCTTCCCAAGGCGGAGCTGCACCTGCATCTCGACAGCGGGTTCGAGGTGGAGGACGCGGTGCGACTGGCCGAGGAGAACGGCGTCCCCCTCCTCAAGGAGCCGCCCGACGCCATGTTCGACTGGGAGGACCTCCAGGAGTTCCTGACCTTCCTCGACTGGGTCCTGTGCCTGCCCCGCAACGCCGAGCAGGTCGCCTCGCTGTCGTACTCGGTCGCCCGGCGCCAGGGCCGCTCAGGGGTCTCCTACACCGACCTGATGGTCAGCCCCATCCACTGGAAGAACTTCGAGGGTCCGCTGGAGGAGTTCATCGCCGCGGTGGCGTCGGGGCTGGAGGACGCCGAGCGCGACGGCCACCCGCCCGTGTACCTGTCGATCAGCATCTCCCGCAAGCACAGCCGAGCCGAGGCCCACGCCGTGCTCGACACCATGCTCGCCATGCAGCACCCCAGGGTGGCGGCCCTGTCGATCGACGGGAACGAGGCTCTGGTAGGACGCACCGGGGACCGCTTCGCCCCCGTCTTCAAGCGGGCCCGGGCAAACGGACTCGGGATCCGGGCCCATGCCGGCGAGTCGAGCGGCCCCGAGGGTGTGTGGGACGCCATCGACCTGCTCAAGACCCAGCGGGTCGACCACGGCGTGCGGTCGGTGGAGGACCCCGAACTGGTCGACGAGCTCGTCGAGCGGGGCACCTTCCTGAACGTCTGCCCGTGGTCCAACGTCCTGCTCGGCCTGTATCCCGACCGGGAGTCCCACCCGATCCGGATCCTGGTCGACGCCGGGGCCAGGGTGACGCTCAACACCGACGGCTCCGGGTTCTACCGGATCACGCTGGAGGACGAGTACGTGACCGCCAGCGAGGTCTACGGCTGGTCCGCCGACGTGCTGCGCCGGCTGGCCCGGACGTCGGTCGAGGCGAGCTTCTGCCCGGACCCGCTCCGAGCCGAGCTGCTCACGGATATCGACGCTTTCGACTTCGCTGGCTAGGGGGCTGTCCACAAACCTCTGCGCGCTCGGCTCCAGGGAAACTCGGAAGAGAGACGTGTCGTATGCCCACACGAATCGCACCGAGATTCCAGCACGACCCCGACGAACGTCAATGGACGGCTGACTAGTCGGGGATCATGGCCCGGACCACCGCCGGGCTCAGCGGCGTCTCACGGATGTCCGGCGAGAACTCGGCCAGGGCCTGGGCCAGAGCGTTGCCGATGGCCGCCGCCGGTCCCACGGTTCCGCCCTCGCCGACGCCCTTGATGCCCAGAGGCGTGTTGGGCGACGGGCTCTCGAAGTGTTCGATCACGAGGTCGGGCATCTCGACCGCAGACGGCACCAGGTAGTCCATGAACGCGGTCTGGGGCTGGCCGAGTTCGTTGTAGGGCAGGTCCTCGTAGAGAGTCCCGCCGATGCCCTGGGCGATCCCGCCCCAGATCTGGCCTTCGACAATCGGGGGGTTGATGACCGTCCCGCAGTCGTGGGCCAGGAAGTAGTCGAGGATCTCGATCTCGCCGGTCCCTGTGTCCACCCGTATGACCGCGGCGTGGGCCGCGTTGGCGTAGGAGGCGCAGGGGTTGATCCTGCCGTTGTCGTCGGGCACATGCTCCATGTGCTCGGGCTCGTACCGGGCGGTGGCCTCCAGTCCCGGCGCCATGCCCGGCGGGAGCTCGATGGTCCTGATGGTGGCCGCGGTGGCGATCTGGGCGAGCGTCACCGAGGGCTCGGGGCTTCCCTGGACATGGACGCGGCCGGCCTCGATCACCATGTCGTCGGCGGACGCCTCGAGCATGTGGGCCGCGATCCGCTTGGCCTTGTCCCGCACCTCGCCCGCGGCCGTGAGGATGGCGCCGCCCCCGATGACCGCCTGGCGCGAGCCGAAAGCGCCCAGGCCGTACGGGGTCGAGTCGCTGTCGGCCAGCTCGACCCTCACCGTCTCGAGCGGCACGCCGAGGGCGTCCGCGGTGAGCGTGGCGACGAACGTGGTCGTTCCCTGGCCCTGGTCGGTTACCCCTGAGGAGACCCGCACGCCGCCGTCGGGCTGGACCTCGATGGAGCACGACTCGAACCCGGTCCAGTGCGCGGAGGCGCCGTGATGGGTGGGCGAGACGCCCTCGAAGAAGACCGCGTAGCCCACCCCGACCCGTGAGTCCTCCTCGGCGCCGTAGCGCGCCCGGGCCCGCTCCAAGGCGCTCTCGCCCAGCTCCACGGCCTTCTCGAACGACTCGGCGAAGCTGCCCGAGTCGAGCAGCGCGCCCGAAGGGGTGGTGTAGGGCAGGTCGGCGTCGGTGAGCAGCATGGACCGGCGCAGGTCGAGCCGGTCCACGCCCACCTCGTCGGCGACCTCGTCGATGAACCGCTCGACCGCGAACACCGCCTCGGGCACCCCGTATCCCCGGTACGAGCCGCCCGGCGTCTTGTTGGTGGTCACCCCCACGACGGACACCGCCGCGGGCCGGATGTCATAGGGGCCGGTCATGTGGGCCGACGTGGTCATGGCCGGGCAGTAGGCGCCGGGGAATATCTCGGCCGACCCCAGGTCCTGGAGGATCTCGGACCGCAGGGCCAGGATCCGGCCGTCGTCGGCGACGGCTGCCTCGATGGTGATGAGCTGGTCGCGGGCGTGGGCCGCGGCGATCATGTGCTCGGCTCGGTCCTCGACGTAGCGGACCGGGCGGCCGTGGCGCAGGGCCAGCCACGACACCAGCACGTCCTCGGAGTAGAGGTGCTGCTTCAGGCCGAAGCCGCCGCCGACATAGGGGATGGTCACCTTGATGTCGCGTTCGGACAGTGGCAGGACGTACGACAGGATGGTGCGGGCCATGTGCGCGTGCTGGTTGGTGGGCCACAGCTGGAGCCGGCCGCCTTCGACGACTTCGGCCAGCGCCGCCCGGGTCTCCATGGGCATGGCGGTGTGGCGACCCATCTTGTAGCGGCGCTTGATCACCCGGTGCTCAGCGAAGACGGCAGCGACCTCGAAGTCATCGGGTTGGAGGTTGAGCATCCGGTTGTCGGGCCAGTGGTCGAACACGAGCGGGGCGGCCGGTTCGAGCGCGGCGTCCATGTCGGTGACGGCCGGCAGCTCCTCGTAGTCGACCTCCACGAGCTCGGCCGCGTCCTCGGCGATGTAGCGGTCCTCGGCCAGCACGGCCGCCACCGGCGCGCCCACGTATCTGACCTTCTCCCGCGCCAGCGGGAACGTCCCAGGCGTGTGTACGTAGGCGGCGAAGTTGGGGAACGGCGACACGTCGGTGAGGTCGGTCGCGGTGATCACCTCGACGACGCCGGGAACGGTCGGCCGCCTCGGCGGTTCGGATGGCGGTGATCCGGCCGTGCGCGACCGTGCTGCGCACGACGGCCATCTCGGCCATGTCGGGACGGCGGAGGTCGGCCACGTAGGTGCCTCGGCCGCTGAGCAGCTCGTCGTCCTGTCTCCGAGTGACGTGGGCTCCCGTGTACTTCGGTCGGCCTGCCAGTGCGAGAACGTCACTCACGGCCGCCTCGATCCCAGGCGTCCCGCACCGCCCGCAGGATGCCGTCGTAGCCGGTGCAGCGGCAGAGGTTGCCCGACAGAACCTCACGGATCCCGTCCTCGCCGGGGTACTCGTCGGGGTCGACGGTGGACAGCGTCATCAGGAACCCCGGGGTGCAGAACCCGCACTGGAGCCCATGGTTCTCCTTGAAGGCCTGCTGCAACCGGTTCAGGCCCTCCGAGGACAGCCCTTCCACGGTCGTGATCGAGGATCCGTCAACCTGAGCGGCCAGCATGATGCAGGATCGGACCGGCTCGCCGTCCACGTCGATGGTGCACGCCCCGCAGATCCCCTGCTCGCAGCCGACATGGGTGCCGGTGAGGCGCAGCTCGTCGCGGATGAAGTCGGCCAGCAACTGGCGGGCCGGCACTACCGCGTCCACCGCCTCACCGTTGACGGTGACGCTGATCGGCACCTCGCTGGCGGGCTCGACCCGCCGCGCCGTCGGAGCGGTCATGCCGCCACCTCCTCCAGCGCCCGTCGCAGCGGTCATGCCGCCACCTCCTCCAGCGCCCGTCGCAGCAGCACCTCCACCAACTGGCGGCGGTACTGGGACGATCCGTGGATGTCGTCCCACGGCTCGACCTCCGCGCCCGCGGCCGCAGCCGCGTCGGCTGCCGCGGCACTGTCGAGGGCCCGGCCGGCGACGGCCTGCTCCGCGCCGGGGAGACGCACCGGGTTCGACCCGACCGCGAAAGCGGTCAGGCGGGCGGCCGCCACCGCGCCGTCGGCGAAGTCGACCGCGGCCGCCACGCCGGCCACCGCGAAGTCGCCCTTGCGCCGGGCGAACTCCCGGAAGGAGCATCTGGTGGTGGACGGAACTGTCGGGAAGGTCACATGAGAGAGGATCTCGCCGTCGTCGAGCGAGTTCATGTAGGGGCCCGCGAAGAACTCCGGCGCGCCGATGGCCCGCTCGCCGCCAGCGCCCACCGCCACCATGGTGGCGTCCAGAGTCAGCGCTACGGCGGGCAGTTCGGCCGCCGGGTCGGCGTGGGCGATGCTGCCGCCGACCGTGCCGCGGGCCCGTATCTGGCGGTGCCCGATGAACGGCATGGCCAGCCGCAGCAGCTCGCAGCCCTCAACCCCGTGGCGCTCGACCCGGCGCTGGGTGACGGTGGCGCCTATCAGCCAGTCCGCCGGACCGACGCTCCATCCGCTGCAGCTCCGGTATGGCGCCGATGTCGACCAGCACCCCCGGCCGGGCCAGCCGATGGTTGAGCATCGGCACGAGGCTCTGGCCCCCCGCCAGCGGCCGGGCCTCGTCGCCGTGCTCGGCCAGCAGCGCCAGGGCCTCGTCGAGAGCCCGGGGCCGGCAGTAGACCAGCGGGGGAGGCTTCATCCCCGCAGCCCCGCCAGCTCGAGCAGCCACCGCCGGTACTCCAGCAGGGCCAGGTCGGCGCCCTTGACGAACATCTCCTCGGGCAGCCTGATCGGGACCTGCGCCGGCATCTGCGACTCCACGATGGGGCGGTCCTGGTCGGTGACCAGCTGCGCGAAGGCCATGAACTCCTCGCCGTGGTCGAGCCCGTAGTTGCGGCCCTGGTAGGTGAAACACCGGGTCCGATGGGGGCCGACCGGCGCCAGGCAGACCCACAGCACGTAGTCCTCGGTCTCCCCGGCGCTGCTGTTGAGCTGCATGGCGTTGGGGACGAAGACCCGGTAGCGCTTCATGGCGCCGAAGACGGGCTCGCCGCCGGAGTCCGCCGTCGGCGCGTTCTTGACGTTGTCGGTGAACTCGGGGAACGGCCCGGCCACGAACCGGAGCTCGCCCCCGACCCGCTCCACGTCGTAGTCCTCCACCCGAGGCTGGTTGCTGTCGCCGAGCAGCCCGTCGTGAACCCAGGGGAAGTGCGAGAAGTCGAAGTAGTTCTCCAGGCGGCGCGCCATGGAGCAGTCCCACTCGTAGATGTCCAGATGGAGGAACTGATAGCTCGGATCGTCGAACATCGGCACCGACGGCGGCGGGTAGATGGGGTCGCCCAGGCAGGTGTACACCAGCCCGCTGACCTCGCAGGTCGGGTAGCTGGGCAGCTTCACGTTGACGTGCTGCGACAGCTCCTCGCGGGCCGGGATCCGGGCCACCGCGCCGGTGGCGTCGTAGGTCCAGCCGTGGTACGGGCAACGCAGACAGCCGTCCACGACGTGGCCCAGCGACAGCGCGGTGCCCTTGTGCAGGCACTGGTCGTCGAACACGACAGGCCGGCCGTCGAGGCGGGCCACGACCATCTTCTTGCCGTACAGCACGAAGCCCTGCGGGCTGTCGGTCAGCTCGTCCGAGTACGCCACCGGGTACCAGAACCTGTCCCGCATGGCCTCGTACAGCTTGTCCTCGGTGTCGGCGTCGACGTAGTCGATCCGGTCCTGCAGCTGGGTCATCGGACGCCTCCTATCGGTCTCTCGGCCCGGAAGTTCATCGCTCGCCCCTGAAATACGGTACGCCCAGGTGCAGGGGCTCGTGGCTGCGGCGCCGGTTCACGACCAGGGCCGCGATGGTCAGCGCGAAAGGCAGCGCCAGCAGCAGCTGGTGGGGGACGTCCACGCCCCGGGCCTGGAGAGACAGCTGGTAGGCGTCGAGGTAGCCGAAGAAGAGGGCGCCGGCCAGGATCCTCCCGATCCGCCAGTTGCCGAAGATGACGATCGCCAGCGCGATCCACCCCCGGCCGGCGGCCACGTCCACAAAAAATAGACCCGACAGGAACACGCTCAGGAACGCGCCGGCCAGGCCGGCCATGAAGCCCCCGAAGGCCAGGGCCAGGTACTGCATCCGGGTGACGCTTATGCCGCGCATGTCGCAGGCGGCCGGGTTGTTGCCGACGCTGCGCAGCTCGAGGCCGAACTGGGTCCGGTTCAGCACGAACCACAGCGCGGGGCAGCTGAGGATGGCTGCATACGTCAGCCAGTGCTGGCTGAAGACGATCTCTCCGACGGCCGGTATGTCGGACAGAAGGGGGACCTCGGCAAAATCAAAGGTGTCGCTACGGGGCATCTCGCCGCCGGTCTGCGGGTAGAAGGCCCGGAACAGGTAGAAGGCCATGCCGATGCCGAACAGGTTGAGGGCCAGTCCTGCTACGACCTGCTCGACCTTGATGCTGCTCACGAGGACGGCCATCAGCAGCGACAGAAGTATTCCGGCCCCGACCCCGCTCAGCACTCCCAGCCACAAGGAGTCGGCCTTGTCGGCCACCACGAAGGACCCGAAGGCCGACACCGTAATGGTGCCCTCGATGCCCAGATTCAGCACGCCGGCCCTCTCGGTGACCATCTCGCCCAGCGCGGCGAGCAGCAGCGGCGTGGCGATGCGGATGGCGCTGGCCAGCACGCCCACGTTGATGAGGGCTTCGAGGACGTCACTCATCGGTACGGGTCCTCCGGAGCCGGTAGCGCACCGCCACCGCGCCGGTAAGCACGAAAATGAGCGAGAGCCCCTGGATCACGTCGACCAGCGCGGCGGGGATCCCGGTCTGGATCTGCATTGTCACCGCGCCGTTGACGAGTGCCCCGAAGGCGATGGCGCTCACGACCACTCCGACCGGATGCAGGCGACCGATGAGCGCGATGATGATGCCTACGAAGCCGAAGTTGTTGGAGATGTCGAGCTGGAGACGATGATGCACTCCAGAGAACTCGGCCGCGCCGGCCAGTCCGGCCAGCGCGCCGCTGATCGCCATCACTAGCACGGTCACACGAGGAACCGAGATCCCCTTGTAGGAGCCCGCGGTGCGGTTGATGCCGACGCCTCGCACCTCGTATCCCAGCGCGGTCCGTCTGAGCACGACGTAGACCACGACGGCCATGGCCACCGCGATACCGAATCCCCAGTGGAGCCGGCTTCCATCGATGATCAGCGGCAGATGGGCCGACTCCGGCAGCGTCACCGTCTGGAAGTAGAAGGTGTCGGGGGACCGCCACAGGTCTCCGAGGAGATAGGACAGGATGAGCAGGATGATGAAGTTGAGCATCACTGTCGTGATGATCTCGTTGGTGTCATAGCGGGCCTTCAGCACGCCCGCGATCGACGCCCACAACGCTCCGGCCGCGGCCGCCGCGATGAACAGCACCGGCACCATCACGCCGCGGGGAAGGTGGGCGCTCCATAGGTCGCTGACGAAGAACGCCCCCATGGCGCCGGCGAAGAACTGGCCCTCGCCTCCGATGTTCCACACCTTGGCCCGGAAGGCGAAGGCGGCCGCTAGGCCGGTGAAGACGAGCGGGGTCGCTTGGACGAGGGTCTCGTAGACCGCCCGCCCGGATCCGAAGGCACCGTCGAACAGAGCCCGGTAGGAGTCGATGACGCTCTTGTCGGAGGCGGCGATCAGGATCGAGCAGATGGCCATCCCGACGATGAACGCGCCCACCAGGGTGACGACCTCGTGCCAGGGCTTGACCTCCAGCCGTCTCTCCAGCCGCCAGCCGACCCGGCGGAGCAGGCTCCCCGAAGACGCGACAGACGAGGTCGAAACATCCGTGTTCATGCCAGAGCCTCACGCGGCCCGCCGGACACCCCGGCCATCCACATGCCGATCCGGTCGATGGTGGCGTCGCGGCGGTCGATCTCGCCGACGATGCGGCCGTCGAACATCACCGCGATGCGGCTCGACAGGTTCAGCAACTCATCCAGATCCTCGGAGATCAAAAGGATGGCCGCACCCCGGTCGCGCTCCTCGACCAGCCGCCGCCTCACATACTCGGTGGCCCCGATGTCCAAGCCCCTCGTCGGCTGGTGAACGACCAGCAGCCGGGGCTGGCCGGAGAGCTCGCGGGCCATCACGACCTTCTGCAGGTTCCCGCCTGAGAGGACACGGGTGACATGCGCCGGCGACGGCGCGGCGATGTCGTAGTCCGTGACGGACTCGTCGGCGAACTCCCCGATGTCTTTCTGGTTGAGCCAGCCCCGCCGACCGAAGCGGCTGGAGCGTTGTCGGCCGAGGATCAGGTTCTCGCTGATCCGGAAGTCCATCATGAGGCCCTGGTGGATGCGGTCGGCGGGAACGCTGGCGACGCCGATCTCGAGCCTGTCAGCGGGGGAGAGCTCGGCAACGTCCTTAGCGTCGACGAGGATGCGGCCGGCATCGGCGGACCTCATTCCTACGAGCACATCGAACAAGGCGTCCTGGCCGTTGCCCGACACGCCGGCGATGCCCAGGATCTCGCGCTCGTGCACTTGGAGCGACACCTGCTTGAGGGCGCCCCGACCGGACTCGGTGGCGAGGTCGAGTCCCGAGACCTCGAGCACCAGGTCTCCCCGCGGCGCTTCGGCCACGTCGATGGCCAAGTCCACATCACGGCCGACCATCATCCTGGTCAGGTCGGCCATGGTCACTTCCGAGGTGAGGGAGGTGCGGACCACGCGGCCGCGCCGCAAGACGGTCACATCGTCGGAGATCTCCATCACCTCGTGGAGTTTGTGGGTGATCAGCACGATGGTGAGTCCCTCAGAGGCCATACGGCGCAGGGTCGCGAAGAGCCGTTCGACGCCTTCGGGAGTGAGAACCGCGGTCGGCTCGTCGAGGATCAGCACCTCGCAGCCCAGGTAGAGGGCCTTGAGGATCTCGACCCACTGTTGCTGGCCCACCGCCAGGTCACCAACCGGGGTGTCGAGGTCGACCTCCACGCCGTAGAGGTCGCACAGTTCCTGGAGGCGGTTCCGGGCCGTGCGCAGGTCGACCTTGGCCTCGCCCCGCGTGCCGATGACCACGTTCTCGAGAACCGACATCGGTGTGACCAGCTCGAAGTGCTGGCGCACCATCCCGATCCCGGCCGCGATGGCGTCGCGGGGCGAGACCATGTGGATCGGCTCGCCCCGCAACTCGATGACGCCCTCGTCGGGCTCGTGCACGCCGTAGAACAGGTCGGCGAGAGTGCTCTTGCCTGCCCCGTTCTCGCCGAGCAGGCAGTGCACCCTGGCCCGCTGGACCTCCAGCGTTATGTCATCGTTGGCGACCACGCCGGGGAACCGCTTGGTCACGCCACTGGCCCGCAGCAGGACGAAGTGGGCGCCGGGGCCGTTCATTGCATCGAACGGTAATCAGCCGTGGGCATCGGTGTTGTGGCGGGAGCCTCTAGGCGCCCCAGAACCCGTGATGGACCTGCACCGCCTCGTCCACGAGATGGGGGCCGCTGACCTCTATGTCGCGCTGCCCACTGGCCAGCACGGCCCGGCATCCGACCCCGGTCATCGTCGCGTTCTCGTCTCGCTCGCCGTTGTCGAAGGGCAGCAAGTCCGACTCGTTCATGCCGTAGACGAGGCGGGTGATGCCGGTCCAGTACATGGCGCCGGCGCACATCGCACACGGTTCGCAACTCGCGTACACGGTCCCGTCGGCGATCTGCTCGGCTGTCAGGGTGAGGCCCATCTCGCGGGCCAGGTTGGTCTCCGCATGGCCGATCAGGTCGCCGGTGGTGACCACCGAGTTCTCAGCCTCGACGAGTACCTTCCCCGAGCCGTCGGCGAAGATCGCTCCGAACGGGTGGTTCCCGTTCTGGCGGGAACGCCTCGAGACGTCGATGGCCCGCCGCAGCAACTGCTGCTCCTGGTCGGTCAACTCAGGCATGCGCGGCTCCCCTCGATCTGCTGTTGTCGGCGGCCGGCCCGGCTGAGCGGGCCGGCCGCTCGCAAGTGGATCAGGTGACGTCGCCCGGATTGAACTCGACGACGAGCTCTCCGTTCAGGATCTGGTCCCGAGCGGCGTTGACCTCCGCGATGACCTCGGCGGGCACGAGGGCCTCGTTCAACGGTGCGATGTCGGCTCCGCCCTCGGCCATGTAGAACTGGATTCGTTCGGTCGGGGCGTCATAGGGCTCGCCAGCGGTCTCGTGGGCCCACCACTCGTCGATCAGGACCCTCAGTCCCGGATCCCACAGGATCAGCACGCTGGTGATGACGACCTCGGGGGCCAGCGCCTCCTGGTCGTCCAGGTCGCCGATGGTGAACACCCGGTCCGCCTCCAGAGCCGCCTGGAAGGTTCCGAAGGTCGAGGCCGCATAGAGGCTGTCGGCACCCTCCTCGATGAGGGCGGCGCCGGCCTCCTGGGCGGCGGCCGGATCGAACCAACTCTCGATGTAGGTCACCCGGGTCTCGATGTCGGGGTTCACCGAGCGTGCTCCCTCGAAGAACCCGTTGACCGGGCCGTTCACGTTCGGGAACGGGAACGCGGCGACCGAGCCGATCATGCCCGTCTCGGAGAGATGGCCCGCCGCGATGCCGGCGAGGTAGGCGGCCTCGTGGGGCAGCACGTCCAGCCAGTAGCCGTTGCCGCCCCGGCCCTCGTTGCCGGATCCGGTGAACGACCAGAGGATGTCTGGGAAGTCATCCCTGATGGCGTAGATGGAGTCGGAGTAGGTGCTGTGGGCGATGATCATGTCGAAGTCGCCGGTCTCCGCGGTCTGGCGAAGAACCCGCTCGCCGTCGGCGTAGGAGATGTTCTCGAAGTACTCATAGGTGATGTCGAGGCCGTGGGGCGCCTCCGCGGTGACCCGGTTGAGCGCTCCCAGCATCGAGGTGCTCCAGGTGTCGTCGGCGGTGTTCCCGAAGATGACCGCGATGTGAAGCGACGTGGGATCCTCGCTGGCCGCGGGCTCCGGAGCCTCCTCCACGGGCTCTGGATCGGGATCAGGTGCGGCTGCCGGTTCTGGCTCCGCAGCCGGTTCCGGTGCCGGCTCGGGCTCGTCCTCTCCGCAAGCCACCAGAACGGTCGAGAAAGCCAGCACAGCGGCCAGCAATCGGGTCGTGAGTCGCATCATCGGTGCCCCCTCATGGTTGGTGCCCCTTCATGGCCGCCGGGTTCCACGCCGCCCAGCGCGAAAGGGCCTGACATTGGCGAGAGCAATATTGTGGCTCGCCGATCCTGCAGCTGTCAAAGCGGGGCACGCCTCCGACGCCCGCTGACGAAACGAACTTGACGTGATGGTGGCCTTCGCTACACTGCGCCGAGGTCATTGATGACATCAATCTCGCAGGCCGACGGGTTCGCGCACCTCCAGGCGGCGGAGAGGGCTGGACAGGATGAGGATCAGCGGAACTCCATTCACGCCGCGAATCGCCCCGCTCGTCAAGTCGGGCACGTGGACCGAGTGGGCGGCCGGTGAAGTGGTCTACCTTCGCCCGGAGTCGTTCTGGGATCACGGACATGAAGTGGCCGCTATGCGCGAGACGGCCGTTCTGGAAGACAAGTCACCGCTAGAGATGTACTTCTTCTCAGGTCCTGACGTCGTGGAGTATCTCCAGAGGCTCGTCATTCGCGACATCTCCAGGATGAAAATCAGGCATGCCTATTACAATGCATTCTGTGATGAAGAAGGCAAACTCATAAGCGACGGCCTGTTGTTCCGCATATCCGAGGAAGAATTCGGCTTCACGGCCAGCCCGATGGACACTTGGTACGCGCAGAACGCTGAAGGCTTCGATGTCACCGTTGAGAACGTCACAGAGGAGTGGGGAATCCTCCACCTCCAAGGCCCAGCATCCGACGGCATACTGGCTAAGGCAGCGGGACAGGATCTATCTGGTCTGCGGTTCTCCCGAGGAGCTGAGATCCGGCTCGGCTCGGCCGCCGTCTGGATCTGGCGGCAAGGCTTCACGGGAGAACGCGGCTTCGAGTTCTGGGTACGGGCGGGCGATGCCCTCGAGGTGTGGGACGCCCTGTACACCGCGGGAGAACCGTTCGGGATGATGCCTCTCGGGGACATGGCTGAGGACGTCGGCCGCATCGAAGCTGGTCTCATTCTGCCTGTCATCGACTACACCAGAGCTGGTCCTGACAGTTCGACGCATTCCGACGATCCCACATCCCCGCAGCATGTCCACTGGGAGGCCACACCCGAAGAGGTGAACATCGGGAGGTTCGTCGACTTCGAGCAAGGGAGACTTCGTCGGCAGGGACGCGCTGCTGGCTGAGCGCCAGAGCGGTGGCCCGGCCCGATGCCTTGTCGGACTACGCATCGACGGGCGAGATATCGCGGCGCAGCAGGGTGAGTGGGGAGTGCCACCCCGTGTTCCTATGCGCTGGAGGTTCCCGCTTGTGCCGGTCCGATCCGAGGACGGCCACGTCGGGTACGTCAACAGCATTGCGTGGAGTCCAAGGGTCGGAGGGCTCATCGGGCTCGCCCGGATTGACACCGCATCTGCGAAGCCGGGGACGAAGGTGCTCCTGGATTGGAACCTGTCCGGTTCAACCTACGAGGTTGGCGCGGTGGTCTCGAAGCTTCCATTCGTCGAGATGAAGCGCAGGAACGAGACGTAAGACTCGCTTCGAGATGAGCCTCAGCCCCGCAGGCGCGCGAAGGCTGGAACGTGGCCGAACCTGACGGAGCGGACCCATAGCTCGATCTCGGTCAGGCGGGGGGCACTACTCGTTGGGCTTTGCCGGCTGAGCGGGGGACTGTGCCGGGGTCGGTTACGGCTACTTGGGCGGACACTCCGATGTTGTCTTTGATGTGGGCCGCTAGGGCGGCGGCCAGGTCGTCGGGCGGGCGGCTGGTGGCCGGGGTCCGCTCGACCCGGACGGTGAGGGTTGCGAGGTTGGCTGAGCGGTCCACCTCGATCTGGAAGTGGGGAGTGAGGCCGTCCACCTTGAGGACCTCGGCCTCGACCTGGGACGGGAACACGTTCACGCCCCGCACGATCAGCATGTCGTCGGAGCGGCCGGTTATGCGCTGGATGCGGCGCATCGTGCGGGCCGTGCCCGGCAGCAGGCGGGTCAGGTCCCGGGTCCGGTAGCGCACCACCGGCTGGCCCCGCTTCGTCAGCGCGGTCAGCACCAGCTCGCCGAAGCTGCCGTCGGGCAGCACCTCGCCGGTGTCGGGGTCGATGATCTCGGGATAGAAGTGGTCCTCCCACAGGGTGGGGCCATCCCGAGTTTCGGCGCACTCCTGGGCCACGCCCGGGCCCATCACCTCCGACAGCCCGTAGATGTCGACCGCGTCTATGCCCAGACGGGCCTCGATCTCTGAGCGCAGCTCGTCGGTCCACGGCTCGGCCCCGAAGATTCCCACCCGCAGCGAGCACGCCGCCGGATCCATGGCCCGCCGCTGCATCTCGTCGATCAGGTTCAGGCAGTACGACGGGGTGACCAGGATGATGCGGGGCTCGAAGTCGGCGATCAGCGTCACCTGCCGCTCGGTCTGGCCGCCCGACACCGGCACCACCGTGCAGCCCAGCCGCTCCGCGCCGTAGTGGGCGCCCAGCCCGCCGGTGAACAGCCCGTAGCCGTAGGCGACATGGGCCACGTCGCCGGGCCGGCCGCCGGCCGCGTAGATGGAGCGGGCCATCAGCTGCGACCACACGTCGATGTCCTCGGCGGTGTAGCCGACGACGGTGGGCTTGCCGGTGGTGCCCGACGAGGCGTGGATGCGCGCCACCTGCGAGCGGGGCACCGCGAACATCCCGAACGGGTAGTTGTCGCGCAGGTCGGCCTTGGTCAGCAGAGGGAACCGGGCCAGGTCGGTGAAGTCGGCCAGATCCTCGGGGGCCACGCCCGCAGCCGCGAACGACCGCCGGTAGTGCTCCACGTTGGCATGGGCGTACGCGACGGTCTCGCGCAGGCGTGCGAGCTGCAAGCTGCGCAGCTCGTCCACGGAGGCCCGCTCGATGGGCTCGTAGCAGTCGGTGTCGCCGGCGCTCACCATGCGGTCCTCAAAGTAGCGTCCCCAGGAATGGGCCGAGCCTGCGGCTACAGCGCCGGGGCTCGGGCATGGTGGTCGGTCTGGTGCTGGAAGGCTTCGCCTGCCGCCGCGAGGGTGCGCTCGGTGAAGGGTCTTCCGATCAGCTGGAAGCCGATGGGCAGGCCGTCGGCGGCGAAGCCTCCGGGCAGGGCGATGGCGGGCAGGCCTGCGCCGTTCACCGGGAAGGTGAACTGGGTGGTGGCCGGGATCAGGGGGACGCCGCCGAGTTCGACCGCGCCGTGGTCGAGCACCTGGTTGGGGGTGACCGGCGCGACGATCAGATCGACGCCCTGGTCGTCGAAGACGTCGAGGCACGCCCGCTCGAACGACACCCGCTGGGCTTGGGCGGCGGCCAGGGCGGTGCCCGGAATGGCGGCGCCGGAGTCCATGATCGCCCGGGGCTCCTCGCCGATCAGCTCGCCGCTGGAGGCCCGCAGTTCCTCCAGCAGGGCGGCCGACTCCGCGAACACGATGGCCGCGCCCGAGTCGAAGTGCTCCGCAGTGTTGGGCACCCGCACAGACCGCACCTCCGCCACGACCGATCCCAGCACGTCGACCGCCTCGTCCATCGCCGCCCGCACCTCGGGGTCGGTGTCGAAGCCCTCGAAGAAGCCGTCGTCGGGAACGCCCAGCACCAGCGTGGCGGGCACCTCCGCGGACGCCAGCGGCGTCTTGGTCGAGTACGGGTCCAGCCCGGAGAACCCGGCGATGACATCCAGCAGCAGCCCGCAGTCGGCCGCGGTGCGGGCCATGGGGCCGACGGTGTCGTAGGTCCACGAGATCAGATGGACGCCGTCTCGTGGGACCGCCCCCCGGGTCGTCTTGATGCCGGTCGTTCCGCAGCAGCTCGACGGGATCCGCACCGATCCGCCGGTGTCGGTCCCCAGCGCGGCGAACACCTGCCGCGCGGCCAGGCCGGCAGCGCTGCCCCCCGACGATCCGCCGGTCATCCGCTGCGGGTTCCAGGGATTGCACGACGCCGGGCACGACACCCCGTAGGCCAACTCGTGGGTGTTGGTCTTGCCGAGGACGACCGCCCCGGCGTCGCGCAGGCGGCTCACCACGGTGGCGTCGCGGTCGGGCACGAACCCTTCGAGCGCGGCGCAGTTGGCCTCGGTGGCCACGCCTCGGGTGAAGAACAGGTCCTTCAACGCCACCGGCACTCCGTGCAGCGGCCCGAGCGCGTCGCTCTGGTCGAGCCGGGCCGCGTCCGCTCGGGCCGCGTCCGCCTGGACCGACGCGAACGCCCCGACCGTCGGATCGGTCAGCTCGATCCGGGCCAGGCACGCCTCCAACAGTTCGGCCGCGGTCACGCTCCCGGCCCTCACCGCGGCCGCGGCCTCGAGGAGGCTCATCTGGGTCAGCTCAGTCATGTCTCCTGCCTTTCTCGTCGATTCGCCATGATCAGATCGCTCGTCCGGATCGCACTGGTCGGACCGCCGCTTCGACTCGCCCTGTCAGATGGCCAGGCGGCGGGCGACTCGGGCGGCCAGTCCCGGATCGGACGTGGCGCCGCGATCGACCACCTCGCCCTTCTCCAGCACGATGAAGCGGTCGGCGAGCCGCTGGGCCAGCTGCAGGTGCTGCTCGACCAGCAGCACGCCCCGACCCGACCGCCTGGCCGCCTCGATGTGGTCGCCCAGCAGCGCCACGTTGGAGGGCTGCAATCCCTCGGTGGGCTCATCCATCACCAGCAGCGGAGCGGTGGTGGCCAGCGCGATCGCCGCAGCCAGCATCTTCTGCTCGCCGCCCGACAGCGTGCCCGCCCGCTGCGACCCCCGCCCCGACAGCGCAGACCCGAACATGGAGAGGACCCGGTCGTGGCTCTCGGCGCCGAAGCCGTTGAGCCGGAGGTTGTCGCCCACCGACAGGTCCCCGAACAGGGCCCGCTCCTGGAACGTGGCCCGGAGCCCGGCCCGGGCCCGCCTCGACGGCGGCAGCCGGCTGATGTCGGCACCGTCGAGCAGCAGGCGGCCCCCGGTGGCCCGCAGCACCCCCAGGACGGTCCGCACCAGCGTCGTCTTGCCCGCCCCGTTGCGGCCGACCACCGCCACGATCTCGCCGCTCGACACCGACAGGCTCACCCCGTGGAGCACCGGCACCGCCCCGTACCCCGAGCGCAGGCTGTCGGCCTCCAGCCGGGTCACTCGCCCACTCCCCCGCACACGGCCGACCACGAGACCACCGCCCGAGCGGGCACGGACCTCCCGACCGGTCACTCTGCGACTCCCCCGTAGACGGCGGCCACTTCGGGGGAGGTCTCGACTTCGGCGACGGTGCCGTCGGCGATCACGCAGCCTCGGGCGAGGACGGTCACCCGGTCGGCCACCGCCCGGATGAAGGCCATGTCGTGCTCGACGATCAGGATGGGCAGGCGGTAGTCGCGGTGCAGCTCCCGCAGCAGCTCGGCCGCGGCCAGGCTCTCGGGGACGGTCATGCCGGCGGTCGGCTCGTCGAGCAGCAGCACCCGGCACCGCCCGGCCAGCGCCATGGCGATCTCCAGCCACTGCTTGTCGCCGTGGGAGAGGCTGCCCGCGGGCGAGTCGAGCCGCTGGTCGAGGCCGGTGCGCGCCAGGATCCGCAGCGACGCCGCCGGAACGCTCGCCTCCCAGCCTTGGACCGTGAGCCGCCACGGCGACGGCGTCGTCCCCCAGGCCGCCACCGCCACGTTCTCGGCCACTGACAGCGAGCCGATCACCTGCGGTGACTGGAACTTGCGGCTCACGCCGCGGCGGGCGAACTCCCAGGCCCGCAGTCCCCGGCAGTCCCGGCCGAGGAGGGCGACGCTGCCGTCCTCGCAGCCCTGCTGGCCGCAGAGGACGTCCAACAGGGTGGACTTTCCGGCGCCGTTGGGGCCGATCAGGCAGCGCAGCTCGGGCTCGTCCATGGCCAAGTCGACGCTGTCGAGGACCCGGAAGAACCCGAAGCTCTTGGCTATGCCCGAGGCGTGGATGACCGCGGCCCAGCCGTCCGGCGCCTCGCCGGAGGCGGCCTCCACCAGCCGGGGGCGCTGGCTGCGCCGGGCGGGGCGGCCGGCCATCCGCAGCACGCCGGGCACGAGCCCCTCGGGGACCAGCGCCACCGCGGCCACGAAGATCGCCCCGGTGGCCAGAGTCCAGTACTGCAACCAGACGTCGGCGAGGGTGGCCGACGCGAAGTTGATCGCCAGCGTGCCAAGCACGGGCCCGACGACGGTGCCGCGTCCGCCAACCAGCGTCCACAGCACGACGTTGGTGGCGAAGGCGAAGCCGAAGATCTGGGGGGACACGAAGCCGGTGCGGTGCACGTAGAGCGCTCCGGCCAGGCCGGCCAGCGAGCCGCCGAGGGTGAAGACCCACACCTTGACGGCCACTGTGTCGTAGCCGAGCGCCTCCGTGCGGCGCTCGTTGTCGCGCACCCCGATCAGCACGGCCCCCACCGGACGCCGCACCAGCAGACCGACTCCGGAGATGACGGCCACCGCCACGACCGAGACGACGAGGTCCTGGGCGCGGTCGGACAGCTCGGCACCGAGCACGGCGAGGCGGGGGACGTCGGTCAGGCCATTGAACCCGCCGGTCACGTCGCGCCACTGCTCGGCGACCTGCTCTAGGGTGAGCGACAGTACCAGGGTCAGCAGCCCGACCACCACCGGGGTGGGGCACCGCCGGAACACCGCCACACCCACTCCGTAGGCGACGGCCGCTCCGACCGCAGCCGCCAGCAGGAGCCCCGGCAGGCTCAGCGACGGCGCTGCCGCGGCGACCCGGGCAGTGACGTACGCGGCGACCCCGAAAGGCAGCAACTGGCCGAGCGAGAGGATCCCGCAGTAGCCCCACACCAGGTCGAGGCTGACCGCCAGCACCGCCAGGGTCAGGAACAGCGACAGCTGGCCCGCCCGGAACTCGCCCAGCATGAGGCTCGCCGCACCGACGGCCATCACCGCAGCCCCGCCGACGCTGACCAGCCGCCTCGCGTCACCGCTCCCGTCGGACTGGAACCCCCATCTCACAGCGCCGCGTCGGCCGGACCGGACCGGACGACTCACGCCATAGCTCCGGTCGGGCTGGGACGGCGGAACTGCAGGACGAGCACGGCCAGCGCCAGCGACGCGATCTGGGCCCACACCGCGTCGTAGAAGTGGATGACGCCGGTCTGGACCGCAGCCACCACCAACGCGCCCGCGGCCACGCCCCACAGCCGGTTGTAGCCGCCGACGATCACCACCAGGAAGGCGCCCGGTAGGTAGGCGAGCCCGGCCTGCGGCTCGACCGCGCCGAGCGGGGCCACCAGCGCACCCGCCATGCCGGCGGTGGCCGCACCCACCCCGAAGGCGCACAGGTTGGCGATGCCGGTGCGGATGCCCGCCGACTCGGCCAGGTCCCGGTCGGCGACGATGGCCCGCACCACCAGGCCGAAGCGGGACCGGGTGAACGCCAGCAGCGTGGCCGCCACCACCACGGCCGCGATCCCGATCAGCAGGTAGCGGTAGGTGGGGAACAGCACGCCGAAGGCTCTGGTCGCGCCGGGCACCGGGTTGGGGACGCTGCGGAAGTCCTTGCTGAACACGAGCTCCGCGATCTGGCGCAGACAGATCGACAGCCCGAAGGTGGCCAGGATCGTCAGCTCCGGCCTGCGGTGGATGCGCCGGATCAGGCCCGCTTCGATCACCACGCCCAGCACGAACAGCACCGCCGCCGCCAGCGGCACCGACAGCCAGTGGCTCAGCCCGTTCGCGTGCACGACGTAGGCCACGTAGGCGCCGAGCATCACGAACTCGCCGTGAGCGAGGTTGATTACCCCCATCAGCCCGAACACGATCCCGAGCCCGAGCGCGACGAGCGCCAGGATGGCGAACAGGCTGACGCCGTTGAGTAGCTCGAGCGTCAGCGCGTCCAAGGGCTGGGTTTCAGGCCGGGTCGCAGGTCTCGTCGGGCGCCACCGCCGCGAACGACTGCACGATCATCTGGGACCCGTCGGGCTGGATCTCGGCCACGTAGACGGGCTGGGCCAGGTGACGGCTGTCGGTGATCGAGATGTCGCCGGTGGGCGTGGTGAGCGACAGGCCCTCCATGGCGGCGGCCACTGCGGCAGTGTCGGTGGTGCCGGCCTCGTTGGCGGCGGCCGCGTACAGCAGGGCGGCGTCATAGATGTGGGAGCTGAACGTCATGTGGGGCGCGGCGTCAGCGCCGAAGCGCTCGTAGTAGCGGCTCACGAAGTCGCTGTTGAGGGCGCTGTCCACTTCCTTGAAGTAGCCCAGAGTGACCCGCATGCCCGCGGTGACCGCCGGACCCATCGCTCCGAGGACGTTCTCCTCGTAGATGTTGGCCAGGCGCGGTATGGCGTCCTGGCCGATGCCGAAGTCCACCGCCTGAGTCTCGAAGGCGATGGCGTCGCCGCCGACCAGCGCGGGGAAGATCAGGTCGGCGCCCGAGCCCGCGATGCGCTGGGCCACCGACGAGAAGTCCTGGGTGCCCAGCGGGACGTACTCCTCGCCGACCACCTCCCCGCCCGCGCCCTCGATGTACTGGCGGGCCAACTCGAAGCTGCGGCGGGGCCACACGTAGTCGTTGCCGAGCAGGAACCAGGTGCTTCCGCCGGTCTGCTCCATCATCCACGGGATGACCGGCGCCAGCTGCTGGCTGGGCACCTCGCCGGTGTTGAACATCACCGACGAGCACTCGCCGCCCTCGTAGAGGGCCGCGTAGATGTAGAGCACGTCGGCGTCCTCGGCCAGCGGTTTGGCCGCCTGGCGCGTCGCGCTGGAGTGGGTGCCGAGGACCACGTCGACGCCGTCGGAGTCGATCAGTTGCTCCATGGCTTGGCGGCCGACCGCCGGGTCGGTGGCGTCGTCGGCCAAGTACGTCTCCACGGGACGGCCGTTGATGCCGCCGGCCGCGTTGACGTCCTCTTCGATCAGCTCGGCGATGTTGGCCACCGGAGGCCCGAACACCCCGGCCGGCCCGCTGTTCGAGAACAGGATGCCGATCCGGACCGGCTCGCCCGACGGCACAGCCGCCTCGGCAGGCGCCTCAGGCTCGTCGGGCTCGGGCTCGGCGGGCGCCTCGGGCTCTTGAGCCTCCGTGGTCGCCAGCGCCTCGGGCTCGGGCTCGGCGGGCGCCTCGGTGGTATCGGGCTCGGGTGCCGCCTCGGAGTCGTCCGGCGCCGCGGCCCCGGCGTCGGTGTCGGCAGCCGCCGGCTCGGCGGGCACGTCCGATGTGGCCGGGTCGTCGTCCCCGCACGCCGCGGCGACCAGCGCCAGCAGCGCGACCAGCGACGACGCGAGCCAGAGACGAGACCGCGAGCGGGTGTCCGGTACTGTTCTCATAACAAAGCCCTCCTATATGTGAGCAGTTATTGACATATTGCCGGATAGGAGGGGCGCGGTCAAGTCCCGTTCGACACCGGAGGCAGAGCGGCGGCTAGGAGGCTCGGGGGGCGGCGGGGAGCTCGTCCAGGACCCGGACGCCTGACCGGGTGGCCTCGCCGAGGAGCAGCGACTTCAGCCGGCCGCCGCGACTGCAGCGGCGGGGGCCCTTGAAGCTGGATTTTCGCAGCCCGCTGAGCAGCGCCGTCGGCTCCACTCCCCCGCCGGCCCGGCAGGAGCGGGCCCAGGTGTGGATCGCCTCGTAGACGCCTTCGGCCGCCGCCGAGACGGGCGGTGAGCAGGAGCCGAACCGGTCCGAGTAGCGGCGCAGGAAGTCGCGGTTCTCGAAGCTGTCGAGCCCGACGAAGTAGCCGAGCGCGTTCCAGGTGCCCTCCCCCGACTCGCCGAGGTGCTCGACCACGGCGTCGTCCATCAGCGGCGCGAACGTGCGGATGCTGTCTCGCAGTCCGTAGGCGGCGAAGTCGCGCTGGAAGCAGACATGGTCCTGGCCCACGAAGCTCGACACCACATGGTCGACGCCGCTGCGCTGGATGGCCGTCAGAACAGGCTCGAAGCTCTGCGATCCCAGCGGCAGATAGCCCTCCCCCACGACGCGGCCGCCCATGCGCTCGATGACCGCCCTGGCGGTGGCGCCGATCGCCCGAGGCCACGAGTAGTCGTTGCCGGCCAGGAACCAGCGGGATCCGCCGGTCTGGGCGGCCATCCGGGGCAGGGCCCGGTGCAGTTGGTCCAGCGGCGTCTCGCCGAAGCGCACCAGCAGCGGATGCGAGGAGGTCGGCTCGCTGGTGGGGGTGTAGAGGTACGGGATGCCCTGCGCGACCGCCATGGGCGCGGTCACCGCGTAGGTGGCCGACGAGTGCATCCCGACCACGGCCGCCAGGGCAGGGGTGCGGCACAACCGGCGCATGGCAATCGCTCCGGTCCCCGGGTCGGTGGAGTCGTCGGCCACCACCAGAGTGACGGTGCGGCCCAGTAGTCCCCCGTCGGCGTTGATCTCCTCGACGGCGAGCTGCGCGCAGTTCGCGGTCGAGCGGCCCAGGATCCCGGCGCTGCCCGACAGCGAGATCAGAAGCCCCAGCGGCACGTCCCGCAGCCCGGTCTCGTAGCTCTCCAGCAGCCCGGTGTGGTATCTGTCCAGCAGCCCGAGCTCGGCGCCCAGCCTGGCCACTTCCCGGTCGTCGATGCTGACGCGGACCCGCAGGCGGGTGCCGCCGTCGGCGAGGGGATCGAAGCGGCAGATCACCCGACCCGCCCACGGCGTCTCGTGCACCAAGTCGATGCGTCGGTTCGGCTGGAACGACACGACCCTGGCCGTGCCGGGCGAGCGGGCCAGCCCGCCCAACGGAAGCGCCAGCCGGACCAGCGAGCCGGGCCTGAGCAAGGCCGCCTCGGCCCCGAACAGCCAGCCCAGCGAGGGGTCGCCCCGCCCGAAGAGCGCGAACAGCTCGCCGGGGCAGGCCTCCAGCCGCAGCTCGTTGTTGAGGACGAGCTCACCCATGCGGTCGCACCCTCATGCGCTGCGCTCGCCGACCCGGTCGGCGGAAGCGGCCCCCGCGGCGGAGGCGTCCTGCACGGCCGAGGCCAGCTGCTCCAGGGAGTTTTGGTACACCGACGTCAGGAAGGCGACCACCGCGTCGGCCGGGGTGGAGGTGACCGAGTAGTGCCGGAACCGGCCATCGCGGCGCTCCGAGACCAGCCCGGCGAGCCGCAGAATCCGCAGGTGCGACGACACCGCGGTGCGCCCCAGCGAGTCGAAGTGAGCGGCTATTTCGCCCGCGGTGAGCTCCTCGTGCTCGCCGACAAGGCTGAGGATGGCCCGCCGAGTGGGATCGGCGAGGGCCGAGAAGATGGCGTCGCTTTGCGAAGAGTTCATCGCCGCACCTGCGTCTGTCTGTCAATACTTGCTCACACATGCTGCCACACCGGCGTTCGCCACGCTCTCCGGCTGCTGAGCTAGCGTCGCTGCCGGGGACGGACACGGCACATCGCCCGACCGAAGGGGCTACGTTCCGTGCTGCACCTGTCGGCGATGACAAGGACGGCGACGACGTGGGGCACGACAATCCCAAACCGCCGTCGGGTTTCACCGTTGCGGCGAATTCGGCGGCGGTGGTCGCCTTCGATGATCCCGGCGACTTCGACCGGGCGACTCGCGGGCTTCTGGCCCAGCTCGACGACGGCCGGGTGACCGTGGGCGACCATGTCGTGTACGACGTGGCCCACCACGGCTTCGTGTCGGAGTCGGCGACCGCGCCGGACTCGGTGCATCCGAGCCTGTGGCGCCAGGCGCGGCTCAACGTCCAGCACGGGCTCTTCGAGGTGGCCGAGGGCGTCTGGCAGGTCCGGGGCTACGACATCGCCAATATCACCTTCCTCGCCGGCGACGACGGCTGGCTGGTCATCGACCCGCTCACCAACGCCCCGGCCGCCGCGGCTGCGCTCGATCTGGCCAACCGGAACCTGGGCGAACGCCCCGTGACCGCGGTCATATACACCCACTCCCACGTCGACCACTTCGGCGGCGTGTACGGGGTCACCAGCCGCGAGGCCGTCGAGCGGGGCGACGTGCGGATCGTGGCACCTGAGGGATTCCTCGAGGAGGTGGTGAGCGAACTGATCATCGCCGGGCCGATCATGGCGAGGCGGGCCGCCTACCAGTTCGGGCTGCGGCTGGAGCCGGGGCCGCTGGGACATGTGGACTGCGGGCTCGGCTCGGCGTTCGGCCAGGCCCCGTCGGACCTGCTCGCACCCACCGAGTTGGTCACCGCCACCGGGCAGGAACTGACGATCAACGGGATCCGCACGGTGTTCCAGTACACCCCCGACGCCGAGGCGCCGGTCGAGATGTGCTTCTACTTCCCTGACAAGCGGCTGCTGTGCATGGCCGAGAACTGCACCCACACCCTGCACAACCTGTACCCGATCCGCGGGGCGCCGACCCGCAACGCCCTGGCTTGGAGCAAGTACATCCAGGAGGCGATCGACCTGTGGGCCGACGACACCGACGTGATGTTCGCCAGCCACCATTGGCCGCGGTTCGGCACCGACGACGTGCGGGGCTTCCTGGCGATGCAGCGCGACGTGTACCGCTGGCTGCACGACCAGACGGTGCGGCTGGCCAACACCGGGCTCAAGCCCACCGAGATCGCGGCGCGGATGCAGCTGCCCGACGAGTTCGACCAGTCGCACGTGCGCGGCTACTACGGCACCGTGTCGCACAACTGCCGGGCGGTCTACGACCGCTACCTGGGCTGGTACGACGGCAACCCGGCCAACCTCGACCCGCTTCCGCCGGTGGAGGCAGGCTCGAACTACGTGGACTTCATGGGCGGCGCCGACGCGGTGGTGGCGAAGGCTCAGGAGTGCTTCGACCGCGGCGAGTACCGCTGGGTGGCGCAGGTGGTCAACCATGTGGTGTTCGCCGACCCGTCGAACCGGCAGGCTCGCAGCCTCCAGGCCGACGCGCTGGAGCAGCTCGGCTACCAGTCCGAGTCGGGGACGTGGCGCAGCGCGTACCTCATGGGTGCCCAGGAGCTCCGGGAGGGCTCGCCGCAGCTTCGGCACGCCCCCATCCACCGCATGGCGCAGGCCATGACCGCCGAGCACATGATCGACATCATCGGCGTGCGCTTCGACCCGGCCGCTTTCGACGCGGGACCGGTCACCGTCAACCTCCACTTCACCGACCTCGGGGAGGACCACGTCCTGGGGGTCGGCCGGTCGGCGGTGCACCACCGCCCCGGCGCGGTGGACCCCGACGCGGCCGCGTCGGTCCGGATCGACCGCGACACCCTGCTCGCCTCGATCCAGGACGCCGAAGCGCTCGACGGGGCCGACATCGCAGGCGACCGACAGCTCGTCCACGCCTTCCTGTCGAGCCTCACCGTCTTCACCCCGTCAGCCATCATCGAGCCCACACCCACAGAGCCCTGACCCGCGACTTCTGCAAGGACACCGGTGACCGTTCTGTGTTCCCGCACACGAGAACAAGGCCCACGGATAGTGGACGCCGTCGCCATCGTTGCGGAGCTGGGCCACGCGCTGCTGTCGTAGCATCCGCGCTTGTCGGGCGCTGGTCGGGGCGCTGGTGCGGGCGGCTGGGTTTGGCTGGATTGGGTTCGTGGCGAGGGGTGGCCGTAGGGTCGCCGGGCGACCGTGCGACCGTGCGAGGGAGGCGTTATGGATGTCGAGACTGTGTTGCGGCGGATGCCCAAGGCGGAGTTGCATCTGCATCTGGAGGGTGCGGTGGACGCGGGCACGTTCGCGGAGCTGGCCGCCAAGCACGGGCTGGAGCTGCCGGCCCACGATCAGGTGGCCGACCTGTACGAGTACGACAGCCTGGCCGACTTCCTGCTCGTCTACTCGCTGGTGTGCCGGTCGATCCAGGAGGAGGCCGACTTCCGGCGGGTGACCTACGAGTGCCTGGCCCGTTGCGCCGACAGCGGCACCCGCTACGTAGAGCTGTTCTTCAGCCCCGAGTCGCATTTCGAGATGGGCGTCGAGTATCCGACCATGCTGGCGGGCGTGCTCGCCGGTATGGCCGACATCAAGGCCGAGCGGGGGTTGGAGAGCAACCTGATCCCGGCCATCAACCGAGAGCTGGGCCCGGCCCGGGCCGTGGAGTTCGTCGAGATGGTGGCGGCCCATCCCGACCCGCAGATCATCGGCGTGGGCTTGGACTTCAACGAGATCGGGTTCCCGTCGGAGGACTATGTGGACGCGTTCCGGGCGGCGACCGAGCATGGACTGCACCGCACGTCGCACGCCGGCGAGGTCGGGCCAGCCGACAACGTGCGGGCCGCCATCGACCTGCTGGGCTGCGAGCGCATCGACCACGGCTACCACGTGATCGACGACCCCGAACTCGTGGCCCGCTGCGTCGAGAGCCAGATCGCGTTCACCGTGTGCCCGACCACCACCGGCTACACCACCGTGTGGCGCGACCTCAGCGCGGAGGATCACGCCATCAAGCAGATGGCCGACGAAGGCCTGAAGATGATGGTCAACTCCGACGACCCGGCCATGTTCGTGTCCGACTTGGGCAACGAGTACGTGCGCCTGCACCGGGAGATGGGCCTCAGCCTCGACACCCTCAAGGAGATGGCACTCAACGGCATCGACGCCGCCTGGATCGACGACACCACCAAGGCTGAGTGGCGCACCGACTGGTCAGCCGAGATCGACACCCTCTACGCCACCCTGGAGCCCTGACCAACGCCCGCCACCCAACGCTGCCGCGGCGGGCTACTGCGGCTCCCCCTGTGTTGCCGCGAGCGCAGCGGCGACATCCTCCAACTGGGGCACAAACGCCGGGATGTCGTTCTCTATCGCCTCCCACAGCTCGTCAGGGTCAGAGTGCCAGTATTCATGGGACAAGAAGTTGCGCATGCCCTTGGCTTCCCGAAGCGGCAGCCCGGGATGCGCCCGGGCCAGTTCGGGGGATATCGCCCCGGCGGCCTCCCCGATGATCTCGATGAGCCGCTCAGCGGCCAGGCGGGCCTTCCAGTTCCCGTCGAACTCGCAGCGCCCCTCACTCGCGATCTCCGCCAGCTGCTCGGCGGCGTCCAAAATGTCCGCAACCCGTTCGGCGTCGGACCGGCTCATAGGGCGATGGCGTCTCCGGTCATGCCGCGGTGGCTGTCACGGAGCCGGGCGGCGTTCACGATGTCGACTTCCCCTCCGAGCAGGTCCTCCAGTTCAACTTGAAGCCTGGCCAGGTCGAACAGCGACACCCTGGGCTCGAACTCGATCAGGAAGTCGTAGTCGCTGTCGGCGGTGTCATCGCCGCGCGCCACCGACCCCACAAGCGCGATCGAGCGCGCCTTGTTGCGCCTCGCAGCGGCGCGGATGCCGTCGCGGTACTCCACCAGCACCTTGTCCCGCCTAGTCACGCCGACAGGCTACCACCGGCCCGCGACGCGCATCAGCGGGGCGGACGCTGACCTTCGAGCAATGCAGACGGGGCGCTGCTCGGACGGTGCTGCACATCTTGAGATCGCCGGAGCAGCCGGCTGATGTTCATGCCCCTGGGAGTCCGAGCAGGTCGGCGATGAGTTCCTGGATCTGTCGGAGTGCGGCGGGCCCGATGTTCGTGCTTGTCGTCTCGATGATGCGGTCGACGCTGATGGTCGTCGGCAGGTGCGCCTGGGCGACACCGAATCCGGGGACGTCTACCTCGGTCAGCCATCCTCGCCTCGTGGGCGTGCATGGGACGACCACGATCGCGTGCTGCCGGAACTCGAGCACATCATCGGAGGTGACGACGATGGCCGGTCGGACGAACCCCGGCTCGCCTCGCGCCGGCGTACCGAAATCGCACCGGACGATGTCACCCGCTCGCATCAGCAACGTCGCTCGCCGACGCATCGAGCACGGCCTCGTCGCCGGCATCGAGTGGGGCGCCTGCGAGCTGAGCCCCGATGATGCGGCGACGCTCCCGTCGGACTAGCTTCTCGATCTGTGCGTCGAAGGTGAGCCCCTCACGGTCAGCAAGCCGGCGCAGAGCATCCCGAGTCTGGACGGACACCTTGATGGTAGTTGTATCAGGCATACCAAGGAGTATACCTCACCCCAGAGACCGCGCGCCAGTTCGTCAAGCAGGCGAGCTCGGCCTGGAAGACGTCGCCGCAGTCCGCAACGCTGAACACCGGGTCGGCGGCTCACAGCAAAGGACTCCCGGACGCCGACACGGGAGAGCCGGGCGTTGACGGGATATGCGTACAGTAGGTACTTGAAGTACGCTTGTCGGGTCGATCAAGGGGAGGCGACTGTGGAATACCTGTCCTACAGCGACACGCGCAGCCGACTACGAGAGGTGCTCGACACCGCAGAAGCGGGACTGCCGATCGGCATCCGGCGTCACGGCCAGGAGGTCGCCTTGATCAAGAGCGAGAGGTTGCGAGGAGTTCTGTCGGATTCGAGGCGGCTTCCTCGGCCGGAGGCGGTCGCTGAGGCCGGAGGGTGGTCGGTGCTCCTGCCGGGAACGCCGGTCGCCGCCGACGGTGCCGACCTGGACGAAGCTGTCGACGAGTTCGTCTCCGCCCTCAGGGAATACGTCGAAGATTGGGAGGCCCGGCTTCGGTTCGTGCCCAATCACCAACACCAGTGGCCGCTCGTCCAGTTCGTGTCGCTCAACGGCGACGCCGACATAGCCGAATGAGTGCGCGGCGACCAGCAGTGAGCCATCCGGCGCCCACCCGACGAGACCATCTGCGCTTCTGCCAAGTCGAGGGATGGAGCCTCGTCCGGTCAGCTGTCGGCAAGCGCTTCACCCCTCACGAGACCCACGAACTCGAACTCCCCGACGCAGCGTCCTGCGGACCCGGATTTCCAGACCGCCTGACCGCACCGGCTACGGCGCTGGCGGCTTGAACAGCAGGCTCGAGGACTTCTTGCCTAGCTTGTCGCTGACGACGATCCCGCCTCGCGTGCGCCCGCTTGAATCTCGGTACAGGTGCTGCCGAGGGCGTAGACGCGCCGAGAATCGGGTTCGTAGCACATCATAGCCCCGATGGGTGTGAGTGCCGCTCACATGAGCAGCGCAATAGACACGTGCGGCTATCGGGAAGATCAGGCCAGATGCAAGGATGTCCGTAAGCTGCAATCCGACGTGGTTCTCGCTGCGACCGAAGACAGGCGCTTCGACCAAGCGTGAGAGCGCATCCCCTGATTGCTTGTGCTTGAGGGTGAAGATCGAGTGGGAGACTTGAGCGTCTTGGCTGTGGGCTCTCCCGTCACACACCACCAAGCCCGAATCAGTCCTTGACTCCAGGAAGTGGTTGAAATGCCTAGCGATGTCTTGGATTGCAAATGTGTAACTCGATCGTGGATCGAGTGCTTCTTTGGGCTCCTTGATCCAGACTCGCCCAAGCAGCTGCAGGTCGTACCGCTCAATGAGATTGACTGTTGAATCCAACACGCCGATTGCATGACGTCGTCTTTCCCTGCTCTGTGAGCGGACTCTCTTGCGGAGCTCTGATCCCTTCACTTCGCTGAGAACGAGATCTAGGTTGCGCACGCTTCGGAGTCCTGGATAGAAGCGGTGCTTGAGGTCGAGAAAGTCGGTGGTAAGGCCTGCGAGCGCCCCCGCGTGAATGATGAGTCCAGCGAATGTCATCAGAGGGGTAGCGCCGGGAGCCTGGTTGGGAGCCTCGAAGCCGCCTGATTCGTCTACGTAGCAGATGTACATGGTCGTTCCTGCAATCTGGGCCGACTTCTGACCGTCGCCCACAGCCGGGCAAGGCTACCTTGCCGCTGACGCTAGAAGCCCCTGCAACGCAACTACGGCCGCCTAGTAGGCGGCCGTAGGGGGTGGCGTTCGGCCTCGGCCCCAGATGGAGCCGGAGCCTAGGCGCCGGTGTAGTAGTACGTGTGCATGATAACACGAGGCTGAGCGGCGATTGCAACCCCGCCTGGCGACATCCGTAGGTATGACCGATTTTTCTGTCGCATGGCCACCGACACCGCACCGCCGTCGGCGACCCGCCCGCATCACATGCTGACAACCTGACGCGAGCTGGCATCTAGCCGAAGCTGCCGCAGTCCCCAACGCCTACCCGCCGGTCGGCGCCAGTCACGGGCCCAGCGAGGTGAGCGAGACCACCGCGACGCCGTCGGGACGCTCGTAGGTGTAGCCGCCGGCGGTGAGCACCACCAGCTTGGCCGGGTCGCCTGTCCTGGCCCGGTCGAGCTTGGCGACCAGGCGGTGCAGCGACTCGGCGGCCTTGTCGATGGCGGCTGATCCGCCCAGCTTGACCTCGACCGCGATCCACCGGCCGTCGGGATGCTCGACTATCAGGTCGACCTCCAGGTTGTCGCTGTCGCGGTAGTGCGACAGCGAGCCGCGGTTGGCTCGGGCGTAGACCTGCAGGTCGCGGGTCGCCATCGACTCGAACAGCCGCCCGGGGTGCCGCTGCCGGAGGAGGCGATCCCCGAGAACCTGACCCGTATCGTCGCCCAGTACGGCGGGCGCGACGCGCGCAGCGCCGAGGTCGCTTCCGGCGACGCTATTGGAAAGACCCAGATCGCACCGCGGCGGCCATCGACGCCGAGGGCTGGATGCACACCAGCGACCTAGCGGTGATGGACGACGACGGCTACGTCAACATCGTCGGGCGGATCAAGGACATGATCATCCGCGGCGGCGAGAACGTCTACCCCCGCGAGGTCGAGGAGTTCCTCTACACCCGCCCTGACATCGTGGAGGTGCCGGTGATCGGCGTGCCCGACGCCCCGCTACGGCGAGGAGGTCACGGCCCGAGTCCAGCTACGAGACGGCGCCGACACCACCGCCGAGGACGTCAAGGACTTCTGCCGGGGCACGACCCCCACTACAAGGTCCCCCGCTGCGTCAGGTTCACCGACGCCCAGCCGCCGACCGGCGCCATCACGGCCTCAGCGAAGTGAGGAACACCACCGCAACGCCGTCAGGACGCTCGCACCCGTAGTTGCCCGCGATGCCCTTCCTGACCCGAATTTGGCGGGTGTTTCGCGTTTTGGGAGGTCAGAGGGGGCGTGTTGGTGGAGTGTTTCCACTACATCGGCGGTTCGGGTGCCCGGGTGGGGGCTTGGGCGGGGTCAGGTGATGGTGGCTTTGTCCCAGGTGCGGGTGTCGGTTCCGATGGCGGTGAGGGTCTGGGTCTGGATGGGGGTGCGTCGGGTGGTGTCACCCCTCGTCGCGCTGCTACCACCTCTCTGTCCACAACGGCTAGGAACCGCTCGGCAGGACAGACCGAGCGACGCGGCAGCGTTCGTCGCCGCGTTCGGCATCTGGCATCCTTGCTGTCCCGTAAGCGTCCCAATAGGAGAAATGCCAATGGCTGTCAGCGATTCAAGGCCGATCATCTCGGGCAGAGTCGCCGCCTGGGAGCGGCGCGCGGACCTACCGCTGCTGGTGGCGGCCTTGGGGTCCGTTCCGCTGCTCGTGGCGGAAGAAGCGGCCAGTGGCACGGTGGGCTGGGTCGCCAGCATCGCCAATTGGGCGATATGGGGCCTGTTCCTAGCGGACTTGGCAGCGCGGACATGGCTCGTGGGCAGCGGCCGTGCACGGTATCTGGTCAAGCACTGGTACGACGTCGTCATCGTCGTGCTGTCGGTGCTCCCCTACTTCCGGCCGCTGCGGGTGCTGCGCTCCGCCAGAGCACTGCGGGTGCTGCGAGCCGCACGTGTCGCCGCGTACTGCTCCCACTTCTGGCATGCGGCGCTACGCCTGTGGGGCAGACTCACAGGACGTGTCCTGATCGCGCTGGTGCCCGCCATCGTCGCCGCCGGTTCCGCCGGGGTGTGGATGGTGGAACGAGACAGCAACGGCAACATTGACCACTACGGCGACGCTGCCTGGTGGGCGATCACTACCGTGACCACTGTTGGCTACGGCGACATCGCCCCAGTCACGGCAGAGGGTCGGGCCATCGCGGCGGTGCTGATGATCACCGGGATAGCCGCTTTCGGGGTTGTCACGGCCAACGTCGCCGCCGCGATGACAACAAGACGTGATTCCAACCGGGACATCGACACCCGCATGGACGAACTGCTCGCCGCCGTCAACGAACTGAAACAGCGCCAACAACGATGAGCGATCTCCGCTCGACTTGCCGCCCGAGTGCTCGGCGGCGATCCTCAAGACGCGGAACGGACAGATCGCCGCCGCTGCGGCGGACGTGGCGCTGGTGGTCCTGGTCGTCGTGCTCGTGCCGGCTGCCGCAGGGCCCCTGTGGGGAGACGCGGCGGGCCTGGCCTCTGGGTTCCACGAACGCGAAGGCGTCGGCTCCGACGACGGTCTGATCGTGCACCAGCACCCCGGTGTCGAGGGCCGCGTCGGTAGTGTCTGGTGGAGTAGACGCGGCATCGCCGACATAGAACCCCGGCTGGCGGCGCGGGCCCGTCCTCCTCGTGGATGATGATCCCGCCCACGACGAGCACCGGACTCGCCCCATGCGTGCCGGACTCATCGACGAAGCACAGGTACAACGTTCCTCCCGACGCGTCCGTGCCCCGCCGAAGCGGGGCACGGTTCTGCGATTGCAGCAGAGGAGCAGAACTCACGGTACCGCATACGTCGGTCCTCTCCGCTGAACACACAATACACGTTGAGCGCGGAAGCGCACAACCGGCACATTGTCCGAGGCGTCACCGCCGACGCCCGTTGGGTGTGTCCGGGGGCATGTCGTCTCTGCTCCGGCGGATCATGTCGCGTCTAGGAAGTCCTGAACGCTGATGATTGGGATGCCCCGATCGCGTGCGGTGCGGGCCTTGCCGGACTGAGATAGAGGATCGGCGGCAACGAGTACATCGCACTTCTTGGTCACCGAGTTCAAGGGCAACATCCCGGCGAGCGTCGCAATCTTCTTCAACAGCGCCCTATTCACAAGGTTGCCATCAACGATGGCTTCACCGGTGAAGCACACTCTCGTGCCTGTACCAAGTTCCACCCGGTGTGCTGCCTCCTCGGTGACACGAATGTCGGTAGGGCCGAGGGTGAGTGCTTCAGCGATCTGTTCCGCTACTTGCTGTTCGCTCTCGGTGACGATCCCGTCCGCGAGTATCTGCTGGGTCAGCCGGTCGAAGTATTGCCTGTGAAGGTGGATCCTCTCAGACGCGTTCAACCTGAGGTCGCTCGCGGTGCGATCCAACCAGGCGAGTTCATGGTCTTCAAGCACTCCGTCGTCGAGACAGCGGTCGAGTGCATCCAAGTAGAGAGCTGTCGAGTCTTCGGGATTGCCCGGCCAGCGGGTGCGAGTGGCAGCCTGATGCAGAGACCCACGCCGCGGCGGTGCAGCCGGACGACGAGTTGTGATCCCACTGGCAGCGACACTCGGTGCCCACGATGCACTTCGAAGCCTCCGCAGAGCGCCGCGTGGGGCGTGCAGGTCAACTAGCAAAGCGACGGTACGGGCATCAGTCAACGCGGTGTGGTTTGGTTCCGGTAGGCCTGCATCTGCTGCAGCATGTCCGGGGTGATGCCATGCACATGCACTGGGCCTGGATCTCGGTTGGGCTGAATCAGAGTCTCGTACTCATCAACTACAGCGCCGTCAACGACAGTGACGCAGGCGAACTCCAAAACGCGGTCATGTCGGGAGAAACCTGTTGTCTCCACATCCACAACTGCCAGCCTGGGATCCTTCTGGCGTCGTCGCTTCATGCTCTTCGTTCTGTCATCTCGACCGCCCAACCGTATGGCTCACGATCCGTCACCGCAGCTGTGTTCGCGGGCGTTGCGGTGGCATACCGGATGTGGCCGATCTTGGTGCTCTTGCCTGGGTCCGCGGCCCGTCTGGCACTGTAGCAGCAGGCGAGGAGCATTCGCGTCTGGCTGGTTCTCGTCGCCGAGCCTGACAGCAATCAACAAGCACCCCTGCTGCACTCCGGCGGGCCATGTTGCAGGCGACCACGCCCGGACCGAGCCCGCCGCACCGGATCGAGCCCGCCTACCTCGAGGCTCTCGCACCGGTGATCTGGAGGCGCCGCCGTATCGAGGCCTATGGGATCAAGTCCGTCGAGTCCGGCTGGCATCTGACCCAGCCACGGTGGGACAGGGGTCACCGCCGCCGTGCCTCAGGGCGGAACCTGACGCGGGGGCCGGGGGGCCGGCCCGCCTGAAGTCAGCCTGTCGGCCGAGTGCTCAGGTTCCCCTGCGCAGGCGGTGGACTCCGCTCCCTCCGTCGCAGATCAATGTACCCCATGGGGTACGACAACGCACGACTAGATGAGCTTCTACGTCAAGCGGGAGGTCGGATTGGTGGGTTGGTGGACCAGATCTTCTGCCAGTGGGCTTTGGGGAAGCCGGCGAAGGCAACGCCTAGCCGCGGCCTGGCCCATCACGGTTCCAGCGAGGTGAGCGGGACCACCGCGACGCCGTCGGGGCGCTCGTAGGTGTAGCCGCCGACGGTGACCACGACGAGCTTGGCCGGGTCGCCCGTCCTGGCCCGGTCGAGCTTGGCGACCAGGCGGTGCAGCGACTCGGCGGCCTTGTCGATGGCGGCTGATCCGCCCAGCTTGACCTCGACCGCGATCCACCGGCCGTCGGGATGCTCGACTATCAGGTCGACCTCCAGGTTGTCGCTGTCGCGGTAGTGCGAGAGCGAGCAGCGGTTGGCTCGGGCGTAGACCTGCAGGTCGCGGATCGCCATCGACTCGAACAGCCGCCCGGCGAAGCCGAGGTCGCGCATCAGCCCGTCCACGCCGGCTTCGAGCGCGGCCGTCGTCAGCGACGGATCCGCCAGGTGGATCTTGGGGGCGCGCCGTGCCTGGGCGCGAGACGCCAGGTGCGGTCGCCAGGCGGGCACCTCCTCCACGACGAACAGGCGAGCCAGCGCGGCCAGGTAGCCAGCCACGGTGCGACGCTCCAGCGGCGCCTCCCCGGCCTCGGCGGTGTCGGCCGCGAGCACTGTGTGCCGCAGCCCGGTGGCCACGTTGCGCGCCAGCGACACCAGCAGCCGGCCCACCCGCAGCGGGTCGCGGTCGACGCCGTCCACCCTGGACACGTCGGTGCGGCTGATCTCGCCGAGGTAGGCCCGGGCCGCGTCGGCCGCGGTGTCGGTGTCCGCGTCGCGGGTCTGGGGCCATCCGCCCCGGCACGCCAGCTCCAGCACATCGCCGAGCGAGAGGCCGGAGTCAGCGGCCGTGACGCTCTCACCGTCGAGGAGCGCGCCGAGCGACACGCCGCCGGTGGACTCGCCGCTCTCATACAGGCTCATGGGACGCATCCGCACCCGCATGATCCGCCCGGCCCCGGAGTGCCGGGTGATGTCGTCGGGCGGGTCGGCGGAGCCGGTCAGGATGAACTGTCCCCTGCTGCCGCGGGCGTCGCAGGCCCGCCGCATCGGGTTCCAGATCCCCGGCGCGAGCTGCCACTCGTCCAGCAGCCGCGGCACCGGCCCGTCAAGCAGCGGGGCGGGATCCATCCCGGCATCGAGCGCCGTCGCTCGCCCGCTCGTCGAGGTACACCGCGCTGTTGGCGAACCGCCGCCCGGTCCAGGTCTTGCCACAGGCTCGGGGACCCTCGACCACGACCGCGGGCATCGCCTTCAACGCCCGGCGCATCTCGTCGTCCACCACCCGAGGCACGTAGCCCTCAGGAGTGATCCCATCGCTCATCGCCTAGCCCCTGTCCAGCCCTGCCAGCCCATCATACGCCAACAAAGTGGCAGTCAAAACGCCAATAAACTGGCAGTTACTGGTACCACTTGGTGCTTCACCGTGGTCATCCCCCGCGTTCAGCCCTACCGCCTCGGCGCCGCCGTCGGGCGCGTCCCAGAGAACGGCCGCCGTCGGTGCACGTACAAGATCGGACATGTCGGGGCCTCACCTGTCCAGACAGCCACACCTGCCAGACTCGCGAGGCCCCGACGCGCGCGGGTGTTCAGCCTACGCTGCCTGCCCCTTCAACCGCGTAGCGCCGCTAGCCTCAATCGCCGTGAGACGAGATGACATACCGATCAACGAACTCTTGCTCGATGCTGAGAATCCGCGGCATGGTGAGGTCGAGGTGAGCTTCCCCCCGTTTCTTGGAGGGTTGGTTTAGGCGGCGTTGGCTAGTTCGTGGTCGTTGGGGCTGGTCATGTTGTTGGCGGAATGTAGCCGTTTGGGGTTGTACCAGGTGTCGATCCAGGCGGCGATGTCTGCTCGGGCCTGGTCTCGGGTGGGCCAGTTCCGCCGAGAGATGAGCTCGTGGTGGAGGGTGGAGAAGAACGACTCGGCGCAGGCGTTGTCGAGCGCTGAGCCGACTCGTCCCATGGACTGGGTGACCCCGAGGCGGCCGCAGGCCGCGGCGAAGTCTCGCGAGGTGTCTTGGGAGCCTTTGTCGGTGTGGAAGATCACGCCCGCTATGTCGCCGCCTCGGGTGGCGGTGGCCATGTTGAGCGCGGTTGCGGCCAGGTCGGCTGTGGGGTAGGAGTCCGAGGTGGCGTAGCCGAGCATGCGCCGGCTGTAGAGGTCCTCGACGGTCGCGAGGAACACGGGTCCCTGGTCGGTGTTGACCTGTTTGAAGTCGCCGACCCATTTCTGGTCGGGGGCCGCCGCGGTGAAGTCGCGCTCTAGCAGGTCGGGCACCGGGTCGGCGGCCTTGTCGGCTCTGGTGAGGCCGCGCCGGCGGCGCCGGCGGCGGCCCTGGAGGCCCTGTCGGGCCATGGAGGCCTCCACGGACTTCTTTGACACCGTGTGGCCGTCTCGGCGCAGCTGGGCCAGCACCCTGGGAGAGCCGTAGGTGCCCCCGGACGCCTCGAAGCAGGCCCTCACCGCCTCATCGAGGCGCTCGCGGCGCAGCCGGGCGGCCGAGGGCTGCCGGCCGCGGCGCTCATAGAAGCTGGACTCGGCCACCCCCAGCGCCCGGCAGGTGACCGCGTGAGGCACCCCGTGGTCGGTCCTCTGCGCCGCGATGTGCTCAGTCAGGCTCACCGCGTCGCCTCCTTGACCCAGAGGACCACTGATCGTTTGAGCACATCACGCTCCATCTCCAGCTCGGCGCAGCGGCGGCGCAGCCGCGCCAGCTCGGCGCGGTCGTCGCCGTCGAGGCCCTCGCCTGAGCGCTCGGCGCGCTCCCTTCGCACCCAGTTGCCCAAGGTGCCCGCACCGATCCCCAGCTCGCGGGCCACCTCAGCGACCGACCTGCGAGTCTCTTGGACGATCCGCACAGCACCGGCCTTGAACTCCGGGTCGTACTGTCTTCGTGTCTCAGGCATCACGTCTCCCCTTAGACGATGCCTCCAAGATCAGGGGGGATGCTCACACCCACGTCGATCGGGCTCTTACGCGGTTCCAGGAAGGCGACCGCGCTCAGGGTGGGCGAATCGGTGCCCTCCCCGAAGATGCCGACGTTGATGATGCCGTGCGGCGCATCGGCAGAGGCCGTCGCGAGGCGGCGCTTGGCGTTGTCTCGCTTGGCGACGTTGTATGTGGCATCCAGATGCTCCAGCGCGAAGCCCGCAGGCTCTCGGTCGCCTGTCCGCTTCGCCAGCCAATCCCGAACGGTTGCCGTCTGGAGGTCCTTGGCCGTGTTCTTCGACTTCTCGACCGTGTTCATGAACGCGATGCACGACTCGACGGCGACGCCGCGGTCGTCGTCTGTCCTCGTCGCGCCGCCCATGACCAGCGCGAGCGCCAGACCGCGCAGGTAGTCCACCGTCGTCAGCTGCGAGCGGCCCTTGGACTCCGTCGTGCGCGCCAGTTCGTTGGCCGCGGCGTACGCCTCGGGGTCCGCCACCCCCAAAGCGATGATCCGATAGTCGGCAAGCCACCCGTTCTCCACGGCCTCCACGTAGCTTCGGCGGTACAGCTCCACACCGAAGACCGCCTCGTCGTCCATGGACCTGACCACATACTCCGAAGCGTCGACTCTCCTGACCGACGCCGTGTGGTTGTAGATGCGCGGCGTGGCGGTCTGGTAGACGCGATAGCGGGCCGGGAACGCCTCCTGGTCGTGGCACAGCGTGAACTCTCTGAGTCGATCCAGCCCGGCCCCGTTCCTGCGGCGACGCAACGACGCGGTGCGGTGCGCCTCGTCACAGACCAGAACCTCCACCGACGCGCCGGTGAGCCGCAAAGCCTCCGCGACCCTGCTGGCGCTCTGATAGGTGCCGAACACCACGCTCGTCCGTTCGTCGCGGGCTGCTTCCTTGATCCACTCGGCGATCACGTCGGCGTCGGTGGTCACCAGCCCCTTGACCTCTGAGGCGCTGACATTGCTGTTGTCCTGAGTCGGGTCCAGCGCACGGACCGCGTTCCCCTCCTTGGCGGGGTCATAGCCCGCGGTCTGGTCCGAACACACCGCCAACGCACGAATCTCGTCACTGGCGTGTTGCAGGAACTCACGCCGAAGTTGCGCCACCAGCGCGATCGACGGGCAAAGCACCACCGACAGGCGTCCCCCGCCCGCCAACTGCTCAATGATCCGCAGCGCCACCCGCGTCTTGCCAGACCCGCACGGCAAGATGATCCTGCCCCGCGCCTGACCGCGCGGCAGACCGCCCGAGTCGGCCGCGGCGTGCTCACGCAGAATGCGCACACTGTCCTCAACGGCCTCGCGCTGCATGCACGACCTCGTCTGGACGCCTTCACCGTCGAGGCAGTGCGGGCAGTCCGACTCGACCTCGCCCGACTCGACTGCTGCCTGGGCGGTCACATCGGCTGCCAGGTTGACGACCTTGATCGGTTTGCCGCTGACCTCGATCGCGCGCACTGCGGTGGCGTTGAGCGGGACCGCCCCGTTGGTGACGAGCCACCGCTCAGCGAACAGCTCATTGGCGGCGATGGCCTGGAACTTGGCGATCTCGTTCTTGCCGATCTCATGCCCGGTGCCGTCGGAGCCCAGCTGACGGGCCTTGCACTGGATCGCGATCAGACGGCCGTCCGACCGCCGCTGCGCAACCAAATCGATCCCTATGTCCACAGCAGTCGACGTCGGGAAGTGCTCCAAACGCGAGGGCCAGTCCCCCCAACGATGGCAGAACTCCACATCCCAGTCCGCCAACAGCGGGGCCACATCTACAGTCAAGTCCTCCAGCCATATGCCGTCGGTTGCCAGCGGCGCGTAGCGGTCCAACGTCCCCAGCACGTCACCGATGCCGTCACGCGCCCCACCCGACAGGCTCAAGCTCCGAGATCTCCTGACCAGCGTCAGGTCACCAGCCGCGTCCCCCTCGGTCGCCGCGTCGGGTGACACGACCGAGTCGACGGGCTTCGTCATAGCTGCTCCCAGGGTGAAGTCGGGGGCGTCGTCAGGCATCCGTGAGTCTCCCACACCGCCGCAGCCGAGGCCCAAGGCCCGGCTTCGGGCCTATTCGAAGACGTCCAGGCGTCCGCTGTCGAGGAGCCGCTTTGCCGCGTTAATCACGGCTTGTGCGGTGTTGAGGGCTTGCTGGGCGTCGTGCTCGTCGACTCCGGGGGAGTCTTCGTCGGGATACTCGGTGCGGTTTCGGCGCCGACGCATGGCGTGCAGGCGGCCGAATACCTCCATTCCGCCGCGATCGTTGAATTGGCAGCGCACGGCATCGATGACAGCGATGTGGCCCCCTCGGGTGGTGGCGCGCAGCCCTTGTACCGCGAGCAGTGCCGCAGCAGCCTTGCGTGCGGCATCGTAGGAAAGCTGGAGCGCGCCTGCCGGGTCGTCTGAGGTGCCCTTTGATGCGAGCCTGATATGGGCGTCGGCGTCAGCCACCAACCGACCGGCGACCGCGGCCGAGGGGGCCACCTGTTCGAGTTCGCCGTCCGCGATCAATCGTTCGATCTCGGCGTGTCCCCGTTGCCAGCTCATGGGGATCTGCCGCCTTTGGTCTCGAGTTCAAGAAGTTCTCTTCCTGGTTCCTGCTCGTCGTTCGCGAGGACGACGACGAACGGCCGCGACTTGACTTCTCGGATGAAGCTCCCGCGCCCGGATCTCCACTGGGAGTGCGTGCGGACGGTCGCTTGGACCGGCATCCCGATCCGTTCCTCGACCCGTTGGGCAGCGTCGTCCACGAGATCGCGGTCGGCGTCTCCGACCACCAGCACGTCGACGTCGTTTGGGGCTCGGCCCGCCTCGCCCAAGTAGCGCGCGGCCCAAGAACCGATCAACAGGACCGCTTCAGCCCCCTCGATGCCGGCGAACTCTTCGGCGACCACCGCCGGCGGGCCGTAGGTGGCGAGAATGATCCGGCGCACCGCGCCGTACAGCGGATGGCCAGCCCTGGCGCACACTCGCCGCATGGGACCGACCTTCTCGGTGGCGAGAATTCCGGCCTGCTCGGCCCGAAGCACTTCCCGCAGCACCGTCGGCATGCTCGTGCCCGTCGCAGCGACCAGGTCAGACAAGCTGTGGCTCTTGTCGGGGTCGGCGAGCACGCGCGCCAAGATCCTGCCCTGGGCGTCTGAGCGAAGGATGGGAGCGAGCGACGGCGCAGGAACTTTCATAAACCGTATAGAACTATATGCTTTTAGAAAACAGACGCAACCGTGCCCAAAGTTCGGCCACTTCCTGCTGACCGAGCTTCCTCCTCGACCACGCCCCGGGCGACCGCGCCGCCGCGAATGGCGATCGTGTCGTCGGTCGTCCACGCCGGAAGCCTCAAGAACCGGCCGCAGGTGGTGCTCGACGACCTCAACTACCAGCGGCGCGACTTCAACGCCATGCGCGCCTACAGCGAGGCGAAGGTGGCGACGGTCCTCTACGCCAAGGAACTCGCCGAGCGGCTGACCGGCACCGGCGTCTCGGCATTCTCGGTCCACCCCGGATAAGCCCGCTCCAACTTCGGGTCCGGCGGCAGCCTGCCGATGCGCACCGCGATGGCGATCATGCGCCCCATCAGCCGGCTGGTGTCCGACAGCAGCGAGGAGTCGGCCCAGACGACGCTCCACTGCCTGCTGTCCGACGACGCTCCCCAGCACTCCGGCGCGTACTTCAGCCAGTGGAGCATCCTCTACCGCGACGAGCAGTGCCGCGCCGGCGGCTGGCCCATGGAGACCCCCAACCCCAACGCCAACAACATGGACACCGCACGGCAGCTCGTCACCATGAGCTACGACCTAGTAGGCCTAGACAAGCCCTCCTGACCTAACCGGGGCTACGCACCGCCGCTCCCGACAACCGGCGAGCAGTGGCCTGTAGCGGACCACGTCGTCGCCCTCGACCTCGCCAAGACCGAGCCCGCAGCCTCGAAGCCCTCGATCAGTCGCAGCCCGACGGGATCGTCCGTGCCTGGTGGGCCAGCGGACGGCGGTCGCTGGCCTGCCGCTCGGTGTGTCATAGGTCTGGCGTACCTTTCGCGGCATGGGCGAACGTCTGTTTGATATAGGGGCAGGTGGTCCTCGGTCGGCTGGCTCTGAGCGGTTGGCGTCAGAAACGATCGAGCGCCGCGCGGAGCTGGGCTTGGCGATGCCGTACCGGCGGATGGCCGCAGTCGGCGGCGAGCCGGTGAAGGCGCTGCGGGAGTCGGTGCTGATCTGCGGTGCGGCTCTGAAAGGGCTTGACTTGTTGCCGGATCGCTGTGTGCGCACCGTGGTGACCTCCCCGCCGTACTGGTCGCTTCGCGACTATGCGGCGGAGGGCCAGATCGGCCGCGACGACGCTTTGGGCGACTACGTCAAGAGCATCGTGGTGACCTTCGACAAGGTGCGCCGGGTGCTGGCTGAAGACGGCACGGTGTGGCTCAATGTGGGCGACAGCTACACGTCGGGCAACCGCCGGTATAGGGCGCCGGATCGCAAGAACCGGGCCCGGGCGATGCGGGTGCGGCCCGCCACGCCCGAGGGCCTCAAGCCCAAGGACCTCATCGGGGTGCCGTGGCGGCTCGCTTTGGCGCTGCAGGACACCGGAGCCGCGACCCGGGCCAAGAGGCGCTCGAAGCTCCATGTGACGGACACGGGCCTGGCCTCGGCGATGCTGGGGATGACCGCAGACTCGCTAAACGACCCGGCCGAGGCCAGCCGCGGGCCGCTGCACGAGACGTTCGCCGTCAACGAGCTGCGCCGCCAGGCTTCGGCGCTGGCGCCGGAACTGCGATTCAGCCACTACCGCGACTCCCGAGGACGCGAGATCGACCTGATCGTCGAGAGGCCCGACGGGCGCATCATCGCAATCGAGGTCAAAGCCGGCGCCACCGTCCGGCCGGCCGACGCCGCCCGGCTGGCGTGGCTGCGCGACCTCGTCGGCGACCGGTTCGAGACCGGCGTGATCCTCCACACCGGCCCCCGCCCGGTCAACATCTCCGAACGCATCCTCGCTCTGCCCCTGTCTTTCCTCTGGCAGCTGTGAGCCAGACGGGTGCGGCGTAGCGTGAGCGGGTGGTGATTAACGGGCTGCTGCGGCGGATCGCCGAGTTCCACCGGAGCCGCCCCGTGGTCCCGGAGTTCCCCATGGTCGCGCCGGTGCTCGACGCACTCGACGAGGCCCGCGGCCCCGCCAGCATCGAGCCGTGCCTCCTCCCGGTGGTGCGGCACCTCGACACGGTCCGGCCGAGCGGCGACGCGGCCATCGATGCGGTCCTCGAGGAGTTCCTCCGTCTCGCCCAAGTTCTGCCCTGGCGACAGACCGTCGGCTACCTCGGCGTGTTGAGCCAGGACTACCTCGACAACTACGGATACGTGCAGCTGCTGGGCCCGAACGCGATCGTCGAGCACCCCGCGGTGAGGGTCGGGATCGGTCTGTGGGGTCCGGGCCTCCACTACCCCGCCCACAAGCACGCGGCCGAGGAGCTGTACCACGTGCTGGCCGGAGAGCCGTCGTTCGGCAGCAGCGACCGCGCCCTTGTCGCCACCCGGCCCGGCGACGCCGTCCACCACGCACCCTGGCAGGTACACAGCCAGCACTTCGGTGCCACGCCGACCGTGCTGCTGTACTGCTGGACCGGAGCGGTCGAACCCGACGCGGTGCTAGTGGACACCGGCTGAGCGGAGCATCGACCATCAGCCTGCGCGACGGCTGGTGACGCTCAATAGAGTCCGGCGTTATGGGGACCAGCGGGTCGGGGAGAGACTCCTTCGAGGCCATCAATCAGGAGGTCGGGGCGAGGCTGGCCGAGCGGCGCCGCGAGCTGGCCCGGTCGCTGCGCCAGGTAGCCGCCGACGCCGAGGTGTCCACCAGCCACCTCAGCGACATCGAGAGCGGCGCGTGCCGGGTCTCGCTGCCGGTGCTGCTGCGCATCGTCCGAGCCCTGGACTTGACCATCACCGAGCTGCTCCCCCAGATCGGCGGGCATCGCGTGGCGCGGTCCAGCATCGGCGACATGTCCGACGACGAGGCCAGGGTCCTGTCCCACAACGACTTGGACCTCAGCATCTCCATGGTCCACCTCGACAGTCGAGCCGGCCACCAGATCGAGAACCCGGAGCGGGCCGACGTGCTGATCTACGTCCTCAGCGGCTCCGTCGCGTGCGACTCCGACGGGACGGTCGTCCCGTTGGAGGAGGGCGACACCCTCGACACCGAGCAGGTCGCCCGCCACCGGATCGAGGCACGCACCGACGCCCGCGTCCTCGTCGCCCTCGGCAAGCCGAACCGCTAGATCAGAGCCAGCTAGATCAGGGCCAGCTAGATCAGGGCCAGCGATCCCGGCGGGCCGGGCCGCCGGGTCAGGGAACGCCTCGGCCCTGGTCAGACCACAACCAGGTTGCGGTTGCTGTTGTTGCAGCGGCGGGCGCCTTCGGGCTCGATGACGACTATGTCTTCGAGACGCATGCCCCACCGGTCCGCCAGGTAGATGCCGGGCTCGATGCTGAACGCGTGGCCGACCTGCACCGGCTCGCGGTTCAGCTCGGTCACGTAGGGATGCTCGTGGACCTCCGCGCCGATGCCGTGGCCGGTGCGGTGAATGAAGTTGTCGCCGAACCCTGCATCGCTGATCACACGCCGCGCCGCCAGATCCACCTCGGCGAGGGGCCGGCCCGGCTTCGCGGCCTGCACGGCCGCCTCCTGGGCCTCGGACAGCACCGCGTAGGCGTCGCGCACCTCCTGGGGAACCGGCCCGGTGTAGACGCAGCGGGTCGTGTCGCTGCAGTATCCGCCGGCGAGCCCGCCGAAGTCGAACAGCACCATCTCGCCGCGCTCGATGGTCCGAGAGCCGGGATGGTGGTGGGGGCTGGCCGAGTTCGGGCCTGAGGCCACGATCACGAACTCCACCGTCTCATGGCCGACCGCCAGCAGGCGATCGGCGATGTCGCCCGCCACCTCCGCCTCGGTGCGGCCCACCAACGCAAGCTCGCCCTGCTGTATCTGGGTCACGACCTTGTCCGCCAGCGAACCAGCCGCGGCGATCGCCTCGCGCTCCTCCGGGCTCTTGATCGACCTCAGACCACCGAGGGCCTCGCTGGCCGGGACCAGTTCAAGCTCGGGGTCTGGCGGTGCAGGCCGAGCACGTGCAGAGCCCAGAGGTCGTCGGACACCACGACCCGGCCCCGCTGAGGGAGCGCCGCGGCGATGACGCCCACCGGATCGGTGGTGTCGTCCCAGGTCGTGACGCCGAACACCGACGGCCGCTGACGGACCCGGGCCGCCTCCAGCTCCGGCACCAACAGGATGGGCAGCCCGTCCCCGGGCGACGACCGGCCGACGAACGCGGTGATCCGCTCCAAGGGCATCGCCTCGTAGCCCGTCAGGTACTCGAGGTCGGCGCCCCCTCCGATCAGGATGCCGTCGGCGCCCGCGTCGGCCAGCCGCTTCTGCGCCTGGTGCCAACGTCGAGTCAGCACATCGTCAGTCTCAGGGGATCTCACTACAGGGCTCCTTTCGGCGGTACGGGTTGAAGGCTCTCTATCAGGATGGTCGGCGCAACGGTCGTTCCCGTCATCGCGGCTATCGGCTCCGTCGTCTCACCAGGTGATCGATCGACACCGCGGCGAGTATCAGCACCCCTTGGACGACCTGCTTGTAGGTGGGATCCACGCCGAGCAGGTTGAACGCGTTGCCGATGGTCTGGAGGAGCATCACGCCCACGACGGTCCGCCAGACGGCGCCCTCGCCTCCGAAGATGCTGGTCCCTCCGACGACCACCGCGGTGATGGCCGACAGTTCGAGCCCGATGCCGATGTCGGCCTGAGCGGAGCCCGTGCGGCTCGAAGTCAGGACCCCGGCTATGGCAGCGCAGGTGCCGGACATGACGTAGGCGAAGGTCTGGACCGAGCCGACTCGGATCCCGACGAGGCGGGCTGCCTCGGAGTTCCCGCCGATGGCGTAGAGGGCCCGGCCCAGGGTTGTTCGAGCCAGCGTCAGTCCGAGAATCACCGCCACGGCGGCGAAGACCCAGACCGTCAGCTTGGCGTCCAGGAAGGTCTCGGTGCCGAGCGTCTTGTACTCGCGGTCGGCGACGGACACGATGAGCCCGCTGGTGGTGAGCAGGGCGATGCCGCGGAACATGATGCTGGTGGAGAGCGTCCCGATGAAGGAGTTGATCCCCGTCGTGCTCATCACGAGCGCGTTGAACGCGCCGAGCAGGGCGCCCACCGCCACCCCCACGGCAACTCCGAGCCACGGGTCGACCGAGGCGACCTTGGCGGCCGCGACCGCGGCGACGGCGAACACCGAGCCTGTCGACAGGTCGAAGATCCCCGCAATGATGCAGAGAGTGACCCCGACCGCGATCAGTCCGAGCGGTGCGGCCTGATCGAGGAGGTTCAGCAAGTTCCGCTTGGTCAAGAAGCGATCGCTCTGGGTGGCCACCCCGATCACGAGCAGCCCGTAGGCCACCAGGATGCCGTAGCGACTCAGGTACCTGGTCAGCGCGGGAACGATCATGCGAGTTGCGCCGGCTCGGAGCCGTCGGCTGCGAAGGCGGCCGACAGCAAGGCAGCCTCGTCGGTGGCGCCGCCGTCGAACTCCCCTACGACTCGTCCGTCCCGGAAGACATAGATGCGGTGAGCGATGGCGAGAGCCTCGTCCAGGTCCGAGGTGACCATCAGCACGCTCATCCCCGCCTCGGCCAGGCCGACGATGACGCCGTGGATCTGGGCGGTCGACACCACGTCGACGCCGCGTGTCGGCTCGTCGATCAGCCACAGCTGGGGAGGTTGGACCAGCCAGCGCGCCAGCAGTGCCTTCTGCTGGTTGCCGCCCGACAGCGACGAGATGGGCTGGCTCAGCGACCCGGCCCGGACATCCACGCGTCGGGCGGCGTCGGCACTGCGATCGCGTTGCAGGCCCCGGGCGAGCAGGCCGCAGCGGCTGACGGTCTCCATGTGGGCGACGGTGATGTTGGTATCGGTCCCCAGCAGCGGGAAGACCCCGTCGGCTTGGCGCGACTCGGAGATGTAGGCCAGTCCGGCACGCTTGGCGGCACGGGGGCTGCGCAGCCGCTTGGGAACGCCGTCGATGAGAATCGTGCCCGAGGCGGGCCTGTGGGCCCCGTAGACGGCGCTGATGAACTCGGTCCGTCCCGAGCCCACCAGTCCCACAATCGCGACGATCTCGCCCACGCCGACAGTGAGGCTGACCTCCTCGAACCCTCGGCCGGTCAACTCCCTGGTCTCGAGCCGGGGCGCTCCTTGTGCCGGCGGCGGCGGGCTCGGGCGGCGGCCCTGCAGGCCGTCGTGCTCGGAGCCGACCATGTGCCCCACCAGGTCGCGTGCGGTGAGATGAGCAGGCCGGTGCGCTCATCACCACCCGGCCGTCCCGCATGACGGTCACGACATCGCACACGTCGAGCACCTCGCTGAGGAAGTGCGAGACGAGCACGACCGCCACGCCGTTGGCAGCCAGGGCGCGCATCACCTCGTGGACACTGGCCGCCTCGTACACCGAGAGGCTCGAACGGGGCTCGTCGAAGATCACCATCCGGGCGTTCTTGGCTACTGCCCGGAGGATCTCGGTCTTCTGCCGGTCGGACTGCGACAGCGTCGAGACCAAGGCGGCCGGGTCGAGACCGAAGCCGGAGTCGTCGATCAGCTGCCGGGCTCGGCGCAGCATCTCGCCGCTGTCGCAGACTCCGAGACGGTTGGGCAACTGGCCCAACAGCACGTTCTCGGCGACCGTCAGCCCCGAGACCAGCGACAGCTCCTGGGCCACCATCGTCACGCCGGCATCGAGCGCAGCCCGCGGCGACGCGAACGACGCGCGCGAGCCATCTACCTCAATGTGTCCGCTGTCGGGGCTGAGTGCTCCGCACAGCATCCTGGCCAGAGTGGTCTTGCCTGCGCCGTTCTGGCCGACGAGACCGTGGATCTGCCCGCGCTGGAAGGAGATGTCGGCGGAGTCCACGCCGCGGACTCCGCCGAACGTCTTGGTCAGTCCGAAAGCCCTCAGGAACGCTTCGTCGGTCCGAAGTTCCGTCCGGCTCCGATCGGGCGGACCTTCAGGTTGGGCCGCTAGATCTCCCACTGCCCTTCGAAGTCGCCGATCACGTCTGCGGTCCCCTTCACGTTGGGAACGAGCGTAGTGGCGTCGAAGGAGCTGGGAGGATTGCCGCCGGTCGCGGCCTGCACGGCCAACTCGAAGGCGGTACGGCCTGCATCGCGCTCGGCGTCGAGGAACACGGCATGCCAGCGGCCCGCGCGCACCGCGTCCACCGCCTGCCGGGCCCCGCCGTTGCCGATCAGCTTCACGCTCACATCGGCGTCGTTGGCGGCCTGTTCAGCGCCGAGGATCGCCTGCGACGACCCGACCATCACGTGCACATCGCCGTGGGCGACGAATACGTCCTGGGCGGCGCTAAGGCCAGTGTCGGGCAGGTAGCCGCCCTCGACGCTGGCAATGAGCTCCACGCCGGCCGCGGCCTCGACCGTCGAGTGGAACGCATCCGTGCGGGCGACGTCCAGCGGCAGGAACCGGAATCCCTCCAGGTAGGCGACGTTGCACGGGTCGATGCCAGCGCACGCCTCGATCGCCATCTCCGCGAGGATCACACCGTTGTCGACCGGTGCGGCGCCCACGAATATCAGTCCTTCCACCTGAGGCTCGATGGTGCTGTAGTCCGGGCCGATCGGTGTGAACTCTCCCACCACGGGAATCCCGGCCGCGAGAGCTTCCTCGATGACGGGAATGACGGCGTTGCCGTCGTTCGCCTGCACCACGAACGCATCCCAGTCGCCGGCGGTGATGGCATCCTGTATCTGGGATATCTGGGTGTTGGCATCGAACACCGGGTCGAAGAACTCCACCTCGGCGCCGATCGCGGCCGCGCCTTCCTGGATGCCGGCCCAAGTCGCCTGAGCGAATCCGTTGGCCGCGGCGAAGCCGAAGAACGCCACCCGCAGCGGCTCGTCGGCCGGCTCAGGATCAGCAGCCGGCTCGGGTTCCTCGGCTGGCTCAGGCTCGTCGGTCGCCTCGGGCTCCGCAGCTGGCTCAGGCTCGTCCGCCGGTTCCGGCTCCGCAGCCGGCTCAGGATCTTGCGCCGGTTCCGGCTCCGCGGCCGGCTCAGGCGAGGCCGGTTGCTCGGTCGGACTCTCGGCGTCGTCGCCGCAGGCGGCGGCCAGAAGGCCGAGAGTTAGCAGCAGCGCTACTACTCGCAGCAGTGGCTTGGTCATGGTTGTCTCCCTCCTTGGGATTCACACCCCCGGGTGTGTCGATTGACTCGGACGCGTCTTGCCGTTCGCTCAGGACGCACCGGCGCTGCTCGCGGAGCCGTCTCCGGGCCTGGGCGCCCGCTGGGCGCTGAGTCCGTAGACGCTCCGGGCTGTCTCCGGCGTGATCACGCCTTCGAGGACGTCTGTCCTGAGGGCGTCGCGGTCGCGATCGTCGGGACGGCCGAAACCTCCGCCACCGCCCGTCATGGTCCGCACGACATCGCCTTCGGAGAGGCGCACGTTGGCGCACTTCAGGAAGTGGCGCTCGTCGGGGCGGCCAGGGTTGATCACGATGTCGGGGGGTTGGGCCGTTCCACCACCAGCCAGCCCCCAGGCCGGGGTCCGGCTCCGCTCGAACCAGGCCGACATCGACGCGTCCGCGAGGATCTCGAACTCCCGCTCGACACCGACTCCGCCTCGGAACTCGCCGTGGCCGCACGAGTCGCTGCGGTACCCGTAGTGGCGGAGCCGCAGGGGATACTTCGTCTCAAGCACCTCTATCGGCATGTCCTTGAGCGACCCGTTGACATTGTTGATCAGGCCGTCCTCGCCGTCGGAGCCGTCCCATGCTCCCCAGCCGCCGACGGTGGGTTCCACATGCAGCCAGGGCTGCTTAGTGTTCGGGTGCGAGCCGCTGAGGTAGATCACCATGGAATCGCCGTAGCTCGCGGCGGCGGCCCGCTCGGGTATCGCCTCCGACAGCGCCTTGATCACCAGGTCGATCAGCAGGCCCAGCGGCGTGAAGTACCACTCCACCGGGGACGGCTCGTTGGCGCCCACCAGCGAGCCGTCCCGTACCTTGACGCTCAGGGGTCGGAAAGATCCGCCGTTGGCCGGCCGATGAGGATCGACCAGCAGCTTGTAGGCGACGCGGGCGGCGGCGACGGCCTGAGTGGCGCCGCAGTTCACCGGGCCTTGGCAGGCGTCGTCGCTGCCGCTCAGGTCTATGGCCATGCGATCGCCTTCCACGGTCACCTCGACTCTGACGGCCACCTCGCGGTCGCTGATCCCGTCGCTGTCGATGGTCCCTTCGGCTCGATAGACGCCGTCTGGCACGGCCGCGATGAACTCCCGCTCCAGCCTCTCGGCCTGGGTGAAGATCTCGTCTCGGGCTGCCAGGACAGTCGCAGCGCCGAATCGGCCGAAGATTTCCGGCAGCCGCCTGGCGCCAGTGTGGCAGCAGGCGATCTGGGCGCCGAGGTCGCCGACGGCGCCATGGTAGAAGCGGCTGTTCCTGCCGATCATCTGGGTGATGGTCGCGACCTGCGTTCCAGCCTCCACCACCTTGATCGGCGCCAGCCGCAGCCCCTCCTGGAACACGTCGGTCGAGTCGATGGTTCCTCCAGGGTCCTTGGAACCGACATCGAGCCAGTGCGCCCGGGAGGCCGCGAACCCGATGAGCTGCGAGTCGTCGAAGATCGGCTCCATCACCGTCATGTCGTGCAGATGAGTGCCCGTCACATACGGGTCGTTCATGATCCACACGTCGCCCGGCGCCCAGACATCGCGGCCGTACTGCTCCTCGATGGCGATGGTGCACGCTTCGAGGTTCCCCAGGAAGATCGGGAGGCCAGCGGACTGTCCCAGCACCCTGTGCTCCGAGTCGAGCAACGCCACCGAGCAGTCCTTCATCTCGTAGATGATCGGGGTGTACGCCGAGCGGATCAGGGTCGCATTCATCTCGTCGGCGACCGCGATGAGCGCGTTGCGGATGATCTCGACTGTGATCGGATTGACAGCGGTGCTCATGAGGAAGCGGCTCCTTGCTCTTGGTTGCTCCGGAAGGCCGACAAAATCCCGTAGTTGTCGACTTCGAGGCGCCATCCCGGCGGAATGACGGTCGTGGCGGTGGGTTCGGAGATGACAAGCGGGCCGTCCATCCCGGAGGCGGGGGCCAGCCGCTCACGCCGTATCAGCGGGGTGTCCAGGACCTCGCCCCCGAACCGGACCGGCCGACCCTCCGCCGGACCTGCGCTCGGCCGGTCCTCCAGGGGCGACGGCGCAGCCCGGCCGAGGTCGCCGAAGCCGGTCGTGCGGGCGATAGTGAACTCGATGGGCGCCTCCGCATTGGAGTGCCCGAACCGGCTCAGATGCGCGGCGTCGAACACGGCCTTGATCTGGGAGCGCCAGTCGCTGACGCCGACGATGCTCGGTCCGCCGACCGGAATCGTCAGCGTGTACTCCTGGCCGATGTAGCGGGCGTCGATGGAGTGGTGCAGCACGACCGAGTCGCTCCGGACCCCCTCGGCCTCGATCTGAGAGCGCACCTCTGCGCCCATCTCGTCCAACACTCGTTGTAGGGCGGCGAGGTCGGCCGTGGCGTGCGGGAACGGGAATCCGCGGGCTGAGTCGCGGCGAAGCTGCGTCTCGAGCATCCCCCAGGCCGAGAACGCGCCCGGAAAACGGGGAACGATCATCTGGTCGATGCCGAGTTCCTCGGCGAGGAATACTCCGTGCATAGGACCGGCGCCACCGAAGGCGACCAGGGCGAAGTCTCGGGGCTCTATGCCCTTCTCGACGGTGAGGGTCCTGATGGCCTGCGCCATCTTGGCGTTGACGACGTCGACGATCCCCTGGGCCATCTCCGCGGGCTCCAAGCCCAGCTCGCCGCCCAGGGCGGCTAGAGACTGGAGGGACGCATCCACGTCGAGCGCGAACTCGCCGCCGGCGAACGCGGTCGGATCGACGCGACCCAGCGCGACGTTGGCGTCTGTGACGGTGGGCTCGGTGCCGCCCCTGCCGTAGCAGGCGGGCCCCGGAGACGCTCCTGCGCTGCGAGGCCCCACTCGCAAGCCGCCCGCCTCCCGGTAGGCGACAGAGCCGCCGCCCGCGCCGATGGTGTGGATGTTGACCACCGGCATCAGCAGCGGGAACCCTTCCAGCGACGCCTCGGTGGAGACATCGGCCGCTCCGTCGACGATCAGGCTGACATCGAAGGACGTCCCGCCCATGTCGATGCAAATCAGATTGGCCTGGCCGGTGAGCCGCGCCAGGGACACGCCGCCCATCGCGCCGCCCACGGGACCCGACAGCAGGGTCTGGACGGTGTGGTCCCTGGCCGACCGAGCGGTGATGATCCCGCCGGAGGACTGCATGATGTGAAGAGGCACGCTCATGCCGTCGGCCCGCAGTCCGTCGGACAGCTCCTCGAGGTACGTCCGCACGATCGGGGCCGTGTACGCGTCGAGGACCGTGGTCGAGGTTCTCTCATACTCCCGCCACTCGCGGGCCAGACGGTGCGAGAGGCTTATGGGGACGTCAGTACCGAGCTCACGGCGCAGCACCTCCAAGGCCTGCAGTTCGTGGTCCGGGCACTCATAGCTGAACAGGAGAGCGACCGCTATCGACGTGTACTCGCCGTCGCGGTACTTGCGGGCCACCGCGGCCACGTCCTCCGCGCGGAGCGGCTCGACCTCGCGGCCGCGCGCGTCGAGCCGGCCCGAGACCTCGACCGTGTCGGATCTCGACAACAGCGGCCGGGGCTTGCGGTATTGGACCTCGTACATCTCGGTCCGGTTGCCGCGGGCGATCTGGTACACGTCCCCGGCGCCCGCGCTGGCCACCAGCAGGACCCTCTCCCCGCGTCGCTGCAGGAAGGCGTTGAGACCCTGCGTCGTGCCGTGCACCGCGAACGAGACAGTCGAGAGGTCGTCCACGACGCTTCGCATGGCGCGACGCACTCCGACGGACAGCTCACCCGGTGTGGTCGACGCTTTCCCGGCGCTGTATTGGCCGGTGGTCTCGTCGTAGGCCACGGCGTCGGTGAACGTGCCGCCGATGTCCATGGCGACCCGGTACCGGCTCACGCCGCGTCCTCGCTGGGCCGACCGCCGGACAGCGCCAGGGTGTAGCTGCCGCCTCGGCTGGTGGCCGAGATCGGCTGGTCCAGCAGCTCGTTGAGCGCTTCGTTGCTCGTGTTGCGCTCCGGGTGCGCCAGCCAGGCCTGATACGCCCGCGAGTCGGCCCAAGTTCCCATCACGAGCACCTCGTCGGCACCGGCCCAGACTTCGACTTGGCGGCATCCCTCCACCGACAGCGCACGCTCGATGATCCGCTCGCTCTTGAACAGCTCGACGACCGCGTCTGCCAGTCCCGGCTTCGGCCTCAGGGCTAGAACCGTTCGGATCATTGCTCCTGCCTTGACTGCACCGGCCCTCCTAGGTAGCAAGCGCGTTCCGGTATAGGTACACATATCTATACTCGCTGGTACTAGCGGTTGCAAGTCGTGTACCTATACCGGATGAGGCATCCCTGCTGTTGCTCCGAATAGAGTCGCTTCGTGGTCGAGGTTGAACTGCAGGCCGTGGGACGCAACCTGGCCGAACTCCGAGCGATGCGCGGCCTGACCCTGCAGGGCCTCGCGGACCTCACCGGGTACACCGTGTCGTACCTCTCTCAGATCGAGCGCGGCGAGTCGGTGCCGTCCTTGTCGGGCCTCGCCAGCGTGGCCGCGGCGCTCGGCGTGGAGATGCGTGCGCTGTTCAAGGAGGTGGCCGGACCGCGCCTGCATGTTTCGCGCGCCTCGAAGCCGCTGGCGCTGCGCACCGGCCTCTCCGACAGCGACGACCCGGCCCACCGCTACACCGTCCTCGGCGCCCACGGCAACGAGGGCGCGTACACCGCGCTCATCCATCATCTGCCTCCCTCGGAGCCGCCCCTGCGGTACCGGCACTTCGGTGAGCGCTTCGCTCTCGTGCTGGCCGGATCTGTGCGCTTGACCCTCGGCGGGGAGCCGCACGACCTCGGCGAGGGCGAGTGCATCCACTACGGCTCGCACGAGGAGCACACGTTCGAGGTGACCAGCGAGACCGACGCGGCCGTGCTGTGGATCGTCAGTCCCGCGATCTTCTAGCGCCCCAAGGGGAAGCTGTACGACGGGCTGGCCGGAGAGCCGTCGTTCGGCGGCAGCGACGGCACCGGTCGAGCCCGACGCAGTGCTAGTGGACCATCTGACCTAGGCCTTGCGGGCGAGGCCGACCTCGGTTGATGTGCGGACTGGCGGTGTCGGCGCGCCGTGGAGTTGGCGGTTCAGGTAGTGGTGGAAGTCGGCGACCACCTGCTCCATCGGCACGAGCACCCCAGGCTCAAAGTCGCCGGTGGCGGCGCGCTGGCCGCGCTCGCAGATGAACTTGTCCTCCGGCAGGAAGTCGGGAGTCTTCCGTTCCTCGCTGCGAGCCGCCGATTTGGTCATCCACTTGGCGAGGCCGGACTGCTTCGACGGCGACTCGTACTGGTACGCCCCTCCGGTGATGATGCGGCTCCGGTCATGGGCCAGCGGCTGCACGGCCTGCCACAGGAACGAGCCGTCGCTGAGCACGCCCACCAGGTTCGGGGGCAGGCTCAACAGGGTGTAGTCGCCTCCGGTGGTGGAGAGTCCGCCCGTCGCGGTGCCGTCGGCGCTGCCGACGATGTAGTAGGCGCCGCTGGTGGGCGTGAAGGGCTCCAGCGTCTTGGGATGGACCTTGAAGACGTGGTAACTCTCCATCGCATTGGTGACGACCAGCTTCCAGTTGGCCTGCCACACCTGCTCATCCCGCTCGCCGGTCCAGTGGTGCAACTCCGCTAGGCCCGCCTTCGTGACGATCTCCTCCAGGTGGCCGAACCGCTCCGACAGCGGCGCCACGTCGGGGTTCATCGACGCGAAGACGAGGCCGTGCCACTCCTCGGCCCGGTATCGGGGCAGGCAGTGAGCGGCGCGGTCGACATCGCCGCGGGCGGCATGGGGGACGCTCAGCAGGCGGCCGTCGTCGGCGTAGGTCCAGGCGTGGTACGGACACTGGAACCGCTTGGCGTTGCCGGACCCGTCCACGATCAGGGTGCCGCGGTGGGCGCACATGTTCGCCAGCGCCGCCAGCTCGCCGCCCTGGTTGCGCAACACGATCAGTGGCTGTCCCGCAAGCTCGACCGCGACGTAGTCGCCCGGCTCGGCCACCTCGTCCGCGGTGCCGACCCAGACCCAGTCGTCGTGCCAGACGCCAGCAATATCAGCCACCAGCGCAGGAGCCCGATAAGCCGACGCCGGCAACGCCCGAGCAGGGTCCACGGCGTAGACGCTAGGCATGACCTGCATCGTAGCTACGCGCCGTCAGCGCGGCCGAAGCCCCCTCGGCGCACCAGCCGCCCCTCCGGCCCGGCTGCTGTCTTGGACTTTGAGGGAGTCGTGGTTCGGGTGGTGATCCTTGGGGCTATAGCCATTGCCAAACCGCGTCCGGGTCGTCCGACGCTCGGATCCTGTGCTGCAGTTCCCCCTCGGCAGCGGGGTTGACGCCCCACAGGCACGCCAGCCAGACGTTCGAGATGGCCTCGTCAGCGGCGGCGATGTGCCCCAGGAGCTGCTCGTCCACGGTCGCGCCGTAAGCGTCCGTGATCCTCTCGATGATCCGCGGCAGGCCGTCGTACCGCTTGTACTGCATGAGCACCGCTGACAGGTCGACCTCCGGCGGGCCGGTGGCGAGCAAGTCGAAGTCGATCAGCGCCAAACGGCCGTCGCCGCGGCGCACCACGTTGCTGGCGTAGGGATCTCCGTGCAGGACGACCCTCCGGTGAGCCCGGTGCCGCGTCGCCCAACAGGCCGCCAACGCCTCCACCCGCTCGTGCAGGCGCTCGCGCACGAGGTCCCTCACTTCGGCTGGGACGTCTCGCGCGGCGATGTGCGGGACCCGGTCCCGCCATCTGGTGAGATACGACAACGTCGGATCCCACGGCTCGACACCGGCAGGCAGCTCCACCGCGTGACACCGCAACACGAGCCCGACAACGTCCTCGAGCCCCACATGCGGAACCGGTTCCGACATCGGCCAGAACGTGACAACCCGGCCGTCGGCCAGCGGCTGGGCGTCACAGAGCGGCGTCAGCAAGGGCGCGCCCCTCTGCGCCAGCGACTCCACGATCCGCAGTTCAGCCGACCAGCGCTCCAGCGGCCGGTCGATCATGTAGGAGACCCGGGCGACGACCTGGTTGTCGATGCTGCCCCACACGATCTGAGTGCCCAGCCGCAACAGCCTGAACCCGGCCATCGTCAGGCCGAGACCGCCCGCTGTCTCTTGCACCTGACGGGCCAGCTTGTCCAAGTCCAAGCCCTCGCTCGTCGCCTGCTCGACCATCGACGCGACGATAGCGAGCCCCCGGCCGAACCCCGGTCAGCCACCGGCCCGCCATGCGGTCTGCGGTATGGGCCTGGCTTGGGGCTGCTCTCCGCCAGGCCCGCTGACTCCGCGACGCACCTTCGCCCCCCTCGTCCTGGCGTCGGGCGATCAGGCAGTCGGGCGCAACCTTGCCGAGCTCCGGGCGATGCGTGGCCTGACCCTGCAACGGCTCGCACGAGGAGCATACGTTCGAGGTGACGAGCGAGACCGACGCGGCCGTGCTGTGGATAGTTGGTCCCGCGATCTTCTAGCGCCTCGAGTGGGCTGGACCCGAGCGACCGGTAAGGAGCCTGACGCGTCGTGCCCCCGCGGCGTCGTGCGGGGCCCGCGTCGGCGTCAGGGCGCGATCTTGCGCTGGTGGGCTCGGAACTGGGCCGGGGTCTCGCCTGTGAGGCGGGCGAACCGGTTGGTGAGGTCGGCTTGGTCGTAGAAGCCCGACAAAACGGCTACTTCGGCCAGGGGCAGCTCGGTGTCGGCGAGCAGTTCGGCGGCCCGCTCGACCCGAGCCCTGAACACGTACTGCATGGCCGACAGGCCGAACGCCTTGCGCATCCGGCGCTCCAGCTGGGACGGCGACAGGCCGGCGGCGGCGGCCACGCCGGCCACCCGGATCGTCGCGGCGAGGTTCTCTCGCACATGCTCGACCGCCCGCTGCAAAGCCCGGACCGCCACCTCGTCCGAGCCAGGGGTGCGCAGATCGCGGCTGATGCTGACCAGGCCGCAGATCTGTCCCGAGTCGCGTCTGGACGCGACCGGCAGCTTGGTCGTCACGTGCCAGCCCAGCCCACCGTCCTCGCGCCGGATCAGCTCCAGCTCGTCCCGCAGGGGTCGTCCGGTGGCGAAGACCCGGCGGTCCTGCTCCTCGTAGCGCAGCGCCAGCGGGGCCGCGAAGAAGTCGGCGGCGCGCCGGCCGATCACGTCGCGCTTGGACTTGCGGCCGGCCCGTCTCACGAATGCGGGATTGACGGCCAGGTAACGGCCCTCGGCGTCCTTCATGCAGAACATCACGTCGACCAGCAGGTCGATCAGTTCCAAGACCTCGGGCTGCGCCTCGAACACCCCCTCCGGGCCTGAAGCCTGTTCAGGGCCGGGGTCTGTGCCGGCGACACCGGGGGCCATGTCGGCGACAGTAGCCCGCAGCCGGCGTTGGTCTCGTCGGCTGCCGTGGTGCGTCGGATCGTCCAAGACCGGGCGCCGGCCCGGTGTTCATCATGGTGTGGAACGTGAACTGATGCCTTCAGGCGGAAGGGGCGGATGGGCCGTGGACGGCTTCCCGCAGGATTCTGAGCTGCTGGTCGACGAGGCCGTGGCGCGGGTCGAGCGCTGGCTGCAGGCCGCCGACACATCGGAGTCACGGCGGGAGCGCTCTGCCGCGAGGCGGCTGGGCGAGATGGTCGGCGACAAGCGGGGCACCGCATTCGCGATGCGGTTCGTCGATCGGGTGATCCGGCCCGAGGATCCGGCGGTGTCGGCCCGGCAGCTGGCTTCGCTGGTGGCAGACGCCGAACTGCCCGCGTTCCTGTCGCGGGCCGACCGGCTGCTGTTGCGTGTCGGCGCCCGGCTCGGGCCGACGTTTCCCGGGATCGTGATGCCGGTCGCCCGACGCCGCATGAGGGCGCTGGTGGGCCACCTTGTGGTCGATTCGCAGCCCGAGCGGCTGGCCGCCCACCTGCAGTCGCGTTCCGCGGCGGGCTTCTCGCTGAACGTGAACATGCTGGGCGAAGCCGTGCTGGGCGACGCCGAGGCCCGAAGGCGACACCGAGAGGTGCTCGACACCCTGTCCCAGCCCGACGTGGACTACGTGTCGGTGAAGGTGTCGGCAGTTGTGTCGCAGCTCAACCCGTGGGACTTCGACGGGTCGTTGCTGCGGGTCGTCGAAGCCCTGCGGCCCCTGCTCCAGACGGCTGCCTCCAGCACGCCGGTGACGTTCATCAACCTCGACATGGAGGAATACCACGACTTGGAGCTGACCGCCGCGGCGTTCCGGGCCGTGCTGGAGGAGCCGGAGTTCGCGGCCGTCGATGCCGGCATCGTCCTGCAGGCATACCTGCCGGACTGCTTCGACGCTCTGCGTGACTTGGTGGACTGGCACAACCGCCTGGTTGCTGCCGGCCAGCGGTCCGGGACGATCAAGATCCGCCTGGTCAAGGGCGCGAACCTGGCCATGGAGCGGGTGGAGGCAGCCGTGCGGGGCTGGCCTCAGGCACCGTATCCGACCAAGGCCGAGACTGACGCCAACTACAAGCGCTGCCTCGACTGGGTGCTTCAACCCCAGCGCACCGCGTCGGTACGAATCGGTGTGGCCAGCCACAACCTCTTCGACGTGGCCTGGGCCGACCTGCTCGCGGGACGGCGCGGCGTCGGCGACCGTGTGGAGTTCGAGATGCTCGAGGGCATGGCCCCCGTCCAGGCCGAGTCGCTGCGCTCCGACGGCAAGGGAGTGCTGCTGTACACCCCGGCGGTTGCCCCGGAGGACTTCGATGTGGCCATCGCGTACCTGTTCCGACGGCTGGAGGAGAACGCGTCGGAGGAGAACTTCATCCACCACCTGTTCGGCCTGCGGCCGGGCACTGCCGCTTTCGAGGCCGAGGCGACCAAGTTCCGCGCCGCGGTCGCGGACCGCCACTCCGTCGGACATGCCCCGCGCCGCCAGCAGGACCGCGGCCGCGAGCCCGAGCCGATCGATCCTGCGGCTGGATTCTTCAACCAGCCCGACACCGATCCTTCGCTGGCCGCGAACCGGGCGTGGGCCCGAGAGATCGTGAACCGGGAGTGGAGCGGACCCGTCGCCGCGGTGACCCGACAGACCGCCGAGGTCGATCAGGTGGTGCGGGCCGCCGTCGAGGCGCAGCCCGACTGGGCCGCCCGCCCGCCGGCTGAGCGCCGCGACCTTCTGTGGCGCGTGGCCGACGAGTTGTCGCGCCGGCGCGGCGACCTAGTAGCGGCCATGGTGCACGAGGGCCGCAAGACCATCGCCGAGGCCGACCCCGAGGTGTCTGAGGCCATCGACTTCGCCCGCTGGTACGGCGAGCGTGCCCTGGATCTGGCCGGCTCGGAACTGGCGCGATTCGAGCCCTTCGGGGTGGTGCTGGTAGTGCCGCCGTGGAACTTCCCGGTGGCCATCTCCTCCGGCGGGAGCCTGGCGGCGCTGGCCGCGGGCAACGCTGTCATCTTGAAGCCCGCACCCGAGACGCCCCAGTGCGCGGAGATCGTGGCCGAATGCTGCTGGGCTGCTGGACTGCCCCGGGGAGTGGTCTCCTACATTCGCACCCCAGACGACGAAGCGGGCCGCCATCTGGTCACCCACCGAAGTGTGGACGCGGTGATCCTCACCGGTGCCCACGACACCGCGCAGATGTTCCTGTCATGGAGGCCCGAGATGCGCCTGGTGGCGGAGACGTCGGGCAAGAACGCCATGGTGATCACGCCCAACGCCGATATCGACCTGGCCGTCGCCGACCTGGTGGCCTCCGCGTTCGGGCACTCCGGCCAGAAATGCTCCGCGGCCAGCCTGGCGATATGCGTGGGCGAGGCCTACACGTCGCCGCGGATGCGCCGCCAGTTGACCGACGCAGTGGCCAGCCTCGACGTCGGACCCAGCACCGACCTGGCCACCGCCATGGGTCCGGTGATCAAGCCGCCCGAGGGCAAGCTGCTGCGGGCCCTGACCCGCCTCGACGACGGCGAGCAGTGGCTCGTCGAGCCCCGCCGCCTCGACGAGCTGACGTGGACGCCCGGGGTGCGCCTCGGTGTGCGCCCCGGCTCGTGGTTCGCGCGCACCGAGTGCTTCGGCCCGGTGCTGGGCCTCATGCCAGCCGAATCGCTCGACGAGGCCATCGCCATCCAGAACTCCGGCGACTACGGCCTCACCGGCGGCATCCACACCCTCGACCCGGCCGAGATCCACCGATGGACCGAGACGGTGGAAGTCGGCAACGCCTACGTCAACCGGACCACCACCGGCGCCATCGTGCGCCGTCAGCCATTCGGCGGCTGGAAGCACTCCTCCGTCGGCCCCGGCACCAAGGCAGGCGGACCCAACTACGTCGCCCAACTCGGCACCTGGCACCCCGCCGACACCGGCCTGAGCGACGACGAATGGCTCGACGCCGCCCGAGCCAGCGATGAGGCCGCCTGGCACACCGAGTTCGGCACCGAGCACGACCCCAGCGGACTGTTCTGCGAATCCAACATCTTCCGCTACCGGCCCGTGTCCCGCATGGCGCTCAGGGCCGAGGGTGACGCCGCACCCCGCGACATCGCCCGCGTACGCGCCGCGGCCCGCCGCTGCGGAACGCGCCTCGTCGAGTCGCACGCCTCCGACGAGACCGCCGCCGCCTTCGCCGCCCGCCTCAGCTCGCTCCAGGTCCAGCGCGTGCGTGTGGTCGGCACCTGCAGCCACGAACTGCGAATCACCGCCAACAACGCCCGCATCCACATCGCCGCCAACCCCGTCACCGCCCAAGGCCGCATCGAGCTCCTCCACTGCCTGCAAGAACAGACCATCACCCGCACAACCCACCGCTACGGCAACATCCTCTAGGCAGGCTGCGGTCATGCCGGGGCCCAGCCCGCCCGAGGCGATCCCCGCTCCGAGCGGTTAGCATCGGAGACGAAGTATATGGCACCAAATATCGGTAGATATGTGGTAAAATTACCAGTAGCCCACTAGCAGCAGCTCATAGGCATTCAGGCACCGCCGGTGCGGCCCTTGAGGATGTCGTCGAAGCCGCGCACCAGGGTGTGCTCGGTCTCCTGCACATCCTCCGGGCTGACCGCGAAGTACCCGGTGGCCATGCCCATCTCCGCGGCCGCGTCCAGGTACTCGGGCACACTCGACAAGTAGAGGCAGTCGTAGAGGTCGACCGACATCACTCGGCGGGTCGCCTCAAAGAGGGGCGGCTCGGGCAGCACCGCCCCCACGTCGCCGCTCACCAGCCAGGACGAGACCGAGTCCTCGAGCTCGGCCATGCGCTGCAGCCGCTGCCCCCATTCCTTGGGCTGGTTGCCCACCGCCGCCACCGGCAGGCTCCTAGCGCTCACTCGGTCGAGGAACGGATGCAGGCCCGGCACCAGCTTGAACGACGACAGGTAGCGGGTCTCGACCTCGCGGCCGATCGGTCCGAGCCCGAGGTCGCTCCAGAACTCCTCGGCGGTCAGACGGCCCAGCACCAGCTTGCGGTGACGGTCGCGCACCAGGTCGGGGTCGATGTCGGGGTTCTCCTGCAGGATCACCGGAAGCAGCAGCCCCTCCCGCGGGTCGGTGGGCCGCACGATGACGCCGTGCACGTCCACGACCAGCAGCCGCAGCATCCGCTTGCGAGGACGGCTGGCCTCAGCCTCGCGCATGGCGGCCCGCTGCTTGCGGCGGCGGGTGGCCCGGCGGCCCCGGCCCCGGGGGGTGCGAACGAGGTTCACGACCCGCATGATCGCCACGACCAGCAGAAGCACCGCGAACGCGGCGGCCGCCACTCCGGCGACGATCCTCCAAATGGTGGGCCCGCCGTCCCCCAACGTCGTGGAGGCGCCCACCCGCACGGGCTGGTCTCCGTAGGAGAACCGCCACGTCGCGGTAGACCCGTCCACCTCTGGAGCGAAGGCCCGGTTGCCTCCGACTTCCACCAGGATCTTTCCGTCCCAAGTGCCCGGGGACGCCTCGATTCCTTCGTCGGACTCGGGCAGCGTCAGCGAGAACTCAAGTTCGAGCGCGTCCTCCAACGGCCAGGCCGCGGCGACCAGTTCGTCGATCGGCCGTCCGAGATAGTGGCCGTCGAGCATGGCGGCGACGGCATCGTCGCTGAACGCCGCCAGCGGAGGCGACGGGTTGACGGAGACTCCGAAGTCGTAGTCGGTGCGGGCGAACGAACGGGACTGTTCCAGTCGCACGTCGGTGAAGATCACGCCCGCTCCCGCAAGCTCGTCGAGCACCGCGGGAAGCTGGGAGGCGGACTCGAACCGCTTCCACGCCCCGACCTCCACTCCGCCGTCGCCGCGGGGCGTCGGGCCCTCGACGGTCCAGCCAGCGTCGCGTGCGTCGTCGAGGCGCAGCCCCGAGGCGAGTTCGGGAACGCGGGCCAGCGCGTCCGCGTCGGCGACCACCAGCACTGACACCAGGCCCGTGCCGACGTCGTCGACCCTGATCTCCACCGCGGCGTCGACCCGGCAGGCCGTCAGGCACAGTCCGGCCATCCCGGCGAGCAGCAGCATCCGAGCACGGAACCGCAACGCCGACACGGCGCGGCGCGCCCTGAGTGCGCGGAACCGCGCACCCGCCCGAGACTGGATGCTGAATCCGGTCGCAACCCTGTCCGAGCCCTGCCGCGGGCGTTCCCCGAAGGCTGCGGTCGCCTCCTCGACCACTGGAGAAACGGGGCGCGCCGTCCGAGAGGGACGCGTCGGCTAGAAGTGGCCCTCCGCGGCCGTCTCGAACTCGGGCTGGGGCGGCTCGAATCCCTCGATGGCTCGGAACACGACCACCTTGTTGCCCTCTTCCAGCGGATCGTCCTCCACATCGACGATCACGATCTCGCCCGCACGGAACTCCTTGTGCAGCAGCCGCTCCGACAGCGGGTCCTCCACCAGGCGCTGGATGGCCCGGCGCAGCGGACGCGCTCCCAGGGTCGGGTCGTATCCGGTGGCCGCGAGATGGTCCTTGGCCGCGTCGGTCAACTCCAGGCCCATCCCCTGGCCGGCGAGCTGGTCGGCGGTCCGCACGATCATCAGGTCGACGATCTGGCGCACCTCGGCCCGGCTCAGCTCGTGGAAGACGATCACGTCGTCGATGCGGTTGAGGAACTCGGGCCGGAAATGCTGCTTGAGCGCATCCTGCACCTTCGACTTCATCCGCTCGTAGGTGACCTTCTCATCGGCCTTGGTGAAGCCAAGATTGGCCTTGCGCAGGTCGCCGGTGCCCAGATTGGAGGTCATGATGAGCACCGTGTTGCGGAAGTCCACCGAGCGCCCGTGGCTGTCGGTGAGACGGCCCTCCTCGAGGATCTGCAGCAGGGTGTTGAACACGTCGGGGTGGGCCTTCTCGACCTCGTCGAACAGCACCACCGAGAACGGCTTGCGCCGCACCCGCTCGGTGAGCTGGCCGCCCTCCTCGTAGCCCACGTAGCCCGGCGGCGAGCCGATCAGGCGGCTGACCGTGTGCTTCTGCATGTACTCGGACATGTCCAGGCTGATGAGGGAGTCCTCGTCGCCGAAGAGGAACTCGGCCAGCGTCTTGGCCAGCTCGGTCTTGCCCACCCCGGACGGACCGAGGAACACGAACGATCCGCTGGGCCGCTTGGGGTCCTTGAGCCCGGCCCGGGTGCGCCGGATGGCCTGGGAGACCGCGGCGATGGCGTCGCTCTGGGACACCACCCGCTTGTGCATCTCGTCCTCCATGCGCAGCAGCTTCTTGGTCTCCTCCTCGGTGAGCTTGTAGACGGGTATGCCGGTCCACAGCGACAGCACCTCGGCGATGGCCTCCTCGTCCACCTCGTCGAAGAGATCGACCCCGGCGGCCTTGGCCTCGCCCTCCAGGTTCTCGCGGCGGGTCAGCAGATCCTTCTCCTTGTCCCGAAGCTCGCCGGCGTCCTCGAAGCGCTGGGCCTCGACCGCCTCCTTCTTGCGGGCGATGACGTCGGCCAGCTCGGCCTCGAGCTCCTTGAACTCCGGCGGCGTGGCCATGCGCTTGATCCGCAGGCGCGACCCGGCCTCGTCGATCAGGTCGATCGCCTTGTCGGGCAGGTGGCGGTCGGAGATGTAGCGGTCGGCCAGGTTGGCCGCCGCCACCAGCGCCTGATCGGTGATGGTGACCCGGTGGTGCGACTCGTAGCGCTCGCGCAGGCCCTTGAGGATCTCGATGGTGTGGGCCACGGTCGGCTCGTCCACGACCACCTTCTGGAAGCGCCGCTCCAGCGCGGCGTCCTTCTCGAGGTGCTTGCGATACTCGTCGAGCGTGGTGGCGCCGATGGTCTGCAGCTCGCCCCGAGCCAGCATCGGCTTGAGGATCGACGCCGCGTCGATGGCCCCCTCGGCCGCGCCCGCGCCGACCAGGGTGTGGATCTCGTCGATGAACAGGATGATGTCGCCGCGGCTCTGGATCTCCTTGAGCACCTTCTTGAGCCGCTCCTCGAAGTCGCCCCGGTAGCGGCTGCCCGCCACCAGCGCGCCGAGGTCGAGCGTGTAGAGCTGCCGGTCGCGCAGCGTCTCGGGCACGTCGTCGCAGGCGATCGACTGGGCCAGCCCTCGACGATGGCGGTCTTGCCCACGCCGGGCTCGCCGACCAGCACCGGGTTGTTCTTGGTGCGCCGGCTGAGGATCTGCATGACCCGCTCAGACTCGCGGCCGCGGCCGATCACCGGGTCGAGGGCCTTCTCGCGGGCGAGCTGCGTGAGGTTGCGGCCGAACTGGTCGAGCACATGAGAGCCCGAGGAGGACTCCCCGCCGGAGCCTCCGGCGTGCGCGCCGGCCTTCTCGCCCTGGCCAGAGCCGGAGATGCCGCCGTACGCGGACAGCAACTGGATGACCTGCTCGCGCACCCGGGCCAGGTCGGCGCCGAGCTTCACCAGCACTTGGGCCGCGACGCCCTCCCCCTCGCGGATCAGGCCGAGAAGGATGTGCTCGGTGCCGATGTAGTTGTGCCCCAGCTGCAGGGCCTCGCGCAGGCTCAGCTCCAGCACCTTCTTGGCCCGCGGTGTGAAGGGGATGTGGCCGCTGGGCGAGTTGCCGCCCTGGCCGATGATCTCCTCGACCTGGCCCCGCACCGACTCGAGGCTGATCCCCAGAGCCTCCAGAGCCTTGGCCGCCACTCCCTCGCCCTCGTGGATGAGGCCGAGAAGGATGTGCTCGGTGCCGATGTAGTTGTGGTTGAGCAGGCGCGCCTCTTCCTGAGCCAGGACCACGACCCGACGAGCCCTGTCGGTGAACCGCTCGAACATCGCTCACGCCTCCTGGCCGCTGGGGGTCTGGCCGCGCCAGTGTAACCCGGCCCGGTGAAGTCGAGTGTGCCGTCGGTCACCTTCCCGGCGTGCCGCATAGCCCGCGTGCAGAGCCCACTCGCAGGGCCATTACCCTCGGGTTCGTGGCTCCGCCGTCCCCTCTGCCGCTGCTGCCATGCCTGGAGGCGGATCTGGACCGAGTCGAGCGGGAGCTGCTCAGCGCCGTGGAATCCAGCGACGCTTTCGTGACTGGCCTGGCCCGTCACTTGATCGCCGCAGGCGGCAAGCGGGTGCGCCCGAGCTTTTGCATCGCGGCGTCGCTCGTGTGCGACGAGACCGCGGCCGGCGCCTCGGAGGCGGCAGTGCGGGGCGGGGCCGCCATGGAGCTGGTGCACATCGGATCGCTCTACCACGACGACGTGATGGACGGAGCGGAGACTCGGCGCTCCGTTCCCAGCGTCAACGCGCAGTGGGGCAACCTTCGGGCCATCCTGGCCGGCGACTACCTGCTGGGCCGAGCCTCGGAGATCGCGGCGTCGCTCGGCGCCGAGGTGGCGGGCCTGCTGGCCACCACCCTGACGCAGCTCTGCGAGGGTCAGATCATCGAACTCGAGGACGCCTGGAAGGTCGACCGCAGCGAGACGCGCTACGAGCAGGCGATCGCGGGCAAGACCGCGGCCCTGCTGTCGGGCTCGTGCCGGATCGGTGCGGCGGTGGCCGGGCTCCCCCGTCCCCTGGCGGAGGCGCTCGGCGAGTTCGGGCTCGCCTTCGGCATGGCCTTCCAGATCGTCGACGACATCCTGGACCTGGTGGCCACCGACTCGCAGCTGGGCAAGCCGGCGGGAAACGACATGACCGAGGGCGTCTACACGCTCCCGGTGATCAGGGCGCTGGCCGACGGCGCGGCGGGCGCCGAGCTGCGCACCATCCTGGGGGGCAACATCGACGCCGCCCAACGCGACCGGGCCGCAGCACTGGTGCGGTCCACCACCGGCGTGGACGAGGCCCGCGACACAGCCCGAGCCTGGGCCGACAAAGCCCAGGCCGCCCTCGCGTCGTTGCCCGACACTCCGGCAACCGCCGCTCTGCGGATGGCCGCGGACCAGCTGGTCGCCACCGCGGCCCTTCCCAGCATCTGACCCGCTCCACGCGGTCCGAGACGGTCGGCCCGCGGAGCTGACGGACCGTTCAGGAGGCCGCTTCAGGGCGGAGGGTGGGAAACAGGACCGCGTCGCGGATGGCGGTGGTGCCGGTCAGCAGCATGACCAGCCGGTCTACGCCGATGCCGAGCCCTCCGGTGGGCGGCAGGCCGCATTCGAGCGCCCGCAGATAGTCCTCGTCCACGGCCATGGCCTCGTCGTCTCCGGCAGCCCGCAGCGCGGCCTGGGCCTCGAAGCGGGACCGCTGCTCGTCGGGGTCGGTCAGCTCCGAGAACGCGTTGCACAGCTCCCGACCGGCCACGATCGCCTCGAAGCGCTCGGTGTAGCCGGGCCTGCTCCGGTGCCGACGGGCCAGCGGCGACACCTCGGCCGGATGGTCCGTCACGAACACCGGCCCCCAGAGGTTGGGCTCGGCGGTCTTCTCGTAGATCTCCGCCAGCAGCTTGCCGGAACCCCAGCCGTCGCGAGTCTCGACCCCCAGCCGGTCGCAGAAGGCGGCCAGCTCGGCCCGAGGCGTGTCCAGGCTCATCTCCGCGCCGGTGTGCTCGGCGATGGCCTCGTCCATGGTGGCGCGCCTCCAGGGCGGGGTGAGGTCCACCTCGCGGCCGTCGTAGGCGACGACCGCCGAGCCGCACACCTCCACGGCCACGTCGGCCACCAAGTGCTCGGTCAGCTCCATGATGTCGGTGTAGTCCGCGTAGGCCCAGTACAGCTCCAGAATCGTGAACTCGGGGTTGTGCCGGGTGGAGATCCCTTCGTTGCGGAACACCCGTCCGATCTCGAAGACGCGCTCCATGCCCCCCACCACCAGGCGCTTCAGGTACAGCTCGGGCGCGATGCGCAGGTACAGGTCGGTGCGCAGCGCCTCGTGGCGGGTGACGAAGGGCCGGGCCGCGGCCCCTCCCGGAATGGGGTGCAGCATCGGCGTCTCGACCTCCGCGAAGCCCCGCTCGCCCAGGCGTCGGCGCAAGGCCGAGACGATGCTGGAGCGACGCTGGAACGCCTCCCGGGCCTGGGGGCTGACCCACAGGTCCAGATGGCGCTGCCGGTAGCGGATGTCGGGATCGGCGAGGCCGTGCCACTTGTCGGGGAACGGCCGCCTGGCCCGGGCCAGCACCACCCAGTCGTCCACCCGGACCGACAGCTCGCCGCGCCGGGTGGCCATCACCTCGCCGGTCACCCCGATCCAGTCGCCGATGGACAGGCCAGCGAACTGATCGAAGCTCGGCGTGGCCTTGGCGGTGGCGAAGAGTTGGACCCGGCCGGTTGCATCCTGCAGCGCACCGAACGCGAGCCTGCCCTGGTGGCGGCGCAGCATCAGGCGGCCCGAGACGGAGACGACCGTGCCGGTCTCGGACCCGGCCGCGAGGCCCGCGTACGCGTCGAGCACCTCGCCCACTGCATGGGTGCGGTCGAATCGGTACGGGATGTCGATGTCGGCGCCGGCCGCCTCGGGGCCGCTCATCGGTCGTGGTTGCGCTCGTAGACGATGCGCAGTCCGTGCAGGGTCAAGAACGGCTCGACGTGCTCAATGGTGACCGAGAGGGGCGCGATCAGGTGGGCCAGCCCGCCGGTGGCCACGATGTTTGCCTCGCCGAGTTCCGCCTGGAAGCGGGCGTTCATCCCGTCGATCATGGCGGTGAACCCGTACAGCGCTCCGGACTGGATGGCCTCGACCGTGGTCTTGCCGACCACGCTGCGCGGCTCGACCAGCTCGACCGCGCCGAGGGCCGCGGCCTTCCCGAACAGCGCTTCCAGGCTGACCTCGATTCCCGGAGCGATGGCACCGCCCACGAACGCGCCCTCCGACGACACCACGTCGAAGTTGTTGCCGGTGCCGAAGTCCACTACCACGGTCGGCCCGCCGTATAGGTCGTAGGCCGCGACGGCGTTGGCGATCCGGTCGGCGCCCACCTCCTTGGGGTTGTCGTAGTGGATCGGCATGCCCGTCTTGGTGCCCGGCCCGACGACGACCGGATGGAACCCGAGCTGGCGAGGCACCATCTCGCGCAGACCGGCCAGAAGGCTGGGGACGCCCGAGCAGATCGTCACGCCGGAGATGTCCTCGTCGAACTCGACGTCCACCGTCTCCAGCAGCGACCGTATCGCCACACCCAGCTCGTCGGCTGTGCGCCGCGCGTCCGTCGATAGCCGCCAGTGGTCCAGCAGCCCGTCCGCGGCGTCAGAGCCCGGCGCCGCGTCGGGGTCGTAGACGCCGACGACGGTCTGGGTGTTGCCGACGTCTATGGCGAGCAGCACCGCCGCAGGATACGCCCCTTGCAGCCGCGCCGGGGTCGCCGAGGCAGCCCTCAGCCGACGCGGCAGCCGACGTTGTCTATGAGGCGGGCCTTTCCGAAGCGGGCGGCCACCAGCAGGCGCACGTCGCCCCACAGCGGTGCCTCGGGCCTGAGCGTTGCCGCCGACACGGCCGCGGCGTAGTCGATCTCGGCGCTGGGTGCCGTGGCGATGACCGACTCCATCGCGGCGGTCACCGCGTCGGCGGCGGTCTCGCCCGACTCCACCAGCGCAGCCCCCGCATCGAGAGCCCGCTTGAGCACCGGCGCCTGTCGGCGCTCCTCCTCGCTCAGGTAGGCGTTTCGGCTCGACATCGCCAGTCCGTCAGCGTCCCGGACCGTGGGACAGCCCACCACCCGCACCGGCATCGAGAGGTCGGCGGTCATGCGGCCGACGACGGCGAGCTGCTGGAAGTCCTTCTCGCCGAAGTAAGCCGCGCACTCCCCGACTATGGAGAACAGCTTGGCGACGACGGTGGCCACGCCGTCGAAGTGACCCGGCCGGGCCGCGCCGCACAGCACCTCCGCGAGCGGCCCGACGCTCACGCTGGTCAGCACCGGCAGCGGATACATCTCTTCGGGCTGCGGTGCGAACACCACGTCTGCACCGCCGAGGCGGCAGACTTCCAGGTCGCGCCCGAGGTCGCGGGGATAGTCCTCGAAGTCCTCGCCCGGGTTGAACTGGAGCGGATTCACGAAGATCGACGCCACGACGAGGTCGTTCTCGGCGGCGGCGCGGGTCATCAGCGACCGGTGTCCGGCGTGCAAGAACCCCATGGTGGGCACGAGGCCGATACGCCGGCCGGACGACCGGGCCTCGGCCAAGATCGAGCGCAGACCCGAGATCGTGGCCTCGACCAGCGGTGCTTGCGGCCCGGCGCTCACGGTGTTGCCGTCCTCTCCGCGGCACTGCGGCGACCTGCGGCACGTGCCGTGGTGCCGTTCACGGTGTCTCCGCGCGGCCGGCGAGACGGCGAGCCTCGCGGGCCATGGCCCGATAGGTGTCGCGTTCGGCGGGGTCCAGCGCCCGGAGGTGGCGCTCGATGGTGGCCTCGTCGCCACGGGCGGCGGGGCCCGTGAGCGCCGCGGCCGGGCCCAGTTCGGCGACGTTGTCCACCGTGGCCCGCACCAGGTCGAGGAACGCGGCGAACGGCACGTCGGCCGTGTCCCCAATGCGTTCGGCCTGGCCGAGAAGGGCCACCAGATGGTTGGATGCCACCACTGCCGCGGCGTGATAGGCGGCCCGGTCGCCGTCGGCCACCTCGAAGGCCCTGCCGCCGAGATCAGCCACGACCTGGTGGGCCAGCGGGTCGCCCGCGACTGCGAACCAGCATCCCGAGCGCAGCCTTCGGGCGCCGGTGGCCGGGTCGGGCATGGCGACGAGCGGGTGCACGGCCGCGGGCCTCGGGTGGAGGGCTAGAACGTCGAGGCCGATCGATCCGGCCAGGTGCGCCACCGCCGCGGTGTCGGCGGGCTCGACCGCGGCGGCCACCTCGGCCACCGCGGCGTCGGGCGTGGCAATGAGCACGAGGTCGACGTCGGCGGCTGCGGCCGCGATCACGGCGGCGGGGGCGTCGCGGCCCAGCACAGCGCACACCCGCCAGCCGACCTCCTCCAGCGCGGCGGCCATCGAGCGGCCTGCCCGTCCCCCGCCGACGATCCGAACCGAGCGCACAGCTCAGCGACCCAGCGGCCCGAGCCTCACCACACCGTCGGCCGCGGCCGGGTCGTATTTTTCCGGCAGCAGGTCCGGGCCGACGTCGGCCAGCGGCACCAGGACGAAGTCGCGCTCGTGCATCCGAGGGTGGGGCACGACGAGGCCGGGCTCCTCGACCCGCTCGCCGTCGATCCACAGCAGGTCGGCGTCCAGCGTCCGCGGCCCCCAGCGCTCTGTCCGAGTCCGGCCGGCGTCCGACTCCACCGCAAGGCAACGGGCCAGCAGCTGGCGGGCTGCGGCCGCGGTCCGCAGCCGCAGCACCATGTTGAGGTAGGGGCCCTGCTCGGGGCCACCGACAGGCTTGGTCTCGTAGACGTCGGAGGTAGCCACCACATCACCAATGCTCTCGACCGCGCGCCGCAGATGCCCTCTGCGATCACCCAGGTTGGATCCCAATGCCACGAACGCCCGTCGGGGCGGCCTGGCCGCGCTCAACCCGCGCTCCTGAGCCGGTCGGCCGCGTTCACCGTCTCGCGGGCCGGGGGGCCGAGCTCGCGCTCCAGCAGCCGCTCGGTGATGCTTACGGCCTCTGGGGCACTGTCGACCAGCCCGGCCCACAGCAGGTACCCGGCCACCACGCCCGTCAGCGGATCGCCGATCGCGTCATGGTGGAGCACCACCCGCTCCTCGGCTGTCCGACCCCTGAGCGTCTCGAGGATCTCCTCGAGTCTCTCGGTCCCGCTGGCCGCGTCCGGGAACGGCAGGTGCACGTAGGCGAGTCCGTGCTCGTCGTAGTCGTGAAGGTTGTAGGGGATGGCGGTGAGCGTCACGATCAGGTCGAACTCGTTGCGGCACAGCCAGACGATCTCCTCGAGGCGCCTGACCCTGCGGTGTCCCGCGCCGTAGCCTCCGGGCCGCTCGCACACGCCGAGACGGTCGGTGATGACCCAACGGAAGCCGCGGGGCTTGATCCCCTCGGCCCATTTGCTGGTCACGTCTCGGCCCCGTCGAGGTCGAACAGGTGGACCGCCGGCAGCTCCCGGTAGCACTCGGCCACGTCGAGGCCGTAGCCGACAAGCCAGTCCGGCGGCACGGAGAAGCCCGCATATCGGATCGAGCCGGCCTTCATCTCGGCGCGCACAAGCAGTGCGCACACTTCGAGGCTGGCCGGGCCGCGGGCTCGAAGCAGTTCCGACAGGTACTCCAGGGTGAGGCCTGAGTCGACTATGTCCTCGACGAGCAGCACATGGCGGTCCCGGACGTCGGTCTCGAGGTCCTTGATGATGCGGACCACGCCGCTCGACTCGGTGCTGAGGCCGTAGGACGACACCGCCATGAAGTCAATCTCGACGGGCAGGTCGATGGCCCGGGCGAGATCGCTCATGAACACGAACGCGCCCTTGAGCACGCCCACCAGCAACGGGGGCCGGCCCCGGTAGTCCTCGGTGATCTCCGCGCCGATCGCGGCCACTCGGGCTTGCAGCTCGTCAGCGGTGATCAGGACACGGCCCACCGACCCCGGCGGCAGCGGCAGCTGCGGATCGGACTGCTCGGAGGACGCGGGCACCGGGGGCACCCTAGCGGGAGGCTGACCACCTCCGAGCGGTCTGATGGCCGGAAACTCAAACCATCGAAATTGACTTACTTTTCGCCAACATGTGTCCAAAACTAAGTCAATTTCGACCAAGGGGCGGCTGGCAGGGCTCGATGCGGAGACGACCCGCGGTGCGGGCCACCCGATGGCCGCCGGTGATCTCGGTGGCGACGCTGCCGCCCGCGGCCACTTCGAGCACGCGGTCGATCGATGCCGCGGTCGGGGGCGCCCCGACAGCTGCGGCGATCCAAGTTCTGAGCGCCTCCGCCGCCACGGCCCGCGGGGCAGCGGTCAACGCGGCCGTGCTGGTCGGGTCCACTGCGGCCGCGAGATCGGCGATCACCTCCAGCGCCTGGGAGGCCAGCTCTGCGTGACGGTTCAGCAGCGGCACGGGATCCCGGCCGAGCGCCCTGGCCAGCGCGGGCATCACCTCGTTGCGTATCGCCACCCGGGCGAAGGAGGGATCGTCGTTCATCGGGTCGCTCACCGTCGGCAGGGCCAGCTTCCGGCACAGCGCATGGGTCTCGAAGCGCCGCAGACCGAGCAGCGGACGACCGACGCCAGCGTGGGGCGCGGCCGCGCCGGCCAGCCCTGCGCCCCGGCCGATGTTGAACAGCGCGGTCTCGGCCCGGTCGTCAGCAGTGTGGCCCACCAAGACGTCGGCAGGAAGCGCCCCGTAGCGGGCGACGCGGGCTCGCGACTCGAGGTTGGACCCAGCGGCCACCGACACCGTCCGCAGCTCGAATCGGGCGCCCAGTCGGGCCGCGATGGCTCGAGCCGCCTCCGCGTCGGTTCCAGACGAGGGCCGCAGGCGGTGGTCCACATGCCAGGCGGTGACCTCCAGCCCCGCGGCGGCCGCCAGCGCGACCAGTGCCGCGGAGTCGGGCCCGCCCGACAGGCCGCAAGCCACGGAGCGCCCCGGCTCGGGGAACGTGCAGCGAGCCAGCAGGGCCTCGACATCAACCGGCTCGGGGTCGGCGGCGGGGCCCGAACTGATGGCGCCGTTCATGCCAGCCCTGGCGTCAGGCCGCCATCTCCGGCTCGGCCATGCGAGCCACCCAGTCTCGAGGGTCCCGGATCTCGGCGATCCCGGGGAGGTTCTCGGGCGACTGCCACACCTTCTCGAGCAGGGCGGGACCGCCCGCGGCCTCCACCGCCTCGATGAACCGCTCGCCTTCGACGTACTGCTTGATCTTGGCATCCAGGCCGATCACTCGCTGGAAGACTCTGGCGAAGCCGCGCACCGACTCCCGGCGTCGCCGCATGACCCGCGCGAACCGGGCCGCGGAGGGGATCAGACCCTCGCCGGCTCGGTCCATGGTCACGTCCCCGTGGCCCTCCAGCAGGCTCATCAGTCCGGCCAGTTGATCCAGCGTGTCGCGCTGGGCCTCGGAGGCGAACAGCCCCATCACCCCGCCCGTGGCCAGCGGATCCTCGCCGTTGCGGCGGGCGTCGACCATCCGGCGCACGGCTTCGGCGATCCGCGTGGGGTCGGGATCGACCGAGTCGAGTGTCGATTCGACCAAGCCGAGAAAGTGGGATCGCATCCATTCGATTCCGGTGAACTGCGCCCGGTGGGTCACCTCGTGCAGCGCCAGCCAGAGCCGGAACTGCTCGGGGTCGAAGGCGTATCGGTTCTCCAGCGACAGCACGTTGGGCGCCACGTAGTAGACGATGTCCTGTTCTTCGGGCCGGTCGTCCTCGATGACCAGCAGGTCGTACTGGCCCAGCACTCGGGTGGACATCCAGCCCAGCATCGCCCCCATCTCGGCGCCGGCCAGCCGACGGGTGAGGGGCGCGAGCATTCCGTCGGAGCCCGATCCGAGCTTGTCGATGACCGGGCGCAGCAGACGTCGGAACGAGGCCAGGTTGGCGTCGATCCAACCGCCGCGGTCGGTGACCCGGCCCCGGGCCGGGCCCGACAGAGACCGCAGGCCTGTGCAGTTCCCGACGAGCTCCTCTGCCTGCTGGGTGAACCGCTCGAAGTCGTCCTCCATCCCGTCACGGTGCCGGGGCGACGCGTAAGGCTCCCGGCGGGCGGTGCGGATAGCCACCCGGCGGGCGATGTCCCAGTCGACGGGCCCGGCTGCGTCCTCGGAGGCTCGGCCTTCGTGCCCGGCTGCGTTCTCAAGGCTGGCTCGGCCTTCGGGCCCGGCTGCGTTGTCAAGGCGGGCTCGGCCTTCGGGCCCGGCTGCGCCCTCGGTAGCGACCGTCATGCGGGGATGCTCAGTCCCGCGGGTACCGCTTGTAGGTGACCTTCTGCAGATAGCCGACCACGGCCATCAACACCGAGACGATGCCCGCCGCTGCGAGCGGGACCGCGATCCAGAAGTGCCATACGACGCCGGCGAGAGTCATGGTCCAGGAGTGTAGATGGCTTGCAGGACGCGCACTCGCAGCGCCTCGGGCAACGGCTCGCAGCAGTGCCGGGCCACGACGACGCGCAGCCGCGACTCGAAGCGGTACACGTCGGCGCACGAAGGGCATTTCTCGAGGTGGATGCTGATCACCGTCCGGGTCTCGACGGTCAATTCGCCGTCGAGGTAGGTGTGCAGGTCCCGGCAGCAGTCGTCGCAGGTGAAAGGCATCTCAGGCTGTGTCCATAGGCTCGTCGTTCGTCGTGTCGTCGCGGGGAGTGTCGTCGGCGGCCGTGTCGGCGGCGGTCGTTGTGTCGTCGTGGGAGGTGTCGGGCTCGGGTAGGAGCCGGTTGCGCCTGGCGTATTCGTACAACCTCTTGTGGAGCTGCTTTCTTCCACGGTGCAGGCGGCTCATCACCGTGCCGATGGGCACGTCGAGGATCTCGGCGATCTCGGCGTAGGAGAATCCCTCCACGTCGGCGAGCAGTACCGGCAGCCGGTAGTGGTCGGGCAGGGCCTCCACGGCCTGCTTCACCTCGTGCTCCGCGAAGAGGGCCTCGAGCTGGTCCTCCAGGCTGCGGCCGTGGCGGGCTCGGGCCGCGCCGCCCAGGCGGCGATACAGGTACAGGCTCTCCACATCGTCTAGGTCGGTCTCTGCGGGGCGGCGCTGGCGGCGGCGGTACTCGCTGATGAAGGCGTTGGTGAGGATCCGGTACATCCAGGCCTTGAGGTTGGTGCCCGCGGTGAAGCTGCCGTAGGACCGGTAGGCGCGCAGGTAGGTCTCCGAGACCAGGTCCTCGGCGTCGGCGGTGTTGCGGGTCATGCGCAGCGCCGCCGAGTACAGCGACGGCATCAGCGGCAGAGCGTCGTCCGCGAAGGTCTCCTGGTCGGCCACAGGCGTCTCTCGAGCCGGGTTTCGAGAGCCCGAAAGGGGATTCGAACCCCTGACCTACGCTTTACGAGAGCGTCGCTCTACCGACTGAGCTATTCGGGCGCGTGCGCCGGGAGCGGCAGACCGCCCGGACACCCCCTCAGGCTACCCGCCACCCGCGTCTGAGAGCGGGCCGCGAGAGGCGCCGTGCCTCGTCTGGTCGGAAACCGGCCCCGGCCCGCCTGCACGCCAGCACTCGCAGCAGGGCTGGGCAACTGCGGCACCAAGCCTGGCCGCGGAGTTCAGCTCTCGGACATGTCGATCGCCTTGATCCACACGGGCACGCGGTCGAGCGCCCAGTCCTCGGTGAGCGCCGCGATGGTGAGCGGTGCGGCGGGCGGCCTGGTCGCGGGCCAGGGCGTGAAGCCGTCGGTGATGACGACGATGGCGGCTGGCTTGGCCTTCACGGCCGCGTCGATCCCGATGCGCATGTCGGTGCCGCCCCCGCCCACGAGTTCGACCCGCCGGGCATTGAACACCCGGCTGTCGGCCGCAACATCGGCGTCGACGGAGAACACCCGGATGCCGTCGCCGGGCACGACCCTGGTGAGGATGCCCCTGATCTCGGCCAGCGCCTGAGCGAGGTAGTCGTCCTGCATGGAGGCGGAGGTGTCGACCACGACCGCGATGTCGGGAACGGGCCGGGTCATCCCGGGCCGGATCACCGTCTCGCCGCCGTGATCGCGGCGGGAAGGGCGCTGCCAGGTGTAGTCGGCCGCACCGGCGCGAAGATGCACGCCCCGCCGCACCGCCGACTCCAGCGCCCTGCGCCAGTCGACCTTCGGGTCGAGCGTCTGGTCGGCCCAGCGCCGCAGGCCCTCGGGCACCGACCCGATGTCTCGATTGCGGGCATGCTCGCGCACTGCGGCGGCAACGGCCCGGCGCAGCATGTCCTGCTCCACCGGCTCCAGCCCGTCGGTGCCGTCGCTGTCGATCTCGTGGTCGTCGGCGTGCCCGGTGCAGCCCGAGCCGCAGCGCAGCGTGACGGTGATGACGGTGGCGTTCTTCATCATTTCCTCGAAGTAGTGCTCTGCCGTGCGTCCGTCCTCAAAGCCGAACCTGTGGGGCAACAGGCCGTCGGTGATCTCAAGGCCGTCCTCGGCGAGGTCGTCGTTGATCTCGCAGTCGGCTGCCGCGTTCCACACCTGCGATGCGCCGAGTTCGACGCCCAGGTTCCGGGCTCGGCGGGAGTGGCATCGCAGGCCGTGGTTCAGCTCGTGGATCAGCACGGCTGCGGTCTCCTCGACGCTGCGGCTCTCAACGAACTCGGAGTTGACGTAGATGCGCCAGTTCGCGTCGATCGCCATCGTGTTCACGTCGCGGCTAGGAATCAGCGGGCACGCGAACAGCGCACGCGAGTAGTAGGGCCGGTTGAGGGTGATCCACAGCCGCGCGGCGCGCAGTGCCCGGTCGGCGTCCTCGCTGAAGCGGGGCGGCTTCCGGGCCTCCCTCTCGTGGTCCTCGACCTCGGAAGGGTCGGGTTCGCGCCTCAGGCGCAGCGAGATGTCGACCACGGTGCTCATGCCGCCTTCGCCTCGCCGTCGAGCAGCCCGGCATCGGTCAGCACCTCGGAGAAGGCCTCGAAGCCAGGAGGCAGGCTGGCGCCCTTCGGCTTGACCTCCACGAGGCGCGTGGCCACGGCCGCGGCCATGTCGGGAGCGCCCGCCTCCGCGACCGCGATGCACACCCTGAACCCGTCTCGCCAGTGCTTCTTGGGGTCGGCGAACACCGTCGCGGCGACCGCTTCCAGCGCGGCGAACTGCTGATCGGTCCGCTCCAGCTGCTTGATAGAGTCCGGATCGGCGAGCAGGTCCTGGGGGTCGGGCAGGTCGAGGTCGCGGACGTAGGCCATGTACTCGACTGCCGCGCCGTCGCCCACCAGCGCACTGGCGATGAGCGCCCTTACCGCGTCGTCGGCGCCGATCGTGTCGCAGATCGCCTGGCAGCGGGCCAGGCTCTCCCAGGTCCTCGACGACGGCCAGCCCATCGACGCGGCCGAGTCGGCCTCGGGCACCCGGCTCAGGAAGTCCGGGCGCCTGCTCATGAAGGCGGCCACCTGCGCCTTGGCGCTGCCGAGGCCGGCCGGGGTCTGCGTGTCGTCCGTGCTGAGCGGACTCAGCCGCGGCCATCCGCCCAGGAATCCGACCCGCCACTCCTGGAGCGTGACCGGCCACATGAGGTGTCCGAAGCGGTTCGCCAGCGGCGCGGACAGGTCCCAGGCGCCGGCGTTCTGCGACAGCGGGTTGGCCGCCGCCACGAAGCGCACGTCCTCTCCGAGGTGCAGTTCGCCCACACGGCCTTCGAGCACCACCCGCATCAGCGCGTTCTGGGTGGCCGGCGTGGCGGTGTTCACCTCGTCGAAGAACACCAGCGACATCCCGTCGTGCCGCGCGACGCGCCGGGCCCATGCGGGCGGCTCGAACGTCACCCCGTCGCTGGTGCGCACGGGGAGTCCGCCGAAGTCGGTGGGCTCGTGGAGCGACGCGATCACCGACTCGATGTGCCAGCCGGCCTCGCGGGCGAACCGTTCGACGGTCTGGGTCTTGCCCGTGCCCGGGTCGCCCCACAACAGCACCGGCACCCCGGTGGCCAGCAGGATCTGCATCGCGTTCAGCGTCTGCTGCTGGGTTGCAGTCATGATTCTTCTCTTCCTTTCTCTTGTGACTCGTTGCGCTCCTTCAAGTTCATGGCGGCGTCGGCTCCCACTTGGTAGTCCTCGTCCGACGCAAGCGTTTCGAGCAGGTCGGAGGGGCTGGCGGGGTTGCGGGCTGCCCCTGCCCGGACCTCGGCGTGCTCGTCGGCGGCCAACGGTCGCAGCGCCCGCTCGGGCGTGGCAGCGTTCCCGGCGACCTTGGACCGCACCCACCAGAACTCGTCCCGAGCGAGGGTTTCGAGCAGCTTCGGCGGCGTGGACGGGTTGTCGGCAAGATTGACCCTGACCCTGCACTCGTCGTCGGTCGACAGTGCCCGTAGCAGCTTCGCTGGCACCGCAGCGTTCTCGGCGACGGACCATCTGACCCAGGCTTCAGGGTCGGTCGCCAACACTTCGAGGATTGTCGGCGACGCTGCGGGATTGCACCCGACCCTGCTCCTGACATGGGCCTCGGGCGCCGCCGCCAGCGACCCGAGGGCCTCAGCGGGCGTGTTCTCGTTAGCGGCCGCGGCGCTCCTGACCCTCAGCTTCTCGTCCGTGGACAACGCGTGCAGGACGTCGCCCGGCATGTCGGAGCGCGACGCGACAGCCGCTCGCACCGCCTGGGCTCGATCCTCGGCACGTGGACGCACGAGCTCGGGCCGCGCGGCCTGATTCCACACCGCCGCGGCGCGTACGTTGCCGATCCGGTCAGCGAGCAGCATTTCGAGCACATCGACCGGGCACGACGAGTTGGACGCGACGCACCTGCGAACCCCGACGTCGGCGTCGAGCGAGAGGTCGCGCAGATCGGACTCTGGGGTGGAGGCGTGCAGCGCCACGAGCTGCCGCACGAACTCGTTGTCGTCGGCGCGCAGCCGTGTCAACACCGTCGCCGGCATGGCCGGGTTCGCCGCGGCCAGTCCCCTGACCTGCCACAGCGGGCTATTGGCCAAGCGGCGCAGGAGCCATGTTGACGCGCTCCGGTTCTGGGAGACCCGCATTCTCACGGGCAGTGCGCAGCTATAGCTCTCCGCGATCTCGAGGAGCACGCCGGACGCTGTCCGCGGGTGCGAGGCCACCAGGTCGAGCAGGACCGTGTCGGTGGACTTCGCGAGCATCTTGAGCACCCTCGGCGACGTGTGTGGATCGCTGGCAATCCGCACAGTCCTCAGGCAGGGCTCCGGCCCTTCGCTCAGGCAGGGGCCAGCATCCTCGGGCGGGCAGCATTCCCGGCGGGCGTCGAGACGCTCCCAGAAGGCCTTCGGCATCGTGTCGAGCCAGCGGATCTCGCGGTCGTAGTCCCACGGCCGGAGCTTGGAGTAGGCCGTGATCGTACACCAGCCGGGTCCGGGGAGATAGCCTCTCAGCAGGTTGGCGTCGAGCCGCGCCGACAGCGCCCAGGCCAGCCACCGCGACCCGTTGGCCGACGGCAGCAGCGAGCACGCGAACGCGACAGCCGGCAGCAGGTCGTCGGACACCCAGACCCGCCTCATATTCTCAGCGGCGGCGATCGCTCGCAGCTTCCTGCTCAGCCGGGTGAGTTCCGCCCGGTCGGCCAGGCCCGTGTTCAAAGTCGCGGCCAGCGCCCGCAAACGATCCAGCGCCCGGCTGCTGCCGCCGAGGGCCTCGGTCACGCGGACTTCCTGCTCATTCTGGATGCGCCAGCAGCCCTCTCGCCGCTCCAGCACGCCCCGGATGCCCTCGCAATGCACGACCCGGCGAACAGGCCTCGCGTCACGAGTGCCCTCGCTGCCTACACTCTTGTAATTCTCTGTCCTCTCAGCTTCTCCCGCCATGCCCTAGATAATGGCTAGGGGGTGTGACAGTCGACCCACAAGGCCGCGCCGGAGCACCTCAGATCCTGTACCGCGGGAGACGAGCAGTCCCGCACCGGCGGCCTCTGTCCGATCCATGTCTATGCCGACTAGGCGGACCACACCACATGGCACCGCTTCGGGCCCTAGGCTTTGCGCGTCCGACCTGCTGGCGTTGCTGGCCGTGGACGACAACCGTGGGCGGGTCGTCGCCCTGAGGGAGTTCGTGAAGCGCTGGGCGTGCTTCCGGGAGCAGCGCGCCGCGATGATCGAGCAGGCGCCGCGCCGCTACCGGTTCTATGGCCGCTGGTTCACGGTGCGACGCAACGACCTCGCCAGGATCGCCGCGGTCGTGCATGCCATGTGCGACCGCGACGACATTCCGGCCCCTCCGTGGGTGTCGAAGCATCGGGCGCGCCGCCCCATCGGGATCGTCGCATCGCTGGATCCTCACTCCGATTACGGCCGGGCAGTGCTCACGGACGCCCCGGAGGCGTGCGCCGAGCACGGTGTCTGGTTCGACCAGACCATGATCGAGAACGTCACCGTCCACGGGTTCCGTGACCGGCCGTGAGTCACGGTGCCCAAAGGCGATGACTTCGCGACTTTCGACGGACAGGATCTGCGCAGGCTGTTCAGCGAGATCGATGCCGAACTGTCCGCTGGAGACTCCGAGCCCGTCTATCGCGTCGTCAATAGTGGGAGGCACTCCCGTGGACGTCGCGTCGGACGGTCACGATGCGCTGCTTCGCCGAGAGCGTCATCGAGGCTGCGGCTGGCGCTGGCGACACGTCCTCCGCCCAGCGGAGCGGGCGACGCGATGCGCTTCGCTCCGTGCTGCGCAGACACCGAGGTGAGGACCAGTTCGGGACGTAGCGGTCGAGACGTAACGCCGACGAAGCCCGGCACCAGCCCTGAACACCGTCAGATGTGGGAGGCCGTGCGCATGAGCCGTGTGTCGGCCGTGCCCGGCGTCCTTCGGTTCCGGCGGCGTCGGCGTGGGCGGTGCATGGCGGAGCGGAGGGCTGTTAGGCAGGTCGATGGCCAGTCTGTGCTGTATCTGGCGGCGGCGACGGCGGGTTCGATCTGTGCGCGGCGGCGGTCGTGGAGGTTCGTGGCTGCGGCTCTGCGCACTCGGCGGTCTTGGTCTGCGGCCAGTTCGGCGAGGGTCCGCGAGGGTGTGGCGGGGTTGCTGGCGACCCGCTCTCGGATGTGGCAGCTGCTGAGAGACGCGAGATGATCGAGCACCTCCTCGGGCGTTGAGGGGTTCCGGGCCAGGCCGTGCTGGATGCAGTAGTCGTCGTGGGCCGCCAAGGACCTCAGCATCTCCGCCGGTGCGGCGGGGTTCGCCGCGACGGTGCGCCTCACGTCGTTGCGGATGTCAGATGTGGCGGACTCGAGCACATACGACAGCAGGTCCGCGGGGGCCGAGGCGTTGTGGGCGACCGTTCTTCGCACCCAGCGATCACCGTCGCGGGCCAGCGCTCGGAGCGACCCCAGGGGCGTGGAGGGGTTGATGGCAGCGGCATTCCGCACGCGAGATTGCGGATCCTGTGCCAGCGACTCCAGCGAGGCGGCAGGGGTCGCATCGTTGCCTGCCACAGCGAAGCGGACGTCCGCCTTCGGGTCCTTGGCGAGCCTTGCCAACAGGCGCGGCGAGACGTTGCCTTTGTAGGCGACGCTCCTGCGCACCGTCATCGCACGGTCCTTGGCGAGCGAGTTGTCGTGGCGCCACTGCAGGCGGGTGCTGGACGCGGCCGCGGCCCGAACCGCCGCGATCCGATCCTCCGACAGGGCCGAGACGACAGCGGCGCGAGCCGACCGGTTCAGCGCTACCGCGCACCGGACATTCTCGGCGCAGTCGCGCGCCAGGCGACCGAGATAGCGCTCGGCGAGATCCGCTCGGCGGGCCACCGCGGCGCGCACATGCTGCGAGCCGTCGTCGGCGAGGGCCTCCACCACCGCGGTCGGCGTCGAGGGATGGACGGCGACCGCCAGCCTCACGCTCCACAGCGCATCCCCCGCCAGCAGGCTCAACAGGCGTGGCGGCGTCCTCTTGTTCTGGGCGACGCGCAGCCGCACCACCTCATAGGCGGAGTTCCTCCCCAGGTGGCGCAGCACCGTCGCCGGGGTGTCGGGATGCGATGCCACCAAGTCGAGCACCACGATCTGGTCGGAGCGGGCCAGGTGCCTGAGCGCTCTCGGCGTCGTGCGGGGATCGCTCGCCGACGCGGCGTCTCGCAGCCAGGAGCAGGGGTGAGACCTCAGCCGGATCCAGAACTGTGCGGGCAGTCGAGCGATCCAGCAGGTGTCTCGGTCGAAGCCCCAGCCCCGGTAACGGTGACGGGATCTCAGCGTCAGCCAGCCGGGCCCTGGGAAGCCGCCGCGCACGATGTTGTCCTCCATGCGGGCCGACAGCGCCCACGCCAGCCAGTGAGGGGCGTTGCGATGCGAGGCCGGCGGCAGGCACACGCAAGCGAACGCCGCTTGGGCCATGATGTCGGGGTCGTACCATTCGATGGCCAGTTCCTCCTCGGCCGCGGCGGCCATCTCCGTCAGCCGGCCGTTGAGCCGCCTCAGCCCGGATGCGTGGACCAGGCCAGCATTCAGCGTCTCCGCCAAGGCCTGGAACCGGTCGAGCGCGCCGTCGCCGTCCGCGCCGAGGGCCGCGAGCATCCGGATCTCGGGCTCGTTGTCGACTGTCCAGCGGCCGTTGCGGCAGGCCAGCACGCCCTTCACGTCTTGGTGCTGCACGGACCGGCGCAGCACCCGACCGCGGCGGGCCACGGCCCGACCCGTGTACGCAGGATTGCCCTTCCTCTCCGTTGCCGTCCTCATGGACCCAGCATGGACAAGGGGTGTGACAACCCCGATGCCGGCGACGCCGATCCCCCCAGAAACGTAAACCAAGCGGGCCAAATCTCACCTGTGGTTTACGTTTCTGGCCCCGACCGCCCAGAAACTTAGACCTAGCAGCCCAGACCCCGCAGTTTGAGCGCTCTTGCTGATCGACCATCTCGCTCGCCGCGGCTGGGGCGACTCCCAGACTGCGGCCCCGGTGCTGCAGCGCCCCGCAGATGAGGCGGAACAAGCCATCGCCCAACTCGCTGAAACTGCCCAGGCGGGGCACGACGCCAATCAGTCCGCTTCCGACCCTTCTTCGGTTATGGTGCCTTGGGGGGCACAGGACCGCTCGGGGGGGCACAGGACCGCTCGACCCCTCCTCCATCTTCGGCAACCACTGATCCGCGAGCACCCCGTCGCGATGCACCCCTGAGGGGAAACTGACACACCGACCGAGAAATCGCCCGTGCCGTCAGAGCCTCGGGCACTGCAGCTGCAGCTGTGCTGCTCGCGGTCAGACCTTTTGCCATTCCTGCCAGAACTTGACAACAGGAAGTAATGCTATGAACTGATACACTAGGGAGAACAATGTTGTTATTAGGCCGAATATTGCCCAATACGAAATTTCGCTGAATGGTCCTAGACCTAGTGAAACAACTGCAAGAAACCACCAGACGCCGCTTATAGTTAAAGGTAGGGATACGACGTTGAAATATCGGTCAGACGATTTCTTATTCCGTGACAACATCCATACGTAAGTAGATACCAATGCCACGAACAACGGCAGAATTGCAGAAGACAACCAACGTCCTGTTTCCTCCACCATTGAGTCATCAAGTTGTGCATGATACCGACCTATGCAAATTATGGCAGCAACATATAAAGCGCCGAAAATACCCGTCACTGAATATACCACTTTTCGGAATCGCTGAGAACAGGGGTCGTTGCAATGAACCCCATTTATCGCTTTGTGGTCGGCCATAGCGTCTACCATAGCAGTTCTGTTGGCAGTGTCCCAGCGGTTTGGCGGGGCTCTTGAGGTTGAGCCTCGGTGATGGTTGCCGACTGTGAGCTCGGCTGTGTTGAGACTATCGCTCGGGGGACCTTGGCCCATGGAGTGCTCCGAGACGTAGCGGCGGTCGGTGGCCTTGTCATTCGTCGTGGAAGTCAGCCAAGATGGCACCGACGAGGCGTCTGGCCGAAGCCTCGTCGAAGGATGCCCACGACGCGGGATCGGCGGTTATCTCTTTGTTGATGCGCTCGAGGGGTTGGTGGACCAGATCTTCTGCCAGCGGGCCTTGGGGAACGCCGCGAAGACTAGGACCTCGCATCGGGCTGCGCCATCAGCGGGCCCGCCTTGGGCAAACTGGCGGTGAGTTGGTCGCTCACAGAAACGCCAACTACCGACACAGAACCCTAGGTCAGCAGCCATCCCCGTGACCAAACCACCCGCCAACCCGCCGGATGCGGGCATGAGGCGTTCGTGCAGGTGGTCACCGGCGAGATGGCCGCCGCGGCGTGCGCAGACCATTGGGGGGGATGACGCTCGACGCTCATGCGTGCCCGCGAAACGGCGCGCACTTGACACTCGCTCAGGCTCTGTTGGATAATCACGCGATGTTGCACCCGTCGGACGCTCTAGGACGCGACTGGGTGGAGGCCTTCGTCGAGGGCCGTGCGCTCAGGAAGAATAGCCCGAGTGGCTTCCCGGAGGAACTCGACTTCAAGGGGGTTGCCCTCCAGAACCAGGACGCCGACTGCTTCAGGGTGGCTCTCGCCGAAATGCGGCCCGAGGATCGCCACCGCGGTCTGTCTAGCTATCGACGCATCGTGGCCGAGGGCTGGCAGACGAGAGCCGACTCCAGGTCGCACACAGAGATTCTCGTAGTCGGGCCTCCGTCCGAGACCGGCGACCGTCTCGTCGTCTTCGGCCCCAAGCCAGACAGTCCGCTACGCAACCTCAAGAGGGAGCACATCAAGGCGCTAACTGAACTGGCCTTGTCCCAGAGTTCCCGGTCCGATGCTGGAAGAGTGTTGAAGCACTGGCTGCCCGGGCTCGAAGACAACCCTGGTGTGCTCAACCAGGGGCTATTCGACTCTGAGAAGTTCAAGGCGTTCGCCCGCGATTTGAGCGCGCCGGTAGCCAACTGGAGCGAGTCAGCGCCGCTCCTGGAGCAACAGGCATCGACCCGAGAACAAGAAGCCGCTTTCTTCGAAGGTCTTGGCTGCCATGTCGTGCAACGAGGCGAGGCCTATGTTCTGCATGCTGACGGCGAGATGGCCACCACGGCCGTATTCTGCGAGGCTGACAGAGCGATCGGAGCCCGATCCGATCGCTTCGGAGGTCAAACGCCGCTGGCGTATGCTCTCTCCGTCGCCAAGGAGACGGGCACCTCGTGGGTTGTAGTGGTACGCGGCCCTGAGGCCTGGTTGTACCCGGTCAGCGGAGAGGCTGGTGTCGGAGGTGGCGGCAGAGAGTCCACTTCTGCGGCCATCAACCTGTCGCTGCTTGGATCCGACCGCGACAAGTACGCGCAGATGCTGTTCTCGGCGGACGCCTTCCGGGCAGGCGGACACCTCCAACAGCTGCTGGATTCATCGCGTGCCTTCGTGGCCGATTTGGGAAACCGTCTGCGAGAACGCATCTACGACAAGACAATTCCCCTAATCGCTTCCGCGATCGCCCGGCGTCTGCCCGAGGATACGCACGACATCTCCGACACGGACCTAGATGACGCTTTCGAGCAGGTGATGCTCGTCCTGTTCCGGTTGCTGTTCGTTGCCTACGGCGAGCAGAAGGGATTGCTTCCCCTCGACGACAACCACCACTACCGCCAAGGCTCTCTCTGGTGTGTTACTGAGGACATCATCACGGAGCATGTGATCGGCGGCAAGGCTTACGACGAGCACTCAACTGACTATTGGGCTCGCGTGAATCGACTGTGGGAGGCAGTGTCATCAGGTCACCAGGACTGGGGTGTGCCCGCCTACGACGGTGGCCTGTTCTCAGTAGAGGATGATGTCAGCCAGGCAGGAGCGAGTCTGGCGCAGATAGATCCACTTTCTGACGCAGAGTTCGGCCCCGCCCTTGAGGCAATGCTCGTATCCTCGCCGCTGGACAGGCCGTCTCAGGACGACCCCAAAGCGGGAGCTGTCCCTGTCGATTTCGGATCGTTGTCAGTTCGCGAGTTCGGAACGATCTATGAGGGGCTCCTGGAGTCTCGGCTGGTCGTAGCACCCTCCGATCTGAAACTGGATCGCAACAACTCATACTCGCCCGCATCTCACGAAGGTGAAGCGGACATCAAGAAAGGTGCCGTGTATCTCAGTCACCGCTCGGGTACTCGCAAGTCGACCGGTTCGTACTTCACCAAGCCGTTCGCTGTCCAACACCTGCTCGACCATGCGCTCCTACCAGCGCTCGACGACCACATCGCACGCTTGGACCTTCTACACGACACAGAAGGCGACAAGGCTGCATCGGACGCCTTCCTGGACTTCCGATGCGCCGACATAGCGATGGGTTCGGGGCACTTCCTCGTGGCTGCTATAGACAGAATCGAGGAACGTCTGTCTGACTGGCTAGCAGAGCATCCGCTGCCGCAGATCTCCGAACGGCTGTCGTCGCTGCGCGAAGCAGCCCACAAGGCGCTCGGCGACGACATCGACATCCCCAACGGCTCGCTGCTGCGCCGCCTGGTGGCACGGAACTGCATCTACGGAGTCGACAGCAACCATGTGGCAGTGGAACTCGCTCGACTCGCAGTGTGGGTACACACCTTCGTTCCTGGCCTGCCCCTGTCGTTCCTCGACCACAGTCTCGTTCACGGAGACAGCCTTACGGGCATAGCGTCGGTCAAGACCGCGGAGGACGCCGTTCGCGAGAGGTACCCGCACAGCCTGGAGAACTGGCAGGCGCTGGATCAGATCGCGGCCTCATATTCCGCCTTGGGGAAGCTCGCGGACATCTCAGATGAGACTGTTGCCGACGTCGCCGAAGCGCGGCGTGCTCACACAGAAGCGGGCGAGGCTGTTGCCGCCGCCCGCGCGGCTTTCGATCTGATAAGCGCCGAGCGAGCCGGCGTGAAGGCCGCATGGCCTGAAGACCCAGCACAGATGGTCGAGGCCGCCGCAGACCCCAGCGTAGCCGACATCGTCGCCGACTTGCGCCCGATGCACTTCCCTGCCGTCTTCCCGGAAGTGTTCGCACGCCAATCCCCGGGCTTCGATTGCATCTTGGGCAACCCTCCCTTCGAGGAAGCGACGGTAGAGGAACTCGGCTTCTGGGCGTTGCGCTTCCCCGGCCTCAAGTCCAAGAGAGGCAAACAGCGCGGCGAGGCTATCGCCAATTATCGCGCGCAGCGCCCCGACCTGCACGAACAATACGAGTCGGACGTGGGCAAGGCTCGACGCCTCCGAGAGCTGCTCTTAGCGGGCCCATACCCAGGGATGGGCGTGGGTGACCCCGATCTCTACAAGGCGTTCTGCTGGAGGTTCTGGCACCTGCTGCGTGACGGTGGCCGCATCGGTGTGGTGCTGCCTCGCTCGGCCCTATCGGTGAAAGGCAGCACCCAGTGGCGAAAAGCCGTGCTTGCCGAAGGCGCGTTCGAGGACGTCACCATGCTGCTCAACAGCCGCGGCTGGGTGTTCGACGACGTGCACCCGCAATACACCTTCGCGCTGTGCTCACTGCGCAAGACCCCAGACGCAGACACAATCTCGATGAACGGGCCCTTCAACAGCAGAGAGCACTACGACCAGCGCAGGCCGGGCGCCCAAGTCAAGGTCTCGGAATTCAACTCATGGTCCAAATCATCGGCATTCCCGTTGATTCCGTCGCCTGAGGCGCTGACCGTGTTCAGCAAGATGAGAAGGCACCCGCGCCTCGACACGAGGTCCAACCCCGCAGACCTGGCCTTGCCTGTGAGCGAACTCCACGCTACCAACGACAAGGGCCTGCTCATGAACGACAACGGCGCCGCGGCGGCGCGAGGACAACCAGAGTGCTGGCCTGTGTACGGCGGGAAAGCCTTCAATCTCTGGCAGCACGACACCGGCACATACTTCGACTCCGCGAACGCGGATCAACTCGCCAGCCATCTCTACGACAAGCGCCTCAGACAGCACACGAACAGCAGATCGGCCTTCCACGAATCCCGATTCAGCCAAGACTATGTGCGAGACCAAGGCACACTTCCTTGCCGCTTCCCTCGGATCGCTTTCCGAGACATCACCCGTGCCACTGACACCCGTACGATGATCGCGGCGCTCGTTCCTCCGAATGTTTTACTCACCAACAAAGCACCCTACCTCGTCTGGCCTCACGGAACAGCCCGGAATGAGGCATACCTCCTTGGCGTGTTGTCTTCGATGATCCTTGACTGGTACGCGCGCCGAGTCGTGGAAACAAATATGAACCTCTACATCTTGAACGGTCTCCCCATTCCAGACACCGACATCGGCACCGATCCTGTGGCGCAGCGCGTCATCGAAATCTCAGGACAGCTAGCGGCAGCGGACGCCCGATTCGCAGACTGGGCCCGCGCCGTCGGTGTGCCTGTCAGCTCCACGGCCGACGCCGCCGCCCGGGCCGACCTGATTCACGAACTCGATGCCTGCGTCGCTCGGCTGTATAGACTTGACTGGGACGACATCAATGTGATCTACGACACGTTCCACGACAACACCGACCACAACGCACGCAAGACAGCGGTGCTCAGCCATTTCACGAGACTGACATAGCGGTGATACGATTGGAGACACTGGCGGCGATCATAACAAGGGACGATATAGTCACCTTCTTCTCCATCCTTGTGTCGATCATTGTTGCCCTGCTGGCAGTTCCCTACGCTGAGCGATGGCAGAGACGGCGCAGATCGGGCGAGGACTACCAATACGGATTGCATCTGCTTCAGGCCCTCCAATATTTGGAAGAGCATGGAAGCGAATCCGAGCAAGAGAGGGGCGGATACCCTTGGAAGAAGGTGCTCAAAGAGGCCACTGAGCGAATCAATTCATCCACGGACTCACCTGACTATAGGCAGACTGACAAGGAGCATTGCCGGCAGCTTCGTGAAGCATGTTTCTGCCTATTCCAGCGTGAAGGTGTTCTCCCGGCTGACCGCGACAGACTAGCGACCAACAGGGAATTGATGGAGCGGAATGCATGGGCTCAAATCGAACAGCAGTCGTGGCGCATATCCGCGGTAGGTTCAAAGACATTACGCAGAGCTATGGAACGCGAGTCCAAGGACGAACAGTACGCAGCCTTCGAACGATTCTATCGATCAGGGGAAATTCCGTCTCCCAGGGCCGGCGAGGAGCACGGACATCACCATCACGAGTATCTTGAGCATGTTCTTCCGTCCCCAGTGCAAGGCACTAGCGACCACCGCACCGTGAACGGAGACTTCGTTGTGCGCGCTGACGACGAACGAACGGTCGGCTTCCTTGTCCGTGCTCGCGTGAACCTTGAGGAACGAGAGGAGACTACGTTTCGATTTGCCGAATGCCCGCTGGACGAGTCCGAGCCGCAAGTCGTCACTAAGGCCCAAGAGATCCGCGAGAAGGTGGACAAGGCATGGCCCTCGGACGGTTTGGCCACAAGCCGACCCCAGGCGCATAAGATCCTGGCATTCATCGTCAATTATCGATCAATGGAAACCACCAAAATCTCACAGTATGACCTCCCAGCTCTCCATTATCTAGCCTGGACCCGTTGTCGCGACGACATCGTAAGGGTTTGGACTTCAGGGGCCGATGAGTCGGCGTTGAGTTTCGCTGTTCCTGCTCCGCTAACCGAGGCCCGTGATTTTCTCGAGGAATATGGGCATGGATCGTATGACGAAGAGGCTGCTGCCTTCAACCGATCTTATCCCAAAGACATTGTAGAAGAGGTGGAAATCATCATGAACAACGAGGACCTTGACGACAAACAACGGTGCGAAGAGTTGTGCGGACTCAGGAAAGAACGATACCTCGACAGAATCTCGCTTCCCAGTATCCAATCATCCATCAGGTCTGAACATGTCGAGATGGACTCGTGGATCGCATTCCTGCCTCCTCTCACTTCAATGTGAACAAACGGCTTGGCGAGCAGGAGGTTCTGTTGCTCGGCGCTTGGGCCATCTCACGGTGATCCTCTCAGCGCAAGTGTGGCGGCTCAATGGACGCAAGATTTCAGTGTCGGGCAACCACGGTACCTGCTGGCAGGGCCAAAGAAGGGCCGCGCCAAATCGCCGCGTGCCTCGATCTCGGCGGCATCGCCCGCATCGTCGACAACCCCCACCCGTGCCCACGAAACGATGCTCCTATGTTTGTCAAGCCGTGAGTTCCGTGAGGTGTTGCTGGTAGCTTTCGGCAAGGTCGCGGTTGTGTATGAGGCCTCGTTCGATACGGATGCCGCGCGCCTCTCCGCGGTCAAGGCCCGCACTGTTGCAATCAACCAGATCAAGAGGCTGCTGGTGACCGCCCCCGAGCAGGTCGCGGCCTTTCTGCGGGGCCTTCGCACCGCAGCTGCGCTGGTCGGAGCCTGCGCCCGGCTGCGGCCCGATCCCGACCGAGGTGAGGCCCCCGCCGCGGCCAAGAGATCGCTTCGCGTCCTCGCAGGGCGCTGGCGGGCTCTCGGCGCAGAGATCAGCGAGCTCACGCCGAGATCGCACGCCCGTGCGGACGGGCCGCCCCGCCTTGTTGCCCGCGACCCCTCAACGGGGACCCTCAACCACCCCGCTCCACACGTTTCCGCGCAGGCTCACAAGATCCTCCTCGGGCTTGTGCGATAGTCATCGATGGCGCTCAGTTCGGCTATTCGGCGTTCGGCGGTGTTGCGGGGGCGGCGGGGGGCGGCGGGGGGAAGGTCGTGTCGTGCCACCATCTCCAGGCCTAGTTCCGACAGCACATCTAGCAACCTGGCCATCGTGACGGTCGGTTGGCCCTGCTCCAGTCGGATGATCCACTGTCTGGTAGAGCCGACCTGATCTGCCAGGGCCTGCTGCGTGAGGCCTGCTGACTGCCGGGTCTGGCGTATCAGTGTCCCGAGATCGCGCGCCGAGGCGACTCGGCTGGTCTCGGTCACAACGTCGGTGCTGCTCACAGCCGACTCCGAGCATGGCCGATGATGCCATCGCTGATCTGCTGCGCGGTTGCCGACGCCCAGTCGGGGCATCGCTTGGCAGCCGACCGCAACGCCTCGGGCAGTTCTCGGGCCATGTTCGCCAAGTCGTCGACGACGTCGATCCGCTGCCGCGCGGCGAGTTGTGCCCACTGATCCAATGTCTCGGGCGCCCACCCCTCGAAGTGCATGGCAGGCACCGACGCCGCCACGCCCATCGTCGGATAGACCGCAACCGAACTCAGGTCATACAGGGGCGCCAGCCGGTGTCGTCCTGCCTGCAAGATCACGCCGTAGTTCTTGGAATGACCGTCGGCGTTGCCGATCAGCCAGTTGTAGAACAGCGACAGGAAGAACTGGCGCTCAGCGCCGCGGCCCGCCTCTTGGCGCAGGAGCCCGACGACGGCTTCAGGGGTCGGGCCGCCGTCCGACTGGTACTTCCTGTCCGGCGCGAAGCCCAGCGCCTGGCACATGTCCTCGAAGTGGAGGCGCCGCACCTCGCCACCGTCGTCGTGCCTGTCGAAGCGCTCCACCACAAGGCATACCTCGCCGCCGAAGACCTCCAGCGAAGTGCGAGCCGCGTCCAAGCCGAGCATCGACGCGGCCGTCTGGCAGAGATGCTCGTTGACCGCTATCGAGGTCCGCAGGGATGGATTCAGATGGCCCCGCTGCGGCTTGAGGATGTGCGTCGTCGCCAGCGACCCGGTGGGCAGATGCCACCCGTCCTCGGTGAGCCGCAGCGCCAGCTTCGGCTGGGCGCCGGGAAGCGAGAGCCGCAGTTCCCCCAGCCCCTCGAGAGGGGCGCCCTCTGCGTCCTCGGCTATGAGGCGCAGCGCAGAGGCCACACCGGCCTCCGACAGGCCCACAAGGGACTCGAACCGCGGCTCCGGCAGCCTCGGATGCGGATGGAACTGCACGGCACCGGCGCACTCCAGCCCGGCCTGGGTGCTCATCAAGTCGAACGGGTCCGTCGAGGCGGCGTCGAGGCCTTGCGCCCATCTTGATCGGGTGCGCTGGTTGTCGGGCAGCAGTCCGTCGATCCAGGACGAGATGTCCAAGGTACGGCCCTGGCCGGGCTGCAACGACAACGAAAGCGGCGTGTCCGACTCGGGACGGTCGTGGAGGTACGAGAAGTGAACGGCGCCGCGCCGGGAGCGCACAGCCAAACCGACCCGCCCGCCGTGCAGGAACACCCAGAGTTCCTGCGCCTGTCTAGCCATCGGACGTACGGCGCTGCGCGGCGCTGTCCGGCGGAGTGGTTGGCCGCACCGTGAGGCTGGCCCCCAGATGCGACAGCGCCGTGATGACATCGCCCAGCGACGGGTCGGTGCGCCCGCCCTCCACGGCGGATACCCATTGCTGGGACCGGCCGACCGCCGCCGCTAGGTCAGCCTGCTGCCAGCCCCGTCGCCGCCGCAGGGATCGCATGCATCGGCTCAGGCGGCCCGGAGTGGACAGCCCGACTGTCTCCGCCGCCTTCGCAGGGGCCGACAGTGACGAGTCCAGATCTTGGGTCACGAATCCTAGTATTGCGGGTTTACGCCTTTGTGTGACATCCGGCGGTCCGGGTGCTCAGGTCGGGTTCAGAGCGGGGGTATGTCTATCAGCAGGGCTTGGAGGGCCAGGGCCTCGTTCGGGGACCGGGGCAGCGACTCGGCAGTGGCGCGGATGCGGTCTATAGCCTGCAGGACCCGCTCGTCCGGCGCGGCGTCGGCGTTCGAGGCGATCTGGTCGCGGTAGCGGGCCGCCAGCGTGGCCAGGCCGAAGCGGATCTCGTCAGTGCGGAACAGGCGCTGCTCGCGGCGGTGGCGAGCCTCGACCGTACTGCGGCCCGAGCCGCGGATCCCGAACTGCTCCTCGCGCTCCTCCAGCGCCTCCATCTCGGCGCGGTGGCGCTCGTCGAGGGCCTCCCCAGCCTCGGAAATGAGCGCTCGCACCTCGGCCACCATCACTGCGACGATCGCACCGCTGCCGTCGAGGCGATCCGGGATCGACCACCAGGCCTGGTGCCGCACCTCCACCCTCTCGTCGGTGGCCAGCACCCTCGCCCGCTGGACGTTGCCGGCCGCGGCGGCGGCCAACAGCGGCGCCCTGTCGGCTCCGGCGAGACCCTCGGAGACCAGCGCCCGGGCGATCGCGTCCTCTGCCACGGCACCGAACTCCATCCGGGTGCAGCGAGAGGCGATCGTGACGTGCTCTCGCAGCACCTGCTCGGCCAGTAGCACCCACACCACCGAGTCGGCCGGCTCTTCCACCGGCTTGAGCAGCGCCGCCGCCGCGGCCGGTGTGGCGGAGTGGAACCGGTCGACTACCAGGACCTTGCGGACTCCTTCGACCGGCGTGCGGCTGGCCTCGACGATCAGATCGGACACCTCCTCCTCGCGGCGCAGAGCGTTTCCGGCCGGACTGAGCACGAACACGTCGGGGTGCTGCTCGGCGGCTGCCAGACGGCGGTGCCGTGCCGCCCGGTCGGGCTCCGAGGCCGCCCGCGGGTCGGCGGACAGGACCAACTCTCCGGCGAACACGCCGGCCGCGGTGCGCTTGCCCGCGCCCCTCGGACCGACGAGCAAGTAGGCGTGCACCGGGCTCTCGGCCGCGGCCGCCAGCCTGCGGACCGCCTCCGGCTGGCCGATCACCGCGGCCCAAGGGTCAGGCACCCCGGGCGGGCTGGACGTCATTGTGGTGCGGGGTTCGGGCTGGTGAGTCGCTGTTGCACGGCTGTTAGTACGCGGGCGGCCACCTCGTCCACTGGGCCGTCTCCGTCCACCACCGTCCAGCGGGTTGGATCGGCGCGGGCCATCGACTGGTAGCCGAGACGCACCCGGTCGAGGAACCCGCCGCCAGCCGCCTCGAAGCGATCCGACGACGACGCCAGTCGCCGGGACATGACCTCGGGAGGCACCTCCAGCAGCACGTTGAGGTCGGGCTCGACGCCGCTCGTCGCGAAGCGCATCATGCCCGCCAACTCCGACAGGTCGAGCCCTCGGCCATAGCCCTGGTAAGCCAGCGTTGACGCGGTGAAGCGGTCAGTCACCACGTCCCGGCCCGCCCGCAGCGCCGGGGCCACTATCTCCGCGACGTGCTGGGCCTTGTCGGCGATGATCAGCAGCGCCTCGGCGCGGTCGTCGAGATCGTCGTTGTCCGAGTCGAGCAGCACGCCGCGGATCACCGCGCCCACATCGGTGGCGCCGAACTGGAAGGTGTGGAGCGCGTCCAGCGAATCCGCCAGCAGGCGGGCCTGGGTGGACTTTCCCGAAGCATCCACTCCCTCCACCGCTATCAGGCGTCCCGTCAACGCCCCGACCTCCGGTCGGGCACGGTGCGGTCCTCCGGTGCAGACGCTTCGGGCACGGCACCCCCCGTCGGCACGGACCCATCGGGCACGGTGGCGTCGGCTTCCGCGGCAAGCCCGTTGACGGGTGCTGTGAGCGGGGGGGCGCCGGACCGCATGCTCAATGTGGCCAGCACCCCGGCCAGGAACACCACCACTGCGGCCAGCCACATCGTGATCCGCACTCCCGGCAGCAGTACCTCGGCGCCCATGACAGTGACCGCGCCGTCCCACCAGCGGCCCGTGAGACGGCCGAACAGCTCCGACATTGCAGGCGCGGCGGCCAGCGCGACCAGCAGGCACAGCCGAACCAGCACGAGCAGGGCCGAGAAGACCCGGCCCCGGATCTCGTTGTCCACGTTCTCATGCAGCAGCGTGAACCCCAGCACGTACGACGGCCCCGCCATCATGCCCAGCAGCACCACCAGCGGAACCATCAGCGAGAGCCGGTCGACCGACGCCGCGGCGAACAGCACCACCCCGGCCCCCATCAGCGCCGCCACGAAGCCACGAGACCGGTTGAGGCGGTTCTGGAGCGCGGAGGCCGACCCCACGCCCACCGCCATACCCACGCCCAGGGAGAACAGCACCAGGTTGAAGTCGGCCTCCCGGCCGACGATCACCTCGTCCACGAACAGGGCGCCCAGCGAGAAGACGATCCCGGCGCCCATGACCGCAGTCGCCAGACCCACGTTGACGGCCCGCACGATCGGGTTGGCCGCCACCAGCCGCCAGCCCTCGCGCAGCTCGCGGACGGCGCCGCCGAGATCGAGGCTCCGGCGCTGCCCGGCCTGCCTCTCCTGCCGGGGACGGGCCGGGATGGCGATCCGCCAGATGATCAGCGCCGTCGCCAAGAACGAGAGCGCGTCCACGTAGAAGGCGAGACCCTCCTCGTTGAGTCGCAGGGTCGTGACCCAGCCCTCGTCGGGCAGGGCCTCGGCGGCCTTGGACAGCAGAGCCGCGATCCCGGCCGCCACCGGGAACATGCCGTAGGCGGCCGCGACGTTCAGCGAGTTCGCCCCGGTGAGCTTCTCGCGCGGCACGAGGTTGGGGACGGTGGCCTCCTTGGCCGGCTGCCACATCATGGTCAGCAGCTCCAGCACCACGCTGGCCGCCACCAGACCGGCCAACGTGTCGACGAACGGCAGGGTCACCAGCACCGCGGCGCGCCCCAGATCGCTGGTGATCATCACACGCTTGCGGTTGAAGCGGTCGACGATCACGCCCACCGCGGTGGCCAGGAAGAACCCCGGCGCCACCCGGCTGGCCAGCACCAAGGCGATGGCCGCGCCCTCGGAGCCCTCGCTCAGGCGGGCCGCCAACGAGATCGTGGCCACCAGGCCCAGCCAGTCGCCGGTAGCCGACACCACCTGGGCGATCCACAGCCGCAGGAAGGCCCGCGTGCCGAACACCCGCTCGATCCGGTCGGCGGGACGGGCGGCCTCGAAAGCCTCGTCCAGCCGAAGGCCGGCCGCGCGGCGCGGGGTCAGATGCTCCACTGCGACGAGGCTAGGCGTCCCGGCCGCCTTACTTCTTGGTGCGAGACTTCTTGGCCGTGGACGACTTCTTGCGGGTCGGGCGCTTGGCCGGCCCTTTGGCCCGCCGCTCGGCCAGGAGCTCCGACGCCCGTTCCACGGTGAGGCCCTCCACCGTGTCGCCCTTCCGCAGCGAGGCATTGGTCTCGCCGTCAGTGACGTAGTGGCCGTAGCGCCCGTCCCTCACGACCATGGCCCGGCCGGTGGCCGGGTCTTCGCCCAGCTCCCGCAACGGCGCAGCCGAGGCTCCGCCCCGCCGCTGCTTGGGCTGCGCCAGCAGCGCGAGGCATTCGTCCAGAGTCACGGTGAACAGCTGATCCTCGTCGGACAGGCTGCGGCTGTCGGAGCCCTTCTTGACGAACGGCCCGTAACGGCCGTTCTGGACGGTGATCTCGGTCCCGTCGGCAGGATCAACGCCCACCGTGCGCGGCAGCGACAGCACCATGAGCGCCTCGTCGAGGGTCACCGTCTCCAGCGCCATGGACTTCAACAGCGACGCGAACTTCGGCTTGTCGGGCACGTCCTCGGCCCGGCCCAGCTGCACGTACGGCCCGTACCGGCCCGACTTGGCCAGCACGTCGAGGCCCGTCGCCGGATCGCTGCCGAGCACACGCTCGCCGCCGGGGCGCTCCAGCAACTCCAGCGCCCGCTCGATCGTCAGCTCGTCGGGGTCGATGTCGTCGGGCACGCCAGCGGTGTTCTCACCCCGCTGCACGCTGGGGCCGTAGCGACCCACCCGGACCGCCACGTCCACCCCGTCGGCGTCCGCGCCGATCAGGATCGAATTGACTGAGCGGGCGTCGATGTCGGCGAGGCGGCTCGACACCTTCTCCTTGAGCCCCGGATCGTCGCGGTCGCCGAAATAGAACCGATCGAGCCACGGGACAGACTCTTCGGTGCCGGTGGCGATCCGGTCGAGGTCGTCCTCCATCTCGGCGGTGAACGCGTAGTCGACGAGCTTGGGGAAGTGCCGCTCCAGGAGGTTGACCACCGAGAAGGCCACGAACGACGGCACCAGCGCCGACCCCTTGCGGCGCACATAGCCCCGGTCGGCGATGGTTCCCATGATCGACGAGTACGTGGAGGGCCGGCCCACGCCGAGCTGTTCGAGGCGACGGACCAGCGAGGCCTCCGTGTAGCGCGCCGGCGGCTGGGTGCTGTGGCCCGCCGCCTCCATCGCGAGGCTGAGGACCCGGTCTCCTTCCGTCACCGGCGGCAGCCGCGCCTCGTCGTCGCCTTCGGACGAGTCGCCCGCGTCGGTGCCCTCGGTGTAGACCTCCCGGAAGCCCATTCGGGCGATGACGGTGCCGCTCGCCGCGAACTCGCCGTCGGTGCCGCCCTCGGTGCGGGCGCCGATCCGCAGTTGCACGGTCTCGCCGACGCAGTCGGTCATCTGGCTGGCCAGGGTCCGCTTCCAGACCAGGTCGTACAGCCGGGCCTCGTCTCGGGGCACCTGCCGGGCCACCGCCTCGGGATCGGCGAAGGCGTCGCCCGCGGGCCTGATGGCCTCGTGGGCCTCCTGCGCGTTCTTGACCTTGCTGGCGTAGACCCTCGGCTCCGGCGGGAGCGCCTCCGCGCCGAAACGGCTCGCCACCGCGGCGCGGGCCGCGGCCAGCGCGGCCGACGACAGCGATGTGCTGTCGGTCCGCATGTAGGTGATGTAGCCCTTCTCGTACAGCGCCTGCGCGGTGCGCATCGCCGTGGCCGACGACATCGACAGCTTGCGGGCCGCCTCCTGCTGCAGCGTGGATGTGATGAACGGCGCGGCCGGGCGGCGCCGGTACGGCTTGGTGCGGCGCGACCGCACCGTGAAGCCCGCGCCGTCGAAGTCCGACGCGAGCCTCTGGGCCGCGGCCTCGTCGAGCACGGCCACGGCAGCGTCGGAGGGCAGGCCGTCGGAGCCGAAGTCGCGGCCGGTCGCCACCCGGGATCCGTCAAGCTCGACGAGCAGCGCCTTGAACCGGTGCGCGCCGCGGCTGTCGGCGTCTTCGGGGCTCGAGCCGGCTTCAGCGGCGGGAGCGAACGTGGCGGTGAGGCTCCAGAAGCCCGCGCTCACGAACGTCATCCTCTCGCGCTCGCGCTGCACCACGATGCGGACCGCCACGCTTTGGACCCGGCCGGCCGAGAGCTGGGGCATCACCTTCTTCCACAGCACCGGCGACACCTCGTAGCCGTAGAGCCGGTCGAGCATGCGCCGGGCTTCCTGAGCGTCGACGAGGCGGCGGTCGAGGTCGCGGGGAGACTGCACGGCGGCCGCGATCGCGGGCCTGGTGATCTCGTGGAACACCATGCGCCGCACCGGCACACGCGGGTTGAGCACCTCCAGCAGGTGCCAAGCGATGGCCTCTCCCTCCCGGTCGCCGTCGGTGGCCAGGTACAGCTCGTCGACATCGGCGAGCAGGCTCTTGAGCTTGCGGATCTGCTGGCGCTTGTCGCTGTTCACCACGTACAGGGGCTTGAAGCCGTTGTCCACATCGATGCCGAGGCGGGCCCAGGGCTCGGACTTGTAGGCCTTCGGCACCTCGGCCGCCCGGCTGGGCAGGTCGCGGATGTGGCCGATCGACGACTCCACGACGTAACCGTCGCCGAGATAACCGGAGATCGTCTTCGCCTTGGCGGGCGACTCAACGATGACTAGGGCGTTGGCCATGGGCTTCGAACCGATCCGACGGGCCGGCGCCCGTCACCAGATTGGGATTCGGACAGGATAAGCAGGGGCTGGCAAGGGTTGGGAACGTCGAGGGCTGGCGGGGCCCGGCCGGACGGATGCTCCGCCACACTGGCAGGACGCCAGCGGGGCGCCGCGGCCGCCTCTGCGGGTTGGGAGACGCGAAGGATAGCGGCACCGACGAGGGCCGCAATCGTCAGCGCGTCGCTCATCCATTCCGCGACCAGCATCACGATGCCGACGCCGGCACACTGCCACCGATCCCCTCGGTCTCTTAGACTGCCTCATGCGCGTTGACGCGGCCCGTCCATGACCGACGGACTCCCATGACCGACGGACTCCCATGACCGACGGACTCCCATGACCGACGGACTCCCATGACCGACGGACTCCCATGACCGACGGACTCCCATGACGGACTCCCATGACCGGCGGACTCCTATGACCGGCGAACGTCCATGACCAGCGGACTCCTATGACCGGCGTACGTCCATGACCGGCGGACTCCCATGATCGGGGGTCTCCTCATGTTGCACGCAGTCGTGTGCATAGTGCTGGCCGCCGCCGGCCGCCGGCTGGGCCGCCGCAGCCTGCTGGTGGCGGCCGTGCCTGCCGCGGCCACCACGGTCTGGTGCGCGACGCGGCTCAACAGCGAGGAGCCCGCCACGGCCAGCGTGGCCTGGGTGGACGGTCTCGATCTCGCCTTGACGTTCCGGGTCGACGCCTTCGTGGAGATCATGACCTTGATCGTGTCTGGGATCGGGGTCGGAGTGTTCGTATACGCCTACGGCTACTTCGCTCCCGGCGACGCGGCAACCGGCCGGTTCGCGACCACGCTGCTGGCCTTCTCGACGGCGATGCTGGGCCTGGTCTGGTCGGACTCGGTCTGGTCGCTGTTCATCTTCTGGGAACTGACGTCGGTGACCTCGTTCCTGCTTGTCGGCCACAAGAGCACCGACGCCGTAGTGCTCGCCGCGGCCCGGCGGGCGCTGATGGTGACCGGCGGGGGTGGACTCGTCCTGCTGGCCGGCCTGCTGCTCGTGACCCGTTCCGCGGACGCGACCCTGATCAGCGACCTGGCGCCAGTGCAGGGGACTTCGGCGGTCGTCGGCGCCGTGCTCGTGATGGTCGCCGCGGCCACCAAGTCGGCCCAGGTTCCCTTCCACGCATGGCTGCCGGGAGCGATGGTCGCCCCCACCCCGGTGAGCGCCTATCTCCACTCGGCCACGATGGTGAAGGCCGGGGTGGTGCTGGTTGCGGTGACCGGCCCCGCCCTCGGAGGGCTTTCGGCGTGGAAGGCTCTGGGTCTCGGCTTCGGGATCGTGTCGATCGTCTGGGGGGCGGTCGGGGCGCTGCGCCACACCGACGCCAAGCTCATCCTCGCTTGGGGCACCGTGTCGCAGCTGGGCATGATGATCACTCTCTTCAGCGCGGGCACTCCCACGGCGGTACTCGCCGCAGTGTCGCTGCTGGTCGCCCATGCGCTGTTCAAGGGCGCGCTGTTCCTGATCGTCGGGGAGATCGACGTGCGGACGGGAACCCGCAACATCAAGCAGCTGGGCGGCCTCGCCCGGTCGATGCCGGCGACCTGCACCGCCGCCGTGCTGGCCGGGATGTCGATGGCCGGCATTCCGCCGCTGCTGGGATTCGTCGCCAAGGAGACCGCCATAAAGGCGACGCTGGCGCTGGAGGGTCCTGAGGGGTGGATCGTCCCCGTCGGCGTGATCGGCGGCTCGGTGCTGACCGTCGCCTACACGGTTCGATTCCTGGTGGCCGTGTTCGGGCCCGGCCCAGAGACGCCGCTCGCCCCGCGCCGCCACGCCCTGGGCGCTCCGCCTCTGGTTCTAGCCCTGGCCGGGGTCGCGGGTTACGCGGCCCTCGGCTGGATCGACGATCTCGTCGGCCCCGCCGCGCACCGGCTGAGCGGCACCGCAGTCGGCCACCTGCACCGCTGGCCCGGATTCACGGCGGAGTTGGGAGTCTCAGCGACTGTCATAGTCCTCGGCGCGATCGGCGGCCTGGCCGTCAGCCGACGGCCGGGGAGCGTTCCGGCGGCCCACGCCGCCCGCTGGACCGACGCCTCCATCGACTTCACGGTCACCTTCGGCCGGGCAGCCTGCGCACGGCTGCAGCACGGCTCGCTCCCGGTGTACCTGGTGACGATGGCGGCCATGGCAGCCATCGCCACCATCCCGTTCGTGGGCCATGTCGGCGTCGGCCACATCGATGCGTGGCACACACCGCTGCAAGCGGTCGTTGCCGTGGCCGCCGTGGGTGCGGCCCTCGCCCTCGCCGCGGTCGGCACCCGCCTCGGAGCAGGGCTTGCGCTGGGCGCGACCGGGATTTCGGTCGCGGCCGTGTTCGTCATCCACGGCGCCCCCGACCTGGTCCTCACGCAGCTGCTGGTCGAGGCGGCCATCGTGGTCGGCTTCGTGCTCGCCTTCGGGCACCTCTCGCGCAGTTTCCCTAGGATGGGGCTGCGGTGGCGGGCCGTGCGGATGACCGTCGCCGGACTAGGGGGGGTGGCCGTAGTGGTCGGGCTGGTTGCCGCGTCCGGCGAACCAGTCGCGGTGCCGCCGCTCGCCGACATGGTGGCCGCATCGGTGAACGAGGGCGGCGGGAGCAACGTCGTCAACGTGATCCTCACCGACCTGCGGGGCCTCGACACCCTGGGCGAGGTGATGGTGCTCGCCACTGTCGCCCTAGGCGTGCTGGCTCTCGCCGGCGCCTCCCGCAGGTCCGAGACCATGCCCGAGGACCGACCCCCGGCCGGGCGGGTCCTCGCCCAGGCTGCGCGCAGTCCTGAGAGCGGACAGCCATGACCGACGCGCTCGCGCCGATCATCAGGCTCGGCACCCACGCCGCCAGCCCGTTCGCCCTCGTCGTCGGCTGCTACCTGCTGTTCGCAGGCCACAACAACCCCGGCGGCGGATTCACCGCCGGCCTGGTGTTCGGGGCCGTGGTCGCGCTGCGGACCATCGCCGGCTTGCACCGGCCCAGCTACGGCATATCCCTGGTGGCCGCAGGCGCATTCGTCGTCGCCGGTGTCGCCGTGATGCCGCTGGGTTGGGGCGGCGTGCTGTTCGACCAGCAGGTGGTCTCGCTGGAGGTGCCGCTGCTCGGTCAGATAAAGGCCGGCTCGGCACTGCTGTTCGACGTGGGCGTGGCGGCCATCGTGCTCGGAACGGTCATCGCCGTGCTCGACGGGCTGGGCGTGGCCGAGTTCGCAGCCGATCCGTCGGCAGTGACCGACGGCGGGAAGCAACGATGAGCGGAGCTCTGCTGCTTGCCGTCGGCGGGCTGACCGCGGTCGGCCTGTACTTCCTGACCGGACGCTCGCTGAGCCGGATCGTCCTCGGCTACGCGCTGCTGGGCCACGCGGCAGTGGTGGCGCTGGTGGCGGCCGGAGGGGCGGCCGGAAAGCCCCCCATCGCGGGCCGGGCGGCGGCGGAGGACATGGCTAACCCGCTGCCACAGGCCCTCACCCTCACTGCCATCGTCATCTCGTTCGGACTGACGCTGTTCCTGTTGGCCCTGGCCAAGCGCCAGCGGACACTCTCGGGCGACGACCTCGTCGAGGACGACCTCGAGGATCACCGGGTCGCGAACCCCCGACTCACGGCCCGCAGCCGGATCGCCGGCCTCCGACGGAGCCGCGGCGGTGACGATCGCGACGCTCCCGGCGGCCACGCGGATTCCCACGGCGCCGGCACCGGCCCGGGAGGCGCGGCTGCGACATGACCGAGCTGATCTCGATCGCCATCGTCGTCCCGCTGCTGGCCGCCGCAGCGAGCCTCGCGCTGCGGGCCCGCCCCCAACTGCGCGACGCAGCGGTGGTCGCAGGCCTGGGTTCGGCCGCGCTCGCCTCGCACCTCCTGTTGGTGGCCGTGGCCCGCGACGGCACCCACACCGTCGCTGTGGGCGGCTGGGCGCCGGAGCTCGGCATCATCTTGGTGGCCGACCTGTTCGCCGCCCTCATTCTCCCGGTCGCGCTGACCATCATCTTCGTCGTGGAGATCTTCGCCATCGGCCAGCGCCGCACGGTGTGGGGGGCCAATCCGGAGTTGAGCGGGCCGCTGATGTGCGTGCTCACCGCCGGGGTCTCGTTGGCCTTCCTGACCGGCGATCTGTTCACCCTCTTCGTCGCCTTCGAACTGATCCTGGTGTCCAGCTACGTCCTGCTCACGCACCAAGGCACCCGCGGCCAGGTCCGGTCCGGCATGACCTACGTGGTGATGAACCTGCTGGCCTCGACCCTGTTCTTGATGGGCGTCGCCTTCGTCTACGCGGCCACGGGCACGGTCAACATGGCCCTGCTGGCCGAGCGGATACCGCAGTTGGCCGACGGCGTCCGGCTCGGCATCGGCGCCTGGTTCCTGGTGGTCTTCGGGACCAAGGCCGCGGTCTTCCCCCTGTTCTCGTGGCTGCCGGACTCCTACCCGACCGCGCCCACCACCATCACCGCGGTGTTCGCGGGCCTGCTGACCAAGGTCGGCATCTACTCCATGATCCGGTTCCACACTTTGACCGCCATGGACGAGTTGGGCTCGGTGATGCTGATGGTGGCCTCCATCACGATGCTCGTCGGCGTCCTGGGGGCGCTGGCCCAGTCCAACGTCAAGCGCATCCTGTCGTTCCACGTGATCAGCCAGATCGGCTACATGCTCATGGGCCTCAGCCTCTTCTCCGTCGCCGGCACGGCCGGGGCGATCCTGTTCCTCATCCACCACATGCCGGTCAAGGCCGTGCTGTTCCTGGTGGGCGGCCTGATCGAGAACCACGAGGGCTCGAGCTCGCTGGACCGATGCGGCGGCCTCGCCAGCCGGAAGCCGCTCGTCGCGGTCATGTTCGCCGTGCCAGCCCTGAGCCTGGCGGGGATCCCGCCGTTCTCGGGCTTCGTGGCCAAGCTGGCCGTCGTCTCGGCCGCCATCGACGCTGGAGGCACCGTGGCGGTAGTCGCCGCTCTGGCGGCCGGCGCCCTGACCCTGCTGTCGATGTCGAAGATCTGGAATGAGGTCTTCTGGGGCCGGCCCGTCGATCACCCCCGCCCGAGCCCCGCGGCCGACCGCGGCACACGTACGATGCACACGGCGGCGGCTCTGGCGGTCGTCGGCACGCTGACGGTGTCGCTGTTCGCGGGGACGCTGCTGGATCTCTCGACGGAGGCGGCCGAGAACCTGCGCAATCCCGAGGCCTACATCGCGGCGGTCCGGACGTGAAGCGCTACCCGGGAACGCCGAGGCGGGCTGTGACCACGGTCGGCCTGACCGTGATCTGGTGCGGCCTGTGGGGCTCGGTGTCGATCGCCAACGTCGTGTCCGGCCTCGCGCTGTCGGTGGTGGTGCTCAACATCGGCCGGAATCCCGGCGGCGGAGGCGTGATCCACGTCTGGCCGCTGCTGACGTTCGCCTGGCTGGTCGGAATCGACCTGGCCCGCTCGACGTTCGATGTGGCTGTCGCGATCCTCACCCCCACGGACCGCACCGAGGAGGCGATAGTCGCCGTGGACCTGCCGGCCACCGGCAGCGAGCATCTGCTCCTGTTGTCGGCGTCGATAACCCTCAGTCCCGGCACGGCGGTCGTCGACGTCGACGCCGGGACCGGCCGGTACTACATCCACCTCCTTCACGCCAGCAAGCGCGAGACCACCGTGGCCCACGCCCGCAGGCTCGGCGAACTGGCTTGCAAGGCCCTGCCGACCGCCAATCCGATGGGTGCCCGATGATCGTCGCGGTCGCCATCGCCGGCTTCGCCGTCGCCGGCCTCTGTGCCCTCTACCGGCTGCTGCGGGGCCCGAGCCTGGCCGATCGCGTGATCGCGGTCGAGGTCGCTCTGGTCTCGCTTGTGGGCGCCATCACTGTCGATTCCGCCCACCGCCAGAGCCAGACGTTGCTCGTGACGCTCATCGTCATCGCCCTCGTCGGGCTCGCGGGCACCTTCGCAGCCAGCCGTTTCCTCGAGCGCGATGCCGGTCCGACCAGCCCCAGGACCGAGCGATGACCGTCGCGGCCGAGTTGGTGATGGCCGCCGGCGCAGCTATCGCGGCTCTGGCTGGGATCGGGCTGATCCGCTTCTCTACGCCCTCGGCGCGGATCCAGGCCGCCGGGAAGGCCAGCCCGGTGGCCTTGGTGCTCACGTGCGTCGGTGCGGGCCCCCTGCTCGGCTGGGCCGGATCGGCCTACCTGGCCATCGCCGCGACGGCCATGATCGTCACGCTGCCCGCCGTAGCGCACCTGCTGCTGCGAGCCGTGCATCGAACCTCCGACATGCGCTACCTCGCCATCGACGACCTCGACGCCGACTACCGGAGAGCCGGCAACCATGGCGTCGATGCGCCCCCGGACAAGCCCGAGAGCTGATATCCGCGCCCGCGGGACGAGACACCCGCTGGACAGGGCCTAGCCGGCCGTTCCGACACTCTCAGCCCCGACCGGCCGGGTCCGCCACGGCCCGACCGTCAGGGCGCCGTGGACAATCAGTGGACAATCAGGGGCTGGCAGGGCCCCGATGCCCGATCACGAGACGCAACTCGGTCCCCCGGGGGCCGGAGTCGATGGTCACGCTGTCGGCCAGGGCCCGGATGATTGATATGCCCATCCCCGACTCCCGGCTCAGCCGGGCCGCCGACTCCGGGGGCGGCATCTCCGGGAGAGCGTCGGCGTCGAATCCGGGGCCCTCGTCCCGGACGGTCACCGTCACCTGGCCGTCGGAGCACCGGCAACTCACCCTCACCGGGCGCGTGCAGCCGGAGCGGTTGTGGGCCTGTATCGCGTTGGTGGTGGCCTCCGAGACCGCCACCCGCAGGTCGTCGATGCGGGTCGGCTCGAGGCTCGGCACCAGTTCGGCCGCGGCGGCCGCCACCAGCCGGACGAAGGACACGTAGTCGGCCCGAGCCGGGATCTCGATCTCGATAACGTCGCTCACTGCGGTGTCGTCGCTCATGCCGGTGTCGTCGCTCGGGTCGGTGTCGTCGCTCGGGTCGGCGGCGTCGCTCACTGCGGTGTCGAGGTGCGGGCCGACGTGCGGGCGCCCGCCGCGGCCGGCGCCGTGACGCTCGCCACCGAGTCGTGCAGCGCGATGATTCTGTCCAGGTCGCAGATCTCGAACACCCTGCGGATGCGCGACGACGCGCACACCAGGGCCAGGTCGCCGCCTCGCTGGCGCAGCCGTTTGAGCGCGCCGACCACCGCTCCTACGCCGAAGGAGTCCACGAAGTCCAGATCCGACAGATCGAGGACGATCAGCCGCGCGCCGTCGGCCACCGCCACCACGACGGCCTGGCGCAAGTCGGGGGCGCCGACCACGTCGAGCTCGCCACCGACGGCGAGAACGGTCCACGGCGGCTGCTCGCGGTGCCGGATCGTCACGGACACGGCCCATGACGGTACCCGCGATTCCGTCCGGCTCGTCCGAGCGGCTCACGAGGCCGCTCAGCGCCTGTCACGGCCGCGGCCTGATGCGTGCCGCTCATTCGAGGCGCATCGTCGCGTCGGCCTCGAACACGGCGTCGCCCACCAGCGGACCTACCACCGGGACGTCGGTGACGTCGACGTAGCGCAGCTCCACCGTCGCCCTGCCGTCGGCCCGCCGCACCCACACATGCAGGCGCGCCGGGTCAAGGTCGGCGGCCGACACGGCCGCGGCGCGGACCTCGGCGTCGGCCACCCCTACCGCAGCGGCCCGGACCGCTTCCCGGGCCGCGTGGGTGACCAGCACCCTGGTCCGCACCAGCAGGCCCACCTGCACCACCGTGAGCAACATCAGAGCGAAGCAGGGCAGCACGAGCACGAACTCCACCGTCGACTGGCCCCGACACCGGACACCGCGCCGGCGCCCGCGCCTCACGCCGGGGCCCACAGTGCTCTCCGAAGAGCTCCCACCCGAGCACCCGGCGCCGCCCCGGCGCCCGCGCCTCACGTCACCATGCCGGCGACCGTGTCGACGATCTTGTCCAGAAGCGACGAGATCTTGCCTGACCCGGTCGCCCAGGCCAGCAGCAGCAGGGCCACCGCGGCGGCTCCGACGATGACCAGGGCGTACTCGGCCGTGGTCTGGCCTCGGTCGCCGCGCCTTCGCACGGTGCCGTCGGCGGGATCGCAGAGTCGGCGGACCATGTCGGTCCACAGCGTTCGCGTTGTGACGTAGATGCGCAGCAGCATGGCGGGGACTCCTTCGGGTTCTTTCTGGTCGGGCCTGGAGCGGCCGATGAATGCGGTGCCCTCAGCCGGGGAGCCGCAGTTCGGCAATGGAGCCAGCGAGCAGCGGGACGACGGTCAGCAGGCAGAAGGCGGGCAGGATGCAGAAGACCAGAGGGAACAGCATTGCCACGGGCACGCGCCGCGCGGCCTCCTCGGCTCGCACACGGCGGCGGCGATGAGCCTCGTCGCCGGCTCGCACCAGGGCCGGCTGGAGGGGAGCGCCGTCGGTCTCCGCGGCGACGACCGCATGCACGATCGCCGCGACGCGAGGGCCGAGGGTCCCGTGGAGCCTTCGCACCGACTCGGCGAACGGCTCGCCCGCCTCGGCGCGCCGAACCACCACCGACAGCTCCGACCGGAAGGGTTCGGGAACCCGCGGGCAGATGTCCGCGAGAGCGACAGCCACCGGCCGTCCGGCGCCCACGACGAGCGCCAGCAGGTCGATCACCTCCGGCAGGCCCCGCTCGACGGCCATGTCCCGCGCACGGCGCCGAGCCCGGCGCCGGGCCGCGACGACCCCCACGACAGTCACCAGCCCGGCCATCGCCCCGAACGGTCCCAGCGCAACCGCCGCCACCGGCAGCGCCAATGCCGCCCCGCCGACCAGCGCGTGGTCCTCGGAATCCACCGCATCGCCGACCAGCCGCCGTCCCAGCGCGGCCAGCCCGCCCCGCAACCCGCGACCAGCCCGACCGCCGCGGTCAAGGCGGCGACGGACGGCGCGGCGCGGCGATCCTGACGGCGCCAGCGCGGCCAGCACCAGCCCGGCCGCCACCGGCCCCCAGACGCTCATGCCCATCGTGCGACTCCCCGGCAGAGCCGTCTCATCCACCAGATGCCGAGGCCCTCCAGCGCAAGGCCCGCGGCCAGCGACACCAGCCCGACCGCAGTGGTGAGGAGCATCGACAGGGCATCGGGGTCGACGCCCGCGACGATCGCCGCGAACCCCGCCGGCGCGAGCGCCACCACCATCGCCGAAGCCCGCGTCTGCGCGGTGAGCGCGCGTATCTCGTCGCCGAGCGCCCGGCGCTGCCGGAGCGATGCCGCGGCCCGGTCGAGGCTCGCAGCCATGGCCGCGCCCGAGGCGTGCCCCAGCACCAGCACTGCGGCGGCCGCCTGGCGCGGAGCCGCAGCGCCTGCCCAACGGTCGAGCGCGGCTCGGAGGCTGAACCCTCCTCTCACCCGCCTCGCGACTTCACCCAGCCCGGCCTCGGGCAGTTCGGCCGCCACCGCGTCGAGCGCGGTCAGCAGCGAGCCTCCCGATCGCAGGGCCCGGGCCGCCAGCTCCAACGCTTGCGCGACCACGCCGGACTCGTCGGATCGGCCCGCTCGGGCGCGCCATCGCGTCGCCGCCCGATGGACCGCAGCCGCCACCAGATGGCGTCGCTGGCCGAGCCGGCCTCGGGTCCGGGCCCAGGGGGCGGGGGCCACCGCCACAAAGACCAGCGCCGCAGCCAGCACGGCCATCAGTTCTGGCCTGCCAGTCGGGGCGGGCGACTCACCGGGGCCAGCACGGCGTCGGCGTCCGCCAGCGGACGGACCCGATCGTGTCCGGCCACCTCGGCCACTGCGGCCACTCGTCGTCTGCCGTCGCTGGAGCGTTCCAGATGCACGATCGCATCGATGGCAGAGGTCACATGGTCGCGTGCGGCCTCGACGGGCAAGCGCTCGTCGGCGGCGACGGCCAGGGTTGCGAGGCGGCGCAGCGCGTCCACGGGGCCGTTGGCGTGGACCGTCGACAGGCAGCCGGCGTGGCCCGTGTTGAGGGCGTGCAGCAGGTCCAGCGCTTCAGGGCCCCGGACCTCACCCACCACCAGACGATTCGGCCGCATACGAAGAGCGGTGCGGACCAAGTCGCGGATCGTGACCGCTCCGGTGCCCTCACGCGACTCGGGCCGTGCCTCGAGGCGCACCACATGGGGATGGTCGAACTGAAGTTCGGCGGCGTCCTCGATGGTGATCATCCGCTGGTCGGGGCCCACCCTGGCGGCCAGGGCGTTGAGGAGCGTGGTCTTGCCGGCGCCGGTGCCCCCGCTCACCACCAGGTTGGCGCCCGTGGCGACGAGCTGGTCGAGCAACGATGAGACGGCTGCTCCAGCGAACATCTCCAGCGCCACATCGGGCACCACGAAGCGCCGGATCGTGACGTAGGGCCCGTCCACGGCTATCGGAGGGACCACCACATGCACCCGGGAACCGTCGGGCAGCCTTCCGTCGACCATGGGGGCCCGCTGGTCGACGCGGCGTCCCAGCGGTGCCAGGATCCTCTCGATCAGCAGGTCGAGCCCGGATTCGTCGAGCGACACGCCGCTTCTGCACATGGCGCCGCGGCGCTCGATCCACACCGAGCCGGGGCCGTTGATCATGATCTCGCTCACGTCGGGGTCGCCGAGCAGCGGATCGATGGGCCCCAAGCCGTCGACTCTGGCCGCCACTCTGGCCACTACGTCCTCGACCACGTCGGCCGGCGCGAGGGGCTCCAGCGTCCGAACGATCCCGGCCAGGTCGACCGCATTGCCGACACGGGTCGCGAGGGTGTCCACGACTCGGCGGTGCACGGCGTCAACCAAGTCGGGCGATCCGCTCATGTGGCTGCGACCAGCCTGCTCATGCACCTGCGTTCTGGTCATGCCGGCAATTCGAAGCGCCTCAGCGGCGGCGGGAGCATGCTGACGATCGTTCCCGCGTCCACCGACCGGGCCACCCGGGGATCCCATGGGACGCGCTCCACCGTGGACGCGCCCACCGCGGCGGCCACGTCGCGGGGTCTCAGCGCCCTTCCCGGCTCCTCCACCAAGACCACCCGGTCGTAGGGGCCGGGCGCCCGCTGCGCTCGGCTGAGGGCCAGGTAGCAGGCCCGGAGCACGCACACCGGCCGGTAGGGCTCCTTGAGGCCGGACCGGGTCTCGGAGGGGTCGAGACCGGCGTCCACCACAACCGGCCCACTGCGAGCCAGCACCTCCAGCGCCAGCTTCAGCCGCGGGCTGCCGTCGTCCGGCAACGGCGCCGTGCCTCTGCGAAGCAGGCGCAGCCGCGGGCTGACGTCTTCGAGCAGCCGGCCGATGGCGTCCGCGGCCACGCCGTCGCCCGCCGCGACCCAGTCGGAGATGCCGGGCTCGGCGGGTGCGGTCCCTGCGACCAGTCCCAGCAGGGCGGGCTGATCGCCGGTCAGATCGACCAGAGTCGTGTCGTGGTCGTCGGAGGCGAGGCGAATCGCGGTCGCGGCGGCCACCACCGACGTCCCGACGCCTCCCTTGACCGACCAGTACCAGATGATCACGTTCGTCTCCCTGCACGTCGATGGGCTCTGACGGCGGGAACGGGTGCACTGGGCGGGCTAGGCCGACACGGCGTCCTGCGAACCGGGCCGGGCCGACACTCTACAGAGCATCAGAACAATTCAAACTGATTTCAATTATTTCTCAGATTATTCCAAGTGAGGCTGCACCGACCTGCAGCAGGTTCTCGGCCAGGCTGTCGTCGAGCAGCGGGACCACGAAGGAGTCGATGCCGTGCTCGGCGGCCAGCGCTTGAAGCTCGGCACCGCAGCGCTCGGGCGTGCCGGCCACCACGAACGGCAGCACCCATTCGTCACGCACCAGTTCGGAGGCCGCGGCCAGGCCCCCGGCCATGGCGGCCCGGATGGCGGCGGCGTGGGAGGGCGAGAGCCCGATGGCGGCCTGGACCTCCGGCGGCGAGTCCACCAGCCGGTAGGTCATGTTGAGCTTCGCGCAGGCCATCGACTCGTCGTCGGCCACCAGCATGGTGGAGTAGGCGATGCGGGGCTCGTTGCCCGCGGCCCGGCCCGCTCCCCTGATCCGCTCGATGATCTCGTGCAGGTCGGGCTTGTAGACGAAGTCCAGGAACACGCCGTCGCAGGCCCTGCCGCCCAGTTCCAGCATCCTCGGCCCGCGGCCAGCCAGCCATATCTCCGTGCCGGGGCGCTCCTGGGGCAGCGACGCCTGGCTGAGCCGCACATGGGCGCCGTCCATTGTGACGTTCTCGCCCTCGAGCAGCCGTCGACAGGCCTCGATGGTCTCGCGCACCGCAGTCAGCGGGCGGCGGCGCTCGATGGCCAGCGGGTCGAGGGTGAGGCTGCCGCCCGCGCCGATGCCCATGAAGGCCCGCCCGCCCGAAACGTCGTCGAGGGCGGCGATGGCCCCAGCGGTGGCCCCGGCATGGCGGGTGTAGGGGTTGGTGATGCCGGGGCCCACCAGCAGCGTCTCGGTGGCCAGCGCGATGGCGGTCATGGTCACATAGACGTCCTGAGCGGCGAGTCCCTCGTCGTACACCCAGCACCGCTCGTATCCGTACTGCTCTCCCATCCGGGCCAACTCGACGGCTCGGGCCACAGAGTGGTGAGGCATCACGATGAACGCCGGACGCAGCACGTCCCCACCCTATTGCCCGCCTATCGGCCAGCCCGTCTCAGAGGGTCCCGTCCGCCCGATCGGGCTAACGAACTTCAATGGCCTAGAGCCAGCGCGAGTAGGCGATGGCCCGTCGCGTCACGGCTGCTTGATGTTCGTGGCGAGCAGCCGTCGAGCACCGTTGCCGACCTGTCGATCCTGCCGATTCGCTACCCAATCGTCGGGCGAGGCCGCCGCGGTGGGCCAGGACAGCCTCGAGGACGCCTCCGCCGACGGCGAGGGACTTGTCGGAGATCTCCCAGCAGGCCGACGGGACGGCGCGGGGATCGACATCGCCGATCTTGAGGTCGGCCCAGACCGTCATCCCGCTGCAGATGGCACCTCGCAGCACTCCGTCGAAGGGCGCTGTGACGGGCAGGCCGGCTACCGCGCCGAGGGACTGGCCCCGCGTGACCCGATCCCCGATCTCCACATGCCAGGTGACCTCGCCCGCGGCCGGCGCTCGCAGCACCCTGTCCGAGGATCGGCCTCCTAGCTCGGCGGGGGTTCCGGTGTCGGGCTGTGCTGAGCCCGACCAGATAACCCGGCCCAGGCGGTGGCCTCGCATGGTCTCGACCACGGCATGGCAGTCCACGCCGGCGGCGAAGCCGGGACCGAGGCCGATCACCAAGTCGGCGTCGTCCATGGACGTGTCGATGTTGCGCTTGGCCAGCCGGGCGTCCACCACTACATCGGGCCGCAGGAGTTGCCAGAGCGGCCAGATCCGGGCTACCAGCACGGCCACATCGCCCCGTTCGGCCGTCTCCGCCTCTTCGGCGTACTCGCCAGCACGCCCTCATGCCCTCCACGGTGACCTCGCCGTCTGCGACCGCGGCGGACAGCGCCACCGTGCGGCGGATGGTCAGCGGCTCGGGCAGTTCCAGCACCACCACCGGCCAGCCGGCCCGGGTGAGCCGCCACGCCACGCCCGTGGCCAAGTCTCCCCCGCCTCGCAGCACGCACAACCGGGCCCGCAATCCGTCGCATCGCCACCCGCGGCCTTCGAGCCAGACGGATCAGAGCGCCAGACCACGCGTCCGCGACATCACATCGTCACGGAGGTCTGCCAGCGGTGCCTTGGCTGGCTGAGCACGCCCGTGAACGCTTACGACCGGCGATGGGCGACCACCTCGGCCATGATGCTCAGTGCGATCTCCTCGGGGGTCTCGGCGCCGACCTCGATGCCGATCGGTGCGTGTACGCGGTCGAGGGCGTCGGAGGCCACGCCCTCGACCTCCAAGCGGGCGCGTGTGGTGCTCCAGCGGCGCTCGCTGCCCATGACCCCCACATAGCCGGCGTCGGTGGACAGCAGGGCGGGCAGGGCGGCCGCGTCCACGTCGACGTTGCGGGTGACCAGCACCACCGAGGTGTCCTGATCGAGCGTGCGGCCGGCGAGCAGGTCATCGACGGTGCCGATCACCAACTCGTCGGGCGCGGTGCCCGCTACCTCGCCGACTGCTGGCACTTGAGTCGGCGACGGCATCGGGGGCTGCCGACAGGTCGTCGTCAGCATTGGCTGTGACGCGTCGTCCGCGCTGGCGTCGGCTAGGGGGCGGTCGTCGGTGGCGACCACCCGGAAGCCGAGCCAGCCGGCCAACTGGGCGACGGCTCGGCCGACGTGTCCGTATCCCATGACTATGACGGTGGGCTCAGGCATGTGCGGCTCCACGAATATCTGGACGTCGCCTCCGCAGACGCCGGGGTCGCCCCGGCCGGGATCGACTAGACGGTACGACAGCAGGCGGCAGCGGCCGTCGGCGAGCGAGGCGACGGCTTCGGCCACGACTCGGGCCTCCATCTCGCCGCCGCCGACGGTGCCCGAGATGCTGCCGTCTCGGAACACCAGCATCTTGGCCCCGGCCCGCCGGGGCACCGAGCGTGCCGTGTCCACCACGGTGGCGGAGGCGACCGCCACGCCGCCGTCCACTGCTTCAGTGAGCTGGCGGAGCAGGCTCATGGGCTCAACCGGCCCGGTCTTCTCCATTCGGTTTGCAACTTTCGGCTCATATGACTGATTGTTGCAAACAGACTGCCGGGGGCAGAAGGGGCAGGGCGGGACGGGCGGCTCACGACCACAGTCTGGCCGCCTGCTCCAGGGTGCGGGCCCGCAGTTCGGCCATGTCGGCGCCGACCACCTCGCCGCCGTCCACGATCCAGTCCCCGCCCACCATCACCTCGCCTCACGTGGCGCGGCGCTGCGCCAGAGCATGAGCTGGTCGAGCAGGTTGTGGGCCTCCACCGGCGTGGGCAGGCCGCGTGGGACCGTCCAACTCGACGAGCTGCAGGTCGGCGTGCCAGCCCGGCGCGAGCCGCCCTACCCGCTCCAGGCCGAGCGTGCGAGCCGACCCCTCGGTGGCCATGTGCAGCACGGAGGCCGCGCTGATCGCGCCGGGGTCGAGGGTGGCCGCCCGGTGCAGCAGGAAGGCGCCCCGCATCACCGCGAACATGTCGTTGAGATAGCCGTCGGAGCCAAGCCCGACGGGGACGCCCCGCTCCAGCATTTCCAGCACCGGGGCGATCCCGCCGCCGACCTCGCAGTTGGACAGCGGCATGTGCGACACCCGCACCCCGGTGTCGGCGATGATGTCGATCTCGCGGGGCGACAGCTGCACGCACTGGCTGGCCTGAAACCGGGGCGACGCAACCCCGATGCGCTCGTAGAACTCCAGGGTGCGCATGCCGTGGTGCTCAGCGCACCAGCGGCCCTCGTGAACCCCCTCGTTCACATGGGCGTGGCAGAACACGTCGAGGTCGGCGGCCGTCGCGAAGGCCTGGCGGATGAACGGCTCGCTGCAGGTGAACGTGGTGTGGATGCACATGGCCCCCGACACCCGGCCGTCACCCTCGCCGACTGGGCCAGCACCCGCACCGCCAGCCTCGGCCCGACAGGCCTCGATGAAGCGAACGTTCTCGTCGAGGCCGGCCTGGCCGTTGGCCGCGCCCATCCGCTCGGTGGCCTCGAACGACAGAATCCCCCGCAGCCCGCTGGCGGCAACCGCCTCCCGCTGGGCGAACAGCGCTTCGGGCAGGGCGTTGGGGGCCTCGAGGATGTCGAAGAAGCTGGTGGTGCCCCCCGCGGCCAGATCGGCGGTCACCCAGGCCGCCGCGGCCGAGATCATCTCGTGGTCGAGGGCGTCCTCCACCAGCGGCCACCAGTAGTCATCGAGGAAGCCCCAGAAGTCGGCAGGCGGCTGCGCCGGAGCGGGCACCCCGTGGGCAAGCACGCCGTAGAGGTGCACATGGGCGTTGACGAAGCCGGGCAGCAGCACGCTGCCGGAGCCGTCGCAGAAGTCGTCGTGGGGATACCGGGACCTCAGCTCGCCGACCGGGCCGGCGTCGTCGATCAGGCCGTCGACCACCCGCACCGCCCAGCCCCGCCGAGGCTCGTCCAGCGCCGCAGCAACCACCCAGTCGGCCGAGACGATCTCCGCCCGGGCCTCCCGCCGACTCTCTTCGCGAAATTCGGTCATATAAGCCAAATGACGCGAAGAAAGCCGAAGGCGCCTAGCCCTCGGCGGCTTGCAGGGCGGACCAGACCCGCTCCGGGGTGAAGGGGAGGTCGTTGATGGCGGCGCCGGTGGCGTCGAGGATGGCGTTTCGCACCGCGGGGGCCACGCCGTCCTTGGGGATCTCGGCGACGGCCTTGGCCCCGAACGGGCCGCTGTCCTCCATGGTCTGCACCAGGTACACGACCGTCTCGGGCATCTCGTCGGCCCGGTAGATCTTGTAGGGGCCGAACGACGGGTTGACCATGCGGCCGTCGTCGTCGAGCACGATCTCCTCGCAGTGGGCGTAGCCGAGGGCCTGGATCATGCCGCCCTCCACCTGCCCGCTGGCAGTGACCGGGTTGATGGCCACCCCGCAGTCCACCGCCATCACCAGCTTGGTCACCGTGACCTGGCCGGTGTCGACGTCCACCTCGACCTCGGCGAACTGGGCCGCGAACGGCGGCGGGCAGTCGGGCGACACATGCGAGGCGGTGCCCATGATCTGCTCCTGCTCCTGCCAGTGCAGCGAGTCGAGCGCGATCTCCTCCAGGCTCACCGACCGGCCGTCGGCTGCGTAGGCCCGGCGGTCGCGCAGCTCGATGGTGCAGGGCTCGTCCACCTCCAGCAGCATCGCGGCCCGCTCCTTGAGCCTCACCCGCACCGCCTCCGCGGCCCGCAGCGCGGCCGTGCCCGAGATGTAGGTGGTGGACGAGGCGTAGGCGCCGGTGTCGAACGGGGTCATGTCGGTGTCGCTGGAGTAGACCTTGATGTCCTCCAGCGGCACGCCGAGCACCTCCGCCGCGATCTGGCCGATCACGGTGTCGGCGCCGGTGCCGAGGTCGGTGGCCCCGATCAGCATGTTGAACGAGCCGTCGTCGTTGAGCTTGATCGAGCAGCCGCCCATGTCCAGGAACGGGATGGCGGTGCCGTGCATGCAGAAGGCGAACCCGAGGCCCCGCCGGATGTGCGGCCGGTCGGCGGGCGCCTTCCAGGCGGGTTCGTGGCGGCGGTGCCAGCCGATCTCGCGCTGCCCCTGGGCGACGCACTCCTCGATGCCCGACGACATGACCTTGGGGTACTCGTCGAGCTCCTCCTCGGCCACGGCCCGCTCGCCGAGATGGGGGGCGATGTCCATCTCGTCGCCGACTTTCACCCAGTTGCGGCGCTTGAAGTCGATGGGGTCGAGGTCGAGGGCCCGGGCGATGTCCTCCATGTGGGCCTCCAGGGCGAACTCGGCCTGGGGCGCGCCGTAGCCCCGGTAGGCGCCCGGCACCGGGATGTTGGTGTAGACGACATGGCAGTCGAAGCGCTTGGAGGCCGCGTTGTAGGACGTGAGGCCCCGCAGCCCCGACACGATCTGCACTGTGAAGCCGTGGGTGCCGTAGGGGCCGGTGTTGCCGATGATGCCCATGTCCTGGGCCAGCAGGGCGCCGTCGTCGTCCACCGCGGTGCGGAAGGTGATGGTCTGGGGATGGCGGGTTCGGCTGGCGTAGAACTCCTCGGCCCGGTCGAGCTCGAGGCGCACCGGGCGGCGGGTGGCGATGGCGAGGTGGGCGACGATGTCCTCGATCAGCATCTCCTGCTTGGCGCCGAAGCCGCCGCCGATGCGGGGTTTGATCACCCGGATGTCCTTGATGTCCATGCCGATGAGCGGGGCCAGCATCCGCCGGGTGTGGAACGGCACCTGGGTGGCGGTGCGAACCACCATGCGCTCGTCGGAGTCGAGCCAGGCCATGGAGATGTGCGGCTCTATGGGGCACTGCTGCACCTGGTGGACCCGGAAGGTCTGCTCGAAGACGTGGGGCGCTGCGGCGAGGTTGCCGTCGACGTCGCCCCGCTTGGCCGCGATGTGGTGCACGAGGTTGCGCTGGGGGTCGCAGATGTGGGTGGTGTCGTCCTCGTCGTGGATCTTGGGGGCGTCGGGGTCCATGGCGTCGCGCTCGTCGAACACGGCGGGCAGCATCTCGTATTCGACGTCGATGAGCCGCACGGCCTCCTCGGCGGCCTCGACGGTCTCGGCGGCGACGGCGGCAACCCGGTCGCCGACGTGGCGGACCCGGTCGTCGAAGCTCACCTGGTCGTAGGGGTGGGGGTTGGGCCAGCTCTGGCCGCCGGAGGCGTACTTGACCCTGGGGGTGTTGCCGTGGTGCAGCACGGCGTGGACGCCGGGCACTGCTCGGGCCGCCGAGTCGTCGATGCTGAGGATGCGGGCGTGGGCGTGGGGGCTGCGCAGCACCTTGGCGTAGAGCATCCCCCGGGGCTCGATGTCGTCGGTGAAGGCGGGGTTGCCCTTGGCCAGCCGGACGGCGTCCACCTTGACCTCGGGCTTGCCGACCACCGCCATGTCGGGCACCTCGCGAGAAGGCACCAGCCGGGGCACGGCCTTAGAGGCTTCGGGCGCCTCGGAGGCCGGGTCGTCAGGGTCCGGGACGGGAGCGGGCCGGTAGCCGTCGGTCATCGGCTCGAGCACCAGCGGGGCGAACGGCTCGGTTTCAATGCCCCGCAGCACCGCCGCGGCCCGCTTGACGGCCTCGACCGGCTTGGCGTAGGCGGTCTCGCGGTCGAGGATGCCCGAGAGCATGTCGCGGATGTCGTCCTCGGACGGGTCGGGGTTCTCCTCCAACAGGGCGAGGGTGCCCAGGATCATCGCCCCCGCGGAGTAGCCCGACTGGAAGGCGCCCACCGCCACGAAGGCGGTCTGGATCGGATGCAGCTCCGGCGACACGTTCAGCGACTCGACAGTGGTGACCCGATGGCCGTCGGCGGACGCGGCCAGGATCACGTCGGCGGAGGCAAGACGGCCGTCGTAGAGCACCGCGGCCGCGCCAGTCTCGCCGCTCTCAGACCCGTAATGCACCGAGAACATGCCCAGGTTTCTCAGCGCCTCCCTCAAAGTGCAGTGAGGCTCGACGGCCAAAGTGACCGGCACCCCGTTCAGCTCGAAGGTCACGTCAGAGGCCATCAGCTGCTCCTCCCCCGATCGCCAGGGTCAAGTCCATTGTCATCAGCAACTCGTCCCCCAGTCGCCGAGGTCACTCCGCACCATCAGCAACTCCTCCTGCGGTGAGCAGGCGCCGGCCCCCCTCATCAGCTCAGCTCCGCCATGACTCGGGCGGTGAGCGTGCGGGCCAGGTGAAGCCGGTACTCGCGGCTGCCACGGAAGTCACCGGCAGGATCGAGGCCCGCCGTCGGGTCGAACACGTCGACGAGCATGGGATGGTCGGCCACACCGGTGAGGGCCATGGACACGAAGCCGTCGGTGCGGCGGCCGTAGGCGGCGACGATGGGCACGTCAGCCGGAGTGCGGCCGGTTCGCGCTACCGCGGTGTTTCCGGACGGATCGACGGTCACCGCAGTGACCAGCGCACCCGCGGGAAGCCCGGCAGCCAGCAGCTCGCCGAGGCCCCGTTCGGACGGGCCGGAATCGGCCCCGGCGGCCGCGGGTCCAGCCAACTCGACCCGACCCTCGTGGGCCAGCAGCCCGGCCAACAGCAAGCTCTCCGAAGAGCCCTTCGCGACCAGCCCGCCCACAGTGGCCAGCGTCCGCAACGTGGACGGCTGCTCGGCCCGAGCCAGCGCCCGCACCGAGTCGGGCAGCAGCTCGCAGCGCCGCACCGAGTCGAGGGTGGCGGTGGCCCCGATCCGCACCCTCCCCCCATCGGCGGGCGCGATCCCGTCCAGCCCGAGCGCCTGCAAGTCCACAGCCTCCAGATCGGACGGCTCCCGGTCAGCGTTCAACGTCGTGCCGCCCGCCAGAGCCACCCGCCGAGCCGAGCCCAGCAGCTCAAGCGCCTCCCCCAAGGACGCCGGACGGTGGTACGCAGTCACCAGCGGCACGACAAAGACGCTACCGCACGGCCCTATGGATGTCGCTAGCGCGACGTAACCCCCGACCGCGGTCAGTCCAAGGGTGCGATCTTGCCGGGGTGTTGGTCGCGCTCGGCGCGCCTCCAGGCCTCTTCGAGCTCGCGGCGGTGCTGCCGGCCCCACTCGGTGACTGGGCATCCCCCCAGATCGTGGAGACATCGTCTATGAGGAGGCGCTATGTCACATCCACGACGCAGGTACGACCCGGAGTTCAAGGCGGGCGCCGTGCGGATCGTCCGGGAGACGCGAAGACCGATCTCTGAGGTCGCCCGCGAGCTCGGGATCGGTGCGGGCGTCTTGGGGAACTGGGTCCGCAAGGACCGCATCGAGCGGGGCGAGGCCGAGGGCCTGACATCCGATGACCGAGCCGAGCTGGTGCGGCTGCGCAAGCGGTGCGCCGAGCTGGAGATGGAGCGTGATGTGCTCAAACGATCGGTGGTCCTCTGGGTCAAGGAGGCAACGCGGTGACCGCAGGGTTCATCGCGGCGCAGAGGACCGATCACGGTGTGCCTCACGCGGTCGCCTGCCGGGCGCTGGGTGTGCCCTCCTCGACGTTCTACAAGTGGCGCGGGCGGTCCCCGACGCCGCAGCAGCGGCGCAGAGCGGAGATCGACGAGAGGGTCAAGGCCTGCTTCGACGCCTCCGGGGGCACCTATGGCTCGCCGCGGGTGCGCGCCCAGCTGCGCCGTGACGGCCTGGCGGTGTCCAAGAAGACCGTGGAGTCCTCCATGGCCCGCCAGGGCCTCCAGGGCCGCTCCCCGCGCCGGCGGCGGCGGGGCCTGACCCGCCCCGACAAGGCGGCGGCGCCGGTGGCGGACCTGCTGCGGCGCGACTTCACCGCGTCGGCCCCCGACCACAAGTGGGTCGGAGACTTCAAGCAGGTCCACACCGACGAGGGGCCGGTGTTCCTCGCCACCGTCGAGGACCTCTACAGCCGGCGCATGCTGGGCTACGCCACCTCCGACTCCTACCCGACCGCGCAGCTCGCCACCGCGGCGATCAACATGGCCGCCGCCACCCGGGGCGGCGACGTCGCAGGGGTGATCTTCCACACCGACAAGGGCTCCCAATACACCTCAGACGCCTTCGCTGAGGCCTGCCGACGCCTCAAGATCACACAGTCCATGGGACGCGTCGGCTGCGCCCTCGACAACGCCCCCGCGGAGTCGTTCTTCTCAACCCTCGAGCACGAACTCGTCTCACGGCACCGCTACCGCACCCGCGACCAGGCCCGAGCCGACATCGCCAACTGGATCGACGCCTGGTACAACCGCCAGCGGCTCCACTCCACCAACAACATGACCAGCCCAATAGAGTACGAACTAGCCAACGCGGCCTAACCAAACCCTCCACGAAACGGGGGGAAGCTCAGACCATACGCTCGGCCCTTGGTGTCAGCCGGCCCTTCGTGACCTGGAGAGTGTCTATGTTCACCGTGGCCTTTCGGCCACCGTACTCGGCATGGAAATGGGGCGGGCCGTGGTCGTCGTAGAACATCTTAAACACGATGCCGTAGAAGCGGCAGATCTCAGGCACCCGCAGTGGCCCACATCTCTGGGAACAGTTCCTTCGATGTCAAGCCGGTGAGCTTCAGGTAGAGAGCGTCGCCGCACAGGTCGAGGTCCTCGCCCCAGACGATCGAGCCGCAGGAACCGAGCCGCACATCGGCGAAGAACGAGTGATCATCCCAGGCGGTGAACACGCCCTTGCCTGCAAGGTGCGACAGGTCCACCTCGCCCTCGACGCCGTCGTCGTAGCGGAGCCAGATGCGGTACGGCTCCAGGGCGCGCACCTCAACGACGTTGAGCTCTACGTCGCTTCGAGACATGCGAGCAGCCTACCTATTCGCCGGGGGCGGTACGCCGGAACGGGCCTGGGGGCCTCGGCGAGCCCCAAGCGGCGCGGCGCCGCCTCTAAGCGGCACCCGCTCATGGTCTGCGACCCAGCAGCAGCCGGCCACCACAGGCCTCGTCGTCCTTCAGGATCAGGTGCTCATGGCCTCCGTGTCCATCGAACCGCGGCGAGCGGCAGCGCCGACGCAGCCGCCTACTACTGTATTCTCGCTATATTGAATATTGCCTACTGAATGGGAGATGCGCCCGAGCACCGCAAAGGAGAAGGCACACGATGACGACCACACGCACCACTACCGTCCGCCAGGACGCCCAGCAGGCCGCCGAACTAGACGCGGTCGCGCGGGTTGACGGTATGTCCACCTCGGAGGCGATCCGCTCTGCCATCGCCGAGCACATCGAGAGGCGGCGCCGCGACCCTGCCTTTCAAGCGCGGCTCCAGCGCATCCTCGACGAAGAGCGCGTCGTGCTCGAGAGGCTTACCGAGTGACATGAGCGTGGCCTGCCTCGACCTCGCCGACTTCCTGCTGATCGCCGAGCGGATCACAAGACATCCAGGCCGAGGCACTCACTCGCCTGCCGCGGCTGCACATGGCCGAGCACGCCCTGTCGGCTCCCAACGCTGGCATAGGCCAATTCGTGGAGCAGATCAAGGCTGACCAGGCCGACCCGGCCAGAGCGGTACGGTCGAAGGCTCGTCGGCCCCGCTGACCCCGCCGCACCGGTGTCACGACTGCACCGGAGTGGTGTCCAAGTTGCCGACACGCCTCAAGTTCCTTCGTAGAGGCGGTCTAGGTCGATTAGCTGCACATCTTGGCGGCGGCGGGCGGTGGCTTCCAGATCGGCGCTGAAGCCCTGAATGGAGAAGAGCATTCTCCTGCCTGTTGGCGCGAGGGACACCCCTTGCCGCTCGTCGAGGAGTTCGGCTATGCGGTCGACGCGGGCGAGAGCCTCGGCGTCGAGACGAGATGCCTTGGCCTCGCCGAGCAACTGCACCGTCGTCCGGCGGGGACTGCCGACACCGGGCAGCGAGGTTGCGGCCACGACATCAAGTTCGAACGACTGGCGGCGATTCTGGTCGTTCACCTGCATCCGCCGGGCGGGAGCGACCGGTCCGCCCAAGGTCTCGTCAGCCGCGTAGCGGTCCACCCACCGGCGACAGAGCGACTTGAAGTGCGGTCCGACGATTTGGGAGCGATAGGTGTCAGCGGCCCCGGCCCATACCTCGGCCGCACGGCGATCCTCCAGCATGGCGCGGCTGCGGCGGGTCACCAGGTGATGGAAGCGCACGATCGGGTCGGCGATCCGATAGGCCGGCCTCCTCGTGGTCAGCAGGTCGTCGTCACGGACGACGAAGCCGGCGGTGGTCATCACGTTCAACTGGTGCACGATGTCGCCCGGCGCCCGGCCGACCGCCTCCGCGATCCGGCCCTGTGACGCCCGGCCTGAGGCGATGGCCTGCAGCAGCGAGTAGTAGGGGGCCTCGACCGTGACCCGCGGGTCCTCCCTCAACAGGTACTGGTCCTCGCGGAACAGGGCATGCGACGGGTTGAGCACCGTGGCGCAGAGCCACTCCGCGAGTTCCTCAGGCCCCGTCGGCACACCGGCGGCCGCGGTGAGGTCCTTGTAGCCGGCGGCACCACCGACCACGGCGTCCACGCCTAACGCCGTGGCGGGATCGACGAAGCCCCAGAATCCGCGGGACTGGCGATAGTCGAAGGGCGCCAGGGCCATGTCCAACGCAGCCCGGCCCCGCATCGGCGACGTGCCGCTGAGGATGCCGGTCATCACCGACATGGCCGACCCGCACACGATCACCGACACCGTCGCCTGCCAGGCCGAGCCGAGGCCCCCGGCCGCCGACTCGTCCATCAGCGCTTGCACGCACGAGTCCAACTCGGGACTGGCCTGGCGCAGGTACGGGTACTCGTCCAGCACCAACGCCTTCGGCCCGCCACCCTGACCTCCTAGAAGGTTGACGGCGTAGCCAAGCGCGGCGCTCCAGTCGTCAAAGCGCAGCGGCGGTGAGCCCCCCTGCTGTTGGCTGACGGTGCCGGCAAACCGTTCGAGGGCCGGCCGAGGCTCTTCCTGAAGCGCCAAGTGGTACATCCCACCTACGGACTCCACGAGCCGGCGCAGCAGGTAGCTCTTGCCGTACCGCCGTCGGCCGTACAGCAGACCGAGCCGCAGCCTCGGGCCGGGAGCGGCCATGAAGCGGTTCAGGTCGTCCCACTCCGCCTCACGGTCGTAGAGACTCCGCGGCGTCGGTGGTACCACTCTCGCCTCTCCAGGCACGGCATCTAGTATAAGTCGACTTATACGAACTCGACTTATGCAACTAGTGCCCTGATCGTTCACGAGAATTCGTAAGCGGTTCAGGGCTGTGTGTTTGGGGTGGCGGGGTTGGGGTGTTGGTTGGGGTTGTGTGGTCTTGTTGGGGCTGTTTGTGGCGGGGGTCGGAGTTTGAGGGCTCTCCGCGTTTTAGGTCGGAGTGAGGGTGTCGAGCAGCGCCCAGTCGGGTTTGCCGGCGTACAGCAGGGCGCGGATGCGGTAGTTGGCGAAGTTGGTGAACCCGAACGCGGCTCGCTTGACCCGCTTCACGAGATTGTTGGCCGCTTCGGTGGCGGCGTTGGTGACTCGGGCGGAGTGCCAGTTGGCGATAGGGGTGCGCCAGCGCCAGAGGGTGCGGCCGAGCCTGTTGATCTCCGGGGGCAGGCCGGGGTCCTGGAGGTCGGCTGCGAGCCGGTTGACGGTGGCGGCGCCGAGGTCGGCGTCGTCGATGTCATAGATGCTGCGGAGGGTCTCTTTGGCGTGCCAGGCGTCGCGGACCTCGCCGTAGGGGTCACCGGCCTCGAGCAGGCCCCGCAGCCGGGTTCGTCCGGAGTCGGTGATGTTCTCGGACGCGGAGACGAGCAGCTTGCGGGCCCGATAGAGGGGGTCGGGCTTGCGGCCGCGATGTCCCAGCGTCTGGTTCTGGACTCTGCGGCGGACCTCGTCGAGGGCGGTGTTGGCGAGCCGCACGACGTGGAACGGGTCCGCGACCTGGTGGGCGTGGGGCAGTGCGGTGTCGAACGCGGCCCGATAGGGGCCTGAGAGGTCCAGCACGCCCCAGCGGATCTGCTCGAGCCATTCGAGGGGCCGGCTGAGCAGCCACAGTGCGGGTGCTTTGGCGGTTCTGCCTGGGACTATGTCCAATAGCTGGCCCCGGCCGACGTCGACGATGCTGGTGGACCAGGACCTGTCTCTGAACCGGCCCCGGCGCCCCATCAGAGTCTCGTCGAGGCCCAGCGCTTCGACGTCTGAGATCCTGGCGGTGTCGGCATCGAGCAGCGCGCAACCCCAGCGCCGCACCGAAGCGTTCACCGGGTGCCAGCTGCATCCCAGCTCTGAGGCGACCTCGTCGACGGGACGCGCCCGGCCGGCCTGGCGCGTCGCCCAGCGCCCCGCCCTCGTCGTCAGCTTCTCGCGCGGCGGCGCGATCTCAGGGTCCTGCTCGGTGACGGTGCCCGCCGGACACTGGCGCTGCCCGCAGCGCCACCGCCGCTTGTGCCACACCAGCCCAGCGGGCCGCCCGAACGCCGGAAGGTCCACCAGCTCCACCTCGCGTTCGCCGTCTGACCACAGCGGCCCGCCACAGCGCCCGCAGTCCGGTCTCGGCGCCCGGCTGCGGATGTGCACCCGCAGCGGCTCGCCGGCCTCGTCGTCGACGCCGAGCACCTCCACGTCGCCCAGTCCCACCAACCGCTCACAGACGCGCGTAGGGTCGCACTCCACAGGGATCCTCCAGATCTTCGGCTGCCTGTTCAGCGCCGATTCTGGGGGATCCCTCGCGTTCAGCCGCGGACCCCTACCACCTCCACTCCGACCTCATACGCGAAGAGCCAGTTTGAGGCGCGCTGGGTCGGGACGGCGGTGTTTGCTGGGGCGCGGCCGGGCCGAGGGCGTCTACGGGGCGCCGGGGCGGCTGGCGTGCAGGAGTTGGGGTGTGGCGGACCACCAGTCGGGGAGGCGCAGTGTCCATTTGCGCGAGGAGCGCACGAGCCGACCCGGCGCGTGCCACAGTTGCCATCTGAGGCGTCTTGGGCGCGGCTTTGGCGAGCAGCCCGCGCTGCCGCCGTTGTCGGAGCCATCTCACGGCGGCGGCGCTGAGGGCGACGAGCTGGGCCCAGGCGGCGTTGGCCCAGTAGTCGCTGAAGGGCATGCGGTAGAGTCCTGAGTCTTTGAGCCTGGCGATGACGCCCTCAATGCCAGCGTGGGTTCTCATGTGGGCGTCGAGCTCGTCGGGGTCGCCCGTCGGCGTCGGTGCAAGACCCTCGGCAGCGCCACAGCGCGGAGTCGAACGGGCTGCGCTGGGCTCCGGGGTGCAGCGGCTCGCGGCGCGCGATGAAGCGAGTCCCCTCGGGCCAGCCAGAGAGGTCGACGCTGTCGGTGAGCTCGGCTACCTGGGCGCGCTGTGAGGGCTCTCCGCTGCAGCGCAGCGCAGCCTGCCACGCCTCGGTGTCGTGGCGGCTGTGGTCTATGGCCGCGGTGACCCCGTCGTTTGAGCGCACCGTGAACAAGAACTCGACGTTGCGGTCCCGGCAGGCTCGAGCGATCCGCTTCGAGCAGCCCGCGGCGTCGGCGCGCAACTGCACCCGCCAGCGGGACTCTGCCGCGTCGAGCACCACCGGAGGAGCCTTTTTCGCGGACGCGCACCCCCCAGACACCAAGACTCGTGAACGATCAGGGCTGGCTAGAGGACCTCAACCGCATCGAGCAGGTAAGGGATCCGAATCCCCTGACCTCCACCGTTAGATCGCCTCCATGCTGCTCCAGTGCGAGCATCTGAATAAGGAATTTGATGATTGTCGACGAAAATCGTCTTCTTTCCAGGGCGACATCTAAATCTCTACACCACAAACAATGGCGAATCCCTTTCTTGTGGTCGACAAATTCTCCCGTTGATTGTCGACCTCGCGCCTTACCTTAAGTTTGACCTACTCTAATCTGGAAGTTAACTGCACTAAGCAGAACATCCGAAATATCCCCGGTGTAAAGTTGGAGGTTGCAAGGGCTTGCCGAAGGGCTACCCTGTGAAGGGCCCGATCGAGGCCTTGGATACGTTCAAGATCTTGAGGCGATGATGCCGCCGCACGACGGCCTTCGCTCACCAACAGGGTAGAAGACGAAGACTGTAGTAGGGCCTATCACGATGAAGCCTGTGAACTTACAGCAACAAAATCACACAAGAAAGGATCTAAAGAATTATGTTCAACCTACTTATAAAGGCCGGCGGATGGGAAGAGCAAGAAGACTCGATATCTATGGACCGACTTTTTGAGCATACTGACGAGAATGTACAGAAGAAGTTTCGTTCGGATAGCGGTGTTGATTTCGATACCCTACGGAACTTGCCGTCTGTCTTCATGCCAGAGGTTCAGCCGCATTCAAGTGATGACCAGCTGGCTCGCGTGGGATCTATTGTCGATGTACGCACAGAAGGGGATACACTTTATATTCGATATGCTTATGATACGAGTATTCAACCGATACCTAATTCTCTGGTTATGGACAAATTCGCTTACGAATGGGGATTAGGTCTCCGCGATGGGAGCCGCGTCGAACTCATTGGGCAGTCAAGACGCTTCGGTGGCGGCGGCCGATCTCTACCGGTCATTATCTCAGATTGCTTTGCTGAATCTCCTGCGTAGGCCTTCAGTATTCGAGATACCGTCACATCTTCCGATCGACGATGATCCGCGACCTGGTGGGCGTGGGGCAGTGCGGTGTCGAACGCGGCCCGATAGGGGCCTGAGAGGTCCAGCACGCCCCAGCGGATCTGCTCGAGCCATTCAGGGGGCCGGCTGAGCAGCCACAGTGCGGGTGCTTTGGCGGTTCTGCCTGGGACTATGTCCAATAGCTGGCCCCGGCCGACGTCGACGATGCTGGTGGACCAGGACCTGTCTCTGAACCGGCCCCGGCGCCCCATCAGAGTCTCGTCGAGGCCCAGCGCTTCGATCTGAGATCCTGGCGGTGTCGGCATCGAGCAGCGCGCAACCCCAGCGCCGCACCGAAGCGTTCACCGGGTGCCAGCTGCATCCCAGCTCTGAGGCGACCTCGTCGACGGGACGCGCCCGGCCGGCCTGGCGCGTCGCCCAGCGCCCCGCCCTCGTCGTCAATCTCAGGGTCCTGCTCGGTGACGGTGCCCGCCGGAACTGGCGCTGCCCGCAGCGCCACCGCCGCTTGTGCCACACCAGCCCAGCGGGCCGCCCGAACGCCGGAAGGTCCACCAGCTCCACCTCGCGTTCGCCGTCTGACCACAGCGGCCCGCCACAGCGCCCGCAGTCCGGTCTCGGCGCCCGGCTGCGGATGTGCACCCGCAGCGGCTCGCCGGCCTCGTCGTCGACGCCGAGCACCTCCACGTCGCCCAGTCCCACCAACCGCTCACAGACGCGCGTAGGGTCGCACTCCACAGGGATCCTCCAGATCTTCGGCTGCCTGTTCAGCGCCGATTCTGGGGGATCCCTCGCGTTCAGCCGCGGACCCCTACCACCTCCACTCCGACCTCATACGCGAAGAGCCGGATTAGGTAGATGGGAGCCGCGTCGAACTCATTGGGCAGTCAAGACGGCCGATCTCTACCGGTCATTACTCAGATTCTTTGCTGAATCTCCTGCTAGGCCTTCAGTATTCGAGATACCGTCACATCTTCCGATCGACGATGATCTTGTCTCAGTCATGATGCCACTGAGCGGCGAATTCGACAAGGTATATACGAGCATCAAGAAGGCCGCCAGCGATGTCAATCTCCGGTGTCAACGTGCAGATGAGATCTGGACGTCTCCATCCATCATGCAGGATGTAGTCAACTTGATTACGAGATCAGCGGCAGTGATCGTCGACTGTACGGGAAAGAATCCGAATGTATTCTACGAGATGGGAATAGCTCACACCATAGGTCGATCGGTGATACCTATAACACAGAGCGAGTCCGACATACCTTTTGATATTACGCATCTTCGATATATCCCGTACCTAAAGAATAGAGAAGGCCGACAGAAGCTGCGTGAAGAACTAGGTGGCCAACTCAGGGAGTTGACGACCCGCTAGGAGACTGCTGAGCAATTCGGGTCGGGGTGCTCGCGATCGTGGTCGCGGTGTGGGACGATGTGGGTATGCAGGGCACGGCGGTGACGGATCGGGAGCTGTTGGACGCGGCGGCGGTGTGTGGGCATCTGCTGGCGGAGGGTTCGGTGCATGCGTTGTTGGCGCAGCATCGCGGCCGGCTGTTTCCCGACGCGATGTTCGAGGATCTGTTCGAGTCGGGGCGGGGCCGTCCGTCGGTGCCCGGCGAGGTGGTGGCGTCGGTGCTGTTGTTGCAGGCGTTGGAGGGCCTGTCGGATCGGGCTGCGTGCGCGCGGCTGCGGACCGATGTGGCGTGGAAGGCCGCGGCCGGGCTGGCTTTGACCGATGGGGCGTTCCATCCGACGGTGCTGACGTTGTGGCGGAACCGGCTGCGGGCCAGCGCTGCGCCGGACCGGGTCTTCGACGCGGTGCGCGAGCTGGTCGCGGCCACGGGGGCGGTGTCGGGGTCCCAGCGCCGGGTGCTGGACTCCACGGTGCTCGACGACGCGGTGGCGCGCCAGGACACTGTGACGATGCTGCGGGTGCAGATGCGCAGGCTGCGCAAGCTGGTGCCCGCGTTGGCGGAGGTGTGGGTGCGCGAGCACAACCCGGATCACGGGGGCCCCGAGGTGGACTGGGACGATCCCGGTGATGTGGAGCGTCTGGTGGGTGAGCTGGTGGACGACGCGTTGGAGCTGATCGGCGCCTGCGAGGACTTTGACCTCGACGACGCGCAGGCCGACGCGTTGGGGCTGTTGGCGCTGGTGGCGGGCCAAGACACCGAGCCCGCAGGCGGGCCGGGCCGGTGGCGCATCGCGCGGCGTGTCGCGTCGGACCGGGTGGTGTCGGTGGTGGACCCCGAGTCCCGCCACGCCCACAAGAGCGCCCACAGCTACCGCGACGGCTACAAGGCCCACGTCTGCGCGGAGCCCGACACCGGGCTGGTCACCGCAGTGGACCTCACCGCGGGCAACACCGCCGACGCGGAGGCCGCCGCGGGGCTGCTCGCCGGCGAGCCGGCGGGCACTGTGGTGCTCGCCGACAGCGCCTACGGCACCGGCGCGCTGCGCGCCGAGCTCGAAGACCGCGGCATGGACGCGGTCATCAAACCGCCGCCTGTGCGCACCGCGGTCGAAGGCGGCTACAGCATCGACGACTTCGACATCGACACACAAGCCGCGACCGTCACCTGCCCCGCCGGGGTCACCGTCGCCATCGGCGCCGGCCGCCTCGCCCGCTTCGGCGCTCGCTGCCGGGACTGCCCGGTGCGCTCACGCTGCACCACCGCCAAAGCCGGCCGCACCATCCGGCTGCACCCCCACCACCGCCTGCTGGCCGCAGCCAGAGCCCAGGCCCGAACCCGACAGTTCCACCACGCCTACACCAAACACCGGCCCATGGCAGAGCGCACCATCGCCTGGCTCGTGCGCAACAACCGAAGATGCCCCTACCGCGGCACAGCGAAGAACCGGCACTGGCTGGCGCTGCGCGCCGCCGCAGTCAACCTCGCGCGCCTCACCAGCCTCGGCCTGCACCACAACGGAGCCCACTGGGCCATCGCCTGACCCGCCCGGGCGGGCTCGGCCCCCGTCCAGCCCCCACCCGGGCGGCCGAACCGCCGATGTAGTGGAAACACCCCGCCGGCGCGCCCTCTCTGACCTCTCAAAACGCGAAACACCCGCCAAATTCGGGACCAGCACCGCCAGCCCACACACCGACACAGGCCCCCAGCCGCCTGACCGCGGCCCCGCACGCGGCTTGCTCAGCAGTCTCCTAGGAGGCCGCTGGCCTCCTAGTCACTGGCAGAGCGGGCGACCCGTGCCGGCTTGATGGCGCGGGGCCGCCATTGCGTGGACTGTGCGAACCTGTATGCGGCGTTCGTTGCGGTGGCGGCACTGTTGCGCAACGGCGGGCAGTTGGTGGCCATCACGCCGCGGTCGTTCGCCAACGGCCGGTACTTCACGGCCTTCCACCGCTGGCTCACCGATGCGGCGTCGTTTCGTCGAGTGGTGCTCTTTGAGCGCCGCGACCGGGTGTCCGGGTCGTCGTCGGTGCTGCAGGAGACCGTCATCTTCTCCATGGGCAGGTCGTCTGTGGCCGCGTCGGGGGCCGCGGTGCGCGTCGAGACCCGCTGGGATCACCTGTCGGCGCCCCACGAAGCCCACGACGTGTCCCATGACCGCATCGTGTCGCCCGGCGACGCCCAGGCCCGTCGTCGCCTAGCCGATGAGGGACTCCAGGCTCGGATCATGCAAACGTGTGTTCGGAGTCATGGTAACCTGAGCCCGTGACCGAGATCCCCCGATACTGCCTCAGCCCCGCGATGCGGATGCTTCGCCGCTCACGCTTGCCGATCGCCTCTATCAGCGGCGCTGACTCTCGACCGGCTCGTGGATTCCCCTCGGGGCCTCACGGCGCAGCCTCCCAGCACGCCTTCGGCGCATTTGGGCAGGTCAGCGCACCTGTCCAACGTCGCGCGACGCCTTCGCCTAGTGGTCAGCTACCATCCCCGGCCGCCGACAGGCCAACGCGTACGGTGGCGACGCGACGCCACAGAGAAGGGCATTTGGTGACAGCAGAAGTTGTGATCCTCAACCGCAACGGAGTGGCCATCGCAGCCGACAGCGCCGCGACCCTCAGCGGCATCCGCCCCAAAACCTACAACACCGCCAACAAGCTGTTCGCCTTGTCGGCGAGACAGCCTGTCGCGGTCATGGTCTATGCTTCTAGCACTTTTGGCGCGATCCCGTGGGAGACGATCATCAAGACGTACCGGGACTACAGGAGGGCCGAACCGCTGCCGACAATCAGAGCCTACGCCGAGGATCTCGTCACCTATCTCTCAACGCATTTCAGTGATGACTCGATCGCGTATCAGCAGACCTTTCTGCCTGGCATCATGAGCTTCGAGTTGGATTGCTTGCGACAGAGCCTCCTGAGGGCCATAGAAGCAAATCCCGAGACCTACCCGGTCACAGCTCTTGGATTCAATGGGGCCATCAGGAGGCTGATCGAAAATCGCAAGGACGAACTTAGAGACTTTCCCGATGTCGAAGATCTTGAGAGTTCCGCTGTCGAAAACGATATCTCCACAGTCAGGAGGAGATTGGAGCGACTCATAGGCGAGACGTTGGGTTCATTAACGAGCATGGTTGGACTTGTGCATGACGATATCGATTCTGACGTGCGCGAGTATATTTTCAGATTGATTTGCGAGTCAGCGACGAAAGCTGGAGGCCATCCGGGCTCATCAGGCGTGGTCTTGGCAGGATTCGGTGACGAGGAAATGCTTCCAGCTATATCGCACTTCAATCTCGACGGTGTTATCGATGGAGTCATACGCAAGTCCAAGATCGAGAACAAGCGTATCGGCGATGCCAATGAAGTGGAGATTGCTCCTTTCGCTCAGAAGGAGATCATCCGTACTCTGATGGAAGGCGTTCATCCTCGCTACAGCCGACACGCTCTAGGACTCGTATTCCAGTTCTTGGAAGAAACCAAACAGAAGTTCGGCCTCAATAACCAGGGCCTAGTCTCACATTGCGAGAGATTCTATGAGAGAATGGAGTCTGACCTTGCGCGCTATGTGCAACGCACACACTCGGACCCTGTTAGAGCAATAGTGGCGCACTTGCCGAAGGATGGACTCGGAGATATAGCTGAGGCTCTTGTAGACATAACATCGCTGACTCAACGCATCACCCCAGGGTCAGAGACTGTGGGTGGTCCAACGGACGTAGCCGTAATCACGAAAGGGGATGGACTCATCTGGATCAAACGCAAACATTACTTCAAGCCAGAACTCAACCCCCAATATTTTGAACGTCTCAAGCCTACTCAAGGATGCAGCAGCGATACAGCAGCCGACGAATGAAACAACCAATCAACAAGGGAGTGCTTCACAATGCCAAATCAAATGGACGGCGAACACAGGCGCAGTCTTGCCGACTGTATAGAGCCCTCGGACCCGTTCGAGCTCGGCCGTCATCGAGTCCGTCAACTCTACAATGAGACGCCGACCGAATCTAGTCCCGCGCCCAGTTCAAGAGGATCGGAACAACAAGCGGAAGACCGATAGATCGCTGCGTTATCGACTTATACAGCTAGGACTGTGCCTTTAGCCGAGCGGGTCGGGTTAGGTCGGGCGGCGGTTAGCCGGTCCACTGGCCGCCGTTCACGTCGATGGTGGCGCCGGTGATGTAGCCGGCGTGCGGCCCGCACAGGAACTCCACCACCGCGGCCAAGTCGTCGGGGTCTCCCGGAGCGTCGCCGGGCACCGTCGCCAAGATGCGGTCCCGCAGCCCGGGATCGAGTGCCTGCCACATCGGCGTGTCGTGGGGCCCGGGCGCGACCGCGTTCACCAGGATGCCATCGGCCGCGTGATGGCGCGCCAGGAAGCGGCTGAGCGTCACCAGCCCGCCCTTGCTGGCGGCATAGGCGGGGCCCGACAGCGCCGAGCCGCCGAATCGGGCGTTCACCGAGGCGATGTTCACGATCCTGCCCCCGCCGGACGCCCTCATCCCCGCCACCACCTCGCGAGCGCACAGGTAGGCGCCGGTGAGGTTCACGTCGAGGATGCGGCGCCATGTCGCTGGGCTCTCCTCCTCGACCCCGCCGGCGCCGGTCACGCCTGCGTTGTTGACCAGCACCGTGGGATGGCCGTACCGACCGCGGATCGCGTCGAACGCGGCGGTCACCGACACTTCATCGGCCACATCGCAGACGATCAAGTCGGCCATCTCGCCGACCGCAGAGGCATCGCTGTCGGCGTCGAGTCCGATCACCGGTTTCAGTCGCCGATCACCGCGGCGCTGAGTCGCCCACACACCGCCGAGCCGATCGCGCCTGCCGCGCCGGTCACCACCGCCACCCGGCTCATCCCGCCACTCACTCCGCCCAGGACCGGCTGCGCTCGACAGCCTGCTTCCAGGACGCGTAGGCGGCGTCGGCGGAGGACTGGTCGTCGCCGGGAGTCACCTCCAAGTCGAGTTGCCAGTGCGCGGCGATCGCTTCGAGCGACGGCCAGACGCCGGTGGCCAAGCCGGCCAGGTAGGCGGCGCCGGCGGCGGTGGCCTCTTGGAGCTTCGGGCGCTGCACCGCCACGCCCAACTGGTCGGCCTGCATCTGAAGCATGGAGTCCATCACCGAGGCGCCGCCGTCCACCCGCAGGCTGCGCACCGGTGTGCCCGTGGCCGCGGCCATGGCCTCGACGACGTCGCGGGTCTGGTAGGCCATCGCCTCGACCGCGGCTCGGGCGATCTCGGGCCGGCCGGTGCCGCGGGTGAGCCCCACGATCAGCCCGCGGGCGTACGGGTCCCAGTGCGGGCTGCCGAGACCCGCGAAGGCCGGGACGAAGCACACCCCGCCGGTGGAGGAGCACTGCAGGGCCAGCGACTCGATCTCGGAGGCGGCGCCGATCATCCCGAGGCCGTCGCGCAGCCACTGGACCGCCGCGCCGGTGGCGAAGATCGCGCCCTCCAGCGCGTACGTGGCCGCCGGCCCCTGAGGGGTGTCCAACACCCAGGCGACGGTGGTGAGCAGTCCCTCCGCGGGAGGCGGTCGCTCGGGGCCGACGTTCATCAGCACGAACGAGCCGGTTCCGTAGGTGTTCTTGGCGTCGCCGGGCGCGAAGGCAGCCTGCCCGAACAGGGCGGCGTGCTGGTCCCCGGCGACCCCAGCGATCGGGACATGCGGTCCGCAGGCCACACCCGGAGCGGTGGCGCCGAAGCTGGCGCTGGACGGCCGCACCTCGGGGAGGGAGTCCTCGGGAACCCCGAACATCAAGCACAGTTCGGGGTCCCAGCGCAGCGAGCCGATGTCGAAGAGCATGGTTCGGCTGGCGTTGGTGGCGTCAGTGGCGTGAACCGCGCCGCCGGTGAGGTTCCACACGATCCAACTGTCGATGGTGCCCAGCGCCAGATCCGGGGCCGCGGCCACGCCTCCCTCGCTGAGCATCCACTCGATCTTCGAGGCGGAGAAATACGGGTCGAGAACGAGGCCGGTTCGCTCCCGCACCAGCGGCAAGGCGCCGGCGCGCTCCAGTCCGCGCATCGGGCCGCGGTGCGGCGGTCCTGCCACACGATGGCCGGATGCAGGGGCTCGGAGCTCCGCCGACTCCACGCCACCGCCGTCTCGCGCTGGTTGGTGACCCCTATGGCCGCGGGCGGCTCCTCGAGACGGCCGGACACCTCCCCCAGCGTCGCCTGGACGGCGTCCCAGATCTCCGACGGGTCGTGCTCGACACGCCCGGGCATCGGGAAGTGCTGGGTGAACTCTCGCTGCGCCGAGTCCACCGCCCGGCCCTCGTCGTCGAACGCGATGGTGCGCACGCTGGTGGTGCCCGCGTCGATGGCCAGCACGACGGCAGCCGCCCCGAACAGCAAAACCGCGGCGCTCATGCCCGGCCCAGCACGACAGTCCGCGAACAGCAGCGGCGCTTTGCATCCCGCGGCCGACAGTCATGCGCTGCCCGTCCCGAACAGCAGCGGCCGCGAATAGCTGCGGCTCTTTGCACGCCTGGGTCGCTTTGCAGCGTCTCGGCCGTCTCGAGCATCGCCAGCATGGTACGGCGGCGCAGGAAGTCCTCCAGCGTCAAGATGTGCTCGTGGCGGGCCATGACCATGACCTCCGCGGCCGAGCAGTCCACCACATCGCTGAGAGGCAGACCCAGATCGGGCGAATCCGCGACCAGATCGGCCACTTCGAGGGCCCGGCGGCCGTGGCGGCGCCAGAGCCTCTCGGCCGACAGCTCGTCGAGCCCGGCCCCCGCCGCGCCCTGCCGGAAGCGGGCCCGCACCCCTTCAGAGGGCTCGCCGAACCAGGCCCGATCCGGCGGCGCAGGCTCGAGGCCGCAGGCCTGGGCGGCTGCCACCACCTCCTCGCCCACGTTGAGGCAATCGCTGATCTTGCCGCCCAGAATGGCGATCGTGGCGCGCTGCTTGTCGGCTTCCACGGCGTGGCGGCGCGAGAGCTCGGTCCAGTCGCGGTCGGTGTCCTCGCCCGCGGCGACCACCAGCGGGCGGACGCCGCAGCGGTACGCGATCACGTCGTCGCGGCGCAGGGGCCGCGGCATTCGCAGCCGGGCGTTGGCCTGAGCGAGCAGGAAGTCGCGGTCGTCGCCGCTGACCGACACGTCGGCGCTGTCGACCCGGGTGTCGGTGGTGCCGATCAGGGAGCGATGACCCATCGGGATGACGTAGAACAGCCGCTGGTCGTCGTCGAAGAAGGCCAGGATGCGCCCCGATTCGGTCACCTTGGGCACGACGATGTGGGTGCCTTTCGAGAAGCACAGCCCCGAGCTCAGCCTCGCTCCCGTGAGCCGGGCCAGGTCGGCGGCACGCGGCCCGGCCGCGTTGACCAGCACACCGGCTGACACGATGTGGCTGCTCCCGGTCAGTCGGTCGGTGACCTCGGCCCGCCAGCCCGAGGCGGCGCGCTCGGCCCCGTCCAAGCGCAGCCGAGACACCGCCACCGCCCCGTTCTCGACGGCGTCGAGCAGGAGTTGCAGCACGAAACGGGCGTCGTTGTCGACGAGCAGGTAGTCGGAGTACTCGACCGCGCCCCGCACGCCGTCGGAGTCGACCGCGGGTTCGGCGGTGGCCAGCGCACGGGCCGACAGCCGCCGGGGCCGCCCGGTGGCGAACCTGCCCAGCGCCCAGTAGGCGTGTGCCCCCAGCGCGGCATAGGTCGGTGAGTACGGCGAGGTGGGGCCGAGCGCGGCCAGGAACCGGACCTCCTGCAGGCGGCTGGCGTACGAGCGGGCCAGGAGGTTGCGGGAGCGGCACAGCCCGGCGACCAACCCCAGCTCATAGGTCTGCAGGTACTTGAAGCCGCCCCAGACGAGGTTGGACGACTCCTGGCTGACGCCCGATCCGAAGTCCTCGGACTCGATCAGCGCCACGCCCACGCCGTGGGCGGCCAGCGCAAGCGCCGAGATCGCGCCGTTGATCCCCCCGCCCACGATCAGGGCGTCGTGGTGCTGACCGGTGAGCCGCTCCAAGTGCCGGTCGCGGGCCGCGGACGGGTGCAGGTCGTCGTCTTCGTGCCCGGTCGCGGCCTCGTTGATCATTCGAAGCCGACCGGGTCGCCGGTCGGCAGCGGGAAGTCCCATTCGCCTCCCAAGCGCTCCGACAGGGTCTTGGCGGCGGCGCACACGACTGCGGCGCATTTGCTGATCGTCTCGCCGTCGAGACGCGCCGCTGGGCCGGAGATCCCGATGGAGGCGCGGATGTCGCCGCCGATGTCGACCACGGGCGCGGCCACGCAGCGAACCCCGACGCTGAGCTCCTCGTTGTCCAAGGCGAAGCCCCGCCGCGCGGTGGCGGCGAGGTCGCTGAGTAGTTCGGCCTTGTCGGTGATGGTGTGCTCGGTGAACCCCTCAAGGGCGTCGAGATCGACGATCTGCCCGAGGGTCTCAGCGGACTCGCGGCAGTACAGGGCCTTTCCGGTCGAAGTCGCATGCACCACCACCGGCGCCCCGATCTCGGTCTCGACGGTGATCCTGCGGGCCAGCCGCTCTCTGGCGATGTAGACGCCGCCGCTCATGGTCCGGTGCGCGAGGTGGACCGACTCGCCCGTCGCGTTCATCAAGTCGACCATGAGGGGGCGGGACTGGGTCACGAGGTCGGTGTTGCGCAGCAGCGAGCCAGCCAGCTGAACCACTCCGGCACCCAGTGTGTAGGTCTTGTTGGTTTCGTCGCGGTACACGTAGCCCCGCTTGGTGAGCGCGCCCAGCAGGCGGTGCACATGGCCGTTGTCGGCGTCGAGCATCCGGGCCAGTTCGCTCAGGCCGACCGGGCTGGAAGCTGACCCGAGCGCCTCCAGCAGGTCTAGCCCGGTCATCAACGCTCCGCCCACGCGGCGCTCTGCGCCTGCCATCTCAGCCTCCTCCGCCCACAGCGGGGTGGCCCACGGCGGGATACCCCGCGCCCGGCACCGAAGCCAGCACGGACCGCACCGCTTCGGGCGACCGGCCGACCGGGGCGTCCACGCCGACCGCGATCCCGGTCCTGGCCGACTCTTGCGCGGCCAGTGCGGCCGCCAGGATGTCGCGCCCCTCAGCCAGGGTGAGTATCGGCTCGCGTCCCGAGGCGATCGTGTCGAGAAGGCTGCGGGTCGCCCCGATGAAGGAGTGCTCCCAACCCGTCTCGCACTCGTAGGCCTCGACCTTGCCGTCGGTGTAGCTGACCACCGGCGGCGAGTCTCCGATCCGGCCGTGACCCCGGTTGACCCAGATCACCCCCCGGGTGCCGGTGATCTCCATTCGGTCGTCCTGCGCGTAGTGGGCGGTCCCCTCGATCAGCAGCTCCTGCGAGTACACCACTTCCAAGTTGGCGACCGCCCCGGACTCATAGCGCATCGAGACCAGCGACGGAGAGTCGACCTCGAACCCCAGCACGTCGGTGGACCCGATCCAGGCATGCACCTCCGCGGGCTGGCCCAGCACGATCCAGGCCAGCGAGAACTTGTGATGGCCGTCGTCGAAGACCAGCGGCCCGCCGCCGCACTGCTCGGGCGTGTGGCGCCACTGCAGCGCCGAGAAGGGAATGTCCCAGGCGTCTGGGCTGTAACCGGCGTTGCTCTTGAGCCGCACCGACAGCGGCGTCCCGATCAGGCCCTGCTCGACGAGCTCCAACGCCTTGAGCACCGGCGGGTAGAACAGGAAGTTCTCGTAGAGGCGGACCACTCGCGACGAGGCCCCGGCCGCGCTCAAGAGCCGGTCAGCGTCGGCCAAGTCGAGCGACAGCGGCTTCTGCATCGAGACGTGCAGGTCGCAGCCGATGGCGAAGGCCGCGATCTCATAGTGGAGATGGTGCGGGACGATGATCTCGACCAAGTCCACGAGACCCGACTGGCAAAGCTCGCGGTAGTCCTCGAAGACGGACGCTTCGGGCAGCCCCCACTGCTGGGCCCGGGCTGCGGCGTTGTCGGGGTTCACGTCGCAGAGCGCGGTGATCATGGCATCGTCGCGGTCCGCATAGCCGAGGACGTGGAGATCCGAGATCCGGCCGCAGCCGATGATTCCAACCCGCAGCATGGACTACTCCTTGAGTGCCCCGGAGAGCAGGCCCCGGACGAAGTGCTTCTGGAAGACGAAGAAGATCACGACGGTGGGGATGCTGGCGATCACCGCCAGGGAGGCCTGGGTGCCGTAGGCCACCGTGAACTGGCCCTTCACGTTGAGCAAGCCGAGCATGATGGTGGCCACATCATCGCGGGCACTGGTGAACACCAGCGGGTAGAGGAAGTCGTTCCAGATGAACGTGAACTGCAGCGTGGCCAACGCGGCCAGGGCCGGTCGGGCCAGCGGCAGCATCACCCGCCAGAAGACCTGGCCCTCGCTGGCGCCGTCGATCAGAGCCGCGTAGCGCAGCGAGTCGGGGATCTGGTCGAAGAAGTTGCGCATCACCAGCGTGCAGACCGAGAACCCGACCGCGGAGTGGATCAGGATCATCGGCCACAGCGTGTTGAGGAGGTCGAGATCCCTGAAGAGCGTGAACAGCGGCACGAGCAGCACCTGGGGCGGCACGAACAGCCCCGACACGATCACCAGCTGGATGACCGTTCCGCCACGGGGCCGGAACTTGGCCAGCGCATATCCGATGAGCGTGCCGCCCGCGATGGAGACCACCACCGCGGGAATGGCCACATGGAACGAGTTGATCAGGTAGCGGAACGTGTTGGCCGTCTGCCAGACGTCCACGTAGTTGGCGAAGGTCAGCTCGCCGGTGAGGGCCCAGATGCCGCGTCGGGCGATCTCCGCGTTGGTCTTGAGCGAGGTGGACACCACGCCGGCCACCGGCACCAGATAGACGGCCACGAACAGCGCGATCAGGGCCAGGTGGACGCGGCGGCGCACGACTCGGGCCCGGGCCTGTTGGACACGGTGGCGCACGACTCGGGCCCGTCCCTCCGGCGCGAGCGGCGTCGGCCTGGCGGTGGCCGCCCTACTGGACATAGCTGCCTCGCCGGCCCCACCAGGTCAGTCCGCCGATCACGACGAGCGTCATGGCGAAGAGGATCAGCGACACCGCGCTGGCCAGCCCCTGCTCGTGCTGGCGGAACAGGATGCGCCACACCAGCATCGGCATGGTCTCGGTCTCGCGGACCGGCCCTCCCTGGGTCATGGCGTACACCAGGTCGAAGTTGCGCAGCGAGTTGATGGCGATGAGCGACAGCACGACCGTGGTGATGGGCCGCAGCAGCGGCACGATCACCCGGCGGAACACCTCGAACTGGCCCGCGCCGTCGACTCGGGCGGCCTCGACGAGTTCCGACGGGATGGACGTCAGCCCGGCCAGGTACAGGATCATGGCCAGCACGGTCTGCTGCCAGGCCCAGGCGATGAACACCGCGAACAAGGCGGTGGAGCGGTTCGCCAGCCACGCCTCCTGCAGGCTCTCCAGCCCGACCGCGCCTAAGAGCTGATTGATCAGCCCGTCGCCGGGCTGGTAGATCCAGATCCAGACTTGGCCGACCACCACCAGGCTGATCGAGATCGGCACGAACAGCGCCGACTTCATGATCGTGGCGAAGCGGCTGTTGGCCTGCAGCGCCATGGCCACGGCCAAGCCCAGCGCGGGCGGGATGATCGCTCCGAACAGCGTCCACACCAGCGTTATCCGGATCGACTTGCGGACGTGGTCGTTGGTGAAAGCCTCGGTGAAGTTGTCGAGGCCGATCCATTGGCTCGACTGGCCGAGCAGGTTGGCGTCGGTGAAGCTGAGCCGCAGGGCCATGACCGTCGGCAGCACCACGATGGCCGCGAACAGCGCTATTGGCGGCCCCATGAAGACTAGGGCCCAACGCGTGGTCGGCTTCAAGTGTGCGGCCTCCCGAATCGCGCCCCCGTGAAGGCAAGGACCGAACGCGTGGTCGGCTTCAAGCGCGCCGCCTTTCGACATGCGCCCGCCCGATGTCCAATGGCGAAGGCTGGGTAATCACGTTCAGCACGTTCAGCCCCTAGGCGGCGCCGGGCCTCAGCGAGGGGCCCGGCGCCGCAGGAGGGGCTGAATGGTCCGAACTAGGGCTCCGAGGTCCGCTAGCCCGCGAACGCGGCTGCCGCGTCGGCTTGGGCGCCGGCCAGGATGTCGGCGTAGTTCGACGGGTCGTCCATGAAGGCCTGGAACATGTCCAGACCGACTTCCGCCACCGGCGGCGGTGTGGCCAAGTCGTAGTTGAAGGAGTAGGAGTCGGCCTTGCCGACCTCCTCCAACGCCTTGGCCATGACCGGGTTGAGCTGGGTGGTATCGGCGTTGGCGTTCGGCGGCAGCGCGCCCTGCTCCAATGCCCATGTGAGCTGGTTGCCGGGCTGGGCGTAGTGCACCAACAGCGACATGGCACCCTCGGGATTGGCCGCGTCGGCGGGCACGGCCCAGCCGTCGATGGGTCCGAGGGCCGCGTTCTCGATGGAGGGGTCCATCACCGGGAAGTTGAAGAAGTCGTAGTCGGTGACCGGCTCAAGCCCGACGCCGTTCCAGTAGCCGGTGATCCAAGTGCCCATCAACGTCATCGCGGCCTCTCCGTTGGCCACCTGGTCGGCGGCGTCGGTCCAGTCGTAGGCGTTGGCGTCGTCGACGAAGAAGCCGGCGTCCACCATGTCCTTCCACAGCTCGAGCGCGTGCATGACCTCGTCGTCCTCGTAGGAGGCCTCGCCCGACATCAGCTGGGCCCGGTAGTCGGGGCCGGCGGTGCGCAGGATGAGGAAGTCGAACCAGAACTGCGCGGGCCAGCGGAACTGCGAGCCCAGCGCGAAGGGCTTGACTCCAGTGGCGGCGATCTGCTCCGCCGCGGCGTACAGCTCTTCGCCGGTGGTCGGCATCTCGGTGATTCCGGCGTCGGCCATCACATGGGGGTTGTAGAAGAAGGCCACGTAATGGAATCCGAACGGCAGCAGGTGCGGTTCGCCGCCGTAGACGCCTGCGTCCACCAGAGCCTTGGGGAAGTTGTTCCAGACGTCGGCCTCGTCGAAGGCCGCGGTGATCGGCTGCAGGTGGCCGTTGTCGTAGACGGACTGGGTCCGGGCGCCGGCCCAGTACGAGAAGACGTCGGGCGGCTCGCCGCCGGCCAGGGCGATCAGGATCTGATCCTTGAAGGCCTCATGCTCGATCGGGCTGACCACCGCGTCGCCGTCGGCCCAGCTGGCGTTGACGTCGAGGATGCCCTGCTGGCCGAGGTCGGAGCCGTAATAGTGCCCCACCGACACCTCGCCCAAGCTCATCGTCTCTTCGTCGGTGGCGGCAGGAGCCTCCTCGGGCGCCTCCGTGGTTGCGGGTGCCTCCGTCGTGGTTGTCTGGGCCGGTTGGGCCTCTGGCTCGTCGTCGTCACCGCAGGCCGCGGCGACCATCGCGAGCACAGCCAGAACCGGCAGCAGCCAGCTCCAGCGCGTCTTCGTGCGAATCCTCATGTACCTACCCTCCTGGGTTCGTTCGAATACAGCGCGGCTTCTGCCAGCGCGTCGCGGACCTTATCAAGCGATGACAAATAGTCAACAGCATTGCGAGATGATCAACGCGCCGGTGTGCGGCCTGGTCAGTCGAGCCGCCTCACGTCGATGTCGGCACCTTGATCGGCTTGGGTGATCAGGCGCGACTGCAGAGTGCGCCAGCGGGTGGATTCTGCGTCACGGTGCCGGCTCTCACGGTGGGAGGCCTCCACTCGGCGTTGTCGGAGCACGGCGCCGTCGACCAGCAGGTCCAAGCGTCGGGCGGGGGCGTCGAGCTCGACGAGGTCGCCGTCTTCGGACCAGGCCCAGCGGCCCCAGCGGGCTCTCGGGCGCGACGTGCAGAACGACCGTGCCGAAGGCGGTGCCGCTCATGCGGGCGTCGGAGACGCGGACCATGTCGGCCACGCCCGCCGCGGCCAGCCTCCTCGGAATCGGGATGGCGCCCGCCTCGGGCATTCCCGCTGCGGCCGGGCCGCATCCCCGCAGCACCAGCACCGAGTCGGCGGTCGCCTCGACGCGGTCGATGCGGGCCTGCATGTCGTCCACGCCGTCGAACACCACCGCCGGGCCGCGGTGCGAGAGCAGGCCGGGCGTGGCCGCGCCGGCCTTGAGGACCGCTCCGTCGGGGGCCAGCGACCCGAACAGCGCCACCAGGCTGGGCCCGGCCGACACCGGATCGTGCAGCGGGCGCAGCGCCGAAGCCCGGCCCGGCCCCGGTGAGCCGCTGGCATCCTCCAGCAACGCACCGAGGCTGCATCCGAGGGCGGTGGTTGCATCGAGGTCGAGCCTGGGGGCCAGCTCGATGAGCAGGGCGGGCACGCCGCCTGCGTCGTGCAGGTCGTCGAGGAAGCCCGTTCCGGTGGGCTTGCAGTCGACGATCACCGGAACCGACGAGGCCGCTTCGCCCAGTTCGGCCAGCGACAGATCGACGCCGGCCCGGCCGGCCAGAGCCAGCAGGTGGACCACCGCATTGGTGGAGCCGCCCACCGCTCCCAGCACTGTCGCGGCGTTGAGGAAGCTGGGCTTGGTGAGGATGCGCTGAGGGGTCAGCGCCTCGCCGGCCATCTCCACGATCCTGCGCCCCGAACGGGTGGCGACCCGAAGGCGATCCCCGCTGGGCGCGGGCGCGGTGGCCGATCCCGGCACGGCGAGACCGAGCACTTCGGCCATGATGGCCATCGTCGAGGCGGTCCCCATGACCATGCATGTGCCGCCGGTCGGGGCGAGCACGTTCGAAGCCGCCTGGATCTCGGCCTCGCTCACCTCGCCGGCGCGGTGACCCGCCCACAGCCGACGGCAGTCGGTGCATGCGCCGATGCGCTCGCCCTGCCAGCGCGACGCGATCATCGGTCCGGCGACGACCTCCAGCATCGGGCGGCCCGCCGAGATGGCGCCCATCAACTGGCCGGGGACGGTCTTGTCGCAGCCGCCCAGCAGCAGCGCCGCGTCCATGGGCTGGGCCCGCACGAGCTCTTCGACTTCGAGGGCGAGCAGGTTGCGGAACATCATGCTGGTCGGGTCGAGGAAGACCTCTCCCAGAGAGGCGGTCGGGAAGGCCATGGGCAGGCCACCCGCCTGGGCCACTCCTCGGCAGGCCGCGTCGAGCAGGCCGGGCATCTCGCGGTGGCACGGTGTGAAGTCGCTGATCGAATGGGCCACGCCGATGATGGGGCGATCGGTGTCGGCGTCGTCGTAGCCGGCTGCCGCCAAGAACGCGGCGCGGACGAAACGGCTGAACCCGGGATCGCCGTAGGAGGTCGGGCCCTGATTGATGCCGCCCCCCGCGGCCGCGGGAGGCGTCGGCGTCACAGGCTCGTGCGGTGCCGCAACCGCTGCGTCTCCGCCACCCAACTCCCGACGTTCCAGCGTCCGAAGGCCTCGACAGACCCCAGCGGGTCGTCGCCGTAGTACACCGGAACGTGCACCAGCCCCACGCCCTTGTGGTCGAAGACCCGGTCCAGCGCGGCGACGAGCTGCTCGGCGCCGCCCGCCCCCGACGCGGCCTCCACGCCCTCGATCGACGACGCCAGCTGCACGTAGTCGACGGCCGCGTCGTCGTAAGTGGCGTAGGCCTGGCCGTACTGGGCCTCCTGCAATCCGGAGATCGCCCCCATCCTGCGATTGTCGAGCACCACCACCGCGCCGCGGGCGCCGTGTACCACGCCGTCCACCAGCGCCTGGGGGTTCATCAGGAAGGAGCCGTCGCCGACCACCGACAGCGAGTACGGCGCTTCGGGGCTGAGGGCGGTAGCCAGAAGGGCCGACGTCCCGAACCCCATGTAGCTGGCGCCGCCGTCGGTGAAGCTCAGATCGGGCGAGGCGTCGCGGCTCACCTGGAAGGCGGTGGCCTGGACGTCTCCAGCGTCGAACCAGCGGAAGGCGCCGTGGCGGACCGCCCAGTCCTCGATGACGCGCAGCGCGGCGGCCTGCGACAGCACCGGCTGGTCCCAGCGGGGGTCCTTCAGCAGCACCGGGTCGGTCCGGGCCTTGAGATAGACCTCCCATTCGGCGCGGGCCGCCGCGCAGTCCGCGAGCCACGCCGCGGCGCGGTCGTCGCGGGCCTGGCTCCCGTCCCCCAGACGGTCGATCTCGCCGCACAAGGCCTCGAGGGTGCGCTCCAGATCACCCGCCAGCGCGATCGTGTTGGCGTAGTGCGTCGCCGTCGCCGGGTCGGCGTTGACGTTCACGACCTCGCGGACGTTGGGGTATCCGGTGCGGGAGCAGTCCGACTGGCACACCGCCCGGGCTCCGAGGACGACCAGGGTGTCGGCATGCTCCATGGCGAAGTTCCCTGAGATGGACCCCTTGGACCCGCCGACGCACATGTTGCGGGGGTTGTCGGCACCGAGGGCGCCAACCGAGTTCGGGGACAGCACCGCCACCCCGTCCACCGCTTGCAGGAACCGCTCCAGAACCGGGCCGAGCGAGCGGCCGCCGCCGCCCACCTTGACCACGACTCGCTGCGCCGCTTTGAGCAGGCGCGCCGCCGAGGAGATCCTGGCCGGCTCGGCCGCCCCCAACCGGATCCCGCCGCCGCGCGGCAGTCGGCGCAGGTTGAAGTCGGCGACTATCTCAGGCTGGGTGTTGAGCGGCAACAGCAGGAAGAACGGCCCGGCCCGGTAGGGATGGTCGACGACCGCGGCCCCCTGCTGCAGGGCGTGGGTGACGGCTTGGGGAGTGTGGAGGCTGTAGCTGCCTCCCATTGTCGATGTCAGCTCTTGCCACCCGGACTGCGCCGATCCGGGGAGGTCCTGCATGTTGGGGCCCTCGGCCTCGGTGGTGGCGTCGCCGTAGATGTGCCAGACGCCGACTCCGTTCAGCGCGGCCGTGAGCGACCCGGCGAAGGCGTGCAGCGCGCCCGGGCCGATCGACGTGACCACCGCAGCCCGCCGACCGGTGGCGATGCGCAGCGCGCTGGCCGCGTGAGCGGCCTCGGTCTCGTGGCGCACCGCCGCGAAGCGCACCGCGCCCGCCGCCTCGTAGATCCTGAGAACCTCACCGAGGGTGGTGGAGCCGTGGCCCAGCACCCCGACATAGGTGCGAACATCCTGTTCGAGCAGTCCGAGAACCACCAGTTCAGCCAGCGAGGCGGTGGCCGTCGCCGGGATCGCGCCGGCGTCGACGGCGGCTCTCAGCGTGCCGTGAGCCGCGACGGCGGCGGCTCTGGCGCTCTGCCCCTCAGCGACCAGCGTGCACGACTCCACCGGCGGTCATGCTATCGCCGCCCCGCGGGCGCCTTCCCTCGGCGAGGGCCGCGGGACTCCCGGCCATGGGCGCGGGCGCCGCCCGACGCCGCCGAACAGCGCGCCCTTGAGCCGGCGGTAGATTCGCCGACATGAGGGTCGCCGTTGTGTACAACCGGGACAGCCAGAACGTCATCAACCTGTTCGGCATGCCCAACCAGGAGAAGATCGGCCTCAAGACAATCAAGCGGCTCACCGACGCTCTGCGCGGCGGAGGCCACCAGGTGACGGCCATGGAGGCCGACAAGGAGCTGATCCCGAAGCTGGAGTCGTTCATGCCCCGGGTCGTGGCCGGCGAGCGGCCGGGGATGGTGTTCAACGTCTCCTACGGCCTGCAGGGGCAGGCCCGCTACACCCATGTGCCCAGCATCCTCGAGATGATCGGCATCCCGTACGTGGCGTCCGGGCCGCTGGGCCACTCGCTGGCGCTCGACAAGGTCGTCACCAAGATGATCCTGCGCCAGAACGGCATCCCCACCCCTGACTTCGCCGTGCTGGACACGCCCGACGCGCCGGTCGCCGCCAACCTGCCATATCCGATGGTGGTCAAGCCCAAGAACGAGGCCGTGTCCTTCGGCTTGGCGGTGGCCCACGACGAGGCCGAGTTGCGGGCGGCCGCCCAGGTCATCTTCGACCGGTTCAGCCAGCCGGTGCTGGCCGAGCAGTACATCGAGGGCCGCGAGGTGAACGTGGGGCTGCTCGGCAACGCTCCCCCCGAGCCGTTCCCGCCGGTGCTGCTGAGCTTCGGCGACGGGCCTCAGATCTACACCTACGAGGACAAGACCGGCCGCAGCGGACGCACCATCCAGCCGGTCTGCCCGGCGCCGATCTCGGAGGAGCTCACCGAGCAGGCCCAGCAGATCGCGGTGCGCTCGTTCACCGCTCTGGGCCTCTCCGACTGCGCCCGGGTGGACATGCGCCTCGACCCCGACGACAACCTCTACGTGCTGGAGGCCAACAGCCTGCCCAGCCTGGGCGAGCACGGGTCGTACCTGGTGGGCGCGGCCCATGTGGGCATGGACTTCGCGGCGTTCGTCAACCGGCTGGTGGAGGTGGCCAGCGCCCGCTACTTCGGCACGCCGCAGCCGCCGCCGGTGAGCGCCAAGTCCGCCGACCCGTCGGAGCGGGCCTTCCAGTTCATCACCCAGCGCCGCGACCGCATGGAGCGCTCGCTAAAGCGATGGGTGGAGGTGTCGAGCCGGACCGACGACTCGCTGGGACTGTCGCGGGCCGCGGAGCGAGCCGGACGGATCTTCGACGACGTGGGGCTGCGTCCGGTGCCGGAGTTCACCGACGAGCCCGAGGCCTACATGTGGGAGACGACCCGAGGCTTCGACGGCGGCGTGCTGCTGCTGGCGCACCTCGACGTGCCCGCCACCGGCGACTCGGTGCGCCAGGGATACCGCCAAGACCCGGAGTGGCTGCACGGCGAGGGCGTGGGGCGCTCCCGGGCGCCGCTGGTGATGCTGGAGTACGCGCTGCGCTCGTTGAGGAGCATCCGCAGCCTTCGGCGGCTGCCGCTCGGCGTGCTGCTGTACGCCGACGAGGGCCGCGACGCCGCCCAGAGCCGGACGCTGATCGAGCGGGCCGCGGGCCGGGCTTCGGAGGTGCTGGTCTGCCGACCGGGCACCGTGGGCAACGGCATCCTCACCCAGCGGCGGGGCAGCCGCCGCTACGAGCTGGTCGTCGAGGGCGACCGGCTCAGTCCGAGCCAGATCGGCCGGCGCCGGACGGTGGTGGGCTGGACATGCGAGAAGCTGCAGGCCATCGGCGGGGTCAACTCGCCGAAGAAGCGCATCTCCATCGCCGCCCTCGACCTGCGGACCGAGCGGCACCCCATGTTCGTGCCCCACCGGGTGGAGGCGTCGCTGATGATGTCGTACCTCGAGGCGGCCCAGGCCGACGAGGCCGAGGCCGCGATGCGGGCCGCGCTGGGCCGGGGCGGGCCCAAATGGCGCCTCAACCGCCAGATCGACCGGCCGCCGATGGCCGACCGGCCGGGCAACCGGACTCTGGTGGAGGCTCTGGAGGCCGCCGCCGCCAAGTGGGAGATCCCGCTGGAGTGCGAGTCGTCGTCGTGGCCGTCGGTCGCCGGCCTGGTGCCCGACGGGACGGCGGTCGTCTGCGGCCTGGCTCCGGTGACCAAGGACCGGGGAACGCCCGACGAGGCAGTGCAGCGGATCAGCCTGGTGCAGCGCACACTGCTGCTCGCCGAGTACCTGATCGGCCGGCTCGAACGCTGACGCATGACGCGGGCGGAGGGGGTCGACACCGAACTGCTGGAGTTGACCGACAAGCGCATCCACGAGCCCCAGCGGGTGGCCGCGTCCAGGCACGGCATGGTCAGCACGGCCCACTACTCGGCCACCGCCGCCGGAGTGCAGATGCTCCAGCAGGGCGGCAACGCGGTCGACGCCGCGGTGGCGGCCGCGCTTGCGCTGGGGGTGTGCGAGCCCGCGGCGTCGGGTCTCGGCGGCCAGACCATGATGCTCGTCCACGACGTCGCAACGGGTCGGACGGTGGCGCTCGACGGGTCGTCGCGGGCCCCGAACCGTGCGCTGGTAGAGCGGTTCGCCAACCTGGCCGCCGACCGCCGGCGCGGGCACCTGGCCACCACGGTGCCCAGCTCCGTGGCGGTCTACGCCCACGCGCTGGAGACGTTCGGCCGGCTCGGCTGGGCGACCGTGCTGGAGCCGGCCATCGTGCTGGCCGAGGAGGGCTACGAGGTGAGCGTGCTGCAGCAGCGGCTCGCCCGGCGCGAGCTGAGGCATCTGCGGCGCCGGTCGGCCAGCCGGTTCTTCCTGGTGGACGGTCGCCGGGTGTACCGGGCGGGCGCCACGCTGGTGCAGCCGGTGCTGGCCCGGACGCTGCGCCGCCTCGCGCAGGAGGGCTTCGAGGACTTCTACCTGGGGGAGACGGCCCGCCTGATCCACGAGGACATGGAGGCCAACGACGGGATCCTGCTGGCCGACGACCTGGCCCAGATACCCCGCCCCATCGAGCGTCAGCCGCTGGCCGGGCGGTTCGGGCGCGACCGGCTGCTGACGATGCCGCTGCCCGGCGCCGGCCGGACTCTGGTGGAGATGATCAACATCCACCAGAGCCTGCCCCGCCACCTCCGCGACATCGACACCCCCGACGGTGCGGTGTGCCTGGCCGAGACCATCCGACTGGCTCTGATCGACCGCCAGGACCGACCCTTCGACCCCAACCTGTACTCGCAGGCGTCAGACAAGCAGATGCTGAGCCGGCGATACGCCCGGGCGATGGCCCAGCAGATAATGCAGCGCTTCGGACACGGCGACACCGTCCGTCGGACTCTGACCGGCAACGGCAACAGCAACAGCGGCAGCGACGGCACCGGCAACAGCGACGGCGAGAGTTACAACGACGGCGAGGCCGTCGGGCACCCGCCAGCAGCCGACGACGACGGCGCTGGAGTCCTTCGCGTGGCGACCGGCAGCGGCCATACCGTCGGACGCCTGCCGACCGGCAACGGCGAGACCACCCATCTGTCGGTCATGGACTCGGAGGGCAACGTGGTGGCGCTCACCCAGTCGATCGAGAACGTGTACGGCTCGTGCGCCGCCTCGCCAGAGCTCGGGTTCCTCTACAACAACTACATGAACGCGTTCCAGACCGCCGACGCCTCGCACCCCTACTACCTGCGCCCCAACGCGGTGCCGTGGGCCAATGTGGCTCCCACGATCGTGTTCAAGGAGCACGCTCCGTGGCTGGCCATCGGCTCGCCCGGCAGCGAGCGCATCCCCCCTGCGATCCTGCAGGTGCTGCTGCGGCTCAGGAAAGCCTCGCCGCTGGGAGCGGTGGCCGCCCCTCGCCTGCACTGCTCGTTGGAGGGGGTGGTCTCGGCGGAGGCGTCCAGGGTGGAGACCGACGTGCTGACCGCCCTGGAAGGCGCCGGGTTCGAGCTCAACCGCCGGGACGCGTACTCGTTCTACATGGGCTGCGTCCAGATGGTGATGAACGACCGCGGCCGTCTGATCGGCGTCGCCGATCCTCGCCGCGACGGCGCAGCCGGAGGCCCCCCAACGGCCCCGACAAGGTTATGACACTACCCCTCGTCGTCTCGGTGCCCCATGCGGGTCTGCGGGTTCCGGCTGAGGTCGCCTCGCTGTGCATGTTGACCCCGGAGCAGATCGCAACCGACAGCGACGGCGGCGCGGCCGAGATATACGCCTTGGAGTCAGAGGTCGCGGCGTTCGTGACCACCGACGTCGCCCGGGCCGTGGTCGACGTGAACCGGGCGCGCGACGAGCGCCGGCTCGACGGGGTAGTCAAGACCCATACGTCGTACAAGGTCGCCGTATGGGACCCTCCACTGTCCGAAACCGAGGTGGAGGGCCTGCTGGCCGCGTACTACGACCCGTACCACGCCCGGCTCGCCGAACTGAGCGCCGCCGGTCGCTGGCCGCTCGGGGTGGACTGCCACACCATGGCCGCCCAAGGCCCGCCGGTCGGCCCCGACCCCGGCCGCGATCGCCCCTGGGTGTGCGTGAGCAACGCCCACGGCACTTGCCCGCAAGAATGGATCGACACCCTGCGGGAAGGCTTCCAACAGCAACTCGACGGACCGGTGAGAATCAACGACCCCTTCCGGGGCGGCTACATCTCCCGCGCCCACTCAGCCGAGATGCCGTGGGTCCAGATCGAGCTGTCCCGAGAGCCCTACCTGCCCTTCGGCACCAAGCGCGAAGTCGTGCTCGCGGCACTGCGCTACTGGGCCGACGCCCACGCCTAGCCGTCCGCCGCCCGAACTGCTTGAAGAAACCTGCGCATATGACCAAGAAGTTCGCACAGAACTTGCGGTCCGAGGCGCTGCCCGCAATCGCGGTCCACTCACGGCGTCGCCCGCGTGGCTATTCCGGCTCGGGTGAAGAGGCGGCGGGCGGCTGCATCAGCCGCGGCCACGATGCGGCGCTCGTCGGCGACTACTAGCTCGCCGTCTCGCAGCAGGACTTGGCCGTCTACGACTACGGCGCGCACGTCCCGGGGGGTGGCGTTGTAGACGAGGGCGCTGGCCACCCGGTGTACCGGCGCCACGAACGGCGACCGGAGGTCGACGACCAGCAGGTCGGCCCGCCGGTCCTCGGCCAGCATCCCGAACGCGCCCGGCATGCCGAAGGCGGCGGCACCGTTGCGGCAGGCCATTTGCAGCACGTTCTCGGGCTGAAGCACCAGCGGGTCGAGGCGGTGGACCTTCTGCAGCAGGACGGTGGCCTTGAGGACCTCGAACATGTCCTGGCGGTTGTTGCTGCCCGGCCCGTCGCTGGCCAGCGCCACCGTGATGCCCCGGTCGCGCATCTCGGTGAGCCGGGCCACTCCCGAGGCCAGGTACATGTTCGACACCGGGCAGTGCACCACCACCGAGCCCGACGCGGCGATCAGGTCGAGCTCGTCGTCGTCGAGCCAGACGCTGTGGGCGAGCTGCAAGTCGGGGCCGAGCGCGCCCAGCGAGTCGAGCCAGGCCACATGGCGCATCCCCCGCTCCTCCAGGCTCATGTCCACCTCAATGGCGGTCTCCGCGCAGTGGATGTGGGTGCCGCGGCCCCAACTGCGGGCGGCGGCCACCGTGGTGCGCATGGCCTCGTCGGAGCATCCCCACGGGATCAGCGGGGCTAGCTCGACGCGGATGCGGTCGTCGTGGCGGCCGTCCCAGCGGCGGCGGGCGGCTTCGGCCCGGGCGACGGCCTGCTCGGCCGTCTGCTCCAGCTCCGGGTGGTAGTTGCGGTCAGCCCAGCCGTGGGCCAGCAAGAAACGGACTCCGAGCTCGTCGGCGGCCCGGCATACGGCGTCGTTGATGCCCTCGTCGGTGTGGATGTACTGGTGGTCGATGACGGCGGTGGCGCCGCCCCTGAGGTTCTCGACCAGTCCGGCGAGGGCGGCGGCGCGGGCGATGTCGGCGTCGAGGTGTACCGCCGCGGGCCAGATGCAGTCGCGCAGCCAGTCCAGCAGGGCTTTGTCGTCGGCGAGGCCGCGGAAGAGGGCCTGGAACAGGTGGGTGTGGGCGTTGGTCATGCCCGGCATCACCGCGCCCCCGGCCGCGTCGATCACCTCCGCGGCCTGGCGCAGGCGGCTCGGCGGCGGATCCCCAGCGCCGACCTCGACCACCCGGTTGCCCCGCACATACACCCAGCCCGGATCGTGGACCGTCCCCCGGTCGTCCAAGGTCACCACCGCCCCGCCGTGCATCAGCAGGTCAGCCACGGCTAGGGGGACCAGTTGGCGAAGGTGTCAATGACCGGCTTCATGTCGTCCATCAGGGGGTAGAGCACCGGGCAGGTGACGCCGGCGTCGATGAACTCCGCCACCGTGTCGCGGCATTGCGCGGAGGTGCCGACGGCCATGATGCGGCGCACCAGGTCGTCGCCTATGAGGGGGGCGGCCTTGAGGTAGTCGGCCTCGGTGGCGGGCCAGCCGACCACCTCCTGCACCCGCTCGATCAGCTCGGGGTCGGCGCCGGAGGCGGCCATGATGTGGGGCTCGGTACCCAGGTAGTAGGCCACCAGCGACTTGCCGGTGAGCAGGGCGGTGTCGGGGTCGTCGTCGGACAGCGAGCAGATCAGCAACTCGGGCCGGTCGATGTCGTCGAGGGTGCGCCCCGACCGGGCCGCCCCTGTCTCGACCCGGGCCACGGCGTCTCGGATGTAGTCGGTCGGCACCACGTAGTTGAGCATGGCCCCGTCGGCGATCTCGCCGGTGAGCTCCAGCATCTTGGGGCCGGTGGCGCCGATGTAGACGGGGATGTCGCGGGGCGAGGTGTCGCCGTAGGCCACGTCGAGGCGCACCCGGTCAAGGTGGACGAACTCGCCGTCGTAGGTGACCTCCTCCATGGTGAACAGTGCCTTGATGGCCTCGACGTGCTCGCGCATCGCCTTCAGCGGCTTGCGGCGGCCGGCGCCGACCCGGCCGGCGATGGGCTCCCACCAGGCGCCGAGGCCGAGCATCAGGCGGCTGCCGCCGTCGGGGGCGGGGCCGGCCATCTCGTGCATCGTGCTCCAGGTGGCCGCGATCACAGCGGGGTTGCGGGTGTAGATGGGCAGCACGCCGCTGGCGATGCGCATCCGCTTCGTGGAGGCCAGCAGAGCGCTCATCATCACCACGCAGTCGCGGGCCAGGCGGGTGTCGGCCTGCCAGATCTCGCTGATGCCCCGCTCCTCGGCGTAACGGGCCATCTCGATCTCGTAGCCGATGGGATGCTTGTCCTGGAAGTACAGGGCCATGCGCTGCGCCATGGCCCAGGATTGTGCCACGGCACCCTCGGTCGCCTCGCACCAGGGCCGAACACAGGCCGACCCGCCCGCCGCTCAGCGCTCCCCGCGACGCTGGCGAGGAGGCTCGACCGGTACGCTCGGCGTTGATGGGATCGCGTACCGTCGACCCGCGCGGGATCGCTCCGCCTGCGGCCCGCTATGCCCATGCAGTGGCGACGACCGATGCCCAGCGGTGGCTTCACACCTCCGGCGTCGTGCCCACCCAGCCCGACGGGACGGTGCCCGAGGACATTGGAGAACAGGCCCAGGCCGTGTGGCACAACATCGGGGCCATGCTCTCCGATGCCGGCATGGCCCCGAGCGACATCGTGTCGGTCGCTACCTACGTGGTGCCGGGCCAAGACTTAGGCGCGGTGATGGCTGAGCGTGACCGCTTCCTGGGCGGCCACTTGGCTGCCTCGACTCTGGTGATCGTGCCGGCGTTGGCTCAGCCCGCGTGGAAGATGGAGATAGCGGTCGTAGCAGCCCGCTGACTGCCGAGCCCGAGCCTTCAGAGGCCGCATTCACCGATGACTGGTCGCATCGCCGGCCAGCAAGTCAGGCGGCCATATCCGAGCCTTCAGAGGCCGCATTCACCGATGACTGGTCGCACTGCTGGCCAGCAAGTCAGGCGGCTATGGCCGATGCCTCCGAGGCGGCGTGATCCAGGAAGGCGTTGATCTGGTCGGGTTCGCACTGGTCGATGCCGTACAGGGCGACCCAGCGGAGCCTGGTGCCCGGGGAGCAGAGGCGGGTCACTGAACGCTTGAGCAGTTGGCGGCCCGGCTCGCCCTGCATCCAGTTGATGCGACGGGGGGAGCCGTGGGTGGTGACCGCCGCCAGGTGTCGGACGGTCCGCAGCGGCGATGTGGCGGGCTCGGCGCGACCGTCGATCCAAGGGGCGAGTTCGGCTTGCACCCAGCCGAGCAGCGGCGCGGGCAGGCCGCCCCACCAGGTCGGGTAGACCAACACGAGGCCCTCGGCCCCGGCCAGGCTCACCCCTTCGATCCACTCGCCCTGAGTGATCCGCACGACGTTGACCTGGTGGCCCTCCGCCGCCAGCGCCTCCGCCACCCGATCCCTCAGAGCGACGTTCAGGCAATCCTCCAGCGGATGAGCATGAAGCACCACGAACCGCACCACCGGAGGCTACCAACCCGCCCACCAGCCGAGTACGGCAGCGCCAACGCGTCACATCCGAAGTTCGCACAACGGATGCGTCTCAATCCACCCACGCCCAGGGCACCGCAGCGCCAAGGCGAAGTGGCTACGGCTCGACCTCGGAGGCATAGATTTGACGGGGTGAGCGATGAGACGGCATCTTGGGCGGAGTTCGAGGCTGGCGAGCCGGAACTGGCCGGTCTGGTGCGGGCCAGGCTGGAGAGCCATCGCCATGTGGTGCTGGCGACCCTGAGGGCTGACGGATCGCCGCGGCTGTCGGGGATGGAGGCGCCGGTCAGATCGGGCCACCTGTGGCTGGCGATGACACCGGGATCGCGCAAGGCGGCCGACCTAGCCCGCAACCCGCGCTTCTCGATGCACAGCGCGCCCGACAGCGAGCACCTGCCCGACGGAGACGCCCGGCTGGAGGGCGTGGCCGTTCCCGCGGACACGGCCCAACAGGCCGACTTCGTCACCGGCCACCGCCACCACATCGAGGACCCGTCGAAGATGGTGCTCTTCGCCGCCCTTATATCGAGGGTCGTCCTGGTGCGGGTGGCCGACAACGCCCTGCTGATCGAGTCCTGGACTCCATCACGCGGCCGAACCAGCCAGCGCCACGTCTAGCCGCCACCCGACGGGCATTGATCGGCTCAGCGTGTCCGGGCCGTCGTCTGACGGCCTTCGGTCGACCCTGCGTGTCCGCTGGGGCACGGGTCGCGTTTGGTCGAGGGTCAGAGCGTGTGGAGGCTGGGGCGCTTGCTGTCGGGCTCGTCCTCCTCGTCGTCGTCCGGGTCATCGAGTAGCGGTTCCGCGGGCCAGCCCATCGCGCTGGGCTCGGCTGGCAGGCGGGTTGGGCGGGGCGATTAGGCTGGCGGGGTGGATCTTCGGGACTGGATCGTCGGTGACCTCCGGTCGCTGCGCGGCAAGATTGCGGGCGGCGTGCTGGGGTTGATTCCGGCGGAGCGGCGGCGGGAGCGGGCCGACGGCGGCGGGATCGCGCCGGTCTACGTGCTATGGCATTTGGCCCGCCACCACGATTTGGCCGTGAACAGCGTGCTGCGGGGGGCCGATGCCGTGGTGGACAGCTGGACTGGGCGGCTCGGCATCGACGACGACCTGTGGCGGGGCCTGGCCGAAGGCGAGGACGCCGACCTCGTGGACGTGCTCGACCCCGAGGCCGTGGGCGACTACACGCTGGCGGTGGTCGATGCCACCGCCGACTGGCTCGACGAGCAAGGGCTGCCGACAATGGACGAGCGGCCGGACACTGCTTCGGCGCTGGCCGCTATCGGCACGCCGGAGGACCGCTTCGACTGGCTCTACTCCATGTGGGACGGCAAGCCTGCCGCCTGGTTCTTGCAATGGAGTGCCGTGGGCCACGGCATCAACCACCTGGGCGAACTGGTGTCGATCCGCAACCGGATGGGACTGAGCCCCTTCTGAGCGCCCGCCACCGACAACACCGACAACTGCGCTGGCGGCAGCCCCTTCTGAGCGCCTGCCACCGCCGACAGCGACAACGGCACCACCTCAGCCCCTGCTGAGCACCCGAGCGCTTCAGACTCCTCGGTGGTCGGTTGCTTGGGAGGAATGCCAGCGCAGGACCCGCTTCTCGACCGCGATCAGCAGCAGGACGAAGGCCACGCCTATGAAGGCGAGCACGAACACGCTGCCCCACAGCTGCTCGACCAAGAGCCGGGACTGAGCCACCCGGGCAGCGTTGCCGAGACCCTCCTTGGAATTGAAGAACTCGCCGACGACCGCCCCCACCAGCGCCAGGCCCACGCAGATGCGGCCCGCGGCGAACAGGTACGGCAGCGAGTGCGGGATCCTGAGACGCCAGTAGACCGCCCAGCGGCTGGCGTTGACCGACCGCAGCAGTTCGTGGGTGTCGGCGTCGATCGAACGCAGGCCGATCAGGGCGTTGGCCACGAACGGCACCCAGGCGAACAGCATCGCGGTGAGGATCTTCGGCCAGGGCGAGAAGCCGAACCACAGCAGGAAGATCGGCACCAGCACCGCCACCGGGGTGGACTGCATAAGCACGATCACCGGCATCGTGGCCCGCTCCACGAACTGCGAATGGGCCATCCACGTGGCCACGAACAGGGCGGCGAAGAACGCGATCCAGAACCCCCAGAAGGCCTCCTGAACGGTCACGAGGCCGTTGCGCCAGTAGAAGCCGGGATTCTCGACCACATGGCGGATCACGTCGGACGGCAGCGGCAGCGTGAGGGGCCGCAGGTTCCGCACCTGCACGTAGACCTCCCAGCCCACGAAGAACAGCACGAGCCCGGCGAAGGGGGCCGCGAGCAGTGCCGCTCGACGCACCGGCCGACGAGGCTCTTCCGGCGGCACATCCGCCGATGACGCCGCCACTACATCCTGAGAACCTCCGCGCCGTGCCTCTGGCGGGTCGTCCGGCGGCGCTTCCTCCGGCAAGTCGTCTGGTCGGGGCTGCTCGGGTGTTGCGGGGATGTGGAGCGGGTCGGGCGGGGGGGCGGGGTCCGGTATCGGGGAGCGGCCGGCCATCAGTTCGACCATCCTTGCCTGAGTGCGGCCCGCACCTCTGCGAGGACGCGGTGATAGTCGTCGGTGTCCTCCACGTCCGCGTGGCGGGGGCGGGGCAGGGGCACGTCGACGATCCGGGTGATGCGGCCGGGTCGGGAACCCAGCACCGCCACCCGGTCCGAGAGCACGACCGCCTCGGGGATGGAATGCGTGACGAACAGCACGGTGCTGCCGACGCGCTCCCACAGGTCGAGCAGCAGATACCGCATGTCGGCCCGGGTGATCTCGTCGAGGGCTGAGAAGGGCTCGTCCATCAACAGCACGGGGGCGCCCAGGGCGAAGGCCCGGGCGATGCTGACCCGCTGCTGGAGGCCGCCGCTCAGCTCGCGGGGCAGCGAGTCGAGGAAGGGGCTGAGACCGATGTCGTCGAGCATTCTGATCTGGTCGTCGGCGGACATGCCCTCGTTGCCGGCCCGGCGGTTCACGTCCACCAGCAGCGACACGTTCCGGCGGACGGTGCGCCACGGCAGCAGGGCGGGATGCTGGGGCACGAACCCGTACCGCTTCTGGCGGCGGGCCTCGGCAGGCGTCCGCTGGTTGACCACGACCGTGCCCCGGTCGGGATCGAGCAGTCCGCCCGCCAGACGCAGCATGGTGGACTTGCCGCAGCCGGACGGCCCGATGAGGCTGACGAACTCGGACTCGCCCACGTCGAGGCTGACCCTCGACACGGCGTGGACGAGCCGGTCGCGGCGCCTGAACCACTTCGACACGGACTGGAAGCTGATCGCGGGCTCCGCCGCGCCGTCGGCGGCGACGGCCGGTTCGGTCACCACATGCACATCCCGCCGGTGACGTTGACGGGTGGCGGACCGTGCGGCGGTGCAACCCGACACCAAGTCACCACATGCACATCCCGCCGGTGACGTTGATGGCCTGGCCTGTCATGTAGCTCCCGTCGGCGGAGGCCAAGAAGGCGATCACGGAGGCTACATCGTCGGGCTGTCCCAGCCGTCCGAGGGGGCTCTTGGCCGTCCAGGCCGCCACTTGCTCGTCGGTGCGGGTGGCCGCGCCCATCTCGGTGAGCACATAGCCGGGGCAGATCGAGTTGACCGTCACGCCGTGGGGGCCGAGCTCCATGGCCGCGATCCGGCTCAGCGCCACCACGGCCGCCTTGGACGCCGCGTAGGCCGCCTCCCCCGGCGTTCCCAGCTTGGCCGCCATCGAGGCCAGGTTGACGATCCGGCCGCCGCCGGCCGCGATCATGGCCGGCGCCGCCTGCTGGATCACCGCCACCATCGAGCGGACGTTGACCCGCTGAACGCGGTCCCATTCGCTGAGCGGCATGTCCAGCAGCGGAGTCTTGGAGAAGACCCCGGCGTTGTTGACCACCAGCCAGTAGGGCTCGACCGTGCCGCCGTCGCCGCCGTTCGCCTCGGCCAGCGCCTGCCGGGTGGCCGCCTCGTCGGCCAGGTCGGCCACGAGGCTGTCGGCGGCGAGGCTCTGGGCGACCTCCTCCACTGCCGGGTCGACGTCGAGCAGCGTGGCCCGCATGCCTTCGGACACCAGCCGTCGCGCGATCTGCCGGCCGATGCCCCTCGCCGCTCCGGTCACCAGGCAGCGACGGCCCCGCAGCCCCCGAAGCCCCTCAGTCATGCGGCGTCGCTGCCGGGCCGGCGGCTATCCGGCTGGGCCGGTGTTGAGGATCTGGGCTCGGAGGTCGGGGTCGGTGAGCAGATCCTGGACGGTGCGGACTATGGCCTGGGTGTGGGCGTCCACCTCGATGTTGACCGTGTCGCCCACGGCGACCCCGCCCAGGGTGGTGCGCTCCAGCGTCTCGGGGATCAGGCTCACCGCGATCCGGCAGCCGTCTCGGTCGACCCCGGAGATCGTGAGGCTCGCCCCGTCGAGGGCCACCCACCCCTTCCACAGCAAATAGCGCATCAGAGGCGCATCGACTTCGAACCACATGGTGCGGTTGTCGCCGTCCGCGACGATCTCGCGCACCGTGGCCGTGCCCGACACATGGCCCGACAGCACATGGCCGCCGAGTTCGTCGCCGAAGCGCAGCGACCGCTCGATGTTCACCGGATCGCCCACCGCCAGCGAGCCGAGGTTGGTGCACTGCATCGTCTCGGCGATCACGTCGAACCTCACTTTCGAGCCGTCGATGTGGGAGACGGTGAGGCAGGTGCCGTTGTTGGCCACGCTGGCACCGAGCAGCAGCCCGTCGGCGTGGGGGCCGAGATCGACGGTGAGGCGGCAGATCCCCCCTTCGGCGGTGATGTCGACCACCTGGCCCATGCCTTGGACGATGCCGGTGAACATGCTGGCGGAACCTCGTGCCTTCGGTGCGTTCGGAGCGTTCAGAGCGTTCGGAGCCTTCGGTGCCTTCGGTGTCGCCGTGCCGTTTCGGCGGCCCAGTCGGGACGCTCTACGGCCCGGGCCAGATCAGGGTGGTGCCGTCGTAGAGGCCCGAGGCGATGTCGGCGTTCACCATCGACTGCCAGTCCGGCAGCGACTCGAACACCCCGGCCTGCGTCAAGGCGTCGATCTCGGCGCCCAGCAGCTCCACGTCGGGAATGCCAACACCGACGCCGGCCGGGGCGAGGTCGGCGATGAGGGCGGACTCCACTCCCCACCGGTAGCGCTCCGCCTCCATGGCGAAGTACAGGGGGTTGCCCGCGGCGTCGATCAGCTCGAACGCGTTCTCCACGGCGGTGTCGAGGTTGGCCGCCGCGAACTCCTGGCCCCGGATGAGCGCCCGCATCACGTCGGCCACCAGGCCGGGGTTCTCGTCGATCATCGACTGCGTGGTGAACGTGACGCCGAAGCTGGACGGCACGTCGAAGTCCAGCGGGTCGAGCATCGTGAACGGCACGCCGTTGCTTCTCAGGGTGTTGGGCTCGTTGGACTTGTAGACCGGCAGCGCGTCTATGCCGAGATCGAGGTGGGCGATCGGGTCGAAGCCGTCGAGGAGGATCTCCTCGAAGCAGCTGCGGTCGATGCCGGACAGCGCGACGGAGGCCTGCAGCGAGTAAGGCAGGTCGCCCTTGATGCCGATCAGGCTCCCGCACAGTCCGGCGAAGTCGGTGATGTCGCTGCCCTCGGGCAGGACAATCGCCTCGATGGCGGTGCGGCCCCAGTGGAGCAGGGCCACGAGGTCGCCCTCGCCGGCGACGTTGTTGGCGACGAGCTCGGCGAACGACCCGGAGGCACCGAACTGGGCCTGACCCTCGATGACCAGCGCACCGTTGGACGGGGCGAACCCCGGCTGGACCTCGAAGTCGATGCACAGTTCCTCGAAGTATCCCTGGGCGTCGGCCACGATGGCGTCGATTATCCCGGCCGAGGCCGCGAAGTCGAACCCGGTCACGAACGTCATCTTCCCGGCGGCCCGGTTGGCCTCGCACCGCTCCGCGGCCGCGTCGGTGTCGGGCTCGGGTTCGGGGGCGGGTTCGGGCTCCTCGGCCGGGACGGGCTCCTCGGCCGGCTCAGGCACGGGCTCTGTCGCAGGCTCGGGGTCGGGGTCCACGGCCGGGTCGGGGTCCTCGGCCGGCTCAGGCTCTGCAGCGGACGCGGGCACCGGCACGGGGGCGGCGGCCTCCTCGTCGTCGCCGCACGCGGCCGCCATCAGCGCCAGCGCCAGAAGTGCCGTCAGGATGCGTCCTAGTCGCCGCTTCGAGATCGTGTGTCCCATCTCGCCCTCCCATTGAAACGAGCAGTCCGGCGGACCTTCCCGTCGCGTCGACCGCACTCGCAGTCTGCCAACGCCGCAACCAGGATGACAAGAGCGGCACCTGCGGCGGCGCTGTCCGGTGAGCGGCCGACGACGAACGCATGGCCACCGGGGGCGGCACCGGCGACAGCGGTGTCCGACGGGTGGCCTACTATGCGCCCATGAGCCGACGCCTCCTGTCGGCTGCTGCGGCAGGCGCTCTCATGGTGGCCGCAGCCTGCGGAGACTCGCCGGCCCGCAGCTCGACTCCCGCCCCGGCCGACTGGGCCGAGACGGACGGGCTGGACCTCGGGCTCGGCGCGGTGAGCCCGACGCTCACGCCCTCGCCTACTTCGGCGCCCCTGGCGGCGGTTCCGTGGGACGAGTCGTCCGGCCTGATCGCGGCGGCGGGCCCGACCGGCCTGCGGCTGCTTCGGCCCGACGGCACCGTGGAGGCCGAGGTCGCCACCGACCGGGTCGTCACCCAGCCCACATGGTCGCGGGACGGCCGCCGTCTCGCGGCCACCATCGTCGGCTCGAGCGGCACAACGTCCCAAGTGGCCGTTCTCGACATGACCACCGGCCAGGCGACGATCGCCGCCGCCCGTCGTCCCTACTTCTTCTACAGCTGGAGCCACGACGGCACCCGGCTGGCCGCCCTCGGGCCGGGGTCGTCGGGCGGCACCGCGCTCGACATTCTCGACAGCGACGGCAAGCCCACGTCGGAGTCGTCCCTGCAGGGCTCGAGCCTCTTCGTCGCATGGGAGCCGGAAGGGCGCCGGCTGCTGCTCCACGCCGGTACGCGGCTTCTGCTGCTCGTCGACCCGGACTCGCTCGACGACCAGGTCGACCTCGGCATCGTGGGCGCCGACTTCCAGGCGCCAGCCTGGGTGCCTGGAAGCAGCGAGTTCCTGTACGTGGACTCGGGCTCGGGCTCCGGCGACGGGGGCGTAGCGGAGTCCGACGGCCCCGACGCCTCCGCCGGGGCGCAGGCGCATCTCCGGCGGCGAGGCGCGGACGGAGGCGACGTCGCCGACCTGGGGCCGGTGAGCGGCTTCGCCCTGATGGCGGCCCACCCCGACGGGCGCCGGGTCGCTCTCTCGCTTCCGCCGACACAGCAGGCGTCGGGGCCGGATCCGCTCGAATCGATCGGTGCCGTCGCATCGTCCGCCGCCCCCGAGACCGTCCGTACCCACTTCTCCGACCAGACAGGCTCCGTCATCGACGAGGCCGAGGCCGTCATCGATCAGGCGGTCGATCAGGCGCAGAGCCCCGACGGCTCGGTGGACATCGTCGACCTCGCCACTTCGGAGCGCACGAGGGTGCTCGACCAGCAGGGCCTGTGGCTCGAATGGAGTCCCGACGGCAGCCGCTTGCTGATGGCGGCGCTCACGCCCGGGGGCAGCGACAGCATCGGCCTGACCTGGCACACCTGGGACGGCAGCGAGTCGACGGAACTGGCCAGCTTCGTGCCCACTGAGGCCTTTCTGAGGAACTACTTGCCGTTCGCCGACCAGTACACCGAGACCCCTCGCCTTTGGGCGCCGGACGGCGCCGCTGTCGCGTTCGGCGCGCAGACCGAGAGCGGGGATGTGTCCGCGGTCGCCCGACTGGACGAGGGCGGCCGTGTGGAGAGCCTCGGCACCGCCGACGTGGCGTTCTGGAGCCCCGCCTCGGCCGGACGCGAAGAGTAGGTTGGCAGCATGGTCAGCCATCGAAGCCGTCGTCTCGAGGATCTGAGCGGGCCCGAGATAGGCGAGCAGATCACCGAGTCGTCCGTGATCATCCAGCCCGTCGGTGCGGTGGAGCAGCACGGCCCGCATCTGCCGCTGTCGGTCGACCACGTGATCGCCCACGAGGCCGCCTCCGCCCTGGTCGCCGAGCACGGCGAGGCCTGCGACCTGTGGCTGCTGCCCACCATGTCGGTGTCGAAGTCCAACGAGCACGCCTGGTCGCCCGGCACGCTGTGGCTGTCGGCGGAGACGCTGCTGGCGGTGCTACGCGACATCGGCCGTTGCGTGGCCACCACCCGCGCCCGTCGGCTGGTGTTCCTGAACGGCCACGGCGGCAATTCGTCGCTGCTGAACGTGGCCTGCCGGGAGATCCGGCTCCAGCACGGCCTGATGACGTTCCTGGTGCATCCGTTCGTGCCTCCCGACCAGGGCGGGGCATCGCCTGCGGCCGAGTCCGAGATGGGGATGGGCATCCACGGCGGGCACCGGGAGACGTCGGTGTTCATGCACCTGCGCCCTCATCTCGTGCACTTGGAACGGGCTGAGCGGGCCGTGCCCGCCGGGCTGGCCAAGAACCGCCATGTGCGCTTCGGAGGGCTGGCGACCTTCGGCTGGCTGTCCAACGACTTCGGCCCCGCCGGCCACATCGGCGACCCCACCGGCGCCAGCGAGCAGGAGGGCAAGGAGCTCTTCGAGACCGCGGTGAGGCTGCTGGGCGAGCAGATGGCCGAGATCGCCGCCTTCGACTTCGGCCGCGCCGAGACCTGACCGCGGCGAGACCGATCAGCGGCCCTGCCGACGGGGGGCACCGTCGCCAGCACACCTTTTTCGATGTGGGGCAGTTCGTCAGCGACCCTGCCAGCGGGGGGCACGGCCCTCGGTGAAGGCTAGAGGGCCCTCGGCGGCGTCCTCTGAGGCGAGCATCGCCTCGTAGGCGGCCATCTCGCCGGAGCGCAGCCGCTCGAACGCCTCCGGCAGCGGAAGGTGGCCCGTGCGGGTGCCGATCTCCTTGGCCGCGGCCACCGAGAGGGGCGCGGCCTCGACGACGCGGACTGCCAGTGCGCGGGCCTCCGACATCAGTTCCCCGGCGCCGACCACGGAGTTGACGAGCCCCCAGCGCAGGGCCTCGGCGGCGTCGAGGCGACGGCCCGCGTAGAGGATCTCGTTGGCCACGACCGGAGGGAGCATTCTCGGCAGGCGCACCGACGCCGTGTCGGGCACGATGCCCAGCGACGCCTCCGGCAGCCAGAATCGGGCGTGATCGACGGCGACGACCAAGTCGGCGGCCAAGACGATCTCGAATCCGCCGCCGACGGCCATGCCGTTGACCGCGCAGATGACGGGCTTGAGCAGGCCAGGGAGCTCTCCGAAGCCCCCGAAGCCACCTTCGCCGTAGTCGGCCTCGAACTCCTCACCTTCGGCGGCGGCGTTCAGGTCCCATCCGGCGGAGAAGAAGCGGTCGCCGGCGCCGGTGAGGATGGCCACTCGGAGCTCGGGGTCGTCGCGGAACGCGGCGAACACCCCGCTCAGCTCGCGGCTGGTGGCGGCGTCGATGGCGTTGGGCTTGGGCCGGTCGAGGGTGACCTCGAGCACCGGCCCGCGAGCGGTGGCCGTCACCGCGCCGGCGGCGGGGCTGTCAGCCATGAGCGGGCCGACCGGTCTCGACTCGTCCCACCGCGACCAGACCCGTCGAGTTGTCAGCCATGAGCATCAACGCGTCCACAGCCACTGCGGAGTCCGGCGTGACGATCAGGGGATTGATCTCGATCTCGACGATGCGGGGATCGTCGCGTGCCAGGGCGCAGACCGCCACGACGGCCTCGACTGCCGCGTCCAGGTCGCCAGCCGGACGACCCCGATGGCCGACGAGCAGAGGCCAGATGCGCAGTCGGCGCAGCGCCTGACGGATCTCGTCGGGGGCTGCCGGAAGCAGGAGCGCGGCGGTGTCCGCCAGCAGTTCCGTCAGCGTGCCGCCCGCACCGAGGGTGAGCAGCATCCCCACGGGAGGCGCCGAGCGCACGCTCACCAGCAGTTCGGCCACCGAGCCGGTGACAAAGGATTCCACGAGCACCGTCGAGCCGTCACCGGAGCCCAAGCGCCGGGCCGCTACGGCCACCGACTCGGGGTCGTCCAGCCCGACTTCCACGCCCGCAGTGTCGGTCTTGTGGGCGATGCCGACAGCCTTGACCACTACTGGAAATCCGATCTCGCGCGCCGCGGCTTCGGCCTTCTCGGGCGACACCAGACGCCCGGCCGGTACGGCGACCCCGACCGAGGCCAAGCGCTGCTTGGCCTCGCGCTCGGACAGTGCCGCGCCATCGTGCTCCGACTCCGCTGTCTCACCCCGTACATATGTTCTCGGCACCGGACCGGGCGGGTTCGCTCCGACCGAGTCAGGCGGTTCCACCGACGACGACAAGGAGAACGACGATGCAGACGGCAACCGGGATCCCGCACTCCTTGGAGGCACGGGCGGCAGTAGGCCGACGGAATCCTGCAGCGGCCGGGCTGACGACCGTCCCAGGCGGGCCGCGGCTGCGAGCGCGGCCAGCGCTGAGTCGATGTCGCCGCAGGCGGCGAGGCCGAGTTCAGCGGCTCGGGCGCGGGCCTCCTCGGGGAGGTTCTCGGCCATGGACGCCGCGACGATGCCCGGGGTTCGAGCCGCTGAACAGGCGGTGCCGAAGGCGTCGAGAGTCGGCCACCACCGCGAGCGGTCCAATCCTTGGGCCGGGAAGTCGAGCACGAGCAGGGCGGCGTCGAACGGCGGCCCAGCGTCCATGGTCACCGGACCGTCACCGGTCACCGGACGAGCACCAGCCACCGGGGCACCGGTCGGCGGACGAGGGCTGAGCACCGGACGGTCATCAGTCGCCGGGCTGGCGCCGAGGACCGCTTGGAAGCAGGCGGCCAGACGGGCCTTGTCGCCCCAGATGAAGGTGTGATAGTCGAGCGGGTTGGTCACCGCGACCCGGCCTTCCAGGGCCGCCGCCACCCGGTCGCGGTGATCGGGGGCGAACTCGGGGAACGCGACCCCGTGGGCGACGCCGCGGTCGGCCACGAGCGCCGCCTCGCCTCCCGAGCAGCTCAGCGACACCACCCGGTTGCCCTTCAGCGACCCGATGGCGCACAGGACCGCCAGCGTGTCGAGCAGTTCCGGCACGGTGCGTACCCGATGGACGCCGACACGCCGGAAGAGCGCCTCGTAAGCGGTGTCGTCGCCGACCAGCGACGCCGTGTGGGTGATTGCGATGCCGACCGCGGGCTTCGACGCCCCCAGCTTCAGAGCCACCACCGGCACGCCCCGCTGTTGCGCCGAGCAGGCCGCGGCTGCGAACCGGCCCACGTCGTCCACCGCCTCGATGACGAGCCCCACTCCGGTCACAGCCTCGTCGACGACCAAGGCCTCGAGTGCCCCGGCCGTTCCCACATCGGCCTGGTTGCCGAGCGCCATCACGCAGGCGACGCCCAGACCGCGGCGCTGCATGGTGAGGTTCACCGCGATGTTGCCGCTTTGGCTGACCAAAGCGACACCGCGCTCGCAGCGGGCTAGACCGTGTACATCCGGCCAAAGCGCCGCCCCGGTGAGCGCCGACAGCGTCCCGTAGCAGTTGGGGCCCAGAAGCGCCATGCCCGCGGCGGCTCGCAGCAAGTCGGCCTGAAGGGCCGCTCCGGCCTCGCCGGTTTCGGCGAAGCCCGACGCGTGGCACACCGCGGCACCCGTGCCCGCGGCGGCCAACTCCCGCACGACCTCGACCGCGGCGTGGCTTCCCACCCCCACGAACGCCGCGTCGGCACGCCCCGGCAGCTCGCCCACCGAGGCGAACGTCGGAAGGCCGGCGAGGGTGCGGCGGGGGTTGACGGCCCACATCTCACCGTCGAATCCGAGGGACCGCGAGGCCTCGACGGCCAACTCCGCGGCTTTGCCGCCTACGAACGCCAGCGACCTCGGCCTCAAGACCCGGTCGAGCCGCACCGTCACGGCGAGCACCCGCTCAGATGGCGAGCATCCCGCGGGCCCTCCGGCAGCCGGGCTCGCGGGCACGGCATCTCAGCTCCCGAGGGGGCGCAACATGTCGCGCGACACGATGTGGCGCTGGATCTCGCTGGTGCCGTCCCAGATGCGGTCGACTCGGGCGTCGCGCCAGATCCGCTCCAGCGGCAGTTCGTCCATAAGGCCCATTCCGCCGAGGATCTGGATGGCCTCGTCCGACACGAACTGCAGCATCTCGGTGGCCGACAGCTTGGCCATGGCCGCGTCGGCGTCGGTCATCTCGCCCCGGGCCGACAGCCACGCCGCCCGGTAGGTGGTCAGCTCGGCCTGGAGCAGACGGGTGCGCATGTCGGCCAGCTTGAACGACACGCCCTGGAAGCGGCCGATGCGCTGGCCGAACTGCTCGCGGGTGGCGGCCCAGTCGAGGGCCACCGACAGAGCCCGGTCGGCCCGGCCCAGGCACACGGCCGCCACCTGCAGCCGGGTGCTGCCCAGCCACTGGTTGGCCACGTCGAAGCCCCGGTGCTCGTCGCCCAGCAGGTTGGCGGCAGGCACCCGGGCGTCGTCGAAGTTCAAGATGAAGTTGTGGTAGCCCCGGTTCGACACGCAGTTGTAGCCCGGCGCGCGCTCTACGCCCGGCGTGTCGAAGTCCACCAGCAGAGCCGAGATCAGCTTGCGCGGCCCTCTGGCGGAGTCCTCGGCGCCGGTGGCCGCGAACAGGATCACATAGTCGGCCAGGTCGGCGTGGCTGATGAAGTGCTTGGTGCCGTTGACCACGTAGTGGTCGCCGCGGCGCTCGGCCCGGCAGGCCATGCCCCGCAGGTCGGATCCGGCGTCGGGCTCGCTCATGGCGAGGCACTCCACCCGCTCGCCCCGCACGGTGGGCAGCAGATACTCGTCGACCTGGGCGCCGGTGCAGGCCTGCAGGATGTTGGAGGGTCGGGCCACGATGTAGTGCAGGGCGTAGGCGGTCCACCCGAAGGCCCGCTCGGCCATGGCCAGGGTCAGGTCGTCGAGCCCGCCGCCTCCGAGCTCGACCGGCATGTTGGCCGCGTAAAGGCCCGCGTCGATGGCCCGGCTACGAATCTGCTCCACCAACTCGGGTCGCACCTCGCCGGTGCGTTCCACCTCGTCTTCGTGGGGGAGCAGTTCGCGCTGCACGAAGGAGCGAACGGTGTCGATCACCATCTGCTGGGAGTCGTCGATCGAGAAGTCCATGGGTGCCTCCTCAGTCGTCGGGGCCCGAGCGGCCGGGCGGACAGGCGGCCACGAAGCCGCCAAACACCAGCAGTCGGAGCGAATACAAGCATCGAGGCTCACCCGTCCGCGTAGGCCCCAAGCTGATCATCGAACGGGGATGGCCATGCGACGGCCGGCCTCGTGGGGGCGGGGCATCGCAGCATGGGCTGCGGTGACGGCGGCCACCGCAGCGGCCGGTCCGTCCAGCACCGGCGCGCCCCGGCCAGCGGCCGTGTCCACATGGACCAGCATCTGCTCGGTGGTGCACAGCAGCTCGCCTTCGCCGATGTCCCTACCGTCGCGCTCGAATCCGGCGCTGCTGTCGCCGCCGTCGCTGCGACCCGGAGCGTCCCGGTACATGGAATGGAAGATGTGCAGCCGTTTGGCGTCGCTGCCGAGCACTTGGGTGGTCACTCGCAGCGGCTCGCCCAGCGCGGCCTCGCGGCGATAGTTGAGATGGGTCTCCACCGTGTAGTAGGAGTGCCCGCTGGCGCGGTAGTCCTCGTCGATGCCCAGGTAGCGGAACAGCGCGTCGGACGCCCAGCCGAACACGGTCAGGAACGCCGACTCGGTCATGTGGTTGTTGTAGTCCACCCAGTCGGGCTCCACGACCGCCGTGTAGAGCTCTAGGGGAGCCGCGACGGCCGCGCCCGGCGTCCACGGCTCGGCGGCGAGCGCGGCTCCGGCGGCCAGGATGCGAGCCTCCCGCTCGGCGATCAGGCGACCGGCGCCGATGCCGCTGGGGCGCAGTGCCCTCATCACCGCCAGCAGGCCGTCGTCGCGCTGCCGTTCGAGTTCCGCGACTGGGCGTCCGGCGGCCTGGGCGTCGCAGCCGTCGGCCATGGCCTCCACCAGTTCGCCGGTCAGCTCGGGCGCCTCCAGGCGGGTCCACGGCAGCTTGAGGGCAGGCCCGAACTGGCCCAGCATGTGGCGGATGCCGCCGTCGCCGCCGGCCAGATGGAAGGTGAGGTTGGTGCCCATCGCCGCCCAGCGCAGGCCCGGCCCGTAGACGATCGAGTCGTCCAGTTCGGCGGTGGTGGCCGTGCCGTCGTTCACCAGATGCAGGTTCTCTCGCCACAGCGCCTCCTGGAGCCGGTCCGACAGGTAGCCCTCGACCTCGTTGCGCACCACCAGCGGGTGCATCACCAGGTCGTCGTAGTGGGCGACCGCCGCGGCCAGAGCCTCGTCGCTGGTGGCCTCGCCGGGCACCACCTCCACCAGCGGGAGCAGGTAGACGGGATTGAACGGATGGCCGACCAGCAGCCGCTCGGGGTGGTGCAGGCCCTCGGCCAGTCGGCTCGGCAGCAGGCCCGACGAACTGCTGGCGATCACGGTGCCAGGATCGGCGGCCGCGTCGAGCCGTCCGAGCACCGACCGCTTGACCGAGAAGTCCTCCGGGACGCTCTCCTGCACCCAGGCGGCCGCGGCCGCGGCCTCCTCGGCCGTGTCAGCCCAGCGCAGCCGGTCCGGGTCGGCGCCGGGGAACAGCCCCAAGCGGGTGGCGGAGGGCCAGGCCCGCTCGACCGCGGCCCGCAGCCGGTCCTCGGCGCCCGCGGCCGGATCCCAGGCCACGACATCGTGCCCCCGTGCCAGCACGCGCACCGCCCATCCAGCGCCGATAACCCCCGTTCCGGCCAGCCCAACAGTCCGTGCGGCCATCTGTGGCCCCTCCGATCCTCGGCACCGGCACCGCGCCCGCCGACCGCGGCCACGGCCGCGGCCGCGGGCCCTGTCTCCTACGCGAAGTATCGCACCGTCGCCCGCCTGCCGGTGCCACGAGCGACTACAGGCTCGAGCTGCCCTGCCAGCGCGAAGCCCGGACCCGCCTCGAAAGACGGCCTCCCGCACAGCAACACCGACACCAACAGCCACCCCACGCCGCCCTAACCCGCCTCGAAAGACGGCCTCCCGCACAGCAACACCGACACCAACAGCCACCCCACGCCGCCCTAACCCGCCTCGAAAGACGGCCTCCCGCACAGCAACACCGACCCCTACAGCCACCCCAACGCGGCCCGGGCTATCGGCTGGCCGTGGTCCGCAGGACACGGCGCGCGGACCCCTCTAGCATCGGCCCATGACAGCGCCGTTGGTATACAACCCCTACTCGTTCAAGGTGCACGACAACCCGTTCGACACCTACCGGCGGCTGCGTGACGAGGCGCCCGCCTACTGGAACCCCGACCTGGAGTTCTGGGCGCTGAGCCGCTTCGACGACGTGCAGCAGGCGTTCCGGGACTACGAGACCTACTCGTCCGCCGGGGGCGTCGCCCTCGAAGCCCGGCGGCCCATCGACCGGGAACACCCCAACTACCAGGAGTTGATCGAGCTCGACCCTCCCGACCACACCGCCCTGCGGGGGCTCGTGTCGCGGGTGTTCACCCCCCGGCGGGTGGCCGCGATGGAGGACGAGGTGCGCCGCATCGTCAACCACTACATCGACGAGGTCATCGAGTCGGGCCACGCGGACTTGATGGCCGACCTGGCCAGCTGCTTCCCGATGGACGTGATCTCGGCCGTGCTCGGAATCCCCGTCGCCGACCGGGACATGCTGCGGGAGTGCGCCGACCGGGGCCTGATCCGCGAGGACGGCTCCATGGAGATCCCGCAGGAGGCAGTCGAGGCCATCTTCCAGATGCTCGCCTACTTCGGCGAGGACCTGGACCGGCGACGCTCCGCAGAGGCGCCCGGCGAAGGGCTCATCTCGGACCTGCTCGCATTGGAGGTCGACGGCCGGGCCCTGACCGAGAAGGAGATGCTCGGCTTCTGCCTGCTGTTCGCGTTCGCCGGATTCGAGACGACGGCCAAGATGGTGGCCAACGCGGTGGAGCTGCTGTCGCTCCATCCCGACCAGCGGGCCGCGCTGGTAGCCGACCCGTCGCTCATCCCCAGCGCGGTCGAGGAGGTGATCCGATTCAACACCTCCACCCAGTACATGCATCGCACCCTCACCCGCGACGTCGAGATGCACGGCCAGCGGATGCGTGAGGCCGACTCGGTGCTGCTGCTCATCGGCGCGGCCAACCAGGACGAGCGGGAGTACGGGCCCACCGCCGGGGAGTTCGACATCTTCCGCCGTGCCGACCGGCACCTCGGGTTCGGGTACGGCGTCCACTTCTGCCTGGGGGCGGCCCTGGCCCGTCTGGAGGGGCGGGTCGCGCTGGAGGAGATCCTCCGGCGCCTAGGCGACTACGAAGTGGACCACGAGAACAAGGTGCGCCTCCACAGCGGCAACGTCTCGGGCTGGGCCAAGCTGCCCATCAGCTTCCCGCCGGGGCCAAGGCTGGGCGCGGCGACCGGATGAGCCAGCCGGGCCGATGTGCCGGCGCGACCCCGGTCGCCCCGCAATCCGGCTTGGGCGCATAACGGCGTGATCTACTGCCAGACCTCGCCACAACGCCCGGCCAATCCCGGCGCAAACCCGCCCCGCCACATGACCCCATGACCTGCTGCCGGGCCCTGCCACAACGCCCGGCCAATCCCGGCGCAAACCCGACCGACCACCTGACGCTGTGACCCGCTACGGCTACATCGGGCTGGGAATGCTGGGCTCGGCCATGGCCGAGAACCTGATCCGCCGAGGCGGCGCCCCCGTGACCGTCCACGACATCGACCCCGCGGCGGTCGAGGCGGCGGTGGCGCTGGGAGCTGCTCCCGCATCGTGCGCCGCCGAGGTGGCCCGGGCCAGCGACGCGGTGAGCGTTTGCGTGCCGGCCGCGGCCCACATCGAAGCCGTGATGTCGGGGCCGGGCGGAATCGTCGAGGGCGCCCACGGCGGGCTCACCGTGCTGATCCACTCCACCGTGCATCCCGACACGGTGCTGGCGGCCCGCGCGGCGGCGTCGGAGTGGGGGGTGGCCGTGTTCGACGCGTGCGTGGCCGGCGGCGCCGACAAGGCGCGGGCCGGCGATCAGACGGTGCTGGCCGGGGCACTCGACGACATGCCGCCCGCGGCCCGGGCGATGCTCGACGTGTACGCAGGCACGATCATCGACGCCGGGCCGGTGGGCGCGGGCGCCGCTCTGAAGCTCGCGGTCAACGTGATGACCTACGCCCAGTTCGCGGCGGCGGCTGCGGCTCACGACATCGTGGACGGCACTGGCGGTAGGCCGACCGCTCTGCTGGAGGCGTGGCAGTCGATGGGCCAACTCGGCGCGCTCACCGAGAAGTACTGCGCCCTGCTGGACATCCCCGGCGAGCACATCGCCGGCGGGCTACTGGCCATGCTCGAGACCCAGGCCGGCATCGCCGACAAGGACCTGTCGCTGGCACTGGAACTCAGCAACGGGAGCGCCCGGCCCGGGGCCGCAGCCGTGCTGGAAGCGGTACGAGCCGCCATGCCCGCCGTCTACAACTTCCACAAGACACCCGAGGAGCCCGAATGAGCGCCGACAACGACCCCGACCGACCGGTCGACGACTCCACCGGCATTGCCAGGCCCGACGACGACACCGCCGGCACGACCACCGACACCACCGGGAAGGCTGCCGACGACATCACCGGGAACGACACCACCAACGGGAACGCTGCCGACGACACCTACGAACGGGGTGTCGCAATGGTGACGGAGGTCTACCAGGGCGAGGTCCCGGCCCTGCCCGAGGGCACGATGGCCTTCAACGACGTGATGATGCGCAGCCTGTTCGCCGAAGTCTGGGACCGCGACGTGCTGTCGATCCGGGACCGGCGCCTGCTCATCATGGGCGTGATCGCAGCCAAGGGCGCCACCGACGTTTGGAAGCTCCAGGCCCAGTCAGCCCTGAAGCGGGGCGAGCTGACCCCCGACGAACTGCGGGAGACCTTGATCGCGCTCGCGCCCTACGCCGGCTACCCCAGCGTCGCCCCGCTGGTGGGGCCGTGCGAGACCGCCATCGGCGACTGGCAGCGCGCCGAGGACTGACTGCCCCGACCCAGTCCCGGACATACGGCGTCCTGTCTCAAGCCTGCAAACAGAACGAGTCGCGAACTGGCAGCAAACCGCACCCATAGGGGCCAAACCGCTGCCAAATCCCAACAACCCAACCACCACCCGCCCACAACCCGCGAACTGGCAGCAAACCGCACCCATAGGGGCCAAACCGCTGCCAAATCCCAACAACCCAGCCGCCAGCCGCGAACTGGCAGCAAGACCGCGCCCATAGGGGTCAGACCGCGATGCCGCGTCGAACAGCCGGTTCCGACGATGGTGTTGGCGCCGTTGCGGGGCCGGGCGACGCCAGCCCTCTCCAGCACTTCTAGGAGATGTCAGTCGGCCTCGGCGGCGTTCATCACGAAGCGAGCAGGGTGTAGTAGCCCACCAGCGTGGTCAGCTCCACCACCCCGGCGGAGCCGAGCCGATCCACGGCCTCCGCATACCGAGGGTCCGACACTCTCGAGGACTCGCACAGCTCCTGGACGAAGCCGACGATCACGTCGTCGGGCCGGTCCACCGTCGGGCCGCCGCCGCGCAGGCCGGCGATGGTCGCCTCCGACACGCCAGCGGCGCGGGCCAGACCGACATGGGTGTCCCACTCGAAGCCGCAGTCGTGGACTTGGGCGACGGTGATGATCGCCAGCTCCCGGTCGTGGTCGCTCAACGAGCCCTCGTAGCGGATCTGATGGCCCAGCTCGGCCGCGGGCCGGGCCATCTCCGGCACGTGCAGCAGCACCTCGTAGGGACGGATCATCATGCCGCGGCTCTCGACGATCCAGTCGAACACCGCCCGCTGAGTCTCGCTGAGAGCGTCCCGGTCATCGAGAAGCGGAACTCTGGCCATCTCAGCCTCCTAGTGCGGATTCCGACCCGTGACCGCCCGGCCCGATCCGGCCGAGCATCGCAAGTCTGGCCGTGCCAGCCCCGGCTGTCGGCTCATTCGGACGCTGCGTCGCGGCGGCGGAGCCACTCCTCGAACTCGGGGCGGCGGTCGTCGGTGAGGGGGAACGCGCCCTCCACCGGGTCACCGGCGGCGACCTGCTCCAGCGCCCACTGCTCGCGCAGTTCGACGTCGTAGGCGTGGTCGGCCACCTCCTGGGCGAGGCGGGCGGGGATCACCGCCACGCCCTCGCCGTCGCCCACCACGATGTCGCCGGGGAACACCGTCACTCCGGCGCACACGATGGGCAGTTGGCGGTCGAGCGGAGTGTGCTGGCGTCCGAAGGTGGCCCCGTGGGAGGCGCCGTGGTACACGGGCAGGTCGATCTCGGCGATGCCGGGCGTGTCCCGCAGCGCTCCGTCGGTGACCACCCCGGCGGCGCCGCGCATCTTGACCCGCATGGCGTAGATGTCGCCGATGGTGCCGGCGTGGGGCTCGCCCCGGGCCTCCATGACCAGCACGTCGTCGGGCTCGACCGACTCGATGGCGATGCGCTGGGCGTTGGGCTGCACCCGGCGGCTCTCGTACTCGGGGCACCGGGGCACGTAGCGCAGGGTGTGGGCGTAGCCGAGCATCCGCTGGCCGGGCTTCACCGGCCGCAGCCCGCCCAGGAAGGCATTGCGGATGCCGCGGGCGTGAAGGCTCCCGGCGATGGTCGCCGTGGACACAAAGCCGAGCTTGCGGCGCATCTCCTCGGTCAACTCGACCGGACGCAGTGAATCGCCCGCGGTCATATCAGTCACCCCCCGGCCACGTACGCGGTGAAGACGCAGGAGACGTCGGCCTTGCCGATCGTCGGGCTGTTCATCGTGTGGCGCGACGGGCGCGACCCGGCGTCGGGGAACTTGTCGAGCCACTGGCGGTTGAGCGCTGCCCGGGTGGTGAGCGGGTCGTCGGTGAAGAACGTGACCTTGGCCATGTCCGCCCAGGTCGCTCCGGCCGCCTCCAGCATCTGGCCCATATGGTCGAAGAGGTTGTCGACCTGCTCTTCGAGCGTGCCGGGCACGTCGCGGGTGCCGGGGTTGTACGGCATGATCACGCTCGACTCGACCAGCGGCCCGATGCGGGTCGCCGCGGGAATCGGGTTGGCATGACTCAGAGTCGCTATCTCGATCGAAGCTCGGCCCAAAGCTCGTTCCTCCTCCTGCGCGAGATCCCGACAGTCAGTATCGACCCTCACGCCGCCAAGGGCGACATCGGCTCCTCGCGCCGCGTGCCCGGCACAGTGGACGAACCAATCCCTTTCTCCGCAAGGCCCTGCTCGATTCGGTGGGGGACAGCTCGCTGTCCCACCATCCCCTACGACTGAACGTGGACCGATCCTCTCAAGCTAATCAGTTTGATTATGAGATATGATGTTGTAGGCTGTTAGTAGCTTTAGATCACTGAGGCTTACCAGTCTACCCAGCGCCGGGGTCCGCCGATGCGGACCCCGGCTGCCGTCCGCTGGAGGAAACAATGACCAGCACGCTGCCGTACTCGAAGGGTCAGATCGACCGGGCCGGCAAGGTCCTGCGCCGCGCCCTGCTCGCGGAGGCACCGCTGCCGTCCGCCTCCGAGCAGGCCGAGGCCGTCATCGTGCTCGAGACGTTCCGCGAGGCTCACCATGGCCCTATGGACAGCGCGCTGGACGAACTGCGGTCATGTATCGCCATCGAGGAACTGGCGGTGCTTGAGCTGTCGCAACGCTTGAAGCGGGCCCCCACCATCGTGGACAAGCTCCGTCGCATTCCGACCATGAAGCTGTCGAGCCTCCAGGACCTCGGCGGCTGCCGGGTCGTCTTCGCCACTCAGGAGGAGGTCGAGCGAGTCCGGGCCCGGTTCATGGCGAACAGCGAGGCCCGCAACGGGCGGCCGGACACGGTCCGCGACTATGTGACGCGGCCACGCGACTCCGGGTACCGGGCGGTGCACCTCTGGACTCGCTACGACGGTCTGCGCGTCGAAGTCCAGCTGCGTACGCAGCTGCAGCACGCCTGGGCCATCAACGTCGAGCACCTCTCGGTGGTCACCGGGACCGACTACAAGAGCGGTGACGGCTCATCTGATGTGCATGCCTGGCTGCGGCTTCTGTCCCGCTCGAACGCTTCGGTCGAGGCAGGGGTCACGCCGGATCGGCAGCACCAGCTCGAGTTCATGGAAGCAGAAGCCGTCGCGATGGCTACAATCGTTCGACAAGCCAAAGGTCAGGAGGCCAGCGATGGCTGAAGGCACGACCATATATTTCCTGTTGACCTATGACCGCTCCGAGATGCGGCTGGCCGACATGGAGCGCTTCCACGATGGCGCCAAGGCCGTCAAGCTGTACGGCGAGCGCGAGCGCCAGTACGCGGACCAGCCGCACATGGAGGTGGTACTGCTCGGTGCCGAGTGCGAGGAAGCCATCCGAGCCACGCATCCGACCTACTTCAGGGACTTCAAGGCCGAGCCCTACTCCTTGGAGGAAGCCAGCCGCCACCTACCCTGGATGAACCCCGAACGCGTCGCGAGCTAGCCGCTCGCCGCCCCGGTCCGCGGCCATCCTTCGGCGTCGCCAGCAACCTCGACCCCGGCGGCGCCGCTCGAACGCTAGGTGGGGCGAGGCTGACGCGGCGCCGCGCGGCCGGGAGGCGACCGCTGGCGACTAGTTCACCGACGGTGGCGCCCACCTCGAAGGAGGGGTTCAACCCGATCCGGGAGCTGGGCCACAGCAGCCCTTTGTCGAAGGCGTCGTCCACCGCTTCGCGGATGCGCTCGTCGGCGATCTCGACGAAGCCCTCGGAATAGCTGCGGTACTCCGAGATCACCTGGTCTCTGAGCGCGAACACATCCATCGGCACGTCTCCGTCAGGGTGGGTGGTCCGGCCGGCCGCCGGCTGCGAGCGAACGCCAACTATCGCACAGCGATGCGACAAGTGAGCGCGCGAGCCACGATGTGCTGTAGGGCGCTCAGGGTCTCGTCGCCTTCAGCCGACCCGCCACAGGAGCGTCTTGTAGCCGCCCATGCCGTCGAGGTCGAGCAGGGCCTCGGCCTCCCTTGTCCGGCTTCGGGCTGCCAGCGCCTTCAGGTCTCCGACGTCGGCGCGCTCGGCCCAGACCTCCCGGCCCTCCGATACCAACTCGTCGATGCCGTGGGCAAGGAGGAACTCAGCCTGGGTGCAGACCTCAGCACGGTGGTCGGCCTGCACCTGATCTGTGGCGACATCCGCCGTGACATCGCAGCTGCCCGGATTCCGAATCCACGAGGCTCCACGGTCGTGATGCCGGTGGGTGCGCAGCCAACCCAGCCCCGACGCCAGGTCGTCTAGCTGCGTTGTATCCGCCGCCCGGCCATCAACCGACCCGCCAGCAGCCGCGACACCATCAACCGACCCGCCAGCAGCCGCGACACCATCAACCGACCCGCCAGCAGCCGCGAGACCTTCAGCCGGCTCCCCTTCAATCGACCCGCCAGCAGCCGACGGGCGCCCCGCCGAGACACCGTCTGATGACCGGCTGTTGGCCAGCCAGCCAACCGCCGGTCGGCGATCGCCTGCCGGGGCGGAGCGAGAGGCCAGTTCGGCTGTGTCGGCGCCGTAGTCGAAGGCCACGATCCAGCCCTCCCGCAGCACCCCGTGGGCCTCGGCCACCCAGCGACGAGCCGCATGCTGGACCGACACCCGCACGCCGACCGGCACATGGGGCAGGCCCTCCACCAACTCGCCGGCCGCGGGTCTGGCCGTAAGCGAGAAACCGTCGCCCGGGTCGGGGGCGTTCGGCTCGGCACCCTGCCACCCTGTGCCCTCCAGCACCGCACCCGCACGCTGACTGGCACCCTTCGTCTCGGTACCCGCACGCCGACCGGCACCTCCCAGCACCGCACCTTGCGGCGCGGCGCCCCCCAGCACGGCACCTTGCGGCGCGGCGCCCCCCAGCACGGCACCTTGCGGTTCAACTTGAGCCTTGGAGGACCGACTGTCCAGACCGACGAGCAGTTCCTGCCAGCCGTCCACGGTGCGGCGGACGATGTCGAACGGCAGATTGTCCAACAGCTCGTTGGCCACCACCACGCCTGCTGCCGCGCCATTCGGCAGGGCGTCCTCCACCGACGCCGCGCTCGTGACCAGCGGATGGGCCGGATGCTGCGCCCGCTGAGTCGGCGACACCTCCAATAGCACGAGCCTCAGGGCGCCCGCCGCCATGCAGCGGGGCTCCGCGGCCAGCACCGCCCGGGCCAGCGTCCCCGGGCCCGCGCCCCAGTCGATCACGGTGAACGGCTCGGGCTCGCCGAGTTCGGCCCACCAGGCGTCGAGCGCCCGGGCCAGTACCGCCCCGAACAGCGGCCCGACCTCGGGCGCGGTCAGGAAATGCCCCGACCGGCCACCGGCCCGACCCCCGTCCGGGCGCATGTAGAACCCGCCGTCGGGGTCGTACAGGCAGGCGCGCACGTACTCGGAGACCGGGATCGGCCCCGTCTCGGCGATCCGCCGAGCCATCCGACCACCCACAGAATCGCCGCCGCCGCCGGCCTCGTGAGCCTGGTCGGCTGCGGGTTGCGGAACCGGGCGGGCCATACTCCCAACGCTAGAGGCGGCATCTCCCGGCAGGGATGCGGGAGCAGCGCCGCCGGTCGACACACGCAGCGGCCCCGGCCGCGGGGGAGATCAGCCCGATGAGCAAAGTCGCCATGATCGGTTCGTTCTCATGCAAGGACGGCAGAGCCGAGGAGATGGAGGTCGTCTTGACCGCGATGGTCGAAGCGGCCCAACAGGAGCCGGGAGTCGAGATCTACTCGTACCACCGCGCCGGGAACACGTTCTGGTTCTTCGCGCTGATGGCCGACGAGGAGTCGATGCAGGCTCACGGCCAGACCGACGCCATGCGGGCCGCCATGCAGGAGTTCATGCCGCTCATGGACTCGCCCCCGCAGATGTCGCCGGCCACGCCGGTCGCGGCCATCGGCTTCGACATCTGAGCCGCGGAGCTCGGTCCCTATGAGTCCTCGGAACGGGCGCCGGAGGGAGCGGCCTCGCTCGACGGCGGCGCCGGTGGCGGCCGGCGACCGGATCACCGCGCTCGACGCGGTGCGCGGCGTGGCCGTGCTGGGCATCCTCACCATGAACGCCGTCTCCTACGGCCTGTCGCCGGCGGCCTACTTCAATCTGGAAGCCGACGGCAGCGACACCTGGCTCGACTGGCTGATCGGCGGCGCGGGCGAGGTGCTGTTCGACCAGAAGTTCATGGGCCTGTTCTCGCTGCTGTTCGGCGCCGGCATCGTGCTGTTCGCCGAGCGGGCCGAGGCCAAAGGGCGGCGGGCCGGATGGTTCAGCCTCTGGCGCAACTTCCTGCTGCTGCTCATCGGCCTGGCCCACATGGCGCTGTGGGACGGCGACATCCTGGTGCTCTACGCGGTCTGCGCGCCGCTGGTGATCCTGTTGCGCCGCCGCAGGCCCGCGACGCTGCTGGTGACCGGCGCGGTGATCGTGCTGTCGGCGGCCGCGGTCGCGGCGACCGTGCAGTCGACGATCGACGACCCGGCTGGCCAGCTCGGCGACGGCCTGTGGTTCGACGAGGGCGCGATGTCCGATGCCGCCGGGCTGTGGTTCCTCTACGACTTCTTCGCCCGCGGCCTGGGCATGATGCTGATCGGCGTGGCGCTCTACCGCCTGGGCGTGTTGAGCGGCCGCCGCGACCGCGCCTTCTACCGGCGCATGACCGTGACGGGGCTCTCGGTCGGGCTGCCGGTCGCCGGGCTGGGGCTGGCGCTGGTGGCCGCCAGCGACTTCTCGAGCGATGTGGCCCTCATCGGGTCGGTGCCCAACACCGTCGCCACCATCCCGGTGGTGCTCGGCTACCTCGGCGTCGTCGTGTTGTGGGACGCGGCAGGGGACACGCCGCTGCGCAGGCGGGTGCGCGCCGTCGGCCGCATGGCCCTCACGAACTACCTCATGCAGACGGTCATCGGGATCGTGGTGCTGCGAGGCTTGTTCGACCGCGGGGATCTGAGCCGAAGCGGCATCGTGGTGTTCATCCTGGCGGTGTGGGCCCTCCAGCTCTGGTGGTCGCAGGCCTGGCTGTCGCGGTTCCGCTACGGCCCCGCCGAGTGGCTCTGGAGGCTGGCGACCTACCGCCGCTGGCAACCGATCAGATCCTGAGGTCGCAGCCTTGAAGACCTGGCAGACGCTCTCACTACGCGAGGCGCGCTTGACGACAACCCGTGGCTCAGATCCTGAGATCGCAGGTGTGCTCGGGCTCCAACACTCTCAGGGCCCGGCCGTTGGCGAGGAAGCTGCCCACGAGCACTGTCAAGTCGATGATCTCCGAGTCCGACCAGTGTCGGCGGAACCGGCCCCAGAAGCCATCGTCCATCGACAGGTGGTCGGACACGAACAGCTCGGCGTATTCGATGGCTGCCTTCTCGCGGTCGCTGAACCGGTCCGTGGCTCGCCAGTCAGCCACCGCCGCGTAGTCCTGTTCGCTGAGTCCGTGCTCCGCCAACTGCGCAGCCCGCGTGTGCAGTCAAGTGGGACAGTCGTTGAGCTGCGCCACCCGCATCCTCACCAGTTCCCGCTCGCGCACCGCGATCCGGGACTTCTCATAGGCCTTCGCGCTGAACACCGCGGCCACCATCCCCATCTCGGGATTGGCCCCCCAGATCCGGAAGATCTCATCGCCGTCCCCAGCCGGAATCTCAACCCTCGCCACCTCCCAAGCCAACCCTACGACCCAGCCGCCCGATCGAACCAGCCAGAGGCCTTGTGCATTGCACAAGGCCTGCCCCGCACACCTGACGTACCGTGCGGAGTGCCCTCCGGTCGAGTCCGTTTACGCCGTCGTTCGGCACTAGGCCGCCGACTCTCCTGGCGTGGACCGGAGACTCTAGGCTAGCCTTGTCAAGGCACGTTGACGAAACCCGGTCCGAGAGGCAGACTCCGATGAGTGGAGATTACGGAGAGCGCCCGCAAGCACAAAGTATCAGATGAAGACATGCGACATGCTCTGAAGCATCATCAGCACGCGTACACCGAGGACGAGGGAGGGTGGCTTCAAGATGTACGTCGGCCCCTCGATCACAGGCGAGTTGCTCGAAGTTGGCGTCGTGACTCGCGGTGACGACGCCCGCATCGTCCATGCGATGTCCGCCCGGGCTGCGTTCCTGCCCAGGAGGCTAGCGAGATGAGCGACCCTCGAGTCGCGGACGGCGACCTGCACGAAACCTGGTGGGAGCAGCGCGCCGAGGCCTTCGCCGCATGGGCGCAGAACGTCGAACCTGCCGACCTGACGCCTCTTGACACCCGGGCTCTGCAGCGGCTCTCGAAGCTTGCAGACATGCGCGAAGACGTCGACGAAGCCATCGTTGAGGCCGTCCGGGAGGCGCGCCGACAGCGCAGCACCTGGGCCGAGGTCGGTGCCATGCTCGGCGTCACCAAGCAGGCTGCGCAGCAGAGATTCGCCCCACTGCTTGACGGCGACCTGTCCGACAATGCTCACGGAGGCACCGCTGCACGAAGCGTCGCCGACGCCTACCGTCGGCAGCCCGAGGACCCGGTGCTGGTCGAGTCCGCCGCTCGCTTGGCCGCCCGCACCGCGCCCGAGCGGTAGTCATGGAGTTGTGCGCCAAGAAGTGGCCTGCGCCACCTGGCTGAGAAGCGGCGGCGACGATCCCTTCACCAAGGAGCCCGGCTAGCAGAGCGAGAACGATTCGCGCGGCGTCCGTGGCACGAGGATGTAGCCGTTGAGGTCGCCTATCGGCTCCCACCCGTCGGGATCCCGCCATGCGAGCCATGCTGCCATCGCGCAGGTCAGCCCGTCGAGCTTGTCCTCCAAGCGCTTTAGTGCTTTGCCTCTCGCTGTCTCGGCCGTGCGAGGGGCCAGAACGTCTTGCACGTCCGGGTTGTCGAGACAACCCGGAGCCTCATGTGCGACCAGAGCTTCGAGGTGCCGCTGGTAGTCCCGCATGGTCCTCCTGCGAAACTCGACGTTGCGGCCCTTCTTGAGCTTGTAGGGAATGCGCTCGTCCAGCCCGAACAGCCGGACGTGAATGGTGTGCGGATAGACCTCCACCGCAACGCGGCGTTCGCCGTCGGCCTCGCGCAAGCCGTCCGGGTCGAGTCTGAAGCCTCGGCGCTCAAGAGCCTTGCCGAGGTCGATCCCGGCTGTGCGTCCTTGCTTCACGGCGGCGTGCGCGGAGTGGGCGGACGCCTTGTAGCGACCGAAGCGGCGTCCGATCTCACGCTCGGCCCAGCGCGTCGGCGTGTAGAGCAGCGGAGCATCGACGGCGACGACGACGGCCCCTTCGACTGCCGCGATCTCGTCAGCGAGTTCCTCTCCGTCTCGCACTGCTGCTTCGAGGCGCCTGCACGTCGGACTCGTCCCAGCCTCGGCCTCAAGCCAGCAGATGCCAGACTCGTTCGTCGCGGCCCACGCAAGATCGAGCCCGACGAACGTCGCCATCGTTACACGGTCAGAAAGCGACGCCTCAGAGGTCACGGCCGTGGATCGGTTGCGAGTGAGGCCGGAATGTCGCGTCGGGCGTGCAGAACACGCCAGACGTCGACTCTGTCGTCGTGGGCGGTGAGGTAGAAGACCAGATAGGGAAACCGCCGCAGCGACCAGCAGCGCAAGCCAGGGATGCCGAGTTCGTAGGCGAACCGCAGCGACCCGGCCAGCGGATGTTGGCTGAGGTGACCAATCGCGGCTTCGAGCGCTTCGACGAAGTCGAGCGCGACCGCAGGACAGGCCTCGGTGCGGTAGTAGACCACCGCCGAGTCGATGTCGGCCGCCGCGAGGGCCCGTAGCGCGACCTCAGCAGGCACGATTCCCGGCTCAGTCGTCGCCCCGTGCCCGCTCTCGGAGGCTGACGAAGTAGGCGGCATCGGCGACCGCGTCGACGGGGGCGTCGGCGCCTTCGAGCAGAGCGGCCCGCAGCCGGCGCCGATCCTGGTCGCGCCGGATGAGGTCGCGCACGTATTCGCTGGTCGATCCGTAGCCGCCTTGGTCCACCTGCGTATCGACGAACTCCTTGAGCTTTGCGGGGAGTGACACGTTCATAGTGGTCATGGCCCAAGCCTACCCTCTTGGCAAGAACTGCCATCGCAACGGCTGGCACCCCGTCCCTAGGCCTCCGGCTCGCGGCCCTAGCCGCCGTCAATAGATGTTGACAACGGAGTGGGCCGCCCCAGCAGCGCAGCGGACGGCCCTCCACCCCACGGTGAGGGCGTCTTCAAGGTCACGAATGCCGCAGGCGGTCGAGGATGCGGCGACGGCGTCGCCCGAGGAGCCTTGCTGGAAGAACCCGCCCAGCGCTACGCTGATATTCCCTAGAGGTCATATGCTGCCGATCATGCCCTGGGAGGTCGAGTACACCGATGAGTTCAAGAAGTGGTGGCAGGCACTCGCAGAGGGCCAGCAAGACGATGTGGCCGCCAGGGTGGGGTTGCTCGCGGACCTCGGCCCCAACCTGCCGCACCCGTATTCGTCGAGCATCAGGAGTTCACGCCATGGCGTCATGCGCGAACTCCGAGTGCAGAGCGCAGGCAGACCCATCCGCGTCTTCTACGCGTTCGACCCGAGACGTACCTCGATCCTGCTCATCGGCGGCGACAAGACTGGCAACGACCGCTTCTACGAAGAGTACGTCCCGATGGCCGACGAGCTCTACTACGAGCATCTCCACGAACTACAACAGGAAGGACTGATCGAATGAGCGGACGGCACCCGTTCCAGGAACTGACCAATGACTTCGCGCCGGACCGCCGACGCCGCATCGACGCCATCAAGCGCGATCTCCTCGCGCAGATGCCCCTGCACGAGCTTCGACGCGCCCGCGCGCTGACGCAGCAGGAGCTCGCGGAGAGGCTGAAAGTGAGCCAGCCCGCGGTCGCCAAGATGGAACAGCGCGCCGACGTGTACGTCTCGAGTCTTCGCTCCTACGTTGAGGCCGTCGGCGGACAGTTGAAGATCGTCGCCGAGTTCCCCGAAGGCGAGATCGCCATCACCAATTTCTCACAAATAGACGACTAAGCCCCGTAGTGCCGTCAGATAAGAGCCGGTAGTCCGACGAACCGCAGCCTCGGCCGATCAACCCGGCTCATTGCGTTCTCCTTCTTTCTGTCCGAACCTCGGCTCATGTCTTCCAACGACTCGGCGATGGGCTACGAGCGCTGTATCGCATCTCAGCCGGGGAGGGTGGCTATCAGGGTTACGTCGGTGAAGTGGGCTACCCATTGGGGGAGGATGCCGAAGGCGAGGGTCGCGAAGCCGGTGAGGGCTAGGGCGGCTGAGACAGAGGTGGGGGGCTTGATTGGGGTGGTCGTGTCGAAGTCGGCGGACTCGGGTGGGGCTTCTATCCACATGTAGTTTGCGATTCTGGCGTAGTAGTAGAGGGCTATCACCGAGTTGACGGCCACTACCACGCCCAGGGCGACGCCCCAAGGGGTGCCGGGGGAGATCAGGGCCAGGACTATCTCGAACTTGGCGAACCAGCCGCCCAGCGGGGGGATGCCGGCCAGGGCCATCAGGAAGATCGTCATGGCGACGGCCAGGCCCGGCGAGTAGCGGAACAGGCCCTTGTAGGTGCCCATCTCGGCCGACGCCGTGCGGCGGGCCACCGCGATGATCACCGCGAACGCGCCCAGGTTCATGGCCGCGTAGATGGCCAGGTAGGTCACCACCGACGACAGGGCGTCGTCGGCCACCGCGGCCGACTCCCCCGCCACCGCCAGCGGGGCCAGCATGTAGCCGGCTTGGGCCACACCGGAATAGGCCAGCAGCCGCACGAGGTTGGTCTGGCGCAGTGCCATCAGGTTGCCGCCGAACATCGACGCCGCCGCCAGCGCCCACATCAGCGGCTGGTACACGTCGGCCCGGCCCCAGAAGCCCACGAAGACCAGGCTCAGCAGCGCCACGAAACCGGCCGCCTTCGAGGCCACCGACAGGAACGCGGTCACCGGGGTGGGCGCGCCCTCGTAGGTGTCGGGCGCCCAAGTGTGGAACGGGAACGCCGACACTTTGAACCCGAACCCGACCACCACGAAGATCACGCCCAGGGTCACCACCGACAGCGGCGCCCCGTCCCCCGAGACGGCCGCGTCGATGTCGGTGAGCATGGTCGAGCCGGTGGCGCCGTACAGCAGCGACATGCCGTAGAGCAGCACGGCCGAGGCGAACACCCCCATCAGGTAGTACTTGAGGCCGGCCTCGTTGCTGCGCAGGTCGCGCTTGCGCCATGTGGCCATCAGGTACGCGGGGATCGACAGCAGTTCCAGGGCCACGAAGATGGTCACCAGGTCGCGGGCCGAGGCCATCACCACCATGCCCAGCACCGCCGACATGAGCATCTGGTAGTACTCGTTCTCCCAGTAGTCGCCCTCGGCGATGTAGTTGGTGGACAGCAGCACCACCACGTACCCGGCCAGCAGGAACACCGCTTTCATCACCAGCGAGTAGTCGTCGATCACGTAGGCGCCCCAGAACGTGGAGCGGTCGGCGCCGTCCCAGGCGAGCGTCAGCACCGGTACCAGCGCGGCCAGCAGGCCGAACGACGCCAGCGCCGAGGTCATGGCCCGACCGCGCTCCAGCCAAGTGATGTCCACCAGCGTGAGCAGGGCGCCGAAGGCCAGCAGGGTCAACTCGGGCGCGATGGCGTGCCAGTCGATGGGGGGTCGCTCGAAGGCGAGGATGAGGGCCGAGCCGATCATCAGCGCTCAGTTCCCAACGGTCGCCGACCGAACTGGCAGCAAAACGCCCCTATACCGGGCGAAAGCGTGTACTGGCAGCAAAACGCCCCTATACAAAACACTGCCAATTCCTGCAACACCTAACGGTCGCCGACCGAACTGGCAGCAAAACGCCCCTATACCGGGCAAAACACTGCCAATTCCTGCAACACCTAACGGTCGCCGACCGAACTGGCAGCAAAACGCCCCTATACCGGGCAAAACACTGCCAATTCCCATTGCAGGTTGTTGCAGGGGTCGAGCCATGGCCGCCATCGCCGACTCAGCCTCCGGAGGCGAGCAGGCCGACCACGGCGGGGTCGGTCACGTCGAAGATCAGGCCCGGCAGTAGCCCGAACAGCAGGATGCCCACCAGCAGCGGCGCCCAGGCGATCCACTCGGTGCGGGTCACGTCGGTGATCTCGTCGCTGTCGGCGAACTCGGCCTTGGGGGCGCCCATAGCGGTGCGCTGGAGCAGCCACAGCAGGTACCCGGCGGCCAGCACGGTGCCCACCGCGGCCACCACCATGTAGGTGCGGAACGTCTCCACCGGCAGACCCTCAGCCGGCGAATAGGCCGACAGGATGGCCGGGAACTCGCCCCAGAACCCCGCCAGCCCCGGCAGGCCCAACGAGGCCATCGAGCAGAACCCCAGGATCCAGCCCATCCGAGGCGCCTGCACCAGCATCCCGCCCAGCCGGCGGATCTCCAGCGTGTGGTAGCGCTCCTTCACCGACCCGGCCAGGAAGAACAGCATTCCGGTGATGATCCCGTGGGCGACCATCCCGAAGATGGCCGCGTTGATCCCGAAGTCCGTCAACGTGGCGATGCCGAGCATCACGAAGCCCATGTGGGCCACCGACGAGAACGCGATCAGGCGTTTCATGTCGGTCTGGGCCAGGCATCCCAGCGCGCCGTAGATGATGCCGATCACCGCCAGCAGGCCGATCCACGGCGCCCACGTCTCGGCCCCGTCGGGCAGCATGGGCACGGCGATGCGCACGAACCCGTAGGTGCCGAGCTTCAACAGCACCGCGGCCAGGATCACCGAACCCACCGTGGGCGCCTCGGTGTGGGCGTCGGGCAGCCAGGTGTGGAACGGGAACATCGGCACCTTCACCCCGAAGCCGATGAACATCCCCGCGAAGATCCACGCCTGGGTGGCGCCGAGGATGCCTGCGCCGGCCACGTCGGACAGCATCCGCATGTCGAACGTGCGCAGCGACTCGCCGGTGGCCGGGTCGGTGGACAGGAAGAACAGCGCCAGGAACGACAGCAGCATCAGCGCCGAGCCGAACAGCGTGAACAGGAAGAACTTGATCGAGGCGTAGCGCCGGTTCTCGCCGCCCCACACGCCGATCATGAAAAACATCGGCAGCAGCACCACCTCGAAGAACACGAAGAACAGGATCAGGTCCTGGGCCACGAACGTGCCCACCATGCCGGTCTCGAGGATCAGCATGAGGATCATGAACGCCTTGGGGTTGCCGGGCTCGGGGATGTGGTCCCACGAGTAGATGACGCACAGCGGCACCACCACCAGCGTCAGCGCCATCAGCGGCAGCGAGATACCGTCGAGGCCGAGGATGAAGCGGCTGTTGATCACGTCGATCCAGGGCTTGTCCACCCCGTACTGCAGGGCGCCAGCCGCGCTGTAGTCGAAGTCGGCCACCAGCAGCACGCCCACCACGAGCGCAGCCAGCGACGCCAGCAGCGCCACCTGCTTGTGGGCCTTCTCTTCGGCAGCAGGGACGGCCAGCGACACCAGCGCCCCGGCCAGCGGGATGAAGGTGACGAGGACGAGGCCCCAGTCGTTGAGGAAGTCGGTCATGGTGTGTTCCTAGAGGCTCCTGGATTCTGCGGGAAACTGGCTTCGGGGGCTGGGGTCATATCGACAGGACGAGGATGAACACACCAGCGAGCACGGTGGCGGCGGCGAACAGGATGGCGGCGTACTGCTGGACCTTGCCGGTCTGCATGGCCCGCAGGCCCTCGCCGGAGGCGTCGGAGGCCCGGCCGGAGCCGTCGACGATCACGTTGTCGATGAGGCCCTGGTCGATGCGGTCGTACACGGCCCGGCCCGCGGCCACCGACCGTCGGCCCGCCTGGTTGACGATCCCGTCGATGATCCGCTGGTTCGACCAGTACGTGACCTTGGCCAGCGGCCCCTTGACCGCCCGCACGATCACGCCGGTGTACAGGTGGTCGAAGTAGTACTTGTTGGCCAGCGTGGTGTGAACCGCCCGGGGCAGGCCGCCCTTCGACACCGGCCCGTCAGGGATCTCGGTGAGCGACTCGCCGGAGGCCGCAGACCGCCCGGCCACGCCGCGGAAGTAGTAGCGCCAGGCCAGGCCGACCCCGACCAGCGCCACCAGCGTGGACACGATCGCCAGCGACCAGCTCGGCTTGGCGTGGCCGATGGCCGGGAAGTAGGCGGCCACCGGCTCCACGTAGTGCCCGAAGCGCTCCTGCCATCCCGAGGGCCACAGCTGGAAGCCCTTGGGCATGTTGAACAGCCCGGCCACCACCGCGAAGAACGCCAGCACGTACAGCGGCACGAGGATGCGCGGCCCGGACTCGTGGGGATGGCCGTGGCCCCGGAACTCACCGAAGAACGTGAGGTACACCACCCGGGTCATGTAGGCCGCGGTCACCGCCGCGCCGACCATGCCCATCACCAGCATCAGCACGTAGCCGCCATTGCCGTGGGTGCCGCCGAGCAGGCCCCAGCCGCCGGTGCCCACCAGGATCTCGTCCTTCGACCAGAACCCGGCCAGCGGCGGCAGCCCCATCAGCGCCACCGTGGCCACGATGAACGTGCGGTAGGTGTGGGGCATCACCTTGCGCAGCCCGCCCATGTCGGTCTTCATGTCGAAGCTGTGCACCGCGTGGCTCACCGACCCCGACCCCAGGAACAGGCAGGCCTTGAAGAAGGCGTGGGTGAACAGGTGGAACATGGCCGCTGTCCAAGCGCCCACGCCCAGCGCCATCACCATGTAGCCGAGCTGGCTGACAGTGGAGTAGGCCAGCACCTTCTTGATGTCGTTCTGGGTGAAGGCCAGCAGCCCGCCGAACAGCAGCGTGACCGCGCCCACCAGCGCCAGCACGTTGATGCTGGAGCCGGCGATGGACATCCCCTCCCAGAACACCGGGTAGAGGCGGGCCACCATGAAGATGCCGGCCACCACCATGGTGGCGGCGTGGATCAGCGCGGAGACCGGCGTGGGGCCGGCCATGGCGTCGGGCAGCCAGGTGTGCAGGATGAACTGGCCGGACTTGGACATCACCGCGGCCAGAAGGCACAGCGAGGCCACCACCAGCGCGGTGCGGCTCACCTCCCCGGCGTTGATGCGCTGCGACACCGTCAGCGTGTCGAAGGTGCCGCCCGCGGCGAAGAACAGCACCGACACGCCCACCAGCAGGCCCACGTCGCCCACCCGGTTGGTGAAGAAGGCCTTGAGGGCGGCGTCGGAGTTGGCCTTGTCCTCCCACCAGTGGCCGATCAGCACGAACGAGCACACGCCGACCAGCTCCCAGCCGACGATCATCTGCAGCAGGTTGTCGCTGAGAACGAAGAACAGCATCGCCGCGGTGAACAGGCTCAAGAAGGCGAAGAAGTGCGTGTAGCGGGCGTCGCCGGCCACGTAGTCGGTGCTGTAAACGTGCACCAGCAGCGACACCGCGGTCACCACGAACAGCATCATCACCGTGAGGCCGTCCACCAGGATGCCGGCGTCGTACTCGATGCCGCCGGAGTGCAGCCAGCCCACGGTGCGGTGAACGGCGGCGACCCCCTCGTGGGCGGCGTCGCGGTGCCCGATCCAGGTGACCGCCGCGCCGACGGCCAGCACGAACGACCCGGCCACCGCGGCGATCCCGAGCTCGGAGCCTTTGCGGGGCAGGCGCTTGCCGAACAGCAGGATTCCGACGAACGACAGCGCGGGCAGTAGCGGCACCAGCCAGGCGAAGTCGAGGAAGAACCCGGCGCTGTCCACCGACGACGGCCCGGCGACCGGCCCCTCGGCGGCGGCTACGAGCGCGGCGCTGAGTGTGTGCATGGCGGCCCGGCCCTCAGCCCTTGAGCAGATCGGCCTCGGTGAGGTCGATGCTGCGACGGTTGCGGTATATGAGCAGGACGATGGCCAGGCCGATGCCGACCTCCGCCGCGGCCACGGCGATCACGAACAGGGCGAACACCTCGCCGGCCACGTTGTCGCGGAAGGCACCGAAGGCCACCAGGTTGATGTTGACCGAGTTGAGGATGATCTCCACCGACATCAGCACCATGATCCCGTTGCGCCGGGCCAGCACGCCGTACACGCCGATGCAGAACAGCACCGCAGCCAGCAGCAGGAACTGGTTGAGGATCATCGCGCTCGGCCCGCCCTATTCCTTGCGGGCCACGACTATGGCCCCTATCAGGGCGGCCAGCAGCAGCACCGACACCGCCTCGAACGCCACGATGTACTGGCTGAAGATGGCGTCGGACACGGCCGCGAAGCGCTGCGGCTCGTCGATCACCACCCGGGTGTCGGAGTAGCTGTCCAGCAGGGCGATGCCCATGACCACGGCCAGCAGCACGGCCACCAGCGCGGCCATGAGCCGCTTCTCCCCGGCCACCGAGTCGTCGTCGCCCATCGAGGCCTTGGTGAGCATGATCCCGAATAGGAACAGCACGATGATCGCCCCGATGTAGACGAGCACCTGGGTGACGGCCACGAACTCCGAGCCGAGAAGGATGAACTGGGCCGCCGCGCCGGCCAGCACCAGCACCAGCCAAAGCGCGGCGTGCACCACGTTGCGGGTGGTGACGCAGCGGATGGCCGAGACGATCATCACCAGCGCGATCACCCCGAAGAACACGTTCTGGGCAACAAAGATCTCGCCGTCGGCGGACGCCGCGGCCAGCACGCCGGCCCCGCTCACGTGGAGGCCCTCCACGGGACGGCCGCACCTCGGGCCTGCGGGATCACAACAGCCGCACCTCGGGCCGACGGGATCACAACAGCCGCACCTCGGGCCTGCGGGATCACGTGGGCGGCACCTTGAGCTTCTTGGCCTGCGAGCCGGACTCGTAGTCCTCGAAGTCGGGCACCGTCTCCATCCACTCCGACAGGCGCTCCTTGTCGTGGAGCAGGTCGGCGATGCGGGGCTCGGAGAACTCGTACTCGGGGCTCCAGAACAAGGCCTCGAACGGGCACACGTCCACGCAGATGCCGCAGAACATGCACAGCGCGTAGTCGATGTCGAAGCGGTCGAGGATGTTGACCTGCCGGGGCTTGCCGCCGGCCCGCCGGGGCGGGGCCTTCTCCTTGTGGCCCTCAATGTAGATGCACCAGTCCGGGCACTCCCGGGCGCACAGCATGCAGGCCGTGCAGTTGCCCTCGTGCAGGGCGATCACGCCCCGGGCCCGCGTCGGCGGCGCCTCCTTCACATGCGGATACTGCACGGTGGCCGCGCCCTTCGACGGCGCGGGCACCAGCGTCCGCATCCCCCGCTTGGGGAACACGGTGCGCACCACCGTCGACCCCGTCACAACCAGCCCCTTGACCAGACCCGGTACCAGACCCATCACACCACCACCTTGAGGACGCCGGTGACCACGATGTTGGCTAGGGCCAGGGGGACGAGGAACTTCCAGGCGAGGCGCTGGAGTTGGTCCTCGCGGAAGCGGGGGAAGGTGAACCGGATCCAGAAGACCAGGAACGACAGCACGACCACCTTGCCCACCAGCACCAGCGGGCCGAGGACGTTGAAGAGGTTGTCGGTCGGATCGAGGCCGGGCACGTACCAGCCGCCGAGGAACAGCACCGCGGCGATGGCCGAGAACACTCCGGCGGTGGCGAACTCGCCGATGAAGAACAGCAGGAACCGCAGGCCCGAGTACTCGGTCATGTAGCCGGTGACCAGCTCCGACTCGGCCACCGGCATGTCGAAAGGGGTCTGCGTGAGCTCGGCCTGCATGGCGACCATGAAGATGGCGAAGCCTGCGAACTGGGTCAGGATGAACGGGTTGCCGATCGCGCCCCAGCCGAAGATCTCGCCGTTGGCCTGAGCCAGCACGATCCCCTGCAGGTTCATGGTCTCGGCCTGGATCACCACGCCGACCACCGCCAGCAGCAGCGGCAGCTCGTAGGCGATGAGTTGGCCGGTGGCCCGCAGCCCGCCCAGCAGCGAGTACTTGGACGCCGAGCCCCAGCCGGCCATGAGGATGCCGATCACCGACACCGAGCTGACGGCCATGGCCAGGTAGATCCCGAGGTCGTTGGAGATGAACCATGCGTCCGGGCCGCCGGGCAGCACCACCAGCAGCAGGAACGTGGAGGTGAGCACCACGAACGGGGCGGCCTTGAAGACGAAGCGGTCCGCCCGGCGGGGGACGATGTCCTCTTTCTGGAGGAACTTGCCGATCTCGGCCATCAACTGCAACGAGCCGTAGGGGCCGGCCTCCATCGGGCCGAGGCGGCTCTGCATGAAGCTCACCATCTTGAACAGGTGGGCGTACACCAGCGTGCCGGCCACCAGCAGCACCGCCACCAGGCCCGCGACCACCCGGATCGAGGTGGCCTGCCAGTACGACAGCTCCGCCAGCACGCTCATCATCGGTCGATGTCTCCGAGGATGAAGTAGAGGCTGCCGAGGATGGTGATGATGTCGGGCACGTACACGCCCCGCAGCAGCCACGGCGTGATCGACACGTTGGAGAACGACGCCGAACGGATCTTCACCCGGAACGGGTTCAGGTCCCCCTTCGACACCACGTAGTAGCCCATCACTCCGAGCGGGTTCTCGGTCTCGACGTAGGCCTCGCCGGCGGGCACCTTGATGATGACCGGCACCTTGGCCATGATCGGTCCCGGCGGGATCCCGTCGAGCAGCTGGTCGACGATCCTGGTCGCCTCCCGGGTCTCCTGGAGCCTCACCCAGAACCGGGCGAACGAGTCCCCGTCGGGATGGGTCCACACCTTCCAGTCGACCTGGTCGTGGACCAGCCCGCACGGGCGGTCGCGGCGCACGTCCCAGTCCACGCCCGAGGCCCTGATGTTGGCCCCCGACAGCCCGTAGGACAGACCGACATCGGCCGGGATCACGCCGATCCCCCGGGTGCGGGCCTGGAAGATCTCGTTGCCCTCCACCAGCTCCTCGATCTCGTCGCAGAAACGGCGGATCTTGCGCATGGCCTGGCGGGTCTCGGCGATCCAGCCCGCGGGCAGGTCGTCCTTGAGACCGCCGATGCGGTCGAAGTTGGGATGGAAGCGCCCGCCGGTGGCGGCCTCGATCTGGTTGAGGACGTGCTCGCGGTCGCGGAAGGCGAAGAAGACCGGGGTGATGGCGCCAACCTGCACGGCCATGTCGCCCAGGAACAGCGTGATGTTGGCGATCCGGCTCAGCTCGAACAGGATGGTGCGGATCCACCGGGCCCGGGGCGGGGCCTCGACCTCCATAAGGCGCTCGGCGGCCAGGATGAAGGGCACCTCGTTGGCGAAGCTGCCCAGCCAGTCTATGCGGTTGATGAGGGTGGTCACCTGGGGGTAAGTGCGCACCTCGGCCAGCTTCTCGTAGCCGCGGTGCATGTAGCCCATGACCGGATCGGCCGACACCACCTGCTCGCCGTCGAGCTTGGCCACGATGCGCAGCGTCCCGTGGGTGGCCGGATGCTGGGGGCCAATGTTGAGGGTCATGCCCTCCGTCTCGATCTCCAGGTTCACCCGGGCGTCAGCGGCCTGCGCGGCGATGTAGGAGAGTTGCTCGCGCTCGGTGACAGTCACGACGATCCGGCTTCCGCGCCGTCGCCGTCTGCGTCGGGCATCAACTCCACGTCGACGAGGCCGGGCCAAGGCTTCACCCGCCGAGCCAGCAGCGGATAGTCCTTGCGCAGCGGGTGGCCCTCGAACTCGCCGGGAAGATAGATGTGGCGCAGTCCGGGATGCTCGTCGAAGGTGATCCCGAACATCTCCCAGGCCTCGCGCTCGTGCCAGTCGGCGCCGGGGTAGACCGCCACCCAGCTGGGGGCCCGCAGATCCTCGGCGGGCAGGTCGGCCTTGGCGATCACCGAGCGGCCCGCAGCCACGTCGCCGACCCGGGCCAGCAGCTGGAAGCGGGTGTCGCCGCCGGTGACGCCGGTCTCGGTCGGCGGGGCCTCCTTCGGCTCGGGCGGGTCGAGCACGTTGTCGACCGCACTGTCCATGTCGCGCCCGAACGGCGACGGCATCCAGTCGATGGCCGACAGGAAGCTGAAGAACGTGAAGCTCTCCTCGTCGCGCAGCCAGCCGGCGAGGTCCGCCCACGAATCGCGGTCGACCCGCAGCCACAGCTCTCCTGCTGCGATGTGCGACCCGGCCAGCGCCTCGCCCAGCGCGCCGCGGGCCCGTTCCAGGAGAGCCTCGGCCTCGGCGTCGGCGGCTGCTTCAGTAGCGTCGGAGTCAGCCACGGCGGCGTCACTCGACGACAATCGGCTCACCCCTCCAGCGCTCGCCCATGTCCTCGTTCTGGATGCGCTCCTGCAGCATCACGATCCCCTCCAGCAGCGCCTCGGGGCGGGGCGGGCAGCCGGGGACGTACACGTCCACGGGCACGATCTGGTCGACGCCCTTGGTGACCGAGTAGCTGTCCCAGTAGGGGCCGCCGCAGTTGGCGCATGAGCCCATGGAGATCACGTACTTGGGGTCGGGCATCTGCTCGTACAGGCGGCGCACCGACGGGGCCATCTTGTCGGTCACGGTGCCGGAGATGACCACCAGGTCGGCCTGGCGGGGGCTGGCCGGCAGCGGGATCACGCCTAGGCGCATCACGTCGTAGCGGGGCGAGCCGAAGGCGGCGCCCATCTCGATGGCGCAGCAGGCCAGGCCCCACTGGTACACCCACAGCGAGTACTTGCGGCTCATGTTGAGCAGGGTGGACAGCGGCTTGGGCACCTTGCCCGACTCGACTAGACCCATCGCCGCCCCTCCCTGCGGAGTCCGGCGGCGGTCAGGCCCGAGACGGCGGCCGCTGGCCGGCCGGTGGCGGACGTCACACCCATCGCCATTCTGCGGAGGGAGCTTGCGGCTGACGTCACACCCATCGCAACATCCTCTTGCGCCAGGCATAGAGGAGGCCCAGCAGCAGGATGAAGATGAAGATGGCCATCTCCACCAGCCCGAACATGGCGTACTCCTCCAAGCGGGCCGCCCACGGGAAGATGAACACCGCCTCCACGTCGAACAGCACGAACAGCAGGGCGAAGACGTAGTAGCGGATGTTGGCCTGCGACCACATGTCGCCGACCGGGTCGACGCCGGACTCGTAGTTCTCGACCTTCTGGGGCGTGGGCTTCGACGGCCGCACGATCCGCCCGACGCCGAGCAGGGCGCCCACGATGCCCACGCCGAGTGCGCCGAAGATGCCGACGGTCAGGTAGGTGCGCAGGAACTCCGACACGGGCCGGAAGCCTACCTACAAGCGTCGTGCGCCGGACAGTACGAGGCGGCTCGCGAGCGCCAGCCCAGCCGGGCGAGACGTCCGTCCGTCGCAGGGCGTCGGCCGAGCAAGACCGGCCCGAACGCCATCAGCTGGGAGGGGTTGACCGGGCTACGTCAGCCGAGCTGCACCACCCGGCGCGCCATCCACGCGGCGGTACCCGACAGCAGCACCGCGGGTCCGGGCCGCCACGCCAGTACCGCCAGGCGAAGGGTCGCGGCGTCTCCGGCGGTGGGCACGGTCAACACGTTGACGATGGCCACCAGACCCAGGACGAACACGAGCACGCACGTCCAGTAGACGGCCCCGCGCAGACGGGGCACGACGTCGGTGGCCGGCGTCGTGCAGACCGCCACGGCCGCGCCGAGCAGCAGCATCCCCGTGAACGCATTGACGTTGTTGAGGGCGCTGTAGAGGTCCTCCCAGAACGAGTACCGGCGACCCAGGCCGGCGTAGCGCAGCACGGGCGCCACCAAGTGCAGGAGCGCAGCCGTCAGCAGGACGACCACCAGCACTTCGCGAGCCTCGTCCCAGGCCACCGCCAGAGGCCGCCGGTCGGCGTCGCCAGCCATCTGCCCAAGGTACTCGGGAACTGACTCGGCGGACCGTCCAGCGCGGTAACGCCCGCCGCGGCGGCGAGACGCGCCAGCATCTGCGGCACCCACGGCCTGCGGCTACGCGAGACCCCTATGCGGCCGGGTTCGCGGGGCGATGCGTCCGTCGGGCGCCGAGGCGCCGGGTTCGAGCCCGGTCAGCCGCCGACCCCGGCGATCGCTTCTTGGCGCGATCCGTACACCGGGATGATCTTGTCGAAGCCGCTGATCTCGAATATCTCGCGGATCGGCTCCGACAGCGAGCACACCGCCATCTTGGCGCTCTGCTTCTGCAAAGTCTTCGCCACCAGCAGAACTACCCGCAGGCCCGCGCTGCTGATGTAGGAGATCCCACCCAGGTCCAGCACCATGGCCCGATCGTCCGAACTGATGGCGGCTTCGAGGGCCTGATGGAACTCGACGGCATTGGCACCGTCCACACGCCCTTCGGCCTTGGCGATGAGTGCCCCACCATCTCTCTCAGTGCTGATACTCACTGAACCGCATCTCCTCGGTGTCTCGATCCAACCGTCAGCCGGCCACGGCCGCTGAGCCGCACGCCATGCTACACACTCCGGTCCGTCGCGCGTCCATCCGGCCGTGCTCCGGGCGCGGAGTCTCCGACATTTCCTGAGAATACCATAGTTGACCTCATGTGTTGCACTGCAACTCAGGCTTGGGGCGGATCGAGATTTCATGCGGACCGCTCGTATACCAGCGGGAACCTCGCGTCATCGTCGGGATAGTCGCCCGGCACGGCGGTGGTGTCGCGCTGGGTGACGGTCGGGTCGCAGCCGTCGTGGGGGAACCAGGTGGTGTCGTCCCCGAGCCATCGTGTGGACAGGGCGACCCGGCGGCCGGCGCCGGCGTTGCCGGGCGCTCCGTGCACGATCCAGGCCGAGAAGAAGATGGCGTCTCCGGGCTCCACGTCGAACCCGACGATCTCGTAGGGGCATTCCGGGCTGTGCCGCGCCGCCTCGATGTCGGGCATGGGCTCGCCTTTGAAGTCGTCGGTCCATCCGCCTTGGCCGTCGAACGACTCCGGCGCGAAGTAGGCGTCCCAGCGGTGCGAGCCCCTCACGAACTCCAGCGAGCTCTCCGACACGCGGCTGCTGGTGGCGGCGACCCAGGCGGACACGATCTGCTTGCCGAGGAAGGGCCAGTACGGAATGTCCTGGTGCCACGGCGTGGGCGCGGAGGTGAGCGGCTCCTTCACCAGCAGGTGGTCGAAATAGAAGCGCATCGTCGACGATCCGGCGAGGGACGCCGCCATCTCCGCGATGGGCGAGGAGAACACGAAGTCGCGGATCACCGGCTCGTGCTGCCATCGGTACCGGGTGGTGAACAGGCGGTCCTGGGCTGCGCCGGGGTTCGTGTCGGTCACCCACGGGCCGGGATCGCCCAGTTCTCGCCCGGCGTCTTCGAGTATCCGCTCGACCCACTCGCCGTCCACTGCGCCCGGGACCTTGACGACGCCGTCGGCGTCGAACGCCGCCTTCATCTCCGCCGTGACCATCCCCACCATTCTGTCAGCCACCCGCTCCGGTCGCCCGAACCCGGTCGGTCGCTCGCTCGGGGTCTATTGGCCAGTGGCGGTGCTGGCGAGGGACTCGAGCGCTGCGGGGGCGACGCCGAGGGCGACGGTGACCAGTACGGCTACGGCTATGACTGCGGCGGCACCGTGGGCGACGGATGCGCGGGGCCCATCTGCTTCGGGGCCGGGGTCTCGGAAGTACATGGCCACCACTAGGCGGAGATAGGCGAAGGCGGCGATCACCGCGCTGATCATGGCGACGACGGCCAGGCCGTAGGAGCGGGCGTCGGCGGCTGCGGCGATCACTGAGAACTTGGCCACGAAGCCGGTGGTGAACGGCACGCCCGCCTGTGCCAGCAGCAGGATCGTGAACCCCAGCGCCAGGGCGGGACGGCGGCTGCCGAGGCCGGCGAGCGAGTCGAGACTGGTGCGATCGTCGGCGGGGCCTGAGAGCGAGGCCACGACGGTGAAGCTGCCTATGGCGATGACCGCGTAGGCGGCCAGGTAGAACAGCACGCCGGTGGTGCCCTCGTCGGAGGCGGCCTGGACGCCTACCAGGATGAAGCCGGCGTGCGAGACCGACGAGTAGGCCAGGAGGCGCTTGGCGTCGTCCTGCACCGCGGCCAGGATCGAGCCGACGACCAGGGTTGCGCAGGCCAGGGCGAACACCACCGGCTGCCAGTCGTCGGCGCGCCGGCCCAGCGCCTCGACGAACACCCGCAGCAAGGCCACGAAGCCGGCGGCCTTCACCGCAGAGGCCATGAAGGCGGTCACCGGTGTGGGCGCGCCCGTGTACACGTCGGGCGCCCAGGCGTGGAACGGCACGGCCGCCACCTTGAACGCCAGGCCAACCAGTAGCAGGGCCAGGCCGGCCAGCAGCATCGCGTCGCGCAGCACGATGAAGTCCTCGAAGTACTGGGCGATGCCCGTGAGGCTGGTGGTGCCGGTGGCGCCGTAGACCAAGGCGATGCCGTAGAGCAGGAACGCGGTGGAGAAGGCGCCCAGCACGAAGTACTTGATCCCGGCCTCCAGCGAAGCCAGGCGGCGCAGGTTGAGCGCGGCCATCACGTAGGCCGCGATGGACATGGTCTCCAGCCCGAGGAACAGCACGATCAGGTCGGCCGCCCCGGCCATCACCACCGCACCGGCCGCGGCCAGCAGGATCAGCACGTAGATCTCCGAGCCGTCGATGCCGACCCGGCGGCAGTAATGCGGCAGGGTCGGCGCCACCAGCGCGACTGAGCCGAGCACCACGGCGGCGACGAACATCGCCATGCCGTCGAGGACGAACTGATCGCCGAAGCCGCCGGGCTCGCGGTCGTGATTCCACAGCACCGCCACCGAGACCAGGCCAGCTGCGGACAGGGCGACCGTCCACACCGCGTCGAGGACCGGCGACAGCCGCCGAGCCGGGACCAGCGAGCGGACCATCAGCAGCACCAGCGCACCGGCCGCGGGCAGCAGCACCGGCAGCAGCGCGGCCCAGTCCACGGCCGGGGACTCGACCGGACCGAGTTGGGCCAGTACCGCGCCCATCAGCCGCCGCCCTCGTCGTGGCCGCCGTCGGAGCCGTCACCGCTTCCCGAGCCGTGGTCGTCTGAGCCGTGGTCGTCTGAGCCGTGGTCGTCTGAGCCGTGGTCGTCTGAGCCGTGGTCGTCTGAGCCGTGGTCGTCTGAGCCGTGGTCGTCTGAGCCGTGGTCGTCTGAGCCGTGGTCGTCTGAGCCGTGGTCGTCTGAGCCGTGGTCGTCTGAGCCGTGGTCGTCTGACGCCGGAGCCGTCACCGCTGCCTGAGCCGTGGTTGCCGCTGGAGCCCTCGCCGTGGTGGCCGTTGGCGCGACTACTTTCGGCCAGGTCGTCGAGAGTCACTGCGGGCTGGACATGGGCGACAGGCTCGGCGAAGCCCGGGACGTTCTTCTCGACATGGGCGACTACCGCGTCCACCGCCGGCTCGATCCGCTCGATCACCGGCTTGGGGTAGACGCCCATGAACACGATGGCAACCACGAACGGCGCCATCAGCAGGCCCTCGCGCCAGCGCAGGTCGGGCATCTCGGCGTTGGCGCCCGTTGCCGGCCCGTGGAACACCCGCTGATAGGCCCACAGCAGGTAGACGGCGGCCAGGATCACGCCCGCTGCGGCCACCACCGTCCACCAGCGGTGGGCGTTGAAAGCGCCGAGCAGCACCAGCAGCTCGCCGACGAAGCCGTTGAGACCCGGCAGCCCCACCGAGGACAGCATCACCAACGTGAACACCGCGGCCAGCAGCGGCGCCGGCTTCTGCAAGCCGCCCAGCTCGGAGATCTCGCGGGTGTGGCGGCGCTCGTAGATCATGCCCACCAGCAGGAACAGCGCCCCGGTGGACACCCCGTGGTTGACCATCTGGAGCACGCCGCCGGTGAGGCCCTCGGTGTTGATGGCGAAGGTGCCGATCACGATGAAGCCGAGGTGGGCCACCGACGAGTAGGCCACCAGACGCTTTAGGTCGCGCTGCACCGCCGCGGCGACCGCGCCGTAGATGATGCCGACCACGCCGAGGGTCACCAGCAGCGGGGCGAAGTAGACCGAAGCCTCCGGGAACAGGTACAGGCCGAAGCGCACCAGGCCGTAGGTGCCGAGCTTGAGCATCACCGCGGCCAGGATCACGGAGCCCGCGGTGGGCGCGTTGGTGTGCGCGTCGGGCAGCCAGGTATGCACCGGGAACAGCGGCACCTTCACCGCGAACCCCAGCGCGAACGCCAGGAACAGCCAGCGGGCGGTGTCGGTGGCCAACAGCTGGGCCTCCGCGATCGCCAGCAGGTCGAAGGTCACGTCGCCGCCGGCGGCCGAGGAGTGCAGGAACGCGAGGGCCACGATGGCTACCAGCATCAGCGCCGAGCCGAACATGGTGAACAGGAAGAACTTGATGGCCGCGTAGGCCCGCCGCCCGTGGCCCCAGCCTCCGATCAGGAAGTACATCGGCACCAGCACGACCTCGAAGAACACGAAGAACATGATCAGGTCGAGGGCCACGAACGTGCCCAGGCAGCCCGTCTCCAGGATCAGCAGCCAGGCGTAGTAGGGCTTGGGCGAGTGCTCGGCTTCCACGCCCACGATGGCCAGCGGGAAGATCAGCGCGGTCATCACCACCAGGAACAGCGACAGCCCGTCCACGCCGACCTGCCAGGACACGCCCAGCCCCTCGATCCACTGGTAGCGCTCCGAGAACTGGAAGGTCGCAGCCGTGCCGCGGTCGAACGACGCCAGCATCCACACTGCCAGCGCGGCCGTCGACGCCGAGGCCAGAAGCGCCACCAGCTTGAACAGGTCGGGCCGCGAGCGCGGCATCGCCAGCAGCACCAGCGCGCCCGCGGCCGGGACCAGCACCAGCGCGGTGAGCACCGCGAACGGCTCCGACGAGTACCCGGCGGCGGCCGCTGCGAGCACCGAGACGGACATCTACAGGCTCGCCCTGGTGAGGAACCAGACCAGCAGCGCCACCGCGCCGACGGCGGTGAGCAGGGCGTAGAACCGCACGAGGCCCGACTGGGCCCGTCTGAGCGCGGCGCCGCCGGCCCGAACCGAGCGGCCCACCCCGTCGACCGCGCCGTCGACGACCTTGGCGTCGAAGGCGGCGACCAGATCGAAGACCCGCCGGCCCGGCCCGCCCACGAAACGGGTGACCGCCTCGTCCACGTAGAACGCTCGGGCCGCGGCGGAGCGCTCCACCAGGCTCGCCGGGAAGCGAGCGCGCAGATAGACGGCCACGGCCAGGGCGATGCCGGCCGCGGCGCCCGCCATCGCGACCAACGCGAGCAGCCATTGCACCCCGCCGCCGATGGCCAGGTGGGCCTCGTTGCCGAACAGCGACGGCTTCAGCCAGTCGCCCAGGAAGTGCAGGCCCGAGCTGAACGGCAGGTTCAAGAACCCGGCCACGGCCGCGGCTCCGGCCAGCACCACCAGCGGCCCGGTCATCAGAGCCGACGGCTCGTGGGGATGCTGCTCGTCGCCGTGGCGGGACGAGCCGTAGAAGGTCATGAACACCAGGCGGCTCATGTAGAAGGCGGTCAGCACCGCGGTGACGAGCCCGACAGCCCACAGCGCCGGGCTGCTGTCATAGGCGTAGGCCAGGATCTCGTCCTTGGACCAGAACCCCGACAGAGGAGGCACGCCCGCGATGGCCAGCCAGCCGACGATGAACGTGGCCGAGGTGATCGGCATGACGGCGCGCAGCCCTCCGTAGCGGCGCATGTCCTGGTCGCCGTCGAGGGCGTGGATCACCGATCCCGACCCCAGGAACAGCAGGGCCTTGAAGAAGGCGTGGGTGACCATGTGGAAGATGGCGGCCACATACGCGCCCGTCCCCACGGCGAGCATCATGTAGCCGAGCTGGCTCACGGTCGAGTAGGCCAGCACCTTCTTTATGTCGTTCTGGGCGGTGGCCGCGCCCGCGGCGAACAGGGCGGTGGCCACCCCCACCCAGGCGATCAGGTCGGGCGCCCATCCCTCGGCCACTGCGATCACCGGGTTGACCCGAACCATCAGGTAGACGCCCGCGGTGACCATGGTGGCCGCGTGGATCAGCGCGGAGACCGGCGTAGGGCCAGCCATGGCGTCAGGCAGCCAGATGTACAGGGGGATCTGGGCCGACTTGCCCGCGGCGCCCACGAACAGCAGCACGACGATGGCGGTGGCCGTGGTGGCCGCCAGCGTGCCGGCCCGGCCGAACAGGTCGAGGTAGCGGACCGATCCGACGGCTGAGAACGCCCAGAACATGGCCAGCATGAAGCCCCAGTCGCCCACCCGGTTGGTGACGAACGCCTTCTTGCCCGCCACGGCGTTGGCCTCCTCGGTGAACCAGAACGAGATGAGCAGGTAGGAGCAGACGCCCACGCCCTCCCAGCCGAGGAAGGTGAGGGCAAGGTTGTCGCCGAGCACCAGCACGAGCATCGAGAAGGCGAAGAGGTTCAGGTAGACGAAGAATTTCGAGAAGTCGCGGTCGCCGTGCATGTAGCCGACGGCGTACAGATGGATGAGCCCGCCCACGCCGGTGACGAACAGCGACATCGTCACCGACAGCGGATCCACGAGCAGGCCGGCGTCCACCCGGAAGTCGCCGACCGGCACCCACTCGAACAGCGTGAGCACGAAGCGGCGCTCCGCAGCGTCGCGGGCCATCAGGCCGCCGAACACGGCCACGGAGGCCGCGAACGATCCGACCATGGCCGCGGTGGCCAGCCAGCCAGCCCGGGGCTCGCCCAGACGGCGCCCCGCGAGCAGCAGCACCGCGAAGCCGGCCAGCGGGAAGGCGGGGATCAGCCAGGCCGCTTCGAGCATCTCAGCCCTTCAGCGCGGCGCGCGACTCCGCGCCAGCGAACGGATGCGGGGACCAGCCAGGCCGCGTCGAGCATCTCAGCCCTTCAGCGCGGCGCGCGACTCCGCGCCAGCGAACGGATGCGGGGACCAGCCAGGCCGCGTCGAGCATCTCAGCCCTTCAGCAGCGACATGTCGTCGGCGGTGGCTCCTGAGCGGCGCCGGTTGATGGCCACCACCAGCGCCAGGCCGATCACCACCTCGGTGGCCGCCACCACCAGCACGAAGAACACCGCGAGCTGGCCGCCCAAGTCGTTGAGGCTCCCGCCCAGCGCCACGAAGGTCACGTTCACCGCGTTGAGCATCAGCTCGACGCACATGAACATGATCAGCGGGTTGCGCCTCACGAGCAGTCCCACCGCGCCGATCGCGAAGACCGCGGCCGACAGCAGCAGGTACCAGCCTGTGGAGATCTCGGCCAGTTCCATCAGTCCGCCCCGGCCGATGCGTGGGGCTGGCCGCCGCCGGCGCGGCGACGGGTCAGCACGACCGCTCCGACGACTGCGATGGTCAGCAGGGCGGCAGTGATCTCCACCGCGAAGGCGAACTCGCTGAACAGGACCCGTCCGAGTCGCTCGATGTCGGTGGCGTCGCTGTCGAGGGCGCGTTCGCCGCCCGTCCGGACGGTGCCACTGAGAGCGTCGGCACCGGCGAAGACGACCGTGCCCAGCACCGCCGCGAGCGCCACGCCCATGACCGCGGCCAGCGGCCGCTGGCCGACGATGGGCTCGATCCGCAACTCCTCGGCCTTGTCCACTCCCAGCAGCATGATCACGAACAGGAACAGGATCACGATGGCGCCCGCGTACACGATGACCTGTACCGCGGCGAGGAAGTGGGCGTCGTGCAGCACGAACAACAGCGCCACCCCGACCAGCGTCTGCACGAGGAACAGCGCGGCGTGAACCGGGTTGCGGCTGGCCACCACGCCGACCGCGCCGACGAGCATCAGCACTGCGGCGACCGCGAAGACGGCCTCAGCCATCGGCCGCCTCCTCCTGCGGATCACCAGGAGCGTCGGGCGGTTCGGCGGGGCGGACCCCGTATCCGAGCTCGCCGGACCAGGCCACCGAGCCCACATAGCGGTGATCCCCCGACGGCGACGTGGCCCGCATCCAGGCCGAGGTGTGAGCATCCTCGTCCTCGCGCCAGTCCTCCCAGGGCATCTGGCGGGGCCGGCCGTCGTCGTCCACAAGCAGTTCGTCCTTGGTGTAGACGGCGTCGTCGCGGCTGGTGAAGGAGAACTCGAACAGCTTCGACTCGGTAATCGCCTGAGTGGGGCAGGCCTCCACGCACAGGTCGCAGTGGATGCAGCGCAGATAGTTGATCTCGTACACGTAGCCGTAGCGCTCGCCCGGCGCGACCGGATCGTCGGGGTCGTTGTCGGCGCCGCGCACGTAGATGCAGTTCGCCGGGCACACTCCGGCGCAGAGCTCGCAGCCGATGCACTTCTCCATGCCGTCCTCGTAGCGGTTGAGGACGTGGCGGCCGTGGAGCCGCTCAGGCTTGTCCCGCTTGACGTCGCGGGACGAGTCGGGGTCGAAGCCGCCCCGGTAGTCGGTGGTCACCCTGGGCAGGAACAGTTGGCGCAAGGTGACCGCGAAGCCGTGCAGATATCCCATCAGACCGTCTCCTCCGCCCGGTCGGCGCGCCCGGCGGGCGGGCCGGGCTCATCGGTGCGGCCACCTCGACCGCTGCGAACGGCCCTCACTAGCAGCGAGCCGCCCACTGCGAACGCCGCCAGCGACACCAGAGTGACCACGGCCAGGCTCCAGCCTCGGTCGCGTCCCACCTCGAGGGCGGCAAGGAACAGGAACCAGCCCAGCGCCACCGGGATCAGGGCCTTCCAGCCCAGGTCCATCAACTGGTCGTAGCGGAAGCGGGGCAACGTGGCCCGCATCCACACGAAGACGAACAGGAACACGAACAGCTTCGCGAAGAACCAGACGAAACCCCAGGCCCAGGCCACGCTCATGCCGGCCACCTCCCCGACGAGCACCGGCCCGGCCGGGCCGCCGAAGAACAGCGTGACGATGACGGCCGACATGGTGATGGTGTTCATGAACTCGGCCAGGAAGAAGAGCGCGAAGCGAATCGAGGAGTACTCGGTGTGGAAGCCGCCGACCAGTTCCTGCTCGGCCTCCACCAGATCGAACGGCGGGCGGTTGAGTTCAGCGGTTCCGGCGATGAGGAACACGATGAACGGCACCAGCCCGGTGACGATCAGGTTCCAGCGCGGTATGAGGCCGAGGAACCCCTCACCGGCCTGCACCATCACCATGTCGTGGGTGGACAGCGACTCGTTCACCAGCACGATCGACGCCACGGCCAGGCCGAGAGCGGCCTCGTAGCTGACCATCTGGGCCGAGGCCCGCACCGATCCGAGCAGCGGGTACTTCGATCCCGACGACCAGCCGGCCAGCATCACGCCGTACACGGCCAGCGAGCTCATGGCCAGGAACAGCAGGATGCCTACCGGCGGGTCGGCGACCTGCAGGTAGGTGGTGCGGCCCCACCACTCGACCTCGCCGCCACGTCCGCTGAAGTCTCCGCCTAGCGGGATGATGGCGAACGCCAGGAAGGCGGGCACCAGCGACAGGTAGGGCGCCAACTTGAACACGAAGCGGTCCGAGCGATCGGGGACCAGGTCCTCCTTGAAGAAGAGCTTGGTGCCGTCGGCGAGGGTCTGAAGGATCCCCCAGGGTCCGGCGATGGTGGGTCCGAAACGCTGGTGCATACCGCCGAGGAGCTTCCGCTCGAACCAGATCATCAGCATGACCGCCACCAGCAGAGCCTTGAAGGCCACCACGACCTTCGCCGCGACGAGCACCACCTCGACCCAGCCGATCTCGCCAGCCAGCATCGGGTCGGCGGCCAGCACCAGCGTGCGGGTCACAGCGTCTCCACCCTCACGAACGTGACCGGCTCACCGGCGGCGATCAGCGTGTTGGCGGGCGCACAGGGCGAGATCCAGTTGACGGCCAGCGAGCCCTCGGGCACGGCCGCGGCGGCGGTGAGCACCGCTTCGATGTGGCCGCAGTCCGATGACACTCTCACGGCCGTTCCGTCGGCGAGGCCGATGCGGGGAAGCTCCGACGGGTTGATTCGGGCTGTTGCGGCCGGGGCCAGACCGCGGCTCGACGGGCAGTGGCGGAGCATTGTGCCGTCGTCGTACATGGTGCGGGTTGCGATGAGCGCGAAGTTGGCGGGGGCTCCTTCTTGGGAGGGGTCCTGCTCTGCGCGTGACTCTTCCCGGCTGGCGGGGGCTGTCACCGATGCCGGTCGGCCGGCGGGTTGGCGCCCACCTCCGGCCGAACGGCCTCGGCGCCACCCGCCAGCCTCGTTGGTTGCGCCGGTTGCTGGGAGCAGTGCTCCTTCTATGGAGTTCACCTCTGGGGCTTGCTCGGTGAGCGGTTGGTGGATCTTGGAGATGCTTGCTAGTTCGGCTTGGATGGCTTCTTGGGACTCGATGCCGGTGCCTGGGCTTAGGCGGTCGGCGAGCTCGGAGGCGATCATCCAGTCGGGGCGGGCGGTTCCTGGTGGTGTGACCTTGCGGCTTGTGGCGCTTATGCGGCTCTCGAGGTTGGTGAAGGTGCCGTTGCGCTCGGTGGGGCCGGCAGCGGCGAGGACCACGTCGGCCGCTAGGTCTGCCGAGTCATTGAGGAACAGATCGACCGCTACCACCAGTGCGGCGCCTCGGAGTCCTCGGTAGGCGAGGTTGCGGTCTGGGAAGTCGTTGAGCGGGTCGGCACCAAGCAGTACCAGCACATCGACCTCGCCCTGGGCGGCTGCTTGTAGGACGCCGTGGGCGTCGAGTCCCTCGGTCTGCGGTCTGGTGGGCCAGGCTTGATCCAGGGCTTCGGCTTGCTCGGTGTCGGTCTCGGGCGGCCCGGTCTGGCCCGGCAGCAGGCCCGGGGCGAGACCGGCGTGGAGCGCGCCGTGCACGTTGCCGCGCCGCAGCGCTGACAGGAAGCGCGCCGAGGGGAGCTCGGCCAGCTCCAGTGCCGCGGCCTCGACGATGCCGGCCGGCTCGGCCAGCGACGCCCGGCCCACGATCACCGTCACACCGCCGTCGGCTGCTGCCAGGGCCTGGGCCGCTTCCTCGATCCGGTCGACGGCCACGCCGCAGGCGGTTACTGCGGCCCGTACGGCGTCGGCTGTCCGGGCCTGAGACTCGGGCACCGAGACCGGGGCAGCCGTCTCGTCGCCGCTGGAGGGCTCGGGGCGCTCGGAATCGGCGGCGATCACCAGGGCCTGGGCCAGTTGGGCAGTCGCGCCCGGCACGGGGCGTAGGGAATGCGCGGCCAAGTGCGACAGGCCGGTGGCGCAGGGCACGACCTCAATGAGCTTCACGCCGTCGTTGACGACGGCGTGGCGGAGGCGCAGGTAGAGGGTGCCGAGCTCCTCCTTGGGGTCGGGCCCCATGAGCACGACGGTCCCGCCAGGGCGGCAGGCCTCGTCGATAGTTGCCCTAGGCAGACCCAGCACGAGCGCCGGGTCGAGGCCGTCTCCTAGCTGGGCGTCCACGTTGTCGGTGCCGATGACTCCTTTGGCCAGCTTGGCCCACATGTACTGGGACTCGTTGGTGAGACGGGCGCCGCCCAGCACTGCGACCCGCTCGGGCGGGGCGGCAGAGAGGGCGTCGGCCACCCGGCCCAGCGCCTCGCCCCAGCCGGCCTGCCTGAACTCGAGGCCCTGGTCGCCGACGGCGTCGCGGATGAGGGGCGTGTCGAGGCGTTCGGGGCTGTTTAGCGCCTCGAATCCGAAGCGCTCCTTGTCGGACAGCCAGCCCCAGTTGACCGCGTCGCAGTCCACGCCCAGCACTCGCAGCACCCGGTTGCGCGACGCCTGCACAGCCACCCTGGCCCCCACGCTGTCCACCCAGGCCGTCGAGACCGTCTCGGTCAGGTCCCAGGGACGGGCCTTGAAGCGGTAGGGCTTGGCAGTCAGCGCCCCCACCGGGCAGATCTGCACGGTGTTGCCCGAGAAGTAGGACGCGAAGGGCTCGTTCGGGTAGGTGTTGACCTCGGTGAGGTTGCCTCGGCCCATGAAGTGGATCAGAGCGTCGCCGGCCACTTCGTCGGCGAAGCGGGTGCAGCGGTCACAGAGGATGCAACGCTCCCGATCAAGGTAGACGGTCTCGCTGATGGCGACGGGCTTCGTGAAGTGGCGCTTCTCCTCCACAAAGCGGGTCTCGCCCGGCCCGTAGGCCATCGTCTGGTCCTGCAGCGGGCACTCGCCGCCCTTGTCGCAGACCGGGCAGTCGAGGGGATGGTTGATCAGCAGGAACTCCAGCACGCCGTCCTGGGCCTTCTTGGCCGCCTCGGACTCGGTGGACACGTTCATGCCCTCCGACACCGGCACCATGCACGAAGGCTGGAGGGCGAATCCCCGTCCGGTGTCCACCTCCACCAGGCACATGCGGCACATGCCGACCGGGCTCATGCGCCGGTGGTAGCAGAACCTCGGGATGTAGGTCCCGTTGCGCTCGCAGGCCTCGATCAGCATCTCGCCCGGCTTCGCGGCCAGGGTCTCGCCGTCAACGGTGATCTCCGCCGCGGCCTGAGGGTCTACCGCGGTCATGGCAGGACTCCCCGGCCGGCGGGTCCTGTCACGGGCGCGGCCTGACGCCGCAAGCGGCGCCATTCCTTGCCCCCGTGCCACCCCCCGGCCTCACGGGTCGCACCGCCGTCCGTAGTCATCGGCTCGCTGCTACTGGCACGACTTCGATTGGGATGGGGTCGCGGCGGGTGATCTTCGCCTCGTACTCGTGGCGGAATCGGCGGATGGTGGACACCACCGGGGCGACCGCCGACGGGCCGAGCGGGCAGATGGTGGTCTGGCGGGGCGGGAACGGAACCGCCTCCAAGCCGTCATGGGCGGCCACCGGGTAGGGGCCGGGACTTATGTTGTCGCCGATGTCGAGCAGGAGGTCGATGTCGGAGGGCCGGCCGTCGCCGTCGAGGATCCTGCGAAGGATCTGCTCCAGCCAGGTGGTGCCCTCCCGGCACGGAGTGCACTTGCCGCAGGACTCTCGGGCGAAGAACTTCACCACCCGCCAGGCGGCCTGCACCGCGTCGGTGGTGTCGTCCATGACCACGATGGCGCCGGAGCCGAGCATCGACCCGGCCGCCCCCACCGGCCGGGCCTCCAGCGGCAGATCGAGATGCTCGGCGAAGAACCACGGCGCCGACCCGCCTCCGGGGATGAACATCTTCAGCTCTCGGCCGTCGCGCATGCCTCGGCAGAAGCTGTCGCCGTAGAGGAGTTCCCGGAAAGTGGTGACCCCGTGCTGCACCTCGTACACGCCGGGACGGCGCACATGGCCCGAGACCGCGAACATCCGGGTGCCCGGCGACGACTCCGAGCCGTGCTGGCGGTAGGCGTCCGCGCCGTTCACCATCAGCCACGGAAGGTTGCTCAGCGTCTCCACGTTGTTGACGATCGTGGGCTGGCCGTACAGGCCCACTGCGGCCGGGAAGTACGGCGGCTTGAGGCGGGGCATCCCCCGACGGCCCTCGAGGCTCTCGATCAGCGCGGTCTCCTCGCCCACGATGTAGGCGCCCGCGCCCCAGGCCATCACGATGTCCACCGAGAAGTCGGTGCCGCAGATGTCCCGGCCCACATACCCGGCCGAGTAGGCCTCGTTGAGGGCGGCCGCGATCCGCTCCTGAGCCAGCACCATCTCGCCCCGCACGTACAGGAAGCACTGCTGCAGGCCCAGGGCGTAGCAGGCGATCAGGCACCCCTCGATCAACTGGTGGGGGTCGCGCTCCATCAGCAGGCGGTCCTTGTAGGTGCCCGGCTCGCTCTCGTCGCCGTTGACGACAAGGTAGTAGGGGTGCTTGCCGGGGGGCAGGAACCCCCATTTGACCCCGGCCGGGAATCCGGCGCCGCCCCGTCCCAGCAGCACCGCGTCCCGCACCTGTTGATGCACCGCCGCCGGGGTCGTCTCCAGCGCCGCGCCCAGGCCCTTGTAGCCGCCGGTGGCCTTGTAGCGCAGCAGCGTGTAGGAGTCCTCGTGCTCGAAGCGGCTGGTGACGATCTTGGTGCCGCCGCTGTCCACATAGCCCGGGGCGTGCGCCACGTAGCCGTCGGCGCCCCCGGCCATCACAACGCCCTCGCCGCGACGCCGACGGCGCGGCCGGGGCCCGCAGACGAGCACCCAGCCATCAGCCTGGTACTCCTGCTTCGTTGCGGGCCAGCCACGCCGGTGCGTCGCTGGCGTTCTCGGGCCCGGCCGCGCCCGCAGCGCGGCTAGCTGGGATCGACTGACGCACCCGGGCGAGCGTGCCGTGAGCGGGGATCTCGTCGCTGAGGCGCCCCGCTCGCAGGTCTTCGATCAGCTGGTGGAGGTCGTCGGGCGTCACCCGGTGCCGGTAGCGGTAGTTGACCTGCAGGCAGGGCGCTTCGGTGCACGCCGCGATGCACTCGACCTCCTCCAGCGTGAACATGCCGTCGGCCGTGGTGCCGCCGGCTCGGACCCCCAAGGCGTCCGACGCCTGCTCCAGCAGCTCCTCGCCGCCCCACAGCAGGCACGAGATGTTGGTGCAGACGTTCACCATGTAGGTGCCCACCGGCTCGAAGCGGAACATCTCGTAGAAGCCGGCCGTGCCCCTGACCTCGGCCGGGGTGGCCCCCACCAGCTCGGCGATGTGGCGCATGGCGTCGTCGGTGAGGTATCCGTCCTGCTCCTGGGCCAGGTGCAGCAGCGGGATCAGGGCCGAGCGGGGGCGCGGGAACTGGCCGATGATCTCGGCGGCCAGCGCCTCGTTGGCCGCGCTGAGGCTCACCGGTCCATCTCGCTAGCCGCCACGGCGCCCAAGCTCACCGGTCCACCTCGCCCATGATCGGGTCGACGGAGGAGATGATGGCCACGCCGTCGGCGATCAGACCGTCCTGCATCAGATGCGGCAGGGTCTGGAGGTTCACGAAGCTCGGGGCCCGCACATGCACCCGGTACGGCACCGACGAGCCGTCGCTCACCAGGTACACCCCCAACTCGCCCCGGGGCGACTCGACGGCCGCGTAGGCCTCGCCAACAGGCACCTTGAACCCTTCGGTGAAGATCTTGAAGTGGTGGATCAGCGCCTCCATCGAGGCGTCGATGCGGGCCCGGGGCGGTGGCGTGACCTTCTTGTCCTGCGTGCGGTAGTCGCCCGAGGGCATGGCCTCGATGATCTGCGAGACGATGCACAGCGACTCGCGGATCTCGTTGAGACGGATGGCGTAGCGGTCGTAGCAGTCGCCGTGGGTGCCCACGATCACGTCGAAATCCACCTGGTCGTAGAACAGGTAGGGCTCGTCGCGCCGCAGGTCCCAGGCCATGCCCGCGCCCCGCAGGATCGGTCCGGTGGCCCCGAGGGCCAGAGCCTCGGGCACGGTGATTACGCCTACTCCTTGCAGCCGCTCGCGCCAGATGGGCTGGCCGGTGAGCAGCGTGTCGTACTCCTCGAGGCGGGGCTCGATGAGCTCGATCAGCTCGACCACGTCGGAGCGCCAGTCGGCGGGCAGGTCGGCGGCCACACCTCCGGGCCGGATGTAGTTGTGGTTCATGCGCAAGCCGGTGACCTTCTCGAAGAAGCGCAGCACCTCCTCGCGCTCACGCCACCCGTAGATCATCATCGACACCGCGCCGAGGTCCATGCCGTTGGTGGCCATGAACAGCAGATGAGAGCTGACCCGGTTGAGCTCGCTCAGCAGCATGCGGATCCAGGTGGCTCGCTCCGGCACCTCGATGCCCAGCAGCCGCTCGGTGGCCAGCGAGAAGGCCAGCTCGTTGAACAGCGGCGAGGCGTAGTCCATCCGGGTGACGTTGGTGCCGCCCTGCAGGTAGGTGAGCTGCTCGCCCGTCTTCTCCATGCCGGTGTGGAGGTAGCCGATGACCGGCTTGGAGCGCAGCACCGTCTCGCCCGACAGCTCCAGCATCAGCCGCAGCACGCCGTGGGTGGACGGGTGCGACGGCCCCATGTTCAACAGAACCAGCTCGTCGTCGTCGGAATTGGCCGGATCGCCGCCGATCGCCGCGGCCTCCGCCTCCGACATGCGCAGCACTGCCGACGCCTCGCGGCGGCTGACCCGCTCGGCGCCCGGGGTGGCCAATACCGCGGGGGCGGCCTCGGCAGTGGGCGGAGCTTCGGTGACGCTCACCGCGGCATCCTCACCGGACGTTGGAGGCGGCCTTGAACTGCACCGGGATGCTGCCGCTGTCGTAGTCCTTGCGGAGGGGATGCCCCGACCAGTCCTCGGGCATCAGGATGCGCGACATGTCTGGATGACTCTCGAAGACGATCCCGAACATGTCGTAGGCCTCGCGCTCGAGGCTCTCGGCTCCCGGCCACAAGTCGAACAGGGTGGGCAGGATCGGATCCTCGGCGGGCACCTGCACCCTCATCCGCAGTCGTTCCCGCCGCCCGTGCGAGATCAGGCTGGCCACCACCTCGAAGCGCTCCGGCTCGATCCCCTCCGGCAGGCCCCGGGGTGCGCCGTAGGTCAAGAAGTCCACTGCGGTTAGGTCGATGAGTTGGTCGAACCCGTCGGCCCGGGCCGCTGCGGCCACATCGCACCACTGGCCCCTCGACGGGTGGATCACAGCCTGGCCCCGCGACGGACCGTCGGCCCCGACGGGAGCGCCGTAGCGCTCAGTCATGCCGACGACGGATGGTAGAGGTCGCCGTCTGTCCGTCGAGCTGCTGCACCACCAGGCCTGCTCCTCCGGTCTCGCTCTCGGCCCGGCGGGCCAGCAGCTCGTCGGAGGTGATCTGCTGGTGGAGCGTGAAGATGGCGTGCATCAGCGTCTCGGGCCCGGGCGGGCAGCCGGGGGCGTACACGTCCACGGGCACCACCTGGTCGACGCCCTGCACAATGGCGTAGTTGTTGAACATGCCGCCGCTGGAGGCGCACACGCCCATCGATATGACCCACTTGGGCTCCGTCATCTGGTCGTAGATCTGGCGTAGCACCGGGGCCATCTTCTGGGACACCCGGCCGGCCACGATCATCAGGTCGGCCTGGCGGGGAGAGGCCCGGAACACCTCCATGCCGTAGCGGGCCAGGTCGTAGTGGGCCGCGCCAGTGGCCATCATCTCGATGGCGCAGCAGGCGAGCCCAAACGTCGCGGGCCAGCAGCTGCGGGCCCTGGCCCAGTTGACCAGGCTCTCGAGCTTGGACGTCATGAAGTTGTGCTGGATGGCCTGCAGTCCATGCTCCCGCAGGTCAGCGATCTGGCTGGGCGCACCCATCAGACTGCCTCGTCGATCCAGCGCCCCTCGAGGCCCACCCGGCGCACGGTGGTCTGGGCGGTGCGGCGGGGCGACACCATGTCATCGGCGTCATCGGCGGGCTCGGCTGCCGCTCTGGCCGCGGCGGCCGCGGCCCGGGCCTTCGAGGCCGGCCCCCAGTCGAGCGCGCCTGCGCCGATCAGATAGACGAACGACTCGAAGACGGCGAACGTGAAGATGAGCAGGGCTACCAGCCCGAAGAGGCCGAGGCCTCCCCTGGCCACCGCGTACGGGTAGAACAGCACTATCTCCACGTCGAACACGATGAAGATCATCGCCACCAGGAAGAACCTGACCGGGAACCGTTCGGGCGTGTCCCTCGCCGGAACGATCCCGCACTCATAGGGATCGAGCTTCGGCACGGTCGGGCGGCGGGGGGCAAGCAGCCCCGAGGCGATGAAGCTGCCTGCCGCGAACACCACCGCAAGCGCCAACAGCCCTAGCAGCGGCAAGTACTGGCCCATCATCGCTCAGCCTCCGGCCCCGGCGCCCGGGAGGACACAGAGACGCCGACGGCGCAGGCGGTCCGGGTTCCGCATCGCTCAGCCTCCGGCCTTGGCGCCAGCCTCGCGCTGCTGCCACGACAGCTTGTCCCTCTCGTGCAGGAACAGGCACAGCGCCGCGAAGATGCACAGGGAACCAAGCGTGACCAGGGCCGGCTTGAGGCGGAGGTTGCCGAGGTCCCGGATCATGATCACGGAGATCACCGGCTTGGACTCGTCCACGATGGGCCTCGGCGGCGGCTGGCCGGGGATCAGAGGCTGGTCGATCACCTGCTGGGCCTGCACCACGCCGTAGCGGGTCGGATGGGTGATGGTGAGAGCAGTGCGGATCTGCGTCCAGATCCGGTCGAGCCGGTTGGGGTCGTCGGGCAGGCCCCGCTTGCCGCCGACGGTGTAGGCCTCGAGCAGTTTGAAATCGCCCTGGGTGGTGAGGCCCAGATCGGCGCTGTCGAGCAGCATGGCCACCGCAGACGCCTGGGCCTCGCCGGACTCGGCCGTGGAGAGCAGCTTCCATCCGCCGAAGTTGAGTCGGCCCGACGCCTCGGCGTCGTGTATCACGCCCGGCGAGACCGCGGCCAGCTCCGACAGGGTCGCGGCGCGGTTGCGGGCCAGCTCGTCGGCGACGAGCTCGTCGATCTCCGACCGCGAGAGCCCTTCGGTCTGGTCGGGCGTGAGGGTCTCGCGGGTGACCATGCCGAACTCGGCCCGGGCCACGGGGTCGCCGGAGTCCACCGCCAGGTCGAAGGCGCTGGGAAGCTCGACCCGGTCCGGCAGCCAGGTCGCCTCCTCGAGGGCGGCCGCGTCGAGATCGCCGACGTTGATCTCCCGGAGCTGCCAGCTGGGGGCGCTGCCCGCCCAGCCGATGCCGTAGATCCACCAGACCGCGGCCATGATCACCATCCAGCCGAAGAGCCCGGTCATGGCGATGAGCGAGCCGAGCCGGGTGCCGGTGTTGAGCACCAGCAGCAGCCACACCGAGCCCATCAGCGTGATCGCGCCCGCGAACACCGCCATGAAGCCGCGGATCTCGGGGTCCCAGGCCAGGCCGGCGATCAGATCGAGCGATTCCATGTCACAGGCTCCTCTCGAAGGCCACGATGGCGTCGATCTGTTCCGGCGTGAGGGTGGCCGGGTAGGTCACCTCTAGGTCGTCGTCGGTGCGGGGGCCGAAGCCCGGCATCTGGCCGTTGCCGCCCGAGCCGCCTCGACCGTAGGTCTGCCCGATGCTCTGGCCAGCGGAGATGAAGTCGGCGTGCAGGGCGGCGGTCTCGAACTGGTCCAGGGTGCTGCCGCCGGTCAGGTTGGGGCCGAAGAACCCGCCGCCGTCGTTGTACGCCTCGATGATCGGGCCAGCATGGCCGTCGATGCTGTCGTCGCCGTCGGTGGCGGCGTCGAAGGACCAGCCGTAGGTGTGGCAGCGGGCGCAGCTGTAGGTGCCGCCCGCGGCCGGGTTGTTGAACAGGATCTCGCCGTAGGCGCGGTAGAGCTCGCTGCCGGGCGCCTCACCCGACGCCAGCAACTCCAGACCGGCCTTGCGGATGGCCTCGTCGTCTCCGGCCAGGGACTCGTCGGCGGCCAGAGCCATGGCCCGAGCCTCCTCCACCGCGGCGTCAACCGCCGCGAGCCAGTCGTCCACCGCGCCGTCGGCGTCGTCCACGCCCAGATGCTCGGCGATGCCCTCGCGCACGCCGCCGTCGACGATCTCGCGCAGTTCCGACTCGGGGATCTGGATCCGCCGCAGGTAGTGGATCAGGTATTCGACCTGCTGTTCGGTCAGGGGGCCGCCGCCGGGCGTGCCCCAGGCCGGCATCACGTTGTTGCGCCCGTAGTTGAGCACATGGCGCACCTCGTCCTCGCTGAAGCGCGACAGCACGGTGTTGAGCGAAGGGGCGCTCCACGCGACCGTGGCCACGAAGTTGCCCTCGGAGTCGGTGAGCGTGACCGGTGCGGATCCGCCCGTTCCCTCCGCGCCGTGGCACTGCTGGCAGTCGGAGCCCTCGACGTAGAGCTCACCGCCCCGGTCGGCGAAGATCCGGTCGGTGTCCTTGATGAGACCCGAGTGACGTCCGGGCTCGCCCAGCCAGTACAGCGGTAGGCCGACTCCGATGATGGCCAGCATGGCCAGACCGGCCAGCAGAGACTTGTCGAGCTTGGTGCCCTCGAGCTCCTCGTCGGGCAGGTACGGCTTGCGGTTGGCGGCCAGCTCGATCTCGCTTCCGACCTCCTCGCGGGCCGACCGAGCGTTGAGGATCAGGTATACGACGAACCCGACGAAGACGATGCCGAGTATGACGAACCCGATGGTTCTCTGGGTGGAGGCGGCAAGGAGCATGCGCGCGGGTGTTTCCTACAGCTCGGTTCGGACCACTAGTGGCCCCCGGTCGCCTGGCCGATGCAGCTCGGCCCCTCGGCTTCCTGGCCGGTGGTGTTGGTGCCGATCGGCGGGCCCTGGATGATCGTGCCGGTATCGACAGTCAGCGATCCGTCCGCGCCTATCTCGACTGCGAAGCGGTCCATGCCCCGGGGCGCGGGCCCGCCCCGCTTCTCCCCCACCTGGTTGTACTTCGATCCGTGGCACGGGCACTCAAACCATTGCGAAGTCGCACATTCCGGTACCCGGCACCCCAGATGCGGGCACTTCTGATACAGCGCGACGATGCCTCCGTCCAGACCAAGCTGCTGGCCGGCGGTCATGCCGGCCAGCTCGCCCGGGGTGTAGGTCACGAGGGCCTTCTCCACGGTGCCGTTGGGATACTCGGTCAGCCACATCCGGCCCTCGGGCTTGTACAGGAACCCGTTGTTGTCCCGGATCTCGCTGAGCACGTCGCTGACCAGGCCGACCTTGATCTTCGAGCCGAAGCCGCTGGTGCCCTGCGGCCACAGGAACGCGATGCAGGCGACGCCGAAGCCCGAGAGGCTGAGGCTCATGAGCATCACGATCGTGCGGTTGAAGAACTGCCGCCGGCTCACGCCGATCGTCTCAGGATCGGGAGGCACGTACGGAACGGGCGGCTCCGACGGCCCGGAGGCCACCAGTGCCGACCCGGCCCGGGCGGCGGCCGCGGCCCGTTCGACCTCCCGGCCGGAGGGCGCCGCCTCCGAGCGCAGCACCACCGAGGACCGGTCCTTGCGCAGGGTCTCCCGCGACAGCATGCCGACGGCCGCGGCCGACTGGCGGCGACGCACCGCCGCCAGCACCGCCACCAGGGCCAGCACCGCCAGAACTGCGATTGCAACGTAGATGATCATCGCCAGCCTCCCCGGACCCGCCGGTCCGACGACGTTGCCGTGAGGTGCGCGAGCATCGTCACAGCTCGAAGAACAGCCCCGCCTGCCACGGGAAGACGAAGTTGAAGCCGGGCCCCCTGAAGAACGATCCGATCATCACCAGCACGGCCCAGAACATCAAGTGGATGGTCATGAGGCTGATGGCGAACTTGCGGTCCTCGGGCTTCTTGGAGGGGTTCTTGTCCACGTAGGGCGCGAGCATCAGCAGCAGCAGCCCGATGCCCGGGATGGTGACGCCGGCGACCATCGGATGGAACATCGTCAACAGCTCCTGCAGGCCGAGGAAGTACCAGGGCGCCTTGGACGGGTTCGGTGTCTGGTTGTAGTTGGCCAACTCCAGGAGCGGTGCGTTCACGAAGATCGAGAACAGCAGCGTGAACGCGGTGATGAACAGCGACGCGACGAACTCCCCCACCAGCAGGTGGGGCCACACGTGGACCTTGTCCTGGGGCTTGGACTTCACGTCCTGGATCGACCCCGACTTCACCACCGTCAGCAGCCGCTGAGTGTGACCGCCGGGCCCGGTGGCCGCAGCGGGCTGCGCGGCGGCGGGCGGGGCCGCCACCGCCACCGCGCCGCCGGCCGCGGTGGCAGCCGGGGCCTCCGGGGCGGCGCCTGCGTCCGCGGCAGTCCGGGCGGCCCGCGACCGCTCCAGCAGATGCGGGGGGATCTTGCTGGCGGCCTGCTGCTGGGCTTCCGACTGGCTCTCTCCGCCAGCCTGACCGGCGCCGGCAGCCGCCGCCTTGGCCGCCTCGGCCTTGGCTCGCGCCTCCTCGGCCCGCCGTCGCAGATGCTCGGGGATCTCTACCATCTCAGTCTTCCGTCGTCGCCTTCCGATCTCGTTGCTTGATGTTCGCCCTGTGTCCGATGCCTGTCGTCATCGCTTCCGTGGACCCTTCTTGCCACCGCCCCTACAGCGGGCCCGAGATGCCGCCGTCCTTGCGCACTCTCCAGAAGTGGACGGCCAGGAAGATGACCAGCACGAACGGCAGCATCAGCACGTGCAGCACGTACCAGCGCAGCAGCGTGTCGGTTCCGATCTCCACGCCGCCGAGCAGCACGAAGCGCACTTGGTCGCCGAAGACCGGGGTGTATCCCATCATGTTGGTGCCCACCGTCACCGCCCACAGGGCGAGTTGGTCCCAAGGCAGCAGGTAGCCGGTGAACGACAGGAGCAGGGTGAGCTTGAGCAGGATCACGCCGATCACCCAGTTGAACTCGCGGGGCGGCTTGTAGGCGCCGTGGTAGAAGACCCGAGCCATGTGCAGGAACACGGTGATCACCATGAGGTGCGCCCCCCATCGGTGCATGTTGCGCACGAGCAGGCCGAAGGTGACCGACGTCTGCAGGATGTATATGTCGTCCCAGGCCTGGGCCGCCGTCGGCCGGTAGAAGAACATCAGGAAGATCCCGGTGACCGTCAGCAAGATGAACAGGAAGAAGCTCAGGCCGCCGAGGCACAGGGTGTAGCTGACCTTCACGGCATGGCGCTTCACCTTCACCGGGTGGAGGTGGTACAGCACGCTGTTCATCACTACGTAGGAGCGGTTCCGGGGGCTGTCGGTGTAGCCCTTGCGGAAGATCGACCCGGGTCGGAAGATCGAGTTCCAAGCCTGGGAGCCCTGCACCTGATCGCCCAGCCTGCTCATCTGGTCGGTCAGGCGCTGGGGCAGCGGCTTCTTTCGCTCTTCGGTGTCGATGGCCATGGGGGAGACCGTCTCCTTGCGGATCTGGATGGACTGTGCGTCGGAGGATGGCTGAGGGCTGGTGTGACGGGCCGGTGTCAGGCGAGGCGCATGCCGTAGCCGTAGCCGTGGGAGTTGGTTCGCTGGTGGGGGTCGCCCCCGGGGGAGGGCTCGACCATCTTGCCGAGGATGATCACGCCGGTGGGACACCGGTCCACGCACAGGGCGCAGCGGGTGCAGACGTCGTCGTCGATGGTGAAGATCACCCGGTCGGTGGGGTCGACTCCGGGCCGTTCGGTGCCGATGGCCTCGTCGACCGCGTCCGGGGTGACCATGAAGATGCACTTCCACGGGCAGATGTCCACGCAGCCCTCGCACATGATGCACTCGGACTGGTCGATGTGGATGAACTGCTTGGGCTTGACGGCCTTGGAGAGCCAGGCCGCGTCGACTTCTTGGAGCACGTAGTCGTCCCGGAACTCCGGCATGGGAGGGTTGGCGTCGGTGGTGGTCACACCTTCGTCCCCTCTCGCACGAGCGGACGGCCGAAACTCGACTTCTCGACCACGTCGGAGGCCGCGGCCTTCTTGCCCCGATTCTGCCACATGAACCACATGGCGACGTTGGCCCCGACGGCCGCGCCGTAGATCCCGATCGCGATCACGTCGCGGATCACCACGTAGGTGATCGTGAACGGGAAGCTTCCGCCGTGGGCCTGGGCCCTGAGGATGCCGCCCGGCCCGACGAATAGCTTGTCGGTGCGCCAGTTGAGCTCGTTGTCGGCCCATGCCAGCCACTGGTGGGGAACGACGCCGTAGATCCAGAACAGCCCGAAGAAGACGATCATGGCACCGAACATGGCCTCGCCCCAAGTGACGGGGGTGCCGACCGGCCGCCGCCGCATGTAGAGGACGACTGCGGCGGCGAGCACCACCGTGACTAGGACTGACAGGACGAAAGCGACCACCGGCTCTCCTCGACGGCGACTGCGACGTTTCGGCAGTGTAGTCCCGGCGAAGCGCACCCTCGCCGGGACCCCCGTAGGTCTATCAGCGACGCCGGCCCGATCCGAACACGGCCTCGGCCCGGCGGACTAGATTGACTCCAGCGGAGCAGGGCGGTCCGCAACTTCCCCTGGAACGGCCGACCCGTCTCCGCCGGAATCAACCCCACTCTATGCCATCTCGGCAGAATTGGGCACATCAAGGTAGTTTTTCTAGTTCCAAGGTTGTATTCATGCACGGAACTTCGACTCGTAGCCGATGCGCATCGCCGGCCGGAACACGAGCTCGACGGCAGCGTACATCGACCCGAGAACTCCGTCGAGGGTGACTTCGGTCACACTCGCGACGGGCGTGGAACCGGCCAGGAAGACCGCGTCCTCGTCGCCGATCTCGAGCTTCAGCCCGGTGAGGCGCCGATTGCGCCGAAGGAGGTGCTCGTAGAACCTGGCGTGGTTCTCCTCGGGCGCCGGGACGAGATAGGTCTCGTAGTGCAGCGTCCGCTGCCCCAGCGTGAACCAGATCGTCCACACGTCCTTCTCGTCGCCGCGGATCCGCACGTACCAGCGCCGTTCGCCGGCCGGGCCTCGTTCCACAGCGTCGACGGCGGGATTCGCCTTCGCGGCGGTAGCCAGCCACGAGTTGATGCGACGCTCGAGTCTTTCCAACTCCTCGCTGGAGGCCGGCGCCGTCTCGTCCACCGAGGCTCAGGCCGTGCAGTCCACCGGGACCCGCGCCGAGAGGTCCTCGAAGATCCGCCGCAAGCGTCCGGCAGTGGCAGTCCACGAGTAGCGGCCGGCCATCTCGGCGCCGCCGCGGCCCATCGACTCGGCCAGCACGGCATCGTCGAGCAGCAAGCGTGCTGCGGCCGCGTAGCGCGACGGGTCGCGCCCGGCGACCCGGATGCCGGTGCGGCCGTTGTCGACGAGAACCCGCAGTCCGCCCACGTCGGCCGCCACCACCGGAACGCCGCAGGCCGCGGCCTCCAGAGCCACAAGCCCGAACGACTCCGAGCGGCTGGGCACCAGACAGACGTCGGCAGCGCGGTAGTAGGTCGACAGCAGGTGGTGGGGCTGCGCCGCCACGAGCCTCACCCGGTCCCCCAGTTCGTGCAAGCGGATGGCGGCACCGAGGCGTCGGAGCTCGGCCTCGCCTTCCGGCCCGGATGCGCCGCCGACCACCAACAGGCGCGCGTCGGGGTACGATGCGCTCAGCTCGGCGAACGCCTCCACCGCGATGTCGAGCCCTTTGAGAGGCTGGATCCTGCCCACGAACAGCAGTACCGGCCCGCTTCCGAGGCCCAGCGCCGCTCTGGCCCCGCGCTGCGACCCGACCGAGAACAAGGCGGAGTCGACCCCCGGCGGCACCACGTCGATGCGTTCGGGGTCGGCGGCGTAGAGCCGCGCCAACTGCTGCGCCTCGGTGACCGAGTTGGCGGTGATCACGTCGGCGCAGGAGACCACCTCCGCCTCGGCATCGATGCGGCGCTGAGGCTCGGGATCGCCGGTCTCGGCCTTGACCCGAGCCAGCGTGTGGAAAGTGCAGACCAGAGGCAGGCCGAGTTGGTGCTTCAGCCGGTGGCCGGCGACGCCCGAGAGCCAGTAGTTGGCGTGCAGCACATCGACCGGGCTGACGTCCAGCCAGGACCTCACTCCGTCGGCGAACCTCTCCACGACCGTCGGCAGGGACTCCTTGTCCAGATCGAACGGCCCGGCGGGAACATGGACCACTCTGAAGCCGGGCTCCACCCCGACGACCTCGGGAGCGTGGTCGTGGCGCCTGACGAACACCGTGGCATCGACGCCCGCCTGGGCCAGCGACGACACGAGCTCGCGGACATAGACGTTCATGCCGCCGGCGTCGCCCTGGCCCGGAAGCGACAGCGGCGAGGTGTGAAGCGACAGCACGGCGACTCGGCTCACAGTGCGTCGAGGATATTGAGCTATTCGCCTGGCGGGCGCTCAGCCTCCGGAGACGGGGGGAAGCACGGCGATCTCGTCGTCGTCACCCACCGGCGCGTTCGGCGCAGCGGGCTCGCCGTTGCGCCAGACCTGGCAGGTCTCCAGCAACCCGGCGAAATCCGCGCCGTAGCGTCCGCATGCCGCCTCGAGCACCTCGCGCACCGTGGCACCGGACACGGTGTCCCGACCCGTTCCGGCCGCCTCCCGAGCCGATGCGAACAGCCGAAGATGCGCCACGGCCGCATCGTAGTCACGACCGCGCCGCAAGGTCACGACGCCTGCCGGCGGCTCCGAGTCCGCGGGCGGCCACCGGCGTGGAGCGCTCCTCGACGACGACGCCGGCGTGTCGAGCATCCGCGTCCGACGGGCGGGGCCGGGTTACGGTCGCCTGTCGCCATGACCGACATTCTCGTCGTCCGCCACGCCGAGTCCATCTGGAACTCGGAGGGCCGCTGGCAGGGCCAAGCCGATCCGCCGCTGTCCGATGCAGGCAGAGCCGAGGCCCGCGCTGCGGGTGCCGCGCTGGGCGGCGTCTCCCGTGTGGTGTCCAGCGATCTGTCACGGGCCGCGGAGACGGCCCGCATCATGGCGGAGGTGCTGGACCTCGGGCCGGTGGTCCTCGACGCCGACTTACGAGAACGCGACGTCGGCCGATGGCAAGGCCTCACCACGGCCGAGATCCACCGCGACTACCCAGGCGCGCTGGCCGTCGGCGACTACCCGCCCGGATGGGAGAGCGACGAGTCGCTGATCGAGCGCTTTCTTGCCGCCGCTGCTCGCATCGCGCCGCAACCCGGGTCGGAGGATGTTGTGGCTGTGACCCATGCAGGTATTATCTATGCTATTGAACGTTATTTCGGATGCTCTTTCGAGCGCATCCGAAACCTCCACGGTCGCCGAGTCCATGCGGGTCCAGGCGACTTTCGCTTAGGGAAGCGAATCGCGCTCATCCACCACGATGTGTGCCTGACATCCGTTGCGACGATGGAGTGACCATGAGCATTGACGCCGAGACGCCGCCCCGCCACGAAGGCCTCCCCGAGGTGCCGAGCCGACCGCCGGTGCGGGTGATCCGCAGCCCGAAACGCCACAAGACGGTGTCGGCTCGCTTGCTGGACGGTGTCCTGCAGGTGCGCATACCAGCATGGCTTCCGGAGGACGAGGCCGACATGTTGGTCAGCAGCGTGGTGGCTCGCTTCGAGGAGAAGTGGCGGTGCGGACATGTGCCGCTCGCGCCCCGGGCCCGGGAACTGGCGGCCCGGTTCGGGCTGCCAGAGCCGGAATCGATCCGCTGGTCTTCGCGGCAGAACTTCCGCTGGGGATCGTGCTCCGTGCATAGGGGCGACATACGCATTTCCAGTCGTCTGGCGCAAGCGCCGCCGTGGGTGCTCGACCATGTGATCGTCCACGAACTGGCCCACTTGGTGGTGGCCGACCACGGCAAGGAGTTCCAGGCCCTCGTCAACCGCAACCCCGACGCGGAGCGGGCCGAGGGCTATCTGCTCGCCATGAGCGACCTGGCCCGCGACGACGAGTCCCTGGACCGCAAGCCCCCTGAGGCTCTAGCCAGCTAGCCCCGGGGGATCCGTCAGGGGTAGCGTCGAGACGGTCCCTTCGCTGTGCGGCGGCGCACCAGCGGCACTCAGCCCGTCTGCAAGCGCCTCGGCTGCATCCAGGTCGTCGTCGTCGAGCGCGGCCAAGGCCGAGTCCATGACATCGAAGTCCTGCTCGATCTCGTGGAGCGTCAGTTCGTCGCTGCGGTGCGGGCGGGCTTCGGCGTCGCTCACGCCCGGACTGTATCCTGCCTGTCCTTCGCCGGCGGTCACGGATGAGGGCGAGCCGGGCGTGGCCGCAGACGGCCCTGCGTCAATAGAGACCGACAGCAGCGGCCCGGCGGACATGCCAGACTGGCGGGCCGTGGCCCAGAACGTGCTCGGGGGCGAGCTCCAACCCTGTTCCTTCGACCCCCTCACCGGCTGGTTCCGCGACGGCTGCTGCAACACCGACTCGGGCGACTACGGGGTGCACACGGTGTGCGCTGTGATGACGGCGGAGTTCCTCGAGTATTCGAAGTCGGTGGGCAACGACCTGTCGACTCCCCAGCCTCGAATCGGATTCGACGGCCTGGCTCCCGGCGATCACTGGTGCTTGTGCGCTCCCAGGTGGACCGAGGCGCTAGCGGCCGGGGCAGCGCCCGCAGTGGTGTTGGAAGCGACCCACGCCCGAACGCTGGAGTGGGCCGACCTCGACGATCTCAAAGCCCACGGCCACACCGCCGAATCGCGCTGACGGCCGCGTCCCGAGCCGGCACCGGCCACGGCCGGGCGCGACGGACGAATCGTGGCTGCGGGCGTCTGAACAACATGCTGACAGTGCCACAATGGCTACGGGCCGCTAGCTCATCGGGTAGAGCAGGAGACTTTTAATCTCAAGGCGCCGGGTTCGAGCCCCGGGCGGCCCACCAGAGCACCCCGCCCGCGAGATTCACGTTCGGAGCGGGCCCTTCCAGAAGGCCCCGAGCCTCGGCTTCGGCAGGCTCGGGATCCGGCTGCCGATGCACGCTGCATACCCAGCAACCGGCTAGCCTTTCCGCAAATGGAGTGGAATCCCGACCTTGACGAGCAGGCTCCGTTCTGGCCCGGCAGCGTCGAGCGGCGCGGGCCCAGATGGGTGCCCATCTTCGTTGCTCTCGGCGTCGTAATCGTCGTGATCGTGTCGCTGATCCTTTGGCTGGGAAGGGACAGCGACGAAGTCGACAGTGCCGACGACGCAGTGCCGACACTGCAACCGGAGGATGAGGCCGATGACGCGGCCGGCTTGGCGCAGGACGACGTCGGGGCGACCCAAGAGCCGTCCAGCGAGGACGCGATGACCCCTACCACGACAACGACGACCACCACGACAACGGTCGCGCCTACGACCACGTCGTTGCCGCCGCCCGAGGCACCCGACAACCTGGACGAGTTCGGTCCGCCGACCCTGAGCACCAACTCCACCGTCTCGACTGTGGGTCTGGACTCGGTGCAGTTCGGGATGACGGTTGCCGAGGCCCAAGTGGCCGCAGGAACCCCGCTGGTGCCTGTCGGCGGGATCGGGGCGTGCTACCACGTAGTTCCCTACGAAGCCCCCGAGGGGATCGTCTTCCTGGTGCACGAGAGCACCATCGAACGCGTCGACATCAACGACGGCCCGATCACCACGCGATCAGGAGTGGGGGTCGGGTCGCCAGAGTCGATGGTCACCGACCTGTTCGGGGATTCCATCGACCGTCAGGTGCGGGTGGACGGCACCGTCGATCTCGTCTTCGTGCCCAAGGATCCGGGCGACCGCAACTACCGGGTGGTGTTCAACATCACCGAAGGCAAGGTACGGGCGTTCAAGTCGGGGCGTCTGCCGCAGGTCATGCTCGACACCGGCTGCGAGGAGGGGTGAGAGGGCCGGAGGCACCTTCGCCGCGATGAGCGGACCGAAGCCTTCTAGGACGGTCGAGTCACAGTCCCGCGGTCGGAAGGCCCCTGGAGTACTCCGAGCAGGAGACTTCCAGTTCCCCGAGGCCGGCGCTCTCGCTCTCGCCGGTGCCGAGGTCGAGGCTGTGCACGAAGCGCACCGCTGAGGCCCGTATCACGTCATCCTGGATGTACAGGTCTAGCGGTGCGTCGAGGGCCGCCTCGATCAGTTTGCCGTCGCCGACCCTCAGCCCGATGTAGGGATCGGCGATGAACGCCTGCAGGTACATCTCCACGAGGCGTTCGGACTCGGGATCCTCGGCCACTCCGAGCACGAGCAGATCCCCTGCGCCGAGCGCATGGCAGGTGACCGCGAACCGATAGACGACGTCGTCCACCTGCACCGTCGCCTCCGACGGGGCAAGCGTGGACCCGTCCTCGCCGCGGTCGGAGGTCTCATCGGCCGAGGTCACGCTGGGAACGACGATCGCCCCGTCGTCGGTGGCCGCGCACGCAGCCGCGCCAGCCGTGACGAGTGCGGCCAATCCGGCCGCGGCACTCGTCTGGGCCGGTCCCCAGAATCGGCCTCGATGAACTCGCCGTCGCACTGCACAAGACTCTAGGGCGGCCGACTCGATAGCTTTTTGGTGTGCCGTCCCAACGCGACGTGCGCAGGCGCCGCACGAGAGCCGACGAGACCTCTGCCTCTCGCGCTCGACGGACCCGCAGTTCCCGCCGCGACCGTCGCCGCCGCATGGTGGTGGGCACCCTCGCCGTGCTCGTGACGGTGATGATGGTCGCTTCGCTGGCGGTCGGACTGTTCGGACTGTTCGCATCCGGCGGCTAGCACTGTTCGATCGAGGAGACCTATGAGCACACCCAAGCGGGAGCGGCAGCGTGAGAACCGTCGCCAGCGGCTCGCGGCCGACCAGGCCGCGGCCCGGCGACAGTCCACCCGCCGGCGAGTGAAGCTGATCGGTTGGCTGGTGCTGGGGGCGGCCGCGGTGCTAGCCGTCGTCGGGTTCCTCCAGCGCGGCGACGACGGCGAGGATGCCACCGGCGCGCCGGTCGGCGATTCCGAGACCGACGCAGCTGCCGAACCCGAGACCGAGGACGACACTGCTGCCGAACCCGACGCTGCTGCGGAACCCGAGACCGAGGGGGACACTGCCGCCGAACCCGAGACCGAGCCTGGCAGCGACCAACAGGGCGACGCTTCAGAGCCGGGATGCCCTGAACTGGACGGATCCAGCGGGCGGGTCATCGACTTCGACGGCCCCCAGCCCATGTGCATCGACCCAGCATCGGCCTACACGGCGGTGTTCGACACCACCGAGGGCGAGATCCGCTTCGACCTGACAGCCGAGGCCACGCCCCAGACGGTGAACAACTTCGTGACGCTGGCCCGCTGGGGCTACTACGACGACACCTTGCTGTTCCGGACCGACCCGTCGATCGACATCATCCAGGGCGGCTCGCCGCACACGAACTCGGCCTCGGATCCCGGGCCGGGATACAACATCGTGGACGAGCCCGCCTTCGAGACCGACTCCGAGACCGGCGCTCTCACCGGCCCGTACCGCTACGAGCCGGGCCAGTTGGTGATGGCGCGCTCGGCCGGGCCCGATGCCGGCGGCGCGCAGTTCTTCATCACCACCGGCCCCAATGCGGCGAAGCTCGACGGCCAGGGCACCTACGTGGTGTTCGGGAAGACCGACGCCGCCGGTCTGGCGGTGGCGCAGTCGATTATCGGCCTGCACGTCGCCACCGGCAGCATGGGAGGGGCGCCGTCACGGGACGTGACCGTGCGCTCCGTGACCATTGAGGAGACGGCCGCCGCCGGCTGATCAGGACCGCGGCTTGGTCGGCGAGGGCGCCAGGTCGCCGCAACGACGGTCTCGCTACTGTTGGAAGGCCGCCCGGCTCACTGCTCGTCTGTCGCCTCGCTTCCCGGAGCGGCTGTCGGATCAACCCGGCGGGGCGTCTCCCGGCGGGCCCGCAGTTCCACGTATCGGCGCCACCGCCGGGGAACTGAGGCCGCCTCCCGCCGATGGAGGTCGGTCACGGTGAACCCTCCCGCCCGCAGCGCTGACACCACGTCGCGACCCGAGGATCCGGGCGCGGCTGATGCCCGACGGCGAGGCCGGAGCACCAGCGACCGGCCTAGTCCGCCTGCGGTGCTGATGCCGTCCGGCTCGATCATGTGGATCCAGCCGTCGTCGGCCAGTATCCGGCCGATCGCCGCCACCAAGCCGCTGAGGTCGGCGGCCTGCGGTGTCCTCATGAACGACAACACCGTGTCGTAACGGGCGCCGCGATCCGATTCAGCCGCCAGTGCGGCGTCGAGGTCGGCGTCGGGAAGCTCTAACACCCGTCCCGACGCCGCGGCGACCAGTTCTCGATACCGCTCGGCGGTCGCGGCCCGCAGGGCCGGCGGAGGCGATGGGGCGGGTTCGGGCGGCGGTCCGGCGGCCCTGGTCACCGCTTCAACCTACTCTTCGACCATGTCCGTCCAATCCGACCCGGGGCGCAGTTCGCTGCCCCGGTGCCGGTGGGCATTCCCGCCCGCCACGGCTACCGACCGATCGGGCCTTGCGGGGGTGGGCGCGGATCTCGAGCCCGAGACGCTGATCGCCGCCTACAGCCGGGGCCTGTTCCCCATGCCCGTACGGCCAGGAGGGAAGATCGGCTGGTGGTCGCCTCCGACGAGAGGTGTGCTCGAGCTGGACGATCTGGTGGTGCATCGCTCTCTGCGGCGCGCCTGCCGCCGTTACGAGATCAGAGTCGACACCGCCTTCGCCGAAGTGGTGCAGGCCTGCGCGGATCCGTCACGGCCCCACGGCTGGATCGACGCCCAGATCATCGCCGCCTACGTGCGTCTGCACAGGGAGGGATCCGCCCACAGCGTCGAGGCATGGAACGGCGACCAACTCGTCGGCGGACTCTACGGCGTCGGGCTGGGCGGGCTGTTCGCCGGAGAGTCGATGTTCTACCGGGCCCGGGACGCGTCGAAGGCGGCGCTCGTGACGCTGGTGGAGGGACTGCGCGATGGTCACCGCCGCCTGATCGACGTGCAATGGTCCACGCCGCATCTCCGTTCGCTGGGCGTGACCGTCATTCCGCGAGACGAGTACCTCCGACGCCTGCCGCTACTGCTCGCCTCCCCGCCACCGGCGCTATTCGACCGCGGTCACACCCAGCCGCCGTAGCCGTGCCGCCGCCTCCACGGCCGGCCCGCGTAGCGCCACCGCGGCGACGGGGCCGGTGCGGCCGCGGGCGCAGCCTCCGGCCACAGCTGGGGCCAGAGGGTGGCCAGCGCGGCTGCGATGGCGGCCCGCTCGTCGGCGGTCGGCGCGGGCGCAATGGCGACGATCTCCGCACCGTCAGGCAGGGTCGGCGGGCCGCCCGTCGCGTTGGCGGGGCTCACAGCGGAACGTTCCCGTGCTTGCGCTCGGGGATCTCCTCGCGCTTGGACTCCAGCATCCGCAGGCCGGCCACGATCTTGCGTCGGGTCTGCGAAGGCTCGATCACCTCGTCGACAAAGCCGCGCTCGGCGGCCACGTAGGGGTTGGCCAGCCGCTGCGTGTAGTCGTCCACCAGTTCGCGGCGGCGGGCGGCCGCATCGGCGGCTGCCTCGAGCTCCCGGCGGTAGATGATCTCCACCGCGCCCTGCGGGCCCATCACCGCGATCTCCGCCGACGGCCACGCTAACGAGAGGTCGGAGCCGACTCCCTTGGAATCCATCACCACGTAGGCGCCGCCGTAGGCCTTGCGGGTGATCACCGAGATGCGGGGCACGGTGGCCTCGCAGTAGGCGTACAGCAGCTTGGCGCCGTGGCGGATGATGCCGCCGTGCTCCTGGTCGACGCCGGGCAGGAAGCCGGGCACGTCCACGAAGGTGACGAGCGGGATGTTGAAGGCGTCGCAGGTGCGCACGAACCGGGCCGCCTTCTCGGCCGACTCGATGTCGAGCACGCCTGCGAGCACGGTTGGCTGGTTGCCGACGACGCCCACCGAGCGCCCGTCGATGCGGGCGAAGCCGCAGACGATGCTGCGGGCCCAGGCGGCGTGGTACTCCAGGAAGTCGCCGTCGTCGACGACCTCGGCCACCACGTCCTTCATGTCGTAGGGCACGTTGGGGCTGTCGGGCAGCAGCGTGTCGAGCGCCGAGCACTCCCGGTCGGGGTCGTCGGCGGACTTGTAGGCGGGGGGTCGCTCCAGGTTGTTGGACGGCAGAAACGACAGCAGCGCCTTCACCTCGTCGAGCACCTCGTGCTCGTCGGAACCCACGAAGGTGGCCACGCCCGACTTGGTGCTGTGGCTGGTGGCGCCTCCGAGGTCCTCGAGGGTGACGTCCTCGCCGGTCACGGCCCTCACCACGTCGGGGCCGGTGATGAACATGTGGGACTTGGAGCGCACCATGAAGATGAAGTCGGTCATGGCCGGGCTGTACACCGCGCCGCCCGCGCAGGGGCCTAGGATCACGCTGATCTGCGGGATCACGCCCGAGGCCTGCACGTTGCGGTAGAAGATCCCGCCGTAGCCGTCGAGCGACACGACGCCCTCCTGGATGCGGGCGCCGGCGCCGTCGTTGAGCCCGATCATCGGCGCTCCGGTGGACACGGCCAGGTCCATCACCTTGTGGAGCTTCTCGGCGAACACCTCGCCGAGCGCGCCGCCCATCACGGTGAAGTCCTGGGAGAACACGAACACCTTGCGGCCGTCGACGGTGCCCCAGCCGGTGACCACGCCGTCGGTGTAGGGCCGGTCGTCGAGGCCCGCTTCGTGGGCCCGGTGCCGGGCCAGCATGTCGAGCTCGTGGAACGAACCATCGTCGAGCAGGTAGTCGAGCCGCTCCCGGGCCAGCAGCTTGCCCTTGTCGTGCTGGCGCTGCACGGCCCGCTCGGGCCCCGCGGCCAGCGCCTGCTGTCGGCGCTCCCTCAGATCCTCGAGCTTGTCGCTCATCGAGGCTTCAGCCACGGCGCTGAAGGCTACCGGCGGGGCTGCTCCGCGGGAGCCCAGACCGAACTGGCAGCAGAATGCACGCATGCCGAGCAAAACGCGGCCAGTTCGCACCGGAGTACGGAAGCGGCTGAGGCCGAGGTGGCCCGGCTCGACGAAGCCATCGCCGGACACGAGCTCGCAGCCAGCCGTCCGCGAAGCGAGATGGCGTCCGGGGTTAGCTCCACGGATCGATGACTTCGAGGTCGAGGCCGAACAGGTACTCTGCCAAGGTGCTGCAGAACGGGTACGGCGACGACGAACTTGCTGCGATGATGCAGGACCTCGAGTCCGATCTCGTCGAGCGCAAGCGGTCGCTGTCCACCTCGGCCTCCGAGAAGATCGCGAGGAGCATCTGCGCGTTCGCCAACGATCTTCCCGGCCATCGAAAGCCGGGAGTGATCATCGTCGGGGTGGAGGACGACGGTCGATGCGCCGGGCTCATGATCGATGACGAGCTCCTGAAGCGCTTGGCCGATATGCGCGACCACGGACAACTGCTGCCGCGGCCCTCAATGGACGTGCAGCGCCGCACTCTCGGTGGATGCGAAGTGGCCACGGTGACCGTGCAGCCTTCACCCCACCCGCCGGTTCGCTACGAGGGCCGCGTCTGGGTGCGGGTCGGGCCCACGGTCCGAGCGGCCACGGCTACCGACGAGCAGCGCCTAGCCGAGCGTCGGCGCTCACAGGATCTCCCCTTCGACCTGCGGCCCGCGTACGGCGCGAGCCTCGCAGACCTCGACCTCGACTACATCGAGCACCGCTATCTGCCTCGGGCCGTATCCGCTGAGGTCCTCGCCGAGAACCGTCGGTCGCTGGAGGGTCGGATGCGCTCACTGCGCCTCATCAGCGGGGACCTCCCAACGAACGGGGCGATGCTCGCGTTCGGCCGCGACGCTCAGCACTGGCTGCCGGAATCGTGGGTCCAATTCGTGCGCTTCGACGGCGACCACATCACCGACCCGCCCAAGACTTCGGAAACCCTGACCGGACGGCTCGACGACATTCTGCAGAGCGCCAGCCGACTTGTGAAACTCAACGTGAGCGCGCGCCTGGACATCACGTCGGGACCTCGTGAGAAGCGGTTCCCCGACTATCCAGTCGAAGCGCTGCACCAACTCGTCTACAACGCGATCATGCACCGCAGCTACGAGGGCACGCACGCCCCGGCACGCCTGTACTGGTACTCAGGGCGTGTCGAGATCGAGAGCCCCGGCGGCCTCTTCGGCACCGTGACGCCAGAGACGCTGCTCACAGGCGCGACCGCATACCGCAACCAGCTGATCGCGGAGATCATGGCCAACCTCGGGTATGCCCAACGATTCGGCTACGGCATCCCGCTCGCACTTCAGGCCCTTCGGAGCAACGGCAACCCTGAGCCGGATTTCCAGATCGAACACCACCGGGTGCGGGTAGTAGTGGAGTCAGTGCCATGACCACGGTGGCGTTCTTCAACAACAAGGGCGGCGTCGGCAAGACATCCCTCGTCTACCACCTAGCCTGGATGTACGCCGATCTAGGGGTGACCGTGGTCGCGGCTGACCTCGACCCGCAGGCCAATCTGACCAGTATGTTCCTCGACGAATCTGAGATGGAAGGCCTGTTCACCCCGGAGCCTCCCAGAGCCACGATCCACGGGGCGGTCGTGCCGCTGCTTCGAGGAACTGGCGACATATCCGCGACCAACAAGCGGGATCTCGTACCCGGGCTGGCTCTGGTTCCGGGCGACCTCGAGCTGTCGGCGGCCGAGGACGAACTCTCGAGCCAGTGGCCGCTCTGCCTGGACAGCAACGAGCGCTCATTTCGAGTCATCACCGCCCTGAGCAGGGCGCTGCAGCAAGCCGAGAGGGAGGCCGAGGCCGATGTTGTCCTGGTCGACGTCGGTCCCAATCTCGGCGCAATCAACAGGGCGGTGCTCATTGCCGCGGACTTCGTCGTGGTGCCCCTCGCGCCGGACCTGTTCTCGCTTCAAGGCCTGCGCAATCTCGGGCCCACTCTGCAGCGGTGGCGCAAGCAATGGAACGACCGGCGACAGACTGCGTCGGGAATTGCCGGTCTGGCCAACCTGGACATGCCCGAGGGCGGCATGAGACCCGTCGGCTACGTGGTGCTGCAGCACGCCGTGCGCCTCGACCGCCCGGTCAAGGCGTATGCCCGATGGATGGACGCGATACCGGGTGAGTACCGGCAGTCGGTACTCACTAAGGAGCGGGCCTCGAGCCGATCGATCCAGGACGACAAGCACTGCTTGGGCACGCTGAAGCATTACCGGAGCCTGATGCCCTACGCGCAGGACGTCCGCAAGCCCATGTTCAAGCTCACACCCGCCGACGGTGCCATCGGAGGACATGTCAACGCGGTTCGCGACTGCTACGCCGACTTCCGCGACCTGGCGTGCGCAGTCGCAGAGCGCTGCGGAGTGACCTGCCCGCAACTCTGAACGCCTCGCCATCCAGATCGGCCCCAGCTCAGCGTCTCGGGGTGAGTTGTATGCCACGGTGCCGCAATGCCCATGGGGAGGACCCGCCGACCGACGCGGGCCGCACCTAGCCTGCGATGGTGGGCTCGAACGACTTCGGGGGCGCGCCGTCGGGGCGCACGAGGGTGCGGCGAGGGGCCGACCGGGCTAGCTACGGCCGCGACGATGTGCTGGGCATCCTCGATGCGGGGCTGGTCGCCCACGTCGGGGTCAACACGCCCGAGGGGCCGCTGGTGCTGCCGATGGCCTACGGGCACGACGGCGAGCGGCTGTACCTGCACGGCGCATCGGCCAACCATCTGCTCGGCACCGGCGACGGCCACGAGGTGTGCGTGACCGTCACCCATCTCGACGGGCTGGTGATGGCCCGCACGCCGTTCCACAACTCGATGAACTACCGCTCGGTGGTCGTCCGGGGGCGGGCACGGCGCATCGGCGATGAGCCGGGCAAGCGACAGGCGTTGAAGCTCGTCACCGACCATGTGGTTGCCAACTGGGACTCGGCCCGGCCGCCGTCGCGGTCCGATCTGCGCAAGACGCTGGTGCTGGAACTGCCACTGGCGGAGGCGTCGGCCAAGGTCCGCACCGGAGACCCGGTCGACGAACCCGACGACATCGCCGGACCCTGGTGGGCCGGCGTGGTTCCCGTCACTACCCGTTTCGAATCACCCGTAGCCTCGGCCGACCTGGCCGGTCGGGCCAAGCCTCCTCCGACGATCGCCGACCTCGCCGGCCGCACTCCCGACGAGCGTCTACGGGCGCGGTGATCCTGGACCAGGTCGTGCTCAGCGGGGTGGGGTGTACCAGGAGTCGAGGCTGTCCTGGAGCTTCTTGGCTGCGTCTTGGGGAGTCATGTCCCCGAGGACGACGGCGTTGCTTGCTTCCCGCAGCTCTATGGGGAACTCGGGGTCGCCCGAGTCCAGGGCCTCGTAGCCGGTGCGATTGGCCGACTGGCAGTCCTGGCGCCAGGACACGAACTCCTGAGCGACCGGATGGCTGTACTCGACCGGCGTGTCCTGCAGGCTGAAGAAGCCCGGCAGAGCGCCCGTGTAGATGCGGGCGAACGCGGGCGACGCCACCCATGCAAGAAACGTGCGGGCCGCGTCGGCGTTGGGCGACGCCGGATTCAGGCCGATCGCCAGGTCGCTGTGGTCGACGATGTAGCACGCGTCCTGACCGTCGGGCTGCGGTGTCCGGAAGACGCTGAAGTCGAAGCTGGTGTTCTCGTCGAATCCGGAGATCTCCCAGGATCCGCCGGGATAGACGGCGGCCTGACCGGTCTCGAACAGTCTCCGGCCGTCCACATACGGGATGTCGAAGGCCTCGGGGTGCATGTACGGCCCCAGGCGGGCCATGGTGGCGAACGTGTCGAGGTACTCCTGGTCGGTGACCCTGTCCTCGCCGCGGATCAGCGCCAAGCGTCCTTCCTCGCCCTTCCAGTAGTTCGCGCCGATGTTCTGGAACAGGACGTGCTCCGCCTCCCACTCGGAGAGGCCCGTCCCGACGGGCGTGTAGGCACCGTCGTCGAGGATCGCCTGCAGCACCTCGAAGAGCTCTGTCTCGGTCTCGGGCACGCTCAGACCGAGGCCGTCAAAGGCGTCCACGTTGTAATAGAAGCCCTGGATGACCGACGCGACGGGCACGCAGTACGGCGTGGACCCGTCCGCTGAGAGCCAGGCAACCTGTGCCAGGGCGCCGAAGCGGTCGATGCCGTCCAGGTCGTTCAGCGGGGCCAGGTGGCCGTCTTCGAAGAGCTCTCGCGAACGGTCGAAGGGGAAGCAGGTGATCAGGTCGCCCGCGGTGCCACCCTCAAGACGGGTCCGCAGCGCAGACGGGTACTGCAGCGGCGCAGTGGGTGCGAACACGACGTTGATGCCCGGATGCTCGGCCTCGAACGCCGGGATGATCTCGTCGTCCCAGATCGCCTGATCGTCCGTGCGCCAACTCTCGACCGTGATGACGACCTCGTCCACCGCCGGCACCTCGGGCTGTGCGCCGTCGCCGTCAGCGCCGCAACTCGCGCCCAGCAGGCCGAACGCGACCAGCGCGGCAACCAGTCTCGGTTTGGTCATCTGTCTGTGACCTCCTGGGGTCCCTCCCCCGGATGGATCGTACGTGTCTACGGGCAGCGATGAAGCCGGCAGCCAGGACCAAGATTTTGCCCAGTGTTCACCGCACGTCCGCCCGCAGGGAACGACGGCACGGCGGGGCGTCAAGCAAGATTCTCATCGACCCGTCCGAAGATCTGAGTCCTTCAACCGCCAGCGACTGAGAGGCAGCCATGACCGCCGAGCCCGAGCCCCTCAAGCCCACCGTCACGCTCACCACCGAGCAGCTCCTGCTGATCCGGCAGGCGTCGGTGCGGCTCCAGAAGAAGTTCGACGGCACGTTCAACACCGAGACCATCGAGCGCTATATCACCGACTCCCAGACGCAGCTCGAGTCCCGGGCCCGGTTCGCCAACTGGCTGCCGATCCTGATCGAGCGCTTCACCCACGACCGGCTGCTGGCCCTCGCCCGTCTCGAGGTCGGGACCCTCGACCGGCCCGGCGTGCTGTTCCTGTGCGTGCACAACGCGGGCCGCTCCCAGATGGCGGCCGGATACCTGCGGCACATGGCCGGGGAGCGGATCGACATCTTCACCGGCGGCTCCGACCCCGGCTACGACACCAACAAGGTGGTGGTGGCGGCCATGGCCGAGGAGGGCATCGACATCTCCACCGAGTACCCCAAGCCGTGGACCGACGAGATCGCCCGGGCCGCCGACGTGATCGTCACCATGGGCTGCGGCGACGCCTGTCCCATCTATCCGGGCAAGCGCTACGAGGACTGGGTGCTCGACGATCCCTCGGGCCAGCCCATTGAGACGGTGCGAGCCATCCGCGACGACATCAAGGGCCGGGTCGAGGAACTGCTAGCCACCCTGGAGCTAGCCCCCGTCTGAGCGCGGCCTTGCCACCGGGCGCCGGACGGTCACTCGTCCGGCTCGCCAGCCGGGCTCGGCTGAGAGGGCGCGTTGACGTGCACGGTGACGATCTCAAGTTCGTGGTACTGCTGGTGCAGCACCGAGGCCGCGTAGTGCTGGAGCAGCCGCAGCGAGACGTCGCGCTCGACCGGTCTGTCGGCAGTCAGCTCGTCGAGCACGGCCAGCCGGTCCTCGATGTTCTCCCCCCGGGCCGCGGCCACGAACTCCAGCACGGCCCGACCGTCCTGCTTGCTGGCGGTGACCCGCAGAGCGCGCCCGGCGTCGTCGACGCCGGTGTCGGCGTCGAGCAGCGTCAGCAGCGTCTCCTCCGCGACTGCGTCGAGCCGTTCTGACATCGGAGCCCCCCACCGGTGGCGCGTCGTGAAGTCGTCCAGGAACTGCCTGATACGCGGCAGTTCCGAAAGGGCCAGATCGGTGCGCAGCCGATGGCGGCGGGCTTGGGTCGCCTCCGTGAACAGCGTCAGCGCGATTGCCGTCAGGCCACCGGCAGTCATGCCGTTCTCCAGGAAGCCGCCGGCGAATCCCTCGAGGTACTCCCCGAAGATCAGGTTGTTCTGGAAGCCGACGCCGACCCAGAACGAGACCCCCGCGATAAGGCCCTTGCGGTAGTCCGACGCCTCCTCAGCGACGATCCGCATCCCGACCACGAACAGCAGCGAGATCAACACCGTGACGTACGCCGCCACGACCGCGTCCGGTATGGCGAGCACCAGCGCCAAGAACTTGGGCAGGAGCGCCATCACGATGAAGAAGACACCGATGGCAACGCCGACGCGGCGGGCGGCGACACCGGTCAGCTCGGTGATCGAGACGCTGGTGGAGTAGGTCGTGTTCGGGACCGTGCCAGCCAGTCCCGACAGCAGGTTGCCGGTCCCGTCGGCGGCCACCGCTCCCTGCACGACGCGGTAGTCCACCGCCCTCGGCTGCCGCCACGACACCCGCTGGATGGCCACCGAGTCGCCGATGGTCTCGACCGCCCCGATGATCGTGACCAGCACGAAGGCCGGCAGGAAGCTCCAGAACGCCGAGCCGAACGAGAGGTCGAAGCCGGGCCAGCCGCCGCCGGGCAGGCCGATCCACGACGCTTCGGCCACCTGGTCGATGTCGTACAGACCGAAGGCGGCGGCCACCATCGAGCCGGCCACGACACCGATGACCGGCGCCCACAGGCGCAGCGCGCCGGAGGACTTCAGCGCGATGCCGATGATCACCAGCACGGTGACGAGCGAGCTCATCGGCGCGCTCCAGTCGGAGCTGCCCTCCGGCGAGGACTTCACCATGTCGAAGACCAGCGGCATCACCGTCACCGCGATCAGCATCAGCACAGTGCCGGCCACCACGGGCGTGACCAGCCGCCTGAACAACGACAGCCTCGCGGCGAGCAGGAACTGGAACAGCGACGACGCCACCACGAGCGTGGCCAGCAGGCCGGGGCCTCCCTGCACCAGCGCGGTCACGCATACTGCGATGAACGCGCCCGAGGTCCCCATCAGGAGCACGTACCCAGCGCCGATGCGTCCGAGCCGGACCGCTTGGAGGATGGTGCTGACCCCGCTCACCACCGCCGCCGCGAACACCGCCCATGTCAGGTACGACTCGCTCCCGCCGGCGGCCCGGATGACGATCGCCGGCGTGAGCACGATGCCTGCGATGGCGAGCACCGCGAACTGGAAGCCCATTCCCGCGGTCAGCGCGGCGGGCGGCTTGTCGTCGGGCTCGAACCGGATGTGGCGCGGCTGTGCCGATGCGTCCTGTTCCATGACACCATGATGCCAGCCGCGGGCATCGGATGAGCTCCGGGCCCGCGAGTGTGAGGCGCTGCCGGGGCCGCCGCGAGGTAGGCCCCCGCCCGACCGACCCCCTCACCCGAACTGGCAGCAGAATGCACACATACCGTGCAAAACGCTGCCAATTCCGGATCGGGTGAGTGGCTCGTCTAGCGCAGCCAGGCGAAGGCGGCCCGCATCTCGGCCACGAACAGCTCGGGCTGCTCGAAGGCCGCGAAGTGTCCGCCCACCTCGGGCTCGTTCCAGTACCGGATGTCGGTGTAGCGCTTGGAGGCCCACCGGCGGCTGGCCCGGAAGATCTCGTTGGGGAAGATGCTGCACGCCGACGGGACCGCCACCTCGCCGCCCGAGAAGCTGCCGAAGCTCTCCCAGTACAGCCGGGCCGACGAGGCGCCGGTGGCGGTGAACCAGTACAGCGACACGTTGTCGAGGAGCTGGTCGCGGCTGTAGTAGTCCTCGGGGTGGGCGCTGCGGTCGGTCCACGACCAGAACTTCTCGAGGATCCATCCGGCCAGGCCCGCGGGCGAGTCCACCAGGCTGTAGCCGATGGTCTGGGGCCGGCTCGACTGCTGCTTGGAGTAGCCCGAATCCCACTTGTCGTAGTAGCCCATCGACTCCAGCGCGGCCTGCTCCTTGGCCGTCAGGTCGGCCATCGACTCCTTGGACGGCCCGGCCACCGGCATGTTGGTGTGGATGGCCCGGCACCGGCCGAGGTTCTGCATCCCGATCTGGGTGGTCACCGCCGAGCCCCAGTCGCCGCCCTGGGCCACGTAGCTGTCGTAGCCGAGGCGGCCCATCAGCTCGTCCCACATCGTGGCTATGCGCTCGACGCCGGTGCCGGGCGCCGACGGCTTGGCGCTGAACCCGTAGCCGGGCAGCGACGGCAGCACGAGGTGGAAGGCGTCTCGCTCGGTGCCGCCGTGGGCGGTCGGATCGGCGAGCGGGTCGATGATCTGGGCGAACTCCAGCACCGAGCCGGGCCACCCGTGGGTGACGATCATCGGCAGGGCGTCGTCGTGGGCCGAGCGGATGTGCTGGAAGTGGACGTCGAGCCCGTCGATCGCAGTGATGAAGTTGGGCCGGGCGTTGATGGCGGCCTCGCAGCGTCGCCAGTCGTAGCCGTCGGCCCAGTACTCGCACACCTCCCGCAGGTAGGCGAGCGGGATGCCCTGGGTCCAGTCGTCCACGACCTCGGGCTCGGGCCAGCGGGTTCGGGCCAGGCGGCCGCGCAGGTCGTCGATCTCGGCGTCGTCCACGGCGACGGTGAACGGACGTATCTCTGTGCTCATGAGTGCATCGTAGGCACCGCATCGGCTGTCGGCAGGGGCTGCGTCACAATGCGAGCCCTAGGCTCGGCTGCGGCCGGACAGCGGGTTGCATCGCGGTGCTAGCCCTAGGCTCGGCTGCGGCCGGACAGCGGGTTGCATCGCGGTGCTAGCCCTAGGCTCGGCTGCGGCCGGACAGCGGGTTGCATCGCGGTGCTAGCCCTAGGCTCGGTTGCGTGGATCTGCCTGTGATGCCGCCGGTGAGGCCGATGCTGGCCCGGGCGGTGAAGGGCATTCCTGACGGCGATTTGGCCTTCGAGCCGAAGTGGGACGGCTTTCGCTGCATCGTGTTCCGCGACGGCGACGAGTTGGTGCTGGGCAGCCGCAACGAGCGGCCCTTGACCCGCTACTTCCCCGAGTTGATCGAGCCGCTGAAGGCTGTGCTGCCCGAGCGGGCGGTGGTGGACGGCGAGATCATCGTGAGCGTCGACGACCGGCTCGGCTTCGACGCCCTGCAGCAGCGGATCCACCCGGCTGAGAGCCGGATCAACCGGCTGGCGGTCGAGACGCCGGCGCAGTTCGTGGCTTTCGACGTGTTGGCCGCGGCCGACGCCGACCTCATGGCCGAGCCGTTCCGCGACCGGCGGGCCGTGCTGGAAGCGATGGCGGGCGCTTTCGAGTCGCCGGTGCATCTGGCGCCCTCGACCCTCGACCGGAGCCTCGCCCGCCGCTGGTACGAGCGCTTCGAGGGCGCAGGGCTCGACGGGCTGATCGCCAAGCCCCGCGGCGGGATCTACGAGCCCAACAAGCGGTCGCAGTTCAAGGTCAAGCACACACGGACCCTCGACGTCGCCGTCGCCGGATACCGGATGCACATCGACGGCGAGGGCGTCGGCTCGCTGGTCGTGGGCCTGCACGACCGCGATGGCCGGTTGCACCACTGCGGCGTGGCGACCAGCTTCACCGCCAAGCGACGGCGGGAACTGGTCGACGAACTCGCCTCCTACGTGCTGGCCGACCCGAGCGAGCATCCCTGGTCGGAGTGGATGGATCCCGCCGCCCACGCCGAGGGAACAGTGATGCCGGGCACACCGAACCGCTGGTCGGGACAGCGCAGGCAGCAGCCGTGGGTGCCTCTGCGCCTGGCGACTGGTGGCCGAGGTCAAGTACGAGGCCATGCTCAACGGCCGCTTCCGGGGCACCACCCGCGTCGTGCGCTGGCGCCCCGACCGCACGCCGGAGTCCTGCGGGTTCGACCAGGTCGAGACGGTGCCGCCCATGGGCATCGGCGAGGTCCTCGCCTCCTAGCCATCACCGCGAACTGGCAGCCCAGAACGCCAAAACCGGCCTCCACAGCTGCCAAATCAGGCGCACCAACAGGCCATCACCGCGAACTGGCAGCCCAGAACGCCAAAACCGGCCTCCACAGCTGCCAATTCAGGCGGGGGCGAGCTCGTGAGCTCGGGTGGCGAGGCGCTTGGCGCCGAGTGCGGTGCAGCGAGCTTCGAGGCCGCGACGGGGGCCTCGCCACTCCATCTCGTCCACGGTGGCCGACACCGGGGCCCCCAGCTCCACCGTGGCGATCCGGCGGTACAGCAGGGCGTCCTCGAAGCCGTCGCGCAGCGCGGCGGCGAGCTTGGCCGCGCCCCGCACCGTCACGTCCCACTCGGAGGGGTCGAACGGTATGGCGGTGATGTGGCCGTACCGGGCCAGTAGGGTCGACGCCGACTTCGCCCCCCATCCGGGCAGGCCCGGGAACCCGTCGGCCGAGTCGCCCACGAGGCCGAGATAGTCGGGGATCGACGCCGGGGGCACGCCGAACTTGTCCACCACCCCGGCGTGGTTGTAGAGCACTCGCTGGCGCCGGTCGTATTGCACCACCCGGCCGTCGGCGGTCACGCACTGGGCCAAGTCCTTGTCGGGGGTGCAGATCAGCACCTGCTCCACCCGCGGGTCGCCCGCCGCGACAGCGGCCGCGGAGGCCAGACCGTCGTCGGCCTCGTGCTCGACCTGGGGCCACACCGCGAATCCGGCCAGCTCCAGCAGCTCCTCGACTTCTGGAAACTGGGCCTTGAGGTCGGGGTCCACGCCGCTGCCGTCCTTGTAGCCGGCCAGCATCTCGTTGCGGAACGACTCGATCACATGGTCGGTGGCGATGCCGATGTGGGTAGCGCCGTCGGCCACCATGTCGAGCATCGAGTTGAGCACGCCCCTCTGGGCGCCCCGGCGCGGGTCGCGGTTCGACTTGGCGTAGTGGAAGCGGAACAGCTCGTAGGTGCCGTCGATCAGATGCACCCGCATCGGCTCGCTCCTCCCCTAGACCTCGACCAACTCGATCAGGGTGCCGAACGACCCCTTGGGGTGGATGAAGGCGATGGTGGTGCCGCGGCTCCCCGGCCTCGGCTCCCGATCTATGGGCTTGGCTCCGGCCTGCACCATCGCTTCCAAGGCGGCCGCGCAGTCCTGCACCCGGTAGCCGACGTGGTGCAGTCCCTCGCCCCGCTTGTCGAGGAACTTGGCCACCGGCGAGTCGTCGCGGGTGGCCGATATCAGCTGGACATAGCTCTCGGCCACCGCCAGCAACGCCTCCTCCACCCCGTCGCTCTCCACCGTCTCGCGGTGCTCGACCTCCGCACCCAGTGCGTCCCGGTACCAGGCGATGGCCTCGTCCAGGTCCCGGACGGCTATGGCCACATGGTCGATCTCGGTGAGCAGCACCCGTTCAGGGTACCGATGCGGCTGCGGCTAGCCCGCGTCCACCTCCCGCCGGCCCTCGAACGCCCTCCCCAGGGTGAGTTCGTCGGCGTACTCCAGGTCGCCGCCGACCGGCAGCCCGCTAGCGATTCGGGTGACCCGCACACCCGCCGGTTTGAGGTACTTGTGGATGAGCATCGCGGTGGCCTCGCCCTCGATGTTGGGGTTGGTGGCCACCACGACCTCGTCGATGTCCTCCTCGGACACCCGAGCCATCAGCTCCTTGAGGCGCAACTGCTCGACACCGATGCCGTCTATCGGGCTGAACGCACCCTGCAGCACGTGATAGCGGCCGCGGTACTCCCCGGTCCGCTCAACCGCCACCACGTCCTGAGCGTCCTCGACGACGCAGAGGATGCCGGCCTCGCGTCTGGAGTCGCGGCAGACGACGCACTCGTCGGCTTGTTCGGAGAAGTTGAAGCAGCGGGGGCAGTACGACACCCGCTCCTTGGCTTCGGAGATGGCCCTGGCCAGCCGATTGGCGTCCTCGGAGGACACCCTGAGCAGGTGGAAGGCGACCCGCTGGGCGGACTTGGGCCCGATGCCCGGCAGACGGCCCAGTTGGTCGATCAGTTCTTGAACGGCGCTGGAGTAGCTCAAGAGGCCCCGGATTCGTCGCTGTCGGACAGGTCCTCGAGCCTGGCTCCGGGAAACATCTGCATGATCCGGGCCTCGATGTCAGCGGCATGAGTGGGTGCTTCTCGCAGGCTGTTGACGTCGATGCTCTCGTCGTCCCCGTAGTCGTCTGCGAGGCCCGACTCGACGCGGGACTCTGACGAGGCGGCCAGACCCGACTCGACGCGGGACTCTGACGAAGCGGCCAGACCCGACTCGGCTCGCGACCGCAACGAAGTGGCCGACCCCGACTCGACGCGAGGCTCCGACGAAGCTGCCGGACCCGACTCGACGCGAGGCTCCGACGAAGCGCCGGGCGACCCATCGCTAGCTGACGCGGCGTCGTCCCCAGCGGCGGGTTCCGACGGAGCCTCAGAACCCGCATCGGGGCCGGGCATCGCCTCGGCGGGGGACTCCGGCGAGTCCTGACGCTGCGAGGACCGCTCGGCCTCCCATCGGGCGACGAGGTCATGCCACAGCACAAGCAACTCGTCCGGATCGCGCCGGCCCTCTCGGGGAGGCAGCAGTTCGTTCGCCCGCTCGATCACCGACTGGCGGCTGAAGCCCAAGTGCCGACCGGCCAGCTCCACCACCTCGGTGGCCGTCTGCGGACGTAGCAGAGCCGGGTCCTGCGCCGGCACCGGCGGAGGCACTGCTCGGCTCGGAGCGTCCGGCGATGGTCCTGCATGGGCGGTCTCGGCCCCGGCTTTGGGTGCCGTCGGGCGCGGGCCGAGCATTTCGCGAGCCGACTGCGCCGGTCCGCCCGACCGCGACCGTCCTCGGGGCTGAGGATCCGCCGGAGCGGACGCCCCACGCCCGGGCGGTGAGGCCATCGGGGAGCGGGGCACCTCCGGAGCGGGAGGCGGCGGAGCCTCTGCCGTTGGCGGTGATCCGCCGTGCGTCGGGCCGAGACGCTCCTCGAGACGCTGAACCCGATCGAGCAGGGATTCAAGCGACCGTTGATGGTCCGTCTGGCACAGGCGCACCAGAGCAACCTCGATGTCGACTCTGGGGTCAGGTGCCTGCCGCATGTCGACCAGGGCTCTTCCCAACGTCTCAAGCCCCCGAGTCATCGCCGGCGGCGACATCTTCTGGGCCAGCGCTGCCGCTCTGGACTGCTCGTGTTCGGAAAGCCGGGGCGGAGAATCGCCCATGGCGGTCAAGAACGCGTCGCGCAGCCCGGCCAGCACAGCCTCGCCCACGGTGCGGGGGTCGCGGCCCCTTCCCACCGCCTCGCCGATCGCCGAGAGGGCCCGGACGGGGTCTCGGTCGGCGATGGCGTCGAGGATGTCGTCGGTGGAGGAGTCGAGCTCCACGGTTCCGCCGCCGGCGGCCACCCGGTCGAGCGCGCTGAGGGTGTCGCGCACCGATCCGTCGCCCGCTGAGACCACGTAGTCCACGGCGTCGTCATCGACCTCAAGCCCGGCGTCGGAGACGACGTAGCGGACGTGCTCGGCCATCAGGTCGGCGCCGACCAGGCCGAGCTCGAACACCTGGCAGCGGCTGCGGATGGTCTGGGCCACCTTGTGAGGCTCGGTCGTGGCCAGCACCCACGTCACATGGCCGGGCGGCTCCTCCAGAGTCTTTAGCAGCGCGTTCTCGGCACCGGCGGTGAGCATGTGCACCTCGTCGAGCAGATACACCTTGGCCTGGCCCGGCGAGGCCAGATTGACCCGCTCGAGCAGCGCCCGCATGTCGTCGACCTTGTTGTTGGAGGCGGCGTCGAGCTCCTGGAGATCGAACGAGCGGCCCTTCTGGATCGACACGCAGGACTCGCAGACGCAGCAAGGCTCGCCGTCGTCGCCGATGTCGGTGCAGTTCAGCGCCTTGGCCAACACCCGGGCGGTGGAGGTCTTGCCGCTGCCCCGCGGGCCATGAAGCAGATAGGCGTGGCCGACCTTGTGCTCGCGCACCGCCGTCTGAAGGGCCCGCACCACATGGTCCTGGCCCTTGATCTCCGAGAACCGCGTGGGCCGGTACAGCAGGTACAGGGACTGATAGGCCACCGCGTGGACTCTAGACCTGGACTCTGACAGCCCGCCGGTCCCTCGTACTTAGCCCGCGGCCGCCCTACCAGCCGACGCCTGCACCCCACACTCAGCCCGCTGAGGCCCCGCCAAGGAGGGCGCGTCGGCGCCCGCTCCCGGGAGTGACGGCCAGGCTGTCTGCGGCACCCGGGCGGTACTGCTGAGAGCTGCTGCCTTCCGGCCCTGACCCGGTTCACAGGCGTCCGTTGCACAGGACCCGGCCGTCACACCCCGAAACGGGCGCTGGAGCCGACACGATACCCTCGCGGGTCCGGACCCGCTGCGCCGGGCCGGGGAGGGTTGCCAGAGCGGCCGAATGGGCACGCTTGGAAAGCGTGTGAGGCGAGAGCCTCCGTGGGTTCAAATCCCACACCCTCCGCATATTCAATGATGTGATGAATGACAGTTAGCGGACCCCGCTTTGGCTCGCAACAGAGAGGACCACGATGGCTGGGCAGGAGTACCGCTATTGGACGGGTTCTGGTAGAGCTGCACGAGTTGCGCCACAAGGTCCGGGTGGAGGCTGGCATCGAGCTCGTCGGCCAACAGGACCGTGCCAGTTGCCAGGGACTCGATCACAGGTCCCACGAGACCGAACCACACCAACGTTCCGAGCGACTCGTCCATGTTGTCCAACTCGACGTCGGCGACCGCACCGCGGTGTACCAGGTTGACCCCTGTCAGCTCGCTGAAGTCGGTGGTGCCCGGAGCTGGATCGTGGTCGGGTTCGTCCTCGGTCTCCATCAGGACGCGCACCACGCGTCGGACCTTCTCCTGCACGGCCGGATCAAATCAGAACTCTACGTGACTGCTCACGAGCGCTTTGGACGCGGCCAGGGGTGCATCTCCGGGTCGATGGTGGCGCTACCGTGCGCGGGTGGACGCGGTGCTGGTGGACGACCGCGACGGCGACGGTGGCGGTGACGACGACAGCGGGGAGCGGCGGTCGTTGCCGGCTGCGGCGGGGCTCGTGGGTGTGCTTGTCGGGCTTGTTGTCGTGCTCTGGCTACTCAGCCTCACCAGCGGCGACGGCAGCGGCACCGAGGGGCGGGAGGCCGACCCGGTGGACGAGGAGCGCTCCAGTGCTCCGACCACGACCAGCCCTCCACCGAAGGCCGAGGCCAGTGCCGAGACCGACGAGCTCGGGGAGGCGGCCTCCGTCGAACCGTTCAGCGAACTGGAGGGCCGGCTCGCCTATCTGAGCGGCAGCCATGTGGCCCTGCTGGACTTGGCGACCGGGACGGTGCGGCGGGTGCCCATCGAGGCGTCCGGGACGAGGCTGGAGATCGCCGGCTTCGAGCTGCTGACCGACGGCAAGCGCACCGTGGGCCTGTCGTTGGCCGCCGATCCGCCCACCGCGGTGCTCCTCGCGTCTAGCGCCCAGGTGGTGCCCTCGATCGAGCCGCTGGTGGACTTCTGGGTCGTCAGCCGGCCCGACGGGCCCCACGGCGCCGTCCAGCTCAACGCCTGGCAGGACTACGGGATCGTCACCGGCGAACTGCGGGCGCCGGCAGGATCCGAGGTGCTGTTGACGGACGCCGCGGGGGTGCTGGTCGTCTCCCCGGCCGGCACAACGTTCCGCCCCGCCTTCGCGGGCTTCGAGGTCGTCAGCGAGCACCGGGTGCTGGCGGCGAGCACGGGCCTGCGGGTGGAGCAGCGCTGCGACGAGCGGCTGAACTGCACGGTGGTGGCCGTGGGCGCGGCCACCGACGACGCCGCCGAGCTTTCCGAGGCGTTCGTCGCCGAGCTCGCCACCATCCACCTGTCGCCCGACGGCCGCTGGATGCTCAACAACACCAGTCCGGCCTGGCTCTTCGACCGCCACACCCAGGAGTTGAGCCTGCTGGACGGCGGCGGCTACGGCCCTCCGCGGTGGTCCGACGACTCGACGTCGGTGGCCTGGATGACCTCGGACCGCACGCCGACGCTGGTGGTGGCCCGGCTGGAACCGTCCGAGGGAGGCGACGACTGGTTCGTCGTCGAACTGGCCGGACTGGGCGCCGACCCCTCCCCCGGCTCGTCGTTCCTGCTCGACGCCACCTTCAGCCCGGAGTGAGCCCGGCCCCGCTGAAGACACGTCGAAGCGCACGCACCAGATGGCCATCGTGGGGTAGCAGCCCAGGTCGAGCGCGACGGACGGGCGTCACCGGCCGGTCGCGCTCGCTCCGGTAGGTTCGGGGCCGTGAGCGCGCAGGCCGTGTGGATGAACGGACGCATGGTGGCACCCGACGATCCGCATCTGCGGGTCGACGACCACGGCGTGCTCGTCGGCGACGGCGTGTTCGAGACGCTGCTGGTAGTGAGAGGCAGCAGCAAAGTGGCCGCATTCGCCGTGGGCCGGCATCTCGAGCGTCTGCGGCGCTCGGCCCAGGCCCTGCGGTTCGAGTGCCCCTACAGCGATGACGACCTGAGGGCCGCCATCGACCAGTGCCTGGCCGTCGCCCCCGGCGCAGGGGTGGTGCGCGTCACCTCCACCAGCGGCGGCGGTCCGCTGGGCTCGAAGCGGGGTGAGGAGCGGGCTTCGGCCATCGTGGTCGCCGGCAACCAGCCGCCCGACTACCAGCCGGGCGCCGCGGTGGCGGTGGTGCCCTTCGCCCGCAACGAGCGGGGAGCGATGGCCGGCATCAAGACCACCTCCTACGCCGAGAACGTCCTGGCCCTGGCCGAGGCCCGCCGCCGGGGCGCGTCCGAGGCGATTTTTGCCGACACCCGGGGCCGGGTGAGCGAGGGCACCGGGTCCAACATCTTCTGGTCCGACGGCGAGCGGCTGCACACGCCGCCGCTGGACACCGGCTGCCTGGCCGGCGTCACCCGCGAGCTGATCATGGAACGCGTTGACGTGGCCGAGACCCACCTGCCGGTGGAGGACCTGCCGCTGGTGCCCGAGGCCTTCCTCGCCTCCTCGACCCGAAGCGTCCAATCGATCGGCCGAATCGACGACACCGACCTGCCGGTGGTCGACGGCGAGCTCACCGCGACCGCAGCCGCGGCGATGGCCCACTTGATCGCCAACGACATAGACCCGTGACCGGGGCGCGGCGGATCTCCGGGGCACCGTGACCGACGACGAGCTGATGGCGCTGGCGCTGGCCGAGGCCCGATCGGCGCCCGCTCACGGCGACGTGCCCGTGGGCGCGGTGGTGTGGCACGGCGGCTCGATCGTCGCTAGCCGCCACAACGAGCGCGAGCGCACCGGCGACCCCACCGCCCACGCCGAGATCCTGGCGGTGCGCGACGCCGCGGCCCGCTGCGGCAAGTGGAGGCTGGACGGGGCGACGGTGGCGGTGACCCTGGAGCCGTGCCCGATGTGCGCGGGCGCCCTGCAGCAGGCCCGCGTCGCCCGGGTGGCGTTCGGCGCCGACGACCCCAAGGCCGGGGCGCTGGGATCGCTCTACAACCTCGGCGCCGACCCCCGGCTCAACCACGAGTTCCAGATCGCGCCGGGAGTGCGGGCCGAGGAGTGCGCCGCCCTGTTGCGGGACTTCTTCTCGGGCCTGCGAGGCTCCGCCCGGGGCGCGGCAGCCGAGCCGGAGGGCCGCAGGTAGCCTCAGCGGCGGAGAGTTGCCAGAGCGGACGAATGGGGCGGCCTCGAAAGCCGTTGTGGCCTCCGGGTCACCATGGGTTCGAATCCCATACTCTCCGCCGTGACCGAGACCCGAATGCGCCGACGGCATCGGGGTCTCAGGCAACCGATTGTCCAGTTCGGAATGATTCCCGACTAATCCGGTCGGAATTGTCATCATGCCTGGCTAGCCTGCGGACAGCCCGCCAACCCAGGAGGTTCCCCATGGGACTACGCATCAACGACACGGCGCCCGACTTCACGGCCGACACCACCGAGGGAGAGATCAGCTTCCACGAGTGGATCGGCGACGGATGGGCCCTGCTGTTCTCCCACCCGAAGGACTTCACGCCGGTGTGCACCACCGAGTTGGGCGCGGTGGCCGGCCTGAAGTCGGACTTCGAGGCCCGCAACTGCAAGATCATCGGCATCAGCGTCGACGGGGTGAGCGACCACCAGGGCTGGTCCGCCGACATCGAGACAGCGACCGGCAACGCGGTCAACTATCCCCTCATCGGCGACCCCGGGCTCAACGTGGTGAAGCTCTACGACATGCTCCCGGCCGACGCGGGTGACACCTCCCAAGGCCGCACCGCAGCCGACAACGCCACCGCCCGCTCGGTGTTCATCATCGGCCCCGACAAGAAGATCAAGGCCACCCTCACCTACCCGATGACCACCGGCCGCAACTTCGCGGAGATCCTGCGGCTGCTCGACTCGGTGCAGCTCACCGCCCACGAGCAGGTGGCCACCCCCGCCAACTGGCAGAACGGCGAGGACGTGATCATCGTGCCGGCCGTCTCCAACGAGGCCGCCGCCGAGAAGTACCCCGACGGCTGGGAGGCGCCCCTCCCCTACCTGCGGGTGGTCCCCCAGCCCGGAACCTGACCCACCGCCTGCTCTGCGCGCGGTTCTTGGCGACTAGCTCGACACGGCCGTGGCCTGAGCGCTCCCAGCCGCCGAAACCGACGGCATCGGCGAACTGACGGCATCGGAGAGAGGGAGAGTCCGGGCCTCCTATGAGGGGAGCCCCACGACGGCTTCGATCTCGACCTTCATGCCGGGAACGGCCAGTTCGCTGATGCCGATCAGCGTGCTCGCCGGTCGCGCCTCGCCGAAGAACTCCTGCCGGACGGGGTTGATCTTGGTCCGGTCATTCACATCGGTCAAGTACACGACGACCTTGAGGATGTCGGCGAAGCTGGCTCCGGCCGCGGTGAGTATCTCCTGAATGTGCAGCAGCACCTGTCGAGTCTGAGCGGCCACATCGTCTCCTCCGATCAAGTTGCCGTCGGCATCGATCGGGGCGCAGCCGGAGACGAACAACAAGTCGCCGAAGCGCACCGCATCCGTGTAGTGGCTCAGCGGTTCGTTCAAGTGCTCGACCCTGATCTCTTCTCTCCTGGCCACGGCAAGACCTCCTAAAGCTGGCGACTCAATGGGCTTGGGCTAGCGGGCTTGTCCGACCGATGACGCTAGGCGACGATCTCCACGCCGGCGGCGTCCATCTCCTTGAGCGCCGCGGCCGACGAGTCCTCGTCGACACCTGCACAGTGCGCCACGAGAACCGCCGTGTCGAACCCGGCGTCGACTGCGGCCAGCGCGGTGGCCCGCACGCAGTGCTCGGTAGCTATGCCCACGATGTCCACTGCCTCGACGCCGCGGCCACCGAGCCAGCTCCGAAGCCCCACGTCCTCGCCGGACCCGGCCACGCCATCGAAGCTGCTGTAGCCGTTGCTGTACTGCCCCTTGAGGAACACCTCGTCGATGGCCACCTCCAACGCGGGAGAGAAGGCCGCGCCCGCGGTGTCTGCCGCGCAGTGCACCGGCCATGAAGTGCGATGGTCGGGTTCCGCTCCTGGCTCGGCGAAGTGATCGCCGGGATCGATGTGCCAGTCCTTCGACGCGACGACGTAGTCGTATCTGCCCGCCCCGCGGTCGAGACCGACCAGCTCGGTGATGGAGGCGGCCACCGCATGCCCGCCCTTCACAGCCAGCGGTCCGCCTTCGCAGAAGTCTTTCTGGACGTCGACGATGATCAGGGCCGTGGACACTCCAGACCCGCGATGAGAAGCCGGCCAGCCACGCCGCCCCTGCGATCGCCGCCCTTCCGTCCCGTCGGCGGAATCTGACTCTACGGGCGACTCCATTCGCACCCATTCGGTGGGTATGGCCGGAGAACGGCGGGGATCCGGGGTGCGGTCCTCGGGTTTCAATCCGTTGCGGCGCTCCGCGCAGTGGCTGCGGGCTGAGCTCGCTTCGTCTCGCCAAACCCGTTCGCCGCCCGCGATCAGCGCCACCTGGGGCTCGTGGCCGCGGGCCGGTGCGGGCCCGTCCGCCGGAGAGAGCACCTCGGCGTGCCAGAAGCCCTCGGCGTCGACAGTGCGGTGCACTTGCTTGCGGCCGCCCACGGTGATCTTGTCCGGAGAGAGCTTTCCGACGGCCCGCACGGATGCGCCCACCCCTGCGGAGTCGGCAATGGCGACCAGTTTGTAGACCATCGACGCGGTGGGATGGCCTGAGCCAGTCACCAGGCTCGTGCCCACCAGGTAGGCGTCTATGGGCGCGGCCGCTTCCTCCAGTTCCGCGATCTTGAACTCGTCGAGGTCCCCTGAGGCCACGATGCGGCAGCGCACCGCGCCGAGGGCGTCGAGCAGCGCCCGGGCCCGGATGCTGGATGCGAGCAGGTTGCCGCTGTCGATGCGCACCGCGCCGATGCTCGGGCCCGCCACCGCCACCGCTCGGCGGATGCCCTCCAGCACGTCGAAGGTGTCCACCAGGTAGGTGGAGTCCGTCCCCAGGGCATCGCGCTGGGCCTCGAAGCTGTCCTGCTCCTCAGGGTAGGCCAGCACGAAGGCGTGCGCGGTGGTGCCTGCGGTGGGAATGCCGTAGCGCCAGCCCGCCTCCAGGTTCGACGTGGTGTCGAAGCCGCCGACATGGGCGGCTCGGGCCGCGGCCACCGCGGCTTCGGGGTCGGCGCGGCGGCTGCCGCCCTCGATGAGCACGCGGCCGTCGGCCACATCGCGCACTCGCGCCGCGGCCGAGGCCACCGCGCAGTCGTAGTTGAGGATCGACAGCACGACCGTCTCAAGGACCACGCACTCGGCGAAGCCGCCCTCCACGGTCAGCACCGGCGAGTAGGGGAAGAAGAGCTCCCCGTCGGCGTAGCCGATCGCGTCGCCCCGGAAGCGGTACGAGCGCAGCCAGTCGGCCACCTCGGGACGCGTCACGACGCCCGCTTCTGTGAGGTAATCGACGGTCTCCTTGTCGAAACGGAAGCGCTCAATGGCGTCGATGACCCGGTCCACTCCCGCGACCACGCCGTAGGCCCGACCCGCCGGCAGTCGGCGGGCGAACGTCTCGAACACCGAGCGGTGCTCGGCGATTCCAGACTGCAGGGCCGCAGCCACCATGGTGATCTCGTAGCGATCGGTCTTGAGGGCTGTGGAGGGGCCAAGGTCCACGACACGAACGATACCAGTCGCGTCCTCCGTAGGCTCGACCGCGATGATGACGGCGTGGGGAGTCATGCACTCCATGTCGGCCGACCGCTCCGGATTCGAGGGCAGGACGATCACCACCGACACCCGAGGCCGGGTGTGGGGTTTCGCCCGTCCCTATCGCGCCTGGATCCTCGCCTTCATCGTGACCGTTATCGCCTCGACGTTCCTGGGGCTGCTGCCCCCGCTGGTGATCCGAGAGATCTTCGACTCAGCCATCGCCGAGGGCGACGGCGGCTATCTGAACGTGCTGTTCGTCGTGATGATCGCGGCGGCCGCGGGCGAGGCGCTGCTCTCGCTGGTGGAGCGCAGGCTCAGTTCGGGCATCGGCGAGGGCCTGATATTCGATCTGCGGCTGCGGCTGTTCGACCATGTGCAGCGCCTGCCGCTGGCGTTCTTCACCCGCACTCAGACCGGCACCCTCGTGAGCCGGCTCAACAACGATGTCATAGGGGCTCAGCAGGCCTTTACCGGCACGCTCGGCACGGCGGTGGCCAACATCATCACCTTGGCCGGGACGCTCATCGCCATGTTCCTGCTTGAGTGGCGGCTCACCTTGCTGGCGGTGGTCATCCTGCCGGTGTTCGTGCTGCCAGCCCGGCGGGTGGGCCGGGGCCTGCAGGCCATCACCCGCGAGGGCATGAACCTCAACGCCTCCATGAACAACACCATGACCGAGCGGTTCAATGTGGCCGGGGCCCTGCTGGTGAAGCTGTTCGGCCGCCACGACGACGAGGCCGCCGACTTCTCCGACCGGGCCGGGCGGGTGCGCGACATCGGGATCCGCAGCGCCATGTACTCGCGGGTGTTCCTCATCGCGCTGACCCTGGTGGGCGCGGTGGGAACCGCCGTCGTCTACTGGCTGGGTGGCCACCTCGCCATCGACGGCTCGCTCAGCGCGGGCACGCTGGTGGCGCTGGGCCTGTACACGGTGCGGATCTACGTGCCCCTGACCAGCCTGTCGAACGCCCGGGTGGACGTGATGTCGGCCTTCGTGAGTTTCGAGCGGGTGTTCGAGGTGCTCGACACCCCCAACGCGATCACCGACCGGCCCGACGCCCGCGATCTGCGCCGGTCGGAGGGGCGGGTCGAGTTCCGGGGCGTGAGCTTCGCCTACCCGACCGCGGACGGCACCCCCGAGTCGCTGGGCGTGGCCACGGCTGCGGCCGGCTCACCAGACGGCACCGCAGCGCCGGTGGAGGTGCTGTCGGGCATCGACCTGGTCATCCCACCCGGCTGGATGGTGGCGGTGGTCGGCCCGTCCGGGTCGGGCAAGTCCACGCTGGTGTCGATGGTGCCCCGGCTCTACGACGTCACCGAGGGCGCGGTGCTGATCGACGGCGTGGACGTGCGCCGCTTGACCCAGGCGTCGCTGCGGGCCGCGATCGGAACGGTCACCCAGGACCCGCATCTGTTCCATGACACGGTGGCATCCAATCTCCGCTATGCCCGGCCCGACGCCACCGAGGGGCAGTTGGCTGACGCCTGCCGGGCGGCCCGTATCCACGACGTGATCGCGTCCCTGCCCGCCGGCTACGACACCGTTGTCGGAGAGCGCGGCTACCGGCTGTCGGGCGGCGAGAAGCAGCGCCTGGCCATCGCCCGGATGCTGCTCAAGGACCCCGCCATCGTCATCCTCGACGAGGCCACCTCCCACCTCGACACCGAGAACGAAGGCCTGGTGCAGGAGGCCCTGACTGAGGCGCTGAGAGGCCGCACCTCGCTGGTGGTGGCCCATCGCCTGTCCACCATCGTGGACGCGGACGCGATCGTGGTGCTCGACGACGGCCGCATCGTCGAGTCAGGAACCCACGAGGAGCTTCGCCTCGCCGGAGGCCTGTACGCCGACCTCTACGAAGGCCTGTTGCGAGCCGAAGTGGTCGACACGGACGCGCTGTCGGGGGCGGCCGGGGTCGTGGCGCGGGCTGTGCCATGACCGGCCTGGTCGGGGCGGGCCAGACCCTGACGGTGGGCGAACTGGCCCAAGCGCTTCGATGGACACTGGACGAGGCCTTCCCCAGCGGGGTCTGGGTTGCCGGCGAGATCGACGGCCTCAGCCGGGCCCGCAGCGGCCACGTTTACTTCGACCTGGTCGAGCGGGCACAGCACGCCGAGCCGGGCTCGCCGCCGGTTGCCTCGGTGAGCGTGGTGCTGTTCCGCGACGACAAGGAGCGGGTCAACCGGGTGATCAGACGGCATGGCAACGCCATCCGCATGGCCGACGGCCTGTCGGTGCGCGTCCAGGGAATGCTCGACTTCTACCCGCGCCGAGGACAGCTCCAGCTGCGGATGACCGCCATCGACCCGGCCCACACGCTGGGCGCCATCGCCACGGAGCGCGAGGCGCTGCTGCGAGCCCTCTCCGCCGAGGGCGTGCTGCGCCGCAACGCGGGCGCGGCGCTCGCGCCGGTGCCGCTGCGAGTGGGCCTGGTCACCGCGGCGGACAGCGCCGCCCATGCCGACACGTTGAAGGTGCTCACCGCCAGCGGCTTCGCGTTCCGTGTGCTCGAGGTGGACACGCCGGTGCAGGGCATCGACGCTCCGCCCCGGATCGCGGCTGCGATCAGCGCCGCGGCCGGCGCCGGAGTCGACGTGGTGGTGGTGGCCCGAGGGGGCGGCAGCCGCACCGACCTTGTGGCCTTCGACCACGAGTTGGTGGCTCGGGCCATCGCGGAATGCGAGCGCCCGGTGTTCACCGGCGTCGGCCACGAGACCGACCGCAGCGTGGCCGACGAGACCGCCCACACCGCCTGCTCGACCCCGACGGCCGCGGCCCGGGCCGTGGTCAACCGAGTGGAGCAATGGCTCGAGAGGCTCGACGACAGGGGTCGGACGATCGAGGCGAGCGGCCGCCGAGCCATGGCCGCGGCCGCGAGCCGGACCGACAGCTCTGCCGTCAACGTCACCCAGCAGGCGCGGGCTGCGGCCCGCCGCGCCGACCGGCGACTTGCAACCGCAGGCGGGCGTCTCGCCCACACGGGACGGGCGGCCGCGGCGCGAGCCGAGCACCGAGTGGCCGCGGCCACACGCCGGATCGCCGAGTCTGCACCGGAAGCGCCGCGACGAGGCGGCCGCCGCCTCGACCGGGCCTCGGCTCGGCTGTCAATGGCCGGTCGGCATGAGATCCGTCACGCCGAGCGCCACCTGGACGCCGTCGCCATCAGGGTCCGAGCGCTCGACCCGGGCCTGATCCTGCGACGGGGATGGTCGCTCACACGGCGCGACGACGGGACGCTGGTGCGATCGGTGCAGGATGTTTCGCCCGGCGACGGCATCGTCACCAATGTGAGCGACGGCACACTGGACAGTACGATCCGCGCCCGGCACGGCGTCATCGAGGACGGGAGCCGATGAGCACGCAACAGCCCCCCACCGGCGGCGACGACCAGGGCCAGCCGGGCTACGCCGCGGCGATGGCCGAACTCGATCAGATCCTCGGTGAACTCGAAGTCGAGGACCCCGACGTCGACGTGCTGGCCAGCCGGGTCGAGCGGGCCGCGACGCTCATCGAGATCTGCCGTCGCCGCATCGCCAACGCCAGCATCCAGGTGGAGCGGGTCGTGGCCGCGCTGGAGTCGGACGGCGCAGCGTGACCGGCCCCCCAGCGGAGAGTCCGAGTCCCCCGGCCGAGCTGACGGCCATCGCGGCTAGGGTCGAGGCCCGCCTCGAAGAGATCCTGGCCCACGAGCGCCGCGAGTGGGCCGGGTTGGATCCGAGTCTCGACGAGCCCCTCGGCGACCTGTCCGACATGATCCTCGGCGGAGGCAAGCGCATCCGGCCCGCCTACTGCCACTGGGGATGGCTGCTCGCAGGAGGCGACGCCGACGGCGCCGGAGCGCTCGACGCCGGCTGCGCGTTGGAGATCCTTCACGCCTTCGCGCTGGCCCACGACGACGTGATGGACGCCTCGCCCACCCGGCGGGGCGCGCCCACCGTGTGGCGCAAGTTCGTGCAGCGTCACCGCGACCGGGGCTGGCACGGCGAGGACCGGCGCTTCGGCGAGGCGGCCGCGGTGCTGGTCGGCGACATGGCCATGGTGCTCGCCGACCGCACGCTGGGCCTGGTGTCCGACGAGGCCCGGGCGGTGTGGGACGCACTGCGTACCGAGCTGAACATGGGCCAGTACCTGGACATGGTCGGCTCGGCCCGAGGCGCCGTCGACGCTGACCAGGCCCGGCGGATCATCGAGCACAAGACGGCCCGCTACACGGTGGTGCGACCGCTGCAGCTCGGTGCGGCGGTGGCCGGACGGGCCGATCTGGCCGAGCCGCTGGCCCGGCACGGCCATCCCGTGGGCATGGCTTTCCAGTTCCGCGACGATGTGCTGGGCGCGTTCGGAGATCCGTCCGCCACCGGCAAGCCGGTGGGCGACGACCTGCGGGAGGGCAAGCCCACCCTGCTGATGGCCATGGCCAGGGCGGCGGCCACCTCAGCCCAGCTCCGGGTGCTCGACTCGGCCGGCGCCGACATGGACGCCGAGACGGTCGCCGCCGTGCAGCAGGTGATCGTCGACACCGGCGCGCTGGCGGGCATCGAAGCCGAGATCGCCCAGATGCTCGACGAGGCCCTCGACGCGCTGGAGGCCCTGCCCGACGTGCCCGCCGCCCGACAGGCGCTGGCCGCCACCGCCCGTTTCGTGGCCCGGCGCGAATCCTGATCCCGGCTCGGTTCGGCGCAGACGTCTGACTGTGAAGGCTGCGAGCTTTGACCCCGGTGGGCTGGACTGCTCCGCTTGCAACAAGTCCAAGTAGCGTCCCGCGAGGACGCCGACCGAGGAGTGGGATCGTGGCTTCGCCGCTGTGCGCAGAGCTAGCCGCCGCGGTCGGTGACGACAGGATGGAGACCGATCCGGCCGCCATCGGGGCCCGGCTGCGCGACAACTCGTGGCTGTCGCCGGTGCTGTCGGACTACATCGAAGCCATGTCCGGGGCCTCCGCGGGCGGCTCGCTCGGTGTGGAGGCCGTCGCGGGGCCTGCCGACCTCGACCGGCTCGCCGCCTGCGTGTCCGCCGCCTACCGGCACGACACGCCCATCACCATGCTGGGCGCCGGCACGTCCAACTTCGGCCAGTCCATCCCCATGCGGGGCGGGATCGTGATCGAGCTGAGCCGTCTGTGCGCCATGGGCGACCCCGCCGCAGCCGCTGCCGACGGGCGCATCACCGTGGAAGCGGGCGCCCTGCTCGGGCAGGTCGACGCCGCGGTGCGCTCCCACGGCGCCGAGCTTCCCGTGGTCACCACCACCTACGCGGCCTCCCATGCGGCCGGTTGGGTGGCCGGCGGCCATGTCGGTCTTGGCAGTTCGTCCTGGGGCACGATCTGGGACGGCAACATCGCGGGCGCCACCGTGATGACCTGCGAGGCCGAGCCCCGGCTGATCGCCCTCGACGAGGACTCGGTGGAGCCGGTGCTGCACGCCTACGGCACCACCGGCATCATCTGCGACGTGACCTTCCGGCTGGTGCCGGCCCGCTCCTGGGTGGAGTTCGTCGCCGCCTTCGGCCGCTTCGAGGACGCCGCCCGATTCGTGGCCGACCTCTCCGCCCGTCAGAACGAAAACGGCTGCGGTGATGTGCGGGTGGCCGCCGCCCAGGAACCGACGCTCACCCCGGCCTTCACCGCTCTCAGCGACGACGCCGACGCTTCCGAGGCGCTGGCGATGACGATCGTCGCGGAGGGCGCGGCCGAGGAGGCGGCGGCTCGGGCGGAGGCCCGCGGAGGCCGGATCATCCCGTGGTCGGGACTGGGCGCCGACCGCAGGCCCACCCTTGGGTACATGGTCTACGGCCACCGCATGCTCTGGGTGAAGAAGCTCTTCGGCGCGGCGGCGTTCCTGCACTGCTACCTGGGCGAGGGCCGGCCAGTGGAGCAGCTGCTGGAGATCAAGGCCCGCTTCGGCGACCGCTGTCTGGTGGAGCTCAAGTACATCCGGTCGCGCTGGCTGCGGGAGCGCTGGGGGCAGTCCGGCGACGGCGTGATCTTCGCGCCGCTGGTGGGGATGGTGAACGGGCGCGAAGACCTCGACGAGCTGCTCGCCTTCTGCGACGACATCGGCGTCGCCTACCAGAACCCGCACACGTTCTTCCTGGACGAGCAGGGCCTGTTCGCCGATCCTGGCCTGCTGCACCGCTTCAAGCGCTCGGTCGACCCCAAGGGCCTGCTCAACCCAGGCAAACTAAGCCACGACCCGGGCGCACCAGCGCCAGCCTGGGCGAGTTGACGGCAACGCCGGGCCGATGACCCCCGACCGACGAGCATCCGAGACGCGCGGCGTGCAGCCGGGCACCACGGCGACGAGACTGCGATCATGATCATCGACCACACCGCGCTGGAGGTGGCCGACCTGGATGCCCGGATCCGCGCGCTGAAGCACGCGGGATTGAGAGTGCTGCGCGAGGGCACCCGACACAGCACCGGCCAGCGGATCGTGATGATGGGCGACGGTACCGGCAGCAAGCTGGAGCTGATCGAAGCAGTGCCGGACGGCGGGGAAGGAGATCGCGCACCCGTGTTCGCCCACCTGGCGCTTCGCACCGACGATACCGACGACGCGCACCGCCGTCTGCAGGCCGCCGGCTTCGAGAGCCGGTCGGAGCCCCACGACCTGGCCGCGGCCCGGGCCCGCTCCGCCCTGCTCGACAGCGGGGACGGCTTCTGCGTGCAGGTGATCTCCTACGCCTATGACAGCCCGGATGCCGTCACTTGGGAACCGGCCGCCCACAACCCGGACACGGCCACTTGGGAACCGGCCGCCCGCAACCTGGACACGGCCACCCCGGCTCCGGCCGCCCACAACCCGGACACGGCCACCCCGGCTCCGGCCGCCCACAACCCGGACACGGCCACCCCGGCTCCGGCCGAGGGCGGGTAGCGGTCGTGGACTTGGGCCTGGCGGGCCGAGAGGCCCTGGTTGTGGGAGGCTCGGCCGGTATCGGTCTGGCCACGGCCCGGCTCCTGGCCGCCGAGGGCGCCTCGGTCACGATCGCGGCCCGTGATCCGGCCCGGCTGCAGCAGGCTGCGGCTGACATCAGCCAGGCCGCATCGGCCGGGCCCGGCGGCGCGTCGGCGGGGGTCGGATGGTTCTCGGTGGACGTGACCGCCGACGACGCCGAAGCCCGCCTTACCGCGCCGTACGGCGCCGGCAAGGGTCTCGACATTCTGATCGTCACCGTGGGCGGCAGCATCCGGGGCCGGTTCGACTCCCACGGCGACGACGCCTGGCACGACAACTACGACATGAACGTGCTCGGGCCGGTGCGGGTGGTGCGGGCCCTGCTGCCCACCCTGGAGGCCGGGCGCGCTCCGACGATCGTGCTGCTGGGCGCGGCCGGGGCCAAGATGCCCTACATCAACCAGGTCGTGTCGAACGTACACAAGGCGGGGCTGCTGGCCTTGGTGAAGACCCTGTCGCACGAGTTGGCCGACAAGGGCATCCGGGTCAACGCCATCAGCCCCGGTCGCACCCTCACCCGGCTTTGGCTGGACCGGGCCGAGCGGCTCGCAGCCGAGCAGAACACCACGCCCGGTGACGTGATCGAGGAGTTCGCGGCCGAGATCCCGCTAGGGCGCTTCGCCCAGCCCGACGAGGTCGCCCAGGCGGTGGTGTTCGTGGCGTCCGACCGGGCCAGCTACATCACCGGCCAGTCGATCTCCGTCGACGGCGGCATCGGCAGAGGCCTGCTGTGACCGCCCGCTCGAACAGGCCGCACGGCACCTACGCGCCCACCCGACACCGCGACCGCGAACGAGGCCTGCCGTGACCACTGCGTCGCTCATGGGCCGGAGGCATCAGGCGGTCCAGGAGACGCTTGACGAGATCCGACGTCTGCGGGACACGCTCGGACCGTCCGACGAGTTGGTGGAGGCCGTCTGTCCGGTCCTGGCCCGACTGGCGCTTCGGGAGGACCTCTTCGACGCCCACACGTTCGCAGTGGACGCCGGGGCCTTGATGACGATCCACGAGTTGAGCGTCGACCCCGACGGCCAACTCGGCCTGTACGCCTCGGCCGGGATGCCCGGCAAGCAGCAGCCCCCGCACGACCATCGGACATGGTCGGTGATCGCCGGGGTGCGGGGCGCGGAGCACAACCAGTACTTCGAGCGCACCGACGACGGGCAAGACCCGCGGCGGGGACGGCTGGAGCCCAGGGGCGAGCGCACGCTCAGGCGGGGCGACGCCAACGGCATGATGGGAGACGCCTTCCATGCCATCCGAGTCCTCGACGAGGGCCCGGCGCTGCACCTGCACCTCTACGGCTACCCGTTGGATCGGCTGGCTGGCCGCGTCTACTTCGACAGCGTGGACGGCGGCGTCGAGCGTCCCTTCATGGGACGGCCCGACCTGCACACGGCCAAGGTGACTGCGGCCGAGTTGGCCGTCATGCGATCCGACGGCGAGGAGCTGGCGGTGCTCGACACCCGTGACGTTGGCGTCCACTCGAAGGGCCATGTGCCGGGGTCCTGCCCGGTGCCGGCCTCGGATTTGGAGCGGCGGCTGGCGAGGCTGCTGCCCCGGCGAGCCGTGCGGGTGGTGGTCGTCGGCGAGGACGGCATGGCCGCGCATCGGGCCGCCCACGAGGTGCGCAGAAGCGGCTTCACCAACGTGGCCGTGCTGGCCGGCGGGGTCCGGGCCTGGGCGACCGCAGGGTTCGACGTCCACGACGGGATCCACACCGTTTCCAAAGCGTTCGGCGAGCATGTGGCCCACCGGCGGTCCACGCCGATGATGTCCGCGGACGAACTGCGACACCGACGCGAGCGGGGACTGCCAGTGGCCGTGGTGGACTGTCGGCCCGAGCCGGAGTTCGATGCTCGCCATGTGCCCGGCGCGGTCAACGCCCCCGGCACAGAGCTCCTGGCCAGGGTGCTCCAGATGGATCTCGAACCCGGCACCGCGATCGCGGTGAGTTGCGCCGGGCGCACCCGCTCGATCATCGGCGCGCAGACGCTGATCGACGCCGACGTCGACGCCCCGGTTTACGCCCTCGAGAACGGCACGATGGGCTGGAAGCTCGCAGGCGGAGAGCTGGAGGCCGGGCAACGGGGCTCGGGATCCTCCTCCCCCGCACCCGATGCCCGCGCATCCAACCCCACCACAGGCCACACCCCCGAACCGGAGGCATCGACGTCCAACCCCAACCCGTCCAACGCCACCGCAGGCCACACCCCCGAACCCAGCTCCGGCGCGTTGAGAGAGGCCGCGGCCCGGGCCCGGCACCTGGCCGATGCCCTCGGGGTGCCGGTGATCGGTGAGGCCGATCTGGCCGGCTGGCTGGCCGACGACTCGCGCGGCACGTATGTGTTCGATGTGAGTTCTCCGGCCGACTACGAGGCAGGCCATCGGCCCGGTTTGGCCTCCGCTCCGGGGGGCCAGCTCATCCAGGAGCTAACCGCCCACACCGCAGTGCCGTCGGCTCGCATCGTGGTGGCCGACTCCGACGGCGCGCAGTCGTTGCTGACGGCGTACTGGCTGCGGCTGATGGGCCGCGAGGCGTGCGCTCTGCCCGACGCCAACCGAGGCCGCTGGCTGGAGACCGGCCCGGACCCGGCCGCCGAGCCGGCCCGGCCCACGAAGCCCTACGAGCGCTCGGTGGACGCCCTGCAGGCCATGCGCGATTACATCGAGTGGGAACTCGACCTGCTCGACCGTGTGGATGCCGACAGCTTCGGGCTGAGGCATGGCCCGTGAGTGGGCCGACGGAGACGTGACCCGTCCTCGTCCACGATCTCGGGGCGGTTTCTGTCGGTATGCAACGGACAACTCTCCCGAGATTTCGGCGACTTCCCCCGAAGTCGCAGTGAGATGGTCGGAGCCAGCCACTTGAGCCCGGCGGTCGGGGTCTACGTCAACAACCGGGCCGCGGTGTTCGGCGGCGACCGCTTCGGGCTCGACGACCTCGTAGCGCTGGCCCGCCGGGCCGAGGAGTGCGGGTTCGCGTTCGTGTCGGTGGGCGACAGCGTGCTGGCCAAGCCCCGATGGTCGCCGATCGTGACCCTGGCCGCGGTGGCCGAGGCCACCGACACCATCGGGCTGGCCACCGGCATCCTGCAGCCCCATCTGCGCCATCCGGTGACGGTGGCCCAGGAGTGGGCCACGCTCGACGCGCTCAGCGGCGGGCGCACCACGCTGGGAGTGGGTCTGGGCACCGGACCGCCCGAGTTGGTGGACGCCGAACTGGCGCTGGTCGGCCTCGACCGGAGGCGCCGGGCCCGAGCCTTCACCGAGGCGATAGAGGTGATCAAGGCCCTGTGGGCCTCTGACGGCGTGGACTACGACGGCCGCATCTACCGGTTGGCCGATGTGTCCATCGGGCTGCGCCCCGTCCAGCGGCCCGGCCCGCCGGTGCTGATCGCCGCGGGGGTGTTCGTGGCATCGCAGCGAGGCTTCGGCCCCAACGACGTCTTCGACGAAGCCCGGGCGTCCACCTTCGTGGGCCGCTGGGACCGAGTGGCCCGCCTGGGCGACGGCTGGATCACCGGCATGGCCACCCCCGACGAACTGCGGGCGGGCCAAGAGTCCATCACAACCGCAGCGGAAGCGGCCGGGCGGACGCTGCCCGAACCGTTCGACGTGAGGGTCAACCTCTTCCTGCTGGTGGGAGACGACCCGTCGAAGGCCCGGACCCAGGGCGCAGCCTTCATGGCCGATTACCACCGCCGCCCCATGGACGACGCCAGCATCGACCGATGGCTGGTATGCGGCCCACCCGAGGCCTGCGCCGAACGCCTCACCGCCTACACAGAGGCAGGCGCCACATCCTTCCAGTGCGTGCTGGCCACCGTCGCCCAGCAGCCGCAGATAGAACAAGTCGCCGCCGAACTCCTGCCCCTGCTGCCCGACTGAACTAGCCGAGGCTTCGACCGTCCGCGTCGGCCCCAACTTCGCGGCCCCGAGCTTGGATCGTTAGGTTGCACGATGACGGGGGGAGAGCCGTGGGCACTGTTCGAGCTGCGACGCTGATGGGGCCTGAGCGGCTGGAGATCCGGGAGTACCCGCTGCCTGAGGTGGCCGACGACGGAGCGCTGCTGCGCATCGGTCTGGGCGGGGTGTGCGGCACCGACGTGAAGTACTTCCACGGCCGCATCGACATGCCCTACCCGGTGATCCTGGGCCACGAGATCTTCGGCCGGGTCGAGCGGTTGGGCCGGGCCGCGGCGGCGATCCACGGGGTGGCCGAGGGCGACCGGGTGATCCTCAAGGGCTCCAGGGGCTGCGGCCATTGCCGGGACTGCCGCGACGGCGCCCCCCGGTTCTGCCCGCAGCGCACCCTCTACGGCAGCGCCACCAGCGCGGCCGACCCGCCCCACCTCTTCGGCGGACTGGCCGACTGCCTCTACGTGAATCCCGACGCCGAACTGTTCAGGGTCGGCGACGCCATGAGCGACGAGGCCGCGGTGCTGTGCGGGTCGGTGATGGCCAACGGCTACGAGTGGGCCATCCTGCACGGCGGCGTGACCTTCGGCGACACGGTGCTGATCCAGGGTCCGGGCCAGCAGGGCCTGGCCTGCACCTGGGCGGCCCGAGCCGCAGGCGCGGCCCGCATCATCGTCACCGGCACCGCAGCCGATGCCGACCGTCTGGCCCTGGCCCGCCGCTGGGGCGCCGACCTGACCGTCGAGGCCGACCGAGCCGACGTGGTGGCGGCGGTAGCCGACGCGACGGGCGGGGCCATGGCCGACGTGGTGGTGGACGTGAGCGGCAGCCCGGCCGCGCTGGCGTCCTCGGTGGCTGCGGTGCGCAAGCGGGGCACGCTGGTGCTGGCCGGGCTCAGCGGAGGCCGGAAGGTGCCGGTGGAGATCGACGCCCTGGTCTGGAACGAGATCCGGGTGCAGGGTGCTTTCACGGCCGGCAGCCCGGCTCTGCGGGCCACGATGAAGCTCATCGAGTCCACCGGCTTCGAGCCCGAGGAGATGATCAGCCACACCTTCGGCCTCGACGACACCGAGCGGTGCATCCGGGCCATAGGCAACGAGATCGAAGGCATGTACCCCACCAAAGCAGTGATCCGCCCATGAGCGACTCCCACGAGCTGATCGCCCAACGTCCAACCTCCGGGCACCCGGGCAGCGACCCGGCCATGACCGAGTCCGACCTGTTGCTTCGGATAGTCGATCCCGTTCGCCGGATCTATGCCGCCGATATGCCCGAACCAGAGCGCTGGAGCCGAATCGGCGAGGTGCTGGAAACAGCCCTGGCCGACACCGAGTTGAAGGCTGCGGCCCAAGCCTGGCCCAAGAGCCACGACCGGACCAACAACCGCTACACCAACCTGCTGTTCTACGAGGACCCCGACTTCGGCTTCGTGGTCAATGGCCTGGTCAAGGACGAGACCGGCCGCACTCCGGTCCACGACCACGGCCACGCCTGGGTGGCCTACGGCCTGCTGGAGGGCGCCGAGACCGTCCTGCGCTACCGGGACCCCCAGTCAGCGAGCACCGCTATCGAGCCCTCTGAGCGCATCAGCCTCGCCGCCGGGGAGGTCGACCTGGTGCCGCCCTGGACGTTCCATGCCGAGCAGGCCGACACCGAGCGCACGGTGGCGGTGATGGTCCGCAGCGCCCGGGTCGGCAAGTTCGCCCACCGCCGCCTCAACCCCGACACCGGCCAGACCCACGACCACCCCGGCCCCCACCAAATTCCCTACAAGCTCTGAGCGCCGCTGGATCGCGGCCGTCGACTCCGAGACGGTGACCGCCGAGTGCGCGGGTCTATGCACGATCCCCGGCGGAGAGATCGCGGACTGTGGGGGGTTCGGTGTGGCGGAGTTGGGGTTTGTTGACTTTGTGGGTGGCGGTCTTGGGGAGCTCTTCTAGGACTTCGAGGTAGCGGGGCTGGCAGAAGTCGGGGAGAGCGGCCTGGCAGTGGCGCAGCAGAGCGGCTGGATCGATGGTGTGGCCGGGCTCAGGGACCACCGCCAGCTTGACCTCCTCCTCGCCCAACTCTGAGGGCACGCCCACGGCGGCGCACTCTGCGATCCCGTAGAACTGGCAGACCGCTCGCTCTACCTCGCTGGAGGAGATCATCTCGCCTCGGCGACGGATGGCGTCGGCGGCCCGGTCGACCCAGCGGATGTAGCCGTCAGCCTCGATGGTGGCCAAGTCGCCGGTGTGGAACCACAGGTTGCGGAACGCGGCCAGGGTGGCCTCGGGCTGGCGGTGGTAGCCGGTCATCATCACTCCGGGCCGGCGGGGCCGCACCACCAGTTCGCCGACGGTGCCGGAGGGCACCTCGTTGTCGTGCGCGTCCACCACCGCCGCCTCGTACTGGGGCACCGGACGGCCAGAGGCCCGGTAGCGCATCGGGTCGTCGGGGCTGGTGGTGGAGAAGTGGCCGGTCTCGGTCATGGCGAACCCGGTCACCAGCCGCAGCCCGAACCGCGCCTCGAAGTCGGCCCGCCGGTCCATGGGGATACCGGCTGCGCCGTGCATCATGCGCACCTTGTGGTCGCGGTCGGCTGGGCCGGGCGCCTGGCGCAGCAGGATCGACGACACCGCCCCCACCACGCCCACCTCGGTGGCGCCCGCGGCGCGGACCTGACCCCAGAAGGTGCTGGCCGAAAAGCGCGACACCAGGGCGGCCCGGCCGTCCACCACTAGCGCGGTGCCCAGCGTCGAGAAGCGGGCGTTCACGTGGTACAGGGGCAGCGCCGAGAACAGCACGTCATCGGCGGTGAGGCCCCACTGCTCGATCTTGATGCGGGCCTGCTCGACAGGGAATGCCTGGGGCAGCACCGCGCCCTTGGCCGGCCCGGTGGTGCCCGACGTGTAGACGATGTTCATCGGATCGCCGGGCTGTGGAGGGCGGAACGGCGGCGGCCGGCGACTCGATCCTCGGAGGTCGGGGTAGTCGAGGACGGTCACTGCTGTCGGTAGCGAACGGTCGCTGGAGTCGCTGAGATCGGCGGAGTCGCTGAGATCGGCGGAGTCGCTGAGATCGGCGGCGTCGAAGGCGCCGGCTTCTGCCGGCGGCTGACCAGAACCGGCGTGGCTGATGGCCGCAACCCCAGCCGGCGGCTGACCAGAATCGGAGCTCATGGCGACAACCCCGGCCGGCGGCTGACCAGAGTCGGCGCTCGTAGCGACAATCCCGGTCGGCGGCTGACGCTGGCCCCGCAGGACGGCCGTCTTTATCCCGGGCGCGTACGGAAGCTGCTCGGCCACGCGGTCGGCTAGCGAGTTGTCGACTACCAGCAGCCTCGCGCCCGAGTGGTCCAGCACATGGGCTAGCTGCTGCCCCCGCAGCCCAGCGTTGACCGGGCACTCCACTGCCCCGAGCCGCAGCAGCGCCAGCATGGTGACCACCGCCTCAGGATGGTTGGGCGACATGTGACAGACCACGTCGCCTGGCGCTACCCCAGATGCCGCCAGCCCTCCGGCCAAGGCTTCCGCTGCCTCGACCAACTCGACCCATGTCCACAGGCCGCCGTCGAAGTCAAGCACCACCCGGTCGGGGTGCTCCTCGGTCCTCGCCCTACACAAGGACCACAAGTCCCCGTGTCCGATACCGGTCACCACCCGCCGTCCGCAGTCACAACCCACCGCCACGGGAACTGGCAGCAATATGCACGCATAGCGTGCGAAACGCTGCCAATTCCGAGAACGCTGGACAACACCGCCAGAACTGGCAGCGTTGAGGTCCCAAAACGGCGCTCTCGGCTGCCAATTCGACGAGTGCATGCCGGATCCGTAAGAACTGGCAGCAACATGCACGCATAGCGTGCAAGACGCTGCCAATTCGATAGCGGGCAGATGCCGGTCATGCTGGGACCACCCGGAACACGGGCAGGGACACGCCGTCAGAGCGGTCCTCGAAGGTGACCTCGACCCGGTCGCCGATCGCGAGCCGGTCGATGTCAGGCTCGACGATGTTGGCCAGCAGCCGAGGACCCTCGTCCAACTCCACGACTGCGACCACGTAGGGCACATCGTCGGACCAGGTGTCGTCGTAGAAGGGCACATGGACCTCGGTGAACGTCCACACCGTGCCTCCGCCGCCCATCCGCTGCCAAGACAGCTCGTCGGCCCAACAGCCGGGGCACAGGTGCCGGGGCGGGAAGAACAACAAGCCGCAACGTCGGCAGCATGGCAACATCAGCTCATGGCGGCTCGCCGCCTCCCAATACGGCGCGGTCGCGGCGTCGCCCAAGTCCGGCCGCGGCTTGCCAGTCACCAGACCCACCCCGAAGAGCCAACGCCCCGAGCCCCCAGATTCTCGGGTTGGTTGTGTGGCGTGCGTCCACAGAAGTCACCCCGAGAATCAGGCCCACACGTCCGCCTCCCGTCGACACCGGTCATCGGCCCTGTCCCAAGATCATGGTGGAGAACGTCGAGAACACGCCGCCGTTGCCGTGGACGACCACGACCTCGGCGCCGTCCACCTGGCGGCGTCCGGCCGAGCCCTGGAGTTGGCGCACCGCGTCGAGCAGGTGGAACACCCCGCCGGCGTGACCGTGCGAGAGCATTCCGCCGTGCAGGTTCACCGGGCAGTCCGAGCCCAACGCCAGCGCCCCCGACTCGGCGTACGGCCCGCCCTCGCCCTGGCCGCACAGGCCCAGCGCCTCCACTCCAGCCACCACGCTGAAGGTGCAGGCATCGTGGATGTAGGCCGCGTCGGCGTCGGCGACAGACAGCCCAGCCCGCTCGAAGGCCCGCGCTGCGGCCACCGGCCCGCCGAGCTCGTGAAGGTCGGGGGCCTGCGAAGGACTGTGGTGGGTGGTCGCTGCGCCATAGCCGAGCACCCGTGCGAAGGGAACGCCCAAGCGGCGGGCACGCTCCAGTGAAGTCACCACGAACGCCCCGCCCGCGTCGGAAATGAGCGAGCAGTCGAGCCTGCGCAGCGGCGACGAGATCATGGGCGAAGACTGATGGTCGGCCAGGGTGATCGGGTCGCGCTTGTGGGCGTTGTCGTTGAGCGAGGCGTGGTATCGGGAGGCCACCGCCACCGCGCCCAGCTGCTCGCTGGTGGTGCCGTAGAGATGCATGTGGCGCTGAGCGAACAGGGCGTAGCCGCTGATCATGGCGATCTGGCCGTAGGGCGCCTCGAAGTCCTCGCCGCCGGTGAGCGTGCCCGGCGCCCGGCCCCGGCCCGAGCGACGGATGGAGATGCCGTTCTCTCCGTAGGTGCACAGCGCGGCGGTGCACATGCCAGCGTCGATGGCCGCGGCCACGTTGAGCAGCGCGGTGTGGTGGGTGCCGGGGCCGCCCACGTCGGTGACCACGGCCAGCTCCGGCCGCAGACCCAGGTGCTCGGCCACCCGGGCAGCGTGCAGCATCATCGCCTGCGAGTAGCCCGAGAACGAGAACACGCCGTCGATGTCGTCCTTGACGAGGCCCGCGTCGGCCACCGCAGCGACCGCCGCCTCAGCCTGAAGGCTTATTGCGCTACGGCCGGGCAGTTTGCCGATGGACGTCTCAGCCATGCCGACGACCGCGATGCCGTCCAGCACGCTCACCCTGTCCGCTCCCACAGCAGGCTGTCGCCACCGGCACTTCGGGCCGTCCAGCCCTGCGGAATCGCATGGACGGCGCCTGAGATGTTGATGATCGCGGGTCCGACAGTCCGACCGTCGTCCGCGCCCGAACTGGCAGCGGGGAACTCCGATTTCGGCACTCTCAGCTGCCAATTCGAAGTCACATCGTCGCCCGCGTCCGAACTGGCAGCCGAGAGTTCCGATTCGGGCCCTGCCAGCTGCCAATTCGCGACATCGTCTGAGCCTTCTGCGGCCTCGAACACGCCGCGGGCGCTGAAGACTCCTCCCGCGGCGAACGACCGGACTCGACCGATGCCTGCTAGCTCGGCAACCGGTGCGGCATGCAGGCCACCGGCCCCGCCGAACGCGTAGAGGGTGACCTCCGCGGGATCGAGTCCTGCGCCCGACAGCATCTCGCCGATGGCTGCCGCAGCCTTGGCGTGGGCGGCCTCGTGCACCAGCCGGGCCGCGGCAGCCGAGTCGCCGCCGGCCAGCGGGGCCAGCGCGGCCTCGGCCCGCTCCGCGTCGAGCACGATGTCGCCGGGTAGCGACTGCTTGTCGGCCAGCAGTCCCAGCACGACGTCGGCGTCGGTGAGGGTCGGCTCGGTGCCGCCCCGAGCGAACGCGGCCGGCCCCGGAACCGCCCCGGCACTGGCTGGCCCCACCTTCACCGTCCCCGAGTCGCTCAGCGACGCGATGGACGAGCCACCGAGGCCAACCGACACGATTCCGGGCACGGGCAGCGATACCCGCACGCCTCGGACCTCCGGCGCCTGATCCACTTCGTAGGCCCCCTCTCGCACTAGGCCCAGGTCGAGGGTGGTGCCGCCCATGTCGAAGCCGACCACGGCCGCGTCGCCGTGTCGGCGGGCCTCGGCCGCGGCCAGACCCAGCCCGGCGGCCGGCCCCGAGCTGTAGGTGCTGATCGCGGTGGTGCGGGGCATCCGGCTGCATGTGCCGTCTGAGCGGGCCGCCAGCAGCGGCACGGCCAGCCCGGCCTGCTGGAGGATGCCCTCGGTGCGGTACAGCAGCTTGGCCATGGGCCGGCTCAAGTAGGCGTTGAGGACGGCCGTGGTGGTGCGCAGGGCGTCGTCCTCGACATCGGCTGTCTCTCGCCCCATCGTCAACGGCATCGACCGCAGATAGTGGACGGGGTACCGGTCGCGCACCAGCTCACGCAGATCCGTCTCGGCATCTCGGCGGGCGTCCCGCAGGCTGACCACCGTGTGACGCACGCCCTGCTGGACGAGGTCTCGGCAGACCGCCAGCACGTCCTCGGCCGCCGCGTCCGGCTCGACCCCCACCACATGGTCGGCACGCACGAACACGCCGATGGCGGGAGCGGGCTCGCTGGGCCCATAAAGGGACTTCTCGGCACCAGCCTCGACCATCAGCCCCACCGAGTCGCCAGTGCCGGTGACCACCGCGTTGGTGCCGATGGTAGTGGCCAGCCGGAACAGGCCGACGCCGGCCAAGAAATCCTCCAGGGACAAGTCGAAGGCGGCCGCGCCCTCGGCCAGGCACGCCATCACCGAGCGAGTCAGGTCGAAGTGGGTGGTGGGAACCTTGGCCGCCACGACCCGCTCGCCGTCCGAGAAGTACCCGTCGGTGAAGGTCCCGCCCATGTCGATCCCCACCGAGTAGCTCACGGCCGAACCGCCCATGGCCCACACGCCCAGGTCCCACACGCCAAGGGTCCACACGCCAAGGGTCCACACGCCAAGGGTCCACGCACGCCCGGGTCCCGCACGCCAACGGCTCGCACGCCGCAGCACTCTTGGCCGTCACTTCAGCGCTCGCCTCTCGATTTGGAGACCAGGGCCGCGGCCGACCTCAGCGCCTCAATGCCGACGTCAGGTCCCAAGGGGCCAGTCACGACTTCGCTCGCCGCGGACAGCCGTCGCAGACTCCGGGCCACGGCCCTAGTCGACTTGAAGGCGGCCTGAGGAAGGAAGCCGAGCCCGTCGGAGCAACCCGCGTTTGAGACCCAGCGCTCGTATCCGAGTTCGGCGGGCGAGGCAACGCCGGCGATAGGAACGGGCACCACCAACAGAAGCTCGACCCGCAGGTGACCGGCGGCGCGAAGCATGGACTCGTGGAACTCGGCCGCAAGTTCGGAGGCCACGAACAGGTCTGGCGCACCAAGTTCAACCACCGCAATGCGCCGCACTCCGCAGCCAGCCAGCGCTCGGATGCGGTCAGCAGCCAGATCCGACGCCGCGTCGATCGCTTCCACCGGATCAATCGGAAGGCCTCGACCGGTGCCCGACGCCTGCCGTGCGCCCCAGCCCAGCGGCCCCGACACCAACCCCATCACCGGTTCGGCGCCTGGCGTGCGCACCAGTCCAGTCGCCACCGCGTCCAGGCGCCCGAAGGCGTCATCCTCAACAGCACCGTCTCCCGGTTCGACCGGCCCCACGGCAACAATGCCCAGTTCCGACAACGACGGCCCGTCCTCGCCCAGCTCTGACAGCAGCGCCGCGTCCTCGGCCTCCTGCGACCAGGGCGCGCAGCACGTCTGCAACCCCAGTGCCCGAGACCCTTCGTCGATGCAGCGGACCCGGCCGGCGACATCGTCGGGCAAGGCCCGGCCCAGCGCCGCGGCACAGACCGCGGCAGGAACGAGGGCCGTCAACCGGCTCAACCCTGCGCCTCCGACCACCCCGACCAATCCGTCTGCGTTCTCCGGCCGGGTCGACCAAGAACCGGCAACCACTTGGCCGCCCACCACCTCGACCGATCTGTGTGAGGAGTCCGGTTGTATGGACCCAGAAGGAGCGCAGGTATGCGCAACCGGGTCACATTGCGGCAAGCTGTCTCCCGCTCTTGTTCGCTGCGCTCACAGGCCGCTCGGGCCACACCCTCGCCCCTATGAGCCGGATTCACTCGCCTACCCGCTCGGCCTCTAGAAACCGCACACAGAACGCGGGGACCGATCATCGATGCCATGAACCGCTATCGGAGGGCGGCTCGGGCGGGTACTCGCGGTCGTCGACCACCTGGACTGGCACCGGGAACTCTCCGTAGTGGCGCAGCGCGTCGTCGGGCGGGCGGCGTTGCGACCAGTCGGCCACGAAGTCGGCGTAGGGGCGGCCCAGGCGCTTCCGCTCAGCCCGGATCTCGGCCCGGCGCGCCTCGGTGGCTTCGGCGTCCACCCGGTCCCGGCCGGGAGCCAGCACCACGCCGTATAGCCGGGCGGCCAGCTCCGGCGAGGTGATCCCGTCAGCAATGTCGGCCAGCACCGCCTCCGGGTCGCGCTCCAGCACGTCGCCGTAGCCGCCGCCGCAGCCCCGGGCCAGCACCACCACGTCGCCGTCGCTGACCGTCTCGCCCTCGGAGTTGGTGTGCCCGAAGGCGTAATCGCCGGAGATACGGCGCCGGTCGGCCAACTCCCGCACGCTCATGGGCAGGTCGTCGGCCCCGGCCGCCATCAACGCCTTCGCATTCGAGCCGCGGATGATGATGCGGGGCTGGGCCGCGCCCGAGTAGCCGCCGAACAGGCCGTAGTTCTTGGTGAACCGGCTGCCGGTGCCCACCGAGTTGCTGCGCAGCCCCGCAGTGCCGTGGATCACGAAGCAGTCGGTGAGGCCCACCCCGCCCCGCTGCCGACCCAGCCCGCACACGTCGCGGTCGAAGCGGTTGCGGAACAGGTACAGCCACGGAAACTTTCGCTCCTGCTCCTCGGGTCCGGGGCAGTCCACCACCATCGCCCAGAAGAACCCAGCGCTGTGCTCGCCGTCGAGGTCGAATCGGGCGCCCTGGCCGGTGGCGTTGCCGTTGGCGGGCCCGCCCGCTATCGGGTTGCCGTACTGGCCGGTGCCGCCGAACTGGATGAGCAGCAGGTTCTCGGCGAACGGCGCGGTCACCCCGGCCCGGTGCGGGCTGTCATGCAGCATCCTCATGGCCGCCAGCAGCAGGCCCTGCACCACCACCCGGCCGGTGTGGCTGCCCGAGCCGGTGCCCGAGTCGCGGCTGGGGGCGTTGACGATGCTGGGCGGAGCAGTGAGCTTGATCGGGTCGAACAGGCCTATCGACCAGCGCAGGCCCCGGAACACGGTCGGGAACAGCGCCGCGGCCGAGGCCGCCCGGGCCAGGTGCCAGCGCAGATGGAACGGGCCGATGCCGGGCTCGGGCGACGCGCCGGCCATGTCGATGACCAGTTCGTCGCCCCGCTTGTGCAGGTCGATGGGCAGGCGGATGAGCCCGTCGTCGATGCCGATGGTGTCGAGGAACACCACCGACCGGTACACGCCGTCGTGGAAGCCGGCGATGCGGCGCCGGGCCGCCGCGGCGGAGGCCTTGATCGACTGGCGCAGCCCGGCGGCCACGAAGGCCGCGCCCCGGCGCTCAACCTCGCGCAGAAGCTGCTGGCGCAGCCGCACGCACACCGCCAGGCGGGCCTTCATGTCGAGGGAGTTCTGGCGGGGGGTCCGCACCGAGTTGAGGATGAACTCGAGGTGGTCGGTGTGGAACTGCGAGTTCGTGCCGACCCGCAGCGGGGTGATGTGCAGCCCCTCCTCGTAGCGGCTGCCGATCTCGGGCGACCAGCCCCCCGGCGAGCGCGACCCGGTCTCGCCCTGATGGCCGCCGCAGGCCACCCACGCCAGCAGCTCGCCGTCGGCGAACACCGGCATCATCAAGAAGTGGTCGTAGGTGTGGACGCCGCCCGCGTCGGGGTCGTTGAAGAAGAAGATGTCGCCGTCGGCCACGCCCACGGTCGGGTCGTCCACGTAGTGCTTGAGGACGTACTTGACCGGGCCGTAATGCAGCAGGGCGTGCAGGATCACCCCGGTGGACATGCCGGCCAGGTCGCCCTTGGCGGTGAAGACGCCGACCCCGAGGTCGCCGGCCTGCAGCATCTCGGCCATGCTCAGGTACTTGCAGACGTCGCGGCCGTCGTCGATGATCGAGTCGAGCTTGTGCAGGAAGATCTCCAGGTCGACAGGGTCGAGACTGTCGGCGCCTGCCAACTCCAGCTCCGAGGCGGGCTCCAGCACCTCGCGGTGCAGGACCTCGGGGTCGAGACCCGGCCCCGGCTTCATCAGGGGGCGCCCGAAGCGGGCGATGCGCTCGTCGAGGCCCATGGCCGCCACATCGAGCATCCGGGTACCCGGCCCGCCCGGCCCGTTGGCGCTCACCGCGTCCCCCAGAACGAGCTTCTGCCAGCAATCCACCGCAGAGGCGCAATCGCAGGCGGATCCGCGGTCACCGGCTCGCCTCCGCTGAGGTGAGCCAGCCAGTGCGCTGGTCGTCGAGGGCGTAGGCCCAGCCGGGCGGCACCGCCACCACGGTGTCGACGTCCTCCATCAGCGCCGGGCCCTCGGTCGAAAACCGGTCGGCAAGACCCGCACGGTCGTGTACCGGCGTGGGCAGCGGGCCCGACCCTGGCCAACACACCTCCCGCATGGCGGGCCGAGCAGCCCGGCCGCCGGGAGTCCCGTTCCCGGACGCTCTGGCCGCAGGCCGGGGACGGGCCTCCAGGCGCAGCCCGGACGCGCCGGCCACCAGCCGGAACAGTTGCACCAGGATGCCGCCGTAGGGGTGGATCGACCCGGCCCCGTAAGCGGCCGCGAACACCTCGTTGAAGGCGTCGCACACCGCCACCGCATCGTCGGCGCCCTCCAAGTACAGCCGGGGCGACTCCAGCCGCACCGTGTGGTGCTGGCCTCCGTAGTTCATGTCCAGCTCCAGGCGCAGGGTCACCGAGTCGAGGCCGAAACCCTCCTCGGCCATGTCCCGCTCGGCCAGCGCGACCAGCCCTCGCACGACGTCGTTGAAGGCATCGGCAGCATCCACATAGGAGTCGCCGTCGAAGAGTTGCACCATGCGGGTGCGCTCGTAGGTCTGCATCACCGGCATGGTGGCCACGCCGTAGGCGTTGAACTCGCTGCCGTGGGGGAACGTGGCCACCCGGCCCACATCGGCGTAGCCGGCCACCGCGGCGGCGTGTACCGGGCCGGCCCCGCCGAACGCGAACATGGTGAAGTCCCGGGGGTCGTGACCCTCAAGGGCGGTCTGGCGGTAGATCTCCTGGCCCATCACCCCGTCGATCAGGCGACGCACCCGCAGCGCCGCCTCGGCCACGTCGATTCCGAGCGGGTCGGCGACCCGGCGCCTCAGAGCCCGCTCGGCGCGGCGGCGGCTCAACGGCATGGCCCCGCCCAGGAAGCGGTCGGGGTCGATGAAGCCCAGCACCACGTCGGCGTCGGTGACGGTGGGCTCGGTGCCGCCCTGGGAGTAGCAGGCCGGGCCGGGCAGAGCGCCCGCGCTGCGGGGCCCCACCCGCAGCTCGCCGGTGTCGGTGAGGTGCGCGATCGAGCCGCCGCCCGCCCCTATCGAATAGTTGGCGATCACCGGCAGGTGCACCCTCCAACGATCGATGATCGGGTCGAACTCGTAGTTTCGGTCCTGGCCGTCGATCACCAGACCCACATCGAAGCTGGTTCCGCCCATGTCGGCGGTCAACACCCGGTCGAGGCCGTAGTCGCGGGCCATGCGAGCCGCACCGGCCAGGCCGGCCACAGGGCCGCTGCCCAGCAGGTGCAGGGCGGTGGTACGGCTCGGCGAGGCCACCCCGCCGATGTTGCGGGCCACCAGCAGCGGCTTGCGGCATCCCAGCGATCGCAGCCGGTCGCCGAGGTCGATCACGTGCTCCTCGGTGTCGGGGGCCAGGAAGGCGCTGAGGATGGTGGTGATGCTGCGCCGGTACTCGTCGAGGCGGGGCGCCACCTCCGACGACAGCAGCACCGGGCACCGGCCCAGCACCGAGTCCGGGTACTCGCGCCGCACGATGTCGGCCACCTGCCGCTCGTGGGACGGGTTCATGAACGACCAGGCCAGGCACACCGCGATGGCCCTCACGCCTTGGCGCACCAGATGATCGACCGCGGCCAGCACGTCGTCGGTGCGCAGCGGCATCAGCACCTCGCCGAAGCAGTCGATGCGCTCGCGCACGCCCACCCGCAGCGACCGGGGCACCAGGTCGTCGGGCCGCTGGGCCCGGGTGCGGTCGATCTGCACTTCCAGGGGCATGCCGTCGGCCCACGACCGCGAGCGGGCCACGTGCACGGTGTCCTCCTGTCCGGCGGTGGTGATGAGGCCGACCTTGGGGCCAGTGCGCTCGATCAGGGCGTTGGTGCCCACGGTGGTGGAGTACTTCACCGCGTCGGCCGCGGCGAAGGCCTCCGACGGGTCGCAGCCGAGCCGTCGGGCCGCCTCGCCGATGGCCGCGATCATGCCGTCGGACAGGTCGGCATGGGTGGTCAGCGACTTGCCGACGGCCTGCCGCCCGCCCAGCACCACGAAGGCGTCGGTGAACGTCCCGCCGATGTCCACATCAAGCAGGTTCAACCCGCCGTCGGGCGACGGGCTCGCTGCGGTAAGTCTGGGCCGCTCCGCCGGGCTCGCCGTGCCGATGTCAGCAGATGGCATTGAGGTCGAGCTCTATGTCGTGGGTGACGGGATGACCGGGCGGCAGGTACTCCACGTCGAACATCACCGCGCAGCCGGGGCAGTAGAACTCCACGATGCGGCACCAGTCGGAATGGGGGCTGAACCCGAACTCGGTGGGTGGATCGAACGGAACGTGGATCTCGCTCGGGTCGCGGTCGTAGAGGAGGCAGCCTTCCTTGTAGTTGCGATCCGCGGGGCCGAGATCGTGGCCGCATCGGTTGCAGACCCAGCGCCGGGCTGCCGTGTGGAGATCGAGCGCCTCCGTTATGCGCCGTCGTCCGGCGCCGAAGTCCGTGGCCACTCAGCGATCCTCCCCCGTCGCCCCTGCTGGCCGGATTGTATACCGTCACCCCTCGGGGGGTCGCAGACGGCTGCGGCTATGTCCAGGCGCCGAGCAGGATGCCGATGGCGCTGTAGGAGATCAGCGGATATCCGCCGTTGATGAGGAACAGCTTGAGGCTGCGTCCCTCGAAGGCGTAGTTGATGGCGTTGGATGTGAAGATGAACCCGACCGCGGCCAGCAGACCGAGGCCGAGGCCCTCGCCGGCGCTGTCGGCGCCCAGTCCCTGCACGAGCAGGGCCAGGCCCAGGGTGAACACGACCGCGCTCACAACCGCCAGCACGTAGGGGTACCACTGCCGCGGCGTGCCCTTCATGGCCTCCATGTCCTCGGTGCTGAGGCCGACTTCGGCCATCCACGGCTTGGCCAGCGCGCTGTACCACGCTGCGCCCAGCGCCTGGTTGAACACCACCGCCACCAGGATCGCCCAATAGTTCAAACTGCCAAGATTGAAGCTCTCCATTGCCCGCTCTCCCCATCCGGCACGAGGCCCTCACGGTACTCCGAGGGCTGCGCATTTACCGGTTCCGGGCGACGCGCTGCGATTGCGGCGGGCCACACTTGGGGCGTGAGCACCGATATGTCGCACACGGCCGCTGATGCCCGCCACCAGGCGGGGCGGCGGCGCACGTTCGCGATCATCTCGCACCCGGACGCGGGCAAGACCACCCTCACCGAGAAGTTCCTGCTCTACGGCGGGGCGCTGACCGCCGGGGCGGGCTCGGTGCGAGCCAAGGGTGACCGCCGGGCCACCTCCTCGGACTGGATGGAGCTGGAACGCCGCCGGGGCATCTCGGTGACCTCGGCGGTGGTGCAGTTCCCGTACCGGGACCGGGTGCTGAACCTGCTCGACACGCCCGGCCACGGCGACTTCTCCGAGGACACCTACCGGGTGTTGGCCGCGGTGGACGCCGCGGTGATGGTCCTGGACGGGGCCAAGGGCATCGAGGCGCAGACCCGCAAGCTGTTCGAGGTGTGCCGCGACCGGGAGATCCCCATCGTCACGTTCATCAACAAATGGGACCGCCCGGCCCGCGACCCCCTCGAGCTGCTCGACGAGATCGAGGACCAACTCGTGCTAGACCCGGTGCCGGTCGCCTGGCCCGTCGGCGACGGCGAGCGGTTCAGCGGCCTGATCGACCGCCGCACCGGCGACTTCGTGCGCTTCGCCCGCACCGCCGGGGGCGCGACCGCCGCCGAGGAGGAGGTGGTGGACGTCCGACAGGCCGAAGCTGAGGAAGGCCCGGCCTGGCACGAGGCCCGAGAGGCGGTCGAGCTGCTCGACGCGGCGGCCGCCGAGCTCGACGCCAAGCGCTTCGAGGCGGGCGAGCTGTCGCCGGTGTTCTTCGGGTCGGCCCTCACCAACTTCGGGGTGCGCCTGCTGCTCGACGCCATCGTGGACATGGCCCCCGCCCCCGGCCCCCGGCTCGACGCCGACGGCGACCCCCGCCCGGTGGACGCCCCGTTCAGCGCGGTGGTCTTCAAGGTGCAGTCCAACATGGATCCCGCCCATCGCGACCGCATGGCGTTCCTGCGGGTGTGCTCGGGCCGTTTCGAGCGGGGCATGGCCGTGGCCAGCGGGCGCACCGGCAAGACCATGGCCACCAAATACGCCCACACCGTGGTGGGCCGCGACCGCAGCACTGCCGAGGAGGCCTGGCCCGGCGACGTGATCGGCCTGGTCAACGCGGCCGACCTGAGGGTGGGCGACGCCGTGCATGCCCCGGCCAGCCCGGTGCGCTGGCCGCCGGTGCCGTCGTTCGCGCCGAGCAGCTTCCGGGTGGCCCGTTGCACCGACACGTCCAAGGCCAAGCAGTTCCGCTCAGGCGTGCGCCAACTCGACTCCGAAGGCGTGGTGCAGGTGCTGCGCCGGCCCGGCCAGGGAGAGAGCGAGCCGATCCTGGCCGCGGTCGGCCCGCTGCAGTTCGACGTGGCCGAGCACCGGCTCCGCCACGAGTTCGGCGCGCCGGTCGAGCTGTCGGCGGCCCCGTGGACCGCCGCCCGTCTCACCGACCAGGCCTCGGCTGCAGCCCTCGAAGCCATGTCCGGCGTGACCATCGCCGAGCGAGCCGACGGCGACGACCTTCTGGCCCTGTTCGAGAGCCCCTACTGGCTGGCCCGCCTCCAGTCCGACCACCCCGAGCTAACCCTCCAACGCCTAATCGGCGAAGGCTAGCCCCCGCGTCGCTAGAGGAGGTCCATGAACGACGGGGTGGATCGTCCGTGGGATGACAACTCACGGTCGAGGGTCCACACTTCCAGGCTGGCATGAGCCATCTTTCGCTTGAACTGATCCCGCTCAACCAGTATCGCCACGTCTCCAGTGCCCAGTCGCCCGTCGCCGAGAAGAGTCACTAGGTCTGATCCGGTCGAATCGCCAGCTAGGAGTTCTTCTGCGAATTGCTGGTCCAGGGTGGCCTGGTGAAGGATCCAAGGAGGATTGGGCCGACTCGCCTCCTCAATCACGCGTCGCAGTCGTTCGGCGAATCGCCGTCGGTCAGTCTGTTGCTGAGCGACCCGGTTGCCGGCTTCGATGAGTGCTGTCACCGGAAGCACGAACCGCTGACCCTCTTGGCGACGGTTCTCGAACTCGTCAACTACTTCGCCGGCCTGCTGCTCGCCGTCCAAGCCAATGAGGCGGACGATTATCGACGTGTCGACGAAGACAACCTTCGGAAGACCCATCAGCTATTGGAGGCCGAGCACATCGGCGAGCGATCGAGGCTCCTCGTTCGGGTGCTCGGCTGGACGTAGGCGATCGCGCGCTGCGGCCGTTCCAAGCGGGCCGCGAGCAGCTACTTCGAAATAGTCTGGGAAATCAGTGAGCCTCGTAGCTCTGCTCCACCCATCGGAACCGCGGCTGCACACGACCACGCTGCGGTGGTCCTTGCCCTCCAACGCGTCTAGGATCGCAGGGCTGTGCGTTGTGGCCAGCGTGCGAACGCTGGCCGTAGCCGATGACTTGAGTCGGTTCAGCAGCACCGCCGCCTGTGACGGGTGCAGGCCGTTCTCGATCTCCTCGACGACGAGCAATCGTTCACCGGCACCTGAATCGGCTGTGTCGTTGTTCGACTGTGGGCGGTCGAGGAGGGCCGCTGCGATAGCGAGGAACCTCAGCGTGCCGTCGCTCATCAATCGCGCCGGTATCGGCTGCACTGTCGAGCCGATCTGCTCCCGAATCGTCGCCATCACATCGCCGAGATCGCTGCTTACCGTGTCCATCTCGGCGACTTGGGCCTCGGACAGCGACCGGGTCATCTCAAGCAGGATGGACCGCGTGTCTTCATCCTTGAGAAGGCTTGCCAGCACGGCTGACAGGTTCTCCGCGTTCCTGCGAAGCCGGAGATCCTTCTCAGGCACATACTCGCGCATCTGATGCGGTACGGGGTCGAGGATGAAGACGGTGGAGAGCGCGGCGAGCACTTCTTCAGCGACCCGCCGAACATGGCGACCCGCCTGGGAAGTCGCCGGCACACGGGTCGCAACCTGTGCCGTCAGCAACTGTGAGGCGCGGAAGGTCACCACAGGATTCGGCCCCCGCTTTCTGTTGTCCCATCGCGCCAAGATGTCGCCGGAATCGGCGTGGGGCGGGTCTGTCCTTAGCAGTTCCTGCGGTTCTCCCCAGCGGGGGCCGCTTCGGCGCACCGTCCATAGACGTTCGCTGACCACTTGGACAGACGGCCGGACCGAGATCTCCAGATCCAGGTGGTAGCGCGTTTTCTCGACGTCGACGGAACAGCCGACGGCGAAAGAGTTCTCACCGACTGGCGCGCACCCTTCCGAGCCACCCCGCACCAGCGGACCATCACGGCCGCCATCGAGCGCGTCGCGGATCGTTGCGCCACCCGCAAGCGCCGACAGGACAGCCAAGGCGTCAAGCACATTGGACTTGCCGCTGCCGTTGCGACCGACGAGCAGGGTGAGCGGACCCAGCGGAATGGTTACACCTCGCAGGCTCTTGAACGCTGAGAGACGAAGCTCTACCAGGGTGGCCGCCATGTCATGGAGGGTACCCATACGAGGCATGACCCGCGGTGCGCTGGAACGGGCAATGCCCGACTAGAGGAAGTGGAGCAGGCCCGTGCGCAGCTCTATTCGCTATTGGCGGGATCGGGCATGACCCGCACGCGCCGGGACAACCCGGCCGCGGGGCGCTGGCCCAAGTGCGCGCTGAGCAAGGCCCGCACGCGCCGGGGCAACCCCGTCCGCGGTGTCGGCGGTGCGGGTGGACGGGTCACAAGGCCCGCACGCGCTGGGACAACCCCGTCGGACGGGGACGGTGGGTTCGGGCTGGGAGTAGGTTGGCGTTGTGGTGGAGGCGGTGGAGCGGCCCAACATTCTGCTGATCGTGTCGGACGAGGAGCGGCGCAATGACTGGCTCGACGGGGCAGTGGAACTGCCCGGCCATGAGCGGCTGCGGGCCGACGGGCTGAGCTTCGACCGCTACTTCACCCACGCCTCGCCGTGCTCGCCGTCTCGGGCCAGCCTGTACACCGGCCGCTACCTGGCCGAGCACGGCGTGGTCGACAACGTCGCCTTCCCCACCCACACCGCCCTCGACCCGGCCATCCCCACTATCGGCAGCCTGCTGGCCGAGCGGGGATACCGGTCGAGCTACCTGGGCAAGTGGCATCTCAGTCACAGCGAGACGCCCGACATGGCCGCCCACGGCTACCTGGACTGGGAGGGCAACGACGTCCACTTCATGGGCAGCGCCTACACGGGCCGCTACTTCGACCCGATCATCGTCGATCAGGCCATCAACTGGCTCGGCGCCCGCGCCGCCGAGGAGGGCGGACCTAGGCCGGCCGCGGGCGCGGGGCGACCGTGGTTCTTGACGGTGGCGCTGGTGAACCCCCACGACATCATGTGGTTCCCGGCCGACCATCGCAGTTACCAGGCCGCGCATCCCAGGTTCGCCGAACTGCTGGCCGCGGTGCAAGAGATGCGCCTGGGCGACCTGCCGGTGACCCCGCCGCCGGAGGACTACCCCCGGCTGTTCGACCGCCTGCCGGAGAACTTCGCCGACGACCTGCACACCAAGCCCGAGGTGCAGCGGGCCTGGCGCTACGTGCGCGACCGGGAGCACATGGTGGGCCGCATCGACGCCTACGACCACGACACCTGGCTGCGGGGCCTCGACTACTACGCCTGGCTGCACGTGGAGCTCGACCGCAGCCTCGCCCGTCTGCTCAACGCCCTCGACGACCTCGGCCTCTACGACGACACGGTCATCGCCTACACCTCCGACCACGGCGACGCCTGCGGCTCGCACGGCCTGCGGGCCAAGCTGCCGTGCGTGTACGACGAGGTGATGGGCGTGCCGCTGATCGTCAAGGGGCCGGGCGTGCGGGCTGGGGTTCGCACCGGGGCGCTGGCCACCCATGTGGACTTGGCGGCCACCATCGCCGGGCTGGGAGGCGTCGACCTCGGCGGCACTCCCACCCTCTCGGGCCGCGACCTGGCGCCGGTGCTGGCCGACCCGGCCGCCTCCGTGCGCGACTTCGTGCTGTTCTCCCAGGACTCAGCCCAGTCCGACCTGATTCGCAACAGCCGCTACGCGGTGCGGGGATTCTTCGACGGCCAGACTAAGTACGCCCGCTACTACGGGATCGGCGGCGGCATCAGGCGCGACGGAACCGCCGACGAGCGCGGCAAGCTGTTCGATGTGGACGCCGACTTCGAAGACCACGACCACGAGTGGTACGAAACCGGCGAGGATCCGCACGAGTTGGTGAACCTGGCCAACGACCGGGGCCGCCGCCAAGAACTGCGCGCCCTGTTCCGCCGTCTGATTGACTACGAGGCAGAGGAACTCACCCCGACGCCATGACCGACACCGCCACAGCCACCCAGTCCACAGCCATGACCGACACCGCCACCACGGCCGACGCGCCGCAGGCCCCCGACACGGCCACGAGGCCGCCTGGCGGCTACGGCGGCGGGAAGGGCCCCAACAGCGGCGTCCGAGTGCCGCTCGCGCCGGTGGCCGACTGGGCCACGGACTTCGACCACGCCCACCCCGACTACGCGGCCCGCGCCCCGGAGATCTGGGACGAGCTGCGCCGCGAGTGCCCGGTGGCCCACAGCGATCGTTACGGCGGCACCTGGCTGCCGGTACGCCACGAGGACGTCTGCGCCATCGCCAAGGACACCGACACGTTCAGCTCCAACGGCGTGGTGGTGCACGACGGCCGTCCCGAGATCCCGGCCCCGGTGGGCTTCGCCCCGCCGATCACCAGCGACCCGCCGTTCCACCGCATCGCCCGGGAGTTCCTGCTGCCCGCCTTCGCGCCCAAGCCCATAGCGGCCAGACGCGAGTCCACCCGCGAGACCTGCAGGGAACTGCTGGACGACCTGCTGGCCGACGTGGAGGCGGGCCGCACCGACCTCGTGGACGCCGCCCTCGGCTACACGCAGCACATCCCCGTGCGGGTGATCGCCGACATGCTGGGCGTGCCCCGCTCCGACGGCGACCAGTTCCGGGTCTTCATCCACCAGATCATGGAGCAGCCCGGAGCCGCATTCGACGTCGAGTACGAGGACTCGATCGACTTCTACCTGGACACGCTGATCGCAGCCCGAGCCGTCCAGCCCGAGGACGACCTGATCAGCCACATGACCCACGCCACCATCGCGGGCCAGCCTCTGGAGCACACCCACATAAGAGGCACCTGCGGCCTGCTGATCATCGCCGGAGTGGACACCACCTGGTCGGCCATCGGCGCGTCGCTGTGGCACATGGCCCAGCATCCGGCCGACCGACGGCGCTGGGTCGAGGATCCCGAGGTGCGACCCTTCGCGGTGGAGGAGTTCCTGCGCTTCTACGCGCCGGTGACGATGGCCCGCCTCGTGGCCACCGACACCGAGTTCGCAGGCTGCGACATGCGGGCCAACGACTGGGTGCTGCTGCCGTTCCCGGCCGCCAACCGCGACCCAGAGGCCTTCGAGGACGCCGACAAGTTCATGATCGACCGTCGGCGCAACCGCCACACCGCCTTCGGGCTCGGCATCCACCGCTGCCTGGGATCGAACCTGGCCCGCATGGAGTTGACCGTGGCCTTGGAGGAGTGGATGGCCCGGGTGCCCGACTTCGAACTGGCCGACCCCGAGGGCGTGACCTGGTCGACCGGCCAGATCCGAGGCCCCCGCACGCTGCCGGTACGGATCCTCGACGCTGCGGCCTAGATCTCGGGTGAGAAACCTGCCATATGGACATAGAGACCTTCCCGAGATTCTCGGCCGTTTCGCGCCCGGCTTGAGTCCGCTGGAGCGCACATGAGGCTGCACAAATTCCGCGGCGTCGACGCCTTCGTGGCGCTCGACCTGGTGGGCGCCGAGGCCTCGACAGGGCCGGTGCGGTGGGCTCGCAAGATCCTCCAGGGCGGGGCCAAGGACCTGGCCCGGTCCCAGACCTACACCTACGCGGCGCTCAACATGCGCTGTAGCGGCGCGTCGGCGGGCATCAACGCCGAGGCGCCTCAGCGGGCCGAGGCGGTCGCGGCGTTCGTGGCCGAGGCCGCCGAGCTGGTGGCCGACGGCTCCTATCTGCCCGACCCGGCCAAAGGCGTGGGCGAGCAGGACCTGGCGCCCCTGCGCGACGGCGATTCTCGCAATGTCGCGCGGCTGGGTGCCTTCGCGGCCGAGTGCGACGCGCTGTCGGCCGCCGCGGCGGCCGAGGCGGCCGCGGGCCTCGACGGCCGCACCGCGGCGATCGAGGGTCTGTCGGCCAGCGGGGCCGCCCTCGTGACGGAAGTGGTCGCTCGGGGCGGCCGGGTGCTGGCCGTGTCGTCCGCCGAGGGTTGCCTGGCCGCATCCGAGGGCTTGGACGCGGCTGCGCTCGCCCAGGCGTGGACCGACCACGGCGACAAGGCGTTGAGCGCGCTGGCCGACAACGGCAACGACGAGGGTTTGGACAGGCCCGACGCCCTTTGGGGCCAGCCTGCCGACATCGTGTTCGCAGGCTCGAAGATGGGGGTCGTCCATCACGGCGTCGCCGAAGGTCTGCGGTGCCGGGCCTTGGTGCCCTGCGGCCGCCTGGCCTTCACGTCCAAGGCGCTGGCGGTGTGCCGTCGGGGCAGGATCGCCGCGGTGCCCGACTTCGTGGCCCTGGCCGGGTCCACCGTCGCGGCCTGGAGCAGCCCCGACGCGAGCGACGACGATGTTCGAGCCGAGATCGCCCACAAGGTCACCACGCTGATGACCGACGCCCTCGAATCCGACGACGGCCCGTTCCTCGGGGCTTGCTACGCGGCCGAGGCGTTCCTGTCGAGCTGGCAGGACGAGCTGCCCTTCGGCCGTCCGCTCGCCTCCTGACTCCCGACGCACCTGACCGGGGCCATGGCAACCTCGAGCCCCGCACCGGCAGAATCGAGCGACCTAGCGGTCGTTCGGTCGCCATGGATAGCATCGCTCCATCCGGGGACCGTCACGCCAAGTCGATGCCGCGGTCCCGAGGGTCGGAAGATGAGGGTGCGCGATGGGCGAATCGAACGGCAACCAGTGGCACAAGACGGCTTGCATCCTGTGCGAGTCCAACTGCGGGATCGAGGTGCGCCTCGACGGGCGCCGGTTCGCGCGTATACGCGGCAACAAGGCTCATGTGGGCTCCAAGGGCTACACCTGCGAGAAGGCGCTTCGCCTAGACCACTACCAGAACCATCGGGCCCGGCTCACCTCGCCCATGCGGCGGCGAGCCGACGGCAGCCACGAGCCCGTCGATTGGGACACCGCCATCGCCGAGGTGGCCGAACGCCTGGCCGCGGTTCGCGACGCCCATGGCGGGGCGTCGATCTTCCGTTACGGCGGCGGGGGTCAGGGCAACCATCTCGGCGGCCTGTACGGCGCGGCGGTCACCAACTTTCTCGGTGCCTCGTACCGCTCTAACGCCATCGCCCAAGAGAAGACCGGCGAGGCCTTCGTGGAGGCCCGCATGTACCGGGCGCACACCCGCTCCGACATCGAGCACACCGAGGTGGCGCTGTTCCTGGGCAAGAATCCCTGGCAGAGCCACGGCTTCCCCGAGGCGAGGCGCGTCCTGCGGGCCATCGGCAACGATCCCGACCGGGCGATGATCGTGATCGACCCCCGTCGAACCAAGACAGCGGAGTTGGCGGACTTCCACTTGGCGGTCCGGCCAGGCACGGACGCCTTCTGCCTGGCTGCGATCCTGGCGATCATCGTGAGAGACGACCTGATCGACCACGCCTTCGTGGCCGACCACGTCGTGGAGATCGAGCCCGTGCTCGAGGTGGTGCGGCAGGTGCCCATCGACGACTACGCGTCCCGCTGCGGCATCGACCGGGCCGAACTGGAGGCCGTCGCCCGCCGGATCGGACGGGCCTCGTCGCTGGCGGTGTTCGAGGACTTGGGCGTCCAGCAGGGGCCGAACTCGACACTGCTCTCGTACCTGCAGCGGCTGATCTGGATCCTGCGGGGCAGCTTCGCCAAGCCCGGCTCGATCCACCCGCACAGCAACTTCGCGCCGCTCCTCGGCAGCGGCCCGAACATGGGAAGGCGGAGCGAGCGTCCCAAGGTCACGCCGGTCACGGGAGCGCCGATCATCGCGGGGCTGATCCCGTGCAACTCCATCGCGGAGGAGGTCCTAACCGACCACCCCGACCGCTTCCGGGCGATGATCATCGAGAGCGCCAACCCGCTGCACTCGCTGGCTGACTCGCCCCGCTTCCGCGAGGCCATGGACGCGCTGGAGTTCTCGGTGGTGATCGACGTGGCCATGACCGAGACGGCCCGCCGCGCCGACTACGTGCTGCCGGCGTCGAGCCAGTACGAGAAGCCCGAGGCGGTGTTCTTCAACTTCGAGTTCCCCGACAACGTGTTCTACCTGCGCAAGCCGGTGCTGTCGCCGGAGCCGGGCACCCTGCCGGAGCCGGAGATCCACACCCGCCTGGTGGAGGCCCTCGGCGCCTACACCGAGGACGACCTGGCCCCGCTGAGGGCCGCGGCCGAGGCCGGGCGGGACGAGTTCGCGGCGGCGTTCTTCGCGGCGGCCGAGGCCGAGCCGTCGCTGGCCCGGGTCGGCGCCGCCATCCTGTACCGCACGCTGGGACCGACGCTGCCCGAGGGCTGCGCGGAGGGGGCGGCGCTGTGGTTCGCGGCCCAGATGTGCGCCAGCGCCTATCCCGAGGCTGTGCAACGGGCCGGCATCGAGCAGGGCGACGCGGCCAGCCTCGGCGACGCGCTGTTCGACCGGGTGATCTCCAGCGACGACGGAGTGGTGTTCACCAGCCATCTGCACGAGCAGGCCTGGGATCTGCTGGGGTCGGCCGACAAGAAGATCCACGCGCACATCCCGCGGCTGCTTGACATGCTGCGCGCCCTGCCGGACGCTCCGACGGACCACACCAGCGACCGCTTCCCGCTGGTGCTGTCAGCGGGCGAGCGCCGCTCCAACACCGCCAACACCATCTTCCGCGACCCGACCTGGCGCAAGGCTGACGCAGAGGGCGCTCTGGCGGTCAGTCCGGCCGACGCGGCCGCTCTAGGCCTGCTCGACGGCGACCGGGTGCGGGTGCGCACCCAGGCCGGCGCGGCCGAGCCGACGGTGCACATCGACGACGCCATGCAGCCCGGCCACATCAGCCTCCCCAACGGCCTGGGCCTCGACCACCCCGACGAGGACGGCGAGCACCAACGGGCCGGGATCGCCCCCAACGAGCTCACCTGGCTCGGCTGGGAGGACGAGATCGCGCTGACTCCCTGGCACAAGCACGTCCCCGCCCGCCTGGAGCCCATCGGCTGAAGCCGTCTCCTGCGCGGACGGGCTCTCACAGCCCGCCCCGCGACCAGTGGTCAGCGGCATCGAGGCACCAGCGGTAGCCTCATCGGCGTCCACAATCAATCCGGCCGATTCCGTGCCGTGTCATGCGCCACGTTTCGTGTCGGCCCCGGGGCTGTAGCTCAGTTGGCTAGAGCACCTGCTTTGCAAGCAGGGGGTCGTCGGTTCGAGTCCGATCAGCTCCACCCTCTCCCGTCCCGCAGGGCGGAAGCCACCGCAACCACGAAGGCGGGCATCGAGTGACTCGAATCGGGCTGGCGCAGATCCTCGGCCGTCCGGGGGCGGCGGAAGCCAACCGCAAGGCCGGCGCGGACGCGGCCTCGATGCTGTTCGAGCAGGGCGCCGACATCGTGGTGCTGCCCGAGATGGCGGTGCCCTGGTACAGCACCGACCGCGAGGCGCTGGCGCCGCTAGCCGAGGCGCTCGACGGCCCGACCGTCTCGGCCTGGCAGGATCAGGCCGACCGGCACGGCGGGCTCGTGGTAGGCGGGTTCTGCGAACGCTCCGGCGGCGACATCTACAACACCGCGGTGGCCGTCGGCCCCGACGGCGTGGTCGCCCACTACCGCAAGCTCCACCTCTTCGACGTGGAGAAGCACTGCTTCGCCCCCGGCGACACCGGGCTGACCGTGGCCGAGACCGCCTACGGCAGGATCGGGCTGTGCATCTGCTACGACCTGCGCTTCGTGGAGGTGGTGCGGGTGCTGGCGCTGCGCGGCGCCGACCTGATCTGCGTGCCCACCGCCTGGGTCCGGGGCTTCGACCGCCGCCAGTACGCCGAGGGCGAACTGATCCCCCACGCTCAGGGCGCGCTGGTGCAGGCCAACCTCTCCCAAGTGTTCATCGCCTGCGCGTCCCAGGTCGGCCCAGGCGACGGCGTGGAGTGCCTCGGCTCGTCGGTCCTGGCCGACCCCTACGGCCAGGTCGCCGCCGGCCCCCTGTCGACAGTCCACGAGCAGACCGAGGTGGCCGACATCGATCTGGCCGACGCCCACCGGGCCCAGGCCCGCAGCGAGCTCATCCAGCCCCGCGCCGACCGCCGTACCGACGTCTACGGCATCCTGCACCAAGGCGAGCCGCTCTGAGACCCGCCCCATATCGCTATCGCTCCAGACCTGCGAAGCATCAGAGGTAGGATGCTCTGAAGATGTCCGCAAGACCGTATGTGGGTCGGTTACGACACGAAGCGCGTTCTCTCACGGCCTCGCTGCTGACGCTCGCGGTCGCAGTCGTCTCTATCTCAGTGGTCCACGGACTCGCGGCCGTTCAGCCAGCGGCGGCTCATGGCCAAGCACCCATATGCGACACCGGTGAAACCCTGCAGTTCTCAGACATCGAAGCCTACGATTATGGTGCTGACTACATTTGGTGTGCCAAGACTCTCGGCCTAACCTCTGGCAACGGGAACAACACCTTCGGCCCTGATGGACCGGTTACTCACGTCCAGATGGCCGTATTCCTAGTGCGGCTGTGGCACGACGTGCTCGGCCGGAACTGTCCGGAGCAGCCTCATCCCTTCAAAATCTTCGTCGAGGATCACTGGGCTGCCGACGAGATCAACTGCCTGAACGCATTGGGCTTGGCCGACGGCATAAGCGAGAACTTCAACAGTCCCCAAGAAGTGCTTGCTGCCGCGTCGATCACCCGGTTGGTGGTCCGGATGCTCAACTGGACACCTCACAGCACATGCGACACCTACGGCGACGAACTGGAGCAGGCCGCGGCCTGTCTTGTGAGACTCAACATTGCGCCCAACTCCGAGGAGGCTTCGTCGTCCTCGCCTGCCACGCGAGCTCAGATGGCCGTTTATCTGATCGGAGCGTGGCATCACATGGTCGGCGGCGGCCAGCCTCCACTGCCACCAGCGATCAGCGATTCAGACGCCGCACCGCCCGCTGGCGGTTCGGGAACCTCCGAGCCGACGACCACAAGCTCTCGGCAGCCGGTAATGACCTTCGATGAGGCGATGTCTGTCGCCAGGCGTCTGGCGTCTGACATTAGGCTGCCTACGGTTTGCGGTCATTTGCCTTTGGACAGTCCCATCTTCATGCCGAACGCGAAGCGGACCTATCGGTCTGGCATCCATCAAGGCGTCGATTTCGTTTGCCCAAGAGGCCATGATGTCCAAGCCTCGCTCCGCGGTCGCGTGGTAGTGGCTGTTGGAGATTACGACGACGCGTCCACCAGTGAGTTGAATGCCATACTCAACATTGCGAAGGCGCTCAGATCCACACCCGCTTACACACTAACCATGCTGTACGGAAACCATGTCGTCATTGATCATGGCATCATTGATGGCGCAGGCCATGTAATAACCCTCTACGCCCACCTTGAAGCAATTGACGATGCGGTGCGCCCTGGCAGTCAAATCAACGCGGGCCAGCTGATCGGCCGGATCGGCAACAGCGGGACTCTTGCGGCCGCGGCTGGCCATCGAAGCCAGAACGCGCATCTCCATTGGGAACTGCACGTCGACGGCCAATACTTGGGCATCGGCCTCTCGACACGGGACACGCGCTCCGTCTATCGCGCTCTGTTCGAGCACAGTGACCGATGACCGGCAGCGCGACTCCTCGAAGTGGCCCGCAGCGCACGAACCGCAACCCCAGCCAAGAGGGCCGGCTGCTCCCAGAACCCGCCGGTCAGGCCAGGCTCAGCACGTAGGCGAACCCTAGTGCCGCGTACTTCTGCGTTTGCTCCCGGGTGAGGCCGAACCCCTCGGCCAGGCGGGCCAGCAGCACCAAGTCCGAGGGGCTCCACTCGCTGACGGCCTCGTTCGCTCCGCCTTCAGGCGGACGCTCTGACGGCTTCAGCGGACGAGCGGGCTCGCCCGAAAGGCCCATCAGGAAAGCCAGGAGATGCACCGCGATCTTCTGGAACTGCGCTGGCGTCTCGTCGAGGGATGCAGCTGCGGCACTCACCCAGGCCCATTCCTGGCCGTTGTAGCGGCTGGTGTAGAGCCGGTTCACATCAAGCACGCCGTCCTTGCAGTCGTGCTGGCTGCCGGTAGTGAGGACCCGCCCGGTCACGGTCGTGCCGTTGTGTCCGGAGCCCGGGTCGTCGGTTGTGAGATAACGCACGATGCCGTCCGCGATGGCGCGGGCCTCAACCGCCTGGACCGTCGGGTCCGCCAGCAGCCGAGCCTCAGGCGGATTGGACAGGTACGCCGCCTCCGACAGCGCCGAGGGCACTCCCGCAGGATGGCGCAGCACCCCGAACAGGTCCTTTCCGTCGCGTTCGCGCTCGAACGCCCTGGTGCCCTTGTTGGAGGACGCCACCCAGGCCACGTCGAATTGCGACAGCGCCGACTGGACCTCCTCGAAGAGGATCCCCGCCAGCCGACGGCTCTCGGGGCTGCGAGACTGGTGGAAGACCTCGGTTCCAGGATCCGGCGAGCGGCGGGTCGTCCCGCCGTTGTGGTGAATCGACACGAACACCTCGGCGGAGAGGGCCAAGGCGATCTCGGCGCGAACCACCGTAGGCATCCGGACGTCGGTGGTCCGTGTCAGCACGGTCCGGTAGCCGCGCGCCTCCAGGTCATCTCTCACGAGCTTGGCGACGGCCAGGTTCAGGTCCTTCTCGGCCAACCCGTTCACGCCGACAGCACCCGACTCCCTGCCGCCGTGACCGGGATCGATCACCACCTCGGCGGCGGCCACATGCACCCCCGAGGCCACTTCCGCCTCCCAACCACAGGGAGTGCCCACCAGATAGCCCCAGTCGCGCGCCTCGCGCACCGGCAGAACCAGGCCCGAGTCGGTGATCACCACCCCCAAGCCGGGGGTGTCGGGAACCTGAGCGTCATGCGCGCTGGCCGGCCGAACCGCCAACACCGAAGCGAGGACCGCCAGCACCGCCAGCACCGCCAGCCGAGCGCCGAAGCGCCTCATCCAGCCGCGCACGCACCCCCTCGCAGCCGGCCGCCGCCCATCTGCTCACCGGGAACCCAGACCTCGACACGCGACTCAATCGAAACTGTCGGAGCCCGGACGGCCAGCACCCAAATCGCCCCCACCCCTTGATGCTAACGAGCCCTACGAGGCCGAGACCTACACAGGCGCCGTGCTGGCGAGTCGGCCGCACCGGCGCTCGGCCTCTCGTCTCCTGAGTCACCACTGGTCGGCCCTGCGACAGGCCGCACGTAGCATTGTGATCGTGCTCCGATCCTCCGAGCTCGCGGCATTCGACGACGAGGGGTTCGTCGTAGTTCAGTCCATAATCGACGCGGCGCTGATCGAGCCACTGCGGGGGCGCTTCGAACGTCTATTCCGAGGCGAGTTCGAGACCGGCACTGCTCCTGACGAGGTCAACTGGCAGCACGACCGAAGCGACCCGACGCTCACCCGTCAGATCTGCAATGGGTGGAAGGCCGACCGGCTCATCGCGTCCACCGTCCTAGACGCCCGCCTGGGGGAGACGCTGGCCCGGCTGGCGGGATGGCCCGGCGCTCGCATCGTGCAGGACAACGTGCTGTGGAAGCCTCCGGGTGCCCGCTCGCTGGGCTTCCATCGCGACAACTCCTACCTGGCGTGGTATGAGCCGACCGAGATGCTCTCCTGCTGGATTGCGTTGGACGACACCACCGCGCACGGCGGCACGATGGAACTGGCCCGAGGGTCGCACCGCTGGCCGACCGATGCCGACCCGAGCGCGCAGTTCCACGCTCCCGACGACTACCGGGCCAGCGTTCGTGCCGCCGCCGAGGCCGCAGGCGTGGCGCTGGACATAGCGTCGGTGGAGGCGCCCGCAGGCGGCGGGTCATTCCATCATGGCTGGGCTTGGCACGGTTCGGGTCCCAACCGCACCGATTCGCACCGACGGGCGCTGGTACTCCACTGCGCCAGCAGCGACACCCGGTTCAACCGGGCCTGCTTCGGCGTGGGCAACGGCCCCGTGTACTCCCGCTACGCCCGACTCACCGACGACGAGATGGACGAGAACCATTTCCCGATCCTGTGGCGGGCCGACGGCTACCGAACACCGGGCATCTAGCACGCTTAGATGCCGAGCGGGTAGGTGAACGAATCCGGCCCATACGGGCGAGACCGTGGCCCGAGCGGCCCGTGAGCGCAGCGAACAAGAGCGGGAATGACAACACCCCGACGCGACAGGCCATCACCTACGCACGCTCGCTCTCAGGTCGGGCACCCCGCCGGAAAGGGCGTCACGCGAGCACCACCACGGGCGTGCCCAGGGGTGCCCACTCATAGAGCTGCGCAGCCTTGTCGTCACGCTGGCGGACACAGCCGGCCGATCGGAATTGCCCCAGCTCGGCCTCCGTCTGAAGCGGCACGCCTCGGCTGTTGGTGGGTATCGAGTGGAACCCGATTCTCCCGCCGCTGAATCCGTAGGCGAAGCGCACCATGTGGTCCATGGTGGCGCCGCCCGAGTAGGACCATGCCTTCGGGGACTTGGAATAGACGGAGTAGGTTCCCGGCAAGGGGCTGGTGGCTCTGCCGCTGACCGGATAGGTATCGAACACCGAGCCGTCGGCCTCGATGAGGGTGACTTGCTGGGCGCCTCTCTCGTAGACGATGTGCTTGACTCCAGCGAGACCCGAGTCGATGGTGGCCGCGCCCACCTTCCAGACGACGCGGCCGTCGTCGAAACCGATGGTGGCAGTGCCGTTGTCGCGCACGGTCAGGGAAGCCCCCGACCAACCATGGGTTCGCGAATGCCACAACGACTGGAACGGCCTGACCGGAAGCTCGTAGAGCACCAGGTTCCCGTCGGGCTGCATCACCAGGATGCGGTCAGAGTCGCCCGGCGTTCCTGAGGCCCACAGCGGTTGCAGGCCGTCCACGAGGCTGGGCGAATAGGGGCGGCAGACGCTTCGCATTTCGCTGGACGCCAACAGGTCCTCGGGCGGCTCGTCACCGCAGTTAATGGGAGCGGGATCGGCATCGCGGCGAAGTGACGGGCCATGACCTGTTGGCGCTCGCTCCAAGTCATACAGGCGGAGCTCGCCGTCGTGTCCGAGGATCAGCAGGTAACGTCCGTTGGTCGACACCAGCGACTCGCCTGGCGACAGTGTCTCGCCGACTCCCAGACGGCTGCTGCCGAACAGCTCCTCGCCGGCAGGCGGTTGGTCCGGCTCGTCCGATCCTCGAGGCTCTGCCTCGGACTCGGGCGCCTCGTCATCGCCGGGCGCGGCCGCCCCAGCGGTGTGATTGACGGTCGCGAGCATCAGCACGACAGCCAAGGCCGCGTAAGCCCACCGCAACGCGGCGGCGCGCTTCAGCGCAACGCGCCCTCGCCTGGGAGCGGCCATCCCGTGATGCTACTTGCCCGGCTGTGCTGGTCGCCAAACCGCCGCAGCCGCACTGCCCGCCCGAACGACGAGTCCGAGGCCGCAGGGGTCGGGGCCTTCCCTGAGACAAACGTCTGACTATTGTGGCTGTGCTGGCAGTTCCAGCGGGAAGGGAGCCCAGGTGGCATCTGGCGGCGGCGTGAAGGTCGGGCTGTTCCTCACCAACCAGCACCTGCCCGGAACCGACCTGGTGTCGGCGATGGAAGGCCAGCTCCGCATGGTGCGCGCCGCCCGCGACCGGGGCTGGGACTCGATCTGGGCCGGGCAGCACTACCTGCCCCACGGGATGGCCATGCCCCAGTGCGTGCCGTTCGTGAGCCGCATCACCGCCGAGTCCGGCGACATGGACGTGGGCATCGGCATCCTGCTGCTGGCGCTGCACAACCCGCTGGACGTGGCCGAGACGTGGGCCTCGGTGGACGTGCTCAGCGGCGGGCGGCTCGTCTTCGGGGTGGGGCTCGGCTACCGGGAAGTGGAGTACGAGGCGTTCGGGCTCGATCCGAGATCGAAGGTGAGGCGGTTCGAAGCCAACCTCGACCTGGTGAAGCGGCTCTGGACCAGCGAGTCAGTCGACTCGGACCTGCCGTGGTGCCGGCTGCGGGCCCAGACGCTCAACATCCGGCCCGTCCAGCAGCCGAGGCCGCCCATCTGGATCGCGGCCAACGCCCACCCGGCGGTGGAGCGGGCGGCCCGCATGGGCGACGCCTGGATGATCAACCCCCACGCCACCGAGGAGACCATCGCCGAGCAGGCCGCTCTGTTCCGCTCGGCCCGTGAAGCGGCCGGCCTGGCGCCTGCCGCCACCATGCCCGCCATGCGGGAGGTCTACTGCGCCCCGACCCGGGCTCTGGCCGTGGAGCGGGCCGCCCCGTTCCTGGTGACCAAGTACCGCCACTACGCCGACTGGGGCCAGCACAAGGCCCTGCCCGGCGACGAGGACTTCACCGTCGGATTCGAGGAGCTCGCCCGCGACCGCTTCATCATCGGCACCCCCGACGACTGCCTCGAGAGGCTGCTGCCCTGGCGCGACCGCCTCGGCGTCGACCACTTCATCTTCCGCACCGACTGGCTGGGCATGCCCGTCGAGACCGCCCTGCAATCCGTCGATCTCCTCGACCGCGAGGTGGTGCCGGTGCTGAGATCGCCCTAGCCCCACAGGCCAAACGACCGGCAAGCAGCCCAACCACGAGCGACAAACGGCAAGAGAGCAAGCAGCCCAACCACAAGCGACAAGACCTCGACCACCGCAACCTAAGGAGAACAGACATGGTGGACAAGCAGATCATCAACCCCGACATCGGCACCGGCTGGAGCGCGCTCGAGACCTCCGAAGTGGGAGAGCTCGTCCACTCCGGAGGCGTGGTGGTGGAGGCCGGCGACCTCACGTTCGTCTATCTGTCGGGCCGCACCGCCACCGACGGCGACAACGACGTCGTCGTGGGCGTGGGCGACATCAAGGAGCAGACCCGCCAGGTCATCCGCAACCTGCTGTCGGCCCTGGAGCCGTTGGGCGGCACCATCGACGACATCGTGCGGGTTCGGGTCTACATGACTCCCCCCTTCACGAAGGAGAAGTTCAGCGACATCCACGACGCCCGGGCGGAGTTCTTCAACAAGGACCACTACCCGGCCAGCACCCTGGTGGTGGTCCACGGGCTCGCCCGGCCCGACGCCATGATCGAGATCGACGCAGACGCCGTGATCTCCAAGAAGTGACGCTGCCCCTCGGCGGCTGGACGATGCCGTGCGGATAGCCCTCAACGTCCTGCAACAGGGCCCCGTCTCGCAGGGCCCCGAGTGGTGGAAGCTCCTTGACGACTCCGGAGTGCATGTCATCGGGCTGCCCGACTCGCCCGCGCTGGTTCGTGAGCTCTACGTGGTGTCGGCCGTGTGCGCGGCGAGCACGTCACGGGCCACGATCATGACATGCGTCACCAACCCGCTGTCGCGGGACCCCGCTGTCACCGCATCGGCTCTGCTCACGCTGGAGGAACTCGCGCCGGGCCGGATTTCGATGGGCATCGGCACCGGCGACAGCGCGATGTGGGGTGTGGGGAAGCGGCCGGCCCGGGTGGCCCGGCTGCGGGAGTACATCTTGGCGGTCAAGGCTCTGGTGCGCGGCGAGGCGGCGACCTACGGGGGCCGGACGTTCCGTATGCAGTGGTCCGACCTGCCGCCGCCGGCGGACATCCCGGTGGTGGTGGCCGTGTCGGGGCCCAGGGTGCTGCAGATGGCCTGCGAGACCTCCGACGGGATGCTGCTGTCGATGGGATGCGGCCCCCACAACGTGTCCTATGTGCGAGATCTCGTCGAGCAGGGCTGCGCGGGGGCGGGCCGCGACCCGTCCGAGCTGGAGCTCTGGTGGAACTCCGAGGTCGTGTTCGGCGAAAGCCCCGAGGAGGCCCGCGAGCGGTCCCTAGGAGTGTCCACGGAGTGGCTGACGATGGGGTCGCTGGAGGGCAAGCAGATCCCAGACCACCTCAAGGACGCCCTCGTGCGGTTCAACGCCGACACCCACGACATCGCCTCGGAGTACCAGGACGCCGGACGGGCACGGATGCTCATAGCCCGGGCCCGCGAGCTCGGCCTCCACGACTGGCTGATGGCCCGCGCCCCCGGCCTGTGGGGCCGCCCCGCCGACGTCGCCGCCCGCCTGCGCGAGCTCGAAGCCCAGGGCATGGACCGCTGGATGTTCTACGTCGGCCGCAGCGAGAGCGACCGGATGAACCAGCTCCGGCTCATCTGCGACGGCGTGCTGCCGTTGCTCGACCTTGACACCTTCGCCCCTGCGGCCCGGACCCGCTGACGCGGGGCCGCTCAGGCGTCGTCGAGGGTGAGCGGGTTGGCCGCCTCGGGGAAGATGCCTTCGTCGTGGCCGCAGCCGCGCTTGTAGACCATGGCGCTGCGGACGTAGCTGAGGCACTCGTCGCCGTCCTGGTTGAGCCCGCGGGTGCGGACGGTGACGATCCCCGCGTGGGGCCGCGAGGCCGACTCGCGCACCGCCAGCACGATGCTCTCGGCGTAGATGGTGTCGCCCACGAACACCGGATGGGTGAAGCGCACCTCGTCGAAGCCCAGGTTGGCCATCGCCTGCTGGCTCACGTCCGACACCGACTGGCCCAGCACCAGCGCCAGCGTCAGCCCCGAGTTCACCAGCAGCCGGCCGAAGTCGGACTTCTCGGCGTAGTGGCTGTTGAAGTGCATCATGTTGGTGTTGCAGGTCAGCAGCGTGAACCAGGTGTTGTCGACCTCGCTGATGGTGCGCCCCAACGGGTGCCGGTAGACGTCGCCCACCTCGAAGTCCTCGAAGTAGCGGCCTGTCCAGCCCGGCTTGACAGTCACCGGCGTTCCGTCCCGATCAAGCGACGGCCTTCCGCGCTCCGGGCCCGGCTCGCGCCAGCGCCTCGGCATCCGCTGTGCGCTCGGCAGGCTGGGGCTGTCATCGGGCCGGGTGCGGGCTCGGACGGTCGCCGTTGCGGACGGCCGCGAGCACGGGTTCGACCATTTCCAGCAGGCGTCTCTGGAACACGGTGATGCGCAGCTCCGAGGCGTGCATCGGGCCCGGTCTGTAACCCTGCGACTGCACGCCGATCTGCATCTTCTCGCAGACGTCGAAGTCCTCCCGCTGAACCCGGGCCAGCAGTTCGCTTCCCGCCCGCACGTCCGACTCGGCGTCGTGGGAGAGGCTCAGCACCCGGGCCCGGGTGCTGGCGGGGCCGGTGGGCGTCCACCACATGACGGTGGCGCCGCCGGTCGGGAAGCCGATCACGTGCAGGTTCGGGAACACGAAGCAGCCCAGCGATCCTTGCGCCGCCGGGCCGGTGAGGCCGGGCCACGGCTCCGACGGCAGGCTCGACTCCTGCCAGGGCACCGAGGTCACCGCAGTGGTGGCGCTGGCCCGGGCGGTCAACGCGTCCATCCGCACGATGGCGGCTATCGACTCGGCGTGGACGATGTCGAGGTGGTAGTCGCACACCGCGTTATCCATGACCAGCTTCCAGTTGGCGGCAATGGGGTCGTCGAGGAAGGCGCCCAGGTGCATGGAGGCGATGTCGTGGCCGCCGAGCACCTCCGGCACGTCCTCCAAGTGGTCGAGCAGCGGCGGTGCGTCGCCGGTGACGTTCACGAAGACGAGGCCCTCCCACACGTCGAGGCGCAACTCGTGCAGCCCGAGCCGGTCGGTGTCGACCGGGCTGACGAAGCCCCGGCGCCGCGGGACGGCGAGCAGCTGCCCGTCGAACCCGAATGTCCAGCCGTGGTACGGGCACACCAGGCGCCGGTCGCAATGGCCGCGGCCCTCGACCAGGAGGCTGGCCCGGTGGGGGCAGACGTTGGAGAAAGCCCTCAGGGTGCCGTCGGAGTCCCGGATCACCAGCACGGGCTCCTGCCCGATCGTCTCGGTCAGGTAGTCGCCAGACTCCGGCAGCCAGCGCTCGTGGCCGACGAAGACCCAACTGGCCGGGAGCACCCAGGCGATCTCGGCCTGGTAGAAGTCCCGCGACCGGTAGGCCTCCGGTGCCATCATCTGATCGGCTGCCGCCCCCAGCACGGCCGCAGGCTAAGAGGCCGAGCAGGCAGGCGGCAAGCTCGGCCCTCATTTGTCTGACGTATCCTCGGGATGTACGTTCGCGGCTGATGCCCCGCCTCGGGGAGGGCTTCACGAAAGGAGCGCCCGATGGCCGCGAAGCCGGTTCAGGAACTGTTGGCCGAGATCCACGAGGTCGTGGAGTCGCGCCACATCAAGGAACATCCCCTCGTAGCCGAAATCCGTTCGGGTCGAGCCTCGCGGGCCGCGTTCGCAGGGTTCCTCAGGAACTTCTACCAGATCGGGCCGAGGCCCTCGCCCCAGGCCGACTGCGCCATCTTCGCCAAGTGCCCCGAGGATCCCGACATCTTCCACCATCTATTCGAGGACGTGATCCTCGAAGAGGGTGCCGGCCACGACTCGGGCACCGAGCGCCACCTCAACGTGTTCCTGGAGCACGCCCAGGCCTTCGGCCTCACCCAGGACGACCTCGACAACAACCCCACCATCCCCGAGTGCAAGGCGTTCGTGCACTGGCGCTACTACCTCGCTTACAAGGGCGATTGGCTCAGCGCCATAGCCGGCATCGCCTTCATCGAGGGTGCCTCGGCCCGACGCAACGACATCATCATCGACGGCCTGGTGGAGCACTACGGCTTCGAGCGCGGCGCCCCCGACCTGCTGTTCTGGGAGCTGCACGCGTCAGAGATCGAAGAGGGCCACGGAGACATCGGCCCGATGGTGGTGGCCCGCTACGCCAACGACGAGTTCACGCAGCGGTCGGTGATGGATGCGCTCGTCACCAGCATCGACCTGCAGTGGCTGGCCTTCGACGGCATCCATCGCGCCTTCTTCCTGGAGGACCCCGCCTACGACCGCTGGCGCTGAGGCGTCACCCGAATTGGCAGCCGCGGACGCCCAAAAGGGCACCCTCCGCACCAATTCCCCAAGGGGGCACGGCTGCCGCCGCGGCGGCACCGGTCAGCCTCCGCGCCCGACCACGGCCTGAAACCCACAACGCCCTAATTCCCCAAGGGGGCACGGCTGCCGCCGCGGCGGCACCGGTCAGCAGCCGTCGAAGAAGTCCCGGATGAGGCGGCCGGTGGCGGCGGCGTGCTCGATGTTGGGCTCATGGCCGCCGGGCACCACCGTCGAAGAGAACGACACCCCCAGCTCGGCCATCTTGGCGGCCCAGCCCGCCTCCAGCAGCGGATCGTCGGCGCCCTCCACGAACAGCACCGGCACGTCGCAGTGCCGCAACGGCTCGGGCCAGTCGTCCTCGACGGTGCGCCGCTCCGCCGACGGGTTGCGCACTCCGAGCGCGCTGAGCGCCTCCCAGTGGCCCGGAATCATGCTGTTCTCGAACCGGCGCCGGATGTGGTCGTCGAGGCCCTCGACGCTGCTGACCAGCATCGCGGTGAGCCGTCGGGCGGCTTCGAGGCTGGGGGTGTAGTCGCTGAGGCGCTCGATGCCGCCCGGCACCCGGTACAGCCGTCCGCCGGTGCCGGTGACGGCCACCGCGGCCCGGGCGTTCCATCCCCAGCGCGGCTCGGCCACACCGCGGGCCACGATCTCCGCACCGAAGGAGCTGCCCGCGAAGAAGACCGGATCGTCGAGTCCGAGCACCCGGCAGACCGCGGCGAAGTGCTCCAGGCGGAAATCGTAGGGCGAGCGGTCGAAGTAGCAGACCTTGTCGGTGCCGCCCCAGCCGACGAGGTCGGGGGCTATCACGTGATAGGCGTCGGACAGTTCGGGGATCACCCCCTCCCAGCAGAGCTCGGCGTCGGTGCCGTAGGCGCCGTCGTGCACCAGCACCACCGCGGGACGGCCGGGATCCCCGGCCTCGATGAGGTGGGTACGGAATCCGCCCGCCCGGATGAACCTCCTGCGCAAGTCGCCCGCCATGTGTGAGACGATATACGTCTGACGAATCGCAGGGGCCAGTGAGCACCCGCCCGCCATGGAAGGCAAGACCGATGATCCAGTTCCCAGCCGAGGTCGATGGGGTCGTTACCCGGGTGCTGGCCGCGGGGTCCGGCGACGACCACATGGTGCTCGTGCACGGGGTGGGGGCGCGTGCTGACCGTTGGCGCCGCAACATCGACTCCCTCGCCGCCGCGGGCTGGCACGTCCACGCGTTCGACCTGCCGGGCCACGGCCTGGCCCAGAAAGGCGACGGGCCGGACTATTCGGTGCCCGGCTACGCCCGCTACCTCGAAGGGTTCCTCGACGTGATAGGCGCCGACACCGCTGTGCTGGTCGGCACGTCGCTGGGAGGGCACACGGTGGCGACCCTGGCCTGCGACCGTCCTGAGCGGGTGCGAGCGCTGGTGCTGGTGGGCAGCATCGGACTGATCCCGTGGGGAGCGGAGCGCCGGGGCGAGACCCGCGGACGGCTGCGCGACACCTCCCGCGCCAGCATCGAGCGCAAGCTGCGCATTCTGGTACACGACCAGGAGCTCGTCAGCGAGGAGTGGCTGTCCGAGGAGTTCCTGATCAACAACTCACCGGGCGCGGCCGAGTCGTTCCGGGCTGTGTCGGACTACGTGGCCGACCGCATCGACGACGACGTGGTCGGGCCGCGGCTCGCCGCGCTGCAGGACGGGCCGCCAGTCCTGCTGATCTGGGGCCGCGAGGAGAGGGCCGTGCCCCTCGAGACCGGACTGGCCGCCCACAGGTTGCTGGCCGGCGCCGAACTGGCCGTCATCGACGCCGCATCGCACGCGCCCTACTTCGAGCGCCCCGAGGAGTTCGACCGCATCCTGCTGGACTTCCTCGACCGCGCCGCCCGTCCCTGAGGAACCGGCTACCGCGGCGATCCTCAATCGGCAGCCAGGCGGGCTCGACGGCTACGCGGATTGAGCCGACCTGCTGCTGCCCGCGGGCCCGCGAGCGCTTCGCTGGGCGTCAGCGGCGATCAGCAGGCCTCGGCCGAGGGTTGGGTCGGCTCGTCCGGAGCGGCGGCCTCGGTGAGCCCCGGGTGGGCGGCCCGGTCGATGCGCTCGTACATGGAGCGGAGGCGCTCGAGGTGGGCGTACATGCAGCGGGCCGAGGCCTCGGCGTCGCTCGCCGCGATGGCGTCGTAGATGTCCTGGTGATCGCACACGATCGACGCGTACAGGTCGGGTGAGGCCCGGTCGCGCCTGAAGCGGGTCTGCAGCACGCTGAACACCGGGAGGGTGATCACTTCCAGCAGCCGGTTGCCCGACGCCTTCAAGATGGCGAAGTGGAACTCCTTGTGGCCCTCGAAGCCGCTGTCGATGTCGGCCTCGCCGTCGGGCACCAGGGTTGCCTTGAGGCCGGCCAGCTGGTCCTCGTCCCGGCGGGTGGCGGCCAGCCGGGCCGCGGGCACCTCGAAGAGTTCCCGGGCTTCGAGGATCTCGTCGACGGTCACCACGTCGGCGCCCGACATCAGGCCGATGGTGGTCTCCAGATAGGCCTGAACGTGCTCGTAGGCGGGCTCGGCCACGAACGTGCCGCCGTTCACTCCCCGCTTGGTGTGGACGAGCCTCTGGGACGACAGACCCCGCAGAGCCTCGCGGATGGTGCTGCGGCTCACTCCGAACTGCGTCGCGAGCACGCCCTCCGAAGGGAGCCGCTCGCCCACGGTGAGCGTGCCCCGCATGATCAGGCCCTGCAGCTGCTCGGCCACTTGGTGGTAGGCCGGAAGGACGCGGCTGACCGGCAGGCTGCCGCTCTCATGGGCCTCATGGGCGGCAGCCGCCAAGTCGATGAGCCGATCAGAGGCCAACGACAGCCCGAGACGTCAGCCGATGCACGGATCCGATGCTATCCCCCCGATCCGCGGGCCGCGGACGGCGGGCCGACCATCGGCCGTGGAACGCAGTCAACTCTGATCCGCGGGCACTCCGTGCGCAGCTTGACCGCTAAGTGTCTGACCTTTATTCTGCGATCACGCGTCACAGGAGGAGCGAGTGTTCTCTCTCGAGGGTCGAACGGCTCTGCTGACCGGCGGCGCGGGCGGCTTGGGCCGGGGTGTCGCGGCCGCGTTGGCCGAACAGGGCGCATCGGTCGCGGTGGCCGATCTGCGGCCCGAGGCCGCCGAGGAACTAGCCGAGGAACTGGCCGGGGAACTGGCCGAGCGCCACGACGGGCAGCGGTTCGCCGGGCTGGCGATGGACGTGACCGACGAGGCGAGCGTCCGCCGCGGCGTGGCCGAGGCCGCCGCGGCGGTCGGGTCGGCCGACATTGCGGTGCTGCTCGCGGGGATCGGCGAGCTGCAGACCGTGCGGGACATGAGCTTCGAGCAGTGGCGGCACATGCTGGCCATCCATCTCGACGGCACGTTCCTGGGCATCCGCCATACCGTGAACCCGATGATCGAGCGGGGCTGGGGCCGGGTGATCTGCTTCTCGTCGGTGGCGTCGCTGCAAGGTGTGGCCCGGCAGGCCCACTACGCGGCGGCCAAGGGCGGCATCGACGCGCTGGTGCGGTCGTTCAGCCGCGAGGTGGCCGCCGACGGCGTGACAGTGAACGCCATCGCGCCCGGCTACATCGAGTCGCCGCTCAACGACCTCGCCCCGCCCGGCCGGATCGAGGCCCTGGAGGCCAGCGTCCCGGCGGGCCGCTTCGGCTTCCCGTCGGAGATCGGCGCCCTCGCCGCCTACCTGGCCTCGCCGGAGGCGGCCTACGTCACGGGCCAGATCATCAGCCCCAACGGAGGGTTCACCTACAGTTCCCACCTCGGCGACTAGAAGTGCCTGTCAGCGTTCCACACCCGAAGGAGACGACCCATTGCGCCTGATCACCATGAGAACCGCCGCCGGCCCGGCGGCCGGCGTCCTGCACTCGGACTCGACCGTGACCCCGCTGTCGCATCTCGGACACGGCAGCGTGATGGGCCTCATCGAGGCCGGGCCCGACGCCTGGGCACAGGCCGAGTCCTCGGCCCAGGAGGGGCCGAAGGAGCCCATCGACCTCGACGGCGCCGACCTGCTGGCACCGCTGCCCCGCACGCCCCGCAACATGTTCTGTGTCGGGCTGAACTACGCCGAGCACTTCGAGGAGGGCGACCGGCCGGAGGGAGCGGCCATGCCGCCCACGCCGGTGCTGTTCACCAAGCCCTGGACATGCCTGGTCGGCCACGGCGGCACGGTGGAGATCGACCGCGGCGCCACCGACCGGGCGGACTGGGAGGCGGAGATCGCGGTCGTGATCGGAGTCGGCGGCAGCAACATCAGCGTGGACGACGCCCTCGACCATGTGTTCGGCTACTCGCTGTCCAACGATGTGAGCGCCCGCGACCTGCAGCTCGAGCACGGCCACTTCGGGCAGTGGTACAAGGGCAAATCGCTGGACGGGTTCTGCCCCATGGGGCCCAGCATCGTGACCGCGCCGGAGGTCGGCGACTACCGCGACATCGAGGTGGTCCTCACCGTGAACGGCGTGCAGAAGCAGGCCTTCCGCGCCTCGTCCATGGTCAACTCCGTGCCGCGGCTCGTCGCCCGCGTCAGCCTCGGCTGCGCCCTGCTGCCCGGCGACGTGATCCTCACCGGCACGGCCGCGGGCGTGGGCCACTGGCGCGAGCCCCCAGAGTTCCTGGGCGAGGGCGACGTCGTGGAGATCGAGTCCCCCCAGCTCGGGCTGCTTCGCACCCATTTCACCGAGTCAGGAGGATGAGCATGGCCGCTGCCGGCCCGCCGGCGACCATGCGCTGGCACGAACCGACCCGTTTCGCCTGTTGAGGAGGATGAGCATGGCTGCTCTGTCCACTGTCGACGCCCCGAGCAACAGAGCCGGCATCACCGATAGCCGGGCGGAGCCGCCGGTCGTGTACGACGGCATCGTCATCGAGCCTCCGCCTGACGACTCGTTCATGGATCCCGCCGGGTACTTCTCGCGGCGGCTCTTCGACTTGGAGCAGCGGGTGGTGTTCCCCCGCTCCTGGGTGTTCGTGGGCGACCTGTCGCAGCTCCGCTCGCCCGGCGACTTCGTCACCGAGACCATCGGCACCGAGCCGGTGATGGTGGTGCGAGGACGCGACGGCGAGCTACGCGCCTTCGTGAACGTGTGCCCCCACCGGGCCAGCACGCTGGTGGAGGGCGCCGGCAACTGCGGGCGCGCCCTGGTGTGCCCCTACCACGGCTGGACGTTCCATCTCGACGGGCGTCTGGCCGCGATCCCCCGTCCGGGCGGGTTCGTCGAGCCGGTGGACCGCAGCGCCCACGGCCTGCGGGAAGTGGCGGTGGACGTGTGGCTGCAGTTCGTGTTCGTCAACGTGTCCTGCGACGCGCCGCCCCTGCACGAGTGGCTCTACCCGGCGCCCGAGCAACTCGCCCGCCACGGCCTCGAGACCGCGACCAGGGTCTACGAGCTGGACGACGAGGTGAGCGCCAACTGGAAGGTGATGATGGACAACGCCTTCTGCGACTACCACCTCGAGTTCGTCCATGAGAGGACGCTGGGCCGCTACGCCGATCCCAGCACCCTGCGCGAGGACGTCTGGGACTACACCGGGCGGCTCCAGTCTCAGTGGAACGACGATCTGATCTCCCGCACCGATGTGCTGCCCGCGCTGGCCGAGGCCAACGCATACGGCTCCGTCGCCTTCGGGGTGTTCCCCAACTGGTTCATCGCCGCCTTCCCCAACGGAGGCTGCTCGCTGATGTGGTGGAACCCGATCAGCCTCGACCGGAGCCGGGCCCGGGTGTGGAACTACTCGCCCGACCCCGACGGCGACCACCGCTCCGACTTCGAGATGCTCAAGGCGGTGCAGGCCGAGGACTACGCCATCTGCGAGAAGGTCCAGAAGGGTCTGCGCTCCCGCTCGTACCGGCCGGGGCCGCAGCACTACCTGGAGCTGCGGGTGCGGGGCCACCAGCAGCGGCTGATGACCATGCTGGCCGACGCGATACGCCGCGGCGAGGGCTGAGCGACCCGGATCGGCTGTCAGGCGCCCGCGCCGAGGCGGCGGGTCCCCGCAGGCCGATGCGCCCGCTCGGATTGACCGCGAAGTGTCTGACCTTTATTCTACGGGCCGCTTATGCGGCAGTCCCGTCCGGGCTGCCCGGGACGATCCCGATGGGGGTAACAATGAAATCACGACAGTTCCGACTCGGCTTCCGGCTCCTTGCCGTCCTGCTTGCGCTCGGCCTGGTGGCTGGGGCCTGCGGCGACGACGCGGCCGACACCGAGGCTCTCGATCAGGCGAGAGAGGACGCCGCCGCCGCCCAAGCCGAGGCTGACGCCGCCGCCGCTCGGGCCGACGCAGCCGCAGCCGAGGCCGACGCGGCATCCGCGGCCGCCGCGGAGGCGGAGGAGGCCCTCGCGGCCGCCGCCGAGGGAGCCATAGACCCCGACGTCGTCGCCGGTCTCGAAGCCGAACTGGCCGCCGCCCGAGAGGCCGAGGCCGCAGCCGCAGCTGCAGCCGAAGAGGCGATGGCCGCGGCCGAGGCAGCCATGGAACCCGTCGAGGAGGCCATGCCGGAACTGTCCGGAGAACTGGTTTGGTGGTCGGACTGGACCATCGAACAGACCGAGGCGTTCATCGACGCCTTCAACGAGGTGCACCCCGGCATCCAGGTGGAGTACACCCGCTCCGACGACGCCGAGATGTTCGACCGCTTCATGACCGAGTCCGAGGCCGGCACCATCGACGCCGACATCGCCATCATCGGCTGGGACGGCTTCTCGCGCATCTGGGAGAGCCTGGGCTATCTCCACGCCTTCGACTCCCCCAACAAGGGCAACATCCCGTCGGACCTGAGGGCCGCGTCCGGCGCCTGGTACACCTACGGGACGCTGCTCGAGGGCATGTGCTACAACACCGAGCGCATAGAGGAGCTCGGCCTCGACCCGCTGGAGACCTGGGGCGACCTTGCCGACCCGCAGTACAAGGACGAGATCGTCATGCAGGACATCCTCAAGGTGGGCAGCGGCGCCCACGACATGATGATCGAGACCCGGGTGATGTGGGACGAGAACACCTGGGAGGAGTTCTGGGCGGGCTACGGCGCCAACAACGTGGTGTTCCAGCCCGACTACACCGCCGCCCAGCAGCAGCTGGTGCAGGGCAACTTCGCGGTGCTCGGACTGTGCTACCTCGACTTCGTGCAGCCCTCCATCGACCAGGGCGCCCCGGTGGTGTGGGTCGCGCCGGAGTTCGTGATCACGGTGGGCTTCACCGTGAACATCCCGGCCGCCTCCGACAACAAGGAGAACGCCGAGGCCTTCGTCAACTACATCATCAGCGAGGAGGGCCAGGCCGCGGTGGCCAACATCGTCGGACAGGTGCCCGCCTGGCCGGACGCCCCGTATCCCGAGGCCGCCCTGGCCGCCGCGGGCAAGCCCACGATCCTGGCTCTGGGCACGCCCAAGGCCGAGGCCGAGTACAACAACAACGCCGAGTGGTACGTCGAGCGAGCCAAGGAATGGTTCGACCTGAGGTGACATCACCTTCGGAGGATCGGCTCGCGCTGCGGGCCGACGGCCTCCACAAGAAGTTCGGCGCGGTCACCGCGCTGGCGGGAGTCAGTTTCTCGATCCGCACAGGAGAGTTCGTGACCCTCCTCGGGCCGAGCGGCTGCGGCAAGTCCACGATCCTGCGGATCCTCGCGGGGATCGAGACGCCCACCCGCGGCGCGGTGGCCATCGGCGGCCGGGTCGTCAACGACACCGAGCGCCGGATCCTGGTCCAGCCCGAGCGGCGCGACCTGTCCATGGTGTTCCAGTCCTACGCGGTGTGGCCCCACATGAGCGTGGCCGCCAACGTCGCCTTCCCGCTGCGCTACCGCAAGGTGCCCCGCGGCCAGCGCCGCGAGAGGGTCACCGAGGCGCTGCGGGCGGTGCGCATGGAGTCCTACGTCGACCGCTACCCGCACCAGCTCTCGGGCGGGCAGCAGCAGCGGGTGGCGGTGGCCCGCTCAATCGTGGGCCACCCGGCGCTGCTGCTGCTCGACGAGCCGCTGTCCAACCTCGACGCCCGGCTGCGCGAGGACATGCGGGTCGAGCTGAAGCGGCTCCACCTGGAGCTGGGCCTGACCATGCTGTACGTGACCCACGACCAGTCCGAGGCGCTGGCCATGTCGGACCGGATCCTGGTGATGGACCACGGGCTGGTGCTGCAGGAGGGCACCCCCGAGGAGGTCTACCGCTCACCGGCGTCGCTGACGGTGGCCCGGTTCCTGGGGGTGAAGAACATCGTGGCCGGACGGGTCGCGGGCGACGGCGTCGTGGAGGCGCTGGGCGGGTCGCTGCCCGCCACCCTGGCCGAGCCGATGGCCCGGGGCGCCGGGGTCGCGGTGGCCATCCGGCCCGACGGGTTCGCCCTGGCCGAGGAGGGGTCGTCGCGGCCCAGCATCTCCGGCGAGATCCGGCTGGCGCAGTTCCTGGGCGGGGCCTACGAGCACGAGATCGACATGGGCGGGGCCATGGTCATCGCCCATTCCCCCCAGCGGCTCGGCGCCCGGGGCGACACCGTGTCGCTGTCGGTGGACCCGGACGCGGTCATCGCCTACCCGGCCGACGAGTCCGTCGAGTGACCGACACGGCCGGCGACACCTCTGCCGCCGTCGCGGCGCCGGCCCCGGAGGACCGGCCTTCGGGAGGGCCCGGCGCCGGCGGGACGCTGTGGGCCGCGGCGCGGCAGCGGGTGCGGTCGTTCCCGTTCGTGCTGCGGGTCGTGCTGAGCGTGGTGGTGTTCACGCTGGTGGTGCTGCCCTTCTACCGGCTGATCCTGGGATCGTTCCAGGAGGGCGGCCCGCCCGAGCGGGGCCCGCTGACGCTGGAGAACTATCGGGCCACGTTCGACAAGTCGAGCGACATCATCGGCAACACCCTGCAGTTCGCGGTGGGCCAGACGCTGGTCCCGCTGGTGATCGGCGTGCTGCTGGCCTGGGTGGTCACCCGCACCGACGTCCCGTGGCGGGGGCTGTGGGAGTTCTCCACCCTGGGCCTGTACTTCATTCCGCTGCTGGCCGCGGGCACGGCCTGGAGCATCCTGCTCGGCGGGCGCAACGGCATGCTCAACGAGATCATCCGGGCGCTCACCCCGTGGGACGGCTTCGACGTGTACTCGATGTCGGGGATGGTCTTCGTGCAGTCGCTGTACCTGGTGCCGCTGGTGTTCCTGGTGGTGGCCGCCAGCATGCGCAACGTGTCGCCCGACTACGAGCACGCCGCCCGGATCAACGGGGCGTCGCCGCTGTCGGTGTTCTTCCGGGTGACCCTGGGCGTGTCCCGGCCCGCCCTGCTGTCGGCCGCGGTGCTGTGCTTCATCATCGGACTGGGATCGATGGAGATCCCGCTGCTGTTCGGGTTCCCGGCCAAGGAGCACGTCTTCACCACCGACATCTTCCACGCGCTGCGGGTGCGGATGCCCCGCGAGCACGGCCGGGCCTCGGCCACCGGGGTGGTGCTGCTGGCCGCGTCGATGCTGGTGCTGATCGCCTACCTGCGGTCGATCCGCCACAGCGAGCGCTATGTGACCGTGAGCGGCAAGGGCACGCAGGAGACCCCGACCCGGCTGGGGCGCTGGCGCTGGGCGGTGTTCGCGGCGTGCTGCGGGTTCTTCTTCTTCACGATGGTGCTGCCGTTCATCGCGGTGGTGGTGGGCTCGCTGCTGCCCTACATCGGCCGACCCGACACCGAGCTGCTGGCCCAGTCGTCGCTGGACAACTACCGGGACCTGAGCGACAACCCGATCCTGTGGCGCTCACTGAAGAACAGCCTCACCCTGTCGCTGGGCGCGGGGCTGTTCGTGATGGTCTTCGGGGCGCTGGTGGCCTACTGCGTGGTGCGGTTCCGGGGCCGGTGGAGCCGCATGATCGACTACGGCGCGAGCCTGCCGCTGATGGTGCCCGCGGTGGTGATGGCCACCTCGCTGCTCTACACCTACATCACCTTCAGCCTTCCGGGCGGCTTCTCGATCTACGGCACGCTGTGGATCATGGCCATGGCCTACGTCGTGTACTTCCTGCCGGTGGCCGTGCGCCAGATGACCGGGCCGGTGGTGCAGCTGTCGGCCGACCTCGAGCACGCCAGCCGCATCTCGGGCGCGGGCAGCCTGGCCACCATGGCCCGCATCGTGCTGCCCATCCTGCGGCCCGCCCTGCTCGGCGGCCTGGTGCTGGCGTTCATCACCTACATGCGGGAGTTCACCCTGTCGGTGCTGCTGTTCCGCTCGGGCACCGAGGTGATCACCACCGTGATGTACAGCTTCTACAACAACGGCCGGCTGCCCTTCGTGGCCGCCATCTCGGTGGGCCTGTGGCTGGCCGGCATGCTGCTCATGGTCATCCTGCGCTTCGTCCTAAAGGCCCGCATCACCTTCTGATCCGCGGCCTGGCGTGGGCGGCTAGGTGAGGCTGTCGAGGAGGGCTTTCCACGAGCCGGGGGCACCTATGGACAGGGCGTGCTCGGTGACGGAGGCCCTGGCTTCGGGGCTGTAGACGGGGGCGGCGAGGTCGTCGAACTTCTCGCGGCACTCGGTGTCGGTGAACGGGTTGCCGGGGTCGCCCTTGGGGTCGTCGACCCGGTGGATGTAGATGCCGCCGCCGGACGTGGTGACCCGGGCCCAGGCCCTCCACTTCTCGGGGAAGTCGCGGTCGATGTCGGGATCGACCTCGTAGGACACCCGGTCCATGAGGGCCGACGCGGCCGGGTCGTCCAGCCTGGCCTCGTCGTACTCGGCGAGCCCGGCCCGGCCCCACAGCAGCGCCGCCGCCGCGCCGAAGGGCAGGCTGAACTGGGCGTCCACCACCGAAGCCGGACGGCGCTTGGACGCCTCCGGCTCGGCCACGATGTCCACCGCCACCGACGGGATCCCGATCACCACCGACTCAACGTCTTCGGTGGCCACGCCGTGGGCCGAGCGGACAGCGAGCAGCGCGTCGATGGCGCCCTGGTTGTAGCGGCAGCAGGTGTGGCGCTTGATGCTGGTGGACACCACCTCCAGCGGCCACTGGCCCCAGCCCTCCATCAGCCGCTCCGGCGCGGGGGCGTTGCTGTGAGAGGCCAGGAAACCCCGCTCGCCGCAGATGCCGTCGACGGTGCCGACGTAGCCGTCGGCCGCCAGCAGGCCGGCCTCCACGCCGTTGCGGGCCGCCAGCGCAGGGTGCAGGCGCTTGGTCCAGGCGCCGTCGCACAGGAACTCCATGCTGCCCGAGGCCATCGCCGCCGCGATCCCGACCGCGGAGTTGAGGCCGTCGGCGTCGAGGCCCAGCGCAGCCGAGGCCGCGGCGGCCGCGCCCAGCGCTCCGATGGTGCCGGTGGGATGGAAGTGGCGGGCATAGTGGGCCGCGGGGTCGGCGGCCCTCCCGGCCCGGCACATCACCTCGTAGCCGATCACCACCGACCGCACCAAGTCCCGCTCGTCGCCGCCGGACAAGGCGACCGCCGCCATCGCCGCCGGGAACATCACCACGCCGGGATGGCTGGAAGAGGCGTTGTGCACGTCGTCATACTCGATGGAGTGGCCCGCCACCGCGTTGGCCATGGCCGCCGGCACCGGCGCCGCCGTGGTGCCCGCGCCGATCACGGGCAGCGCAGCGCTCTCGTCGTGAGCGAACCGGCCCATGGTGCGCCGGAACGCGGCGGCTGAGTCGGTGATCGATCCGGCCGCGGCCACGCCGATGTGGTCGAGCAGCAGGCGACGCACCGCGTCGATCTCGGCGTCGCCCAGCGACTCGAACTCGATGCCGGTGACGGCCTCGGCCAGCTCCCTAGTCCTGCTCATGGTCGTTCTCCTCGGCCAGTCGTCCAAAGCATCATCGGATGTAGGTCAGCACCAGGCCCGCCCCGTCCCCAAACTGGCAGTGAAATGCACGTAATCCGTGCAAGACGCTGCCAATTCCCGGCCTGGCAGAGCCGCTGATCAGCCACCGCCGCGGGCCCGTCTCATCAGGCCCTTGGCGATGATCGTGCGCTGGATCTCGTTGGTGCCCTCGCCGATGGCCATCAGCGGGGCGTCGCGGTAGAGGCGCTCGATCTCCATCTCGGTGGAGTAGCCGTAGCTGCCGTGGATGCGCATCGACTCCAGCGACGCCTTGATGGCCGCCTCCGAGGCGAAGTACTTGGCCATGCCGGCCTCCACGTCGGCCCGCAGGCCCTGGTCGATGCGGTTGGCGGCCCAGCGGGTGAGCAGCCGGGCCGCTTCGATGTCGGTGGCCATGTCGGCCAGCTTGAGTTGGATGGCCTGGAACTCCCCGATGGGCTGCCCGAAAGCCTCCCGCTCGGCCGAGTAGGCCAGCGCGGCGTCGAAGGCGGCCTGGGCCACGCCCACGCCCCGGGCGGCGATGTTGATCCGCCCGACCTCCAGGCCCGACATCACCTGCTTGAAGCCGAGGCCCTCGGAGCCGCCGAGCAGGTTCTCCGCCGGCACCCGGACGTCGTCCAGCACCACCTCGCAGGACTCCGGGCCCTTGTAGCCGAGCTTGCCGAGGTCTCGCAACACCTCCAGCCCAGGCGTGCCCGCCTCCACCATGAACACGCTCATGCCCCGGTGGCGGGGCTGGGCGTCGGGGTCGGTCTTCACCAGCACGGGCAGCGGATTGGCGAAGCGGGCGTTGGTTATCCAGGTCTTGGTGCCCCGGATCACGTAGGTGTCGCCGTCGCGCCAAGCCCGGGTCGAGATGCCCTGCAGGTCGCTGCCCGCGCCCGGCTCGGTCAGGGCTATGGCGGTGCGGCGTTCGCCGGTGGCGAGTTCGGGCAGCCAGCGCTGCTTCTGTTCGTCGGTGCCGTGGTTGGTGATCATCCGGCAGCTCAGCGAGTGGCTGCCGAGGATCCCGGCGATGCCCATCCAGCCCATCGAGATCTCCTCGAACACCAGGCTCATCGACACGGTGTCGAGGTCTAGCCCCCCGTACTCGGCGCCGACAGTGATCCCGAACAGGCCCATCTCGGCCAGCTTGGCCACGATCTCGGTCGGGTACTGGCCCGACTGCTCCATGTCGCGGGCCACCGGCCTGATCTCGTCGTCGACGAACTTGCGCAGCACGTCGCGGAACATCTGCTGCTCTTCGCTCAGTTCGAAGTCCATCCTCAGCACTCCCTCGGTGACATGGCGACCAGAGACGGCTTCGGTCCGAAATTGGCGACGAAACCGCCCTCAGATAGCCAATAGTCGCACCAATTTCGGTCGGCGGGGCCGACCGGGTCGGACTGGCCGAGCCCCGTCCTCACGGCGCCCTCCCAGCGGCGGCTTGTACCAGCGAACTCGGCGTCGGCATCATGTCGCCGCGATCACATCGATCTCGATGAGCATGCCCTCGATGGCGAAGTTGCTCACCTCGATCATGGTCGACACCGGCAGCCGCTCGTCCTCGAAGAACTCGCTTCGCGCCTCCCGCACCGGCCACTTGTGGTTCTCGATGTCGCGTAAGTACACGGTCATGTCGCAGATGTCGTCCAGCGTCGCCCCGGCCGCCTCCAGCTCCCGCTCGATGATCTGGAAGCACACCCGGGTCTGCTCGCGGATGTCGTCGGACACGATCTTGAGGTCGGGGCCGACCGCGGCCATGCCGGCCACGAAGATCAGGCTCTGCGGGTTGGTGACCTTCACCACATGGCTGTAGCTGCGGTTGCTCGAGTCCCACAGGCCCTCGGGGTTGATCACTTCCTTCGGCACGGAACCTCCTTCGGTCGTCCGGATCGCGACGGGCGTCGCATTCTCATCAGGTGTCGGTGGAGTACGGGCCCTTCTCGCGCCACACCTGGCCGGTGGAACAGTGCAGCCCGCCGCCCTCCTTCATGAACTCCGAGTAGGGCACCTCGACCACCTCCACCCCCGCGGCCCGCACCTTGGCGATGCTCTCGACGGCCTCGGCGTGCATCACCACCAAGCCGGGCTCGAGCGTCAGGACGTTGGCCGGCGCGAACTGGGCCTGCTCGGAGTGCTCGACCTCCACGATGGTGTAGCCCCGCTTGCGCAGCCACTCCAGCGTGGCGAAGTCGAGGCCCGGCGAGTAGACGACCACCTTGCGCACGTCGAGCGGTGCGATGTACAGGTCGGGGTGGTGGCCCACGCCGCTAGGGGCGTCGTAGTACTTGGATCCGGCGAACTCGACGTGCAGGAACGTCATGTCCTCCACCGCCAGACCGGCCGAGCGCGCGATCACCGGCTTCATCTGCGCCAGTCCCTCATCGTTGAAGGCCATGCCGTTGCCCGACACGAACACGTCCTCGGCCAGGAAGTGGCACGGCCCGATCTCGAAGATGGCGGTGCCGGCCACCGTGTGCAGCACCGGCACCCCCAGCCGGGTCCACGCCCACAGCGCCAGGTACTCGGCCCGGCCGTAGGCCAGAGGCTGCACACCCCGCTTGGGCAGCACCGACCCGCCCCGCAGCACGAACAGCTCGGCCGCGGCCCAAGTGCTCTTGGCCGGGCCGAACGCGCTGACCGGCGGACTGGGGAACTCCACTCGGTGCACGGTCACGCCGTTGGCCTCCAAGGCGGCCTCATAGGCGAGGCTCTGGTCGATCATCTTTGGGATGTCGATGCTGGAGTAGGCGTCGGCCATCTCGGGGAAGTACGCCGGGTCGAGGTCGTGGTAGGGGAACTTCTCAGCCTCGGTGATCTCGGTGAGCACCACCTCGCGCAACTTGCCGATGCCGTTCTTGCCGCACTCCCGGCCCCACACCTTCGGGTAGATGTCGAGGTGGTCGATGTTGTGCCACACGTCGGTGGTGGGCCGCTGGCCCTTGACGTACCCCGGCATCTGCTCCAGGGAGAACTCTCCGGCCCGCAGCCGGCGTTGGGTGTCGGCGATGCGCTCGGAGTACACCGGCGCCATCGGCGGCATGGTCGGAACATCCGACCCGACTACGTCGATTGTCATGGCAGCTCCCTTCGGCTGTTCAGGACTCCTGTTGGTGGGGTCGCACACTCCTGGGCGGTGCGGATGCCGGCCGGGTGCCGGACTGGCAGCAGAACCACCCCTGCGAGGAGTAGAACACTGCGGCTCGACGACGGGCAGGCCATCAGAAAATGCCGCCGGTGACGGCCAGTGACTCGGCGGTGATGCACGACGACAGGTCCGACGCCAAGAACACCACCGCATCGGCGATGTCGCCGGGCTTCACCAGGCGCCCCAAGGCGGTGCGGGCCACGATCCTCTGCTCGACGTCCTCGACGGTGATCCCGTAGCGGCGGGCGTCGCGGGCCATGGTGTCGGTGTTCATCTGTGACTCGACCGCGCCCGGGCACACCGCGTTCACCCGGATGCCGTGCGGGCCGACCTCGCGGGCCAGCGACTGGGTGAGGCCGATCACGCCGAACTTCGACGCGCAGTAGCTGGCGAAGTCCGGCTCGCCCCTGAGCCCGCCGACCGATGAGATATTGACGATGCTTCCGCCGCCGGCCGCGGCCATCGGCCCGATGAAGGCCCGGCAGCACAGGTAGACGCCGGTCAGGTTGACGTCGAGCGTCTCCTGCCAGTGGTCGGGGTCGAGGTCCTCCACGGATCCGAACCGGGCCACCGCCGCGGTGTTCACCAACGTGTCGACCGCGCCTGAGCCGACCGCGCCCTCGGCCGCGGCCTGCACCGCGCCCCGATCGGCGACATCCACTCTCCGCACCGCGATCCGGTCGGACTCGACGCCGGACAGGGCCTCGTCGGAGGCGTCCCACACCTCCAACGACGCGCCGTGGTCGCTCAGCCTCTGCGCCACGACTCGGCCGATGTCGCCCGCGCCGGTGACCACGGCTCGACGACCGTCCAACAGGCTCACACCAAGAGCCCCGCACCGGTCACCGCCACTCTGAGACGGCCCAACGGACTCACACCAGGACTCAACGGAAGATCCTGCGGGCTGGGGAACGGACCGCTGTCGGGGATCCCGACCGGAGACTCATACCGCGGCCGCTACCGGCGATCCGAGCACTTGGGGGGCGACCTCGCCTATGAACAGCTCGTGGGAGCGGCGCACCTGCTCCCACGTCAGCTCGCCGAACGAGAACTCGCCGAGGAAGACGTTCACTCCCAGACGCTCCTGCAGGCGCCGGATCTTGGCCGCGACCGTGTCAGGGCTGCCGTGGATGAACTTCAGGCCCTCCGCGAGCCGTCCATGTCGGCTCGGATGGCAGCCATGCGTCCCAGCGACGCGGTGGTGGCGGCCCGGATCGCCGAGTCGCCGACCCGGCGAGACCGGCGCCGCTCCTCCTCGAACAGCGCGAGCTGGCGCAGGAAGTGGTCGTACATGAGCTCGGTGGCCTCCGCGTCGGTCTCGGCCACCAGCGTCGAGGCCAGATACGTGAGCGGGCGCCGGTCGTGCGGGATGCCGGCCTCGTCGCAGCCGCGCTGGTACTCGCGGAACACCGCCTCGTACAGGTCCATGCCCACCACCGCGAAGCCGCCAGTGCCGTAGCCCTTCATGCCGTACTCGTAGGCCCGGCCGGGCGTATTGGTGGGGATCCAGATCGGAGGGTGCGGCTGCTGCAGCGGCCGCCACGGCAGATCGACGTCGATGTACTGCCAGTACTCGCCCAGGAACGAGAACGGCCCGGTGGCGTTGAGCCCCTTCAGCACGATCTCGAGGCCCTCGTTGAAGCGGGCCACGTCGCTGTGGGTGTTGATGCCGTAGGAGGTGTGCTCGTGGGGGGTGATGCCCCGGCCCAGGCCGATCTCGAGGCGCCCGCCCGACATCTGGTCGAGGATGATCATCTCCTCCAGCACCCGCAGCGGCTGGCTGATGGGCAGCAGGATCACCATGGGGCCGAAGCGCAGCCGCTCGGAGTTCTGGGCCACCACGGTGAGCGACACCGGCTGCGACGGCGCCATCGAGAAGCGGCCGGTGAAGTGGTGCTCGGTGGTGAAGAAGTAGTCGTAGCCCAGTTCGTCGGCCAGGCGCACCTCGGCCGCGAACTCGTCGAGGCGCTGCTTGGGGCTGGCCGTCTCCTTCTCGGCGACGTGGCTGAAGACTGCGAACCTCACGCTGGCACCAGCCCTTCCGGCGACCTCGCCGGGATCCGTCCCGCCGGGCCTGCCGGGCCCTGCCCGCGCTGCCCGGTCGTCGCCGCCGGGCCTGCCGGGCCCTGCCCGCGCTGCCCGGTCGTCGCCGCCGGGCCTGCCAGGGCCGGCTCCTTCAGGCCCCTCACGACGGCCGGTCCGTGGAGTACGGACCCTTGTCGCGCAGCAGCCGCAGCGTGGAGCAGTGCAGGCCGCCGCCGATGCGCAGGAACTCCGAGTAGGGCGTCTCGATCACCTCGACGCCGGCCTTGCGCACCGCGGCCACCGCGTCGGGCGCCTCGGAGTGCATGATCACCAGGCCGGGCTCGATCAGCATCACGTTGGCGGGAGCGAACAGCCGCTGCTCCTCGATGTCCACCGTCACCATCTTGTAGCCCCGCTTGCGGAGCCACTCGTAAGTGCGGAAGTCGAGGCTCGGCGGGTAGCAGACCACCTTGTCCACGTCGAGCGCGCACACCGACATGTCGGGGTGGTGCGACTGCCCGGTGCGGGGGTTGAAGTAGATGTTGCCCGGGAAGTTGATGGCCAGCGTGGTCATGTCCGACGGGTCGAGGCCGGCGGAGCGGGCCACCACCGGCAGCAGCTGGTCGAGCCCCTCGGAGTTGTAGGCCAGGCCCCGCCCCGCCACGAACACGTCCTCGGCCAGCCAGTGGCACGGCCCGGCCTCGCACACGCCGGTGCCGGTGATGGTGGCCACCGGAGGTATCCCCAGGCAGGCGAACGCCCACAAGGCCAGGTACTCGGCCCGGCCGGTGCCGAAGGGGCTGATTGCCACCTTCTCGACGATGGAGCCGCCCCGCACCACCAACAGCTCGTTGGCGGCCCACGTTCCCCGCATGGGGCCGAAGGCGCCCACCGCGGGCTGGGGGAAGTCGATGCGGTGGACGGTCACGCCGGCCTGCTCGAGCTTGGCCTGGTACTCGAGGCTCTGGTCGTTCATGCGGCCGATGTCCAAGTCGTCGTGGCTCAAGCCCATCGTGGGGAAGTACTCGGGGTCCTGGTCGTAGAGGGGGAAGCGCTCCGACTCGGTGATGTTGATCAGCGCCACCTCTCGCAGCTTGCCGATCCCGTTGGCCCCGCACTCGCGTCCGTAGATCTTCGGGTAGATGTCGAGATAGTCCATGTGGTGCCAGGTGTCCACGTTGGGCGGCTGTCCCGGCACGTAGCCCGGCATGCCCTCCAGCGTGAAGCCGCCCGACGCCAGTTCGGCCTGCGTCTCGGCGATGCGGCTGGCCCAAACCTGGGGAAGGGGCGGAGTCTTGGGCACGGATGAGGCCATGGGCGCTCCCGAGTGTCTTCGTCCGGCCCCGGCAGGGGCTCGGTGCGCGGTCGAATCCTAAACGTCGGACACTTTAGTGGTCAAAGCCGGCTCGCCGCTCCCGACTCCGCCGAAGCCGCCGGTGCCCGCCCCGCCTCGATCCCTGCGGGCGTGAGGCATGTCAGCAGCGCTCAGGGATCCGCTGATGGCACGAACACCTGCGCTCTGGCGCCGTCGATGATGCTGCGGCCGTCGACCGTCATCCGCTGGTCGAACGTCACCAGCACTCCGCCGTCCACCTCCTCGGAGCCGACGGCCTCGGCTGTGCAGCGGACCGTCTCGCCGACCGACACCATCGACTTGAGACGGAAGTCGAGGGTGCGGAGGAAGGCACGGGAACCCAGATGGTCCAGCACTTGCCTCGCCAGCAGGGCGCCGAGCATCTGACCGTCCACGACCGGCGAATCGAGCCCCAGCCCGGCCGCGTATGCGGGGTCGTAGTGAAGCCGGTGCCAGTCCCAAGTGGCGCCCGCGTAGGCGACCGCGTCGATCAGTCCGATCGTGTGCGCCAACGCCGGGGGGTTCTCCGTCATGGGCCCGTCACGATCTCCTGGAGGATGATCGTCTCGGTGTTGCGAGCCAGCCGCCGGCCGTCCTGGTCCGTGTAGACCGCTTCAGACGTCACCAGCAGCATCGCAACTCCCCGCGACGAGGTGCGCTCGACGATGTCGACGATCCGCCATGTGGCCGTGATCCGGTGGAACGGGTAGACGGGAGCGAAGAACTCGTAGGAGTTGCCGCCCCGCAGCAGCCTCGTGCCGGGCACGTCGAGATCCCAGGAGTGTCCGATGTAGCCGTCCTGGTCCGGAGACCCGGCCATGTACTGGTTCGACTCGCAGACCAGCGTCGGCGGGGCGACGACATCGGCGTAGCCCGCACTGCGGGCGTGCTCGACGTCGGTCCGCAGCGGGCTGTCGTCTCCGATGGCCAGGGCGAAGTAGCGGATCGCGGCCCGGCCGAGCTCCTCCGGCGCCGTGTACGACGCCTCGCGCCCGATCTGGGCCCGCACCGCGTCGGTCAGCAGCCGTCCCATTAGCTAAGGGGCCGAGCCAATAGGTGAGCGAGTCCGGCTCATACGGGCGAGGCCGTGGCCCGAGCGGCCCGTGAGCGCAACGAACACGAGCGGGAATGACACCGCTGCGACGTGACGGGCTATCACTTGTTCGCGCCTGTGCCAAGAACGGCCGAGGCGTCGACTTCGAGCTCGAACTCCGGTCGCAGCAGCCCGGCGCACACCACACCGGTGGAGGCCGGGTAGGGGGCCGACAACAGCCCGGCCCTCACTGCCGCGGTGCCGCGGTATCCGGTCAGACCGGCCTCGGTCACGTATTCCACGGTGCGCACGAGGCTGCTCGGGCCGCCCCCGGCGGCTCTCACGACTTCGAGGACGTTGCCGTAGACGAACTCGGCCTGGGCGACGATGTCGCCTTCGTGGACCGCTCGCTGCGTGGCCGGGTCGAGCGCCGCCTGACCCGACAGGAACAGCGCGTCGCCGACGCGCACCGCCGGGCTGTAGGTCAGCTTCTCGTAGCGGTCCCAACCGGGGTTGACGGCGCGCGGCAGGGCGCGCGAGGCGATGCAGTCCACCTGCAGCCGCGCTCCGGGATGGGCCACGCGGTCGGTGACTATTCCCGCGGAGGCCGGATAGACGGGCCCGAGGCGGTCGCGGCGCACGCATCCCGTCGACTTGTAGTCGGCCACCCCTTCCGGGGAGATGTAGTCGAGGGTCTTGACCAGATGGGCCGGATTGAGTTCGGCCGCGGCGAGCACTCTCTCGACGTTGTCGTAGATCTGTTCGGCCTGGGCTTCGATGCCTCCGTCGACCAGCTCGCCGCGCCGGTCGACGGGCAGCATCGACGACAGGTAGACGACATCGCCGGCTGCCGCCGACACCGTGCGGGCGGGCGCGGCCGCGCCTGCATCCCCCGATGGCGCACGGTCGCCGGGCACACCCCCCGAAGCGGCCGACGCCTCGAGCTGAAGGTCGGCCCGGGCGGTGACCTCGATCTCCACGAATGCGTTGCGGCGCAGGAGCCGGCTGACGATCACGGTGCTCACAGCCGGACGAGCCTCCCGGAGGGCCTCGGCCCGCACGCCCTCGATCTCCGGGTAGCGGTCGGCGGCCTCGGCCGCCACGTACTCGACCACGTGCACGACGCTGGCGGGGCCCAGTCCGCAGGCCTCGAGAAGCACGCCGACCTTCTCATAGGCAGTCCGGCACTGCTCGGCTGCGCCGCCTCGCACGACCACTCGCCCCTCGCTCGGGTCGTAGCTGGAGGCCGAGTGCCCGGACAGGAAGACGTCGGCGCCTGCCGTCAGTCCCAGCGAGAAGGTGTACTTCCGGTAGTCGAGCCAGTCGAAGTGCTCGGGCTCGATGGCTGTCGGCGGCATCCCGCTGCTCCGTTTCAGTCCGTGCTGGCATCCTAAGTGTCTGATCTTTAGGATTCAAACGGTGCGGCGACGCGTGTCTCGCTAGTCCTGAGCGCAGCCCGCCCTGAGCGCAGCCCGCGAGGCGGATCGGCCTCGCCCGATCCGGACGGTGGTATTCGATGGCGATTCGCAGCGGCGGGGCACCCTTGAACATCGCCAACGGAATCCGCGAGTTCGCCCGGGCCACGCCCGAAGCCGCCGCGGTCATCGACGGAGACCGCACGCTCACCTACTCGGCCCTGCACGACCGCTCCAGCCGCGTCGCCAATGCCCTGCTGGGCCGAGGCCTGCAGGCCGGCGACCGCGTCGCCTTCATTTGCGGCAACCGGCTCGAGTACCCGGAGGTGGCGGCGGGAGTGGCCAAAGCGGGCATGGTCATGGTGCCCATCAATCCGCGCTCGACCGCGAGCGAGGCCGCGTTCGTCGTGGGCCATTCGGGCGCTCGTGCCGTGATCGCCGACGGCGCGTTCGCGGAGACCGCTTCGGCCGCGGCCTCGTCGGGCCAGATGCAGGCCCAGTTGAGCATCGGCAGCACAGCGGTCGGCGAGTCCTACGAGTCCGCGCTCGAGGCCAGCCCGGCCGCCGACCCCCGCCTGTGGGTCGACGAGACCAGCCCGTTCGTCATCGCCTACACGTCGGGCACGACGGGAGCAGCCAAGGGAGTGATGATCAGCCACCGGTCGAGATGCCTGACATTCATTTGCTCCTCCCTCGAGTGGGGGCTCGGGCCGGGACGTCGAACGATGGCCGTGTCGCCGATGCATCACGGCGGGGGATTCGCCTTCGCCTACGCCACTCTGCACACCGGCGGCACCCTGGCGATGCTCGGCACTTTCGACCCGGAGCTGTTCCTGACGCTGGTGCAGCGGCACAGGATCCACTCGACGTTCCTCGTGCCCACCCATGCCCGCATCATCCGCGATCTCGGGGAGGCCTCGATCGGGCGCTTCGACCTCTCCAGCCTCGAGACCATGTACTTCAATGCGGCCGCCTTCCCCCACGATCTGAAGCTGTGGACGTTGGACGCCTTCCCCCGCGCCGGACTGCACGAGCTGTACGGATCGACGGAGGCGGCGGTGGTGACGAACCTGCGTCCTGAGGATCAGCGCCGCAAGCCGCGCAGCGTCGGGCCGCCCTGGTTCATGAACGAGGTCCGCCTTCTCGACGCCGACCGCAACCCCGTTCCCGCCGGCACGCCCGGCGAGCTGTACTCGCGTTCGCCGTTCCTGATGAACGGCTACTACCGGGATCCCGACGCCACGGAGGCGGCGACCACCGAGGACGGCTTCTTCTCGGCCGGCGACGTAGCAGTGGCCGACGACGAGGGCTTCGTCTACATCGTGGACCGCATGAAGGACCTGATCATCACCGGCGGCGTGAACGTGTACCCCCGGGAGGTCGAAGAGGTGATCGACGGCCACCCTGCGATCCGGGATGTGGCGGTGGTCGGCCTGCCGTCGGACGACTGGGGCGAGACCGTCACCGCGGTCGTGGTGACGGCGCCGGGCGTGGCCGTGCCCGACGACGAGCTCGACGCCCTGTGCCGCCGACTGCTGTCGAGGCACAAGGTCCCACGGCGGTACGTGGCCGTCGAAGAGATCCCCCGCAACGCCGCGGGCAAGATCCTCAAACGACAGGTCCGCGAGCAGCTGCTGGCAGTCCCGGCGACGCCGGGGCAAGCGGCGGGGCCTACTCCCTCTTGAATACGTCTGACGATTGATCTAGCGTCACAGGGGATCCCGATGGAAGGAAGGCGGGTCATGGCACGCGCCTCGATTGCTCGCTCCACGAACCCAGCGACCGACAGCCCCGGCGACGGAATCACGTTGGCCGAACTCGTCGGCGAGTTCGCGGCCTCGGTCGCCTTCGAGGATATGCCCGCGCCGGTGGTGCAGCGGGCCAAGGAACTGGCGCTCGACTGTGTGGGACTGGCCCTCGTCGCGGCCCGCGGAGACCTCGGCCGAGTCGGCGGCCAAGCTCTGTCAGCGATGGGCGGCGCCGGGAACGGGACATGCACCGTCATCTGCTCGGACCAGCAGGCCGCGGCCCGCGACGCGGCCTTCGCCAACGGGCTGCTGGTCGGCGCACTCGATTGGGACGACACCCACCTCGAGGGCGCCTTCCATGCTTCCGCGAGCGCCTTCCCCAGCGCGCTGGCCGTCACGGAGGAGGTCGGCGGATCCGGCGCGGACTTCCTGCTCGGCTACGTGGTCTCGCTGGAGGTGGCCGCCCGGGTGGCCGCCGCGGCGCGAGACGGCATCCACCAGGCCGGATTCGCCCCGACCGGGGTGGCGACAGCCTTCGGAAGCGCAGCCGGGGCCGCCCAGCTGATGGGCCTCTCGGCAGCCGACAACGCCTCGGCACAGGGCATCGCCGGCAGCTTCGCGGCCGGACTGCTGGAGTTCCTGGAGGCCGGCGCATGGACGAAGAACGTTCACGGCGCCTGGTCCGCCCACTGCGGCATCACCGCGGCCTGCCTGGCCGGGGCCGGGTTCAGGGGACCCTCGACGGTCTATGAGGGCAGGCACGGCCTGTACCGGACACACCTGCAGGATCCCGAAAGCGAGCTTCGACCCCATTTCTTCGCGACCCTCGGACGGGAGTGGGAGGTGCTGCGGATCGCCGGCAAACGGTACCCGGTATGCCATTTCAGCCAGGCGTTCCTCAACGCGCTCTTCGAGCTGGAGGCCCATCACGGCCTGGTCCTCAGCGACATCGACAGGGTCACGTGCCTTGTGCCCGAGGGCGCCATCGACACCATCTGCGAGCCCGCGGACAGGCGGGCGAACCCTCTGAACGCCCACGACGCCCAGGAGAGCCTCCCCTTCGTGCTGTCCTCAGCCATCCTGAACGGCGGCTTCACCGAAGTCCAGCTCGCCGAAGACGCGGTGCGCGACCCGCAGGTCCTCGAGATGGCGAAGCGGATCTCCTACGAGCCCTATCCCGACAGCAAGTTCCCCGACTCCTACGACGGCGAGCTCATAGTCGAGACCGCCGACGGCGCCACGCTGCGCAACCGCAATTTCGCGGACAACCTGGACTTCGCGGCCATCGAGGCGAAGTTCCTCGACAACGCCCGCAGGACCATCGGCGTCGAGGCCGGCGGGCGGATCGAGGACGCGGTGATGACCCTCGAGGACAGCGACGACATCCGCTCCCTCACCGACCTGCTCGGATCGCAGGCGTGACGGGCTGCCCGGACGCGGAAACCGCAACCGGGGCCTCCTACGGCGACGAGACCGCCGACGGCGTGACCGGGGCCGAACCGTGATCGACCCGATCACGCTCGCAGTGCTCGAGGGAGGGCTTCAATCGGCCATACGCGAGATGCGCGAGGTGCTGGTGCGGTCGGGCCGGTCCCCGATCATCGCCATCTCCACCGACTTCTCCAACTCCATCTTCGATCCCAGCGGCGAGCAAGTAGTGCAGGGCGACGACCAGCCCGTCCATCTCGGGTCGATGCAAGTGGCTCTGGGCGAGGTCATCCGCTTCTTCGAAGACGACATCGCCGACGGCGACGTGATCTACGTCAACGACCCCACCTACGGCGGCGGGCACCAGGCCGACATGACCATGTTCAAGCCGGTGTACCTCGACGGCGATCTGGCGGCATGGGTGGGGACGCGGGCCCACGTCTCGGACTCGGGCGGGCCGGTGGCGGGGGGGTACAACCCTCTGGCCCGGGAGATCTACGCCGAGGGGATCCGCATCTCCCCGCTGAAGATCTGGGAGCGGGGGGAGCTGCGCCGAGACGTGCTGACGATGCTGCTGCTGAACCTGCGCACACCCGAGGCCCACCGCGGCGACATGGGCGCACAGCTCGGAGCGCTGCGGGTGGCGGAGCGCCGGCTCGAGTCGCTGAGCGGCTCGCTGGGGATGGCCGCCCTTCTCGAGGGCATGTCCGCCCTCCTCGACCGGGGCGAGAAGATGGCCCGCGAGACCATCGCGTCGCTTCCCGACGGCATCTACCCGGGCCACGCGTTCCTCGAGAACCCCGCGGGGGACGAGCCCCTCGACATCTGGTCGGAGATCACGGTGGAGGGCGACCGCCTCGCGGTGGCGCTGCGCGGCTCCCCCCAGATCGACCGCTACTTCAACAGCTACTTCGGCAACTCGATATCGGCGATCTACGCCGGTCTTCTCACCGTCTTCCCCAAGGACACCCCGCACAACGGGGGCGTGTACCGCTGCATCGACATCGACCTCGGGCCCGAGGGCTCCATCGTGAACGCCGTGGAGCCCACCCCCTCGTCGATGGCCACCTCGACTCCCTTCGACAACATCATGGAGGCGGTCGAGTCCTCACTCGCCAAGGCCGCCCCGCAACGGGCGGTGGCGGGCTGGTCTCATTTCTGCGGCTCGACCTTCGCAGGGCTCGACTCGCGCACCGGCGAGCGCTTCTCGCACCTGTCCACGATGTCGGGGATCGGAGGGGCGGGAGCGATGTGGCGCACCGACGGCTGGTCGTGCTGCAGCCCCCAGTGCACCTTCGGGGGCATGCGCACCGGCAACGTGGAGGAGATCGAGTTCCGCATCCCCATGCGAATCCACCGCTTCGAGTTCCGCCCCGACTCCGAAGGCCCCGGCCAGTGGCGGGGCGGCTTCGGGATGGCACTGGAGATGGAGCCGCTGGAGCCGAAGATCGTGGTCAGCAACATCGGCGAGGGCTACGTCCTGGCGCCGCCCGGACAGGATGTGCCCGCGGCGTTCGAGCAGCATCGAGCCACATTCGAGCGATCGGTGCGGGACGCCTCCGGGTCGGTGGACCCGATCGTCCCTCACACCGTCATCGACCTGCACGCCGGCGAGGTGCTCGTGAGCGAGAGCCCGGGCGGCGGGGGCATCGGAGACCCGCGCCGGCGCGACCGCGGCGCCCTGCGAGCCGACATCGAGAACGGGCTGATCAGCCCGGATCGGGCCGCGAGGGTCTACGGCTGGGATCCTGAGGACTAGACGATGGCCTCGTCGGCGGTAATCGGCATCGACGTGGGCGGCACGTTCACCGACGTGGTGGGGCTCGACCATCGCAACCGCCTGCTGACCGTGAAGACGCCCTCGAATCCCCGCGACCCCGCCGGCGCCGTCCTCGAGGGCATCCGCATGTTCGCCTCCGCCGCCGACGTCGACACGAGCCGGCTGCTGAGCGACGCGACCGTCGTGCACGGCACCACGATGGGCATCAACACGCTCATCACCCGCACCGGCGCGAGGACGGGCCTGCTGTGCACCCGCGGCTTCCGCGACGTGCTCGAGATGCGGGTCGGCTACAAGGAGGAGCGCTACGAGCTCGACCTCGCCCCGCCGCAGCCCCTGGTGCCGCGGCGGCACCGCATCGGCGTGCGTGAGCGCGTCGACGGCCTCGGCCGGGTGGTGGAGCCCCTCTCCGAGCACGACGTGCACACCGCCTGCGAGCAGTTCTCAGCCGAGGGCATCGAAGCGGTCGCCGTCTGCTTCCTGTGGTCCTTCCTGCACGCCGACCACGAGCAGCGGGCCGCGGACATCTGCGCGCAGGCGATGCCGGGAGCGTTCGTCACCACGTCCTGGGAGGTGCTCCCGGAGATCCGGGAGTACGACCGGGTGAGCACCACCGTGCTCAACGCCTACATCGGCCCCCGCGTGGTCGGCTACATCGATCAGCTCGAGCGGCGGCTGCAGGCCGAGGGCATGACCGGGTCGGTGCTGTACCTCCAGAGCCACGGCGGTGTCGCCCACGCCGACGAGGTGATCAGGGTCCCGGTCCGCACGCTGCTGTCCGGGCCGGCGGCGGGCCCTGCGGTGGCTCAGTTCTTCGCCGCCGCAGCCGGTCACCGCAACGCGATCTGCATCGACATGGGCGGCACCAGCTTCGACGCCAGCGTCGTCACCGAGGGGACCATCCGCCAGGCACGACCGGTGACAGTGGACGGACTGCGAGTGGGGCTGCCCATGGTCGACGTCCACTCGGTGGGCGGCGGAGGCGGCTCCATCGCGCATGCGGACGCCGGCATCCTGCGCGTCGGGCCCAGCAGCGCCGGCGCCGTGCCGGGACCCGCCTGCTACGGCCTCGGCGGCCAGGATCCGACGGTCACCGACGCCAACCTGGCCCTCGGCGTCTACGGGGAGGGCCCGATCGCCGGCGACCTCTCGCTGAGCCTCGGCCCGGCGACCCGGGCACTGGGCAGCCTCGGCGCCGAAGTGGGTGTGGAGACGGGCGATGCCGCGGCAGGGGTCCACAGGGTGCTGACGATCGGGTTGGCCCAGGCGGTGCGGGACATCACCGTCGCGGAGGGCCGCGATCCCCGCGACTACGTCCTGATCGCCGGCGGGGGGTCCGGCCCCGCGCACTGCTGCGCCATCGCGGAGGAGCTCGGGATCACCGAGATCATCGTGCCGAAGGCCGCTTCCACGCTGTGCGCGCTCGGCGCGATCGTCACCGACGTCGTCTACGAGATGCGGCGCTCGTTCCCGACCCAGCTCGGCGCGGCCACGGACGCGTCCGCCATCGGCTCGGCCCTCGACCGCCTCGAAGCCGATCTGATCGCCCGCCTGCAGGGAGAGGGATTCGGCGACGTCGACCGAGATCGTGCCGTCGGCCTGCGCTACCGGGAGGACGACCTCCACGTCGAGCACGGCTTCGAGCTGCGTTACCGCGAGCAGCTCTGGGAGATCATGGTGCCGATCCACAGCGGCGAGGTGGACGACAGCACGCTGTCCGCGGCCGTGGAGGACTTCCATGTCCGCCATCACAACCGGTATGCGTACTCCGAGCCGGAGACTCCCTGCGAGCTGGTGAGCCTGTCGGTCAGGGCCACCGTGCACCGCCCGCTGCCGGAGATCGATTGGGAGCTGGGAGCGTCCCCGCACTGGCACCGATCCGAGACGCGAGAGCTCCGCCTCGGCGCCGACGACGCGGTGGAGGCAGACGTCCTGGAGGGGACCGCCGCGCCGGTGGGCGTGCCGCTGGCCGGTCCCGCCCTCGTCCGCGAGCCTCTATGCACCGTGGTGGTCGCATCGGGCTGGACCGCCGCGCTCGAGGACCACGGCGCATACGTGCTGCGCAAACAGCCGTGAGGGCCTGTCGCCGAGCCGCCGCGACGCCCCCATGAAGACCCCGAGGACGAGAACCGCCGAATAGACCGGACCCCGAGGAGGAACCGATGAGCGACAGACTCCGGTACGCCGAGGATCGAGTGGCCATAGCCGAGCCGCTCACCGACATTCTGAGTGGATGGGCCGACGGGCTCAGCTACGACGACCTCCCAGGAGAGGTGGTGGCGGCCGTGAAACGCACCTGCCTCGATTTCGTGGTGATCGCGCTGGCCGGCGCCAGCGGCCGGGGCGCGGGCGACAGCAGCTCCGAGGGACTGGCGCCGGTCGTCGCTTTCGCCCGGTCGCATCCGGGCCCGGCGACGGTGATCGGCGCCGGCTTCGACGCCATCCCGCAGTACGCGGCGCTGGCGAACGGCGCCTTCGCGCACGCGCTCAACCTCATGGACGTGCACCGCTGGAGCGCCCCCACCCATCTGGGGCCCACCGTCTACGGGGCCGCGTTCGCGGCCGCGCAGGCCAGGCGGGTCGACTTCGAGGCCTTCGCGGTGGGAGTCGCCGTCGGCTTCGAGGCGATCGGCAAGCTCGGCATGGCTCTCAATCCGGGCCACGGCGTGGTCGACAGCACCCAGGCGAACTCGGTGGGCGCCGCGCTGCAGTCAGCCAAGCTGCTGGGGCTTCCCCGCAGTCAGATGGCGGACTCGCTGGGAATCGCGACCTTCATGGCCTGCGGGGGCACAGTGTCGCTGGAGCTGCTCTCGCCCGGCTACTGGTGCAGACCCCTGCTCAGCGGCTGGCAGGCCAGCGTGGGCGTCTCGGCCGCGATGCTGGCGGCCGAGGGCCTGCGGGGCTCGCCCCGCATCATCGAGGCGCCCTACGGGTTCCTCAACGCCGAGAGCGTGGACCCGGACCCCGAAGCGCTGCTCCGTCTCGGGGAGCCGTTCGAGGTGACCCGCACCGGCCTCAAGGTCTACCCGACGACCCGGTATCTCCACGCCGAGATCGAGGCGATGCTCGAGCTGGTGGCCGAGCACGGTCTCACCCCCGACTCGGTCGAGGAAGTCCTGGTGGAGAAGCCGCGTGCCCTCTACGAGGTGACCGCCTCGGAGGACCGTCGAGACCCGCGGGTCGCCGAGGTGGCCAGATTGAGCACCTACTACGTCGCGGCGGCCGCGCTGGTCCGCAGGGGCCTCTGGCTGGACGAGCTGGAACCCGAGAGCATCGAGGATCCGCAGATCCGCGACGTGATGTCCAGGGTCGTCTGCCGGCCCGACGCCGCCCTCGACGCTCTGTTCCCGGAGTGTCTCGGCGCCCGCGTCACGGTCCGTCTCCGCGACGGGAGGCGGGTCTCCAGGGAGGTGCTGCACCCCAAGGGAGAGCCCGAGCGTCCGCTCGGCGACGACGAGCTCATGGCGAAGTACGAGGCCCTGTACGAGTACTGCCTGGCCGAGTCCATGCCGCGGGACCGCTTCGTCGAGATCATCGACAGGAGCCTGGCCCTCGAGAACGAGCCCGACATCGGGGAGTACTTCCGCCTGACAAGCTCGAGCCCGAACCCGTAAGGGACGCCGGGCCGGCGGCGGCAAGGCTGGCCCCCTCAGCTCCGGGACCGGGTCAGCCCCGGGACCCCCTCAGCTCCAGGGCTAGCCCAGGCGGGTGACCCGGCAGAACGCCCGCCCGTCGATGGTCGGAATCCGGGAGCCCGGCACCGCTGACACCCAAAGCCCTTGATCGATGGCCAGCAACTCGACCCGGGTCGCGGGCGGCGCGACGGCGGCCTCGACGCGGTCGAGCAGGAACGACGACCGTGTCCGACCCGACCGCAGGCTGCGGGCCGAGCCCAGCGGCGAGTCCACCGCCCGGGCCTCGCCCCGCCTGCACACCACCACCTCCGAGGAGCGGAAGTCCTCAGGGCTGTGCTCGCGGCGGCGCCAGCGGGCCGGGCCGCCGAACCAGGCCAGGGTCAGGCTGCCGGTGCTGGAGGAGTCCGAGCGCAGATACCCCGCCGGGAACCAGCCGTAGTCGCCCGCCGAGTAGGCGGTCCCGCTCATGGCCACTTGGCCTTCCAGCAGGAAGATCTCCTCCGTCGACTCGTAGTAGCCGGTATGGGGCCGGCTCCAGCCGGCGGGGAAGCGGACCAGCACGGAGAACGACCTGTCCGACGCGTGCCCGGGAAGCCTCACGACCGTCGGCACCGGCAGGCTGTCGGGGACGTCCTGGCTCACCCATTCGAGCTCGTCGATCCTCGTCACGGTGGCGTCCATGCCTGCATCCTCCCATCTACTGCCTGTCGGCGTCACACCCGGCCAGCCGCCCCGAGGCGGTCGCACCGAATGAAGCGCGCCGCGACCACGCTCGCTCTAGGGCGCCCAGTCCGCACGGCTCAGCACCGCGGTGGCGCCGCTCATGTGGACCGCTCCGAGACCGTGGACCAGAGCGGTCCGAGCCTGCGGGACTTGGCGGCGCCCCCCTTCGTGGCGCAGCTGGGTCACCGCCTCCAGCAGCAGCTCCATGCCGAGCATCCCGGGATGTCGGTTGGAGAGCCCTCCCCCTCCCGTGTTCAGGGGCGGCCACCCGCCGGGGCGCAGCTTGCCGTCCTCCACGAAGGGACCCCCCTCGCCCTTGGGGCAGAAGCCGAGGTCCTCCAATGCGATGAGCACCGCGATCGTGAAGGCGTCGTAGACCTCGAACACGTCGATGTCCTCGAGCGCGACGCCCGCGCCCTCGAGGGCCCGGGGGCCTGTCCGGGCGGCGGGGCTGGTCACATAGTCGGGCAGACGCGACACGTACCGGCTGTCGTGGGTCTCGGCCACGCTCCACACGAGCACGGGCGAATCGGTGAGGTCGGAGGCCGCCTCGGGCGAGGTCACCACCAGCGCGCCCGCTCCGTCGGACACCAGACAGCAGTCGAAGCGGCGCAGCGGCGCGCAGATCTCCGGCGACTCGACGACCTGGTCGACGCTCAGCGGCCGGGTCTGCCCGGACTCGGGATTCAGCAGGGCCCACTCCCGGGCGGCCACCGCGATCTCGGCCAGCTGGCGCTGGGTCGTCCCGAACTGCGCCATGTGGCGCCGGGCCATCATCGCGAAGCCGGTGAGCGGCCACATCGAGCCGTAGGGCACCTCGTAGGCGAGCGGCTCGCTCATGCTCTTCACCAGCCGCCGGCCGTCGGAGCGCTGGGTGCTGGCGTAGGCGATCAGGCCCACGCGGCAGAGCCCGGCGTCTATGGCCGCGGCCGCGTGGGACAGGTGGGCGATGAACGAGCAGCCGCCGATGTTGGACGAATCGCTGTAGGTGGGACGGATGTCCAGGTGGTCGCCCAGAGTCATCTGCGGAAGGTAGTAGTAGGCCGAAGCGGAGAACAGGCCGTCGATCTGATCCTTGGTCACCGCGGCGTCGCGCATCGCGGCCCCCGCCGCCTCGGCCATGAGTCCTGCGGGCGTGAGCGTGCCGGAGTCCCGCGACGGCGCGGCCGCCGCGCCCACGATGGCCAGCCGGGGCCGAGCGCTCATGCTGCGGGCTCGACGGGCAGGAACACCGGCACCTGGAAGTCCTCTGCCGCGGCCGCGAAGGCGACCCGCACCTCCATGCCGACCGACACGTCCTCGGGAGCGGCCATGATCCTGGTCATCATGCGCACACCCTCGGCCAGCTCCACGATGGCCACCACGTAAGGGCCCGCTCCCTCGAAGCCCGGGGGGAACCGGTGATGCACGGCGTAGGTGAACACGAGACCGCGGCCCTCCGCCTCCACCCACTCCAGATCGCCGCCGGTGCAGTGCGGGCATACCGCGCGCGGGTAGAACACGTGCAGGGCGCACTGCGGGCATCGCTGGATCATGAGCCGTCCCTGCTGGCAGTAGTCGAAGTACCGCTGCTCCTCCCCCCGCATGTCGGGAACCGCTCCCCGGAACGACAGGACAGGGCGGGCCACGCCGGTCTCGGGCCCCGCTGCGCCCGACATCGCGGGAGCGCTCGGACCGCTCACCCGGGTCCCAGTACGTCGATCGTGTTGAAGACGCCGGCCCGGGACGCGGGATCGGGCAGATAGCCCCTGAACTCCGGGTGCAGCGGAAAGATGATCGGGAGGCTTATCCCCGCCTCGCGGTAGACGTCGATCTTGCGGCGGCAGTCCTCGACCGTCCCGTACACCGCCACCGCATCGACCATCTCGTCGGGAACCGCGGCCGCCGCCGCGCCCATGTCCTCGGACCGGACCTTCTCGACGACCTCGTCCACCACCTCGCCCATTCCTCTCCGCACGAAGTAGTTCCGGTAGTAGGCGTAGGACGACATGTGGGTGGCCACGTCGTACTTGGCGGCCAGCTTGGCCTGGGCGGCGTCGTCGCTCACCGCAGTGGGCAGATAGCAGCCCAAGTCGACCTCGGCCGGGTCCCGCCCGACCCGCTCGGCACCCCGCGCCACCGACTCCTTCATCGTCGGCACGAACTCGAGGGGCACGAAGATGGGGGCGATCCCGTCGGCGATCTCACCGGCCAGTTCGAAGGTCGACCGCGAGAAGGCGCCGTAGAAGATCTCGATGTTGTCTCGGTGCGGGCTGAGCCACGGCTCGTAGTCCCGGACGCGGAACACCTCGCCCTCGAAGCGCACCAACTCGCCTGCGTGGGCGCCCTTCATGATCGCCCTCACCAACTCGGTGGTCTCCCGCAGCCTGCCGAGGGGATCGGCGAACGGCGACGGCCGCTGCACCTCGACATCGTCTCGCATGCGGTGGATCTCGCGGTGGCCCACCCCGAGGCCCAGGCGGAACCTGCCCTCGGAGATCGAGTCGACCGTCGCCGCGGCGATGGCGATCGTGGTCGGGTTCCGGGTGAAGACCGTGGCCACCCCGGTTCCGAGGATGATGTTCTCCGTCTCCCGGGCGCAGGCCGACAGGAAGCAGAACGCATCGGCGAAGCTCTCGATTATGTAGGCCGACTCGTAGCCGCGGCTGTCGGCCAGCTTCACCACGTCGATCAACTCGTTGACGGACATGCCGCCCCACAGCCCCACTCCTAGTCGCTGCATTGCATGCTCCTTTGTTGTCGTTGTTGTCTGTTGTCGGGTGTGTCGGCCGCGGGCTCCCCCACTCTGATGCAGGCCACATCATGTCCCGGCGCGACGCGGTCCAACGCCGGCTCGGCTTCGGAGCAGGCGGGGACGGCCAAGGGGCAGCGCGGCTCCAGCGGGCAGCCGGGCGGACGCTCCAGGGGGCTGGGTATCTCGCCCTTCAGCTCGACCGGCGGCGGCGGTCGGGCCGGATCGAGCTCCAGCGCGGACTCCAGCAGCGCGCGGGTGTAGGGGTGCAGAGGGTCTGCGAACAGCGCGGCGGTCGGACCCTGCTCCACGATCTTGCCCAAGTACATGATGGCCAGCCGGTCGGTCACCGATCGGACTGCGAGGAGGTCGTGGCTGATCAACAGGATCGCCATCGACCGCTCGGAACGGACCCGGCGGATCAGCTCCAGCACCCCGGCTCGGGCGTCGGGATCGAGCGAGGTCGTGGGCTCGTCCAACACGAGCAGCTCGGGATCCGTCACCAGCGCCCGGGCGATCGAGGCCCGTTGGAGGGTCTCGTCGGATGCCTCCGCCACCCCGCCCAGCAGGTCCGACGGGGTCAGGCCGACCGATTCGGCCGCGTCCCCGACCCGCCGTGCGAGCTCGTCGCCGAGGCGCATGCCGGCCGCCTGCACCGGGTCGGCGATCGCCTGCCAGACACGGAACTGCCGGTTGAAGGACTCTCGTGGCTCCTGGAAGACCATGCCCATCGTGGTGGCGGGGTCATGCCACTGCATCTCCCCTCCGTCCGGCGTCAGCAGCCGCATGAAGCAGCGACCGACGGTGCTCTTGCCTGATCCGCTCTCACCGACGAGTCCCAGCACCTCGCCCGTGCGTACCTCCAACGAGACCCCGGCCACCGCCACCAGGTCGCGGCCTCTCTTGAGGCGGAAGACCTTTTGCAGGTCCTCGGCGCGAGCGACTGCCCCCGCAGCCGCGCCGCCGCCCATCGGACTCTCGCTGCACGCCACGTCTCGCCGCCCGCAGCCGTGTCGCCGCCCATCGGACTCTCGCTGCCCGCCACGTCGCCGCCCATCAGACTCTCGCCCTGGCCAGCATGGCGGTGCCGGTCTCGCTGGCGGGGCCGGCGAAGAATGCGGCGGGATCGGTGTGCTCGACCACGCTCCCCGACTTCAGCACGGTGATCGTGGACGCGTAGTGGGCCACGATCCCGAGATCCTGAGTGGCGATGACCAGGGTGAACCCCTCGCTGGCCTGCAGCTCGGCCAGCAGATCGAGGATCTGCCGCGAGATGGTGACGTCGAGGCCGCTGGTCGGATCGTCGGCGGCGAGCACGGCGGGCTTCAGCAGCAAGGCCATCGCGATCAGGACCCGCTTGCGCATGCCTCCGCTGAGCTCGTCGGGTATCGACGCGAGCACCCGCTCGGGATCGGCGATGCCCAGCTTGGTGAGGTGGACCGCGGCCTCAGAGAGTAAGGACTCCCGACGGCGCCGGCGCCTTGCCCCGGCCCAGTCCGCTCGGACCGAGCAGACGTCGAGGAAGTGCTGATCGACCCGCTCGACGGGATTCAGTGCCTCGCGCCCGGAGGGAGGCAGGTACATGAGCCGCTCCCGGCGGCCCGTGAGACGCTGGCGCGCCGTCAGCGAGACCAGATCCAAGCCGTCGGCTCGAAGCTGCCCGCTCACTTGGGCGTCCTCGGGCCACATCCCCACCAGCGACCGCAGCAGCACCGTCTTGGAGGAGCCCCGCTCGCCGATCACCGCGTGGGTGCGTCCAGCCGCCAGATCGAGGGTCACTTCGCTCACCAGCGCTTTGCCGCCGACGCTCAGCGCGAAGCCGTCTAGCTCCAGAGCGCTCACGAGAACGACCTCTCGGCCCAGCGGCGCGACCGGGAGACTCGCAGGCCGCTGCTTGCGCCGGGCGCCTCGCGCAGTCCCTCGCCCAGCAGAGAGAAGCCGAAGACCGTCAGCGCGAGCGACAGCCCGGGGAACAGCGACGGCCACCATTGGCCGGTGGACAACTGCGCCGATCCCTCGGCGATCATCACGCCCCACTCGGCCGTGGGCACCCGCACTCCGGCGCCCACGAAGCTGAGCCCGGCCGTCAACAGGATCGAGAAGCCCACCATCACCGAGACCAACGAGGCCGCCGGCCCGAGGGCGTTGGGCAGGACGTGGCGGAAGGCGATCCGCAGTCTGCTCCAGCCCGCCACCAGCGCGGCCTCGACGAACGCCTCGTCGCGCAGGACCAGCACGCCCGTGCGGATCTGCCTCACGAACACGGGCGTGTTCACGAACGCGAGGCCGAGCACGAGGTTGACGGCGCCCGTTCCCAGCACCGCCACCAGTGCCAGGGCGAACACGAACACCGGGAAGGCCTGCATGACATCCATGCCGCGCATGATGATCTGCGATGCGAAGCCGCCGAACCGTCCCCGGTCCTCGAACATGCCCGCCACCGTCCCGAGCGGCACTCCGATCACGAACGCGATCAACGTCGCCAACACGCCGATGGTGAGGTCCACCCTCGGCGCGTAGAGGGTCCGCGTGAACACGTCCATGGCGCGGCGGTCCGTGCCGAACAGCTGGTCGAAGCCGGGGGATGCGAGCACCTCGTCGGTGATCTCCTCGGGCCCGAAGGGAGTCAGCACGGGCGCGAGAATGGTGGACAGCGCGATGGCCCCGACGATCATCAGTCCCCACCTGACCTTCGCATTGGAGATCGCGGCGCCCCGGCGTGGAGATCCCCGGCGACTCACGCCTCCGTCCTCCCCAAGCGCGGATCCACCCCGAGCAGCGCTATGTCGGCGATCAGATAATTGGCGATGTTGAAGAACGCCGCCATCACGATGAAGCCCTGGATCGCGGCGAAGTCCGCGCTTCGCACGGCCTGCACGGCGTACTGTCCGACCCCGCCCCAGGCGAACACCTGCTCGACCAGCACGGCACCGCCGAGCAGGAAGCCGTTGGTGATGGCGGCGACCGTGATCACCGGCGGGAGGGCCAGGCGGGTGGCTCGTCGCAATGCGAGGGCCGGCCTCACCCCGGCGCTGGAGTACAGATCGACGAAGCCTGCGCCGAAGGCCTGCTCGCTGGAGGCGTTCGCGACCTTGACGATCAGCCCCGAATAGACCAGCGTCAGCGTGATCACCGGCAGCGCCAGATGCTGGACCGCCAACCAGAGGGTGGCGAAGTCGCCGGCCAGCAGGGAGTCCACCGTGTACATGCCGGTGATCCGGTCCGGGGGCGACTCGAAGCCCAAGCGCCCGATCGGCGGCGGGAAGATCTCCCACCTGAACGAGAACAGGTACAGCAGGATCAGTGCCAGCCAGAAGTCCGGGATCGACCCCGAGAACATGGCGTAGCCGAATATCGCCTTGCCGGACCGCTTCTCCCTGCGCCTGGCCAGCGCGACTCCCAGCGGCACTCCGATCAGCATCGAGACCAGCAGGGCGAACAGGATCAGCTCCAGGGTGGCCGGACCGCGCTGCCACAGGTCGACGGAGACGTCCTGGCCGGTAGTCAGCGACGTGCCCAGGTCGCCTCTGAGCAGATTCCCCAAGTAGGTGATGTACTGGACCGGCAGCGAGTCGTCCAGACCCAGGTGGCGCCGAAGCTCGGCCAGCGTCTCCGGGCTCGCAGCCGGGCCGGCGAGGACCCGGGCCGGGTCGCCGGGCACCAGACGGATCAGGAAGAAGGCCAGGGTCGCCGCGCCGGCGAGCTGGATGACGATGAAGCGGAACCGCCGGCCGATCAGCGTCCCGAAGCGCCCCAGCGACAGCCGGCGTCTCGCCGTGCGGGCTTCAGCGGCCTCGGAAGCCATGTGCCCCGGTCACGGGACCGGCGGCGGGCGGCGGGCGCCGCCGGTGCGAACGCCCACCGCCCTGCGTGCCGCGCTGGCGAGTATCAGCTCCTCGACAGGTCGTAGAACCATATCTGGTTGTTCGGATACCAGGTGTAGCCCTCGATGTCAGTGCCGAACCCGTACCTGGTGGGAGCGCCGACTACTGAGAGGTGCGGCACCTCGTCGGCGAGGATCTGCTGGATCTCGTCGACCAGTTCGGTGCGCTCCGGCCCCGGGAGCACCGACAGCGACGCGGCGATGGCCTCGTCGAACCGCGGGTTGTTGAAGCCCCCGAAGCTCAAGAACCCGGTCGGCCCCGAGACGTAGAGCTGGTAGTGGTACGGAATCTCCGAGACGATGGCGTAGCCCTGGTGCAGCACGATGCCGATGTCGCCGGAGTTGGCCTGCTCCAGGTAGCTGGCTGCGGGCTTGGTGTCGATCTCCACATTGACTCCGATCTGCGACAGGGAGTCGCGGATCAGCACCGCCACGTCGTCGTGGTCGGACACGTCGGCGTTGACTAGCAGCGAGATGTCGAACCCGTCGGGATAGCCGGCCTCGGCCAGCAAGGCCCTGGCCGTGTCGGCGTCGCCGCCGCTGGGATACGGCCACAGGTCGGCGTTGTATCCCGGATACTCCTCCGGGGCCACCAACCGGAGCGCCTTCGCGTTGCCTTCGTACACGCTGGAGACGATCTGGTCCGAGTTCAGCGCGTACTGCAGAGCCTGGCGCACCTTCGCGTCCGCGGTGGGTCCGCCCAGGGTGTTCATGGCGCCGAAGATCACCTGGTTGCGCACCACCGACACGGTCTTGCCCTCGTCGGCGCCGAGGGACTCGAGCTCGCGGCTGGAGAGGTTCTCGGCTATGTCGATCTCGCCTTGGCGCAGAAGGGTGAGCCGCTGCGAGGAGTCAGGGATCTCGCGGTAGATGACCTCCTCGAAGAACGGCTCGCCCCGCCAGTAGTTCTGGTTGCTCTTCAGCACGAGCTGGACGCCCGGCGTGAACTCGTCGACGTAGTACGGACCGAATCCCATGGTGTCCAGCTGCATCCACTCGGTGGCCCAGGGATCGTCGTCGGTGGCCATCTCCTTGGCTACCGCCGAGTCGACCGGGCTGATCGTCTGGAGCTGCATGGCTCGCAGCAGCAGCGGGTTCGGGTCGGTGATGGTGATCTCCACCGTGTAGTCGTCGATGACGGTGACCGCGTCCATCGACGGGATCTTGGCGATGCCCACGACGAAGGCGCCGATGACCCCGACGCCGAAGTTGCGCGCCAGCATCCAGCGGACGTCCTCGGAGGTGAACTCGTTGCCGGCCGCGCTCATGACCCCCTGCCTCAGGTGCAGGGTGTAGGTGAGATTGTCGTCGGAGACCTCGAACGACTCGACCAGGCCGGGCACCATTCCGGCGTCGCCCTTGGCCAGTTCCGTCGCGGAGCGGACGCCGTCGGCGCCCGGCTCGGCCTCGAACCAGAAGAGCGAGTCGAGGACCGTCGTGATGATCTCCACGGACTCCTGGCCCGGCGCGAACTCGGGATCGAGGGTCACCGGAAGCGCGGCTACGCCGACTCGCAGAGTGCGATCAACGGCAGGGGCCTCCGGCTCGTCCGCCGGCGCCGGCTCGTCGGCCGGCTCTGGCTCTGCCGGCTCCGGATCGGCCGCGGCCGTCGGCTCGGGCGCGGCCGCCGGCTCCTCGGCGGCGTCGTCGTCTCCGCCGCATGACGCGGCTACGAGGCTCAACGCCAACAGCAGTAGCAGCAGCCTCTTCGAGAGCTTCATATTGGTTCCTCCTGGTACATCGTCGCCTCGCGGCGGCCGCCTGGGCCAGCCGGGTGGACCCAGGGCAATGAGACCGCGCGCAGCGCCAACAATTGTAGGACATTTTGGAGCGCCGTCAAGTGCGGCAGCATCACGTGAGGAGAACGAGCGGCGGCCGCGGCTCTCGACGGAGCGACGACCGACGGGTCAGGCACCGCGGTCCGACGGCGTCGGCGAGGGCGGCGTCGGCGAGGGCGGCGTCGGCGAGGGCGGCGTCGGCGAGGGCGGCAGTGGCGGCATGGCGGCATCCCAGCCGAGGAGATTCTGCATGGCCGAGCCGCAGTCGAAGAGGCGCTCATCTGCGAAGGGTGCCCCGACGAGCTGAACCCCTATGGGCAAGCCCTGGTCGCCCAGTCGCAGCGGAACGGTCAGAGCCGGATGGCCGGTGAGGGAGAACGGCGCCAGCGGTCGGATCAGCGTCAGGTCTCTGGGGGCCGTCTCACCGGTTGGAAACACGACCGTGTCGGTGCCGACGTCGGGGGCCACCACCTGCTGAGAGGGCGCGAGCAAAACGTCGGCGCCGGCGAGCGCCGCGTCGATCCGGCTGCGCTGCACGACCCGGAGGCGCTGGGCGTCCACATAGTCGACGGCCGTCAGATCGGCCGCCGTCTCCAGGTAGGCGAGCACGTCGTCGCCGTACCGCTCGGGACAGCTCTCCAGCCACGGCCGGTGATAGGAGGCCGACTCGGCCAGAAGGATGACGAACAGCGTGGCCGTCAACTCGTCGGGATCACCGATCGAGACCGGCTCCACCGCCGCCCCGGCGGCGACGAGCGCTTCCAGCAGGTCATCGAGCGTGTCGGCCACCGCGGACTCGAGGGGCCGCATCAATTCGGAGGCCACCGCCACCCGCAGCGCCGCGAGACCGGATCCGGGCGAACCCGGGCCGCTGGAGGCCTCCGCCGGCGGTCCGGCGCGCCGCGCCCCGGACCGGGCCAACACGCTGAAGAGGTGGGCGCAGTCCTCCACGGTGCGGGCCATGGGCCCGACGGTGTCCAGAGACCAGGCCAGCGGCACCACTCCCTGGCAGCTGACTCGCCCGTAGGTGGGCTTGAGGCCGACTGTCCCGCAGAGCGCGGCGGGCTCTCGCACCGACCCGGCGGTGTCGGTGCCCAGCGCTCCGAACGCCTCGGCCGCGGCGACCGCGGCCGCTGAGCCGCCGCTCGACCCGCCCGGCATGCGATCCGGATCCCAGGGATTGCGCGTCGGCGGAGTAAGGGCGCCGTAGGCGAACTCGTGGGTGTTGGCCTTGGCCAGGATGATCGCGCCCGCATCCTTCAGCCGGGCAGTCACCGCCGCATCGGCCGCCGCGACGGCGCCGGCGAGGATCTGCGAGCCCGCCTCGGTCGGGACGCCCGCGACGTCGATCAGGTCCTTGAGCACGAGCGGCACACCGTGGAGGGGGCCGCGCTGCCGTCCGCCGGCGGTCTCCCGGTCCGCCTGCTCGGCCTCGTCGATCGCCTGGTCGCTCAGCACGGTGACGAGGGCGTGGACGTGCGGCTCCCACTGCTCGACGCGGGCGAGGCACGCGTCCACCAGTTCGGCCGCGGTCGCCTCCCGATTCTGCAGCCGCCGGGCCGCCTCAGTCAGACTCAGCCCGGCGAGGTCGCTCACCGCGGCGCGGTCTCGTCGGACGCCGCGAGCCGATACACCAGCGCCAGCGGGGTGTCCTGCGGCATCTGGCCGGCTGACCGCCTGACGGTGGCCGCGAGCGCACCGGCCAGGTTCGGCGCAGCGTCATCGTCGGAGCCGGCGACATGGTCGGAGCCGGCGACATGGTCGGAGCCGGCGACATGGTCGGAGCCGACGACATGGTCGGAGCCGACGACATGGTCGGAGCCGACGACGACATGGTCGGAGCCGGCGACATCGACGCCGGCCTGCTGTCCTGGTCGGATCTCGGTGGCCACGATCCGAGATTACCAATCTCAGAATCGGGAGGTCACGAAGGCGATGACCTTCTCGGCGTATGTCTGCGGCACGCGTACGGGCAGTTGCCCCCCGAGTCCGGGAACGACCTCGATGCGAGCGTCAGGCAGCAGTGCGGCCGCCGGTTCGTCCATGTCGGCGAAGATGTCGTGCTCCGCGTCGAGCAGCAGCACAGGACAGGAGAGTCGCGGCAGGCGCGGCTCGGGGTCGTAGCGGAAGGCGGCGTTGTAGGCCCACTCGTAGCGCTCCAACACGTTGAGGATCTGCATGACACCGACATCGAGGACGCCCGCCGGGCTGTCGGCGCCCCAGATGCGCTGGTAGCGCTCCCAAGCCCACCGCAGGTGACCGCCGTCGGAGGCCGGCGCCATCGGGGGCGACCAGGAGGCCAGGAACTCCCGGCGGCGCTCCTCGGACATCAGCGGCACGCCGGTGAGCACGGCGCAGGTGATCCGGTCGGCGCCGGCCTGGAGTCCGACCTCCAGCGCGAGCGATGCGCCCGTGTGGACTCCGGCCACCGCGAAGCGCTCGATTCCCAGCCCGTCGATGGCTCGAAGCAGGGCGGCTGCATAGTGGGGTATCTCGAACCCGTCCGACGGGGGCGCATCCGACAGTCCGTATCCCGGCGTATCGAGGGCGAAGGCCCTCAAGGACTTCCCCAGATGGGGCAGCGCCGCCTCGTAGGCGACCGACGACAGCGGCGACTCGTGGAAGAAGACGGCCGCGGGGCCGTCGCCGCCTGCCGACCGGTAGTGGACCTGACCCCAGTCGCTGTCGACGTAGCCCCGCCTCATGTATCAGCCGAAGGCGCCCGAGGAGCGCAAGCCGTCGATGCGGTCGTCGTCGTAGCCCAGCAGTTCCTTGAGCACGTACGGTGCGTCCGCGCCAAGCGCCGGGCCGCACGACATGGGCTCTGCCGTCGGATGGCCCCCGACGCGGACCGGCGTCACCGGCTGGCGGACCGTTCCGTGGCTGGGGTGCTCGGTCTCGGCGATCACGCCTCGGGCGAGCGTGTGAGGGTCGCGAAGCGCCGCCGGGACGTCCTGGATCGGCCCGGACGGCACGCCGGCCTCCTGCAGCGGCTCCAGCCACTGCGCCACCGTGCGGGTGGGGAACACCTGCTTGAGGATGGCCAGCAGCTCTTCCTTGTGCTCGTAGCGGGCCGCGAAATCGGAGAATCTCGGATCGTCGGCCAGTTCGGGCATCCCCACCACCTCAGTGAGCCGCTGCCAGAACTTCTCCTTGGCGCAGCCGATCACCAGCCAGCCGTCGCGGGCCTCGAAGATCTGGAACGGCACCAGCGACGGATGCCCCGACGCGGCCACCCGCTGGGGCTCGAACCCAGCGCTCATGTGCCAGGTGCCCAGGTAGCCGAGCAGGCTGATGGCGGTGTCGTAGAGGCTGAGGTCGCAGTCCATGCCCACGCCGTCGCGCCGGGCCGCGTGGATCCCGGTGAGCAGGGCGATGGCGGCCACGAAGCCCCCCGAGAAGTCCACCATCGACAGGCCCGACTTGGTGGGCGGCCCGTCGGGGTCGCCGGTGAGGGCCATCCAGCCGCACAGGCCCTGCAGGATGTAGTCGTAGCCGGGCTGACGGGCCCGGGGGCCGGTCATGCCGAAGCCGCTCAGCGAGCAGCACACGATCCGAGGGTTGACGTCCTTGAGGTCGTCGTAGCAGATGCCGAGCACATCCGGCACGTCGCCCCGCAGGTTCGAGAAGACCGCGTCGGAGCACGCCACGAGGTCGTTGAACACGCCCCGGCCGGCCGGGCTGCGGATATCGAGGACGACGCTGCGCTTGTTGCGGTTGTACGTCTCGAAGAAGAGGCTCGAGTCCCCCGTCTGGAAAGGCGGCAGGTAGCGGGCGACGTCGCCGCCGGACGCTGGATCCTCGATCTTGATGATCTCCGCGCCGAGGTCGGCGAGGTGCATGGTGGCGAACGGGCCGGCCCCGTACTGCTCCACCGCCACGATGCGCATGTCCTCCAACGGCCTCACAACCCTGAAGCCTAAACCTCAGACATTTAGACGTCAAAGGCGGCCCCAGCCTGGTCGAGCCAGCGCAGGGGCCGAGTTCGGACGGCGCTCAGATGGATTGGCTGGGAAAACCGGGGCCTTCGTGGTCCTTGCCGGCCATGCTGGCGTTGAGGCGGGCTGCGGCCATGAGTTCGGCCATCACCGGGCCGAGCTCGGCCGGGTCGTCGGGCTGGACCGCCACTGGGCCGAGATGCCAGCCCTCGGCGATGCCGAGGTTCTGGCCTCGGATGTCGAACACCCGTCCGGTCACGTTGGCGGCCTCGGGACTGGCCAGCCAGGCGGTGGTCACCGCGATCCATCGGGGGTCGATGCTGTCCTTGAACTTCTCGGACGCCTGGTCGCCGCCCATGAGCGGCGCGGTGAGGCGCGACCATGCCGTGGGCGCCAGGCAGTTCACGGTCACGCCGTAGCGGACCAGCTCCTGGGCCGCGATGACGGTGAATGCGGCGATCCCGGCCTTGGCGGCGCCGTAGTTGGTCTGCCCGACGTTGCCGTAGATCCCCGACGGGGAAGCCGTGTTGATGATGCGCCCGTAGGTCTCCTCGCCCGACTTGGCCTTGTTGCGCCAGTAGGCCGCGGCGTGGTGCGACGGCGCGAACGTGCCCTTCAGGTGCACGGCCATCACCGTGTCCCAGTCGTCCTCGGTCATCGAGAACACCATGCGGTCGCGCAGGATGCCGGCGTTGTTGACCACGATGTTGATGTCGCCGAAGGTGTCGATGGCCTGGCGCACCATGGCCCCCGCGTCGTCGAAGCTGGCCACGCTGCCGCCGTTGACCACCGCCTCTCCCCCGGCCGACTTGATGGCCTCCGCCACCTCGGCCGCGGGGGTGAGGTCGGCGCCTCCGCCGAACTCGTCGCCCCCGAGGTCGTTGACCACCACCTTGGCCCCGTGCTCGGCCAGCATCAGGGCGTGCTCGCGGCCGATGCCGCGCCCGGCTCCGGTCACCAGCGCCACCTTGCCTTCGAGAAGCCTGCTCATGGAGCCTCCTGGGGGGTTCGTGCGAGTCGGGGCCGCCCGGCCCTCGGAGGCACGCTACCCCCGCGGCAGCGCTGTGCCGTCCGTCCTCGGCAGGGTCACCATCCGCGCTCGATCCACTCATCCAAATGGGGGGATTCCTCGCCGATCGTGGTGTCGAGGCCGTGGCCTGGCAGCGCGACCGTGGAGCCGTCGAAGCGACTGAAGATGCGTTCCTCTATCGACCGGATGATCAACTCGAAGTCGCCGCCCTCGTACTGGGTGGCGCCCGGCCCGCCCGGGAACAGCGTGTCGCCGGTGAACAGCAGCGGCGTGCCCTCGACATGGAACGACATCGACCCGGGCGTGTGGCCGGGCGTGTGGAGGGTGCGCAGACGCAGACGCCCGACCTCGATGACGGTGTCGTCCTCGAGCAGGTAGTCGTAGCTCGGGAGCATGGCCGCGTCCTCGGCGGTGACCCCCACTTCGTAGCCGGCGTCCCGCACCGCCGGGATGGCTTGTATGTGGTCCCAGTGGCCGTGGGTCTCCAGAACCGTGCGCACGCCCAGGCCACGGCACAGGTCCAGGAGGCGCTCGTGCTCGTTGGCCGCGTCGATGAGCACCGCCTCGCCCGTGGAGGTGCAGCGGATTACGAAGACGTTGTTCTCGACGGGGCCCACCACCACCCTGTGGACCTCTACGCCAGTGTCGGACCAGTGAAGAGTCACGGCCCGACAATACCCCGCAGGCCACCGCGGCCAGCCGAGAACGAGCCGGCGCCGGTCCGGGACTAGCCCAACCTCAGTCGGAGACGAGCCAGCACGGTCTCAGTCGGGACGAGCCGAACCTCAGTCGGGGACGAGCCGAACCTCGGACGTGACCGCCCCGGGGGCGCCGCAGCACCAGCAGGGCACCGACGACCCGCGCCAAGTCACGTCGCAGTGCTCGCAGCGGAGCAGGTGCGGTGCTTCCGCCAGGGCGGCGGCAGGACCGCTGAGGGTCAGGGGGCCGTTGGGCACGGCGTGACCATAGATTGCCGTCCGCCGCAGGTGGATGATCCCCCGCGCCCGACGGCGCCGTTAGGGTCGGGCGTCCCTGCCCCCAATGGACCAAGCCGAGGACTCGCCATGGCTGAAACGCCCTGTCCCGCTGCTGACGGATCGAGCCCGACCCGTCGCAAGTTCCCAAGTCCGCCGCCCATGTGCATCGACCCGTCCAAGCGCTACACCGCGGTGATGGACACGTCGATGGGATCGATCACCATCGCTCTCGACACGGTGGCCGCGCCCCGCACGGTGAACAACTTCGTGGTGCTGGCCCGCTACCACTACTACGGCGGCGTGATCTTCCATCGCATCATCAACGGCTTCGTGTGCCAGGGAGGCGATCCCACTGGCACCGGTCGGGGCGGGCCCGGCTACCGCTTCGACGACGAGTTGCCGAAGCCGGGGCGGTACGAGGTCGGTTCGCTGGCCATGGCCAACGCCGGCCCGGACACCAACGGCAGCCAGTTCTTCATCATCAGCGGCCCTAACGGCGCCGGCCTGCCCCCGCAGTACTCGCTGTTCGGCAAGGTGGTGCGGGGCCTCGAGGTGGTGGACGAGATGCAGCGCGTCGAGACCGACCGCAACGACCGCCCCGTCGAGGACGTGACCATCAACTCGGTGACGATCACAGAGTCGGACTGAAGAACCGACGACCGGCCAAGACGAACACCGCTCGCTCCAGCGAACACTGAGACAGCACCAGGTCGGACTGACGAGCCGGCGACCGGCCCAGACGACCGCTCAGGGTTCGAGTCTGAGGGTCCGCCGAAGTAGCGTCGTGATCGACCGGCGCGGCAGCACCAGGCGGCAGTGAGCACAAGCAATCGCAACAGGAGAATCGAGTATGGAGATCGGCACGATCGGTGTGATCGGCACCGGAACGATGGGCAGCGGCATCGTCGAGGTCGCCGCCCGCAACGGGCTGCAGGTGGTCGCCCGCGAGGCGTCGCCCGAGTTGCTGGAGGCCGGTCAGGCCCGGGTCGGGCGCTCGATGCAACGGGCCGTCGCCAGGGGCAAGCTCGACGAGACCACCCGTGACGCCGCCGCGGCCGCCGTGGCGTGGACCACTGACCTCGACGACATGGCCGGGTGCGACCTGGTGCTGGAGGCCGTGCCGGAGAATCTGCCCCTGAAGCTGGAGATCTTCGGCGTGCTCGACCGGGTGCTGGAGCCTGCCGCGATAATGGCCACCAACACCTCGTCGATTCCGATCATCGACGTGGCCATGGGCACGTCCCGCCCGCAGCAGGTGCTGGGCATGCACTTCTTCAACCCGGCCACGGTGATGAAGCTGGTCGAGGTGATCAGCACCCAGCTCACCGCGCCGGAGGTCACCGAGGCAGCCACCGCGTTCGCCGCCGACACGCTCGGCAAGCGGGTGGTGCCCGCGCCGGACCGGGCCGGGTTCGTGGTGAACAAGCTGCTGGTGCCCTACATCTGCCAGGCAATCGAGATGTTCGAGTCGGGCCACGCCTCCGCCACCGACATCGACGAGGCCATGAAGCTCGGGGCCGGCCACCCCATGGGGCCGCTGACGCTGGCGGACCTGATCGGGCTCGACGTGTGCCTGTTCACCGCCGAGTCGCTCTACGCCGAGTACGCCGAACGCTTCTACGCGCCGCCCCCGCTGCTGCGCCGCATGGTGGCCGCAGGCCGGCTGGGCCGCAAGACCGGCCGCGGCTTCTACGAGTACTGAGCCAGCCGCTCTCGGCGGATTGGCAGCGTTCTGCCCCATATTGGGCGCATTTCGCTGCCAGTTCGGCGTCAGGGGGAGCGGTTGCCCGCGGGCTCCGATAGTTCGTTCGCCCAGCGGGCGGCCGAGGCCCTGGCTTCGGCCTCGAAGGCGATCGCCTCGTAGGCCCGCCGATGACTCCGCAGCCGCCGGAGGTTGGACCCGTAGGCGCGCAGGTAGTGCCACAGGAACCTGGCCACGCCCAGCCGGTCGTACTGCTCCACATGCACGAGCTCATGGGCGAGCAGCGTCCGTCGGCCCGTGCGGTCGTCGTCGCGCCTCAGCAGGATGAGCCGCCCGAGCGTCATGCCCGCAGTTCCCGGGGCCAGCACCGGCACCCGCTGCACCCGGGCGCGTCGGGCGATCTCAGCGGGCACGAGGTCGTAGCCGGCCACCTCCCGCGGCGTCAGCCTTCTCAAAGCGACGCCGTGCAACAGGCCGCGGCGCCAGAGTCCACCGGCCAGGATCCACAGCCGGCGACCAGCTTCACGCCGGGTGCCCGGCCCAGTGTCCGCCTGCCCCGGCCGGGCCGGCGAGGCCCTCGGCGCCGACCTCGATGTTGGGCCACGACCGCAATAGTTCGGGGAGCTGCTCAAGGCCGTCCAGTGTGAGGACGTCCGCATGGCGGTCGCAGGTGCTGTAGCCGGTCTCGACCCGGGCGGTCACGGGGTAGGGCACATGGACAGCCGCTGCGCCCAGCTCCAGCACGGGCAGCACGTCGGAGCGCAACGAGTTGCCGACCATCACGAACCGGGTGGGGTCGATCCCGTGGCGGGCGAGTAGCCCGCGGTAGGCCTCGGCGTCCTTGTCGGCCACCACCTCGATCCGCCAGAAGCGCTCGGCCAGGCCGCTGGCGGACACCTTGGCGAGCTGGTCGTGGACGTCGCCCTTGGTGATGACCATCAGCCGGTGATGGTCGAGCGCGTCGAGCACCTCCTCCACGCCGTCGATGAGCTCCACCGGACGGTCGAGAAGCCGTTTGGCGAAGCCGATGATGACGGACACGCTGCCCCCGTCAATCTCGTTGCCGCTGATAGCGACAGCGGCCTCGACGAGCGACAGCGTGAACGACTTCACGCCGTAGCCGTAGCGGGACAGGTTCAACAGCTGGGTCTCGTGGACGCGGTCGGCCACGGCCGCAGCGTCGGCCCACGGCGCCAGGAGCTCGGCATACTCCCTATGCACGTCCTGGAACAGATCCTCGTTGTGCCACAGCGTGTCGTCGGCATCGAAGGCCACGGTGAGCAGGTCCTCGCCGCGGTCCGCACGCTCGCCGCGGCTCTCACCCTCGCCGCGGCTCTCACCCTCGCTCACGGCTCAATGATATGAGCGCCTCAGCGTTCGGCTCCGCGTTCAGCCGCCCATCAGCGGACATGATGCCGTCATGCGCAGACGAACGAGCCTTGTGCGCCTCGGGATGGCGCTGGCCGTTGCCATCGTCGCCATCGCGGTGGCCGCGGTCCTCCGCGACTCCGGCGACAACCCGCAACCGGTCGAGCGGTCCGGCCCGGCCGCCACCGTGACCGCCGCGGCCACGGCCACGACGACAACCACCACGACGACAACCACCACAACGACCACCACAACAACGACCACCACGACGACGACAACCACCACGACGCTGCCGCCGTTCGATGGCTGGGTCGACCCCACAACCTCGGGGCAGCCGTGGGGCGACGCCGTCGAGGGCTTGCTCACGTTCCGGGGCAATCCCACCCGCAGCTACTACGGCCGAGGTCCGGTGCCGTCAGACCCGCGGGTGGTATGGCGCTTCCCCGACGGCGACCCGATGTGCACCCTTTCGACCAAGGGAGGCCAGCCCAAGCTGTGGTGCGGCACCGGTTGGACCGGCCAGCCCGCCATGCTGGAGCGCGACGGCCAGACCTGGGTGGTGGTCGGCGCATTCAGCAGCAACGTCCATTTCCTGGACGCGCTCACCGGCGAGCGCGTGCTGGCCGATTTCCGCACCGGCGACATCGTCAAGGGGTCGGTGACCGTCGACCCCGACGGCTATCCGCTCGTGTACTTCGGCAGCCGCGACAACAACTACCGGGTGGTCGCCTTCGACGGCGGCGCGCCTCGGGAACTCTGGAAGCTGAACGCCTACGAACTGGCGCCGATCGTCTGGAACGACGACTGGGACGGCGCCGGGCTGGTGATCGACGATTACCTGTTCATCGGCGGTGAGAACTCCCGATTCCACATCGTGAAGCTCAACCGGGGCTACGGCGCCGACGGGCTTGTGACCGCCGATCCCGAGGTGGTGTTCCACGCGCCCGGCTGGGACGATGAGCTGTACGCCGCGGTGGGACGGGAGCTGTCAATCGAGAACTCGGTGGCCATCAGCGGCGACATCGTGTACTTCGCCAACTCGGGCGGGCTGATACAGGGGTGGGACATCACCGGGCTGGGCAAGGACCCCGCCTTCGAGCCGAGCCGGGTGTTCCGCTACTGGGCGGGAGACGACATCGACGCCTCGCTGGTGATCGACGCCGAAGGCATGATCTACGCGGGCGTGGAATATCAGCGGGGCACGGCCCGGTCCCACGAGGTGGGGCAGATCATCAAGCTCGACCCGTCAAGGCCTGACGACCCGCTGGTATGGAGCGTGCACGCCCGGGGAGCGCTGGACCATTCGGGGGTGTGGGCCACGCCCGGCCTGCACCGCGACGTGTTGATCGTGCCCACCGGCACCGGCCACGCCTACGGCATCGACACCGCCACCGGCGACGTGCGCTGGACCAAGAAGCTGCCCGGCCCCACCTGGCCCAGCCCGGCCATAGTCGACGATGTCTGGATCCAAGGCAACTGCGACGGCAACCTCTACGCCTTCGACGTGAGCGACACCACGGTCGAGCCGCCCGAGCTGTGGCGCATCTCGCTGGGCGCCTGCATCGAGTCCACCCCCGCGGTATGGGACGGCCTGATCGTGGTGGGCACCAAAGGCGGCTACATCTACGCCATCGGCTAGCGCCATGTGGCTCCTCGCCGAGCTAGCTCTGGGAGTGCTGGGACAGGGCCTTCCATATGCGTTGGGGGGTGGCGGGCGGTTCTATGTGGGTGATGCCTAGGTGGGCTACGGCGTCGTGGACGGCGTTGACGATGGCGGTGCTGGCGCCGACCGCGCCGGACTCGCCGATGCCTTTGGCACCCAGCGGATTGAGGGGCGTGGGGGTGCTGAGATGGGCCGACTCGATGCGGGGCATCATGTCGGCGGTCATGGCCGGGTAGTCGGCGAGGGTGCCGGTGAGCGGGTTGCCGTCGGCGTCGTAGACGACCGCCTCGAGCAGGGCCTGGGCTGCGCCCTGGGCGACGCCGCCGTGGATCTGGCCCTCGACGATCATCGGGTTGATCAGCGTGCCGGCGTCGTCGCAGGCCACGATGCGCCGCAGCGTCGCCGCGCCGGTGAGCGAGTCCACCTCCACTGTGGCCACATGGCAGCCCGCCGGGAAGGTGCTGGCCGCCTGAACGAAGTCGGACTCGGCCGCCAGCGTCATGCCGTCGGCGTCGGCCGACGCCGCGATCTCGGCCCAGCCCACCCGGGGCCGCGGCGAGCCCACCACATGGAACTCCCCGGACCCCGCGTCGAGCACGACATCGGCGGCTGCGGCCTCCAGCAGCTCAGCGGCCCGGTCGCGGGCCAACTCCACCAGGCGCGACGCGGCCGAGTGGACCGCCGAGCCGGCCAGCTGCGCCGAGCGAGACCCGGCGGTGAGGTGGCTGTGGGCGATCTCGTCGGTGTCGCCGCTGACGACCGCGATGCGCTCCAAGGCCACACCCGTCACCGAGGAGGCGATAATCGACCAGCAGGTGTCGTGGCCCTGCCCGAGCGCCGTCGCCCCCGAGCGCACCACCAGCGACCCGTCGGCAGCGAGAGCTGCCTCGCCCAGTTCGCTGCCGCCCATCGACGCGCTCTCCACGTAGCAGGCGACGCCCACTCCCAGCAGTACGGGATCGGCCACGGCCCGGCGGCGGGCCTGTTCGGAGCGCAGCCCGTCGTAGTCGGCGGCGGCCAGCGCCCGTCGCAGCGCTTCCGGGTAGTCGCCGCTGTCGTAGGTGGCGTCGGCGGGGTTGGTGTAGGGCATCTGCTCGGGCCCGACGAGGTTGCGGTGGCGCACCTCGGCTGCGTCGAGGCCCGTCTCGGCGGCGAACAGGTCTACGGCCCGCTCGACGGCCATCGTGGCCTCGGGGCGTCCCGCGCCCCGGTAGGCCGCCACCGGCGCGGTGTTGGTGGCGTAGCTGCGGGCGACCACGGCGGCGTTGGCGATGTCGTAGCAGCCGGTGAACACCTTGCGGGCGACGTTCGGCAGGCGGGCACCCACCATCGGGTAGGCGCCGGCGTCCTGAGACATGGCCAGCTCGTAGTGGGTGATGCGCCCGTCGCGGGTGCCGCCCATGCGCACCCGCTGCTGCTGGGCTCGGCCGTGGACCGAGGACGTGAGGTTCTCGGCCCGTGTCTCGGTCCAGGACACCGGCCGGCCCACGGCACGGGCGAGTCCGGCCAGGAGCAGCTCCTCGGCGGTCGGCGAGCCCTTGGCCCCGAAACCGCCGCCCACGTCGGGCACGACCACCCTCACCGCTTCGGGTTCGAGGCCGTACAGATCGGCCAGGGCGTCACGCACCCGGTGCGGCGCCTGCGTGGACGCATAGAACGTCAACCGGGCGCCGTCGGCGTCCCAGACCGCGGCCGCCGAGCGAGGCTCCAACGGCACCGCCGCCAGCCGCTGGATCGCCAGCGACGCCTCCACCACCACCTCGCACCCCGAGAAGTCAAGACCGGCAGCGCCGCCCCGCAGCCCGGCGTCGGCGGGGAGCCCGGCGTCAACCCGTAGCCCGGCGTCGGCGGGGAGCCCGGCGTCAACCCGCAGTCCGGCGTCTACCCGTAGCCCGCTATCGGCTGGGGGCTGGGAAGGCATCCCTTCGTCGGTGACGCGCCGGGCGGGGGTCATCTCGAAGGCGAGATTGGTGCCGGCCTCCGGATGCACGAGCGTGTCGTCGGCTACCGCGTCCTGCAGTCTGACCACGGCCGGGAGCGGCTCTACGTCCACGACCACGTGCTCGGCGGCGTCGGCGGCCTCAGCAACTGTCTCGGCCACCACCGCCGCCGCCGGCTCGCCGACGAACCGGACGGTGTCGCGGGCCAGCACCGGCCGGCCCATCCGCTGGTCGACCGTCGGGATGGGCGCCAGGTCGGGCAGGTCGAGGTCGGACGCGGTGAACACGCCTAGGACGCCGGGCCGGGACTCGGCGTCGTCGGTGTCCACCCCCAGCAGGCACCCGTGGGCCACGGTCGAGCGCACGAAGCGGACATGCGCCTGGCCGTCGAAGCGGAGGTCTGCCACATACCGGGCGCCTTCGGTGAGCATCCGCCGGTCCTCCACCCGCAGAACCCGGTTGCCGAGCAAGCTCACCCCAACTCCGTCTCCGAGCGATATTGATGACGAAACCGCCCATAGAGGCCCACTATCCGCATCAATTTCACTCGACCACCAGCCGGACCAGCACGCCAACCCGATATTGATGACGAAACCGCCCACAGAGGACCACTATCCGCATCAATTTCGGGTGGTGGCGGCGAACTCACGAGCGGTGCCAGACCGGGCCGGTCGGCGTGTCCTCCACGATCACTCCGAGCGCGGACAGTTCATCGCGCAGCGAGTCGGCGGTGGCCCAATCCTTGGCCTCACGGGCCGCCTGACGCTGGCTGACCAGATCCTCGACGGCAGCGTCGCCGTCGGAGTCCCGGGAGCCGGTGCCAGCCTCCAGGCCCAGCACGCCGACCAACTCGATCACCTTGCGAGTGAGCACAGGCCCGCCGACGGACCCATCGTCGAGGGCGGCGTTGGCGCGATGCAACATCGCGAATATGCGGCTCACCGCCAACGGCGTGCTCATGTCACGGTCCATCGCGCTCTGGAAGCGACTCTCCAGGTCGTCAGCCATGCGCTGCGCACCCAACGCATCTACGCGCTCAAGGACTTGATCGACAGGCGAAGGCCCTGACTCGGGGGCCGTGGGTTCGTCAGTCTCGGCATCGTGACCACGAGATGGCTGGGCTGGCTCGGTCGCTGGGTCCTCGGGCTGCTCTAGCTCGGCATCCGAGGGCTCGGGAGTGTTCTCAAGGGTTACATGAAGTCGGCGGGCCAGGGCGTCGAGACGCTGAACCGCCGACCGGGCTGAGGCCATCAACTCGGCGTTTACCTCCATGGTCTTGCGGTAGTGGGTCTGCAGCACCAGCAGGCGGAAGGCCCGGTCGTTGAGCGGGTGCTCGTCGAGCATGTCGGCGACGGTGCGGTAGTTGCCCAGCGACTTGGCCATCTTGGTGCCGTCGATGTTGAGCATGGCGTTGTGCACCCAGTGTCGGGCGAACGGCCGACCGACCGCTAGCGCCTCGGCCCGCTCGTTGGTGTGGTGCGGGAACACCAGGTCGTTGCCACCGCCATGGATGTCGAAGCCCTCGCCGAGGATGCCGAGGCTCATGGCCACGCACTCGATGTGCCAGCCGGGCCGGCCCGGCCCCCACGGCGACGGCCAGGTCGGCTCGTCGGGCTTGGCCGCCTTCCACAGGGCGAAGTCGAGGGGGTCCTCCTTGGCCTCGTCCACCTCGACCCTGGCCCCGGCCGAGGCCCGCAGGTCGTCGAGGCTGCGATGCACCAGGTCGCCGTATCCGGGCACGCCGCCCACCCTCAGGTACACGCCGGTACCGGTGGTGTAGGCGGCGCCGGCGTCCACGATCCGGCTGATGAACTCGACCATCTCGGCGACCCATTCGGTGGCTCGGGGCTGCTCGTGAGGTTCGAGCACGCCGAGCCTGGCCATCACGTCGAAGTAGACGGCCTCCCACTCGACGGCCACCTCGCTCTCGGTGCGGCCCTCGTCGCGGGCCCGGGCGATGATCTTGTCGTCGATATCGGTGACGTTGACGACGTGGCGCACGTCGAGGCCCCGCCACTGGAGGTAGCGGCGCAGCACGTCGTAGGTGAGCGCCGAGCGGGCGTGGCCGAGGTGGGGATGGTCGTAGACGGTCGGTCCGCAGGCGTACAGCGCCACCTTGCCCGGCTCACGGGTCGCGAGGGGGCGGACCCCGCCCGTGAGGGTGTCAAAAAGCGAGATCACCGCGGGCCTCGACAACCTGGGTTCACCCCGCGGCCACCAGCGCCCGCAAGAGTGTCGAACCGCGAGATCACCGCGGCACCCCGACAACCGGTGTTCACCCAGCGGCCACCAACGCCCGTGAGGCTGTCGAACAGCGAGATCACCGCGGGCCTCGACAGTCTGTGCTCACCCAGCGGCCACCAGCGCCCACAAGAGTGTCGGACAGCGAGGTCACCGCGACTCCCCGACACGCTCCAGGGCAGCCGAACCGCCAGCCACGCCCACGCCGCACCGCGGGATCACTGCGGGGCGAGCGACGGGCCAGGTTCCAGGGCAATCCCGCATAGGGCGCACAACCCGGCCAGCACGCCGGGCGCGGTGTCGTCCAGGCGGCCGGCGAGAACCGCCCCGGCCATCTCGGCCAGCACGGTCCGGGCCAGTGGCGCGTCGAGGTCGTCGTCGAGGGCGTCGCGCAGCCGCCGGGCGTAGGAAGCCGGATTGGCCATGTCGGCAATTCCAGAGTCTGCGGCATCTGATCCTCCACCTGCGCCACCAGAACCCGTCGCAACCGAGCCTCCGCCCTGTCGGACGGCCTCGTTGAGGGTGTCGAGCAGGGTCTCGGCCTCGGCGATGTCGCCGTCGTGCCATTCCCAGTCGTCGCGGTAGTGGTGCGCCATCAGCGCCAGGCGCACCGCGGCCGGGGCGCTGTCCTTGCAGAGGTCGCTGACGAACACGAGGTTGCCCAGCGACTTCGACATCTTGACGCCGTCGTAGCCGACCATCCCGCAGTGCATCCAGTGCCTCACGAAGGTCTCGCCGGTGGCGGCCTCGCTCTGGGCCAGCTCGCATTCGTGGTGGGGGAAGATCAGGTCGCTGCCGCCGCCGTGGATGTCGATGCGGGCGCCGAGCAGTGCCATCGACATGGCGCTGCACTCGATGTGCCAGCCGGGCCGGCCCGGACCGAACGGCGAGTCCCACACCGGCTCGTCGGGCGCCGACGGCTGCCACAGCACGAAGTCGAGCGGGTTGCGCTGGCGGGGGTCGTCGGGGGTGCCGCCCCGCTCGGCGGCCAGCGCCCGCATGGTGGCGTGGTCGTAGCCGCTGAGGCGTCCGAAGTCGGGCCAGGTGGACACGTCGAACCAGGTGGTGCCCTCGGCGGTGTAGGCGTGGCCCGCGGCGACGAGCTGCGAGATGTGGGCGATCATCTCGTCCACCCATTCGGTGGCCCTGGGCTCGGCGACCGGGGGCCGGGTGTTGAGGTCCTCCATGTCGCAGTGGAACCGGGCCGTCTCGGCGGCGGCCAGCTCCAGGAAGTCCACGCCGAGCTCGCGGGCCTTGGGCAGGATCGAGTCGTCGACGTCGGTGATGTTGCGCACCATCCGCACCCCGTGGCCGAGGTCCTCGAGTCGGCGGATCAGCAGGTCGTAGGCGAGGTAGGTGTTGGCGTGCCCGAGGTGGGTGCTGTCGTAGGGCGTGATGCCGCACACGTAGATCCGCACTTCCGCGGGCCGCGCGGGCGGCTCGAAGGGCACCACAGCCCGCCGCGCGGTCTCGTACAGGCGCACGGACCGAGGCTACCGCTGACCCTCCAACAGCCCTAGCCGCGGAGGGCTCGTGGCGACGGGCTGGCCCTCAGCCTCTGATTCTCGGGTGGCTTCTGTGCCCTATGTGCACAATTTCGCACCCGAGAATCTCCAGTCCGGCGGCGGCCTGCCGCGGTCAGAGGATGGGGCGGCCTGCGGTGAGGGGCTCGGGATGGTCGAGCATGCAGCGGGTGCCGCTGTAGATGGTGGGCATGCAGCGGTTGCAGTGGATGCAGCTGCCTTCGGCGACGGCGCCAGCCTGCCACTGGCTGGGCAGGTCGGGCTGGCGCAGCAGGGCCCGGGCCATGGCCACGAAGGCGAACCCCTCGTCGAGCGCGGACTGCACAGTGTCAAGCCGGTTGATGCCCCCGAGCAGGATCAGCGGCATGTCGAGGGCCTCGAGGAATCGGCGGGCCTTGGGCAGGAAGTAGGCCTCCTCGAAGGGGTAGTCCGGCATGAGCTTGGCCCCGGCCAGCTTGAACCCGAGCCGGGCGTGCGGCGGCAAGGTGGCCGCGAACTCCTCCCGGGGGGCGTCGCCCCGGAACAGGTACATGGGGTTGGCGAACGAACTGCCGCCGGTTAGCTCGAGCGCGTCGAGGGCGCCGTCGTCCTGCAGCATCCGGGCGAATTCCAGGCTCTCGTCGTCCTTGAGCCCGCCGGGCACGCCGTCGTTCATGTTGATCTTCGCGGTGACGGCCAGCCTGTCGCCGACGGCGGCCCGAACCGCCTGCACGGCCTGGCGGCCGAACCGGGCCCGGTTCTCGAGAGTGCCGCCCCAGGCGTCGTCGCGCTTGTTGAGGTTGGGGCTGAGGAAGGCGCTGAGCAGGTAGTTGTGGCCGAGGTGGATCTCGATGGCGTCGAAGCCGCTGTCGGCGGCGAGGCGGGCGGCTCGGGCGTAGTCGTTGGTGATGCGGGCGATGTCGGCGTCGGTAGCGGCGCGGATCACCCGCAGCGCCAGCGGGTTGAACCGCTTAGACGGCGCCAGCGAGGCGGCCTTGTTGGACCGGGAGTTGGCCACCGGCCCGGCGTGGCCGATCTGGGCGCAGGCGGCCGCGCCCTCGGCGTGGATGGCGTCGGTGAGCCGGCGCAGGCCGGGCACCGCCTCGGGCCGCAGCCAGATGCACTCAGCGTGGGTGCGCCCCTCGGGGGCCACGGCCAGGTAGGCGACGGTGGACATGCCCGCGCCGCCCGCGGCCACCGCCCGGTGGTACTCGATCAGCTCGGGCGTGACCAGCGCCTCGGGCATGACGCCCTCGAAGGTGGCCGCCTTGATGATCCGGTTCCGCAACGTCACCGGCCCCAACCGGCCGGGCATGAAGGGATCCGCAACAGGCATGGCCCGCAAGTCTGTCACGGCCACCGCCCGACGCCCATCCACGCCAGAGCCAGCCAGCCAAACCACGGACGAATCTGTCAATAGAACCCGGACAATACTGTCAGTAGAGCTCGGACGAAACTATCAATAGAACTTGGACAAAACTATCAGTATAATTCAGACGAAACTATCAATAGCAGCGGATCGAGGCTCCCGTTGGAAGGTAATCCCGACGTGCGCGAACTCCCGAGGCGCTTGACGACGACGACCCGCCAGGCGCTGTCGAGCTTCCGAGTGGTAGTGATCACCGGCCCCCGTCAGGCGGGCAAGACCACCCTCGTGCGTCGAGCGCTAGGCGGCGAGGGCACGTTCGCCCGCCTGGACGACGAGGGGACCCTGCGAGCCGCGCTCGACGATCCCGCCGGGTTCGCAGCCTACGGCGAGACGCCGAGAGCCTTCGACGAGGTGCAGAGGGCCGGCGAACCGCTGATCCGCGCGATCAAGGCTGTCGTCGACGACGATCCCAGCCGCGGCCAGTTCCTCCTCAACGGCTCCGCGGACTTCCTGACCGTGCCGACGCTCTCGGAGTCGCTCGCTGGCCGGGCCGCCTTCCTGGAACTGTGGCCGCTGACACAAGGGGAGTTGCACCAAGCCCCCGACGGGTTCCTGGAGGCGGCGTTCTCGGATCCCCACAGCCTGCTCGCAAGCAGACCCTCCGCGCTGAAGCCCGCCGACTATCTCGACCGCATCTGCGCAGGAGGCTTCCCCGAGGCGGCTATCATGGCGCCCGGCGCCCGGCGCATGTGGTTCCGCGACTACGTGCGCACCGTCACCCAGCGTGACATCAAGGACCTCACCGGCGCCCGGCGGGTGCGTGACCTGCCCAAGCTGCTGGCTCTGCTGGCGGCTCGCACCGCGAACGAGTTGGTGATGGCGAACCTGCACCGGGCCACGGGCCTGGGAAGCCTCAACACGACGGAGTCCTACCTCGGATATCTCCAGATGACCTACTTGGTGCTGCTGCTGCCGTCGTGGTCGCGCAACCTCTCAAGCAAGGCCGCCCATCGGCCGAAGGTGCACATCACCGACAGCGGGCTCGCCGCGCACCTGCTCGGCAGGAGCCCCGAGTCGCTGGCCCGACCGACCGACACGGCCCGAGGGCAGCTCCTGGAGTCCTTCGTGGCCAACGAGCTGCACCGTCAGGCGTCGTGGCTCGACGACGAGGTCCGCCTGCACCACTTCCGCGACCGCGGCGGCGCGGAGGTCGACATCATCGCCGAGGCTGCCGACGGCCGCTTCGTCGCCGTGGAGGTCAAGTCGGCGCCACAGGTGGACCGGCGAGACGCCCGCCACCTCGAATGGCTCCGCGGCGCCGCGCCCGACGACTTCGTCTGCGGCGTGGTCCTGCACACCGGCGAGCGTCCCTACCGGCTAGGCGACCGCCTGCTGGCCCTCCCCATCTCCCACCTCTGGACCGCCGCAACATAGGCCCCTCACCCGTCAGCCGCTGCGGCCCCAAGCGACCTCCGCTTCGTGGCATGCGCATGGGACTCCGACAAGTGGATCGCAGATGTCCCGTAAATTGGAGTTCAGAACCTCCGCAAAGTGGAGCGCAAAATCTCCGTAAATTGGAGTGTAGGATGTCCGAGAAGTGGAGCGTCGGAACTGCCCGGGAGAGTCGATGATCGCAACGCCTGATCCGAGGTACCTGGACCGCGTCGTCGACTCCGAGGTGACCGAGGCGCTGGCCTCCGCGCCCGCAGTGCTGATCGAGGGCCCGCGCGGCTGCGGCAAGACGTGGACGGGCCGACGCTTCTCTCGAAGCGAGGTCGTCCTAGACGAGTCGGAGGAGATGCGCCTGGCTGCGAGCGTGGACCCGGGCTCGATCCTGGAGGGTCCCGAGCCGCGGCTGCTCGACGAGTGGCAGTTGGTGCGTGGCATATGGAATCCGATGCGTCACGCCTGCGACCGGCGGGGCGGGTTCGGGCACTTCGTCCTCACCGGATCGCAGAACCCGCCCGACGACATCACCGAGCACTCCGGCGCGGGCCGGGTGGCCCGGGTGCGGATGAGGCCCATGTCGCTGTGGGAGTCGGGCGACTCAACTGGGGAGGTGTCCCTCGCCTCTCTGTGGGCGGGCGGCCGGTGCCGGGCGGCGGACGGCGGGCGGACCATAGCCGGCATCGCCGACCTGATCTGCCGGGGCGGATGGCCACGCCTGATCAACATGGCGCCCATGGTGGCGCAGGCGCGTCTGCGCGACTACTTGGACGACATCGCCCGCACCGACATATCACGGGTGGCGGGAGTGAGGCGCGACCCCGGGCTGGCGGGGCGCCTGCTGGCATCCTTGGCCCGCAACGAGGCCACCGCGGCCTCCCAGGCGACGATCCGGTCCGGCCTGACCGAGCACGGAGCGGGACCGCCGGCCCGCTCGACGTTGCGTGCCTACCTCGACGAACTGGCTCGCCTGTTCGTGATCGAGCCGCTGCCTGCCTGGTCTGTCCATCTTCGGTCGTCGGCCCGGCTGCGTAGGACTCCCAAGCGCTACTTCGTCGACCCTGCACTGGCTGTGGCCGCGCTGGGGGCGTCCGCGGCGTGGCTCCGCAGCGACTTGGAGGCCATGGGCCTGCTGTTCGAGTCGATGGCCCTGCGCGATCTGCGGGTCTACGCCCAGTCCATCGACGCGCGTGTCTACTACTACGGAGACGACTCCAACCTGGAGTCCGACAGTGTGCTCGAGGGGCTCGATGGGCAGTGGGCGGCGGTGGAGGTCAAGCTGGGCGGCGCATCGGCCATCACCAAGGCCATGGAGTCGTTGCGGGCCGTGCGCGCCCGAGTGGACACCGCCCGGCGCGGCGAGCCAGCCCGCCTGCTCGTGATAACCGCGTTCGGCCCCGGCTACCAGACCGACGACGAGATCGCGGTAGTGCCCCTCACCGCCCTCAAGCCCTAGGCCAAGGCGTCCCGACGACACGCATGGGGCGCTCCCACCGGTTGCTCTGCCTAGCCGGATTCGACAGGCAGCGCCCTCGGCAGGCACGAGGACGAATCTACCAGTTCAGTCCGGGCGAAACTGTCATTAGAACTTGGGCGAAACTGTCAATTGCTGTGCGCGAGTTGTCCAAGCTGCCGGCTCTGCTGACGGCCCGCACGGCGAACGAGCTGGTGATGGCGAACCCGCACGGGCCGCCGACGGCCGCTTCGTCGCGGTGGAGGTCAAGTCGGCGCCGCAGGTGGACCGACGAGACGCCCGACACCTCGAATGGCTCCGCGGCACCGCGCCCGACGACTTCGTCTGCGGCGTGGTCCTGCACACCGGCGAGCGCCCCTACCGGCTGGACGACCGCCTGCTGGCCCTCCCCATCTCCCATCTCTGGACGGTCGGCGCAGAGCTCCGACAGGAAGCGCCCCCGGCAGGAATCGAACCTGCGCACACGGTTTAGGAGACCGATGCTCTATCCACTGAGCTACGAGGGCGGGGGATGCGCGGTTCGCTGCGCGAAATAGCGTGCGGGCCGCTCGGGCGGGGTTGTGAGCCTAGCGGCAGGCAGGTTCGGGGGCCGTGCGGGCGCGTTTGGGGCCGACGGTGCCCGCTGGCGGTCGGCGGGGCGCGCCTGTTCCGGTCGTCGTAGCCGCTGGTGGGGCGGTTTCAGGCCGCTACGGCGAGGTGTCGCCGTTTGCGGGGCAGCGGGTGTTGGCCGAACCAGGCGGTGAGGTCGGCTCCGGTGCGGTTGTGGTACGCGAGCAGCGCGGTGACGAGGGTGTGGACCTGGTAGGAGACGGCGTTGAGTTCGACGCTGTTGTGGCCCATGGTGCGGCAGCGCCGGTTCCAGAGCCTGTTCTTGGTGTCGCTGTTGGTGGACTCGGAGTCTTGGCGCAGACCGCGAAGCGGGGGTCTGACCCGAGTTTGGCGGGTGTTTCGCGTTTTGGGAGGTCAGAGGGGGCGCGCCGGTTGGGTGTTTCCACTACATTTTGCGGTTGGGGCGCCTGGGCGGGGTCAGGTGATGGTGGCTTTGTCCCAGGTGCGGGTGTCGCCTTCGACGGCTTTGAGTGCCCGGGCTTGGATGGGGGTGCGCCGGGTGGTGAGTTCGATGGTGCGGCCGTTGGCTGCGAGTTGGACTTGTCGGATGCGGTTGAGCTCTCGCAGTGCTCGGGCGGCGCTGAGGTGCTGGTGGTCTAGTGTGCTGAGTGATTAGTTCCTCGCGATTATGTGTGGCGGGGGGTAGTGTGGCTGTCGTCGACTGCGATGGGAGGCGACGATGGGCGCGCGGCGCGGACGGCCGACGGTGGCGGTGGAGTTGAGCGGCGGCGAGCGCGAGGTGCTGGAGCGGTGGGCGCGGCGGCCGAAGTCGTCTCAGGCGCTGGCGCTGCGGTGTCGGATCGTGCTGGCCGCGGCCGAGGGCCGCCACAACAATGAGATCGCGGCGGCGTTGGGCTGCCATGCGGCGACGGTGAGCAAGTGGCGGCGCAGGTTCGCTGAGCGGCGTCTCGACGGGCTGGCCGACGACCCTCGGCCGGGCCCGCCGCGCAAGATCACCGACGCGGTGATCGAGGACGTGTTGGTGCGCACGCTCGAGACCGCCCCGCGGGACGCGACGCACTGGTCGACGCGGTCGATGGCCGCGGCTGCGGGGGTTTCGCAGACCGCGGTGAGCCAGATATGGCGCGCGTTCGGGCTCAAGCCCCATCTGGTGGAGGAGTTCAAGGTGTCGCCGGACCCGCAGTTCGTCGACAAGGTCCGCGACGTCGTCGGACTGTACTTGAACCCGCCTGAGGCCGCGGTGGTGCTATGCGTGGACGAGAAGACCGGCATCCAGGCCCTCGACCGCACAGCGCCGATCCTGCCGCTGTTGCCGGGCACACCCCAGCGGCGCAGCCACGACTACCGCCGCTGCGGCACCACCGACCTGTTCGCAGCCCTCGACGCCGCCTCGGGCAAAGTCATAGCGTCGATGACCGCCCGCCACCGCTCAGAGGAGTTCCGCAGGTTCCTGAACCAGATCGACAAAGAAGTCCCCGACGGCCTCGACATCCACATCGTGCTCGACAACGTCTCCACCCACAAGACCCCCGCCGTCAAGCGCTGGCTGGTGCGCCACCCCCGCTTCAAGCTGCACTTCACACCCACCTACGCCAGCTGGATGAACCTAGTCGAGCGCTGGTTCTCCGAGCTCACCACCAAACAGATCCGCCGCGGAACCCACCGCTCCGTCACAGAACTCAGGGACTCCATCAACGAATGGACCGACAACTGGAACCAGAACCCCCGCCCCTTCACCTGGCACAAGACCGCCGACCAGATCTTCGACACCATGGCAGCATATATGCAACAAATTCCCCACTCAGGACACTAGGTCGGGGTCGCGGATGTCTGCGTCGGCGAGGGCTCGGCTGATGAGGGTCTCGATGACGGCGGCGTAGACGCAGACGGCGACGTGGCCGCGGACTCTTTGTTCGGTCCAGTGGTGCACGGGTCGCAGGTGCAGGAAGTCCTTGAGGATCCGGAAGCGGGCCTCGATGTTCGCGAGCTGGCGGTAGGCGTTCACGATCTGGGTGACGCTGGCCTGTGCGGCGGTGAGGCTGGTAGTCAGCACGTAGCGGCCAGCGAGGCGCTGTTCATATGCGAGGGCGTCGTCGTTGTAGTGGTAGGTGAAGCGGCCCGGCGCGATCTCGACGTCGAAGAGCCGCCCGACGCCGCCTGTGCCGAGGATGCGCTGCGCGGCCCGCCCGATCTTCGCGGGGTCTTTGAGGCGGCCGTCGCGCACCCGGTGCTCGAGTGCGAGCAGGTCGGCCTCCGCCGCGGCGACGATCTCGGCTCTGCGGGCGTTGTCGCGCCGGGCCCGGGCGTCGGACTCGACGACCACGGCGCGGGTCCCGTCTGTGAGGGCGAGGTCCGCGGCTCTGCAGCGGTGCTGGGGGATCTCGACCCAGGCGGCGCCGTCGCCGACGGCTTCGAGGGCCTCGCCACAGGTGCGGTCGCGGCGCAGCCGCGTCGCCAGCAGGTGGTCGAACCCGGCGTCGGCGACCGCGGCGACGTTGTCTGCTGAGATGAGGCCCCGGTCAGCGACCACGCAGATGCGGCCCACCGCGAATCTGTGGGCGAGGTCGGCCAGGACTGCGGGCAGGGTGGAGGCGTCGTTGGTGTCGCCCGCGAAGACGTGGTGCGCGATGGGGATCCCGTCTGAGGTGCACAGCAGGCCGATCACGATCTGGGGCCGGTCGCCGCGACGGTTCCGCGAGTACCCGAACGCCCGCGACGGGAACCGCCCCGACGGCCGCGGCGATCCCTCGAAATACGTGGAGGTCAAGTCGTAGCACACCAGCCTCAGGTCCAGATTCGACAGGTCGCACAGCCGCCCGTAGAGGTGCGCCTCGGTGTCGTCTTTGGCGTCGGCGACCACGTCGAGGGCCCGGTAGTACTGGTCCAGCGACGGAGCCGACCAGCCCGCCGGCATGACCACGTCCTCGGCGGCCCACTCCACCAGGCGCCTCTTCGAGCACGGCGCCACCAGCCGGTTGGCCACCATCGCGAACACAGCGTGCTCCAGCGCGCCCGCGCCCCGAGCGGCGCCCACCTCCGCGAAGAACGCGCCCAGGCCCAGCCGACCCCACACCGCGGCTGCCGCGGCCACCGCCCCCACAGCCGGCGCCCCCTCAGCGGCCACCGCATCCACGTCGACGCGCTCGCGGCGAAGGTGGGCCTCCAACGCGGCCACGATCCGCTCCAGCTGCCCCGACTCCCGCAGAGCGGTCACCTCCCCGAGACGCAAAAGGGTCCTGTGGCCCACCTTCGAGCCGTCGCGCACCGACTCCACCAAAGACAGGTACTCATACACCTTGTCGCCCCTGCGACGACGGGTCGTCTTCACGAACACAACACCACAATAGCCCCCAACCGGCGCGCTGTCAACTATATATCGCCCCTACAAATCCCCGCCGCAACGACGTCCGGAGACACAAAACCCCACGTCAGAGGCCATCCCCTGTCACCAAACCCCCGCCAACCCGCCAAACTCGGGACAGACCATCCGCCGCCGCGACCACACCAGCGTCGTGTGACGCCCCGACACCTCAAGATCGGTGACCTTCTTGTCGCGGCGGTCATGCACCCTGTGGCACTTGAACCCGCAGTCCGGGCATCTCAGCCTCCTCAGCGTCGACTCGACGCCCACCACCAGCCGCGCCGCAGTGTCCTCGACCACCTCCAGCACACGTATCTGAGGCAGATGCAGCCGCACCCGCATAACATCGGAAGCCATCGGGGCCCTCCTGGATCAGTGGATGTGTCAATCACCGATTCCAGCAGGGCCTCGACCCCTGCTCAGGGACCCTCAACCACCCCCCTCCCCACGTTTCCGCGCAGGCTCGCCTTTCTAGATGAGCGGTCCCCGAACCCCGTAGTGGCGCGCTACTACCAAGAGCGTTCACGGTTGGCGCTGCTCGCGAGCCCCAACATCAGCGAGGAAGACAAGCAACGACTCCGCGAAGAGGGCCCCCGATGCACACCCGAGGACGAAGCCGAGGTGCTGGCCCTGCTGCTGGCCAGGGCGGCGCGCGAGAGCGCCGCGGATGGTGCGTAACCGACCAGCCCAGCACCAAGTCGCCAACAATCCATACCCTCGTCGCCGTCAGCCGCGGATCAGCGAGAGGCAGCGTCCCCTCTAAATCCGAAGAACCCGTCAAGCTAACTCGCATCTTACCACGTCAGGAGGCCTTTCTGGTGGACGCGTCAACCTCAGCGGCCCTACCGTGTCGGTGGATTCAGGGTAAGTTGCCGTTGTCAGGAGGTGGTCACTCAGTGACCTTGTGAACGATCGCGTATACGACGCTAGCGCCCAAGACGCCGAGGCCGAGAGCCGGCCACCAGTCGCTGAAGGGCACCACGAAGGGAACCGCGATCCCATAGATGAGTGTCAAGATCAGAATGACAACGACACTGATTCGCGAAGCCAGGTTCGCTGTAGCTTCCGTAGCGTCCCCTAGCAGCCTAAAGGTCCGCCGCCAGTTCACGATTTGCGACCTGGAAACGTCCGACCAGCCGGCAGGTTCGTGCTGGTGCTTCTGCTGCCTTTTTCTCTCGGCCATTAAGTTCTTGAGAAAAAGCACCATGAGGATCGAGGCGGTAAAGTATGCGAGGCCCACTTCGACCGAATCGGGTATCTCCATGTCGTGCCCCATAATGGCGGGTGCGGGCCCGCCCCGCCTGGTCAAGCTTAGCCGGAATCCATCAGCCGCGGCTGAGTTCCCGCGCCGTCGGCGGGCGCGCCGAGCAGCGCAACGGCTACAACGGCGACCTGACGGTCAAGACCATCGCGGGGCCGGTCGGCCTGAAGCGCCCGAAGCTGCGCGACACCACCGAGGCGTTCGCGTCGCAGTTGTTGTGAGGGGGGGACCCGTTTATGAGTCCGGGTGCTATGGGTGTTGTGGTTGGTGTTGGTGGTCTCGGCGTGGGTGCGGGGCCCGTTCGACCGCGACGCCCGGGCCCTGTCGGCGGAGGCGCTGTGCCCCGAGGCGGCCTTGTTGAAGTCCACGGCCTGCCGGATCTGTGCCCGGCTGCGCGACGAACTCGACACGTTCCGCAGCTGGGACCTCTCCGAGGTCGAGCCGAACTACCTGTTCCTAGACGGGTCGCACTTCAAGATGCACGACGGGTCACAGGCCAGACCGTGCTGATCGCCTACGGCATCACCGGCGTCGACCATGTTGTGGTGCTGGACCTGGTGGCATCGCATCCCAACACCCCGGCGACGGTGCTGCGCGACCTGGCGAAGAGCTCCGCCCACGACGAGGCGCGGCTCCGAGTCGCCCAGGACAAGAGGACACCGCCGCGCGTCTTGGCCCTGCTGGGCGAGGATGCGCTGTGGAGCGTGAGGCTGGCGGTCGCCGTGCATCCCTGGACTCCGACCGCGGTGGTGGAGTCCCTCGCCGACGACGGCTCGCAGCACGTGCGCGCCGCGGTGGCCCGCCGAGCGGATCTCGGCCAGCGCTTGCTCGGTCGCCTGGCGCGCGACTGCGCCGAGAATGTCCGGTGCGCGGTGGCGCTGAACCCGTCGGCTCGCGCCGCGGTCGTCTCGTCCCTGTCGCAGGACCGGATCGCCGCGGTTCGGGCCGCGGCCGCGTCCAGCACCCGCCTGCAGTGGCGCCACGACAACTCGCTCGCCAAGGACCGTGCGATGACGGTGCGCAGGAGCGTCGCCTACAAAGGCAACGTCTCGCCGCATCTGTTGGCAAGGCTCGCCAAGGACCCGAAAGTGGACGTCCGCGTCGCTGTGGCAGGCAACGAGGCGACCCCTGCCGCCTCGCTGGAGTCGCTGGCGCAAGATCCGCAATCTCGCGTGCGCAATGCCGCCGCCATCAACCCCTCCACGCCCCCGGGGCCGCTCCGGGCGCTGGCCCGCGACGGTGACCGCTGGGTGCGAAGAACGGTCGCCCACAACGCATCGGCCCCCGCGGACCTGCTGTCGTATGTGCTCGAGTCCGCCACATCAGACATCCGCAACGACGTGAGGCGCACCGTCGCGGCGAACCCCGCCGCGACGACGGAGACGCTGAGGTCATTGGCGGCCCGCGGCGACCACTGCATCCAGCACGGGCTGGCCCGGAACCCCTCCGCGCCCGCAGAGGTGCTCGACCATCTGGCGTCTCTCAGCGACTGCCACATCCGAGAACCGGTCGCCAACAACCCCTCCACACCCCGCGGGCCCTCGCCAAGCTGGCCGCGGACCAAGACCGCCGAGTGCGCAGAGCCGCAGCCAAGAACCTCCACGACCGCCGCCGCGCACAGACCGAACCCGCCCTAGCCGCCGCCACAAACAGCACAAACTGGCCATCGACGTGCCTGACAGCCCTCCGCTCCGCCACACACCGCCCACGCCGCCGCCGCCGGGCGGCCCGCCGGGCGCCCGAAGGTGGGGCCGTGCGTGTCTCAGGGGGTCGGTAGCCTGGCGGCCATGAGCAGATGGTGGACCTCCGATCACCACTTCGGACACGCCAACATCATCAAGTACTGCAACCGGCCCTTCGCCGACGCAGACGAGATGAACAAGGCGATGGTCAACCGATGGAACGACCTGGTCGCCGAAGGCGACGAGGTGTGGATCGTCGGCGACCTCGTGCTGGGCCAGCTCACCGTGAACCTCTCAGCGCACGTCTGGCGGCTCAAAGGCCGCAAGATCCTCGTCCCGGGCAACCACGACGCCTGCTGGCAGGGCCAAAGGAAGGGCCGCCGCCAGGTCACGCCGTACTTGGACCTCGGCGGCATCGCCCGCATCGTCGATGACCCCGAACCGGTCGAGATCGCCGGGCAGCGAGTGCAGGTCAACCACTTCCCCTACGACCCCGGCGAACCCGGGCGCCCCGCCCGCTTCGCGCAGTGGCGGCCCGAAGATGTCGGCGGATGGCTGCTGTGCGGCCACATCCACGAGAAATGGCGCCAGCACGGCAAACAGATCAACGTCGGCGTCGACGCCTGGAACTTCGCGCCCGTCGCCGACGACACCATCGCAGAGATGATCAACACCGGCCCGGCGCGGCGGCCCTGCCCCGCCTACGCCCGCACCAGCTGACCCCGGCGGCGCGGCCATCGCCGCGGCCGCGACGGCTCGGACGGCGCCGGGCGGGTCCCGGTGAGCGTTGTCATAGGTGTGCTGGATAATGGGATGCATGGAGCAGACAGCAGATGGGTCCGGAAATGACAGGGTTGTAAGCCGCGGCGGGGCCGTGGCGGAGCCGGCGGTGCGACGGGTGGTGCGGTGCGGCGGCGCTCGGGGTGTGCTGGTGCGCAATGACGGCATGTGGTCTGTGGACAACGAGACCGAGCTGCGGGTGCTGGCCGCGCTGGGCGGCGACACTGCGGCTCTGGGGCATCTGGAGGCGTTGGTGCAGACATTGAACGCGGGCCTCGCCGAGGCGGGGGATGTTCGCGCGCTGAGCGAGCGGCTGGGATGGGCGCTGTCGGGCAACCGGCGCGCCAGGTGGTGGGACCACGGCTCGATGCTGCCGGCTTTGGGTTTCGCCTGCGCCGCGCTGGCGGATCGTGGCGGGGCGCGGTGGCTGGGATGGGCGCTGTCGGCGCGTCTGGACGCCAACCTGCTGCGGGGCTGTCTGCCGGGACCGGGTCTGGAGTCCTTTGAGGACTACCGCGACCGCCGCGGCATGATCCGCGCCTGGGGCTATGACCGCGACATCCGCTGGCTCGCGGCGATGCCGCCGCAGTTCTGGGAGATGCTGGACCGCTGCGACCGGTGCGGACCCGCCGACGAGGCGTTCTGTGTGGCGTCCCGGACCGATGAGGGGCCGTGTCTGCGGGCTCTGCGCACCGCGAGCGACCCCGCGACGAAGCCGCCGGTGCTGAGGGCTCTGGCCGCCACCAAGGACAGAACTGTGCTGGATCTGGTGGCGTCGCATCCCAACACGCCCGCGAAGACGCTGCTGGAGCTGACGAGGAGCCCCTGGTCGGGGGACTATGTGAGGTGGCGGGTGGCGCAGAACAAGCAGGCGTCGCCGTGGCTGCTTCAGCGCCTAGCGAAGCACAACTTCCCGGTGCCCAGAGGCGTCGCGGCGGCGCACCCCAACATGCCTCAGCGGTCCTTGGAACGCCTCGCGGGCGACGCCGACACCTTCGTGCGGGCGAGGGCCGCTTCGCACCCCGAAGCGCCCCAGGAGACGCTCGCCGCACTCGCGCAGGATCCGGACAAGCAGGTGCGAGCCAACGCGGCGTCGCATCCGTCGTGCCCGCCGCAGGCGCTGGAGCGCCTGCTCGGCGACCGCATCGGCAAAGTGCGCGCCGCGGCGGCGTCGAACCAGCTCGTGTCGCCACCACGGGCGGCCGCGATGGCCCGGGACCGGGTCATCGCGGTGCGCGCCGCCGTCAGGTGGCGCTCCGACACCGGCGGCGACGCCCTCGATGTGCTGGCCGGCGACCACAAGTGGCAGGTGCGTCTTGCCGCGGCACAGAACCGAAACACGCCCCCGCAGACGCTCGCCGCACTGGCGCAAGACCCCATCGCGCAGGTGCGGAACAGCGCGTCGGCCAACCCGTCGCTGCCGGGCGAGGCTCTCGCCGCGCTGGCAGACGACGGCGAATACTGGGTCAGGGCCAGCGCCGCGACCAACCCGGCGCTGCCGCCCGGTGTGGCCGCGGTGCTGGCATCGGACCCCGACCCCCACGTCCGATACCGCCTGGCCTCCAACGAGCGCCTGTCCCCCGCAGCGCTCCAGCGCCTCGCCGAAGACGAAGCCTGGTTCGTGCGCAGCGCCGCAGCCGAGAACCCGGCCACGCCCCAGACGGCGCTGGCCGCGCTGGCCCACGACGACGAAGCCGACGTCCGAGCCGCAGCGGCCGGCCACCCGAACACGCCGCAGCCGACGCTGCGACAACTCGCCAACGACACCGACCACCGGGCCCGCTACGAAGCCCGACACAACCTCAACCAGCGCAAAGCAGCCCGACGCGGGCAGCGTCCCGTCAAGTGGTGGGGATTGAGGTAGGTCGGGGGGTCCACCACTAGGGGGGCCATCGGCGTGATCCTCGGTGAGAAGACATCACCTACTCATCGAGGAGGACACACCGATGACCCTGTCTGATTCTGCCACAGCGCAGTTGTTGGAGACCTTCCGCGCCGGAGGGGGCGGCGAGCTGGTCCGCGACGCGGTGCGCTTCGTGCTCCAGGAGCTGATCGAGGCCGAGGCGACCGAGGCGGTCGGCGCGGGCCGCTATGAGCGCAGCGAGAGCCGTGTGACCGAGCGCAACGGGCACCGGCCGCGGCTGTTGGCCACCCAGGCCGGCGACGTGGAGCTCAAGATCCCCAAGCTGCGCAAGGGCAGCTTCATGCCGTCGGTGCTCGAGCCGCGCCGGCGCATCGACCGCGCGCTGCACGCGGTGATCACGACACCGACCACCGGGCCCGCTACGAAGCCCGACACAACCTCAACCAGCGCAAAGCAGCCCGACGCGCCAAGACCCGGCGCGCGGCAGCCCAACGCGCCCAGACCCGACACAGCTGACACAGCCGACACAACCACACAGAGGGGGCGGAGCGATGACGGACGCAACCCAGCATCAGACCACGAACGCGATGCAAGAACCTGTCGCACACCTTCGGCTGCCTGTTCAGCGCCGATTCTGGGAACCCCTAGGAGACTGCTGAGCAAGCCGCGTGCGGGGCCGCGGTCAGGCGGCTGGGGGCCTGTGTCGGTGTGTGGGCTGGCGGTGCTGGTCCCGAATTTGGCGGGTGTTTCGCGTTTTGAGAGGTCAGAGAGGGCGCGCCGGCGGGGTGTTTCCACTACATCGGCGGTTCGGCCGCCCGGGTGGGGGCTGGACGGGGGCCGAGCCCGCCCGGGCGGGTCAGGCGATGGCCCAGTGGGCTCCGTTGTGGTGCAGGCCGAGGCTGGTGAGGCGCGCGAGGTTGACTGCGGCGGCGCGCAGCGCCAGCCAGTGCCGGTTCTTCGCTGTGCCGCGGTAGGGGCATCTTCGGTTGTTGCGCACGAGCCAGGCGATGGTGCGCTCTGCCATGGGCCGGTGTTTGGTGTAGGCGTGGTGGAACTGTCGGGTTCGGGCCTGGGCTCTGGCTGCGGCCAGCAGGCGGTGGTGGGGGTGCAGCCGGATGGTGCGGCCGGCTTTGGCGGTGGTGCAGCGTGAGCGCACCGGGCAGTCCCGGCAGCGAGCGCCGAAGCGGGCGAGGCGGCCGGCGCCGATGGCGACGGTGACCCCGGCGGGGCAGGTGACGGTCGCGGCTTGTGTGTCGATGTCGAAGTCGTCGATGCTGTAGCCGCCTTCGACCGCGGTGCGCACAGGCGGCGGTTTGATGACCGCGTCCATGCCGCGGTCTTCGAGCTCGGCGCGCAGCGCGCCGGTGCCGTAGGCGCTGTCGGCGAGCACCACAGTGCCCGCCGGCTCGCCGGCGAGCAGCCCCGCGGCGGCCTGCGCGTCGGCGGTGTTGCCCGCGGTGAGGTCCACTGCGGTGACCAGCCCGGTGTCGGGCTCCGCGCAGACGTGGGCCTTGTAGCCGTCGCGGTAGCTGTGGGCGCTCTTGTGGGCGTGGCGGGACTCGGGGTCCACCACCGACACCACCCGGTCCGACGCGACACGCCGCGCGATGCGCCACCGGCCCGGCCCGCCTGCGGGCTCGGTGTCTTGGCCCGCCACCAGCGCCAACAGCCCCAACGCGTCGGCCTGCGCGTCGTCGAGGTCAAAGTCCTCGCAGGCGCCGATCAGCTCCAACGCGTCGTCCACCAGCTCACCCACCAGACGCTCCACATCACCGGGATCGTCCCAGTCCACCTCGGGGCCCCCGTGATCCGGGTTGTGCTCGCGCACCCACACCTCCGCCAACGCGGGCACCAGCTTGCGCAGCCTGCGCATCTGCACCCGCAGCATCGTCACAGTGTCCTGGCGCGCCACCGCGTCGTCGAGCACCGTGGAGTCCAGCACCCGGCGCTGGGACCCCGACACCGCCCCCGTGGCCGCGACCAGCTCGCGCACCGCGTCGAAGACCCGGTCCGGCGCAGCGCTGGCCCGCAGCCGGTTCCGCCACAACGTCAGCACCGTCGGATGGAACGCCCCATCGGTCAAAGCCAGCCCGGCCGCGGCCTTCCACGCCACATCGGTCCGCAGCCGCGCGCACGCAGCCCGATCCGACAGGCCCTCCAACGCCTGCAACAACAGCACCGACGCCACCACCTCGCCGGGCACCGACGGACGGCCCCGCCCCGACTCGAACAGATCCTCGAACATCGCGTCGGGAAACAACCGGCCGCGATGCTGCGCCAACAACGCATGCACCGAACCCTCCGCCAGCAGATGCCCACACACCGCCGCCGCGTCCAACAGCTCCCGATCCGTCACCGCCGTGCCCTGCATACCCACATCGTCCCACACCAGCCACACGATCGCGAGCACCCCGACCCGAATTGCTCAGCAGTCTCCTAGTGTCCTGAGTGGGGAATTTGTTGCATATATGCTGCCATGGTGTCGAAGATCTGGTCGGCGGTCTTGTGCCAGGTGAAGGGGCGGGGGTTCTGGTTCCAGTTGTCGGTCCATTCGTTGATGGAGTCCCTGAGTTCTGTGACGGAGCGGTGGGTTCCGCGGCGGATCTGTTTGGTGGTGAGCTCGGAGAACCAGCGCTCGACTAGGTTCATCCAGCTGGCGTAGGTGGGTGTGAAGTGCAGCTTGAAGCGGGGGTGGCGCACCAGCCAGCGCTTGACGGCGGGGGTCTTGTGGGTGGAGACGTTGTCGAGCACGATGTGGATGTCGAGGCCGTCGGGGACTTCTTTGTCGATCTGGTTCAGGAACCTGCGGAACTCCTCTGAGCGGTGGCGGGCGGTCATCGACGCTATGACTTTGCCCGAGGCGGCGTCGAGGGCTGCGAACAGGTCGGTGGTGCCGCAGCGGCGGTAGTCGTGGCTGCGCCGCTGGGGTGTGCCCGGCAACAGCGGCAGGATCGGCGCTGTGCGGTCGAGGGCCTGGATGCCGGTCTTCTCGTCCACGCATAGCACCACCGCGGCCTCAGGCGGGTTCAAGTACAGTCCGACGACGTCGCGGACCTTGTCGACGAACTGCGGGTCCGGCGACACCTTGAACTCCTCCACCAGATGGGGCTTGAGCCCGAACGCGCGCCATATCTGGCTCACCGCGGTCTGCGAAACCCCCGCAGCCGCGGCCATCGACCGCGTCGACCAGTGCGTCGCGTCCCGCGGGGCGGTCTCGAGCGTGCGCACCAACACGTCCTCGATCACCGCGTCGGTGATCTTGCGCGGCGGGCCCGGCCGAGGGTCGTCGGCCAGCCCGTCGAGACGCCGCTCAGCGAACCTGCGCCGCCACTTGCTCACCGTCGCCGCATGGCAGCCCAACGCCGCCGCGATCTCATTGTTGTGGCGGCCCTCGGCCGCGGCCAGCACGATCCGACACCGCAGCGCCAGCGCCTGAGACGACTTCGGCCGCCGCGCCCACCGCTCCAGCACCTCGCGCTCGCCGCCGCTCAACTCCACCGCCACCGTCGGCCGTCCGCGCCGCGCGCCCATCGTCGCCTCCCATCGCAGTCGACGACAGCCACACTACCCCCCGCCACACATAATCGCGAGGAACTAATCACTCAGCACACTAGCGTTCAGCCGCGGATGGCCGCTGGCCTCGCTCCACCCTTAGGCGCGGAAAGCCCACTGCCGCTAGATGCCGGATGGTGTGCAGTCGGCTGTCTCACCAGTCGGCTACTGTCGGCCGCATGAACCCGTCCAACCTATCGGGGGCAGTGGAAGCCACGCTCCGCGATCGGCGAGCCGCTCAGCTCGGCCTGTTGGACCGCCGTCCTGATCGGCCCCTTTGCCGCCATGCCTCTGAGCTACGACGCATGCGGACTGGGGTCCAACGACCTGGGCACGCTACGGCCAGTCGGAACTGTACGATAATGCCGCGTGAGGGCAGGAGACCGGGACGCGGCTTGTGGAAGCCTGAGTGCCCGGCACGGGTCGTGGACATCGGTGTCATGAAGCGCGACGACATCACCGAGTTGCACTACATATGCCCAATTGAAACGGTCCCATCAATTCTTGAACGCGGAATACTAAGCCATAAGGCAGCGTCGAAAGTTGCTCATCAATCGATAGCGAATGAAGCGGTACAGGCGCGGCGCGCACAAGTCAAGATCCCTGGCGGCAAGAAGCTGCACAGCTATGTGAACCTGTATGTCAATGGCCGAAATCCGATGATGTTCACAGTGTGCAAGACTGAGGGCACGGACAGTGTCTGCCTACTGCGAGTGAGTCCCGAGGTGATGGATTCTCCGGGCGTGGTGATAACGGATCGCAATGCGTCCAGTAGCGCGGTTCGCTTCGCCGAACCGGACAGTGGTCTACGACGCATAGAAGAGGGTGTGATCTTCGCCCAGTATTGGACTCATTCAGATTCCATCAGGCAGGATGACCACAAGTCACGGATGTGCGCGGAAGTCCTAGTACCGTCTGTCGTTGATCCCAGGATGATTGTAGGAGCATACGTCGGATCGAAGAAGGCTCGAAGAGCCCTGATTCACTTGGCGTCTGGATTCTCAGTGTCCGTTGACAAGTACAAGTTTTTTAGGTAGGACTAGCATCATGATGAATGTACGAGTTCTTCAGGGCGATCTGCTGAAGTCAAACGCTCAGACGCTCGTCAACACTGTCAACTGTGTTGGTGTCATGGGAAAGGGCATAGCACTTCAGTTCAAGAAGCAGTTTCCAGCTATGTACAAGGACTATGTGCAACGCTGCGAATCGAGATCAGTATGCCTCGGCGTGCCGTATCTGTGGAACCCTACGTTTCCTCCTTGGGTGCTCAACTTCCCCACCAAGGATCATTGGCGCTCTGTAGCTCGGCTCTCCGACATCATCGCTGGGGTAGAGCATCTTGCCAAGAATTACAAGGACTGGGGCATCGAGTCCTTAGCTGTGCCGCCGTTGGGGTGCGGAGAGGGTCAGCTTGAGTGGTCGATAGTAGGGCCAACATTGCACCGAGAACTCAACCGACTCGACATCGCAGTTGAACTGTATGCACCCTACGAGGTCGGTCCTGAGGAACTTGATAGGGACTTCCTGCTAGGCCAAGCCGCAGTTCGGCAGAGTGATCGCATACAGAAGCTGTCCTCCGCTGAGGTCGCTCTCGCAGCTATCCTGCGCTTGGTAGAACAAGAGAGGTATCGTTGGGCTGTCGGCCGCATATCGTTCCAGAAGATGGCTTACTTCGCGACTGAAGTGGGGATTCCTACTGGCCTTGAGTATCGGCGGGGCAGTTATGGACCGTTCGCCGAAGACCTCAGACGAATTCAGACTCGCCTTACCAATCATGGTGTTATTCGTGAGGAACGTAAGGGACAGATGTTTGAGATTCACACTGGATCTTCTTTCAGAGATGCTGAAATGTATTGTCGGGATGACCTGGAAAGATGGGAACCGCTGATTGAACGGGTAGCCGATCTCTTTCTGAGATTGAATACGAGACAGTCAGAGGTCATGGCCTCAGCGCACTATGCCGCCAAGGCACTTGAGCATCGGCCGGAGCAGGTGACCGAACGTGACGTCGTGGACGAAGTGCTCAGATGGAAGGTACGCCGTAAGCCTCCGTTGGAGGAGCATCATGTCGCAGATGCTATCCGCGTTCTGAATGTTCTGGGTTGGACCAACGTCGCGCCATCGGAGGGGCTGAGCCGAGAGCCCGACTTCGCAGAACTCGTGGGCTAGCGCGCCTGATGGGGCTCTTCGGGGAGTTCACCTTCGGCGGGTTTTGGCACTGGCGAGGCCTCGAACGGCGCTTTCAGCAACACCGCCACAGGGATCCCCACCGACAGCAGACCCACATCCGCAGAGTCCTCCAAGAGCAGCGGCACCGCTGCGCCGGAGGCGGGAACAACGCTGCTTCGGGATCGCCGACCCACACCGAAGACTACGGGCAGTGGTGCTGCGCGAGGGCCGACGAACTGGAGCGCATCCTCAACCGGGCGGGCGTCCCGCCAGCGGAACCGATGCCGCCGCTGACCTTCTGACCTGCGGGCGGAGGGGACGTGAGCCGCAGCCCGGTTGATCGCTGCGTTGGTGGCCCTTCTACCGCTGTCCGCCTGCTCGACATACGGGTCGATGCCCTCAACAGCGAGACGACCTGCCGTCCGACCGGAGCCATCCATAGGCAACGGAACCGGCGGTGGCCAAGTACCAGTCGGGCCGCGACGGCAGCGAGGGCGGCTGCGCGGGTTGCCCGCGGTTCTGCGCTCCGGGGCCGGCTCGCGTCGTTGGCGGCGGGGCCTGCCTGTACCGTCCGTGCCGTGGGCGCGAGTTCCTCGCCGCAGCAGCGTCGGTTGTCTCCCGTTGACGGGTTCGCTGTATTGCAGTTGTGCTGGTTCGCGGGCGGTGGGGACGTCCGGCGCGGGGTTGCGCGGGCACGCGGCCCGGTTCGCTGCGGCCGTCGACCGCGTGCGCGACGCGGGCCGCATGGCGCAGCGCTTTCGAGGCGATGGACTGATGGCTCTCGCCCCTGACGAGGGTGCCGCCAGCCCGGAAGAGGCGGGACCGATGACTCCGAGGGTGCCGCTGGTGGCGACAGTGCCGGATGTGTGGCGCGTGAGCCGAGCCGATCTGCGCGGTTGGGATGCCGCAGAGAGGGAATTGCCGAGGCTGGTGCGCAGACTCATCGCCGAGACCGTGCCGGCTGCTGAAATCCGTATGCCCGCTGGCACCGGCGTTGCCCAGCCCGGGTGGGACGGGATTGTGAGATGCTCGGAGGGCGACCGTTTCGTTCCCGACGGCTTGTCGGTGTGGGAGTTGTCGGCCCAGGAGAGCGGCACGGACGGCAAGGCCCGGCGCGACTACGCCAAACGTGTCAGGAACACGCCAGCGCTGGAGCGGGCTGAGATGGCCTATGTCGCTGTGATGTGCGCTCCGTGGACGAAGGCGGAGGCGTTCGCGGGCGAGATGTCACAGAGCGACGACTTCCGCATGGTGAGGACCCTCAATGTCGACAACCTTGAGGACTGGCTGGAGTGCGCTCCCGCGACGACGTTGTGGATGCGCGAGCAGCTTGGCCTGCCCGGCGTTGATGGGGCCGAGTTGCTGTCGGGGTGGTGGGCGAGGTGGCTTGCTTCCACAACCGTGCCACTGGACGTGCAGTTGGTGCTTGCCGGGCGTGACGGGTCGGCAGAGTCCCTGAGGGGCCGCTGCAGACAGCGGCGGGGAGGTGCCGTCACGATCGGCGGCGGCGTCCACCGCGATGAGATCCTGGCTTTCGTTGCCGCTGCGCTGGAGTCGTCGGATGCTGCCTCATCTGGCGTGTTGTATGTGGATGATCGCTCCGCGGCTCGGCGTCTCCTGAGCGTCGATTCGGTGCCGGGTTCGGGATTGCGGGGTCCGACAGCGCCGACCGTCACGGTGGTCGTGCCGTCGCTGGATTTCGCCGACTGTCTTCCACCCGAGAGCCGGCACAATCTCATCCTGCCCGTTCCCGGCGCACGGGAACCAGACATCGAGCTGGAGCCCGCTGACTCCGAGAAGGTGTCCGTCTTGCTGCGGGACGCCGGGCTGGATCGGCACACCGCTGGCGATCTCGGTTCCCTTGCCCGCATGAGCCTGCTTGCGCTGCGCCGCAGGTTGGCCGTCAACCCCGCGCTCCACCAGCCTGCATGGGCAAGTGGCCGCATCGACAGCACGATCCGGCGCTGTGTGCTGCTGAACAGATGGGACGCAGCTTGTGAGGGCGACCGTGCGGCCTTGGAGCGTTTCGTGGGTTGCTCCTATGTCGAGGCGACCGAGGCGCTCAGCAGCCTCGACTCCGGCGACGCGCCCATGGTCCTCACCGGCGAGCAGTGGCATGTCGTGTCACCAGAGGACGCATGGTCTCTGGTCTCTGGTCACCTCACCCGTGACGACATCGAGTCGTTCGCCGAGATCGCCCACGAGGTGCTCACCGAGCCCGACCCGTTCGACGGCATGAGCGCCGGTGAGCGCATGCTGGCGCAATACGAGGCAACCAGGGAGACGTACTCGCGCCAGCTCAGACACGGCGTCGCGGCGACGCTGGCGCTGCTCGGCAGCGACCCGCCGCAGCCTCACGGTGCTTCCGCGATCAACAGGGCGGACGGCATCGTGCATCGCGTCCTGGCGACAGCCAACGCCGACCCGGGCCCGGGGACCTGGACCCAGGTAGCCCAGGAGCTGCCGCTGCTGGCCGAGGCGTCGCCGACAGGAGTGCTCGCAGCGCTGCGGACATGTCTTGCCGGGTCTCACGCCTTCGTGTCGTCGATGTTCGCGGACCGCTCAGAAGACTCGTTCTTCTTTGCGCCAATCTCGCCGCATGTGCATGTGCTGTGGGCGCTCGAAGCCTTGGCTTGGTCTCCAGACCATCTCAACGCCGCTGTGGACATGCTGGCCCGCCTTGCGGATTTGGACCCTGGCGGATCAAGAGCCAACCGCCCTCTCAGCAGTCTCGCTGCGATCATGTGCCCATGGATGCCGCACACATCCGCCGACGCCGAAACCCGCTTGAACGCGGTGCAGATGCTCCGCAAGCGGCACGGTCGAGTCGCTTGGGACTTGATGCGCTCGATGCTCCCGGACGGATTCGGTCACCAACTCGATGCTCGGGGGCCTCGCTACCGTCGTTGGAAACACCCACAAACAGTCACAACACAGGAGCACTGGTCATTCATCGACTCGGTCGGTCGGGGCTTGGTTGAAGATGCCGGACAGGACCATCGACGCTGGGCGGCGCTCGTTCAGCGTCTCGGCAACCTGACCCCGCCAGCCCGCGACGCGCTAGCGGACTGTCTGTCAGAGATCGCCTCCACTGACGTTGACGAAGCCTTCAGATCAGTGGTCTGGCCGCAGCTCCGGCAGACCCTCTCCCGCCACCGCGAGCACAACGATACCCAGTGGGCTCTGCCGGAGGACGAACTAGCGCCGTTCGATCCGATCCTGCAGAGGCTGCGCCCCAGCGATCCTGCCCATGCCTGCGGTTGGCTGTTCGATTCCAGCCTCATGATGGTCGACGGCATCCGATGGTTGGAGGACCGCGAGGCGCACGAGGCTGCGCTCGCAGCCAAACGGATCGATGCGATCGGCGACATTTTGGAGGCCGGCGGGGTGGCCGCAGTGCTGGCGCTCGCCGACAAGGCGGACCAGCCGTATGAGGTCGGTGTCGCGTTGGCGGGCCAGTCGAACCTCGCCGCGATAGATCAGTCGCTGTGCGATGCGCTGGACGATGCAACGGGGCCACCCCCGACAGCAGCGCTGACGTACTTCGACCAGCGCTTCAAAGAGGCCGGGTTGGTTCTCATGGACCAGCTGGTCGAGGACTGCGCCCCGTCGCAGCGGGCCGTGGCTTGCCTCCTCACGGCGGCCCCGGCGGACCTTGCGCCTTGGAGCAGGGTCGACGAGTTCGGCCCAGCAGTCGCAGACGAGTACTGGCAGCGCGTGCACCCGCGCGAGTTCAGGAACGCGACAGCCGACGAGGCCTGCGAAACAGCCGCACGCCTGAGGCGGGCACGGCGGACCGGGGCCGCGCTCGACCTGCTGTGGTGGTGGGACTACAACCACGAGCCAACCGCGACAACCCCAGCGATGGTCGAAGAGATCGCCGTGTGCCTGGAGGAATGGGTACAGCAAGACGACGGCGAACAGGAGCGCGTGTCGTCACACGACCTCGCCGGGCTCGTGAAGATCGCCGACCGGCACAGCGAACACCTCAGCGCGCAACGCCTAGCCGTACTGAAATGGCAGTACCGGGCGGCTCTGAAGCAAGCAGGAAGCGCGCTGGCGTCCGACCCGTACCTCATGATCGCTCAAGACCCCGACATCTTCGTCTCGCTCGTGGAAGCCATCTACCGGCCCGCTTCCGAGCAGCCCAGCGACCGTCCAGAACCCAGCGAGGCGGAACAGCGGGCTGCACTCAATGCTCACGAGGTGCTGCATTCCTGGCCGCCGGGGACATTCAATCCCGGTTCCAGCGGCGACAACCAAGAAGGCATCAACGCAGAAGAGTTCGCTGCCTGGGTGCACCATGCCCGCGGACGCCTCGCCGAGACCGACCGGCAAGAAATCGGCGACATGCTCATAGGCACAGCGCTGGCGTCCTCCCCAGCGGACCCAGACGACGACTGGCCCGCCGTGGCCGTCCGCGAACTGATCGAAGAGTTGGAAAGCGACGCCCTAGACAACGGCCTGCACAGCGCCATATTCAACCAGCGCGGCGTGACCTCGCGTGCACCCACCGACGGAGGCGACCAAGAGCGCCACCTCGCCGCTCGCTACCGCGAACAAGGCCGACAACTCGACCAGGAAGGATGGCCTCGCACAGCAGCCATCTTCGACTGGTTAGCCAGCTTCTATAAGGGGGACGCGGCCAGACAAGACCAGAGAGCCGAAACGGCGCGCCTTGGCCTATGGGGCTGAACCGGTGGGTGTGCGCCCTACCGTCCGCGAGCACTGTTGCCTCAGGCAGTCTGGCCGCCCACACCGCCTCTGACCTGTGCCTTCGCTCTCCCAGCAGGAAAAGCGTGCCAAGATCGCGCCAAATCCGTGCCAAGCACCTCGCAGGTCGAGCCTCTGACCTTGGGGTTTCTAATTCGCGCATCCCCCACGAGGGCGGGGGATGCGCGAGCTGTTGCGCGGGTTCGCGCAGAGGCCACCATATTGGCTCATGCGGCGCTGCGGACGCCTCGATGGGGTCGCCAAGCACCGGCCTGGCAGCGCGTAGACGGCCCGGGTCCTAGCCGGGGCCGGCTGTGCGCCGCTCGGGGCCCAGCGCAGTGAGCCGGTGCGTCGTAACAGTATAGCTGAATGCGTCGCAACAGTATAGTTGAGTGCGTCGTGATGGTATATTGAATGTCGTCGTAACCGTATCGAGGAACCTGTGTCGGCAAGGAGCTGGGATGTACTACCCGCGAATCGTGGATGACGAGCTCGACCAGCTGAGCGCAGAGCTGCCGGCCATTGCAGTAGAAGGGCCGCGAGCGGTCGGCAAGACCGAGACCGCCCTGCGGCGTGCGGCCACTGTCTACCGTCTCGACGACGGCGACCAGCTGGGCATCGCTCGAGCAGACCCGGCCCGGCTCGCACGCGGAGAGCCGCCGATCCTCATAGACGAATGGCAGCGCCTGCCGGAGTCGTGGGACGTCGTGCGCCGCGCCGTCGACGCCGACCCGCGCACCCCCCGGTTCTTGTTGACCGGATCGGCTGCCCCCCATCGGCCGCCCACCCACACCGGAGCTGGGCGCATCGTCTCTGTCCGCATGCGCCCCCTGGCGCTCGCCGAGAGGGGCCTCGGCGCGCCCACAGTGAGCCTCGGGGAGCTGCTGGGCGGGACAACGCCGGCGGTGGAGGGGGCGTCGTCGCTGAGGCTCGACGACTATGCCGAGCAGATCACCGGTTCGGGGTTCCCGGCTGTGCGGGGCCTCTCCCAGCGGGCGATACGCGCCTACCTCGACGGCTACCTCGACCGCATCACCGACCGCGACATCTCCGAGCAGGGCCGCACCTTCCGCAGCCGGGCGGCGCTGCGGCGCTGGATGGCTGCATACGCCGCGGCCACATCGTCTTGTGCAGCATTCGAGAAGATCCGCGACGCGGCGACCCCTGGCGAGTCCGATAAGCCCACCAAGGTGACCGCCATCGCCTATAGGACCGCGCTGGAAGCGTTGTGGGTGATCGACGACGTGCCGGCATGGCTGCCGACCCGCAACCGGCTGCGCCGCCTCGCGTCAGCCCCCCAGCATCATCTCGCCGACCCCGCCATAGCGGCCCGGCTGCTGTCGGTGACTGCCGAGGCGCTGCTCGATGGCAGCGACGGCACGCCGGGGGTGTATCGCGACGAGTCCCTGCTCGGCGTGCTGTTCCAGTCCCTCGTCACGCTGTCGGTGCGCAGCTACGCGCAGGCCGCGGAGGCCAAGGTGTTCCATCTGCGGACCCATGGCGGCGAACACGAAGTCGATCTCATCGTGCAAGGCCCCGATGGACGGATAGTGGCACTGGAGGTCAAACTCGCAGCCACAGTTGACGGCCGCGACATCAGACACCTCCGATGGCTCGCCGACAGCATCGGGCCCGAACTCGCCGACGCCGCCGTGGTGACCACGGGAACCGAGGCCTACCGCCGCCGAGACAACATCGCAGTGATCCCGGCCGCCCTCCTCGGGCCCTAACCCCAACCGCGCCGACGGAGGCGCCTCGACTTCGGGGACGGGGGCGCCGCTGGGGGTGGGTCAGCTGCCGTGGTCACGTCGCCGACCCTACCGCCGGGGGGTGGGTTGGGTTCGCTGTGGCTGGTGATGCGGGCGGCGTCGAAGAAGCCCCGGGCATTTGCCGGTGCTGCCAGCCTCGCGCGGCGGCGCCCAGCCGTCACCGTTCCAAGGTCTTTGGCGATCGGGGTGGTGCCGCTGCGGTGGCAGGGCCCGGTCATGGGGTCCGGTTTCGCATCGGGTGCGGCGCCAGCCACGCCCGAGCTATGTCCCTTGGAGTGGTGGATTTTGGGGTTGAGCCTCGGTGTGTTGGTTGCCGGCTGTGAGCTCGGCTGTGGTGATGGTATCGCGCTGGGGGTGGAGCAGGCTCATGGAGTCTTCTGAGAGGTAGCGCCGTTCGGTGGCCTGCCATTCGTCGTGGAGGTCCGCGAGGATGGCGCCGACGAGGCGGACGGCGGAGTCCTCGTCGGAGGATGCCCACGACGCGTGATCGGCGCTTGATCTCCTTGTTGATGCGCTCGATGGGGTTGGCAACCCAGATCTTCTGCCAGTGGGCCTTGGGGAAGCCCGTGAAGGCGAGTACCTCGTCTTTGGCTGCGTCCATGAGCGGGCCTGTCTTGGGGAAGCCGGCTGAGAGCCTGTCGGCGACGTCGTCTGAGGCGGCGTGCACCGCGGCGGCGTCGGGCTGCGCGAAGACGGTCCGGAACAGCGCGGCCGCCATGTGCTGGTGGCTGCGGGGCACCACGGCGAGCAGGTTCCGGATGAAATGCACCCGGCAGCGCTGGCGCCCGGCGCCCAACAGGACCCGATCGGCTGCCGCGGCGAGGCCCAGGTGGGCGTCGGCGGCGGCAAGTACATTCGCATCCTGTTCGCGTTCGACCCGAACCGCGCAGCGGTCCTGCTGCTGGGCGGGGACAAGGCAGGCCAGTGGGACAGCTGGTACAAGACAGCCATCCCTAGAGCAGAGCGGCTCTACCGCCACCACCTGCAACAATCAGGACCAGACACCGGCCAGGCGAGCCAATGACGCCACCGGAAAGGGAGCACACCATGGGACATCGCACATACGACGAGGTCGTCGCCTCGTTCACCCCGGAGCGCAGGGCCAGAATCGAGTCCCTCACGAACGAGGCCCTCGCCGAGGTCGTCGCCTACACGCTGGGCGAGCTGCGGCGGCACCGGGACCTGACGCAGGTGGAGCTGGCCCATCGCCTTGACTGCTCCCAGGCGTCCATCTCCGGGATGGAAAACGCGGCCGACAACCTCGTCTCAACCCTTCGCGCCGTCGTGGAGGCCATGGGCGGGCGCCTCGACATAGCCGCAGTGTTCGGCCACGAACGCATCCCGCTCACCACCCATCCCAAACATGACGACGCCAGCGTCTCACGGCCCCCATCCGCAACGCTCAGCAGATGAGACCGTCGGACGAGGCGCAGCAGCGCCGATGAGCCGCCGCCGAATTGGGGCGAACCACACCCGCACTCGCCGGCACAAGAGATAGTCAGAGATGCATCTGCGCTCACCGGGTCGGCTTCGCCATGAGTCCGGGCTGTTGCGGGCCAGCATCGCCGCGCGACGGCCGACGAACCGGAGCGCCTCCTCGACCGGGCGGGCGTCCCGTCGGCGGAACCGATGCCGCCGCTGACCTACTGACCCGCCGTGCCGTAGGCATTCTGTGAGCAGTTCCGGGGCCGCTGAGCTCCACTGCCGACAACCCCGCCCAACCGGGCCACCCGCACCGCCTCTGACCTGCGGTTTCACGTCCCCGGCAGGAAAAGCGTGCCAAGATCGCGCCAAATCCGTGCCAAGCACCTCGCAGGTCGAGCCTCTGACCTTGGGGTTTCTAATTCGCGCATCCCCCACGAGGGCGGGGGATGCGCGGTTCGCCAGCGGGCCCGGTTCGGCTGGCCTCTAGTGGGTGCGGCAGCACGAAGCCCGCAAGCGCTCGTCATGGTTCTGACCTGCGGTTTCGCGCTCCGCGGCCAAGAGGCGTTCCAGAATCACGCAAAACCCGTTCCAACCCCAATGCAGGGCAACGCTCTGACCTCGGTGTTTGCTATTCCGCACATACGCCACGAGGGCGAGGCTTACGCGGTTCGCCGCGCGAAATAGCGTGCGGGCCGCTCGGACGGGGTTCTGAGCCTAGCGGGAGGGCCGATGATGGGGCCGTGCGGGCGGGTTCAGCACCGATGATGCCCGCCAGCGCTTGCTGGAGCGCGCTTGTTCCGGCTGTCTTGGCGGTGGTGGGCGGGGTCAGGCCGCCACGGCGAGGTGTCGCCGTTTGCGGGGCAGGTCGTGGTCGCCGAACCAGGCTGTGAGGTCGGCTCCGGTGCGGTTGTGGAACGCGAGCAGCGCGTGACGAGGGTGTGGACCTGGTAGGACACGGCGTTGAGGGGGGATGCCCAACACCAGGCTTAGGGAGCGTCTGTCTGCCCGTAGTGGTTTGCGCCCCAGCATTTGGCGTCGCCTGCGGTGGTGATAGCGCACGCATGACTAGAGCCGGCGGCGATGGCGGTGTATTTGCCTGCGGGAGCGTCTGTCTGCCCGTAGTGGTTTGCGCCCCAGCATTTGGCGTCGCCTGCGGTGGTGATGGCACACGTATGGTACTCGCCGGCACTGATGGCGGTGAATTTGCCTGCGGGAGCGTCGGCCTGGCCCTGGCCCCAGCATTTGGCGTCGCCTGCGGTGGTGATGGCACACGTATGGGACCCGCCAGCGCTGATGGCACTGTATTTGCCTGCGGGAGCGTCGGCCTGGCCCACGTCGACGGGTATACCGCCGGGGTTGTCTTTCGCTCCCCAGCATTTGACGTCGCCTCCGGTGGTGATGGCACACGTATGGGACCCGCCAGCGCTGATGGCACTGTATTTGCCTGCGGGAGCGTCGGCCTGGCCCACGTCGACGGGTATACCGCCGGGGTTGTCTTTCGCTCCCCAGCATTTGGCGTCGCCTCCGGTGGTGATGGCACACGTATGGGACCCGCCAGCGCTGATGGCGGTGAATTTGCCTGCGGGAGCGTCTGTCTGCCCGTAGTGGTTTGCGCCCCAGCATCTGGCGTCGCCTGCGGTGGTGATAGCACACGCATGGGATCCTCCGGCGCTGATGGCGGTGTATTTGCCTGCGGGAGCGTCAGCCCTGTCGCCCCAGCATTTGGCGTCGCCTGCGGAGATAATGGCGCACGTATGCGACTCGCCGACACTGATGGCGGTGTACTTGGGATTGAGGAGTGCGGCGGGTGCGGTTTGGGGAACGTCGGTCTGCCCGTAGTCGTTGTCGCCCCAGCATCTGGCGTCGCCTGCGGTGGTGATAGCACACGCATGGGATCCTCCGGCGCTGATGGCGGTGTATTTGCCTGCGGGAGCGTTGGTCTGCCCGTAGTCGTTGTCGCCCCAGCATCTGGCGTCGCCTGCGGTGGTGATAGCACACGCATTGGACCCTCCGACGCTGATGGCGGTGTATTTGCCTGCGGGAGCGGCGCTGGCCCTGCGGCCCCAGCATTTGACGTCGCCTGCGGTGGTGATAGCACACGCATGGAACACGCCGACGCTGATGGCGGTGTATTTGCCTGCGGGAACGTCCTCTGCTGGCCCGTAGTTGAAGGTGTCGGTCAAGCATTGGGCGTCGCCTCCGGTGGTGACGAAACACGTTTGGTGATCGCTGGTGCTGATGGCGATGTACTCTCCTGGAGGAACGACGTCATCGCCTGACCACCGCCCGCTGACGTCGCCGTCGGTTGGTCCGATGTTCCAGCATTCGGCGTCGCCGCTGGTGGTTAGGGCGCACGCATTGCTACTGGCGGTGCTGATGGCGGTGTACTCGCCTGAGAAATTGCCTGCGGGAGCGTCGGCCTTGCCAGGCCAGCATTGGGCGTCGCCTGCGGTGGTGATAGCGCACGTATGGGACCCTCCGGCGCTGATGGCGGTGTACTTGGCGGTGTATTTCCCCCAGGGAACGTCAATCTGCCCGTGGCCGCTGGCGCCCCAGCATTGGGCGTCGCCTGCGGTGGTGATGGCGCACGAATGAGCGTCGCCGACGGCGATGGCGGTGTATTTGGGGGCTGCGACGGGCTTGGCGGGCGGTTTGGGGGGTTGGCCTCGTCCGGTGGCGTGGTGCCATGCGCCGATGAGGTATACGGCCATTTGGGCGCGTGGGGTGGGGTCGTAGGCGGCGGCTTCGGCGGTGTCGGGGGCGATGTTGAGCCCGGTGAGGCAGGCGGCGGCCGCGGCGAGTTCGTCGCCTGTGAGGTCGCAGGCGCCGGTGCTGGCTTTGTTGAGGAGCCTCGCAGTGAAGCGGGTGACCGCGGCTGTGTTGAGGTCCTTGTCGGGGCTGAAGGTGGTGCCGGTGGTGCCTTTGGTGACGCCGAGCGCGTAGATGCAGGCGATGTCGTCTTTGGCGAAGCTGGCGGCGGTGTCGGTGAAGGTGTGCGCGGGTTCGGTGGGGCAGGTCCGGCCGAGAGTATCGCGCCATAGCCTGGCCAAGAAAGCGGCCATCTGGGCGCGGCTGAGTTTGGCGTGGGGCTCGAAGCCGCCCGAATTGGTGCCTTTGGTGAGTTCGAGGGCCCGGGCGCACAGTATGTACGCGGCGCCGTAGTCGCCTGAGGTGACGTCGCTGAACTGCTCAACGCCTGCGCGGCCGCACAGCTCTGTGGCGGGGTCTTGGGCCGCCGCGGGCGCCGCGGCCAGCATTGCGGCGAGCACCGCGACCGCGGCGCACACCCCCAAGACAGCAGCGCGCCGACGCTGCGGGACCGAAGGCGCGCCGGCGCCCGCAGCGGGGCCGGTCATGCAGTCGGGGCCGGTCATGTCAGATCCTTCCTGGGCCGTCGGGCTATCTGGCCGCCGGGCTATCTCCGCCAACCCTGAATGAGATAATAGTGCATATGTGCACCGCTGCCCTTTGTCCTGCTGGGGGGTCCTGGCGCAGCAGTGTCGGGGCTGGTTGCTCACCGCGGCGGGTAGGGTTGTGGCCCCAGGTCACTTCACACCGAACGGACTGGCTCACCCGGCGACAACCTCCGGCAGCCTGGTCGCCTGCACCGCCTCTGACCTGCGCTTTCGCGCTCCCGGCAAGAAAATGCGTGCCAAGATCGCGCGAAATCCGTGCCAAGCCCCTCCAAGGTCGAGGCCCTGACCTCGGGGTTTGGATTTCGCGCATCCCCACGAGGGCGAGGCTTGCGCGGTTCGCTGCGCGAAATAGCGTGCGGGCCGCTCGGGCGGGGTTCTGATCCTAGCGGCAGGCGGGCGAAGGGCCGGGCGGGCGTGCTCGGAGGCGCTTAGTGCCCGCCGGGGGCCGCTGGCGCGCGCCAGACCAAGGCCGTTCCCCAGACTGGGGAATTGTTGACCCACCAGCGGCCAGTGATTTGCGCGTCCCTACAGGAAAAAAGCCAAAGATGTACACCTTGGACGCTAATCCCAAGTGTGTCCTCCTGAGGACTGTAGCGCCCTTCAAAGCGTGCTCGCACACCTCCCCAGCGGTCCGCCGCATCCTGTGACGGTTGTTGTCAGCGGCCAGCGCGTCACCGTTAGGGGCCGAGGAGGGCGGCGGGGACTACTGCGATGCCGTCGCGGTCGCGGTATGCGTGGCGGCCGGTGGTGACGATCATCGTGTCGGCGAGGTCGGGGCCCAGGCGGTCGGCGAGCCATCGCAGATGGCTGGTGTCGTCACGACCCGCAGTGGCGGCTAGCTTGACCTCGATGGCTAGCAGGCGCCGGTCTTTCTCAACAACCAGATCAATCTCGCGGTCGTCGTTCCATGTTCGCAGATGCCCCACGGAGGCCCCGGCGGCCTGCGCGTAGACCCGCATGTCCAAGGTGACAAGCGACTCGAACAGAGCCCCCAGCAGAGGACCCGCCCCTAGACCCCGCGGCACGGCCGGGCTGCCGCTCACCAGTCCCGATGCGGTGGCGCCGACCAAGCGGGCAGCCAGGGCGGGATCGGCGAGGTGGTGCTTGGGGCCACGCTTGAGCCGGCTCATAGGGTTGCCCAGAGGCCACCACGCCGACAGCGGGTCAACGAGCCACATCGCCTCCAGCAGGTCGCGGTACAGCGTTGTGGTGGTCTTGGCCGGCTTGGCGGACTCGCCGCCGGTGGCCGCGTCCCTGATCGTCTCGTAGCTGGCCGCGGTGGAGGTGGCCGCGGCGTAGGCGGCCAGCCAGCGACGCACGATCCCCGGACGTCTCACCCGATGGCCCATCAACAGCAAATCGTGGTCGGTGGCCCGGTCCAAGTAGCCGTCGAGCAGGTCTGGCCGCACGCCCGGATCCGCCGAACGCATCCCCGGAAAGCCCGAGTCCTCAATCTCGCGGACATAGTCGTCGAGCGCGACGTCGGTCTCGCCATCGATGTCGGGCCGGCTGCCTGCGAGCATCTGCGCCAGGCTCACGGACGGCTGCGCCGCGCCCCGCTCGAACAGGCTCATCGGTCTCATTCTCAGAGTGACGATGCGCCCGGCCCCGGAGTGGGTGGGCGCGGTCTGTGGCGACGTTGACCCGGCCAGGAGGAAACTGCCCGGACCGGCGCCCCGGTCCACCGCCCGCCGCACTAGGTCCCACGACGGCGGGTACTGCTGCCATTCGTCGATGAAGACGGGCGTCTCGCCCCTTACGAGCCGGCCAGGGTCGGCCTCGACGAGCGCCATAGTCTCAGGATCGTCCAGGTCGCGAACGGTCCGAGCCCTCCGCAGCGCCGTCGAGGTCTTGCCCACAGCCCGTGGCCCCTCAAGACATACTGCTGGCAGCCCATCCAGGAGCCGATCAAGCTGCTCATCCACGACCCTGGGCTCGTACGTCGGCCTCACGGACTCCTACACTACCAATTCTCAGATTCTTACGCTACTAATTCTCAGATCTCTAGACTTCTAATTCTCAGCTCTGTGCGCCGCTGATCCGCGACTACGACTTCCTGATCGAGTTCGAGCCCAGGACATCGCTGTTCGACCTGGCCAGGCTTCAAGCCGAACTGGAGGACCTGCTCGGAGGGGAAGTCGACATCGTGAACGCCGCCCGCCTCCGTGACAGCCACCGCGGCATGACCGGAGACGCCATCGCCCGCCCTATGAGCCGCTCCGACGCCGAACGGGGTGCGGACATTTGGACGCATTTCGCGCATCCCTCACGAGGGCGGGGGGTGCGCGGTTGGCTGTGCAAAATGGGCGTGCGGGCCGCTTGGCCGGGGTTGGAGCCTAGCGGGAGGCGGTGGAGGGGCCGGGGGCGGTCGAGACCTTGATGATAGTCCCACTGTCGCGGCCGTTGTGCTGGTGTCGTTACGCTGGCCGGTACGAGGCGGCGGCGTTCGAATGGTGTGACATTGCAGCGGTTCGCGACCAGGCGAATCGCGGTTGTGGCCTCGGTCGGGGTTGTCGGCTGTGTGGCGGGCCTCGTTTGGAGGAACGCCCGGCTGGCCGGGTTGGACCTGCTCGACAGCCGGGGCTGGTACACACCGGCAGAAGCGGCGGCCCTGTTCGACGCCCTCGACCACCTCGACACCAGCGCGCGGGCGGTCTACGCCACGACCGCGCTCACCATCGACATGGTGTTTCCGGTCTGCTACGGCATGCTGTTCGCAGTCCTGTTGTCGAGGCTGTATCGAGGCGGGCCGCCGCTGCATCTGCTGGCGCCGGCGGTCGCGTCGGCGGATGCGCTGGAGAACATCGCCGTCGCGGCGCTGGCGCTGAGCCATGACGGTGCGCCGACTCCGCTGGCATGGCCGGCCGCCGTGTTCACGTTGGTCAAGACCCTGCTGGCTGCCGCGACGCTGGCTGCGACATGCGTCGGCGCGACACGCTGGCTGTGGGCACGCATGCGACACTCGCGCTGAGGCTCACCAGGGAACGTAGGTGCGTTCGGCGAGCTACGGGTTGTCCTCGAAGATGCGGGTTGGGAGGCCATCGATGCTGGTGACGTTCGTGGGCCTACTAGCCTCTCGACGGTGGCCAAGAGGTTGAGCGGCCCGGCTCGGGCGCGGTTGTTGATGGGCTACGCCGCCGGCTTCGACGCGGTGATGCTGGCAGGTGCGGCGGTGGTGGCGGTCAGCGTCGGTTCCTTGCGCGAACTGCCGGCGGTCGCCACCTGCTTCTTCGGCTCCTATGCGCTGACGCTGTGGGTGTGGCTGAGCCTCCCAGGCCGGCGCAACGACCTGGTTGCGCTGCGCGGATGGAGCGGCGTCCTGTCTGCCTGCTGGCGACGGAGCCGCAGGACGCGGCGCTGGCTGGCGATGAGCGCATGGAACAGGCTCGGATGGCCTCTGACGATGGCCGCCGGAGTGGCCGCGTCGCCGGCGGTGACCGTGGCAGCGTGGGCGGTGATGCCGCTGGCGACGCTGTGGTTCGTCTCGATGGACAGCCCCAGGCACACGCCCGCCCCGCTGCGGGTCTACGGATGGTCGGCGGTCGCGGCTGCGGGCACGGCGCTGATGCTGTGGTCCCAGCTGGACTCCGGGACGGCCGCTTCGGCACCGCACTGGGACGCTCTGTGGGCGCTGGCCATCTGCTCCGCCGCCGGCTTCGGGTACGCGCCCGTGTCGGCGGGGCAGGTGATCAGCGGCGTCGGCGAAGACCACCCCGCGACGGTCACCGCGTCGGCGGTCATCTACGCGTGCGGATGCCTGTTGATGGCAGTCGTGTTCGCTGTAGTCGCCGCGGTGCTCGGACCGTCGTCCTTCCCGCCCTTGGTCGCTCCTGTCGTGACCGCGGCCGTCGCAGCGCCGAACGCGCTGAGCGCAGTCGCGTACATGGGCGGCCTCGCAACTTCGACCCGGCCGAGGGTCGTCGCGATCCTGTACGCCGGTCCCGCCGCCGGGCTAGCGGCCATGTGGGTCATCGACCGCTTCGGCACGAGCATGCTGGAAGGCGTGAGGATGCCCGTCATGCTCGCAGGGATGGCCGTAGTCGTCGGCAGCCTCGTCTTCCTCCATGCCCCCGGCAGACGCAACCCGGCACCAGACCAACCGGACCTCGGCACCCAGACCTGAGGAGCCACCGAACCCAGCCGGAGCTGGACTGCTCTTCCACACGGTTGCCTCCCGCGGTCGCCGCCGTCAGCGCGGCGTCCGGGCGCCCGCCTGTGGGGCCTTCCATTGCGGTGCGAGGATGGCCATCGACAGGTCGTCGTGCCATGTGTCGTCACGCCACAAGGTGTCGCGGAATCGACCCTCCACCACGAAACCGCACCTGGTGTAGGCAGCGACGCCCGCCGAGCCTGGCGTGCCTGTAACCCCGGGCGTCTGCGGGCAGGCGCTGGTTGGGGCATCAGAGCGCCGTTCGCCGGGCGTTAGCATCGGTGGTTCATATCCGAGTGCCTGAAGGCCGGTGACATCGATGAGAACGACTTCTTGGCGCAGGTATCCCGCTGCGCTCCTCGTGGCCGTGCTGCTGGCGGCGTGCTCGGGCAGCGACCCGGACACGAGCCGAGACGACGCCGCCTCCGACGGCACCGCGGAGGAGCAAGTCCAGGCAGACACCTCCGACACGTCAACCAGCGACGAACCCAGCGACGCGCCCACCAGCGACGAACCCGCCGACGCCGACATTGCCGATGACAGCGCAGCAAGAGCAGCCGCCGATGAGGACGAGGACGACGCTGCCGATGACAGCGCGGCGGAAGCAGCCACCGCCGATGAGGACGAGGCAGAGATGGAGGACGGCGCTGACGCGGATGCGGACCTGCCCGAACCAGAACCGGCGCAGATCGGCGACCCCGTGGATCTGGGCGATTTCAACGACTACGACCCCGCGGCGGGCATGGACTCGGCCATGCTGCCTGTCGATCCTGAGGTGCTGATCGGCGAACTGCCGAACGGCCTGGCCTACTACCTGCGGTCCAACGACTCCCCCGGCGAATCCGTGTCCATGTACCTGGCCGTCAACGCCGGCGGTGTGCTCGACCCCGAAGGCGAGGAAGGCACCGCCCACTTCCTGGAGCACATGCTGTTCAACGGCACCGAGCGGTTCTCGAAGAACGAGCTGGGCCAGGCTCTGCGCGACCTCGGCATCGACTTCGGCCCCGACCTGAACGCCTTCACCAGCCCGGACGAGACCGTCTACCTGCTGGACTTCCTGCTGGACGACCCCGAAGCGCTCGACACGGCGTTCACGGTGCTGGCGGAATGGGCGTCCGCCGCCACGATCCTGCCCGAAGAGGTCGAGAAGGAACGCGGCATCGTGCTCGACGAGTACCGGCTGCGCGACGAGTCCGCCAGCGGCCGGATGGCGAACTTCCTCGACGCGATCTACTACCGGGGAACCGTCTATGAGGGGATGCTGATCGGCGGCAGCGAGGAGTCGAACGAGACGGTCTCCGCCGCCGACCTGCGAGAGTTCTACGACACCTGGTACCGGCCCGAGAACATAGCTGTCGTCGTGGTCGGCGACCTGCCCGTGACGCAGATGGAAGAGCTGGTGGTCGAGCATTTCGACGGCCTCGCGCCGCGCACCCCGTCGGCGCCCGAGCAGCCGGATCGGAGCGCGTTCACGGTGCAGTTCGTCACTGCGCCGGTCGCCGACGTGGTGACCCACCCCGACCACGGCCCCACCTACATCTCGTTGGACTGGCAGCTCCCCGCGTGGCCGGCTGGCACCGTCGGCGGCGAGCGGCTCCTGCTGATGGAGGACGTGATCGCCCAGATGCTCGACATCCGGCTTGACGCCGCTCACAGGGCAGGCCTCATGGCCCAAGCCGACGAGCCGAAACTCTTCGCGTTCGACGCGGCTCGGGGCCTGCGTCTTTACGGCACCAACTTTCAGGGCACCGACCTGGTGCAGGCCACCACCGACTACCTGTCGGTCGTGGAGGGCGCAGCCCATTTCGGCTTCACCTCCGATGAGCTCGGCCAGGCCGTCGACGCGCTGCGGGCCTCGCTGCGATTCCAGCTCGACGCCTCCGAGACGCGGCCCGACGACGAATACGCCTTCGACTATGTCTGGCACTTCTTGAGCGGAGCCGACATCTCGTCGACGACCGACCGGGTGGAGCGGCTCGACGCCCTGCTCGACACGTACACGACCGAGGAACTGACCGCGCACCTGAGGTGGGTGCTGGACAAAGCGCCGCCGCTGGTGGTGGCCATCGGACCGGACCCGTCCGCAGTGCCGACCGCCGCCGATCTGCTCGCAGCCGTCGAGGCGGCCACGCCGCTCGCCCCGCCCGACGCGGAAGCCGAGGTCGAGACGCTGATGGAGCGGCCCGATCCGGTCGCGCCGTCGCGCGAGTCGGAAGTGGAGCTGCTCCCCGACGCCTACGAGTGGGAGTTCCCCAACGGCGCCCGCGTCGTGTTCGCACCGTCTGACACCGCGGCCGGAGAGGTGGAGGTCGTCGCCGAGGGGCTGGGCGGCTGGTCCACGCTCAGCGTCGGCGACTCCGCTCTGGTGCGGCACGCGACGGCGGCGGTCGCGGCCAGCGGCGTGGCAGACGCCTCGGCCACGCAACTGGACCAATACCTGTCCGACACGACAGCGGGGGTCCAGCCGTTCATCACAGAGTTCTCCGAGGGCTTCGCCGCAGCGTCGGGCGCCGGCGACCTCGAGACGCTCTTCGTGCTGATGCACCTGTACGTCACCGAGCCGCGTGTCACCGAGGTCGCGGTCAGAGAGCAGGTCCAGGCCATGACGACCCGGCTCGCCAACGCTCAGACCATCCCGCAGTGGATCTCCGAGCTGGCGCTGCTCGATGCGGTGTACGGCGGGAGCCCGTGGTTCCAGTTCATCGCCACGCAAGAGCAGATCGACGCCGCCACCCCGGAGTCGATGCTCGCCCTGTACGAAGCCCGACTAGGCGATGTGGACGACCTGATCGTGGCCGTCGTCGGCGACATAGAGCGCGCCGTGGTGGCCGATCTGGCGGCACGCTACATCGGCACCCTGCCGTCGGGGGCGCCGGACACGTTCGAGAACCGACGGCCGGGTCTGCGGACCGGTGTCGAGCGCATCACCGTCCCGGTTGACGCCGACGCCGGGGCTGCGGGCTTCGACCTCGTGTTCGCCGCAGCCGCGCCCGTCACCGCGGAGTCGCTGGTCGTCGCCGATGTCGCCGCTGCGGTGATCAACGACCTGCTCACCGTGCGGGTGCGCGAGGCGCTCGGCGACGCCTACGTGGCTGATGCGACGGTGTCGGCGGAACGCGCCTTCGGCACATGGGAGGGCCGCATCTTCTCTACGGGCGCGTCGGAGAACCTGGAGGCCGGGCATGAACAGGTCATCGCGATCCTGGCCGAACTGATCGCTGACGGCCCCGCCGACCGCGACCTCGCCCAGGCGGTCGCCGTGGTCAGCGACGACTACGCGCTGGAGTCGAACCCGCAGCTCGTCAACCTGCTGCTCAGCCGCCACCATGTCGACGACGCAGAGGTGGCTACCCCCGCCCGCCGAAAGGCGGCGCTCGACGGCGTCACCGCAGACGACGTACAGCAGTTCATCGCGATGCTCTTCAATCTCGACAACCGCATCGAGGCGTTCCGCACCGCCGAATGAGAGCCTCGACGGACGGCCCGGCGGACCCGTCCGACTGGGCCACAGTCCAGCTGGGTGGCGCCTCGCATCGAGGCTTGTTGGGTTGAGGGTCAGAGTTTCTCGCCGGGGAGGTTGCTGGCTTGCTCTATCCAGGAGGCGAACCGGGGCTCGTCTAGGTCGTCGTTCTCGTGGATGTGGAAGTAGCGGGTCTCAGGCACCTTGGAGCTCTCGGGCGGGACCGGGTCCAGCGACGTGCCCCTGAAGAACGTCACCTTGATGTAGCGGTTGAAGCAGCGGTACGCCATGAACCAGCCCTCGCCCGCCAGGCCGTAGAACGGCTGGTTCCACTTCACGGCCTTGTGCACATCGGGCACCACCCGCCCGATGAGCGAGTCGAGCTGCTCGCCGACGCTGCGCTTCCACCCCGGCATCGCCGCGATGTAGTCCTGCACCGGGCCGTCGCCCTCCCCCTTGGGGATCTGCGGATTGCCGCCCGACAGCAGCCTCGGCCCAGCCCCGGCCTCACCGCTGGTGGACTTGCTGATGGAACGAGCGCCTTTGCTCATAGTGTCTCCATCGCCGGTCTATGGCGGTCCATGCCACAGACATGTGATCGACTCAGCGACTCTGCAACTATGCCATAGCCCCTGCGGATCGGTCCTTCCGACAGGCCATACGCACTGTGGCGGAGCGAGTTGATCGGCTGGTGCGGGAGTTCTACCCGCAGGCAGAAAGTGGCCGTCCCCGCGCTCATGCGGCCAGTTCCGGGGCCGCGGGGCCGCTGGCTGGATCGTCCTAGAAGGACCGGAGCGCGGCCGGGGCCCGGCGGCGTTCCGGTTGGCCTATCGGATATGCGAGTCGGCTATACACATACGGTCGTCTCGAAGGGAGCGCGAGTGACCGGCAAGCCCGACCCTTTCAGCGTCCCGTTCGGGACCGTCCTGTGCGATTGGATGACCACCGCACGAGCCGACGGTGGGCCCTACGTCTACGCAGGATCCCCCGAGCCCTACGGCGACTTGACCATCAGCCCCGCCGCCCATGTGCTGCACTACGGCAGCGCGGTTTTCGAGGGCCTCAAGGCCCACCGCCAGAAGGACGGGTCGCTGGCGATATTCCGGCTCGACAGCCACGTCGAGCGGATGGCGGCCAGCGCGGCCCTGCTGCGACTGCCCCGCATCGACCCGGACACGCTGCGCCGGATGATCATCGACTCGGTGGAGGCCAACGCCGACGAGGCTCCCGCTCCGCCCGGCTCCCTGTACATCCGCCCGACCCTGGTCGGCACCGACTCGGACATCGGCGCGGCGGCCCGCCCGAGCAGCAGCGCGCTGCTGTACGTCGTGAACAGCCCGGTCGGCGACTACTTCAAGGGCGGAATGCGGCCGCTCACCCTGCTGGTGGAGACGTCGATCCCCCGCACCGTGCCGCAGTTCGGGATGGTCAAGTGCGGCGCGAACTACGCGATGGCGCTGGGCGTCACGTTGGACTCGATGGCCGCCAACGAGGCCGTCGACCAGATTCTCTTCGCCACTGCGGGCGACATCACCGAGACCGGCGCGTCCAACTTCTTCCTCGCCGACGGCGAAAGGGTGGTCACCCGCCGCCTGGACGAGTCGTTCCTGCACGGCGTCACCCGGGCCTCGGTGATCGAACTCGCCAAGCACCTCGGCTACGAGGTGGAGGAGCGCACGATCGATCCAGACGAGCTGGCCGAGTGGGCCGAGCGGGGCGAGGCCTTCCTGACGGGCACGGCTGCGGCGGTGGCGCCGGTCGGCACCATCCTGCACGGCTCCCGGACGCTCACCGTCAGCGGCGGCCGGCCCGGCCCCAACACGATGAGGCTGCGTCAAGCGCTCATCGACATCCAGACCGGAGCAGCACCCGACCTCTTCGGCTGGCGAACCCCCGTGAGCGGCCGGTCGAGCAACGCTCAGTGGTCGAGCAACGCTCAGTGACGGAGCTGGTATGCGGATCGGGATCTCGCCGTTCGCCACCACGAAGGAGACGGCCCTCGAGCTGAGCCGGATGGCCGTCGAGGGCGGCCTCGACACGCTCTGGCTCGGCGACGGCTACCTGGCCAACCCCGACTTCACCGGCTGGGCCGGCGGGATGGAGAGCATGAGCGAGCTGGCCTGGCTGGCCGGGCGGCAGCCCACGGCCCGAACAGGCATCACCGCCGCGGTGCTGCCGCTGCGCGACCCGGCCTGGCTCGCCAAGCAGGCCAACACGCTCCACCGGATGGCGGGCGGCGGATTCGTGCTCGTCGTGGCGCCCGGGTTCTGGGCCCACGACCTCGAGTCGAGGGGCGTTGCCTTCGGCGACCGTGGGGCCGTCTTCGAAGACCGCCTCGACGACCTCCGTCGGCTGCTGGCCGACGAGTCCCTGTCGCCCGGGCCGTCCCGCGCCGTCCCGCCGCCCCTGTGGCTGGCCGGCGCCGCCGCCACCATGTCCCGAGCGGTGGCGCGGGGCCTGCCTTTCCAGACCTCGCGGGCCACGCCCGCCGAGCTCGCTCCGGTCGCCCGGCGGTTCTTCGACGCGGGCGGAGTGTTCCTCGCCCACCGGACCCGGCTCGAGTACGGCGCCCACGACGTGACCGGCAACGTGGTCGAATGGCACGCGACCACCGGCTCGGCGGACGAGATGGTCGACACCATCGGCCGCTTCGCCGAGCTCGGCGTGGGGGATCTCTCGATCATCCCCGGCCAGGACGACGCCAGCTCGCTGCGAACAGTGGAGGTCCTCGCCTCCGAGGTGGTTCCCCAGCTGTGAGACGACCGATGTCAGCGCTCGTCGGGAACCGCTCTGGTCGCCTGATGGGTGGTGGTCATCACGCTGCGGAGCCCGAGGCCCATCACCACCCGGTTGATGTAGGAGTAGTAGGCGACCATGTTGTTGAGGTCGAGGATGTCGAGGTCGCTGAGCCCGTGCTCGCGCAGCGGGCAGAGGTCGTCCTCGGTGACCGCGGCGGGCGACTGGGCGAGCTTGGCGGCATGGGCGCAGATCGCATCGAAGCGGCCGTCGCCGGTCTGCACGTCGGACGGGTCGGCGTCGACGGCGTCGAGAACTTCAGCCGCGAGACCGAGCGACGCGAGCTTGAGCCGCAGCCCCGACGCGCAGTGGTCGGTGCCGTTCAGCCTGGACGTCACGAACGCGGCCGTCTGGCGCTCGACCGGGGTGAGCCGCGACGGGCAGCTCTCGACGGTGCGGTAGAGCCGGAGCCGCTCCTCGACGATCGGTGGGTAGAGGCTGCCGAGCATGGTGAACTCGGCCGGCTCCCCCAGCACGGCCGCCTGCCAGTCGTACGCGTCCCGCAAAGGGCCCTCGGCGTCGGCCCAAGAGACGGTGTCGATCCAGGCCATGGCCGCGATAGTAGGCCGGTGCGCGACGGTAGGCCGGTGCGCGACAGTAGGCCGGTGCGCGATAGAGGGTCGATGCCGTGAGGCGCGACACCCCTTCCGATCCGGCGGTCGGCGTGTGGGTGTTTCCCGACGCGCCGGCGCCCGCGCTGGTCGACCTGGCGCGCCATGTCGAGGCCCTCGACCTGAACGAGCTGTGGGTGGGCGACGAGGGGCCCGGCCGCGAACCCTTCGCCGTGCTCGCCGCGGCCGCGGTCGTCACCGACCGGATCCGGCTGGCCACCGGCATCACCAACCCCTACGTGCGCCATCCAGGGGTGACGGCAGCAAGCATGCTCACGATCCACGAGCTCAGCGGCGGACGAGCGATCCTCGGGGTCGGTGCCGGGGGCCAGATGTCGCTGTCCCCGTTCGGGCTGCGCGCCTCCCAGCCGGTCGCCCGCGTGCGCGAGTTCCTCTGCATCGCCCGGGCCGCGGCCACCGGCACGCAGGCCCCGGGCTACTCGCCATCCGATGTCGCCGTCACCGAAGCAGCCGCCGGCGCACCGCTGCCGCTGTTCGTGGGCGCCCGCGGCCCCCGGCTCAACCGGCTGGCGTCGGAGCAGGCCGACGGCGCGTTCGTGGCCGGAATGCCCCCGTTCCGCTACCCGGCGGTGGTCGGCTGGGCCCGCTCGAAGCGCCCGATCGACATCGCGCTGTACCCGAGCGCGGCGTTCACCGACGAGGCGGTGGAGCGGCATCGGCCCGAAATGATCTGGTCGCTGCTCGACACCCCTCCCCAAGTGCGGGAGGAGCTCGGGCTCGACGCCGAGGCCGTGAGGGCGGCCGCCGACGCGATCCGGGGCGGCGACCCGGAACCGGCCCGGAGGCTGGTCAACGACACGGCTCTGCAACGGCTGATGCTGGTGGGGCAGCCCTCGGCGGTGGGTGAGCGACTGGCGGAACTGGTCCGCGAGCACCGGCCCGCCAGCATCGGGCTGGCCCTGGTCCAGGACGACCTGCACGGAGGCGTGGCCCACGCGGCCGAGGCCTTCGCAGCCATGTCCGCCGACCTGCGAGCCGACCCATGCATGTCCGAGTCGAGCGCGGACCCAGACCCGCCGCCTCCGCGACCATGACCGCCAGGCTGCGAGGTGACCGATGGTCGGCGTGATCGGCCATGTGCCCAACCCCAGCCCCGGCCAAGCGGTGGGCCTCGCCCAGGCCGCCGAGGGGGCAGGAGCGGAGTGGATCGGCTTGGCCGACGCCTTCTGGTGGCGCGACGTGTGGATGCTGCTCGGCGAGGCCGCCTCTGCCACCGATCGGATCGAGATCGGGCCGGCCATGACCAACCCGTACATGCGCCACCGCTTCCACACCGCCTCGGCGCTGGCGACATTGCAGGAGACCGCACCCGGCCGCGTGTTCTGCGGGATCGCGGCGGGCGGATCGGAGGTCACCGCCGCAGCCCGGATATCCCGGCAGGACGCCGCCGCGAGAGTCGCCGAACTAGCCGCCTTCCTTCGCGACGTCGCGGCCACCGGCACGCTCGACGCAGCGTCAGGACGCGGCCTCGACGTCGCCTTGGATCCGGTCCCGATCCTTATGGCGGGCCGTGGCGACCAGCTGCTGCGCACTGCGGGCGCGCGGGCCGACCGGATCCTGCTCTGGGCCATCCCGGCGTCGGATCTCGAGCGCTCCGTGTCCGCCGTGCGCCGCGGCGCAGACCGCCGACCCCGGCCGCCGGAGGTGATCTGGGCCCCACTAGTACGCCACGCCGACGCCCCGCAGGATTCGATCATGCACGTCGCCGTCTACGCCTCCCTCAACACCGCGGCCGAGGTGCGGCAAGGATGGGGCCTCGACGCCATCCTTGCCGACGCCATCCGCGAAGAACTCGTGCGGGGCGACCTGCCAGCCGCCGCAGCCCTGGTTCCGCCCGCCGCGCTCGACGACCTGGTCTTCGAGGATCCCGACCCGGCCAGGATCGCCGCCACCGCCAGCAGCCTCGGCGTATCGTCGCTGGCGGTCCCCGGCTTCGACCCCGCCACGGTCGCCGACCACGTCCGCTGGGCCGCCTCGGCCGAAGCACTGCTCCCCTGACAGCGACTGAGCCGAGAGTCGGCGGTGTCGTTCTAGCCAGGCGGACCCACGGCACGGGCCGTCCGCCCCGGCGAGCCTCGCTCTCGGAGTCCGCCGCCGGCGCGCGCCGCGCCTGGGACTGGCTTGGCCCCGGCCGAAGAGGGCCTCCTAGGATGGGGCCGTGGCTGGCCTGGGGGACTATCCCGACGTCACGGTGGACGTGGGCGACGACCATGTGGCCACCGTCACCATCCACCGTCCGCCCAACAACTTCTTCGACTATCGCCTGATCGCCTCGCTGGGGACCGCCTTCGCCGACATCGACGGGCACGACGGGTGCCGAGCCGTCGTGCTGGCATCGGAGGGCAAACACTTCTGCGCGGGCGCCAACTTCGCCCGGGACGACGAGGAGCGGGTGGACGAGCTGTACCGCGCCGCGGTGAGGCTCTTCGAGGCCAAGACGCCGGTGGTCGCCGCGGTGCAGGGCGCCGCGGTCGGCGGCGGGCTGGGCCTGGCCATGATGGCCGACTTCCGGGTGGCCGCGCCCGAGGCCCGCTTCTCGGCCAACTTCTCGCTGCTGGGCTTCCACCACGGCTTCGGACTCACCGTCACCCTGCCCAGGGCCGTCGGCCACCAGACCACTCTCGACATGCTCTACACCGGCCGCAGGGTCAAGGGCGAGGAAGCCCTCGAGCTCGGACTCTGCGATGAGGTGGTCCCGCTCGACCGGCTCGAGGAGGCGGCCCGCGCCAAGGCGGCCACGCTGGCCGGGACCGGCCCGCAAGCCCTGCGCGCCATCCGGCAGACGATGCGCGGCGACCTCGCCTCACTCGTCAGGGCAGCCACCGACCGGGAGATGGCCGAGCAGGGCGTCCTCGAGCGCACCAACGACTTCGCCGAGGGCGTCAGGGCCTACGCCGAGCGCCGCAAGCCCAACTTCACCGCCACCTGAGGTCGCCGGGCGGACCCGCGCCAGCGAGCCGCCCGCCCGGCCGCATCACCTGCCGCGGCCCGCCTGCGACGGGCTTGGCTCGGGCCGGGGCAGGCCTCCTAGGATGCGCTCATGACCAGCCTGGGACCCTACGAGGACGTGACCGTCGACATCGACGACGACCACGTCGCCACCGTCACCATCCACCGCCCGCCCAACAACTACTTCGACTACAAGCTGGTGGCCATGCTGCGAGCCGCCTTCGAGGACATCGACGAGCACCCAGGCGCCCGGGCCATCGTGCTGGGATCGGAGGGCAAGCACTTCTGCGCGGGCGGCAACTTCTACGACGACGAGGAGGAGCTGGTGCCGCCGCTGTACCGCGACGCCATCGCCCTGTTCGGGTGCAAGACGCCGGTGGTCGCCAGAGTGCAGGGCGCCGCAGTGGGCGGCGGCATCGGGCTGGCCATGGTGTGCGACTTCCGGGTGGCCGCGCCCGAGGCCCGCTTCTGCGCCAACTTCTCGCTGCTGGGCTTCCACCACGGCATGGGCCTAACCGTGACCCTGCCTCGCGCCGTGGGTCATCAGGTCGCGCTGGAAGTTCTCTACACCAGCCGCCGGTTCAAGGGCGAGGAGGCCTACAGCATGGGTCTGTGCGACGAACTCGTGCCTCTCGACCAGCTCGAGGAGGCCGCCCACCGCAGGGCGGCCACCATCGCCGCGGCCGGGCCGCTGGCCATACGGGCCATACGCGAGACCATGCGGGGCGACCTCCAGGCCCTGGTCAGGGCCGCCACGGGCCGGGAGGCGCAGGAGCAGTACCTGCTGGAGACGACCGACGACTTCACCGAGGGAGTCGCCGCCTACGGCGCCCGCCGCACCCCCCACTTCACCGGCACTTAGCGCACATCCCGAAGGGCTCGACCCGACGGATCCCGCTCAATTCCGCGGATCACGCTCAATTCTCATGGAGGCGTCCGGTTCGATGAAGACGCCCAACTCGATCGGAGCAGGTCTTGCATGAAGTACGGGCCGAGATAGCGGCCAGCGTGATCCTGGTGCAAGCAGCGGTCGGCCAGCAGGTCGCCGAGGGCGACGAACTGGCCGTCGTCGAGTCGATGAAGATGGAGATCCCGGTCATCGCGCCTGTCGCCGGCACTGTCGCCGTGGTGGCAGTGACGCCTGGCTCAACGGTGGCCGAGGGCGACTTGCTGGCCACCATCGACGACTCTGACTGAGCCTGACGGCCACCGGCCCGGCACCACCGCAAGCCCTTGGCCGAACTCCGACTACTTGGCAGCCGCAAAATGTCTGAACTATTGTCCGGGCGGCTCTGCCTGGGGATGGGCAGGGGCGAGGGAGGAATCATGAGGGGTTTCCGAACGCGGCTCGTAACGGTCGCGCTTCTACTGGTATTCGCGCTGGTCGCGGCCGCATGCGGCGACGACGAGGACGCGCCGGACACCAGCGCGGCGGATGCCGCCGTCGAACAGGCGCAGGCCGACGCCGCCGCCGCCGAAGCGGAAGCCAAGGCCGCCGCCGCAGAAGCCGAAGCCGCAGAAGCGGCCGCCGCAGAAGCAGCCGCCGAGGCCGAAGCGGCCGCAGCCAAGGCAGCCGACGCCGAGGCAGCGCTCGCGTCTGCCATGGCAGAGGCCGAAGGCACCGTGGACGCCGAGGTTGTGGCCGAACTCGAGGCGCAACTGGAGGCCGCGCAGACCGAAGCGGCCGCGGCCAAGGCCGAGGCCGAGGAAGCCGCGCAAATGGCCGAAGAGGCGCAGCGGCCCTTCGTCGACGTGATGAACGAGCGCCTGCAGGCCTCCGGCGAGGAGCCCTCGGTCATCTGGGTCGCGGGCGGCGGCCTGTCCAAGGACGCCCACATGGCGTCCTGCCTGGAGCCGTTCGCAGCCGACACCGGCGCCGAGATCATCTACGTCGAGGGAAGAGTCGGGCTCAGCTACCTCAAAGCCGACGTCGAGGCACCCGGGGACCCGACCTTCGACACCATCAAGATCAACGAGTACGAACTCCAGGCCGCCATCGACGACGAGCTGGTCCAGCCGCTCGACTGGAGCGTGATCAACACCGACGACCTGACCCCGTCGCAGCATCCGACGGACTACGCCGTCGCCCACACCACGTTCGGCTCGGCCGTCTTCTACAACACCAACAAGTGGCCCGACGACGGGCCGGTGCCCGAGACCTGGGCCGACTACTGGGACACCGAGACGTTCCCAGGACCCAGGGGCGCCGACGGCAACGGCTGGGGAACCCCGTTCCGGGGCCTGGCCGAGGCGGCCATGGTGGCGCTGGGCAACGACCCGACCAACCTGTATCCCTTCGACGTCGAAGAGGCCCTGGCCAAGATGGACGAGGTCGCACCGGACATCGCCGTGTTCTTCGAGAGCGGCGCCTCCATCACCCAGCTGATGCTGGCCGAGGAGGTGGACATGATCCACGCCTGGACCGGGCGGGCTTGGGACGCCATCAAGGACGGCGCGCCGTACAAGATCATGCCCCAGACCCACGTCATCGAGACCACCGGCACCCCGATGGTGGTCCCGGTCGGGGTGAAGTCGCCCACCTACGCCTCGGCGGCGATCGGCTACTGCGGCGGCTCGGTGGGGCAGGCCCAGTACACCAACCGCGCCATCTACGCGCCGTCCAACGTGCTGTCGACGCCGTTGGTGAAGCCCGAGCTGGGCGCGGCCGGCTGGCTGGGCACCGACCCCCGCTTCGCCGACACCACGATCATCATCGATCCCGACTTCTACGCGGCCAACCCCGACTTCCAGGCTCGCTGGGACGAGTGGCGCACCGCGCAGTAGGAGACCGCTCGGCAGGAGATCGAAGCACCAGTAGGTGACCGCACCAGCACCGGCGCCGGACAACCCGGAGCCTGAAGCCGGTCGGGACGCCGGCCGCGGCGAGAACGTCGTCTTCCGCGGCGTCACCAAGCGCTTCGGCGACGAGGTGACCGCGGTCGACGCCATGTCGCTGGAGATCCGCTCGGGCGAGTTCTTCACGCTGCTTGGCCCCAGCGGGTCGGGCAAGTCGACGCTGCTCAACCTGGTGCTCGGCGCGCTGCGGCCCGACGCGGGCGAGATCCTGGTGGGGGGAGAGCCCATCACCTCGGTGCCGATCCACAAGCGCAACATCGGGATGGTGTTCCAAAACTACGCCCTGTTCCCGCACATGACCGTGTTCAAGAACATCGCCTTCCCGCTGGGCATTCGCAGGATGCCCAAGGCCGAGATCAAACAGCGGGTGGAGGAGGTCCTGGAGCTGGTCCAGCTCTCCGGGTTCGAGAACCGCTACCCCAGCCAGGTCAGCGGGGGCCAGCAGCAGCGGATCGCCACCGCCCGGGCCATCGCGGCCAAACCGCCGCTGATCCTGATGGACGAGCCCCTCGGCGCCCTCGACGTGAAGCTGCGCGTGGAGATGCAGGAGCAGCTGCGGCTGCTGCACCGCAGCCTCCAAGTGACCGTCATCTACGTGACCCACGACCAGGACGAGGCGATGACGCTGTCGGACCGAATTGCGGTGATGCGCGACGGCCGCATCGAGCAGGTGGGCACGCCCCGGGAGGTCTACGAGCGGCCGGCCAACACCTTCGTGGCGTCCTTTCTGGGCGACGCCAACCTCATCGCCTGCCGGGTGGTGCGGCCGTCGCCGCAGGGAACCGAGCTCGCCACCCGGGGCGAGCCCCGCGTCGCGCTGTTCACCCCGAGCGGCGCCGGCTCGGAGACAGCCGGCTCCGACGACGACGTGGTCTGCATGGTCCGCCCCCAGCGGATCGACCTCGTCTCGGAGCGCTCCCGCGAGCCGGACGGCGACCGCGCCAGCGATTGCGACCCCGCCGGCGACCGCGACCGTGCCGCGGCTCGCAACTCGCTGCCCGCCACGGTGGAGGCCGCCTACTTCTCGGGGACAGAGATCCGCTATCTCATCACCACGGACCAGGGCGATTCGCTGCACGCGGTCTCCTCCATCGAGGAGGGCCGCGAGGAGTTCGCCGCGGGCGACCGGGTGATCGCCCGCTGGCCCGCCGAGTTCAGTCGGCTGCTGCCGAGTTGACCTCCGTGACCACCGGTGCCGCCACGTCCCCGCCTGCGACCAGGCCCAGACTCGGGCTGCGCTCGCTGACATCGAGGTACGCGGTCTTCGCGTGGACCGGGGCCTTGTGGCTCATCGTCTGGTTCGTCATCCCGATCCTGTGGATGGTCTGGGACCTGGCAGGCAACCAGGAGTTCCAGGACACGCTGTCGTTCTCGGGCCCGGAGCGGACCGTCAACCTGCGAGCCTTCCGCAACACCTTCGAGACGGCCGCCATCGTCACCGTGCTGTGCCTGATCGCCGGATATGTCGTCGCCTACTTCCTGGTGAGCGTCGGCCCCAGGGTCAGGATCATCCTCATCTCGCTGGTGCTGATCCCCTACTGGGTCAGCATCATCATCCGCACCTACGGCCTGATCGTGACGCTGGGACGCAAGGGGTTCGTGAACGAGACTCTCATCGGCGCCGGGCTGATAGAGGAGCCGCTGCGGATCATGTTCACCACCAACGCGGTCTATCTGGGCATGGTGCAGGTGCTTCTGCCCTACGTGGTGCTGACCGTCTACTCGTCGTTGGAGACCATCGACGACGACCTGTTCACGGCGGCCCGCAGCCTCGGCGCGAGCGGCTGGGGAGTGTTCCGCAGAGTCACCCTGCCGCTGAGCCTGCCGGGCGTCTACGCCGGGGGGATCATCGTCTTCATCCTGTCGCTGGGCGCCTATGTGACTCCTGCGCTGATCGGAGGGCCGGGCGACATCATGATCGCGCAGGTGGTGTGGGTGAACGCCATGGAGTTCGGCAAGTTCGGCACTGCCATCGTGCTGGTCCTGCCGCTGATCGTCATCACGGTGGCCCTGTTCGCGGTGTTCAACCGGTTCGTGGGCGTCGACCGGATGCTCGGCGCGGGCGGCGTCGCCGAGCGGGGGTAGGGGCCGTGGGTCGACAGCGGCGGATGGGCAAGGCGGGGGCACGCGGGCAGAAGGCGCTGCTCGGCGTCGTCGCCTTCGTCGTCCTCGTGTTCATCGCCTCCCCCGTTCTCGTGGTGCTGCCCCTGTCGTTCAGCGACGCCCGGGGGATCCAGTTCCCGCCCGAGGCGTACAGCCTCCGGCGCTTCAGGGACTTCTTCGGCGCGACGGAGTGGCTGAACGCGCTGTGGACCAGCGCCAAGGTGTCGTTCTTCGCGGTGCTGATCGCCACGCCTCTGGGCACCGCGATGGCCCTCGGACTGGTGAGGGGCAAGTTCTTCGGCCGCAAGCTGCTGAACTCCTTCGTGATCCTGCCGCTGATCTTCCCGACGCTGATATACGGACTGGCCCTGCTGTTCCTGTACCGCCGGTTCGGGATATACGACACTGAACTGGGATTGGTGCTGGCCTACGTCGTCATCGCGCTGCCGTTCATCGTGCTCATCACCGCGGCCAGGTTCCGCTCGTTCGACGAGTCGCTGGAGCTGACCGCGATGTCTCTGGGCGCCAACTGGTGGCAGGCGTTCTTCAAGGTGACGCTGCCGCTGACCTGGACCGGAATCGCGGCCGCCGCCATCGTGGCCTTCATCATCGCGTTCGACGAACTGATCATCGCCTTGTTCGTCAGCCGCATCCAAGAGGTGACGCTGCCGGTCAAGATGTTCAACTCCCTGGAGTTGGAAGTGGATCCGCTGCTGGCGGTGGTGGCCAGCTTCCTGATCATCAACTCGCTGATCCTGGCCGGACTGGCCGCCCTGTTCGCCCGGGTCCGCCACGAATGAGCACCAAGCTGACCACCGAACTGGGCATCGAGCGGGCGGGCCGATTCGACCTCGACCGGCTCCTGAGCCCGGCACGGGTGGGGGTGGTCGGAGCGTCCGAGCACGGCCCGGGCGGGTCGGTGCTGCAGTCGCTGCGAAGCTCGGGCTACCCCGGCGGGATCGTCGCCGTGAATCCCAAGTACAGCGAAGTCTCCGGTGTGGAGTGCGTGCCCACCGTCGAGGCGGCCGGGCCCGTCGACAGCGTGTTCGTCACCGTGGGCCCGCCGAGGGTGCCGGGCGTGCTCGACGAGTGCGGCCGGGCCGGAGTGGGCGCGGCCGTGGTGTTCGCAGGCGGCTTCGGCGAGTCGAGCGCGGCCGGCCGGGAGCTCGAGGGCGAGATCGCGGCGGCAGCCCGACGCTGGGGGATCGCGCTGCTCGGCCCCAACACGATGGGCGTGGTCAACGCAGCGGTGCCGATGGGCCTGTGGATCGGCGCCGACCACATCCCGCCCCAGTTGAGCGGGGCGGTGCTGGTCGGGCAGAGCGGCGGCATGATCGACGCCGTCCGCACGCTCGGCAAGCCCACCGGGCCGCAACTGTTCGTCGACACCGGCAACGAGGCCGTCCTCACCACCGCCGACCTGGTGGACTTCCTGGCGGACGATCCGGCCGTGTCGGTGATCGGGGTGATCGTGGAGGCGGTGGCTGACGTCGCCGCGATGAGCCGCTCCCTCTGCAAGGCGCAGCGCCTCGGCAAACCGGTGGTCGGCCTGCATGTCGGCCGGTCGGCGCGGGGCTCGGCCGCCATCTTCGGCCACACCGGCGCGCTGGTCTCCGACGCCGACGTGCTGCAGGCGTTCCTGGCCCGCCACGGCGTGATCGGGGTTCGCGAGATCGACGAGCTCGTCGAGACGCTGTCGCTGTTCGTCTCCGGCGTAGCGGTTGGGGGCCGCGGCGTGGCGCTGGTGGGCACGTCGGGCGGCAAGACCGCCCATTTCGCCGACCTGTGCGAGGAGGCCGGGCTGGATTTGGCCGTCATGGGCCCGAAGACCTGCCGGGAGCTGGCCGCCATCCTCGACACCGACTACACGGGAGCGAACCCGATCGACGTGGGCCTGGGGCCGGCCGGGGTGATGTTGGCCAAGACCCGTCGTGTGCTCGAAATCCTCGTCGCCGACGAGAGCATCGGGCTGATCGGCGTGTGCGGCGACATCCCGGTGGACGACCGCCGCTTCGTCGGTTCGACGGACTACGTCGGCCAAGCGCTGAAGGCGGCCGAGGACGCCGCGGGAGCGGGCCCCACGGGGCGCGCCGCCGAGGATGCCGACACCGCGGTGGTCTTCATCGACACCCGAGCGGGCCGGGCTGGCAGTCTCGGCCGGGCATGGCGCATACCCGTGCTGGAGGGCGCCGGCGAGAGCGTCCGGGCCATCCGCCACCTCGTGGATTTCGAGACGGCCTCCCGGGTGCCGATTGCGAGCCCTTGGAGCTCGGCGGAGGAGCCAGCCCCTGACGCTTCGACCGCAGCCTCCGGCCCACCCGCTCCCGCCGCGGCCACTTCAGTCCCGGCACCGGCAGATCCCGGCTTCGAGGACCTGTGCAAGCAAACATGGAGCCAGAGCGGGAACCAGAGCGACATACGCCTGCTGAAGTCGGACGCCGTCTCGGACTTGCTGCGCCGCTACGGCGTGGACGAGGTTCCTGGGGCCACTGTTGAGCTCGCCGAAGCTCTAGCCGACGTTCTCAGGCTGGAAGCGGCCGTGACCGCTGCCGGAGAGATCGGCTATCCGCTGGCGGCCAAGCTCCATTGCCCCGTGCACGTCCACAAGAGCCGGGTTGGGCTTCTTGCGCTCGACCTTCGTTCTTCTAGTCACCTCGTCGAGGCTGTCGAGCGGATGAGGAGGGCACACTCGTCGGTCTGCTCGGATCCGCATCCCCAGGTTCTGCATCTCCAAGCCATGCTCGACAAAGGCTTCGAGGTGATCGCCGGAGTCAAGGTCGACCCCCAGTTCGGGCCAGTGCTGGCCGTCGGCATCGGAGGTACAGCCGTGGAAGTCCTGCAGCAAGTCAGCCGGGCTCTGCTTCCCATGGCCGCGGAAGAGATCGCGACGCTCGTGGACTCGAGCCCGGTCGGGCGGGTGCTCCAGACCATGCCGACGGCCGACCGTAAGGCCCTGCACCGGAACCTGCTGGCCATCGGGAACCTTGCTTGGGATCTGCGCTCGGTGCTCGCCGAGGCCGACTTCAACCCCATCACCGTGCTCGCCAACGGCCGGGGCGCATGGTGCGTGGACGTTCGCATATTCCTACGCCCCGCCGAAACGACACAGGAAGCCCGGTCGTGAACTACTGGATCAGTGGCAGCACCGGAGACGGGCGAGACCGGATCGCGGGCGCCTGCGCGGTCGGGACGACGGGAGGTTCGCCGTGTCGATAGCCGTGCTGCGGGAGACGATCGAGCGGGCCCGGTCGCTGATCGGGCAGCGCTACACGCCCGGTGAGAGCAAGGGGATCTCCGAGATCACCGAGTTCTTCGCCCGGGACTGGTCGCGGGGCCTCGAACAGTTCGCCCACCACTATCACGACCCCGAAGCCGCCGCCGCCCTCGGTCTGAGCACTATCCGGGTGCCGCCGTCGTTCCTCACGCTGGTGGCCAGGGGGCCGAGCTATGACGTGATCGGCATTCCCGACGAGCTGGTCACCCTCCACGGCGAGAGCGAGTACGAGCTGTTCGCCGACCTGGAGGTGGGCGACACCCTGACCGCCGAGGGGTGGATCTCCGAGGTGACCGAGAAGAAGAGCAGCCGGTTCGGTGTGATGGGCGTGGTGGTGACCCACAACGAGTACCGCAACCAGCACGGCACGGTGGTGGCCGTCCACCGCTGGACGAGCCTCATGTACTCCGCAGCCGAGGCCGTCAGCCGCCTGTAGCCGTCAGCACTGATCTGAAAGGATGACCGTATGCGCATCGACACGCAGAAGGCCTTCGACCTCCGCCTGGCAGAGGTCGGCGACGAGCTTCCGGCCGCCTCCCACGGGCCGCTGCGCATCGAGCATTTCTGCCGGTACATGTTCGCCTGCGGAGTGCCAGGCCCAGAGCGTGACGGCGGCGACGTCCATTACGACCTGTGGGCCGCAGCCCGGGCCGGCTTCAACGACGTCTTCGACATGGGCGCCTGGCGCACCGCCCTGTTCATCGAGCTGGCCGAGAACCAGTGGGGCGGGCCGCACGCCCGCGTCACCAGGATCAGGAACCGCTACGGCGGGATGGTCTACCGCGACGAGACCCTCCGCTTCTGCGGCCAGGTCACCGCAAAGCACACCGCTCCCGACGGCTCGGTGACGATCGACGTGGACATCTGGAACGAGACCGGCACCGGCCCCCCGGTAACGGTCGGCGAGATGACCGTCCGCCTCCCCCGCCCGACACCCTAGAAGCGGAGGCATAGGAGCCCGTCAAGGCCGATGCGGGTTAGTCGAGCATGGTGGAGTTGGGTTGGGCTTGGGCGACCAGGTTGGGGACGACCGCGCCTAGCTCGGCGGGGTCCCAGCGGTCGTCTTTGGTCTCGGTGGGGCCTCGCCGCCAGCCTTCGGCCACGCTGACGGTGCCGCCGTGGACCAGGAAGACCCTGCCGGTGATGTCGCTGGACTCGCCGCTGCCGAGCCAGACGACAAGGGGCGAGATGTTGCCGGCGTTGTACGTGTCGAAGGCGTCGGGCTTCTCGGCGAAGAGCTCCTGGAGCCCGACGACGTTCTCGGTGAGCCGCGTCCGGGCGTCGGGGGCGATGGCGTTGACCGTCACCCCGTAGCGGCCCAGCTCCTGGGCCGCGATCACCGTGAAGGCGGCGATGCCGGCTTTGGCCGCGCCGTAGTTCGTCTGGCCCACGTTGCCGAAGATCCCCGACGTCGAAGTGGTGTTGATTATTCGGCCGTCCACCGGCTGGCCTGCCTTGGCCTGCTCCCGCCAGTAGCCCGCCGCGCCGCGGCTCGGGCCGTAGGTGCCCCTGAGGTGAACCGCGATCACCGCGTCCCACTCGTCCTCGGTGAGGTTCACGAGCATTCGGTCGCGGATGATCCCCGCGTTGTTGACCAGCACGTCGAGCCGGCCGAACGTCTCCAGCGCGGTGTCGATCAGCCTGCGAGCCCCCTCAGTGTCGGCCACGTTGTCGAAGTTGCTGACCGCTTCGCCGCCCATGTCCCGAATCTCGGCGGCCACCGTCTCAGCGGGCGCGTCGGACGCGCCGCGGCCGTCGAGCTGCCCTCCGAGGTCGTTCACCACCACCCGGGCCCCCTGCCGGGCGAACTCCAGGGCGTGCTCCCGTCCGATGCCCCGGCCCGCGCCGGTCACCACCACCACCCGGCCCTCGCAAATGCCTGCCATCGTCAATCTCCTCCTCAGGGGTGCTCCGCTTGCCCGAGTCTTGTGGCGCCGTGTCCGGCAGGCACAATCAGGCGCAGGCAGCGCCGGCCGGCGGACCGGCGGACCGTCGCTCTCACCAACGAGAGAACGACGGCTCGGCCGCAGCGGGGCGTCGAAGCGCCTCTCGGGGTCGCTTCCGCACAGATCAGATCGACGCAGGAGAGAGAGCCGTAGTGGACCAGCAGCGCTCTATGGACGAGCTGACCGAGGACCTTGAGGAGCGACGGCAACGGATCCGTGACGACATGGGAGGCGCCGGGCGCGTCCAGTCACTGCGCGACAGGGGCATCCTGAACGCCCGCGAGAGGATCGACCTGCTGTTGGACGAGGGCTCCTTCCGCGAGATCGGGACGTTCGCGGTCTCGTGGAACCCCGAGGACCGGGCAGGCACGCCGGGCGACGGCCGGATTTGCGGCTTCGGGCTCGTCGACGGCCGCCCAGTGGCGGTCGAGGCCGACGACGTCACCGTGAAGGGCGCGTCCTCGGCCGTCGTCAACCTGCGCCGGATGGACCGCGTCTATCTGCAGGCGGTGCGAGCCGGGCATCCGCTCGTCTACTTCGGCGAGAACCGGGGCGGTCGGCTCCCCGACTACATCGGAAGCGAGGCCATCTGCGAGGTCGGCCACGAGGCCATCGCCTGGCTCCGGCGAAAGCGGGACATCCCTCTGGCCACGGTGATCACCGGAACGTCGCTGGGTTCGTCCAGCCTGGTCGCGGCGGCCAGCGATCTGGCCGTCCAGGTGGAGGGGACCACGATGAGCGTGGTGTCGCCCGGGATCGTCGAGATCGCCACCGGCGAGTCGGTCACGCTCGAGGAGTTGGGCGGGCCCGAGGTGCACGCCCGCATCACCGGCCTGATCGACCTGACCGCTCCCGACGTCGAGGAGGCGGTGCGCATGGTGCGGCAGTGGCTGTCGTACCTGCCCTCCAACATCGAGATGCCTCCGCCGCTCGCACCTGAGGCCCCTCCGCCGGGCCGGGCCCGTCTCAGCGAGATGGTGCCCACTCAGCGTCGGCGCGGCTACGACATGCGCAGAGTGCTCACCGAGCTGGTCGATGAGGGCCAGTATCTGGAGCTGAAACCCAAGTTCGGTCGGAGCCTGACCACGGTCCTGGCCCGGCTCGGGGGCATGCCGGTGGGGATCATGGCCTCGAACCCGATGTTCGAGGCCGGTTCGCTCACCCCGGCGGCCTGCGACAAGGGGACCCGGCTGCTGTGCCTGTGCGACGCCTTCGATCTGCCGTTGGTCATCCTCCAGGACACCCCCGGGTTCCTGGTGGGCCGCAAAGTCGAGCACGACCGCTTCATCAACAAGTCGACCCTGTTCTTCGAGGCCCTGGTGCAGGCCTCGATGCCGAGGCTGGTGGTGCTGGTGCGCAAGGCCTACGGGGCGGCCTTCGGCAGCCTGGGAGGCGCGGGCACGGGAAGCGACCTGCTGGTCGCCTGGCCCACCGCGGAGATCGGCTTCATGGATCCCCAGGTAGCCGTCAACGCGCTCCATGGTGACGAGCTGGCCGGCCTCGACGGCGATGAGCGGGCGGCAAGGTTCGAGGAGCTCGCCGACGGCATGCGCCAAGGCAACGACCCCTACGGCCCGGCCGGGACGATGCAGATCGACGAGGTCATCCACCCCGACGAGACCCGGTCCCTGCTGATCGCCGAGCTCAGGCGTCACCGTTCGCTGCCGTCGACGCCGCCGCAGCAGCGCTCCCTGAGGAACTGGCCGACCAGCTGGTGATTCATCGGCCGGGAGAAGCCGCTCACACCGAGACGGCCGCGCCGGCCGGGCCCGAGCGGCCGGATCAAGCCGGCCGGTTCGTACTGGCGGCGTCCAAGCGGCCGGATCAAGCCGGCCGGTTCGCACTGGCGGCGTCCAAGCGGCCGGGTCGACCCGGCCGGGCTCAGTCCATGACCTCGGGCATGCGCTCCTTGAAGATCCGCAGCGCCTCCTTGAGCCCGTGGGTGCGCACCAGTTCGTCGAACTCGGTGGCGCCCTCGCGGTCAGCCAGCCGCAGCGTGGTGACGTCCTGGCCCATGGACACCACCCGGTCGAGCCCCATCAGCTCGTAGATGCGCTGGAGATGGCTGCGGTTGTGGACCAGGCCCGGCCGGGGGATGTTGGCGAACCGCCCGGTGTAGCGGTCCACGGCCGCGCCGAGCTCGTCGCCGGGCACGACCGCATTGACGATGCCCCAGGCCAGGGCCCGTTTGGCGGAGATCCGGCCGCCGGTGAGCAGCACCTCGTTGGCGCGGGCCCGCCCGAGGGTGTACGGAAGCACCAGCGACGTAGCCCCCATCCCGAAGGCGGCCTCGGTGTATCCGAAGAAGGCATCGTCGGAGCACACGATCAGGTCGCAGCAGGTGGCCAAGTCGAACGCCCCGCCCACGCAGGCGCCCCGCACCGCGGCGATGGTGGGAATGGGCGACGACAGTATGTCGCGGAAGGCGTCGAAGCTGTCGGACACCTGCGCGATCCACCCGCGCAGAGTGTCGGGCCGGCTGACGCCTGACAGGTCGAAGCCGGCCGAGAACGCCCGGCCCGTGCCCTCGATCACGACCGAATGGATGTCGTCGCGTCGGCCGAACTCCCGCAGGGCCGCGCTCAACTCGACCAGCGTGGCCGGGCTCAGCGGGTTCAGTTTGGCGGGGCGGTTGAACCTGATGCGGCCGACCCGGTGGCCCTCGGCCACCACCAACTGGGGTTCGGTCTCGGCGGATGAGGTCATGGCCCGTGCTCCTCGCAAACGACTCTGGCATCGAGTCCTATCACAGCCTCGGCGGTGCACAGGAGGGGGTTGACCTCCGCGGAGAGAACCTCCCCGCGCTCGTCCAGCAGTGCCGTCAGGGACTGGAGAACAGCCCGGACGGCGCCGAGGTCGATCCTCGGCTCGCTTCCCCGCCAGATCAGGTCGCTGGACCGCAGGCCCGCGACCATGGCGTCGAAGGTGGCCGCGTCCACCGGAGCGAAGCCCAACGAGACGTCGTCGATCTGCTCGGCGTGGGTCCCGCCCACACCGAGGAGGGCCACGATCCCGAACCTCGGGGATCTGCGGGCCCCGACGATCAGCTCGACAGAGCCCGGCACGGAGGCATCGGGCTCGACCGCGAACTCCTCAGCTCCCAGGTCGCGCCGCATCCGCTCGGCCGCGGCTGCCGCGGACATGACGTCCGCGAGACCCACCTCGACCCCGCCGCCGCGGGACTTGTGCGTCCGTCCCAGCGCCTTGACGACCATCGGCGCGGGCAGGCCCTCGAGCGACGACACCTGCTCGGGGCTCGCCGCAGGCGTGCTCGGCACCAGAGGAACCCCGTGGCGCGCTATCAGGTCGCGGGCCTCCCAGTATGTGAGGTTCCGGGACCCGGCCCGGGAGTCGTCGACCGCGCCCGCGGCTCCGGGCCCGGCATCGGCGACGCCGAGTCTCAGCAGCTTGGCCGCATGGTCGAGGTGGCGGACGACGAGCACGCCGCCCTCGACCAGCTCTCCGAACAGGCCGGGCGCGGCTCGGAACGACTGCACCACCACCGGAACGCCGGTGCGCGCGCTGGCGTCCACGATGGCAGCCACCGCCTGACGCTCCTCGGCCTCGAAGGCCTCGATGTCCTCGCGCTCGGGGTTCATCCCTATCAGGTCGCCGAACTGGCCGACGATCAGCACTTGGTCGACCTCGCCGCTCTCGGCCAGCACCGTGGCCGTGTCGGCGTACACCATCGGGCTCTCCCGCACTGCCCCGACCAGGGCCAAGTCGACCGGGTTGTCGGCCAGTTCCTTGGCTCCGGGGCGGAGGCCCACGCGGTCTCGGGTCTTGCCGCTGAGGCTGGGCAGCGCAAGCCCGGCCCGGCCGAGGACGTCGGCGGCCAGCGCCACCGCTCCGCCACCCTCGGAGAGGACCCCGACCCGGCGGCCCGCGGCCCAGCGGCGCCTTGCAGCCACGCAGGCGAGATCGACCGCGTCGGCGGGCGAAGTCGCCAACCAGGCGCCCACCTCCTCGCACACCGCCTGCAGCACCCTGGCGTCGGTGGCCAGCGCGCCAGTGTGGGAGGCGACCGCCCGAGCCGAGGCCCCGGTGTCGCCCGCGGGCATCACCACCACCGCGGTGCCCCGATCCCGGGAGTACTCCAGCGCGGCCCTGAAGTCGTCCCCGTCGAGCGGATCCTCGAGATAGACGACGGTGGCGTCGGAGTACTCGTCGTCGGCCAGCGCCCGGATCACCTGGCTGGCGGTGAGGCAGAACTGGTCGCCGACGCCCAGGAAGGCCGACAGCCCCACCCCGCGGACGTAGAGCTCGAGAGCGACGTCGGCGGACACCGTGCCGCTCTGGCTGACCACCGCCACCCGGCCGGGGTCGCGAGCCTCTCCGTGCAGCAGGGGCGGTGCCAGGTCGAGCCCCGTGGGCGGGCAGACCAGCCCCATGGTGTTGGGCCCCAGCACCACCAGGCCTGCCTCGGCGATCCGATCGAGCAGCGGATCGTCCCGACCGGAGAACGGCGTGGCGATGGTGATCACCGCCTTGGCTCCGAGTTCCAGGCACAGCTCGATCTGCTGGCGGGACCCCGCGTCGCCGATCAGCAGCACCACCAGTTCGGGAACCTCGGGCAGCGCTTCGATGCTCGGGTACCAGCCCGCCTCGGGCTCGTGGACGGAGCGGCTGATGTAGTAGTTGCTCCGACGGGCGGCGCCCTGCTCCATGCCCCGAACGAACAGGAAGCCCCATCGGGAGCGCCGCCTGGAGGCACCCACCAAAGCGACGCTTCGAGGGTCGAGGAGCGATTCCAGACCGGGAGCCACTCGGCGAGGACCAGAACGGAGTTCGACTCCGGGTACGACGCTGGAGGTCATGCTCCGCCGAACCTACCGGCAACGGCTCGGCCTCGCCGCTTTGCGGCCTCGACGGTCGCCGCGCTAGGTTCGCTCCGTCGCGGCACCGCGGCCGAATCGTCTGCGCCGTGCTCGCGGCCAGGGGGCTGACCTACAACACATCGGGGGAAACAACCATGAAGCTCTGGCGCGCAATTGCAGCCGTGGCTGCCTTCACGCTCATCGCGGCAGCCTGCGGAGACGACGAGGATGCCGCTCCAGACACCAGCGCGGCCGAAGCCGAAGCCGCTCAGGCCCGGGCGGACGCTGACGCGGCCGCGGCCGAGGCCGAGGCGGCCGAAGCCAAGGCAGCCGAGGCGGAGGCAGCCCTCGAGGCGGCCATGGCCGAAGCCGAGGGAACGGTGGACCCCGAGGTCGTCGCCGAGCTCGAGGCGCAGCTGGAAGCAGCCCAAGCCGAAGCCGACGCCGCCAGGGAGGAAGCCGAAGCGGCTACGGCCGCGGCCGAAGAGGCCGCCACCGAGGACATGGCCGCGCCGGCCGATGACGGGCCGTCTGGAACCCTTCGCGTGGCGGTGGACCGGGATCCCGAGAACCTCGACCCGAACTTCGCCAAGCAGATCATCGCCGAGACGTTCTCGCAGGCGGTGTTCGACAGCCTGATCACCTTCAGCTACGAGGGCGAGTTCATTCCGCTGCTGGCGTCGGAGTTCGCGTTCACCTCCGACACGACGCTCGAGTTCTGGCTGCGCGAGGGGATCACCTTCCACAACGGCGAGACGTTCGACGCCAGGTCGGTGACCACCTCGGTGGCCCGGATGCAGGACGAGGACGAGGGATCGCACCTCATCAGGAACTTCGCCAGCATCGTCGAGGTCGAAGTGGTCGACGACCACCACGTGATCATGCACCTGTCGGGCCCGGACGCGCAGCTGCTGCACGCCCTCACCAGGCTGCCGATGGTGCCGCCCGACCACTACGCGGAGGTCGGCCAGGCCGAGTTCGCGCAGAACCCGATCGGCAGCGGGCCGTTCAAGTTCGTGGAGTACGTGATCGACAGCCACACCACCTTCGAGGCCAACCCCGACTACTGGGACGGCAGCCCCAAGGGCAAGCCGCTCGTCGCCGAGATCGTCATGCGGGTGATCCCCGAGCCCACCACCCGGGTGTCGGAGCTGGTGAGCGGAGGCGTCGATTTGATAGCGGCGGTCCCGCTCGACCAGCGCTCCGTGGTCACCGACGCCGGCATGACCAACATCAGCTACGCCGACGGGCGGGTGGCCATCGCCCGCATCAACGCGTCCAACAAGGGGACGTCGGCCGAGAACGCCGAGGGCGAGGTCGCACGGGGCTTCGAGGCGCTCACCGACGCCAGGGTCAGGCAGGCGCTGAACTACGCGATAGACCGCCAGACCATCATCGACGCCCTGCTCGGCGGGACGGCCACCCCTCTGGGCCAGCCGTTCGTTCCCGGCGGCTTCGGCTACAACCCGAACAACGAGGCCTACCCGTACGATCCGGACAGAGCCCGGGAGCTGCTGGCCGAGGCCGGCTACGGCGACGGGCTCTCCCTCAAGCTCACCGCCCAGAACACCGTCATCTCCGATGTGCTGACCGCGCTGGTGGACTACTTCGCCGATGTGGGGGTCAACGCCGAGCTGGAGGTGATCGAGCCCGGGCTGGGGAACCAGCGGCTGCTCGCCGGGGACTACGACCCGCTGTTCATGAGCTACTGGTACCCGGCCGAGACGTTCTTCCACTTCCTGATCCGCTGCGAGGGGCTCATCAGCACCTACTGCAACGAGGACCTGGAACCGCTGCTGGCCGAGGAGAAGGTGACTCTCGACATCGACGAGCGCAACCAGATCATCTGGCAGATCACCGACATCCTCAGGGACGAGGCCCCGGCGCTGTACCTGTGGAACTCCGAGAGCACCACCGGCATCAACACCGACAAGGTGTCGGGCTGGAAGAGCCACGCCCGGGGCTGGATCATGTTCACCGACGTCTCCGTCAGCGAATAGGCCCCCGTCCGCGGCAGCCGGTACGAACGGGCGGGTGGGCCTCTCGATCCGCCCGGCCCCTAGGCCCCGATGCTGAAGTTCCTGGTCCGCCGGATGCTTCACAGCATCCTGGTGCTGCTCGGCGTGCTGTTCGTGGTGCACGGGCTGCTTCTCCTGACCGGCGACCCGACGGCGGCGCTGCTGCCCCCCGACGCCGACGAGGAGGTGCGCGAGAACCTCCGCCGCAAGCTCGGACTCGACGACCCCTTCCCGGTGCAGTACGTCAAGTTCGTCGGACGGGCGGTGCAGGGTAACTTCGGCGACTCGTTCCGGCAGGCCCGCCCCGCGTTCGAGTTCGTGTCCGAGAAGGCCGGCGAGACCATCAAGCTGGGCGCCGTCGGGCTGGCGATCTCGCTGGCGGTGGGAGGCCCGCTCGGGGCGCTGTCGGCGCTGAGGAAGGGCACCTGGATCGACCGGACGGCCCGGATGGTGGCCGCCATGGGCCAGGCCATCCCCGACTTCTGGCTGGGGATCATGCTGATCCTCATCCTGGGGGTGAACCTGAACTGGCTGCCCATCTCGGGCACCGGCGACTGGAGGCACCTGGTGATGCCGGGGCTAGTGGTGGCCCTGCCCACCCTGCCCGCGGTGGTGCGCATCTACCGGTCGAGCCTGATCGGGGTGCTCGACCGGGACTACGTGCGGGCCGCGCGTGCCCGGGGCCTCAACGGCACCCAGGTGTTCGGCCGCCACGTGGCCCGCAACGCGGCCATCCCGATCGTGACCGTCCTCGCCTTCGAGGTCGGCTCGATCATGTCGGGCGCGCTCATCGCCGAGGTGATATTCGCCTACCCGGGAATGGGCCGGGTGGCCTACCAGGCGATCATCAACCGCGACATAGCGGTGGTCCAGGCCTACGTGTTCATGGTCAGCCTGATCGTGGTCGCCACCAACATGCTGCTGGACATCACCTATTCGCTCCTCGATCCAAGAGTGCGGGTGCGATGAGGCTGCGAACGCGCCGACGGTGCGGGCACGATGACGCTGCGGGCGCGCCGACGGGTCGATCACGATGAGGCTGCGAACGCGCCGAACCGCCGACGGCGCCGGCACTGCCGAGGCGGCGACCGCCAGCACGAGGCGCCTGACGCGGGCCGCCGCGGCGGCCAGGAGGCGCACCCGCGCCACGCTGATCATCTCGGCCGGCTTCCTGGCCGCGGTGGTGCTGGTGTCGGTGCTGGCGCCCTGGGTCACATGGCACGATCCGCTGGACGCCGAGCTGACGCGCCGGCTGCAGCCGCCAGGCTGGCTCGACGGGGGCTCGTGGAGCTACCCGTTCGGCACGGACTCCACCGGCCGCGACCTGTTCACCCGCCTGCTGTTCGGCGTGCGGCTGTCGCTGCTGATCGGGCTGGCCGCGGTGGCCTGCGGAGGCATCATCGGGGTTACCGCGGGGATCCTGGCCGGCTACTACGACGAGAAGATCGCGGCCGTCGGCTTCGGCCGGGTGGCCGACATCCAGCAGGCCATCCCGTTCGTGGTGCTGGCCCTGGCCGTGGTGGCCTCCATCGGGCCCTCGTTCCGGAACCTGATCCTGATCCTGGGCGTGGGCTCCTGGCTCTTCTACTACCGCATCGTGCGGGGCGAGGTGCTCAAGATCCGCGAGGAGTCCTACATCGACGCGGCCAAGGCCATGGGAAAGTCCGACGCGGGCATCCTGATCTCCCACGTGCTGCCCAACAGCTTCGCCCCGGTCATCGTGATCGTCACCCTCTTCGTGCCCCGCCTGATCATGTTCGCGGCGGCCCTCAGCTTCCTGGGCCTCGGCGTCCAGCCCCCGCAAGCAGAGCTGGGCCTGATGATCTCGGAGGGCCGCGGGCTGATCCAGCAGGCCTGGTGGCTCACCGTCATCCCGGGCGCGCTGCTGGCCGGGATCGTGCTGGCCATGAACACCCTGGGCGACTGGCTGCGGGAGCGGCTGGATCCCACCCTGAGGGTCAGGCAGTAAGGGGCCGAGCGGATGGACAGGGACTCCACCACCGAGCGCACCCCGGTGCTGGCCGTCGAGGGCTTGACCGTCTCGTTCCGGGCGGTCGCCGGAGTGGTGCCCGCGGTCCGCGGCGTCGATCTGACCGTCGGCGCGGGCGAGACGGTGGCCCTGGTGGGCGAGTCGGGGTCGGGCAAGAGCGCCTCGGTGCTCGGCATGCTCGGCCTGTTCCATCCCGACAGCGCCGCGGTCGAGGCCGAGCGCTTCGAGTTCGAGGACACCGCGCTGTCGGCGGGGCGCCGGGAGGATCTCCAGGATCTGCTCGGCACGCGGATCGGGATCATCTTCCAGGACCCCCAGAGCAGCCTCGACCCGACCATGAAGGTGGGCAGGCAGATCGCCGAGGTGCCCCGCCTGCGCCAGCGCCTGGACCGGGCCACAGTGCGCCGGAAGGTGCTCGACAGCCTCGCCGAGGTGGGCATCCGCGATCCCGAGTGGTGCGCGTCGGCCTACCCCCACGAGCTGAGCGGCGGGATGCGCCAGCGGGCCATGATCGCCACCGTGATGATCGCGGGGCCGTCGTTGCTGATCGCCGATGAGCCCACCACCGCCTTGGACGTGACGTTGCAGGCTCAGGTGATCGACCTGCTGGCCACGCTGCAATCCGAGCGGGGCACGGGAATCCTGTTCATCACCCACGACCTTTCGCTGGTGTCGGAGTTCGCCGACCGGGTGATGGTGATGTACGCCGGCGCGGTGGTCGAATCGGGCGGCACCGAGGCCGTCGTGAAGCACCCGTCGCACCCGTACACCAAGGCGCTGCTGGAGTCGGTGCCCCGCCTCGACGGGGGTCAGGTCAAGCCGATTCGGGGTCGCCCGCCCGATCCTCGGGACCTGCCCAGCGGCTGCCCGTTCCGCACCCGGTGCGACCACGCCCACGACCGCTGCGAGCAGCACGAGCCGCCCGTCTTCAGGCTGTCCAGCGGCCAGACGATCCGCTGCTGGCTCGGCGAGCAGGAGGGTGAGCAGTGCTGAGGCCAAGCGGCGAATGCGGAGAACGGCCGTGCTGAGGCCAAGCGGCGAATGCGGAGAACGGCCGTGCTGAGGCCAAGCGGCGAATGCGGAGAACGGCCGTGCTGAGGCCAAGCGGCGAATGCGGAGAACGGCCGTGCTGAGGCCAAGCGGCGAATGCGGAGAACGGCCGTGCTGAGGCTGGGCGGGGCCTCGGGGGGCGCCCGCACCTTCCATGCGCCTCGCGACGACGGGGTGCTGCTCGAGCTGAGCGACGTGGTCGTCTCCTACTCCCGCGGGGCCCTAGCCATGCGCCAGCACGACGCCCTGCCCGCGGTGGGCGGCGTGTCGCTGTCGGTGAGGGTGCGCGAGTCGGTGGGGCTGGTGGGCGAGTCGGGCAGCGGCAAGACCAGCCTGGGGCGCAGCATCATGAGGCTGGCCCCGCTGACCTCCGGCCGGATCTCGGTCGTGGCGCCCGACACCGGCGACGCCGCCGATTCGGGACGAGCCTCCCGGAGGCTGGCCCGGTCGGTGCAGATCATCTTCCAGGATCCCTACTCCAGCCTGGATCCCCGCCACAGCGTGGAACGGATCATCAGCGACGCCATGCGGGTCCACCGCCTGGCCCCGCGGTCGGAGCGCTCCGAGCGGACGGCCGAACTGCTGGAACGGGTCGGTCTGCCTGCCGCCTTCGCCCAGCGGTATCCCCACGAGCTGTCCGGCGGCCAGCGCCAGCGGGTCTGCATCGCCCGGGCGCTGGCCGTGCGACCCCAGGTGATCATCTGCGACGAGCCCACCAGCGCGCTGGACGTGTCGATCCAGGCCCAGGTGATCGAGCTGCTGCAGGCCTTGCAGGAGCAGGAGGATCTGACCTTCCTGTTCATCACCCACGATCTGGCCCTGCTGCCGCAGTTGGTGTCGAACGTGGCAGTGATGTACCTGGGCCGCCTGGTGGAGGTCGGCCCGACCAGGGCCGTGCTCGACAGCCCGCGCCATCCCTACACGGTGTCGCTGGTGTCGGCCGCCCCGGTGCTGGGCCAGCGGCGGGTCCGCAGCACCAGCCGCCTCCTCAAGCCCGACGACGCGGCCGACGGCGCCACGGAGGGCTGCAGCTTCCGGCCCCGCTGCTGGCTCTATCCGACGCTCGACGCGGAGCAGGCCCGGCGCTGCGAGGAGGACTCGCCCGCCCTCGACGAGATCCCGGCCACAGTCGGGCGGCGAACCGCCTGCCACTTCGAGGACCTGATCGAGACCCGGCGGCCAGCAGCGACCACGGCCAGCCAAGTACCGGGACGACCTCGAGCCGACTGACACAAGGCGCATCGCGCCCATGCACAAGGAAATTGACTTAGTTTTCTACATCATATGGCGAAAACTAAGTCAATTTGGCTGACAGCCTCTAGCGGGCGAAGGGGTCGTGGGCTCCCAGGCGGGGGCTCGGCGTGAACGTGACCGGCATCGAAACCACGCCGGTCATCAGCAGGTTCCCCGGATAGGGCTTGAAGCCGTCGGGGTCGATCTCGTAGTCGCCGATCCGGGCCAGCACGTCGGCCAGCATCAGCTGCGACTCGAGGCGGGCGATCGATGAGCCGATGCAGCGATGGCCGCCCAAGCCGAACGCCAGGTGCTTGTTGACGGCCCGGTCGATGTGCACCTGTTCGGGGTGGTCGAACACCGACGGGTCGTGGTTGGCGGCCACCCAGCTGATGAACACCACGTCGCCTCGGCGGATCTGCCTGCCGCCGAGTTCCACGTCTCGGGTGGCGGTGCGGGTGAGGGTCTCGCTGGGGCTGTAGTAGCGCAGGAACTCCTCCACCGCGGCGCCGATCAGGCCGGGGTCGTCGATGAGGCGGGCCCGATGCTCGGGGTGGGTGCCCAGATGGTGCAGGCCCCAGGACACCAGCGAGGTGGTGGTGTCGAGTCCGCCGGCCACCAGGTTCCACATGATCCCGGTGATCTCGCCGTCGGTGAGGGGCCGTCCGTCGATGACCGCGGTCACCAGCGCGGTGGTCACGTCGTCGGCCGGGTTGGCCCGCCTGAAGGCGGCGAAGCCGGCCAACTCGGCCCACATGTCGTCGCGGCGGGCCACCGCGTGGCGGAACCTCTCGTCTGCGGGCTCGTACGACGAGGTGGCGTGGAAGAAGTCGGCGTAGTGGCGCCAGTTGGACGACTCCATGCCCATCAGCTCGAGGGTCAGCACGGCCGGTACCGGGGTGGCGTAGTCGAGCACCAGGTCTGCGGCGCCGGTCTCGCAGAACTGGTCGAGGAACCAGGCCGAGACCGCCTCCATCCGGGGCCGCTGACGCTCGATAGCTCGGGGCGTCATATGGGGGTTTAGTACCCGGCGCAGGTCTGCATGCTCGGGTCCGTCGATCTCGGACACCCCCATGCGGGGCACATACGGCGGCCGAGGAATGCCGCAGATGCCGTGGTAGGAGATGCCGTCGTCGGCGTCGGGCTCGTACTTGTGGGCGAAGGTCTCGTTGTCGCGGGCCACCGCGGCCACCGACTCGTAGTCGGTGACCATCCAGAAGCCGCCGTAGCGCTGGTTGAACACCACCGGGCAGCGTTGTCGCATCTCGGCGTAGCGACGGTGGCGGTCGGCGACGAACTCCGGGGCCTGATGGTCGACGTCGATGGTGCCCTCGTCCACGGCGAGAACACCCCGGTCATCGACGCCGAGGGTGCCCGGTTCCATCTCGTGCATCGTCCCTACTGATGACAGTCCGGCGCGCATGGTAACCCACACCGCAGCCCAGCCGGGCAGGCACCCCACCACATGCACCACAACCCCCGCCCACCGAACTGGCAGCCCACAACCCCCAAAACCACCCCCACCGCTGCCAATTCGCGGGACGGGCAGGCACCCCACCACGGACACCACAACCCCCACCGCAGCCCAGCCGGGCAGGCACCCCATCCCCCAGCGCCGATAGTGTCGCCGGCGTGACCGGCCAGCCCGAGCCGACGCCGGAGACCGTTGCCGCGGCACCGCCCGCGATGACGGTTGCGGAGGCCGACGCCGCGCTCACCGGCCCCGGCGGGTTCTTCGAGATCGTCACCGAGACGGTGGGCGGCATCGAGATGGGCGTGGTCGCCAGTCCGCATCGCAGCCTGCGCGACCTGTTGGCCGCGTCCGTCAACCACGGAGGCGACGGCTCGGCCCGCTACTACCTGTTCGACGACGGCCGCCGCGCCACGTTCGCCGAGAACATCGACCACGCCGCCGCGGTGGCCGCAGGCCTGGCCGAGCGCTACGGGGTCGGCCCCGGCGACCGGGTGGGACTGCTGGGCGCCAACCAGCCCGGCTGGATCCAGGGATTCTGGGGAACGGTCAGCGCGGGGGCCATCGCGGTGGCCATGAACGGCTGGTGGAAAGGCGACGAGATCCGCTACGGCCTCGAGCTCACCGAGCCCAAGGTGCTGATCGCCGACCGCCGCCGCCTGGCACGCCTCGACGGCGACCCTGGCATACCGGTGATCCCCATGGACCCCGGCCCGGATGCCGCCAGACCCTTGAACGACAACGCTGAGGACTCCGGGGACGGCCCGGCCACCATACACGGCCCGACAGGTACCGCAGGCGACTCAAGCAGCGACGCGACCGCCTCAACGGGCACCCTGCGGGGCCTGAGCACCGTCGACGGGCTGGTCGACGCCTATAGGGGCGCGTCCCTGCCCGACTGCGAGATCGGCATCGACGACCCGGCCGCCATCCTGTTCACCTCCGGCACCACCGGGCGGCCCCGAGGCGCCGTCCAGACCCACCGCAACTTCTTCGCCTACCTGAGCTGCGCCTTCATGATCGGCGCCCGGCAGTTCCTGCGCTTCCCGGGCCAGTCGATGGACGCGGGCGGCCCCACTTTGGCGTGCAGCCCGCTGTTCCATGTGTCCGGCCTGCACGCCTGCGCGGTGACAGCCGTCGGCGCTGGCGTCAACCATCTGTGGACCACCGGCCGTTACGACGCCGAGAAGATCCTCCGCCTCACCGAGGAGCACGGCATCGCCCGCTGGGGCGGGGTCACCACCCAGCTTTGGAGGCTGGTAGAGCACCCTCGGCTGCGCGACTACGACACGTCGTCGGTGGTCAGCATCGGCGGCGGCGGCTCGGTGTGGTCGCCGGAACTGCAGGAGATATGCCGCACTGCCCTGCCCCAGGCCCGGGTAAGCGTGACCATCGGCTACGGGCTGACCGAGAGCTCGGGCCTGGCCAGCAGCGCCGCCGACGACGTGCTGCGGGCCTATCCCGATTCGGTCGGCTACCCGCTGCCCACCGTCGAGGTGCGGATCACCGACGACGAGGGCCGCGAGCTGCCCGACGGTGCAGTCGGCAACATCTGCCTGTTCGGCCCGGTAGTCATGCCGGGCTACTGGAACGACCCGGAAGCCACTGCCGACACGATCCGCGACGGCTGGCTGCGAACCGGCGACTATGGCTACCTCCGCGACGGGTTGCTGTTCCTCGTCAGCCGGCGAAGCGACCTCATCATCCGGGGCGGCGAGAACATCTACCCCACCGAGATCGAGCAGCGCCTCGACGCCCATTCCGCAGTGGCCGAGTCGGCCGTGTTCGGGGTGGATCACCGCGAACTCGGTCAAGAAGTGAAGGCGATCGTCGTGCTGGACAGCCCGCCTGCCAACACCGACACCACTCCAACCGACGCCACCCCCGCCCACACCACCGCCACCGACACCACTCCAACCGACGCCACCACGGCCGACACCGCCGAGGCACGAAGTCCAGAAGCCGACGCCACCCCGGCCCACACCACCGCCACCGACACCAGCCCGACCGACGCCACCCCGGCTGACACCGCCGCCACCGACACCAGCCCGACCGACGCCACCCCGGCTGACACCGCCGCCACCGACGCCAGCCCGACCGACGCCACGCCAGCCGACACCGCCGAGGCACGAAGTCCAGAAGCCGACGCCACCAGCGACGATGGGGACGCGACCGAACTGATCGCCGAACTGAAGGCCTGGGTGGCCGAGGCGCTCGCCGACATCAAGGTGCCCGCCCACTGGGAACTGCGAACCGAGCCCCTGCCCCGAAACGCCACCGGCAAGATTCTCAAGCGGGTCCTGCAGGGCGAGGCCGACTACGACTTCGTGGAGGAATAGCGGTAGCGAAGGACCGGCAGCGGCTGGGCGCGTCTAGCGGCCGCCAGCTCCAGTAGCGGTGAGAACGACAACCAGCAGGCCGCACTGGAGCGGGCCGCAGCAATCACCGAGGACAGCAGACACAAGGAGGACACCCCGTGGACATGAACGACATGATCCTGGTCAGCGTCGACGACCACCTGTGCGAGCCGCCCAACATGTTCGACGCCCACCTGCCGGCCAAGTGGCGCGACGAGGCGCCCCGGATCATGCGCACCGACAGCGGCGACGACGTGTGGACGTTCAACGACGCGATCATCCCCAACATCGGCCTCAACGCGGTGGCCGGACGGCCCAAGGAGGAGTACGGCATCGAACCCACCAGCTTCGAGGAGATCCGCCCCGGCTGCTACAACGTCGATGAGCGGGTCAAGGACATGAGCGCGGGCGGGGTGCTCGGGTCGATGTGCTTCCCGTCGTTCCCCGGCTTCGCGGGGCGGCTGTTCGCCAACCACCCCGACAAGGACTTCGCCGCCGACCTGATCCGGGCCTACAACGACTGGCACATCGGCGAGTGGTGCGGCGCCTACCCGGGCCGGTTCATCCCCATGGCCCTGCCCATGATCTGGTCTGCGGAGGCGTGCGCGGCCGAGGTGCGCCGGGTGGCGGAACTGGGCTGCCACTCGATGACCTTCACCGAGAACCCGGTGCCCCTGGGCGAGCCCAGCTTCCACGACGCGCACTGGGACCCGCTGTGGCAGGCGCTGGTGGACTGCGACACCGTGCTGTCCATCCACCTCGGATCGTCGGGCCAGTTGGTGGTGAGCGCCCCCGACGCCCCGATGGACGTGATGATCCACATGCAGCCCATGAACGTGTCGATCGCCGCGGCCGACCTGCTGTGGTCGAGGGTGCCCCGGCGCTATCCGGGACTGAAGATCGCCCTGTCGGAGGGCGGCACCGGCTGGGTGCCCTACTTCATGGACCGGGCCGACAAGACCTACGACATGCACCATCTGTGGACCGGCCAGTCCTTCGGCGACCTCAAGCCCAGCGACGTGTTCCGGCGCAACTTCCTCACCTGCTTCATCTCCGACCCGGTGGGGGTGGCCCTGCGCCACGAGATCGGCATCGGCAACATCTGCTGGGAGATGGACTATCCCCATTCCGACTCGAACTGGCCTCGGGCCCCCGAGGAGTTGGTCGAGGTGTTCGCGGGCGTGCCCGACGACGACATCGACCGGATCACCCACCTCAACGCCATGGACTGGTTCAACTACGACCCCTTCTCGGTACTGGACCGCTCCGAGTGCACGGTGGGTGCGCTGCGGGCGTCGGTGGAGGGCCACGACGTGTCAATCCAGGCCCGCGACACCGGCCGCCACGGCGAAGCCAGCGGGCTGAACGCATTGCAGAAGCTCACCTCCCGCTCCAGTTGAGCGCAGCCAAGTCGCCCTCCGCCCGCCGTCACGCCCGCAGTCGGTCGTCAGCCGGGCTTGCCTCCGAAATAGGTGCGACTAATGGCCCTCCACGGGCGGTTTCGTCGCCAATTTCGGCGAGTGGGGCCACGCGGCTGCCGGTCTGGGGCGGGGGCTAGCGGGCGGAGGCTGACAGCAGCTCGTAGGCGTTGTCGCGCATCACCTTGCGGACCTCGTCGTCGCTGAACCCGGCGATGTCGTCCACATAGGAGGTCGGCTCGGCCAGGCCCTCGGCGTGGGGGTAGTCGGAGCCGAACAGCACCCGGTCGACGCCGATGCAGTCCTTGATCAGGCCCATGTCGTCCTCGAAATAGGGCGACACCCACACGTTCTCGATGAAGGCCTCCACCGGATGGCGCTTGAACTCCCACGGCATCTTGCCGTGGCAGATCTTGAGGTTGCGCAGCAGGTCGGGCACCCACATGGCGCCGTTCTCGATGGTGGCCAGGCGCAGGCGGGGGAACCGGTCGAGCACGCCGTGGCAGATCAGCGCCGCGAACGTGTCGGAGATCGAGCGGTCCGAGAACGCCACCAGCGCGAAGGCCATGTGCCTGAACGACTCGAACTGGCCGCGGGGCGGCTCCCAGACCTTGCCGTACTGGCCGGTGCCGCTGAGCCCGGCGTGCATGGCCAGCGGCACCCCGGCCTCCTCCAGCCGGGCCCATATCGGGTCGTAGTCGGCCATGCCGGGCGACTGGTAGCCACCGGCGGTGGGCACCGGGCCGGGCACGGTGCACACGATGCGGGCGCCCATCCCGAGCAGCCGCTCAAGCTCGGCCACCGCCAGTTCGGGGTCGGCGAAGGCGAGCATGGGTGCCGCGTAGATGCGGCCGTCGCGGTCGAAGCCCCAGTCCTCGTGGAGCCAGGTATTGAACGCGCTGAAAGCAGCATGCAATGCGGGAATGTCGCGCTTGAGGGCTTCCTGCATGCCCACGCCCTGGGTGGGGAACAGCATCACCGACTCCAAGCCCTGCCGGTCCATCAACTCGACACGGGCGGCACGGTCGCGGAAGCCGGGATGGTCGTCGAGAGGGTCAAGCTCGCCGAACATCTCGGCGATGTCTCGGCCTTCGAGGTTGCGGCCCCGGAAGTAGTCCTCCAGGCTGCCCGGCTTGGCGATCGGGTCGAAGGTGGGGTTCGGGATGAACTTGTTGACCTTGCCGCCCACCATGAAGCGCTGTTTGCCGTCGATGGTGGCCCACTGCATGCAGCGCTTGCGCATGGACGGGTCGATGTGGCGGATGAAGGCGTCGGGGGCCTCGTAGTAGTGGCTGTCCATGTCGAAGGCCCGGAAGCCCAAGTCGCGCGCTTCGGTCACAGCTTCGATGCTACCGGCCCCGTCGGCGGCGGCACCAGTGAGCGGCATCATCAATATTTTCTATGAAGGAGGTTGTATCTCAGATTGTCCGTCTGCTAGCTTGCCTGCATGGATCCCACTATTGCCGCCACCGTGATCGGAGTGCTGCTGACGGTTGCCTTTGGTGCCTTCGCCACCACGTTCGCCTGGCTGCGATCCGACTTGGCCTCCCGCCTCGACAAGATGGACGACAAGGCCGACGCCCGCTTCGAGCGGCTGGAAGCCAAGGTCGACGGCCTCATCATGACGCTGGCGCGCAACGGATACGTAACGGAGCCGTCGGAGTCAGGCACCGAAGACTGAACCGCTGTAGCGCTAGCCGCTGACCGGGCCTGGCCCAAGCCGAGATCAGGCCTCGCCGGACACGACGCGGATCACTGACTCGCCGTAGCGCTGGAGAGCTTCGAGGGCGTGGGCGAGCGAGTCGCCGGGCATCGGGGCTGCGCACCAGGTGACGCCCAGTCCGGCTAACTCGTCCAGGGACTGGAGGTGGGCGTCTGGGTTGAAGCCGTCGTCGGCCGGACTGCCGCCGGCAAGGGTGGTGAACGAGACGTCGATGTCGGCTGGGTCACGGCCTGCGGCCTCGGCTTGGCGCCATAGGTCTTCGAGCATGGCCCGCAGGTCGCCGACTGTCTCCAACGGCGGGGTGCGGGTGGTGGCGGCCAAGCCCCGGGGCGCAGGGAAGGGAACCCAGCCGTCGGCTGTGGCAGCGGCCCGGCGGCGGCTGAGACGGCTATTGCCGCCGATCCAGATCGGGATCGGCCGTGACGGCTTGGGGTTCACGGTCTGGCCGTAAGCGGTGAAGTGGCGGCCTTCGTACCGGAAGTCGTCGGTGCTCCACACGCCCCGCATGACCTCGACCGCCTCGTCGAACAGTTGATTGCGCTCGTCGAAGTCCACCCCCAGGGCCCGGTACTCGCCCTTCAGGTAGCCGGTGCCGACGGCGAGCACCAGGCGCCCGTCGGACAGGGCGTCGACGGTGGCCGCCGACTTCGCCACCAGGAACGGGTTGCGGTACGGCAGCACCACGATGTTGGGGATCAGCAGCAGCCTCTCTGTGACCGCCGCAGCGAAGGCCAGGGCCGCGAACGGGTCGAGAGCGTCATGGCCACCGGCGCTGATCCAGCGCTGCGTAGGTGCCGGATGGTCGGTGAAGCCGATCCCGTCGAACCCCGCTTCCTCGGCCGCCCGTGCGAACTCCATAAGTCCCTGCCGGGTGGCGAACTCGGCACTGCAGCCGCTAGCAGCCAACGGATACGTCACCGAGAACCTCACAGGACGAGCCTGCCACGAATCTGCCTGACAGTCAGCACGATCCAGACTCTGGCCGATCGGCACCCTCGCGATGTCGATCCGGACCGGCACCTCATCCATCGGCGCCTGGCCACCGCCTTCGTGGTGAGCGGCCTGAACCTCGGAACCGTGATCGGCCCCGCAGTTCTCGGCCTGGTCAGCGATACGCGGTCTCCGTCCGCCGCCCTGCTCCTCTGCGGAATCTGGGCCCTAGCCGCCGCGACCCTCAACCTCCTAGGCCGCCTAATGCAGTCCCGCTCCGTCCCCACAGGGAGCCGAACTTAGGGCTGGTGGAGAAGACTGTAGTAGAGCCGTCTTTGGTATGCCTCGTACGCTTCGCAAGTCCGTGTGAGATGCTCGTGCCCTTCGGCGCCGCGGGGGCGACATCGACCGTCACCGCGTCGCAACGGGACTGGCGACCTCTGCGTTCCTGCACAGCTTCGGCTCCGACAGGGTGCCGGGCGCATCCTCGGCTCAGATGCTCATCGGCGTAGGCCGCCCCGGGCTGTCACGAGGAATCCTCGATGACGTCCGCGATGCGCTGGCCGGATCGCTCTGGTACATGCGCCACGAGGGCGGCCGCTACCGATTCACCACCGAGCCCAACCTGAACAAGATCATCGTCGAACAGGAAGGCGCAGTCAGCGACGGCCGCATCCTGCAACTGCTTCGCGAGGCGACCGTCGCCGCGGCCCCGGCGCTCGCACCGTTCCGCGTCGAGACGAACATCGCCGACACGATGGATATCGCAGACGAGCCTCGGCTCACTCTCGGAGTCTTGAACACCGAACTGACCGCGGACGGCGACGGACCCAGCGCGGCCGAGGCAATCCTCAACCATCGGGGTGGCTCAGCCCGGACCAACAAGAACGCCGTGGTCGTCGTGGCTGCGGACCGCCCCAGCGTCTCTCGGGCCCGCCAGACCGCCCGCACCCTGGCCGCCATGCAGGACATAACGGGCAACCAGACCCAGCTCAAGCGTTTCAACCAGGAGCAGAAGCGCCAGCTCTCCGACCGTCTCGCTGAAGCCGAGACCCGGCTGCCTCAACAAGTGGTCATGGCCTACCGGCACCTCATCTCACTCGGCCCTGACGGCAACGGCGGAACCCGGCCCGTCGTCGTCGACCTCGGCCCGGCGCGCGGCACCGACACCATCGCGCAGCGCGTCGTCGAGCACCTCACCGCCACCGACCGGCTGCTGAGCCGCACCCTCGCCCCCGCCGCGCTGCTGTCGAGCCGCTTCGGTTTGCTCGGCCCCGACAGCGAAGCCGTCGAGTTGGACCAACTGCTCGGCTACTTCTACCGCCTGCCCAGGCTCCCCAAGCTCGCCAACGCCGAGGTATTGAGGACCTGCCTAGCCCGCGGCGTCGCCGACGGCATCTTCGGGCTCGTCTCAGGCTCGGCCTGGTACGCCCCCGACGCCGTGCGCCGCTTCGGCACGACCATCGACCCATCGGAGATCCAGTTCCAGCCCGGCACCTGGCTTGTGCGCGCCACCGCCATCAAGCAGCTGATCGACGACCACTGCCCCGATAGGCCACCGGGAGGCGGCTCCGAGGAGCCCACGGGTCCGGAGACTCCCTCCGGACCTGACAGCACACCCACTCCTGGCAGGGACGAGCCCGGACCCAGCGGAGACCCAACCGGCGTCGTCGTGGTGGCCAGTCAGGTCCCCGCCGACCGCGTCCGTGACGTGGTCAAGGTCGCTGTCTCGCCCCTCGTCGCCGCAGGCGCGACAGTCACCGTCACCTTGACGATCAGCGCCTCCCGCCCAGAGGGCATACCCCGCAACACGCTCGACCTGGCCGTCAGCGAGGGCCTCCGCCAGCTGGGCATCGACCACCAGCTCACCCAGCAGCCCCCACCAGCCCAAGGTTGACGACCCGGCCTTGGGCCTTGGCGCACCTCATCCGCGGTGCCCACGGGGTGGGGCGAGAGCAGTGCCCCAGACCGGCGCCAACCTCATGAAGGTGCTGGATGAGTTGCCCCCTCCCCAGCCGTCGGCCCTTGCCCGAGTGCATCGGCCCGCGCCCACCTCCATACAACAACCTTGCATTGAGTATGATCTTGTCCTAGCCTGTCTAGGCCAGATGGCGGTGGCAGCCGCAGGCCGTGCCGGGCCAGGACCGTTCCGCGGACATTCTCGGGAGGTCACAGGGTCGCACTATCGTCGCAGCCGCACGAATCGGGGAGGCATTGTGGGATCGTCGTTGGGCTACAGACACCGAGAGCCGCCAGCAGGCCCAGCTGAAACTCGCGTTGCGAGCGGACAGCTAGGTCCGAGCGACGAAGGCCTCGACCGCGCCCGCGGCAGGCCAACGTCGCGCCCGCCGACCAAGCGTGCGCCCTCCTATCGCGGCGATCGCTTCGACCGCGCCAGCGATAGGCAACTCAACGCCCCCAGAGGGGCACCCCAGCGCCCCGGAAACAGACGGTTCGACGGACCGTTCGCCGCGATCGTCCTGCCCGTCGCTCTAAGCCTCCCAGTGCTTGAAGGTGGGTCCCTCGCCGGTAGGGCAGAACGCAGGCGTGGCTGAGCGATGGAGAACGGCCAGATGGGGATTTCGTCGCGGCCAGCCGCGGTAGATCTGTTCTGCGGTGCCGGGGGGCTTTCATACGGGATGCAGCAGGCTGGCGTGGTCATCAGCGCTGGGATCGACATGGACCCGGCTTGCAGACATCCGTTTGAGACCAACGTAGAGGCAGAGTTCCATGAGCGCGACATTACCTCATTATCATCGGAATTCGTGGAATCACTGTTCCCCAAGGGACAACCTCAGGTTCTGTCGGGATGCGCCCCGTGTCAGCCGTTCTCGACGTACACCAACGGACGACGCCGTAACGTCAGACAATGGCAATTGCTCAGTACGTTCGGCAAGATCGTCCAGGACTTGACGCCGGAGATTGTCACAATGGAGAACGTCTCGCTCCTCACCAACCATGCCGTATTCGCCGACTTCGTGTCTGTCTTGAAGAGTTCAAGATATAGCTATAGCTATTCGGTGGTAAACTGCGCCAACTACGGGGTTCCACAAAGACGAAAGCGCTTGGTTCTCTTGGCGTCGCGTCTTGATCAAATCGAACTCGTTCCGCCTGATAGAGACAGAACCGAAGTTTCTACAGTCAGGAAGACAATCGAACATTTGGAGAAACTTGAAGCTGGAACCACATCGCCCGTTGACAGCTTGCATAAGTCAAGTTCCCTGTCACATAGGAACCTGCTACGTATTCAGAGTTCCAAGCCTGGCGGCACTTGGCGAGATTGGGACGAGAAACTACGCGCAACTTGTCATGTCAAGGCTAGTGGCCGCACCTATTCAAGCGTCTACGGACGAATGTGCTGGGACGAGTTAGCACCGACCATCACGACACAATTCCACGGCTACGGAAACGGTCGCTTCGGACATCCTGAACAGGATAGAGCAATATCTCTACGGGAAGGCGCGCTATTACAGACCTTTCCCGAACACTACTCGTTCACTGCGGAAGGAGAGACCGTCCACATCGCACCCATCGCTCGTCTCATAGGCAATGCTGTACCAGTTAGCCTTGGTGTAGCAATAGGTAGCTCAATTCTCAAACACTTGGAGATAATGCTGTGACATATAGAGAACACAAGTATCAGATGACACTGAGCCTCAATGTACTACGGCATCTCGGTTTCGGATTATATAGCAACATCGCTGCAGTACTATCAGAAGTCGTAGCGAACGCCTGGGATGCCGATGCTGAACATGTATCAATAGCTATTGATGCCAAAGGCGGCACTGTCACTATTGAAGACGACGGTCATGGGATGACCGTTGATGATGCCAACAGAAAGTACTTGTATGTAGGCTATGAGCGACGCAATCAGGAAGCGAGCACACCTAGATTCAATCGGTCTGTAATGGGACGTAAAGGTATCGGTAAACTATCACTGTTCTCCATAGCCAGAACGGTGGAGGTACACAGTGTCAAGAATGGCGTGAAACATGGGTTCATTATGGACTCCAGCAAGATTGAAGCTCTCATCACGGACGGACGAGAGCGAGAATACAACCCAGACGAAGTTGATCTTGCTGCGATCGATCTTGAACGAGGAACTCGAATCGTCCTGACCAACATGAAGCGTAAACTACAATGGACTGGTAGGCATCTTCGGAGACGCCTGGCTCGCCGTTTCAGCATCATCGGCGCTCAGCACAACTTCGAGATCATGCTGGACGGTGAGCCGGTCACGGTCGAAGACAGGGAGTATTACGACAAGCTTCAATACCTGTGGTCCTTCGGCTCCACTGGAGAACGATGCCAGCAGGCTGCTAAGAAACTAGAGAGCTTCGAGGATCGGCCGAGCGAACTCGTCGGACCTCCAGATTACAAGATCGACGGCTGGATAGGATCGGCCTTCGTGTCAGGGCAACTCAAGGAGCCCGACACATCGGAGAGCCTCAACAAGATCGTCGTCATGGTCCGTGGGAAACTCGCCCAAGAGGACATCTTGGAGGAGTTCGGTGAGGGTGGCCTGTACACAAAATACCTCCTGGGTGAGATACACGCGGACTTCCTAGATCTGGATGACGAAGAAGACATCGCGACCACCAGCCGGCAGCGGCTCATTGAGGAAGACCCCCGCTACAATGCACTAAAGCAGAAACTGCATTCGGAACTGAAGCACATCCAAAGCAGGTGGACCGATCTACGCAATGAACAGGGAACTGAAGAAGCATTAGAGTTGCCACAGATTAGAGAATGGTTTGGGTGGTTAGATCCTGACCAAAAGAAGTCGGCAGAAAGACTATTCGGGCGAATTAATCAGCTACCGATGGACGACCCGGACCAGAAGCGCCAACTCTTTGTCAGCGGTGTTTTGGCATTTGAAAGTTTGAAGCTTCGAAGTATGCTTCATCGACTGGATGAAGTATCTGTCGATGACTTAGAGGTCTTGAACCAAGTCTTCATACAGTTGGATGATCTGGAAGCGAGCGCATATTATCAAGTCACCAATAATCGCATTGAAGTGATCCGCAAACTCACAGAACTTGTAGATGAGGAAGCGAAAGAGCGCGTCCTTCAAGAGCACCTATACAAGCACCTCTGGTTGTTGGATCCATCTTGGGAGAGAGCGACGCACACAGAAAGGATGGAGAGTCGTATCTACACGGCGCTCCAAGGAGTCTATGATTCTTTGACCGATGAACAGAAGCACGCGCGGCTTGACATTTACTACACCACTACTGGCAACAGGCACGTCATCATCGAACTCAAGCGCTCAAACAGGATCTTGGACACCTCCGAACTCATTGACCAAGTATCAAAGTACTACGGTGCAGCTGAGAACGTCTTGGCTGACATGAACAAGAGTACTGACCCACTAGAGATAGTTTGCATTGTTGGCAGGAAGTTGCGCGATTGGGATGAGTCACAATCGGGAGAAAAACGCTCTCGTGATTCCCTCCGAGCGCAACATGCACGGGTTGTGACCTACGACGAACTCATCGACAATGCCCTACAGGCGTACCAAGACTACGTGGACCGTGGACAGGAAGCGGGTCGGGTCTACCGACTGATCCAAGAAATTTCTGAGCAGGATGCCCAGGCGATCAACCCGACGAATCCGAACAACGCATGAACATCGCAAGCATTACTTCTCACCTGAATTAGACGTTCGCTACTTCAACCGAAATACCAATTCTCGTAGTCATACCCCATCAGGAGATGCACCATGACCCAACGGACACGATCAACATCCAGTCAGAATCAACAAGATCCTGATCGAACAGCTTACACACCAGGTGATGATCCACGTGAGTTCGGGCGCCGAGTCGCTCTCGAAGTATTCGAGAAGCATGTAACACCGCTAATCGAGGAAACGGAGACGCTGATCAAGCGTTGATTGCTGGTTCGCGGCCTCCGGCGAGATCGGGGCTAGCCAGCGGCCCGCGGATACGTGACCGCGAATCTCATAGGGCGCGCCTGCCACGGATCTGCTTGACGGTCAGCACGATCCGGCCTGTTGCGTGTTGGTGCCCTGCCGGAATCGGTGGTAGCGGCGCTCGGCCGCGTCGACGTGATCGGTTCGGGGCTCCACTTGGTGTGAGACCCGGCCCCAGCGGCGGGCCTGGGAGGTGTCGGCTTCGAGGCCGGCGGTGACCCGGCTGTGGTAGGCCGCGCCGAGGGCGGCGCCGTAGGGCTCGGCCGATACCTCCACGGCCAGGCCGGTGGTGTCGGCTAGGGCCTGCATCCAGGCGGGCGACTGGATGCCGCCTCCCACGGCCGCGATCCGTTCGACGGGCAGGCCGGACCGGTCGATGTGGTGGCGCACCACGAACCCGGCCGCTTCGTAGGCGGCCATCAGCACATGGGCCGGGCCGTGGCCCACATGCAAGTCGAGCAGCTCGGCCCGGCGGTCGGGGTCGTGCAGCGGCGTGCGCTCGCCCCGCGGGTAGGGCAGCCACACCGGCAGGTCGTCAGGGCCGAGGGCCAGCAACTCCTCGGCGGGCCGGTCTCCGACCAGGGTGCGCACCCGGTCGATGAACAAGCCCCCGGCGTTGCTGGCCCCGCCGACCGCCATCAGGCCCGCCCGCGCCGAAGGGAACGTCCACAGGCCCTCGACCTCGATCCATTGGTCGGTGAGCACCCACGGCAGCAGGGTGGTGCCGCACATCACCAGCACATCGCCGACATCGCCGAACAGCGCCACGAACTGTTCGCCCAGCGCGTCGATGGAGCCAGCCGACACGAGTGCGCCGTCGCGTTGTCCGATAGCCGCCGCTCCGGGGCTGATGGCGGGGAACTGCCCCGACGCCATGTCCAGTTCGTCGAGCAAGTCGGGCGCCCAGCCCTGCCCGTCAGACATCGGGGCCATCGCCATCGCCGTGGACGAGTCGATAGCCGCCACCCCGCACAGCGCATGGTTCGCCACCGCCTGAGCCGGCCAGAGCGCCTCCACGCCGTCGCACCCCGCCAGCCAACGGGCGAAGCCCACCGCCTCGCCCTCAGGAGAACCCTCACGAGCATCGGTGCCAGGACCAGAGTCGTCATCAACGAACGCCTCTACACCGGCGTCAGCGACCAAGTCAGAAGGACCACTGCGAGCCTCACTAGCCGCCTCGGCTCCGTCCGCCTGGGTCCGGCCGCGGGCGTCGCCGTATAGCAAGCCCGGCGTCACCGGAACGCCCGCGGCGGCGACGCCGCACAGTGACGGCACCATGGCCGACACGGTGACCGCAGCCACCGGCCGGCCCGCTTCGCCGCGCACGGAGTTCCAGGCCGCCAGCACTCCGTCGATCCACGCCTGCTGGGGATCATGCTCGAAACGGTGGGGGTCGGGAGCCACTACTCGATGCGGAATACGGGCCCGGGCCAGCACATTGCCATGCTCGTCGGCGGCCACCGCCTTCACCGAGGTCGTGCCGATGTCGATCCCGACCGTCAGCTCATCCATCGGCTGCCACCTGCCCGAACGCTCGCCCGCCATTCTCGCCAGTCCGACGCTACGCCGCCGCATCCAGCACGACAGCACCACGGTCGAGCACTTCGTCATGCCCGAGGCGTCTTGACGAACGGGCTACGGTGACGGCGTGGAGCCAACGATGTGGAGCGCAGACGGGCCGAGTCTCGTGCTGCTGGGCGACAACATGCCCGTCCTCGCTGGTCTGCCGGACGAGTCCATGACGCTGATTTACATCGACCCGCCGTTCAACACCGGTCGCCGCCAGTCGAGGCGGACGCTGCGAACCACAAGAAGCGCCGACGGCGACCGCGTCGGATTCAAGGGGGCCACATACAAGACGGTGAAGGGCTCGCTGTCGGCATACGACGACGCCTTCGGCGACTACTGGTCCTTCCTGGAGCCACGGCTCATCGAGGCCTGGCGGCTGTTGGCGGATGACGGCACGCTGTACCTGCACCTCGACTACCGGGAGGTCCACTACGCGAAGGTGGTGCTCGACTCGCTGTTCGGCCGAGAGTGCTTCCTGAACGAGATCATCTGGGCCTACGACTACGGAGCGCGTGCCCGCAGCCGCTGGCCGGCCAAGCACGACAACATCCTCGTGTACGTGAAGAACCCCGAGCAGTATCACTTCGACAACACCGCGGTGGACCGCGAGCCGTACATGGCGCCGGGGCTGGTGACACCCGAGAAGGCAGCACGAGGCAAGCTGCCCACCGACGTGTGGTGGCACACGATCGTCTCTCCAACCGGCAAGGAGAAGACGGGATACCCCACCCAGAAACCCGAAGGCATCCTCCGCCGAATCGTGCAGGCCAGCAGCCGCCAGGGCGACTGGGTGCTCGACTTCTTCGCCGGCAGCGGCACCACCGCAGCGGTCGCCCAGCAGCTCGACCGCCGCTTCATCATGGTGGACAACAACCCCGAGGCCTTCGAGGTGATGCGCAACCGCCTCGGCGACGGAGGCCCGCTCGCTTCGATCAAGTATCTCGATCTGACGGCAGAGCATCTGGCGAAGCGAACGGCTGCCTGACCGCGAGATCTTCGATCCGGAAGTCACCCTCCTCGCTGACCTCGCGACGAGCCTTGAAGACCAGTATTCGGACGACCTCGCCTTGGCGCCTCAACATGGTGGCCGAGCGGGACGGGACACGAAATGGCTGTCGTTCCCCGCCGTCTCGCCGCCGGAGTGGCTGGAGCCCTACGGAGGCACGCTCTCGCAAGTGCACCGGCTGATCATGGAGGCCACCCGCTAGCTTCGGCTTGTGAGCCGGCCTCGGGTGTTGGTTACGGCCCCGCTGCGGGGCCGAGCCCTCGACGAACTGCGCGACCTCGCCGATGTGGTGTTCGACCCTTGGATCGAGCATGTGCCGATCAAGCTGTACGGGCCGGAGGACTTCGCGGCCCGTATCCGAGACGAGGGTGCCGACATCGTGATTTGTGAGGCCGACTCGTGCAAGGGGCCGGTGCTGGAACTGCCGCTGATCGCCATCGCCTCCACCCGGGCCCGGCCCGACAACGTCGACTTGGAGGGTGCCACCGCGGCGGGGATCCCCGTGCTGCACGCTCCCGGACGCAACGCCGACGCGGTGGCCGAGATGACCGTCGCGCTGCTGATGGCCGTCAACCGGTTCGTGGTGGCGGGCGACCGGGACGTGCGAGCCGGCACCGTGTTCACGAAGACTCTGCCCTACCAGCGCTACCGGGCCTGGCAGACGGCCGGGCGCACCGCCGGGCTGGTGGGGTTCGGCGCGGTCGGCCGAGCCGTCAAATGGCGCCTCAAGGGGCTCGGGATGACGGTGATCGCCTCAGACCCGTATGCCTCCGACGCTACCCACAGTCTCGACGACCTGCTGACCGAAGCCGACGTGGTGTCGATGCACGCCGCGGTCACGCCTGAGACGCTGGCGATGATGGGCGCCGACCAGTTCGCGGCGATGAGGCCCGGCGCGATCTACCTCAACACCGCGCGAGCCGCCCTGCACGACATCGACGCCTTGGTCGCTGCGCTGGAGTCCGGCCATCTCGGCGGCGCCGGGCTCGACCATTTCGACGGCGAGATCCTGCCCACCGGCCATCCCCTCACCGCCATGGCCAACGTGGTGCTCACCCCCCACATCGGCGGGGCCACTTACAACGTGGAGAGCAACCAAGCCACCATGGTGGTAGCTGACATCAGGGCGATCCTCGAGGGCGACAAGCCGACCCATTGCGCCAACCCGGAGGTCCTCCAGTTGAACGACCACTGCCCCGCCGACACCACCGCCGGAGGCACCGCGACCAACGAGAACGCCGCGGTCAGCTCCACCGTCTCGAAGGCCCTCCAGTGAACGACCGCGGCCCCGCCAACCCCGAAGACACCGCGATGAACAGGAGCCCCGCCCACGACCCCGTCGCTCCAGAGGCCCTCCAGTGAACGACCAAGCCCCCGCCGACCTTGATCCTGTTGCTGCTGCCGACCCCGTCCACGAAGAGGTGGTGGATGTCGCCCGGGAGATGGAGCGGGTTGGGCTGGTAGTCGGAACGGCCGGCAACGTGTCGGGCCGACGCAGCGACGGCTGCGTCTGCCTGACGCCGTCGTCCACCCCGTACGCCGACGTGACCGTCGACAACCTGGCCGTGCTCGGCCTCGGCGGCGAGCGTCTGGGCGGCTCGGGCAAGCCGTCCACCGAGAAGGCCATGCACCTGGCCTGCTACCGGGACTTCGACGAGGTCGGCGGGGTGGTGCACTGCCATCCGCCCCATGCCTCGATGTTCGCGGTGGCCCATCGGCCCATCCCGGCCAGCATCGAGGAGGTGATCGTCTATGTCGGCGGCGACATCCCGGTCGCCGACTACGCCACCACCGGGACCGACGAGCTCGCCGCCGAGGTGGTGCTCCATCTCGGCGACCGGGGCGCGGTGCTGATGGCCAACCACGGCCTGCTGTGCGTGGGCAAGTCGCCGTCCGACGCCCTGCACACCGCCCTCGTGGTGGAGCACACCGCCAAGATCATGTTCGGCGCCGAGGTCCTGGGCGGCGTCCAGCCGCTGCCCGACAAGATCGCGAAGGACTTCGCCGGGATCTACAGCTACATCCGCAGCACTTGGTGATCGAAATTGACTTAGTTTTTGACACATATTGTTGAAAAGTAAGTCAATTTCAGAAAGGGAGTCAGCTCATGCATCACATGCTCTACGAGACGGACGGGCCGGTGGCGGTGGTCACCCTGAACCGGCCCGAGAAGGCCAACGCGGTCAGCGGCCTCACGCTGGACGAACTGGACGAGTGCTTCACCCGGGCCAACGACGACGCCGACGTGAGGGTCATCGTCCTGCGCTCCAACGGCAAGCACTTCTGCGCGGGCCACGACCTCTCCGGCACCGACGAGGCCATCGAGAAGGCCGCGGGCGGCGAGAGCGGCCCGGCCAAGGGCAGCTTCGTGGACTGGAAGGAGCGGGGCCTGGAAGCCATCTACGAATGGGAGACGGTCCATTACCTCGGATACAGCCGCCGCTGGCGTGACATCCCCAAGCCGACGATCGCGGCGGTGCAGGGCCAGTGCATCGCCGGCGGCCTGATGCTGTGCTGGCCGTGCGACCTGATCATCGCCGCCGACAACGCCATGTTCTCCGATCCGGTGGCCCGCATGGGCATCGGCGGGGTCGAGTACCACGGCCACACCTGGGAGCTAGGACCCCGCAAAGCCAAGGAGATGCTGTTCACCGCCCGCCGGATCGGCGCGGCCGAGGCCGAGGCGGCTGGCATGGTCAACCGGGTCGTGCCCCTCGACGACCTCCACACCGAGACCATGGCCCTCGCCCACGAGATCGCCCAGATGCACCCCTTCGCGCTGGCCCAGTCCAAGCGGGCCGTCAACCGCACCATGGACATCCAGGGCTTCTACTCAGCCCTCCAGGCCGTGTTCGACATCCACCAGACCGGTCACGGCAACGCCCTGTCCGTGGGCGGCTACCCGATCCTCACCGGCCTCAGCGACATGAAGAAGTCCCAGCAGTGAGGTCGAGTCGAATCACCGCTCCTGCACTGCATCCGACCCCCGTCGTTGGCGAGTGAGGATCACCGGCATCACCGTGTGGGCGCTGGAGCTGCCCATGGCCCGGCCGTACTGGCTGGCGGGAGGGCGGTCCCACTACGACCGGCTCGACTCGACCATCGTGCGGCTCGACACCGACGAGGGTGTCGTGGGCTGGGGCGAGGGCTGCCCGTGGGGCTCGACCTACGAAGCGGCCTTCGCCCGGGGCGTGCGGGCCGGCGTGGAGGAGCTGGCGCCGACCGTGCTGGGACTCGACCCTCGCCGTATAGACGTGGTGTGCCGGGCCATGGACCGGGCCCTGCCAGGCCACCCCTACATCAAGTCCCCGCTCGACATGGCCTGCTGGGACATCGCCTCCAAGGCGGCGGGCCTGCCGCTGTGCGACCTGCTCGGCGGGCGCACCGCCGGCAGGGTGCGGCTCCACTCGTCGGTGCCGTCGGGATCGGTGAGCGAGATCATGGCCGAGATCGACATCGTGCGCGAGCAGGGCTACTCGTTCCACTCGGTCAAGGTCGGGGGCGACGCTGAGAGCGACATCGAGCGGATGCGATCCGTCGACGCTCAGATGGCCGACGGCGAGGAGCTCACTTTCGACGTCAACCGGGGGTGGCTGCCCGCCGAGGCGGTCGCCGCCCTCAACGCCACCAGCGAGCTGCGCCGGGTGATCGAGCAGCCGTGCAACGACCTCGACCAGCACCTGCAGGTGCGTCGTCTGGTGCGCCAGCCGCTGGCGGTGGACGAGTCGCTGGTCACGCTGCGGGACATGCTCCGCATCATCGAGACCGGCGCCTGCGAGGTGGTCGGCATCAAGCTGAGCCGAGTCGGCGGGCTGAGCGTGGCCCGACGCATGCGCGACCTGTGCATCGAGGCCGGCATCCGCATGAACATTGAGGACACCGGGGGCACCAGACTGCAGGCCTCGGCCGTCGTGCACCTGGCCCAGGCCACGCCGGAGCCCATCCGGCGGGCCACCTGGATCTGCTACGACCGGCTCAAGCGCAACCCAGTGGAGGGTGGGATCATCAATGACGGCGGCTGGACGGTCGCGCCCGACGAGCCCGGCATCGGCGCCCACCCCGATGTGGCCGCCCTCGGCGACCCCGTCGCCGTCTACACCGTCGAAGATTGAGGGAGTCGCAAACAGGGGACGCTGCTCCTGGGAAACTCGGGAGAGAAACGTGTCGTATGCCCACACGAATCGCACCGAGACTCCGGCACGACCCCGACGAACGTCAATGGACGGCCCACTAGGCACCGGTCGGCGGCCGCGCCGCTAGCTGAGGGCCCGCGAATGCGGGAGCATCACCGAGGCGACCTAGCGTGAGCGGCGTGAACCTGTGGGAGCGGCCGGACGTTCATGCCCGGCGCTGGTTCTTGCTCGGCGTGCTGAGCCTGACGCTGGTGCTGGTGGTGATGTCGGTCTCGGGCCTGAACGTGGCCCTGGCCACCCTGCAACGGGACGTGGGCGTGTCCGGGCCGCAGCTGCAGTGGATCGTGAACGCCTACGCCCTGGCCTTCGGAGGACTGCTGATGACCGGCGGCGCCATTGGCGACCGCTATGGCCGCAAGGGCGCGCTGCTCGGCGGCCTGCTCGCGTTCGGCCTCGGCGCGCTGCTCGGCGGCCTGGCTGACTCGGCTGAGGTCATTCTGGTCGCTCGGGTCGCCATGGGAGTGGCGGCCGCGTTCGTTATGCCGGCCACGCTGTCGCTGCTGATCGAGATCTTTCCTCCCCCGGAGAGACCGACGGCGATCGCGATCTGGTCGGGATTCGCCGGGGGAGGCGCCGCCATCGGTCCCGCCCTGACCGGCCTGTTCGTGACCGGGTGGTGGTTCGTGCCGTCGTGGGGCTGGGAGGCTGGCTTCCTCTACAACGTGCCGGTGGTGGCCGCGGTGATGATCGTGATGGCCTTGTGGCTGCCGCGCTCCCGCGACGAGCGGCCGCGCCACCTCGACCCCGCCGGCGCCGGGCTCTCCATCATCGCCATGACCGCGCTGATCTACGGGATCATCGAGGGCCCCGAGCAGGGCTGGACGTCGGTGCCGGTGCTGGCGGCCTTCGCGGTGGCAGTCGTGTTCGGCGTGGTCCTGCTGAGATGGCAGCAGCGGGCCCGTCACCCGATGCTGCCGCTGGAATTGTTCGCCGACCGGCGCTTCAGCGTCGGCTCAGCGGTGGTGACCATGACCTTCGTGGTGATGATCGGGTTCTGGTTCCTGTTCGCGCTCTACGTGCAGTTCGTGCTGGGCTACAGCGCCCTGGAGGCGGGCCTGGCCACCATGCCCGAGGCGCTGGCGTCGATGGTGGTAGCCCCGTTCACGGCGCCGCTGGCCGAAAGGTTCGGGTCGCGCCGGATCATGTCCTTCGGCTTCGCCGTGCTGGCGCTCACGTTCCTGCCCCTGGCCCTCGTCGGCACCGACACCAGCTACTGGTTCCTGCTGGGGCCGCTGGTGCTGGCCGGGGCGGGGCTAAGCCTGGCCATGACCCCGGCCACCAACGACATCATGGCCGCGACCCCCTACGACAAGGCCGGTATCGGCTCAGCCGTCAACGACACCGCCCGCGAGCTCGGGGCGGCGCTGGGAATCGCCACGCTGGGTGCCCTGTCCACCTCGATCTACCGCAGCACAGTGGACATCGGCGAACTGCCGTCCGAGGTGGCCGCGCCCGCGGCCGAGTCGATGGGCGCGGCCATCGAAGCTGCCTACGGGCTGGCGCAGTCCGGAGTGCTCGACGACGCTGGCGCCCGAGCCGCGATCACGGAGGCCTCGCAGGCCTTCGCCACATCCTTCGCCCAGACGATGGCGGTATCGGGCGCAGTGTCGGCAGCGGTGGCCGCGGCCCTCCTCGCAGGGCATTTCACCCAGGCCCGGGCCGGCACCGTCACCTGACGCCGAACGGTGAAGGGCCGAGCGGGTTGGCGAGCGAGTCCGGCCCATCCGGGCGAGGCCGTGGCCGAGCGGCCCGTGAGCGCAGCGAACAAGAGGGGGCAAGCGCGGCGAGTCAACGGCCTGGTGGGAGGTCGACTCCTGCGGTCGCGGCCGACTCTCGGGCCGTCGACTCGTAGATGGCCGCGGCCATGACCGACTGCTGCTCAGCCCGGCGCTGCCAGTAGACCTCGGCCCGGACGCTGTGCACCGTTGCGCTGTCGGGATCGGCAGCCGCAGCCAAGTCGACGAGATGGCACGCCAATGCCAGCTGACCTGCGCCGGCCAGCGCCTCCGCCCGCCGGGCCAGCACGAGCGATCCGCCGGCCAAGTCGGCCAACTCCGACGCCACCGCGCCGTAGCGGGCCGGCTTGAGATGGCTGGGAGTGCCGTCGTACCAGCCCCCGTAGAGCCTCCAGACGTTGCGGACCACGAACTCGGGCTCGTCGTAGGTGGGCGCCAGGTAGGGCCGGCGGATCCGATCGCCGGCCAGCCGGGCTTCGGCCAGCACATCGTCGAGGCTGGCGCCCCGGTTCATCAGATCAAGAGCCAGGCTGGTCAGCTCCTCGAGCGCGTCCGCAGTGTCCAGCAGCACCCGGCGGATCCGCTCAGTGCCGCCTATGGGCAGCCCGTGTCCGGGCAGCAGCAACTCGGGCCCGGCTGCGGCGATATTGCGCAGCGCGGCAGCCCACTCCAACGGGTAGCGCTGGACCTTGGCCGGGTTGCCTGCGTTGGGGAAGTGCCACAGCATCAGGTCGCCGGTCACGGCCACCGCCCGCTCCGGCAGCCACGCCCACAAGTGGTCGTCGGTCTCGGCCCGCACATGGCGCAGCTCGATCTCCAGGCCGCCCGCGTCGAGCTGCAGCCGGTCACTGAAGGACAGGTCCAGTTCGGGCACGTCGAAGGCCCAGCCACTGACCAGGTCCCAATTGGGGACTCGTCCGAACTGCCTCTGGTTGACGACCTGGTTGTAGCCGTCGGTCAGGCGGTAGCGGGCCAGCCGGTCCGGCAGCGACCGGTGACCCACGAGCCGCGGGCGCGGCCCGGCCGCACCCAGGCCGTCGATCAGAGACCGAGCCCCGCCGGCATGGTCGCGGTGCCCGTGCGTGAGCACGACATGGCTCACCGGCGCCTGCGTCAGCGTCTGGACCCGCTCGGCCACCTCGGGTCCGAGGACCGGGACGCTCGAGTCGAACACCACCGAGGCCGAGTCGGTCTCGATCACATGCACATGGGCAAACGACTCGATCATGGTCACGCCGTCCCGCAGCCGGTGGCTGGCGCCGAGCCCGTCGCTCGGCAGCCCCAGACCGAAGGGCCGGCCGTCGGGCTCGAACATCACGTTGCCGTCGATAGCCGCGGCCGCCCTGTGGAGAATGTCGCTGGTCATGCCCCAATGATGGACCATCGGCGGCTCCCGAGTCCTGCCGCCGGTCTGCTCATGCTCCTAGAACTGGTCGGCTATGCGGATCGAGATCGCGGCGCCGACGACAGCCGAGACTGCCACCGCCAGCCACATCGCCTCGTAGCCGTGGTGCTCGATGAGCCAGCCGGTGGCCGTCGGGCCGATGAACACACCGACGTAGACGCCCATCTGGGTGATGCCAGTGGCGGTGCCAGCCGCCCGCGGGTTGGTCCGAACGATGCCGTAGTTGGTGAACACCGGCCAGATCCAGCCGCCGCCGAAGGCCAGCAGCATGGCGGCTACATGGGTGCCCGGCGAGCGCAGCGCCAGCGCGGCCATGCCGAGCGAGCCCACCAAGGCGGTGAAGCCGCCCACCCGGAACGGAGCGGCCTGCATCGTGTCCGACATCCAGCCGCCTACGAGCCGCAGCGTGATCCCGGTGGCGGCGCCGATGCTGAGGAACAACCCCGCCGTGCCCGGTCCCAGTCCGGCGTCCACGCCGGAGCCCACTCCCCAAGCGTTGAGCGATCCGGCGCTGAAGGCCAGGAACGCGCCCACTGCGGCGGCCAGGCGCAGGTCCCGGAACGACGACTCGGGCGCCGGAGCATCCGACGCCGCCCGGAAGACCGACGACCCGACGGCTGCCCTGACCAGGATCAACGATGCCAGCGCGAAGGTTGCGCTGGCCACGTAGGCCCAGCGCCAGCCCACGGTGAGGGCCAGCGAGGGAACCGCTAAGCCGGCCAGCAGCGTGGCCGTGGGCAAGCCCGACTGCTTGATCGACACGGCCAGGCCAAGCCGCGGCAGTTGAGCCTGGGCCAGGGCCAGATTGACCGAGGTCTGGTTGGCGGCGTTGGCCAGGCCGGCCACCACCAGGAAGCCGATCACCGCCCCGAACGAGCGGGCGGCGACGGCCAGAGCCAACTGAACGGCGATGGACACGCCCAGCGCGGCGGTCATCTGGTTGAGCGGGCCGATCCGCTGGGCCAGCCGCCCCAGCATGATCGACCCGACCATGGCCGCCCCGAAGAACGAGCTGAGGCCCCAGCCGTAGACCGCCTCCGACACGTCCATCTCCGGGCCCACCTGCACCGACAGGGCGCCGATCAGGAAGCCGGGCAGCACGGTCGACACGGTGGCCATCACCGCTGCGTTCACGACCAAGCCCGGATGTGGTGCGTCGTGTGCCATCGATGTGCCTCGGCCTCGCGTGGGTGCGCCGCGCCACGGGGTCGGTGGCAGCCGCCGGCTGGAGCGGGTCTTCACGGTACCGGCCTACTGCCTGCCGCTCAGGTCATCGTGCGGATCATGCACTCCTGGGCGAAGGAGGCGACCAGCGCGCCGTCGGCGTCGAAGACATGGCCCTGGCCGAAGCCCCGGCCACCGGCGAGCACTGGGGCGTGCTGATGCACCAGGCACCAGTCGTCGATTCGGAAGGACCGATGGAACCACGCCGTGTGGCTGGTGACCGCAGTGTGCAGCGTGCGGTAGGAGTCGGCCTGGCTCACCCCCTTCACGGGCCGCAGCACCGTCCCCACAACAGTCAGGTCGGTGGCGTGGGCCAGCAAGGCCTGGTGAACTGCCCGACTGTCCGCAAGTAAACGGTCCTCGACTCGGGTCCAGAAGGTGTACTCCGGCGGGGCTGTCGCCGGATCACGCAGGTCGGCATCGCCCGCCACCCTCGTCGCCCAGGGAATCATCGTCATCTCCTGCGACGAGGCGTCATCGGGCGGGCCCACTTCGGGGGCTTTCACTTGGTGCTCGAAGCCGGGCGGGGTCTCGGGTTCCTCGGCGTGCATGGACACCTGGGCCACGAATATCGGCTTGCCCCGCTGGTCGGCCCGGATGCGCCGCACCGCATAGGTGCGCCCCGTCTGGGTCTCCTCGACCTCGAACTCCAACGGGTCCGTGGTCGAGCCCTCCCTGGGGAACACGCTGCTGATGGACTTGACGGTCTTGCCCTCCGAGGTAGCCGCACCGAGCGCCACCGCCTGGGCCAGCAGCTGGCCTCCGAAGATGCGGGGGTACTCCATCTCGATGTTGGGCGCAGTCCAAACCCCCGGCCGCAGCTCTCGCACCTCAAGGCAGCCGAGCAGATCGTCGAGGGTGATCAGAGCCATCGCTGTTCACCCTCCCGCATCGCCGCACCACAAGCCACAACCATCACGAGGCCGCTCCGGCGTCCGGGCCGAGCGCGGCGAGCGTCCGGCGTCGCTCCAGACCCTCACGAGTCCTCGGCTCCGACAGGCCGGAACAGAGGCACATGCCACTCGCCGCTCGGCTCGAACAGCACCTCGACTCGCATTCCGATCTCGACATCCTCCACCGCGCAGCCCACGATGTTGGTACCGATGCGCACGGACGGGTCCTCGTCGAGCTCGACGAAAGCGAACACGTACGGCGGCGTGAACCCCGGGATCCACTCCTTGCGGTTGATGGTGAAAGAGGCCACCGTGCCGGTGCCCGACACCGGCTCAGGGCCGATCCGGCGGGAATGGCAGAACGGGCACGCCGGACCGGGCGGGTGGATCCACCGCCCACAGTCGGCGCAGCGCTGGATCCTCAGCAGGCCGTCGGCCCCGGAGCGCCAGTAGAACTCGCTCTCAGCCGACGCCAGCACGAACCGGGGCGGGGGGCTGCCGTCGCTCATGTCACACCTTGGTCAGCAGCAGGCAGCCTGTCTCGGGGCCTCCGCCCGCGCCGACGGCCACGACCTCGCAGTCGGGCACCTGGATATTGGCCGTGCCCCGCAACTGCATGACCGCCTCGTGGAGATGGCCGTAGCCGTGCAGCCGGCCTGCGGAGAGCTGGCCACCCGAGGTGTTGAGCGGCACCGGCCCGTCGGGGGCGATATTGGCGCCGCCTTCCACGAAAGCGCCGCTCTCGCCCTTGCCGCAGAAGCCCATGGCCTCGATCCAGGCCAGGGTCAGCCAGCTGAACCCGTCGTAGAGCTGGGCGCTGTCCACGTCGTCGACACTCAGCTCGGTGCGCTCCCACATGGACGCGGCGGTGTGGCGCATCATCATCGACGTCAGGTCGTCGAACTGGTCCCAGGACGGCCGGCCCAGGATGGCGGTGCCCATGGCGTTGATCCCAACCGCGCCCGCGGGGGCGTCCGGGGCGTGGTCGCGGTGCGACACCACCACCGCGGTCGATCCGTCGCAGGGCACGTCGCAGTCGTAGAGGCACAGCGGGTCGCTGATCATCCGCACTGTCAGATAGTCGTCGATGGTCATCGGATCGGTGTAGATCGCCTTGGGGTTGGCCGCCGCGTTGGCCCGGCCGCTGACGGCAATGGCGCCGAGCTGCGTCCGGGTGGTGCCGTAGTCGTGCATGTGGCGACGGGCGTAGCACGCCACCCAGCAGGCTGCCGACGCCGCGCCGTAGGGGATCATGAACTGGAACGGCCCGGCCGATCCGGCCGCCGCGCCCGCTCCGCCGCCGCCACGGCCGCCTCCGGGCCGCAGCGCGCCGCCGCTGCCCTCGGTCACGGTGCGGAACACAAGCACATGGCGGGCCAGGCCCGCGGCCACGGCCAGCACCGCGTTGTGTACCGCCCCCAGCGGCCCGGCCGTCTCGACGCCCGCGTTGCGCCAGTTCAACGACAGGCGCAGCGCCTCGTGCAGTTCGGCCCCCATGGCTCCGCCGAACGACCCGCCGAAGCCGGGATAGGTGGACACGCCGTCGATGTCGGCTGCGGTGAGGCCTGCGTCGTCGATGGCCCGCAGGGCGGCCTCGACCGTCAGGTCGATCCCGCTGCGGTACAGCCGACGGCCGATGTCGGACTGGGCCGCGCCGCTGATGACAGCCCGCCGCTCCAAAGGCTCGGTCATCGGACGATCGCGCCCGGGTCGCGCCGTCGCAGCTCGGCCTCGACGGTCATCTGGCGATCCCCGTGCCTCGCGATGGAAAGCACATCAACGGGCCGCTCCTGCTTCGAACAGGCGGCCCTCCAGCACGGCCCCGGCCTCGTCGGCTGCACCCTGCCAGGAGATCAGCCCATGCTCCAGCACCGCGGCCCGGTCGCACAGCTCCAGAGCGTGGCCCACCTGCTGCTCCACGATCAACAGCGCCGTGCCCGCGGCCCGGATCCGCGCCAGCGTCTCGAACACCTGGTCCGCCACCATCGGGGCCAAGCCGAGCGACAGCTCGTCGGCGATCAACAGCCGGGGCGACGCCACCAGCACACGGCCCAGTGACAGCATCCGCTGCTCGCCGCCCGACAGCGTGCCGGCCAGCTGCCCTCGCCGCTCGCCGAGCCTGGGGAACAGCTCGTAGGCCCGGTCCAGGGCGTCGGCCAGTCCGGCCCGTCCGAATGCCCGGTGGAGGGGCAGCGCCAGGTTGTCCTCCACGCTGAGGGTGGAGAACACCGACCGGCCCTCGGGAGCGTGGACCACGCCCGCTCGCACGAAATGCCAGGCGGGGGCGCCGTCCATGTCAGAGCCGTCCACCAGCACCGTCCCGGCGCTGGGCGCCACCAAGCCGCTGGCCACCCGGGCCAATGTGGTCTTGCCCGCCCCGTTGGCACCGACCAAAGCGACAGCCTCGCCGGCCGCCACGGTGAGCGACACGCCGAACAGTGCCCGGAACGGCCCGTAGCCGGCCTCCACATCGCGCAACTCCAGGATCGGTCCGCTCAACGCATCTCTCCCGCCATCCCAGCCGCACTCAGCGGCGCGCGCAGTTCCGTGCTCACGAGGCCTCGACACTCCCGAGATAGGCCCGCCTGACGGCGGGGTCGGCCAGCACGTCGGCGGTCGGACCCTCGGCTATCAGGGCCCCGGAGTCCAACACGTAGGTGCGCTCGGTGAAGTCGGACACCAGCGCCACGTCGTGCTCCACCAGCAGCACCGCGTACCCCTTTCTGTCCTGCACGGCCCGCAGGGTGTCGGCCAGCGCGGCGGTCTCGTCGCGGTCGAGGCCCGACGACGGCTCGTCGAGCAGCAGTACCCGAGGGCCGGTCATCAGCGCCCGACCGACCTCCACCAGCCGGCTCTGGCCCAGGCTGAGCGCCTCGACCGGCTTGTCGGCCAGTTCGGCGATGCCCAGCAACTCCAGCACCTCGTCGCAGGCGGCCACCTCCGCCGGTGCGGGCCGTCCCCGGCCGATCAGGTCCTTCCAGAAGGCGCCGGTGCCGTTGCGGATGCGCTCGGCTATCAGCAGATGCTCCCGCACGGTCGTGTCCGAGAACAGCTCCACCCGCTGGAAGGTGCGGCCCAACCCGGCCCGGGCCCGGCGGTGCACCGGCCATCCGCCGACATCCACCCCGTTGAGCACCACCCGTCCCGAGTCGGGCCGCAGCATCCCCAGCAGGCAGTTGAACAGTGTGGTCTTGCCGGCGCCGTTGGGGCCGATCAACCCCACCCGCTCCCCGGCACCGACGCCCACGCTCACGCCGTCAAGCGCCTGGATGCCCAAGAACGCCGCGCTCACCCCCGACGCCTCCAGAACCGCGTCCGCACCGCCTCGCGCCGCGCTCACGCTGTCGCCCCCTCGCGGGCCGCCAGCCCGCGATGGATACGGGCCTCGACCCGGCGTTTGCCGTACTCGATCAGGCCCTCGGGGTGGCGGGCGAACTGCATCGCCATGAGCCCGAACAGCACCACCCGCCAACTCCCGGAGATCGGGAACAGGCCCGGCAAGTGGTCTTCGCCTCGCAGGATCCACGCCAGCAGTTCGCCTTGCAGGATCACTGGCTCGAACAGGGCGAAGGCGGCGCCCGCCTGGATGGCGCCCTCCACGGTGCGAGCCCCCAGCGCCACCACGATCACCAACCAGAACAGGGCGTTGACCGGCCCGAAGTTGGCGCTGTAGTTCACGTTCTGCTGGTGCATCGACAGCAGCGCTCCCCCCACACCGGCGATGGCCGCCGACACCGCGAAGGCCACGATGCGGGCCCGGGCCGCCGAGATGCCGATCGACGCCGCGGCCACTTCGCTGCCCCGCAGCGCCACCAGGGTCCGCCCGAGCGTGCCCTCCCGCAGCTGGATCACCGCCACCGACACCGCCGCCAGCACGATCACCGCCAGCACCAGGAACGCCCGGTCGCCGGCGAAGTCGATCGGGCCGAGCAGCGGCCTGGGCACCCGGGTGCCGGTCAGCAGGGCCGTCGGACCGCCGCCCACCCAGGAGAACTTGACTATCACCGCGTCGAAGAAGAAGGCGAAGGCCAGCGTGGCGATGGCCAGCCACACCCCGCCCAGCCGCAGCACCGGCAGCGACAGCACGGCGCCCACCGCCGCAGCCGCGGCCGCCCCCAGCACGGCCGCGGCCAACACCGACATATCGAAGCGGTCGGCCATCTGGAACACCATGAAGCCGCCGATGGCGCCGAAAGCGCCCTGGCACAGCGAGATCTGCCCGGCCATGCCGGTGATCACGGTGACCGACAGGTAGATCACCGACATGATCACCGCGGTGGTCACCAGGTGCATCCACAGCACGTCGGCTCGGAACCAAACCACCAGCCCCACCACCGTCAGGAACACCGCGCCGAACACCCGGGTGAACAGGGTCAGCCTGGGATGTCGCTGGTGCGCGGCCAGCGCCGGCGGCGGAGGGGCGACCCCGGCCAGCGGGTCGGAGGCCTCCCTCTCGCGGCCGATCGCCCGCCACAGCACCAGTATCCCGAACAGCAGCACGAACGGCAGCGACGGGGTGAGGTTCTCCTGGAACGGCTTCAGCCAGGCATGGTCGTCGGACCAGCCGGGCAGGAACGTGTTGAACTCGGCCACGAACCAGCCGAGGCACAGCCCGCCGACCAACGCCCGGGGCAGGCTCACCAGCTTTCCGGTCGCGGCCGCGGCCATCGCGATCACCACCAGGGTGAAGAAGTCCCCGGAGCTGAGCGAGTTGAACCGGGGGGCGATCAGCACTCCGGCCATGCCCGCGAAGGTGCTGGACAGAGCCCAGGCGAAAGCCGACACCCGGTCGGCGTCGATGCCGCTCAGCTCGGTCATCCGGGGGCTCTCCACCACCGCCCGCATGGCCAGGCCCAGCATGGTGAACCGGAACAGCGCGCCCAGCAGCAGCGTGCCGGCCAGCGCCACCGCCATCATGGCCAGTTCGTCGCGGTTGAACCGGTACACCCCGAAAGGGTCGTAGTACACGCTGGCGCCGTCGGACATGATGCCGGTGATCGGGCGCCCGGACACGGCGGTGAACCGGGCCGCCCGGTTGAACAGCTCCGGCAGCGCCACGCTCAAGCCGATGGCGACCACGAGCTTGGACACCGACGAGGCGGTGCGAAGATGCCGGAAGATCAGCCGCTCCAGCACCAGCCCGACCGCCGGCGCCAGCACGAACACCGACACCGCCAGCGCGGCCCATCTGGGCCACCCCCAAAGGGTGTGCGCTTTGAAGTACATGGCCGCCGACATGTAGGCCTGGGCGCCGAAGGCCAGGTTGAACACTCCCGAGGTCTTGTAGGTGAGCACGAAGCCCAGCGCGATCAGGGCGTACACCGATCCGGGCGGCGTGCCCTGCAGCAGGCCGCGGAACAGGTCCTCGAAGAACCCGGCGGCGCCGGTCACGGGCTGGCGCTCACCAGGACGGGATCAGCCCGAGAAGTCGGTGGGAGTGGGCTCGGACCATTCCAGGCTGTCGTTGGGCCAGCACATCCAGGGAGCGGGCTGGAACCCGACGAACCCGCCGCCCTCCATCCGGACGTACGACACGCACTCCTGCTCGTAGTCGTAGTCGGGCACGCCCTCGACCACCGCGTTGTGCTGGCGGCTCCAGTCGATCGGGTTGATCAGGCCGTCGGCGCCGTAGGTGACCCGGTTGAGCGAGCCGATGATCGACGGCCGGTCGAAGCTGGGACCGGCCTCCAGCAGCCCGGTCAGGAACAGGTCGGCGTTGATCCACCCGACCATGGTCTGCTCAGCGACCGGGCCTCCGTGGGCCGCCACCCACTGGTGGTAGGCGTCGCGCAGTTCGCTTTCCACCTCGTACTCGAAGCCGACGAACTGCACCAGCACGTAATCGCGGTCGAACAGCGGACCGGCGTCGGCCACGAACTGGGCGTTGTAGGAGTTGGGGTGCAGCATGGTTACCTGGTCGCGCGCCCCCTGCCGTTCCAGCTCCTGCGCCAGCGTGAGCATGGCGTTGAGGTCCATGCACGAGATGACGAAGTCCACGCCCGCGTCGATCATCTGGGTCACTTCGGGCCCGACGCCGTTGGGCAGGCCGTAGGCCAGGGTGTCGTTCAGGTAGACCGCCTCGATGCCGAGCTCGGCGCTGTAGAGCTCGACCGAGTCGGCGAACGCCCTGGTGCAGGACTGCGAGTTGGCCGACACGCCGTATCCCAGGAACGCCACCCGGCTTCCGCCCGCCTCCCGCACCAGCCAGGGAAGGCCGCGGGAGGTGCAGGTGGTGCAGCCGATCACGAAGTTGGTGAAGATGGTGTCCCGGTTCACCGACTGGGTGCCGTCGATGTTCCACACGAAGGTGGGAATGCGGGCGTCGTGGAGGTCGCCCAGCCCGTGGGGGAGCAGCCCGGCCAAGAACACGGCCAGCGTGTCGTCGTCGGCGATCACCTTCAGCGCCCTGTCCGTGTTGGCGATCAGCTCGTCGTCGAGGAACTCGCCGACGACGAGCCTGCGGCCGTAGACGCCGCCGGAGTCGTTGACATAGTCGAAGTAGGACTGGATGCCGGTCACGAAGCAGTCCAGGACGCAGGTGCCGAGCGGATTGTTGGCGTTGGTGCCGATCACCGCGACCCGGATCTCGTCGTCGGTCACGCCGGGCACGCCGTCGAGAGCCACGAACTCGTGACGCTGCGGATAGGGGGCGACCGGCTCTTCGACGGCGGGCTCCTCCGGCTCGGCGGTGTCGGACTCGGCCTCGTCGGTCTCCGGCTCGGTCTCGTCCGGCTCCGGTTCGGGCTCGGTCGCCGCGTCGGACGGCTCGGCGTCCGTCTCGGTCTCGGTCGCTCCCGTCGGCTCCGAGGTCTCGGCCGGCTCGGGTTCCGCTTCGGCCGGCTCGTCGGGCGTGACCGGCGCGGCCGACTCGGCCGCCGTCGTGTCCGGTGCGGCCGTGTCGGTCGCCGGCGCCGAGCCGTCGCTGCTGGGGCTGTTGCCGCAGGCCGAGGACAGCAGAGCCAGCACGACCCAGACTGCGGATGCCTTGCCAAGCGGCTTGAACATCGGGGACCCTCCGCTCATATGTGGAAGCGCTCGACCCGACACTAGCCCGCGCCGACAGACGGCTCTAACGGCGCGCCTGGCGATTCGGCGCGCCCCGACCGGGCCGCGTCATCCCGCGGGATCGGCCGACGGGCTCAGCCGGCTGGATCACCAGACGGGCTCATCCCGCTGGATCAGCCGGCTGGAGCGTCGGCACCCACCTTCGGCACGACCAGATCGGCGGGCAGGACCGGCGCTCGGGGCAGCTCCAGGCCGGTGGCGTCGCGCAAGGCGTTGAGCACGGCCGGGGTGGACGACAGGTTGGGCGGCTCGCCGACGCCGTTGAGCCCGTAGGGGGAGTCGGGGTGGGGGAACTCGAAGATCTTCATGGGCATGGGAGGCACGTCGAGCATGGTGGGGATCAGGTAGTCGGTGAACGACGGGTTGCGGACGCGCCCGTCGGCGATCTGGAGCTCCTCCATGACGGCCAGCCCGAGGCCCTGCACGGTGCCGCCCTCGATCTGGCCTTCAACCGCCACGGGGTTCATGGCCTTGCCGACGTCCTGGGCGGTCGCCAGCTCGACCACCCGCACCAGGCCCAGCTCCACGTCCACATCCACCACAGCCCGATGAGCGGCGTAGGCGAAGGCGATGTGGGCGTTGCCCTGGCCCCGTTCCGGGTCGACGGGCTCGGTGGGCCGGTGGCGGTAGGTGAAGGCGTGCGACACCGACTCGGGACCCAGCACCTCCGCAACCGAGATCAGCGGCCCACCGTCGAGGCTGCGGATCTCGGAGCCGTCGAGGGCCATCTCTGAGACGGCACGGCCGAGCACGGCCGCAGCGCGCCCCAGGATCTCGTCGCACACCAGCCGGCAGGCGCCGACCGCCGCTCCGGCGGTCATCCAGCTCTGGCGCGACGCCGACGAGGCCCCCGACTCGCCGACATTGGTGTCCTTGTCGCGCAACTCCACGGTCCGCACTCCGAGCTCGGTGCGAGCGATCTGAGCCTCCAGCGTGACGATGCCCTGACCGATCTCGGGGGCCGCGCAGTGGACCTCCGCGACCGGCTCGCCGTCGCGGATCCATACCGTCACGCGGGCGGTGCAGGTGTCGTCCTTCCCGCCGGAGAAGCCGATCGCTTTCATGCCCAGCGCGTAGCCCACGCCCCGGCGCATGCCCTCCCCCCGGGTGACGTTACCGACCCCGCCGGGGCGGGCCCGCATGTCCTCGGCCCGGTGATCGGAGTCCGCGGGCAGCGGCAGGTCGCGCAGGTACGACAGGATCTCCTGCACCGGTGCAGGGCCGTCCACGGGCTGGCCGGTGGGCAGGAGGTCGCCCTCGCTGATGGCGTTTCGCATGCGCAGTTCCAACGGGTGCATCCCCAGCTCGGCCGCGAGCCGGTCCATGGCCGACTCGATGGCGTAGCACGACTGCACCGCGCCGAAGCCTCGCATCGCCCCGCAGGGCGGGTTGTTGGTGTAGGTGGCGAACCCGTCGATCTCGACATTGGCCACGTCGTAGGCCCCGGCCGCGAAGTAGCAGCCGTTGGCGATCACCACCTGCGAGGTGGAGGTGTAGGCGCCGCCGTCGAGCACCAACCGCACCCTCGTGAAAGCCAGCCGTCCGTCGGCGGTCGCCCCCAGCTCCACCTCGGCGATGGCCGGGTGGCGGTGCACATGGCCGAAGAACGACTCCTCGCGGCCGTAGACCATCCGCACCGGCCGTCCGGTGCGCAGCGCCGCCATGCAGGCGTGGATGTGGACGCTGAGGTCCTCCTTGCCTCCGAAGGCCCCGCCGACGCCCGACAGCACCAGCCGGACCTTGTCCAGCGGCAGACCCAGGCAGTCGGCCACCTGCCGCTGGTCGCGGTGCAGGTCCTGGGTCGACACGTACAGCTCCACGCCGCCGTCGCCCACCGGCACGGCCAGGCCCGACTCTGGCCCCAGGAACGCTGGATCCTGGGTGCCCAGTTCATAGCGGCCCGCGACCACCGCGTCGGCCAGGCCTCGGGCCGCGTCCACGTCGCCGTGGCGGATCTTGACATGGCGGGCCAGCCCGCCGCCGGGCAGCCCCTTGACCTGTCCCGTCAGCGCGTCCTCGGGATCGGTGTTGGGGATCAGCTCCTCGTAGTCCACGACGATCAGCTCGCACCCTCGCCGAGCAATCTCGGGATGGGTGGCCGCCACTACTGCCACCGGCTCGCCCTGGTACCGGACCTCGTCGAAGGCCAGCACCGGCTGGTCGTAGACGTTCATGCCGAACAGCTTGGAACCGGGCACGTCGCGGTGCGTGAGCACGCAGCGCACCCCGTCGATGCCCTCCGCCTGCGACGTGTCGATGGACACGATTCGGGCCCGGGGATGCGGGCTGCGCAGGGTCACCCCCCACAGCGAGCCGTCGTGGTACTCGTCGGAGGAGTAGATGAACGAGCCGTCCACCTTGGGAACGCCGTCGGGCCGCTCCGCCGACGCTCCCACCCCGCCGAGCACCGCCGATGAGACCGGAACCCGCGTCAAGGTGCCAGCGGCCGTCATCGCACCCCTCCGCCCGCAGCGACAGCTCGACAGGCCTCGAAGCGGGCGGCCAGGTCGGCACGCCGAAGGCTCTTGCCGATGAATACGATCCGGCTGTCGCGGTGGTCGCTGGGCCACCGGTCGAGTTCGTGGGTCTCGAACATGCGGTGCACGCCCTGCAACGCCACCCGGCATGGATTGCCGGCCAAAGCCAGCACGCCCTTCCACCGCAGTAGGTCGTCCCCGTAGTCGGCGGCCACGCCGGCGGCGGCTGCCTGCGCCGACTCGGCGTCCAGTTCGCCGGGGATGCGCACCGTGTACGTCTCGATGTCGGGGTCGTGGCTGTGTACGTAGTGGTTGTCCAGGAACGACGGCTCCGAGGCGGCCCGCTGGGACACCTCGAAGGCCCGGATCCCCAGGATCGCGTCCAGGTCGACCTCGGCGTAGCTGGACTCGTCGATCTCCGAGCGCTGGTTCAGGGCCCGGATCCGCTGCTTGATCCGCTCGACCGTCTCGGCGTCCACCAGATCGACCTTGTTGACGATGATGCGGTCGGCGCTCACGATCTGATCGACCGCCTGGTTGTCGATCCCCCCGTAGGACACGTCGTCGAGGTGCCGCTCCACGTGCAGCGAGTCGACCAGCGCCACGATGCTGTCCAGGCTGACCTCCTCCAGCACCGGGTCGTCCACGAAGAACGCCTGCGCCACCGGCATCGGGTCGGCCAGGCCGCTGGTCTCGAGCAGGATGTAGTCGATCCGGTCCCGGCGGCTCATCAGCTTGCGGATCACATCCAGCAGGTCGCCGCGCACCGACATGACGCAGCAGATGCAGCCGTTGCTCATCTCGTAGATCTCCTCGTCGGAGGACACCACGAGGTCGGTGTCGATGCTCACCTCGCCGAACTCGTTCTCGATCACCGCGATCCGCTTGCCATGCTGCTCCCGCAGGATGTAGTTGAGCAGGGTCGTCTTGCCCGCTCCCAGGAAGCCGGTGAGGATCGTCACCGGGATCTTGCCCCCAGCGCGGACGGCCGCTGCGGCCTGGGCTGCCTCGACCCCAGCCTCCCCGGTCGCAGCCCTCTCGGCGTCCCCGACGGCGGTCGCGTCAGCGTTGGTCATGGACGGGCTCCGGCGCGTTGCGCAGCCAGGTGCACAGCGTCGAGGATCTTCTGGTAGCCGGTGCAGCGGCACAGGTTGCCCGACAGTTCCTCGCGCACGGTCAGATCGTCGGGATCGGGGTCGTCGGCCAGCAGACAGTGGGCGGCCACGACCATCCCCGGCGTGCAGAAGCCGCACTGCACCGCCCCGGCGTCCAGGAACGCCTGCTGCACCGGATGCAGCCCGCCGTGGGAGGCCAGCCCCTCCACGGTCACCACCGAGCGGCCCTCCACCTGCGCCGCGGCCACCAGGCACGAGCACACCAGTACCCCGTCCACGTACACCGAGCACGACCCGCACTCGCCCTGCTCGCACGCGTTCTTGGTGCCCCGCAGCCCGACGCGCTCCCGCAGGAAGAACAGCAGGCTCTCCAGCGCCCACACATGGTCCACGCTGTGGACCACTCCGTTCACCTCGACGTTCACCCTCATGCCGCGGCTTTCCCTGTCAGGTCGGCGAGCGCCCAGCTCAGGCATCGACGGCCGAGCACCGACAGCGCGTGGGTGCGGTAGGCGGCGCTGCCGCGCACGTCGTCGATGGGGGAGGCGGCTTCGGCGACCAAGGCACCGAACTCCCGTACCGTGCGCTCGTCGAGGCCGTCCGGCCTGTCCCAGCGGTCGGCCAACGCCTCTTCCAGCATCCGCTCCGCAGGACGGGCCCGCAGCGGGGTCGGGCCGGCCGAGCCGATCCCGGTCCCTGCCCGCCGGCCTGTGACATCCAAGTTCAGGGCGAACGACGTGGTGGCGATCACCATCGCGTTGCGCGGCCCGACCTTGGCGAACTGCTGCGGACCGGTGGCCGCGGGGATCCGCACCGCCCGGATCAGCTCGTCGCGTTCGAGCGAATGCTGCTTGGGGCCGACGAAGAAGTCGTCGATGTCGATGAGGCGAGATCCTCTCACCGACTCGGCCTCCACCTTGGCCCGGCAGGCCAGCAGCGCCGGATGGGAGTCGCCGGCGGGCGACGCAGTGGCGAGGTTGCCCGCCACCGTGCCCCGGTTGCGGATCTGGGGCGAGCCCACCGTGCGGGCCGCTTGGGCCAGCGCCGGGCACAGTCCGCTCAACTCGTCGATGATGGTGGTGAAGCACACCCCGGCGCCTATGCGCACGGCCCGGCCGTCGTCGATCAGCTCCCAGGAGTCGACCTCGTCGACGCAGGTCAGGTCCAGCAGCGCGGCCGGCCTGGCCCGGCCGAAGTTGACGTCGACCATCAGGTCCGTGCCGCCGCAGATCGGCGACGCTTCCGGATACTCCGAGCGCAGCAACACCGCCGCCCGCCACGATGAGGGCCGCAGCACCGGCCCCGACTCGATCAGCGTCTCCATCGGCCCTAGTCTTGCACGGCATCGCACCCGCACGACTACCCTGGCTGGGGCGTGCGCCTGACCTACTCGCCTGAGGCGGAGGCGTTCCGGGCCGAGTTCTCGGCTTGGCTCGACGCCAACCTGCCCGACGAGGCGGCTGCCGGCGTGCGGCCCCGGTCCAGCGCCGACATCCCCCCCTGGGCCCGGGCCTTCCAGCGCAGGATGTTCGACGACGGCTGGCTCGTGCCCGGCTATCCGCCCGAGTTCGGCGGCCGCAACGCCGGCCTCTACGAGCGGGCGGTACACATGGAGGAACTGGGCCGGCGCCGGGTGACCCTGAGCTTCAACCCGCAGGGCCTGGGCATCGTCAGCGCGTCGATCATCACGTTCGGAACCGACGAGCAGAAGCGGCGGTGGGCGGTGCCGATCATGCGGGCCGAGAAGACCGCCGCCCTGGGCATGAGCGAGCCGGGTGCGGGCAGCGACCTGGCAAGTCTGTCCACCCGGGCCCGTCTCGACGGCGACCGGTTCGTCGTCAACGGCCAGAAGGTGTGGACCTCGGGCGCCCACCACGCCGACGTGCTGCTGGCCTTCGTGCGCACCGACCCCGACGCGCCCAAGCACAAGGGGATCTCCGCCTTGATCGTCGAGACTGACACGCCCGGCCTCGTGCGGCGTCCCTTCCGCGACATCACCGGCCGCTCGCCCGACTTCAACGAGGTGTTCTTCGACGATGTAGAGGTGCCCCGCGCCAATCTCGTTGGCGACCTGAACGACGGCTGGCGGGTGTGCACCGGCTCGCTGGCCCACGAGCGCGAGATGCTCTGGGTCATGTGGTCGCAGGGCCTCGACCGCATGCTCGACGACATGCTCGCCCAACTCCGGGCCGGAGCCGCTCCGGACGCAGCCCATGACGAGGCATTCGACCCGGTGGTGCTTGACGGGCTGGGCGGCTCGGTCATGGACTCTTGGGCACTGCGGCTTCTGGGTCACCGCCAGATGGCCCGCGGCCAGCGGGGCCTGCGCGTGGCCGACCAATCGCTGCTGAAGCTGCTCGGCTCAGAGACCCAGCAGAAGCTGGCCCTGCTGATGCTGGAGTCCCTCGGGCCGGCCGCGCTCGACCGGACCGTGCCTGCGCTGGCGATGTCGCCGTACGAGAGCGACCGGTCGGCTTTGTCTTGGGCCGACCGGTACTTCTTCACCTTCGCCGGCACCATCAGCGGCGGCACGAGCGAGATCCAGCGCAACATCATCGCCGAGCGGGTCCTCGGCCAGCCCAGGGGCTAAGTCATGCCCGTATCCCAGCCCGACGCCCGAAATTGGTGGCAGTTTCTGCCCTATACGGCCCAAAACGTCGCCGATTTCGGGGGAGCGCCCTTCAGGAGGCGCTGAGCGTGGAGTTCGAGTTCACCGACGACCAACTGGAGCTGCAACGGGCGGTGCGCGAGCTGCTCGACGCCGAGGCACCCCCCGAGCTAGCCCGCACAGTGGCCGACGCTGAAGGCGCCCAACCCGCAATCAAGGCGTTCTGGCAGACGCTCGTAGGCCTCGACTGGCCCGCCATGGCCCTGCCCGAGCAGGTCGGCGGCCTCGGCTTTGGCTGGGTCGAGCTGGCCATCGTGCTGGAGGAGTTGGGCCGCCACGCCGCGCCCGGTCCGTTCATGGCCACCCTCACCCAGTTCGCCCCGCTGGTAACGGAGGCCGCAAGTCCCGAACAGGCAGCCTCCTGGCTGGCCCCAGTGGCCGAGGGCCGGACCACCGGCACGGTCGCCCTCGACGAAGGGGCAGGAACCTGGGAACCAGCCCAGATACAGGCCGCCGCTCACCGGAACGGCGACGAGCTGGTCCTCTCAGGCACCAAGCACTACGTCGTGGACGGCGCCACCGCCGACGAGGTCGCCGTCGCCGTCCGCCTAGACGACGGCCTGCGAGTGGTGCTGGTGCCAGCCACGGCCGTGCATGCCGCCGAAGTGCTGCCCATCGACCCGGGGGTCCGCCACGCCACCGTCGACTTCGACGGGGTCCGCGTGCCAGCCGACCGTCTTCTGGGCGACGGAGACGCCACCGAAGCAGTCCGCCGGGCGCTGGAGGAGTCCGTCACCGCCGTGGCCGCCGCCACCGTGGGCGCCTGCCAGCACATCTTCGACATCATCAACGCCCACGCAAAGGAGCGCATCCAGTTCGGTGTGCCCATCGGCTCGTTCCAGGCCGTGAAGCACAAGCTGGTCGACATGTACCGCGACATCGAACGGGCCCGCGTCCTCGTCTACTACGCGGCCCTCACCCTGGCCGAGGACCATCCCGACCGCACCCTGGCCGCCTCGATGGCCAAGGCCGCCGCGGGCGAGGCGCAGCGCCGCTGCGTGCAGGACGGCCTCCAGCTCGCGGGCGGGATCGGCTTCACCTGGGAGCACGACCTGCACCTGTTCCTGCGCCGGGCCAAGGTCGGCGAACTCCACTTCGGCTCAGCCGCCCACCATCGCCGCAAAGTAGCCCGCCTAACCCTCCAGCCCCAGCCCGCCTAGCCCGCCGTCGAGTTCGCGGGCGGCTCCGGCGACTGAGGGTCGGTCAGGTAGCCGCCCCGAGCCAACGCCAGAACCAGGTTGTCCAGCTTGCCTTCCACCCGACGAACGTCGGAGCGCAGCAGATGGAACGCGCCTGCCAGCACGCCAATGAGCGCGCTGCCCAGCACGCCGATGAGCGTCGCAGCAATCGCAGGATCCATGGCGCGGCCTTCCTATGCCTGCGGATCGGGAGGCAGCTGCGGCGAATGCGGATCGACCAGGAAGCCGGCCCGAGCCAACGCCAAGATCAGCAGATCGACCTTCCCCTCCAGCCGGTCGATCCGCGCGTTGGTCTCCCGATGATCGGCGCGGTTCTCGGCCTGAAGCTCCTGAAGGTCGCTGCGACTCTCGGTGCGGAGCTCCTTGATGTCGGAGCGCAGCAGATGGAAGGCGCCCGCGAACACGCCCAGCAGGGCTGCCACCAACACACCGATGAGGGTCGCGGCTATCGCGGGGTCCATGCCAGTACCGTACTGGACCACTCTGACAGAAGCAAATCTAAATTATGGAAATATCTTGAAAGCTGTTGCTAGAGGATGGCTCCGCTGGACTTGAGCGCGGCTATCTCGTCCCAGTCGATGCCCAGCTCGGCCAGCACGAGCTCGGTGTGCTCGCCCAGCTCGGGCGCCCGGTCCACCTCCACCGGGGTCTCGTCGAACTGGGCCGGGCTAGCCACTAGCTGCACCGGCTGGCCGGCGGCGTCCTCGGTGCCGGGCAGGTAGCCGTTGGCGGCCACCTGGGGGTCGTCGTAGAGCTCGGCCAGAGTCTGGAACGGGGTCCACACCCCGTCGAAGTCGGCCAGGCGCTCTTTCCACTCGTCGAGGGTGCGCTCGGCGAAGGCCTCGTCGATGATGTCGATGCACTCCGGCCCGTGCTTCGAGCGGGCCTCGGAGGTGTTGAACCGCTCGTCGTCCACCAGGATCGGTCGCTCCAGGCGGGCGGCGAAGTCGTCCCAGTGGCGGTCGCTCTGCAGCAGGATCAGGCTGATGTAGCGGTCGTCAGCGGTGCGGTAGACGCCCACGCCGGGGTTGGGCGAGAAGCGCCGGTCGCCCCGAGGCAGCGAAGTCAGCCCGAACAGCTTCGACGCCACCACCAGCGGCGAGATCTGCCAGAGCGCGGTTCCCAGCAGCGACACGTCGATGACGCTGGGCTCGCCGGTGCGCTCCCGCTTGAGCAGCGCGGCCGCGATGGCACCGGCGAGGGCCATTCCGCCCATCACGTCGCCGAAGGCGGGCGACGGCTGGGGCTGGGGCCAGCCGGCCGCGTCGGGCGGGAACACTGCGGCTACCCCGCCCCGGGCCCAGTACGAAGCCCCGTCGAAGCCGCCCTTGTCGGCGTCGGGCCCCGCCGGTCCCTGCCCGGTGCCCCGGGCGATGATGATCGACGGGTTGCGGGCCCGGACCGCCTCTGTGTCGATGCCCAGGCGGCGGCGCACCGGCGCCAGGTAGTTGGTGAGCAGCACATCGGCGGTCTCGAGCAGCTTGAGCAGGGCCTCTCGGCCGTCGGGGTGGGCGAGGTTGAGGGCCACCGACCGCTTGCCCCGGTTGGGTTGCTCCACCATGAAGTTCACGGTCCCGCTGGGGATCAGACCCGAGGTGACCAGCCCTCTCTGGGGGTCGCCCCCGGCCGGGTTCTCGACCTTGATGACGTCGGCGCCCCAGTCCACCAGCACCGACCCGCCCGACGGCACGAACATCCAGCTCGCCACCTCGACGACCCTGACTCCGTCCAGAGGCCCCGTCATCGCGGCCGTCCCGATGTCTGCGCCCCCACCTCGACGACCCTGACTCCGTCCAGAGGCCCCGTCATCGCGGCCGTCCCGATGTCTGCGCCCCCACCTCGACGACCCTGACTCCGTCCAGAGGCCCCGTCATCGCGGCCGTCCCGATGTCTGCGCCCCCACCTCGACGACCCTGACTCCGTCCAGAGGCCCCGTCATGTCTGGTCTCTCTGGCGCGCCGGGCGGTCAGACCGCCAGCAGCTCCTTGAGGTTGCCGCCCATGATCTTGGCCGTGTCGGCCCGCGACAGCGACGGCGGCAGGTCGTCGTAGAAGCTCACGGGATCGCCCAGGCCCTCAGGATGGGGGTAGTCGGAGCCGAAGAGCAGCCGGTCGGGGGTCATGATCTCGATCAGGCCCTCCAGGGCGTCCTCCCAGAACGGGTTGACGTACACGTTGCGCTTGAAGGCCTCCACCGGGTGCTCGGCGAACTCCTGGGGCATCTTCTTGTGGATCGCCTCGAACTTCTCCACCAGCGGCGCCACCCAGGTGCCGCCGTTCTCGATGGTGGCGATGCGCAGGTCGGGGAACCGGCTGAAGGCCCCGTGGCAGACCATCGCGGTCATCATGTCGCTGACGGCCCGGTTCTGCATCACCAGCAGGCGCAGCGGGTTGGGCTTGAACGGCAGGAACTCGGTGCGGCCCTCCCACACCGACACCAGGTCGGCGTAGCCCGAGTCCGACGCGTGCATGCCCACCAGCACGCCGGCCTCCTGCACCCGGGCCCAGAACGGGTCGAACTCGGGCAGGCCCGGCGACCTCGGCCCTCGCAGGCCCCACGCCGGCGCGGGACGGATCAGCACACAGCGGGCGCCCCGCTCCAGGCACCACTCCAGCTCCTCGATGGCCTTCTCGACGATGGGCAGGGTGATGATCGGGGTGGCGAAGATCCGGTCGTGGTAGTTGAAGGTCCACTCGTCGTGGATCCACTGGTTGAGGGCGTGGACCACGGCGTGGGTCAGGTCGGGATCGTCGCGCATCCGCTCCTCGAGCAGGCTGGCCAACGTCGGGAACATCAGCGATCCCTGGATCCCGAGCTCGTCGAGGTGGGGCAGGCGGGCCTCCGCGTTGCGGGCCCAGTCGGGGCAGCGGATCGGCTTGCCGAAGATCTCCCGCAGGCTCTTTCCGTCGGGGTTGCCGTGGCGGTAGTACTCCTCCTGCGCGCCGGGAGGGGCCACCACCTCGAAGGTGGGGTTGGGGATGTACTCGGATATCTGGCCCTTGATGGCGATCTTGGTGCGGCCGTCGACCTGCACGTAGCGGATGGCGCCCTTGTGCTCGGCGGGGAGGTACCGGGTGAAGGCGTCCTCCGTCTCGTACATGTGATTGTCGGAGTCGAACACTTCGAAGCCGAGGTCCCGGGCCATCGCCATCACCCCCATGCCGCTCTGGAGCACTCCCACCCTACCGGTCGCCGACGATCGCAGGCCACGGCCGCTGCGGTCGCCCAGGGCGCCTCGACTGCTCAGAGCCGCAGTCGATGTGCGAGTATGTCGCGGCGAAGGGGAACGTTGGAGGGACATGCGCACTGAGCCGATGACGGGACCGTCGGTGTGGCGGGCCGACGAGCTCGAGGACTCCGACGAGTGGATCTACCGGTTCACCCAGGCCGACCTCGACGAGCTCGAACGCGGCGTCGAGTCGGTCGCGGGCCGCGACGTCCACGACCTGGCCCCGGACGCCTTCCCGCTGCCCGGCCTGGAGCCGCGCATCAAGGAGTTCATCGACGAGCTCGACACCGGCAGGGGCTTCGTCGTGCTGCGGGGCCTCCCGATCGGCTCGCGGTTCAGCCGTGCTGCGGCCGCGGCCGTCTTCTGGGCGATCTGCGCCCGCGTCGGTCGGCTCGTTCCCACCACCAAGGACGGGGCTCTCCTCAACCACGTCTACGACCGGGGCCCAGGGCAGGACCCCAACGCCCGGGCCTACTCCACGAACATCGGCGGCCACATCCACACTGACGGCGTCGAGGTCGTGGGGCTCATGTGCCTGCAACCGGCAGCCAACGGCGGCGTGAGCATCATCGCCAGCTCCATGACGGTGTACAACACGCTGCTCGCAGAGCACCCCGAGTGGCTGCCCATCCTCTTCAAGCGCTTCGCCTGCGACTGGAAGCTGGAGGAGCCGCCCGGCAACCCGGGCTGGTATCCGCATTCGCTGTACTGCTACGTCGGCGGATGGCTGTCGGCCACGCTGAAGACGGGCTTCCAGCGATCAGCTCAGCGCTTCGACGGCGTCGAGCCCCTCACCGAGGACGAGCTCGCCTGCTTCGAGTACCTTGAGTCCGTCCCCGAACGGCCCGGCATAACCCTGCACATGGACCTCGAGCCGGGCGACATCCAGTTGGTGAACAACTACGTGACGCTGCACTCCCGCACCGCCTACCAGGACGACCCGGCGAGACCGGACGAGAGGCGCCACATGCTCCGCTACTGGATGAGCCGCTCGGGCCTCAGCCCCCGCGTCGTCTCAGACGACTACCAGTTCATGCGAGAGGACTACTTCGGGCTCAGCCAACCCGTTCCCCCGCTGTGAGCAGGTGAACGAGCGGCGGTTCCGGGCGCCGGGCTATCCGCCCGCGGCCGACCGGTTCGTGCGGCATGTGGCCGAGCAGTGGGGCGACCGCGACCTGGTCTTGACGGGCGAGCGGCGCCTCAGCTACCGGGGCCTGGAGGCCGAATCCCGCCGTCTGGGCAGAGCCCTGCTGGCCGACGGCGTCGGGCCGGGCAGCCGGGTGGGACTGCTGGCCCCCAACGGACCGGAGTGGGTGGTCGGGTGGATGGCTGCGGCCAGAGTCGGGGCGCTGGTCGTGCTGCTCAACACCTTCCATCAGGCTCGCGAGCTGAGCTGGGCGCTGTCCCACTGCCGGGCCGAGGTGCTGCTGACCGTCGACCGGTACCTGGCCCACGACTACTGCGAACGGCTGGAGCAGGCCGTGCCCGGCCTCGCCGGACAGCGCCACGGGGCCATCGACGCCGACAGTCACCCGGACCTCCGGGCAGTGTGGACATGGAACGGCGCAGCCGTGCCCGACCGGACGCATGGGGCCAAGCTCTGGGCAACGGGTCCGGCCGCCGGATGGGCCGGGCCGATCGGCGATCTGCTGGACCGAGCCGACGACATGTCCGAGGATCGCTTCGCCGATGCGGCCGGGGCGGTGGACCCTCAGGATCCGATGGTGGTGATCTACACGTCGGGCAGCACCTCGGCGCCCAAGGGGGTGGTCCACTCCCACGCCGCGGTGATCGTCCACCCGCACAACCTCCTGCAGTTCCGCAACCTGCAGGCCACCGACGTGCTCTACACGCCGATGCCGCTGTTCTGGGTCGGAGGCCTGTCCTACACGCTGGTCAGCGCCATGCACGCCGGCGCGGCCGTGCTGTTCGAGGAGCGTTTCGCGCCGGGCGCCACCCTGGAGCGGATCGAGCGGCACCGGGTGACCCACGTGATCGGCTGGCCCCACATCGCCAAGGCGCTCGTCGAGCATCCCAGCTTCGCCGAGCGAGACCTGTCGTCGCTGAGGGGCGGCAGCTTCGACGACCTGCTGCCACCGCCCCTGAGGGTGAGCGACCCTGCCAGGAAGGCCACGTCGCTGGGCATGACCGAGTCGCTCGGCCCGCACTCGATCGAGCCGCTCCACATGGAGTTGCCCGAGGGCAAGGAGGGCTCGTTCGGGCGCAGCGTGCCCGGCGTCGAGCACCGCATCGTCGATCCCGACACCGACACCGGCGCCGAGCTGCCCGCCGGCCAAGCGGGCGAGATCTGGATCCGGGGCTACTCGCTGATGCTGGGCCTGCTCGGGATGGACCGGGGCGAGGTGTTCGAGCCCGGCGGCTGGTACCGCACCGGCGACCGGGGACGCCTCGACGCCGACGGGCACCTGTACTTCGAGGGACGGATGAGCGCGGTGATCAAGGCGGCCGGCGCCAATGTGGCCCCGCGGGAGGTCGAGCTGGCTGTCGAGCGGCACCCCGACGTGACGCACGCCTTCGTGACGGGCGTGCCCGTCGCCGACGGCCGGGGCGAGGCCGTGGCCGTCGCCGTCGTGCCCACGCCGGGGGCGGACGTGAGTCCCGAGGGTCTGCGAGCCTGGCTGCGGGGAGAGCTGTCCGCCTACAAGGTCCCCCGCCATGTGGCCGTGTTCACCGACCGGGACGATCTCCCCTGGCTCGAGTCGGGCAAGATCGACCTTCAGGTCCTGCGCCGCCTGCTAGCCGATCGGTTCAGGCAGCAGCCCGAGCCGCGAGAGCAACCCCAGCAGCCCGAGCCGCGAGAGCCGCGACCGCGTTGATCCGCCGCGGCCGCGTCAGTGGTAGGAGAGGGCCTCGATCAGGTCGATGCGGCTGGCCCGGCGGGCGGGGATGAGCGCAGCCAGCAGCCCGGCCACAGCCGACACCACCAGGTAGACAACCAAGGCGGGCCCCGGCACCGCGGTGGCGGAGATGATGTCACCGGGGAGCGAGAGGGCCGTGATCGAGCCGGTCACCACCCCGGCGGCGACGCCGATCAGCCCGCCGAAGACGGCCACGATGATCCCCTCCAACACGATCGCGGCTCGGATCTGCCACTCGCCCATGCCGACGGCTTTCAGCAGCCCGATCTCGCGGGTCCGCTCGAGCACCGACAGGGCCATGGTATTGGAGAAGCCCATCACCGCGATCACCAGCGCGATGACCAGAAACACGTTGATCACCACCAGCAGGTTGTCCACTTGCGTGGCCCGGCTGTCGCGGTATTCGGCCCGATCGCGCACCTCGACCTGCGGGTAGTCGGCGAGTCCCGCCTCCAGCGCCGCCCGAGCGTCGTCGCCGGCGACGCCGGCGGCGGTGACCGCGGTGACGAGGCTGTCCCGGCTTCCAACGACGTACCGGTCCCAGTCCTGGAGGTCGATGACCCACGGCCCCACCACCGAGTCCTCGGTGTGGACAGCGACCACGTCGAGGGTGACCTCTCGCTGGCCGGAGATCTCCAGCGGCACCTCGTCGCCCACGCCCAGGCCGAGTGCCTCCGCGGCGTCGGCATGCACCATCACGTCGCCTGAGCCGGCCCCTTCCAGGCTGCCGGACACGATGCCCGGCTCCACATGGCTCGAGAACGAGTCGAGGCTGGCGGCGGAGAGCAGATGCTGCCGGCCGTCGGTGGTGCGCACGCCGTCGGCCCGGAAGCGGAAGGTCTCCAGCGACTCGAGTTCCGGCGTTCGGGCGATCTCGGCCGCGGCCTCCGAACTGAATGAGAGCTCCGGGTTGTCGCAGGCGCCGGCGCACAGCATCCAGTCCGCTCGGACCGAGTCGTCCAGTCGGTCGTGCAGGGTCTGCTTGAAGGACGCGCCCACCACGGTGACCAGCGACACCATGGCCAGGCCGAGCAGCAGCGCCGAGGCGGTGGCGGCAGTACGGCGTGGGTTGCGGGCCGCGTTCAACCGGGCCAGGCGCCCGTTCAAGCGGAACGCCCGGGCTGCCGGCCACCCCAGTAGCCCCGACATCGGCCCGGCGATGGCCGGGCTGCTGATGGTGACGCCCAGCAGCAGCCCGACCGCGCCCAGGCCGATCAGCAGGAGGAGAGCCGCCCTGGATGGTTCCGACAGCAGGCCCGCGGCCAGGAGCACCATCCCGGTTCCGCCCACCGCCGATCCGACGACGATCGACCTGCGCCGGCTGCGAGGATCGATGCCAGCGTCTTCGGCCAGCGCCGCCATGGGCGTCACCTGGCGGGCCCGCAGCGCCGGCCGGATAGCGGTGACCACGGTCACGCCGACACCGAGCGCCAACGCGGCGAGAATCGGGCCGGCGCCGATCGTGAACTCCGGCCTGAGCAGATCCGCGCCGGCGGCTTCCAGTCCGCCCGTTATGGCCCTGGACACCAGGATGCCGAGGCCGAACCCCGCGACAGTGGCCAGAACACCCATTGCCAGAGCCTCGAACGCCACCGTCACGGCCACCTGGCGCCGGTCGGCGCCCAGCACCCTCAGCAGCCCGAATTCCTTGATGCGCTGGCCCGTGATCAGAGTGAAGGTGTTGTAGGTGATCAACACCGAGATGACCACCACGATCACGGCGAAAGCCAGCAGCAGGTTGCGGAAGAGGTCCAGAATCTCTCTGAACTCCTGGTCGCGCGCCTCGGCTTGCGTCCGCTTTGAGAGGACCGAATAGGACGGGCCCAACTCGCGCTCGATGGCCCTGGTCGCCTCGTCGAGGGAGGCGCCCGGCGACAGCCGCACGTCGATGAGGTCGTATCCGCCGCCGCCGTGCAGGAGCTGCCGGGCAGTGGCCATGTCCCAGGCGACCAGCTGGAACGCGATCCGCAGGTCGGGCTCCATGAAGTAGAAGTGGCCGACCAGTTCGAAGGCGCGGGTGCCGCTGGGGGTGGAGACCTTGTAGCGCTCGCCGATCCGGAAGCCGAAGTCGGCCGCGGTGTGATGGTCCATGGCGAACTCGTCGGGCCCCGAGGGCCGGCGGCTGACGCCGTCGTCGAGGAGGAAGATCCTGCCCAGCGACTCATCCTCGGGCCAGCCCATTCCGCCTTGCATGCTGGTTCCGGAGTCGAGGGCGTTGCCGTCGCCGTCGATGGCCACGACGCTGAACTCCGACACTGCGCCGGCGGCCCTCTCCACGCCCTCGATCGCTTCCAGGCGGTCCTTCAACGACGGGTCGAGCAGGGGCAGGTCCTCCCACTGCTCGGCATCGCCCAGGGTCGACTGCGAGCGCACCGAGAGGTCGATGTGGTCGTAGAGCCTCCCGGCCAGGTCGCTGAAGGATCGGCGGAGCCCGTCGGTGTTGATCAGGACGCCGACGGTGAGGCTGACCCCGGCCGCCACCGCGAGCGCGGTGAGCGCGAACCGGACTCGTGTGCCCGCGATGTTGCGGAGGCTGTAGCGCAGCAGCGTCATCGGCGCGCTACAGGTCAGGGCCCTTCGGAGCAGCCGCTGCCGGGGGCCGGCATCAGTCTTCCAGGCCTTCCATGTATTCGAGGACCTCGTCCATCGTTGCGCCGTCGGGGATTTCGCGGATGAACTGGCCCACCTGCAGGATCTTCATGTGGTCGAGCACCCCCTCGGCCGTGGGATGGATCAGCGTTCCCTGAAGCCTGCCGTCGGACAGGAACACGGCCCGGTCGGCGAAGGATGCCGCCTTGGCGTCGTGGGTCACCATGACGATGGTCTGGCCCAGATCGTCCACGGCCCCGCGCATGAACCGCAGAAGACCGGAGCCGGAGCGGGAGTCGAGGTTGCCGGTGGGCTCATCGGCGAAGATGACCTCCGGCTTGCTGGCCAGCGCCCTCGCCACCGCCACCCGCTGCTGCTGGCCACCGGAGAGCTCATTGGGCCGGTGGGCCAGACGGTCGCCCAAGCCCAACGTCGAGATCACGCTGTCCACCCACTGCCGGTCGGGCCGGCGCCGGGCCAGTTCGATGGGCAGGGTGATGTTCTCGATCGCCGTCAACGTCGGCACCAAGTTGAACGCCTGGAAGATGAAGCCCACCCGCTCACGGCGCAGCCTGGTCGACTCCTGGTCGGTCAGGGTGCTCAGGTCGGTGTCGCCGATGAAGGCCCGGCCCTCGGTGAGGTCGTCGAGGGCGGCCATGCACTGCATGAGCGTGGACTTGCCCGACCCCGACGGGCCCATGATCACGGTGAATTGGCGCTTCTCGAACGTGATGCTCACATTGTCGAGGGCTCGGACTGCAATCTCGCCCGAGCCGTAGATCTTGACCGCATCCTCCGCTCGGGCTGCGGCGACCGTCCCGGATTCCTGGACGGAGCGGTTGCTCATGACGCTGGCACCTCGTTCAAGTCTCTGCCACTCTCATGTTCGCACAATCATGTTCGAATGATGTGATTCCGCTGGTCGCGCCAGCCGGCCGTCGACGCCTCAGCCCCTGGGCAGGCACAGCAGGCGCTCGCCGATGATGTTGCGCTGGACCTCGTCGGTGCCACCGGCGATAGAGGCCGACTTCGACCACAGCCACTGTCGCTGCCAGGTGCCCGCGGCCAGATCGCCTGGAGGTGCCGGCCACAGCGGCGCCTGCTCGCCGAGAGCGTCGAGAGCCGCCGCCGACAACTGCCGCGTCATTCGCGAATGGGCCAGTTTGGCGATGCTGGACTCTGGGCCGGGCTCGACGCCCCGGCCCAGCTGCGACAGCGTTCGGTAGTTCCGCAGGCGCAGCAGTCGCAGGGCCACGTACGCGTCGACCACGCCGTCCGCGGCCACCGGATCATCCAGGGCAGCCTGCCCCCGGGGGTCGGCCATCAACTCGTCGAAGTAGACCTCGTGGACGACCTGCTCCTTGAACGGGTAGGCCGTGCCCCGCTCGTGGGCCAGGGTGGTGCCGGCCACCGCCCATCCCTGGTGCGGGCCGCCGATCAGACAGTCGGCGGGCACGAACACCTCGTGCAGCGCCACCTGGTTGAACTCGGACTCGCCGGTGATCTGACGCAGCGGCCGGATCTCCACCCCCGGCGCATCCATGTCGATGACCATGCAGGAGATGCCCCGGTGGCGGCGCCGCTCGGCGTCGCGGCCGGTGCGCACCAGGGCGATTCCCCACTTGGCGAACCCGGCGTAGGAGGTCCACACCTTCTCGCCGGTGACTAGCCAGCCATCGTCGACCGGCTCGGCCCGGGTCGTGAGCGAGGCCAGGTCCGACCCGGCACCGGGCTCGCTGAAGAGCTGGCACCAGATCTCGGCCGCGTCCAGGATCGAGGGCAGCCAGCGGGCCTGCTGCTCGGGCGTGCCGTGGGCCAGCAGGGTGGGTCCGGCCAGGTTGATGCCTACCCGGTTGACCGGCTGGGGCGCGCCGGCCCGGGCGTACTCCATGTTGTAGAGGGCCACCTGCAGCGGGGTGGCTCCGCGGCCGCCCACCGGTTCGGGCCAGGAGATGGCCACCATGCGGGCCTCGGCCAGCTTGGCCTGCCAGCGGCGCCCCCAGGCGACCTCCCCGGTGGGGCTGAGGCCCGGGCCGGGCCGCTCGGCGTTGCGGGCCAGCCAGTCCCGGACTTCGAGCGCGAACGCCCGGTCGGCCTCCGTTAGTGACAGGTCCATCCGCCGCCGATTTTAGTGCCTATTACTACGGGCGACGGAACCGCAGCGCCCGCGGCGGATAGCGTCGAAGGATGGACACCGCACAAGACTCGGACGCCGTCGTCACCGCCGACACCCTCCGGCTGCTGCTGGACACGGCCGCCATCCGCCATCTGCTGGCCGGCTGCTGCCAGACCCTCGACGACGGCCGCTTCGAGGCGTGGGCCGCGCTGTACACCGACGACTGCCGGTTCGCGGTGATGGGCACCCGCACCCGGGGGCGGGCCGAGATGCGGGCCGTCATCGAGCCGTTCCAGACCGCGGAGCTGCGAGGCAAGCACATGATCAGCGAGCCCCGCATCAACCTGCACGGCGACGAGGCCACCGCCACCACCGACTTCGCCTTCGTGGCCAAGGACAACAAGATCGTCCAGACCGGCCGCTACCACGACATCCTGCGCCGCGGGGCGGCCGGCTGGCAGGTGGCCGGCCGCGAGATCGTGTTCACCGGCGACGAGCCCATCGGCCTAGACGACTGAGGGCGCCCCGCCCGTGGCCCTGTCGTGAGCCTGGACGCGCTGCTGGCGAGCACTCCGGCCCGCGACGACCTGGTGGTGGACGGCCTCGGGCGGTACTCGACCGCAGAGGTGGAGGACCGAGTCCGTGCCGTCGCGGCGGCGTTCCAGGACCGGGACGCGGCGCCCGGCGACCGGGTGGCCTTCCGGCTGCCGGTCGGTGTCGACTCGGTGGTCGCCTATCGAGCCTGCTGGCGCGCCGGCGCGGTGGCGGTGGCGCTGCACCCGGCCGCGGGCGCCGGCACGCTGACCCAGGCCCTCGATCAGGCCCAGCCGGTGGTGACCATCGTCGAACAGGGCTCGTCGTCGCCCGGCACACAAACGCTCACGATGGACTCGCTCACCGGCGCCCGCGCCGAGGCATCCGCACCTTCGTCCAACCAGACGGCCGACCCGGGCAATGACTCCGATGCTGTCGTGATGTTCACATCGGGGTCCACGGGGTTGCCCAAGGGCGTGATCCACACCCACCGGTCGCTCGCCTACAAGGTGGGCCAACTGGCCGAGGCCCACGGGCTGACAGCGGCCGACTGCGCCCTGGTGCCGTCGCCGCTGGCCCATGTGGCCGGGTTGCTGCACGGCGTGCTCATGCCGGGAGCGCTGGGTATGAAGACCGTGCTGATGCGCCGCTGGGACCCGGAGGAGGCCCTGGGCCTGATCGAACGCGAGTCGGTCACCTACATGGTCGGCCCGCCCACGCTGTTCGCCTCGCTCATGGACTGCGAAGGCTTCGATCCGGCCCGCGCCGCCTCGCTGCGGATGATCTCGTGCGGGGGCGCCTCAGTGACCCCGGCCTTCTGCCGCCGGGCGGGCGAGACGCTGGGCGTGACGGTGAAGCGCTCCTACGGCTCCACCGAGGCCCCCACCGTGGCCACGTCCCGATTCGACGACCCGCCGCACCGGATGGTCGAGACCGACGGTCGGGCCTTCGAGCCGGCCCGCCTGGCGGTGGACGCCCGCGGCGAGCTGTGGGTGAGCGGGCCGGAGCTGGCCCGCGGCTACCTCGACGCCCGGGCCAACGCCGAGGCCTTCGTCGACGGCTGGTTCCGCACCGGCGACCTGGCCGACATCGAGGACGGCTGGGTCACCATCACGGGCCGCCTCGGCGACCGCATCATCCGCAGCGGCGAGAACATCTCCGCGGCCGAGGTGGAGCAGCACTTGGAGGCCCACCCCGCGGTGCTGCAGGCCGCGGCGGTGGCCGAGCCCTGCGAGCGCCTGGGCGAGCGGGTCGCAGCGTTCGTGGTCGCTCCCGGCGGCTTCGACCTGGACGCCTGCCGAGCCTGGTTCGCCCAGCGGGGCGCCGCCCGATACACCACCCCCGAGCGGATCGAGGTGCTGGACGAGCTTCCCGCGCTCGCGTCAGGCAAAGTAGACCGCAAGAAGCTCCAAGCCAGCCTCACCCCCCGACCGTCCCAGGAGCCGCCGCCGTGACCGACACCATGCGAGCCGCCGTCTACCGGAGGCCGGGACAGCTGGAGGTCGCCGACGCGCCGGTGCCCGCGCTCGGGCCTCGCGACGCGCTGGTTGAGGTGGCCTACTGCGGCGTGTGCGGAACCGACCTGCACATGGTGCTCGACGGCTGGGGCACCCCCGACACGGTCTTCGGCCACGAATGGGCCGGACGGGTGGCCGCCGTCGGGGCCGAGGCCCGCATCGACGTCGGCACGCCGGTCGTGGGGCGGCCGTGGATCGAGTGCGGAGACTGCCAGTCGTGCCTGGATGGGCGTCCTGCGCTGTGCGCGCAACGTCCCTTGGCCGGTGCCGACGACTACCACTCCGGCGGCTTCGCGCGCTACCTGGCCGCCGACCGCAGCAACCTCACCGCCGTGCCCAAAGGGCTCAGCCTCAGGCACGCCGCCTACGCCGAGCCGCTGGCGGTGGCCATGCACGCCATAACGCGGGGCGACGTGCAGCCCGGCGGGCGGGCCATGGTGTTCGGCTGCGGGCCGATCGGCGCGGCGGTGGCCGCGGTGCTGGTCAGCCGCGGCATCAACGTGACCGTGGTCGAGCCCCAGGAGCGCCGCCGGACGCTGGCCCGCCGACTGGGCGCCGCCATCCGCCTGCCCGAGGATCTGGATGCGCCCGGCCATCCGGGCCAGGTCCCAGCCGGCGCGGTCGGCTGGGTGTTCGAGGCGTCCGGGGCCCGCCAGGCCGCTCAAGCCGGGCTCGCCCAGCTCGCTCACGGCGGCACGATGGTGCTGGTGGGAACGGGCCTGGACTATCCGAGGCTCGACACCAGCCGGGTGATCCTCAACGAGTTGGTGGTGACCGGCGCCTACGAGTACGACCCCGACGGCCTGGCCGACGCGCTCGCGCTGATCGCCTCGGGCAGGCTGCCGATGGACACCCTGCTGGAACCGGAGCCGGTCGGCCTCGACGGGCTCCTCGACGCGATGGGCCGCCTGCGCTCGGGCGAGACGGCCGGAAAGGTACTGGTGAAACCGTGAGCCTCACCGACTTCAAGGGCCCGGGCCGCTTCAACCATGTGGCCATGAGCGTGCCCGCCGACCTGCTCGACGAGGCAGGCCGGGCCGCCATCACCCGCTTCTACGGCGAGGTGTTCGGCTGGAACGAACACCCCACCATGACCGAGGACCGCAAGCGGCTGGTGATGGGGGTGCACTCGTACGACCAGTTCGTGTTCCTGATCGCCGACGACAGCCCCATGCAGGCGCCTGAGGGAGACCACTTCGGCATGGCCGTCGAGAGCCTGGACGAGCTCGACGAGGTGTTGCGCCGGGCCGAGGCCTTCGCCGCCGAAGATGACCGGGTGAGCATCACCGGCTACCAGGTGGAGGACTTCACCGTGCTGAAGCTGCACAGCTTCTACATCCGCTACCTGCTGCCCCTGATGGTCGAGGTCCAGTACTTCGAGATCGCCGCCTAGCCGCCGAAGCCGGGGCTCAGGAGTCGGGCCAAACGCCGGGCGAAGCCGGATCTCAACACCTGGTCAGGAGTCGGGCCACACACCGGCGCCGGCCGCCAGCCGGTCTCTCAGGATGGCCGCCAGACGGGCGCGGTGGTGGCGGGCGTCTCCGAAGGCCACCTGGTCGAGCTGGACACGTTTGAGGTACAGGTGCACGTCGGCCTCCCAGGTGAAGCCGATGCCGCCGTGCACCTGAAGCGCCGACTCCGCCACCCGCACCCCGGCGTCGCTGCACCAGATCTTGGCCACCGCGGCCGCCTCGGCGGCTATCGCCCGGCCCGCCGGGTCGTCGGCCGCGCCCAGCGCCCAGGCCGCGTGGTACACCGCGGAGCGCATGCCCTCGACGTCCACCAGCATGTCAGCGCAGCGGTGCTTGACCGCCTGGAAGCTGCCAATGGGCCGACCGAACTGCTCCCGCACCTTGGCGTACTCCACAGCAAGGCCCATCACCGCCTCGGCCGCGCCCAACATCTCGGCCGAATGGAACACTGCGCCCCGGTCGAGGTGGGCGGCCGCCTCCTCGGTGCCGCCCACGGTCATGGCCGCCGCGTCGTCCAGGTAGATCCAGGCCAACTCCCGGGTCTGGTCCATGGCCGGCTCCGGCGACCGGGCGACCCCGGACAGGTCCACGGCCACTAGCTCGTCACTGGCCGGGGCGACCAGCACGTCGGCCCGGGCGCCGTAGACCGCCGGCTCGGTCCGGCCCGACACCGTGCCGTCGCCAGCCCGCGCCAACGGGGTGCGGGCCACGCAGGCGACGGCCTCGCCCGACAGCAGCCTCTCCCCCCAAGGCCCGTCGGCCAGCACCGCCAGCGCAGCCAACTGCTGCAGCAGCGGCACCGGCGCCAGATGGGCGCCGGTCTGCTCCAGCAGCACGGCCGCCTCCACCGTCCCCAGCCCGACCCCGCCCAACGGCTCAGGCACGGCGATGCCGGTCCAGCCCTGGTCCACCATCGCCGTCCACAGATCAGCGTCGAAGCCGCCGTTCTCGCAGGCCCGGCGCACGGCGGCGGTGTCGCACCGGTCGTCCAGCAGCGCCGCAGCCGCCTCCCGCAAAGCCTGCTGGTCAGCCGACAGGTCGAAGTCCACCGCTCCGCATGGTAGGCATCGCCCAGCCTGCCGGCCGCCCAACCCGCCGCCTTGCGGACCCATGCGCTCGCCGAAGTGGTAGACCCGGCGGCGTGGATCTGACGCCCACGGCCGAGCAGCGGGCGTTCCGGGCCGAGTGCCGGGCGTGGCTGGAGGCCAACCTGCCCTGGGACTACGGGACCGGCCTGCCACCGCTTTTCGACGACCTCGCCGAGGAGGTGGCGTTCGGCCGCCGTTGGCAGCGGCACCTGGCCGAGGCCGGGCTGGTGGGAATCACCTGGCCCGTCGAGTACGGCGGCCGGGGTGCCGACGCAGTGCTCGCCTTCATCCTGCAGGAGGAGCTGGCCCGGGCCCGGGCGCCCGAGCTGGTCGGCCGCATCGGGGTCAATCTGGTGGGCCCGTGCCTGCTGGCCCACGGCACCGAGGCCCAGCGGCAGCGCTGGCTGCCTCACATCCTCAACGCCGAGCAGCTCGCCTGCCAGCTGTTCAGCGAGCCCGGCGCGGGCAGCGACCTGGCCTCGCTGCGGACCCGGGCCGAGCCCGCCCCCGGCGGCTGGACGCTGCACGGCCGCAAGGTGTGGACCTCGTACGCCCAGTTCGCCCACTGGGGACTGTGCCTGGCCCGCACCGACCCGGACGCACCCAAGCGGTCCGGCATCACCGCGCTGATGGTGGACATGCGGGCGCCCGGCGTGGAGGTGCGGCCCCTGCGCCAGATGACCGGCGAGTCGGACTTCAACGAGGTCGTCTTCGACGGGGCTTTCGCAGCCGACGACCAGGTGATCGGCCCCGTCGGCGGCGGCTGGAGGGTGGCCACGTCGGTTCTGGCCGGCGAGCGGGGCACCAACCCCCGCCAGCTCGTCATCCACACCCAGCTGCTGGATGAGCTGGTGCGCCTGGCCGCCGACCGCTGGGGGCCTGGCCGCCGACCGGGGCCTGGCCGCCGAGCCCCGCACCGCCCAGGACCTGGCCCAGGCCTTCGTGGAGGTTCGCCTGTTCCAACTCCAGAACTGGCGCACACTGTCCAAGCACGCCCACGGCCGAGCACCGGGGCCCGAGACCGCCACCGCCAAGCTGTACTGGAGCGAGATGAGCCAGCGCCTCCACGCCGTCGCGATGCGGGTGCTGGGCGACGCCGCCCCGCTGTGGCGAGACGCCCACGGCAACCCGGCCGGAGGTCGCTGGCAGCGCTCCTGGCTCTACTACCGGGCCGCCTCGATCTTCGCCGGCACCAACGAGATCCAGCGCAACATCATCGGCGAACGAACCCTGGGCCTACCCCGAAACCCCGGCCCCTGAGGACGGACCACGGGGAACGTACACTGGTCGCTATGGCCGACTTCGAGACTGTCGTGTATGGGGTCGAGGGGCATGTGGCCACTGTCACGCTCGACCGGCCCGAGGTGGCCAACGCCCAGGACACCCGGATGATCGACGAGATCGACGCCGCGCTCGACCTGGCCGACGCCGACGACGACGTGCGGGTGGTGGTGCTGGCCGCCAACGGCAAGCACTTCTCGGCCGGTCACGACCTCAAGGCCCTCGTGGGCGACGTCGAGCCCGACAAGTGGCGCCTCATGCGGGAGACGCCCGAAGGCAAATGGCACCACGAGAAGGTGATGTACTTCGACCGCTGCCTGCGCATCCGCGACTTCCGCAAGCCGACCGTGGCGGCGGTGCAGGGCAAGTGCGTGGCCGCGGGGGTGATGCTGGCGTGCATGGCCGACATCATCGTGGCCAGCGACGACGCCGCCTTCCAGAACCCGGTGCTGCGCATGACCGGCGCCGCGGTGGAGATCCTGGTCGAGCCCTGGGAGATGCCGGCCCGCAAGGCCAAGGAGTTCCTGCTGGCCGCCGAGACCATCAGCGCGGCCGAGGCCGAGCGGCTCGGGATGGTCAACCGGGTAGTGCCCCGGGCCGAACTGGCCGCCGCGACACGCGCGCTGGCGGAGCGGATCGCATTGGTGCCGCCGGCCACCGCCCAGGTCGTGAAGCGCTCCATCAACAAGACCCTCGACCTCCAGGGCCAGCGCGACGCCTGGGACTACCACTTCCAGGCCCACCACTGGATGCACAACACCGCCACCGCGCTCGGTGCGCTGGAGCGGCGCATGCAGAAGGGCTCGATGAAGGAGGTCTTCGCCGAGCACCGCGACCCCGAACAACCATGAGCGATGAGACGACCGCCTTACGAAATTGACTTAGATTCGGACATCAGTTGGCGAAAACTAAGTCAATTTCGTGTGGAGGCGGCTGCGGCGGGGCGGCGACCTTGAGACAGCCGCTGGCCGGCATCCGAGTGCTCGATGTGGGCACCCGGATCGCTGCGCCGTTCTGCGCGGGCATCCTCGGCGAGCAAGGCGCCGAGGTGATCAAGATCGAGGACCCGCGCCGGGGCGACATGCTGCGGGAACTCGGGCCGTTCGCTCCCGGCCCCGACGGCGAGCCCTACTCGCTGTGGTGGGCGGTGGAGGGCCGAGGCCGCAAGTCGGTGACTATCAATCTGCGGCACCCAGCCGGCCAGAACCTGTTCCGCCGCCTGGCCGCCGTCTCGGACGTGGTGTGCGAGAACTTCCGGCCTGGAGCGCTGGAGCGCTGGGGCATCGACCCGTCGCGGCTCGACCCGAGGGTCGTCACGGCCCGCATCAGCACCTTCGGCCAGACCGGCCCGAAATCGCTGCGGCCCGGCCTGGACCGCGTCGGAGCGGCCTACGGCGGGCTGCTGCACCTGACCGGCGAGCCCGACGGCCCGCCGGTGCGGCCGGGGGTGACCGTCACGGACTATCTCACCGGCGTGTTCGCGGCCCAGGCCGTCACCGCACTGCTGTACGAGCGCGACGCTCGGGGAACCGGCACCGGAGGCGTGATCGACGCCTATCTGTACGGATCGGCGCTGCGCATCCTGGAGTGGACCATCGCCGCCTACGACAAGCTCGGCGTCGTGCGCAGCCGCACCGGCAACCGGCTCGACCACTCCGCGCCGCTCGACAACTACATGAGCGGCGACGGGCGCTACGTGTGCATCGTGGCCGGAGGGCAGACCAACTTCGAGCGGCTCTGCGGCGCCATGCAGCGGCCCGACCTGCTGGCCGACGACCGCTACGCCACGGTCGAGGCCCGGGCCCGCAACAACGACGCCATCAACGCTGAGGTAGGCGCTTGGGCGGCAGGGCTCGACGCCGCCGAGATCGAGTACCGCTGCCAGCAGTTCGACGTGCCGGTCGGGACGATGTACGACGCGGCCGAGATCGCCGACGACGAGCACACGCTCAACCGGGGCGACCTCTGCACCGTGTCCGACCCGGTAGTGGGACCGGTGCTCCAGCAGACCCCGTTCCCCCGCCTAGGCAGCGAGCCGCCTCCGACCCCCGGAGGCGCGCCCCGTCTGGGCGAGCACACCGACGAGGTGCTGTCAGACCTGCTGGGCCTCTCACGCGCTGAACTCGCCGCACTCAGAGCCGACAAGACGATCTGACTCCCGCTGCGAGGCGGACGACACCGACGGCAGCCTCCGGCATGACTGACCCTCACCAACGTGGCCGATCTGTCCGGCCTCGACCTGGAAACGGTGAGCCGGCCCTCCGCAGTCATCTCCGATCGGGTCTCGGCAGCCAGCGACCCCCCTGGCGGGCCGTAGCATCCTTTGAGCGTGGCAGGAGATCGCAGCACCAGACACGACGGCACGGTCCGCTACGAGCCCGACGACCATTGCCCGCCACTGCTGCTGCTGGGAGTCGGCTTGCAGGGCGTGATGATGGTCTTGGCTTCCTTCGTGCTGATCGTGGCGGTCACTGCCCGAGCAGGCGGACAGGACGACGCCTACCTGACATGGGCGGTGTTCGCCGCCCTGATCATCGCCGGCGCCCTCACCGCGCTCCAGGCCAGCCGGTTCTGGCGGCTCGGATCGGGCCACATCCTGATCATGGGCCCGACGCTCAACTTCGTGGCCGTGGCCGTGCTGGCCCTGGAGGCGGGCGGGCCGGCGCTGCTGGCCATCCTCACCATGGCCTCGTCCCTCTTCTACGTCATGCTGTCGATATGGCTGCCGCTCCTGCGCCGGGTCCTGACGCCCGTCGTGTCGGGCACCGTCCTCATGCTGATAGCGGTTTCGGTCCTACCGATCGCGTTGGACCGGATCAGAGAAGTCCCCGACGGCGCACCGGTCGCAGCGGGGCCCGTCGTCGCCCTCGTGACGTTGATGGCCACCACCTTGCTGGCCTTTCGCGCCCCCCGAGCCATGAAGCCCTGGTCTCCGCTGCTGACGCTGCTCGCGGGCTGCGTCGCGGCGGCACTTTTTGGGGTCTATGACATCCAGCCGGTCGTAGACGCGTCCTGGGCCGGCATACCGAGCGGCGGGTTCCCGGGGATCGACCTGACGTTCGGACGGGAGTTCTGGACGCTGCTCCCCGCGTTCGTGGTGATCACCTTCGTCGGCGGTGTGAAGAACATGGGCGACAGCGTCGCCGTGCAGCAGGCCTCGCGGCGCCAGCCCAAAGTGACCGACTTTCGACTGATCCAGGGCGCGCTGAACACGAACGGCCTCGGCATCATGCTCTCGGGACTCGCCGGAACGCCGCCCACGACCGCTTTCTCGGCCCGCAGCGTGACGCTGATCGCGCTCACGTCGGTGGCCGCCCGCCGGGTCGGCTACGTGCTGGGCGCCACGCTCGTCGTGCTCGCCCTGTTCCCCAAGCTCGCCGCCGTCCTGATCTCGATCCCGAACCCGGTGATGGGTGCCTACATCCTCACCGTGGTCGGCATGCTCTTCGTCAGCGGCGTACGAACCTTGATGAAGGACGGCCTCGACTCGCAGATGGCCATGACGGTGGCGGTGGCGTTCGCGTTGGGCGCGGGCGTCGAGCAGCAGACGCTGTTCGCCGACCTGGTGGGCGGAGCATGGACTCACCTGCTCGACAACGGAGTGGTGGTCGGCGGCACCGCGGCGGTGGCATTGACGGTTTTCGTCCAGATCATGAACCCGAGGCGCCAGGCTCGCATCGACGCGAGCCTCACCATGGCGTCGCTGCCACAAGTCGACGAGTTCCTGAGCGGGGTCGCCTCCAGGATCGGCTGGAACGAGTCCTCGACACAGCGACTGCGATCAGCCGGCGAGGAAACGCTGATCAGCCTGGTTGCGCCGACCGGCACGGCGTCGCTTCCGGATCAGCAGGACAGAGCCAGCGACGGCGAGGCACCGGCCCGACTCATCGTCATCGCCCGTCCGGGCGACAGGCTGGTAGAACTCGAGTTCCTGGCCGTGTTCGACGAGGAGAACCTGGAGGACCGGCTGGCCTACCTAAGCGAGGAGATCGAGGGCTCCCAGGGCCTGGAGGGCGAGATCTCGCTGCGCCTGCTGCGCCACTACGCCTCCTCGGTCCACCACCAGAAGTACCACGGCATCGACGTCGTCACCGTGCAGGTCAGGGAGTCCCCCTAGCGACGCCGGCCCGGCACGGCCAGCCGCTGCCCTCAGTTGTCAGGCGACCCGCTGGATGAGGGTGCCGGTGCCCAAGCCGCCGCCGCAGCACATCGAGATGAGGCCGTAGTCGCCGTCGGTGCGCTCCAGTTCGTGCACCGCCTTGGTGGTGAGGATGCAGCCGGTGCCGCCCAGGGGATGGCCCAGCGCGATGGCGCCGCCGTTGGGGTTGGTCTTGGCCGGGTCGGCGCCGACGGTGCGCTGCCAGGCGATCACCACAGAGGCGAAGGCCTCGTTGACCTCGAACACGTCGACGTCGTCGATGGTGATCCCCTCGCGGGCCAGCACCCGCTCGGTGGCCGGTATCGGACCCTCCAGCATCAGCACCGGATCGCAGCCCACCAGCGCGGTCTGGGCCACCCTTGCCATGGGCTTCAAGCCCTGCTCGGCCGCCTTGTCGGCCGACATCAGCAGCACCGCGGCCGCGCCGTCGGCGATCTGCGACGACGTGCCCGCGGTGTGGATCCCGTCGTCGCGGGCCACCGGCTTGAGCCCGGCCAGCGCCTCCATGCTGGTGTCGCGGGGCACCTCGTCGCGGGAGAACTCCACCGTCTCGTCCGTCTTGCGGCCGTCGGAGTCCACCAGCACGGCGTCGAGGGGCACGATCTGGGTCTCGAAGCGGCCCTCCCGCTGGGCGGTGGCGGCCCGCAGCTGCGACTCGAGGCCGAGCTCGTCGGTGTCCTGCCGGGAGATGTCGTAGGCGGTGGCGATGCGCTCGGCACCTTCGAACTGGCTGGTGAACTCGTAGTGCTGGAAGTAGCTGCGCGACACCGGCCTGCCCGGGCCGTTCATCACATTGGCGGCCAGCGGCACCATCGACATGGACTCCACGCCGCAGGCCAGCACGGTGTCCTCCGCGCCCGAGGCGATCAGGCTGTAGGCCAGGTTCACGGCGTGCTGCGACGACCCGCACTGGGAGTCCACCGTGGAGCAGGCCGTGGTCCGGTCGCCACCGTGGGACAGCCAGGCCGTGCGGGTGATGTTCATCCCCTGGGCGCCGACCTGGTCGATGCAGCCGCCTACCACCTGGTCGACGTCGCCGCTGGCGATCCCGGCCCGGTCGAGGCACTCCATCTGCACGGGTCCGAGCATGTCGGCCGGATGAGTGTGGGCCAGCGTTCCGTTGCGCTTGCCCACCGCTGACCTGACGGCTTCGACGATCACTACCTCGGTCATCTCAGGTTCCTTTCGCCTTCGCGGGACGCACTGAGCCTACGTGCTCTGAGTGACGGAGGTTCCCCGGCCTTTGGGGTCGCGGGCCTGGTCCTGGTCAGGGGGCGGCTGCTATGACGGTCCAGTCGAGGACGTGGTCGGGCTCTTCGGAGCGGTGGGCGAAGCCCTCGACCCGCACCGCGAAGATGCGGCCGCGGCCGGCGGGGGCGGAGTCGAGCAGCGTGTGGCGGAACGACACCTGGTCGCCCTCGAAGGCGGGTCCGGTGTGGTCGCAGCCGTGCCATCCCACCACGGTGGCCATGCCGGGCAGCACCCGCGACAGAGACGCCTGGGCCAGCCCGACCACGTGGCCGCCGTACAACAGCGGCTGCGGGTACGGCGACTCGGCCGCGTCGCGGTGGACCATAGCCAGGTTGTTCGTCATGCGCACCAGGCTCAGGGCGTTGTCGACCAGGTCGCGGGCGGGGTCGACGACCGTGGTGCCGGGCTGCCATTCGGTTCCCGGGCCCAGCGGGGCGAAGTCCCAGTGCGCCGGGACAAGCCCGACATAGGAGGCGATGTCCATCTCCGGCACCGTTCCCAGGTCGTCGTCATGGCCGGGCTGCTCGTCGGTGGCCTGAGGCAGCAGCGGCGCCCGCTGGTAGGTGACCGCGGGCTCGCCGTCGGCTGTCGTCACGATGTCCACCAGCGCCTTGCCCCGGTGGGGGCGTCCGGGCCGGGGCCGGCTGTCGGACAGCGCGACGACGGTGACGGTGGTGGCCAGGGACTGCCCGATGAACACCGGCCTCAGCAGCCGCAGGCCGCGGTAGAAGAGGTTGGCGATCGTCCTGCGGGTGAGCGTGGTGCTGTGCCCGATCGACAGGTGCAGCACCAGCGCGGGGCTGGCCAGGCGGCCGGGCTGTCCGGTCACGGCCGCGCTCACCGCCGGATCCATCACCATCGGCAGCCGCTCGCCGACCATCGACTGGTAGAGGGCGGCCATGCCCTCGTCGACCACCACCGACGGCTGGCGGGGCAGCTCCTGGCCGACGCTCAGATCCTCGTAGTAGGGGCCGTCGAGCGGGATCACGGCCTCCGAGGCTACGGCCCGCTCATCTCGGCCGCGGCCGTCCGGACAGCGCGATGGGGCCGTTCGCGGCGACATGCACCACATCGCGGCGGTCGCCGTCGGCGACGCTCAGCACCATTCCCGCTTTGAGCCGCTCGCCGAGGCCGACCCGCGGGCCGATCACGGGACCCTCGAAGCCCATGCCCAGGCCCCGCACCAACCAATCGTCGGTCGTCGCCGCGGCGGCAAGGTCGGCTTGGGCCGCGCCGACGCGGCAGGCCTCCAACAGCGCCGCCGGGCCGGGCCGCTGCCCGTCGATGAAGCTCCCGCCGACGCCTCCCTCGTAGAGGTCGCAGACAATGCCCACGTCCACGGCGAGCCCCGTGCCGCGGCGCTCGACCCGGATTCCTGACGACGGGACCGTCACGCCGACCCCGGCCAGCGCCTCGATAGCCGCCCCGACCGGATCGGCGTCCTCGTGGGCAGCGAGCGCAGCCCCCACCCCGACCCAGGCGACGGCGCAAGCTCGGGCGATGGCGTCAACCTCGCCTGCCAGTTTGTGGCGACGCACCCGTGCCATGAGGTCGTCGGCGACCACGACCTCGGCCTCGGGGGCGAAGCCGGCCGCCGCCCGGCGGAACGACGGCGTGAACTCGTCCACTCCGATCCGGCCGGCGTCGGCCAAGCCGCCGATGCCGGCCATGGACCGGGCCATGATCCGGGGGTTCCATGTGAGCGGGTAGAGGTCGTCGAAGGTCATGGGCGGCTCGATGCCGGCGTCCCAGCTCGACAGGGCGTGGACCGTTCCGGTGGCACGCACCACGACGCAGCCCGCACCGAACGGCCGGGTGCCCGCCGTCCAGAGACGACGCATCCCGCAGGCATAGCCAGCGTTGTCCTGGCGCCCGAGCACCAGCACGTCGATCCCGGCCGAGGCCATGGCGTCCAGCACCCGGTCCCGCCGAGCGACCACTAGATCGCTCTTCGCCAACTCGACCCCAGCCGCCCGGCCATCACGCATATGCACACCCGGCTCAACCATGGGCTCTCGCTGGTCGCCGCTCATGGCTCGAAGGGCTCGTAGTGGTGGCCACCGCCCAACGATTGCCAGCCGTCCTCGGTCACGGCCACGACCTCCTCGGCCCGGTAGCCGCCCACGCCGTCGAGCCAGACGACCGGCTCGAACACCAGCACCATCCCCTCGGCCAGTTCGTAGCTGTCGTCGAAGGCGGGGCCGAGGTCGGTGCCGATCATGGGCATCTCCGCGCTCTCCAGACCCGTGCCGTGGGCCAAGTAGAATTGCGGCAGCCACGGCGCCTCCCCCGGCTCGACTGCCCGGGCGGCCCGGCCCACGTCGCCCAACGTGGCACCGGGGCGAACTGCGGCCAACGAAGCGTCCAGCACCGCCTTCCAGCGGTCGAACAAAGACCCCTCCTCGACGGTCGGATCCCGTCCGACCACCCATGTGCGACCGAAATCGGACATGTAGCCGAAGTGGGCCACACCGGCATCCACCCACACCAGATCGCCCTCTGCATAGACGGGGTTGTCGATTCCGGTCGGGAAGGCCACATGGCCGGTCGAGGTGCGGGGCCCGCCGTCGCGGCGCTGGGGCATGGACTGGAAGATCGGGTCGATCTCGTTGCGGTAGGCGGGGCTCGGCCCCGAATCGCCGTCGTGCAGGCCAGCCAGGAACACGCCGGCCACTTCGGCCCGCGTGGCGCCGGGAACGCAGGCCCCCTGGGCCGCGGCCATCGCCTGTTCCGTCCGGCGCTGCGACCGGTCGATGCAGGCCAGTTCGTCGGCGGTCTTCACAACTCGGGCCGGGCCCAGCACCCGGCCCGCGTCGACCAGCTCGGCACCGGCGAGCACGCCTGCACGAGCCATCGCACCCGTGATCGCGTCCACCGCCACCCTGCGGCCTGTCACATCCCCGAGGACCTCCGCGATGGCCGCACCGACCGCCGTAGCGCCCTCGTCGAGTTCGGGCCACAACTGCTCGCCCAGGTCCGCGCCGGCTGCAGCATCCTCTCCAGTGGAGTCATGGGCATGGAGCCGGGCCGGTCCGCTCCCTGCGCTCACCACAGCCACGGCACGCCGATGGTTGGCGTGACTGGCATCGACCGCATCGGGCACATGACCGGTGGCGTAGGAGACGTTGGGCCCGTGGAGCAGCACAGCCCCGTCCACCCCCCGGGCCTGCATCTGCTCGCGCAATCGGCCCAGACGCTCCGCTCCCATCCGGCGCAGGTCCGGCAACGAGGAGGACCCTTCTCCTACCGACTTCGCCGCGCCGCCCATCGCACCACTATGCCCGGTCACCGATAGCGCAGCCTCGTGGTCGCCGGCGGACGCACTTGCCGACGACAGGGCTCGCCCGTGGCCGCTCAACCGCAAGCCGCGTGATCGCCGGCGGACGCACTTGCCGACGACACGGACGCTGAGCTTCATCTAACGTGGTGACCGGTGCGCGTAGGGGTGTTCTTGTTCGGCGGCGTGGAGTTCTGCGACGCGGGGGCGGGTCCGCCTTCGCCGACTGATCGCCGTTTCGGTGCCAAGGAGGTGTGGCGGGCGACGGAGCGGATCATCGACGCGGGGGTGGTGTGTGACCGGTTGGGGTTCGATTCGTTCTGGCTGACGGAGCACCATTTCCAACATGAGGGCTATGAGGTGGTCCCCAACGGGATCCTGGTGGGCGCCGTCGTGGCGGAGCGCACCGAGAGCATCCGCATCGGTATGGCGTTCAACATCGTGCCGCAGTGGCATCCGCTTCGGCTGGCGGAGGACTTCGCGACGTTGCACAACGTCTCGGGGGGCCGCGCCATCCTCGGCGTCGGACGCGGGACGGTGCCGCGTGAGGCTGAGACGCTGGGCACACGCATCGGCAGTTTCGACAATCCCGACAAGGCCGCGGCCGACGAGTTGAACCGCCGCCAGTTCGACGAGGCGATGGAAATTATCCGTCTGGCGTTGGACAACGAGTCGTTCAGCTTCCATGGCGAGGTGTACGACCTGCCGCCGGCGGGCATCCCTGACCGGGGCGGGTTCGTGAGCGAGCTGTCCTTGGTGCCCCGGCCCCTGTACCCCTACGAGATCTGGCAGGCGGCCAAGTCGCCCGCGACGCTGGAGCAGATCCCCCGCTGCGGCTGGGGCGGAGTGTTCTGGAACAGCCACCACTCCATCGTCAAGGCCCGCTGGGAGAAGTTCGCGGAGAGATACCAGCACCACCACGGACGGGAGCTGGCCCGGGGCGAGCACCGGATGCTGGTGCAGTGCGTGCGAGTGGAGGACACCTACGAGGAGGCGCTGGCATCGGTTCGCAACGGCCACGACGAACTCTGGAAGTTCCTGGGCCCCTACGGCTGGAGCAAGGGCTACATCGGCCCCGACGGCCGCCCGGCCCAGCCGGGGCTGATCCCCACCCTGGAGGAGTCGATCGATCAGAGGGTCTGGTCGGTGGGAAGCCCCGAGCAGGTGGCCGAGGCCATCAGCTGGTACGACGGACAGGTCGGCCTAGAGAACCTGCTGCTGTTCCCGGCCATGCCCGGCGACAGCTACGACAAGGTCGAGGAGCAGCTCCACCGCATCGCCGAAGAGGTCCTGCCCCTGCTGCCCGGCTGATGGAAGCTCGCGCCCCGTAGGGTCGGAGGAGTCCTAAGGCGACGCACGAAGGAGGCACTGCGATGGGAGGAACTGCGATGCTGGGACTGTCCGTCGACGAGGTGCTGACTACGACCCGGGCGGTCCGCAAGCGGCTGGACTTCGACCGTCCCGTCGATCCCAGGCTCATCACCGAGTGCCTGGACATCGCGCTGCAGGCGCCCAGCGGCAGCAACCGCCAGGACTGGCGGTGGGTAGTAGTGACCGACCCGGGCAAGAGGACGGCGCTGGCCGAGATCTACCGCAGGTCGTGGGCGGCCTACGTGGAGTCCCCCTACTTCCCGACGAACGCCTCGCCCCACCCCGACCCAGCGGTGCAAGCCTCCTACGAACGGATCGTTAACTCGGCGCAGTATCTCGCGGACAACCTCGAACAGGCGCCGGTCTTCCTGCTCCCGTGCCTGGCACAGCGCCGTGCCGACCAACCATCGTGGGCCGGCGCAGCCTCGGCGCTGGGATCGGTGATCCAGGCATCGTGGAGCTTCATGCTGGCCGCTCGCGAGCGGGGTCTGGGCACCTGCTGGACGACGCTGCACCTGTTCTACGAGCGGCAGGCCGCGGAGATCCTCGGCATCCCGTACGACGATTGCATGCAGGTCGCCCTGATCCCCGTCGCCCACACGATCGGCACAGACTTCAGGCCGGGAACCCGCAACCCGATGGCCGACGTGCTGCACTGGGACGGCTGGAATGGCGCTATGCCGTCCTGACCGCCCGGTAAGCGCCGTTCGTCCAGCGGCCCGGGCTCCAGGCTGGTCGGCTGGCTTCTCCCGCAACGACTCCGGCCGCTCGGGCCTTTGGCCGGGCCGCGGCAGGCGGCAAGGTCGCTTCAACTAGTGTCCTGGGAAGATGAACTGGAAGGCGAACTACTCGCTCCAAGCAGTTCGCGGCGACGTCTTCGGAGCGCTCACCGCGGCCGTGGTGGCCCTGCCGCTGTCGCTGGCCTTCGGCGTGGCGTCGGGCCTCGGGGCCATTGCCGGACTGTACGGGGCGGTCGCGGTCGGCTTCTTCGCGGCGGTGTTCGGCGGCACCAAGACCATGATCTCGGGTCCCAGCGCCCCGCTCTCGGTGGCGATGTCGGTGGTCGTCGCCAACCACGCCGAGAGCCTCACGGAGGCTTTGACCATCGCCATGCTGGCCGGTCTGGTCCAGGTGGTGCTGGGCCTCCTCAAGGTCGGCAGCTTCGTGGCCTACACGCCGCATCCGGTCATATCCGGCTTCATGACCGCGGTCGGCGTGATCATCATCCTTGTGCAGGCCATTCCCTTCATGGGATCGCCCGTCGTGCTGGGCGGGCCGATCGACTCGGTGAGCGCCCTGCCGGACACCCTGTCCCGCCTCGACGCTAGCGCCTTCGTCCTCGCGGTGATCACGATCGCGGTGATCTCGACCTGGCCCGACCGACTCAAGAAGTTCCTGCCGCCGTCGGTGGCCGCGCTGATCGTGGGAACTCTGCTGGGCGTTCTGTGGCTCAGGGACGCTCCGACCATCGGCGAGGTTCCCACCGGGCTACCCGACTTCGCCATGCCCGAAATATCGGTAGGCGTTCTGACCAGTGCCCTCCAGCCGGCGCTGACGATCGCTCTGATCGGCTCGATCAACAGCCTGCTCACCGCCCTGATCGCCGACTCGATGACCCGTGAGAACCACGACCCCAACCGCGAGCTCATCGGCGTGGGGCTCGGCAACGTCTTCGTCAGCCTCTTCGGGGGCCTGATAGGCGCGGGAGCCACCTCGGTGACAGTGGCCAACGTCCGGGCCGGGGGACGCAGCCGCATCGCCGGCGTGCTGTGCGCAACGATCATCCTCGCGCTGCTGCTGGGCCTGGGCCGCTACGTCGGCTCCATCCCCCATGCGGTCCTGGCCGGCATCCTCTGCCGGATCGGCTTCGACATCATCGACTGGCGCTACATCACCCGCATCCGGCGCATCCCGCGGGAGCACTACACAGTGATGGCAATGACCCTGGGGCTCGCGGTGGTCTTCGATCTCGTGACCGCGGTCGTGATCGGCCTGATCGCATCCGCGATGGCCGGCGCCCGCCAGTCCGAGCGCCTCGAGCTCGGCAGCGTGATCTCGACGCCGCTGCTGGACATGACCTTCCTCGGTTCCTCGCCCGCCGCGGGGACCGAGCCGCAAGCGGCACCTGAGGAACCGGATTCATCGGCGCAGGGGTCTGACCGGTCAACGACCGAGCCCGACGAATCAGACCCTCTGGACGCCATGCTCAACGCCCTCGACGAATCAGACCCGCTGGACAACATGCTCAACGCCCTCGACGAATCAGACCCGCTGGACGCCATGCTCAACGCCCTCGACGAATCAGATGGGATCGACATGTTCTCGGCCCGCACGGGCTTGCTGAAACTGCGGGGCAGCTTCACCGTCGCCTCATCCAAACGGCTGGTCACCACCATCGGCCATGACATCGCTGAGCATGAGGTCGTCATTTTTGACTTCTCCGAGACCGTCCATATGGACGACAGCGCCGCACTGGTGGTGGAGCAGCTCATCGACGTCGCGCAGGAACAGAACACCGAGTGCATCGTCATGGGCGTCCAGTTGATGCCCGACACCAGCCTTCAGGCTCTGGACGTGCTGCGCAAGGTCCCCGAGGACCACATGGTGGAGACTCTCGACGACGCCCGAGAGGTGGCGCGGCAGCTGCTGGCCCCCAGTCCCTGAAGTGGGCGCAGCGGCCACCGACCCACGGCCCCTGACGACCCGGCTGCCGAAGACTCTTCGAACCGAGATCGTCCAAGAGCGAGCGCGAGTAGGTGATGGCCGCTCGCGTCGCGGCGGTGTCATTCCCGCTCTTGTTCGCTGCGCTCACGGGCCGCTCGGGCGACGGCCTCGCCCGTATGGGCCGGATTCGTTCACCTACCCGCTCGACCTCTGAGGCCTCCCGATAGACTGGCCTAGCTGTCGGGCCCGTCGGACTCGCGGCCATATCGCTGTATCGGCTAACCCGTCGGTGGGCATCAACGTAGAGAGGACGCGCACATGTCTGGTGACAAGGTTTGGAGGGTCGGGCTGCTGCGGGCCGTTGCTCTGGCTGCGGGACTGGCGCTGGTCGCCACCGCCTGCGGCAGTGACGAGAGTGACGAGCCCGCCACCGCGAGCACGGACACCGACACCGCCGTCGCTGACAGCGAGAGCGAAAGCGGCGAAGAGCCCGCCGCCGAGGAGCCCGCTACCGCCGACGAGGGAGCAGAGCCCGCCGACGCGGCTTCAGAGCCCAGCGACGAACCAGCCGAGACCGACGCCGAGGAGCCCGCCGCGGACGAACCCGCCGCGGGTACGGAGGAACCCGCCGCAGACGAACCCGCTGAGCCGGAAGAGCCGGCCGCCGAGGAGCCCATGGTCCTCACCGCCTCCTGGAGGGGCGTCACCGAGGACAGCATCACCATCGGCGTGTCGATGCTCAACTTCGACCTCTTGAAGGAATTGGGACTGTCGCAGGCCGGCTGGGGCGACCAGGAGGGCATCTTCCAGGCCTTCGTGGACGACCTCAACGCCAACGGCGGCATCCACGGCCGGATGCTCGTCCCCGTCTACGACTACTACAGCCCGATCAGCGGCGACGACGCCACCCGCTCATGCACGGTGCTCACCCAGGACCATGAGGTGTTCGCGGTGCTGCTCGGCTTCGTCGGGCCGCTGGCCGGCACTGCCGACCCGTGCATCGTGGGCACCAACGCCACCATCCTGGTGGGGGGCGAGCACACCCCCAGCGAGCTCGAGCAGGCCCAGGCCCCGTGGTTCAACGTGGAGCCCAGCACCGACAGCCAGACCGACACGCTGCTCGACCTGCTCATACAGACCGGGCGAGCCGACGGCGCCAGGGTCTACGTGGTGTCCCACCAGTCCGCGGTCGGCGACGAGCCGCGGGTGCTGGAGGCCCTGGACGCCCGAGGCTTCGATGTGGCCGGCAACGCCATCCTCGACGCCAACGACGGCGACACAGCCGCCCAAGACTCGCTGATGCAGATCATCTCGGAGCGCATCCGCTCGGAGGGCGCCAACTCGGTGCTCATCAACGGCAATCCGGCCGCCATCATCCGCGGCCTGGGGCAGAACGGGCTGACAGGCTCGATCGCGATCTGGTCCAACAACGAGGCCGGGCTCAACAACATGGGCGCCACCTTCGACCACGAGGTGGCCCGGGCCGCGATCGCCTCCGGCGGTCCCAGCGACACCGAGATCTGGAACGACCCGCTCCTGCAGGAGTGCGTGTCGGTGGTGCGGGCCGCCATTCCCGAGGCTGATCTGAGGCCGCCGGCCGAGCTGACGATCGAGGACGAGAACTGGTTCAACCCGGTGCGGCGCTACTGCGGCCATCTGTCGTTGTTCGTGCAGATCGCGATGGCTGCCGGGGCCGACCTCACTCACGAGACCTTCGAAGCGGCCGCCCACACGCTGACCGACTTCCCCCTGCCGGGCGTCTCCGCGAACTCCCTGTCACCGACCAAGCTCGGCGCCCGCGACCTGTTCCGCCTGTCGGAGTTTGATCCAGACATGGGCAACGGCCAGACCGTGCCCCTCACCGACCTGATCGACATCTTCCCGTGAGCTAGCGGTGCGCCAGCCCTCGTCCTTCGAGCCCGAGCGGTTCGAGACGATCAGAGTCGATGTCGTCGGCCGCGTGTGCCGGGTGCTGCTCGACCGGCCCCACGCGCTCAACGCCTTCGACGACCGTATGCGCCAAGAGTTGCGGACCACTTGGCGGGCCCTTCGAGCCATCGACGAGGTGCGGGTGGTGGTGCTCACCGCCACTGGCGACCAGGCATTCTGCGCGGGCATCGACCGCAACGCCGACATGCCTGCGCTGGCCGGCGGCAAACATCTCTACGGTACTTCCAACGACTACATGTACGACGATCCCGGAGACGACCTGGGACCCAAGGCGTGCGACCTGTGGAAGCCGGTGGTGGCCGCAGTCAACGGCATCTGCTGCGGCGGGGCCTTCTACCTGATCGCGGAGTGCGACATCATCATCGCGGCCGAGCACGCCACCTTCTTCGACCCCCACGTCACCTACGGCATGGCCGCCGTGTACGAGCCGATCAAGATGGCCCAGCGCATGCCGCTGGGGGAGATCCTGCGCCTGACTCTGCTGGGCAACCACGAGCGCATGACCGCGGCGACCGCCCATCGCATCGGCCTGGTGTCGGAGGTGGTGCCCTTCGACGACCTGCACGACGCCGCAGACCGGCTGGCCGAGATCATCGGCTCGCAGCCTCCCGACGCGGTGCAGGGCTCGCTGCGAGCGATCTGGGCCGCCAGCGACATGGGCCGGCTGGACGCCTTGGCGATGGCCCCGTCGATCCTCACCACCGGCACCAGCGTCGAGTCCATGGCCGAGGGCCAGACCGCGTTCGCCGAGGGCAAGCGCATAGAGCCCCGCCTGCGCTGACGGCCCGGGCAGGGCGAGCCTGCGACGGCCCCCGTCGGCGCCCGTTGAAGCCTCGCCCGCCGCGGTGGCCGGGTTATGCGGCCTGGAGGCGGCTTGCTAGGTTGAGTTTCCCGCCCATGCCGCCAGCTCCGGGAGCGCATCCATGACCGAGCCCTACCCCAACACTCTCATCTTCATCGACTTTCCCACGGACGAGCCGGAGAAGGCTGCGGACTTCTACCGCGACGTGTTCGGCTGGGAGGTGGAGCCCCGGCCCGCGGGCTCCTTCTACCGGATCGTGCCCGGCCAGAACTTCAAGCTGCCCGACGGGACGCAGGGCCCCACCGGCAACCTCCACATGGGGATCACCAACGTGGCCAACCGCCGGCCTCACCCCACCGAGGACGGGCTCGAGCCGAGGCATCTGAGCCGCGACGGCCATACGGTGCGGGTCTGGATCCTGGTCTCGGCCGACTACGAGATGGACGCGATCTCGGACCGGGCCATCGCAAACGGCGCCACCGAGCTTTGGCGGCACCACTACTTCGGCGAGTTCAACGGGAGGAACAACGCCTTCAAGGATCCATGGGGCAACACTCTGGTGCTGTGGACCTACGGCGGCGACGACCCTCAGCTCCCCGACGGATGGACCGCGGAGTAGAGCCGCCATGAGCGAAACGACCGACACCTACTCCGTCCATCCGCCCCACGCCCGGTGGACCCATGTGGCGCTGCGGGTCAAGGACATAGACGCCAGTATCGGCTGGTACACCACCCACACGCCGCTCAAGCTGCTGGACAAGCGCGAGGACGCCGACGGCTACGGCGCCTGGCTGGGCCACGACGACTCGCCCGACAAGCCGTTCATCCTGGTGCTGGCCCAGTTCTTCCCCGAGTCCGACCCGTTCAAGGACGCCCCCATCGCCACCCTGGCGCCGTTCGCCCACCTGGGAGTGGAGCTCACAAGCCGGGAGGAGCTTGACGCGGCCGCGGCCCAAGCCGAGGCGCAGGGATGCCTGGCCATGCCGCCCACCGACATGCCCCCGCCCATCGGCTACATCTGCATGATCAGCGACCCCGACGGCAACATGATCGAGCTCAGCCACGACCAGGGCGTCTACGCTCACGCCCAGAAGGTGATGCGCTGAGCATCTCCGAGCCTGTGGGCGCGGCTCGTCAGCCTCGGGAGGTCGCGGCCTCGTACCTGGCGTCGTTCGCCTCAGGCGACCCGCTTGCGGTGGCCGCCCATGTGAGCGAAGGCTTCTCCAACGTCCACACCAGCGCGCTGGGCGCGCCCAGCGAGGGCAGGGCCGAGTACCTGCAGCGCCTGGGTGAGTTCTTGACGACCTTCGTCGGACTGACCTACGAGCCCGAGGAGATCCTCGTCGAGGGCGACCGGGTGGCAGCCGCCTACGTGATGCGGGCCCGGGCGGACGACACGCCCTTCGAGCTCCGGGGAGTGATGCGCCTCACGGTGCGCGACGGCTTGATCGAACGCCGCACCGACTATTTCGACAGCCTCACCTTCCTGCGCCAGACCGGCCAGGCCTGAGCCCCGAAAGCCCCCAACGGCAGTCGCGGCGACCTGAGCCCAGAGCGACCAACGGCAGTCGCGGCGACCTGAGCCCAGAGCGACCAACAGGAGTCGCGGCGACCTGAGCCCCGAAAGCGACTAACGGCAGTCGTCGATCACCGAGGCGAAGCCGTCGATGGTCTCGGCCAGACCCGCGGCCATAGACGAGCGCATGACTGCAGCCAGGTTGAAGCTGGCGCTGGTGAAGCCGAGGCTCGTCACCGCCCTGACCTGCTCGGGGATCTCCGACGGCGCGCCCACGATGGCGTAGCGGCGGATCCAGTCCTCGGTCACGAGGTCGAACAGCTCCGGCGGGTCGAAGCGGCCGAGGTCGAAGTACCAGCCTGTGGCCCGTTCCAGGGCCGCGTCGATGGCGGCCAGCCGGTCCGGGGCGATCTCGGAGGGTCGGATGATGGCCAGGTAGTGGGCCACATAGCGCACCACCGACCGCCGGGCCAGGTCGCCGTCGGACGAGACGCACAGCGTGAGCCGGGGCGCGACCTCGATGTCGGCAATATCTCGGCCAGATCGGGACGCGCCCTCGGCCAGCCACTGCCGATACTGCTGGGCGATGTAGGGCGTGAAGTGGCGAGCCCCGACCAAGGCGATGTCGGCCAGCTCGCCCGCAAGCCGCATCACTTGGTGGCTGCGGCTGCCCACCGAGATCGGCACCGGCGCCTCGGGGGGCCGCACCATGCGGCCGTTGTCGATGGGGAACATCTCGCCGTCAAGGTCGACCGTCTCGCCGGCCAGCAGCCCCCTGATGCCCGTGATGGCCTCGCGCAGAGCCCGCACTGGCCTCGGATAGTCGATCCGCAGGTCCTCCAGCCCGGCCCCCACGCCGATGCCGAGGAACATCCGGCCGCCCGACAGCTCCTGAAGCGTCGCCACCGCTCCGGCCAGCATGGCCGGATGGCGCGAGTAGGGGTTCGTGACCATAGAGCCGATGTGGATCCGGCTGGTGGCCTGCGCTATCAGCCCCTGCAGCACGAAGCAGTCGGGCCAGAACACCACGTCGGACACGCCGAAACGATCGAACCCGGCCCGCTCGCAGCGCACCGCCAGATCCACGAAGTCGCCCGGGCTCATGCCCGGCGAGATCTCTGCTTCCAGTCTGACCGTCACAGGACTGATCGTTGGGAACCAGGCGGCGTTTGTCAACTTCTGCCGCTACCGACTGCTCCAGAGGCCCTCCCGCTCCAGGCCGGCCATGACCTCCTCGATTCCAGCCCTCAGAGTGTCGACCAGCCAGTCGATCTGCTCGGTGGTCAGGATCAGCGGCGGCGACAGCACGTTGAGGCGGCCGATGGGGCGCACCAGCAGGCCGCGGGCATCGCAGGCGTCGGAGATGCGCCGTCCGATGCCCACCTCGGGCGGGAACATCTCCTTGGTGTCCTTGTCGGCCACGTTCTCGACGCACATCATGAAGCACTTGCCACGCACGTCGCCGACGATGGGCAGGTCGGCCAGGGTGCGCAGGCGCTCCTCGAAGTAGGGGCCGACGGTGCGGACGTGGCCGCAGAGGTCCTCGCGCTCGAAGATCTCGATGTTGGCCAGCGCGGCCGCGCACGACACCGGATGCCCGGAGTAGGTGTAGCCGTGGGCGAACAGCGCGCCGGGCTCTTGCGGCACCGAGATCACGTCGTAGATCTCGTCGGACAGCAGCGTGGCCGACAGAGGCGCGTAGCCGGAGGTGAGGCCCTTGGCGCAGTTGACGATGTCGGGCTGGATGCCGAACTCGTCAGAGCTGGCAAAGAAGTGCCCGAGGCGCCCGAAGGCGGTCACCACCTCGTCGGATACGTAGAGGATCCCGTGCTCGCGGCAGACCTCGCGCATGGCGGGCAGGTATCCGGGCGGGGGCACCAGCACCCCGCCCGCGCCCATGACTGGCTCGGCCAGGAAGGCGGCCACATTCTCGGGGCCGATCTCGGCGATCTTGGCCCGGAACTCGTCCACCAGGTGCTCGGTGTACTCGGTGGGCGACATGCCGTCGGGACGGCGGTACAGGTCGGGGCCCGACACCCGGGCGATGAGCGGCTCGCCGACGATGTCGAAGCCGATGTGGTCGTGGGCCACCCCGGTGAGCGACATGGCCAGGTAGCTGGAGCCGTGGTAGCCGTTGACTCTGGTGATTATGGTCTTGCGGTTCGGCTGGCCGAGCTGGTTGAAGTAGAAGTGGATGATCCGCACCGCGGTGTCGTTGGCGTCCGAGCCCGACATTCCGAAGAAGGCGTGGTTGAGGCTTCTCGGCGCCAGCGAGACCAGCTTGTGGGCCAGGGTTGCGCCCGGCACCGAGGTGGTGCTGACGAATGGCGAGTAGTAGGCCAGCCTGCGGGCCTGCGCAGCCATGGCGTCGGCGATCTCAGCCCGGCCGTAGCCGGCGTTCACGCACCACAGCCCGCCTTGGGCGTCGAGGTAGCGCCGGCCGTCGGAGTCGTAGACGTAGGCCCCCTCGGACTCGGCCATCACCAGCGCGCCCTCCTCCCTCCACACCTCGTAGTCGGTGAACGGATGGATGTAGTGGTCCACGTCCTTGCGCCACAGGTCGGCGGTGTCGTAAGCGTCGAATCGGCTGGGCGCCGACTGCACGACCGCAGGGACCGCCTCCGGGAACATCGTCTCGCTCATCGCTCTCCTCTCGAACCGGTCAAGACAAGCCGGACGCTACCGCAACCGGCAGACGCCATACCTTCGACCGCATGACCGGCCGCGGCAGTCGCCAGGGAATGCAGCTATGGCTACACAAGGTTGCACAGTAGCTGCTAGGAGCTATTTGCAGGCAGCAGTCGGGGCGGCCCCGGTTGGCAGAGCACACTGACGTGGCACCGGAGCCGCCCCGCTCGCACGACGTGTCCGCCAGGCAGGTCTCGGCCCGTCAAATACGCGATGGCGGTGGTCGCCGCCGTCATACTGCCCTGGAAGGGTCGTGTGCGGAGGTGGAGCCCACGATGGCTGCGAACTTGACACAGATGCAAGTGGATGCCGCCAGCGCTGTTCTCGGCGCGGCCGCGAGCGAGGGCAACGTCGAGTCCGCTCTGGCTGCGCTGCTGAAGGCTCTCGGCGCGGCCGACACCGTCACGAGGGAGACCGTGGCCGGGGTCCAGCCGGACTTGAGGTGTCCTACGGCGCGGGCACTGTTCGACACCAAGCGCCCCGGGCGCGCCAGCGACCCGCAACGGCTACACCCAGACCAGGGAAAGCCTGCCGTACCCTCTGACCCGTACACGACGGTGTTCGCGCCGTACCTGGCACGCCTGCGAGTCATGGCCAATTCCGGGCAGGCCGGAGCCAGGGCGACCAGAGCCCGCAAGACCCAGAGGGCGCTCTGGTACGACATGCTCAAGGGATCGGGAATGGTGCCCGCGGAGTCCGACGCCGCCGAGCTGTTCGTGCAGCACACCTTCCTTGTGGCTGTTGCGCGCGCGGTGGTCACGACGCTCAACGGCGCTCCATCGGAAACCGACCGAGATCTGGTAGTGGCCGCCTTCGACGACGGGTTCGTGTCGTGGGCCGTGCTCACACCGGACGGTGAGCAATGGGCGGCCGACGTCTTCGCCGCTGCCGACAGCTTCGACTGGCGGGCCCGGCCCCGCGATGTCCTGCGCGGCATGTACGAGGCCGTCATCAATCCGATTCACCGCAAGTCCTTCGGGGAGTACTACACCCCGGACTGGCTCGCAGAGTTCGTGGTCGAGCGAGTCTGTGACGACGAATGGTGCAAGCGGGCCGTCGTTGCGGCGCGCTCCGCCGAAGGCCCGCCTCCACGGATCGGCGTGCTCGATCCCGCCTGCGGTTCAGGGACCTTCCTGTTCCACGCGGCCCAGCGAATCTGTCGCTTCGCGAGCGACTGGACCCCACAGCAGCAGGCCGATATCGCGGCGCGGCTCGTGTGGGGCATCGACATCCATCCAGTCGCGGTAGAGATTGCCCGAGCCACGCTGCTGCGCGCCCTGCCTGCGGTGCCGTCGCCGGGTCTGGACGGGCTGCGGGTACACCAGGGCGACGGTCTGGCCACGCCGTCGCCCGACGATCAGGGGGGGCAAAGGGCGAGCGGCATGTCCACCGCGATACTGGCTGAAACGAAAGTCGACAGGATCGTGGCGAACCCGCCCTGGGTGAGAATATCTGAAATACAAGTAGAGGACCGGCGCGAGGCGCTGGATCTGATGATCCGCGAGGCCAACCTTTACGCGTCCGGAGTGTCGAGATCGGCAGCAGGCTCGGTCGGCAGCTTCGACATCGCCGCCCTGTTCATCGTCCGCTGTGAGGATCTCTATCTGTCCACGGGCGCGCACGCGTCAGGCTGGGTTGTGAATCGGGCGTCGCTCTCGGCAGACAACTGGTCCAGGTTCCGCGCCGAGCGGCCAGCAGCTGGAGCCCTCGATCTGTCGCTGATTCGGCCACCGCCGTTCACCGGGGCGAAGTCGGCGGTGTGGTTCACCGGCGAGGCCGGCGGTGGCGAGAGGCTCGTTCTGTCTGTGAGGGACGGCGAGACGACGGGCCGTGACGACTCATGGGAGACTGTTCGCGGCAAGCTCGTCGAGACGACGGCCGCGGATGTGGGCGCTCCGGCACGCTCGGAGTACGTCTCGGAGAACAGCGAGGGCGAGCCCCGCGCTGGCGCCAACCTCAGGCCCCATTGCCTTGTGGTCGTCGACCGCGTCATGCCAGTCACCCCCGGCACCGCCAACGTGACGACTAAGCCGTCCACGCAACGACCCTGGAACAAAGCGGGAGTGATCCAAGGCAATATTCCCGAGCACTGGCTGACCGATGCAGCGTTCTCGCAGAACCTGCTCGTCGGATGCTTCACGGCCCGTTTCACGAACTGCGTGATCCCGATGACCGATACAGGCTCGCTCGACACCTCCCCAGTCGGAGACTTCTGGTGCCGGGCCGACGCTCGCTACACGGATTTCAAGGGGCGAGGGTCCACCACCCCGGACACGCTGATCGGAATGCTCGACTACCACGGAAGGCTGGCGGCACAGCTCGAGACGACGAGGGCATGGACGGTGGTGTACAACAAGTCGGGCCAGTACTTGAGGGCGGCTCGCGCCAAGGGCCGGATAGTCCTCAACGACGCCTGCTACTGGCTGCCGACGCGCGGCGGCGCAGAGGCCGCATACCTGGTGGCGATGCTCAACGCCGACGCCCTACAGGATGCGTACCGGGCCGCGCGGAAGTCCGACCGAGACTTTCACACTCACTTCTGGTATCGAGTTCCGATTCCCCGTTATGACCGGAATGACCGGCTGCATCGACGCCTCACCCGTCTAGGCGAGACGCTTGAGCAGGTCGCTTGCACCGTGCGCGACAGGCCAGACCTCGCCGGTGCCGGTCAGGTGAAGGCTTGCAAGGAAATCCGGAAGGCACTGCACGACCAAGGCGTGACCGGGAGACTCGACAACGCCGTGCGCGAACTCCTGCCGGAACACGCCGATCATGGATGAGTCGGCGCGCGCCGCCTGCCAGGTTTGCGCAGCCGCCTCGATGTGACGGGCAGTGATCACGTCGGCACCCGCATCAGCAACAGTTACATCAGCAACAGTTAGAAGTGTAAGACTGCAACTCCCTTTCTTGGCCGCTCTTGCTCGCGGCTGGTCAGAGGGCGGAGGCGACCTCGGTCATGAAGCGTTCGGCGGTCTCGGCGGTCTGCTCGGGCGCCATGTTGAAGTCGGGGATGATCAGCTCGTCAGTGCCGGCCGCGGCGTAGCGGGCCACCCGCTCGACAAGCTGATCGGCTGTGCCCACCAGCCGGGGAAAGGCCGTCGGCTCGGCTCTCACCCGGGCCGCCTCCGCCTCGGACTCGCACAGGAACAGCAGCGTCGCGGCCGAGCGTGCGATGGTTCGAGGATCCCGGCCGGCGTCCTCGCAGAGCCGGTCGATGAGCGCGTTGTAGCGGCCCATGTCCCTGGGTGTGCACCATCCGTTCCATTCGTGGCCCCAGCGCACCATGGCCGGAACAGTGCGGCGCTCGCCCCGTCCGCCGATCATTATGGGGAGCGGGTCCTGCACGGGCTTGGGCATCAGCGGCGCGCCCCGCAGCCGGTAGTGGACCCCGTCGAAGTCGGTGCGCTCATTGGCGAAGAGGCCGGTGATCACCGCGCAGGCCTCGTCAAGCATGTCGGCCCGGCTGCGCACGCTTCCGAAGGGGATCCCGTAGCGGCGGTGCTCGTTCTCCTGCCATCCGGCGCCGAGCCCGAGCACGAGGCGTCCTCCGCTGACGTGGTCGAGGGAAGCGGCCTGCTTGGCCAGCACCGCCGGATGGCGGTAGGTGTTGCCGGTAACCATCGCCCCGATCCGCACCCGCGGCACGGCCATGGCCAGGGCAGCCAACAACGTCCAGCACTCGTGGTTGGGCAGCAGTTCAGGATCCACGGCGGGCGGCTCGTTGCCGTAGCCCGCCTCCGGTGGCATGAAGTGGTCGGGCAGCCACAGGCCGTCCCATCCGCTCGCTTCCGCGGCCCGGCTCACGGCCAGAATGTGCTCCCAATCGTTCTTGGTCGATACCCAGAATCCAAATCGCATAGCTCGACTCTCTAGCCGCTACCGGGCCGCCACCACCCGCTACTGGGCGACGACGACCTCGAAGAGGATGATCCTCAGGCCGTCTGGGCCGGCCACTTCGAGGCTCTTGTGGCCCCACGGCTGCATCTCCGGCGGGCGCACGATCGTGGCGCCGGCGGAGACCAGCCGGGCGTGCTCGGCCTCGGCGTCGCCGATCTGCCATGACACCGACACGCCTGTCACGCCGGGCGTGTCCCATCCGCCGCCGTCCTCGATGACCTCGATGCGGCCGGAGGCGGCCAGCAGGATCGTCCCTCTGAAGATCTCGCCGAAGGACCGCTCGACCTCCAGGCCCATCACGTCGGTGAAGAACGCCACGGTGGCGTCGTAGTCGTCGGCAACGAAGATGACTCTGAACTCACCCATGGCCCGACCCTACCGCCCCAGAAGCACCGGCTATCGGCTCGGCTCCCGGCCATCCGCTTCCAGGCGAAGGCCGACGGTTCAGTCAGCTCCGGGCCATTCGCTTCCAGGAGAAGGCCGACAGGCGGATCATGGTCGCCGCGGCCAGTGCCAGCAGCACGCCGGTCAGCACCCGGCCGTGGGCCGGCATGAGCACGGCACCGACGGCGACGAGCAGGCTGGACGCCAGAGTCAGGCCGACCGCCAGGACCCGCGCACCGTCGGCTTCGGCCTCACAGGATCGGGAACTTGGCCTTGTCGGGCAGGCCGGAGCGGGCCGTGATGGCCTCGCCCGCGGCCTGGCAGCGGGCGTAGAAGGTGTCCTCGTCGATGGTGGTCATCCGGCCGGCGTCCACCACCTTGGCCCCGTCCACGAACACGGTGTGCACGCCCCGGCCGTCGGCCGACCACACCAGTTGGTTCATCACGTTGAGCAGGGGGCGCCACTCGGGGCGGTCGGTGTCGTGCAGCACCACGTCGGCCTTCTTGCCCGCCTCCAGCGAGCCGATCTCGTCCTCCATCAGCATGGTGCGGGCCCCGCCCAGGGTGGCCATCTCGTAGGCCTTCTCGGCCGGGAACATCTGCGGGTCCATGCGGGCGTCCTTGAACAGCCCGGCCACCAGGTACGTCGCCCGGTGCATGTCGGCGTAGTTGGAGGCGTTGTTGCCGTCGATGCCGATGCTCACGTTGATGCCCCGCATCACCATCTCGGGGATCTTGCCGATCTGGGTGACGCCGTAGCTGACCTTGAGCGCGGTGGTGGGGCAGTGCTCCACCGAGCAGCCCGCCGCGGCCATCACGTCCAGCTCGTGGTCGTCGACCTGGACGCAGTGGGTGATGGACGTGTCGGCGCCGAGCACACCCAGCTCGCCCAGGTGGATCATGGGACGCTGCCCGAACTCGGCGACGAACCCGTCGGGGTCGAGCTTCGCCGGGCTCATGTGGAAGTTGAGGCCCACGCCATGATGGTCGGCGGCCTCCCGGGCGGCCCGCCACAGCGGATCCGAGCAGGTGGTGTGGCCGACCACCATCGACCACGCCCCCAGCCGCCCGCCGGCGGTCCCCCGGTGGCGTTCGATGGTGTCGTTGATGTTGGCGATGGCCGTGTCGGTGTCCTGGCGGTACACGTCGGGCTCGGGCGGCAGGTCCCAAACCCACCGGCCGATGCGGCCCCGGATGCCGGCTTCGACGAGCCCGTCCATGACCTCGTCGGTGAAGCGGATCGTGCCCGCCTCCAGGAACGAGGTGGTGCCCGACTTGAGCATCTCCACCGCGGCGAGTTGGGCCGACAGGCGCTCCTCGGCGGCGGTGTACACCGAGTACAGCGGGCACAGCCACATGAACACGTTCTCCTCGAAGGGCGTGTCGTCGGGCACGTAGCCCCGGGTGAGGGGCTCGCCGGTGATGTGGATGTGGGTGTTGACCAGGCCGGGCGTGACCACGAACCGGTCACCGCCCACCGTCTCGGCCGCCTCGTAGGCCGCCTCCAGCTCCGAAGCCTTGCCCACGGCCACGATCTCGCTCCCCCGAATAGCCACCGCCCCATGCCGGATGACGTCCCGGCTCGGGTTCATGGTCACCACGTACCACCCCTTGACAAGCGTGTCTATTGATTCTCGTGAATTCATAGTATTTCCTGGTTGCAGCCCGAGTTTCGCTCGACTAGGATCGCCGTTCGCTGCCGGAGGTGCAAACATGTCGCAGACAGTCGACTCCATAGCGAAGGCACCGTCACCCCCGACCTGGGGGGAACGGTCTCCTGGCGATCAGTACCATCTCGTCGTCGAGCGCGACGACGACGGAACCTGGATCGCCGCCGACATCGCCACTGCGGCCATCGGCATCGGCGCCACGCTCCCTGAGGCGCTAGCGATGTGGTCGGAAGTGGCCGAGGGAGCCTTGCGAGATCTCCGAGAAGCCCACAACTCGGAGGGACCGCCTCACCTGACAGCCCGCATGAAGGGCGTGCTGTCGTGGCTGGAGGAGGCTTTCGATGGCGGAGTTCAGGACGGATGAGGTCAGGCGGCGCTACCGGTACAAGCTAGGTCTCAAGGAGCGCATCGGCTCGGGACACTACGTCTACGAGATCGTGTCGCCGAGGGGCACCCACATCGGCCGCACACTCCTGCCGCGCGGACGCACACCGATCGGTAGAGCATTGCGGGCCATGATCGCTCGGCAGTTCGACATCCCAGCCCGCGACTGGGACGACCTGATCGACTGCCGACTGAGCGCTGAGGACTACTTCGCCCGTTTCGACGACCCTGACCGGCCCGTCCGAAGGTTTCGAGGCTTGTAGGCCACGTACGCGAATTGGAAGCCGATGGGCTCTATGAGGCGGACGGCCTCGAAGCCGGCGTCTCGCAGCCAGGCGGTGGCGGCCTCGGTGGTGACGCCGAAGCCGTTGACGGTGCTGGCCATCATGGTCATGCCCATCAGCACGGCGTGGGGGTTGGTCTTGTGGTTGGGGCCGATGAAGTAGTCGGCCAGCACCACCCTGCCCTCGGGCCGCAGGGCTCGGTAGGCCCGCTCGACGAGGTGGCGGGCGCCTTCAGGTCCTTCGGTGCGGCAGATGTGGCCGAGCACGACGATGTCGTAGGCGCCGTCCTCGACTGGAATCGTGTGGAAGTCGCCGGGACGGAACTCGCAGCGGTCGGCCACGCCGTGCTCGGCTGCCTTGCGGCGGGCCACGTCGATCACGCCGTCGAGGTCGTTGACGGTTGCCCGGCCGTCGTCGCAGGCCTGGAGCATCGCGATGGCCCACGGCGCCCCGCCCGCGCCGAGGTCGAGGATCCGGGGCGCGGCCAGGGCGCTGTAGCGCATCTTGAAGTCGGCCCGGCTGGCGCAGCGCCACATGGTGGTGAACGTGCCCTCCACCAGCGGCACGTAGAAGGCGGCCGGGTCGTCGTCTATCGGCGTGGCCGGCCGGCCCGAGCGCACGGTGTCGGCCAGGCGGGTCCAGTTCTCGTGCGGGCCGGGGGCCACCGGGATCAGCCCGGCCATCGAGGCGGCGCCATCGACCAGCAGATAGCGCCGGGCGGCGTCGTTGAGCTTGAAGCCGTCCACCACCCGGTCGAGCAGGCCGAGGGCCACCACGGAGTCCAGCAGCGCCTCCAGATGCAGCGTCGGAAGCCCGACCCGCCCGGCCAGCTCGCCCGCCGCCATTCCGGCGCCCGGAGCCTCGTCCAGCGCCTCGAACACCCCGAGCTCCAAGGCGGCCAGCAGCACGTGGTAGCGCCCCAGCCCCTCGATCACCGCCCACACCGGTGCCGCCGCGGGCGGCTTGTAGTCCGTGTACGGCCGCCCGGTGTGGGCCATCGTGTGCGACTTCTTCAACTCCGGATAAGGAGCATCCCGAGAACTACCAACCATGGCCCCAGATGTTTGTTATTTGCGATATAACATTCACTAGCTGTATGCTATTTGACAAATAACAAACACAGGAGGCTGAGCGTGAACGTTGGCTGGCAGCCACAGTCAAGTGACTACCACAGAGTCTTCAGCGAGCAGAACCCGTGGGCATCGTCCGGTGCTGTACCGGAGGCGCTCGCCCCACCCACCGAGCGGGCCTTGGCGAGCGTCCTGTGGCAGCGGCTCGTCCACAACGACCCTCGGAGGCACCAGGTGATCCTCGGGCCCCGCCGGGTGGGCAAGACGACCGTTCTGTACCAGACCGTGCGACACCTGATCGACAGCGGCGCCGGCCCGGGGCGGATCTGGTGGCTTCGGATGGACCATCCGCTGCTGCTCGAAGCCAGCCTCGGCGACCTCGTGCGGGGAATGCTCCGCGGGTCAGGGGCCGACGAGGACAACCCGCTCTTCCTGATGCTCGACGAGGTGGTCTACGCAGCGAATTGGGACCTGTGGCTCAAGACGTTCCACGACGAGGACTGGCCGGTGCGGATCGCGGCCACTTCCAGCGGCACGGCGGGACTGCGCAAGCAGCGCCGCGAGAGCGGCGTGGGTCGCTGGGAGGAGCACCACCTCATGCCCTGCCAACTCGACGAGTTCCTTGGCCTGCTCGGTCGGCCCCAAGAGACCGAGGCGTTCGGGACGCTGGCCGCGAGGCTCGAAGCGCTGGCGGCGAAAAACCCGGCCGACCCGGGCCTCGAAGCACGCACATACCTGCTCATGGTGGGCGGCTTCCCCGAACTGCTGCTGAGGCCCCTGTCGGCAGAGCCGAGCGACGGGCCGGACGTCGACAACATCGAGCGCCATTTGCTCGAGTCCCAGCGGGTGCTTCGCGGCGACGCGGTGGAGCGGGCCCTCTACAAGGACATCCCGCAGACATCTGGCGTCGAGAACCCGATGATGCTGGAACGATTGCTGTACGTGCTGGCCGGCCAGGTCACCGGCATCCTCTCGCCCACCAAGATCGGAGGGGACCTCGGCATCGCCCAGCCGACGCTCGACCGGTACCTGTCGTACTTGGAGCAGGCCTACCTGGTGTTCGCGCTCACGAACTACTCAGGTTCTGAAGCCCGGGTGCAGCGGCGGGGTCGCAAGCTGTACTTCGTGGACGGCGCAGTGCGCAACGCCGCGCTGCACCGCGGCCTCGCCCCCCTGCGCGATCCGGTAGAGCAGGGCTTGCTGCTGGAGAACCTGGTGACCTCGTCGGTCAACACCCTCGCTGCCCACGCCGGTGTGCGTCTCCATCACTGGCGAGACGGCAAGCACGAAGTCGATCTCATCTACGACGACCCCCGCCAGCCGCTGGCCTTCGAGATCGCCTCCTCGCCGAGCCACAGCCTGAGCGGTCTCTCAGCCCTGATCGAACGCCACCCGCAATTCCACGGCCACAGCTACCTCGTCGCTCCCCAAGCCTCGGTCATCCGACCCGAAGACGACGACAGAGGCATCGGCATGCTGCCGCTCGACACGTTCCTGCTGGCGGTAGGCGCCCAAGCCCACCAAGCCATGCTCACCCGCCTCGGCGTGTCCCCGTGAGTCCGGCTTACCGTTCGCCCTCGAACTCTACCGGGGTCGGCAACTCTCCGTGGCCAGTTCTACGGGTCGTTCAGCGAGTCCGAGTAGGGTGCCACAGTGCAGCACACCGCCGCCTTCCATGCCGTGCAGCCCCACTTCAGTTCTGAGCTGTTCGACTTTCTGCTCGACTTGCAGGCCAACAACGAACGCGAGTGGTTCCAGGCCCACAAGGGCCGCTACGAGCAGCACGTCAAGGAGCCGCTGCTGCAGTTCATCCAGGACTTCGAGCCGCACCTGCATTCGATCAGCAAGCACTTCGTGGCCGACCCGCGGCCGAATGGCGGCTCGATGTTCCGCATCTATCGCGACCTCCGGTTCTCCAAGGACAAGACGCCCTACAAGACCCAGGCGGCGGTCCATTTCCGCCACGAGGCCGGCAAGACGGCCCACGCGCCGGGCTTCTACCTCCACCTGGCGCCCGACGATGTCTTCTGCGGGGTGGGCATCTGGCGACCGGACTCGTCCGCCCTGTCCAGGATCCGAGGCCGGATCGTCGCACGGCGCACCGACTGGGACGACGCCGTGCAGGCGCCGGAGTTCGCTCGGGAGTTCGAACTGGATGGGGAGTCGCTGAAGCGCCCACCGAGAGGGTTCGATCCCGAGGACCCGCACATCGACGACCTCAAACGCAAGGACCATGTGGCCATGTCCCCGTTCGCCGAGGAGGAGGTCGCGGAGGCCGGGTTCATCGAGTCCTTCGCCGACGCCTGCCGCAAGTCCTCCCCCTACATGGAGTTCCTCACAACAGCAGTAGGCCTCCCCTACTGATCCTCCAGGAGGCGGACGGCTAGCCGGGGGGTGTCGTTGAGCACGCGGCTGCGGCCGTCGTTGCACGCGACCAGCGCGGCCCGGCGGCGCTCGTCGTCGATGAGGGCCGCAGCGGACCACAGGGTGTTGGAGCCCTGCATCGCGTAGGCGACGCCCTTCATGTACGGGGGCTTGTTCCAGCCCATGGCCATTCCGGCGGTGCGGCCGGGCGGCATCTGCAGGAGGCGGTCGACCGTTCCGGGATCCAGGAGACTGGGTCCGCTCTGGAGGAAGACGCTCACGAACTTCGCCCAGTCCGCCATGGTGATGTGCATCGTTCCCGCCGACGACAAGGCTGCAGGGTTGTCGCTGTGGGGATCGGACGGATCGGCGGCCGGACCGGCGAGCGCGCCGACATGGACCAGCCGCAACCGGGCCGGGTGGCCCCACACTTCGCCGGGCGGTCCGAAGCCTGCCGTGTCGATGCCCAGGGGCTTCAGCACACGGTCGGCCAGAGCCTGCTCGAAGGTCGTGCCCGCCAGGCCGTCGATGGCCGCGCCTACCACGACGTATCCCAGGTTGGAGTAGACGAACCGGCCCGGCCGGTCGGGCGGGAAGCTCAGAGCCTGCCTGGCGATGTCCACGCGCTGCTCGGCCAACGGCCGGGGGTCCGTCCAGGATCGCCGCATCTGATCGGGACTCAGGTTCGCTCCCAGTCCGGCGCGGCACCGCAGGACCGAGTCGACGGTCTGACCGGCCCAGTCGGGGTGGATGCGGCCGCCGATGCTCGCGACGGCCTCCGCCACCGGCATGCCCCACGCCGCTTCGCCGCGCTCGATCAGGCATCCCCACAGCACAGCCGTGAAGGTCTTGGTGCACGAGCCGATGTGCCATCGATCCGACGCCAGCGCGACGTCACTGCTTCCCCGCCGCCGAACTCCGACTGCATGCGACTCGACCGCGCCGTCCGCGCCCACCACGGCCGCCGCCGCCGCGGGCGCCCGATGCCGCTGCACGAACTGATCGAGACACTCGTCCATGCCCATGCCTGCGCAGTCCTAGCAGGTCGTCCACCCGACTGAGCGCCGTCAGGCTCAGGGCCACCAGCAGCCATCTTCGGTTCGGTCGTCCGGCTCGCTTGCAGCGCGCTCGCCCGGTTCGCCGGTCCAGGTTCGTTCGCTTACAGCGCGCTCGCCCCGTTGGCCCGTCCGGCTCGCTGGTGGTGGGCTTAGCGGCGATAATCGTCATTCCGGGCGGAGGTGCGTCAGACACGGTCTGGCCGGGCTCGACTAGGGATTCGAGGTGAGCTATGGACTCAACCGACCAAGCAGGCGGACAGGGCCGGGTGGTGATGATCTCGGGCGCCAACCGGGGCATCGGAGCGGCCGTCGCCAAACGGCTGGCGGCCGACGGACACCGCCTCAGCCTGGGAGCGCGCCGGCTCGACGCGCTGGCCGAGAACGCGCCCGACATCGCCTCCGACCGGCTCCTGCTGAGCTACCACGAGGCCACCGACCTCGAATCGGCCCGCCGATGGGTGGAGGCGACCGTCGAGCGCTTCGGCGGGGTCGACGTGCTGGTGAACAACGCCGGCATAGTCGACCGCACCGGCCTGGAGGAACTGGACGAAGCCGTCCTCGACGACATGTGGGCCGTCAACGTGAAGGGCCCGCTGCGCCTCACCCGGCTGGCCCTGCCCTACCTGCGGCGATCGGGGTCGGGCCGGGTGATCAACATGGCCTCGCTCTCGGCCAAGCGAGTCAAGGGCGACGTGCTGTCCGGCTACTCGATCACGAAGTACGGGCTGCTGGCCCTGTCGCACGCCGTCCGCCAGGTCGGCTGGGAAGACGGCATCCGGGTGACCGCTGTCTGCCCCGGCCCGGTGGCCACCGACATGATGCGGCCCGACGACGAGACCATCACCCAGCCCGAGGACCTGGCTGACCTGGTGGCCACCCTCATCGGGCTGAAAAACACAGCATCAGTGTCGGAACTGCTAGTCACGTGCCGCCTAGAAGACTGGGCCTGACCCAGCCCAACCCGGCCGCAGTTCGAGCAGATCGTCGACGCCCTGCGGGTCTCCCTGATCGACGCTATGGAAGAATTCCGAACGTGACCGTCCGGCTGGCCGCGAGGACACGGCGTCGTGGCGTTGGCGCGGCTGCCAATCAAGGTTGTGGAACAATCCGGGAGGCGGAGGTCCCGTTGGCGGCGGCGCGCCGTGAACTGCCGTGCGAAGGAGGCCGGGATGACGGCTGAAGTCCGCACCGACCACGACCGGCTGTGGCGGCGATTGATGGCGATGGCCGAAGTGGGGGCGACGCCGGCAGGGGGCTCCAACCGCCAGGCCCTCTCCAACGACGACAAGGAGGGGCGGGACCTGTTCATCGGCTGGGCCGAGCGGGCCGGTTGCTCCTTCGAGCTCGACGCTGTGGGCAACCTCTTCGCCCGTCGGCCGGGCGCCGACCCCGACGCCGCGCCGGTGGTGCTGGGAAGCCATCTCGACACCCAGCCCACCGGCGGGCGCTTCGACGGCGTGTACGGCGTGCTCGGAGGACTCGAGGTGGTCGAAGCGCTCAACGACCAGGGCGTGCGGACCCGCGCCCCCGTCGAGGTGGCGGTGTGGACCAACGAGGAGGGGTCGCGCTTCGCGGTGTCGATGATGGGCTCTGCGGTCTGGGCGGGCGTGCTGCCCCTCGACGAGGTCCGAGCACTGACCGACCGCTCGGGGATCAGCGTCGGCGATGAGCTCGACCGGCTTGGCTGGGCCGGCGCGGCGCCCTTCGCCAAGCCGCTGAGGGCCTACCTGGAACTGCACATCGAGCAGGGGCCGATCCTGGAGGCCAGCGGCTCGTCGATCGGGGTGGTAACCGGCGTGCAGGGGATCCGCTGGTTCACCGTGACCCTGGAGGGCTTCCCGGCCCATGCCGGCACCACGCCGATGGACCGGCGACACGACCCGGCCCGGCCTCTGGCCGCGGTGCTGAGCGGCCTGTACGAGATGGCCGGGGGACACTCGCCCGAGGTTCGGGTCACGCCGGCCCAGTTCCGGTCCGAGCCGGTGTCGCCCAACACCGTGCCCGCCCACGTCGCTTTCTCCGTCGATGTGCGCCATCCCGACGCGGCGGTGCTCGACGAGATGGAGGCGGGCCTGCGGGCCCTCGTCGCCGAGGCCGGAGCCGAGCACCGCTGTGACGGCCGGGTGGAGGTCATCAACGACTGCGCTCCTGTGGTGTTCGACGACGAGTGCGTGCGGGCCGTGGAGTCGGCCGCCGAGCGCTGCGGCTACTCCTATGAGCGCATCGGCTCGGGCGCGGGCCACGACGCCTGCCATGTGGCCCTGCGAGCGCCGACCGGGATGATCTTCGTGCCCTGCCAGGACGGGCTGTCGCACAACGAGGCCGAGTCCATCGAGCCCGCCGCCGCCGGCCAAGGTGGCGACGTGCTGCTCCACGCCGCCCTGGAACTGGCCCGCACTGCCTGACCGAAACAGGCGTCTGCCCGAAATTGGCGACCAAACGGCCCTTAGAGACCCACAAGTCGCACCAATTTCGGAACTGCCGCCTCTCGGACGCTAGGGATGCAGCAGAATCTTTCCGAAGAAGTCGCTCTCCAGCATCTTCTGCTGGGCCGCAGCGGCCTCCGACAACGGGAACTCGGAGTCGATCACCGCGGTGAACCGGCCCGAGCCGACGCCCTCGCAGAAGGTGTCCCAAAGCGGCCCCATCTCGTCGGGCCGGTACGGGTCGGACCCCATGATCCGCAGCCCGTTGTGGAACATGTGGCCGAGCGACCCGATGGTGGCCGTGTCGCCCGAGGCGTTGCCGCAGTTGACCAGCCGGCCGCCGATGGCCAGCGAGAACATCGACTGGGTGAACAGGGCGGTGCCGACATGGTCGAACACCATGTCCACCCCGCGGCCGGCGGTTACCCCCATGGCCCAGCCGGTGACGTCTCCGGTGCGGTTGTTGAGCATGTGGTCGGCGCCCAACTCCACGGCTCTGTCGCATTTGGCGTCCGTCCCGGCGGTGGCCAGCACGGTGGCGCCGACGTGCTTGGCCAACTGGATACCGGCCACCGACACCCCAGACCCGGCCGCGTGGATCATCACCGTCTCGCCCTCGGAGAGCCCGCCGGTGGCGAACAGGGCATGGCCGGCGGTGAGCCACACCGTCGGGAAGGTGGCGGCCTGCTCCAGCGAGACGTGCTCGGGCACCCGGTAGCAGTGCGAGGCCGGCGCCAGGCACTTGGTGGCGTAGCCCCCGTCGAGGGTGGCACCCAGGATTCCCAGCTCGCCATAGAGGTCGCCCATGCCCGCGAGCTTCGAGTTGTCGGGCACGCCGGCCATGGACGGGTCGACGACCACCCGGTCGCCGGGCTGCCATTCGGTGACCGCCGCTCCGACCTCCGACACCACCCCGGCGATGTCCATCCCCGCAATGTGGGGGAACGTGAACCCCGGCATGTGGTACCAGCCGTTGCGCTGCAGCAGGTCGAGCCGGTTGAGCGCGGTGGCCGCCACGTCCACCACCACGTCGCCGTCTCCGGGCACGGGATCGGCGACGTCGATGTACTCCAGCACCTCGGGTCCGCCCGAGGCCCGGTACAGCATCGCCTTCATGATCAGTCGGCCCCTTCGTCCGTCATCGCCCGGCGGCGAGCACGGACATCGTGCCGTGGATCAGCCGTGGCCCTCGTCGGGGGCGGCGCCCCACTCGATGATCTGCAGCAGGTTGCCGTCGGGGTCGGCGACCGTGCCGATGAGCCCGAAGGGCATCTGCTCCACCTCGCGCACCCAGGTGACGCCCTGATCGTTGAGGTGGGCCTCGAGGTCGCGGCAGCCGCTCACGTCGAGGTTGAGGATGATCCGGTGCCCGTCCTCGTTGGGTCCCGAGACCTCGCTGTGCTCCTCGATGAAGAGCTGGACGCCGCCGAACACGAATGCGCCCATCTCGTTCTCGTCGGGCCCGAAGCAGGCCCGGTACCAGTCCTTCATGGCGTCGACTTGCGACGACCCCACTAGAAGGCTGCCCAGATTCGGTGCTGACATAGTTGTTCCCCCTGCTGTGGCGAGCTGGTAGTCGGACGGTACGCCCTCATGACCGGCGCGGGCAAGCCCGGCGCGCTCGACCGGAAGCTCACCAAGCTCGATCGGGAAGCTCACCACGACGGTCTCGGCCGGACCGGAGCCGGTCCCTGCGACGTGAAAGGATGAGAGGATGAGGATCGCCAGCGCCGAGGCTCTCGGCTTCACCTTCGACCACGACCGCGAGCCGCTCTCGTACTGCCTGATGCGGGTGACCACCGACAGCGGGATCGTGGGATGGGGCGAGGCCTGCGACAGCTTCGGCCTGACCTATGCGTCGGTCATCGAGGCGGCCGTGGCCGACGCCTTCGCCCCACTGCTGGTTGGCGAGGAACTGGACGCCATCGACCGGCTCATGCACAAGCTCCGGAGCTGGACACGGCGCCGGCTCGGTCACACCTGGGTGGCCGCCCAAGCCCTCAGCGGCCTGGAGTTGGCGTTGCAGGACGCGCTCGGAAAGGCCCGGGGCGAGCCGGTGGCAGTGATGCTGGGCGGATCGTTGGACCCGGTGCCGCTCTACGCGTCGAGCGTGTTCTTGGAGGAGGGGGATCCGGACTGGCACCTCGAACTGCTCGACCCACTGCTGAGGGCAGGGGTGAGGGGTGTGAAGATGCGCATAGGAGTCGACTGGGAGAGCGATCTGGAGATCCTGGCGGGTCTGCGCGAGCGGCTCGACCCATCGGTGGCCTTGATGATCGACGGCAACGAGAACTTCACGGTGGACACCGCGCTGTCCGTCTCTGAGCAACTGGCCGATCTGGGCATCGAGTGGTTCGAGGAGCCAGTGCTGCAGGAGTCGCCCCCGGCGATGGATGCGGTGGCGGCCCGGTCGGCGGTGCCGGTCGCCTGCGGGGAGCACATGTTCGGCCTCGCCGAGTTCGAGGAGGCGATACGCAGGAATCGGGCCGGCGTCCTGCAGCCCGACGCCTCAACATGCGGGGGGCTGTCCGAGGCCATGCGCATCGCGGCCGCAGGCGGGCGAGCCGGCGTTCGGGTGGTGCCCCACACTGCCTCGGGCCCGGTCGCGCTGGCGGCCAACCTGCACCTGGCCTCGGCGTCCCCCTCGATCGACCTGCTCGAGTATCCCTACCCACTGGCTGAGTGCTGGGCCGCGGTCGCCCCTGGATGCCCATTGGTCCCGGACCGGGTGGCCGACGGAGCGTTGACCCCGCCGGATGAGCCGGGCCTCGGGATCGAGATCGACGACGAGGCCCTGAAGTCCCGCCCCTACCGGGCGCCTGCGCCTCGGACAGGCCCCTCGGCCCGTTTCGCCGGTAATGTCTGAACCGTCAAGGGACGGCGAAGCCAAGGGTGGTCGCGAAATGACCGAAACCGTCTCATCCGCCGCCCGGGCCGTGACCTCAGGGCCCGAGCCGCCACCGTCGCTGCTCACCCACATCGCGCTGCCGGTGCGCAGCCTCGACGACACGCTGGCGTTCTATGAGAAGTTCACCACCTTGGTGAAGGTCTCCGAGCGCCACGACCCCGAGACCAGGATGCGCACCGCCTGGCTGGCCAACGAGCGCGACATCACCAAGCCGGGAGCGGCCCGCTTCGTGATCGTGCTGATGGAGGGGGCTCTGCCCAAGCAGATCACCGGCGACATCATCGAGGAGTACGGGTTCCTCACGTCCATCGCCCACTTGGGCATCTCCCTCGACAGCCGGGACGAGGTGGACGAGGTGGCCCGCTTGGCCGCCGAGGACGGCTGCCTGGTGCTCGGCCCGATGTACCGCAACCCCGACGTGGGCTACATCTGTCTGATCAAGGACCCCGACGGCAACAATGTCGAGTTCTCGGTGGAGCAGGTCCTGGGCTGAACCCGGCTCCAGCCGAAATCGACTTAGTTTTCGCCAAATAGTGTAGAAAACTAAGTCAATTTGGCGGCTAGGTTGAGCCGGGAGCGGTCAGGCGTTCTTCTCGGAGGCGGAGCCGGGCACGTAGGTGCCCTTGTTGCGCCACAGCACCACCTCGTTGCCCCACGGGTCGCGGAAGGCGGCGTGGCGGGCGTCGAACTCCTCCCAGTACACCTCGTCCCACATCTTGGTGGCGCCCATCTCCATGGCGAGGGCGAGCCGGTCGGGCGGGTCGGCCACCATCACATAGATCCGGGGCACCGGCCCGCTGACGGGGGTGGTCTCCAGGTGGATGCCGAGATTGGGCTTGACGCCCGGCAGCACCTCGTGGAACTCCCCGGCGGGGCGGCGCTTGTACTTCCAGTCGAACAGCTTCTCGTAGAACTGCGAGGTGGCCTCCGGGTCGGGGGTGGGCAGGTCCACGAATATGAGGGGGTTCACCATGCTGGTCGCTCCTTCGTAGTAGTCGAGCTGTTGACGTGGCGTTGTCTGTGTGGAGCCACCTGTCCTGTCATGGGCGACAAGCGGGGCCCGGTTCCGTCTCGGGCCACGCTAGACCGTGCCGCCCAGGCGGGCAGCAGCGGCGTCGCCGAGGGCCACGAATCGCTGGTAGCCGCCGCGGTAGGCCGGCTCGGGCGACGGCTCGATGCGGGTCATGGTCGCCAACGGCCAGGAGTCCGGGGTGTCAGCACCGACCGTGTCCCACCAGTCCAGCGCCGCGCCCGCGGTCAGGGCGCAGCCGTGGGCCGAGAGCTGCTCGGGCCGGTCGGGCACGTCCACGGCCACCTCCAGGATCGACGCCTTGATCGAGCACCACAGACGGCTCAGCGCGGGCGACCCGCCGCAGCACATGACGTCCATCTCCACGCCGGAAGCCCGCAGGTCCTCATGGATGTGCCGCAGGCCGTAGCCGGCGGCCTCCAGCACGGCCCGGGCAATTTCGGCTACCCCGGCGTTGAAGGTCAACCCGTGGATCTCCCCTCGCAGGCGGGGCTCCCACCGGGGCGACCTCTCGCCGTCGTGGTAGGGCAGCACCACGATCCCGCCCGCGCCTGGGGCCACGCCCGCCGCCAGCGACAGCAGCTCGTCTAGGGGCCGGCCCGAGACGGCCGACCACCACTCAAGGAGTTGGCCGTGGCCGTTGGTGGCCCCGCCGACCACCTCCACCCCGGCCACCGGGCTGAAGAACCCGAGCATCTCCGGGGGCCGCTGCGCGGCGTCCACGGCCACGCCCAGACCGCCGGTGCGGCCACCAGGATCGTGGCCCCGCCGAGGAGTGAACAGGCCGCCCGCCCAGAAGCTCATATAGGCGTCGTTGGAGGCGCTCACCAGCGGCGTACCCGCGGCCAGGCCCAGCGATCCGTCGCAGTGCCCGATGACGGTGCCGACCTCCACCCGCTCCCCGTACCCGGGGATGGTCTCCTCGCCGGGCCAGAGCCCTTGGACGTCGCCCGCGCCGAGGCAGCGCAGTGCCCAGTCCCAGATCTGCGCTCCGGCCAGGGGGCGGCCCAGCTCGTGGCTGAGGAAGTCAAGCTGGGCGAGATGGTGCTCGGTGCGGCCCAGGCCGTTGCCGGCCGGATGGCGGCATGTGGCGGCCAGCCCGACCGCGTCGGAACCGTGGGCGTCGGCCGCCAGCGGAACGGTAGTGGGGCTCTGCCCGCCGACTCCCACGGCCGCGACGTCCAAGCCTGAGTCGTCGACCCCGGCCAGCAGCCGGCCCAGGCCGTCGAGCCAGGCCGCGGGGTATGCCCGTCCCGCGGGCCACGACGCGACCCCCTCGAAGGGCTCGTACATCCACAGCTTCACGTCCCCGTCGGGCGCCAGCGCCACGGCCCGCGCTCCCCCAGTGCCCAGATCGACGCCGACCACGACGGGGCTCACCGCGACTCTCCCCCCGCCAACGCCGGGCCGGGCCGTAACCGCATGCCGACACCGACAACGACCGCACTCACTGCTTCACGTCCCCGTCCCGCCGGCTCGCCGCGCGGAGCCGACACCGATGTCAACCGGGCGCACCGCTCCAAGTCCCGTGCCCACCGCCGGGTCAGCCGACCATGACCCGGTAGACGGGCTGCGACGCGGCCAGGGCCATGGCGTCGGCGACCTCGTCCAGGCGGTAGCGGGCGGTCACCAGACGGTCGAGGTCGGCAGCCAGCGCGCCGGACCGCAATAGGCCCGCGGCCGTGCGCCAGTCCTCGGGCTCCTGGCTGAACACGCCGATGATCGAGAGCTCGTGATGGTGGATGCGGTCCGCTCCCACCGACGCCATGATGTCTTTGGGGAAGGCCCCGTAAAGGACCGCCGCGCCGGCGTCGTCGCACAGGTCGAGGGCGAGTTCCACCGCGCCCGGCACACCCGCGGTCACGAACACCACGTCGTGCTGGCCCAGCCACCCGGCTACGTCGTCAGGGCCAGCCACCCTGGCGGCTCCGGCCTCGGCCGCCTCGGCCCGGCGCTCGTCGCTCACGTCGATCAGGCCCACGGAACTCGCACCCCACGCCCGGCACAGAGCCAGGTGCAGCCGGCCCATGTAGCCCGCCCCGATCACAGCCACCCGGTCGCCGGCCCGGAAGCCGCTCAGCCTCACCGAGTGCACCACGCAGGCCAGCGGCTCGCCCATGGCGGCGTGCTCCACGGGGATCTCGCCGACGCAGTAGGTCTGGGCCGCGGCCACCCGCACGACCTCGGCCAGACCCGCCCCCATCGAGATGGTGCCGTCGCTGAGCTGCCCGCCCTGGGGCCGCTTGCACAGGGCGCTGCGGCCCCGGCGGCACATGTGGCAGGTTCCGCAACGCGTCAGCAGGTCCATGGTGACCAGGTCGCCGACCCGCGGCGCCCCCGGCAGCGACGCCACCGCCTCGCCCGCCTCGATCACCCGGCCCGCGGCCTCGTGCCCCGGAGCGACGGGATAGATGGGCTTGGTGCCAGCGAACAGGCGGCGCTCCATGGTGCACAGCCCGCAGGTGCCCACCTCCACTAGCACATCCTCGGGACCAGGCCGAGGCCGGGGCTCGTTCCGGAGTTCGACCTCGCCTGGTCCGGTTACCACTGCTACGTGCATGACGCTCCTCGCTGTCGGCCTCTAGTGACTGTCGATGTGGGGCCACTGATGGGGGATCTCCAGACCGGCCCGCTCCAGCAGCGAGCGCTGGGCGGCGACGGCCTCAGCCCGCAGCCCGGCGACGTCCACGCTCACGCACTCGCGGTGGCGAACGACGGGACGGCCGGCCACGAGCACGTCGCGCACCGAGCGTCCGTCGGTGCCCCACACGAGCTGCAGGACGGTCTCGCCCCGCGGCATCCACGCTGGCGACGACGTGTCGTGCACCACGATGTCGGCCTGCTTGCCGGGCTCCAGGCTGCCGATCCGGTCGTCCATGCCGATGGCGGCCGCCCCGGCGATGGTGGCCAGCTCGAAGGCGGTGTGGGCCCCGAAGCGCTCCGGATCGACCCGGGTGTCGCGGGCCAGGCCGGCGGCCAGCGCCGCGGTCCGCAGGATGTCGCAGGTGTCGCCCGCGTTGGAGGCGTCGCAGCCCAGCGCCACCCGGCCGCCCCGTTCCACGATCTCGGCGTGGCGGCCCTGCCCGGCCACCCCCTGACCGAGGCGCAGGTAGGCCCACGGGCAGTAGGCGATGGCGGTGGAGGTCTCCAGCACCAGTTCCACCTCGGCGTTGTCGAGCCAGACGCCGTGGCCCACCAGCAGGTGCGGCCCCAGCACGCCCAGCGCGTGGAGGTGGGCCAGGGGCCGACGGCCTGTGCGGGCCAAGTAGCGCTCGGGATCGGACGAGGTGGGCGACATGTGCATGGTGAGGCCGGTGCCCAGCTCGCGGGCCAGGTCGGCGGCCCCGGCCAGCAGCTCGTCGGAGGCGAGGTCGTGGCCCACAAGGGTCACCCAGCCCTCGACCAGTCCGCCCGCCGGGAACGCCTCCACCACCGCCTGCTGACGGTCGAGGATCTCGTCCGCCGGCCCGGTGAACGGGCCCTCCTCGATGTCCCAGCCCCAGGCGCCCATGGTGCCGCGGATGCCGGCCCGGCGCATTCCGGCCGCGGCCCGGTGGGGATTGGCCACCGTGCCCGCCTCCACCACCGTGGTCACCCCGTTGGCGAGGTTCTCGACCGAGGACAGCACCGCAGAAAGCTCGTCGTCGTCGCCGGTGTGGGCGCCGTGGGCGGGCACCGACCACTCGAAGATGGAGGCGCCGGGAGGAAGCAGGTCGGGGATGCAGCTGCGGATGAGGGGATCGCCGGTGAGGTGCTGGTGGGCGTTGACCATGCCCGGCGTGACCACGCAGCCGGTGGCGTCGATCACCTCGGCCTCGGGGTATCGCCCGGCCAGTTCCGTGCTCGACCCGACCGCGGCGATCACGTCGCCGGTCACGGCGACCGCGCCCCCGAGCAGCACCTCGCGGGCCGCGTTCATGGTCACCACATCGCCCCCGGTCACCAGCAATGTCGCCCGTCCGGCAAGGGGCGGCGTTGTGGGCGCCGAAGTCTGGGCCGTCACGCGACCGAGCCTAGGCCGCGCAGCGCGCGCGAGAATCAGCCGGTGCTGATGAGTCACAGGCCATCCACTCGGAGCGTGGAGCCTTGATCCTGAATCCGGGCGAGGGCCGTATCTGCGGCGAGCACTACCTCCCCGCAACGCCCGAGACGATCAGCTGGGGCTGGTGGCCCAACGTCGACACGCCACCGGTGCTGTCGGTCAACGACGGGACGGTCATCACGGTCGACACGCTCTCACATGAGGGGATCCTCGAAGATCAGGGCCGCGATCCCGTCGCCTTCTTCGCGGCCCGGGGCGTGCCGCGGCTTGAGGTGCTACACGACGCCGTCGAGGTCGCCTGGAACGTGCACCACACCTTCGGCGTGGACGGACCCCACGTCGTGACCGGCCCCGTCGAAGTGCAGGGCACCGAGCCCGGCGACCTGCTGCGGGTGGACCTGCTCGGCTTCGCACTGCGGGTGCCCTACGGCGTCACGTCCAACCGCCACGGGCTGGGTGCGCTGCCCGGCGAGATGCCCGACGGCAGCGAGCCTGCCGACACGCTCACGCCCAGCGCGCCGCAGGGCACGGTGTCGGTGTTCACCGAAGTGGAGGGAGACGCGGTCAGCGGCACGGCCGTGCTGCGCTACGGCCAGGACCGGGCGGTGCGCTACCCGGTGGCGCCGTTCCTGGGGATGATGGGAGTGGCGCCGGACACGTCCGAGCCGGTCGCCACCCGCCCACCGGGCGGCCACGGCGGCAACCTGGACATCAAGCACCTGGTGAGCGGCACCACCCTCTACCTGCCGGTGCAGGTTCCCGGCGCCGGTTTCGCGGTGGGCGACCCGCATTTCGCGCAGGGCAACGGCGAAGTGGCCCTCACCGCGTTGGAGGGCTCGCTGAGGGCCGATATGCGACTGTCGGTGCTGCGCGGCGCCGAGGCCCGCCGGGCCTGCGGCCTGGTCGAGAACCCGCTGGCCGAGACCGAAAGCCATTGGATACCCGTCGGCCTGCACTCCGACTTGGACGAAGCGATGAGAAACGCGGTGCGCGAGGCTCTGCGCTTCTGCGAGACCCGCCTCGGCCTGCCCCGCTACGTCGCCTACGCATACCTGAGCTGCGCCGCCGACTTCGAGGTCAGCCAGGTGGTGAACGACGTCAAGGGCGTCCACTGCCTGATCGCCAAGCGAGACTTCCCCGGCCTCTGACGATCCAGGGGGCTTCCCGGCGACGAAGCAGAGCGCGGTCAGCCGTCGTCGAGCCAGTCGGCGATCACTTCGTCGCGATGCGCTCCCAGCGCGGGCGGCCCGACGACGACCTCGGAGCGGTGCGTCGACATGGCGACGGGATAGGCGATCGTCTGGGTGATGATCCCGTTGGGCAGCTCTAGCTCCCGCACGAGGTCGAGCGCCAGAGTGGCCGGATCGTCTAGGGCCTCGGCGAAGTCGTTGACCGGAGCGCACGCGATACCGGCATCGTCGAGGACCTCGATCCACTCCGCGGCCGTCCGGGTCCTCATGGCCTCGTTGAGGATCTCCGCCAGCTCCCGGTGGTTGGCGGCCCTCGCCGCCTGCGTCGCGAACCGCTCGTCTTCGACGAGATCCTCGAGGCCCAGCAGCGCGCAGAGGTCGGCCCACATCCGGTCGTTGCCGGCCGCCATGACGAACGGCCGGTCGGCACCCTGGAAGGCCTGGTACGGGGCGTTGCGGGGATGGGCGGTGCCGAGCCGGGCCGGGGCCCGCCCGGTGCCGAAGTACTCGCTGGTCTGGAGCGCGGACACGCCCAGCAGCGCGCCCAGCATCGAGCAGTCGATATGGACGGAGACGCCGTCGCGGTCGCGGGCCTGCACCGCGGCCAGCACCGACACCACCGCGTACAGCCCGGCCACGAAGTCGGCCACCGGCACACCGCACTTGACGGGGCCGCCGTCCTCGTCGCCGGTCACGCTCATCAGGCCTGACGCGGCCTGGATGGCGACGTCGAAGGCGGCCCGGGCCGCTAACGGCCCCTGCTGGCCGTAGCCCGACACCGAGCAGTAGATGACCGTGTCGTTGAGGGCGGAGACGTCCCGATATCCGAGGCCGAGCTTGTCGAGCGCCCCGGGCCGGAAGTTCTCAACGACCACGTCGGCCCTCGCGATCAGCGATTTCGCCAGCGCCAGGTCGCCCTCGTCCTTGAGGTCGAGAGAGACGCTGCGCTTGTTGCGGTTGAGGGATGCGAAGTTGTGGCTGTAGGGCGTGCCGTCGGCCCCGGTCTCCACCGGCGGCCAGCCGCGCATCATGTCGCCTGCCGGGGACTCGATCTTGACCACGTCTGCGCCGAGGTCGGCCAGCAGCATCCCGGCGAACGGACCGGAGGCCACATGGGCGAGCTCCACCACCCGCAGCCCGGCCAACGGAGGCGTCTGGGGGCCGGGCACTACGCTCAGGCCTCCGACGTCATCGCTTTCGCCGCCTCCTCGAAGTATCGCCTCGACCGCGCGGCGTCCGACGGCCGCTCCGTCAGCGTCTCCAGGTCCCACTCGCTCCTCGGCTGGGTGAGGAACGGGCCGCCGTAGACGTGGATCGCGCCGGTCAGCCGGTCGAGCGGGTTGTGGACCGAGTGCACGGTCGCGTCGCCGAGCGAGATCGATTGGCCCGCCTCGACGCTGCGCCCGCCGCTCGACGCGATCGACCCGCCCTCGCGCCGGTAGAGCTGGTTGTCCTCCCGGCCTCCGTAGATGCCGATGCAGGCCCACATCCGATGGTCGTGGGGACCGATGTACATCCGCGGACCCCACACGACGTTCATGATGGTGATGTCCTCGGACTCATAGAGCGGCGCCAGTACCGGAAGGTCAGGCTCAGGGATCGCCTGGCGCAGGCCGGCCGGGTCCGCAATCAGGCGGTCCACCTCCTCCCGGACCGCCGGGATGCCCCCATCGGCCGAAGCGTCCACAATCCGCCGGACCAGTTCGTCGACGTCCATCGCTGCTCCCCGCTTCCGCAAGGCGATCAGGGCTTCGGGACTCGAAGCGTCCCGTGTCCCCATGAGCCTGCGTCGAAGCGTACTTCAGCCGTCGCACCGGCCCGAGTCAGGGGCGTCGGGGCCTGATTCGGGCACCGTGCCCCGCATCCGCAGCCAGCCCACGGCCACCAGCGCCAGCACAGTCAGGCCGACTGTGGCCCAAGTGGGGCCGGACCCGAAGCTGTCGTACAGCCAGGCGGCCGGGAGCGCGGCGACGGCCGCCCCGGCCACCTCGGCCGCGCCCATCAGGCCGAGCGCAGCCGCCTGGCGCTGCTCGGGTACGGCCCGGGCCACCACCACATGGGCGGCGGTGAAGCCGTAGCCGTCGCCGAAGCCGACCAGCACCATGGCGGCCGTGACCGGGACCACTCCCGGAATGACGCCGTAGGTCATGGTGACCAGGCTCACCACCACGAGGCCCGCCATCGCCACCCGCACCGGTCCCACCCGGTCGGCCAGGCGTCCCGCCCGAGTGCCCACGAGCATGATCGGCAGGGCCACCATGGTGAAGGCGATGCCGGTCATGACCGCGCCGGCGCCCCGGTCGGCGAACATCACGGGCAGCACCGCCTCCCAGGCGCCAATGATCATGAAGTAGCCGCCGACCATGATCAGCGCGCCTTGCAGGCGCCGCAGCGTCAGAAGGTCGAACGCGGTGCGCCGGGCCACGTCCAGGAGGCCGCGGTCGGGGGGCAGGCGCAACGCGACCGGCAGGAACAGCAGCATGGCTCCGGCGAACACCGCGAACGGCGCCCGGATCCCGCCGATCCACACCAGCAAGGCCGTCATCACCGGGCCGAAGATGAAACCGGTGGTCTCGGCCACCACCATCCGGCCCAGGTTCTCGCCCGCCCGGGCCGGATCGTGCACCGAGGCGGCCCTGCGCACTCCCGGCAGGATCAGGCCGCCCGCGAACCCGAGAGCAGCCCTGCTGACGACCCAGGAGGTGAGATCCACGGCGAAGACCATCGCCAGCATGGATCCCGCGCTGAGCCCGATCCCCGCAGCCGCCATCAGCCGCGCGTGGCCCACGTCTGCGAGTCGGGCCAGGGTCATCTGCGACACGAAGGCGGCCACGAAGCCACTGGCCACCATCACGCCCACTCCGGTCCCGCTGAACTCGAGCTCGTCGCGCAGCTCGCCGAGCACCGTCACGATCCCGCCGATGCCCGCCGCGGTCACCCCCATCAGCACCTGGAACGGCAGCAGGCCGCGGTCGGCGCCCCGGCGCCGGCGCGGCGCACCGCGTCGGGAAGTCTCACTGTCAGCCATGGCTGCTCCGCCTGGACGGGGCAGGATCGCGGACCCGCCCCGACAGGGAGGCAAGCCTAGGACTCAGACCTCTTTGAGCAGCATGTCGCTGGTCTGGCCCGAGACGAACAACTCGCTGCCCGCCTTGAGGATGTCCCGGTATCCCTCCTCGGCGGGCAGCCCCTCCAAGAACTCGTCGAGAGTGCCCAGGTCGGGAGCGTCGATCATCCAATACACCTTGCCGTAGGCGCCGTAGGCCTCCATCCAGGACGTGACCGTCACCCGGTCGGGGTCGGCCGCGGCCATATAGCCGGTGTACCGCTGGATCCACTCGCGCACCCGGGCCACGTCGCTGGAGTCGACCTGAGCCTTGCGGACCATTCTCACCATGGCTGTCACTTCCCTTCTCCGGACGCCGGGCCGGACGATACGCCAGCCACCGGGCCATCCCAGTCCTCGGCCCACACTTCGAGGCCGATGCGCTTGGGCTCGCCCCCGTTGGAGGCCGATGTCTCGCTGGGGCAGGCCGACACCGCGGCCAGCACGTCGATCTCCGCCCGCAGATCGATGTAATCGCCTGCGGCCGCGGGCGACTGCCGGAACACCAGCCTCGCCTCGTCCTCCACATCGGTGCGCATGAACACATTGAACACGTCAGGGATCAGGTCGGGGTCCACTCCCCAGGGCCGGACCGCCTCCTCAAGGTTGCCCTGGCAGGTGCGGTGGCCGGACTCGATGCCGTCGCGCACCGCGTACACGCCCTGCGAGCATCGGCCGCCGTTCCAGGCGAAGTGCACCCCGACCGGATCATCGACGACGGTCAGCATCAGCCGCTCGTAGGGCGGGCGAGACCACAGGGTGGTGACGCGCCGCATGGTCCCGGTGCCGGCCAGCATGTTGAGGGCCACCGTCTGGCCAGCGTGGTAGCCCTCGCGCGGGTTGTCGAGGGCCAGGAAGGCGGTGTCGGCCACCTGGGGGCCGTCCAGCGCCACAATCCTGAGCACCTGCCCGGCCCGCACCTCCACCGCCCGTCCCCCACAGCGCGGCACGACCATCTCCCGCACAAGGCGCCCGCGGGGCCCTCCGCCCGCACCGGGCGGCGTCATGCGGCCACTTCGCAGGTGACCTCGCCCGGGCCCGCGGTCGTGAGCTTCACGTCGGCCGACATCAGCGCCAGCCAGGCCCGCAGGTAGCCGCGCATCGGCCCCTCATGGGTGACCGGCGCCCTCCTCAAGCCGTCGGCGGCGACCTCCTCGGCCTCGTGGCCGAGCCCCTTGCTCATGTCCACCCACTCGACCTCGGCGATGGCCAGGCCTTCTTGGCAGCGCTCGAAGATCTCCAGGTCGTCGGGATTCCCGAGGCTGGGAAAGTCCTCCGCGATCCGCATTCGCAGCACGTTCACCTCTTCGGGCGCGCCCTCCGCCGCGACCACCCAGGTGTGCAGCCGGGTCTCGCCCACGCCGACGGGATCGACCGTCTCGAGATGGTTGCCCTTGATTAGCAGGTTGGGGAAGATCGACAGGTTGATCATCGAGCCCGGCGCCGTCTCCAGCACCTCGGGCGCGTCGTCGCCATGGCGCTCGGCGATGCGCTCGGCGTACCACTCCCGGCCCGGCACCGGCCGCTGCGTCTCCCAGAAGGACTTGCTGAGGCCGGGCCGCTGGTCGACGAACATGTGCCCGTTGCCGAGGTCGGCGCCGTACATGTCGGTGTCGTCGGGGCTGGCCTTGAACTGAGACAGCGAACGGGCGCCGCCGTGCTGGCGCTCGTTGAGGATCAGGAAGCTGCGGTGGGCGAAGGTGGGGTGCAGGCCGTCACCGGCGTTGTCCCAGGCCAGCTTCCAGTTGCCTTGGTAGATCATGCGCTGGCAGTTGCGCACCTCGATGCGTCCCGACGGCGACCGGTCGACGAATCCGTCGATCAGAGGACCGGCCGGGCCGAGCCACGCCGCCAGGCTCGGAGCGTCGAGGTTGAGGGTGCCGAAGATCAGACCCCGATACGTGCCGAGGCGGGGCACCTGGGCCAGGCCGTGGTCCTCCTTGTGGAAGTCGGCCGGGTAGCCGTCGCCGAACGGCACGTTGACCAGGTCGCCGCGGTTGGAGTAGGTCCAGCCGTGGTAGGAGCACTGGAAGCGCCGAGCCGACCCGCAATCGGACTGACACACGGTGGAGGCCCGGTGGGCGCACCGGTTGAACAGGGCGTGCAGGCCGCCGTCATCGTCGCGGGTGACGATGAGCGGGCGCAGCCCCAGGCGCGACACCATGAAGTCGTTGGGCTCGGGCACCTGGCTCTCGTGAGCCAGGTAGACCCAGGCTCCACCGAAGACCTTGGACATCTCGGCGCCGAAGACCTCGGCGTCGGTGTAGATCGAGCGATGGACCCGGTGAGGCTGGACCAGGGTGTCGAGAGCGGTCATGTCGGCACCTCGCTTCGGTGTTCTGGCCGCATCTATAGCACGAACGAGAACTTGCGCACGTCGCCGGAGCAGTCCACCAGCCGCACGATCTTGTATCTGACGGCCCATTCGTCGCCCAGCGAGGCCAGCACGTAGTCGTTGCGGCTGGCGAACGGGGTCAGCCGGTCCTTGCGGTGCTCCCACACGACCGTCGAGCAACGGGCCAGGGTCTCGCCGCCGGGGTCGAGCGGCCACGCCTCCACGTTGGACACGATGCGGCAGGTGCGCGACGGCGGCTCCTGGGCGTGGGCCCATCCTGTTTCCAGCAGCCCGATCCGGTCCTGCATCCGGCGCCGGTCGTCGAGCAGGTACGACACCTGGGTGCGGGGGTCTGCGTCGGGGTCGAGGGGCACCCAGTAGACGCAGTCGTCGGTGAACCGTTCCAGCCAGTCGCGGTAGCGGCGCTCGTCGAGCAGCCTGGCCTCGTGGTAGAGGGCCTGCTCGACCGCAGGACGCAGTTCGGGGTGCCCAGGCCCCCGGTCGGCCGCCTCGGCCGAAGCCAAGCCCGCGAGGCGCCTATAGAGATCATCGTCCACTGCCGACGCCGTCTGCTGGGCCATCAGCGGGACTCTGCGAGCCTCACGCCGCGGCCGTCGCCGCCGCGGCGGACTCCGACACCGGCTGCGCAACCATCGGCGGCACCCAGCCTCCCGTCAGCTAGCGCCGTCGGCGACGTGGACGGCCTCCAGCAGGCGGCCCACCAGTGCGGCCGGGTCGTCGGACCCCCAGACGTTGCGGCCGAAGGCCACGCCTGCGCCACCGGCCTCCACCACCCCCCGGGCCAGCGCGACCACCTGGTCCTCGTCGTCCACCTTGGGACCGCCCAGCGCCACCACCGGAGCGGGACAGGCGTCGGCCACCGCGGCGAACTCCTCGGGGGCGCCGGGACACATGGTCTTGACGATGTCGGCGCCGAGCTCGACGGCGAGGCGGGCGCCGCGGCCGACGTTCTCCGCAGTCCAGGGCACGGTGCGGGGCCAGCCGCCCGGTATCGACTCGGCCATCACCGGCAGCCCGAGCAGTTCGCACTCGGCGGCGAGGCGGGCGAGGCGGGCGAGTGAGCGGTCTTCGTCGGGCGTGCCGGGGAACACCATGAGCACCACCGCGTCCGCGCCCAGCACCATGGCCTGTTCGGCCGAGTACAGCAGCGACGTGGTGTCGGAGCCAGGAGGTTCGCCTAGGTCGGAGATGCCGCCGTCCACCCGCAGCACCAGTCCCGAGCCTGCGAATGCTTCCGGGCGGGCCCGAGCCAGCTGCCAAGTGGCCAGGATCGCGTCGGGGCCGCCTTCGGCGATCGCGGCCGCCGCCTCGGGCACCACGCCCATGCCCATGTAGGCGGGGTGGTCCATAGCCACGAACACGGCCCTGCCGTCGTCGCCGAAGATGTGACGGAAGCGACGACGCTTGCCGGCCGACACGGCCGAGAACGGAGCACTCATGTCGTGCCGGTCACGCGGCGCCAGCTCATGTCGTGTCGGTCACGCGGCGCCGCTCATGCCGTCGACCGCGGGGCTGTGAACTCGTCGTCGGCCAGCGGCGTGGCCACGTCGGTCCGCACCAGCTTCATGACATGGGCGGCACGGCCCTCCCAGCTGGAGGCGGGCCCCACCCGGTAGAACGGCGACCGCAGGTTCTTCATCAGCTCGGTCACCATGTTGGTGTCCTCGAGGTTGGTGACGGCAAGACGGTCGAGTTCGAAGTCCTGCTCCTCGATGGACTTGTCGATCCCGTAGATGCGGCTGAACAGCCGGGTGCGGTCGGGCGCCACGGGGTCGGCCCGCACCAGGATGAGCTGCGTCGGGTACGGCAGCGGGGTGAGGTTGGGGTAGATGAAGTCGGCGTAGTGCCCTAGGAGCTGCTCGGAGGTCAGGTCGGTGCGCCCGCCGGCGGCGTCGTCATCGTCGGCGTGGGGCTTGAACCCGCTGCAGGTGCGGCCCTCGAAACGGACGATGGTGTCCATCTGCTTGCGCAGCTTGTTGAGGCGCCGGTGCACGAAGCGGACGTGGTAGTCGTCGTTGGAGTTCTCGGCGAAGGCCTTCCAGTTGATCGGGTAGGTCTCGTCGAGCTCGCGGTAGTAGCGGGTGAAACTGCCGAACTTGTAGAGGTCGTAGCGCTCGGCCAGCGGGGCGATCCACTCGCGGAACGACGGCGCCCGCCGCGACAGGCAGCCGAACACAAGCTTGTCCCAGGCCACCTCGATGCGGATCGGGGCCAGCCCGTAGTCCTCGGCGGGCATCCCGTCGGGGTACATGCGGGCCCGGTCGGGGATGCCGACAAGGCGGCCGTCGATGGCGTAGGCCCAGTTGTGGTACGGGCAGGTCATGGTCTTGCCGCAGTTGCCGGCCGGCTCGAACAACAGCCCCGACGCCCGGTGGCGGCAGTTGTTGAGGAAGCCCCGCACCGAGCCGTCCTCCTGGCGGATCACCATCACCGGCTGGTAGCCGATGGTGCCGGTGATGTAGTCGCCGGGCTCGGCCAGGTCCTCGGTGTCGCCCAGCCATACCCACGACCGGGCGAACACCCGCACCATCTCCAGGTCGAACAGCTCCTGGTCGTACACCTCGTAGGGCTGCAGCATCGGGCTCGCCAGCGGGGCGTCCACCAGCCCGGCCGTCTCGCCCGCCGTGCGCCGCAGCCGCTCCACGATCGGCTCGTGCTCCAAGTCCGCGATCACGCCCCGACCCTACCGGAGCCCCCGAACCCGAGTCCAAGCCCGTCCCAGCCGAGGAGGTCCGCGCGGCGGGCTGCCTGAGTCGTCCGGGCCGGCTGCCGGGATCGCGACGATGGCCGTCCGGCGCCTCTGGGCTGAGGTCCCGAGAGCTTCCTGAGCAACCGTCGGCGCGCGTGCTACACATCTACATATCTATGCGAGAAATGTTCAACTACTTACAGAGCGATGAGCGCTCCGCAGTCTGAGGACGCCATCCGCTACGAGCCGGACGAGCCCTGCCCGCCCCTGATAGCGCTGGTCGTCGGGGCCCAGGGAGTGATGCTCGCGCTGACGACGATGGTGCTGGTCGTGGCCATCACCGCCCGGGCGGGCAACCAGGGCGAGAGCTACCTCACGTGGGCGGTGGCCGCCTCGCTGATCATCGGCGGACTGCTGACTGCGATGCAGGCGGGGCGCTTCGGGCGACTCGGCGCCGGCCACATCCTGATCATGGGGCCGACGCCCAGCTACGTGGCGCTCGCGGTGCTGGCGCTGACCGCGGGCGGTCCGACCCTGCTGGCCAGCCTCACCATCGCTGCCGGGATCTTCTACACCGTGCTGTCCCTCTGGCTCCCGCTGCTGCGCCGGGTCATCACGCCAGTGGTGTCGGGCACGGTGTGCATGCTGATCGCGGCCACGATCCTGCCGGTCGCGCTCGACCGGGTGGACGAGGTGCCCGAGAACGCGCCCGCCGCGGCCGGCCCGGTGGTGGCTCTGGTGACCCTGGCCGCGGTGGTGGTGCTGTCCGTGCGGGTCTCAGGTTCCTGGCGTATCTGGTCGCCGTTCATGGCCATCGCTTCCGGGTGCCTGGCGGCGGTGCCGTTCGGTGCCTACGACGTCGAGCACATTCGTCACGCCGCATGGGTCGGGCTCCCCGCAGCCGAATTCCCGGGACTGGATCTGACCCCGGGCGTCGAGTTCTGGGCCCTGCTGCCGGGGTTCGTGGTGGTCTCCCTAGTGGGCTGCGTCAAGAGCATCGGCGACTGCGTGACCATCCAGCAGCTGTCGTGGCGCAAGCCCCGGGTGACCGACTTCCGGCTGGTGCAGGCATCGCTCAACACCAACGGACTCGGAATACTGATGTCGGGCATCGCCGGCACGCCGCCCACCAGCGTCTACGAGTCGTCGAGCCCTTCGCTGATCAGCCTCACCGGCGTGGCCGCCCGCCGCGTCGGCTACGCCATCGGGCTGATCATGGTGATGCTGGCGCTGATGCCCAAGGTGACCGCGGTGCTGCTGGCCATCCCCAGCCCGGTGATGGGCGCCTATCTGGTCACTGCCATCGGAGTGCTGTTCGGGCGCGGCGTCCAGGCAATGGTGGCCGACGGCCTCGACCGGGGCAAGGCCATCACGGTAGGGCTCGCGTTCTCCTTGGGCGTGGGCTTGGACAACCAGACCGTCGGCGCCGAAGTGCTGGGCGAGACATGGGCGCCGCTGCTCGACAACGGCCTGCTGGCCGGCACGGTGGCCGCGGTGGTGCTGACCCGGCTCGCGGAGCTGTCCAGCCGAGGCCGGCGGGCGCGCCTCGAGGTCGACCTGCATCCCTCGTCCGTGAACGAGATCGACGAGTTCCTCCGCGGCTTCGCGGCCGACATCGGGTGGAACAACGCCGCCGCGCAGCGGCTTCGTGCCGCCGGCGAGGAGACGCTGATGAGCCTGCTGGACCAGGGCGACCGCCCGAACGAGGAGGCGCCGCCAGGCCCAGCCCGGCAACACGACGAACACCCGGTCGCCGACTCGGCCGACGATTCTCCCAGTCTGATCGTGGTCGCCCGCAACAGCGGGGCGACCGTGGAGATGGAGTACCTGGCGGTGTTCGACGAGCAGAACATAGAAGACCGCCTCGCCCATCTGAGCGAGGAGTCACAGAGCGTCTCCGACACGGAGAACGGCGAGATCTCGCTCAGGCTGCTGAGGCATTACGCCTCATCGGTGCATCACCAGAAGTTCCACGGACTGGACGTGGTGACCGTGCAGGTCAACGCCGCGGGCTAGCCCGATGACCGCCCAGAACGCCGACGACGCCATTCGCTACGAGCCGGACGAGCCCTGCCCGCCGCGGCTGGCTCTCGGCGTCGGCGCTCAGGGGCTGACCATGGTTCTGGTGTCGATCGTGGTGGTCGTGGCCATCACCGTCCGGGCCAGCGATCAGGACGACGGCTACCTGGCCTGGGCCATCTTCGCCTCCTTGATTGTGTCCGCAGTCCTCACCGCGCTGCAGGCCACCCGGTGGTGGCGGTTCGGCGCGGGCCACATCCTGATCATGGGACCCACCCCCAACTATGTGGCTGTCTCGGTGCTGGCCCTCACCGTCGGCGGCCCGGGCCTGCTGGCCAGCCTCACCGTGGCGACATCGCTGTGCTACCTCGCTCTGGCCTCGCGCCTTCCGCTGCTACGCCGGATCGTCACGCCCACAGTCTCGGGCACGGTGCTCATGCTGATCGCGGCATCCATCCTGCCCATAGCGATCGACCTGCTGCAGGACATCCCCGAGGACACGCCCGCCGCCGCTGGCCCGGTGGTGGCGCTGGTGACGCTCATCGCCATGCTCCTGCTGACGACGCGGCTCACCGGCTTGTGGCGGGTCTGGTCGCCGCTGTTGGCCCTGGCGACCGGCTGCGTCGTGGCCGCCGCCTTCGGGGCATACGAGCTCGGGCCGATCCTGGACTCGGCATGGGCGGGCCTGCCCGACGGCGGCCTCCCTGGACTCGACTTGACTCCCGGCCCCGAGTTCCTGGCGCTGCTGCCGGGATTCGTGGTGGTGGCCCTCGTGGTCGGCATGAAGAACATCGGGGACTGCGTCGCCATTCAGCAAGTCTCCCGGCGCCGGCGCCGGGCGACCGACTTCCGGCTGGTGCAGGGATCACTCGCCACCAACGGGCTCGGCATTGTGCTCTCGGGCCTCGCGGGCACCCCGCCAACGACCGTCTACTCGTCGTTCAGCTCGTCGCTGGTGCAATTCACCGGAGTGGCGGCACGCGCCGTCGGCTTCTGGATCGGCGCGCTGCTAGCGACGGTGGCGCTGCTGCCCAAGGTGGCCGCAGTGCTGTTGTCCATCCCCAGCCCGGTCCTGGCGGCCTACGTGCTGACCGCCATCGGCCTGGTGTTCGTGAGCGGCATCCAGACTGTGATCCGCGACGGCCTCTCCGCCGGAAAGACGCTGGCGGTAGGGGTGGCGTTCGCGTTGGGCGTGGGCCTCGACAACCAGACCATCGGCACCGACACGCTGGGCGACCCATGGGGGCTGCTCATCGACAACGGCATGCTGGTCGGCGCGCTGGTCGTGATCCTCATCACACGCCTGCTGAACATCGCCGACCGGAAGGGAAGCGGGCGGCTCGAGTCCAGGCTCCACATGTCGGCGCTCACAGAGATCGACGAGTTCCTCGCCCGCTTCGCGTCCAGAGTCGGCTGGAAGGAAGCGGCCGCGCAACGGCTCCGCTCCGCGGGCGAGGAGGCCCTGATGAGCCTGCTGGAGCAGGACGACGCCCCGAGCGACGACGCGCCCCGGCTGATAGTGAAGGCGCGCCTCGGCGAAGACGCGGTGGAGATGGAGTTCCTGGCCGTGTTCGACGAGCAGAACCTCGAGGACCGGCTGGCCTACCTGAGCGAGGAGTCCCAGGGCACCGACGGCTTGGAGGAGGGAGAGATCTCGCTCAGGCTGCTGCGGCACTACGCGTCGGCGGTGCATCACCAGAAGTTCCACGGCCTCGACGTCGTGACCGTGCACGTCGGGGCGGGCGGCTAGCCGGCCCTCTCGGGAGCCGTGTCGGCGCCCGGTACGGTTGGGCCGGTGGGATCGGGGGTGGCGTGGCCTGTTCCTGAGCCGCTGTCGATCTGCAGGGTCGAGGCGGACGGGGGCGCCTCCATCGTCCTGCGCCGGCACGGCAACCCGCTGGGCACCCGGCTGGTGGTGTCGCACGGGGTGGGACTGTCGGTCGACCTGTACTACCCGTTCTGGGCGCGGCTGACCGACACCTTCGACATCGTCGTCTACGACCTGCGGAGCCACGGCTGGAACCCGGTCGGCCCGCTGGCGGGCCACACCGTGCCCGACCTCGTCAATGACCACGAGCGCATCCTCGACGCCATCGACCGCCGCTACGGCCCCAAGCCCCAGGCGGGCGTGTTCCACTCGGTCTCGGCGCTGGCGCCGCTGCTGTCGCCCACCGAGGGCAGCCGGTTCGACGCGCTCGTCCTGTTCGACCCGCTGATGCGCAAGCCCGGCGCGGACCGCACCCCCTTCGACGACGCCGCCGACCGGGCCGCCAAGATCGCCCAGCGCCGCTCCTTCCGGTTCGCCACCAGGGAGCACTTCGCCGACCGTCTCCGCTCGCTGGCGAAGTTCGAGCACGCCGTCGCCGGCATGTACGAGTTGATGGCCCGGACCACGCTGCGGGAGAGCGCCGACGGCTACGGCTACGAACTACGGTGCCCCCGCGAGCATGAGGCCCAGATCATCGCCTACGCCCGCATCTTCGCAGTGCTGGTCGACTTCGAGGCCCTCCGCTGCCCCACCAAGGTCATCGGAGGCGACCCGGTCATGCCCTACACGTACCTGCCGCCGTTGGACCTGCGAGAGATGGTGACCGTGGACTACGACTTCCTGCCCGACACCACCCACTTCCTCCAGCTCGAGAAGCCCGCGGACTGCGCCGCCGCGCTGCGCGGCTTCCTGGCGTCGGTCGGTCTGGCCTGAGCACGGAGACCGTGCCGCTGTGAGCGCTCCGGGCACCAACGACTCGATCCGCTTCGAGCCCGACGAGCCGTGCCCGGCGCCGGTGCTGGCCGCGGTGGGCCTGCAGGGCGCGGTCCTCGCGCTGGCGCCGCTGGTGCTGATCGTGGCCGTCACCGCACGAGCCGGCGGCCAGGACGACCGCTACCTCCAATGGGCCGTCTTCGCCTCGCTGGTGATCGCCGGAACCCTGACCGCGCTCCAGGCGACCAGGTGGTGGCGGTTCGGCGCGGGCCACATCCTGATCATGGGCACCACCCCCAACTTCGTGGCCGTCTCGGTGCTGGCCCTCAACGAGGGAGGGCCGCCCCTGCTGGCCAGCCTCACCGCCGCGGCGGCGCTGTTCTACGTGGCGCTGGCGCTGTGGCTGCCGCTGCTGCGCAGGGTGATCACGCCGGTGGTGTCGGGCACGGTCCTCATGCTGATCGCGGTCACGATCCTGCCGGTCGCGTTCGACAGGGTCCAGGAGGTGCCCGAGGGCGCGCCCGACGCGGCCGGCCCCGCCATCACCCTGGTCACGCTGGCCGTCACCGCGGCGATGGCATTTCGAGCCACCGGCGCCTGGCGCCTCTGGTCACCGGTGGTCGGCCTGGCCGCGGGCTGCGCCGTCTCGATCCCGCTCGGCACCTACGACGCCTCACCGGTGGCCGACGCCCCCTGGGCCGGAATTCCCGACGCTGGATTTCCGGGGATCGACCTGACGCCTGGCATCGGCTTCTGGACCCTGCTGCCCGCCTTCGTGGTGGTCACCCTGGTGGGCGGCGTCAAGAACATGGGCGACTGCGTGGCCGTGCAGCAGGCCTGCCGGCGCAGGCCGAGGGCCACCGACTTCCGGGTCGTGCAGGGCTCCCTGAACACCAACGGGCTCGGCATCCTGTTCTCCGGCCTCGCCGGGGCGCCGCCCACCACCGTCTACTCGTCCACGAGCGTGTCGCTCACGAGCCTCACCGGGGTGGCGTCCCGGCGCGCCGGGTGGGTGATCGGCGGGGCCCTGGCCGCGCTGGCGTTTCTCCCCAAGGCGACCGCCGTCCTGCTGACCATTCCCAGCCCGGTGATGGCGGCCTACGTGCTCACCGCCATCGCGCTGATCTTCATGGGCGGGGTGCGGTCGGTCGTGCAGGACGGGCTCGACGGCCAGAAGGCGCTGGTGGCCGGACTGGCGTTCGCGTTCGGGGCCGGCCTCGACCAGCAGACCATCATCGCCGACACGCTGGGGGGCACCTGGGGCAAGCTTCTGGACAACGGGCTGCTGGCCGGCGCGGTCGCCGCGGTGGCGATGACGGTGTTCCTGAACCTGACCGGCCCGCGCGGCCGGAGGCGGCTCGAGGTCGGGCTGGACCTGGCTTCTGTGCCCGACATCGTCGAGTTCCTCGATCCGGTGGCCGCCGCCGCGGGCTGGGACGACGCCTCGGCACAGCGGCTGCACGCCGCCGCGGAGGAGACGCTGATCAGCCTCCAGCAGAGCAGCGACGGGCGAGCCGACAAGGCGCCCCGCTTGATCATCGAGGCCCGCCCCAGCGGACCAGTGATCGAGCTGGAGTTCCTGGCCGTGTTCGACGACGAGAACCTCGAGGACCGGCTGGCGTACCTGAGCGAGGAGGCCCAGGGCGCCCAGGGCGTCGAGGGCGGCGAGATCTCCCTGCAGCTGCTGCGCCACTACGCCTCGTCGGTGCACCATCAGAAGTTCCACGGGCTCGACATCGTCACCGTGCAAGTCAGGTCGACGAGCTAGCCCGGGACGCCTGATTCGGCTCGACCCTCGGCCACTACCATCTGCGCGCGAGGCGGGGGGTTCACCGATGACGAACAGGACATCAACCGGCGACGGCAGGCCCTCGACGCCGGGAACTCCCGTCGCCATAGTGGGCATGGCGTGCAAGTTCCCCGGCGCCGACGACCTTGCAGGCTTCTGGCGGCTCCTGGAGAACGGCCAGAACGCGGTCACCGAGGGCGAGCCCGCATCGGGCATCGGCCGGGTGGGCGAGATGTTCGGCCACGTGCCCGAGAAGCCCGCCTGCCGGTTCGGCGCGTTCGTGGACGACATCGACCAGTTCGACGCCGAGTTCTTCCGGATCTCGCCGACGGAGGCGCAGCTGCTCGACCCTCAGCAGCGCATGATGCTGGAGACGAGCTGGCGGGCCCTCGAGGACGCCGGCATCGATCCCGAGGCGCTGCGCGGCACCCGCACCGCGGTCTACGCCGGCATCAGCAACCTCGACTACCGGATCCTGCTGCTGGAATCGGACCGCGACACCGATCCGGCCGAGAGCCTCTACTCGGTCACCGGCACGTCGCTGAACACCGCCATCGGGCGGGTTGCCTTCGCCCTGGGCCTCGAAGGTCCGGCCATGGCGGTGGACACCGCCTGCTCCTCGTCGCTGGTGGGACTGCACCAGGCCGCCAACAGCTTGCAGCTCCGAGAGGCCGACATCGTGCTCGCGGGCGGGGTGCAAGCCGTGCTCACCGGGCGCCTCGTCGAGATGCGGGCCGACGCCGGGATGCTGGCCCCCGACGGCCGGTGCAAGACCTTCGACGCGGCCGCCAACGGCTACGTGCGCGGCGAGGGCTGCGGGATGCTCGTCCTCAAGCGGCTGGCCGACGCCGAGGCCGACGGCGACCGGATCTGGGGCGTCCTGCTGGGGTCGGCGGTCAATCAGGACGGCGCCAGCAAAGGGCTGACCGTGCCCAGCCAGCACGCCCAGCAGCGGTGCATCACCGACGCTCTGGCCCGGGCCCAGGTGGCTCCGGCCGAGGTCGACTACCTGGAGGCCCACGGCACGGGAACGCCGGTGGGCGACCCCATCGAGGCCCACGCGGCCGGCGCCGCCTACGGCGACGGGCGGTCCGAGGACCGCCCGCTGCTGATCGGTTCGGTCAAGACGAACTTCGGCCATCTGGAATCCGCGGCCGGCGTGGCCGGCGTGATGAAGGCCGTGCTGGCCATGAAGAACGGCGTGATCCCGCGGCACCTGAACTACCAGGATCCGAGCCCGCGGATCGAATGGGAGCGGCTGCCGCTGCAGGTGACCGCCGAGCCGACCGAGTGGCCGAGCCAGCCAGACCGGCCCCCGCGGGCCGGGGTGAGCGCCTTCGGGTGGTCCGGGACGAACGCCCACGTCGTGCTGGAGGGCTACGGATCTGTGGCGGCCGGCGCGGGACCCGACGACAGCCGATGGCCAGCGGGCCCGGCCCGCCCGGTAGCGGTCCGCTTGACCGCCGCCGCAGCCGACCCTCCGGCTGCCGAGGCTCTCTCGGCCCGTCCGGCCCGGCTCCTGCCGCTGTCGGCCCGTTCCGCCCAGGCGCTCCGCGAGTCGGCCCGGGGCTACCTGTCGTGGCTCGACGAGCACGCCGGAGATGCCGCCGAGACGGCCGGATCCGACCCAGTGCTGTCAGACATGGCCTGGTCGGCAGCCAGCGGACGCAGCCACTTCGGTGACCGCGCCGGCGTGGTCTTCCGCGACGCGGCCTCGCTGCGACAGAAACTGGAGACGCTCACCGAGCCCGGCGAAGCGGCCCAGTCGAGGGCCGCGACCAAGATCGCGTTCGCCTACACCGGCCAGGCCAGCCAGTGGGAGGGCATGGGCCGGGCGCTCTACGAGACCGAGCCGGTGGTGCGGGCCGTGCTCGACCGCTGCGACGCGGCCATGCGCGAGCTTCGGGGAGCGTCGCTGCTGGCGGTCATGTTCGGCGAGCCCGACGCGGGCGGCGAGCTCGACGATCCGAGCTGGACCCAGCCGTGCATCTACGCCGTGGAGTGCGCGCTGGCCGCCCTTTGGTCGAGCATCGGCATCCGTCCCGACGTGGTGGTGGGCCACAGCCTCGGCGAGATAGCCGCCGCCCAGACGGCGGGGATCTTCAGCCTGGAGGACGGTCTGCGGTTCGCCGCGGCCCGGGGCAGGCTCATGTCGGAGCTTCCCGAGCAGGGCTCCATGGGGGCGGTCTTCACGCTCAGGGAGCGGGTGGCGGAGGCTGTCGAGCAGTTCCGCGCCGACCACGAGGGCGCCAGGCTGACCATCGCGGCCGACAACGGCCTGCATCAGGTGCTCAGCGGACCGGCCGACGAGGTGGAGGCCCTGCTGGACGTCTTCGAGTCGAAGAAGGTCAAGATCAGACGGCTGCGCTCCAGCCAGGGCTACCACAGCGCGATGGTGGAACCGGCCCTGGACGACCTGGAGGCGGTCGTCGCCGACATTGACGTGACGTTGCCGGAGGTCACGGTGGTGAGCTCCATGCTGGGCCGGGCACTGGGGCCACAAGAGACGTTCGACGGGCCGTACTGGCGGCGCCAGACCCGGCAGGCGGTGAGGTTCCGCGAGTGCGTGGAGACGCTGGCCGAGACGGGGGTCGACGCCATCATCGAGATCGGGCCGGGCGAGGTGCTGGCACCAATGGCGCTGATGGCCTGGCCCCAGACGCCCGGCGGCGGCGAGCCGGTCACGGTGCCGAGCTTGCAGCGGCCCTCGCCGCGGAGGCCCGAGCCGGCCGACGGCTGCGGCTTCCTGGACGCGGTGGCGGCCGCCTACGAGGCCGGCCTGCCGGTGGCGTTCGAGGGGCTGTTCGCTGACGAGTCCCGCCGCCGGGTCCCGCTGCCGGGCTACCCGTTCCAGCGGCGGCGCCATTGGCCCGATCCTCCACGGCGGCGCAGGCACGACGCCGGGCATCCGTTGCTGGGCGTGCGCCACGAGTCCCCTCGGGGCGAGACGCGGTTCGAGACGGAGATGATGGGGTCCGATCCGGCCTGGCTCGACGACCACCGGGTGTTCGGCCGGGTGGTCATGCCCGGGGCGGTGTACGGCGCCATGGCCGCGTCGGCCGCCGCCGCGCTCGACTCGGCTGCGGCCTCAGCGACCGCCGCCAGGACGGTGGTGGTCGAGCACCTCCAGCTCCACAGCCCGCTGGTGTTCGCCGAGCCGGACGACGACGAGCCCCAGCCGCCGGGCCGAACCATCCAGTTCGTGGTGGATCCCTCCGAGGGCGCTCAGTCGCAGCCCTTCGAGATATTCAGCCGGGCGCCGGACACCGAGGAGGGCTGGACCCGGCACGCCGAGGGACGGCTGTCGACGGGCGCGGGTCTGCACGCCGTCCCCGAGCCGGTGGACGTCCAGGCGCTGCGGGCCGGGCTCGAGCCCGCCGACCTCGCCGCCATCTACCGAGCCAAGGCCGCCGTCGGGATCGACTTCGGACCGGACTTCCATTCGCTGGAAGCGGTCTGGACCGGAGCGGGCGAGGCAGTGGCGGTCGTGGCGCTGCCCGACAGCGCCGACGGCGGCGGCCTCGACGTCCACCCGATCCTGCTCGACGGCTGCTTCCAGGCCCTGTCAGCCGCCCGCGACTCGCAGGGAACGGCGACGCCTGACACCACCTACATGCCGTTCGGGTGGGAGAGGCTCAGGCTCACCGGGTCGCTGCCCGAGCGGTTGGTGTGCCACGCCCGGATGAGGGACTCGTCGACCGGTCGCCACCCGGCAGCCGATGGGGACGGCCCGGCCGAGGTGCTCACCGGCGACCTGTGGCTCTACTCGACGGACGGCGCCCCGCTCGGCGAGCTGGCCGGCTTCACGGTGAAGCGGGCGACCAGGGCCGCGCTGCTGTCGGCGGTGGAGGGGCTCGACGACCTACTGTACGAGGTGGTGTGGCGGGACCGGCCCCTCGCCGATCCGATGCCAGCCGCGGACTTCCTGCTCGAAGTGGCGGAGGTGGCCGAGCGAACGGGAACCCTCTCCGAGCACCTGGAGCGCGAAGGGGTCTCATTCGCCGATAGGGCCGGGCTGCTGGCCGACCTGGAGCGGCTCTCGCACGCCTATGCGCTCGCCGCGCTGGACCGGCTCGGCTGGCGGCGCCAGGACAGCGACCATGTGGACGCGGAGGATCTCCGACAGCGGCTGGGGGTGGCCGACCAGCACCGACGACTCTTCGGCCGCCTGCTCGAGATGCTGGCGGAGGCCGGGGTGCTGGCACCTGCCGGCGGCAACGGCTGGACGGTGACCGCCGGCGCGGACGATGTCCGGCCCGACGCGCCGCTCGCCGACCCGGCCGAGCTCGCGGCCGAGGCAGCCGCCCGGCATCCCCACGGCTCGCACGAACTGGGGCTCCTGCAGCGCTGCGGCGACGCGCTGGCGCAGGCGCTGACCGGGGACGCCGACCCTGTGACCCTGCTGTTCGGCGACGAGCCCAGCGCGGCGGACCTGTACCTGAAGGCGCCCGGGTCCCGGGCTGCGAACCGGCTTCTGGCCGACGCCGTCTCGGTGGCCGTGTCGGCACTGCCCGAGGGTCGGCGGCTCCGCGTGCTAGAAGTGGGCGCGGGCACAGGCTCAGCGACCGCGGCGACACTCCCGGGGCTGCCGGCCCGACAGTTCGACTACACCTTCACCGACATCTCCGCCGGTTTCTTCACCGAGGCCGAGGCGCGTCTGGAAGGCCACGACGCTCCCATCGAGTACCGGGTGCTCGACATCGAGTCGGACCCGGCGGCTCAGGGCTTCGCCGCCCACTCCTACGACCTTGTGGTCGCGGCCAACGTGCTACACGCCACCAGGGACCTGGGCCAGTCGCTGGACCACTGCCGCCAGCTGCTGGCCCCGTCCGGCCAGCTTGTCGCCCTGGAGGTGGTCCGAGGCCGCGCCTACCAGGACCTCACGTTCGGGCTGCTGGACGGCTGGTGGCGCTTCGACGACTCCTACCGTCCGAGCCACGCCCTGGCCGGCGCCGACGTGTGGCGCAGAGCGCTGGGCGACGCCGGTTTCGAGGCTGCCGAAGTCCTCGGCGCGGACGAACTCGACGACGGCGGGCCTCTCGGCCCGGGCGTCATACTGGCCCGAGGCCCCGAAGCGGTTACGACCCCGGCCGGGGTCTGGCTCCTGGCCGCCGACCGCGGCGGCACGGCCGCCCGACTGGCCGCCGCGCTGGCGCAGCGGAACCAGACCGTGGTGCTGGCCGGCGAGGTCTCCGACCCGAAGGCCGCCGAGACCGCCTCCGCGCCGCCGGACGTGGAACGGACGCGGATCGACATGGGATCGCGCCAGGCCTGGAAGGCGGTCATCGACGCCCTGTCTGCCGACGTGCCGCTGCGCGGCGTGGCGCATCTCAGCGCCCTCGACGGCCACGGCCCGACGGCGACCACCGCCGAGATGGCCGAGGACGTCAGGCGGGCGACCGGCAGCGCGCTGGCCCTCCTGCAGGGCCTGACCGACGCCGACGCGACCCCGACCGAGGGCGTGCTGTTCGTCACTGCCGGCGCCCAGGTCCTGGAGGGCGAGCGCTCCGGGCAGCTGGCCGGCGCCACCCTGTGGGGCTTCGGCAAGGCACTCGCCCGGGAGGCCCAGCATCTGCGGACGAGGATGATCGACCTCGACCCCGCCGAGCATCCGCTGCCGTCGGGACTCGTCGAGGAGCTGCTCGGCGGCGACGCCGAGACTCACGTCGCCTACCGGGACGGCGGACGCAGGGCTGCCCGGCTGGTGCGCAGCGGCGCCGTCGCCGCCCGGCTGGCGCTGCCGGAGGAGCCGGGCTGGCGGCTCGCGCCCGACGCGGGAGGCGCCTTGGAGGAGCTCCGGACCGAGCCGGTGTCGCCGCGTCGGCTGGAGGCGGGCGAGGTCCGCGTCACCGTGGAAGCGGCCGGGCTGAACTTCCGAGACGTGCTGGTGGGCATGGGAATGCTGGAGGAGGGCTCGCTGCTGGGTCGGGAGATGGGCGGCCGGATCGTCGAGGCCGCGCCCGACGTGGGCCGCGTGGCCGCAGGCGACCGGGTGGTGGGGCTGGGGTTCGGAACCTTCGGGCCTGAGGTCGTCACCAAGGCCGAGTTGGTGGCGCCGGTCCCGCCGGACACGCCGTCGTCGGTGCTGGCCTCCACACCGTTGGTCTTCACCACGGCTGCGCTGGCGTTCGAGGCGGCCGGACTCGAGTCCGGCGAGCGTGTGCTGATCCACGCCGCCTCCGGAGGGGTGGGTCTGGCCGCCATCGAACTGGCCCGGGCCGCGGGCGCCGAGGTCTTGGCCACCGCCAGCCCGCCCAAGCAGCCGTTCCTGCGGTCGCTGGGAGTGGAGCACGTCTTCAACAGCCGCGACACCGCGTTCGGCGCCGAGATCCTCGAAGCCACCGGAGGCGAGGGCGTTCACGTCGTGGTGAACAGCCTCACCGGGGAGGGCTTCATCGAGGCGAGCCTGTCGTGCCTGGGTCCCGGCGGACGCTTCGTGGAACTCGGCCGCCGCGACATCATGAGCGCCGACGAGATGGCCGCGGCCCGTGAAGACGTCGCCTACTCGATCCTGGAGCTGGACACGCTGAAGCAGACCGACCCGGAGCGGGTCGGAGACGCCCTCAGAGCGGTGACGGCCCGGCTGGCGGCGGGCGAGCTCAAGCCTGCGATCCACCGCCTCTGGCCGATGTCGGAAGCCCGGGCCGCGATGGAGTTCATGCAGGCAGCCCGCCACATCGGCAAGAACGTCCTGTCTCTGCCCGCGCTGGCGGCCGGACGGCTGCGCGCCGACCGGACCTACCTGGTGACCGGCGGACTGGGCGGGATCGGCTGCGCGGTGGCCGGATGGCTGGCGGAACGGGGCGCGGGCACCATCGTGCTGAACGGGCGCCGAGCCCCCGATCCCGACGCCGCCGACACCATCGAGGCACTGCTCACGCAAGGCATCGACGTGCACGTGGAGCTGGCCGACGTGACCGACGCGGCCGCCGTCGACCGGATGCTGGCCCGGATGGACGAGGCCCTGCCGCCGCTCGCGGGAGTGGTCCACAGCGTGGGGGTGCTGTCGGACGGCTCGGTCGCCAATCAGGACTGGGCCCGGTTCGAGAAGGTCCTGTGGCCCAAGGTTCTCGGCGCCTGGCACCTGCACCGGGCCACCGAGCAGCGCGACCTGGACCTGTTCGTGCTCTTCTCGAGCGTGGCCGGCGTGCTGGGGAACTCGGGCCAGACCAACCACGGGGCGGCCAACGCCTTCCTGGACCAGCTGGCCCGCCACCGCCGGGCCCGGGGCCTGCCGGGCCAGGCCATCGCCTGGGGCGCCTGGTCGGGACTCGGCGAGGCCGAGGAGCACCGGGAGCGGCTGGCCGGGCGGCTGGCCGCGTCGGGCAAGGGCTGGATCCCGCCCCAGCAGGGCATGAAGGCGTTCGACCGGCTGGTGCGCTCCGACATCGCCACGACCACGGTGGCCGCGGTGGACTGGCCGGTGTACGCCGAGGGGTTCGAGGTCCGCCCGCCGTTCCTGGAGGACCTGCTCACAGACGAGTCGGCCGACGCCGACGACTCGGCCGCTCCGACGGAAGATCTGATGTCGGAGCTGAGGGGCTCGCCGGCGTCCGAGCATGAGGCCGTGCTGGTGTCGTTCCTCCAGCGGGAGCTCCAGGCGGTGCTGCGGCTGGCGACCGAGCCCTCGCCCACCGCGGAGTTCTCCGATCTGGGGATGGACTCCCTGATGGCGGTGGAACTGCGGAACCGCCTGAACCGCGCCTTCGCCGGCGATTACGTGGCCTCCAACACGGTGGTGTTCGACTACCCCGACGTGACCGACCTGGCCCGCTTCCTGGCCGGCGAGCTCGCGCCCGTGAGCGAAGCCGAAGCCCAGCCCGAACCGGAGCCACAACCAGCGGCTCGGCCCGAACCAGAGTCACAACCAGCGGCTCGGCCCGAACCAGAGCCTGAACCAGCGGCCCAAGCCCAGCCCGAACCGGAGCGAGCAGACCGAGAGCGTCCGCACCGGCCGGTCCGCCGAACCGGCGACGAGGTCGCCATCGTGGGCATGGCCTGCCGCTTCCCCGGAGCGGAGGACCTGTCGGCCTTCTGGCGCCTGCTGGAGACCGGCTCGAACGCCGTCACCGACGGACGCCCCGACGGCGGCCCGGGACCGGGGGTCGTGGGCGATCCCGACTCCGAGGACGCCGCCTGCCGGCGGGGCGGGTTCGTCGACGGGATCGACCGGTTCGACTCCAGGTTCTTCCGCATCTCGCCCATCGAGGCCCGCATGATGGACCCCGCCCAGCGGATGCTGCTGGAGACGACCTGGCACGCCCTCGAGGACGCGGCCATCGATCCGGCCCGGCTCAAAGGCTCCCGCACCGGCGTCTACGCCGGAGTCGGCGACAGCGAGTACCGGCGGGTGATCGCGGCCAGCGGCCGGGACGACACCTCGCTGGGCACGGCCGGGTGCGCGACGGTGGGGCGGATCGCCTTCGTGCTGGGACTGGAGGGCCCGGCCATGCCGGTCAACACGGCCTGCGCCTCGGCGCTGGCCGCCGTGCACCAGGCCGTCGTCGGACTCCAACGTGACGAGATCGACCTGGCCCTCGTCGGAGCGGTCAACGCGGCCCTGTCCCCGACCATGACCCGGTTCCTGACCGACCACGGGCTGCTGTCGCCCGACGGGCGCTGCAAGACCTTCGACGCGGCGGCCGACGGCTACGTGCGGGGCGAGGGCTGCGGGATGATGGTCCTCAAGCGGCTGAGCGACGCCGAGGCCGACGGCGACCGGATCTGGGCCGTGGTCCTCGGATCGGCGGTCAACCAGAACGGATCCACTCTGGGTCTCACCCTTCCCAACGGGCGGGCCCAGCAGCGGGCCATCGCCGACGCCTTGGACCGGGCCCGCGTCGCGCCCTCCGAGGTGGACTACCTGGAAACCCACGGCCTGGGCACGAAGATGGGCGACCCTGCCGAGATCGACGCGGCCATGGCCGTGTACGGGCGGGGAAGGGATCCCCAGCGGCCCCTGCTGGTCGGCTCGGTGAAGACCAACATCGGCCATCTGGAGTACGCGTCGGGAGTGGCGGGCCTCATCAAGGCCGTGCTGGCCATGAGCACCGGAGTGATACCGGCCCATCTGAACTTCCAGGACCCGAACCCTCAGATCGACTGGGACCGGCTGCCGGTGCGGGTGACGTCGGCCAAGGCCGACTGGCCCGCCGGCCGCGGCCGTCCTCCCAGGGCCGGGGTCAACTCGTTCGGCATCTCGGGAGGCAACGCGCACGTCGTACTGGAGGGATACGCCGAGGCTGGCCGAGCCCCCCAGCGGCACGGTCCCGGCGCTTGGCCGGCCGGCTCTCCGCATCCCGTCGCGCCGGTCCGGGCTGATCCCGGCACCCAACCCGGCTCCGGCGGGGAATCGCCGGACCCGCCCCGGCCGAGGCTGCTGCCGCTGTCCGGCCGAGCGCCCGAGGCTCTGCAAGATCTGGCCCGGCGCTACCTGTCGTGGCTCGACGAGAACCGCGATCGGCTCACAACCGGCGCCGCCGACGCCGACTCCGTGCTGTCGGACCTGGCCTGGACGGCCAGCGTCGGCCGCAGCCATTTCGGCCATCGGGCCGCGGTGGTGTTCAGCGATGCCGAGTCGCTGCGCCGAGGGCTCGAGGCGGTGGCGCACCCGGACCGACCGGAGGCCGCTCCGCCCGCGCTTGCCACGGACGATCCGCTGGTCGCCGCGGCCCGCGTCGACTACGAGGCCGGACGGGACGTCGACTTCCAAGAGCTGTACCGGGACGAAGTGCGGCGCCGTGTGGCCGGGCCGCTCTACCCGTTCCAACGCCAGCATTACTGGGTGAAGCCCCGCAGCCGTCAATAGACGCGCTGAGGCAACCGTGCGAGTAGTTCGGACGGCTTGGAAGTAGGGTCGCGGCCTCCCCAAGAACCGTCCGACAACGAAGGGGCCTCTCAAGCATGGCTTCGGCGCAGGATCGAATCTTTCGGCCTCATCATGTCAGACCCTGTCTGGGCCATCCCTGAGCCGCGGTCCGCCCACGAGGTGCGGGTGGACGAGGACACGACCATTGTGCTGCGCCGCCACGGCAACCCCCAAGGCACCCGGCTCATTCTCAGCCACGGCAACGGCCTGTCGATTGATCTCTACTACCCGTTCTGGTCACTGCTGACCGAGGACTTCGACCTTGTCGTCTACGACCTGAGAAGCCACGGCTGGAATGCCGTCGGTCCCCTCTCGAACCACAGCGTGCCGACCTTCGTCAGCGACCACGACCGCATCCTCGACGAGATCGACCGCCACTACGGCGCCAAGCCGCAGGTCGGGGTGTTCCACTCCGTCTCGTCCTTTGCGCCGCTGCTGTCCCCCACCAACGGCAGCCGGCTCTCGGCCCTCATCCTGTTCGATCCTCCCCTGCGCAAACCGGGCGCGACCAGGAACGAGTTCGACGAGGCAGCCGAACGGACAGCCAAGGCGGCAAGCCGACGAGCGCCGAGCTTCAAGACCAGAGAGGACTACATGGAACTGCTCGGCTTCATGCCCACGTTCAAGCACACCGTGCCCGGTGTGATCGACCTGATGGCGACGACGACCTTGCGCGAGTCCGAGGACGGCTCCGGCTTCGAGCTGAGATGCCCGCGGGAGCATGAAGCGCAGATCATCGCCCACGCGCGGCTCTTCGCGGTGCTGGTCGACTTCTCGGCCCTGCAGTGCCCCACGAAGGTGATCGGCGCCGACCCGACGCTGCCGTACTCCTACCTGCCGACTCTGGACCTGAGCGACATGTTGACCGTGGACTACGACTTCCTGCCCGACGCCACTCATTTCCTCCAGTTGGAGCAGCCCGCCAAGTGCGTGGAGGCCATGCGCGGCTTCCTGGCGCCAGCCGGACTTGCCTGAGCCCATCGTGACCGGCCATCCCTTCGACAACGAGTTCGTCGTCACCGACGAGCAGAAGGAGCAATTCCAGCGCGACGGTTTCGTCAAGCTCGAGGGATTCCTGAATGCCAGCGTGGTCGGCATGCTGCTCAATCGCACCGATATCGAGTTGAACCGCAGCGCCGCCAACTCCTACAGCGGCAAGAACGCCCTGTTCAGCAAGGTGCAGTACGACTTCGAGGCCGCCAAGACCGACCTTTTCGAGCTGTTGGAGCGCCCCTATTTCCGGCAGGCTCTGACCGGCTTGGCAGGCCACGACCTCTTTCTCACCTTCGAGTTGTCCTTCGAGGTCGAGAAGAACGTCAACAAGGGGTTTCCGTGGCATGTCGGCGTGCAGAGCTTCGGCTTCCAGTTCGCCGAGGACTTCGGATGCACGCTGTGGGCGCCGCTGCAGCCCATAGATGCCAGCGGACAGCGCGGCGGCATGGCCTACGTTCCTCAGCATGTGCTGCCGGGCGAGTTCGTCTACTCGGCGGACTTGGCGGTCGTCGAGGTGCTCAAGGCCAGAGAACGGTCCGGGACCAGGACGAGTCTTGTGGACTACAGCGGCCTCAGAGAGGGGATCCTGAACTCCCCCTTGATGGATGAGCTTCTCGAGGTGCACCAGGTGGAGGACGACTTCGATCCCGGCGATGTGCTCCTGTTCAACAAGACGGTCGCCCACCGGAGCGTCATGCTCGGCGAGGGAGAGCTCTCGCATCGCGCCGCGTACGTGCTGCGTTTCATCGATGCGGCTTCGCGCTACGACCTGAACCGGGCGCAGGCCCTGGAGTTCCCCGCCAAGCAGTACGCCAAGGGAATCTTCCCCTACAAGGCGGCCACCCGCCAGCACATCGAGATCGCCGAAGCCGGAGCGAAGGACGGCGACCTCCTCGCGGAGTGTGCCTACTTCAGCGACCGCGACCGAAGGCTGATACGGAGTACGCTCGCAGCTTGACGTTGCACCGGCTACGTGATAACCATCATTAGCCATGCTCACAGAGGCATGACAAGGAAGGATATTACATCATATGTCCAACACCGAGGACCGCATTCGAACTCTGATCGACGACAACCTGCATATCGAGGGCAGGGAGCCGGGTGAGCCGCTGAACCACGATCGCAGCATCGTCGATTCGGGAGTCAGTTCCACCGATGTCGTGGCGTTCTGGAAGCTCGTGTGCGAGGAGTTCGGCATCGACATCTCAGCCGAGGAGTTCGGCGAGTTGCTGACGCCGAGCGATCTGGTCGCTTACCTCGACGCCCGCACCTGACCGCCCGGCTGAGACAATCGGGCGGATCCCGTCGCAACGCCCCGGGTCGCCTAGTCCCGGGAGCCCCATAGAGGCCCGCCGCCGTGGCGCTCGGCCTCGTCGGCGACTGGTGGCAGCCGTTCACGCAGTTCGACGGCGTCACTGTCGTGCATGTCGACTTGGTGCGCCACGAAGCCAACGAGAGGGCGGCTTGGGCATGGCTGGACGCCGAGGAGCGGCGTAGAGCGCACCGCTTCCAGCACACTGGTGCCAGACGCCGGTACGTCCTGTGCCGGGCGTCTCTGCGCTCGCTGCTCTGTGATTCTCTGGGCTGCGCCAACCGCAAGCTCGCATTCGACACGGCCGAGCACGGGAAGCCCTTCGCCACCGTCAACAGACTCCGGGCACCCATCGGCTTCAACGTCAGCCACAGCGGCCAGCACGGCCTGATCGCGCTGGCCTCCCGCGGCCGGGTGGGCGTCGATGTCGAGGAGCGGGTCCCGCAGCGCAACCTCGACACGCTGGTCGAGGCGGTCTTCGGCCCTGATGAACGAGCCGACATGGCCGCGGCCGGCGGAAGCCGCAAGCTCCGTCTGTTCCTCGACCTGTGGACGATGAAGGAAGCCCTCAGCAAGGCCCTAGGAACAGGCCTCTCAATGGACGTCGCCAGCTTCGAGATCCCCCAGACCATGCGCCAAGGCGCTGCGAGCGGCTCCTTCCGGTTCGCTGAGGTGCCCGATGTCACTTGGAGGCTCCACAACATCGGCACAGAGCGCTTCGCCGCTGCGGTCGCCTACGAGGATGGGGGGCGATGACCACCACCACCTGAGGTGACCCGAACTAGCTCTGATCTAGCGCTGTTGGCGCTGCTTTGGCGCTACAGTGCTTGAATGGCCACCATCCAGATCAAACACGTGCCCGAGGACGTCCATCGCAAGCTCAGGATCCGGGCTGCCGCGGCCAGCCAGTCGTTGCAACAGTACATGCTTGACGCGATCTGTCGACAGGCGGATCTCGCCAGCGCCGAGGAGATGCTCGCTCGCAAGCGGGTAGAGGCTCTTTCTCATGGTGAGACGCACTTGGATTCGAGCATGATCGTGGAGATCATTCGGGCCGATCGCGAGTCGCATTGATTGTCGTCGACGCCAGCGTGGCCACGGAGGCGGTGGCTGGATCGAGCGAGCGGAACCTCAAGGTGCTGCGCCGCATCACGAAGGAGGCCGCGCTGGCGCCGCATGTGCTCGACCTCGAAGTGACTTCGGCACTGAGGGGGCTCGTTCGGCGGGGGGAACTGGCGGAGCCGCTCGCTCGCAGCGGGTTGCGGCACCTGGCTGTGCTGCCCGTCACTCGCGTTCCTCATGAACCGCTGCTGGCACGCTGCTGGGAGCTGCGCGACAACCTCACCGTGTACGACGCGGCCTATGTAGCCCTCGCTGAGACGATAGGCGCCACGCTGCTGACCTATGACCAGCGACTGGCACGGGCAGACGGCATCCGCTGCGAAGTCGAACTACCGGACTGACTCACAAGGCAGTCCTCAACGTGGCGCGCTCGGCGGAGTGCCGCCTTGCGGCGCATCGAGTGCGGCTCGGTTACGTTTCGGCCGTGGCCAGCGACTGGACAGTGACCGACGGAGCGGTCGCGATCCCTGAAGGGATTCTGGCCGCCGCGGCGGCCGCGCAGGCCACGCTAGGCAACAAGCTGGCCGCGCTGCGCTCGCTGGACGAGCCGTTCCCCGAGACCGTCGGACCGGCCGCTGGCTACCGCTGGATCGCGGACGGTAGAGCACCAGAGGTCGCAGTCGGGGCCAGCGAGGAGTCCCATCTCTCGCCAGGGAGCAGGACGGCGCGGGCCGACGACGACCTCACCGCTCTCAGCGCCGCGGCCCTGCTGGACGGGTACCGGGCCGGGAGGTTCGATCCGGTCGAAGCGGTGGATGCATGCCTGGCTCGGATCGACGAACTCGACGGCGAGATCGGCGCGATTGTGAGCCTCGATGGCACGGCCCGAGAACAGGCGGCCCGGTCGGCCCGGCGGTGGAGCGCCGGTGACGCGGGGCCGCTGGAGGGCGTGCCCGTCGGCATCAAGGACATCATCGACACGGCGGGGCTGGCCACCGAGGCCGGATCGCCGCTGCACGCGGGCCGGGTCCCGTCCGCCGACGCCGCCGTGGTGGCCCGGCTGCGGGAGGCGGGCGCGGTGATCCTGGCCAAGACCACCACCCCGGAGTTCGCCTTCGGCGACGAGACCGGCGACGGCGTGGTCAATCCGGCCGCGCCGGGCCGGTGGGCGGGCGGAAGCTCGTCGGGGTCGGCTGCGGGCCTGGCCGCCGGGCTGTTCCCGGTGGCGCTGGGAACCGACACCGGCGGGTCGATCCGGGTGCCGTCGTCGTACTGCGGCGTGAGCGGGATCAAGCCAACGTTCGGCCGGGTGCCCCGCGACGGCGTCTTCGGCGTGTCCTGGACGCTCGACCATGTGGGGCCCATGGCTCGCACCGTCGAGGACCTGGCCCTGGTGCTGGGCGTGATCGCGGGCCGCTCGGACGCCGATCCCTATTCGTCGAGTCGACCGGTCCCCGACTACCGCGCCGCCGGGACTGCGGCCAGCAGAGCGGGATCGGCCCGTGCCAAGCAGTCTCGCGCCCCGGCGCCCGATGGCCTGGTCCGCCTGCACGGACTGCGAGTGGGCGTGGTGGACGGCTGGCTGGCTGACGGGTGCAGTCCTGCCATGACCGCAGCCGTCGAGGCGGCCGTCGGCGAGCTGGAGCGCCTAGGCGCCGAGGTCATCACGGTGTCGATCCCCCATGCGGAGCTGGCCGGCATCGTCGCCTGGGTGATCACCGTCGTGGAGTTCGCCGCCCACCATGCGAGCAACCTGGGCCGCATCGGCGAGTTCACGCCGTCGGCGGCGTGCCGGCTGGCCGCGGGCGCCCGCACCGGCGCCGCGGACTACCTGAAGGCTTTGCGGGTCCGCCGCCTCGTCCAGCAGGACCTCGACGCGGCCTTCGAGCAGGCCGACGTGATCGTCACCGCAGCCACGCCGACCTCGGCACCCGACCCGGCCACCTTCTTCGACGACGGCGACCGTCTCTGGCTCGACAAGGTGGCCCGCACCCTCCTGCCCTTCAACGTCACCGGCCAGCCCGCCCTCGTGATGCCGACCGCACTCGACGAGACCCGCCCGGCCGCCATCCAGATCGTCGCCCCACCCCACGCCGACGCCCTATGCCTAAAGATCGGCACCGCCCTTCAGCAAGCCCTGACGACCATCTAGGATCAGCCCGTGTCAGCTGGTTTGACTGCTGGCTAAGATATTTCCATTCTTTACATTGCATCCCGATCATCCCACGCTACGATCGGCCGTGAAGGAACCGGTATGGAAGGATTGATGCAATGGCCGTAGATGCCCCCAACCCAGCCGTGCCTACCGACACGCTGGCCACCACCAAGGACTTGCAGGCGCTCGAGTCCAGATTGATCGCCGTGATCCACAAGGAGATCGCGGAGCTGACCAAGACGATGATGAGGGTCGCCCTGATGATGGTGGCCGCCTTCACGGGAGCGCTGGTAACCGTCGCACTCGTCGTGTGAGCAGAGCACGCACGATCCGCAAACGAGAGGAGAACACCCATGGGAGCGATCCATGTCACCGTCACCGTCCGAAACCCGGCCGACCGGGAGCGATCGTGGGAGGGCCTGTTCCTGGTCGACACCGGCGCGACCGACACCCTCGTGCCACGGCGGCATCTGGAGGAGATCGGCCTGGAACCCCGAGGCAGGCGCGCCTACGTACTGGCTGACGGCAGCGCCGCCCAGTTCGATGTCGCCGGCGCGGACATCGAGCTCATGGGCGAGTACGCCGCGACAACCGTCCTCTTCGGCGACGACGACGTCGAGCCCCTGCTCGGCGTCGTCGCGCTGGAGTCGGCCGGCATCGAGGTGGACCCGCGGAATCAGGAGCTGAAGCAGCTGCCCGCGTTGCGGCTCTAGCGCCTCCGCCAGACCCGGCTCCGATATGAGGCGGTGCGGGCGGGCCGACTAGGTTCTGCGCCGAAGGGGCCCGCCCCCGAACACGGGCCGACTAGGTTCAGCGCCGAAGGGGCTTGGCCCGCACGCGAGCAGACCTAGGGAGAACACCAGCAATGACGGTGCTGACCGACGAACTCCTGGCCAGCTTCGAGGAATCGATCGGGCCGGTGGACGAGGCCAGGCTGCTACCGCCCGAGCTCTACACGTCGCCGGAGTTCTACGAGTTCGAGCGGCGGGCCATCTTCCAGCGGGAGTGGCTCTGCGTGGGCCGGACCGACCAACTGCCCGAGCCGGGCGACTTCCGCTGCATCGCCATCGCGGGCGAGCCCCTGATCGCGGCCCGGGACTCTGACGGCGAGCTGCGGGTTATGTCGGCGGTGTGCCGCCATCGGGGCATGGTGATCGCCGAGGGTTCGGGCAACTGCCGTCGGTTCACCTGCCCCTACCACCACTGGAGCTACGGCCTCGACGGCACCCTGCTGGGCACGCCGGCCATGGACCGGGCCGTCGGCTTCGACCGGTCCGAGCATCCGCTGCCCCAACTCAAGGTGGAGATCTGGCACGGGTTCATCATGGCCAACTTCGACCATGACGCTCCCCCGTTCGGCCCCACCATGACCAAGATCGACGACATGCTCGCCAACTACGGGCTGGAGTCCACCACCACCCTGGAAGGCAAGACGATCCCGGATCTTCCGTGGAACTGGAAGGTCATGATGGAGAACTTCAACGACCCGTACCACGCCAGCAGGCTGCACGGACCATTGCAGACGTTCGCACCGAGCCACATGAACGACTTCCTCGACTGGGACGACACCGACGGCGCCATCGGCCGGATCCAGCACTTCACCGACATCGACAGCTCGTTCAACCCCACCCAGCGCTGCATCCTGCCGGTGTTCTCCAACCTCACCGACGAGCAGCGCAAGCGGGGCGGCTTCGTGCTGATCCCGCCCACGCTGGCATTGGCCATCGTCCCCGACGAGGTGGCCTACTTCATAATCAGCCCCCAGGACACCGGCCACATCACCATCCACATCGGCTACTGCCTGGAGCCCGCCGCGCTGGAGGACCCGCTCTTCGAGTACCTGTTCGAGGCAGCCGAGGCCGGGGTCAACAACTTCAACGTGCAGGACATCTACGCCGACACCATGACCCAGAAGGGCCTCAACTCGCACTTGGCCCCCCGGGGCCGCTACTCGTGGCAGGAGGAGACCCTGGTGCAGTTCAACCGCTGGCTGGTGAGGCGCTACCGCCGTCATTGGCCTACGAACGGGGCCTGAAGCCGACCGCGGCAGCACCCCGCAAACCGCACGGCACTTGAGACACCGGACGCCGAGACGGCCTGGAGAGAGGGCCGAGAAGGACGCCGAACCGATGGATCCCGAGCGCACCGTCACTTTCGACCCGGCTGTGAACCCGCCCATGGACCGCCAGTTCATGCTCTCGCAGCTGGTCGTGCCCCGTCCCATCGCCATGGTGTCCACCCGCAGCCCCGACGGCGTGAACAACGTCGCCCCGATGAGCTATTACCTGCCCATCACGGGCGACCCGATGCTGGTGGGGGTCACCATGGGGCTGCTGGAGGACGGCAGCCTGAAGCACACCTACCTCAACGCCATGGCGTCGGGCGACTTCGTGATCAACGTCACCGGCGAGGCGTTCCGCGACGACATCGAGACGGTGGCCATGGAGGCCCCCAGCGAGGTCGACGAGTTCGAGCTGGCCGGATGGACGCCGGTGCCGGCTACCAAGGTCAGCTCCCCCGCCGTCGGCGAGGCGCTGGCCCGCCTGGAGTGTGTGGTCCACCAGGTGGTGGACCTCGGAACGCCGGGCCGGGTCTTCGGCGAGGTCCACCTGGTGATCGGCGAGGTGGTGTGGGTGGCCTACGACTCGTCGATATGCGACGAGCGGGGCCGCATCGACCCGCTGCGCCTCGGCGCCATCGCCCGGCTCGGCTTGCGGACCTTCCTGCGCACCGTGGACGAGGGCGCCTATTTCCTGCCCCGCATCCCGTGGGACGAGTACTCCGACTCGTCCGACGCCGCGGTTGACGGCGGCTAGCAGCCCCACCAGCACGAAATTGGTGGCGATTTGCGCCCTGGGAGGGCGGTTTCGTCGCCAATTTCGATGCGCGGGTATCCGCTCGATAGCGTCTCAGATCAGTCCCTGTAGCTGACCAGACAGGAGGAGCCGTCTTGGACAAGTCCACGCTGATCGGCCTGTACCGCGACATGTGGCTGATCCGGGCCTTCGAGCAGGGGCTCGAGCGGGAGTTCGAGCAGGGCAACGTGCCCGGGATGCTGCACACCGGGCTCGGCCAGGAAGCCGTCCAGGCCGCGCTGGCCTGGCACTTGGAGGCCACCGACACCTTCTTTCCCGACCACCGCTGCCACGGCATCAACGCGCTGGCCCAGCAGCGCCACGGCGGCAACGGCGAGAAGATCATGGCCGAACTGTTCGGACGGGGCACCGGCGTGTGCAGCGGCAAGGGCGGCAGCCTGCACTCGGCCGACCCGGCCGTCGGCAACTTCGGCGACAACGCGGTGGAGGGCTCCTACATGGCCACCGTGCTCGGAGTGGCCCTCGCCTCGAAGATGAGGGGCCAGCGCCGCGTGGCCTGCCCCATCATCGGCGACGGCACCGTGGGGAGGGGCGAGTTCCACGAGAGTCTCAACATGGCCGCCATCTGGGACCTGCCGGTGCTGTACGCCTGCGTCAACAACGGCTACGCCATCTCCATGCCGGTGGGCGAGGGCCACGCTTCGGCCGACATCGTCGACATGGTGCAGGGCTACGGGTTCCCGGCCCGCCAGGTCGACGGCAACGACATCGTGGAGGCCTGGACTGCCGTCGGCGAGGCCGTGGAGCACATCCGCTCCGGCGCGGGCCCCTTCTTTCTGGAGTTCAAGACGTGGCGCTGGCAGGGCATCTTCGCCGGCGAGTTCCGGCCTGAGGCGGAGGTCAAGTACTGGAAGGAGGAGCGCGACCCGATCATGCTGGCCGGCGAGGCGCTGGGCGAGCAAGGCGCGAGCCAGTCCGAGCTCGACGCCGTGGAGCAGCAGACGCGCGACCTGATCGAGGAGTGGATCGCCTTCGCCCTCGAGAGCCCGCCGCCCGATGCGGCCAAGGCCACCGCCGACGTCTACGTCGGCTGGGAGGTGGCGCCACGATGACCGCCGCCGAGACCACGACCGCAACCGCCGAAGCAGCCGAGACCCCTTCCGCCGACGCGCAGGCCGCAACCGCCGAGGCCCCGCCTGCCGGCGCTGAGGGCGCGCCGCGGGAGCGCCGGGCCCGGCGCAAGCCGCGCAAGGGCCGCGACCGGGTGCGCAAGGCCAGCTTCACCCAGGCCCTCAACAACGCCCTGGACCTGGCCATGGACAAGCACGCCGAGATGTTCCTCATCGGCGAGGACATCGCCGAGATGGGCGGCGACTTCGGCGTCACCAAGGGGCTGCTGGCCAAGTACGGGCCGGAGCGAGTGCGCGACACGCCGCTGTCGGAGGCGGCCATCATCGGCACCTGCGCCGGCGCGGCCATGGTCGGCATGCGCCCGGTGGCCGAGATCATGTTCGCCGACTTCATCGCCGAGTGCTACGACCAGGTGGTCAACAACGTGGCCAAGCTCCACTACATGTTCGACGGCCAGTTCACCGCGCCGCTGGTGATCCGCACCGCCTGCGGGGGCGGGTTCGGCGGCGGCCCGCACCACTCCCAAAGCGTGGAGGGCTGGTTCCTCAACGTGCCTGGCATCGTGATCGTGGCGCCGTCCAACCCGGTGGACGCCAAGGGCCTGCTGTTGGCGTCGATCGACAGCGACGACCCGGTGCTCTTCCTGGAACACAAGGCCCTGTACCGCAGCCGGGCCGAAGTGCCCCCCGACTACTACACCGTCCCGCTGGGGCAGGCCGCGGTGGCCCGGGAGGGCACCGACGTGACGGTGGTGGCGGCCATGCGCATGGTGCCGATGGCGCTGGAGGCGGCCGAGCGGGCCGCAGCCGACGGCGTGTCCGTCGAGGTGGTGGACCTGCGTACCATCAGGCCCTACGACGCTGAGACGGTTCTGGCCTCGGCCGTCAAGACCGGCCGGACGGTGGTGGCCAACGAGGCGCCCCGCATCGGCGGGCTCGGCGCCGAGCTCAGCGCCCGCATCAGCGAGGAGTGCTTCGCCGACCTGCGGGGCCCGGTGGTGCGGGTGGACGGCCTGGACACCCCCATTCCGTTCTCGGTGCCCTTAGAGGAAGTAGTCCTCCCCGACACCGACGACATAGCCGCGGCCATCGCCAAGGCCGCCGAGTACTGACCCGGCGGACCGCCACGGCCCAAAGATGAGGAGTCGCCGATGAGCACAGACGTGATCCTGCCCAAGTGGGGGCTGACCATGGAGGACGGCACCGTGGTGGCCTGGTACGTGGACGAGGGCGACCATGTGGTGGAGGGCGAGATGATCGCCGAGGTCGAGACCGAGAAGGTCGAGAACGAACTGGAGGCACCCTGCGCCGGGGTGGTGGCCCGGATCTTGGTGGAGGAGGACGAGACCGTGGACGTGGGCACGGTGCTGGCCGTGATCGCCGACGACGAGGCCGAGGCCGCCGCCATCCGAGGAGGCCGGACATGAGGCCCCACCTCGAGTCCGGCGACAACGCCCGCGAGCACGTCACCACATCCCCGCGCGAGGAGGCCGAACATGAGGCCTGACCGCTTCGACGGCGGCACCGTGCTGGTCACCGGCTCCTCGCGCGGTATCGGCGCGGCCACCGCCAAGGCCTTCGCAGCCGAGGGGGCGCTGGTCGCGGTCAACTACCGCAACGACGCCGACGGCGCTATCTCCACTCGGCAGGCCATCATCGATGCGGGAGGCGAGGCCGAGGTCTTCCAAGCCGACATCGGCCGCGAGGACGACGTCGACCGACTCGCAAGGGAGGTCGAGGCCGCGCTGGGGCCGGTGTCGATCCTGGTCAACAACGCGGCGCTGATCGACCGCTCGTCGATGTTCGACCTCTCTCTGGAGGCCTTCGACACCGTATGGCTGGCCAACGTGAGAGGGCTGTTCCAGCTGAGCCAGTTGGTGGCCGCCGGGATGGCCGAGCGGGGCCAGGGCGCCATCGTCCACCTCAGCTCGATCCTGGCCCGGCTAGGCGTGGCCAACCGCTGCGCCTACATCGCCTCCAAGGGCGCAGTCGAGGGCCTGACCCGGGCGATGGCCCTGGAGCTCGGCCCCAAGGGCGTGCGGGTCAACGCGGTGGCCCCCGGGCTGATCGCCACCGAGGCGCTGCTGGCCGGGATGCGCGACCCCGACGTGCAGGCCGCGGTGCAGCGCCACATCCCCGAGGGCCGCTTCGGCCGTCCCGAGGAGATCACCGCGGCCATCCTGTTCGCGGCCTCGCCCGAGGCCAGCTACCTCAACGGCGCGATCATCCCGGTGGACGCGGCCCTCGGCGCCCGCGAGTCCACCCCCGCCTGAGGGAGCTCCGGGCAGGCGAGTCAGGAGGCAGACATGATCAGCGTCAACCGTGAGGCGATGAGGACGGTGCGGCTCATCCTGGACGAGGCCGACGCGCTGGGCGTGGCCGTGGACCGGCTCGACAACGGCACCACCGTCATCGACATGGGCCTGGAGGCCAAGGGCGGCTGGCGGGCCGCTCAGCTCTACACGCTGGCCAGCCTGGGCGGGCTCGGGATCGTGAGCTACGAGCCGTTCGAGCTGGCCGGGCGGATGCTCACCGCGGTGCGGGTGATGATCGACCATCCCATCGAGGCCTGCGTGGCCTCGCAGATCGCCGGATGGCGCCTGCAGGCTCCCGGCACCGAGCACGCCGCCATCCTGGCCGGGCCGGGTCGGGCCTTGAACCGCGACAGCCTCGACCACTACTTCGAGTGGACCGACTACCGCGACGACCACCACGAGTCGGTGGTGGCCATTCAGACGTCCGATCCGGTGCCGGTGGAGATGGCCGACATGATCGCCTCGGCCTGCCGGGTCGGCCCTGCCGACCTGTACGTGCTGTTCGCCCCCAACCGCAGCCTGGTCACCGCGGTGCAGGTGGCGGCCCGCATCGTGGAGCAGTCCATCCACCGCCTGGCCGAGGAGGGCATGGACCTGCGGGGCCTGCGCTACGCCTACGGGCTGGGGGTGGTGCCGCCGCTGGTGGACGACGACCTGGTCTCGATGGGCCGCATCAACGACAGCCTGCTCTACGGCGGGATCGCCAACGTGACCGTCGAGGCCGACGACGCCCAGTGCGCCGAGATCGTCGACCGGGTGGTGTCCGCGGCCAGCACTGCCTACGGGCGCCCGTTCATCGAGATCTACGAGGACGCCGGTCGGGACTTCTACGAGATCCCCATCGAGCTGCACTCCCCGGCCGAGATCCATCTCACCAACCTGGCCAGCGGACGCACCTACAGCGCCGGCCGCATCAACTACGACGTGCTAGCCGCCTCCTTCTTCGGCCAGCCGTGAGTACCTTCGATTTCCATGTTCGGAGATGTATCTAAAGATATTGTGTTGCATTGAACACCTGAGAGGCTATGGTTTCGGCATGGCCGCGTCAGAGGCGTTCAACGTTCCGGGCGAAGGCTCGGCGACCACCGCCGACCCCGCAGCGGTGCCCGAAGCAGCCGCGGCGCCGCGCTGGCCGCAGCTCATCCCTGTTGCACAACTGCTCGCCGTCGTGCTCGGAGTGTTCGCCATCGTCTGGAATCAGCAACAGACCACCGACAACCTCCGCACCGAACTGAGAGCCGAGATCAGCGAACTGCGCAACGAGGTATCGGACAACGGGCAGCGGCTGGCCCGCATCGAGGGCTTCCTCGGGATCGGCGCCCCGGACGATGCCGCAGAGTGATCCCCAGATGACCGTCGCCGACCCCGCAGTCGTGCGCCAAGCAGCCGCCATGGCGGATGCAGGCACCGTGGCGCCGCGCTGGCCGCAGCTCATCCCTGTCGCACAACTGCTCGCCGTCGTCCTGGGAGTGATGGCCATCATCTGGAATCAGCAGCAGACCACGGACAGCCTGCGCACCGAACTGAGAGCCGAGATCAGCCAGCTTGAGACCAAGCTGGGCACCGAGATCGGCGACTTGCGGGTCGAGGTGTCGGAGAACGGGCAGCGGCTGGCCCGCATCGAGGGCTTCCTGGGGATCGGCGTCCCGGACGATGCCGCAGAGTGATCCCCAGATGACGTCTCGGCCTGCTCCGGTCGCGGTCGTGACGGGCGGCGGCTCGGGCATCGGCTTGGCTTGCGCGGCTGCGCTGTCGGCTCGGGGCGTCCGCAGCGTGCTGGTGGGGCGACGCGAGGACCGGCTGCGGGCCGTGGCCGAGGAACTGGGCCCGACGGCCACGACTTTGGCGGCCGACCTGACCGAACCCGGCGAGCCTGAGCGGGCGATCACCGAGACGCTGGCAGCCCAGGGCCGCATTGATGTGATCGTCCACAGCGCGGGCGTGTTCGACAAGGCGGCCGTGCCGGAGGCGACCCCCGGTCATTGGCAGCGCGTCCTCGACGTCAACCTGGGCGCGGTCATGGCCCTGACTCGGGCCGCTTGGGAGGCACTGGCCGCGGCCGGGGGTCAGATCGTCCTGATCAGCAGCATCGCCGCGGTGCAGGCGTTCGAGGGGAACGCCGCCTACGCCGCCTCCAAGGGCGGCCTCAACGCGCTGGGCGAGGTGCTGCGGCTGGAGGGACGAGACTGCGGCATCAGGGTGATCACGCTGTGTCCCGCCCAGATCGACACCGAGCTGTGGGACGGCAAGGCTCCCGAGTCGGTGCGGGCCCGCATGATGCCCGCAGCCGGGGTGGGCGAGCTGGTGGCCGACCTGCTCGGATCCGACCGCCGCATCGACATCGGCCCGGTCGTGATCCGACCGCCCCACGACCCCTGGCAGGAGCAGCCATGATCCGTCCCATGCGCGAACCGGCAGGCCGAGGCACCATGAGCAACGCCATCCGAAACATCGCAGAAGCGCAGCCATGAGCGCCGACGGCATCGCGCTGGGGTTGCAGATCGTGCCGACTATGGGCTCGGCCGAGCTGATCGACATCATCGTGCTGGCCGAGGAGCTCGGATACTCGTACTGCATGGTGGCCGACGAGGGCCTGATGCTCGACGTGTACGCGGTGCTGGGCGCCGCAGCCGAGACCACCAGCACGATCCGGCTGGGCCCGGTCACCAACCCCTACACCCGTCACCCGGCGGCCACCGCGGCCGCGATCGCCACCATCGACGAGATGAGCGGAGGCCGGGCCTTCGTCACGCTGGTTGCAGGCGGCACCATGGTGCTGCACCCGATCGGCCTGGAGCGGGCCGCTCCGCTGGCGATGATGGCCGACACCATCGAGACCCTCAGGCTGCTGTGGCAGGGCGAGCCGGTGACCTGGCAGGGTCGGCGACTCACACTCGACAGCGCCCAGCTAACCACCGGCACGCACTCGATCCCGGTCTGGGTCGCGGCCCGGGGCGAAAGGATGCTCGCTCTGGCCGGCGCCCGCGCCGACGGTCTGGTGCTGATGGTCAAGTCCGACCTAGCCGACGCCTTCGAGATCGCCAACGAGGCCCGCAAGGCCGCGGCCGGAGCGAGAGCCGGAACCGCCGGAGCGAGTGCTCCGCTCACCCGGGTCTACCTCGACCGGCTGGCCTACAAGCCCGAGATGATCGAGGAGGCCAAGCACCTCTACGGCTACGCCATCATGGACAGCCCGCCCCGGATCCTCAAGAACCTCGGCCTGAGCGAAACGGAGATCGCCGGCCTCAAGCACGCTTTCGAGCAGGGCGGCCCCGAGGCCGTCGGCCGCCTCGTGACCGACGAACTGGTGTCGGAGTACCAGATCGCCGGCACCCCCGAGCAGTGCCGCAGCCAACTCCAGCACCTCATCAGCGCCCACGACCTCCACGCCTTCTTCGTCAACATCATCTCCCCCGGCCCGGCCGCCAACCGCGAGCTCCTGACCGAAGTAGCCCACATCGCCACCAGCTAACCGCTCCAACCGCGCAAGTTAGAGCAATTTTCATAATATTGAGTTATTGTCAGTCCAAATGGAGGTAGGGTGATCCCATGAGCGCCGAAGCAGCCGTCACCCTCGCTCAGCTGGCCACCGTGGCGCTGGCAGTACTGACGATCATCTGGCACCAACAGCGCAGCACCGACAAACTGCGCGACGATTTCAACCAGGCCAACACCGAACTGCGCACGGAGTTCAGCAGGACCATCGGCCAGCTGTGCACCGAGGTGTCCCACAACGGCCAGCGCCTGGCCCGCATCGAGGGCTACCTGCGAATCGGCTTCCCCGACCCACCCGAACCCGACCTCCCCGAACCCGAAGACCCCCCGTCTTGAGAGGCGATGCCCGATCCAGGATGGCCCGGATCGTCGGGACAATCGGATTTGACCGCGACCCGGGCGTCAGTTCGTGAGGAAGGTGGCTAGGTCGTCTAGGGCCTGGCCGGCTTCGGGGATCTGGTACAGGCGCTGCCAGCCGTGCCAGAGGCCGTCCCATACATTGAGCTCGACGGCGACACCGGCACGGCGGAGCGCTGTCTCGAGCCGGAACGAGTCCGACAGCAGGAGCTCGCGGCTGCCGACCTGGATGAGCGCAGGCGGCAGCCCGGCCAGGTCGGCGAACAGCGGCGAGGCCTCCGGGCTGGCCGTGCCGTTGCCTGCGTAGGCGGCGGCGGTGCCTGCACTGTCGAGGGGGCCCAGCACCGCATCGGACGCGGCCAGCGTGCTGTACGTGTCGCCCGAGCAGGTGAGATCGACCCACGGGGACAGCAGGCCGAGACGGTCGGGGAGCGCCGCACCCTGGTCGCGCAGGGCTACCGCGGCGGCCAGGGTCAGGTTCGCGCCGGCCGACTCCCCGAAGACCGCCGCCACACGCTGCGACTCGGCCAGGCCTCGGCAGACGCTGACGACGTCCTCGACCGCGGCCGGACAGCGGTGCTCGGGGGCCAGGCGGTAGTCGACCGACACGACCGGCAGTCCGGCACGCTGGGCCACACCCACTGCGAACGCCGCGCTGGCCACCGCCGAGCCCAGGATGAACGCCCCGCCGTGGATATGCACGATCACCTGATCGGCGGCCAAGGCCTGCTCGTCCACGGCGAAGCTCACCACCGGCACGTCGGCGACCGTGGCGGCCCGGCTGACCCACGGTCCGTCGAGCCCCTCGTTGTGGGCGACCCAGCCGGCCAGGGAGCCCTGCCGGGCCCCGACCACCGCCTTCGGATCCGCCAAGTCCAAGTCCCCTCCGGCAGCCCGGTAGTTCGCCAAGAACTCCCGGGCCTCCGCACTCAGGTGAGAGGCCGGCGCCGCGCCGTACATCTTCGCCACGCTACTGACAGGCCACTCAGGCGGTCAACGCCCGAGACCGGAATCCGGCCCGCCAGTCAACGCCCGAATCCAGCGAACCGCCCCGCCAGTCAACGCCGGAGGTCAGCCAGCGACGCGCGGGCCAGGAAGTCGTCCTCTGAGCCGAGGCGGCCACGATCGTCGGGGTGCTCGACCCGCACCAGTCCGACCACCCGGAACTGCGTCTCGTCGGGCTGGCCGGCGACATTGATCCAGAACTTGGCAGAGGCGTCCTGGAGGCTGCCGTTGCAGGCGCCGGCGGGCAGCGACCGGCGAGGGACGGTGTTCGGATCCAGGGCGTAGGAGGCGGTTTGGATCCCGGGCGCCTGATCCCCGGCGGCGTCGGGCGCGACGTTGGACAGGACGCAGATCACGCCGCCGTCGGTGTGGGCGTTGGCGGCGTCCACGTAGAACTCGGCCGTCCAAGCCAGCGACGGGCCGAGGTCCGGGGCTTCGGTGAGTCGCAGCTCCACCGCCAGGACGTCCCCGTCGGACACTTGGAGGCTGATCGCCTCGATGTCGGCGCCGGCGTCGCAGCCCTCGCCCCTGTCGAGGCCGGCGTCGCGGCAGTCGTCCAGTCGGTCCACCACCTTGAGCCCCCGGGGCTCGGTGGGGGCGAACGGACCCAGGTCGAGGAGGGCGGCTGTGCCGAGCGCCACCGTTCCCAACGCGCTGACGGCCATCGCCACCGCCGCCAGCAGCAGGACTAGCCGGCGCCCACGCTGATGCTTAGGAATCCCGCTCCTCGAGCATCGACAGATTCTTGGCCCTGATCCACTCCCCGGAGAGGACCGGCCCGTACTTGGCGGGACGGTCGGGCGTGATGGTTGTGGGGATGGTCTCGATCCGGGCCCGGTACGAGGGCTGGAAGAAGAACGGCACCGACACCCGGTCCCGGTGCTGGTCGGCCCCGTCGGGGATCACCACCCTGTGCAGGGTCGAGACCCACCGGTCATTGGTCCAGCGGGCCATGAGATCACCGAGGTTGACGACGAAGGACTCCGGCACCATGGGCACGTCGGTCCATTGGTCGTCCACCAAGATCTGCAGGCCCGGGATCTGCTCGGCCGCGACCATGGTGAACGCGCCGTAGTCAGTGTGGGCACCCCTGCGCAGCTGTCCGGGGCGGACGGTCTCCGCGGGCGGGTACCAGTTGATGAGCAGCAGGGCGGTGTGGTCGACGACCTTGTCGTTGAACCAGTCGCCGGGCAGGTCCAGCGCCCGGGCGAACAACGGCAGCATGTCCATGCACAACTGCTCCATCACCGCGTAGTAGCGCTCGAACACGGGCCGCAGCTCAGGCGGCTCCTCCGGCCACAGGTTGGGCAGGAACGTGGCCTCAGCCTCCTCGACATGGGCCCGGGCCCAGATCTCCGGATCGTCGAATCGGCTCACGTTGAACGACTCGCAGAGATCGGGCGGCGCCTCGTCATCACCCAGAGTGGCCGCCAGCGACGTGGTGTCGAGGCCCAGCCAGCCGCGGAAGTGGTGAGGGCCGGGCGGTGCCACCTTCTGCTTGGACTCGGGCGGCAGACTGAAGAACCGCCGCGACACCTCCATCACCTCCGCGATCAGCCCGGATGACACGCCATGGCCCGTGACGATGAAGAATCCGCTGGTGGCGCAGGCCTCGTCGAGGGCCCTCCCCACCTCCTCCACCCTGGCCGGCGATGAACCGTTGCCGTTGCGAGTGCCGCTGATGTCGATAGTGGGAACCGTCTTCATGCCGCTCCTTCCCGGTGAGAATCCGGAGCTTAGGTGAGGCCGCTCGAGCCTGGGGGAGGAGCCGGAGCTTAGGTGAGGCCGATCGAGCCTGGGTCTCGAGCCTGGGTGAGCACCGGAACTTAGGTGAGGCCGCGTACGAAGGGCTGGGCCAGTGCCCGAGGCTCGCGGGTGCGGTGGGCGAAGAAGGTAACGGTGACGATGGTCACCACGAACGGCGCGGCCGACAGGAGCTCGGAATTGAGCTCGTGACCCACGGTTGGCAGAGTCAGCCGGAACGAGTTGACCGTGCCGAACAGGAGACACCCGCCGATGACGCCCCGCATGGTCCATCCGCCGAAGATCACCGCGGCGATGGCGATGAACCCCTGGCCGCCGACGATGGCGTCCTCGAACCGCCCGATCTGGCCCAGCACCAGATAGCCGCCGCCCAGTCCGGACGTGAACCCCGCGATGTAGATGGACTGGCGTCGGCGCTTGTTGACGTCGATGCCCGACACGTCGGCCGACTGCGGGTTCTCGCCCACCGCCCGCACCTCGAGGCCCCACCGGGTGCGGTACAGCAGCCACCACGCGGCCGGGATCATCGGGTACACCAAGTACAGGGGCCAAGGCTGATTGAAGAAGGCGTCGCCCACCAGGGGGATCTCCGACACGCCGGGGATCTCGAACCGGTGCGCGGCCCTCGACACCGGCTGGATGCTGGTGTTCAGGAAGCTGGCGATGCCCAGCACCAGGGTGTTGAGAGCCAGCCCGACCACGAACTGGTTGGCGGTGAGCCGATGGCTCATGTTGGCCTGCACCGACGCCACCACGACCCCGACGACGGTGGCGAAGATCAGCCCGACCGTCACCGACTCCGTGAGGTGCATGCCCAGCGCCCCGGCGAAGGCGCCCCCCAGAATCATCCCCTCCAGGGAGATGTTGAGGGTGCCGGCCTTCTCGGCGATGGTCTCGCCGATGGCGGCGAATGCGAGCAGCGCGGCGAAGCGCATGGCGCCCGAATAGGTCACGTCGTTGGCGACCACGTCGGCTATGGCGGAGAAGAAGCCTCCCATCGGTCAGGTCCTGTCTCTGGTGGCCGACAGCGCGCGGCGGCGCTCGCGGATGAACAGGATGGCCGGTGGCACCAGCAGCGCCAGCACCAGTAGGGCGAGGACCACTTGGGAGATCTCGCGCTCGACCCCGGTGGCGGCCAGGAAACCGGAGCCGGCCCGCAGTCCGGCGAAGCTGAAGGCCACCACCACGATGCCGACGGGGTGCGAGCGGGCGACCAGCGCCACCAGCAGCCCTTCCCATCCGATGTTGTTGGCGAAGCCGGGCGTGAACCGGTAGTTCCCGAAGTCGCCGCCGGAGAGCATCAGGGCCCCGGCCAGGCCCGCGCACGCGCCCGAGATGAGCATGGCGGTGGTGCCGTACTTGACCGTCGAAACGCCGGCCCGCTGCGCCGTGCGGGCGTTGCGGCCCAGCATGCCCATGCGGAAGCCCCACACGCTGCGCTTGAACAGCAGGAACACGATCACCGCCATCAGCACCACCGCGATGGAGCTGATCGGGAAATCGTTGCCCCAGATGTCGATGCGGGGCAGCCGGGTGTCCTTGGCGAGCTGGTCGCTCACTTGGTTGCGAACCGAGCGGTCCTCGCGGAACGGAGCCAGCAGCAGCCAGTCGACCTTCAACGCGTAGCCGCCGATCTGGGAGGCCACCGTTATCAGCAGCAGCGTGGTGAGCACCTCCGGCACCCGCCGCCAATAGAGGAGCCAGCTGGCGATGCCCGCCCACATTGCTCCCGCGAGGGCCCCCACGATGAGCAGGCAGATCACTACCACCGGTCCGGGACCGCCCAGGCGCACGCCCACGTAGGTGGCGAAGGCCGTGCCGATCATCAGCTGGCCCTCCTGGCCGATGTTGACAACTCCGGCCCGGCCGTTGATGGCGGTTCCCAGGGCCACCACCACCAACGGGATGGCGATGCCGATGGTCTCTCCCCACCGTCCGGGGGCCCGCAGGCTGCCGTCGAGCAGGGCGGAGAAGACGGCCTGCCACGAACCTCCGGTCGCCCACACGATGATCGCCGATGCGAGCAGGGCCACGACGATGCATCCCAGGTACATGGCCGCAGCCACCCCGGCCTCACGCAGCCGCGAGGGCGCGTGCGCCTCCTTGGCAGCCTCGTCCGACCCGACGTCGGGACCTTCGGCGGCCAGCGGCGGCGTCTGCTGCTCGCTCATGTCGACCCCCTGTCCCCCGGTCTAGGCAGCTGCCTCGGCGCTGGCGCCGCCCAACAGCAGGCCCAGCTCCTCGAGATCCACATCGGCTCTGTCCATCTCGCCGATGATGCGACCGCGGAACAGCACGACGACGCGGTGCGAGAGCTGCAGGATCTCCTCCAGTTCGCTCGAGATGAGCAGCACCCCGACGCCGCTCTCGGCCACCTTGCGGAGACGGTCGGTCATCCATTCGATGGCGCCCACATCAAGCCCCCGGGTGGGCTGGGCCGCCACCAGCACCTTGGGCGAGTAGCTCAACTCCCGGGCCAGCACCACTCGCTGCTGGTTACCGCCCGAGAGCGACCAGAACGGGGCGTCCGGACCAGCCGTCTGGATCTCGAAGTCGTCGATGAGGCGGGCCGCGTCCCGTCGCATGACGGCCGGGTCGTAGATCCCGCGGGTGGCGATCTTCTCGATGTCCACCAAAAACAGATTCTCGGCCACGGTCATGTCGAGCACGCAGCCGGAAGTGTGGCGGTCCTCGGGGATGACGGCCACGCCCGCTCTGGACATGGCGCCCGGCCGCCCCGGCTGCACCCTGAGGCCGTCGACCTCGACCGTGCCCGCCTCCGCGTTCAACAGGCTCGACAGCAAGTCGGTCAGTGCGGCCTGGCCGTTGCCCTCCACGCCGGCCACGCCCACGATCTCGGAGTCGAAAACGTCGACGCTCAGACCGTCGAGGGCGACCCGCCCGTCGGGGCCGCGGGCCTCGACGTCTCGGAGGCGGAGCGCGGGCACCCGCGCCTCGGATTCGGCCCCGGCGTCGCCTGCCGTCTGGTGTCGAGCGTCGTCGACGTCGTCGACGCCGGCCACGACCGTCTCGATGAGGCCCAGCGCAGACGCTTCCGACCGGAGCGAGACCTCCCGACCGACCATCGCCCTGGCCAGCATGGGCGCATCCGCCTCCGAGGTCTCCATCCGCCTCACCACGGCACCGGACCGCATAATGGTCACCTCGTCGGTGGCGTGGAGGATCTCGTCGAGCTTGTGACTCACTAGGGCCACCGCCCGGTTCTCCTCCCGCACGGCCAGCCGCAGCACATCGAAGAGCCGCTCCGACTCGCCCGGGGTCAGCACGGAGGTCGGCTCGTCGAAGATCAGGATGCTGGGATCACGGCGCAGGCACTTGATGATCTCGACGCGCTGGCGGACCCCGGCCGAGAGTTCCTCGACCTTGGCGTCCGGGTCGACTCCCAGGCCGTAGTGCTCGCTGATCTCGCCGACTCGCCGGCGGGCGGCAGCCGCGTCGAACCGGCCGGTGTCGCCCAGCATCACGTTCTCCCACACCGTGAGCGGCTCCACCAGGCTGAAGTGCTGGTGGACCATGCCGATCCCGCGGGCTGCGGCGTCGTGGGGATCCCGAATCTGGCAGCGCTCGCCGTCCACCTCGATGGTGCCGCCGTCTGGGAGCACCAGTCCTATAAGCACCTTCATGAGCGTGGACTTGCCCGCGCCGTTCTCTCCGAGGATGCCGTGGATCCGGCCGCGGTGAAGCGTCAGGTCAACGCGGTCGCAGGCCACGATGGCCCCGAACGACTTGGAGATCGTGGAGAGACGGACGGCGGGAACCTCCGTTCCCGCCGTCCGCTGATCAGCCATATGGCGGTCTCTCGGGTGCGGTGGCCCCTAGGGAGCGCTCAGGCGTCCGAGCAGGTCAGCGGGGCCTCCATCTCGACGCCGCCGTAGGCGATGGCCCTGATCATGTCGAACTCCGCCAGGCAGTAGCCGTTCCAGACGTCGGCGTGGGCCTGGTCCAGCAGCTCCTTCTGCTCCGGCGTGGGATTGCAGATCAGCGCGCCGACCTCCGGATCCCGACCGACCGCGAACTTGTAGATGCTGCCCTCCTCGAACTGCCCCGACACGATGAGCGGGAACACGGCCCGGGCGAAGTCGCCGCCGTCGAACAGCGCGGCCATGTCCCAGTGCAGGTCGGTCCGCGAACACACGTCGGATGCGCCCGCGCTCGTCACCGGGACGCCGTTCTCGTTGGCCAACTGAACCAGAGGCTCGTGGGCGCCGCCCAGGTACGGGTAGACGAAATCCATGCCCGCGTCGAGGGCGACGTTGAACGCCTCGGTTGCCCCGGCCACGTTGTCGAAGTCGAACGGGAAGTTGCCCGTCGGCGTGTAGACCACGTCGTAGCTGGGATCCACCGCCTTGAGGCCCAGGCGCATTGCCAGCTCGGTCTCGACCTCGAAGCCGAGGTCGCAGCAGCCGATCATGTACGCAGTGTCGCCACCCCGCTCCTGGAGGATCAGGCCGGCGGCGACGCCCACGACGTACTCGATCTCAGCGCCGTCGTTTGTGCTTAGGGCCACGCCGTCCATCTGGGGGAAGCCGGTGCCGCAATTGCAGTACCAGAACACGTCGGGATACTGCTCGACCAGGTCCGGCAGCGGATCAGAGATCTCGCCCGCTCCGACGGCGATGATGTCGACACCCTGAGCAACGAGGTTCTCAAGCTCCGTGGCAGCCACCGCCGGCTCTATGTTGTCGACCACGACTGGCGGCTCCCAGCCCTGCGCCGCCGAGATCTCCTCGGCTGCGTCCACCAGGGCCTGGTAGTAGGCGCCGTCGTCACGCGGACCCGCCGCGGCCACGCCGAGGATCACCTTGCCGTCGCCGTTGGTGTCCATGTCGAGGGTCGCGATGTCGGTTATGTCGGACTCCTCGATGGCCTCGGTTATTTCCTCTTCCTCGGTCATCGGCTCGTCCTCGGCCATCGGCTCTTCTTCGGCCATCGGCTCCTCTTCGGCCTCTTCGGCCGCCGCCTCTTCTTCGGCCGCCGGCTCCTCTTCGGCCATCGGCTCGTCCTCGGCCATCGGCTCTTCTTCGGAAGCCGCAGGGGTGACGGTGGAGTCGTCGTCATCGCCGCCGCAGGACGCCGCGACCAGCGAGAAGGCCGCGATCGCTGCTACCAGCCATCGAAAGGAGTGTCGTCTCATGTTCCCTCCAGTGTGGAACCGTCTGTGCCCCGGCAGTCGGGCCGCCGAGGCTTGTATACAGGCGCGGACTGTAGCACCGCTTCGGAGCCTGTGTCCCACCGGAGGCGACCGAGAGCGGGCGCCGCCTCCCCGGCTTCGAGGCCTCGCCCGGCAACGGCTAGCTTGGCCTCACCGCCGCCAGGGGGCGTTCATGGCTCCAACCCGCAGTCCCATACCGCTAGAAGACATCGAGCCCGCGGCCCGGTCCGTGGATGTCGCCGTGGGCCTTCCGCCCGCCTGCTACACCGACGACGACTTCTACGAGTTCGAGAAGGCCGCCGTGTTCGACACCGAGTGGCTGTGCGTGGGCCGGTCCGGCCAGGTGCCCGAGCCCGGCGACTACTTCACGGCCACCCTGCTGGGCAGCGAGCCGGTGATCGTGGTGCGCAACCGCGACAGCCGGATCAACGTGATGTCCTCGATCTGCCAGCACCGGGCCATGTGCATCACCGCGCCGGACGAGCGGCCCAAGAGTGAGTGGTTCGATCCGCCGCCGGAGTGCAGCGGATCCACCCGCAACTTCCGGTGCCCCTACCACTGGTGGACCTACGACCTCGACGGCCGCCTGGTCGGCGCGCCCGAAATGCACCAGCGCCCCGGCTTCGTGCGCTCGGAGATCTCCCTGCCCCGGCTTGCGGTGGAGGAGTGGCAGGGCTTCGTGTTCTGCTCGTTCGCCCCCGACCCCGAGCCGCTGGGACCGAGGCTGGCCGACTTCGACGAGATGCTGGCCCCCTACTGCCTCGAAGACATGGCCGCCACCGAGCCCGAGCTGCTGCCGCTGCCGTTCAACTGGAAGGTCTTCGCCGAGAACTTCATGGACGCCTACCACTCGTTGCGGCTGCACGCCTCGCTGTACGACTTCACCGAGGCCGACACCGGCAACGAGACCCTGCTGGCGGGCACGTTCCCGCCGCTGGCGCCGGGCTCGGTCGGCATCGGCGGCCGGGGCCGCACCGGCTTCAAGGACCGGGGCATGAACCCCACCCAGTCGGCGCTGTTCCCGCCCATCCCGACGCTCGACGAGGACGACCGCTGGAACGTCGTGTACCTCTACGTGGCCCCCACTCTGCTGATCGGCTGCCACAGCGACTCGGTCCACTGGATCGCGGTGCAGCCCGGCGGAGCGGACTCGTCGATGATGACCTCAGGGTTCCTGTTCCCGGAGTCCACCACCAAGCTGAAGCTGTTCGACCAGCTCTTCGAGCAGCACGTCCGGGGCTTGGAGCTCTTCTTCGACCAGGACATGCCGGTGGCGGTGGCCAGCCAGCGGGGCATGGCGTCGCGCTTCGCGCCCCAAGGTCCGCTCAGCGGCCAGGACTTCTTCCGCTCGCAGTTGGCCGAGTGGCTGATGGAGCGCTACCAGGCCGCCGAGAATGTCGCCGCGGCACAAGGACGCTGACCCGCCACCACCGTGATGGTCCGCCTCATGCTCAACGGCGAGCCGGTTCGGGTCGATGTCTCTCCTGCGGCGCGGCTTATCGACGTGCTGCGCGACCGTCTGGGCCTGACCGGCGCAAAGGAGGCTTGCGGACGAGGCGACTGTGGGGCGTGCACCGTGCTGGTCGGCGACCGGGCCGTGCCGTCGTGTCTCGTGCTGGCCGCGCGGGTGGACGAGCCGGTGCGCACGGTCGAGGGCCTGGCCGAGGACGCGGCGCGGCTTAGGGAGGCGCTCGCCGACTGCGGCGGGCTGCAGTGCGGCTACTGCACGCCCGGACTGGTGGTGCGGGCCTACCAGCTCGTCGCGTCCGGCGAGTGCGACGGGTCCGACTCCGAGGCGGTGCGGCGGGCGCTGGCCGGGAACTTCTGCCGCTGCACCGGCTACAAGGGCGTCGTCGCCGCGGTCGCCGACAGCGCGGGGAACTGTCCTTGACCGTGCTCGGGCGGCGGATCCGGCCCGACGGGTGGGACGAGCGGACCTCGGGCGGCGCGGTCTACACCACCGACGTTTCGCTGACCGGGACGCTCGAGGCCCGGATCCTGCGCAGCCCTCACCCCCATGCCGACATCCGCAGCATCGACACCGCCCATGCCGCCGCCGCGAGCGGCGTGGCCGCGGTGATCACCGCCGACGATCTGCCCGACCGCACCTACCTGCATCTGGGGGCGCCGTTCAGCGACCGGTCGGCGCTGGCCTGGGACCGGGTCCGCTTCGTGGGCGAGGAAGTGGCCGCGGTGGCCGCCCGAACCCGGTCCGAGGCCGACGCGGCCCTCGGCCTGATCGACGTCGACTACCGGCCGCGCCCGAGCGCGGTCACGGCCTCGTACGCCCGTCTCGGTGGCGTGGCCACGGTCCACGACGACGCGCCGGGCAACCTGGCCCTGCAGACCGTACGCGCCTACGGCGACCCCGACGCCGCCCGGTCCGCCGCCGACGTCGTGGTCAGCGGCCACTACGCCTACAGCCCCGCGGCCCACGTGTGCCTCGAGCCGCACTCGGTGCTGGCCCGCTGGGACCCGGTCCACCAGCGGCTCGATCTGTGGGTGTCCACCCAGGCCCCCTACTTCGTGCGCAAGGAGGTCGCCCACATGCTCGGCCTGGAGATGGACCAGGTCCGCACCCACCCGGTGGCCGTGGGCGGCGGCTTCGGGGCCAAGGCCAAGGCCGGATGCCACGAGGTGATCGCGGCCGCGCTGGCCATGCGGACGAAGCGGCCGGTGCGGCTGGTGCTCGACCGCGACGAGGAGTTCGCGGCAACGGCCGTGCGCCACTCCTTCCGTGTCGATCTCTCCACCGGCGGCCGCAGTGACGGCACACTCACCCACCGCGACGGCTATGTGACAGTGGACAACGGCGCCTACAACCACGCCGGGCCGTCGGTGGCGATCTACGCCACCATGCTGGCCGCCGGGCCGTACCGGCTGGGCGGCTGCGAGACAGCCGTGTCGCTCGTCTACACCAACAAGCAGCCCGGAGCGTCGTTCCGGGGCTACGGCAACCCGCAGATGACGTTCGCGACGGAGTCCCAGATCGACGAGCTGGCCGACAAGCTCGACATCGACCCGATCGACCTGCGGCTGCGCAACGCTCCCGAGCCGGGAGACGTGACTATCACCGGCTGGCGGCTCGGCTCGACCCGCCTGGCCGAGTGCCTGCAGCGGGCCCGGGCCGAGATCGGCTGGGACGCCAAGCGGGCGCAGGGCGGGCGCGGCCGGGGTGTGGGCGTAGCCGCCGCGATCCATGTGTCAGGCGCCAACGCCTTCGAGCACTCCGAGCTGAGCGAGGCCGCAGTGGAGGTCGGCGACGACGGAGCGGTGCGGGTGTGCTTCGCGGGCGCCGACGCCGGCACCGGCCAGGCCGCGCTGCTGCGCCAGATCGCGGCCGAGGAGCTGGGCGTCGCCTTCGACGACGTGTCGGTGACCATGATGGACAGCCACGACGCCCCCCAGGACCTGGGGGCATGGTCGTCGAGGGGCACGATGTGGAGCGGCCACGCCACCGCCGACGCCGCCCGCAACGCGGCCGGAGCCCTGCGGGAGGCCGCCGCGGCCAAGTTCGCAGCCGACCCCGACCGGGTGCAGCTGGTCGACGGCGAGGCCCGCTGCGACGGCGACGCCGTGCCGATAGGAGACCTAGTGGCTCTCGCCGAGGGCTCGACCGACGGACGCCTGCGGACCGAGGGCAGCTACCTCACCGACGTCGACAAGATGGACAAGGAGCACGGCCGGGGCCATTTCTCGCCCGCCTACTCGTTCTGCGTGCAGGCGGTGGAGGTAGACGTCGACTACGCCACCGGCCAGGTGACGGTCCTCGACGCGGTCACGGTGCACGACTCGGGCACGGCCCTCAACCCGGCCGCGGCCGAGGGCCAGGCGGTCGGCGCCATGGCCATGGGACTGGGCGCGGCCCTCGGCGAGGAGCTCGTCTACGAGCAGGGCCGCCTCGTCAATCCCAGCCTGCTGGACTATCGGGCGCCCCGGGCCGCGGACCTTCCGCCGATCCGGGCGGTACTGCTCGACGGTCACGACCCGGCCGGCCCCTACGGCGCCAAGGGCATCGGCGAGATAGGCGTGGTGCCCGCGCCGGCCGCGGTGGCCAATGCGGTGGCCCACGCCACCGGCGTGCGCGTCCGCGAGGTGCCGGTCACCCCCGACAAGCTGCTGCCCCATCTGAACCCTCACACGTCCACTGCCCGCACGGCCCGGGGGAGGTCGCCGACCGGCGCGCTGGGGCTGGAGGTCATCTGGATAGGGCTGGTGCGCAGCCTCTACGGCAAGGGCCTGTTCAAGCTCCTCGACCGCCTGGCCCGCCGGCGCGGCTCCGGGCACGGCCCGCCGCCGATCGAGTCGATCGAACGGCCCGCCAGCCCCGAGGCGGCCACCGCGGCCTGTTCGGACCGCGGGGGCGGTACCCGCTACATCGGCGGCGGAACCGACCTGCTGGTCGCCCGCGCGCAGGGGCTGGCCGCGCCGGTTCGCCTGATCGACACCACCTCGATCCGCGAGCTCGGCCGACTGGACGAGACGCCCGAAGGCGACCTGCGCATCGGCGCAGCCGTGATCCTCGAGGATCTGCGCCGCCGCCTAGCAGCACCCGGCACCGCCGCGCCCGCGCCGCCGATCCCGCCCGGCGACGCGATGCTGGCCGACTTGCTGGAGGAGTTGGCCACCAGCCAGATCCGCGAGCTGGCCACGGTGGGCGGCAACCTGCTGCAGGACAAGCGCTGCGCCTTCTACCGCAACGGCTTCGACTGCTACAAGCGCGCCGGCTGGAGGTCCCCATGTTACGCGGTGCTGGGCGACCACCGGTTCCACCACGCGGTGATGGGCGCCCACCGCTGCCAGGCCGTAACCCCGTCGGACCTCGCCACCGGCCTGCTGGCCCTCGACGCGGTCGCCTGCAGCCTGCCGACGGGCACCAAGCCGCTGCGGCGCCGCGCTATCGACGAACTCTACGCGGGCCCGGGCGAGCCCGACCTGGGCTCCGGCGAGCTGCTCACGATGCTGGAGGTGCCCGCCGCCGCCCGGGGCCGCCCGGCCGCCTTCGAGAAGCTGAGGCTCTACGCGGGCGACTTCGCGGTGTGCTCGGCTGCGGTGTCGCTGGAGCTCGACGACGCCGGCACCACCATCGCCGACGCCCGGGTCTCCCTTGGCGCGGTGGCACCCAAGCCGTACCGGGCCGAGCCCGCCGAGAAGCGCCTGGTCGGCGCCAGCCTCCACGACCGTGACGCGCTCCGGGAGGCCTCCTGGGCCTGGGTACGAGACACCAACCCCCTGCCTGACAACGTATGGAAGGTAGAAGCAACCTGCGGCCTGCTCCGCCGAGCCCTCCACCGCATCGCTGACGCCGTCACTGCAAGTTAGTGGCCTGTTCGGCCAACAGAAACTTGCGGATCTTGCCGACGCTGGTCCGGGGCAGTTCGTCTATCAGGGTGATGCTGGCGGGGCGCTTGGCTTTGGCGAGGCGCTGCTGGCACCAGGCATGAAGATCTTCGAGCGACGGCGGGGACGCCGCGTCGGCGGACACCACGAAGGCGACCGGCACCTCGTCGCGGATGTCGTCGGGTCGGCCCACCACAGCTGCCTCCAGCACCGCCGGGTGCTCTGAGAGGGTGGACTCGACCTCGACAATGGACACGTTCTCGCCGGAGACCTTGAGCACGTCCGAGCGCCGGCCGTCGAAGTAGTGGCGTCCAGTCTCATCGCGCACCGCCCGGTCGCCGGTACGGAACCAGCCGTCGCGGAAGCTGGCCGCGGTTATGTCGGGCGCGTCGAGGTAGCCGGCGAACAGGGTGGTGCCAGGCTCGCCGCCCACGACCACCTCGCCCACCACTCCGGGCTCCACCGAGGCTCCAGCCCCGTCCTGAACGTCCACCGCGCAGCCCGGCGACACCCGGCCCATCGAGGCGTGGTGCGGGTCGGCGGCCTCGTCGGTGAGCACCGCAGGGATGGTCTCGGTCATGCCGTAGAGCTGGCGGGGCCGGCAGCCGAACCACTGAGCCACCATGGAGTACTGGTCGGCTGCGATGTTCTGCGCATACCAGCAGTGGCGCAGGCGCACTCCTTCCGCCGGGCCGCCGCGGGCCAGGATCATGCGGATCGGCGCCGCGAACAGGCTGGCGCAGGTGGCGCCGTGGCGGGCCGCGGCGGGCAGGAACCCTGACGCCGAGAAGGCGGACATCAGAGCCACGCTCGCGCCCGTCCAGATAGCCGAGGCGAACGAGTAGTACTGGGCGTTGGCGTGGAACAGCGGCAGCACCACGAACTGGCGGTCGTCGGGGGCGAGGCCGGCCGCCTCGGCCATTACCTTGCCCGCGAAGGCGTAGTTGGCCTGGGTGATCTCCACGCCCTTGGGCCGCCCGGTGGTGCCGGAGGTGAACATCACCGCGGCCCGGTCGCGCGGCCTCGGCTCGGGTCGCTCCGAGGCGGCCAGGGGCGCGGCGTCGAAGAGGGCCAGCGTCGTGTCGGCCTCATCGATCTCGATCACCGGCAGATCGGCCCGACCCGCCTCCGCCACCGCAGCCCGGTAGATGCCGGCTCGGGCACCGGCGCACAGGCCGACCGACGGGCGGGTGCGCTCGATGTGCCCGGCCAGCTCGGGAGTGCGGCCCATCGGGTCGGACGGCACGATCCAGGCGCCCAGACGCGACGCGGCCAGCCACGCCGCCACGAACGTCGGCGAATTGGTCAACGCGAGGTGCACCGCCGCGCCCGGCTCGGCGCCCAGCGCGGCCAGCGTGCCAGCCACCCGATCCACCGCCTGGTCGAAGGTGCCGTACGTCCAGCTCGCCACATCGCCGGCGGGCGTCTCGAAGACCAAGAACGTGTCGTCGGGACGGTCAGCCACAGCCCGGTCCCACACCGAGGCGAACATGATCGGCGCAGTCCAGTCGCTCATCGCCATCGACCGCTTTCTTTGAAGAAACCGGTCATATGCACCGAAGAACGCGAAGAAAGCGGGCCGAGACCAGGCACGGCGCTACGGCTGGGGCCGATCCGAGCCGTTCGACGGGTCGGGCTGCGGCTCGCCGTAGCCGCCGCCGCCGGGCAGCTCCAGCCGCACGGTGTCGCCCGGCTGGAGCGTGATCCGGGTCTGGGTGGTGACCGGCTCGCCGTTCACCTGGAACGACCCGGCCGCGCCCGGCTCGCCCCCGAAGATCCCCTGGGGCGGCTCGGTGAGACGGCTGGTCACCGCGTTGAGCTGCCACGGCCGGGCCGTGTCCACCTCGAACTCGATCACCTGTCCCAGGCCGCCGGGCTGCTCGCCCGCGCCGCCGGAGCCGGGGCGCAGCGCCTTGCGCATGAAACGCACCGGCGCCGACGCCTCCACCACCTCGATGGGCACCGCCGACACACCGGTGGGGTACGAGCAGGCGTCGAGGCCGGGCTTGGCCGATCTGGCCCCCACCCCGCCCGCGTAGGTGAACATGGCGGTGATGAACGGGCTGCCGTCGTCGTGGTGGCCGTTCACCTGCATGGTCCACACCGCCCCGGCGCCCTCGGCCATGGCCCCGTCGGGCTTCACCTGGGCCAGCGCCTTCAGCAGCGCGTTGGGCAGGAACATGCCCACCACATGGCGGGCCGTGCCCGGTTGCGGGGGCACAGCGTGCACCACCGACCCCTCCGGCGCCCGCATCCTGATGGGGGCCAGGCTGCCGTGGTTGTTGGGGATGTCGGGGTTGAGCACCGACCGCACCGTGAACGTGGTGTAGGCGTGGGTGTAGTTGCGGACCACGTTGATGCCCCACGGGCTGGCGTCGCTGGAGCCCTCGTAGTCCACCAGGATCTCGCCGGCGTCGGGGTCCACGGTCATCGTGCAGACGATGTCGACCCGGCTGCCGTCGGCCAGGTCCAGCACCGCCGACGCGTCGTAGCTGCCCGCGTCGAGCTCGGAGATGGTGGACCGGGTGGCCGCCTCGGACCGCTCGATGATCTCGTCGGCCAGGTCCTCGATGTCGTCGAGGCCGTGGGCGTCGCACAGGGTGGCCAGCCGCTGGGCGCCGACCTCGCCCGAGGCCATCTGGGCGTGCAGGTCGCCGGCCATGTGGTCGGGCTGGCGGACGTTGGAGAGGATGAACTTCCACACGTCGGGATTGCGCTGCGAGCCCCCGGCACCGTCGCCCTGCATCAGCCGGCAGATCGGGATCCACAGGCCCTCCTCGAAGCAGTCCCGGCCGCCCGCGCCGATGCCGTAGCCGCCGACGTCGGTGTGGTGGATGGTGGAGCCGAACAGGGCGATCAGCCGGGCCTCGCCTCCGGTGGCCGGCACCCGCCAGGCCGGCACCAGCACGGTCACGTCGAGGAGCTGGCCCGCGGTCTTGTACGGGTCGTTGGTGATCAGCACGTCGCCGGGCACCAGCGACTCCACCGGGTACTCCTCCAGCATGGCGGCCGCGCCCAGCGCCAGGCTGTTGATGTGGCCGGGCGTGCCGGTCACCGCCTGGGCCACCATCCGGCCGCGACGGTCGAACACCGCGTTGGCCAGGTCGCCGGCCTCTCGCACGATGGGGCTGAAGGCGGACCGCTGCAGCGCCCGGGCCTGCTCGTTGACGGTGGAGATCAGCGACTGCCACAGGATCTCCAGCTCAACCGGGTCGAACCCCCGCCCCGCGCTCATGGCCACATCCTGCCAGCGGACGCCCAACGAAATTGATGTAGTTGACCCGCTCCAGGCGGCACAACTACGTCAATTTCGGAGGCGAAGGGCGACGAGCTGCTCACGACGGGCTCCTTGTGGCTACCAGGCTTCCGTCAGGCGCGACCTCGACCTGCCAGCCGGGTCGGATGACCGTGGTGGTCTCGCGCTCCTCCACGATGGCCGGGCCCGCGAACTCCGCTCCCACGCCAAGATCCTGTCGCCGGTAGACGGGCACATCAACCGGCTCGGCGCCCCGGGCGAACACCGCCGGGCGCCGCGACACCGGCTCGGACGCCCCGGCGGCGCCGGTGGCGCCGGTGTCGGGGCGGACCTGGGCCTTCTCGGCGTAGGCCGACAGCCGCCAAGTGACCGCCTCGACGGCCACGTCGGGGATGGTCATGCCGTAGATGCGGCGGTACTCCGACTCGAACGCCGAGCGCACCTCGACCTCGGTGGCCAGCCACGACTCGCCGGTGCCCACCCACACCGTGATCTCGTTGCCCTGGCCCGAGTAGCGGGCGTCGAGCCCGTAGCGGAAGCGCACGTCGCCGGACGGCACGCCGGCCGCGGACAGCACCCGCCGGCCCTCGCCCCGCAGCTCGTCGAGCAGCCCGTCGCGCTCGGCCGCGTCCACAGTGTCGAGCAGGCGGGGCATGGAGCGGGCCAGGTCGATCCGCACCGGCGACACCAGCGTCCCGAACGCCGACAGCACGCTGGCGTTCACCGGGAAGATCACCTTGTCGCTCTCCAGTAGGTCGGCCACCCCGCAGGCGTGCACCGGCCCAGCGCCGCCGAAGGCCAGGATGGTCACTCCCCGCAGGTCCACGCCCTGCTCCACGCCGTGCATGCGGGCGGCGGCGGCCATGTTCTGGTTGACCACCTCGTGGATTCCGGCCGCGGTGTCGGTCACCGACAGCCCCAGCCCCTCGGCCGCCTCCGCGGCAGCCGCAGTAGCCGCGGCCGAGTCGAGAGGCATGTCGCCGCCGAGGAAGGAGCCGGGGTCGAGCAGGCCGAGAACCACGTCGGCGTCGGTGACCGCAGCGGTGGTCCCGCCCAGCCCGTAGGAGGCCGGACCCGGATCGGCACCGGCCGACTCGGGGCCCACCTTGAGCAGGCCGAAGCGGTCGAGGTGGGCCAGCGACCCGCCGCCCGCGCCGATCTCGACCAGGTCGACCGACGGCACCGACACCGGGAAGCCCGAGCCCTTCTTGAACCGGTAGATGCGGGCCACCTCGAAAGTGTTGGTGAGGGAGGGCTCGCCGTCCTCGATCAGGCAGGCCTTGGCGGTGGTGCCGCCCATGTCGAAGCACAGCAGCCGCCCGGCGCCGAGCCGCTGCGCGTACCAGGTGCCGGCCAGGGCGCCCGCGGCCGGCCCCGACTCCACCAGGCGGATCGGCCCCCGGGCGGCGTCGTCGGCCGAGACCACGCCGCCGTTTGACAGCATCATCAGCACCGAGCCGCCGAAGCCCTCCGCCGACAGCCACTTCTGCAGCTCGTCGAGGTAGGGGCCGATCACCGGCATGGTGGCCGCGTTGCAGGCCGCGGTGATCATGCGCGGGTACTCCCGGATCTGCGGCGAGATCTCCGCGGAGATGCACACCGGCACGCCCAGCTCCCGGCGGAGGCGCTCGGCCACCGTCTGCTCGTTGGCCGGGTTGACGTAGGAGTTGAGCAGGCACACCGCCACCGACTCCACCCCCGCGCCGGCCAGCTCGGCGCACAGGCGGGCCAGGTCGTCGGCTGACGGCGCGGCCAGCACCGCGCCCGCAGCCGACGTCCGCTCGTCGATCTCGAAGGTGAGGTCCCGGCCAATGGGCGGGTCGGGGAACTCGATCTGCAGGTCGTACATGTCGTAGCGGTGCTCGTCGCGGATCAGCAGCGTGTCGCCGAAGCCGGTGGTGGTCACCAGCCCGGCCCGGCCGGTGCGGCCCTCGATCAGCGAGTTGGTGATCAGCGTGGTGGCGTGGACGATGGGCGCGGTGATCTCGCCGGGCGAGACCCCGGCCTTGGACAGCAGCTGGCCGACCCCGGACCGCACGCCCTCCAACGGCGCGGCCGGGGTGGTGAGGGTCTTGTCCACCACCACCCGTCCCGAGGACGCGTCCAGCAGCACCACGTCGGTGAACGTGCCGCCGATATCGACGGCCAGCCGCCAGTCGGCCACGTCAGCAGTCGGCCATTCCAGGAGAGACGGCCATGTCAGCAGTCGGCCATTCCAGGAGAGACGGCCATGTCAGCAGTCGGTCACCTGAGAGCCGCGGTCAGCCCGTGGTGGCGAGGTCGGAGCGGGGCGGGGCGAACACGTCGAGTATCCAGCACTCCCCGTACTCGTCGTCGCCGATGAACACCGAGTCGCCGTGCCACACCGACCGAGGCGCCAGATACGAGTCGCCCTCGCCGAGCACGATGCGCTCGTCGTTGTCGCCGTCGGGGCCGATGCGGAAGTCGAGCTTGCCCTTCATGATGATGCCGAGTTGCTCGTTCTCGGTGTGGTTGTGCAACACCGACCCCGACGCCCCGCCGGCGATGCGCCAGAAGCAGAACTGCAGGTGCTCGCCGGTGATCACCCGGTGCCTGAAGCCGGGCCGGGCCGTCTCGACGAAGGCGTCGTCGTCGAGGAAATAGCAGTACGGGTTGCCGAGGCTCTCGGCGATGCTCATGGGCTCTGCTCCTTCGTGTCCTTCGTCTCTGCCGTGTCGGCACTCAGCCGAGAGTCGCGAAGCGCTTGCGGTCGGCGTCGAGGTCGAGCGGGCGGATGATGGCCTGGTGCTCCTCGTCGCCCCAGTGCCGGCGGGGCACCAGCCACATCACCTCGAACTCCAGGCCGTCGGGGTCCTTGGCGTACAGGCTCTTGTTGGGGCCGTGGTCGCTCTGGCCCACCAGAGCTCCGGCCTCGGAGAGGCGCTCGCGCATGGCGACGAGCTCGTCGAGGGTGCCGACCTCCCAGGCGATGTGGTAGAGGCCGACGGTGCTGCGGCCCGCCTGCGAGGGGCCGGCCTGCTCGCCGACCGAGAAGAACACGATGTCGTGGTGGTTCTCCGAGCCCGGCGCCCGCATGAACACGTAGGCCCCGGGCCCGTCGATCACGGTGGTGAAGCCGAGCACGTCGGCGTAGAACCTCTGATGGCGACGGGCGTCGCGCACGTAAAGGACGGCGTGGTTCATCCGCGAGATCTTCGGAACCATAGGACTCGGCTCGAAGATAGGCCCTTGACGACCGCAACGGCAAAGCCCGGTCGTCGAGCGAGCGGTGGGCAGCCAGCCAACCGCGTGACCGTCAGGCGATTTCCTGGCAGCCAGCCGACGGTGCGGTCGTCAGGCGACGCCGCGAGCCGGACACCAGTTGAACTCGGTGAGCACGAGCCCGTGCGCCACCGGGCCGAACACGGTGACCGACGCCAGGCTGACTCGCAGCCGCATGATCATCTCGGCGCCCCCGCCCAGCAGCCGCACCACCGCAGACTTCACCGGGGTCGCATGGGTCACAACCACGATGTTGCGGGCGGTCGCCTCCTCCGCGATGTCGGCCACCGCCTCGCCCACCCGCTCGTGCAACGAGGCCATCGACTCGCCCCCGGGCGGCACAAACGAGATGTCGGAGGCCCAGGCCGCGCCGAGCTCGGCCATGACCTCGCCTATCCGACGGTCGTCGTAGGTGCCGAAGTCGATCTCCATCCAGCGGTCGTCGATGGTGGTGGGCAGGTCGCCGAGGCCGGCCGCCCGGGCCGTCTGGCGGGTGCGGCGGCGCGATGACGCCACCACCCGGTCCACCGTCCACCGCTCCCTGATGGCCCGGCCGACCACCGCGGACTGCTCGAAGCCGACCTCGTCGAGAGGCGAGTCGGACTGTCCCTGAAGCCGGGCCTCGGCATTGTTCGGAGTGCGGCCATGCCGCAGAAGGATCAAGATGCACCGATGGTAGACCGCGGGTCCGACGCCCGCTGCGGGCACCCGAACGCCGAAGGCGTGTCGCGGGGCCTCCGATGTCGGGCAATAATCGGGAGATGGCGTCGATGGCTGCGAACGACCCCGGTGCCAGCGACTTCGCCGCCGCGTTGGGGGCGTCGGTGTCTACCGAGGAGGTCTGCCGAGTGGTAGGGAGCCGGGTGCGCGAGTTCCGCCAGGCTCTCAACATGACCATGTCGGCCTTCGCGGCCGCCGCGGAGATCTCGCTGGGAATGCTGTCCAAGATCGAGCATGGCCAGAGCGCGCCGAGCCTCTCGACGCTGGTACGGCTGGCGGCCACCGCCCAGGTGCCGGTCACCGCCCTGTTCCGGGGCCTCGACGAGGAGCACGACCTGGTGATCGTGCGAGCCGGCGAGGGCCACGAGATCCACCACCAGGGCGGAGGGCCCGGACGGCTGTACCAGGATCTCGGCGCCCTGCGGGGCCCCGGCCGAGTCATCGAGCCGATGATCACCACCATCACCGAGCCGGGCGGCGTGTTCCCGCTGTACCAGCATCCCGGCGTGGAGTTCCTGCATGTGCTGGAGGGCTCGCTCGACTACGGCTACGGCGGCACCGCCTACCGCCTGAACCCCGGCGACACCATGCAGATCCACGGCGAGGTGGCCCACGGTCCGGTCGAGCTCGTTACGTTGCCGATACGGTTCATCTCCATCAAGGTGTACCCGGCCGGCGAGCCGCGAGACGCAGGAGGATGATGCTGTGGGCCTGCTGATCGTGCTGGGCTGGCTGAGCGACAGCAACCCCGGCAACAGCCTGCTGCTGTGGATCCTGCTGGCCGGCGCGGTGGGGCTCACCTGGTGGGAGTGCCGGGAACGGCAGTACCGACTCACGGTCGCGTTGTGGTGGATCAGCTTCGTGGCCATCACCCATGTGGTGGGATACATCGTGTTGCGCTTCCTGGTCCGCCCGCCCCGAGATGACTGACCTGCCCTCCGCGCCCGAGCCGCACGATCCCGAGCCGGCCGGCGCGCGGTCGAACAGCTTTCTCTCGCGGCTGGGCCGACTACAGGGACGCACCGTGCTGCTGATCGCCGTCGGGGTCCTGCTGGCCGTGCTCTTCTTCACCCGCAGCTGCCAGGGAGTCGACATCTCCGAACAGGAGGCCCAGGCCACCGCCCGCGCCGCGCTGGCCGCCCACCCCGGGGCGTTCGCCCCCGAGCACACCGAGGCGCAGGTACTGCGACAGGGCTTCCCGCCCGAGTCGATGTGGGTGGTGGTGTTCACCGTGCGCGAGCCCGACGGCGGCCCCGAAGACTTCCTGCACCGCGCCGCGGTGTGGGTGAACGCCGGATCGGGCGAGCTCGAACAGATCAACGTGGACGAGCCCGGCGACGACTGAGGCCCACCCGCCGCACGCACCACCGGCCAGGCCGCAAACAGCGTCCGTCCTTGCCTGATTCGGGGCGGATTGCATCGGTGTGCTATCGTGAGCGGTGGCCCGGCCAGCCGGCCGGGGACAGACCAGAAGAATTGGGGGTGAGTCGATGGACACTTCTATTGTGTTCACCGAGGCTTACTACTTCTTCACTGTCGCTCTCATGTGGTTCTTGCATGTGGGCTTCATGACATATGAAGCCGGTGTATCACGACGCAAGAACATCATGTCCACGGCAATGAAGAACATCATGACAATAGCCGTCGTGACACCGACGTTCTACTACTTCGGCTGGTACGTGTACTTCTGCATGCAGGAGGGACTGAAGTTCACGGTCTCAGCCGACGGCGCCAGCCCCGCAGGACTTGAGGGGCTGTACTTCTGCGGCGACGGCTACGGCCTGCCGTGGGACGGCTCCGCGGGACCGAACCTCGGCGACAACATCACCGGCGTCTTCTGGGCGGCCTTCGTGCTGTTCTCGTGGACGACCGGATCGATCATGTCCGGCGCAGTCCTGGAGCGCATCCGCATCTCGGCCTACCTGTGGCTGACCGCCCTGATGGGCGGCCTGGTCTGGGTCGTGGCCGCGGCTTGGGGATGGAGCTACGGCGGCTGGCTGACCGTCCACTTCGGCTACCACGACTTCGCCGCCTCCGGCGTGGTCCACGGCATCTCGGGCATCTTCGCCTTGGGGGTGCTGTTCAACCTCGGCCCGAGAATCGGGAGGTACGACGCCGACGGCAACGCCCGAACGTTCAAACCCCACAACGTCCACATGACGCTGATGGGGCTGATGATCATCTTCTCGGCGTTCTACGCGTTCTACGCGGCGTGCCTGGCCATTACGGCCGACACCACTCCGGGCTGGGCGAACATCTACTTCAACCCGGCCACTCTGTCGGCCATCACCTACACCATCACCATGGGCTTCGCGGGCGGCTTCGCCGGCGGCTACCTCTTCTCTCGGGGCGATCCGTTCTGGACCATCTCCGGGGGCCTGGCAGGCGTCGTGACCGTCTCGGCGGGCGCCGACATCTACAGCCCGAACCTGGTCCTGATCCTCGCCTTCTTCTCGGCCGGGATCGCCTACCACGTGGGCAACTGGTTCGACACGAGGGCCCGCATCGACGATGCCGTCGGCGCGGTGACCGTCCACGGCGTGATGGGCTTCTTCGGGGTGATATGCGTCGGCATCTTCGCAGCCGGGTACCCGACCGGTCCGGCCGGCGTGGAGACCAGCTTCCTGGGCCAGCTCGTGGGGGCTGCCGCGCTCATACCGCTGGCGTTCTTCACTGGCTACATCGCCTCGTGGATCCTCAAGAAGCTCAACCTGCTGAGGGTGCCGCCCGAGGTCGAGATCGAGGGCCTCGACATGGCCGAGTACGGGATGGACTTCTTCCCGGAGCACGGCCGTGCCGACGAGACGATCATCCAGCCCGACGGAACTGAAGTGGTCTCTGCGGGCGTGCTGCAGTCCGACTACAGCAATAGCCGCTAGCCGGGTGTCCGCCTCATGGCTGCAGCTAGTCCTCGCCATAGCCCTCATGTACGCGGTGGTCGCCGCCGCCGGGTACTGGGGCAAGCGCAGGCGGGCACAGCAAGAGGCGCAACATCACGACAGACGCAACGACCGATCTAGTTCACCCAACAGGAGGACTGAATGAACACCTTCCCATACGACAGCTGGGAGGCCGCCTTGGAAGCGGCCGACGGCACTACCGGGTACTTCACCTGGGGGCCCGGCGGCAACACGGCCTCGGTGGTCCTGGCGATCATCGCCATAGCCGTCTCAGTGATCATGGCTGTGATGATCACCGCCCGCGAGGACAAGCTCCTCAACGACGCGGCCGACCGTCTCGCCGACAAGTACAACTCGGAGGACTGACATGGCCAACCGCAAGCACTTCGAGCTCAAGGGCAAGCAGGGCCACGACAAGGGCATCGAGATGGCCATCGTCATCTTCGGCCTGGCCTGCATCGTCTTCACGCTCATCTGCATCCAGGCCGTTGGCTGACGGCTGACTCACCCCATTCAATGCGGACGGGCGCCGCGTCGTCACATGGCGATGCGGCGCCCGTCCGCGCCTGAACCCCCGACCCTGACGCCGTGAGGAGCATCCGCAGACGGGTCGCCCAAGTGTGCATGGCCGGCGCGGCCGCGGCGATGTTCCTGCCTTGGCACACGGCCGCATCAGGCAGCGCGACCAAGTCGGTGCAGGGCGTCGAGACCAACGAGGGCCAGCTCGTCCTGGTGGCGGGCCTGGTGACCGTCGGGCTGGTGCAGGTGGGCTGGCGGCCGGCCTGGATCGGCGCCGGGTTCGCGGCCGCCACCGCGCTGCGAGCCGTGTTCGACGACAAGACCGACCCGGCCGCCGGTCTCTGGATCGCGGCCGCGGCATCCGTCGTGGCTGCCGTACTGCTGGTCTGGGACATGTTCGCCAACGTCGCCGCCCCTGGAGACGGCACCGACGGCGATCGCCCAAGCGGCCGAGGCCTGTCAGGACCCCTAGGCCGCCGCCGCTGACCGCGATGACAACGATCTCGCCTGAGCAGTCCCGGATGGTGGTGCCGGGGCTGATGCTGCTCGGGCCGGGGGTGGAGCGCTACCGGGTGACCGGTGGCGGCGCCACCGTGGTGGCCCTCGACGCCGGAGACGAACTAGAGGTCGTCGATCCCGAGGGGCGGCAGGGCTGTGAACTGGTCACCTTCGACACGGCGGGCCGATCCGACCCAGGCCTGCTCAGCGTCGTCGACGGCGACGGCCACCGCGGGCGGGCATCGGGCGACGACAAGCCGGCCGCGCTGGGGATCCTGTCCGCGCCGCTGGCGGACGCCCGCCGGGTGCGGGCCGGACTGGCGCGGGCCGGCATCGACCTGGCCGCGGTGCGGGCCGCGACGCCGCTGCGGGTCCTGAGCGGCGACACCCCGCCGGGCGTCACCGCCCGAGTGGTGGCCCACGCCGACGTGGCCTGCGCGGTCGCCGCGCCCGGCGAGCCCATGTCGGCCCACGGCGGCGTGCCGCCCACCGACCTGGTCGCCTACGTCCACCGAAGCAACCCCGCTGCCGAAGTCGAGCCTCTGCTGCCGGCGCCGCTGACCGACCCCAGCCAGGACTTCATCGTCGGTCGCTGCACCGCGGCGGCATACGAGGTGGCCAAGGGCGACTGGTTCCAGGTGGTGGACGTTGAGGGGCGGCAGTGCTCGGACTTCCAGTGCTTCGCGGCGGCCGACCTAGACGGTGGCGTCGAGCTGAGCCTCGACGCCACCATCACCCGCACCCTCATGGGGGCGAGCTGTCCCGCGCCCGGCCTGTACTCGAAGTTCTTCAACGCCAGGATGCAGCCGCTGGTGGAGGTGGTCCAGGACACCGTCGGCCGTCACGACACCTTCAACACCGCCTGCAACGCCCGCTACTACGAGGAGATGGGCTACCCCGGCCACGTCAACTGCACCGAAAACATCAACGACGCCCTCGATCCCTACGGCGTGGCCCGCCGCCGGGGCTGGGAGGCCATCAACTTCTTCTACAACACCAACCTCGACGACGCCAACCAGATCTACCTGGACGAGCCCTGGTCCCGCCCCGGCGACTACGTGCTGCTGCGAGCCCTCGAGGACCTGGTTTGCGTCACCACCGCCTGCCCCGACGACATCGACGCGGCCAACGCCTGGAACCCGACCGACATCGCGGTGCGGGTGTACCCAGCCGCCAACCGGTTCAAGAAAGCGACGGCCATCCGCATGACCGCAGACTCCGAGGCACAGCTCACCTCCGAGACCGGCTTCCATCCCCGCACCTCCGCGCTGACCCGCAGCTTCAGCGAGTACTGCGGCTACTGGCTGGCCGACTCCTACACCGCCCACGGCCCGGTCGCCGAGTACTGGGCCTGTCGGCAGGCCGCCGCGGCCATCGACCTCTCCCCGCTGCGCAAGTACGAGGTCACCGGCCCCGACGCCGAGCTGCTGATGCAGACCTGCGTCACCCGCAACATACGCCGCCTCGCCGACGGCCAGGTGGTCTACACCGCCATGTGCCACCCGACGGGCGGCATGATCGACGACGGCACCGTGTTCCGGCTGGGCCGCGAGAACTTCCGCTGGATCGGCGGGCAGCTCGGATACAGCGGAGTTTGGCTGCGCGAGCAGGCCCAGCGCCTGGGACTGCAGGCCTGGGTCCGCAGTTCCACCGAGCAGCTCCACAACCTGCAGGTGCAGGGGCCCAACAGCCGTCGCATCCTCGAGCAGGCCACCTGGACCCGCCCCGACCAGCCCACCATCGCGGAGATGGGGTGGTTCCGGTTCGCCATCGCCCGTATCGGCGACCACGACGGCATCCCGCTGGTGGTGTCTCGCACCGGCTACACCGGCGAGCTCGGCTACGAGGTGTTCTGCCATCCCTCCGACGCCCCCGCGGTGTGGGATGCAGTCTTCCAGGCAGGCGCCGACCACGGCCTCGTGCCCATGGGCCTGGCCGCGCTGGACATCCTGCGGATCGAGGCGGGGCTGATCTTCGCGGGCCACGAGTTCTGCGACCAGACCGACCCGTACGAGGCCGGCATCGGCTTCACGGTCGCTCTCAAGACCAACGACGACGACTTCATCGGCCGCGAGGCGCTCACCAAGCGCCGCGACAACCCGCAGCGCCGCCTGGTCGGCCTGGAACTGGGCGGAGGCGAGCCCGCCGCCCACGGCGACGGCGTGTACGCGGGGCGCAACCAGGTGGGCGTGGTCACCAGCGCCACCATCTCGCCGATCCTGCGCAAGAACATCGCCCTGTGCCGCATGGCGGTGGAGTACACCGAGATCGGCACAGCCGTGGAGGTCGGCAAGCTCGACGGTCACGAGAAGCGCATCGAAGCCGAGGTGGTCCGCTACCCGTTCTACGATCCCGACAAGACCCGCGTCCGCGGTCTCGCCTGACCGCATCGGCGGAGCGCCTCTCGACGAGTCGCCTGTCACGCGCCGCCACCCGTCTCCACACAGCACCGACGGGCTGCGCTAGCTTTTGATGCCACTACCGGCGCGTCCAACCACAGGGGAGATTCGGATATGACACGAGTGGCTGTCATCGGAGCCGGGCCGTGCGGGCTGTCGCAACTCCACGCCTTCGCCAGCGACACCGCCGCGGGTGACGCCGCGCCCACCGTCGTCTGTTTCGAGAAGCAGGAGGACTGGGGCGGGCTCTGGAACTACAGCTGGCGCACCGGGCTCGACGAGCACGGGGAGCCCTGCCACGCCAGCATGTACCGCTACCTGTGGTCCAACGGCCCCAAGGAGTGCCTCGAGTTCGCCGACTACGGCTTCGAGGAGCACTTCGGCAGGCCGATCGCGTCGTTCCCGCCCCGCGAGGTGCTCTACGACTACATCGTGGGCCGGGCCGACCGCAGCGGCTTCCGCGACCAGATCCGCTTCAACCATCCGGTGCGCCGAGTGAGCCGCTCCGCCCAAGGCGACGGCTTCACCGTGACCGCCCACGACCAGGCCGACGACGCCGACATCAGCGAGGACTTCGACTATGTGGTGGTGTCCACCGGGCACTTCTCGGTCCCCAACATGCCCCACTACCCCGGCTATGAGACCTTCGGGGGCACGCTCATGCACGCCCACGACTTCCGCGACGCGGTGCAGTTCGCCGACCGCGACGTGCTGGTGATCGGAGCCAGCTACTCGGCCGAGGACGTCGCCTCGCAGCTCTGGAAGTACGGGGCCCGCTCGGTGGTCTGCTCGTCGCGCAGCGGCCCCATGGGCTTCGACTGGCCCGAGGGCATCACCGAGCGGCCCATCCTGACCCGGGTGGAGGGCCGGACAGTGCACTTCGCCGACGGCTCGACCGCCGAGGTGGACGCCATCGTGTCGTGCACCGGCTACCTGCACCACTTCCCGTTCATGGACGACGAGCTGCGGCTGGTGACCGCCAACCGGCTGGCCACCTCGATGCTGTACCGCGGCGTGGTGTTCCAGCCCGAGAACCGGATCATGTACCTGGGGATGCAGGACCAGTGGTACACGTTCAACATGTTCGACGCGCAAGCCTGGTACGCCCGCGACGTGATCATGGGCCGTATCGACCTGCCCGGCGCCGACGAGCAGGCCCGCTGGATCGCGGAGGCCCAGGCCGCGGAGGACGCGCTGGCCGACGACTACGCCTGCATCGACTTCCAGGGCGACTACACCCAGGACCTGGTGGACCAGACCGACTACCCGGACTTCAACACGCCACTGGTCAACAAGATGTTCTACGACTGGAAGAAGCACAAGAAGCAGTCGATCATCGGCTACCGCGACCACGGGCACACGTCGCCGCTGACGGGCACGGTGGCGCCCATCCACCACACCCGGTGGGAGGACGCCCTCGACGACTCGCTGGAGTCCTACCTGGCCGACTCGGCCTGAGGAGGCGCCGCCGCCGGGCCGCGGGCACCGGACCTCAGGCACCGCCCCGCCATGGACGATGTGATCATCGTCGGAGGCGGCATCGGTGGCCTGACGCTGGCCCTGATGCTCCATGAGCGGGGCATCGTCGCCCGCGTCTACGAGGCCGCGCCCCGGATCGAGCCCATCGGGGTGGGCATCAGCCTGCTGCCCCACGCCAGCAAGGAGCTGGGCCTGCTCGGACTGACCGACGCCCTGGCCGAGGCGGCCGTCACCACCAGGGAGTCGTGCTTCTTCAACCGGTTCGGGCAGTTCGTGTACTCCGAGCCGGTGGGCCGCTACGCGGGCTACGACTGGCCCCAGTTTCAGATCCACCGGGGCGACCTGCAACAGGTCCTCTATCGCGCCTACCTCGACCGGGTCGACGACGGCGCGGGCCGGGTCCTGACCGGCCATCGCTGCATCGGGGTGGACTCCGACGCTGACAGCGCCACCGCCCGGTTCGTCGATGCCGCCACCGGACGCTCCCTGCAAGAAGGCAAGGGCGTCGCGGTGATCGGTTGCGACGGAATCCACTCCGTCGTGCGCCGGCAGTTCTTTCCCGACGAGGGCCCTCCCGTGTACTCGGGCGTGAACATGTGGAGGGGAACCACCGTCTGGGCGCCGTTCCTGAGCGGATCCACCTACTTGCGGGCGGGCTGGCTGACAGTCGGAAAGATGGTGATCTACCCGATCCGCCACGATGTGGACGGCGAGGGCCGCCAGCTCGTGAACTGGGTGGCGGAGGTGCAGACCGACCAGTTCAACGAGCAGGACTGGAACCGCGTCGGCCGCTTGGAGGACTTCCACGGCGTCTTCGCCGACTGGACCTTCGACTGGCTCGACGTGGCCGGGCTGATCCGGGACTCCGAGCAGATCCTGGAGTATCCGATGGTGGACCGCGACCCGCTGCCGAGATGGACTCACGGCCGGGCCACCCTGCTGGGCGACGCCGCCCACCCCATGTACCCTCGCGGCTCCAACGGTGCGGGCCAGGCCATCCTCGACGCCCGGGCCTTGGCCGACTGCCTGCAGTCGTCGGAGTCGGTGCCCGAGGCGCTCCAGGCCTACGAGGACCAGCGGCTGGAAGCCACATCGGCGGTGGTGCACGCCAGCCGCAGCGCGCCCCCCGACGTGATCCTCAAGGAGGTCCACGAGCGCACCGGCGACCGGCCCTTCGAGCGGATCGACGACGTGATCACCGCCGACGAGATGGCCGCGCTGTCGGACCGCTACAAGCGGGTGGCCCGATACGACCGCGAGTCTCTCGCCTCCTCCAGCCCCTGCCTCTAGAGGTGCGGCCGCAGCCAGTCGAGCGTGACCCGATTGAACTCCTCGGAGTTCTCCATCGTGACGAGATGCCCGCAGCCCTCGAAGACGACAAGTTCCGATCCCTCGATGGCGGAGTGAAGCTCCCGGGAGCACGACACCGGCAGCACATAGTCTTGGTCGCCGACGGTTATCAGGGTGGGTGCCTGCACCCGCCCGGCCTCGGCGCTCAGGTCATAGCTGAGATTGGCCTCGATCTGCCCGAGCAGCCCCTCCCTGGTGGCGGAGTTGGCCTGCATGTGGGCAAGGATCTTCATGAGGTCCTCGAAGTTGTCCATCATGAAGGAGCAACTGAACAGCAGCGGCAGGGTCGCCTCGTAGTAGAAGTCGGTCCCCCCCGTCACGAGGAACTTCTTCAGCAGGCCGAGCGAGTAGGCGGAGAATCCTCGGGTAGCCAGCCAACTCGAGTGCAGCTGCAGCGTTAGCACCCGAGCGGGAGCATGAACGGCCAGGTGGAGGCCGATGGCCCCTCCCAACGACGAGCCGGCAATGTGGGCTGCATCGACGCCAGCCGCATCCATCACGGCAAGGGTGTCCCCGGCCATCTGCTCCACCGTGTACGGCGCCGGCGTCGTCTCGCTTCGGCCGACGCCCCGTCCGTCGAAGATCACACACGGTACTTCGGGCGAATAAGCCTCGACCTGAGGCATCCAGCGAGTCCCGTCGGCGCCGGTGCCCCGTATCAGTACCAGGGGCGGGCCCGAACCCTCGCCGTGCTGCTCGAAATAGATCCGAGCGTCGCCGGACTGTGCATAGGGCATGCCAGAACTCCTATCCGCTTGCCGTTCCGACCGGAAGAGCCGCCCCGGCGCCTCCGGGCTCGGGATGCCTCCGAGACTCCGGCCTTGCCGTTCTCGCGCCGGAGCGACCGCCGGGCTCGGGGAATGCCGCCACGGCTGGTTCGACGGCCAGCCTCAGCGCCTCGCCAATCTCCACAGCCTTGTCCTCCCGCCAGCGTTCGGCCATCAACTGGACGCCCACCGGCAGACCGTCCGGATCAACTCCAACGGGCACGACGCTGGTCGGCAGCCCGGTCATGTTGTTGGGCACGGTATAGATCATCACCGCATCGCGCAGCGGTCGAGCCCGACCGTTCCAAACAGCCTGATCACTGTCATCGACGCGACTCGGCCCGACCCCCGAGACCGGGCTCAGCATGGCATCCAGAGACCTGAGTCTTCGCTCGAAAGCCGCAACGATCCGGCCGCGCTCCTTCTGGGCGGTCAGATAGTCGCCCACCGACACGTCGGCCGCCGCCTCGAGACGCGAGCGGACGTCGGCGCCGTAGTCGCCGGCCCGCTGCGGGTACAGACCCATCGACCGGTGATGCACGTGGTAGGCCTCGGCCATTTGAAGGGGCGCGAACGATGCTCGGATCGACTCGGCGTCAGGCAGGGCAACCTCCACGATCTCGGCGCCCAGTGCCTCCAAGGCGCCCGCCGCGGTCTTGAAGACCGCCTCGATGCCCGCATCCAGCCCCACATCCATCAGGTCGGCCGAGACGCCGACGCGAACACCGTCCAGCGAACTCGGCACCGGGATTGCGCTCGCAATAGGCAGATCCGGCGGGCACGCGGGGTCGACGCCGTCGGCGCCGCTCATGGCCTCCACCACCGTCGCCGCGTCCTCGACAGTGCGGCCCAGCGCCCCCGCAGTGTCGAACGAGGGCGCCAGCGCCACCCCGCCCGTGCGACTGACCCGGCCGAACGTGGGCTTGAGCCCGGACACTCCGCAGAAGCTGGCCGGGATGCGAATCGAGCCTCCTGTGTCGCTGCCGACGGCCGCCGGCACCATCCCCGAGGCGACAGCGGCGCCCGAGCCGCCGCTGGACCCGCCGGGAACGCGATCGAGATTCCAGGGATTCCGAGTGCCGACCCTTCGCTCGTGCTGGGTGGTGATGCCCCATCCGAACTCGTGGGAGCGAGTCGTGCCCACAATCAGCGCGCCGCCCCGCCGCAGCCGGCGGACCAGCTCGGCATCAGCAGCGGAAACCCGGCCCGACAACGCATCGGACCCGTAGTCGCCTGGGGCGCCCTCGACGTCGAACAGCTCCTTCACGGCGACGGGAATGCCGTGAAGGGGACCGCGGACCACCCCCCTGACAAGCTCGTCTTCCCGGCGGCGAGCCGCATCATAGGCCGCCTCGGCGAGCACGCATGCGAAGGCGCCGACCATCCCGTCCACCGCCCGTATGCGATCAAGTGAGGCTTCGAGCGCTTCCACGGGGCTTGCCTGACGGGCACCGTAGAGACGGGCCAGACCGCGGACCCCCAGTTGCCAAAGCTCGGTCAACGACTTCGATGGATCGTCGGAACGGCCACGTAGCCGGCCTTCTCCAGCGACGGGACGCCGCCCAGGATCCAGAGTATGACCATCGGCTCGCCGGGGTCGCTGCCCGCGGAGTGCGCAGCGTTGGCCGGGATGAAGACGATGTCGCCCGGGCCGATGTCGTAAAACTCCGACCCGACCCGGTGCCAGCCTCGGCCCGAAATGACAATCACCACTTCCTCCGCGTCGGGGTGGAGGTGGTGCTCGTGGGTGCTTCCGGGCGGATAGATGGTCTGACCCACCATCACCCTCTCCGAGCCGAGGCGGTCCTCCGAGATCAGCGTGCGCACGTCGAGATGCGCGAACGCCGTGTCGGACCAGTCATCGGGCTCCGTCGTGTCTGCTCGAACGACTTGCTCTCCCAAGTTCTGCCTGCCTCTCGGGTGGGAGTGCGAAACAGGCCTCGCACTCTCGGTGTGCCAGCACACGCACTCGACCAGTGACGAAAGATATACTATAGCCTATCCGTCGATGACCTCACGCGGCGATCCTCTCACCGGTCCTGAGATCTTCGAGTTCTACGAATCAGGGTTCCTGTGCCCAGGCCGCGTCTTTGGCGACAAGGAAATCGAGGCCATCCGCGGCCTTGTGGCCTCGGTGCAGGACCGCGAGCGCAGCGAGGGACGGCTCTACGACCTGCTCGACCCCGACCTGTGGCCCGACACTGACGAACCGAGGCCAGAGGGAGCGGGCCCCGTCGAGTTCCTGTTCAATCTGTGGAGGGTGGAGCCCGAGATTCGGGCTTTCGTGTTCAACCCCACTCTGGCCCGCTGGGCGGCCCAGCTCATCGGCGCCCGCCAGGTGCGGCTCCTCGAGGACAATGCCCTCACGAAGGCTCCGGGCTCGGGGGGCGAGCTGAAATGGCATCAGGACTTCCCCTACTGGCCGCTGGCCCAGCCCAACGCGGTGACGGCCTGGGTGGCGCTGGACGACACCGACGCCCACAACGGCGCGATGCACATGGCCGCCGGCAGCCATCTGGCCGGGGAGCGTCTACCCGCCGTCTTCGGCACGGGCACGCCGTACCTCCGAGACCAGCGGCCGGCTGCGGTCAAGCCCATAGGGGATCCCCGCGAACTGGGGTTCGAGGTCCGGACGCTCGCCCTCGCGGCCGGCGAGGTGTCGCTTCACTCGTCGCTCGTGTGGCACGCGTCCGGCACCAACCGGAGCGACCGTCCGAGGCGGGCCCTCGTCATACGATTCGTGGGCGACGGGACCGTCTGGCTCGGCTCGCAGCGCTACGAGTACAACTACAGTGACGCCGAACTCGGGCTGGCTGCCGGAGATCCCATAGGGGGCGAGTACTTCCCGCTCGTCCCGTTCTGATCCGAGGAGGAGCAAAGATGAGCGCGCCCCGCAGGGAGCCGAGCCAGCGAGTCGGCGAGACGGTCGCCGTCATCGCCGGCTGGGAGGACCAGCGATGAGCGCGGCCGGTCGGGAACTGAGCCGCATCGAGAATGCCCGACTGCTTCCATGCGTCGATGAGACCGTGATCGACGACGGCACGGTGGTGGTCGACGGCGAGCTGATCGCGTGGGCCGGCGCATCGCGCGACCTGCCCCGAGAGTTCCGGGGCGAGACGGTCCCGACCGACGACGCGGGCGGCGCCACTGTCATGCCGGGCCTGGTCGACGGCCACATGCACATCAGCTTCGGCGAGCCTCAGACCGAGGAGGAGCTCTACATCTACACGCCGTCGCCGTACCGGGCCATCCGGGCGGCGGCCAGCGCCGAGACGGTCCTGATGGCCGGAGTGACCAGCGCCTGCGACCCGGGCGGGCCGACCGGAGTCGCCTCGGCTGTGCGCGACGCGGTGGAAGCCGGGCTCATCCAAGGCCCGAGGCTCTCGGCCGCGGGCAGGCAGATCACCACCCAGCAGGGCATAGGCGACACCCTGCCCCGCTGGATCGACGTCCAGGAGTCCTCATTCGGCGCTCTCGTCCGCGGTCGGGACGAGCTCTTGAACGAGATACGCGACCAGGTGAAGGACGGGGTGGACATGGTCAAGATCGCCGGGTCCGGCCCGGGCACCACCGAGTGGGCCGCGTTCCGGCTCGACGAGTTGGAACTGGCGGTCAGCGAGGCCCACCGGCTCGGCCGCCCGCTGGCCATGCACGCCCGGTCGCGCCAGTCCGTCGCCGATGCGGCCGCCGCCGGAGTCGACTGGATCATGCACGCCTCCTACATGGACACCGAGACCCTCGACCGAGTCCTGGCCCGAGGCATACCGCTGCTGCCGGCCATGACCCTGCTCGTCAACTCCCTCGAGGCCGGCGGCATGCGGCCCGCCGCCAACGACGCCATCCGGCGCGAGCTCGACGCGGCCGTGTCCATCCTGTCCAAGGCCCACGAGCAGGGTGCCACGCTGATGGCCGGATCCGAGAGCGGGTTCGCCATGACGCCCTATGGCCAGTGGCACACCCGCGAACTGGAGCTCTTCGTCAGTCACCTCGGCATGACCGACATGCGAGCCCTGTTGTGCATGACCCGCGACGCGGCCGTCGCAGCACCGGCGCATTCGGCCATGATCGGCACGCTGACCCCGGGCAAGTACGCCGACCTGCTGATCGTCGACGGACGGCCCGACGAGAACGTGGCGGTGCTGGCCGACCGGCGCCGTCTGCGCGTCGTCAAGGGCGGGCGGGAGGTCAGGCCGTGGCGACCCGACGCCCCGCCGGCCCGACGCATGCCCTTCGAGCAGGCCCGCCCCTACGCGCCGGCTCGGTTCGAGCGCCACGTCCCGTGACTCCCCTCGAGGACCTGTGGTCGCTCGCGGGACGCTGTGCCATCGTCACCGGCGCGGCCCAAGGGTTTGGGGCCGCCATCTCCCGCCGGCTGGCCGAGGCCGGCGCGGCCGTCACCGTGGCCGACATCAACGAGGCAGCCGCCCAGTCGACGGCCGACCGCCTGGCGGACTCGACCGGCCGAGCCTGTCACGGCCATCGCGTCGACGTGTCTGAGGAGGCCTCGGTGGCAGCACTGTTCGACGCCGTCGAGTCGCGAGTCGGACCCGTGGACGTCCTGGTCAACAACGCCGGCGTGTTCTCCAACTACCTGGCCACCGAGATGCCCCGCGACGAGTTCGCTCGGATCATCGACGTGAACGTCACGGGCGGCTTCCTGTGCGCGCGGGCCGCGGCCCGCAGCATGAAGCCGCGCCGGTCCGGGGTCATCGTCAACGTCGCCTCGGTTGATGCCCAGGCGCCCTCGGCGGAAGGGCTGGCCCACTACACGACGTCCAAGCACGCCATAGCGGGCCTGACCCGGTCGCTGGCCATGGAGCTAGCCCCCCACGGCATCCGCGTCAACGCCGTGTGCCCCGGGGCGGCCATGACCGAGGGCACGATCGAGTTCGTCAAAGCCGGCGCCCCTCAAGGCATCGATCTTGAGGCCCAGTGGGCGGGCATAGTGGACCGCACTCCGCTCGGACGCCTGTGCCGGCCCGACGACGTGGGCCGCGCCGCGGTGTTCCTGGCCTCTGACATGGCGGAGTTCGTGACGGGCGCGCTCCTCGCGGTAGACGGAGGAATCCTCATCCAGCCCCTCGAGGGCTACGTCACCGTCGGCCATGACTGACTTCGTTCTCGAGGTCCGCAGAATCGACAAGTCCTTCGGCGCAGTGCAGGCCCTGCGCCAGGTGAGCTTCGGCGTGCGGGCCGGGGAGGTGCTGGGGCTGATCGGCGACAACGGCGCCGGCAAGTCGACGCTCGTCAAGTGCGTCGCCGGGATCATCAAGCCCGACGCGGGCGAGATCCTCATCCATGGCACCGCCGTCGAGTTGGCCTCTCCACGCGACGCCCACGACCGGGGCATCGAGACCGTCCATCAGGACCTCGCGCTCATCGAGACGCTGGATGTGACCGGCAACATCTTCCTGAACCGGGAGCTCACCCGCCGACCTCGGCTCGCGGGGTGGATAGACAAGCGCCGCATGCACCTCGAGGCCAAGAAGATCCTCGAGGGCTTGCACATCAACATCAGCTCAGTGCGCCACCCGATCGAGAAACTGTCGGGCGGGCAGCGGCAGGCCGTCGCGGTCGGGCGGGCCGTGGCCTGGGGACGCCAGATCGTGCTCATGGACGAGCCGGCGGCCGCGCTCGGCGTCGAGCAGTCCCGCCTCGTGCTAGAGCTCATCAGGACGCTGCGAGACCGCGGCCTCGCCGTCGTGCTGATCAGCCACAACATGCAGGAAGTGCTCGACGCCTGCTCCCGGGTTGTGGTGCTGCGCCACGGCGAGGCCGTCGCTGACATCGAACTCGCCGATGTAACCAGTCGGGACCTCGTCCAACTCATCACAACGGGAGCCGCGGCCTGAGCGGCGCCGCCGAGTGGCCCATCCGACTTTCCCGTACCGCAGCCGGAGCTATACTATATTCTCGCCAGTTCGGCAGAGAGCCAGAGAGCGCGAGGAAGGAGCCTTCATGGCGAAGCTTCTGGTCGGCTACGACGTCGAGTCTTTCGCCATAGGAGAGGGCCTCGCCCGACTCGGCGATCACGGGATGGCCCAGGCGATCGAGCCGGACTCCACCCCCAAGGGCATCGAAGTGATACTCCGAAACCACGAGGAGTTCGATGCGCCTGCGACGATATTCGTTTGCGGCCGGACTCTCGTGCATCACGTCGCTCTGTTCCAGGATCTGGTCCGCCATCCGTTGATCGACATCCAGCAGCACACCTACAGCCACGCCCTCTTCAAGCCCGACTACTGGAACGGCGGTGTGTTCCTAGCCTCGCCCGCCGAAGCGCTCGAGACGGAGCTGCAGACGACGTCGGCCGCCATACAGACGCACCTCGGCGTCGAGTGCATCGGCCTGCGCACGCCCCACGGCCACTACCTGGGACTGAGCGACCGGCCCGAGTTGCTCGACATCCTCGAGCGGTGCGGCATCCGGTTCGTGAGCTCATGGGGGCGCGGCCCCGACGGGGGCAACCCCACGCCCATTTCGACGCAGCCGTTCTGGTACTCCGAGCAGGGGCATCCCGACATCCTCGAGATCCCGTTCCAGCACTGGCTCGACGGCATATGGTTCGAGGCCAACGGCCTCGACCGGGGCCGGGAGTTCGGCCGGGTGCTGCGGAGCGCCATCGACGAAATCGTCGCCGACGACCTCGTTTACGGTGCCTGCTTCCACGACTGGGCCATGCTCCGCTACGACGAGGCCGGGACGCAGTGGGTCCGCGCCCTCCTCTCCTACGCGAGGGAGATGGACGTCGAGATCGTCTCCTACGCCGACTACTACCGCTCGATGCCCGCGCTCGTGCCGGCCTGATCGACACACAATCACCGTCACCATCCGGTGACCGAAACAACACAGGGGGATCCCATGTCGAGAAGCTTCATTCGTCTCTTGGCCGCGCTGGCGGCGCTGACGCTGCTGGCTGTCGGCTGCAGCGGCAGCGATGACGACTCGTCCAAAGGGACGATCGCCTTCAGCTACGGCAACGAGACGGCCGGTATCTACCCGATCGTGGCCGGGCCGGCCCGGATCCAGGCGGAGTCACGGGGCTACGAGTTCGTCGAGGGCGCGGCCAACGGCGACTGCGACCAGCAAGTCCAAGACGTGGAGAACTTCATCGTCCAGCAGGTGGACGCCATCGTGGTCCTACCACTGTGCGGTGTGGAACCGCTCCAAGCGACGATCGACAAGGCCAAGGCGGAGGGAATCGTCGTCGTCGGCTACTCGACCGAGGTGCCCAACGGCGACGCAGCCATCGTCTACCAGAACGTGGCCGGCGCGGAGAAGGTGGCGAACGAGGCGCTCAGGTGGCTGGAGGAGGACTTCACCGGCGACCGCGACGATTTCTCGTGGGTGCTGTTCACCTTCGACCAGTGCGGTTCGGCCTGCACGCAGCGCACTGATCCGATCAGGGAGATCATCGTCGGGGCCACCGGAGTTGCTCCTCTCGAGGCAGAGGTCGTGGCCGAGGACGCCGGCCTGACCAGCACCGAGACGTTCTTCCAGTCCAATCCCAACATCGCCATGATCATCGGCATCAACGACGCCGGCGCCCTAGGCGCCTACCAGGCGGTCCTGGCGCAGATGAGAGCGGGACGCGACGCCAGCGAGTTCTTCGTGGCCGGGATGGACGGCCAGAACGAGGCTCTCGAACTCCTCGCTGCCGGCGGCGGCGAGGGCGGCATCTACCGGGCCAGCGGCGCCCTCGTACTCGACGACCTGGGCAGGGCGGTGGCCGATCTGCCCATCAACATCGTCGAGGGCACCACCACGGCGAATCTGGAGCTGCCCTACGAGCTGGTGACTCCGGACGACGCCGCGAGGGCCCAGGAGATCCTCGACGCCTACACCGAGTTCACGGGCGGCTGATCCCGAGTCAGGCGCGGGCCGCTCTTGACCCAAGGCGATCCCGACCAGAATGAGCACTGCCGGAGCTTCCCCTACGAAGCCGCGCGTCCGCACGGCGGGCGCGGTGGGCGCCGATCCCGAGGCTCGGCTCGCCCGGGTCCGAGCCGGGTTCCTCAGGAACGGCATCGTCGTCGCGCTTGTCGTGGAGGTGCTCTTCTTCTGGTCGCAGTCCGAGAAGTTCATGACCACGGCCAACATCCGGCTCATCTTCCTGCAAGTGGCCGTGGTCGGAATCATGGCGGTGCCCACGGCTCTGCTCTTGATGTCGGGCTACATCGACTTCGCGGTCGGGTCTACCCTCGGCCTGAGCGCGGTCGTTCTGGGCAAACAGCTCGAGGCGGGGGTCCAACCCGTCCTCGCCTGCGTCGTCGCCATCCTCCTGGCGGGCACGGTCGGCGCCTCCCAGGGCGCCCTGGCGACGCTGGGGCGCTTCGCTCCGATAATCGTCACCTTGGGCTTCTACACCGCAGTCCGGGGCCTCACCTTCGTGGTCAACGACGGGGATCTGGCCAGCGGGTGGACCGGCGGGTTCCAAGAGATCGGCCAGGGCCTACTACCCGGCGTCGGCATTCCCAATCCGGTGGTGATCGCCGGGGCGATCTTCATCATCGGCGGGCTGTTCCACACCAAGACGCTGTGGGGGCGCCACATGATGGCCCTCGGCGTGAACGCCGAAGCGGCCCGCCGGGCCGGCATCAGCCTGTGGCGGCTGCCTCTCCTGCTGTACATCGCCAGCAGTGTCGGCGCGGGCGTGGGCGCCGTGGTGCTGGTGTCCCGGCTCAACTCGGCACCCCCGACCCTGGGCGAGGGGATCGAGATCGAGGTGCTCAGCGCGATCCTGCTGGGCGGAGTGGCCTTCGGTGGCGGAAAGGGCAACCTTCTCGGCGTAGCGGCCGGGGTGCTGTTCATCGGCGTGCTCAACGACGGGCTGCTGCTGCTCGGGGCCAAGCCCTTCTGGGTCCGGGTGAGCGCCGGCGTCGCCCTCGTGGCCGCGGCCGCCCTCGACGCCACCAGCAGATACTTCGAGCGTCGAGCCACAGGAGCCGAGATATGACACCGCCGCGTCCACGCCCCCGGGGCCTAGAGCGAGCGCGAACAGGTGACGGCCCGATGAACGTCACTGGCAGCCGCGAGTCGAGGAAGAACTCCACCTCGGTGCCCGACGCCGTCGCGGAGGAGGTGCGCAGTCTGATCCTCGACGGCACGATCGGCCCCGGCGAGCGCATCAATGTCCGAGACCTGGAGCGGCGCCTCCAGGTCTCCCACATCCCGATCAGGGAGGGCATCCGGATGCTCCAGGCCGAGGGGCTGGTGGAAACAATGCCCAACGTGGGAGCGGTGGCCACCAGGATCTCGCTGGACGAGCTCGCCGACGTGTACGACCTGCGCCGCCTCATCGAGCCACCGGTGGCGCGGCGCGCCGCGGCGGGCATGCCCGACAAGCACATCCCGGTTCTGCACGCCGCCCTGGCCGATGTGGAGAACTCAGCCGAGACGCCCGGAACCATGGACGCCGGCTACATCGCAACCCACCAGCGGTTCCATCGAGTCCTGCTGGCCCCCGGCCTCACGCCCACCATCGAGAGGGCTCTCGACCGGCTGTGGGGGGTGACCAAGCGATACCTGATGCTCACCCGGGGGGCCGCCCTTCCCGTGGCCGACGAGCAGCACCGGCGCATGGTCGAGCTGTGCGAGGAACGCCGCGGCGACGAACTCGCCGAGGTCCTGGGCCAGCACCTCCATCTGACGACCGACACGCTCCACATCCTCTACGGCGCCATCCGCACGGCTGGCCCTAGCCCCGAGCGATGACCGGCGCCGCGATCCTGCCCAAGACGGGGATGCACCGGCGATGACCGGCGCCGCGATCCTGCCCAAGACGGGGATGCACCGGCGATGACCCGCGAGGTGATCCTGCCCAAGACGGGGATGTACGAGGGGGACGTCACCCTGGTCGAGTGGCTCGTCGAGGACGGCGGCGAAGTCGAAGCGGGCGAGCCGCTGTTCGTGATGGAGAGCGACAAGGTGGAGATGGAGATCGAGGCCGAGTTCTCAGGCCTGATCCGCCATGAGGCCGAGCCGGGCCTCGAAGCCCCCATCGGCACCCGCATCGGGGTCATCGCCGCCGGGCCGGACCCGGGCTGACGACGAGGCCCAGACGGATGGACCGATCCCCGAGCCCGCCCGACCCGCAGCCCGTGATGCCGGGGACGCCCGCGGAGCTGCTCGAGGCCGGACTGCGGACGATGCTGCGCATCCGGGTGTTCGAGGACCGGGTCCTCCGAGAGTTCGCCAAGGGCGACATGCCCGGTTTCGTTCACACCTACCACGGCGCCGAGCCGGTGGCCGCGGGGGTCTGCGCCCATCTGAACGAAGACGACATCATCACCAGCACCCACCGGGGCCACGGCCACTGCATCGCCAAGGGCTGCGACCTCGCCGCGATGGTGTCGGAGCTCTACGGACGGGAGAGCGGCCTGTGCAAGGGCCGAGGCGGATCAATGCACATCGCCGACTTCACGAAGGGCGTGCTCGGCGCGAACGCCATCGTGGGCGGCGGCATCTCGCTGGCCGTCGGCGCGGCACTGGCGGCCAGCGTGCTCGGCGACGGCCGGGTGGCCGTCTCGTTCTTCGGCGACGGAGCAGCCAACCAAGGCATCTTCCACGAGTCACTCAACCTGGCCGCGATCTGGCGTCTGCCGGTGGTCTTCGTGTGCGAGAACAACGGCTGGGCCGAGTCGACGCCCGCCGCCTACGCCACCAGCGTCACCGACATAGCGGTGCGGGCCCAGGCCTACGGCATGGCCGCCGCGGTGGTCGACGGGTCGGACTACCTCGATGTGCTCACCGGGGCCGGAACCGCCATCGACCGAGCCCGCCGGGGCGACGGCCCCACCCTCGTCGAGGCCAAGATCGTGCGAATGCGCGGCCACTACGTCGGCGATCCCGAGCACTACCGTTCCCGCGAGCAGCGCCGCGCCGCTCGGGCCACCGACCCCGTCGCGCGGCTGGTCAGCTCCGCGGGCGTCGACGCCCGGGCCTTGACGGCCGAGGTCGAAGCCGAACTCGACGACGCCTACCGCGCCGCTCGGGCCGCGCCCTGGCCCGATCCGGCAGAAGTCGAGCGCTACGTGATCAGCGAGGAGCGGCCCGACCGAGAACCGGCGCGCGAGCCGCCGACGACCGCGCGGGAGGGCTCCTATCTCCAGGCCGTCCATGAAGCGCTGGTCGAAGCCATGCGGGCCGACACCCGTGTAATCGTTCTCGGCGAGGACATCGCCGGCGGCGCCGGGCTCGGCGCCCCCCTGGAGGGCGCCATGGGCGGTACGTTCGGCGCCACCAAGGGCCTGATCGAGGAGTTCGGTCCCACCCGTGTCCGCGACACCCCGATCTCGGAGGCCGGTTTCGTGGGCGCAGCCGTCGGGGCGGCCGTGGCCGGCCTGCGGCCTGTGGTCGATGTCATGTGGGCCAGCTTCATCCCGTACTGCTTCGACCAGATCTTCAACCAGGCCGCCAAGATGCGCTACATGTTCGGCGGCCAGGCCGACGTGCCTGTGGTGCTGCGCATGGCGGCCGGCGCCGGGCTCCGGGCCGGAGGCCAGCACTCCGACACGCTTCACCAGATCTTCGCCAGCATTCCGGGCCTGAAGGTGGTGGCTCCGGCCACTCCGGCTACCGCCAAGGGCCTGCTCCTGCAGGCGATCGCCGACAACGACCCGGTCGTGTTCCTGGAGCACATGGGCCTGTACCGCACCCGCGGGCCCTTGCCCGAAGGACGCTATGGGCTGCCGATCGGGAAGGCCGCGGTGCAGCGCCGCGGCGACGACGTGAGCCTGATCGCCTTCGGCGCGACCGTGCCGTTGGCTGTCCAAGCCGCCGAACGGCTGGCGGCCGAGCACCAGACCTCGGCCGAGGTCATCGATCTGCGGACCCTGTCGCCCCTCGACGCGGGCACTGTCGCCGCCTCGGTGGAGCGCACCGGCCGAGCAGTCGTGATCGACGAGAGTCCGCCCGGCTGCAGCATGGCCTCCGAACTTGCCGCCACCATCACAGAGGCTGTGTTCGACCAGCTTCGCGCCCCCGTGGCTCGAATCACCGCGGCCCGCTCGCCGGTGCCCTTCAGCCCGCCCCTGGAAGATGCCTACCTTCCGTCTGCAGCCCGGGTCGTGGACGCCGTCACGCAGATGTCGCACCGCTGACCTCAGACCGCCGACAGCCGACCGGCACCGGGCCCAGGCGGCATAGACGGCCCGGGCCGCAGACGGGCCCGTGGATCCAAGGCCGCGCTACGGGGATTCCGGGGTCTCCTCGTCTTCGTCCAGCTGCAGCAGCTCGCCCTCGATCTCGTCCATCAACAGGATGAGGTCCACGACGTCGTGGCTTGCGACCGAGCCAAGGAACTCGCCCGATTCCGGATCGGTTACCGGGATCACCGTGAGCGAGTGATGGGTCATGCGCTCGAGCACGTCGTCTAGCGGCTCGTCTGGATGGGCTCGGGGCGTGGTCTGGCGGAGCACGTCCTTCAGCGTGGTGGTGGCCCAGGAGCCTCTGGGGAGCAACCGCAGCCTGACCATCGAGACGATCCCCGCGACCTGGCCGTCCTCCACTACCAGGTAGTCGTGCTGGTTCGGCACCCTCCACTCGCTCACGAAGTCCCTCACCGAGATCCGAGGTGCCGGATAGGCCCGGGCCGTGTCGAGGACGTTGCTGACCTTCACATCCTCAAGGGCGAGGCGAGCGAACGAGGGAGGCAGCGACCTCGGCAGCTCGGAGCGGTCGGTCTCGCGGGCCCTTCTCACAGCCAGCCCGATCACCTGGGGCATCAGCAGTATGTAGCCCAGCATGACCAGCACCAGCAACGAGAACACCCGCTTGTCGATCACGCCGACATCGAAGAGCACCAGCAGCAGCGCGATCTCGGCCACACCCTTGGCCATCAGACCGGCGGTCAGAGCCAACGGGCTCTCTATCCGGGTGACGCGGGCGCCGACGAAGGCACCGAGGAACTTGCCCAACAATGGCACGAGCACCAAGGCCGCGATGGTGGCCGCGGGCAGGTCAGCGAAGGACAGGTCGAAGTGCAAGCCCGCCGAGGCGAAGAAGAGCGGCACGAACAGCCCTTCCGAAGCGCTGCGCATCCCGGGCAGGATGTCGGCTCGGATCTCATGGGGGAGCCCCGACAGGGCCGCCCCGAACAGCAGCGCGCCGATCGTTCCATGCAGGCCGACGCTCTCGGCTGCCACCACCATTAGGAACAAACCCCCGATGAGCAGTCCGAACGACAGTTCCGGGACGTTCAGGAACCGTTGCAGGAAGCCGATCGCCGCGGGGAGCAGCCTTGCCGACAGGATCCAAGCGACCACTACGAAGCCGATGATCTGGCCGAAGAGCCGAAGCACCCCCAGATAGCTCAGTCCCTCACCGGTCTGGCCGACGGTGAACCCCACCAGGAGCAGGGCGAGCACTTCGGCGATGATCACCACCGCGAACATCTTGAGCCCGATCGGCTCCTTGAGGTGGCCGCCGTCAGCCAGGACCTTGGCCACGAGGCCGAGGCTGGACAGGGACAGCACGCCCGACAGCGCCAGCGCGTCCGCGAGCCCGAGGCCCAGCACGAAGCCGGCGTCGAAGAGATCCGAGACGACGGCCATCGCGGCCAGCATCGAGATCCCCACTGAGATGATGGCGGCCAGGAAATAGCGGCCCCGCAGGGTGGATACGAAGGCAGGGACGTCGATCTCCTCGAGGCCGATGATGAAGAAGAGCACGAAGATGCCGATATCGAGGAACAGGTGGAGCTCGGAGGTGGGCTCCACGAAGCCGAGGACCGGCCCGAGCATCATCCCGGTCAGCGCGTAGGCCACTATCGAGTTCAGCCGCAGCCGGCCTAGGAAGCCCTCCATGAGCTTCGCCACAACTATGAGGAGCCCGATCGGGAACAGGACCTCGTCGATCAAGGCCGTCCTCCACCGGTCGTCGACGGCGATCGTCGAGACTAGCGACGACCGATCCCGGCTGCCAGCAGCCAGCCTCCTGCGTCCGGTTTGATCGGACGGCCCCCCATCGGATCCCCGTCCCAGCGGCCTCCCCGTCCCAGCGGCCTCCCCGTGCCAGCAGTCTCCCCGTCCCGACGGCCGGGCTGGTTGGGAACGGACCGGACATGGTTAGCTGACCCGATGCACATCGGCAGACTTGAGATTGACCAACCGCTCTACGACTTCGTGGCCGACGAGGCTCTGTTCGGCACGGGCATAGAGGCCAGCGAGTTCTGGGAGGCCTTCGAGTCGATCGTCGCGGAACTCGGTCCGCGCAACGCCGCGCTGCTGGCCCGGCGCGACGACCTCCAAGCCCAGATCGACGACTGGCACCGGGCCGGCCGGGCCGAGGGTCGAGACCACGACCCAGAGGCCTACGCCGATTTCCTTCGCAGCATCGGATACCTGCGGCCCGACGACGGCCCGTTCGCCGCGGCCACCTCCAACGTGGACCCGGAGATCGCCACGGTGGCCGGGCCTCAGCTCGTGGTGCCGCTCGACAACGCCCGCTATGCGCTCAACGCGGCCAACGCCCGCTGGGGCAGCCTCTACGACGCCCTCTACGGAACCGACGTGCTGTCGGAGGCGGACGGCTGCGGCAGAGGTGGGGGCTACAACCCGATCAGAGGCGACCGGGTGGTGGCGGAGGGGCGCGCCTTCCTCGACCGCCACTTCGCTCTCGATTCGGCCTCGCACGCCTGGATCACCGAGTACAGGATCGTCGAGGGAGAATTGCAGGCCCGCAACGGTGACGGCACCACCTCCACCATGCTGCAGCCCGAGCGGCTGGTCGGATACACCGGCGCTGCGGAGGCACCGGCCTCCATCCTGCTGCACAAGAACGGCCTGCACTGCGAAGTCTGCATCGACCGCGGCCATCCAGTGGGCGGGCGCGACCACGCGGGCGTCCACGACATCCGCCTCGAGTCGGCCGTCACCACCATCATGGACTACGAAGACTCGGTCTCAGCGGTGGACACCGAGGACAAGGTCGTCGTCTACCGCAACTGGCTCGGCCTGATGAAGGGCGACCTGGACGCGAGCTTCGTGCGAGACGACGGCACCCGGGTGCATCGCGCCCTGAACGGCGACCGCTCCTTCAACGGCACCGACGGCAGCCCTCTGACGCTTCCGGGCCGCAGCCTGATGCTGGTCCGCAATGTCGGCCCGCACCTCACCACCGACATGGTGACGATCCATGACGAGCCGATCCACGAGACGATGCTCGACGCCATGGTCAGCGCGCTGTGCGCCCTGCAAGACCTGCGAGGGCATGGCCGCATCGAGGGCCGGCCGGTCCGCAACTCGGCGGCCGGCTCCGTGTACATCGTCAAGCCCAAGATGCACGGTCCCGACGAGGTGGCGCTGGCCTGCGACCTGTTCGGGAGGGTCGAGGACGCCCTCGGACTGTCCCGTTCCACCCTGAAGATGGGAATCATGGACGAGGAGCGGCGCACGTCGCTGGGTCTGACCGCGGCGATCGCAGCAGCCCGCGACCGGGTGGTGTTCATCAACACCGGCTTCCTTGACCGCACCGGCGACGAGATCCACACCGACATGGAAGCCGGTCCGATGATCCCCAAAGCCGAGATGAAGGCGGCGACATGGCTCGGCGCCTACGAGAACTCCAACGTCGACACCGGCCTGGCTTGCGGACTCAGGGGCCGGGCCCAGATCGGCAAGGGCATGTGGACCATGCCGACAGAGATGGCCGCCATGGTGAAGGCCAAGATCCAGCATCCTCTCGCTGGGGCGAGCACGGCCTGGGTGCCTTCGCCCACTGCGGCCACCCTCCATGCCCTGCACTACTTCGCCGTTGATGTGGCCGACCGCCAGCGCCGTCTGGACGGCCGGCCGCCGGCCTCTCCAGCCGACCTGATCGACATCCCGGCGCTGCCCCCCGGCCGGGAACTGGGCCCCGCGGAAGTCCAGCGGGAACTCGACAACAACGTTCAAGGCATCCTCGGATACGTCGTGCGCTGGGTGGGCCACGGCGTGGGGTGCTCCACCGTGCTCGACGTCAACGGCATCGGCCTGATGGAGGACCTGGCCACGCTGCGCATCTCCAGCCAGCACATCGCCAACTGGCTCCACCACGGGCTGGTCACCGAGGATCAGGTGCACAAGACCCTGCGGCGCATGGCCAATCTCGTCGACCAGCAGAACAGCGGAGATTCCCTCTACCGGCCGATGGCGCCCGACTACGACGCCAGCATCCCCTTCCAGGCCGCGGCGGAGTTGGTCCGCTCGGCCCGCACCGAGCCCAACGGCTACACCGAGCGCATACTCCGGGCTCATCGCCGGGCCGTCAAGGCCGGTACGACACTGTGAGCGGCCGCCCCCGGCCCAGCCAGCCGGTGCCGCCGGAGGTCGACGTGGTCGTGATCGGCGCCGGCGTGACCGGTGCGAGCATCGGCTACCAACTGGCTCGGCACTCCGGTCGGCGCATCGCGGTGGTCGACGCCCGACCGCCGGTGGGGGGGATCTCGGGGCGCACGTTCGGCCAGATCCGTCAGCACTACTCCAACGAGTTGATGGTGCGCATCGCCCAGAGAGGGTTCCACTGCATACGCAACTGGGACGCGGCGGTGGGGTTCGGTGATCCCGGTTACGCGAGGTTCGGCTACATGCTGCTGGTCACAGAAGCCCAGCTCGGCGGGCTCCGCCACAACATCGAGCTGGGCCGGAGCCTCGGAGTGGACACCCGCTTCGTGCGCGGCAGCGAGATCGTCGACATCGAGCCGCTGGTGAATGCGGCCGGAATCGCGGGCGGAGCGTACGAGCCCGACGGCGGCTATATCGACGTCACCAAGATGGTGCTGAGCTGGTTGGCCGCGGCCGCGGGCGCGGGCGCGGCCGTACTGACGCCATTGGCAGTGGAGGAGATTCTGGTGTCCGACGGCGCTGTCGCCGGAGTGGCCACCTCGAGGGGCCCGATCCGGGCGCCGGTCGTGGTGGCGGCTACGGGCGCATGGGCCCGGGATCTGCTCGATCCACTGGGCGTGGACGTGCCCGTCGAACGACGGCGCCTCGACATGGCCATGCTGGCGCAGCCGCCGGGAGCGAGAGGACTGCACACCTGCATCACCGACGGCAACTCCAATCTGGTGATCCGCCCCGACATGGGCCGGCGCGTGCTGGCAGTGGCCTATCCCCCGGAGATGCCGCCGGTCGATGACCCGCTCGCCGACGCCTCGCATGCCGATCACACGGCGCACGCTGCCCGCATCACTCGGGCCATGGCCGAGCGGCTCCCGACCCTTGAGGCGGGCTCAGTGGTGTGGAGGACCAGCGGCGCCTACGACATCTCGCCGGACTATCACCCGATCCTGGGATGGGCCGAAGAGATCGGCCCCGTGGCCGGCCTGTACCTGGCGGTGGGCCTCTCCGGCCACGGGCTCAAGCTGTCGCCCGCGTTGGGCGAGATCGCGGCCGCGGCCGTTCTGGGCGTCGATCAGGTAGGCGACGCGCCGGCCATCGACGCCCGGGCCCTTCGGCCGTCGCGTTTCGCGAGCGGCGAGCTGATGCATCTCTCGTACGGGCCCAGCGCCCGCGCTTGACGGGTCAGACTCCGACCGGCTCCTCGGCAGACGGCTCGTCGTCGGCCTGTTCGGCCTGGGCGAGTTCGGCCTCTCGTGCCGCTTGCGGCGGCTCCAGCGGCAGCTCGATGATCATCTCGGTGGACAGGCCCGGCTCGGACTCCACACGGATGCTGCCGCCGTGCTGGCGCACGATGTCGCTCGAGATGGCCAGGCCCAGGCCGGTTCCCCGGTCGGTGGGCTTGGTGGTGAAGAACGGATTGAAGATCTTGTCGGCCACGTCGGGAGGGATCCCCATGCCGTTGTCCTTGATGCGGATCTCGATCTTCTCCGCATCACGGCGACTGGAAATCCACAGTGTGGGCATGTAGGGCTCGGACTCCTCCGAGGGGGCCGGTTGGATGTCGCCTGCCAGCAGCTTGCGCCGCTTCTCGTCGGTGGCGTCGCCCGCGTTGCCGATCATGTTCAAGAACACGCGGCTCAGGTCGCGCGGTATCACCTCGATGCGGCCGATCTCGGGATCGAGATCGAACTTGAGGTCGAGCTGGAAGTCCGAGTCATTGGCCCTAGCCGCGTGATAGGCGAGACGGGAGTGTTCCTCCAGGAGGTCGTTGATCTTCGCCATCTGCCACTCGCCGGTGTCGCGGCCCATCTGCAGCATGTCGTGCACAATGCGGTTGGCCCGGTCGCCGTGTGAGCGGATCCGCTCCAGATTGCCGGTTAGATCATCGGAGATCTCCTCTATGTACGACTTCTGGTCTTCTTCGATCCCGTCGCCGATGTCGTCGATCGCCTCCCTCAACTCTTCGATCAGCTCCCCGGACACCTCGGAGAAGTTCTTGACGAAGTTCAACGGGTTCTTTATCTCGTGGGCCACGCCCGCGGTCAGCTCGCCGAGGGCGGCCAGCTTCTCCCGCATGACGATCTGATCCTGGGCCTTCTGCAGGTCCTCCAGCACCTCCTCGAGCTGATCGTTCTTCTCCTTGAGCTCCTCGGCCAGCATCTCCACCAGGTTCAGGCGCTGGACCTCGAGAGCGTGCTGTCGGAACACCTCCAGCGCCGCGGCCATCTCGGTCACCTCGTCGCGGCCCTCGATCTCCTCGGTGGCCTCCAAGTCGCCCGACGCCATGCGACGCATCCAGGCCGAGATGCGAGCCAGTCGGCTCACCAGCACCCGGCCCACCCGCAATACGATCAGCACCGCTCCGCCGACGCCGATCGCCGCGATAGCCAGCAGCAGGGCCCGACCCGTGGCCATCGCCTCCTCCGAGGCGTCGGTGGCCGCCCGAACCTCAGCCTCAGCCGAGCCGACCAGATCGTTGACCCCGTGAAGCAGGTCGGCGGCGATCGCCCGGTTGTCCTGGAGCAGCTGCCCCTGGTGCTCTATCAGCCTGAGTTCTTCAACCCTCAGAACGAATCCGCCCTGTTCACCTCCCAGGCTGAGGAGTTGATCGAAGATGGGCTGCAGCCGGGTGCGAGCCGACGAGTCCTGCAAACCCGACAGGCTTCGCTCCACACGGCCTTGCGCCGACTCGAAACGCTCGATCAGCGGCTCGACGCTGGAGGCGTCCGAAACCGCGAACGCACTGGCCAGCAGCTGCGCCGCAGTGTCAGCATCGGCCTGCAGCTCGGCCAGGTAGCGGTAGTGCGCCACCTCGCGCTCGGCCAGGTGAACCGAACGGGTCGCCCGAATGCCGGCAAGCGCACGATACCCCGTCATGGTGTAGAAGAACTGGTCGTCAATCGTCGGAATCAGCGTGACGTCGAGCCTTGCGCTCACTTCGTCCAACTCGGACTTGAGGCTCTCCCTGCTCTCGGCCAGTTCGAAGATCTTGAGCTTGTCGGCCTTGATCTCCTCGACATTGGCGAGAAGCCTCGCGCTGAGTCTCTGCAATTCATCCCGCTGGGCTTCGCTGATGCCGGCCTCTTCGAGCGCGGCCAGGCTCTCCGCGAAATGGGAGTAAGTTGTGTCGGCACTCGCGGAGAGCGATGCGAAGTCACTACGAGACGAGGCGCCCAGGCCCGGCGCGGTGGCGACCAGCTCGCCGCTGAGTTGCGCCACCCTGAACGCGGCCGCCAGCGACGGCACGCTGCCTTCGTTGACCCTGTTCTGGCCGTCGGCGACCTGGCTGAACGAGAAGAGGCCGACGAGAGCGGCCAGGATCGTGAGCACTACCGAGGTTCCGATGCCCACGTAGAGCCTTGTCGATATGCGATAGCGCATCCGGGCGAGCTGCGCCAGCCGTTCCTTCATCTCGCCGCGCAGATCCGTCATCGAGTCGCCTCCAACATCGTCTCGATGGGCCGGTATTGGCCGTTCTCGTCGATCACCGTCAGGAACACCGCGTCGGAACCCTGGTTGTCGTCGGGTCCGAAGTCCAGCTCGAAGCTCTCGAGGTGCTCGGCCCTCAAGTCATTGAAGCTCGCCAGGAAGCAGGCCCGGTCGAGCTCTGGGCCGCACAGCTCGAGACTGGCGATGGCGAGCCGCCCGGCCAGGTAGCCCTCGATGGACACGAACCCCGGATCGGCCTCCGGATCGTGCGCGGACAGCGCCTCGAGGTAGGCGGCCACAGCCGGCACCGTGGCGTCGGTCGGAAACGGCATCACCTGCGTGGCGAAGACGCCGGGAGCGTAGCTGCCAAGCTCCTCAGCGAGGGCGTTGCTTCCCACGAAGGAGAGGGTGATGAACACGGCGTCCATCCCGAGTACCCGGGCCCAGGTGATCACCGACGCCACCGGCTTGTAGGCTCCGACGATGATGACTGCGTCGGGATCGCCCTGGCGCACGTCCAGCAACCCCGACTTCACGGCAGTCGTGTTGCGCGTGTACACCCCCAGAGACACGGGCTCCATAGTCCGGCGCTCCAGAGCCTGGAGGGCGCCCCGGTACCCAGCCCGGCCGAACGAGTCGTCCTGGTACATGACCGCGATCCGCTCGACGCCCAAGTCGGAGGTCAGGCGCTCCACCATCTCCTCGGTCTCCTGGTAATAGGAGGCTCTGAGGTTGATCACATTCTCCCACTGCGGGTCGCGCAGGAAGGCCGCGCCGGTGAATGGAGCAACGTAGGGCACACCGCTCTCGGCGGCCACCGGCGTCGCCGAACGGGAAGTCGGAGTGCCCACGGCGCCGATCAGCGCGAACACCTGCTCCTGCTCGATCAGCGTGCGGGTGTTGGCGATGGCCGCCTCGGGCTCGTAGGCATCGTCGAGGGAGACGAGCTCCAACCGCCGACCGTGGACGCCGCCGCCGCGGTTCGCCTCGGCGAAGGCGGCCTCGACCCCGAGCCGCATGCTGGTGCCCAACTCCGCGGCCGGGCCGCTGAACGCGGCGGACTGACCGAAGACGACCGCCTGGTCCGACACGCCGGGGGTCGGGCCAGCGTCCGCGGCAGGCTGGGCCGTGCCCACCTCGCCGTCGAAGCTCTCCGGCACAGTAGTGGAGATGACCGAGCTGTCGTCGCCGGGTCCCGACGAACCGCACCCGACCACGATCAGAACTGCCACCGAGACGCAGAGCCCGGCCCGGCTCACCGAAGCGATCCTCTCACTCCGGGGCCGTCCCTCATGCGTCCCGGAGCACTTTCATGAAGAAGCAGTTCTTCCCGTGCTCTCGGGCGTAGTTGACTTCATCCGCCATGTCCAGCACGAGGAACACGCCGAGACCGCCCACTCGACGATCTTCGATCTGGCCCGTGAGGTCCGGCTCGGGGGCGTCATTCAACGGGTCGAACGGCAGGCCGTCGTCCATAATCTCCACTGACACCGCCTCGTCGTCTGAGGTGAGCGTCACCCGTATCTCGTGCATCTTCTCATGCCGACCATGGGTCATCACGTTCACCACCAATTCCTCGAGCGCAAGATGGACCTTGAACACGAGCGCCGGTGGCCATTGCTCACGCTCTCCCAACTCTTCGACAGCCGCGGTAATGCGATCGAGTTCACTGCGATGGTTGTCTACTTCAAGGACCAGCTTCTCGGCCATCTTCACTCCTCGTTGCGACGTAGTGTCATGCATGTGATGTCATCGGATTGTGGAGCGTCGCCCGCGAACTCATTCACAGCGTCAAAAATCAGATCGTTGGCTGTTTTGGCATTATTTGGAGGCGACCCTTCAAACATCTGCTCAAGACGCTCCATTCCGAACTCTTCTTTTTCGAGATTCATTGCCTCGGTTACACCGTCTGTGTACAGAACAACTGTCTCACCGGGTCTCAGCACGACAGAGTCGTGATCATACTCGAGGCCCGACATCAATCCTAGTGCCACACCTCCGGTCATCGGTAGCTGTCTCGATCCGCCAGTAGTGTCCACGATAACTGGCGTGTTGTGTCCGCCGTTAGCGTACGTGAGTCGCCCACTGAGGGGATCATAGACCGCATAGAAGAGCGTGACGAACATTGCAGTGTCATTATTCTCGCATAGAAGGTCGTTGACCTCGCGCAGGACTTCCCCGGGCGCCTCCATCCCGATGGCTGATCCCTTCAACAGCGTGCGGCTGGACATCATGAACAGTGCAGCCGGCACGCCCTTGTCCGAAACGTCGGCGATGGCGATGCCGACACGGCCAGCGTCGAGCATGACTATGTCGAAGAAGTCGCCGCCCACTGATCGTGCGGGCTTCATGCTGGCGTACACGTCGTAGAGGTCTGACGTAGGGAAACTCCTAGGCAGTATCGACTGTTGCATGGTACTGGCCACGCTCAGTTCGTTCTGGATCGTTACAAGCCTGTCGCGAGCGGCCAGTGCCTCGGTCCATTCCAGCAAATGCTGCAATGTACGTTCAATTGTCAACTTGAGATCATCGAAGTCCACCGGCTTTGTCACAAAGTCGAAAGCACCACGGTTCATCGCAGTGCGAATGTTCTTCATGTCTCCGTAGGCTGAAATGATCACAGAACGCACATTGGGATTTACGCTAGGAATGTTCTCAAGGAGTGTGAGACCATCCATTTTCGGCATATTTATATCGGACAAGACAATTAGTATCTCTTCGTCCTCTCTCAGGCACTCTAGGGCTTCAATCCCGTTCTGGGCAAAGGTGAATATGTATTGGCCTGATCGAATATGCCGCCGCATACGTTGCAACACCAAAGGCTCGAGGTCCGGTTCATCATCGACAACCAGAATTTTGTATGGAGGCTCTATCATTGGATTTGAATTGCTTTCGTTGATGGTCCGATTTGTATAGAATCACGCGAACTGGCTAATAGCATAGTAGATCTGAACATCGTCAGGCTGCCTCGTGTATTCAACTGCCGTTGAGTTCAGCAACTGCCTCGTCACAAGACTCGCATATGGTGATGATCTTGTCGAAACCGCTGATCTGAAAGAGTTCCCTTATGCCATTGGGAAGTGAGCATACAACTAGACGCCCTCGCCGCTGTTGTAACGTTTTGGCAGTCAACAGCACCACGCGAAGACCTGCGCTGCTGATGTATGAGAGTCGACTGAAGTCAAGCGCCATCGCCAGATCATCAGCGCCCAGCGCCGACTCCACCGCCTGATGGAACTGCTGCGCGTTGGATCCGTCGACGCGGCCTTCGGCCCTTGCGATCAAGACGGCACCATGCCGCTCAGTGCTGATGTCCAATGAAATCGCTCTCCTCGCAATCGCTGATCGATCGCAGTCGGCTGTGACCCGTCGCGATGCTACACGGCGCCACGGTGCCATGCGCGCGACCGGGCTGCGGCTTACCTCGTGCGGGCGGATGCAAGCGATCTACCCACGGTCGGCGGCGCCCCGGCCAGCGGCGGCAGCGCGGCCCAGCAGGCTTCCGACCTGCTGGCGGAAAGCCCCCTGCCGCCGGACTCACCAGCTACGCGACTCCTCCGCGTAGACGTGGTCGGGGAGTCTGTAACCGATGTCCAACTCCTTCAGGGCCGACACTTCGAGCAGAGTGCTGAACGCGGTGAAGTTCGACTCCCGGGTCAGCATCGGGATCCGATCCTTCATGAAGCGGTGGTATCGCCGCTGGACGCGGAACCAGGGCAGCACGCCGAGCGTGCGACCGGACGGATACTGCAGCCGGTCGGCCAGCGCTTCGCCGATCATGGCGCGCGACACCGTGAAAATGTACTTCGCCATCTTGCGGCGATCGGCCGGATCGGTGATTCCGGCCACGAGGGGCGCCGAGTGCACCAGTGAGTTTGCCATGACGATCGACTCGATGTCCGGGTCGGGCTCGCACAAGCTGCCGATCCTGAACAGCTCCAGCGCGTCGGCGTAGTCGCGTAGCAGGATAGTGGAGGGGATTCCCATCAAATGCCCCGAATACCGCCAGACAGCCATGAAGCTGTCGCGCTCCTCGTCGCTGTATCTGGCACCCAGCCCCTTCATGTGCAGCAGCATCCTCGCCGAGAAGGCCGTCAGTGCGTAAGCGGTCTGGGCCGCACTGACCGGCACCCCCTGCGCGTCGGTGTCCCAATCGTGGGAACTGTTGAAGAGTTGCCTGACCTTGGCATGCACCAACCGGATCCGCACCGAGAGCTTCCAGCCGTCGTTCTTCGTCTCCAAGCCGGACGGCAGGAATATCTCGATCATGTGACGGTTGTTCTGGTGCAGGCGCCTGACCCCCTGATCGCGCAGCCGCCCGGTGATGAAGAAGGACTTGGCGATGGTGGTGGAGAAGCCCTCGACGAGCACACCGCCCAGCATCGCGGCCAGGCACGTCCCCGAGTCCCGGTGGAAGGCCCGGACGCCGCCGGTGAAGTCTGCGAAGTCGACCCAGTCGGGCACCGTCTCCAACTCCTCGACGAAGGCGTGCACCGCGGGCGGAGCGTCCTTCAGCGCCGGATCGTCGGGATCCTCGACGGCCGCCCGCAAGAACCGGTCCGAGTCGTCCATCGGAGCCGCGGCGAGCTGGTCCATCATCTCGTCACAGACCGGGTCGGCCACCATCGTGTGCACGATGTAGTTCGTCGCCCGGTCGGAGTCCGCCGCATACGCGCGCTTGAACGAGTCGCGATAGTCGGACGGCACCACGGGCGAGCCGTCAGCTTCATGCTCGCCGACGTGCATCTTCACCAGCCTATCGGTGTGGGCCTATCCTCGCCGACGGGCTTTACGACCCAATGCGGCCCTGTAGATCAGGCCATGTTGCTGCCTTCAACTCTGACGTTCGGAAGAATGCGGTCGAGCCAGCCTGGGAGCCACCAGTTGCGAGCGCCGAGCAGCTCCATCGTCGAGGGCACGATGAGCATCCGTACAAGGCTGGCGTCGGCTGCAACCGCGGCCGCCAAACCGACGCCGAACATCTTGATTGCCCGCTGGTCCTCGAACACGAAGCTCCCGAACACGAACACCATGATCAAGGCGGCCGCGGTGATCACTCGGGCTGTCAGGGCCAAGCCGTCGGCAACGGAGTTCACCGCGTCGCCGGTGCGTTCGAACTCCTCCTTCATCCTCGACAGGAGGAACACCTCGTAGTCCATGGACAGGCCGAACAGGACCGCGAACAGCATCATAGGCATGAACGGCTCTATCGGCCCCGGCTCGACCCCCACGAGGCCGCCCAGCCAGCCCCACTGGAACACGGCCACCAGCACGCCGTAGGCCGCGCCGATCGAGAGCATGTTCATGATGACGGCCTTCAGCGGCACGACCAGCGAGCGGAACACGGCCATCAGCAGCAGGAAGGAGGCGCCCAGCACCGCCACGAAGAACACCAAGGTGCGCGACTTCAAGAAGTCGCTGACGTCGGCCTTGACCGCGACCAGCCCGGTGATCACAGGATCGAGGCTCGTCCCGGCGGCGGCCGCGGGGATCACATTGCTGCGAAGGTGCTTGACGAGGGCCTCGGTCTCGTCAGCCTGGGGCCCGGTGGCCGGCCGGACCTCGAGGGCGGCCGCGGTCGGCGCCAGCGGGCTGTTGGGGATGGGAGGGCTGACGAAGCTGACCCCGTCGGTGGCCTCGATGGCCCCTGCCAGGCTGGCCAACTCGGCCATCTGGGCGACGCCCGACACCTCGGTCACCACCAGCAGAGGACCGTTGGCACCCGCTCCGAAGCCGTCGACGAGCAGGTCGTAGGCCTTGCGGGTGGTGGTCTCCGCGGCGTAGTTGCTCTCGTCCGCGAATCCGAACCGCAGCACGAACACCGGAGCAGCCAACAACAGCAGCAGCGCGGTGCCGCCTATGGCGAAGCTCCACGGCCGAGCCTGCACGGCGCGGCTGAGCCGGTACCACCCCGTCTCGCGGAGCGGACGGGTCCGACGGGACCGCAGCCTTCGTCGCAGAGGGTTCCCGTCCCCTCCGAACATCCCGGCCGCCAGCACGACCAGAGCAGCCGGCACGGCGCCGATGGCCAACGGCTCGATCCCGGCGCCGGCGCCGAACAGGGCTGCGCTGAACAGCGCCGCGGCCACCACGCCCCGAACCCGGGTGGTGGTGAGCCGGTCGCCGAGCAGGGCGACCAGCGACGGCAGCAGCGTGACCGAGCCGACCACCACCACTGTCACGGTCGCGGCCGCGGCGACGCCGAAGCCGGTCACGAACGGGATCCCGATGAACAGCATGCCCAGCAGCGACACGACGACAGTCGCGCCCGCGAATATGACGGACCTGCCTGCGGAGTCGAGCGCCAGCACTAGGGCCTGCTCCCGCTCGTGGCCCTCGCTCAGCGCGTCCCGGTAGCGGGTGATGATGAACAGTGCGTAGTCGATGCCGACGCCCAGCCCGATCATGAGGCCTATGGCCGGCGCGAAGTCGGGCACGGTCATGAAGTTGCTGAGGACGATGATGGTGGCCGCGCCGATGCCGACGGTGACCAGAGCCGCCACCACAGTGGCGCCCATGGCCATAACCGAACCCAGCATTGCGATGAGGACGAACACCGCGAAGGCCAGCCCGATGGCCTCGGACTCGGGCGGCCTCAGTTCGGCGAACCAGACCCCGCCCACTTCCACCTCGAGGCCCTCGATGGATCGCAACTCGAGCTCGGAGATCAGGCCCTCGATGGTCCTTCCCATGTCCTGGGCCTCGGTGGCGCTCGTCCCGGCCGGGAGACTCACATCGGCGTATGCGACGCGGCCTGCATGGTCGCCGTCCTGCGCGATTCGCAGCGGCCCGACCAGCGGATCGTACGGCGTGATGATGGAGGTGTCCTCGAGTGCCCTCACCCGAGCGAACAACTCGCCCATCGCCGACCGCACCTCGGGATCGTCCACGCCTTGCTCGGCCCGGAACACGATGGTGCCGGCCGGTCCGGCGCCAACGCCGGCGAAGTGCTGCTTGAGAAGGTCGTTGCCGTCGTGGCTCTCGGTGCCGGCTATGGCCAAATCGGCGCTGTAGGCCTCTCCGAGATTCCCGGAGATACCCAGCACCGCGAACAGGACCAGGAGCCAGACGACGAGTCCGCGCCAGGGACGCCGGAAGCACCGCCGGGCCAGCGAAGAGTACACCGCGACAAACTATCCCAAACCCATAGGCCGGACGGCCTCAGCGGATCGGCGACTTGTTGGTTGCAGCCGTCCCCCGGGCTGCGGTCAGCTCCAGGGGTAGGGCGAGTTGCTGACCGGGTGGAGCCTGCCCTCGGCGTAGCGCGACCATCGGAACGGCGCCAGCAGGGCCTGCGACTCGCCCAGCAGCTCCTTGGCTACCAGGCTGCCCACGCCGATCATCTTGTAGCCGTGGTTGGAGTCGGCGATGAAGTAGGCGTTGTCGCAGAACGTGTCGAACACCGGGAAGTTGTCGGGCGAGAAGCTGCCGATGCCGCCCGACGGCTCGGTGCTCATCAGGTGCGACTTGCCCTCGAAGCGCTTCTGGCAGTGGGCCAGCGCCGCGCTCCAGGTGCGGTAGAACTCGGCGCCCACGATGAAGTCGGGCGAGTCCGGGCCGTAGGGATCGACCGCGACCTCCTCAGCGGGCTTGTCCACCACGTAGGGCATGTAGCCGCCCTGCACGCCGCCGAAGTTGAAGTCGGGCTTGTAGTAGACGCCCCACGGCCCCTCGGTGACCAGCCCTTCTTCGTCGTGCAGCGGGGCGTCAGTGTCGATGTGGACCACCGGCGGCATGTTCCCGTCGTTGTCGGTGAGGTAGCCCGGATCGACACCGAGCGTGCCCTCCTGCAGGCACATGTAGGTCCAGGTGGGCCGGCGGTGGAGGCGACCGTCGCGTCCGAGCACATCGACAGTGAAGGGCAGGTCGAGCATGGCCCAGATCTGCTGGACCCACGGCCCGACCGCCACCACCACATGGTCGCACTCCACCGGCCCCTGGTCGGTGAGCACCGCAGTGACCGCCCCGGATGCGTCGCGGTCGAAGCCGGTCACGGTCACGCCGCCCACCACGGCCACGCCCTCGGCTTCCGCCTTCTGCAGCAGTCCCTTGAGCGACGCCATGTTGTTGGCGTAGCCGCCGCGGTGCTCGTGCAGCACGCTGGTGACGCCCTGAGCCTGCCAGTCGTCGAAGATCCCCCGCATGTACGCCGCCGAGGGCGCCGCGCCCTCGACGAAGGTCGAGGAGTAGCCGATGGCCTGCTGCTGGGCGTGGATCGAGGCCACGTCGGCCCGCATGGCCTCGTGGCTGATCTGCAGGTAGCCCACCGGATGGTATGAGAACGCCTCGGGGTCGCTCTCCCAGACGTCGGTGCAGTGGGCCATCAGCTCGCGCATGGCCGGCTGGAAGTAGTTGTTGCGCACGACGCCGCAGGCGATGCCGGACGCGCCCGCGCCGACGCCGGTCTTGTCGATGACCACCACGTCGTCGCCCGATCCCCGACCCGACGATCCCAGGTCGCGGGCCAGGTTCCACGCAGTCGACAGGCCGTGTATGCCGGCGCCGATGATCACATAGCGTGCCGAGCCTGGAAGTCCCATTGGAGCTGCCCTCCTTGTCTGCTCGCGCTCAGCCTCTCGGTCTCAGTGGCTCGCGGGGGCGGTCCATCCCTCCAGCACCGGCTGGCGCCAGTCGGTGCCCACGATCGGAGAATCGTCCACCCACGGCCCCAGCTCTACCTGCGGGAACTTGCAGTGGATGTCCTTGAGCGTGATCCCGTAGGAGTTGCCCTCGGTCAGGTGCTTGATGAGCACCTTGCGGGCGACCTCGTCCTCGCGGCCGGGCGGGATCGGGAAGTAGATCTTCAGAAACGAGTTCGAGTAGCGGTCGAACACCGCGGGCACGCCGTCCTCCTCCAGCAGGGTGATGTCCTCCAGCCAGTTGATGTCGGGGCCGGGGGTGGCCGCCAGCAGGTCGATGTCCTCCACCAGCGACACGTCCTCCTGATAGGCGAAGCGCTTGCCGGCCAGCACCTCGGCGTCGATGGCGACCGTGCGGGTCTCGCGGGGGCTCTCGCCCGTGCTCGCCGATCCGGCCATGTCACTGCTCCCTCGTCGTCGCGTCGGCAGTTCCAGCCATTTCACATTCCTCCGTCGATGACGTGCTTGTCGAACAGGTCCCTGATCTCGGCCAGGGTGCGCTCCTCGGTGACGCCGGGGATGTAGTTGGTTCCCGCCAGAGGCACCTTGGCCATGGCCGCCGCCTCGTGGGTGAGGGCGGCCAGGTCCTCGGGCTCCAGTGAGTGGATGTCGGTCTTGCCGCAGGCCCGGGCCAGCATCTGCACCTCCATCGTGAGCGTGATCAGGAAGTTGTAGACCCGCAGGGCGGCCTCGTCGACGTCGAGGCGCTTGCGCAGCTCCACGTCCTGAGTGGCCACCCCCACCGGGCAGCGGCCGGTGTGGCAGTGGTAGCACTCGCCCGCGGGCACGCCGATGGTGCCCTCGTAGTCGGTGACGCCAGGGATCTCCTTGTTGCAGTTGAGCGCCATCAGCGCGGCCGTGCCCAACGCCACCGCGTCGGCCCCCAGGGCCAGGCACTTGGCCACGTCGCCGCCGTTGCGGATGCCGCCCGCCACGACCAGGTCGATGTCGTCGGCCAGGCCCACGTCTTCGAGGGCCCGGCGGGCCTCGGGGATGGCCGCCATCAGCGGGATGCCGGTCTCCTCGGTGGCCAGGTGGGGTCCGGCGCCGGTGCCACCCTCGGCGCCGTCGAGGTAGATCACGTCGGGGCCGCACTTGGCCGCCATGCGCACGTCGTCGTAGACCCGGGCCGAGCCCAGCTTGAGCTGGATGGGGATCTGGTAGTCGGTGGCCTCGCGTACCTCCTGGATCTTCAGCGACAGGTCGTCGGGGCCGAGCCAGTCGGGATGCCGTGCCGGGGAGCGCTGGTCGATGCCCGCGGGCAGCGAGCGCATCTCGGCCACCTGCTCGGTGACCTTCTGGCCCATGAGGTGGCCGCCGAGGCCGACCTTGCAGCCCTGTCCGATGAAGAACTCCACCGCGTCGGCCAGCATCAGGTGATGGGGGTTGAAGCCGTAGCGGCTCTGGATGATCTGGTAGTACCACTTGGTGGACAGGTCGCGTTCGGGCGGGATCATCCCGCCCTCGCCCGAGCAGGTGGCGGTGCCGGCCATGGAGGCGCCCTTGGCCAGGGCCATCTTGGCCTCCAGCGACAGCGCGCCGAAGCTCATGCCGGTGATGTACACCGGGATGTCGAGCTCCAGGGGCTTGGCCGCGAAGCGCGAGCCGATGACCGTGCGGGTCTCGCACTTCTCGCGGTAGCCCTCGATCACGAACCGGGTGAGGGTGCCCGGCAGGAACACCAGCTCGTCCCAGTGGGGGATCTTCTTGAAGATCGAGAAGCCTCGCATCCGGTAGCGGCCCAGCTCGGACTTCACATGGATGTCGTTGATGACCTCGGGCGTGAAGATGCGGCTCTTGCCCAGGACGTCGGTGCTCTTGTTGACTTCAGACATGACCAGTGCTCCTAATTCCCGCTCTTGTTCGCTGCGCTCACGGGCCGCTCGGGCCACGGCCTCGCTCGATGCCTCGCGAACTTGCTCACGAATCGCTCCCCTTCCGCTCGGCCTCTAGTGGATGACGAGCTTGCGCTCGGAGGGCTCCAGCGCGTCGTAGTTGTGGAGCTGCTTGCCGCACACGAACTTCTGGAACTCGGGCGGGTCGCCGAGCCCGTGGATGCGGAACTTGCGCTTGATCAGCTCGGTGTCGGCGTCGGTCCAGTCTCCCGGCACGCAGTCCACGCCCAGCGAGCGCACCTTGCCGGCCACGTAGATGGTGCCGTCGTACATGGAGTCGCCCAGGTTCATGCCGGCGTTGCCGCAGATGATCTGGCGGCCACGCTGCATCATGAACCCGGTGTTGATGCCCACGTCGCCGGTGACGATGATGGTGCCGCCCTTCTGGTCGATGCCGGTGCGGGCCCCGACGTCGCCCTTGATGATCAGGTCTCCGCCGCGGATGGCCGCCCCGGTGAGCGAGCCCGCGCTGCGCTCGACGGTCACCACGCCCGACATCATGTTCTCGGCCACCGACCAGCCCACCCGGCCGTTGATGGTGACCTCGGGCCCGTCGATGAGCCCGCAGGCGAACCAGCCGGGGCTGCCCTCGAAGTGGATGCGGCAGCGCTTGAGGATCCCGACCGCCAGCGAGTGCTTGGAGGACGGGTTGAGCACGGTCACGTCACCGATGCCGTCGTTGTAGATCAGCTTGCGCAGCGCCATGTTGATCTGGCGGATGGTCAGGTCGGTGGCGTCGAAGCGAGCCCGTCCTCCGTCGATCTCGATGTTGTCGGGCATCTCGGCGTGGGGCTCCACCAGCCCCCGGGCGTCGTAGCTGACGCCGCTGCGCGACCCTGAGCCGGGCATCAGCGCTCCCCTCTCGGGCTGGGATCCCGACTCAGACCTGCCACACCAGCACCGACCGTCACGCTGCCTAGACCTGCCACACCAGCACCTCCCGCTCGTAGGGGTCGCGGGTTATGACCTCGCGCTTGACCAGGGCCCGGATGGCGACCTCCTCGGTGGCCACCGCCACCAGGGGATCGGACTCGAACAGCACCAGCGGCTTGGCTGCCATCTCGTCCTTGGCGACGCCCAGCTCGTTGCCGGTGACGCACACGTAGGTGAACACGCCGTCGAGGTCGTCGAGGCTGTGCTTCATGGCCGTCTCCAGCGACAGGCCCCGCGACATGTACTCGGCCAGGTACACCGCGATGATCTCGGAGTCGCACTCGCTCTGGAACCGGTGGCCGTGCTGCTCCAGTCGGCGGCGCCACTGGTGGTAGTTGGTGAGCTGTCCGTTGTGGACCACGGCCACGTCCGCGAACGGGTAGGCCCAGTAGGGGTGGGCGCTGGCCAGGTCGACCTCGGACTCGGTGGCCATGCGCACATGGCCGATGCCGTGGGTGCCCCGGAAAGAGCCCAGTTCGTACTGGCCGCTGACCGTCTCGGCGTCGCCGAGGTCCTTGATGATCTCCAGAGAGCTGCCCAGCGACAGCACCTCGCAGCCGGGCACGTCCTCGAGGTAGTCGGCCAAAGCCTTCAGGTCGCCGCCGTAGCGGATGGTGGCCCGGAAGGCGTAGCCGGTGTCGCTGGTGACGGTGGCCACCTCGGCACCGATCTTGGCCAGCCGGCTCTCCACCTCGGCCCGGTTTCGCTCGAGGCGTTCCTCCATCCCGAAGCCGGTGCTCTTGTTGGGCTCGGCCAGCACGAAACGGATGACGACCATGTCGTCGGCCGGTCCGTAGACCGCGTAGCCGGTGGAGTCCGGCCCGCGGTGCTTCATCGACTGGAGCATGGCTGTGAGCTCGGCGCCGACGTCGGCAGCGCCGTGCCGGTGGATCACGCCGGCTATGCCGCACATGGTGCTACCCCCTTGTTCGAGGTGTCGTGGTTCTGTTGCTCGGTTTCTTCGGCCGTCAGGGAAGGACGTCCAGGTACTCCTCCACGTCCCAGTCCGACACGGTGGCCAGGAACCGCTCCCACTCGTCGTCCTTGTAGTGGAAGAACACCTTGCTCATCTCGCCCGGCAGCGCGCGCATGACGACCTCGTCGCTGCGCAGCGCCTCCAGGGCCTCGCCCAGGGTGAGCGGGATCTTCTGGACGTCCTTGCCCGCCTCCATGGCCTCGTAGATGTTGCGCTCCTCGGGCTCGCCCGGGTCGAGGCTGCGGTCGAGGCCGTCGTCCATGGCCTGCAGCAGCCCCGCGAACGACAGGTGCGGGTTGACCGCGCTGTCCACCGAGCGGTACTCGAAGCGGCCCGGGGCGCTCACCCGCAGGGCGGTGGTGCGGTTCTGGAAGCCCCAGTCGGCGAACACCGGCGCCCAGAAGCCGGTGTCCCACAGCCGGCGGTAGGAGTTGACCGTCGGCGACGTGAGACAGGTCAGCGCCCGGACGTGCTCGAGGATGCCGCCGATGGCCTTCATGCCGACCGGGCCGGGCAGCTGCGGGTTGTCGCCCTCGGGCATGAACTTGTTGTTGCCGTCGCCGTCCCACAGCGAGATGTTGTGGTGGCACCCGTTGGCCGACACCCCCATGAACGGCTTGGGCATGAAGCACGGGAAGGCGCCCAGCTCCCGGCCCACCTGCTTGCACACCTGGCGGTAGGTGGTGAGCCGGTCGGCGGTGACCTCGGCCCGGTCGAACATGAAGTTCAGCTCGAGCTGGCCGGGGGCGTCCTCGTGGTCGCCCTGGATCATGTCCAGGCCCATGGCCTCGCAGTACTCCACCACCTTGTGGATCAGCGGCTGGAGCTCGGCGAACTGGTCGATGTGGTAGCAGTTCGGCTTGGTCATGCCCTCCACCGTGGGCTTGCCGTCGGCGTCGGCCTTGAGCCACATCATCTCGGGCTCGCAGCCGGCCCGCAGGTGCAGCCCGTGCTTGGCCTCGAAGTCGGCGTGGAGCCGCCTGAGGTTGCCTCGGCAGTCCGAGGTCAGGTAGGCGCCGCCGTCGACCTCCTCCTCGCGGCCTCGGAACAGCGTGCACCACACTCGGGCCGTCTTGGGGTCCCAGGGCAGCGGCATGAACGTCTCGGGCTCGCCGATGCCGACGAGCTCGCGGGCCTCGGGGCCGTAGCCGATGTAGTTGCCGTGGCGGTCGATGAAGAGGTTGGCGGTGGAGCCGTAGACGAGTTGGAAGCCCTTGCGGGCGATCATGCCGAAGTGCTTGGCCGGTATGCCCTTGCCCATGATCCGGCCCGTGACCGAGACGAACTGGCAGTACAGGTACCGGATGTCGTCGGCCTCGATGCGGGCCTCCACCTCTCGGATCTGCTCTTCGCGTCCGTCCGCTTCGACGAACCTCTCAAGATCAGTGGCCATTTCTCCCCCTATCGGGCTGCTTGTGAGTGCGAGCGAAACCGTAGCGCTAGGGGCGCACGCGTCGCCAACGTGCCCGCTCGGCCGGACCCTACTACAAGCTCCGCCCTTATGTCTAACCAGAGTAGAGACTCTTTCCTAAGAGTAGATCATCGCGTGTCTCGCTCTTGAACAGCCTTCAGGCAGTCGTGGAGTTGCGGCAGGGCTGCCCGTCCGCTCGGACATTCGAGGACGACGTGCCGTCGTAGAGTTGCCGATAATGGAACGCGTCCCCCGGTCGGCCTGGCTGACGCTAGCCGTGGTCTCGGTGGCGGTGTTCATGGTGGCCATGGAGCTCACCATCATCTCGCTGGCGCTGCCGAAGATCCGAGCCTCGCTGGGTGCCACTCCGGCGGCGCTGTCGTGGGTGGTGAACGCCTACTCGATCGTGGTGGCCGCGCTGCTGTTGCTGTCGGGCTGGCTGGCCGACCGCTACGGACGTCGCCGGATATTCCTGTTCGGCCTGGTGCTTTTCGCGGCGGGATCGATAGTCGCCGGGGCCTCGACGAGCATTGGCGTGCTCATCGCGGCGAGAGCTTTGCAGGCCGTCGGCGGATCCATGCAATACCCCGCCGGACTCGCACTGCTGCTCACCGCATTCCCCCGCGGGCGCCACCAGACCGCCATCGGAGTATGGGGCGCCACCGGCGGGCTGGCGGCCGCTCTGGGGCCCACTCTCGGGGCTCTGCTGATCGAGGCCTTCAGTTGGCGGGCCGTGTTCTACGTGAATGTTCCCGTCGCGGCGGCCTCGCTGCTGCTCGGCGCCAGGGCGCTGGCCGAGAGCAAGGCGGGCCGCACCGGCGGCCGTGTTGATGTCATCGGAGTGCCACTGGCGTCGTTCGGGGTGGGCACCATCATCCTCGGGATCGTGCAGGGCGAGGCCTGGGGCTGGGGAACCGCTCCCACGCTCGGCTCGTTCGCGGCCGGCGCCGCCATGATCGCGGTGTTCACGATCCGCAGCAGGCGACACCCGGCCCCCCTGTTCGACCTGGCACTCATGCGGATCCGCTCTTTCGTGCTGGGCAATCTCGGGTCGCTGTTCTTCGCATTGGGTTTCTTCGCGCTGCTGGTGCCGTTGCCGTCGTTCATCCAGGACGTGTGGGGCTGGTCGATCATCAAGACGGGCCTGGCCTACGCGGTGGGCCCGGTCGTGTCGTTCCTCGTCGCCCCACAGGCCGGGCGCCTGGCCGACCGGATCGGCAACGCTCCCATCCTCATCGTCGGATCGACCTGCGGCGCGGCAGGCGTGCTCTGGCTGATTCTCTCGATCACCACCGCGCCGTCGCTGGCCAAGCTGCTGGTGGCCACCGCGCTCGTGGGGCTGGCGGCCGGGACCGGCTTCTCGCAACTTGTGGGCGCGGCGCTGCGGGACATCCCCCCGGAGCGCTACGCCATGGCCGCCGCCGGCCGCACCACCTTCTTCCAGCTATCCGTAGCCCTCGCCATCGCGGTGGCGTTCGCCATGATCGGCCAGTCCGACAGCCCCGCCGCCCAGCTGGCCGCCTACCGCACCGTGTGGATGGTGTGCGCCGGAGGCTTCCTCTGCAACCTAATCCTGTTCAGCCTCATCTACCCCCGCCGCCGCGCGCGGGAAGCCGAGGCTGCGATTGATCCCGGTGGCTCATAGAGTCGCGTTCCGTGAAGTTCGGGATCTTCTATGAGCATCAGTTGCCTCGGCCCTGGGGCGAGGGCGACGAGCAGAGGCTCTTCAACGAGGCGTTGGAGCAGGTGGAGCTGGCCGACCGGCTCGGCTTCGACTACGCCTGGGAGGTTGAGCACCACTTCCTGGAGGAGTACTCGCATTCCTCCGCGCCCGAGGTGTTCCTGGCCGCCTGCAGCCAGCGCACCAAGCGGATCCGGCTCGGCCACGGCATCGTGCTGATGCCACCCGACTACAACCACCCGGCCCGGGTGGCCGAGCGGATCTCTACTCTCGACCTGGTGTCGGGCGGGCGGGTGGACTTCGGCACCGGCGAGTCGTCGTCGATCCTGGAGCTGGGCGGCTTCGGCGTGGACGCCGACCATAAGCGCCCTGCCTGGCAGGAAGCGGTCGAGCAGTGCTGCAACATGATGGCCATGGACCCGTATCCGGGTTACGACGGCGACTACTTCTCGATGCCGTGCCGCAATGTGGTGCCCAAGCCGGTGCAGAAGCCCCATCCGCCTCTGTGGGTGGCCTGCTCCAGCCGGGAGACGATCAAGCTGGCCGCCCGGCTGGGCATCGGCGCCCTCACTTTCTCGTTCGTCGATCCCGGTGACGCGGCCGCCTGGGTGCAGGACTACTACCGGATCCTGGAGACCGAGTGCGTGCCCATCGGCCACGTCGTCAACCCCAACATCGCCATGGTCACCGGCCTGTCGGTGCATCCCGACGCCGACGAGGCCAGGCGCCGGGGCCTCGACGGCTTCCAGTTCTTCGGCTACGGACTCGGCCACCACTACATCTTCGGCGAGCACAAGCCGGGCCGGACCGACATCTGGGCTGACTATCTCGCCGCCCGGCACACCATCGAGGACCGGGGAGAGCAGAGTGGCATCGGTACCCCCGAGCAGGTGCGCGACCATCTGCGGGGCTTCGCCGAGGCCGGTGTCGACCAAGTGGTGTTCATCCAGCAGGGCGGCAACAACCGCCACGACCACATCTGCGAGACCCTGGAGCTGTTCGCGGCCGACGTGATGGGCGAGTTCGCTGAGGGCGAGGCCGACCGCGAGCGGGCCAAGCTCGACCGGCTGATCCCCGCCCTCGACGCGGCCATGGCCCGCAAAGTGCCGATGCGAGCCCTTGAAGACGACGAGATTCCCGTGTTCGAGGCACTCGGCCGCAGCATCGTGGCCGCGATGCCCGCCGAGGAGGCAGCCCAAGTGGCCGACACGATCAAGGAATGGGCCCAGTCCGACATGCCCGTCCACGTCCCCGACGACTTCGGCACCTAGTACAGCCGACGCGCCTCGCAGCCAGGGGTCGCCGAGCCCGGCCCGCCGTCCTGCCCTTGGAAGGCCCCGAAGTCGGATGCGTATCATGCCCGGGGCTCGACGAGAGGGGACCGGGGTGCTTCCCATCGGGATAATCGGATCGGGGGGAGTCGGCCGCCACGCTGCCCGGCTGCTGTTGACCCATCGTCACGACTACCAACTCGTCGGGGCGTGCAGCGCGGACCGTGATGCAATCGGCGGGGATTTGGCCGAGATTGCCGGGGTGGCCTCGGACAAGCCGATCCCCGTGTTCGGCGAGCTGTCAGAGCTCTTGGCCACGGCACCGGTGGCGGTCATCGACGGGTCGCGCTCGTTCCTGCATCAAGTGGCCGACGATGTAGTCGCCTGTGTGACGGCGGGCGTGAACTTCGTGTCGGCGTGCGAGGAGCTCGCCTATCGAGAGCCGGGCCGGGAGGCCGAATGGGACCGCATAGACGAAGCGGCCAAGCGGGGCGGCGCCTCGGTTCTGGGGACGGGGGTCAACCCCGGGTTCATCTTCGACTTCCTGGTCCTGGCGGCCAGCGGCCTGTGCTGGGACATCGGCAGGATCACCGGGCGCAGAGTGGTCGACGTGTCCGGGTTCGGCCGGGACATCCACCGGCGGCTCGGGATCGGCTACACGCTGGACGAGTTCGACGCGGGCCACGCCGACGGCTCCATCGCCGGTCACGTCGGATTCCCGGAGTCCATACGCATGGTCGTCGAGGGGCTCGGACTGAGGCTCGACAGCTCGGTCACCCAGGAGTTCGTCCCCTACGTGGCCACCCAAGACGCGCCCACGCTGTACGGAGCTGTTCCGGCCGGCTCGACGGAGGGCTTCCTGCACACCGCGAGGGGCCGTGTCAACGGAGCGGAGTTCATGACCCTCGACCTGCTGCTGCACCTGCGGCCCGCCGAGGCCGGGCACGAGGTCGGCGACTCCATCGACATCGAAGGCGAGCATCCCATCCGCATCCGTTTCCGCCCCGGCAACGACGCCCTCTACGCGACGTCCGCCCATCTGGTCAACAGCATCCCGACCGTGATCGACGCCCCGCCGGGAATCTTGCCGGTCAGCCGGCTGCCGGCCGCCCGGGCCTGGCTGGGCGGGCTGAGCGCGGCCGTCGGCGCAGGCGCTGATTCGTGACCCCGCCCGGACCGCTGCGGATCGGCGTCGACATCGGCGGCACGTTCACCGATCTGGTCGCCTTCGACAGCACTACCGGCGAACTGTCGATGTCCAAGTCGTTCACCACGCCCGCCGATCGCACCGACGGCGTCCTGGAGGTGCTGGCCGAGGGCGGGGTCGCCCTCTCCGACGTCGGCCAGTTCGTGCACGGCACCACCACCGCCACCAACGCGGTGGTCGAGCGCAAAGGGGGCCGGGTCGGCCTGATATCCACGGCCGGGTTCCGCGACACCCTGGAGATCATGCGGATCAACCGGGAGCGCCACTACGACCTCCAATGGGCGAGCCCGGTGCCGCTAGTGCCCCGACGACTGCGCTTCGAGGCGACCGAGCGAGTGGATTACCGGGGTCGGGTGGTCACGCCGCTCGACACCGATGCCCTGGCGGCCACGGTCACCGAGATGAGAGACGCCGGCGTGGAGTCGATCGCGGTGTGCTTCCTGTTCTCCTTCATGAGCCCGGTTCACGAGCGTCAGGCCCGCGACATCATCACCCGGGTCTGGCCTGACGTTCCGGTCTCCATCTCCAGCGAGATCCTCCCCGAGATCAGGGAGTACGAGCGCTCCAGCACGGTGGTGATCGACGCGTACGTCAAGCCGGTGATGGGCGCGTACTTCGAGAACCTGGAACGGCGACTGGCCTCCGGGGGCATGGAATGCGGCGTGACCGTGATCAGCTCCGGCGGCGGGATCGTGCCCGTGGCCGAAGCCAGGGCGACACCGGTGCGCACCCTGCAGTCGGGCCCCGCGGGCGGCGTCATCGGGGCCGCCCACCTCGGGGTGCAGAGCGGCTATCCGAATCTCCTGGCCATAGACGTGGGCGGCACCAGCTTCGAGGTGAGCCTGATCGAGGGCGGAGTCCCGTCGCGCACCACGGAGGGGTTCATCCAATGGGGCATCCCCTTCAAGATCCCGCTGGTCGACGTCAAGTCGATCGGGGCCGGAGGCGGCAGCATCGCCCGGGTCGATCCGGGCGGCCTGATTCAGGTCGGACCGGACTCGGCCGGGTCGGAGCCGGGCCCGGTGTGCTACGGCAAAGGAGGGGCGCTGCCCACCCTCACCGACGCCTACGTGACCATCGGCCTCATCGACCCGGCCTATTTCCTCGGTGGTCGGGTCCGGCTCGACGCGGAGGCGGCCGGGCAGGCGATCAGCGACCAGATCGGCGACCGGGTGGGCATGACCGCGACCGAGGCTGCTCTCGGGATCGTGCGGGTTGCGGAGGCGTCCATGGTCGGCGCGATGCACATCGTGTCCACCCAGCGGGGATACGACCCCCGGGACTACGCCATGATCGCCTACGGCGGCGCCGGACCCGTCTCCGCAGTCGAGCTGGCTCGAGAACTCGGTGTGGGCACGGTGCTGGTGCCGCGATTTCCGGGCGCGTTCTGCGCGTTCGGCGGCCTGTGCGCCGACATACGCCTCGACTTCGTCCGCAGCTATCTGCGCCGCATGGAGGAACTCGATCTGGCCACGCTGACGGCGCTGTCGGAGGAGCTCGTGGCCGAGGGCGAGGCGGCCATGGACCGGATGGGGGTCGTCGCCGCACCGCTTATGCAGTTCACCGCCGATGTGCGCTACAGCGGCCAGAACTTCGAGGTCAACGTCGCCTTCCCGCCGGGGCCGGTCACCGAGGCCACCGTGCGGCGCGTCGTCGACAACTTCCACGCCGAGCACCTTCGGCTGTTCGGGCACCACAAGGAGGACGAGGCGCTGGAGTTCGTCAGCCTGCGCCTCGCCGTGATCGCGGCCGTCGAGAAGCCGGAGTTCGCCCCGCCCGAGCCCGAGGGCGGCGCCGAGGCCAAGGGGCGCCGGGCCCTGTTCTCCTCCTCCGGCCAGGTCGTGGAGGCCCCCGTGTTCGACCGGAGCGGCCTGAGCGTGGGCTGGGCCCGGCCGGGCGCCTTGATCATCGAGGAGCCCGACTCCACCGTGGTGGTCAGGGGCACCGACGACAGCACCGCCATCGACGACCTCGGCAACATCGTGGTCAGCGTGGCTCAGAGCGGGTGAGTATGACCGATCCAGTCGATGAGAGCGGGTGAGCATGATCGACCAAGTCACACTCCAGGTGATCCGCGAGGGCTTGGTGGCCCTGTGCCGCAGCATGGGCCACGCGCTGTCGCGCACCGCCTACTCGCCCATCTTCAGCGAGGGGTTCGACTTCTCGTGCGCGCTCTTCGACGGGACCGGCGAGATGGTGGCCCAGGCCGAGTTCAACCCCGTCCATCTCGGGTCGATGCCGTACACCGTCGAATGGACCGTCAAGGAGATCGGCCTCGACAACCTCGACGAGGGCGATGTCATCCTCCACAACGACCCGTTCCGGGGCGGCACCCACCTGACCGACTTCACGATGATGGCACCGGTGTTCCACGACGGGCGGCTGGTGGCGATACCGGCGGTGCGGGGCCATCAGATCGACGTGGGCGGCTCCGCGCCCGGCGGCTTCCCCGGCGACGCCACCGAGATCTTCCAAGAGGGGCTCATCGTTCCCCCGGTGAAGGTCTATCGCAGAGGCGAGCCCGTCAAGGACGTGTGGGACCTGATCCTGGCCAACATCCGGGTTCCCAAGATCGTCCACGGAGACTTCAGGGCCATGTTCGGATCGCTGAAGGTGGCCGAGCGCCGGGTGCAGGAGTACTGCCGCAAGTACGGCCCCGACACCTTCGTCGAGGCCACCGACGAGATCAAGAACTACAGCGAGCGCCGGATGCGGGCCATGATCTCGGCCCTCCCCGACGGTTCCTACGAGGCCGCCGACGTGCTCGACGACGCCGGCCCGACGCTGGACCCGGTGAAGGTTCGGTGCCGGCTGACCATCGACGGCGACACGGTCACCGCGGACTTCACCGGGTGCGATCCGCAGGTGCAGGGACCCATCAACGCCACCTACGGCGTCACCGCCTCGCAGGTGTACACCGTGCTGTTCCAGGTCTCGGATCCCGACATGCCGTCCAACCACGGCGCCTTCCGGCCGATCGACATCGTGGCCCCGTCGGGCAGCGTGGTCAACGCCGAATCCCCCGCGGCCGTGTTCGGAGGCAACGTCGAGACCTCCTCACGGATCATGGACGTGCTGCTGGCCTGCTTCGCGCAGGCGGTGCCCGACCGGGTCATGGGCGCCTGCTTCGGCACCTGCCAGAACTTCACCGGGGGCAGTCGGCACCCCGAGTTGGACGAGTACTCGATCATCTACGTCTACCACGAGGGCGGGTGGGGCGGCCGTGCCTCAGGCGACGGTCTGACCGCGCAGATCAACCCGGTCGGCAACGACATGAACCAGCCCGTCGAGATATTCGAGAGCCGCTTCCCGTGGCGCTACGAGGAGTACTGCCTCAACGAGAACAGCGGCGGGCCGGGCTACAACCGGGGCGGGCTCGGTATCCGCCAACGCATGCGGGCCCTGTCGGCCTCCAGCTCCATCAACCTCATCGCCGACCGGTTCCGGCATCCCCCGCCGGGCACCAACGGCGGCAAGTCGCCGCTGCCCTCGGCGGGCGGCCACTACAACGACTTCAGGGTCAGGCTCCCCGGCTCGGCGGGATTCGCGCACGCCACCGAGGCCTTCGGAACGGTCTCGCCGTCCAAGTTCGCCGGGCGAGTCATCCCCCGGGGCACGGTCGTGGAGAACACCACCACCGGTGGCGGCGGCTACGGCGACCCGCTCGACCGCGAGCCCCAGCGGGTCGCGGCCGATGTCGTCGAGGGCTATGTGACAGCCGCGTCCGCCGAGTCCGAGTACGGCGTCGTCGTGCGAAGCGACGGCCGCGTCGACGTCGAGGCGACGCTGGCCGCCCGTCGCAGGCTCAGACGGCAAGCGGAATGACCGGCGGCTCCGAAGCGCCGGCAACTCCCGAGCCAGCATCGGTGGCGACAGCCTCCTCGGGCTCCCTTGAGCTCTACGAGACCATGATGCGCATCCGCGAGCTCGAGACGCGCATCGAAGCGCTGCATTTCGCCGGGAGGATGCACGGTTCGTTCCATTCCTCGATGGGACAGGAGGCTGCGGCTGCGGGCGTGATCGGCTGCCTCCGGCCGACGGATCTGGTCACGTCCACCCACCGGGGCCATGGCCACGCCGTCGCCAAAGGCATGAGCCCGGCGGCCATCGTCGCCGAGCTTTTGGGCCTGAAGCAGGGGTCCTCCGGCGGCAAGGGCGGCTCGATGCACCTGCACGACATCGCCTCAGGGTTCCTGGGAGAGAACGCCATCGTCGCCGGCGGAGTGCCCTGGGCCGCCGGCGCGGCCTGGGCCTCCCGGCGGCTGGGCAAGGACCTCGTGGCCGTCAGCTTCGTCGGCGACGGCGGCGCGGCGCAGGGCGTACTGGCCGAGACCCTGCGCATGGCGCGGACCTGGGGAACGCCGTTGCTAGTGGCCTGCGAGAACAACCATCTGGCCCATTCGATGCCGGTGGAGCGCACCTTTGGCGAGCCGGGAACCATCGCCGCCTGGGCGGCGGGCTTCGGGCTTCGATCCGAGTACGTCGCCGGAGATGACGTGTTCGCGGTGCACCGGATCGCCGCCGAGATGATCGACGAGGTCCGCGCCACGGGCAGGGCGGCGTTCCTCGAGGTCGAGGTGTGGCGGGTGCGAGCCCACAGCCTCAACGATCCCGACTACCGGTACCTGCCGAGGGACTTGGGCAAGTCGCACATGCAGACCCACGATCCGATCGCCAACGCCGAACGAGACCTTCCGGTTTCGGAGGCGGAGGCCGCCGCGGTCCGCGACCGGATCGCTCAGGAGATCGCCGACGCGGTGGACACCGCCTTCGAGGGACGGGCGGCGTCCGAGGAGCTCGCGACGACCGGCGTCTACTCCGAGGCATTCGAGCAGGAGGGCCGGTCGCGTGGCTGGTGAGATCAAGTACGCCGAAGCGATCCGCAAAGCCCTGGCCGACGAGCTCGCGTCCGATCCCGCCGTAGTGGTCATGGGACAGGAGATAGAGGCTCTCGGCGGGGTGTTCACCGCCACCCAGGGACTGGCTGACAGCTTCGAGGGCAGGGTGCTCGACACTCCCCTGGCCGAGTCGGCGACCGTGGGCTGGGCCATCGGCGCGGCCATGGCGGGGTTGCGCCCGGTGGTGGAGATCATGTTCATGGACTTCATCACCACCGCCATGGACCAGATCGTCAACGGCGCGGCCAAGCTTCGCTACATGTCAGGCGGCCAGGTGGCGGTCCCGATCGTCATCAGGACGCCGTCCGATGCCGGCACCGGGCATGGCCCCCAGCATTCGCAGCATCTCGAGACCTGGTTCGCGCACGTGCCGGGCCTGGTTGTGGCCATGCCTTCCACCGTGCCGGACGCCTATTGGATGTTGCGGCACTCCATCCAAGACGACAACCCGGTGGTGTTCGTCGAGAGCAAGTACTCGTACTTCCGCGAGAGCGGCGAGGTCGGGCCGGGCGATGCGGCCGCCCACCCCTACGGCGCCCGCATCGCCCGGCGTGGCGAGTCCGTCACCGTCGTGACCGCGGGACGGATGGTGGCCGAGTCGCTCGCCGCGGCCGAGTCGCTCGCCGCTGAAGGCATCGACTGCGAGATCATCGACCTGCGGTTCATCTGGCCCTACGACCGGGAGTCACTGGCGCAGTCGGTGCAGCGAACCAACCGGATGATCGTCGTACACGAAGCCGTCCAAGACTTCGGCTGGGGCGGGGAGATGTGCGCATGGGCGGCGTCGGAGCTCTTCTACTCCCTCGACGCGCCCGTCCGTCGACTGGCTGCGCCGAGGGCGCCCATCCCGTTCGCGGCCCACTTGGAGTCGGCCATCGTGCCCGACCGGACGGCCATCGAATCAGCTGTCCGGGATCTCGCCCGACACTGACGCCAGCCGCTGCGGGACGCTAGGCGCGGTTTGCATGGCCCAATCTGCGGGAACTAGCCTCACATCTCGGGCCACCCGGCGGACGGCCGACGAATCGCTTGTCATCCCACCCCCAAACCCCCGAGCACCGATGACGTAGCGACCCAGTCGACACAGCGAGCGAAGGGGCGGCGTGAGGGAATCCGAAGCTCTCGATTCTGCGGTCGAGTTCGAGGAGGTGTCCCGCCTCTTCGGTGACACTCTGGCGCTGGACTCGGTGTCCTTCACCGTGCGCGCAGGGGAGTTCTTCTCCATCATCGGGCCGAGCGGATCGGGCAAGACGACCACCGTCCGCATGATCGCCGGGCTCGACGCTCCGACCGGCGGAACCGTCAAGCTCTTCGGCGAGGACGCCGCGGCGGTTCCTCCCCACCGGCGGGGGACGCCCATGGTGTTCCAGAGCTACGCCCTGTTCCCGCACCTGAACATCCGGGACAACGTCGCCTACGGCCTTCGCATGCGAGGGGTCTCCAAGCCCGAGCGACGCAGCCGAGCCGACGACCTGCTGAGCCTGGTCGGCCTGGAGGGACTCGGCGACCGCCGGGCCGAGCAGCTCAGCGGGGGGCAGCAGCAGCGCGTCGCGCTGGCCAGGGCAATCGCCACTGAGCCCAGGGTCGTTCTGCTCGACGAGGCTCTCGGAGCGCTCGACGCCGCCCTCCGCATCGAGATGCAAGCAGAACTCAAGCGGCTGCAGAAGGAGCTGGCCTGCAGCTTCATCCATGTGACCCACGACCAGAGCGAGGCCATCGCGATGGCCGACCGCATACTCGTGCTGCACGATGGCCAACTCGAGCAGGTCGGCACACCGGCTGAGGTGTTCGCCCGGCCCAAGACCCGCTTCGTGGCCAGCTTCGTCGGCCAGAACAATCTGATGGACGCCACGCCGACCGAGGTCGCCGACGGCGGCTTGCACAGGATCCGCACGACGCTCGGCGAGTTCCTCGCCAAGGGATCCGACGGCCACCCGGTCCTCTCAGGGAAGCCTGCGACTCTGATCGTGCGGGCTGACGCGTTGAGGCGGGTGACTCCCGCGCAGACGCCCAACCACTTCAAGGGAACAGTCGCCGGGGCTCGGTACTCGGGCACCACGGTGACCTTCCTGGTCAAGGCTGCCGACGGCACGGAGTACCGCATGGAGGAACCCGAGTCCCTGAGCCGCGGCGAGTCTGGAAACGGCATCGGCCAGCTTCGACTCGGCGACGACGTGCTCGTCGGCTGGGACATAGATCACGCATATCTCATGCAATAGCAACAACCCAACGGGAGGCAGCATGGACCACCAACCCAACCCAGAACCTCGAGGCATGACCCGGAGGCGATTCCTCGCCAACACCGGGTACGCGACCCTCGGGATTGGCGCCATGCCGGCGTTCCTGGCGGCGTGCAGCGGCAGCAGGGTCGAGCAGCAGCTCGAGCTGAGGACCATGGGCATCGGCACCACCGTGCTCGACCCCGTGCTGGCGCAGTACACGGCAGAGACGGGCATCCCCGCCACCGGCACCCAGGTCGGGTTCGGCGAGATGGTGCCCCAGTGGATCCAGGGCGGCTATCAGAACCAGTGGGACGTCATGGAAGCCCAAGGCGCCCAGATCGCGCCGCTGGTGGAGGCCGGGACGCTGCAGCCCATCAAGGTGGCCGACATCACGCACTGGGACGCTCTGTTGGAGGTGTTCCGGGTACCGGGCGCGGCCGGCCAGGATGGCGACGGCCACCCGTTCACCCAGATCTACACCCAGGAGGCCCGCGACTCAGGCGCTCTCGACGAGGTGTGGGTTGTTCCGACGGTTTGGAACGGCGACTCCATCGGCTACCGCACAGACCTGATCGATGAGGAGCTCGACTCCTACGCCGCGCTGTGGGACCCCAAGTACGCGGGCAAGGTGGCGCTGTTCAACGCCTCGCTGCGCGCTCCGATGGAAGTGCTGGCCACATTCGTCGGGACCGGCGAGTACCAGACCGAGGGCACTATCGGCAACCCCAGCCGCAACGACATCGACTTCGCCATCGACTTCCTCATCGAGCGTAAGCGGGACGGACAGTTCCGGCTCCTGTGGGACGACTTCGGGCAGGCGATCGAGATCCTCGACACCGGGGAGGTGTCCTTGATGAACGCCTGGGAGCCGATCGTCCGAGAGGTGGCGGCCCGAGGCAAGCCGGCTGTGTACGGCACCATCAAGGAGGGCTACAACATGTGGTTCCACGGTGTCGTGCTGTCAGCCGAGTCCCCCAACTACGACGCAGCCGTCGCCTACGCCAACTTCTGGCACGAGGGCTTCGCGCCGGCCGCGGTCGCCAACCAGGGCTACATGACGCCGACGCCGTCGGTGGCCCAGGCCGCGCTGGAGGGCGCCGACTCGCCCGAGCCGGGAGTCAACGCCTGGGACTACTGGTACAACGGCGGCGGCCGCGACCGCGGCTCCGTCGATGACATCGCATCCAAGGCGGCCTGGTGGTGGCAGTTCCCGGACGAGTCGGAGTACCTGGAGTCGAGGTGGCAGGACTTCGTCGCGTCCTAGACCGAGCCGTCCACCTCCCGCAGGCGGATCCGAGGGGGCCACGAGCATCTGAAGCCATCCGCTGACACCGCTGATCGCACCGCTCGGCTGAGTCTGGTCACCGGCCAGGCTCGGCTGGCTGTGCCTGCCCTGCTGTGGGTCGCCATCGGCCTCGCCGTCCCCCTGGGCGCAATCGTGGTGTTCAGCTTCTGGACGGGCGCATCGGTGGGGATGCGCTCCGATCTCACCGCCTCGAACTACGCCAACATCCTCACAAGCGGCACGTTCTGGGCGACCGTTCGCTGGACGCTGCAGGTTCTGGCGACCGTTCTCGCCATCTCTACTGTCTTCGGAGTCCTTGTCGCATACTTCGCCGCCCGGGTCGTGACGGTTGAATGGGTTCGCACTGCTCTGATCTTTCTCCTCTTTGTTCCGTTCATCGTCAGCTATGTGATCCGAATGATCACCTGGATCCCGCTCTTCGGCCGAGCCGGTCTTCTCAACACCGCCTTGACGGAGGCCAGCATCTTGGATGAACCATCTGACTTGTTCTTGTACACATCGCCCTCGATGATGACCGCACTCGTCTTTCTCTATGTTGCCTTCATCATCGGCCCTACCTTCTTCAAGCTCCGCCAACTCGACGAGGACCTGCTGCGGGCAGCCCAGAACTTGGGCGCGTCCCCCTTCAAGACGTTCTGGACCGTCGAGTTGCCGTTGGCCCGACCAGGCATAATCGTCGGCTGGATCTTCGTGTCAGTCATGATTCTGTCGGACTTCGCCACCGAGCGAATCATCGGCGGGGGCCTTTCGCCACTCCTGGCTGGAACCGTCTGGCGAAGGGCTGAACTGCTGCTGTGGCCGCAAGCGAGCGCTCAGGCGGTCGCCCTCGTCGTGATCACGTTGTCCATCGCCGTGGGGCTGCTGCGTTTCGCCCAACTCGAGAGGGACCTCTGAATGCGCTCAAGCGCGGTTCGACCTGCACCGCCGGTCCGTTTCGGCCTGTGGGCCCGGATCTCGCTGGCGATCCCGGTGCTGATCGTGCTGGGTTTCATCTATATACCTATCCTGCTGATATTGCTGCTGTCATTTCAAGGCCCCCAGGGTGGAGCGACGTTCCCGATCACGGATCCGGGCACTCTCTGGTACCGGTCCCTCGCCGACCTGTCCGTCATCACCGATCACCCCGACTATCTCGGGCAGGCCGTCTTCGACTTCAAGGCGAGCATCGGCAACTCCCTGAAGCTGGCGGTCGCTACCGCGGTGATCTCGACGATTGTCGCGATGGCCGCGGCGCAGGCCATGCGGTCCAAGTTCCGCGGCGCTCGCTTGGCGACCTACGCGATCCTGCTCGGGATCGTGACTCCGGGGCTGGCGGTGAGCTTGGGCCTTGTCACCATCTTCTCGGAGCTGGGCATCCCTGCTGGGCTGTTCACCACCGGGATCATCGCCCATGTTGTCTGGACCATGCCCTTCTCGTTCCTGCTCTTCATGGTGTTGTTCAACCGCTTCGATCGGCGCATCGAGGAAGCCGCCCACACGTTGGGCGCGTCCCAGCTTGAGACGTTCTTCACGGTCACTGTTCCCGTCATGAAGCCGGCAATAATAGGATCATGTCTCTTCGCGTTCATGCTGAGCTTCGACGAGTATGCGCACTCCATCTTCATAATGGGCGCCGATCGAACCCTGCCTCTCATGCTGGTTTCGGCTGCACAGCTGAGGATCACCCCCTCGATCTTCGCGCTCGGCGTCCTGATCATCACCGTTTCCCTGATCCTGCTCTTGATGTACATCGGAAGCGTGCGAAAAGCCTTCAGACATCAGCAACCCACAGGAGCCCGAACGTGAGCGACCCACAGAGGCCCCGCGAGACTCAGCGCACCAGCAACCCACCGCGGCCCAGCGAGCCTGAGGCTCCGGGTTTGTCGGTCCTGCTTACGTTCGACTTCGACGCGCTGTGCATCTGGCTCACGATGATGCGCACGACGGCGCCCGGAACCCTGTCGCGCGGTGAGTTCGGCGCCCGAGTCGGAGCCGATCGTGTGCTGAGGCTCCTACGAGACTTCGACATCACGAGCACCTGGTTCGTGCCAGGCCACACGATTGACACCTTCCCCGAGGTGTGCTCCAGGATCGTCGAGGCCGGCCACGAGGTCCAGCACCACGGCTACGCCCATGAGCCTCTCGAGGGTCTCGACAGAGCCACCGAGACCCGGTACTTGGAGCAGGGCATGGACGCCATCGAGCGCCTCACGGGTCAATCCCCGGTCGGCTACCGCTCACCCTCCTGGAATCTCAATGCCCATTCGCCGCGGCTGCTGGCCGACTACGGGTTCCAGTACGACAGCAGCCTCATGGCCCACGACCTGCGGATGTACTGGCTGCGCGACGGCGACCGACTCAACGAGGACGGCAGCTACTCGTTCGGCACGCCTACGTCCATCGTGGAGGTTCCGGTCAGCTGGAGTCTGGACGACTTCCCTCCGTTCACGTTCGTGTGGGAGCCGTTGCGGCCGGGATACGGATCCACCGAGGCCATCGGCGGGGACTGGCTCGACCACATCGAGTACGCCTTGGAGCACGAGCCCAACGGCGTGGTGAACATCACCATGCACCCGCAGGTGACGGGCAGAGCTCATGTGTTGAAGATGGTTGAACGCGTGCTGCGGCAGACAGCCGACCGTCCGGGCCTTCACTTCAGAACGATGACCGAAGCAGTCCGCCTCGCGAAGCGCAACCGCCTTGTGGAAACGTTCTGCTAAGAGACTGACTGTGAGCCCATTACACGAAGCACCAGCCCCAGAGGCTGGCTGGAGACGGGGGTGCAACAATGGAACGCGTCACGTTTCGTAGTGACGGCTTGAAGATCTCAGCAGATCTCTACCTGCCTGAAGGTGTCGACGCAGCCGCCATTCCCATAGTCGTGCAGGGGGGCGGATGGTGCTACGTCAAAGAGATCGTGCAACCGTCGTTCGCCCGGGAATTCAACAGGCGGAACATGGCGGCGCTGGTATTCGACTATCGCTGCCTTGGAGAGTCCGAAGGCGAGCCACGACAGCGGATCAATCCGTGGGACCAGATCGAGGACTACAAGAACGCCATCTCATTCGCTCAGCAGATCGATGGTGTCGATCCCGAACGCATCGGTGTATGGGGAATCTCCTACAGCGGCGGACATGTCCTCCAGTTGGCTGCCACCGACCGGCGAGTCAAGGCCGCCAGTTCCGTCGTGCCAGTGATCAACGGCTACGAGAATCTGCGATTGGCGCACGGCACGATCTCTTTCCGCGAGCTGCTCAGAGCCGTCGAAACCGACCGCTCGGCTCAGTTCAGCGGCAGCCGGCCCGGCTACCTCGACCACAATCCCCAAGAACCCGAAGGCTTGGCCACATGGCCGTTTCCGACCAGCGCCGACATGTTCCGCGAGCTCGTCCACGAAGGGCCGAACTACGTCGGCAAGGCGACTACACGCTCCACCGAGTGGCTGCTGGAGTACAACGTCCGCCCGTACGCCGAGCGAATCGACAGGTGCGCTACCCTTGTGGTGTTGGCCGAAGGCGATGACCACACCCACTGGGATCTTGCTCTCGATGCCTTTCACGCTATCCCCTGCCGCGACAAGCGGCTCGAGATCATCCGCAAGTCAACCCACCAGACGATCTACAAGGACCAGCGACGACGAGGCGACGCCGCAGTCCTGTGTGCAGACTGGTTCGAGACCCATCTCTGATCTGAGCGCATCGCAAGCCAGTCGGCTCCGTCTCAGCCGATGGCGGGCATCACCTCTTCGACGAACAGTTGAAGCGACCTGTTCGCGTCCTCGATCGGCATCCCCGGCAGTCGGCCCCAGAAGATGAACCGGTCAGGCGAGAACTCGTCGCGGAGGGCGCCCACCCGGCTGATCACCTCACCCGGCCCGCCGACGATGCACAGCTCGTCCAGCCGCTCGGTAGCGATGGGCTCGAACTCCGAGACAGCCGAGCTCTCGCCCTCCCTCCCCCACGCGTAGTAGCGCTCGTACATGTAGGTGAGAGACCGACGGACCTGGGCGCGGCCGCGGTCGGGCTCGTCGCATACGAAGACACACCCGTTCATGGTGATGTCGAAGTCCGCCGGGTCGAACCCGGCCCTCAGCAACTCTGACCGATACTGGTTGTGCAGGTCTTTGCCGGTGCCGACGTCAGGCATGAAGCTGCAGCCGTGGCGTGCGGCCCGGCGGGCGGCTGCCGGACTGGAGCCGCCGACGTGAACCGGCGAGTCGGCACCCCGAAGCGGAACCGGCTGAACGACCACGTCGCGCAAATCGAAGACCTTCCCTGAGTACGAGAATTGCTCGCCGGTCCAAGCCTGGCGCAGGATCTCCAGCGCCTCATCGGTGCGCACGCCGCGCTGGGAGCGGGGCACGCCCAGCACTTCGAACTCGAACGGCCGGTATCCGGGCGCGAGTCCGAGTTCCACACGCCCGCCGGAGAGCACGTCCACCACGGCAGCGTCCTCGGCCAAGCGGATCGGATGGTGCAGCGGGGCCAGGCACACCGCGGTGCCCAACCGCAGGTTCCGGGTCCGGCCTGCAATCGCAGCCAGCATCGCGAACACCGACGGCATGTAGCCGTCGTCGGTGACATGATGCTCCGACAGCCAGACCGACTCGAAGCCGGCCGAGTCCGCCCACTCGATCTGGTCGAGCAACTCGCCGTACAGTTCCGGCCACGGCTGCCGCCGAGGGTTGCGGAAGTCGTACCAGAGCCCGAATCTCACTCCTTCGCCTCCTGTTGCTCTTGCTGTCGCCCGAGACGTCCCGGTGATCAACCGATGTCGCCATGCACCGAACCCGTTCCAGCAGTTGTCGTTCGACTTCCCCAGCGTTGCCGGTGCGAGGGGCCAGCGCGAGGGTAAGGCCGACGGATGCCCGAGGAACCCATGGTACGTTCCGCGCCGCGATGGCTCACCTCAACCTGGTGATGATCCGTCCGTTCCGCGACGGCAACGGACGGATGGGCCGGGCTCGGCAGACGATGGTCCTCGCCGGGGAGGGCATGGTCTCGCCGGTGTTCTCCTCAGTGGAGGAGTACCTCGGGCGCAACACCCTCGACTACTACGCGGTCCTCTCCGAGTCGGGCAGGGCAGCTGGCAACCGCACATCTCGGCCCGTGCGTGGATCCGGTTCATGCTGCGGGCGCACTACCGCCAGGCCTGGACGCTGCAGCGGCGCGTCCACGAGACCGAGCAGCTCTATGACGGCCTAGCCCAGGAAATCGCCAAGCGCGGACTGCCGCCGCGATCCATCGGAGCGCTCGCCGACGCTGCACGAGGCCGAAGGCTCCAGCGGTCCCTCTACGCGAAACTCGTCGAGATCACCGACGGCGACCCGATCTCCGACCTCAGCGCCAGCCGCGACCTCAGGGCCCTCACCGACGCCGGCCTGCTCAATGCTGTTGGCGCAGGGAGAGGACGCATCTATCGCGGCTCGCCGGAGCTGCACGCCCTGTGGACCGATGTCCGATCGAGTCGGCCGCCAAGAGCCGAGGACGACCCCTACAAGACACTCGCCCAGCAACCACTCCCAGGCATCAGCGCGAGCCGGGCCTGAGGGCCGGAACCGTTCCGGCACACCGCTGGGATCCCGCCAGGCCGGACCGCGGTGCTGCGCCGCTATTGGGCCAACACGTCGGGGGTGGGGTTGTCGATTTCTAGCAGTTTCGCCAGGGCGACGGTGACCTGGTTGCCTACGGCTGGGTTCTTCTCGGGCGGCAGGAGGCCGGCCGCGGTGAGGCGGTCGCCCAAGCGGATGAAGATGGTGCAGAAGCGCATGGCGCCGAACACCTCCCAGTAGTGGGGGTCGCGCACCTCTAGGCCCGACACCTGCTCGTAGTGGGCGACCATCTCGTCCCGGGTCGGGTAGCCGGCGAGGCGGTCGATACCCATGTCGTCGAACGACATCCGGTCGAACATCAGCCACCAGCCCACGTCGGCCTCGGTGGGACTGAGCGCGCAGACCTCCCAGTCGAGGATGGCCGCGGGCCGGTAGTCCTGCAGGATGATGTTGCCGAGTCGGGCGTCGCCCCAGGTGAGGCCCACGCGCTCGTCGCCGGGGTCGTTGTCGGCGAGCCAGTCCAGCGACTCGTGCAGCACTGGATGCTCCCGGCCCGCCAACTCGGAGCGGACGTGGCTGCGGTACAGGCCGATCTGCATCGCGGTGGTCGGCCGGCCCGTGCCGCTCGGGTCTAGCCAGTCCAGGCCGGCGCGTCGCCAGTCCAGGCTGTTGATGCCGGCGATGGCGTCGATGGCCGAGAACACCATCCGCTGCCGCTCGGCCGGCGTCGCCTCGTCCACCACGAACCCGGACTCGGTGTACCGGGGCACATCGGCGGGAATGCGCCCGTCGACGAAGCCCATCACGAAGAACGGGGCGCCCAGCACGGCCGGGTCGGGCTCGTATCCCAGCAGAGGGGGCACCGGCGCTGCCCCTGCCCCGGCTACCGCCTTCATGACCCGGTACTGGACCTCCACCGACACCGCGCAGTGCGGGGTCTGGGGCGGGAACATGCCTCCGTCGGCCGGCTCGATGCGCACCGCGTAGCGGCTCTTGCGGGTCTCGCCGCCCGCACGCCAAGCCGCGTCGAGCATCACCGTCTCGTTGGAGAAGCCCGTCGCCACCGGGATCTCCATGTCGGCGACGGTGAGACCCTCCCTGTCGGGGAAGGCCCGCTGCATCCACCCCTCGAGTGCCGCCCGGTAGTGGCTCCGGTCGGTCCTGAACTTCGGGGCGTTCAGCCGACTGTCCTCCGGCTCACTGGCCACCGTGCCGTCACCCGCGACCGCGACACCACCGGGCGCGTCCGCGCCCGCAGCCGCCTAGACCTGGGTCTGCTGGGAGAGGAACGAGCGCTCGGCGAGGCCGTGCCACTCGGCGATGCCGGCGCGGAACTCGCGCCACGGGCCGAGGATGCGGGCGAAGTTGTCGTCCTCGGCGGCCACACCGTCGAGCACCGTCTCGGTCTCGGCCTTGAAGGCGGCCAGGATCTCCGGTGAGAACTCGCGGATCTGGGCGAAGCCCTTGACGGTCTGCAGGTCGCGCTGGTTGAGCAGGTCGTAGGTCGCCATGGTGTTCATGTTGGCGTACGCCGCGGCGGCCTTGATCGCCGCCTGGTACTCCGGCGGCAGCTCGTTCCAGCGCTCCAGGGAGAACTGCACCTCCAGCGCGGTGCCCGGCTCCCACCAGCCCGGGTGGTAGTAGTACAGGTCGCCCTGGAACTCGTTGAGGCCGAGGATGAGGTCGTCGGTCGGGCCGACGAACTCGGCGCCGTCGATGGCCCCGGTCTGGATGGCCTGCAGGATCTCGCCACCGGCCAGCGTCACCTGCTCGCCGCCGAGGTTCTCCAGCACCCGGCCCGCCAGGCCGGGGATGCGCATCTTCAGGCCGTTGATGTCGTCGACGGTGTTGATCTCCTTGGTGAACCAGCCGCCCATCTGGCAGCCGGTGCCGCCCGCGGGGAACGCGATGATGCCGTGCTCAGCGGCGTAGAACTCGTTGAGCAGGTCGGTGCCGCCGCCCTGGTAGAGCCAGGCGTTCTGCTGGCGCTGGGTGAGCCCGAACGGCACCGCGGTGCCGAACTGCTGCACGGGGCTGATCCCCACGTAGTAGTAGGACGCGGTGTGGCCCGCCTCCACGCCGAGGTCGCGCACCGTCTGCAGCACCTCGAGGCCGCCCACGATCTCGCCCGCGGGCCGGGGGTTGATCCGGAAGCGCCCGCCGGTGAGCTCGCTCACCTTCTCGGCGAAGAACTGGGCCGAGCCGAACAGCGTCACCAGCGCGGTGGGCCAGCTGGTGGCCATCTCCCACTCGATCTCCGGGCCCTCCGCGGTGACGGCCACCGTGTCGTTGGCCGTGGTGGTCGTCGCCTGCTCGGTGGTGGTCGTGGCGGTGTCGGGCGTCTCATCGGATCCTGCCGCCGCGGGAGCCTCTTCGTCGTCGCCGCAAGCGGCGAGGATCGAGGCGGCCGCCGCGAAGCCGGCCACGCCGAGCCCCCCCTTGATGAATCCCCGCCGGGCGAGACCCCCCTGTCCGTCGGCTTCAGGCGTGTCCACCGCGGTTGTCCCGTCGGTCTGATCGAGGCCAGCATGGTCGTTCATGTCCTATCCCTCCATGGAATTCGTCGGTCTGACTGTCACGGCACCCCGCCGGATCCGACGAACCGGATGACGCCGGAAGCGGCCGAGCACCGAATGACTGCGGCCGATGGTACACATCGCACAAACCGCGCGCCGAAAGAAGGGACTCAGGCGGCCGCCTCCGAGGTGTGGCCGCGCGGACGCCGACTTCTCGGCTGGCGACGTGAGGGAAATGGGACTCCGGCGGCCGCTTCCGAGGTGTGGCTATTGCCGGAGCCCGGACGTCCCGCGTCCCGCAACGGATCAGGTCTCTTGCAAGCGTGCTCCTGGCCAGCGGACGACGAGCCTCTCCAGCAGGCCGATGAGGTTGAAGAACACGATCCCGCCCGCGGACGAGAGCACCAGGCCTGCGAAGAGGCGCTTGGTGTCGAGACGGTAGCTGGCCTGGATGATCACGAACCCGATGCCGCGGTCCGCGCCGGTGAACTCCGCCACGATGGCGCCGATGACGGCCAGCGTGGAGGCGATGCGGAGTCCCGCGAAGATGTACGGCAGCGAACTCGGCATCCGCAGGTGCCAGAAGACCGCGGCTTTGCCGGCGGAGAGCACGCTCATCAACTCCAGGGCCTGGGCGCTAATGGACCGCAAGCCGCGGGCGGTGTTCACCAGCACCGGGAAGAAGCAGATGATCGCCGCGATCACCACCTTCGGCACCAGCGTGAAGCCGAACCAGATGGTCAGCAGCGGCGCGATCGCCACGATAGGGACCGTCTGCAGCACGATCGCCCACGGGAACAGGGCGCCTTCGACACTGCGAAAATGGACGAAGACCACCGCGGCCACGAATGCCGCGCTGCTTCCCACCAGAAAGCCCAGAACCGCCTCGAGCATCGTCCAGCGAAGGTGGCCGAACAGCGACCCTCCCTGCTCGCCCAGTTCGGCGCCTATCTCCGAGACGCTGGGCAGCAGGTAGGTGGGAACGTCGCGGGCCCAGACCCAGAGTTCCCAGACACCCAGCGCGGCGAGGAACAGCAGCGCAGCGGGGACGTACGTCCGCCACTTCGAGCGGTGGCGGGTGTCGCTCATGGCGGCTGACTTTCCCCGCCGCTCCCAGCGCCCGGGTCGGTCTGCAGGAGTTCCCGCAATTCGCCGTTCAGAGCGGCGAATTCGGGACGGTAGCGGATCCCGAGCTCCCGCGGGCGGCCGAACGGCACGTCCGCGATCCTGATGACGCTGCCCGGCCGGGACCCGAGCACCACCACCCGGTCCGACAGGAAGATCGCCTCGGCGAGGCTGTGGGTCACGAACAGCACCGTCGAGCGGGTCTGCTGCCACACCTCGAGGAGTTGGATGTTGAGATTGTCCCGGGTGAACTCGTCCAGCGCGCCGAACGGCTCGTCCATCAGGAGGGTAGAGGGGCCGTAGCTGAGGGCCCGGGCAAGCGCCACACGCTGCTGCATCCCGCCGGAGATCTGCTCCGGGTAGTACTCCTCGAAGCCCTCCAGGCCCACGTCCCGCAACAGGCCGCGGGCATGGGCCTCCGGGTCGGGTATCGCCAGCGGGTTCCGCCGGCCGAGAATCCGGTCCGGCAGCAGGACGTTGCCCAGCACCCGCAGCCAGGGGAACAGCACGGGACTCTGGAAGACGAAGCCGAACTCCACGTCACGACGGGCCGCGGCCGGTGCCTTCCCGCGCACCGTCACGCAGCCGGACGTGGGTTCCAGCAGCCCCGCGATGATCCGCAAGAGCGTCGACTTGCCGCAGCCCGACGGGCCGACGAGAGCCACGAACTCGCGGTCGGCGATCTCGAAGCTCACATCCTGGAGCGCGGTGACCGGCTCGTGGCCGCCGAACCGCATCGTGATGCCGTCGACGACGATCCCTCCGAGATCTCCGGCCCGGTCTGTGACGTTCACGCAGTTCTCTTGGTTGCCTCGTGCCGTCGGATTCCCTCGAGGGCCACGTCGATGGCGTTGTGCCAGCCGGTGACGAGGGGCTCGTTGACGCTCTCGTAGTCGATGTCGTCGGGTGCGGTGAAGTTGTAGGACACGGCGCAGACCATGGCCGCTTTGACCTGGCGCAGATGCGCGACGGTGAAGATCGCCGACGACTCCATCTCGACGTTCATGATCCTGTGCCGGACGATCCGCTCGACCCATCCGGGCGTCTCGGCGTAGAAGGCATCGCTCGACACGTTGATGCCTACATGGGCGGCAAACCCCCGGCTCGCGGCCAGGTCCGCTGCTCCGTCGATCAACGCCCGCACGAGGAAGTGGTCGGCGACCGCGGGGAACCCTGCGTCCACGTACATTGCGCTGGTGCCGTCGCAGCGCATCGCGGCGGTGTTGATGAGGATGTCGCCCTTGTCGATCCCCTCTATGAGCGCGGCGCTGCTGCCCACCCGGATGAAGTGCGACGCGCCCACGTTGCAGAGCTCCTCCACGGCGATCGCGGCCGACGGGCAGCCGATCCCCGTCGACGTGGCGCTCACACCGATGCCTCGGTACGAGCCGGTGACGGTGCGGTACTCCCGGTGGTCCGCGACCTCGCGCGGGTCGTCCAGATGCTCCGCGATCAGTCCAACCCGTGCCGGGTCGCCAGGGAGAAGCACGTAGTCGGCCACTTCGCCCGGACGAACCCTCAGGTGGTATTGGACCGCGTCCCGAGTAGACGCGCTCTTGTCGAAGATGGCCAATACGCTCCTCCACCAATTGCTGGCGACGGTGCCTACGGAGGCGTCCCCTGCAACCCGGAGAGCCTCATGCTATTCACGACGGATAGCACACGTCGGAGTAGACGGAGTCGAGGTCCACGTCGACTTCCAGGCCGCCGTAGGTGCGCAGCACCTCCTCCGCGGTCTCCCAGCGGCTGCGCTTCATCGAGCCGATGCCCTCCGCGACCGCATCGGGCGTGAGGACGGCATCCTGCACCGCTTCGAGGCTGCGAGCCTCCTTGTCACGGTCGAGGTTCTCCGGATCAACCGCCATCACTATGTCCAGCGCATCCCCGGGATTCTCGAAGGCGAACTCCCAACCACGGGATATCGCTCGGACCATCCCGCAGACCACGTCGGGGTTGTCCTCGAAGTAGCTCCGGGTGGTGAATAGCGCGTTGGCTGAGGTCTCGATGCCGTAGTCGTAGGGCACGAAGACTCTCGACTCGTAGCCCTGCAGCTCGGCCAGGATCGGCTCGTTGGTGGCGAACACCGTCTTCAGGTCCACGTCTCCGTTGAGTATCGGGGCCAAGTCGAAACCGATCGCCACATGCTCCAGCGAGTCGATGTCGATTCCGTTCTTCGCCAGCATGGCCTGGGTCAGCTGCCACGGTCCGCCCTCGGCGAATCCGATCCGCCGGCCCGCGAAGTCCTCGAGGGTCTCGATGCCCGAGTCGGCTAACGCCATCACAGCCCCCGGATGCTTGTGGAAGTAGGTGGCGACGGTGATCAAGGGAATATCCTCGGCTGCCGCGAAGAGCAGCGAGCCGGTGTCATGCAGCCCGAAAGTGTCTGAGCCGGCCGCCACCAAAGTGATGCTGTTCACGTCGAACCCGCCCGGGTTGATCGTCACGTCGAGGCCCTCCTCGGCGAAGAAGCCCTTGGCCGCCGCAACGTACGAGCCAGTGAACTGCGTGTTCGGGAACCAGGGAAGCCGCAGCGACACCGAGACCGGCTCGGGCGGCTCAGGTTCGGGGGCGGGCTCTGGCTCGGGTTCTGGCTCGGGCTCGGGCTCGGCCGCCGGCTCGGCGGCGGGCTCGGGCTCTGGCTCGGCGGCGGGCTCGGGCTCTGGCTCGGGCGTCGAAGCCGGTTCCGACGATGGCGCCTCGGCGGTGTCGTCGTCCCCGCCGCAGGCCGCCCCGATGAGCGCGACGGCGAGGACCAGTGTCAGCCAACGGCTCCAGTGGCGTGCAGGTCTCATTTCCTTCCCCTTTCGGTTTGTCTAGGCCGTGTCCAATCGCCCGGCCGAAGAGGTCGCGCAGCCGCAGGACTCCCGGGCGACGAGCGCGGTCTCGACCGTCACGGACTGTTGGGGCGCTCCGCCCCGGATCGCCCGGCGGAGCGTGCGGATGGCCTCGTGGCCGAGCCTGTCCGCGGGCAGCCGGACCGTTGACAGCGACGGGGCGGCCAGGCGGGCCAGCGGGATCTCCCCGTAGCCCATCACGGCGACATCCTGCGGAACTCGGAGCCCGCGCTCGTGGATCGCGGAGACGGCGCCGAGAGCCAGGATGTCCCCAGCGCAGAAGACCGCGCTTGGAGGGCGGTCCGCGAGCAGCAGCTGCGTCGCCGCCTTCGCGCCCGCGTCCAGCGAGAAATCGGACACGGGCGCGACGAGCTGGTCGTCGGAGGGGAGGTCGGCGGCGGCGAGGGCTCGGGAATGCCCGGCACCGAGGAGATTCGAGCCGGAATCGGCCGGCGACCCGATGTAGGCGATTCGGCGATGGCCGTGCCCGACCAGGTGCATCGTGGCTTCGTACCCGTCGGAGGTGCGATCGGCCAGGATGTGCGATCCCATCCCGACGTCGGCGCTGTCGACGAACACGAACGGCCGCAGCCGCGACGAGGGCTCCACAACGCCGACGACCGCGTCGTCCCCGGCAGTGGTGAAGTGGATCAGGATCACGCCGTCCACGTCGCGGCTGAACAGCTGGTCGAGATGGCGCGACACCACTTGCGCGTCGTAGTGCTGCGTCTGGCAGATGATCGGAAGCCATCCCTCGAGGCCGGCCTCCCGGCTGAGAGCCTCGAGATAGTCGGCGTAGTAGTCGGTGAAGGCGGGCACCATCACGCCGATGCTGTGGCTGGGATGGGAATCGTTGCGGATCAAGGCGCGATTCCTGTCGTAGCCCAGCACGCGGGTGCGCGATCCGCGGCTGATCGACACGATGCCGTCGTCGGCGAGTTGCTTGTACGCGGCGCGGACCGTGTGGACGCTTACGCCGAGCTCGGCGGCCAACTCCGCGATCGGCGGGAGGTGGCTGCCAGTGGCGATCTTGCCCGAGGCCACCTGCCACATGATCTGCCGGGCGATCTGCGTCGCCAGCGGCACCCTGCTGGAATCGCTCACCCTGATCGGAACTGCCGGCTCCGACCGGGTCCGGTGCGACCCTTGATCCCGTTCCGCATCCATAGATCAATTGTAACAGATATCCAGTTATACGGTCAAGCAGATGTTTACTGATGGAGACGCCCGAAACAGGAGTCATGGATGGCACAGACGGCGCGCGGGCCGGCGTGGCTGGCGTCAACCGAAGCGGAACGCCTCGATCGACGTGTAGGTGATGGCCGGGAACACCGCCAGGATCACCAGGGCCAGCGCCTGCAGGCCCATGAAGGGGAAGGCGCCCTTGTGGATGTCGGAGGTCTTCACCTCCGGCGGGGCCACGCTCTGGAGGTAGAACAGCGAGAACCCCACCGGCGGCGAGATGAACGCCATGTTGAGGTTCACCGCCATCAGCACCGCGAACCAGATTTTCTCGTCGGGCGTGAAACCGAGGAGGTCCATCGCGGGCACGAAGATCGGCACCACGATGAACGTGATCTCCAGGAACTCCAGGTTGATGCCCAGCAGGAACACCGCGATCATGGCGATGACCACGAAGCCCCACTTGCCGCCGCCGATCGAGGTCAGCCACTCCGAGGTCTGGTCCGAGCCTCCGAGCTGGAAGAACATGGCGCTGAAGAAGGTGGAGCAGAACAGCAAGGTCATCACCAGCACCACCACATTGGTGGTCGAGCGGGCCGCATCCTTGATCGCCTGCCAGTTCAGCCGCCAGCCGGACCGGTCGATGTGGGTGGCGCCCTCTGAGATCAGCAGCCTGTCGAACAGCCAGTTCAGGCCGGTCAGCAGCAGCGCGCCGAACACCCCCACCGCGCCCGACTCAGACGGCGTGGCGATCCCCTGGAAGATGGAGACCAGCACCCCGAGGATCAGCACCAGCATCGGCACGATGGCGATCAGCACCTCGGCGGCCAGCATCCGGGTGCGCCACAGCACGGCAAACACCACTGCGAAGGTGAAGACGCCCGCCACGAGCGAAGTCCGGGGGCTCGACAGGAGCAGGACCGCGCCCACCATGAGCGCGAGGATCAGCGCGATGACCGCCTTCGTGCGGATGGAGGGGTTGCCGGGCAGCGTGCGCTGCTCGGCGGGCATGGCCGGGCCTGCCGACGGCTTGAGCCACGACAGGATCAGCACGTAAGCCACGTACAGGCCGCTCAGCAGCAGGCCGGGCAGCAGCGCGCCGGCGAACAGCCCCAGGATGCCCACGCCCAGCTGCTGGGCGAGCAGGATCAGCACGATGCTGGGCGGCAGCAGCTGGGCCAGGGTGCCCGAGGCGATGATGGCGCCGGTGGAGAGCTTGTTGTCGTAGCCGAGGCGCACCATCGCTGGCAGCGACAGCAGGCCCATCACGATGACGGTGGCGGCCACCACGCCGGTGGCGGCGGCCAGCAGCGTGCCGACCAGCACGACCGCCGCGGCGACGCCGCCGCGCAGCCGGCCCATGAGCATCCCGAAGGCGTTGAGCAGCCGCTCGGCCATGCCGGAGCGCTCCAGGATGGCGCCCATCAGCACGAACAGGGGAACGGCCAGCAGCGTCGGGTCGCTGATCGCCTTGTACCAGCGTCCGGGCAGCGTGTTGAGCGTGTTGGGGTCGAACACGTCGAGCCAGTCGCCCACGAAGCTGAAGAACAATGCCGTGGCCGCGAACGAGAACGCCACGTTGTAGCCCGACAGGATCACCAGCATGAACACCCCGAACATGGTCAGGGCCAGGAACACGCCCGCGTCCATGCCGAAGATCGTCTCCAGCGCCAGCACCCCGAGCATGGGCTACGCGGCCCGTGGCGCGCTTCTCACGGCTGCACCCCTTCGATCCACGGCGTGCTACTCACCGCGGCTACTCGACTCGCTGCGGGATGTCGCGTTCCACGATGGCGCCGTAGTCGTCTCGGCCGATCAACACGAACCCGGTCTTGATGACCTCGGCCAGGATCTGCAGGCCGAACAGGGCGAACCCCACCAGCAGCATGGTCTTGATGGGCCCCACGGCGAGGCCGCCCGCGTCCACGGCCTCCTCCCAGCTCTGCCACACCCGCCAGCCCGCGGGCCAGTCGCCGTTGTGGCGCTGGCCGAGGGCCCGGGATGCGTAGTTCTGCAGGATGCGGACGCTCATCAAGACGAACGGCAGCAGCAGAGCCACGTGCATCCCGAAGTCGAGCGCGGCCTTGGTCCTGTTCGAGAAGTTCGTCCACCAGAAGTCGATGCGGGGGTTCACCCCGTCGCGCACGCCTGCGTTGATCGCCACCAGGAACATGAGTCCGAACGCCTGCCAGGCCAGGCTGACGACCTCTCCGAAGAGGATGTCCTGCTCCACGTACTCGTTGCTGTAACGGGTGATCACGTTGAAGAACTGCAGGATGAACACGGCCCACGCCAGGGCCATCGCGATCCGCAGGGTGACCTTCGGCACAGCCTCAATCCCCCGGCGCAGGCGGTCGAGGCCGGGGTGCCAGGCCGACAGGGCCACGCCGCCCAGCAGCGGGATCCAGTGCCACCATGAGAGCTGGCCGACCAGATAGCCCGTGTCGGTGAACAGGTGCGCGCCCGCGGCGGCCGCCAGGGTGGCCGCGGCCACCCACCCCAGCGGATGCAGAGTCCTCCAGCGCAACGCGCTCCGGCGCAACTCTGTCTCCGTCCCGACCGGCATGGCCCGCGACCCTAGTGGTCGCCCTCAGGCTGCCGCCGGTGCGCGGCACCGTGCAGCGCCTTGGCCGCCCTGCGCGGTCGCGGCGCTCGGCCCGCAAGGGCGCAGAGGCCGACCCCCGGCCCGGCACCGACGTTCGCAGCGCAGGGGCGAGACGCGGGAGGCGTGCCGTCGTAGGGTTGGGTCGTGACGGGCGATGCCTGCACCGTCGACAAGGCGGAGGTGATCGACGCCCTGCGGGCTGTGGACGATCCCGAGTACCCGGGTGTCAGCGTGGTCGACATGGGGATGATCGGCGCGGTCGAACTCGCCGGGGGCCGGGCCGCGGTCGAGCTGATCACCACCTTCAGCGGCTGTCCCGCCCTCGACATGATCTCGTCGGACATCGCCGTAGCAGTCGGAGCGCTAGACGGCGTCACCGGCGTGGAGGTGCGGCCCAGTGCCGAGGCCTGGGACCCGTCCAGGCTCAGCGAGCACGCCCGGGCCGTCATGGCGAGCGACTTCACGGTGGCCGTGGCCGTGCCCGGCAGACCGGCGGAATGCCCGCGCTGCGGCGCCGCATCCCTAGTGGAGCAGTCCCCGTTCGGCCCGGCCCGATGCCGATCCGTCCATCGCTGCGGCGCCTGCCATGAAGTCGTAGAACTGCTGCGAGCCTGAGAGCGAGCGCGAGTAGGTGATGGCCGCTCGCGTCGCGGCGGTGTCATTCCCGCTCTCGTTCGCTGCGCTCACGGGCCGCTCGGGCCACGGCCTCGACCGTATGGGCCGGATTCGCTCACCTACCCGCTCGGCCCCTAAGCTCCCCTCGCCTGCAGACGCCATGATTGCCTGTGAGTTGCTGCTACATTGAAGAGGCAGCAAATGCCGCATCGGTTTCGATGTCGCACTCCTCTAGCATCATGGGTGGCAGCATCTGAAACGGTTCCGGACGACTGAGGCTTGGGCCTGGATCAAACCACCTGATGCTGTAGCGGGCGGCCCTCTGTCACTGCGAGCAGGTTGGTGTATTCGGCCCGGCGCACAGTCGCGTCGATCACCAGCCCGGCCTGCGCGGAGTGGGGGGTCAGCACCACGTTGGCCCCGGGGGCGGCGGCCAGCGCTACCAGCGGGTTGTCTGGGCGGACCGGCTCCCATGAGAAGCCGTCGCTGGCCACCCCTCCCAGACGGCCGGCCCGGTAGGCCCGGGCCACTGCATGACGATGTGCTCGGCCACCATGGCGCACTGGGGCAGGTGCCACCGGCACACAGGGATCCGGGCCCGTCGGGCTGCGTCGAGGTCGATGTCGTGGACCTGTCGCCCGAGACGCTGGATCAGCCGCAGGCTTTCCCCGGCCTCGATGACCGAGGTTGTTCGTGCCGGACGTGCTGGCCGGCGACCGGCTAGCGGATCTGGCCGCAGCTGCGACATTTGGCGGTCCAGCCGGCGGGGGTGACTGTGGTGGCCAGCCAGGCACCGCAGCGGCCGCAGTAGCGAGCCGGGTCGAGTTCAGGCAGGCAGCCGTCGCAGTCAGCGCTCCCGCAGCCGGTGCAGAAGCGCTCCGGCTTGCTCAACGCTCCGGCTTGCTCAACGCCCCTGCTTGCTCAAACCGCGGCTGAGAGGCTGCCGATGGGCATCCGCAGGTCGGTGAGCATGTCGAGATCCTCTTGCGGCGAGCGGCCCAGGGTGGTGAGGTAGTTGCCCACGATCAGCGCATTGATGCCTGCCGTCATGCCCATGGCCTGCAGGTCGCGCAGGGTGATCTCCCGGCCGCCGGCGTAGCGCAGGATCACCGACGGCAAAGCCAGCCGGAACAGCGCTATCCAGCGGATCGCCTCCAACGCGCCGACCGGCTTGCGGATCTGCAGCGGCGTGCCCGGACGGGGGTTCAGGAAGTTGACGGGCACCTCGCACGGCTCGACCGCCCGGATCTGCTGGATCAGCTCGAGGCGCTGCTCGACCGTCTCGCCCATGCCCAGCAGCACGCCGCAGCACAGCTCCATGCCCGCCTCGCGCACATGGGCGCAGGTGGCGACCCGCTCGTCGAAGCTGTGGGTGGTGACCACCCGCCCGAAGAACGACCGGCTCGTCTCCAGGTTGTGGTTGTAGCGGTGCACCCCCGCCGCGGCCAGCTCGAAAGCCTGCTCCCGGGTGAGGATCCCGGCGCTCACCGCCACGTTCAGGCCTGTCTCCGCGGCCACCAGCGCAGTCAACTCGATCAGCCGGTCCATGGTGCGGCGGTCGGGGCCGCGAACGGCCAGCACCATGCAGAACTCGCTGGCCCCCAGCGCCTCGGTCTCGCGGGCTGCGGCCAGCACCTCGTCGGTGTCGAGGAACGGCGTGGCCTTGACCTGCGTGTCAAACGCGGCCGACTGGCTGCAGAAGTGGCAGTCCTCGGGGCAGCCACCGGTCTTGGCCGACAGGATGCCCTCCACCTCCACGGTCGGCCCCGCCCAGGCCAGCCGCACCTCGTGGGCCAAGGCAGCCAGCGACGGCACCGAGGCGTCCTCCACCGCCGCCAGTGCGGCCAGTTCGTCAGGCCCGAGTTGCCTGCGCTCGTCCAGCAGCGCCGTCGACGCAGCGCGGATCGCGGGCTCCGCCATGGCCCGATCCTACGAGCAGAGCAGCACCCCGCGCGGCCGAGGCCTCCCGCGGGTCTTGCCGTGGCGTCGAACTGCACGGCGACACCGTGTAGAACTCCAATGGCGCGGCCGAGGCCTCCCGCGGGTCTTGCCGTGGCGCCAGCCGCTCAGTCAGCCGGGCGCGTGTCGAGTTCGGTGCTGCCCAGGTAGGCCGCGATCACTCGGGGATCGCGCTGCACCTCGGCGGGAGTGCCCTCGGCGATGCGCTGACCGAAGTCGAGGACCATGATCCGGTCGGCGATGTCCATGACGAGGCCCATGTCGTGCTCCACCATGAGCAGGGTGATGCCCAGCTCGCGGCGGATGTCGAGGATGAACCGGGCCATGTCCTCGGTCTCCTCCAGGTTCATCCCGGCGACGGGCTCGTCGAGCATGAGCAGCTCGGGGTCCATGGCCAGGGCCCGGCCCAGCTCCACCCGCTTCTGGATGCCGTAGGGGAGCAGGGCCACCGGGTGGTTGCGCCAGCCTTCGATCTCAAGGAAGTCGATGATGTCCTCCACCCGGCGGCGGTGCTCGATCTCCTCGCGCTTGGCCTTGCCCACCCACACCGCCCCCGCGAGGAAGGAGCCGCTCATGCGGATGTGCCGCCCGGTGAGCAGGTTGTCGAGAACGGTCATCTGCGAGAACAGCTCGATGTTCTGGAACGTGCGGGCCACCCCGAGCCGGGCCACCCGGTCGGGGCGGGTACCCATGATCGAGGCGCCCTTCCAGCGGATGTCGCCCGACTGGGGCCGGTACACCTGCGAGATCGAGTTGAAGATCGAGGTCTTGCCCGCCCCGTTGGGGCCGATGATGGCGAACAGCTCGCTTTCACGCACCTCGAACGACACCGAGTCGATGGCAGTCACCCCGCCGAATCGCAGTGAGATGTCGTCCACCTCCAGCAGAGCGCGGCGGGCGGGTGCCGGACCTGCGCGGCCGTCATCTCGCATCGAGCCGGTCGGGTCGACGCGGCCGCGTCCGGTGGCGGTGTCCGTCATGACAGCCAGCGCTTGCGGCGCTTGTAGTGCTTCACGTCGCGGAACGACTTGCGCTCGCCCTCGGCGTGCAGGCCCAGGTAGAACTCCTGGACGTCCTCGTCGGCCAGCAGCTTCCTCGGCGCGCCGTCCATGACCACCTTGCCCGACTCCATCACATAGCCGTAGTGGGCGATGGACAGGGCCATCACCGCGTTCTGCTCGATTAGCAGGACGCTGGTGCCCTGGGTGTTGATGTCCACGATGATGTCTCGGATCTGCTCGATCAGCATCGGGGCCAGCCCCAGCGACGGCTCGTCGAGGATCAGCAGCCTCGGGTCGGCCATGAGGGCCCTTCCGATGGCCAGCATCTGCTGCTCGCCGCCCGACAGGTACCCGGCGGTGTGGCGCCGGCGGCCCTGCAGCAGCGGGAACAGCTCCATCACCCGCGCGTAGGCCTCCTCGTTGGCCTTGCGGTCGCGCACCGTGAACGCCCCGGCGTTGAGGTTCTCGTCCACGCTGAGCTCGGCGAAGATCCGGCGGCCCTCCATCACCTGGGTGATGCCGGACTCGACGATCCGCGACGGCTTGAAGCCGGAGATGTCGGTGCCGTTCCAGACGACCGAGCCCTTGGTGATGTCGCCCTCGTGCACGTCGAGCAGGCCGGTGACGGCCCGCACGGCGGTGGTCTTGCCCGCGCCGTTAGCGCCGAGCAGGGCCACGATGGCGCCGTCGGGCACCTCGATGGACAGGCCGCGCAGCACGAGGACCACCTCGTTGTACACCACCTCGAGGTTGGTGACCTCAAGCATCGACGGCAGTCCTGTCGAGGGCGCGGGCCGGGGGGCGCACAACCTCGAGGTCGGCGACCTCAAGCATCGACGGTCTCCGGAGCTACGCGGCCCTGTGGGTACACGGCCGCAGAGCGGGCGGCTTCAAGCATCGGCACAGTCCTGTCGGAAGGGCGGGCCCCAGCGGGGCGGCCTGCGCTGGCAGTGCCGCCCCGCCGACGGGCTCCGGCTAGCGGGCTAGGAAGCCACGAAGCAGGGCTCGTACTCCCAGTTCATGGCCGTCTCGGAGGCGTAGGGCCCCCTGACGAGCCGGTAGCCGGTGCCGCCGTCCTCGTCGAGCACGGTGGCGCCGGGCGTGTACAGCGACAGGTCGACGTCGTAGAGGTAAGTCTCGCGCACGACGTTGTCGTTGGGGTTGCCCCGCCAGCTCTGGTCGGGGGCGAGGCCCTTGAGGTCGGCGGTGATCGAGTTGGCCGCGGCCAGCACGCCGGCCCGGGTGACGTTGCCGTTGCTGATGGCCTTGTCCAGGATCTGATGCACCACATAGCCCTGGATGAAGCTGATGATGTACACGTCGTCGAACGGCGCGTCCGGGCGGTACTCCCGCATCACGTCGATCATCTCCTGCATTCCCTCGGCTTCGCCCACGCCCCACAGCACGGTGTACGTGGAGTGGGTGTAGAGCTGGTCGGCGATCGGGCCGACCGCGGTTCCGAGCAGGGCCGGGTTCCAGCTCGGCGAGCTGCCGGTCCACTGGCCGGTGAACCCGGCGGCGTAGGCGCCGCCCATGAGCTCGGCGGTGTGGCCGGGGTTGAGGGTGACCCACACCCAGTCCGCGCCGGACTCGGCGATCCCGGTGATGACCGGGGTCTGGTCGGCGCCGGGGATGACCGCGCCCTCGCCGTCGTAGACGATGTCGAGGCCCAGAGCCTCCGCCGCGACCTTGACGCCTCTGGCGCCGTCCTGGCCGTAGTCGCCGGGGAACGTGGCGATGGCCACCTTCGAGCCGTGGGTCTCGGACATGTGCGTGGCGGCGTTCATGGCCTCGATGCAGTAGTTGGCCTGGACCTCGAACAGGTTCTTGCCGATCGACGGGTCGGCCCAGCCCGAGTACCACGACAGCGGGACGGCGGCCATGTTGTCCTCGATGAGCCGCTCCGCGATGGCCGCGGAGTGCGGCGACCCGGTGGACGTGGCGAACATCACCACGCTCTCGGGCCCGTCGCCTGCCATGATCTCGTAGTTCTCGACGTGGGTGGGCACGTCGTAGGCGTTGTCGAGCACCACCGGCTCGATCGTCCAGCCCTGGACGCCGCCGTTGTCGTTGATCCACTCCCAGTAGGCCTCGTGGCCGTCGGTGATCTTGGTGGTCAGCGGGGCGAAGATGCCGGTTAGGTCGGTGTTGAGGCCCACACGGATGATCATGTTCTCGACGTCCACGCCAAGGTCGTGGGCGATGACCCCTTCGGCCTCGGCCAGGGCCTCCTGGGCTGCGGCCGCCTCAGCCTCGGCCGACTCAGCCTCGGCCTGGGCCGCGGCCGCCTCCTCCGCGGCCGCGGCCGCCTCGGCCTGGGCCGCCTCCAGCGCGGCCTGCGCCTCGGCCTGCTGCTCGGCGCTCGCCTCGGCCGCGGCCGCCTCAGCCTCGGCCAGTCTCGCCTCGGCCGCCTCAGCCTCGGCCCGCGCCTCGTCCGCGGCGGCCTGGGCCGCGTCCACCTCGGCCTGGGCCGCGGCGGCAGCCCCGTCGTCGGGCGCGGTCGTCGTCTCGGGCTCGTCGTCGCCGCAGGCCGAGGCCACCAGGGCCACGGCGCACAGCGCTGCGAGCAACCATCTCATTCGTTTCACGGTATTCCTCCAAGGTTGTCCATTGGGTTAGGAGCGCCCGGACGGCGCTCACATCTTGTTGGGAGGATGGCTGGTCAATAGCTGAACGGCCACCTCTTCCAGTAATTGCGGACCCGCACCCAGATGCCGAATATCCCCAAGGGCTCGGCGATCAGGAACACGACGATCAGCGCGCCGAAGAGCACGATGTTCCAGGCGTCCACGCTGAGCGTCCATCCCGGCGTCTGGATGGCGGTGTTGATCACGCCGAAGTCGTCCCCCTCGGTCAGCACGACGGCCGAGAGAAGTTCCACGGGACCGCCCTCGGCGTCTTCGAGCCATTTGGTGAACGCCTTGACGAACTCGGGCACCATCACCACGAAGAAGCTGCCGATGAGGGGCCCCGCTGTGGTGCCGGCGCCGCCGATCAGCAGGATGGCGATGAACTCCACCGACAGGAACAGGCCGAACTGATCGACCTGCAGCCTCTGGAGCAGGGACGCGAACAGGGCCCCCGACGCGCCCGCGAAGAACGACGACACCGCGAACGCGATGAGCTTGTAGCGGAACTCGGCCACGCCCATCACCTCCGCGGCGATGTCGCGGTCGCGTATGGCCTGGAGGGCCCGGCCCGTGCGGGTGCGGGCCAGGTTCTTGGCCACCACCGCGAACAGCACGGTGAGCACCAGCAGGAACAGGTACTGCTTCTGCAGGTCGGTGACGTCGAACCACAGCCAGCGCCCGTCGTTGCTGACGTCCACCAGCGGCGCCGTCTCCTTCCACAGCCGCACGTCGAGCTCCGGGAACTCCCGGCCGTAGGCGGGCGCGCCCGCGATCTTGCTGCCCCAGTTGGTGTTGCCGAAATGGAGGCCCAGGAAGACCAGGCCCAGCGTCACGATGGCCAGGTAGAGGCCTCGCAGCCTCACCGCCACCGGCGACACGAGCACGCCTACCAACGCCGCGGTGATGCCCGCGCCGGGCAGCCAGATCCAGATGGGCAGCGAATGGCCCCAGGTCGCCTCGCCGCTTGTGCCTCCGAGGTAGACCGCCGCGCAGGCGCCCACCCCCATGAAGAAGGCGTGGCCGAGGGACACCTGGCCCCCGATGCCGCTGAGCAGGTTCAGGCCGAGGGCAGCGATGGTGAACACCAGCATCCGCGACATGATCAACAGCCAGTCGCCGTCGCCCAGGAAGCGCACGACTGGGATGTGGCTGATCACCGGCAGGTCGAAGGGCAGCAGGAACAGCACCGCCATGAACAGCGCGAACACCGTCTTCTGGGTCCACGTCGGCAGCATCTGCGCTTCCTGACGGTACGCCGTGTACAGGCGGGGGCGGCCTAGCACCGTCGCACACCCTCTGGTCGATCGCCCGGCATGGTCACACCCTCTGGTCGATCGCCCGGCATGGTCACACCCTCTGGATCTCGGGGGTGCCGAACATCCCGTAGGGCCGCACCAGCAGGCCGATCACCATGACCACGTAGGGCACTATCAGCGGATACCCGGCGCCCAGCCAGGAGGTGTTGGCCGCCGCGTACTGGCCGGCGTAGATCTCGGCGACGCCCACGATCAGGCCACCCAGCAGGGCGCCGGTCACCGAGTCGAGCCCGCCGAGGATGACCGCGGGCAGGGCTCGGAAGGCGATGTTGGCCGTCTCCTGATCGACCGAGATCGTCTGGTCCACAGGCGGCTGCGTGGCGAAGATCCCGCCGATCGCGGCCAGCACCGCGCCCACGGCCCAGGCGATGGCGAAGACCCGGCCCACGTTGATGCCCTGGGCCATGGCCGCCTCCTGGTCGAAAGCCACGGCCCGCATGGCTATTCCCAGTCGCGACCGGTAGAAGAAGTACACCGCGATGAAGGCCGCCGCGGCGGTGACCATGGCCGCCACGAAGCTCCAGTTGATCAGCTCGCCGCCCGCCCTGAACCCGCCCAGATTCCAGGGCGCGCCCACCGAGCGGTATTCGATGACCACGGCGTCGTTGTTGAACACCCTGAACATGATCTCCAGTCCGAGCGTGATCACCGCCACCGAGAACAGCGGCTGGCCGATCATGGGCCGGATCGCCAGCCGCTCCACCACGAGCCCGACCGCGGCCGCGAATGCCAGCGCCACCACCGCGCTGATCGACCAATACACCCAGTCGGGGCCGCCCAGGCCGTTCAGCGGATTGCTGAAGCTGGTGAACGGGATGTGGCCGTCGCGCTCGACGAAGCTCTCGCCCTCGGAGAAGACGCTGCGCTCCTGCACCAGGAACGCCACGAACAGCGCGCCGGTGGCGGCCAGCGCGCCCTGCGCGAAGTTGACGGTCTGGGTGGCCTTGAAGATGAGCACGAAGCCGAGCGCGATCAGGGCGTAAACCGAGCCCAGCCCCAGAGACTTCATCAGCGTCTGGAAGAACAGGGCGGGATCGTTGGCCAGCTGCACGACGCCGAACAGCAGGGCCGCGACCAGCACGCCGACCAGGAAGCCGATAGGCGCGCCCCGGCGCAGGTCGATCGACGACAGCCTCGTGCCCGAGGGCTCGGCCATCAGCGCGCCGTCCCGGCGTGCAGCGTGGGTGCGCCGGCCATCAGTACATCGACTCCACCAGGTCGCGGAACATGTCCTCCATGGCGTTGCGCTTGAGTTTCTGGGTGGCGGTCAGCTCGCCGTCCTCGTGGTCGAGCTCCTTGGGCAGCATCTCGAACTTCTTGATCTGCTCGACCCGGGCGAGCTTGGCGTTGGTGGCGTCCACCACCTTCGACACCAGCTCGATCACCTCCTCCTTCTCGGAGAGGTCCCGGTAGGTGGTGTAGGCGATGCTGTTGCGCTGGGCCCAGTCGCCCACCGTCTCAAGCTCGATGCCGATCAGGGCGGTCACGTACTTGCGGCCGTCGCCGATCACCATCGCCTCCTTCACGTAGGGCGACGTCTTGAGGCTGTTCTCTATCTCCGACGGGGAGATGTTCTTGCCGCCCGAGGTGATGATGATGTGCTTGATCCGGTCGACGATCTTCACATGGGTGCCGTCCACCCACTCCCCCACGTCGCCGGTCATCAGCCAGCCGTCGTCGGTGAAGGTCTCGGCCGTCTTGTCGGGCTTGTTCCAGTAGCCCGCGAACACGCCGGGATGCCTGGTCTGGATCTCGCCGGTGGCCTCGTCGATGCGCAGGCCGATGTCGGCGTAGGGCTCGCCCACCGTGCCGAGCTTCATGCGGCCCGCGAAGTTGCAGGTGGCCACGGCCGAGTTCTCGGTCATGCCGTAGAGCTCGAACACCGGCACGCCGATGCCGATGAAGAACTCGAGCACCTCGGGCGCGATGGCGGCCGCCCCCGAGGCGGCGTGCCGGCAGCGGCGCAGGCCGATGCGCTCCTTCATCGCGCGGAACACCAGCGGCTGGCCCACCGCGTACAGCACCCGGGTGGTCAGTGTGTGGCTGCCGCCGTTGGCCACCTTCTGACGGCCGATCACCCGCGCCAGCGCCATCGAGAAGCGCAGCAGGACCCGCTTGAAGGGCGTCGCGTCGTTGCCCTTGATGGTGACCAGAGCATGCAGCCGCTCCCAGATCCTCGGCACCGCGAAGAACAGGGTCGGCTGTATCTCCCGCAAATTCTCGGTGACGGTCTCGATCGACTCGGCGAAGTTCAGCGACGGGCCGGCGCCGACCATCGTCCATGTGGAAAAGATCCGCTCGGCCACATGGCACAGCGGCAGGTAGGTGACGATGAGGTCCTTCGGGTTGGGGCCGACCCCGTCGGGCAGGCGCCGCGTCTCGTTGACGATCTTGTCGATGCAGTAGGCCGCGTTGGCGTTGGTCAGCATCGCGCCCTTCGGCGGGCCGGTGGTTCCCGACGTGTAGACGAGCGTCATCACGTCTCCGGGAGTGGCGTCGGCCATCCGTCGGGCCACCGCGTCGGGATGGGCCTCACGATGGCGCCGGCCCGCCTCCAGGAAGGCGTCCCAGAACAGGAGCCGGGGATCGTCGTAGTCGCCGAAGCCGCGCGGCTCGGTGAAGATGATCCGGCGGACCGACGCGGCCGTCTCAGCGGGGACTTCGAGGATCTTGTCGGCCTGTTCCTGGTCCTCCGCGAAGAAGACCGCCGGTGTGCAGTCGCCGATCAGGTACTCGACCTCGGCGGTCGGGTTTGTGGGGTAGAGGCCGACGGTGACACCCCGGACGGCCACCGTTGCCAAGTCCAGGATCACCCACTCGGGCCGATCCTCGGAATGGATGGCCACGCGATCGCCGGCCTCCAAGCCGAGTGCCAGCAGGCCGTGGGCGGCGGTCTCGATCAGGTCCCAGGTCTCGGCCCAGGTGTACTCCTGCCAGATGCCGAAGTCCTTCTCCCGCATCGCGACCCCTCGGGGGCTGCGCTCCGCCCAGTCCCGGGCCAGCGACGCCACGGTGGTGGTGCCGGCCCGGCCCTCCGCCTGCGCCGGAACCGAGGACTGATGCCGTTCCGCGGTGATCGTCACGTCCCGACCTCCTCCAGCCGCGTGCGCCCAATCGCCTGATTCAGCACGCTACTTCAATCGCCCGCAAGTCGCCTCCCCCGTGCCGTCGGACACCTCGCCCCGAATCGGGGCTCGCCCCGTCCGATCCCAGCCCGCGAACCTCGTCGAGACGGTCAAGTAGCGTGACCGGCCGTCAGCGCCGGTCTCACGAACGGACCTCAGGATGCGACCTCCAACCCAGCTGCTCGCTTCCGAGCCTCGGCCATGAGGCCCAGGGCCAGCGTCCCCGGCCCACAGGCGAGGGAATGGATCGGCCGCGACGCCGCCGCAGTGTGGCACGGCTTCACGCAGATGGCCGTGTACGGGGACTCAACCCCAGTGATCGTCGACCGGGGCGAGGGCTGCTACCTGTACGACGTCGACGGGCGGCGCTACCTAGATGCCATCTCGTCGCTGTGGGTGCTCACCCTCGGCCACGCCGACGCCGACTTGAACCGAGCCGCCAAGGACCAGCTCGACCGGATCAGCCACTCCACGCTGCTCGGCAACGGCAACACGGCCGCCATCGAGCTGGCCGAGGCGCTCCGGGCGGTTGTGCCGGTGCCGGATCCCCATTTCCTGTTCGCGTCCGACGGAGCGGCCGCGGTCGAGCAGGCCCTCAAGATCGCCTTCCAGTATTGGCGCAACCTGGGCGTCGCCGGCCGTCACGCCTACCTGACCCTGGGCAACGCCTACCACGGAGACTCGGTCGGGTCGCTGTCGCTCGGCGGCGGGTTCGACGCCGACCTGTTCGATCCGCTGCGGTTCCCGGTGGTCCGCACGCCCGGATACGACGACCCGGAGTGGGTCCCCAAGGCACTGGCCGCCCTAGACGAGCACGCCGACCGCCTGGCCGCGGCGGTGGTCGAGCCGCTGGTGCAGGGCGCGGCCGGCATCCTCGTGACCGGGCCCGAGGAGGTGGCCGCATTCGCCGAAGCGGTCCAGGCCAGGGGCATACCCCTGATCTGCGACGAGGTCGCCACCGGGTTCGGGCGCACGGGCGCGCTGTTCGCCAGCGACCTGTGCGGTGTGCAGCCCGACTTGATGTGCCTGGGAAAGGGCATCACCGGGGGGTACCTGGCCCTGTCGGCCACCGCGGCCTCGGCACCGGTCTATGGGACCTTCCTCGGCGAGGACTTGGGGGAGCGCACCTTCTACCACGGCCATTCCTACAGCGGCAACGCGGTCGCCTGCGCGGTGGCCGCCCGCCATTTGGAGCTTCTCTCGACACGCGGCGTCCTCGCCCACGTCAAGGCGGCGGCTGCTCATCTCGGCGCCGCGCTGGCGCCGGTCGCGGCCCGTCGCGAGGTGGCCGAGGTGCGCCGACGCGGCCTGATGGTCGGCGTCGAGCTGGCCCCACCGCCCGGCGCGGCCCGCTGGGGCCGCAGAGTCTGCGCCGCGGCGGTACGGGCCGGCGTGCTGCTGCGCCCGCTCGGCGATGTGGTGGTGATCATGCCGCCGCTGGTGGTCACCACCGCTCAGATCGACACCATCGTCGAAGTCCTGATGGCGGCCATCGAGGAAGTGTCCGCCCAAGAGGCCCGGGCGTGAGCCCGACCTCCCCCAGAATCGACGACACGGCGGCAAGCAAGCCGAACCCGCCCGCGTGGGACGACGCGGTCGCCGACGCGCTGGGTGCCGTGATCGCGGCCAACCGCCTGCGCCGTCCACGCGACCTCGAAGCGAGCGGGCCTGCGACCGTGCTGTCGGCGACCGGCGAGACGATGGTCTCCTTCGCCTCCAACGACTACCTGGGCCTCTCCCAGCACCCGGCCGTCAAGGCCGCGGCGGCCGCAGCCTTGGACGCGCACGGGACGGGATCGGGATCGGCTCGCCTCATCGTGGGATCGCGGCCTGTCCACACCCGTCTCGAAGCGCGTCTCGCCCGGTGGCGGCGAGCCGACGCCGCTCTGCTGTTCACCACGGGCTACGCGGCCAACCTGGGCGTCATGGCCACCATCGGCCGCTGGGCGTCGGTGATCTGCTCCGATCAGCTCAACCACGCCTCCATAATCGACGGCTGCCGCCTGGCCAAGGCCCCGACCCGGGTATTCCGACATTGCGACACTGCGTCGGTGGACCGGCTCCTGCACGGCTCCCAGCGCAGGGGCGCAGTGGTGAGCGACTCGGTCTTCTCCATGGACGGCGACCTGGCGCCGGTGGCCGAGCTGTCGCGGATCTGCGCGGCCCACGGCGCGCTGCTGATCCTCGACGACGCGCATCTCGTGTTCGACCATCCCGAGGCGCTCCATCCCGAGTGTCGAACACTGCGAGTCGGCACCCTCTCGAAGGCTGTGGGCGCACTGGGCGGGTATGCGTGCGGGCCTAAGGTCTTCATCGACCTGCTGGCGAACACGGCCCGTTCCTTCATCTTCACCACAGCCACGACTCCCGCGGCCGCAGCCGCGGCCCATGCGGCCGTCGACATCATCGACTCGCCCGAGGGCGACGAGCTCAAGGCCCGGCTGCGGGCCAACATCGACCGCGTCCGTCCCAGCCATCCCAGCCCCATACTCCCGTTCGTGATCGGCAGCGAGGACGCTGCCCTGGCCGCCTCGGACGAGCTCGCCCGCCAAGGAGTCCTGGTGCCGGCCATCCGGCCCCCCACCGTCCCCGAAGGCACCTCGCGGCTGCGGGTCACCGTCTCGGCCGCTCACACGGCCGACGACCTCGACCGGCTCGTCGAGGCGCTCCGACGCTGTGGCTGCTGAGACCGTCGTCTTCGTCACGGGCACCGCCACGGAGATCGGCAAGACATGGGCCGCGGCCAGCCTGGCGCGCGTCCTGCGGCGCCGGGGCCGGACAGTGAGGGCCTGCAAGCCCGTCCAGTCCTACGACCCCGACGAGAACGCTCCCACCGACGCCGAGATCCTGGCCGCGGCCACCGGCCAGGCCAGCCGCGAGGTCTGCCCGCCGGAGCGCAGCTTTCCAGTGCCGCTGGCGCCGCCCATGGCGGCCGAGCTACTGCGGAGACCCTCTCCCCGGCTCGACGAACTGTCCCGAGCCTGCCAGTTCGCCGACGGCACCGACGTGGGCATCGTCGAAGGAGTGGGCGGTCTGTTCTCGCCGCTCGCCGCCGACGGCTGCAATCTCGATCTAATCGAGCGGCTTGCGCCCCACAAGGTCGTCGTGGTTGCCGAGGCCGGCCTCGGCGCCATCCATTCCGTGCTGGCGTGCGTGCTCCCGCTCGCGCCCCGGCGCCCGTTGGTGCTGCTCAACCGATTCGATCCTGCCGCCGACGTCCAGCGCCTTAACCTGGAATGGCTCAGAGACGGCGGCTGGACGGTGGACGTCGGGGTCGAGGACCTCGCGGAACACTTCTAGCCCAGTGCCCGCTCGCGGGCAGCGGCAGTGGGATCGTCGAGTCCCTCGTGGGCTGCGATCTCGGCCCGGCCGACCACGAACCAGTGCACTTCGTCGGGGCCGTCGGCCAGCCGCAGGGTCCTTTGGTTCGTGTACATGCGGGCCAGCGGCGTCCATTGCGACACGCCCGCGGCGCCGTGAATCTGAATGGCCTGGTCGATGATCCGGCACACGCGCTCGGGCACCATCGCCTTCACCGCGCTGACCCAGACCCGAGCCTCGGCGTTGCCCAGCGTGTCCATGGCCTTGGCGGCCCGCAGGACCATGAGCCGCATGGCCTCGATCTCCACTCGGGCCTGGGCGATCATCTCGACGTTGCCGCCCAGCTGGGCCAGCGGCCGCCCGAAGGCCTCCCGGCTCATGCCCCGGCGCACCATCAAGTTGAGCGCTCTCTCGGCCGCGCCGATGGAGCGCATGCAGTGGTGGATGCGGCCCGGCCCGAGACGGAGCTGGGATATCTCGAAGCCGCGGCCCTCGCCCAGCAGGATGCTCGACGACGGCACCCGCACGTCTCGCAGCAGGATGTGCATGTGGCCGTGGGGCGCGTCGTCCTCGCCGAACACGCGCATGGGCCCGACCACCTCCACCCCCGGCGTGTCCATGGGCACCAGGATCTGGGACTGACGGCGGTGCGGCGGCCCGTCCGGGCTGGTCTGCACCATGCAGATCATGATCTTGCAGCGGGGGTCTCCGGCGCCGGAGACGAAGAACTTCTCCCCGTCGATCACCCACTCGTCGCCGTCGAGGATCGCTCGGCTGGCGATGTTCTTTGCGTCCGACGAAGCCAGGGTCGGCTCGGTCATGGCGTAGCAGGACCGGATCTCCCCGGCCAGGAGCGGCTCAAGCCACTCCTCCTTCTGAGCGGGCGTGCCGACGCGTTCGAGCACCTCCATGTTGCCGGTGTCCGGGGCGCTGCAGTTGAGGCACTCCGAGGCGATGGGGTTCTTGCCGAGCTCGGCCGCGATGTAGGCGTAGTCGAGGTTGCTGAGGCCTTCCCCGCTCTCCGCGTCGGGCAGGAAGAAGTTCCACAGTCCCGTGGCCTTGGCCCGAGCCTTGAGACCGTCGAGCAGTTCCAGCTGGCCCGGCCCGTAGCCCCAACGCTCGGCCCGTCCCTCGCCGAGCCGGTAGAACTCCGCGGTGGCCGGCGCCACCTCAGCCGCCACGAACTCGACGACCCGCTCGTAGAGAGGACGAGCGGTCGGCGACAGGGAGAGGTCGAGCGATCCGGGGTCGAGGCTGCCGGTTAGTGCGGTGGGGTTCATGGAAGGGCCTCGCGGTGTCGTGGACGGTGAGCAGCATCAATTGTGGCGCTCCGACCGACGAGAGCCATGCCGGCCGCGGCCCGTGCTGGCCCCACCACCGTCTTCTCGCCGTTCAGAGCGAGCGCGAGAGGAGCGATGCGGCCGCCCACAGCGCGGCTGCCAGGCCGATCAGGATGAAGGCAACCGATCGACCCAGCGGAGGCCGCACCAGATCAGTGGGGTCGCTCCGGTCGGGCCGGGGCCTGACCAGTGCCGCGAGGTTGCCGACCGCCATCGCGCCCCCGATGGCCAGCACCAGCCAGGCCAGAAGATCCTCGCCCAGGAACATCGGAGCCGCTCAGAGCGACTTGCGGGGCGGGAAGTCCTGGAAGGTGGTGAACCGTTTCAGGAAGGCGAGCGTCGTGGTGTCGGTCGGCCCGTTGCGGTTCTTGGCCACGATGATCTCGGCGGTGCCCTCGGTCTCGGCGTCACCTGGGTTGTAGTAGTCGTCCCGATAGAGGAACATCACCACGTCGGCGTCCTGCTCGATGGCACCCGACTCCCGCAGGTCGGCCAGCATCGGCCGCTTGTCCTGGCGGCTCTCCAGGTTGCGCGAGAGCTGCGACAGCGCCACTACCGGACACTCCAGCTCGCGGGCCAGGACCTTCAAGCCTCGGGATATCTCGGCCACCTCCACTTGCCGGTTGTCGGCGCTGTTGCGGCCAGTCATCAACTGCAAGTAGTCGACAACCACCGCGCCCAGTTCGCCGGTCTGGCTCTTGAGGCGGCGCGCCCGGGCCCGGATCTCCATGACGGTCACGTTCGGGTTGTCGTCGATCCACAGCGGCGCATGGGACAGGCGGTTGCAGGCGGCGGTGATCAGATCCCAGTCTCGTCCGTCGAGCCGGCCGTCTCGGATCTTGGTCGAGTCGACCCGGGCCTCCGAGCACAGCAGCCTCTGGGTCAGCTCAAGATGCCCCATCTCCAGGGAGAACACCAGGACCGGCTTGCTGGCTCGGATCGCGGCATGCGCGGCCATGCCCAGCGCGAAGGACGTCTTGCCCATCGACGGCCGCGCCCCGACCACGTAGAGGGAGCTGGGCTGCAGTCCCGACAGCAGCTTGTCCAGACTGCTGTAGCCGGTGGGAGTGCCGGTGATGGAGCCGCCCCGCTCGTAGAGCTCCTCAAGCCGGTCCAAGGTGCCGTGGAGCAGCTCCCCCACCCGCACGGAGTTGTCTCCCGCTTGACCCTGGGCGACCTGGTACACCAGGTTCTCGGCCCAGTCGACCGCCTTCGTCACGTCTTCGGGGCGGCTGTAACCCAACTCGGCGATCTCGCCCGCCACCCCGATCAGCCGTCGCAGGAGGTGGTTCTCATGAACGATCCGGGCATAGGAGCCGGCGTTGGAGGTGGCCGGAGTGTTCAACTGCAGCGAGACCAGGCCTTCCAGACCGCCGACGGACTCCAAGGCGCCGCCGCGCTCCAGGGCCTCGGCCACCGTGACCGGATCCGCCGGGTCGCCGGCCGCGTACAAGCTGTGCACCGCCTCGTAGATGCGGGCGTGGGCAGGTCGGTAGAAGTGTTCCGCCGACACAGTCTCGACCACGTCGGCTATGGCCTCGCGAGACAGCAGCATTGCTCCGAGCAGCGACTCTTCGGCCATCAGATTGTGGGGCGGCACCCGCATGGCGCGCCCTTCCTCGCCATCGCCGACGGTGTCTCGGTCCCGCCACCGGGACATCTCGGCGACGCTCATGCAGCACTCCTCGGATTCCAGCCGGACGTGACGGCACGACCGTAACCCCGGGGTACGACACCGAGGCCCGAGCGCCGGGGATAACGCCGGGGATTCGGTCGGGATTCCGCCGGACGGGCGGGGATCTCGCTGCCGGAATGTGGATTGCCCTGTGGGCGACGGATCCGGGTAGATCCGAGCGTCAGCGCGCGGCTGCGCTCAGGCCGGGCTCACCTCCACCGTCACCGGAACCTCTACGTCGGCATATAGCCGGAACAGCACTGTGTGCGAGCCCGCCTCCTTGATCGGAGCCTCGAGGGCCACCGCGCTGCTGTCGATCACGGCGCCGATCTGCGCCTCCACCGCGGCCACGATGTCGGCGGCGCTCACCGAGCCGTAGAGGTGCCCGGACTCCGCGGCCCGGGCCTCCACTGCGACCGTGGTCGGTGCCAGCCGGACCGCGATCTCCTCGGCATCGGCCCGGAAGGCGGCTCGGCGCAACGCCGCACTGCGCCGCATCGCTGCCGCCTGACGCTCCGCGCCAGGCGAGGACCGCAGCGCCAGGCCCCGGGGGATCAGATAGTTCCGGGCGTGGCCAGCCGCCACATCGCACAGGTCGCCCTTGCGTCCGAGCCCTTCGACGTCCGCTCGCAGGATCACCCTCATGTCGTCGCCGCCTGGGACTCGGCCAGCTCGACAGCGGCCGGACCAGCGTCCGATCCCGCGGCGTCCTCATCCGCGGCCCCTCCTGCGGGCGGCGGCGCCGACGGGCGGGGGGCTGGTCCCGCGGCCCGGTTGCGGGCCTCGCGGTCCTTGTTCTGTCGCTGCGTCGTGACCCGGTTCGAGTAGGGCACGAGCGCCATCTCGCGGGCAAGCTTGATGGCGTCAGCCACGAGCTTCTGCTGCTGGGTGCTGTTGCCGGTGACCCGTCGAGCCCGGATCTTGGCCCGTTCGGACATGAACTTCCGCAGCAGCTTGTCATTCTTCCAGTCGACGTACTCGATCTTCTCGGAGGTCAGGAAACTGACCTTCTTCTTAGCTCGCCGACTGTTGTCACGGTTCTTGCCGCGTGCCTTGGTCTTGGGCATCGAAGTGTCTCCTCGGCTCTGTGGTCGTCAGCCCAGCCGGGAAGGCTGGGGTCCGGGCTCGGGGCCGCGCCCCCGCTCAGAACGGCTCATCGTCGCCAGAGTCCTTGCTCACCGGCCTGACCGGCGCTCGGTCTCCCGACGGCCGGCCTCCGCCGTCGCCGCGCTGATAGCCGCCACGGCCTCCGTCGCTGCGGTAGTCGCTACCGCCGGGCCGCTCGTTCCTGACCACCTCGGCGGTGGCCCATTTCAGGCTCGGCGCCACGTCGTCGGCCAGGATCTCCACCTTGGAGCGGCGATCCCCCTGGTCGGTCTCCCAGCTGCGCTGCTGGAGGGTGCCGTAGATGACCACCCGGGCGCCCTTTCGAATCGACTCGGCGACATTCTCGGCGAGCTGGCGGAAACAGGTGACGTCGAAGAAGGACGTCTCGTCCTCCTGATCCTGTCGTCTGCGATTCCAGGCCACGCCGAACTGGGCGATGGCCATCCCCGACTGCGCGAAGCGCAATTCCGGGTCGCGGGTGACGTTGCCCACGACGGTTACGGTGTTGTCGAATCCCATTGGGAACCTCCGGTCTCAGCCGGCCGGAGCCGGCGTGGCCTCCGCGAACAGCCCGCGGCGCTCAGCCTCGGAGTCGGGAAGCCGGAACAGTTTGTGGCGGACAATGTCGTCCGCGAGCCGCAGCCGCCTCTCAGTGGCGGGAAGACCGGCCGTGGAGGTCACGATCTCCCAGACCACATAGGTGCCTTCGGTTTTGTGGTTGATCTTGTAGGCGAACTTGCGCCGGCCCCAGTTGTCGGTGGACCTGATCTCGCCCCCTTCGTCGGTGACAAGATCGGCCACACGGGCGATAACCGCCTCCACGTCAGCCGAAGCCACGTCGGAGTCGATGATGATCATGAGTTCGTAGGCCCGCGGCATGGGGGCGATCACTCCCTTCGGACCCGGGCTGGCCGGGGCCCCGGAGCGGGGCAGGGCTCGAAATGTCCGAGGCCGGCCAGCCGGCACCAGCATGAGAGGGGCCTGCTGGGCAACCTCGGATACAGGGTAGCGGCGGGCGGGCCAAGCCCAACCGCCGAGCCGCGAAGCGGCCGACGGTCAGAGCCCGGGCATTCCCAGGCCAGCCAGCTCGGTCTCGGACAGGTGATAGCACTCTGCCTGAGACGGGAACGCGCCGGCCCGAACGTCGGCCGCGAAACGGTGCACCGCATCGGCGGCCGCATCGCCCAGTTCCGCGTAGCGTCGCACGAACTTCGGAGCCAGGCGGTTCTCGAAGCCGAGCAGGTCGTGGTAGACGAGCACCTGGCCATCGCAGTGCGGACCGGCGCCGATCCCGATCGTGGGCACGTCGACAGCCTCGGTCACCATGGTCGCCACCGGCACCGGCACGCCTTCCAACACGATCGCGTAGCAGCCGGCATGGGCCAGGGACTTGGCTGCCTGCACCAGCTTGCGGGCGGCCTCCGCCTGCCTGCCCTGCACCTTGAACCCGCCCATGGCGTGCACCGACTGAGGCGTGAGACCGATGTGGCCCATGACCGGGATCTCGGCGCCGAGGATTCGCTCGATCATTGGCAGCCGCTTGCGGCCACCCTCCAGCTTCACCGACTGCGCCCCGGCCCGGACCAGGGCAGCCGCATTGCGCACCGTCTCCTCGGCCGAGAGGTGATAGCTCATCCACGGCAGGTCGGCCACGATGTGCGCCTCCGGCCTGGCCCGAGCGACGGCCGCGGTGTGGTGGGCCATGTCGTCCACGGTCACTTGCAGCGTGTCGTCGTAGCCGAGCACCACCATGGCCACCGAGTCGCCGACCAGCAGCAAGTCAGCGCCGCCGTCGCTCACCGCCCGGGCGCTGGGGGCGTCGTAGGCGGTGACCATCACGAGAGGGTCGGCGCCGTCGCGCACCTTTCGAACCCGTATTGCAGGCGCGGTCATCTTGCCCATAGCAGGCTCCTTTCCCGTCCAGCGCGCTCCGGCTGCCAGCGGTGCTGTCACCTTACCATCCCGCCGGTGCCGACGGTCAAGGCCCGACGCCTAGAAAGGGGCGTCTTCAGGCCGAGCGACGGCCGCCCAGTGCCATGCGACGCATCAGATGGTTCCAGCCGCAGGCCGTGCAGACCTCCACGACATAGCCGGTGGAGACGGTCACCCGCTGCCGCAGTCGCTTGATCTCCGCCCGGGTCGTGACGCAGCGGCCATGCTTGGGCAGGCGCGGCCCGAACGCATAGGTCACTTCCACAAGCTCGTTCTGGTCGCACACCGGACACCGGCGTCCCGTCGGCTGACCACAGAACTGGGCGTTGCGCTGCAGCTCTCGCTGTGCGTCGCAGACCTCGTGGCGTCCCAACTCCCCCGCCCTCCAGGCTCGCAGGGTGGCCGCCCGAACGAGGCTGTAATCGACGACCGCGCCGTCGTCGGACCTTGTCGCTCCGGCCGCTAGGCCGTCGCTGTCCTCGGAGGCCGCGATGCTGAACAGGTTGGGCTTCACTGCTCGGCACAGTAGCCCGCCGACGACCACTGGCGCAGTGCCGCGACCGCCTCGGGCCGCTCCATCGGGCCTTCTTCGAAGGCGAGCTCGCGCAGGAAGGCCAGCGCTCGCCCTACGTCGGGGCCGGGCTCCAGACCGAGCAGCGCCATCACCTCGTCGCCCGTGAGCGGAGGCTTGCGCTGATAGACCTCCTCTCGGAGACGAAGCTCGGCCAAGGCTTCGAGGAACCGCTCCAGCGGCAGGGCGGGTTGACCCCGCGCGGCCGCCACACTTCGCGTGAAGTCCGCGGCTGCGTCGACGTCCACCGGACAGGCACTGACGAGCCTGCGGATGCCGGGAGGGTCGTCGGGGGGTGAAGCCAGCAGGCGCCGGGCCGACAGGAGCCCGGTCACTTCCTCGACGAGGGCAGTGGAGCAGCGCATGGCGCGCAGGTGGACGGCCGCATCGGCCGGGCCGCCCACGAACAGCGAGGCCCATCGGGGTCCCGGCGAGGCCGCCGCCGCGCCCACAGTGCGCCCGAGTGCGCCCGGATCCGATGAGCGCAGGCAGGGCACGACCTGCTCGATGAGCCCGGTGCGGTCCAGGAACTCGAAGCCGCGAGTCGGGTCGGGCAACAGCAGGAGCTTCTCGAACTCGTCGCGCACCCGCTCGACGGCCACGATCGACAGCCTCATCCGCAGCGCAGTGGCCGCCTCAGCCAGGCCGCGGGCGGGCGCCAGCCCGTGTCCGGCGATGAACCGGGCGGCTCGCAGCATCCGCAACGGGTCGTCCGTGAATGAGACGTCCGGGGCGAGGGGCGTCCGGAGCTTCCCGTCGGCGAGGTCCCGCCGTCCGCCGTGCGGATCGATCAGTGCGCCGTCGTCCGCGTCGATGGCCATGGCGTTGACGGTGAAGTCCCGTCGGGACAGGTCGGTGCCCAAATCGATGCCGAAGGCGACCGTCGGCTTCCGGGAAGCCTCGGCGTAGCACTCTGACCGGTGGGTGGTGATCTCGAACGCCTGGCCGTCAATGACGCAGCCGATGGTGCCGTAGCGCTCGCCCTGCGTCCACAGCGCCGACGACGCCGGGCTGACGATCCGTCGCACGACGCTCGGCGGCGCCGCGGTCGTGCAATCGATGTCGGCGTCCGGTTGGAAGCGGCCCTTCAACGCGTCGCGCACCACACCGCCCACCAAGTACAAGCGGTGGCCCGCGGCCTCGAACAGCTCGGCCAGAGGTCGGCAGGCCTTCAGCGCCTCGGCGATCGCGGCGTCCGCCGCCGCGGTCATGGCTGCCCGTCGGACACGGCCAGCCGAGCCGCGGCGGTGACTGCCTCCATGCCGGGGCCACCGTCGCTGGCCGGCTCGGGGCGCAGTTCCATGTCCAGCAGTGCCCCGGCCACCGCGTACGACGATCTGGCGACCGCCTCGAGGTCGTACCCGCCTTCCAGCACCGCCACCGTGCGGGGCGCGAGCGCCACCAGCCTGCGCACCATGTCGCCGTAGTCCGTGGCGGAGTAGCACAGCCCGGTCAGGGGATCGGCCCGATGGCCGTCGTAACCGGCCGAAATCAGCACCCAGTCTGCGGCGAAACGCTCCACCGCCGGAACGATGACATCGTCGAGCGCGCGCCGGGCCACGTCGCCGGTGGCACCCGGCGGAAGCGGGAGGTTCACCGTCGCGCCCTCGCCCACGCCCGCGCCGCGCTCGTCGACGGCACCCGTGCCCGGATAGAGCGGAAACTGGTGGATCGACGCGTACAGCACATCGTCGCGCTCCCAGAAGATGTCCTGGATCCCGTTGCCGTGATGCGCGTCTATGTCCACGACAGCTACCCGCCAGCCGGCGGCGGCGAGCCACGCGGCCGCCACCGCGACCGAGTTGAACAGGCAGAAACCCATCGACGTCGCAAAGGTGGCGTGATGGCCCGGGGGTCGCACAAGGCAGTAGGCGCGGCTCTCGCGCGGCTCGTGTCGGCCGGTCGAGGCCTCGGTGGAGCCGCCGACAGGCCCGGAGAGCTCCTCGACTGCGGACATCACTGCGCCCGCCGCCAAGAGCGCGGCGTCGAAGCTGGCCCCGCCCATGGGGGTGTCGGCGTCGAGCCTGCCCCCTCCCCGCGCCGCCAGCGCGGCGACCCGGTCGATCATCTCGGGCGAGTGCACCAGCTCGAGCTCGCCCCGGGAGGCTCGCCGGGGCGCAACGCCTCCCTCGACCAGTTCGGGATCCACGGCAGCCACGCCCGACACCGCGGCCCTCAGACGGTCCGGTCGCTCGGGGTGAAGGCTGCCTGTGTCATGCGCCAAGCACCGGTCGTCGGTCACTACCAGCATCGCGAGCCCCTCGCCAGCGGCAGCGTCGCCGAGCCCGAGAAGCAGCGGTCCTGGGGCGCCACCAGCATGGCGTGAGGGTAACGCGGCTTCCCCGGAGCAGCCGAGCGAGCCTCCTGACACCTTTGCGCCGACGCCTATCGTGGCGGTGCATGCTCCCGCGAACCACCGATCGAGGCCGGGCTCGGCTCGCGAGGCCATGGCTCTGAAGTCGCTGCACATCGGTCCGGCCCGGTTCCGGGTCGGTGCTTGGCAGGGCCAGGCCGAGGTGGCCTACGTGACGCCGCTTTCTGGGGCAGCCACTCTGGCACCGGCGGTGCTCGCCTCAATGCGGGACAGCCTCGTCGAACGAGGCTTCCAGTCCGTCGTGACAGCCGCGCTGGCACCCTCCGAGCGCGACCGGCTCATGGGCGACGGCTATCGCGTCCGCTCGGAACTGATCGTCCTGAGCCGACCGCTCACCGCAACCCTGCCGACGCCGACACACAGCCGCCGGCTCATCCGACGCGGCCGCAGCCGCGACCTCGGCACCGTTCTGCGGGTGGACGCGGCGGCCTTTGCGCCGGACTGGCGCCTTGGTGCCGACGGCTTCCACGAAGCCCGGACGGCCACACCGTTCAGCCGGTGGCGGGTCTCCAGGGGACCCGAGGTCGAGGGGTACAGCATCGCCGGTCGGGCGGGGTCGCAGGGATACCTCCAGCGGCTCGCAGTCCTGCCGGCCCGGCAGGGCCGCGGCCTCGGCACCGTCTTGGTGTTCGACGCCCTCCGCTGGCTGATGAAGGGCGGAGCGCACTCTGCGCTCGTGAACACCCAGCCCGGCAACGAGCGGGCCTTGGCGTTCTACCGGCGGTGCGGGTTCATTGTCGAGTCCGAGCCGCTGACCGTGCTGCATCGAGACCTGCGGTGACTCGTCTGGCCCGGATCCTCGCGCCCGCCGCGGTCGCCGCCTTGACCGTGGTCGCCTCCGCCTGGTCGACGAGCGTCTCCCAGGCTCAGGACGGGGCAGACGGCGACCCCCGAGCCCTTGTGCTGGATCTCGTCGCCCAGGCTCCGGCCACCTCTGAGGATCCGGCTGCGGTGACCGTGCGCATCGACGGGGCCGACGCCCCGGTTGACGCGGTGCTGCAGGCGCGCCTCTACCCTCCAGTGGCCACCAGGGCGGAACTGTGGGAAGCAGCGACGGACCGGCCGGCGACTCCGGAGTCGTCAAGTTGGATTGTGGCACCCTTCGGGCCGGACCGCCCTCCAGACGAAGGCGCCTCGGTGACCGTGGTGGTCCCGCGGCAGCCAGCGCCGGAGGCTGACTCGCAGAACGGTCTCTCGCGGCCCGGGCCCCGTCCCCTTCACCTCGAACTCACCGGGCCCGACGGCGCGGTGCTCGATACGCTCCGCACGTTCCTGCTGCCCGAGGCGGCTCCCGGCGCGGCAGGAGCCGGTGCCGCGATCACCGTCGCTGTGGTGGTCGATCTGCGGATGCCGCCCTCGCACCGGGCCGACGGGGGTGCCGTGCTCGAACCCGAGACGCGGGGCCGCGTCCTCGAATTGGCCCAGGTTCTAACCGCCCGGCCCGCGCAGCCCGTCACGGTGCAAGTCAGCCCCGAGACGCTCGACGCCCTCACCCTGATCGGCGACGTTCGTGCCGTATCGCTCCTGCGAGCCTCGCTCGACGGCCGACAACTGTTGACCTCCCCCTGGACGAGCCTCGATCTTGACGACTGGATCCGAGCGGGACGATCCGATGTGGTGGTCGATGGCCTGGCCAGAGGCCGCGAGACGCTCCGGCTCCTCGACCTGGAGCCGAGTTCGGTCATGCGCTTCGACGACACTCCCTCGGCCGCAGCCGCAGCCCTGGTCGCTTCCCCGCCCGCGGAGGTCACTGCCTTCCTGGCGGACCGCGCCCTCGCCACGCCACCGGCGCCCGTTGAAGCGGTCGTCCTGCTGGAGGACGCCACGGGCCGCAACCGGCCACTCGCCCAAGCCGACCCCCTCCTCGAACTGATGCTGCGAAACCGCGATCCGGAACTTGGCGTGCAATGGGCGCTGGCCGAGCTTCTCCGCATGGCCGCCGCGACCGACGAGCCCGACGCGGTGATCGTCGTCGTCGCTGCGTCGTCGATCGATCGCCGCGCCTCCGACTGGGCCGACCCCGATGCGGTCGCCCGGCAGCATCTGCCAGCCACTGATTCCGGCTCGCTCGCGTCGCTGCTCGATCGGCTGGATCGCCATCCCATGCTCACGCCGGCCTCGCTCGACGCCGTGGTGGCCGAGTCAGAGCCGGTCCGGACAGCCGCGGACTGCTGTGCCGCGACGACTGCGGATCCAGCCGGCTTCGAGCGCTATCTGACCAGGCGCGCCGAGGTCGAGACGCGTCTTGGCGCCTACGAGTCCTTCGTCGGCCTCGACGGCCGCGACCCCGCGGCTGCCCCCCTTCGCACCCTGCTCGCGGTCAGCGCGAGCCCGGCGCTCACGTCTGCGGAGCGGATCGAGTTTCTCGATGCCGTCGACCGTCAGGCGACCCAGCGCACCGCGGGAGTCCAATTCGTGGACAGGGGCCGCATCACGATCACCGAGCGTTCAGCCGCGCTGCCAGTCACTGTCTTCAGCAGCCGCTCCGAGACGGTCACTGTCACGGTGGCACTGGAGGCCGGCGGCATCGTCTTTCCCGACGGCGCGCACCGGGTCTTGACCCTGCAGCCCGGACGCAGTGATCTTGCGATTCCCATCGAGGTGACCAGCTCAGGAACCGTCGAGATCAAGGTGGCCATCACGACCCCCGACGATCGGGGGACGATCTTGTTGGGCGAGGGGACGCTGACGGTGCGCCGCGCCGACGCTTCCGGTCTCGGCCTGCTGGTCACGCTCATCGCCGTCGGGGCCCTCGCCGTGTGGTGGCTGCGAGCCTCCCGTCGAGATTCGCGCTCCGGCCGCGCCGGGAGTGCTACCGTCGCCACGCACGGCCCGGCCAGCGACACGGCGCTCTGAAGCCGCCGACCGAGCCGCCGCCGTCCCTAGGCAAGGCAACCACTCGAGGAGGCGAAAATGGCGGTCGGAATAGTCACCGACAGCTCATGCGATCTGCACCCCGACGAACTGGTCGGCCTCACCGTCGAGGTCGTGCCGCTGTTCATCCGCTTCGGAACGAACGAGTTCGTCGATCGCGAGGAGATCTCCGTAGCGGAGTTCTACGACCGCATGGCCACCAGTGCCGAACTGCCGCAGACCGCGGCCCCGCCGCCGGGACGTTTCGAGCAAGCGTTCCGGCGTCTCTTGGACGCCGGTTGCGACGCGGTGGCTTGCATCAACCTGTCGTCAGCGATATCGGCGACTATGCAGTCGGCGGTCCAAGCCGCGAAGGCGGTGCAGTCCGAGACAGGGAGCCAGGCCGACATACGGGTGCTCGACAGCCGGTCGGTGACCGCAGGCTTGGGAACGCTGGTGCTTCAGGCGGCCAGGCACGCAGCCGACGGCGCCGACGCCGACGCGATCGAGGCCTTCGTCGCCGACGCCTCCCAGCGAACCCACGTCTTCGGCACGCTCGACACCCTCGAGAACCTGCGCAAGGGAGGCCGCATAGGCGGAGCGCAGGCTCTGCTCGGCTCGATGCTGTCCATCAAGCCGGTCGTGGACATCTCCAGCGGCGCGGTGGAGGAGGCCGCGAAGGTTCGGACGCGCCGCAAGGCGCTCGCCTGGCTGCGCGACAATGTGGCGAATGCAGCGCCGGTCGAACATCTGGCAGTCATGCACGGTCAAGCCTCCGACGCGGACGACCTCCGCCACATGCTCGCGGAGATTTACCCTGGAACCATTCGGGACACAGAGGTGGGACCGGTCGTCGGAACTCACGCAGGCCGGGGAGTGCTCGGGATCGCCTATCAGGATCCGCCCACGGATCCGGGCTAGCGATTCTCGCCGGGCGTGCGCAGCCGCGGCGAGAGTCCCACAATCTCCGCCCTCAATGACCGAGCCGATGACGCCGAGTTGGTCAGCGCGGCCCAACGAGGTGACCGGCAGGCCGTCGAGACGCTGCTGCGCCGACACCACGACAAGATCCACTCCATCTGTCGCCGGCTCGCGGGCAACGACGCCGACGGCATGGATGCGACCCAGGAGGCCCTCGTCGCCATAGTGCGGGGACTGCCCCGGTTCGGGGGGCGGGCCAGGTTCACTACTTGGGCCTACCGGGTGGCTACCAACGCCGCTCTCGACGAGTTGCGACGACGGGCCCGGCGACCAGTGCCCGGCCTGCCCGCCGAGCGGGACGACACCCTCGGTCCGACGGCGGGCACAGACCCGGCCGATGTCGCGCTCCGCGTCGACATCGACGCCGCCCTGGCCCAACTGCCGGAGGAGTTTCGTGTCGCCGTGGTTCTGCGAGACGTGGCCGGATGCGACTATGCCGAGATCGCGACGATCCTGCGCATTCCGCCAGGAACCGTGCGCTCGCGCATCGCTCGCGGCCGGGGCCGGCTGGCTCAGGCCCTGCGCCCCGAAGACGGGCCCGGCGGCGACGGGAACCCCTGTACGCCCAATCAGCGTCATAAGAGGCGAGAGGCGAAGCCGTGATCGACCCGAACCTCAACCACATGCCCTGCATCACCCCGCGCCCATGCCAGCCCGGCCGCCAGACGCCAAGCCATGACTGAACGGAACCTCAACTCCGACGAGCTGGTCTCGTCCTACCTCGACGGCGAGACGACACCGGCTGAGACTGCTCTTGTCGAGAACGACAGCGCTCTCATGGCCCGGGTCAAGGAACTGGGCACAGCTCGCGACGCGGTGTCGGCACCTGTTCCTGGCCTGGCGGAGGCACAGTGGGACCAGCTGATCGACGCGGCTCTGACCGCTGCGGGCGAGGTGCCGGAACGGGGGGTGGTGCTGACTCTGCGCCGGTTCTCCCAATCGCCGCTCGCGGTGGCCGCCGCGATAGCCCTGATCGCAGCCGTCTTGGGCGCAGGGCTGCTGACGAGCCGCTTCGGAAACGATGACACGATGGACGTTGCGACCGAGGCACTGGCGCCCCAGGCGTTGGACGAAGGCGGCGCAGCCGCCGAGGAAGCGGCTTCCGGCGCCTTCGACTCCGCGGCAGAGATGAGCGAAGCCGCGCCCGCCGACCATGAGCCGGCCATACCGGATGCTTCCTTCGCCGAGGAGGCGACCGACGACGCGGCACCCGATCAGACGACAGCCGACCTGGCGACGTCCACCGAAGCGACGCCCAGTGAAGCGATGGCCAGCGAGGCGGCACCCGACGACGCAATGGCCAGCGAGGCAATGGCCGACGACGCCCCGACGGACGAAGCGATCCCCAGCGAAGCGATGGCCGAGGGGGATCTTGCGATGGACGGCGCGGCCGAAGCAAAGATGGAACTGGAAGAGGCCTCCCAGGCCGCTGCCGAACCGACGTTCACGGAGTCAGGCCAAGAGACGTCCGCCGTGGCGCTCGGTCCGGTCGCCAGCCTCGACGTCCTGGTCGAGCTGGTCGCCGAGTGGTCGCGGACGCAGGGCGGCTTCGATGGGCCGCAGGCTGAGGGCGGCAGCTGCGAAGGGGCCGTACAAGACCACGCCCGCGGCCTCGGAGTTGCAATCGAGGCTGCATTCGTCGCAGAAATCGACGGGATGGGACCGGCATCCGTCGACGGCCTGCTGGTCAGCGGCGATGACGGCGTCCTTTCGATTCTCTATGCAGTCGAGCCCGACTGCGCTCCGAACCTCTGGAGCCTGGTCGAGGCCGGAGACGGATAACTCCGAGCGCTCCGAATACTGTCGAGGCCGCGGGTGCGATCGACACCGGCTGGGCACCGGCCCTGGTGCGGCCCTCATCTCTGGATGCGTTCCACCGGTAGGCTCCGGCCCCATGGGCGACGCCGACGCTGCCGACGGCGACAGCACGCGGATCCGTATAGGACCCGAGGACTGGCCGGCGACCGTCGCCGACAAGATCGTAGAGGTCACCGATGTCGTCCGGACCAAGACCACCGACAGGGTGGTCTTGGCGGTCAGGGCGGCGGTGTACTCAGTGGTGCTTGCGGTGGCCGCGGTCGCGGTCGTCGTGCTCCTGACCGTCGCGGCCGTACGCCTCGCCGATGCGTACCTGCCGATCGGGACCGGAGTTGGATCCGCCACTTGGGCCGCGCACGGCTTCATCGGACTCGCCGTGACCATTCTCGGGCTCGGAGCGTGGCGGGCCCGCGGCGGATCGGCGAGACCGGTCTATGTGGTGCTCATACTTGATGCTGTGCTGCTGATTGCGGTCGTCTTCTATGGAGTGATCAATGCCGTCGCATGACCAGCCTGTCAGCCACCCCGCTCCTCGAACCCAAGGTGCCATGAACGCAACGGAAGATACTCACGAGACTGAGAAGCCGGAAGACTCTCACAGGACGGAAGAGTCGGAGGTCGCGATCATCGGATCGGGCCCGGCCGGACTGACGGCGGCCGTGTACACCGCTAGGGCCGACCTGCACCCAGTCGTGTTCGAAGGGGAGCCCAGCTCCACGAGCGATCAGCCCGGCGGTCAGCTCATGCTCACCACCGACGTGGAGAACTATCCGGGCTTCCCCGATGGAGTCTTGGGGCCGGACCTCATGCAGCGCTTCAGAGAGCAGGCCATCCGCTTCGGGGCTCAGATCAGGACTTCGAAGGTCTCCCGCGTCGATCTGGCCGAGCAGCCCTACAAGATCTGGGCCTCGGACGCGGGCCCGCAACCCGTTCTGCGGGCTTGGACCGTCATCGTGTCGACCGGGGCGCAATCGCTGATGCTGGGACTCGACCGTGAGATCGAGCTGGTCGGGCACGGCCTCTCGACTTGCGCGACCTGTGACGGCTTCTTCTTTCGGGGCCAGCACATCGCGGTGGTCGGAGGCGGCGACTCGGCGATGGAGGAGGCGATCTTCTTGACCCGATTCGCTTCTCGAGTCACGGTGATCCACCGGCGCGACCGGCTTCGGGCTTCCAAGATCATGCAGCAGCGAGCGTTCGCGAACGAGCGGATCAGTTTTCTCTGGGACAGCGTGGTGGAGGACTACTTGGGAGATTCCAGTCTCGAAGGGCTCAAGGTTCGCAACGTCAAGACGGCTGAATCGTCGATGCTCGACGTGAGCGGCTGTTTCATCGCGATCGGCCACGAACCCAACACCGGCCTGTTCAAGGGACAGCTCCCGATGAAGGACAACGGCTACTTGATCACCGAGCCCGACTCCACCCGGACCCGGGTCGAAGGGGTCTTTGCCTGCGGAGACGTCCAAGACGACTACTTTCGGCAGGCGGTGACCGCCGCCGGTTCTGGATGCATGGCCGCCATCGAGGCCGAGCGCTATCTCGAGCAGCGCCATTCCTGATGGGGTCGGCCGCAACCGGTCTGCGAGTTAGATTGCGAACTCCAGGCGTACGGTCTCAGCGGCCGCGCAGAACCCCATAAAACCCTTAAGGACAATAGCATGGCTGGAGAAATGACCATCCTTGATGAGACCACGTTCGATGAAGAAGTCAAGGCAGCGACGACCCCGCTCCTAGTGGACTTCTGGGCCGAGTGGTGCGGGCCGTGCAAGATGATCGCACCGATTTTGGACGAGATCGCAGCCGAACAGGCAGGCAAGCTGCGGATCGCCAAGCTCAACGTCGACGACGCGCCTGAGATCGCCCGCCGATTCGGCGTCATGAGCATTCCGACGATGATCCTCTTCGATCAAGGCGAGCCGGCCAAGCAGATCGTGGGCGCCAAACCGAAGGCGGCGCTGCTCAACGACCTCTCGGAGTACTTGTAGCGCAACGAGTGCTGATCCCCTTCGGCTCAGCGGGCATCGAAACCGGGTGCTGTGAACGAACTGACAGAAGAGGGCCAGAGGAGGGACTGGGCCGCGCCTCGGCCGAGTGCCCTGCCGCTGCGCCGCGGCGACCGCGGCGAGGCGGTGCTGGACCTCCAACAGAGGCTCACTCTGATCGGGTTCGGCGTCGATGGGGAACATCGGGAGTTCGGCCCGCAGACTGAGGCATCGCTGCGCGACTTCCAGAGGGCTCGGGGGCTGGTGGTGGACGGGATCTGCGGCTCTCACTCGTGGAGCTCGCTCGTGGAAGCCGACTACCGATTGGGCGACCGTCTCCTCTACTACCGCGGCCCCATGATGCGGGGCGACGACGTCGAGGATCTTCAGCGTCGGCTGGGCAGTCTCGGTTTCGACACCCGTTGGGTAGACGGGATCTTCGGGCCCAACACCGAAGCCGCAGCCCGCCAATTCCAGCAGAACGTCGGACTGGCGCCCGACGGCGTCGTCGGACGGTCCACGGTCGAAGCCCTCGACAGACTGTCGGCCCGTTCGTCCGGTGGGATTACCATCGCCGAAGTCCGGGAACACGAGCGGCTCCGCCACCAGCCCTCCGATGTCGGCGGCAAGAGAGTCGTAGTCGGAGACGGCGGACAGCTGCCCGTGGTGGCGCAGGCCGTAACAAGGCGGCTCCGGCGGGCTGGGGCCGAAGTGCTCGCCTTCAGCACACCGGACTTGCGCCACCAGGCCCGGACCGCCAACCAATGGGGCGGAGAGGTCTACATCGGGTTGACCTTGGTGTCCGACAACTTCGGGGTCTCGTACTTCGCCATGCCGGGCTTCGAGTCGATCGGCGGTCGAGCCTTGGCCGACTATTGTTGCGATGCCCTCGCTCGCTTACTGCCCGAGCCGGTGTCTGCTACCGCCATGCGGCTGCCCATTCTTCGCGAGACTCGAATGCCGGCTGTGTGGTGTCGGCTCGGGCCCGGCACCATGGTGGTGCCCTGCGCCCCTCGTATCGCGCAAGCCCTTGCCGAGGCGCTTGTTCGCTGGTGCCGGCAGCCGGTGTCGCAGTGACGAGCCGCGATTCGAGCCCAACACGGATGCTACTGACCTTAAGGCAGAAGTCAGATTACTCAGAATACATGATCAAATGATAGATGCGCTCCAGGTCGCCGATCCCGCCGAACGTGATGGTAATGCGACCCTGGCTCTTGCGCCCGCCTTTGCCGAGTTGGACCGAGACTCTGGTGTCAAGCCTCGTTGACAGAAGTTCCTCCAACTCCAGGACGCCCGCTTCGAACGTCTCCTCACCGGATGCGTCAAGTCTCTCGTCGCTCGTGGGGGCCGTGGTCGTTGAGGCCGCCGCGAGGGTGGCCGCCCTGCGCTCAGCCTCGCGAACGGTGAGCCCATCGTTGACGATCTCCTCGACCAAGGCTTGCCGGCTGTCTTCGTCCGCCACCGCCAAGAGCGCCCGGCCGTGACCGGCCGACAGATCACCTTCGACTATGAGCCTCTGGATCGACGGAGCCAGGTTGAGCAGCCGGACGATGTTGGCCACTGCCGAGCGGGACCGGCCGACCCTGGTGGCGACGGTCTCCTGGGTGAGCCCGAAGTCGTCCATCAGCTGCCGGTAGGCGGCCGCTTCCTCCAAAGCGTTCAGATCCTGTCTGTGGACATTCTCCACTACGGCCGCCTCTAGAGCGCCCCTGTCGTCCGAAGCGCGCACTAGTGCCGGAATCTGTCTGAGGCCGGCGCGTTGAGCGGCCCGCCATCGACGCTCACCGGCCACGATCTCATAGCCCTCGTGAACCTCCCTCACGATAATTGGCTGTATCACTCCAACTTCGGAGATCGATGCGGCCAGCGCGGCCAGGCCCTCCTCATCGAAGCGGTGCCGGGGTTGATATTGGTTCGGAACAACGTGAGCTATGTCCACGTCACGCAGTGGAGAAGCGCTCTCCTCAGGGGCTCCCTCCGTCGGAATCAGTGCTCCCAAGCCTTTGCCGAGTCCGCTACGCCGTGCCACTCAAGACCTCCTCCGCGAGAGCCCTAAAGGAAATTGCAGCATTGGAATTCGAATCATATACCGTGATGGGCTGTCCGAAGGACGGTGCTTCGCTGAGCCGCACCGTCCGGGGAATCACTTGCTGACATACCTTGTCGCCATAGTGCTCCCGCACCTCTCGGGCCACATCCTTGGACAGGTTCGTGCGCTTGTCGAACATTGTCAACACGACCCTCGTGAGTTCGAGCCGGGGATTCAGGCTGCGCCTCACCATATTGATGTTCTGGACGAGCTGAGCCAGTCCCTCCAGCGCGAAGTACTCCGTCTGAATGGGAACCATCACCTCGTCTGCGGCCGTCAGGCCGTTGATGGTGAGAAGTCCCAACGAAGGCGGGCAGTCGATCATGACCATGTCATACATGCCATCAATAGTCTGGATGGCTTCATGTACCTTCCGCTCCCTGCTGAAGACCGACACCAACTCGATCTCAGCTCCGGCCAAATCAAGGCTAGACGGCGCGATGTGCAGGTACTTGACGCTCGTCGGCTCGACGATCTCCTCCAACTCGACGCCCCGGAGCAGAACGTCATACATCGAAGCATCCAGCTGCCGCGGGTTCAGGCCGACGCCCGTGGTCGCATTCGCTTGCGGGTCCAGATCGATGACCAGCGATTTCACACCCCGCTCGGCGAAGCAGGCCGCCAGGTTGACTGCGGTGGTGGTCTTGCCCACGCCGCCCTTCTGGTTGGCGACCGCGAACTTCCGCGCCCCAGTCACAGGGCACCGCTCCGAACTTCCAAGCCTTCCAACGCACAGCCTCCCTTCCTGTAGTCGGAGGACGCCCTACGGTCTCACACCGTGCTCCCGCAGTCAAGCATCGTTGTTCCATGTGGAACAACGTCAGGATGACCGACTGAAGCCTGACCCCAACCGGTGGTGGACGTGTTCCACATGGAACACTAGCGAACGATCATCCGGTCGAGCGGCATTCGCAGACGAGCCGCCCTTCGACGGGGAAGTTGTGCAGGGCCTGGGCTGGTTCGGCTGACCGCCAGGTAGCGACCGTGCTCTGACGACCAGGCGCCCGTTACCTCGCAGCCTGTGGTTGACGCCAGATCCAAGTCCTCCCATTGCGCTCGGGTCGCCCTTGACACGGACACGACCAGCGTCGCGCCGGTCCGGAGCAGCGGCAGCGCACATTCGGCGAGCTCGGCTGCCGGACCGAACAGGCGCGCAACGGCCCCGTCCTGTCGAGCACGCCATTGCGGCCGCCGGGCCAGGCTGTCTAGCACACCATGGACTACTGTCACCCGATCGGTCAGACCGACCGCGGTCACGGCGCTCTGAGCCAGTTCGCACCGGCGTTCGCTCGAGTCCACGAGCGCCCAAGACGACCACGGCATTTCCAATGCGAGGAAGATTCCCAGTACACCTGCGCCCGCCCCGCAATCGACGAAGTTCCCTGACTGCTGGCCCCGCCACGATTCCGGGATGAAGCCGCAGGCGTGCTGGTGAAGTGATCTGACCGTCGCAGACCCCAGCACCCCCGCCCGGCGCGCTGGTTGCCAAGCCTCGTCCAGACGTGTTGCCAAGTCGTTGTCGATCACGTCGGCCTGCGACCGATCCCGCTGAGGAGCCTCAGTCGTCGACCGGCATGATCAAGACACGCCGATTGGGATCCTCACCCTCGCTCCGACTCCCTACGTCGCTGATGTCAGCAATCACGTCATGCACGATCTTGCGATCCAGCCGATTCATGGGCTCGAGCGCTATGGCTTCGCCTGATTCCAGAGCTTGAGCGGCAACGTCTCGGGCGAAGGCAGCCAGAGACGCGGCCCGACGAGCCCGCACACCGCCTATGTCCATGCGGATCTTGCCTTCGCGTATCGAGCCGCCCGATCGCTGCAGCACTGTCCGAACCAGTTCGTCGATGGCCTGAGCGGTCACGCCACGCCGTCCCACGAGGAGTCCGATCCCGTCGCCGACGGCCTCAATCCTCAGGATGCCGTCTTCGAAATCATGCCTCACGAAGTTCACTGAGACACCCAGAGTGCTCGCTACTCCCGACACGAAGTCCTCGGCGATGTCTGCCTGCTCTAGAAGCGAAGGTCCACTATAAGAAGTATCCATCTTCTGTCTTATCTCCTTTTCTGATTTCTTGTTGTCACGAGGCTTGCCCGACCCGGCGGTGTCGGCGGCGGCCCGCGACGAGCCGTCGGTCTTGCGAGTGTCCTTCTTGGCGCTCGTGGCGTCCTGACGGGAAGGTTTGTCGGACGGGTCGTTCGGGGTGCCCGATGCCTGGGCCCGTGAGGGCGAGGACGACCGCCTCGACGCCGACCGGCGGGTGCTTTGGCCACGGCTTCGGCTCTCCTTGGGCCGCACCGTTGTAGGAACTACCCGCGCTCGAACTCGCGCCTCTTCCTTCAGACGGCCGAAGAGGCCCGTCTTGCCTTCGGACAAGACCTCGAATTCTGCATCGGACTCATGCACTCCCAGAAAAACTAGAGCCTGCTCCTTGGCTTCTTCCGTTGAGGAACCTGTTATTTCTATCCATTCCATTGCTGCCAGCCCGTCTTCACAGCCATGCGAGTTACCGCCTCTTCCTCTTGCTCTTGCTTCGGTTCTGCGTGCTCCGGCTTGTGCGCGACCCCGGAGGAGTCGTGCGACCTCCATCCGAGCGGCCCCGAGACGAGCCCGAGCGGCTGCGGGAGGGCGCCTTGCCGGTTCGACCCGCTCTCGAGGTGCCCGTGGCGCGGCCGCCCGCGCCGCCGCGGCCTGCCTTCTGCTGGCGGACCGGCGCCCTGCCCCGAGTCGTCTTGGCGTCTCGCTTCGGCGTCGGTGCGCCCTTGCGTTCCGTCTCCGATCGGGTCCTGGCTCGGTCGGCACCCGCCTTGGCCCCCTTGTCCGAGGCTGTGACTGCCCGCTGCTTGGCCGCCCGCGCGCCCAAAGAGTCCTCGCCGGTGTAATACGACTTCGTAATATACGCCTGCTGGACGATCCGGTACAGCGCCGAGACGATGAAGTAGACGACGACCGCAGCAGGGATCGTATAGGAGACCACCGGGAGGAAGTAGGGAAACATTTTCATAATCATCTGCTGTTGCTTATTGATTACTGCCCCCTTTTGGCGGCGTTGAATCTGATGCTGCTGGTAAAGGCTGGTCACCAGGACCAGTACCAGCATCACTAGGTAGGGCAGTGCACTGACAACGCCGTCGGACATCGCGGCGGAAGCCGTCCGGGAGAGGTCGATGCCCCATGAGACCATCTCCCTGCTCTCGCTCAGGCTCGCATACAGATCGGTATCACGAGACAGGAAATCCGGGTCGAAGGTCAGCTCGCTCCGCCGAATGGTGGTGCCGGAGTAGGTGGACGGACCGGCACCCACGCCCTCGCCGTACTGCAGCGATGTATGTCCTAGCTGGGTCCCGATCTCGGTGGTTCGACGAGTGAGGCCGCGCACAACCTGGTAGAGAACGAGGAAGACCGGCGCCTGGATCAGCAGGGGCAGGCAGCTCCCCATCGGGTTGATCCCGTGTTCCTTGTAGAAGGCCATCGTCGCTTCGTTCATGGCCTGCCGGTCGCCCCGGTGCGCGTTCTGGATCTTCTTCAGTTCGGTCGTGTACTCCTGCATCTGCAGCATTGACCGAATACCCTTGAGAGTGAAGGGAGTACTCGCGACCATAGCGGTCAACGTGAGGATGGCTATAGCAACGCCGTAAGAGGGCCACAGGGAATAGAACCAGGCCAAGAGGGTGGCAATCAGGTCGAAGAGCGGATCAAACACCGGTCGGCTCCTTCAGACGGACGCTCGCGCCGGGAGCGGGGACCGGATCCCAGCCCGTCCGACCCCAGGGATGGCAGCGGCCCAGCCGCCGCAGCACCAGCCAGCCCCCGCGCACCGCGCCCTGGGTCTCCAGGGCCTCCAGCGCGTAGTTCGAGCAGGAAGGCACATAGCGGCACACTGACAGCCGGCCCGCGGCCGCTATCTGATAGGCCCGCACGACGAGCCAGGCCAGCCTCGCCAGAACTCTCACGGCCGGTCCAGACGCGCGGTGAGCTCAACGACGGAATCACGCAGCTCAGGAGCCGAGAGACCCTCGAGGGACGACAAGACGCCCAGCAGGTACTCGCCCCGACGAAGGGTCACGGAGCCATCACGAACGAGCTGGCGCAACGTCTCACGCAGTCTGCGGCGCGCCCGGTTTCGTACGACCGCATTGCCGACCGACTTAGGCACCGCGAACATCACCCGCGCCGGCCGGTCGGAGGCGCGAAACGAGATACTCAACGGTCCGCAGCGGGCGCGCACAGCAGCAGACCCGGACGGGCGTCTCGATGGCGCGACGTCGTGCCGGTCACGCAGCCAGGCGGCTTCGTCCCTTGTGGCGGCGAGACCGGATGACAGCGCGTCCCCCGCGCGTTCTCATCCGGACTCTGAACCCATGCTTCTTGTGTCGTTTCCTGATGTTCGGCTGGAATGTGCGTTTCATGAATCCTCCCTATGCGGCCGGGCCCGCGCACGCCCGCGAAGCCGCTACCACCCATGGATGCTGTGGACAGACGGCAATCTCGTCGTTCCACCGTAGAGCTGACATCGAGATGCCGCAACCATCGGACCTGTTCGCGCCTAGCGGCCTCCAAGCGCGTCATCCACAGGATCCGACGGAAACAACACTGATCGACTTTGACCTTCAAGAATGTCATTCATCTGTTCGTCATCCTCACTGAACTACGAGTTTGCCGATTCTGTCCGACCCGGCTTGTAGGCGCGGCTCATGCTGCTATCTTCCGCAGGCCATCGAGTCGATCCGTTCTGTGGCAGGTCAGCTCCGGCAGCGGACCATGTGACCAACTGTCCACAGCTGTGGACAAGACTGTGGAGAAAGGGGAGTCTGAACCGTGCCGACCGACCCAGAGGCCGATCGAATCTGGACGAGCTGCGCCCAAACCATCCGCAGCCAAGTGAGCGACGCAGTCTGGCGGACGACGTTCCGAGGCGCGAGGGCTCAAGCCTTCGACCAACGATCCCTGGTCCTGCTCGTTCCGACCAGCCTGCAGAAGGCACGGATCGAGCGCCGCTACTTCGACTTGATCAGCGATGCTGTCGATGAGACCACACCGAATGTCACAGTGCGCATCGAAATCGACCCGGACTGGGCCGAGGAGGACTACAGCCCGCCTTCTGACGACCCTGCGACGACAGCACCTACCGGACTGTCTCACACCGCATTGGACTCGACGGACCTCTCGCCCGTGGTCGACGCGGCCTCAGAGACCCGTCTGACCTTCGAGCAGTTCGTCACCGGGAGCTCCAACCGCTTCTCCCACGCCGCGGCGCTTGCCGTGGCCGAGGACCCGGCGGGTGCCTACAACCCCCTGTTCATCTACGGCGACTCCGGGCTCGGCAAGACTCATCTGCTGCGTTCCATCGCCTACTACGTCGATGAGCACTTCCCCCTGAAGAAGGTCCGCTACGTGACCAGCGAGACCTTCCTCAACGAGTTCGTGCGGGCCATCCGCAACAGCACGCAGCCCGAGTTCAAGCACCTCTATCGGACGAACGACGTGCTGCTGGTGGACGACATCCAGTTCATGGAGGGGAAGGACGGCCTGCAAGAGGAGTTCTTCCACACCTTCAACGATCTCCTGCAGAACGGCGCCCAGATCGTGCTCTCCTCCGACCGGGCCCCCGACGCGATGCCCACCTTGGAGGACCGCCTCCGCAGCCGCTTCAAGTCCGGGCTGATCACCGACATCCAGCCGCCGGACCTCGTGACCCGCCTCGCTATTCTCGAGAAGAAGGCCGAGTTCTCCGCGCTGAGGATCCCTCGAGAGGTCCTCTCATTCATCGCGGAGCACATAACGGACTCAATCCGGGAGCTGGAAGGAGCGCTGATCAAGGTCACAGCCTTCGCCAGCATCACCGAGCAACCCTGTTCCTACGAACTGGCCAAGCGCGTCCTGGCCGACGTCATCACCAGCACGATCCGAGCACCGATCACCGTCGGCACGATCCTGGAAGCGGCCTCGGAACTCTTCAACATCCCCGTCGACCAGATCATCGGCGGCAGCCGACGCCGCAACCTTGTCGATGCCCGGCAGATCGCCATGTACGTGACGAGGAACGCGACCGACCTCTCCTACCCCGAGATCGGCCGCGCGTTCGGCGACCGCGACCACACCACAGTCATCCACGCGGTGCGCAAGATCGAGCACCACATGACCGAGCGCAAGGAGATCTTCGACCAGGTACAGGACCTTCAGAGCCGTGTCTCCCGGATGCCATGAACTCACGCCCACCTGGGGCGAAGCGGCCTGTGTTGGGGACAGCGATGAGGACCGGGCTGGGCACCTGTGCCCATCCCGTCGGTCGTCCACATCACCCTCTGCCCCCAGGCCCCTCCACTGAATGAAGCGGCAGAACCTGGGCACACTGGATCACTGGTATTTCAGCCAGACCCGGCCACCGTCCACAATCCACAGGCCCTACTGACTTCCCCTACATGAAAGCAAGGCAAAGGAGAGCAGCATCATCATGGGCATGAAGTTCCGCTGTGAGCGAGACACCCTGCTGGAAGCCCTCACGGTGTCAGTGAGGGCGGTCGCGAGCACTGGTGCCAGCCGAGCCGCCCTCACTGGCGTCCTCCTGGAGTTGGCTGGCGAAGTGCTGACAGTCACGGGCAGCGACCTTGATCTGACGCTGTCGGTCACTGCGGAGGTGTCAGGAGGGCAGGACGGCGCCGCGGTGGTGCCTGCCCGACTGCTGACCGACGTTGTACGGGCCGTCGCCCCCGGTGCCCTCGACTTCGAGGTTGAGGACGGCGAGGCGCGCCTAGTGATGGGCTCCTCGGAGTTCACGATCAGGCTGATCCCGGCGGACGACTACCCTCAGCTCGCTTTCAAGAGCGAGGAGGAGCAGTCCGAGGGAGACACTTTCAGCCCGGCAGTGGCCTTCGGAGGCTCGGAGTTCCGCACGGCGCTGGGACAGGTAGTCCGCTCGGCCTCCGCGGACGACTCCCGACCGATCCTGACCGGGGTGCTGATGGCTGCGGAGGACGAGGGCCGCCTGCGCTTGGTCTCCACTGACTCTTACCGCCTCTCGGTGCGGGATCTGGACGGGTCCTCGATGCTGGGGGAGCGTCAGAAGGTGCTGGTACCCAGCCGCGCCTTGGGCGAGCTGCAGCGTCTCATATCGGAGTCCGAGGAAGTCACCTTGAAGCTTGCCGAGCATTACGCGCAGTTCGAGGTGGGCTCGGTGCGGTTGACCACGCGGCTCATCCCTGGGGACTTTCCGAACTACAACGGGCTGATTCCGACGGACCACCCCAATCGTCTCACGGTGGAGAGGAATCAACTCCTGGAAGTGGTCCGGCGCGTCCGACTGCTGGCTCAGGATTCGACCCCGGTGCGGCTCACGATGGCGGATGGCACTCTCGAAGTGGTCGCGATCACGCAGGATGTCGGCAAGGCCACTGAGACCATGCAGGCCCATTACGAGGGCGACGAGCTGACCGTCGCATTCAATCCCGGCTACCTGATCGACGGCATCGAGGCAGCCGCAGGCGACGAGATCACGCTGGAGACCGCGGACGCAGTCAAGCCGGCGCTCCTGCGGGCGGTCGGCGACGAGCGCTTCCTGTACCTGCTGATGCCTGTGCGTGTGAGCTGACAGGGCCCGCTGCCCGCTGGCCGTCGTCTCGTCTCGTTGGCAGGGCCGGCAGGGGCGCATATGCAAGTCCTTTCTCTGAGGCTCGTCGACTTCCGGTCCTACGCCCGGGCCGAGGTCTCCTTCTCGCCGAGGCTGACCGCGGTGGTCGGTGCCAACGGACAGGGCAAGACCAACCTCTTGGAGGCGATCGGCTTCGTGGCTGGCATCGGATCCCTGCGCGGCGGTTCCGACTCGGCGCTGGTCCGGCGCGGGAGCGCCACCGCCATGATCCATTGCGAAATCCGCGTCGGAGGCACCCGCTGCGTCGAGATTGACGCCGAGATCCCCTCCGACCGGGGCAGGAGGCTGTTCGTCAACCGCGAGCGCGCCTCGCGGCGGGACCTGTTCGAGGTGCTTGTGGTCACCGTGTTCTCGCCCGACGACCTGACCCTCGTGAAGGGCGAGCCCGCCGGCCGGCGGCGCTGGCTCGACGAGGCAATGGCCGCGGTTCGGCCGGGTTCCGCGGCGCTGCGCTCCGACCTGGAACGGATCCTCCGCCAACGCAACGCGCTGCTGCGCCAGGCTGGCGGTCGCCTGACCGACGATGTCGCTACCACCCTCGAGGTCTGGGACGCGAAGTTGGCCGCCGCCGGCGACGAACTGCGGGCCCGCCGTACGAAACTGCTCGACGAGATGGGTCCCGGTCTGGCCTCGGGCTACAGCCGCGTCGCGGGAGACGACACCGCGGCAGAGGCGGCGTACGTGTCTTCATGGGGCGACGAATCTCTGTTGGACGCTCTTGTCGCTGTTCGCGGGGACGATCTGCGGCGAGGCGCCACCACGGTCGGACCCCACCGCGACGACGTAGTGCTGTCCCTTGACGGCCTTCCGGCTCGCAGCCACGCCTCCCAGGGCGAGCAGAGGTCTATGGCCTTGGCCATGCGGCTCGCGGCCGACGGTGCCGTGCGTCGGCACCGCGATGTGGAGCCAGTACTGCTTCTTGACGACGTGTTCTCGGAGTTGGACGAGCATCGCGCCGCCGCGCTGCTGCGAGCACTGCCGCAAGGACAGACGATTCTGACCACCGCGGCAGGCCTTCCTGTTGGCATTCGTCCGGACCGCACCATCAGGATCGCCGATGGCACCCCTCGGGTGGAGCACCCGTGAAGTCCGACGGTCCGATACCGGTCGGCGAGGCGGTCGAGCGTCTGCTGGGCACGCTCGACGCGCCTTCGAGCGACGTGCTGGCCACAGTCTTCGAACGATGGGACGAGGTCGTGGGGCCCGCGGTGGCCCAGCATTGCAGGCCACTGACCGTGGAGGGCGACCGATTGGTAGTGGTCGCGTCGGACGCAGCATGGGCCAGCGAGCTTCGCTGGCTCGCGGCTGGCGTCATCGACCGAATCAACAAGAAATCGGGCGAGGATCGGCTGCGGTCCATGTCTGTGCAGGTGTCGGCGGACCAGCGGTGACCGACGGTCGCGCTGCGCTCAGCCGCTGACACCGCCGAGAGGTCCGGCGGTGGTACAATCCAGGCTGTGATCGGTGGCTCGACGAGCGGTGTCCGTTCGGCCCGACGCCCCCCGCACGATCGGCCCTCGCTTGTGGCCGGGTCGTGCCAGTGAGTGGCTTGACGCGGAGCCGAGACGCCTTCAGCAGGCGTTCTGACACGAAGGCGCCCGGCGGCTCGGCCGGGCCTGACATTGCAAGGGGTGGCTCTGAGTGAAGCCTGATGGGGCAGTTCGCCCTGCGACGCCGACCACGGAGGAGGCCGAGGCCTCCTACCGGGCCGACGCCATCACCGTTCTCGAGGGCCTCGAAGCCGTCCGGGAGCGCCCGAGCATGTACATCGGCTCGACCGGTCCTACCGGCCTGCACCATCTCGTCTGGGAGGTCGTCGACAACTCCGTGGACGAGGCGATGGCGGGCTTCTGCTCGCGCATCGACGTGACTCTTCACGCCGACGGGTCATGCGAGGTCGCCGACAACGGCCGCGGCATTCCCGTCGATCCCCACCCGCTTCACGATCACACGCCCGCCGCGGAGCTGGTGCTGACCGTGCTCCACGCAGGCGGGAAGTTCGGCGGGGACGGATACAAGATCTCCGGAGGCCTGCACGGGGTGGGCGTCTCGGTGGTCAATGCGCTTTCTAGCCGCATGGAGGTAGAGATCCGGCGCTCCGGCCAGCGCCACTGCATGACCTTCGCCGACGGGGGCCAGGTCCGGCGGCCCCTGACGGCGCGAGGCCCGGCGCCGGGCCGCGACGGCGAGGCGCCGACCGGCACCACCATCCGCTTCTGGCCCGATAGCTCGGTGCTTGAGGACATCGAGTTCAGATACCAGACGGTGATCGAGCGTCTGGAGATGATGGCGTTCCTGAATCGGGGCTTGGAGATCAGGGTGCGGGATCTGCGGAGCGGGCCGCGGGACCACTCGGACTGGGTCCTGTTCCGATATGACGGCGGGATCGTGGACTACGTGAGCCACCTCAACCAGTCCAAGGTCAGGCTGTTCGATGCCGTCGGCCACTTCGCTGACTCCGAGACGATCGACGGGAATCCCCACGAAGTCGAAGTGGCATTCCAATGGAACACCGGCTTCAACACCGACGGCCTGCACAGCTTCGCCAACGGCATCTCCACCATCGACGGAGGCATGCACGAGCAGGGGTTCCGCGCCGCGCTAACCCGGACCGTCAACGCCTACGCCCGGGAGAAGGCGCTCCTCAAGGAGAAGGCCGACAACCTGCAGGGCGAGGACATCCGAGAGGGCCTCACCGCCATCGTCAGCGTGCGCATCGGCCAGCCCCAGTTCGAAGGCCAGACCAAGGCCAAGCTGGGCAACATGTCGATGCGCTCCTTCGTGGAGCGGGTCACGAACCGCTGTCTCGCCGAGTGGCTGGAGGAGCATCCGGCAGAGTCCAGGAAGGTGGTGGCGAAGGCGGTGTCGGCCTCGGCCGCCCGGGAGGCCGCGGCCCGGGTCCGCTCCGAGGTCCGTTCCAAGTCGCTGCTGGACGGGGCGGGCATGCCCGACAAGCTCAAAGACTGCTCGGCCACGGACTCGGCCCGACGGGAGCTCTTCATCGTGGAGGGCGACTCAGCGGGCGGATCGGCGGTGAGGGCCCGCAATCCCGAGACCCAGGCCGTTCTGCCCATCCGAGGCAAGATCCTCAACGTCGAGCGGGCCCGCATCGACAGGATGCTCAAGAACAATGAGGTCCAGGCTCTGATCGCGGCCATCGGCGCCGGAATCGGAGACCGGCCCGAACCGAACGGTGCCGAGAACCGGCAGGCCCCCTCCGAGGGCTTCGATATCGACAAGGCGAGGTATCACAAGGTCATCGTGCTCGCCGACGCTGACGTCGACGGCAGCCACATCCGCACTCTGCTGCTCACGTTCTTCTACCGCCAGATGCGTCCGCTGGTGGAGGCCGGCTATGTCTACGTCGCCCAGCCGCCCCTGTACTCGACCAAGGTCTCCAATTCTAAGACGGTCTATCTGCTCGACGACGCTGCCAAGGACGAGTTCCTCGCCGACCGGCCGGGCCATAAGCGCGAGTTCCAGCGGCTCAAGGGCCTGGGCGAGATGGACTGGCAGGAACTGCGCTCGACCACAATGGACCCCGGCTCGCGGAGTCTTCTGCAGGTGTCCGTCGAGCAGGCTGCCATAGCCGACGATGTGATATCGGTGCTGATGGGCGACGACGTGGAGCAGCGGAAGAACTTCATCGTCACCAACGCCCGCGAAGTGCGCAATCTCGACTTCTAAGAGACCGGGCGGACAGGGATGGACTCAGAGCAAGTGGGGCCCCAATGAGCGATACGCCTGCCGGGGCAACGCCGGGCAAGGCGGGCTTGGGGGAGGAGTTCGCGGCGGAATCACCCGGCGTGACCCTCGTCGAGATCCAGGACGAGATGGAGAGCTCGTTCCTCGACTACGCGATGTCGGTGATCATCAGCAGGGCCCTGCCCGACGCCCGCGACGGCTTGAAGCCGGTGCACCGGCGGATTCTCTGGTCGATGTTCGACCAGGGCTTCAGACCGGACAGAGGCTACGTCAAGTGCGCCCGGGTGGTCGGCGATGTGATGGCCCGATTCCATCCCCACGGCGACTCGGCCATCTACGACGCGCTGGCTCGGATGGCCCAGCCGTTCTCGTTGCAACACCCGCTCATCGACTTCCATGGCAACTACGGCTCGCCCGAGGATCCTCCGGCGGCGTCCCGCTACACCGAGTGCCGGCTCGATGCTTTGGCCATGTCGATGCTGGCCGACATCGGCGAGGAGACCGTCGACTTCGTCGAGAACTACTCCGGCGACTTCACCGAGCCGTCGGTGCTGCCCGCCAGACTGCCGAACCTGCTGGTGAACGGCAGTCAGGGGATCGCAGTGGGCATGGCCACCAGCATCCCGCCCCACAATCTCGGCGAGGTGATCGGCGCGGTGACGCACCTGCTGGAGAATCCGGGCGCCGGCACCGACGACCTGATGGCGTTCGTGTCGGGTCCGGACTTCCCGACCGGCGGCCAGATCCTGGGCCGCAGCGGTTTCGAGGCCGCGTACCGCACGGGACGCGGCTCGGTGAAGATGCGGGCGGTTGTGGCGGTCGACGAGCACCAGGGACGCAGCACGCTGGTTGTCACGGCGCTGCCCTACCAGGTGTCGGCCGGGTCGGTGGCCCGCAAGATCGCAGACCTCGTCAACTCCGGCGAGCTCGACGGCATCGCCGACGTGAATGACGAGTCCTCGGGCGACGACACTCGCTTCGTGATCAAGCTCAAGCGTGACGCCAACCCGGAAGTCGTGCTCAACAATCTGTGGAAGCACACGCCCCTGCAGTCGAGCTTCGCGATGAACATGGTGGCTCTGGTGGACGGCGTGCCCCGCACCCTCACCCTGCGCGACGCGCTCGGCGCCTACGTCCACCATCAGATCGAGGTGGTGACCCGGCGCTCCCGGTACCGGCTCAGAACGGCCCGGGCCCGGCTGCACATCGTCGAGGGCCTGATCCGAGCTCTGGGGATGATCGACGAGATCATCGCGCTGATCCGTTCCAGCGATGACACGGCGTCAGCCCGGGCCGCTCTGATTTCGGCCCCCTTCGAGTTCACGGAGATTCAGGCGAACCACATTCTCGAAATGGCACTGTCTCGCCTCACCCGTCTGGGCAGGTCGGGACTGGAAGAAGAGGCGTCCGAGAAGCGCGCCCTCATCGCGGAACTGGAGGAGCTGCTGTCGGACGAGCTCCGGATGCGGATGCTGATCCGCGACGAGCTGCTGGCCATCTCGGAGTCCTTCTCGGTCGCTCGCCGCTCGTCGCTTGAGATCGATCCCGGCGAACTCGACATAGAGGACCTCATCGACGACGACGACTTGGTGTTCACCATGTCGGCCTCGGGCTACGTCAAGGCGGTCCCGACGGAGGAGTTCAGGCTCCAGGGACGGGGAGGACGCGGCGTGGCCGGCGCCAAGCTCAAGGAGGCCGACAGCGTCACCCATCTGATCCACACGACCGCCCACTCGTACCTGCTGTTCTTCAGCAATCTCGGCCGGGTCTACCGGCTCAAGGCCCATGAGGTGCCGGTGGCCTCGCGCACCGCTCGAGGCACGTCGATCGTGAACCTCCTGTCGCTGCAGGACGGCGAGCGGATCCAGGCGGTGATCGACACCCGCGACTACGAGATGAATCGCTTTCTGCTCTTCGCCACGGCCAAGGGCCGGGTAAAGCGGACGAAGTTCACCGCTTACGACTCGTCACGCAAGGCGGGCCTCATCGCCATCCGCTTGCTCGACGGCGACGAACTGGTGGCAGTGGTCCCGACCGACGGCGAGAACGACGTCCTGCTGTCATCACGGCTCGGACAGACGATCCGCTTCACTCAGGACCAGGTCCGCGAGATGGGCCGCACGGCCGCAGGAGTCGTCGGGCTCAAGTTCAAGCATCCCGGTGACTCGGTGGTGTCGTGCGCGGTGGCTCGCCCCGACGCCACGCTTCTGTATGTGACAGCGTCGGGTTACGGCAAGCGCACCCCGGTGGAAGCCTTCAACCGCAAGGGCCGCGGCGGCTTGGGCATGATCGGGGTCAAGCTGGTGGAGGAGAAGGGCGACGTGGTCGGCACGCTCGTGGTCGATCCCGACGACGAGATCCTGGCCGTCACGAGCAACGGCGTCGTAATCCGGCTTCCTGTGAGCCAGGTGTCCGAGCAGGGCCGGTCCGCCAAGGGCGTCAAGGTTATGAGTCCGGACCCGGGCGATCGGGTAGTGGCCGTTGCGCTGGTCGGCGAGGAGATCAACGGGGACGATGACAGCGGCGACGCGGAACCGTCCGTCGGCGGGGAACTGTCAGACGGCGGGGGGCAGTTCGCTGGTGGGGAGCGTTCCGCTGCACAGCGGCCGGACGGCGGGAAACTGGACGGGCGATGACGACTCGGGCGCGGCCCGAGCCCCGCGACCGAGGACAGGCTGCGCCGATGATGGCGGCGATGCTCATCGTCACTGCGGGCGCGCTGCTGGTCATCGTCGAGGTGGGCCGTCTGCTCGAGGAGAGCGTCCGCGCCGCGACCGCGGCTGACGCCGCCGCGCTGGCGGGTGCAGCCGAAGGTCGCGACGGGGCGGCCTCGATGGCCGCGGCCAACGGCGCAACTCTCGTCTTCTATGCCGAGGAGACCTCCGGCGGAGGCATCTCTCACGCCCTGCCGGACTCCGGCGAAGGCGCCTTGCACGCCGCCGAAGGGTCGGACATCGAGGACTCGTCGGTGCTCGTGACCGTGACCGTGCGAGTCGGACGGGCGACCCGCTCCGCTCGGGCCGAGGGCGTCACGGAATGGATGGCGCCCGAGTGACAGCCGCCCGCGGGACGGCCTCGTGTCCTCCGGCGACGTCGGTCGGGCTGAACATAGACTCACGACCCCGCCGACCGATCAGGGATGGGCATGGCCAGGCACGCACAGGAGCCGGGGACGCGCATGGGGACGCGCGTGAGCCGGGCACGCACATGGGGACGCGCGTGAGCCAGGGACGCGCATGAGCGACACCTCGGCTGCCGGTGCGGCCAACGAGCCCGCGCCCGCGCCCGGTGCCTCGAGCCCCCCTGCGGGTGGCGACGCCGCCACGGAGACGTCCGCGCCCCGACCGGGCAGCGGGCCTGCGCCGAGCAGTGCCCTCGGCCGAGCGCTGAGAGCCAGGTCGGCGCGTCGACTGCGAGCCCGACGCGTCCGTCGCTTGGTGCGTCACATCGAGCCGTGGTCGGTCCTCAAGGTGTCGCTGATCTTCTACTTCTGCGGCTGGGCGATCATGCTGTTCGTCGGGGTGACGCTCTGGAACCTGGCCGTCAGCTCGGGCCTTGTGGTCAACGTCGAGAACTTCGTCGTCGAGCTGTTCGCCCTCCAGTCGTTCAAGATCAACGGCGACCAGATCTTTCGCATCGCCGCGGTGGGGGGTCTCGTACTGGTCGTGGCCGGAAGCGGCTTCACGGTGCTGGGAGCGGTGCTGTTCAACCTGATAAGCGACGTCACGGGCGGCGTCCGGTTGACGGTGGTCGAGGAGGAGACAGCTCGTCCGAGGCCGCGGCGCTCCCGACGGCGGGTGCTGGTTGTCGCTCCTCCCTCCGCGCCTTCGGGCTCTGCGGGTGGCGCTCAACCCGCGGGCGGCTAGCGTTGGGATTCGTCGGGGCTATAGCTCAGTCGGTTAGAGCGCACCCCTGATAAGGGTGAGGTCGCTGGTTCGACTCCAGCTAGCCCCACGGCCGCCGGTCAAAGCCTTTCGAAGCTTGGAGAACGTCTTGGCCGCAGGATTCGTCACCTTCATCCGACGGGCGTTGGTGGCGCTCATGGTGGGGATGGCCGTAGCAGCCGCCATCCGCGTCAGAGGCCGCGGCGGCGTGCCGCCCCAGACCGGCGGCTGGCGCGAGCTGCGCGACGACGAGTTGATGTGAGCGGCGCGGCTCGCTCCGCACCGGCACGAGCGATGGTGCTTGGTGCAGGCGCGACCGGCGCGCGAATTGCTCGGCTGTTGGGCGCGCATCGTCGAGTGGGCTCGGTGGAGCTGCGCGACACCGACCCGGACCGGCGCGACGAGGTGTTGGCGACCTTGGGGCCTTTCGCCAGTGGAGGCGACGGCCCGGTCGCTTCAGCCGGGTGCGACGTCGTGGTGGTGGCTACGGCCGCCGGCACTCAGGCCGGCCTGGCCCGCCAAGCGCTGAGAGCGGGCGCGGCAGTCGTCACCACGACCGACGACATCGCCGAGACTCGCGAACTGCTGGCGGCCGACGCCCAGGCCCGCGAGCTCGGCGTGACCCTGGTGGTCGGGGCCGGGTTCATGCCTGGGCTCACCTGCCTTCTGGCCCGGTTCGGCGCCGCGGAGTTCGATCACTTGGACGAGATCCACGTGGCCAAGGCGGGGACCGGAGGACCGGCCTGCGCCCGCCAGCATCATCGGGCTCTCAGCAGTCTCGCCATCGACTGGCGCGACGGCCGGTGGACCCGGCGGGCCGGCGGCTCCGGTCGCGAGCTCTGTTGGTTCCCCGACCCGGTGAACGGGCGGGACTGCTACCGGGCCGCGCTGCCCGACGCGCTGCTGCTGGCGCCGGCCTTCCCCGGCGTGGACCGGGTGACGGCCCGGATGGCGGCCACCAGGCGCGACCGACTGACTGCTCCGCTGCCGATGATGCGCCGCCCGCATCCCGAGGGGGGCGTCGGGGCCGTGCGGGTCGAGATGCGGGGCTGGAGGGGCAAGGAGCGCCATGTGGCGGTACTGGGCTCGCAGTCGCGCCCGGCCGAGGGAGCGGCTGTGGTGGCCGCCTGCACCGCACTGCACCTGCTGGAGGGCGGCAACCCGGCGGGCGCGGCCGGACTGGCGACCGTCGCCGACCCGGGTGGGCTGCTGCGGGCGGTCAGGGCTCGCGGACTGCCCTGCTATCGCTTCGAAGGGTACGCGTCGTCCCCCAAGCGTCCGAGCGAATGGCGGCCCTAACGGAAGCAGGCGAGGAGTTCGTCGTGCAGCAGCCCGTTGGTGGCCACCGCCGACCCGCGGCGCCAGTCATCGGTGCCGTCTGTGTCGGAGAACCGGCCCCCGGCCTCGGTGATTATCACCGCCATGGGCGCGACGTCCCAGTCGAAGCACTCCGGGTCGACCATCGCCTCGGCTCGTCCCGTCGCCACCAGCGCATAGCCGTAGGCATCGCCCCAAGTGCGCACCCGGGCGCCTGCGGACCTGACGCGGCCCAGTGCCTTGTCGGGCCAGTAGCCGAGGCCGCTGGTGCATACGTAGGAGTCGTCGAGCGCCGGTCGAGCACTGACCTGGCAAGGCGAGCCGTCCCATCGGGCGCCGAGTCCCCGGCCCGCCCACACGCACTCGTCGAGGGCGGGCAGGAAGATGACGCCCACAGCCGGGCCGTGCTCGTCGACTAGCGCCAGCAGAGTGGCGTAGAGGGGCACGCCCTGTGCGAATGCCTTGGTGCCGTCGATCGGGTCGATCACCCAGAGGCGCCCGCTGGCCCCCGAGCGCTCTCCCTCCTCCTCGCCCAGGATGGCGTCGTCGGGCCATGACGCTGAGATCTCGGCCCGCAGGAAGCGTTCTGCGGCCAGATCAGCCTCCGTGACCGGAGAGCCGTCCTGCTTGGCGGTGACCGTCAGGCGCCCCTGCTGGTACCACTCCTGGGTGATCCGGCCTGCGTCCCGGGCCGCCTCGACCGCGAAGTCGACCAGTTCCTGGTCTGTTCTGGTTTCAGAGGACGGCTCGGGACGGTCGGGGCGTTGGCGCGACGATGAGTTGTCAGGTAATTTGATGCCATGTTGCACAGCAGTCACCTGTATGGCCAAGCGACGGTCAGGGCCATGAGGGCCGAACGCTGCCGGGCGGTGGCCGACGAGCTCGACACCAGGCGAGCTGCCATGGCCGAGCGCCACCAACCGGTGGTCGCCCTGCACACCGACAGCGTGTGGAAAGGTCGGGCGGCCTCGGCCAGTCGGCAGAAACTGCGGCGTGTCATTGGCGCGGGACTGTATTACCTGGGCCACGACCTGGCGACAACCAGCCGTGCGCTGCACGGCCAGGCCGCCGAACTCGATCTCGAGGCCGCTGCGCTGCGCCGACAGGCGCGGGCTCTGGCCGAAGCCGAGTCTCGCGCCGCGGCGGAAGCCCTGGCCGAAGCGGAGGCTCGCGCCGCTGCCGGAGTTCCAGGTCGATCTGAGGGGTGGGCCGAGGCCCGCTCCTAGGTGTCGGCGACGGTGCCATATTGGCGACGGGTGTCATCCTGGCGACGGGTGTCATCCTGGCGACGGTGCCATATTGGCGACAGTGCCATCCTGGCGACGGTGCCATCCTGGCGACGGTGCCATATTGGCGACGGTGTCATCCTGGCGACGGTGCCATATTGGCGACGGTGTCATCCTGGCGAGGGTGCCATATTGTGGCGTCATGGTCTCCGCTCTCCGGTCTGTGCTGCGATTCCGGCGCTTCGAGCTCGACCCGGCCAAGCGCCGCCTTCAGCGGTCGGCGTGCATCGACGATCTGCGGGACATCGCCCGGAAGCGCCTCCCTGGCGGGGTGTTCGACTACATCGATGGCGGGGCTGAGGACGAGGTCGCCTTGGACCGCAACACCCGGGCCTTCCGTGAGACCGAACTCGTCCCGCGGGTACTGCGAGACGTGGGCAATGTGGACACGACCGGGACGGTCCTGGGCCGCGAAGTGCCGGTCCCGCTGATCCTTGCGCCCACAGGGTTCACCCGGATAGCCCACCCGCCGGGCGAGCTGGCCGCAGCCCGCGCCGCGGCCCGGGCCGGCCTGCCGTACGCGCTGTCGACCATGGGCACCCGCTCGATGGAGGAGGTCGCGGCGGTCAGCCACGGCCGCAAGTGGTTCCAGGTCTACGTGTGGCGCGACAAGGGCCTGGTCAAGGAGATGATCGGCCGAGCCGCCTCGGCCGGCTTCGAGGCGCTCTGCATAACCGTCGACGCGGCCATGTTGGGCCGGCGCGAGCGGGATGTGCGCCGCGGCTTCGCGCTGCCTCCCCAGATCGGGCCTGAGACGCTGATCGACGGTCTGCTGCACCCAGGCTGGACATGGCAGTTCCTGCGCTCCGAGCCGATCACCTTCGCCAACGTTGTCGACAACACCGACATCGACGGCTCGACTGCGGTCGACCTGGCCGCCTTCATGAACGAGCAGTTCGACCCCTCGCTGTCCTGGGACGATGTGGAGTGGATGCGTTCGCTGTGGGACGGCCCGGTGCTGGTGAAGGGCATACAGAGCGTCGCCGATGCCGTGATCGCCCGGGACCGGGGACTGGACGGGATCGTGCTGTCCAACCACGGCGGCCGCCAGCTCGACTCGGCGCCTGGAATCCTCGATTTGGTGGAGCCGGTGGCCCAGGCCGTGGGCGGCGACTTGGACATCGTCTGCGACGGCGGCATCCGTCGGGGAGGCGACATCGTCAAGGCGCTGGCGCTGGGAGCGACATCGTGCATGATCGGCCGGGCCTACCTGTACGGGCTGGCCGCGGCCGGCGAGCACGGCGTCGACTGGGTGATCGAGCACCTGCGCTCCAGCATGAAGCGGGACATGGCCCTGTGCGGCGCGGCCAGCGTCGCCGAGCTGGCCCCAGACCTCATCTACAGGCCCGAGACGGGGCGATGACGTCTTCGCGGGCGCTCGGCGCAACGAGGCCCGGCTGGGCGACGGCCTGAGGTTCGGGCCGACGCGAGACACTGGGCCGATGGGGGACCCGCATGGATTCGATTGTTCAGGGTCTCGACGACGTCTATGGCGTGATCACGCTGATAGTCGCCCGGGGCGCGTACTGGCTGTCGGTGGTGTCGCTGTGGGCGTCGGCGCTGGCCGCGGTGACGCTGGTCGCCGCCGAACTGCTCGGCTCCAGCGCCGGGCTCGGCTTCACCATCTTCAAGGCCCGCCAGTTCTTCCTGCTCGACCTGATGCTCTCGGCGGTGATCCTCATCAGCCTCCTGGGGGTGACCATGGACGTTGCGATGCGCATGGCCGAGAAGCGGCTCATCCCCTGGCAGGGCAAGGGTTGACGCATTCCCGGGGGCGCGGCTGGCGCGAGCAGGCTTACGCCCGATGTGGTGCGGGTTGTCAGGCCGCGACCCGAGCGCCGCGTCATTCCGCTATAACCCATACGCTATGACTGCTAACTTGCTGTGGGACGCGGCCCCGGCAGCCGTGTCCGCCTGGAAGTCGAGGAAGCTGGGGAAACGAGCATGGTGACGGCGCTGGGGGACAGGGCAACGTCGCCGCGGCGGCCGCTGGACACCGACCGGGTGATAGGCGCGGCGGCGGCCCTCGCCGATGCCGAAGGCCTCGACAAACTGACCCTCACCGGGGTGGCCGACGCTTTGGGAGTGCGCCAGCCGGCGCTGTATCGCCACGTCGAGGGCTATGACGGCCTGCTGCGCAGCCTGAGTCTGCGAGGCCGCGAGATCCTGGCGCAGCGGCTGGCCGAGGCCGCCGTGGGGCTGTCCGGCGACGACGCGGTAGCCGCCGTGGGCCATGCGTGGCGCGCGATGGTGCGGGACCATCCCGGGATCTACGCGGCCACGGACCGTTATCCGTGCGCGGGCGACGCCGAGCTCGAAGGGGCAGTCGAGCGGGTGCTCGGCGTGTTGGGCCAGGTTCTGAGAGGCTACGACCTAACGGCGGAGGACCGCGTGCATGCGGCCCGCACTCTGCGCAGCGCCTTCCATGGGTTCAGCCATCTCGAGTCGGGTGACGGCCACCCTCTGCCCCACGACCCCGAGGACACCTTCGACCATCTGGTGGAGCTGCTGTGCGCCGGCATCCAACGCCTGTCTCGCGGCGGGGGCGCGCGGTGACGCGGCTCGGGCGCGGCGGGGGCGCGCGGTGACGCGGCTCGGGCGCGGCGGGGGCGCGCGGTGACGCGGCTCGGGCGCGGCGGGGGCGCGCGGTGACGCGGCTCGGGCGCGGCGGGGGCGCGCGGTGACGCGGCTCGGGTTCCTGCTCGACAGCGAGAGCTGCATCGGATGTCACGCCTGCACGGTGGCGTGCAAGAGCGAGCACGACGTCCCGCTGGGCGTGAACCGCACCTGGGTGAAGTACATCGAGACCGGATCGTTCCCCAACGTCAAGCGGCACTTCTCGGTGATGCGCTGCAACCACTGCGACGACGCGCCGTGCATCACCATCTGCCCCACCGGGGCGCTGTTCCGTGCAGCCAATGGGGTGGTGGACTTCGACGACAGCAACTGCATCGGCTGCAAGGGGTGCATGAACGCCTGCCCCTACGACGCCATCTACATCAACCCGGCCACCAACACGGCCAACAAGTGCAACTTCTGCAACCACCGGATCGAGCAGGGCCTCGAACCGAGCTGCGTGGTGGTGTGCCCCACTCACGCCATCAAGGTGGCCGACCTCGACGACCCCGACGACCCGACCACCCGGATCATCGCCCGCAGCGACACCGCGGTGCGGGCCCCGCAGCAGCAGACCCTGCCCAAGGTGCACTACCGCGGCGCGGAGGCGGCGTCGCTCGACCCGCTGCGCACCGCCATCGCGGCCGACGGCATGATCTGGGCCGACACCACCCCCCAGCATCCCACCGCCGAGTCGGACGGGCCACGGCGTGGTGGCCCGCACCGCCTACACCACCGCCCATGAGACGACCTGGAAGGCCAAGGTGTCGAGCTACCTCGTCACCAAGGCGGTTGCGGCGGGGGTGATGGCGGTGGCCGCCCTGCTGGCGCTGCTGGGCCACGGAAGCTCGCAGGCCGCGGTGGGCGTGATGCCGCCGGTGGTGGCGGGTTTCTTCCTGGCGGTCACAGGCGGGCTGCTGGTGGGGGATCTGCGCCGCCCGGAGCGCTTCTACTACCTGCTCACCCGACCCAACCGTCGCTCCTGGCTGGTCAAAGGCGCCTGGGTGCTGGGCGCCTTCGCGGCGGTGTGCGCGGTCTGGTTCATGGCGGGGGTAGCGGCTTCCTCGGGCGCGCTCGAGGTCTTGGCCGTGCCCGCCGCCCTGCTGGCCGCGGCGACTGCGGGCTACACCGCCTTCCTGTTCGGCCAGTGCCAGGGCCGGGACTTGTGGCAGACGCCGCTGCTGCTGCCGACTGCTGCTGGCCCAGGCCGCGGTCGGGGGCGGGGCGGCCTACGCGGCAGCCGACCTGTTCATGGAGGTCCCCGTCCCGGCGGTGGCCCGCTGGGTGATGCTGGGCGGGCTCGTCGCCTGCGGGCTGCTGGTCGCGGCCGAGGTCGTGTCGCACGGCACCGCCCACGTCGAGGCCGCGGTGGCTGCCATGATCCGGGGCCGTTACGCCCGCCGATTCTGGGCCGGCGGGGTGGTGCTGGGCCTGGTCCTGCCCGGCGCGGCTGTGGCGGTCGCCTTGGCCGCCGACTCCGGTGCGGCGCTGCCCGCGCTCGCGGGGCTGGCCGCGGTCGTCGGCATGTGGTTCTACGAGGACAGCTTCGTGCGGGCGGGCCAGTCCGTGCCGCTGTCGTAGGGGAGCGCGGCGCCGTGGCCGAGTTGGACAGCTATCCCCCCCACGAGACCTGGCACGACGCGGTCACCCTCGACGCCAAAGCCTGGCCGAAACGGGTGGAGAACCACCACACGCTGGTGCCCACCACCTGCTTCAACTGCGAGGCGGCCTGCGGGCTGGTGTGCCACGTCAACCACGCCACCGGGCGCATCGACCGAGTGGAGGGCAACCCGCTGCACCCGGCCAGCCGGGGCCGCAACTGCGCCAAGGGCCCGGCCACCCTCAACCAGATCGACGACCACGAGCGGATCCTGCATCCGCTGCGCCGGGCGGGGGAGCGGGGCGGCGGCCAATGGGAGCGGGTCAGCTGGGCCGAAGCGCTCGACGACATCAGCGGACGCATCCGGTCGGCCATCGTCGAGGGTCGTCGCGACGAGGTCATGTACCACGTCGGCCGTCCCGGCGAGGACGGCTTCGCCGAGCGGGTGCTGCAGTGCTGGGGAGTGGACGGCCACAACAGCCACACCAACATCTGCAGCTCCAACGCCCGCATCGGCTATCAGAGCTGGATGGGCCACGACCGCCCGTCGTCGGACTTCGCCCACGCCGAGGTGATCTTCCTGATCTCGTCGCACCTGGAGGCGGGCCACTACTTCAACCCCCACGCCCAGCGCATCGTCGAGGCCCAAGGCAACGGCGCCACCGTGATCTGCGTCGACCCCCGGCTGTCCAACACCGGCGCCAAGGCCGACTTCTGGCTGCCGGCCTGGCCCGGCACCGAGCCATTCCTGCTGCTGGCCATCGCCCGGCTGCTGCTGGCCGACGGCGCCTGGGACCGCGGCTTCGTGAAGCGCTGGACCAACTGGGAGACCTACCTGCGCGAGCGCCATCCCCAGCGGCCAGTCGAGTTCGAGTCGGTCGGGCCGGCCCTGCTGGAGGACTACGCCGCCTACACGCCTGAAGAGGCCGAGCGGGTCTGCGGCGTGCCCGCGGCCCAGATCGTCGAGGTGGCCCGCATCATCGGCGCCCACCCCACCAAGTTCGCGTCGCACAACTGGCGGGCCGCGGGCGCGGGCAACCTGGGCGGCTGGCAGACGGCGCGGTGCCTGTTCTTCCTCAACGTGCTGACCGGCTCGGTCGGCACGGTGGGCGGCACCACTGGCAACGGCTGGAACAAGTACAAGGCGCCCCACCCGCCGGCCGCTTCGGCGGTGCAGCACTGGAACGAGCTGAGCTGGCCCCAGGAGTACCCGCTGGCCTACCACGAGATGTCGATCCTGCTGCCCCATTTCCTGAACGAGGGCCGGGGCCGTCTCGACATGTACTTCAGCCGGGTCTACAACCCGGTGTGGACCAACCCCGACGGATTCAGCTGGCTGGAGGCCCTCAAGGACCCCGACAAGGTCGGGTGCCATGTGGCGCTCACTCCGACCTGGTCGGAGACGGCCGTGTTCGCCGACTACGTGCTGCCCATGGGGGTGGGCGCCGAGCGCCACGACGTGGCCAGCTTCGAGACCCACGCCGGCCGCTGGATCGGCTTCCGCCAGCCGGTGCTGCGCCGCTACGCCGAGATCCGCGGCGACGAGGTGGGTCACGGCTCGCGCACCCACGAGTTCAACCCGGGCGAGGTGTGGGAGGAGAACGAGTTCTGGATCGAGCTGTCGTGGCGCATCGACCCCGACGGCGCCCTCGGCATCCGGCGCTGGTTCGAGAGCCCCGAGCACCCCGGCACGCCCATGTCGGTGGACGAGTACTACTCGGCCATGTTCGCCGGGGTGCCCGGCCTGGCCGACGACGCGGCCGCCGCGGGCCAGAGTCCGCTGGAGTTCATGCGCGACCGGGGCGCCTACGCCCTCGACGGCGACATGTACCTCCCGTACGAGCGCGAGGTCGAGCCGACCGCCCTCGAGGGCTGCGAAATAGACGAGGCGGGCGTCTTTCGGCGGCCGGGCACGCCGGGAGCGTGGTCGGGCGCGCCCTCCGATCTGGCTGGCTTGAAGCTCGCCGGGCTGGGCGACGGCTCGCCCGCAGTGGAGGTGGACGGCTCGGTCCGAGAGGGCTTCCCCACGCCGTCGCGCAAGCTGGAGCTGTACTCGCAGACGCTGGCCGACTGGGGCTGGTCCGAGTACGCCACCCCGACGTGGATCCCGTCGCACGTGCACTGGGAGGACCTCGACCTCGACGGCGACGAGCGGATCCTGCTGCCCACGTTCCGCATCCCGACGCTGATCCACACCCGCTCGGCCAACAGCAAGTGGCTGTCGGAGCTGAGCCACCGCCACCCGCTGTGGATCCATCCGTCCGACGCCGAGGCGCTCGGCATCGAGGTGGACGGCCTGGTGCGGGTCGTCACCCGCATCGGCCACTTCGTGATCGGCGCCTGGCGCACCGAGGGCATCCGCCCCGGCGTGGTGGCCGCATCGCACCACATGGGCCGCTGGCGCCTGGACGCCGCTGCGGGCGGCTCGTGGTCCGGCGGCGACGCCGACATCACCAACGACGCGACGGTATGGCGGCTGCGGTGCCGGGGCCGCCCCGAGCGCCACGCCAGCGACGATCCCGACACCGAGCGCATCTGGTGGAGCGAAACCGGTGTGCACCAGAACCTGACGTTCTGCGTGCAGCCCGACCCGGTGTCGGGCATGCAGTGCTGGCACCAGCGGGTGCGGGTCGGCCCCGCCGAGCCCGGCGACGCCTACGGCGACGTGGTGGTAGACACCGCCAAGGCCCGCGACGCCTACCGCGAGTGGCTGGCCATGACCCGCCCCGCCCCCGGCCCTGGAGGCCTGCGCCGCCCCCTCTGGTACGCCCGCCCCCTGAAACCCGCCCCAGCCGCCTACGCCCTGTAGCCCGTGACGCGGGTCGATACAGTGACGGATGCACTTGGCGGCGAGCATGCATGGAGGTGCCGCTGATGAGCTCTGCCAACCCGACCCAAGGAGTCGATACCTCGAACGCCCCGTACGTGATCGTGTCGAGCGACACGCATGCGGGGCTGCAGTGCGAGGAGTACCGGCCCTACCTCGACTCGGCCCTGCACGACGAGTTCGACGTGTACGTGGCCGGACGCCACGAGCACCGGCGGGTCCAGGAGGAGGTCAACGCCGAGTTCCTGGCCGAATGGGAGGGCGAGAACGCCGAGGGGCTGCGGGGCGCCTACGACCCCGAGGTGCGCGACAAGGAACTCGATGCCGACGGCATCGCCGGCGAGGTGATCTTCGCCGACGGCGACGCGGTCACCGGCCAAGAGTCGCCGCCGTTCGGCGCCGGCCTGTCCGCGGGCCAGATCACCGACCCCCGCAAGGCCTTCGGCGGCGCCCGGGCCCACAACCGCTGGCTGGTCGAGTTCTGCGCCACCAACCCGCCCCGCCGGGCCGGGGTGGGCCTGGTGCCGATAACCCACGACATCGACGAGTCGGTGGCCGAGATCGAGTGGCTGGCCGGCCGGCCGGGCATCGCCGGGATCATGATCCCCACCATGTGGCACGGCTTCCCGCCCTACGGTTCCGACCACTACGACCGGGTGTGGGCCGCCTGCGCCGAGACCGGGCTGGTGGTGCACACCCACTCCGGCGAGGCTGACTTCCCGTCGTACGGCGACAATGTGGCCGTCTACATGTACGAGGTGCCGTTCTGGACGCACCGCGTGCTGTGGCAGTTGCTGTTCTCGGGCAAGTTCGACCGGTTCCCGGGCCTTCGCTACGCGGTGGTCGAGTGCGGCTCGTTCTGGGTGGGCGACATCCTGTGGAAGGCCGACGTGAACTTCGGGGCCAGCCACAAGGTCAAGAAGATGGGCTCGCGCATGAAGGGCCTGATCTCGCGGCTGCCGTCGGAGTACTTCGGCTCGAACGTGTTCATCGGGGCGTCCACGATGAGCACCGAGGAGATCCGCCGCCGCCACGTCAACGGCATCGACGCCCTGATGTGGGGCACCGACTACCCCCACCCCGAGGGCTCATGGCCCCACACCGCCAAGCGCCTCCAGACCGACTTCCGCGACGTGTCCATCGAGGACACCCGCCGCCTGCTCGGCCTCAACGCCGTGGACTGCTACAACCTCGACCTGCCGTCGCTCACCGAGATCGCCGAGCGGATAGGCCCCACCCCCGAGCAGCTCAACCAGGACCGGGGCCTGCGCACCCCGCCCGACGCCCAGCGCACCGCCCGCTGGTGGCTAGACGAGTACAACTGCACCCTCCAGTACTGAGAACACCCCGGAACTGGTTGTGAGTGCGGCGGGCTACGAGCCGAGTCCTTGGAAGCCGATCGCCGACCACGTGGAGCGCTATCTGGCCACCGACGGTGCCGACGGGTTCGAGTGGGAGGGCGCCCTGTGCGTGATCCTCACCACCATCGGCCGTCGCAGCGGCAGCCTTCGCCGGGTGCCGCTGATCCGTGTCCGAGACGGTGAGCGCTACTTGCTGGTGGCCTCGATGGGCGGCGCGCCCCGGCATCCGGAGTGGTACCTGAACCTGGTCGCCAACCCCGAGGTGACCATCCAGGACAGGGCCGACGTGCATCGCTTGATCGCTCGCACGGCTGGCCCGGCGGAGAAAGCCGAGGTGTGGCCGCTGGCGGTGAGCCAATGGCCCGAATACGACGAATACCAGGCCCGCACCGAGCGCGACCTCCCCCTCGTGGTCTGCGAGCCGCTTCCGCCGGACGGGGCCTAGCCGAGCCTCAGCAGCGAAGCGGGCATCGGCGACTCTTGGTGACAGCCTCTTTCCGCGGGTCTGGGCAGACCTCCTCGCTAAGCACCCTCACGGCGCTGGCGCTGCGGCCGGGGCGGGCTGAGCGTACAGGTCGGCTACTACCTCCAAGGCTTGGGTCACCAAGGGCAGCGGCTCGCCGGTGCGGGTGAGCACGAGCAGGGGCACCGAGGCGCGGGGATCCGTCAGGCGTGTGTAGTGCAGTCCCGGGGGCCGGAAGGTCTGCACGCTGGCCGGAACGATCGCGATCCCCTCCCCGGCGGCCACGAACCCGAGGATCGTGGCGTACTCGGTGGCCTCGATGATCGGGTCGTAGGCCACGCCCTCGGTGCCGAGCATCCCCGCGAGCACGGCGTGCAGGCTGGGCGACACGGTGCGGTCGAACCCGATGATCGGCTCGCCGTCGAGATCGCGCAGGCTCGCCTTTGGCGTTGCGGCCAGCGCATGGGGCGCTCCGGCTGCCACCAGCAGAGGCTCATGCATCACGAGCGTCGCCTCGACGTGCTGAGCGTCGGTCGAGGCCCGGGCGATGCCGATGTCGATGCGGCCCGTTCGCAGGGCTGCCGCCTGCTCGTCTGAACTCATCGTGTGCAGCTCGTAGGCGACTTGGGGCCAGCGGTGCCGGTACTCGCTGAGCACCCGCGGCATCACCTCGTAGGCGGCCGAGTCGACGAAGCCCACCCGCAGCGTTCCGGCCTGGCCGTGGCGGCGCTGCTCCATCAGGCGCTCCACCCCGTCGGCCGCGGCCAGCAGACGGACCGCCTCCGGGTAGAGGAACGCGCCCGCGTCGGTGAGGGTCACCCGCCGGGTGCTGCGGTCGAACAGGTCGGTGTCGAGTTCCCGCTCCAGCAGCCGGATCTGCTGGCTCAACGGCGGCTGCGACATGTGCAGCCGGTGGGCCGCCCGGCCGAAGTGCAGTTCCTCGGCCACGACTACGAAGTAGCGCAGCCGCTGGAAGTTCACTCCCAGATCATATGCAACACCTCTGAATTAGCGGTCTTTACGACTACAAGCGGATCAGTCTAGGCTGCGGGGTGGAGACCACTGCAACATGGTTTATCATGAAATACAGGAAAGCTCGCATAGGGGGCCAACGGCATGGGTACATTCAACTGGCCGGTCAGGCTTGAGAGCATGGACGGTCAGAGGTCGTTGGATCTCGAGGCGCTGGTGGACACCGGCGCGGCCTACACGATGGTGCCTGCGGCGCAGCTTGATCAGCTGGGAATCGTGCCCATCGACAGGGTGCGGGTAGGGCTGGCCGACGGCCGGGAAGTCGACTGCGACATCGGCTCGGCGATGGCCACTGTCGACGGCCGCACTGTGGCGACCCTGGTCCTGTTCGGACCGGATGTAGAGCCCGCCCTGCTAGGGGCCTACACCCTCCAAGGCCTGCGGCTGGGGGTAGACCCGGCACAACACCGGCTGGTCCCTGCCACGGGAATGCGGCTGTGACGGTACGGGCCTACGCGAGCACGAGGGGTTCGCAGGGCCTCGAGTGGTCGTCGTCGACGGTAAGCGTGTCCTCGACCATCTGGCAGTAGGCGTCGTCGGTGTCGATGCCTATGGCTGAGCGTCTAAGCGACAATGCCGCCACGAGAGTTGTTCCTGAGCCCATGAACGGGTCGAGCACGGTGTCGCCGGGCTGGGTGAACAGCTTGATGAACCACTCCGGCAGGGCTGCAGGGAAGGCGGCGCTGTGCGCTCGGTTGGCGCACTCGGTCGCCATGTGCAGGACGTTCGTCGGGTAGGCCATCTCGCGGTCCAGCCAGTTCGAGACGTTCTTGCCGAAGCCCGAGCCAACCTTGGACTCGTCGCGGGTCATATCCGTCTCGCTGAGGCTGGCCAACCGGCTCCGCCGCCAGTCGCCCATCGGTACCATGACCTCTTCCTGGTACATGGCGAACTTGCGGTCGAGGGTGAAGTGCAGGAGGCGCTCCCAGGCGTCGCGGAAGCGGTTGGGCCACTTTCCGGGATAGCAGTTCCTCTTGTGCCAGACGTACTCCTCGGTCCACAGCCAGCCCTGCTCGCGCATCGCGAGTATCAGCTCCAACACGTAGGTGTGGCGCTCGCTGGCCACGACGCGCTCCTTGATGTTGAGCACCAGCGAGCCGTCGGGGCGCAGCACCCGCCTCATCTGCTCGGCCCTCGGCATCCACCACTCGACGTAGTCGTCGGGGTGGACGCCGCCGTAGGTGCTCTTGCGCTGGTCGGCGTAGGGAGGCGAGGTCACGATCAAGTTGACCGAGTCGGCCTCCAGGCGCTCCCGCATCACCTCTTCGCAGTCTCCGTGCCAGACCTCGTGCACAGCTGTAGGTCCGTCTGCTCCGTCGGCGGACCCCTGGGGCTGCTCCGTCTGGAGCAGGGGCGTCGGATGCTCCGCTGCTGGCACGCGGCCACCGTAGCAAAGGCCCGCGACACCGAAGCCGACCCCTGCAAGGCGAGTGTCCGCCTGGCCTGACCAGGCGAATCGGCCCGGAGCCGCGTGTCGCTCCCGCCTGGGTATGCACCGACGTTTGAGATGGATTGCCTCTGAATCAATCGGGTATTGATACTTCTCTGTCCATGAACTGGGATCTAGCCTGCTTGGTGATGGCTTCGCCGATCGCCCGGCTGCGACGACGGCCGCCGAAGTACTCGGCGGCGGCGCTGGCTTGGCGTGGGCTGCGAGGCGGCGACTGGCCCCGGGTGTGGCGCGACACCGAGCTGAAGGGCTCCTACGACGCGGTGGTGGTCGGCGGCGGGGTGCACGGCCTGGCCACCGCCTACTACCTGGCCCGCAACCACGGCATCACGAATGTGGCCGTGCTCGACAAGGCCTACCTCGGCAGCGGGGGGTCGGGCCGCAACACCGCCATCGTGCGGGCCAACTACCTGACTCCGGCGGGCGTGGCCTTCTACGACCGGTCGCTGCAGCTCTACAACTCGATGGCGGTCGATCTGAACATCAATGTGATGTTCAGCGAGCGGGGCCACCTGACCCTGGCCCACAACGACAGCTCGCTGCGCACCATGCACTGGCGGGCCGAGGTCAACAAGCTCCAAGGCGTCAACTCCAGCGTCATCGGCCCCGACGAGATCAAGAAGATCGCCCCCTGCCTCGACACCTCCGACCATCCCCGCTACCCGATCCTGGGCGCCCTGCACCATCCGCCCGGCGGGGTGGTGCGCCACGACGCGGTGGTCTGGGGCTACGCCCGGGCCGCCGACCACATGGGCGTCGAGATGCATCAGCGCACCGAGGTGCTCGACATCCTCTGCTCCGGCGGCGACGGCCCCGACGGCAAGGGGCCTGGAGGCCGGGTCACGGGAGTGCGCACCAACCGGGGCGACATCTCCACCCCGGTCGTCGTCAACTGCACCGCGGGGTGGGCGTCGCTGATCTCGAACATGGCCGGCGTGCGCCTGCCGATCACCACCCATCCGCTGCAGGCGGCGGTCACCGAGCCGGTCAAGATGTTCCTGCCGACCGTGGTGGTGTCGGGCTCGCTGCACGTCTACGTGAGCCAGACCGACCGGGGCGAGCTCGTCTTCGGTGCCGCCGTCGACCCGGTGGCGACCTATTCGATCCGAGGCTCGCTCGACTTCACCGAGGGCCTCGCGGGCCATGTGCTCGAACTGATGCCGGGCATCTCGAGGATGCGGCTGCTGCGCCAGTGGTCGGGCCTCTGCGACATGACCCCCGACTACTCGCCGGTGATGGGATTCACACCGGTCGACGGGTTCCTGGTGGATGTCGGCTGGGGCACCTACGGCTTCAAGGCCGGCCCGGTGTCGGGCGAGCAGATGGCCGAGGCGGTCGCCACCGGCCGCACCCCCAAGCTGATCGAGGCCTTCGCCCTCAGCCGGTTCGACACCGGCGAACTGGTCGGCGAGAAGGGCGCCGCGGCGGTGGGCCACTGATGCCGGTCGCCGACGCTGTCCGCGCCCGCTGCAGTGGCCGGCCGGTGACTCCCCGAACAGGAGTCATCGGCTGATGCTGCTGGTTCCGTGTCCGAACTGCGGGCCGCGCAACTCCGCCGACCTGCGGTACGGGGGCGAGTCGCACGCTCGCCCCGACCCCGCCACGGCCACCCCCCGGCAGTGGCGGAGCTACCTCTATCTGCGCGACAACCCGGCTGGCTGGCTGCGCGAGACCTGGTACTGCCGGTCGGGCTGCCGCCGCTGGTTCACCCTCGAGCGCAACACCGCCACCAACGAGTTCCGCGACCCGCCGACGCCCGGCGACAAACGAGGCGGCAAGGCATGACCCCGCCGCTCGGCGCTCGGCGCGAGGCCCAGCGTGGCCTTGACTTGGCCGGACGCGCCGCCAAGCGGCAAGGCGTGGCCTCGTCGTCCGATCCTGGGGGCGGCAAGGCATGACGATGAGCCGGCTGGATCCCCAGCCCACCGAAGTCGTCGACCGGTCGTCCAAGCTGCGGTTCCGCTGGAACGGCAAGCGCTTCACCGGCTTCGAGGGCGACACCGTCGCCTCCGCGCTGGCCGCCGCGGGCGAGCACGTGTTCTCCCGCTCGATGAAGTACCACCGGCCCCGCGGCATCCTCACCGCCGACTACTGGGATCCCAACCTGCTGGTGCAGATCGGCGACGACCCCAACGTGCGGGCCGGGCACCGCCTGCTGGAAGCAGGCATGGACGTGAAGGCCCAGAACGCGTGGCCTTCGCTGCGCCGCGACATCAAAGCGGCCAACAACCTGGTCGGACGCTTCCTCACCGCCGGCTTCTACTACAAGACCTTCATGCGCCCCCAGCGGCTATGGCCGACCTACGAGCGGGTGCTGTCCACGTTCGCCCCGGGCGGCAAGATCGACATCGACACCCCCCACCGCTACCACGACAAGCGCTACACGCATCCCGACGTGGTGGTGGCCGGCGCGGGCCCGGCCGGCATCGAGGCCGCGCTGGCCGTAGCCGAGGCCGGAGCCCGAGTGCTGCTGGTGGAGCACGAGCACACCGTCGGCGGGCACCTGCGCTACAGCAGCGCTGCCGCCGACAGGGCCGCGCTGGCCGAACTGCGAGCCGCGCTCGAAGCGTCCGACGTGGAGGTCCTGATCAACTCCACCGTCACCGGCCGCTACGAGGACAACTGGCTCGGCATCGTGCAGCGCAGCCATCCGACCGCGGTCGAGCGCCTTATCAAGGCCCGGGCCAAAGTGCTGGTGGCCGCGCCCGGCCTGATCGAGCGGCCCTACGTGTTCGCGGGCAACGACCGGCCCGGCGTGATCACCTCGGGAGCGGCTCGGCGTCTGGTCAATCTCTGGGGTGTCAAGCCGGGCGAGCGGGCGGTGGTGTTCACCGCCAACGCGGAGGGCGACGCCGCCGCCGAGGACCTGGAGAGGGCGGGCGTGGAGATCGCGGCGGTGCTCGACGGCCGCGACGGCCGCCGTGTCAGTTCGGTGCAGGGGCCGCCGCGGGCAACCGACGCCGTGGTCGCAGGGGATTTGCGGATCGAGGCCGATCTGCTGGTGGTAGCCGCGGGCTGGACCGCGCCCACGTCGCTGCTGAACATGGCCGGCGACCGGCCCGTCTACGACCCGGCCGCGGCCCGGTTCTTCCCCTCGGACCCTCCCGGCAACGTGCTGGCGGCCGGAGGCTTGGCCGGCGACGGAACCCTCGACGAGTTGCGGGCCCACGGCGCGGCCACCGGAAGGCTGGCCGCGGCCCGGGCCGCGGCGGTGGCCCACCGCCTTCAGGCCCGCACGGCGCGAGCCCTGCCGGTGGAGGGCCCCGAACCGGCCTGGGCACCCGACGAACGGGCGCCGCTGGGCCGCGACCCCCACCCCGAGCTGTACCGCTCCGACACCCACGGCATGGTCGACTTCTCCGAGGATGTCGGCTCCAAGGACCTGGTGGCCGCCGCCCGCGAGGGCTACGACTCCGTCGAGCTGGCCAAGCGCTACACCACCGCCACGATGGGCCCCTCCCAGGGCAAGCTCGAGACCGTCAACACGGTGGCCGCCATCGCCGAGGCCCGGGGCGAGACCATCGCCCAGGTCGGCACCACCGTGTGGCGCCCGCCGTACGCGCCGGTCACGCTGGGCGCCCTGGCCGGTCGCAATTTCGAGCCGGTGCGAGTGTCGTCGATCCAGCCGTGGCACGAGGCCAACGGGGTGCGCACCATCATCGCCAGCCAGTGGATCCGTCCTGACCACTACGGCGACCCCGCGGCCGAGGTGCGCAACGTCCGCACCAATGTCGGCCTGATCGACGTGACCCCGCTGGGCAAGCTCGACCTGCGCGGCCCCGACATCCCGAAGCTGCTCAACCTGCTCTACACCAACAAATGGTCGAAGCTGCCGGTGGGCAAGGTGCGCTACGGGATGATGTGCGCCGAGGACGGCGTCGTGCTCGACGACGGCGTGACCGGCCGGCTCGGCGACGACCACTACCTGATGACAACAACCAGCTCCGGCGCGGGCAGCGTGTGGGAGTGGGTGGAGAACTGGCTGCAGACCGAGCGTCCCGACTGGCGGGTACACGTCACCCCGGTGACCACCGCCTACACCAGCATCAACGTGGCCGGCCCCAAGTCCCGTGAGCTGGTCGGCCGGGTGGCCGAGGGCGTGGACCTCTCGCCGGAGGCGTTCGCCTACATGGAGGTCCGCACCGCCGCGGTGGCCGGGGTGGCGGACTGCTTCATGTGGCGCATCGGCTTCACCGGGGAGCTGTCCTTCGAGCTGCACGTGCCCGCCGGCCACGGCCGGCATGTGTGGGAGGCGCTGATGGAGGCGGGCGCCGATCTGGGCGCCGGCCCGTTCGGCTTGGAGGCCCAGCGCATCATGCGCCTTGAGAAGGGGCATTTCATCGTCGGTCAGGACACCGACGGGCTGACCCTCGCGCCGAGCACCGGGCTCAGCCCGCTCATCAAGCTCGACAAGGACGACTTCGCGGGCCTGCCCGAACTGGCCTGGGCCGCCGACCGGTGCCTGCCGATGATCGTGGCCATCCAGCCCGACGACCCCAACGTGGTGCCGCCCGAGGCCAGCCAGATCGTGCGCGGCGACACCAACGAGATCCTGGGACGGATCACCTCCGCTCGGATGTCGCCCACGCTGGGCCGCTCCGTCTGCCTCGGCCAGGTCGAGCCGGAGTTGGCTGCGGGCGGCACCAAGGTGACGGTGCTGCTCACCTCCGGCGAGCGCATCAGCGCCACGGTGATCGACCATCACGCCCATTTCGACCCGTCCGGGGAGCGTCTCCGTGGCTGAGACAGCGGTGTTCGAAGCCGCGGCGCGCAGCGCGTCGGCGGACAGCGAGACGCCCGGCTGCACGGCTCGCGGTGAGGCGGGGGAGCGCCGAAGTGGCTGACCGACTCGAGTTCGAGAGCGCGGTGGTGCGCCGCTATCCCGCGGCGGAGCCCGGCGAGCTGGTTCTGTTCGACGCCAGCGCCACTGTGAAATGGCTGGTGCGCGCCGCCGCCGACAGCGCCGTCGCGCAGCAGTTGGGTGCGCCATTCGGGTCGTCGAGGCGTGCGCCCGGCGGTGCCTTGGTGCTGGGGTCGAGGCCCGGCGAGTGGATCCTGTTGGGCACCGCGGAGTCGGCAGCGGACGCGGCCGGTGCTCTGGACGGGGTGGCCGGCGAGGACTTCGTGACCGCGCTCGACTGGACGCACGGACGGGCCCTGTTCCGTCTGACCGGGCACGACGCGGCCCGGATGCTTGAGAAGGTGTGCAGTCTCGACTGGTCCGAGGAGATGACCCCCGACGGGGCGGTCGCGTCGGCGTCGGTCGCCAAGGTGACCTGCGACCTCGCCCGTGAGGACTTCGACGGCAAGCCGTCGTACCTGATCTTCTGCGACCGCTCCTTCGGCCAGTACCTCTTCGACGCGCTGATAGATGCCGGCGACGAGTTCGGCCTCAGCGTCGGCCCGGCCTGCCCGTAGCCGCCGCGGCCGGTGAAGCTCCGGTCGCTGAGGCGTTTGCCCCGGAACTCGCCGCCGCCGGGGCCGCGGCCGGTGCGGCTCGGTCGCTGATGCGTTCGGCCGGTGCGGGCCTGGCGGTGCCTTGCTGGTCGGGGAACGCCAAGTGCGACGCGACCGCCTATCCTCTTGTCGCCGGGGTTGGCCGCTCCGGCGACCGGTCAGCCCCCAACCGCCGCTGGAGACGCTAAGTGGTCGAGGTTCCCGAGTATCTGCTCGAACGCTCGCGCCAGCGCCGGGCCGAACTGACAGGTGCCGAACCCGCTGACGGCGGTGCCGCCGCATCCGACGCCCCGGCCGCCGCGGCTCCGGCCCCGGTTGCCGCCGCCGCTCCCGCTCCGGCAGCGTTGGCCCCGATTCCCCCGGCTGCCCCGCCCCCGCCCCCCGAGCCGGACCCGCCCTACGTCCAGGCGGCCAACGAGCGCAAACGGATGCCGTACTGGGCCATGTCGGTCATGGCGTTCCTGCCGCTGTGGGCGATCTTCTATGTGGGGATGCTGGAGCCTCCGCCCAGCGACGAGCTGGTCCTGGCCGACAACGGAGCCACCGTGTACAGCACCTGCGCCTCATGCCACGGCGCCGACGGTTCCGGCAGCGCCACCGGACGCCAGCTCAACGACGGCGAGGTGCTGCTCACCTTCCCGGCCAAGCCCGGCTTCGACGGACTGGCCCACCACCTCTCCTGGGTCTACAACGGCACCGCCGATACCAAGCGTCTCGGCTTCGACTACTACGGCGACCCCGACCGCCCCGACGGGCAGCGCGAGGTCGACAGCTTCGCCAGCGGCATGAGCGGCTTCTCGAACCTGAGCCTCGAGGATCTGGTGTCGGTGGTGTACTACGAGCGGGTCGTCCACGGCGGCCTCGACGCCGAGACAGCCGCCCACGAGGAGGAGATGCTGCTCGCCTTGGTGGCCGACGACCCGACGTTCGAGACCGGTTCGCCCGACGAGATCAGCGAGTTGCTGGCCGCTTCGGCCGAAGGCCACGGCATAGAGCTCGCCGCGGGCGAGTAACCCGGCCCGGCGCCGGTCGACAGGGGGCCGGTGGTCGCCGCCGAGCCCGGCCGGGCCGCAGGGGCTTTCGACATCTCCGCCACCGAGGAATGGGCGGCGCTTCGGCGGCACACCGAAGAGCTTCGATCCTCTCATCTGCGCGACCTGTTCGACGCCGACCCCGGCCGGGCCGACCGGTTCACGACGACCGTCGGCGACCTGGCAGTGGACTGGTCCCGCCAGATCGTCACCGACCGCACGGTCGAGCTGCTGCTGGCGCTGGCCGAGCGGGCCGGCGTGGCCGAGCGGATCGCGGCCACGCTGGCGGGCGAGCCGGTCAACGCCACCGAGGGCCGGGCCGCGCTCCACACCGCTCTGCGAGCCGGTCGCGGCGCCGTGGGCACCTCGTCGGAGGCGGCGTCGGAAGCCGCGGCCGTCGGAGTTGCAGCGAATGGCGGCCTTCGCCCAGGCGGTGCGCTCCGGTGAGCGCCGGGGGGCGACCGGCCGACCGGTCCGAACGGTGGTGAACCTCGGCATCGGCGGCTCCCACCTCGGGACGGCCATGGCCTGCGAGGCGCTGGCCGCTTCCTGTGCCGACGGCCCCGACTGCCGATTCGTCGCCAACATCGACCCCGCCGCCTTGGCCGACGCGCTCGTGGGTCTCGACCCGGCCGAGACGCTGTTCGTGGTGGTGTCCAAGAGCTTCACCACCGCCGAGACTCTCGCCAACGCCGCGGCGGCCCGGGCCTGGGCCGAGAGGGCGCTGAGCACCGGTGCCGCCGACCGCCACTTCGCAGCCGTGACCGCCGAACCGGGCCGGGCCGCCGATTTCGGCGTCGCTGCCGAGGACACGTTCGCCATGTGGGACTGGGTGGGCGGCCGCTACTCGCTGGCCTCGGCCGCGGGCCTGGCGCTGATGATCGCGGCGGGCGAGGACAGCTTCGCCGAGATGCTCGACGGGATGCGCATGGTGGACGAGCATCTGGCCTCGGCGCCCGCGGCGACCAACGGGCCGCTGCTGACAGGCCTGCTCGCTGTCTGGAACCGCAACTTCCTGGGCCTGCCCGCCCGGGCGGTGCTGCCCTACTCGCATCGGCTGCGGCTGCTGCCCGCCCATCTGCAGCAACTCCACATGGAGTCCAACGGCAAACATGTCCGCTTTGACGGGTCACCGGTGAGCTTCGACACCGCCCCGGTCGTGTGGGGCGCGGCCGGCACCGACGGCCAGCACTCGTTCCACCAGTTCCTCCATCAGGGCACCACCGTCGTGCCGGCCGATTTCATCGTGTTCGCCCGTCCCGACCCCGACACGCTCAGCGCGCCCGGCGCCGAGCGCCGCCACGAGGCGCTGGTGGCCAACTGCCTGGCCCAGGCGTCGGCACTGGCCTTCGGCACACCGTCGGCGCCCGTCGACGACCCGCTGGGACCCCATCGGGAGCTTCCCGGCAACCGCCCGTCCACGCTGATCACAGCTCCCCAGCTCACTCCGAGCGTGCTCGGACAGCTCGTCGCCCTCTACGAGCACGAAGTGGCGGTCCAGGGCGCGGTCTGGGGCATCAACAGCTTCGACCAGTTCGGCGTCGAGCACGGCAAAGCCCTGGCCGGCACCATCGTCTCCGGTCTCGACAGCGCCACGGCCGGATCCGGCGCGCACCACGACCCGGCCACCGAAGCATCCATCCGCCGCCACCAACAGATGAAGCACCGCCTACCTTGAGACCTGCACGCCCACTGTCTTGAGTTCTGCACGCTGAGAGCTCGGACCCTTGCTCGGGCGCTATGCTCGTCGCATTCTTCCCCGCCCCCCTCGGGCTGAGATCCGGGGGCTGGCGGGGGATATCCCTTCGATTGTCGGCCACATCCATCCGGCCGTTCTGGCGCGGCTGCTGGTGAGCATGGGACGGATCGTTGATCCCGGCCGAGTTCTCTGCGCGGCGAGCGTCTACAGGGGCGAACCCGGCCGCCTGAGCCATCGCATGGTGCGTGCCGCGTTTGCCGGGCAGACACGGCAGTGGCGCTCCGACGCTTCCCTCACCGTGAAGCGGTGGGAGGAAACGGGATGTCTAATGCGCTATTGCGCGAATTAAGCGGAATTGTTAGTTCTAATGTGCTCCTGTCAATCAGAATGAGCTAAGGTGGAGGTGTGTTGCTTCCCCCAGAGGTCGCTGTGCCGAGCACGAATCCGTTCACGCCGGACTTCGGGCAGGCGCCGCATGCCTTGGTCGGCCGTGACGCCCTGTTGTCGGACCTCTTGGCAGGATTGGCGACCGGCCCTACCGACGAGCGCTTCTCGACGATTCTGCTGGGGCCGCGGGGCTCCGGCAAGACAGTCATCCAGACCGAGGTCGAGCAACGGGTGGCAGCCGCGGGGTGGCTCGTCCTGTCGGTGGACTCCAGCACGCCGGGCCTCCCCGACAGGGTCAGGCAGGCAATCGCCCGGGCGCGCGACACCTACGAGCGCGCTGAGGAGGCCGATCCGGACAAGGCCCGCCGCGCGAGATGGTCCGGCATCAACCTCGGGCCTGTCGGATGGCACCGCGAGGTGTTCGAGGCCGTCCGACCCGACTGGGACATGCGCCACCAGATGACCGCGCTGGCCGAGCACGCCGCCCGCAGCCACACCGCGGTGCTGTTGACGGTGGACGAACTGCAGGCGGGCGACACGACGGAACAGCGCAGGCTGGCCAGCGACCTCCAGCAGATAATCAAGAAGCAGAGCCTCCCGCTGGCCTTCCTCGGGGCCGGCCTCTCGGAGATGAAGCACACCTTGCTGACCAGCAGGCGGTTGACGTTCTTTCATCGGTGCGCTCGCATGGAGATGCCCCCCTTGACTCGGGCCGACGCCATGTCCGGGATCGGGCGGACGATCCGGGAGGCAGGTGGCAACATCCACGGCGACGCCTTGGATTTCGCCGCCGAGGCGTCGGGGGGCCTTCCCTACAAGCTGCAGCTCGTGGGGCACAACGCATGGAGCATCGCAGGCGCCCCCGACCACGGCATCGACCTGGCCGCGGCCCGCTCCGCCGTGGAACTGGCCGAGGCGACCATGGACGAACGGCTCAGCGTTCCGGCCTGGCACGACCTAGGCGACGTCGAGCAGGCCTATCTCCACGCGGTGGCGCAAGCGGGAGACGAAGCCGATCATCTGTCGATAGCGCAGGCAGTGCAGCGAGACCCCAGGACTCTCGTGCAGACAGAGGAGAGGCTGCGTTCGGCCGGATACATCACCGACACTCCGGCCGGTGGCATCTCCCTCACCGACTTGATGCCGCGCCGCGTGGTCGTCAAGTCCGCGGCCGCACGATCCCGCTACCGGGCTACAGGCCGGGCGCCTCGTCGTTCGCGCTGCAACGAGTACATGCCCAGAACCAAGGCCAAGTGCGTGCTGCCCGAGGGGCACTCCGGAGGACACCGCTCAGGCAGGCGCCGCACATGACCCGCAGGCCCGCTCTCTAAGATCTGGGGCCCATGGCATCCTCGGCGAACGCACAATTCGGGCACCGCAGCCTGTTCGCCGACTCTCAACCACCCCGCTCCCCACAGAACCGCGCAGGTTCGCGTAATCCGCGTAGCATCTCATCATGCGGTCCCCTAGGAGGCGGCGGCCCCGGCGACGCGAGAGGTTCGTCCCGCCAGACATCGATCTCGCGGCGCTGGCTGCTCGCGTCAAGTACGTCGGAAGTCCCGAGCACAAGGACGCGGTAACGCTTGTGGGAGTGCCCCGGCCTCGCGGCGACGCCTCCATCTGCCCCCGCGAGTACAACGAACTTCAGCTCGCGACGGGCTGGCTGCGCTCCGCCATCCGTGATGGCTCGACCGGTGGCCTATGGGAAGGCGGTTTCCCGCGCTACGCATGGCACAAGGAGGCAGGCACCGTGTTCGAGGCGCGGCTCGTCAACAGCGGCGACGGCTCGTACAAGGGGTACCCCCTTCATGGCGACGAGTGGCCTCTGCACTTGGTGGACTAGCGATGACTGGACTCAAGTTCACCACAGACTGGCAAGACGGAGAGGGGCTGCGGGGTGCCGAACTGGCCGCGACTTTCGCGTCGCTGCGGATCGATGTGCAGGGTCAGACCTTGACGCAGGTTCTCGACCATCGGGCGCGGACTGTGCGGGACCACATCTTCGTTCCGCTCTACCCCATAGCTGAGTGGCTGGCCTCCAACTGGTGGTTTCTCGCGCATGAGCACGAGAACCGAGTCAAGAGGGAGGGCTCGGCCTTCCGCCACAGGCACTCGTTGAGCACGAGCACCGACGGCTACGCCCTCCCCAACCTGACGATCGTCGCATCGGGCGGGAGGACCAGTCTTGTATGGGGTGACCAAGAGCCCGGCTGGGCGGCTGTTCGATTCCTGGGCCGAGGCTCCGCGACGGTCGAGCGGGACCAGTTCATGCAAGGATGCGCTGAGTTCATCGACAGAGTGATCCGAAGGCTCATTTCGCACGACATCTCCTCGACATTCCTGCAAGACGAGTGGGATGCCATTCAGAACGCGGACGCGGACGAGCGTGCATTCTGCGAGATGTCAGCGGGACTGGGCTGGGATCCCTACGATCTGGACGACAGCATGAGAAGGCAGGTAGTGGAACTCGCCGACCGCCTGGGCGAATTGCGCGACGAAGCCGTCGCCGTATTCGATCCGGCAGCACCCTCGAAGGACTGTTCGGCACTACTGGCCGCAGTCGAGGCCGCGAAACCGAATGAGCTTCCGCTGCCGCGCCTCGATCCTGTCGCGTTAGGCATGGAGTTCCAGCATCGGCACCCTTGGGATGTGGGCTACGAACTCGCTCGAAGCGCACGGCGCGAGTTCGGGCTCGACGGCCAGCCGATTGCCAGCACCGAGTCGCTGGCTCACGCGCTGGGACAGGACCTTGAAACACTGCGGCGAGCAACCAAACCGCTTGAGCTCTTGAGTCCTCTAGAACTCGTGGACGGCGTGGTGACGCGGGGGCCTTCGGGTGCTGTGGCGCTTGGCCTGCGAGCGCGAGGTGAAGCCGGTGTGCGGTTCCTTCTCTGCCGCGCGCTGGGTGAAGCGATCTACCATCGAGGAGACGCCCTCCTGACCAAGGGAACGACCGCGCGGCAGAGGCTCAACCGGGCATTCGCGGTCGAGTTTCTCGCCCCGTCTTCGAGTCTCGCGAAACGGATCCCTCACCCGACTGTGGACGGGGAGCAGGTAGACGACCTGGCCGAGGAGTTCGGCGTGTCGACACGAGTGGTCCAACATCAAATCGAGAACCACCGAATCGCTGAATTCGCCCAAACTTGAAGTATCGGCCCCGCCAGTAAATGGTGGTGGCGGGTGGTTCACACCAGACGTTCGCCTTGGTCGGAGCGGCTTTCCAGCAGGACGCGCAAGCGATTCGTACTCGTCGGCCGGCGATGGCAGCCTTGGGTGCCTGCTAGGGTCGCACCGTGGCTTCTACCAGGTTGCGCTCCGGCGGCCGGGTGACGATCCCCAAACCTCTGCGACGTGCCGTCGGCCTCTGCGAGGGCGACGAACTCGACGCCGAGGTGGCGGGCGACGGAATCCTGCTGCGCCCGCGGCAGCCGCGCGATCCCGAGCAGTGGTGGTACTGGACCGAGGAGTGGCAAGCCAAGGAGCGCGAGATGGAGGCCGATCTCGCCGCGGGCAGGCACGGGCCGGTGTTCTCATCGGGTGCCGAGTTTCTGGCCGCCCTCCGCGAGATCGCCGGCTTGGAATCCAGCAGCGACGGCACGGCACACTGAGCCCTGCCACCCGCGGCTCGCTCCTCACGCTGTGCCCACTTACGAATGGCAACGGGTGTTCGGGCGCGAGTTCGCGGCCATGATGACGGTTGAGGGGAGTCCGTTCGGTGCTGCGCGATTCTGGCATGGCGAGATTGTTGTTCAGATGATGTCATTGAGCAGGCAGATGAAGTGGTCTTCGTCGATGATCTCGACAGGGTTGCCTTCAGCCGCTAGGGCTAGGGCTTTGCGGTGCTTGCTGCTGCGGCCCGTTTCTCCCACGCTGCGCAGGTCGGTTGCTCCTACGACGAGGTAGTTGGTGCGCTTGCTCACCGACTGCGACGGCCTAGCCCCGGCATCGACCGCGGCTTGGAACGCCTCGCGGCGCGGCATGGACTGCAGGGTGCCTGTGAACACGATCCTCTTGGAGAACAGAAGGCCCTCCGGGTCGGGTTCCGCGCGGGGTGTGAAGTCCTTGGCGCTGAACGACTTGGACGACCCCGACGACGAGGCGGCCGCGTTGGAGAACGGCTTGTAGCCGTCGAAGCGGCAGTAGCCGAGGCGGTACCCGAGGGAGGCAAGAAGTTCCGAGTGCGTGGTGCCGAGCCGCTTCGGCATAGCCATCCACAGCAGCCCTGCGGCGTGAGCGTCTGACAGCGGGTCGTGATGCATCAGGGAAATCCCGAAATCGGCCGCGAGCACATCGAGCGACCACGACGTTGCGTCGGGCATCGCTGAGCGAGCGATCCGGTAGGTGCAGGCGAACGGGAACGGGTCCGGCTCGTAGCCGTGGTCCTCGGCGCTTCTGCGCAGCACCGACAGGTCGAAGGCGGTGTTGTGGGCGACGACCAGTCGCCCGTCGAGCATCGGTGCGACCTGCTCCCAGACTTCGGGGAACCCAGGCGAGCGCCGGGTGTCGGCCGGGCCGATGCCGTGGATCATCGTGTTGAAGCCGTCGTAGCGGTTGCCGGGCGGCCGGATCAGCAGGCTGAGCGTGTCCGTCGGCGACCCCTGCTCGAACACGACCACGCCGACAGCGCAGGCCGACTTGCGCTCGCTGGTCGCCGTCTCGAAGTCGACCGCGGCGAACGACCGGCCGATGTCGGCCGGCTGTGTCCTACTGCTCACCGGTGTCAGCGTCGGTAGTCGAAGGTGCGGTGAGCGCTGGGGGCAGGCTCGCGACGATTCGTGCCGTCTCGACTGAGACCGTCACGAGCCGGCGCAGGTGCCGGATCAGGTTGAACGGCTCATCCGACCATTCGTGCCACCCGTTGGGGTCGTCCACGATGCCCGAGTCGCGGTCCTGCTTGCGGCGCAGGCTGTCGATGGCCCACTGCAGCGGGAAACGCCCTGAGATCTCATAGTCGTGCGCCTCCGGGGGGATGCCGACGAGTTGGCACCGACTGTTGACGAGCAGCACGCTGCGATCTTCGCTCTTGTCGGAGCTCTTGCCCCATTGCATCCGTTCCTCGATTCGGTAGGCATCGTTGTCGGCCTGCCCTTTGTCGGGGTTGCCGTCCACATGGCACGGCACGGGCCACTCATCGACGGTCTCGTAGCCGACGTGGAGATCCATCAGCTTGCGGCCGGCTGATCGGAACGCTTCGAAGTCCTCTGCGAGGGGGATGCGGGCGAGGTTGCGCTGAAGGTCGTGGCGGTAGCGGTGCCGCCAATCCGGGGCGTGCATCACCCCGTAGATGTACTCCCACACGTCGTCTTTGGTGATATCGGTTCCATACGCTGCATGGAACTGGCCCAAGCACCAGTCGGTGACGTTGTCGCCGTCTCCGGCCGGTCTGATGTCGGGAAGGTCGAGGTCGAGAGTGGCAGTCATGTCAACTCCGGCGCGGCAGCGCTCTGCCGGCAGGGTCCAGCGCGTGAAGGTCCGGGATGGTCGACACGGCCAGTACGGCGAGTGTCGTTCTCGTGGAGGGGGTGCTCAACAGGATCGCCTCCGGCGTGGCAGAGCCCTGGTCTGTTGTCCCGGCCCCATCAAGTGCAGATCCGGCAAGCGATCTGTGGCCAGTGTCCCCAGGACCGCCATGTTTGACGGTCCGGTCAACATGATCGCTTCCGGGGAATGACTCGTGCTGGCTGGTTCGTCCCGACGGCGCACAGGTCCGCGAGTGAGTCGGTCGCGATCGCTCCGAAGACCGCCCGGTTGTTTGGCGATGCCAGGCTGATGAACTCCCCCCCCCCCCCCCCGCCGGCAGCGTCATGTCGAGGGAAGAGATCTGAGGTGGCTTTCGCCTGGGACAGGATGCGGTGGTCTTCGTAGAGCCATAGCTTCGTGAAGGGTCGGTACAGAACCTCGCGGATGCGGTCCTCGTCGAACTCGATCTCTTCGCCGTTCTTGAGGGACTGCTTGAGGGTGTGGGTCCACTTGATCGCCGGCAGGCTCTCAGCGGTGTTCTTGGTGACCCGATCGATCATCGCCTGCCGTGACAGCGTGGGAACGCTCTGCACCTGAGCGAGGGCGCTGTCGTACGCGTCGATGAGGTCGCTGATCCTAGAGACCAGATCCTCATAGCTGAAGGAGTACACGTACTTGTCAAGGTTGGTCTTCGCTCCCAGCGCATGGTCGGCCAGGGCGGTTTGGACAGCCGGGTCCGAGTCGCATACCGGCAGGAGGTCTTCGAAGCTGCCGTCGGTGAGGTTGACCCAGTCGTGGGAGTCGTTGACCGGCACGGTCTCAAGCTGGTCGCTCGTGACATCTCCTAGATAGGCGAGCCATGCGAACTTCTCCTCGCGTGACGAGTACTCCGGGACTGTCGCGTAGTGGAGTTCGGCGGGCTGGGAGAGGTCTTTGTCGGGGTTGCGGACCGCGACGGTGATCTGGACCCCGTTGCGCGATCCTTGGCCGAAGAGCTTGTCCCCCTCGCGGCGAAACTCATCGCCGGATTTCATGGCGTCGCCGAGGAGGTTGACGACGTAGATGTCGGTGAACTCTTCTCTCAGAGCGGCGCGCATGCCGATCAGCGACGGGGCGTTCGACAGCGAGTTGGGGTGAACCATGGCGATCACGCCACGTCGTGGCCGGTGGCTCGGCGGGATGTCGAGCCGGTCGCTGGCCCACCGGAACGACTCGACGTAGAGGTTGCCCGAGGCGGGCCCTGCCCCGCGTCCGGTCACGGTGCGGTGGTGTTGGCCGTAGGTGTCGCGCACCTTCTGCTCGATGTGGGGGTAGTCGATGTTGGGGTTGTCGTCGCCCGATGACTTGGCCCCTGCGGACCATGGCGGATTGGCTGCAATGACTGTGATCGGCACGCCGCCCTGGCGGCTCTGGCGGGCGGTGTTGTCAGCCATCCCTGGCAGTTGTCCCCCGCCGGCGGTTGCGAGGAACGTGTCACCGAATGTGATCCCTGGGAAGGGCTCAAACGCATCTGGGGGGAATCCGCCGCGTTCGGCCATGCCGGCCTCGATCTTGATGGCTGCGATGTAGTAGGCCAACAGGACGAGTTCGTTGGCGTACAGCTCCGAGTAGTACTTGCGGCGCAGATCCCCGCGTCGGATGATGTGGTCGCCGTCGGCGTCCTGGGCGGTGAGCAGCCGGTACATGAACGTTCCGGTGCCGGTGAAGGGGTCTAGGACGTTGACGTTCTCGGATGTGATCCCGACTCCGAACTCTTTGCGGCACATGGCGTCAGCGGATCGGATGATGAAGTCGACGATCTCGACGGGGGTGTAGACGACGCCGAGGCGCTTCACCACGTCCTTCATGGCGGCATGGAAGAACCCGTCGTAGACCTCGCGCAACACGTCCACCTTGGCGGCCGCGGTGAGCGCTCCCTCGAACACGGTGCGCATCGTGCGGTAGGCGCGGGTGAGAGGCCGCAGCTCTTCCTCGAACAGCTCCATCGCGAGCCCCGCCCCACTCCTTGTGGCGGGGCAGTCGTGCTGCCGGTGGCGGGCGAAGTGGGCAAGGAGGTTGTTGATGGCCACTGATATGGGGTTGGCGTTCGCGAACTGCGAGTCAGCGAAGAGGCAGTCGAAGATCGGAATGGTCACGACGTGCTGCGCGACCATCTCTGCTGCCTGGTCCTCGCTCAGATGGTCGCCGACAGCGGAGCGAAGCGCCGCCACGAACTCCTCGAACGCTTCGGCTGTGCCCGCTGCCGCGAGTTGGGCGTCCACCTTCTTGCGGACTTCGACGCACACCTTGGCGGCTCTGGCACCCCAGGAGGGCCACATCTTGCGGTCGCCGCACCGCTCGACCATCTTGGAGGCGACTCGCTCATCCAGTACGAACCGCAGCTGTCCGACGTCTTCGTCGTCCAAGGGCTGGTCGGTCCCGCGGTCCATGAGCCTGACCCGCCCGGACTTGCGGGCCGCGTCGATGTGGTTGACCCACATGTCCATGCGCTCGTCGTGGGAGCGCAGCGCTCGCACGACGTCCCAGACGGTGCCGAAGTCGGAACTGTCGAGCACCTCGGCGTCGGTGACGCCTTTTCCTTCGGGCACCACAACCGGGATCACGATGTAGCCGGTCCGTTTGCCAGGGTAGGTGCGCATGACCCGTCCCACGGCCTGCACGATGTCGATCTTGGACTTGCGGGGCTGTAGGAACACGACCGCGTCGAGCGCGGGGACGTCCACGCCTTCGGTGAGGACTCTGGCGTTGGAGATCACCTGGCACGTCCCCTGCTGCGGGTCGTCGCGCAGCCGGTCGAGCCGGGCGGCTCGGGTGATGGCCGGGGTTGAGCCGTCCACATGCTCGACGGCCATGTCCAGCAGTTCGGTCGTGTCGGCTTCTGTGGATGCTTCCGCCGCGACCCCCTGCCACAGCCCTCGAGCTTCGCCCGAGGGGCCTGCTATCGCCTTGGAGAGGTTGACCGTGTTGGTGAACGCGATCGCCGTGTTGAGGTGGCCGCAGCCGTCTCCGTTGGCGAGCTTGCCGGTGGGGCGGTCCTCCGCGACGCCGGTGGTGTTGGGGTCTGCCAGCGCGTCCCAGCAGCCGAGCAGCTTGACGGCGTCCTCTTTGCTGACGATCTGCCTCTTGCCGCCTTCTTTGTTGACAGCGGCGACGAGGTCGCTCATCCCGGTCGTAAGCCGAGACTGCGAGGTGGCGACCACCAGCACCTCGTAGTCCGACAACAGCCCGGCGTCCACGGCGTCCTTGAACGACATCTCATACAGCAGCGGCCCGTAGGTGTCCTCGTCGTCCATGGAGTAGAGGTCGTTGTCCTTGGTCGCTGCTCGCACTTTGGCCGCCGCGGTGTAGATGCGCTGTGTGGCGGTCATGAACAGCCGGAACTGGGCCGGCACCGCCTCGTCGTCGTGGATCAGCCGGAACGCCGACACCTCATCATCAGTGGGTCTGTCGACACCGGTGGTGCGGTGCGCTTCGTCGCAGACCACCAGATCGAACACGAAGCGCTCCGGCAGGGCTGACGCCAGCACCGGCAACGACTGGTAGGTGCTGAACACGACCCGCATCCTGTCGCCGGTCGGTTGTGCGAGCGCCGACGCGATCCCGTCGCGGTCGGTCGTGACCGGCATCGACAATTCGGCCAGGTCGCGGGCTGTGTCACCGTCGCCCGCGCGGCGGCCTGTGGTCCTGTCGGAGCAGACGCCGACATAGATGTGGCCGGTGCTGCGGTTGCGGGCCCACTCCCGCATGGTCTGACCCATCAGCGCGATCGACGGCACCAGATACAGCACCGTCGCGCCGGCTCCGGCGTTCTCTTCCGCGGCCCACATCGCCACCAGCGACTTGCCTGTCCCGCAGGGCATGACCAGCCGGCCTCGGCTGGCCTCCTGGCAGCCCTTCGCCACCGCGTCGAGCGCGTCGCGCTGGTGCGGGCGGGGCTTGTGCCTCTTGGTTGTGTCGAACGCGAACTCGTCGGGCCGATCCAGGTAGTCCTGCCACGGGGCGTCCCACGAGTCCAGCTGCGCTGGTCCGATGACCTCGCAACGTGGCGAGGCGTTCTTGACCTTGGTCCATCCGGCCGACCTCAGGTCTGAGGTCAACACCAGAATGCGGCTGGAGAAGTGCTCAGCACCAGAAGTCGCTAGGAACGAGTCGACGTCCTGGGTCGGCACCTTGTTGTCAGCCGCGTAGTTCTTGCACTGGATCGCGCACAGGCCACCTCCGTAGGCAGGCGTCTGCTTCGCGACGAGGTCGACACCGAGGTCGATGCCGTATCCCAACGCTTTGCGGTCGGGCCACTCCAACCACAGCCACACCCTCTCGAAGCGCTCCGGGCCGTACTCGTGGTGGGTCTCGAACGCTCGGCGCATCAGCCGCTCGAACCGGCGTCCCGTGTCGGCAGGCCCGCCAGCCTGGCTTCGCAGCGTTTCGAGGGCCAGATAGAAGTCGCTGTCAAAGAGCCTGCGTGCGGTCACCGTCATGTGGACTGCACTGGCGGGGGAGGCGGTCACGGGCGGGCTCGCAAGGCCTTATCGCTCGACGAAGTCTGGGTGCTGCACGATGGGCATCTCTGCGTTCCGCTCATCAGCGGCGGTCAGACGACTCCAGCCCCGGCGCATGTGGCGGCGACAGCGTGCGTGGAACAATGGCTTGCAGGAGAAGTATCGAGGAGGAGTCATGCCGCTCTTGCGCGCGGTGCCACCATAGGGCCGTAATCATATGGCAGCCGTCTTGCATGCGGCTGTGCTGCGGCTGGCGGGGGCATCCGGCTAGGGCCAGAGTTGGTCTGCTTGCAGGGCTTGGTGGAGGTCCTCGATGGGCCACACGTCTATGCCGTCCTCGGTTCGGAAGGAGCGACGGCCGCGATAGACGAGGATGCGGCGGGTCAGGCCGTCGAGGTCGGCCAGGGCCCGCAGGCCTTTGAGCATGGCGGTGTTGTGCCGCTCGGATGCTTTGACGTCGATGGCGAGGTGCTCGCGGTCGCGGGTGAGCACGAAATCGACTTCGGCGGCGGACTCAAGGGCGGCCCAGTAGCCGATGTCGTCGTAGATTCGCTGGTGCTCGTTGTGGGCTCGCAGCAGGCCCAGCACCCAGCCCTCGAGCAGGGTGCCGCGCTCCTCGTTCGCGACCGGCCCGAGCTGGCGCTTGACCGCTCGCACTAGTCCTGGGTCGGCCCAGTACAGCTTCGGCCGGCGCCGCTCCCGCACCCGCAGTTTCGCCTCGAAGGCGGGCAGTGGCGCGGCCAGCAAGGTGTCCTCGAGGATCTCCAAGTAGCCGTTGACGGTGGTGCGTGCGATGCCGGCGTCGCGTGCGATGGAGGCGGCGTTCACGGTCTGGGCGTGCATCGCCGCCGCCACCGGCAGGAATCGCACGAAGCCCGGCAGATTCCGTACCACGGCCTCGGCTCGGATCTCCTCTCGCAGGTACATCTGGGTGTAGCTCTGGAGGGCCTCACGCCGGTCGGGGGCGGTCCACACCAGCGGGATGGTGCCGTAGCGGAGTGCGTCGTCGAGGTCGAAGTCGTCGCCGAGTTCGGCCGGGGTCAGTGGGTGCATGGCCTTGCGCAGCGCCCGCCCGGCCAGCAGGTTGGTGCCCGCGGTCTTGAGCTTGCGGGCGCTGGATCCCAGCAGGGCGAACCGCACCCCGCGCTCCTCGATCATCCGATGCACCTCGTTCAGCAGGCTCGGGATGCGCTGGACCTCGTCCACCACCACCCAATCGCCGGCGCCAGTATCCGACAGCAGCAGCCGGAACAGAGAAGGATCGGCGAGCAGGTCGGCGAAGAGGGCCTCGTCCAGCAGGTCGAAGCGCAGCGCGCCTGGAAGGACGCTCCGGGCCCAAGTGCTCTTGCCGACCCCTCTCATCCCGAGCAGGAAGAAGCTCTGCTCCGGCACCCGAGCCAGCCTTGTGTAGATCATGCAGTTGAATATAGCCGAAAAGTGACGGCTATATTCTCAGGAATTGGCGAAATTGCGGTCGTTGGGGGGTGACAGGTCGATTCGCAGCTGGGTCATGTCCTCGTTGGAGAGCTTGTTGCCGAGGAACTCGACGAGCTCCTCCTGGCGGGGCTGGCCGAACGCGAGGCGGTACGCGGCGAGCGTCTTGCGCAGCCGCGGCTGACTCTCGGCTGAAGGGCAGGACAGGCACAAGGCGCTCGATCCTGGCCGGTCCGTCGGGGAACACCCAGTAGGGCACCATCTCGTCGCCGCCCTCCTGCCTGCGGGCTGCCGCCATGGCGAACAGCTCGTCCCAGACGTCCACGCCTGCCGTCGATCCGGCTGCACTCAGCTCGGGACCCAGGGTCGCCGCGATGTTGCGCCGCACGGCGTGGCCCTTGTACCGGTGGACCCGGCCCTCGCGCTGCTCCAAGTCCACCGGGTTGGATGGCAGGTTCCAGTGGACGACGGCGTGGCACCACAGGTGGAAGTCCAAGCCTTCCTGTCCGATCGAGGTGGATGTGAGCACGAAGGGCCAGAACGGCGAGTTGAACGCTCTCGACACCGATTCGATGCGGGCCTCGCCTCCCTCGTCGAGCGTCTGGTGCCCGAAAGCGACCGCGAACCGCGACCGCATCCGGTGCGGGTTCATCTCGATGCCGCCGCCCTCGGACGCCCAGCCGGGCACGTCCACCCGGTACGACGACGTGCGCAGGTCAAGGGCCTCGCCGAGGCTGTAGCCCATCTTGTGGGCAGCGTCGACGCGGCGATTCTCGTCGTGCACATTCAGGTAGCCGAGCCAATCGCGAAGCACGTGCAAGTGCTCGTCGAGCACTGCCTGGAGGTGGCCGGTGATGCAATGGCGCAGGAGGTCCCGCCAGTAGCGGGTGTCGCCCTCTTCGGCTTGAGGTTCGTCGGACTCGGTGCTCTCGCTGCCCAGCACCACTGCGGTGACCTCGGGAGCGTTGAAGAATCGCCGAAAGGCCGCGCCGATCCACGCCGCGTTCCACAACGCGTCCTTGTGGGAGACGGCGAGCCCGGTCACCGCGTTGATGGCCCGCAGCGCGCACTGCGCCGGACCGCCCACGGCGAGCTCGGCCAGCACCTCGGCCAAGTCGTCGGGAGGACGCCCGAGCGCCTCGATGCCGTGGTCGACCATGGCCCTCGCCTCGTCTACATGGGCTCTGAGGCCTTGGTCGGCCTTCCCCTCCACCCAATAGTCGGCACCGTCTGGGACGAGCAGGAAATCGGTCGCCTCCGGGTGTTGCTTCCTGTCGAGGAAGAGGGGCGCGGCCCAGTACCACCGATGGTCGATCACGCCGGTGGTCGGCGCCGAGCGGACAAGCGGATCGACGGCTTCCGCCACTCGAGTCTCGACATCGGCCAGCACCTCAAAGGCGCGCCGACGCCCGGTCTGCGCATCGCTCCGGGCGGCTTCGGGCGGAGGCTGGCTATGGCTGGTGTCGTCGTGTCCGTCTTGGGCATCGGGGTCGTGTTGTTCGGCCCGCGGGCGCGCGGCTCCGGTGTCGCCGTCACGTTGCGGCGGCCGCGGCCGGGGATCGCCGAGTTCGGCCAGGCTCGGGCTTGGCCAGGTCAGGACGAACGCGGTCATCGCGGCTGCTCGACGGGATCCGGGTGCCTCCCCCGGCCGGGGCTCGATTTCGGCGCGAGCCGCGGTGCGCAAGTCCAGACGACTGCCGCCGCGCTGGCCGTAGTCGGCGGTGTAGCCGTGGTCGCGCGCCGCGAAGGCTCGGCGTTCGGCTTCGAAGCTCACCAGCGAGGAGACCACTTTGGGCACCACCGTCCAGCCCGAGAACAGCAGCCGCTTCGTGAAGCTCGCAGCCTCCGGCGACTCGTACACCGACCCGGCGTCGTAGTACCGCATCGACGGCGGTACCCACAGCAGATCGAAGGCGCGGTGGCTCTCCAGGTCGTCGATCAGCCATCGCAGGCGGGCGTTCTGGGGATCGATTCGCTCGTAGGCCTCGACGTCGTCCCAGTTCAGCAGGCCAGGGCCGGGACGGAGCCCTTCGTCGTCGAGCTGTCCATTCTCGGCAGCACGCGCGATGGCGTCCTTCAGCTTGTAGGCCTCCATGAAGTTGACCAGATAGGGCGCCGACTTCCAGTACTCGGTCGGCTCGTGGTGCGCCACCGCCTCGGCCAGTCCGCCGACACGGACGTAGGCCCGCAGGTCCACGGGCCTCACGGTCAGGGTGGTGTCGGACTCGTTGAGCATCCCGCTGCGGTCGGGCGTGGCGGCCAGCCTCTCGGTTCGGGCCATCACACCGCGCAGCTCGTCGCCGATCTCCCCGCACACCGCCTCGGCCCGGTCGAGCGAGCCCCGGGCGGTGAGCGCGGACCGCAGCTCCCTGAACCGGTCCTGCAAGCGGTCCACCCGGACCTGGTCCCCGAACAGGAAGGAGCAGGTAGCCAGGAAATCCTCGTAATGGTCGCCCTCGAAGTCGTCGGCCGTCGTGTACATGCGGTACGGGGTGGCCGACAGCAGCAGCGTCCGCGTCTGGCGTCCCGTGTCGGGGTCCCGATAGCCGAACAGCTGCTGGGCCAGTTCCGCGGCGGCGTTGTCGGGGTGGGGCTTCAAGAGGTCCTTGAACCGCTGGAACTCGTCGAGCACCACGAGGTCCGGGCGGAGCGCGTCAAGGCCCACGTTGGCCATGATGTGGCGGACCTCGCTGATCAACTCGCCACGCCGGACCCGCAGCGGCCGCGACATGCGACGCTTCCATTTGATCCCATCGACAAGCTCGTCGAACAGGCCGCGGAGGGTCGGGTCGCCCCGAGCCTGCCGGGACTCGTCCGCCTGTGCGAGCCGCTCGGCGAACTCGCCGACGGTTCCCTTGATCAGGCGCCGGTCCTGCCGCTCCTGCCATCGCAGCCGCTCGTCGCCGGTCTCGGGATTGACGCCGAACCAGAAGATGCGTCGAGCCGGTTTGGTCATGACGCTCTTGCCCCAGTGGGCCCGCAGGTAGGCGTAGGCCAGGCAGCGCTCGCGAAACCTCCCGGTGCTGCGACCGAAGTCCAGGGACGTTCCCGGGGTGATCGCCAGCAGGTTCACGCCCGTCTGTTGGCCGTCGCCCTCGCTCAACTCGGCCAGGGGGAGCATGGTGAGCCGTTCGGCCTTGAGCGGCTCGACGCCCTCGGGGGCGAGCTTGCGGAGGTTCTGGCGGGCGATAGCCGCGTTGGAGCAGACGTAGACGATGTCGTGGCGTTCGTCGCCGGTGATCCGGAGGTGGTCGATGACCTGGGCGATCACCCCTTTGGCGACATGAGTCTTGCCCAGGCCGACCTCGTCGGCCACCAGGAACCGGATGGCGGGATCGGCGTCGGCGAACATCCGGTTGAAGGCCCAGAGGGCCGTCCGTCGCTGGAAGTCCTTGAGGTCGGCGAGCACCGCCTCCGCGCCGGCCGCCTGCCCGCTCATCGCTCTGACCTCTCCGCGCCGGCCGCGCGGCGCGTCATTGCCCGTTCCGCGGGCGCATCGGCTCTTGCGGGCCGCTGCGTCTCAGTGGTCGCCACGTCGTGGATCATGTCCCAGAACTCGGCGAAGCCCGGTGGGAGAGCGTCGTCGGCGGCAAGGTCCGACACAAGCGGATGAAGGCCGGCGAGCTTGGCGGGGTCTCGTCGCATCGTCCTCAGCAGCTTCTCCAGCACCGGGAGACTCATGGAGCCACCGCCGTCGGGCGCGCCCGGATCGTCGCTGATCCTCTCGATGGTGTCGAGCAGGCTGAACTCTGCTGGGTCATCGTCGAGCAGCGCCATGAGGTAGCGGAAGAACCGCTCGGCGTTCCCGATGAGGCACCGCAGCAGCAGGCGGTCGCGCCGTTCGGGCACGCCGACGAGGGGGGCCGGAACGACGAAGCGGCTCAACTCGCCCTCGGTGTGGGCCAACTCGAAGGCGAGGAAGCCGCTGAGGTTCTCCAGGCTGGTCTCGAAGCGCTCCTCCAGCGGCATGCCCGCGGCGACCGTGCGCCGGTCCCCGGCGACGGTGAGCGGCCAGCAGCGAATCGTCGCGTCGGCGGGCACGGGCAGCGGCTCGGTCGTCCGGTAGGTGACTGCCCAGCCGTCGCCGCTGGCTTCGACGTACCCCTTGACGGGGAGCCGTGCGATGGCGCCGCGCCATTGGTCGAGCGACGGAACGCCGCTGTCGCCGTCGTCGATTCGCGTTCGGCGGTAGTCGTAGAAGAGGTCGCCCAGGCCCGGTTCGTCATCGCTGCCCTCACAGAGGCGGTCGATGCCCAGCACCGAGGTGGATCCGGCCAGTTCCACCAGGATCTCGACGTTGTTGCCGAAGGCGGCGCCGGTGGCGTTGGCCGAGCCGAGGAACAGCCTCGCCCGTCCGTCGTCCTCGAAGGCGAAGACCTTGGCGTGCAGCCCGACGAGGGGCCGGCCAGGATCGAGCGGCGAGAGGCGGTCCGTGTCCGAAGCGATGTCCGGCGCGCTCCCGTCATCGAAGGCGCACACCCTTCCCACCGCGGCCGACGAGTTCGGTGTCGGACGGTCGGGGTGCTTCGGCTGTCGAAGGGCGGGCTCCTCTGTGGCGGCCTCCGGTAGCAGAGCCTCGTTGAGGCGGTCGAGCGACTCGGGGCGGCTGACCAGTTCGTCGATCCGGAACGGATGCACTCTCGTGAAGAAGTCGTCGCTCACGAACGGCGAGATGATCAGCGAGCGCTCAGGGTCTGCCGGCAGCGGCGAGGGCGTGTCGGCAAGGCCCAGGATGTGGACTCGCAGATCGTCGACGCCCGCCGGGAGAGCGAAGCGGGCTCCTTGCAGGGCAGCCGACAACGAGCGCACACGTTCTTGGTGGTCGGTTGAAACGCGATCCGTGGACCGTCTCAACAGACCCTCAAACAGCGCGCCCACCGGTTCCAGCCGCACGCCGGCTGAACCCGTTGCCTCATCGAGGCGGACCACCGTGTCCCAACTCGTGTCGAAGGTGAGGTTGCGGCTGGCGATGAGCACTCGGAGGCGGCTCTCGGCTGCCTGTCCGTCCGTCGGATCGCCCGCAGCCTCGTAGCGGAGCACCCATACCTTGGGATGAACGACGCCACCGCGTGGAGCCGTGACGGTAACGATCGCCCGCTCCAGGAAGGCGAACACCCGGCGCGACGGGGGCAGGCCGATCTCGCCGGTCTGGCTGAACACGGTCAGCTTGCCGGCGTGGGACCGAAGGGCATGGATCAGCTCGACAGGTTCGTATGTGGTGGGGGCGCGGTCTCTCTCGCCCGTGTCGTCGCTGGCGGCGGTGTCGTCTGTGCCTGGGTCGTCGAGATGGCCTCTGCCGGTCAACGCCAGCGCGGCGGGCGCGGCAAGCAGCGCCCGGAGATCGAGGGTGTAGGTCACGGCCATGGCCGACTCGAAGCAATAGCCGGCCGGGGGCCGCATAGCGTCGATCAAGGTGAGCCGGTTGGCGGGCTGCAGCATCAGCTCAGGCCTTCACGGCTGCGAGGTCTTGGAGATAGCGCTTCGTGATGGACCACCGGTAGTCGAGTTGACCGGTACTCGCCGGAAGACCACTGCTCTCCAGGGCGGCTCGGTGCGACAGGCGGGCCCGCGCTGTCTTGAGGCGTCGCTCCCGGTCGGTGACGAGCTGGTGGACTTCGCGGTCCTCGGCAAACCCGGTCGGGTCGTTCACTGCCCGGCGGGCCAGGTCGTTCCAGAAGTGCAAGGCGCGATAGGCGATGTTGTGGCCGGCCAGGAACTGCCGGAACTCCTCGGGCTCGTCGACCCAGGACCCCAAGTCCTCGTGCCGGCTCTCGACGAGACTGGCCCAGCCATCGAGCTGCTCGATCTGTCCGTCGATCATCTCCTCCGTTGTCCAGCCGAGATCGTTGCGCGCCTTCCGGGCCACCAGCAGGTTGTAGACCAGCCTCGGCCCGAGGGTCAGCTCCGAGAAACAGCGGGCGTGTCGCAGCACCTCGGTGAGTCGGTCGGGGAGCCGGGGTCTTGGTACGAGCCACGGGTAGTCGATGCTGTCCAGCGACAGCGCTGGCTCGGCCGACAGGACGGCTATCAGCGTGTCGGGGTGGTGCCGCCGGATCCCCTCGGTCAGGACTTGGGCCTCGGCCGGCTCGAGCTCGAAGGTGATCTCGCCGGTCGGGAAGCTCTTCGGTGCCTTCGGAATGGCGGCCCACATCGACACCGTCGGCTCGACCGCGTTGCCGTCGTTGTCGCGTTCGGGACGGAGTCGTCGCAGCGCGGTCGCCTGATGGCTGTACTCGACGATGCTCAGGTCGCGCCGTCTGATGCCCCAGGCGCCCAGGCCGCTCCAGTAGATGTCGCTCGGCATCCGCTTGAGGTTCCGGCCCGCGACCCGGCCGATCACGCCCTGGTCCGGCCCACGAAGGAGACAGGCGATGAGCTCGGCCTCGTAGTAGCGGAGCTTGCTGGCGAACTTGGGCGGCGGGACGGACTCGGCCTCGAGGCGCTGGAAGATCCACGGCAGGAAGATGAAGTAGCGGAGTCGGGTCTGGACGGTCGAGGTGCCGGGGCTGAGCATGTCGGCAAGAGCGTCGCGGATCGAGCCCAGGCCCAGCACGTCGAGGGTGCCGGGCTCGTCGAGCGAACTCAGCAGAGTGCTCACTTGCTCGCTGGCGGCTCCGTCGAGATCGAGCCAGCCCAGAGACGACGCCGGCGCGTAGTCGGTCATCGTCCAAGTCAAGCACCGATGTGCGACACGGGCGGTGCTCGCCGGGCCGCGAGGAGGCCTTGTTGTGATGTTTCAATGAATATTGATAGAAGTTCGATGGCAGATCGTGCTGGCGGCTCGTGATGGCAGCTGTGTCAGCTGCGCCTCGGCCGCGCCTGTCGGCCCATGCGACGGCCGAGCGGAATCCCGTCCTGCGGACGTGACGGTAGTCTCCCGCCGTCAGTCTCAGCTACGGTGTGTCGAAGCTGCTGGCGGATCGTGCCGCGGGCCATCTATTGGAGCAGCGCCACTAGGAACCCAGCCCGGGAGGGCTTATGAGCGATAGAGCTTTGAACCATCGCCCACACCTCCGACGCGCTGCCGCTGAGCGCCGACGTGAGAACAACAAGGCCACCACGATTGCGGCGGGATCCGCCGGACGTGTCACCGTGTGGGTGCTATTGATGCTGACTGTTTCGCTCGTGGTGCCGCAGCAGTCCGCTCTCGGCCAACAGACCGAATCTGTGGACAGCCAGTCATCATGCACCGTCACAACTCCGACTGTGACGAGTCAGATCGCGTATTGGACCGGAGTGCGGATAGCCGCGGAGATGACCGTTACGTGTGACCAAGACTATACGATCAGTTGGCAGTTCAGGCACGCCAAGACGTGCGCTTCGCAGCCGAGCCACACCGATTGTCAGTCTGTCGGTGGCGTCACCCCGGATCCATGCTCGCCAGTGTTCAGCGCGGACGCGAAGACTGTTCAGGGCTCGAGAAATGATCAGACAAAAATCGATTTCGGGCAGACTGGTCTAGATAATTTCGCCACGTACGGCTATCAACTCAGAGCAAGCATCACTTACGATAGTCAGACGGTCAGTTCGTCGTGGAATCCAGGCACCACTAGTTGCTCGACATTCGAGCCTAAACCGCCGCCACCGTACGCTCCCAAGAGCCTGGATGCCGTCGCGGGCGACTCCAGCGCCACGTTGCGCAACGCGGAGTTGCGTTACGGTTACTGGTGCTGCGGCACTACTTATCCGATCTTCAAGTGGCAGTATCGGTACAAGTGTTCCCAGCCCCGCTCGGGGTGTGCTTGGAGCCAGACGCAGGATGTGATCAGCGGGAGTTGGAATATGCCGACCACGGTCGTCGGTGGGCTCGTCAACGGCACTGGGTACATCTTTCAAGTGCGGGCTGTGGCTCGAATTACTTCGACACGCGGGTATCCCGGCCAATGGAGTCTAGGGGCCTACGTCACACCGAGCGCTCCGACTCAGCCCGGGCCGACTCAGCCTGGGCCGACCCAACCCGGGCCGACTCAGCCCGGGCCGACCCAATCCGGGACGACCAATCAGTCGGGCCCCAGTCCTGGCCCCGCCCAACCGGCGCAGGTGAATCACTTCACCGACGACGAAGGCAGCCTCCACGAAACCGACATCAACATCCTGAGGTCCAGCGGAATCACCAGTGGCTGCGACAGCGCGCAGGCCTTGTATTGTCCTGACGATCCGGTGACTCGTGCTCAGATGGCGACGTTCCTGGCTCGGGCTATGAAACTGGAACCGCCTGAGGATCCTGATGTCGGAGCGTTCGAGGACATAGTCGGCAACGTCCATGAGGACGATATTCGTGCTATTGCAGCCCGTGGGATCACCAAGGGTTGCAACGAGTCGGGCACGTTGTATTGTCCTGACGATCCGGTGACTCGTGCTCAGATGGCGACGTTCCTGGCTCGGGCTCTGGAGCTCGAGCCGCCTGAGGATCCTGATGTCGGAGCGTTCGAGGACATAGTCGGCAACGTCCATGAGGACGATATTCGTGCTATTGCAGCCCGTGGGATCACCAAGGGTTGCAACGAGTCGGGCACGTTGTATTGTCCTGACGATCCGGTGACTCGTGGTCAGATGGCTAGCTTCCTCGTGCGCGCCTTCGAGTTGGCATCGACTACGGCGTAGCCGGTCGAGCCAGTCTCTCGACGGGGTGAGCAGCCTGCCGCTAGCGGGTGAAGATGAGTTGGAACTCCATGATCCCGTGGTCCTCGACCGAGACGACTATGGGGGCGGTCGGCGCGGTCACGCCGTAATCGCTGAAGACCACTTCGCTGGACCCGACGGCCACGATGCTGTCGCCCACCAACTGGGCCTCCAGCTCGAACGTGGCCTGGTTGGTGACCCCTTTGATCGTGAGTTCTCCGACCGCTGACCCGGAGAAGGCCTCGCCTGCGGGCGCGCCCGGGCCGATGTCCACAGGCTCGGTGAGGGTGAACGTGGCCGACGGGAACCCGCTGGTGTCAAGGGCTTGGCGCATCCGGCTGTCGCGGTTGCTGTTGTCGGTGCGCAGGGTGGCCATCGTCACCTCGACAGTGGCCGCGGCCAGCGTCGTGTCGGTCAGCTCGATGGAGCCCGAGACGTCGGCGGTGCGCCCGACGGCGGTGAAGTCCCCGATCCCGCCGGCCAGCACCTCGTCCACCCGGAACCCGGCGAAACTCACCGTGGGCTCGTCCAACAGGTCGACAGCGCCCTCGGCAACTTCGACAGTCCAGACTCCGGCGACGCTGATAGGCGCATCGACGGTCTGGTCCGACGATGCCGTCCCCGCCCCGGGCTCTTCGGTGTCGCTAGTAGCCGCGTCACCGGCCGAGTCGTCGGCAGCCGCAGCGCTGTCGGTCGTGTCGGCGGCAGCCGGGTCGTCGGTGCTGCTGTCGGCCGATGCGTCGGTCGAGGACGCCTCGGAACCGGAGTCGGTGGGTTCGGTGGACGACTCGTCGCTGCTGCCGCCCGCTGGCTCGGCCTCCTCGATCCGGGTCACGGTGGCCTCCAGGTCGACTGCTTCAGGGGCTTCATCACGGGTAAGGAGGTAGACGACTACCGCGAGGACCAGCAGCGCGACGAGGGCGACGACCGCGCCGACGACGATCTTCGTGCGCTTGCTCATGCGTCCGAACATGTCAGGCCTCCATTCAGTGACCGGTGACACGAAGTTCGCGGGCGGTCTCGGCCGCGGCTGCCACGGTGGCTTCGATCTCGGCTTCGGTGTGCGCGAGCGAGCAGAAGATCGCCTCGTAGGCCCCTGGAGCGAAGGCCACGCCGCGGCGCAGCATCCCGTGGAAGAAGCGGGGGTAGAGGCCGTTGTCGGCGGCTTTGCGGGCCTCGTCGAAGTCCGTTGGGGCGGTCGGCGTGAAGAACAGGCCGAGCAGCGGGCCGACTCGGGGCACGACCGCGGCGACGCCAGCCTCCGAGAACGCTTCCTGCATTCCTCGCTGCAGGCTCTCGGCGGTGGCCTCGAGCTGCCGGTAGGCGTTGTCGTCGAGCAGGCTGAGAGTGGCCAGCCCGGCTGCGGTGGCCAGCGGGTTGCCCGACAGGGTGCCCGCCTGGTAGACGCCGCCCAGAGGGGCGAGGCCCGACATGATCTCGGTCGAGGCCCCGAAGGCGCCCACCGGCAGGCCGCCGCCGATCACCTTGCCGAAGCACCAGATGTCGGGCTGCACGCCGTACCATTGCGCCGCCCCGCCCCGGCACAGCCGGAACCCGGTGATCACCTCGTCGAACAGCAGCAGCGCGCCGACCCGATCGCAGGCATCCCGAAGACCCTGCAGGAAGCCTGGCCGGGGAGAGACCAGGCCCATGTTGGCGGCCACCGGCTCCACGCACACCACCGCCACCGACTCATCCAGTTCGGGCACCACGTTGTAGGGGGCCACGATGGTGTCGGCCACCGCGCCTGCCGTCACCCCCTCCGATCCGGCCAGGCCCTGCTGGGCCACTCCGGAGCCGCCCGCCACCAGCAAGGCGTCGCTGTGGCCGTGGTAGCAGCCCGCGAACTTCACCACCGTCGGCCGGCCGGTCACGCCCCGGGCCAGCCGCACCGCCGACATCACCGCCTCGGTGCCGCTGTTGGTCAGCCGCACCATCTCCAGCCCCTGCACCCGGGCGCACATCTCCTCGGCCATGAGCACCTCGTCGCGGGTGGGCGCCCCATAGCTGGTGCCCCGGCCCGCGGCCCGCTGCACGGCCTCGACGACGGCGGGATGGGCGTGGCCGCAGATGCCGGGGCCGTAGCTCTGCACGTAGTCGATGTAGCGGCGGCCCTCCACGTCGAACACGAACGGCCCCGACGCCTCGGCCACGAAATACGGAGTGCCCCCCACCGACCGGAACGCCCGCACCGGCGAGTTCACCCCGCCGGGTATCACCCGCTGCGCCCGCTCGAACAGGGCCTCGTTGGTGAGCGCGGCCGAGTCGTTCATCGCAGCCCCTCGTTGGTGGGCGTGGCCGAGTCGCTCATTGCAGGGCCTCGGCCAGGCGGCGGGCGAAGTAGGTGAGCACCATGTCCGCGCCGGCGCGGCGGACGGCCGACACGTGCTCGAAGGCCACCGCGTCCAGGTCCAGCCAGCCCCGCTCGGCCGCGGCGCACACCATCGAGTACTCGCCGGAGACGTGGTAGGCGGCCAGCGGCACGTCGAACGTGCGCCGGGCCGCCGAGATCACGTCCAGGTACGGCAGAGCCGGCTTCACCATCACCATGTCGGCGCCCTCGGCCACATCGGCGCGGATCTCCTCCATCGCCTCCCGGGCGTTCACCACGTCCTGTTGGTAGGTGCGCCGGTCGCCACCGCCCGCGATTGTCACGTCCACCGCGTCGCGGAACGGGCCGTACAGGGCGGTGGCGTACTTCGCCGAGTAGGCCAGGACGGCGGTCAGCTCGAAGCTCCCGCCGTCGAGCGCGGCCCGGATGGCGCCGACCTGCCCGTCCATCATCCCCGACGGCGCCACCACATCCGCTCCGGCCGCGGCCTGCGCTTGGGCGATCCGGCCGTACAGCTCGAGGGTGGCGTCGTTGTCCACCCCGCCCGCGGCGTCGAGCAGCCCGCAGTGCCCGTGGTCGGTGTACTCGTCCATGCACAGATCCGCGATCAGCACGATGTCGTCGCCGAAGCCGGATCGCAGGTCGGCCAGCGCGGCCTGCACGATCCCGTCGGGGTTCCAGGCCTCCGACCCGGAGGCGTCCTTGTGCTCGGGCACGCCGAACAGCACCACGCTGGTGACCCCCAGCGCGTGCAGTTCCGACACCTCGGTCCGCAGCGAGGCGAGCGTGTGCTGGAACTGGCCCGGCATCGACACGATGGGCTGGGGCTCGTCGACGCCCTCGCGTACGAACAATGGCGCGATGAGGTCGGCGGGATGGAGCCGGTTCTCGGCCACCAGGCGGCGCAGGGCCGGGGTCCGGCGCAGCCGCCTCAGGCGACGCTGCGGGAAGCTCACACCGTCGAGGCTAGCGAGCACCCCTCGGGGCGAGCCAGAGACGCGCGCTAGGCGATCCACGAGCCGGCGTGGCGGACAAGCGCGGCTACGACCCCCTCGATGGTGTGCTCGGTCGCCTCGACCGTCACTTCGACACCGAGCCCCGCGGCGGTGGCCGACGTGGCCGGACCTATCGAGGCCACCAGCGGCGGGACCGAGTCGGCGCCCAGCTCGGCCACGAGCCGCTCGACCGTGGAGGAGGAAGTGAACACCACTCCGTCCGCGGCGGCTGCCGCCCTGCGCTGCTCGTCCGTGAGCTTGGCGGCCACGTTCCGGTAGGCGGCGACATCCAACACCTCCCACCCGGCGGCCCGCAGACCGTCGGGCAGCACCGCCCGGGCCCGAGCCGCCCGGGCGAGCACCACCAGGCCGCCGTCGGGCCCGGGCGCCGGGAATTCCTCCAGCAGGCCCTCGGCCACGGACCGCTCCGGCACGAGATCCACCTCCAGACCCAGCGAGCGGGCCCGACGGGCGGTGCCCGGCCCGACCGCGGCCACGCCGACACCGGCAGGAACCGGCCCGGCCGACATCGTCGCAGCCGCGCCGTTCGGGCTGGTGACCACCAGCCAATCATCGGCCCGGAGCCGTCCCAGGGCGGCTCGCAAGGCCGCCCCGCGGTCGTCGGGGTCGACGATGGCGATGACCGGCGCACTCAGCACCGCCGCACCCGCGGCAGTGAGTCCCTCCGCCAGTGAGCGCGCCTGCCGGCGGGGCCTGCACACCACGATCCGGAGACCGCCGAGCGGCTTGGGCCCGGCTCGCGGCCCGGGCGAGGGCTCGGACGGGGCGTCGGGGCTCATGGCTGGTCGGGCTCGACGGGCTGTGCGTCCTGGCTGGCGAGACGGTCAGCGAGGAGTCGGGCGACTGACCGGCCCAGCGTCTCGGGATCGTCGTGGACCCGGGCCTCCCGCAGGAGCAGACGACCGTCGGGCGACGCGAGCAGACCGGTCAACTCCAAGCCTCCCTCGGGCGCGGCCGTGGCATGAGCGCCTGCCGGGAGGCGACAGTCGCCGCCCAGCTCGGCCAGAAAGGCCCGTTCGGCATCGACGGCCCGACGGCTCGGTGCGTGCTCGATTGCTGCGAGCATTTCCAGCACAGCCTTGTCGTCGGCTCGGCACTCCACGGCGAGTGCGCCCTGCCCGACCTGGGGCACGAAGAACTCGGGCGCCAGCACGTCGAGCACCTCCGGCGCCAGGCCCAGACGCTGGAGGGCCGCGGCTGCCACGACGATGGCGTGGAAGGCTCGGGCCTTGTCGAGCCGGGTAGGGATATTGCCGCGCAGTTCGGCGAAGGCGAGGTCGGGTCGCAGCTCCGCGAGCTGTACTCGGCGTCGGGCCGAGCCGGTGGCGACCACCGCCCCGGCGGGGAGTTCGGCGAGGCGTGCGCCGACCAGTGCGTCGCGAGGGTCGCCTCGACGGGGAACCGCGGCCAGCGCCAGGCCGTCGGGCACGGCCGAGGGCAGGTCCTTGGCCGAGTGGACCGCGATGTCGGCTCGTCCGTCGAGCACCGCGGCCTGCACCTCCTTCACGAACACGCCCTTGCCGCCCATCTCGCTGATCGGCGTGTCGGCGTGTCGATCGCCTGCGGTGGACAGCTCGACCGGCTCCGTGGCCACACCGCAAGCCTCAGCCACCAGCCCGGCCACGATGCTCGTCTGGCACCGGGCCAGGACACTGGTCCGGGTGGCGGCCCGAAGCACCCCGCTTCTCACGGCCATTCGATTACGACGCGGCGCTTCCAACTCTGGCCGGAGGCGCTACAGGTCGAACAGATCGCGCAGAGCCTCGGCCAGGCGGTCGCCTCGGGCATGGCCGGAAGCGTCCTTGAGCTTCACGGTGGGTTCGTGGAGCAGCTTGTTGACGGTGCCGTGAAGCAGCGACTCCACCGCGGCGCGCTGGGCCGGGGAAAGGTCGCGGAGCCTCGACTCGTGCCGGGACAGCTCAGCGGACGCAAGGCTGTCCGCCCGGGCTCGCAGAGCCGCGATCAGCGGTGCCGCCTCCCGGGCCGAAGCGGCCGTCCGGTAGCGCTCCACCTCCTCCGCCACGATGGCGGTGACCGCCGCCGCCTCCCGGAGCCGCTCGGAGCGGCCCTGTTCCACGAAAGCGCCAAGATCGTCCATGTTGAGCAGCGTGACTCCCGGCAGGTCGCCCGCGGCGGGATCCACGTCTCGGGGCACGGCGATGTCGATGATCAACAGCTCGGCGCCCCGCCTGCGGGCCATCACCGCGTCCACGTTGCTGTGCTCCAGGATGATCCTCGTGGCGCCTGTCGATGCGAACAGGACGTCGGCGGCGGTCAGCGCATCCTCGAGCGCGTGGAGGGCCACGGCCCGTCCCGAGCAGGACTCCGCCGCGACCGCGGCCCGTTCCCATGTGCGGCTCGCCACAGAGAGATCGGCCGGATCGGCCGCCGCCAGCGACTTCAACATCCCCGCAGCCATCTCGCCCGCGCCCAGCACCAGGACCCTCCGGCCCGCGAGGCTCCCAAGGCGCTCAGTGGCCAGTGCGACCGCAGCGTGCGACAGCGACGCGATGCCGCGGGAAATGCCGGTGGCGGTCCGAGCCCGCTTGCCTGCCTCCACCGCATGGCGGAACAGCAGGTCGAGCGCGGTGCCCACCGTGCCCTCGGCTCGGGCGGCCTGCCAGGCGCTCCGCACTTGGCCGAGGATCTCGTGCTCACCGACTACCACCGAGTCGAGTCCCGACGACACGTTGAACAGGTGCCTTGCTGCGTCGGCGTCGTGGTAGGCGTACAACTCGTCGGCCACCACCTCCGGCGGCAGCCCCGAGTGGCGGGCCAGCATCTCGCGCACGTCGGCATATCCGCCGTGGAAGCGCTCCGCGTAGGCGTAGACCTCGATGCGGTTGCAGGTCGACAGCACCACCGCTTCGCTCAAGTTGTCCGCGGAGGCCGCCTCGTGCAGGGCCTTGGGCAGGTCTTCGGGCATCACCGTGAGGCGCTCCAACACGTCCAAGGGCGTGGAGCGGTGGTTGCATCCGACGACTACTAGCGACACTGCGGCCAGCCTATCGGCCGCCCCCGCTGGGCGCGGCTGTCAGGCGGGGCCCGCGCGGGCGGCGGGCGGCATCGGCGTCAGCGGGCCAGGAAGAACAGCTGCAGCACGCCGGCCACGACGATGGCAATCAGCAGAACGGCGATGACGATCGTGGTTCCGGGCCTCACAGGCGCCTCCCTTCGTCTGACGGCGGGACTCTGCGGGTCAGGCCGACGGGCGTCGCGGCGGCCGTCCGTTCCAGCCGCTGTTCGCCTGCTCCGGCGGGTCGCAGCCGCACCTCGGCGCCTTCGCGGACGTCCAGTTCAGCGGCGGCCGAACGGCGGGGCAGTGCTATCGACACGAGCCCGGCGGAGTCGGTGACCAGACCCACCCGGCCGGGCTTGATGTCGTCATAGGCGGCGGCTCTCTCCGCAGTGCGCAGGCCGTCGCTGAGGACCACCTGCAGCACGGTGTCGAAGCCGGCCAGGTCCTGCGGGTCGAGGTTGAGCTGGCAGTTGCCGAACCGGTCCACCCACAGCACCTCGGCCACCAGCTCGACGCCCTCGAACCGGCTCACCGGCAGAACTCCGGGCGTCAGAGAAGCAGGGTCGATGGCTTTGCCAAGGTCGGCGAGCGGCACGCCGCAGCAGAGATGCGCGGCCGCGGGAGCGAACAGATCGCGGCCATCGAACGTCGATCCCAACTCGGCCCCGCCGCCGAGCCGGTGGTCGGCAATGGTCAGCTCCACGGCGCGGCTGGCTCCGCCGACGAGAGCCACCGCGGGGGCCAGCAGACCGTTGTCCGGCCCTACCAGCACCGAGGCGCCGTCTCCCACCTCCACCGCCACCGGACGGCGGTCGGTGCCCACGCCGGGGTCCACGACGGCCAGCACCACGCCCGGAAGCAGATACTGCGCGGCCCGGGCCAGCGCCAGTCCGCCGGCCCGCACGTCGCACGGGGCGATGCCGTGGGTCACGTCCACCACCCGCACGCCGGGCGCGATGGCCGCGATCACTGAATGCACCACCCCGACGAACTCGTCTTTGTAGCCGTAGTCGGACAGGAACGAGACCGTCTCGTAGCCGCAGCCCGCGCCGCCGGACGCCGATGCCGTCACTGGCCCAGTTCGCGGGAGCGTTCGGTGGCCGCGTCCACCACCCGTTCAATCAGGCCCATGAAGTCGGCACCGTCGAGCACGGCCAAGCCGGCGGCGGTGGTGCCGCCGGGGGAGGTCACGTTCTCGCGCAGCCGGCCGGGATCCTCGCCCGAGGAGGCCAGCAAGGTCGCGGCCCCCAGCAGGGTCTGGCGGGTCAGGGCGTCGGCGGTCTCCGCGTCTAGGCCCTGGGCTGTTCCTGCCGCTCGCAGCGCCTCGGCCAGCCGGAACACGTAGGCGGGACCGCTGCCCGAAAGGCCGGTCACCGCGTCGAGGTCGGCCTCGCTGACCACCGCGACCGTCCCCACCGCTTCAAGAATCCCTCGGGCCCAGTCGATGTCCTCGGTTGACGCGGCCGAACCAGGCGCAATGGCGGCCGCGCCCTCGCCGACCAACGCGGGCGTGTTGGGCATGGCCCGCACGACGGCAATTCCCGTCGGCAGCCCGGCTTCGACTGCCCCTGTGCGCACCCCGGCCGCGATCGACAGCACCCGCGGCGTCCCAGCCGCGGCCAGCGCCGGTAGCACCGCCGCAACCACCTCGGGCTTCACCGCGATCACGGCATCGATCTCGCCCAAGGGCTCAGCCGACGCCGACACCCCTCCGACGGCGGTCGAGACCGCCTCCCGCCGAACAGGATCGGGCTCGACCACGTGCAGTTCGCCCGGCTCGGCCCATCCGCTGGCCACAAGGCCCACGACCAGGGCCTCGCCCATCTTGCCCCCGCCGACCACCTGCAACCGCACCACGCCTGTCATGCTAAACGGCCACGTGCTCCCTAGCCGCTCGGCCCAGGGGCTGCCGGCTCAGCCGAGGTTGGGGGCGTGGCGGGCGGCCAGCTGGACGTCGCGGCGGATGACCGCGGCCACTGCCGCGATCACGATCACCCCGCCGGACACCTGGGCGATCTTGATCGGCTCGTCGATGAAGACGGCTGCGAGCACCATCGTGATCGGGGGAGCGCCCAGCAGGGCCACAGACGAGACGGTGATCCGCACATGGTTGTGGGCCCAGTTCATCAGCAGGTGGCCCGTGCCCGGGACGGCGACGAGCGAAACGATCCACAGCCAGGCGGTGCCGTCGGGCAGCGACAGGCCGTCACTGGTCAGGGCGGCCGCCGGGGTGACCACGACCATGGCGACGACCCAAACGACTGCTTGGAACTCCAATGTGCCGATCTGCTGGCGGGCCTCCTTGGCGAACGCCATCTGGCCTGAGAACAGCAGCAAGGCCAGCACGGCCAGCCCGTCGCCGCGGAGGCTCCAGGTGGGCACCGAGGTCGAGCCGAACAGCACCAGCGCAGTGCCGCCGAGGGCGGCCGCTACCAGCGCCAGCAGCTTGAGCGAGACCGGTTCCGCGAACCGGCGAACCGCCGGCCAGATCAACACGACGGGCACCAGCGACACGATCATGGCCACATTGGTGACGGTCGTGGACTTGATGGCCTCGTAGAACGCGATGTACCACAGCCCGAGCATCACGGCGGGAGGCAGGCAGGCCCGCAGCTGCGGCCAGGTCACCCGGCCCCGCCGGGCCAGCACGACGGCGCAGTAGATGAGCGCGCTGAGCACCAGCCGCCAGAAGGCCATGGACGCGCTGGCCAAGTCCACTTGGCGCACCAGGATGTTGCCGGTTCCCCAGCATGTCACCGCGCCGGTCACCGCGGCCAGGCCCACAGGATGCCAGTCGGTGGCCCGTGACGGCATGGCCAGAGTCATGGGCGGCGGGCCTGGGATCGGACCGGCGACTCAGGTGCCGACGGCTCGGATGGCCCGGCCGGTGGCGCCTTCGGGCAGCAGCCCGGCGTGGGCGGCGGCGTCGGCCCGCAGCACGGCGTACAGCTCGTCTGCCATGGGTGCAACCCGGTCGACATTGGTGTCGACGTGGAGCATCAGCGACTCCTGGGTGGCCGCTAGCGCTTCGTCGCCGACGCGACGCAGCTCGTGGAACAGGTGCACCCGCTTGGAGTCGGCGCCGGTGACGGTGGTGTCGACCGCCAGCGGTGTGTCCGGGGCCAGCTCGTCGATGAAGCGGATGTGGGTCTCCACCGTGTAGAACGACCCGCCCGTCGTGCGGCGGTAGTGCTCGTCGAAGCCCATCCGGGTCAGGTACTCGTCGCTGGCCTCGCCGAACACCACGCCGTAGAAGCCCTCGCTCATGTGGCCGTTGTAGTCGATCCACTCGTCGAGCACGGCCCCCCGCCAGAGGCGCAGAGGGGCGCGGTCAGTCATCGCCGTCGAGTCTACGGAGCCCCTGTCGGGCGGAGGCCGGCGTCAGAACAGGGTGAGGTACTGGTCGACCTCTCCGGCAGTGACCACATGATGGTGGGCCAGGAACTCCTCGCGCTTCACCTTGGCGAAATACTCGGAGTAGGGGCCCTCGGCGGTGTCGCCCAGACCGGCCCGGATCACGTCGTTGCCGACCAGTTCGTCGGCCGCGTGCAGCAGCGTCGGCGGCAGGGCCTTGATCCCCTTGGCCGCCACCTGCTCGGCCGACAAGGTGAACAGGTTGTCCATGTTGGGCTCGCCCGGGTCGATGTCGCTGTCGATGCCGTCGAGGCCGCAGGCCAGCATCGCCGCGAACATCAGGTACGGGTTGGCGGCGCCGTCGCCGAGGCGGATCTCGATGCGGTCGGGCTCGGGCACCCGGATCATCTGGGTGCGGTTGTTGCCGCCGTAGGCCGCGTAGGCCGGTGCCCAGGTGGCCCCCGAGGTGGGCGCGCCCACCCCCATGCGCTTGTAGGAGTTGACGATCGGGCAGACCACCGCCACCAGAGACGAGGCGTGCTCGATGATCCCGGCGGTGAACTTGTAGGCGGTGTCGCTCAGGCCGAGGCCCTTGGTGTCGGGGCCGCCGGCGCCGCCCCCGATGAACAGCGGCTCGTCGGTGTCGGCGGTCCACAGGCTCAGGTGGGTGTGCAGCCCGTTGCCGGTCTTGTCGCCGAAGGGCTTGGGCATGAACGTGGCGAAGCGGCCGTCGCGCTGGGCCAGGGTGTGCACCATCAGGCGGAACAGGATGAGCCGGTCGGCTGTGGTCAGCGCGTCGGAGTACAGCCAGTTCTGCTCGTACTGCCCGTTGGCGTCCTCGTGGTCGTTGGCGTAGTTCCCCCAGCCCATGGCGTCGAGGTTCTTGGACACTGCGGTGAGGTGGGGCAGCATCCGGGTGAGGCCCTTGGCGTCGTAGCAAGGCAGCGGCATGTCGTCACGGTCGTCGGCCACCGCGATGGACCCGTCGTCGCGGCGCACCACCAGCGAGTACTCGGCCTCGACGCCGCACTTGAGCACGATGTTGCGCTCGGCGGCCGCGTCCAGCGCCCGGCGCAGGATCACCCTGGGCGCGTAAGGCCACAGCTCGCCCTCCACGGTGGGGTCGCACTGCATGGCGGCCACGTTCGGCTGCCACGGCAGCTGCGTGTACGACGCCGGGTCGGGCAGGGCCAGGATGTCGGGGCTCGAGGGGTCCTGGCCCATCGGCCCGGCCGCGAAGCCCGCGAACCCGGCACCGTCGCTCATCAGCCCCTCGAGGGCGCCGACCGGCACCAGCTTGGCGCACGGCTTGCCGTGCATCTCCACGAACATGGCGTAGATGAACTCCACACCGTCGGCCTCCACTCTGCTGCGGATCTCGTCGAGTGCGTCCATTGCGTTCCCCCCTGTGGTCGTGCCCCTCGCGGGCCGGGTCGCGGACCGCCGAGGGTAGTCAACGATCCCCTGATCGGGGAATCGGAGCCTCCGATGGCGGCGCCCGTTTCGGCTGCGCCGGGCTGAGGCCGCGAGTGCGGCGGGCGCTACGGTGCGGGGCCGGACTTCGGACACCCAAGGCTTCGGGAGCTAGTGCTATGTGCGGAATCGTGGGCCTGTTCTGCAAGACCGACACCCATAGGCATGAACTGGGACGGCTGACCGCGGTCATGCTGCGGGAGATGCGCGACCGCGGCCCCGACAGCGCCGGATTCGCCTCCTATGACGCCGGGGTGCCCGGCCGCGTCCGCATCACCGTGCTGGCCGAGGGCATCGAAGTGGACTGGGCGCCGGTGGCGGCCGCCCTGGAGGGCGTGCTGGACGCCGAAGTCGCGGTGCGAGCGGTCCACGACCATGCGGTGTTCTCCACCGACGGGGACGGCCGGGTCGCCCGACAGTGGATCATCGACAATGTGGCCGGCGCGTCGGTGCTGGCCTACGGCGCGCAGATCGAGCTGTACAAGGCGGTCGGAGACCCCGACCTCGTGGCCGAGCGCTACGACCTGGCCTCCCGCACCGGCACCCACGCCCTGGCCCACACCCGCATGGCCACCGAGTCGGCGGTCACCACCAACGGCTCGCACCCGTTCGCCACCGGCGCCGACACCTGCCTGGTGCACAACGGGTCGCTGTCCAACCACAACCGTCTGCGGCGCTTCCTGGAAGGCCACGGCGAGTCGTTCCAGACCGAGAACGATTCCGAGGTGGCCGCCGGCTACCTGGCTTGGCGGATGCGCTCGGGCGACACCATCTCCGAGGCGCTGGAGGGTGCCCTGGGCGACCTCGACGGCTTCTACACCTTCGCCATCGGCGTGGCCGACGGCTTCGCCATCCTGCGCGACCCGATCGCCTGCAAGCCGGCGGTGGTGGCCGAGACCGACGACTGGGTGGCCATGTCGTCGGAGTACCGGGCCATCGCCCGGCTGCCCGGAGCGGCCGACGCCGAGGTGTGGGAGCCCGAGCCGGCCCGCATCTACACCTGGAGCTTGGCCGCATGAGCAGCGGGGGGCGCGTCTTCGACCTGGCCGAGGCTACCCGGCGTGAGCTCAACCAGGCGTTGCACGATGCCTCCGACGGCGACTCGTTCGAGGTGGTCAACCCCCGTGGCGCCCACGCGGTGGCCTGCGGCATCACCGCTGACATCGAGGTGGTGGTGCGGGGCTCGGTGGGCTACTACTGCGCGGGGATGCACCAGCGGGGCCGGGTGCTGGTGGAGGGCAACGCCAGCACCGGTCTGGCCGAGAACATCATGTCGGGTGAGGTGCGCATCACCGGCAACGCCACCATGTCGGCCGGGGCCACCGGCTGCGGCGGCCTAGTGGTGGTGGGCGGCAACGCCGGGGCCCGCTGCGGCATCTCCATGAAGGGCACCGACATCGTGGTGGGCGGCGCCGTGGGCCACATGAGCGCGTTCATGGCCCAGGCCGGGAACCTGGTGGTGTGCGGCGACGCCGCCGCCGACCTGGGCGACTCGATCTACGAGGCCCGGATCTTCGTGCGGGGCGACGTGGAGTCACTCGGCGCGGACTGCGTCGAGAAGGAGATGCGGCCCGAGCACCTCGAGACTCTGCGGAGCCTGCTGGCCGCGGCCGCCCCGCTGGCTGCGGGCGCCGACCCCTCCGATTTCCGCCGCTACGGCTCGGCCCGGCGCCTCTACAACTTCACCATCGACGACGTGGACGCCCTGGAAGCGGCCCAAGAGGCGGCGTGATGACTGCAACCCCGCCGGACGGACTTCAGCCGGTTGAGGACTCCGATCCCGACTTCTGGCACCTGCGGGAGTCGTACACCTTCGACCGCAACGTGATCGCCGAGATCCGAAGAGCCGCCAACACCGGCATCTACCGGATCCGGGGCTGGGGGGCCAAGCGCCATCTGCCCACCCTCGACGACCTCGTGTTCCTGGGAGCGTCGATGTCGCGCTACCCCCTGGAGGGCTACCGCGAGGCGTGCGGCACCGACGTCGTGATCGGCGAGGACCGGGCCGAGCGCCCGGTGCGCCTCAAGATCCCGGTGACCATCGCGGGCATGAGCTTCGGCTCGCTCTCGGCCCAGGCCAAGGAGGCCCTCGGCCGGGGCGCGTCGGCGGCGGGCACGTCCACCACCACCGGCGACGGCGGCATGACCGACGAGGAGCGCCGGCACTCCACCACGCTGGTGTACCAGTACCTGCCGTCGCGCTACGGCATGAACCCCGACCATCTGCGGGTGGCCGACGCCATCGAGGTGGTGGTCGGCCAGGGCGCCAAGCCGGGGGGCGGCGGGATGCTGCTCGGGCAGAAGATCACCGAGCGGGTGGCCGAGATGCGCACCCTGCCCACCGGTATCGACCAGCGCTCGGCGTGCCGCCATCCCGATTGGACCGGCCCCGACGACCTGGAGATCAAGATCGGCGAGCTGCGGGAGATCACCGACTGGCAGGTCCCGATCTACGTGAAGGTGGGCGCGGCCCGCCCCTACTACGACACCGCGCTGGCGGTGAAGGCCGGCGCCGACGCGGTGGTGGTGGACGGAATGCAGGGCGGCACCGCGGCCACCCAGGACGTGTTCATCGAGCACGTCGGCATCCCCACGGTGGCCGCCATCGGAGAGTCGGTGCGGGCCCTGCGGGAGCTCGGCGTGCACCGCCGCGAGGTGAAGCTCATCGTGGCTGGCGGGATCCGCTCGGGCGCGGACGTGGCCAAGGCCCTGGCCCTCGGCGCCGACGCGGCCTCGATCGGCACGGCCGCGCTGATCGCCATCGGCGACAACGACCCTGCCTACGAGTCGGAGTACCGGGCGCTGGGCACGTCGGCCGGCTTCTGGGAGGACTTCCAGGCCGGCACCGACCCGGCCGGGATCACCACCCAGGACCCCGGCCTCTCCGGCCGCCTCGACCCGGTGCTCGCGGGCCGCAGACTGGCCAACTACCTGCAGGTCCTCACCATCGAGACCCAGATCCTGGCCCGGGCCAACGGCAAGTCCCATGTGCTCAACCTCGAGCCCGAGGACCTGGCCGCGCTCACCGTGGAGGCCGCCGCCATGGCCAAGGTCCCCCTGGCTGGCACCGCCTGGATCCCCGGCACCGACTGACCGGCCTCGTCGGGGAGCCGACGCCGTGCGAGGCGACGGTTAGAGTTCGCTGTCCGGCATCGACTGAGCAGCCGTCGCCGGTGGTCCGGCCCGAACTCGGGCGGTTCGGGCAGTGCAGTCGAGAGAGGGGAGTCCATGGCCCCAGCGTTGCCTGAGCGGGCCCAGGTGGTGGTGGTCGGCGGGGGCATCGTCGGGTGCAGCGTGGCCTACCACCTGGCCCGCCGGGGCATCACCGACGTGGTCGTGCTCGAGCAGAACAAGCTGACCGGCGGCACCACCTGGCACGCGGCCGGGCTGGTGTCGCAGCTCAAGTCCACTCACAGCCTCACCAAGCTGGCCACCTACTCGGCCCGGCTGTTCGAGGCGCTCGAGGACGAGACCAGCCAGGCCACCGGCTGCCGCACGCCCGGGTCGATCTCGGTGGCCGCCGACGCCGAGCGGTGGGAGGAGATCCGCCGGAGCGCGGCCATGGCCGTGTCGGTGGGGGTGGAGACCCGCGAGATCGGAATGGACGAGGTGCGGGAGCGCTGGCCGCTGATCCGCACCGACGATCTGGTGGGAGCGCTCTACATCCCCCGCGACGGCCACACGTCGCCGGTGGACACCACCATGGCCCTGGCCAAGGGGGCCCGCAGCCGGGGCGTGCGCATCGTCGAGGACACGGCCGTCACCGGGCTGCGCACTTCCGACGGCGCCATCCGCGGCGTGGACACCGAGCAGGGCAGCATCGAGACCGAGACCGTGGTGCTGTCCACCGGCATCTGGACCCGCCACCTCGCGGCCCAGATCGGCGTGAACGTGCCCCTGCAGGCCTGCGAGCACTTCTACGTCGTGTCGGAGCCCCTCGGATTGGACTCCGACACGCCGGTGCTGCGGGACCCCGGCAACTACACGTACTTCAAGGAGGAGACCGGCAAGGTCATGGCCGGGTTCTTCGAGCCCCGGGGCAAGGTGTGGAACCTCGACGGCGTGCCCCGGGACTTCTCCTTCGGCACGCTGCCGGAGGACTGGGACCACATCGGCCCGATCTTCGAGCGGTCAATCCACCGGGTGCCCGCGCTGGGGGAGTGCGGCATCCAGCTGTTCCTCAACGGACCCGAGGCGTTCACCCCCGACGGCGTGTACTACCTGGGCGAGTCGCCCGAGGTGGACGGCTGCTTCGTGGCCGCCGGCTTCAACTCGGTGGGCATCCAGTCCGCTGGCGGGGTGGGCTGGGCTCTGGCCGACTGGATCGCCGACCGCCATCCGCCCATGGACCTCTCGTCGGTGGACATCCGACGGGCGTTCGGCTTCCAGGCTGATCCCGCCTACCTCGCCGAGCGCATCCCCGAGAGCTTGGGCCTGCTGTACGCCATGCACTGGCCCTTCTACCAGTACCAGAGCGCTCGTGGCCGGCGGGTGTCGCCCCTTCACCACCGGCTGGGCGCGGCCGGGGCGGTGTTCGGCGAGACCGCAGGCTGGGAGCGGCCCAACTGGTACGCCTTCGAGGGCCAGGCCCGGGAGTACGTCTACAGCTACGGCAAGCAGAACTGGTGGGCCAACGCGGGCGAGGAGTGCCGGGCCGTGCGGGAGCGGGTCGCGCTGTTCGACCAGACGTCGTTCGCCAAGTTCACCGTGGACGGCCCCGACGCGCTGGACGTGCTCGACACCCTGAGCGTGGCCCGGATCGACGCCCCTGTCGGCAAGGCCGTGTACACCCAGTGGTGCAACCGCCGGGGCGGGATCGAGGCCGACCTGACCGTCACCCGCCTGGGAGAGGACCGCTTCCTGGTGGTGACCGCAGCCGCGGCCCAGACCCGGGACTGGGCCTGCCTGCGCCGAGCCTGCCGGGGCCGGGACGTGAAGATCGCCGATATCACCGAGGACTGGGCCATGATCGGGCTGATGGGCCCCAAGGCCCGCTTCGTGCTCGGTCCGCTCATCGACGCGTCGCTGACCAACGCCGACTTCCCGTTCGCCACAGCTCAGAGGACGACGGTGGCCGGTGTCGAGGTGCTGGCCCTGCGCATGAGCTATGTGGGCGAGCTGGGCTGGGAGCTGTACCTGCCCAACGAGCACGCCGTGGAGCTGTATGACGCGCTGGTGGATGCGGGCGAGCCCCACGGCCTGGCCTTGGCCGGCTATCACGCTATGAACACGCTGCGGCTGGAGTCGGGCTATCGCCACTGGGGTCACGACATCACCGACGAGGATACCCCGATCGAGGCCGGGCTCGGGTTCGTGGTCGCCTGGGACAAGCCCGTCGACTTCAACGGCCGGGCTGCACTGGAGGCCCAGCGCAGCCAGCCTCGCAACAAGCGCCTGATCCAGTTCCGCCTGGAGCACCCGGGGCTGCTCTGCTACCACGACGACCCGGTCCTGCGCGACGGCGAGCCGGTGGGTGCCACCACCTCGTCGATGTGGAGCTACGTGGAGGATCGCTGCCTGGCCATGGGCTATGTGCGCCGCCCCGGCCACGAGGGGGTGGTGCAGGACTGGCTGGACGGGGGCACTTTCGAGATCAACGTCGGCGGTGAGCTGGTGCCGGCCACCCCGTCGATACGCAGCTTCTACGACCCCCGCAACCAGCGGGTCCGCATAGAGGACGGCCCCTGACGGCTCGGCTCAGGGTGCAGCACGGCTTGGCTCAGGGTGCGGCGCAGGATCCGTCGGCGGCTCGGGCTAGCCGAGCGGCCAGGGCGGGATTCGGGGCCGCGCCGGCATCGTAGGCGAGGACGCGGGTGGCGGTGGCGGTGTCGAGGCCGCGCCAGAGCCGGGGGCTCCATTCGACTCGAGCAGTGACGAGGACGCCGTCGGAGCGGGAACAGGCGGTCGTCTGCGGCGGCAGCACGCATGCGGAGTCGCTGAGACAGGCCGCCACCAGCGCGTCGGCGGCGTGCCTGGCCCGCAGTTCGGCCAGGTCGGTGGCTGCGGTGTGGGCGGCATGGTCGCTCGCGGACGCGGTCATGGCCGCAACCATGGCGGTCAGCATCAGGATGAGCACCGGTGTGGTCACAGGACCTCCTAGGGCGGGCAGGCGGCCGGGAGATTGCCGCTGGTCGCGGGGTTCGTCTGGGCGTAGCCGATGATGCAGACCCGTTGCGCGACCGGGCCGGGAACTTCGCAGGCGACGGTGACCGCGGCGGTGCCGACGACCATGTCGACGTGCTCGACGACGGTCCGAGTGGTCGCGCAGGCGTTGACGGTGGCGCCCAGCGCGATGCGACGAGCCGCCTCGGCCGGGTCGGCGCCGGAGGCATGGGCCGCGGCGTGAGCCGCGGACTCGGCCGCGACCGCGGTGCGGGCCAGGCTGTCGGCCAGGTTGCCGACCAGCGCGACGGCCCAGAGCGCGAGCGCTACCGCCGGGGCGGCCACTACGAGGGCTACCGCGTCGTCCATTGTCGGTCATGCGTCGGCGACGCATTCTGATCGGACCGCCAGGCTTGGCTTGGACTGCTCGGAGGGCCTGGACTGCTCGGACGGCTTGGACTGCTCGGACGGCTTGGACTGCTCGGACGGCCGGTCCGGTCGGCTCTCGGGCCGGGGCTAGCAGACCGGATCGAGCGACCAGCCTCGCTCGGTGGCGGCCCGGGTGGACGCGCACGCGGCTGCGGTGGCTTGCAGCCAGGTGCGAACCCCGGCCGCGGCGACCGTGACCGACGCCACCACGGTGCAGTCGGCTTCAGCGGCCAGCGAGTAGTCGGCGGCTGTAGCGGCCGAACTGGCGGCGGTGCGCTCCGCCGCCGCCCGGGCGGCGGCTTCGTGGGCGGTGCTCCAGTCCGCTCCGGTGTCGGCGCAGTCCCAGCCGGTCTCATCCAGCGACTCCGCGGCCGCGTGAGCCGCGGCCAGCGCGGCGGCCGAGGCGGTGATGCCTGCCACCTGGTGGATGTAGACGCCGAAGAGCACCGCGACCACCACGAGGATCACCCCCGCAGTGCGCAGCGCCGTCAGCGCGGCTTCCATTGCGAGAACGTTGCGAGGCGCGAGCTGCTCGCCCGATGGAGGCGGCCATCCAAGCAGTCATCTGGCCTCGATCGCGAGAGCAGCACCGAGCGTGTGTCACGTCGGTCTCTCACCCTTCAGGAGCACTCCGTCTTTGTCTTGTCCCATTTGCCTCCGACCGCGGTGCACAGGTTCTCGTGCTTGATCTGGGACTTGTCGGCGGCCGGATCGGCGGTCGGGTCAGGGGTGTTGGCGCCGACGGCCTGCCATGTGAACAGCACGACCGCGGCGGTCACCGCGATCGCCGCCGCGAGCATGATGATCTTGGCTACGGGAGTGTCCATCGGGTTGCCTCCTTGGGCTCAGAAGGATGGGTGTTCGGGCGACGGGCGCGAGGGCTCAAATGCCGATCTGGGTGCTGGCCATCAGTGCGAGGACCACCACCGCGCTGGCAACCACCGCGGCCAGCGTCGCGGTGTTGCCTACGGCGCGGCCCAACTGTTCGATCCGGACTCGGCGCTGGTCCTCGAGGGCCTGCACCGCCTGGGCGATGAGGCGGTCGATGAGGTCGGTCGCAGCCGCCCCGCCCCGCTCGGCCTCGGCCAGCGTGGCCACCAAGGTCTCCGCGGCGGAGCCGCTGAAGTGCCCCGCCACCGCACTGAGCGGATCGCGGCCCGCGGCCAGGGCGAGGTTGATGGAGGTGGCCGAAGGGGCGAACGCCGGGGCCTCGACGCGTTCGGCGGCCTCCAGCGCGGCGTCGTTGATGGGACGCCCCGCCGCGCAGTAGAGGCGGATCTGGCGCAGCCACTCCAGCAAGGCGGCGTCTCGGCGGGCGCGGAACCCGGCCAGCACCATGTTGCGCAGCAGCGGGCGCGCTCCGACCGGCGTCCAGAACGCCGCCGCAACCGCGGCGAGCGCTCCCGGGCGCGGGCCGGCCATCGCAGCAGCCGATGCCAGGATCCCGCCGGCCAGTGCGGCGGTCGCCGCGATGCTGGCGATCCGCAGCGCCCTGGGCGGCCAGCCCGCCGCGGCGAGTTCGACGGTGTTGGCCGGCCGGGGCGGGTCGATGAGGACCAGCCGCAGCGCGGCGGCGACGCCCGCGACCGTCATGAGCCACGTCATCGTGGCCGTCCGTCCGAGCGGGTCAAGGCCCGGGCTGGCAGAAGGACACGGGCGCACAGCGCGGCGATGACGACCGCTCCGCCGAGCACGAGCATGGCGCCCTGCGGTCCGGCCAGCCATGCACCGACGTCGCGGGCGGTCCAGGCCGATCCGGCGACCAGACCGGCACCCAGGCTGGTGACGATCGCGAGGGTCGGCATGGCTGCGGCCACCCGGGCGTGGAACAGCCGGGCCGTGGCCGCGGCTTCGGAAGCCTCGGCCTCCAGGACGCTGACGGTCTGGGCCCATCGCCCGCCGCCCTCGGCCGCCACCGTCAAGAGGTTGGCGAGCGAGCGGGCCGCGGCAGACGGCACCCGTGCCGCGAAGTGTTCAGCGGCCGGTGCCATGCCCAGCCTCTCGGCGTCGGCGGCCATCTCCTCGGCGGCGTCGCCGACGGGTCCGCTCACCAGCGGAGCGGCGTGGCGCAGGGCATCGACGGCTGTCACCGCCACCGAGGCCTGGTTGGCCAGCACCCCGGCGAGGCGGGCGACGCCTTCCGCGGTGGCCGTCCAGCGCCTCGATGCCAGCATCACCTTCATCGCGGCGATGCAGACCACGGAGCACAGGGCCGCCGCGGCGGCGTGCCCGACGACCAGGCCGGACGCCAGCGTCGCACCGGCCGCAGCCGCGGCCGAGGGCAGCTCTGCCGGCAGACGCGCCCGACGGCTGCGGACGCTGCCCCCGACACCGCTCCCGCTCCTGACGCTGCTTCCGACTCCGCCCCGCATCGACCAGCGGGTGCCCGATGCCGGCCACAGCAGGACCGTCAGCGCCGCCGTGCCGCCGAGGACAATGATCCATTCCGACAGGCTCATAGCGCGGCCTCTCCGGTGTCGGCGAAGTGTTGGCCGGGCGCCAGCGTCGCACCGGCCACAGCCGCGTCATCATCCTCAACGAGTTCGCCGATGACGAGCTGCAGTGCTGACGGTCGCGACGCGCCGCGGTCCTGGTAGACGGGGTCCACGCCCGCGGCGCGGTACAGGTCGGCGATGCGCCCCACCGGGGCCGCCACCGGGACGGCTCGGCTCTGGCCGGGCGGGAGCTGCCACAGGCAGCGGGTCGACACGGTGCCGTCGGCGGCCGTGCCGGTGATCTGGGTCACGTCGGCGATCACCCGCTGGTTGAGGTGGTTGCGGCCCATCCACACCAGCAGGTGCACGGCGATGGCGATCGAACGGCGGGCCTGGCCCTCGTCGGTGCCTTCGGAGGTGGCGTAGGCGGTCAGCTTCTCCAGCACGCCCGCGCCCGGCGGGCTGTGCAGGGTCACCAGGCAGCCTTCCAGTCCCGAGGACATGGCGTCCAGCAGGGCCATGGTTCCCTCGCCACGGACCTCGCCCACAACCAGCTTGGAGCTGTTAGCCCGCTTGGCGTCGCGCACGTGGTCGGCCATCGAGTGCTTGCCGACGCCGTCGTTGTTGGGGTCGCGGGTGAGCCTCTCGTAGGCGTTGGGGTGGATGCCGTACTCGCGCAGGCGCAGCTCGGGGGTGTCCTCGATGGTGTCGATGCGCTCGGCCGGCGGCACCTGGGCGAGAAGGGCCTGGCACAGGGTCGTCTTGCCGCCCCCCATCGCGGCGGCCACCACCACGTTGGCGCGCACGCGGCCCGCGACCGCCTCCACCAGCACGGCCGCCAGCTCGTCGCTGCACAATCCCAGCTCTTCGAGGCTCCGCCCGCCGCCCATGTTGCTTCGCAGCACCAGCGTGGGCGGCGAGCACACGAAGGCCTCGGCGTGGAGCCGCCAGCGGGTGCCGATCCGGGTGTCCAGACGAGGATCCAGCTCGTCGAAGCGCTGCGGGCGCTCGCCCGCGTACGCGGCGAGGAACCGGCACGCCGCGATCAGCTCGTCGTCGGTTGCGAACGGCGACGGGCGGCTCTCGCGGGCCCCGTCGGAGAACTCGACCACCATCGACTCGCCGCCGCGCACCTGGAACTCCTCCACGCCCCCCTCGTCCAGAAGGTCGCGGAGCCGCTGAGCGGCTGCGGCTGCGGCCGACTCCCGGCGCAGGCCGCGGTCGGCGCCGTCCATCCGCTGAGGAGCCGCGGCCAGCGAGCCGAGGGATCGCCCGAGGCGGCGCAGCCGGCGCTCCGAGCGTCCAGCAGGCGCGGTCGGAACGGACCGCACGACCTGCACGCTGGCAGTCAGCCGCACCCGGGCGGTGTCGATGTCTTCGTCGGAGACGACGATCAGAGCCACCGGCACCCGGGCCGCCGCGTTCCTGTCGAGGCGCAACCGCTGTCGCACGTCGTCAGCCGGCCGCGGCGTGATCCAGACCACTCCCGCGGCGGCGGCTGCGGCCGCTCGCAGAGCCTGGTCGCAGTCGTCGGCGCCGACCGCGACCACCGCGGCCCGGCCGGGCGCCTCGACCAGTTCGGGATCGGCCAGCGACCTGCCCACAACCATGTCGGGCGCGGCCGCCCTGACCCCGTCGATCACGGTGCGCGCCACCCAGCCCGCAGCCATGGCGTCGAGTCCCGGATCCGACCACACCATCAACACGTCCCGTCGACCTCCTGTCGCTGCTGTCGTCGGCCCCGAAGGCCTTCCTGCGCCACTCGCCTCACCAGCCGCCGCCCGGCCCGCCCGGCCCGCCGGGCCCGGCCGGACAGCTAGGCCAGCCGACCGACGGCGACTTCCACACCCACCACGTCGAAGGGGCCAGCACTCTGGCCGTCGCGGGCCCGGCTTCGACCACGACGGTCGAGTCGCCGACGCCCGCCAACGCCAGCACCGCCGTAGCGCAGCCGCCCGGGGCCGTGGCGAGCACTGCGGCGTCGCCCGCGGCAGGACCGGGCTCGGGCCACAGCGACGAGTCCACCTTGACAGCCAGCAGGGCCGCGGCCGGATCCGCGGCCGACAGGCCGTCGTCGCGGTCGACGAGGAGCGCGGCCGACAGCACCACGCCCGCGGGCACCGCCGTCGCGGGCACAAGGCCCTCGAGTTCGGAAGGCGTGACGAACAGCGCCGCCGACGAGGCCGGCACCTGCACAGTCACGTAGTCGCCGGGCGTCCTGCCCGCCGCCCACGGCTCGGCCGCGGCGACCACCGCCACCGTGGGCTCGGCGCCGCGGGGCCGGCCGAACAGCAACAGCGCCAAGGCCACCGCCACCACGACCGCGCCGGCCGCGACGAACCGCTGGACCTGGGGCGACCGGGCGTCGGGGACTCGCACGTCAGTCCTGCCCCGGGCCGAAGCGAGTGAACGTGCGCTGGGCGGTATAGGCGTGGAAGCTGCGGAACCAGGTGAGTCCTTCGGCCAGCACCGCTCGGGCGCGCTGGCCGCTGTCCGCGCCGGTGAACTCCGCGAGCACCTGCCAGCGCCACAGCCCCGGCCGGGGCAGCGTCCAGCGGCACTGGCGGTACGAGGAGTTGTGCTCGACCGGCGCGGTGCCGTCGGCCGCGGCATCGGTGGGGCACCGCACGCTGTCGAAGTCGAGGTCGGTGTGCAGACCGGCCGCCTCCGCCCGCGCCGCGGCGTTCAAGCCGTCCCACATCCGGAGCCAGGCCTCGAAACGGTCGTCGGCGTCCGCGCCGGCCTCGGCGCGGTGCGCGGGGTTCCAAGGCAGCATCTGGGCCGCCTTCGTCTGCACCCATTCCGCGTTCCAGGCACATCCGGCGTCGTCGGTGAAGTCGAGCGCCGCGGGGTCGTCGATGCGAGGCCATACCGGTGACTGGGCCACCACGAGGTGGTCGTGTCCGCCGGGCGTCTCGGGGTGCGGCGGCCAAGTCTGCCCCGGCGCCCCGACGGGCTGGAGCCCCACCAGGGTGTGCCACGACAGTTCGGCCGCGAGCTGGTCGCGCTGTTCGTCCGAGAGGCTCCAGACGCAGGCGCCGAGCTGCAGGGTCACGGCGGCGGCGCTGCATTGGCGGCTGTCTACATGGCCCTCGACATCGGCTTGGATCTGCTTCCAGTCCGCAGGGGAGACCTGCGGCGGGCGCCACTTGAGCCGTGTCCGGCCGACCGCCTTGACAAGGAGCAAAGGCGCGATGTGCGGATAGCGATGACCGAGACGGCCCGCGAGGTACTCGGAGTATGCGCTCCAGTCGGTGGCGATGGCGTCGTAGCGGGCATCGCAGGCTCGGTAGCGAACTGCGACGGTCGTGCCCGCGCCGTCGTCGCGGCTCCACGTCGCCCAGCACAGCGTGCTGTACGAGAGGCCGGGGCCGCATTCGTGCTGGGGTGGCCGGCACGCGCCGGGGGCGCCCCTCCAGGTCCAGGCGCTGTAATGGATCCCCGGCCCCAGGGTGGACCACACGGTTGTGTCCCCCGAGACGCAGCGGTTGCCGTAGACGCCGAGGTTGCGCCAGGTGCCCGAGGCAGGATCGAGTGCGCTGGTCGAGGCGGGCGTGGCGGCCGACCCGACGTAGCCGGATCTGTAGAGGTTGACGTAACGCGGGCCGAGTTCGACCGCGCCGCGCAGGACCTCGTTTTCGGATTCGGCGACCGAGACCAGCCGCAGCGACCGGAAGTCGCCGTCAGGATCGTCGGCCACAATCTCGACGGTGCCGTGGTGCCAGCGGTTCTCGGTGGCGAACTCCGTCCCAGGCACCACCTCGTAGCTCACCAGCAGCACTTGAGGCCGGCTGTGGCTGTACCGGTGCCTGACATGACGCAGACGAGCCGCGGCGTGCGTCTCCCCCCGGTCGCGCACCTCCAAGTCGGACACCGCCGGAGGGGAGTCGGTGAAGCGCACCGTGACGGTGGCCGAACCGCCGTAGGTGGTGTAGGCGAACCGGTCGTGGCCGGAAGCCCACAGCCTGGGCCAGTAGCGCACGCTGGCGGGATCCGACGGGTCGCCAACGTCGTTGAGTTCGTCGCAGCCCACCATGCCCTGCGCGGTGGGCGTCAGCGGCCGGGCGCCGGGATCGAAGGGACCGGTGACGCAACGCTGGGCCCGTTCGTCGTCGATCCACACCGGCCAGCTCAGCGGATCCGTGCAGTCCACCCCGCTCGGGCAGGCGTCGTTGGCCAGCAGCTGCTCCCGCAGCACCTCGACGAACCTCGACTTCTTGGCCCGGCTGGCGGTCTCGGCGACGCTCAACTCGATGGCGTCGGCAGCAGGCGCCGGCCCGGAACGGCGCGGCACCTTGAAGCTGATCGTGTCCGACCTGGAGTTTCCGTAGCCTCTCCAGCCCCAGAAGTCGCGTGCAGTCGCCGTGATCACAAGGTGCGACACGTCGCCCCAGTCGTCCACGCTCACCGTGAACGGCACGGCCACCTCGTGGCGGCTGAGCGCGTCGAGCGCTCCGACTCGCACCGACCACTGCCCGGTGTCGGCACTCGGCGGGTTGCCCGTCCCTCCGAGCCAATGGCTTCGCTTCCACGTTGCGGAGTCCGAGCGGCACCGCCGGGGCAGCGTCAGACCCGGCGTGGTGTTCCCGCACTCCGGCGACTTGAAGGTCCACCGCCCGGTGCCGGGAACCACGGCCTGCACTCGCACCTGGACTCTCAGGCAGTCGTAGCCCACGCCGACGCTGGGCGGATAGACGTTCAGCTCGTCGGCGCCGTCGCAGCGGTTGTCGGGGTTCCAGTCGAAGCCCTGGCCCAGCCAGTACGGATCCCGCAGCGGACTCACCCCCACCAGGTGGCCCAGCCGCTGGGTGATCTCTTGGGACTTCGTCGCTCGAAGCGGGTCGCCGTCATGGTCGGTCAGCCACTTGGGCGGCAGGTTCAGCGGCCGGTTCGAGTAGCAGCGCGGGTCGTGCTGGCCGTAGAGCCGCTTGCAGGTGTCCTTAGTGTCGGGCGGCAGCGGCCTCGGCTCGCACCAGCCGTTCGCGGGGCTGCGCACATATCCGCTGGGGCACCGTTCGGGTCGACATCCCCCGAACTCCGGGAAGTAGACGAAGCCCTGGCGCCCGCAGTTGCCTGGCGGGGGTGCGGGCACGGTGGTGGTGGGTGCGGGCACGGTGGTAGTCGCGGCGGGCGCCGTGGTAGTGGGTGCGGGCACGGTAGAAGTGGGTGCGGGCGCGGTGGTGGTGGGTGCGGGCACGGTAGAAGTGGGTGCGGGCGCGGTGGTGGTCGGCCCCGGGTCGAGCGACCTCCAGTAGCCGCAGTGCGCCACCCCGCGGAGCCTCTGAGGCTTGCTGCCGCAGTACGGCTTGTGCAGCCAGGTGCCCTTCACCGGCCAGCAGTCGTAGTGACCGGGCGTCGGAGGGGTCAGAGCCCCGACGTCCGCTTGGGACTGCGCCGCGGTGCAGAGGCTGGGGTCGTACTCGCCGGGCTTCGGGTTGCCGGGTCCCAGCACCTGAACCCAGCCCCCGCCCTGGACGTGCTCGCCGAAGCAGTCGCCGTAGTCCCCGATCGGGCACATGTCCTCCAGTCCGCCCAGCAATGCCCCGCAGTGGCCAAGGCCCACGCGCCCCGACCCGCCGGGGATGGGGCACAGCAGCGAGCGCCGCTCGCCCGCCGGGAACGACGAGTATCCGTGCACGCAGCCCGAGGGACGGTCACAGCGCCACCAGTCGTAGTGGATGCCGTCGAGAGGCAGACGCTTCTCGGTGTACGCGCCGGGAGTGGCCACCCACTCGTGGTCTTCGGCGGGGGCCTCCTCATGGTCCGACGTCGCCTGGCTCGGCAGCAGTGCCAGCGAGGCGAACACGCCCGCCGCCGCGGCCAGCGCCCACCGCCGCCCGCGCCGGGGGCGGCCGCCTGCCGCCGGTCGGGACTCGCGCTCGCGGCCATGCCTTGTCATCGCGGCCTCAGTCCGCCGTGCACGGTATGTACGGCCGCCAGTTGTCCACGTCGAGGCGAAGCAAGCCACCCTCGGGATGGCCGAACACGCCGTATTCGAGGTTCTGGGGCTCATCCACGCATATGCGGACGTCATAGAGGGGGACGTTGAGTTGGTCGAGGTACACGATGTCGGTCACCGTGGCCGTGAAGTCCTCCAGCTCTGGGCTGGTGAACACCATCCCGATCCAGATGTTCATGGGCTCTGACGCCGGACCGAACGCTCGCCAGGGATGGGAGTAGTCCGGGTCGGGTTCGGGCCACGGGACCGGCCTGCCCACCGGCTCGGGGATCGCCGCCTGGCAGTACCACGTCGAGTAGTCCGCAGACTGGAACGACCTCAGCGTCCGATCGGTCGGACAAGCGTTCTCGGGTTCGGGAGGCAGCGGCTTCAGTGGCTGAGGTTCCTGCCGCGGAGGCGCCGGCCCTGTCGGGGGATCCGCCTCGAACGGCCGGCGGTCGCGGGCTTGGCCATCCTCGGTGTGCGTGTGCTCGAGAGGCGACCCCGGCCCCGCCTCGGCCAACCGGCCAACCGTGTCGTCGGGCGGGGCCTGCTCGGGCTGGGCCTGCGTGTCTTCGGGCTCGGCGTGCTCGGGCTGCTCGGGCTGGGAGGGCTCGGGCTGCTCGGGCTGGGAGGGCTCGCTTTCGCCGCCGTGTTCGGCCCCCTCAGGACCGGCCGCGTTCGATCCGTCATCCGGATCAGCCGGGGCGGGCTCAGGCACTGGCCTCGGCCAAGTTCGGACCTGGAGCGGCCGCAGCTCCTGGCCATCAGCGCCGACCGGCGACAGCACAGGAGTGAATTCGGCCGGGGTCTCCGGGACCGCCTCAGGAAGCGCCTGCTGGGACGGCTCGGTGGGAAGCGGCGGAAGCAGCACCGGAACCGCGCCATCGACGGCTCGCCCGCCCTCGGCCACGTCGCCCCCGGAAACCTGGGGCGCCGGCGCGCACGCCGCGGCGAACAGCAGCACCGCCAGGCGGATGACTCTTGAGTTGACGGCCGGGTCGTCGTTCACGGCGTCCTCCTCTCGAGCGGTGCGAGGGCTGCGGCCTCCCTGAGCAGCCCCACCAAGGGCAGGCACTATACATAGAACAATATGAAACAACACAGCACAGATTGATTTTGTATCGCCTAGCCGAGACCGCGCCCGCTAGCGACCGGTCCCACCGGAGCTTCTCCACAACTACACTCCTCGCGGGTCGCGGCCTTCTGACCGCGGTGCTCGTGCCCACACCTTCGGGAGGGGGGCGGTGACGCAAGAGGCGCGGTGTGTGATCGTCGGCGGCGGGGCCATGGGGGTGGGCCTGCTGTACTTCCTCGCGCACGAGGGCTGGACCGACACGATCCTGCTGGAGAAGGGCGAGCTGACCTCGGGCTCCACCTGGCACGCGGCCGGGCTGATCCCCAACTTCATCGGCGACCTCAACATGGCCAAGGTGCATCAGGAGGCGGTGGCCCTGTATCCCCGCCTGGAGGCCGAGACGGGACTGTCGGCCGGCTGGCACGGCTGCGGCGCAATCCGGCTGGCCCGCACCGACGACGAGGTCGACTGGCATCGCTACGTCCACGCCATGCTCACCCAGATCGGCGTCGAGTCGCATCTGATCGGCCTGTCGGAGATCCGCGAGCGCCATCCCCTGCTGGAGGACCTCAGCGACGTGCAGCTCGGGTTCTACACCCCCAACGACGGCTGGACCGACCCGTCAGGGTGCACCAACGCCATGGCCCGCGGGGCCCGCAACCTCGGCTGCGAGATCCGCCGCCACACCCTGGTCACCGACATGAGCCGACTGCCCGACGGCCGCTGGGAGATCGTCGCCACCCCCGGCGGCATGGACGCCAAGAATGCGGCCGACAGCTACCGGATCGTGTGCGAGCATGTCGTGAACGCGGCCGGCCACTACGCCCCGCAGCTCGGGGCCATGGTCGGCCTCGACGTGCCCATCGTGTCGGTGATCCACCAATACCTGGTCACCGAGCCGCTGCCGGCCATGGTCGAGCTGGGTTTCGAGCCGCCGGTGACCCGCGACCCCAGGTCGTCGTGCTACTACCGACGCGAGATCGACGGGCTGCTCATCGGCCCCTACGAGATGTCCGGCTCCAGGGTGTACGGGGTGGAGGGGATCGACTGGGCCGACGACTTCCACCTCACCGGCGAGGACCACGACGTGCTCGAGGAGTGCATCGAGTACGCGGCCATGCGCATACCGTCGTTCGCGGACGCCGGGATCAAGCAGACCGTGTCCGGCCCCATCACCCACACTCCCGACTCCGGATACCTGATGGGGCCCGCGCCCGGGCTGCGCAACTACTGGCACTGCAACGGCGCCTCCATCGGCATCACCCAGGGCCCGGGCGCGGGCAAGTACCTGGCCCAGTGGATGGTGCACGGCCAGACCGAGATCAACGTCCGGTCGATGGACCCCCGCCGCTTCGGCGACCACGCCGGCCCCCGCTCCCTCTTCGCCATCGCCAAGGCCCACGACGAGTACCACGAGATGTACCAGGTGCGCCTGCCCGGCGAGTACCGGGCCGCGGGCCGGCCCCAGAAGACCACCCCCATCCACGACCGGCTCGACCGCCTGGGCGCTCAATGGCAGGAGGTGTACGGCTGGGAGCGTCCCCAGTACTTCTCGCCCGACGGCACGCCGGAGCGGCACTCGTTCCGGCGCTCCAACGCCTTCGACCCGGTGGGGGCCGAGGTGCGGGCCGTGCGAGAGCGGGTCGGGATCGCCGACATCACCGCCTTCGCCTCCTTCGAGGTGACCGGCGCCGACGCGGCCACCCTCCTCGACCGCCTGTCGGCCAACCGGCTGCCGGTCCGCGACGGCGGGATACGCCTCACCCACATGCTCACCGACCTCGGCGGCATCGAGTGCGAGATGACCGTCGCCCGCCTGTCGTCGGGCCGCTTCTATCTCACCTCTGCCATCATGGGCCAGAGCCACGACCTCGACTGGCTGACCCAGCACATCGGTGCCGGATCCGACGCCCGGGTGGTCGACGTCACCGACTCCACCGGCATCTTGGCCGTGACCGGGCCCCGGGCCCGCGACGTGCTCGCCCCGCTCACCGGCGCCGACCTCAGCAACGAGGCGTTCCCGTGGCTGACCGCGGCGACGGTCGCCGTGGCCGGCGTGCCGTGCCTGGCGCTGCGGGTGTCCTATGTGGGGGAGCTGGGCTGGGAGCTGCACTGCGGCATCGACCGGCTCGCCGAGCTGTACGACGCGTTGGCGGCTGCGGGCGAGTCCCACGGCCTGGTCCACTTCGGCAGCTACGCCATGAACGTGATGCGCATCGAGAAGGGCTACAAGGCCTGGGGCTCCGAGCTCACCACCGAGATCACCCCGGTGGAGGCTCGCCTCGAGCGCTTCGTGGATCTCGGCCGGCCGTTCATCGGCCGCGACGCGGTGCTGGCCCGCCGCGATCAGGCTGAGCCGCTGTCGATGGTGCTCGTCTACTGCGAGGTGGACGCCACCGACAACGACGTTCGGGGCAACGAGCCCGCCTTCGCGCCCGGCGACTCGGCGGTGATGGGCATCGCCACCAGCGGCGCCTGGGGTCACACTGTGGGTCGGAGCTTGGCTTTCGTGTACGTGGCCCCGGAGTTCGAGGCGCCCGGATCGACGTTCGAGCTCGACCTGCTGGGCGAGCGCCGCACCGCCACCGTGCTGGCCGAGCCCGCCTACGACCCGGCCAACACGGCCCCGCGGGCATGACCAGAATCGAAATTGGCGACGCTGTGGGCGTCAGAGGGCCAGAACGTCAACAATTTCGCGGAGACGACCGAGAATACGGAGACGACGCCCATGGCTGAAGGAGCAGGCGGCCGGCGCCGCAGCGGCGGCCGGGCGGGCCGTATCGCCGCCCGCCAGGCCCCACTCGAGGCCGATGTGCAACCGGTGCGCCCCGGCCTGCCCGGAGGCCGGTTCACGCCCCTCGACGAGCCCGACCTGCAGCAGGTGTACGACACCGCCCTCGCGCTGCTCGAAGACGTCGGCATGGGCTCGCCCATAGAGGAGTTCGTCGAAGTGGTCACCGCCGCGGGCGGCCACGTGGACGACGCCGAGCGGCTGCACTACCCCAAGGGCGCGGTGGAGGCTGCCGTCGAGACCGCGGCCAAGGAGTGGGTGTGGCACGGCTTCGACGACGACCGCTCGATCACCGTGGGCGGCGACCGGGTCCACTTCGGAACCGCGGGCGCGGCGGTGCTGATGCGCGACTACGCCACCGGCACGTTCCGCCACTCGACGGCGACGGACGTCTACGACTGCGCCCGGCTGGTGGACACCCTCGACAACATCCACTTCTACGTGCGCACGGTGGTGGCCCGCGACCTCGAGGACTCCCGCGAGCTCGACATCAACACCGCCTACGCGGCCATGGCGGGCACTACCAAGCCCGTCGGCACGTCGTGGTTCGAGCGGGAGCACGTCTACGAGACGGTGGACATGTTCGACATGGCCCTCGGCGGCAAGGGCGAGTTTCGCAAGCGGCCCTTCGTGGCCGCCAACAACACGTTCGTGGTGCCACCGCTGCGCTTCGCCGAGGAGTCGGCCCGGTGCATGGTGGCCCAGGTGGAGACGGGCATGCCGATCAACCTGCTGTCGGCCGGGCAGGCGGGCGCCACCTCCCCGGCGGCGCTGGCCGGCTCGCTGGCCCAGGCGCTGGCCGAGTGCCTGGCCGCGCTCACCGCGGTGAACCTGCTGAGCCCCGGCCATCCGTGCGTGATGGGCATGTGGCCGTTCGTGTCGGACCTGCGCACCGGCGCCATGAGCGGCGGCTCCGGCGAGGAGGGCATCCTCAACGCGGCCGCCGCGCAGGTGCTCAACTGGATGGGCCTGCCGTCGGGTGTGGCCGCGGGCATGGCTGACTCGAAGGTGCCCGACAACCAGGCCGGCTACGAGAAGGGCCTCAACGTGGCCCTGGCCGGCCACGCCGGGGCGAACCTGGTGTACGAGTCGGCCGGGATGCTGGCCAGCCTGCTGGCCTGCTCGTTCGAGGCGCTGGTGATAGACAACGACATGCTCGGCGCGATCAACCGCACCGTGCGCGGCATCGAGGTCAACGAGGAGACCCTCTCAGCGGAGCTGATCGCGCGGGTGGTGGCCGGCCCGGGCCACTTCCTGGGCGCCGACCAGACTTTGGAGCTGATGCAGCGCGAGTACGTGTACCCGCTCATCGGCGACCGCGACACGCCCGACAACTGGCTCGACGCGGGCGGCAAGAACTCCCGCGACCGGGCCCACGAGCATGCGCAGCAAGTGCTGGCCGATCATCACCCCGGCCACGTTCCCGCCGAGGCCGACGCCCGCATCCGGGCCGCCTTCCCGATCCGACTGCCGTAGGGGGTGCCTCGAGCGTCTGCGTCCATGGCGGGCGCGGCCCATTCGCCTGACAGGGCCCGTTCGCCTGACGGGGCCCATTCGCCTGACGGGGCCATTCACCTAGCCGGTCGGAGGCGCGGTTACCATCGCGTTCCGCATGCACGCCACCGGCCAGCAATGCTGCCCGGGTCGTCAGGACGGCCCGTGAGGCGGTCCGCCCATCGGCTTCGCCCGCGCCGTCCGACCAGCTGAACGGGGTGCCGGGTTGCTCGGGCGTTCGCCGGGTCGGCGGGTGCTGCGGCCGGGCGCGGCCCTGCTGGCGCTGTGCCTGGCGGCGGCTGCGGTGGCCGCCGCGCCCGCGGCCGCGCAAACCACGACCCTCGACGCGACCGCGGTAGGACGCACCACGGCCACCCTTCGGATCAGCAACCACAGCGACGCCTGGCACTACAAGCGCACCGCGCCCGACACCGGGCTCTGCTCGTCGCGGCTGGCGCCGGGCACCGACACCGTGTCGCTGAGCGGGCTGACCGCCGGCGCCGAGTACACGTACACGGCCTACTCCGACGCGGCGTGCTCGATCGAGTTGGCCTCGGCGTCCTTCACCACCGTCGCCCTGGTGCTGTCCGCCGACCGGCTCATCGTGGCCGAGGGGAAGACGGCCGGCTACACGGTGCGCCTCGCCGCCGCGCCGACCGCAGCGGTGACCCTCACGCTGGCCGTCTCCGGCGACACGAGCATCACCATCTCGACCCCGGCTGACAAGACCCTCACGTTCACCAGATCCGACTGGGACTCGCCGCAGTCGGTGACGGTCGCCGCGGCCGACGACCTCGACAAGGCCTACGGCACCGCCACCGTCACCCACACCGCGACCAGCACCGACACGCGCTACCACGGCCTCACCGCCCGCCTCACTGCCACTGAGGGAGACGACGACGTCTGCGCCGGCACCGCTGCGGTGGGTGGCTCGACCGTCGTCTCGGGCGACCTTGTGAACGACTGCGCCATCCTGCTCGCAGCCAAGGACACGCTGCGGGGCAGCGCGAGCCTCAACTGGTCGACATCGAGGGCCATCAGCCTGTGGACCGGCATCACTGTCACGAACAGCCGAGTCACGGTTGTCGATCTCGACCGCCGCAGCCTCACCGGGCGGATACCGTCCACCCTTGGCGGTCTCGGCGCACTCACCAGGCTCGCCCTCGACTACAACAGTCTGTCGGGGTGGATCCCCGCCGAACTGGGCAACCTCGGCGAGCTAACACAGCTCTACCTGAACAACAACAGCCTGTCGGGGTTGATCCCGAAGAAGCTCGGCGATCTCGCCAAGGCCAAGGACATCCGGCTGAACAACAACAACCTGACGGGGACGATCCCCGCCGAGTTGGGGATCACCGGACTCACGTCGATCATCTTGAACAGCAACCGCCTGTCGGGGTGCATTCCTGCGAGCCTGAACAGCTTCCGGAGCTTCATCGAGACGCAGCAGAACAACCGGACTCTGGCGGTCTGCAAGCTGCTGGCCTCGAAGCCCAGGATCAGGATGGTCGAGGACGACAGTTCCAGCAACCCGACGACCTACACGCTCAAGCTGGCGTCGGCGCCGACCGCCGACGTGACGGTGGCCGTGACTGCCTCGGGCGACTCCGACGTCACCGTGGCCCCGCTGTCGCTGACGTTCACGTCCACGACCTACAGCACTGCCCAGACGATCACCGTCACCGGGTCCGCCGACCCCGACGCCGCGGACGACACCGCGACGATCACGCACACCGCCACCAGCACTGACAGCTACTACAACAACGTCACGTCGAGCCTGGACGTCTACGTGACCGACGACGACGCCGGGCTGAGCGTGTCGAAGGTGTCGAGCACCACGGCCACGCTGACCATCGCGGGCCACACCGGCGCCTGGTACTACAAGTACACCGTCCCCGCCACGCCCGCCGGGACATGCTCGTGGCCGGACCGAACCGGCACTGCGTCGCTGACCGGCCTGCAACCGGGCACGTCCTACACGTTCAAGGCCTACTCGAACAACACTTGCACGACGGAGTTGACCACCGACGGCTCCGACGCCGACTTCAAGACCGCCCGCCTGACGGTGTCGACCATGTCGCTGACGGTGGCCGAGGGCGGCACCGGCAGCTACTCGCTGCGGCTGGCGGCGGTGCCCGCCGGGAACGTGACCGTCAACCTGGCCGTCACCGGCGATCCCGACGTGACCGTGGACCCGACAGTGATGGTGTTCACCACAACGAACTGGAACATCGCGAGACGGGTGGTAGTAAGGGCGGCCGCCGACGCCGACGCGGCCGACGGCGAGGCGGTCATTTCCCATACGGCCACCGGCGGAGGCCACACCAGCGCTGACGTCCCCGCCAAGGTGGCGGTCACCGAGAGGGACAACCACACGTCCGGGCTGGTGTTCTCTTCCTCGGCGGTCACGGTCGAGGAGGGGTCGACCGCCGCATACACGGTGAGGCTGGCGCGGCCGCCCACGGCCAGCGTGACCGTGACCCTGTCCAGTTCCGGCGACGCGGACTTGACGGTGAGCCCCGCCGTGTTGACTTTCGCCGGATCGGACTACGACACGCCCCGGACGGTGACCGTGCGCGCCGCTGAGGACTCCGACTCCGCCAACGGCTCCGCCACCGTCGTCCACCGCGCCAGCGGCGGCGAGTACGGCAGCGTCACCGGCCAAGTCACCGTCACCGAGCAGGACAACGACCTCGGCTGGGCCGAGGTGACGCCCAGGGCGCTCAACGTCGAGGAGGGGTCGTCGGGCGCCTACACGATCAGGCTGAACACCCTGCCGACCTCGCGGGTGACGATCGTCGTCTCCGCCAGCGGCGATGCCAGCATCAGCGTGTCCCCGTCGGTGTTGGCCTTCACGAGCTCGAACTACCGCATCCCCCAGACGGTCACGGTCTACTCGGCCGCCGACGCCGACTCTGTCGCGGGCACTGCGACGATCAGTCATTCAGCGACCGGCGGGAACTACGACGGCGTCGCCATTCCCAGCGTCTCGGTGACGGAGACCGAATGGAACGTCGTCTTCGTGGACGTCGCCACCTCGGTGTTCCGCGACGACATCTACAAGATCGCAGAGGCGCACATCACCCGGGGCTGCACCGCCAACCGTTTCTGCCCCGACCAGCCGGTGACCCGCGGCCAGATGGCCGCGTTCCTGGTACGCGGTTTCGGGCTGGACCGTCCGGCGTCGGGGCTCCCTTGGCCGTTCGACGACATTGAGGACAGCGTGTTCCGCGACGACATCAGGACGGTCGCCGCGTTGAACATAACCCGGGGCTGCTCGGCAAACCGTTTCTGCCCCGACCAGCCGGTGACCCGCGGCCAGATGGCCGCGTTCTTGTCCCGTACGCTCGGACTGCCCAGACCGCCGGCCGGCGCGGGGTTCGAGGACACCCGCGACCATGCGTTCCGCTACGACATTGCCGCCATCTACTTGAAGGGCATCACCCGGGGCTGCACCGCCGACCGTTTCTGCCCCGACCAGCCGGTGACCCGCGGCCAGATGGCCGCGTTCCTGATACGAGCACTGGGACTCTGAAAGCCCCCGTTCCGGGCGACAGCCGCCGAGGTTCGCTCGCCGGGTCTAGCCGATCACGCCGCAGCCGACGCGGCCTCCGGCCCCGCCGATGGGCTGACTGACGTGATCATCGGGGCTCTCGTGGATGACCACTGTGGATCCGTCGTCGTCGAGCAGCGTCGGCATGCTGCCGCCGGCCAGGGTGACGAGCGCAGTGAAGAACTCGGCCCGGGCCGTGCCGTCGGCCGCGGCGTACAGGTTGGGAAGGTCGCCGAGGTCCTGAGCGTCGGCCGTACGATCGTGGTTCAGCAGCCCGTGAACGGCCTCGTCGGGGTTGATGTGGCCGCCCGCGGCTGCGAAATCGGGTGCGCAGGCACCTACGGCGTGCAGATGGATGCCATGCGCGCCCGGCGACAGGCCCGACACGTCCAGCCTGATCAGCACTCCGGTGGGGCCCTGTGTGAATTCGGCCGTGCCCATCTGCGATCCGTCGGGGGCGACCACCGTGGCTGAGGCCTGCGCGCCCTCGTTGCCGTCGGCCGAGTAGGCCGGGGCTTTGCTGTCGTCGGCGCTGCAGGCCGTGGCCAGGAGCATGACCGAGGCGGCCGCAGCCGCCACTCGAACAGAAACCCTCATTTGGTGTCCTCCGATGCGCACGGGATCCGATGTGTCCGCGGCTGAATGTAACCGACAGCGAGCCTCGACAATCACAGCCTGGAGTCTCCGCCGCACGGGTGGCTGTCGTAGACTGCCGCGACGGCGGTCGTCGCAAGGAGGCGTGGTGCGGGTTCGAGTGGATCAGGAGGCCTGCCAGGGCCACAACCGCTGCTACATGCTGGCACCGGAGCTGTTCGATGTGGACGACGAGGGCACCGCCTTCGAGATCGGCGACGGCGTGGTGCCCCCCGGGTTGGAGGACAAGGCCCGCCTGGCCTTCGACAACTGCCCCGAGTACGCGGTGGAACTGACCGACGGCTGAGCCGGGGCCGCACTGGCCGAATCCGTGGCAACGGGGTTAGTGTCGGCGTTCCTTGCGTGCGCAGGCCTAACAGAGGGAGGGACCGTCAGCGTGTCGTCGCAACCCATCAGGAACGTCGTCCTCGTCGGCCACAACGGCAACGGCAAGACCACCCTGGCCGAGGCCATGCTGTACCGGGCCGGCGTGGTCGGCCGGATGGGCCGCGTCGACGACGGCACGACCCGCTGCGACCACGATCCCGAGGAGAAGGCCCGCCAGCAGAGCCTGAGCCTGGCCCTCGCGTCGTTCGACTGGCGCGACCATCGGATCAACCTGCTCGACGCGCCCGGCTACACCGACTTCCTGGGCGAGGCCGTCAACGGCATGCATGCCGCCGACCTGGCGGTGTTCGTGGTGGACGGAGTGTCGGGGGTGCAGGCCCAGGACCAGGTGATGTGGCGGCACGCCGACCGCCTCGGCCTGCCCCGCATGGTGTTCGTCAACGGCCTCGACCGGGAGCGCTCCTCCTTCGAGCGCACCATGGATGACCTCCAGTCGCACTTCGGCGCCCAGGTGGAGGCCGTGGCGCTGCCTCTGGGCGCTGAGACGGAGTTCCACGGCATCGCCGATCTCGTGTCCGACGGCGCCCTGGATTACGGGAGCGGCCAGTCGGTGGCCGCGCCGATGCCCGAGGATGTCGCCGACGCCGCCGAGACGGGCCACATCCAGCTCGTCGAGGATGTGGTAGAAGGCGACGACGAGCTGCTCGAGCAGTATCTGGAGGGCACAGAGCCGACGCCTGACCAGCTCGAGCGGCTGATCCACGAAGCCCTCGACCACCGCACCGTGTTCCCGGTGCTGTGCGGTTCGGCGGCCAAGCCCATAGGCGTCGACCGGCTGCTCGACTTCATCTGCCGGGTCGGCCCCGCTCCCGGCGACGGCGGACCGGCGGAGGCCGTCCGCGGCGGTGAGCCCGTCGAGGTTCCCCTCGATCCCGACGGCGCGTCGGTGGCGATGGTGTTCAAGACCCGCATCGACGACTTCCTGGGCCAGATCTCGTTCCTCAAGGTGCTGTCGGGCACGATCCGCTCCAACGACACGCTGGTGAACAGCCGCACCAGCGACAAGGAGCGGCTCCACAACCTGATGTCGTTCACGGGCGCGGAGCACCAGGCCGCCGACAGCATCGCGGCGGGCAGCATCGTGGCCGCCACCAAGCTCGGCAACGTGCGCACCGGCGACACGCTCTCCGACGACGCCTCGCTGAGCGTTCCCATCACGCCGCCGCCGACGCCCGTCTACGGGGTGGCCATCCACGCCTCCGCGCCGGCCCAGGAAGACAAGCTCGCCTCCGCGCTGCGGCGCTTCGCCACCGAGGACCCGAGCCTGCAGATCCGCCAGGACCCCACCACCCGCCAGACCGTGCTGTCGGGAAGCGGCGAGGCCCACCTCCGGGTGGTGCGGGCCCGTCTGGAGCGCATGGGGATCGACTTCGAGATCGAGGACATGCGCATCGCCTACCTCGAGACGCTGGCCCGCCCGGCCGACGTGGAGGCCAAGCACAAGAAGCAGAGCGGCGGCCACGGGCAGTTCGCGGTGGCGATGGTGCGGTTCGAGCCGCTCCCCCGAGGCGAAGGCTACGAGTTCGACAGCGAAGTCACCGGCGGGGCCATTCCCCGGGGCCTGATCCCCGCGGTGGGCGCGGGCATCGAGGACGCCATGTCCAACGGAGGCAAGCACGGCTTCCCGATGGTCGACCTGCGGGCGGTGTGCTACGACGGCAAGCACCACTCGGTGGACTCCTCGGAGATGAGCTTCAAGATCGCCGGGTCGCTGGCTCTCAAGCAGGCGGTGCAGCAGGCGGGCAGCGCCGTGCTGGAGCCGATCAGCGAGATCCGGGTCGAGATTCCCGACGCCTACCAGGGCGACGTGCTGGGCGATCTCAACTCGCGGCGGGGCCAGGTTTTCGGCACCGAGCCGGGCTCGGCGGCGGGCACCAGCGTGATCCAGGCCCATGTGCCGACCTCGGAGATCCTCAGCTACGTGATCGATCTGCGCTCGATGACCGGCGGGACCGGCACGTTCAGCGCCGAGCACCACGACTACCAGCCGCTGCCCCACGCCCTGCTGGCTCGAGTCCTGGCTGCTGTCGCCGACGATTGAGCGGCCCCTGGGGGCATATGAGTTCGGCGCGCTCGAAGGGACTCGAACCCCCAACCTTCTGATCCGTAGTCAGATGCTCTATCCAAATTGAGCTACGAGCGCCGGGGACCCGCCAGTGTAGGCCCCGCCATGTCCAAGCCGCTACCGGTCAGCGGGGGTGCTGCCGATCAGCGGGATGCTGCCGGCAGGCGGGGTGCTGCCGGTCAGCGGTCAGAGCGAGTCGCGGATCCGGGCGATGCGGGCCGACGTCGGGGGATGGATGTCCCTGAACGGCCTGACCGGGCTGTCGCGGTGGCCTCGGCGATCCGTCTGTTCCAAGTCGTAGGAGGCGGCGTCGGAGTCCCCTTCGGCGGCGAGCGCCTCGATCAGCTCAGGTCCGTAACCCAGTCTGACGGCCACGGCATCGGCCGCGTAGGCAGCGCGGCGTCCGAGGAATGCCGTGCAGCGCGACGCCACCCACACGATCGCGTCGAGTGCTAGCAGCCCGAGCCTGATCAACAACACGATCACAACCACCAGCAGCCTGCCCGTCCACCTCAACACGCTCCCGACCGTCAGACGCCGCGCCCTCGGCTGGCGGCCCGAGCGGGGATCGACGGGCGAGTGTGTCCCTCGTCCGTTCGGGCGCCGGTCAGTTCTGCGGCCCGTCCGTCGATCTGCCCGCCGGCCGAGCCGCCGGTCGTAGTCTCCGTCGCTGCCGACAGGTCCCCGGCGTCGGCGGAAGTGCCGTCGGCCTTGACGGCCCCGAGCCTGTTCCGCGCGCCGCTCGGCCTCAAGTGAGCGTCGCCGCACCTGCCGGGCCTCGATCCATGCGAGCAGGCTGTGGCCGGGGGCCGACAGTCGAGCCGCCCCCTCGATGGGCCGCACCAGCCATTGCTGCACCAGCAGCATGATCGGGCGAGTTCCGGCGTGGTGACCGAGTTCACGGGCGAGCACCGCTTCGAGCCGGCTGTCGGGCAGGTCGCGCAGGGCTCTGGCAGTCACGACCACGAGGCTGCCTCCGCTGGCAGCCGCGCTGATCCGGTGGTCGTCCGACACGCGGAAGCGATAGCGCCGACTGCGGCCGCCGGCCGCCCGGCTCAGCACGCTGTCCCACAGAGGATTCAGCCGGGCCAGCTCCTCTGGAGTCGGCCGTCTGGAACCGGGGCAGACGAGCCGGGCCTGCAGGTACTCCAGACGAGGAATCAGCACCAGCGGCAAAGCCGCGAAGTACAGGATCATCCAAAGCGTGAAGTTTCCCGGCAGTGCTACGGCCACCACCCAGACCAGCGGTGTCAGGCAGAGAGCCGTCAACGGCGCCAGCAGGAGCAGCACCGATATCGATCCCAGCGACGCTCCGCCGTCGAGATGCCTCAGGTCGCCCGACCCGTCGCCGCTTGTCGGCGGCTCGCCGCTACTTCGCACCGATCACCCCGCTCATGGACGATGGCAACAACGGCGAACTCGCATGCCGTCGCTCGGCAACGTCAGTCCCTTTGGCGGAGACGGTGGGATTCGAACCCACGAACGACTTGCATCGTTACTTCCTTAGCAGGGAAGCGCCTTCAACCGGACTCGGCCACGTCTCCGAGCCTCTGAGCGTAGCGGTACCGCCGGCTAGGAGCAGTCCACGCAGGACACGTCGTCCACCTCCTCGCCCGCGAGGAACGCGGTGAGCCAGTCGAGGAAGGACACGCCCTCCACCTCGAGGGTGTACAGCGAGTCGCGCAGCAGGATGGTGTGGTCGTCGCCGGGCGCGGTGTAGCTGGCCTGGCGCACGCCCGCGGCTTCGATGTTCGCCTCGTTGAGCTCCATGAGCTGGTCGATGCGGCTGGCGTCGAAGCCCGCCAGCCCTGCGAAGAACTCCTGGGTGCTGTCGAAGGCGTTGTCGAAGCGAGCGAAGCGGATACGGGGCGCGTGCAAGCCAGCCTGCACGAACAGTTCCGGCAGGCCCCACTGCTCGGCGGTGAGCCCCTCGTTGACCGGCCAGTCCGGGATCACCGTGGACGTGCCCCACAGACCGCCGATTGCCGAGTTCACCGCGGGCACGCTGGGATAGGCCCCGGAGGCGTCCGCGACGACGGCGATGCTCGCGTCCGCGAAGGCGTCGGCGGCCAGCCCGCCGTAGAGCGGAGCGGCCGCCGACCCGGCGCTGGATCCGGCCACCACCACCTCGCGGGCGTCGCCGAACCTCTCGACGGCGGCGGCCAGGGCCGTGTTGGCGTTGACGAAGCCGTTGTGGCGCACCACCAGTCCGTCGCCGTAGTCGGTGGTGGCGTTGCCGACATGGACGTCGCCGGTGCAGTACAGCGCGGCGACGACCGAGTGGTCGGCCAGCGGGTTCAGCGGGTTGTCGAAGTCGAAGATGCCGCCCGCCCTGCTGGGGTTGTCGGACTCGTCGACGGTCACGTCGTAGTTGCCGTCGGTGAACGAGCAGCTCTCGGGGCTGAAGCAGGCGCCTCCGCCCTGGAGGTAGAACACCAGCTTCGTCGGGTCGGCCTCGCGCACCCAGAAGGCGTACTCGCTGCCGTCAGCGCAGGCGCAGTCCGCGTCTCCGGCGACCAGCTCCCACTGCGGCGACGGCGCAGCCGTCGTGGTAGTCGGCGGGGCTGTGGTAGTGGGCGGGGCTGTGGTGGTGGGCGGGGCTGTGGTAGTCGGTGCCACCGTTGTGGTGGGCGCGGCAGTTGTTGGCGCCGCTTCGGCGGTCTCCGGCGTCTCTGTCGTCGGGGCCACAGTGGTGGTGGGCGCGGCAGTGGTGGTCGGTGCCGAGGCGGGCGCAGCCGTCCCGTCGCTGTCGGAACCCTCGCCTGACCCGCCGCAGGCGGCCGCGGCCAGAGCGGCGACGATCAGGATGACCAGTAGGCGATTGCGGTTCATGGCGTCCCTTCATTTCTTGCTGGCTGCGCCCCCGGCCGGTCCGAATTGGCCGGACGGGTCGGTGGGCGCTCCTTCGTCTCTTGCTGGTCCGGGCGGCCCGCCAGACCGCCTGCACGCGGAGGGAGGGGGATTCGAACCCCCGGGGCCGGTGAAGGCCCAACGGTTTTCAAGACCGTCGCAATCGTCCGCTCTGCCATCCCTCCGCCGACAAGGATAGACGGGACAGCTTCAGCCGCTGCGGGCGACTTCAATCCAGGATGCGGCCCCGAAGATCGTCGATCCAGGCTGCGGCCTCACGCAACTCGACCTCGTTCGTGAGGTGGTCGTGGTCGTCGGCCGAGGCCGACGGATAGGAGCCCAGGAACTTCACCCGGGCGGTCTTCATGCTCAGGTTGCGCAGGGCGTCGGCCACCACCTCGTCGGCGATGTGGCCCTCGCAGTCGATCAGAAAACAGTACTGGCCCAGGCTGGCCTTGGTCGGGCGGCTCTGCAGGCTGGTGAGGTTGATGGCCCGGGCCGCGAACTCGCCGAGGATGCCGATGAGCGAGCCCGGCACGTCGGAGCGCTGGTATACGACCATGCTCGTCTTGTCGTGGCCGGTGGGAGCGGCGATGACGTCCGCGCCGACCACCACGAAGCGGGTCTGGTTCTCGGCGTGGTCCGCGATGTCGCCGACCAGAACCTCCAGACCGTAGACCTCCGCTGAGCGCAGGGGCGCGATGACCGCCGTGGTCGGATCAGCGGACTCGGCCAGGCTGCGGGCGGCATCCGCCGTGGAGTTGGCCGCCTCGAAAGCCGCGCCCGGCAGATGCTCGGTCATGAAGTTGCGGCACTGCGCGTGGGCCACCGGATAGGAGCGGACCCGCTCCACCGACTCCATGGTCACGCCCGGTCGGGCCAGCAGGTTGAGGTTGACGTCGATGATCACCTCGCGCTGGATGAACAGGTCGGTGTCGAAGGCCAGCGCGTCGAGCGTGGCCGTCACCGAGCCTTCGATCATGTTCTCGATCGCCACCAAGCCCAGGTCGACCTCGCCGCTCTCGACTGCCTGGAGCACGTCGATGATCGAGTTGATGGGACAGTGGTTCATCCGCGCCAAGTCAGGCTGGGAGTAGATGGCCTGCTCGGTGAACGTGCCCGCCGGGCCCAGGTATCCGACAGTCGGCGTCGGCGTCCGCGGTTCTGGGGGCTGCGCCATCCACGGCAGGATACGGGCCTCAGCGTGGGTTCCTTGGCCGACGAAGCCACCCGTTAGGGTGACGGCCGTGCCCGGGCGGCTCTACTTCCGCCAGCTACTCTCGGGCCGCGACTTCGCGGCCTCCGACGGTCTGGCCCGCCAGATGGTCAACTTCGTCTACGCCATCGGCGACCGCGACACCTCCGAGGCCGTGCTGGTCGACCCGGCCTACGACACCGACGGGCTGCTCGACCTGCTCGAGGCCGACGGCATGGAATGCGTCGGCGTGCTCGCCACCCACTACCACCCCGACCATGTGGGCGGACACATGATGGGCCTCGACATCGAGGGGGTCAGCCACCTGCTGGAGCGGGTCTCGGTGCCGATCCACGTCCAGGCTGACGAGGCCGCCTATGTGCGCAAGGTCACCGGCGTGGACTCGGCCAGCCTCGTCAGCCACCGCTCGGGCGATGTGGTGCCGGTCGGCGCGGTGGACATCACCTTGATCCACACGCCGGGCCACACGCCCGGCAGCCAGTGCTTCCTGGTGGACGGTCGCCTGGTGGCCGGCGACACCCTGTTCCTGGAGGGCTGCGGCCGCATGGACCTGCCCGGATCCGACCCGGCCCAGATGTACGAGAGCCTCACCACCAGGCTGGCCCGGGTTCCCGACGACGCGGTGCTCTACCCTGGCCACCGCTACTCGCTGGAGTCGTCGGCCACCATGGGCGTCACCCGGGAGCGCAACATGGTGTTCCGACCCGCCAGCCGCGAGCAGTGGCTCGCCGCCTTCGCCGGCTGACCGCACCACTCGCACCCCCAGCGGTGCCCGCACTCTCCGCGGGCCGCTTCGAGGGACTCGACGGGCTCCGGGCCATCGCCGCGGCGGCGGTCTTCCTGCACCATGTCGGCTTCTGGTCCCAGGCGACGTTCACGTCGTCGGTGGGCGGGCTGCTGGCCCGGCTCGACATCGGCGTGCCGATCTTCTTCGCGCTCTCCGGGTTCCTGATGTTCCGGCCGGTGGCTGCGTCGATCATCGACGGCGCGCCGCTGAGGCCCGCCCTCGACCATCTGTGGCGTCGGGCGCTGCGGATCTACCCGGCCTTCTGGGTGGCCCTGGGCCTCATAGTGTTGCTGACCTCGGAGGGCTTCCGCAGCGGCGCCATGGCGGTCACCACCGCCGCCCTGGTGCACATTCATCATCCCGACCTCGTGTTGGGCCCCATGCCGCAGGCTTGGAGCCTCGCCACCGAGATCTCCTTCTACTTGATGCTGCCGCTGCTGGCCCGGGTGCTGAGGCCGCTGATCCGCAGCCGCGCCGACCGGGCCGACCGCGTCGCCGCGCTGCTGTGGTGCATGGCCGGGCTCTACCTGCTGAGCGTGTTCTTCCGGCTGTGGATGCACGGACTGGCCAACGACTGGACCCCCGCCGCGCTGCTGTGGCTGCCCGCCATGATCGACCACTTCGCCATCGGCATGACCTTGGCCGTGGCCCACGTGGGCTCCGGCAGGGGCACTCCGGCCCGAGCCAGGCTCGACCGCTGGGCCCGGCCGGCCAGCCTGTGGTGGCTGACGGCGGCAGCCCTGTTCGTGCTGGTGTCGGAGGGGCTGGGGCTGGCCCGCGGCCTGGAGTCCGCGAACTGGCCCCGGGAGATGGTCCGCCACGGCCTCTACGGAGCCATCGGTCTCGCGCTGCTGTTCCCGCTCGTGTTCGGCGCGGGCGCAGGTGACGGCGGCCCGGGCCGCGGGCTCGTCCGCCGCGTCGCCTCCGGCCGGATCCTCACCGGGCTGGGCCGCATCTCCTACTCGGTGTACCTGTGGCACATGGTGTTCATCGTGCATGAGTGGCAACCGGCGGAGCGGGCGGTCCAGCGGCTTTGGGACGCCACGGTCCGCGCCGAATGGTTCGACGCCGCCCTGGGCTGGAGCGGGCTCGTCGGTCCGCTCGACAGCCGTTTCGCCGCCCTGGTCGTGGCGGCCGGAGTCCCCACACTGGTCGTGGCCGCGGCGAGCTTCTGGCTGGTGGAGCGGCCGGGACAGGCCGCGGCGAGGCTCGTTCGCAGGCCGGTCCGAGATTCGACTGCCCTGGAGGCCGCCGTCCAGCGTCTGGCCGAGCGATGGGGGGCCGCGTCGTTCCGGTTCCATCTGGGCGTGATCGCCGGCCTGGCTGCCGCGGTTCGGCTCGGGTACGTGCTCGGCGCCAAGCGCAACGAGTCACTCGATCCTGGATCGGTGTCGCCCGGCGATCAATTCTACTACGCCCTGGCCGGAGACGCGATCGCCGACGGCCACGGCTTCGTGGTTCCCTGGCACCACCTCATGGGCCCTGAAGCGATCACCTCGGCCCCTCCCGCCGCAGACCATCCGCCCTTGACCGCTCTGGTCGCGTCCGTCGCCGGCCTGCTGCCGGGCAGTCCGGGCACCCACGTCCTGGGCCAGCGCCTCACCATGGCCGCTGTGGGCGTCGCCGCGGTGGTGCTGGTGGGGCTGCTGGGCCGCGCCGTCGGCGGCAACCGGGCAGGGCTGGCCGCGGCTCTGCTGGCGGCCGTCTACGCGGGGCTCTGGGTGAACGACGGGCTGGTGATGTCCGAAACGCTGACAGTGCTGGCGGTGGCCGGGACCCTGCTGGCCGCGGTGCGCTTCCGGCGGCATCCGACGACCGCCGGAGCGGCTGGCGTCGGGGTCTGGGTCGCAGTGGCGACCTTGGCCCGATCGGAGATGCTGCTGCTGGCGCCTCTTCTGGTCCTGCCCGTGATCATGGCGGCCTGCCGAGAATGGCGCCAACGGCTGCTGCGCCTCGGGGCCGCAGCCGCGTTGACGGCGGTGCTGCTGGCCCCTTGGGTGATTCCCAACCTGGTGCGTTTCAACGAGCCGGTGTTGATGTCCACCAACGTCGGGCTCACACTGGCCGGAGCCAACAATCCGCAGACATACGGCGGCGGCGCCATCGGGTTCTGGACGCTGGAGCACGTCGAGCGCACGGTGGACGTGTCGGGCCTCGACCAGAGCGAGGCGTCGGCCGTGCATCTCCGGGAGGCGGCGGACTACGCCTTCGACAACGTCGACCGTCTGCCCGCGGTGGTGGCGGCCCGGGTCGGCCGGGTGTGGAGCGTCTACCGCCCGCTGCAGATGGTCGACTGGAACCAGGGCGAGGGGCGCGAGGTATGGGCGTCGCTGCTGGCACTGGCGGGCTATGGGGTTCTGCTGCCCGTCGCGGCCTGCGGCTGGTGGCTCTTGCGGCGTTCGGGTCGGCGCCCGGAGGCCTGGATGCTGGCGACGCCGTTCGTGCAGACCACCGTGGTGGCCGCAGCGTTCTACGGGCTGGTGCGCCTGCGGGCGCCGGCCGAGGTCGCGCTGGTGGTGCTAGCCGCGGTGGCGCTCACCGACTGGTGGGGTCGTCGGGAAGGCCCGGAGCCCCACGGCACGCCGAACCGGCGGAGTGGCCGCGACCGCGAGGTCGAAGCCCCACGGCACGCCGAACCGGTGGGGTGGCCGTGACGGGGACGACCAATTCAGCGGCCGACCACTAGTTTGAGGCCATGTCGCCACGCGCCCATGTGCTAGTCGCCGTCGTCATCGTGCTGACGGTGGTGTTCATATATCGGCTGGTCTCCAAGAGGATTCTCAAAGCGAAGTACGCGCTGCTGTGGTCCGTCACTGCGGTGGCCCTGCTGCCGTTGGCCGCCGTGCCCGACCTGCTGGTGCCCATCTCCGACATCGTCGGGATCACCTACGAGCCGGCCACCATCCTGTTCGCGTCCACTGCCTTCCTGTTCGCCACGACCGTGCACCTGTCCTTCGAACTGTCGCGGAACGAGCAACGATTGCAGACCCTCGCCGAGGACGTCGCGCTGCTGCGGGCCCGACTGGAGTCAGCCGGACTGGTCGACCCCGGCTGACGCTCTCGACTCGCCGCGGTCTAACCGTGGCCCCCGGGGGTCGGCCGCACTGGTCGGCTCCGACGGCTCGGCCACCACGATCAGGCCGTCGGCCGCGAACGGTCGCCCCATCCGGGCGAGGGCCCGCTCCGCGAGCAGCACCGCTCGGATGCCCAGCCAGTCGCGGCGGGACTGGTGGCCGCGACCGCGCGCGACGGGCACGTAGACCGCGGTCTCCACCGGCCGCCAGCCGTGGCGGCGCAACAGTTCGGTCAAGGTCCGCCAAGTGAACATGACCACATGGTCGGGATGATTCAGTTCCAACCCCCGGGTCACCGACGCGGCCGCGGTCACCAGCCCGCCGGCATTGGGGGTGGTCACGATGAGCTGTCCGCCGGGTCGGCAGAGCGGCCGCATGCCCTCCAGGAACGGTCCGGGCGAGCCCACATGCTCGATCACCTCACCGGCCACCACCACGTCGACCGGTGCGATGCCGAGGGCCTCCACCGCGGCCCGGTCGGTGCAGTCCGCCTCATGGGCCTGGTATCCCTCGGCCGCCGCTCGGCTCACGCTCTCAGAGTCGGCGTCGATCCCGACCAGGTCCGACGCCGACTCCGCCAGTCGGGCGTGCAGCCACCGTCCGGCACGATCCTGCTGGTCGCGGAGGCCGGCATCGCCGAAGCCCACATGCACCACCCGAAGGCCGCGGCAGCGCTCTACGAGCCAGTCGACCCGGTCGACCAACGCGGCCCTCGGCAGCCTGTGCACCATGTCGCTGTGGCCGTACTCGCGGCCGCAGCCGTCGCGGCCGCGGCCGTCGGGGCCGGCCGCGGGGCCTGGGCGCTCGGAGCTGCGTCGTCGGCCCAGCCTTGCACGTCGCACCTTCGGCCTCCCGTCCGAGTCGTCGAACACCTCGGCGTCGGCCGCGTCCGACGCCAACTCCGCCAGCGTGGCGCGCGAGCCGGCTGCCAGCCTTCGCACCCGATCGGCCATTCCCGCCCGGCCGTGCCACAGCAGCCTGCTGCCCAGCCGACCCACCTCGGGCACCACCCATCGAGGCTCGTCGGGGTCGAAGTCGTAGGGGTGGGCGTATATCCAAGGCGCGTCCTGACCCGCAGCCCGACGGTGAGCAGCACGCACTGCGAGCCAGGGCGCTGTCCGCAGGTAGGTGCCGCCCAGCAGGGGCAGCCTCGCCGGGCCGATCCCGAACACCGGCGCGGGGAGCTCCACCAGGCCGCAGGGCCAGCGGAAGGGCCGTCGGGGCGCGCCCGGCCAGCCGTACAGCGGGTTGGCGGCGGGCAGCACGCTGGAGGAATAGGAGTAGCCCAGTTCGGCCAGTATCTCGGGCGCCCAGGCCGACTCGGGGACCAGTGAGAAGATCGGGGCTCGGAAACCGGACACAGGCCGCCCGATGAGCCCGGCCAGCGCCTCGGTGGCCCGGGCGGTCTCGCCTCGGAAGCGGTCCGGCCCGGCCTCCGGCAGCGGCGTGTGGCTGGCACCGTGCAGCCCGATCTCGTGGCCGCGAGACGCAGCCTCCCGGATGAGGTCGGGCACCTCACCGAGCAGGTCGCCGACCACGAAGATGGTGGCCGTCGTGCCCCAGGCGTCCAGATCGTCCAACAGCGCAGCCACGATTGCCGGGTAGCGTCTCTCGGCCGCGGCGTCGGGCCGATGGTCCTCGAGGTCCAGCGAGAAGGCCACCGGACGGCTCATGGCGCGGCACCTGAAGCGGCACCGGAGCCGGCCGGCGCGGCCTGAGGTTCGGAGGCGGCCGGCCGCGGTGTTCCCACCGCCACCGCCGCGAGCACGATCATGGCGATGTCCACGGGCACGCGGTAGCGGGTGAGGGCGAACGTGAGCGCGGCGGCGGCGACCACCATCGGCCACCACGCCAGCAGCGGCGTCAGGCGCAGCCCCGCTTTGCGCATTCGCCATGCGCCGACGACCGCGGGCACGATCAACAGGTAGTAGAGGGCCAGCCCCGCCTGCGACGGCCGTCGCCAGCGACCCTCCAGACCGGCGTTGTTGTCCAGCGAGTCCTGCACCCGGAAGAAGTCCAGCGCCCTGCCCGCCCGGGCCAGCATCACCTGGGGCAGGCGCGACAGGTTGTCGCCGATCCAGGCGAAGGCGTGGCGGCGGTTGAAGGCGTCGACCAGCGACTCGTCGTGGACGGTGCGAGCCTCCGGCGGCGTGTCGGTGATGCCCGGGAACTCGGCCTCGAACTCGTCCCACAGGTCGCGCTCGGTGAAGCAGTCCCACCACGATCCCATTCGCGGCCCGCTCCAGGCCGTCTCGCAGCTGCCCGCCATCATCACCGCGCCCGCGCCGGTGCTGAGGGTGACCGGACCCTCGAACCGCAGGTTGTTGTAGGCCAGCCAGGGCGTGACGACGAGCAGGGCCGCGAACGCGCCGATTAGCAAATGGCGGAGCCGTTCGGCGGTGACGACGGCGCGGGCCAGCAGGCACAGCGGCACCAGCAGCACCACGACCAGCAGGGCAGCCTCGCCCCTGACCAGCGCGGCTGCGGCGATGGCCGCCCCGACCAGCGCAGCCCGTCGCCGACCGGGAGTCTCGGCGTAGGCGACGGCCGCGAGCATGACCAACACCACTGCTGGCTGGTACAGCGACTCCGACATCAGCATGGCGTCGTTGATCCATAGCAGCGGATGCACCGCGGCCAGCGCGCCCGCGACCCACCCTGCCCGGTCGCCGCCCAGCCGGCGGGCCAGCGCGGCGACGGCCAACACAGTCGCGGCGCCCACCAGGGACGTGCCGGTCCGCTGCCAGTCCACCGAGTCGAAGCCCAGCGCCGACCACAGGCCGAGCAGCAGCGCGAACCCAGGAGGATCCCCGGCCGCCTCGACGAGGCGCCCCGAGGCGAGATGCTCGATGCCGTTCTTGAAGAAGTGCCCGTCACCGATCAGCCGGCCCTGGGTGAAGTGATAGAGGACGTCGCCGTTGATCCGGAAGCAGCCGATCTCGGCCGGGTCCGGCGAGCAGGCCGGCCGGGCCACCAGCACCACGAAGAGTCGAAGGCCCAAGCCGACGACCACGATCGCGGCCGTCGGCAGCCACACCTTCAGCACCGCCGGGCCGGCGACCCGCTCTAGCAGCCGTGCCGGTGATCGGGAGGGCTCGGGATTCGTCGAGGCCAGCGTGGCGTCGGCCGTTTCTGGAGTCACGTCGGCACCGCCGCCACCGGACGGCTCGGGACTCGCCGGACACGATCGAGAGCCCAGGCGATGCCCACTGCGGTCAGCATGACGATCGCCGCGTCGGCGCCGATCCGGTACCTCGTGATCCCGAAGGCCGCTCCCGCCGCCACCGCGGAAGCGGCGACCGTCGCCAGTGGAGGCAGCAGAGTGCGGCCTCGGCGCCGCAGGACGACCGCGCCGCCCACGGCCAGAGCGGTGGCGGCCCAGTGCATCCCCAGCCCCAGCCAGACATGGCTTCGCACCCGGCGTTCCAGCACCACGTCGAACTCTGCGGTCTGGAACGGTCGGAAGACGCCGAACAAGCGCCCGATGCGAGCCGCCACGACCTTCGGCAAGTCCGTCAGGTGCTCGGCCATGTAGTCCCCGGCCACCGCCGCCTTGTGGGCGCTGACCACCGACTCGTCGCCTTCGGGCCAGGCGGTCGTCTCGCAGTCGAAGGTCCAGTAGCCGAGCCGATCCCCGGAGTAGGTCTCGTCGCAGTTTCCCAATTCGAGCACCATCCCGGCGCCGGAGGCCAGCAGTGTGGGCTCTTCGAAGGTGACGAGGTTGCGCACCGTCCAGGGTGCCAGCAGCGCCGCCGCCACCGTGACGCCCACTGCGAGCAGGCGCAGACGCTCGCGCCCGGGCAGGGCCCGACGGCTCAGTATGAGCGGCACGAGCAGCAGGACGAACAGCAGTACCGCCTCGCTCCGAGTCAGCGCAGCCGCGGCCAGCACACCGGCCAGCAGCGCCGTGTTGCCCGTGCTCGGGTCGTCGGCCGTGCGGTAGGCGCAGGCGATGGCGAGAGCGGCGACCGTCACATGCAGGGACTCCGAGAGGATGAGGCCGTCGTTCATCCACAGGGGCGGGTGCACGGCCGCGCCGAACGCGGCGGCAGCGCCGGCCGCGGCCCCGGCTGCCCGGTTCGCGGCGGCGGCCAAGGGAATGACGGCCGCTGCACTGATCAGGCCCGACGCGAGCCGATGCCACAGCGCCGTGTCCGCGCCTATGAGCGACCATCCAGCCAGATACAGCGAGTAGAGAGGAGGATGGCCGGCCGTCGGGGCGTCGATGCCGCCCACCAGCGCGAAAGGATTCACGAAGCCCCTGCCCTCCGCCAGTTGGTTGGCCGTCGCGTGATACCAGAAATTGTCGGTGAACCCCAGCGGGAGATCCCGGTAGTAGCGCAGGATCACGAACCACCGCAGCGCCACCGCCAGCAGGAACGCGGCCGCCACCGCGACGGTCAGCCCGCGCCGCCCGTCGGCTGGTCGGACGTGGCTTTGCACAGGCGCAGCCGTTGCCTCGGCGGTCGTACGGCTGGGACGGGCCACAGGCCGATGCTATGAGATCGCGGCACCACGCTGGCTCGCGCGGCCGGTGCGGGCACAGACGCCGGTCTCTTCGGCCCCGGTGACGAGCACCGTTAGCCTACGCGGATAGTGCGGGTCAAGGTCATCGGTCACAGCTGCCTCGAGATCGAGACCCGGGCCGGAACCATCCTGGTCGATCCGTGGCTGTCCGGCTCCTGCTACTGGCGGTCGTGGTGGCATTTCCCGCCTTCGGCCCCGCCCGACGCGGAGACCCTGCGGCCCGACTTCGTGTATCTGACCCATCACCACTTCGACCACTTCCACTACCCGTCGCTGCGCCGTATCGACCGCTCGGCGCAGGTGCTCATCCCTCGGTTCGGCGTTGACGTGATGGCGGCCGAGGTGACCGGCCTCGGCTTCGGCCCGCCGGTGGAGATGCCCCACGGGAAGGTGGTCGAGATGGGCCGCGGCGTGCAAGCGGCGTCGTTCCAGTACGGCTTCGACGACTCGGCCTTCGTGGTGGCCGACGGCGACGATGTGGTGGTCGACTTCAACGACGCCAAGACCAGGGGCCGGGCCCTCGACCAGATCACCCGACGCTTCGGCCCGCCGACGCTGGCCTTCAAGAGCCACTCGTTCGCGCAGTCCTATCCGGTGCTCTACCGCGCCGACGACCCGGCCGACCTGGCCTTGGTCACCCGGCAGACCTACCTGGACGACTTCCACGACACGATGGCCCGGCTGCGGCCCCGCCACGCGGTGCCGTTCGGGTCGATGGTCGGGTTCCTGCACCCCGAGAGCCGCCCGGTGAACGACCATCTCATCACACCCGGCGACGTGCGGACCGCCATGGCCGAGCGGGACGGCCCGCCCGGTGTGGAGGTGGTCACGATGGCGCCGGGCGACTCGTGGTCGTCCGAGGCCGGCTTCGAGCGCAGTTCCTTCGACTGGTACGCGCAGCGGGGCGAGCATCTGGCGGATCTGGCCGCGCTGGCCGAGCCCAAGCTGGCCGAGCAGGCCGCCGCGGAGAGGGGCCGGACACTGGAGTGGTCGTCGTTCGAGTCGTACTTCGCGGGCTTCGCCCGGGCCGTGCCCCGTCTGGCTTCCCGACGGCTGGTTCCCCGCCCGATCGTCTTCGACGTGCCCTCCGACGCCCGGTCGCCGTTCTGGTGGGTGTCGATGCCCTCACGGACGGTCGGACGCTCCGATGAGCCGCCCGACGACCGGGCCGGCATTGTCCGGGTGGCCGAGGCGGTGCTGGCCGACGCCATCGACCGCCGCATCTTCCACATGATCCACGGCTCGATGAGGATCCGGACCGAGCTGGCCGCCGGGGGAGTGCACAGCGACCTGGCCTTCTGGGGCCTGTTGATGGTGTGGGAGCTCGGGTATCTGCCGCTGCGGCGCCAGATCCTGCGACCCCGTCTCTGGGGCGTCGCGGCCCGGCGCCACCGCGAGCTGTCGGGCCAGCTCGCCGCGATGGCGAGCCGCGACCCCATGAGCAGCCTCGCCCGCCGTTTCGGGGCATCCTCCCGCGACGAGTAAGCCCTCGGGCCACTAGGAGGCCGAGCGGGTAGGTGAACGAATCCGGCCCGCACGGGCGAGGCCGTGGCCCGAGCGGCCCGTGAGCGCAGCGAACAAGAGCGGGAATGACGCCGCCGCGACGCGAGCGGCCATCACCTGCTCGCGCTCGCTCTAACGCCGACAGTTCGACGAACGGAGGACAGGCCGGCACAGACCACTAGGGCTGCGTCGCCCGGGTCTTCGTGGCACCTCGCGACGGCGGCACCGGCTCAGGCGGCGGGACGGCGGCGCGGTCGTCTCGGCGACGGAGCGCTAATAGGCGTCCATGTCCAGAAGCTCGAAAGTGTCAAGCGTGAGGGACTCCGCGTCGACGGCGTTGTCGAGGCTGCGGATCACCAGGTTGAGCGGGCTGGGCTGGAGGCGCCGCGGAGGGGCGATTCCGCTGACCGTCGCCGCGCCGTTGAACCCGGCGTACACCGCGAAGGCGCAGCGGTGATGACGAGTAGCGGCCCGAACGGCCGCGGTCGCCCGCACCGGTTCGGTGGACGGGCCGGACCCGGATCCTCCCGGCGTGAGGGGAAAGACCTTGAGCACCGCGGTTGCAGGCACCCGCGCGTACGACGTGCGGGTGGTGATCAGGGCCACGTCGCCGGCGATGTGCGCCCAGTAGCGGGTGAACGGGCAGGCCAGCCGCCAGCGCAGGACGTCGGGGCTCCAGTCGGTGGCCCAGCCGGCCACCGGATGGCGGTCGACCATCGCCGCGAAATCGTCGAAGTCCTGCGAGCCGAGCCACCGGTCGGTGGCCTCCGCGTGGACCATCCGGCGCGACCGCCGCGCCGGGCCGCGACCGCCGAGCCCGGTCGCCGGGACCATCCGCACCGGCAACGGGCCTGCCAGCCTCCACCCGATGTACTTGACCACCGCGCCGGTCGATTTGGCGTTGGTCACGCCCACCGAGATCGTGCGGCCCTCGGCGGCCGCCTCCTCGAAGATCTCGAAGCTCAGGCGGGTGAAGTGGCGCTCTCGCTGATGTCCCGACCGGGTGACCGCGTGCTGCGACCAGGCGCCCTCGGCGCTCGTGCCCCCGGGCCCCCGGTAACGGCGGGGATAGTTGAGGTAGTGGGCCACAAGCCGCGGTTCGCCGTCGTCGCCGTCGACGTAGTGGTAGCGCTCCCAGGCCCTTCCCAGCGGGTTGTCGCGGTAGCACCACCGCAGGTAGGCGGTGTCGTCGGCCAGCCGGGGGTCGGGCAGTTCGGCTCGCAGCAGGTCGGTGGCGTCCCGCAGCAGCACGTCGTCGTCGGCTGAGCCGTCCACGGTCCAGCCCGGCACGCCCTCCGTCGTCCAGCCTCCCCGCCGACGAGGGTCGTTCGCCGCCTCTGCTGTTCTGCCGCCGTCGGGCACCGTGCGCGAGGAGGGACTTGAACCCTCACGTCCTGTCGGACACAGGAACCTGAATCCTGCGCGTCTGCCAATTCCGCCACTCGCGCGTGGCATCGGCCCGCCCTGCGGGCCGGGGGCCGAGGCTATCGCGGCCCGTGCGTCTTGCCAGCGGCCCGGGCCGCGGCGGTGCTCTCTGGGCCGCGGGCGACCGTTAGCATCCGCGGCTGTGCGCTTCGTCCACGGGGCGGCCAGCGACGCAGGCCGACATCGCCGCGACAACCAGGACCGCTACCTCGCCGCGGGCGCGGTCTTCGCGGTTGCTGACGGCCTCGGCGGCTACGCGGGCGGCGCGGCGGCGGCTGAGATCGCGCTGAGCGTGCTCAGCCGCGCCAAGCCGTTCCGAACGCTCGACCAGCTGATCGCCGCGGTGGGCGCGGCCAACGCCGAGATCATCGAGGCGGCCAGGGACGATCCCCGGGTGGGCGAGATGTCCACCACTCTGTGCGCTCTCGCCAGTCTCGGCCAGTCGGGTGAACGGCCACGGCTGGCGGTCGTCAACGTGGGCGACTCCCGGCTCTACGCTCTCGCGTCCGGCAGGCTCAGCCGGATCACCGTCGATCACACCGTGGTCGAGAACCTGGTCAGGGACGGGGTGCTGACCCGGGCCGCGGCCGGCGCCTACCGCGACCGGCACATGCTGACCCGGGCCGTGGGCTATGAGCCGACAGTCCTCGTGGACGGATGGGAGATCCGGGCCGTCCGCGGCGCGCGCTTCCTAATCTGCAGCGACGGGCTCACCAACGAGGTCCCCGATTCGCACTTGGCTGATGTGCTGCGGTCTGCGGACAGCCCGGCCTCGGCCGCCCGCGAGCTGGTAGGTGTCGCCGTGCGGCCGGGACACGGGCGCGACAACGCAACGGCCGTCGTCGTGGACCTGGCTGAAGGGCCCGAGCCGCCGGAACGCGACGATGGCCCGCTGGTGCTGGAGTCCCGCCCCGCGGTGGCCGCCTGAACTCCGGCGGGCCGAGGCCGGACAATCGAGCCTTCGTGGACACGGCGAGCGGCTGAACCACGCCCGGGCGCGGGGGAGCATCGCCGAGGCGGCACCACCGCTGTATTCGGTTCAATTACCGGCAATAGGGCAACCGGTACACTCGGACGCGGTGTCCGATCAGGGACTGACTGTATTCAACGGCCGTTACGCGCTGTTGCGCCGCATCGCCCGGGGCGGTATGGCCGACGTGTACCTGGCCCGCGACGCGTCGCTCGACAGGCAGGTCGCCGTCAAAGTCCTCTTTCCCGAGTTCGCCAACGATCCCAGCTTCGTGGAGCGCTTCCGACGAGAGGCGAAGGGGGCCGCCAACCTCAGCCACCCCAACATCGTGGGGATCTTCGACTGGGGCCAGGAGCAGGGCACCTACTACATCGTGATGGAGTATGTGGTGGGTCGCAGCATGGCCGACGTGCTCCGCTCCACTGGGCCGCTCAGCCCCGACCGGGCCGCCGAGATCGCCCGTGACGTGGCCGAGGCGCTCGGAAGCGCCCACAGCGCGGGTCTCGTGCACCGGGACGTCAAGCTCGGCAACATCATCGTGAGCGACGACGGACAAGTGAAGGTGGCCGACTTCGGCATCGCCACCGCGCTCGCCCGCAGGACTGGCGACAACCTCACCCAGCTCGGCTCAGTCATGGGAACTGCCACCTATTTCTCGCCTGAGCAGGCCCGGGGCAAGTCGCTCGACGGACGGTCGGACCTCTACTCGCTCGGAGTGGTGCTCTACGAGATGATCGTGGGCAAGCCTCCGTTCGCAGCCGACACCGCCACTGCGGTCGCGGTCAAGCATGTGCAGGAGCGGCCGCTGCCGCCGTCGGTGCGTGGTGCCGCCGTCCCGCAGTCCCTGGAAGCCATCATCTTGAAGCTGTTGGCCAAGAATCCGGTCAACCGCTATCCCAAGGCCGAGGATCTGTGCGCCGACCTCGGCCGCTACCTGTCCGGCCGGCACGAGATCCTGCCCGGGCCTGCGTCGGCGTCGACTCCGGCCCCGAGCCGCGACCTCCCAGCCGTGAAGCCCGGCCCGACATCGGACCGGGCGGCGGGTGCCGGCCCCGAGCCGCCCACGCCCTCGGCCGAGACTGCGGCGCGATCGGGTGCCGGAGCCCCGGGTCGGCCTCCGGCCGGTACTGGTGCTGCGCCTCCGACCGGTCCTGGTGCCGGGTCCCCGGCCGGGCCTGATGCCCGGCATCGGAGCAGTCGCCGGGCCGGTCCTGGTGCCCGGCATCGGAGCAGTCGCCGGGCCGGTACTGGGATCCATCCCCGGGCCGGTCCTGGCGCCGGTCCCGCCTCGGGTTCTGGGAGCGGTGCCGGTGCCGGTCCGCCGGGCGGTCCTGTATCAGGACACTACGAGCCGCCCGCCTACCTCTACGAGGAGGTTCATCGCTCCGACGGCTGGAAGCGCACGACCTTGATGTTGCTGGGCTTGGCCGTGCTGGTGAGCGTGCTCGTGTTCCTGGCCGTGAACTTCTACCGGACCCTCGGACTGGGCGGTGACGGCGAGCCCGCGGCGTCGACGGACTCGGGAGACGTCTCCCTCCTGGAGGTTCCTGACGTGGTGGGGCTGGAGGCCATAGACGCGCAGGCGCAGCTGCGGGCCGAGGGTCTCCAGGACGAGGTCTCCTACGAGATCAACACCGAGGTCCCCGAGAACGTCGTCTTCAGGCAGAGCCCGCCTGCGGGCCAGCGGGTCGACGAGGGCTCAACCGTGCTCATCACCATCAGCCAGGCTGAGGAGTCGCTTGTCCCGCCGGTGAGGGGCCGCAACAGCACCGACGCGCGGGAGTTGCTGACGGCTGCGGGATACTCGGTGATTGCTCTGCAGGGGCCCAGCCAAGCCGAGGCGGGCATCGTCGTCGCCCAGGAGCCGCCTGCCGGGGCCGAACTGCCTCAAGGCGAGGCGGTGACGATCACAATCTCCACCGGACCTGCCCAGATGTTCGTTCCCGACGTGCGAGGCCAGCCGCTGGTGGACGCCTTCCAGGCCCTGAACACCATGGGCCTGCGGGTCGACCAGCGGAGGGAGCCCTCGGACACCGTTCCGGAGGGTGAGATCATCGACACCGACCCCACGGCCAACTCGCCGGTCGGACCGGGCTCGCTGGTGGTCGTGGTCATCTCTGCGGGCCAGCCCCTCGTGCCGGTCCCGGTCGTGACGGGGCTGCTGTTCGACACGGGAAGGCTCGCTTTGGAGCGTGAGAGGCTGGTCATCGGGATCGTCAGATTCGAACCAGTCGAGCCGGGATCGGCCGATGTGGGCAGGATCATAGCCCAGTCGCCGCCCGCGAATGTCGAGGTGAGGCTCGGGACCCCGATCGATCTCATTGTGGGCGAGCTCGACGTCCCGGTGGACCTCGCTCCGGCGGACACTGTTCCGGCAGACCTCGGTCCGGCGGACACTGTTCCGGTGGACCTCGGTCCGGCGGACACTGTTCCGGTGGACCTCGGTCCGGCCGACACTGCTCCGGCCGGCGGGGGGGACGATGCGCCGCCGGACTCGGACTCCGAATAGAACGGCCAGACTCAGGGCAGTCCCGAGTAGCGGTAGCGCCCGCCTCTCAGCCGCAGCGGGCCAGGAAGTTCTCCAACAGCGCGCGTCCGGAGTGCGTCAGCACCGACTCGGGATGGAACTGCACCCCCTCGGTGCTGTGCTGCCGGTGGCGCAGCCCCATGACCAGCCCCTCGCTGCATGTGGCGGTCACCTCCAGTTCATCGGGCAGCGACGAGCGTTCGACGACGAGCGAGTGATAGCGGGTGGCGGTGAGCGGGTTGGGAAGACCGTCGAACACGCCTGCGGAGCGGTGGCTGATCAGCGAGGTCTTGCCGTGCATCACCCGCGGCGCGCGGACGACCGATCCCCCGAACGCCTGCCCGATGCACTGCATGCCCAGACACACTCCGAAGATCGGGACATGCCCGCTCAACTCGGCAAGCAGGCGGTTGCTGACGCCCGCCTCGTCGGGCGTGCCCGGCCCCGGGCTGATCAGGATCCCGTCGGGTTCGAGCCGACGCAGGCCTTCGACCGTCACTGCGTCGTGGCGGAACACCGAAGGCTGAGCACCCAACTCCCCGAGGTACTGCACGAGTATGTAGACGAACGAGTCGTAGTTGTCGATGACTGCTATCCGCGGCCCCACGGGGATCAGCCAGAGGAGTCGCGGGCCTCGACGGCCTCCAGGACGTGCAGAGCGATGTCGCCCACCTTCACCTCGTCCTCGTCCACCCCGGCCGCTCGCACGCCGTCATCCATCATGATGTAGCAGAAGGGGCAGGCGGTGGCGATGCGGGAGGCGCCGGTGTCGAGCAGCTCCCGGGCCCGCTCGTCGTTGACCTTCGTGCCGATCGTCTCCTCCATCCACATGCGGGCCCCGCCTGCGCCGCAGCACATGCCCTTGGTGCCGTTTCGGCCGGCCTCCACCACCTCGATGCCCCCCAGCGATCCCAGCACCCGCCTCGGCGCCATGTACACGTCGTTGTGGCGGCCCAGATAGCAGCTGTCGTGGTAGACCACCCGCTCCTCGAGGCTGGTGCCCTCCAGGTCGAGCCTGCCCTCGGACACCAGCCACTCCAGCAGCTGGCTGTGGTGCACCACCTCGTAGTGCCCGCCGAGCTGCGGGTACTCGTTGGCCAGCGTGTTGAAGCAGTGGGGGCACTGGGTGATGATCTTGCGCACCCCCATCCCGTTGAGCGTCTCGATGTTGGAGGCCGCCAGGATCTGGAACAGGTACTCGTTGCCCGAGCGCCGGGCCGAGTCGCCGGTGCAGTTCTCGGCCGGCCCGAGGATGGCGAAGTCCACGCCGGCCCGCTCCAGGAGCTTGGCCATGGCCCGGGCCACCTTCTTGTTCTTGTCGTCGAACGATCCGGCGCAGCCCACCCAGTACAGGTACTCGGCGTCGAACGGGTCGCCGCCGGCCACCACCCGCACCTCGTCGAGGTCGCCGGCCCAGTCGGCCCGCTCCGTCTGGCTCAGCGACCACGGGTTGGACGAGTTCTCCATGCCCCTGAAGGCCTGGCCGAGCTCGGAGGGGAAGTCGCTCTCCATCAGGGTGAGATAGCGGCGCATGTCGAGGATCTTGTCGAGGATCTCGATGTTGACCGGGCAGATCTCGTCGCAGGCCCGGCACGACGTGCACGCCCACAGTTCCTCGGCGGTGACGCGCTCGAACATCCAGTTGGCCGGCACCGACACCTCCACCTCGCCGCTGCCCAACGGCGGCGAGGTGGGCGGACTGCCGGTGAGGGCCATGACCTCGCCCGTCTTGAGCACGATCTCGCGGGGGTCCAACGGCTTGCCGGTGGCATGCGCCGGGCACACCGAAGTGCACCGTCCGCACATCGTGCAGGCGTCGGTGTCGAGCAGCTGCTTCCAGGTGAAGTCCTCGATCACCGAGGCACCGAACGTCTCGAGCTCGGTGTCGCCCTCCACCAGGTCGGGCATGGGCCGCATGGCGCCCTTGGGCCGGTCGCGGTGGCGCAGGTACATGTTTAGCGGCGACGTGAACATGTGACGCAGCATCGTGGTGGGCAGGATCACCAGGAACACCGCGAACGTCACGACGTGGGCGATCCACCAGGCCTGGTGCCAGCCGCGCACCGCTCCGGTGCCGTCGACGAGCTGGGCCAGCGGATAGCCGATGAAGCTCCAGCGCTCGTAGTCGGGCGTCCCGTCGGCGGCGATGCGGAACGCCTCCGCGCCGAAGCCGGTCACGCCGATGGCCAGCAGGACCAGCCCGATCAGCAGGTGCTCGGGCCGGGTCTTGATGCGGATGCGGTAGGGACGCCACCCCGGTGGGCCGTAGCGGCGCAGGATCGCCCACAGCATCCCCACCACGAACACCGCGCCGGCCGCGTCGCCCACCGCCGAGTAGGCCCGGTACACGTCGCCGTGCAGGAACTTCAGGTCGTCGGGCAGCTGATGGTTGACCTCCAGGGTGGTGGTGACCCCGAGCAGGATCAGGAAGCTGAAGTAGATGAGCGAGTGCATCACCCCGGCGGCGGGCTCCCGCAGCAGGGTGCGCATGTAGACCCCGGCCCGGAAGTCGGCCATGCGGTGCTTGGCGGTGCGGACGTCGGTACGCCGGTTGTCGGGCCGGCCCCGCTCCCAGTTCTTCACCCGGTTGGCGAACAGGACCGCTCCGTACACCAGCAGGATCGGCACCAGCGTGTAGAAGGCGACCTTGAGCGGGCCCGGAACGTTGCCGAACACCTCGCGGGTGATCGAGCTCTCGTCGTGGAACCCGGTGACGCTGGGAGCGATGCCCGAGGCCGCGGTGAAGAGCGCGATGGCGACGCCTAGGGCGACGACTAGGTGGTGGGGCTTGATGCGAGTCTTCATGGCGCTCGCGACACTATCCGCGCGGTCAGCGGGGTGGTTGCGTGTTCCGGGTGGTCGCGTCGTCCGGGCGGTGGGGCTGCGGTGTGCTTCGTGCTGGCTTGGCTGGCGTGGTCGCGTCGTCCGGGCGGTGGGGCTGCCGTCGAGACCGTTCGGCCGGCGGGCTGTCGCCCACCTCCGGCCGCTCGGCCTCGCCGCCATCCCTCCGCCCTGCGGGTGCCTACCCGCCCGGTCTAGCCGCCGCCCCGTCGCCCTGGGATGTGTCTTCCCTGTTGGCCTGATTGGCTGGGGGTGTGTTGTTGGCTATCAGTTGGCGGTGGGGCGGGACGCTTGGGCTGCTACCTCGGCTGCGGCTTCGGCTGCGGCCTCGGGGTCGAGGGCCCGCTCTAGGGGGTGCTTGGGCTCGACCGGGAGCATGTCGGGGCCGAGCTTGTAGTGCAGGGGCATGCCGGTGGGGATGTTGAGGGCGCCGATGTCGGCGTCGCTGATCCCGTCGAGGTGCTTGGCCAGGGCGCGGAGGCTGTTGCCGTGGGCTGAGACCAGCACGGTGCGGCCCTGTCGCAGGTCGGGGACCACCGCCTCGTGCCAGTAGGGCAGCAGCCGCGCCAAAACGTCGGCCAGGCTCTCAGTCAGCGGCACCAGGTCCGGGGGCAGGTCGGCGTAGAGGGCCGAGTTGTTGGGGTTGAACTCGTTGTCGGACCGGATGGGCGGGGGCGGGGTGTCGTAGCCGCGGCGCCACTTCTGCAGCTGTTCGTCGCCGTGGGCGGCCCGGGTGGCGGCCTTGTCGAGGCCGGTCAGGTCGCCGTAATGGCGTTCGTTGAGTCGCCAACTGTGCTGCACCTCCAGCGAGGACAGGCCTAGGGCGTTGAGCACGATCTCGGTGGTCTCGACGGCTCGTTGCAGCACGGAGGTGTGCACCGCGTCAGGCAGCAGACCGGCATCGGTCAGCATCTCGGCCGCCCGGCGGGCCTCCCGGCGCCCGGCGTCGTTCAGCGCGCAGTCGTGCCAGCCGGTGAAGAGGTTCAGGTCGTTCCACTGGCTGCGCCCGTGGCGCAGCAGGATCAGGTCCCACGCCTTGGCCATGCCCGTCAAGGTAGCGCACCGGACAGGGACAAAGCTGATATATAGAGACTCAACTTTTCTGCATCCAAATGGAATGAACTTAGGTATGCTGGCGTTAGAAGATACAACGCAGTGAGATTGCCCGCTCCGGGCCTCGGCTGCGAGAGAAGAACAACCAAGAAAGGTCAGTCAACCATGCCCAAGGCTGTGGGTATCGATCTCGGTACCACCAATTCTGTCGTGAGCGTCCTCGAGGGCGGGGATCCAGTGGTGATCCCCAACGCCGAGGGATCGCGCACGACCCCTTCCGTCGTGGCCTTCAGCAAGGGCGGCGACGTCCTCGTGGGCGAGGTCGCCAAGCGCCAGGCCATCACCAACCCGGCCCGCACCATCCGCTCGGTGAAGCGCCACATGGGCGAGGCCGGCTGGAGCGCCGACATCGAAGGAAAGGCCTACAAGGCCCAGGAGATCTCCGCTCGCGTGCTCATGAAGCTCAAGCGCGACGCCGAGGAGTACCTCGGCGACTCCGTCAACCAGGCGGTGGTCACTGTGCCGGCCTACTTCGACGACGCCCAGCGGACCGCCACCACGGAGGCCGGGCGGATCGCCGGCCTCGAAGTGCTTCGCATCATCAACGAGCCGACGGCCGCCGCCCTCGCCTACGGGCTCGACAAGGAGACCGACGACCAGGTCATCCTGGTGTTCGACCTCGGGGGCGGCACGTTCGACGTGTCCGTGCTGGAGCTCGGCGAGGGGGTGTTCGAGGTGAAGTCCACCTCGGGCGACACCGCCCTCGGCGGTGACGACTGGGACGCGGCGGTCATCAGCTGGCTCGTGGATTCCTTCAAGGGCGACCACGGCGTGGATCTGTCGGCCGACCCGATGGCCATGCAGCGGCTCAAGGAGGCCGCCGAGAAGGCCAAGATCGAGCTGTCGCAGACCCTGTCGACGCAGATCAACCTGCCGTTCGTCACCGCCACCGACCAGGGCCCCCTGCATCTCGACTACACGCTGAGCCGGGCCAAGTTCCAGGAGCTCACCGCCGACCTGTTGGCCCGCTGCCGAGGCCCTTTCGAGCAGGCCATCTCCGACGCCGGCCTCAAGAAGGGCGCCATAGACCATGTGGTGCTGGTGGGCGGTTCGACCCGGATGCCTGCGGTGGCCGATCTGGTGCAGGAGATGACCGGCCGAGAGCCCAACAAGACCGTCAACCCCGACGAGGTGGTGGCCGTCGGCGCGGCCATCCAGGCCGGCGTGCTCAAGGGCGAGGTCAAGGATGTGCTCCTGCTCGACGTGACCCCACTGTCGTTGGGCATCGAGACCAAGGGCGGCGTGATGACCACCCTCATCGAGCGCAACACCACCATCCCCACCCGCAAGAGCGAGATCTTCACCACCGCCGAGGACGGCCAGCCCTCGGTGGAGATCCATGTGCTGCAGGGCGAGCGCCAGATGGCCGCGTACAACAAGACGCTCGGCAAGTTCCAGCTCGTCGACCTGCCCCCGGCGCCCCGGGGAATGCCCCAGATCGAGGTGACTTTCGACATCGACGCCAACGGCATCGTGCATGTGAGCGCCCAGGACAAGGCCACCGGCAAGGAGCAGTCGATGACCATCACCGGCCAGTCCTCGCTGGACTCCGACACCATCGACCAGATGGTGGCCGACGCCGAGGCCCACGCCGAGGAGGACCGTCGCCGACGTGACGAGGCCGAGGTCCGCAACACCGCCGACACGCTGGTGTACCAGACCGAGAAGCTGCTCGCCGACCAGGCCGAAGCAGTGGCCGAGGACGAGAAGAAGACCATCGAGTCGAAGCTCGCGGACCTGAAGACGGCCCTGGCGGGCGAAGACGTAGAGGCCGTCAAGTCGGCCACCGAGGCTCTCATGACGGCCAGCCAGGAGTTCGGCCAGCGGCTCTACGAGGCTGCGGCCGCGGCAGAGCGCCCGTCGGAGGCCGCGTCGGCGGACTCTGATGACGATGTCGTGGAGGCCGAGATCGTCGAAGACGACAGCAAGTCGGCGTGAGCGCTCGACCCCGCGACGCTTCGGAGCCGGAGTCCGTGGTCGACGCGAGTTCGACCGGCGCCGACGAGCGCGAACCCGAGCCCGGTCTCGCGGCGGGGCCCGAGCCCGACCTAGGACAGCCCGAGCCTGCCGACGCGGGCGCCGCGGCCGAAGCCGAGTCAGATGTCGGCGCTTCTGTCGAGCCTGCTGACGCGGGCGCCGCGGCCGAAGCGGAGTCAGCTGACGACGCGGGCGCCGCTACTGGAGCGGACTCGGCGGGCGGCGCAGAAGCGCTCGACTTGGCCGGTGTTCGCGCTGAGCGCGACGCCTACCTCGAAGACCTGCAGCGGGTCACCGCGGAGTTCACCAACTTCAGGCGTCAGACGGTGAAGCGCAACACCGAGTTGGTCTCGCAGGCCGCCTCCAGGCTGGCCGCGGCGCTTCTGCCCGTGCTCGACGCGTGCGAGGCCGCGGTGAGCCAAGGCGTGGAAGGCATGGAGGCCGTTCACGCCCAGCTGTTGGGCCTGCTGTCCGCCGAGGGTCTGGCCGTGCTCGGCTCGGTGGACGAGCCCTTCGATCCCGGCTTCCACGAGGCGGTGATGAGCGAGCAGACCGACGAGGGCGACGAGGTCGGCCCGGTCGTGGTCGAGGTGCTGCGGACCGGCTACGCCTGGAACGGCCGGGTGCTGAGGCCGGCGATGGTCAGAGTCCGAACCTAGGAGCGATGAGCGTGGAGCCCCAGCGAGAATGGTTCGAGAAGGACTACTACCGGATCCTGGGCGTCACCGAGCAGGCTTCCGCCGCCGATATCACCAAGGCCTACCGCAAGCTGGCCAAGAAGCTGCACCCTGACGCCAACCCGGGCGACGCCGCGGTGGAGGACCGTTTCAAGGAAGTCTCGGCCGCCTACGACGTGGTCGGCGACGCGGAGAAGCGCAAGGCCTACGACGACGTCCGCCGCCTGGGCCCGATGTCCGGCGCCTTCGGCCCGGGCGGCCCCGGCCCGGCCGGCGGATTCAACGCCGGCTTCGACCAGATGGGAGATCTGGGCGGGCTGTTGGGCAACCTGTTCGGGCGCCGCCGCCAGGGCGGTCCCCGTCGCGGCGGCGACGTCGCGACCGATCTGCATCTCGACTTCGCCGATGCCGTCGCGGGCGTGACCGTCTCGGTGCCGGTGGTCGGGGATTCGACGTGCCGAAGCTGCCAGGGCCTGGGCGCCGAGCCTCCGGCCAAGCCCAAGCCGTGCAAGGCCTGCGGCGGCTCCGGCACCTTCGACGAGAACCAGGGGCTGTTCTCGTTCAGTCGTCCCTGCAGCGCCTGCACGGGCCGCGGCAGCGTGATCGACGAGCCGTGTCGAGCATGCGCGGGCCGGGGAGTCGAGCACCGCCGTCGTGAGGTCAAGGCCCGCATCCCGGCCGGAGTGGCCGACGGACAGCGCATCAGGCTGAAGGGCAGGGGCGCGCCGGGACAGGCCGGCGGCGAATCCGGCGACCTCTACGTTCGAGTGCATGTGAGGCCTCATCGCTTCTTCGGCCGGGACGGCAACAACCTCACGCTCACCGTGCCCGTCACGTTCGCCGAGGCAGCCCTGGGAGCGGATGTGCGGGTGCCCACCCTCGACGGCTCGACTGTCACCATCCGCATACCGCCCGGCACGACCGCGGGCACCCGGCTGCGGGTGCGCGGCAGCGAGGCCACCGCCGGGGCCGCTCTCATTGTGGAGGTGGAAGTGGTAGTGCCCGGGACCCTGTCCGAAGAGCAGCGAGCCGCGGTCGAGGCGTTCGCCGAGGCCCCGGGCGAAGACCCAAGGGCCCACCTGCACCCATGACCGACCCACGACCCGAACCGCGCCCATGACCCCGATGGTGCCCGCCACCCGAATGGCGCGCCCACGACCCCAAGGAAGGCAACCAATGAACGATGACCGCTATCACCGAGCCGTCTACGTGATCTCCGTGGCCGCGGAGCTCGCGGGGATGCACCCCCAGACCCTGCGAATCTACGAACGCAAGGGACTGCTCGAACCGGCCCGCACCGCGGGCGGCCGCCGCCGCTACAGCGAGGCCGATCTGGCCCTGCTCGAACGCATCGCAGAGCTCACGGGCGAGGGCATCAACCTCGCCGGCGTCCAACGCATCCTGGAGCTCGAGCGCCAGGTGGATGAACTTGCCGAACAGCTCGCCGCCGCCGAGCAGGACCGTCTGGCCGACCTGGCAGCCCGGGGGTTCGTGACTGACCGCTCCCAGACGAGGGCCGTCACCCTGTACCGCGGGCCGCGGGCCCCGTCGCGCGGCCCGGAGCCCGAACGCGCCGGTCCGCCCGCGACGCCTCACCAGGGAGGCCGCGATGGCCGTTGATCCCAACCGCTGGACCCTGAAGACGACCGAGGCGTTCTCGGCCGCCACCGAGGCGGCCCGGACGGCGTCCCACGCCGAGGTCACGCCCGACCACCTGCTGGTCGCCCTGCTCAATCAGGCCGAGGGCCTGGTGCTGCCGATCCTGCACAAGGCGGGCGCCGATCCTCGAATCGTCCTGGAGCGGGCGCAGCAGGTGGTGGCCGCCCTGCCGCGCGCCTACGGGTCCGAAGTAGCCATCTCGCGGGAACTGCACGACCTGCTCGATTCCGCCGACCGGCTGCGGTCCGAGCTCGGCGACGAGTATCTGTCCACGGAGCATCTGGTGCTCGCCCTCGGCGACCGGCTCGGGCTCGATCAGGAGCTGCTCCTGAGGGTCCTGCGCGAGGTGCGGGGCACCCATCGGGTCACCACCAAGGCCCCCGAGAACCAGTATCAGGCGCTCGAGCGCTTCGGCCGGGACCTGACCGCGTCGGCCCGCCAGGGCGAGCTCGATCCCGTGATCGGCCGCGACGACGAGATCCGTCGGGTGATCCGGGTGCTGGCCCGCCGACGCAAGAACAATCCGGTGCTCATCGGCGAGCCCGGCGTGGGCAAGACGGCCATCGTCGAGGGTCTCGCCCAGCGCATCGTCGAGGGCGACGTCCCCGACAGCCTCAGCGGCAAGCGGCTCGTGGTGCTCGACCTGGCCTCCATGGTGGCCGGGGCGAAGTACCGGGGCGAGTTCGAGGAGCGCCTGCAGGCGGTGCTGTCGGAGATCGAGGAGGCAGGCGGCGAGGTCGTCACCTTCATCGATGAGTTGCACACCGTGGTGGGCGCGGGCGCGGCGGAGGGGGCCATGGACGCCGGAAACATGCTCAAGCCGCTGCTGGCCCGGGGCGTCCTCAGGATGGTGGGCGCCACCACCCTCGACGAGTACCGCAAGCATGTGGAGACCGACGCCGCCCTCGAGCGCCGCTTCCAGCCGGTCCTGGTGGAGCCCCCCTCGGTGGAGTCCACCGTGGCCATCCTGCGGGGCCTGCGGGAGCGCTACGAGGTGCATCACGGCGTGAGGGTCAAGGACTCCGCGCTAATAGCCGCGGCCGAGCTGGCGGACCGCTACATCACCGGCCGGTTCCTGCCCGACAAGGCGATCGACCTCATCGACGAGGCCGCTAGCTCGCTGCGGATCGAGATCGACTCGGTGCCCACCGAGATCGACGTCGTGCAGCGCCGGCTGCGCCAACTGGAGATGGAGCGGGTCGCGCTGGCCTCCGAGAGCGACGACGTGTCCCGGCGCCGTCTCGACGACCTCGACCGCGAGATCGCCGAGCTGACCGAGCAGCAGTCCGCTCTGGGGGCGCGATGGCAGGCCGAGAAGGACGCCATCGCGGTCATCCGGTCGCTCAAGGAGGAGCTGGAGGCCCGCCGCAGCGAGCTGGAGCGCGAGGCCGACCTCAACCGGGCCGCCGAGATCCGCTACGGCATCGTCCCCGACCTCGACCGCCGCATCGACGAGGCGACCGGCCACCTGGCGGAACTGCAGCAGGAGTCGTCGATGCTCACTGAGGAGGTGGACGCCGACCACATCGCGGCGGTCGTCAGCCGGATGACCGGCGTTCCGGTGTCGCGGCTAATGGAGGGCGAGGCGGCCAAGCTGCTTCGCCTGGAGGACCACCTCCATGAGCGGGTGGTGGGCCAGGACGAGGCGGTGAGCGTGGTGGCCAACGCCATCCGCCGCAGCCGGGTCGGCCTGGGCGATCCCAGCCGCCCCATCGGCAGCTTCCTGTTCCTGGGACCCACCGGGGTGGGCAAGACCGAACTGGCCCGGTCGCTGGCCGAGTTCCTGTTCGACGACGAGCAGGCGATGGTGCGCATCGACATGTCGGAGTACCTGGAGAAGCACTCGGTGTCGCGCCTCGTCGGGGCTCCTCCCGGCTACGTGGGATACGACTCGGGGGGTCAGCTCACCGAGGCGGTCAGGCGCCGGCCGTACACGGTGGTGCTCCTCGACGAGGTCGAGAAGGCCCATCCCGAGGTGTTCGGCGTGTTGCTGCAGCTCCTCGACGACGGGCGCCTGACCGACGGCCAGGGCCGCACCGTGGACTTCACCAACGTGGTGCTGATCATGACGTCCAACCTGCAGGGCGAGCCGGGCAACTTCTTCAGGCCGGAGTTCGTGAACCGCATCGACGACATCGTTCGGTTCGGGCCGCTCGACCCGGACGATCTTGCCGCCATCGTCGACATCCAGCTCCGCCTGCTGTCCCGACGGCTCGAGGACCGCGGCTTGAAACTCACCGTCACCGCCGCGGCCTCCGCGCATCTGGCCGAGGCCGGGTACGACCCCGACTTCGGGGCCCGGCCGCTGAAGCGGCTGATCCAGCGGTCCATCGGCGATCCGCTGGCGGTGGCGATGCTCGAGGGACGCTACGAAGACGACAGCGTGGTGACCGTCGATTTCCAGGCCCGGCCGGGCTCGTCGGAGTCGTCGATCCGGCTGCGCTAGGCGGCCCGCAGGGGTCGATTCGGTTTGTTTCGACGAAGCGTCGCGTCGGCGCGGGGAGCCGCTGAGCTCGCGCCGCAGTAGGCTTGGCAGGTAACGCACCCCCCGAAGGAGAGCGCCGTGCCTGCGACCGTCGTCGTCGGTACCCAGTGGGGTGACGAGGGGAAAGGGAAGTTCACCGACCTCGTCGCCGCTGATATGGACATGGTCGTCCGCTACCAGGGCGGCCACAACGCCGGACACACCCTGGTGGTGAACGGCGAGACGTTCGCGCTGCAGCTGATTCCCAGCGGCGTGCTGTACGACCACATCACCCCGGTCATCGGCAACGGCGTGGTCGTCGATCCGCGGGTGCTCATCGCGGAGATGGACGGGCTGGAGGCTCGGGGGGTCGACTGCGGCGGACTGCGGGTCTCGGGCAGTGCCCACCTGATAATGCCCTATCACACCGAGCTGGACGCTCTGCACGAGCGCCATCTCGGCGAGGCCAAGCTGGGCACCACCAAGCGCGGCATCGGGCCCGCGTACGCCGACAAGTCGATGCGCATCGGCCTGCGAGTGCAAGATCTGCTCGATCCGAAGATCTTCCGGGCCAAGCTCGATGCCGCCCTCGCGCATACCAACAAGGTGCTGGCCAAGGTCTTCAACCGCCTGCCGATGCGAGGCGACGACATCGCCGAGGAATACCTCGGCGAGTGCGCAGCCCGACTCGCGCCGCACATAGCCGACACCGTGGCCCTGGTGCACGAAGCGCTGGAGTCGGGCCGCCATGTGCTGCTCGAAGGGGCGCAAGGCACCTTCCTCGACCTCGATCACGGCACCTATCCCTTCGTGACCTCGTCAAATGCGGTGGCGGCGGGTGCCTGCATCGGGTCGGGGATCGGGCCGCGCCACATCGACCGCGTCATCGGAGTCGCCAAGGCCTACGCCACCCGGGTCGGCTCCGGCCCGTTCGTCACCGAACTCTTCGACGAGGTCGGAGACCATTTGGTGGACGTCGGCGGCGAATACGGCACCAACACCGGCCGCAGGCGCCGCACCGGATGGTTCGACCTGGTGATGCTGCGGCAGGCGGTGCGCCTCAACTCGCTCAGCGAGGTCGCGCTCACCAAGCTCGACGTGCTCGACGGGCTCGACCGGCTCAAGGTCTGCGTGGCCTACGAGCTCGGCGGCGAGCGATACGAGCACATGCCCTACCACCAGTCGGTGATCCACAAGGCCGTGCCGCTCTATGCCGAGCTCGAGGGCTGGAGGAGCGACCTCACTGGCGTCAGGCGGCCCGGCGAGCTGCCCAGAGCCGCGGCCGACTACATCTCGTTCCTGGAGGAGGGCATCGGCGTGCCGATCCGGCTGGTGGGGGTCGGCCCGGGCCGGAGCCAGTTCCTCGACTGGCAGAAGGCGGCCTAGCGGTGGCGACTGCCGCCGGTCGGCCGGCGGTCGAGGGGCGTGCGGCCGGGAGGCGCGCGGCTGGCGAGACGACGTGATGGAGATCGAGTCTCCCAACCTGCTCGCGGTCCGCTATGCCAGCGACCGGATGCGGGCCCTGTGGTCGCCGCGGTGCCGGGTCGTGCTGGAGCGGAGGCTGTGGCTGGCGGTGCTCGAGGCCCAGCGCCGGCTCGGGCTGGAAGTCGGCCGCGACGTCGTGGACGCCTACGAGGCCGTGGTCGACACGGTCGACCTCGAGTCGATCGCCGCACGGGAAGCCTCCACCCGACACGACGTGAAAGCCAGGATCGACGAGTTCTGCGCCCTGGCGGGACACGAGCGCATCCATCTGGGCATGACGTCGCGTGACCTGACCGAGAACGTCGAGCAGCTCCAGATCCTGGAGGGGCTGAAGGTGATCCGCGGCGACCTCGTCGCGGTGGTGGCCCGGATGGCGGAGCTGGCCGAGTCGCATGCCGCCACGGTGATGGTGGCCCGCACGCACAATGTGGCCGCTCAGGCGACGACGCTGGGCAAGCGCTTCGCTGACGCGGCGTCCGAGACGATGCTCGGGCTTGCTCGGATCGACGAGTTGATGGCGCGCTATCCGCTGCGGGGGATGAAGGGTGCAGTCGGCACCCGTCTCGACCAGCTCGACCTGCTCGGCTCGCTCGATGCGGTGGACGAACTGGAGCGGATGGTCGCCGAGCACCTCGGCTTCGATCAGGTGCTGGCCACTTCGGCGCAGACCTACCCCCGGTCCATGGACCTGGACGTGGTCGCCGCCCTTGTGCAGGCCGTTTCCGGGCCGGCCTCGCTGGCGGTGACCCTTCGGCTCATGGCGGGCCAGGGCCTGGTGTCGGAGGGGTTCCGAGCCGGTCAGGTGGGCTCGTCGGCCATGCCCCACAAGGCCAACGCCCGTTCCTCGGAACGGATCGGAGCGCTGCGAACAGTGCTCGACGGCCACCTGGCCATGGTCGCCGGACTGGCCGGAAGGCAGTGGAACGAGGGCGACGTGAGCTGCTCCGCGGTCCGGCGGGTGGCCCTGCCCGACGCCTTCTGCGCGGCCGACGGGCTGCTGCACACCGCTCTGAGCGTGCTCGACGAGTTGGAGATCGACGTCGAGGCCTTCGCCGCCGAGACGGCGAGGCATCTTCCGCTGCTGGCCACGACGCGGCTCCTGACTGCGCTCGTCGGTGCGGGACTGGGTCGCGAGGAGGCCCACGAGGTGATGGCCGAGCCCTCCCGGCAAGCGGCGCGTCTCGCCCGGACGGGCACGCCGATGAGTTTGGACGGTCTCCTCGACCGACTAGCCGACGATCCGCGGACAGCCGCGATCGGGGAGCGGTTGGACGACTTGATGTCGGAGCCGATCAAGCTCGTCGGGACCGCGTTCGAGCAGACCATGCGAGTCGTGGATCAGGCGAACGCCGTCACCGACCTTGACCCGGCGGCTGCTAGGCAGCCCGCCGAGATGAGGCTCTAGTCCAGAGAACGCCTGCGGCCGTAGCCACGGCCGCAGGCACAAGATGCCGTCAGCTTCCGCTGCGGGAGATGCCGGCCCTCTGGAGAACGGCGGCGGGCACACCGACCTCGCGCCAGGCCGAGTAAGTGATGCCCTTGCGGCCGCTGTAGGACACTGCCGCGGCCACGAAGGCGTCCTCTAGCTCGCTGATGTCCACTGTCTCCGCGGACGCCACAATGGCCTGCTCCAAGTCGATCCGCTCCTGCACGAGTTGCACTCGCCTGATCGGTGTTGCCGTCTCGAGGTCTTCGGCGATCGCTTCGAGGCGCTTCTTCATCGCGTCGGCACTGCGCTTGCGCCCTCGCTTGGGTCGGTTGGTCTCAAGGCCTTCCAGATACTCGCTGACGGCTCTGTTCTCAGCGCGGGCTCTGGCGTTCGCTGCCTTGTGTTCTTCGGACATTTGTCGGACCACTATTGCTCCTTTGAGAGAATCTCGGATGCGGGCAGAACAACGATAGCCACGGATCAACTGCATTAGCAACTACTCGGCAATGAGGATCTCACAGTGGAAGACAGCAGGATAGGATTCTTCTCGTGATCAGCGATGCGTCCACCCCCACTCCGGCATACTCGATCACCATCAAGGTGTCCTTAGGGAACCGGCCCGGAACTCTGGGGCGATTCGCCACTGCCATCGGAGAGGCCGGGGGGAACATAGCTGCTATTCCGGGATTCGAAGCCAAGGGCCCGGTGGTGATGCGGGAGATCGATGTGCTGGCGCGCTCCACCGAGCACGCTCGTCGAATCGTCGAATCAGTGAGCGATCTCGACGGCGTCACGGTGCTCGACTGGTGGGACCGGACCTTCCGTCTTCATGAGGGCGGCAAGATACAGGTCAACGGGCTGTGCCCGGTCGGCGATGCCCACGATCTGGCCATGGCCTACACCCCCGGAGTCGCCCGCGTCTGCACCGCGATCCAGCGTGAACCGATGCTGCGTCACACCCACACCATGGTCAAGAACATCGTCGCCATCGTCTCCGACGGCACTGCGGTTCTGGGTCTCGGCGACATCGGCCCCGAGGCGGCCCTGCCGGTGATGGAGGGCAAGGCGCTGCTGTTCAAGGAGTTCGGCGGCGTGGATGCCTTCCCGCTGTGCCTCGACGTGGCATCGACCGACGAGATAGTCGAGACGGTGACCCGCATGGCGCCTTCCTTCGGGGGCATCAATCTGGAGGACATCGCCGCACCCGCCGCTTTCGACGTCGAGGAGCGGCTCATCGAGGCTCTCGACATCCCGGTATTCCATGACGATCAGCACGGCACGGCCATCGTGACGCTCGCGGCTCTGGAGAACTCGCTGAAACTGGTGGGCAAGGAAATCTCAGACGTGTCAGTAGTCATCTCGGGCATGGGCGCGGCGGGTGTGGCCGTCGGCAAGATCCTCATTGATGCTGGAGTGGGCGAGATCGTCGGGGCGGACCGAATAGGCGCCGTCTATCGAGGCCGGGATGGCCTCAACCGGGCCAAGGGATGGTTCGCCCAGCACACGAATCCGGAGCGAAAGGCCGGCTCGCTGTCGGACATTCTGCGCGGCGCCGATGTCTTCATCGGCGTGTCGGCGCCTGGTCTGCTCACCGCGGCCGACATCCGATCGATGGCGCCCCGACCGGTGGTGTTCGCAATGGCCAATCCGGACCCGGAGATCCGTCCCGAGGAGGCCGACGGCCTCGCTGCGGTGATGGCCACCGGAAGATCTGACTTTCCCAATCAGATCAACAACGTGCTGGCCTTCCCCGGCGTGTTCCGGGGCGCCCTGGACGCCGGGGCCACGCGGATCACTGAAGGCATGAAGGTGGCGGCCGCGAAAGCCATCGCTGCGGTCATCGACGACGAGGACCTCGACCGCAACTACATCATCCCCTCCGTCTTTGATCGCCGGGTCGCGGCCCGGGTGGCCGCCGAAGTCGCCGCCCGCGCGGCCGCCGAGGGTGTGGTGCGCCCCAGCATCAGCGGTGTCGGCGGGGGCTAGCCCCGTGGTCCGCGTATTCAGCCCGTGATGCGCTCGACGTCGCGCACGGCGCCCTTGTCGGCCGAAGTCGCCATGGCGGCGTAGGCTCGCAGGGCGGCGGATACCTGACGTTGGCGGGCGCCGGGCTGCCAGCCACTGTCGCGAGCATCCTCAGCGGCGCGTCGGCGGTCGAGTTCCGCATCGGTCACCCGCAGGTTCACGGTGCGGTTGGGTATGTCGATATCGATGATGTCGCCGTCGCGCACGAGCGCTATCGCTCCCCCCTCGGCTGCTTCCGGCGAGACGTGGCCGATCGAGAGGCCCGACGTGCCTCCGGAGAACCGGCCGTCGGTGAGCAGAGCGCACTCCTTGCCGAGCCCGCGAGACTTGATGTAGGAGGTCGGATAGAGCATCTCCTGCATGCCGGGGCCGCCACGCGGGCCCTCGTAGCGCACGACGACCACGTCGCCCGCAGAGATCCCTGCCCGTTCGTCGAGGATGCCGTCGCAAGCTTCGTCCTGGCTCTCGAACACCCGGGCCGGGCCCGAGAAGCGGAAGATCGACTCGTCGACTCCGGCGGTCTTCACGATGCAGCCGTCCACGGCGACATTCCCGTAGAGCACCGCCAACCCGCCGTCGGTGCTGTAGGGGCTGTCCACCGAGCGGATGCAGCCGTCGGCCCGGTCGAGGTCGAGGGTCGGCCACCGCTCGGCCTGGCTGAACGCCTGCTGGGTGGGAATGCCCGCCGGCCCGGCCCGGTAGAAGTCGACGACCTCGCTCGACGGGCCGCGCCCGACGTCCCACACCTCGAGCGCGTCTGCGAGCGTCTCGGAGTGCACTGTCGTCACTGACGTGTCGAGCAGCCCGCCCCGGTCTAGTTCGCCGAGGATCGCCATGATGCCCCCGGCGCGGTGCACGTCCTCCACGTGGTATTGCGACGTCGAGGGAGCGACCTTGCAGATGTTGGGCGTGCTGCGGCTGAGTCGGTCGATGTCGGCCATGGTGAAGTCGACGCCGCCCTCCCGGGCCGCGGCCAGAATGTGCAGCACCGTGTTGGTGGAGCCGCCCATGGCGATGTCGAGTCGCATGGCGTTCTCGAAGGCGGCCTTGGCCGCGATCGAGCGGGGCAGCACCGACTCGTCGTCCTTCTCGTAGCAGCGACGGGCCAGATCCACCACGCGGCGGCCCGCTTCGCAGAACAGCTCGCGCCGGTCGGCGTGCGTCGCCACCACCGTGCCGTTGCCGGGCAGCGAGAGCCCAAGGGCCTCGGTGAGGCAGTTCATCGAGTTGGCTGTGAACATGCCCGAGCACGACCCGCAAGTCGGGCAGGCGGAGCGCTCCATCTCCAGCAGGTCCTCGTCGCTGACACGGTCGTCTCCCGCGCCGATCATGGGGTCGATCAGGTCGAGCTTCACGGTCACCCCGGCCAGCTTCGTCTTGCCGGCCTCCATCGGACCGCCCGACACGAACACCGTCGGGACGTTGAGCCTCATGGCCGCCATCAGCATTCCCGGCGTGATCTTGTCGCAGTTGGAGATGCAGACCAGAGCGTCGGCGCAGTGGGCGTTCACCATGTACTCGACCGAGTCCGCGATCAGATCGCGGCTGGGCAGGCTGTACAGCATCCCGTCGTGCCCCATGGCGATGCCGTCGTCTACCGCGATGGTGTTGAATTCCTTGGCCACCCCGCCCGCGGCGGCTACCTCGGTGGCCACCAGTTGGCCGAGGTCCTTGAGATGCACATGACCGGGCACGAACTGGGTGAAGGAGTTGGCCACCGCGACGATCGGCTTGTCGAAGTCGTCGTCAGTCATGCCGGTCGCCCGCCAGAGGGCGCGGGCACCGGCCATGTTGCGGCCCTGCGTTGTGGTGCGGGATCTGAGCTGCGGCATGGCCCAACGCTACTCGGTTCTCGGCGGCGAAGGCCCTCGGGCGCCCCCGGGCCCGCTCAGACGGCGACCCGACAGGTCGCATCGTGCGGTTCAGCGCTGTCGGCGTCTGCGGAGCGGCTGTGCTCAGACGGCGATCGGCGGGCGCAGGGCCACGACCGCCACGCCCTGAGCCGCGACGCGCAGGCACTCGTCGTCGTCAGGCTCGGCGTCGGTGACAAGAAGATCGATCGCGGCCGTGGGGCCGACGCAGATCGGTGCGGTCCGCCCGAGCTTCTGCGCCTCCGCCAGCACCACCAGTCGCGGCGCCACCTCCAACACAACTCGGTCGGTGGCCGCCTCGGGCGTGAACGCGGTCGAAAGACCGGCGTCTGCCGAGATCCCTTGGGCGCTGATGAATGCGACCTCGAATGGCGTCTGCTTGAGCGTGCTCTGTGCAATCGGCCCGGTCAGAGACATCTCGCCCCGCCGAAAGGAGCCACCAGTCACTATGACGCTCACGCCAGGCGCGGGCGCCAATTCGAGTGCGATGTTCAGGGCGTTGGTAATGACCGTTAGCTCGCGGCTGTGCAGAAGACATTGAGCCAAGCAGGCTGTAGTCGAGCCGCTGCCGAGGAAGATAGTGGCCCCGGGACGGACCTCGTCCATCGCTCGTCTGGCCAGGGCCATCTTCACTGCTGCGTTGTCACGACGCCGGACGTTCACCAGCGGTTCGCCGTGGTCGCTGATCGTGGCGCCTCCGTGCATCCGCTCCAGCCCCGCAATACCGCTGAGCTCTTGCAGGTCGCGGCGGATCGTGGCTTCGCTGACCTCAAGGCGCGCCGATAGTTGCTTCACAGTCATTTGACCGTGCTGTCTTAGCAACTCTCGCATCGCTCTCTGGCGCGCACCCTTCATTGCCGCTCCGGTATGGGCTGCTGTTGTCGCGGCAAGCGTACGCGGGCATTTATGATGGAACCAACGACATTTGGTAGGTGAAGACAGATGTTGAATGAGATTGTATGGAACGGCGTGATTCTATGATTATCTATGCGTAGAACATGCGCATAAATGATCGAAGTTGGTTGATTAAATCGCTCATCAAACGACTGGGTGGACATCCCCAAGACGCCGCAACGCCGAAGGAACAGCCCAGGAACCGCTCGCCTGGAGACGACAAGTTCGAATCAGTTGGCGGACGCGGATGCGGGCTTCGTCGGTGTGAAATCGGCGGGGAGGTGCTTGATGCCGTGGATGAAGGCCGACGAAAGCACGTCGGGCTCTCCGGTCGCGCGGATGTCGCCGATGCGGGTGAACAGCTCGCGGAACATCACCTTGATCTCGCGGCGAGCCAAGTGGGCGCCCAAGCAGAAGTGCGGACCGGGCCCGCCGTAGCCGATGTGGGGGTTGGGGTCGCGCCGCACGTCGAAGACGAGCGGGTCGTCGAAAACCGACTCGTCCCGGTTGGCGCACAGGTAGTTCATGACCACTTGGTCGCCCTCGTCGATCTTGGTGCCCTCCAGCTCGGTGTCGCAAAGCGCGGTGCGGCGCATGTAGGTGACCGGGCTGGCCATGCGGACGATCTCCTCCACCGCGCTGTGAGCGGTGCCTTCGAAATCGTCGGCCCAGACGCGGCGCTGATCGGGGTAGTCGGTGAGGTACACCAGGCCCCAACTGATAGCATTGCGGGTAGTTTCGTTGCCAGCCACCACCAGCAGGATGAAGAAGCTGGCCAGTTCGGGCCGGGTGAGCCGCTCGCCATCGACCTCCGCATTGACGAGGACGCTGGTCAGGTCGCCGGAGTCGGCCCCGACCTTGGACTCGGCGACGTCGTCCATCAGTTCGGCGAGCGCCTGCCCGGAGGTGAGGATGGCGGTGACCATGTCGCCGAATTCGGGCACGTACTCCTCGTCGGCCGCGCCCAGGATCACGTTCGACTGGTCGAAGACGAAGTCGTGGTGCGATGCCGGGATCCCCATCAGGTCGCACACGATGCGCAGCGGGAGCCGGGCGGCAACGTCGGTGACGAAGTCGCATTCGCCCCGCTCGCAGATCTCGTCCACGATCAGCCTGGCCTGGTCCTGCACCGAGTCCTCCAGCCGGGCCAGCATTCTGGGCGTGAAGCCTGCCGACACCAGCCGCCGCAGCCGGGCGTGCCGCGGGTCGTCCATGGCGATCAGCGAGTTGAAGTACTCGTTGAACTCGGGCCCGAAGTTGTTGATGGTGACTCCGAAGGCCGACGAGTAGACCTGCGGGTTCCGCGACACCTCGAGGATGGACGCGTGCCGAGGCACGACCCAGGCCCCCGGCGTGCTGATGCCCTCCAGCGCGCCCGAGAATTGAAAGCCGGGAAAGAACGTGAGCGGCCGGCGGCGCAGCTCAGCCAGGCCGGTCTCCACCTCGCGGCGGTGCCGCCTCCAAAAGGCGTTGTGGATCGGGTTGTGCGGGTCCGGCTCGGTCGCGGGCGGAGGCTTGGTGGAAGGGCCGGGCGTGGTGACGGTCATGGCATCTGGGCGCGGGTCGGGTTCCTGCTGTGCGGGATCGGTGCTCTCACAGTAGTGGTCGGGCGCGGCGTCGATCCGCGGACCTTCCGCTTTTCAGGCGGACGCTCTGCCAACTGAGCTACCCGACCGGGGGTTGTCGCCGCCCCGGAGGGCGACAACGCGGTCCTGACGGGATTTGAACCCGCGGCCTCCACCTTGACAGGGTGGCGATCACTCCAGACTGATCTACAGGACCGGGCGCACGACGGGCGTGCGGACTCGGAACGCTAGCGAGCCGCGCCGCTGCTCGCACCCCCAACGGGATTCGAACCCGTGTTACCGGCGTGAAAGGCCGGCGTCCTAGGCCGCTGGACGATGGGGGCCCGCCGGCCGTCGCCGACCTGCCCAGGCTACCGGCCGAGGCTCGCCGTCTGCTCCGCCTCTGCTACTGGCTAGCTAGACTCCTCCCATGCTGCCGCAAGTGGCTCTTCGCATCCCACATACACGCGTGCCGATTTCCCTGCGAACTAGCAGACGGCTACTATTGCTGGCGCGAATCCCACGGACCACAGCTCGGTAGACCCGACGCGAGGAGCCAAACTGATGAGCCGTACCGGACACGGCACGAAGACCAGGTCGCTGACTCTGATCGACGAACTCGTCTTGACGCTCCTGAACGAGGAAAGTGGCTACTTCCGCCAGGTGCCGGGCTGGAACCTGCACTGTGCGATCGTGGGTGCCGCGCTCGCGGAGCTGTCGCTCGTGGCCCGCATCGACACCGACATGGACTCGTTGATCCTGCTGGATCCGACAGAGACCGGCGACCCTGCCATCGACCCCATCTTGTCTGAGATCGCGTCGGAGCCGGTGCAGCGCAACGCGCAGTACTGGGTTGAGCGGCTCGCTCAGGAGGCGGACTCGATCATCGACCTGACGCTGGACCGCTTGGTCAAGCTGGGAATCCTGCAGCATCACGACGGCGACTTCTGGTCGTTGGCGGGGACCGCCTGGAGGATCGGGCTGCATTCAGGCTCCGAGGTCGGCACGGCTGCCGAGTTCGTCAAGCTCCGCATCCGCAGGGTGATCTTCAACGACGAGATCCCCGATCCGCGTGACATCATCATCGTCTGCCTGATCGATGTCTGCGACGTGGCGCGCCACATCTTCGATCTTGACGAGGAGTCCGAGCAGCGCGTCGAGGACATCTGCAAGATGGATCTGATCGGCCGCGCCATCGCCGAGGCTGTCAGCCACAACATCGCTGTACGATCAACTAGACGGACCGCTTTGGCTAAGGCGATTCCCGTAGTTCCGCTGCGAAGGTTGGTGCGCAGTAAGCATCTTCGTAACGGCAACTTCCCCGCACTCTTCGCGGAAGTCAAAGAAGAGTATGGCCCAGTGTTCGAGATTCGACCCCCATTCGTGGACGACATGATCTGCCTTGTTGGGCCTGAGACGAATCACTGGGTACACCGCCACGGCCGAATGCACCTCAGAGCTAGGGACTACTTGGAGGACTTCGAGAAGGTCTACGGCGGAGTCGGACTGCTGCCTGCCCTCGACGGTGCCGATCACTTCCGCTATAGGAAGACAATTCAGCCTGCCTATTCTCGCACCAGGCTGGAGGAACAGCTGGAAGAGTTCATTGCTCATGCGCGGAACGAGATAGCTACTTGGAATGTCGGAGAGAAGCGGCAAGCAGTCGGAATCTGCCGGAGGTTGGTCAACGCCGCGATGTCACCGCTGAATGTGAGCATTGACTCGCAGGACATCGTCGACGACATGCACAAGTACAAGGAGCGAGCGCTCAAGACTCACATCGGTAGAACTCTCCCGAAATTCACGCTGAAGACACCGGGCATGAAGCGTCGAGCGAAGCTCATCGATGAGGTGATGGACCGAGTTCTGAGCGTCCACACGCCTGCTCAGCGGGCGGGCTGCCCTCGGGATCTTGCCGATGACCTGCTGGCGATGCACACCAACGACCAGCAGTTCCTCCCAGAGTCGAATCTGCGGTTTGTCCTCACGGCCCCGTTGATCGCCAGCATGTACGTCGGCGATCAACTCGCCTTCATCGTCTATGCCATGCTGTCGCAGCCGGAGTTCCACGCCAAGATCCGCGATGAGGCCGACGCGGTGTTCGGCGACGGCAACCCGGACCGCGAGAAGCTAACTGGTCCGACCACGGATGTCACTCAGCGCTTCATTATGGAGTGCTTGCGCATGTACCCGATCGTCCCGATGTCAGTTCGAGACGTGATGAATGCCGGTGAGGTCGAGGGATACGAGTTACCGGAAGGGAGGAGAGTCTTCATCGTCCAGACGGCGACGCATTACATGGCTGATCTCTTTCCCGACCCCTTTACCTTTGATATCGACCGCTATACGGCTCCTCGCAAGGAGCATGTCGGCACTGGGTACGCTCCCTATGGCTTGGGCACGCACACCTGTCTCGGTGCGCGCTTGACGGAGATGTATCTGGCGACCAACCTGCTGCTGATGGTGCACCACTTCACATTCGAGATCGCCCCCAAGAACTACAAGCTCAAGATCAGCCCCTTCCCGTCAATGTCACCGAACAAGCGGCTGAAGCTCGCCATCACTGAGAAGAGGCACGAAGTGCCCGTCTGATGCGCATCTGCTCGAGCGTTCCTGCTTGAGCTCCGATTCGCTCAGCTCAAGGGCTGCCCTGTTCGTGGGCGTGGCGCTGCTGTATCTCCTCGGCCGCCACGTCTAGATCGTCCCACAGGGTCTGCACGGTCGAGCGCAGACGCATGTTCTCGTAGGCGCCCCAGACGGTCATCGCCGGCGGCACCACCAGGATGGACACCAGCAGCGAGTATGCGATGGTGATCGCCGCAGTGATGCCGAACTGCTGGGACCCTTCGACCGGGGCGAACACCAGCACGCCGAACCCCAGCGCCGTGGTCAGTGCCGAGCCCAGCAGGGCCGATCCCGTGGTTGCCAGCGTTCGGATCGCCGCTTGCTCCGGGTTGCGGAGATGGGCGAACTCCTCCCGGTAGCGATGGATCAGGTGTATCGTGTAGTCCACCCCGATCCCGATCGACAGCGCCGTGATGATCGACGTGATCAGCGTGTAGGGAATGTCCAGCAGCGCCATCGTGCCCAGCACCCAGACGAGAACGAGCACGATCGGGCCGACCGCCACGATCCCCAGCACGGGCCGGCGCACGGTCACCCAGAAGAAGAGGGCGAGGATGCCGAGAGCGACGGCGACGGTCGTGCCGATCGCCTCCGTCTGCTGGGCGGTGATCTGGTCGGTCACCGCGACCGCGACGACGCTCGACGAGGTCGCGACGATGGCCTCGTCATCGCCGGACCAGAGCGCCTCGAGCTCCGCCTGGACGGCGGACGCCGCCTCCGGGTCGTCCGCCAGGGTCGGGAACTGGAGAAGTATCGCGTCGATCCCGTCGGGGTTGTCCACCAGCACCCGCCCGAGCGCAGGATCCTTCGCCTCGATCCTGTCGAGCAGCTCCTGCATCAGTACCGGATCGAGCCGCTCCCCCGCGGAGGCCTCCACGTAGAGGGCGGCCAACTCCGGGTCGTACTTGTCGCCGGCCTCCCCGCTGTCTTCGGTCCAGTCGTGCAGCAACGACACGTACGAAGCTTCCATCGGCCCCGCGGCGGCCCTCGGGCGACGCCGTTCATCCTCGAAGGCCACCATGAGGTCGTCCACGTCCAGGACGGTGCGGGTGGCGGTGGCCTCGGCCCTCACCAGCACGCTGGCCAACTCCGTCGAGCCGCCGACGGCCGCCTCGAGGGTGTCCATGTCCTCCAGCACGGTCCCGTCCCTGGGCAGAATGTCGCGGATGTTGAACTCCGACTTGAGTCCGGTGGCCGAGAACCCGAGCCAGACCGTCACGCCGAGCACGACGACGAAATAGGGCACCGGGCGGCGGGCGATCCCCGCTCCGAATATCTGCGCGGCCCGTTCGATGCCCGGCAGCGCGTCGGAGACCGGACGGAGCGTCGCCAACCGGCCCCGGGACTCGCGCCGCCGGTCGATGATCGTGCGCCCGGCGGGGACCAGAGTGAGCATCACGATCAGGCTCAGGCCTACGCCCAGCGCAGCGACGACGCCGAAGTCGCCGACCACCGATATCGGTGAGAAGAGCGTCGACAGAAAGCTCGCCATCGTCGTGACGGCAGCCAGCGCGAGCGGGATCGCGACGTTGTGCAGGCCTGTCTGGACCGCCTGGATCACCGTCTCGCCCTCGGCTCGGCGCTCGCGGTAGTGCGACACGGCCTGGATGGCATAGTCCACCGTGAGGCTGATCAAGATGATGGGCACCATCACCGTGAGCGAGCTCGGAGGGCCGATCCAGCCCAGCCCGTCCGGCCCGAGCCAGCCCTCCGCTCCGACGATCCAGATGATCGACACGACCAGGCCGGCAAGCGTGAGCAGCAGGTCGGACAGCGTGCGCAGGAACAGCAGGATCAGCGCAGCGATCAGCAGCAGCGCCAGCCCGATCAAGGGCGCCATCCCTGACTCGGTGGCTTCCTTGTACTCGTCCTCGATCACCGCCGGCGACAGGCTGCTCACGCGCAGCGGGCCCTCGGCCGCGGCGGCCAGTTCGTTGATCGTCCGTTCGGCGTCGGCGACTCGCTCGTCGCCGGTGTCGCGCAGACGGATGGTGGCCACCGTGACCTCGGTGCCGTCGGTGTCGGTTCCGCTCAGCGCGGCGAGCGCTCCGCCGATCTCCGGGACGGCGCGGACGGAGTCGATCTCTGCCTGCGTTACCGACGCGGCGTCGACCCCGGCCACCGCCTCGATCAGCGACGAGGCTGCGATGATCGGATCGGGCGGGGCCAGCAGCTCGACCACGGCCGGGACGCCGACGATGCTGTCAAGGAGGGAGTCCATCTGGGCGAGCCCGCCGGGTGTGAGCGCTTCGCCGCGGAAGACCAGCGTCACCAAGCGGACGTCGCTGGCCTCCCCGAAGAACTCGTCGAGTTCGTCCACCGCGTCGGCGATGGCGTTGCCGGGGGGAAGGAAGGCCACCGAGGCCCCCTCTGTCGGCGGCGCGCGCCGCGTCGCTCCAGCGGCCAGCACAACGGTGAGAAGGATGAGGACGAGGATCGTGATCGACGGGCGGGTGGTGACCAGCCGGCTGAACCTGTCGAGCACGCGGCTCATGGCGCGTCACTGTACCTGCCGGGCAAGCCCCTCTGAATGGTGCTCGGCCAGTGTCTCGCCCGGGTGGCTGCCCGCTAGTTCCAGGTCACATCCAGGGGGAGGTGCTCGTGGCGGCGCACGAACATGCTCTTCTCCCAGCGGGGAGGGTCGTCGTCGGCCAAGCTGAACCATGAGGTGTCCTGCAGCAGACGCTCCAGTGAGCAGAGGGTCTCGAGGCGGGCCAGCGGAGCGCCTACGCAGTGGTGGATGCCCCGTCCGAAGGCCAGGTGGCTGCGGATCAGGCGGCGGTCCAGAACCACTTCGTCGGGCCGGTCGAACTCGGCGGGGTCGCGGTTGGCCGATGACCACAGCAAGAAGGCGGTGGTGCCGGCAGCGAGGTTGACGCCCCCCAGTTCGCAGTCGCGCTTCACCTGGCGGTAGTGGCCCCGGAACGGCGATTCGAGCCGCACGGCTTCCTCGATGAAGCTCTCGATGAGGCCGTGGTCGGCCCGGACTTGCTCCTGGAGGGAGGGATCGTCGGCCAGCATCCGCACCGCGTTCCCGATCAGCGACGCAGTCGATTCTCCGCCCGCGCCGAGCAGTACGGTGAGCGTGCCGATGGCGTCGCCCACAGCCAGATCGCCGACGGCCGCCGCTGTGGCGCACACCCCCAAGAGGTCGTCGCCGGGAGCGTCCATGGCCTTGCTCAGCTTGGCGTACAGATACTGGTTCGCCCCGTTCGGCCGATCGATCAAGGCTCTCATATCCTGCCGGGTGAGCAGGCCTGTCAGCACCCCGCTGCCGCCGATGGCCCACTGCATCACCTGGGGCCAGTCTTCGTCGGGCAGGCCGATGAGCCGTCCGATCACCCGGGCGGGCACAGGCTGGGCGACGGTGCTGGCCCACTGCACCCTGCCCCCCTGGGATCGGGCGACGGCGAACTGCTCGTCGATGAAGGCCTCGATCTCGGGCCGCATGGCCTCCATGCGGCGGGCGACCAACTCGGGGAACACCAGGCTGCGGTGAACGGTGTGCTCGGGCGGGTCGGCGGTGGCCAGGGTGGTGGTGCCCTCGCCGAACTCCTCGGTGTGGAACAGGTCGGGGCTGCCGTCGTCGCCGGTGATTACCAGCATGTCGAGGTGGCTGGAGAAATCGTCGACCCGGCGGACCGCGTCCACGATGAGATCGTGGGTAGCGACATAGGCGAAATCGAGTCCTGGCACCAGCCACACGGGACGCTCCCGGCGGAGCCTCTCATAGAACGGATAGGGATCGTCCCAGACCGCCGGGTCGATAACCGTTCGAGCCTCCAAGGCAACGGCGGAAGAAGCAACCGCGTCCATGGCCCACAACCCTAGCCCAGCTTCCTCTACGCTTCGCCGGCCGCCCGCAGGTTGACGACGGTGTCGGCGCCGCCCGCTTCGGCCGGGTCGGGATAGAACTGGGCGCAGTAGGCCCGGTAGGCCATGATCTCGCCGTCGGAGCGGGCCAGGCGGGGGCGGGACCGGTACTGCTTGCTGCTCCAGATCGGCACGTCCTGCAGCACGTCCCGCTTCTCGAAGGCGGCTATGAACCTGTTCATGACCGGGGCGCGCAGCCTTGTCGGGAGGAACCCCAGCCCGGCGATCCGGCGGCTCGGACTGCGTATCTCGCCCATCTGGGAGACCACCGACAGGTCGATCATCGTACCGTCGACGGGCGTCGCCAGTATCCACAGGCGGAAGTCCATGCCGATCGAGCGCTCCTGGATCTGCACGAACGAGTAGCCCAGCCCGCACACGAGGGTGTCGGCGGCCACATTCAGCCTGACCGCCCCGATCCGGCCGATCCTGCGGGTCCTGATGAACTCGAAGCGGCTGTCGAGCCGGGGCCCGTCCACCGCCAACGGCTCGAGGCGCTCCACGCTGTCGTAGCCGTGGACGAACCGCAGGTGGGCCAGGTCCACCGAGTTCTCGGTCGTCTCCTGGGGATGGCCGGCGAACCGGGACGTCCAGATGTGAAGGCCGCTCCAGCCGGCCTGGTCCGGCTCTTCGGCGGGCAGGTGCCATTGCGGCGCCCGTCCTCCGATCCCCCACCAGGCGAAGATCAGGCCGGTGATCTCCCGGGTCTCGAAGACCCGCAGCCGGGCCGCCCGCGGGGCGGGGGCGAACGGAGTGGCCACGCACTGGCCGCCGGTGTCGTACTCGAAGCCGTGGAACGCGCAGACCAGCCGGCCGTCGCGCACGGATCCCCCGGCGGCGGGACCCAGGTCGGCACCCAGGTGCGGGCAGTAGGCCTCGGCCACGCAGACGCGCCCCTCGTCGTCGCACCAGACGACGATGTCGGCGCCCATCCAGGTCTTCCTGACGAGCCTGGCCTTCTTGAGGGCCTTGCGGCTGGACAGGAAGTACCAGCCCTCGGGGAACGGAGGCAGCGGAGCGTTCACAGGCGCCTGGCGTCGGACTGGCACTGCTCGAAACTCCTCGCCGGATTCTCGGCCCCGATGAAGTCCCCGATTACCGACTCTACGCGGTCAGAGGAACACCCCGGCGAGTAGCGGTCAGTCGGCGTGGCCGGGCGGGAGGTTCTCGGCTGCGGTCGCCACCAGCTCGTCGAGCAGGCCGCCCAGCCACTCGTAGAGCACGTACTTGGCTGCTTCCTGGGGTCGGTCGCCAGCGTCGGGCGGATCAAACGTCGCCGCCCCCACTTCCAGCGTGTTCCCCAAGTAGAGGCGCATGCTGTTGAGGGTCTGCATCCAGGCGGCCACTCCGTCGTCGTCCAGCGCCGCTCCTCCGAGCCCGGACTCGACGATGTCGATCGCTTCCAGACGATGCCGCAGCAGAGTGTCGCCGACCATGCTCCAGAACTCGTCGGAGGCCTTGCGGTCGTGGATGTGCACCGGCGGCTGGAACCTAATGAGCGATGGCCCTTTGCCCTCCACCAGCAGCTGCCGGAACTGTCCGAGGATCGTGCTCAGGCCGGCGCGCTCGTCGGGTCGCAGCGTCACGACGATGCCGTCGGCAGTGCGCCGGAACTTCCCGCGTCCCATCAGTGGCGCTCCGTGCGGCCGGCTGTCGTCGCGGCCATCAGTCCTGCTCGAGGATGGCCCACAGGCCGTGCTCGTGGAGCCGGTACACGTCGAACTCGGCCTTCTCCCGCTGGCCCGACGCCACCACCGCCTTGCCCTCGGTGTGGACCTGCATCATCAGGCGGTGCGCCTTCTGCTGCGAGTAGCCGAACAGCTTGCGGAAGACGTAGGTGACATAGGACATCAGGTTGACGGGGTCGTCGAGCACGATCACCTTCCACGGCAGGTCGGGCCTCCGGTCGGTCTCGTCGACCGGGTCCTTCACCGGCGCGGTCACCGGCGAAGCGGCCTGCGGCGTGCCGGTCACCGGCGAGGCGGCCCTCGGCTCGGCGGTCGTCGCAAGCGGAGTCACGGTCGGACGCCGGCCATCTCGGTGCCTCCGGTCGGCAGGAGCCGCGCACCAGCCGCTGCCCGAGCCCCGGGCGAGTGGGCGGCCTTGACGATCTCGATCCAGACGACCGACGCCAGCGCCACGTGGATCCCCACCAGCAGCACGGGCACGCCCGCGAAGTACTGGGTGTAGCCGACCACGCCCTGCACGGCCAGCAGCACCGCCACCCGGCCCATGCGGGCACGGTCCCCCGACCCCGCATTCCGCAGCCGCCACCAGATCCACACCACCATCCCTAGCAGGGTCAGTGCGATGATGCTGTGGATTCGGGCGACCTCCCGCACCAGCAGCGGCAGTCGCTCCGCCCGGGTGTCGCCCGCGTGGGGCCCAGCCCCGGTGACCAGGGTTCCGCTCACCAGCAGCACCGCTCCCACTGCCAGCACAGCCCACCGCATCAGCCGGGCCGGACCGTCGTGCTGGCTGGCGCCGTGGACCCGGCTGGCGTCGCCGGGTTCGTCGCCAGCCTCGGCCCGGGCCCGCACGTCGAGCACGGCCGCGTTCCACAACAGCACCATCGACAGCAGGAAGTGCCCCATCGTGAAGCGAGGGTCGAGTTCGGTCTTCACCAGCAGGGCGCCCAGCGCCACCTGGGCCAGCACTCCGGCCACCAGGCCCAGCGACAGCCCGGTCAGGTCCGACCGGCGGGGACGGCGCCTCACCGAGCCCAGCACGGCCGCGATCACCGCCAGCGCCACCACCCCGGTGAACAGCCGGTTCCCGAACTCCATCAGGGCGTGGTACTCGAGGTCGGCCACGAACCGGTCCTCCGAGCAGGTGGGCCAGTCCTCGCATCCCAGGCCCGACCCGGTGAGGCGCACCGCCGCGCCGGTCACCACGATGGTGGCGAGCGCCCACAGGGCGAACCGCGTGAGCCGGGCGTAGGCGGCCGGTGCCACGGGTCGATCGTACGGCCAAGTCAGCGCGGTCGGATTCCTGATGAGCGCTGTCTTGTGGCCCTGTCAACCTCCTAGCCTGCGGAGGTGGCCGGAACCGTGACCGGAGACCTGCGCGCCTCGCGGCGAGCCCGAGCCGCGGCCTTCGTGGCGCTGACGAAGCCGCGGATAATCGAGCTGCTGCTGGTCACCACCGTTCCCTCGATGATCCTGGCCGAGAACGGTCTTCCGTCGCTGTGGCTCATGGCGGCCACCGTCGCAGGAGGCGCGATGGCCGCGGGCGGGGCCAATGCCCTCAACATGTACGTCGACCGCGACATAGATCGGCTCATGCACAGGACCCGCAACCGCCCGCTGGTCACCGGAGCGGTCCGTCCGGCCGAGGCCGTCGCGTTCGCGACGGCGCTCACCGTCGGATCGTTCGCATGGCTGTGGGCCTTCGTGAATCTGCTGTCGGCCGCGCTGGCCGCGGCGGCCGCCCTGTTCTACGTGTTCGTCTATTCGCTGTGGCTCAAGCGGACTTCCATCCGCAACATCGTGATCGGCGGGGCGGCCGGAGCGGTGCCGACCCTCGTGGGCTGGGCCGCGGTCACCGGCTCGCTCGACTGGGCTCCGATGGTGCTCTTCGCGGTGATCTTCTACTGGACGCCTCCGCACTTCTGGGCCCTTGCCATCCGCTATCGCAGCGACTACCAGGCAGCAGAGGTGCCCATGCTCCCGGCGGTGGCCGGGCTGCGGGCCACCGCGCGTCGGATCGTCGCGTACACGCTGGTCCTGTGGGCTCTGACCCTTGCCCTGGTGCCCGTCGCGTCGATGGGCGTCCTGTACGCGGTTGCGGCCGTCGTCGGTGGCGCCGGCTTCTTCGGCCTGGCCCTCGGTGTGCTGCGCCGCCCGGACCCGGCCCGGTCGATGCGGCTCTTCGGCTGGTCCAACGCCTATGTCGTGGTGCTGTTCGGCGCGGTCGCCGCGGATGTGCTGGTCCGCAACGGCCTGTGAGAACGCGAGCACCGGTGCCGGCGGCGACGGGCCGCGCCGGCCGCGACGGTCGATGGGGACCCCGACGGCCTGCAAGAACGGCGACGCGCCCCGGTCTTCGGTTGTCGGTGGGCTACTCCCCACTGTGTAGCATCGCCTCCCGATGACGCTGACCGACTCCCCGACCACGGAGACGGACGCCGCCGCAGGAACGGCCTCCCCGGCCGGCACCGTCGGGGCGGCGTCGCCCGTCGAGGGCCTGGCCCGGCCGGTCACGACTGCGGACTCCTCGGTGGTGGGCCGGCTGTTCGTCGGCGTCTCGCTGCTGTTCGGGGCCGGGACCGCCGTGATCGGTGTGCTGCTGGCCCTCGAGCGCCTGGACAGGTCGTCGCCGACCGATGTGTTCGGCGGGCTCAACTCGTATTTCAGAATGTGGACCCTCTATCGGGCGTCCTTCGTGCTGCTGGTGGCGATGCCGCTGCTGCTCGGCGTGGCCATGACGGTGGTGCCTTCTCAGATCGGCGCGGCCAACCTGGCCTTCCCCCGGGCCGCGCTGGCCTCGTTCTGGTCGTGGTTGATCGGGGCCGTAATCATGGTCGCTTCGGTCATGGCAGACGGCGGCTGGGGCGCGCTCGACGGCGTGACCGCCCGGGAGAGCGACGCCATCGCGCTCACGCTGTTGGGCACCGCCATGGTGATCTTCTCGCTGCTGGTCGGCGCCCTCACCGTTGCCACAACCATCATCTCGTCGCGGGCCGCCGGGATGAGACTGCTGGAGGTTCCCGCCTTCGCCTGGTCGATGCTGGTGGCCTCGACCGTGTGGCTGCTGACCCTGCCCGTCGCGGTCGCCAACATCGTGCTGGTCTACGCCGATCTGCGGGGCCGACCCGCCGTCGCCTTCGGCCGGGCGCAGGGGCCCGACATATGGCTGCAGCTCGACTGGCTGGTCGAGCAGCCTGCCGTCTACGCCATGGCCGTTCCGGTGCTGGGCATCGCCGTCGACGCCGTCGGCCGCGCCACCGGCGCCAAGTCCGCCCTCCCCGAGGCCGCGGCGATCGCGGCCGGCTTGTTCGGCCTGCTGGCGGTGGGCGGCTGGAGCCAGGACTACTTCACCGCGCCCAGCGACCACCGCGACGGCCTGGTGTACGTGGCGGTGGGCCTCGTCGTCATCGTGCCGGTGGTGGCGACGCTCGGCGCGGTGGGCGAGCTCGTTTTCCGGGGATCCAAGACTCCCGAGCAGCTCTCGTCCACCCGCGTCCTGGGGGCAGTCGCCGGTCTGGTGCTTCTGGCCGGCGCCGCCGGGAAGGGTGCTCTGCGTGTCATCGAACCGTTCGGTCTGATGGAGACCACCGCCGACTCGGCAGTGTTCAACGCTGTGACCGCGGCCACGCTGGCCGCGGCCGTGGCCGCTCTGTGGCACTGGGCGCCGTCGCTGGCCGGGGGCGCTCTGCGGGAGACTCCGGGCCGGGCGACGGTGGCCCTGCTGCTGGTGGGCGGCGTTCTTCTGGCGATGCCCGACCTGATCTCGGGGTTCCGCGGCAGGGCCGACCTGCCGGCGCGCGCCGCGGAGGCAGGCAGCCTCGACCGCCTGCTCGACACCGCGACCTTCGCCGGATCGATTCTCGTGATGCTCGGTCTGTTCGCCGTGCTCGGGGTGGCCGCCTCCGCGCTCAGATCCTCGGTCTTCGGCGCGCCGCTCGACGCGGAGGCAGACGCAGAAGGAGTGGAGGCGTGAGAACCGCCGCGCTCCCCGCGCCGGAGGCGTCACGCCCCCGCACGGTCGTGGTCGGCGCCCTGCTGGGCACCGCGGCCGCCTTCATGGGTTTCGCCGCCCTAATCACCCTCTATGTGCAGCAGCGCCAGCAGGCCCGGACCGCCGGCGAGGAGTGGTTCCCGGAGGGCACCGTCGAGCTCGGCCCGGCCGGGATGATGATGATGACGCTGGTCCTGTCCATGGTCACCGTGCAGTGGGCGGTCCAGGCTGCCCAGGCTCACGACCGGCCCCACGGCTTCATCGCGCTGGGCGTGACACTGATGTTCGGGGCCGCGGTGATCAACCAGTTCTGGTTCGTCTACCAGGACACCGCGTTCGCCATCGACGGGGGCCGCGCCCAACTGCTCTTCTACTCGGTGACCGGCTCGTTCATCGCCATGCTCATCGCGGCCATGGCGATCATGGCGGTTGTCACCATCAGGGCCCTGGTGGGCCCGTTCGGGCGCAACCTGGCCCACGCCGTGCAGGGCGCGGCCATCTTCTGGCACACCTGCGTTCTGTGCTACTTCCTGGTCTGGTACGTCGTGTTCATCACCAAGTAGGGCTTCGAGAGTGTTCACCACCGGCTTCAAGCTGTTCTTCGGACTGTTCGCCGCCTTCACCGCGGCCGCGGTGGTCTACGGATACGCGACCGGCGGCGACGTGGTCGGACCGATCTCACTGGGCTGGAAGGGCGGCGTCGGCGACCACATCGGCTACGGCGTGCTGGTGGCGCTGTCCACGGCCTCGCTCGCGGTGAGCCTCGTGCTGGTTTCGTTCCGCGACGCCGACGCCGAGGCGCAGGCCAGTCTGCTGGGGGTTGACGAAGTGGCTGCCGACCGGGAGGTGACCGGCGGCTTCTGGCCCGTCGTCGCGTCCTTCGGCGCCGGTGCCGCGGTGGTGGGACTGGTCCTGCACCAGATGGTGTTCATGCTGGGCCTGGCGTTGATCGGCTTGGCGCTGGTGGAGTGGACGATGGATGCCTGGGCCGATCGGGCGACCGGCGATCCCTCCGCCAACCGCGAGCTTCGCAACCGGATAATGGCGCCCATCGAGATACCGGTGATCGGCGCGCTCTCCATCGGCGTGATCGTGCTGGCCGCGTCGCGGATCCTGCTCACCGTCTCCAAGCTGGGAGCGGTGGTGGTGGCCGCCGTGGTGTCCGCGGTGATCCTCGCGGGAGCGGTCGTGTACGTCAACCGGCCGGGACTGGGCCGCCGGATGGTCCGTATACTCGGCCCGCTGGGCGCCCTGGCCCTTCTGCTGGGAGGCGTGCTGGCAGCCGTGGCCGGCGAGCGCGACTTCGAGCATCACGGGCACGAGACCCACGAGGAGTCGAGCGAGCCGGCGGGAGGCGAGCACAGTGAGTGACGCCCGTCAGCGTCGTCGCCGGCTCAGGGGCCGGGTCGCCGGGTCGCTGGCGCTGGCCGCTGGCGCGGCGCTCACCGGCTGCGCCTCCGACGCCGAGCTCGACACCTTCGCTCCCCAGGGGCCCATCGCCGAGGAACTCCACGCCCGGGCCGTGCTGCCGGTGTTCTGGATCGCGGCCGTCGTGATGGTGGGGATCACGGTGGCCATGGTCTGGCTGATTTGGCGCAACCGGGTCAAGAGCTACGAGGGCGACGACGAGTGGCCCTCCCAGACCCACGGGCACGTCCCGCTCGAAGTCGGTTGGACCGTGGGCTTCCTGCTGACCATGACCGCGGTGGCGGTCATCATGGTGCTGGCGCTGCCCACCGTCGACGGAACCGAGGCCAACGCCACCGAAGTGGCCGTCGACGGCGGCACCGTCATGTGGGAGCCGACGGTGGTGGTGGTCGGCAACCAGTGGTGGTGGGAGTTCCGCTACTACTTCTCCGACCAGGTCGATCTGGCCGCCCTGAGAGAGATGGGCGACGCCAAGGCGCTCCCGCCGGCCGACATCGTCACCTCGGGCCAGATGGTGATCCCCACCGGCGAGGAGATCGAGTTGATCGTCACCTCGCGGGACGTGATCCACTCGTTCTGGATCCCGGCGCTGAACGGCAAGCGCGACGCGGTACCCAACAAGTTCACTCCCTGGAAGGTCGAAGCCTCCGACCCGGGCTTCTACTTCGGGCAGTGCACCGAGTTCTGCGGTCTTTCCCACTCGCGGATGCGCATGCAGGTCGTGGCGCTGGCACCGGCCGAGTTCCAGGCCTGGATCGATCGCACCACGCAGGACGCGGCCGTGCCCACCGATCCCGTCGCGCTCGCCGGAATGGAGGTCTTCTCGGGCATCTGCACCTCCTGCCATCTCGTGGAGGGCCTCAACGACGAGACCTACGCCGAGGTCGGCGCCGACCAGGCGTCGGGCGCGGCGCCCAACCTCACCCATTTCGCCACCCGCACCACGTTCGCGGGCGGAATCCTCGACACCTACAACGCCGACGGCACCCTCAACCGCACCGACCTGGAGGCCTGGCTGCGCAACCCGGGCGCGTTGAAGGCCAACTACACGAAGCCCGGCGAGCAGTACCGGGGAATGCCCGACCTCGACCTGAGCGAGCAGCAGATCGATGACCTGGTCGTCTACCTTTCGGGTCTGGGCCAGCGGCCCGCAGGCTGGATCATCGCCGCCACCCAGGTCGACGACGACGGCCACGGCTGAGGAGGACATCGACGATGGCGATAACCGAGAAGGAACCCCTCGCCCTCACCTCCGGCGACGAGGCCCGCTACGTCGAGCGGCCCCTCGGGATCTTCACCCGGCCCCAGGGCGGACGCGGATGGCGCGACTGGCTCAGTACCGTCGACCACAAGCGCATCGGGATCCTCTACGGCGTCTCGGCCATGTTCTTCTTCCTGGTCGGCGGCGTGGAGGCCCTGCTGATCCGTCTGCAGCTCGCCGCGCCGGAGGGCTTGGTGCTCAGCGCCGACGTCTACAACCAGGTGTACACCATGCATGGCGTCACCATGGTGTTCCTGTTCATAATGCCGCTGGCCGCGGCCTTCGCGAACTACTTCATCCCATTGCAGATCGGTGCCCGCGATGTGGCCTTCCCCCGGCTCAACGCGCTGTCGTTCTGGATCTGGCTCTCGGGCGCCATCTTCTTGAACACGTCGTGGATGGTGGGCGGCGGCGGCGCCGACTGCGGCTGGTTCTGTTACTCCCCCAACAGCGGCGTGGCCTTCTCGCCCAGCCACGGCGTGGACTTCTACGCCATCGGCCTGCAGATCCTCGGCATCGCCTCGCTGGTGTCGTCGATAAACCTGATCGTGACCTGCCTCAACATGCGGGCGCCGGGCATGACCCTGATGCGCATGCCGGTGCTCACCTGGATGCTGCTCATCACCCAGTTCCTGCTGCTGTTCGCGCTGCCGGTGATCACGGTGGCGCTGTTCCTGCTGATGTTCGACCGGCTCTTCGACGCGCAGTTCTTCAATCCCGACGCCGGCGCCGACCCGCTGCTGTGGCAGCACCTGTTCTGGATCTTCGGCCATCCGGAGGTGTACATCATCATCCTGCCCGCCTTCGGGGTGGTGTCCGAGGTGATCCCCACCTTCAGCCGCAAGCCGCTGTTCGGCTACGAGTTCATGGTGTTCTCCGGCATCGCCATCGGCTTCATGGGCTGGGGCGTGTGGGCCCACCACATGTTCGTCTCTGGGATAGGCCCCATCTCGGTGGCCGCCTTCTCTTTGTCGACGATGTTCATCGCGGTGCCCACGGGGGTGAAGGTGCTCAACTGGCTGGCCACCATGTGGGGCGGCAAGCTGCACTTCACCGTGGCCATGAAGTTCGCGGTGGCCACGGTGGCCATGTTCACCATCGGGGGCCTGTCGGGCGTCACCCACTCGGTGGCGCCGGCCGACACCCAGCAGACCGACACCTACTACATCGTGGCCCACTTCCACTATGTGATCTTCGGCGGCGGCGTGCTCGGCCTGTTCGCCGGCCTGTACTTCTGGTGGCCCAAGGTGTGGGGCCACTTCCTCAACGAGCGGCTCGGCAACTGGAACTTCTGGATCATGCTGGTGGGCTTCAATCTCACCTTCGGCCCGATGCACATCCTGGGCCTCCAAGGCATGTCGCGTCGCATCGACACCTACGCGCGGGGCTACGGGTTCGAGTTCTGGAACATGGCGGCCACCGTCGGCTCGCTGCTGATCGCAGTGAGCGTGCTGATCTTCATGTTCAACGTGGTGAAGTCCAAGCGCGACGCCCCCCACCTGCCTGCGCCCGGCCCCGATCCCTGGGACGCCCGCAGCCTCGAATGGTCGATCCCGTCGCCGGTGCCGGTCCACAACTTCGACACGGTGCCCCAGGTGCACGGCCGCGACGAGTGGTGGCACACCAAGTACGCGGAGGACGACGAGGGCAGGGTGGTGCGGGTGGCCACCGCCGAGGAGGCCGCCCAGACCGGCGAGGCCACCGGCGTGCACCTGCCGTCGCCGTCCTTCTGGCCGCTGGCGGTGGCGGTGGGCCTGCCACTCATCGGCTACGGCCTCATCTTCAACCTATGGCTAGCCCTTGCCGGCGCAGTCTTAGTGCTCTGGTCCCTCTACTCATGGGCCCTAGAACCGGTAGACGACCCCGACGCCACCCAAAACCACCACGAAGACGATCAAGACCAGGACGCCGCGGATTCCACCTCAGGCAACACTGCAACCGAGGACGACCAACCATGAGCGGAGACGCGGGCACGATCCACCAGGCCGCCGGGTGGCGCCGAGGCCGGGCGGCCGGAGGTGGGCGCCAGCCCGCCGGCCGAACGGCATCGGTGACAGGCCCCGGCGGCCGGAGGCGCCGAGACAACGGAGTCGGCGGCCGGAGGTGCCTAGTCAACGGAGTCGGCGGCCGGAGGTGCCTAGTCAACGGAGTCGGCGGCCGATGAGCGCCGAGACCTTGGCCGTGGACGAGACACACGAAGCCGACCACGGCCACGACCCCCACGCCACCACAACGGGACTGTCGCACACCAAGCTGGCCATGTGGGTGTTCCTAGGCTCGGAGTGCCTGCTGTTCGGCGGCCTGATCTCCACCTACCTGCTCTACAAGACCCGAGGCAACGGCCGAACACTCCCCACCGACGTGTTCGACATTCCGTTCACGTCGGTGAGCTCCTTCGTGCTGTTGATGAGCTCGCTCACGATGGTGCTGGCCCTGTCGGCAGTGTCGCGGGGCGAGCCCGAGGCCGGCCGCACCTGGCTGCTGGCCACTGCGTTGCTCGGCGCAGTGTTCATAGGCGGGCAGGTGTATGAGTTCACGAGCTTCGTCCGGGAGGGCGTGGCCTTCACCACCAACCCGGCCAGCAGCGCCTTCTTCACCCTCACCGGCTTCCACGGGGTGCATGTGAGCCTCGGCATCGTCATGCTCATGTCGCTGTACGTCGCCTCGGTGAAGGGACGGTTGACGCAGCGCAACGCCGAGACGGTGGAGATAGTCGGGCTCTACTGGCACTTCGTGGACATCGTGTGGATCTTCATCTTCACGGTGATCTACCTGATCCCGGCCGACTGATCCCCATGAGCGACCCAGCCCCCGGAAGCGACATAGCCCCCATGAGCGACCCAGCTCCCGCCCCCATGAGCGACCCCCTCCTATGAGCGACACAGCCGTCTCCGAGCACACCGAGTCCGCCGCGGCGCACGACGAGCACTCCTCCGGCGAGCACGACGAGGGCCACGACCATCCCTCGGACTGGGCCTACGTCAAGATCGCCGTCGTGCTGGCGGTGGTCACCGGGCTGGAGGTGTTCACCTACTTCGAGACGGTGCTCGACTGGGGCGCGTTGCTGGTGCCGTCGCTGATCTTCATGATGATCGTGAAGTTCTACTTGGTGGCTACCTGGTTCATGCACCTGCGCTTCGACAGCAAGCTGTTCGGCCGGATGTTCTCCGCCGGGCTCATCCTGGCTGTCGGCGTGTACCTGGTGACGCTCACCGTGTTCGAGTTCTGGGTCTAGCCGTGGGCGCGCTGGCCGCGGCTGACGGCTGGTCCTGACCGATGGGCCTGCTGGCCGCCACCGACGCCTGGCGCTACCAGTTCCATCCCGAGGTGTGGCTGATGGTGGCCTTGGTGGTCGGCCTCGGCTTCTACGTGGTGCGGGTGGTCGCCCCCGTCGCCGCCGGTGCGGGCGTCGCCGCGGTGACGCCGCGCCAGCGGCTGTGCTTCGTGGCCGCCACGGTCCTGCTGTGGGTGTCGGCCGACTGGCCCATGCACGACATCGCCGAGGAGTACCTGTACTCGGTGCACATGGTGCAGCACCTGCTCATCAGCTTCGTGGTGCCGCCGCTGCTGCTGATGGCCGTTCCCGAGTGGCTGGCCCGCCTCATCGTGGCCGACGGCTCGCGCTCGGCCCGGGTGATCCGCCGCCTGGTGCATCCGCTGGTGGCCGGCGTGGCGTTCAACGCCCTGCAGGGCCTGATGCACTGGAACGCGCTGGTGGAGCTGTCGGTGCGCAGCGGACCGTTCCACTACTCGATGCACCTGCTGATGTTCGCCAGCGCGCTGGCCATGTGGACGCCGTTGGTCGGGCCGCTGCGAGAGCTGCAGCTGTCGGAGCCGGCCAAGATGGTGTACCTGTTCGCCATGTCGATCGTGCCCACCGTGCCGGCCGCCTGGCTCACCTTCGCAGAAGGGTCGGTGTACCCCGTCTACGACCACGCCCAGAGGCTGTGGGGCATCTCGGTGGCCACCGACCAGCAGGCCGCGGGAGCGGTGATGAAGGTGCTGGGCGGCCTCTACCTGTGGACCCTGATCGCGGTGCGGTTCTTCCGCTTCTCGGCCGCGCAGCGTCGCGCCGACGCGGCCGAGCGCCGTCGGCGGTTCGTGGCCGACACGCTCACCACCGCGGACGTGGAGGCCGAGTTCGAACGCCTCGGCCCCCCGCCGGCCGAACCCCGTCTGGAGGCGGAGTCCTGATGCCCAATCCGTTGAGACTGTTCCGCGGGATGAGGGCCGCGGACCGGGTCGGTGGAGGAGTCGCTCGTCGCCTGCAGCGTTTCGACGGCTGGCTCGACCGGGCGTCTGGGCGGGATGGTGGCGCGGCCGGCTACGACCACACCGACACCGTCAAGGAGTACTACGACATCAGCAGCGAGGTGATGATATTCGGCTGGGGCGAGTCCCTGCACTTCGCGCCGCTGGCGCCCGGCGAGAGCCTGGTGGACTCCAAGACCCGGCATCAGCGGCTGATGATCGAGAAGCTGGATCTGCGCGAACACATGACGGTGGTCGATGTCGGCTGCGGGATAGGCGGCCCGATGCGCCGAGTCGTCGCGGAGGCCGGTGTGAGGGTCGTCGGGGTCAACATCAACGAGATCCAGATGGAGAAGGCGAAGGCGCTGAACGCGGAGGCCGGCGTCGACCACATGGTCGACTACCTGATGTGCAGCTTCATGGACATGTCGTCGGTGGCCGACGGCACCTTCGACCGCGGCTACGCCATCGAATCGACATGCCATGCGCCCGACAAGGTGGCCGCGTTCGCCGAGATCCACCGAGTGCTCAAGCCGGGAGCCCTCTTCTGGGGCCAGGAGATGTGCATGACGGACAAGTTCGATCCCGACGACGACCAGCATCAGGCCATGAAGCAGGACCTGATGCACGGCATCGCGCTCAAGGAGATCGCCACGTTCGACGAAGTGGACCGAGCGCTCGAGACGGCCGGATTCGAGCTCATAGAGGGCATCGATCGAGCCGTCGGGGGCGACGGTCCGACCACGCCGTGGTATCTGCCCCTGGAGCCGCGGTGGAAGATGTTCGGCAACAATCTGCTTGGGGTTCCCCTGGGCCGCTGGGCGTCGATCGGGGCATTCAGGCTGGCCGAGATGCTGCGAGTCTCCCCGAAGGGGTCCTCCGACGTCCTCGACATGCTGGAACAGACCGCCAGCGCCTATGTCGCCGGCGGCAAGTCCGGAATCTTCACCCCCCTGTACTGCTTCCTGGCCCGCAAGCCCCTTTAGGGTCTGCTCAGGCTTGGGGTTGGGGGGTGGTGCGGTGTCTGTGGATCTCCTCGTCGCGGTGTCGTTCGGCCGGGGTGCGGCGCGTCGGGCCTGCTTGGCCTGAGGCGCTGCGAGCCGCGGCGATGCGCGCCGCGGACGGACGGCGGAAGTTGAAGAGGCCGGCCTCGTCGATGAGAACCCGGTCCTCGTAGTCGTCGAACCACAGGGCCTCGGGGTTGCGCCCGACGATGGTGACCTTGCCCCGGTCGGCGGCGTCTCCTGGGCTGCGCAGCACCTTGAAGATCACCACGCCGTTCTCGGCGCCGGGCAGGCCCGGGATCGGCTCGTCGGTGACTGCGGCCACCTCGGTCTTGCCCTTGAAGTGGACGCACGCCAGCCGCGCGTGGGCCTCCACACCCGACAGTCCCTGCTGGGACTCGTTGAGGATGCGCCAGGCCGTCTCGATGGGCACGTTGAACGCCTTGTAGGCCACGATGTTGCGCCCGCCGAAGAAGTAGTGGTTCTCGATCCCGGCCGCTTTCAGGGTGCGCTGCAGGATGCGCAGCGCGTCGGCGTCGTCGTTGACGCCCCGGATGATCGGGGACTGGTTCTCGACGCTGATCCAGCCTCGCGACACCACCGCGTCCACGGCCCGGCGGACGCTGGGATTCCACTGGTACTGGCCGTTGTCGCCGGTGACGTAGCCGCCGTCGGCGTCGGCGGCCAGCAGCTCGTCGGGATGGTTGAAGTGCACCATCAGCCGCAGGGCCACGTCGGGGTAGACCTCGTGGAAGCGGTCCACCGTCGCCAGGAAGGCGTCGTCGAAACGGTCGGGATGGAAGGCCAGCTCCTTGGTGCCCACCCTGATGACCTCGGCGCCTGCCTCGGCCAGGGCGGTGAACCAGCCGGCCAGCTTCGAGTTGGGCAGCACCATCGGATCGCCGCCCGACAACAGGATCTCGCGCAGCTTGGGCCGACCGGTCTCGGGGTGCTTGCCGCCGTTGGCCTCGACCGCGGCGTTGTGGGAGCGGATGTAGTCGGTGACCTCGGAGAGCTGGGCGAGGCCCTTCTTCTTGACGGTGCCGTCGGCCCGGGCGATGTCCTTGCGGGCGATCAGCTCCTCCCGGTAGCAGAACCGGCAGTGGGCCGAGCAGGTGGAGATGACGTACAGGAGCGCCATCTCGTACTTGTGCAGCAGCCCCTCGACGGGGCTGTAGTCGAGCTGGCCGGCGGGATCCTCGTCGCCCTCGAGGTTCCCGGTCTCGTCCGGGGAGGCCTTGACCAGCCTCTGGAGGGCCGGGCTGCTGCGGGCCATCTGGAAGTAGTGGCGGGTGATCTTGACCGGCATTCGGGCCTCGACGTCTCGGTCGGTCCCTTTGATCTGTCTCAGGCTGGACAGCTCCACGGGGGTGTAGAAGCCGCGCATGTCGTCCGGCGCGGAGTCGTTGATGAACGGGTCCAGCCCGTTTACGATCTGTCGGTCGTAGCGGGGATTCTCGACATGGTCGAGGACGCGCCGCTCTCGGTCGGTTGGTAGGTACTTGGCTCGTTTCATTTCATTTCTCAGTCAGTTTACGTCATTTGTGTGGGGTGAAAGCCCGTTTCCCGACGGATATCCACAGGCTGACCATAACCTGAGGACAAGTTCGGATGCCTAGTCGGCCGCGTGGCTTTCGGCGCGGACCGAGGCTCAACGACTTCGCCCGTGAGGCTTTCGAGGGCTCCACGCGTGAAGACTCAACCGTCGGCTTCGGCCGGATCGGGCCTGGCAGACGTCAACGGCCCCGCGTATGAGAGTTTAGCAGATACCGTCGGAGGGTGCTCGATCTGCGCCAGTTGAGGGCCGAGCCCGACAGGGTGAAGGCCGCATTGGCCCGCCGCGGCGAACCGACCGAGCCGCTCGACCAAGTCGTCGTCCACGACCAGCGGCGGCGGACCGTGGCCGCCGAGGCCGACGGCCTGAGGGCGGAGGTGAAGCGGATCTCAGCGGAGGTCGGGGCTCTCCACCGTGACGGCAGAGCCGCCGAGGCCGACGGCCTGCGGGCTCGCAGCCGCGAGTTGAGCGCCCGCATCGAGGAGCTGTCGGCCGAGGCCGACCAACTCGGGGAGTGGATCCGCCGGATCCTGCTGTTCGTGCCCAACCTGCCCGCCGAGGACTGCCCCGACGGCTCGGGCCCCGACGACAACGTGGTGCTGCGAACCGTCGGCTACGACCCGGACTCCTACGGCGGGCACCAGCGGGTGCCGCACTGGGACATCGGCACCGAGCTCGGCATCCTCGACATCGACCGGGCGGTGCGCATGTCGGGCGCCATGTTCGCCATGTACCGCGGGCTGGGGGCTCGCCTGGTGCGGGCTCTGATCGACTACGGGCTGGATCGCAACCGCGACCTGTACGAGGAGATCAGGCCGCCCACGCTTGTGCGGACCGAGGTGATGACCAGTGGGGGATACCTGCCCAAGTTCGCTGACGACGCCTACCACCTCGAGCGCGACGACCTGTGGGCGATACCGACGGCCGAGGTTCCGCTCACCGCGATGCTCCAGGGCGAGATCGTCGATGAGGCCGACCTGCCGATGAGGCTGATGGGCCATACCTCGTGCTTCCGTCGCGAGGCTGGCGCTGCGGGCCGCGACACCCGCGGGCTGCTGCGAGTCCACGAGTTCGACAAGGTGGAGCTGTACGGGTTCTGCACTCCCGAGCAGGCCGCCGGCATCCACGCCGAGATCCTCGACCGGGCCGAGCAGGCCATAATCGACCTAGGGTTGGCCCACCGGGTGCTCGACCTGTGCGCCGGTGACATTGGCGGGGCCTCGGCCCGCACCTTCGACATCGAGGCCTACGCTCCTGGGGCGGACCGCTGGCTGGAGGTGTCGAGCATTTCGTGGTGCCGCGACTACCAGGCTCGGCGGGCGAACATCCGCTACCGCCCGGCGGCCGGGGGCCGCACCCGGATGGTGCACAGCCTCAACGGGTCGGGACTGGCCGTGCCCCGGGTGTGGGCCGCGCTGGTCGAGACGTACCGCCAGCCGGACGGCTCGGTGGCCGTCCCCGAGGCGCTCCTCCCCTACTTGGGGGGAGTGTCCGTCATCGGGCCTTGAGCCGAGCGGTAGAGCCGGCCGGGTCGGAGTGATCACCTGGATCGACCCGGTCATGGAGGTGATCACTCCGGCGCGGTTCGGCTCGGACCATCCGATGAGGACCGTCACCGAGCAGATCGGCGGCGGCGAGGGCTGGTCGCCGGAGCGGGCGTCGTTTGTGGCTGGCGTGTTCGACACCCTCAGCGTGGGCTGGCACGCCGAGCACAGCGCCGACGTGCGGCTGGCGCCGCTGGAGGACGCCCTCGACAGGGGAGGCATCGGGCTGGGACGGCTGGTGGAGATCGGATGCGGGACCGGGGCCGCCACCGGGCGCATCGCGGCTCGCCGGGCGGTGGCGGCCGCCTTCGACCTGTCGCCCAAGATGCTGGCTCTGGCCGATCCGGCGCTGGCGCCGTTCGTGCGGGCCGACGCCAGCGCGCTGCCGCTGGCGGCTGGGTCGGTCGACGTGATGGTGCTGGTGAACATGTTCATGTTCGCGGCCGAGTTCGACCGGGTGCTGGCACCCGGCGGCCGGTTCGTGTGGATCAGCACCATGGGCGACGAGACCCCCATCTACCTCCCGCCCGAGGAGGTGCTGGACCTTCTGCCCGGCCGTTGGAGGGCCACCGGCAGCCAAGCTGGCACCGGCTTCTGGCTGGTAGCCCGCCGCTGCTAGCCACGCGAGGCCAGGGCAGGCCAGCGCCGCGCCGCTGCTAGCCACGCGAGGGCAGGGCAGCGCCGGCGCGCCGGCTCGTCGCGACCGGTCATAGAGTCGGGGAATGGATCTGGCCCGGATGCGCGAGCAGTACTCGGAGGTCGGGCTGAGCGAGACCGATGTCGCCGGCGATCCGATCGTGCAGTTCGAGCGTTGGTTCGACGAGTGGGTCGCGGCGAGGCCCTACGACGTCAACGCCGTGATCTTGGCCACAGTGGACGCGGCCGGCTGGCCTTCGGCCCGGGCGGTGCTGCTCAAAGGGCTGGACGAGCGGGGCTTCGTGTTCCACACCAACCGCCTGTCGCCCAAGGGGCTCGACCTGGAGGCTTCGCCGCGGGCCGCGCTGTGCTTCCTGTGGCATCCGCTGGAGCGCCAGGTGCGGGTGGTCGGGACGGTGCAGCACCTGCCCGACGACGAGAGCGACGCCTACTTCGCGTCGCGGCCCCGGGGGGCGCAGATCGCCGCGTGCGCGTCGCCGCAGTCCCAGGTGATCGCCGGTCGGGCCGAGTTGGAGCGCCTCACCGCCGAGACCGAGGCCCGCTTCGCCGCCGACGCCGACGTGCCCCGCCCCTCGCACTGGGGCGGCTACCTGGTGCGCCCCCTGGAGGTGGAGTTCTGGCAGGGCCGTCGCAGCCGCCTGCACGACCGGCTCCGCTACCGCCGTTCGGACTCGTCGTCGGCTTGGGCGATAGAGCGCCTCGCTCCCTAGATCCAGGAGGCGACCGCGTCCGCCAGCGCGTCGATGAGGGTGCCGACCTGGGGCGCCCGGGGTGTGCCTTCGTGGTCGGACCAGTTGCGGGCTGCCTTGTTCCAGCGGATCGTCGGCGGCAGCTCCAGCTGAACCCCGGCGTTGGGGGGCAGGTTCACCGGGTTGTCCTCGTGCAGGCCCCGCAGGCCGCGCGGGATCTCGTCGAGGTTGTCGATCACGCCGTAGGCGGACGGCAGCGCGGCCCGCAAGCGGGCGGCGAGGTGACCGGCCAGCCTTCGGTTGCGTCCGCCCAGCAGCACGTTCCAGAACTGGGTCTCACGGCCGTAGCCGTGCACCGCGATGACGGTGTGGACATGGCCGAGGAACTCCCGGAGCCTGGCGGAGTGCTCGGGCCGGATCGTGATGGAGGGCACATGCTCTCGCAGCGGAGCGTGCTGGATGACCGCGTACAGCGAGGCGCCGGTGCGCTCGGCCGCCTCCTGGGCGATCACGTCGGTGGTGCGCTCGAGGTTGCCGCCGTGGAACGCCATCAGCCCGAAGCGGCCTCGCAGCTCGCACACCTCGTCCACGTCGGGGCGGGCGATCAGCTCCGGGAACCCTCCGATCAACGCGGGCGGAGGGGCTGGGGGGCGTGACGGTCAGGCATAGATGCGATCCCCGGACCGGCGCCGGAGCCGTCTGGCGGAGCGCCAGGCGGCCCCGACCACCAGCGCGGCGAACAGGATCTCCAGCGGCACGCCGAAGCGGGCCGGGTCGGTGAACCAGTGGCCGACCCGCTGCGGCCATCCCGCCGCGAACCTCAGCACCGGCAGCAGCACGAATTCACCCCGGTTGGAGTAGAGCTCGACCACCAGATAGAGCGCCGCGTAGACCGCGGTCACCGAGCGCCGGGCCAGCACGCTGTTCACACCCTGGCGCCAGCCCAGCAGCAGGAAGCCGACGATCCCCAGCGCGCACAGCACTCCGATCCGCTCGGCGGTGGCGTGGGCGATCCAATTGTTGACGGTCGTCTGGAACTCGTAGAACTTCTCGACGAAGGCGTTGCTGGCGGTCGGGTCGTCGATTATCTGAAGCTCCCACCAGCCGTAGTTGGCGACGTAGACCCCCGACGCGATCAGCACCACTCCCGAGACCGGGTTGATCCAGCGCGACATCCGGCGCATGGCCGACACCACCCGGCTGCGGGCGGTGGCCAGCGCCAAGGTCAGGAACGTGATGACCGCGCCCATCCCGATGCCGTAGGCCACGAAGTTGGCGATGCCGTCGGCCACGCTGTCGGCCGAGAAGCTGGACGCCACCGCCGCGATGAACAGGCCGATCGTGCACGACAGCGAGACCACCGCGTAGCTGACGCCGAACATGAACACCGACCCCAGGCGCCGGCTGCCGGTGCCCTGGCTCATCTTCGGCAGCCGAAGGTTGACGGCCCGCCCGGCGAGCAGCCACACACCCAGCAGCGCCATGAGGACGCCGATGGCGACAGTGACGTAGCCGATGCGGTCGAGCACCGCGCCCTGGCTGAGCACCGTCTCGAACAGCGCCCCGAATGCGCCGAACACCGCCACGAAGCCGGCGGTGAGGGTGAGGGCCACCGCCATGGCCCGCAACATCGCGCCCAGCGCTTGGGCGCCGGAGGACGGCTGGTCGTCGGACTGCTCCACGCCGACGAAGTACGACAGGTAGGCGGGCAGCAGCGCGAAGCCGCACGGGTTGAAGGCGGCCACAAGGCCCAGCGAGAAGGGGTAGGCGACCGCGGCCCAGTCCATCGCTTCAGGTTCCAGCCGCCGGATGGCAGTCCATGGCTCTACGGTCTAGCCGCGACGTGGCAGTCCATCGCTCTACGGTCTAGCCGCTACGCCGAGGACGTCGGCGACGAGTTCGGCCAGCGAGTCGGCGTCCAGTGCGCCGGCGAAGGTGTCGAGCAACTCCCCGGAGGGCGACACGAAGGCAGTGGTGGGCATGGCGACGCTGCCCGTGGCGGCGTATACCTCCAAGTCGAGGTCCCAGCCGACGTCGTAGGCGACCCCGGTGGCTTCCACCAGGTTGAGGGCGGCCTGCGGCGACGAGTCCTGCGACAGCCCGAGAAACGCCACCTGGCCACGGAGGCTCGCGAACACCTCCTGGAACTCCGGCATCTCCCGCACGCAGGGCGGGCACCACGAGGCGAAGAAGTTCACCACCAGCGGGGTTCCCTCGTAGTCGGCGATAGCGCCGGTGCCGCCGTCGAACAGGTCGAACGTTAGATCGGAGAGGTCGCTGCCGTCGGAGACTTCGGGCGAGAGGCTGATCTCCGCGAGAATGACGATCGCAGGCGCGGCCAGCACCGCGGCAAGACCGACGAGGATGCGTGCTCGAACTGGGGTCAGGCGCGCTCGGACGGCAGCCCGCGCGGTCGGCCCGAATCTCATGGCCCGGACGACTGCGGCGGCGTGAGCATCTCCACGGTCAGGCTTCCGCGGCCGAGCCGCACGGCTCCAGTGCCTTCAGCCGGTAGTGCAGCAATCCGTCGGCGTCCCGGCTGCTGTCGGCTTCCCCGACCAGCCGCAGGTGCTCGAGATGGGCGAAAGTCTCGCTGGCCGCCATGCCGCCCCAGGCCCGCTCGGCGAACAGTTCCTTCATGTAGGCCTCCACCGGGGCGTTGCCCAGCTCGATGGCCGCGGCCCGCAGCACATCGAGCCGCTCGACGTGGTGGCGGCGGATGCTGTCGGTGCGGCCCGGCAGGTCGGTGAACGGATGCCCGTGGGCGGGCAGGCACACCTCGATGCCCTCGAAGGCCCCCACCCGGGCCAGGGACGCGAAGAAGGCCGCCAAGGGGTCGTCGATATCGGTCGAGCCAGCTATGTGGGGGGTGATTGTGGGCAGGACGTGGTCGCCCGACAGCAGAACGCCCTCGGCTGGGTCCCACAGGCACAGGTGGTCGATGGTGTGGCCGGGGGTGTGCACCGCGAACCATTCACGCCCGGCCAGGCGCACGGCGTCGCCGTCGGCGACCCGCACGGTCGGCTCCGGCACCCGGAAGCGGGGCGTCGTCCCCGCTACGCCGTCCTGGATGAACAGCCGGAGGACCTCCTCGGGCGGCGGCTCGCGCGGGGTGCCCCAGGGGGTGTCGCCCAGCGCTCTCAGCTTCGTCTTCCACAGCTCGACCAGCGCGTCCTCGCCGAGTTCCATCAGCTCCAGGTCGATGTCGGCGTTGGCGTCGTCGGCCGCGGCGATGGATGTGAACGCCTCGTGGGCCAGCAACTCGGCGCCGGTCTCCTCGCGCAGCTGGTGGCTGCCGCCGTAGTGGTCGGGGTGGGAGTGGGTGACGACGGTCGTGTGCACCCGCTCCAGCGGGATGCCGGCCTTGTTGAGCCGGTCGACCAGCGCCGACCACGAATCGTCGCCCGGCAGCCCCGGATCGACGAGGGCCGCGCCGTCGGAGTCGACCAGCGCGTAGCAGTTGACGTGGCCGAGGCCCGGCATCCTGACCGGCAGTTGCAGCCGCAGCACGCCGGGCGCCACCTCGGTCACCTCCTCCGACGCCGGCTCCTGCTCCTGCTTGGTGTAGGTCCTGGCGCTCATCGGTGCCTGTCGGGATCCGAGGCCGCGAGGGCGGACCGGCACCGGAGGCGTTCGGGTCGGGCGCCGGTGCTCATGGAGGTCCGGAGGAGGCCGGCCCGCCCACGAAGCCCGCAGCGCGATACCAACGCAGTTCCTCGATGCTCTCCTTGATGTCGTCGAGCGCCCGGTGCGACTTCGCCTTCTCGGGGGCTGCCTTGTACAGCTCCGGCTGCCACCGCTTGGCCAGTTCCTTCACCGTGGACACGTCAATCGACCGGTAGTGCAGGAAGTCGTCGATCTGGGGCAGGTAGCGGGCCAGGAAGCGTCGGTCGGTGCCGATGGAATTGCCGCACAACGGCACTGTGCGGGGCTCGCTGATGTGGGCCCGCAGGAAGTTCATCACTGCCTCACCGGCGTCTCGCAGACCGGTCGATGAAGCCTCCACCTGGTCGATGAGCCCGCTGTGGGCGTGCATCTCGGTCACGACGTCCTCCATCCCGGCGAGCGCCTCCGAGGGCTGGTGGACGACGATGTCGGGGCCGACGGCCACGATCTGGAGGTCGTCGTCGGTGATCAGGACGGCGATCTCCAATATCACGTCCCGCTCGGCGTCGAGGCCGGTCATCTCCAGGTCCATCCACGCGAGCATCGACGCAGGATAACGAATGGGCCCGCAGCGCCATCCGGACGGCGCCGGTGACCGCCCGCTTGGGCCCGCTACTGTCGTCGGATGCCTGACGTTCCCATATTGCGGCTCGACCCGGGCCTGCCGATGCCCGTCTATGCCCGGCCCGGCGATGCCGGCATCGACCTGATGGCCCGCTCCGACACGGTGCTGGCTGCCGGAGGCGGCCGAGCCCTGGTGGCGACCGGTGTGGCGGTGGCGATTCCCGCCGGATGCGCGGGCTTTGTGCTGCCTCGCAGCGGGCTCGCCCTGAAGCATGGCGTCACCTGCCTGAACACTCCGGGCCTGATAGACTCCGGCTACCGAGGCGAGCTGAAGGTAGTGCTCGTCAACACCGATCCCCGCGAGCCGTTCGCAGTGGAGCGGGGCGAGCGCATCGCCCAACTTGTGGTGCTGGCGGTCGAGCAGGTGCGCCTGGTGGAAGTGGACAGTCTCGACCCGTCCACGCGAGGCGACCAGGGCTTCGGCTCGACTGGCCGCTGAGGCTTCACCGGCCCCGCAGTCAGGTTTCAGGGCGCTTAGGGCTGGTCGCCGTCTCGGTGCTGCCTCCGCAACGAGACGAGCAGCCGACCCCGATGCGGCTCTACGGTGGCGGTCACCGCCGAAGTGCTCAGGCCGGCCTCGAATCGGGACGCGGCCGATGCAGACATCGCGCTCCCGTCGCTGCGGAGCGCCTCCAAGTCCAGTCCGTCGGAGCTGGTGAGGAACCGGCAGGCGACAACCGTGCCGTCCTCGGCGGGCGATTCGAGCAGCAAGGCCACCGCCTCGTCTATGGCGGCGCGTAGCTCGTCGATCTCGGTGAACGACATTCCCTGGCGCAGAGCGAGGGCGGCGGCGCCCATCCGCACTATGCGGCCGTAGGCCGGGGAGGCCGGCACCTTGAGAACGATCTCGTCGACTGCGAGCGGTTCGCTCATCGACTTCTAAGGTTGCCATGAAGCCTCGGGATTGTCACCGTCAGCCCAGGGACGCGGCCGGACCCGTGCCGACGGTTGAGCCCCGCCCCGAGGGCCCTCGGTTGTGGATCACGCCCAGGACCTAGCTGGAGGCTTCTCGTGCCGACGGTCGAGCGTGGCCCGGAAGGCCCTGCGGGGCTCGCCGGTAGCCTGATCGGTCGTGGCGTTGGTAGTGGAGAAGTTCGGGGGCACCGCTGTAGCCGACCCCGGCCGCATCCGGACGGTGGCCGACCATGTGGCCCGTCGCCGCCGCCACGGCGACGAGGTCGTGCTGGTGGTGTCGGCCATGGGCAACGAGACCGACCATCTCCTGCGCCTGGCCTCCGATGTGGCCGACGACCCGCCGGGCCGGGAGCTCGACATGCTGGTCACCGGGGGAGAGCGCAAGGCTTGTGCTCTCATGGCCATGGCGGTAAGCGCCCTGGGGGTGCCTGCGGCCTCGTTCACCGGGAGTCAGGCCGGGTTCCGCACCGACTCGTCCCACACCAACGCCAAGATCCTGAGCATCATGCCCCAGCGGGTCACCGAGGCCTTGGCCGAGGGCATCGTGCCGGTGGTGGGCGGCTCCCAGGGCGTGTCGGGAGACAACAACGTGACGTTCCTCGGCCGGGGCGGCTCCGACACCACCGCCGTGGCTCTGGCCCATGCGCTTGAGGCGGACTACTGCGAGCTCTACACCGACGTGCCCGGACTGTTCAGCGCCGATCCCCGGCTTGTGCCCGCGGCTCGTCGCATGGACGAGGTCTCATTCGACGAGCTGCTGGAGATGACGGCCAGCGGCTGCCCAAAACCGGCGATGCGGGCGGTGGAACTGGCTCGGAGCCACCGGGTGGAGCTGCACGTGCGCTCCGCCTTCAGCTGGATGCCGGGCACGAAGGTAACCGGGAGGGAATCCATGGAACACGCCACAATCTCGGCGGTCACCCACGACGCCAGCGAGGCCAAGATGACCGTCTCGGGCGTCGCCGACAAGCCCGGCGTGGCCGGGCGGCTGTTCCGGGCGCTGGCCGACCGGGACGTCAACGTGGACATGATCGTGCAGAACGTGTCGAGCCGGGGCGTCACCGACATCAGCTTCACCGTGCCCTTGGAACAGCTCGCCGCGGCCAGGGACGTGACCTTCGGCCTCGTCGACGAACTGGGCGCCGATCACGCCTCCGACGACGACGGCATCGCCCGGGTGAGCCTGATCGGGGCGGGGATGCAGACCAACCCCGGCGTGGCCGCCCGCATGTTCGAGACGCTGGCCTCGGCCGGCATCAACATCGAGATGATCTCCACGTCCGCCATCCGCATCTCGTGCGTGATCCGCTCCGAGGAGGTGGAGCAGGCCGTCGCCGCGCTGCACCAGTCGTTCGAGCTCGACAAGGATCCCGCCGACCGGGCCACCGTCTACTGATCCCCGGCTGACTGCCGCGAATTGGCGGCGGTGGGTGCCGTTTTCGGCCTTCTCGGCTGCCAGTTCGGGGCGTGGGATGGTCGGGTGCGCGAATTGGCAGTGGTGGGTGCCGTTTTCGGCCTTCTCGGCTGCCAGTTCGGGGCGGTGGTCGAGGCTGGGCGAGTGACCGGCGGCGGTAGCCTGCCGCCTCATGGATGTAGGAGTTGTGGGCGCGACCGGTCAGGTGGGCGGGCTCATGCGGGCCCTGCTGGACGAGCGCGACCTTCCGGTGGACGGGCTGCGATTCTTCGCCTCGTCGCGTTCGGCGGGTCGGACCCTGGGATGGCGCGACCGGGCCGTCGTGGTGGAGGACGCGTCCACCGCCGACTACCGCGGGCTGGACCTCTGCCTGTTCTCGGCTGGTGCGACCGCCAGCCGGGCGCAGGCCGAACGGGCGGCCGCGGCCGGCGCGGTCGTGATCGACAACTCCTCAGCCTGGCGGCGAGACCCCGACGTGCCGCTGGTGGTGTCGGAGGTCAACCCGCACGCACTGGAGTCCTTCCCCAAGGGCATCGTCGCCAACCCCAACTGCACCACCATGGTGGCCATGCCGCCGCTGAAGGCGCTGGACGCCGAGGCGGGCCTGCGGGCCATGGTGGTCTCGACCTACCAGGCGGTGTCCGGCGCCGGCCTCGCCGGGGTGGACGAGCTGCACGAGCAGGTGCAGAAGGCCGGCGACGACGCCCCGTCGCTCACCTACGACGGCGCGGCGGCCGGCCTGCAGGCGGGCGAGAAGTTCGTCGAGCCCATCGCCTTCAACGTGATCCCGCTGGCCGGCTCGATAGTCGACGACGGCGCCGACGAGACCGACGAGGAGCAGAAGCTCACCCACGAGAGCCGCAAGATCCTCGATCGGCCCGACCTCGCGGTGGCGGCCACCTGCGTGCGGGTGCCGGTGTACTGCGGCCACTCCCTGTCGATCAGCGCCTCGTTCGAGCGTCCGATCAGCCCGCAGCGGGCCGCCGAGGTGCTGGCCGGCGCGCCCGGTGTGGCGCTGGCCGACGTTCCCACCCCGTTGAAGGCCGCAGGCGCCGACCCGTCGTATGTGGGCCGCATCCGCCGCGACCCGACTCGGTCCAACGGCCTGTCACTGTTCGTGTCGGGCGACAACCTCCGCAAGGGCGCGGCCCTGAACGCCATACAGATCGCCGAGGCCATGCTGGCCCGGGGCCTGCTCGCCGCGGCCTAGAGACTGCACCGGCAGGTGATCCCCGCCTCGCCGTGGCCTAGAGACTGCACCGGCAGGTGATCCCCGCCTCGCCGCGGGTCGGCATCGAGGAATCGCCGCCTGCCCGCTAGGCCTATTGGGCCGGGGCCAGCAACAATCCCACCACGAGGCCGGCCACACCCGCAACCATCAGGACCACTGCCCAGATGGTGCCGGACCGTCGGTGCGACCAGCGGCCCCGCACGAGCAGGCTCATTCCGCCGAAGAAGACCGGCAGCCCGATGCTGGGCACCGCGTCGGCCACCACCGCGACGAGGGCCCAGGCTGCGGTCAGCAGGCCGGTCTTCTTCAGCGTGGAACGGTCCGCGGCCCGCAGCTGGCGGATCTGATCCTCGGTCGGAGGGCCTGCGTTCCTGCGATGCAGGAACGACACCACAGACCAGGTGAGCGAGAAGATGCCGGCCAGCTTGTAGCCGTCTTGGAGAATCGTCACCGCGTCGGGCGAGCCGTCGAGAATGAGCCGTACCAGCGGCGGCGAGATGCTGCTGGTTCTCGCCCATTCCGCCACCAGCACGAAGACCAGCACGCCGTACGCCTCGGCTCGGCGGCCGGCAGACAGGCTGTCGCCCGCCAGGCGGGTCCAGACTGAACGCACCGGCGTCCCGGAGTCCTGGATCAGGCGGCGGTCGGCGTCGGCGTTGCGCCACTGGCGAACTAGCGCGAAGGCGATGGCGTACACGGTGAGCGTTGCTCTTGGCTCGGGCGCGTAGTCGGTTCGGATGCCCTGTACGAACTCCAGTGTCCAGCTTCCGACGAACGCGACGGCCGCGGCCCGACCGGCGAGCGACCGCAGCGTCAGGTACGTCCGGTCGCGGCGGGCGCGCCTGGCCGCTTCGAGTCGGCGGCGTCGGGCTTCCAGATCGTTGCGCTGGATCCGGTGCGCCTCCAAGGCCAGAAGCGCGGCGCCGACCACCTCCGCCGGGTGGGTGCCGCGCGCGATCTGCTCGTACCAGCCAGGCACGAGTTCGCCGGTCGGGCGCGACGCCGACCGTTGCCGTTCCCAGTCGTCGAGCAGGTCGGGCCGGGCGCACACCGCGAGCAGCGGCGCTGTCCAGACTTCGATGGGAGGAGCGGTTGCCCCGGAGGCCGAGACGTTGGAGATGATCTCTCCGGCTCGCTCCAGTTCCTGGCGCCACCTTCGGTCGATCTCGCCGAGGTCTGCGTAGTCGCCGCCCCGGGACCACGCCGCGAGGATGCCTCGGTCGAGAAGGTCTCGAACGAAACGGGCGTCCTCTTCGGAGTCGCCCAGCGCGGCCGCGGCGATGGCGTCGGCGTCGAGCGGCCGGGAGCGGTGGATGGCAGGCACGTTGGGGTCGAGCGTCAACAGCAGTTCGACGATGGCGGCATCGATGCGGTTGCGGCGCGGCGGCTCGGCGCTCCACTGCCTGATCAGCTTGGCGAGCGACTCGGTGCCGAACGCCAGTATCAGCTCGTCCATGAACGGTTCGCGCCGGGCTCTAACGCCGACGGTCTCGGCCGCGAGAGACCAGCACTCCAATATCTCACGGGCCAGCGCGGACGGAACCGTGAACCGCTTGTCGTTGAATTGGACGAATCGCGCCGACTCAGGCGGGGGCTGAGCCTCCTCGGGCTCGACCGCGGGGCTGTCGTCGTTCAGCCAACTCTGGACTTCCTGGTCGGACCAGCGATTCTTGGGATCGTAACGAGTCAGTCCTCGACACAACTGCTTCAGTCGGCCCTCCGGCATCGACTCGATGACACCAGGCGGAATCTGGTTGTAGTGCTGGTCGAGTATGGCGTGTTCGTTGAGGCCTGCGTAAGGGGCTTCGCCGGTGGCCAGCATCGCGATCGTGAGTCCGAAGGCCCAGTAGTCCCGTGCCCCGCCACCAACCTGTCTCATGGTCTCCGGCGCCTGATACGCGATCGTCGCGTGACGATTGGTCGCGTAGTAGGTGCTGTTGTCGGACACCACGGACAGCCCGAAATCACCGAGCACCAGGTCGAGGGGCGACATGCTCCTGACCAGGATGTTGTCGGGCTTGATGTCGTGGTGGGCCAGTCCGGCCTCGTGGAATGCCGCGATCGCAGCGCCTAGCTCTGCGACCACTTCCTTGAGATCGTCGTCGGTCAATGGCTCGTTCTCGCCGTAGTCGGCGAGGCTGCCGGCGCTTATTCGTTCCTGCACTTCGTACCATCGACCGTCCTCGAGCTGGCCGTAATCGACCAGATGCACGACATGGGCCGGATCGATCGATTGAATGCGCGAGAGAGCCTCCCCTCGCAGCGTGACGAACCGGTGGTAGACCTTCAGGAAGCGGGCTTCTCCCGTGGCGTTCTCAGTCACCTCGAACAATGCGGCCTCTGCGCCTCCCGCGGCGATCTGGCGGACCAGCCGGTAGCTGTAGTCGAGCTGACCCGGCAGCCGGGCGAGCCCGACGCCCGTCGCCCCAGGCGCCGAAGACGACGGGTCTTCGCGTACGGTGGGCTCGCTGGCCGGGCGGGGGTCTTCGCGTACGGTGGGCTCGCTGGCCGGGCGGGGGTCTTCGCGTACGGTGGGCTCGCTGGCCGGGCGGGGGTCTTCGCGGCGGGTCGGTTCGGCCATTCGAGTCTCCGTCTCAGGGGATGCTTCGTCGGGGCGGCGCCATTCGGGACTCCGTGTCGGGGGCGATCAGGTCAGGGGTTGCTCCGGCCTGCGCGGACTCAAGGGTCATGAGGCTCGGGGAGCTCCAGCAGGCCCAAGGAGATGTTGTCGTGGCCGCCGGCCGCCAGGGCTGCGTCGAGCAGACGGCTCGCGGCGCGGTCCGGCGGAGCGGCCATGGCCTCGGCCAGCCGCTCATGGGACACCTGACCGAACAGCCCGTCGCTGGCCACCAGCACCGCGCCGCTGTCGTAGGACTCGCTGCTCAAATGGACGTCTACCGGCGAGTGGGCGGGCAGGCCCCCCAGAGACTGGGTGACAGGGCCGCCCTCGTTGCCGGGACGGCGGTCATCGACGCTCGCCTGCATCAGGTAGCCGCTGGAGTGCAGATAGACCCGGGAGTCGCCCACGTTGAAGATCACCAGCCCGTCCGAGGCGGTGAACACTCCCGCGACGGTGGCCCCCATGCCGCTCAGACCGGGCATCCGGTCCATCATGGCGTACAGCTCGTCGTTGGCTTCCGAAACGAGCTTCTCGACGTCGTCGGACGTGCGCAGCCGACGAAACCCGGAGGCCAGCACATCCGCGGCGGCCGCCGCGGCCACTCCTCCGGCCTGATGGCCTCCCATGCCGTCGATCACGGCCAGCAGGGTGAGCGGTCCGACGTCGAACTCGGCCGTTGCACCGACGTTGCTGCCGAGGACGGTGTCGTCGACCACTATCCGGTCCTGGTTCTCGGTGCGGCGCCGCCCGGGATGGCTCACGGCCGCGAGCTTCACGGGTTCTCGCTCTCGATCCGCACCGCGAGCCTCAGCCTCGTCGAGAACGACACGGTGTCGCGGTCGCGCAGCTCGACAGGGATGTTGGCCTCGATCCGCCTGTCGTTCTTGAAGGTCCCGTTGGAGGAGTTGTGGTCGATCACGTGCAACCGTCCCGAACTGGTGACGCGCAAGGTGGCGTGTCGCCGCGAGACGGTCGGATGGCCCGCCAACTGCTCGGCGAAGGGCCCGGTCTCGCGGCCGATGTCGGTCTCGGAGCCTTCGAGACGGAGGTCGCCCCAAGGCGCAACGAGACGATAGTGGCGGGTGGTGGCGCCACCGGGCTGCGGACTGGCTGTGAGCGGAGTGCCGCACGCGACGCAGATGATCGATCCCGGCTCGTTGTCGCGATGATCGCAAGCGCAGACGGCAGAGTCGTCGTGTCGGTCTCCACTGGGGAGTTCGCCCGAGTCCGGCGGCGCGGGCCGGTGCGACGCTGGCTGGTTGTCGTCTCCGACCGGGGCGGGCGGACTGGGCCTGCCGGACAGGGGAGACGCTCTCGGCCGGGGGCGGCCGCAGGAGGGGCACAGCAGGTCCACCGGCCCCAGTTCGGTGCCGCAGTTCGCTCCCGAGCACATCACGGTCGCCATGAGACGCCTCCCAAGCGGATCCCGCGGTCGGCCAGCCGGGTCTCCATCTGGGCCAGCACCCCGCGGCCGGGCACGCCGATGATGAATGCCTGTCCCTGATCGACGGCCACCTGCAGCTGCGGGGGCGCCTCCCTCAGGGCCGACTCGTAGCGGGCGGCCGTGTCGTGGTCGCGGGTGATCAGGCGCTGGTTGCCGGAGCCCCACCACCGGGTTCCCGGCTCGGCCGCGCGGTACGGCCCCGCGATCACGGCGTCGGCGAGTTCGAAGACCTTGGGGGCCAGGTGTCGGGCCTGGGACTCGTCGTATCCGGTGTACACGAGCAGGTCCGCCGAGGGTGCGCCCCGCCGGTCGAGCCAGTTTCGGAGCGCGCCGAGGAGCCCGTCGAGCGCGTCGGCCTGATCGAACGGCTCGCCCCCGGTGAGCGTGACCCCGTCGACCGGCCCGTCCGGGCTTCGGTCCACGAGCATGTCGATACGGGAGATCAGTTCGGGCACACCGATGCGGTCGTCGAGGCCCATCGGCGGCCAAGTATCCCGCGACACGCAGCCCGGGCACTCGATGGAGCATCCCTGGACCCAGATCCCGACCCGCCTTCCCGGCCCTAGAACGGTCACGGGCCAGTGGAGGCGATTGACGGCCACCGCCGTCACCCCAGCACCACCTCGGGGACGGTGCCGCTGGACACCTCGACGACCTCGACTTGCTCGGCGGGCGAGGGTCCCCAGGCGAAGAGCGCCCGCGCCAGCGGGTTCACGAAGCGCGACTCGAGCACGTTGCCGATGCCGCGCCCGCCGAAGGCCAGGTCGGCGGTGGCGAGCCCGTGGATCTGTTCCCTGGCCTGGGTGGAGATCACCACGGTGCTCCCCGTGGAATCCTCGACCCGCTCGATGATGTTGTCCAGCATCAGGTCGATGATCTCCAGCGCCACCGGCCTGCGGATGAAGTCGAACACCACCAGGTTGTCGCCCACCCGGTTGAGCAGCTCCGGCCGGTTGAGGTCCTCGGTGAAGTAGCGGCGGACCTCCTCGGCCACTCGGGACTCGATCACGCTGTACGGGTCGGCGGGCGTCACCGTGGGGACACGCCCGCCGGTGCCGTCGAGGGCCGGCCGGGTCATGCCGAGATTGGAGGTGAACACGATCAGCGTGTCGGAGAAGTGGACCGTGGTCCCCCGTCCGTCGGTGAGCCGTCCGTCGTCGAGGAGCTGCAGGAACTTGTCGAGGATGCGGGGGTGGGCCTTCTCGATCTCGTCGAACAGCAGCAGGGTGTAGGGCCTGCGGCGCACCGCGTTGGTGAGCTCGCCGCCGCCCTCGAAGCCGATGTAGCCGGGCGGGGCGCCCACGAGACGGTCACCGGCGTGCTCGGACGCGAACTCGCTCATGTCGAATCGGACATGAGCGTCCTCGGTGCCGAAGACCAGCTCGGTCAAGGCCTTGGCCAGCAGGGTCTTGCCGACGCCGGTCGGCCCGGCGAAGAACAGCACGCCCCTGGGCCGGCTCGAGCTCTGGCCGGCCTGCGCGCCCGACAGTCCGAGCGCGGCCCGGCGAAGGATGTCGGCGGCCTTGGTGACCGCGGCCTGCTGCCCCTTCACTTTGCTGTTGAGGGTCTCCTCCACGTCGTGCTCCCTGAGCCGCTGGGTGGCGGCCCCGCCGCGCCGCCAGGGACTCTCGGCCGCGCCCAGCTTGTAGATCCGCACGGCGTCCTCCGCGTCGCTGTAGGAGATCTGCTGGTCGACGAACAGGGTGGCGATGTCGAAGAGGCTGGCCGTGCTCATGCCGTCGGTGCGGGTGGCCAGCGCCTCGACGGCCTGGTCTCGGTCCTCCTCGTGGGCGGCGGCGGTCAGCAGCGTCGCGGTCTCCTCCCGTTCGGTCAGGCTGGGCCACGGCACCGGGATCGCCCGGATGCCCCGGTTGCCCGCCGTGAGCCAGGCCGGGAGGTCGTGCTCGCGGTCGACGACCCAGAACACCGGGTTGTAGATCGCGCCGCGCCGCTCCGACGGCTGCTGGCCCGGCCGGGCCTCGTGGGAGCACTTGAGGCAGGCAGCGAAGAAAGCGTGCTCACGGGGGCCCTGGTCGGTGATGTTCGCGCTGAGGCGGCTGGCGTAGTCGAGCACCAGCCCGATTCGGGGACCTTCGCCGACCGCCAGGGCGTTGATGACCTCGGCCAGTCGGCCTAGATCGTCGGCCGGCGCGGAGCGCAGATCCTGGCCGGTCAGCGCATGGACGTCGGCCCAGGCCGCCTCGTGGTCGTCCGACACGACGCGGTAGCCGTCCACCACGTCATGGACGAGCAGCGCCTGGAATCCCGCGCCGCCCAGTCCGGCCAGCACGGCGTCGGCGATCGAGTCGGCCAGCGGCGTCTGGCTCGACGGCAGTCGGTACCGGTCGTGCACGTTGCCCGACAGCACGAACTGCGAATGAACCGCCAACAGGGCGTCTATCTCCCGCAGCCAGGCCGGCCATGCAGGATCGGCCGCCACTCCGGCTACTTGGTCCGTGTCTTTTTCCTGCGGGGCGTCCGCGGTCTGGTCCGTGTCTGCTTCCCGCGGGGCGTCCGCGTCCTGAAGTGTGTTCGCGTCCTGTGGTGTGTCTGTCATCGCCTGCGTCTCCTTTCGAGCGGCTCGGCGCGTCTGGGCCGTCGCTCCGCCAGTGCCGTCTGAGCGCCGGGAACGACCTCCACCGCGGTCGCGCCCGGCGGCTGGTTGCTGACCAGCGTCAAGTCCACTCCTTGATCGTGCAGTGCGGCGCTGAGCCGTCCCACGTCCTTGCAGAACTCGACCTCCGCTTCGGTGTCACGCCTGCGGTCGCTGGTGCCCGCCGCTCTCACGAGGCGCATATCCACAAGGCCGTCGCGCAACTGGAACTCGACCGCGTGCTCGTCGGAGGACCGCGCCGCGGCATAGGCCCTCTCGCCGTTGATCACGTCGGTCGCGAAGCCCGTGCCGACCTCGATGCCCGACTGTCGCAGAGCCTCCTGCATCCTGGTGGCGACCAGGCGACGCTCGAAGTCGGCCGACGCCGCCGAGCGTGCTCGCGCCACTCGCTCGACGTCCGCGTCCAGCAGGGCCGTCTCGCCCGAAATCACCCGCCGCAGCAAGCCTCGGCTCTCGATTATCTCGGCGCCCTCGAGCCCATCGAGGGTTCTCAGAATCCGCTCGGCCCGCCGACGCGTCTCCACCCGGGCGGCGACGGCTCGCTCTATGCGTTGCATCTGGGCCTTGACCCCGACCAGCCGAGAGCCGAACTCGACTGCGTTCGCGACGGCCAGCCCCGATATCTGCTCGTCGATGGCGTCGCGCTCCTGCGCGGTCGCGCCAAGCGGCAGACGATCAATGAGGGCGTCGATCTCGGCGCGTCGGTCGCTGCCGTCGCCTGCGGGCCCGCCGGCATCCTCGGACTCGGCCGGCGGCGGTGACGCGCCGCTGTCAGCGGCCTTGGCCGCAGCGTCGCGACGGATCTGCTCGGCGGCGCTGCCCGAGGCCACCGCCTCGATCCTGCTGCGAATCTCCTGCTGGCGCTCGCCCAGTTCGACTTCTGCGAGTTCCAGCTCAGCGCGTCCCAGCGCGTCCTCAGCCTCTGTGTTCCATGCTTCGATCTCCGACGTTGTGCTCGAGGGTGGAACGATTCCGAACTTCCACTCCAGTGCGTCGTTGAGCTTGGCCTTGCGTCTAGCGGCAAGCACTGTCTCGAGAGCCGAAATGCGCTCGACCAGGTTGTCGCGGAGGGCCTGTGCCGCGACTCTCCTCCGTGCCTCGGCCAGCACTTCCGGGCTAAGGGAGTAGCTTGCGCACTTCGGTCCGCTCATTGTTGGGCCCTCCTCCGTCTGGTCGTGCTGATCACCTACGGCCAGCAGCGGGCTTGCATATGAAGTCATTCCTCCACGTCTTGCTCCTGATGCAGTTATAGCATATACTAGGCCGAGACACAAAGGCTAGTCCAGCATTATCAGATAGTCACGCTTGCCGGAAGATCGCAATGAAGATGCCAATCGTTAGTGAATGGTCAGCGAAATCGCATCTGGATCCGGTGGGACCGTCGCAACAGGAGAGGCATCATGGGAACCAATGACATTTTCACCAAAGGACTGGACGTGAATGACGCTCTGGACTTGTTGTGGACAGCCTCCGTATACACACTGTTCATGGCCGCGTATGCCGTCTTCGTGTTCAAGTTCTACCGCTTCGTGGCTTCTAGAGACATGTTTGCCGTGGACCTATCCAGATACGAGGATGTGGGTCTCCGGTGGCTGCGGTCCTCGTTCCATGTGGTTGCCTATGTCCTGAAATACCTCATCTTGTTCCCGGTATTCGCCTTCTTCTGGTTCGCGGTCCTGACCTTGATCCTTGCCTTTCTGTCCAAAGGCCAAGCCTTTTCTGACTCGCTGCTGATAGCTATCGCCACCGTCGGCGCTATTCGTGTGACGGCATACTACAGGGAAAGCTTGTCCCGAGACTTGGCAAAGATCCTGCCGTTCACTGTGCTAGCCGTCTTCCTCATAGACGTCTCGTTCTTCTCGGTGGACGAGTCCATCGAGTCTTTGAAGGAGGCCAGAGACTACACCGAAGACATCCTGTATTATCTCTTGCTGCTCGTCGTCTTGGAGTTCGTCTTGCGACTCCTCAAGGGCATCTTCGGGCTGATCGCAGGCCCAAACCGAAGACAGACTCAGACCACTGTCGGCCAAGGGTGGGACGATCCCGCCGACCGGAGCGATCCGGATGCCTGGGACCGCCCGACAGACCCGCCCGCGTCGGGCGGCGTTGGGAGTTCAGGCGCCGACTGGAGTTCAGACGACTGGGCCTCAGATCGCGGCTGAGCGATCACGGCCGGGATGCAGGCGCGGGCGCCCGTCCGGCGATGGCCACGATCACCAGGCCGATGCCGAGCAACTCCCGTCCGCCGGGCACCTGGGCCAGCGCGGCCAAGCCGACCAGGGTGGCGGTAACTGGCAGGAGAGCCTGCAGCAGGGCGAAGCGGTGCGGGTCCACCCGGCGCATCACTGCCTGGTCGATCCAGTAGGGGACCACGTTGGAGAGCAGCCCGGTGGCGACCCCGAGGGCCAGCACCAGCGGCGAGCCCAGCGCTCCGGCCACGTCGGGCAGGCCGAACGGGCTGATGGCGACCGCGCCCGCCAGCATCCCCAGCCCCAGCCCGTCCACCGACGCCGGGCTGCGGGCCACCCGATGGCCCAGCAGGATGTAGCCGGCCCAGAACGCTCCGGCCAGCAGCGCGAACCCCACTCCGGCGGCCGTGCCCTCGGCCTCCACCCCGGCCAGCACCGCAACTCCCGCTACCGCCAGCACCAGCGCCCCCGCCGAGCGCAGGGTGCGAGCCCCGGCGGCGGCCACCGCGATCGGGCCCGCGAACTCGATGGCCACCGCGTTCCCGAGAGGCAGCCTCTCCATGGCCAAGTAGAAGCACAGGTTCATGGCGGCCAGCGACACTCCGAAGGCCGCGGCCCGCCCCAGCTCGCGGGCCTGCCAGCGGCGTCGCCACGGGCGCCGCAGCGCCACGATGATCGCGGCCGCGCCCAGCACCCGCAGCAGGGCCACCCCGCCCGGCGCGAGTTCGTCGAACAGGGTCGCGGCCATCGCCGCGCCCAGGTACTGCGACACCGCCCCGACCATGAACAGCCCCTCGGGCCCGAGTTCCCGGGGGCGCATCAGGCCCGCCGGTAGGGTGTCGTCATGGCACTCGACGACCAGCTCGTGAACCGGCTCACCTGGAAGATCCCCAACGCTCTGGCCCTGATCGGCTCGCGCGCTGGCGACGAGCGCAACGCCATGACGGCGAGCTGGATCACGCAGCTGTCGATGGAGCCGGTCCTCATAGGTGTCGGCGTGGACAATACGGCGGTCACGCACCGGCTCATCTCCGAGGGCGGCTCGTTCACCGTGAACCTGTGGAACTCGGAGGACACCCGGGTGTTCGTGAAGTTCTCCAAGCCGGCCGCCTACGCGGACGGGACCCTCAACGGCCGGGCCGTGCGGGAGGCCGCCACCGGCGCGCCGGTGTTCGACGAGGCCACCGCCTGGATGGACTGCGAGGTCCGCCACGCCTTCGACCTCGGCACCCACACCCTGTTCGTGGGGGAGCTGGTCGACGGCGCCATCCAGGTCGACGAGGCCCGCTCCGCCTCAATGAGCGACACCCGCATGAAGTACGGCGGCGTCAAACGCCACTGACCGCCATCAGTAACTGGCCTCCACCTACAACTCCCCTGACCTCGCGCGCTACTCAGCCGAGCCGAAGGGCGAACCGGCACCGGAGTAATCCGCGACGACGACTAATGGGCGGTGCGGAGCCGTCACAGCCGTCGGTCGTGCTGCGGCTACCGTGAGCGTCATGGCTGGCCCTGAGCGCAACAGCCTGTACTACGGCGACTGCCTGAACATCTTGCGCGAGTGGCCTGCCGGGACAGGCGATCTGTGCTACCTCGACCCTCCCTTCAACTCCAGGACTGACTACAACGTGCTGTTCGGCTCGGATCCCGCGGAGGGTCGCCGGGCGCAGCTGGTGGCCTTCGAGGACACTTGGTCGTGGGGCCCGGACGCAGCGGCATGCGTCGAGCGCCTCACGAAGGCGGGCGCCCACCACGCGAGGGCACGGTGCGTCTCCGGGCTGCAGACGATGCTCGGCCCTTCCGGGATGCTTGCCTACTTGGCCTACATGGCGGAGCGCTTGAGCGAGGTCCACCGAGTGCTCAGGCCCACGGGCAGCGTCTACCTGCACTGCGATCCCACCGCCTCCCACTACTTGAAGGCGGTGATGGACGCCATCTTCGGCGCCGACTGCTTCCGCAACGAGATCGTGTGGCGGATCGGCTGGGTCAGCGGGTTCAAGACCCAGAAGAAGGGCTGGATCCGCAACCACGACACGCTGCTGTACTACCTGAGGTCGCCCGAGGCAGCCAAGAGGTTCAACAAGGAGTACCTCCCCTACCCGGAGGGCTACCTCCGCCGAGACGGCCAGCCGCCGAAGGGCAAGGGCATACCTGTCGAGGACACCTGGAACTGCCATTCGGGCGATGTCCTGGACTCGATCATGATCAAGAGCTTCTCCCGCGAGAAGCTCGGATACCCGACCCAGAAGCCGGTCGCGCTCTTGGAGCGCATCATCAAGGCATCCTCCGATCCCGGCGACCTGGTGCTCGATCCGTTCTGCGGTTGCGGCACGACCATCGCTGCCGCTGACAGCCTCGGGCGCGACTGGATAGGCATCGACATCTCGCCCCTCGCCGTTGATCTCATGAGAACCCGGCTCGGAGAGGGCCGCGGCATCCGGCTTCACGGGATGCCCGCCGACTACGCCTCCGCGGTGCAGCTCGCCGCCGACAACCCGTTCGAGTTCGAGAAGTGGGCCATCAGCCGCATAGACGGGATGGTTCCCAACCAGAAGCAGCGTGGCGACGCCGGGATCGACGGCAGAGGGAACCTCGTCGTCAGGCCCCAGGATCGTGACAGCGACGTCGTCCTCGCGCAGGTCAAGGGCGGGAAGCCGACGCGAGGCCAACTCGGAGACTTCCTGCACATCGTGAACCGGGAGGACGCCGCGATGGGCGTGTTCATCACGCTCGACGATGTGCCGGATCAGTGGAAGGCCGAGGCGGCCGGAGCGGGAGAGGTGACGATCGGCGCGAGCGCGTTCCCAAGAGTTCAGTGTTGGTCGATACGAAGCTTCTTCAGCGATCGCCACTATCCGCAGATGCCGCAGTTGCCTCCACTGACCGACCTCTACACCGGCAAGGAGATCGCAAGGCAACGAGTACTCGACCTGTGATCATCAAGACTCGATCCTGGAAGCTCTAGTTCAGTTGCTCGCGGCGTCATGTGACGTTGGGGTGGTCGGGCCGGCTCAGGCGGCTTTGGGCCACGGCGATGAGGCCCAGCAGGGCGAACGCGGTGGTTCCGATGCCTACTGCGACCAGGGCGACTCGGCTGCCGAAGGCGTCCACCATCCATCCCAGGACTGGGCCGCCGACGGCTCGGGCGCCCACGAAGACGACCCCGTAGGCCGCGGACACCCGGCCCTGGAGGCGGGGATCGGCCGCGCTCTGCACCGATCCGTTGGACAGGCTCAGGAACCCGCCGCCGAAGGTGCCCACCACGAAGATGACCGCTATCCCGGCGACCAGGTGGTTCACCGCGGCCAGTGGGGCCATGGCCACGCCGAACACCGCCAGCAGGATCGCGAGGCTGCGCGCCCCCTCCAGCTTCGATGCGGCCATCATCACCGAGCCGATGAGGCTGCCGACGGCCATGACCTGGGCCAGGACCGCGAACGTGCCGCCCCCGCTGGACAGCTGCTTGTCGGCGACCACCGGAAGCAGCACGGCCAGGTTCCAGCCGAACAGGGTGAACGAGCACAGCAGGGCCATCGGAATCGTCACCGCCGGGGTGCGCAGCAGGTAGCCGACAACGCGACCACCGGCCGCTCGGGCCTCGGCGGTGGTGGCGACAGTGGTGGGCACCACCCGAAGCACCAGCGTCGCCGCGAGCAGCGAGGTCGCTCCGTTCACCGCGAAGCATGCCCATGACGCCGTCAGGCTCAGGAAGATCCAAGCCGCGCCGCTTCCTAGGAATCGGCCTATCGACATCACCGAGGTGTGCAGCCGGGCCGCCCTGTCGATCCGGTCGGCCATGACGACATCGCGCACGAAGGCCCGCCGCAGCGGGGTGTCGATGGCACCGATCACCCCCAGCAGCGCCACGGATCCGAACAGCACGGCCAGCGGCAGGTCCTCTCCCATCGCCAGCGCGAGAACCGCCAGGCTGCTGGCCACGAGGGCCTTGGAAGCCTGCGTGGAGGACAGCAGCCGGCGCCGGTCCATGCGGTCGGCCAGCGTTCCCGCCAGCGGCGAGAGAACGACGGCCAGGCCCGACCGGACCGCGACGGTGAGCCCGACGGCGAAGGCGCTGCCGGTGATCTCGTACACCAGCCACACCTCGGCGAGGTGGTGGGCCCACATCCCGGCACCGTGCAGGAACTGGGCGCTGGCGTAGCGGCGGAAGTTGGAGTCGCTCAGCGTGTCGGCCAGCCGGCCCAGACCGCTCCTCACGTGGTCCTCACCACCCCAGTTTGACAGTGTGGGCAGGTTGTCAGACAATCTGCCGACCGGACCGGCCGCGAATGGGCGGTTCTCGCGTTCTCCTGGAGGATGGGATGCGCACGGGAGACAGCTACGTCGAGTCGCTGCGAGACGGGCGCAACGTGATCCTCGACGGCGAGCCCGTGGACGATGTAAGCACCCATCCCGCCTTCGCCGGGGGCGTGCGCACCGTGGCCCGGCTCTACGACTTCGCCGCGGATCCGGCCAACCGCGACCTGATGACCTACGAGTCGCCCACCGACGGCCGACCGGTCAACCTGAGCTGGCTCGTGCCGCGCTCGGTGGACGATCTGCGTCGCCGCCGGCTCGCCATCGAGGCGTGGTCGGAGCTCAGCTACGGGTTCCTTGGCCGGTCCCCCGACCATGTGGCCTCCTTCTTCGCCGGGTTCTCGGGCTCTTTGGACACCTTCGCCAAGGCGGGCGACCGTTACGCCGACAACGTGCAGCGCTTCTACGAGCATGCCCGCGACGAGGACCTGTACGTCACGTACACGATCATCCATCCCCAGATCGACCGGGCCAAGGGTCCCCACGAGCAGTACGAGCCGCACCTGTACGCGTCGATCGCCCGCACCTGCGACGACGGCGGTGTGATCGTGCGGGGCGCACAGATGCTCGGAACGGCCACCGTGATGTCCGACTACCTGTTCGTCAGCTCGATCCAGCCTCTGCCTGCGGGCGCCGACGACTACGGCCTGTCGGTGGTCGTCCCGGTCAACCACCCCCGGCTGCGCATCTACCCTCGACGCCCCTACGGCCGCGACGTGACCGCGGCCGGCGACTACCCGCTGTCGGCCGAGCTGGACGAGACGGACGCGCTGGTGGTGTTCGACGACGTGGACGTGCCCGCCGAGCACGTGTTCGTCGACCGCGACCGCGACATCACCTTCGCGCAGTTCAACACGACCCCGGCCCACGTGCTGGGCAACGTCCAGGCCCAGATCCGCTACGCGGTCAAGCTGAGGTTCATGGCCGGGCTGGCCTCGGTGCTGGCCGAATGGTCGGGCCAGGTAGCCGACCGGGGCTTCCAGCTCGGCCTGGGCAGGCTGGCCGCGCAGGTCTCTGTGCCCCACGCCATGATGCTGGCCGCCGAGCACAACGCGCGGATCGACGACAACGGCGTGGCTCGGCCCGATCCCGAGATGCTCTACTCGGCCATGACGCTGCAGCCCGCGCTGTACCGCGACGTCGTCTTCGCCCTGCGCGAGATGACCGGGGGCACCACTATCCAGGTGCCCTCGTCGGTGCAAGCCTGGGACGACGCCGTCACCCGGGCCGATCTGGAGCGCTTCGTGCGCTGGCCCGGAGTGGACGCGGCCCACCGCGTGACGCTGCTGAAGCTCATCTGGGACGCGGTCGGCTCGGAGTTCGCCAGCCGCCACTTCCAGTACGAGATGTTCTACGCCGGCTCGGGCTCGGTGGTGCAGGGACGCTCCTACCGCAACTACGACTGGGAGCGGGCCCGTTCCATGGTGCTCCGCTGCGTGGCCGACACGCCCGGCCCTCACCGCGGGGACGGAAGCGAGGAGGACGCGTGACCGAGGCGGCGACGGGCGGCGACGGTGGCCGGGCATCGGTCCCCGACGTGATCGACACCAGCTTCCGCAGCGCCCTCACACGGCTCGAGCGCGCCGGACGGCTGGCCAGGGTCTCCCGCACCGTCGACCCCGAGCTTGAGGCCGCCTCGCTTATGAAGCACCACGACGCCGGCCCCGCGATCCTATTCGAGCACGTCAAGGGCCATGACGTGCCGGTGGTGGGCAACGTCTTCGCTACGCCGGAGTCCTCGGAGACCGCGGCGGGCCTCAGCCGCGACGGCCTGCGGGCCGCGCTGGCTAGGGGTCTGCGCACCGACGTCGAGCCCGAGACGGTGAACGACGCCCCGGCCCAGCAGAACGTGTGGCGGCCCGGCGACATCGACCTCGGCCGGCAGCTGCCCGTGCTCAAGCACGCCCCCGGCGACGGCGGGCGCTTCGTGACTGCGGGCGTGCTCATCGTGCGCGATCCCCTGACCGGGGTGCGCAACGCCTCGTTCCACCGGCTGCAACTCGTCGGCCCCGACCGGGTGGCCGTCAAGATCGACCACGGGCGGCACTTGGGCCGGGCGGTAGAACACGCTGTCGAGATGGGCGTGGAGCTGCCGGTGGCCGCCTGCATCGGCACCGACGTGGCCCTCATCTACGCCGCCTCCACGATGGGCGCGCTCATGCCCGAGGACCGCGACGAGCTGTGCGCCGCGGGCGGCTGCAGGGGCCGTGGCCTGCCGGTGGTGCCCGCAGTGTCGGTGGACGTGGACGTGCCCGCCGAGACCGAGATCGTCATCGAGGGCGTGATCGAGCCGGGCCGGCCCGTCACCGAGGGCCCGTTCGGGGAGTTCGTGGGCTACGCCTCGCCCGCCGGTCCCGCGCCGACCATCGACGTGACCGCGCTCACGGCCCGCAACGAGCCGGTGTATCACGCAATAAACGGGGCCGGCCGCGAGACCGTCGTGCTGCGCAAGCATGTGCTCGAAGTGGCCGCCCTGGAGGCTGTGCGTCCCGTCACCGGCATCGTGGGTGACGTGGCCCTCCCGGCGGGCGGCCTGCACCGTTTCCATCTGGTGATGGCGCTGTCGAAGCGGTCCGAGCGCGACGACGGCATGGGCCGGAACGCGGCGCTGGCCGCCTTCGGGGCGCTGAAGGATCTGAACATGATCGTGCTGGTGGACGACGACATCGACCTCCACGATCCCGTCGACGTGGAGTACGCCCTGGCCACCCGCTTCGATGCAGTCCAAGACCTGGTGGTGCTGCCCGGGATGCGCGGCCACGAGTACGTGCGCACGGCGCAGGCAGGGGTCGGCACCAAAGCGATCCTGGACGCGTCGGTGCCCTACGCCCGCCGCTCCGACTTCGAGCGCATCGCCTTCGCAGAGCCCGCCGGCCGCGTCGGGCTGGACGCGGCCTATTCGGGCGCCACCGTGCTCGGCTGGCTGGGCGACTCCGGCTGGGACGGCGACTCCGGCTGGGACGGCGACTCCGGCCGGGACGGCGACTCCGGCCGGGACGGTGCCTCGGACGGGCCGGACCGTCCGGCGGCCGAGCCGGGCGCTCGTCGGGGGCGGCCGGAATGAAACTCAGTCGCGAGACGCTGGCCGACCAGCTCCAAGAGCAGCTCAAGCGTCAGATGCTGTCGGGGCGCCTGGAGCCCGGTGCGGCCATGCCGTCTGAGCGCGAGCTGCGGGAAGTGTTCGGCGTGGGCCGAACCACAGTGCGCGAGGCCCTGCAGGGCCTGGTGTCCTCGGGCTTTCTGGCACGCGAGACGGGCCGGCTGATCGTGCAGCACCCGAGCGACATCAGCCCCCGGATGCTCGATCTCGCCGCCCGGGCCTCCGACTCGTCGGTACAGCAGGTCTTCGACGTGCGCAAACTGCTGGAGGTCCACGCCGCCGGGCTGGCCGCGGCCAACCGCACGTCCGACGATCTGGCCGAGCTCGCCGAGTGTCTGGGCCGCATGGACACCCAGGACGAGGCCCAGTACCACACCGCGGACCGCAGCTTCCACTGCGCGGTGGTGCGGGCGTCGCAGAACGCGGTGCTGGCCGAGCTGTACGAGGCAGGCCTGGGCCTGTTCTTCCGCAAGCCCGCGTTCTGGCGGGTCTTCAACCGCGCCCCGGAGCAGCGTCACAAGGTGGGGTCGGGATACGAGGGGCACCTGCGGATCCACGACGCCATAGCCCGCGGCGACGCCGCCGCAGCCGCGGAGCGAATGCGCTGCCACCTCGAGCAGGTGGAGCAGAGCCTGCTCGACATAATGCGCGAGACCGTTCTGCACGAGGCCGCGGCCCACAGGGCCACGAGGCACGAGGCTGCGGCCCGCAGGGCCACGATGCACGAGACCGCGAAGATCGAGCCGAGCGACAAGTTCGGGCCGACCGACAAGACAGGAAGGAACCCATGAGACAGGGCTACCGGGTGATCGATGCCGACACCCATGTCACCCCATCGGTCGAGGTGCTCGTCGAGTACGGCGACCAGGAGCTCAAGGACAGAGCCGACGAGCTCACCCCGTATGTGCGGGTCACCAAGCCCACCGCGGGCCGGGGCCATCCCACTCATCCCTACGGCGTGGTGCGGGTCAATCCCCACCCTTACAACCGGGTGGCCGGCCACAAGGCCGACGAAACGGTGGACACGCGGGGGGCGGGCGCCAAGGGAGCGCTCGAGGGCCGGGTGCAGAACCTGGCCGTCAAGCCCATCGCCGACAACATCCAGCACACCAACTCTCAGGGCCGGCTGGACAACATGGACGTCGAGGGCGTGGACGTCAACTTCATCATCCCGGGCACGTGGGCGCCGGGCAGCTCCGCTCTGGACTTGAGCCTGGCCAAGGCCATGTACCGCTCCTACCACCGCTACATGGCCGACTACTGCTCGGCCGACCCGCGCCGGCTCAAGGGGCTGCTGCTGGCCCCCGGCGCCGATCCCCAGTGGGCCGCGGACACCATCCGCCGCCACGCCGACGAGGAGTGGCTGGCGGCAGTGTGGCCCGTGCTGCCCGAGGGGCTCCCGGTCGACGATCCCGATCTCGAGCCGATATGGCAGGCGATGGACGAGGCCGACCTGCCCATCATGCACCACAGCTTCTTCTACGAGGCGCCCTACTTCCCCGGCTACCGCGACATCTGGGGCAATGTGGCTGTGGCCCGCACCGCCGCCCATGTGTGGGGCGCCCAGCGGCTCATGGCCTACGTGATGGTGTCGGGAATGCTCGACCGCTATCCCAACCTGCGGGTGGCGACGGTGGAGACCGGCCACGGCTGGCTTCCGCACTGGATCATCCGCCTCACCAGCCAGATCGACTACGTGAAGGGCGCCGTGCCCGCCGATCTCAAGCACACCCCGCTGGAGTATGTGCAGATGGGCCGGGTGTTCTGCGCCATCGAGCAGCACGAGGGCCCGGAGATGACCAAGGCGGTGATCGACATCCTCGGCGACGGCGTGCTCATGTATGAGTCGGACTTCCCTCATCCCGAGTGCCTCTATCCCGACAGCACCGACAACGTCATCGCTTGGGGCCCGGTGATCGGCGAGGAGGCCCTGCGCAAGCTGATGGCCGACAACGCGGCCCGCTATCTGCGCCTGCTGTCGGTCCCGTGGGACGAGGACGGGTCGAGCAGCAACGGGTCGACATGATGCGAGTGGAACCGATGCGGACGGGCTCCGGAGCCCCGCCTGTCCAGTCCGCCGCGAATGGGCCGACCGCCGACGGGCGCGCGAAGATGCATCACGGACAGGCCCGGCGGTGACGATGGACATTGAGCGCGCCCTCGAACTGGTGCACAGGACGCGGGCCGTCGCGGCCGAGCGGGGGATCAACGCCACTGTCGCCGTGCACGACGACGCGGGCCACCCGCTGGTGGTCGTGCGGGGCAAGCGATGGCACGGGCCTTACATGGCCATGGGCAAGGCCCGTCTGGCGGCCGCCTTCGCCAAGCCCACCAAGGATCTTGTGGCCATGTGGGCCGACCGGCCGATGTTCCCGGCCAGCCTCGTCGAGATCATTCCCGGCGGGGTGACCGTCAACCCCGGCGGTGTGCCGCTGTTCTCGGACGGCGTGTGCATCGGCGCCATCGGCGTCGGCGGCGGAAGCCCGCAGATCGACCACGAGATCGCCGCGGAAGCGGCGAGCCAGTTCCACCGGTCCCAGATGGAGGGGTCCGACGGAGCCGACCTCTGATGAACAGCGTTCTCAGAATCAAAGGAGGAAACCATGACTAGACATCTATGGCGAAGGCTGATGGTGCCGTTGACGGCGCTGTTCGTGCTCTCGCTGGTGGCCGCCGGCTGCGGCGACGACTCGGACGACGGGGCTGACGAGGCCGCCCTCGCGCAGGCTCAGGCCGACGCTGCGGCCGCTGAGGCCGACGCGGCCGCGGCTCAGGCTGAGGCCGACGCGGCCGCGGCTGCTGCGGCTGAGGCTGACGCGGCCCTGGCTGAGGCGATGGCCGCGGCCGAGGACGCCGAGGGCATGGACGCCGAGGTCGTCGCCGAGCTCGAACAGCAGCTCGCGGACGCGCAAGCGGCGGCTGCTGCGGCTGAGGCACGGGCCGAGGAGGCCGCCGCGGCTGCTGAGGAGGCTGCCATGGCTGCTGAGGAGGCCGCCATGGACGAGGAGGCTCCGGCGCCTGCGGGAGATCCCGGAAGGGTCACCATCGCAGTCACCACCGAGCCGTCCACCCTCGACCCGCAGGCTGTCAACGACCGCAGTTCGCGGGTGGTGACCGCCAACCTGTTCGAGTCGCTGCTCGGCCGCAACATCGCCACCGAGCTGGTGCCGGTGCTGGCGACCGCCTTCCCCGAAGCGGTCGACGACGACACCTGGCGCTTCTCCGTGCGCGAGGGCGTGTCCTTCCACGACGGCCAGGCCCTTGACGCCCAGGCCGTGGCCGACAGCCTGAACCGGATGCTCGACCCCGACTACTCGACCCAGCGCGACTCCTACGTACGCGGCATCACTTCAGCGGAGGCAGTCGACACCTACACCCTCGACATCCACACCGACGGTGTCAACGCCACCCTGCCACTGCAGATAGCGCAGCTTCCCGTCATCGCGCCCGGCACGGGCGAGACGGTGGGCGAGAATCCGGTGGGGACCGGTCCCTACGTGTTCGAGTCCTGGGAGCGCGGCCAGCAGATCACCGCAGTTCGGAACGCGGACTACTGGGGCGAGGCGCCGTCGATCGACGCCTTCACGGTGCGGTTCATCCCCGACAAGCAGACGTCGCTGGCCGCCCTGCAGGCTGGCGAGGTCGACCTGGTGCTGGACATCCTGCCCGAGCAGGTTCCGCTGGTGCCCCAGGCGCTCAGCGTGCCCGCCACCGAGTACAGCTACATCGCGCTCAACGCCCTCCGTCCGGATCTGGCCCCGGAACAGATCCGGGTCGCCATGAACCTGGCCGTGGACAAGGAGCTGATCGCGGAGACGCTCTATGAGGGCTACGCCAAGCCCAACGACGCCCAGCACCTGTCGCCGGGGATGCTCGGCTACAACCCCGACATCGGCCCGTTCCCCTACGACCCCGCCGCTGCCACGGCGATCATGGAAGAGTTCGGCTGGGTGTTGGAGGACAACGGCCACGAAGAGGACAACCGCCTGCCGCTCGAGATCTACGCGCCGATCGGCCGGTACCTGCGTGGCGTGGAGACGACCCAGGCGGTGGCGACGATGCTGAACGCTGTCGGCTTCGACACCGAGGTGCGGCTAGCTGAGTGGACCCGCTTCCGCGCCGGCAGCCGCATAAAGGGCGACCAGCCGGGCGCCTATGACGCCCGCTACGGCTGGAACTCCAACGAGTGGTTCGACGGGGCCCGCACCCGCAACTTCCTGGTGTGCGGCGGCTCGTCCTCCAAGCTGTGCGACCAGTTGGTCACCGACCTCTTCGAGCAGGCCGGTTCGACGACCGACCAGGATCGGCGCGCCAGCCTCTATCAGCAGGCCTGGGCTCGGCTGCACGAGAACCCCCATGCCATCTACCTGCTGCAGCAGGACCTGATCTACGGCGCGACGGAGCGTCTCGTCTGGGAGCCCCGGCTCGACGACGAGTACTTCGTGTCGGAGATGAGCCTCAACTAGGGCATCAGGCTGGACAGCTTGCTGTCGACTGGCGGGCCCGGCTCGGCGGTTCTTGGCCGAGCCGGGCCCGGCAGGGCTGGGCGTCCATGGGTAGTCCATAGGTATCGGTAGGAATGCAGACGACGACGGCGACACCGGCGCCGTCGCAGCCGTCGCGGCGCGGCCGGCTGCTGCGGTGGCTGCGCGACCTGCAGCCCGGGGCCGACCGCCTCGCCGCCGGAGGGTCGCTGCGCGGCCTGCTGCTGAGACGGCTGCGCGACGGCGTCGTCGTGCTGCTGCTCGTGGTGACGGTGATCTTCCTCTTGGCCCACGTCGTCGGCAACCCGGCGCTGGTGTTCGCCCCGGTCGACGCCACCGATGAGCACATAGCCGAGATCCACCGCCAGTTCGGGCTGGACCGCCCGGTCACCGAGCGCTACTGGGAGTACCTCGTCGGGTTGGCCCGCCTCGACTTCGGGGAGTCCACCTGGCAGCAGCGGCCCGCCATCGACGCGGTCACCGAGGCGCTTCCCTCCACGATCTACCTCACCGTCGTCGGCCTGGGCGCGGCCGCAGTGCTCGGGGTGATTCCGGGGATCGTGGCCGGGGCGCGGGCCCGCAAGCCGTTCGACAAGACCTCGAACCTGCTGTCGGTGGCGGCGCTGTCGGTGCCGAACTTCTGGCTGGGGCTGCTGCTGATCCTGCTGTTGGGCGTGCAGCTCGGCTGGCTGCCCACCTCGGGGCGCTTCGAGACGGTCAGCATCGTGATGCCCGCGCTCACTCTGGGCATCGTGCACGGCGGGCGCATCTACCAGCTTGTGCGCTCGGCCACGTTCGAGGAGATGTCCAAGCCGTACGTCACCGTGGCCCGCAGCAAGGGTCTCACCGAGTGGAACATTCTGCGCCGCCACGTGGTGCGCAACACCGGGGTCACCACGGCCACCATCGTCGGCTGGGAGTACGTGCGGATGTGGGGCGGCGCGGTGTTCGCCATCGAGTACGTCTTCGCCTGGCCAGGAGTGGGCCTGCTGACCATCGACGCCGCCCACCGCCAGGACTTCTTCGTCCTTCAGGCCGCGGTCATCATCGCGGGCGCCTTCGTGATCTTCAGCAACCTCCTCATCGACCTCGGCTACCAGCTAATCGACCGAAGGATCACGGCCAGCTGATGAGCATCGTGGTCGCCAAGCGCTCGGGCGAGGACCCGGGGCGCACCTCACAGCACCGCGTCTGGGGCCGTCTCATCGAGATGTTGGGCAGCCGGGGCTGGATCCTGCTGGTGCTGTTCCTGCTGCTGCTGGTGGCCGCCTCGATCGTGCCCGACGTGTTCGCCCCGCACGACCATGAGGCTCAGAACCTGCGGTCCCGGCTGCTGGGACCGGGGGAGTCCTCGCCGGAGGGCCTGCACCTGCTCGGAACCGACAGCCTGGGCCGGGACCTGTTCTCCCGGATGGTGGTCGGCACCCGGCTCACGCTGTTCATCGCGGTCACGGCCACGCTGATCGGCGCGGCCATAGGCGTGCTGTTCGGGCTGCTCGGCGGCTACTTCGGCGGTCGCACCGACCGGCTGCTGATGCGCTTGGGCGAAGCCCAGACGGCGATGCCGATGTTCCTGGTCGCCATCCTGCTGCTGAGCCTGCTCGGGCCCAGCGTGGGGATCCTGCTCGTGGTGCTGCCGTGCCTGGTGTGGCCAATCTTCGCCCGGGTGGTGCGAGCCGAGGCCCTCCGGCTGCGCGAGGAGACCTTCATCGAGGCTTCGATCGCTACCGGCTGCTCCACCTCGACGATTCTGGGCCGTCACTTGCTGCCCAACGTCGCCCCCCGCATTCTGGTGCTGTGTGTGGTGGAGATCGGCCATGTGATGCTCTCCGAGGCCGGGCTCAGCTTCCTGGGGGTGGGCGTACAGCCCCCTGACACCACCTGGGGGCTTCTGATCTCGGAGGGCCGACCCCTGCTGGCGGTGGCCTGGTGGCTCACGATCCTGCCCGGCGTGCTGCTCGGAATCTCGGTGCTGGTGCTCAACCTGCTGGGCCGCTATTGGGAGGCCCGCTCGGGGGCGGCGGCGTGAGGGCGCGTCCGGTTGACGTTGGGGCGGCGGCGTGAGGGCGCGTCCGGTTGGCGTTGGGGCGGCGGCGTGAGGGCGCGTCCGGCTGGTGTTGGGGCGGCGGCGTGAGCAGTTTGCCGATGCTTGAGGTGGAGGACCTCCATGTGACCTTTCGTACCGCGTCGGGTCCGGTGCACGCCGTGGACGGCGTCAGCTTCACGATGTCCGCGGGCTCCTCGCTCGGCGTGGTCGGCGAGAGCGGCAGCGGCAAGAGCGTCACCGCTCGAGCGCTGCTGCGCCTCTTCGCCATCACCGACGATGTGGAGGTGTCGGGATCGGTTCGTTTCGACGGCCATGACCTGCTGCGCGTCGACGAGCGCAGGCTGCGCCGGGTGCGCGGCGGCCAGATCGGCATGATCTTCCAGGATCCCCTCACCTCCCTCAACCCCCTGATGGCGGTGGGCGAGCAGATCGCCGAGTCCCTTCGCCTTCACCGCGGCATGGGACGCTCCGAGGCCGCCTCCGAGGCGGTGGAGCTCCTGGGGCGCGTCGGCATCGCCGACCCCGAGCAGCGGGCCACGGAGCTGCCCTCCAGCTTCAGCGGGGGCATGCGCCAGAGGGTGATGATCTCGCTGGCCATCGCCTGCCGGCCCCGGCTGCTCATCGCGGACGAGCCCACCACCGCCCTCGATGTGACTGTCCAGGCCGAGATCCTGATGCTGCTCGACGAGCTGCGCCGCTCCGAGAAGATGGCGCTGATGCTCATCACCCATGACTTCGGCGTGGTCGCCGCCACCTGCGACGATGTGCAGGTGATGTACGCGGGCAAGCTGGTGGAGAAGGCTTCGATGGCCCATCTGTTCGACCGGGCCAACCATCCCTACACCGAAGGCCTGCTGAGGCTGGTTCCCCGCTTCGAGGACACCCACACCGGACGGCTGCACCCCATTCCCGGCCAGCCGCCCATCACCGGAGGGGGCGGGTCTTCGTGCGCTTTCGCGCCTCGGTGTGACCATGCCTTCGACCGTTGCCGCGCCGAGGTGCCGCCCGAGGTCGCGGTCGGCCCTCATCACACCAGCGCCTGCTGGCTGGCGGCTGAGCGGGCCGGGCGAGTCACCGATCCGGGCCGTCCCTGGAAGGTGTCGCCATGAGCGAGAGCGCGGCCGACGGTGCGGTGACCGCGATCATGGCCGAACCGGCTGGCGCCGGGCCGCCCGCATCGAACGGGGCGCGTGTGCTTGAAGCGAGCGACATTGTGGTGAACTTCGACACGGACGCGGGCCGCATCACTGCCGTGGACGGGGTGTCGCTGCATCTGAACGAGGGCGAGACCGTGGGCCTGGTGGGCGAGAGCGGCTGCGGCAAGTCCACTCTGGCCCGGGCCGTGATGCAGCTGGTGCCGATGACGCGGGGCTCGGTGCATCTCGAGGGCACCGACCTGGCCGGCCTGTCGCGCCGAGAGCTGCGCCGGCGCCGGCACCGCATACAGATGGTGTTCCAGGACCCCCGAGGCTCGCTCGACCCTCGAATGAGCGTGTCCACTCTCATCGGCGAGCCGCTGAGGGTGCACGGCATCGGCGACCGGGCTGACCGCGCCCTCGCCGTGGCCGACGCCATGGAGCTGGTGGGGCTGCCTGCCTCGGTGGCCGACCGGTTCCCCAGCGAGCTGAGTGGCGGGCAGCAGCAGCGGGTGGGCATCGCTCGGGCCATCGTCACCGACCCGGCGGTGCTGGTGTGCGACGAGCCGGTGTCGGCGTTGGACGTGTCGATCCAGGCCCAGATCATCAACGTCCTCGACGATCTGCGCGACAAGCTGAGCGTCGCCATCCTGTTCATCGCCCACGACCTTTCGGTGGTGCGCCACCTCAGCGACCGGGTGGCGGTGATGTACTTGGGCCAGATCGTCGAGACCGGCCCCGCCGGCCGGGTGTTCTCAGCGCCCCGCCACCCGTACACCCACGGCCTGATCTCCGCGGTGCCCCGTGCGGACGCCGACAGCGCGGCGCGGCTCCAGACCGCCCGCCGTCTCGTGCTCGGCGAGCTGCCCAGCCTCCTCGACCCGCCGTCGGGCTGCCGCTACCGCACCCGCTGCCCGTACGCCGACGACGAGTGCGCCGCGACCGAGCCGGCCCGGGAACCGGTCGATCAGGTCACCGGGGTCCACACGGTCCGGTGCCATCATTGGCGCAGCATTTCCGCGAGCCGGTCACAGCCCCAACCCTCCGTCACCGGTTAGAAGCACGCCAGAAGCCACGCCAGAAGCAAGGAGCAACCACCATGAGCGAGCGCACGGCCGTCAGCACCGACGGCGCACCCACACCCACCGGGCCGTTCAGCCAGGCTGTCCGCGTCGGGAGCCTGGTGTTCACCGCGGGCCAGGCGGGCCGCAATCGCGACACCGGCAAGATGGGCGACATAGGCGAGCAGGCCGACTGGGCGCTGCGCAACATCAGCGCCATCCTGGACGCCGCGGGCGCGTCGATGGCCGATGTGGTCAAGACCACCGTGTATCTCAAGGAGGGCACTCCGACCGGCCCTCTCAACGAGCAGTGGGTCAGGCACTTCCCCGAACCGCTCCCCGCGCGGTCGTCGGTGTTCGTGGCTCGTCTCAAGAACCCTGAGATGCTCATCGAGGTCGAGGCGGTCGCGGTTGTCTGATCCCGCCGTCATGGCCGCTATGGGCACCGAGTGAGGGCCGCGGCGGTTGTCTGATCCCGCCTCCAGGGCAGTGATCAGCGCCGGCTGCCGGGAGGCGGCCGCGGCGGGCGCCGCGGCGCTGTCGGCGGGCGGCAACGCCGTGGACGCGGCCATCGCGGCCTCTGCGGTGCAGTGCGTGCGCGAGCTGCCCTGGTGCGGTCTGGGCGGCGATGCGTTCGCCCTGGTCTCGCATCCCGACGGTGCGGTGCAGTCCCTCAACGGCGTCGGCGCGGTGCCGCGCGCCCTGGCCACTGTCGAGATTCCGGGTGGCACGCTGCCGCGCTTCGGGCCGCTGTCGGTGTCCACTCCGGGGCTTGTCGATTCCTGGTGGCGGCTCTGGGAGCGCTACGGCGCTCTGCCCTTCGCCGACCTCATCGAGCCGGCCGCCGCTCTCGCCGACGAAGGCTTTGACCTCGACGAAACCTTCGCTCGGGCGCTGGCCAACACCCGACAGGGCCTGGGCCGCAAGGATCCGTTCTTTGAGGAGTTCTGCGAGGCCAACGGCACCGAGACAGGCGAGCGCTTCCGCCTGCCGACCCTGGCCCGCACCCTGGGCCAGATCGCATCGCACGGTCCGGAGGTCTTCTACCGGGGCCCGTTGGGCAAAGCAGTCGTCGAGACCGTCCTGCGGCGGGGCGGAGTGCTCGCGGAGGCCGACTTGGCGGACCACTCCGTCGATTTCAAGCCGCCTCTCACGGTCAGCTACGGCTCGGCGGAGGTGTCCGTGACCCCGCCGGTGTCGATGGGCTGGGTGCTGCTGCAGCAGCTTCTTATCTACGAGGCCTTCGGGGGGCGCAGCATCCGAGACGAAGCCGACCGGATCGACCTCATGGTGCGCTGCAAGCATGCCGCCTTCAGCGACTTGGCCCGACTGCCCCGTCGCCAGGAGGCCGCCGACGTCGCAGCGGTGCTCAGTGGGGCCTCCGTGCGCCGGTGGTGCGCGCAGATCAGCCGCCAGCAGGCTGAGGCCTTGATCGCGAGCCCGACGACGGACGGCGAGCGGATGGGCACCGACACCACTTGCCTCTCCGTCGCCGACAGTCGGGGCCTGATGGTGACGTTCATCCACAGCCTCTTCAACGAGTTCGGCTCCCGGGTGCTGGTGCCCGGCACCGGCATAGTGCTGAACGACCGGCTGGCCAAGCAGTCCACCAGCCTGGGCCAGGCCGACGGTCCTCCTGGGGCTCGCCGGCCGCTGCACACCCTGGTCGCGTATCACGTCTCGAATGCCGGACGGCGCTTCACCGGAGCAACCCCCGGCGGCCGGGGCCAAGTTCAGACCAACTTCCAGGTGCTGCGGTCGATCATCGACGACGGAGCCTCCCTGCAGGACGCCGTCGACCGCCCCCGCTGGCTGTCCGGCGCGCCCCGGCTGCCCAACGCGGACGACTTGCTCTTCTTGGAGCCGACGTTCCCGGCCGGGTTGGCGGACGAACTGCAGCGGCGGGGCCACCAGGTGGCTCCCGACGACCGTCAGGCATCACCCGACGTGTTCGGCAGCTGCACCATCGTCGGAGTGCACCCGGATGCGGACTCGAAGACCAGCTCGGTACTCGGAGCGGCCGACCGCCGCCGGGATGCCGCCCTGGTCACCGTCGGATCCACCGACGGCCGGACCGTCGACGAGGACCGCGAGACTTTCCCCGAGGCTGGCGACAGCCCATGACCCCCGACTGTCTGGAGACCCCATGACCGATTCGATGTCCGCCCCGCGGTTCGGGCCGCGGGCTATCACCTACCCCCATCCGATCAACCACGACTGGTACGACTGGCCGACCTTCTCCGACGCCGAGTTCGAGCGGCGGCACGGGCTGGTGCGGGGCTTCATGGCCGAGCGCGACCTCGACTGCCTGCTGGTGGCCGGTGCCGCCCACCTGTGGGACCGGGGCTGGGCCAACGTCCGTTGGATCACCAACTACATGGGCACCATGGAGCTCGACAGCTTCGTGATCTTCCCCGCCGACGGCGAGCCCACCCTGGCCATCCTCGGCCTCAACGCCCGCCTGCCCGACCGGGTGACCCGCTCGATCTTTCCCGACGTGCGGGGCGCCCTCAACACCCGCACCATCTTGGTGGACCGGCTCGGCGAGCTGAGCCTGCGCCGGGGCCGGGTGGGCATCGTCAACCCCACTCCGTACCTGTCGGTGTCCCGCGACCACTGGGCCGCGCTCACCGGGACCTACCCCGAAGTCGTGTTCGAGGAGTACTCCGACGAGTTCTGGAAGATGCGGCTGGTGCTGTCCGACGAGGAGGTCGCCTGCCTGGAGGAGGCCGCCCGTATCGGCGACGCCACCCAGGCAGCGGTGATGGAGCAGCTCCGCCCCGGCATGACCGAGCATGACCTGTTCCGCATCATCTACAGCACCATCGCCTCCGAGCGGGGCGAGATCCCGTGCATGGTGCTGGCCGGCAGCGAGTCGATGAGCAGCCCCACCAGCGGCTTCCAGCGACCCCGGCCCATCGGTCGCACCATCACCGACGACGACGTGCTGCTGATGGAGGTCGGTGCCCGCGACCCGCACGGCTACGAGGCCCAGACGGGCAAGGCGATGGTGTTCTCCGAGCCGCCGCCCGACTACGCCGACCTGCTCGACGTGATGCTCGAGGCCTACCGGAGGGTGGTGGCCGAGCTGAAGCCGGGCTGCACCGCCAAGGAGCTTCGGGCCGCCGGCAGCATCATCACCGAGCGGGGCTACACCATCGTGGCCCCGCTGGTGCACGGCGTGTTCAACCCCATCGACGCCGGCCCGTTCGTGGGCACTTCGCACCGGCCCGACAAGGACGTGGTGCTGGAGCCCAACATGGCGCTGTGCGTGGAGATCCATCCCTGCACCACCGACATCCTCAAGGGCGTGTTCATGGGCGACACCTACGTCATCACCACCGACGGCGCCCGCAACATCAACCATCGCCTGGAACCGAGGGTCTACGAACTCGGATAGGAGCCGTCCATGGCCGAGAAACCTGAGTTGGAGTTCCACGTCCCCGACGGGCAGTGGCGCCCGGCCGGCGGACCGGTGGAGGGCATCGACGAGATGATCCTGTCCACCGAGGGCGTTCCCGACGGGGCCTACACCCGGCTGATGCGCTTCGCGCCCGGCGTGGACTCGTCGCCCAACGGGGTGCTCACCCATCACTTCTGGGAGGAGGTCTTCATCGTGGAGGGCGACCTCACCGATCTGCGCCTGGGCGAGACCTTCACCGCGGGCATGTACGCCTGCCGCCCGCCGGGCATGCCCCACGGCCCCTGGCGCAGCGAGGCTGGAGTGCTGATGGTCGAGTTCCGCACCGGCGGCTACAACCCGTGACCGCGAAGCCGAAATTGGCGACGGTATGGGCATCCAGTGCCCAATACGTCGCCAATTTCGAGTCGAGCGGCGCTCACGGGCGATGAGACTGTCGATCGAGGGCGTCGAGCGGGAGTTCGAGCCCGAGGCGCTGGTGGTGATCGGCTACGCGGGGCGCGACCGGGCCGCCGTCGAGGCCCACATCGACGAACTGGCCGAGCTCGGCGTGCCTCGCCCCGCGAGCATCCCGCTGTTCATGGTGTTCCCGCCCTGGCTCCTGAGCCAGGAACCTTCCATAGCCGTGGCCGGCGCCGCCTCCTCAGGCGAGGCCGAGCTCGTCGTGGTGGTCGATGGAGACGACACGTTCGTGACCGTCGGCTCCGACCACACGGACCGCGACCTGGAAGCGGTCGACATCGTCGCCTCCAAGGGCGTCTGCCCCAAGCCGGTGGCCGCCTCGGGCTGGCCCGCCGAGGCCGTGGACGGCCTGAGGGACGACTTGCGGCTCCGCAGCCAGATCGACGGCGGAGTGGTCTACCAGGACGGTTCGGTGGCGTCGAACCTGGATCCCTTCGAGTTGGTGGCGGATATCCCGTGGGCCGGGCCGCGGCCTCGCAGCTTCACGGCGTTCACCGGGACCGTGCCAGTGATCGGTGGCATCCGTCCCGGCAGCAGCTTCCGAGCCGAACTGGCCGGGCCTGGCCTGAATCCCATCGAACTCGAATACGAGACGCGACCCGTCCCCGAACTCGCCTCTCGGTGAGACGCGGCTGCTCCCGCCAACCGCGTGCGACGGGCGGGCCGTAGCCGCCTGCGGGCTGCGGCGCGTGCGGACCGCTAGAACATTCACCCGTGAACGATCGTGCCTCGGCCAGCAGGGTTCCGCCCATCGACGACTACGGGGCACTGCTGGACGGTCGGGTGGCGGTGGTGACCGGCGGCGGCGACGGCATCGGCGGGGCGATCAGCCGTCTCTTCGCGGCCCATGGCGCCCGCGTGGAGATGGCCGAGATCGACGAAGGCCGCGGTGAGCGGGCCGTCGCCGACATCGCCGCGGCGGGCGGCACGGCCCGGCTGCACGTGGTCGATGTACGGTCGGCCGACGACGTGGAGCGGCTCCGGGCCGCGGTGCTAGACGCTTGCGACCGGGTGAACGTGCTGGTCAACAATGTGGGCGACTACCGCCCGCTCGTCCGCTTCCACGACTCGTCGCCGGAGTCCTGGAAGGCCATGTACGACGTGAACCTGCACCACATGCTTCTCGTGACGAGGGCCTTCCTGTCGCCCATGATCTCCGGCGGCGGCGGATCGATCGTGAACGTCCACTCCGTGGAGGGCCTGCGCGGCTTTCCGGGCGAGCCGGTGTACGCCGCGATGAAGGCGGCCGCAGCCCACTTCACCACTTCGCTGGCCGCCGGCTACGGCCGTTTCGGCATCCGGGCCAACGGCATCGGCCCTGACCTCACGCAGACTCCCCAGGTCGACTACCTGACCGGCTACGAGGAGTTCGAGCACTTGTGGGAGGCGTGGGCCCCCGCCGGCCGGCTGGGCTGGCCCGAGGACCAGGCCCGGGTGGCGCTGTTCCTGGCCAGCGACCTGTCGTCGTTCGTCACCGGGGCGAACATCCCCGTCGACGGCGGAACCCTCGCGGGCGGCGGCTGGTTCTACTCCCCGAGAGCGGGCCGCTTCGTCAACCGCCCCACCACCCTCTGACGCCACCTTTGTGGCCGGCCGTCGGGTGGCTGTCGCCGTTTCCGCCTTACACGGCGGGGGGATGGCGTGGTAGCAAGTGCGGTGGTGCGGCTCCTCGTCTTCCAGCACATCAACTGCGAGCACCCGGGGCGGCTGCGGGACTTCCTGCGCGACGACGGCGTCGAGTGGACGGCGGTCGAGCTCGACGAGGGCGAGCCCATCCCGCCTCTGGAGGACTACGACGCCCTGTGGGTGATGGGCGGACCGATGGACGTGTGGGACGTGGAGGAACATCCCTGGCTGGTACCGGAGAAGCAGGCCATCAGACGCTGGGTACGCGAGCTTCAGCGGCCGTTCCTGGGCGTCTGCCTGGGCCACCAGCTATTGGCCGACGCGCTCGGAGGCACCTGCGGCCCGCAGCGCCCGCCCGAGATCGGCGTGCTGCCGGTGGAGCTCACGCCCGAGGGCAGAGCCGACCCGATCTTCGATCAGATGGCTGACCGCCAGCACGCGCTGCAATGGCACTCGGTGTGCGTGGCCCAGCCGCCCGAGGACGCGGTGGTGCTGGCCGGCTCGCCGGTGTGCCGGGTGCAGGCCATGCGGGTGGGCGAACGGGCCTGGTCGATGCAGTACCACGTCGAGGTGGAGGACGACACCGTCCGCAACTGGGGCGCAATAGACGCCTACCGCGAGGCGCTCGAGTCGACCCTAGGCCCGGGATCCATCGACCCCCTAGCCGCCGAAGCCGACAACCACATGGAGGGCTTCGTAGCCGACGCCCAGCAGCTCTACCGCAACTTCATGACCGCCGCCCAGCCCTAGCAGTAATTGAGCCTTCGCGAGACTGTGGGGACCGGGGTGATCGCTTCTCGGATCTAGTTGAGCTCTTGCCTCGGGAGCGAGTCGCGTCGATGTTGGGCATCGAACAGCCCTCGGCGATTGCGGTCTGGCACAGGAAGGCGTCCGCGATGACCGCCGAGGCCATCCTCATCGTTTGCTGGTCTGGAGCCTGATGCAGGTAGTCGCCGATCTGCCGCCTGCATCCATCGCTCAGGCCGATGAGGATTCTGGACGCCTCGGCCACGGCGCGTGCAAGGGTGTCGGCGGCCTCCTCGATGCGCCGGGGCGAGATGGTGAGGGTCTCGATCGCGGCGGCCAAGTCGTCGAGGCCGCCTACCAGCCCCGGTGCCGGGGCTGACCCCGGCGCGGGTTCACAAGGTTCCGATGCCTTAGGACATCGGGCCCGGTTCAGCCGAGTGCGTCGACTATCAGGTCGGTGTTGGTGCGCAAGAAACCGGTGTAGGTCTCTGCGCCGCTGCCGGGAGGCCCGAGGCTGCCGGTGTAGAGGGTGACCACGTCGACGTCACCCACATGGGCAGCCAGGACCTCTATCTCGTCGCCGGAGTGCTGGGTCTCGGCGAAGATGGCCTTGATTCCCTCGTGCTCGATGATCTCGGCCAGCTTCTCGAGCCCGGCGGGGTTGGGCTCCGCCATGCTCGACGGTGACGGGATGACCGTGCCGATGACCTCGAATCCGTACCGGTCGGCGAAGTATGCGAGGGCCTCGTGGTTGGTGACCAGCTTGCGGCTCTCGGCGGGAAGCTGATCGACCTTCGCGGCGATCTCCGCGTCCACCGCCTCCAGTTCGGTCCGGTAGTCGGCCAGGCACGCTTCGACTGCGGCGGGGTCCAGGCCGGCATGGGTCGTCAGTGCCTGGGCGAGGGCTGGCAACGCCTCCGCCACGCGGTGAGGGTCGAACCACACGTGCGGATCTTCCGCTCCGTGGTCGTGGCCGTGGTCGTCGTGGCCTTCTTCGTCATGGTCGTCGTGACCCATTTCGTCGTGGTCGTCGTGTTCGTCCGCGTGGTCGTCGTGGCCTTCTTCGTCGTCGTGGTCGTCGTGTCGTCGTGGCCCATTTCGTCGTGGTCGTCGTGTTCGTTCGCGTGGTCGTCGTGGCCCATTTCGTCGTGGTCGTCGTGTGGTCGTTCCCATTTCGTCGTGGTCGTTCGTGGTCGTCGTGGCCCATTTCGTCGTGGTCGTCGTGTTCGTTCGCGTGGTCGTCGTGGCCCATTTCGTCGTGGTCGTCGTGTTCGTTCGCGTGGTCGTCGTGGCCCATTTCGTCGTGGTCGTCGTGGCCCATTTCGTCGTGGTCGTCGTGGCCTTCTTCGTCGTGGCTGTCTTCGAACGGGATGGGGTCCATCTCTGCGGCGAACTCAAGCACCGGGGTGCCGGAATCCTCCACCGCGTGGAGCGTGTCCTCCAGGCGTCCCTCCAGCGTCAGGCCGTTGGCCACAATCAGCGAGGCGTTGGTCATGCGCTCGGTGTCCTGCAGCGAGGGCTCGTAGCCGTGCGGATCGCTGCCGACCGGGATGATGACGCCCACCTCGGCCAGCCCGTCACAGGCCACGTTGGCGACTACATCGCCCCAGATGCTGGTGGTGGCCAGGATCGTCGGGACCTCGACCGTCGGAGCCTCGACCGTCGTCGGGGTCTCTGCGCCCGCGTCCGTCGGCTCGGGCGAGGAGTCTTCCGAGCAGGCCGCTGCTATCAGAGCCGCCGCGGCCACTGCCGCGACCAGCGTCAGATTGCGGTCTCGCCATGATCTAGCCGAGGCCCGGCGAGGATGGCCCTGAACTCTTGTTGCTTGTCGCACGGTGATGCTCCTTCGGTGACGCGAACGGTGCCCCGCCCCGTCGTAATGAGAATGAGTCTCATTTTATACGGCCGGTGACGCCGACGGCAACGTCGGCGGCCGGGAAGAGGCCCGGCACCAGGATCCGCTCGCAGCCGGGCTGTTCGATCCCCGGTCTTGTCGGCCGTCATCTCCTAGCTGAACGACGATCCGCAGCCTGTGGGGTTCGGGCGGCTCTGTGGCTCAGCTGCCCGGCGATCCGCAGCAGCCGGGGCAGAAGCCGAGCACGTCAATCCCGATGGGAATTCGTTAATCCCGATGGGAGTTCGTTGGATGGCGCTACATGAACGCCCGGCCGGGAAGACGGTCGATTTCTGAGCCACCTGCGGCCGTCTCGAGGTGATCGAGAGGCTTGTGGTTGGCGAGGGCCGACTTGGCACATCACAGTGTCGGGCAGGCGGGATTTGAACCCACGACCTCCTCGTCCCGAACGAGGCGCGCTACCAAGCTGCGCCACTGCCCGTGTGCAGCCCTGAAGATGCTAGCCGAGGCCAGGGCCCGAGCGGCCCGTGAGCGCAGCGAACATGAGCGGGGAACCGGCAGCGGGCACGCCCTCAGGCCCGGGCGGGCTCCTCGGTGGACTCCTCGGCCAGGGTGGCGGCCACTAGACGGGCCAGACGCATCGGGTCGATGGGCTTGACCAGCCAGCCGTCGGCCGAGCTGCGCCGGGCCAGGAACTCGTCGGCGTCGCGGTCGAGAAGGATGACCACCGGGCGTCGCTCCAGCCGGCCCATGTCCTCCTCTTGGCGCACGGCCAGGCAGGCGGCCATCCCGCCCATGTTGCCGATCTGGAGGTCGAGCAGCACCAGACTCGGATCGAGGTGCTCCACCGCCGCCACGACGTCTGCGCCCCGCTGAACCCGGTAGATGGTGTGCTCGCCGCTGAGCGCGGCCACACACTCCTGCGCCACCCAGTCGGCGTCGGTGGCGAGTAGCACCTCGGGCACGGGCCGATGGTACCGCGGCGAGCCGTCCGCACCGTCTGGCGGGCCGACGTGACGCGACCGGAGCGGCCACGGCCGGTACCCTCTAGCCGGTGCTCGCGATCGAGTCCTTCCGAAACGACGCCGAGTCGTACCACCTGCTGCGCCCGAAGGGCGAACTGGACGCCTACACGGTCGCGCAGTTCCGGGAGGCTCTGGCTGAGCACGGCGCCGTGGGGCGTCTGGTCGTGGACCTCTGCGGAGTGCCGTTCATGGACTCCGCCGGCCTCGGCGCCCTCATCGGCGGGATCCGGCGCATCCGAGACAACGAGGGGCGGGTCGTCGTCTACTGCAGCGGCGCCACGCTGGTCCGCCTGCTGCACACCACCGGCTTCGACCGCATCGTCCCCGTGGAGGAGACCCTCGAAGCCGCAGTCGCAGCTCTCGACGGCTAGACCCGCTCACCGACTGAGCCACGATCGGCTGTCCCCAGCGGCTGCGACCGGCGACGATGGCCGCCCCGAGAGATGATGGCCGCCCCTGACATGGGAACCGTCCGCCCTGCTCCGTCGCTCGTGCTGACTCGGCCGTCCAGCGGCCGGAGGATTCTCGCGGCCTCGACGATTCTCCTCATGGGTCTTCTGCTCGCCTTCAGCGCCGCCCCGTCGCCTGCCGCCGCCGGTCCGGCCCGAGCCTCGGCGCCCACCGCCGGACTCGCCCCGGCCGACCGGACTGGCGCCGCTCCCGAGGCGTCGGTCGATGAGAGCGGCCTCCAAGCCGCGGCATCCGCGGCCGCCGGTGACTCCGGCGTCTTCGATGTCGTGGAGGTGTCGGGGTTCCTCGACCCGATAATGGCCGACTTCATCATGCGGTCCATCCGCACCGCTGCCGTCGAGGGTTCGCTGGGCCTGGTCCTGCAGGTGAACAGCGCTCGGGCCGTGATCGACGATCAGCGCCTCGCCCACCTGGCCGCCGCCATCAAGGGCTCCGACGTGCCGGTGTCGATGTGGATCGGGCCGTCGGGCGCGGTGGCCAAGGGCCGCGTCGGCCAGCTCGCGGGGGTGGTCGCCGACCTGGCCCTGGCCCCTGGGTCGGTGCTCGGAGACCTCGGCCCGCTGATCCTTGCCGAGGACGACCTGTCGGAGTCCTTCGTCGACGCCTACCCGGAGCTGCGCGACCGCGGCATGTCTTTCGAGGAGGCGATCGAGCGGGGGCTCGCCCGGGAGGCGCCCACGCTGCCGTTCTTCGTGATCGACCTGCCCGGCTTCGAGACCGAGATCGACGACTCCGGCGACGAGCCGGTCCGGGTTCCCGTGAGCAGCGTGCGTTTCGCCAAGCTCTCGCTCGTCGACCAGTTCATGCACACCGCAGCCAGCCCGGCCCTCGCCTACCTGCTGCTGTTGGTGGGCGGCGGACTCCTCGTGTTCGAGCTCTACACCGCAGGCGTCGGGATCGTCGGGGCGGTCGGAGCGCTCAGCCTCCTTCTCGGCTGCTACGGGATGGCCGCCCTGCCGGCCCGCGGCTGGGCTGTCGTGCTGCTGGGCGTCGCCCTGTTCGGTTACGCGGTCGACGTCCAGACCGGCGCTCCCCGAATCTGGACGGTGATCGCCACGCTGTGCCTGGTGGCTGGATCGCTCGGGTTGTTCGAGGGGCTGCGGCTGTCGTGGATCACGCTCCTGGCCGGGATCGTGGGCGTCTTCGCGGGCATGGTCGCAGGGATGCCCGCCATGGTCCGCACCCGTTTCGGCACGCCCACCATCGGCCGCGACTGGATGATCGGCGCAGTCGGGGCCGCCCGGGGCGATGTCGATCCCGAGGGCGTGGTCGTGATCGACGACGCGCCCTGGAGGGCCCGCACCCATCGGGCGACTCCCATTCCGGCCGGCGACCCGGTACGGGTCGTGTCGCTGGAAGGACTGGTGCTGACTGTCGAACCCGTCACCGGCGAGGAGCCCGAACCGCGGGCCGACTAGCTGCGCACGGACGACCGGCGATGCGGTCGGGGCCGTGTCACAGGCCCTCGGCACAATCACCGCATGGCTCTGCGGGTTGATCCGGGCGCAGCCGGATCGCGAAGAAGCAGGCCGGGCAGATTTGGCTATCGGCGCGACCGTATGGTACGCGTGGCTTAGACAGCGGGAGAATCGAATGGCGCTTCGTTCAGCCGAGACGATTGATTGGCAGTTGAGGGCGGCTTGCAGAGGGCCTCACGCATCGGTGTTCTTCCCGCCGTCCTACGTCGAGAAGCGCGAGGAGAAGCGCCGCCGCGAGCTGCGGGCCAAAGACATCTGCGCCTCGTGCACCGTGCGGGCCCGCTGTCTGGAGTACGCGCTGGAGATCGGCGAGCAGCACGGGATATGGGGAGGCCTCAACGAGGTCGAGCGCCGCGACCTGTTGGTGCGGGCCTCCCGGGCTTGAGTTCGCAGTCCCTGAGCGGCCTTAGCCCCGATTCCAAGGACTGACGGAGCCTTCAGGCTCAGGCGCCAGACGGCTCACGAGCCCTCGGAGGGCTCGGGCAGCGCGGGCCGGCGATGCGCAGATCGCCGCGACGACGGGTCACGCCGGTGCTGTCGAGGCGGGCCAGGAGCGCCAGCGCGTACTTGCGCGTCGTGCCCCAGGCGTCCCGGGCCTCGGCCACGGACACGCCGTCGGGCCGTCGGGCCAGCAGCCGCGCCACCACCAGGGCGGCCTCGTCGATCGCCGAGGCCGCGAAGTGGACGCCGCCGCTCTCGACGAGCCTGCCCTGCTGCACCAGCAGACGGATCTCGTCCCGGTCCACGCCGCTGGGCGCCGGGGGCGCGAAGGGCACGCTGACACAGCCGCCACGAACGGATGGTCGGCCAACGGATCGGTGTCGTCGCCGGTCCGGGCCCGTCCCTTCTCGACGATGATCCCCTCGATCGTGTCGATCACGGTGCGCTCGAAGTCGTCCAGGCGGGCCGTGTCGAGTCCGAGCGGTCCGGCCTCGGCCACCGCGTCGGCCAGCCGCTCTCGGACCCGTTCCGCATAGCCCGGCGACACCGCCCATCGGCCCAGATCGGGCTGCCGCTCGATTCCGGTCAGCCGGGCCAGGTGCGCGGCGTCGATGAGTCCCCGCTCCTCGACCACCCGCTCCACCGATCGGTCGGGTCGCGCCTTGGACGCGGGCAGCACCGGGTCGACGTCGAGCACCTCGCCGCCGCCGACGGTCTCCATCCGGCCCGACTCGCGCAGGATGAAGCGGTCGCCGCTGACCAGGGGCAGCCTCTGCGGAAGGTAGACCCGCACCAGTCCGGACCGGCCGGGATCGATGGCGTCGGCGCCCAGGACTCGCAGGCGCACGGGGTGCTCGCCCGAGCCGACATAGGCCACGTAGGCGCCGCGGCGGCTCACCGCATGCTCCAACGCCTCCAGGACAGTCAACTCGGCGTCGAAGGCCGCGGTGGCGTGCCACTGGTCCGGGTGAACCACCACATCGCCGCGGCTCACGTCGCGGTGGCCCGCTCCGGTCATGTTGATCGCCACTCGATGGCCCGGACCGATCTCGGTGCGGTGCTCGTGCAGGCTCTGGAGCGCCCGAACCCTGACGGCTCGCCCCTGCGGCAGCACCAGCGGACTGTCGTCCACTCGCAGGCGTCCCCCGGTGAGCGTGCCCGTCACCACCGTGCCCGATCCCTTGACGGCGAAGGCTCGGTCCACCCACAGCCGGGGCCGGCCCATGTCCGCCGCGACGGGGGTGACCTCCAGCAGGCTGTCGAGCGCAGCCCGCAGCTCGTCCATCCCTACCTCGGCCACCGCGTCCACCGCCACGACCGGCGCCTCTGCGAGGAAGGTCCCCGCGGTGTGCTCGGCGATGTCCATGAGGGCCAGGTCCACCAGGTCGTCGTCAGCGTCGGCCACCTTGGTGAGCGCCACCAGCCCGTGGCGCAGGCCCAGCAGCTGGAGAATCCGCAGATGCTCCTCGGACTGGGGCTTCCACCCCTCGGTCGCGTCCACCACGAACAGGCAGGCGTCCACGCCGGACACGCCGGCCAGCATGTTCTTGAGGAACCGGACGTGGCCGGGCACGTCGATGAACGCGATCCGGCGCCCGGACGGCAGCGGCATCGAGGCGAACCCCAAGTCGATGGTCAGCCCGCGCTCCTTCTCTTCCGCCAGCCGGTCGGGGTCGATGCCGGTCAGGGCCCGCACCAGCGTGCTCTTGCCATGGTCCACATGTCCGGCGGTGGCGACGACGTGCATCAGCTTGGCGTCGGGGGCTTCAGTGGCGGCGTTGAGCTGAGACGTGGCGGAGGGCCTCGGCCACCTCAGTGTCGTCGTCGGGATGGACGGTGCGCAGGTCGATCAGGGTGGCGTCGTCGACCACCCGGGCGATGATCGGCCGCGACCGTGATCGCAGCGCCTCGGCGCGGTCGCCGGGCACGGCCACGCCCACCGACTCGATCTCGACGCCCGGCAGGGTGCCGCCGCCGGGCGTGGCCGCGGTGGACATCGCGTCCAGGCCGTCGTAGGCGTCCAGCCGGGCGTGTAGCTCCTCGGGGGAGAGCGCGGCCATGCGCCAGAACTCGATGGCGTTGCTGTCGCCGCGCAGATAGGCCAGCGCGGTGTGCTGCAGTGCGGCCAGCACCAGCGATCCGGGCCGCAGGGCCCGGGCCAGCCGGTGACGGCGGCAGGCGTGGACCAGCTCGGCCCGCCCGGCGATGATGCCGGCCTGGGGTCCGCCTAGGAGTTTGTCGCCCGAGAACGTCACCAGGGCCGCTCCAGCGTCGAGAGTCTGACGGGCGGCGGGCTCGGAGTCCAGCCACGGCGGTGGGCCGCCCTCCAGCCAGCCGCAGCGACTGTCGAGCAGACCCGAGCCGATGTCGGCCACCAGCGGCGGACCCAGGTCGGCCAACTCCGCGGCGCGGGGCGCCTCGGTGAAGCCCACCATCTTGAAGTTCGACCGGTGGACCTGCACCACGACGGCCGGGTCGTTGCGGGGGTCGTTCACTGCGGCCGCGTAGTCGGCCCGGCGAGTGCGATTGGTCGTGCCGACCTCCACCAGCCGCGCCCCCGACCAGGCCATCACGTCGGGCACCCTGAATCCGCCGCCGATCTCCACTAACTCGCCCCGCGACACCACTGCGTCGCGGCCCTGCGCCAGTGCGGCCAGCACCAACATCACTGCCGCCGCGCAGTTGTTCACGACCATGGCGGCCTCCGCTCCGCAGGCCTGGGCCAGCAGCGCGGGCGCCCCTGCCTGGCGGTCGCCGCGCTCGCCGCTGTCGAGGTCGAGCTCGAGGTTGGAGTAGTCGGCGCCTTGGCTCCACGCCAGCGGCGCCCGCCCCAGGTTGGTGTGCAGCAGAACACCAGTGCCGTTGATCACCGGCGTGAGCAGGCGGCGCTGGATGCGCCGCGCCCGGGTCGCAGCCGAACCGGGATCACCGGCCGCGATGGCGGCCCGGGCTGCATCGACCAGCAGCGGATGGGGCAGGCCGGTACCGGCCAGCGAGCGGGCCAGCCGGTCCACCGAGGGCGGTCGATCCTGTGGCGGCACAGTCCGCTCAGGCTACGCGGGCCGCGACGCCGTCCTGCGGGCGGCACAGTCCGCGCGGCCGCCCTACGCTGGCGGGGTGTTCATAGTGCTGCTCCTGGCGCTGCTGTGCGTGCCGCTGCTGGAGCTGTACGTGATCATCCGGGTGGCCGAGGGGGCGGGTACCGGCCAGACGATCCTGCTGCTCATCGCGGTGTCGGTGGTGGGGGCCTGGATGGTTCGCCGTTCCGGCCTCGGCGTGCTGAACCAGATCCGTGGCCGTCTCCAGCGTGGGGAGCTTCCCGCCGCCGAGTTGGTGGACGGGCTCCTGATCCTCGTCGCCGGGGCGCTGATGCTCACGCCCGGCTTCCTCACCGACGCCGTCGGGTTGCTGCTGCTGTTCCCACCGACCCGGTTGCTGGTGCGCTCGCTGCTGGTTCGCCGGTTCGCCAGGATGGCCTCGGTCGGCGGCTGGTCGGCAGGGCCGTCAGGCAGCCGCGGCTTCGGGTTCACCTTCGGCGCCCGCCCCGGCCCGAACACGGGACGAGCCGGGGCCGGCCGCGGCTTCAGCCCCTACGGGCCCGATGTCCACGACGTGGGCGGTCGGCGCGAGGTGCGCGGCGTCGGAGACGATCGGGAGGATGCCGATGAGGATTGACGAGGTGGGCGGTCGGCGCGGGGTGCGCGGCGTCGGAGACGATTGGGAGGACTCCGATGAGGATTGAAGACTCGGTCACTGCGGCTGTCGACGAGGTGCTGTGCACGACCAGGGCGGTGCGCCGGCGCCTCGACCTGGAACGCCCGGTGGACGACGAGATCATCCTGGACTGCATCGACGTCGCCGAGCAGGCCCCCACCGGCGGCAACCAGTCCAGCCGCCGCTGGATCATCGTACGCGACGCCGAGCTGAAGCAGCGGCTGTCTGAGCTGTACCGCGATGTCATCGGCAACCGCATTATCGAGGCCCGCGACCGCCTGTCCGGCACCGGCGACCCCCGCGAGCGGGCCATGCAGTCCGGCGCGCACCTGGCCGAGCACCTGGGGGAGGTGCCGGCGATAGTGATCCCGGTGATCCTCGGCCGCCACGACGGCAGCGGCCGCCCCGGCCTGTTCGACTCGGTGATCCAGAGCGGCTGGAGCTTCTGCCTGGCCCTGCGGGCCCGGGGACTGGGCACGGCCTGGACCACTGCGGGACTGGCCAAGTCGTCCGAGATCAAGGAACTTCTCGGCATTCCCGACGACGTGACCGAGATCGCCATGTTCCCGGTGGCATGGACCGTCGGCACCGACTTCAAGCGGGCCAAGCGCCATCCGGCCCGCGAGATCGCCTACTTCGACGGCTACGCCCGCACCTACGAGCGGGGCCCCAGCGACCCGGTGCGGTTGGCCGACGGTCCCGGCACCGTCGTCGAGGTGGACATCCGGGCCGAACCGGCCGCGGTGTGGGCCCAGGTCACCGACATCGACCTGCCCGCACGGTTCTCCGAGGAGTTCGCAGGGGCCGACTGGGAGGCAGGCTGCGACGGGCCTGCACTGGGTGCCCGTTTCGTCGGCCGCAACACTCACCCGGCTCGGGGGGACTGGGAGGCTCCCTGCATCGTCGACGTGTTCGAAGAGGAGGCCGCGTTCGGCTGGTGCACCAACAGAGTGGATAGTCCCGGCGCTCGGTGGCGCTTCGAGTTGGCGCCGATCGTGGGCGGCACCCGGCTGCGCTTCAGGGGGATCATGGGTCCGGGACCGTCCGGTCTCGACGCCATCATCGAGGCCCGGCCCGACCTGGAGCCTCGCATCATCGACCGCCGCATGGCCGAGCATCGAGCCAACATGCAGCGGGTGGTCGACGGCATCAAGGCCGCGACTGAGCAGACCGGGCCATCCTGACGGCCTCCGCATCGTCGGCCGCCCTCGGGGGCGCCTTGCCGCTGACTCCAGACTGAGGGTCGTGTCGGGACCGACGCGCTCCACCAGCGGGAGAATCCGGGCCGACGCTCGGGCGCTCGGCGTCATCGGTGCACCACGGGATCACTCGGCTCGCGGTCACGCCTGCATGAGCGTGCCCGATGGCGGATCGGCCGCCTGTCATACTGAGTCTGGAGCGCTTCGGTCAGTGACCGAGGGAGGAAGACGATGGCAACGAGCAACGTGTTGATTCTGGCCAGACGGGCGCTAGTGACCTCCGTGGTGGCCTTGGTGGTCGCCATCCTCGCGGTGGTGGCCGCTCTGTTCGGCGACTCGGGGAGCGACCAGGCTGATCTCGCCGCCCCTGACACGTCGCAGGCCGGCGTGTCAGCAGCCTCGGACGAAGTAGAAGCGGCGGCCGCTATGGCCGACCTGTCCGCCGTCAAGGCCGAAGAGGCAGCCGCGACGGCCGAGGCTGCTGCCATTCGGGCAGCCGCGGTGGAGGGAGCGGTTGCCGCCGCGCTGGCCGGGGCCGACGGCGCCGCAGGCGACGACCTCGTTGCTGAGTTCGAGGCGCGGCTGGCGGAGGCTGAGGCGGCCGCGGCCGCCGCTCAGGCTGCGGCTGAGGAATCGTCCGCCGTCGAAGCGGTCCCTGAGTCCGAGGCATCTGACCTGGAGGCGTCTGACCCCGAGGCGTCTGACCCCGAAGCTGACGACGCTGCCGACGACGAGTCGCAGGCCATGGTTGAGGACGGACCCGCCGCTGCGTCACCGACCACGACCGCTCCGCTTCCTGGCGAGCCCTACGATCTCGGCCCGGCCGCGGGCGCCGCGCTTGCCGTTGTCGGCGTCGCCTACGACAGTGCGCTGAACGTCCGCGACGTCCCCAACGGCGAGATCGTCTTCAGGCTGGTGAACGTGATGGGCGGTGTGCGGGATCCTGTGATCCAGGTACGTCCGCCCGGCTCCAACGATGTCTCCGCCGAGCTCGACCCGCAGCAGGGGGTCGTCGCCACCGGCAACACCCGCAAGCTGCCGACGACCGTCTGGCACGAGATCGGCGCAGGCGACGCGGCGGGTTGGGCGAGCGACGCCTATCTCACGCCTCTCGGCGCGCCCCGCGACATGACGGAACATGCAATGGAGGCTCTTGGCGGGGACACGACCGCCGAAACGCTGGAAGACCTCGGCCTTCGGGTGGCCGGTGTCTTCGCGTCCACCGGCGAGGCGCAGTCGCGAACGGTGATCTCCTCCAGGCCGGGGGTGTTCGAGGCCGTGGGTGACATCACCGTCGACGTGCTCGGATTGACCGACGACTCAGAGCGGGGCTATCGCATCCGTGTGACGGCCGACGCCGGCGCGCAGGGTGGGACGCAAGTCGGCCCGGGGCCCTTTACGCTCAGATCCGTCGGAGTCGCCCCCATGTGCTACCCCCACCGAGGGGTCGCCGCCGACGGCGTCTGCAACTAGCGGCCGTCCGCGCTCGGGCCCCGGGTCTCGGGCTTTGGGGCCCACGGCCCGAATGTTCAGGCTTCGGCGGCGTCCAGGGCGGCCACCGCTGCCTCCAGCATCCGGGCGCTGCACCCGGCCATCTCGACCGGTGGGACGTGCTCCTTCGAGAGGGCCCGGGCTACCGATTCGAGGGCTCGGGCCCCGGCCCCGCCGCCGAGCACGGCGGGCTCGCCGATGTCGCACCCTTCAGCCACGGCAGGGTCGAGCGGGATGCGACCCAGCAGGGGCGCCCCTATCTCGTTGGCCAAGGCCTCCCCTCCGCCCGAGCCGAACACGGCTTGGCGGTCGCCGTCCGGGGTCACCAGGTAGCTCATGTTCTCGACCACGCCCACGACTCGCAGATAGTTCTTGCGGCCCATGTCCGCCACTCTGGCCGCCACTTTCTGAGCGGCCGTCGCCGGGGTCGTGACGATGATCATCTCGGCCCTGGGCAGCATCTTGGCCAGGCCCATCTGCACGTCGCCGGTACCCGGCGGCATGTCGATCAGCAGGTAGTCGAGGTCATCGTTCCAGCGGACGTCCTCGCAGAAGTGCTGCACCGCCCGGTTGAGCATCAGGCCCCGCCACATGAGCGCGGAGTCCTCCCGGTCCACCAGGAACCCCATCGACACCACGTCGAGCCGACCGTCTGCGACGGGCCGGGAGATGGGAATGATCTTGCTGTCGAGGGAGCGCAGGTCGCCGTCCACGCCCAGCATCCGCGGAACCGAGTAGCCCCAGATGTCGGCGTCCATCACCCCGACGTTGAAGCCCTGCGCGGCCAGCGCGGCGGCCAGGTTGGTGGTCACCGTCGACTTGCCCACGCCGCCCTTGCCGCTGGCCACCATCAGCACCTTGGTGGTGGGCGGGATGGCCGTGTCGGGCGCCCGCTGCGAAACATTGAAGCGGGCCTTGGCCATTGCCGCGGCCTTCTCTTCGGGCGTCAGCTCGGCCCACACGATCCGCACCTTGGTCACGCCGGGCAGCGACTCCAGCCGGGCCTTGACGTCCCGTTGGATCTGCGCCCGCAACGGGCACCCCGACGTCGTCAGGGCGATCTCGATCCGCACCAGCCCGTCGTCGGACACCTGCGCGCCGCGGGCCATGCCCAACTCCACCAGGTTGCTGCCCAGCTCCGGATCGACCACGCCCTTCATCAGGTCCATCACGGCCTCGGCCGTCGGCACGGTCGTGGTCATAGTCCGATGCTACCGGCGCTTCGGTCGGGCAGACCGGGCCCGACGGAGGCCATGTGCCCATCAGTAGCCTCTATCGGCCCTAGCCGCTAACTTGAACGTAAGCCGCTGATCGACCCATGGAGAAGGCGTCGTGATCACACTGACCGACCAGGCGTCCAGCAAGGTGTCGGAACTCATCGAGGCCGAGAACGAGAACGGGCTGTCGCTACGGGTCGCGGTGCGTCCCGGCGGGTGCTCGGGCTTCTCCTACGAGATGTATTTCGACACCGACGTGGCCGACGGCGACACCACCGCCAAGTTCGGCAACGTGCAGGTGGTGGTGGACCCGTCCTCGGCGATGCTGCTCGAGGGGGCCACGCTCGACTACTCCGACAGCCTTCAGTCGGCCGGGTTCTCGATCGACAACCCCAACGCCCAGCGCACCTGCGGCTGCGGCCAGAGCTTCAGCTAGCGCTGCGTCGGGCAGCCGGTCCGCGCCGACTGGCGGCGCCTGACCGGTCCTGAGCCGGCCCGGACCGAAATTGATGACGGAACTGCCCTCTGAGGCCCACTGCTCGCACCAATTTCAGGACGGCTTCGAGATCGTGGTGGACGGCGCGTCGACTGTCGTCACCGACGAGCGCCTGACACTGCTGGACGTGCTGCGCGAGCAGCTAGGGGTGCGCTCGGTCAAGGACGGCTGCAGCCCCCAGGGCCAGTGCGGCTGCTGCACGGTGCTGGTGGACGGCCAGCCCAGAGTGGCCTGCGTAACGCCGGCCCGCCGGGTGGCCGGCCGGGCCATCACCACCCTCGAGGGTCTCGACCCCGATGTTCGAGACCGCTGGGCCCGGGCCTTCGCCGCCACCGGAGGCAGCCAGTGCGGCTTCTGCACGCCCGGCATCATCTGCCGCTTTGCGGGCCTCCAGGCCAAGGGTGCCGACCACGACGACCGGGCTGTGGCGGCCCGCGCCCTAGCCGCTCATCTGTGCCGCTGCACCGGCTGGCAACCCATCCTCGACGCCTGGCAGGCCTACCCCGCGACGATGGCCGATGCTGCCGACCCGGTTGCAGGCTCGGACCGACGGGACTCGGCTGCGGTCGGCGGGATCACAGGCTCGGACCGACGGGACTCGGCTGCGGTCGGCGGGATCGCGGGCACGGATCGACCGGATACGGCCGACGCCGACCGGCGGGCGAGCATCGAGGGGCGCTCGCCTCAGGCGACCGGGCCTCGGGTGTCGCTCGGTGCTGGAGGGTTCGCCGACGACACGGCATCGGCCGGTGCTCTGGTAGCGGTACGGGCCGGTGAGGACTGCGATGCCGCCGACGAGCATGGCTGGGTGGTGGCCGAGACGCCGGTCGAGGCACGGCGACTGGCGGGCCGGGTGCCCGGCCGTCGGACCACGGCGAGCTGGGACCCGCCGCTGGAAGTGCCAGCCGGGGACTGGACCGTCACGTTGCGCACCAGCTGGGTCGAGCCCGGCTACCTGGAGACTGACGCAGCCTGGTGCGAGCCCGGCGGTGAGCCTGCCTCGCCGCTCGGCAACGGCGGTGCCTTCGGTGGCAAGGTGGCCTCGCCGGTGGCGCAGGCCGCTCGCCGCCTCGCCGACCGCCACGGTCGGCCTGTGAGGGTCCTCTGGTCCCGCCCCGACACGGTCGAACTCGGCCCCAAGCGTCCGCCCATCGCCGCGGGAGTCCGGCCGGACGGTACCGGCGAGATGGTCGTGGCCCGCACGCCGGGCATCGCCGCTGCGATCCGAGACTGTGCACCCGGGCTGACGGTCACCGAGATCGATCTGCCCGGTCCGCCCACGTCGGCGCAGATTCGGGGCTCGGGCTGGGTTGAGGCTGCTGTGCTGCTGGCTGCGGTCCGCGGCGAGGTGGGATGGATCGCCGCTCCCGACGGCGGCTCGGCGACCGCCGAGGTGCGGGCCGACGGCTCGATCAGCGTCGCGGTACGGGCGGGCCAGCCGCTCGATCAGACGGTACTGCGCTCCTACTGCACGGGCGCGGCCCATATGGCCTACTCGTGGGTCACCAGCGAGTCGCTCGGCGTCGATCCCGACGGCACCGTCCACGACCTGACCGTCCGCTCCTTCGACATCGTGGGCGCGGTGCAGATGCCCGCCGTGCACGTCGACATCGTCGACGACGGCTCCGAGCCGGTCAACGGCAGCGACGCCGTGTTCGCGGCGGCCGCCGCCGCGGTCTGGATGGCCCGCGGCACACCGCCGACCTGGCCCACCGACCGCTGATCTCGACCGTCGATCCCAACCGCTGATGCTGGCCGTCGATCCCGACCGTCGATCCCGACCGTCGATCCCGACCGCTGATGCTGGCCGTCGATGCCGACCGTCGATCCCGACCGCTGATCAAGACCGCTGATCAGAAGGCTTGCTCAGGCCGTCTAGAGGACCTGGGGGTAGCCGGTCTCGGCTTCCTTCCTTGACAGCTCCAAGTACTCGTTGGGGCCGTCGTCGGTGCGGTTGGCCGCGTCGGAGTCAGCCTTCAGGAAGCTGCCCAGCACTGCGGCCAGGATCCCGCCGCCCAGTAGGGCGACTACGGGGAACACGATCACCAAGAAGATCACCATGACTACTGCTCCGGCCACGCCGCCAGCATACGGGCGGACAGTCCTGGCTGTGTGACGGGTGCTTGGCCTGTGGCTAGGTCTGGGGTGGGGCGATGGTGTCGGCGATCAGCGCGTCGACTACCGCCTTCAGGGCCTCGTCGTCGGTCGCGCCGCCCTCGAGCGCCTCGCGGTATGCCGCAAGCTGGCAGTCCGCCGAAGTGCCCCGCTCGCAGATTGTCCGGGCGTGCTCCACCTCGGCGACGCAGTCCAACGCTTCGGCGTCCGGCCGGACCAGTTCGATGATCTCCTCCACCAAGTCCGGCACCGGCACCAGCTCGCCCTTGCCGAAATCTATGAGGCTGTCGCCTATCCCGTAGCGCTGGGCCCGCCACAGATTCTCCGACACGAGGAAGTTGGCGTAGCTGCGCCAGCGGCGGTTCTCCAGCTTGAGCCTCCACAGCATCCGCAGCAGGCAGACATACATGGAGGCCACCGCGATGGTGTCCTCCATCCTCGTGGGAAGGTCTGTGACCCGCATCTCCAGGGTCGGGTAGCGCTCCGACGGACGGATGTCCCACCACACCTTGCTGGAATCCTCGATGATCCCCGCCTGCACCAGCACCTCCACATGGCGGCGGAAGTCGGACCAAGAGTCGAACTTCTCGGGGAGCCCGGTGCGGGGCAGCGTTCGGAACACCGCCATGCGGTAGCTCTTGAGGCCGGTGTCGCGCCCCTCCCAGAACGGCGACGAGGTCGACAGGGCCAGCAGGTGCGGAAGGAAGTAGGCGGCCTGACCCATCAGGTCGATCCGCAGGTCGGGGTCCTCGATCCCGACGTGGACGTGCAGCCCCGAGATGAGCAACTGGCGGCCAACGCCCTGCAGGTCGGCGGCCAGCGCCTGGTAGCGCTCGCCCTCGGTCACTTGCTGCTGGCGCCAGCGGGCGAACGGGTGCGACGAAGCCGCGATCGGGGCCAGCCCGTGCTCGGCGGCCGCCTCCGTGACCGCCAGGCGAAGCAGCCCGATGTCGGCGCGGAGGTACTTCACGTCGGTGCAGATGCCGGTGGCGATCTCGAGCTGGGAGCTGAACAACTCCCTGGCCACCATGCCGTGGCGCAGGTCGGCCACCTTCTCCAGCAGTCCGGGAGGCTGCTCGGTTATCAGCGCGCCGGTCTCGCGCTCCACGAGCAGGTACTCCTCCTCGATCCCGATCGACCAGGCCGGCTCGTCCGCCACAGCGACTCCTCCCCCTTTGCTCGCCGCAAGGCTAGTGGTGCCACTCTCCAGCATCGGCGGCTGGACTGCGATACTGCCACCCATGACCCATCCAGCGGCCACCTACGAGCGCGACGGGCACGTCGCCACCATCACCTACAACCGCCCCGAGGCCCTCAACGCCGTCAACGGCGCCATGCGTAAGGCCCTCGACGAGGCCTGGACCGCCTTCCGGTCCGACACCGAGGCCTGGGTGGCTGTCGTCACCGGCGCGGGCCGGGCCTTCTGCGCGGGCGCGGACCTGACGGACTCCGCGGGCTCGACGGGGGACTGGCCGGGCTCGTTCTGGGAGCACCCCACCATTACCACCTTCGAATCGGGCATGGAGATCTGGAAGCCGACCATCGCCGCGGTCAACGGCCCGTGCATCGGCTACGGCCTGACCGCCGTGCTGGCCTGCGACTTCGTGCTGGCCAGCGAGCGGGCCACCTTCGCCTACCCCGAGGTGCGCATCGGCGTGCCCACCATCGTCGGCGCCCTGCGCCTGCCCGACCGGATCGCCTGGCCCGACGCCCTGGAGCTGCTGCTCACCGGCGAGACCATCGACGCGGCCAAGGCCAAGCAGACCGGCCTGGCCTGGAGAGTCCTACCCCACGACGACCTCATGACCGAGGCCCGCACTCTCGCCGACCGGCTCTGCGCAGGCGCGCCCTTGGCCGTGCGAGCCACCAACGAGATGGCCCGCAGAGGCCGAACAATGCCCTGGACTGAAGCGGTACGCATGGGCGAGACCATGCGGCGGGTGGCCTCCAACACCGCCGACGCCGCCGAGGGCCTAGCCGCCTGGAAGGACCGCCGTCCCCCGACCTGGCAAGCCCGTTAGCCGGGACGCCCCACGCGGGGACGCCCCGGCCGTCAGCGTGGGTTTTAGCTCTTGGCGTTGGTGAGTTGGTCCTGGATCAGCAGGGCCATGTCGCCCGCATGGGGGATCAGCTCGAGCCGGGCCGCGACCTCAGGCGGCGGGTAGATGCCCGGATCCTCGAGGATCTCGTCGAGGATGTAGGGCGTGGCCGCTGCGTTGGGGCTGCCGTAGTAGGTCCAGTTGGTGAGCGCCGCGCCGTTCTCGGCGTCGGTGAGGAAGTTGATCATGGCGTGCGCGGAGCAGACGTTGTCGGCGTTGTGGGGTATCGCCATGGTGTCCACCCAGCGGACCCCGCCCTCGACGGGGATGGTGTACACATGGGTCTCGTAGGCGTCGGCCTCGAAGATCGACAGGGCGAACCCGCCGCTCCAGCCGTGGGCCACGTCCACCTCGCCGTTGACCAGGTCGTCGCCGAAGGTGACCGAGTCGTACTTGAGCAGCCGCTCGTTGGTGGCCCTCAGAAGCTCGCCGGCTTCGCGGACAGCGTCCTCGTTGCGGTTGTTGATCACGTCCTCGATGCTGTAGCCGAGGTACTTGAGCGCGGCCGACACCGTCTCGGGGGCGTCGTCGAGCATCGAGATGCTGCCCGGCACGAGCGCCGCCACCTCAGGATCGAAGAGCACCGCCCAGGTGGACTCGCCGCCCAGCAGGTCGAGCATCTCGTAGGTCATGCCGATGCCGGTGGTGCCCCACTGGTAGGCCACGTGGTACTGGTGCTCGGGGTCGAAGGGCGGGTTGTCCCACTCGGGGCCGATGTTCGCGGAGTTGGGGATGGCGTCGTAGTTCAGCTCCAGCAGCAGGCCCTCGCGGCGCATCGTGTCCACCATGTAGTCCGAGGGCACGATCAGGTCGAAGATGGCCGCGCCCGACTCGACCTTGGTGAGCATCTCCTCATTGGACTCGTAGGTCGTGTACTCGACGTTGATGCCGGTCTGGGCCTCGAACTCGGTGAGCAGCTCCTCGTCGATGTACTCGGCCCAGTTGTAGAAGGCCAGGTCGCCGTCGGTCTCGCCGGGCCCGCAGGCCGCCGCTCCGGTGAGTTCGGCCTCGGTCGTGGTGGCGGGCTCCTCCGCCGCCGCGGCATCAGTGGCCGCGTCCTCGGCCTCGGCGGTGGTGGCGGCCGGCTCATCGTCGCCGCAGGCGGCCGCGACAAGGCTGGCCACGCCGACGATTCCCGAGACCAAGAGCAGCCGACAACGGCGCCCTCGGCGCCTGTCGGTCAGATCTCCAGATGCTGCTCGCGTTGGTACTGGCATGAGTGTCTCCCTCCGGGGTTCATGTGAGAACCACCGAACTATAGGACTCGGGTCTGCTGGGATGCCCCCGCACGGCGGCGCTGCAGGGCGAGCGAGCCCAGCACCAGCACGATCGACGCGGTGAGCATCAGGGTGGAGATGGCGTTCAGCTCGGGGGTTACCCCCCGGCGGATGCTGCTGAACACGTACACCGGCAAGGTCGTGGAGCCGGGGCCGGCGACGAAGGCGGAGATCACGACGTCGTCGAGGGACAGCGTCAGCGCCAGCAGCCCTCCCGCGGCGATTCCCGGCATGATCAGCGGCAGCGTGACCCGCATGAACGTCTGCCAGCCTGACGCGTACAGGTCGCGGGCGGCCTCCTCCAGCGTCCGGTCGAACTGGTCGAGCCGGGCCCGAACCACCACGCACACGAACGAGATGTTGAACGCGATATGCGACAGCGCGACGGTGGAGATCCCGAGCGTGAACCGGGGCCCGAACGAGTCGATCAGCTTGAACGCCTCCGCGAAGAACACCAGCAGCATCACCGCCATGGTGATGTCGGGGATCACGATGGGCAGGTACACCGTGCCGTCGAGCGCCCGCCGCCCCCGGAACCGGTAGCGGTCCAGCGCCAGCGCCACCGCCGTTCCGAGCACCACCGAGACGACGGTGGAGCTCGCCGCCACGATGAGCGACACCCGCACCGCCGAGGTGATCACCTCGTTGGTGAGGGCCTCGCCGTACCACCGCAGCGAGAGGCCGCCCCAGATGTTCACCCGGGCCGACGAGTTGAACGAGAACACCACCAGCACGACGATGGGCACGTACAGGAAGGCGAAGACCACCCACGCCCACCCGGCCAGCCAGCGCCGGGTGCGCCGTCCCAGCCCGACCTCCACCGCGCCGCTCATGACGCGGCCGCCGTTGCGGGCTCGGTCCCGTCGCCGGCACGCCCGCGCCTTCGCCTCCTGGGCCGGTCGCCCTCCTCCGCGCCGCTGCCGGACCGCTGGTTGAGCGCGACTGCGATCAGCATGGCTGCGATCAGCAGGACGCTCAGCGCCGCCCCGAGCGGCCAGTTGCGGGCGTCGCGGAACTGGCGGGCGATGTACGAGCCGATGAGCAGGGTCTTGGCCCCGCCCAGGATGTCGGGAACCACGTAGGAGCCGAAGCTGGGCACGAAGACCAGCACGCATCCGGCCACGATCCCCGATCTGGTGAGGGGCAGCGTGACCCGCCAGAACGCCTTGGCACCGCTGGCGTACAGGTCGCGGGCCGCCTCGGTGAGGCTCCAGTCCATGCGCTCCAGCGCCACGTAGAGGGGCAGCACCATGAGCGTGAGGAAGCTGTAGACCATGCCGATCGTGACCGCGGTGGGGGTGAACAGGATCCGGAACGTCCCGAACCCGAGGCTCTCGCTGAGCGCGGAGGCCGGGCCGTTGGAGCCGAGCAGGAAGCGGATGGCGAAGACCCGCACCAGACCGTTGGTCCAGAACGGGATCATCACCAGCACGAGCATCACCGCTCGGACATGGCGCGGCCGGGTCGCCAGGTAGTAGGCGAACGGATAGCCGACCGCGAGGCACAACGCGGTGGTGAGGGTCGCCAGCCATGCCGACCGGCCGACGATTCCGACGATCACCTCGTCGCCGATGGCCCGGTAGGACTCGACGTTCCACCCGCTGAGCGACGTCCGGCCGGTGGAGGTGCGGGTTGCGAAGGAGTAGACCGAGATGAGGGCGAGCGGGACTACGAAGAAGATGAGCAGGTAGAGAGACCCGGGAGAGGCGAGCAGCATCCCCTGGCGCCGTCGGGCCCGAGCCGCCGCCTTCTCCCTGGAGGATCCCGTAGGCCCGGAGGCCGGCGAGGAGCGGCCGACGCGCCCCATCCTCGTCAGTCCGCCACCACCGCGGCCGCGCCGCGGTCCCAGCCGACGGTCACCTCGTCGCCAACCGCGAAGGGTTCGCCGGTCTCCCCCTCGACGCGCACCTCCACCGACATCGTCCCGACGGCCACCGCGTAGACCACGGCGTGGCCCAGGTAGGTGATGTCGCGCACTTCGCCGTTGAGACGCGAGCCCTCGGCCTCGCGGGTGGTCGCCCCCCGCCGGTGCAGGCGGGCCCGCTCGGGACGCAGGCTGAGAGCCACCTCCGCCCCCGCCGGCAGCGATGTCTGGGCCTCGATGCGGACGCCGCTGGCGAGCCGCACCGTCCCGGCCGACTCCACCGAGGCCTCCAGGAGGTTGGTGCGGCCGATGAAGTCGGCCACGAAGCGGCTGGCCGGCCGCTCGTAGATCTCCCGGGGAGTGCCGACCTGGAGCAGGCGGCCCTCCGACATCACCCCGATCCGCTCGCTCATGGCGAGCGCCTCCTCCTGGTCGTGGGTGACGAACACGAAGGTGATGCCCACCTGATGCTGCAGCGCCTTGAGCTCCTGCTGCATCTCCTGGCGCAGTTTGAGGTCGAGCGCACCTAGCGGCTCGTCGAGCAGCAGCACCTTGGGCTGGTTGACCAGGGCCCGGGCCAGCGCCACCCGCTGCTGCTGGCCGCCGGAGAGTTGGGACGGCCTGCGGTCCTCCATTCCGGTGAGGCGCACCATCTCCACGGCCTCCTCTACCCGACGGCCGCGCTCGGGGGCCTTGACTCTCCGCATTCGTAGCCCGAACTCGATGTTCTGGCGGACGGTCATGTGGGGGAACAGGGCGTAGGCCTGGAACACGGTGTTGACCGGCCTGCGGTCCGGCGGCGCCGTCCCGACTTCCTCGCCGAAGATCCGCAGGCTGCCCTCGGTCGGCAGGTCGAGACCGGCGATCATTCGCAGGGTGGTGGTCTTGCCGCAGCCCGACGGTCCCAGCAGGGCGAAGAACTCGCCGTCGTCGATGGCCAGATCGACATTGTCCACCGCCACGACTTCACCGAAGCGCTTGGTGACGCCCTCGATCTCCACGGCTGCCGCCGACTCGGTCATGCAAGCCCTCCCAGGTGCCGAATTATGGTCGTGCCCGGCCGATCCTGCCGAACAAGGCCGCCGCGTCGGCCGCCGAAGCCTTGCCGCTCCGACGAGACCCGCCGGGCCGTAGTTCTCGGGTGAGTTCTCTGTTGCGCGTCCACACAATCCGACCCGAGGTTCTTGCGGAGCTAGCCGGCGGCGAGTTCGGCTATCACATCCCCCAGCAGGCTGGAGGCGCCGAAACGGAGGCGTTCGGGGTTGAGCCAGTCGGCGCCCAGCACCGATCGGACGATGTCGACGTATCCGAGGGCCTCGTCCGCGGCTCGCACGCCGCCCGAGACCTTGATCCCGACCGGACGGCCTCCGGCCGCGCAGTGCTCGGCCACCGTCTCGGCCATGACGGCCACCGCAGCCGGTGAAGCGCCCGCGGAGCCCTTGCCGGTGGAGGTCTTCACCATGTCGGCGCCCGCGTCGATGGCCAGCCGGGTGGCCTCGGCGATCGCCGCGTCGGAGCCCAACTCGCACACCTCGAGGATCACCTTGAGCCGGGCCGAGCCCGCGGCCTTCCGCAGCTCCCGCAGCTCCGAGCAGGCCAGGTCGGGGCGGCCCGCCAAGAAGGCCGAGCGGTTCAGGACGGTGTCGATCTCTGCGGCGCCCGCAGCCACCGCGGCCCTCACCTCGGCCGCCCTGGTATCCAACGGCGACAACCCGCTGGGGAAGGCTCCAGCCACGCTGGCCACCGCCACCGGCGTTCCTGCCAGCACCTCGGCGGCCAGACCCGCCAGCGATCCGTAGACGCACACCGCGGCCACCGGCCCCACCGTGGGATCGGCCGGGTCGGGGCGCAGCGCCTGCGAGCAGAGCGCACGGACACGGCCGGGAGTGTCGTCGCCCTCCAGGGTGGTCAGGTCGGTGCATCGCACCACCAGGCGCAGATCATCGGCCCGGGCCTCGCCGCGGCCGACTGAACGTCCCGACGACGGCGATGAGGTCGCCCTCGCGGCTGCGCCGGGCGATCGCGTCGGACTGACCGGTCGAGCCTCGGTCGCCGCGGCCAGGACGCGGCCGCGCTCATGCCGCTCGGGGTCGGCCACATGCCGGACGGCCGCGCCGAGCACGGCTGTCATCGTGTTGCGGGCCTCGACGCGGGCCGAGCTCAACCACGAGCCGTCCTCGTCGTGCTCGGGCGGGGCGACGACTGCCTCCGCGTACACCTTCATCTTCGGTTCGGTGCCGCTCGGCCTGACCACCACCCTGGCCTCGGCCCCGAACAGGTCCAGCACCACGGCGTCCGCGGGCGGCAGATGCCGGCTCCCGGCTTCGAGGTCGTGCACCTCGGTCACCGCCGCTCCGGCCAGCGCGGCGGGCGGCGCCGCCCGCAGCGCGGCCATGGCCCTCCTCATGGGCGGCTCGTCGCCGGGCGCGGACTCGAAGCGGATCGAGCGCTGCCCGGTGGCATGCACGCCGTGTCGGCGGTGCAGGTCGCCGAGGAGGTCGCCCAAGGTCCTCCCGTGGAGCTTGAGTTCGGCGACCAGCTCGGCCATGACCAGCCCCGCGGCGATGCCGTCCTTGTCCCTCACCGCCTCGCCCACGGCGTAGCCGAGCGCGTCCTCGTAGCCCAGCAGCAGGTCGTGGGTGGCGGCCCGCTGCGATCGGGCCTGCATGATCCACTTGAAGCCGGTGAGCGTCTCGGCCCAGTCGGCGCCGTGGCAGGCGGCGATGCGGGGCAGCAGACGCGACGACACCACTGTGTTGATCACCAGCCCGCGCCGCTGGCCGCGGCGGGCCTCGTCGGCGAGGGCGGCCCGCCTCAGGAGGTGCTCGGCCAGCAGACATCCCGTCTCGTCGCCGGTCAGCAGCCTCCACCGCCCGCCTTCGGGCATCGCCACCGCCAGCCGGTCGGCGTCGGGATCGTGGGCCAGGGCCACATCCGCTTCCGTCTCGGCGGCCACCGCCAGCAGCCGGTCGAGCACACCGGTCTCCTCCGGGTTGGGGAACGGCGCGGTGGGAAAGTCCGGGTCGGGCTCGGCCTGTTCGGCCACCACCGCCGGCGCCGGGAATCCGGCTCTGGCAAGGGCCGTGCGGAAGGTCGCCGCGCCCACGCCGTGAAGCGGCGTGTAGGCGATGCAGGCCGATCGCGGGCCGTCCGGGGCCAGCAGTCCCACGGCCGCGTCCACGTAGTCGTCGACCAGGCCGTCGTCGGTGGCCGCGATCAGCGGATGGCTCGTCGGTGCCAGGTCGGGCTCGGCCAGCGGCGGGGTGCGGTCGATCAGCGCGCTGATCTCGGCGTCTACCGGCTTGGCCAGCTGGGCGCCGCCTCGCCAGTACACCTTGTAGCCATTGTCGGATCGGGGATTGTGGCTGGCGGTGACCATCACTCCGGCCGACGCCTCCAAGTGCTTGGCGGCGAAGGCCAGCAGCGGGGTGGGAATCGGCTCAGGCAGCACCGCCGTCCGCACGCCGCGGGCGGCCAGCACCCGGGCCGTGTCGGCCGCGAAGTCGGCGCTCCCTCGGCGGGCGTCGCGGCCGACCACCACCATCGGGCTCTCTTCCCGCTCCTGCAGGACCCGCTCGGCCAACGCGGCGGCCACGATCCGCACCAGGACGCGGTTCATCCTCATGGGCCCCGCCCCCATCGGCCCTCGAATGCCCGCAGTGCCGAAGGTCAGCCGACCGGCGAACCGCACACCCAGTTCGTGGTGGTCGCCGGCCAGCAGGCCGCGCAGTTCGGCTCGGGTCTCGGGATCCGGGTCGGCCGCCAGCCAGCGTTCGGCTTGTCGGCGCAGCTCTGCCTGAGAGCCGTTCGCGACCGTCAAGGCTGAGCCTCGGCTGCCGCCGGGCTCATGGTCTGCTGGAAGGACTCCAGAGCGTTGGTGACGTGCTCGCGCACCAGTTCGCTCGCGCACGCCGCGTTGCCGGAGGCCACCGCCTCGTAGATCGCCTCGTGCTCCTCCCAGGTGATGTGCCCCCGCTCGTCGAGGATCAGGGAGAACACCATCTCGGTCTGGTTGCGCAACGGGTCGAGCACTTGGTTGAGGAAGGGGATTCCCGCGGCCTGCTCCACCGCGAGGTGGAAGTCCCGGTGGCAGGCTGCCGCGGTCACCGCGTCCCCTCTCCGGGTGGCGAGCTGGCCGTCCTCGAGGCAGCGGCGGATGCGGTCGATGGCGCCGGGGTCCTGGCGCTCGGCCGCCTGCTCCACCGCGTAACCCTCCACGAGGATCCTGATCTGCTGGATGTGGTGCACGGTGCACGGGTCGATCGTGCTCACATGGGCCCCGCGACGGGGCACGACTTCGATCAGGCCCGTCGCCTCCAGCGACCGCATCGCCTCCCTCACCGGATTGCGGCTCACTCCGAGGCGCTCGGCGAGATGGCCCTCCACCAGCCGCTCGCCCGGCTTCAGCTCGCCGCTGAGGATCAGAGCGCGCAGCTGACCGGCGACGACCTCCCGCAGCGGGCTGTCATTGTTGTCAGCGCTGTTGTCAGCGTTGTCGCTCACTGACGGCCCTCCGTGCTCGCCTGCGGCTCACTGAGCTTGGCTCGGGTTGGACCCCTGGCCTTGTATATACGTTGGCACGGCTCGGCGTCCAATGCCCCATCGGTGACCCCGCCAGTCGGGAGACCGCGGAAGACCCGGTGGGATCGGTCGTCGTGCCGGATGCTTCAGGATGTTCAGGCCACAGCACGGGGGGCGACCGTTGACGACTCTCATAACCGGCGCAGGAATGATGGGGTCGCTGGCCGCGGCCCGCATCGCCGCAGAGCGTGGCCAGAGGCCCGTCCTGTACGACGTCGCCTTCAGCGACCGCAATCTTGCCGAGCGCCTCCCGGAGGACTCGGTGGACAGGGTGAAGGGCGACATCGGCGACATCGGCGATCTGCTCAAGGCCATCGACGCCTTCGGCGTCGACCGGATCATCCACACCGCGTCGCTGCTGACCCGCGACCTGATTCCCCGCCCGGTGGCGGGCGTGAGGGTCAACGTGATGGGCACTCTCAACGTGCTGGAGGCCGCTCGCATGGCCGGGATCCGCAGGGTGGTGTTCTGCAGCTCGACGGTGGTGACCATGGGCCGCCGCAGCGTGGACCCCGCCGCCGACACCGTCGAGGACTTCGGGATCAAGGTCGTCAGCGAGTATCCGCCGTCGCTGTACGCGTCCATGAAGCTGGCCTCGGAGTGGCTGTGCCACAACTACACCGACTCCTACGGGCTCGACACCGCGGTGGTCCGCTTCGCCGGGGTCTTCGGCCCGTGGCACGGCACGCCCGGCGGAGGGCCCAGCAAGCTCCTCAAGCAGCTCATCGAGTGCGCTCATTTCGGGCGCACCTACCGCATCGCCGAGCCTGATCTGCACCGTCAGGGCATGGACTACACCTACTCCGTGGACGGCGCCCAGGCGCTGGTGCGGGCCGCGTTCGCGCCGGAGGTGCCCAACCGGGTCTACAGCGCCGCGATGGGAGAGCTCCACACGATCGCGGAGATCATCGCCCAGATCGAGCAGGCCGCCGGGCGGTCCATCGACTTGGAGGTCACCCAGGAGGACTCGATGACCAAGTACGGCAACCCGACCAGCCCGATGGATCTCACCGCCTCGCGCCGCGACCTCGGCTACGAGGTCGAGTACCCGATGGACGCGGCCGTCGCCGACTACCTCCGCTGGCTGGCCGGATGAGGGTGATCGACGCCGACGGCCACGTTCAGGAGGACTCCTCGGAGATACTCGAGTACTTGCCGGAGGCCTACCGGGAGATGGCGCTGGAGACGCCCCGCAGCGTGGGCCTGGTGCCGCCGGTGGTGGGCCTGTTCCCGCCGCTGGACCACGTGCACACCAGCTTCCGGCACTCGGCTGCCAGCTTCAACCGGGCCGGGCGGGTGAGGGCCCCGCAGTGGCGGGAGTTCCTCGACACGGTGGGCATCTCCGCCGCCGTGCTCTACCCGACCGCGGGCCTGTCCATCGGCCGGGTCAACTACCCGGAGGTGGCGGTGGCGCTGGCCCGGGCCTACAACGACTGGCTGAGCGAGACCCACGTGCGGGCCGACGACCGGCTCGGCGGCATGGCCCTGCTGCCGATGCAAGTGCCCGAGGCGGCGGTGGCCGAGCTCGGGCGGGCGGTGGCCGAGCTAGGCCTGGTGGGTGCCATGCTGCCCTCCAACGGGCTCAAGGGCCATCTCGGCTCGCCCGAGTACTGGCCGGTGTACGCCGAGGCCGAGCGGCTCGGCTGCCCGCTGGCCGTGCACGGCGGCTGCCACGCCAACTTCGGCATCGACCATCTCGACGTGTGGCCCTTCGTTCACGCCCTGGGCCATCCCTGGGGCCAGATGATCGCGCTGGCCGGGATCGTCTCCAACGGCATCCTCGACCGCCATCCCGGTCTGCGCATCGCCTTCCTGGAGGGCGGCGTCAACTGGTTCGTCACCTGCCTTGAGCGCTTCGACAACTCGTGGGCCGCGTTCAGCCAGCACGACCCGGCCGGGAGGTTCTGCGCGGTCTCCCCCGGCGGGCGGGTCAGCGACTACGTGCTGGCCCACGCCGACGCGGGTCGCGTCTTCGTCGGCTGCGAGGGCGACGAGCTGGGCCTGGCCCGATTCGTGGAGCTGGTGGGCAGCGCGCCACTGGTGTTCTCGTCGGACTTCCCCCACGAGGTCACCGCGGCCACCTGCCGTCACGAGATCGACGAACTGCTGGAGAACCCGGCCCTGTCCGACGCCGACAAGCAAGCCGTCCTAGCCAACAACGCCGAACGCCTCTACGGCCTCTCGGTCGTCTAGCCGCGGGGGGCGATCAGGCGGCTCACGGCGGCCATCACTGCGGCGGCTGCGGCCGATGTGGCCGCGGTGTAGCCCCAGGCCCAGGCGTAGCCGGCCGTCTCCACCAGCACGCCGAACAGCAGCGGGCCGACCACCGCCCCGGTGAAGCTCCCGGTCATGGTGATGCCGGTGGCCGCGCCGGGCGCCGAGGGGTTGGAGCGGACCATGGCCAGATGGAACAGCCCCGGCCACGAGAACGAGGTCGCGAAGGCGAAGGGCATCGCCACGAACAGCATGGCCTTCGACCCTGCGGCGAACCCGACGAAGGCCAGCCCGGCCACCGCGAACATGGCGGTGAGCATGTGCCAGGGGCTGATCGAGCTGCGGTCGGCGCTCGCTCCCATGGCCAAGCGCGCCGCGATGCCCACGACGCTCCCCACCATCAGCAGAAGCCCGGCGGCGCCCTCCTCGATGCCCGTCTCGACGCTGGAGAGCACGAAGAAGGACCCCAGGCCCATGGAGCCCATCGCGGCCAGACAGGTGGAGCAGGCCACCGCCACCAGCAGCCGCATCGGCAGGTCGGGCCTCGGCCGGACTGCGGAGCCGGAGGCGGACGGGCCGCGGCGGTTGCCAGCAGCCGGCGCCTCGCCCACGGACGGCACGCCCAGCGACACCCCGAACGCCAGCAGCCCGCCGAGCGCGAAGGCCCAGGCCCAGCCGATCGTCAAGCCGACCGTCGGCACGGCCAGCCCGGCCAGCAGCGACCCGGTCGGGATGCCCGACTTCTGGATGCCGAGGGCCAGGCCCTGGCGCCGGTTCGACACCCCCCGGGCGACGTAGAGGTTGGCGGCGGGCTGGGCCAGCGAGTTGGCTAGACCGGCGGCCGCGACGAACGCCACCAGCACCGCCCAGGAGCGGGCGGTCGCCCCGGCGGCTACCAGCATCGCGCCGCCCATCGCCGCGGCCAGACGCAGGGAAGCGGCCGGCCCGATGCGCTCCACCAGCCTGCCGGCCAGAGCCGAGGTGGCGACGCCCACGCAGAAGAAGACGCTCACCGTCATCCCGATCTGGGTCTCGCCAATAGCCAGGTCCTCGCGGATCTGCACGGCCAGCGCGCTCACCAGCGGAGGGGCCAGATTGGCGGACGCGGTCACCAGCAGCGAGGCCGTGACCAGCGCGCCGAAGCTGGCGGCGCGTTCCGGCCGGCTCGTCCGTCGCCGGGGTCCGCGGGTTCCAGCAGCCGACGCTAGACCCGGCCCGGAGCGGTCGTGCACCTGGATGCGTCCTCTCATTTGGCAAGTCTCGAACCGGTCGGCCTAGGGTATACGGCGTCCTGTATACAAAGCGCGGTCGTGTGCGGCGCGCCCGCCTTGCGGAGTGAGGCGCACGCTTCCCGGAGGCATTCCATGACGCTGATACCCGCTCGCATCGCCGTGGACGGCCGCGGCGACGCCGACGAGATCGGAGTCCTGATCGACGGCGAGATCAGTCCCGGCACCGGACCCGAGCAGAAGCTCGTGAGCCGCAGCGACGGCCGGGTGCTGGCCGTCATGCGATCAGCCGGCGCCGACGACGTGCGGGCCGCCTATGCGGCAGCCGCCGGCTCGGCCCCACAGTGGGCCGCCACCGGGCCCGCCGCCCGGGCGGAGATCCTGCACCGGGCGGCGGCGCTGTTCCGGGAGCGGGCCGACGAGATGGCCCCCCTGATCTCCGCCGACATGGGCAAGCCCGCGTCCGAGGCCGCCGTCGAGGTGGCCAAGGGAGCGGCCGTGCTCGACTACTACGCCGAGCTCGGCTACCGCCGCCTGGGAACCACCTTCAGGACGGACTTCGACGAGGACATCTTCACCGTCGTCGAGCCTCTCGGCGTGGTCGCGCTGATCACCCCGTGGAACTTCCCCTTCACGATCCCGGTCCGCAAGCTGTCGGCCGCGCTGGCCGCCGGCAACGCGGTGGTCTTCAAGCCGTCCACCAACGCGGGCATCACCGGCCTGATGATCGCGGCCACCCTGCTCGACGCCGGCCTGCCTCCGGGATTGCTCCACGCCGCCATCGGCCGCAGCTCGGTGATCGAGCAGGCTCTGCTCGGGGCGCCCGAGCTCGACGGCGTGAGCCTCACCGGCTCCTACGAGGCCGCGGTGGCCATCCGCAGCCGGCTGCGAATGGAAGTCCCGTTCCAAGCCGAGCTGGGCGGCAAGAACACCATCGTGGTGTGGGCCGACGCCGACCTGGACAAAGCCGCGAGCATCATCGTCGCATCCAGCTTCCGCAACAACGGCCAGATCTGCACTGCCGCCGGACGGCTCTTGGTGCACGCCGCCGTCTACGACGAACTGCTCGCGCTGCTCTCGACCCGGCTGAGCGGCATGACCGACACGTCCGGCGACGACGAGGTCGGCGTCCTGGTCAGCGACGGCGAGGCTGACCGGGTGGAGGAGTACGTTTCCCTGGCCGCTGACGAGGCCCGCGACGTGGTGCGCCCCGACCCCGGCGGCTGGCGCGAGGGGCGGGTGGCCCCCGCCCTGCTGGTGGACCCCGACACCGGCCCCCTCACCACCGAGGAGATCTTCGGCCCGGTGGTCACCTTCGAGCGCATCAGCGACATCGACGAGGCCGTGGCCAAGGCCAATGCCACCTCCTACGGCCTCACCTCCGGAATCGTCACCGGCGACATCTCAGTCGCCCGACGCTTCTGGCAGGGATCCCACGCAGGCACGGTCAAGGTCAACTCGCCGCTCACCGGCGTGCCCTTCCACGTGCCCTTCGAGGGCTACGGCCACTCGGGCGCAGGCTGGGCCGAGGGCGGCGAGTCGTCCCTGGACTTCTTCACCCGCACCAAGACCGTCTACCTGCGCTCCTAGGAGGCCGCGTCCGCCGCGGAACCGACCCGAGCTCCTCACTGAATCCGACAGCGACCAGCAAACGACAACGACCAGACGACAACAACCAGGAAAGAGGTGCCGACATGCTCGGACCAGCCGAATACCGTCAAGCGCTGGAGACAGCCCGCGACGAGTGGCACTCCAAGAACCACCCGTTCTTCAAGACCTGGGCGGCCGGCGAGTTGTCCAACGGGGCCATGAGGGCCTACTGCCAGCAGCACTACAACTTCGTGAGCAACGCCTCGCGCTACTCCGGGATCATGTACGGACTGTGCGACTGGCACGACGCCCGGGTGCTGCTGCTGGAGAACCTCAACGAGGAAGAGGACCCGGATGAGCGCCATGTGGACATGCTCTCCCGCTTCGGCATGGCCTTGGGAATGACCTTCGAGGAGGGGCGCTCCGCCCCCGACCTGCCCACCACCGCCGCGCTCAAGGACTTCATCATCAACACTCTGATGATGAAGAGCGTGCTGGAGGGCATCGCCACCCTCACCATCGGGCTGGAGTCGCAGGTGCCCGAGCTGTACGCGCCGCTGATCGACCCGCTGCGCAATGTCTACGGGTTCACCGAGAAGGACATCGAGTTCTTCACTCTCCACGTGGTGGCCGACGTGGAGCACGGCGACGCCGGCTTCGAGATCATCATCAACCACTCCGCCGATGCGCGGGAGCAGCAGATGGTGATCGACCAGGTGCGCGCCGCGGCCATGAAGCGCTGGTTCTACATGGACGGCCTGTGGCTGCAGTACGTGGAAGGCCGCCAGTGGTATCCGGCAGCCCAGGCCGCCGCCTGAGCCGTCTCGACGGAGGCGGCCCAAATTGGTGACGTTTCGGGCACTGTAGACACAATATTCGCACCGAATTGATGGGGCGCCGGACATGACCACGCTGCAGGACCTGCTCGACCTGCCAGCCGGCGGGTCGACCGACGGCGAGGTCCCCATGTGGATCGGCGGCCAGTCGACGGCCTCCACCGACGGCCCGGACGCGGCCCGCGACGACACGAGCCCCTCGACGGGCTGGGTGCTGGCCCGGGTGCATCAGGCGTCGGCGGCCGACGTGGACCGGGCAGTGGACGCGGCCGCCCGGGCGCAGCCGGAGTGGGCCGCGCTGGGCGTTCACGAGCGGGCCGCCCGGCTGGCCGAGTGGGGTCGCCGGGTGACTGAGGCCGCCCCCCGGCTGGGCCTGCTCGACGCCCGCGACGGCGGGACCGCGGTCGCCTCCATGGCGGCCAGCGCGGCCAAAGGCGGCAGGTTCCTCCAGACCATCGCCGGGGTGGCGCCCGAACTGCACGGCCGGACCATCCCGGCCACGCCGTCGGGCCTGCACTTCACCGAGCCCGCGCCGTGGGGCGTGGTCGCCGCGCTGTGCGCCTACAACCACCCCACCCTGTTCACTTGCATGAAGGCCGCCCCCGCGCTGGCCGCGGGCAACTCGGTGGTGCTCAAGCCGGCCGAGCAGACACCGCTGTCGCCGCTGGTGATCGCCTCGCTGGCCGACGGCCTGCTGCCCCCCGGCGTGTTCAACGTCGTGCCGGGCGGCGCGGCGGCAGGCGAAGCCCTGGTGGCGCACCCGGACGTGCCCCGGGTGTCGTTCACCGGCTCGCTGCGCACCGGGCTGGCCGTGCAGGCCTCCGCGGGCGCGTCGGGTGTGCTCAAGAGCCTGACCCTGGAGCTCGGAGGCAAGAACCCGATCCTGGTGTTCGACGACGTGGACCCCGACACTGCCGCGGCCGCGGTGGTGAAGGGATCGAACTTCGCCCGTGTCGGCGGCCAGAGCTGCGGCGCCACCACCAGGCTGCTCATCCACGAGGACTTGCGCGAGGCAGTGCTGGAGCGGGTGGTGGAGCAGACCGAGCGGATCCGCATCGGCATGCCCGACGACCCTGAGTCGGACATGGGCTGCATGGTGTCGCACGCGCACCGTGACCGGATCCTGGGATTCGTCGATGCGGGGACTGCCGACGGCGCCACGCTCCTCACGGGCGGGACGCCCCCGACCGAGCCCGCGCTGGCTGCGGGCGCCTTCGTGCGACCCGCCGTCTTCGACGACGTCGCCCATGGCGCGACCATCGCTCGGGAGGAGATATTCGGCCCCGTGCTGGCCGTCACCTCCTTCAGCGACTCGGTCGAGGCCGTGGCCATGGCCAACGACACCCCTTACGGTCTGACCGCCAGCATCTGGAGCAAAGACGTCGACCGGGCTCTCGGCGCGGCCCGGGCCATCGACGCCGGCTACGTGTGGGTCAACGATGTGGAGGTGCGCTATCCGGGCCTGCCCTTCGGGGGTTGGAAGCAGTCCGGCATCGGCAAGGAGCTCGGTCTGGTGGACGACATTCTGAGCCACACCCGCTCCAAGGCCATCAGCGTCGCGATATCCCCGGCTCGCACCGCGTGACCCTCGGGTGAGCGGCGTCGGTCGGGGCTCTGGCGGGGGCTCGGGCTCTGGCGTCGGTCGGGGCTCTGGCGGGGGCTCGGGCTCTGGCGACGCGGACGACCCGACGGCGCGGCGAGAGGCTGCCGCCCAGTACGCGGGGGCCCTGCTGTTCTCGCTGAGCCTGGGCGTCACCCTGGTCGCCTACCCGTTGTTCGTAGTCGGTCTGGGGAGGTCCAAGACCGAGGCGGGCCTGCTTCTCGGGATGTCGGCCGCGGTGCAGGTCCTGACCCGCTGGCAGCTCGGTTCGGTGATGCGGGCCGTGTCCAACGCCGATGTGGTCACCGGTGCCGCGCTGCTGATGGGCCTGGCCGTCGGCCTGCTCGTCCTGTCGTCGAGCCTGGTCGCGCTGACGGTGTCGGCCGCGGTGCAGGGAGTGGCCCGGGCATGCTTCTGGACGGGCAATCAGGTGCAGATTGTCCGTTCGCCACGGCCCACGCCGCGAGCCATCGCCACACTCAACTCGGTGGCCACCGTCGGGATGCTCATCGGGCCCGCTCTCGGAGGCGCCATCGCCCAGAGCTCGTATCGGGCCGCTTTCGGGGCAGCCGCGGCCATCGCGATTCTCGGAGCGGTGCCGACGTTCATGTTGAGCCGCCCCGCCCCCTTCGCCAGGGTCGGCGGGCACAGCTATGTCGAGCTGCTGCGCAACCGGGGCGTGCGGGTGGGCTTCTGGGCGAGCGTGGCGGTCGGGGCGTGGCGAGGGCTGCTCGGCTCATACGTTCCCATCGGACTCGACGCCGCGGGCAGCAGTGAGACTGTCATCGGCCTGATCGTGGCCGTCGCCAACGGCGCAGCCGCAGTCGGCGGTTACATGGCCGTCTCAGCGGAGGGGCCGCGTGTCGCCGCCGGAGTGGCCCGATGGGGCGCGGTGACCGCGGTCGCCACCGCGGTGGTGGGATTCGAACTCCACGCGGCCGCGCTCACGGCCGCGTTGGTGGTCGGAGGCCTTGCCACCGGCCTGGTGCAGGTGCTGGCCATCACCGCGGTCAGCCAGGCCGTGAGGCCGGAACTGCAGGGCGACGCGGTGACCGTCGCCGGCGTCGCTCGGGGGCTCACGCTCTCGGGAGCGCCCTTCGGTGTGGCCGCGCTGCTCGTGCTCGGCCTCGGCCCGGCGGTGCTGATCGTGACTGCGGTGCTCATCGGGCCGGCCGCGGTGTTCGGCGGACCTCGCTTCTGGAGCGATCCGAGCTGACGTCCGCCGCCGCTACGGGCGACTGGATCCGCTCTGCCCGACGATTGCTGTCGCCGCTTCTGCACTGACGCCGGCACTGACGACAGTCGTAGCGCCCCGACAATCGACGAGCGACCGGTATACAACAACTTGCGGCACCAGGGAATCCGGTATACCGTCGCGCCCGGCTGTGGATTCCGTATGCCGCGGCCGTCCTCAACCACGGATCTACTCGGGGGATGTCACCTGATGTTCAAGAAGATCACTCTCACACGGCGGCTTCTGGCCGCCCTCTTCGCCTTCACGCTGGTCGCGGCCGCGTGCGGCGACGACGAGCCTGCCGCTCCTGTCGTCGACACGGCGGCCATCGATGCGGCCCAGGCCGAGGCTGATGCGGCCAAGGCCGAAGCCGACGCGGCTGCGGCCGATGCCGCGGCTGCGGCCGATGCTGCCGCTGAGGCCGAGGCCGCACTGGCCGAAGCTCAGGCTGAAGGGGCTGCCAGCGCCGACGAGCTCGCCGCGCTTCAAGCCGAACTCGACGCCGCCGAGGCCGACGCGGCTGCGGCCGCTGATGCTGCGGCTGCCGCCGAGGCCGACGCCGCCGAGGCCGCTGAAGCGGCTGCCGCCGCCGAGATGGCCGCAGAGATGGCCGCGGAAGCGCCTGAGTCCATCACGATCGCGATCCTCGAGGGTCCGGGCCGGATCGACCCGCACTATCAGGACGGCGAGATGCGCCGCACCATGGAGAACGTCTACGAGCGGCTGATCGAGCGCGACCTCGTCGATCCGTCGATCTTCGTGCCGAGGCTTGCCGCGTCGCTGCCGAGGCTGGTCGACGACACCACCTGGGAGCTCAAGCTGCGCCGGGGCATCACCTTCCACAACGGGGCCCCCTTCAACGCGGCCGCCGCCAAGTACTCCATCGAGCGGGTGCTCAGCCCGGAGCTCGACTCCGACCTCAAGGAGCAGATCGAGAAGATCACGAGCGTCGATGTCGTTGATGACTACACCATCCGCATCAACACCGACGGCCCCGACCCCGTGCTGCCGGCCCGGCTCTACATGGTGCAGATGGTCGAGCCCGGCGCGGCCGCCGACGGCCTCGAGGACGAAGCGGTCGGCACCGGTCCGTACAAGTTCGTCGAGTGGGTGGCGGGCGACTCCCTCACCCTCACCCGCAACACCGACTACTGGGGCCCCGAGCCGCAGATCGACGACGTGAAGTTCGTGTTCCTGCCCGACGAGCAGTCCCGGGTGGCGGCCGTGCAGGCCGGCGACGTGCACCTCGCGGTGGGCCTGTCGGCTGATTCGGCCGACCAGATGCCCAAGCTGTTCGTGCGGGACGAGGGCATCGAGTATCCGTACCTGCGGATGAAGAACTATGAGGGCCCGCTCGGCGACTATCCCGAACTGCGCATCGCCATAGCCCACGCCCTCAACACCGACGACTACATCGACTTCATCTACCAGGGCCAGGCCGGCCGGGCCCACTGCCACATCTTCGGATCGGGCGTGTTCGGCCACAATCCGAACATCACCGACCGGCCCTATGACCCCGACATGGCCATGCAGATCATCGAGGACTCCGGCTATCAGGGCGAGGAGATCTCGTTCCTGGCCAACGGCACTCGCTGGACCAAGTTCGACGAGCTCTCCGAGGCCATCACGGCCGACATGGAGGCCGTGGGCCTCAACGTCGACTTCCAGTTGCTGGCCTGGGAGGTGTGGCTCTTCGACGAGTTCCTCAAGGCGATCGGCGAGGTCGGCGGCGACATCTTCCTGTCGTCGTCCTCCAACGAGCTCCAGGACGGTGCCCGGCTGGGCTCCTACATCGGTCGTGACAACGTGACGTCCTCCTACGACGATCCCGTGCTGGTCGACATGCTTGGGGCGGCTGCCAGCGAGCTCGATCCTGTCGCCCGCGAGCAGATGTACCACGAGATCATGAAGTACAACTGCGACAATGTCGGCATCCTGCCGCTGCTCACCTACCTGAGCGTGAACGGCGGCGCGGAGAACCTCAGCTGGATCCCGCGCTACGACGACACCGCCCGCGTGGAGGACATGACGCTCAGCTGAGCCTCCGGACCCCAACAGATCCCCTCCAACCCGCGAGGGAGCACGGCCCCGCAATGGCAAGCCGTGCTCCCTCGTGGGCTTCTTGGGGATATGGGTGATGGGCAACGGGCGCTTCGGCGGCGACGCTCCCCCGGGGGCCTGAATGGCCGCATATCCGTGGGCTGACGCCATCCCGTCTGACGACCTGGCCCGGTACCAGGAGGCGGGCTACGGCGACACCATCGGCGGCACCGAGTTCCGGGCCATCGGCGCGGGGACGTCCCCGGCGCTGATCGTGGTGGACATGACGCTGGCCTTCATCGACGGCCGCTGGCCCACCGGCTGTCCCGACACCGGCTGGCCTGCGGTGGCGGCCACCGCCCGGCTGCTGGAAGAGGTGCGCGGGCTCGGCTTGCCCGTGTACTTCACCAAGCTGTACGAGGATCCGAGCCACGTTCCCGCGCCGGGCCAGAAGGGGCGCTGGAAGACGGTCGGCCGACGCCCGCCCGATCCGGGCCTGCCTCCCGGCGACGTGATCGTGGACGAGCTGGCCCCCGAGCCGGGCGAGATGGTGGTGTGCAAGCACCACAAGCCGAGCGGGTTCTTCGGCACCGAGCTGGCCGCCCTGCTCATCTACGACAAGGTCGACACCGTGGTGGTCACCGGCCTCACCACCAGCGGCTGCGTGCGAGCCACCGCGGTGGACGCCTTCCATTACAACTTCGACGTGGTCATCCCCTTCGAGTGCGTGGCCGACCGCAGCCAGATCTCCCACAAGGTGAACCTGCTCGACCTGCATATGAAGTACGCGGACGTAGCCCCCCTAGCCCAAGTACTCACCTGGCTCACTGGTTTGAAGAAGTGATCCGCGCTCTGGTGCCGATGATCGAGCAGCGTCGGCGCCGACTGGTCGGCAATGCCGTTGTGGAGGCTTACTCGCGCATTCCTGAGACCTCTGAGGAGCTGCGATGGGCCGGTGAGAGCACTAGGTCGATGATCGCCGAAGAACCGTGGGAGCGTCCGGCGCAGGGTCTCTGGCCTGGGTCTCGGTTCAGTCAAACAGGTAGATGACGGCTGATGTGCCGTCGCGGCGGGGGTCGGCGACGGCGGTGAGCGAGTGCTCGCGGTTCAGGACTGCTTGGGCGCCGCCGAAGCCTCCTATCACGTCGGCTTCGTCCACGAGCTCGTAGCCGGCGCGGGCGATGGCTGCTCGCCATTCGGGCTCTAGGGCCGCTTCCGTCGTGACCTGGCCGTCGCCGATCAGGCGGAACCGGCCGGCGTTCACGGCCGCGGCCAGGTCGGCGCCTCCTAGCACCCGGTGCAGGATCTGCAGCTGTCCCTGGGGTTGCATGATGCCGCCCACCACGCCCATGCCGAGCATCGGCTGGTCGGCTTCGAGCACCAGGGTCGGCACGATCGTGTGGTAGGGGCGCTTTCCGGGCGCCACTGCGTTGGGATGGCTCAGGTCGGTGGAGAAGCCCCGCCCCCGGCTCTGCAGCACGAATCCGCCCTCGGGCACGGTCACTCCCGAGCCGAACCGGTCGCACACGCTGGAGGTCAGCACGACTGCCTGCTCCGGGGTGAAGACCACCGTGAACACCGTGCCCGGTCCCAGCGGCATCGAGCCGTGTCGAGGCGCCTCAGCCATGCGGGAGCGCATCTCCTCGTAGGGCGGCACCGCGGCTCGGGACGGGTCAGCCAGGCACGCGAGCGCCACCGCGAAGGCCCGGTCGAGTCCCTCCGCCATGCACGCAGCCGCCTCGGCCGACATGTCCGTGACGGCGTCGGCCGGATGCCCCCGGTAGGGCGTCTTCACTGCGGCCGCCGCGGCGCCGTCTCCAGCCGTTGCGGAAGTTGCGCCGAGCAGGCCCCGGTCGTGAACCCACTCGGCGGCCAGTGCAGTCACCGCGCCTTGGCATGGCGGCGGCGCGGTGACCAGCTCGTGTCCGCCCAGGCTCGCCCGCAGCGGCGCCACCCACTGGCTGCGGTGGTCGGCGAGGTCGTCGGTGTCCACGCTCCCGCCCGCGGCCGCGGCGGCATTCACGATCGGTTGGGCCAGAGGGCCGCGGTACAGCGCCTGCGGGCCGTCGGCCGCGATCTGCTCGAGGACCGCGGCGAGGGCGCGGTTGCGCCATCGTTCGCCTGGGGCTGGGGCGGTGCCGTCCGGGAAGTAGAGGGCCTCGCCCGCGGCGTCGAGTCGGCCTCGGGCGCCGTTCCAGAGCTGGCTTCCGGTTGCGCCGACCTCAGCGCCGTCGCTGGCGGCCTCGACGGCGGGCTCCAGCACCGTCGTCCACGGCAGCCGGCCGAACCGGTCGTGCAACTCCCCCCAAGCAGCCACCGCCCCCGGCACGGTCACCGCGCAGCCTCCGACCGAGGGCACGAAGCCGTGGCCGTTGTCGGGAACCGACTCCGGGTCGGTGCGCCGCCCGGAACGGCCGCAGCCGTCGAGCACTGCGATGGCTTCCCCAGTCGCCACCACGGCCATCAGATCGCCGCCTAGGCCGGTGCCGGTCGGCTCCACCACGCCCATCACCGCGTCGGCCGCTACGGCCGCGTCCACCGCGGACCCACCGGCCCGAAGCAGGGCCACCGCCGCTCCGGTGGCCCGCTCATGGCCGGCTGAGACTGCAGCTTGAGAAGCGGTTGGGGAGCGGACTCTCGAGATCACGGTTGGAAGTTGTCGGTGAAGTGGGTGATGTCTACATCCTGAAGTAGGGCGCGGGCACCACTTCGTGCTTCCAGGGATCCACGGTCAATAGGAGCGTCTGGAGCGTGTGGGCCCCAAGCAGGGGACGAGCGTCCTCGTCGCCGAAGACCACCCAGGTCGTCGCACTGCGCCCGCTTACCGTGGCCCGGGCCTCGCCCATGTCGTAGAGGGCAGTCCGTCCGTCCGCCAGCTCCATCTCGACCTTCATTCTGGGCGCGACTCCCAGTTGGCCGAGCAGGCTGGCCGGCGCGGAGGTGAAGCTGCTGCCGGTGTCGACCAGGGCGTCCAACTGTACGGACCTCTCACCGTCCATGCTGTCGAACTGGATCGGCCAATCGAATGTGCCCACCGGTCCCTCCCAGTCCTTGAAGGGCAGCCACATCCGCCCTTTAGTCTTTGTCATTGCATTTCATTATACGCGGCTGCTGACCGGTGACAACCTCCGGCTGCATGGAACGCCTCTTGGGCGAGTCGGACTCTCGGATGAGATGTCAGCGGCGGTGACTGTATACAGTCGGTCGCCGTGGCTGCCCGGCTCCGACACCTGGCTATCTCCGTGCCTGATGTGGCCGCGGCGCAAGCCTTCTTCGAGCAGGCCTTCGGCATGACCAAGGCTGGCGACGCCGGTCGGGGTGTCTACATGACCGACGGCGTGATGAACGTGGCCCTGCTGCACTTCGGCGACGATCCCGTCGTCGGGATCACCGGCGATGGCGACGGCGACGGCGACGGCGGGCCGGCGACCTTCTACGGGCTCTACCACTTCGGCATGTGGGTCGACGACCTCGAGGATGCCGCCGCCCAGGTGGAGCGGGCCGGGGCCGAGCACCTGAGAGGACGGCGGCCGGACGAGCCCAACCGCTATTACGAGGTCAAGTATCGCTCGCCCGACGGATTGGTGTTCGACCTGACCACTTCGGGCTGGATCGGCGCACTGCGAGACCCCGTTCCAGCCGATGCGTCGCCGAACGGCGGCATCGAGCTCGCTCCGGTCGATGTGTCCGGTGACGGCAGTGTGGCGGCTGTGTCGGTCGATGTGTCCGGTGACGGCAGTGTGTCAGCGGCTGTAGCCGATGCGCCTGGAGAGGCTGGCGTCGAGCCTGGTGCTGCCGGTTCCGGTGGCGGCTGACGACCGGGTCCTGATCGCCGGCGCCGGCCCGGTCGGGCTGGTGCTGGCTCTGTCGCTGGCCCGGCGCGGCCACCGCGTGACGGTGGTCGAGAAGCTGGTCGACCTGCTCGACCAGGTGCGTCGGGCCGGCACCATCCACGCCGCCACCCTGGAGATGCTCGACGACATCGGGCTCTACGAGCGCCTCGAGTCCCGCGGCATCGTGGCCCCGCTGGTGCACTACTGGGACCGCGGCGATCCCGAGCCGATCGCCGTGTTCGACCACGGCGTGCTGGCCGCCGATGCCCGCTTCCCCCACGCGCTGCAATGCGACCGCCTCAAGCTGGTGGAGGAGGCGCTGAAGACGGTCTCCGGCGACGACCTGATCGATATCCGCACCGGCACTGAGCTGGTCGGTTTCCGCCAGGACGCCCGGTCGGTGACCGCGGTCGCCGAGACCGCCGACGGTGAGCGCCACGAGCTGACGGGTAGCCACCTAGTGGGCTGCGAGGGGGCCCACAGCGTGGTGCGAAAGCAGCTCGGCATCGACTTCGAGGGCTTCGCCTTCCCCGACCGCACCATGACGCTCAGCGTGCTGTTCGACTTCGACTCGATCCTGCCCTACGGCGTCCGCAACTACATCCTCGACCCGGTCGAGTGGGCCAACCTCTTCAAGTGGACCGACCTTTGGCGGGTGGTGCTGCCCGCCGACGTGGACGCCGACCCCGACGCGCTGCTCGACGACGACGTGATCGAGGCCGGGCTGCAGAGGTTCCATCCCATCGGCACGCCCTACGAGGTGGTGTCGAAGTCGCTGTACACCGTGCACCAGCGGGTGGCCGAGACGTTCAGGGTCGGCCGGGTGCTGCTGGCCGGCGACTCGGCCCATGTCAACAGCCCCATCGGCGCGATGGGCATGAACAGCGGCATCCACGACGCGGTCAACCTGGCCGCCAAGCTGTCGGCGGTGCTGCGAGGCGACGCGGGCGACGAACTGCTCGACCGCTACGTTCGCCAGCGCCGCCATGTGGCCGTCGCCCATGTGCAGGCCATCACCATCCGCAACAAGAAGCTGATGGCCGAGGCCGACCCTTCGGTGCGTCGCCGCAACCGCGACGAGCTGCGCCGGGCTGCCGACGATCCCGTACTGGCCCGGGAGTTCCTGCTGAGGTCGTCGCTCATCCAGAGCGTGCGCGAGGCCGCGGAGATCCTCTGAGATGGCCGTGGGCGAGATCGAAGCGCGGCTGGCCGCGATGGGTTTGATCCTGCCCGAGCCCCGGCAGTTCCCCAGTCCGAACCGGCGGGGCTGCGTGCGGGTCGGCGACATAGTGTTCGTGTCGGGTCACGGCCCCCACCATCCCGGCATGGACATAGTGCGCCGGGGCAAGCTCGGCGCCGAGCTGTCGGTGGAGCAGGGCTACGAGGCAGCCAAGGCTTGTGCGCTGTCGATCCTGTCCACCCTGCGGGCCGACCTGGGCGACCTCGACCAGGTCCGGCAGGTGGTGCGGCTGATGGGCATGGTCAACTGCACGCCCGACTTCGAGCTGATGCCGAAGGTGGTGGACGGCGCCTCGGACCTGTTCTTCGAGCTGTTCGGCCCCGAGCGGGGCCGCCACGCCCGGGCCGCGGTGGGCATGGCCAGCCTGCCCCGCCAACAGCCCGTCGAGATCAGCGCCGAGTTCGGGGTGGCAGACCCATGACCGTGCCGGTCGGAAGGAGCTGAGGTTCCCGTGACGACGCTAGTCACCGGGATCGGACTGGTGGGCACGGCCTTCGCCCGTTGCGCGCTGCAGCGGGCCGAGCCCGTCGTCTTCCTCGACCTGAAGGCCCGTCCCGAGTACCTGCACGAGCGCCTCGGGCCGGTCGCGGCCGACATCCCCACGGTCACCGCCGACATCCGCGACCTGTCAGCTCTCGTCACGGCCATGCGCGACCACAAGGTGCAGACGGTGGTGCACACTGCCGGGCTGATCGGCGACAGCGTGTCTCGGCCGCTCTACGGCGGGCTAGAGGTGAACGTCACCGGCACCATCAACGTCTTGGAGGCCGTGCGGCTCGCCCGGGTGCGCCGGCTGGTGCACATCAGCAGCTTCGCGGTGTACGACCGACGCCGGGCCTCGGGTGCGCCCATCACCGAGGATGCGCCCCGAGGGCCGGGCCGGGCCTACGGCAACTCCAAGGTGATGAAGGAACTGGCGGCGGAGAGCTACCAGAAGGAGTTCGGCTTCGAGTTGGCCGTCCTGCGCCCGGCCAACGCCTACGGCTACGGGCACTTCTCCGGCGGCTCCTTCGGGTCCAAGATCCAGGCTCTGCTACAGGCCGGCCTCGACGGCAAGACCGCCTTCGTCAAGCAGGATCACACCATGGACTTCGAGTATGTCTACGAACTCGATGTCGGCCGGGCCGTCGACCTGGCCGCCACCGTCGAACTGCCCGACCGGGCATTTTTCAACGTCGGCACCGGCACTGTCACGACCTTCGACGATCTGGTGGCCGCCGCCCGGCGCATCTTCGACGACCTGCAGGTGCAGGTGATCCCGGGCCGTGATCCGGCGGTGTCGGCCGGCGACCCCCTCGACCTGTCCCACACCGAGGCCGCGCTCGGCTGGAAGCCCACCTTCGACATCGAGGCCGGACTGAGCCACTACGCGTTCGAGTTGCGGAGGCTGACGACGTGATCCACCCCGGATTTGGCAGCGGGGGAGTCCGTTCTGGGCGTTCTGGGCTGCCAGTTCGCGGCGGTGTGGTGGTCGTGGCTGGATTTGGCAGTGGGGGAGTCCGTTTTGGGCGTTCTGGGCTGCCAGTTCGCGGACTGGTTCACAGCTTGAGGAGGCTGACGACATGATCGACATGCTGGTTCGCAACGCCGACTGGCTCATCACCGTGGACCCGGAGCGCCGCATGGTGCGCGACGGAACTCTGGCCGTGGACGGCGGCGAGATCAAGGCTGTCGGAACGACCGCCGAGGTGGAGGCGGCCGGCTACCGCGACGCGGTCCGCACGATCGACGCCCGCGGCCGTCTCGTCACCCCCGGCTTCGTCGACAATCACCAGCACCTGGCGCCGTTCTTCGTGCGGGGACTGGGCGATGATGTGCCTCTCAAGGTGTTCCTGCACGACCGCTGCTACCCGATGGAGGCCAGCGTCACCGACGACGAGGCCTACCTGGCCGCCATGTGCGCCCTGCTGGAGTCGGTCCGCCACGGCACCACCACGCTGTGCGACCCCGGCTCGCAGAACCCCGAGAACTCGGCCCGGGCCGCCGACGAGATCGGCTGCCGGGCGGTGCTGGCCCGCTCGCTCACCGACATGGCCGGAGGGCGGGCCATGCCCGGGACGTTCGACTCCACCACCGACGACGCCATCGCGTCGGGGCTGGCCTTCGTGGAGTCGCACGGGGGCGCGGCCGGCGGCCGTGTGCGGCCCTGGTTCTCGCTGCGCACCGAGCGCATGGTCTCTGACCGGCTGTGCCGGGCGATCGCCGAGTTGGCCGCCGAGCACGGCACGGGCATCGTGTCGCACATGATCTCCAACCGCGACTCGGTGGAGCACCACCAGCGCGTGTTCGACGGCGAGCGTCCCATCGCCCGCTACGAGCGCAACGGGGTGCTCGGCCCCAACGTGCAGCTCGTCCACTGCCACTTCCTGACCGACGACGAGTGCGACCTGCTGGCCGAGCGCGACGTGAAGGTGTCGATGTGCCCCACCGCTAGCGCGGTGTTCGGCTGGGGCGGCCTCCAGCGGGCCACCCACCTCAAGCTGCTGCAGCGGGGCGTGACCGTGGGGGTGGGCACCGACATCGGGGCCTGCTCGCACACCACCGACATCCTGCGCATCGCCCAGTACTTCCGGGTGTACCGCGACATCTTCGAGGACGCCTCGCTCATGCCGGCTGAGACCATCCTGGAGCACCTCACCATCGACGGCGCCCGCTCAGTGCTGTGGGACGACGAGGTCGGCTCGCTGGAGGCGGGCAAGCGGGCCGACTTCCTGCTGTTCGACCTCGACCGCCCCGAATGGGTGCCGCTGCACAATCCGCTGTCGAACCTGTGCCACGGCGCCAGCGGCGACGCCGTCCACACGGTGGTGATCGACGGCAAGGTGGTCGTCGAGGCCGGCGAGTTCGTCGAGCTCGACGCCCGGGCCGTCATGGCCCGCGGCCGCGAGGCGGCAGCCGCCGCAGCCGAGCGCACCGGCCTGGCCCAGTACGCCGCCCCCCGCTGGCCGGTCGTCTGAGCCCTGTTCTCTCAGCCGGCCCGCTGGGCCGCGTCGGTGACACGACCCGCCGGCCGGGCAGAGCTGACTGTCAGTGAGCGCCCGCTTCTCGTGGGACTCTTACTTGAGCGAGCAATCCTCCACACGTCACACCCCCCGCTGGTGCCGAGGCTTCCCTCTGGGCCTCGGCACCAGCGCGTCTCGGCTGCTGGAGCCGCTGGGATTCTTGTATACCGTTTGGGCCGTGAGGATCTGCGTGGTTGGCGCCGGGGCGATCGGCGGGATGCTGGCCGTCCGCCTGTCGGCCGACGGGCACAACGTGAGCGTCATCGCCCGGGGCGAGCATCTCGACGCCATCCGGCGCGACGGGCTGCGGCTGGTGGAGTTGGACGGATCCACCACGACGGCGGCCGGGATCGAGGCTTCGGACGACTTCGGAGCGCTGGGCGCCCACGACACGGTGATCCTCGCTCTCAAGGCCCACCAGATTGAGGCGGTGGCCGCCGAGATCGACAGCCTGTGCGACGAGCACACCACCGTCGTTCCGGTGCAGAACGGCATCGGATGGTGGTACTTCGAGCGCCACGGCGGACCCTACGACGGGCGCCGGCTCCAGTCCCTGGACCCGGACGGCGCCATCGCGGCGGCGGTGCCGTCGGATCGGATCGTGGCCTGCATCGCCTATCCGGCCGCCGAGAAGACCGCACCCGGCGTGATCACCCACATCGAGGGCGACCGGTTCCCGGTGGGCGAGCTCGACGGCGCCAAGTCCGACCGAGCCAAGGCGCTGGCGGACGCTCTCTCCGGTGCCGGGTTCAAGTCGCGGGTGCTCACCGACATCCGCTCCGTCCTGTGGGTCAAGGCGTGGGGCAACCTGGCCTTCAACCCCATCAGCGCCCTGACCGGTGCCACTCTGGCCGAGATCTGCCGCACGTCGGCCACTCGGGATCTGGCCGCGCGGATGATGACCGAGGCCGTCCAGATCGCCGAGGCGCTCGGGGTGAGGATCCGCATCAGCGTGGAGCGCCGCATCGCCGGGGCCGAGGCTGTGGGCGAGCACAAGACCTCCATGCTTCAGGACGCCGAGGCCGGCCGCCCCCTGGAGCTCGACCCGCTCGTCGGCGTGTTCGTCGAACTGGGCGAGCTGACCGGCGTGGCCACCCCGGCCATCAGCACCGTCTACGCGCTGGCGTCGCTGCTCAACCATCGCCTGGCCTCGAACGCATGAGCAGTCCGATGACCCTTCGGACTCTGCTGGACACCGGGGCCAGCCGCGACCCCGCCATCATCGCTCCCGACGGGTCGGTGTTGACCCACGGCGAGCTGAGGGCCGAGGTGGACCGGCTCGTCGGCTGGCTCCGCTCGTTCGGGCTCGGGACCGGCGACCGCATCGCCATCGTGATGCCCAACGGCGCCGAGATGGCCCTCGCCTTCCTGGCCGCGGCCTGCGCCGGCTGCGCCGCGCCGCTCAATCCCAAGTACCGCACCGAGGAGCTGCGCTTCTATCTCGACGACCTGGGTGCCAAGGCGCTGATCACCCGGCCCGACGACTCCGGCTCGGCTGCCGCGGCTGGCACAGCAGTCGACGTGCTGCCGGCGACGCTCACCGGCTCGGCGGCCGACGGGCCGGGTTCGACGGGCCTGGCCGCGGAGTCGTCGTCCGCGCCCCCGGCTGATCCCGTCGAGGAGGCGCACGACCTGACGCCCGAGCCGCCGTCGGTGCCCAGGTCGGGCGGGCCTTCAGCGGACGACGTGGCCTTGGTGCTGCACACGTCGGGCACCACGTCGCGGCCCAAGATCGTGCCCTTGCGCCAGCGCCACCTGGCCCGCTCCGCTGCGGGCATCGCCGGGTCTCTGGCCCTGACCGCCGACGACCGGTCGTTGCAGGTGATGCCGCTGTTCCACATCCACGGCCTGCTGGCCGGGCTGCTGGCCCCGCTGTCGGCGGGCGGCTCGGTGGCCTGCACCGAGGGCTTCGACGCCTTCCGGTTCTTCGCCCAGCTCGAGGCGCTGCGGCCCACCTACTACACCGCGGTGCCGACCATGCACCAGATGGTGATCGCCCGATCGTCCCGCCACCGCGACACCGCCCGCGCCGCGGGGCTGCGGTTCGTGCGCTCATCGTCGGCGTCGCTGCCCGAGCCCGTTCTGGAAGAGCTCGGCGAGCTGTTCGGCGCGCCCGTCATCGAGGCCTACGGCATGACCGAGGCCACCCACCAGATGTGCGCCAACCCGCTGCCCCCCGCGGCGGCCAAGCCCCGCTCGGTCGGAGTGCCCACTGGCATCGACCTGGCCGTGCTCGACGACCGGAACCGGCCGCTGGCACCGGGGGAACGGGGCGAGGTGTCGATCAAGGGCGCGACCGTGATCGACGGCTACGAGAACAACCCGGAGGCCAACGCGGCCGCCTTCACCGACGGCTGGTTCCGCACCGGCGACGAGGGCTACCTCGACGACGACGGCTACCTGTTCCTGACCGGCCGCCTCAAGGAGCAGATCAACCGGGGCGGCGAGAAGGTCTCCCCCCTGGAGGTGGACGAGGCTCTGTTGCGCCACCCCGCCGTGGCCCAGGCCGTGACCTTCGCGGTGCCCCACGACAAGCTCGGCGAGGACGTTGCGGCCGCGGTGGTGGCTGCCGACGGCGCGGCTCCCGACGAGAGGGAGTTGCGCCGCTTCCTGTCGCAGTCGCTGGCCGCGTTCAAGGTTCCCCGCCGGATCCTGGTCCTCGACGAACTGCCCAAGGGGCCTACCGGCAAGCTCCAACGGATAGGCCTGGCCGAGCGCCTCGGCCTGGCCTGACCCGTCCGTAGACTGGCCGGCGGTGGCGAAGATCGAGCTTCTGACCCTGGCGAACCACGCCGAAGTTCAGAACGGGCTGCTTTACCTGAGCGGCGCGGGCTGGGACACCGTCACCCGGGCCTACAAGGAGGGCGAGACGCCCAGGCCCCAGCACTTCTCCATCGCCGTGTCGGTGTTGATCCCGTGGATGGAGACCAACCAGCCTCATCAGGTGGCCATCAGGGCTGAGGACGAGGACGGCCATCACAAGCTCATGGAGGCCACCGCCAACATCGAGGTCGGCCGCCCGCCCGGCAAGGTTCCCGGCACCGACAGCCGCTCGCCGCTGGTGTTCACCGGCATCGTCCAGTTCCCCCGACCCGGCGGGTACCGGGTGCGGGCCATCCTCGGCGATGAGCAGCGCGACTACTCGTTCCGGGTCATAGACAAGGTCAACTAGCCCGCGGGCGGGAGGCAGCCATGGCGCACTGGGTTCGATTCGCGGCCGATGACGGCGCCGGTTTCGGCCTGCTCGGACCGGACGCCGACCCCGCCGCGGGCATCGGCGCCGTCGAGGTCCACGCGGGCGACATGTTCGGCGCCTGCGAGCCCGCCGGCGCCACCGTCGACTTGTCCGACGTGGAGCTGCTCACGCCGTGCCGGCCCACCAAGATGATCGGCATCTGGAACAACTACCACGCCGCGGCCGACAAGAACGGCTGGTCGATCCCCGAGCATCCGCTGTACTTCTTCAAGGCGCCCTCCTGCTTTGTGGCCGCGGGCGCCACTATCGAGGCGCCTGCGGCCACGGGTGGGCGGGTGGTCTACGAGGCCGAGTTGGGCGTCGTCATCGGCGCCGAGTGCTCCGGCGCTTCCGAGGACGAGGCCCGCGACGCCATCTTCGGCTACACCTGCGTCAACGATGTGACCGCGCCGCGGGTGTTGACCTCCGACGAGTCGTTCCCCCAGTGGTGCCGGGCCAAGAGCTTCGACACGTTCGGCCCGTTCGGCCCCTCGATCCTCGCGGCCGACGGCGCGGATCCCTCGGGCTGGCAGGTGAGGACCGTCCTCAACGGCCGGGTCCGCCAGGACTACCCCGTGTCCGACATGATCTTCGCACCCCACCAGCTGGTGAGCCTGATCTCCCACGACATGACCCTCGTGGCCGGCGACATCATCTCCTGCGGCACCTCCCTCGGCGCCGGCCCGATGCGCCCCGGCGCCACCGTCGAGATCGTCATCGACGAGGTGGGAACCCTGCGCAACCCCTTCGCTGCCTAGAGGCCGAGCGGACAGCGGCCGAGCGGACAGCGGCCGAGGGGACTGTGGCCGAGCGGCGCTGGCTTCTCAGCCCTCGCCAGGCGCCGGGCGGGACGGTCCTGCGGCTCGGTGCATGGCTGCGGCCACCAGCGCAGGAAGGCCGAGGGCGGCCAGCATCAGCGCCGACAGGGGCACGCCCAGGCTCAGCAGGCCGCTGACGACCGCCGACAGCAGCGCGGCCGAGCCCAGCAGAGCGGCCCGGAAGGTGCCGATCCCCCAGCCCGACTGCGGGGGCAGCGCGGCCACCAGCATGGCGTTGGCCACCGGCAGCACCGACACCGCCATTCCCACGAACGGCACCAGCAGCCACACCCCGGCCTCGGCCGGCAGCAGCAGCAGGGGCAAGCCCAGCACCGAGGTGGACGCCAGCATCAGCCGGGCCGTCCACGGCCCGCCCCGCCGGTCATAGAGGGCCCCGCCGACGATCTTCACCGGCGCGGAAAGGGCCCGTCCCGCGGCCAGCGTCACTGCCACCAGCCGGAGGTCCACCCCCCGGTCCACGAAGAACACCGGCGAGAAGCCGATCACCACGAAGTGCATCGACACGCCTCCGAAGCTGGCGTAGCCGGCCAGCCGGTACGACTGCTTGCGGGCGTACTGCGCAATCTGGGCCAGCAGCGGCGCCGGCGACAGGTCGCGTATCGGCTCCGCCCATCGGGGCACGTAGGCCACCGCCAGCGCCGCGGGCGCCGCGCAGCCCGCGAACACCCAGCGCCAGCCTCCCCCGGCGAAGCCGCTGAGCGCGGCCGAGGCCAGCCCGAACGAGTAGGCCTGGCCCCACACCGCGATGGCCTTGCCCGGCGCGTCGGGGTACAGCCGGGCGACGCTGGCCAACGCGGGCGGGAAGAAGATCCCGAAGGCCACCCCCAGCATGGTCTGGCCGGCCAGCAGCACCCAGAACGACGGCGCCGCGGCCGACAGCACCATGCCCGCCGCGAGGCTCACCGCGGTGGCCCGTACCAGGGCCCGGTCGCTGAGCCACCGGCTCGACGCGCCGCCGATGATGTTGAACGAGGCGATCCCCGCGGCCACCGCGGCCAGGATGGCGGCCTGATGGCTCTCGGTGAGGTCGAGGTCTTGGCGCACCAGCGGGAACAGCGGCGAGATCATCGTCTCGGCCCCGCCCAGGATGAAGTACAGCGTGAACAGGTACGCGAAGGTCACCGGCCGCGGCGTCATGGTGTTGCGGCCGCCGCGGCCGTCGCCGCGAGCTTCGCTCAATTCACCCAGCAGGCCACTAGGTGGCCACTGGAACGCTCCTCCAGCGGTGGCCGCTCCTCGAAGCACTGCTCCACCGCCACCGGGCACCGGGTGTTGAACCGGCAGCCCTCGGGCGGGGCCATGGGGCTGGGCAGGTCCCCGGTGAGCGGGTCATGGCGCTTGCGGCTGGCCGGGTCGGGCACCGGCACCGCCGACAGCAGGGCCTGCGAGTAGGGGTGGGTCGGGTTCTCGTAGATGTCGTGGCGGCTGCCGATCTCCATCAGGTGGCCCAGGTACATGATGGCCACCCGGTCGGAGATGTGGCGCACCACGGCCAGGTTGTGGGAGATGAACAGGTACGAGAGCCCGACGCTGTCCTTGAGCTCCACCAGCAGGTTCACGATCTGGGCCTGGATCGACACGTCGAGCGCGGCGGTGGCCTCGTCGGCCACCACGAATCCCGGCCGGAGCGCGAGCGCACGGGCGATGACGATGCGCTGGCGCTGACCCCCGGAGAAGGCATGGGGGTACTTGTCGGCCGCGCCGGGCGTCATCCCCACCAGATCGAGCAGTTCGGCTACGGCCTGCCGCAGCTCCGAGCCCCTCATCCGGGTGTGCACCAGGAACGGCTCGGCGATGCTCTCGCCCACCGTGAGCTTCGGGTTCAGCGCCGAATAGGGGTCCTGGAAGATCATCTGGACCTGCTTGCGCATCGCCCGCCACCGCCGTCGGCTCAAGTCGGTGACGTTCTTGCCCTTGAAGAACACCTCTCCCGTGGTGGGCCTCACCGCGCTGAGCAGGGCCCGGCCGGCGGTGGACTTGCCGCAGCCCGACTCGCCCACCAGGCCCAGCGTCTCGCCCGGCGCCACGGTGATGCTGAGGTCGTCGAGGGCGTAGACGGTGCGTCGACGGCTGCCCACCCACCGCGAGTAGTGGACGCTGAGCCCGCGGCTCTCCACCAGAGGCGTGGGCTGTCCGTCGCCGGCGCGGCCCGTGCCGAGGATCGACGGGTCGGCCTGCCCGTTCATGGAGCGGCCTCCGCTGGCCTGGCCTGCCCGTTCATGGAGCGGCCTCCGCTGGCCTGGCCTGCCGTTCATGGAGCGGCCTCCGCCTCCCCGGAACGGTTGAAGCAGGCGACCCAGCGCCGGTGAGCGATCTTCACCAGCGGGGGCGGGGCGTCAGTGCAGGCGTCGCCTGATTCCGAGCATCGGGGCTCGAACGCGCAGCCTGGCGGGAAATGGGCCCGGTCCAGGGGCTCGCCCGGGATCCCGACCATCTCGCTGTCGTGGCGGTCCACCCGGGGAACCGAGCGCAGCAGGCCCTCCGAGTAGGGATGCCGGGGGTCGGCGAACATCTCGTGGATCGGTGCCCGCTCCACGATGCGCCCGGCGTACATCACCTGCACCCGGTCGCAGAACTGGGCCACCACGCCCAAGTCGTGGGTGATCATCAGCACCGAGACCCCGAGCTCGGTGGACAGGTCGTGCAGCAGGGTGAGGATCTGGTCCTGGATGGTCACGTCGAGGCCGGTGGTGGGCTCGTCGGCGATCAGCAGCGTCGGCTCGCACGCCAACGCGGTGGCGATCATCACCCGTTGGCGCAGCCCCCCGGAGAGCTCGAACGCGTAGGACTTGAGCCGCTCGTCGGGGTTGGCGATGCCCACCATGTCGAGCAGCTCCAATGAGCGCCGCCTCACCGCGGCGCCCTCCAGGCCGGCACGGCGCCGCAGCAGCTCCCGAAGCTGGGCCCCCACCGTCTTCAGCGGGTTCAGCGACACCATCGGGTCTTGGAAGATCATGGCGATCTCCCGGCCCCGCACCCGGTTGGCCACGTCCTCGTCGAGGACGTCCTCGCCCCGCCAGCGCACCGAGCCGCCCAGGATGCGGCCCGGCGGCAGGACCATTCCCAGTATGGCCAGGCCCATCACGCTCTTGCCCGATCCCGACTCGCCCACCACGCCGAGGCGCTCGTGGGATCCGACGTTGAGGGTCAGGCCGTCCACGCCCAGAACGAGGCCGTCGCGTGTCGGGAACCCCACCGTGAGGTCCTTCACCTCCAACAGGCGCTCGGTGCGGCCCGCGTCGGCTGGCTTGGCCGGGGTCTGCTCGACCGGGGTCTGCTCGACCGGGGTCTGCTTGGCCGGGGTCTGCTCGACTGGAGTCTGTTGGGCCGGAGTCACGCGCCCGGCCTTTCCAGGATGATCTGCTCGCGCTCGGCCACGTCGTTGAACGATTGCAGCCACAGCGACAGCAGGTTGACCCCCAGCACGACGACGGCGATGGCCAACCCGGCGAAGGTCACGATCCACCAGCCGTCGGTGATGTAGTTGCGGCCCTGCTGGATCATCAGGCCCCACGAGGAGCGGGGCGGCTGCACGCCGAAGCCGAGGAACGCGAACGCCGACTCCGACAGGATGGCGGCGGCCAGCTCCAGCACGCACAGCGTGATCAGCGAGCTCACCAGGTTGGGCAGCAAGTGGCGGCCCATGATCCGCCCCGACGACGAGCCGGTCAACTCCGAGGCCTCCACGAACAGCGACGTCTTGAGGGTGAACACGAGGCCGCGCCCGACTCTGGTGAACACCATCCAGCTCGACACTGAGATGACGATGATCACCAGCCACACGCTCGGCCCGAAGGCCGCCACCAGGATCAGCCCGGCCAGCACGCCGGGGAAGGCCATCTGCACATCGGCCGCGGAGACGATCAGGGTGTCGATCTTGCCGCCCACATACCCGGCGATCAGACCCAGGGCGGTGCCGAGGACGGCTGCGATGACCACGGCGGCCACGCTGACCAGCAGGGAGATGCGGGCGCCGTCGATCAGCCGGGCCAGGATGTCGCGGCCGAGCTGGTCGGTGCCCAGGGGATGCGACCAGGTTCCCCCCCAGCCCACCGGGGGCGTGAGCTTGTCGCGCAGGCTCTGCTCGGTGGGGTCTGGCAGGAACGGCAGCCACGGGCCGAACACGGCCACCAAGGCGAAGAGCGAGCAGATGATGATCCCCGAGATGCCGGCCTTCGACTTGCGAAGATGGGACCGGAGGTCGGCCCACATGGTCGCGTCGTCGGACGGTGCTGCTTCGACCGGGCCTGGGTCGGGGCCCGGCGCCATCGGATCCGCCACGGCGGTCATGCCAGCTCCACCCGGGGGTCGATGAGGCGGCGGGCGACGTCCACCAGCAGGTTGGTGACTACCACCAGTGTGGCCAGCACCACCACCGCGGCCTGTACCAGGATCAGGTCGCGGTTCTCGATGGCGTGGATGGCGAGGCGGCCGACGCCGGGCCAGGCGAACACCACCTCGATCACCACCGTGTAGCCGGTGAACATGCGGGTCAACTCCCAGCCGGTCATGGTGACGAAGCTGGAGGCCACGTTGCGGAAGGTGTGGTGCACGATCGTGTACGACCGGGAGAAGCCCCTCGACAGCGCGGTGACCGCGTACGGCTTGCGCAGCTCCTCCACGATGCCACGGCGGGTTATCTGGGCCAGGCGGCCCGCGCTGGCCAGGCCGATGGCGAACGACGGCAGGATCAGCGAGGTGAACCCCCGCGAGCCGAAGGTCGGCACCCAGCCGAGCTGCACCGCGAACACGATTATCAGCAGGTAGCCGATCCAGAACGGCGGCGCGCTGATCGACGCCATCGAGAAGCCGAGCACCGCATGGTCGGCGAAGCGGCGCTCCCACCATGCGGCCAGCATCCCCATCGGAGCGGCCAGCAGGACGGTGACCGCGGTGGCGCCGGCCACCAGCTTGAGGGTGGCCGGGAGCCGCTCCAGCACCAGTTTGTTGGCGGGCTGGCTCTGCCAGAACGATTCGCCGAGATCGCCGACCACGAGGCCCGAGACGAAGTCCCAGTACTGCACCGCCAGTGGCCGGTCGAGGCCGAGCGCGGCCCGGCGCTGGGCCCGGTGCTCCTCAGTGGCCTCCAACGGCAGCGACACGGTGGCCGGATCGGTGAAGATGTGCGTGACCACGAAGACCAGCGAAGTGACCACGAACACCACCAGGGCCGCCGCGATGATGCGTCTGGCCAGCCACCGAAGCAACGCGTTCCCTCCCGTCGGGCCATCGCTGGCCCGCGAGCCGGGCCGGTCTGTGTACCGTAGCCGAGCCTCCAGACCCGCTCCGAATCAGGCAACATGCACATGTCCGAGGCTGACGACTTTCTCGCCGAGCTCACCGGAGGCAGCTTTCGCGAGTGGTCGCGGGAGGTTGTGACCGCCGACCCGCTGGCGTTCCGCGACCGGCACGCCTACGCCGCCCGGCTGGCACGACTGCAAGCCGACGACCCTCTGGCGGAGGCAGTGAAGGTCGGATTCGCCGGCATCGGCGGCCACGACGTCGCAGTGGTCTGCAGCGACTACGAGTTCGTGGCAGGCACGCTGGGGGTGGCTGCGGCTGAACGGGTGGCCCGGGCCTTCGTCGTCGCCACGGCCGCCCGCAGACCGGTGGTCGGGATCTGCCGGTCGGGCGGAACCCGCATGCAGGAGGGCACACCGGCGTTCGTCAAGATGCTGTCGATCGGCGCTGCGATATCGGAGCATCGCGAGGCCGGGCTCGCCTTTCTCAGCTACCTGATGCATCCGGCGATGGGCGGGTCGCTGGCGGCCTGGGGCACCCAGGGCCAACTGGTGTGGGCCGCGCCGGGCGCTTCCATTGCGGTCACAGGCCCCCGAGTGGTGGAGGCCGTCACGGGCGAGACCGTCCCGCTCGAGGAGATCGTCTCAGAGGCCGCTCTCAAGCAGGGCCTGATCGACGACATCGTCCATCCGAACGTGCTGGCGCCGCGGATCGCAGAGTGGCTGGACATCGTGGCCGCCGGTAGCGGGCATCCGGCCGGGTCGTCGGGATCGTCCGGGTCGTCGGGATCGTCCGGGTCGTCGGGATCGTCTGGGTCGTCGGGATCGTCTGGGTCGTCGGGATCGTCTGGGTCGTCGGGATCGTCTGGGTCGTCGGGATCGTCTGGGTCGTCGGGATCGTCTGGGTCGTCGGGATCGTCTGGGTCGTCGGATGGGTCTCCGGGCGCGGTCGATCGAGAGGGGCAGCTTGATCCGTGGCGCTCCGTGCTCCGCTCTAGGGCTCAAGACCGTCCGTCGATCGAATCGGTGATCGAGGCGGCCGACTCGCCGCTGTTCGAGATCCGCGGCGACCGCTCCGGCTCGGACGACCGCGGCCTGCTGGCGGGCTTCGCCCGGTTCCGCGGCGTGCCGGCTGTCGCACTCGGCTTCAGGCGGCCAACAGGACGCGGGGCGGAGGTCTCGCCAGCCGGCTACCGCAAGGCACAACGCGCGGTGTCGATCGCCGACGAGCTCGATCTCCCGCTGGTGTCCTTCATCGACACTCGGGGCGCGGGCGTGGGTGCTGAGGTCGAAGCGGCCGGCCTGGCCCACGCGGTCGGCACGTTGATACGGGAGCTCCTCGGCGTCCGGATCCCCACCGTCTCGGTCCTGCTAGGCGAGGGCTCCGGCGCGGGCGCCATCGCTTTGGTGGCCGCCGACGTGATGATCGCACTCGAGCACGCCTGGCTTGCCCCGATCGCGCCGGAGGCCGCGTCCGCCATCCTGTTCCGTCACACCGAGGCGGCGGCCCAGATGGCACGAGGCCAGGCCGCCGACATCGGGGCGCTGCAAGACGAGGGGATCGTCGACGCCGTCGTGCCCGAAGGCCCCACTGTGGAGCAGACCTCGGCCGCTCTGGCCGACGCGGTCGCCACGGCATTGCGAAAGGCATCGTCGATGGCCCCAGACGAACGCCTGCTGACCCGCCGCGCCGCCATCCGATCACTGGCCCGACAGCACCTGACGATACGTGCGTACGGAGGCGACTGACCGAGTTCCCTGCTGCCCCTTAAGCCTCCTGAGGCCAGGCTTGGGTGCCAACGCTCGACATTCGTCCTCCCGTCTCAGACCAGAGCCAGCCAGCAGACGAGGTGGATGTCGTCGGCGGTGATCTCGGGCAGCGGTTCGGGCGGAATGTAGGGCTCCAAGCCCAGGGCGCGGATGGCGCTCAGGATGTTGTCGGCCTGCTCGGTCGGGTCGAACAGGTCGGCCTCCTGGCGTCGAAAGGCGTTCGATCTCTTCTCGGGTCTCGGTGAATGTGAGGTCTCGGCCTCTGTGGTCGGGGAGCACTTCGCCCACCCCGATGCTGGCTGCGGCCTGTTCGATCTTGCGGTGCAGGCGCTCTGCGAGGTTGAGCAGGTCGTCGAGGCGGGCGTCGGGCACACGCAGCGGATGAACACTTCGGCGTGGGGCGAGCCGACGCGGTCGATGCGGCCGTGGCGTTGCACGAGCCGCATGGGGTTCCAGGGCAGGTCGTAGTTGATGATGTGCCGGGCCTGCTGCAGGTTGACCCAGATTGCCTTGGGAGGCGGCCCTAGCAAGAACGCGAGCTGTCGGAAGTCGGAGTCCTTCGAGACGATCACAAATCTGTGCTCGCCCGCATAGTCCCAGATGGCGCGATCAGTTGCGGTGTCAAGGCCGAGATCCGCGACATGACGGCTGTCTGGATACTCGACGGCGAGCATCGCTACCAGTCGGCGTGACAGGTTCTGGTCGAAGAGGAGTCTCACACGGGGGCTGCGAGGCGACGCTCACGTATCGCCGCGAACTCGATCGCAGCCCGAACGTGGTGCTCGGTGAGTTCGGGGAAGTCGCCGACGATCTCCTCGGACGTCATTCCCGAGGCGAGATAGTCGAGCACGTCGTAGACCGTGATCCGCGTGCCGACGAAGCACGGCTTGCCGCCGCGCACCCCTGGACGCGTCTCGATTACTGAGGTCAGGTCCATCGTCGGCAATCCTACGCCGCTGGTACCGGTCGTCATGTCGTTGCGCTCCAAGCCTCGGCGGGGGAGTGGCTGCGAAGGATCTTGATGTCCTGGCCGTACCGGTCCAAGGTTGGCCGGTCGGCTAGCAGGAGGCGAAGAGCGATTCCTTGTTCAAGTGGTGGTTCCTGTGGTGCCCGGGGCCGAGTCCGGCGGGCCGGGATCGGCAATCGGGGCTGCCCGCGGTCCGTCGCGGGCGGCTCTTGCGCGGTGCAGTGCGGCTCGGGCGGCTTGTGGGCCGGGTCTGCCGGTCGGTCCCGCAGCTGTGTCGGGCCCGGCCGGTGCAGGAGCGGCGGACTCGGGTTGGGCCCGGGGTTTGAACAGCGGCGGGGGGTGTTCGGGGGCGCGCGGGTCCGTGGTGGGTCTGGTCGGGTGGGTGAAGGGTGTGGTTGCCGTCGGGGCTCTTGTGGATTTGCCAGTTGTCGTGGTGGATGCGGTGATGGCAGGTCCAGCACGCCGGGACGAGGTTGTCCAGCTTGGTGGGCCCGCCTTGTGATGCCGGTTCGATGTGGTGTCCCTGGCAGATGCCGGGGTTGGCGCCGCAGTGGAAGCAGCCGCCCCATTTGGCGATGAGCAGCTGCCATTGGGCTTCGGTGACGGTGCGCCGCGAGTGGGTGCGCCAGATGGGCTTGCCCTTCCGGTCGTAGACGACGCCGGTGAGCTTGGCGTTGCAGGAGAGCTGTTCGAGCACCGCCTTGGGGAGCCGTTCGCCGTCGGGGAGTTCGGCTACGAGGTCGCCGGTGGCATCCTCGACATGAGCCACTACGCAGATGTCGGCGAAGGGCTGGGTGGCGCCAGCGTTCGTGCTGGAGGTGAGGTTGTCGAGGGCGTCGGCCATGCACTGGTCGAAGTTGCGCCGCTGGGTGTCGTCGGCGTGCTTCTTGTCGGTGTCGAGGAGGCGGCGGGCCTCGGTCCGGAGCCGGCTGGCGATGCGCTTGCCGGTGACCGGGTCGAACTCGCCCCGCAGATGCACCATGCCGTCATCGTCGTTCCACATCCGCACGCAGCGCCGGCCCGCTGGCGCCGGTACTCGGACTCTCCACCGTCAGCCTGGCGGTCAGCGGTCCAGCGCCGCGCCTCGCGGGTGAACTGCTCGGGCCGCATCGACGACGCTTTGGCCAGCAACTCGCCGTCGGACTCCACGACATCCGCGCCGGTCTTGTCGATGGCGTCGGCTAGCCGTTTGGCGTTGGCCTGCGACACCCGCCCCGACTCGACCGCGTCGCGCACCGAGGGCGCGGCCTGGATCGCCTGCGCGGTCTTGACCCGGCTGTGGGCGTCGCCTCTGTGCATCCCGGCCGCGTCGGCGAGCACCTGCGTGCCTCCGTCGCCGTGGCGCTCAGCGCCGGCGATGGCCCGGGCCGCGCCGACCTGGAACGCCGCCCCCGCAGCCATGAACGCCCTGGAGACCTCCAGCGCCTCGCGCACCTCCGAGCACGACACCGAGCCCGCATTGATACAGGCCAGCATCTCCTTGGCGGCGGCCTCGGCCCGTCGGGCAGCTTCGATCAGCATGTCAACAGTATTCCATAGGGGTGTGATATTTGTCAAGCATTTACATGCATCTCAAGTCAGCCAGCACGCCTCGTGTCACCCGGTGGGCGGCTTCGACTAGGTAGAGGACCGTATCTTGCAACGGCTTGGCATGTTCATCGGCCGGGAGGTGTGACACGAGAGCAGCCAGCCGCTACCGTTCACGACACGTGAAGGTCCGAACGGAGCGCCATGCCATGAGCACCGACACAGTTGCCGAGTCCGGGCAACGCCTGTCCGGCGATGGGGCCGACGAAGGTCAGTCCTCGCCGCTGAGGGACTTCCTGGGTGGCGCGGCGCTCATCTTCGACTTCGCGGGAGTGCTCGGCTGGCGCAGCGTCTCCACGGTGGAGAACCCCACCGACGCTGATGCGCTCGCTGCGGACTGGGATGCCGTGGGCGGCGACTTGCGTTTGGCAATGGGTCGCCATCCATCCAGTCATCCCGCACAGTGACCGCAGCCGACCTGCCTGCGCCTATCGAGGGCGAGTCTCCTCAACCTGCGGCGGTCACCGAGCAGATGACGGTTGAACACCATCAGTCGTCGTTTCGTGCTGGGCCTCTTCCCTCGCCCGCTGATCTGGCTGCTTACGGTCAGATCAGCCCCGATCTCGTGAACCGGATAGTGACGGCGTCCGAGGACGAACGAGCGCACAGGCATCGGATGGACGCACAGCGATCGCGTCGTGCCTCGATGGGCTTGGCCGCCGGATTTGTCGTGGCCGTGCTCTTCCTCATTGTCTCGGCATGGCTGATCCACAATGATCACGACATCGCTGGTGCGGTGCTGGGCTCGTTCGATCTGGTCGCGTTGACCGCCGTCTTCGTTCTCGGACGCCGCAACGGCTCCTCGTAGGTCGCCTACTCCCTCGCCCAGCGGCGGAAGTGGACGAGCACGGCACGGTGGCGCTCGGAGTAGTCGGTGCCTTCGTGGAAGGTCTCGTAGACGACGGCGAGGTCGTCCTCGTCGAGCCCGTACAGATGGGCGACGCAGGCGTCCAGTTCGCAGATCAGGTCCTGCTTCATCGCCTCGTCGGTGACCGACCCCACCGGCACGCCCACCTCTGCGGCCCACCCGGCGTACCGCTCGTCAACAGCTGCCAACCTTGCGGCGATGTGGACGACTCGGCGGGCTACGGGGTCGTCATCGACGTCCGCGTCCGGGATCGGGAAGTTGAGCCTGCGCGGAAACGTGGGGAGGGGGGTGGTTGAGGGTCCCTGAGCAGGGGTCGAGGCCCTGCTGGAATCGGTGATTGACACATCCACTGATCCAGGAGGGCCCCGATGGCTTCCGATGTTATGCGGGTGCGGCTGCACCTGCCTCAGATACGTGTGCTGGAGGTGGTCGAGGACACTGCGGCGCGGCTGGTGGTGGGCGTCGAGTCGACGCTGAGGAGGCTGAGATGCCCGGACTGCGGGTTCAAGTGCCACAGGGTGCATGACCGCCGCGACAAGAAGGTCACCGATCTTGAGGTGTCGGGGCGTCACACGACGCTGGTGTGGTCGCGGCGGCGGATGGTCTGTGACAACTGCGAGAGCCGGTTCTTGGAGGACCACGGCGCGTTCGAGGGGGGCCTCACGGCGCGGCTGGCGCGGGCTGTGGTGGCCGACGCGAAGGTGATGACGCTTCGCGCCGCGGCGCGCCGCCGCGGTGTGGGCTGGCACAGGATCAACGCCCTGGTGCGGGCCTGGGCGCGCATCGTCGCCGAGCGCCGCCGCAGCGAGCGCTGCCGGGTGCTGTTGGTCGATGAGACCTCGATCCGCAGACGGCACCGCTATGTGACCGTGATCGTCAACGCCGACACCGGCAAGACCCTCGCGATGGTCCCGCACCGCAGCTCGGCTGCGCTGTCGGCGTTCCTGGCGCAGCAGGGCCACCGCTGGTGCAAGGGCGTCAAAGTCGTGGTCACCGACGGGTCGCGGGCCTACCGCGCCGCCGTCGACGCCCGCTTGGGCCACGCCCGCCACGTGCTTGACCGCTTCCATGTGATCAGATGGTTCGCGGCCGGGCTCACCGCGGTGCGCAGAGACGTCCAGCGCCGCCAGCCCGAAGGCGTCACCCCCGCCTTCGACCCGGAGGTGTTCAGAGCCCGGTTCGCGCTGCTCAAGCGAGGCGACACCCTCACCGACACCGACCGCGAACGCCTCCGGGCGCTGTTCGGCGCCCACCCCCGCCTCGAAGCCGGCTGGCAGGCCCTCCAGGAGCTCCACGGCCTCTACACCGCCGGAGACCACCAAGGAGCCCTCGACGCGCTCGGCAGGTTCTGCGACCTCTACGAGACCGGAGAGCTGCCCGAGTACCACGACATCGTCGACACCTTCATCGCCTGGTCAGACGAGATCCTCGCCTGGCACTGCACCGGCCGCCCCAGCAACGGCAGAATCGAAGGCACCAACAACCTGCTGCAAGTCCTGCGCCGAACAGCCCACGGCTTCACCAACACAGCCAACTTCGAAGCCCGCGGCCTCCTCGTGACATAATCACCCCACCGGTGCCGGCAACCCCGCATCCCACGAAATCGCGCAGCGCCGGGAAGTTGTTGAACAGGTGGAAGGTCAAGTGCGCCTCCACGACTCGTCGGGTGTACCAGTCCAAGATCATCGATGACAGGGCTCCCAGCAAGAACGCCTGATCGCGTGGTGTCCCCCTGGGCCACAGCAGGTAGGGCGCTTGATGTGTGATGACGGTCTCGGGAGGCATGGGCGCGCTCTAGCAGGTCGGGCACCAGATCGGTGGCCGGGGCAACTCCCGGTCCGTCGCGGGCGGCTCTTGCCCGGTGCAGCGCGGCTCGGGCGGCTTGTGGGCCGGGCCTGCCGGTCGGTCCCGCAGCCGTGTCGGGCTCGGCCGGTGCCGGACCGGCGGACTCGGGCTGGGCCCCGGACTTGAACAAGGGTCGCGACTGTTCAGGGGCGCGCGCTGGCCCGTAGTTGACGTGGTCCGGTGGATGAAGGGTGTGCCAGCCGTCGGGGCTCTTTCGGATCTGCCAGTTGTCGTGGTGGATGCGGTGATGGCAGGTCCAGCACGCCGGGACCAGGTTGTCGAGTTTGGTGGTCCGCCTTGTGAGGCCGGTTCGATGTGGTGTCCTTGGCAGATGCCGGGGTTGGCGCCGCAGTGGAAGCAGCCGCCCCATTTGGCGATGAGCAGTTGCCATTGGGATTCGGTGACGGTGCGCCGGGAGTGGGTGCGCCAGATCGGCTTGCCTTTCCGGTCGTAAACGACACCGGTGAGCTTGGCGTTGCAGGAGAGCTGTTCGAGCACCGCCTTGGGGAGCCGTTCGCCGTCGGGGAGCTCTGCTATGAGTTCGCCGGTGGCGTCGTCGACGTGAGCCACGACGCAGATGTCCGCGAAGGGCTTGCCGCCGCCGCCGCCGATGCTGGATGTGAGGTTGTCCAGGGCATCGGCCATGCACTGGTCGAAGCTGTGCCGCTCGCTCTCACTGCTGGCCGCGGTCTGCTTCTTGTCGGCGTCGTGGAGGCGGCTGGCTTGGGCTCGTAGGCGGTTGGCGATGCGCCGCCCGGCGACGGGGTCGAGCTCTCCGTGCAGGTGCACTAGGCCGTCGTCTGCGTCCCAGATGCGCACGCGGCGCTTGGCCCGCAGCCGGCGGTAGTCGGCCTCGCCGCCGTCATCTTGGCGGTCCGCGGTCCAGCGGCGGGCCTCACGGGTGAACTGCTCGGGCCTCATCGACTCGGCCTTGGCCAACAGCTCGGCGTCGGAGGCGACCGTGTCGCCGCTGGTCTTCTCGATGGCCTCGGCGAGCCGCCTGGCGTTGGCCTGTGACACCCGCCCGGTCTCGACCGCGTCGCGCGCCGCGGGGACCGCCTCAATGGCTTGGGCGGTTGTGACCTGCGTGCGGGCCTCGTGGCGGGTCAGCCCGGCGGTGTCGGCGAGCACCTGCGTTCCGCCGTCGCCGTGGCGTTCGCTCTTGGCGATGATGGAGGCGGCAAAGGTCTGCGCGGACGAGAGGACCGCCATCGTGGCCTTGGACACGGTCAGCATCTCGCGCAGCTCCGCGCACGAGGCCGAGCCCGCGTTGACGCCCGCCAGCATCTCTTTGGCGGCGGCCTCGGCCCGGTGGGCGGCTTCGATCAGCATGAAGGCAGTATCTCACACCGGTGTGACATCTGTCAAGCATTTACATGTATTTCAAGTAGGTATCTTGTTGGCCATGATCGACCGTGCTTAGCGAGATCCCGTTCGAGTCGGGCGCGGAATCGGCGACTCATCGTTGCGCGGCCCTTGGGCAGGTCGCGCAGGGGTGATGTCGATGACCAGCTGGCATCCGACCGCGTCCAGAGCCGCCTGCAACCGCCCGATCCGAGACGGCCTGTCGGGGTCGGTCAGCCTGTGGGCGGCAGACGGGCGGATGCCGAGCCTGCGGGCCAGTTCCGACTCGGTGATGTGCTGCGAACGCACAGCCGAGCAAAGAGCGAACTTGGTGGCCACCAGCGTCGGCACCGCAACAAGTACCAGCCCGCCCCGACCCCGCTGAATAGCCACAGAGCATTCCCCACTCGGCATAGGCACTCCACTAGCGTGCCACCCATGAAGAATCTGGCCGACTTGGCGCATAGCCTCACCGACGGACGCGTGACGGCATCGCAGGAACCCCACACAGGCCTCTGGTGGGTCCACGAGGGCAATCTCACACACGGCGACAGCCTCACCACCCTCGAAGCACTCCGATTGATCTGGCGCTGGTGCAGCAGTACGACATGATCTGTGACAGCTGCGCCGCCAGACAGGCCATGGAATACCTAATCGCGCGAGGCGGACATGGCCATGTGCCGGTCGGCACCGGTGAACTGCTCAGAAGGGGAGCCGCCGTCGGACTTGAATGTCAGTGTGACCTCTGTCAAACCCAACGGACCATAGAGGCCGCGTTCCAGCGAGGCCCCCAGGTCGAATTGCCTGCCGACATCGGTGACATGATGGCGGAGGCTGCCACCGCTGGGCGGCGATGCCGCTGCGAGATGACTGAGGGCTAGCCCAGCCAATTCGGTAGGCCGTTGCGGGGCGGTCTTGGGTCAGGTGCGGTGGTAGGTGCGGGCCGATCGGTGAGTGTGTGGGTACGTTCGCACCAATGGCGACGAGACCGCCAGCCAGGACTCGCTGATGCGACTTACCGCACTCGCATGGTTGCACCAAGTGCTTGACGAGGGCGTCATCCCACTGGTGATCGTTTGACGGCCAATTCCCCTCTGAGATACCGTCTAGCCTTCTTGAATCTACGACACTCGGAGAACCCACATGCCCAAGGCCCTGGCTGTTGCTGTGGCTGTCGTTGCGGTCGTCGCGGCGAGCACCATCGCGGTTGCTCAGTCGACACAGCGGTTCAGCGACGTGCCTGTGGACCATCCTGACTTCGCAGCGATCGACTGGGCTGCCGAGGTTGGGGTGACCAAAGGCTACGGCGACGGCACATTCAGACCCGACGAACCGCTCAGCCACAACCACGCGTCGATATTCCTGGACCGCTACTACAAGGAGGTTCTGGGCGCCGACATCTCAAAGGGCTTCACGCGCTCGGACATGATGCGAGTCCTCCACGAGATAAGCAAGTCCGCACCGCCCTCCGTCGAACCCGAAGAGGAACCTGCCGACGGGTTCATCAACCGCCCCGTAGGCCCACGCACGCAATGCACGCTGCACCTCCCGGAGCTGTGCTCACCGCCACACGGGACGCTCTGGCACGGCACCTCCACCCTGGCAGACGAACCCGTTGCCCTTCTTTGCGGGCGCGGCAGCGCAGAAGTCCCTTGGAACCTGCCCGAAGCCGACTTCGCGCATCTCGTGGTGCTGTTGTGGAACCCCGAGCGGTACCCCTTCTTCGTCGAGGCCACCGACGCGGGTGGCGCCACCAAACGCGCCGACTTCCCGCGGGCGGTCTCCTCCACCAGTTCCCTCACGTTCGGAAGCGACTGGACCACAGACATCACCGCCGGCAAGATCACACTCGAGGTCAACCCCAACAGCGGCCGCTCCCTCGTCGTGGGCGATTGGGGGCTCACCCTGTTCGCTTCTGACACCCCGCGTCCCCAATGGGCCACCAGCAGGCTCTTGCAGCACTGGGCGAACACGGTGCGTTGCTGGGACTAGCGGCTTGTGTGCGGAGTAGATGGCTGGCTCTTGGGGGAGGGCCGTACACCCTCCACCCGATAACCCCTCGCGATGGTGACCGACAGCGGCCCCCTCAGGAGCTTAGGACTGCCACACTGAGGCGGTTGGACTCCCGCTGTCGTAGGGCGACGTTCACTTCTTGGCGCTCCAGGTGCTGGGCCACCTGCTTGGCGCCTTGGGGCAGGGGGTGCTCGGCCATGAAGTTGCGCACCGCCGCGGCCAGTTCGGGGCGGTCCAGCCAGACCACTCCTTCAAGCATCCGGGCCGGAGAGTTGGCCGGGAAGACGGCGAGGAGCCGGTCCCAGTGCTCGGTCAGGAAGTCCCAGGCATCGGGTCCGCAGCGGCGGTTGGCCAGGGCCCGGCGGATCAGGTAGGGGCCGTCCTGGCTGCGCACCGAGCCGTCCAGGGTGCCCTCCAGGATCGTGCGCACCAGCTCGGCCTCACCGAAGTCGAGCCTTCGCGGAAACGTGGGGAGCGGGGTGGTTGAGGGTCCCTGAGTAGGGGTCGAGGCCCTGCTGGAATCGGTGATTGAGAGGTCAACGATCCAGGAGGGCCCCGATGGCTTCCGATGTTATGGCAGTTCGGCTGCACCTGCCGCAGGTCCGTGTGCTGGGGGTGGTCGTGGACACCCCGAGCGAGCTTGTGGTGGAGGTCGAGTCCACGTTTAGGAGGCTGCGGTGCCCGGCGTGCGGGTTCAGGTGCCACAGGGTGCACGACCGCCGCGGCAAGAAGGTCCGCGATCTTGACGTGTCGGGCCGGCGCACGACGCTGGTGTGGTCGCGGCGGCGGATGAGATGCGACAGCGGCGACAGCCGGTTCTTGGAGCACCACCGGGCGTTCGAGGGCGGGCTCACCGCTCGGCTGGCGCGGCGGCTGGTGGCGGACTGCAAGGTGATGACGGTGCAGGCCGCGGCGCGCCGCGCCGGGCTGGGCTGGCATCGTGTCGGGGGCCTCGTCGACGCGTGGTCGGCGCTGGTGGCCCACCACCGGCGCAGCCGGCGGTGCCGGGTGCTGCTGGTCGATGAGACCTCCATGCGCCGCCGGCACCGCTATGTGACGGTGATCGTCAACGCCGACACCGGCAAGGCCCTCGCGATGGTCCCGCACCGCAGCTCGGCTGCGCTGTCGGCGTTCTTCGTCGAGCAGGGCCGCAGCTGGTGCAAAGGCGTCAAGGTCGTGGTCACAGACGGGTCCCGCGCCTACAAGTCCGCCGTCGACGCCCACCTCGGCTGTGCCCGCCACGTGCTTGACCGGTTCCACGTCATCAGATGGTTCGCCGCCGGGCTCACCGCAGTGCGCAGAGACGTCCAGCGCCGCCACCCTGAAGGCGTCAAACCCGCCTTCGACCCCGAAGTGTTCCGGGCCCGGTTCGCGCTGCTCAAGCGAGGCGACACCCTCACCGGCGCCGACCGCGGCCGCCTCGAAGCGCTCTTCGACGCGCACCCCCGGCTCCGATCCGGACAGCAGGCGCTGCAGGAGCTCCACGGCCTCTACACCGCCGGCGACCACCAAGGAGCCCTCGACGCGCTCGACAGGTTCTGCGACCTCTACGAGACCGGCGAGCTGCCCGAGTACCACGACATCGTCGACACCCTCATCGCCTGGTCCACAGAGACCCTCGCATGGCACCACGCCCCACGCGCCAGCAACGGCCGAATCGAGGAAACTGACAACCTGCTGCAAGTCCTGCGGCGCACCGCCCACGGGTTCACCAACCCAGCCAACTTCCAAGCCAGAGGAATCCTCATAACATGAACCCCACCGGCGCCGGCAACCCTCAATCCCACGTTAACGCGAAGGTCCCCGAAGTCGGCCAGCGCGGCCAGATGGCGCTGCTCGGTCTGCGGGTCGGACGCCTCCTCGAAACGGCGGCGGATCCGGGCGAAGTCGTCGCCGTCGCCGTGGGCCGCCACCACCCCCAAGGCCGGGGCGGCCAGCGTGGCGTCCGGATGGTCGAGCCGCTGACGGCAGGCCTCGACGGTGGCCGCGTGGTCGGCGGTCGCGCCCCGGAACTGCACCAGCACCGCCCGCAGCTCGCTGGTGCGCGCGTTCTCGCCGCCGGCAGGAGGGTCTAGCCCGACCTCGGCCGCCGCCGCGTCGGACACCCCCGCCGCCAATTCGCAGAAGCACCGGGCCGCGTCGCCGTCCAGCAGCCGGCGCAGATGAGCCAAAGCGCCCGCCAGGGCCTGCCACACCGTCAGGTCGCGCTCGGCCCCGAAGCCCCGAAGCACCAGGTCGAGGAACGCCGGTGCCTCCAAAGCGCCGGCCAGGGTCGCGGCCCAAGCGTCGTCGACGAGGCCGTGACGCTCGTCAGCGGAGCGGTCGCCGGGCCCCGCCGCGGCGACCGCCGCCAGCGCCTCGGCGCCGACATCCTCGCGGTAGAAGCCCGAGCCGCCGCTGTTGAGCGGCGCCGGCTCGGCTCACGGCGGGGTCGGTAGAGAACAGGCCACCGTTGTAGGGGGGTACCCCCCAGCCTTTGTTGCCACCGTCGACCGCATGCCAGAGTTGGCGGACGTCGTCCCACATCGATGTGGCCGCCCGGTCGTAGGTCTCCCGCCCCGCACGGCGGTCTTCGGTGAGGCGCAGTGCCCTCCGCTGTAGCGAATGGTCCTGGTAGTGGCCGTTGGTGCGGTAGGGAAGCAGGTCCTGGTCCTCGGCGTAGGCCACGAACAGCAGCCGGAACAGGATCAGCATCACCTGCTCGTAGGCGTCCTCCAGGTCTTCGCCGGTGGGCTCGCGTCCAATTCGGGAGGCGATGGCCGACGCCAGCGCAGGAACCGTCTCGTAGTAGACGCGCTCGCGCAGTCGCTCCGCCAGGTCCGTTGCGAACCGCTCGCAGTCGCCGAGGATCGCGTTCAGAGTGCCGTTCTCGACGAGCGCGTCCGCCGAGAACAGCAGGTGCAAGTACCCGGCCAGTTCGGAGGGCAGTAGCGACAGGTTGAGCTCGACGAACGTCTCGGAGCGGCCCTTGCGGCCCACGCCGGTGTCGGTCCGGGCCGCGTACAGGCGGATCTCCGAGGATCGGGTGAGGATCACCCAGTCCACCGCCTTCTGGTCGGCGACCGCCAGCGCCTGCGACACCGGCGACGTGCCGTTGAAGCGCGGCGCGGGGGCGTCGAATGGCTCGTCCTCGTCGCAGAAGACCGCGATGGCCTGGTTGCGGCCGTTGACGGTGAGCATTGACGTGTTGGTGGAGAGGACTTCGATACCGAATCCCAGGCGTTCCACCAGCGGCCGTCCCCTCAGCGACAGCAGCGGCCTCGCCCGGTTGACCGATGTCTTCCAGTCGGATCTCTCGGGCACTCCCGCTTTCAGTTCGCGAGTGGCCAGCAGGCCGACGTTGCGCAGTCCCGGCATGGGAGAGTCCAGCTCGGGCAGGTTGGCCAGCAGGAACCGGGTGGCCGCATGGTGGTTCGGCTCGCACAGCGCCACCTCAGCCAGCCGCTCGGCCTGCGACACCTCGACGTCGTGCTGCACCGTCGGCTGGTCGCCCGCCGGCCCGCACAGCGACACTCGGACACCGTCGGCCGAGGGGTAGGCGACGATCAGCAGCACCGGGCTGGCCCGGCCACCACGTCGTTTCGACCACGCTCGGCGCAGATCCGCGGCAGCAGGCCGACGACTGGCTCTCGCCAACACCACCTCCAGACCGCTAGGCGCATCCTGGGCGAACATGCCATCAGGCACCAGCGACGCAGGGAAACCGTCAGGCGCAGACCAAGTGATGGGCTCCCGCTCGATCAAGAAGTCGTCGATCATTCCCGCGTGAATGTAGTGAGCCGAGGCTCGGGGATTCCGATCGAGACCCAGGTGCGGCCACCCTGAGCTGGGGCCGGGCCTGCATCAGGCGACCCAGGAGGTTGAGGCTCGCGGCTGCTAGGGCCTATAGGGCGGACACGACCAGCGAGGCGGACGGCGACGCGGCGGCGCTGACCTGGCCGAAGACGGCGGGTCCGAACACCGGCACCAGGTTCAGGCCGCTCACCACGAAGGCGGTGGCCCGTCCCCGGCGCGTGGGGCTCGCCCGCTCGTCGGCTGGTCCGAATCAGCCGTTGCATCGCACAGGTGCAAAGATGGCGGCGATGGCATCACTTGGTCGTGCCCGCGAGGCGCCGTACTCGGCGAGCGGAGATCACGCCTACAAGCGGTGGCCTCGTTATCGGGCCGCGTCCGAGGGTCTGAGGAACTACTGGTACCCGGTCGCCTTCTCCAAGAGCATCGGCCGCAAGCCGGTGCCGGTGACCATCTGCGGCGAGCGACTCTTCCTGATCCGCCACGAGGGCAGGGCGTTCGCCCTCAACGACCGCTGCCTCCACCGCGGCGTGCCCTTGTCGATGGGCAAGTGCTGGTTCCCGGGCACGATCTCCTGCCCATACCACGGATGGACCTACGACCTGACCGACGGCAACCTGCGGGCCGCCCTCGTCGACGGCCGCGACTCGCCCATCGTCGGGAACAAGAGCGTGAGAGTGAGGACGTACCCGGTGGAGGAAAGGGCCGGTGTGGTCTTCGTCTACGTCGGCGACCAGGAGCCGCCGCCCATTGACCAGGACGTCCCCGAGGAGTTCTTCCAACCGGGGGTCAAGGTGCGGGGCTGGCTCCGCACCAGGAAGGGCGACTGGCGCTACGCGGTCGAGAACGGCTTCGACGAGGGCCATTCCACCTACCTGCACCGCGGCGTCGTGTGGACATGGATCCGCCGCAAGCCCGCCTACCGGGTTGTTCACGTCGAGCAGGAAGGCGACTGGCTCGTCCGCACGGTCGACGACGTGGTGGAGCAGGTCGACTATCCCGGGCTCGGCCGATGGCCCCACGGTTTCCGCCCGTGGCAGCGCAACGTGGTCGTCCGCGGCTCTGTCCGTCTCCCCGGCTGGGTGCGCATCCAGTGGCCGGACTGGACGGCCTACGAGGTGTTCATGGGGACCACCGACGGCGCGCACCTCTCCTTCATGTTCGCCGTGTCCCACGCCAAGGGCCTCAGAGCCGCCCTGTTCGGGCTGCGGTTCTGGCTGTACATCCGGTGGGCGTACATGTGGCAGTTCAATCGCCAGGACCAGCAGATGATCGAGCAGGTCCGCATCCCGCCGGAGCGGCTGTTCCGCCCCGACAAGTCCATCACCGTCTGGCGGGCCCACTGCGAGCGGAACGCCCGGGGAATGCAGGGACCTGTGGGCGAGACGGCCGTGCGTCTGTTCGACGGCGAGGATCCGGCTGGCAACGACGCCGGAGCCGACGATTCCTGGGACGACTCAGAGTTGGTGGATGCCTCAGACGTCCCCGTGGCCGGTGGCAGCTAGGCCCGTGACGAGAGGCCGCTCTCGAGGCGGACCCGGCTCATCAGGCTGAGCACGGCTGCGCCCAGGACCCAGGCGGCGGCTGCCGCCAGCGCGACGGACGACGACGCCGCGTCGCTGATCGCGCCGAAGGCCACCGGACCGACCACCGCGCCGAGGTTGAGTCCCCCGATGACGAACGAGGATGCCAGTCCGGGTGCCTGGGGATAGATCCGCACAAGGGCCAGCACCATCAGCCCCGGCCAGGACCACCCGAGGATGATGGCGGCCTGCCCGCCCAGCGCGTACAGCCAGGGCGTGCTGGCGGCCATCAGCGCGTAGCCGGCCGCACTGGCGGTCAGGAGCACCGCGACGGTGCTGACCGCACCGGTGCGGACCCGGTCGGCCAGCGCGCCCAGCGCGATGCGCACGGTCATCACCCCGGCGCTGGCCGCCGACAGCAGCAGTCCGGCCGTGCTCTCGGATATGCCCGCGTTCTCGCTGTTGACCACGAAGAACGCGGCCGCGGCCACCACCGAGCAGGAGGCCAGCATGGCCGCTGCCGCGAACACGAACAGAGGCCCCATCCTCACGTGCGCGAACCGGCCCGCGGCGGGATCCCTCGCGGCCCGAACAGCCGATGGCGCCGGCGCCCGCTCGCGGGGGAGCATCAGCATCCCGGCACCGGCGAGGAGGGCGCCCCCGACGAACGGCCAGCGCCATCCGTCCGTGCCGCCCACCAAAGGAACGGTCAGCCCGGCCAGAAGGGGCCCCAGCGGAATGGCCGACATGTGCACCCCGAAGGCCAGGCCCTGACGCTCCGGCGACACATGGTCGGCAACCAGCACCTTGGCGGCCGGGCCGGCCAGCGTCAGTCCCGCGCCGGCCACTGTGAGCCCCACCAGCAGCGTCGCGAACGATCGGGCCAAGAAGGCCACCACCAGGTAGCCGGCCATCGTGACCTCCATGGAGACGATCAGGCTACGGCGGTAGCCGATCCGGTCCGACAGCTCGCCCGCGTGGACGATGGCCACCGCCGCGAAGACGTAGGTCAGTGCGAGCGCCAGGCCGAGTCCGGTGTCGCCGACGCCGAACTCGGCCTTGATGTCGCTGCCGAGCGCGCCGGCCAGGAATCCCGGCATGACGCTGGCGGTGACGCAGGCCACCGAGGCGGCCACCGCCTGAACGGGAGATGCGCCAGAACTTGTCGAGGCTGTCGAGGGCGCCGCTTCGGCGTCGGCCATGCCCGGGGCGCTAACGGACCGGTTTGGCAGTTAGGGCCACCGGCTGGGCTTCGGGGGCGAGCACGGCCCGGACCTCGGCGCGGAAGCGCTCCACGCTGGCCAGCTTCACGTCCTCGTAGCCCCTGATCACGTCGGGGAGCCGGGCCAGCCGCACGGCCCGCTCGTAGGAGGCCGGCGTCAGGCCGTCCAGCTCGGCCTCCATGAGGGCCCGGTACTCGGCGATCAGCTTCCGCTCCAGTCGGCGCACCTTGGCGTATCCGAACAGGTCGAACGGGGTGCCCCGCAGACGGCGCCCGGCCTTGAGCAGCGCCAGCGCCGGCCGCTGGAACGGTCCCAGCGAGATCTTGCGCTTCAGTCCCATGGCTCTCAGCACCGGCGGGTGCAGCAGGATCCGGTGCCGCCCGAAGTCGCCCACCGCCTCGCGCATCGCCTCGGCCACGCCGGGCCGCAGGTGCAGCCGGGCCACCTCGTACTCGTCCTTGTAGGCGGTCAGCTTGTAGAGGTGGCGGGCCACCGAGGAGGACAGCTCGGTCCGGTCGCCCATCACCTCGCGCTCCCGGGCCGACGCCGCGTCAACGAAGTCCACGTACTCGGAGGCCAGCGCGGCCGACTGGTAGTCCACCAGGTCGGCAGCCCGCCGCTCCACCAGCTCAGCCAGGGCCTCGGCGCCCTCGCCGACCACCTCGGCCAGGCCCGAGTTCTGCACCAGCGACCGGGCGGCGGCCACGGCCTTGTCCGGGACCGAGTCCAAGCCCAGGCCGGGCGCGGCGACCGGCTCGTCGGGCGTCGCGGCGGCGGGCGTGCCGGCCAGGCTGACCAGGCCGTCGGCGCCCTCGCGCACGTACACCCGTCCCCACCGGAACGCGGCCAGGTTGGCCGCCACCGCCACCCCGTTGAGCTCGATGGCCCGCTCGATGGCGTCGGCCGACACCGGGATCCCGCCCGCCTGGTACGCGGCTCCCAGCGCCAGCACGTTGGCGGGCATGGCCGTGCCGAGCAGGGCGTCGGCCATCCGGTCGGCGTCGAGGCGGACGCCCTCGCTCGCCCGGGTGGCCTCGTCGATGGCGGCCAGCATCCCGTCGATCTCCGGGTAGGTCTCGGCGACGTGGGCCACCATGTCGCCGGTGGGCAGCTTGCTGGTCGACACCACCGCCACCGTGCGCTCGGGATCCGCCAGGGCCAGGTTCTTGGGGTCGGCGGCCACCAGCAGGTCCAGGCCCAGATAGCAGTCGGCGCCGCCCGCGCCGATCATGTTGGAGCCCTCGGCCTCGCCGTCGAAGAAGCGCAGGTGCGACACCACCGGCCCGCCCTTCTGGCTCAGGCCGGTCTGGTCGACGCCCATGACGCCTAGGCCGTCGAGCAGCGCGGCGGTGGCCAGCACCTGGCTCACCGTCACCACGCCGGTGCCGCCCACGCCCGCCATGAACAGCCCGTAGCCGTCGGGGCCTGGCACCGGCCGGTCCGGCTCGGCGATGTCGGCGGGCGGCTGGGCCCGGGCCGCCCGGACCGCGCCCGCCGCGGGGGCCTCGGCCTTGCCCTTGGCCGGCCGGGTCTCCACCCGGATGAACGACGGGCAGTCGCCCTCTATGCACGTGTAGTCGAAGTTGCACGACGACTGATGGATGCGGGTCTTGGTGCCCAGCTCGGTCTCCACCGGCTGCACCGACAGGCAGTGGCTCTTGGCCCCGCAGTCGCCGCATCCCTCGCACACCGCCTCGTTGATGAAGATCCGCTTCGTGGGCGTGGGGCGCAGGCCTCGCTTGCGCTCCCGGCGCTTCTCGGCCGCGCACTGCTGGTCGTAGATGAGCACGGTCACGCCGGGCGTGTCCCGCAGCAGGAGCTGGGCCTCGTCGAGCCGGTCCCGGCCCCACAGCTCGGCACCCTCGGCCAGCGGGGTGCCGTCGGTGTGGCGCTGCGGGTCGTCGCTGCACACGATGATGCGGCTCACCCCCTCGGCGGACATCGACTGGGTGAGCTCGGGCACGCCGACCACGCCGGCCACGTCCTGGCCCCCGGTCATGGCCACCGCGCCGTTGTAGAGGATCTTGTAGGTGATGTCGACGCCCGCGGCCACCGCGGCCCGCACCGCCAGGCTGGCCGAATGGAAGAACGTGCCGTCGCCTACGTTCTGGAAGATGTGGGGCCGGTCGGTGAACGGGGCCCGGCCGATCCAGGTGGCGCCCTCGCCGCCCATCTGGTGCACGATCTGGGCGCGGTCGTCGATCCACAGCGCCATGGCGTGACAGCCCACCCCGGCGCCGACGAACGATCCCTCCGGCGCGGCGGTGGAGCGGTTGTGGGGGCAGCCGCTGCACCAGTACGGCGTCCGGGCGACCTCCGCCGCGCCCGCCTTCGCAGCCTCCTCGATGAGGGCCAGGCGGGCCTCGACCGTTACCGGCAGGGCGCCGATGTCGCCTCCGAGCACCCCGGAGCGCAGCCGGTCCGCCACGACCGCCGCGATCCGGTCGGCGGTCAGCTCGCCGTCGGCGGGCACCAGCCGTCGGCCCCGCTCGTCGGTCTTGCCCACCACCCGCGGCGCTCCGGCCCGGCCGTAGAGGATGTCGCGTACGAACAGCTCGATGAAGGCCCGCTTCTCGTCCAGCACCAGGATCTCGTCGAGTCCCCCGGCGAAGCGGCGCACGATCTCGGGCTCCACCGGCCAGACCATCCCGAGCCGCAGCAGCCGGATGCCGAAGCGGCCCAGGCTGTCGTCGTCGAGGCCGAGGTCGCCGAGGGCCTGGCGCAGCTCCTGGAAGGTGCGGCCCGCGGCCACGATCCCCAGCCGGGCCGCTCCGGTGGCGCCGCTGATCTCGTTGAGGCCGTTGGCCGCGGCGTAGGCCACCGCAGCCTCCAGCCGCCCGTAGGCGATGTCCTTCTCCTGCTCGAGGCTGAGCGGCGTGACCAGGCCGGGCCGCTGGACGTGGCGCCACGGCTCGCCGTCGATCTCCAGTCGCGGGTCGACGGGGACGATCCGGTCGGGGGCCACCTCGGCGACGCCGAACCCGTCGGCGACGGTGGTGACGATCTTGAAAGCGGTCCACAGGCCCGAATACCGCGACAGCGCGATGCCGTGCAGCCCTAGGTCGATGACCTCCTGCATCGTGCCGGGGTACAGCACCGGCATCTGGGCGTCGTAGAAGGCTGGCTCCACCTGGGTGGGCAGCGTCGACGACTTGGCCGTCGGGTCGTCGCCGGCCAGCACCAGCACCCCGCCGTTGGGGGCGGCGCCCTTGAAGTTGGCGTGCTTGAACACGTCGCCGCAGCGGTCCACGCCGGGACCCTTGCCGTACCACATGCCGACCACGCCGTCGTGGCGGGCCAGCGGTCCGAGCAGCGGCTCCTGGCTGCCCCACACCGCAGTGGCGGCCAGCTCCTCGTTCACGCCTGGCACCCACACGACGTCGTGGGCCTCCAGCAGGGCCATGTTGCGCTCGATGGTGAGGTCGACGGTGCCCAGCGGCGAGCCCTGGTAGCCGGAGATGAAGGTGGCGGTGCGCAGGCCCCGGGCCGCGTCGGCGCGGTGCTGGTCGACCGGCAGCCGGACCAGCGCCTGGACCCCGGTCAGCAGCACCCGCCCCCGTTCCAGCGTGAACTTCTGATCGAGATCGAAGTCCTGGAGCACCGGTTCTCCTTGAGGTCGGGCTGCGTGAGGATGTCGGCGAGAGGCCGGGACCAGCCTAGGAGGACGGCCTCAGCCGATGATCTCGCAGTACTCGGGGACTATGTCCTCGGTCAGCATGTCCATCCACGCCGGGCGCTGCTCGATCAGCCGGGCCACCACGTTGCGATGGTTCTCGCGGTGGTTCCAAGTGCCGATGAGGTAGAAGCGGTCGGCGTCGTCCTCGCTGCGGTAGAGCACCCCTTCGTGCACGATGCCCGGCGTGGTGTGGACGATGTTGTCGTCGCTGTGGTCCCAGGCCTCGAATGCGTCGATGAAGTCCTGGCCCCGTCCTGGCTTGGCCTGCAGGGTGTAGTGGAACGCGAACGATCCCTCGGGCAGGTCCTTCAGGATCGGGTTGGTGTGGTCTTCGTGGCCCTCTGTCATCGGAGGACCCTCAGGCGGCGGCGGTGAAGGCCGCGGCCGCGGCCTTCGAGCACACCACGTCCTCGGCGTGCTTGGCGCCGGAGATGCCCAGCGCTCCCACGACGGTCCCGCCCGAGGTGGTCAGCGGCTCGCCGCCCTCCACCGCCAGGATGTGGTGGCGAGCGGTCATGGGCGGGCCCAGGGAGGTGTCCTTCTGGAAGTAGTCCGACAGCTCCCCGGTATCGCGCTTGAACGTCAGCGCGGCCACCGCCTTGGCGATGGCGTTCTCCAGCGCGATCTCCACCACGTTGTCCATGCGGTGCACCAGCACCAGGTTGCCGGTGGCGTTCACCACGGCCACGCACACGGCCAGGCCCTCGTCGTCGGCCGTCGACAGCGCGGCGTCGGCCGCCAGCTTGGCCCCTTCGAGGGTGAGGGTCTCGACCTTCATCGTGTTCATGGATTGCTCCTGGTTCTGGGTTGGGGGTTGAATTCGGTGCTCGATCCGGACAGGGCTCGGCTAGGGCGTCGCCGGTCGGTCCTTGATCTGGAAGATGGCCTCCACCTCGACGGAGGCGCCCAGCGGCAGCTCGGCCACGCCGATGGCGGAGCGGGCGTGGCGGCCGGCGTCGCCGAACACCTCGATCATCAGGTCGCTGGCCCCGTTGATGACTTTGGGCTGGTTGCCGAACCCGGGGTCGCTGGCCACGTAGCCGGTGAGGCGCACCACCCGCAGTACCTCGTCGAGGCTGCCGAGGTGCTGGTGCACCGATGCCAGGATGGCCTCGGCCGCCCCCCGGGCGCTGGCCTGGCCCGCCTCGACGTCCATGTCGCCGCCGAGGCGGCCCGCGTGGTCGATGCCGCGGCCGTCGGGAGTCAGCGCGATGGAGCCCGACACGAACAGCACGTCATGTACTTGGGCTACGAGATCGAAGTTGCCCGCCCTAAGCAGTGGCCGGTCGAGGTCGACTCCGGCGTCGCGCGCCGCCTGCTCGAAAGACATGTCGGCTCCTCCCCGCGGGCTCCCGATCCTGTATACCGACCCTACTGCGCCCCGGCCATGCCCCGACGACTCGGGCCGGGTCGAAGCAAGCGTCTCAAGCCCCGACACCGCCGATGCGCGGCCGACTCGTCAGAAATTTCATATGATTTGATGTTTGGACACATGACTCAGCGTGCTACGATGTAGACATGGATTCGGTTTCGTTGTCCGATCTGGCACCGATCATCGCTGCGATCCTGGGGCCGATGCTGGCTTTCGTCGTCGTGTCGATGAGGCATCAGCACCAGGACAGCACGAAGACCCGCGAGCTGATCGAGCAGTCCACCAGGGAGAATCGCGAGCTGATCGAGCAGTCCAGCAGGGAGAATCGCGAGCTGATCGAGCAGTCCAGCAGGGAGAATCGCGAGTTGATCGAGCAGTCCCGCAGAGAAAACCAACAGAGCCACCGAGAGGTCACCAGGAGTCTCGCAGACGCCCGGGAGCGACTGGCTCGCATCGAGGGCCATCTCAGCATCGCTGCCCCGCCACCATTGAGGGAGTCTGCCGGAGAGGATGCTGGCACCGCCTAGCGGCGGACTATCTTCGAGCCGATGGATCTCGGTTTGCGGGACCGCCGGGCGGTCGTGTTCGGCTCCACCTCGGGGTTGGGGCGGGCCATCGCGGAGGCCCTGTCGGCCGAAGGGGCGCGAGTGGCGATCTCGGGCCGCCGGACTGAACTAGCCGCCGAAGTCGCTGCTTCCTTGCCCGGCGCGGTAGCCGTCGTGGGCGACTTGACCGTTGTCGGCGAGCCGGCCCGCATGGTGGAGGAGGCTGCGGCCCGCCTCGGCGGCCTCGACATCTGCGTGGTCAACACCGGCGGAGGCACGCCGGGAGGCATGACCGAGGTGTCCGCCGACGACGAGACGGCCGCCTACGAGCGGATGCTGCGGCCCGCGCTGGCCGTGTCGCGGGCCGCGATCGGACATCTGCGCGCCTGCGGCGACGGGCGTCTGGTGTACATAACCGCTCGTTCAGTGGTGGAGGCCAGCCCTGAATTGGCCCTGTCGGGGGTGTTTCGCAGCGGCGTGGCCGCCGCGGCCCGCTCGCTGGCGATCGAACTGGCACCCGACGTGCTGGTGAACGTCGTCGTGCCCGGCCAATTCGACACCGGCGCGCTGGCCCGCGCCCAGGCCGCCCGAGCCGCCGCCGAGGGCACCACCCCGGTGGCGGTGCGCGACCGGGATCGGGAATCCATCCCGATCGGACGCTTCGGCCGAGCCTCGGAGTTGGCCGACGTGGTGACGTTCCTGTGCAGCGCCCGGGCCAGCTTCGTCACCGGCTCGGTGGTGAGAGTCGACGGAGGTGCCGTCATCGGCTACTGATCGGGCGGCGGGCTGTGCTGTTCGCGGCGCTGCCCTGCGCTGCTCTATGGACCGCACCGAACATCAAGCCATGCACATGATGTTGCATCAAGTTTGATGGGTGCTAATATGTTTCAAGCAATCGGGAATGGCTTCGCCGCCAGGCGAGAGGTTTCCCCTTGATGTCAGCGAGCGACGAGAGGGGGCCGCCATGGCCATTACCGAGGCTGAGCGCCACATGCTGGTGAGCCGGCTGATCGAGATGCTGGGAACGGAGCAGACGGAGACACTGATGAAGTGCGTACTCCCCGACGGATGGCAGCATCTCGCCACGAAACAGGACGTGGAGGTCGCAGACGCCCGTCTACGGGCCGCCTTCGGTGAGTTGCGGGGCGAGTTTGGTGAGTTGCGGGGCGAGTTTGGTGAGTTGCGGGGGGAGTTTGGTGAGTTGCGGGGGGAGTTTGGTGAGTTGCGGGGGGACTTCGGTGAGTTGCGGGGGGACTTCGGTGAGTTGAAGGGCGAGGTCAGCGGGTTGAAGGGCTATGTCGATTCCGCTCTGGCCAAACAGACCCGCATCTACCTGCTGGCCCTGCTCGGCTTTGCTGTGACGATCTGGATCGCCCTGCTCGTGCCCGCGATCCTCTAGTCCGCAGCCCAGTCGCGCCCGTCGTCGGCATCAGGGCCCGCACATCTCCGACGGCCCATGTGCCGCCCGGCCAGCCGGGACGGTATACAAGGCCCTTGTGAGAATCGCCGTGCTGGTCAAGCAGATACCCGCGCCGGCCGAGTTCCGGATGCAGGACGGGCGCCTGGTGCGGGACGGAGTGCCGCTGGAGGTCAACGCCTACTGCCGGCGGGCCAATGCCAAGGCGGTGGAACTGGCCGGCGCCGACGGCGAGGCAGTGGTGTTCACCATGGGGCCGCCCGCGGCTGCCGACGCCCTGCGCGAGATGATCGCCTGCGGCGCTCACCGCAGCGTGCATCTCTGCGACCCTGCCTTCGCGGGCAGTGACACCCTGGCCACCGCGGTGGCGCTGGCCGCCGCGGTCAGGCGCGAGGGCCCCTTCGATCTGGTTCTGGCCGGGCTCAACTCGCTCGACTCCGACACCGGCCAAGTGCCTGTGGAGGTGGCCGAGATGCTTGGGCTGCCGTTCGCCGCCGGCGTCCGCGACCTCGACGTGGACGATGGGGCCTTCACCGCCCGGCTGGAGACCGACGACGGATACTGCACCGTCACCGGCGAGTTGCCGGTGGCCCTGTCCACTGCTGAGCGGCTTTGCGCGCCGTCCAAGGCGCCGCCGGAGCTGTATATGGAGGTGCCCGAGGACCGCATCATGCGGCTCTCCGCGGCCGACTTGGACGTGCCCGCCGAGATGCTCGGGGCCCGGGGCTCGCCCACCTCTGTCGGCCCGGTGCGAGTCCTGACCGCCACCCGGCGCCGACTGCGGGCCGCCTCGGCGACGCAGGCCGTGGACCTGCTGGAGGAGTTCGGCGCCTTCTCGGACGCCCCCGCAACCGACGACGCGGACGATGCTCCGCCGGCCAGTGCGGCCCTGCTCGATGCCGATGCCAACGGGGTGCAGGCCGTTGCGGGCGAGCGGTCGGTCTGGTGCTTCTTCACTGAGCCGGGCGTGGGCGCCGAACTGCTGGGCGAGGCGGCCGAACTGGCCGCGGGGATCTCGGGCACGGTCACCGCAGTGACCACCGCGCCCGACGGCCGCAGCGAGCCGCGACCCTCTGGAGCGGCCCTGGTCGAGATCGACGAGGCTGTCCGCCACGGGCTGGGTACAGCCGGAGCCGACCGACTGCTCGTCATCCCCTCGGCGCCCGAGCCGTCTCAACAGGCCGAGGCCGTGGCGGCGGCGGCCGCGGCTCGGCTGCCGTGGGCGCTGCTGGTGGAGGGCACCCGCTCGGGTCGGGTGGTGGCGTCGGTGGTGGCCGCCCGCTGCGGTTGGGGACTCACCGGCGACGCCGTCGGTCTGGAAGTCAGCCCCGGCGGCCGTCTGGTGGCATGGAAGCCCGCTTTCGGCGGCCGCCTTCAGGCGCCAATCGTGTCGCGCTCGCCGGTGCAGATGGCCACGATCCGGCCGGGCGTCCTGGCGAAGCGGCCGGCTCGGGCCGACGCGCCCGAACCCGAGCTCGAAGTGCTCCCCGCGCCCGCGCCCTCGCCCGTCCGCACGGTGGCACGGGAGCGCGACGACGCCGACACCGGCGAACTGCGCCGCGCCCGGACGGTGGTGGCCGTCGGCGTCGGTGTGGACCCCGACGGCTACCCGGTGATCGACGAGCTGAGGGCTGCCCTCGGCGACGCCGCGCTGGGCGCCACCCGCCGGGTCACCGACCAGGGCTGGGTGCCGCGGGGCCGACAGATCGGCGTGACCGGGCATGCGGTGGCGCCCCGGCTGCTGGTGGCGGTGGGCTCCAGCGGCCGCTTCAACCACACCGTCGGCATCCGCAACGCCGGAGTGCTCATGGCGGTCAACTCAGACCCGGACGCCGAGATCTTCGACCAGGTCGACGTGGGCCTCGTCGGCGAGTGGCAGACGGTCGTCCCCGAGCTGAACGCCGAGCTGAACACCCGCCGGATCGCCGACCGCCTGCGTGCGGAGGCGCCCGTATGAGGATCGAGGCATCGGCATGAGGATCGAGGCACAGGCATGAGGATCGGCATCGGACTTCCCGTCACCACCAAGGGCACCGACGGCGAACTGCTGCTGGCCTGGGCCCGCCGGGCCGAGGAGGCCGGCTTCGACGCGCTGACGTCCATCGACCGGATCGTGTACCCCGGCTTCGAGTCGCTCACTGCCATGGCCGCCGCCGCGGCCGTCACCAGCCGGATCGGCCTGCGCACCAATGTGCTGCTCGCGCCGACCCGCAGCGCCGCGATGGTGGCCAAGCAATCTGCCTCGGTCGATCAGATCAGCGGCGGACGCTTCATGCTGGGCATCGGGGTGGGCCGCCGACCCGACGACTACGAGGCCACCGGCCGAGACTTCCGCACCCGGGGCCGCCGCCTCGACGCCGACTTGGAGGCCATGCACGCCGAATGGCGCGGCGAGCCCGCAGATGGCCGGGCCCGTCCCTCGACGCTGACGCCGGTGCGAGACGGCGCCGTCCCCGTCTTCTTCGGCGGCGGCCTGGAGGCGGCCATCCCCCGCATAGTGCGCCACGGCGTGGGCTGGAGCGTCTCGTCGCGGGGTCCGGACGCCACCCACGACATGGCCGAGCAGGTGCGGGCCGCATGGCGGCGGGCTGGCCGCGAGGGCTCACCCGTCATCATGGTGATGCACTACTTCGCTCTGGGCGACGACTCCGATGTGGACTACCTGTTCGACTACTACGGCTACCAGGGCGACCGGGCCCGGATGTTCGCCGAGGGCGCCTACCGCCAGGCCTCCGAGGTGACTGCCGCGGTGCGCGATTTCGCCGACGTCGGTGTCGACGAGTACACGTTCGTGCCCACCATGGCCGACCTCGCCCAGGTGGACCGCCTCGCCGAGGCCGTCGGCGTGGCCCGTGTCTGACCCGGGCCGACAGGCCTCTCGGCTAGCATCCCGGCCGGACTACGGAAGGCAGTGGCGACCATGCACGACCCGGCTGGATCGGCGTCCGCGGGCAACGGGCGAGCCGACCTGCTCATCGAAGGCGCCTATGTTGTGACGCTCGACCCCCGCCGCCCGGTCGTCGTCGACGGGTCGGTGGCGGTGGTGGGCGAGACGGTGGCCGCGGCCGGCCCCGCACGCGAGGTCGCGGCGGTCTTCCCGCAGGCGGCCGAGCGCATCGACGCCTCGGGGTGCCTGGTCATGCCCGGGCTGATCGACACCCACACCCACCTGTTCCAGGTCCTGGGCCGTGGGCTGGGCGACGGGCTGGAGCTGATGGCCTGGCTCCGCGAGTTCATGCTCCCCATGTCGGTGCACCTGACCACCGCCGACGTCGTCGCCGCGGTGCGACTCAGTTCGCTGCTGTCGTTGCAGTCCGGCACGACCGCCCTCGTGGACAACCATTACGCCCCCACCGACACCGTCACAACACTGGCGGTGGCCGCCGCGGCCGAGAGCGTCGGGCTTCGGGGCGCCATTGCTCGCGGCGTCTTCGGCAGCCGCGTCGAGGGCAGCGACCGCATGGGCGTCCCCGACAAGCTTCACGCCTACACCGCCTCCGATGAGCTCCAGATACTCGACGAGTGCCTCGATGAGCGCCCGCCCGGATCGCGGGTGGAGATCTGGCCCATGCCCGAGAACGTCGTCTATGTCCACCGGGACTTGATCGCGGCCTGCGCCGACCTGGCTGCCGAGCGGGACCTGCGGTGGCAGGCCCACTGCAGCGAGGCCCAGGAGGAGGTTGTCATCTTCTACGACGTGTACGGCGAGCGGCCCGTCGAGTGGCTGAGCCGGGCCGGCCTCCTCGGGCCGCGGGCCACCCTGGCCCATGCCATCTGGCTCGACGACGACGAGGTGTCCGCCATGGGCGAGGCCCGGGCCTGCGCGTTGCACCAGCCGGTGTGCAACCAGGTCATCTCGTCGGGCGCGATGCGCATGCGCGAGCTGCTCGAGGCGGGCGCGACCGTGGGTCTGGGCACCGACGGTCTGGCCGTCAGCGGCCAGAGCATTTTCGAGGCCATGAAGTCCGCCTACGCCCTGCATCGACTCAGCCGGATGGATCCCACCTGGCCTCCCGCCGAGCAGCTGCTGGAGCTGGCCTGCCGGCACGGCGCCCGGGTACTCGGCCGGCCGGTCGGGGTAGTCGAGGAGGGAGCGCTGGCCGATCTGGTGGTGGTCGATCTTCAGTCGCCGAGGTTCCAGCCCGCGCACCGGCCGGTGGCCATGCTCGCTCTGGTCGGCCACGGTGCCGACGTCCGTGACGTGGTAGTGGGCGGCGAGGTGGTGGTGCGCCGGGGCCGGTCCACCCGCGTCGACGAGGCCGAAGTGATGGCCAAGGCGACCGAGGCTGCCGAGCGGGTCGCGGGCGCAGCCGGTCTGGAGCATCTGCGGGCTGCTTGGATCGACCGGCGGGGCGCGTCGTCGGCCGTCGCTTCGTGATCCCGCCGCGAATCCGGTTGAATATGGGCATGAGACTCCCGTCGCGGGCGCTCGTGGTGGCATTGGCCGTCATCGCGACGGCTGGCTGGACGCTGGCGGCTTGCGGCCGGTCGGGCTATCAATACGTCGAGAACGGCGACGAGACGGTGTTCGTCAAGATCCCCGAGGGGTGGGAGGTCGTCTCCGAGGGGAGCGTGAACTACGCGATCACTCCCGACGAGAACTACCCGCAGATACTTCCGGGCGAGCGGGTCGTGCCGTGGCGGGCCCAGTTCAACGCGGCGCCCAACAGTCGGCGAACCTCGTCCGAGCATGTCGCCGGGTTCGTGGAGGTGCAGCCCGTCGATCGGCGCATGCGCTCGGACCTGAACCTCATGATGCTGTTCCCGTTCGACCTGGCCGAGTCCGACGGGAAGATCGAGGTGGTGCGCCACGACGTTGTCACCCGCGGCCAGGCGGCCGGCCATCGCATCGCCTGGCGGCAGGTCACCGAGGACGGACAGGAGTTCATGGCCGACCAGATGGTGATCGCCGACGAGCTCAACAGCGTCGTCTACACCGTCGGCCTCAGCTGCAGCACCGGGTGCTACGCGGCCAACGCGACTTCGATCGAAGAGGTCATGCGCACCTTCACGGTGCAGGACTGAAACCGTGGCCGTGCGCGCCTTCGCGGCGGAGGACTGAGACGGTGCGGCTGCGCCGGAGAGGAGCCCGGTCGGCGCCGTCGGCCGAGCCGGTGCTGGACCTGGGCTCCACCGCGTCGCGGCCTCGCGATGCCGACCGCAGGACCCGTCGGCGACTCGACCCGTGGGACCGCTCCAAGTATCTGATCCTGGGAACGGTGCTGTTCGGCTTCTTCTGGTGGCAGAAGCTAAACGCCAACCCGATCAAGTCGGTGGCCGACGGGTTCTGGGAGACCGTCGAGAGGCAGGCCTGGGTCTGGGTGCTGATGGGGCTGGAGCTGCTGCGCCAACTGCACTTCGTGGTGGCCGAGCACTGGTCGGGCTACTACCGGTTCTGGAAGTTCAAGGTGTTCGCCCGGGTCGAGAATCGCCAGTCCCGGATGGACCCGTGGGTGCGGTTCCGTATCGGCCGAGTGCTCCGGATCCTGTTCTGGCTGCTGCTGTTCGGGGTGATCGTCGGCCAGTTCACCGACCAGAACCCGGTGGCCGCCCTCATCGGGCTGCCCGGCCGGCTCAACAGCTGGCTGCCGTGGGCCGCCCGGCTGATCATCTACCCGCTGCTGCTGATCAGCCAGTTCGTGCTGCTGTTCTGGTTCCTGTCCCGGGGCGGGGTGGAGACCTACTTCCCCGACGACATCGACACCCGCTTCGACGACGTGTGGGGCCAGGACCCGGTCAAGGAGCGGGTGCGGGAGAACCTGATCTTCTTGGAGAACCCCGAGGCCATCGAGGAGGTCGGCGGCTACGCCCCCGGAGGCATCCTGCTGTACGGCCCGCCCGGGACCGGCAAGACGCTGCTGGCCGAGGCGGCCGCGGGCGAGACCGGCAAGCCGTTCGTGTTCGTCGACCCCGGCGCGTTCATCAACATGTTCATGGGAGTGGGCATCCTCAAAGTGAAGAGTCTGTTCCGCAAGCTGCGCAAGCTGGCGCTGCGCTACGGCGGCGTGGTCGTGTTCTTCGACGAGGCCGACGCCTTGGGCAACCGGGGCGCGGCGGTGGGCGGCGACGGCGGCTTCGGCTCGGAGCGGTTCGCGGCCTTCCTGCGAGACGCGGCCGAGGCCGGATCGTCCTATCCGTACCTGTCGCCGGGCGCTCAGCGGGCCCTGCACGAGGCCGCGGTGGGCGGCTACGGCCGGGCGGGCGCCCTCGGCGCCTATGGCGGCAGCGAGTGGGGCGGGCCTCGGCGCGAATCGATCATCATGGGCATGGGCGGGGGCGGCATGGGCACTCTCCAGGCCCTGCTGGCCGAGCTGTCAGGCCTCAAGAAGCCGCGGGGCTTCTTCAACCGGATCGTGCGCAAGATGCTGGGGATGCGGCCCAAGCCGCCGCCGAAGTACCGGATCCTGGTGATGATGGCCTCCAACCTGCCCGAGGCCCTCGACCCGGCCATGCTGCGGCCGGGTCGCATCGACCGCATCTACAAGGTCGGCTACCCCACCCAGGAGGGCCGCAAGCGCACCTACGAGGGCTATCTCGCCAAAGTCGAGCACGTTCTCAGCGACGACGACATCGAGAAGCTGGCCACCATCACTCCCTACGCCACCGGGGCCACGATCAAGGACATGGTCAACGAGGCCCTGATCACCGCCATCCGAGACGGCCGCAGAGTGATCACCTGGGCCGACATGATCAGGGCCAAGCAGCTCAAGGAGCACGGATTGGCCGACGACTTCGACTACGTCGAGCATGAGCGCCACGCCTTGGCCATCCACGAGGCCTGCCACGCGGTCGCCCTGCACCGGGTGAGCCGGCACCGCATGATCGACCTGGCCACCATCGAGCGACGGGGCAATGTGGGCGGCTTCGTGTCGCACATCCCGCCCGAGGACCGCTTCACCCACTGGCGCTCGGAGTACGAGGCCGACCTGGAAGTTTCGCTGGCGTCGCTGGCGGGCGAGCGCCTGTTCTTCGGCGACGACAACTCGTCGGGCGTGGGCGGCGACCTGCGCAACGCGACCCATCTGGCCGCCATGATGTCGGGCTACTGGGGCATGGGCGACACCCTGGCCAGCCATGCGGTGCAGCGCCAGTTCGGGATCGGCGGCGGGCAGCGCAAGGGCGACGACGAGGATCCCGAGCGCGAGCTGCTGCGCACCGGCCTCGGCGACCAGATCGAGCAGCGCCTCGCCGACCGTTACGAGGCCGCTGCGGCCCTGTTGGAGGCCAACCGCGCCGAGGTGCTGGCGGTGGCCCACGCCTTGGAGACCCACAAGACCATCACCGGCGAGGATGTGAGCGCCATAGTCGACCGCAAGATCGGACCGTTCCTCGACGGACGGGGCTACTACACACCCGAGGCGGTCAAGTCCCTGGAGGACTACCACGCCGCCGTGCTGGAGCTGCGCCGCACTGGCGGGATGCAGCTGCCGCCGCTGCCCGAGATCCACGGCATCACCGGCCGCTTGGTGGAGGCGGTGGCCGTCCCTGTGGGCGCGGGCGCCGCCAGCGCCGAGAGCGGGCTCGCCGAGGCCTGATGATGCCGCTTCGTTCCGGGCCTGCCGCCGCGGGTCATCGCTTCCGGGCCGCGCTCGACGGCGACGGCGTCGCGATCATCGCCGAGATCAAGCGCCGCTCACCGTCGCGGGGAGATCTCCGTCCCGACGCGCCGGTTCCCGAGGTGGCCCGGGCCTACCAGCGCGCCGGCGCGGCGTGCGTCTCCGTGCTCACCGACGAGGAGCGCTTCGGCGGTTCGGCCGATGATCTGCGCCAGGCCCGGGAAGCCGTCGACATCCCCGTCCTGCGCAAGGACTTCCTGAGCACCCCCGAGGACGTCCACGACACGGTGTCGATGGGCGCGGACGCCATGCTGCTCATCGTCCAGGACGTTCCCGCCGACCGGATCCGGCCGTTGCAGGAGCTGGCGCTGAGCCTCGGAGTGGACGTCGTCACCGAGGTGCGCACCGAGCAGGAACTGGAGGTGGCAGTGGCCAGCGGCGCCTACATGATCGCGGTCAACCAGCGCAACGACCCCAAGGACAAGGCGTTCACCGTCGAGTACGACAAGGCGGTGGCCATGGGCCGGCTCTTCGACCAGTACGACCGCGGGATCGTCAGGATCGCCGCGTCGGGCATCGGCGTGCCCGGCGGCACGACCCTGGCCGAGATCGCCGATGCCGGCTACCACGCCGCCCTGATCGGCGAAGCGCTGGTCACCGCGGCCGACCCGGTGGCCGCCCTGGACGCCATGAGGCACCCCGCAGCCGACGTGTAGCGCTTCCCGAAGAGTCCGTTCTGTACATCTAGATTCTCGAGACGCGACAGATGATCCGCCTCCGCAAGCATCGAAACGCCCCGTCAGGTGATAGGTGATGTTGTCGGTGGAGGGGTCCGTGCAGATGAACGCCGCGCCGCGGGAGGTGCTGGAGCTCGTCTGCGACCTGCGGGCCTACATGGCGTTCGACACCAAGATCGTCAGAGTGTTCGAGAACCCGCCGATCGACTCCGACGGGAATGGGTTCGTGGTCTTCCGGGGTTCGCTTCGAGGCATTCGCGGTCCGAAGCAGCGTCAGTCGGTCAAGCTCGACCGGTGGTGGTCGGTCACCTTCACCAGCGACGGGCCTTGGCTGGCGGATCGCCTCATCTGGATGCGGGGACAGTTCGTGGCGCAGCCGTTCAGCGGCGGATCTCTCGTCACCCACAGTTACCGGTTCAAGTTCAAGGGCCCCGTCGGCCCGCTGATCGAGCGCTACGCCCGCGACTGGCTGAAGCAGGATCTTCATGATGAGCTTCAGCGAATAAGGACCCACTTGGACCGGCGGGCCGCTGGCCTCCCGCCGCTCCAACTTCCCCATCGGCGACCGGGCCGCACAGAGGAGCAGAAGTCTCGGGACAAGGTCAGGAACTGGAAGGACTATCGTCCGCCGGGGTGGGCGTAGCTGGCTGACTTGCTCGGCGTCCTCAGGGGTTGGCGCCGGTGCGGATCAGGCGTCGGCGGCCGGCGTCGGCGGCCAGGGCGGCCAGCAGGGCGCAGGCTGCGATCATTAGGAAGCCTGCGGTGTAGGACACGCTGTCCGCCAGCAGGCCGAAAGCGAACGGGCCTACCACTCCGCCGACGTTGAGCCCGCCCGAGGTCATGCCGGTGGCCGCGCCGGGGGAGTCGCGGTAGGCGCGGATGACGGAGTGGACCATCAGGCCGCTCCAGGCCCACCCGACCCCGAGGGCGAACATCGCTCCCGCCGGGACCAGGACCTTGGAGCCGGTAGCTGCGGCCAGATAGCCCAGCGTGCTGGTGCCCAGCAGCAGCGACACGATCCGCAAGTGGCCGGACTCGAAGCGGTCGGCCAGATATCCCGCCGCGATCCGGGTGGCGATGGGCAGGCCGCTGGCCACCGCCAGCAGGCCTCCGGCGAGGCCCTCGGCGAGGCCGGCGTCCGTCGCGGCCGACACGAAGAACGCGGCCATGGTGGTGGCCGCGGCCGAGCCCAGCGCGGCGCCCAGCCCGATCAGGTTCAGCGGCCCGTAGTCGATCTTGCTCAGACCCCGGGCCGCGCCCTCGGTCCTGACCGCGTGGCCGGGCCGGGCCCGGTACGGAGGCGCTATCAGGAGGCCGGTCAGCGGCACGATCACCGCGAGCCCGAACGCCCAGCGCCATCCCAGGGTGCTGCCGATTGCGGGCACGGCCAGACCGGCCAGCAGCACCGACAGCGGCACGGCCGCGGCCTGGATTCCGAAGAACAGGCCGTGCCGGCGGACATCGGTGCCCCTGGCCACCATGGTCTTGCTGCCGGGCCCGGCGATGGTCAGCCCGATCGCCCCGACGGCCAGCGATCCCAGCAGCGTCCAGTAGGACTGCACGACGAGTGCAGTCACCAGCAACGCCGCCCCGCTGCAGAGGTTGGCTGCCCGCAGCGACCGCTGCGGGCCGAGCCGGTCGGTGAGGGTCCCGGCGTGGGGGGAGGTCACCGCGGCCAGCAGGAAGAAGAACGCCACCGCGACCCCTAGCCCGGCTTCGCCGAAGCCCAGGTCGTCGCCCATCTGCAGCGCTAGTGCGCCCACCGCGAACGCGGGGAACATGGCCGCCGTCTGCGACGACACCGACGAGACGAGCGAGACGACCGGCCGGGCCCGCTCGTCCCCTAGCCCACCGTGTCCAGGCTGGATCACGGGTGCGCCCGCCGACCGTGTTCGGTCTGGGTCACAAGTGAGCCTGCTCCCTGGCTAGATGCTGGGCCTGTCCTGGGTGCAGGCCTTCACCGGTTGGGGTGGTCACCGAAGTTGTCACGCAGCACCGTCCCGGCCTCGGCGATGGCACCCAGGTCGGTGGCGTCGTGCATGTTGAAGATGAGGCCGTCGAGCCCTGCGCCGAACAGGGCCGCCACCTGTTCGCACACTCCGTCGCGGTCGCCCTCGATGGCGTAGCCCCGGTACTTGTCCATGCTCATGTTGCGCCTGGCCCGCAGTTCGCCCCCGAGGCGGGTCGCGTCGGCCGCGGTGTCGGCCATCACCAGCGCGCCCAGCCGGGTCTTGGAGACCTCGGTCGGGTCCCGGCCTGCTCGCTCGCAGTGGGCCTCCAGCACATCCAGTTTGTGGCGCACGTCGGCGGGCGTGCCGAAGATGTTGCAGGCGTCGGCGTGGCGGGCCGCGATGGCCAGCGTGCGCCGCTCCCCGCCGCCGCCCACCAGTATCGGCGGCCCTCCCGGCTTGATCGGCCTCGGCCGGTTCAGCGCCGCGTCGATGCGGTGGCGGGCTCCCGTGACCGTGGCCGGGCCGCCGCCGAACATGGCCCGGCAGATCTGCACCGCGTCCTCGAGGCGGCGCATCCGCTCACCCACCGGCAGGAAGTCGTAGCCGTATGCGACATGCTCGGCCTCGAACCAGGCTGCACCGATGCCGAGCACGGCCCGACCGCCCGACACGATGTCGAGCGTGGTTACCGTCTTGGCCAGCAGTGCCGGATTGCGGTAGGTGACGCCGGTCACCAGCGTGCCCAGTCGAGCGGTGCCAGTGCGGGGGGCCAGGGCGGCCAGCAGGGTGTAAGGCTCCAGCATGGGTTCGTCGGCCGAGCCCATCGGCGGGATCTGGTGGAAATGGTCCATCACCCACAGCGAATCGAAACCGCTGCTCTCAGCGGTGGTCGCCGCCGCGCAGACCGTGTCGAACAGGTCGGAGTCGTCCACGCCGGGATACGTGAAGCTGGGAATGTTGAAGCCGAACCGGGTAAGCGTCATGATGCTTGTATACCGCAACGATTCGCCCATGTATGGAAACCGGCCCATGAGTAGGCGCCCGCGGACACTGGGCCAGCTGCCGACGCCGAGCCTGGTCGTGGAGCGCCGCGTCTTCGACGCCAACGTGGCGGCCATGTCCGCTGCTTGGTCGGGGTCGTCGCTGCGGCCCCACGTGAAGGCGTTCAAGTCCACCGCCATCGCTCGGATGCTGGCCGACGCCGGGCACGAGGGCTTCTGCGCGGCCACGATTCGGGAGATGGAGGGACTGGCCGCGGCCGGCCTGGGCCATGACCTGCTGCTGGCCAACGAGGTCCTCGACGCGTCCCGGCTGGGCCGGCTCGTCGACGCCGGCCATCGGGTGACGGTGGCCGTCGACTCCGACGCCACTGTCGCCGCGGCGGCGGCCGGAGGCGTGCGCGAGGTGCTGGTGGACGTGAACGTGGGCCTGCCGCGCTGCGGGTGCGACCCGGCCGACGCCGGACGCATCGCGGCCGCCGCCCGGGCCGCGGGCCTCGACGTGCGAGGCGTGATGGGCTACGAAGGTCACTTGATGATGGCCGAACCCGACACCAAGACGGCCAGCGTGCGGGCGTCAATGGAGTTGCTCCTGGCCGCGCATGAGGCGGTGGGCGGCGAGGTCGTGTCCGGCGGCGGCACCGGCACCTACGCCGTGAACCGGTGGGTGACCGAGCTCCAGGCCGGCTCCTACTGTCTGCTCGACACCGACTACGCCCGCCTCGACAGCCCGTTCGAGATCGCGGTGTCGGTGCTGGCCACCGTGGTCTCGGTGAACCCGAAGGGCTGGGCGGTCGTCGACGCTGGCCTCAAGGCGTTCGGCATGGACCACGGCCCCCCGTCGTGGCCCGACGGGGAGATCGCGTTCGTCTCCGACGAGCACACCACGCTGCGGGACCCCGAGGGCCGGCTGTCAGTGGGCGACCGGGTCCGGCTGCTGCCGGCCCACCTGGATCCGACCGTGTCCCGCCACCAGCGATACTGGGTGCTGGACGGAGAAGACGTGATCGACTGCTGGCCCATCGACCTGCGCCACTGGTGACTGCCGTGGTGATGACGACTATCGACCTGCGCCGCTGGTGACTGCCGTGGTGATGACGACTATCGACCTGCGCCGCTGGTGACTGCCGTGGTGATGACGACTATCGACCTGCGCCGCTGGTGACGCCGATGAGCATTCCGGTGCCCCGCCGCACCGCAACCTTCCGCAACTGGGCCGGCAACCAGATGTGCGTGCCGGCCGAGATCGCCAGGCCCGGCTCCGCCGAGGAGGTGGCCGCCATCGTGAGGCGGGCCGCGGAAGACGGGACGCGGGTCAAGGCGGTGGGCGCCGGGCACTCGTTCACCGACGCAGCGTGCACCCGGGGGGTGCTGGTGTCGCTGGACCGTCTGGACTCCGTCGAGAGCATCGACACCGCGAGCCGCCGGGTCACCGTGCAGGCCGGAATCCGACTCTCCGCCCTCAACCGCCGACTCGACGCGGCCGGGCTGGCCATGCCCAACCTGGGTGACATCGACCGCCAGTCGCTGGCCGGGGCCGTCGCCACCGCCACCCACGGCACCGGTCTGGGTCTCGGCAACCTGGCAACCACCGTCGTCGGCATGGAGATCGTCGACGGCCGGGGCGAGATCATCCGCTGCGACCCGCACCACCGGCCCGATCTGCTTCGGGTGGCCCGGGTGGGGGTCGGGGCGCTGGGCATCGTCACCCGCATGACGCTCCAGTGCGTGCCCGCCTTCGACCTGCACGCCGTCGAGACCGTCGAGCCGCTCGACGATCTGCTCGACAATTTCGAGCAGCACATGGCCGCCCACGACCACATGGAGTTCTTCTGGATTCCCGGCGCCCGGCGCGCCCATGTGAAGCGCAACAACCGCACCGACGAGCCCCGCCGCCCCCAGAATCGGCTGGCCGCTGCCCGCGACAAGATGCTCCTCGAGAACGTCGTGTTCGGGCTGGCCAACCGCTCCGTCCGGCGCTTCCCGTCGCTGGCTCCGAGGGTGGCCAAGAAGATCGGCGGGGCGGCGAGCGAGCGGGACTTCGTCGACGCCAGCCACCGGGTGTTCGTGTCTAGGCGCCTCGTTCGCTTCTACGAGATGGAGTACGGGGTGCCTGTCGCCGCGGTGCCCGAGGCGGTGCGCCGCATCGGGGCGCTGGTCCGGACCCTGCCGTCGCCGGTGACGTTCCCCGTCGAGGTCCGGGCGTCCGCGGCCGACGACATCCCGCTGTCCACCGCCCACGGCCGTGACACCGGCTGGTTCGCCGTCCACGTCTACGCCGGCACCCCGTACCTCGCCTACTTCCAGGGGGTGGAGGCCATCGCGGCCGACTACGGCGGCCGCCCTCACTGGGGCAAGCTCCACTTCCACGACGACCGGTCGCTGGCCCCCCTGTATCCCGAGTGGGACGTCTTCCAACGAGCCCGGTCAGAGCTCGACCCCGACGGCACCTTCGCCAACCCGTACACCGACCGGGTGCTCGGCCCCGTCGTCTAGCGCTCCGAGCTTCCGTCGCCCGGCCGGCGCCCAAGGCCCTGCGCCGACCGGGTGCTCGGCCCCGCCGTCTGACAGACTCCCGCCATGAACGCCAAGGTCGCGGCCAGCCCATCTGACGAGGACGCCCAGTCGCTGAAGGAGTGGGTCGACCGGTTCTCAGGCCATGTGGCCAACCTCCGCTACGACGACGCGGCCGCCATGATGGACCCCGAGGTCAACAGCTTCAGCACCTGGACCGACGTCGTGACAGGGGTGGAGCACTTCGTCAACAGCCAGTGGCGCAACGTCTGGCCCACCATGACCGACTTCGTGCTGCTCACCGACAAGATGCGGGCCCGGGTGTCGCCCGACCGGCTGATGGCCGCGGTGATGGTCACCTGGACCTCCACCGGCTACGCCAAAGACGGTGCCCCCTTCGACCGCCCAGGCCGCTGCTCGTTCGTGCTGGTGAGGGACTCGCTCGACGGCCCGTGGCGGGGTGTGCAAGGCCATTTCTCACTGATGCGAGGAGTCCCCCAGCAGTCCTTCGGCGCCCGCACCTAGGGCCGGGCCGACCGATTTCCTCCATTTTTGCGATTTTCGGTCATAACAACCAATTTCTTCAAATATTGCAGTCTCAGTCACGAGGGCCGATGTCCTCAGGGACTGCCGTCCCGCGAGCGCTGGTGGACGAGGGTGGCGATCACCACGTCCTGCAATGCCACCCCCTGGGACTCGAACAGCACGATGCCGCTGCCCGGCTGGGGCGGGGCGACCGTGCCCGCGATCACGTCGGCGAGGTCGGCCAGGCTGTCCCAGTCGAAGAGGTCGTCGGCAGCCGCGTGGATCAGGTCGCCCGCCTCGGTGCGGGCGCCTTCGGCGCTGTCGCTCACCATGAAGCCGGCCCGCTGCACGGTGGCGCCGTCCACCTCGCGGCGGTCGGCCTTGGTGGACCCCACTGCGCACACGAGCGCGGCCGGATCTAGGAGCGCGCCGTCGAAGACGGGGGTGTAACTGGAGGTCACCGTGGCGACAACGAGCGCGTCGGTGACGGCCTCATCGGCGTCCGCGACTGCCCGGGCGGGGATGCCGCGGGCCCGGCCCCAGGCGGCCACCTCCTTGGCCTTGTCAGGATTGCGGCCCCAGACCCGCAGATCCTTCAGCGTCAGTTCCTGGGCCAAAGCCTCCAGGTGGGGCCGGCTCTGGATGCCGGTGCCGAACACCGCCGCAGTTCCCGCACCGGGCGGGGCCAGGTGGCGCACCGCCAGCGCGGTGGCCGCCGCGGTGCGGATCGCAGTGAGTCCCAGGCCGTCGAAGGTGGCCGCCAGCCCCACGTCGGGGCTGAACAGCCCCACCAGGAAGGCGAACCCGTCGGGGTGGGTGAGGTACAGCTTGCCGCCCACCACTCGGTGCCGGGGCCACGAGGCGGCCATGGCGCTGCCCATCAGCCCCGAGGCCGTCGCCCGCACCCGCAGCGTGGTGGCCGCCTCGCCCGACCCCAGGTCCCGCCATGCCTGCTCCAGCCAGTCGGTGACGGTGGCCAGATCGCACAGCTCGGCGATCCGCTCCTCGGTGTAGTGGGGCACAGTGCTCATAACAGCTCCTCGGTCAGGCGGACGACAGGGCTCACAGCAGCTCCTTTAGTCGCGGAAGGGCCCGGGCGTTGACCGCGGCCGCGAAGGCCTCGGTGCTCGCCGGCTCGGTTCCTGCGGGCGCCAGGTCGTAAGTGAGCGGACCGGCGCGGAGAGCCTCGGCCAGCGCGGTGGTGACCGCCGGCCCGAGCTCGGCGGTTTCGGGAAACCAGTCCAGCAGCGCGGCCAGTGCCAAGTAGGCCCCTGAGGGGTTGACCCGGCCCTCGCCATAGTGGCGGGGCGCTGAGCCGTGCACCGGCTCGAACAGGCCCACGCACCGGCCCTTCACCGGCGGGCCCGGGTTCACGCTCGCCGAGCCGCACAGCGCGATCGACCCTGCCCTGCCTGCGGCCAAGTCGCTGAGCATGTCGCCGAAAATGCCCTCGGTGAGCACCACGGTGGCGGCGGTCACGTCGTCGTGGGCCAGCTCGAAGGCCATGCGGTCCACGTAGGTGTGACGCAGCGGCACTCCCCGGGCGTCGGCGACCTCGCCGGTGATCGAGCGCCACAGTCGGCTGGTTGCCATCAGGTTGGCTTTGTCCGCCGACACGATGCCCGATGCCAGACCCTGCTCGACTAGGTCGCAGGCCATCTCGGCCAGTTCGGCGATCTGTGCGGGAGTGAGGATTACTTCGTCGCAGGCCGGATTCGACCCGTCGCTCTCGATGCGGGTGGACGCCGCGCCGTAGGCCCCGCCCAACAGGTTTCGCAGCACAATCAACGGCCGGGCCGCCGCGCTCTCGCTGCCCGCTCCGATGTCGCCCGTTCCGTCGTCGCCCGTTCCGTCGTCGCTCGTGCTGTCGCTGCCCGTTCCGGTGTCGACCCGGACGATGTTGCGGATGCTCACCCTCAGGTCGTAGCGCTGGCGCAGCCCGATGATGGAGTGCTCGGGGCGATAGTCTTTCAGCGAGACCCCTGGATGCTCGCCGGCCGCGCCGAAGAACATGGCGTCGCTCTCATCGCAGGCGTCCAGCGTGTCGGCGGGCAGGCCGGTGCCGAGCTCCCCGAACGCCGAGGCCCCCACCGGCCACGGGCCGGTCAACTCGATGCGTCCCGCGGCCGCGATGACCTCCAGCAGCTCGGTGGGGCCCGCCAGCACCTCGGCGCCCACCCCGTCGCCAGGCAGCACCGCGATACGGCGGCGCGTCATGCCAGGATGTCCTCGGCCGTCGTTCGGGCCACCTTCTCCAGCCCGCGATCGCCCAGGATCGGGTCAAGGCGCTCGACCCAGGCTCTTATCCCCTCGGCGATAGGCGGGAAGTCCCGGTGGCCCAGGTCGCTGCCGAACACCAGCAGCTCGTGCGGGTACGACGCCACCAAGTCCTCGGTCGTCGGCCCGGACTCGCTGGCCAGAAGATCGGCCAGCACACCGATCTCCAGGTGCGCACCCAGAGCCCGGAACTGCTCTCGGTGCTCGTCGCGCCACCCTAGGAAGGTCAGGCCCGGATGGTTGACCAGCATCCGGTGGACTCCCCGGCGCCGGGCCGTGTCCAATGCCACCACGGCCTCGTCCATGGTGAGATGGCCGGACGCCAGCACCATGTCGGCTCGGGCGACCTCGTCGATCACGTCCAGCCACTCCGGGCGGACCGCGCCGTCCTCCACCACCGGCACCTCCCGGAACGAGATGCCTCGATGGGCGGAGAGTTCGGGGTTGCGGCTGGCCGCGATGTGGGCCGGCGCCGAGATCGTAGGCAGCCACACCACTCTCGCCCCGAGGGCGGCGGCCACGGCCACCGCGTCGGGATTGGCCCCGCCCACCGGCGAGTTGAGCACCACGCCCCCGACGGCCTCGTCGCCGAGCAGCTTGGCCCGTTCGGCTGAGGATCCCTCGTGGGCCTTCAGCACGAACTTTGACACTCCCGCGGCCCGAGCCTCCTCCAGGGTGTGAGGATCGTGGCTGTGGCGCGGAGCCAGGCTCGGGGCCGAATGCACATGGAAGTCGACCATCCCCTCGATCATCGGTCTGCTCCCAGGTCGGCCCATTCGATCACGGTTGCGTTGGCGAGCAGCCTTCGCCGCACCTTGCCCACACCGGAGTCGCGGGGGATCTCGGCCACCCTGGCCGCGACGGCTGGTCGCATGAACGGTGGAAGCCCGTCGCTCACCGCCCGTATCCCTTCGACCGGGATGGACTCGCCGGTGACGTACAGCACGACCTCGTCGTCCACCAAGTCGCTGTCGCGGCGCCATACCGCCATGTCGTCGATGCCGTCCACCGACGCGAAGCGCTGCTCCACGTAGCCGATGGGCACGAACTCGCCCTTGACCCGGATCGACTCGCTGGCCCGCTCGATGAACACCAGGTTCCCGGCATCGTCCACCCGGCCCAGGTCGCCGGTGGCGAACCAACCGTCGTCGTCAAAGGGTCGGTCCAGTCCTTCGGCGCGCCGGTAGCCGGAGAACAGCACGCCTGGCCGGTCGGCCCGGACCAGGATCTCGCCCGCACCCGAGCCGCCGCCAGTGCCGCCGCTGGTGCCGGTGTCGGCGACGGTGACGCCCATGGGGCCGTGGCGGTTCTTCGCGAGGCCGACAGCGTCGTCGCTCGCGGCGGGGTCGGCGTCATCGACCCGCCACTGCACCTCGTGGCGGGACCGGCCGCCGTAGCGGGACATGCCTTCGGCCATGGCGGGCCGCTCGCCCTGCCTCCACGTCCAGATGTGGCTCAGCCCGCCGGCCTCGGTGGAGCCGTAGGCCGAGAAGCCCAGCGGCACGCCGAACGTCTCCAGGAAGTGCGCATCGGCGAAGAACACCCGGCTCACCCGGTGGCCTGCCGCGTCGGCCGCGGTGGTGGCCCGCTTGAGGATCTCCACCGGCGGAGCGTGCAGGATCATCACCGTGGTGCCGGTCTCTCGCACCAGTGGCCAGAAGCCGCTGGCTGAGAAGCGCTCAACCCCTAGCACCTCGGCGCCTCCCGTCAGCCCGCCGACCACTCCGTATCCGAGCGGGTTGATGTGGAACATGGGCAGCGGCGCCAGCACCGTGTCGGCCCCCGACAAGCACATTGAGTCCGCTATGAACCGGCCCAGGCGCAGGAAATACTCGTGGGTCTGCTCGCAGAACTTGGGCACGCCGGTGGTTCCCGACGTGTGCATCCACCCGGCCACATCGAATCGTCCCCGCCCGAGCCCCGGCGCGTCGGCTAGTGCCTCCAGCGCCTCCGTGACGTCCGGTTTCCTCGGCTCCGGCCCCTCGGCAAGCCGGTCTGGCCCCGGACTCAGCCGGATCTCGGAACTCGTGCCGAGTCCAAGTCGCAGCGCGCCCCGGTCGAGATCGCTCCCATCCAGGTGAACCGCGCCGGGCGCCACCGAGGACGAGGCTTCACGGCCCACCCACAGCACGGCGTCGGGCGACAGTTGCGCCAGCATCTCGGCCAGCAACTCGTCGGGGTAGTCGGGGTTCACCAGCGCGACCTCGGCCCCTGCCAGCACCAGAGCCAGCCAGGCTCTGAGGTAGGAGTTCGACGTGGTGCCGATCAGCGCCACCCGCTGGCCCAGACCGGCTCCGGCTTCTTCCAGCGTGCCTGTCGCGCCCAGGGCCTGCCCGACGGCCTGCCCCAGCGTCGGCACACGACCGCCGGCTATCCCAAAGCGGGCGCCGGGTCTGCGCCCCGCCCGGTCGCAAACCAGCTCAGCCAGGTTCCTCACGCCTATGTCCTCACTCCGCCCACGGGATTGGCAGCGGTGGGTGCCGGTTTGAGCGTTCTCTGCGGCCAGTTCGCGGCGTGCTTGGGGCGTCTGTGGGAGTTGGCAGCGGTGGGTGCCGTTTTGGGCGTTCTCTGCTGCCAATTCCCCGGCGGGGGCGGTGATGGGCTCAACCGAGGCCCTCGTAGTTGTCGGCCCGCAGCACCCGGCGGGCGACGTAGTTGCGCAGCACCTCCAGCGAGCCTCCGGCCACCCTCAGCACCTTCATGTCGTGCAGCAGCTGGCCGTAGTCGGTGTCGGTGTACAGCCCGTGGCCCCCGGTCAGCGCGAACGCCTCGTTGACGGCGTGCTCCGACGCACTGATGGCCATCTTCTTGGCCAGCGTGGTGGCCAGCGCCACGTCCGCGCCCGCGTCGTGCAGATTGGCCGCGTGGTCGCGGGCCAGCGACGCCCCGTACAGGTCGCTGTAGCAGTCGGCCACCGTCCATTGAATGCCCTGGAAGTCGGTGACCACCGAGTCGCCCACCTCTCGGCCCGATCCGTAGGCGATGGCGTCGGCCAGCGCCCGCCGGCCGAAGCCGATCAGCTCCGAGGCATTGCCCAGCCGGCTCATGTTGAACGTGGAGAAGAACGTGTCCATCCCCCGTCCGGCCTCGCCCAGCACCGCCGCGGCCGGCACCCGCACATGCTCCAGCGTCACGTCGGCGGTCGGGATGAGCCGCAGCCCTATCGGGTCGGTGTGCCGGGTGGACACGCCGGGCAGGTCGGTGTCCACCAGGAAGGCGGTGATCCCCTCGGGCGCGATGGCGTACACCAGAGTGACCTGGCTCTCACAGCCCAGGTTCACATGGGTCTTCTCGCCGTGGATGATCCAGTCGTCGCCGTCGCGCTCGGCGGTGGTCCGCATCAGCTTCATGGACGAGCCCACGCCGGGCTCAGAGATCGACTCCGAGAAGATCATCGTGCCCCGGGCGATGCCGGACAGGTAGCGCTCGCGCTGCTCGGGGGTCGCCCAGTCGATCAGCCAGCGCTGGCCCTGGATCGAGATCTGGGGCGACACCAGCCCGAGACGGCCGACCTCCTCCTCGATCAGGCAGTACTCGGCCACGCCCAGCCCGCTGCCGCCCTCGTCTGTCGGCGTGAACGGTCCGACCCAGCCCCGCTCGCCCATGGCCGAGTAGATCTCCGCCGGAAAGCGGGCCTCGCGTTGGCACGACCGCAGCTCTTCTCGGTGCTCGGCCGCGAAGTCCGACATGGCCGAGACGGTGGAGGCGGGCCAGTCGGGATCCGCGAAGGTCAGATTGACGTACATGGGCTGCTCCTCCGGCGCGAGCGTGGCCGAGCCGCGAAGCGGCCTGTATACCAACCGACAGCCCGCATCGCCCAACGGGCCGACGGCCTAGATCCGTCAACCGACGGGTCGTGTCTCCGCTTGGACTGGCGCGCTAGACGCTCGGGGTCAGAGAGCGGCTGCCGCTCCCCCCGAGCGGGGATCGCTGGCGACTTCCACGCTGCCGGTTCGTCCCTGCTCGGAGTCCGTGGCGGCCACCAGTTGCAGCCCGCCGCCCACGTCGTCTACCGGCCGCACTTCGTAGCCGGCGAGACGCTCGTCGTCGCGCCATTCGATGCCGGGCTCGGCGAACGCGTACCACGGCTCGCCTATGCCCGCGGGCACGCCGAACCGGTCGCCCGTGGGGCACACGAACCAGCGGGGTCCGGCCGTGATATCAGCCGCCTCGACACCCAGCCGGAAGCGCTGCACGGCTTGGGCCAGCCACTGCACCTGCCGGTCGCCCCCCGGGGTGGCCACCGTCATCCAGCGTTCGCCTCCCGCGGCCGCGCTGGTGGCCGTGGGCCGGGCCCGAAGCCGTACGTGGGCGGCGCTGAGCGTGTGGGGCAGCACCGCGCCGGGACGGGGGTTGCAGCCCGGCAGGTCCCGCCGCTCCGACAGCGCGGTGCCCACCCGGTTGCTCAAGGCCACGCCGGTGTCGCCCGCCACCCAGCCGGTGCCGAACTGCACCCCGGCCAGGCTGTGCACCACCGTGGCCGACATGCCGGCAGAGTCCACCGCCGTCGAGACGGCCGTGCCTGACAGTGGGGCCGGGCCGCGGGCGCAGAACTCTGTCAGTCGCTGCTCGACGAGCGGGGCCGCCGCCTCGGCGAACTGTCGGGACACCGGGTCGACTCCCGGTTCCACCGCGGCCAGCAGAGCGGGTGTGATCGGCGCCTGGCTGGGCGCGCCGGGCACCCACACGACGATGTCGTCGAGGTCGAAGCGCATCGCCGGTTCAACGATGGCCCGCACGGCGGCCAGGTCGTCGTGGCGCAGCAGTGCGCCCTCGGATACAGCTGCGGCCACCAGGCGGTCGGACAGCGAGCCGCGATAGAACACGTCCGCTCCGTGGGCAGCCACCGCCTCGAGCGTGGCCGCCAGCGCGGGCAGGCGAATCTCGGCGCCCTCGACGGGGGCCTCGTCGGTGCCGAGGGTTCGCCCCAAGGCCTGGACATGGCCCCGGTCCTCCACCCGCTTGTAGAACGCCGACATCCGCCTGGTCACCGTGTGGCCTGCCGCGGCCGCGAGGGCGCCCCCGAACAGGTCTCCCCACCCCAAGCGTCCGTGGGCTCGCCATACCGCGTCGGCGCCCCGCAGCGAGCCCGGCACCACCGCGTTGCGAGGCCCGCTGGTGGCGGGCCAGCCCCGTCCAGCAGCGTCCGCCTCGCCCGACGCCTCGCGGTCTTCGATAGCCATCGGTGCCCGCGACCAGCCGCCGTACACGACGGCGTTGCCTCGTGCGTCGTCGGCGGAACGGTCTGCCCGTTCCTCACCCGACGTTCGCCTGGCGATGCTGCCTTGCGCCGTGCCGGTGCCCGCCCTCGCCACCAGGGTCACCATCTCGCCGCCGGGTCCGCACTGCGGGGCGTTGACCACCCACTGGGTGAACGCCCCAGCCAGCGCGGCATCGACCGCAGTGCCGCCGGCCTGCAACGCTGCGATGCCAGCCTCGGTGGCAAGCGGGTGCCCGCTGGCGACCCCCGCCGACCCTGAAGCCGAGAGGGTCATCGGGCCTTGACCGAAATTGATGCGGTTATGGGCGGTATAGACACAATTCTCGCCTCAATTTGGCGGCGAGTCTCTTACAGTCGGGCGAGGGCGGGCAGGGCGTCGGCCAGGTCGTCGAAGCGCAGCGGGCGATCCTCCAGGGCGGCCCGGCTCGCGGCCTCGCCGGCCAGCATCAGGATGTCGGCCGCGCTCCAGCCGTCGGTGCTGTCGGCCAACTCGGCGGACAAGTCCGCGTCGAGCTCGAGCCCGTGAGCGGCGGCCAGCGACCCGATCAGGGCCCCCCGCCTGGCCTTGCCGGGGTTGGGCACCTCCAGGTGCACGCCTAGGCGGCCCGAGCGCAGCACTGCCGGGTCGATCAGTTCGGGACGGTTGGACGCGCCCACCACCAACACCTGACCCCCCGCCAGCACGTCGTCGAGCGACGCCAGCAGCGCCGAGACGACCCGCTCGTCGGTGCGCTCCCCGCTCTCGCCCGCCCGCACCGGGGCCAGGGCGTCGAGGTGGTCGAGCAGCACCAGCGACGGACGGGCCTCGGCCGCCCGCCGGAACAGCGCCCGCACAGCCTCCTCGGACTCGCCCAGCCACTGGTTGTACACCTTGCTGCCCTCGATGGCCACGAAGTTCACGCCCAACTCGGAGGCCAAGGCATGCACCAGCGCGCTCTTGCCCGATCCGGGCGGCCCGTGCAGCAGCAGCCCTTGGGCAGACTGCGGCACAGAACTGTCGGCCGGGTCTGCATCGGCGACGGTCCCGTAAGGTACGGCCGCGATCGGTCCGGCCGTCGGGTCCGGTGCGCCGGCCGCGAAGCTCGCAGCCCCTTCGATGGCGCGGCGACCCAGTTCCCAAAGACGCTCCTTCAACTCGCCGAGGCCCACGATCTGGTCCCAGGCGATCCGCTCGGTGCGAGTCACCACGTCGCGCAGCACGCTGGGCCTCACTGTCTTCAGCGCCGCTTCGAGGTCGCGGCGCTCCACCGCCAACTCTGTGCCTTCCAGCGAGTCGGCCAGTTCGAAGCCGGCTCGTCCCGACCCCAGCCGGTCGGCGGCGGCCAGGCCGGCCGAGCGGGCCAAGTGCATGAGGTCGGCGCCCACAAACCCGCCCGTCTCGCCCGCCACGGCGGCGATGGCCTCATGGGCCTCGGTGGTCAGCGGCATTTCTCGGGTGTGGATCGACAGGATCTCAGCCCTAGCCGTCTCGCCGGGCGGCCCCAGGAAGATCTCCTCCTCGAATCGTCCGGGTCGGCGAAACGCTGGGTCTATGGCCTGGATGCGGTTGGTCGTGGCCATCAGGATCAAGCCGTCCACCTCCTCCAGCCCGTCCATCAGCGTCAGCAGCTGGCTTGCCGCCCGCACGTCGCTCTGCGACGCCAGGCGCTCCCGGTTGGTGGCGATCACGTCGAACTCGTCGATCATCATCAGCGACGGGGCGTGGGCCAGCGCCCGCGAGAACAGCAGCCGCAGGTTGGCCTCGGTCTCGCCCTGCACGCTGCCCACCAGCTCGGTGGCCGACATCCGGTAGGCGGTGACGCCCAGCTCGTTGGCCAGCGCCTTGCAGATGAGCGTCTTGCCCGTGCCGGGCGGGCCGTGCAGCAGCACTCCCTTGGGGGGACGCACCCCCAGACGCCGGTAGAACGCGGGCCGCAGCAGCGGCAGTTCCACCAGCTCGCGCAGCCGCCGGATGATCGGATCGCAGCCGCCCACGTCGGCCAGGGTGACCACCCGCTCCGACACGCTCACGTCGGCTCGGTGCAGTTCCACCTCCGTGCTGTCGGCCATGATCGACGGCGACGGCGACGCCAGGTCGACCCGCACCAGCATCCCCGCGCCGCCCGGATAGATCTCCGCCAGCACCCGATTTCCCGGATACAGCGGAGTGCCGTCGTCGCGCAGGCGCTCCAGCAGCCGCTGGTGCAGGTTGAAGGTCAGGTTGTAGGGCGGAGTGATGCGGGCCTTCTCCGCCGCGGGCAGAACTCCGACCGCTTCCACCGACACTGGCTCGCCGGGGCGCACCGCCAGCTGCGGCCACAGCATCCGGCCCAGCCGCACAAGCCGCTCGTCGCTGCCGCCGCGGCCGTCGCCGTCCCAGTCGCTGCCGTTGTTGCCGCCGCCGTCGGCATGGGCCCGGGCGACGGCCCACGCTGCATGGTCGCCGTTGTGCAGGGCCACCGCCCCGCCCGGCGCCAGGCCGAGCCGCTCCAGCACCGCACCCGAGAGGCTCGCCTCCGAGGCGCCCACCGGAGTCCTCGGCGCAGGCCGAGCCGCACGGCAGACGAGTGCGGGTCGGCCTGTCGGGTCTGCGGCGCCCGTCATCGGGGGAATTGTGCCGTCGCCGGGGCAGTCTCGGCGCTGTCCGCTGTCGACCGGGCCGCGGTGCCCGTCATCGGCGTCATCGGGGGCAGGCCTGCATCGCCGCGGCCCTGACCGTGCTCAGCCGTGCCGGGCCTGCCACTCGGGGCAGGGCTCCAGCACCTCCATGGCGACCCCGCCCTCGGGGCTGATGGCCGAGTCGAGGTTGGCCCAGCACACCAGCATCCGGGTCGGGCCGACACCGGTGTTGAAGTGCTGATAGGTGACGCCGGACTCCCTGATGGGGATCGCGATGACGTCGCCTTCCTCCCACTCGTGGGCCCGGCCGTCGAGCACGGTGTGGCCGCTGCCGACGAGCACGAAGTGGATCATCCCGCCCTGGCAGTAGAGCTTGCCGCTGTTGGAGTTCTGCGGGATCTCCAACTCGTGGAAGTAGAGGGCCCGAGTGCTGGGAGTATCCAGATGGGGATGCAGGTACCAGCGCATCGTTCCCATGCGGTTGAGCTCGGGCTCGCAGTCCTCCCGTCCGATCAGGTTCCTGGCCTGGGCCCGGCGGTCGCGCTCGGCCCGCGACTCCGCGAAGGTCAGGTCATAGAGCGTCGCAGCCATCTCTTCGGCCATTGCCTCGGTGTCGGTGACGGCCGTCTCGTCAGCCATCGCCGGCCCGCTCGCCGATGATCCGGGTGACGGCCACGATCGGATCCTCAACGGCAGCCTCGCCGTCGCTGCTGTCGTCGGCACCGGTGTCCTTGGCCGCAATCTCCCGCCAGTTCGACTGCTCCTTCACCTGGGCCAGCATCGAGCCGGTCTGGAACAGGAACGGGATGTAGATGAAGGCGATCCACTGAGAGCTCTGAGAGTCGTCGTAGTTGAAGTGCTGGTGCTCCACCCCGCCCGGCTTCACCGGCAGGATCAGCAGGTCGCCGGGCTTCCAGTGGTACTCCACGCCGTCGAACACGCTGTAGCCCGCGCCCCGGGTGACGTAGATCACCAGCCCGCCTTGGTGGGTGTGGGCCCCCGACTCGGTCTGGATGTCCTTGCGGAACACCATCCAGTCCTGCACGGCCCGGTTCTCGGCCCGCATGTGCAGGTAGTACTTGCTGCGGCCCTGCCGGGACTGCTGCCAGGGAAGGTCCTTGCCCTTGATCACCACCTGGCCGCTGTTGGCCAGGTCGCGCCTCTCCTTGAACGCCGAGAAGAACACCTCGTAGGGGTGGCGGTCCTCGGTGCTGCGGTCACGCTCGCGCAGCCTCGTCTGCTCTCGTTCGACCATCGTTGGTCCTCTGTCCTGTCTCTTGGGTGTCGCGTGCCTGAGAACGTTGGTTGTGCTGATGGCTGCGGCGCAGGTCAGGCCGCCATGCGCAGGAACCGGGCGGCGTTGCCCGAGAACAGTTTCTCGCGTTTGGCGTCGTCTTCAATCCCCCAGGCCAGCGCAGCGCCGGGCGAGTCGGGGAACCGGCACTGGGCGTGGGGGAAGTCCGACTGGTACATGAGCACTCCGTCGCCGAGCACGCTGTCGACGTAGTCGTAGATCTTGGGGCCCTCGTAGAGCTCGATGCCGCAGTAGACGCGGCCCGCCCGGGCGTACTCCGAAGGCAGCATCGCCAGCGCCGGGCCCTTGCTCTTGAGGTGCTTGGACTGCCCGTCGAGACGCAGCAGCCATTCCGGCAGCCAGCCGCAGCCTGTCTCGGAGAACCCCACCCGGAAGTTGGGATACCGGTCGAACACGCCCGACAGCAGCAGGTAGGCCAGCCGCAGCTGCGCCCCCCACGGGTGTGCCGCGGTGCGGGCCACCACGATGTTGTCCCACACGTCGCGGTAGCCGGGGAAGTACGGAGGCTCGTAGAAGAACGAGTGGTGCAGCAGCGGCAGGTCCGCGGCCGCCATGGCGGCCCAGATCGGCTCCAGATCGGGGTCGTCGATGGGGAAGCCCTCGGCCAGCGCCAGCATCGCCCCGGCCACCGACGGCTGGTTGCCGCACTCCTCGACGTGGCCCACCGACCATTCCACGTCCTCGCCGGTGAGCAGCAGCAGGCTCTTGAGCCGGTCGGTGTCGATGGAGCAGAAGTCGGCCATGTAGCGGGCGTAGGACTCGTACAGGCCGGTCGCCACGTCGGTGGGGCACACCGTCACCGACTGCGGCCAGGTGCCGGGGATCAGCAGGTGAACGTCGACGCCCTCGCGGTCCATGTCGGCGATGCGGCCCTCGCAGTTGTCGTGGCCGACGCCGTGGCGGGGGGAGTCCTCGGTGACCACCAGGCCCCGGATCTTGCCTTCCAGCGCGGCCCGTCCGCCTGCTCCGAGATTCTCCTCGAGGTGCGACTTCTCGCCGATCTCCCGCAGGTAGCCGCGGGGCTCGATGCTCAGGTTGGTCCACGGCCCCTCAGGGTCGCCGTAGGTGAGGGGCAGCTCCACCCGGCGCTCGTACTGGGCCAGTTCGCTGTCCCAGCGGTCTAGCAACTTCTGGTCGGCGTAGCGCTTGAGCACCTCCACCGACGGCCACACATGGGTGTCGGTGTCAATGATTGTCAGTCCGTCGCGCACTCCGCTCCTCCTGGTGGCACCCTGCGGCCGCGCGGGCGGCTGTGTGCCAGGCCGATCCGCGGGGCCGGATTGTATACCGCCTGTCCGGCCCCCCTCGCATTGGAGCCGATGTTCCCGCCTTGCGAATCCGCCGTCGTGCGCGACCCGTTGCCGCGGCAGGTTCGGTTCGGTCGGGATGCCCGCTTGTGCTCGCTGCTGCTCGGGCGGCTCGCCGCTGTTCGGAATGCTCGGGCCGCTGGAGTCTGTCTTCGTGGCAGGCTGATCGGATGCGCGTGGTGGTCATCGGGGCCGGGATAGCGGGCGCCAGCGCGGCCTGGCACCTGGCTCCGACGGCCTCGGTGGTCGTCGTCGAGCGCGAGGCCCAGGCCGGCGCCCACGCCACCGGCCGTTCGGCCGCCCTGCACACCGAGACCTCCGGCGCCCCGGTGGTGCGCCTGCTGGCCGCGGCCAGCCGCCCGTTCCTGGCCGAGCCCCCGCAAGGATTCGCGGAGCACGACCTGCTGTCGCCCCGGGGCCTGCTGTGGATCGCCCGGGCCGGCGAGCGCCACAGCCTGGACGCCAAGGCGACGGCTGCGGAGGCGGCGGGCGTGGAGGTGAGCCGCCTCGACTCGTCGCAGTGCCGGGCCCTGGTCGAAGTGCTGCTCCCGGAGGCCGCCGCGGCCGGGGTCTTCGAGCCCCGGGCCATGACCATCGATGTGGACGGGCTGCTGCAGGGCTTTCTGCGGGGCGCCCGACGCAAGGGGGCCGAGCTATGCCTCAGCGCCGGGGCCGTGTCGGCCGCCGAGCGCGCCGGCGGCTGGCGGGTGCAGGCCGGCGAGCGGTCGCTCGACTGCGACGTGGTGGTGAACGCGGCCGGGGCGTGGTGCGACCAGTTGGCCGCGCTGGCCGGGGTCGCCCCGCTGGGTCTGTGTCCGCTGCGCCGATCGGTGTTCGTGTTCCCTCCGCCGTCGGGGATCGACGCCTCGGGCTGGCCGATGGTTTGGGACATCGGCAACCGCTTCTACTTCGAGCCCGAGGGGTCGATGCTGCTGGTGTCGCCCGTGGACGAGACCCCGAGCGAGCCCTGCGACGCCCGGCCCGAGATGGAGGACATCGCCGTGGGCGTCGAGGAGCTGGAGGCGGCCACCACCCTGCAGGTCCGGGGTGTGCGCCGCACCTGGGCCGGGCTGCGCACCTTCGCAGCCGACAGCGTTCCCGTGGTCGGCTTCGACCCCGACTGTCCGGGGTTCTTCTGGCTCGCCGGTCAGGGCGGCTACGGCATCAAGACCTCGCCGGCCATGGGACGGCTGGCGGCTGCGCTCATCCTGGGGGAGGTGCCGCCGCTGGAGCCGGATGCGGTGAGGGCACTGGATCCGGCCCGGTTCCGGTAAGGCCGTCTAGGCCCCGGCGCGGTCCCCTTCTCTCGACCTCTTTGGGAGTCCAAGGAAACTCGGGTGAGAAACGTGTCGTATGCCCACAGGAATCGCACCGAGATTCCGACACGACCTCAGCCCGGAGGCGGCCTCGCCCACCCCGCCAGAGCAGCGCCGCCCTTGTAGATGCGCTCGACCTCTCGGCGACGGAGCCGCCACCCGGCGGCGGTGCGCCGGTACTGGTCGCGGCACAGCGCCACCTGCTGCGACGAGGATCCGTCGCGAAGCCGGCCGATCTCGAGGATGTACCACCGGCCCGTCGCCGTGTCCCCGTCGATGTCGATGCGGCCGTTGGTGGCCACCTGCACCAGCAGGTCGTAGGCCTCGATCCCGTCGACGAACCCGGCGACGATGGCGTCCTTGCCCGACCGTTGGGCGCCGCTCAGGCAGAACGTCGCGCTCTCGTCGTCCCAGACCGAGCCCCACAGCGCGCCGTCCCGGCTGTTGACGCCGTCGCAGAACGTGTCGACGAGCCGCCTGATCTCCAGCTCGTCCGCGACGTGTTCAAGATCCATGGGTGGGGCTCCAGCCGTCAGTCGCGGCTGATCCACTCGTCGAGCAGCACATGGATGTGGCGGACCTTCAGTTCCTGGTAGTTGGCCAGGGTGACGCCCGGCTTCTTCATGGTCCGGAGGCCCTCCTGCATTCTCGGCAGGTTGAACGTGTCCTGGTCGAAGACCCGGGCCAGGCTTCCGAGCTCCGGTGCGTGTTCCGACCACGCGTCATCGGGACCGAGCCAGTTGATCTTGGCCGCCGGGGGCCGCTGTCCTTCTGCGAAGGGCAGCAGGAACATGCACTCCATGATGCAGCTCTCGTGGTCGTCGCCGTTGGGCCGGAAGCGATAGGTGATGGCGTTGAACGCCCCCCAGGGGTGGAAGTTGGGGAACACGGTGTAGTAGATCGAGTCGTTGAACTCGGCGTCGCACATCCGGTCGACGCGATTGCCCACGACGGGTCTCCACATCTGGCGCCCGACCTGGGCGGTGAACTCCCTGGCGGTCATGCCCTCGGGGACCACCTGCACCGGGTCGTCGCCCAGACGCCGGTCGGTCCGCACGTCGAACATCTGCTGCTCGGTCGGGGTCCAGCGCAGGTGCGGGCTCGGCACGTTGTTGGGGGAGATGGCCCGGCTGAAGTTCCCCCACACGTCGTACTGCGTGATCGCGTCGCCGATGCTCGGCAGGATCTGGGGATGGGTGGCCACCACGTGGAGCGCCTCCGAGAAGGCCTCCGACGCCACCTTCCAGTTGCAGCGGATGACCTTCGCGGCGTGCGCGCTCTTGTACCGGTTCTCCAGATCCCAGCCGGCGAAATGGTCGGGCAGGTCGCCCAGGAACGACGCCAGCGGCTCGCAGTCGTCGTCGGGGTTGATGAACACGAAGCCGCCCCAGGTGTCCACCTTGACCTCGGGCAGCTGGAACTCCTCGGCGCGCTCGTGGACGTGGGGGAAGTCCCAGTCCGACGGAACCTGCTTCAGGCGGCCGTCGAGCTCCCAGCAGAACCCGTGGAACGGGCAGCGGATCTCGTTCACCCGCCCGTCGTGCTCCCGCAGCATCCGGCCGCGGTGCAGGCAGGCGTTGTAGTAGCCCTTGATGACGTCGGGGGCGGTTCGCACGAGCAGATACGACCGGTCGGCGATGTCGTAGCGAAGGGTGTCGCCCACCTCGGCGATGTCCTCGCTGCGACAGGCCATCTGCCACACCCGGCTCCAGACCCTCTCCTTCTCCAGCTCGTGGAACGAGCGGCTGGTGTACCGCGAGACTTCAATGTCGGCGTCGGTGAAGCGGACGTCGCTGGTCCGGCGCAGCACCTCCGGCACCGGGTGGGTGTCAGTGTCCAGGATCTGCTGGTAGGCGGGCTTGGCCGACCCCGGACGCAGCGGTGCGGCGCGGGTCACGACTCCTCCTCCGTCCGGTACGAGGTCGGTCGGCGGGGAGCCAGCTTGTACACGCCCGAGGCGATCCAGTTGCACATCTGCGGATCGCAGGAGCGAAGGTCGCCGCTGATCCAGACGCCGTTCTTGTCGAAGGTGCCCGAGCTGTCCGCGGTGGTGACCCGGATCGCGCCGTCCTCTGCGAGGTCGTACACCGCGCCGCTGAGCGGGTGCTTCAGTCCCGACATTCGCGTCCCCCTCTGCTGTCTCCTGCTCAGAAGCCCTCGACTTCGCCGAACTCATGGAATTGCACCACGGGTTCGCGGCCGGCCACAACACTGGCCGCCCGCCCGGTCCCTCCGTCGGTGCCGATCTCGAGCATGGCCGCCGCGAGCGCCTCCGGCGCCAGGACAGCCAGCCCTTCGGGGACCTGGCCGGGTCCGAAGTGGCCCGTGGCGCCGGGGCACACCGCGTCGACGGTGATGCCCCGCTCATGCAGCGCCGGCGCGATCGAGCGGACGTAGCCGACCAGCCCGTGCTTGGAGATGGTGTACACCGGGTCGGGGGGCCAGGCGATGAGCCCCGCGACCGAAGCCGTGACGACGATGGCCCCGCCGCCGTTCTGTTCCAGCGCACCGAGCGCGGCCGACACGCCGAACACGGCGCCGTCGATGTTGACCGACAGGATCCGCCGGTATGCGTCAAGATCGATGCCGGCCGGGTCGTAGGGCAGGCTCGCATCGAGGCTCTGCATCGACACGCCGGCATTCAAGAAGACCAGGTCCAACCGTCCGTGGCGGTCGACCGCGGCCGCGATCATCCGCTCGTTGTCGCCGGGGTCGCGCACATCGGTCTCTATGAAGCCGCAGCCGAGCTCCGAAGCCAGGGCTGTGCCGCTGCCGGTCTCGATGTCGGCCAGGGTGACGCGGACTTCGGCCTCGACGAGGTGTCGTGCCAAGGCCCGGCCGATCGTCCCTGCACCGCCGGTGATGACGGCCGCCTTGCCCCTCAGTTCGCTCGTGTCCATCGAGTCACCCCGGGCCATCGAGTCACCCCGGCCATTTGACACCTTCGCGACATCGTGACGAAAATATGCGAGTCAGCATAATCCAGCGCACCGAGGGGTCGTAATGCCTGCAGCCGAAGGATGGAGCCCGCCCGACTGGCAGTCCATGCCGGGGGAGGACCTGAAGCGGCACCTCGCCGCCATTCGAGAGCTGGCCGAGGCCTCAGTGAGCGGACCGCTGCCATTCGAGGAGGGCCACCCGATACAGCTGAACGACGACGGCACGGTCCGGATGCCCGACATGCCGGCAGGCAAGCACAGCCATGTCGTCTGGCGCAACTACGCCGTGCCCGGCCAGCCTCAGGCCGTCTCGGCCGACCTCCACTTCGATGCTCTCATCGACAAGCTGAAGTACTTGCGGAATCGCGAGCGCCAGGACGTCAACATCCAGGTCTTCCCCGGCGGTTACCTGCTGGAGATGGTTCTGGCCGCGGAGGGGCCCGACGGCGAGCCCGTGCGCATCCAGGCCGGGATGATCTACTTCCTGAACGAGGACCTCGAGCTGGTCCGCCTCCACGAGTACATCGACTCGGTGGACATGCAAGCTCTGCTGTAGAAGCCCCGGCCGTGCCAGCGGGCCGCCCGTGGAGCGCGTCTTCTCAGACGAGGTCCGGGAACCGGTCGGCGCCGGCCTCGTGCTCCAGTTGCAGCGTGTTCATGGTGAAGGCCACCAAGTGGTACTGGCCGACGAGCATCGGCACCTCGATCAGCTGCTTGGTGTCATACCGGTCGGCCAGCACCGCCCAAGTCCCGTCGGTGATGCGGGAGTCGTCGTGGAGCTCGTCGACGGCTCGCAGCAGCGCGGCGTCGAACGGATCCCAGCCCGGCGCGGCCGGGCCTCTGGCGATCCGATTCAGCTCGCCGTCGGTGACGCCGGCCTGACGGGCGATCCGGCAGTGCTGCCCCCACTCGTACTCCGCTCCGCACCGCCAAGCGGTCCGCAGGATCATCAGCTCTCGATCCCGCGCCGGGATCTTGCCGGCCAGCAGCTTGCCGCCGAAGGGGATCCAGTGCCGGAACAGTCCGGGATGGCGGACGAGGGTGGTCCAGAGGTTCGGGGTGCGGCCGCCGCCGTCGGGTCCGCCCGCGAAGTCCAGCAGCTCCCGGGCGTAGGCGTCGCGCTCGGCCTCCGGCAGCGGCGCGATGCGGGGTTGGCCTGGTTGCTGCGACATAGGGTCACCGTGGTCGGAGAGGTCGTGACGAGACGCACGACTGCCGGCCGACCCTATAGGGGCGATCTGCCCGACGGTGAGGCGCGGCAATAGGGTTCGGGCCCGTGAACACTGCTCCCAGCGAGACCGACCTCGAAGGGTTCGTCGAGCAGGCTCGGGCATGGCTCGACCGGAACGCCTCGCACCGGCCATCCCGACAGAGCGAGCAGCCGCGGGTCTGGGGCGAGGGCGACTTCAGCGTCGCAGTGTTCCACAACCTCAGCTTCGATGAGGAGAGGCAGGTCCTCGACGATCTGGTCGCGTGGAACGCCCGCAAGCAGCAGTGCGGCTATCACGCTGTGGATTGGCCCGCCGAGTTCGGCGGGCTCGGGCTGACGAGAGCCCATTCGGTGGCGTTCAACCGGCTCGAGCACGACTACGGGCCGCCTCCGAGTCACGAGTTGTTCGCGGTGACGAAGAGGCTCATCGCTCCGACCATCGCCCATTTCGGCACCGCCGAGCAGAAGGCCCGCTTCGTAGGGCCGCTGCTGGCGACCGAGGTCTTGTGCTGCCAGCTCTTCAGCGAGCCTGGCGCAGGCTCCGATCTGGCCGGACTGGCGTGTCGCGCCGTCCGCGACGGCGACCAGTGGATCGTCAACGGCCAGAAGGTGTGGAGCTCCGGCGCCCAGTTCGCGGACTGGGGGCTGCTCATCGCCCGCTCGGACCCCGACGCGGTCAAGCACAACGGCATGACCGCCTTCATGCTCCCGCTCGACCATCCCGGCGTGGAGGTCCGCCCCATCAGGCAGATGAGCGGCGGCACCTCGTTCAACGAGGTGTTCATCGGCGACGCCCGGATCGGAGACGACCTTCGCATCGGCGCCGAAGGCGACGGCTGGAAGGTCGCGCTGACGACGCTCGGCTACGAGCGCGACCGCTCCTCCGGCGACCCCTCGGGCGCGAGCGGCGCGTCGTGGGAGCAGCTTCTGGGCACGGCCCGACAGGTGGGCGCCACCGGCGACCCGGTGGTCCGGGAGGCGCTGACGCGCATGTACGTCCACCGGCGGGTCGAGCACATGCTCAACCGCCGGGCTGCCGATCTGGCCCGCCGCGGCCGGCCTGGGCCGGAGGGTTCGTTGAGCAAGATCTTCTGGACCGAGGGGATGAGGCTGATGTCGGAGGTGGTCTCGCTGGTGCTCGGCCCGCGGCTGGTGGCCGACACCGGGGAGTGGGGAACCTACGAGTGGGGCGAGCACGTGCTGGGCGCGCCCGGATACCGCGTCGCGGGCGGATCCGACGAGATCCAGCGCAACATCATCGGCGAGCGGGTGCTGGGACTGCCCCGCGAGCCCCGCGTCGACCGCGATCTGCCCTGGAAGGACGTTCCCCGCTGACGCGGTCGCCGACTTCGCGACGGGCGCCGGCGGGTCCGGTGAGAAGCAATTTGCTGACCGCTCTATTATTGCGGGCGGCTGGACCCGGGGAGGTCCCAATGAGCAGAGCACAGCTTGTGGCCATGGCCCAGCGCAACATCGCCCACACCAGAGCGAACCTCGGCGACCAGGAGCCGGCCCCCTTCCGCGTGCCTTCGACGAACTACTCCGATCCCGGGCGGTGGCAGCTCGAGATCGACAGGATCTTCAAGCGCGTCCCGCTGATGGTGGCCCTCGGCAGCGAGCTGCGCGAGCCGGACTCCTACAAGGCGATGCGAGCCGCGGGCGTGCCCATCCTGGTCACCCGCGCCCGCGACGGCGAGATCAAGGCGTTCGTCAACATGTGCAGCCACCGCGGCGCGATAGTGGTGGCCGACGGCTGCGGCACCGCTCGCGGGTTCTCGTGCCCCTACCACGGCTGGGCCTACGACACCGGCGGCCGTTTGGTCGGCATCACCAACCGCAGCGAGTTCGGCCCGGTCGACACCGAGGATCTCGGGCTGACGCCGCTTCCGGCCGGCGAGCGCGCCGGCATGGTCTTCGTCGGGTTGACCCCCGGCGCCGAGCTCCACCTCGATGACTTCCTGGCCGGCTACGACGAGGTGCTCGCGCACTTCAACTTCGCCGACTGGCACCTGTTCTCGCGCCGCGAGATCGAGGGGCCCAACTGGAAGCTGGCCTACGACGGCTACCTCGACTACTACCACCTGCCCATCCTCCACCAGAACACCTTCGGTCCCGACGCGAGCAACAAGGCCATCTACCACGTGTTCGGGCCGCACCAGCGAATGTCCAGGCCAGACCCGTCGCTCCTGGAGCTGGGCGACTCCCCCGACGATTGGGACATCGACGCCACCGTCGGCGGTGTCTGGACGATGTTCCCGAACGTCTCAATGGCGATCTACCACGGCCAGTCGGTCCTGCTGTCGCAGCTGTTCCCCGGCCCCGCCCCCGATCGGTCGGTCACCGTGCAGTCCTACTTCCTGGCGGAGCCGCCCGACGAGGCAGCCGCAGCCAAGGCCGCCGAGCATGCCGATCTGCTCGAGAAGGTCGTTCGGGAGGAGGACTACACCACCTGCTCGGGGATCCAGGCCACGGTCGCGACCGGCGCCAAGGAGTGGTTCGTGTTCGGCCGCAACGAGGGTGGGGGGCACCGGTTCCACAGTTGGGTCGAGCGCCTCATCGGCGCTGAGGACGCTGAGCTGGGCTCGATCTTCGCGTCTGCCGCCCTCGCCGACGGCTAGAGGCGACCGGAGCCTCCCGGTTCCTCTGGCCCGCCCCTCGGGGCCTTGCCGAAATATGATCCCGCGCATATTGTGCTGACGTGATCGCCGCTGAGGTTGTGGCGACACGGGCACCGTGGTCCACAAAGGGGGATATGACGTGCGATCTGTCGACAGGGAGACCTCAGTCAAGAAGGTCTCGGGGAAGGCGCTACGACCGTGGCGCCTGCCGCTAGCCGTACTGCTGGTCTTAGGCCTCGTCGCCGCGGGCTGCGGCGACGACGAAGCCGCTCCGGACACCAGCGCGGCCGATGCCGCCGCGCTCCAACAGGCTCAGGCCGACGCGGCCGCGGCCGAGGCTGCCGCCGACGCGGCCGCGGCCGACGCCGACGCGGCCGCCGCGAGGGCGGCTGACGCCGAGGCGGCTCTCGAAGCTGCCATGGCCGAGGCAGAGGGCGCCGTGGACCCCGCGGCGATGGCCGAGCTCGAGGCGGCCCTCGACGCGGCTGAGGCCGACGCGGCGGCTGCCAGAGAAGAAGCCGAGGCCGCGGCGGCCGCGGCCGAGGAGGCAGCCGCGGCTGCCGAGACGGCCGAGCCCGAATCGGACACCTTCGACATCAGGGTCGCCATCGGCCCCGAGATCCAGGACATGGACCCGCAGCGGAGCAACGCCGTCTGGAACACCGTCATGCTGTGGGGCAACGTGACCGAGGGGCTCGTCACCTCCGACGACAGCGGGGCTGTCATCGGAGAGCTCGCCGAGTCCTACGAGCTCATGGACGATCAGGTCACTTGGCGCTTCAAGCTGCGCGAGGGCATCACGTTCCACAACGGCGAGCCGTTCAACGCCGAGGCTGTGAAGTTCAGCCTCGACCGGATCTCCGGCGAGGAGTTCGGGTCGCTCATCTCCAACTACTTCTCGGACTACGCGACGGCAACAGTCGTCGACGAGCACACCGTCGACGTGATGACGGCCCAGCCGTCGCCGGACTTCCTCGCGGCGCTGACCTCGGCCCAGATGGTCCCGCCCGCCTACACCGCGTCTTACCCCAACGCGCAGAACGACAACCCGATCGGCACCGGCCCCTACACCTTCACGTCGAGGTCGGCCGACAAGGTCGTCATCACCAAGAACGCCGACTACTGGGGCGGGTCTCCCGCGGGGCCCGACACCGTCACCGGCCTCACCCGGCCCGAGGTCTCGTCCCGGGTCGCCGGCCTGGCCGCCGGCAACGAGTTCGAGGTTGCGCTGGGCATTCCCGCCGACCTCATCGGCGAGGTCCCCGGCGTCGCCTACAACGCCCCCAGCGGCACGATGATGCTGTGGCTGAACGGCTACAACGGCATCACCCAGGATCCGCGGGTCCGTGAGGCCATCGTGCTGGCGGTCGACCAGGAGGGCATCCGGACCGCGATCATCGGCGCGGACACCTCCCTCAGCGGCCAGTGCCAGCTGGGCATTCCCGGCAACGCGGGCTACAACCCGGACCTCGCCGACCAAGGACACGACCCCGACCGGGCCCGGCAGCTCATAGAGGAGGCCGGCGCAGTCGGCGGGACGCTCAGCTTCGCGGTTCCCACCGCCCGCTACACCGGCGGCGAAGACATCGCCGAGGTCGTAGTCGATCAGCTCGGAGCCGTCGGCCTGGACGTCGACCTCGTGCTGTCGCCCTACCAGGAATGGCTTGACAGCCTCTTCGAGCCCCGCGAGAGCCGGGCCGAGATGTTCTTCGTGCGGGCCGGCAATGTGACGCCGAGCGTCACTCCTGCTTGGAACCTGTTCGTCAAGGAGGAGGGCCGGCTGGAGATGATCAACTACAGCAACTACCCGGGCCTCGGCCAGACCGTGCTCGATGCCATGGGCGAAGTCGACCCGGCCAAGCGGACCGAGCTGTTCGCCGCGGCGACCGAGGGCGTGTGCGACACCCACGGCTTCGTGGTCCTGTACAAGGAGCGGGGAATCGTCGGCCATGTCGACGGCATCAGCATCCCTGAGAGGGCCGACCCCCGCATCCACTGGACCTCGGTCTCAAGAACAGGGTGACGGGCATCTCGTGACGGGCAGGGGTGACGAGCGCTGACGTGACGCCGGCTTGATGCGGGGCCACCAGTTCCGCCACAGCCGCACTCACCCGCTCGCACCCCTGCTCCTGCCTCTGCTCCCGGGCGGCGACCCGTGAGGCGCTACCTGCTCGGGCGAGTCGCCCAGTTCGCGATCGTGATCGGCGGGGCCCTGCTGATCACCTTCCTGGCGCTGCATGTCGTGGGCGATCCGGCGACGCTGGGCCTCCCGATCGGCACGCCGGTCGAGGCCATCGAGTCCTTCAACAGCAAGCACGGCTTCGACGACCCCCTCGTCACCCAGCTTGGGCGGTTCTTCTGGGATGCGCTGCGAGGCGACTTCGGCGACTCGCTGTGGCTGGGCGGCGACTCCCTCGGCCATGTCTTCGGACGGCTTCCCGCCACGTTGATGCTGGTGGCCCCCGCGGTGCTGGGAGGGGGTCTGCTGGGCGTGCTCATGGGTTCGATCTCGGCCCGGAGGTCCGACTCGGCCCTGGCCAACGGACTCAACGTGCTGTCGTACTCGGTGATCTCGATCGCCGAGTTCTGGCTGGCCATCATGCTCGTGCTCGTGTTCGCGGTGAACATCGCCTGGCTGCCGACCGCGGGTTACGACCCGAAGCCCCAGGTGATGATCCTGCCCATCCTGGTGCTGGCACTGCGGCCCTTCTCGCAGAACTTCCAGCTCACCCAGGCCACCATGTCCGCCGAGTACGGCAAGCCCTACATCCTGGCCGCGAGGGCCAAGGGCCTCAGCGAGGGCCAGGTCGCCCGGCGCCACGTCCTCAAGAACGTCGCCGTGCCGGTGGTGACCCTGCTGCTGTTCGAGCTCGGCCGGGTGTTCGTCGGCACGGCCATCATCATCGAGATCGTCTTCGCCTGGCCCGGCATCGGACGCCTGGCCGCCGACGCCCTGTTCAGGGGCGACATCTTCCTGGTTCAGGCCATCGTCATGGTGGCCGCCACCGCGACCGCGGTGCTGAACCTGCTGGCCGACCTGTTCTACTTCGCGGTGGACCCCCGCACTCGCCACCTCGTCAAGGCAGACCGGCGATGAGTGTCGAGGCGGACCGGCGATGACCGTCAGGGCGGACCGGCGATGAGTGTCGAGGCGGACCGGCGATGAGCGCCCAGGCAGATCGGCGATGAGCGCCCACCGGCTCTGGGCCGAGCTGCGGCGGCGCCCCGTCATCGTCGCGGCGGTCGTGGTGGCGGTCGCCCTGGTGGCCTCGTCGGTGCTCGTGCCGTTCATCTCGGACCTGGACGCCTCCGCGCCCCGGCTGGACAGGCGGCTCCAGGGGCCGTCCTGGGCCGGCGGCGAGGGGGGCCTGCTCGGCACCGACTCGCTGGGCCGGGACCTCTTTCTGAGGATTATGCACGGCATGCGGACCTCTTTCGCGGTCGGGGCGCTGGCCGCGCTGCTGGGCGCTGCGTTGGGAACGCTGATCGGGCTGGTCTCCGGCTACTTCGGCGGTGCGGTCGACGCCGTGCTGATGCGCTTGACCGACATCGAGCTCGCCTTCCCCGGGATCCTGCTGGTGATGGTGCTGGTGCGGGTGCTAGAGCGGGGCATAGTCGGGCTGGTCATCGTCTTGGGCCTGATCTCGTGGATGCTGTACGCCCGGGTCGTGAGGGGCGCGGTGCTGACGCTGCGCACGAGCGAGCTGGTAACCGCCACCACCGGGCTGGGCGCGTCGACGCCGCGGATCCTGTTCGTGCATGTGCTCCCCAACGTGGCTGCCGCGGCCATGTCGCTGATGGCGGTCACGTTCGCCGCGCTGATGCTGGCCGAGGCCAGCCTGAGCTTCATCGGGTTCGGTGTGCAGCCGCCCCAGATCTCGCTGGGCGCCATCTTGTCGTCGGGCCGCGAGTACCTCTCGACGAGCTGGTGGATCTCGACCTTCTCGGGCCTCTTCCTGCTGCTCGGCGTGCTCAGCACGAACCTCGTCGGCAGCTGGCTGCACCGGGTCACCGATCCGCTCACCGTCCGGACCGCGTCGTGAGCGTCGGGGCCCGGCCGGGGACATGGCGCGGCCCACGGCTCGATCCGCTCACCGTCCGGACCGCGCTGTGAGCGCGGCTCTGCTGGAGGTCCGCGATCTGCGGGTCGCCTTCCAGCGCCGCCATGACGCCGAGCCGGTCGTGCCGGTCACCGACGTCGGCTTCGACATCCGCGCCGGCGAGCGGGTCGGGCTCGTCGGCGAGTCCGGCAGCGGCAAGAGCCTCACCGCTCTGTCGGTCATGGGTCTGATCCCCCGGATCGGCGGGGAGCACGGGCCCCGGACGTCGATCTCGTTGGGCGGCGAGGATCTGCTGGCCAAGAGCGAGCGGGAGATGCGCTGGATCCGAGGCGGCCGGATCGCCATGATCTTCCAGGATCCGCTCTCCTCTCTGAACCCGGTCCTGAAGACAGGGCGCCAGGTCGTCGAAGCGCTGGAGCTTCACCGCCCCGGCCTCGACAAGCGGCAGATGCGCGACATCGCCGTGGACCTGCTCGACCAGGTGCATCTGCCCCGGCCGGAGCGTCTCATGGACTCCTACCCCCACGAGCTGTCGGGCGGGATGCGCCAGCGGGTGATGATCGCCATCGCTTTGGCCGGCGACCCCGACCTGCTGATCGCGGACGAGCCGACCACCGCGCTCGACGTGACCATCCAGGCCGAGGTGCTCGACCTGCTCCACGAACTGGGCGAGGCCCGCGACCTGGCCGTGCTGCTAATCACCCATGATCTGAGCATCATCGCCGGCTTCACCCACCGCGTCCTGGTGATGTACGGCGGCCGCCTCGTCGAGCGGGCTCCGACCCGCGACCTGTACGCCGACCCCCGCCACCCCTACACCGGGCTGCTGCTGCGCTCGATCCCTCCGCTGGACCGGACCGAGGAGCGCCTGGTGGCCATCGCCGGGTCTCCGCCGGAGCCCGCAGCCCGTCCCGATGGCTGCGGCTTCAACCCGCGGTGCCCTTTCTCCACAGACCCTGTGTGCACCGCCGAGCCCCCTCCGTTCGTCACGCTCGACCACCCGGCCGACGGGTCCCGGGCCACGGCCTGCGCGCGGGTGGACGAGATCGACCTGGCATCGCTCGCCCCTGCGCCCGCCTCGGCCGCCGCGGCCGGCGCCGCCACGGGCGACGGGACGGGAGACGGGATGCTGGTCGAGGTCGAGCGCCTCTCCAAGACGTTCAAGATCAAGGGTGAGGGCCTCGTGGGCCACGACCTGATAACCGCGGTGGACGAAGTCTCGTTGGAGCTGCGGCGAGGCGAGGTGCTCGGCATTGTCGGCGAGTCGGGCAGCGGCAAATCGACGCTGGCCCGCTGCATGCTCCGTCTGATCGAGCCGAGCAGCGGGACGGTCCGCTTCGACGGCCAAGACCTAAGCGGCCTCGGGGCGCGGCAACTGCGCCGGCTGCGGCTCCGGATGCAGATGATCTTCCAGGACCCGGCGTCGTCGCTCGACCCCAGGATGCGCGTCGGCCGCATCCTTGCCGAGCCCCTGCGCATCCACGGCCTGTGGGGGACGCCCGGTCACGACGAGCCCGCGCTACGGGATCTGATCGAGCTCGTGCAGCTCCCGCCGGACTCGCTGAGCCGGTTCCCCCACGAGTTCTCGGGCGGGCAGCGCCAGCGCATCGCCATCGCCCGGGCTCTCACCGCCCGGCCATCGCTTCTCGTGTGCGACGAGCCCGTCTCCGCTCTCGACGTCTCGGTGCGGTCGTCGATTCTGAACCTGCTGGCCGACTTGCGACAGGAGTTCGGTCTCACCATGGTCTTCATCGCCCACGATCTGTCACTGGTCCGCTACCTGTGTGATCGAATAGGGGTCATGCACCGTGGCCGTCTGGTCGAGCTTGCGAGCACCGAGGACCTCTTCGCCGATCCCGTCCACGACCACACCCGGGAGCTGCTCGCCGCCCAGCCGGTGCCCGATCCGGCCACCGAGCAAGAGCGGCGAGCCCGCCGCCGGAGCCTCGTGGGGGTGAGCCGGTGACCGAGCACCGCGGCCGCGGGGCCCCCGAGGGCACGGCCGCGGCAGAGTCTGATCCGCCGTCGCCCGGAGCCCGCCGGTCGCCAAACCCCCGCGGGCGTCCTCCGGGGGACACGGCGGCGAGGACCAAGCAGGCCCTGCTGAGGTCCGCCCGGCAGGTCTTCGCCGAGTACGGCTACCACGGCGCCACCATCGCGGAGATCACCCGCCGGGCCGAGGTCAGCACGCCGGTGCTCTACCACCACTTCGGAAGCAAGGCGGGGCTGTTCAGCGCGGCGATCGAGGAAGTGTCGGAACTCCTGGCCGCGTCGTGGGGCAAGACCATCGCCGGCGCCGGCGACCTTCGCAGCAAGATCAGCGCAATGCTCGACACCGCCATCGACATCCACGCCGCCGACCCGGAACTGGCCCGGTTCATGCTGGTCGCCCGCATCGAGGCGACCCGCGTCCCGGAGTTGGTGGCGGTGTCGGAGTACCGGGGATCGACCGCCGACCTGCACCGCTCCCTGGCGCTGGAGTCGGGCCTCGACCCCGAGCGGACCAGCGCAGTGGCCCATGTGCTGGGCACGTTCTTCGCCGGTGTCACAGTTGTCGCGGTGGCGTCGCCCTTGGACTACGACACCGCGGTCGAGTCGCTGCGGTCGCTCCTCGACAGCGAGCTCTTCGACAGCTGATGCCGCCCGTCGGGCTCGGAGCGGCGACACCGACCCGGGCCGCTTGCCGGGCCGCGGCGCAGGCGCGACAATCAAGCTAATATAGCGCATCGAATATAGCGCATCGGACAATTCATCGGGGGACTGCGATGGCTCTTCAGACGCTTGACGAACGCGAGGGGCTAGGCACTGAGCGGCTCATGATGATCTCGTCGGACACCCATGCCAGCCCGCCCTTCGAGGGCTTCGCCGACTATGTGGAGCAGAAGGACATGGCGGCCTATCAGGCCGAGCTCGAGGCCCGGCAGGCTTTCCGCGACCACTCCAGCGTCGGCAAGGCCCAGGGCAAGTCCGAGGAGATGAACACCCTCCAGCAGGAGCAGGGCTTCGGGCCCGGCACCCGGGACCCCGACGTGAAGGCCCGCCACGAGCAGGCCGACGGCGTGGTCGGCTGCGTGATCTTCCCGAACGGCCCCCGCCCGTTCAGCCCCGAGTACCGCGAGCGGGCGCCGCTGGGGCTCCCGGCGCCCTCGATCAAGCAGCGCGTCGCCGGCGCCCGCATCTACAACCGCTGGCTGGCCGACTTCTGCTCCGCCTACCCGGACCGGTTCTTCGGGATCGCCCAGATCGAGATCGAGGACGTGGACTCGGCCGTGAAGGAGGTCCGGTGGGCCGCCGAGAACGGCCTGCGGGGCGGCATCGCCTTCCCCGGGGTGGCGCCCGCGGGCGAGTACCCGGGCCTGCACGACGAGATCTACGAGCCGCTGTGGTCGGTGTGCGAGGAGTACAACATGCCGCTCAACACCCACGGCGTGGACTCGATCCCGGCCCAGCACTACCCGTTCGGGCATGTGGCCAACATCTTGTTGACGCTCACCGAGGCGTTCTTCTTCAGCACCCGGCACCTGTGGTGGCTGATGTGGACCGGAGTGTTCGACCGCCATCCCGGTCTCAAGCTCACGTTCGCGGAGCTGCTCGCCGACTGGATCCCCCGCACCCTCAAAGACCTCGACAGCACCCTCTCCAGCAACCTGGGGGCGCAGGGCCGCGCCGTGCTCGAGCTCACGCCGACCGAGTACTGGCAGCGGCACTGCTTCGTCGGGGCGAGCTTCATGTCGCGCACCGAGGCCAACGCCCGCCACGACGTGGGGCTCGACAGCGTGATGTGGGGATCCGACTACCCCCATGTCGAGGGCACCTGGCCCCACACCCGTGAGAGCCTGCGCAACACGCTCGCCGGCCTTCCTGTCACCGACATCCGCAAGATGCTGGGCGAGAACGCCCTGCGCTGCTACAGCTTCGACGCCGACAAGATGAGGGCGCTGGCCGACCAGTTCGGGCCGACGATCGAGGAGATCAGCACCCCGCTCGAGGAGATCCCCGACTCGCCCCAGGCCCGTCTGGGCATGGCGTTCCGCGAGGGCGACCACTGGACGTGAGCCAGCTCGGCGGCTAGGGACGGTCGCCGGAATGGCCGACCTCTTGGGGGTGCCATGATCGACATGCGAGAGGCGTTCCATGTGGGCGTGCGGGTCGTCGACCTCGACGCGGCCATGCAGCAGCTCGGCGGAGCGCTGGGTGTGAAATGGGCGTCGCCCATGGTCCGCGACGCCCAGCCGGTGTGGACGCCCGAGCGCGGCCTCGACAGGGTGCCGCTGCGGTTCTGCTACTCCGCCGAGGGGCCGATGCACATCGAGCTGCTCGAGAGCTCCGGCGGATCGTTCTGGGACGGCCGTGACGCTCCCGGCGCCCACCACGTGGGCGTCTGGGTCGACGACGTCGACGCCGAGGCGGAACGGCTCGTCTCCCTCGGCTGGTCGCTTGCAGCCTGCCGCAGCGATCCCGGCGCCGACGGCACCCACGGCATATTCGCCTACCTCCAGCCGCCGTCGGGTCTGCTGGTCGAGGTCGTCAGTCGCGAGATCCAGCCCTTCTTCGAAGCCTGGTGGGCCAACGCCTGACCCGGTCTGCGGTTGGGCACTCCGCAATAGAGTGCGAGGCTGTGGAGGCTGCTCCGATCGAGGCTGACATGGACGCGTTCGTCGAGCGGGCGCGCGCCTGGCTCAGCCACAACGCGCCTAGCCGACACGGCCGAGAGGGCGAACAGGTTCGAAGCCGCGACGGAGACGACTTCAGTGTCGCGGTGTTCCACAACCTCAGCTTCGACGAGGAGAAGCAGATCCTCGACGACCTCGTCGCCTGGAACGTCCGCAAGCAGGAGTTCGGCTATCACGCCGTCGATTGGCCTGTCGAGTTCGGCGGGCTCGGATTGACGAAGGCCCACGCCGCGGCGTTCGGTCGCCTCGAACGGGACTACGGGACGCCGCCGAGCCACGAACTGTTCGCCGTCACCAAGCTGCTCATCGCCCCGACCGTCGCCCACTACGGCACCGCGGAGCAGAAGGCCCGGTTCATCGGACCGCTGCTGGCCGCCGAGATCCTGTGCTGCCAGCTGTTCAGCGAGCCGGGCGCCGGGTCCGACCTGGCCGGCCTCGCCTGTCGAGCCGTTCGCGACGGCGCCGGGTGGATAGTGAACGGCCAGAAAGTGTGGAGCTCCGGGGCCCAGTTCGCGGACTGGGGCCTGCTCCTCGCCCGCTCCGATCCCGATGTCGTCAAGCACAGCGGCTTGACGGCGTTCATGCTTCCCCTCGACCATCCCGGCGTCGAAGTCCGCCCCATAAGACAGATGAGCGGCGGATCGTCCTTCAACGAGGTGTTCATCACCGAAGCGGCCATTCCGGACGACCTTCGCCTCGGACGGGAGGGCGACGGCTGGAAGGTCGCGCTGACCACTCTCGACTACGAACGCGACCACTCCTCCAACGAGACTTCCACACCGACGGGAGGCACCTGGGAGCAGCTCCTCGACACGGCGAGGATGGCGGGCGTCACCGACCACCCGCCCACACGTGAAGCGATGATGCGCATGTACGTTCACCGCCGGGTGGAGCATCTGCTGAACCGGCGGGCCGCTGATCTGGCTCGCAGCGGCCAGCCCGGGCCGGCGGGCTCGCTGGGCAGAATCTTCTGGACGCAGGGCATGACCATGATGTCCGACGTGATCTCACGGGTGCTCGGGCCTCGGCTGGCGGCCGACACCGGCGAGCGGGGCACCTACGAGTGGGGCGCGCACGTGCTCGGCGCGCCCGGCTACCGCATCGCTGGCGGATCCGACGAGATCCAGCGCAACGTCATCGGCGAGCGGGTGCTCGGCCTGCCCCGCGAGCCTCGCGTCGACCGCGACAAACCGTGGAAGGATGTGCCCCGCTGACGCCTTTTCTCGTCGCCCGAAGGTCTTGTTGAGCGCCTCCGACAGCGCGTAGTGGAAGGACGTGCCCCGCTGACGCTTGTTCTCCGCGGCCGGGGTCAGGTCCCGTGCAGGCGCTCGACCACCGGCGCGAACGCCTCCGCGACCCGGGTGCCGACGGTGATGTAGGAGAAGCCGTAGGTCTCGCGCCGGGACTCCAACTGCTCGCAGATCCCGTCGACCGAGCCGATCAGCGTGTGAGCGTGGTCGGCGAAGACGGCGGGATCAGCGCCGAACCGGCCCGCGATGCCTTCTATGGCGCCGCGGCGGTCGTCGGTCACCACAGCGAAGTAGGCCCCGATCTCGAGTTCGATCTGGTCGAACCGGTCGCCGGCCCCGGCCTTGATCCACTCGATCTTGCGGGCGGTGTGCGCCCCGCTGCCACTGGTTGTGCCCTCCGGGCCCAGCCGCCCGGCGCGGTTGTCGAGGTTGACGCTGACGATGTCGGCCTCACGGCCGGCCAGCCCCAGCACTCGGCGGGCGCCGCCCCCGATCATGATGGGCGGCCCGCCCGGCCGTACCGGCTTGGGCACGCCCTCGAACCCGGTGACCTGGAAGTGGGCGCCGTCGACGTCCACCTCGCCGTCGCCGAAGCAGGCCCGTATGACTGCGAGGGTCTCCTCCATGCGGTCGATGCGCACACCGGGCCGGTCGAACGGGATGCCCATCGCCTGGTACTCGTCGGCCATCCAGCCGCAGCCCAGACCGACCTCCAGGCGGCCGTCCGACAGAATGTCCAAAGAGGCCAGCTCCTTGGCCAATACCACCGGATGGCGGTAGTCCGTGCCGAAGACCCGGCACCCGACGTTGATCGTCGAAGTGACGTCGGCCGCGGCCATGATCGCGGGGACGGCGGCCAGGTCCTGGATGCCAGTGTTGGACGCGGTGAGGGCCGGGCCGGGCCCGATGTGATGGTCGGCGGTGAAGAACGTGCTGTAGCCCAGCTCCTCGGCGGTACGGGCCTGCTGGCGCCAGTCCGCCGCGGACGTCGCCGTATAGGAGTAGACCGCGAACCGGAATGGCCTAACCATCGTCTCTTCTCCAGTACGGGGCCCGCAGCGCCCGCTTGTCGAGCTTCCCCATGGCGTTGCGGCCGAGATCATCGACGAACTCGACCGATCGCGGGCACTTGATGCGCGACAGCCGCTCACGGCAGAACGCGACGACCGCGTCGCCGTCGGGCGCCCAGCCGTCGGCGGCCACCACCAGCGCTCGCATCTCCTCGCCCATCTCGCGGTCGGGGATGCCGATGCAAGCTACGTCGGCGATGCCCGGATGCTCCATAAGCACGTTCTCGGCCTCCGCCGGATAAAGGTTCACACCGCCGGAGACCACCATATCGGAGAACCGGTCGGTGATGTATACGAAGCCGTCGTCGTCGATGTAGCCCATCTCACCGATAGTGAACACGCCCGGCTCCAGGTGGGCGGCCCGGGACTTCTCGGGATCGTTGTGGTACACGACGCCCCGGCCGGTGGTGTCCCGGAAGTACAGCCTGCCCTCGGTGTTGGGCGGCACCGGACGGTCGTCGTCGTCGACCACCAGAGCCTCGAACGGCGGCACCGGCCGACCGACCGAGCCGGGATGGGCCAGCCAGTCCTCGCTGGTGATGGTGCAGGTCGAGCCCACCTCGGTGGCGCCGTAGGCCTCGACGAATACGGGGCCCCACCAGTCGATCATGGCCCGCTTCACGTCGTTGGGGCACTTGGCGCCGGTATGCACTACGAGCCTCATGGAGGAGACGTGGTAGCGGTCCCGGACCGCGGCCGGCAAGGCCAGCAGGCGCGCGAAGTGGGTGGGGACCATGACGGAGGACTCAACGCGGTGGCGCTCGATTGCCGCCAGCGTGGCCTCCGCGTCGAACCGGCCGAGGATCACCGACGGGACGCCGGTGAGGAGGGTTCGCAACCCTGTCAGCGGGCCGGTGTGGTACATCGGGCCGACCACCAGGTGGGTGCCGTGGGCTGCGAACCGGCTGAGTCCGAGCGTATCGAGGTGCTCGATCATCGTTGCGCCGCCCGCGAACATCGTGGGCGGCAAGTCGGTGCCCTTGGGGCGGCCGGTGGTGCCCGACGTGAACATCAGGTTGGGCAGGGGCGCCACGCTGCCGGGCGGGTCCTCGTCCGGCCCGGCGGCAAGCCACTGATCCCAAGGCGTCAACTCGTCGGGGAGCCCATCTCCCCAGCCCACGACCGTCTCTACTCCCGCCTGGTGGGCGGCCTCCACGCCGCGCGATGCGGTCTCGGGCCCCACGAAGAGGATCCGGGAATCGGACTCCGCCAGGATGTAGGCCGCTTCCGCCGCGGTCAGGTGGAAACTCACCGGGACAGTGGATGCTCCCCCGAGCAGGCCGCCCAGATGGGCGAACGCCGTCTCCGCCGCGTTCTCGGCGAACACGGCCGCACGCCGGGAAGGGCCGAGGTCGGCCGAGAGCAGGAGCCCGGCGGCGCGATTGAGGATCGAGTCGATCTCCGCCCACCCGAACCACCGCTCGCCGTCGACGAGGGCCGCCTCGCCGGGCCGGTCGCGGGCCAGCAGGCGGGAGAAGGCCGGCACCTCAGTCCCCAGTTCTCGCCGGGAACGCTCCCGAGAGGTCCGCCGGCCCTCGGTAGTGGATACTCAGACTGCGCGATGCGAACCTCCAGCCGCCGCCGACCCGCACGTAGGTGTCGTCGTAATGGGCCGCCATGATCACTGCCTCGCCGCTGATCCGGCGCGCCATCTCCTGCACGTACCATCGGCCGGAGCCACTGCCCGCGTCGTCGTCCAGTTCGACGGCGCCGTTGAGCACGGTCTGCACCACGACCGGGTAGCGGGCCATCGAGTCGCGCCATTGCTCGACGATGGCCTCGCGACCCTCGATGAGCCTGTCGCCTCCCAAGTCCCACACACCGTCCGGCGCCCATGTGGAGGCCCACTGCTCGCCGTCGCGATGCACCACCGCGTCCGAGTAGCGGTGGACGAGGTCCTCGATGTCGTCACGGCTCACCGGCCGGACCTCCTCCCCGCTGATTCCGAGCGTCCTCAGCGGGCGAGGATGGTGACCCCTGAGATGCCAGGCGCCCCGTACACATGGGTGTAGCCCACGCTGGGATTGCCGGGGACCTGGTGCTCGCCCGCGTCGCCCCGGAGCTGCAGCACGTTCTCGTACACCTGGCGCAGCCCGGACGCGCCGACCGGCTCGCCGTTGGCGATGCAGCCGCCGTCGGTGTTAACCGGCAGGCGGCCGTCGATCTCGGTCTCGCCCATGGCGATCATGTGCTCCTGCTCGCCGTGCTCGCAGAAGCCGTTCTCGGCCATGTGCATGATCTCGGCGCCGACCTCGGTGTCCTGGAGTTGGGCCACGTCCACGTCGTCGGGTCCGATGCCGGCCATCTCGAAGGCGGCCCTCGAAGCGTCCGCGGTGGGCCCGTCGGACCGCTCGGGAGGCAGGTGGGGCGCCATCACCTCGAACGACCCGAACTGCCGGGACCGGACCACGGCCGCCTTCAGGTAGACGGGCGTGTCGGTGTAGTCGCGGGCCTTCTCCGCTGACGACAGCACCAGAGCCGCGCCGCCCTCGCCCGGGGAGCAGAACATGTACTTGGTGAGCGGGTACGACAGCATCGGCGACTCGCTGATCTCCGCGATGCTCAGCGGCCGGCGCCGCCACGCCATCGGGTTCTTGGACCCGTTGCGGTAGGCCTTCTCGGCCACCATCGCCAGAGTGGGCTCGGTGATGCCGTGGTCGTGCATGTAGCGGTTGAGCTTCATGCCGAAGAACTGCGTGGTCAGCGCCAGCCCGGACTCGCCGTACCACTGGCCCAGTCCCCAGGCCTCGGTGTCGACCCGGAACGCGCCCCGCTCGTGCTTGTCGAAGCCCACCGCGATCCCCAGGTCGAACATGCCGGCCTTGATCGAGTTGTAGGCCGCGAACAGAGCCGACCCGCCGGTGGCGCAACCGTTGGCCACGTTGATGAACTGCAGCCCGCTGAGCCCCAGTTTCGCCACCATGGTGTCGGCGTTGCCGGCCGCGTCGCTGCCGCCGAACGCGAACTGGATGTCTTCCCACTGCACACCGGCGTCGGCCAGGGCGCGCCGCACCGCGACCACGCCCTGGTCCACGCCCGACACACCGTCGGTGCGGCCGAACGGGTGCATCCCGATTCCGACGATGGCAACATCGCTACTCACGGCTGTCCCCTCCCCTCGGGGCGAATGCGAACGTCACGACTTCGTCGCCGTCGTCGTTCACGAAAAGCGGCTCGATCACTAGCACCATCTCCATGTCGATCTCCAACTGCTCCGGTTCGGCCACCGTCAACCGGGACTCCACCCTCACCTTGCCGTCGACCTCCACATAGCCCACACCGAAAGGCTGGAACGACTTGGGGTCGGCGTCGCCCGCGAACGGCGGCGACTTGGGCGGGTAGCCCTGCACCGTCCAGGTCCACAGCGTGCCGCTGCGGCCCAACTCCACCGCCTCAGTCGACGAGCCGCTGCACTTGGGGCAGTACCTCTGGGTGGGGAACATGTGGTTGTCGCAGTCGAGGCAGCGGCTGGCGATGAGTCGGGGCTCGTCGGACGGCCATGTGAAGAGGCCTTCCGCGACCGGGACCTGTCTCAATGGAGCCTCCTAGCTGACCCGAGACAAACCTAGCTGTCCAGGCTTGAGCATTGCCACGAAAATATTCGATGAGTTAGTTTTGCGCGGGTGAGCCTGCGGGACTCGTTCGAGATGGACGGCCGGGTGGCCGTCGTCTCGGGCGCCGGCCGGGGCATCGGGCAGGCCATCGCCTGGGGTCTGGCCGACTTCGGGTGCGACGTGGTCACCGACGACCCGGAGCGGATAGCCCAGATCGAGTCCACCATCCCGCTCGGCCGCACGGGCACTCCTGACGACATCGCCGCCGCCGTCGCGTACCTCGCGTCGGACGCGGCGTCGTGGGTCACCGGCCAGCTGGTGCTCGTGGCCGGCGGCCGCACCCACCGCACGACGAGCTACCAGAGGAGCGACGACCGATGAGCCCGCCCGATGCCGGAGGCCTGCCCGGGCCCGGAAGCCCGCCCGATGCCGGAGGCCTGCCCGGGCCCGGAAGCCCGCCCGAACCGGGATCGGCCCGCTCGCCGGGCATCAGCTACCAGGAGCTGCTCGACGCCGACACCCATCCGGTTCCCGACGTGCTGCGCCTGGAGTCGCCCCGCTACCTGGGCAGCGGCGATGTCGGCATCGACCGCTACATCTCGCGGGAGTGGCACGAACGGGAGGCCCGCACGCTGTGGCGTTCGGTCTGGCAGTTCGCCTGCCGGGCCGACGACATTCCCGAAGTGGGCGATCATGTCCTGTACGAGATCGTGCGGGACTCCTACATCGTCATGCGCACCGCGCCCGACGAAATCAAGGCCTATCCCAACGCCTGCCTGCATCGCGGCCGGCGCTTGAAGGAGCACGCCGGGCGCTGCAGCGAGATCCGCTGTCCGTTCCACGGCTTCGCCTGGACAATCGACGGCGCGCTCAAGCATGTGCCGGCCCGGTGGGACTTCGAGCACGTCCGCGACGAGGAGTTCTCGCTGCCCGAGTGCAGCGTGGGCACCTGGGCCGGCTTCGTGATGATCAATCCCGACCCCGGCGCCGAGCCGCTGGAGGACTTCCTCGGCGAGATCGTCGATCAGTTCGAGGTCTGGGACCTGGCCAACCGCTACACCCAGGCCCATGTGGCCAAGGTGATACACGCCAACTGGAAGATCGCCCAGGAGGCGTTCTGCGAGGCCTTCCACGTCAACGCCACCCATCCCCAGATCGCCCCCTATCTCGGCGACACCAACACCCAGGTGGACGTCTGGGAGAACTTCGCCCGGGCCATCACCCCCGGCGGCACTCCCAGCCCGCTGCTGGACTGGACGCCCACCCAGGACGACATGATGCGGGCCATGACCGACACCCGGGTCGACGAGCCCACACCGATTCCGGTGTCACCGGACCAGTCGATGCGGGCCATGGGAGCGGCCGCCAGCCGGGACCGGTGGAGGCCGGTGGCCGGCGAGTGGGTCGACCGGATGTCCGACGCCGAGATGATGGACAGCATCGACTACACGGTCTTCCCCAACTTCCATCCGTGGGGCGCGTTCAACCGGATCGTCTACCGGTTCCGTCCCAACGGCGACGACCACCGCAGCTCCCTCATGGAGTGCATCTTCCTGGCCCCCTACCGCGGCGAGAAGCCGCCCAACGCACCGGTCCACTTCCTCGAGGAGCACGAGACCTTCACCGACGCGCCCGAGCTGAGCATGCTGGGCAAGGTCTTCAACCAGGACCTGTTCAACATGGAGAAAGTCCAGCGGGGTCTAGAGACCACCCGCAAGCCGGGCATCACGTTGGGCAACTACCAGGAGTCGAAGATCCGCTGGCTCCACGCCAAGCTCGACGCCTGGGTGGGGGCCGAGCCGTGAACGGCCTGCGCCATGCCTTCACCGGCGCGCTCTACGAGCCCGACGGGACCGGCGGCGTGCTCGTCACCGACGGTGATCGGCAAGGCCGGTTCCGGGCTGACGGATTATGGATCTCCGGCGATCTGCGGGAATGCGACCCCCAACTGTGCGGCTGGGTCGCCGGGCCAAGGGTGGCCCATCACCGGATCGCGGAGGCCTCCTCCGACCACTGAGAGCCCGCCGGCTCGGCTCGCCCGATCCCGCCCTCCAGCACCGCCTTGAAGCCGCCGAGCGCCTGCCGGCCGCGCTCGCTGGCCTACGATGGTGAATTGCTGACCGTTCGATGAATTAGGGGGCGACACATGGACCTCGGACTGGCAGGCAAGAAGGCTCTCGTCACCGGCTCGACCAAGGGCATCGGCCGGGCCGTCGCCGAGACGCTGCTCGCTGAGGGGGCGTCGGTGGCGATCTGCGCCCGCGACGGCGACGGCGTCGATCAAGCGGTGGCCGAGCTGTCGGCGGCCGGAACCGCGATCGGCTCTGCCGTGGACGCCGGCGATCTGGGCTCGCTGGAGGCCTGGATCGCGTCGTCGGCCGAGGCTCTGGGAGGCATCGACATCTACGTGCACAACACCTCAGGCAAGGGCCAGAAGCAGCTCGACGACTGGACCGCGAACTTCAACGTCGATCTCAGGGCTCTGGTGGGCGGCGTGGCGGCCGCGGCCGACGCCCTCGCCGACGGCGGCGGCTCGCTGGTGAGCATCGGCACCACCGCCACCGCGGAGCACTTCGCTTCGGGCTCGGGCAGCTACAGCGCGTTCAAGGCCGCCGTCATCAACTGGACGCTGGGCCAGGCCCAGGTGCTCGGCGCACGAGGCATCCGCTGCAACGTGGTGTCGCCCGGGCCGATCTTCATCGACGGCGGCGACTGGGACCGGATCAAGGGCCGCTTGCCGGACTTCTTCGAGGCCTCCCAGAAGACCCATCCCGGCGGCGAAATGGGGACCGCGCAGGATGTCGCCAATGCGGTGGCCTTCCTGGCCGGCGACGCGGCCCGCCACATCAACGGAGCCAACCTCACCGTCGACGGCGGCTTCCTCAAGCGTGTCGACTATTGAGCTGCTCGCCACTGGGCGCGTCGACGCCTGCCTGGTAGCGGGCGGCAAGTACCACGACATCGACTTCGCCCGCCGCGAGCTGCTGCGGCTGCTGGCCGAGCATCCCCATGTCCGCACCCGGGTCGACGCCACCTTCGAGGAAACCGACGCGCTCGACGGGTGTCGCTTCCTGGTGAGCTACACCTGCGATGTGCGGCCCTCGGAGCGGGCCCAGCGGGCTCTGCGCTCCTGGGTGGAGCGCGGCGGACGGTGGGTGGCGCTTCACGGCACCAACTCGGCACTGGACCTCCCCCGGCCCGACGGCGTGGAGTCGCCCCGCTGCTTCCCGGTGTTCGCCGAGACCCTCGGCAGCCAGTTCATCGCCCACCCGCCCATAGCCCCCTACCACGTTGAGCCGGCCGACCCGGACCATTGGCTGGTGGCCGGCATCGAATCGTTCACCACCGACGACGAGCTGTACCTCATGGAGCACGCCGACCGCGGAGCCCTCCAGCCGCTGCTGTTCACCCGCTGGCGGGGCGAGGCCCGCGGCTTTGCCGAGAGCGACTGGACGTCGGGTCCCGGCGAGCACCTCGTGCAGTACATCCGCCCCCTCGGGTCCGGGGCCGTGCTCTACAACACCCTCGGGCACTGCCGGGGCCACTGGGACATGTTCCCGCTGCGGGACTACTACCCGAACGTCGAACGCTGCTCCTGGAATGTCTCGGAGTACTACGAGTTGCTGCGCCGAGCCATCCGCTGGGGTCTCGGAGCGGACGCGTGACCATCCTGGAGACACGATGACCGGCCCGTCGCACGAGGTCCTGCGCGACCTCCACCGGCGCATGGTCCGCATCCGCCTGTTCGAGGAGGCCGCCGGCCGGATCTCCGAGGCGGGGCGGATGCCGGGCTTCATCCACCTGTACGTCGGGCAGGAGGCGGTGGCGGCAGGGGCGTGCGCCGCGCTGCGCGACGACGATCAGGTCAGCTCCACCCACCGGGGCCACGGCCATCTGGTGGCCAGGGGCGGGGACCTGTCTCGGATGATGGCCGAGTTGATGGGCAAGGCCACCGGGTACTGCGGCGGCAAGGGCGGATCCATGCACGTCTGCGACCTGGACCTGAACATGCTCGGCGCCAACGGGATCGTGGCCGGCGGCCTGCCCATCGCGGTCGGCGCCGGGTTCGCCAACAAGTACCAGGCCAACGGAGCGGTGAGCGTGGCCTTCTTCGGCGACGGGGCCACCAACATCGGAGCGTTCCACGAGGCCGCCAACATGGCCGCCACCCTCGAGCTTCCCGTGGTGTTCGTGTGCGAGAACAACGAGTACGCCGAGTTCACCCCCCGTGAACTGACCATGGCCATCGACGACGTCGTCGAGCGGGCCGCCGCCTACGGGATGCCCGGGACCATGGTCGACGGCATGGACCCGGTGGCGGTGCTGGAGGCCACTGCCGCCGCGGCCGACCGGGCGAGGGCCGGCGAGGGCCCGTCGTTCATCGAGTGCAAGACCTACCGGTTCTACAACCATCACGGCGTCCAGACCCTGGGGATGAAGTACCGCTCCGACGACGAGGTCCGACAGTGGCGGGCCAAGGACCCGATCCCCCGCCATGAGGACCTGATGGTCCGCCTCGGGGCCATGGCCTCCGATGGGATCGAGGCCGTCCGAGCGCAGGTCGCCGCCGAGGTGGAGTCGGCCGTCGAGTTCGCGGAGCGGAGTCCGATGCCCGACGCGGACGACCTTGTGGCCGACGTGTACTCCGGCGTTTCCGACCGGCGGCCGCCGCTCCCACCGTCATGACCGAGCTCACCTACCTCAAGGCGTTCAACGACGGTCTGCGCCAGATGATGGACGCCGACGGCGACATCTCGTGGTGGGCGAGGACGTGGGCCGCAAAGGCGGGGTCTTCGGCAGTTTCGCGGGGCTGTTCGACGAGTTCGGCGAGCGCAGGATGGTGGACACGCCCATCGCGGAGCAGGCCATCGTGGGTCTGGGGATCGGCGCGGCCGTCTGCGGGCTGCGGCCGGTGGTCGACCTGATGTTCATGGACTTCGTGCTGCTCGCCATGGACCAACTGGCCAACCAGGCCGCCAAGCTCAAGTACATGTTCGGCGGCCGCGTCCGGCTGCCGGTGACGATCACCACCAGCGGCGGTGCAGGATTGTCGGCCGCGGCTCAGCACAGCCAGAGCCTCGAGGCGATGCTGTGCCACGTCCCGGGCCTCAAGGTGGTGGCGCCCTCCACGCCCCACGACATGAAGGGCCTGCTGGTGTCGTGCCTCAGGGACGACAACCCCACCGTGCTGGTGAAGCACAAGCGCATGTTCGGGATGAAGGGCGAGGTTCCGGCCGAGCTGTACGAGGTTCCGATCGGCGTGGCCCGCGTCGCCCGCCAGGGTGCTGACGTGACCGTGGTGGCCTACAGCCGGATGGTGCCGGAGTCGCTGAAAGCCGCCGACGAGCTGGCCGCGGAGGGCATCGACTGCGAGGTGATCGACCTGAGGTCGGTGCAGCCGATCGACACCGACGCCGTGGTGGCGTCGGCCCGCAAGACCAACCGCATCGTGGTCGTGCACGAGGCGGTCCGGTTCGCGGGGCTCGGCGCCGAGGTCGCGGCCCAGGTCTCCGAGCAGGCCTTCGACTATCTCGACGCCCCCGTGGCCCGGGTCGCCGCGCCCTTCGCCCCGGTGCCCTTCAGTCCCGCCCTCGAGTCTCGCTACGTTCCCGACGCGGCCCGGATCGCGGCGCAGATCCGCGCCACTCTCGACCGCGACGGGCCCGGCGCCTGAAGGGCCGCAACTGCCATGGCCACCGAGTTCCAGATGCCGAAGCTGGGCCTCACCATGGAGGCCGGCACCATCATCGGCTGGCACGTGGCGGACGGCGCCGTAGTCGAGCAGGGCGTGCCGGTTGTCGCCATCGAGACCGACAAGGTCGAGACCGACGTGGAGGCGAGCGCGTCCGGCCGGCTCCATCAGATGGGCGCGCCGGGCGAGACGTTCGCCTGCGGCTCGCCGATCGGCTGGTTCCTCGCCGACGGGGAGGAACCGCCCGAAGCCGGCTTCGCCCGTCCCCGAGGCCCGGCTTCCGGAGCCACCGCCGCCCGAGCCCCCGTCGGCGCAGCCCCCGCCACCGCAGCCACCCGAGCCCCCGTCGGCGCAGCCCCCGCCACTGCAGCCCCCGTCAGCGGAGCAAGGACCGAGGGAGCGGACACGCCGGGCCGTGGCTTGGGCGGTCGCATCCTCTCTTCGCCCAACGCCCGGCGGGTGGCGGCCGAACTGGGGGTCGACCTCGCGGCGGTGCCCGGCTCCGGCCCAGGCGGCCGCATCGTCTCCGAGGACGTGCAGCGCTTTGCGGCCGCGCCGCCCGAGCCCGTCTTCGAGGCCGGGCCGCCTTCCGTCGGCGCGCCCCCGACGTCGGTCCCCGCGGCCCGTCCGCTAGTGGTGGCGAGCCTCGCGGCGCGTCAGTTGGCTGACCTGCTGGGCATCGACATCGCGGCTGTTCCCCGCACCGGCGCCGACCCGAAGGTCACCCGCGACGACGTGGCCCTCTATGCCCGGCAGCGTCTGGCCGGGACCGGACCGACACCGGCCGCGGCCCCGCTGACACAGACACCGGCGGGGGTCGTGCCGATGCGGGGCATGCGGGCCACGATCGCGTCGCGGCTGCACGAGTCGCTCCACGACATGGCCCAGCTCACCCTCACCATGGACGCGGCCATGGACCGGGTCGTGGCCGACCGTCGACGGCGGCAGGCCGACGGCGGCGCCCCCGGCCTCACCGACTATGTGATCGCAGCCGCAGCCGCCGCGCTCGTGGAGCACCCGATCGTCAACAGCCAGATCACCGGCGAGGGCATCGCGTTGCTCCCCGAGGTCAACGTCGGGATGGCGGTGGCCCTCGACGACGGTCTCGTGGTGCCGGTGGTCCGCAGGGCCGACCGCAGGTCCATCGCCGAGATAGGCGCCGAGACGGCCAGGCTCGCGGCCGGAGCCCGGGCGAGGTCGTTGCCGCTGCACGACTACGAGGGCGCCACGTTCGCGGTGACCGCGCTCGGCATGTACGGCGTCGACGCGTTCACCCCGATCGTCAACCCGCCCAACACCGCCATCCTCGGAGTGGGCCGTGTCCGGCGCGGCGTGGACTGGGGCGACGACGACCGGCCCGTGCCGCGGCCCACCCTGACCCTGAGCCTCACCTGGGATCACCGTGCCTTCGACGGGGCTCCGGCGGCCGAGTTCACCCGGACGGTCCGGGAGGTGCTCGAGTCGTGGGGGGAGCGGTGACGGATCCAGCGCCACTCGGCCTCACCTTCGCCGAGGCTGCCGCGTTGGATGATCCGGACCGGGTGGCGCTGCTCGGCGGCAAGGGCGCTGCCCTGGTGCGTATGACCGAGCTCGGTCTGCCTGTGCCTCCCGGCTTCGTCCTCACTACCGAGGCGTGCCGGAAGATGCTTGAGGAGGGCTGGACCCCCGCGCTCGACGAGGCACTTGCCGCCGGGCTGTCGTTGATGGAGCAGGAGCTTGATCGGCGCTTCGGCGACCCGGAGGCGCCGCTGCTGGTCAGCGTCCGCTCAGGCGCGCCGGTCTCGATGCCCGGGATGATGGACACGATCCTCAATGTCGGCATCACAGGTGCGGTGGCCGAGGCGCTGTCGGAGCGGTCGGGTTGGGGCGCCTTCGGGTGGGACACCGCCCGGCGCTTCGTCCAGTCCTATGCGACCGTCGTGGCCGGTGCGCCGGCCGAACTGGTCGGCCGCCTGTCGGGCCGCTGCCTGGGGCCTCACGACGGGCGGTCGCTGTCCTGCGAGGCACTGGCGGCGGCCACACGACGCCTTCGGGAAGAGCTCACGGCCGCCGGGCACGCCATACCCGACGAACCGGACACGCAGATCCGGCAGGCAGCGAGGGCCGTCTTCGCTTCGTGGCATTCCGAGAGGGCCGAGGTCTACCGGCGGGTGGAGGGCATCGGGGACGACCTCGGCACTGCTGTGACCGTGCAGGCGATGACGTTCGGCAACCTCAACGAGCGGTCGGGCACAGGCGTCGCGTTCAGCCGCGACCCCCGCACGGGCGAGCGGGAACTCGTGGGCGAGTTCCTGCCCGCGGCGCAGGGGGAGGATGTGGTGTCGGGCACGCATACCACCCGCCCGCTCGGGGAGATGCGGACGGTGTGGCCCGAGACGGCCGCCGGGCTCGCCTCGGCCGCGGCCCTGCTGGAGCGGGACATCGGCGACATCGCCGACATCGAGTTCACGGTCGAGGACGGTGTGCTCTGGCTGCTGCAGGCCCGCCGGGGCAAGCTCAGCCCGCGGGCCGCCCTGCGAGCCGCGATCGACATGGCCGAGGATCCCGACTTCCCCCTCGACCGAGTTGGCGCGCTGGCCCGTGTCGAGACCATCCTCGCCGATCCGCCCACCGCGCCCGCACCGGAGTCGCCCGGCCCGGCCGCCGAGGTCCTGGCCGAGGGCCTGGGCGCGTCGCCGGGTCGGGCGGTCGGCGTGGTCTGCACCGACATCGACGAGACGCTGGCCCGGGCCGGGCGGGGCGAGCCGGTCGTCCTGATCCGGCGGGAGACCTCGCCTGCCGACGTCGCCGGGATGGCCGAGGCCGCGGGACTGGTCACCACTCTGGGCGGGATCGTGAGCCATGCGGCCGTGGTGGCCCGATCGTGGGCGATCCCCGCGGTGGTGGGCGCGGCCGCCGTCGAGGTCCGAGCCGACGGCATCGCCGTGGCCGGCTCGCACGTCGCCGCCGGTGAGACCGTCACCGTCGACGGCGACCGGGGCCTGCTGCTGCGGGGCGCCCACCCCGGCAGCCGGACGGAGCTGGAGGAGGTGCGGGTGCTGCGAGCCTGGAGGGCCGAGCTCGAGCCGCCCTCCGGCCCCGGGACCGCCCCGGAGTCGGACCAACCGTCCGGCGCGGTTCCGGACCGGGTGGAAGTCCGCCGGGTGGTCGGCTTGAAGGGGATGGCCTCTGCGGACTCGCTCGTCGATGTGCTCGGCTGCGGGCCGGGCCAGGCTGCCGCGGCCATCGCTGCTCTGGTGGACGAGGGGGTTGCTCAGGAGCTGCCCGGCGGGCGCGTCCGCCTGACCAGGGAGGCCTCGGCCGCCGTGGACGACCTCTTCCGCCGTGACGCCGCCCGTCTTCACACCGTCGTCGAAGCGGTGATGGACGACTTCCACGCCGTCAACGGTGCCTTCAAGGAGCTCGTCACGTCGTGGCAGATGCGAGTCGTTGAGGGTGCCGAGGTCGTCAACGACCACACCGACGCGGCCTACGACAACGTCGTGACGGCGCGGCTTCGCGACGACGTCCACCCGCGGGTGCTGGCCGTCGTCGACGAGGTCTCGGCAGCCGAGCCCCGCCTGGCCCGATACGCCGAGCGCCTCGCAACCGCGCTGGAAGCGGTCCAGCAGGGCGACGTCCAGATGATGGCCCACCCCCTGCGCGACAGCTACCACACCGTCTGGTTCGAGCTGCACGAGGAGCTGATCCGCCTATGCGGACGCGACCGCGCCTCGGAGGCCGCCGCCGGCCGAGCCTGATCCCGTCCTCTACGGCAGGGCGTCGATGGTGACGGTGCCGGCCGTGCCGTCGACGGTGACGGTGGCGCCGTCCGGAACCACGAGCGTCGCGTCCGGCACCGACGCCACGCACGGAATCCCGAGCTCGCGGCTCACGATCGACGCATGGCTGGCCGGGGCCCCCACGTTGGTCACCACCGCGCCGGCGGCCAGGAACAGCGGGGTCCACGACGGATCGGTCTGGACGGTGACCATGATCTCGCCCGGTCCCAGAGCCGAGGGGTCGTGAGGGTCGAGGATCACGCGTGCGACGCCGGTGGCAGTGCCGGGTGAGCAGGCCACGCCGGTCAGCACCGAGCCCGCGTCCGCCGCGGCCAGGACCGCCTCAGCCTTCCTGGGCCACTCGCTGATCGGCGGCGCCTGGTGGGTGATGATGTAGGGCGGCTCCAGGTCGTAGAGGCTCTGGTGCTCGGCCTCGCGTCGAGCCAGGGCCGGGCCGAAGGAGCCCGGATCGGACAGGAACTCGTCCAGTTCAGCCTCCAGCAGCATGTAGATCTGGCCCGGCGACTCGATGTGGCCCACCTCCGCCATCCGCCGGCCCAGCTCGTCGAAGCACATCCGGGCCTCGTGGATCACCCGGATGTTGGTGCACTTCGAGCGCTCGCGTGCGGCCAGGAAGATCCCCGACGACTTCATGCCGGCCCGGAACGACCCCAGAGTCTCCTCGTCGTCGGCCAGGAGCTCCTCGATCTCGGCCGCGATGTCGGCCCGCTCGGCCGCCTTGCGCTCCAGGGCCGCGACCGGATCAGCGTCGTCGGACTGCCTCCGCAGCACGTCGAGCTGGGCGTAGGCGAGGCCGGGGTTCGTCTCGTAGCTCTCCGCGCCCGGGTCCCACTCGTTGGGTCCCCGGGAGCCGTGGTTGTACAGGAACGCCGCGAAGGCGTCGGCGAAGTCCGTGCCGGCCAGCCGCTCGCCCAGGCCGTCCAGCCCGGCGTCGAACTCCGCGGTCAGCTGGTCGCTGGCCCGGATCATTCGCGACAGCACCCACAGCTCGCGGGCGATGTCGGCCGAGTCGACGTCGCCGATCCCGGTGATGAGCCTCAGGCCGTCGTCGGGCCGCCCGAGGTCGGCGGTCACCGCGGCAATGGTCCCCGGCCCGAACGAAGCCCCCAACGAAGACGTGACGTGATGCTTGAAATTGTCCACCATCTGGGGCTGCAGCGACCGAGCCCGGGCGATCAGCTCCTCGTTCGACGCCGTGCTCAGGTCCGGGCGCTCGTCACGAATGCGCTTGGCGATGGCCTGCTGGTCGAGCACCGGCTGGTGCTTGTCGGTCGACAGCACGTACCCCGCAGTCTCGGTGAGCTTCTGGGCATGGCGCTCGCTCTCGTGCCACGGCTTCGGGACGTATGGGGGCACGTCGGGATGCTCGTCGAAGTAGGCCTCGTCGATCTGCTCCGGGGAGGCGCCGGGCATCCGCACGCCCAGCAGCCGAGCCTGGGTCAGCGAGTTGTAGAAGTACCCGCCGAAGAGTCCGAAGCACTCCGGCGGATCGCCGTACTCGTCGGCGTCGAACACCCCGAAGGTCGCGAACCCCTCGCGGCAGCCCAGCACCACTCCGGACTCCCAGCAGAACGTCCAGCCCAGAGGAGTGACCGGGTCGGCCAGCACCTCGCCCGCGTTGGCCCTGGTGTAGTCGGGGAACCTCTCGGTCGGAACGCGGTCGATGATCCAGCGGTCAACAAGCATCGGGCCTCCCTTGTGACTCGGTGCGCGGCTCAGGCCAGGAGGCTGCCTCCGTGGAGGTCGAGGACGGCGCCGTTGATCCCGCCCCCGATGTCGGTGCACACGTGTATCGCCATGGCCGCGACCTCATCGACGGTGTTCAGGCGCTTGATCGAGGCCAACTGCGCGTAGGTGTCGAGGAACTCTTCGTAGGTGATGCCCATGGCCTCTGCCGCCTGGGGTCCGGCCGTCTTCATGATGTCGGTCTCGATGGCGCCGGGGCACAGGACGTTGCAGGTGATGCCGGCCGGGCCGTACTCGAAGGCGACCGCCCGGGTGAGTCCGATGATGGCGTGCTTGTTGGTGATGTAGTGCGAGATGGCCGCCTTGTCGGCCTGGCGGCCCTCCACCGACGAGATGTTGATGATGCGGCCCCAGCCGTTCTTCTCCATGGTCTGCAGGGCCCGCCGGGTGCCCCAGAACGTCGGGTTGAGGCACCAGTTGAGGCACTCCTCCCAAGCCGCGTCCTCCAACTGGGCCACCGGGGCGAAGCCCGATGACCCTCCCGCGTTGTTCACCATGATGTCGATGGTGCCGAAGGTCTCGACGGTGGTGTCGACCAGGCGGTTCACCGTCTCCTGCTGCTGGATGTCGCCCTGCACGAAGATGGCCCGGTCGCCCGCGTCCATCTCCGCCAGCGCCTGCGCGCCCTTCTCCTCAGAGCGGCTGCAGACCGCGACCTTCCCGCCTTCGTCGATGATCGCGCCTGCGATGGCCCGCCCGATCCCGCGCGTGCCCCCGGTGACGGCGGCGACTTTGCCTTCGAGTCTCATGGACTCCTCCTTGATTGTGTTGTTGGAGACTGGGTTCAGAGGCGATCACGGCCGTTGGATCGCTACAGGCCGGTGCGGCCGGCCTCGCGCATCATAGGTGCCCTCTCCGCGTGGCCCGGGGCCTCCGGCCGGGCGCCACGTCGTCCTCGACGGTGACGTCGCAGGGCACGAACCTCGCCTCCGGACCGATCGACGCGGCCACCGCCTCGCCCCGCTCACGCTGGATGTCGCCCAGCACGACCCTGGCGCCCTCGGCCACGAAGAGCCGCCCGGCCGTCTCCCCGAAGCCGCTCGCCCCACCGGTTGTGGCCGCGACCTTCCCTTCGAGCCGTCCCGTCATCGCTGGCCGTCCTCCCTGCTCGCATTCTTGATCGGACTTAGGAATGATTGCACGGCCTCCAGCGAGTGCACAAACGTAACGGGCGCAGCGCTTGACGCTTCTGTCCTCGGTCTATACCGTGCTGCACGGCACCGGTCGATATTTGTCCGACAATAGCTCCAATCCCTACCATGTGAAGGAGGACCGCTCGTGTCCGAGTTCGAAGATCTTGAGGCCATTCGCCGGCTCACCTACGAGTACGCCATGGCGGTGGACACGATGCAGCTCGACAAGCTGGTCGACCTGTTCGTTCCCGAGGCCGTCTTCGATCCAGGACCGGGCGGCGTGCCGGTCATGAACGACCGCGACGAGATCGAGGCGTTCTTCAAGGCGACCTTCGAGGGATCTCGCAACCTCTACCACCTGACGTCCAACCACATCATCGACGTGGACGGCGACACGGCCGCTGGAACCGTCTACTACGCCGCGTCCGGCGTCACCGCCGACGGAGCGTCCTTCGGCGCCAACGGGTACTACGGCGACACCTACGTCCGGACCGCGGACGGCTGGAAGTTCCTGCGCCGCGAGGCCGCTGCCCTGCTCGATCCCGACTACAGCGACTGGGACCAGGCCGAGGGCTAGCTCGCGGGTCAGGCGCCCTTCGTGAGGTCGCCCCATCGTCGCCCATGACCTGCATGAAACGGCGGATCAGGGCGTGCCGTCCACCCAGCCTGGGGCCTCATTCCTCGAACCGGTCGTGAACCCTGCATCGGTTGTGAGGCACAGCCCGTTCGTGTAGCCGGACTCGTCGCTGCCCAACCAGAGCGCTGCGTTCGCGACGTCTGTCGCGAGTCCGGCTCGCCCCTTGAGCGGGGACATCTCCTCGAGAATGGGCATCACCCCGTCTATGTCGTCCCGATCGCCAACGAAGGCCTCCGCAGTCAAAGGCGTCGCCATTGCATGAGGCGCGATGCAGTTCGCCCTGATGCCGTGACGACACAGCTCGGCGGCGGCGTTCTTCGTGAGACCGACGATCGCATGCTTGGCCGCGGTGTACGCGTGGGGACCGAGACCGCCGACCACCCCGGCTGTACTCACGGTGCTGATGATCGAGCCTGACTCCCTCGGGACCATCACGCGAGCCGCATGCTTCATCCCGTAGAAGACCCCGTTGAGCAGCACGTCGATGGTGGCCTTCCACTCGTCGGCCGGAGTGGCCGCCAACGGCCCGAAAACGCCGACGATGCCCGCGTTGTTGAACATCACGTCGAGGTGACCGAACTCGCGGACTGCGGTATCGACCAGGTTCGAGACGTCAGCCTCGCTGGTCACGTCGCAGCTCACGAATCTGGCGGCCGAGCCGATCGACTCCGCGACTCCCTCGCCCCGCTCCCGTTGAATGTCGGCCAGCACGACTTGCGCGCCCTCGGCGACGAAGAGGCGTCCCGTCGTTTCGCCGAAGCCACTGGCCCCTCCGGTGATTGCGGCTACCTTGCCTTCGAGGCGTCCGGCCACTCTCGACTCCTCTCGCCGCCGACACGCGCCAACGTAGTACCTGTACCACACAGCCGACGGGTCCGGCTCGACCCGTGCGTCTGCTCGCGTCGCACGCCCTCCGAACCCGGCCCTGCCGGGCCGTGCCAGGCCCAGCAGCCACCCCGTGGATCCTCCCTGCATGCTCGCACCCCGCTCGTCGCGGAGCCCCAACTCCTTGACGGGGTGAACATCCGGCTATAAGGTGCCGAAACGTCCGACGTATGGCTCGACGGAGACCAGAGGGGGAGCAGCCGGTGTCAGAACTCGAAGACCTGAAGGCGATCGAGCGGCTCACGTACGAGTACGCGATCGCCGTCGACACGTTTCAGCTTGACGCCCTGATGGACCTGTTCCTGCCTGAGGCGGTGTTCGACCCTGGACCGGGCCACCCACCCGAGAACTTCATGAACAATCGCGACGAGATCCGTGCCTTCTTCCAGGGCCTGTTCGATGTTTCGACGCACCTGTACCACGCGGCGACGAATCACATCATCGACGTCGACGGCGACACCGCGACCGGCACGGTCTACTACCTGGCGAAGGGCGTCACCACGTCCGGTGGCGGCTTCGGAGCTCACGGCTACTACGCCGACACCTACGCACGTACCGCCGACGGATGGAAGTTCCGTCGCCGCGACGCCGCCGGCCTGCTCGACCCGGACTACAGTAACTGGGAGATGGCCAACGGCTGACGCTCGACGGTCTCCCTCGAATCTCGCACCTGCGATGGGGCCCGCCGCCCACTCCGATAGCCTGGGAGGGCATCATGAAATCCAAGACATTTCCGATAGCCTGGGAGGGCATCATGAAATCCAAGACATTGCTCCGCCTTTTGGGCGTCATCTTCGCGTTTGCACTGGTTGCAGCCGCGTGTGGTGACGATGACGATGCAGCCGTCGACGAAACCCCCGAGGAAACGGAATCTCAAACCACCGAGGAAACGGAACCTCAAGAAACCACCGAGGAAACGGAGCCTCAAGAAACCACCGAGGAAACGGAACCGGCCGACGACGCGGCCGCGGCTGGTGTTGCGGCGGCGCAGGCGGTGTCGGATGAGTTGCGTGTGTTGCCAACCTCGATTGGGCTGACGGAGCCGATCGAGGGTGACATTCCGACGGGGTTGAGGATCGTCGTCATTCCGATCAATGTGCCGTCGGCGATCGAGCTGATCACGTTCTTGCAGGAGGCCGCGGCTGAGCTTGGCTGGACGGCTGAGTCGGTGTCGGGTGGTACGACGCCTGAGGAGTTCAAGGCGGCGTTCGCCCAGGTGTGCGCCGACGCGCCCGACGCAGTGTTCAGCCTGGGGATCCCGTCGGCGGTGGTGACCGAGGAGCTTGAGTGCCTTCGTGATGCGGGTATTCCGATGGTGTTCCAGTCGACTGCGCCTGAGGGGGTCCAAGACACCGATCTTGTGTTGGCCAACATCTATGACCACACGCCGCAGTTCATCTCTGGGACGCACAACGCGAACTGGGTGATCGCCGACAGTGGCGGCAACGCGAACATCGTGTACTACGACTTCGGTGCGGTGGAGACCGTGCATTTCGTGTCACTCGGGTTCGAGGAGACGATCGTCGAGAACTGCCCGAACTGCACGTTCGAGAGGATCGATGTGCCAGCGGAGGACATCGGCACGAACCTGCCGGGCCAGATCGTCAGCTATCTGCGTGCGAACTCGGACACGAACTACGTGGCGTTGGCGTTCAGCGATCTGGCGATCGGTGTGCCTGGTGCGCTGGCTGATGCCGGCATCGGTACCGACGAGGTTCGCCTGATCGGCGCCAACCCGGGGCCGGGCAACCGGGTGAACATCGCGGCCGGGAACTACGAGCAGGCCGCGATCTCGTTCCCCAAGTTCGAGTCACAGTGGCGGGTAATCGACATCTTTGCCCGTCATTTCGCCGGCGAGTCCGTCGACCATCCACAAGATGCCGCTTACCCGTACTTCATGTACAGCTCCGACAACGTCGACAACTGGGGCGGGGCTCCCGAAGACGAATGGCCCCTCGTCCAAGACTACAAAGAGCAGTACCTCGCCCTCTGGGGTGTCGGCTGATCCGCTGGTAATGGACGATCGTTCACCGGTCGAGGTCAAGAACCTATCGAAGACCTTTCCCGGCACCCGGGCACTGACCGACGTGTCGCTCCGGCTGGCGCCAGGCGAGATCCACGCCCTCGTCGGTCAGAACGGATCTGGGAAGTCGACGCTCATCAAGATCCTGGCTGGCTACCACCAGCCCGACCGCGGCGGCGAGGTCTGGGTGGGCGGCACCGAGATCACCACCGATCGCGGCGCTGCGGCTCACCGCCTCGGACTCCGCTTCGTTCACCAGGGCCTGGGGCTGATCGACGAGCTCAACGCCGTCGACAGCTTCGGCCTGGTCAGCGGCTTCGCGCGGACGACAGCCGGGAACGTGAACTGGAAGGCGCAGGCCAGCCAGGTCCGCGCCCAGCTGGCCCGATTCGGTGTCGAGGTGGACGTGATGCGACCGGTCGGCCAGCTCGACGCGGTCGAGCGCACAGCGGTGGCCATCACCAGGGCGCTGGAAGGCCTCGAATCCGGGAGCGGCGCGCTCGTGCTCGACGAGCCGACGGTCGCGCTCACCAAGCGCGAGGTGAGCCGGCTGTTCGAGATCCTGCGAGAGGTCCAGCGCAGCGGCGTAACCGTTCTGTACGTCTCGCACTACCTCGACGAGGTGTTCGACATCGCCGATCGGGTCAGCATCCTCAAGGGCGGTCGTCTCGTCACCACCCGTGACACGTCGGCGCTCGACCGCGACGAGTTGGTGCGGCTCATGGTCGGTCACGATGTAGGGACGCTTCACGGGCGGCGAAGCGAGCTAACCGAGTCTGAAGACACACCGGCCCTGCGGGTACGTGGTCTTGCCGGGCGCCAGCTCGAGGGCATCGACTTCGATGTCGCGCGTGGCGAAGTTCTCGGGATTGCCGGCCTTCAGGGCAGCGGGATCGGAGAGTGTCCGTATGCGTTGATCGGTGCGACCCGCCACCCGCAGGCAGTCATCGAGGTCGCCGGCGAGGGCGCGCAGCGGCGCACGCCCACCGTCATGGCCGATCTTGGTGTCCGGCTGGTTCCCCGAGATCGGCGTACCGAGGGCGCGATCTCGGAGTTCACCGTGCGCGAGAACATGACGCTCGGTCGTCTGCGGTCGTTTCGTCGCGGCGGCCGGCTCCGGCCGGGGGACGAGCGCGTCTTTGTCAATCACTGGATCGACGAGCTCGAGTTGGTCCCTCCCGATCCCGACCGTGCGTACAGCACGCTGAGCGGTGGCAACCAGCAGAAGGTGGTACTCGGCAAATGGCTGGGTACCGATCCCCAGGTGCTCGTCCTCGACGAGCCGACCAACGGCGTCGATATCGGTGCCCGCGAGAAGATCTACACCACCATTCGGGATCAAGCCGCTGGGGGCCTGGCGTTCGTCGTCTGCTCGTCGGACGCCGCTGAACTGGCTGAGATCTGCGACCGGGTCCTGGTCCTCGGCGGCGGCGTGATCGAGGCCGAGCTCGTCGGCGATGACATCACCGAAGCTGCGATCGTCAGTCAGCTCCACGTCACCGAGGCGGAGGCGGCGTGAACGAGGCGGCCGTGAAGCCCCAGACAGGAAACCTGACGAGAAACCGGTGGAGTTGGTGGTCCTTCAACAACATCGGTGCCTTCTACGTTTGGGCGCTCATTATCGCCATCTTCTGGTTTCTCGAGCCGGACACGTTCGGCACAGCGGACACGGTGACCGACATCCTCAACCAAAGCGCCGTCACCGGACTGGTGGCCCTGGCGTTGGTGGTCCCGATGTCGGTCGGCTGCTTCGATCTCTCGATCGGCGCCACCCTCGGCGTCACGTCAGTGCTCACCGCCAAGCTGCTCGCCCACACCTCGGTCAGTCCCACGACCGCAGTCATCGTGGCGCTCCTGGTCGGCCTGGCGATCGGGCTGGTCAACGCCGTCGTCGTGGTCGTCTTCAAGATCGATCCCTTCATCGGGACGCTGGCGACCAGCTCGCTCCTCGGCGCGTTGTCACTGTTCATCTCCGGCAACAGGACCATCGCGTCCGAGCGGCTGATCGGTGACTTCACCGAGATTGCTCGATACAAGATCCTTGGCGTCACAGCGCCCGTCTGGTACATGCTCGTGGTGGCGGTGATCCTCTGGTACTTACTCGAGCACACCGCGACGGGACGCCACATCTACGCCATCGGCTTCAGTCTGGAAACCGCGCGCCTGAGCGGCATCAACACGCAGCGGATTCGCTTCATGAGCCTCGTCCTGTCGGCCTTCATCTCTGGGCTGGCGGGCGTGGTCCTGACTGCTCGGATCACGGTGGGGTCGCCGACCATCGGCCCACCGTTCTTGCTCCCGGCTTTCGCGGCGGTGTTCGTCGGTGCCACCCAGCTTCGGGGCGGCCGCTTCAACGTCTGGGGCACCCTGATTGCGGTGTACCTGATCGGCACCGGAAACACGGGGCTCTCATTGTCCGGCGCGCCTCTCTGGGCGCCGCAGGTCTTCGTGGGTATCACCCTCATCGTGGCTATTGCGCTGACCGGGGTGAAGCGTTGGGTGAAATGAGTCCGGGGGACACCGTCGCATTCGCCCCCCTGCCGCTCGGTACGGCTCACGACATGGGTACCGGCGTCGACGGGCGACCCCTGTTCGACCCTCGGATCTTCGATAGCACAGAGTTCAGACGAAACCCGCACCCCTACTACCGAATCCTCCGCGACCACTACCCGGTCTACTGGGACCAGCTCCACAACCGCTACTACATCACCCGCTACGACGATGTGGTAGCGGCGTATCTCGACGACGAGACGTACAACACCATCCCCAAGGGCAGCTCGAATCTCGTGAACGGCAACACGATCCTCGAGCTCGGTGGCCGCGACCACGCCCGCCGCCGACGTCTCTTCGGCGCTCAGCTCACCGGGAAGCCCCTCGAGGCCAGGCTGCCGGCCATCCGTCGTCTGGCCCTGGCGATGATCACCGAGGCGATCGAGCCAACCGCCGTCAAGATGGCCGAGCGCAACGTCGCCGGTCGACGGACCATCGAGCTCGGGCGGGCCTTTGCCAACGAGTTCCCCATTCGGGTGGTCGGCGAGGTCCTCGGTTTCCCCGAGGATGCCCAGGATCGCTTCTACTACTGGTACAGCTCCATCCAGCAAGGGAAAGGCAGCTCCGAGGAGGCGAAGGCCGGTCTCCAGGCTCGCCAGGACCTCGAAGACTATGTGTGGGACCTGGTCAAGCAGCGTCGCCGCCAACCGACGTTCCTGTACGACGAACACGGTGAGCCCACCGGCGAGGACATCATCTCCCGCCTGAGCCGGTCCCAGATCGACGGTGGCTATCTGTCGCTCACCGAGATCGTGTCGATGATCTCGGTGTTGGTGGGCGGCGGCGGTGACACCACGCGAGGGGCGATTCTGCACATGTGGCGGCTCCTGCTGGAGCATCCCGAGCAGCTAGCCGCGGTGCGTGACGACCCAGACCTGCTCGACGCCGCCTTCCACGAGACCTTGCGCCACTCGGCTCCTGTCGGCGGCATGTCCCGCTCTCCCAACCAAGACGTGGTTCTCCACGGCGTGACCATCCCGGCGGGATCGTGGGTGGAGCTCGTGAACTTCTCGGCCAACCACGACGAGCGCATCTTCCCCGATCCCGAACGGTTCGACATCTTCAGGCCCGAGCTCTACACGGGAAGAGAAGTACAGCGGGGCTTTCGCGTCGACGGCCAGTTCAGTCACGTCGGGTTCGGAGTTGGGTCCCACTTCTGCCCCGGAGCCTGGGTCGCCCACCAAGAGACGGTTATTGGATCGAGAATCCTCCTCGACCACCTACGGAATCCTCGTTTGACGCCCGGCAAGATCAGCACGGACTCTCACGGCGGTTTCGAGCCCATCTATACGGATCGCCTCTCGCAGTTCTCCGAGCTCTGGATCGACTGCGATGTCGACTGATCGCTCCCGGTGCTACGAGGTCTACCAACGTCAGACGGAACGAGACATCCCGGTGGTGATCCCGCCGGGGTTCTCGCTGGCTCCCGAGTTCGTAGCGGACCCCTACCCGACGTTGGCGCGGCTACGGGACAACTATCCGTGCTTCCGCGACTGGTACACGAACACGTGGTGGGTGACCAGGTACGACGACGTCACGTCGCTGATCGCCGACGACGCCAGCTTCACCTCTCGACCGCGGAGGCTCGCCTACGGCGCTGACGTCGCCGGGCAGAACCTGCGGGATGAGCCGGCCGTTCGCAACGCGTTCGGTCACGGCATGCAGCACCACGCGGCGATTGTCGCTGAGGAGTCTCTTCACAGCTTCGCGACGTCGGCGGGTGGTGACTTGATCGCTGACTACGTAGGGCCTTTCACGGAAGAACTGCTGGCCCGCGTCATCGGAGTTCCGAAGGCCGAGAGCAGCCGTTTCAGCGCACTGTGGCGCGCCGTAGATGAAGGGGTCGGGTGGCATGCCGGCCGTCAGGATCGCGGCCGGCAAGCGATGACCGAGATGGGTGACATGCTCGCGAAGCTCATCGCTCAGAAGCGGCTCGATCCGTCCGACGACGTCCTGTCCGCCCTGCTGATCTGGCAAGCAGATGCCTCTGACGTCGAGCTCGCCGACCATGCCGTCGCCACCTTGCTGGAGGTCGACCTCAGGACGCTCGAAGGTTCGCTCGCGAACCTGCTGTGCCTGTTGATGATTCACCCGGACCAACACGCTCTGGTGCGCGAAGACGACGAGATGCTCATCCGGGCGTGGCAGGAGACGATGCGCCACAGCCCACCGATCACCGAGGCGCACCACTACACGACGCGTGAGGTCGAGCGATTCGGGATGTTGCTTCCCAACGGGGGTCTCGTCGTGTGTTCGGCCGCCGCCGCGAACCGCGACCCTCAGACCTTCAGCGACGCCGACAGCTTCGACATCACCCGCAAGGATCTGGCCTATCGTGAGCCGCGTGGACAATTCCGGATCGACGGACTCCCCGCCGGCGTCGCACCGGGGCTCGCCCCACTCTCGAAGCTGCCGGCGCGACCCGCCGATCGTCCGCCATCGCACTACGCGCTCACGGCTGAGGCCGTCGTGGCTGCAGCCGGTGTGCTGATCGCGGAAGCACCGTTGTTCCGACTCGATACGTCGTGGCGACCTCCTCAGGTCACGTGTCGCTGGCCCGGTGATGTGCGCACGTGTCGACAGATGGTCGTCCGGGCCGGGTAGTCACATCCCTGACCAACGCAGGCAGTCCGTCGACAGCGATCCCCAGTGAGTAGAGCCCAAATGGGCCTGCCCAGTTGAGGCTTAGGCGCGTAACGGCGGCCGGTGGGCGGCAGCTACTGGGTCAGGCGGGCACCGGCGTGTGTCGAGTCCTCGATCGAGATCGGGTGGCCCACCCACAGGCCGATGTTCTGGCCGGTGCGGCCGTCGGGCCCTTCGCTCAACAGCTCGACGAGCAACGCGGCAGCCTGGGCCGGCTGTATCCACTCCTTGATGGCGGATTCGGTTGCCCGGTCGCCCATCCAGGCCAGTGTCATCTCGGTGACGGTGGCCCCCATGCACAGCGAGTTCACGCGGATGTTGTGCTCTCGCAGGCTGATCGACCAGTCGAGCGTCAAGCCGTTGATCGCCCACTTGGAGGCGTTGTAGAGATCCATCCTTCCGTGGCCGCGGACATCGAGGCCCGGCTCGGGGAAGACGTGATCGGTGCCGATGTTGACGATGTGGCCGCCGCCACCCTCGATCATGAAGGGCACAACCGCCCGGCCGAAGAGGAACGGCCCCTTGGTGTTCGTGTCCATCACCTCGGCATAGTCCGCGAGTGCCTTGTCCCAGTCGTCGTGCGGTCCGGTCGCGAACCCGACGCCGGCGTTGTTGACCAGGATGTCGATCCGTCCGTGGGCTGCGACTGCGCCGTCGACCACCCGGCGAACATCGTCGGGGTCGGCGACGTCGGCGACATAGCTGAGGCCTTCGACGTCGCGCACCGCCTCGTCGCGGTCGCAGGCGACCACCTGCACGCCGTGGGTGGTGAGTGCTTCGCAGAAGGCCCGACCGAGGCCGCGAGCCGCGCCGGTCACGACGGCGACCTGTCCGTCAAGGGTCTCGCTCATGGTGCCTCCGCCGCCGCGGCGGGGCCGCGGTCGCTGCTAGTGGTCAATCGGGAGTGTCGGGGCCTCGCTTGGCGGGCAGCTCTATGAAGATCTGGCCGTCGCGCACTTCTAGCGAGTAGCGGGGCTGGTAACGCTCGCGGACCTTGCAGTACCCGGTGGTCACCTCGTAGGCCCACTGGTGTCCGGCGCACACCAGCCGGGTGCCCAGCATCACGCCCTCGTTGAGCTTGCGGCCCCGGTGGATGCACACGTTGGACAGCGCCACCGGCGAGCCGTCGTTCCACAGCAGCAGGATCTCGTGGCGGTGCAGGTGCACGACGAGCTTGCCCGCCCCGGCCAGTGCCTCTGCGGTCGCCTCCGTCTCGAACCATCCCCTCGGGGGTGCCATCGCTCAGCCAGCCTGTCCTGCCGCTCAGTCGGTTGCCATCGCTTGAGCCGCCCGCCGCTTCTCAGCCGGTGCCCGAGCCGCCGGTGCCGGCCCAGCCCGTGCGGGAGCCGCCGCCGCTGCGAGGCTCGTCGTCGAGGCCCACCTGGTCGGGGTCCCAGCTGAAGGTCACGTCGCCCCGGGTGTAGGTCTGGCACGCCAGGCGGTAGCCCTCGTCCAGCAGATCGCCCAGCCGGGCCCGCTCCCGGCGGCGGGGAGGGTCGAGGTTCTCGGCGCCCTCCTCCACCACCAGCCGGTCGGTGCCGCAGTTGCCGCTGGCGCACTGCCACGGCACGTCGATGTCCTCCCGGATCGCCATCCGCAGCACGTTGACCTCCTCGCCCTCGGCGAACTCCACGTACTGGTCGGCCGTCTTGAAGTGGATGCGCGGCACGGCGATCAGAGCCCCGCGCTCGAACTCATCGCTCTATCAGGCTACGAGCGCGGGCTCGCGCTCTTGTTCCTCCACCCAGGCGCCCAGGTCGGGCTCGACGTACGTCTGGTACAGCGCCTTGGTGTAGGCGAAGCGCATGTCGGCCGCCTCCCGCACGAAGTGCAGGCAGCGCTGCTGAAGCTCCGGGGTGTCGGCGTACTTGAGCACGATCTGGTAGCCGCGCTCGCCGTGGATCTCGTCGGAGGTGATGTGCAGGTCGAAGAACTCGGCCTCCCACTCCGAGAACCCGTACTTGTTGATCAGCGTCGGGTACTGGGTGCGGTAGATGGACGGAACCTGCGACTCCAGCCCCACGATCAGCGCGGCCGAGGACACCACGAAGTTCTCCCGGCCCGACACGTAGTACATCCAGCCTTGCATGCCCTTGGCGAACGGCATGGCGTTGTTGCGGTCCTGCACGTAGGCCCGGGTGCCGCCGCACGCCTCGGCGAAGCGGATCAGCAGGTCGGTGTGGCGGTCGTCGCTCAGTTCCTCCTCGTACATGTTCTGCAGCAGGAAGTCCTTGGCGTCGCGGGCGTAGTCGGGCGTGTTGGCGTACATGAGGCCGAGGTAGTCGCCGAACGGGCCGATGTAGTGGTAGTGGTTGGTCGCCCAGTGCACGAAGTGCTGCTTGTGGAGCTTGCCGGTCGCCCAGGCCCGGCTGAAGGAGGCGTCCTTGGCCATGGTGCCCGAGAACGCCTGCTCCAGCGCCACCCGGAAGTCCATCGGTGCCATCATTTCGGCCATGGTGGTCGCTCCTGTTCGAGTTCGGTGCCGTCCACGGCGTCCGCCGGGCGGCGGGAGGGTTTGAGAGGGATCGGGCGCCGGGGAGAGGTCGGAATCCCCGGCGCCCTCAGATTGTATACACTACTGAGACTGATCCAGGGACCCAAGTCGGGCGCTGGCCGGGCTGCGGCTCCCGAGAGCGGATCCGGCGAGCGGGCAAGGAGACGGCAGTTGCACCAGAGCGAGGTCGCCTTCTTCAGCGAGGGCGTCCGGCTGAGCGGCCTGCTGCGGTCGCCGGCCGAGGTCGCGGCTCCCGCGCCGGCCATCGTGCAGGGCCCGGGCTGGCTCGGCCTCAAGGACGCCAAGCTGTACCTGCCCTACCACGAGGCCCTCTGCGCGGCCGGCTTCCATGTGCTGATCTTCGACTACCGGGGCTTCGGCGACTCCGGCGGCGACCGGGGAATGCTGCTGCCCCAGCACCAGCTCGAGGACCTGATCAACGCGGTGACTTACCTGTGCACCCGCGACGACGTCGACTCCGACAACATCGGCGCCTTCGGCAGCGGCGGCACCGGCGGAGGCAACGCCGTGCTGCTGGCCGCGGCCGACCGGCGGGTGCGGGTGGCGGTGTCGCAGGTACCGGTGGCCGACGGGCGGGACTGGCTGCGCCGGATGCGCCGCGAGCACGAGTGGTACGAGTTCCTCGCCCGCCTCGACGCCGATCGCCGCCGTCGGGTGCTCACCGGCGAGGGCGAGACGGTCCATCCCCGTGAGGAGATCATGGTGCCCACCCCCGAGCGGCGGGCGTCCAAAGTCAAGGCCGATGTGGACGACCGCATCCCGTCGTCTGTGCCGCTGCGCTGCGCCGAGGCCATCATGGACTACCGGCCCATCGACGTGGTCCACAAGGTGGCCCCGGCCGCGCTGATGATCATCGCGGTGGCCGACGACGCCACCACCCCCACCGACCACGCCGAGCGGCTCTACGAGCGGGCCGCCGCCCCCAAGAAGCTCGTCATGCAGCGCCACACCACCCACTACGCGGCCTACAAGCAGTACGGCCCGGCGGTGATCCCCGAGATGGTCGACTGGTACCGCACCCACTTCACCGGCGGCGCGGTCGAGGTCCACCAGAGCCTGCCGCCCGAGCCGACCGAGCTGCTGGTGCGCGGCCCCGAGGACGCCTCCGGCTAGCGCCTCTCGTTCCGGTCCGGCTAGCGGCCTTCGTTGCGGTCAGTCCCCCGCCTGCACTGCGTCGCGCAGCCACGGAACCGGGCATGCGTCGTCCCAATGCATGGCCCTGCCCACGTACTGCATTCCGATGTGGTAGCAGATGGTGAACAGCAGGTCGGCGAACTCCGCCTTGTCGAATGCCTGCTGCATCTCGAGGGTCAGGTCATCGTCGACCGCGCCCTGCTGGGCCACGAGCTCACGGGTGTAGCGCTCGACCAGCTGTAGACGGCGACCCTCTAGGGGGTCACTCGATGCTTCGGCCTCGTCATCGAGGACTTGGCGGCCCGACCGGACCGTTCGGAAGGCGACTCAATAGTCGCATCCGAGCGACTCGGCGCTGACGATCCTGGCCCGCTCCTTGAGCACCGGGCTGACCGCAGACTTCTCCCAGATCAACTCGTCGATCTCGCCGATGAGGTCGCCGAGGGGCCCATGCTGTCCCATGAGGGTCTCGAAGGGAAGGGCGGCCTCCGTCATGACGCCGATGCTACGCCAACGGAGGTTTGGCCGCCGCTTGTATACAGTCCGTCCGCTTGTATACAATCCGTCACCGGTGCTGGTCTCGTCGACGACCGTCCCCTTCCGGGCCGCCCGGTGGTAGTGAGCGCTCCCGCCATCGATCGGGTCGTGGCTGGCGGCACAGTGGTGTCGGGCACAGGCACGCAGGTGGCCGACGTGCTCATCGCGGGCGAGCAGATCGCGGCCGTCGCCGTTCCCGGTGCCGTGCCGCTGCCGGAGTCCGTGGAGCGCATCGACGCGGCCGGCAAGTGGGTGCTGCCCGGCATGGTCGACGTGCACGTGCACCTGCGGGAGCCCGGCTACGTCCACAAGGAGGACATCAGCACCTGCACCGCGGCGGCCGCGGCTGGGGGCGTGACCACCGTGTTCGGGATGCCCAACCTCAACCCGGTCACCAAGAACCTCCAGGTGCTCGAGGAGCTGTTCGACCTCTACGACACCAAGAGCATCGTCGACTGGAACCACAACCCGGTGCCCAGCGTGCTGCACGAGGTGCAGCCGATGGCCGACGCCGGCGTGGCCGCCTTCAAGATCTACATGGTGGTCGACACCGGCCGCGACTACCCCCACCCCAGCGGCACCGGCATCCACGACCACGGCCATCTGCTGCGAATGTTCGAGGCCATCAACCCCACCGGGCTGCCGTTCATGATCCACCCCCACGACCAGGCCATCATGGACGTGACCGAGCAGACCCACTGGGACCGGGGCGACCGCAGCCCGGCCGCCTACGCCCAGACCCTGGCCACCCACAACGGCCTGATCTGGGACGCGGCCATCGCGGTGATCCTGCAGATGGCCGAGGCCACCGGCACCAAGCTCCACATCGTGCACATGCAGACCGAGGGGTCGGTAGAGCTGGTGCGCCGGGCCAAGGAGCGGGGCGTGCCGGTGAGCTGCGAGGTCAACCACTGGGCCCTGTTCCTGTCGCGGTGGCGCGACATCGAGGAGCTCGGGCCCTACGCCCTGTCGTACTGGGTGCCCGACCATCACCGCGAGGCCGTGTGGGGCGCCCTCAACGACGGCACCATCGACATGCTGTCGTCCGACCACGCCCCCCACACCCGGGCCGAGAAGGACATCGGCTGGGAGGACTGCTGGGCCTGCCACACCGGCACCCCCGGCGTCCAGGAGCAGTACCCGATGCTGCTGGACTGCCACATGGACGGCCTGATCTCGCTGCCCAGGGTGGCCGAGGTGGTGGCCGAGGAGCCGGCGTGTGAGTTCAAGCTGGCGTCCAAGGGCTTCCTGCGGCCCGGCTACGACGCCGACATCGTGATCTTCGACCCGGCCGACCAGACCCGCCACTCGGCCGACACCGTGCTGTCGAAGTGCGGCTGGACCCCCTACGACGGCCGGATCACCAAGGGCCGCATCCACCGCACCCTCGTGCGGGGCCGCGACGTGTACGTGGACCGCAAGGTGGTCGGCGAGCCCGGCTGGGGCTGCCACGCCCGCCCCACCCTGTGACGGTCGAATTGGCAGCGTTTTGCCCCTATGGGGCGCATTTTGCTGCCAGTTCGGATCCGGGCGGGGCTGTGACCCGGAATTGGCAGCGCTGGGGGCCGTTTGGGCGTTGTGGCCTGCCAGTTCGCGGCGGCCCGACGCTATGAGGGTCGAGTTGGCAGCGCTGGGGGCCGTTTGGGCGTTGTGGCCTGCCAGTTCGCGGCGGCCCGACGCTATGAGCCCGTGAGGAGGACTCGATGACTGGCAAGTCGACCATGAAGTTCGGGCTGCTGATGCCCCACTTCGGCGGCCATGCCAGTCGCCGGGCCGTGCTCGACGGCGCGGTGCTGGCCGAGAGCTTCGGCTTCGACTCGCTCTGGGTGCGCGACCATCTGGTGTTCGAGCCTCACTCCGAGATGGAGGCGGCCGACATCACCTTCTACGAGGCCCTCACCACCCTCACCGCAATCGGCGCAGTCACCGAGCACATCACGCTCGGTACCGGCTCGCTGATCCCGTTCCGCCACCCGGTCCACACCGCCATCAGCATCGGCACGCTGTGCAGCCTGGTCGGCGACCGGGTGGTGCTGGGTTTCGGGGCCGGCACCTTCGACCACGAGTTCGACGTGGTCGACATGACCGGCATCGACCGGGTGGCCCTGGTCCGCTCCAACGCCGAGATCCTGCGCCGCCTGCTCACCGAGGACGGGGTCACCTACCGCGACGACGTGTACTCCTTCGACAACATCTCCATCGAGCCCAAGCCGGGCGCGCCCGTGCCGTTCTGGTACTGCGGTGCCACCCCGCGGTCGGCCCGCCTGGCCGCCGAGTACTGCGACGGCTGGATGCCGGGACGCACCACCCTGCTCACCATCGCCGAGCGGGTGGCCACCATGCAGGAGCTGGCCGCGGCCAACGGCCGTCCAATGCCCACCGTCGCGGTGATCCCGCCCACGTCGATTGCCGCCACCCACGACCTGGCCCTGTCTGGCGTGAACCTCGACGGTCTGCTGGCGTGGGCCAACAAGCGGGGCAAGTGGTGGGCCAAGCCCCCGTCGGGCCGCTTCGCCAGCGCCGACGACATCGAGGGCTCCCTCATCGCGGGCACCCCCGACGAGGTGGTCGAGCAGGTCCACCGTTTCGCCGACGTCGGCGTGGAGCACCTGGTGTTCGACCTGCGCATGAACTTCGACCGCTGGTTCGCCTCGGTCGAGCTGCTAGGCCGCGAGGTCCTCCCCGCCCTGCGCTCCTAGGGAAGGATCACATGACAATATATCTAGAGCTATTCTGATCTAAGAGCTTCGCTACCAGATCATCCAGCTGTGCACCACTATCCTTCATCTAGAGTACGACTCGTATCCGCATTGGTGGCCCTGAGTCCAGGGAGAAGTCCCCATGACGTCGGCCACCCCCGCGATCCAGGAGGAACCTCAGATGGCTCAAGCCCCCGACTCCACTGCAGACACGCACGCTCAGGCCACGATGTCGGCCGGTGGAACCAAGCTGCCAAGGCTCAGCCTGCGAGACGAGATCGCGAGGAACCCGTTGCTCAGCCTCTTTCTCGGGCTCTTCCTCGCCATTCTGACCCTAACCGGGACCGCGTTGGCGGTGGTCTTGCTGGTCTTCCTGTAACCAGCGCCTAGCTCTAGGATGGCCATAGCGGGCTTGATGTGAAGGAAGCGGTAGACCGGGAGTTCGTAGTCGAGGCAGCCCGCGACGAGGTCTGGCCCCGGCTGCTGGACGTGAAGGCGGTGGCGTCGTGGCTGCCGATCATGCACTCGGTGACCGAGGTGTCATCGGGAACCTCCGGCATCGACGGCTCCAGCTTCCAGGCCGCCTTCGAGGACAAGGTCGGCCCCTTCTCGCTGCGAGCCGACCTCCGGATCGAGGTGGCCGGCGTCCGGGAGCGCGAGCAGGTGTCGATCCGAGCCCGAGGCGAGGACCGCCAGATCCGCTCCCGCATCCTGATCGACGCCGCCTGCTCGCTCGCCGACGAAGCCCCCGACCGCACCCGGGTCCGCCTCAGCGGCACCTACGAGATCACCGGCCGGGTAGCCACCCTCGGCGCCGGAGTCATCCGCTCCAAAGCCGCCAAGCTCATCGACACCTTCTGCACCAACGCCACCACCGGCCTCAGCGCAACCTGATGCGCGGCTGATCCAGGTTCCCGGCAACTTTGCGACGGAGTTCCCTACGGTCAGTCGCATCTGACTGCTAGTTCGGACTCCTGGTGACAAACTCACGCAGGAATCGGCGGGCGCGCCCGCGCTATGAGCGCGGCCAGGCCGTGTTCTTGGGGCCCAGGACGACCGGCATGAGCATGGCCTTGGGCCGGCTGGACCGGACGCTGCAACCGCGTTGGCGGTCGGCTCGGGCTGCTGAGAGCAGCGGTGGCTGCCCGCGATCGTGGGTGCCTGCGGCCCCTGGTGGACGTGGGTAGCTTTGGCCCATGGTCACGGTGGCTCACGGAGATGTCCCGACGATGGCCGACGCGCGACGGGCGGCCGACGCGCTGGTGGCCGCGGGCGTGGGAGAGGTGTGGCTGTACGGGTCGGTGGCGCGCGGCGAGCAGCACAAGGGCAGCGACATCGACCTGGTGGCGGTGCTCGACGATCTGGAGTACCGGAGGCGGCTGACCGTCACGCAGGAACTGCGGCAGGTGGCCCGGGAGGCGTGCGGGCGCTGGGTCGAGGTGCTGGTCACCGACCAGCCGGAGTGGCGCTGCCAGCGCGAACGGGTGCCAGCGTCCTTCGTTTCCGCTATTTCATGTGATCTTGAGCTATTAGCCTGTAGTTTGATCCGAAACCCCGTGGATTGGGGCAAGGAGCAGGTCATGGCTACATCCAATGACGAGCTTGCAGTGGAGCGCCTGCGGGGCGTTGTCTTGAACCTGACCAAGATCGACTCGGGCATGCAGCCCGGCCGCGTCGAACGGGCGCTGGCCGACCACGACGATCCAGGCGACTACTTGGAGGTGCGCGGCGGCCGCCTCGTGGATCTGTGCGAAGCGGCCGACATGGCAGTTGAGAACGCGGCCAAGGCGCTGGCCGTGCTGGATGACGTCGAGGCCGAGACCCTGTGGTCCCATGATGTCGGCAAGATCGTGGACGAGCTCGACGCCGACGACGCCGACGCGCTCCGGTCGCTGATGGCGGCCGCGCCGGAACTGGTGAAGTCGCCGGACTACATCACGATGTGGCGCACCCGGGGCGCCTGTGGCAGCCCGACCGAGGGCATGACCGTGCAGCAGGTCGCCTCCCCGGCGTTCGCACAGTCCATGGCGCTGATCGCCTGCGACGTGGCCCAGTACGTGGCCGATGCGGCGCACTCACGCCTCGGCGAGCATGAGGCTGCGGCTGACGTGCGCCGATGGGCGACGACGATCCGCAGTCTCGTGAGCGGGTCCGACATCATCACCGGCGAGCCCCTCGACTGAACCGCTCACCACTGATCCTCGGGCTCGACGGATGCCGCGATCAAGCGGATGCTTGCGGCTAGGGGCTGAGGGCGGTGATGGGGGCGACCTGGATTCCGTCGGGGCGGCGGTAGGCGGCGCCGGTGGAGGTGACCACCATCAGGGCGGCCAGGTCATCGAGTTGTGGGCGTGACATCTTGTTGCGCAGGCGCAGGAGGGATTTCGCGGCTTTGTCCACGACCGCGGGAGCGGGGTTCAGCTTGACCTCGACGGCCATCCAGGCACCGTCGTCGCGCTCCACTATCGCGTCGGCCTCGAGACCGGTGTCGTCGCGGTAGTGGAAGACCTCGCCGCGGTCGGGCTGGCCGTAGATGCGGAGGTCGCGCACCACCAGCGACTCGAACAGCAGACCGAGCGTCTCCGGATCGGCCATTAGCCGATCAGGCGAGGCCCGCAGCATGAAGGCGGCCAGCGACGGGTCGACGAAGTGGCGCTTGGGAGTCCTCCTCAGGGTCGCGCGCGACCGCAGACGCGCCGACCATGCTGGCTGGTCCTCCACCACGAAGATGCGCTCCAGCGCGTCGAGGTAGGTCGCGACGGTGGTGCGGCCGAGCTGTTTGTCGCCGCCCGCGTCGGCGGCCAAGGTCGTCGCCTTCGCCTCAGTGGCCACATGACGCGCGACTGAGCGAAGCAGGCGCCGCACCGCAGTTGGCCGATGCTGGATACCGCTGGCGGCGGGTACGTCGGCCCGGGCGATCTCACTCAGATAGTCGCCTACGGCGAGGCGGCTCTGCTCTTCGTCCAGGTTCAGGCTCGCGGGCCACCCGCCGACGCAGATCAGCGTCGCCAGATCCCGCAGCCCGATGTCCGAGCGCGGCAGGGCGGACACGTTCTCGCCCTCGAACAGGCGACGCAGCGACACCTCGCCGGAGGAGCGGCCCATCTCGCTGAGCGACATGGGCCGCATCAACACCCGGCTGATGCGACCCGCTCCCGTATGCCGGGTCACGTCGTCGTGGGGAGAAGCAGAGCCGGTGAGGATGAACTGGCCCGGTCGGGCCCGGTCGTCGCACTCCCGGCGCACTCGGTTCCACAGCTGGGGAGCGTTCTGCCATTCGTCGAGAAGTCGGGGGGTCGGCCCGCTGAGCACGACATCGGGGTCGGACGAGGCCAGCAGCAGCATCCGCTCGTCGTCGAGGCGGGCCTCGCTGCGGGCGAAACGGCGTGCCGTCCAAGTCTTGCCGCATCCCCGGCAGCCCTCGATCAGGACAGCGCCGCGTCGCTGCAGGGCGGCCTCCAGGTTGCGCCCGACGATGCGCGGAAGGTACCCCGGCATCGTGAGCGGCTGCGCTGCGTCGTTGTCGGAATCCACGGATCCGGCTCCGAGCCGTCGAAAAAGTGCGTTCTGAGAAGAAACTATAGCACGTTCTGGGAATATTTTGTAACGCGTTCTGAGAACATTTCATAACGCGTCTTGGGAATGGTTTGTAACGCGTCTTGGGAATGGTTTGTAACGCGTCTTGGGAATGGGATCGACGTGTTTGGGAGAGGGCAGTGGGAGCAAGGCGAGGGCCGCCGGCCGGGGTTGGCGAGGAGGCCGTCGGCTCCGGGGCGACGGTTGGGCGTCGGCCGATGATGAACGCGAGGCGTCCGGTTGCCACCATCTTGCCGATGGCCCGCGTCGCAGTCCTCTTGCCCGGCTGATGCCCGTGCTGCCGGAGCTCGGGCTGGTCCGGTCCGACGATCTGGACGAGGTGCTGGCCGCGGTCGACTACGACCATGCGCCCTACGCCGGCGGCACCGAACTGGTGCCCGCCATGGGCTTGGGCCTGCGTCGCCCGGCGGCCATCGTGGACTTGAAGCGGGTGGAGGCCCTGCGGCGGATCGAACTCGACCACGACGCGGGCACCGTGACGATCGGAGCCGCGGTCACCCATCGTCGATTGTCCGACCATCCAGCCGTCCAACAGCATCTGCCCACGCTGGCCGCGGCGGCCTCCCGGGTGGGCAACGCCCGGGTGCGCTCCACCGGCACCGTCGGCGGCAACCTCTGCTTCGCCGAGCCCCGCTCCGACCTGGGCTGCGTGCTAGTAGCCCTCGGAGCCGCCGCCGAAGTCCGCTCGGGACGTGGCGCCCGCACCCTCAGCATCGACGAACTAATCGTGGGCGCCTTCGAGACCTCGCTGGCCGAAGACGAGATCCTGACCACCGTCACCGTGCCCTTCGAGCCGCCCGGAATGTCGTACTGGAAGCTCCAGAGCTACGAACGGCCCACCCTGGGCGTGGCCCTGCTAGTGACCGCCGACCGGTGGGAGATCACCGTCGGCGCGGCCACCGAGCGCCCTGCCCGCACCGTGCTCGCCGCAGGCGACACCGCCGGGCTGCACGCCTTCATCGACGGCTTGGAGCTCAGCGACGACATGACCGGCCCGCCCGCCTACAAGCGCTCAGTGCTGAGGGCTTATCTGGATGGGGCTCTGGCGCAGTGACCGCGCTGGCTGTGACCTCAACGGTGATCCGGGCGCGGGTCAACGGGCGCGACGTCGAGATGCTGGTGCCGGTGCGGCTCACCGCGGCCGAGCTGCTGCGGGACCGCCTCGGTCTCACGGGCACCAAGGTGAGCTGCGAGATGCAGGTGTGCGGCGTCTGCACCGTGCTCGTGGACGGCGACCCGGTCAGCTCCTGCACGGCACTGGCCTGCGACCTCGACGGCACGACGGTGCTCACCGTCGAGGGGCTCGCCAAGGGCCGGGAGCTGCATCCGGTGCAGGAGGCGTTCATGGAGGCCAACGCCCTGCAGTGCGGCTACTGCACGCCCGGCTTCATCATGATGGCCGTCGCCCTGCTCGACGCCTACCCCGACTGCGACCCCCATGAGGTTCGTGAGTGGATGGACGGCAACCTCTGCCGCTGCACCGGCTATGCGCCCATCGAGACCGCGGTCACGGTCGCTTCTGCCCAGATGCACGGTGAGTCAGGCGAGTCATCGGAGGGAGAGCTGTGAGCGCAGCCCCGCCCGTGCCTCGGCGGGACGCCTGGGAGAAGGTCACCGGCCGGGCCTACTACGCCGTCGACGCCACCATGCCCAACATGGCCCATGCCGCGGTGGTGCGCTCCGAGCGGGCCCACGCCCGTATCGTCGGCATCGACCGGGCCGAAGCCGAAGCCGCTCCCGGCGTGATCGCGGTGGTCACCGCCGACGATCTCGGCCACCTGGGTCGCCGCTTCGGCCACATAGTGCCCGACCACTTCATCCTGGCCGAAGGCAAGGTGCGCTACTACGGCGAGCCGGTGGCAGTGGTGGTGGCCGAGACGCCGCACCAGGCCGCCGACGCGGCCGAGTTGGTGTGGATCGACTACGACGACCTGCCCGCGCTCACCGACGCGGCCAGCCGCCCTCGCCTCCGACGTGCTCATCCACGAGCAGTCCTATGTCGAGCCCGGCCAGGAGTTCCTCGGCAGTCGCTCCCGGCCGCCCTCCGCCGACAACGTCGCCCACCATGACGAGCTGGCCTGGGGCGCCGAGGCCGCCTGGCCACCGCTGCGCCGCGCTCGACCCCAGGATCCGGGGGCGACGCCGAGTCCGCCCTGGCCGCCCCGACCGTGGTCGAGACCACCACCCGGTTCCCGCTCGTGTACGGCTACGCCATGGAGACCTACAACGCCCTGGCCGACTGGCAGCCGGGCGCCCTGCACGTGGTGTCCACCGCCCAGCACCCGCTGATGGTCCGCAAGGAGCTGGCCCGGATGTTCTCGCTGCCGCTGGCCGCGGTGCGGGTCGAGGTGCCCTACATCGGCGGCGGCTACGGCTCGAAGTCCTACACCAAGCTGGAGCCGCTGGCCGCTGCGGCGTCGTGGGCGAGCGGCCGTCCTGTCAAGGTCACCACCGACGTCGAGGCGGCCATGTACACGACCCGGGCCGACGGCGCCCTGGTGACTGTCCGCACTGGCTTCGACGTCAACGGCCGGATCACCGCCCGCGACATCGACATCCGTTTCGACACCGGTGCCTACGCCGACAACAGCCCGCTGGTGCTCACCAAGAGCATCAACCGCAGCTTCGGCCCCTACCGGATCCCCAACCTTCGAGTGCGGGGCACCGCCGTCTACACCAACACCACTCCGGCGTCGTCGTACCGGGGCTTCGGCGCCCCGCAGGCTGCGCTGGCCGGGGAGCTGAACATGGACATGGCCGCCGACCGGCTCGGCATCGACGCGGTGGAGTTGCGCCGCCGCAACCTGCTCGCCCCCGGCGACACCCTCATTCCCGGCAAGCGCCCCCTCGACGCCGACCTGTCCGCCGACCTCGGCGCCGTGGCCGCCGCTCTCGACCGGTGGCCGGCCGCCTCCACTCCCGGTGCCCGCGACCCCGACGCCTCGGATCCAGATGGCCGCGGCGGCGAGCGCGCCCTGGACGCCCGCGACCTCGACGCTTCGGCTTCGGATGCCTGCGGTAGCGATGAGCGCGCCCCGGACGCCCGCGACCTCGACGCTTCGGCTTCGGATGCCTGCGGTAGCGATGAGCGCGCCCCGGACGCCCGCGACCCCGACGCCTCGGATCCGGGTACCCGCAGTGACGGCGAGCGCGCTCCGGACGCTCGAGACCGCGCCGCCTCTGCTTCTGGCATTCTGCGGGGCCGGGCGGTGGCCGTCACCGCCAGCGACGCGGGCGCATCGCCCATCTCCACCGCCCAGGTACGCATGCACGCCGACGGGTCCGTCACCCTTCTAGTCGGCAGCACCGAGATGGGCCAGGGCAGCCGCACCGCCCTTGCCCAGATCGCGGCCCGAGAGCTGGGCGTGCCCGTGGAGGCGGTGGCCGTCGGCCAGAGCGACACCCGCTTCACGCCCTTCGAGTGGACCACCGGCGCCAGCCGAACCACCACCGTGGTGGGGTTGGCCGTCCAGGCCGCCTGCAACGACCTATGGGATGCCCTGCGGGCCAAAGCCGCGGAGTCCGCCGGCGTGCCGACGGCGCAGGTGAGCGTGGCCGACGGTCTGATCCGCCTGCCCAATGCTGCCGACGGCGGCGGTGCCGTGCCTGACCGGGGTGTTGGTGGGGCTGCTGGCGATGGCGGTGCCGTCGCTGACGGGGGTGTTGGTGGGGCTGCTGGCGATGGCGGTGCCGTCGCTGATCGGGGTGTTGGTGGGGCTGCTGGCGATGGCGGTGCCGTCGCTGACGGGGGTGTTGGTGGGGCTGCTGGCGATGGCGGTGCCGTCGCTGACGGGGGTGTTGGTGGGGCTGCTGGCGATGGCGGTGCCGTCGCTGACGGGGGTGTTGGTGGGGCTGCTGGCGATGGCGGTGCCGTCCCTGATCGGGGTGCTGGTGCGGCTACTGGCGGCCGGGGTGCTGTGCGCTACGAGGGTGACGGCTCGGTCCTGACGCCGGCCGAGGTGATCCGGCAATGGTTCGGCGCCGATGCGGGCGAGGTCGTGGGCGTTGGTGTCATCCGCCGGGACGGCGCTACTGAGATGCTGCCCCCGTTCTGGGAGATCGGCGCGGTCGGTGTGGAGGTCTCGGTGGACGAGGCCACTGGCGAGGTCGTCGTCGAGCATCTGGTCACCGTGGGCGATGTGGGCCACGCCGTGAACCCCGACTTGGTCAAGGGCCAGGATCTGGGCGCCGCCACCCAGGGCTTGGGCATCGCACTGTGGGAGGAGATGGTCTACGACGGCGAGCAGCTCACCAACCCCAACCTGATCGAGTACCGGGTGCCCCGCATGCGCGACACCCCCCGGCGCATCACCTCAGTGCTGGCCGAGCGGGGCGACGGGGCCGGCCCCTACGGCGCCAAGGGCGCGGGCGAGGGCGCCCTCAACCCGGTACCGGCCGCGGTCGCCGCCGCGGTGGGTCGGGCCGTGGGCGTGTGGCCCACCGGGCTGCCGCTCACCCCGCCGAGGGTCTGGGCGCTCCTGCAACAGGCGTCCCCAGCCCGAAATTGGTGACGTTTTGGCCCTTGGAGGCCCGTTACTGCCGCCAATTTCGTCAGGAGTCGAGGGCTGAACCTTGCCCGTCCCGAAATTGGCGACGGAATGGGTGCTGGCTACCCATTTTCCACCCCAATTTCGCCGGAGCACGGCGAGTTGTCGCCTTCCAGCAAGCCCAGCGCGGCGGCCAGGTACTGCTCGGCCGCCTGGGTCATGCGGATAAGCCCGTAAGCATCCAACACGGCCCGCTTCACCCGCTCCGGACTCGCCCGTCGCAGCGCCGCCTGCCGGATCACGTCAGCCACCGCATGAGCGGGCTGCTCGCCCCTCCCAGAACGCCCCAGCAGCTCCCGCCGCTCCTGGGCCATCAGTGATGCGATCTCGTTGAGCGGCACCTCGTACAGCGACCGCTCGCCCAGCTCCCTCACCACCACCGCAGGCGTGCCGGACAGGCGCAGCACCTGCTGGGGTTCACCGCCATTGTCGAACTCGTCGGCCTCCACCTGGCCCCGCAGCCTCAACCGGCCGAGGGCCTGCTCCATCGGGGCCCGCGCCCTCTGGGTGACCTTGGACGATCCCGCCCCCCGGATGTACAGCCGGTATGCCCGGTCGGCGGTCACCGGCCCCTCGGCCGACACGATCTCCAGCAGGTGGCCGGCGATCTGCGACACCGCAGCGGTGCGAGGGTCGGGCAGCCCGCCGCCCTGCCAGGCCGCGTAGGGCCGAGGTCCGGCATCCGGGTCGTACTCCACAGGGGACGGTTCCCCACTGCTGTCCGCGTCCGAGGTCCGGTTAGACGCACTCGCCTCGCCCGCCGGAGCGCCCGGCACGGGCCGCAGCTCCATCCAACGCTCCGGTGCGGGCAGTTCGGTGAAGCCCAGCGGTCGGTACAGCTCGTGGGCGTCGGCGGTGACTAGCACCAGCCGTTTGATGCCGGCAACCGCCGGGTGCTCGCAAGTCGCCGCGGCCAGTGCGCGGCCCAGGCCTCGCCCCCGGTGCTCGGGAAGCACGAACACGTCGGTCACATAGCCGAACGTGGCCCGGTCGGTAACGATCCGGGCTCCGCCCACCATGGATCCGCCGGGCTCGTACGCCCCCAGCACGACGCTGTTGGCCGAGCCCACCGTGGTCTGCTCCCGGCTGCGACCCGAGGCCCAGTAACCCTCGACCTCCAGGAAGTCGTGCAGCCCGTCCGCATCGAAGCGCGCCGGGTCGTCGGAGATCACATACTCCCCGCACTGCCACTCCTGCGGACCCGTTTCACTCACGGCTCCCGACGCTATCCGTTGCGCCTCGGGGTGGTCTCCGAGGTCTCAGGAGGCCATTGGGGTCGCTAATGTCGGTGTGACCGGCAACCAGGGGAGGAACCGATGCTCGTCAGCGAGATTCCTGCGCTTAGGGAGTTCTGGTACCCGGTGGTCTACTCCGCCGACCTGACCGACAAGCCCCACCAGGCCCGGCTCTTCGGCGAGGAGTACGTGGTTTGGCGCACCGCCGACGCCGCGGTGCACGCCGCCTTCGACCTGTGCCCGCACCGCGGCGCCCGGCTGTCGCAGGGCTGGCTGGACGGCGACCGGCTGGTCTGCGGCTACCACGGCTGGCAGTACGACGCCTCCGGCCGCTGCGTGTGCATCCCCCAGAACGACCCGTCCACTCCGATCCCCCGCCGGGCCCGCCTCCAGCCCGTCCACGCCGACGAGCGCTACGAGATGGTGTGGGTCTGCATCTCGCCCGAGCCCCGGGCCCCGATCCCCGACCTGCCCGAGCTGAACGACCCCGACTACGTGCTCATCCACGAGATGATGGAGGTCTGGGACGCCGCCGCCCCCCGGGTGGTGGACAACGCCCTCGACGTGAGCCACCTGTCGTTCGTGCACCGCGGCAGCATCGGCGACGCCGACGCCCCTCGCATGTCCGACTACGACCTGGAACGCGACGGCTGGAACCTGAGCTTCACCATCTCCTACCAGTCGAGGGTCACCGAGGAGCAGAAGCGCAACACCGGGCTCACCGACGACTTCATCACCCGCACCACCCACGCTGAGCTGGTGCAGCCCATGGTGTTCCGGGGCGTGCTGGAGTACCCGAACGGGCTGCGCCACGTGCTCTACAAGACGTGCGCGCCGGTGGACGACCACCGCACCCTGTTCTGCCAGTTCATAGGCCGCAACGACCGCCCCGACGATAAGAAGGCCAAGGGCATTATCGGCGTCGACCGCACTGTTCAGTCCGAGGACCGGGCCTTGCTGGAGCGGATGCCCTCGGACTTCCCCGCCGAGGTCACCACCGAGGTCCACACCAAGGGCGACCGCATGACCCTGGAGTACCGCCGCATCCTGGCCGATCTGGCCGCCGAGGCCGGGCCGCTGCGCCCCGATGCCACCTGGGCGGGAGGCCGCTGGGGCGCCTAGTGGGGCAGGCGAGCGCCCAGGGGTCACGCGTGGAGGGGCAAGCGGACGCCCAGGGGTCAGAAGTCGGCGAGCGCTCCGCATCCGTGCACGCGCCCCGACCCGGTGTGACGGTTGCCGTTGAAGGGGTGAGTCGGCGTTTCCGTACCGGTTTCCTCGCACTGGACGGTGTCGATCTCACCATCGGCGCAGGGGAGATGGTGGCCGTGGTCGGCCCGTCCGGGTGCGGCAAGTCCACCCTTCTCAAGATCATCGCCGGCCTCCTCACACCGACCGGCGGCAGGGTGGACTTCGGCGGCGGCCGTCCCGAGATCGGCTACGTGTTCCAGGACGCCCACCTTTTGCCGTGGCGCACCACCGTCCGCAATGTCGAGCTCTTCCTCGAGGTCGACGGGGTCAGGAAGCCGCAGCGCCGCGACCGGGCCCGGGCCGCGCTGCGACTCGTCGGGCTGGCGGACTTCGAGGACAGCTACCCGGCGGAGCTCAGCGGCGGCATGAAGATGCGGGTCAGCCTGGCCCGGACCCTGGCCACCGACCCCCAGTTGATGCTGTTCGACGAGCCCTTCGCGGCTCTCGACGAGATCACCCGCAATCGCTTGAACAACGATCTGATCCGGCTCCAGCGGGATCAGGGCGTTACGGGAGTGTTCGTGACCCACTCCATCGGCGAGGCTGTCTTCCTCGCCGACCGTGTCGAGGTGATGAGCCCCGCGCCGGGCCGCATCGTCGGAGTGGTCGACGTGCCCTTCGGCGACGATCGCCGCGCCGCGCTGAGAACCAGCGCCGAGTTCGCCGAAGTGGCCCGTGATGTAAGCGAGATCATGGCCGCGCACGAGGCCGCGGAGGGGGCAGCAGATCATGACGGGGAATGAGACCACAAAGGGGCAGCAGGCCACGGCGAGGCGAGAGAGCATGGCGGCGCGCCGATGATCTCCAGGCTGATGGCCCGGCTCCGTTCCGTCGTCGCCAGCGCGGCGCCGCAGGTCGTCGTCCTGGTTGTCGTGCTCTTCGTGTGGTGGGCGGCGGTGCGGATCCTCAACCCGAAGCCGTTCATCTTCCCGTCCCCGGGCCGTGTCTGGAACACGACCGTCACCGACGCCGACCGCCTGTGGACCGGGTTCAAGAACACGCTCTATGCGTCGGTCGTCGGATTCCTGTTCGCATCCGCGGTGGGCGTGGGCGCCGCTCTGTTCCTCAGCCTGAGCCGGGTGCTGGAGCGGGCCTTCTTCCCTTGGGCGGTGCTGCTGCAGACCGTTCCGGCTGTGGCGGTTGCCCCGCTCTACGTCCTGTGGTTCGGGCCGGGCCGCCAGTCGGTGATGCTGGTCGCCTTCACCATCACCCTGTTCCCGATCCTCGCCAACAGCCTCGCCGGCCTGCGCTCGGCCGACGCCGCTCTCGTCGATCTGATCCGACTCCGGGGCCGGCGGCAGAACTCATGGTTCACGTTCTCGAAGATCCGAATCCCGAGCTCGCTGCCGTACCTGTTCACGGGACTGCGGATCTCGGCTGGACTGGCGGTCATCGGAGCGATCGTGGGCGAGATCGTGGTCGGCCGCGGCGGCGATGAGGCCGGGCTCGGCTACTGGGTCACGTTCGGCAGCACCCAGTTGAAGACGGACTTCGTCTTCGCCGCGATCGCGGTCTCATCCGCGCTGGGCATCACGTTCTTCCTGCTCGTCTCGGCGCTGGGGAATCGTGTGTTGAGGCACTGGCACGAGTCAGCCCGCATCGCCGACACCTGACACCGAGCCGTCGCCACCGCCCCGGAGTAGTCGCCACCTGACACCGAGCCGTCGCCACCGCCCCGGAGTAGTCGCCACCTGACACCGAGCCGTCGCCACCGCCCCGGAGTAGTCGCCACCTGACACCGAGCCGTCGCCACCGCCCCGGAGTAGTCGCCACCTGACACCGAGCCGTCGGGCGCGTTGAGCTGGCGGGCGAATCGAGCTCCCCCTCGCCCGCGTTCTCATCGTCGCCCGCAGTCTGCGACGATCAGACGGCCACTTGCTGTCCCGCCCGAGGAGCACCAAGCCCATGAGAAACTCCCACCGCCGAACCCTCAATCCCATGCGAGGCGCCTTGGCGCTGCTGGCCGTGCTTGCGCTCGTCGCAGCCGCCTGCGGCGACGACGCTGACGATGCCGAAGCACCCGCAGCCCCGGCGGTAGACACAGCCGCCGTCGAGGCTGCCGAGGCCGAGGCCGAAGCCGCCCGGGCCGAGGCCGACGCCGCGGCAGCAGCTGCGGCTGAGGCGGCTGCGGCTCTGGAGGCGGCCACCTCCGACGCGGCCACCTCCGACGAGGAACTGGCCGAGCTCGAAGCACAGCTCGCGGCCGCGCAAGAGGCCGCTGAGGCCGCCGAGTCGAGAGCCACGGAGGCCGAGGCAGCCGCCGAGATGGCCACGATGGCCGGAGGCATGACGGTGCTGCCGGAGATGACCTCGGTGTCGATACAGACCGACTGGTTCCCCTCGACCGACCACGCCGCGCTCTACGCCGCCGACCTTCTCGGCTTCTTCGAGGAGCGCAACCTCGACGTCGAGATTCGCCCCGGCGGCCCCGGCATCCGCGCCGCCAACGATGTGGTCACGGGCAACGTCACCTTCGGCATGGCCATCCCCGAGAACGTCGTGCTCGCCTCGGCTGGGGGCGCCGACCTGGTGACGTTCTTCGCCACCTATCAGCAGTCGCCGATCGGCTTCATGGTTCACGCCTCCTCTGGAGCCTCCGGCCTCGACGACCTCGCGCAGGTGCAGGTGTTCCCCGGACAGGTCTTCTGGGAGGTCCTCAAGAGGGAGAACAACCTGGAGGTCGAGGAGATCGCCTTCGACGGCTCGCTGGTCGCGTGGGGCGAGAACGAGGGATGGGCTGTGCAGGCGTTCGCCACCACCAGCCCGCACTTCGCCCGGCTGGCAGGCGCCGACCCGGTGATGCTCACCGCCACCAGCCTCGGTTTCCGGTCTTACGCCACCACGCTGTTCACCTCCGACAGCTACGCCGCGGCCAACCCCGATGTCGTTCGAGCCTTCACCGAAGCGTCGCAGGCCGGTCTCGCGGCCTTCCTCGACGACCCCGACCCGGTGATCGCCCACATCAACGAGGTCTGGCCTGACTTCGAGATCAGCGTCGGCGAGGCCGCGTACGACGTGATGACCGAACTCGTCGTCAGCGACACCACCGAGCAACTCGGCCTCGGCGCCATGGACGGCGCCGTGTGGGGCAGCGTCGCCGGTCGGATGTTCGACGCCGGCGTCATCAGCACCGCGGTCAACAGCGCCGACCTCTGGACCAACGCGTTCCTGCCGGGCGGTACCGGCGTGGACATGACCGGCTTCCGCTGGGTGATGGTCACCGACCAGGCCGGTCTCGGCGATGAGGGCTTCAACGACCTCGCCTGGGCCGGCATCACCAAGGCCGCCACCGAGCTCGGCGGCTCCGGCGACGTGATCGAGTCGAGCGAGCAGGCCCAGTACGTGCCCAACCTCCAGCAGTCGGTCGACGCCGGCGCAAACCTCACCGTGGGCGTGGGCTTCCTCATCACCGACGCCATCGAGGAGGTCGCCGAGGCCAATCCCGACTCCAACTTCGTGCTCATCGACGCGGTCGCCGACAGCGCCCGCGGCTTCGACCCGGGCGATCCGCTGCCCAACGTGCAGAGCGTGCTGTACGCCGAGCACGAGGCCGCCTACCTAGCGGGCATCATCGCGGGCATGACCACCCAGGCCGACAAGCTCGCCTACGTCGGCGGCATCGAGATCCCTCCGACGGTGCGCTTCCTGAGCGGGTTCCAGCAGGGCGTGGCGTCGGTGAACTCCGCGGCCGAGGTGACCGTGTCGTGGGTGGGGGCCTTCGACGATCCCACCACCGGCCGGGAGCTGACCTCGGCTGCCTACGACGACGGCGCCGACATCGTCTTCGAGGTGGCCGGACTCTCCGGCCTCGGCGCCTACGAGGAGGCGAAGGACCGCGGCGCAGGCCACTGGGTGCTCGGCACCGACACCTGCAAGGACCAGCTGGCGCCCGACAACTACCTCACCTCGGCCACCAAGGACGTGGCCGGGTCGGTGTTCCGGGCCGCGCAGCAGGTGGCCAACGGCACCTTCAACGGCGGCGTGGCCGTGCTGGACCTCAAGGGCGGCTACGTCGGCGTCTGCGAGAAGACGTTCGGCGGCCTGTCGGCCGAGATCCAGGACGCGGTGAACGCCGCGGTCGACGGCATCAAGTCAGGCTCGATCACGGTCGATCCGGGCGTGTAGGCGTTCGGAGGCCGAGCGAACAGGCGTGCGCAAGCGGCCTGGAACGGCGAGGCCGTGGCCCGGGCGGCCCGTGAGCGCAGAGAACAAGACCGGGAGACGCCCCCTTTGGGCACGAACGGCCCGCACCCATTTGCGCGCCCCACTAGTGGACTGGTGCCCCAGATCTCGGGTGAGCTTTCTGTCATAGGGACACAGAACTCGACCCGCGGTTTCTGGGGCACCGGTTCCCACCGCTGTCGGGAGGACTGCACCCGGTGACCGACCGCCCGGCTCAGCCGGCCGACAGGGGCGCGGATTGTCCGGCTTCGGAGCATGGGGACGCCGCCCGCCTGGCCGACAGGGGAGCGGATTGTCCGGCTTCGGAGCATGGGGACGCCGCCCGCCCGGCCGACAGGGCTGCCGTCCGTCCGCCGCCGGCCGTGCGCATGAGCGGCATCACCAAGCGCTATCCGGGCGTGGTGGCCAACGACGCCGTCGACTTCACGGTGGACGCGGCCAGCATCCACGGCCTGTTAGGCGAGAACGGCGCGGGCAAGTCCACCCTGATGAAGGTGCTGTTCGGGCTGACCACACCCACCGCGGGCACTGTCGAGATCGGCGGCCGGGAGGTGGTGGTCGACTCGGCCCGCGACGCCCTCGATCTGGGCATCGGCATGGTGCAGCAGCACTTCAGCCTGATCGCCGACTTCACCGTGGCCGAGAACCTGGTGCTGGGGCGGGAGCCGCTGCGCCGGGGCGGCTTGCTCGACCTCGACCGGGCCGCGGCCGACATCGCCGAGCTGTCCGACCGCTACGGCTTCCGCATCGACCCCCGCAGCCGGGTCGGCGACCTCGCCGTGGGCGCCCGCCAGCGGGTCGAGATACTCAAGGCCCTCTACCGCGGCGCCGAGGTGCTGATCCTCGACGAGCCCACCGCTGCGCTGGCCCCCAACGAGGTCGCCGAACTGGTCGCCCTTCTGCGCCGCCTGCGCGGCCAGGGCCGAACCGTGGTGTTCATCAGCCACAAGTTGTCCGAGGTGATCGACCTGTGCGACCGGGTGACGGTGCTGCGGAGCGGTCGGGTGGAGGGCCACCGTGAGATCGGCGCGGATGAGCGCGACGACCCCGACCGGCGCGAGGCGCTGGCGGCCGAGCTGGCCCGAATGATGGTGGGCCGCGATCTTCCCGAGCCGCCCGAGCGGCCCGAGCGGCCCGTCGGAGGAGACGCCTCGGTGCTGTCCGCGGCTGGCGGGGGTGGAGCGCTCAGTGCCGAAGAGTCCGCAGCCCGAGACGCGTCGGTGCTGTCCGCGGCTGGCGGGGGTGGAGCGCTCAGTGCCGAAGAGTCCGCAGCCCGAGACGCGTCGGTGCTGTCCGCGGCTGGCGGGGGTGGAGCGCTCAGTGCCGAAGAGTCCGCAGCCCGAGACGCGTCGGTGCTGTCCGCGGCTGGCGGGGGTGGAGCGCTCAGTGCCGAAGAGTCCGCAGCCCGAGACGCGTCGGTGCTGCGACTGTCCGCCGCCGGCGATGGACGCCGGTTGGGGCCGATCGACTTGGAGGTCCGCACCGGCGAGATCGTGGGCGTGGCCGGGGTGGAGGGAAACGGCCAGACCGAACTGGTGGAGATGGTGGTGGGCGTGCGCCGTTGCCGCACCGGTTCGCTGCATCTGGGCGGTGCCGACGTGACCCGCTGGAGCGTGCGCCGCCGGCTGGCCACCGGCGTGGCCCACATCGCCGAGGACCGTCACGGCGCAGCGGTAGCCGACGGACTGGACTTGGCCCACAACGCTGCGCTCGGGTTCCAGGGCCGTCCACCGTTCTCGTGGCGGGGGCTTTGGCTGTCGCTGGTGCAGATGCGGCGACTGGCCCGAGGCTTGGTGAACCGCTTCGGCGTGCAGGCCGTGGCCGTGACCCACCCTCTGCGGAGCCTGTCGGGCGGCAACCAACAGAAGTTGGTGGTGGGCCGGGAGTTGAGCCGGGGCCCTGAACTGTTCGTGGCTGCCCAGCCGACCCGCGGCCTGGACGTGGCCGCCGCCGCGTTCGTTCACTCCGAACTGGCCGAGTTGCGCCGCCGAGGCGCGGGCGTGCTGCTGGTGAGCCTGGAGCTGACCGAGATCCTGACTCTGGCCGACCGGATAGTGGTCATGTCGGGCGGACAGATCGCAGGCGAGACCACACCGGGCGAGGTGGACGTCACCACGCTCGGTCGCTGGATGACCGGCGCCGCCGCGGCGGACACGCCCGAACCGGCCACCACCGCAGGGCCCGCAAGATGAGTGCCAACGCCGACGGACCGCGTCCCAGCAGCCAGCAATCCACGGACTCGCAGCCTGCCGGTGCCCGGTCGGCTGGTGCCGAGCCTGCCGAAACCGAGCCTGCCGTTTCGGGGCCTGCCGAAACCGAGCCTGCCGAAACCGAGCCTGCCGTTTCGGGGCCTGCCGAAACCGAGCCTGCCGAAACCGAGCCTGCCGTTTCGGGGCCTGCCGAAACCGAGCCTGCCGAAACCGAGCCTGCCGAAACCGAGCTGGCCGATTCGCGGCCTGCAAATCCCCAACCTGCCGGTGCCCGGTCTGCAAATTCGGGGCTTGGCGATTCGCGGCCTCCCGATTCGGGGTTTGCCGGCTCGCCGCCCGCCGACAGGCCACACCGCGGCATGGCCGCGGAGTTGCAACGCACCCTTGACAGTGCTGGCAGCACAATCGCCCGGGCCGCGGCCGCCGACCTCGCCAAAGGCGCAGGCCGGGCCGCGGCCATCTTCGTGGCCACCGTGCTGGCCGCCTTGGTGCTGGCCGCGCCGCTGATCATCGCGGCCGGCTCCGACCCGTTCACCGCCTACGGCGCCCTCTACGAAGGCAGCCTCGGCGGCCAGCGTCCCGTCGCCGAGACGCTGCTGTCGATGACACCGCTGCTCTTCGGGGGCTTGGCGGTGGCCATCGCCTTCCAGGCCGGGCTGTTCAACATCGGAGTGGAGGGCCAACTGGTGGCGGGCGGCATCGCCGCGGGCGTCATCGGCGTCAAGCTGTCCATGTGGGCGCCGGCCCACGTGCTGCTCGCTCTGCTGGCCGGCGCGGCCGCAGGTGCGCTGTGGGCGCTCGTGCCGGCGGCTCTCAAGGCTTGGCGGGGCGTGCACGAGGTCATCACCACGATCATGATGAACTTCGTCGCCTTCAGCGTCTCGCAGTTCCTGGTGAAGCCCGGCGGGGCGCTCGAGGGCGAGATCCCCACCGGCACCGAGCCGGTGGAGTCCACTGCCGAACTGCCCCGCATCTGGGATCCGACCCGCCTTCACCTGGGCATCTTCGTGGGCCTGCTAGTGGCCGGGGCCTGCTGGTACTTCATCTACCGCACGCCGGGCGGCTATCGGTTCCGGCTGGTGGGCGCCAACCCGGTAGCGGCCCGCTTCAACGGCATCTCGTCCAGCCGGGTGATCGTGGAGGCCATGATGCTGTCGGGCGCGCTGGGCGGGCTCACCGGCGCGGTCGAGGTGCTCGGCACCCATCGCCGCTACCTCGACTCGTTCTCGCCCGGCTACGGCTTCGACTCGATCGCGGTGGCGCTGCTGGGGGCGCTGCACCCGGTGGGCGTGGCCGCGGCCTCGTTCTTCTTCGGCCTGCTGCGGGCTGGCTCCACCCAGCTCCAGCTGGAAGCCGACATCACCCGCGACATGATCACCGTCATATCGGGCCTGGTGGTCGCCTGCGTCGCCGCCCGCCTCCTGCTGACCCGCCGCGCCGCCCGGACGCGCCAGGAGGGATGAGCCGATGATCGAGATCATCGACATGAACTGGGTCGCCCAGGGCATCCGGCTGTCGGTGCCGTTGATCTTCGCCGCGCTGGGCGGGCTGCTGAGCGAGCGGGCCGGCGTCATCAACATCGCCCTGGAAGGCAAGATGCTCTTCGGCGCGTTCGCCGGGGTGGCCGTCACCTGGTGGACGGGCGCCAACCTGCTGGGCTTGGTCGCCGCGCTGGCCGTCGGCGCCGGGATCGGCTGGGTCCACGCCTGGTTCTCGATCTCGGTGCGGGCCGACCAGATCGTGTCGGCCACGGCCATCAACCTCTTCGCCCTGGGCGTGACCGCTGCGCTGATCCCCGCCATCTGGGAGGGCGGCCGGGCCAACACCCCCGGCGTGGAGCGTTTCCGCACGTTCGACGTGCCGGTGCTGGCCGACATCCCCGCGGTGGGGGCAGTATTCTCCCGGCTGGGCTGGTTCGACTACGGGGCGTTGGCCCTGGCCCCGCTGGTGTGGCTGGCATTGTGGCGCAGCCCGTTCGGCCTGCGTCTGCGGGCCTGCGGCGAGTCGCCCGAGGCCGCCGCATCAGTCGGGGTGAACGTGATCCGCACCCGCTACACGGCGGTGATGCTGTCCGGCGTGTTCGCCGCGATGGGGGGCGTGTACCTGTCGCTGGTGCAGAACGGCCTGTTCCAGCGGGGCATCACCAACGGCCGGGGCTTCCTTGCCCTGGCCGCCATGATCTTCGGCAAGTGGCGCCCGATCCCGGTGCTGGGCGCCTGCCTGCTGTTCGGTCTGGCCGACTCCTACCAGCTGCGAGCCCAGTCCAAGTCCGATCTGCCCGTCGAGTTGTTCCAGGCCCTGCCCTACGTCGTCGGTCTGATAACGCTGGTCTTCGTCGGCCGAGCGGTCGCCCCCGCCGCCATAGGCCGCCCCTACATCAAAGACTGACCACCGCCAGCCAACTGCCGAGGGTCGCTTCTGCATCAGGGGTTGGGCGTCGCCAGCCAACTGCGGCGGGTCGCTTCTGCATCAGGGGTTGGGCGTCGCCAGCCAACTGCGGCGGGTCGCTTCTGCATCAGGGGTTGGGCGTCGCCAGCCAACTGCGGCGGGTCGCTTCTGCATCAGGGGTTGGGCGTCGCCAGCCAACTGCGGCGGGTCGCTTCTGCATCAGGGGTTGGGCGTCGCCAGCCAACTGCGGCGGGTCGCTTCTGCATCAGGGGTTGGGCGTCGCCAGCCAACTGCGGCGGGTCGCTTCTGCATCAGGGGTTGGGCGTCGCCAGCCAACTGCGGCGGGTCGCTTCTGCATCAGGGGTTGGGCGTCGCCAGCCCCCGTCGACATTGGCCTAATCCGGCTGGTCACCGGCCAACCGTCGTCTGACAGACTGCGCTTCAACGTCGGGTCGAGATCGAGTGCCCGCAAGACATCAGCCGTTTCACGAAGAGGGGAGCCAGGCATGGAGATCGCCATCCAGACACCGCCGGAGCACACCGACTACTCGCGGCTGCTCGACGTCTGGCAGACCGCCGACGACCTCGGCTTCGCGGCCGGGTTCACGTTCGACCACTTCGTGCCGCTCAACCCCGGCGTCCGCCCCTCCCAGCCCGGCACCGTGCCCGAGGGCCCCCAGCTCGAGGGCTGGATCACCCTGGCCGCTCTGGGCGCGGCCACCAGCCGCCTCGATGTGGGCACGCTCGTGTCGGGCGTCACCTACCGGCATCCGCTGCTGCTGGCCAAGATGGCGGTGACCCTCGACCATGTCGCCGACGGCCGGGCACTGTTGGGACTCGGCGCGGCCTGGCACGAGGCCGAACACGCCATGTACGGCTTCGACTATCCCGGCGTCGGCGACCGCATGACGATGCTCGACGAGACGCTCGAGGCCTTTCGGCTGCTGTGCTCCGCCGATGGCCCGCTCGACTACGAGGGGCGTTTCGTGCGGTTGGCCGGTGCCTGCTTCGATCCCAAGCCGGTGCGGCCCGGCGGTGTGCCCGTGCTGGTCGGCGGCGGCGGCGAGCGTCTGCGGCGCATCGCGGCTCGCCGGGGCGACTGGTACAACGGCTTCTGGGCGCCGTGGGAGTGGCCCGAGGTCAACGACGGCCTCGACGATCTGCTGGCCCGCAACGGGCGCCGACCCGGCGACCTCAAGCGCACCGTCTTCGTGTTCTCCGAATTGGCCAACGATCCGGCCACCACCGACGTCCTGGTCGACACGTTCCGCAGGATCCGGGGCGGCACGGAGGAGGAGGTCCGCGCCCGGATAGTGGCCGGCTCGCCCGAGCAGATGGTGTCGGTGCTGGAGTCCTACGCCGCCGCCGGGGCGGACATGGCCATCCTAAACATCCGCCCCGACCAGGGCGCAGCCGAGGTGGCCTGGTTCGGAGAGCATGTCCTGCCCGCCTTCGACCGCCGGACCTAGGGTCAGCGTCTCCCGGGTCGGCGGCCAGGCACGGCGGAGAAGGCACGGCGGCGAATTGGCAGCGTTTTGCGCCTGTGGGGTGCTTTGTGCTGCCAGTTCGGCGTCGGGGTTGGGGCTGGCGGCGAATTGGCAGCGTTTTGCGCCTGTGGGGTGCATGTTGCTGCCAGTTCGGCACGGCGGAGAAGGCACGGCGGCGAATTGGCAGCGTTTTGCGCCTGTGGGGTGCTTTGTGCTGCCAGTTCGGCGTCGGGGTTGGGACTTGGTGGGGTGGCGGACGGCGTCCCGCCACCCGGTTGGCTGACCGGTCGTGAGTGACGCCCAGCCTGTCGATCTGCTGGTGCGGGGCGGAACAGTGGTGCCCTGCGACGGGTCGCGCACCGCTTTCGTCGGCGACGTGACCGTGCGCGGTGGCCGCATCGCGTCAGTCACCCGCGCTGCGGGCCAACAAGCCCCGCGGCCTCAGCCGCCGCCGTCCCCGCCCCCGCAGCACTCGTCGCCGCTCCCGCAGCCGCAGCCGCCGTCCCCGCCGTTCACGTCTCCGTCCCCGCCGCAGCCGGCGTCGCCGTTGACCGAACCGCCCCCGGCCGCGAGGGTGATCGACGCCTCGGGCTGCGCGGTGATCCCCGGCTTCGTCAACGCCCACACCCACGAGCTGATGGAGCGGGGCGTCTTCGAGGACATGGACTTCTTCACTTGGCTCGAGGACTTCGCCCTGCCCAAGGACATGGCCTACGAGCCCCGCCACCAGCGAGCCGGGTCGATGCTGTGCCAGGCCGAGATGATCGCCAACGGCACCACCAGCTTCATCGACATCTTCCGCTTCCCCGCCGAGGCCGCCGCGGTCGCCGCAGCCTCCGGACTGCGGGCCACGATCAGCCCCCAGGCCGTCGACACCCCGGCCGGCGCGGGCGAGACCCTCGAGTCCAGCGAAGCCTTCATCGACGCCTGGCACGGCCGCCACCCGCGGGTGCGGGCCTGGTTCGGGCCTCATTCGCTCTACACGGTGGAACCGGCCACCTACACCGCCATGCGGGCGCGGGCCGACGAGATCGGCATCGGCATACACACCCACTTGGCCGAGACCGTGGGCGAGGTCGCTCGGGTGGCCGAGCTAACCGGCGGACTCACGCCGACAGCCTGGCTGCACCGTCTGATCGGTCTCGGCCCCGACGTGGTGGCCGCCCACTGCATAGAACTGACCGACGACGACCTGCAGTTGATCGTCGACACTGGCGTCGGCGTGGCCCACTGCCCCACCTCCAACATGAAGCTCGGCAACCGGGCCGCCCCCATCCCCGAACTGCTCGCCGCCGGCGCCACCGTCGGCCTCGGCACCGACTCGATAATGACCAACAACAACCTCGACCCGTTCGAGGAAATGCGCCAGGCCGGGCTGTTGGCCCGGTTCACCACGGGCGACCCGGCCGTGCTGCCCTGCGCCCAACTGTTGGAGATGGCCACCCTCGGCGGGGCCCGGGCGCTGGGCCTGGGCGACGAGACCGGCAGCATCGAGCCCGGCAAACGGGCCGATCTGGCCGTGGTGGGCCTCGACCGTCCCCGGGCCTGGCCTGTGCTCAGCGACGGCGAAGGCGGCAACGTGATCGAGCAGCTCGTGTGGTCGTGCTCAGGCGCCGATGTGCGCTACACGATCGTCGACGGCAAGGTCCTGCTCGACGACCGAAGGGTTGTGACGTTGGATCTTGCCGAGATAGCCGACCTAGTGCCCCGCGAGGCCCGCCACCTGCTGACCAAGGCCGGAGTCCTCGACCACGTCCTCAACAAGTACCGCGAGTCCGACGGATGACCGAAGGCCTGAGTTGGTGCTGGTCAGGCACGGTGTCGGAGGGTGCTGGGCAAGGTGCTGGTCAGGCACGGTGTCGGAGGGTGCTGGGCAAGGTGCTGGTCAGGCACGGTGTCGGAGGGTGCTGGGCAAGGTGCTGGTCAGGCACGGTGTCGGAGGGTGCTGGGCAAGGTGCTGGTCAGGCACGGTGTCGGAGGGTGCTGGGCAAGGTGCTGGTCAGGCACGGATGGCTGAGAGTCCGAATCGGCGGCGAGGAGGCGACGAATGACTGAGGACACCTCGACCTGGATGACCGAGCGTTACATGCGCCTGCCCGACGGGTCGTTCCCTCATCTGGGCATTCGAGGAGGCGGCGACGTGGCCGCGGTCGCCCTGCTGTCGGGCAGCCCGGAGCGGGTGGAGATGATGGCCGGCCTGCTCGACGACGCGGAGCGGGTCGGCGACCGCCGTGGCTACGCCGTGTTCACCGGCATCCTCGATGAGGCCCGGCTCACCGTGGCCACCAGCGGGGTGGGCTCGCCGTCGATGGCCATCGCGGTGGAGGAACTGGCCGCCTGCGGCGTGTCGTGCTTCATCCGTGTCGGCAGTTGCGCGGCCCTGTCGCCCGCCATGCCTGTGGGCGGGGTGGCGGTGGCCACCGGCGCGGTCAGCGACGAGGGCACCAGCCGCTACTACGCACCCGAGAACTTCCCGCCGGTCGCCTCGCACCGGGTGGTGGCCGCGCTGGTGGCGGCCGCGGCCCGTCACGGCACGTCGGTGGAGGTGGGCCTGACCCGCTCCACCGACAGCTTCTACGAGGGCGAGCGCACCGTCGAGGTGATCAGCCGATGGAAGGCCCTGGGCGTGCTGGCCTTCGAGATGGAGACGTCGTGCCTGTTCACCGTGGCTGCCGCCCTGGGCTGCGAGGCCGGGTCGGTGCTGTGCGCGGGCACCAACCTGCTCAGCGGCGAGGCCACCTACCAGGGCCAGCGCCTCGACGACTACGCCGCCGGCCAGCAGGCCATGCTGGAGTTCGCCCTGTCCGCCGCCGCCGACCTAGCCCGCCCACCCGACGGCCACCAAATTGGCGACATATTGGGCCTCTGACGCCCAAAACTCGCACCAATTTCGGCGCGAGACGCAGATTGGGGTGGTCGGCCCTTAGCGCGCCCGTGCCGAGGGCCACCACTCCCACCAATTTCGGCGCAAGACGCCAGGTGATATAGAACCCGACCGTGGCTGATCTGGCAGTACGCGGCGGCCTCGTCGTGCCGAGCGCCCACAGCACCCCCTTCATCGGCGACGTCGTGGTCGAGGGCGGACGGATCGCCGCGATCACCCCGGCAGGCCCCGGATCGAGCCCGCCCACAGGCACAGAAGAGATCGACGCCTCCGGCGGCCTGGTCATCCCCGGCCTGGTGCAGGCCCATGTGCACCTGTGCCAGACCCTGCTGAGGGGCTTGGCCGACGACATGGAGGTGATCGAGTGGCTGCGCCGGCGAGTGTGGCCTCTGGAGCAGGCCCACGACCACCGCTCGCTTCGAGCTTCGGCCATGCTGGCCGCGGCCGAGTTGCTCACCGGCGGCACCACCGCGGTGCTGACCATGGAGTCCGACCGCCACACCGGCGCCGCCTTCGAGGCCGCCGAGCAGCTCGGCATCCGGGCCACCATCGGCAAGGCCCTCATGGACCGCTACGAGCCCGGCACCGAGATGGAGGTGCCCGACTCCGACGCCGCCTGGGCCGACCAGACGGCCCTGTTCGAGACCTGGCACGGCCGCGCCGACGGCCGCCTGCGGGTGGCCCTGTCGCCCCGCGGCCCTCGCAACGCCACTCCCGACACTTGGCGCCGCTGCGTAGCCCTCGCCGACGAAGCCGACCTGCGCCTGCACACCCACGTCAACGAGAACCGGGCCCAGGCCGACCTGCTGGGCGCCTCGCCGGAGGGCCGCGACCTTGAGGCCCTCGCATCCTGGGGCGCGCTGTCGCCGAGGCTGGTGATGGCCCACGCGGTGTGGCTGAGCGACCACGAGCGGGACTTGGCCCGCCGCCACCGCCCCCACGTCTGCCACTGCCCGTCGGCCAACCTCAAGCTGGCCTCTGGCTTCGCCCCCGTGCCCGGCTATCTGGCCGACGGCCTCAACGTGGCGCTAGGAGCCGACGGCGCCCCGTGCAACAACCGCCTCGACGGCTTCGAGGAGATGCGCCTGGCCGCCCTGATCCACAAGCCCGCAGCCGGGCCCAGGGCCATGCCCGCCCGCACCGTCTTCGACATGGCCACCATGGGCGGCGCCCGCGCCCTCGGCCTGGAGCGAGAGATCGGCAGCCTGGAGCCCGGCAAGCGAGCCGACCTGGCCGTGATCCGCCGAGACCGCCTCCACACCACCCCGACCAGCGGCGCCGACGTCTACTCCGAGCTGGTGTACGCCCACATCGCCGCCGACGTCGACACGGTCGTGGTCGACGGCCAAGTCGTGGTTGCCGACGGCCGCCTACAAGCCGCCGACGAGTCCGCCATCCGAGCCGAAGCCGAAACCCAGCAAGCCGCCCTCCAGACCCGAGCCACCGTCTGACCACCCAGCGGTTGCATCCTACTACTAATTCCGCCAAGATTAGTATCAATTCGCAGGACACAGGACACAGGACACAGGACGCAGAGCAGGACACAGGACGCAGAGCACAGGACACAGGACGTAGAGCACAGGACACCGCGCGACGGGCGAAGCGCATAGGGGCGAAGAGCGAAGGACACAGAGCGAAGCGCACAAGGCGCAGTGCAACCGTCCGAAGGGCATAGGACGAAGGGCATAGGACGAAGGGCGCAGGACGAAGGACGAAGGGCGACACGATGAAGACGCCGTTGCCGCCGCCGGACTGGACCCGGTTGGTGGCCGAGATTGCCGTCGACGGTCCGCAGCGCCTGCTGGAACTGTTCTCGAATGGTCGGCCGGTCGACGAGAAGGGCCGCTACCTGCACTGGGACCAGATGCGCCACCGAAAGCCTCCCGAGGGCCTCACGCTGAATGAGTGGTGGGCTCGCACCGTCGTGAGCAGGATGAACCAGGCTCGGACACTGCCGGTAACCGGTACCGACGGCAACCCATTCCGGTTCACCTACATCGACCGGATCCAAGAGTTGGTCCATCGCATCGATCAGCAGGCCAGCGGCCGGATTGAGACCGACGACATCGTCGCCAACGTCGGCTCCCGCAACCGCTACCTGGTGTCGTCGCTGGTCGAGGAGGCCATCACCTCCAGTCTGCTGGAGGGTGCAGCCACCACGCGGCGGGTTGCAAAGCAGCTGCTGAGGACAGGCCGCCAGCCGCGGGACCCCGGCGAGCGAATGGTGTTCAACAACTACCTCGCGATGCAGAGAGCTGTTGAGCTCGCTAGCTCGGAAGAGCCGCTAGCCCCCGAGCATGTACTGGAACTGCACCGGATCGTCACTGACGGCACTCTCGACGACCCGTCCGAGGCCGGCCGTCTCCAGCGGCCCGGCGAGAAGCGGGTCTTTGTGGACTGGGAGGGTGTGCTCCTGCACCGACCACCGCCGGCCGAGGAGCTACCCGATCGGCTCGGGCAACTCTGCGCCTTCGCCAACGGCGAGGTAGGCGAGGGGTTCCTGCATCCTGTCGTGCGGGCCATCCTTCTCCATTTCTGGATCGGTTACGACCATCCGTTCGTGGACGGCAACGGGCGCACCGCCCGGGCGCTCTTCTACTGGTCGATGCTGCGCTCGGGGTACTGGCTGGCCCAGTACGTCTCGATCTCGGCGATCCTGCGCACGGCCACCCTTGAGTACGTCCGCTCGTACCTGCATGTCGAGACCGACTCCAACGACGTCACCTACTTCGTCGTCCATCAACTGGAAGTGCTCGAGCGAGCCATAGACGAACTTCGGGCCTATCTGGCCCGCAAGACCTCCGAGATCACCGAGGTGGAGCGGCTCCTGCGCGGCGTTGCGAACCTCAACCACCGCCAGGTCGTGGTCATCGGGCAAGCGCTGCGCGACCCCGACGCCTACTTCACCTTCGCCGGGCAGAAGCGCCAGCATCGGGTCGCCTACCAGTCCGCCCGCACGGACCTCCTAGGCTTGGAGGCCCTCGGTCTGCTGAAGAAGTGGCAAGCCGGTCGGACGTTCGAGTTCCGGCCAGTCGACGGCCTGGAAGGTCGCATCCGCGTCCTCTCAGAAGGAATCGCAGCCGGGGAGAATTAGCCAATACTAAGTTGTACTAAGTTGTACTAGATTAGTAGTCACCGGATGCCTGTGTGGTCGGCCCCAAGCCTTGGAGTGACGTCCGTGGCACCACATGGCCGCTGGGAGAACGACACCGATGGAATACTAATCGACTACTAATTCGTACTAAGTTAGTAGTTGCCGTCCCTCGGTGAGCGGCTGGTGCGCAGGGTGAGCGGAGCCGCTAGAGGGTCGGGAGCAGTTCGTCGAAGAGGGCGCTGAAGCGTTCGGACGCGGCGGCTGCGGTCTCGATCACCTCGGTGTGCGACAGCGGCGCGTCGGAGAGGCCGGCGGCCAGGTTGGTGCACAGCGAGATGCCCAGCACCTGCGCGCCCATGTGACGGGCCGCGGTGGCCTCGGGCACGGTGGACATCCCCACCATCGACCCGCCCAGCGCACGAGCCAGCCGGATCTCGGCGGGAGTCTCGAACATCGGGCCGTGGAACCAGAAGTACACGCCCTCTTGCAGCGTCTGCCCCAGCCGGGCCGCGGCCTCATGGGCCTTGGCTCGCAACTCGGGCGCATACACGTCGGTCATGTCAGTAAACCGCGGCCCGAGGCGCTCGTCGTTGGCGCCGGACAGCACGCTGATCCCGGCCAGGTTCACATGGTCGGCAATGACCGCCAGGTCGCCCGCGGCCATGCCGTCGCCGCAGGCACCGGCCGCATTGGTGAGCACCACCACCCGGCATCCGGCCGTGATCGCGGCCCGCACCGCGAAGGTGATCGCCTCGGGGCCGTGCCCCTCGTAGGCGTGGGCCCGCCCCGACAGCAGCAGCACCCGGTTGCCACCCATCTGCACCGAGTAGGCCGTGCCCGCATGCCCGATCGCGGTGGGGATCGGGAACCCCGGCAGGTCCCGGTACGACACCGCCACCTTGTCGCCGATCCGGTCGGGGTAGCCGCCCAGCCCCGACCCCAGCACCACGCACACGTCGTGCCGCTCGCACCCCGTCCGCTCGGCCAGCACCTCCGCAACCCCCTGCAACCGCTCATACAACTCACTCATGTCAGGCCGCGGCTCGAGGCCGTCACGCGCAATCGATATACGGCGGCCAGATATTCGGTTGACCGAGGGCTTCCGTTATGTCTTCGGCGGGCGTCCCGAAGTCGACGGCGATCGCGTCGGCAACGAGCCGACGGCCCAGTCCTGCGGCGGGAGGCCGGATGGACTCGCCCGCGGCCGCACGGGACTGTACGGCCGAGAGCGGCGCACCCCCGTCCATGAACAGGGCATCGCCTCCTGCGACTCTGGGCACGACACGCAGCAGCGGGCGCTCAGTGACGGGAAGGATCAGTTCCGTGGCCCAGTCGTCGCCGAAGGTGATCCGCTCCAGGTAGTCGCCGATCACCTCGTGGAACACCCGCTGTCCCGTGTGTACCACCGTCAACAGCCTCAGTTGCTTGTCTTGGTTGCGCCGCGCGTAGTCGTACAAGACGCTGGCGCCGTCGCTGAACATCTGCCTCGACGCCAGCGCGTGTTCGAGTTCGCCCTGGCTGGAGAGGACCTCGAGCGCCTTGCGGATTCGCTGCATCGGCAGACCGGTGTTGCGAAATGCTTGGACGACAGTCGCCTCGACTAGTCCGACGAAGGGAATCGATCGCGCATCGGGCGAAGCGCCGTTCAGCGAGGTGATGACGGGTCCCTGCCTCACAGGCGGGCGGTCTGTGAAGGTTTTCTTGTAGCCGTGCGACCAAGTGCGCAGAGTCGATGGGCTCATACCGACCAGACGGGCCGCTCCTGCGACCGTGTATAGCCGTCGGGTGAATCGCTCGTCCTCGATGACGTCCCTCCGTGGTGAGTGGCCGGCCTGATTCCCGGGTGACGGACGACCATCGTAACCCCGCGGAATCGCGCCGTAGAGGTCTTGGTTGGCAGCCTGCGGCCGTTCCGGGGTCACCAGGTGGGGCGGGTGAGGACGCCGCCGTCCACCACCAGGTCGGCGCCGGTGATCCAGCCGGATCATCTCCTGAGGCGGCGGCAGCTCGCTCACGAGGCCCTCCGGGTGAAGCGGGCGATGTCGGCGGCGGCCTCGGGGTAGGCCAGGGTCAGCTCGTCGGGGTCGCCTAGCTCGAAGCCGTCGTCCTGGTAGGCGGGGGCCAGGGTGGCGCCGGTCAACGACCAGTCGCCGGTGGTTCCGGCCGCCATCCACACACCGGCGGGCACGGCCACCATCGGGCGCTGTCCGCGGCCCAGATCGTCGCCCAGCACCGGCCGGCTGACGGTGCCGTCCGGCGCCAGCAGCAGCATCTCCACCGCTGCACCCGCGTAGTGGTGCCACAGCTCCGGCCCCGGCAGCCGGTGCAGGGCCGAGAAGTCGCCCGGCCTCATCAGGTAGTAGATGGCCGAGGAAAGATCGTCGCGCCAGGTCGGGGCCCACATCCCGCCCTCATCCGACAGCGGCTCCAGCCCCAGCAGTTCGACCACTTCGTCAGCATTCATCGAAGCCTCCAGGAAACCGGCTGTCGTCGAGCCGGCCAATGCCGCGGGACCGCGCTCACGGATGGGCTGGTCATTGGGCTGGGCGGCGGGGTCGAGTTGCCGGTGAGCGGTGGCGGGTGGTTGTGGTTGGGCGGGATGGGCTGGTCATTGGGCTGGGCGGCGGGGTCGGGTTGCCGGTGAGCGGTGGCGGGTGGTTGTGGTTGGGCGCGATGGGCTGGTCATTGGGCTAGGCGGCGGGCTCGGGCCTCGGCCTGGGCTACTGCCTCGGCTATGTCCACCGTCAGCACCCGGCCGTCCTCCGCCACCTTGCGCCCGGCCACCCACACCCCGCTGATCGCGCCGGGCGAGCCCGACCACACGATCCGCGACAGCGGGTCGTCCTCTCCGTCGATCACCGGATGCAGCGCGGGCTCGGCCGCCGACAGCGCCACCATGTCAGCCCAGCAACCCGCCGCCAGCCGCCCCAGGCCCGCGTTTCTGCCTGCCTCCGTGCTTTGGCCTGGGCCTGCGTTCTGGCCCGGCCCTGCGTTCTGGCCCGGCGCTGCGTTGCTGCCCGCATCTGCGCTGTGACCCGGCACTGCGCCCCAACCCAGCATTTCGGCTGCCCCGGCGGTGGTCATGCGCAGCGCCTCGGCCGCTGGCAGTGTCTGGGCATCGCCGGAGCGGATGCGGGCGATGCGGATGGCGGTGCGCATCTCCTCGAACAGGTCGAGACGATGGTGCGACGCCGGACCGTCGGTGCCGATGGCCACCCGCAGCCCCGCCGCCCGCATCTCGGCCACCGGCGCCACCCCGGAGGCGTGCTTGGCGTTGGAGCACGGACAGTGCACCACCGCGGTGTCGTTGCGGGCCAGCACCTCGATGTCGTCGGGAGTTAGCCACACCCCGTGGGCCGCGATCACATCGCCCTCCAGCAGCCCGAGCGACTCCAAGTACTCGGGCGCGGCCAGCCCCCCGGAGCGCTCCCGCACCGCAGCGTCCTCCCACTCCTGCTCGGCCAGGTGGATGTGCACGGCCATGCCCGTGGCCGCGGCCCGTTCGGCGATGGCGCTCAGGCACTCCTTCGACACCGAGTAAGCCGCATGGGCCGCGAACCCCACCTCGATCAGGCCGCTGCCGGCCCAGCGCTCCCGCAGGGCCACCATCTCGTCGAGCTGTTCCGGCCACGGCCCGGCCCCGCTGAAGTCGGGATCCTCGATCACCCCCGGAGTAACCAGGCACCGCAGGCCGGCCTCTTGGGCAGCCTCCGCCATGGCCTGACCGGCGAAATACATCTCGACCGACGTGGTGATCCCGTTGGACAGCAGTTCGGCCGCCCCCAGCCGCATCCCGGCCCGCACGTCGGCCGGTGTGAGCTTCGACTCCCGAGGCCACATCACCTCGTGCAGCCACCGGTCCACCGGCAGCCCCTCGCCCGCGCCCCGCAGCAGCACCATCGGCGTGTGAGCATGGGCGTTCACCATGCCCGGCATGAGGATCCCGTCGATCCGATGCACGGTCGGGCTGCCGTCTCCGGCACCATCGCGCTCGGGCGCGTCTGCGGCAGGCCCGCACCAGGCGATCCGCCCGTCGTCGCCCACGTCCACCACGCCGTCCGCTATCGGCCCGGGGACATCGCCCGCCGGGCCGTCCATGGTGACGAGCACGTCGCACAGGTACCGGTCCATCAACGCCCCACCCTAGAGAGCCACCACGATCTGGGACGATGCTCGTTCGTGCTGCGCTGGGGAGGCCCGCCGAGTCCACGTCAGCCCGCACACCGACTCGGGAGAGGCGGTGCCTGGAGGCGGTGCTTGCAAGGGTGCCTTCGCGCACACCGGATGCGACGACGGACCGGCGGTGCCGATTCGAGACCCCGGAATCGGGCGGCAATCAGCATCCCAACTAGCCTGCCGAGGGCATGGAGGGCGACGGACTGAGGGCGCTGGACTGGGTCGGCGGCCACGGCGGCGCGGTCGAGATGCTCGACCAGACCGCCCTGCCCGCCGCCTGCACCGTGCTGCGCATCGACAACGTGCCCGACATGGTGGCCGCAATCCAGCGCCTGTCGGTGCGCGGTGCCCCCGCCATCGGCGTGGCCGGCGCATTCGGCGTGGCGCTGGCCGTGCGGACCCACGGCACAAGCGGCCCCGCGCTCGACGACGCGGTGGCCCAACTCCGCGAGGCCCGCCCCACCGCCGTGAACCTGGCCCGCATGGTCGACCGTGCCGCGGCCCGCGCCGCCGACGGCTTCGACGCCGTCCTGGCCGAGGCTCAGGCCATCCAGGACGAGGAACTGGCCGCCTCGGTCGCCATGGGCACCCTCGGCGCCGACCTGGTGCTCGACCTGGTCGGCCGCCCCGACGTGACCGCCATGACCATCTGCAACACCGGCGGCCTGGCCACGGTGGAGCGAGGCACCGCCCTGGCCGTCATCCAGACCCTGCACGAGCGGGGCCAACTCAACGAGGCCCTCGCTCTGGAGACCCGCCCCCTGCTGCAGGGCGCCCGCCTCACCGCCTGGGAACTCGACCGCATGGGCGCCCCCCACCGCCTGCTGGTCGACTCGGCCGCGCCGTTCATGCTGGCCCGGGGCGAGGCCGACGTGGTGCTCACCGGCGCCGACCGCATCGCCGCCAACGGAGACACCGCCAACAAGATCGGCACCTTCTCGCTGGCCCTCGGCGCCCGCCACGCCGGCGTGCCCTTCATCGTGGTAGCCCCCGAGTCCACCGTCGACGCCGACACCCCCGACGGCGCCGGCATCGCCATCGAGGACCGCGGCACCGACGAGGTCGTGTCGCTAGCCGGAGTGTCCACCGCCCCCGACGGCACCGCTGCCGCCAACCCCGCGTTCGACGTCACCCCCGCCGATCTGATCACCGCAGTAGTGACCGACCAGCGAATAGTCCGCCTAGACCAACACCAGACCCCCGCCTGACGAGTTCCGACCCCTGCAGCCACATGGTTCAGTACCTCGACGCCCTGCTCCCGCTGCTGGCCAACCGGGCCGTCGATGTTCGCGGTGACCTCGTCACCCTCCGAACCGCCATCGAGGTGACCGGGCCCGCCCCCGGGTGATGCTCGCGGCCATGGGCCCGAAGATGCTGGCGCTGGCCGCCGCCCGCACCGAGGGCACGATCCTGGCCTGGGCCGGGCCCCGCACTATCACCGAGTACGTGCGCCCCGCCATCGGTAACGGGCTGGTCTCGGCATTGGTCTGCGTGTGTGTCACCGCCGATCCCGACGAAGCCCGAGCCCGCCTCGGCGAGCAGTTGGCCGGCTACCGGACGCTGGCGTCCTACACGGCCATGGCCCAGCGCGAGCGGGTGGCCGACATGATGGATCTCCTGGTCGTCGGCAGCCCCGACCAGGTCCGGGCCGACCTGGCCCGCTACGCCGCCGCGTCAGCCGACGAGATCGCCATCATGCCCCATGGCACCCCCGCTGAGCGAGAGGCCGCCTGGGCCATGATCGAGGAAGGCCTCGCCTGACAGCCGTCCCGCAGAGCCCGCCGAAACCCGACCCGTTTCGGAGGGCTAGACCACCTCGCTGACGAGTCAGCCCTCCACAGCACCGAGACACTGCCGTCCACCGGCTCGTTTCGGAAGGCTAGACCACGTCCCTGACGAGTCAGAGATCGAGATGCAGGCGCAGGGCGTCGTCGATCTGCGCCATGAGGTCTAGCGGCACCATGCCGACCAGGCTGCCGATGCGCCTCACGTCCACTGATCTGACCTGCTCGGCCTGGGCCTTCGAGTCGCGGCTGAGGCCGGTGCCGGACGCTTCCAGCATCACTTGGAACGGATGGACCACTTCGGTGCTGGACGTGACCGGAACGACCGTCACCACCCCTCGCCCCAGGACGGCCGCGGTCGTGTTGGCGCCGTCGTTACTGACGATCACCGCGGGACGGGCCCTAGCCGACTCGGCCCCGATCACCGGGTCCAGCCCGACAACCCGAATCTCGCCCCTCCGCATCAGTCCGGCAGCGTGTCCGCGACGGCGGCGTCCCACGCCCTGTCCGCGACGGCGGCGTCCCACGCCCTGTCCGCGACGGCGGCGTCCCACGCCCCGTCCTCATCGTCGCTGGCCCACTCAGCGAAAGCGGCCGCGTAGTGGTGCGCCAACTCGTTGGCTCTCAGCAGCCGTATCGCCCGCTGCAGCGCCGCCGACCGCGACGCCATGCTGTGGAATCGCACGTAGTCGTCGAGGAACTCGACATCGCTCTCCGGAATGCTCACACTGACCTTCACAGAAACGATGCTACCAAAGTAGCAACAGCAGTACTACCAATCCGGCGTCTGGCCGCGTACCCCTGAAACTGGAGCGGATGACGAGAATCGAACTCGCATTCTCAGCTTGGGAAGCTGATGTTCTACCATTGAACTACACCCGCGGAGGCTCCCGAGCGTAGCCACCGCGGCGTCCCCTGCACATCCCGCCCGCGCCCGGAGGCCGCCCGTCGCTTCACTGGCGCCGCCGTCGGATTCGGAGGTGGCACAGCCCGGCCGCGCCAAGTTCTCGGGAGTGTTGTGGGTGTGTGGCGCGCTGGTTCTCTCCCGAGATCCCCGGCGGTGAGGCCGCCCGTCGCTTCACGGGCGCCGCCGTCGGATTCGAAGGTGGCACAGCCCGGCCGCGCCGAGTTCTCGGGAGTGTTGTGGGTGTGTGGTGCGCTGGTTCTCTCCCGAGATCCCCGCCACGGGGCTCTCGGCGATACGACTAGGAGTAGCGCACGAACACTGGACGGTCGGCACCTGACCGTTCGGCGTCGAACGCGTAGCCCAGGCCGTCGAAGTCCCGCAGGCCTCGCACCGACTTGACCCGGCTGCGGATGATCCAGCTGGCCATCGACCCCCGGGCCCGCTTGGCGAAGAACGAGATGATCTTGGGCTCGTTGTCGCCCCGCCCGTCCAGGAACGACGGCGTCACCAGCCGCCCCTCCAGCCGCCCCAGGTCCACCGAGCGGAAGTACTCGTTCGACGCCAGGTTCACCACCACCGCCGGCCCCGGACTCGCAGCCAGGTCGGCGTTCAGCGCATCGGTGATGCGCGAGCCCCAGTACTCGTAGAGGTCGCGCCCCCGGTCGGTGGACAGCTTGGAGCCCATCTCCAGCCGGTACGGCTGCATCAGGTCGAGCGGCCGCAGCACCCCGTACAGCCCCGACAGGATGCGCAGCACCTTCTGGGCGTGGGTGTAGTCGCGCTCGGTGAACGTCGCGGCGGCGTCCATGCCCTGGTACACGTCGCCCGCGAAGGCCAGCAGGGCGGGCCGGGCGTCGTCCGTCGTGAACGGCGCCTCCCAGTCGGCGTAGCGCTCGAAGTTGAGCTCGGCCAGCTCCGCCGAGATGCCCATCAGCGCCGAGATCTCGTCGGGCGACTTCTGCCGCATCACATCCACCAGCGGCGAGGCCTCCTCCAGCATCCGGGGCTGGGAGTGCTTGCGGGTGGGCAGCTTGGACGAATAGTCGAGCGCTTTGGCCGGCGAGACCACGATCAGCATCGCGCCGTTATACCCCCGCTAGCGCCCCTCCCCGAAATTGGTGCGGATTTTGGGTGCATAGTGCCCAGTACGTCGCCAATTTGCCGGGCGGGAACAGCTAGGCGGCGGCGGTGGCCTTCTCCGCCCCGACTCCGACTCCGATCCCGGCCCCGACTCCGGCCCCAGCGCCCGGATGCTCGGGCCGGGCCGACGGCTTCAACTCGGGCAGCGCCCGCCGCAGGTTGCGGATCCCTTGGCTGATGCGCTGCTCGTTCTCGATGAGGGCGAACCGCACGTGCCCTTCGCCACCGGGCCCGAACCCCACGCCCGGCGACACCGCCACATGGGCCTGCTCCACCAGCGTCGAGGCGAACTCGATCGAGTCCATGTGTCGGTACGGCTCAGGAATGCGGGCCCACACGAACATCGTCCCCTTGGGCGGTGCCACTTCCCAGCCGATGCGGTTGAGGCCGTCGCACAGCGCGTCGCGGCGCCGCTGGTACACGTCGCACGCCTCCAGCGGGTAGTCGGGCTGTTCCCGCAGGGTGACCGCAGTCGCGATCTGGATCGGCTGGAACGACCCGTAGTCGAGGTAGCTCTTGAGCTTGGCCAGGGCGGAAACCACCTCGGCGTTGCCCAGCATGAACGCCATCCGCCACCCGGCCATCGAGAACGACTTGGTGCACGAGTAGAACTCCACCGCGCACTCCTTGGCCCCCTCCACCTGCAGGATCGACGGCGGCTGGTAGCCGTCGAAGCCCAAGTCCGCGTAGGCGTTGTCGTGCACGATCAGCATCTCGTGCTCCCGGGCCCAGTCCACCACCCTCTGCATGAAGTCCAGATCGACGCAGGTGGTGGTGGGGTTGTGCGGGAACGAGATCACCGCCACCCGGGGCTTGGGCCGGCTGTAGCGCCAAGTGAGCTGCATCCGGTTGACGAACTCGCCGCCGTCGGCGAGGGGCACCTCTCGAATCTGGGCGCCCGCGAACAGCGGCCCGTAGATGTGGATGGGGTAGCTGGGCGTGGGCACCAGGCAGGTGTCGCCGGGCTGTAGCAGCACCCACATGAGGTGGCTGAACCCCTCCTTGGCCCCGATGGTGTTGATGACCTCGGTGTCAGGGTCGAGTTCCACGCCGAAGCGGTGCTGGTAGAGGGCCGCGATGTTCCGGCGCAGGGCGGGCAGGCCCCGGCTGGACGAGTAGCGGTGGTTGCGGGGGTTGCGGGCCGCCTCGCACAGTTTGTCCACCGCGATGTCGGGCGACGGCAGGTCGGGGTTGCCGAACCCGAGGTCGATGATGTCGGCGCCGTTCTGACGAAGCTTGATCTTCAGGTCGTTGATGATCGTGAAGACGTAGGGGGGCAGGCCGTTGATCCGGCGGAACTCCATCGGCCGAAACCTAACAGGCTGGGCACGGCCAACAAGTGACCTTCGTCACATCGGGCGAGCGCTGTCAGGGCCGCTCCGGAGACGCTCCCGGAGCCCCGCCTGACCCGTCCGGGGTCCATCGGATCGTGTGCTGACCTACGCTCCGTGCATGGACGGCCGATCGACATGTCCCCGAAGTTGGCGCACCAGCCACCAACACCCGGCGGGCGTGGTGATCTCGTCGGACGAGTCGTCGCGCGGGGTGTTCGCCAGGTGGGGAGCGGCGTGGTGATGTTGTCGGACTGTTCGACGCGTGGAGTGGCCACCGCCACCGCCGACTCGCCGGGTCGTGTGGTGATGTTGTCGGAAGGGTCGTCACTCGGGGTGTTCGCCGGGCGGGGGGTCGTGTGGTGATGTTGTCGGACGGGTCGTTGCTCGGGGTGTTCGCCGGGCGGGGAGTGGTGTCGTGATCTTGTCGGACCGGTCGATTCGCGAGGCGCTCGCCGCCAGCCGCATCGTCATCGATCCGTTGGACGAGGGCGCGGTCCAGCCGTCGTCGGTGGACCTGCGCCTGGGTAGCAGCTTCCGGGTGTTCCGCAACCACACCTTGGGCCACATCGACGTGAAGCAGGATCTGTCAGAATTGACCACGCCGGTCGAGGCCGATGACGACGACCCGTTCATCCTGCATCCCGGCGAGTTCGTGCTCGGCTGCACCCTTGAACGGGTGGCTCTGCCCGACGACCTGGTCGCTCGCTTGGAGGGCAAGTCGTCGCTGGGTCGTCTCGGCTTGCTGATCCACTCGACCGCCGGGTTCGTCGACCCAGGCTTCGACGGCCAGCTCACCTTGGAGTTGTCCAACGTCGCCAACCTGCCCATCACCCTCTACCCCGGCATGCGCATCGGCCAGATCAGCTTCCAGCGGATGACCACCGCAGCCGACACTCCTTACGGGTCAAGCAAGCTGGGCTCTAAGTACCACGGCCAGCGGGGCCCGGTGCCGTCCCGCTACTGGGAGAACTTCCGCTAGCGCCCAGCGGACCCCCAGCACCATCTACCCAGCGACAACGTCCCCGGCCATCACCGGGCAGCGCCTAGTTGGTGAACACGGGCAGGCTCTCCCAGCCTCGCACCGTGGAGGTCCGGGCCTGCACAGCGTTGTCCCAGTCAATGTCCCATTCGGGCCAGCGCTGCAACACCTCGTCCAGCGCGACCCGCCCCTCTATCCGGGCCAGGGCCGCACCGAGGCAGAAGTGGATGCCGTAGCCGAAGGCCAGGTGGTGGCCGATGTCCCGGTGGATGTCGAAGGTGTCGGCGTCCGCGAACTGGCGGTCGTCGCGGTTGGCCGAACCGTGAAGCAGCAGCATCGTGCTGCCCTCGGGCACCGTCTGCCCGTAGTGCTCGACGTCGGTGGTCGCATAGCGGCCCTGCACCGGCGAGGGCGACTCGAAACGCAGGATCTCCTCAATGGCCTGCGGCACCAGCTCCCGGTCCTCCACCAACTCCCGGCGCTGGTCGGGATGCTCGGCCAGAAGCTTGCCGGTCCAGCCGATTAGCCGGGTGGTGGTCTCGTTGCCGGCCCCGTTGAGGAGCGTGACGAAGTTCATGACCTCGGCGCGGCTGAGCCGTCGCCTAGCGCCGGTCTCGTCCTCGAACTCGGCTTGGAGCAGCTCGGTCATCAGGTCGTCGGTCGGGTGGTCGGCCCTCCAGTCGATGTACTCGCCCAGCATTCCGGAGGAGTCGAGGCGGTAGTCGAATTCGGGCATGGTGCCGTCGGCCAGCCGCAGGCTGTCGTCCACCACCTTCCGTAGCGTGCTCTGGTCCCGCTCGGGGATACCCAGCAGCATGCCGATGGCCCGCATGGGCATCTGGGCACCGAGGTCGGCGATGAAGTCGAAGCGGCCTTTGCCCACCAGCGGGTCGAGGCTGCGGGCGCAGAACTCCCGCAGCTGCGGCTCGAGGGCGTTCATCTTCTTGGGGGTGAACACCCGTGACACGAGCCCCCGGTGGTGCAGGTGCGCGGGCGGGTCCTCGAAGAGGATCAGGCCCGGCGGGGTCTTCATCCCGCTCTTGATGATTTCCAGGACGGTGCCTCTCGCTGAGCTGTAGGTCCTCCAGTCCTTGGAGGCCGCCTCCACGTCGGCGAACCGGCTCAGCGCGTAGAAGTCGTACCGTTCGTTGCGGTACAGGGGTGCCTCGTCGCGCAGCCGCTTCCAGACCGGGTACGGGTCGGCGTCGATCTCGAAGTCGTACGGGTCGTAGTAGACGTCGGAGGCACTGGTAGACATGCCGACAGTCACGCTAGGGAGGGAGGCCGTTGCCCGCAATGCCGCCATTCGATGAGTTCCGGTTCGACGGCAAGCGGGTGCTGGTGGTGGGCGGGGCCACCGGCATCGGTGCCGCCGCGGCCGCACTGGCCCTCGACGCCGGGGCCGAGGTGGTGGTGATGGACCGCTGCGAGGTGACCCTGGACGGGGTGACGGCCATCGGGCTCGACCTGGCCGAGCGGGCTTCCGTCGACGCCGCCGTGGACGAGTGCGGCGGGCCGGTACACGTCCTGTTGGCCTGCGCGGGCGTGGCCGACGGCACCCCCGGCATCGAGCGCGTCAACTTCGTGGGCCACCGCCATCTGATCGACCGGATGCTCGGAGCCGGGTTCCTCGGCGAGGGCGCAGCGGTCGGTTTCATCTCCTCGGCGGCGGGCCTGGGCTGGGAGTCGAACCTGGAGGAACTGAAGGAGGTTCTGGCCATCTCCGACTTCGACGAGGCCGCGGCCTGGTTCGTCGAACGCCGCTGGGCCGACTACTTCCACACCAAGCAGGCGGTGTGCGCCTACGTGGCCGCCCAGGCTTATCCGATGCTGCGGCGAGGCGTCCGCATCAATGCCATCTGCCCCGGCCCGACCGTGACCCCGCTGGCCGTCGCCAACGAGGAGCTATGGCTGGGCTTCGGCGCCGACTACCGCGCCGACGCCGGGGTGGCGGCCTCCACCCCGATGGAGCAGGCCTCTCCGCTGCTGTTCCTGTGCAGCGACGCCGCGGCCCACATCAACGGGGTGACGCTGGTCACCGACGCCGGCTACGTGAGTGCGGGGATCACCGGCGCCTATCCCGCCGCAACCGATGCAGCCAACTTCCTGATGGGCCGCTTCTGACGGCGGCGTCTATCCTCGGAGCCATGCCGAGACCCACCAAGCGCCGAGTGCCGGCTGGCCGGGTGACCGCCAAGGGCACCCGCCCCGACAACTACAAGCCCGACACCCAGACCCACACCGGGTTCGATGTGCAGGATCCGAGCCCGATCTGGGTGCCGATCCTGCTGTTCAGCCTGCTGGCACTGGGCGTGATGACGATCATCGTCAACTATCTGGGCGTGTTCTGGGACACCTCGAACGTGGTCCTGCTGGGCGGCCTGGGCCTGATCCTGGCCGGGATCGTGACCGCCACAAAGTACCGCTGACCGTCCGCCCGCGGGGCAGACATCTGGTGGTGACGAGCGGCGGGCCGCCGGTGGGGCCGTCGCGTCCGCGGGGGAGTCATCTGGTGGTGACGAGCAGTGGGCTGGCGGTGGGGCCGTGGCGTCCGCGGGGCCAGACGTTTGGTGGTGACGAGCAGTGGGCTGGCGGTGGGGCCGTGGCGTCCGCGGGGCCAGACGTTTGGTGGTGACGAGCAGCGGGCCAGCGGCGAGGCCGTGGCGTCCGCGGGGCCAGACATCGGGCGGACGCCCCGTGATCACATCGTTGTTATTTCCCCCAGCTTTGCCCACAGCCTGTGGATAACTCGGCTGGGCTACTCGATGGGCGCCACCAGGTCATCTCGTCGCGGCGACGATGCCGAAGGCGGTCGCACAGGGCAGGGGGCTACTCGATGGGCACCACCAGGTCCATCTCGTCCTGGCAGTGGCGGGGCGGCTCGGGATCCTCGTCGGGGGCGACGGTCATGCGCACTTCGGCACCGCAGATGGCGCAGCGGTACTCGATCTTGACCTTGCGCAGGATGCCGGGGTCGGGCGGCTCGGGCAGCGGCCGGGCCAGGTTGCGTAGCATGGCCAGTCCCAGCCGCAGGACGGTGTAGGCGACCGCCACGGCGATGAGCACCTTGAAGAGGTCGGCCAGGACCGCGCCCAGCACCAGGCCACCCAGCGCCAGCACCAGCAGCCCGATGTTGACGGCTCTTTCTCTCTGCATCCCGGTGACGGCCTCTCCCCAGGCGACTCGTCTCGATGCTACGCGACCGACCCGGAACTGCTTCGGCCGGTGTCGAGTCAGCCAGGTGCCGCCGTCGGCCCGAACGGCTCGGCCGGAGGCGACCGGGACGACGGCTTTGCCGCGGGTGGCGTACCGGCCGTCCGCCGCGCCCGGGGAGGATCAGCCGCCTCGGCCAACGGCTCCGATGGAAGCGGCTCTTCGGTCGGTGCCTCCGTTGGTGCCGACCCAGGCTCCGACGACCGGACCGCAGCCGTGACGTCGGAGACGGGTGCCGGTGGCTGGGGTGCCGGTGGCTGGGGTGCCGGTGGCTGGGGTGCGGGTGACTGGGGCGCTGGCGGCCGAGTGTCGGTGAGTGACCCGGCACGGGCCAGGGCCATGATCAGGTCGTCGAACTTCGAATCGAGTCTGTCGAGACGCCCGTTTATCGCTGCGAACTGAGCATTGGTAGCTGCGAACTGAGCATTCGTAGTCGCGGCCTGTTCCTCGGACCGGCTGTCGACGTGGCTGCGCAAGTCGCGGAGGTCGGAGCGCAGCCACCGAAAGCCCGCGCCGCACGCCGCCACCAGAGCGGCGAGAGCAACGCCCAACAGCGTGGCGAGGACTTCGAGTTCCATGGAAGGTACTGTACCAAACCGGTGTGACACGAACAACTTGAAATATAACTAAATCTCAGCATTCCAAAGGATGGCAGCTGAGCCGGTCGGCCCGGCGCTGATCGTGAGCAGCAAGTTGCCGGACCTGTCAGCCAGCCCGTCGGCGACGAGGCGCAACTCCTCAGCTGCCCCCGCATCGCCGGTGGCCACCGCGCCGCCAGCCCGGTTCATGCCCGATTCGTCGACGCCGAGCGCTTGCGCCACCAGCCCGACCGTGGCCGCGTCGTGCTCGACGACAGCGGTGTCGTCGACCGCGACGAGTTCCACGCCGGCCTCACCCAGCGCCTGGCCGACAGCCGCGGCCACGTTGCCGACGGGATCGAACGGGTCACCCGCGGCCCGGCCCATCCCGGCGACCGTCGCCAGCTCCGTTAGTTCCCCGCACGCTCCGGCATCTCCGTGCGCTCCGGTGGCCTGGCTCGCCTCTGTGTCCCGGCTCGCCCCGGTGTCCCGGCTCGCCTCTGTGTCCCGGCTCGCCCCGGTGGCCCGGCTCGCCTCTGTGTCCCGGCTCGCCCCGGTGGCCCGGCTCGCCTCTGTGTCCCGGCTCGCCCCGGTGGCCCGGCTCGCCTCTGTGTCCCGGCTCGCTCCGGTGTCTCCGTGTGCTCCGGTGGCCTGGCTCGCCTCTTTGTCCCGGCTCGCTCCGGTGGCCCGGCTCGCCTCTGTGTCCCGGCTCGCCTCTGTGTCCCGGCTGGCCCCGGTGTCCGAGACGGTGCTGCCGAAGGCGGCGGCAGCACCGGCCCGATGGGTGTCGAGCGATCCAGGCCGAGGCCTGCCTTGCAGCAGCACAGCGGCCACGCTGTCGGCCGGGGGAGCGAACGTGGCTGCGGTCAGCAGCCCGTCGTCGTCGAAGGCCGGGGGCAACGCGGTGGCATCGCCCCAGTCGCGTACGAAGTCGGTAGCCACGGGGTCGCCGCGGTACACGCCCCGCGCCGCGGCAGCGCCAGGCCGGGCCGCCACTGCCACGATGGGCGAACTGGCCGAGGCCCCACCGGCGAAGTCCGACGGCGCGGCGTCCGACTCTGCCATCACGGCCGACCTGGCCGAGGCCCCACCGGCGAAGTCCGGCGACGCGGCGTCCGACTCTGCCATCACGGCCGACCCGGCTGCGTTCGGCCCCGACGCTGCACGCCGCCGTCGGGACTCCTCGGCCGCGGCGTCCAGGTCGGCGCGGCTCATGCCCGCAGCCCGAGCGGCACGCTCCGACAGACGGGGCGCGGGCACCAGCCCACCCCGGTCGGCGAACCGCTCGGCAACCCCGCCCCAGGGCGCGCCGTAGGTGCGGTTGAGCGCGGACGCACCCGGCGGCACCACCGAGCACAATCCCAGCCCCACCACCAGCACGGTCCGGGCCTCGCCAGATCGGATGGCGGCCACCGCCGCCTGCACTGCGGCCAGTCCGCTGGTCTCGCCCCGGTCCACCACCAGCCCGCCCACGGTGACCGGCCATCCAGCGGCCAGCACGATCGCCCGGGCCGCATCGGCGCCGCAGGCCCCCACCGGGTCGGCGCACCCCACTACCACCTCGTCGAGCATCCCCGCGTCGAGCCCGGCCCGCTCCAGCGCCTCGCGGCCCACCGCGCCGGCCAACTTCACCGGGTTCCATCCGGCCAGTTCGCCGTCCACCGGCCTCACCGCCGTCCTGGCCACCGCCACCACAGCCACCGACGCCACTGTCGGAGTCGCGCCCACGGCATGAATGTCTAGTCCCCGCTGGCGCGGCGCTGATGACCGGCGTGGTGGGGAAGTGTGCCGGGCCGGGCCGTCCGAGCCGTCCCCCCGCTGGCGCAGCGCTGATGACCGGCGTGGTGGAGGGTGTGTGCGGGGCCGAGCCGTCTCCCCGCTGGCGCGGCGCTGATGACCGGCGCGGTGAGGGCCCCGGCACCGTGTCTACACTCGCATCGGCAGCCGGTTGCTGTCAGGCGCCGGAGGCTGCTGGGAGGTCACTGTGAGCAAGAGCACAGCCGACATCGTGATCAGGGTGCTCACCGCGGTCACGGTGCTCGGCTTGATCCTGGCTGCGGTGCTCTATGACCCATGGAGTGGCCATGAAGCCGCCTTGTTCGTCTACGGCGATGGGGTCAGCGTCAAGCCCGACTCCGCCAAGGCGACCGACGTTGCCCTGATGATCCTGCGGGCCGGCCTCGGGATGATGATCTTCGTCCACGGCTACAACAAGGCGTTCCGGGGCGGCAAGATCGCCGGCACCGGCCGCTGGTTCCAGTCGATGGGGATGCGCCCCGGCAAGGTCCACGCCGCCCTGGCCGCCTTCACCGAGATGGGCGTGGGCGTGCTGCTGATCCTGGGCCTGCTCACCCAGCTCGCCGCGGCCGGACTCATCGCTCTGATGGTGGTGGCGTTCTGGACGGTCCACCGCGACAAGGGCTTCATGATCACCGGCGAGGGCTGGGAGTACGTGGCCCTGATAGCGGTCATGAGCCTGGTGGCCGCCGTCCTCGGCCCCGGCCGCATATCCCTCGACGCCGAACTGGAGATCGTCCACCGGCTCGACGGCTGGACCGGCCTATCGATCGCCCTCCTGCTAGGCGTGGGCGCGGGCGCGGCCCAGCTCCTGATCTTCTACCGCCCCCCGACACCCAACCCCGAGTCCTAGCGCCTCGACTCCAAGCGCGGCCCGTCGGGGTCGCACATCGGCGCTCAAAGAGACCGAGCGAGTAGGGGCCGTAGACGCTACCCGTCTCGCGTGGCGCTGCCTGAGCGAGACCGCGGCCCGAGCGGCCCGTGCGCAACGATCAAGAGCGGGAATGACAACGCTGCGAAGCGACGGGCCATCACCGATTCGTCCCCGCTCTACAGCGGCATTCTCGCGAGGTGCCGAAGCTGGCCGACGGCGAGGAGCGTAGGACGAAGTCAGATCCTCGGCCGGGTGCGGGGACGCAGCCAGGGTCGGCTCACCCGGCCAGCGGATAGGTCGGCTCCGGCATGGACTAGCACCGCCCCAAGTACCAGCAGCCCGCCCGCCACCGTCACCAGAGGCGGTGCCTCGGCGAGCACGACCCACGCCAGCAGGATCGAGAACGGCGTCTCGCTGGAAGCCAGCAGCCCCGCCTCGGCGGCCGGGATCAGCCGCGCCCCCTCGGTCCACAGCACCAGCGACGCTGCGAACACCAGCCCGAAGAACACGATGAGCGGCGCCTGGTCGGCCGCCACGCCCAGCGGGTCGGCCACCGCCAGCGCCACCACGAACAGCAGCACCCCGGCCGAGCCCAGCGCCACCACCGCATCGGCGCCCTCGAAGCGACGGATCAGCACGATCAGCAGGGCCAGGATCAACGCCAGCGCCACCGCCCGGAGGTTGCCGTCGAGGTCGCCCGGCCCAAGGTTGCCGACCACCGTCATGGTCACGCCCGACACCGACACCAGGGCGGCCACCACCGTCGAGCGCCGCAGCCGCTCCCGCAGGATCAGCCACGCCATCCCGGCGGCCAGGAACGGCACGGTGGCCGAGATCACGGTGACGTTGGCCACCTCGGTCCGTTGCAGCGCGTCGATGTACAGGATCATCGACGCCGCCGCCAGCCCGGCCAGCAGCAGTCCCTGCGGGCCGATCGTCGCACCCAGCCGCAGCCGACCCCGCGAGCCGCCGACCCGCCCCCGCACCACGGCATACACCAGCGCCGCCGTCCCACCGATCAGGGCCCGCCAACTGGCCATCTGCCAGGCGTCGGCGTCGATGCTGCGGGAGATGGCGCCGGTGCTGCCGAACCCGAACCCCGACACGAGCATCATCGTCGCCCCAACCCGCCGAGACCGCCCCCCAACCCCAGAGCTCATACTCCCGCCTGTGTCGGTCTCGGCGTCCGTGTTCGCGTCGGTGTCCGCACCAGCGTCTGTGCCAGGCCTGTAGTCGGTGTCCGCACCAGCGTCTGTGCCAGGCCTGTAGTCGGTGTCCGCACAGCGTCTGTGCCAGGCCTGTAGTCGGTGTCCGCACCAGCGTCTGTGCCAGGCCTGTAGTCGGTGTCCGCACCAGCGTCTGTGCCAGGCCTGTAGCCTGTGCCAGGCCTGTAGTCGGTGTCCGCACCAGCGCCGGCGTGTGCCAGGCCTGTAGTCGGTGTCCGCACCAGCGCCGGCGTCTGTGCCAGGCCTGTAGTCGGTGTCCGCACCAGCGCCGGCGTCTGTGCCTAGGCCTGTAGTCGGTGTCCGCACGAGCGCCGGCGTCTGTGCCTAGCCCAGAGTCGGTGTTCGCGTCGGTGTCAGCGCCGGACTTCGGGCTCGCGCCAGTGGCGGGCTCGGTACCCGGGCCCGTGTCGGACTGGTCGTCCGCGCCGACTCGGCCGGACCGCGGCTCCGGTACCCCGTGGGAGGCCGTCAACTAGGGAGGCCGTCAACTAGGGGACCGACCAGCGGCTAGCTGGCCGCGGCCACGGGAGGCTCGTACCCGACTTGGCAGAAGCCGTGGTTGCAGTATCCGTACGGGTTCCGGGCCAGGTACTGCTGGTGGTACTCCTCGGCGTAGTAGAAGGGCCCGGCGTCGACGATCTCGGTGGTGATCTCCCCGAACCCGCCCGCCGTCAGCGAAGCCTGGTACCGCTCCCGAGACGCCGCCGCGGCCTCCCGCTGGGCGTCGTCATACACATAGATTCCGCTGCGGTACTGGGTGCCCACATCGTTGCCCTGGCGCATGCCCTGCGTCGGGTCGTGCATCTCCCAGAACACCTTCAGCAACTGCTCATACGGCGCCACGGCCGGGTCATGCACCACCAGCACCACCTCGTTGTGGCCGGTGCGCCCGGTGCACACCTCGGCGTAGGTTGGGTTGGGCGTCACGCCCCCCGAGTAGCCGACCGCGGTGGTGTGCACGCCAGCCATCTGCCAGAAGAACCGTTCGGCCCCCCAGAAGCACCCCATGCCGAACATAGCCCGCTCGTGCCCCTCCGGAAACGGCGGCTCCAGCGGCGTGGCCAGCACCAAGTGCCCATAGTCCTGCACGGGCATCGGCTCGTCGCGCCCCGGCAGGGCCTGGGCGGCGGCCGGCATCCGCATCTTGTCCCGTCGCAGCAGCATGACCCGACTGTACCGCAACCATCCCAGCGCGATGCCGTGCCAGCCTCCAGCCGAAATTGGTGCGGATATTGGTCCCCTAAGGGCCGTTTCGTCGCCAATTTCGGTTGGCACGGGCGCTTGGCCCGAAATTGGTGCGGATATTGGGCCTCTAAGGGCCGTTTCGTCGCCAATTTCGCTGGGACCGCCGACTCGCCACCTCAACAGGATCAACCCAGCCACGGCTACCCTCTGCGGCAATGCTCGACACGCTGATCACCGGCGGCACGCTTGTCGACGGCACCGGCGCCCCCGCCCGCCCAGCCGACATCGGCATAGCCAACGGCCGGATCGTCGCCGTGGCCGACCCCGGCAAGCTCGCCACCAGCCCCAGCACCACCAGCCCCAGCACCAGCCCCAGCACCGCCACCGCCACTAGCACCGCCACCGCCACAACCAGCGCCGACGCCGCCGAGACCATCGACGCCGACGGCCTGGTCGTCTGCCCCGGCTTCATAGACCCCCACACCCACTACGACGCCCAGATCTTCTGGGACCCCAGGGCCACGCCGTCCAACCTGTTCGGCGTCACCACCGTGATCGGCGGCAACTGCGGCTTCTCGCTCGCCCCCCTCGGCCACCCCGCCGACGGCGAGTACCTCAAGCGCATGATGGTCAAGGTCGAAGGCATGGAACTGGCCGCCCTCGAGCAGGGCGTGCCCTGGGACTGGGAGACCTTCGCCGACTACCTGCGCGCCGTCGAGACCAAAGGCATAGGCGTGAACGCCGGCTTCATGGTGGGCCACTGCGCCCTGCGCCGGGCAGTCATGCGAGACGACGCCGTGGGCCACGAGGCCAACGACGACCAGATCGCCCTCATGCGAGCCCTGCTCGCCGAGTCCCTCGCCGCTGGCGGCCTGGGATTCTCCACCGGCCGCAGCTACACCCACAACGACTGGGACGGCCAGCCCGTGCCCAGCCGCTGGGCCACCGAACAAGAGGTGCTGGAGCTGTGCCGGGAGACGGCCGCCCACCCCGGCACCACCCTCGAATGGGTGGCCGACGGCTGCATGAAGGGCTTCAGCGACGAGGAGACCCACCTGATGACCCGCATGTCGCTGGAGGCCCAACGCCCCATCAACTGGAACGTCCTCACCATCGACTCCGCCCGCCCCGACGACTACCGCAACCAGATCGCCGCCTGCGAGCGGGCCGCGGCCGACGGCGCTCGGGTGGTGGCGCTCACCATGCCGATCCTCGTGGGCATGAACATGAACCTCGGCAGCTTCTGCGCCCTGCACATGCTGCCCGGCTGGCCCGACGTATTCGGCCTGCCGGTACCCGAGCGCATGGAGGCCCTCCGCCGCCCCGAGACCCTCATCGCCCTGGAGAACGACGCGGCCCGCCCCGAAGCCGGCGTGTTCAGCCGTCTCACCGGCTGGGCCGACTACCGCATCGGCGACACCTACTCCACCGCCAACGAGGGCCTGAAGGGTCGCCGCATCGGCGACATCGCCCGCGAGCGCGGCCAGCGCGACTTCTTCTGCCTGGTGGACATCTGCCTGGCCGACGACCTGCGCACCGTCCTGTGGCCGGCCCCCACCGACGACGACCCCGAGAGCTGGCGGCTGCGGGCCGAGGCCTGGGAGCATCCCGCAGTGATGATCGGCGGCAGCGACGCCGGCGCCCACCTCGACCGCATGGCCGGCGCCTGCTACCCCACGGCGTGGATCGACGACTGCCTCCGGGGCCGTCAGCTCACCACCATGGAGAACGCCGTGCACCACCTCACCGAGGCGCCCGCCCGCCTGTTCGGGCTGCGCGACCGAGGCCGCATCGCCGAGGGGTTCCACGCCGACATCGTGCTGTTCGACCCGAACACCGTCGGCGCCACCGAGGTCGAGCTGGTCGCCGACCTGCCCGGCAACGGCCGGCGGCTGTGGTCGCAGGCCACCGGCGTGCACCGCGTGATGGTCAACGGGGTCACCACCGTCATCGACGGCGTCGCCAACGAGGCCCTGCCCGGCACCGTGCTCCGCTCGGGCCGCCACACCGAGACAGTCCCGGTAGGAGCCGCGACGCCGGTAGGCCCGGCGACGTGATTGCAGACGCAAGCAACTAGGAGAACAACCATGCCCGCCGGCTCGATAGAGGTGTACGAGAGCGAGGACCGCCGGTTCCCGCCGCCGCCGGACTTCACTGCCGCCGCACAAGCCAGAGACCGCTCCTTCTACGAGGAGGCCGAGGCCGACCCCGAGGCCTTCTGGGCCCGCCAGGCCCGCGACCTACTGCACTGGCACGAGGACCCCCACACCACCCTGGAGTGGGACCTGCCCTTCGCCAAGTGGTTCGTGGGCGGCCAGCTCAACGTCTCGTACAACTGCCTCGACCGCCACGTCGCCGCCGGCAAGGGCGACAAGGTGGCCTTCCACTGGGAGGGCGAGCCCGGCGACACCCGCACCATCACCTACGCCGAGCTCCTCGACGACACCCAGCGCTTCGCCAACGTCCTGCTGCGCCTGGGCCTGCGCCGGGGCGACCGCATCGCGGTGTACATGCCGATGATCCCCGAGCTGGCCGTCACCATGCTGGCCTGCACCCGCATCGGGGTGGCCCACTCGGTGATCTTCGGCGGCTTCTCGCCTGACGCCATCACCGACCGCTGCGCCGACGCCGAGGCCCGTCTGGTGGTCACCGCCGACGCCGGCTACCGCCGCGGCGCCCCCTCCCCCCTCAAGCCCAACGTCGACCTGGCCCTGGCCGCGGGCGCCCCGTCGGTGGAGCACGTCGTGGTGGTCGACCGCTGCGGCACCGACCCGGCCATGACCCCCCAGCGCGACCTCTGGTGGCACGACCTGATGGCCGAGGCCGCCCCGGTCTGCCCGGCCGAGCCGATGGACTCCGAGCAGCTGCTCTACCTGCTGTACACGTCGGGCACCACCGCCAAGCCCAAGGGCATCATGCACACCACCGGCGGCTACCTCACCCAGGTCGCCTTCACCCACCGCTACGTGTTCGACCTGCGCCCCGACACCGACGTGTACTGGTGCGCGGCCGACATCGGCTGGGTCACCGGCCACAGCTACATCGTGTACGGGCCGCTGGCCAACGGCGCCACGTCGGTGATGTACGAGGGCACCCCCGACACCCCCCGCCCCGAAGAGCGCGAGGGCGACCGGGCGGCCGGGTGGGCCAAGGACCGCCTGTGGGACATCGTGGAGCGCTACGGCGTCACCCAGCTCTACACCGCCCCCACCGCCATCCGCACGTTCATGAAGTGGGGCGAGCAGTGGCCCGCCGGCCGGAACCTGTCCAGCCTCCGGGTGCTGGGCACCGTCGGCGAGCCCATCAACCCCGAGGCCTGGATGTGGTACCACCGCCACATCGGCACCGGCCGCTGCCCGATCGTGGACACCTGGTGGCAGACCGAGACCGGCGGCCACATGATCACACCGCTGCCGGGGGTCACCACCACCAAGCCGGGCTCGGCCACCCAGCCCCTGCCCGGCGTGTTCGCCGAGGTGGTCGACGACCAGGGCGACGTGGTGGCCGAGGGCGGCGGCTACCTCACCATTACCAGGCCCTGGCCGTCGATGCTGCGGGGCATCTGGGGCGACCCGGAGCGCTACTACGACACCTACTGGTCGGCCTACGAGGGCCGGTATTTCGCGGGCGACGGCGCCCGCATCGACGCCGACGGCTACCTGTGGCTGCTGGGCCGGGTGGACGACGTGATGAACGTGTCGGGCCACCGCATCTCCACCACCGAGGTGGAGTCGGCGCTGGTTGACCACCCCGCGGTGGCCGAGGCGGCGGTCGTGGGCGCGACCGACGACATCACCGGCCAGGCCATCGTCGGCTACGTGATCCTGGTGGGCGCCGCGCAGGCCTCCGACGAGCTGCGCGAGGAGGTCCGCCAGCATGTGGCCGTGAAGCTCGGCCCCACCGCCCGCCCCAAGGCGGTGTTCCTGGTGCCCGACCTGCCCAAGACCCGCTCGGGCAAGATCATGCGCCGCCTGCTGCGCGACGTGGCCGACGGCCGCGACCTGGGCGACACCACCACCCTGGCCGATCCGGACGTGGTGGCCGAGATCCGAGACCGGGCCGCCGAAGCCGCCGACGAGGAGTGACCGCCGCCCTGCCTGCGCCCCGCGGAACACCCCCCAACTGGCACTTCCGCCCCGGCGCCCCGACCAGCGGCCTGCTGGTGATCTTCGACCTCGACGGCGTGATCTCCGACGCCACCCACCGCCAGCACTTCCTGCGGGGCGCCCGCAAGAACTTCCGGGGCTTCTTCACCGCCGCCCCCGCAGACCCGCCCTACGAGACCGGCCTGGCCATGGCCGCCTCCGTGGACGACAGCCACGCCGTGGCCATCCTCACCGCTCGCCCCAACTACATGCTCGAAGGCACTCGCGCCTGGCTGGCCGCCCACGAGGTGCGCCACGACCTGCTGATCCTGCGCCCCCGGGCCGGCCGGGGCAGCCACGGCCCGTCAGCCGACTACAAGCGCCACGAGCTGTCCCGCCTGCGAGCCGCCGGCTATGAGGTAACCGCCGCCATCGACGACGACCAGCGAGTCATCGACATGTACCGCGCCGAAGGGGTCTTCGCCCTATACATCCACTCCGGCTACTACGACCGCTGACCGCTACTACGAACGCCGACCGCTACGAACGCCACCTCGAGAACGCCGACCCGAGACCCCGCAGAACCCCGCCCCGGCCCGCCGAGGGTTATGGCACCCGTTCCAAGCGAAGGACGTTGGCGCTGCGGGAGCGGTTGTCGGAGCCGGCCAGCACGGCCACCAGGTCGCCGGAGCGGACGTAGCCGCCCTCGCGGGCCAGCTGCACCGCCTGCGACACCATCTCGTCGTTGGAGCCCCGGTCCTCCACCAGCACCGGCTGCGTGCCCCAGCTCAGCGAGAGCTGCTGCACCGTCGCCCGCTGGTGCGACAGCCCCAGGATCTGCGCCTGCGGCCGGAACCGGGCCATCGAGCGCACCGTGAACCCGGTGCCCGATATGGCCAGGATCGTCTTGATCCCCAGCTCCGAGGTGGCCCTCCACGCTGCCATGGTCATGGCGTCGGTCACCGAGGCGGCGCCGCTGTCGCTGTCGGTCATGCGCAGTTCGGCCAGCCGCTCGGCCCACAGCTCGTAGTCGAACTCCTCGTCGGCCCGGCTGGCGATGCGGTTCATGGTGCGCACGACGTTCACCGGGTCTTGGCCGATGGCGGTCTCAGCCGACAGCATCACCGCCGACGACCCGTCGAACACGGCGTTGGCCACGTCGGAGGTCTCGGCCCGGGTGGGCGACGGGTTGTTGATCATCGACTCCAGCATCTGGGTGGCGGTGATCACCGGTCGGCCCCCGGCGATGCACTGCTGGATGATCCGCTTCTGCAGGTGGGGCAGCTCCTCCAGGCTGCACTCGTTGCCGAGGTCGCCTCGGGCCACCATCACCGCTCCGGCGGCCTGGATGATGCCGGGCAGGTTGTCCACCGCCGCCTGGGTCTCGATCTTGGCGATCACCAGCGGGCCTCGCGGGTGCGGCTCGGTGCCCACCCGGCGGATGTCGTGGGCTGAGCGCACGAACGACACCGCCACCATGTCCACGCCCAGCTCGATGAACGTGTCGAGCGCCTTGAAGTCGGCCGGGGTGGGGGTGGCCAGCCGCAGCCGATCCGACGGGATGTGTATGCCGGGCCGCCCCGACAGCCGCCCGCCGTGGCTGACGGTGGTCAGCAGCTTGTCGGAGGACTTGTCGCTCACCTGCAGCAGCACGGTGCCGTCGCCCACGATGATGCGGTCGCCCACCTTCACGTCGGTCAGCAGGTCCTCGTAGTCCACCTCCACCACCGAGGCGTCCGAGCCGGTGTCTCCCACTCGCAGCTCGATGGCGGATCCGCCGGTCACCTCCACGCCGCCCTCGCCGAAGCTGGCCGCCCGGACTTTGGGGCCGGGCAGGTCGATGAGGACGCCCACCCGGTTCTCGGCGTCCTCGGCGAGCCGGCGGATCCGCTGGAACCGGTCGATGGCCTCGTCGAGGGTGCAGTGGGAGAGGTTGATCCTCGCCACGTCCATGCCCGCCTCGATCAGGGCCGTGAGCGTGGCGTCGTCCGCGCTGGCGGGGCCGATGGTGGCGACGATCTTGGTGCGTCTCATCACGCGTGGAACGCTACCGCGGTTCGCTCACCCTGTGGACATATCTGTGGACCATTCGGGCAGGCCGTGAAGTCCGCTGGAGGGTTGCCATTGGGAATCGTCGGAGCGAACAGCGGCATCGACCCGTCCCCGGTGCGTCGGGGCCGCGGCGGGCGTAGGTTGAGGGCCGTTCACGGTGTCGGTTCGGCGGGAGGTGGCACACCATGGTGAACACGGCGAAGACGTTCGCGCTGCTGTCCCTGCTCGGCGGCCTGTGCATCGTGGTCGGCGGGGCGATCGGCCAGCAGACCGGTCTGGTGCTCGGCCTGCTGCTGGGCCTCGCCATGGCGGGCGGCGCCTACTGGATGAGCGACAAGCTCGCCATCGCCTCGGCGAGGGCCAAGCTGGTGAGCGCGGCCGAGATGCCCCGCTACCACGAGATCATGGCCGAACTGTGCAGCCGGGCGCAGATGCCGATGCCGAGGCTCTACATGTCGCCCAATCCGCAGCCCAACGCGTTCGCCACCGGCCGCAACCCCGACAACGCGGCCGTGTGCATCACCGCAGGCCTCACCCAGGCCATGGGCTGGGACGAGATCCGCGGCGTGCTCGCCCACGAGTTGGCCCACATCCGCAACCGCGACATCCTCATCGGCTCGGTGGCCGCGGCCATCGGCATGGCGGTCACGTTCGCCGCCAACATGGCCATGTGGGGCGCGATCTTCGCCGGCGGGCGCGACGACCGAGACAACCCGATCGGCCAGCTCGCCTTCGCCATCCTCGCCCCGATCGCGGCCACGATGATCCAGGCCGCCATCTCCCGCAGCCGCGAGTTCCAGGCCGACGCCTCGGCGGCCAAGCTGATCGGCGACGGCCGTCCGCTGGCCCGGGCGCTGGAGCGTCTCGACGCCTACTCGCAGCGCATCCCGTCGGGCGTGAATCCCAGCCAGGCGTCCAACTACATCATCGACCCGCTGAAGGCCCAGGCCCGCGGCGGCGGCGGGGGCGGCGGTTTCGGCCGCCTGTTCAGCACCCACCCGCCCACGGCCGAGCGCATCCGCCGCCTCAACTCCGGCAACTGGTCCTAGGCCCTAACCACCCCAGCCGAGGATGCCACCCCGGCGCTGTGCAACATGTCGGGGTGGTGCAGGAAGAAGGAGGCGCGTAGCTCCTCCCCGTTCTCGTAGAAGGTGTACCGGCCCGCCGCGATGTCGGCGTCCGGGTCGGGCGCATCGTCCTCGCCCGCACCTTTCGTGAGCCTCGCTCTGGTTGCGGCGACCTTGGTTTCGAGCTCCGGGAAGCGTGCCTTGAGAGCGTCTTGGATCTCCCCAACAGTCATGTTGCGGGGGTCTCGGCCCTCCAGAAGTTCCTGGAGCCCGTCGAGCATGTCCTCATAGACCTCCTCGTCGGTCGGCCAGTCGGCGTTCGGGTCGTCGGGCCATGTGCCCTTGGCCGCGCCGGGCTCGGATACTCGTTCGTCGCGCATCACATGGCCAGGCTTGTCGCCGCCCACGAGGGTCACGCTATCGCTGGCGGGCGCGGCGGCGGAGGCGGCGCTTGTCTCGGGTCCGTCGGCCTGTCGGATCGCATCCTTCAGTCTCATGCTGCTGCTCCTACCCATGATACACTATATATACTGGAACAGCATTATACATCCTAAAGCGCTCACCACACCCGAACGCCCCGCCCCGCCAGCACCCACCCGCCCACGGCCGAGCGCATCCGCCGCCTCAACTCCGGCAACTGGTCCTAGGCCCTAGCCACCCCAGCCCAGCACAACCCGCCTAGGGCGGTCGAGAGCGGTCAGGGGCGGTCGAGGATGTCGTGCGTGCCGCAGCGGCGCCAGATGACGTGCCGCTGGCCCGCGATCCGTTCCTCGCCCCACGAGAAGGTCGCCCTGCCGTCGGGCGCCCAAGTCATCTCGAACACGCCCGGCGCGCCCTTCACGCCCTTCACTCGAAAGCCGGGGCGAAACGAACTGCGCCGCCCCGCCTCCATGTCACGAAGGTCTGCGACGAACCTAGCTACCGCTACCCGAAAGCGATCTTGCTGGGTTGGCGTCATCCTCAGAAGATCGCGTCGAAAGGCAGCGGAACGGTGTTCCGTTGGCATGTCCTGAACTCAGGAATGTGGTGTCAGTTTGGATGCCACCCCGGCGTCGAGCAACATTTTCGGGGAGATCAGAAAGAAGGAGGCGAGAAACTCCTCGGAACTCTCGTAGGCGGTGTACCGGCCCGCCGCGATGTCGGCGTCCGGGTCGGGCAGGCTGTCCTCGTCGAGATCGACTGCAACCCACGCCCCAGCCTCAGCCTCCTTCGCCTCGAGCCCTGGAAAGCGGTTCTTGATCGCGTCCTGGACCTCGTCGACGCTCATGCAGCGAGGGTCCCGACCCTCCACGAGTTCCGTGATCTCCTCCAGCAGGTGCTGACGGATCTCGTCGTCGGTCGGCCAGTCGGCGTCCGGGTCGTCGGGCCATGTGCCCTTGGCCGCGCCGGGCTCGGATACTCGTTCGTCGCGCATCACATCGCCGGGCTTGGTGCCGCCCACGAGGGTCACGCTATCGCTGGCGGGCGCGGCGGCGGAGGCGGCGCTTGTCTCGGGTCCGTCGGCCTGTCGGATCGCATCCTTCAGTCTCATGCTGCTGCTCCTACCCGTGATACACTATATATACTGGAACAGCATTATACATCCTAAAGCGGCGGTTTCGGCCGCATGTTCAGCTAGTCGCGGAAGTTTATGTATTGGAGGGGGAGGTGGTAGTCCGAGTCCTTCAGGGCGGCGATCACCGCTTGCAGGTCGTCGCGCTTCTTGGACTGCACCCGCAGCTGGTCGCCCTGGGTGGACGACTGCACGCCCTTGATACCGAGGCCCTTGATCATCTTGTTGAGCTCTCGGGCGCTGTCGCTGGAGATGCCGGCCCGCAGCGACGCCACCTGGCGCACGGTGGCCCCGGCCGCCTCCTGCACCCGGCCGTAGTCGAGCGCCTTGAGCGACACCTTCCGCCGCACCAGCTTCTCCTCTAATACTTGGCGCGCCGCCGCCAGCCGGTCCTCGGTGGACGAGGCCAGCGTGATGGCGCCGTCGCCCAGCACCACCGACGAGCCGGTGTTGCGGAAGTCGTAGCGGGTGGACACCTCCCGGCTCGCCTGGTCCACGGCGTTGCGGACTTCCTGCATGTCGAGTCGGCTCACTACGTCGAAGGTCGGCATGGCTCGCTGCACCGCCAATCGCTCGGCTGGCCCCAGGGTCGGAGCCGCACGGTTCCAGGTCGGCAATGGTATCGTGCCCGCCGGTACGGGTCGGTGCCCGAGCGGCCAAAGGGAACGGGCTGTAAACCCGTCGGCTTAGCCTACGGAGGTTCGAATCCTCCCCGGCCCACAGATCGCCTGCGCTGGCTGCGGGCCATGGCGCACGGCGCCCGGCTGCAGTCCGAAGGACCCGACATGATCGAGAAGCGACTCAGAAGCCTCTGGGAGCAGCTGCAGGGCAAGAAGCCCCATATGGCTCACCTTCTGACCGAGGTTCGCCTGGACGGCCTCCGCGGCCTCGATGATCTCCGAATCGTGTTCGACTACCCCGTGAGCGTCATCGCGGGCGCCAACGCCACCGGCAAGTCGACCGTGCTGTTCGCGGCGGCCTGCGCATACAAGGTGCCGTCCGCGGGAGTCAAGGACTTTGTTCCGTCGACCCTCTTCCCGGACTATCGCCCCAAGGCCGGAGGACGCGAGGACGCCCGGCGCGAGGTCGTCCTCGAGTTCGAGTATGCAACGCCGGAGGGCCGGAGCTCGATGCGCTGGAGGCGTGCCAAGAGCTGGAACCGCAGCTACATGGGACGCCGAGGCGGCGCCCAGCCGGAGCGACAGGTGTACCTCAGAACGCTCAGCAACCTGAGCAACCCCTCGGAGGTGCGCGGCGTTCTGAGCATGTCGAGGCTCAGCACCCGGCCCGACGAGACGCCCCTGACGGCCTCTCAGATCGAGTTCGCGCAGCAGATGCTCCCGTTCCGGTACTCCGAGGTCGTCGATCTGTCCAGCGGGAGCAGGAGCCTGCTCTTCGCTGCCCAGCAGGGCGGCGCGGAATACTCCGAGCTGCACATGGCCGCTGGCGAGAGGTCGATTCTGAGGCTGTCCCAGGAGGTCGCCCAGCTTGACGGTGCGCTCGTGCTGATCGACGAGGTGGAGGCAGGCCTGCACCCGTGGCTGCAGCAACTCCTGATGCTGCAGCTGCAGCAGCTGGCCCTGCGCAACGACCTGCAGGTGATCGTCACCTCCCATAGCCCGGTGGTGCTCGACTCGGTGCCGCCGCACGCCCGCATCTTCCTGGAGCGCAACGACGCCGGCCGGGTGGTGGTGCGTCGGCCCTACCGGGACATGGTGCAGGACGCCCTCTACGGCCGCTCCCATGAGACCCTCAACGTGCTGTGCGAGGACGAAGCGGCCGAGGGCGTGCTCCACGGAGTTCTCGACGATCTGCTGCCCAGGGAGGGGATCGCGAGGGAGACCGTCCGCATCGGCCGAGACACCGGCGCTTCGGAGTTCCCCGCTCACGCCGCTGCGTTCCGCAAGTTCGGCCAGGTCCACCACTTCGTCTTCGTGATCGACGGCGACGAACGAGCCACCGGTTTGGCAGAGAGGATCAAGGCCCGAGCCGGCACCGACGTTCCGGTGCTGTTCCTCCCCGGCCGCGCCGGACCCGAGGCCTGGGTGTGGGGCCAACTGGATCGCCTCGGCGGGGCCGCTGCTGTCAGCGACGGCGCTGCGGTCGGCGGGGCCGCTGCTCATGGAGACGGTGCGGTCGGCGGGGCCGCTGCGCTTGGCCTGGATGCTCGTGAGATCGACAGACAGCGACACCGCCTTGACGCCTTGTACGACACCGCCTCCGACTCGGCCTCCAACATCGCCAAGAGCAAGCTCCGGGGTCTGGCCGAGGCTCTGCGTCTCGACGCTTCCGACATCTGCCGCCGCGTGGCGCGCCTTGAGGCTGCCAGACCCGACAGTGGGATACGGCCGCTGGTCGAGGGGCTTACCGACGCCCTGCGGGCCTGGCGCGCCGCCTCCCCGTAGCCGCCCCCGCGTCGCCTCAGTCCGCGGCCCCGGCCCACGCAGCCCGGCCCCTGCGGTCAGGCCGAGCATGCGCTGCATGACCACTACGTCGAGCCAGGTGCCGAACTTGCGGCCCACCTCCCGCTCGGTGCCGACGACTGTGAACCCGACGGCCTCGTGCAGCCGGATCGACGCCTCGTGGCCCCCGGCGATGCGGGCGACCATGGTGTGGAACCCCCGGGCGGTGGCCAGCTCCACGATCTCGGCCATCAGCCGCCCGCCGACGCCCCGGCCCCGCACCGCCTCCTCCACGTAGACGCTGGACTCCACCGACGTGCGGTACGCGGCCCGCGGCCGGTACGGGCTCAGCGAGGCGAAGCCGGCCACCGACCCGCCGACCTCGGCCACCACCACGCCCAGCGCACCCTCGCGCTCTCGCAGCCAGGCCTGCTGCTCCTCCAGCGAGCGGGGCACCAGGTCGAACGTGTGGGTGGTGTGCTCCACCTCATGGTTGTAGATGCGCCGGATGGCCTCGGCGTCGTCCACCGTCGCCAGCCGGATCAGGGGCGCATCCACCCCGCGAAGGCTAGGTGAACCCGGACTCGGCTGCGGCCCGCGCCGACCGCCCACCCCCTGTGACAGCACCCGCCGCAGAGAATCAGGCAGCCTGTCATCCCTCCACCTGCCTTAGCCCTGAAATGCCTATGTCCCAAGCCTCTCTAGGCCTGTGCCACTCATCTTCAGTGCTTAGCAGGCAGTGCCGACACATCAGAGTTTGACACAACACTTACTGACCAATATGCTTCTCTGAATGCCTCGCACACCCGGCTCATGCGGTGCGCCTTCCGTATCCGTCCGTCGGCGCGTCGAACGGCGCGCCACAGGCCCAGCGAGGCATCCATGGTCGCACCGCCCAGGCACACCTCTGTCGCAGAGGCGCCCTCCCGCATGAACCCCGCACCCGAGTCGCCGGTACCCGATCCCCAGGCGCGGATCCCGCGGCGTCCGATCCCGCGCCGCCCGCGGCGTCCGATCCCCAGCTACCCGATCCCGCGTCGGAGTCGCCGGCGCTCGAGCCCGCGCCCGAGTCGCCGGTGCCCGATCCCGCGGCGTCCGAGCCGCCCCCGCAGCACGGTTCCGCCTCGCCCGTTGCCGACGACCCGGCGGCCACGTCCGGGCAGACCCCTGCCTCGGAGCCGGGCCTGCTTCGGCGTGCCGGCCGGTGGGCCGCGTTCGGCGATCGGGCGGTCCTCCTGACGTTGGTCGGCGTCATCGGGGTGCTGCTGGTCATTCCTCTGACTCTGATGGGCAATCAGATCGAGCGCCTCGAAGACGGCGTCGAGCGGCTCGTGACAAGGGTCGGCGACGTCGAACTGGGCGTGGCGGTGCTCGACTCCCGGGTGGGCGTCATCGAAACCAGGTTGGACGCCATCGAGAAGAAGTTGGTCGCTGTCGAGGACAGGCTGTACGGCCTTGAGAGGAGGATGGACGGCCTTGAGTACAGGCTCGGTGCCGTCGAGGACAGGCTGGGTGCCGTCGAGTACAGGCTGGGTGCCGTCGAGGACAGGCTCGGTGCCGTCGAGGACAGGCTGGGTGCCGTCGAGGACAGGCGGTCGTCGAGGACAGGTTCGGTGCCGTCGAGGAGACGTTGAGCTCTGTTCAACAGGACATGGGCAAGCTCGCCAGTGTCGTGGAGGACAGGTTCGGTGCCGTCGAGGACAGGCTCGGTGCCGTCGAGGGGACGTTGAGCTCTGTTCGACAGGACATGGGCAAGCTCACCAACGTCGTGGTCGCGATCCTCGGCGCGGTGACCGACAGCACCGTCGCCGACAGCTCCGAGGCCGAGGCCGCCGACGAAGCCGCCGCGGGAGCCGACGCCGTGGTCGCGATCCTCGGCGCGGTGAGCGACCGCGCCGAAGCCGCCGCCGCCACCGCCGACGCCGCCGACGACACCGCCGACGCGACCCCCTCAACCAGCGCCGCGCGCACCGGTCCGTAGGCGCCCGATCCGCGGCTGTTTCACGTCATGCCCTCACGGTGTGCCTCGTGCACCATCCGAAATGCTTGCCTCACCCGGCGACGGTTGTTAGCTTGCGGCCCGTGGTTACGAGTTGGCGACGACGCGCAGGTGCTGCGGCTCGGGGATCGGCCCGCCGCGGGGCGCCGCCGCGGAGCGCCGCCGCCGAGGCGATTCGACCGACCAGGGTTGGACGTTTCGGCGCGCGGCGCGTGCTACACTGTCGGCCCGTGACAAGCCCCGCCCTCGTGGTAGGGTTGTCCGAACGTTTCGGAGCAACGACCGGGCGGAGGTGCAACCGATGAGCGGCGCTGATAGCGTGTTCCAGGTTTATCCCCGCTCGGCCCGCGCGTACGAGGCGTGCGAGTCCGGCCGGGCCGAACTTGCCACAGGTGGAAACCAGGTATAGAAAGGAGGGGCACATGCCCCGTTTGGAGGGGCCTGTGCCCCAGGTACAAGCAAAGGAGGGGCCGATGCCCCAGCCACACCACAAGCGGCGCGCAAGGTGGGCCACACTCGCCGTCGGCGCCCTCATCGCCACGCTCCTCGCCACCGCAGGACCGGCAGGGCCAGCAGCCGCCGCGACCGGCACCCCGGACCACACGACCTCGCTGACGGCGTGCATAGGCGACGCCACCGAGGACAAGATGTTCCCCGACGTGTCCGAGGGCCACTACTTCCGCGACGCCATCAACTGCCTCGCCTACTACGGCGTCACCGTCGGCTATGAGGACGGCACCTTCAAGCCCAACGACAACGTCGCCCGGGCTGAGATGGTGCTGTTCATGGAGCGAGCCGCTGGCATCGCAGGCGTCAGCGACGCTTCGGCGGTCGTGGGCGACTTCGCCACCACCGGCAGCGACCCCGTCAACCGAGCCGACATGGCCCTGCTCATCGCCCGGCTCCTGGCCGCCGCGACCGCCACTGTCGGCACGGCCGCCGATGGCACCTTCACCGTCGGCGGGAAAGCGGCCGACGACTTCTTCGCCGATGTGCGCTCCGGCCCCTACAACCGGGTCACAGACAGCGCCACCAGCGTGCTGTACGAGACTGGCGTGGCCATGGGAACCGGCATGAACATGTTCTCCCCGGCCGCCACAGTCAGCCGTGGAGCCATGGCTGCCTTCATCACCCGTGCCTTGGCTCACACCACCGCCCGTCCTTCGGGTGTGACGGTCCAGTCGGATACCCCCGGGGAGGCGCTCATCTCGGTCCGCGACGAGAACTTCGCGCCTGTGTCGAACGCAGCCATTGACGTGTTCTCCATCGACACGGCCAAGGCAGCAACAGCCTTCAAGGAGGACGGCACCTGTGGGAGGGTGACCGCCGTAGGCAACACGGGTACCGGTGCTCTGTGCACGATCGATGCGCTTGACGCCGTAACCGGGCTGAGCGGAGACCACACCGAGTCCGTCACGGTTGCCGCAATGGGAACCACGGTTTGGGCTTGGACCGGAGACGAAGGCGCCAAGGTAGAAGATGGTGGCGAAGGCATAGCCAGCATCAATCTCACCGAGATGGCTCCGGTGACCGCTACCCGTGCTAAGGCCACTGTCGATCTGCCTGAGGGTGCCGATAGGGCAGTCTTCGGCAGTACGGTAACCGTCACGATCCAGCTCATTGGTGCTGACCCCGCTGCCGCAAACGCGGTGCCGCCCGCAGCAGGTTCGAGCTACCTCGTCAAGATCTTCCGACTGGCTCAGCAGGATCAGGAAACAGATACCAGTCCGCCTGACGTGACCTCGAGCAATGCCCAGAGTCTCAGTAGCCAGACGCTCAAGGTCGATGCTAGCGGCAAGGCCACCTTCACGATCACCGCTGACGACCCCGATACCACAGATTCGAACAACGCGGACGCAGACGCCAGCGCGACTCCCGCTGTCCCCGCCAAGATTGATCGGGTGATGGTGTCGTACGAAGTGACTACGGCATCCGGTGGGATGAACGTTGTCGACATCACGGGCACAGCTGGTCCTAACGAGACGATCACGTTCTCCGACGCGAAGGCGAAGGTGACTAGTGGGTCGATGGAGACGGCCACAAAGTACAAGCTTGCACCCTCCAGCGGTTCTGCCAGCAATGTGGCTACGGTGACGGTCCTAGACCAATTCGGCAATCCTATGCGAGGCCAGAAAGTCGTGGTGACCGGCCACGACGACTCGGATTTCCCGGATCGCACGGAACACCGACTCGACTGGCAAGGTTCGTATCGGATACAGCCACGACGGCACAGACGCTGTGACAGAGAGCCTCGCAGCCCAGATTGATGCTGGTGTCCTCGGTCAGGCCCTATACGACAATGTCGCTATCACTGGCGCTACAGCAACCTTCTACTGGGTCACGGCGGCAACAGGAGACGTGAGCAGTGCGGTTGTCAATGTGGCGGATGTGGATAACAAGACGCTGATCGTCGGCGGTAGCCTCGTGCGCTACGATTCGAACGACCAGTTCACTGTCACAGCCACCCCCGCCATTGGTGCTACTACGATGGAGGTCTTTGAGCAGACCCTCAAGAACGACAAGAGCAACAATGACACGCTCGTAGTGGGGTCATACGATCCTGCGGATTCGAGCGACATCGCTACGTTCAGTCTGACCGTCGTAGCTGACGTGTAACCCGCAGGGGCGGGCGCATCGGGTCTCGTGACCTTGGTGCCATCCCTTCTGCCTGATTCAACCACCAACCCCGAGAAGGCCCCGGCGATCAAGCCGGGGCCTTCTCGGCGTAACCCGGCCAACACGGAGGAGTAACCCCATGTTCCAGCCAGCGAGGAAGGCAGCGCTCGGTCCTTGCGGTGTTCGTGTCGGGTGCCTTGGTGGCTGCGCTCTTGGCCGTCGGGTCGTCCTCGGCGGCTGCGGCCAAGGCCACTCCCGACCACGCGACCTCGATGACGGCGTGCGTCGGCGACGCCACCGAGGATCGGATGTTCCCCGACGTGTCCGAGAGGCACTTCTTCCGGGCGGCCATCAACTGCCTCGCCTACTACGGGGTGACGATCGGCTACGAGGACGGCACCTTCAAGCCCGACGACGACATCGCTCGGGCTGAGATGGTGCTGTTCATGCGACGAGCCGCCGGCATCGCCGGCGTCAGCGACGCTTCCACGGTCGTGGGCGACTTCGCCACCACCGGCAGCGACCCCGTCAACCGTGCCGACATGGCCCTGCTCATCGCCCGGCTCCTGGCCGCCGCGACCACCTCAGGCTCGCCTGTCAACGTGGCCACGGCCAGGGACGGCACCTTCACCGTCGGCGGGTCAGTGCCCGACGACTTTTTCCCCGACGTGCGCTACGGCCCCTACAACCGGGTCACCGACAGCGCCGCCAGCGCGCTGTACGAACTGGGCGTGGCCCAGGGCACCGGAGGCGGAGCCTTCTCTCCGGAGGCGCCCGTCACTCGCGGCGCGATGGCCGCGTTCATCACCCGCGCCCTCGCTCACACCACCGCTCGACCGGCGGGCGTCTCGATCCAGCTGTATCTCCCCGGCGAGGTGATCGTGTCGGTGCGCAACGCCGCTTACGCCCCCGTCCCGAGCGCAAGGCTCGACATCTTCTCGATCGCTTCCTCTCAGACGGGCCGAGCTTTCCGTAACGACGGCTCGTGCAGTTCTCAGGTGGTGGCGACTGGCGGCAGAGCCTGCGACATCGATGTGCTCGACCCAGTATCAGGACCTGGTGGGGACTACACCTTCGCGCTCGCTCTCACAGACGAGCCGCATGTCACCGTGTGGGCGTGGACCGGGGACTTGGGAGCAACTGTCAGGAACGGTGACGAGCGGCTCGCCCGTGCCGAGGTGAGCACCCTGGGCGTTGAGGCCACTGACGCCAAGGTCAGCACCGACTTGCCCGAGGGTGCCACCTATGCCCCCTTCGGCAGCACCGTCACCGTCACCGTGCAGTTGGTCGGCATCAACGGCCTGCGTGCCGTCCCGCCCGCCGGCGGAGCCTCCTACAGCATCAGAAGGGAGCAATTCCAGAGCATCGACGGTCCCGCCGACGAATTCGGCACCCTTCGACTGAGGACCACCGAAGTGTTCGAGGTCGACAGCTTCGGCAAGATCGAGTTCACGCTGACCGGCGCCGACCCGGATCTTGCCGACACGGGAGACATCGCCGCCGACGAGGTCCTGTGGCGCTACACGGTGACGGCGGTCGGCAAGAGCCCTCCGCTCACCACGGCAGTCAACAATGTGGAACTCCGGTTCACTGACGCGGCTTCGGTGGCGACGTCCATCGATCTGGTCAATCAGGCCAAGTACCGGAGGGCTGCAAGGTCGGGCTCGCTGCCGGGCAGCAACGTGGTGGTCGCTCATGTGGCCGACCAGTTCGGCAAGCCGCTGGCCGGTACCGAGGTGGAGGTCACCAGCGACAGCCCCTACTCCGACTTCCCCGACACGTTCGTGGCGACCAACTCCAACGGCACGGCCCGAATCCCCTACACCCACACAGCCACCTCGGGCAGCATCGAGAACCTCACCGCATCCTTCGCGGGTGTGAACAACTCGCCGACCGCGACATCCAAGATGATCTGGGCATCGGAGCCAGGAGTTGGCCTCGAGGTCACTACGAGCGGCGGCCACTACGAGCTGATCGCCTCCAACATCCAGCGCGACGAGGTGGTTGTGGACTTGGTCGCTGGTGGCGGCAGTCCCCGAGTGCTGGTCTATGACAGCAACGACCGTTTCCGTGTCGATGGCGTCGTCGTCACCCTGGGCCTGTTCGAGAGCATCCTCGCCAACGAGCAGGACGACGACAGCGCCAGCATCTTCTTGCTCGGATGGGCGTCACGCGACCCCAACAACCCACGCGACCGAACAGACTGGTACCTACTCACATAACCCCCGCCCAGTCGGCCCCCCACCCGCACGGGCCATGAGACACACCTAAGCGGCGTTAGCCCCGCCGTAGCTGTCGCCGCCGTCTTCGCCAGGCCTCGCGGTCGTGATCGCCGGACGCTCAACCGGCATTACCCCCACCGCCGTCTTCGCCGCCGTCTTCGCCAGCGGGGCCCGGTGTCTGCGGCCGCTCAGGCGGCGTTAGCCCCGCCGTAGCTGTCGCCGCCGTCTTCGCCAGGCCTCGCCGTCGTGATCGCCAGCCACAAACGCTCACATCACCCCACAGGTCGCTCCCCGCACCTAGGGCGACCAACTCCCGCCACGGGAGCCGCCGCCCACCCATCGCCCGGACCGCGTCCGCAGCCGCGACCCCAAGCAGCGCTCCCAACATCACCTCAGTGACGACGCCGGCCACGGAGCGGCCCTTCCACTGCCGTAGCCGCGACCCCAAGCAGCGCTCCCGCCACCACAACAGCGACGACACCGGCCGCGGAGCGGCCCTTCCACTGCCGTAGCCGCGACCCCAAGCAGCGCTCCCGCCACCACAACAGTGACGACGCCAGCCGTGGAGCGGCCCTTCCACTGCCGTAGCCGCGACCCCAAGCAGCGCTCCGGAGTTGGCCTCGCCGTCGCGGTCGTGGGTGTTCAGGCGGAGTTGGCCTCGCCGTCGCGGTCGTCTTGGTCGGCGGGGTCCGGTGTCTGCGGCGGGGACGGCGGCGGGATCCGCAGGTGGCCCTCTATGCGGGCCTGGCGCTCGCGGGCGTCGCTGAGGCTCTCGACCACCTTGCCGTGGTTCTTCTCCACGATGCGCTTGTGCTCGGCGAACTCGCCCCGGAGTTCGTCATGGTTCTTCTCCACGATGCGTTTGTGCTCCGCGAACTCGCCCCGGAGCTCGTCATGGTTCTTCTCCACGATGCGTTTGTGCTCCGCGAACTCGCCCCGGAGCTCGCCCCGGAGCTCGTCGTGGTTCTTCTCCATGATGCGCTTGTGCTCGGCCAGCTCGCTGCTGAGCCGGTCGCCGAGCCGGTCGATCTGGCGAGTCGTTTCCTGTCGGGTCTCCAGGTTGGTGTCCGCGATCAGCTGGCGGGTGTCGAGGTTGTCGCGGTGCTGCGTGCGGATCGAGAAGAACATCACCGACACCATCGCCGCGAACATCGCGCCGAAGGACCCGCCGAGGATTATCACCACCGTCGTCACCGTCACCTCCATGCCAACTCCTCGATGCCAACTCCTCCATGCGGCGACCGCCGTGCCACGACCTCGTGCCGCAACGTCCGTCACATGACCTCCAAGCGAACCCTAGCACCCCTCGAACACTGACACAAACCGAAACACAACAAAACTTTCTGACAGAGCCGATCTACGCCTGTGATGAAACATGTCTGGACGCTGCTGTCTAGGCGCACGGCGACCACCTCGAGAGCAGTTCGGACATGGAGCCCGTCCTCGGACTCGGGCCGGTTGATGCTGGCCACGTACGTCCCGGGCTTGGACCGGATCTCGATGAGGCCAGCCCCGCCTAGGCGCGGCCGGTCTTGGTGGCGGCTGGGCTCAGCGACGTGACCGCCACTCCGGCGATCACCATGCAGATGCCCACGATCAGGGCTGTCGTGGCCGGCTCCGACAGTACGGTCATCGCGAGCGTGGCCGCCACCGCCGGCTCCAGCAGCCCCACCACCACCGCCACGCTCAGGCTGAGGCGCTTGAGGCCTGCCCCCCACAGCGAGTGGGCCAGCGTCACCGTCACCAGACCCAGATACAGCACCGTCGAGGCCGACTCCACCGAGGCGAACGCCGAGTCCCACGCCCCCAGCGCCGTCGGCAGCAGCACGATCGAGCCCGCGCTCAGCACGGTGGCCATGGAGGTCACCAGCGGCCGGTCCCTCATCAGCTGCTGAGCAGCGAACCCCTGGCACGGGATGCCGCTGCCGGCCACCACCGCGATGGCCACCCCGCTCCACACCACGTCCTCGGCCCCGCCCGACAGCAGCGTCACCCCGGCCAGCGCCACCGCCATCCCGACCAGCCAGCGCCGGTCGGGCCGCCGCCTGTAGGCGAGCCAGTCGATCACGCCGGCCATCAGCGGCCCCACGCCGATGGCCACCAGCGTCCCGACGGCCACGCCGGTGCGGGCCATCGCCTCGAAGAACGCCAACTGGCTGGCCGCCACCCCCAGCCCTCCGAGCACCACCCAGCGGGCCGGCAGCCGGTAGCGCCAGAACGCCTGGCCCCGCAGCGTCGACACCGCCACCAGCCCGAGCGCGCCGATCACCCCCCGCCACGCTCCCGTCGCGTAGGCGCTCAGCGAGTCGGGCCCCAGCGCGGCGGCCGTCCCGATCGTCCCGATCAGCGACACGCCCAGAGCGACCCAGCCGATCCCCCAAGCAGTAGCCGCCCGCGCCCCAGCCAGCTCATTCCCAGTCAACGCACCCCCCCGAGACAACCGGCCCCAAGTCGATATGGTCTTACCATATTGTCCTGTATGGGCAATATGCTCGGCCCGTCCTAGCAGTCGCACCCTCCCCCGAATTTGGTGCCGATTGTGGGCGTCCAAGGCCCATTTCGTCCCCAATTTCGGCAGGAGCCGCTTGTGGCTGAGCATCCGCTCGACACCCAGACCCGTCGGGCGCTGCACGAGCTGATCCACCTGCTCGGCGAGGCCGACGAGCGTTGGGCGTCGCCTGAGTGGAACCTGCACACCCCCGACGATGTGGTCGGCGCCCACCGGGCCCTCATGCACATGCTGCAGTGGGGCCTGGTCGGGCTGTTCGAGCGCGATCCGGCCGCCCCCCGGTTCCACCGCATCGTCAGCGCCGACCGCAAGGTGCTGGGCGATAACCCCGACGCCGTCTACTTCGACGCCCCGGTGTCGGCCGACCACGCCTACCGGGTGACCGGCGAGACCAAGGGCGCCGTCTACGTGCTCGGCCTGGCCGCCTTCGATTCCGCCTACGCCATGGCCCCGTTCGTGCTCGGCCCGGAGGAGGCGCTGGTGATCCGGGCCCGCTGGCCGCAGTGCCGCTACGGCAACGTGTGCCTGTGGAACCGCCACCTCCAGACCCTCGACTACGCGTCGAGGCCGGTCTCGCTCAACCGGGCCCAGACCGTCGCCGACACCGACGTCCGCTTCACCGCAGTGATCGCCCACACCGACCCCGGCGTCCCCAACTGGCTCGACACCGAGGGCCGCACCTTCGGCATCGTCTACTGGCGCTTCATGCTCCCCGAAGGCCACATAGAGACCCCCCAAGCCGAGGTAGTCCCCCTACCAAACCTCCCCTCCCAGCTCTAGTGCTGCGTCGCCCAAACCATCGGGGCGCCTCGCGGGCAATGACACCTGCTCAGGGAGCGTGAGGGCCGCGCGGTCATTTGAGCGACAGACCACGAGGAGCGTCATCGGATGCTCGCGTAGGTATCGCGGGTCGGCCTCGATCTGCTCGTGGAGTCCTATCACGGCCGGACCTCAATCTCATCGGGTCATCGGGTAGCGCTCAGACCAGTCGAGAAGCTCGACGTCAAAGCCATCGCACTGCTGTGGTTCGGACGACGGAACTGCGCGGCTGGCGCAGGCAGGGCGGGGCTCGCGCCCCGCTCGAGGGATAGCCTGTCAAGGTGGCTTCCCGGACACCCCCTGCGGAGCGACCGTGACGAGGGCCGATCTCCGGCTTGTGATCGACAACCTGGGGCCGCTCCGGCACGCCAACGTCGCGCTGAAGCCCCTGACCGTCCTGATCGGTCGGAACAACACGGGCAAGACCTACCTCGCCCAGGCCCTCTACGCCGCCCGCCGCGCCGTCCACGACCCTCGCCGCAGCGCCTCGACGCCGTTGACCGCCGAGGAGCGCAGTGCCCTAGGAGATCTGCTCCGGCAACGGGCGTCTCAGGAGCCTGACATCACCGACGGCCCACCCGACTACCTGCACCTTCAGCTCGGAGACTTGCCTCAAGCAGTGCGAGCCAAGGCCACGACGTGGACCACCCAGACGCTCAGCGATGTGGGCCGATCGCTGGAGCCGCAGTTGTGCTCGACCTTCGGTGTTCCCTCGATTAGCGAACTCAAGAGATGGGATCAGTCGCAGCCCCTCTCAGTCGAGTTGCATCTCCAGCACCTCGAAGGTCGGAACACCTGCCTATTCGGCACCAACGGGACGCCCGCTCCCGATGTCGGCGCGGATGTGACGGTCGCCCTTGACCTGCTCGACTACGACCCCGATGTTCTCACAACCCGCTTCATGCAATCGTCCGACGAGGATGCCGACATAGAGGCGCGGCTGAACGAGCGGGCTTCTCGAGCCTTGCGGTCGGACGCCTGGCATGGCTTCCTGAGGAGTTCGGGCCTAGTTGGACGCGCCCACTACCTGCCTGCCGGACGGTCAGGGCTCCTCAATGCTTGGACCGATGTCGTCAGGCTTCGGCTTGAGCTCGAGCGGGAGAGCCTCGGTCTGCCCACGGTCCGCGATCCAGCTCTCGACGGTGTTGCCCTCGACTTCATCTCATCGCTGGCCGGACTCCTCGGAACACGCACGCGTGATCGCTGGCGCCGCCTTCCTCAGAGGCTGCGTCGGAAGACGAGAGCGGCCACCACTGGATCCCTGAGCCTGCTTGCGCAACTTATGGACGGACAGATCTACGCAGGATCAGGTGACGACCTCGTACCCACGCTCGGCTATGAGCAGGCCGGGCATCGCGTGCCTATACGGCGGGCGTCGTCCATGGTGGCCGACCTGGCTCCGTTGGCCATGTGGATAGACCGCATCGTCGTGTCAGGCGACCTGCTCATCATCGATGAGCCGGAGTCGCATCTTCACCCCGAGGCGATCCGGCTCGTGGCCCGCGTGCTCGTTCGCCTGGTGGACGAGGGAGTGAGCGTCCTGTGCGCTACGCACAGTCCGGTGCTGATCCACGAACTGTCGAACTGCCTGCTGCTGGGGAAGCGGCAGGATCTCGACTCCGAGGATGCGGATCGAGGCTATGAAGTCAGCGATCGCCTGAGCCTGGACGACATTGCCGTGCACCGGTTCCATCGCCTAGAGCCTGGTGAGCCTGTCACCGTTACGCAGGTGGCTATCGATGCCGACTGGGGCATCCCGGAGGACGAATACGTAGACGTGGCCACCGAGCAGTCGGACGACACGTCGCATCTTCTCGACAGCCTCGCGTGATCGACGCCGCCAGCATCCGCGAGGCTCATCGCGGATGTGGATGTTTCGTCCAGGATCGCCTGGATGCGTCCGATGACGGCACGCGCCAAATCCGTCACCAAGGATGTCGCCTGAACATCCGAGGCCTCCGGCTCGCCATCGACTGCGATAAGTGCCGGGCCTACGGACCCAACGACACACGCCCCGACCTGCTCGTGCTCCGGGAGCGGAACGGGGCCTGCGAATGGATCGTCGTCGAGGTCCAACGCACGATGGACAGGGCAGCGAGGTCTCAAGCGGAGGCCGGGCTGCGGACCCTCGCCGAGGCCCCGATGTTCGCAGCCGCCCGCAGTTGCAAGCCTTACGCTCTGTTCGCTTCCAAGCGTGGGGTGCGTACTCAGGACTTGCAGCGCCTGCGGCGGCCGCTTCGTTGGCGAGGCCGAGTCGTCGACATCTCCGTGAAGCGCTGCGGCGATCGCACCGTGATCTGAGACGCGAGCAGGGGTTTGGGCTCCGCCCGGCTTGGTTGGGGCGCATTGATATAGTCACACTCGGTTGATAATGTGACTACATGTCTGTCGGAATACGGGAACTCAAGGCCAAGCTGTCCGAGTACGTCAGCCGAGCCGCGGACGGCGAGCAGATCGTGGTCACCGACCGGGGAAGGCCCGTGGCGCGCCTCGTCGGGCTAGAGGGCGCCTCGACGGTCGAGCGAGGCATCGAGGAGGGCTGGATCACGCCCGCGTCCCGGACCCGCCTGGAACCTGCCGTGCGCTTCTCGGCGCGTAGAAGCGTCGCCGAAGTGCTCGACGAGGACCGGGGATGACCCTGTACGTGGACACCAGCGCCCTGCTGAAGCGCTACGTCGCGGAGCGCGACTCCCGTGTGGCCGAGGAGCTCATGGCCACCGATCCCGTGCTGGTGACGTCGCGACTGACCGAGGTGGAGCTTCGCCGCAACCTGACTCGGCTGCTCGACGGCGACGACCTGCTCGCGGCTCGCCGACAGGCTCAGACCGACCTGGACGCATTCGCGCTCGTGAGCCTCGACGACGTCACCTGCAATGACGCGGCCCGCATAGCCGAGCAGACGCTATGCCGTTCCCTCGATGCCCTCCATTTGGCTGCGGCCCGGCGGGCCGGAGAAGCGACCACGTTCCTCACGTTCGATGTGCGCCAGGCGCAGGCCGCCCGATCCGTTGGTCTCACAGTGTTGGGGACGTGACCGGCCGCCCGACCACCGACACAACGACAACGAGCGAAACCGGGTGCCGTTCCGTCGTGGCCGTCATGCCTGTCTTGTCATGCTCAACATGCACCTCCTCCCCGCCCCGGACCTGTAATCCCGGAGCGCGGCATAGGTCTAGCTGTCGGCTATGACAGCGCGCTGACAGAGCCCTCATATGCCCTCACGCCACCATGCGGGCTCGGTGCTCGCTGACGCTGGCCTCCCACTGCGCCCAGGTCGGCCGGGCCTCCTCCGGCAGCACCGCGAACGGGACGTCGCCGGCCTGCAAGCAGCCGTTCTCGACGAACTCGGCCTGCGAGCGCACCTTGCTGCCAGGCGCGGCCGAGGCCGGGGTCGGCATGTAACGGAAGTCGATGCTCCACCGACACGATCGGGTGGTGTTCTGCTTGCTGGCGTGGACGGTGAGGTTGGTGAAGAAGAAGGCGCCCCCTACCGGCACCGGCACCGGCACCGGCGTGCCCCGGGCCTCCACGTCCTCGCTCATCCGGACGTTGCGGTCCTCGCCCCGCATCGCGTCCAGCAGGCCCCAGCGGTGACTGCCCGGGATCACCCAGCAGCAGCCGTTCTCGACCGTGGCCCGCACCAGCGGCACCCACACAGAGACCATGTGCAGGTCCTCGGTGTGCTTCTCCATCTTTCCTACCTCAGTCTGGTCGAAGTAGTGGCTGTCCTGGTGCCAGGGGAACGACGTGACTGCGCTGCCGGGAAGCTTCTGGCGCAGCGAGGGGCTCGCGATCACCGACACCTCGTCCCCAAGCAGCAGGCCCACGATCCGGAGGATCCCAGGATGCGTGTACAGGCCGTAGAACTCGGGCCCGAACAGCCCGAAACCCCAGTCCCGGGGCGAGATGCCCTGCTCCTCGCAGATGGCCGCGTACCGGCGCTCGAACGGCTCGTCGGCGTACAGCGAGGCCAGATCGCCACGGGCGAACTGCGAGGACGCGTACCGATCGACTGCGGCGGCAATGAAGTCCCGCATCGGGTCGAGGTCGGCGTCGTCGACGACGTCCTCAACCACCACGTAGCCGTCGCGCTGGTAGCGGTCGACGATCTTCTGGTCGTTCATCGGCGCCATGCGCCACCCCCGTAGGTCGACACCCGGCTGAGGTCACCCGGCTTGGACACCCCTTCGACGATGTATATATCATGCATCGAACCGAGGCAGGGGGGTCAACACCGGGTGGGTCCTTCCCGACTAGCGCCGCTGGCGCGCAAGAATCTGAGCGAGCAGATCATCGACGCGATCCGCAATGCCATCGTGGAAGGCCGCTTCCGGCCCGGCGACAAGATCCCCGAGGCCGAGTTGGCCGAGCAGCTCGGAGTGAGCCGCACCCCCGTCCGGGAGGCCTTCAAGCTGCTCGAGCAGCAGGGCCTCATCGAGATCCGGTCCAAGCACGGCACCTACGTGGCCAGCATGAACCGGGCCGAGGCCGAGGACGGGCTGCACGTCAGGGCGGCTCTCGAAGTCGTCGCCGTGCGCCAGGCCCTCGAGCGCCTCTCGATCCAGGAATGGGACGAGCTGTGCGGCCGTTACGAGGCCATGCTGCAGGACGCCTGGCGGGCCTCCGACGGCCTCGACGCGGTCGCCGGCATCGAGTTCGACATCGCCTGGCACACGCTGCTGGTCGAGTCGGCCCGGAACCAGGCACTGCTCCGCACCTGGTCGATGGCCGGCCTGTCCAACCTCATCTGGTCCTTCGAGTTCGACCTCTACCCCCTCGACGACTTGGCCTTCAAGTCGTGGGTGCTCCGCCACGTCGAGTTCCTCGACGTGCTGCGGGGCCGCGACCTCCACGCCTGCGAGGAGGTCGTCCGCTCTCACATTCTCATCAAGGTGGACGACGTGGATGACGTCGATGGCTGAATCCCCGTAACCACCCAGCACAACCAACCCAACAACCAAAGAGCAACACCCATCCCAGGAGGAACCAATGTCAGACAGCGATTCCAAGGGCATCGTCAAGCGCACTCTCAGCAGGCGCAAGTTCAACATGATCGCCGGCGGCTCGGTGCTGCTGGCCGCCTGCGGCGACAACGGCGACACCGCCGCGCCGGCCACCACGGCTGCGCCGGCCACCACCGCCGCGCCCACCACCACCACCGAGGCCGCCCCCGCCACCACCACGCCCGCGACCACCACCACTATCGCGGCCACGACCACCACCGAGGCCGGCGCCACGACCACTACCGCGGCGCCCCGGCCCCTCAAGACCCTGCGCTACGGCTATCACGCCGCCACCACGTCGGCCGACACCCTCGATCCCGCCTACCGGACGTCGTCCACCGACGGCCTGTTCCAGACGCTGGTCTCCGAGCAGATCGTCCGGCTGGACGAGAACCTCACACCCACGCCGCATCTGGCCGAGCGCTGGGAGACCAACGACGACGGCACCGAGTGGACGTTCCATCTGCGGGAGGGGGTCACCTTCCACAACGGCAAGCCGTTCGTGGCCGCCGATGTGGTGTACACCTTCCAGCGGCTCCTCGACCCCGACGTGGAATCGCCGGGAGCGGGTGGCCTGCCCGGCCTCGAACCCGACGGGATAACCGCGCCGGACGACTACACGGTGGTCATGCGGCTCACCCAGCCCAACGTGGACTGGCCCGAGGCCATCACCAACTCCCACACCCGCATCGTGCCCGAGGGTGCCACCAACGCCGATCTGGCCGCCCAGAGCCTCGGCACCGGCGCATACCGGATCGATGAGTTCATACCGGGCGAGATCAGCACCGTCTTCGAGCGGAACGAGAACTACTGGCAGCCCGGCTTCCCCAAGGTCGACTTCATGGAGGTCATCGCCATCGGCGAGGCGGAGGCCAGGCTGGCCGCCATCAGGGGCGGGCAGGTGGACGTCCTGTCGGAGGTCCCTCTGGCCTCGATCGCCGATCTCGAAGCCGACCCCGACATCGAGATCGTCACCAACCCGATCGGAAGCTCCTCGGTCGCCTACTGCCAGATCGACGTCCCGCCGTTCGACAACAACGACCTGCGCCTGGCCATCAAGTACGCCACCAACCGCCCGCAGCACAACGACCTCGTGTACGGGGGACTGGCCCACAACATGAACGACATCCCCCTGCCGGGGTTGATCCGGTTCGGCCTGGGCGGCGAACGCGAGCACAACCTGGCCATGGCCAGGGAGCACCTCAGCCGGGCCGGCTACCCCGACGGCATCGACCTGACGCTCGCTCTGGCCGACATGCAGGACTGGATGGTGTGGTGCCCGGTCTGGCAGCAGCAGTTGGCCGAGGCCGGCATCAACATGGAGCTGGACGTGACCCCGGCCGACACCTACTGGGGCGACCAGTGGCTGTCCGCGCCGTTCGCCATGACCGGCTGGAACGTCCGCACCGTCGACCACGGCCTGGGCCTGTGGTACCACTCCGAAGCGGAGTGGAACGAGACCCACTGGCGCGACGAGCAGTTCGACGCCGACCTGGCCGCCGCCCGGTCCACCACCGACGAGGCCGAGCGGACCAGGCTCTACCACAAGATGCAGCAGCAGATCATCGACGAGGGCGGCCACTTCGTGCCGACCATGTACGGCTTCTACAGCGCCGTGCGCGCCGGAGTCACCGGTTGGCAGCCCCGCGGGGTGTACTACACCATCGACGTCCCCTAGACGACGGGTCACCTGCCGCGGGTAGAACCCGCCATGAGCCGCATGAGTAGCCTCGGCTAGTGCATTTCGTCCGCGTCACCGGACAACGAACTGCGCTGGCCGTGGTCGCCCTGTTCGCAGTGTCGCTGATCACCTTCTGGGCGGTCGAGTTGTTGCCGGGCGACGCGGCCACCCGGATGCTCGGCCGGGAGGCGACCCCCGAGCGGGTGGCCCACTTCCAGGAGCAGATGAACCTCGACGCGCCGGCGGTGGAGCGCTACACGATCTGGATCACCGGCTTCGTGCAGGGCGACTGGGGCGAGTCGCTGGTGCAGGCCCGTCCCAGGACCGAGGGAGCGCCCGCCGGGCGGATCAACCGGAGCGTCACCGACATCATCGTCCCCCGCCTGACCAACACGCTGGAGCTGGCCGCGTTCGCCCTGATCATGTACATCCCGCTCAGCCTGGCGATCGGGATCGTCACCGCGGTCTACCGTGACCGGGCCTTCGCGGCCGGCCTGTCGACGCTGGTGATCCTGGGCTGCGCGGTACCCGACTTCGTGATCGCCATATTCCTGCTGGTCATCTTCGCGGTGGCCCTCGAATGGTTCCCCGCGTTATCGCTCGTCGACCAGGCCGAGTCGTTCGGGACCCAACTCAGGATGATGACCCTGCCCGCGGTGACGCTGACCGCGGCCATGACCGGCTTCGCGGTGCGCCAGATGCAGGCCAGCCTGCTGTCCGTCCTGAACTCCGACTACGTGCAGTTCGCCACCCTCAAGGGCCTGCCCCGCCGCCGGGTGATGCTGCTGCACGCCCTGCCCAACGCCCTGGGCCCGGCCCTGCGGGCCACGGTCATCAACGTGGTGTGGCTGGTGGGCGGGGTGGTGCTGGTGGAGGTGGTGTTCACCTATCCGGGCATCGGGCTGCTGCTGCTCGACGCACTGCGGCTGCTGGACACGCCGGTGATCCTGGCCTCGACCATGATCCTGGCCGGTGTCTACGTCCTCTGCAACCTGGGGGCCGACCTGGTGGCAGCCGCCCTCAACCCCCGCCTAAGGACCGGCTGATGGCGACCGGTCCGAACCCCCGCCCGAGGACGGGCTGATGTTGGCCCGATTCCAATCCACGCCTAAGGACCGGCTGATGGCAGCCGGTCCGAACCCCCGCCCGAGGTGCGGATGATGGATGCCCTCGCTGCCAACCCCCCCACCAGTGAAGCGGCCGATGGTGGCGGGTCCAGCCCCGGAGCGTCCGTCATCGACAAGCCGGAGGCGGGCCCGAGCCGTCTCCGGCGACTGGCGCGGCTGGCTCGGGAACGCCCCGTGTTCGTGGTGCTTCTGGGTGTGCTGGCCCTGCACTTCTTCACCGCGATCACCGGGCCGTGGTGGGCGCCGTTCGCCCACGACACGATGCTCGTGGGCGACACCTTCACCGGCCCGTCGTGGGACCACCCCTTCGGCACCGACAACTTCGGGCGCGACGTATTCAGCCGAGTGGTCCGGGGCGAGCGGATCGTGCTGATCCAGGGGCTGTCGGCATCGGGCCTGGCCATCATCGCGGGCTCCACCATCGGCATCCTGCTGGCCTACAAGCGGGGCTGGGTGGACGAGGTCGGCATGCGCGGCGTCGACATCATGCTGGCTCTGCCGGGCCTGATCCTTACCCTGCTGATCCTGGGCTCCATCGAGACCAACAATCTGGTGATCATCCTGACCGTCGCCTTCTTCTTCACCTGGCCGGTGACCCTCACCGTGCGGGCCGCGGCCCTGGGGGTGGTCACCGAGGACTTCGTCACCAAGGCCAAGCTGAGAGGGGAGTCGGCCTTCTCGATCGCCCGGCGCGAAATCCTGCCCAACGTGCTGGGCAACGTGCTGGTGGAGTTCTCACTGCGCACCGGGTACGCGGTGTTCTTCATCGGAGCGCTCAGCTTCCTGGGCTTCGCGGCCGCGCCGCCGTCGCCGGAGTGGGGGCTGATGATCAACGAGGGCCGCAAGTTCCTCAGCGCCTCCAAGTGGATGGTGCTGGGCCCGGCCGCGGCCCTGGCCTCGCTGGTGGTGGCCCTCAGCCTGGTGACCGAGGAGGTCGCCGACATACTCGGCGTGTCCACCCGCCGGAGCTCGGACTGATGGCCGCCAGTCCTTCCACCCGCTGGAGCTCGGACTGATGGCCGCGGCCACGATGACCCCAGAGGCTGCCAGCGGTGGTCCTTCCACCAACGGACGCGAGCCGCTGGTACGGGTCGACGACCTCACCGTGGACTACCGCAACGACGACCAGTGGGTGAGCGTGGTCAAGAGCGTGTCGTTCGAGATCGGGCGGGGCGAGACGCTGGGCCTGGCCGGCGAGTCCGGCTGCGGCAAGACCACCACCGCGCTGGCCATGTTCGGCTACCACAAACCCGGCAGCCGGGTGGCCGGGGGCCGGGTCACCTTCGACGGCCGGGACCTGTTGGGCCTGTCCGACCGCCAGATGCAGCCCATCCGGGGTGCCCGGATCTCGCTGGTGCCCCAGAACCCGGCCAGTACCCTCACGCCCTCGATGAAGGTCGGCCGTCAGGTGGTCGAGACGCTGGAAGCCCACGGGGTCAGCTCGGGAAGCGACGCCATGGAGCGCACCGTCGAGATCTTCGGTCAGGTGGGGCTGCCCGAGCCGGCCAAGATCGCCCGGCGCTACCCCCATCAACTCAGCGGCGGCCAGCAGCAGCGGGTAGTGATCGCCATCGCCGTCGCCTGCCGGCCCGACCTGATCGTGCTGGACGAACCCACCACCGCGCTGGACGTCACCACCCAGGCCCGGCTGCTCGACCTGCTCACCCACATCAAGGCCGACAGCGGCATGAGCGCCCTGTACGTGAGCCACAACCTGGGCGTGCTGGAGCAGATCTGCGACCGGGTGGCGGTTATGTACGCCGGCGAGCTCATCGAGATCGCGCCCACCGCCGAGCTGTTCAACCGGCCCCGCCACCCCTACACGAGGGGCCTGATCGCGGCCGTGCCCCGGGTGGAGGCCGAGCACGCCGGCACCGAGAAGCTGCGGGGCCTGCTGCGCCGCGACGACCTGCCCGCCGGGTGCGGCTTCGCCCCCCGGTGCCCGCACTCGCGGCCGCAGTGCTTCACCGACCCGCAGCGGCTCGCCGAGGTCGAGCCGTCGCACCAAGTCGCCTGCTGGCGAGCCCCCGAAATAGAAGCCGAGGCCCCATGACGCGTTCTGTGTGCAGAAACCTGCCATATAGGCAGGAAACTTCAAACAGATCGGGCCGGGCCGGTGCCCGCGTCGTCATGACGCGTTCTGTGTGCAGAAACCTGCCATATAGGCAGGAAACTTCAAACAGATCGGGCCGGGCCGGTGACGGGGCGGCAAGGCCGGGGGCCGAGTCGCCGTGACCCCGCTGCTCGAAGTCGAGGACGTGCAGATCACCTATCGGCCCCGCCGCGGCTTGGTGTCCCGGCTGGTGCGGGCCCTTCGGTCCGACACCTCGGAGCCACCTCCCGCGGTCCGGCACGCCTCGTTCACCATCAACCCCGGCGAGACGGTGGCTCTGGTCGGCGAGAGCGGCAGCGGTAAGACCACCCTGGCCCGCTCCATCGCCGGGTTGATCCAGCCCCAGCGAGGCAGCTTTCGCTTCGACGGCGTCGACATCACCCGGCCCGTGCACCGCCGACGGGCGGAACTGCTGCGCGAGATCCAGTACGTGTTCCAGAATCCGGCGTCGTCGCTGAACCCTCGCCGCAAGGTCCGCTACAGCCTGGGCCGCACCCTCGACGTGTTCTTCGACCTGTCCAAGGCCGACAGGCGCGATCGCATGGCCGAGCTGCTGGCCAGCGTCCACCTCGACCCCGGCTACATCGACCGCTACCCGCCCCAGCTCAGCGGGGGCGAGGCCCAGCGGGTGGCCATCGCCCAGGCCCTGGCCGCGGAGCCCAAGCTGATCCTGTGCGACGAGATCCTGTCGGCCCTCGACGTGTCGGTGCAGGACAACATCATCGAACTGCTGCGGGAGCTGCAGGCCAACACCGACATGGCCTACCTGTTCATCGCCCACGACCTGGCGGTAGTGCGGTGGCTGGCCGACCGGGTGGTGGTGCTGTACCACGGCCGCATCGTGGAGCAGGGCACCGTCGAGGAGATCTTCACCCCGCCCCACCACCCCTACACCGCCCTGCTGCTCGACTCGATCCCCGGCAAGGGCGAGCACCAGACCTCCGCGCTGGCCGAGGACGCCTCGACGGTGGGCACCGCCCCCGACGCCGGCTGCGCCTTCGAGCCCCGCTGCCAGCACCGCATCGCCGGCGTGTGCGAGACCGACGACCCGCCCCGCCTCCACGACAGCCCGACCCACGACGTCCTCTGCCACCTAAGCGCCGACCAGCGAGCATCGCTCCAAGCCCCTCTGGTCGTGGCTGGTCGCACGCCGCCTGAGGAGACGACATGACCGACACCGCCGAACTCCGTGACCGGCTCCAGGGCTGCTACGTGACCGTGCCCACCATGTTCCGCGACGACGACGAGCTGTCGGTCGACCTCGACGCCATGCGCAAGCATGTGAGCTTCCTGATCGACGGCGGGATCATCACCGGCAACGGCGTGCTGCTGGCCTGCGGCGCGGCCGGGGACTTCTCCACCATGACCTTCGACGAGCGGGTGGCGGTGACCGCCGCGGTGGTGGAGGAGGCCGCCGGGCGGGTGCCGGTGGTGATGGGCGGCCAGACCACCAGCACCAACGAGCTGGTGCGCCTGGCCCGGGCCGCGGCCGAGATCGGCGCAGAGTTCATGCAGGTGTCGCCGCCGTTCTACTTCGCCCACACCGACGACGACTTCATGGAGCACGTGGCCGCGGCCGCGGCCGCCTCCGATGTGGGCATGGTGGTGTACAACACCCACTGGACCAGCCTGGACATCTCCAACGCCCTCATCGACCGCCTGGCCGACCTGGGCACGGTGGTGGGCCTCAAGTGGTCGATGCCCGACAACGGGTTCATGGAGTTCGAAGGGGTGGTGTCGGACTACTCCGACCGGTTCACCATCATCGACAACCAGCTGCGGTTCCCCACCAGCCACATGCTCGGCGCCCGGGGCATCGAGGTCCACATCTGCAACTTCTGGCCCCAATGGGGGGTGCGGATGTGGGGCCTGCTCAACGAGGGCCGCTACGTCGAGGCCCAGCACGAGCTGGTGGAGGTGGTGCTGCCGTTCATGCGGCTGTGGACTGAGATGGAGGCCTACACCAGCGGCGACGGCCACCTAGACAAGCTGTGCATGGAGTTGGTCGGCCTGCCGTCGAGCCGCAGCCGCCCCCCCACCCGCGACATCCGCGACCGCTATCGCGACCAGGCCCGGGCCATGCTCCAGTCGATAGGCGCCCCCAACATCCACTCCGCCCCTTGACCGCCACCCGCGGAAATCACCGGCCCCTGCGGATTCTCGGGTTTGTTGTGTGTGGTAGGTCCGCAGAAATCGCCCCGAGATTCTGCGCCCGCCCCGCCCGCCAGATTCTCGGGTTTGTTGTGTGTGGTAGGTCCGCAGAAATCGCCCCGAGATTGCCTGCGCCGGCGGCTGATCGGGCCGGGCGCAGAATCGGCCGCTGCCGGCCGACTGCCGCTGTCTCCAGCTCACTTCCGGGCGAGGCGGCGGCGGATGTGGTGGGTGTAGACGTGGGCGGCCACCGCCGCCGGGCTGGTGCGCCAGCAGCGGAGAGGCTCGAAGCCGTCATGGGCCAGGCACATGTTGCAGGACACGCATTCGACGGTGCCGGTCCGCCCGGCGGCCAGCTTGTCGGGCAGGTCGGGCTCGCGGATGAACGGCCGGGACATGGCCAGAAAGTCGGCGTCGCCCGATTCGAGCAGGTCGGTCATGGTCTGGGTGGTCCGGATCCCGCCGACCAGGATCACCGGGATGTCCGCCACCGCCTTGACGGCCCGGGCGAAGTGCCGGTAGTAGGCCTCGGCGCTCTCGGGCTTGACTAGCCGCTGCACGAGCCCGTTCCGGGCCGCCTGGGCGGGTCCGACCGCCACGTAGGCGCGGATGTTCTCCAGGTAGCTGCGCATGATCCCGTAGGACACCTCCACCGCGTCCAGCCCCCGCTCGGCCAGCAGGCGCACCCGCGCCACGCTCTCGGCCACCTCGAGGCCGCCCGGAATGGAGTCGCCGATCCCGATGCGGGCCGTCACGCAGAAGTCGTCGCCCACCGCGGCCCGCACCGCGTCGTACACCGCCAGCACGAACCGGCCCCGGCGCTCGGCGTCGCCGCCCCAGGCGTCGCTGCGCTGGTTGGTGACCGGCGACGAGAACTCAGAGATCAGGTAGCCGTTGCCCCCGTGGATGTGGACTCCGTCGAATCCGGCCTCCTTGGCCCGCCGGGCCGCCTGCCCGAAAGCGACGACCGCCGCCTCGATGTCGTCGGGCGTGGCCTCCCGGGGCTGCAGCCCGTACATCTCGTTGGCGGTGGGCGACGGAGCGATCGGCCCCACCTCGGGCATCATCGTCTGGCTGCCCGCATGGCCGATCTCCGCGAAGATCCGGCCTCCGCGGGCGTGCACCGCGTCGGTGACCTGCACCATCGACCCCGCCAGGCGGTCGTCGTACAGTCCGGGCTGGTTGGCGCTGGCCTGGCCGCGGGGCTCCACGTAGATGTGCCCGGTGAGCAGCAGCCCCGCCCCGCCTGCGGCCAGCGTGCCGTACAGCTCGGCCAGCTCCGGCGTTCCCGCCCCGTCGGCGGCAGCCATAGTCTCCGACGTCGAAGCCCGCACCAGCCGGTTGCGCAGCGTCAACGACCCGATCCTGCCCGGCGCCAGATAGGGAGCAGTCACATTGCTCATCGACACGACCGTAGGGCGTGACGCACCAGCGCGAGCAACCGGCGAGGGGCGGGCGGCCAGTTAGTGACAACTGGCTACAGTGTCGCCATGACTGTGCTATCGATCCGATTCAAGCGTCCCGGCGTCCACGAGCGGCTCAAGCGGAGCGCGGCCGAGCGAGCAGAGTCGATCTCCTCGACAGGAGAGCGCCTGATCGACGAGGGGCTGCGCATGGACGCCCATCCGGGAATCGTGTTCCGAGACGGCCCCGCAGGCCGTCGCGCTGCGTTGGCTAGAGGGCCCGACGTGTGGGAGATCGCCCCGCTGTTGCGGGACATGGAGGGAAGCCTCGAGGAGCGCATCGCCGCTACGGCCGAGTATCTCTGGCTCACCGAGCGGGAGGCCCGCGCCGCCAGCCGGTACTACGCCGAGTTCACCGACGAGATCGAAGCCGAGATCGCGCACAACCTGGAGGTCGCCGACCGGGAGATGGCTGCCTGGGAGAACGAGCGCAGCCTGTTGTCGGGGTGAAGCTCCTCTTCGACGAGATGTACGCGCCTGCGATCGCTGCCCTGTTGCGAGACTGGGGCCACGACGCGGTCGCCGTCAAGGAGCGACCACCCCTCATGGGGCTGCCGGACGAAGACTTGGTTCGGGGCGCAACAGCCGAAGGCAGAGCGGTCGTCACCGAGAATGTGAAGGACTTCGCGTCAGCCCACCAGCGCATCCTGGCCGCAGGGCAGCAACACTCCGGGCTGATCCTCGCCGACGCCCGCCGGTTCCCCCGCTTGGGGCCGAACCATGTGCCCGTGCTAGCCGACGCGCTCGCCGCCTTCCTCAGCGACCACGGCGCCATGCTCGAGGACATCGACTCCTTCATATGGTGGCTCCAACCAGCCCCCCGCTAAGCCCCGCTAACCCGCCGCTCCTGACGCGGCCGGGTTCGGAGCAGCTGTGGCGGTGACTTCCAAGCGCTGGCCGATCGCTCCGAGGGCGGCGTCGATCTGGTCCAGGCGCGAACGGTGCTCGACGTCGAGGACCCGGTCCACCTGCGGCATGTGCCAGCCCAGGCGCCGGGCCAGCTCGGCCTTGCCTATGCCCTGTTCCCGCATGCCCTGGTAGAGCAGCACCTTCACGGAGGTGAGCGTCGGCAGAATGGCGTAGACATCGCCTCGCGAAGGCGGAGGGATGTCCTTGCGGTCGTGGATGCGGGCGGCGATCGCCTCCTCTAGCGCGTCCACCGCGCGAGCGACTGCCTCCTCGCGGTCGTCCCCGAAGGTGGCCAACTCCGAAAAGTCGGGCGACATCGCCAAGACGGTGTCGTCGTCGTCTTCGAGCATGATCGGATATGCGAGCATCAGTTCAATCCCAGGTCCTTCTTGATCTTGGCGACTAGGCTTTTCCCCAGTTCCTTGCGTCCTCCGTGCATCGGCAACTGGCTGGTCCGGTTCCCACGTCGGACGGTGAGATGCCCGCTGCCGCCCTTGTGCGTATGGAAGGTGCAGCCCTGCTTGCGCAGCCAGCGGCGCATTTCACCCGCGTTCACCGAAACCGACGATACACAACAGATGTGTTGTCCGCAATCGATCCAGGCCGAGGCGTTGGCCCGCGGTAATCCACCACCGCAGTTGGCTCTTTCGGTGCCCTCAGGTGGTGGGGCAGGGGAGGGGCACTACTTGGTGGCGGCCGGTGTAGTCGTGGCCGCGTAGGACTGCTACCTCGCGGGGTTCGTCGGGGGCGTGGCGGGCCCGGTCGCGGCCTGCGTAGAGGGGGTTGCCGGTCACCTGCACGAAGGGGGGCATGACCCGGGGCGACAGCCCGATTCGGGGGTGGGCGGTGCGGTTGGGGCCGGACCCGTGCAGGGCGTTCTCGCTGAACAGCACGAACTGCCCCGGCTCCAGCTCGAAGGCCCGGATGTCGTCGGGATCGATGGCCTCGGTCGGGACGGCCTGGTGGAACGAGTGACGGGTGTCGTCCGCATCGTGGTCGAAGGTGCTGGTGTGCGAGCCCCGGACCACTTGCAGGCAGCCGTTGTCGAGCGTCGCTTCGGTGATGGCGATCCAGGCCGACACCCACACCGGGGGCCGCAGATCGAAGTAGGCGCCGTCCTGGTGCCACGGCACCTCGGTGTAGCGCTTCTCGTCGCCGGCGGCCTCGGCCAACGGCTGCTTGATCTGGAAGTTGCTGCGCCAGATCAGCAGGTCGGGGCCGATCAGCGAGGCGATGCGGTCCACTAGCTCCGGTGCCCGGCACAGGCGGCAGACCGTCTCATGGTCGAGATGTCGGTCGTGGTACTCCACATGAGGGTCATCGAGTGGCTCTCCGGCGACGATGATCTCGTCCACGATCCGTTCCCGCATCGACGCCATCACATCGGGCGACACCAACCGGAACGGCCCCACCACCCCATCACGGTGATACGCCTCGATCTCGCCCACATCCAGAGGAAACCGCAACTCAGCCCCAAGAACGCCCCCACCCACAACCTGACCCTACTGAACCTGCAACCAGCCCTGAAGTCGCACCCGGCGTGTGATCTCGCCGGACCAGTTCGGACTGGTCACGCCAGGCGGTAGACGCGGGTGGCGGTGCCCGAGAACAGCGCGTCCTGCTCGGCGTCGGTGTAGCCCGCGGCCATGATCTGGAGCGCGTTCCACAGCACTGGGTACGTCAGCGTCTGGCGGTCGACCGGGAAGTTCGACTCGAACAGGCACCGGTCGGGGCCGAAAGTGTCGATGCAGAAGCGCACGTCGTCGTCCCAGTAGGCGGCCACCTCCTCCGATCCCGGCGGCACATCGGCGACCGTCCAGCCTGTGCCGTAGTAGATGTCCATGCCGATCCCGCCCACCTTGAGCACCACGTTCGGGCAGGCCGCCACCAGGCGCATCGAGGCCTTCCAGTCGGCCCGGGCCTGCTCACGGGCCGGGCCGTAGGGGCCAACGCCCAGCGGCCCGCCCAGGTGGTTCAAGACGATGGTCAGCTCGGGCACGGCCCGGGCCAGCGCGGCCAGTTCCGACAGTTGGGGATGGTACAGCCAGGCGTCGAAGCTGAACCCCATCCGGGCCAGCGTGCTCGCCCCCGCCCTGAACTCGGGGGCGCCCATCATGTGCTGGAACGGGCGGTGGTGGCTGTTGTGTATCTCGTCGCTGGGATCCCAGGCGGTGGCGTGGCGAATCCCCCGGAAGCGGCCCCCGCCGGACGCGTCGTGGGCGGCCAGAACCTCCTCGACGGCCTCGCCCCGCAGCAGGTCGGCATGGCTGACGATCCCCGCGATCGTGGGCCCGCCCGCCGCGTCGGCCGTGTCGGCCTGACCGGCCACGAACTCGGTCTCGCCGACCGGCTGCATGTGGGGTTCGCGTTCGGAGTCGTAGTTCGCCCTGCAGTCCACGAACACGCTCTTGACGACATTGTGGGTGCCGGTCATGTCCTCCAGCAGCTGCGGCAGCAGATATGGGCCTATGCGTCCGCCCCACTGACGCCCTTCCCACAAGTGGTGGTGGGCGTCAACGATCGGCCGCTCGGGGTCGATCGCCTCCTCCTGGCGCAGTGCCAGCCAGTCGAACCGGTCCAAGTCCATGGCTTCCTCCCCGCTGCCCCCGACTAGTGGTTCAGCCCCTCGAGCTCGACAACAGTGTTGTCGTCGATCCAGTCCCAGTCGAGTTCCACGCCCAGGCCGGGGCCGGTGGGCAGGTGCAGGCAGCCGTCGGCGTCTATGTCGAGGGGGGCGCCCTTGACGGCGAAGCGGAACATCGGGTGGTGCAGCTCGAAGAACTCGCAGTTGCGCACCGAGCAGGCCACGTGCAGGTTGGCGATGTCGAGCAGCGACGAGTGCAGGGCGTGGATCTCCAGGTTCATGCCGGCCCGGTCGCACATGGCCAGCGCCTTGCGCAGGCCGGTGATGCCCGCCTTGATGAACACGTCGCCCCGGGCGATGTCGACGGCCCGGCGCTCGATGAACTGGGGCAGCTCGCGCAGGCTGACGGTCTCGGTGGCCAGGACGGGGATCTCCAGGCGCTGGGTCAGTTGCTCCAGCGTCGCAATGTCGCGGTCGGGGACCGGCTCCTCGAACCAGCGGTAGCCGAGACGGGCTAGGGCCTCGCCCACTTCGATGGCCTGCTCGAAGCTGTACTCCGCCACCGCGTCCAGCATGAGCGGGAAGCGGTCGCCCACGGCCTCGCGAGCGGCTTCGGCGCGGGGGATGTCGGCGTCCGGGCCGTCGTAGAGGGTCAGCTTGTAGCCCCGGTAGCCCTGCTGCTTCATGTCGAGGGCCTCGGCGAAGGTGTCGGCGGGGGTCAGGTTCCAGTGCGAGCCGGTGCGGTAGGCGGGCACCTCGGTGCGGACTACCCCCAGCAGCTCGGCGATCGGCACCCCGGCGGCTTTGGCCTTGATGTCCCAGAAGGCCACGTCGAGCATGCCCAACAGGCCGTCGCTGATGGGGTAGAGGTGGCGGTTGAGGTTCATCAGCTCGCGCCAGAGCTCCTCGTGCTGGCGGGGGTCGCGGCCGAGGATGGCCCGCAGGTACACATCGTGGAGCTGGTGGGCCGAGCCGATCCCCTCGCCGTTGGCGCCGTAGCCCATCGTGTAGCCGTCGATGCCCTCGTCGGTAGTGACGCACGTCAGCGGGAAGTGCCACACCGGCGGCACGTCGTCAGGTATCGGGCGGTCGCCGTACCAGGGCTGCGCGTCCAGCCCCAGCACCCGGGTGACCATCCCCGTGATCCTCAAGTCGCCGTCCCCGAGCCGCTGGCGTCTCTGGCACCGTGGGTCGCCGCCGGGTCCGCCAGCGTCCGTCACGAGTCGCAGTTTGAGACGGTCAAACGTCACACGTCGGCTGCCAGCAGACGCGCTGTTCCTCATGCCGTCCCCGACAGGTCGACCGGTCGCCGCGCGGAGACGTGGACGCCATCGAGCAAGCCCGCGGCTCCTCATGCCGTTGCCGACAGGTCGACTGCGTTGGGCGGCGGCTCGCCGGCAACATACGCAGCCAAGTTGGCGGCGAAGACCGCGCACAGCTCGTCGGCGTAGTCCCAGGTGTAGCCGGCCATGTGGGGCGTCACGATGACATTCTCCATGCCCCACAGCGGGCTGTCGGCAGGCAGCGGCTCGGTGGCGAACACGTCGAGGCCGGCCCCGGCCAGGTGCCCGTCGGCCAGCCGCTCCACTAGGGCCTCCTCGTCTACCGACGGTCCCCGGCCCACGTTGTAGAAGCAGGCCCCCGGCTTCATGGCCGAGATCACCTCGCGGCTGATCAGACCCCGGGTGGCCTCCCCACCGGGTAGCGCCCCCACCACATGGTCGGCCCCGGCGACCGCCCGCACCAGATTCTCGGACCCGAATACCTCCGACACGTTCGGGCTGGGCCGGTCCGGATGCCGACGCACTCCCACCACGCGCATCCCCAACGCCGCGCAGCGCCGAGCGATAGCCGACCCCAGAGTTCCCAGCCCGATCACGCACGCCGTCGAGCCCGCTAGCCGGCCGTGGCGGTGCAGATGGTCCCAACTGCGCCTGGGCATGGCCGCCAGGTACTCGGGCAGACGGCGGGCCAGGGCCAGCATCATGGCCACGCAATGCTCGGCCACCCCCTCGGAGTAGGCCCCGCCCGCGTTGCACACCACCAGCCCCGCCTTCGCGGCCAGCTCCGGGGTCAGGTACTCCTCGTAACCCGCGCTGGGCAGCAGCAGCAGCCGCAGCGGGCTGGCTGCTAGCAGGTCCGGGTCAGGCCAGCCGACCATGACGTCGGCGGCGGCCATCGCCCGCCGATACTCGGCCGCGGAGGCGTCCTGCCCGAGCCGATCCCAGACTGTTCGACCTGCGGCGTCGTCTGACATTCCAGCGCTGCGAGGATCGTCGGCGACATCGGGCTGGTCACATGCAGCCGCCCCGACGGCGTCCAACAGGGTTTGGATGTGGTCGTCTCCGAAGGCGTCCACGGCGATGAGCAGCCTCGGAGGCCGAGCGGATTGACGCGATTCAGGACGTGACGTCACGTGTCGCTAAGAGGCCGAGCGGGTAGGCGGGCGAATCCGGCCCATACTGCGGGCGCTCACAGCCCACTCGCGCCGCGCGCCGCTCCGGCGAGGACAGGGCTGATCTCCCGGTCGAGACGGCCTCTCAGTCGAGCCGGAAGCGGGCGGTCTGCATGTACTGGATGGGCCATTCGTCCTTGGTGTACTCGTGGTAGGCGGTCACGATCGTGCCGTCGTCGAGCTGCACCACCGTCGGGTAGCCGATGTGCCAGTACTGCCGGTGAACCTCGCGCTCAGGCGAGTGGCAGTCGGCGATGATGAACTCGTCGGCCGGGTCCCAGTTGATGCCGTCCTCCGACGTGCAGCCACGAACGTCCATCGGCTTGGCCCGGTAGCTGTACACGCTCAGCACCCGGCCGTCCTGGAGCTGGATCATGTCGGCGGGATACCCCCACAGCCGGGTCCGCTTGGGCGGTGCCCAGGTCACGCCGTCGTCCTCGGAGTGGGTCACCCACTGGTAGTCGTAGCGGGCTGGCCGGAACAGCACCCGGATCATCGACACCAGCCGGCCGTTGGACATGCGGGTCAGCGACGGCTCCTGGAAGTTGATGATCGAGGCCGGGTCGAAGGCCATCGTCCCCCAGTGGTGCCAGGTGTCCCCGCCGTCGTCGGAGCGCAGCAGGAAGCAGCGCGACGGCTCCCAGTTGACGCCGCCGCCGAGTATGTAGCCGTCGGGGCTGAGGGTGCCCTCAAGCGGCATCAGCAGCCCCCCGTCGGGCAGCTCCACCACATGGCCCGACCCGGTTCCGCCCGCCAGGCACCCTGCAGTGCCCGAATCGGCGATCGGGTACGTGCTGACCGGGATCGGGCCGTTCCATGTGTCCCCGTCGTCGGTGGACTTGTAGACCGCATAGCCGGTCTGGTGGGCCTGGACGTAGCCCATCGCCTGCTCGTCGATGCGGTTGGCGATGGCTCCGGGGGCGTTGATGAAGCCGCAGATGCGGGTGTGCATGATAATGGTGCCGTCGCTGATCTGGGCGAAGGCGCAGTCCCAGTTGCCGGTGTGCTCGGTGTAGTCCTCCACCACCACTCGGGTGCTCGGATCCCAACTCCGGCCGCCGTCGGACGACTTGATCAGGCACGACCGGCCGGTGTCGGCGTGCATCGGGCCCCGCTCCTCGTTGTAGCCCAGCAGCAGGTCGCCGTTCTGGAGCTTCACGATGCTGCCCTGGTTGCAGCACCTCTCGGGGTCGATGTAGGCGTCGACTACTTCGGCGTCCACTCTGCGCATGCGTTGTTCCTCCTACAGCGTTGGGATGACGCCGCCGGGCGGGTCGGGGTCGTCGGCTGCGATGTATACCCCATACATCATGTCGGAGGCAAAGGCGGCCAGCGCCGGGCCGACGGGTCGCCTCGCGCCCTGATCGGCCTCTACGTCGCGGAGGCTAGGCGACGAGCACCACACTCCGAGACCCGCCGCGGGTCGACCTGGAGGAAGTACCGGACGCCTCCAACAGCTGCGCTTTGGCAGCATCAGACAGGGTCATCCGTGTGTCCTCCTCGATGAGTCGGTGATTGTCTTCACCGAGGATCACGCCGATGGCCCCCTACTGGTGGACCCCTGCGCCTACCTCGGATTTCCACCACTCCACCACTCGATGGGACGTTGGCCGGGGGCGGCCCGTGTGTTGCGGGATGTTGCCCGGGGGCGGCCCGTGTGTTGGGTCGAACGGGGTGACGTCACGGGTGCCACCTACCAAGGCACGCCCCGAACGCCGGGGTCAGTCCCTGGACAGGTGGGTGAGGATCAGCACGGCCGCGAGGCCGGCGGCGGCGGCCACGGTGGGGGCCAACCACTGGTCGGCGCCAGGCCAGGCCAGGCCGGTGCCCGAAATCACTTCGTGGTCGTGGCGGCTGATCACGCCCACGCCGTTGGGCCAGGGCCACAGCACCCGCAGCGACCCGGCCATGAGTCCCACCAGCACCGCCATCACCGGGTTGCGGGCTCTGTCCAGCAGCCATCCCAGCAGGGTTGCGAAAAGGGCCAGCCCCACCGCCGCCCCCGCTGCGAAGACGGCGGCATCGAAGTAGCGGGTGTCGGTGACGACGTTGATCACCGCGCCGTACATGCCCAGCATCAGCAGCAGGAACGCCCCGGAGATGCCGGGCAGGATCATGGCGCACACCCCCACCGCGCCAGCCCCGGCCAGCACCGGCAGCGACGGATCAGCCACCGGGCCGGACTGGAGGCCCAGCAGGGCGAACGTGGCCCCGGCCGACACCGCCATCAGGCAGACCTGGACGGCCCCGCGCCAGTCGAACAGCCGGCAGGCCGACAGTGCCGACGCGGCCACCAGCCCGCAGAACAGCCCGGCCATCGTCTCGGGCCGTTCCTCCAGCTGTGTCTCGATCACTGAGGCCAGCAGCATGATCGTGCCCAGGATCCCTGTCAGCAGCGGTACGACCAGCCACCAGTCCACCCCGGCCAGCCGCCGCCCGCAGCCTCGCCAGTCGCCTCGCAGTAGCCGTCCGGCGGCGGACGCAGCCCCTCGTGCCGCATCCAGCAGCCGCTCGTAGATGCCGAGCACCACCGCAATAGTCCCGCCCGACACTCCCGGCACCACATCGGCCGCGCCCATGGCCACGCCGCGGCCCAGCCCGAGCGCTACCCGCCGCCCCGGCCCCCAGCCCGCCTCACGCCCACTCGACTGAACCCGGTCAGGTCTGGGAGGCAAGACGGCGGTTCTTGATCTTGGCCTTCAGGTAGTCCCGGTTGAGCACTGCGATGAAGTCGAGACTGATCTCCTTCGGGCAGGCCTCGGTGCATTCGCCGTGGTTGGTGCACGACCCGAAGTACGACTCCATCGTCTCCACCATGGCCTCCGCCCGCCGCCACCGCTCGGGCTGGCCCTGCGGCAGGACATTGAGATGCCCGAGCTTGGCCGCGGTGAACAGCTGGGCCGCCGAGTTGGGGCAGGCCGCCACACACGCTCCGCAGCCGATGCAGGCCGCCGCGTCCATGGCGAAGTCGGCCACATCCTTGGGCACCGGGATCTCGTTGGCGTCGGGGGCGGTGCCGGTGGCCGCCGAGATGTAGCCGCCCGACTCGATGATCCGGTCGAAGGCCCGCCGGTCCACCATCAGATCCCTCACCACCGGGAACGACGCCGCCCGGAACGGCTCGATGACGATCTCGTCGCCGTCGCGGAACTTGCGCATGTGCAGCTGGCAGGTGGCGGTGGCCTTCTCGGGGCCGTGGGCCCGACCGTTGATCATCACCCCGCAGGTTCCGCAGATGCCCTCCCGGCAATCGTGGGCAAAGACGACGGGCTCGACGTCGGCGTCGATCAGCCGCTCGTTCACGATGTCGAGCATCTCCAGGAACGACGCGTCGGCCGGGATGTCATGAGCGTCCACGTCCAAGAAGCCGCCCGGCTCGTCCGGCCCCGCCTGACGCCAGATCCGCAGCTTCAGTCGCATCGCGTGGTCACGAAGCCGACGATGCATATCACGATGCTGATGAGAGACACCGCGCAAGCCGCAATGGACGACGCCATGAGTACCTCCGTTGCTCCGGTGCCCAATGCCACGAACGTCACGGCTACCAAAGTGTGCGCCACCCCGATGAGCGTGAACAGCACCACGTCCATGGTCGTCCACATCAGCCCTAAATCACGATCGCTCATTTGTAGCTCCTTTGGGTTAGTTTCACGTTCTCAAACTCTAGCGGCTCCTCGATCAGCGCCTGCGGCCGGTCCGGGCCTTGCCAGTCCCAAGCGGCCACGTAGGCGAAGTTCTCGTCGTCCCGCAAGGCCTCGCCCTCGGCGGTCTGGTGCTCCTCCCGGAAATGCCCGCCGCACGACTCCTCGCGGTGCAGGGCGTCCCGCGCCTTCAGCTCGGCCAGCTCCATGAAGTCGTCCACCCGGTTGACTTGCTCAAGCGACTGGTTGACGCCCTCGGCCGAGCCCAAGACCTTCACGTTGGCCCTGAACTCCTCCCGCAACGCCGGGATCTCGCTCAGCGCCTTCTCCAGCCCGGTGCGGTTGCGGGCCATGCCGCAGTGTTCCCACACGAGCTTGCCCAGCTCCCGGTGGTAGTGGTCCGCCGACCGGGTGCCCCGCACCGCCAGCCAGCCCTTCGTGCGGTCGTCCACCTCGGCCACGGCGGCGGCGAACACCGGGTCGTCGGTCGGCACCGGCGCCGATCCCAGCCGAGGCGCCAGGTAGTCGCCGATGGTGTAGGGCAGCACGAAGTACCCGTCGGCCAGCCCCTGCATCAGCGCCGACGCCCCCAGCCGGTTGGCGCCATGGTCAGAGAAGTTGCACTCGCCCAGCGCATACAGGCCAGGCACCGAGGTCATCAGGTTGTAGTCCACCCACAGCCCGCCCATGGTGTAGTGGGTGGCCGGGTAGATGCGCATGGGCGAGCGGTAGGGGTCCTCGCCGGTGATGCGCTCGTACATGTCGAGCAGGTTCCCGTACTTCTCGCGCACCACGTCGGCGCCGTCCCGGGCGATCACGTCGGCGAAGTCGAGGTACACGCCGTTGCGCAGCGGCCCCACCCCCAGCCCCTGGTCCACCACCGTCTTGGCGTTGCGGGACGCCACGTCGCGGGGCACGAGGTTGCCGAACGCCGGGTACTTCTCCTCCAGGAAGTAGTAGCGGTCGGCGTCGGGCACGTCGGCCGCGGCCCGGGCCTCGTCCATGCTGCGGGGCACCCAGATGCGCCCGTCGTTGCGCAGCGACTCCGACATCAGCGTCAGCTTCGACTGGAACTCGTCGCTGGCCGGGATGCAGGTGGGGTGGATCTGGGTGTAGCACGGGTTGGCGAACGCCGCGCCCCGCCGGTGGGCCCGCCACGCCGCGGTGACGTTGCAGTTCATGGCGTTGGTGGACAGGTAGTAGACGTTGCCGTAGCCGCCGGTGGCCAGCACCACCGCATGGCCGCTGTGGGCCCGCACCTCGCCGGTGAGCAGGTCGCGCACCACGATCCCGCAGGCCTCGCCGTCCTTGACCACGATGTCGAGCACGTCGGCCCGGTTGTGCAGCGTCACGCCACCGGCCGCGATCTGGGCGGCCATGGCCTGGTAGGCGCCCAGCAGCAGCTGCTGGCCGGTCTGGCCCCGAGCGTAGAAGGTGCGGCTCACCTGGGCGCCGCCGAACGACCGGTTGGCCAGCAGGCCGCCGTACTCCCGGGCGAACGGCACGCCTTGGGCCGCGCACTGGTCGATGATGTTGAGCGACACCTGGGCCAGCCGGTAGACGTTGGCCTCCCGCGAGCGGTAGTCGCCGCCTTTGACGGTGTCGTAGAACAGCCGGTAGACGGAGTCGCCGTCGTTGCGGTAGTTCTTGGCCGCGTTGATGCCGCCCTGCGCGGCGATGGAGTGGGCCCGCCGGGGCGAGTCGTGGAACGTGAACGCCTCGACCTTGTAGCCCAGCTCGGCCAGCGACGCCGCGGCCGACGCCCCGGCCAGCCCGGTGCCCACCACCAGGATCTTGAAGCGCCGCTTGTTGGCCGGGTTGACCAGCTTCACCGAGAACTTGTGGTTGTCCCATTTCTGGTCAATAGGCCCGTCCGGCACCTTCGCATCCAGCGTCGCGGTCATAGCCCCACCCCCACGGTCGCTCCAGCTCCGGCCGCTGTCTCGGCGGCTGTCATGGGTCAACTCCCAGGATCGCTCCCAGTCCGGCCGCTGTCACGGGTGATGTCTCGGGTGCCCTCAGGGTCGCGCTGGGTTCGTTTGCTGTCTCAGCGGCTGTCATGGGTCAACTCCCAGGATCGCTGCGGGTCCGGCCGCTGTGTCGGGTGCCCTCAGGGTCGCGCTGGGTTCGTTTGCTGTCTCAGCCGCTGTCATGCGACCACTCCGCTCTGCACCATGATCGGGAAGCTGAGGTTGCCAACCAGGATCGCCCCGGCCACCACCGTGGCCAGGCCGCGCCGCAGGTGGTTGAACCGGGGATTGTTGACCCCCAGGGTCTGGAAGGCCGACGCCAGGCCGTGGTAGATGTGCACCGACAGGGCCACGTTGGCCACGATGTAGACGATCGCCACCGGCAGCGACGACAGCGACTCCACCACGTTGTGGTACACGTCGCCCCGGATGTAGTCGTCGCCCAGCCACCAGCCCCACGTCAGGTCGGCCAGGTGGAACAGCACGTACAGGCCGACGATGGGGCCGGTCCAGCGCATGGTGCGGCTGGCGAAGTTGACGGCCGCGTAGTCCTGTCCGCCGGCGTAGCGCTTGTTGCCGCTGACCCAGTTGGCCTTAGCGCTGCTGCGCCGGCTTATCTCCTTGAGCGACCAGGCGCTGTGGATGTGCAGCACGAACATGGCCAGCAGCCCGACTCGCATCGTCCACAGGATCAGGGTCCGGGGCACGAGATGTCCGCCCAGATCCCGCAGCGCCTCGGCGTACTCGTTGATCTGGGCCGGCCCCTCGTACAAGTGCAGGTTTCCGATCATGTGCACGACCACGAAGGCCAGCAGCCCCGCCCCGGTCACCGCCATCACATACTTCTTGCCCACCGCCGTCTGGTAGATGTTCAGCGGCCAGGGAAGCTCCCGCCGGCGTCGCCTCAGCGGCGGCACCTGCTCGCTGGTGCCCGTACCGGTCGGGGGAGTGACCGTCTGCGCCATCGCACCAAACCTAGTGGCTCCTCCGAAATTGGTGCGGGTTGTGGGCCTCAGGGGGCGGTTTCGTCGCCAATTTCGCCCCAAGCCTGGTGGCTCTTCTGAAATTGGTGCGGGTTGTGGGCCTCAGGGGGCGGTTTCGTTCCCAATTTCGTACCGGGTGCGGGGCCGGACAAGCCTTAGCTCCGTCCGTCGCCGATGGCAGGCGGTGGCCACGGTGACGCACAAGTTGTGGGGATCACGCACGTAGTGGTTCCAAGTGAAGTTGAGGACGGTCCAGTCCGCCACGATCAGCCGGTTGCGGCGTTCAGGGTCCTCGTCAAATGACACACGATTGAGGTGCCAGCGCTTGCTGTCCAGCTCGATGGCCACGCGGCAGTCCGGATAGGCGAGGTCCACCTGAGCGATGAGTGTGCCGTTGACGCCGTAGACCCGGTGCTCCATTGCGGGTCGGTCCAGCCCAGATTCGACTAGCAGGTCAGCCACCATTCGGCTCCACACGCTGAGCGGCACGACATCGTTGTCGCGATCTTCGAGGGACGCCCTGAAGTCCGCGCATCCGTCCCGGCCTCGCCGGGCATGCGATACTAGGACGCGATACAGGTCCGAGGAACGGAGCCGCCCGTCCCTAAGCACCGAGTCGATGGCTTGATCGAGACGCGGCCGACTGACGACCGCGGCGAGATCTAGCAGGGTCCGCCCCAACCCGGTGCATGGGACTCCTTGACAGTCGATCGGACGGGCCAGGTCCATCTGGGTCGACTGGTGAAGATGGACTCCCTTGACGGGTCGTGCCGTGCCTCGTTGAACGACGACCTCGATGCGGTCGAGACGGAAGCCGTCGATGTCGTGCAGCGCGGCGGCCGAGCGGTGACTGGCCAACGCGTTGTGTGCCAGGCAGACACCGAGCAGTCGAGCCGTCCGAGTGTTCGGTGCCGAGCTATGCCGGTAGACGCCGCGGGCCGCCCGTACCCAGTAGCCGGCGTTGGTGCGCCCCCTGATCTGCTTGTCCGTCATGCCTGCCTTGAGCGCCTGTCCTCGCGTGACCAGTCCGTGCTGTCGCTTCATGCGCTCGTGGATCAGCTTCTCGTCCATCACACCTCCAAGCCGTTCAACTCTCCAGCAAGTAATACTTTGAAACTTATCGAAATATTCTCTCCAACGGATCGGCTTCATGAAATTGGTGCGGGTTGTGGGCCTCAGAGGGCGGTTTCGTCCCCAGTTTCGTGGGGAGCGGGCCTAGGCGGCTAGCGCGGCCAGTGGGCGGGTAGCGTCGGCGGGTGACTGGCCGGGGCTCGATGCGGCTGCTGGACAACGCCGAGTTCGTGGAGGACCTGCACGAGGCTCTGCGCACGGCCGAGCGGCGGGTGCTGGTGCAGGTGATGACCTTCGACGGCGACGCCTCCGGGCTGGCGGTGGCCGACCTGATGGCCGAGGCCGCTGGCCGGGGAGTGGACGTCCGTCTTCTGGTGGACTGCTTCGCGCTGCGCTACGTGAGCGACCGGCCGGCCAAGGATCCCGAGGTCCGGGCTGAGGCCGCCGAGACGGCCGCCATGTTCGAGCGGCTGCGGGCCGCGGGCGTGCCCGTCACCTTCACCCAGCCGTGGGGGCCGATGCTGCTCTTCGGCCTCAGCCGCAACCACAAGAAGCTCTACGTGGTGGACGACCACGCCTACCTGGGCGGCATCAACATCAGCGATCACAACTTCGCCTGGCGCGACTTCATGGTCCGGGTCGACGATCCCGCCGTCGTGGACGCGCTCGCCGACGACTTCGCCTGCACCGAGCAGGGAGAGCGGCAGTCGCTCGACGGGCCGGTCATCACCAACGCGGCCATCGAGCCCGCCTTCAACGACATCGTCGCCGGCGCGGCCCGCAGCCTGGTCCTGGCCTCCCCCTATTCGCTCGACGTCGGGATCGTGGAACTGCTCGCCCGGGCCGAGGCCCCGTCCAAGACGGTGGTCACCGCCCAGAGCAACAACTTCCGCTGGCTGAGGGCGGCCGAGCCCTACCTGTGGGAACGGCTGGCCCACAGCGGCGTCGAGTTGCGCACCTACCCGGACTTCTTCCACGCCCGCTTCCTGCTGGCCGACGACGACAAGCTGCTGGTGGGCTCGTCGAACTTCAGCCGGCACAGCTTCCGCTGCAACCAGGAGGTCTGCCTGCTGATCACCGACACCGAGTTCATCGCCGACTTCAAGGCCCGGATGCTGGCCGGCACCAAACCCCTCAGGACTGCCCAGTCGGGGCGTCGAGACGAGGCGGGCGAACTCTGGGGGCGCCTAGTGGCCCGCTTCTACTTCCATGCGATCCTCGGCGCGGCCCAACTGGTCGCACGCTTCGCCCCCACGCTCGCCCGGCCCCCTCGAAATTGATGCGATTATTGGGCCTCGGTGGGCGGTTTCGTCGCCGATTTCGGTGACGGCCATTGCGCCGATAGCGTCGGGATGCCAGACTGATAAGCAGCAGTTATCACGAGTGGGAAGCGAGACAGTGGGGATCGCGAAGCCGGCCTGCACCGACCCGGTGGTCTGGAACGAGTGGCATGTGATCAGCGCCCTCGACGAGGTCGGCGTCGGCGTCGTCAACGAGACCCTGCTGCTCGACGAGCGCGTCGGCTTCACCGCCACCCCCGACGGCCAGTGCCGGGCCTGGCGGTCCTCGGACGGCCCGCCCGCCGGAGCCGAGATCGACCTGGTCGCCCTCAAGCGGCTCGACCCCCTGCCGGTCAAGCCCGAGTACGGCTACCTCTGGACCAGCCTCGGCGATCCGCCCGACGACCTGTTCGCCCTGCCCGAGTACCACCACCCGAGACGGCGCAACATGAACGCCGGCAGCGTCGGGGTGGCCACTTCCGCGCCCCGAGCGGTGGAGAACTTCCTCGACCTGGCCCACTTCCCCTACGTCCACGAGGGTTCGCTGGGCGTGCTGCCCCACACCGAGGTGGTCGAGTACGACGTGGAGATCCGTGACGGCGAGGTCCACGCCGCCAAGTGCGACATGATGGTCCCCAAAGTAGGGGCCAACTTCGACGCCCCCATGGTGATGCGCTACCGCTACCGGGTGCCGCACCCGTACTGCGTGATGCTCTACTACGACAGCCTCCCCGACCCGTCCCTGGAGGACATCTGCGCCATCTGGGTGCAGCCCATGAGCGACGACCGGGTGCGGGCCCACAACTACATGGGCGTGATCGACGACACCAGCACGGACACGGACATCAAGTCCTACCAGCTCCTGATCTTCGCCCAGGACAAGCCGATCCTGGAGAACCAGCACCCCAAGCTGCTGCCCCTCGACCCTCGGGCGGAGACCCCCATCAGGGCCGACCGCTCGGCCATCGCCTACCGCCGCTGGCTGGCCGACCTGGGCGTCACCTATGGCGTGGTGCCCGCCCCGGGCTAAGGCGGGGTTCGGCGTTGTTGGAGCGCTAGTTCGGTGTTGTCGCCTAGCCCGAGCGGCCAGGCGCGGACGGGAAGATGCCGGGCATCACCTCGAAGCCGGGGATCCGCCTCACCCGGTCGGTCCAGCGCCTCAGCGCCGGATAGTCCATCCGGGAGATGCCACCCTCCTCCGACAGCATCACGTCGGGGAACAGGGCGATGTCGGCGATGGTGGGATGGGCGCCCGAGCACACCCAGTCCCGGCCCTCGCGCTCGCGGAACCACAGGTGCTCGTCCAGCACCCGGAACAGCCGGTGGGCGCCGGCCCGGCAGGCCTCGAGGTCGAAGTCGTAGCCGAGGTTGACGCACAGCCGGGCGGCCGAGGCGGTGTTGGTGGTGCCCTCCGCGAACAGCATCCACGAGGCGGTCTCGCCCAGCAGCCGGGGATCGCCGGTCGGGTACCACAGCCCGCTCGGGTCGTACTGGGCGGCCAGGTACACCAGGATGGCGTGGGCGTCCCACAGGATGTAGCCGTCGTCGTCGATGACCGGGATGTGGCCCAGCGGGTTGATCTTCTTGAACTCGGCGCCCTTGTGCTCCCAGCCCGGATAGAAGTCCACCGGGACCGACTCGTAGGGCACGTCCAGGATGCTCATCATCAGGCGCTGCTTGTAGCAGTTGACCGACAGCACGTAGTCGTAGAGCTTGATCATCGCCGCGCCCCCGCCGCTATAGGTCCAGCCAGCGCTCCAATACCGTCGTCGCCGGCCCGGCGCACGGCGTGAGCCTCCTGCTAGGTAGAGCGTCGGAGGTCGGGCGGCCGTCACAGGTCCAGCACGAGACGGTCGGAGCGCGCCCTCGACACGCAGGTCATGATCCGGTCGCCGGCCCGGTGGTCGGAGTCGTTGAGGTACACGTCCTGATGGTCGGGCTCGCCCTCCAGCACGGTGGCCACGCAGGTCCCGCAGGCGCCCTGCTCGCACGACGACGGCAACATGACGCCGTGCTCGCGCAGCACCTCCAGGATCGTCCTCCCCGAGGGCACGGTCACCGTCAGCGCCGAGCGGGCCAGCGCCACCTCGAACGTGGACGAGTCGTCGATCTCGGTGGTGTTCTTGAAGTACTCGAAGTGGACAGCCTCGTCGGGCCAGCCAGCCGCGGCAGCTTCCCGCCGGACCGCCTCCAGCATCGGGCCGGGACCGCACACGTACAGGTGAGTGAACGTCTCGTGACCGGCGACGAGCCGCCGGATCTCGGCGACTGTCTCGTCGGGCGACAGGCCCAGGTGGCGCGCCACCGACGAGCCCAGCCCGCCCACCACTTCCCCGAACACGATGTGCTCGGCCGACTGGGCGAAGCAGTGCAGTTCGAAGGGCAGGGCCATGCGGTCCAAGGCCTGCGCCATCGACAGCAACGGGGTGATGCCGATCCCGCCGGCCAGCAGGATCGTGCGGTTCGCGTCCCGGCGCAGCGGGAAGTTGTTGCGGGGCTCCGAGACGGCCAGCAGGTCGCCCTCCCGCACCGTGTCGTGCAGGCAGCTCGACCCGCCGCTGGAGTCGGGCTCCAGCTTCACGCCGATCCGGTAGTGCGACGACTCGCCGGGGCCGTTGGTGATCGAGTACTGGCGCACCAGCCCGTTGGGCAGGTGAACGTCGATGTGCGCCCCTGGCTGGAACGTGGGTAGCACGCCCTCGATCGGCGCCAACTCGAAGGCGGCCACCCCCGCCGCGGTCTCCCACTTGCGGGCCACCTGCACTCGCAGAGCCGCCTGGCGGCCCGTCGGCGCCTCAGGCACTTCCGCCAAGCGCAGCGGAACCTGTTGCAGCACGGGCACCATCGGCTCGGGCTCGGGCAGCCGGGCGGCCTCGGCCTCGACGACCGCGACCAGGGCGCTCAGCTCGGCAGCGTGATGCCGCAGCACCGCCTGCTGCTCGTCGGCGGGCGGTGTGGATGCCAGCACGCCCCGGATCACGCACCGCGCCGAGTCCACCGGCTGCACGAAGAACACCACGGTGGAGGAGAACACCGCGGTGGAGGAGAACGCTGCGGTGGAGGAGAACGCTGCGGTGGAGGGCAACGCTGCGGTGGAGGGCGAGCCGTCGTCGGCCCGAGCGGTCACTGCCACCGAGTAGTCGTCGGCCCGAGCGGTCACTGCCACCGAGTAGTCGTCGGCCCAGTCCACCGACATCTCCGCCGCCGACGCTTCGAGCCGCCCGCTCGGCCCGAACCGATAGCCCCGAAGATGCCGCACGGTCAGCTCCGCCGAGGCGTTGACCGGCAGGTTGCGCAGCCCGAACGGCGTTCCCGCCTCCAGGACGTCCACAGTCGGCGGGTCTCCCAGCGGATCCTCGCCCGACCACACCAGCCCGTAGCGCTCCACCGACGGGAAGGTCCGGTTGCAGATGGTGCGGGCCGGGGCGTCGGCGGGATGGGCCGGGATGTAGGTGCATCCGGCCGACCGGTTGGCGTAGCGCCAGCCGTGGTACTGGCAGCGCAGTTCGGTGCCGTCGTTGCTGCCTATCGAGAGGCGCACGCCCCGGTGCAGGCAGCGGTTCTCCCACACGTTCACGTAGTCGTCGTCGGCTCGCCACACCGCCAGCTCCCGGCCCAGCAGCTGAGCCTGGCAGACATGGCGGTAGGGCACGTCGTGCTCCGACGCCACCGGATGCCACATAGTGAACGGATCGGCTGTCGCCATCGTCACCGCGCCCCTCTCGTGGCGCCGGCGGTCGTCCGAACTCCACGAGTGAACGGATCGGCTGTCACTGGGTCATCCCTCCTGCCTGTTCAGGCTGATGAACGGATATTCGCACACCTGGGCCGACGCCAGCCCGAGCTCGCGCCCCCAGAAGTCGGCCCATTCCACCGTCAGCTCAGTTCCCGGCACCGCCAGCTCGACCGGCACCAGCCCGAAGCCGATCAGCCGCGACGTGGTCGGGCTCCACGTCACCGAACTGGCCCGGCCCACCACCTCGCCGTCGCCGCCGTCACTCGCCCCCGCCCGCAGCGGAAGATGGTCCCACCGCACCCGGGGCGACACGTCAGGACACAGCCCGGCCTTCAGGAACAGCCCGACGACGCCCTCGACGTCGAACGTCAGGCCCACCGCCCGCCGGGCCGGCCCCCGCCGATGCTCGTCGGTCAGCGCCTCCCGTCCCACGAAGTCGGCCTCCTTGTCCAGCTTCACGCAGTGCCCCAGGCCCAGCTCGTAGGGGGTCACGAAGTCGGCGGGGTTGGGAGCGGAGTCGGCGCTGGGCGAGTCGGGCCCGGCGCCGGTGTAGTCGGCCGAGATCAGGATCAGCCCGGCCTCCACCCGGGCGACGTCGATGGCGTACTCGCCCGCGGGCCGGATGCCGAACGGCGCCCCGGCGGCGGCCACCGCCTCCCAGACCCGCTCGCCGTCGGGCCGCCGGACCCACAGCTCGAAGCCCAGCTCGCCGGTGAACCCCTGCCGGGCCACGTTCACGGGCACCCCGTCGATCACCGTGCCCCGGAACCGCGAGAACCTCAGGTCACCCCAGCCCTCGCCGGTAACCGCCTCGAGCACGTCACGCGACCGAGGCCCCTGCAAGGCCAGGATCCCGTGGTCGTCGGTCACGTCGGCGACCTCCACGTCGAAGCCGCCGGCCTCGTGTTGCAGGAACGTCTCGCAGCGGTCGCCCGAGAACACGAACCGCTCCGGCTCGAAGCGGAACACGATGCCGTCGGCCACCACCTTGCCCTCGCGGGTGCACCACGGTGTGTACCAGGCGTGCCCGACCTCCATCCGGGAGGCGTCCCTGGTGACGAGGTAGTCCACGCAGGCGGCCGCCTCGGGCCCCCGCACCTCGATCCTGGGGATGGGCGACATCTCGTTCATCGAGACCGCCGTGCGGATGGCCCGCAGCTCCGAGACGGGGTCGGTGTACACGTCGGGCACCACGTAGCCGCCCCACCCGAACCACCAGGTGGACGCCATCCGATCCACCGTGCTGCGATGGAACGGCGTGCCCCGCAGGGCGCCGGCAGGCATCGTCTCGCATTCCTGTGCTGTCATCGACTCACCCAGCGGCAACCGCCTCGCCCGCGGATCGGCTTGAATCCGCCTCTCCGTGATGATAAGAACCAGTTATCACTCTGTCAAAGCACCTGGGGAGGGAGCAGACATGAAGAGGGCCAGATGGTTCTTGGCGGTAATGGCGGTATTCGCGCTCATCGCGGCGGCCTGCGGAGACGACGACGATGCGGCCCCGGCCGAGCCGACGTCGACAGCAGCACCGGCCGAAGAGGCACCCGCAGAGTCGCCGACTGAAGAGCCCGCCGAAGAGGCGCCGATGGAGGAAGAGCCCGCCGAAGAGGCGCCGATGGAGGAAGCGCCCGCCGAGGAACCAATGGCATCCGACGGCACCGGCTACTCCGTGGCCTTCGTCTTCGACCTGTTCATCGAGGACGGCGGCTGGAACACCACCCACTACCGCGGCGTCCAAGAGGTGCAGGAGGCCTTCCCGGGCCTCGACGTGCAGGTCCTCGAGGAGATCTCTCCCGGTCCGGCCGGCGCCAACGCGTTCGAGGATCTCGCGTCGGCGGGAGTCGACATGATCATCGGCACGACCTACTTCATGCCCGACGTGATGCCGGTCGCAGAGCAGTACCCGGACACCAAGTTCCTCACCTGGGCCGGCTGGCAGACCGCCGAGAATGTCGGCCACTTCGACGGGGCCACCGAGGACGGCCGGTATCTCGACGGGCTGATCGCGGGAAGCATCACCGAGAGCGGCATCATCGGCTATCCCGCGGGGTACCCCATCGAAGAGGTCAACCGAGCCCTCAATGCCTTCACCATCGGCGTGCGCGAGGTCAACCCCGACGCGGTCGTGCAGGTCGTGTACATCAACAGCTGGTACGACCCGCCCGTCGAGCAGCAGGCCGCGGAGGCGCTGGCCAACGGCGGCGCCGACGTGCTGGCCCATGAGCTGAACTCGCCCGCGGTGGCGTCGGTGGCCGAGGACCGCGGCCTCCACATCATCGGCTACAGCTCCGACCGGTCGGAGGTGGCCCCGAACGCCTGGCTGTCGTCGTTCACGTTCGAGTGGGGCCCCTACTACATCGACCAGATCCAGCAGATGATCGACGGGACCTGGGAGCCTGCGCTCACCTACGGAGGCCTGCAGGACGGCATGATCGGCCACAGCCCCTACGGCAAGGACGTGACCGACGAGATCCTGGCCCTGGTGAACGAGCGGCGCCAGCAGATCCTCGACGGCACCCTCGACTACTTCGCCGGTCCGATCCTGGACAACGAGGGCAACGTTCAGGTGCCCGAGGGCGGGACGATCCCCTTCGAGGAGCGCACGACCTGCTGTCTGTGGCTCATCGAGGGGGTCGAGGGCTCCATCGGCTGATCACAGGCTCGGCCGGCCGGTCCCGACGACGACTGGCCGGCGAGCCCCAAGCGATTACGGTCAGAGCCTTGGCTGCCGTCGGCGAGACGATCCTCGAGGTCCGCGACCTCTGCAAGTCGTTCTACGGTGTCGCCGCCAACGACCGGGTGAACTTCGATCTCCGGGCGGGCGAGGTCCACGGCCTGCTGGGCGAGAACGGTGCCGGGAAGTCGACGCTCTGCTCGGTCCTCGCCGGGCTGTACCGGCCGGACTCGGGCGACGTGCGCCTCGACGGGCGGCGGGTCAGCCTGCGCTCGCCCCACGACGCGGCCGAGCACGGGATCGGCATGGTGTACCAGCACTTCCGCTTGGTCCCCTCCCTCACCGTGGCCGAGAACCTGGTGCTCGGCCTCAAGGATCAAGGCATCCGCCTGACGCTGCGAGCTGTGGAGACCCGGGTGGCCGAGATCGCCGAGGAGTACGGACTCAACGTCGATCCCAGCGCCTACGTATGGCAGCTGTCGGTGGGCGAGCAGCAGCGGGTCGAGATCCTCAAGCAGCTGTACCGGGGTGCCCGCATCCTGATCCTCGACGAGCCCACCGCGGTGCTCGCCCCCCAGGAGTGCGAGAAACTGTTCGAGGTGGTCCGCCACATGGCCGGACAGGACCACTCGGTGGTGCTGGTCTCCCACAAGATGGAGGAGATACTCGGCCACACCGACCGGGTGACGGTGCTGCGGGGCGGCCGCAACGCCGGCACGATCCCCACCGCCGAGGCCACCGCCTCCCAGTTGGCCACCATGATGATCGGGGCCGAGCACATGCCCGAGGCGGGCCGGCACCAGCCGCACCGCTTCGACGGGGCCGAGGCGGTGCTGACCGTCACCGACCTCCAGGTCTCCGGAGACCGGGGGACGCCTGCGGTCAACGGGGCGAGCCTCGAGGTGCGCCGCGGCCAGATCGTGGGGATCGCGGGGGTGGCCGGCAACGGCCAGCGCGAGTTCCAGGAGGCCATAGCCGGTCTCCGCTCCGTCACCAGCGGCTCCGTGCGCCTGGGCGACCGTGACGTCACTTCTGCCAGCCCGAGGCAGCGCTCGCAGGCCGGTCTGGCCTACGTGCCCGAGGACCGGCTGGGCACCGGCCTGGCCGGCGGCCTGACCATCGAGGAGAACCTGGTGCTCAAGAGCTACCGGGAACGGCCCCACAGCCGCTTCGGAGTCCTGTCGCCGAGCGCGGTCGCCGAGACGGCCCGGACGCTGGTCGAGCGCTTCGACGTGCGGGGCGCCCGCCGCCAGATGGCGGTCAGCCTGATGTCGGGGGGCAACCTGCAGAGGGCCATCCTGGCTCGGGAGCTCACCCGGCCCCACGACGTGCTGCTGGCCGCGTCGCCCACCAGAGGCCTCGATGTGGCCGCCACCGCCGCAGTGCGGGGCCACATCCGGGCCGAGACCGACAACGGTCGGGGTGTGCTGCTGTTCTCCGAGGACCTGGCCGAGATCACCGAGTTGGCCGATTCGATCCTCGTCATGGCCCGGGGCCGCATCGTGGGCGCCTACACCCCCGACACGCTCGACATCGAGGAGCTGGGACTCCTGATGACCGGCGCCAGGCACCACGCGGCGAGCAGAGGCGGAGGCGGCGCCAAGGACCACGCGGCGAGCCGAGACGGAGACGGCGCCAAGGACCACGCCGCGAGCAGAGGCGGAGGCGGTGCCGGGTGAGCCTGCGGGTCTCCGTCGAGCCGCGGGCCAGGCCGGCGCTGCCGGTGAGGGTCGGCGTCCCGGTCGCCTCCCTGGCCGCGGCCGCGCTGGTCGGCGGGGTTGTGATCCTCGTCTCCGGCAACAGCCCGGTCGAGGCGTACCGGACGATAATGGACTCCAGCGTCAACGGCCTGCGCCCGATTACCCGCACCCTGCTGCTGGCCACTCCGTTGATCCTCACCGGCCTGGCCGCCGCGGTGGCCTTCCGCATGAAGGTCTGGAACATCGGTGCCGAGGGGCAGCTCTACATGGGCGCGATCGCGGCGAGCGGGCTGGCCCTGTGGCTTCCTGCCGACACGCCCAAGGTGCTGATGCTGGCGGCCATGATCGCCGGGGGCGCGGCAGTGGGCGCCCTCTGGGCCGGCGTGGCCGCCCTGCCAAAGGCGTACTTCAACACCAACGAGGTGATCACCACGCTGATGCTGAACTTCGTGGCCCTCTACTTCATGAACTATCTGATCTTCGGCACGGTGAGCTTCTGGCGCGACCGGGGGCGCAACTACCCCCAGGGCAAGCTCATCCCCGACTCTGCGGAACTCCCCATAATCTCCCACCGGCTCCACTACGGGCTGGTGATCGCCCTGGTCGCCGCCGTGGTGCTCTGGTGGAGCCTGCGGGGCACCACCTGGGGGTTCGAGCTGCGCACCATCGGCGACTCGCCGTCGGCGTCGCGCTATGCGGGAATGAGCGTGAGCGGCAAGATCCTGTCCGTCCTCGCCCTGTCGGGAGCGCTGGCCGGCGTGGCCGGGGCCATCGAGGTCAGTGGAGTGCTGAAATCCCTGGATCCCCGGGCGCTGGCCACCGAGCTTGGCTTCACCGGCATCGTGGTGGCGGCCGTGGCCCGGCTCAACCCGCTGGGCGTGGTTCCGGTGGCGGTGCTACTGGGGGCAGTGGCCGCATCCGGGGCCAAGCTGCAGACGATCGGCCTGGACGCTGAGATCGTGTTCCTGCTGCAGGGCTTGATCTTCCTGTTCGTGGCCTCGGGCGAGTTCTTCCTGTCCAATCGGCTGGTCGTCTCGTCCGCTTCGGCGCCCGAGACCGCAACAGTCGAGACCGCAACAGTCGAGACCGCCCATGAATGACTCCGTCCTCGTCCTGTCGATCGTCAGCGCCATCGCCGCGGGCACGCCCATCCTGTTCGCCGCGCTCGGGGAGATCCTGACCGAGCGCTCCGGGGTGATGAACCTGGGCGTGGAGGGGATGATGCTGATCGGCGGCGTGACCGGCTTCTGGGCCGGGGTCCAGACCGGGAGTCTGCCGATCGCGCTGCTGGCCGGCGGCCTGGCCGGGGTGGTCTTCAGCGCGGTCCATGCGCTGCTGGCCATCTCCCTGCGAGTGAACCAGATCGTGTCGGGTCTGGCCTTGGTGATCGTCGGCAACGGGCTGTCGTCGTTCTGGGGCAGCACCGGCGACGATCCGCTGATCCAGAGCTTCAACGGCGTGAAGGTCGATCCGATCCTGCCCGTGGCCCTGCGGGACCTGCCCGCGGTGGGGCCGATCCTGTTCGGCCACGACGTGGTGGTCTACCTGTCGTGGCTGATCGTCGCCGCGGCCGGATACTTCCTGTACCGCACCAACGCCGGACTGTCGCTGCGGGCAGTGGGGGAGGACCCGGCCGCGGCCGATGCGGCCGGACTGTCGGTGACCGGCATCCGCTACCTCTTCACCCTGATCGGCGGCTTCGGCGCCGGCGTGGGCGGCGCCTATCTGGCTCTGGCCGTGCTGGGAACCTGGCAGGCGGGCATGACCGCGGGAGCGGGCTGGATCGCGGTGGCGCTAGTGATCCTGGCGGGATGGCGGCCGTGGCTGGCCCTGCTGGCCTCCTACGTGTTCGGCGCGCTGCGCACTCTGGGCTTCACCCTGCAGATCGCCGGGGTCGAGGTGCCCTCGGACTTCTTGAGCATGATCCCGTTCGTGGTGACCTTCCTGGTGGTGGTGATCGTGTCGGCCAACCCCGAGCGGGCCCGCCGGGTGGGTGCCCCTGCCAGCCTCGGCGAGCCCTACTCCCGCGAGGCCCGGTGATGACCGTCTCGCTTGACATCCGGAGGGAAGCGCCATGACCGTCTCTTGACATCCGGAGGGCAGCGCCATGACCGTCTCGCTTGACATCCGGAGGGCAGCGCCATGACCGTCTCGCTTGACATCCGGAGGGCAGCGCCATGACCGTCTCGCTTGACATCCGGAGGGCAGCGCCATGACCGACGATCTAGGGCTCGAGATCGGGGCCAAGGTCAAGGCGCTGCGGGTCGAGCGGGGGCTGTCGGGCCGCAAGCTGGCCGCGGCGGCCGACGTGAGCCAGCCGTTCCTGAGCCAGCTCGAGGCCGGGCACACCTCGGTGGCGATCGCAACGCTGTACCGCCTGGCCGCCGCCCTCGACGTGAAGCCGTCGGATCTGCTGCCCGAGCCTTCGACCGACACCCGGGTGGAGGTGCTGCGGGCCGCGGATCTGAACCAGATGCCGGTGAGCGAGCTGCCCAACGCCACCACCGCCCGGACCGCCTACCGGGGCGGCCGCCGCATCACCGAGCTGGGCGACTTCCGGATCGAGCCCGGCCCCGACGTGGACGAATGGTTCGAGTCGGCCGACGAGACGGTCATCTATGTGATAGAGGGATCGTTGCATGTGGACTTCAAGGACCGCCCGCAAATGACGCTTCACGCCGGCGACGTCATGTTCCATTCGGCGTGGGTCCAGACCCGCTGGCGCCTGGCGTCGGAGTCGCCCGCCCGGGTGATCCTGGTGGCGGCTGGCGGATGACCGGCCAGCCCCCGATATCCGAGCTGGTGGCGGCTGGCGGATGACCGGCCAGCCCCCGATATCCGAGCTGGTGGCGGCTGGCGGATGACGGCCAGCCCCCGCCGAGCTGGTGGCCGGGGAGCGGCCCGGGTGCACCGCCGTGGTGCGGGGCGGGCGGCTCGTCAACGTCGTGTCGGCCGAGATCTACCCGGCCGACGTGGCCGTCTACGGCAACACCGTGGTCGCGCTGGGCGACGTCTCGGCCCACGTCGGCCCCGACACCGCCGTCGTCGACGCCGAAGGCCGCCACCTCGTGCCGGGGCTGTTCGACGGCCACCAGCACATCGAGTGCTCGAAGCTGTCGATCACCGGCGCGGCCAAGATGCTGGTGCCGCTGGGGACCACGAACGTGGTCTCGGGCCTCGACCAGATCCTGGTGGTGGCCGGCCTGGAGGGCGCCGAGGCCTTCCTGCGGGAGTCGCAGGCCACCCCGCTGCGGGTGCTGTGGGGCGCCCCTTGCAAGACGCCCTACACCCTGCCCACCTCCACCGTGGGCCACTACTTCGGCCCCGACGACCATCGGACCGCCCAGCGCTGGCCGGAGTGCGTGGGCGTGTGGGAGACGGTCCGGGAGTTCGTGACCACCGGCGATCCCGACGTGCTGGCCGCCATGGAGATCGCCCGCGGGAACCGGCTGCCGGTGCTCGGCTGCGCGCCCATGGCCACCGGCGCCGACCTCACCGCCTACGCCTGCGGCGGCATCCGCCTCGACCACGAGAGCTACGACTCCGACGAGTGCCTCGAGAAGCTCCGCAACGGCATGCACGTCGTGATCCGGGAGTCGTCGTTCGCCCACTTCCTCACCGAGAACATCCGCCTGGTGACCGAGCACGCCCCCGGCGCGGCCCGGCGGGTGAGCTTCTGCACCGACGACGTGGTGGCCAGCGACGTGCTCGACCGCGGCCACGTCGACAACATGGTGCGCATGGCCGTCACCGCGGGCGTCGATCCGATGACGGCCGTCCAGATGGCCACCATCAACGGCGCTGAGGCCTACCGGGTCGACCACATGGTCGGCTCGATCTCGCCGGGCCGCTACGCCGACATTCTGTTCGTGGAGGACCTCAGCGACTTCCGGGTCTCGATGGTGATGGCCAACGGGCAGGTAGTGGCCCGCGACGGCGAGATGGCCGTCGATCTGGAGCCGCCGAGCCGCGACAGCCTGCTCACCGGCCCGTTCCCCATGGCCGCCGCCACCGCCGACGACTTCACGGTGCGCACCGATCTGTCCGACGGTGGAGTGGAGGTGCTGGCCATCGAGGTGACCGAGCAGATCTTCGTGCGCAGGCGACGCGACGTGGTGCTGCAGGCCGCTGCGGGCCGGGTGGCCCCCGACATCGACAACGACGTGGCCCTGGTGAGCGTGGTCGAGCGCTACGGCAAGAACTCGAACCGCCCCACCGCGTTCGTAGCCGGGTTCGGGATCCGCTCCGGCGCGCTGGCCACCTCCAGCGCCCCCGACGACAACAACATCGTGGTGATCGGCGCGTCGCCGCACGACATGGCCGCGGCTGTCAACCACATCGCGACCCACGGCGGCGGCCAGGTGGTGGTCGACGGGGGCGAGGTCGTCGAGTTCCTGCCCCTGCCCATCGGCGGGATCGTGTCCGACCTCGACCCAGCCGACATGCTGGCCGAGGAGGAGCGCCTCGACCGGGCGGCCAAGGCCCTGGGCTGTGCGGTCGACTGGCCGTTCATGTACCTGTTCTTCCTGCCCATCACCTCGATCCCCGACTACGCCATCACTGACGTGGGCACGGTCGACGTGGCCGCCATGGACACCTTCGACCCGATCCTCGGCCCGGCCTCGGCCTGAGCGCGCCGTGATCGATCCGGCTGGTAGGGGATCGGGCTCCACCATGAGCGGAGCCCTCATCGATCCGGCTGGTGTGGGACCGGGCTCCACCATGAGCGGAGCCTTCATCGATCCGGCCGAAGCCGGTCCGGCCCAGCGGTGAGCAGCAGCGTGATCGAGCCCGCCGAGCTCGACGTTCTGCGGAGGCACTGGCATCCGGTGGCCCGCTCCGACGCCATCGACGACGGCCCGGTCGGGGTGGTGCTGCTGGGCGAGTCGCTGGTGGTGTTCCGCAGCGGCGGACGGGCCTGCGCGGCCTCGGACCGCTGCCCGCACCGCGGCAGTCCGCTGAGTCTGGGAAGCTACGACGCTGACCGCCTGGTCTGCCCCTACCACGGTCTGCGCTACGCGGCCGACGGGACGTGCGTCGGCTTCCCCTCCCGCCCCGACGCCCGGCTGCCGAAGCGGCTGACCCTCGACACCGTCGGTACCCGCGAGTGCCACGGGCTGGTCTGGGCCTGCCTGGACGAGCCCGCCGCCGATCCGCCCGACTGGGGGTTCTACGACCGGCCCGACGTGCAGACCTTCCAGATCGGCCCGGTGCGCTGGCAGGCCTCGGCCAGCCGGGTGGCCGAGAACTTCAACGACATCGCCCACTTCTCGACCATCCACCGGGTCACGTTCGGTCCCAGCGACCGGCCAGTCGCCCCCCAGGAGGTCGCCGCCACCGAGACCGGGTTCACCTCGAACGTCGGGGTGTACCAGCAGTACCGCAACACCCTCGACGGCGCGGTCGAGGAGGTCGAGGCCGCCTACCGCTACGACTTCACTTTCCCGTTCTCGTCGATGCTCACCATCACCTACCCCGACGGCGAGATCGAGTGCGTCCAGCTGACGGCGTTGCCCGAGTCGGCCGCGTCGAGCCTGGTGTTCCAGCAGAGCGCCCGCACCAACCTGGGCGGCGACCCCCTGGAGCCGTGGCGGGACTTCCAGGCCGCCGTCAACGAGGAGGACAGGGTCATCTGCGAGGCCCTGCAGCCCCGAGAAGTGCCGTTCAGCCTCGACGGCACCGGCGAGGTGGCCCTGCCCACCGACGCCTTCTCCATCGCCTACCGCCGCCTCTGGAAGTCCCTCCGCTAGCCGCCCCCCGCCCTCCGAAATTGGTGCGAGTTGTGGCTCTATAACGGCCGTTTCGCCATCAATTTCGGAGGGGCGAGGACTCCAGCCGAGACTGGTGCGAGTTGCGGCCGTTCGCTGGCGCGCCTGCTAGCGGGGATTGATCCTCTCGGCCAGCTCGCCGGCTCGCGCCCGCGCTTCGGAGACGACTGCATCCTGATCGACCCGCGTCGACCGTCCCCCTTCGACGATGATCTCGCCCCCGACGATGTTCATCTCCACGTCGGTGCCGCGGGCCGTGTACACAATGGCCGCAACCGGGTCGTGCATCGGTGCGAAGTGCGGCCGGGTCGTGTCGACCACCACGATGTCGGCCAACGCCCCCTCGGCCAGCACCCCGGCCTCGATGCCGTGAACGGCCGCCCCGCCCCGGGTGGCCACCCTCAGAGCCTCATCGGCGCGCGACGCCTTGGGGTCGAGGGTGTGAAGGCGATGCATCAGCACCATGAGCCTCATGTTCTCGAACAGGTCCTGGCGGTGCCCGCAGCAGGATCCGTCGCTGCCCAGCCCCACCGCCGCCCCGGCCCCGACGAGCTTGTGCAGGGGCATGACGCCGTACGGCATGTAGAAGTTCGACAACGGGCAGTGAGCGACCGCGCTGCGCGTGTCCCCGAGCGCCTCGATCTCCTCGTCGTCCACCCAGGTGGCGTGGGCGAGGATCGCATCAGGACCGAGCAGCCCGTTGCGGTGGAGCCATGTGGCCGGGCGCGAGCCGTGCTGCTGCTTGAACACTTCAGGGTCGTCGCGGGGCGCGCTGAGGTGGGTGTGCCACGCCACCCCATGGGAACGGGCCTGCTCGACACTGGCCGCTATCAGGTCGACGTTGGTGTAGGCCGCGTTCATGGGTCCGGGACAGATCTCGATCTTCGAGCCCTTCGGCCTTGAGCGGATGCAAGCCTCCGTGATGGCCAACTCCTCATCGGCCGAACGCTGGAATGAAGTCTCCGGCAGCTTCTGCTGTTGGGAGACCGCGGTCTGGGTTCCGGCCATTCCCCGAGCGATCCGTCCTCTCAGCCCCAACTCCTCGAGGATCCCGGCCACCATCACGGTGGTGTCGTAGTCGTCACAGCCGTAGTGGTGATCAAGCACGGTCGTGGTCCCGGCCAGGACTGCTTCGAGAGCTCCCAGGTACACGGAGGCGGCCGTCTCCTGTTGGGAGATCGCAGCGGAGTAGGGCCACATGAACTGGCTGAGCCACTCCCACCCCGTCAGGCACTCTCCGAGAGTCCGTCCGAGCGACTGGTAGAGATGGTTGTGGCAGTCGATCAGCCCGGGCATCACCACCTTCCCTTGGCACGAGATCGTCCGGTCGGCCTGGAACGACCCCGCCTCCTGGCCCTCTCCAACCCCGGCGATTCTGTCGCCGTCGACGGCCACGAACCCAGATTCGATGACGGGCTGGTCCTCACCGAGCGTCAGCACGGTGCCGCCGGTCAGCAGCAAGTCGCATCGAGTGGGCTCTGCCTGTCGGTTGTTCTCAGATGCCATGGCTCTCCTCTCGACCGGACGCCCGTGTGCTTCGGTGTCATGCGGGAGTCAGGCGGACGTATTGGGCCTCTCTATCCGGCTCGTTTCAGCCGGTAGTGGGGGAGGGCGACCAGGGTGGCGCCCACCTCCCCACCGACGGGCCCGGCTCGCCATTCCACCGTGACCGGCGTGCCTGGCCCGGCTTGGGTCGGCACGACATGGGCGAACCCGATGATCTTGTTGACGGTGGGCGACCAGGTCACGCTGGTGGCTCTTCCGATGCGGGATCCGTCGCGGAAGATGGGGAGGGGGAACCGGATGACTTGGGGGGTCACCTCGGGCGGGATGTCGGAGTCCCGGTAGAGGCCGACGATGTCGCGCCAGTCGATCTCGATCCCTACCATCGAGCGCTTGGGACCAGCTTCGAGTTCGCGCCGCAGGGCGTCCTTGCCCAGGAAATCAGCCTGCTGGCCTAGGTCCACGAAGCGGTGCAGATTCAACTCGAACGGCGTGGTCATGTTCTCGGGCGAGACGGGCAGCGGGTCGCCGAGGCGGTCCATGGCGACCGGGGTGTAGTCGGCGCCCACGATGACCATTCCGGCCTCGATCCGGGCCACATCGACGGCGTGCAGGCCGCCGGCGCCCAGGCCGAACCGCTCTCCCGCGTCGAACAGCGCGTCCCAGACGTCGGCGCCGTCGGCGACGGGCACGAAGAACTCGTAGCCGACCTCGCCGGTGAAGCCCTGACGGAAGACGGTGACCTCCACTCCACCGATGGTGGTGGTCCGAAGCCGCGAGAAACGGAGGTCGGACCAACTCTGCCCGGTGGCCGCCTCGATGACCTCGGTCGACTTGGGCCCCTGCAGCGCGAGCAGCCCGAAGTCGAAGGTGACGTCCTCGATGGTGACGTCGTAGCCCTCGGCGTTGTGCCTGATCCAGTTCATCATCGGATCGGCCGAGACCAGGAACCTGTCCGGTGCGACCCGGGCGACCAGGCCGTCGCCCACCACGGCCCCGTCCTGGTTGCACCAGGGGGTGTAGTAGATCTGGCCCACTTCGATCCTGGTGGCGTCCCGGGTGATCAGGTAGTCCACCAACCTCACGGCGTCGGGACCGGCTATGTAGTGCTTGGACAGCGGCGACTGGTCGAGGGCCGAGGCCCGCTCCCGAACCGTCCTCAACTCCTCCTGCCAGTCGGTGTAGGCGTCCACGATGTGGTAGCGATCCCACGCATTCCACTTCTGGCGCTCGTTGAGAAGCGACGTGCGCGGGTAGAACGCCGTACCCATGATCGTCCGCTCTCGGTCGGTGGTCGGCACTATTGCTCCTTCATCGGCTCTCTCTGAAATAGGGCTCCGCCAAGCTCGCCGGCATCTGGGACCGCCGCTCGGCCGCGGATACGAAGACCATGACCAGGTACACGACCAGGAACGGCAGGATCGCCAGCAGCTCGGTCGGGATATTCCATCCCAGCAGTTGCAGGGTGAACCCGAGGCTGGAGATGGCACCGAAGGCGTAGGCCGCCACCAGCAGCCGCAGGGAGCGCCAGCTGGCGAGGATCACGAGTATGACCGCGATCCAGCCCATGCCGGCCGTCATGTCATCGAACCAGTCCGAGAACAGGCGCAGCGTGAGATATCCCCCGCCGGCTCCGGCCGCCGCTCCCCCCAGAGCCACATGCAGGTACCTCATGCCGCTGACACGGACACCGGCGGCGTCGGCGCTGGCGGGGTCGTGGCCCACCGCTCGCAGGTGCATGCCGGTCCTAGTGCGGAAGATGTACCACTGGACCACGGCAACGAAGGCCCAGGACATGTACACGACCGGGTCGTGCGACAGCAGGAGCGGGCCCACCGCCGGCCAGTCGTGGACTGACTCGGGGAACACTGGCGTGAAGATGCTTCCACTGAAGCGTCGCGCCACCGGCGGATCGCCCTGGCTGCCGATGAAGCTTGACAGTCCGGATCCGAGAATGACCAGGGCCACTCCGACCACCACCTGATTGGCTCTCAACGAGACCGCGAGCACTCCCTGGATCATCGAGAATACGGCCGCCGCGAGGACCGCCACCACCAGGCCCAGGACGGGACTGTCGGTGGAGGTCGTCACCCAGAACCCCGTCACCGCGCCGATCAGCATCGTGCCCTCGACGCCGAGGTCGAGGACGCCGCTGCGCTGGGTGAGGATCGCCCCGCTGCCGGCGAGAACCACCGGGGTTCCCGTCGACACTGCCACCACCAGGGATTGGATCAAGACCCAGTCGTTCATCGGTTGCCAACCTCGACCCGGGTGATCCGGACCCGGTACCGGATGAAGAACTGGGCTCCGGCGACACTAAGCAGGATGATGCCCTGTATCACGATCACCACCGCGGGCGAGACGCCGAAGATGCTCAACGACGGGGCGATGCTGAGCAACGCCCCCATACCGAACGCGATCGGCACCACCAGCAGAGGCTTCAGCAAGGCGACCGCGGCGACGACGATGCCGACGAATCCCAGATTGACCGCTATGGCCCGGGGTTCGAGCGCGAAGGTGATGCTCATCACGTACGTTCCACCGGCGATCCCGGAGAGGGCTCCCGACACTGCGAAGACCGAGATGATCTGGCGGGTCGCGCTGATCCCCGCGTAGCTGGCCGCAGCCCGGGAGTCTCCGGCCACCCGCAGCTGGTAGCCCCACACCGTCCTGCGGAGCGCGAGGGCGACGATCAGCGCCAGCGCCAGCGAGAGGACCAGGCCCGCATCGAACACTCCGAAATAGGGATCCAGCTGGGTCGACTCCGGGATGACCTTCCCGGCTGGGAATCCCAGGTTGGTGCGATCCCGCCAATAGCTGACGCTGCCGAAGATCAGATAGTTCATGATCCCCAGCGCGACGAAGTTGAGCATCAGGGTGGTGACCACCTCGTCGGTTCCGAACAGGGCCCGCGGCACGGCCGCGAGCGCGGCCCAGGCCGCTCCGCCGAGGGCGGCCGCGACGACGACCGCGGCCACTGCCAGCGGAGCGGGAAGCGAGGGACCGAGCACCAGCGCCGCGGCCGCACCGGCCACCGAGCCCGCGATGAGCTGGCCCTCCGCACCGATCGACCACAGGCCCATGCGGAAGCAGACGGTCACCGCCAGCCCGGTGAGGATCAGCGGCGTGGTCGACCGCAGCGTCTCACGGAGGGCCCGGGACGAGCCGAATGCCCGGTCGAACATCTCGCGGTAGACGTCGAAGGGATTGTCGCCCGCCATCAGCAGAAGGATCGCTCCGAGTCCGAACGCCAAGACCAGAGCGACCAGGTTGATGCCCAGCTGCTGGAGGAAGCGTGACGCGGCCCGCTGCTCGACCGTGATGGGAATGTGCCAGCGGCCACTCCGTGCGGCGGCACGGTCGAGGGTGGGCGCGGTCATGTCAAGCCCGCCATCCAGCGCCCGACTTGAGCCACATCGACTTCGGATGCCGGTCGTGACGCCACGACCCGACCCTCGTACATCACGACCACCTCGTCGGAGATTCCGAGCACCTCCTCGAGATCCCCCGAGAAGAGGAGGATGCCGACGCCCCGGCCGCGTTCGGCCTTGAGGATGGTCCGGACCGCTTCGGCCGCCCCGACGTCAAGGCCGCGGGTCGGCTCCGACGCGACCAGTAGGGCGGGCTGCCGCGACAGCTCGCGAGCGAGGATCAGCCGCTGCAGGTTGCCTCCCGACAGCACGCTGATCGGCAGGCCCTTGCGCACGCCGCGGATATCGAACCGATCGATCAGACGTCGAGCCCATTGGTTGATCGCCGACAGCCGCAGGAACGGCCCGATATTGAACCCCCGGTCTCGCTGGCTCCTCAGCAGCACGTTGTCTTCGATGTCCAGTCCGAGAACGAGGCCCCTCGTCAAGCGGTCCTCGGGAACGAATCCCACCCCCTTCTTGATCCTGCCGCCGATCGTCTGCGATGAGATGTCCTCGCCCCCGAGCCTGATCGTGCCCGACGTTGTGGTGCGGAGCCCGGTGATGACCTCTGCCAGCTCGCGCTGGCCGTTCCCGGACACGCCGGCCACCCCCACGATCTGGCCTGCCCTCACCGTGAGATTCACGCCGTCGAGTTCGGGGCGCGTCGCAGCGTCGCTGACGACCGATACCGAGTGCAACTCCAGGAGCTTGTCTCCGGTGGTGTGAGATGCGTCGACGGACCCGGATCCCGGTGCGAGGTCGTCGCCGATCATGAGTCTGGCCAGGTCGTGGGTGGTGGTGTCCTCGACGCGTTGGTGAGCGACTTTCTTCCCGGATCGCAGGACCGTCACGTTGTCGGCGGACTGTTGGACCTCGCGCAGCTTGTGGGTCACGAGGATCACCCCCTGGCCCTGGTCGGCGAGGTTCCTGAGTGCCGCGAACAGGGCTTCAGTCTCGCGGGGGGTCAGCACGGCCGTCGGCTCGTCGAGGATGAGAACCTTCACGCCGCGGTTGAGGAGACGGATGATCTCGGCCTGCTGCTTCTCGCCGACGGCGAGGTCACCGACGTACTTGGTCGGCTCGATCCACAGGCCGTGCCTGTCCATGACCTCCCGGGCGCGGTCGGCCAGCCCGCTCGCGGTCGTCCTGACCGGCACGTCGGGATTGCCGAGCAGGATGTTCTCGGCGACGGTCATCTGCTCCACCAGCCGGAAGTGCTGGTACACCATCCCGACGCCGGCCTCCAGCGCCGCGTGCGGGGAGTGGGGACTGTAGGGGGCTCCGGCCAGCGTCATCTCGCCCCGGGTGGGGTGGTACAAGCCGGCCAGGATCGAGCACAGCGTCGATTTTCCAGCCCCGTTCTCGCCCAGCAGGGCGTGGATCTCGCCCCAACGAAGGTCGAAATCTACGTCCTCGAGCACGGACTGGCCGAAGAACTCCTTGGAGATGCCGATCGTGCGGACCGCCAACTCCGTGTCCTGCGGCATGACCTGTTGATCCCCCGCGGTGCGGGATCGCGGGGGATCGACCGCCTAGCCGATCTCGCCGTGGACGCCTTCGATCACCCACTCGCAGCAGATGGCGCGATCGAAGAACTCGAGGGCCTCGCCCTCGGGTACGACGACGTTGCCGTCGCGGTCCATGATCGGACCGGCGAACACATCCAGGTCACCGGCGACGATGTCCGCGATCAAGCTGTCCACCAGGTCCTGCGCCTCTGAGGGAACCGACGCCCCGAACTCGGCGTAGCCGAGGAGCCCGTCGGCGTAGCCACCGTAGATGTATCCGGGCTCCCAAGTGCCCGCGGCTACCTCTTGCGCGGTGGTCACGAAGGCCGCACCCCAGTTGTAGAGCGACCCTCCCAGCCACGAGTCGGGCGCCTGGAGGCGGGCGTCGTCGTACCCGTATCCGATGAACCCGGCGCCTCGCTGAGCGGCCACCTCCGGCACCGCGGACGACGACAGGTCATAGGTGAGGACGTCGACACCGAGATCGATCAGGGCGTTGGCCGCTTGAAGCTCGAGATTGGGATCGAACCAGCTGTTGGTGAACACCACATGCACCTCGGCATCGGGGTTCACCGAGCGGGCGCCGGCCGCGAACAGGTTCAGCGGCTTGAGCACGAAGGAGATCCCGAATCCCGCCACGTAGCCGATCTTGCCGGTCTCGCTCAACGCGGCCGCCAGCGCGCCGTCCACGTACCGGGCCTCTTCCACTGCCAGGCAGTACTGGCCCATGTTGGCGGTGACGGTGGCGTCGCAAGCATGCAGGAACGCGGTCTCGGGATAGTCCGCGGACACGATGGCCATGTCGGCGTCGTATGTCGCGGTGCCGATGATCAAGTGGTAGCCGTCCTCGGCAAGGTCCGTCATCGCTCGCTGAGCAGACTGCCCAGGGTCGATTGCCTCGACCCTGAGGACCTCGGCGCCAGGCATCGAATCCTCGAGAAGCTGCGTCCCCGCATCCATCGAGCCTTGCCACCCGCCCTGGTCGAGCGTTCCGTCATAGATCACCGCAATCCGCATCCCAGTGCCATCCGACGCGCTCGGAGTGTCGGCAACCTCGGTGGGCGCCTCGGGCACGGTGGTCGTCACCTCGGCGGGCGCCTCCGGCGCGGCAGTGGTGGTGGTCTCAGGCGCCGCCGCGGCGGTGGTCTCGGGCGCCGACGCGGGCTCCTCGGGCGCCGCCGCGGGTGCGTCCTCGGCGTCGTCCCCGCAAGCTGCGAGCACCAGGCACATCGTCGACGTGACCGCCAGCCACGTCCGGGTCCTTCTCTTCATGTCTGCCCCCCTGTGGAACGCTCATCGATCAGTCTGATCGGCAGCCGGTCTCGATAGCTCCATCCGGAAGCGGTCTGCGACCGACTAGGGGCAACCTACCATAAGCAGAGTCTCAGCATTATAAGTAAAGTCTCAGCCAGGAAGCGGGCGCAGCTCCTGGGACCGCGGACGGTGCAGGCATGAGAGACGGCAAGGACGTGAGCGAGGTCTACGCATTCGGCGGGACCCCGTTCAACACCCGGACCGCGCCGCTCAACAAGCGGCGCCGCTGGGTATGGCGGCAGGGATTCACCGGCGACCCCGCGGCCGCGGACCCGGGCACCGACGTAACCCTAGGATGGGATGTGATGGGCGAGGAGTATCCCGTCGGGGGGACCGTCGTCGAGTTGCCGTTCCTCCCGATACGGCGAGCCGCCGGGTAGGGGAGAGTTCGTATGGGTGTCACAGACGACGCGGGGAGGGGCCTTGGCGCGGAGATAGGCGCCAAGGTCCGCCAGTTCAGAGTCGAGGCTGGTTTGTCCGGCGTCAAGCTCGCCGCGGCCGCCGGCGTGAGCCAGCCCTTCCTGAGCCAACTTGAGTCCGGCCAGTGTTCCCTGGCCATCGCGACCCTCTACCGGATCGCGAATGCCCTCGGCGTGCAGCCCAGCGACCTGCTGCCCCCGGCCGAGCCGGCCGAGATCGAGGTCGTGAGATCGTCGGAGACTCGGCAGATCCCTGTGTCCGAGGACCAGCGGTCAGCCATCGCGCGGGCCATACTCCGCAGCGGCAGGAAGATCTCGGAGCTCTACGACTACGAGATCTCCCCCGAGGACTACATCGAGGACTGGTTCTCCTCCGATGCCGAGCACGCGCTCTACGTTCTTGAGGGGACGCTTCGCGTCGAGTTCGAGGGCCAGCCCGAGATCACTCTGGAGGTGGGAGACGCCATCTTCTACAAGAGCCGAGTCCCCCACCGCTGGCATTCCGGCCACGGGGCGCGGATCATCCTCGTCGTGGCCGACTCCTAGGCGCTGGAGCTGGGTATCACGCCGTAGGTCGTGCCCAGTTCGCCGAGCCAGCGCCGGTAGGCGCTGCTGGTCTTGTCGGCCCTGGTCGGAGCTTCCGCATCCGGGTCCAGCGGGAGCTGCCGCGGGACCTGGTTCTCGAGGATCGGCTTGTCTTGGGCCAGCACGCCCTGCTGGAAGCGACGCAGCTGCCCGTCGGTGTTGGTCGTGTCGAGCAGGCAGTTGAACAGGTGCGCCCGGATGCGGTCGTCACGGACGGGATGCACGAACAGGCCTATGACATCGAGGCGGGTGTCGTCCTCGGGCGTCCACTTGTAGAGCAGGGCGCACAGCGGGTGGGGCACCCGGAAGGTGTAGTTCACCAACTGCCCCGACGTGGCCGTCGCGGTCGCCTTGGGCTGGAAGATCAGGCAGTTGAGCGCGTAGATCTCTGAGCCCCGATGCTCGACCTGATAGTCGACGATCTCGGTGAAGGGCAGCTGGCCCAGCACCCCCGGGTGCACGAACGGCAGATGGCCCATGTCGAGGAAGTTCTCGACGGCCCGCGGCCCCGACGTGAAGATGCCGAACGTGCCCGCATTGAGGATGCGACGGTCGGGCTCGGCGGTCTCGGGGATGTCGAACAGCCCGCCTCCGGGCTGCCCCACCGTGGTCCACAAGTAGCCGTAGTCGGCCAGTGTGGGCAGCGGCGCCTCCAGAGTTCCTGCGTCCACCGGCGCGCCCGACGGCAGCGAGTCCTGGGTCAGCCACGCCAGCGGCGTTCCGTCGTGGTCGAGGCAGTAGGACATCGGCACGCCGAGGAGCTCGGTCCGCGCGGCTCGTCCCACCGGGATCTCTTCGAGCGCGGTGATGGCGTACCACTGGTCGACCGCCACCGGGTCGGCGGGGCCGGCGCCGAGTCGGGCGTCGAGTCCCGGCCTGCGGTGGTTGCTGCCGGTCATGTCGGGGCTCTCGCGACGGGGAACATGCCGGGCATGTCGATGAAGCCGGGGAGGCGCTGGACGCGCTCGGTCCATCGCCGCAGCGCCGGGTAGTCCAGGCGCGATATCCCGCCCTCCTCGGACAGGACGACGTCGGGGAACAGGGCGATGTCGGCCACGGTGGGCGAGTCGCCCGACGCCACCCAATCCTGTCCCTCCTGCTCGCGGAACCACAGGTGCTCGTCGAGCACCCGGAACAGCCGGTGCGCTCCGGCCTGGCAGGCCTCCAGGTCGAAGTCGTAGCCGAGGTTGACGTGCAGGCGGGCCGCCGAGGCGGTGTTGGTGGTTCCCTCCGCGAACAGCAGCCAGGAGGCCACCTCGCCGAGGCGCCGAGGATCGCTGGTCGGGTACCAGGTCCCGGCCGGGTCGTATTTGGATGCCAGGTAGATCAGGATGGCGTGCGCGTCCCACAGCACGAAGCCGTCGTCGTCGATGACCGGGATGTGCCCGAGCGGGTTGATCTTCTTGAAGTCGGCGCCCTTGTGCTCCCATCCGGGATAGAAGTCCACATCCACCGTCTCGTAGGGAACGTCCAGCATGCTCAGCAGCAGCCGCTGCTTGTAGCAGTTGACCGACAGCAGGTAGTCGTAGAGCTTGATCACGGCGGCCTACAGATCCAGCACGATTCTGCGGCTCTTGGCCCGCGACACGCAGGTGAGCACCCGGTTCCCGGCGGCCCTCTCCGAGTCGTTGAAGAACACGTCCTGATGGTCGAGCTCGCCCTCGAGGACGGTGGCCATGCAGGTTCCGCAGACGCCCTGCTCGCACGACGACGGCATGTCCACTCCCGCGTCGCGGAGGCTCTCGAGCAGCGACATCCCCTCGCCGACCACCAGCGTCTGGCCCCTCTGAGCCAGATGCACCTCGAAGGAGGAGGCGTCGCGCCGGTCGGACTCGTTCTTGAAGTACTCGAAATGGACCGCGTCCTCGGGCCATCCCGCGTCGGCCGCGATCGCCCGGGCGGCCTCGATCATGGGGCCTGGGCCGCACACGTAGAGGTGGTTCGTGGCCTCGTAGGCGCCGGTGATCTTCCCGAGCTCGTCGGCGGTCTGCTCCGGTGACAGTCCCAGGTGCTTGACCAGGCCCGCCGAGAGCGATTCGAGCACCTCCGGGAAGGCGATGTGGTCGTCGCTCTGCGCGAAGTAGTGGAGTTCCCAGCCCAGCCCTTGGCGCTCCAGCGTCTGGGCCATCGCCAGCAGCGGCGTCACCCCGATGCCGCCCGCGACCAGCACGGTTCGCGCCGCGTCCCTCCGCAGCGGGAAGTTGTTGTGCGGTTCGGAGAGCTGAAGGGCGTCGCCCTGTTGGACGGATTCGTGCATGTAGCGCGATCCGCCCCGGGAGTCGGGCTCGAGCTTCACTCCGAGGCGGTAGACGCTGGTCAGCCCGGGGCCGTTCGTGAGCGAGTACTGACGCACCAGGCCGTTGGGAAGGTGTACGTCCACATGGGCGCCGGGCTGGAAGCTCGGGAGCTGTCCGGACACCGGGGCGAGCTCGAATGCCGCGATTCCCTCGGCGGTCAGCCACTTGCGAACGACAGAGACCTTCGTTGTCGGGGCTCGGCCCGGCGCCGAGGCTGCGGTGGGCCTTGGCAGCGGCTTGAGCGGCGCGGCCGGTCCTCGAACCGCGACGCGAGTGCTGGCCGAGTTCTCCAGCCGCGCCCGGAGATCCTCGAGTCGGCGGGCATGGTGGCGGAGGACGGTCAGGCGCTGCTCGGGCCCGGGAATCCCTCCCAGCACTGGACGGATCACGCAGCGGCCTCCGTCGACAGGCTGCACGAAGTGGACGACGGTCGTCTCGGCGCCGGCGGTCCGTGCGGTGGCCGCCACCGTGTAGGGGCTGGGGGAGTCGTAGCGGAGATACGCCTCGTCGCCGGCCGACGGCGTCGGCTGGAAGGAATAGTCGTGGAGGCCCTCGAGCGCGTAATCAGCCGGCGCGGCGACGGGCAGGGCCCTCAACACCAGCGTGTCGTCTCTGTCAAGATGCGGGACCTGTGGCGGTTCGGCCTCAGGCGAGCCGCCCGACCAGATGAGCCCGTACTTCTCCTCGCTACGGAAGACGGGCACGCACAGCGTGCGCGGCGGCGCCTCCTCGGGATGGGCCGGCATGTAGGAGCAGTTCCCGTTGCGGTTGGAGTAGCGCCAGCCGTGGTAGGGGCAGACCAGCTCGGCACCGTCGTTAATCCCCACCGAGAGCCGGACGCCCCGGTGGAGGCACCGGTCGGCCCAGACGTTGACGAAGCCGTCGTCGGCCCTCCACACCGCGAGGTCCTGGCCGAGCAGGCGGGCCTTGACCACATGGCGCGGCGCCAGGTCGGCACGGCTGGCGACCGCATGGAGCAGGGCGGCAGGGTCGGGAGTCGTCATCGCACGGTCGTTCAGGGCGGGCATTCGGTGGCCGCCGGCCCTGCCCGGGCGCAAGCCGCTAAGAGCGAGCGCGGGTAGGTGATGGCCTGTCGTGTCGCGGCGGTGTCATTCCCGCTCTTGTTCGCTGCGCTCACGGGCCGCTCGGGCCACGGCCTCGCCCGTATGGGCCGGATTCGCGCACCTACCGCTCGGCCTCTAGGCGACCATCTCGGGCGCGCCGAGCCCGAACATCTCCACCAGGTCGCGCCGGTAGCGGATCGACAGCTTGTCGGCGGGGATGTGAACCTCGGCGGCCAGGTTCAGGGGCACGTCCTCGGGACGCTGGCTCTCGACGATGACGATGTCCTCGCTGTTGGTGACCAGCTGGTACTCGGCGTAGTCCTCGACCGTGGCGCCCGGGATGTTGGTCAGCGAGATCTGGTAGATGTCGGTGGTCCGTGCGCTGACGGGCGAGCCGATGTCGAAGAAGTGGCTGGTGACGAAGCTCTCGCCGTCGTCTTCGTAGTAGTCCACTCTCAGATCGGTCGCGAACGGGTACGTCAGGTGGTGGCGGTAGAAGACTTCCCGCTCACGCTCGCCCAGGTCGTCGTTGAAGCCCCGCTCGACCTCCAGGTATGGCAGCGCCATGTACAGGCCGTAGTCGGTCTGCTCCAGCGTGTAGTCGGGCACCACCGGCCGAGCCCGGTTCCCGAACGTCTTCATGTGGACCCACGACAGGTGGGCGATGTCGTTGAAGTTCTCGCAGTGTCGGCTGGCGGTCGCGTTCCATGTCCCCTTCGGGATCTGGATCCTCAGCCATTCCGGCCCGTACTCGTCGAGATGGGGCCAGTCCGGCAGGGGCCGGGTGGGCTCGGGCTTCATGCACGCCCACACGACCCCGTAGCGCTCCGCGGCCAGGTAGCTGACCAGCCTCATGGTCTTGGGAGGCGGCGGCCGGTCCGGCGCATTGGCGGGGATCCAGGTGCATTGCCCGGACTGGTCGTAGTGGAGCCCGTGGTAAGGGCAGACGACGCAAGCGCCGTCGTCGCTGATCCAGCCGCCGCTCAGTCTCGAGCCCCGATGGACGCACAAGTCCCGGGCCACGGCCACACCCTCGTTGGTGCGGTAGACGACGAGGTCGACGTCGAGCAGCTTGGACGCCAACGGGCCGTCGTCCAGTGCTGTGGAGAAGGCGACTGGATGCCAGAATCCGGCCAGGATGTGCCAGTCACTCTCTCGGATCTGAGACCCGGCGGGGTACTCCGTCGCGGTTGACCTCCGGTCGGTTGCCTCGTACATCGCTACTCCCGTCCCTCTGATCTTCCAATAAGTGATGATAATACGGCCATAGGTGCAACCGCTAGAAGCTGGATTCGGCGCCACCTACATTTCGGCCGACTCGCATGTGCGGATGCGGCCGGGACGGTCCCGTGGCTCAGGAGATCGCCGCGATGTAGCGGTTCGTGGCGACCACCGCGAACCTGTCGTCGGATCCGCGGCCGGCCGCGAGGGCCAGCTCCACCGTCAACGGACCAGGCGGGCCCGCCGGAACGTCCACGGCCAGTCGGCCCACGAGCACGCAGTCGTCGCTGGCGGCCGAGCCCGCCCAGCGCTGTTCGTCCACCACGGCACCGTCCGGGCCCAGCACCCGGGCCTGCACCTGCATGTCGTCCATGTCGGCCCGGGTGTCGTTGACCACGTGCACGGCCAGTTCGAGTCGGTCGCCTCCCCGCACGGACTCGGGCAGCGGATCGGCTGTCACGATCAGCGGACGGCATGCCTCCACCAGCGCCTGCCAGCCCGGCTTGGGCCGTCGCAGTCCGTCCAACAGCCCGAACCCGTCGCCTGCCTCGGCTTCAGGCCCTGCGCTTGCCACGGGTCCTGGGCTGGTTCCGTGGTCTTCGCCAGCTCCGGGTCCTTGGCCGACATCGGCCAGGGCGTGCAGCAGGAACCCGCCGGTGGGCCGGTACTTCAACCGTCGCAGGATCTCGACGGTGGTCTTGACGACCTCGGGCTGGTCGGCCCGCACGGGTGTGCCGAAGGCCGAGACGAACTGGCCCATCGTCGGCACGCGGGCCAGCGTCGGTGCCAGGTCGGCGGCCCGTCCGCCGTGGAGGCCGAACCACAGCTGGCTGGTGGTGCCCTCCAGGGAGGGGAAATGGGGCGGCACACCGGTGTGGGCCACCACCGGGCGCGAGCCGTCGCAGCGCGACAGCACCCTGCTTAACCGCCGGTCGAGCACGTCGCGGTTCCACGACGGTCCCAGCCGGCTCCACGCGGGCGGCGTGGCCGACGGCCGCCTCAGGCGGGGGAACGGATCGTCGTGGGCGCACCAGACCGCCACCGACGGGCGGTGTCCCAGCAGATCGACTGCCTCCCGGGCCTGCCGCCGGGCCTCACCGACGACGCTGCGGCTCATCACCCCCCTGATGGGCAGGTCCTGCCATACGAGCATCCCCAGTTCATCGGCGGTGTCGTAGAGCTCCTCGCGGGCGATGTGCGCGACCGGGCGCACCAGGTCGAGGCCCGCGTTGCGGGCGGCCCGGATGTCGCTGGCCACCTCCGACGGCGACGCCGCACCCGGCAGACGGGTCGTTGGCAGGAGGTTGGCGCCCTTGGCGAACAGCCGCTCGCCGTTGACGTGCAGCACCCAGCGGCGCATCTCCACCGAGCGGAAGCCGATGCGGAAGCGGCGGCGGTCGTGGACTTCGCCCCCCGACATCGCGTCCAGAGTGAGCTCGCAGAGGGGCTGGTCGCCCAGCGAGTGGGGCCACCACAGCGGCGGGTCGTCCACATCGACGGTCCACTCCACCCGGTTGTCGCCCGCGGCAGCATGGTGGCTGTGGACGTGCTCGGTGCCCGCCACCCTGGTGCGCAGCTGCACCTCGCCCCCGCCGGGCACGTCCAGCACTGCCCGCATCACCAACCGGGCCCGCCCGGCGCCTCGGCGGCTGCCCCTGCCTCCGTCCGTGCTGACCGCGGCGCACACCGCCCGGGCGTGGCGGACGGCCACCGGGCCGCTCGAACGCAACCGGACCGGGCGCCAAACGCCACCCACGATCAGGCCGTCGGCGCCGCACAGTTCGGGGTCCTGCATTGCCCCCGTGAGCGTGCTGCGGTTGTCCGGGTCGCCGAATCGTCGGCAGGTGGCCTCGATGGCCAGCAGATGCTCGGACTGGGCCGCCAGTCGGTCGGTGACCTCCAACTCGTGGGGCACGAAGTAGCCGTCAGTGTGCCCGAGGTAGGCGCCGTCGAGCCACACGTCTCCCTGCTGGGCGATCCCTTCGAGCCTCAGCCACCATCGCCTCCCTGCCTCCGTCTCCTCGTCCGCGAACGGCTCGGCCGGGTCGTCCCGCCAATCGGAGCTCTCGAGGTCGCGGCCGGTTTCTGTGCCGCTGAGTGTGTCGAGTGGCTCCGAGCCGCGGCCGCTGTCCGAGGCACTGGGTATGTCTGGTGAATCGAGTCCATGGGGGGTGTCTGTGCGGTTGGGTATGTCTGGTGGGCCGGGACTGCGGCTGGTGTGCGGGCCGCTGGATCTGCTTGGCGGGCCGGGGTGGTGGGTCTCGCGGGGGTCGTCGGGGCTCTGGAAGCGGTGCCGGTAGAGCACCGACTCCTCGGCCGCGAGGTCGGAGCCTGCAGTGCCTCCGCCCAGGGCCCAGTGGCTCGGCACCGGCATCGTCGCCCAGTCCGAGTCGTCGTGGTCGAACTCGTGGAAGGTGCGGCGCTCGGCCTCGGTGCCCGCCGCGACCCGCCAGAGCCCGCCCAGGTCCACCGCTCCAACCTACCGCCCACCTCCGCCGGCCATCTGGTTCCCGTCCGGCCCCCTAAATTGGCGACGAAACGGCTATGTGAGGCCCACAACCGCCACCAATTTGGCCGCGCCACCGATATTGGCGACGAAACGGCTATGTGAGGCCCACAACCGCCACCAATTTCACCGGCGCGGATAGGGTGCGGGGCCATGTCGTCACGTCCGGCCACCCTGGGTGAGTTGCGGGCCAGCGGCTGGGCGTCGTTGCCGGTGCGACAGGAGATGCGCCGCAACGCGGTAGCCCGAATCCGGGCCGGCGAGCCGCTGTTCGACGACGTCCTCGGCTATCACAGCACCGTCGTCCCCCAGATCGAGAACGCCCTGCTGGCCGGCCACGACATGATCATGCTGGGGGAGCGGGGCCAGGCCAAGACCCGCATGATCCGCGGCCTCGTCGGCCTGCTCGACGAATGGATGCCGATCATCGCCGGCTCCGAGATCAACGACGACCCCTACGACCCTGTGTCGGCCCAGGCCCGCGCCCTGGTCGCCGAGCACGGCGACGACACCCCGATCGCCTGGATCCATCGTGACGACCGATACGGCGAGAAACTGGCCACGCCCGACACGTCGATCGCCGACTTGATCGGCGAGGTCGACCCGATCAAGGTGGCCGAGGGCCGCTACCTGTCCGACGAGCTCACCCTGCACTACGGGCTGGTGCCTCGAACCAACCGGGGCATCTTCGCCATCAACGAACTGCCCGACCTGGCTGAGCGCATCCAGGTGGGCCTGCTCAACGTGCTCGAGGAGCGCGACGTTCAGATCCGGGGATACAAGGTGCGCCTGCCGCTCGACGTGGTGCTGGTGGCTTCGGCCAACCCTGAGGACTACACCAACCGGGGCCGCATCATCACCCCGCTCAAGGACCGTTTCGGCGCCCAGGTACGCACCCATTACCCGCTGGACGCCGACACCGAGAGCGCCATAATCGAGCAGGAAGCCTTCGCAGCCGACACCGCGCCGGACTCGGCGACGACCCGGGCGAGCGACGCCTTGGGCATGGCGGTCACAGTGCCGACCTTCATGACCCAGATCGTGGTGGCTCTGACCCGAGCGGCCCGCACCAGCCCGCACGTGTCCCAGCGCTCGGGCGTGTCGGTGCGGCTCAGCATCTCGAACTCCGAGACGATGGTGGCCAATGCCATGCGCCGCACCCTCCGCAGCGGCGGCGAGCATGTCGTGCCCCGGGTGACCGACCTGGACGCGCTCGCCTCGTCCACCTCGGGCAAAGTGGAGATCGAGACGCTGGAGGAGGGCCGCGACGCCGAGATCCTCCAGAGGCTGCTCGGTGCCGCGGTGCTGTCGGTGTTCAAGGATCGCGTGTCTCCCGGTCTGCACCGGGCCGTGGTGGACGCCTTCGACGAGGATCTGGTGGTGGACGTGGGCGAGGACGTGGCCGACGCCGACTACGCCGCCCTGCTGAAGCGGGTGCCCGCGCTGGCCCCGCCGGTGCAGGCCCTGCTGGCCGACGACGAAGGCGCGGAGTCGCCCGCCATGGTCGCTTCTGCGGCGGAACTGGTGCTGGAGGGGCTGCACCTCTCCAAGCGCCTCAACAAGGACGCCCAAGGCTTCCGCGCCCAGTACCGCTCCCGCTAGTTGCGGCGGTCGGCGCCTGCCCCAGAGCGCGGGGGCTGAATCAAGTCGGCGCGGCCGGTACTCGGTTATCGGTGTTCTGCCGGTCATCGTTCTGTCGTCTGTGGCCGCCTGCCGGCGGCTAGGGCCGCTTGAACGATCTGAATGCCGCGGCGGTCGCCTAGGGCGTCGGGTGCCATTCGGTTCATCACATAGGCGACGCTGACCCGGGCGTCGAGGTCGATCGCGGCCAGCGAGCCGCCCATGCCGCCCCAGAACATCTGGCCCGGAGCGAAGGAGAGGTCGCCGATCTGGAGTCCGAAGCCGAGACCGTGGCGCATCCGAACGCACAGGACATGGTCGATGCCGTCGGTCTGCTCTTCCAGGGCGCGCCGGGCACCGGCCTCCGACAGCAGCCGGACGCCGTCGACGGTTCCTCCGCAAGCCAGCGCGGCGTGGATGCGGGCCACCGAGCGGGCATTGCCGAACCCGCCGGAGGCGGGAAGCTCCGCGGCCCTCCACTCCCTGGTGGCGGTCTCGTCGCCCGTCCGGTGAACGCTCAGAAAGGCGCGCACTGCGATCTCGCCGACCTCGACCTCATCGCCGCCCACGACGAGCGTCTGCGGGGTCGCCGGGCGCACCAGGTCGGACACTCGATGGTCCTCGGAGGCGGGAAGGCTCATCCAGAAGTCAGCCTCGAGCGGCTCGGCCACCTCGGTGCGGAACCATTCGGCCATGCGGCGACCGGTGACGCGATGGAGAATCTCGCCCTCGAGGTTGCCCTGGGTCACGGCGTGATACCCCGATGCGGTGCCCGGCGCCCACCACGGCGACTGGGCCGCCAGGTTGGCCGCCGCAGCCTCGAGGTCGTAGAGCTGTTCCACGGTGATGGGCGGGTCGAAGCCGGGCAGCCCCGCGGTGTGGGCCATCACGTGGCGTACCAGCACTCCCTCCTTGCCGTTGCGGGCGAACTCGGGCCAGTACTGCGCCACCGGGGCGTCGAAGTCCAGCTCGCCGCGGTCCGCCAGCATCAGCATGCACGTCGCGGCCATCGTCTTGGTGGTCGAGTAGACGTTGACGATGGTGTCGCGCCGCCACGGGGCGCCGTCGGAGTCGGCATCGCCGGCCCACACGTCCACCACGAACTCGCCGTCCACGGTCACCGCCGCGGACGCGCCCAACTCCAATCCGTCGGCGAAGTTGGACTCGAACGCGTCGCGCACCGACGCGAACTCCGGGCTGCAAGTGCCATGGATCTCCATGGCATCAGCATGGCGCAGGTGGCCCACGGATTCAATTGGCGGACCGTCGTCCGTGCCCTCTGCTTCAAACTTCGGGAGGTTCGCGGGAACAGTTCCCCACAACCTCCGGGATTTTGCTCAGTGCAGCCGCTCAGCGAGTGGTGAACACGCCTGCGTCGAACACCACTTGGTCGCCGACCCGGGTTTGGAACAGCGTCGTGTCGCCCTCGGTCCACATCCAGACGTCGAGGCGCTGACCCGGCAGCACCGGGGCCTTGAAGCGGCCGCCCATCGACCCGAACCGGGCCGGGTCGCTGTCGCACAGCGTGTGGAGCAGGGCCCGCCCGGTCACCCCGAAGGTGCACAGGCCGTGCAGGATCGGCGTCTCGAACCCGGCCATGGCCGAGAACGACGGATCGGAGTGCAGCGGGTTGCGGTCGCCGTTGAGGCGGTAGAGCAGGGCCTGGTCGGTGCGGGTGTCGTAGCCGGTCACGTGGTCGGGCTCCCGGTCGGGCTGCCGCCAGGTGTTGGACGGCCCTCGGTCGCCGCCCCAGCCCCCCTCGCCGGAGATGAACAGCCCGGCCCGGCTGGTCCACATCGGCTCGCCGTCGTGGCTGCGGACGGTGGTCTCCAGCACCACCAGCGCGGCCTTGATCTTGTCGTAGACGGCGGCCACCCGGGCCTGGGCTACCGCCGACCCGGCGGCGGGCAGCTCCTGGTGAAGCTCGATGTGCTGGTCGCCGTGCAGCAGCGCCGCCAGGTTGAAGCTCCCGTAGTCGGGCATCTTCCCGGTCCCCAGGACCACCGCCTGGGTGGGCAGCGCCCTCTGGCGCACGCCCCGGGTGTTCTCGGTGGTGAACTCCAGCTCGAAGCCGGTCGGGTCGGACGCGCCCGCGCCCACCCCGAGGGCGTACAGCAGGCTGTCCTTCGAGGTCCAGCTGATCTCGGTCTCCTCGCCGACGGCGCCCGCCGCGTCGGGATTGATGGGCATCACAACCTCCACTCGTCGCCGGCGCCCACGCTAACGCCCCGCAGCCTGGCCTGGTCGCAGAGTTCTCGGTGCGACCATTGGGGATCTGCGACCCAGAACCATCCCGAGTATTCGGGGACGGGTCGACCCTGCCGCCACGTTGTCCGGCCGCGTACGATCACGCCGATGAGTCGCCGCGCAGAGACAGTCCGGCCCTCGCGCCATGACTGCGACCTCGAGGCCTTCGCTGCGCTGGTCGAGCAGCCCGTCGACCCGGCCGACTACGCGCTGGCGGAGAGGATCACCCAGGGCGTGCCCACATACGACGCGAGCGCCTCGGCCCAAGGCCCGACCGCCGACGCCGAGCACCGGGCCGCCCTGCGCGACGAACTGACCACCGCCCTGGTCGACGGGCCTGGGATCGTCGTGCTGGAGGGCGCAGTGCCGCCCGCCGCGGTCGACCGGGTGTCGGAGGTGTTCTGGGACCTGATTGAGGCCCAGCGGGCTCACGGCGGACCCGCAGGCGACCATTTCGCCAAGCCCGGCGCCAACGACCGGATCTGGAATGCCCTGGAGAAGCTCGCCGTGGCCGACCCGGACGCCTTCGTCGACTACCACTGCTCCGATGCCATTGCCGTGGCCTGCGAGGCCTGGCTCGGCCCTCGCTACCAGATCACCGAACAGGTCAATGTGGTGAACCCCGGCGGCGAGGCCCAGCAGCCTCACCGCGACTACCACATGGGCTTCCTCACCGACGACGAGGCCGAGCAGTTCCCCCGCCATGTCCACCTGCTGTCGCCGCTGCTCACCTTGCAGGGCGCCGTCGCCCACTGCGACATGGGCGCCGAGGCCGGCCCCACCATGTACCTGCCCCATTCCCACAAGTACGAGCTTGGCTACCTGGCGTGGCGCCGCCCCGAGTTCAAGGAGTACTTCGCCCGGCACCGGGTGCAGCTGCCGCTGCGCACCGGCGACGCGGTGTTCTTCAGTCCGGCCATGTTCCACGCCGCGGGCCACAACCGCACCGCCGACATGCGCCGCATAGCCAACCTGCTGCAGATCTCGTCCGCCTTCGGCCGGGCCACCGAAGCGGTGGACCGGGCCCGCATGGTCGAGTCCGTGTATCCGTCGCTGCGGTCCCGGCTCGCGGCGGGCCTCGACCGGGCCGCGGCCGCCAACGTGGTGGCCGCCTGCGCCGAGGGCTACGCCTTCCCCACCAACCTCGACCGCGACCAGCCGGTGGACGGCCTGGCTCCGCCGTCGCAGGCCGACCTGACGAACCAAGCCCTCGACGAGGACTGGCCCCCCGACCGCCTCCGCCAAGAGCTCCGCCGGCACGCCGAACGCCACATCAGCGCGGTCGGGGAGGCCGGGGAGCGGGACTAGCGGCGGCGCAGTCGGCCGCCACCCGAATTTGGTGGTGTTTGTGGGCCTATAAGGGCCGTTTCGTCGCCAATTTCGCAAGCGGGGTAGGGTCGGGGCATGGCTCTGCGCAAGCTCTGGCCTCGCCGTCCGCGGGCCAAGCCCGAGCCGGCCCACTTCGCCTACTCGCGCTGGGACGGGACCCAGACCGGGTTCGCTCTTGACGCCGACGACATCTTCGACGAGCTGGCCGACGACCTGCTCTACCACGGCGACCTCGCCAGCGCTCTGCGCCGCCTGATGGCCGACGGGTTCCGCGACCGCACGGGACGACGCCTCGAAGGCCTGCGGGAGATGCTGGAGCGCCTACGCGAGCGCCGCCGCGAGCTGCTGGAGCAGAACGACCTCGGCGGGGTCTACGACGACATCGCCGAAGCCCTGCGAGACGTCGTCCGCACCGAGCGCGGCGCCCTGGCCGAACTCGACGCCTCCGCGGCCCAGGCCCGGTCCGCGGGCGACGAGCGCCGGGCCGACCTCACCGCCCAGACCGCGGCGGCCAAGAACCTCCAGCTCGACATGATGCCCCCAGACTTGGCCGGTCAGTTCAAGGCCCTCGACAACTACGACTTCGAGAGTGACGAGGCCCGCCGGCAGTTCGCAGAACTGGCCGAGGAACTGCGCGAGCAGCTCATGCAGCAGTTCCTCGACCGCATGGCCGGGGCGGTCGACGATGCGACTGACGGCTCGGCGCCGGAGCAGATGCAGCGACTCAAGGACATGCTGGCCGAGCTGAACGCCATGCTGGCCCAGCGGGCCCGGGGCATCGAGCCCGACTTCGAGGGCTTCATGCAGCGCTACGGCGACTTCTTCCCCGAGAATCCCCAGACCCTCGACGAGCTCCTGGAGGTGATGGCCCGACGCATGGCCGCCGCTCAGTCGCTGCTCAACTCGATGACCCCTGACCAGCGCGATCAGCTCCAGCAGCTGTCGGACCAGCTGCTGGCCGACATGGACCTCAACTGGCAGGTCAACGAGCTGGCCCAGCACCTCCGCAACGAGTTCCCCCAACTCGGCTGGGACCAGCGTTACGAGTTCGGCGGCGTCGATCCGCTCGACTTCAGTCAGGCGTCCGACATGCTGGCCGAGCTCGGCGACATCGACCAGCTCGAGAACCTCCTGCGGGGCGCCTCCAGTCCTGGAGCGCTGGCCGAGGCCGACATCGAGGCGGCCCGGCAGCTGCTGGGCGACGACGCGGCCGAGAGCCTGGAGCGAATGGCCGAACTGGCCCGGATGCTCGAGGAGTCCGGCCTGATCGAGAACCGCGAGGGACGCCTGAGCCTCACGCCGAAGGCCATCCGCAAGATCGGCCAAGGGGCGCTTCGCGACCTGTTCGCCAGACTCAGCGCCGACAAGCTCGGTCGTCACGCCCTGCACCGCTCGGGCGCCGGCCATGAGCGCACCGACGACACCAAGCCCTACGCCTACGGCGACCCGTTCAACCTGCACATCGCCCGCACTGTCCGCAATGCCGTGACCCGGACCGGCGGCGGCGTGCCCGTCGATCTGCATCCCGACGACTTCGAAGTGGAGCGCACCGAGCATCAGGTGCGCTCGGCCACCGTGCTCATGCTCGACCTGTCGCTGTCGATGCCGATGCGGAACAACTTCCTGCCGGCCAAGAAGGTGGCCATGGCGCTGCATGCCCTCATCTCCAGCCAGTACCCCCGCGACTTCCTTGGTCTGGTGTCGTTCAGCGAGGTGGCCCGGGAGTTCCGTCCCGAGAAGCTGCCCGAGGTGTCCTGGGACTACGTGTACGGCACCAACATGCAGCACGGTTTCATGCTCGCCCGGCGCATGCTCAACCGTCAGACGGGCAACAAGCAGATCATCATGATCACCGACGGCGAGCCCACGGCCCACATCACTTCGTCGGGCCGGCCGTTCTTCAGCTACCCGCCCACCCGCGAGACTGTCGAGCTGACGCTGGCCGAGGTCGCCAAGTGCACACGCGACGGCATCCGGATCAACACCTTCATGCTCGACGCATCCTCCTACCTGACCGACTTCGTCGAGCGGATCACCCAGATGAACGGGGGTCGGGCCTTCTTCACCACCAACCAGAACTTGGGCGACTACGTGCTGGTCGACTTCGTGGAGCACAAGCGCAACCTGGTGAGGGCCGGCCGCTGACTCTGTGACGCGGCTGGCGGCGGTGAGGCCCAGCCGCCGAGGCCCAGCCGCCGAGGGCTGGCCGCTGAGTTCTTGACCTGGCCGGCGGGGGTGAGGCCCGGCCGCTGAGCTTGTGAACGCGGCCGGATTCGCGGCCCCGGGGCCGCCGAGCCGAGTTCTTCTGAGTCCGACTTTGCAAATCCCGTGTCACAGTGGTGTAATTACATAGATGGCATCTAGCGGCCGGATCGGATTCCGGTCCCGTCATCGTGGAGGCACCATGGAACTACACGGCATCTTCCCCGCAGAGGATCTCTCCTGGCAGCGCGAGGCCAACTGCCTGGGCGTGCACCCCGACCTCTTCTTCCCCGAGCGCGGCGCATCGACTCGGGAAGCCAAGGAGGTCTGCCGAGCCTGCGTTGTGAAGGACGACTGCCTCGAGTTCGCGTTGCGCAACGGCGAGAAGTTCGGCATCTGGGGCGGAATGAGCGAGCGGGAGCGCCGCCGCCTCCGTCGCATCCGCGCTCAGGAGCGTACGGCGGCATCTGCCTGAGGTGGTCGCCCGCGCGACGGCGCGGCGGCGCCTGCCATGCGATTCGAGCCGGGATCGGATACGCTCGGCCCCCATGGGGTCACTAGGCGCACCTGAACTGCTCATCATTCTCATACTCGTCCTGCTGGTGTTCGGCGGGGCGAAGCTCCCGAAGCTCGCCCGCTCGCTCGGTCGCGCTCAGAGCGAGTTCAAGTCCGGTCTGTCGGAGGCCGCGACCGAAGCCGACAAGCAGGGCGACGGTTCGAGCCGATCCACCGACAAGGATCAGCCGGGCGGTACCTCCAGCAAGAACGGCGCACACTGACGGAACACCGCGGGAGAGTTCGATGGCCATGACAGTCACCGACGTCGAAGCGGTCGACGAGCCGCCGGTCGGTGAGGCGGTCATCGTCTACCTCGGCCCGGTCTCGCCGCACTGGGAGATTCGCCCGGTGTACGGAGACGCCGACTTCATGGCCTCCTTCAGCGACCGGGTGCAGGCCCGGCTCCTGCTGCTGCCCCCGCATGATCCGCAGTTCCGGCGCAACCGGGAGCGGGTCAACCGCGACGCCGAGCGTGAGCGCATCGTCGTGAGTTGGGACCTCGGGTACCCCGAGGAGGAGGACCCGTTCACCCGGGGAAGGGACTGACCCGGACGCGGCCGACGGCAGCCGCGCGGGCCCGACCATGAAGCGAGTTGGGGACTGGGGCAAGCCCCTCACCGACTACTTGAGCCGAGAACTGTCCTGGCTCGCCTTCAATGCACGGGTGCTGAGCATGGCCGACTGCGCCGATGTGCCGCTGCTCGAGCGCGTCAGGTATCTGAGCATCTTCTCCACGAACCTCGACGAGTTCTTCCAGGTGAGGGTGTCGGGGCTCACCGACCGGGTGGCGGCCGGCATCACCGAGCCGGGCCATGACGGTTGGACCCCGGCGGAGCATCTCGCCGAGGTCCGCCGGGTCACCTCCGAGCTCTGCGACCGGCAGCAGAGCCTCTTCGCCCGCAGCATCCGGCCCGCGCTGGAGCGCCAGGGGATCCTCCTGCTTGGCTATGACGGGCTCGATGCCGCCGAGAAGGCCGGCTTGAAGTCGCATTTCGAGCGTCGGGTCTTCCCGGTGCTGACGCCGTTGGCCGTCGATCCCGGCCATCCTTTCCCGTTCGTCTCCGACCTGTCGCTGAACCTCGCGGTGCTGATGCGCGATCCCGCCGACGGCGAGGTCCGCTTCGCGAGGGTGAAGGTGCCCAACACTCTCGACCGTTGGGTGCCGACCGGCACGCCCACCGCCACCGAAGCCCGCTTCGTGGCCCTCGAAGACCTGATCGCAGCCCATCTCGACACACTGTTCCCGGGCATGGAGCTCTTGGAGCACCACGCCTTCCGCGTCACCCGCAACGCCGACCTCACCCTCAACGACGAGGGGGCCGAGGACCTGCTCACTGCGGTGGAGATGGAACTGCGCCGACGACGCTTCCAGGGGGCGGTGCGCCTCGAAGTGGTCGACTCCATCTCCGACGAAGTGCTCGAGCTCCTGCTGCGCGAGCTGGATCTCACGTCCGAGGCGGTCTTTCGCACCTTGGGGCCGGTGGACCTCGGCGGGCTCTCGGTGATCGCCGATCTGCCCCGCGCCGAGTTGCGCTGGCCTGCTTGGCGGGGCATAACCGAGCCGCCGTTGGCGTCGGACGACAACGGCACCGGCGACATCTTCCGGGTGCTGCGCGGCGGCGACCTGCTGGTCCATCATCCCTACTCGTCCTTCAGCCGCTCGGTCGGCAAGTTCCTGCATCAGGCGGCCACCGATCCCGCGGTATTGGCCATCAAGCTCACCCTCTACCGCACCGCCGGCGAGAGCCCGATCGTCGACGCGCTGGTCCAGGCGGCCGAGCAGGGCAAGCAGGTGGCGGTCCTCGTCGAGCTGAAAGCCCGTTTCGACGAGGCGGCCAACATCAGCTGGGCCAAGCGGCTGGAGCAGGCCGGCGCCCACGTCGCCTACGGGCTGGTGGGCCTCAAGACCCACGCCAAGACGGCGATGATCGTGCGGGAGGAGCCCGACGGGATCCGGCGCTACTGCCACATAGGCACGGGCAACTACAACCACCGCACCGCCCGCGTCTACGAGGACCTGGGCCTGCTCACCGCCGACGACGAGGTGGGTGCCGACCTCGCCAGCTTCTTCAACCAACTCACCGGCTACGGCAAGAACGTCGGCTACAAGCGCCTGATCGTGGCCCCCGAGCAGTTCAGGACCCGCATTTGTGAGCTGATCGACCAGGAGGCGGCCGCCGACGAGGGTCGCATCGTGATGAAGGTCAACGGCTTGGCCGACGAGGCTGTCATCAGCCGCCTGTACTCGGCCTCCCAGGCCGGCGTGGAGATCGACCTGATCGTGCGGGGGACCTGCAGCCTGAGGCCGGGGGTGCCGGGCCTGTCCGAGCGCATCCGGGTGCGCTCGATCGTGGGCCGGTTCCTGGAGCACTCCCGCATCTACCACTTCGCCAACGGTGCCGGCCCGGGCCGACCCGCCACCTACGTCGGCTCGGCCGACCTGCTGCCCCGCAATCTCGACTGGCGCGTCGAGGCGCTCGTGAGGGTCGACGACGAGCGGCTCGCGGCCCGGGTCATGCAGGTGGCCAAGGTGTGCCTGGCCGACGAGCGGCTCGCCTGGACCCTCGACGGCGACGGCCTGTGGACCCGCGGCGACGGCAGGCCCGAGGCCGACACCCACCGGATGCTGCAGAGCTTGGCCAGAGAACGGGCCCTCACGCCGGAAAGAGTCCTACCATGACCGGGTGACGGTCCTCAGCCCCTTCCAGCGACTGGCGAGGGCCCACGCAGCCTCGACCGCCACCGACGCGGTGATCGCCGTGGCGCTGGCGGGCTCGATCTTCTTTGCGATCAGCCCGGACGCGGCCCGTCAGCGGGTCGCTCTCTACCTGGCGTTGACCATGGCCCCGTTCGCGGTGGTGACGCCCCTGCTCGGGCCGGTCATCGACCGGATGCCGGGAGGCCGGAGGGGGATGATCATCGTCACCAACCTCGGCCGGCTGGTGGTGGCGCTGCTGATCGTGCGCCACATCGACACGCTCTGGCTGTTCCCTGAGGCGTTCGTCCTCCTGGTGCTGCAGAAGACCTACGCCGTGGCCAAGAGCGCGGTGGTCCCCCGCTACGTCGTCTCGGAGTTGAGCCTGGTGAGCGCCAACAGCCGGCTCGCGCTGATCAGTTCGGTGATGAGCCTCCTGGGGGCCGGCCTCGGCGCGGCGTTCGCCTTCCTGGGCAGCCCGGCCTCGGCCGCCGGGGTGGCCGTCGTCGGCTACGGGTTCGCCACCGCCCTCACTCTTCGGCTGCCGCGGATGCCGGTCGCCCCGGCCCCCGTCTCGGCCGACGAACGATCGGCTCTGAGGGCTGCCACGATCCTGGGGTCGGCTTCGTCGATGGCCGTGCTGCGCGGCGCGGTCGGGTTCGTGACCTTCATGCTGGCCTTCGAGTTGCGCGGCGGCGAGGAGGGCCTCGACGTGAGCGCGTCGGGCGCGGCCCTGGGCGGCGCGGTGGCGTCTGTGCGCGGCATTGACATCATCGGCGATCCGGGCGCGCCCGGCTGGCATTTCGCGGTGGTGGTAGCCGCGGCCGGCCTGTCGGCTTTCGTCGGCGTCCGGATCGCTCCGCTGCTGCGTCGAAGGTTCCTCGAGGAGGTGATCCTGCGCGGATCGCTGGCCCTCGGGCTGGCCGCTTCCCTGGTGGCCGCCCTCAGCGGCGGACTGGAGGGGTTGACGCTCCTGGGCGCGGGAGTGGCCTTCGCCGCGGCCGTCGGCAAGCTGGCCTTCGACTCGCTTGTGCAGCGAGACGCCCCCGACGCCAACCACGGCCGGTCGTTCTCCCGGTTCGAGGCCCGTTTCCAGATCGCCTGGGTGGCCGGGGCCTTCGTGCCGGTGGTCCTGCCGATCCCGGCCCGCATCGGGTCGATGCTCGTGGTTGCGGGGATCGGCTTCGCGCTGTTGTCCACCGTCATCGGACGCCGCAGGCCGACCACTCCCTGAGCGAGCCAGCGATCGGGCGTCTCAGCGGTGCAGGTCGGGCGGCCGCGGCCGGGCCAGTCCGCGAGCGTTCAGCGGTGCAGGTCGATGCGGGCTAGCCACAGACCGGCTGCGTCAACCTCGTTCGGCGTGGGCAGATTGGCGGGGTCGCTGAAGAGCCGGGCGAGCCCCGCCGGTCCGGCCCGCTCCACCACCCCGGCCGCGAACGCGGCCCCTCGGTCATACTGGTCCCGGTCGAGCTCGAGGCCGAGGATCCGTTCCACGAAGCGGTCTGAGGCGCTGGCCTCCACCCGATGCCTCCTCAGCGCCTCGGTCAGGCGACCGTAGGAGCCGATCAGCTCGCCGCCGATGCGGTCCATGGTGTGGTCGGCATAGCCGGTGATCGCGGCCATCAGCGCGGTGAGCTCGGGCAGCAGCGCCTCCTGCTCCGCAGAGCGCACCGCGCCGAGAAGGGCCTCGGGGCTGGCCAGTGACGACTGGAGGGAGGCCCAAGCCTCAGGCCCAAGTTCGGGGTCGAAGTCTCCCAGCAGGTCTTCTAGCCGGCCGGGTCCGCTGTCGAAGGCAGCGGCATGGCGCAGCAGCAGGCCGTTGACTCTCTCCCGGACATGGTCCACGGCGAACACGGCATGGTGCACGGTCTCATGGAGGCAAACCCACAGGCGGAGGTCGTCGGCGTCGAGCGACCACTCGCGGCCGAACTCGTCCACGTTGGGCAGCGCAATCAGCACCGGCGAGCCCGCCGGCCGGGGCACGGGCAGCATGTAGCCGCCCAAGGCCTGCTGGGCCAGACGGCCCACCAGCGCGCCGGTGCCGAGGGCAAGCATCATCGGGCCGACCATCCGGGTGATGCCGGCAAGCATCGCCTCCATCGGGTGCTGGCCGATCTCGGAGTCGGCCGGTTCGTCGCCGGAGCCCACCGACCGGCCCAAGGCCTCGAACAGTTCGCCGTAGTCCGCGAAGGTCCGGTCGGCCCACTGGGTCCGGTTGACCACCTCCACCTTCAGGGAAGTCCCCCTGGACGGTTCCAGGCCGGTGGCGTCTGCCACCCGCAGTTCGGCCACCCGCACTAGCTGCTCGATCGCGATGCGCTCCGCCGGATCGATGTTGGCTTCCGACTCGCCGCCTGTGGCCACGGTGCGGGCGATCTCGCGGCCCTGTCGGGCACCGCCCAACGGCGTCCCCTGAAGCATCCTCAGCATCTCGCCCATCATCGGGATGCCTCCTGGGCCGCCGAGCCCGCCCAAACCGGCGAAGGGGTCCTCCGGGCCCATGTCGCCGCTGCCGCCGAGCCCGCCCAAACCGGCGAAGGGGTCCTCCGGGCCGTCGTCCTCGCTGTGGTTGTCGGGGTCCTCGGGGTTGTCGGAGCCCTTGGCGGTTGGCGGATCGTCGTCCACGGGGGCATCGTAGGTCGGTGCGCACGCCGATGCCCCGCAGGTGTCCGGCCCGATGCCCGCGCCGGGCTCGACGACGCCCGCGCCGAGCGATGCCCCGCAGGTGTCCGGCCCGATGAGGCGGGTGGCCGTGACCGGCGCCCAGGGACCGGTGGGTCGGCGCGTCGTCGCCCGGCTCGCTCAGCAGCATCCCGATGTGGCGGTGGTCGCCATCGACAAGGCTGTGGCCGGTGCGCCCTGGGCGTCGGTGACCGCCAAGCAGGCCGACCTGTCCACCGCCGATCTGGCTGCGCTGTTCTCAGGCGCCGACTCGGTCGTCCACCTGGGCTCGAGGGTCACCGCGGCCACTATGAACTCGATCGAGGCTGAGCTGGAGGCGGCGCTGCTTTATCGGGTGCTGGACGCTCTGGGCGCCGCGGGCGTGCCTCACTTGGTGGTGATGTCGTCCGCGATGGTCTACGGAGCATGGAAGGACAACCCCGTCCCGTTGACCGAGGACGCTGCCGCCCGGCCCAACCCCGACTTCGACTGGGCGGTCCAGGGGCTGCGGCTGGAGCGTGTCGCGCTGGAGTGGGGCCGAGGACCCGACCGGTCCGTCGCGGTGCTCAGACCGGCCCCGGTCGTGGCCGAGGATGGCCTCGGTCCGCTCGCTGACACTCTGAGGGCGGCCCGGGCCGGGGTGGCAGCCGACGCCGACCCGCCAGTGCAGTACCTCCACGCCGACGACCTCGCGGCCGCCGTGGTTGCCGCGACCGTTGCCCGCTACGACGGCTTCCTCAACGTCGCCCCCGACGGCTGGATCCCCCCCGACACGATGGCCGAGCTCGAGGGGCCGCAGCCCCGGGTGCGGATGCCGTCGCATCTGGTGCGGCTGGTGAAGGGGCTCCGCTGGCGCTTCGGTCTGGCCCCGACGCCGCCGGCAGTGGTGCCCTACACCGCCTATCCGTGGGTGGTGGCCAACGACCGTCTGCAGTCCTTGGGCTGGAAGGCCACCCATACCAACGAGGAGGCCTGGGTGGTGTCGCACGGCCCGGGCCGGCTCGAGTCGCTACCCGCCCGTCGCCGCCAGGAGATCCTGCTGGCGGTCGCCGCGGTCGCCGTCGCCGCGGCCGCGGGCCTGGTGGCGTGGGCCGTGTGGAGGCTGCGCCGGAGCCGCCGCGGCGCTGGCTCGCGTCGCTCCTCTACGATGTAGGTCGTGCTGGCACCCCCGGAGAGCGGCGACACTTGGCTGGGGCTGTCGCCGGATCCGCTGCCGTCGGGCGCGGTCGCGGAGTGGGTGGTGCTGCCCAGTTGCGGTGCGGTCGTGCAATTCAGCGGCACGGCCCGCGACCATGCCGAGGGCCGGCCCGGAGTCGATCTGCTGGAGTACGAGGCGTACGAGGACCAGGTCGAGCCCCGGCTCGCGGCCCTCGCCTCGGAGATGCGGGAGCGCTGGGCCGATCTGGGGCGCATCGCCCTGCTCCACCGGGTGGGACCGGTGACAGTGGGAGAGCCTGCGGTGGTCGTGGCCGTGTCGTCGCCCCACCGGGCTGCGGCCTTCGAAGCGGCCCGCTTCGGCATCGACGCCCTCAAGTCCACCGTGCCGATCTGGAAACGCGAGCGCTGGCAGGGAGGGCAGAGCTGGGGCTTGGAGCCCCAGCACATCAGCGCGCTGCCGTCGCTCAGCGAGCCCGCAACCGCTGACCGTTCGCCGGTCGCAGCACCCGCAGCCGCTGACCGTTCGCCGGTCGCAGCACCCGCAGCCGCTGACCTTTCGCCGGTCGGCCCACCCGCAGTTCCGAGCATCACGCCATGAGGGGGGAAGTGGTCCTGGTCATCGTCGCGCTGGGCGTGGCTGGGGTCGGCTCGATTCTGCTGTGGACCGTGCCCAGGCTGTTCCGGCGGCGTCCGCCGTCGTTCAGAGAGCAGTTGGCGGCCGTCTCGCCCCAGCCCGGCAAGCGGGTGGGGCCTGCGGCCGGCGTCTCGGTGCCGACCCCTCTGACCCAGAGTTCGTCTTCGGACGAGCATCCCGTGCCCACCAAGAGCCCGGCTCGGGCCCGGCCGGCGGAGAAGCCTCCGCCACAGACCCGCCAGGAGCGCTGAGTCCTGCCCCGGGACCTCGCCATCGACCTGGGAACAGCCAACACGCTGGTGTACGCGCGCGGCCAGGGAGTCGTGCTGAACGAGCCCTCGGTCGTGGCTCTCAACACGGCGACGCAGGAACTGCTGGCCGTCGGCCACCAGGCCCGCCGCATGTTGGGACGCACCCCCGGCTACATCGTCGCCCGGCGGCCTCTGCGCAAGGGCGCGATCACCGACTTCGAGGTCACCCAGGACATGATCAGGATCCTGCTCAGACAGGTGGGCGTCAGCAGGGTCAACCGGGCCCGCGTGCTCGTGTGCGTGCCGTCGGCGATCACCCCCGTCGAGCGCCGCGCCGTCATGGAGGCGGCTCGCCGGGCGGGCGCCATCGAGGTGCGCCTGATCGATCAGCCGGTCGCGGCCGCCATAGGCGCCGAACTGCCGATCGACGAGCCCGTCGGGTCGATGGTGGTGGACATCGGCGGCGGCACCACCCAGACCGCCCTGCTCAGCCTGGGCGGGATCGTCGCCTTCGAGGCCGTGAGGTTCGGTTCCTTCGACATCGACGACGCCATCCAGAACTACATGCGGCGCGAGTACGGCATGGCCATAGGCGAGCCGACCGCCGAGCACACGAAGATCCTGGTCGGCTCGGCAGCGGTGACCCGCAACGAGACGGGCGCCGAGATCAGGGGCCGTGAACTGATGTCGGGCATGCCCAAGACCTCGGTGGTCAGCCCCGAGGAGATCCGCCGCGCCATCGACGAGCCGGTGAGTGCCATGGTGGACTCGGTCGTCAGCTGCCTGTCGCAGTCTCCTCCCGAGCTGGCCCAGGATCTGATCGCCAAGGGTGTCTACCTCGTGGGCGGCGGCGGGCTGCTGAAGGGCATGGACATCCGCTTGTCGAGAGAGATGGGCCTGAGGGTGCGAAGGGTGGTCGCGCCCCTCGAGACGGTGGTGCGCGGCGCCGGCCGATGCCTGGAGACCGTGGGCCTCGACGCCTCGATCTTCAACGACGACTACAGCTAAGGGGCCGAGCGGCTGTTGCCGTGCCCAACTGGTCAAGGCGCCTCGAGGGCCGGCCCCTGCTCCGGCTGGCTCTAGGAGTCGGCGGTCAGGTCGGGTGAGCCGAGCTCGACAGCCGCGGCCCGCACCTGCCGGTCGCGGTCGCGTCCGGCGCGGGCCAGGGCCTCGTCCACCTCCGGGCCGTCGAAGGGCGCGAGGGCGATCACCGCTCGCCGTCTCACGGCGGGTTTGTCGTCGAGCCCGGCCAGGATGGCGTTCAGCCCGGCTGGGTCGCCGATGGCGCCGAGGGCCGCGATCGCCGACTCGCGGCACAGCGCGTCCTGATGGGTGGCGGCGACCCGCGCCAGCGCGGCCACCACCGCCGCGGCGGCATGGCCGTTGGGCGGCGCCATTGTGGCGGCGTCCCCTCCGGGATCGTTGAGCAGCGTCGCGCCCGCCTTCTCGCCGCAGGCCCAGGCAGCCGCCTCCACCACCCTGCTGTCGGCGTCGTCCAGCCGCGCCGCGGCTGCACCCAGGTCCACGTCGGCCGTTGCGGCCGCCAACTCCAGCGCCGCGATCCGGACCGCCGCGACCGGATCGCCCAGCGCGGCGACCACCTCGTCGGCGCTCAACTCGCCGACCCTCTTCAGGGCTCGCAACGCCGTGGCCCGCACGGCCGGGTCGGGGTCGTCCAGGCAGTCCCGAGCGTCGTCGGGCCGACTGAGATGGCCCGCGACTGCGGCCTGCGTGCGCCGGGCGATCGAGCCCGGGTCGCCAGGCGCCCGATCGCCGCGCGCCGGACCGCCGGCGCGCGAGTCGTCAGACACGGCCGAGCCCATGCACAAGAGCTGTCAGGCGATGGCCTGCTCGAGCAGGAAACCGACCACAACCACCATCAGGCCGACCGCCGCCGCGAGGGCGAATCCCAGAACCACCACCAGCACTGCCAGCGCCAGCAGGGCCAGCAGCCGCTGCCACCACTGCACGTACGCCTTGGGGCCTTCGACTGGGCGGGGCACGGCCCGTCGGGCGAGACCGAGCACTCGCAGCACGTCCAGCAGCCTGATTCTGCGCCGGGGTGGCCGGGAGCGCTCCGTCGGGCTGTCAGCGCTCGAAGGATCGGACGCGGCCGACCGTTCGTCGGTGGGGGACGCTTTCTCGTCTGTGGTCGGTGCTGTGGGGGGTGTCGTCTGGTCTGTGGCCGGTGCTGTCGCCATGGCGGTACCTTGAGGCTCGCGCCGCGCCGGCCTCGGCGCCGCGCTCGTAGAAACGACTGGACCTATCGCCACGCTAGTCCCGCATTCACCCGGCTCCCCGGCAAGGACCGGACGCTGGAACGATCAACGGCGCGGGCGCCGACGGCGACGGCTGTGGGTCCTCGTCGTCGTCACAGCCTTGGCGGTCGCTGCGACGGCGTTGTCGTTCCTGGTCCCGGCTCAATGGGTCGCCCGGCTGGTACCCGGCGAATCGACGGCGGACCTCGACGCGGTGGCCTTCCGGCCCGGCCACGCCTCGACCACCGCCGGGGGCATCGCCGCCGACGGCATCGACGTGTTCGAGCCGGGCGGGGAGATCCTGTTCACCACGGTGACCATCGACAGCGAGGTCACCGTCATCGAATGGATCGAATCGTCGCTGAGGAGCTCGATCGAGCTGCAGACGAGGCAGTCGGTCTACGGGGACCGAACGTCAGCCGAACAGCGCGAGTTCAACCTCGGGCTGATGGAGGACTCCAAACAGACAGCTGTAGCCACGGCCCTCGAGCACCTGGGCGTCGACGCGGTGGACGTCACCGGCGTGACGTTCGCGTCGACGGTGGAGGGGGGCCCTTCCGACGGGATACTGCGGCGCGGCGAGGTGATCGTGGCCGTCGACGGCGAACCGGTGACCACGCTGTCGTCGCTCTTGGACCTGCTGGAGGCCCGTCGGCCTGGCACCGTCGTCTCGGTCACCGTGGAGGACTCCGAGACCGGCGAGCACCGGGAGGCGGCCATCACGCTGGGCCGGCATCCCGACGAGGGCAACGATGGCGGGTTCATCGGCATCAGCCGTGTGGAGGAGCGGGTCGAGCACCTGCACCTCCCCTTCGAGGTCGAGATCTCGTCGGGGGCCGTGGGCGGGCCTTCCGCGGGCCTGGCGTTCACCCTCGCGGTGATGGACCTGCTGACCCCCGGAGAGCTCACAGGCGGAGGCCGCGTGGCGGTCACCGGCTCGATCGGGCTCGACGGCTCGGTCGGCACGGTGGGAGGCGTTGCTCAGAAGGCCGTCGCGGCCCGCGAGGCCGGCGCGAAGCTGTTCATCGTGCCTGCGGCCTCAGCCCAGGCGGCTCGCTCGGGCAGCGGGGACATGCCTGTGGTCGGCGTGGACACCCTCGACGACGCGTTGGACGCTCTGGCTTCACACGGCGGCGAGGTCGTCGACCTGGCGCTGCCCGCCGACATCCATCCGACTCCCGCCCCCGGCCTCTGAGCGGTTCGTCTGCTGCGTCGCCGGAGGACGCTTCCGGCTCTGAGCCGTCCCTCTGCCGCCTTGCCAAGGGGCGCCGCCGGCTTCGGGGTCGTTGGGGGATGAACCCGTGCCGCCCGTCGGCGTCGTACCATCGGAGGGACTGTCCCAGCAGCTAGAAGGTCAGCCCGAAGATGGCACGGAGGGGCAATGGAGAACGCTGAAGGACTCAGACCGGAACAGGTCGAGGCGGCCGATTTCGCCATCGTGCGCCGGGGCTACGAGCCCGAGCCGGTGAGGCGCCGCCTGCGTGAGGCCGCGGCCGAGATCCGCCGCCTCAACAGCGTGGCCGCCGAGCTCTCGGAGCGTCTGGCTGGCCTTGAGGCCGCCTCGCCCGATGATCTGGAGGCCGCGAGGATCGCCGAAGCACTGGGTGACGAGGCCGTCCGGGTGCTGCAGGCGGCCCGTGACGCGGCCCAGGACCGCATCGAGCGAGCCGAGGCCGAGAGCGCCGAGATCGTCGAGACGGCCCGGGCCGCGGCGATGGCCGTCGCGGAGGAGGGACGCGACCAGGGCCGGGCGGCGGTGCAGGAGGCCAAAGCCGTGCGGGAGCGCCTCCTCACCGACTTGGCCCGCAGGCGCAGGGCGCAACGAATCGAGGTCGAGCAGCTCCGCACGGTGCGCGACCGCCTCCTCGAGTCGCTGTCCATCTGCCAGGACGGGCTGGCGGAATGGGTCGAGGAGCTGGTGCAGGTGGTGCCCCAGGCCAGATCCGCGGCCCAGCGCGCCGGACTGCTGATCGCGGCCGAGCCCGAGCCCACCGCCGCCGACATCGAGGCGGAGATCGAGACCGGCCGCCTGATGGGACTTCCCCTCGATGAGGCCTCCGCCGAGGCTGAACTCGACGACGATTCCGACGAGGCCGGTTCCCTCGGCCGCGACGACGGTCCCGTCGAACACGAGGCTGGGTCACTCGGCAACGGCGAGCACGGTGCATTGGAGAGCGAGCCGGGGGAGGCGGTGCTCGCCGACGCCCACGCCGACGACGCCGACGCCCACGCCAGCGACGGGGATCGGGACGGGGACCCACAGAGCGACGGACTGACCGGCGATGCCGCGTTGGCTGAAGACGCCGAGTGGCACGACGACGCCGAGTGGCACGACGACGCCGAGTTGATCGACGTCGTCGAGATCGCATCCGACCCGTCGTCGGACTCCCCGCGCCCCGGCGTGCTCTACGACATGGAGGCGGAGTCATCGACTCTGGCCGGTGAGGGGGGTGAGGACGACGCCGAGTGGGTGGTTCTGGTCGGCGACGACGCGGGGGAGTCCGAGGACGAGGTGACTGAACCGGAGGCGAGCGCCGAGGACGGCGCCGACGAGTCTGCCGCGGCCCGCTCGGCCTCCGGCGCGGACGCGATCTTCGCCCGCTTGCGTGCCGTCGGGACGGCCTCCGCTGGCACCGCTGAAACGGCCGACCACAAGACCCCCGGTGAGGTCTCGGACCCCGCGCCCCCGGAGGCGGAACCGTCCGAGGAAGACGAAGAAGTCGAGCCCTCCGATCTCGTCGAGGCCCACAGCCCGGCCGAAGCCGACGAGGACGATCTGATCGGCAACGCCCGGGCGGTGGCCGTCGGGGCGATGGCTCGCCGGCTCAAGCGGATGGTGGTGGACGAGCAGGGCGAGATTCTCGACGCGCTGCGTCGCGCCGGGCCGAGGGCTCTTGGGACGGGCGTCGGGACGGAGCCGGAGCACTACGCCCAGGCGGTTCGCGGCCCGCTGGAGGACTTCGCGTCCGACATCGACGTGAGCGTCGACGACATCGATCTTCTGGCCGCGGGACAGGCTGTGGTCTCGACGCTGGTCGAGCCGACGCACGACCTTCTGCAGGAGATCGCCGAGGAGAGCGACGACATTGACGAGCTCAGCGCCGCGGTGCGGGCCGTCTACCGGGAGTCCCGGTCCAGCCGGGCGGACGCGGCGGCGGAGGAGGCCTTCGCGAAGGGCTGGCCCGAGCCGATAGCGTGACGGGCCGTGCGCACCGTCTCTCCAACCCCCTCCGGGGGCCGTCCCCGCTTCGGTAGCCGCCGAGCCCGGTTCGTCGTCCTGCTCGGGATCGGCGGCCTGCTCGTGCTGGTGCTGTCGCTGCGGGGAATAGCCCGCTTCTACACCGACTATCTGTGGTTCGACTCGCTCGACCGCACCGACGTGTGGGCCAGGGTGCTGCTGGCGAAGATCGCCTTGTTCGTGATCTTCGCCGCCGCGTTCTTCCTGCTGATGCTCATCAACTTGATGATCGCCGACCGGCTCGCTCCCAGCGTCCGTCCGCCGGGGCCGGAGGAGGACATGCTGAGCCGCGTCCACGAACTGGTGTCGGGCCGCCCCAGGCTGGTCCGCGTCGTCGTGGCGTTGCTGTTCTCCCTGCTGGCGGCCTCGGGTGTGTCGAACCAGTGGGAGCAGTGGCTGCTGTTCGTCAACCGGCGGTCATTCGGCGCCAGCGACCCGCTGTTCGACACCGACATCGGCTTCTACGTCTTCAGGCTGCCGTTCCTGTCCTTCCTCGTCAGCTGGGCCTTCGCCGCCTGCATGATCATCCTGGTGGTCGTCGCCCTCGTCCACTACATCAACGGCGGCATCCGTCTGCAGGCGCCGGGCGCCGAGAGGGTGCTGCCCGCGGTGAAGGTCCACCTGTCCGCGATCCTGGCGGTACTGGCCCTGGTGAAGGCGGCCGACTACTGGCTGTCTCGCTACGAGCTCACCGTCTCCACCCGGGGAGTGGTGGACGGCGCCCTCTACACCGACGTCAAGGCCAAGCTCCCCGCGCTCAACCTGCTGCTGCTGATCTCGCTGTTCGCCGCGCTGCTGCTCTTCGTCAACCTGCGCCGCCGGGGCTGGGTGCTGCCGGTGCTCGCGGTGGGTCTTTGGGCCTTCACCGCCTTGGTGATGGGCAACCTCTATCCGGCGTTCGTGCAGCGGTTCCGGGTGGATCCCAACACCACCGCCCGGGAGGCGCCCTACACGATCGACAACATCGCGGCCACCCGGGCCGCGTACTCGCTGCTGCCCGACCGCGACGTGGCTCTCGAGGTCTTCGACTACGAGGAGAACCTCACGCCCGAGCAGCTGAGGACGGCGACCCAGACGGTGCGCAACGCCCGGATCCTCGACCCGTTCACCCTCACCGACACGTTCGACAAGGATCAAGGGGAGCGGGACTTCTACCGCTTCTCGCCGGTGCTCGACGTCGACCGCTACGAGGTGGACGGCGAACTGACCCAGGTGGTGCTGGCCGCGAGGGAGCTCAACTTGAGCGAGCTGGGCTCATGGGAGCGCCAGCATGTGGCCATCACCCACGGCTACGGGCTGGCCATAGCCCGGGCCAACGTCACCGACGTGCGGGGCAGCCCCGAGTTCATCGCCGGCGGACTGCCCGTGGACGTCGATCCTCGCATCGGCCTGGAGCTGGACGAGCCCCAGATCTATGTGGGCGAGTCCCTCGAGGGGTACGCGCTGGTGGGCGCCACCCGCGACGAGGTCGACTACGTGGACGGCAACGGCCAGGACGTGAGCTTCCGCTACACCGGCGACGGCGGCGTGGGCATGGGGTCGTTCGTGCGGCGGGCCGCGTTCGCGCTGCGCTTCGGCCAGCTCGACCCCCTCATCTCCAACTTCGTGGGCTCCGACACCAGCATCATCTACGTGCGAGACGTGCGCGACCGAGTGGCGAGCGTCGCCCCGTTCCTGGAGTTCGACTCCGACGTGTATCCGGTGGTGTTCGAAGGTCGCATCCACTACGTGCTCGACGCCTACACGACCACCAGCCGCTACCCCTACTCGCAGGGGGCGGACACCAGCGGCCTGGACTCCGTCTCCGGGCTGGCCGGCAGCAGCACCAACTACATCCGCAACTCCGTCAAGGCGGTCGTCGACTCCTACGACGGCGACGTGACGCTGTATGTGATGCCCGTCGGCGACCCCATCGTCGAGGCGTGGCAGTCGGCCTTCCCCGACCTCTTCTCCGACTTCGCGGACATGCCCGAGGGCCTGCGCACCCATCTGCGCTTCCCTACCGACCTGTTCACCGTGCAGACCAACATGTGGGCCTCCTACCAGGTGTCGGATCCCGAGGCGCTGATCATCGGAACCGAGCGGTGGGCGGTGGCCCAGGATCCCGGACGCAGCGTGCTGGCCGGCGGCACCGCCGAGTCCGTGGTGGGAGACAGCGGCCTGATCACTAGGAGGGAGCGCCGGGTGCCCGCCTACTACTCGCTACTGCAGCTGCCCGGCGAGGAGGAGGCGTCGTACGTGGCCCTGCGCTCGTTCGTGCCGATCTCCGACGACGACAGCCGCAAGGAGCTGACCGCCTTCATGGTGGGCGAGACCCGAAGCGACGGCACGTCGCGCCTCGTTTCCTACGAGATGTCCAACCTGCTGGCGCCGGGCCCGGCCATCGTGGCGTCGAACATCTCCACCAATCCCGACATCAGCCGGGAACTGACCCTGCTCAACGACCAGGGCTCGCTGGTCGACTTCGGAGACATGCTGCTTCTGCCGGTGGACGACTCCGTGCTTTACGTGCGCCCCATGTACGTGCGGGCACAGGGGACGCAGATCCCGCTGCTGGCCGGGGTGATCGCCGCGGTGGGCAACCGCACCGCCTTGGGCAAGACGTTGGGCGAGGCCCTCGGCAAGCTCTATCCGGGCGCCGACTTCAGCGGCACCGTGCTGCCGCCGGTCGTGACCGACGGTGACGGCCAGCCGGTGGAACCGGCCACCGACGAGGCGGCGGCGCCGGCGGCGGAGCCCGAGACCCCCTTGGCCGCCGACGACTCAACCACCGACGACTCGGTGATCGGCACCGATCTCGGCCCGCTCACCAGGGAGGAAGCCGAGGTGCTGATCGGCGAACTGGCCGACCTGCGCCGCCGCCAGGACGAGATCCTGGCCCGCCTGCTCGACCAACTGGACAGCTAGCCCAACTCGACAGCTAAGCCCAACTCGACAGCTAAGCCCAACTCGACAGCTAGCCCAACTCGACAGCTAGCCCAACTCGACAGCTAGCCCAACTCGACAGCTAAGCCCAACTCGACAGCTAAGCCCAACTCGACAGCTAGCCCAACTCGACAGCTAAGCCCAACTCGACAGCTAGCCCAACTCGACAGCTAGCCGCCCGGCGGGCCCGCCTGCGCGAAGATGCGGGCCTGCCTGGCCACGTCGCCCAGAGCCATGCGGGCCTGCTTGGCCTCAGCCGAATAGCCCAAAGCGTCGAGTATGGGCAACAGCTCGTCGCGGCGGATGCGCATCTCCACTGCGGCCGGGTCGACCAGCGACGGATGCTCCTCGCCCATGGCCTCGGCCAGCGTCCTCAGCTCGCTGCGCAGGCCGGTCACGTAGTTCGCCACCCGAACAGACTTGTCGGCGGGGTCGAGCCCCCGGGTGAGCCACTTGCTCTGGGTGGCGACGCCGGTCGGACAGTGGCCGCTGTGGCAGCGCTGCGCCTGGATGCAGCCGACGGCCATCATGGCCTCCCGTCCGACATTGATGAGGTCAACGCCCATGGCCATGGCCACCATGGCGTCGGGCGCGAAGCCGAGCTTGCCCGAGCCTGCGAACACCACCGCCTCGTGCAGGCCGGCCTCGGCGAAGGCCTGGTAGACCTCGGCGAAGCCCGTCCTGAACGGCAGCGACACATGGTCGGTGAACGTGAGCGGCCCGGCGCCCGTGCCGCCCTCGCCGCCGTCGATGGTGATGAAGTCGGGCCCGCGGCCGGTGTCGGCCATGCGCGAGGCCAGCTCCATCCAGAAGCGCCGGTCGCCGACGGCCGACTTGATGCCCACCGGCAGGCCGCAAGCGTCGGCGACGCGCTCCACGAAGTCGACCAGCCCGGCCACGTCGTCGAACTCCGGATGGCGGTTGGGGCTGCGCACGGTCACCCCCACCGGCACGCCTCTGGCCGCCGCGATGGCCGGGGTCACCTTCGCGGCGGGCAGCACCCCGCCGAGGCCGGGCTTGGCGCCTTGACTGATCTTGAGCTCCACCGCTTTCACCGGGGCGGTCTGGAGGCTGGCCAGGAAGGTGTCCATGCAGAACCGCCCGTCGGCCCGCCGGGCGCCGAAGTAGCCCGTGCCCAGCTGGAACATCAGGTCGCCGCCGTGGCGATGGTGGTCGCTGATACCGCCCTCGCCGGTGTTGTGCAGGCACCCGGCGGCGGCCGAGCCCCGGTTGAGGGCCTCCACCGCCGGGCCTGACAGCGACCCGTAGGACATGCCCGAGATGTTCACCACCGAGTCGGGCCGGAAGGCGCCGGGCCGGTTGCGCCAGACGCCGAGCACCTTGGCCGCCCGCAGCTCGCCGGGTGCGGCGTCGGAGCTCGTCGGGAAGGCCGCGTGCCGGAAGAACACGTAGCCGTCGGCGTCGAGACGGTTGTCGGAGCCGAACCCGAAGTAGGGGTTCTGCCGCTTGGCGGTGGAGTACACCCACCGGCGCTGGTTGCGGTTGAACGGCCGCTCCTCGTCGTTGTCGCTCACGATGTACTGGCGCAGCTCGGGGCCGAACGACTCCAGCAGGTAGCGCAGGTGACCGATCACCGGGAAGTTGCGCAGCACCGCATGGCGCTTCTGGATGAGGTCGTAGACGGTCGTGACGACGAGGAACGCCCCGACCGCCGCCAGCGCCCATAGCCACCAGCTCACAGTCCGACGCTAGCCGCGGCCGAGGCTTTGATGGGGATGTTGTGAAACATCATAGAACACTATAGAACAGTTCCATGATGTTTAGGTCAGCGCAACGCTATTACAGGATGTTCCACAGGCCGGCTGGGGCGGTTCTGGCTGCGGCGGTGCTGGCGGCGTCGTGCGGAGGCGGAGCCTTGCCGGGCCCGGACCCGTCGCCGGATGCGCCCTCCTTGGCCGCGGAAACGGTCGCTGGCGAGGCCGAGCCGGCCGAAGTCGAGTGGGCTGAGGCAGAGTCAGCCGGGGCCGAGTCGGCAGGGACGGAACTGGCCGGGGTCGAGTCGGCAGGGACGGAACTGGCCGGGGCCGAGACGGCTGAGGCGGAGCCAGCCGGGGTCGAGTGGGAGCCGGAGCCGGTCCGGGTCGCTGCTGAACTGGCCCCGCCCGACGAGGCGGCACTCGCCGAGGGGATCGTTCCGTCCACCACTGTCTCGGCGACGGCCTGGGTCGACGCAGGCGAGCGCGTCCTGGACTCGGCTCTCGAAGCGATGCTGAGGGACTTGAAGATGCACCCCGTCGCGGCGGTGAGCTTCTTCTACGTCACCGAGGCGCGTGTCGCCGCCCAACTCTGCGTGAAGCAACCTGGCGACGGGGCCGGCTACCGACACGTCCAACGCATCGTCGATCTCGGCGTCTCCGGCTGGGAGGTCGGCGGAAGGTTCGACATCCGCGGTCACGAAGGGCTGGAATCATGCACCGCCTCTTTCGAGTGACCGGCATGGCGGCCATGGCCGCCGCGATGGCGGTCATGTTGCTGTCAGTGGTCGCCTTCGGCGGCGCGGCCGGTGCCCAGGGTGTCGGAGACTCCGAGGACTCCGTGGACTCCGGGCAGGCACCGAAGACCTGGATCGGCTCCTGCGGGGAGGTGGCCGGGGTGTGCGTGCACGCGGCGGAGCGCTTCCAGCTCAAGGTGGTGGACCGGCCCCGGACCAACCTGGCGCCCACGGTGGTGTGCGTCTGGTACCCGTACGGTGACGATCCGGGAGGCTGGGACCACCCTGACGGCCCGGTGCCTGCGCCCTTCCTGCTGCTGGGCAGCCTCTACGTGGTGGACTGCCACCGGGTCTTCGACGGTGGACGGGTTGTCGGCTACCCCCGGTCCGTGGTCAGCATTCCGGGCTCGACTGTCACGGGCGAGGTGATCTCGGTCGAGGAGGTGGCCCGGCACGCGGTCGGACGGCTCGGCCTGGAGCCGCCCGTGGCTGCGCTTGCGCCCTATCCCATGCAGTTGGTGGGCGTCGAGACCTGGCTGGCGGTCGCGAGCCGGCTGCGCGGCTATCTGGAGCGGTCGGCGCAGGCGGGCTCGGTGTGGGCGACGGTGCGGGCCTACTTCGCCGACGCGACCTGGGATCTGGGCGAGCACGGCCGCCTGGTCTGCACCGACGACGCGGACCGCACCTGGAATCCGTCCCTGCCGGGCGACCGGCAGAGCTCGGACTGCACCACGGTCTTCGAGTCGGCGTCGGGGCCTGACGGCCTGGACGCGACGGTCACGCTCAGATGGCAGATCTACTGGCAGTCCAGCGACCACACCGGCTGGCGCCGCTACGACGACTACAGCCTCAGCACCCCGGTGGCCTTGGACATAAGGGAGCTCCAGGCGGTGATCCGCTGAGACCGCGCCGAACCGATTCGAACCGAACCGGCGAGAGCCCGCGATGTCCTGCCTGCTTGGCGGCAGCCTGCCGACGATGTGCGAGCCCGGCGGGCCTCAGCGCTCACGGTGTTGAGTGCTCGGAGCGGGCCGGGTTAGGTTTGGGGATGGCCCTGCGAGCGAAAAGCATGTGAGCGACTCCGGCCGGGTCACGCAGCTTCGAGGCCTCACCCGCTCGCTCGGGCTGCGCCATGTCTTCGTGCTGAGCACCGGCGCGATGCTCAGCTCGGGCCTGTTCCTGCTGCCCGGGCCTGGCCGCGGCCGAGGCCGGGCCCAGCGCGGTGCTGGCCTACGCCGTGGCCGGCGTGGTGGCCGTGCCCGCCATGCTGAGCGTGGCCGAGCTGTCCACCGCCATGCCCCGGGCCGGCGGCGCCTACTACTTCCTGGTGCGGGCCTACGGCCCCGCGGTGGGGACGGTGTCGGGCATGGCTACCTGGCTGTCGCTGGTCCTCAAGGACGCCTTCGCGCTGGTCGGGATGAGCGCCTATCTCAACATCGTGCTCGACGTGCCCGCCAAGCCGCTGGCGGTGGCGCTGATCGCCGGGTTCACCATCGTCAACATCCTGGGGACCAGGGCCAGCGCCCTGATGCAGATGCTGCTGGTCGGGTTCGTGCTGGCCGTCATGGGCTGGTTCATCGTGGCCGGCCTGGGACAGGCGGGCTCGGGCGGCGGAGGCGCGCTGGAGCCCTTCTTCGCCGACGGGACGGGCGGGCTGGTGAGCGTGGTCGGTCTCGTGTTCGTGTCCTACGGCGGTCTCACCAAGGTGGCCAGCGCGGCCGAGGAGGTCAACGACCCGTCACGGAACATCCCTCTCGGCATGGCGCTGTCGCTGCTGGTGAGCACCGCGCTGTACACGCTCGGAGTGCTGGTGGCGGTGGCGGTCGTGCCCCCGTCGGTGCTCCACGACGACCTGGCGCCCATCTACACCGCCTCGGTGGAGGTGCTGCCCACCGCGGGGGCGGTGCTGGTGGTGGTGGCCGCGCTGGCCGCGTTCTCGTCGGCCACCAACGCCGGGATCCTGGCCGCGGCCCGCTATCCGCTGGCCATGAGCCGCGACCGGCTGGTGGGCGAGTGGCTGGGGCGGCTGAACCGCTTCAACACCCCGGCCTGGGGCGTGGCCTTCACCGGCGCGGGGATGGCCGCGGTGGTGCTGGCCCTCGACGTGGCCGCCATCGCCAAGGTGGCCAGCGCGTTCGTGCTGTTGACGCTGGCGCTGGTGAACTCGGCGGTGCTGGTGCTGCGGGCGTCGCGCATCGCCTCCTACGCGCCGGGCTTCACCGCGCCGCTGTTCCCGTACCTGCAGCTGGCCGGGATCGCCATCGACGTGTACCTGATCGTCGAGCTGGGCCCGGTGGCCCTGCTGCTGACGGGGGCTTCGGTGGTGGCGGGCGTGCTGTGGTACTTGTTCTACGGCCGGACGCGCTCGATGCACGGCGGGGCCATCTATCACGTGTTCGAGCGGTGGGGGCGGCTGGTCGACCGGGGCCTGGACCGTGAGCTGAGCGCCGCGGTCCAGAGCCACGGCGCGCGGGCCGGCGACGAGTATCCGGGGCTGATCGCCCGGGCCGCGGTGGTGAGCATCGGCGAGGGCGAGGACATCAACGAGGCCGCGGCGCGGGCCTCGGAGGTGCTGTCGTCGCAGACCAAGGTGGACATGACCACCGTGACCGACCGGTTCCTGGAGTCGGGCTCGCTGTGGATTCAGCCCTCGGAGATGCATCCCACCGCCACACCGGTGGCCTTCCTCGACACCGACGACGACTTCTTGGTGATCGTGCGGGCCGCGGGCGGAATCCGCATCCCCGCGGCCTGGGGAGGACGGGACGAGCAGGTCAAGGCGCTGTTCTTCCTGGCGGGGTGCAGCGCCGAGCCGGGCCGGGTGCTGCGCTTAGCCGGCGAGTTGGCCGCCTACCTGCACTCGGACCGGGCCGAGGCGGTGGCCGAGGCCGCTTTCGAGGCCGAGGTGAAGGAGGCCCTGCTGCCCGACCTGTCGATAGGCCAGTACCCGCTGCTGCCCGAGCTGTCGACGTCGGCGCTGATCGGCCGGCGGGTCGGGGCGTTGACCATCGACCGCGGCTTCTTCCTGGAGGCGGTCAGCCGCGAGGGCCGGGTGCTGCGAGCCGAGGCCGACCTGGTGCTCGAGGCCGACGACCAGATCACCGTGCTAGGCCCGCCCGACAGCCTCCCCAACCTCGACGACGTAGCCAGAGTCCTAGCCGACTGACCGCCGCCCGTGCTGATTCTCGGAGCCAGTCCTATCGACCGGCGACACACAACCGTCCCGAGAATCGGGGGTCCGGGCGAGCACTGATTCTCGGGGTGAGTTCTATGGGCCCACGACACACAACCATCCCGGGAACGCGTGGGACCGCGGCGGCGCTAATTCTCGGGGCGATTTCTGTCGACCGGCGACACACAACCATCCCGAGTACCGCCGGTCCGGTGGCGGGTCGCCGTAGCGTGGTCCGACCGAAGCGGGTCCGAGCCACGAGTGGCTCCAGCCAAGGGAGATAGAGATGGAACTGGCAGGGGCTGCGGCCATAGTCACCGGCGGCGCGTCGGGCATCGGCCGGGCGTGCGCTCACCGACTGTCCGGGCTGGGCGCGCACTGCGTGATCCTCGACATCCAGGCCGACAAGGGCGCCGAGGCGGCCCGCGAGGTCGGTGGACTGTTCGTGGAAGGCGACGTGGCCGAGGAGGACCCGGTGCAGGCCGCGGTCGAGGCGGCCAGCGAGCTCGGCCCGCTGCGAGTGCTGGTCAACTGCGCTGGGATCGCCTCCGCGGTGCGCACGGTGGACCGCCACGGCCGGCCGATGCCGCTGGAGCGGTTCGAGCGGGTGGTGGCGACGAACCTGATCGGCACGTTCAACTGCATCCGCCTGGCCGCCGCGGCCATGGCCCGCACCGACCCGGCGGACGCCGACGGCCAGCGGGGCGCCATCGTGAACATGGCCTCGGTGGCCGCGTTCGACGGCCAGACCGGCCAGAACGCCTACTCGGCCTCCAAGGGCGGCGTGGTGGGCATGACCCTGCCGATAGCCCGAGACCTGGTGCCCATCGGCGTGCGGGTCAACACCATCGCCCCCGGGATCATCGACACGCCCATCTACGGCACCGGCCCCGACGCCGAGCAGTTCAAGGCCCGCCTAGCCGAGGGCGTCCTCTTCCCCAAGCGCCTAGGCACCGCCGACGAGCTCGCCTCGATGGTGATGGAACTGCTCACCAACGACTACATCAACGGCGAGACCATCCGGGTGGACGCTGGCATCCGCCTCCCCCCGAAGTAGCGCCGCCCCAACGCCTCGGGCGTTGCCACACCCCGCCGCCCCCGGTAGAGTACCCCTGCGGGGTGGAGCAGTCTGGTAGCTCGTCGGGCTCATAACCCGAAGGTCGTAGGTTCAATTCCTACCCCCGCCACCAAAGAAACCCCAGGTCAGAGCACATGCCCTGACTTGGGCTTCACCGCGCCAGAGCCGATCTTCTAATGGATTTCTGATAGACGTCCCAAGCGCGCTGCCGAAAGCTGCGAAATCGCGTGCGCTCAGGATCTAGGTCAACGTCTCCTATTCCACTCAGCACACTGCGTGAAACCCGGGAAGCTTCAGAGACCCCGTGGGGCGCGGCGGCGTTCGTGCCGGTGGGAGTTCTGTCGCACTCGGGAAGGCTGCGGTGCTGGTTCTGTGAGTCGATGGGACCAGGCCCATCTGGTGGCGGGCATACATCAGGTGCTGGAGCGGTTCGGCGGCACCGCCCGGCGCTGACGGACAGACCGCATGGCGGCAATGGTCGCGTCGGGCACGGCACCGACCGCGTCCAGGCGTCGTTCGCGGCGGTGGCCAAGCACTATGGTGCCGCTGTGGACGTGTGCCCGCCGCGGCGCCCCAAGCGTAGGGGGCGGTCGAGAAGGGCATCGGCTATCTCACCCAGTCATGGTGGCGCACCTCTCAGGTCGCCTCTGTCGAGGCGGCGCAGGCCTCGGCGAACGCTGGTGCTGTGAGGTTGCCGATGCTCGAGTGCGCTGCGTCGATTGTGCTGTGCTCACCGTTGGGGAGGCCGCGGCCAGCGAGTCGTTTTTGGCGCTGCCGGCCGATGCGTTCGCGGTGACGGTGACGCTGAACAGGGCGGCGTCGCCCAACGCGCTGGTGTCCGTGTGGGGCAACCGCTACTCGGTGCCGCCCGATCTCGCCAGCGCCAGCGTGGTGGTCACACACCGCTGTGGCATCGACCTCATCGCGGTTCACACCAGCGGCCGCCGGTACGCCGCGACACATTGCCTGGCGCCTTCGGGCGCGCACCGCACCGTGCGCCACCCCGAGCACGCCGAGGCCCTCCAGGCAGCGGTGCTCGCAGCGTTCATCAGCCCAGGACCCTGCCGGATCAAGACCAATCGGCCTTCCAGCTCTCAAGCAGCAGCTATCGCGGCCCGCCTGAGCCCACACATCGGCGCCAGAGGAGCCAGCGCCTGGGGGGACATCTTCCGCGACGCCACCATCGCCGCCGCCATGCTCGACCGGCTCCTCCACCGCTGCGCCGTCATCAACATCACCGGCGACAGCTACCGCCTACGAGCCCACCAAGCCGGCAACCAACGACACACAACCACTACAATCACACCACCCCAAGGAGGCAGCGGCTGTCACAGCCGTTGCCCATACTGGAGGAACCGTCGCTTGAGAGGAGGCAGCGGATGGCGCGTTCAGATCTGTTGTTGAATCTCGTCGAGGCTGAGCGTTCGGGGGACCGGCAGCGGTTCCTGATGGTGGTCGAGTCGGTTATCGCCGAAGAGCGCAAGAAGCAGCATCATCTCGTTGCTGACCGGCTTGAAGAGCTCATCTCGACGACTGGGTCTTCGGCGACGGCACGCTACCAGAGTCCGCCGGTGACCCAGGACGGCCTGCTGCTGGAGGTTGTACCGCGGCGAAGGCTGGCCGACCTGTCGCTGTCGGCTGAGACGGCGACATTGGTGTCTGAGGTCGTTGAGGAGCAGCGTCGACGTGATGTGCTGAGGGCGCACGGGCTCGAGCCCCGGCACAGGTTCCTGCTAGTCGGCCCGCCCGGCAACGGCAAAACGAGCCTCGCGGAGGCCATCGCCGCCGAACTGATGACGCCGATGCTGGTGGCTTCCTACGAGGCGCTGATCAGCAGCTATCTCGGCGAGACCGCCAGCCGGCTTGCTGCGCTGTTCGAGTTCGTAAGATCGCGAGAGTGCGTCTTGTTCCTTGATGAGTTCGACACGATTGCCAAGGAGCGGGCGGACGACCACGACACCGGTGAGCTCAAGCGCGTCGTGTCGTCCCTCCTGTTGGGCGTTGATCGACTCCCGAGCCATGTGATCTTGGTGACGGCATCGAACCACCCGGAAGTACTGGACCGCGCTGCCGGGCGCCGGTTCCAGGTGCACGTAACTCTGCCGGCGCCGTCGCAGGCGGAGATCTGTCGGTTCGTCGAACGACAGGCGAAGCGCGGTCACGGCTTCGGCGTGACCCCTGAGACGATCGCGAAGACCATGGCAGGTGCGAGCTACTCCGAGGTCGAAGACGTCCTGCTCGATATTCGTCGCCGCTACGTCCTCGGCCTCCCCGATGCCGACCTGAGACGGACGGCACGAGAACGGTTGGATAGGTGGCGGCAGCAGAAGCAATAGCACCGCCATGGCTGGTGCTTGAGGCGACGCGGAAGGAGCCGATGCCCCCGCCGAAGCCGACTCCTCGCCCGCGTCTTCACACGCCTGAGCACGGCGACCAGACCACGCGGCGGGATCCGGGCTGGGTGGCAATCCGCAAGGCGTTCGATGCCGAGCGGATACGGGTCGAAACCGCGGTTGGGTCGGAGGAACCCGAACTCGTTGTCGTGATCGAGGTGGCGCATTCAGTCGACTCGTTCCTCGACAAGGTCGAGAACATCGAGGGTCTCGAGTTCCTGTTCGAGGACGCTGACGAGCGATTGCCAGACGACGACTTCCACTCGTTGAGAAAGCCGAGGGGTGCTGATGAGTACCGGCGGACCGAGTCCATGTCGCTCAAGTCGACCGTGTACTTCGTGTTCACTGACGCGGACGCGGTTAGGGAGCTTCTGTCGATGTGGGCGCGGTTCAAGGACGACCGATCCGTCCGGCTTCCCCGGCCATGGAGGAAGGTCTTCACTCAGCAGGTCGAAGACGTGCGGGCCTGGGGGCCCCAAGATCGGTTGACGCAGTCCCTCGACGCCGCCGTTCAGGCGGCGGAGTTGGAGCGCGTCGAACACATCTCGGTCGAGGTCGAACTCTGGTATCGCCGGGACCCAGAGGCCCGTGACGAGGCGAGTCGCCGCATTCGTGACCAAGCCGAGGCTTGTGGGGGAACAGTGATCAACGAGTGTGTGATTGAGGGCATCGATTATCACGCGCTGCTCGTTGAACTTCCTGTCGGGGAAGTGAAGTCCTTCTCCTCAGGGGATCCCGACGGTCTCGTGAGCGCGAAGCAGGTGATGCATCTACATCGAAGCACGCAGACCTCGGTTCGTCGCCTCGATGCTGTAGGCGAGTCACCCGCGGTCAGAACTGGTGCTCCGCCACCGACAGGATCACCCCGGATCGCGCTGCTTGATGGGTTACCCATGTCGAACCACGACCTGCTCGCGGGTCGTCTCATCGTTGACGACCCGGACGAACGCGAACAGTTCTATCCGGCGCAGCACCGCCAGCACGGGACGGCAATGGCGTCGGTCATCATCCACGGTGACCTATCAGCGGCACGCGCCGAAGCACTGGGACGCCCGTTGTACATCCGCCCGATCCTGGAAGCACCCGACCGTGACGACGATCCCGAGCGATACCCAACGACCGAATTGATCTGCGATGTCATACACCGCGCCATCGTGCGCATGTGCGAGGGTGAAGGCGACAATCTGCCGACTGCTCCCAGCGTGAAGCTGGTGAACCTCTCGATTGGTGACCCGGACCGTCACTTGGCGCATCGCCTCAGCCCTCTGGCTCGGCTGCTGGACTATCTCGCTGACCGCTACGACCTGCTGTTTGTCGTCTCTGCGGGCAATCATCCTCAACCAATCTCCTACCAGCCTCAGACCGGCGATCTCAGGACCGATCTTCGGCGGGCGATAGTTGACGACCTGATCGATCGCCGGCTTCTCTCACCGGCCGAATCGATCAACTCCCTGACGGTCGGCGCCCTCAATTCGGATCGAAGTGACGCGGTCGTGACGGCAGCAAACCGTGTCGAGCCAGCAGAGGCCGGCTCACCAGCGTTGTACTCAGCGGTTGGGCGCGGTTTCGCGCGTTCGGTGAAGCCGGAGGTATTCGCGCCGGGCGGGCGCCAGATATACAGGGAGGGCTTCGATGAGGGTCAACCAGTACGAGAGCTGCTGCCGGTCGACAACGTCGTGACAGGGCCCGGCATACTCGTCGCTCAGCCCGGCTCCGCTGGCTCAACGGCCTCAGCCCATTACTGGCGAGGCACGAGCAATGCGACGGCCCACGTCACGAGATTCGCATCAGATGTCCTCGATCGACTGGAACTATTGCAAGCTGACCGCGGCGACGACACTGTGCCAGATGAGTCCCTGACCGTGTTGACAAAGGCACTCGTCGTACACGCGGCAAGCTGGGGCGAGCCGACACCCTGGGAGACTGAAGCGGGGATCGCGGGTACGGCGCGCCGCGGTGGGCTGAGCCGACTTCTCGGCTACGGGCGTGTGTCGCCCTCATGGCTGTTCCGTGACGAGCCGCACCGGGCGACCCTGGTGGCAACCGATGTTCTCGGTGCCGACGAACAGGCGTTCTTCGAAATCCCACTTCCGGACGGACTCCGTGCGTCGACACACCGGCGCCGCCTCCGGCTCACCTTGGCATGGTTCTCGCCGATCAACCCGAGACACCAGGCGTACCGCCGCGCCCGACTCGCACTTGAGATTCCGAAGACGAGCCAGAAACTGCTCGAACTCGATCGGGCTGAGGTCCACAGCCAGGCAGCGGTGCGCGGCACCATCCAGCACGAGCTTCTCGACGGCACCGATGCGCCGGTGTTTGGCGACGGTGACAGATTCGGAGTTTCGGTGACGGCCCGGGCAGGGGCCGGAGCACTTGAGGACGACATCCGGTTCGCGTTAGTGGCCACACTCGAAACCGCCATCGAGGCGGACATCGCAGTACGCGAACAGATGCGCGAGAGAGTGCGTGTGCGCGGATAGTCGATGGTCAGGGTCGAACAGGCGTTTGGCGGTAGACTGGCCTCTGCGTCGCTCGCCCGTTGATCGACGCTTCTAACGGACGAGGCGGCACGGGTCGTTATCCACAGGCATCATCCGGCACAGCGAATTCGCGAAAGCCAATGTCAGAAGCTCTTTCTGACACAGCTCGGTACAGCTCGACACGGTCCGGAGGCAACTCATAACCCGAAGGTCGTAGGTTCAATTCCTACCCCCGCCACCATGGACACTTCACCTTTTGGGGGGTTGTGTTCGGGATATTGGTTCGCGCGCGCTGCCGCCAGCCCGCTGGAGCCGCTCTGGGGCGCGTCGGCGCCGTTCCGGCGGCTTTGCGCGGCTGGCGCATGGTGCCGTCGCCGGGGTGTGATGCCTGCGGGCTGGCCGCTCGGCGGTTAGGGGGGAGCCCTGGTCGGTGTTTCGGCGTCGTTGGCGGCTGGTTGGGCGGTGGGAGCTGTTCGGGGTGTGTCGGCGGTTAGGAGAGCGATGATGGCCGTTGTGCGCTTCTGGGCCTTCTGCCTGCGCTTCTTGCGCTTTTTCTTGGCTGTGAGCTTCTTGTTGTAGGCGACGATGTTGGCGGCCGCGGCGAGGGTGTTGGCGGCGAGCCCGAATGCTTGGCATGCGGCACCGCCGAGGCCTTGTTTCTTGAGTTTGCCGATGACGGACTCGACGACGCTGCGTCGGTGGTAGCGAACTGGCAACGCCGCGGTTGCGGCTGCGGTGTTCGAGGCTACGTTCCGGGGCCGTGCACACGGACGCTGGACGCCGCTGTCCGTCGCCCCTTCGACGGTGCCCGAACACCGGTCGTTCAGGGCGGCGGACAGAGCAACAGTAGAATCGGGTGATGATTTCGCTACACGGAACGAAGGCTGCGGGTTCCGCCCCGCTGTCGGCAGGGAGCGTCCAGTGACCGCCGCACAAAGCACTGCACCGTCCGCCGAGATCGACGCTCTGGAAGGGCTGCTGGCCGAGATCGACGCTCTCGCCGCCAGCGACGACGACGCCGACGGCATCGAGTTCGAGCATCTCGTGGCCGCGGCCGCCCCCCGCATCGCCGAGTGGGACATCGCCGAGTGCTGGCGGTGGAGGGACTGGCCCGACCGGCCCGCAGGCACCGCCCTCGAGGCCGAGAGCATCGACTTGGTGGCCCGTCGCCGCTCCGACGCAGCGATGGTGGCGATCGAGTGCAAGAAGCGCCGCCTCGACGTCGGCGGAGCCGGCGCAGACATCCGCAAGGGAGAGGCGTCGAAGTTCGTGGCCGAGGCCGGCAGGGACAGCTGGGCGGAGCGCTGGTTCGTGACCAACGGCGCAGTCGCCTTCGCCACGAACGCCAGGACAATGCTGCGGCTGGGCGGACATGACGACATCAGGCTGGTGAACGCCGCCGCGGACCTGCGCGCGCAGATAGACGCCGCCGCCGACGCGGACGGCGCCGGCGGCGAGGGCGTCCAGTCGAGGCAGAGCATGCAGGACGAGGCCGTCGCCGAGAGCGTGAGGATCCTCCGCGAGCACGCCGCCTCCGAAACGGGCGGCAGCCCTCTGGGGCAGGCCCGCGGCAAGATCGTGCTCCCCTGCGGGTCCGGGAAGACCCGCGTATCGCTGCGGATCGTCGAGGAGCTCACCCACCCCGACCAGGCCTCGGTGGTGCTGTGCCCGTCCATCGCGCTGGTGGCGCAGCTGCGCCGGGAGTACATGCAGCACGCTTCCCGCCCGCTGAGGGCGCTGGCGGTCTGCTCGGACCAGACCGCCGGCCGCGACCCCGACAGCGAGGAGGACCGAGACCTAGCCAAGGATCCGACGCTGGACACGGGCAGCGTCGCCGCCTCCGCTGTGAAGGGGCAGGTCACTACCGACCCCGACAAGATCGCCGAATGGATACGGGAGCCGGGGCCCGCGAGCGGGCTCAACGTCGTCTTCGGCACCTACCAGAGCGCCGGGCGCGTCTCGGAGGCGCTGCAGGCGACCGGCACGACCGTTCAGGTGCTGGTCTGCGACGAGGCGCACCGCACCGCCGGGATACGCCGCGCCCGCCGCAGCGCCACAACAGAGGAGCGGCTGCGGGAGTTCGTAGCGTGCCACGACCAGGAGCTGTTCCCGGCCCGGGTACCGCGTCTACCAGACGGCCACCCCGAAGCTGCACGACCCGGCACCGGCCCGGGCCAGCGGCGAGGACTGGGTGGTCCGGTCGATGGACGACGAGGCCACCTTCGGGGTGGACCTGTACCGCCGCAGCTACGCCGACGCGGTCGCCAACGGATGGCTCTGCGACTACCGGATCATCGCGCTGGCCGTCGGCGACAAGGCCGCCTACGACGCCGCTGTCAACATGGCCCGCCAGCAGGACCAGGCCGACGCCGCAGCAGGCCGCAACGGCGCACCGACGACGGTGGACTACATCCGCGGCCTCGGGTTCGCTCTGGCCATGGCCGGCGGCACCCACAGCGACACCGGCGACGCCCCGCAGCTGTCGTCGGCGATCGCGTTCTGCAACAGGATCGCCAAGTCCAAGGCGCTCTCGGAGGCGCTGCGCACCGACACCGCCCGCGCCTACGTAGTGGACCGGATGCCCGCCGGCGCGCCGGCGGCGGAGCTCACCGCCGAGCACCTCGACGCGTCCCACAACACCGCCAGCCGAGACCACGCCAAGAAGCGCCTCGCCGAGGGCACCCCCGAAGCGCCGCACAGCGTGTTCAACGTCGGCGTCTTCGGTGAGGGCACCGACGCCCCGTCGCTGAGCGCCGTCGCGTTCCTGGAGCCCCGCAGAAGCCCCGTCGACGTGGTGCAGGCCGTCGGGCGGGCGATGCGCCTCAACGCCGACAAGGAGCTCGGCTACATCATCTGCCCGGTGGTGGTGCCCGTCAACGCCGACGCCGAGACGTGGCTGTCCCAGAGCCGCCCCGACGAGGGCTGGGAGGTCCTCGGGCAGGTGCTGCAGGCGCTGCGAGCCCACGACACCCGCATAGAGGCCGAGCTGGCCGAGCTGATGACGGTGTACCTGCCCGCCGAGGCGCCCGACGGCGGCCCGGAGGTCGCCAGCCACGTCGCGGTGGTGGCCCACGGCTCGGGCCGCATCACCCATCGGCTGCACCGCGGCCGGGGCCTGTACGCGGCGGAGGATGCAGCGGAGTCCGTCGCCGACGGCTCCATGACCCCCGCCCAGGCAGGACTCGAGCCGCTGCCGGCGGACGCCTCCGCGTGGGAGCCGGACACGGAGCCCACCCAGATAGTCACAGCCAAGCCACTGCCCGACGGCGGCGTGGAGCTCCGCTCCGACACCATCCAACGCGACAAGCCCACCGGCCCCGGCCTGGAGCTGGGGCCGGTCAGCGTCACCAAGTCCAAGAAGCACGCCTCGGACATGGTCAACAACAAGCCCGCCCCCGGCGGCGGCCCGCCGCCGGGGCGGCTGCAGCCGACCAAGGCAGAGCGCGCCGAGGAGCGCCGCCGCCGCCGCCAGCGCGCCAAGGAGCGCCGTGAAGCGAACATGCAGGGCACCCTGGCGAAAGTCGACGAGGCGACCGGCCACAAGATCGGGGTCAACCTGCTGGAACGCTCCGGCCTCACCTCCGACCGCGTCAAACGCGACCTGAACCTGCTCGAAGGCGCCGTGGCCGAGGCGTCGCGGCACCTGCGAGACGACGGCCTCGCAGCGGCGCTCGACGCGCACTTCGGACTCGACAACCTCGACCCCGCCAAGCGCAAGGGACAAGCTGACGGATGCACCATCGCCGCGCTGTTGTGGATGAACGCAGCGATGCTGCACCAGCGCATCGCGGCGGGCAACTGGCTCTCGGGCATAGAGGACCTCGCCGCCGTCAAGAGCGCCGTCGACCCGCCCAACAAGTTCAAGCAGAACTGGGAGCGCATCACCCGCCGCGACTTCCTGCCGGTCATCGAGCCCGCCCGCGAGGCCGTCTACGCAGTCGAGGACACCGCCAAGACCGCCGGCATGGACCGGGCGCTGCGACACCTCGCCGTCGAGGCCGAGATCATCGCCGGCACCTACGCCGACATGGGAGCGGACCACGCCGGGCCGCTGTTCAACAAGGTCATGGGCAACCAGGCATCCGACGGCGCCTAGTTTCTTCCAGCACTTCCCATCTCTGTACACCCCCTTCTATGGCAAGGAGTTCACCAATGTCCAATGACAACCTTCAGATGATCTCGCGACTGCTCGTCGCCTCAGTCGAGGAACTCGACATCTCGCTCCCGCAGTATGAACTCGCAGTTCTCCGATACGAGGACCTCGGCCGGTGGCTCGTCGCCGTGGGCATCGGAGATCCCGACGTCTATCCACAGGGCTCGTTCCGGCTGGGAACGGTGCTGCGGCCGGTCGCGGGAGGCGACTTCGACATCGATTTGGTCTTCCTCCGATACCTGGCCAAGGAGTCGATCACCCAGGACGAACTCCGCGCCCAGGCTGGGCAGCTGTTGAGGGCCTACATCACCGCCCGGGGAGCCGACAACGGGAACCCGACACTCAAGGAGCGGGGCCGCTGCTGGGAACTCGTCTATTCGGGCGACAGCTTCCACATGGACGTGCTGCCCGTCATCCCCGATCCCGACGGCGACGCCACCGCTGTCCTGCTGTCAGACCGAGACCTGTTCCGGTGGCAGCACAGCAACCCGATCGGATACGCCAACTGGTTCTGGAACTCCATGGGCGACATCGTCGACGTCGGCAGAGCGCAGCTGGCTGCGGCGCTGAACCGAGACGTCGAGGACGTTCCTCGGTGGCTGGTGAGAACCACCCTGCAACGGGTGGTGCAGCTGTTGAAGCTGCACCGTGACACGTTCTTCCGGGACAACCCTCACGACAAGCCAGCCTCCATTCTCATCACGACCCTGGCGACCCACGCCTACGGCGGCGACAGCGACCTCTTCGAGGCGTACCGAAAGGTCGCACGCGGCCTCCCCTCCCACATCGAAAGGCGCCATGGCGAGCTGTGGGTTCCCAACCCCGCCCACCAGGAAGAGAACTTCGCGGACAAGTGGAACACCAACCCGGACCGCAAGAAGCACTTCGATCGGTGGATCGATGCTCTGATAGCCGATACCGACCGGTGGGCCACCAGCAACGGCGTCGACGAAGCAGTCAGATCCCTGGGCACTGCACTCGGTGCTGCACCCGTGCAGGCGGGAGCCAAGCGAGTTGGAGCGGGCCTCTCATCCCTAGTCCCAGCTGGCGTCCTCGGTGTCACCCAGCGCGGGGGATTGACCCCAAGGAGCCGCACCAAGATTCAACCCCACCGCTTCCATGGCCCCTAGACGCCTCCTCGCGCTCATTCGCGAAGCTAAGCTGCTCAACTGTCGCTACCCGCACGGGCAGTCAACGCTGAAGCCTGGAAGGCTTCGATGGACCGGTGAGTTCCAACCCAGTGAGGTCAGCAGGCAATACCTTGTAGACCTCCGCTATGCGCCACCGCATCCCCCGAGCGTCTACGTGCGTCGCCCGAAGCTTGTCGTCGATGCTGACGGCCATCTGCCCCACATCTATCCAGACGGCAGACTCTGCCTTCACGAGCCCGACCAGTGGTCGCCGGGCGATCCAATCGCCGAGACCATCCTGCCTTGGACCTGCGAATGGCTGCTCCACTACGAGTTCTGGCGCGCCACTGGAGAATGGTGCGGAAGCGGAGGCAACTACACCGGCCCAATCACCGGATCGGCCGCCCCCCACCGTCATCGCCCCCGGCGTAGGAGCAAGGCTCGCACCAGTCATTGAAGGCGCGCAGTGGTTACGGACGCCGCAGTGCTCGCCTCGGAGATGGGCGTCGGTTTTGCGATTGGGGGTCCTGTCCTCGCTTCTGTCGAGCTGACTTGGGTCTGCGGGGGCCTTCTTGTCATAGGCCTGTGGCATTGTCTGGGGTCTCGATGCTGGTCGTCTCTGAACGTCCTACCGAACCGCCTGCATCCGACTCGGCCGGGATCGAGACAGCCGGCCCAGCCTTGAAGATGCGGTCTGGACCCCGGCTGGGGCGCTTGGGGATCGCACCCCTTGCGCTTGTCGACCACTACCTTCCGAGGAGGGATCCGAACCATGGCCTACACCACCATCGACCTCTTTGCCGGAGCGGGCGGGCTTACCCTCGGCTTCGCGCTGGCTCGTGACAGCGCGGAGGCCGGGGGCTATGAGCCCGTCTTCGCGGTGGAGCACGACCAGGCGGCCGCCGCCACCTACAAGACCAACTTCGGCGTCCATGTCCACGACGGCGACATCGAGTTCATGGACCCCGCTACCTACCCTGAAGCCGACGTGATCATCGGCGGGCCTCCCTGCCAGGGCTTCTCGCCGCTGGGACGCGACCGCGACTCGGGCTCGCGGGCCGCCCTCAACGGGCTTTGGGAGCACTTCCTCGCCGCGGTGGTGCATGTGCGGCCTCGGGCGTTCGTGATTGAGAACGTCCCCGAGTTCCAGCGCTCCGCCCAGTTCAACGAACTGCTGCACCGCATGGCGGCCGACCCGTTCCTGTCGGAGTTCGAGTACGGCTACAGCGTGCTGAACGCCGCCGACTACGGCGTGCCCCAGAGCCGGAGGCGGGGCATCTTCGTCGCCGTCCACGGCAGAGCGGTGCCGTGGCCTCCGCCGCCGACCCACGGCGACGCCACCATGTTCGAGCAGCCGTGCCGCACGGTCCGCGACGCGATCTCCGACCTGCCGGACGAGCCGACGACCGACCAGCCCGCCATGAGGCCCGACGGCTTCCAGGACCTTCACATCCGCCGCAACCCCCGCCCCGTGTCGCTGGAGCGCTACCGGGCCATCCCGCCGGGCGGCAACCGCTTCGACCTCCAGCGCAACCGTCCCGACATCACCCCGTCCTGCTGGCTCAACAAGCCCACCGGCACTACCGACGTGATGGGCCGCATGTGGTGGGACCGCCCCGCGCCGACCATCCGCACCGAGTTCTTCAAGCCCGAGAAGGGCCGCTACCTGCACCCCGATCACCACCGGCCCATCACCCACCGAGAGGCCGCCCGGCTCCAGAGCTTCCCCGACACCTTCATCTTCGAGGGAACCAAGATCGACATCGCCCGCCAGATCGGAAACGCCGTGCCGCCGCTGCTCGCCCGCGCCATCGCGCGGCACCTTGCCCTAATCCTCAAGTAGCGGGCCGGACGGCTGGCCCGGGCACGTCCGCACGTACGCGCCGGACGACTTCAGTCAGTTGGTCCGAGTTCGATCAGCAGGGGCTCCAGTCTGCGGTACAGCTTTCGGTCGGGGCCGGGGCTCGGCTCGTCGTCGGGCTCGGCGAGGCGCCACCATCCGTCCCCCAGCCAGACGCTAGGCCCCGATCCTGCCGCGGCACGGACGACCCGGCAGGACACGAACTCGCCCTTGGCCGGAAGGGGCAGCCCCAGCGTTCGGGCAATGTGCGGATCGGCTTCCTGATGCCCCAGGACCAAGATCCCCTCGTCGCCGAGGTGCCTCGGCAGCCGGGCGTCGCGGGCCCGCTTCAAAGAGTCGTCCTGCTGTGCCACCGTCAGCACAGGCGTCCTCGTAACGATCCTGCGCTGAACCTCGCGGAACAGCGCGTTGACCCGCTGCTGGCCAGACCGCGGCGACAGGATCACACGGCGCTTGTCCTCGCTCAGATGGAGGAGCAGGTTCTCCGGCAGATCTTCTTGAAGCCCGCCCCAGAGCCATCGGATGCTCTCGAGCCCGTCGGCGTTCAGCCGGCGCTTGTTGTCCTGGTTGTACTGCCGGCCGGAGCCGTCGTCGCTGAACCTCAGCAGGTCGTCGCGGATCTGCACGACTCCCGCCGCCCACTGGGACTCGTCGTCGGTCATCCACAGCAGCAGCGCCAGGTGATCGGCGGTGCCCTGCCGGTCGCCGTGATCCTCGCAGCGGTACATCTCCATCGGGATCTCCCAGCCGCCGAAGTCCTTGGAGAACTTGCAGTCGACCTCGCGCCCCTCGATGGACCAGTCCAGTACGGCCCCGTCGTCGATATCGAACTCCTTCGTGAAGTTGACCTCAATTGCGGTGCCCAGGTGGGTCTTCTCCGTCTTCCTCAGATGCTGATAGCACCACCGGCCCGTCCGCTGGCCGTCGAGCAGCTCGTCCAAGGAGTCGCGGAGCGCCCAGGCGAAGCGCTCGCGGGCTTCTGCCTGGCCTTCGAACCAGCAGGCAAGGTCCTCGACAAGGGGTGCCGCCACGGTCGTCCGGCTGTGAGGAGGGCGCCTGCCCGAGGACATCGGCCCGTCCGGATCCTCGGTCCGCCTGACGGCCTTCGTCCGGTTGCGGTACTTCCGAAGGCGGGCTCCGCCATGCACCCACAAGCCCGCCCCGTCCACGCCGCGGGTCTACCGCCCGCGCAACATCCGAGCAACACCAGCACCGCCTCGTGAAGCGCTGCCGCCAAGCTGCAACTCAACCCAAGACGGCACGGTCGCCGACATCACCGCCTTCATCCGCTGATGCCATGTCGCCACAGCAACACGACAAATAGCTGATTACAATGTGACTACATTATTGCATTGGCCAGTCACCGGGCAGGGTGGCAAACGGAGGCTCTCATGGACGCCAAGTTTGTGGCGATTGGAAACTCACGGGGCGTGCGCCTGCCGAAGCCGTTCATCGAGGAGGCTGGACTGGCCGAGCGGGTGTCGCTGAGAGCGGGCTGGGCCGCAGCCGCCCGCCTCGCCCGCGAGCGCTACGACTCCTCGGTTGAAGAAGCGTGGTCGCCGACAGGCTTCGACACCTCTGAGTGGGAATGGAAATCCACTGAGGACGACGCCTGATGGGGCTGCGGTGGGAGAGGCAAACGGCTGCAAGCCGACGAGCACGTTGCCTAGAGCTCGTCGAGGTTGGGGCCTCTGGTGGGGAAGGGGTCGCCGGGGCGCTCGTGTGGGGGGCGTGCGGGGGCGTCTAGTGGGCGCTCGGCGGATTGGATCGCCCAGCCCATGACGGCGCTTCGGCGGCCGTTCAGGTAGTCGGCCGTCTCGGGCATGAGGGCATCGAAGATCGGATCGTCGTCGGTCTGTTGCGGGCTGGTCGCTAGGTCGGCCACCCGGAGAGTCTCCTCCCAGGCGACGGAGGGGGCGTACCTCTGCTTGTGGTAGCGCAGACCGTCCTCAATCCTGCACGCCCCGCTCCTGTCCATCGCGGCGATGTCGATGTAGTCGCGGGCCTGCCGCCTGTGCTGGATCACATCCAGCTTCATGGCCATCAGGTCCGGGATCGACCCGATCCGTATGCCGTCCACTGCTATGCCCGCCGCCAACTCGGTCGCATGGCCTTCGACGAATCCCCGCAAGTCGCGCATGACCGTGACCGGCACGCCGTCGAAGGCCACCTTGGCGATGTGGGGACGGTCGTCGTCCTTGTAGGCGGCGTACTTGGCCGACGACAGCAGCCGCGCTGCGACCGCTCGCGAGTCAAAGGGCTCCAGCGCGACGAAGTCCAAATCGTAGCTCTGGCGGTGCCTCAGCATCATCGACACTGCGGTGCCGCCCATCAGCGTGCAGTCGATGCCGCTGAGCGCCTCAGCTATGCGGGGCCAGGCGTCGATCATGTGGTCGCTGAGCACGTCGCCCCAGTCGCCGACGGCGCTCATCGCAGCGACTGGAGCGTCCGGCGGATCATTGTCGGCACCTCTGAGCCGGGGTCCGAGTAGGCGTCGAGGCAGTCTTCGAGCTGCTCGGCGGTGAAGCGCGACAGCACCCAGGACCGGGCCTCGGAGTCGAAGGACTCCATGAGCCGACGCCCGACGAGCGCCGCGTCGCGGGGCAGGCGCAGACACGACGGGTCCACGCCGGACCAGAACAGGTGCCAGAACCGCCCGGGCACCCCGCAGTCCTCGAAGCCCCGCCTCGGGGTGCGCACCGGCAGCGGCAGATACGGCATCAACGACGCGGTCCGCGCCGCGTCGGCGAGGCGCCAGAACACGGCGCGCCGGTGGGACCGGTACATCGGAGGGGTCTCCTCGGAGAGTGCGACCAGACTCGTCTCGAGGCACTGCTCGAGCGCTTGCGTCGCGGCGGACCGGTGGACGCCCAGAGCGTCGGCCAAGGCCGCGGCGGTGGCGCCCCGCGGCCACAGGCGCAGCGCAGACAGCACCGCCACCTCGACGCGTCCCTTGCCCGCGACTGGGTTGCATTCGGCCCTGACCGCGGCCGGAAGCTCGCTCTCGGCCACGGGTGCCACGAACACGATTTCTCCGCTGCCGGTGAACCCGCCCGCAACTCCGTCCGCAACCTCCGCGCACGCGCTCTGGTCGAAGCCGTCAGACACAAGCGCACGCTACACGGCCCCTGAGACCGCATTGTCGTGTATTGGGGCGAGTCGTCAGGGTGCCTGAGGGGCGGTGTCGGTGAAGCGGTTGCGGACGTGGCCGTACTGCTCGCCGCCGTCGACGGTCAGGCACTCGCCGGTTACGGCGTCGGCCTCCAGCAGGTAGCGCACCGCCCGGCCGGCCTCTTCGCCTCCGCTCCAGCGGCCCAGCAGGGTGCGGCGGCGCAGCCTCTCGATCTGGTCTGGTCCGAACTTGGCCGGTTCGATGGTGGGGCCGAGCGCCACCGCGTTGCAGCGCACCGTCGGCGCGAGCTCCACCGCAGCCTGTCGGGTCAGGGCCAGCAGGGCCGCCTTGGCGACGCTGTGGGCGGCCCGGCCCGGCCACGGCTGCCAGGCCGACAGGTCCACTACGTTCACCACCGCGCCGCCGCCCCGCTCGAGCATCGCCGGAGCGACCGCGTTGGTGAGATGGAACGGCGCGTGCAGCACCACGTCGAAGGTCTGGTACCAGGTGTCGGTGTCGTCGGTGGGGAACTCGTCGCGGGCGAACCATGACGCGCTGTTGACCAGGGCGTCCAACGGCCCGAGACGGCTGACGACCGCCTCGACCAGCCCCACCGCCTCGCTGGGCACTGCCAAGTCGGCGCCGAAGGCCTCGGCGCGGACGCCGTAGCCCCTCAACTCCTCGACGGTGCTCGCGGCCTGAGCCCCCGAACGGTGGTAGGCGATGGCGACATCTGCGCCCGCCTGCGCCAGCGCGAGCGCGATGGCCCGCCCGACGCGGTGGGCGCCGCCGGTCACCAAGGCCACCCGTCCTGCCAGCTCCATCCGCTACAGCATGGCAGAGCTCTCACAGCCGCCTTCCATCGGTCCCGGACTGCGGCGGACTCGCCCGAACCAGCGACTCGGGGGACCGAAGGGCTGCGCCCTGCCGGAAGGCTGACCGGGTGGCTGCTTGACCTATTGTCGGTGACGTGGTTCGGCTGGCTTGCATGGTGATGCCCGATGGGCCCGTTGACCAGGTCGTGGCGGCGGCGGTGGCCGCGGAACGGCTCGGCTGCAGCCGGGTCTGGATCCCCGACGAGGGTCTGGCGGCCCGCGAGTGCTGGGTCACCCTCGGAGCGGTCGCGGCGGCCACCGACACGGTGGAGGTCGGCACCGGCATCACCAACGCTTACACCCGCCATCCGGGCGTGACCGCCGCGGTGGTCGCCACCCTCGACGAGGCGTCCAACGGACGGGTCGCGCTGGGGATCGGCGCAGGCGGGCCCTCACCCTCACACCGCTGGCCATCGAGCGCCGGGCGCCGATCACGGCCATGCGCGAGTTGGTGACCACCAGCCGGGCCCTGTGGGCGGGCGACACCGTCGACTCCAACGGCGTGGCCGGCGGGTTCCGGCAGGCCCGTCTCGGCTACGGCCGGCCCGACATCCCGATCTGGCTCGCCGGGCGGGGTCCGAGGGTGATGCGGCTCGCCGGAGAGCTCGCCGACGGCTTCATCATGTCGTTCGTCCACAAGGAGCTGATCGGCGAGCACGTCGCCATGATCCGCGGCACGGCCGACGCCCACGGCCGGCCCCGTCCGAGGCTGTGCTACATGACCGCCCTGGTCACCGCCGAGCGCGCCCGGGAGACGGCCCGGGCTGGCCTCACCTTCCGGCTGGTCGACTCGCCCGCCGACGTGAAGGACCGCATCGGCCTGGACCCCGACACCGAGGCCGCCATCCGCCGGGGCCTCGCCGACGGCGGCCCCGCAGCCGCGGCCCGACACGTGCGCGACGACTGGGTCGACGCCTTCGTGATCAGCGGAACAACCGACGAGTGCCGCTCCGAGCTGACCGAGCTCGTAGAGGCCCACGGGATCGACGAGTTCCAAGTGTCGGTCAATGACCTCCACACCGCGGCCGACGACCTGGAGCTGGCCGCAGCCATGGTCGGCGCCGCCGACTGAACGGCCCGACGCCGCGATCCGGCACCTGCTTAGTTAGTCTAGTCTTTGGACTAAGTCTACTAGGCTGGAGTCGTCGTGGCAGCCAGTCACGCGGGTGCTGCGAGCTTGATCTAGACGGGTATCATAGGAGAATGATTGTGGCTGAGCTAAAAATGATTAATGTCCATGAGGCCAAGACACACTTGTCGAGGCTTCTGGAGCGGGCGCACTCGGGAGAGGAGATCATCCTGGCCAAAGCAGGCAAGCCCTATGCCAGGCTCATGCCGCTCGCTCCGAAGCGCCGCCGCGGCGGTCAGCTCCCGGACTTGGTCGTCGGGCCTGAGTTCTTCGAACCGCTGCCCGAGGAGGAGCTCCGAGCCTGGGAAGGCAGATGACGGGGCTTCTGCTCGACACGCACGCGCTGCTGTGGTGGTGGTCCGACGAAGCTCTGCTGCCGTCGCGCGTCCGCGAGACGATCTCGGATGCGGAAGTGACGGTCTTCGTGAGCGCCGCCAGTGCCTGGGAGATCGCCACCAAGGTGCGCCTGGGGCGTCTGACCCCATACAGGGACTTGGTCCCCAGATTCGGAGAGCTGTCACTGGCCGCCGATCTACGGCACCTTCCTTTGACCCACCGCCACGGCCTGCGCGCTGGCAGCTATCCGAATGAGCACCGCGACCCGTTCGACCGGATGCTGGCCGCTCAGGCGGAGCTGGAGTCGCTCACCCTGGTCACCAGGGATACGGCGTTCCAGGACTTCCCGGTCCAGGTGCTCTGGTAGAGGGCCTACCCGCAGAACTCACTGCGCAACTCGGCCTAGGGCGGCACCTGCATTAGGCAGTGCTGAACGCACATTCAGGAGTTGCGAGCTATGCCGCTTGCCCATGATCGGGGCCTCGGACCCTTCAATATGGTTCGCCCGAAGGGCTACAACTACGACCGGGAGATCGCGAATGGTCCGGATCCTGTGGATCAACCCCGTCGGCACCGACGCCTACGACGCGCCCATCGGCGCGGAGCTGCGGGCCGAGGCTGCGCCCGCCACTCGGGTGGACGTGTGCTCGCTTCCCGGCGTCGGTCCCCAGCACCTCGAATGGAACGCCCTGGAAGCAGTAGTGGCCGGCCCGACCATGGGCGTGGTCCGCTGGGCCGCCGAACAGCAGGGCTACGACGCCGCGGTGATCGGCTGCTTCTACGATCCGTTCCTGCGCGGCGCCCGCGAGCTGGCCGGTCCCATGGCCGTCACCGCACCGGCCGAAGCCTGCCTTCACATCGCAGCCACCGTCGGGGAGCGGGTCTCGATCCTGGTGGGACGGCGCAAGTGGATACCGGAGATGCACGAGAACGTCGTCAAGTACGGATACGGCGACCACCTCGCGTCGTTCCGGGTGCTCGACATGAGCGTCGACGAGTTCCAGGCCGACCCTGAGACCACCCAGCAGCGCATCCTCGACGAAGCCGAGAGCGCGGTGCAGGACGACCGGGCCGACACGGTGGTGCTGGGATGCACCATCGAGTTCGGCTTCTACCGCGAGGTGCAGGAGAAGATCGGCGTGCCGGTGATCGACGCCATCACCGCGCCCCTGCGCTACGCCGAGTTCCTGGCCGCCGTCGGCGCCGACCACGGCTGGCGGACCAGCCGGGTCGGCGGCTACGACTCCGTCCCAGCGCGGGAACTCGAGTGGATCCCAACCGTGGCGCCCGTGCTCGACGTCGATCCCCGGCCCTGAACCTGAGACACCAGACTCGCCTGATGGAGCTGCCATGGACACGCTGACCGTCGACGACATCGAGGCGCTGTGCCTCGGCGCGACCCTGCTCGGCACCGGCGGGGGCGGCGACCCCTACATCGCCAAGCTCGTCGCCCATCAGGCCCTCGAGACCTACGGACCGGTGGAAGTCGTGAACGCGGCCGACCTTGACCCCGACGCGCTGGTCCTGACCACCGCCGTGATCGGCGCGCCCACCGTGATCCTGGAGAAGATCCCCGCCGGAACCGAGTACGTGGCCGGAGTGAAGGCCCTGGCCTCGTACCTGGGCAAGACGCCCGCGGCGATCATGCCGATCGAGGTCGGCGGATGCAACACGCTGCTTCCCATCGCCACCGCGGCCGAGATGGGGCTGCCCATAGTCAACGCCGACTCGATGCGCCGGGCGTTCCCCCAGATCGAGATGACGGTCTTCACACTGGCCGGGCTGCCGGCCGGTCCGCTGTCGGTCGCCGACGAGAAGGGTAACCAGTGCGTGTTCGAGACGACCACAAACCAGGTGGCCGAGACGCTCGCCCGCACTGCGGTCATCCAGCTCGGCATGGCCAACTCCATCAGCTGCTACCCGCTCACCGCGGCCCAGGTCGCCGAGCATGCCATCCAGGGCTCGCTCACCTACTGCACCGAGGTGGGTCGCCTGCTGCAAGCCGTGAAGGACGGCGAGGACGGCGCCTGGGAGCGGTTCCTGGCCGAGTCGGGATCCAGGAGGTTCTTCAACGGCAAGGTCGTGGACCTCGACCGGCGCACCACTGACGGCTTCGCCCGGTCGACGGTGATCCTTGAGGACCTCGACGGCTTCGACGCCACCATGCGAATCGAGGTGCAGAACGAGAACCTGATCGCCTTCCTGGACGGCAGGCCCGCCATCACCACCCCCAACCTGATCTGCCTGCTCGACTGCGAGACCTTCGATCCGATCACCACCGAGGCCCTCGCCTACGGCAACCGGGTGCTCGTGATCGGAATGCCCTGCGCGCCGGAATGGCACCGCGACGGGATGCTCGACCTCGTCGGGCCTCGGGCCTTCGGCTACGACATCGACTTCGTGGAGCTCTCGGCATGAGCGAGGACCGGGAGTTCCGCATCGGCATCGACGTCGGGGGCACCAACACCGACGCGGTGGTCATCGACAGCGACGGCGCGGTGGTCAGCGCGGTCAAGGTGGCCACCACCCCAGAGCCCATCGACGGCATCCGCGAGTCGCTCGGCAACGTGCTTCAGGGCATCGACAAGACGCGAGCGGCCAAGGCCATGCTGGGCACGACCCACCCGACCAACGCCATCATCCAGCGGCGGGGCCTCGACACAGTGGGCGTGCTGCGCCTGGCTGCGCCGTCCTCGCTGGGCGTGCGGTCCGGCGCGGCCTGGCCCGACGACATCCGCGACATGGTGATCGGGCTCTCCGCCATCATCGAGGGAGGCAACGAGTACACCGGCGCCGAGATCGCCCCGCTGGACACCGACGCGGCCCGCCGCTTCGCGGCCGAGGCCACCGCCGCGGGATGCCGCGCCATCGCGGTGTCGGCCGCCTTCAGCCCGGCGACCAGCGAGCACGAGCTGCGGGCCCGCGACGTCCTAGCCGCCGAGCTGGGCGACGCCTTTCCCGTGTCGCTCAGCCACGAGGTGGGGTCGCTGGGCCTGCTGGAACGCGAGAACGCCACCATCCTCAACGCCGCGCTGCTGAGCGTGGCCTCCAGCGTGGTGGACGGCTTCGAGAGCGCTCTCGCCGCGCACGAACTGGCCATAGACGCCTACCTCACGCAGAACGACGGCACCCTGCTCACCGCGGCCGAGGCCGGGCGCTTCCCGGTGCTCACCCTCGGGTCGGGGCCGACCAACTCGATGCGCGGCGCCTGCGCGCTGGCGGGGGTCGACGACGCCGTCGTGATCGACGTGGGCGGCACGTCGGCCGATGCGGGCATCCTCGTCAACGGGTTCCCCCGCGAGTCCACCGCCGCGGTCGAGGTGGGCGGGGTGCGCACCAACTTCCGCATGCCCGACCTGATCTCCATCGGGCTGGGAGGAGGCACCGTGGTGCGCGACCGCCGGGCCGGCAACGGCTCGGAGCTGGCCATCGGCCCCGACTCGGTGGGCTACGCGGTCGCCACCGAGGCGCGGTGCGTCGGCGGCGGCACGCTCACCCTGTCGGACGTCTCGCTGGCGTCGGGACGCCTCGACGGCTTCGGCGACCGCAGCCTGGTGCAGGACCTGGCGCCCGGCCTGGTATGCGACGCGTTGAGCTGGGTGGACGAGCAGGTGTCGGTCATGAGCGACCGCATGAAGTCCAGCCGGGCGGAGATCCCGCTGCTGGCCGTCGGCGGCGGCGCCCACCTGATCGCCGACCGGGTGCCGGGAATATCGGAGGTGCTGCGACCGCAGAGCTACTCGGTGGCCAACGCCTACGGCGCCTGCATCGCCGAGGCCTCCGGAACGGTCGACCGGGTGTACAGCTATGACCGGTCCAGCCGCGAGGAGTGCCTCGACGACGCCAAGGAACTGGCCGCCAACGCGGCGGTGCGCTCCGGCGCCCACCCGGACCGGATCCGCATCACCACGGTGACCGAGGTGCCCATGACCTACGTGCCCGGCGGCGGCTGCCGCGTCATGGTCAAAGCCGTTGGCCCTCTGGCCTAAGCCGCGGCCGCGAGCGGGCGGCGCCCGACAGCGGCGACGGACGCCGAGAGCATGACGGGCGCGGCCCAGGGGCCCGGGCTGCCCATCGCCGACTCCCACAACGACCTGCTGCTGGCCTGCATGCACCGGCGCGAACGGGGCGCGGCCGACCCGTTCGGAGACGACTGGCTGCCGGGGCTGCGGGCGGGCGGCGTGGTGTTCCAGATCCTCGCCATCTTCACCGAGGAGCAGTTCGTCGGCGAGGCGTCCCTGCGGCGCACGCTGGAGATAATCGCCCTGGCCCGCGAGATCGCAGCCGTCCACCGGTCCGACGTGGCTATCGCCGAGAACGCCGCCGACATCGACCCCATCATCGACAGCGGACGGATCGCCCTGCTGCTCGCCATCGAGGGCGCCGAGCCGGTCGGCTCGTCCCTGCCGATGTTCGAGACGCTGCACCGCCTGGGGGTGCGCACTGCGTCGCTCACCTGGAATCGGCGCACGATGATGGCCGACGGGATCGCCGAGTCCGGCACCGGCGGGCGTCTCTCCTCGCTGGGCGTGGAGGCCGTGGCCGAGATGGAGCGCCTCGGAATGGTGGTCGACGTCAGCCATCTGTCGGCCGCCGGCGTGGACCATCTGGCCGAGGTGGCCACCAGGCCCTTCGTGGCCAGCCACTCGTCGTGCCGAGCGCTGTGCGACCATCCGCGCAACCTCACCGACTCCCAGATCCGGCTGGTGGCCGGCTCGGGCGGCTTCGTGGCCCTCAACGCCTTCGGGGCGTTCGTCTCCGACGAAGCGCCCAAGCTCGACGACTTCGTCGACCACATCGCGCACGCCGCCGCGGTCGCGGGCGAGGACCGGGTGGCCATCGGGGCGGACTTCATCGAGGACGTGATCGCCACCGTCGATCCTGTGCTCGGACGGCAGCTGCTCGTCGATCCTGCCGACCTCTCCTTCATCGACGACCTGAAGGCCCCGGCCCACTATGCGAACCTGTCCGCCCGCCTCGTGGAGCGGTTCGGCGCCCGCCGGGCCGCCCGGTTCGCCAGCGCCAACATGCTCGACTTCTTCCGGGCCAGCCTGCTGTAGGGCTCAGACGCCCACGAGTAGCAGCCTCTGTAGGTTTGGGGCCGTGGGCAACCAGCGCCTGACAACAGTGCGGCAGCTGCTGGCGTCGCCCGCGCTCACCGGCGCCAAGGTCGTTGCCGGCGGGGCCGGGCTGGACGAGGAGGTCACCGAGGTCGTCCTCCGCGGAAGACTGCACTCCGACGCCCCTCCACAGCCCGGGGAGGCGGTGGTGCTCGACGCGGCCGACATCGGCGAGCACCTCTACCAGATCGACGTGGCCATCCGGATCGTGGCCGACGCGGGCTCGTCCACCCTGATCGTGACCAACCCCGGCTTCGAGCTCGACGTCGGCGTGCGCCGCCTGGCGAACCGCTTCGACGTGCCGCTGGTGGTGGTGCCCGACGCCGACGCCATGACCCTCGCCCACCGGCTGAGGGCCCAGCTCTGGGCGGCCGACGTCGAGCACGCCTCGGCGGTCGACTCGCTGCTGGTGTCGCTGAGCAGGACCCACGACGCCAGCGTGGACCTGGTGCTCGGTGCGGTCGCCGAGCTGAGCGCCTCGAGCGTCTGCCTTCTGGGCCAGGACCGGAGCCTGGTGGCGGGCGACGCCATCGAGGTCGGCGATCGGCGGCTGGCGTCGGGTCCGGCCTATCTGGTGGACAACTCCGCCGAGGCCGCCCTCCACAGCACTGCGATAGTGCTGACCCCCGGCGAGGCCGGTGAGGACGCCGACTACTGGCTGGTGGCCGAGAGCCGCGGGTCGGACGGGGTCCAGCGCCTGCTGCGGTCGCTGCTCCAGATCGGGTCGTGGTATCTGGCCGCCCTCCTGGCCTCGGTCCGGGCCCGCAGCGAGAGCGACGCCCGTCGCCGCATCGCCGTGCTCAACGAGCTGCTGGCCACCAGCGACCTACACGAACGCGACATCCGCAACCAGATGCTGGCGCTGGGATGGAGCGCGGCGGGGTGGAACACCGGCCTGCACATCACCCTGCACGGCGCGGAGACGTCCCGGATCATCGACCTCCACGCCGAGGTGCGGGAGCGTCTGCGCGGCGCCGGGCTCGACGGGCCGCTGGTGGAGCGGAACGACGGGTGGAGCGGCTGGGTGACCGAGTCGTCGGAGCCCGCGGTGGAGAACTACTCGGCGATGGTGCGCCGGCTCAGCGAGGCCCTGGGCGAGTTCGTCGACGCCCACTCGGACCTGCGGGCCCACGCCGGCATCGGCCGTCCCTACGCCGACCTCGCAGGGCTGCGCCTGTCGCTAACCGAGGCCCACGAGGCGGCCCTGATCGCCAACGCCCGCTTCGGGGGCCGTTCCGGCGCGGCCCACATAGACCAGCTCGGCGTGCAGCGGGTGCTGATGGGCTGGTTCGGGTCCGAGGACTTCGCCCGCTACGCCCGGTTCATCTTGCAGCCGGTCCTCGAGGCCGACAGCGACAACGAACTGCTGCGAACGCTCGAGGTGTACCTCGACTCCAGCTGCTCCACCACGGAGGCCGCGCTGGAGCTGGGCCTGCACCGCAACACGGTCGCCAACCGGATCCGGCGCATCGCCGGACTGCTCGGCGTCGCTCTGGACGACGCCGAGATCCGTCTGTCCCTGCAGTTGGCGTGCCGGATGCTGCGCATCAACCGTCAGCCAGCCCCGCTTATGCAGAACGCACTGCAATAGGCCGTCACGTAGGCATTCAGCCTAAGTCTGTGGCTGACATCTCGTCTTATGGTGCGGTCAGCTCGGCATGAGCCGGGCGGCGTACCAGGAGGAGGTGACGCCCTATGGCGAGAATCCCGCGCAGCAGACTCTCGCTCCTGTGGCTCGCACTCGTCGCGGTCTTCGCTCTGGTCGCAGCCTCTTGCGGCAGCGACGACGACGGAGCGTCGGGCGGTGAGGCGACGCAGGAGCCGGCCCCGGACGACCGCGACAGCGACGACGTCGAGCCGGAGCCTGAGCCCGACGAGAGCGACGAAGCGGCCGCGCCCGCGCCCGACGAGGGCGACGACGACGCGGCTGAGCCGGAGCCCGCGCCTGACGGGAGCGACGAGGCCGCGCCCGACGAGCCCGACGAGGGCGGTGACATGGACGAGCCCGCGCCGGCCGAGCCGGACGAGCCGTTCCAGGTCGCCTACCTGTCGGCCAGCTCGGCCAACACATGGCTGCTCTCGTCGCGCCTGGAGATGGAGGCGGTGGCTGAAGCCAACAACATCGAGATCACCGAGTTCGACGCCCAGTTCGACCCCGGCCTGCAGACGACCCAGTTCCAGGACGTGATCGCCTCGGGCGCCTACGACGGCGTGGTCCTGGTGTCGATCGCCGGCATCGCCTCGGCCCCCGACATTCAGGACGCGCTCGACGCGGGCCTCGAGGTGGTCCTCCTCAACCAGGTGGTGGGCGAGGACTACACCACCTCAGAGCCCCAGGTGCCCGGCGTGAGCGCCAACGTCATGGCCGCCCCGTTCGTGAACGGCAACCGCCTCGGGGAGCTCACCGTGTTGGCCTGCGCCGACCTCGACCCGTGCGAGGTCGTCTACATCTACGGAATCAAGGGCCTGCCCATCGACGACGCGGCCCGCGCCGGCCTCGACGAGGTCATCGCCGCCTATCCGGCCATCACCATCGTCGCCGAGGGCGAGGGCCAGTATCTCGGTCCCGAGGGCGGCATCAACGCCACCCAGGACATCCTCCAGGTCGCCCCGGACTTCAACGTGCTCGTCGGCGCCGACCAGTCGGTGCAGGGCGCTGAGATCGTTCTCACCGACGAGGGCAAGCTCGACCAGGTCCGCCTGGTGGGCTGGGGCGGTTCGAAGCCGGCCATCGAGGGCATCGCCGCCGGCCGCTGGTTCGGCGGGGTGTTCGGCGCTCCCGGCGACGAGGGGCGCATCGCCATGGAGGCGATGGTCGCGGCCTTGACCGGCGGAGCGGACTTCGGCGGGGTGGATCCGCTGGCCGATCTGCCCGACAATGGGCTGGTGACCGCCGACAACGTGGATCTGTTCGCGCCCCAGTGGGACGGCTGACGCGGCCACCCACAGCCGAGGATCCCGCGCCCCCGGCGCGGGGTGCAGCCCGATGAATTGCGCCGGAGCGCTTGTAAGCGTGCACAACGTGAGCAAGCGCTTCGGCGCGACTCGCGCCCTTGAGGAGGTCTCCGTCGACTTCGAGGCCGGTCGCGTCCACGGACTGGTGGGCGAGAACGGCGCCGGGAAGTCCACGCTGTGCGGGATCGTGCTGGGTGTTCACGCTCCCGACGCGGGCAGTCTCGCCCTCGACGGCACGACTGTCCGGCTGGACAGCCCGGCCGAGGCCGCGGCTGCCGGTCTCGTCGGCGTGGCCCAGGAGTTGTCGCTGCTGCCCGCCATGAGCGTGGTGGACAACGTCGTGCTGGGCACCGAGGAGCGCTGGGGGCCGTTCGTTAACGGCCGCGCCAACCGCCGCCGGGTCGAGGCCCTCATCGGCGAGCACGGCCTGGAGGCGCCCCTCGAGCGACGGGCCGGGTCGCTGGCGGTGGCCGACCAGCAGAAGGTGGAGATACTGCGCGCCCTGGGCCGGCGGTCGCGCCTCGTGGTGCTCGACGAGCCGACCGCCCGGCTAGCGAGCCACGAGGCCGTGGAATTGCGCAGCACCGTCCGCAGCCTGGCTGAGCGCGGGGTGGCCGTGGTTTACGTCACGCATTTCCTAAACGAGGTGCTGTCGGTGGCGGACACGGTCACGGTCATGCGCGACGGACGCATCGTGCGCACCGGCCCGGCGCGCCTGGAGTCCCACGCGTCGTTGGTGGAGGGCATGACCGGCCGCCAGATCGGCGAAGTGTTCCCGCCCAAGCCGCCCGCGCCCGCCGCCGACGCACCGGCGGTGCTGCGGGTCGAGGGTCTCAGCTCGGCCGACGGGAAGTTCTTCGATGTGTCGCTGCAGGTCAAGGCGGGCGAGATCGTGGGCCTCGCCGGTCTGGTGGGAGCGGGCCGCAGCGAGGTGGCCCACGCGGTGTACGGTGCCCATGCCACCGCGACCGGGTCGGTCGAGGTCGGCGGCCGCCGGCTCGCGGGCGGCGTGCACGACGCCCTGGCCAGCGGAGTGGCCCTCATACCCGAGTCCCGCCGCGACCAGGGCCTGGTGGCCAGGCGGCCGGTGCGAGACAACACCACGCTGCCCCATCTCAGGCGATTCGCCGGACGGTTGGGCGTGCGCACCGGCCCGGAGCAGGAAGCGGCCCTTCGAGCGTGCGACGAGGTCGGCGTGCGGGCCGGGAGCGTGCTGGTGCCGGTGGCGACCCTGTCGGGCGGCAACCAGCAGAAGGTGCTCCTCGCTCGGGCCGTGCTCGGGGCGCCCAGGCTCCTCATAGCCGACGAGCCCACGCGGGGCGTGGACGTCGGCTCGAAGCGGGCCATCTACGAGGCACTTAACCGGATGGCCCGCTCGGAATGCGCGGTGCTGCTTGTCTCCTCGGAGTTGGAGGAGGTGATCGGCATCTGCCACCGGGCGCTGGTGATGCGGGGCGGCCGCATCGTCGCCGAGCATGCGGGCGACGACATGACCGAGGAGAACCTGCTGTCAGCGGCCTTCGGTCCTGGAGACGAGTCGAGCGCCGGGAACGATTCCGGAGACCGGGCAGAGGTCAGGCACGACCCCGGGGCCGCGTCGGCGGGAGGAACGTCCCGATGATGGCCCAGGTGCTGCCCGCGGCCCGCCGCTACGGCATCGCCGTCGTCACCGTCGCGCTGTTCGTGGCGCTGGCCGCGACTACGGACGGTTTCTTGAGCCAGGCAAACTTCCGCAACATCCTCGACCAGCAGTCGGCGCTCCTCATCGCGGCGTCGTTCGCCACGATCACCATGATCGCGGGCGGGTTCGACATCTCGGCTGCGTCCGTGTTCGTGGTCTCGCCGCTGTTCGCGTTGCAGGTCGAGAACGCCACCGGCAACGCCGTGCTGGCGCTGGTCGTCGGAGTCGCTGTCGGCTTGGCGGTGGGGGTGGCCAACGGGTTGGTGGTCACAGTTCTGAAGGTCAACTCGTTCATCGCCACACTGGCGACCTCCTTCATGGTCTTCGGCGCGGGCTTCCTGATCAGCGACAGAAGCGTGTTGAGGGCCTCCACCGACGCCTATCCGGCCATTGCTCGCACTCGCTGGTGGGGCATCACCACCGGTGCGTGGATCGCGGCCGCGGTGGTCGCAGTGGCTTGGGTCCTGCTGAGCCGGACCCGGTTCGGCCGCCACGTGTATGCCGTTGGCGGCAACGCCGAGGCCGCCCGCCTGGCCGGAGTACCCGTGGCCCGGGTCAAGACGATCGCGTTCGCCTTGGCCGGAGCGGCCGCCGGCCTGGCTGGCGTGGTGTCGTCGTCCCGGTCGCTGTCAGCCCTGCCGTCGGACGACTTCAGCTTCGTGTTCGGTGTGATCGCGGCTGTCGTGGTGGGCGGGACTTCCATCGCGGGAGGCGAGGGCGCCGTGTGGCGCACCATCGCCGGGGCGTTCTTCATCGCGCTGATGATCAACGGCTTCAACCTGCACCAGGTCGATCCGATCTGGCAGCGGGTCATCCAGGGGGCGGTGATACTGGCCGCGGTCGCCATCGATTCCTGGACCCAACGGCGCTCGACCTAGCCAGATGCTCACCATGTCGCGCCCAAAGCGTCAGATGGTGACCGAGCGACAGCAGGCTGGCTGTCATGGGGCGGGTGCACAACTACCGTACGCGAATGCGCGACCGGGGCATGCGTCCGATCCAACGGTGGGTGGTTGACGTTCGTACTCTGGAGTTCGCGGCCGAAGCTCACCGGCAGTCTGCTGCGGTAGCGGCCGGCGAGCACGCCGCCGACGATCAGGCTTTCGTCGGCGCGCTCAGCGTTGACGTGCTTACGTGATGCGGACGCTTGACGCGGCTGCGGTCCGGACAGCCACGCCGTGGCCCGAGTTGATGGCGGCCATTGTGGCGGCGCTGACGGAGGACGCGGTCGTCTCGCCCGAGCGCCAGGTGCATCCGGTCGGCCTGCCCGACGGCGGCACCGGGTCGCTGCTGTTGATGCCCGCCTGGGAGGACGGCGAGCTGATCGGCGTCAAGACCGTCACCTATTTTCCGTCCAATGCCGGCACCGCCGTGCCCTCCGTCAACGCCGTGTGCGTGCTGTTCGACGGCCGCACCGGGGAACCGCGAGCCGTGCTCGACGGCGACGAGCTGACCGACCGCCGCACAGCGGCCGTCTCGGCGCTGGCCGCGTCGTATCTGGCCCGAGCCGACGCTGCGAGGCTCCTGGTGGTGGGAACGGGCCGGCTGTCGCCAAACATGGCTCGGGCCCACGCCGCGGTGCGTCCGCTGGCCGGCGTCGAGATCTGGGGTCGCAGGCTCGAAGCCGCCGAGTCGGTCGTCGAGCAGCTGCGAGCCGGGGGTTACCCGGCCGAGGCGTCCACCGACCTCGACGCCAGCATCGGGCGGGCCGACATCGTCTCGTGCGTAACCGGTGCCACCAGCCCGCTGGTTCGCGGCGAACTGCTCGCGCCCGGCACGCACCTCGATCTCGTCGGCAGCTTCCGGCCCGACATGCGCGAGTCCGACGACGGCGCCGCCGGGCGGGCCACGATCTTCGTGGACACCGTCGCGGGCGCGTCAATGTCGGGCGACTTGGCCCAGCCGCTGGCTGACGGCGTGATTACCGAGGCGTCGATCATCGCCGACCTGAGGGCTCTCGTCGCTGGCGACCACCCCGGCCGGACGTCCGACAACGAAATCACCCTCTTCAAGTCGGCCGGCTTCGCAGCCGCCGACCTAGCCGCCGCCCGCCTCGCCTTACGCTGAAGACGCTCCTGCGGGTCGCCTCCGGACGGCTGCATGGTTCGGCCGTCAAGATTTGACAATCTTGGATTCGAAATCGGGCAGATGGGCTACCTTCTACAAAGATTGTCGAATCATGCGCTGTAGTAGCGCCTGCCCCTGGTTCGTCCCTCGGCGCGTGCCAGACCCATCTCCACTAGGCCGTTGAGCAGTCCCCGCACAGCGGGAGCGCTCTCGCCGAGCAGTTGTACCCCCTCGGATGTCGAGATGCTTCCGCGCCTCTGGATCTCGTCGTACAGGAGTTGCCCCTTTCGGCTCTGTGCTTCCATGCCGGCGTTGCCGGCCCGGAGCACGATTTCGTCTGAGAGCTCGTACCGACTACCGCCCCGCTCGCCGACGCGCACGAGCAGCCCCTTGGCGACCGCTCCCGACAGCAGCCCGCGCACATCAGGCTCTCCCAGCACCTGGCGCAGCCGGTGGTGATGTGGCCGGGCAGCGGACCGGGGCTTCGCACTTCGATGCGCGGCGTGACCGACCCCTCCCGGCGGGCCACGACCAGCGCGCGGCGCTCACCCGTCGTCATCCGGTACTGGCCGAGCAGTGACAGCCAGACTTGGTCCTCGACGTCGACGAGGAAGCGGTTGCGCAGCGTCACCGTCACCGAGCCGTCGCCTGCGGTGACGATGCGGCCGCGGATCTCCGGCACCTCGGTGACGGTGATCTCCGTCTCGTCGGCCAGCAACGATCCGATCCTCACATCAACACCGCATTCGCCCGCGAATCGGGTTATGCGGTCGACCGTGTTCTGCGATCGAGGGCAGCCGACGATCCTCAGATCGGCGCTGACCCCGTGGACGATGAGCCCGCCGTAGGTCATCGCCATGGCCGGGATCGTCGTGAGAATGTCGTCGGGAACGCCGCGCTTGAAGTCCAGGGTCTCGTGCTCGACCTGGCCAAACAGGTCCTAGAAGCCTTCTTCGGTGAGCCGATCAGGGATGTCGTCGAGGCGGGATAGTCGAGCCATCGTTCAAGATTGTACAATCTTGAGAGAGAATCGAGTGATTTCCTCCTTTCTCTTTCAAGATTGCATAATCTTGAAGAACGATTCTCGCCTTGGGCATCAACACCTCCGGCACCGTCCCGGTCGGCTGGACCAGCATCGCGGCATCGCCCGCACGGCCAGGCGTTGGCATGTGGCCATTGTGCTCGGGCACGTTGTGGGGCGGAGATGGTGAGAGAGTGGGGGCGAGGTTTCGTTGGGCCGGAGCAGCAGGCAGCAAAGGAGGAGTCTGAGCATGGACAGAGACGCCGTGTCGGTTGCGGTGGCCGCGTGCTGGCGTGACGAGATCGTCGGTGAGCTTGAGCGCTACATCGCCATTCCGGCGCTGTCGCCGGGGTTCGACCCCGGCTGGGAGGAGGCGGGCCACATCGAGGCGGCCGTGCAGCAGGTGTCGGCCTGGATGGCGGCGCGGCCCGTGGCCGGGCTGAGCGTGGAGGTGCAGCGGCTGCCCGGCCGCACCCCGCTGATCGTGGCGGAGGTGGAGCCGTTCGGCCTGGCGCCCGCCGCAGGCGCCGACCGGTCGACGGTCGTGCTGTACGGGCACTTGGACAAACAGCCGGAGATGACCGGGTGGCGGGACGGCCTCGGGCCGTGGACGCCGGTTCGCGACGGCGACCGGCTCTACGGCCGGGGCGGCGCCGACGACGGCTACGCCGCGTTCGCGAGCATGGCCGCCATCGAGGCGGTGCAGGCCGCTGGCGGCAGCCACCGCCGCTGCCTGGTGCTCATCGAGGCGTCCGAGGAGTCCGGCAGCCCCGACCTGATGCACCATCTCGACGCCCTCGGCGACCGTCTCGGCGATGTGGGCCTGCTGGTGTGCCTGGACTCGGGCTGCGCGACCTACGACACGCTGTGGCTCACCACCTCGCTGCGGGGTCTGGTGGACGCCACCCTGCGGGTGGACGTGCTGGCCGAAGGCTGGCACAGCGGCATAGCCAGCGGGCTGGTGCCGTCGTCGTTCCGGCTGGCCCGCATCCTGCTGGACCGCATCGAGGACTCCGCCACCGGCCGCGTCTTGCTGGAGAAGGCCCACGCCGAGATCCCGGCTCACCGAGCCGCGGAGGCTCGGGCGATGGCCGACCGACTCGGCGGGACCGGCGAGCGCTTCGGCTTGGTCGGAGACCTCCGCCTGATGGAGGACGACTCGGCCGAGGGCCTGCTGGCCCGCACCTGGTGCCCGGCTCTCAGCGTCACCGGCGCCGACGGCCTGCCTCCCACCGCCTCCGCGGGCAACGTGCTTCGCCCCTACACCGCGCTGAAGCTGAGCCTCCGGCTGCCGCCGACCGCGAGCGCCGAGGCCACCGCCGCGGAGCTAGCGGACCGGCTCACCTCTGATCCGCCCCTTCAGGCGTCGGTGGCCGTGGACGTCCTCGAGTGCGCCAACGGCTGGGACGCGCCCGACCTGTCGCCGTGGCTCGCCGGTGCCCTCAATGACAGCGCCGTGCGCCGCTTCGGCCAGCCGGCGCAGCTGCTCGGAGTGGGCGGCAGCATCCCGTTCATCGCCATGCTCGGCGAGATGTTCCCCCAGGCGCAGTTCGTGGTGACCGGAGTGCTCGGCCCGGCGTCCAACGCGCACGGCCCCAACGAGTTCCTCCACCTGGCCTTCGCCGAGAAGCTCACCAACTGCATAGCCGACATCCTCCACGCCGAGGCGACCCGCCCAAGCCCCTGACAAGGCGGTCGGCCAGCACCGGGGTCGCCGTCGGGTTCTCGTACGCTGATGAACAGGCGAAAGAGGTTCGAGACCTGTCTCGGATGGCATGGCGGAGGAGGCGGCAATGGCCCTGACCCATCATGAGGTGATCTACAGGGGAAGCCTTGCGGCCTTCGACGACGGAGTCGAGCGCCTGCCGACCGAGGCCGAGTTCTCGGAAGTCCTCTGGAAGCTGGCGGACGAGTTCTACGAAGTGGCTGGGCTGGTGGATCCGGGCGTTTGGGGCCAAGCCTCCACCGGCAACATCGAGATCGACTTCGGGATCAATGGCCCCGACGGCGCTCGCGGTGCGGCGGCAAGGGCGATAGAGGTCGTGCGCAGGGTCAGTACGGCCACCGGGCTCGACCTGTGCCTCGACGTGGACGGGCCAGCACAGAGCACCGGCGTGGCCACGCCCCATCATCAGGGTGCCTCGGAAACCCGCGGTGGCCCTGGAGCTAGGAATGCCGCGGGGGTTCAGGGTTCGGGCGAATCCCGAGGGCGCTCTCGCTTCGTGCTGGTGGCCACCGGCCGCATCAGCGAGGTAATCCCCTGCTGACCGTCCTGCCGGGGTTCGCAGCCGTTGAAGAGTTCGGCCAACTGCTCGAGGATGTAGCCCGCGTGGTTGGCGCCGAGGTCGGAGTGGATGGCGAGCGACAGGGCCGCCTCCACGAACGCCAATGTTCCGCAGTGGCGGGAGGTCCGCCAAGCAGGCGGATGCGAGCGGCCACTGTGACGGTTGGTCGTTCGGCGGATACGGGCCAAAGCGGGCCATCCCCTGCGCGAGTCGCGAATCCCCGCTCTAGGCCCCGAATTCCCCGGCTTTTCCGGCTCTTCGCGAATGAGGGCGGAGTGGAGGCGGTAGCCAATCCGCGGCTGAACGCGAGGGATCCCCCAGAATCGGCGCTGACAGACAGCCGAACAACTGGACGATCCCTGTGGAATGCGACCCTACGCGCATGTGCGAGCTGATGGTGGGACTGGGCGATGTCGAGGTGCTCGGCGTCGACGACGAGGACGGCGAGCCGCTGGGGGTGCATGTCCGTCGAACCGCGCCGAGGCCGGGCTGCGGGAGCTGCGGCGGGGCGTTGTGGTCAGACGGCGAGCGCCGGGTCGAGCTGGTGGACCTCCCGGCGTTCGGCGAGGCCGGTGCGGCTGATGTGGCACAAGCGGCGGTGGCGCTGCCCGAGTCGAGGCTGTGGGGCGGGCACCGTCACCGAGCAGGACCCCGAGATCGCGCCGCCGCGGGAGAAGTTGACTGCGAGGGCGGGGCGCTGGGCGACCCGCCAGGCGGGCCGGGCGCGCCCTGTCGACGAGGTCGCCGCGGAGCTGGGATGCAGCTGGCACCCGGCGAACGCGTCGGTGCGGCGCTGGGGCTCTGCGCTGCTCGACGCCGACACAGAGCGGATCTCAGATGTCGAGGCGCTGGGCCTCGACGAAACCTTGATGGGGCGCCGGGGCCGGTTCAAAGACAAGGCCTGGTCCACCAGCATCGTCGACGTCGGGCGGGGCCAGCTGCTCGACATAGTGCCGGGCCGCACCGCCAAAGCACCCGCACTGTGGCTGCTCAGCCGGCCCCGCGAATGGCTCGAGCAGATCCGCTGGGCGGTGCTTGACCTCTCAGTGGCCCCTATCGGGCCGCGTTCGACACCGCAATACCCGACGTCGGCCCAGGTCGCGGACCCGTTCCACGTGGTGCGGTCCCGGGAAACACCGCGCTCGACGAGGTCCGCCGCCGGGTCCAGAACCAGACCCTGGGCCACCGCGGCCGCAAGCCCGACCCCCTCTACCGGGCCCGCAAGCTGCTCGTCTCCGCGTCCGAGAGCATCACCGACTCCGGACGCGTCCGGCTGCGGGGCCTGCTGGAGGCCGGCGACCCCTACGGCGAGGTCCGCGACGCCTGGCACGCGAAGGAGACCCTGCGCAGCGTCTACGGACATTCCCGACGCCGAGCGGGCGCCTGCGACCGCTCGCCGCCGGATCTCCAGGACCCCGGCCTGCCGACGGAGATCAACCGGCTGGGCCTGCACCATCTGGCGCTGGCGCACCCAGATCTGCACGCCGCCCGGGTCACCAACGGAGCCACCGACGCCCATCCAACCTCGCAAGCGCCGAGCGCGCCGCGTTCGGGTTCACCAACTTCGGTGACGGACGGCTGGTCTTCAGGCGAGTCTGCCTATGATCGGCAAACCTGACTGGGCGAGCCACGACACCGCACCCCGACCTGAAACGCGGAGAGCCCGTTTTCCCCCGCTAGTGGAGCCTCGCATCCGTGTCACCGACGTGTGATATGGCTAGCACCGTGACCTTTCTCCGACCTCGGAGGCCCTCACGATCCGCCTGGACCGCCGCGGGGACGGCGATCCCAGCGGGGGCTATGCTGCATGCCGTGACCAGCGCCGAACGAGAATCCGCCCTAGCGGACTTCGACCGAGCCCTCGGCAAATTTCCGGCCGCGGCGGAGTACCACGACGAGCAACGCGCCATCGAGCGCCGCAACGCGGCCCAAGAGCACGAACGGTCCGAATACAGCCGACGGGCAACCGCCAGCGCCGAGCCCATCAACGTCTAGGGCCTGAGGACCGCTCCACCGTCGTAATCGACTCGTGGCCGGTGATGCGCGCCTACGCAGGCGAGGAGCCCGCCCGAACCGCGATGCGAGACCTCCTTCGCGACGACTCGCGCACCGCCATCATGAGCACGGCCAACCTCAGCGAGGCTACCGCCGCGCTCCTGCAGCAGTACGGACCCGAAGTCGCCGACCACCAAGAGCGCGTGCTACGCGAACTGGTGAGGATCGAGCCTGCGAGCGCCGACATCGCCGTCTGCGCTGGCCGTGTCAAGCTCGGCTGGTTCGTCTCGCACGGAGACGCTATGGCCATAGCTACCGCGCTCCGGCATGACGCGCCATTGTGGACCGGGGACCCCGAACTGCTCACCGACGACAGATGCTGGCTGGCCGTAGACCTCCGCAACCCTGACCGTAAGGTCCGGCAGAAGCAGAGCCGCAGCGCCAAGGCCCGCATCGGCCGCAAGCGACGGCCCACCGACAGGCTCGCGGCTCTCACCGATGACGAACTGGCCGCCTACGTGATGGAGCCCCTGCGCCACCCTCCCGGACAACGCCCGCCTGCCCCCGACCTTGACCTGACCGTTTAACCCGACGCGGACTCGTTACGGATCTGTCCTACAGGACCGGATGCCCGTCCTCCGTGACCGGCTCCGTGCGGGGGCTCGGCCGTGGTGATGATCTCATCTCTACTCAAGCACGGCGTTGGTCTCTTTGGCCGCCTGTTTGACCTCTTCGACAATTTCATGAAGGAACTGGTTGCGGTCAGGAGATGGCGTGTCGTCGGGAACAGGCGCCGCTGGCTTGTAGATATCGTCGCCGATGATTCGGGCGCGTACGAAAGTCGAGCCGGTTCCGCGCTTGTAGTACGCCTCCTGCCACTGCACCGCGCGTTCGTTCCAGATGCGGCGAGTGCATACTTCGAGTAGCCGTCGACCCAGATTGTCCGCGAAAGCGTCGAAACAGTCCTGCTTCTGATCCTCTGTCAGTTCGGGCCCCTCCCAACGCAGAGGATTCTGAACAAACATGTAGATCCGCTCCACCAGTTCCTTGCGAAGATCGGCAACCGGCCGCAGGGTATCGTATTCGTCGTTCCACCCCTCGCCGAGCCGACGGCTTAGGGCCTTGACCCGTGTCCAGTGTTCCTTCGCAAAGCCAGGCTTGGACTCGAGACCGAGGCGCGGTTGCCACGCCTCGTGGAAGGCGTCGGCTGCGCTATGGATTGCCAGTACGAGGTTCATCCGGCTATAGACTGGCCGGGCCTGCGTAGGCTCCGGCCGCTTGATCACCTGATCGATGCAGTGGAGGAGCTTGAGAAGCTGTGGAATCGTGTGCCTGCCTGAAGCAGCGGTCTCGCTCAGCGGCTCGTGAATGTTACCCAAGAAGAAGCGCGCGTTCTCCACGCGTTGGCGCAATGCGCGTTCGGCGTACGGACCTAGATCCTCTCCGAAGGCCGCGAGCACGTTCTCCGCAGAGGCCAGGACGTGTTGCACCTTGGCCGCTAGGGTCGGCAGGTTATCGCCCTTGACCTCGTCGAAGTGCGTGAAGGCGACGATGAGCTTTCGGGCATTGCCGGCTGCTACGACCGCGCGCATGGCGGCGAGTGAAGCCGCCTGCATCGGCTGGGTGGCGTTGTCTACCAAGAGGACCGCATCCGCCGCCTCGATGCGGCGACTCACTGCCGTCGACACCGCTGACGATGACTTGGGTGTGTGTCCAAGCCCCTCGCCGTCGAGGAGGACGAGCTTCGGTGTCTCGCTTCCGTTCCAAGCCGGAGTGAAGGGGCCGGCGACACGCAGGCCGTTCACGAGCGGCGTCAGGAGCCGCCCGAATAAAGGCGCGTAGTTGCTGGAGAAACGAGAGACTGCGGAGAGGAACTCGGCGCGCTCCTCGAACCCCCACTCGCCATTCCAAGAGAGGGGCCATCCCTGTCGTGTCTTCTTGACTTTACCGGGTGGGAGCAAATCAAAGCGCTTCTCGATCTCTTCCATCAGTGCATCCGCCACTTGGTGGAAGTCCTCGTCGTCGCGCAGAAGGTTGTCTAGCTCCTCTTCGAAGAGTTCCTCGGCGACACGCTCGTCATCATTACCACTGACTTCGAGTTCATCGCGTAGCCCGTCGCGGTGTCGGATCGCGAGGCCGTGCAGCTTCGCCACGGTCGCCTCGAGTAGTTCTGTAGTTCGTGTCACGTCGATCGTGTCGCGCTCCTCTTCGAAAAGAAGAGCCTCCTCGCTGTCCAATTCCACATCTTCATCGTCGAAGTCTGAAATGCGAGAGGCGACCGTCGGACCGTTTCCGAGCACGTAGCTTAACCGGAAGCGCTGATTTGCGTGGTTCAGGAGTCTCCGTAGCACCTCGGCGTCGTCTGCGCCCCTGGCTGCGGCGAGCACGGCGTCCGAAATGCACTCGCTCAGATACTGGCGCACTTCGTCGCCTGAGGTGAAGGTCGCCACCGCACGCCAACTGCCTTCGGTGAGGACGATCTCGGTGTCGTGGATGGTCGTCTTTGCTGTGGATGTTGACGGGAAGCGTTCCTCCTTAGGGTCCGTCCCGATCAGCTGGCGAACCAGCGTCGTCTTGCCAGCACCGGTTGTACCGAGAAATAGGACACGCCGGTATCCGGTGGGCGTCGACTCGGGCAGCGCGATTGCGGCGTCGCGCAGCGCCGCGAAGTCCGTCACCTCGGGCACCATCTTTCCAAAGAAGATGTCGACGACACGAGAATCGAATCGCCGCTCGGCCTCGGACCGAGCAGCAGGATCGTGGTACTTGGCGTCGCCCAACAGGACGTTGAGCTCGTCCCGTAGCCGTGCAGCCTCTCCCTCGTCCCGCGTGCCGAGACCGCAGCGCACCCGTAGCCCTGGCTTGTCGGTCGCCTCAGACTGCCTCACCGGATGCCGGAAGATGATCGAGTAGCCCAGCCGGCCCTGGGTCTGGCTCAAACTTGCAGAGTACTTTGGGCGGTTCATCGCTACCTCCGTTGTTCCCACGTTGTGCTGGTTACCCCATGCTAGCCGTCGAACCACCCCAGGACAACCTGTGCGGAACAACCCAGGAACAACAGACCAGCGTCTATGACGACCTTTCCGCTGCGGCGGGCGTGTCACAGGGTTGGGGCATCGTTGGGGTGCTCGATCCCGGCTGCTTCCCGAACGGCTTGCTGGATGGCTTGACCGCAACGAGGCCGGGGCTCGAGGGAGCCGATCCGAAACGCGGATCGGCGCTTCGGCTACGGCCTGCGGCTGGATGAGCGGGGATCGCCCCGCTTGCCTCCGTCGGCCGGATCCGTCGGCCCTGAACCTCAACAGGCCGTCGCGGATCTGGACGACACCCGCCGCAGTCCTTGGAGAACTTGCAGTCGACGTCGCGCCCGTCGATGCTCCAGTCCAGTGTTTCCCCTTCGGGGATTTCGAACTCGTTGGCGAAGTTCACCTGGACGGCCGTGCCCAGGTGGGTGCGCTCGGTCTTACTCAGATGCTGGTAGCACCATCGGCCCGTCCGCTGGCCGGCGAGAAGCTCGTCCAGGGAATCGCGAAGTGCCCATGCGAAACGCTCGCGGGCAGCCGGTTGGCTCTCGAACCAGCGGGCAAGGTCCTCGACAAGGGGTGTCGCCGCGCCAACTCGACGGCTGGGAGGGCGCCTGCGCGAGGACATCGGCTTGTCCGGGTCGTCGGTGAGCCTCACGACCGTCGACCGGTTGCGGTACTTCCGAAGGCGAGCCCCGCCACGCTCCCACGAGCCCGCCGTGTCCACACCGCGGGTCTACCGCGCGCACGCCGGTCCAACAACCGGTCACAGGCCGACAGATCGTTCTCAGGGCACGAAGCCAGCGGAGAGCCGAGTCAGGCCCGCAACCCGTCGAGAACACCTCCAACACTATGAGTGCGAAGGCTCGACCTCATGGACATCGGCACAGCTAGATACCCGACGGAAGGAAAGCTGCCCTTTCTCAGCGCAGGCTCAAGGGCCGAACAAGGCCGCTGGGACTACGGCGATGCCGTCTGGTCGTCGGTAGGCGTGCTGGCCCGTTGTGACGATGACCGCGTCGGAGCACTCGTCGCCTGTCTCGTCGCGAAGCCAGACCAAGTGCCTCACGTCATGGTCGTCGACTCGTTGCGAGAGTTTGACTTCGACTGCCACGAACCGGCCGTCGCGCCCGGTGACGATTAGGTCCACCTCGCGTCTGCCGCCCCATTCCCGCAGGTGGCCGACGGCTGCTTCGCAACCTTGGGCGTAGACGCGCAGGCTCTGCGCCACCAGCGACTCGAACAACGCGCCGAGCGTCTCCCCGACGCGCCCGACTTGCCGCGGGCTCGCCGGCCGCAGGAGCGTGTCGGCGTCTGCCCGCAGTAGCGCTGCTGCCAGTCCGGGGTCTGCGAGGCTGTGCTTGGGGCCTTCTGTGAGTCGGGAGAGCTTGCTCCCGGAAGGTGCCCAGGCGGGTATCGGGTCCAAGATGTAGAGCTGCTCGAGGGTCTCGATGTAGGGGGCGGTGGCCTTGCGGTTCGGCTTCTCTCCGTACCCGCTGGTCGACGCGTCGCGAATCTTCTCATAGGAGGCGGTGGTCGAGGTGGCTGCCGCGTAGGCGACCATCCATCGCCTCAGCGAGGCCGGGTTCCGGATGTGTCGTCCGGCCTCGGGGAAGTCGCGCTCGACGATGCGGTCGATGTAGCCCGACAGCGCCGCCCGCCGGCTGCGGGCTGCCAGATGCCGGAACCCCGGGAAGCCGCTGTTGACGATCTCGGCTACATAGTCGGCGAGTCTGGCGGTCGATGCGCCGCTGACGGCGGGCCGTTGCCCGGCCAGCAGTTCGGCCAGGCTCACGGTGGGAGCCACGAACGGCGGCGAGTCCCAGCGTTCCGCCAGCGACAAGGGCCGCATGCACACCGTCACGATGCGGCCAGCCCCAGTGTGGGTTGGTGCCTCCGCCGGCGACGCTGAGCCCGTCAGGATGAACCGTCCCGCCGTCATGTCGGCATCGACGGCACGTCGCACCAGGTCCCAACTGGCCGGCAGCCGCTGCCACTCGTCGATCACCGTCGGCCAGGGACCCTGTACCAGCTGTGCCATGTCCGCCTTCACGAGGTCGAGCGTGTCGCTGCTGTCGTCGAGATTGAAGCAGGTGGCTGCACGCTGCACGGCTGTGGTGGTCTTGCCCACGGCCCGCGGTCCCTCGACGCTGACAGCGGGCAGATCGGCCAACAGAGTGTCGAGCTCGTCGTCCACGACCCGCCGCCGGTAGGCCGCGCTAGTCGATTCGGTGTCGCCGGATCTGGTGGCGTCTCCCGCGTCGATGCTGTCCATGCTGTGCTTGCTCCGTTCCCAGGGTACAGGCCCGCAACCCGCTAGGGTACAAGCCATCATGCTTCTAGGGTGCAGATTCTCACAGTGCTAGGGTTCAAGATCTCATCTCGTTCCGCGGCCTGCGGCGGTACGGGCACGATGTCAGCCGAGCTTCAAGCGGCCTTGTCGAGGCAAATGGGCTCCGCGCAGCCGGTTCGGTGGCAGGGCCTGCATCCCTCCCCAGAGCCAGTGGACATTGTCGATCCCCCGCTCATTCAGATGTCGCCTGTTGCCGAGGGTGTACCGCCTGCGCGGATGGCCAGAGTCGTCGATCCCGAAGCTCAAGAGGTGGTCCCGGTGCCACTTGAGGTAGGCGTCTGAGGGCTCCAGGGCCCTGCAGGGTCCGGATCTTGATGAGCCTGTGTCACGTGCCGCTCGCGGCTTGGTCTTGGAGGTCCTACTCGCCTGGCTTATCGGTTATGATAAGTGGGATGGTTGAGATGAGTGCGACGTTGCGGCGGGTTATGGAGTCGGCGGCGCGGCTGCAGTCGGTGGTGCCAGATGCGGTGCTGGTCGGGGGCTCGGCTGCGGTGCTGCACGCCGGACATCGGGACTCCGGCGGTCACGACCATGTTCTCGCCCGTCTGGTCGACCGGTACGAAGTGGTGCTGGCGGCCGTGGAGGCGACCGAGGGATGGGCTACTTCGGTGCGTGCCTCGAAGCCGCCGTTCACCATCATGGGAAGCCTCGACGGGGTCGAGGCCGGGTTGCGCCAGATGCGTCGAACCCGGCCGCTTGAGACCGTCGAGATCGATGTCGGCGGCGATGCCGTCGTTGTGGCGCCGACCGAGGCGGAGGCTTTGCGCGTGAAGGCCTTCCTTGTCGTTCAGCGCAACGTTGTGCGCGACTTCCTCGACGTGGTCGCGCTCGCCGACCACATGGGCGAGGATGCGGCCGTCGATGTGCTCTGGGACATTGATGCCTACTACGTCGACCGGTCGAACGATCCGGCTTCGGTTCTGACGTCGTTGGTGATCGCGCTCGCCGACCCGGCGCCGCGTGACACCGATGTGATCGATGAGCTTCCCCGCTACAAGCGGCTCGACCCGCGATGGCATCGCTGGTCGGATGTGGTGGAAGCGTGTCAGACGCTGGCGTTGCGCCTGGGGGGCGCGGCGTGACCGGAGTGCGGTTCCGCAACGTCGATGCCGACCCGTCCGACGATGTCCGGACCTGGCCCTATGAGGCGCTGATGGCCGCGATCGACCGCGGCCTGGTCCCCGACTGGCGGCCCATCTTCGCTGAGATCCGACGATCGCCGTGGGGAGTCGTGGCCCGGCGGGTCGGGCGCTACCTCGACTACCGGGATCCCGACGGAGTGAGCACGCTCTTCGCCTTGGCGATCGAGCGGGCCCGGCAGGACGCCGACCGCGCCGACCGAGCCGATGTGGCGGCCCGCGTACGGGCCGCCGTCCAGCGAAGCGGGACGACGAAGGCGCAGTTCGCGGCCTCGGTGGGCACCAGCGCGTCGCGGCTCAGCACCTATCTGAGCGGCAAGGTCGTTCCCTCTGCCGCAATGCTCATGCGCATCGAACGCACCTCGGATCGCAGCCTCAACCGACTCAAGCCTTCCGTCTAGAGGCAGATCCCGGCCGTCACGCGCTAGCTGACCGGGCCTTGGCCGGGGGCGGTGTCGATGAAGCGGTCGCGGACATGGCCGTGCTGCTCGCCGCCGTCGACGGTGAGGCACTCGCCGGTCACGGCGGTGGCCTCGATCAGGTAGCGCACCGCCCGGCCGGCTTCCTCGCCTCCCGACCAGCGGCCCAGCAGGGTGCGGCGGCGCAGTCTCTCCACCTGCTCGGGGCCGAACTTGGCCGGCTCGATGGTCGGGCCGAGCGCCACCGCGTTGCAGCGGACCGTCGGGGCCAACTCCACCGCCGTCTGACGGGTCAGGGCCAGCAGAGCGGCCTTGGCGACGCTGTGCGCGGCCCGGCCGGGCCAAGGCTGCCAGGCCGACAGATCCACGATGTTGACCACCGCTCCGCCGCCTCGTTCCAGCATCGACGGCGCCACCGCGTTGGTCAGATGGAACGGCCCGTGCAGCACCACGTCGAAGGTCTCGTACCACGTCGTGGTGTCGTCGGTGGGGAACTCGTCCCGGACGAAGAACGAGGCGCTGTTCACCAAGGCGTCGACGGGGCCGAGACGGGCCGCCACCGCCTCGGCCAGCCGGGTCGCCTCCGCTGGCTGGGCTAGGTCGGCACCGAACGCCTCGGCCTCGACGCCGTAGCTCTTCAGCTCCTGCACGGTTTCGCTCGCCTGTTCGGCGGATCGGTGGTAGGCGATGGCCACGTTGCCGCCAGCCGCGGCCAAGGCCAGCGCGATGGCCCGGCCGACGCGGTGGGCACCGCCGGTCACCAGCGCGACCCGTCCTCGAAGCTCCATCGGCTACAGCATGGCAGAGCCCCTGTAGCGCTGGCCCGCGGGCCCGGCCTACAGCTCGCTGAGACTCTTCGGCACGGCGGGTTCCGGCGTGCGGTTGCGAGCGGTGTGCGCCTTCGCCCCTATTGTCGATGCCATGGTCGAAATGGCTTGCATGGTCATGCCCGAAGGGCCTGTCGGCAAGGTCGTGCAGGCTGCGGTGGCGGCCGAGCGGCTGGGGTTCCGGCGGGTTTGGATCCCCGACGAGGGGCTGGCCGCTCGGGAGTGCTGGGTGACGCTCGGCGCGGTCGCCGCGGCCACGAGCACGGTGGAGATAGGCACCGGCATCACCAACGCGTACACCCGCCACCCGGGCATGACCGCGGCGGCTGTCGCCACCCTTGACGAGGCGTCCGGCGGGCGGGCCGCACTGGGGATCGGCGCGGGCGGCGCCTTGACGCTCACACCGCTGGCCATCGAGCGCCGAGCCCCGATCACCGCCATGCGTGAGCTGGCGACCACCAGTCGGGCGCTATGGGCGGGGGAGGCCGTCGACCACCAGGGCGTGACCGGCAGCTTCCGCGGTGCCCGCCTCGGCTTCGGCCGGCCGAGCATTCCGATTTGGCTGGCCGGACGCGGCCCTCGGGTCATGCGCCTCGCGGGCGAGCTGGCCGACGGCTTCATCCTGTCGTTCGTCCACAAGGAGCTGATCGGCGACCACATCGCCGCCATCGAGGCCGCCTCCGACGAGCACGGCCGGCCCCGCCCGAGGCTCTGCTACATGACCATCCTGGCCACCACCGACGAGGCCCGGCAGGCGGCTCGGGCCAGCCTCACCTTCCGGCTCGTCGACTCCCCAGACCACGTCAAGAACCGCATCGGCCTGGACGAACACACCGAGACCGCCATACGCCAGGGCCTATCCGAGGGCGGGCCCGCAGCCGCGGCCCGCTTCGTGCGCGACGACTGGGTCGACGCCTTCGTCATCTCCGGATCGGCGCAGCAGTGCCGCTCCGAGTTGGCCGCACTCGTGGCGCTCCACGGAATCGACGAGTTCCAAGTCTCAGTCAACGACCTCGACACCGCGTCCGACGACCTCACGCTGGCCGCACAAATCGTCCACAGCCCAAGCTGAAGGCCCGCTGCTGGCAGAGATCGCCGCCGCAGTCCAAGCTGAGGGCCGACTGTCGGCAGGAATCGTCCGCATCCCAAGCTGAAGGACCGCTGCGGCGACCCGGCATGGCACGCCGCGTGCGGCCGCTCTTCAACCGCAGCCTCGACGCGCTGTGTATCAAACTACCGGGTAGGATTAGGGCATGGCCACGGCACGGACCATCAAGCCGAGGGACTTGGCGGACTTCCTGATCGAGCGAGGCGACAGACTGGTCACGACCGAGCAGGTGGCCGAGTTGTTGGGCGTACGGCCTGAGCGGGTGTCCCGCAGCCTCGCCGTGCCCAAACGGGACAGGCGCATGCTGTCCGTCACTAAGGGAGCCTGGGTTCCGGTGCGCGACACCCGCGCGGCTGCGGGAACAAACCCGCCCGTCGAGTACATCGACGAGATGATGGCCCACATGGGGCATCCCTACAGAGTCGGCTATCGCAGCGCCGCGGCCATGTATGGAGCCGCGCACTTCGGATACCACGACCTGCAGGTGATGACCACCGCCCGGCTGCGCAGCCGGCAGCTCGGAGCGTGGCCGATACGGTTCGTGACCCGCCCGGACCTGCTCCGACTGCCTGTGCGGATCCTCCGCCGCCGCGGCCAGCCGGTAAGGGTCGCCTCTCCCGACGCGACAGTGTTCGACCTCGTTTCTCGGACCGATCTGGTGCTGGGTCTGTCGCACGCCACCACCCTCATCGCCGGGTTGTTGACGTTGGACACCGTCGACGCCGACAGGCTGGCGGCCTCAGCCGACCTGTATCCGGCGGCCGTAGTGCGACGGGCCGCTTTCCTGGTCGACTACCTGCAGTCGGAGTTGCGGTGGGACATGGAACGGCCGCTTGACCTGGAACCGCTGCGGCGATACGTCGAGGCTCTACCGCAACGGACCGTGCGGCTGTCCGCCGGCCGGGAGTCGTACCTGAGGCAGGAACCGAAGGACGAGTGGATCGACGACCGTTGGGGCGTGATCGTCGACATGAGCGTCGAGTACTCGAATTGATCACCGCCGATGAGATCGAGGAGGCGGCCCGGTCTCGCTCCAACTGGGACGCGCAGCAGATCGAGCAGGACGTCCTGCTGGGTCGCCTTATGGTGGAGATCGCCTGCGACGACTATCTCGCCGAGGCGTTGGTTCTGAAGGGAGGGACCTGTCTTCACAAACTCTGGCTGCCCCAGCCGTGGCGCTACAGCAAGGACCTCGATTACGCCCGCACGGAGGACGCTCCCCTCGGAAGGACATTCGATGCCTTGCGGGCCGCTGGCGAACGAGTGGGCTTCGACGGGGCGAAGACGCGCGTCAACCGCGGAAGGCTTCTATCGCATGTGACCTACCGGGGCACCTACATCGACGGCGGGGCCCTGAAGGTCACGGTAGACCTGCCAACCAGCCCGCCGACCTTCGCCGCCCGTACGGAGCAGCGCCCGTTTGAAGCCCGCAGCGGCTCTAGAACCACTAGGGCACAGATCGTGTCACTCGTTCCCGAGGAGATGATCGCCTCCAAGGCAGCGGCGATATTCGGCCGCAAACAGCCTCGCGACGTCTACGACATCTGGGCGGCGAAGAAGGCCGGGCTGGTCACGGCCCAAGACGCCGCGTCGTGCTTCCAGCACTACAGAGAGCCTGGATGGAGCCGGGATCGTGCCCAAACGAATTTGGAGCGCAAGTTGGGCGACGATGCCTACAGGGAGGAACTGGAATACTACGGAATCCAGGCACCCGTCTCATTCGATATCGAAGAATGCCGAGCCGCTCTCGGGGAGTTGATAGTCGAATGCTCGTTGCGGTCGCAGCCGGTGCGCAGGATTGACCCTTGACGGGCCGAAGCTCGTCGCAGTCGCTGCCTGCGGTGTGTCAGGAAGGTTGGCCGGCTGGGGATGGGTCGGGGAGTACCGGGTCGATTCCCATTGTGGTGAAGGTGGCCATCGGCAGGTAGTCGACGCCCATCTCTTCGAACCGGGGGCCGGCCAGCCCGCTGCGGTCCACCAGCGTGACCGCCGCGACGACCTCGGCGCCGGTTTCTGAGATCGCCTCGTGGGCCTGGAAGATCGACCCACCGGTGGTCACGGCGTCGTCCACCAGCAGCACCTTGTCGCCCGGCCCGATCCGAGCGCCCTCGACAAGGCGGCGGGTGCCGCGCTTCTTGGCCTCCTTGCGGACGAAGAACCAGCTGCTGTCGCTCACCGCGGCGATGCCCACCGCCAGCGCGTCCGCGCCCATCGTGAGCCCGCCCACGGCGTCGAAGCGATGGCCCGCCTCGCTCACCGCCTCGCAGATCGCCTCGCAGGCGACGCGCAGATCGGCCCAGTCGGCGAGGGCCTCCTTGCCGTCGACGAAGTCCGACGACCAGGCCCCCGAAGCCAGCCTTATCGGCTGGTCGAGCCGGCTGAGGCCCTTGGTGATCAGGATGTCCAGAAGCTGTTCACGCAGCGACGATCCCATGGCGTACCTCCTGTGTCCGTCAGTTGTCCGTTGTCCGTCAGTTGTCCGTGTCTGCCCGGCTCGCTGTCTCCCGCGGGCCTGAGGCAGGAGTCGGACCGGTGCAGCACCGACCGTAGTTCGGTGCGTGGCGGTGCGCCGCGGGATGTCGTCACCTGACATCGCGGTCCCGGCAGCGGGCGACCTCGGCTGTGCTTGGAGCCGATTGGTGACCGGCTCCGGTGAGCATGTCCGCTCTTCGAGGCGGTGGGCTACGCGGTTGCGCTCCGGGAACCGAATCGTGCGTTGGGGCGTCGTTGTAGGGTGATGGGAGAGTTCTTGGCCATGACCGCCGGACACACGAACTGGCCGCTCGAAGCGTCGGACGCCTGGATTCCTTCGGTGAGTTTCGACAGCCTGTACCAGCGCGAGTACGCGCCGATGGTCCGACTCGCCCGGGGACTGGTGGACAGCGAGGGTGTGGCCGAGGAACTGGTGCAGGACGCCTTCGTGAGCCTGTACGAGCGCTGGGACCGCCTGGACGAGCCCGGCGGCTACCTGCGGACCGCGGTGGTGAACCGGGCGCGCAGCGAACTGCGAAAACGGGCGGTCAGGCGACGGATCGGGCTCGACCGACGGCCCGAGGAGGCGCCCGGCGAACAGGACTACCTGATCGACGCCCTCGACCGGCTCTCGCCCAAGCGGCGCACCGCCCTCGTGCTGCGCTTCTACGCGCAGTTGCCCGAGAAGGAGATCGCCGCAGTGATGGGAGTGCGCCCCGGCACGGTGAAGAGCCTGGTGTCGAGAGGCTTGGCCGATCTGCGAAAGGTGATCCAACAATGACCGACATCCCCCGCCCTCGCTCCTCCGGCTCGGATGCAGGTTCAGACGCTGGCCGGGACGCCGGTGTGTCCTCCGGTGCAGATACGGGCTCCGATACGGGCTCGGATGCTCGGCCCGATGGCGGGATGGCCGCGCCCTCGGATGATGGCCTGGGGGCGGCGCTCGCCCGGGCTATCGACGAGCATGTCGGCGCCGTCGATCCGCTGCCTCCATTGGACATAGCCGAACGGGCTGAGGCCCGCGCCCGGGCCCGACGGTCCCGGCGGGCAGTGGCCTCGCTGGTGGCCGGCGCGGTCGTGCTGATCGGCGGCGTGGTCGTCTGGAACGCCCTCGACCCCTTGGAGGACTCCGACAGCGTGGTGATCACCAGCGACGACGCCGCCTCCCCCGCCGTGCCGGACGACGACGCGATCGCGGCGGCCGACGGCTCAGACTCGCAGCCCGGCCAGCCGGAGGAGGCGGGCGCAGCGGTGCCAGCAGGATCGGATCAAGTCGCCGCCGCAGACGGATCCCGCGAAACAACTGCAGCCGCACACGGATCCCGCGAAGCGGCCGTCGCCGCAGATGACGAGCCGGCGGGCTCGTCGCCGGTCACGCCGGAGCAGCTGTCCACCGGGCCGGTGCTGACATGGTCCGAGATCTCGCCCCCCTTCTCGGATGCGTTCCTGCTTGAGTCCCCTGGCGACGGGCGAGTTGTCGCCCGGCTGCGGGACGGCGATGGCCGAGTCTCGGTCACATCTGACGGCGTCAGCTGGAACGACGTGCCGATGCCCGAGGGCATCTACGTTCACCACGTCGACATCTCCGGCCGCCGCTGGATGGTCACGGGCACGGGGCTCGCCGATGCCGAAGACGGATCCGGCCCCACCGGGTCCGGGTGGCTGGCGTCTTCTCCCGAAGGCACCACTCGAGTGTTCTATTCCGACGACCAAGGAGCTGCCTGGACCGAGCTCGCCTTTGAGATCCCCGTCGAACCGAAACCACCGTACGTAGTCGCGCAGCCGTGGGTGACTCATGCGCTCACCTCCGGCGAGAACATGGTCCTTGTGGTGTTCGGCACCGAGACATTCGACGTGCAAGCGCTGCTGGCCGACAAGGGACTAGTGCCCGAAGGCCAGCGTGTCATCGGGTGGCGGACGCATACCGACTACCAAGGCGGAACGCTGTCGGGCGCGACGCTGCAATTCACGCTGGGCGACGCCGACGACTACCCCGGTCAGCCTCTTTGGGGCGCCTCGGTCGGCTCGTCCGGCACGGCCGGTTCGTCCGGTTCGTCCGGTTCGTCCGGTCCGTCTGAGTCAGCCGGCGAGGCCAGTTCGCCCGGTTCGTCTGATTCGGCCGACTCGTCGGGGTCAGACAGTTCGTCCGAGTCGGAGGCCGGATACGTCGAGGCCTGGGGTCCTGCGGACACCGCCAGCGTCGAGGTGTCCTTCGACGAGCTCGGACTCACGGCTGATCAGCGCTCGATACTCGTCGGTGACCGCTTCACCGCGGACGGCATGATCTTCTGGAGCGACGGCGGCGCCTTCGAGTTGGCCGCAGAGCACGAGTACTGGGGCACCCGAGGGCTGGCCACCGAGGACGGGTTCGTCCTGCTGGGGTTCGTCGACGGCCCCCCGTCGGAGCGTCGGCGTGCCCTGATCTCACCTGACGGCCGCACTTGGAGCGAGCAGACGCTGGAAGGGGCGAGCTACCACCCGGGTGAAGCGGTCGTCGGCGCTGACGGCTACACGATGTGGAGCGCGTACGGGAGTATTGGCGGACAATTCAGTCTCCAGCTCTACCGCTACGGCGAGGATCCCGTGACCGTGGCTACCTTCGACGAGCCTCTCGATCTGGCTCAGATTGCGGTGGGCCCGGCCGGTGTGGCTCTCACCGCCCATGTCCAGGCCGACGACGGCGGTGCCTACGACGACCTCCAGATGCCGGAGGGTCGAGTGGCCAAGGACGGCTACGAACTGCGCTACGGGGAGCCGACGGGTGGCCTCACCCTTTGGGACCTGTCCGAGGACGCCGCGGTGTACGTCTTCGGACCGGAGGCGCTGGCCAGCGAGACGCCGCCCCAAGGCGTCCGCGAGATCGACGACGAAGGACAGTTCGCCGTCGTGTTCGAAGACCCGGACACCGGCGCCGATCTCGTGGCCTTCACAATGGAGGACCTGTCGGCGGTCTTCGAGACACTGGTGACAGGCGTCGACTCGGCGGATTTCCAGTACCCCGAGACTTGGGTGGGCTGGTCGGCCGACGGCGTCGAGTGGGGATGGCAGAAGGCCACCGAGGCCTTCGGCCTAGACGGCGACGACGTGTGGGTGCAAGTCGCCGTGGGCGGGGACTTCGTGCTGGCCCAAGTCGATGCGATCGAGACGATCGTCCCCGCTTTCAGCACCGGTCAGGAGGACGGCGGCCAGGCAAGCAGCGATCCTCTGGCTCGCGGGGCTCAGCCGCCTCGCTGGTTCATCGCAAGGGTTCCGTGAGCTAGTCCCGCAGGCTGTCCGAGCCGCCCACGTCGCGCGGGTCGCCGACAACCTCGCCGACGCCTCGCCGTGGAATGCCCGCATGTCGTTGGTCGCAGGCGGAGATTGAGCCGGTCGGACCCGGCCAAAGCGACCAATGTATTGACACCAAGTGCATTGTGAAGTGATATGATGCTCAAACGTCGCTGCCGGGCTCAGGCCGGATTCGTCGGCAGCCGACAGATCCGCCTGTGGCGTCTCCGTGGACGCCGCCGACTCCGAGTGAGGCTGTGATGACCGCACCGCCGCAACCTTCCGCCGAGCAGGCGCCAGCCCGCATGGACGACCCGTCACAACCGGATGCCGAGCCTTCGACTGCGCCGGCATCCGCGGATGCGGAACCGCCGCGGCTTGCCGAGGCCTCGCAGCCGCCGTCAGCACCGCTTCCTTTGCAGTTGAGACCCGAGCCGTCGGGACCGCGGCAGCGTGTCGTGGCGCAGGCCGGCGCGCTCCCGCACACCCCGCTGCTGGTGGCGCTGGTGGCCGCACTGGTGGGGGTCGTCGGCGCGGTGATCGGCATCCCGCTCTATGTGATCGACGGTGATGTCGACGATCTGGAGGACGCTGTGGTCGCGCTCGACGACAAGATCGACGCGCTCGACGACAAGATCGACGTGCTCGACGACAAGATGGAGGAGCGGTTCGCGGCGCAGGACGCGAAGTTCGAGGAGCGGTTCGCGGCGCAGGACGCGAAGATCGACGAGCGGTTCACGGCGCAGGACGCGAAGATCGACGAGCGGTTCGCGGCGCAGGACGCGAGGATCGACGCATTGGCCGCGAGCAACGCTGAGATCGACCGCAAGCTTGCGGCACTGATCGCCCACCTAGGCGCGAGCGAAGCCGTCGACTCTGCTGTCGAGGGCGTACTTGAATAGCCTCGCTGGGAGACAGCGCGGCTAACCCGCCAGGCTGGCGCGCCCGATCGGCGGGATCGAGGCGCGGGGCGCGCCGCCTCCCGACCCGGCCGATCCGCCGGTCGTCTCGGGTCAGCCAAATGGCTCGGCCGGTATGGGAACATCATGGCGATGCGCATCCGAGCGTTGCGGTTCGAAGCGGATCGGCGCGCCGCCGAGGTCGAGCCGTCCGGCGCGCCGGCGGAGTCCGGCTGGGTGTGGATCGACATCGCCGCGGGACCCGGCGACATGGACGAGCTCTCCGACCTGGCCGAGCAGCTGGGCCTGGACGCGTTGGCCGTGCGGGACGCCGTCGAGGACGTCGACCTGCCCAAGGTCGACGACTTCGGCAGCTCGATGCTGGTGGTGCTGCACGCGTTGAGCGAGGAGCGCATCGAGACCTACGAGCTGGACTGCTTCCTGTCCGAGCGGCGCCTCGTCACCATCCACGAGCAGCGCTCGCCCTCGATCGACGCCCTCTGGGAAGGCGTCCTGGGCCGTCCCGAGCTGGCCAGCGGGGGCGCCGACGAGGCGCTGGCCCGCTTGGCCGACGTCGCCACCCGACGGCTCGTCAGCGTGCTGGACGTCTTCGACGACCGCAACGAGGAGCTGGTCGAGCTCGCCCTGCAGGCCGACATGGACTTCCTGCGGGAGATCACCGCAGTCCGCGGCGACCTGGCCGCGCTGCGGCGGGCGGTCCACCCCCAGCGCGAGGTGCTCGACATTCTTCGGCGCTCCACCTCCCCGCTGGTCTCCGACGCGGGCCGCCGAAGGTTCTCCGACGTGTTCGACACCGCGCTGCGGGCCAGCCACGGCGTGGACGGCGCCCGCGCCGCCTTGGCCGAGACCCTCGACGCCTACCGGGGCGCGGAGGCCCGCCAGGCCACCGAGGTCACCAAGGTGCTCACCGTGTACGCGGCCATCATGCTGCCGCTGTCGCTCGTGGCCGGCTTCTTCGGCATGAACTTCGTCGATCTCCCGCTGCTGTCCAGCCCGGCCGGGTGGCTCATCGTGACCGGGTTCATGGCCTTCATCGCCATCGTCTCGGTGGGCGTGTTCGTCTCGCTGGGGTGGACGCGCCGCCTGTCGGGGCGCACCGCGGGGGCGGTCCTAGGCCGCGGCCTGGTCGAGGCCACCCGGGCCCCCGCGCAACTCGTCGGCGCCGTGTTCGAGATCTCCACCATGCCGATGCGCTCAGTAGCCGGCTCCGTGACCGGTGCCCGCCGCCCCAAACCCCCCGATCCCCAAGACGACTGACGGTTCCCTAGTCCCGTTCACCCGATCCGCTGGTCGCCGCCGGAGCTTCCGAGGGAGCGCCGGTCAGTGGAAGACGATCCGCTCCCGTAGCCACGCGGCCAACGTCCCCCCGTCGATGCGCCCCTCCGCGACCGCCCAACGAGAGCCTTCCCCTCGTATGCTCCGCTGCCCTCAGCGCGCTCCCCAGGCGCCTCCTCCTGGGGTCAGGACTCTCAGTCGGTCGCCGGTTTTGGCTTCGAAGGTGACCTTGCCGGGGAGCAGCTCCCTGGCGCTGGAGCGGCGGATCAGCCAGTCCTCGCCCCTGGCGCCGGGGCCGCCGCCTTGCAGGCCCCAGGGCTGGATGACGCGGCGCTCGCCCATCAGGGTCACGGTGGCGTCCTCCAGGAACTCCATCTCCCGCACGATGCCCTCGCCGCCGGGGTAGCGGCCGTCGCCGCCGCTACCGGAGCGCAGGCCGTAGGCGGTTATGCGCAGCGGATAGTGCTGGACCAGGCTCTCGATGGGGGTGTTCTTGGTGTTGGTCATGCCGGTGTGGACGCCCGACTGGCCGGGGAGGCCGCAGCGGCCGCCCTGGCCGCCGCCGACGGTCTCGTAGTAGGCGAACGCGTCGGAGCCGGCCAGCACGTTGTTCATCGTCCCCTGCGAGGCGGCCGGCACCGCGGCGGGCGCGGCCTGCGCCAGCGCGCCGAGCAGCGCGTCGGCGATGCGCTGGGAAGTCTCCACGTTGCCGGCGGCCACCGCCGCGGGCGGTCGAGCGCTGACGATGGACCCTGCTGGCGACGACATGGTGATGGACCGGTAGCAGCCGCCGTTGGCGGGGATGGACGGATCGGCGGCCACCCGCACCGCGTAATACAGGCACGACACCGCCACCGCCTCCACCGAGTTGAAGTTGGCCTCCACCTGCGGGGCCGAGCCCGCGAAGTCCGCATGCAGGTCCGACCCGTCGATGGTGACCCTCACCGTGATGTTGTGGAGGCGGTCGGGTCCCTCCACGTAGTCCTCAAAGTCGTAGTCGCCGTCGGGCAGCTCACCGATGGCGGCCCGCATCCGCCGCTCCCCGTAGTCGAGCAGCCCGTCGCAGATCGAGGCGTAGGTGGCCGGGCCGTAGGCCTCGCACAGCTCGACCAGTCGTTGGGCGCCGACCTCGTTGGCGCCGATTTGGGCCGACAAGTCCCCGACGCGCTCGTCAGGGGTGCGGGTGGCGGCCAGGAACGGGTCGAGGAACTCCGGTGCCCATTGGCCCTGCCGGGCGGCCAGTGTCGGCGAGACCACATGGCCCTCCTGGTCCAGCCGGGTGGCGTCGGCTGGCATCGACCCGGGCGCGTCGCCGCCCACATCGGAGTGGTGGGCCCGGTTGGCCACCCAGCCGACAAGATCGCCGCCGTGGGCGACCGGCCGCACGATGGTCAGGTCGTTGAGGTGGGTGCCGCCGTAGTAGGGGTCGTTGACCGCGTACTGGGCGTCGAGCTCCAGCGTGTCTCCGAAGGCGTCGATCACGGCCTGCACCGATGCGGGCATCGACCCGAGGTGCACGGGAATGTGCTCGGCCTGGGCCAACAGCTCCCCGTCCGGCACGAACAGCGCGGTGGAGAAGTCGGCCCGCTCCTTGATGTTGGGGGAGTAGCCGGTGCGGCGCAGCACGCCGCCCATCTCGTCGGCCGCCGCCGTGAACCGGTGCCGGGCCACCTCCAAGTCGATCGCGTTCAGCGTCACGGGCTTCCCCCTTGGAGGAATTGGCAGCGTTTTGCACGGTATGCATGCATTTTGCTGCCAGTTCTCCGTGACCCAGGCCACCGTTGGCGAATTGGCAGCCGGGAGTGCCCGAATCGGCGTTCTGGGCTGCCAATTCGTGTTGGGGGCGCTTGTCCGATCCGAATTGGCAGCTGTCGGTGCCCGAATCGGCGTTCTGGGCTGCCAATTCCCGGCACGGTCACCACTCGATCCTCAGTGCGCCGGTCTCATGGACGACCGCCCGCTCGCCGGCTGCGACGTAAGTCGTGGACTCGCCCTCCGCGATGACGGCTGGCCCGACAACCTCGGCCCCCACCGCCAGCGCCGGCCGCCACCACACCTGAGCCTCAACCGGCCCCGACGGACTCACGACGCTCCGCGACCCACGCCCCGCATCCTCCGGCTCAGGCTCGAACGAGGGCAGGTCCGCCCAGCTCAGCGCAGCCAAACCGACCGCCTCGGCCCGCACGGTCACCGCCTCCACCGGGTCGGCGGGCCGGGAGAAGCCGTTGCGTTGGGCATGCAGCCGGTGGAACCGCTCGCACAAGTCGTCCCACGGCTCGCCCTCGCTGTAGGGCACCGACGTCTCGTGGGCCTGGCCCACATAGCGCATGTCCACGATCAGGGCCGCGGTCCGGGCCGGCTGGCCGCTGTCGGCCTCGATCCGGCCGCGGGCCGCGGCCAGCAGATCCCGCGCCGCGTCCGCCAGCCGATCCCGCTCCGCTTCCGTGAGATTGACGGTCTGGGCCGCGTCGGCCCGGGGCGGGCTCAGCAGCAGGCCGAAGGCCGAGAACACCCCGGCGTAGGGCGGCACGATCACGCCGTCCATCTCCAGGGAGCGGGCCAGCGCGGTGGCATGCAGGCCGCCCGCGCCTCCGAAGGCCATCAGCGCGGCGTTGCGGGGGTCGGTGCCCTGCTCCACCGACACCGCCCGCACCGCGTGGGTCATGTGCGACTCCACCACGGCCACCACTCCCAGCGCGGCCTCGACCGGCGCCAGTGACAGCTCCGACCCCAGCCGCTCGAAGGCGGCCATAGCCAGGTCGGGTCGCAAGGCCACCGTCCCTGCCAGCTTCGCCGCCGGGTCAAGCCGGCCGAGCACTAGGTTGGCGTCGGTCACGGTCGCCTCGGAGCCGCCTCGCCCGTAGCACGCCGGCCCGGGATCGGCCCCCGCGGAGCGCGGCCCCACCCGCAAGGCGCCGCCGGGGTCGGCCCAGGCCACCGACCCGCCGCCCGCTCCGACGGTGTGCACCGCCACCGAGGGCATCAAGCAGGCGTGCCCAGCGATCTCGCGGTTGTAGGTCACCTCGGGCCGGCCCCGGCGCACCCGGCACACGTCGGTGGACGTGCCGCCCATGTCGAATGAGATCAGGGTGTCGCAGCCCATTTGCTCGCCCAGCGCGGCCGCGGCCACCACCCCGCCGGCCGGGCCCGACAGCAGGATCGACGCCGGGAACGCCGACGCATGGCCCAGCGACACCAGCCCGCCCGAGGACCGCATGACCGATATCTCGTCGATGAAGCCGGCCCGCCCGGCCCGTTCGGCCAGGCTGCCCATGTAGCGGGCCACCTCCGGCGACAGGAACGCGTTCAGGACCGCGGTGGAGAACCGCTCGTACTCCCTGAACTCGGCCACCACCTCCGCGGATGCCGACACCGGCACGCTCAGCCTGCGACGCAGCCGCTCGGCCAGCTCCCTTTCCACGACCGGATCCTCGTAGGAGTACATCAAGCACACCGCCACCGCTTCCGCGCCCTGGTCACGGGCGGCCGACGCGACCGAGGCCGCCACCGCGTCCAACTCGCTGTTGCTCGGGTCGTCGTCTTTCGGGTCGCTGTTGCTCGGCTCGCTGTTGCTCGGCTCGTCGTCTCTCGGCTCGTCGTCTCTCGGCTCGCTGTTGCTCGGGTCGTCGTCTTTCGGCTCGTCGTCTTTCGGGTCGTCGTCGATTCCGGATGCCGACATCGCCACGCCGAGCCGCATCTCAGGATCCACCAGCGGCCGGGCCCGGTCGGCGAACGGGTCGTACAGCGACGGCCTGTCCTGGCGGGCGATCTCTATCAGCGACTCGAATCCGGCGTCGGTCACCAGCAGCGTCCTAGCTCCCCGCCGTTCCAGCAGCGCGTTGGTGGCCACCGTGGTGCCGTGAAGCAGGTCGGCGCGGGCATCCGCGGCGCCCACCACTGCTCCGGCACCCGCCATCACGCCCTCGCTCTGGTCGTGAGGGGTGGACGGGACCTTGCCGATGGTCATGGCCGCGCCGTCCCAGGAGGCGACGTCAGTGAACGTCCCGCCCACGTCGATGCCCAGCGTGACGCCGGCCGCCGTGCGCCCGTCTGTGGAGTCCGCGTCGATCCGAGCATCGTATTGCGCGGTCTCGAATCGCCTGCCTGTCGGCCGCAGCCGGCTGGCGGGTCAACCCAGTGCGCCGACAAGGTGCTGTGGAGCCACACGGCAAGCGCCTGCCGGCTGGAGCCGGGAAGGCCGGCCTGGACGTAGCCTGATGGCTTGCCTGTATTTCTCGGGGGACTGGCTGCGGCCCTGCTCGGCGTCGGTGACTTCTTCGGAGGCGTTGGCGGTCGCCGGGTCGACCATCCCGGAGCGGTGGTGTCGATCGCCTGGGTGGCGTCGTGCGTGGGAGCGGCGGTGGCCGGTCTCTACGTTCTGGTGTTCCCTCCCGTCCACTTCGGCCGGATCGACTTCTACTGGACGATGCTGGCGCTGGTCTTCGCCGCCACTGCCCGGCCGCTGCTGTACCTCTCCATGGAGCGGGGGCCGATGGCCGTGGTCGCGCCGGTGTTCAGCCTGGTGTCGCTGGTGGTTCCCGCGGTGGTGGGCCCGCTCACCGGCGACGCGTTGGGCGGAGCGGAACTGGTCGGCGTGACGCTGGCCGTTCCCGCCGTCCTTCTCATCTCCAGCGAGGGCGGGCTGCCGACCACCGAGATGCTCCGATCAGGCGCCGCCCTGGCGCTGGGTTGTCTAGTGGGCGTGATATTGGGATGTTTGAGCCTCACCTTCGCGCAGATCACCCCCGACGCCGGAGCGATGCCCGCGTTCCTGACCCAGCTGGGCGCGGTGGCCGTCATCCCTCTGGTGACGAAGCCGTTCCGGTTGATGGCCAAGCTGTCCTCGGACGTGAACCGCTTCGGCGTGCTGGTCGGCCTGATCGACATCGGTGCCGTCATCTCCATGGTCATCGCCTTCCAGCGGGGCAACGTGGCGGTGGTGGCCGCCATGCTGGGCTTCGCGCCGGTCACGACCATGACGTTGGCCTGGCAGGTCTACAACGAGGCTGTGCGCCGCTGGCAGTGGGTCGGTGCCGGACTGGGCGCAGTCGCCTTCATCCTCTTCTCCACCGCGGCCTGACCGGACGCGGACGGGGCGGCTGGGCCTCGACTCGCCTGGATCGCCTCCTCGGGATTCTCGGTGCAGGAATTGCGGATACAGCGCGCACAACTCGGCCGAGAATGCGTTGGGGGAATGCGTTCGGGGCACGGGACGCCGGGACCTTGCTGAGGTAAGGCGGTCAGAGTCTGGCCTACTCCGGCAGGAGCGTGACGCGGTTGAGCGACCCGACCGCGATCCGTTCCCTCATGCCGGTCGGAGACTCCAGCACGAGCTGAGCGGCGTCGTCGATGTCCTTGGCCAGGCCTCGCATGGTGCCGTGCGGCAGCAGCCGCAACTCGACCGTCCGTCCGAGTGTGGAGCAGCGACCGCGGTAGGCGTCGAGGACGGACGTCGGGTCGTCGAGCCCGGCTGCCAGGTCCCGCAGGTACACCAAAAGTGCGTCGGTGATCTGCGAGCGCTCCTCGGGTGGGACCACTGGTCCGACCCGAACCGTCAGCGCGGCGAGCTCGACTCGGCCCGGGCCCAGCGTGCACGCGGAACTGACAGCCACCTCCAGGCCGTCGTCCGGCTCGCAGAAGAGCAGGTCAGGCCACAGGCAGGACCTCTTCCCGACGCGACAGGCGTCGAGCGCTCGGGCTGCGGCCAGGCTGGCGGCAGCCCAGCCGACGTCGACGGCGGATGGATCGAGCCGCTCGGGTCGGGCGAGCACGCTCACGGCGACGGCGTCAGGCGTGCGCCATTCGATGCCGCCGCGTCGCCGGGCTGCGATCTCGGTTTCGGCCACGACCGCCGCACCGGCTGGGGCCGCCGACTGGCGGGCCCATTGGTGCAGGAGCGCCTCCGCCGACAGCGCGACGGCGGCCGTCCTCGTCGGAGCCGTCATCGCCCCGCCAGTCTCAGCGATGCGACGGCTCAATGAGCTTGAGACGGCCGCCGGATCCTCGTGGCAGGTCATGGACCGGCCAGTCTCGGTTCCAAGCGGTCGATCAGCCAGCCTCGGTCGGCGTCCTGGCTGAGGATGAGGCGGCCGGCGGGCCAGGCGTCGGTGCCGGGCAGGCGCGACGGCGTCCGTAGCTCGGCCGCGACGGTGCCGTCGTCGCGGCAGCTGCACCCTCGCACGGTGAGCTCGGTCAGCTCGACGCTGCGAAGGTCCCGGCGCAGTCCGCCCACCAGCTGCTGAAGGAACCGCTCGCGCTCGACCGGATCGGCCAGGTCGTCGCGTATCCGACCGGCGACCACCCGGTCGAGACCGTTGCGGACCGCCACCGACAGGGCCGCCGCCCGGCCGTCCTCGCTCAGCAGGTCCCACAACGTAGTGTGCTCGGCCCACACGATGGCGTGGATGAACGCCCCGGCGCGTCCGGCGGCATCGGCCGCGGCGCTTGTCACGGCCGCACCCACCCCTTCGCTTCCAGCAGGTCGCGTACCCGGACCCGCTGCGGCCCGAAGAGCCGGTCGTTGATCACCGCGTCGAGCGTCTCGTTGAGGACTGCGGCCGAGGCGTGTTCGGAGTGGACGAGGCAGATCACGTCGCAGGCCGTCTCCAGCAGTTGGTCGGGCAGCTCCATGAGCACCCCGAGCAGGGTGCGCAGGACCTTGCGGTAGCCGTCCAGCGGCAGCCCCGCCAGCGAGCCGATCAGCGCATCGAGGTCGGCTCGCATGCCGGTCGGGGGCAGAGAGGCGGCCCGGAGCAGCCGGTCGCGGAGCAGCTGCTCGCGTTCTGCCTCGTCGGTGTCGGCTAGCAGTCGGGCCACATGGCTCAAGCGATCAGCGGACGGGTCGCCTCCGTCCAATGCGGCCTCCAGGCGCACCAAGGTGGAGTGGGCTGTGTGCCAGTGCGCGGCGTGCAGCCGGGGATCGAACACCGACAGCGAAGCGTGCGCGCTGTTCAGCGCTCGGGCTAGGTCACCGGGTCCGCCCCTCATCTCGAAGGCCAGCGCCAGGCTGTGGCGCGCCACGGCGTGATGGAAGGGGAAGCTGGCATGTCCGAGCACGCCGAGGGCCTGCTCGAAGGCGCCGACCGCTTCGTCGGCCGTCCGCCGGGCCGACCCCCGTCGGCACAGTTCCAGCATCGCCGCGCCGAGGCCGTGGGCGGCCATGGCTGCCTGCAGCGCCGAGGCGGGGAGGGCCGCGACCGCGCCCCGGTAGTCCTCGAGCGCCGCCTCCAGATCCTCGTCCCGCCCGAGTGCCTGCCGGGCCTGGGCCCGATTGATCAGCGCGGCACCAAGCAGCCGAGCCGGCTCGTCGTCCGCTCCGAGCCCGGATTGCGCGCCCTCGTCGACGGTGGCGTTGCGCTGGCCGACTATCAGGTTGACGGCCTGGTTCAGAACCTCGATGGCGGGCGCGGGCTGCCCCGCCTCGCAGTGGGCCAGGCCCACGTTGATCAGAGCCCCGGCGTGCTCCAGTGCCGGGGTCCGGGCCGCAAGCAGTTCCGCGGCCCGCACGAAGAGTTCGAGCGCCCGGTCGGCCCGCCCGGCGGCGCGGTGGCAGTTGGCCGCGGCCGTGACGATGCGACCGTGCTCGACGGGTGCCCGGCCTGCGCTGAGGATCCGGGCGGCCCGGTCGAGGAGCCCGAGGGCCTGCTCGATGTCGCCGGGCTGCGCGGCGGCTTCCGACTTGGCCACCGCCAGCCGGTAGGCGGCCAGCGCCCAGTCGTCGGGCCCTTTCGCCCGCGGCGCCGACGCGAGCGCCGCTTCAAGATCCTCGAGGGTCACTGCCCCGATCCGATCGCGGCCATGTCGGTCACGGCTCCGATGTCTCGGACGGCCCTGCCGGTCACGGACCCGATCCGTCCGCCGACACAAGTTCGCGCACGCAGCGCTCGATCTCGGTCACCGCGTTGTCGACCGCCCGGCTGACCTGCTCGGTGAGGCCGATCCCCAGCGTCTCGATCTCGGCGGGCTGGCAGCCGACGATGATCGTGCGCTCGGGCAGCACTCCGGCCGCCCGGGCCACCGTCAGGGCCCGCTCCGGGGTGGCCAGGTGCATGTCGGCGAGGAGGTCGTGGCGCTCGTCGAATGGCAGGTCGGCGGCGTCGGTCACCTCCGCGTCGATCACCATCACCGTTCCGGGCGGGCGGCCCCGGTCCACCGTGTCCACCACCACCAGCGCGTCGTAGCCCGCCATCAGCTCGTGCACCAGGTGGATGCCGCCGATGCCGGTCTCGGCCACGGCCACCCCCGGCGGCAGGGGCCGCTCGCCCAGCCACCGGGCCACCTCCACGCCGAACCCGTCGTCGCCGTGGAGCACGTTGCCCACGCCCACCACCAGCACCCGCGTCGCTCTCGGGCACTCGCTGGCCCGGAGGGAGTAGCCGTGGATCACCCACCAGGCGATGTAGTCCTCGAGCTCGGACCATGCCGCGTCGTCGAGCTGCTCGCGCAGGTGCTCGTGTCGCTTGTCCAGCTCGGTTGCGATGACCCGGTCGAGCGCGGCGACGGTCGTCTCCGCTCCGAGCAGCGAGACCCGGTCGGCGTCGCCGGTGCGCAGCGTCTCGCTGATGGCGGCCACCCTCCCGGTGTCGACCTCATCCGGCACGGTCCCGCCCGCCGCGGCCTCGACCCCCGAGAGCCGGTCCTTCGGAACCCGCTGCTCCTCGGAGCGCCGTACGCAGTAGCCCACCAGCAGGGCGGTCCCGGCCCAGTCGGCCAGTTCGGTGACGGGCTGACGCCGCCGCTCCTGTTCCAGGCACTGTTGGCGGTAGCGGTGCGACGCCTCGGTCATGGCGTGCGTCTGGGCCAGAGCCCGGGCCGCGAAGCAGAGATCGTCGATGCCGGTCTCCTGCGCCTCGGTCATGACGGCCGAGGCCCGATAGCCAGGCCGACAGAGACGCTGCCTCCGCTCGGCGGCGGGTGGGGCTCCTCGGTGTGCTCCTCCATCTCGACCCGCCGGAAGTCGATCCAGTGCTCGCGCAGCGACACCTCGATTCGGTGAGTGACGGTGTCGTCCGCGGCGGTGCAGCCGTTGCAGGTGCCGTGCATCCGCAGCCGCACCACGCCGTCGGCGACCGAGCGGACCTCCACCTCACCGCCGTGGGAATGGATGTAGGGCCGGACATCGTCGAGGGCCAGCTGGATGACCCGCTCGGCCGCGGCCGAGTCGGTGTCGGTGCCGAGGCTGTAGGTGGCCAGCAGCTCGCCCACCACCGGGTCGAGCGCGGCCTGCTCCAGGAACAGCTCGCCCCGCCACTGCCGCACCATCTCGACCAGTCGGCCCAGACCCTCCCGGTGGTACACGTCGAGCCAGTCGAGCAGCTCCTCGGCGTCGGCCGCGGCCTGCCGGTCGCCGCATTCGAGCAGTCGGGTCGCCAGTTCGGCGACACGGTCGAGGATCTCGCCGTAGGCCAGCTCGTCGGGCGCGCTCACAGCTCAGTTCCTAGCGCGACGCAGCCGGCGCCACTCGCATCCGGCGCCCCAAGAGCAGCCGCCCGGCTCATTCGCGCGAGGCCTCGGGTTCGCGTCTGGCCGCTCATTCGCGCGAGGCCTCGGGTTCGCGTCTGGCCGCTCATTCACGCGAGGCCTCGGGTTCGCGTGAGACCTCTTGGCGGACCAGTTCGAGGACTTCGGTCACCGCGTCCTCGACCGGCTGCGAGAAGCCCCAGCCGAACTCGCTGTCGGCCGGCTCCACTTCGATCACCACGGTGTCGTCCGGCAGCGCGCCCCAATGGCGGCACACGGCCAGGGTGTGGTCCAGGTCGACGATGCCGCCCACCGCCTCGCCCAGACGCTCGTGCACCTCGTCGGGATCGGGCTCGTCGAGCTCGGACAGGGCGTAGCGGCGGATGGTGCCCGGCGGCCCCTCGCCCCGGGGCATGCAGCCGAGGAGCACCACCCGTCCCGGCCGCAGCTCCTCAAGACGGTGCAGCACCCGGTGCGCCGCGTACGACAGGTCCTCGAGAACGACGCCTTCGGGCCATGGCAGCGAGGCGGCCCGGGCCAGCCAGTTGGCGCCGAAGTCCAGGTCGCGCAGCCACGGCAGTCCGATGCCGCCCACCAGCGTGCAGCCCGGACCCGCCTCGCCCCGCCCCGGCCGCACCTGGGCGCCCGGACCCAGCAGCGTGTCGAGCACCTGGTCGCGCTCACTCGAGTTCTCGGGTGAGTTCTGTGTCATAGGGCCACAAGACTCGCACCAAGAAGACCCAACGGCCGTTCACTCGAGTTCTCGGGTGGGTTTTCTGTCATGGCGCCACAAGAGTCGCACCAAGAAGACGGATCACTCCAGTGTGCACCCGCACGAGTTGACCTCGCGGGTAATGACCCCCCGTCCGGTGTCCATGTGGGTGGTGCACGGCATGCACGGATCGAAGCTGCGGATGGTGCGCAGGATGTCGATGCCCTTGATGTCGTCGTCGCCGACGCTCTCCAGGATCGGGGTGCCCACGATGGCCTGCTCGTAGGGGCCGGGACTGCCGAACGGATCGCGGGGCGAGGCGTTCCACGTCGACGGCGTGTTGATCTGGTAGTTGATCAGCCGTCCCTTGTCCATGTGCATGTGGTGGGTCAGATAGCCCCGCCCGGCCTCCCAGAAGCCGGCGGCCACCCGCTCGTCCCGGGGCACCTTGAACGGCGTCGACACCTTGGTCTCGCCCTTGCGCCAGTACTCGAAGGCCTCCATCAGGCAGATCATCCCGATGGCCGCGGTGAACGCCACCCCGTAGGCCCGGCCCCGGTTGCGCTCGAAGGCGTTCAGCTTCTCGGGCACCTTCCAGAACAGCTCGGTCTCGGGCAGGTCGTGGGCTGGCAGCAGCATGCGCAGGCCGTCGCCGGTGGCCTCGATGTAGGGGTTGTCGGGCAGCTGCCGGGCCATGGCGGTGGTCCACATCCGCCCGTACACGCCGGTCTCCATGGTGGTGCGGTCCCAGCGGGGGGCGGTGGCCCAGGAGTACTTCTCCTTGAAGTTCTTGCCCTCGGGGCGGGGGATGGTCTCCTTGTTCCAGGCGTGGTAGGGCGACAGCGGGTTGCCCAGCGCGTCGGTCGGGAAGCGGGCATGGCCGTTCCCGCTGCTGCCGTTGGTGGTCCAGTCCTCGTAGTAGGAGTGCTCGACGAACTCCTCGATGCCCATGTTGATCTCGGTGAGCTTGGTGGTGAGGAGCTCGCCCTCCTTGACGATCCCCGGCGCCGAGTAGCGGGCCTGGCCCCAGGCGTCGATGTTGGCGTAGGTGGCGTCGTACACCGACGGGTCGTCCCAGATGCCGGTCTGGATCAGGCTCGACGGGCGCAGCCCCACGTCGGAGTAGGCGGGGTTGGCCTCCAGGAAGAAGTCGCAGATGTCGTCCCAGATGCCGGCCAGCCGCTTGGCGTAGTCGAAGATCTTGCCGAGGTTGGCGTAGTACTCGTTGAAGGTGGTGGTGCTGACGGTGGTGGACACGCCGCCGGGGACCAGGGTGGAGGGGTGCGGGTACTTGCCGTACATCAGCGTGCACATCTTGCGGGCGATGCGGGTGTACTCCAGCGACTCCAGGTAGATGGCGCCCTCCAGCGGGTTGAGGGCGTCCATGATGTCCTTGACGGTTACGTACCCGTGGATGTGGGCGTGCGGCGCCAGCGTCTTGGCGGCCCTATCGACTAGTTCGGGGTTGGTGACCGACACGATGGCGGTGGAGTAGTCGGGCCCGGCCAGCAGCCCCAGGTGCAGCGGATGGTCGTAGAACATCTCGGCCACCTCGCCCAGGTTGCGCACGCACACGCCCAAGGGCGGGGGCTGGATGCCGAAGGCCATCTCGATGGCCAGCGACGACACCGAGGCGTGCACGCCGCCGCAAACCCCGCAGGCCCTCGACGAGATGTCGATGGCGTCGCGGGGGTCGCGGCCCTGGAGGATGATCTCGTAGCCCCGGAACAGCATCGCCATGGAGTGGGCCTCCACCGCGGTGCGGGTCTCGAGGTCGAGCACGGTGTGAACGGCCAGCGCGCCCGCCACCCGGGTGACCGGGTCGATGCTCCAGTCCCGCAGCCGGGGTGGGGCGGCCAGGGCGCCGGCGCTGCTCCGGCTGAGCGCGCCCCGCACGTAGTCCCGGGGCTCGGCGACGGCCACCGCGTACGGGTCGTTGATGCCGTCGACCAGCCGGGCCTTGCCATTGTCGTCGAAGGTGATGGGGAGGTTCTTGAAGCACATGGCGGGTCAGCGACCTCCCTCGTTGGAGTGCTGTTTGCGGGAGTAGAGCCGGTGGACCAGGCGCTCGGCGCCGACCGGCTGGGTGTTGTAGCGGCCCCAGCCGCTGGGCAGGTCGCGGCTGTCGTGCCAGCGGGACGAGCGCATCTTGTCCCGCTGGGACAGGTGGCGCATCCGCCGGATGAACCCGCCCAGCACCCGGTTGGTGTTGGTGGACAGCAGCGCGCCGGGCGGCCGCTCGTAGATGGGCGAGAACTTGTCGGGGAAGCCGGGCATGGTGCAGCCGATGCAGATGCCGCCCATGTTCATGCAGCCGCCGTGGCCGTCGACGATGCCCCGCTCGGCGATGTTGCACTGCACGATCGGCCCCCAGCATCCCAGCTCGACCAGGCACTCCTTGTCGCCGTAGGAGTGGGCGAACACGCCCTCCTCGTAGTAGCCGGCCCTCGGGCAGTGCCTGTGCACCGTCTCGGTGAACAGCCAGGCGGGCCGGCCCAGCTCGTCGAACTCGGGCAGCGGGGCGAGGCCGTTTAGGAACAGCAGGGCCGCGGCGGCCGTCTCGGTGATGTTGTCGCCCACCGGCGAGCAGCCCGGAATGTTGATCACCGGCAGCCCCAGCGCCGACCGGTAGTCCTTGCCCAGATGGTCCATGACGCCCATGGCGTTGGTGGGGTTGCCCTGCGCGGCCGGGATGCCGCCCCAGCAGGCGCAGGTGCCGATTGACAGCACCGCCGCCGCGCCCGGCGCCATGCGGTCGAGCCACTCCAGGCTGGTGATCTGGCGGCCGTCTTCGCGGTCCTCTCCCAGCCCCATCCAGTAGCCGTACTCGCCGGACACGGTCTCGTCCATGATCGACCCCTCCCAGAAGATCAGGTAGGGGGCGTCGAGCTTGCCCTCTGCCGCGAGGCGCAGGTTCTCGGTCCACTCGGGGCCCGACTCCACCGACAGCACGGTGTGGACGAGCTCGATACGGGGCAGACCCGGCACGCGGCCGGTGAGCAGGTCCTCGACCCTGGGATGGGTGGCACCGGAGATGGCGATGGTGCAGCCGTCGCAGCTCGCTCCGACGATCCAGAACAGGTAGGCCTTCTCCAGCGGCCCCTGCGACACCAGCTCCGACCGCTTGGGCCGTCGGGGGCTGCGCAGGGCCACCGGCGCCAGCGGGTTGTCGGGGTCGGTGATCAGCGGCTTGGCCTCGATCTCGCCGTGCGTCGAGCCGGGCACGACTTTGGTGTACTGGGCCACGAGCAATGCCTCCTGGGGTCGAGGGCGCTGGCGACAGACTGATCCTAACACTAAGTGCGAATCGCATCTAGCGGAGACCTTGGGCTAAGCTGCGCCGACTACGCCGTCGTCGCTTGCGGGAGTGTCCATGTCGACAGGATGGGTCATCGGCTATGTGATCGGGGGCGTCCTGATCCTCGCGGTGGTGGTACTGCTGCTGCTCATGATCCGGGGCGCCCACGGCGCCGCCGTCAAGGCCGAGGCGATCCTGGCCGCGCTGGAGGAGTCCCGCGACAACACCGCCCCGCTGTGGGCGGTCAACGACGTGAACTCGGCGATAGAGCGGATCACCGCTGGCGCGGGCGCCGTCCGAGCCCATCTCGCATCGAAGGACGGGGGCTGACGATGAGCACCAACGGCCTGTGGTGGCTGACCCTGGCGCTGGGTCTGGTGGTGTGCCTGGTGGCGGTGCTGCTGCTGCAGATCTTCTACCGCAAGGTGCGCCGCATCGAGTCGGGCGCAGCCGCCATCTGGGAGACCGGCAAGCAGGTGGCCCGCAACACCGCCACCACCTGGATGCTGCACCAGACCACCGTGCGGCTCGACACCTTCACCGAGGAGGCCCTCAAGCACGACGCCTTCCTGGACGAGGCCCTAGAGGCCGAGCGGATTGGGAGCGACTCATGAGGATCACGGCGAGGTGCCGTGCGAGGCCGTGGCCCGAGCGGCCCGTGAGCGCAGCGAACAAGAGCGGGAGACACGCCCAGGCCCAGGCGGGGGGTGACGACTGATGCGGACCCTCCTCATCGTGCTCACCGTGGCGGAGATCGTGGTCTTCGTCGGGGCGCTGGCGGGGTACTTGATCGCCATCGCCCGCTCGCTGCGGCGCATCTCGCAGTCGCTGGGCAAGGTCACCTTCGGCGTGCGGGCCATCGAGACGCAGTGCGCGTCCGTCGGCCCGTCGGTCACCCGAGTCAACGAGCAGCTCACCGTCATCGCCGGCGCGCTCGAAGGCGTGGCCGTCAAGGCCGAGCGCCTCGGCGCCAGGTCGTGAGCTCCCAGGCGGCCTCACCCAAGTCCGACTCGCTGGCCGCCCTCTACTGGCGCAGCGAGATCCTCCAAGTCATGTACTGGCTGCGGGGCGAGGGCTTCGGCGACGTCGTCGATCCCGGCCTGATCGAGCGCTTCCTCGGGGTGGACGCCGCCATCGGCATGACCTACCTCGGCCGCCTGGTGCAGGAGGGCTACCTGGTGCGCGACGGCGACTGGTTCGCACTGTCGGAGTTCGGGCTGGAACGGGGCGCCCGCGAGTTCCAGGAGGCATTCGCCGACTTGACCAAGCCCACCCACGGAGAGTGCAGCGACGACTGCTGGTGCCACGCCTCCGTAGACGAGGCCGACGCCTGCCTGGCCCACCGCCTGGGCCCCGACCACGACCATGCCCACTGAGAACGCCGACGGGCTGCCCCGGCGGTTCCTGCCCGGGTTCCTGCTGCTGAGCCTGGAACGCGACGGCACGTCCTACGGCTACGAGTTGTACGAGACGGTGACGTCCCTCGGGCTCTCGGTCGACCTGGCCGCCGTCTATCGGGCACTGCGGACCATGCAGCAGCGCGAGCTGGTCACCTCGCAGTGGGTGCCCTCGCTCTCCGGGCCGGACCGTCGCCTCTACTCGCTCACCGACTCGGGGCAGGCCGCGGCCGCAGCTGCGGCCGATGAACTGGCTTCGGTCCGCGACGGCCTCGTCTCTGCCCTGGAGCACTTCGAGGCGCGGAACGGCGCTCTCCCATGAGGATCGCGGTCGCAGGCAAGGGCGGTGCGGGCAAGACGACCATCTGCGCCACCGCCGCCCGGCTGCTGGCCCGCTCCGGCCTCCGGGTGGTGGCCGTCGACGGCGACACCAACCCCAACCTGCACGCGGCCATCGGAGTGGACGCCGGGGCCGTGCCCGCGTCGCTGCCCCCGTCGCTGGTGTCGCGCCGCTTCGACGGCCCCCGCCTGGCCGCACCGGTCGGCGAGGTGCTCGAGCGTCACGCGGCTCACGCGCCCGACGGCGTGCGCCTGGTGCGGATGGGCATGCCCGAGCACGCCGACGAGGGCTGCATGTGCTCGGCCCACGCCGCGGTGAGCGCCTTGCTGGCCGACCTGGGCGAGGCCGACGGCACGGTCACCCTGCTGGATCTGGAGGCGTCGCCCGAGCATCTGAGCCGGGGAACGGCCCGCCACGCGGATGTGCTGCTGCTCGTCGTCGAGCCCTACTACCGGTCCCTGGAGGCGGCCCGGCTGCAGGCATCGCTGGCTGCGGAGACCTCCATCGGGCGGGTGGCGGTGGTGGCCAACAAGTGTCGGCAGCCCTCCGACAACGACGCCATCGGCGAGTACTGCACGCGCCACGGGCTGGACCTCGTGGGAGTCCTGCCGTGGTCCGAGGCCGTGCTCGACGCCGACTCCCAGTCCCGGCCGCTGCTCGACCACGATCCCGGCGACCGCGTCGTGGCCGCGACAGGCGCCCTCTTCGGAAGCCTCGTCTCCGACGTGCCGCCCAGCGCCTCCGCCCCCTCCTCCAACGGCACGCCCGAGAACTCCGACATTGGGTCAGCACCAGCTGTCGCACGAGCCGAGGCCGGCGTCTGATGTGTGTGGGCATCCCGGCCCAGGTGGTCGAGCTGCGGCCGTCGGGGCCGCACACCGCCATCGTCGATGTGGAGGGCGCCCGGCGCGAGGTCAACACCGTCATGGTGGACGACGAGGGACTGGCTGTCGGGGAGTGGGTGCTGCTGCACGTCGGGTTCGCGATGTCGAAGATCGACGCGGCCGAGGCGGCCGAGACCCTGGCCTTCATGCGCGACCTTGGCTCGGTGTACGACGAGGAGATCGAGGCCTTCAGCCGCGGCTTGCCATGACCGCCACAGCCCGAGTGGCGCCGTGAGGTCCACGCCGCCGATCGACTGCGGCCGGGAACCGACTGAAGCCGCCATGTGGCTGGCCCGCGCCTTCGCTACCGGGCGGCGGCTGTGCGTGTGGGCGCCTGGCGCGCCGGACCATGCCCATCATGTGGCCGTCGAGTTCGTCCATCCCGTGGTGGCCGGCACCCGCCCCCTGGCCGCGGTAGTCGCTGCCCCCGACGCGGCCACGGCCGACTCGACGGACGCCAGGCTGGTCATCGGGCCCCCGGACGCAGCCGCCCACCCGGCGACCGCCGCCGACCTCTACATTCGGGACGATCAGCCCGACACGGCCATCGTTCGCAGCTACCACCTGCTGTGGGAGCTGGTCCAGGTCGCGCTGGAGCATCCCGGCCTGGTCGGCAGCCCCGCCGCGGCCGGAGGCGACTCCACCGGGTTCCTGTATCCGTTCCTCGACGCCGCCGAGGACGACGAGGCCTCGCTGCGGCAGGCACTGCGGGCGTCGGCGGACGCCAAGCGCGACGAGTCCGACAGGCTCGCACGGGAGTCGCTGGAGTCCAATCGGGCCGCGCTGGACGAGGCGGGCGCGGCCATTGGCCGGGCCGTCGCAGCCGGCGGCCGGGTGCTCACGATGGGCAACGGCGGCAGCGCGACCGACGCCGCCCGGCTGGCCCGGCTGCTGCGGGCTAGGAGCGTGCCGGCGGAGTCGCTGGCCGCCGACTACGCGGTGGCCACCGCCCTGGCCAACGACCTCGGCGCCGAGCGGATCTTCGCCCGCCAGCTCGACGCCTTCGGCCGGGCCGGCGACGTGCTGGCGGGCTGCAGCACCAGCGGAGCGTCTCCGAACCTTCTGGCCGCCTTCGAACGGGCGGCGGGCATGGGCCTCACCACGGTGGGCCTCAGCGGCTACGGGGGCGGGTCGTTCACCGGCCACGCGGGCGTGCACCACAGCCTCGTCGTACAGTCGATGTCGGTGCATCGCATCCAGGAGGCCCAGGCGGCGCTGATGAGCGCGCTATGCGAGCGGGCCGCCGACGCGCTCGGGACCCAGGATCGGGCCGAGGATCAGACCGCGGGGGCGGCCCGATGAAGTACGTCGACGAGTTCCGCGACCCGGAGGCGGCCCGGCGTCTGCTGGCCCAGATCACCGACGCCGCTGCCGACCAGCCGCCCCGCAAGTTCATGGAAGTGTGCGGGGGCCACACCCATGCCATCTACCGCCACGGCATCGAGGCCCTGCTTCCCTCCAGCATCGAGCTGGTCCACGGGCCGGGCTGCCCGGTTTGCGTGATCCCGATGGGCCGCGTCGACGACGCCGTCGCGGTGGCCCGCGCCGAGGGCGTGACCATGTGCTGCTTCGGCGACATGCTGCGGGTTCCCGGCGGAGAGTCCACCCTGCTGGAGGCCAAGGCGCACGGCGCCGACGTCCGGGTGGTGTACTCGCCGCTCGACGCTCTGGCGCTGGCCGAGCGCGACCCGCAGCGCCAGGTGGTGTTCCTCGCCGTCGGGTTCGAGACCACCGCGCCCTCCACCGCGGTAACGCTCCTGCAGGCCCGGGACCGGGACGTTCGCAACTTCAGCGTGTTCTGCAACCACGTCACCATCGTCCCGCCGCTGAAAGCCATCCTCGACTCGCCCGGCCTCGACCTCGACGGCTTCCTCGGCCCCGGCCACGTGTCCACCGTCATCGGCACCCGTCCGTACCGGTTCGTGCCCGAGCAGTACGGCCGCCCCCTCGTGACGGCCGGTTTCGAGCCGGTGGACATCCTGCAGTCGGTGCTGATGCTGCTGCACCAACTCGCCGACGGCCGCTGCGAGGTAGAGAACCAGTACCGGCGGGCCGTGTCCGGCGAGGGCAACCGGCGGGCGCTGGAGCTGCTGCGGGAGGTGTTCGTGGTACGGCCGCACTTCGAGTGGCGCGGCCTCGGCTTCATCGCCCAGAGCGCCCTGGCCGTCGCGCCGGAGTTCGCCCCGTGGGACGCCGAGCTGCGCTACGAGGTGCCCGGCGTGCGGGTGGCCGACCCCAAGGCCTGCCAGTGCGGCGAGGTCCTAAAGGGCGCGCTGCGGCCGTGGGAGTGCAAGGTCTTCGGCACGGCCTGCACGCCCGAGACGCCCATCGGCACCTGCATGGTGTCGTCGGAGGGTGCCTGCGCCGCCTACTACAACTACGGGCGCTACTCGACCCGGTCGCGCATCCCCGTCGGCGTCGGGTGAACGTGGCTTGCCCGGGACGGCGGGTGCGACAGGGTGAGCAACGCGGCAAGCGACCATCCACGCGGCCACTCGAGCCGCAGATTGACAGCCGGAGCGACTGACGAGGAATCTGGCCGCTGATGTCCTCCGACGACGATCTGCGGGCCCGGCGGGCAGTGCTCGACCGGGTGGAGTCCTGGCGGCGGCGCGCCCCCAGGCTCACCGACGACACGATCACCATGGCCCACGGCGCGGGCGGCCGGGCCAGCCAGTCGCTGATCGAGGCCGTCATCCGGCCCGCCTTCTCCAACCCGGTGCTGGACTCCCTCGACGACGGCGCCGTGCTTGATCTGGGCGACGACGGGCGTCTGGCGGTGACCACCGACGCCTTCGTGGTGACGCCGCGGCGCTTCAACGGCGGCGCCATCGGCGACCTGGCCGTAAACGGCACGATCAACGACTTGGCCGCCATGGGAGCGGCACCCGCCGCGCTCACGGTGTCGCTGGTGCTCGAGGAGGGCCTGAAGGTCGAGGAACTGCGGGCCATCGTGCACGATGTGGCCCGAGCCGCCTCGGAGGCCGGAGTGCCGGTCGTGACCGGCGACACCAAGGTGGTCGAGCGGGGCGCGGCCGACGGCTGCTACATCACCACCACCGGCATCGGGCCGGTGAGACCGGGCACGCAGCTCGACGCGACCGCCGTTCGGCCGGGAGACGCGGTCCTGTTGTCCGGCACGATCGGCGACCACGGCGTGGCCGTGATGGTGGCCCGCGGCGACCTGGCCCTGGCCGCCGACGTGCCGTCGGACACCGCCCCGCTGCATCGGCTGGTGTCGGCGCTGCTCGACGCGGTGCCGGCTGCCCGGTGGCTGCGGGACCCGACCCGGGGCGGGGTGGCCTCCGCCTGCAACGAGCTGGCCATGGCATCCGGGCTGGGAGTGGAGCTGGACGAGCGGGCTCTGCCGGTGCGGGGCGCGGTGGCCGGGGCCTGCGAGCTGCTGGGCCTCGATCCGCTGTACATCGCCAACGAGGGCAAGATGGTGGCTGTGGTCCCCGCCGAGGACGCCGACGCCGCGGTGCAGGCCATGCGGAGCTGCGAGGCTGGCGCGGACGCCTGCGTCGTGGGCACGATCACCGAGGACCATCCGGGCCTGGTGCTGGTGCGCACCGGCTTCGGCGGCACCAGAATCGTCGACATGCTGGTAGGCGACCCCCTCCCCCGGATCTGCTGATGGCCCCGCCGGAAAGCTCATGAGCCGGGCCGGGGCGGCCGCGTCGGGGATTGGCTCGTGAGCCGGGCCGGGATCGTTCGCTGTCTGCTGGCTGCGGTGCTTTTCGGCGCCTCGGCGCCGGCTGCGTCGGAGCTGGCCGGCGAAGTGCCGTCGCTGCTGCTCGCCGGCCTGCTGTACATCGGGGCCGGCCTGGCGGTGGTGCCCTCGGTGGTCCGCTCGCCCTTCACGGCGGTGGCGCTGCGGCGCGACTGGCGCCCCGCGCTGGTGGCCGTCGTCGCCGGCGGTGCCGTCGGCCCGGCGCTGTTGGTGGCCGGACTGGCCCGCGCCCCCGCGGCGACTGCCTCGATCCTGCTGAACCTGGAGCTGGCCGCCACCGTCCTGCTGGCGGCCACCATCTTCCGCGAGCATCTCGGCCGCCGGGTCCTTACCGGCGCCGCGCTGGTCACAGCCGCCGGGGTGATCCTGACCTGGGAGCCCGGCGCGGAGCTGAGCATCGGAGCGCTGCTGATCGCAGGGGCGTGCCTGGCCTGGGGGCTCGACAACGGCGTCACCGCCAAGATCGACCAGCTCAGCCCCGAGCAGGTGGTGCTGTTGAAGGGGTCGGTGGCCGGGCTGGCCAACATGCTGCTGGCGTTCGCCTTTGCCGAGGGCGCCATCGACGTGCATCTCGGCCAGGTCGTGGCCGCGCTGGTGATCGGCGCGGCCGGCTACGGAGCGTCGATAACGCTGTGGGTGAAGGGTGCCCGTGACCTGGGCGCGGCCCGGGGCCAGGTGATCTTCGCGGCGGCGCCGTTCATCGGAGCGATCATCGCCTGGTCGGTGCTGGGCGAGTCGGTCACCGTCGCCCAGCTGATCGCGGTGGTGATCGCCGCGGCGGGAGTGGGCGTGTCGCTGGAGTCCGCCCACGACCACCAGCACGCCCACGAGGCCATGGAGCACGAGCATGAGCACAGCCACGGCGACGACCACCACGACCACAGCCACGACAAACTAGTCGAGGGTCGCCACACCCATCCCCACCAGCACCGCCCCAAAGTTCACAGCCACCCTCACGTCCCCGACCTGCACCACCGGCACCGCCACGACGACTGAGCGTCGCTGGCCGGTCGGACCTATTGGGGCACTGGGATGCTGGCGGTACTCAGGAGCCGGTCCGTCAGGGACTCGACCGCGGGCCACACGCTGTCGGCCTCGGCGCGCCCCAGCGGGGTGCCTGTCCGATCGGCTTCGACGACTTCCCGGCTGGGTGGGACCACCGCGTCGAGCGGCACGTCGTTGTCGGCGCACAGCCGGGCCATCAGGTCGTGCTGGTCGTCGCCGACCTTGTTGCCGACGCCGACCCAGGCGCCGATGCCCAACTCGCGGGCAAGGGCGATCGTCCGACGGGCAGTGATGACCGCCTTCAGGCTGGGCTCCATGACCAGCACCAGCACGTCGGCGTGGGCCAGCGTCCCGCCGGAGCGGCTGAGATGCTCGATGCCCGCCTCCATGTCGACGATGGTGTCGTCCGTCTCGGTGTCGAGGGCCTCGCCCAGCAGGCTTCGCACGGTGGCGTGGCCGCCGCAGGTGCATCCGGCCGCGGCCTCGGTCACCCGCAGCGCCGACATCACCGACACGCCTGACGGGGTCTCGGCCGCGTAGTCGGCCATCAGCTCGGCCACGGTCAGGTCGCCCCGAGTGCCGACGACTATCGACCGCGGCACCGTCGGCAGCGCCTCGGTCTGGTAGGCGTCGAGCCCCAGCGACAGGCCCAGGTTGGGGTTCGAGTCGGTGTCCACCGCCAGCACCCGCCGGCCGCGCTCCGCCAACGACCGGGCCAGCAGCGCGCTCAGCGTGGTCTTGCCCACACCGCCCTTGCCGACAACCCCGATCTTCATGATGTCAGTGCTCCCGTCGTCTCGACACTCCAGTGAGCAGACCGCCGCACACTAGCAGTCCACCGCCACCCGCAATTCAGCGTCACCACGGTTCCTCGAGGATGGCGTCGCGCAATGAGGCGAACGCGGCCCGATCCTCGTCATAGGTCGAATCGAAGGTGGACAGCGTGGCTCGGGCGATGGCGGCTTGGCCGAGGGCGATGCCGCCGTCGTTGGGCGGGACCTGGCGGTGGCGGAGGACCTCGAAGCCTGACTGCTCCAGTTCGGGCACCAGCAGCTCCACTAGGCGGCGGTTCTGGAACACGCCTCCCGACAGGGCCACGGCCGACAGGCCGGATGCCTCGCGGGCACGCTGACTCGCCGCCAGCACGACATCGGCTACCCAGCGGTGGAAGGTGCCTGACACGAGCGCCGGGTCCCGTCCGGCCTGCACGTCCGCGGCCACCGCTCGGACCAGCGGGCCGGTCTCGAGCAGCGTGGGGGCGCCCTCGGTCATCTCCACCGGGTAACGCCGGGCATCGGGTCCAGCGGCCTGCTCGAGGCGGATCGCGGCTTGGCCTTCGTAGGTCGCGGTCTCGACGAACCCGCACAGGGCCGCTACCGAGTCGAAGAGCCGGCCCACAGACGTAGTGAGGATCGACTGGCCCGGGCGGCACTGGTCCAGGACCCCCGAGGCGTGCTCGGCGTGCGCGGCGAGCGAGCCGATGGCGGGCAGGTCGGGGCCGAACGCCTCGTGGAGGTGAGCCAGCGCCATCCGCCAGGGCTGGCGGACGGCCGCGGCGCCACCGGGCATGGGCACCGGCGCCAGATGGGCGAAGCGCTGGTAACTGGCCGCGTCGCCCACCAGGATCTCGCCGCCCCAGAGGGTGCCGTCGGCGCCCCAGCCCATGCCGTCGAACATCACACCGATGGCCGGGCCGCGGTGGCCCGAGTCGGTCAGACAGGACGCCAGATGGGCGTGATGGTGCTGCACACCGAGGCGGGGCGCGAGGTCGGCGCTGGCTGCGAACTTGGTGGACAGGTACTCGGGGTGAAGGTCGTGGACGACCAGCTCCGGGTCGGCCCGGGTCAGTTCCAGCAGGTCGGCCACCGCGGCCTCGAAGGCGGCCAGCGCGGCCGGATGCTCCAAGTCGCCCAAGTGGACCGACATGTGGGCGTCGGCGCCGAGGGCCAGGCAGACCGTGCTCTTCAGCTCGGCGCCCACCGCGAGCACGACCGGCCCGTCGTCGTCGAGCCGCACGGTGCCGGGCGCGTACCCGCGGGCCCGGCGCAGCAGCTGGAAGCCGCCGGCCACGACATGGCCGACCGAGTCGTCGGCCCGCCGCTCGATCACCCGGTCGTGAGCCAGCACGGCGTCGGCGATGCCTCCGAGCTCGGACCCGACCCGAGCGTCGTCGGTGACTATCGGTTCGTCGGAGCGGTTGCCGCTGGTGCACACCAGCGTCACGCCGGCCGCGTCGGCCAGCAGGGCGTGCAGTGGCGTCGCCGGGAGCGTCACTCCCAGCAGGCGGGTGTCGGGCGCCACCTCGGGGGCGACCGGGGCCGACTCTCGGCGCGGCGCAAGCACGATGGGCGCCTCCGGTCCGGTCAGGGCCCGCACCGCCAGATCGTCGAGGACGACCAGGGCCCGGGCCGCTTCGACCGAGGCGACCAGCAGCGCGAACGGCTTCTCCTCACGGTGCTTGCGTCGCCGCAGCCGGGCCACTGCGGCCGCGTCGTCGGCCCGGCACGCCAACTGGTAGCCGCCGACGCCCTTGACGGCCACGATGCGACCCGCCCGCAACAGGGCGGCGGCCTCCTCGACGGGATCGCCGCCGATGGAGGCCTCCTCTACAGGGTCGCCCTTGATGAGACCGCCTCCGACAAGGCCGCCGTCGCTGGCCTCCTCGGTCATCGAACGCAGCGACAGCGAAGGCCCGCACCGCGGGCAGCACACGGCCTGGGCGTGGTGGCGGCGGTCGGCGGGGTCCCGGTACTCGGCCCTGCACGCCTCGCACAGCTCGAAGGCCGCCATCGAGGTGCGCTCCCGGTCGTACGGCAGGCTCTGCACGACCGTGTAGCGAGGCCCGCAGTCGGTGCAGCAGGTGAACGCGTACCGGTACCGGCGCCCGCCCCGGTCGGCGACCTCGGCCCGGCAGGCGCCGCAGGCCGCCACGTCCGGGGGCACGACACCGACGACCGTGCCTAACCCCGCCGCGCTGGGCGCGATCAGGAAGTCCCGCTCGCCCTCCACCGCGGGCACCTCCGCGGAGCGGACCGAGTCCACCCGAGCCAGCGGCGGCGCCTCGGCCGCCACCCGCGCCTCGAACTCGTCCAAGTCGGCAGGCTGGCCCTGGACCTCGCACCACACGCCCTCGTCGTCGTTGCCCGCCGCCCCGGTGAGCGACAGGCACCGAGCCAGCCGGTGCAAGTGGGGCCGGAACCCCACCCCCTGGACGGTGCCGACGATGTGCAGACGGCGGCGACCCATCAGCCCGACGCTACTGCCATGCAAGACGGGCCTTCGTCACCGGCGCCGCCCGCTCGAGCGGCGTTACCTTTACTAGATGCGAGTTGCATATAGTGGATTTGACGCGTCCAAGACCGCATCCCTAGGTTGCCCCGCCACGTTTGTGCTGGCTGCCGAACGGCAGGCCGATGACGACCTAGGAAGGGCCGAGCATGCGACGACTGAGACTGATGGCCGCGATCCTCGCCTTGGCGCTGATAGCCGCCTCCTGCGGGAGCGACGATGACGGCGACCAGCCGGCATCGCAGCCGGCGGCGCCAGCAGCCGAAGAGCCTGCCGCCGAGCCGGCCCCCGACCCTGAGGAGCCTGCCGCCGAGGCGCCCGCGGACGAAGAGCCCGCCGCCGACGAACCCGCCGCCGACGAACCCGCCGCCGAGGAGCCCGAGCCCGATGAGCCTGCCGCCGAGCCGGCGCCCGAGCTCGAGCCCGAAGCGCCGGAGGGTCCGCCCCGGGGCGGCACCCTGGTGATCGCCCTGTCCGACGATCCCGGCCACTTCAACCCCGGCATCACCACCGGCTTCAACGTCCACGCGGTGACCGGCTCGATGTTCAACGGGCTGGTCGAGCTCGACGACAACGCCAACCCCCATCCCGACCTGGCCCAGAGCTGGGAGGTGAGCGACGACAGCGCCACCTACACCTTCCACTTGGCCGACGGGGTGCGCTGGCACGACGGCGAGCCCATGACCTCGGCCGACGTGAAGTTCACGTTCGAGAACATCCTGCTGAACTACCACTCGCGCACCAAGGGCGGCCTCAGCGGCATCCTCGCGTCGATCGGCACTCCCGACGACACCACCGTGGTGTTCAATTTCACCCAGCCCTACGCGGCGCTGCTGCAGCGCCTCAACTCCACCGAGGCGCCGATCCTCCCCATGCACGTCTACGAGGGCGTCGACGACGTCCAGACCGCCGACGCCAACCTCAGCCCGGTGGGCACCGGCCCGTTCAAGCTGGAGTCCTACCAGATCGACAACGAGATCACCCTGGTCCGCAACGACGACTACTTCAAGGCGGGCCTGCCCTACCTCGACCGGGTCGTGTTCCGGGTGATCCCGGACCAGAACACCCAGGTGCTGGCCCTGGAGGAGGGCGAGGTCGACTACATCTGGCGGGTCCCCGGCGGCGAGATCGAGCGCCTCAGCGGCACCGACTCCATAACGCTGCACAACGTCAACAGCGGCCCCGGCGGCGGGTTCTGCATCCCGACGCTCACCTTCAACTCCGACCGCGAGGTCTTCAGCGACCTGCGGGTCCGCCAGGCCATCGCCCACGCCGTCAACCGCGACCAGATCGTGGCCCAGGTGTTCTTCGGCCAGGGCCGGGTGGCCACCGGGCCGATCAACAGCCAGATGGCCTTCGCCTACAGCGACGACGTGACCGAATACGCCTACGACGTTGACCGGGCCAACGCGCTGCTCGACGAGGCCGGCTACGCCTCCGACGGGACCCGCTTCAGCATCGACCTGCTGGTGTTCAGCTTCGGCGTGTTCCCCAAGTACGGCGAGGTGATGCGCCAGAACCTGGCCGAGGTCGGCATCGACGTGGAGGTGACCCCGCTGGACCGCAGCGCCTTCATTCCCAGGGTGTTCGGGGAGCGCGACTTCGACACCAACATCATCAGCTACTGCAACAACACCGACCCGTCCATCGGCGTGGCCCGCATGTACGTCTCCACGAACATCGGCGACATCCCGTTCTCGAACGGCGCGGCCTACGTCAACCCGCAGATCGACGAGCTGTTCAACGACGCGGCCAGCACGCCCGACGTGGCCCGCCGGGGCGAGCTCTACGCCGAGATCCAGAGGATCCTCACCGCCGAGCTGCCCTACCTGTGGCTGGTCGAGACCCAGTTCACGGCCGGCTCGGGCACCAACGTCGGAGGGCTCCAGGCCAACTCCGGCCACATGGCCGAGGCCGCCTTCTTCACCGAGTAGGAGCGAGCGAGGCCCGACCGGCCGACCCGCTGGCAAGCTAGTCCCGAGCCTCCGCCGGAGGAGGCTCGGGACGGCCGAGAGGAGGCACTGGTGCTCCGGTACACCGTGCGCCGCCTCCTTCAGGCCGTCCCTCTGGTGCTCGGCGCCTCGGTGCTGACATGGGTGCTGATCCATGTCGCGCCGGGCGACCCGATCGTCGCTCTCGCCGGCGAGGACGGCGACGCCGGCTACTACGCCATGATGCGCGAGCGCTTCGGGCTGGACCGGCCCCTGCACGAGCAGCTGTTCGTCTACCTAGGCCGCCTCGCCCAGGGAGACCTGGGGTTCTCGTACCGGCAGAACCGGTCGGCCGTCTCGGTGATCCTCGACCAGCTGCCGGCCACGCTGCTGCTGATGGTGCCCGCGCTGGCCTTCGCCACCGTGGTCGGGATCGGCGTCGGCACCGTCGCCGCGGCCCGCAAGAACTCGGCGCTGGACAACACCGCCCGCACGGCCACCCTGCTGGGCCACGCCGTGCCGGTGTTCTGGCTGTCGCAGGTGATGCTGCTGATCTTCGCGCTGCGCTTCGACTGGTTCCCGGTGCAGGGCCGCAACGACGCCCGAGCCGACTACGAGGGTCTGCGGGCCGCGCTCGACGTGGCCCACCACATGGTGCTGCCCGTGGTCGCGCTGGTGACGGTGTACGTGCCGCCCATCATGCGGGTCACGAGGGCCGCGGTCATCGAGAACCTCGACGAGATGTACATACGGGCGGCCCGGGCCCGGGGCCAGTCGCGGCGCCGGGTGCTGGTCCGCCATGCCCTGCCCAACGCCCTGCTGCCCATCGTCACGGTTATCGGCAGCCAGATCGGCTTCATGTTCGCGGGCTCGGTCCTGGTGGAGACGGTGTTCGCCTGGCCCGGCCTGGGGCGGCTGCTGCTGAGCGCGATCCTGGCCCGCGACTACGCCATCATCACCGCCATGCTGCTGATGCTGTCGGTGACGATCATCCTGATGAACCTGGTCACCGACCTGCTGTACTCGCTGCTGGACCCGAGGGTGCGCCATGGCACTTGAGGGTCCTGCCATCGAGCAGCGGGCGACGCTGGGTGACGGCCTGCCCGCCGGCCGCGGCCGGTCGGGCTGGGCCGGGGGTCGAGGCGCCCGATCCTCCTGGAAGCGGTTCGCGTCCAGCCCGGTGGCGGTGGTCGGGCTGGTGCTGACCGTCGCCTTCGTGCTGGTGGCCGCCCTGGCTGACGTGATCGCGCCCGACGACCCGTTCTCGTTCGCGGGCCTGCCGTTCGAGCCGCCCTCCGGCGCCCACTGGCTCGGAACCGACGACCTCGGACGCGACGTGCTCGCCGGCGTGGTGCACGGCGCCCGCACCAGCCTGCTCGTGGGCGTGGCCGTGGCCGGGGCGTCGCTGGTGATCGGCACGCTCGTCGGCGGGGTCGCAGGCTTCGCGGGGGGCAGGGTCGACGACCTGCTCATGCGCCTCACCGAGCTGTCGCAGGTCCTGCCCCGGTTCTTCCTGGCCCTGACGGTGGTGGCCCTCTTCGGGCCGGGCCTCACCAACCTGGTGCTCGTCCTCGCGCTCACGTCCTGGGAGCTGACCGCCCGGGTGGCCCGCTCCGGGGTGCTGGCCGTCAAGCAGCTCGACTTCGTCACCGCGGCCGAGGCGCTGGGCTCGTCGCCGGGGCGCACCCTGCGCACCCACGTCCTTCCCAACACCATCGCGCCGGTGGTGGCCCTGGCCTCGCTGCAAGTGGGCGGCGCCATCCTGATCGAGGCCAGCCTGAGCTTCCTCGGGCTGGGCGACCCCAACGTGATCAGCTGGGGCTACATGCTCAACAACGCCCAGGCGTTCGTGCGGCGGGCCTGGTGGATGTCGGTGTTCCCCGGTCTGGCCGTCGCGGTCGCGGTGCTCGGGGTCAACCTCCTCGGCGACGCCCTCAACGACTACTGGAACCCCCGCTCGCGCTCGTCGGGGCCGTCGGCGTGACCGAGCCGCTGCTGCGCGTCGAGGGCCTCCGCACCCACTTCTTCGTCGAAGCCGGCGTGGTCAAGGCGGTGGACGGCGTGAGCTTCGACGTGCGGCGGGGCGAGGTCCTCGGACTGGTGGGGGAGTCGGGCTGCGGCAAGACGGTGACGTCGCTGTCGATCGCCGGGCTCGTGGACCCCCCAGGCCGGATCGTCGACGGGTCGGTGCGCTTCGACGGCATCGAACTGGCCGGTGCGCCCGAGCGGGTGCTGAACTCGGTGCGGGGCTCAAGGGTCGCCATGATCTTCCAGCAGCCCCGGGCGTCGCTGGACCCGGTGATGTCGGTGGGACGCCAGATCGGACAGGCGCTCAAGTCGGGCGCGGCCATGGACCGCGCCGCCCGCCGACGTCGGGCGGTCGAACTGCTGGACCGGGTCGGGATCTCCGATCCGGCCCGCCGGGTGAGGGAGTACCCGCACCAGCTGTCGGGCGGCATGGCCCAGCGGGTGATGATCGCCATCGCTCTGGCTGGCGAGCCCGACCTGCTCATCGCCGACGAGCCGACCACCGCGCTCGACGTCACCGTGCAGGCCCAGATCCTCGAGCTGCTGTCGGAGCTGCAGTCGGCCAACAGCATGGCCGTCATCCTGATCACCCACGACCTGGGCGTGGTGGCCGAGATCGCGGACCGGGCCGCGGTGATGTACGCCGGGCGCATCGTCGAGGAGTGCGCCGTGTCGGAACTGTACGACGATCCGCTGCACCCCTACACCGTCGGGCTCATGGAGTCGCGGCCCGCCGCGGCGTCGTCGAAGAGCCGGCTGCGGGTGATTCCGGGCAGCGTGCCGGTGCCGCTCGACCTGCCGACGGGCTGCAGCTTCGCGCCCCGCTGCGACGCCCGGGCCGCCGCCGGCCTCACCGTCTGCACCGAGCAGGCACCCGAACCGGTGTCGCCCCGCGACGGGCACCGGGTGAGGTGCTGGCTCCATGAGTAGCGCAACCGGGCCCGCCCCGGCCGCCGCAGCCGCGCCCGCGCTGCTTGAGGTCGCCGACCTCGTCAAGCACTACCGGGTGCGCTCGGCCCGGCCGTCCCGTTCGGGGGCGACGCTGAGGGCGGTGGACGGGGTCAGCTTCCGGGTCGGCGCGGGCGAGACGCTGGGACTGGTGGGCGAGTCCGGCGGCGGCAAGACGACCGTCGGCCTCAGCGTCCTGCGCCTCGTGGAGCCCACCGCCGGCACGGTCACCTTCGAGGGCCGAGACGTGCTGGCCGCCGGCCGGGCCGAGATGAAGGCCCTCAGGCAGCGGATGCAGATCGTCTTCCAGGACCCGATAGGCGCGCTCGACCCCCGCAGGAGCGTCGGCGACAGCGTCGGAGAGGGACTCAGGATCCAGGGTCTGGCGTCGCGTGCCGAGTCGCAGCGGAAAGCCGCCGAGGTACTGGACCGTGTCGGTCTCACCGCCGCCCAGGCCCGCAGCCTGCCCCACGAGCTGTCGGGCGGCCAGCTCCAGCGGGTCGGCATCGCCCGGGCGCTGGTGCTCGATCCCCGGCTGGTGGTGTGCGACGAGCCAGTGTCGGCCCTCGACGTGTCCATCCAGGCCCAGATCATCAACCTGCTGCTCGACCTGCAGGCCGAGCGGAGACTCGCCTACCTGTTCATCGCCCACGACCTGGCCCTGGTGCGCCACATCTCCGACCGGGTGGCCGTCATGTACCTCGGCCGCATCGTCGAGACGGCCCCCGCGGCAGAGCTGTACGACAGCCCGGCCCATCCCTACACCCGGGCGCTGCTGTCGGCCGTTCCCGCCGACCATCCAGCCGCGGCCCGCCGGCGGATCGTGCTGCGTGGCGAGATCCCCAGCGCCACCGCGGCGCCCAGAGGCTGTCCCTTCGCCCCGAGATGCGGTGACGCCATGCCCCAGTGCGGCGAGCAGCAGCCCGAGTTCAAAGAGATCGCCCCGGGCCGCTGGGCCGCCTGCTTCCTCAACGACTGAGAGCGAGCGAGCCCGAGCGCAGGACGACGACCATGACGCTGGCAGAATCGGCGACGATGATGAGGGTGGCCTTCGTCGGCAAGGGCGGCGCGGGCAAGTCGACGATCGCGGGCACTTTCGCCCGGCTGCTGGCCCGCCGCGGCCAGCCGGTGCTGGCGCTCGACTCTGATCCCATGCCGGGGCTGCCGTACTCGCTCGGCGTCGGTGTGGACGACTGTCCCATCCCCGACGATGCGGTGGTCGAGGGCCCCCCGGGCGGGCATCGGTGGGTACTGCGCCCCGGCCTGGACGCGGCCGCCATCGTGGACCGCCACGCGGCGCCGTGCCCCGACAGTGTGCGGTACCTGCAGTTCGGGAACCTGTGGGGCCCCGTCGTGAGGCTCCAGAGGGCGCAGCATGCCTGGAGCCAGGTCGTCCAAGAGCTCGACCGGGACTCCTGGCACCTGGTCGGGGACCTCCCCGGCGGCACCCGCCAGGCCATGTTCGGCTGGGCCCGATACGCCGACACCGTGTGCGTGGTGGTGGAGCCCACCGTCAAGTCGCTGCACACCGCCAAGCGGCTGCTCACCCTCTCGGAGGCTCGATGGGCGCCGTCGCGTCTGCTGCTGGTCGTCAACAAGGCCCGTGACCGCTCCGACGCGGCCCGCGTCTGCGAGCGGCTGGGCATGGAGGCCGCCGCGGCGGTTCCCCACGATCCCGACGCGGGCCGGGGCGACCGGCGGGGGGCGGCACCCCTGGACGTCGCCCCACAAGGCCGCCTGGCCCGGGCGGTCGATGGCTTGGTCGACCATGTCGGGTCGCTCTATGGTCGCGACGGGGAGGTGGCCCGGTGAAGATCGCAGTGGTCGGCAAGGGCGGATCCGGCAAGACCACCACCAGTGCGGTCCTGGCCCGCTCGTTGGGCCGACGGGGCGGGCGCGTGGTCGCCCTCGACTGCGACACCAACCCCAACCTCGGCCTGTCGCTCGGTGTGGGCGACACCGAGACCGAGCGGCTGGTGACCCTGCGCGAGGAGGTCGACGAGGGCGAGTCCGAGCATGCGCCCACCTTCCACGACATCCTCGACCGCTACGGCGCCGACGCCCCCGACGGTGTGCGCCTGTCGGTGATCACCCGCATCGAGAACCCCGAGCCCGGTTGACCTTGATGCGGGCTGTCGGCCGAGCAGTTGCTCGGCACCGTGAACGACCAGGCCACCACCGTGGTGGCCGACCTCGAGGCCGGCATAGGCACCCTCACCCGGCTGGCCGACTCCTCGGTGGACGCCACCGTGGTGGTGGTGGAGCCGACGCTGCGCTCCATCGACGTGGCCCGCCGGGCCGTCGCGGTGGCCGAGGAGCAGCGCCAGGGCCGGGTGGTGGTGGTGGCCAACAAGGTGGCCGACGACCAGGACCGGGACCGCATCGACGAGGCCTTCGGGGACCGGACCCTGGTGGTGGTTCCCGACGACCCGGCCGTCGACGCCGCCGACCGGCTCGGCGTGTCGCCCGTCGACCACGAGCCGCACGCTCCGGCGGTGGTCGCGCTGGAGAGCCTGGTCGATGTGCTGGGCCTCGGAGACAACTGAGCCCCGTCCGGAGGGTCGCCGTCTAGCTGGCGGTCGCCACTAGATGCGGATTGCACCTAGAGCCGACCGTGGGACTATGATCGGTGCAGCCCACGAGGAGGAGTTGGTCATGTGGCTCTGGTGGATCGGCAACGCGGTGCTGCTGCTGGCCGTCGTGCCGGTCGTGCTGCTGCTGGCCAACCGGGTGATACGCCCCGCGCTGGAGATCAAGCGCTACGCCGACGACATCCTCGAGCACGGGCTCGGGCTCGACAAGAACCTCGAGCCGTTGCCCGCGGTGGCCGACACCCGCGACCTGGTGTCCGCCGCCAAGGGACTGGCTGTGCGCTACGTCGGTGCGGCGGGACCGCTGCTGTGACCGGAGGCAGCCTCTGATGTCCGCCGCCGCGGTGGTGACCGTCGTGATCGCCCTGGTGATCGCGGCCGCGCTGGCCTACTACCTGACCCGGGTCGTGATCGTGCTCCGGGCGGTGAACGACTCGCTGGGCAAGATCGTCGGCGGCGTGCGTTCCATAGCCCAACGGACCGAACCGATCGGCGAGCTGCTGACCCCGGTCAAGACCGACCTGGAGGCCGTGGCCGACACGCTCGAAGGTGTGGCCGCCAGCCTCGCCGAGCAGCAAGCACAAGCGAGCTGACGGCGCGGCAGCGACGGGTGCCGAAAGCCGAAATTGGCGACGAAACGGCCCTTGGAGGGCCACAAATCGCACCAATTTCGGCGCGCGGTCCGGCCGTCTGCGAAATTGGCGACAAAACCGCCCACTGAGGGCCACTTCTCGCACCAATTTCGGGGAAAGCGACAGCGCGCCTAGCGCCGAGCGTCCCACCAGATGGTGACCCGCTCCCGGGGGAAGGGCACGTCGGCGACGAGCGCCGCCACCTCGGGCTCGCGCTCGGGCGGCAGGCACAGGTTGCGGCACCACTGGGCCCCCTCGAACTCGCGGCGTATGGCCGCCCGGGGATCCTCGGGCAGCAGCGACTCCTCGGCGACGGGGTCCAGCCCGGCCTCGGCGATGGCCTCCACCGCGGTGGTCGCAGTGGGCTCGTGGGGCCGTTCCAGGTTCCAGAAGTGGCGCCACAGCATGCGGCGGCGGTCCTGGGGATGCTTGGGCGTGATCTCGATCACCACTCGGCGCCGGGCGTGGGCGTCCAGCGCAGCTACGAAGGTCGGGATGTCGGCCACGTTGTAGAGCACGTTGTGGCACGCCACCACATCGGCGACCGGCACCGCGTCGGCGACCTCGGGCCAGGAGCCCTCGTACGCCGAAGCGCTGATCCCTCGCCGCTGGGCGGTGGCCGCGAACAGCTCCAGCATGTTGGCCTGGCGGTCGGTGCCGATCACCTCCGTGGCCGGCGGTGCCACCGCGAAGGCCGCGGCCCCGCCCCCGCAGCCGACATCCAGCACCGAGCCCCCGTCGCCGAGGGCCTCCGCGGCCCGGCGGTTCGACAGCGACCGCTCGAACGTTCCCGGCTCGGGCGCGGCGAAGATCTCCGGCGCGAACACGAACGGCCGGCGGGGAGCGGCTCCGAGGATCTCGTCGGGAACGGCCCAGCCGGCCATCTGCCGCGCCCACCGCTGCGCCGCCGTCTCAGCCTGTGCCATGAGCGCAGAACCTACTAGCGTCCCTGGCTCACCAGATGCGGCGGGCGGCGGCCCAGCGGCTCAGCTCGTGGCGGTTCGAGAGTTGGAGTTTGCGCAGCACCGCCGAGGCGTGGGTTTCCACCGTCTTGATCGAGATCGTCAACTGCCGGGCGATCTCTTTGTAGGTGTAGCCCCGGGCCAGATGGCGCAGCACCTCCCGCTCCCTGTTGGTCAGCCGGTCCAGGTCCTCGTCGGGCTCGTGCCCGGCCACGGCCACCGTGTCGGCCGCGAAGGCGTCCAGCACGAAGCCGGCCAAGCGGGGCGAGAACACCGCGTCGCCGTCGCGCACCCGCAGGATGGCGTCCACCAGGTCTTCGCCCGAGATCGACTTGGTCACGTAGCCCCGAGCCCCGGCCCGCACAACCTCGATCACGTCGGCAGCCGCGTCCGACACCGACAGGGCCAGGAACCGGGTCTCGACCCCGGCCGCGGCCACCGACTCGATCACCTCGCGCCCCGACCCCGACGGCAGGTGCACGTCGAGCAGCACCACGTCGGGGCTCCACCGCTCGACGGCCTCGACCGCCGAGCCCACGTCGTCGGCCTCGGCCACCACGCTCACCCGGTCGCCGATCTCGGCCCGCACCCCGCTGCGGAACAGCCGATGGTCGTCGACGATCACCACCCGCGGAGGCGCCGCTGCCATGCCGCTCACCGTAGCCGTGGCGCGAACCGCCCCAGGAAACGGACCCGCCGCCCGTCTCAGCCTCGGGCCAGGTGCAGCCGCACTTCGGTGCCGCGGCCGACGGCGCTGGCGATTTCGCAGCGCCCGCCCACCCGGTCGAGCCGGCCCCGGATCGAGTCGCGGATGCCGCGGGAGTCGCTGGCGACGGCCTGGGGATCGAAGCCTGCGCCCCGGTCGCGCACGAACACCTCCACGCTCTGGGGGCCAGCTTCCACGAACACCGACACGGTCGTGCAGCCCGACCACCGGGCGGCGTTGGTCATGGCCTCCCCGGCCGCGGCCACCAGCGACTCCATGGCCGGGTCCAGCGGCGCGTCGCCCACGGCCACCACGTCCATGACCACGCCGTGGCGGTCCTCGACCACCCCGGCCAGATGCTCCACCGCAGTCCTGACCGTGGCCGGGTCGGGCTCGGTGCCGTCGCCGTAGAGCCAGCCTCGCAGCTCCCGCTCCTGGCGCCGGGCCAGCGCGGCCATGTGAGCCGGATCGTCGGCCCGCTGCACGAGGGCCAGGGTCTGAAGCACCGAGTCGTGCAGGTGGGCGGCGACCTCGGCCCGCTCGTCGGCCCGGATGCGTCGTCGGTGCTCCTCCCGGCCGTCCCGGACCAGGACGGCCACCCACGGCCCGAGGATCAGGGCCAGACCTCCCGCCACCAGTCCGCCCGAGAGCAGCCCGTCCCGCACTGCGGACAGCGACAGGTTGGTCGCGGCGACCACCCCGATCCCGAGCGCCAGCAGGATCGTGCCCGCCGCGATCCGCACCGCCGCGCCCCGGTTGAGGCCCGCGGCGGGCTGCACCCTCCAGACGACGATCCCCAATCCGAAGACAACGCACAGCGCGGGCCAGATGACGGCGTCGGGCAGCGTCGCCCCGAGCTGCCGGACCAGCAGCACCGTTCCGAGCACGATCAACGCCATACCCACCGCTCGCCGTGTGACCGTGCGAGCGGGAGGCTCGCCCCCGGCGGGCTCGGGAGCAGCGGACCGAGGGGAGGAATTCGGGAGCAGCACCCAGGCCAGCAGGTAGAGCGGCATCCCGACCCATGCCAGGGCAAGTGCCACGAAGGCGATCCTCACGATGGTGGCGTCGATTCCGAGGCGGGCCCCGACGCCGCCGCACACCCCGGCAATCACCCGGTCGGTGCGGGATCTGACCGGCCAGCCGGCACGGGTCGCTGCCATGGGGAGATGATTGCACGACGGTCCCCATGAGGGCACTGGGGACCAGCCCCGATGCCGCGGTCAGCCCTAGGGGAAGGCTCAGGGGCATTCCCCATTGGCTGCCCCGGCGTCACGGCACAGACTGGACGCCGTGGCCGAGGACCAGCCGCCCAGCGCCGAGGAACAGCCGGACAGCGCCGAGCCGAGCAGCGCCGAGTCGGCCATCCACGGCGCAGAGGAGGCCGACTCGGAACGGCGCCGCCTCTTCCGGAGCTCCACGGACAAGGTGGTCGCCGGAGTCGCCGGGGGGATCGGCGCCTACTTCGGCATCGACTCGGTGATCGTGAGAATCGCCTTCATTGTGGTGACCTTCATGGGAGGCGCCGGTCCGTTCCTGTACCTGATCGGCTGGCTGGCCCTGCCCCGGGAAGACTCCGGCAGCGTGGTCACGGAGGCGTTGGCGAGCGACTCTCCCCGTCGTGTCCGCAGCCTGCTGGCGATCGGGTTGATCGTCCTGGGATTGCTCATCACCGCCAGTCTCAGTGGCGCACTCTTCGACCTGTTCGTCGACGTTTGGAGCATGGCGCCCTATCTGCCCCTGATTCTCATCGCCGCCGGTGTGGCCCTGGTCCTGTGGCCGGGATCCTCCGAACGCCCCCAACCCACTCCGGTCCGGCCGAGGACTGCTCCGGCGTCTGCGCCCAGTGCTCCGATGCCCTCCTCGGCGTACTCAGCCTCCGCGCCGCCTCCCCCCGCCTCGGCCGGGCCGGAATGGGCGTCCTCGACGGTCCACGGGCCGTCCCGCGTGCCATCGGCCGCACCGCGCCGGGCGCGCTCCACGACCGGCGTGCTCACGATCGCCGTGCTGTTCGTGTACGCGGGCGGCGCGGTGCTGCTCGCTCGTCTCGACGCGGTCGACGTGGACGTAGCAGCCTTCTTCGCCGTCGCTCTGGCCATCACGGGGGCGGGGCTGGTCGTCTCCGCCTTCGCGCGTCCCGCAAGGGGTCTGCTGGCCGTCGGCCTGCTGCTGCTGCCGGGCGCGGTGCTGTTCGCGGGCGCGGACGTGTCCTGGTGGTCCGGGGTCGGGGAGCGCCGGGTGGCGCCCGTCAGCGCGGCAGAGCTTGAAGGCGAGTACAAGCACGGCATAGGCCGGTTGGTGCTGGATTTCAGCGGCCTGGAGCCCGACGGCGCGGACCGTTCCCTGGACGTGAGCCTCGGCGTGGGCGAGGTGCTGGTCTATGTGCCCGACGACTTTCGGCTGCGAGCCGGTATCAAGCTGGGAGTTGGTTCCGTTACGAAGCGTCGAAGTGTGTCGATCAGCGACGAGTCCGGCGTCTACTCCTGGCAGTCCCTCGGTTCCATCGACAGCGGCTTCGGCGTCGACACCGTCGTGATGTCGGCCGCGACCGGCGGCTGGCCAGGGGGCGCGCTGAACTTCGACATCGACGTGGGCGCCGGGGCGGTGGACATCGTGAAGGTGCCGTCCACAAGCGGATGAGAGGTGACCGCGCCATGAACCTGGAGAACGAGACAGCCATGAACGACACTTCCGGCGAAGCAGACGGCACCGTGCAGCCATCGGTGCGAGGGCTATGCCGAGCCGACCCAGTCTCGCTCGTGGGAGGGCTGGCGTTCATCGCGGTGGCGGCGGTCGTGCTGGTGGACAAGTACTGGGCCGACTTGGACGCGGTGCTGGTGGTTGGAGGCGCGGTGGCCGCGGTCGGTGTGGCCATGATCGCCGGGGTGATCCTGCGCTGGCGTCGAGGCGGCCAAGAAGAATCCTGAGCCGCGGGCGTCGGCCGTGGTCAGCGGCGGAACCGGCGGTGGACGCCTCGGCGGCGGATGTCGAGCTGGCGGCGGCGCTCGTCGCCGGTCACGGTCGGATGGTCCTCGGGCAGGTGTCGGCGCAGCTCCGCCAGCGGGATCACGACCGCTTCGGCCGCGGGCATGCTCGACGCTCCGACCCAGCGGTAGAGGCACATTCCGACCGGTCGGCCCTCGGTGTCGATCCAGTTGGGCACACGCGGATCCGTGTGGCTGACCACGGCCCGCACGACGCCGTCGCTGTCGGTGTGGGCTTGGGTGTCGTTGAGGCTGGTCTGGGCGTGGGCGAGGTCGCCGGACTCGAACCAGGGCCAGGTGTGGGTCTGGATCGACCAGGTGAGGGCCTCGGGAGGCTCGAAGGAGACGAGCCAGGCGTCGTCAGGGCCGAGATCCCAGAAGCCGCCGCCGTAGGCGATGTTGTCGGCGCCTCCCGCGGCCGGGCGGGGCGGCGGCAGCATGTTGTCGGTGTTGTTCTGCCGGACCTGCTCTAGCAGGCGCAGCCAGAAGGGCACGGAGGCCTCCACCCAGCCCGCGGCCTCCTCGAGCGCCTCGGCCATGCGGCCGACAGTCAGCGGCGGCGGCCGGTCGCCGGGCCGGTCCAGCCGCTCGATGTAGAAGTCGGGTATCGCGTCCGAGCTCCAGTCGCACACGTACACCCGGATCCCCAGTTGGCGCACCGTCGGGTTGGTGGCCATCCAGTCGGCCGCGCCCTCGGGACGGTCCGGCCCGATCATCACCTCGAGGCGGCCGTCCTCGACGTGGAGGTCCCGCAGCGAGCACTCGCCGAACACCCCGTAATGGCCCAGCGGCATGTCGCCGTCGCTGAGCGAGAGGATGGCGTCGCGGCATCCGCTCACGTCGGCGGTGAGCCGGTAGAGGCCGTCAGGGTCGATGGCGCAGCGCAGGTAGTGGTTGTCGGCGTTGGGCCCGCCCCACTTTGTCACATCGTCGTCGAAACGGTGGAAGGCGGGGAAGTCGGGCTCGCGGAACTCGACCGCGTGCTGCAGCGCGAACACGACCTGCCGACTCAGGCACCGCAGCCCCTCGGCCTGGCTGCGGGCGCCGGTTGCGATCGGGTCGGCCAGTGCGGCCGCTCCCGCCTCGGCGATGCGGCTGCAGAACTCTCTCCAGGCGGCGACCGGATCGCCAGAGGCGGCCATCGCGGTGTGCTCTCGTGCTTCTGTCATCGTCCAACCTCCGCTAGGAGTCCAGGGTGGAGCGCCAGCCGGCCGCGATGTGCTCCAGCCACCACTGCGGGGCGTTGTCGAGCAGGTTCGACATGTTGGAGTAGTCCCACCAGCGGGCGATCAGCCCGTCGCCGTCGAGTTCCATCACCGAGGTGAACGGGTGTCTGACCACCTCGCCGGTGTGGAATGCCCACACCTCGAGGTGCTCGGTCACGACCACCGGCCCTTCGGCCACCATCAGGCCCGGCTCGTGGGTGTGACCTTCCACCGGTTCCAGCCCGAGGCGCAGCCGCGCCACGATCTGGGCCGGGCCGTGGGCGCCCCCGCCCGACTCGCCGGTGCCCGCATCCGCGTAGTTGGCATCGGCGGTGAAGAACGAGCCGACGGCTTCCCAGTCGTGGGCGTACAGTGCGTCCCAGTACCGGGCCACGATCTGCTTGTTGCGTTCCTCCAAGGCGCCCACGCCCACTCCTCTCGCCGTCGTGACGGCAACAGGCTACGACGAATCGCCGGAACGCTCGGAGTCGGAGTCGGGCTCGGGCTCGGGCTCGGGCGCAGGCGCAGGCGGAGGGGGTGCCGCGGCCGTGGACTCACCGTCTTCCTGGCAGCCGACGGACAAGCGGTGGGATAGGGTTCGGCCGAAACGTCTGAGAATTAGGGGGCGACCATGACCTCGTGGATAAGGATCAGCGGAGGAACGGTCATCGACGGCACCGGCGCACCCGCGGTGGAGGGTGCCACGGTGCTGGTGAAGGACGACCGGATCGAGGCGGTCGGCACCGACGTCGGAGAGGACTCGATACCCCGGGGCGACCATGTCACCCGCATCGACGCCGCCGGAAAGACCGTGATGCCGGGCCTGATCGACGCCCACTGCCACACGTCGTTCGGCGAGGCCCGGACGCAGGAGGAGCAGGACCTCTACACCAGCCACGAGCTGCGGACCCTACGCTCGGCCTGGAACGTCACCAAGGTGCTGCGGGCCGGGGTGACCGGCATCTCCGACCCCGGCGGCAGCTACTTCATCGGCGTGGGCATCCGCGAGGGCATCGCCGAGGGCCTGGTGCAGGGGCCGCGCATGACCAGCGCGGGACGGTTCCTGTCCACCTTCAACGGGATCAGCGACTGGTATCCGACCTCGGTGGGGGTGCCCGACTCCAGCATCGGCAAGGTGGTCAACACCGCCGACGAGATGGTCACCGAGGTCCGCCACCAGGTGAAGAACGGTGTCGACCTGATCAAGATCGGCGACAGCCCGCTGGGCGACTACGAAGCCTTCTCCGGCGACGAGATCAAGGCCATGTCCGACGCCGCGCACCGGCTCAACAAGCACATCACCATGCACGCCCGGGGCTCCAACAACATCGACTCGGCGGTGGCGGCCGAGCTCGACTGGATCATGCACGGCAACTCGATGAGCGACGACACCATCGAGCGTCTGGCCGACTCGAGGATCCCGCTGGCCCCGGCACTGCTGCTGCTGGGCAACCTGGGCGAGTACGGGGCCGCGGCCGGGGTGCCGGCCGGGATGCGCAGCGCCTACTCCCGCCTGCTCGACGACACCGCCGAGTGCCTCAACAAGGCCCGCGAGGCGGGCGTGACCATAATCACCGGCACCGACACCGGCTTCGCGGCCACCCCCTATGGCGACTGGCACGCCCGCGAGCTGGAACTGCTGATGCGCTACGCGGGCATGAGCGCCCTGGAGGCCATCAAGGCCGCCACCCACGACTGCTCGGTCGTGCTGGGCGACGACCACGACGTCGGCTCGTTGGAGGCAGGCAAGGGTGCCGACATCATCGTCGTGGACGGCGACCCGCTGGCCGACATCCGGGTGCTGCAGCACAAGCAGCGCATCGAGACGGTGATCTGCCGCGGCGAGGTGCAGGTGTTCGACGACGAGGAGCTCTCGCAGAACCGTCCCTACGACCGGGCCCAGACGATCTGCCCGTCGGAGATCACCTACGACGTGGTGTTCAACGGGGGAGGCGCCGTCCGACCCGACCCGCGCGACTTCGACTCCAACGGCGAGCAGGAACTGCTGGAGCAGCTCGGCGAACTGGCCGAGACCGCCGCGCACGAAGCGAACTGAAGACGAGTTTGAGCGCTCGCCTGGGCCCCGCGGCGTCCTGGACGCGGTTGTCCTCGATATGCGGGGTCGACTACGTCAAGTTCCTCGCGGAGGGGTGGCGGCTGTGATCCAGTATCCGCTGGGCGCGGCTGGCACCCTCACCCGAGTCCTCGAGGCCGGCCGCGGCGACAGGACGATGATGCTGGTTCACGGCGTGGGCGCCCGGGCCGACCGCTGGCAGCGGAACCTCCAGAGCTTCGCCGATGCGGGCTACCACCCGTACGCCATCGACCTACCGGGCCACGGTCTGGCCGAGAAGGGCGGGCGTTTCGACCATTCCGTGCCCAACTACGCGGCGTTCGCCGGGGCCGTGCTCGACGAGATCGGAGCCGACCGGGCGGTGCTCGTCGGCACGTCGCTGGGCGGCCACATCTTGGCGACGATGGCCTGCGAGGCGCCCGAGCGGGTGGAGGCGCTGGTGATGGTGGGAACCCTGGGCATGGCCCCGATCGGGCAGGCGGCCAGGGAACGCACCGCGAGCCTGATCGGCGACACCTCGCCCGAGATGGTCGACCGGAAGCTCCACTCGGTGCTCCACGACGACGGGCTGGTCACCGAGGCGCTGCACCGCGAGGAGGTCCGCATCAACAACTCGCCCGGCGCGGCCGAGGCGTTCGTAGGGATCTCGGACTACTTCGCCAACCGCATCGACGACGACGTGGTCGGTGAGCGCCTGGCCGCTCTGAGCGGCCGGTTCCCGATTCTGCTGGTGTGGGGCCGCGAGGACTTGGGCTTCCCGCTGTCGATGGGGGAGGCCGCCCACGAGATGCTCCCCGGCTCGCGCCTGGCCGTCATGGACGAGGCCGCCCACGCCCCCTACTACGAGCGCCCCGACACTTTCAACTCCATCGTCACCCAGTTCCTCGCTGGCACCCTGGGCGACGACCCGCTCGAAGGCGTAGAGCTCCGCAGCTAGCCCGAGGACCCGTCCCAGCCGACCGATCACGGAACCTCTGCGGGACGGCGTGGGGTTGCGCGGCTGGCTGACTGGCCGCGGCGCGCCGGCGAGGAGATGCGCCTGGCCGCCCTGATGCACAACCTGGTTGCGCGGCTGGCTGACTGGCAGCGGCGCGCTGGCCGCGGCCCGATACGGGGCGCTTCGGCGGCTACCGCTAGGGTGCCGCCCCATGTCTGAAGCAACCGAGGACCTGCTGCGACGCATCGACGAGACCGTCGAGGCCGAGCACATCAAGTTCCATCCGCTGGTGAGCGCCATCTGCGAGGGCAACGCCTCCCGCAAGTCCCTGCGGGGCTTCGCCCGGCAGTTCTTCTTCGTGGGGCCCAAGCCCAACCCGAGGCCGCATTGCGCGGTGTACGCCTACGCCCCCGAGGGAGACCCCGACATCGAGCACCTGTGGTTCGGCGACGTGCTGATGGAGGAGGCCACCGGCAGCCACTCCGGCACCGGCCACCACCTGCAGATCTACTTCAACTGGTGCGCCACGCTGGGGCTGTCGGCCGAGGAGATGATGGCCACCGACGCCATGCCGGAGACGGCCGCGTTCGAGCAGTGGCGCTACTTCAACGCCTTCAAGGGGGATTGGATCGCGGCGATCGCCGGGATCGCCTTCATCGAGGGCGCCTCCGCCAAGCGAAACGACATGCTGATCGAGTCGTTCGTGCGGGACTACGGCTACACCAAGGGCTCCGAGGGGCTGACCTACTGGGAGATCCACGCCTCGGAGATCGAGGAGGACCACGGCGACATCGGCCCGGCCATCGTCCGCCGCTACGCCAACGACGACTACACCCGCACCCGAGTCTGGAACGCGGTGCGCCGCAGCATCGACCTGCAATGGCTCGCCTTCGACGGCATGTACCGGGCCTTCTTCGAGGACGACCCCCGCTACAAACGCTGGCAGGAGTAACCCCGCCGCACAAGCTCTGGCGGGATCGCAAGACATTCGAGCGCTGCGCCCACTTGTGCTCATGACGGCGCGCGTGAGCCACGAGTCTGCAAGCCCTGCGTGAGAAGGTGCCTACGGGCTCGCGGCCCAAGCGGATGAGAGGGCTTCGGCTTGTTCCAGGACGGTTGTGGTGGCCTTCTCCTGCTTGTCGGGCGGGTAGCCGTGGCGGCGCAGGGTGCGGCGGACGAGGGTGCGGAGCCTGGCCCGCACGTTCTCTCGCATAGTCCAGTCGATGGTGACGTTGTCGCGGACCGTCTCGACCAGTTCGCAGGCGATGGCCCGCAGGGTCTCGTCGCCGAGCACTTCGACTGCGCTGTCGTTGGTCTCCAAGGCGTCGTAGAAGGCCAGCTCCTCGTCGCTTAGCCCGAGTTCCTCGCCGCGGGCGTCGGCCTCGCGGATCTCCTCGGCCAGGCCGATCAGCTCCTCGATCACTTGGGCGGCCTCTATGGCCCGGTTCTGGTAGCGGCGGATGGACTGGTCGAGCATCTCGGCGAAGGATCGGGCCTGCACCACGTTGCGGCTCCGGCGGCGGGTCACCTCGCCCTGCAGCAGCCGGCGCAGCGCCTCGACGGCCAGGTTGCGCTGGGGCAGGCCGCGAACCTCGGCCAGGAACTCCTCGGACAGCACCGAGAGGTCGGGCTTGTCGAGGCCGGCCGCGGCGAAGATGTCGAGCACGCCCTGGGGGGCCACGGCCCGGGAGATGATCTGGCGGACGGCATGATCGAGGTCTTCTTCTTGCCGTGCCTCGCCGGGTGCGGGCTTGGACAGCGCGGCGGCCACAGCCTGGAAGAAGGCCACGTCGTCGCGGATCGACAGCGCGGCCGGATCGGGCACCGCCAGCGCGAACGCCCGGGACAGCTCCCGCACCGCGGCGGTGCAGCGGTCCTTGCCGTCGTCTTGGGCGAGGATGTGCTCCAGTGCCGCGGGGAGCAGGCCGAGGCGGGTCTGGGCGTCGCCGTCGATCCAGCCTGACCAGTCGAAACCCCAGAACAGGCCCCGGCAGATCTCGTGCTTCTCCTGCATCACGGCCACGGCTTCGGCCTGGTCGAGCGCGGTGTCGCCCCGGCCCCCGCTCTCGGTGTAGGCGGCCAGCGCCTTCTTGAGCTCGTGGGCGAGCCCGAGGTAGTCCACCACCAGCCCTCCGGGCTTGTCGCGGAACACCCGGTTGACCCTGGCGATGGCCTGCATCAGCCCGTGGCCGCGCATGGGCTTGTCCACGTACATGGTGTGCAGGCTCGGCGCGTCGAAGCCGGTGAGCCACATGTCGCGCACCAGCACGATCCGCAGCGGGTCGTCGGGGTCGCGGAACCGGTTGGCGAGCGCCTCGCGGCGGGCCTTGTTGCGGATGTGGGGCTGCCAGTCGGGGCCGTCTTTCGCCGAGCCGGTCATCACCACCTTGACGGCGCCGTTGTCGTCGTCGGGGTGGTGCCAGTCGGGGCGCAGCCGCACCAGTTCGTCGTGGAGGTCCACGCAGATGCGGCGGCTCATGCACACCACCATGGCCTTGCCGTCCATGGCGTCGAGGCGGGCCTCGTAGTGCTCGACGATGTCGGCCGCCACCTGCCGGATCCGCCGTTCGGCGCCGACGACGGCCTCGAGCTGGGCCCATTTGGTCTTGAGCCTCTCCTTGCGCTCGACCTCCTCGCCTTCGGTGGCCTCCTCGAAGTCGTCGTCGATGCGGGGCTTGTGGCGGTCGTCGAGGGCGAGGCGGGCCAGGCGGCTCTCGTAGTAGATCGGCACGGTCGCCTTGTCCTGCACGGAGCGGGCGATGTCGTAGACGCTGATGTGGTCGCCGAACACGGCCCGGGTGTTGGCGTCGGCCTTCTCGATGGGTGTGCCGGTGAAGCCGATGAACGACGCGTTGGGCAGAGCGTCGCGCATGTGGGCTGCGAAGCCGTCGATGAAGTCGTACTGGCTGCGGTGGGCCTCATCGGCGATCACGACGATGTTGCGCCGGTCCGACAGCATCGGGTGGCGGTCGCCCGCCTCGTCGGGGAAGAACTTCTGGATGGTGGTGAACACCACGCCGCCGGAGGCCGTGTCGAGCATCCGTCGGAGCCCGGCCCGGGTCTGGGCCTGCACCGGAGGCTGGCGCAGCAGGTCGGCGCAGCGCGAGAAGGTGGCGAACAGCTGGTCGTCGAGGTCGTTGCGGTCGGTCAACACCACCACAGTCGGGTTGGACATGGCGGGCTCGCGGATGATCCGCCCGGCGTAGAAGGCCATGGTGAGGCTCTTGCCGGAGCCCTGGGTGTGCCACACGACGCCGATGCGCCGGTCTCCCGGCTCGCCGCCCGGCTTGCGTGGCGATGTCCGGCTCGCCGCGTGCTGGAGGGCCGCCGCTCGCAGCGTCTCGTCCACCGCGGCCTGCACGGCGTGGAACTGGTGGTAGCCGGCGACCTTCTTGTCGAGACGGCCGCTGCCGTCGTCCTCGAACACGACGAAGTCCCGGATGAGGTCCAGGAACCGGCGATGTTCGCACGTCCCCTGTAGCAGCACTTGGAGCTGCGGCAGCGTCTCGTCGGCGAGGTCGTCGCCGGAGATGGTGCGCCACGGCTTGAACCACTCCCGGCCCGCGGTCAGGGTGCCGAGCCGGGCCTCCAGGCCGTCGGACACCATCATCGTCGCGTTCATGGAGAACAGGGCGGTCAGGTCGGCCTTGTAGGTCTGGAGCTGCTGCCATGCCGTCCAAACGGTGGCGTCGGGGTCGGTGGGGTTCTTGAGCTCGATCACCCCCAGCGGCAGACCGTTCACGAACAGCACGACGTCAGGGCGCCGCTCGACTCTGTTCTCCACGGCGGTGAACTGATTGACAGCCATCCAGTCGTTGTTGGCCGGAACGTCGAAGTCGATCACCCGAGCCTGCGCGCCTCGCACTCGCCCGCCGTCGCGGTACTCCACGTTCACGCCGTCCACGACCATGCGGTGGAACGCCCGGTTGCGAACCTCCAGCGTCGAACCCTCGGGCCGGGTCAGCCGTCGGGCGGCATGGCCGAGCGCCTCGAGGGGCAGTTCCGGGTTGAGCCGAGCCAGCGCCTCCCGCAAGCTCGCCGCCAGCACCACCGCCCCGTAGTCGTCCCGTTCCCGGGGTGCCGACTCCGGGTTGATCTCCGGCCCATGGGCAACGCCCCACCCCAGCTCCGCCAGCCACTCCAGCGCGGCAGCTTCGACATCGGCCTCGACTAGCCCGGCCACAGCACTTCCTGCCTCCGAAGGAGGAGTGGAACATGAAGGTCGCAAGAGCTGGAGTGGATTCAGCCATCGTAGGGTGAGGTCGCATCGACGGAGGGTCCCGGGCTCGTGCCGACTATCCGGTCGCGGTATGTGTGCCCACTGCTCAGATCGTGATGCCCCGCGCGCACTGACATAAAATATGAGGAAATATATCCTATTATGGGGATATACATAATCTTCCATGGCGAAGCGCATACACCCGAAGAAGGAGATCCGGCGGGCGATCAAGATGCTGGAGGCGGCTGGATGGACGGTGATCCCAAGCAAGGGCCGCACGAGCCACGGGTGGGGCCGCGCCCACTGTCCTCACGGCCATCGCGAGTGCTCTGCGTCCATCTGGGGTACTCCCGTCGATGCCCAGGAGCACGCGGATAGCCTGTTGGCGAGGATCGTCCCGCTGCGAACGACGGAGCGAAGCGCCATGACCGTGCCTGGAGCATCTTCTGTGGAGAGCCGATGCCAACGTTCCGTTTCGTGCTCGTGACCGGTGGGGCAGACCTTATGGACTGGGCGACTCTGGACGCTCTATACGAGGCTGGCTGCGGCGACGCTACCGTCGGCCACGACACGCTGGAGTTCGCGCGGAAGGCTCCGTCACGCGATGAGGCCCTGTGCTCGGCGATGCGCGACGCCGAGTCCGTACCAGGCGTGCGGGTGCTGCGCATCGAGCTCGACGGGGCCGACGGAGCCAACCCGGTCCTGGCGGCATCTGGGTAGGCGTTCCCGAACGCGGGGCCTACCTGTTCGGTACTCTTGGACAGCCGCTGCGCTCGACGGCGGAGGTTCTCAGTGCGTCCACAGTGACGACAGGGGCCACATTCGCAGCCGGTCGCCGACGCTCACTTCGTGTCGGCCCATGTGCAGCAGCACGCCAGCGACGAAGCAGCCGGGCGCGGTGTCGTCGAGGCGGTCGCGCATCCAGCGGAGGTGCCGAAGCCCGTCGGGCGAGGGCCACGATGTCGCGCCCTACTACCGTGCACTACTTCGAGAATTGCACCGTCACTAGTTGGATTCTTGCACCACCACCATTTCGGGGCGCTCCAGCCACTCCAGGTCGGGTCTCGATCGTTGATGCGAATCTGATCCATGATCGCTGTTGTGCTATCATCGTGTTTGTGCGATCATGCGGCGCGTGGCGGGGGATCGCGGCGCACGACGAGGTCGTCCAGCCGCTCTCGGGTCTCAGCGACACCGAGTGGGATCGAGCGGCGGAACGACCCCTGAGAGGAGTATGTGATGGCGAACCGTTCGCGCTGGGAGGACGTCAAGAGCAGGCGGGGCGAGCCTACGTGATGGCGAACCGTTCGCGCTGGGAGGACGTCAAGAGCAGGCGTTTCCCGGCCGAGGTCCGTTCCCGGCCGAGGTCCCCGACAGGCTCGAGGACGCGATCCAGGTCGCATAGCCTCACGGTTCACGGAACTGCGTGAGGTCTGCCTGAGCCGCTGGCGGGCCGCTGTCCTTGACGTGCGGAGGCTGCGGTGTAGCGCCAGGACTCATCTCGAGTCCTCGGTGTGTCGCACCAGGGTCCAGCAGTTGGTCGCGTGCCGCTGAGCGGGCTGCTGAGAGGAGCCGCGAGGTGCAGGTGCAGCGAGGGGGGGAGATGATGGAGCCTCGCCGAGGTCGGCCTGCGGCTGCGACCTATAGTTCCGGCGTGAGCGGAACGCGAGTCTCGGTGCTTGAGAGGTCGGTCTACGGGCTGGCCGACGCGGCCGCGCTCCTCGGGCTGAACTGGAGTCGCGCCAGCGCGTGGCTCGACGGCTACGAGCGCAAGGGGGTTCGCTATCCGCCGGTGGTCCGTCCCTGCTCGACGGGCGAGACCGTCGTCACTTGGGGCGAGTTCGTCGAACTCGGCTATCTGCGGGAGTATCGGCGAAAGGGCGTGCCGCTCCAGCGGCTGCGACCGGTGATCGAGGCCCTCCGCGAGGAGTTCCAGACTCCGTACCCGCTGGCGACGGCCAAGCCGTACGTCGGTGGCAGGGAACTCGTGATGAAGTTGCAAGAGGACAACGGCCTGCCACAGCAGATAGCGATCGTGGTGCGCAGTGGTCAGACCGTGATGCTGGCCAAGGAGGCGCAGCGGTTCTTCATGAAGGTCTCTTTCGATCCGCCCGACGAGGGCGATGTGTGTCGCGTACATCCCGCGGGGCGCACTACGCCGGTGGTGATCGATCCCCTGGTTCGCTTCGGCCGGCCCGCGGTTGACGGCGTGGCCGTCGAGCGGCTTTGGGAGCTTCACGACGCGGGCGAGTCCGTGGACGAGATCGCGGGGGCCTACGAGATGGGACGCCATCTCGTAGAGGCCGCCATCGCCTACTACGAGCAGCAGCGGACCCTGGCCGCGTAGGCCGTCCGCCGCATCGCTCAACGCGCGATGAGCGTCCGCTTCTTTGCCGATGAGACAGACATCGGGCTGGCACGGGCACTCGATCAGCACCATGGCGGCGTCGTGTATCCCGGGCACCCTGACCTTCCCGAGGTACCGCGGGGCACGGGAAACGACGCGTGGCTCGAAGTCGTCGGTCGTCTCAACCTCGTGGTCGTGTCGCGGGACGGGAGGATCCGGTATCGGCCCGCAGAGAAGCGTCTGTGGGTGATCTATCGGATACGCGGGTTCGTACTTACCGGCAAGGGCAGCCAATCGACTGGTGAGAGCCTTGCGGTTCTCACCAAGCACTGGGGCACGATCTCGCACCTCGTCGAGGCTGAGCGCCTGGGGCCGTGGATGTACTCCGTCACAAGAAGCGGTCTCCGCGAGATCGTGCTACAACTCTGAGCGCCCCGGAGTACATTGATCTGTGACGGGGGCGCGGAGTCCACCGCCTGCGCAGGGGAACCTGAGCACTCGGCCAGCGAGCCGACTTCAGGCGGACCGGCCCTCCAGCGTGGTCGCCACCAAGATGGCCCGGCTGGCGATGTCAGCCCACCGCATTCTACCAATTCCTGGCATGATTGACTTCCACCGGCAGCTTGAGCCAGACCACTAGGATACCTGAAATGCATGGCATCTGGCGGCTTCGAGACAACGAGGGGTCAAGACATCCCGGTAAGGTCACGATCTCTCGTGAATCCTTGAGCGAATTGGCGGTACAGGGAAATCTAGAGTTCTGCGCGTCTTCTTCTCCAACCATGGCTCACTATCTTCCGTTCGGAGATGGCAGACAGCTCTCATCGAACGAGGAACACTTGATTTAGGGTGAAATAGCGACAGATGAGGTGAGAATATCCGGCTCGTCATGGAATTGTGTAAGTCTATTCAATGCAATTCGACGTCGGAGTTTCCCACAAAATGAAACCTGGCTGTTCAAGACTTGGGCTCATGGAAGCACCCATGTCGCTGAGGATACCCAAGCCCAATCTGTGCATATTGAGTTCGGTGTTCTTCCAGATTGGTGTAAGAGCGCATGCCCCGCAGCCACACAACTTTCCGAGAGTCGACAGTATCGTATCACAGTTCCAGAAGATAGAGTTCAGTCCCTAGACATTGGCAACGCCACACTCGAACTGCATGAGACACATCATTTTGATCCTTCGGATCTTAGTTATCGTCATGGTGCCCACATTGAAGTGAAGGATGCCATCATGATCGGTGACATCTTGCAGAAGTGGGTGGTTCCATTATATGGCTTACTGAGATTCGCTACACAACGAGAACCAAAGCTAGTGTTGGTCCGAGTATCTCTATTGGATTCTGATGACCAAGTGTCTCTCGAATATCCGTCTCTTTTTGCATCCGTGGATGACAGTGTAATGGAAAACAGAATAGAGGACTCGTTCATCTTCACGACCGATCTTGGCTGCCCCCACCCTGTCGCGTCGTGCCGAGGCCCGCTTGTATTCGAGGTGGGTGAGCCGGAAATACCGGGTCTTAGTAGTATAAAAGTACCATTCAGTGATTGTAGTCTTATTGAATAATCCTTTCGTGTAACCTGGCTTCCTTGACAGGAACGCCAACAAGATAGTATCATTGAATAATACTTTCGTGTAAACCCTTCGCTCAATGCGGCCTGAGCTGACCTTCCTGAGGCTCATGTCAGCCCGGTGCCTTCCTCAACTGCGGGAGGTAACGCCAGTGCTCGGAACCTTGTGAGGGGGACCCGTAGAGGAAGATACAACGGCAGTCGTCCTTGGGCTGTTCCACCAGCAGCTTCACCACGCACCTCGGCGTGTAGAACTCGCCGCCCCGCTTGCCCTCGGCGTCGGCGAACCGCGACAGGAAGTACTCGTACACCCGGCCCAGCACGTCCTTGGAGCGGGCCTCGGCGTCGCCCACCCGGATGTCGCCCACCATGTCGATGAGCTGGCCCAGGCGCACCTTGTCGAGCTCGGGGCGGGCGTAGTCCTTGGGCAGCACCCCGGCCAGCGCCGGGTTGTCGTGCTCGATGGCGTCCATGGCGTCGTCAAGCATCTCGCCGATGCCGCTCTGGCGGGCCGCGTCCTGCAAGCCGGCCCAGCGGGCCTCCGGCGGCACCCAGAACACGTTCTCGGCCCGGTACTCGTCGGGATCCTCGGGATCGGCGCCCTCGGCCTGCTCGACGGTGAGCTGGGCGTGACGCTCCTCGAACGCGTCGGAGATGTACTTCAAGAAGATCAGCCCCAGCACCACATGCTTGTACTCCGAGGCGTCCATGCTGCCCCGCAGCGCGTCGGCCATCCCCCACAACTCGGCCTCATAACCGGTGACCGCGCCCTGCCCGCCGCCACCCGGCACGGCTCGGGCCTTCTTGGCTCGTCCTCTCGCCACCCTCTATTTCTAGTGCCCCACAACCCTCGCCTCACGCAACCGCCCAAGGAACGGATGGCGACAGTCGAGCTGGCGAAGGGCCGCTCGGCGCACCGGTGGGGCACCGCCTTCTGTCCGGCCCGCAACCCGGCTTGCACGACGGGCATCGCGGGTTCGCCCCGGGTGCCTGAGAACCAGGCGAGTAGGCTGCTTGCTCGAGGGGCGAAGTGCCAATGCCGAGCAGGAGACAGCCCGCGGAGGCCGTGATGGAAGCACACAGGACGCACTTCTTCGAGTTGGAGACCGACGGAACGCTCGATCTCTTGGCGAGGACTCGGTGATCGACGCGCTCTACGAGGCCGGCGAAGCTGGCCCGCCCGCAGGCTCCGCGGCGCGTCGGCACGACGCGCTCGTGGGCCACCGCCGCCTCGACTTCGCCCGCCGCGCTGACACCTGGGAGGCGGCCCTGAGGTCGGCCAGGGCCGACGCCGAGTCTGTTCCCGGCGTGCATATCGTCGCCGTCAAGATCGACGCTCAAGACATCGAGGCCGCGCCCAATGCTGGCCCAGCGTCGGCGGACGACGCTGCTGAGACCGGCCATCGTGGCCGCCGCAGCGCTGCAGCAATCCATCTGTGACAACCGGGGACGATGTCTCTAGGCGTCCCTGCCGAAGCCGAGCATCTCGAAGTTCTTCTCGATCCTCTACGACAGCGCCGGGCGCGCCCAGGCCCAGCGCGAGCTCGCCGACTGGCACCGCTCGGCGTCGAGGCGGGCGGCTTCGGCCTGCTGCTCGCGCCATTGGGCTACCAGGCGGCGCATCTTGTCCTCGGGCAGAACCCCGCCCAGCGCCGGGTTGTCGTGCTCGATGGCGTCCATGGCGTCGTCGAGCATCTCGCCGATGCCGCTCGGGCGGGCCGCGTCCTACAAGCCGGCCCAGCGGGCCTCCGGCGGCACCCAGAACACATTCACGGCCCGGTACTCGTCGGCATCCTCGGGATCAGCGCCCTCGGACTCCTCGGCCACAAGCCGCGCGTGGCGCTACTCGAACGCGTCGGAGATGTACTTCAAAGAAGACCAGCCCAGCACGAAATGGCCGCTGGCTATCGCACCACTGCGGATCAGTCGTGAAATCCAGGATCCCAGGGTTCTTGCTCATCTTCAATGATGTCCAGCACTTGGGAATTTAGTAGCCGCCAGCGTTGACCGACACGCTCAAGATCACCTGTAAGCACTAGTGGTGCGTCAAATTCATGTGCCCGAATCGCGAAGTTATAGTCGGATTGATCCAGTACAGTAACCACCGACTGGATCTTGTCATCTATGTATGCTCGGAGTGAGACTGTGCCGTACACTTCCAGTTCACTGCGGCTTAGCTTCTGAACTACTCCGATTACTATAGTATCCGGTTTCGGCTCCTTGGATCGAAGTGTTCGCGAGGCTTCTTTCAGTATCGGAGCGTCGCTTGATGCGAAGCGCACAACCTCGCGTAGGTTCTCAACAGGCCGTGTTCGTGCCCAGGATATCGATGTGTCCATTGTTGAGAATGATCCGATCAACATCACAAGTGACTCGCATAGATTGGCACTGACGCCTTGACGTACTGCTTCACGAAAGATTTCTGATTGGCCTCGAATGGTCAGATCGGTTGCTTGGCGTGTCGCCTTCAGAGCCTTGGCCAGTTGCCTGGTGACCATTCGTTCTGGTGGATCATCTTCTGTGTCGTAATCTTCTAGTGTGTTCTGCATATTAGGTGCGATGACTGGCGAGTGGATGGTGAGAACGAAGCTGCCTTGTTCAATTGGTCCTAGTCGCATCTTGTTCAGGTATTCATTTGCTTCCTGATGGGCTCCAGTACGGAACAAAGGACGAGGACGCTTCAGTGAGCAGGCAGCCGCTAGGATCATCTCTCGGGCCCCTTGCATGAGGTCGGCTCCGTCTGTGATAGTGAGGTTGCCGCCGCCGCTTTCATCAGCAACACGAACCTGGATGACATCTCGATTGGATACAACAATTTCTCGATATACGGATAGTTGATCAATATCAGCTTCGGACGCGAACACGTCTATAAGCTGTGCGACCACGCGCGCATAATCAGTGAGGCGTGGAGTTCGGGGAAGAATGATCTCGGGGCGCCCGTCAGCCTCATAGATGTCCGAGTGGTCACGGTATGGTTTGGACTGCTTCCAACCCATACTTTGAGCATAGACTGCGAGGGCTGCTGGTTGCACAGCCTTGAGCATACCCGTGTCGTCAATGGTTACTCTCATTAGATGGCACCCCTTCGAGATAGTTCCATTAGTTCCTGTAGGCTGGCGACGTCGAGTTGATTCGTTGTTGGGATACTTATGGTGACTGTTGCCGAATTACTGCGTTCTGGATGTCCTTTCAGGCTCACCCAGTATGCACACCTCTTCAAGATCAAAGACTTCTTTGAGATTGTCATCCATTTTTCTTCATTCTTTGGCAGGTCAAGCACCACCAGTATCTGAGGTGTTTGAGAATCTTCGATCAAGGTGAGATAGTTCTTGCTATCGAGTGGATATCGATAGACGCTGTCGACGGGATTGGAAAGACCAGTGGTCGCCTTCAACTGCACTTCAAGAGCATGCATCCTAGGCTTGCCCGCCTGGATCCTGAGATCGATACCATGCCGGTCGAAGTCATAGGTGGCTGTCGTGTAGCCAGCGCGCGCCGCTACTGCGTGGACGTATGCGCGAGACAGTGCATCCTTGCGGTCGGCGTCGGTGAGTAGTGCGTTGGTCATGGATCAACCTCCAAGCCTGCTGCACACTGCAGACCAAGTGATCCCGACGGTAGCGCCACCAAAGGGTAGTGCGTCGGGTGACCCCGAAGTTCTTCTTCACATGTGCCATCGGAGTGCCGGTCAGCCTTGCTGCTCGTCCTACACCGGCTGCCGGGCAGGTCGGGCACATAGGTTGCGGGGTTGTTGGGAGCCCGTCCGCTGATGACCGTGTACTTCATCGCGACCACTGCTCCTTCAGCCCAGTTTGCCTCACGATACTCGCCCAGGTGCGCGGCTGCTGCGGTGCTGGGTCCAGAGGGCGTCGACGGGTGCGATGTGGATGCGGTCGTCGAGGTTGTAGGTGAGCTGGCCGGTGTTGAGCAGGAATCCGGCGGAGAACGCGTCGCCTAGGGCGTTGCGCAGGGCTTGCAGGCCGCGGGCGTCGCCTTGGCGGACCCGGGCGGCGGCCTTGATCTCGAACGCGGTCACGGTGCCGTCGTGGTGCTCGACGACGAGGTCGACTTCGTGGCCGTCGTGGGTGCGCCAGTGTCCGACGGCGGCGACCGAGTCGCTCCACGACGCCTGCTTGAGGAGTTCGCCCACCACGAAGGTCTCGAGCAGGTGGCCGAACTCGGCGATCGCGGCGGGGTCGGGGCGGGCGATCTTGCGTGCGGTGAGGCCCATGAGCCGAGCGGCGACGCCGCTGTCGAGTATGTGCATCTTGGGCGACGCGGCGGCTCGGGCTCGCAGCGTTCGGCCCCACGCTTGGAGTCGGCGCACCAAGAAGAGGTCTTCGAGCAGCTTGACGTAGGCCTCCGCGGTGCGTGCCTCAATGCCCGCGGCCCGTCCCGCGGCGGCGACGTTCAGCACCTGCCCGGTCTGCGCCGCAAGTCGTCTCAGCAGTGTCGGCAGCAGAGCCCCCTGGCGGATCCTCGACAGCTCGGTCACGTCTCGTGACAATGAGACGCGCACGTAGTCGTCGAACCAGCGTTCCCGTGCGGTGCCGGCTCGGGCCACCGCCAGCGGCATCCCGCCGCGGCAGATCCGCTCGACATAGTCGGCGCGCGTCGTGGTCGAGCGATAGGGCGTCAACAGCGAGACGGGATCGCTCATCGAGATCTCCAGGAAATCCTCGTGGCTGCCGTCGATCTCGCCCTGCGAGAACGGCAACAGCTCGAGCACGTGGATGCGGCCGGTGAGGGCCTGCGCGGCTCGGGGCAGCGCATCGAAACGGGTGGAGCCGGTGATCACGAACCGGCCCGCTGTCAGGTGGCGGTTGAGCTCGGCCTTGATGGCGTCGAGCACTACGGGTGCCTTCTGGAACTCGTCGATGCACACCGGCGCCGGCCCGGACACGAACACGCCCGGGTCCGCTGCCACGGCGTCTCTCATCTCTGGCTCGTCGAGATCGATCACCGTGACCCCGTACCGGCGCGCGATCTCCGTCAGCAGGGTCGACTTGCCCACCGTGCGCGGCCCCTGAAGCGCGACGACAGGCTCCTGCGGCAGCCGACCGGCCACGAGTTCCAGCCCACGACGGGCCACCGGCTTGAGCACACATCGATGCTAGCCAGTCGAAATTCGGAATCCGAGGCTAGTTACCTTCGGATTCAGAGGACCAGGAAGCTCGCAATCCGAGCAGTGCGAGCCTCCGATCCGGAGCCCCGGCACCTGCCCGCGTGCCCCGTGAGCGCTCAACCGGAGTGGGATGTCAAGCCCCAAGCACTCACCGCGGCGCTGAGCCGTGGCCTGCGAGGCCGTCGAGGCATTGTTGGCTGCGGGCTTGGAGTTGCGACGTGAGGGCGGCGACCACGGGCGAGGCGCGCAGTTCTGCGGGGAGTTCATCGGCGGCTTGCTCGAAGGCCTCGGGCACGGCTCCGGCGATAGCGGCGGCGCGTTCGGGGCCGTCCTCTTGGGCGACTCCGACGGCTCGGGCGGTGGCGGTCCAGGCAGTGGGGCTCTCGGCGGCGATGATGCGCCGGTCGGGGAGGGCCGCCATGGCCATGGTGTGGGACCGGGCGTAGTCGGGCTCGTAGGGCAGCAGCGACCAGACGTCGTACAGGGGCGCCACCCGGATACCGCCGGGGCCCAGCAGCAGGCTGTAGTTCTTGGCGTGGGCGTCGGTGTTGCAGACGACCCAGTTGAAGGCCAGAGCGTCGAAGAACGCGTGAAGGTCGGCGTCGCGGTCGATGGAGTGATCGGCGATGAGCCGCGCGAGTCGGCCGATGGTGTGGCCTCCGGTGTCGGTCTGGTAGATGGGGGCTGCCGGGTCGCCGCAGGCTTGGTGCATGTCCTCCTGGTGTACGCGTCGGATGCCGTCGGCGGTGGCGATTCGGTCGTAGCGGCGCACCGCCAGCACCGAGTGGCCGCCGATTCGCAGTGCTTGACTGCGCGCCGCGGCGAGACCGCAATGGCGGGCCGCGGCGAGGCACAGGTGCTCGTTGAGGGCCTGGTCGGGGAGGTCGCGCATCGACGGCTTGAGGATGTGCGTCGATGGCACCGCGCCCCAGGGCTCGGCCCAGCGGCCCTCGTCTCTGTACAGCGCGGTCTTGGCCTGCGCGCCGGCGAGGCTGAACGCGTACCGGCCCCTGCGGCGCTCCCAGACGAGTTCTCGGACCATGTCCTCGACTAGTTCCTCGACCTCCGCGTCGCTGAGCCAGTCGACGCCGCCGTCGCGCCCGGTCACCCGGTGAGCGCGGCCGACCGGGCAGGTCTGCACCGCGCCGGGGCAGTCCATGCCCACCAGCGTCGACAGCAGGTCGAAGGCGCTGTCTGACGCTGCGCCGTGCTTGGCGGCCCACCGGCGCCGTACCCGCTCGTTGGCAGGAAGCAGGCCGTCGAGCCATCCGGCCACCCGGTCGTCGCTGATCACTCCCTCGCTGATCGGCAGCGACAGCGACAGGGGCACCGCGTCGGCGCGGGCAACGTAATCGTCGTCGTAGGTGAGGCGCAGCCGGTTGCGGTGCTGATCGATGATCCCGGCGAAGCGCCCGGCGATGTGTACCGACAAGGGCTCGGGGGCCATCGCGGGATCAGGCAGGCTCGGCTGGCGCGCCGCCGCCGGTCGCAGGCTCGGCGGGCATCGCAGGATCGCACGGGCTCGCGAGGGACTCGAACACGAGGTCGATGTCGGTGCGGGGCCGCTCGTGCAGCGCGAGCGACAGGCCCAGCACCGCGGCCACGCGCATCATGCGGTGTGTGCCGGAGCTCGCCTTGCCGTTCTCGAAGCCCGACAGCCATTGCTGGGAGACTCCGGCGCGGTCGGCGACCTCCTCCTGGGTGAGCTTCAGAGCGCGGCGTCGGTCCCGCAGCGCGCGCGACATCTGCGGCGCGTTTCGAAGGTCGGAGACGAGCGCCTCAACGTTGTGGGCTCGCACTACGGAGCCTTCGCCGATACATGATACTCGCGGATGCTCACAGATTATCAGGAATATGCGAAGAACAGCTTCATCCCACGCGATTTCAGGAATCCATGAAGTCAGGCCCGGTCCTGCTCAGTTGCATCAACCGGGCACTGCATGAAGACCGCGGTGCCGAGGCGGCGCGCGGGCCGGTCGCGCCCTCAGATGGGGGTGGAGAGCATCCTGGCTACTGCGAAGGTGTCGTTCACTACTAGCTTCTCGGCGAACCGGGGGCGGCTGTCGTCGAAGACGACTTTGTCGCGGTAGGTGCCCACCGCGAAGAGGTCGGTCTCGCCGTCGAGGGTGGACTGGTAGACGGAGAAGTTGGCCTGGACCGACCAGGCCCCGTCGCTGAAGCCCAGCACCCGGATCACGCCGAGCACGTGCTTGTCGGTGTGGAGGTTGTACAGGTTGGCCTCGCGCAGCGACACCACTCGGTCGCGCAGCATCCCCTGGTTGTGGCACGACATCAACTCGAGCGGATAGCCGGCGTCCACGTTCTCTCGTGACAGGATCTTGTAGGTGCAGTCTTCGGTGAACAGCTCCACCCACTCCTCTAGGCGGTCCTCGTCGATGAGGTGCACGTAGTCGGCCATCAGGTCGGCGATGGCGGCGCGCTCTAGGAGGCTTGGCCTCGCCTCCGTCCTGGCGTCTTGACCGGGCGACTCGACGGCGTCGGCCATCAGGCGGCCTCGGGCTCGATGCCCATCAGGTCGTAGTAGTACGACCAGAACCCCCGGATCGGGATCTCGGTCACCAGATAGTCGTGGTCGGCGATCTCGCCCTTGCCGCCGATCTCCACGATGCCGTGGTCGTCCTGCTCACGCTTGACCGCCCGGTGCACCATCTCCACCGCCTCGCCGTCCTCCATCGAGATCAGCCCGCCCGGGCCCACCAGGTTGGCCTGGTTGAGGCGGTGCTTCGTCATCTCCTCGTCGTCGTCGGCGTAACCGAAGTACGTCCAGTACAGCTCCAGCTCGCTTGGCCCCCTCGTCTGGATCTGGCGGGTGCACAGGCTGTTGGTGATCTGCTGCATCACCATGTTGGGGAAGATCGACAGGATGGTCAGCGACACGTCGTCGGGGTACTCCTTGTGGTACTGCAGCATCGACGGGTCCTCCAGCCGGAACCCCTTGTCGAACACCTTCTGGGTGCCCTCGAACGCCTCGGCGTCGGCGTCGTCGTCGCTGGTTCCCATCATCGAGTAGCTGATGTTGTGGCGCCCCTTGTCGTCCATCTTCACACCGCCCCGCTGGGTGGGCCGGTACAGGCCGAAGGTGGCGTGGAACATGTGCAGCAGCGCCCCGTGGTTGGGGTCCCTCACATTGTCGTTGTAGAGCTTCCAGTTGCCCAGGATGCGCTGGCGCTGATAGCCGAGCAGGCTGATCGGCCGGTCGAACACCCGGTCGAGCTCGGCCCGCACGTTGGCGCCCAGATAGTCCGTCAGCGGCTCGGCGTCGTCGGAGAACGTGCCGAACAGCACCCCCTTGTAGCTGTCCACGTTCATCGCGGTGAGGCGCACCGACTTGATGTCGAAGTCCGGCGGCAGGCCGCCGCGGCCCTGATGGCCCTTGGCGAACGGCACGGCCCGCAGCCGGCCGGTGAGGTCGTAGGCCCACTGGTGGTACAGGCAGGTGTGCATGGTGGCGTTGCCCCGGCACTCCCGCTTGAGCATCGAGCCCCGGTGCATGCAGCGGTTCACGAACGCCGACACCTTGCCGTCGCGCTGGCGGTTCACCAGCACCGGCGTGTCGCCCACATAGGTGGTGATGAAGTCGCCGCTGTCGGGTATCTCGGCCTCCAGCGCCAGGTACGACCAGGCCGGGCCCCGGAAGATCCGCTCCTGCTCCTCAACGTAGATGTCCTCGTCGAGGTAGGCCGCGAACGGGATCCGGCTGAAGTCGTCGGTCGGCCACTCCAGGCTCATCGCGGTCGTCGTCATGGCTTCTCCTTGTGGCGGGGGTAGTGGTGGGGTCCGCGGGATTCGCGGGGTTCGATCTTGCTAGGCGCAGAAGCAGCGCGGGCGGCGGGAGGGCGATCCGTCGGTTCTCACACCCTCTGAGGCCGGGCCGTCGGCGATCCTCAGGCGTACTCGGCGCCGGCCACCGCGGCCAGGCGGCGGCGGTACTCGAGGGCGGGCTCGTCGGCCACCCTCAGGTGCAGCTCCGCGGTGATGTCCAGCGGCAGCATCTCGGGTCTCTGGTTCTCGACGATGTGGCGGTCCTGCTCTATCACCTTCTGGTGGAAGGCGATGATCTCGTCGTCGGTCTGGTCCTGGCGGCCCTTGATGCCGACGAACTCCCAGAACCGGACCTTCTTGAGCGAAACCGGCTGGTTGGCGATGAACACCACCGTGCTCTGCGACTCCGCGGTGATCAGCAGGCGCCAGCTGAACGGGATCTCCACCCACGTCTTCTGAGTGACCAGCTCGTCGGCGTCGCCGAACATGGCCTCGTCCACGTCGTGGCGCCGGGCCGAGAAGGCGTAGCCCCGGTCGGTCTCCTCCATGTCGAACGGGGCGATCACCGTGGCGCTCGCGTCGGCCAGCAGGCCGGGATGCACGATCGGCAGGTGCGATGTGTCTATGGCGTTCTCCACGAACCGGGCCGCGCTGGCCTCCCACGTCCACTCGCCCGGCCTGATCATGTGGAACCCGTCGTCGTAGTACTCGGGGAACTCCGGCACCGGCGCTACCGGCTCCTCCAGTGCCACGTACACGAGGCCGTAGTGCTCCGCGGTCCGGTAGGCGGGAACCTTCGCCTGCGACGGGATCCGCTGCCTGTCGGGCGGCTGCGACGGGATGTGCACGCACTTGCCGCCGGCGTCGTAGACCCAGCCGTGGTAGGGGCAAACGATGCAGCCCTCGGCGTTCACCGAGCCCAGCGACAGCGGTGTGCCCCGATGGATGCACAGGTCCTGCAGGGCGTGAATCTCGCTGCCGGAGCGGAACAGCACCAGATCCTCGTCCAGCAGGGTTGCCTTGATGGGGCCTCCGTCCAGCTCATCGACGGCGGCAACCGGATGCCAGTACTTGCGCAACTCGTTGCTCATGGCCTCCCCAATCGTCGGCTCGCGGCCGCGCAACTATACGTCAGACCGTTGCCGCCGTGGCCAAGCCGCCGTGGCTGGACTTGACTTGTGTCAGACAATTGGGCTCGGACTAGCCATCCGGCGAATATGGTGCAACGCTAGACGGTTGGCATAGGTCGGCTCGGCACAGCGGGTCCGGCATCCGAAGGGAGACACACAGTGAAACGAATCATCGTGGCGCTGCTCGCGGTGGGCCTCGTGGCCGCCGCCTGCAGCGGAGACGACGGCGAGGAGGGGCCCATCAAGTACGGGTTCCTCAACGGCCAGTCCGGCGACTACGGCCCTTGGGGCGCGTGGGCTCTGGCCGCCGCGGAGGTAGCGGTGGAGGAGCTCAACGCGGGCGGCGGCGTGCTGGGCCGCGAGGTCGAGCTCGTGGTCGAGGACAACGGGTCCACGCCGGAGGGCGCGGTCTCGGGCTTCGCCGAGCTGACCGAGGTCGACGGCATCCACGCGCTGGGCGGAATCGAGTCCGACGGCATGATCGCCATCTTCGACACTGTGCACGAACTGCAGATCCCCACGATCTGCAGCACCTGCGGCACCACGGAGCTCGACAACACCGGCGGCGACATGGTGTACCGGATCATCCCCTCCGACACCGACAACGGCATCGTCGGCGCCCAGGTGGCCCGAGACGAGGGCTACCGCAGTGTGGCCATGCTGGTGGAGTTGAGCGAGGGCACCGAGAGTCCCGCCAACGTGTTCAAGGCCGTGTTCACCGAGCAGATGGGCGGCACCATCACCGAGGACGTCCGCTTCAACGCGGGCGAGGCCACCTACTCGGCCCAGGTCGCCCAGGCCTTCGAGTCGAACCCGGACGCCGTCTACATCGCGGCCGGCTTCGAGACCGGCGTTCCGCTGCTCAACGAGTGGCAGCGACGGGGCTACACCGACGTTCCGATGATCTTCACGACCGACCTTCTCAGCCCCGAGATCGCCGAGATCGTCAGCGGCGTGGAGGGAGCGTCGGCCATCGTCGGCGCCACCGCCTACGACACCGAGAACAACCCGGCGTGGGACGCCTACGTGCCCCGCTTCGAGGCCAAGATCGGCGATCCGCCCGAGATCGCCTTCTACGACGCCTGGCAGTACGACCAGTACATTCTCCTAGGCCTGGCCACGGCGAAGGCCGGAACGACCGACGGCGCCGCAGTCGCCGCCGCGATCCCCGAGATCGCCAACCCGCCCGGCGTGGAGGTCTTCAGCTACGCCCAGGGCCTCGCCGAGCTCGAAGCCGGAAACGACATCGACTACCACGGCACCACGTCCAACCTAAACCTCAACAGCGTCGGCAACCTACTGTCGCCGGTGATGGCCGTGATCCATGTCGAGGGCGGCGACTGGGCCGTGCGGGAGAACATCGAACTCGACCCGACTCTGGTGAAGCCGTCCTGAGCCGGACACGAGCCTGACCTAGACGGCCGGCCCGGAGGCCTTCTTCGGGCTGGCCGCCGAGGTCCCTGTCCGGGGAGCCTGTCTTGCAGAACGTCGTCTTCGGGATCGTCACCGGCAGCATCCTGGCCGTGGCGACCCTCGGCTTCGCGCTGGTCCGCCAGACCGAGAACTTCCTCAACATCGCCCACGCCCAGATGATGGCGCTGGGCGCCTTCGTCGGCGTGGTGCTGGTGGACAGCTACGGCATGAACATCTTCGTGGCCGGGGCCATCACCGTGGTCGGCCTCGGCGTGGCGGGGGTGGTGCTGGCCGCGGTCTTCTTCGCGCCGGTGCGCCACCAGGGCGGCACGGTTCTGCTGTTCACCTCCATCGGGCTGGCGCTGATGATGTACGCCGCGATACTGGCGCTGTTCGGAACGCAGGCCCGCTTCTACCCGGACGTGTCGGGCGGTCTGCACCGTTTCGCGGGCATCGGCATCGCCACCAACGAACTGGTGATTATCGGGTTGGCGGTGGCCAGCATCGCCGGGCTCCAGCTCTTCCTGAACTCCACCGGACTGGGCCGGGCCGTCCGGGCCGTGGCCAGCAACGACGACCTGGCCCGAGTGAGGGGCGTGCCGGTGCGCACAGTCTCCAACACCATCTGGTTCATCAGCTCCGCCTTCGGCGCCATGGCCGGGGTGATGCTCGGCGTGCTGGGCGCGGTCAACACCGAGATCGGCTGGCACAACATCCTGATCGTGCTGGCGGCCGCGGTGCTGGGCGGTCTGCGCAGCATCACCGGGGTGATCCTGGCCGGGCTGCTGCTAGGCATCATGATGGACGTCTCCGCGCTGTTCATTCCCACCGCGTACCGACCGGTGGTGGCTTTCGGCGTGCTGGTGGCGGTGCTGATACTGCGGCCCGAGGGGATCCTGTCCGTCCAGCGTCGCAAGGACGCGGTGGTGGCATGACCGGCGGCACGACCAGCACCGGCACCGGCGACGGGGCGGCGCCGTGACCAATCCCATCTTCTGGGTGGGCGTCCTCACGCTGGCGCTGATCTACTCCAGCCTGGCCATGGCCCTCAATGTCGAGTCCGGCTGGGGAGGGATGTGGGATCTCGGCATCGCCGGACTGTTGGCCTCGGGCAGCTACTGCTACGTCATCCTCACCGCCAGCGACCCGGATCTCGACATGCGGTTCGCGCCCGGGCTGTCGATGTGGGTCGCCTGGCCGCTGGCCGCGCTGTTCACCGGGCTGGTGGCCTTCGCCATCGGCGCGCCCGCGCTCCGATTGCGGCGCGAGTACTTCCTGATCACAACGCTGGCCTTCGCCGAGATCATCCGCCAGCTCGTCGTAATCCAGGCCGACATCACCCGGGGCACCGTCGGCGTGGCCAACATCGCCCGCCCCTTCGGCAGCTTCGTCACTGGCCGCGACTACAACTACGTGCTGCTCGCCCTCGCCGCGGCGGCCGCCGCGGTCATGTACGTGGTCACCCGCCAGATCGGTCGGTCGCCGTTCGGGCGGACGCTGCGGGCCGCCCGCGACAACGAGGCCCTGGCCCTGGCGCTGGGCAAGCGCGTCAACCGCATGAGGATCAGCACCTTCGTGCTCGCCGGCGTGCTCATCGGGGCCACCGCCCCCGTCTACCTCTTCTACATCCGGGCCATCTCACCGCAGCTCTTTGCGCCGGGCATCACGTTCACGGTGTGGACGGCGCTGGTAATCGGCGGCCTGGGCAGCATCCGGGGCGGGCTGGCGGGCGCCCTCGTGCTGATCGTGTTCACCGAGGCGGTGGGGCTCATCGAGGTCGACCCCGAGCACATCAACATCCTCGTCGCCATCGAGCCGTTCCTGGTGGGGCTGCTGCTCGTGCTCGTGCTGCGGTTCCGTCCCGAGGGGCTGTTCTCCGAACGCAGCGCGTTCGGCGGCCGCGGCGGCCGCACGGCCGATGCGGTCACGGGCGCGGCCGAAGGCTCCCGACGCGTCAGGGCCGCGTCGGGGCGGGAGCATTAGGGATCCGCATGAAGCTGGTGCTCGACCGCGTCCGCAAGGCCTTCGGGGGAGTGATCGCGGTCGACGACGTGTCGGCGACGATGCCCCAGGACCAGATCACCGCGCTGATCGGCCCCAACGGCGCGGGCAAGACCACCCTGTTTAACGCCATTACCGGGTTCGATCCCCCGGACCGGGGGTCGATCACCTTCGGCACCCAGCGCATCGACGGCCTGGCACCTTGGCGGGTGGCTGAGATGGGGCTCATCAGGACCTTCCAGACGCCGGTCGGGTTCACCACCCTGACCGTGCGCGAGAGCATGCTCGCCGCCTCGACGCCGCACTTCCTGGAGACTCCGATGCAGGCGCTCGGCCTTGGCCGCCGGGCCCGCGGCCACGAGCGGGAGGCCTCGGCGCGGGTCGAGGAGATCACCGCCGAGCTGGGACTGGGCGACCTCCTCGATGTGCGCACCGACGAGTTGTCCGCCGGAGACCGCAAGCTGCTGGAGTTCGCCCGATCGCTGATGGCCGAGCCCAAGATGCTCCTGCTGGACGAGCCCGCGGCCGCGGTGGCGCCTGCCAACATCGGGCGGCTGTCGCAGCTCGTGAGGCGGCTCTGCGACGAGCGGGGCCTCGGCAGCCTGATCATCGACCACAACCTCTCGTTCCTGATGCAGATCGCCGACGCGGTGCACGTGCTCGACCGGGGAGCGCTGCTGGCCTCTGGGACGCCTGCGGAGATCGCCGCCGACGCCGACGTGATGCGGGTCTACCTGGGCGAGGAGACCGGCGAGCCGCCAGACATTGAGGCAGGAGGCGACGGATGAGCGAGGCCGTCCTTCGGGTGGAGGCGCTGGAAGCCGGCTACGGGGGCTTCCCGGTGCTGCACGGCGTGAGCCTCGAGGTCGCCCCCGGCGAGATAGTGGCGGTCGTGGGCCCCAACGGCGCGGGCAAGTCCACCCTGTTGAAGACGATCTTCCGCCTGCTGCCCGCCCAGGGCGGATCGGTGCGATTCGAGGGATCCGACTTGAGCCAGCACGCGGCCCACAACCTGGCTGAGCTGGGCATGGGCTACGTGCCCCAGGAGAACAACACCTTCCCGGACTTGAGCGTGCGCGACAACCTGGCCGTCGGACTGCGGGGAAGCAGCCCCATGGAGACCCGGAGCCGGATCAACGAGGTCGCGGAGTCGTACCCGGCTCTGCGCGACCGCATGAACCAGAACGCCAGCACCCTGTCGGGGGGTGAGCGCCAGATGCTCGCGCTGGCCAGCGCGATGATCACCGCGCCGCGTTTCCTGGCTCTGGACGAGCCCACCACCGGGCTCGCTCCCTCCATCGTGCGGGAGCGGATCGAAGACATCCTGCGCATCCGCGACTCGGGCACCACGCTGATGTGGGTGATCGAGGAGAGCCCGCTGGTTTGCCTGCCCCACTGCGACCGGGTGTACGTGATGCAGGCCGGGGAACTGGGCGCGCCGGTGTCGAGCCGGGAGGTGCTCGAAGACTCGGCGCTGCAGTCGCTGTTCTTCGGAGTCGACCACCCGGCAGGCGCGGGGTAGGGCGGAGTAGACCTCACAGCCGGCCAACGGCTGATGCAGTCGAGAAGGAGCCTCCCCCCGGGGCCGACCACACCATAGGAGAAACCCAGATGCCGATAGTTGTTCGCAAGATCCCCTTCGAGTTCGTCACCGACATGAGCGGACTCCTCGCCGAGATCGAGAGCGGCTCGTTCACCGCCGACCAGATCATCGGCGTGATCGGCAAGACCGAGGGCAACGGCGGAGTCAACGACTTCTCGCGGATCCTGGCCGACCGGGTGTTCCGGGACTTCCTCAACACCCACGGAACCCGGTCGCCGTCAGAGATCGACCGCATGCCCATCGTCTGGTCAGGCGGCACGGACGGAGTGATCGCGCCCCACATGAACGTGTTCGCCCGGGTTCCCGGCCCCGGCGGCGGCCCCGACGAGAAGCGGCTGGCGGTGGGCGCGGCCATGTCCGAGGCGATCCTGCCCGAGGAGATCGGCCGGGTGCCGATGGTGGAGAAGGTGGCCGAGGGGGTGCGGGCCGCGATGGCCGACGCGGGCATCAGCGACCCGTCCGACGTCCATTTCGTGCAGTCCAAGACGCCCCTGCTCACCCGGGAGCGGATCGAGGACGCCCGCAGCCGGGGCAAGACGGTGGTCATGACCGACACCATGGAGTCGATGGCCGTCTCCAACGCCACCGCCGCGCTCGGCATCGGCTGCGCGGTGGGCGAGTTCGACCTGCCCCGCCAGGACCAGATCGCTCACGACCTCGACCTCTACTCGTCGGTGGCGTCGTGCTCGTCGGGCGTGGAACAGGATCCCGCCCAGATCGTGGTGGTGGGCAACAAGGCGGGCGCGGGCGGCGACTTCCGCATCGGCCACTCGGTGATGCGCGACGCCCTCGACTTCGACGGCATCTACGACGCCATCCGCTCGGCCGGCCTCGACCTGCCCGACCGACCCCATCCCAGCGACCTAGGCGACGCCGTCGTGAACTGCTTCATCAAGTGCGAGACCGACCCGTCCGGGCGCCTGCGGGGCCGCCGGCTGGTGTCGATCAACGACTCCGACATCCACCACACCCACCACACCAAGGGCGCCGTCGGAGCGGTGGCGGCCGCCGCCATCGGCGATCCGGCCGTGTACTGCTCGGTGGCGGCCCTCCAGCAGGGCCCCGCCGGCGGAGGCATGGTGGCAGCCATCGTCGACATGTCCAAGGCGTCCTGAGCGTCCGTCGCCGAATTGGCAGCGCTGCGATCCCAAAAGGGCACCCTCCGCTGCCAGTTCGGTCTGCACGCCGTCCGCTGGACAGAATGGGCGGCACATCACCGGTTCGGCACCGCAAGGGGGAACGCCGATGCTCGACCAGGCACTTAGGCGCTACTGGCATCCGGTCGCGGTCTCCGAGGAGGTGACGGCCGAGCCGGGGCAGGTGCGGCTGCTGGGCGAGAACATCGTCGTGTACCGCGACCGCGGGGGTCTGGTCGCGCTGCGCGACAAGTGCGTGCACCGCGGCGTGGCCCTGTCGGGGGGCTGCATCCGCGACGGGCAACTGATGTGCCCGTACCACGGCTGGCAGTACGACCGCACCGGCAGGGTGGCGTTCATTCCTGCGTTGGGCGCCGACGGTGCCATCCCCAGCCAGGCCCGCGTCCACCGCTACGACGTGCGCGAGGGCTACGGGGCGGTTTGGGTGGCGCCCGAGGCACCGCTGGCGGATCTGCCGCCGTGGCCTGACGACGATTGGACCAGCGACGACTGGCACGTCTTCATGGTGGGGACGTGGCGCTGGCAGTCGTCCGCGGGCCGGATGATGGAGAACGCCATCGACTTCGCCCACTTCAATTTCGTGCACGAGGGCTTCACCGAGTTGGCTGACGGGCCGTTCATCAAGCCTTTCGACGTGAGCGTCACCGACGACGGCATGACCTACGCCTACGACGACAGCGTGCTGCTGCGCGACTACACGCTGCACCTGCCGTTCACCCTGCACGACCGCAAGTCGGTGGTGGCGCCCAGCGGCGGGGTCACCTGGTCCGAGCAGGGCGAGTCCAAGGCCGGCGACGTCACCACCATCACCTTCATCGCCTCGCCCACCGACCGGGCCGAGACGCTGATCTTCGTGTGGCTGTCCCGAAACCACTCCTTCGACACCCCCGACTCCGACTTCGGGGCCGGGTTCCACGAGGTGATGGAGCAGGACCGCATAGTCGTCGAAGCCCAGGACCCAGCCGAGCTGCCCCTCGACCCCCGCGAGGAGCTCCACCTCAAGTTGGCCGACTCCGGGTCGATCGTCTACCGCAGGCTCCTGCGAGAACTGACCCCCGCCGTCCCCGTGTGACGGTCCCGAGGACCACCGGCGACTACCGCTGTATGCCTACGTCGATGCGCAGCCGATGGCTCGACCCCGACGAGCCCACCGACGTCGCCCTGACGGTGAACGGCACGACGGTGGTGGCGTGCGTGCCGCCGAGGCGGACCCTCGCCGACGCCCTGCGCGATGAGGGCTTCACGAGCGTTCGCCTCGGCTGCGAGCACGGGGTATGCGGGGCGTGCACGGTGCTGCTCGACGGCGCGCCGGCTCGTTCTTGTCTGATGCTGGCGGTGCAGGGGCAGGGGCACCTCATCGAGACGGTCGAGAGCCTGTCCGACGGCGACGAACTGGGCCCCTTGCAGCGGGCCTTCGACGACAACGACGCGTTGCAGTGCGGGTTCTGCACGTCGGGCTTCCTCATGCTGATCGAGGGCTTGCTGCGCTCCGAGCCCGACGCCGACGAGGAGCGGGTGCTTGAGGCGGTCTCCTCGAATCTGTGTCGCTGCACCGGCGCCACTCCGATCGTTCGAGCTGCCTTGGACTTCCAGTCCGCGAGCCGGGGTGCTGAGTGAAGCCCGCAGCGTTCGCGTACGCCGCGGCCGGCTCGCTCGACGAAGCCTTGGCGTTGCTAGGCGAGGCTGGAGAGGACGCGAAGCTCCTGGCTGGCGGTCAGAGCCTGTTGCCGCTGCTGGCCTTCCGGCTGGCCCGGCCCAGCCACATCATCGACATCGGCGGGGTGCAGGGTCTGGACTCGCTCGACGAGTGCAACGGTCAGCTGCGCATTGGCGCGCTCGTCCGGCATGCCACGCTCGAACAGGCCGATCTGAACGGCCCCTGGCAGGCTCTCCGGGAAGCAGCCTCGCTCATCGGTCACTTGCCGATACGGGTCAGGGGCACCGTCGGCGGAAGCCTGGCCCACGCCGATCCGGCCGGCGAACTCGGCGTGGTCGCCGCTGCGCTCGACGCGGAGATCATCCTGCGCAGCGCCCGCGGCGAGCGAGTGGTGCCTGCGAGCGAGTTCTTCGTTGCGCCGCTGACGACTGCGGCGGAGGCCGACGAGATCTTGGTCGAAGCCAGGTTCCCGGTGCTGAGCGACGGGTTCCGGTCGGTGTTTGAGGAGTTCAGCCCCCGGGTGGGCGACTTCGCCTACGCCTCAGTGGCGGCAGGATGTCGGCTGGCGTCGGACGGAGCGGCTCACGACGTGAGGATCGCTCTCGGCAGCGTCGGCCCGACGCCGGTCCGCGCCGGCCAAGCCGAGCGGGCGCTGTCGGGGTTGCCCCTCGAAGACGCTGCGATCGCCGAGTGCGCTCGGCTTGCCGCGGGTGCGTGCGACCCTGCGGCCGGCGACTGGCACGCCGACCACGAGTACCGCCGGGCGCTCGTCTCGTCCCTCGTCGAACGAGCGCTGCAACGACTGCGGGAGGCGACATGAGCGCGCTCGGTGGCCGCATGTCGATGTCGTCTCGAGGGTTGTCAACGCGACGGCTTTGGGAGGCGGCATGAGCGCACCCCGCGACGGACTGATCGGAAGCCCGGCGCCCAGGCTCAAGAACCGGGAGCTGCTCGCGGGCCGAGCTACCTATGTGGCCGACATCCGGCTGGAGGGCCAGGTGTATGCCCGAGTCGTGCGGAGTTCGGCGGCCCACGCCCGCGTGCTCGGCGTCGACGCTTCCGAAGCCCTCGAAGTCCCTGGAGTCGTCACGGTGGTCACCGCCGATGACATTCCGGACGTCCGGATACCGATCCGGCTTCCCTTCGCCGAGTCGCCCGAAGCCAACACGGTGCTGCAGGCCCCGTTGGCCGGCGATGTCGTCCGCTACGTGGGCGAGCCGGTCGCGGTGGTCGTGGCCGACGATCCGTATGTGGCCGAGGATGCGGCCGAACTCGTCTTCGTGGAGCTGGACGAACTCGATTCCGTCCTCGACACGGCGACCGCGGGCGAGCTCGCCCAGCCGTTGGTGCACGAGCACCTCGGAGGCAACACCGTCAGCCGCCTGGCCTACCGGTACGGCGACACGGACGCGGCCTTCGCATCGGCCGATGTGGTGGTGCGGCGGCGGCTGCGTGTCCATCGTCTGGCGGCGGCGCCGATGGAGACCCGCGGCCTCGTCGCCGACTACGACCCTGCGTCGGGCGTGCTCACCCTGTGGGGCGGCGCCAAGGTCAAGCACTTCACCCGCAGCCTTCTCAGCCAGGTTCTCGGGCTGGATCTCGAAGACGTGCGTGTCGTCGAAGTGGAGGTCGGGGGCGGGTTCGGGACACGGGGCGAGCCCTACCCCGAGGACGTTCTTGTCGCGCTGCTCGCACAGCGTCTGGAGCGGCCCGTCCAATGGATCGAGGACCGCTGGGAGCACATGGTGGCCACCAACCACGCCCGCGAGCAGGAGCACGACTTCGAGCTCGCGGCCTGCGCCGACGGCCGGATGCTGGGCTTCCGGGTGCGCGGCTGGTGCGACCACGGCGCCTATGTGAGGACGCAGGGCCTGCTGCCGGCCGTTCTCCCCATGGTGCATTTCCCCGGGCCCTACCAGTGGCAGGCATTCAGCATGGCTCTCGACGCGGTGCTCACCAACCGGACCCCGGTCGGCACCTACCGCGGTCCGGGCATGACCGAGGCGACGTTCGTCCGCGAGCGCATGGTTGACCTTCTATCTGCCGAGCTGGGAATCGACCCTGCGGATCTGAGGCGCCGCAATCTGATCCCGGTGGAGTCGATGCCGTTCAGTTTCGTGCCGGGTCCCGGTTCGGGCCCCGTGATGCCGATCGTCTACCAGGGCGGCGATTTCGTCGCGACCTTCGACGAGCTGCTCGAAGCGGCCGACTACCACCGGCTGCGGGCCGAGCAGCAGTACACGCGAGCCCACAGTGAGGAGGCGCGCTTGGTTTCGCGGCCCTCGGATCGCGAGGGGCGCGATGAGCCGGAGGCGCGAGCCCAGGGCCCACGGGTGGGCGTCGGCCTCGCTGCCTACATCGACTTCGCCGCGGTCGGCCCGTTCGAGGAGGTCGATGTGGTCCCGGGCCCCGATGGCGTCGTCGTTCGCGCCGGGGTCGGATCACTGGGCCAGGGCGTCGAGACTGCTCTGGCCCAGATCGCGGCCGAACTGCTCGGCTTGCAGATGGAAGACGTGACCGTCGAGTTCCACGACACCGCTGAGGTACCCCAAGGCTTCGGGGCGTTCGCGAGCCGCTCGACCGTCCTGGTCGGCAACGCGATCGCGGTCGCGGTCGACGAGATGCGCCTCCGGGCGGCGTCGCTCCTCGGATGCGATCCCGACGATGTGGAGTTCCGCGGCGGGGCAGCCATCGGTGCCGGTGGCCGGTCGATGCGGCTCGCCGATATCGGCCCGGTAAGAGGCCGTTTCGAGAAGGACGGGCTGACCGCGTCGTTCGGCGGGGCGGTGTGCTCGGTCTCTGTGAACGGCGACGACGGCCGAGTCCGCATCGATCGGTTCGTGCTGGCCCACGATGTGGGCCGGGCCGTCAACCCACGGCTCCTGCGCGGTCAACTCGCCGGGGCCGCGGCCCAAGGCATCGGCGGCGCGCTCTTCGAGGAGCTCGCCTACGACGAGAACGGACAGCCACTGGCCGTGACGTTCGCCGACTACATGATGCCCACCGCCTCCGAGCTGCCCGATGTGGAGGTCACCGTCATCGAGCATGGCAGCGGGTCGAATCCGCTTGGGATCAAGGGCGGCGGGGAGGCCGGGATGGTCGGTTCGCTCGGTGCCGTCGCCAACAGTGTGGCCGACGCCATCGGCGCCGACGGCGACGTTCTCAGCAGCTCGGTGAGCTCGGCCCGGGTCTGGCGCACTCTCCATCGCCCCACCGCATCCGCCGGATCGTCTCGGCCAATCGAGGAGGCATAGCCCGTGATCGCCGACAGCCAAGTCCGCCTCTTCCCGCGCCGAGAAAGGAGTCGCTCCGCATGATCATCGACAGCCACGTCCATCTGTTCCCGCAGCAGTGGGCGCCGAGGGGTCGAATGCCGCCCGACCTGTTCGATGTGGCCCGGCAGCTCGAACGCATGGAGGCGGGCGGGCTGAGCACCTCGATCGTCTCGGATCCGCACATCTGGTACGGCGATCTCGATCTGGGAGACATCAAGCAGGTCCGCGCCTACAACGACTTCGCGGCCGACCTCCAGCGCGAGCATCCGGGAACGCTGGCGTGCCTGGCCACCGCAGTGCCCTGGCGCGGCCGCGAGCACCTCGACGAGGCCCGGCGGGCTTCGGAGGAGCTCGGCCTTGGCGGCTTCGCTCTGCCGACCAGCGACCAGAACCGGTACCTCGACAGCGTGCCCGACGAGTTCTGGGACTATGTGTCGAGCGTCGGGGCAGCGGTCTTCCTCCATCCCGGCGGGCGTACCGTCGGCCAGGATCTGATGGACATGTACCGCATGGGCGAAGTATGCGGACGGCCCTTGGACACGACCGTCACGCTCGCCCGCTTCATCCTCACCGGCGCCTACGAGCGGTTCCCGCGGCTTCGGTTCCTCTGCGCCCACGCCGGCGGAGCGATCACTGCCATCGCTGACCGGCTCGACTTCGGCCACGAGCTCCGCGACTACGCCCCCCTCGGGCCGTGGGGCGAGGTCGAGCTGGCCGAACCGCCTTCAACCCACATCAACAAGCTCTTCCTCGACACCGTCACCTTCGGCAGCCGAGCGCTCAAGACGGCGCTGGAGACCGTCGGCGCGGGTCAGGTCTGCTTCGGCACCGACTGCCCGCCGGTGCCATGGGCCGTCGAGCGACACATCGCGGTGGTGGACGAGATGGGCTTGACCGCCGACCAGCGCGCCGACGTGCTGGGCCGCAATGCCCACCGACTCTTCCTGAACTGATGCGCCGGCCGTCCGGCCGGTGCGGCTTCTTCGGTTGTCGGGGCGGGCGATACCGCTTTGCCGGTCGTCGGCTGCCTGTAGTTGCATGGGGGCCGTGACGGCGGTGACGCGAAGCGGCGGCCGGTGTGCCTGAGTACACCCCGACCGATGCTCGGGCCTGGGCTTTGGAGACCCTCGAGGGATGCTGCGGGTGCGTGCTGCCGACGTTCACCGGCGACTTGTCGACGCTGAACGAGGCCGCCATCCGTCACGACGTGGAGATGGAACGCCAACTCGGGATGAGCGCGGTGCTGGTGGTGAGCGAGGGCGGCACGACCCTGGAGGAGTACCGGCGGCTATTGGAGATCGTCACCGACGCGGCTGGCGATTTGGTGGTGGTCGTGCAGGCGTCGCAGCCGACCTTCGATCAGCAGCAGCTCACCATCGAGTGGGGCGCGGAGCTGGGCGCCGACGTGGTGCTGCCGTCGTATCCGCTGACGTTCTACCCGCGCACCCTCGCCGAGCTCTACGAGGCCAGCCGGGCGATGATCGACCGCTCGCCGCTGGGGGTGCTGCTGTTCGCCATCGACCAATGGAACTTCGCCCGTCTGCACCCGGCCGCCTTCCCGGTCGAGCTGCTGGAGAGGCTCGTGGCCGACTGCGGAATGCTGGTGGGGGTCAAGAACGAGGTCGGCCTGCCCTATGCCGGGGGCATCGACGACGTCTTCTTCCGCTTCGGCGACGAGGTGGTAGTGACCGATCCGATGGAGTCGAACGCGCCGATCTGGATCCGCCACTACGGCATGAAGTTCATGGGCACCTCCAACTACGAGGCCTTCGGGCCCCGTATCCCCCGGATGCTGAGGCTGCTCGGCAAGCCCGACACATGGGACGCGGGAATGGACCTGTACTGGCAGAACACCCCGATCCGCAAAGCCAACAGCGCCACCGTGAGCCCGGTGGTCGGAGCGACCGGGATGGTGCCCCGCAGCATCTGGAAGTACCAGGGCTGGCTGAACGGCTTCAACGGGGGGCCGCTGCGAGCCCCGCTGGCCCGCATCAACGCCGCGCAGATGGCCATGATCCGCAAGGCCGCGGTCGATGCGGGCCTGCCGATCACCGACGACGGCGACGAGGCCTTCTGGGTGGGCAGGAACCCCGAGTGACCACGCTCAGGCGCCGGCGGCCATCGGACGGCGGTTCCGTAGAGGCTCGCCGGATCGGCGGGAACCCGGCGTGACCGCCTCGGCGAGCCCGCTGTTCCTGGACGGCGGTCTCGTGGATGAGCTCGCGTCGGTCGAGGTCGGGTTGGAAGCAGCCCGAGTGTCGGCGCGCGCCGAGGCGGTGACCGGGCGGGTGCAGATCGGCGACGACCGGACCTGGATGCGGGTGCTGGCCGGAATCCTGCCCGAGCTCGGGATCGTCGGCTACAAGGAGTTTCACCGGGTCGGCAAGCGGGTGCGCTACCACGTCAGCGTCTTCGACCGCGACACCGCCGACATGATCGGGATCGTCGACGGGCGGCGGATCACCAGCCTCCGCACCGCTTCGACGGCCGCGCTGTCATTCGAGCATGTCGACGACGGCATACCCAAGAAGCTGGCGGTGATCGGCAGCGGCGAGGAGGCCAAGGAAGGCCTGCGCGCGGTGGCCGCGGTGTCGACTCTGGCCGAGGCGGCGGTGTTCAGTCCCACACCGGCCAACCGAGAGGCGTTCTGCGACCTGCTCGGGCCGGTCGCGGGCGTGCCCGTTTACCCGGTGGACTCCGTGGACGCTGCGCTGGCCGACGCCCAGCAGGCGTATGTGGCCACGTCGTCGGCGGGCCCGGCCTTCCTCGAGGCCGGCCAGGTCGCGCATCTCGAGCTGCTGGCCGGGATCGGATCGACCCGGCCCGACCAGCGCGAGCTGGTCGGCGACGTCTTCGCCGAGGCCTCCGAAGTGGTGTTCGACTGTGCCGACGCCCGTCACGAGCCCGGCGACGTCATCGACGCGGCAGAGAGATTCGGGTTCGACCCGGCCGCGGCGGTGCTGTTGAAGGACTGGCTGGAGTCGCCCGACGAGCGGGCGGGCGAGGGACGCTTGGTGTTCAAGTCCATCGGCACCGTCGAGCAGGACCTCGCCCTCGCCCACCGGCTGCTGATGGCGGCCCGTGAGCAGGGCGTCGGCATCCCAGCGCCCGAGATCGGATCGCTGCGCATCATGCGGGACCCAGAGGCCGAGCGGCCGAGTGGCCGATGATGAGGCTGAGTCGCGGTGTCGAGCGAGGCCGTGGCCCGAGCGGCCCGTGAGCGAAGCGAACATGAGCGGGCATGCCAGAGGCCGAGCGGCCGAGTGGCCGATGATGAGGCTGAGTCGCGGTGTCGAGCGAGGCCGTGGCCCGAGCGGCCCGTGAGCGAAGCGAACATGAGCGGGCATGCCAGAGGCCGAGTGGCCGAGTGGCCGATGATGAGGCTGAGTCGCGGTGTCGAGCGAGGCCGTGGCCCGAGCGGCCCGTGAGCGAAGCGAACATGAGCGGGCATGCCAGAGGCCGAGTGGCCGAGTGGCCGATGATGAGGCTGAGTCGCGGGACTAGGTTGCAATAGGACGGGCGAACAGGCGGCAGCGCACATGGCACTGATTGACACCGACGACGGGTTTCAGGTCAGCCGTCGCATCTATCACGACCCAGTGGTCCACCGTCGTGAGCTCGACTCGATCTTCAAGACGTCATGGTTCTTCGTCGGGCACGCCTCGGAGATCCCCGACCTCGGCGATTACGTGACTCGGCCGATGGGCATCGACCCGGTGATCGTGAACCGCGACCGCGACGGCAGCATCCATGTGATGCTGAACTCCTGCTCGCATCGAGGCGTGAAGCTTTGCCGGTCGGAGCGCGGCCATACGAAGGCGCATCGGTGCTCCTATCACGGCTGGGCGTACGGTCTCGACGGGGCCTGCCGGGCGGTCACCTACGAGAAGGAGGTGTACGGCCCCGATCTCGACAAGTCCCGCTTCAACCTCCGGTCAGCCCGGGTCGAGACCCTGCACGGCCTGATCTTCGCCACCTGGAATCATCGGGGGCCGTCGCTGGCCGAGAGCCTCGGCCACATGACCTATTACTTCGACGCGCTGTTCGGGAAGTTCGACAACGGGTTCGAGGTCATGGGCTCGCCGGCCCGCACCCGGATCGCCTCCAACTGGAAGGCCGAGACCGAGAACCTCTCCGGCGACGGCTACCACACCATGATCACCCACGAGACGGCGCTGCGTTTCGGACTGTTCCCGAGCCCCGACGACGTGGCCCCCTACGGCGAGCCGACAGGACCGAAGTTCCCCGGCCGAACCGTGCAGTGCGGCAACGGCCACACGATCCGGGTCCAGCATCTGCCCATCGAGACCCGTCCGCCGGGCTTCCTCGGCTACCCCGAGGAGCTCTGGCCCCAGATCGAGCAGAATCTCAAGCCGGGCCAGGTGGACATCATGGCCCGCACCTCGGTCACTCACGGCAGCGTGTTCCCCAACCTGTCGTTCCTGGAGAACTTCAAGACCGCCACCGACGGCCCCGGCTCCATGTGCCGCTACACCCGTCTCACCCTGAAGGTCCCGATAGACGAACGCTCGACCGAGGTCTGGTGGTGGCATCTCGTGCCCGCCGACGCCTCGGAGAAATGGAAGGAGCGCTCTCAGCGGGCCTATCTGCGAACCAACGGGCCCGGCGGAATGTTCGAACTCGACGACAACGAGAACTTCCTCGGCATGGCCGAGGCCAACAGCGGGCCGGTCGCGCTCGACCACCATTACCACTACGTGGCCGGTGCCCATCACCCCGACGCGCACGGCTTGGAGTGGCCCGGCCACGTGCAGGACGCCGACCGCAGCGAGCACACCCTGCGCGGCTTCCTCACCGAGTGGCGCCGCCGCATGGAGCTGACCGCGGTAGCCGAGCCGGCCGGGTCCTCCAGACGATGATCAAGGCCCGCTGGGTCCATCCGACGGCTGCTGGCGGTACGGCTTCGTTGTCGGTCCATCAGGAACTCGGCCTGTTCTACGCATACGAGTCCGAGTTGCTCGACGAGTGGCGCCTGGACGAATGGCTCGACCTGGTCGACGAGGGCTTCACCTACCTCGTGCCCGTGCCGCTGGTGACCGACCAGCATCCGCAGTCCGGCTACGACCCGTCGGCGTTGTTCATGGACGAGACCCGTGCGTCGATCGAGGATAACTGGGCGGCCCGGATCACCGACGAGAACATCGCCGTGTCGTGGGCCGACCGGCCTGCCGTCCGCACCCGCCGGTTCCTGTCGGGTCTCCGGGTGAGATCGACGGATCGTCCCGACGAGTACTTGGCCCGCCTCAATGTCCGGGTGGCGATGGTGCGTCAGGGCGCGCACCCGGGCGAGATGATCGGCGAGCGCTACGACGTGGTCCGCCGCTTAGGCGACTCGTTCCTGATCATGTCGCGGTTCGTCGTGCTTCTTCACTCCGTGGTGGACGCCCCCCGCCCCCGAACCATCCTCTGACCGGCCGGAGCTACCCGATGGCACCACCGAGCTGTTCCCGAAGGCACCCGGCGGTGCCCAAGGGCGCGGGCCAGACCGAGGAGATGGCGTCCAAGGGTGCGGGCCGAGAGAAGGAGGGGGCATGAGACTGCGCTGCATCAGCTTCGGCGTCCGTGACGTTGAGGCTCAGGCCCGGTTCCTGCAAGAGGCGTTCGCTCTGGTCCGGGAGGACGACGAGTCGGGCCGGGTCCGGTTCAGCGCGCCCGGATCGATCGAGCCCGCCGTCACGGTGCTGCGCCCGGCCTCGTGCGACCGGGTCGACGCGGTGGCCTTCGGGGTCGACAGCCCGGACCAGGTTGACCAGATGCACGGGCGCCTAGTCGAACTGGAGGCGAACCTTGTCGGTACTCCCGGGCCGACCCTCGACGGCGGCTACGGCTTCCAGATGTTCGATCCCGAGGGCCACCTGCTGTCCATCGCGGCTGGTACTCCGGTGCGCACTCCGCTAGGCCATCAGCCCGGACACGGCCAGCCCCGAGACCTGAGCCATGTCGTGTTCGACAGCCCCGACATCGCCGCGCTCGCAGGCTGGTACTGGATGGCGCTCGGCTTCCGGGTCACCGACCGGCTGGAGGACAAGCTCGTGTTCATGACCACGAGCCGCTACCACCATCAGATAGCCGTGGCCGCGGCTGCGCATCCCGGCCTGAACCATGTCGCCTACGAGTGCGCCGACGTGGACGACTTCATGCGGGCCACCGGCCGGACGATGCGGCTTGGCCATAGCCTGCTGTGGGGCCCGGGCCGCCACGGCCCGGGCGACAACACCTTCGCCTACTTCCGCTCGCCCGCAGGCTTCATCTGCGAGTTCACAACCGGGCTCGAAGCCGTCGACAGCCCCGACTGGGCAGTCCGCACCTGGCGGTCCGTGCCCGAGCAGTCCGACCTGTGGGGCACATCCAACCCCCGCCCCAACGAGGCCTTCACCCGATCCGCCCCCGACCCGGGCCTAGGAATCCTCCCCAACAGCCCCCAAGAGTCCCCAACCGCCCACTAGACCACCCACCCAACGGCAGCGTCAACTCCGGCTTGGCCTTTGGCGAACTTCTCTAGGCGTTGGAGGTCGGCGGGTGAGAGCATGCTGATGACGGCGCGGACGGGCTTGCCCGGCCCGGTGAGGGCATCGAGGGCGCGGTGGCCGGAGCTGTTGGGTGCTGGGCGGTCGGTCGTCAGCAGGATCAGGCGGCTGTCGGGGCTGGCGGCATGCAGTACCGACGCTTTCCCGAGGGCCTTCCAGAGCGTGTCGGTGCGGCGCAGACCGGGCCGCTGCGTCACCGTGAACGCGCCGGAGACGTCGAAGAGCCAGCGGTCGCCCTGCTGGTCGAACGCCACGAAATTGACTTGGACGCCGCTGACTCGGGGGACCTTGTCGTTGATCCGGCCGAAGCCGCACCTGCGCAGAACGGCCTCGGCCATCTCCTGGGCCTTGCGTCCCTCCCGTCCCGCTCTCGCCTGGAAGTCCTCCACCGGCGCGGGATCGGCCGCGTCGCCATCAACGGGCGAGCCGCCGTTGTGCGAGACCGGCACGCGAGCGAGATCCCCGGCGAAGCGCTGCTGGCCGTTGCGCGCTGCCGAGGGCGGGACCTCGACCGGCCAGTCGAGGCGGTCGGCATGCTGCCCCAACTGTTCCCGCTCGCGAGCGATGCGCTCCTCGGCCGAGGCGACATAGGCGGCGTCGGTGTCGAATCCCGCATAGTGGCGACCGGTGCGCACCGCCGCGACCGCGGTCGATCCCGCCCCCATGAACGGGTCGAGCACCAGGTCCTCCCGGTAGGTGTAGAGCTCGATCAGCCGCTTCGGCAGCTCCACCGGGAACGGTGCGGGATGGCCCACTCGGGTGGCGGACTCCGGGGGGATCTCCCAGACGTCGGTCGTGGCCTCCATGAACTCGTCCACATGGGCAGAGCCGTAGGAGGGCAGTCCCTTCTCGGCGCGTTCGACGGCGGGCACCGCCCGGTCGAAGCGTCCCTTCGAGGCGATCACCACCCGCTCGGTGAGATCCCGCAGCACCGGGTTGCCGGGCCGCTGGAAGCTGCCCCAGGCGCAGCTGCCCGCGGCGCCCCGAGCCTTCTGCCAGATCACCTCGCCGCGCAGCAGCAGGCGCAGGCGGTCCTGCAGAATCGCGATCACGTCCGCGGAGAGCGAGCGGTAGGGCCGACGCCCGAGGTTGGCGATGTTCACGGCGATGCGCCCGCCGGGCTCCAGCTTGCGCACGCACTCGGCGAACACGTCTTCGAGCATCCTCAGGTAGGCGATGTAGCTGTCCGGCACATGGCCCTGACCGAGGGTCTGCTCGTACTCCTTGCCCGCGAAGTACGGCGGCGACGTGACCACCAGCGCCACCGAACCGTCCGCCACGTCGCCGCTGGCGTCCATGTCGCGGGCGTCGCCGACCCAGATGCGGTCGACACTCGTCGCTCGCACCACCCGGTCGTCGTCGCTCACCTCGGGCGCCGGGAACCGCCCGTAGAACGCCGAGGCGTCGTGGGCTTCACGCCGCCCCACCCCGAACGCAGAGGTGGACGTGCCCCGCCTGCGCCGCTCCTGCGAACTCACGGCCGCTCACGCCAGCGGGCGTCTCCCACGCGGCTGGGCAGCACCGCCGGCGATCGGTAGAGCTCCACGGAACGAAGCTACACCGCCCATGCGACCGGCAACGGCCATGGCAGGCACATGGCATGGCGGGGCGATGATCGTGGCGGCTGGCGCCGAGGACGGACTCGCCGGTGTGCGCGACCGGCGATCCTGGCGGCGGCCGGTTGCGAGCCCGGTGGCTGGCTCAGGTCGTTGCGTCGAGAGAGCGGCAGAGGTCTCGGATGCGTTCGGGGGTTGCGGGCAAGGCGGTGACTGCGCCGGGGCGGCCCAAGGCGTCGTCGATGGCGGCGGCGACCACCGCGCCGCAGGCGTTGGTGCCGCCCTCGCCCGCGCCCTTGACGCCCAGCGGGTTCAAGGGGCTGGGCGCGTCCTCGGACAGCAGCACCTCGATCTGGGGCATCTCGGCCGCGGTCGGCATCAGATAGTCCATGAACGAGGTGACCTGGGGCTGGCCGATCTCGTCGTAGGAGAAGTCCTCGAACAGCGCGCCGCCCAGCCCTTGGGCCGCGCCTCCCAGGATCTGGCCCTCGATCAGCATCGGGTTGATGGCCCGCCCCACGTCGTAGGCGATCACGTAGCGCTCGATGCTGGCGTGGCCGGTGTCGGGGTCGACCACCACCACGGCCGCGTGCAGCCCGTACGGGTAGTTCATGTGGCTGGTGGTGAACCAGTCCTCGGCCACCAGGCCCGGCCGGTCGCCTGCCAGCGGCGAGGCCGGGCCCAGCGCCGCCGCGACCTCGCCCAGCGACACCGCCCGCGTCGGCGAGCCGACCACCCGCACCGTGCCCCCCGTCAGCTCCAGGTCGTCGGGGTTGGCTTCCAGCATCTCGGCCGCGGCCTCTATCGCCCGCTGCCGCAGCGCCAGGCTGGCGCCGTGGGCCGCGGTGCCCGCCATGACCGTGGCCCGGCTGGCGAAGGCCCCCATCCCGTAGGACATCTGATCGGTCTGGCCGTGGAGCACCGAGATCCGGTCCAGGCCCACGCTGAGAGCCTCCGAGCAGATCTGCGCCATCACCGTCTCGAACCCCTGGCCCACGGACGCCTCGCCGGTGGTCACCGTCACCCATCCGGCCGCATCGACTTCGATGCGGCACCCGGCGAACGGCCCGAGGCCCGACTTCTCAACGAAGAACCCGAGCCCGAGCCCGACCAGCTCACCCGCCCCCCGCCGCCGGTGCAGCGACTCGGTCAGAGCCGGGTAGTCGATGTGGGCCAGCACCCGGTCGAGCATCGTCTCGTACTCGCCGGAGTCGTAGACCACCGGCGTGCCCAGCGCGTCGATGCCCCGCTCGAAGGGCATCTCGGCGGGGTCGATCAGGTTGCGGCGGCGGATCTCGGCCCCGTCGATGCCCAACTCCGCCGCGACCGCGTCCAGTGCCCGCTCCCGCACGAAGGTGGTCTCGTAGCGTCCAGGCGCCCGGTAGGTGCCCGCCGGGGTCTTGTTGGTAAGCCGCACTCGGCCGGTCACCCGGTAGTTCGGCACCCGGTAGGGGCCCGGCAGCATGGCCGCGGCCAGCGTCGCGACCGTCGCCCCGTGGGTGCGCACGTAGGCGCCCTGATCGCTGACGAACTCGACCTCCAGGCCGTCGACAACGCCCCGGGCGTCCGCCGCGGCCCGCAGGCGATGGCGCTGGTCGCGTGAATGGTTGGCCGCCATCAGGTGCTCGTGGCGGTCCTCGACCCACTTGACGGGCCGGCCCAGCCGCAGCGCGGCCAGCGCGACCAGCACGTCCTCGGGATACAGCTCGCCCCGGACGCCGAACCCGCCGCCCACGTGCCCCTCGCGCAGCACCACCCGGGAGGCGGGCAGACCCAGCATCCGGGCCAAGGCGTCTCGGTTCTGGAACGGCACCTTCGCCGCGCCCAACAACTCGAGCGTGCCCGTGTCGCGGTGGTGCACCGCCAGCGCGCCCCGGCACTCCAACGGCACGCCGCTGTGGCGGCCCACGCAGAACTCGGCCGCGATCACATGGTCTGCCCGGGCAAAGGCCGCGTCGACGTCTCCGGTCTGCTCGGTGAACACGTAGGCCTCGGTGTCGAGCAGCCCGTCGAAGGCGCCGAGCGGCCCGGCGGCGTCTAGCACCGGCGCCAATTCGGTCACTTCGACGACCACCGTCTCCGCTGCGTCCTCGGCCACGTACGCGTCGGTGGCGAACACCGCGGCGACAGGCTCGCCCACATACCGCACCCGGTCCTGGGCCAGGACCGGCTGGCGGTACGGCACCATCTGGTCGGCGCCCACCTGCCTGAAGTCGATGACAGGCACCTGGGCCACGTCGGCGCCGGTCCACACGGCGGCCACGCCGGGCAGGGCCAGCGCCTCCGACACGTCGATCGACTCAATGGCGCCGTGGGCCGCGTGCGATCTGACGATCCTCATGTGGAGCTGGTGCGGCAGATCGATGTCGGCCACGAATCGGCCCTCGCCCCGCAGCAGGGGCCGGTCCTCGACCCGCGGCACCGACTCGCCGATCACGGCCGTGTCCCGTCTCCTGACACCGCTGGCGCGGCCGCCGACGCTCCCGCAGCGGTGGCGTCGTGTCGGGTCCCGTCGATCACGGCTGCATCTGATCCCGGGCCGCGTGCACTGCGGTGACGATGTTCTGGTAGCCGGTGCAGCGGCACAGGTTCGAGGCCAGCACCTCGCGCAGTTCGTCGTCGCCGATGTCGGGCCGGGACTCCAGAACCGCGGTGGCCAGCATCAGGAACCCCGGCGTGCAGAAGCCGCACTGCAGCCCGTGATGGTCCCAGAAGGCCTGCTGGAGCGGGTGGAGGCGCTCGCCGTCGGCCAGACCCTCGACCGTGCGGATCTCCACCCCCGAGCACTGCACCGCGAACATGAGGCACGACCGGACCGGCTCGTCGTCCACCAGCACCGTGCAGGCACCGCACACCCCGTGCTCGCATCCGAGGTGGGTGCCGGTGAGCCCGCAGTCCTCGCGCAGCGTGTCGGCCAGGGTCTTGCGAGGCTCGACCGCGGCCTCGTACCGCCGGCCGTTCACGTTCAGGGCAACTTCGACATGTTTGGGCGTCATCGACAGCCTCCTGTGCTCGCGGGCACCGCCCCGCGGATCAGTTCGCGGACGCGTGACGGGGTGGCCGGCATCTCGTTCACTTCGATCTCTAGCGGCGCCAGCGCGTCGGTGACGGCGTTGAGCACAGCCGCCGGAGCGCCGATGGCGCCGCCCTCGCCCACGCCCTTGGCCCCGGTGATGGAGGCGTCGGTGATCGTCTCCAGGTGCGTGACCTCGATTCGGGGCACCTCCAGCGAGGTCGGGGGCAGGAAGTCCATCAGCGACGCTGTCAGCAGGTTGCCGTCGTCGTCGGTCACCAGTTCCTCGTACAGGGCGTTGGCGATGCCCTGGGTGACGCCGCCGTGGATCTGGCCCTCCACGATCATGGGATTGACCTCCAGACCGGCGTCGGCCACGACCACGAACCGCTCGAGGCTCACATGACCGGTGTCGGCGTCCACCTCCACGACAGCGGCATGGCAGGCGTTGGAGAACGTTCCGCCCGGATCGTAGGTGGCGGCGACGGCCAGCCCCGGCTCCATCCCTCGGGGCAGTCGGTGGCTGGCGTGGTGGGCGGTGCGGGCCATCTCCGAGATCGACAAGCCGACGCTGGTGCCGGCCACCGACGCGACTCCCTCCCTCAGGCGGATGTCCGCGGGATCGGCCTCCAGTTCGTGGGCCGCGATCTCCTTGAGCCGGGCTGCGAGGCGCTCGGCCGCCAGCTTCGCCGCTCCCCCCGCGATGACCATGGACCGGCTGGCGAACGTGCCCCACCCGTAGGGTGAGGCGTCGGTGTCGCCGTGCACGACCGACACCTGCCGCGGCTCGACGCCCAACTCGTCGGCCACCAGCTGGGCCAGCGTGGTGGCCAGCCCCTGGCCGTGAGGCGAGGCCCCGATGCGGGCGGTCACGTCGCCGGACGGGTTCATCTCGAGCTGCACGGTCTCGTAGCCGGGGGTGATCTCCATGGCCCGGGCCGCGAAGGCGGGCGTGCCGTAGCCGGTGCGCTCCCCGAACACCGAGAAGCCCACGCCGATGTAACGGCCCTCGGCCGCGGCCTGCTCCTGTCGGCGGCGGAACCCGTCGAGGCCCACCGCCTCGACCGCCTTGTCCAGGGTCTCGACGTACGAGCCCGGATCGACGGGCAACCCGGTCGGCATCGAGTGCGGGAACTCGTCCACGAGGTTGATGCGGCGCATCCTCACCGGGTCGATGCCCAAGCGGCGGCCGGCCGTGTCCATCAGCCGCTCCATGGCCAGGGTCAGCACCGGACGGGACACGCCCCGGTAGGGGGCGATAGGGCACATGTTGGTGGTCACCGCCCGGGAGCGCACCCGGTACTCCGACAGCCGGTACGGGCCGGGCATCTCGGCCATGGCCATCAGCGGCTCGACGCCGAAGGTCACCGGATAGTTGCTGTAGGCGCCGATGTTGCACAGCAGGTCGGCGTCGAGGCCCAACAGCCGGCCCGCGGCGGTGAACCCGCCCCGCAGCCGGTAGCTGTGGTCGCGGCTGTGCCAGGAGGCCAGCAGGTTCTCGGACCGGTCCTCGATCCAGGCGACCGCCGCGCCCAGCATCCGCGCCGCGGCCACCAGCGCCACGTACTCGCGGGGCACGCACATCTTCTGACCGAACCCTCCTCCCACCTCGGGGGTCGCCACCCGCAGATCCGACTCGGCGATGCCGAGCACGTCGGCCAGCGCGGTGCGCAGCATGTGGGGCATCTGGTTGGAGGCGGTGAGCGTGGTGCGGCCGGTGGCGGGGTCGTGGTCGGCCAGCGCGCCCCGGGCCTCGATGGGCAGAGCGTTCTGCCGGTGGCACCGGATGTCCAACTCCACCACCTCGTCGGCCGCCGCCAGCGCGGCGTCGATTCCGTCGGTGGCGAACCGGGTGTCGAGCACCACGTTGTTGCCCATCGGCATCTCCAGGCCCGGATGCACCGTCGGCGAGTCCGGTTCCATGGCCGCGGCCGCGTCGAGCACCGGCACCGCGGGCTCGATGTCGACGACCACCCGCTCGGCCAGGTCCTCGGCCTCGGCTCGCGAGGCTGCCACTACCAGCGCGACCGGCTCGCCGGGATGGCGCACCCTGCCCGACGCCAGCACCGGCGTCTCCAGTGCCACGAAGTCAGGCCGGTCGAGCCGCGCGCAGATGGTGCCGACGCCTTCGAAGCTGTCCGCGGTCATCACCGTGACGCCCGCCGGCGCCTCCACTGAGCGGATCGCGCCGGCGGGGACCGGGCTTCGAACGAAGGCGGCGTGCAGCGCGCCGGGGCAAAGATCGGCCACGTCGGCCACGAACCGTCCGAGCCCCTGTACTAGCGCCGGATCCTCGAAGCGGCGCAGCCGCCTGCCCGTCCACCTCATCGACCGGACCTGCCCGCTGCGCCAGTCACGCGAGGGCTCGGGCCGGTCACGCCAGGGCCTGCGCCAGTCACATGAGGCCTCGGGCCGGTCACGCGAGGGCCTGCGCCAGAGCTCGCTTGACCATGGCTCGCACCAGGTCGCGGCGGTAGTCGGCGGAGCCGTGGATGTCGCCGGTCGGGTCCACCTCCTCGGCAGCAGTGCCGGCAGCAGCGTCGATGGTCTCGGCGGCGAGGGGCCGACCGGTCAGGGCCGCTTCCGCGTGGCTAGCCCGCACCGGCCCGCCGCCGACGCCGCCCAGCGCGATCCGGGCCCGGCTGATGCTGTCGCCGTCGCGCTCGACCGCCGCGATGGCCAACACGATGGCGAAATCGCCCCAGCGGCGGGCGAACTCGGCCACACCGACGCCCCAGGCGTCGCCCAGCCGGGGCAGGCGCACCCGCTCCAGCAGTTCGTCCGCTTCCAGGCTCGTGGTGAAGATCATCTGCTCGAAGAAGTCGCCCGCCTCGATCACCCGGGATCCGCTCAGGCTGCGACAGTGCATCTCGGCGTCGAGGGCGCAGGCGAGCGCGCACCACTCGGCCGCCGGGTCGGCGTGGGCCAGACTGCCGCCGAAGGTGCCGCGGACCCTGATCGGATAGTGGCCCACCCATCTGGCGGTCTCAGCAAGCAGCTGCCCGAGCGGCCCGCCGATCGTGTTGTGCTCCAAGTCGAGGTGCCGGACCCGGGCCCCGATCGTCACATGGTCCGGATCGGACTGTTCGACGCCTTCGAACTCGCTCAGAAGGCCGACGTCCACCAGCACCGCGGGCCGGGCCAGTCGGAAGTTCATGGCGGGCACCAGGCTCTGGCCCCCCGCGAGCACCTTGGCATCGTCCTGATGCTCCCGCAGCAGATGCAGAGCCTCTTCGACGGTCCGGGGCGCGTGGTACTCGAAGGCGGCGGGCTTCACGATACGACCGGCTGTCTGACGGCTTCGCCCGCAGCCTCAGTCCACACCGAGCAGGCGCAGCAGGTTCCAGTCGGGCGGGCACGGGCCGCCGATGCTGACGATCCGTTCGCCCCTGTCGGCCATGACCGCATGCTCCACGCCTGCAGGGACGTGGATCGCCTGCCCGGCCTCGAACTCGAGCCGCGTGCCGTTGGTCAAATCCGCGATCGAGCCCCGGCCCTCCAGGCAGAAGATCGTGTCCTCGGACTCGGAGTGGGTGTGGGGAACGTTCTCCTCGCCCGGCTCGAGCACGACATAGTTCATGTTGGCCACGTCGGCGCCCACGCCGGGCCACACCACCAGCCGGGCGTCGCTGGAGATGATCGGCATCATCAGGCTGGGCTCGTCGCGGTGAAAGACCCGAATGGCCATGCTCATTCCTCCAAGTGCTCGTAGAGGGCGGGATCGGGGGGACAGGGCCCGCCGACGAGCAGGGCGCCGCCTGCTTCCGCTTCGATGAGATAGGTCGTGCCCGCGTCGATGTGGAGCATCGCGCCGACCGCGAGCTCATGGACGGACCCGTCGTCGGGACCAGTCGCCGCCGCGGACCCCTCGCACAGGTGGTACACCGCGTCGGAGGGGTGGCTGAGCGGCTTGGTCCTCCCGCCGCCGTCGAGTTCGATGAGGTGCATCGACCGGTGCATCGCTCCAACGCCGGGCCACACGACAGCCCGGGCCCGGCCGCCCGACTCGATGATCGGCAGCGTCGGCGACGACTCGCTGCTGCTCAGCACCCGCACGGCGTCCATCGACGGCACCCTAGCGGTCGCTACTCCAGCCTGAGAGCCCGGGTGGGGCACGACTCGACGCCCAGTTCGGCGTCCTCGGCCAGGTCCGGGCCGGGTTCGGCCACGAGGATGCGGCACACCATGTCGTCACCCACCTCGAACACGTCGGGCGCAATCATCTCGCAGTTGCCGCTGCCGATGCACTTGTCCGCGTCCAGCTCGACCCTCATCGGCGTCACCTCTGCTCACCGCGTCGCAGTCGGGCCGGTCAGGCGCCCCCGGTCAGGATGCGGCGGGGCGTCTCCCGCTCTTGTTCGCTGCCCTCACGGGCTGCCCGGCGCCGGCTCGATCTCTATCGCGCCGAACCCAGCTGTGCCGGTCGGCGGCGGTAGATCGTCCGTGCCCGGTTCGTCCGTGCCCGGTTCGTCCGTAGCCGGTTCGTCCGTGCCCGGATCGTCTGTGCCGCAGGGCTGCCCGGGCCCCCGATAGACGCCCTGGGCGATGTACCAGCCGGACTCCCGGTCGGCGAGATTGAACGATGTGGCCGCAAGGTCCAGCGTGATGCCCGCCGGGACTCCCCGGGCCGGAACGGACCAGCGGGATCCTGCGGTGTTGACCTGGCCCATATTGAACTCGCCGTTCAGAGGCAGCGGTCGTTGGCCGGACGGCCCGGCATAGACGCGGATCTTGGAGACCGCCGAGGGGTCGGGGAGGGCATTGAACTCCACCAGGACCTCGCCCTCGTTGGCGCTCGCCACGCACCTGATGTTGCTGGGAGCCACCGGTGCCGCCACATCAATCGCTGGTAGCTCTTCAGTCACGGGCTCCTCGACCGGCTCCGGCGCGGTCTCGGTCGCCTCGGGAAGCGTGGTCGGCGGCAGGGTCGGACTCGTGGTCGGCGTCGTCGTCTCGCTGGGCTCGTCCACCACGGCGGCCACCGACAGGGTGGTCGTGGTGACCTGCTGTTCGTCAGCAGGCTCTGCGGCTTCGTCGTCGCCGCACGAGACCGCGACCAGCGCCAGAGCCAGGAATGCGGCCGTGAGCCTCAGTGATCGCATCAGGGGACTCCTTTCGGCGATACCACTATGAAGCCCACCATACAGCATGAGCCTGGGAGGATCGCATATCCGGACGAATGCTCCAAGCACGAAGCATAGGCTGCGCCTCCTGTGGGTGTCGATACTCCCCGCGACGAACTGTGCTGGATCCTCAGCGGCGACGACCCGGCCTCGCGCCTGTGGTCGGCGCTGGATCGCGGCCGCATGGCGGAGATCGTTCCCGAGCTTCCCGCCCTGGCGATGGAGCAGGACCCGATACACCGGCACAAGGATGTGCTGGCGCACACCGTGGCGGTGGTGGCCAAAACGCCCGACGACCTGCTGGTGCGGCTCGCCGCGCTGTTCCACGACGTCGGCAAGCCCCGAACGCGCAGCTACGAGCACGGCGAGGTGACGTTCCGCCACCACGAGGCGGTCGGGGCTCGCATGACCCGCAGACGCCTCGCCGCGCTGGAGTTCGACGAGGCCACGGTGGACGACGTGAGCGAACTGGTGCGGCTCTCGGGACGGTTCAAGGGATACGCCTCCGGGTGGAGCGACGCCGCGGTCCGCCGCTACGCCCGCGACGCCGGACCGCTGTTGGGCCGGCTGAATCAGCTCGTGCGCTCGGACTGCACCACTCGCAACCGGATGAGAGAGGCCGACCTCCACCGCCAGGTCGACGACCTCGAGCGCCGTGTCGCCGAACTGGCCGAGGCCGACCGGCGCGCTGCCGAGCGCCCCCAGATCGACGGTGCCGAGGTTATGGCGCACCTCGGCTTGGCGCCCGGTCCCGACGTCGGCCGTGCGCTGCGATGGCTGTTGGAGCTCAAGCGCAGCGAGGGGGTGCTCCCTGCCGGCGAACTGCTCGACCGCCTAGACGCCTGGTGGGCCGCCAATCGATCCGAACGGGACGCCGGTTAGCGCCGGAGCCCTCCTAGACTTCACAGTTTCAACCGACACTCTCACACGAGCCCGACAGGAGATGACGTGACCTACCGAGCCGAGTACCTCTGGATCGACGGCAGCGAGCCGACCGGCGAGATCCGCACCAAGACGAGGATCGTGAACAACGACGAGGAGCCCCCGATCTGGGGCTACGACGGTTCGAGCACCAACCAGGCCACCGGCGACAACTCCGACGTCGTGCTCAAGCCCGTCTTCACCTGCCCCGACCCGGTCAGGGGCGGCGACAACATCCTCGTGATGTGCGAGACGCTGCTCACCCACGACCTGTCGCCGCACCCCACCAACCGGCGGGCCGAGTGCGTGGCCGTGTACGAGAAGTACAAGGACCAGATGCCGCTGTTCGGCCTGGAGCAGGAGTACACGCTGCTCGACGCGGTGACCCGCTGGCCGGCCGGGTTCCCTCCGGCGGGGTTCCCGCCGCCGCAGGGCCCCTACTACTGCGGCGTGGGCGCGGACCGCATCTCGGGCCGCGAGCTGATCGAGGAGCACACCACCGCCTGCATCGAGGCCGGCATCACCATCGCGGGAACCAACGCCGAGGTGATGCCCGGCCAGTGGGAGTTCCAGATAGGCCCCTGCGACACAGTGACCGTGGCCGACCACCTTTGGGTGGCCCGCTACCTGCTGTTCCGCATCGCTGAGAAGCACGGCATCGTGGTGACGATCGAGCCCAAGCCGATGCTGGGCGACTGGAACGGCGCCGGAATGCACACCAACGTCTCCACCAAGTCGATGCGCGAGGGCTACGAGCCGATCATCGTGGCCTGCGAGGCGCTCGGCTATCCCGGCAAGCCCGAGGAGCACCTGGAGGGCTACGGCGCGGGCATTGAGTTCCGCCTTACCGGCGAGCACGAGACGCAGCGCTACGACCAGTACACCTACGGCGTGTCCGACCGCGGGGCCTCGGTCCGCATCCCGTGGCAGGTCGCCCGCGAGGGCAAGGGCTACATCGAGGACAGACGGCCGAACGCCAACGCCGACCCGTACCACGTGACCACCCTGCTGACGAGGACCATCTGCGAGGCGCTCGTCGGCTTCGACTGACCCGGCCGAACTGAATGGCCTGGGCCGTCGGGGGCGGGACTCGACAGGATCCCGGACCGTGAGCCGCCCCGCGGCCGCCCGTCTGAGGGTCGCGCTCTGCCAAGTCAATCCGACGGTCGGGGATCTCTCGGGCAATGTGGCGCGGGCGGTCGCCGCGCTGTCGCAGGCCGAGGCGGCAGGCGCTGATGTCGCCGTCATGCCCGAGCTGTCCATCACCGGCTATCCGCCCGAGGACCTGGTGCTCCGGCCCGGCTTCGTGGCCGCCAGCCGGGCTGCGCTCGACGAATTCGCCGCCCACACCGGCCGGTGCGCGGCGGTGGTCGGCTTCGTGGACGGCGCGGGCGAGGCGCCTCGCGCGGTGGCCGACATCGCCGGGGTGGACTCGTTCAGCCACGCTTACAACGCGGTGGCGGTGTGTGCGCGGGGCCGAGTCCACGGCGTCTACCACAAGCGCCATCTGCCCAACTACGACGTGTTCGACGAGGTGCGCCACTTCCGGCCCGGCGTCCATCCGCCGCCGCTGTTCGAGATCGGCGGCGCGACCGTCGGCGTCACCGTGTGCGAGGACGCCTGGGTGCCCCGCGGGCCGGTGAACGACTTGGCCCGCGCCGGCGCGCGGATGGTGCTCAACGTCAACGGTTCGCCCTTCCGCCAGGGCAAGCAGGCAGTACGCGAGCAGGTGATCCGCCAGCGGGTCGCGGAGTCCGGCGTGCCGGTGGTCCACGTGAACCTCGTGGGCGGACAGGACGAACTGGTGTTCGACGGGGGCTCCTTCGCGATCCGTGCCGACGGCTCGGTGGCGGCTCGCAGCGCTTCGTTCGCCGAGACGGTCGACGTGGTCGACATGGAGTTCCCGGAGTTGGCTGACCCGGAGGAGGCGGACCCGAAGCCGTCCGCCTTGGAGCCGGCTGACCGGGAGCCTGGCGGCGCTGCGGCCTCCCTCGCCGCGGTGACGCGGGTCACCGGCGCGTCCGGCCGGCTCCGCGACCGTCTGAGCGGGCTGGTCGCGGAGCCGCTGACCGCCGATGCCCAGCGATGGGCGGCGCTGGTGCTCGCCACCCGCGACTACGTCCTAAAGAGCGGCTTCCGCGATGTGTGCGTGGGCCTGTCCGGGGGAGTCGACTCGTCCCTCGTGGCCGCTATCGCCGCCGACGCGCTCGGCGCCGAGCACGTCCACGGCGTGCTGATGCCGTCGCGCCACTCCAGCACCCACTCCGTCGCCGACGCCGAGAAGCTGGCCGCCAACCTCGGTATCGACGCTCGCATCGTTGGCATAGAGCCGGCTCACGCCGCCCTGGCCGACATGCTGGAACCGGACCTCGGCCGACGGCCGGCCCCCGGGGGCCTCACCGATCAGAACCTCCAGGCCCGCATCCGGGGCGTGACCCTGATGGCGCTGTCCAACGAGCACGGCTGGCTGGTGCTGACCACCGGCAACAAGAGCGAGCTCGCCGTGGGCTACTCGACGCTGTACGGCGACACCGCCGGAGCCTTCGCCGTCATCTCGGACCTGTGGAAGCTCGACGTGTACAGCCTCTGCCGATGGCGCAACGAGCAGGCCGGACTGGAGCTGATCCCCGGCACCGTGCTTGACAAGGCGCCTTCGGCCGAGCTCGCGCCGGGCCAGCGCGACGACCAGTCGCTGCCTCCCTACGAGGTGCTCGACCCGATACTCCGCCTCTACGTCGAGGGGCTGCGCACCTCGACCGAGATCCAGGCCGAGCAGCTCGCCGCCCCCGAGGTGGTGGAGCGGGTCTGCCGGATGGTCGACGCGGCCGAGTACAAGCGTCGGCAGAGCCCTCTCGGGCCCCGGCTCAGCGGCAGGGCCTTCGGACGCGACCGCCGCATGCCGGTCATCAACCGCTTCGACGCCCCAGGCGCTCAGTGAGCCCGTCCCGCGGCTACAGCGCAGAGCAGACCGCCCGCCTGGTGGCCGCCCTTCGTTGGGTCACCGGCCGACTCGCCGACATCGTCGACTCCTGGGCCCGGGACGCGGTGGAGGAGGCCCCCGAGGCGGCCGTCTGGCTGACGGCGCTCGGTGGCCGCCTCCGGTGGCACTGCCGGACACTGGAGCAACACCAGCCTGACTCTGTGCTGCTGGCGCGCCACCGCGAGGCGAGCCCTCCGGGCGAGCCCTTGGCGGCCGCCCTCGACGGCCTCGCCGAACTGGGCGGGGACGCGGCCCGGACGGCCGTCGCCCGCCAGGTGCTGATCCCGGCGCTGGCTGGGGTGTGCGCCGGGATTCAGGCTCACGCTGCGCCGCATTGCGACTCGGCTCTCGCCTCGGCCGTCGCGATGCTCAGCGACGACCTCGGCCGCCATGCCGAGGCGAACGAGAGCGTGCGCTCCCTCGCTGTCGGCGGCACCGAAGTCGTCGCAGCTGCGGAGCGCCGGCTCGCGGCAGTCGGCGGGATTCTGCCCGGCTCGCTCGCGCGTCCCCGCGGCTGACGCCGCTTACAGGATTCCGCCGTGGCCTCGCCGGGTTGGCGTTTGGCAAGAGGTCGTTATCGTTCATTCCGTCAGCGGCGCGCTGGTGGTGGCGGTGGTCGCATCCGCCTGTATTCGGCCGGAAGGGGGGTTCGTGGTCAAGGTCAAGGAGCGTGCAGAGCGCGACGAGGAAGATCTCGTCCGCATCTATCTCACCGACATCGGCCAGTACCCGCTGCTCACCAAGGATGACGAGGTCCGCCTGGCCCAGGACATAGAGGCGGGTGTGGCCGCACGGCAAGTCCTCAAGAGCGCCGCCCCCGGCACTCTCACCGACCACCGTCGCCGGGAACTGCGCCGCCAGGATCGCCGAGGCGCCGAATCCGAGCAGACCTTCGTCAAGTCCAATCTCCGGCTGGTCGTGTCGATCGCCAAGAAGTATCAGGCTTCGGGCCTTCCGCTGCTGGATTTGATCCAGGAGGGAAACCTCGGCCTCATGCACGCCGTCGAGAAGTTCGACTGGCGCAAGGGCTTCAAGTTCTCCACGTACGCCACATGGTGGATCCGCCAGGCCATCACGCGGGGCATCGCCAACACCGGCCGCACCATCCGCCTGCCGGTCCATGCGGGCGACACCCTGGCCCGGCTGCAGAAGGCGCGCTCCCGCCTCGAGCTCAAGCACGGCCGCCCGCCCACGCTGTGCGAGCTGGCCGCCGAGGTGGAGATGCCCGAGGAGAAGATCACCGAGGCGCTGCGCTTCCAGTCCGAGCCTCTGTCGCTGTCGGAGCCGCTGCGCCAGGACGGCGACGCCGAGCTGGGCGACGTCGTGGAGGACCGGTCGATCGACTCGCCCTTCGACATCGCCGCCACCACGATGCTGCCCGAGGAGATTGTTCGCCTGCTCTCGCCGCTCGACGAGCGCGAGCGCGACATCCTCAAGCTCCGCTTCGGGCTCGACCGGGGCGAGCCCCGCACCCTCGAGGAGGTCGGCGAGCACTTCAACCTCACCCGTGAGCGGATCCGCCAGATCGAGGCGAGGGCCATGTCGAAGCTCCGCCATCCCTCCAGCGACACCGGAGCCCGCGACCTCCTAAACGTCTGACTGAGGCCGCGGCGGACTCGACGCGCTCGACTGACGACGCGCCACGCGCGTGACGCACGCCTGATCCGGTGCCTTTGGCCCCCTGCGCAGGCAAGAAGAGTTCCTATCTATCAGCAACTATTGCTATATTACATTCAACATCAATCTAGGCAATGCCAAGGATTGCGCCGGGCCAAGGTTCGGTAGGAATGCGGTACTACCATTGGAGGGATGACGGTGAGGAAGTTGTCGGTCGCGCTGGACAGGACGGTCGCCGAGGGGGCGGCGCGCGCCGCAGAGCACCATGGTTTGAGCCTGTCTGCCTGGCTGAACGCGGCGGCCGCTCGGGCGCTGGTTCTCGAGGCGGGCCTTGCCGCCGTGCGCGAGTGGGAACATGAGCACGGCGAACTGACTCCTGAGGAATTGGCGTGGGCTGACGCCGTCCTCGACGGAGCTGTCGGCCGAGATCCCTCCTGAAATGGCGGGGGTCACTTACGACACGGGCGCTCTGATCGCCGCTGAGCGCAACGACCGGCGCATCTGGACGCTGCACCGTCGGGCGCTCGAGCGGGGCATGGTGCCGACGGTGCCGGCAGGAGTGCTGGCTCAGGGCTGGCGCGGCGGTCCGCAGCCGCAGATGTCGAGGCTTCTGTCGGGCTGTCGTATCGAGCATCTCGACGAGGTTCGGGCACGCTCCGCGGGCGCGGCGTGCGCTTCGGCCGGAACGTCCGATGTCGTCGATGCATCCGTCGTGGTCGGAGCATCGGCTCGAGGCGACCTGGTGGTCACCAGCGACGAAGCCGACCTCGCGCTCCTTCGAGGTGCGCTTCGGGTCGATCTTCGACTCCAGGCCGTCTGATTCTCGTCACCAGCGTCCTCGGGCGTGGGCTGGCGGCCGTCGTGCCTGTTGCTGTCGACAATGGCGGAGGTGGACGGGAATCGAACCCGCCGGACGGGGATCGCCCGCCCCACCCGCTTTGAAGGCGGGGGAGCCCACCAGGCGCTCGGACACCTCCGTTGGGCAGGGTACCCGGCTCGATCCGATTGTCTCCGACGTGGCGGCTCCGTGTCGCCGCGGTTACGGGCGGGACCACTACGCTTCGGGCCGTGAAGAACTTCAAACGGCTCGTGATCCTGGGTGCCCTGGTGGCTCTGGCGGTGGTGCTCGCCCGCAAGATCCGGGAGACCTGACCGCCCGGCGGGGCCGTGCGCGCCACCGACCTGGCCCGCGCCGCTGAAGCTCTGGGGCTGGGCCGCCGGTCGCTCCTGTCCCTGGTAGGCGGCGGCGGCAAGACCACTCTGCTGTTCGCGCTGGGCCGGCAGCTTCCGGCCCGCACGCTGCTCACCACCACCACGCGAATGGGGCGCGACCGGACCGGCGGGTTCCCCTTGCTGGTCGGCCCCTCCGACCGCGGGCTGGCTGAGGCCCTCGGCCGCGACGACGCTGTGCTGGTGTGGAGGACGACCGACGATCGCAAGGCCCTCGGGTTCGCACCCGAAGAAGTGGACCGCTGGTTTGCCGCCGGGCTCGCCGATCACATAGTTGTGGAGGCCGATGGTGCCCGTCGCCGCCCCTTCACCGCCCCTGCACCGTGGGAGCCCCCCATTCCGGCTGCCTCCACGCATGTCGTCGCTTGCATCGGCGCCGACGCGCTCGGATACGTGATCGCCGACCGGGTCCACCGACCGCTGCGAGTGGCCGCCGCGGCGGGCTGCTCGCCGTATGAGCGGCTCACGCCGGCCGGGGCCGCCGCCGCGCTCACCAGCCCGGTCGGCATGATGAAGAACGTGCCCGCCTCGGCCCGCTTCGTCGTGGCGGTGGCCGGCGCCGATCCCGACGATCCGCAGGTGAAGGAGCTCGTCGCCGAGCTCGACCAGAGGAGCGTTGACACGGTGGTGGTCCGCTCCGACGCCGACGCTCCTGGAGCATCGGTGTGATCAGCGTCATGCGCAAGAGGCCACCGTCGCGGGTGGCTTCCGACGACCCCGCCGCACTCGGAGTGCTGGAGTGAACAGCCCAGTCGCTGGCGGCGAGGTGTCAGCCGATACCGGCTTGGCGGAGACGGCCGGCGGCACAAGCACGGAGCCAGGGCGCTCGCAGAATGAACGAGACGCAGAGGTCGTGGTGGTGGGGGGCGGGCACAACGGGCTCATCTGCGCCGCCTACCTGGCCCGGGCCGGGGTCGGCACGATGCTGGTGGAGGCCCGCGACACCGTCGGCGGCTGCGCCTCGACGGTGAGCGACCTCGACGCCCGCTTCAACATCTGCAGTTGCGACCACACGCTCGTGCGGGCCATGCCCTTCATGGAGGACCTGGACCTGGCCGCCCACGGTCTGCGGTACCTGGAGGCCGACCCCACCACCGTCTACCTGAGCTACGACGGCAGCCCGCCCTGGATGTTCTTCAACGACAGCGAGCGCACCATCGAGTCCATCGGCCGGCACCGGCCCTCGCAGGCCGAGGCCTACCGCCGCTACCTCGCCGACGCGCGGCCGGTGGCCGAGCTCACTCTGGCGATGGGCACCGGTGCCGCCTCCACGCCGCGGATGCTGGCCCGGCTGGCCGCCCGCCGGGGCAGCGGCGGGGCCAGGCTGATGCGGTGGAGCCGGGCCAGCGCGTTCGACGTCCTGAGGTCGTACTTCGACGACGAGGCCCTGGTCATGCCCGGCATCTCCAACGGCCCCACCGTCTGGGGGGCGCCCCCGGACGCGCCCGGCACCGGCCTGGCCGGCGCGCTCTACGCCATGCGCCACATGGTCAAGACGGGCCGCCCGGTGGGCGGCAGCGGCGCCCTGCCCGACGCGCTGGCCGCCTCGTTCACCTCAGCCGGAGGCCGCCTGAGCTGCGGCACGCCGGTGGCCGGTCTGCTCGGCGACTCGCGCCGCGTGCGAGGGGTGCGCCTGGACGACGGCACCGAGATCGCGGCGGCCGCGGTGGTGACCGCTTGCGACCCGGCCGTGGTGGCGTCGCAGTGGCTCGGAGAGCCCGACCGCCGGGCGGCGCGCCGGTTCGTGAACCGGGCCCGCTCGCAGCCGCCGGGGGAGGGGTACCAGTCGAAGATCGACGCGGTCATCACTGACCTGCCCCGCTACCCGCTGCTGGAGGAATCCAGGCTGCTCGACCTGTTCGAGGGGCGCGACCCCGCCCAGTCGAACTACGTGGTCTCGCCGTCGGCGGACGAGTTGGCCGAGGCCCACCGGCTGCGTCGGCTCGGGCGGGTGGCGGACCGCCCGACGATGATGGCCAACGTGCCGTCGGTGCTTGACCCGTCGATGCGCAGCCACGACGGCCATCACACCCTCAGTCTCGAGGCCCTGTTCACCCCATACGAGGTCGAAGGGGGCTGGGAGGGCTCGAAGGAGCCGGCCCGGTGGCTTCGAGTGTGGTCGAGCCTGCTGCAGCCCGGCTTCCTGGACGCGGTCGACCGCTACCGGACCATGACCCCCGACCGCTACGAGCGCGAGCTGTTCCTGGGCCGCGGCTACACCCCCTCGTATGCGGGCTCGCCGCTGGCGACGCTGTTCGGCCGGCGCCGAGAACTGAGCCGCTACCGGCCGCCGGTGCCCGGATTGTTTCTGTCGGGCGCGGGCACCTTTCCCGGAGCAGGAATCTGGGGCGCCTCCGGCCGCAACGCCGCCAACGCCGTTCTTCGCACCCTCCAATAGTGCAATAGACGCACCGGACATCCGGCTGGGAAACGTGACCCATGAGGCCGGGGGGTGGCACGGGGGCAAGCAATGGCGGCGCTCGCGCCGCCAGGGCGCGCCCGTGACAGGACCCGCCGGCCGGGGGAACAGGGCGCGCCGGTGTCTACTCCCCCCAGCGGGGGATCTCAGCCACCTCTACGTCGAGATGCTCCAGAGCCCGGGCCACCGAATGGTCCACCAGGTCCTCGATTGACTCCGGCCGGCTGTAGAAGGCCGGCACCGGCGGGTACACCACCGCGCCGATCTCCGCGGCCTGGGCCATCAGCCGCAGATGGCCCAGATGCAGCGGCGTCTCCCGCACCATCAGCACCAGCGGGCGCCGCTCCTTGAGGGTCACGTCGGCGGCCCTCGACACTAGGTCGACGCCGAAGGAGTTGGCCACCGCCGAGAGCATCTTGATGGAGCACGGCGCGACGATCATCCCGGCGGTCGTGAACGAGCCCGACGAGATCGGCGCGGCGATGTCGCGGGAGCCGTGCACCACGTCGGCCAGCGCCTCCACGTCGGCCGGGACCAGGTCGGTCTCGTAGGCGAGCGTCTGGCGGCCGGGGCCGGTGATCACCAGGTGGGTCTCGACGTCGTGGACGGCTCGCATCATCTCCAGCGCCCGGACGCCGTACACCACGCCGGTGGCCCCGCTGATGGCCACCACCACCCGCCGCGGCCCGCTCACTCCGTCCACTTCCCCGCTGAAGCGCCGACGTCCGGCCGCCACCCGCTCATGACAGGTGCATGCCCGCCGGCCACCCGGACGCCGCGCCCGTTCCGCTCATGACAGGTGCATGCCCGCCGGCCGCCCGGACGCCGGGCCCGTTCCGCTCATGACAGGTACTGCTGAAGGTCCACCGGGGCGTAGGCGACCCGCTCGCCGTACTCGCGACGCTCCCGCTTGTAGGTGGCGTCGATGCCCACCTTGGTGCCGACGCCGCGGTTGTCGGCGGTCGGGTCCATCTCGTGGCCCTGGGCCTGGCCGGCGGTGAACACGTCGTCGAGCCAGTGGACCCGGTTGGTGAGGGCCCAGTGCAGCTCCGAGGGCTCGCTGACGTCGATGTCGCGGTCCACCACGATCACGTTGCGGATGTTGATGTGGGCCGCCATGGCCGCCATGGCCAGGTTCTTGGGGGTGCCCGGATTGTCGCGGTCGATCTGCACGACGGCCAGGAACCCGTTGCCGTAGGGAGGGATGTGCACGTCGGCATGGGGGTCGATGTGGCGCACGAACCGCCTCAGCAGCGGCTCGCGGGGCAGCACGTTGCCGATGAACACGTGCTCGTACCAGCCGGGAATGATCGTCTGGTAGACGGGACTGTGTCGCCACGAGATCGCGGTCACCTCCACCGTGGGGCTGGGCCACATCTCGCCGTGGTAGCCGTGGAACTCGGCGAGCGGCCCCTCGTCGGCCCGCTCGGCCGGACGGATGCGGCCTTCGATCACCACCTCGGCCCGGGCTGGCACGTCCACATCCACGGTGACGCCCCGGCAGACCTCCACCGGCCGGTCCCGCAGGGCGCCCGCGATCAGCAGCTCGTCGACCGGGGTGCGCACCCCGGCCGCGATCATCACGGCCGGGTCGAGCCCGATGGCCAGGGCCACGTCGAACGGTGCCTCGGGGTCGGGCCGGCTGCGCATGAACGTGCCCACGTCGCGCCACTCGTTGACGTTGAAGCCCAGGATGTTGCGGTCCAGCATCAGCATCCGGTTGTAGGACAGGTTGCCCCGGCCGCTGACCGGGTCCTTGGTGACGCTCACCGCGCCGGTGATGAAGGCGCCGCCGTCGCCCCGGGAGTGGGTGGGGATCGGGATGGCGGCCAGGTCCACGTCGTCGCCAGTCACGCAGTTGTCGTGCCAGGCGGCGGCGTCCACCCGGGCGGTGGCAACCCCGTTGGCGGGCTCGAGGGCGTGGCCCATGCGGTCCACCACTTCGCCGGGCTCGCAGCCCAGCGCCAGAGCGGCGGTGCGGCGGCTCGACACCGCGCCCGAGAAGATCGGCCACGGCGAGTCCTTGGGCGACTCGAACAGCGCCGGGCCGGCGTCGGAGCGCTCCAAGGCGGCGGCCACGTCGGCCAGCTCGTGGTGGAGGCTCACCGGCCGCGAGATGCGGTTGAGCATCCCGGCTGCCTCGGCCGCGGCCATGTAGCTGCGCAGGTCGCACAGGGGTCGGGTCATGCGTCCACCCTATGCCTCCGGTCGGCTCGACCCGAAGTCGCCCGCCGTTGCCGGCGCTGTCCCGCTGGCTCGACCCGAAGTCGCCCGCCGTTGCCGGCGCTGTCCGGCCTGCTTCCGTCCGCTTCCGCGGCGAGTTCGATTCCATCGCTACTCTGTGGCCGATGGTGATCGAGTTCCTCACCTTCGAGGTCGACCGGGCCGAGCGCGACGATTGGGTAGCCGCGGATGAGCGTCACTGGAATCGCTATCTGGAGAACCGACCCGGCTTCATCGGCAAGGAGATTTGGGTCGAGGACGGCGACCCCGATCGGATTCATGCCGTGATCCGCTGGGAGTCGATGGAGGCATGGAACGCCGTGCCCCGCTCCGACGTCGCCGCAGTGGACGACGCCATGGGTCCGTGGTACCGGGACGCGTCGATGCGGGCCTTCCGGGTTGTCCTCGGCCGCTAGGGTCCCGGGCCCGACCCTCGGCCCGCCGCACCGCCTGCCGCCGACCGTGTGCCGGAGCGCCGAACCCGGTTGAGGCGAGGTGCCGAGCCGAGGCGCCCAGCCGCGGGTTTGCCGCCTAGCTGATTTACAGTAGGCGCCATGCGCACCGGGGTGTTCTTGTTCGGCGGGATCGAGTTCTCCGACGCAGGCGCGGGGCCTCCGGCGCCGACTGACCGTCGCTTCGGTGCCAAGGAGGTGTGGCGGGCGACGGAGCGGATCATCGACATGGGGGTGGTGTGCGACCGGTTGGGGTTCGACTCGTATTGGCTGACCGAGCACCATTTCCAGCACGAGGGCTACGAAGTCGTGCCCAACGGGATCCTGGTAGGCACGATCCTGGCCGAGCGCACCGAACAGGTCCGCATCGGGATGGCGTTCAACATCGTTCCCCAGTGGCATCCGCTGCGCTTGGCGGAGGACTTCGCCACGCTGCACAACGTCTCCGGCGGCCGCGGCATCCTGGGCGTCGGACGGGGGACGGTGCCGCGCGAGGCTGAGACGCTGGGCACCAAGATCGGCAGTTTCGACAATCCCGACAAGGCCGCGGCCGACGAGCTGAACCGCCGCCAGTTCGACGAGGCCATGCAGGTGATCCGCTTGGCGTTGGACAACGACAGCTTCAGCTTCCACGGCGAGGTGTACGACTTCCCTCCGCCTGGCATCCCCGACCGGGGCGGGTTCGTGAGCGAGCTGTCTTTGGTGCCCCGGCCCCTGTACCCCTACGAGATCTGGCAGGCCGTGACCTCCCCGCCCACTTTGGAGCAAGTGCCGCGTTCCGGCTGGGGCGGAGTGTTCTGGAACAACCATCACTCGTTCGTCAAGATGCGCTGGGAGAAGTTCGCCGAGATCTACGCGGCCACGCACGGCCGCCAGCTCGACCGGGGCGAACATCGCCTGCTGGTGATGAACGTGCGGGTGGAAGACACCTACGAGGAGGCGGTGACGTCGTTCCGGGACGGCCACGACGAGTTCTGGAAGTTCCTGGGACCCTACGGCTGGAGCAAGGGCTACATGGGCCCCGACGGCCGACCGGCGAAACCGGGACTGATCCCCACCCTGGAGGAATCCATCGACCAGAAGACCTGCTTGGTGGGCACCGGCGAGCAGGTGGCCGAGGCCATCAGCTGGTACGACGAGCAGATCGGGCTGGAGAACCTGTTGCTATTCCCGGCCATGCCCGGCGACCCCTACGACGAGGTCGAGGAGCACCTGCACCGCATCGCCGAAGAGGTGCTCCCGCTGCTACCGGGTGCCTGACAGGCGCCTACCAGCGGCTCAGGGCGCGGCGGATGCGGGCGATCCCGTCGTCGTCGGCGGGCGACGGAACCGACACGAAGGTGGTGCGGCAGCGCTTGTGGGCGCTGAGCCGCAGTGTCCGGGCGGTGGTGCGCTTGCCGGCGTCGCGGGCCCGCATCCTTGCCAGCCGGCTGTGGGGGCTGGTGGTGACTGCCCCTATCCGGCGGATGTTCTGCATTCCAGGCCTTACCCGATGCCGGTCGTCGAACACGAAAGCCACGCCGGGAACCATCACCCGCTCCAGCCAGCCCTTCAGGGCCGCGGGCACGTTGTACACCACGGTGGGATAGCAGAACAGCAGCGCGTCCGCGGCCCTGAGCCTCTCGGCCGAGTCTCGGACATCCTCGGAGATCACCGGCTGTTCTCCGTGGTAGGCGATCCGCTCGGCCGGAGACATCACCGCGTCGAAGCTGTGAACGGCCAGCCGGTCCACGTCGTGACGCCCGGCGACCAGCGCCTCGACCGCCTCGGCCGCCACCCGGCGGTCGGCGTCGTCGGGCTCGAATGCGTCGAGCAGCAGAACGCGCATCATCTCGTCGGACTGGTCGGCATCTGGTGGCGCTACTGTATGTTCTCTAGGAGGATCGGCAACCTCGAAACCATCTGAAGGGGGTGCACTTGGCGACCACTGTCACCACCAACGGAGCGCTGTCGTTCGACGGCATCGGAATGGTCTTCCCGGACGGCACCGAGGCGCTGCGCGACATCACGCTCTCGATCGCCAAGGGGGAGTTCGTCACGATCGTGGGGCCCTCCGGATGCGGCAAGTCGACGCTGCTGCGGATTGCCTCGGGCCTGCTGGAGCCCACCGCCGGCAGCGTCGAGGTCGACCGCGACCGCCTCGGCTACGTATTCCAGGACGCCACCCTGCTGCCTTGGCGCACGGTCCGCCAGAACGTGGAGCTGCTGGCGGAACTCCACGGATTCGACTCCGCCGAGCGCAGGCGGCTGTCGACCGCGGCGATCGATCTCGTCGGTCTGACCGGGTTCGAGAACCACTATCCGAAGTCGCTGTCGGGCGGCATGAGGATGCGGACCTCGCTGGCCCGCACCCTCACCCTCACACCGCCGCTGTTCCTGTTCGACGAGCCCTTCGGAGCGGTCGACGAGATCACCCGGGAGCACCTGAACGAGGAAACCCAGCGACTGTTCCAGTCCGAGGGGTTCGCCGGACTGTTCATCACCCACTCGATCGGCGAGGCGGTGTTCATGAGCACCAAGGTGTACGTCATGTCGGCCCGGCCGGGTCGGATCGTGGCCGAGTTCGACGTGCCCTTCAGCTACCCGCGCCAGCCCCAGCTGCGATTCGATCCCGAGTTCGCGCTGCTCAGCGGCGAGGTCTCCCTAGCCCTGCGAGGTTCCTCGACATGACCACGATCCCCGACCTGACCCGCCCGACTCTTGGGGACTCGGCATCGGACCTACCGCCGGAGGAGGACGCCCTGGTCCATAGGCCCGGGCCGCTGCCGGGCGACTCCCGGCCGAGGACCCTGGCCCGGGCGGCGCTTCCGCCCGTCGTGCTGGGGGCCGCCCTCCTGGGGCTGTGGTACCTGATCTCCTATGTGCTGCTGGAACCGACTCGCCGGTTCCTGCTGCAGCCCCCTCACCAGGTTGTGGAGGTCGGCGTCCTGGACTGGGAGAACTACTCGCGGATCCTCAAGGCACTGTGGAACAGCACCCAGGTGGCGCTGATCGGCTTGGGCATCGCCATCTGCATCGGATTCTTCCTCGCAACGATGATGAGCCAGGCCAAGATGATCGAGCGGGCGGTCTTCCCCTTCGCGGTGACCCTGCAGGCCATTCCCATCCTGGCCATCGTTCCGCTCATCGGCTTCTGGTTCGGCTACGGCACGACCGCACGGGTGATCGTCTGCATCATCATCTCGCTGTTTCCGATCATCATGAACACCCTCTTCGGCCTGCAGTCGGCCGAGCGCGGCATGCACGACCTGTTCACTCTGCACCACGCCAACCGCCTTACCCGTCTGCGCAAGCTGATGTTCCCCGCTGCGCTGCCGGCCGTCTTTGCCGGGCTGCGCATATCCGCCGGCCTGGCGGTGATCGGCGCCATCGTCGGCGACTTCTTCTTCGGCAAGGGCGAAGCTGGCATCGGTCAGCTCCTGCGCAGATACGCGAGCCAGCTGGACGGCGAGGAGCTGCTGACCTCGGTCATCATGTCGTCGGCCCTCGGCGTGGTGGTGTTCTGGACTTTCGGCTGGATCCAAAAGCTCGTGATCGGCAAGTGGCATGAGACCGAGGTTCTCGGCTGAGAAGCCGCTGGCAGCCTCCGCCTTGTGTACCGGAGCACCGCGTCGTAGTCTGTCGGATGATTGGTGCCGAGCGCGGCCCCAACTCACATGCGCCCCTGAAGGAGGATGGCCAACGTGAACAAGAGAACATGGATGCGCCTCACCGCCGTGGTGCTGGCCTTCGGCCTGCTGGCCGCGGCCTGCGGCGACGACGAAGACGACGCAGCGCCCGATGCCGGCACCGCGCCGGCGACGACGGCCGCACCGTCCGACGAGGCGCCTGCCGCGGACGAGCCGGACGCCCCAGCCGCCGACGACGATGAGGCTCCCGCGCCGACCACGACCGCGGTACCTGTGGTCGAGGGCGAGCTGGCTGGCGTGTGTCCGTCGCCGATGGTGGTTCAGACGGACTGGTTCCCGGAGTCTGAGCACGGCGCGATGTACGAGCTGGTCGGCGACGACTACATCGTTGATGTGGACAACAAGGTTGTTCGGGGCTCGATGGTCTTGGGCGGCACCAACTTGGGCATCGAGTGGGAGGTGCGCACGGGCGGTCCGGCTATCGGGTTCTCGCCGGTGTCGCAGCACATGGCGGCCGACAGCTCGATCCATCTGGGCTACGCGTCGACGGATCAGCAGATCAACCATTGGGACGTGGCTCCGCTGATATCGGTGGTTGCGCCGCTGGAGCGCAACCCGCAGATGGTGATGTGGGATCCCGAGACCTATCCGGACGTGACCGGCCTGGCCGATCTGGGCGAGCGCGGAATCACGGTCAACGTGTTCGGCGGCGGGACGTTCCCCGAGGTGTTCGTCGCTCAGGGGATCTGGTCCGCTGATCAGGTTGATCCGTCCTATGACGGCAGCCCGTCGCGGTTCGTGTCCGAGGGCGGCTCGATCGCTCAGCAGGGCTTCGCTTCTTCTGAGGTGTACACCTATGAGCACGTCTACGAGCAGTGGGGCAAGCCGGTGGCGTTCCAGCTGCTGCACGATGCCGGGTTCCAGATCTACTCGCAGACCATCGGGGTGCGCCCCGGGGACATGGAGTCGCTGAGGCCGTGCCTGGAGAAGCTGGTTCCGATCATCCAGCAGGCTGTGGTGGACTTCGACGCCGACCCGTCCAGGGCCAACGCGATCATCGTGGACGCGGTGGATCGCTACCAGGACTTCTGGGTGTACCCGCCAGACCTGGCAGAGTTCTCGCATCAGGCCAAGCGCGAGTTCGGCCTCATCGGCAACGGGCCCGACAACACCGTGGGCAACCTGGTGGGCGAGCGCATCGCCAAGGTGCTCGACGACATGCGGGCCGCGGGCATGGACATCGATTCGAGCCTGACCGCGGAGCAGCTCTACACCAACGAGTTCATCGACCCCAACATCAGCCTCCCGTACGCCGACATCGACGCGCCTGAGACGATGGCGGTCGACTTGTCGGGCGTGTGTCCGTCGCCGCTGGTGGTTCAGACGGACTGGTTCCCGGAGTCCGAGCACGGCGCGATGTACGAGCTGTTGGGCGACGACTACACCGTGGACGTGGACAACAAGGTGGTCCGGGGCTCGATGGTGCTCGGCGGCGAAGACCTCGGCATCGAGTGGGAGGTCCGCACGGGCGGTCCGGCCATCGGGTTCTCGCCGGTGTCGCAGCACATGGCCGCGGACAGCTCGATCCATATGGGGTACGCATCGACGGATCAGCAGGTCAACCATTGGGACGTGGCTCCGCTGATAGCGGTGGTGGCACCGTTGGAGCGCAACCCGCAGATGGTCATGTGGGATCCGGAGACCTACCCGAACGTGACCGGCATCGCGGACTTGGGCGCTGAGGGCATCACGGTCAACGTCTTCGGCGGCGGGACTTTCCCGGAGGTGTTCGTGGCCCAGGGGATCTGGTCCGCGGATCAGGTTGATCCGTCCTATGACGGGTCGCCGTCGCGGTTCGTGTCCGAGGGCGGTGCCATCGCCCAGCAGGGCTTCGCTTCGTCTGAGGTGTACACCTACGAGTTCGTGTATGAGCAGTGGGGCAAGCCAGTGGCGTTCCAGCTGCTGCACGACGCGGGCTTCCAGATCTACTCGCAGACCATCGGCATCCGGCCCAGCGACCTGGAGGAGCTGCGGCCGTGCCTCGAGCATCTGGTGCCGATCATCCAGCAGGCTGCCGTCGACTTCATCGCCGATCCCGACAGGGCCAACGCGATCATCGTGGACGCGGTCGAGAAGTACCAGGACTTCTGGGTGTACCCGCCCGACCTGGCCGACTTCTCGGTGCAGGCCCAGATCGACTACGGCCTCGTGGGCAACGGCCCAGACGACATCGTCGGCAACATGGTGGGCGAGCGCATCGCCAAGGTGCTCGACGACATGCGGGCTGCAGGCATGGACATCGATCCTGACCTGACCGCCGACCAGATGTTCACCAACGAGTTCATCGACGAGAGCATCGGCTTCTAGCCGCAGCGCTCTCGCCATACAGACCAGGCTGGAGGGGGTCGGCGCTCGCTGCGCCGGCCCCCTCAGCGCGCCCAGCGTCCGGTGGGGCCGGCAGGTGCGCCCGAACTGTCAGATGTAGGGCTCGGTCGGGCTGTCGATGCGCGACACCAGGAACTCGCCTGCGGTGACCGGCTCGTAGCGGGCCGGGCGTCGCGAGGTGACGCAACTCGGGATCGTGGACACCACGGTCTGGGGGTCGGGGTTCACGAAGAAGGGGACCGAGTACCGGTCGGCGCCCGAGGTGCCCACCACCCGGTGCGGCGTGGAGCGGTAGCGGTCGTTGGTCCAGCGGGCCAGCATGTCTCCGAGCTGCACGACCAGGCTCCCAGGCGCCGCGGCCACCGGCGTCCAGGCGCCGTTGCGGAGCACCTCCAGGCCGGGCACGCCGTCGGTGGCCAGCAGCGTGATGGCCCCGTAGTCGGTGTGCGGCTTGCTGAACACCGGCGGCGGGCCGTCGTCGAGGCGCCCGGCGGGCGGGTAGTGCAGGAACCGCAGCCGACACTGCGGCTCCGACATGCGCGCCGCGAAGAAGCCGGGCACTCCGAGGGTCGTCGCCAGGGCCTCGAGCACGCCGTGGGCGGAGCGAAGGGCCGCGGCCTGGTAGCTGCGGACCGCTGACACGAACCCGTCGCATCCGAGCGCCTCCACCGCGTCGAGGTCGAGCTCGTCGGCGAGGCCCATGTCGAGATACTCCGCGGCCAGGCTGGAGCGGCCCATGTAGGCCGCGTCGCCGGGATCGCGGGCCTCGATCCTGTCGGGCACGTATCCGTAGCGGTTGATCCTCGGCACCCGATCCTTGATGTCGGCAGGCAGAGAGAAGAAGGCCCGGGCCGCGGCGAAGGCGTCGGCCAGCGGCTCATCGATCCCATGGCCGGCCGCTACGAACAGGCCCGCGCCGGCGCAGGCCGACTCGATCGCAGCGGTGACAGCCGGGTCGGGCGAGGCGCCGTCGCCGTCGCCGGTGTTGGCGGCGTCGCCCAGCAAAGCCGAGATGTCTATGACCTGCGGCGAGAACGTCATCGACGTTGCACGAACGCCGCCGGGCGCGAGGTCGGCCGAGGGGAGCGCGGACATGCACCCCTCCGGGGCGAGGGGAGCCTCATCGCGGGCGCAGCACTCGGGTCTGCTGGTCGGACGAGGCCACCAGACGGCCCCGGCGGTACACCCGTCGTGACATCGGGGCGTCGGCCACCGCCCATCGCAGCGACGGCGCGTCGATGGCCACAAGGTCGGCGGGGTTGCCGGGCTCGAAGTTCACCGGGGCCAGGCCCATCACGCGCCGGGCGGTGTTGGAGACCATCTCGTAGGCGTCGGCGGGCAGACGATGGCCGGCCATCACCATCAGCGCGGCCGTCTCCAGCGGGTCGCTGCGGCCCACCAGGTTGAAGGGGTCCTGCACGTTGTCGGCGCCCGCGGCCACCACCGCGCCCGCGTCCAGCAGCGCCTTGATGGCGGTGAGGCCCCGGGGCGTGGCCACCGGGTCGTCGCGGCCCTGCAGGAACAGGTTGGTCTGGGGCAGGGTGATCACCGAGATCCCGGCCGCGGCGACCTCGTCGGCTACTGCGGCTTGCACGTCAGGCGGCTGCATGCCCAGGCTGACGCAATGGCTCGCGGCGATTGTGCCGTCGAAGCCCTTGTCGCTCACCTGGCGGGCCAGCTCCCGCAGCGTCAGCACGGACGGGTCGAGCGTCTCGTCGGTGTGCAGGTCGATGTCGATGCCGGCGGATGTCGCCAAGGCCAGCACGTCGGAGATGTGCGTCGCCGGGTCGTCCTGCAGGTTCGGGCAGCCCCCCACGAGATCGACCCCGGCCTCCACCGCCTGCTCCAGCGCCCGGATGTTGGCGGCGCTGTCCGGGCCGGTCATCGGCCAGCCGGTCAGGGCCACCATCTGGAAGTCGATGAGGCCCTCCATCGCCCGGGCCGCCTCCTGCACAGCCAGAACGGCGACGATGCCGATGTCGGCGGTGACGTTTATATGGGTGCGAACCGCGGTCACCCCGTGCACGAGCAGCATCTCGAACGCCTGCGTGGCCCGCTCCACAGTCCGCTCGTAGGACAGCCGCCCGTCCTCCGCAGCCTCGAACCAGGCCAGGATGGCCCCCATGAGGTCGCCCTTGGGGTTGGGCACCTCGTCGGCGGTCAGCGCCTTGTCGAGATGGGCGTGAGGCTCGGCCATCGCCGGCAGCAGCAGCCACCCCCCCAGGTCGTCGACCTCGATTCCGTCGTCGATGACGGCCGGGGCCAAGCCCGCCTCGGCCACGCTGGTGATCGTGCCCTCGTCGTCGATGCACACGTCGACGCTCCGGCCGTCTACCAACCGGGCGTTGCGCAGCACTCGCATTCGTTCGCCTCCTTTGGGTGCCCGAGCGTTCTTGACTTAGTTTTGTTCACATATTGGCGAGAACTAAGTCAATTTGCTCTCAGAACACTGCTCCGGCTCGGCGCAGATCCTCGATGGCACCGGGGCCGAGGCCGAGTTCGGCCAGAATCTCGTCGGCGTGCTCGTTGAGCTGGGGGACCGACGGCCGGAAGTCGGGCTGCGTGACCGAGAAGCGAGGCGCCAGCCGGGCCTGGCGCATCTGCCCGGCTGTCGGATGGTCCCAGTCGACCAGGGTCTCGTTGTGGCGGACCTGCGGGTCGTCGTGCAGGTCTTCAACGGCGGTCACCTCCCCGCAAGGCACCGAGTTCTCGTGCATCCTCGGTGCCAGCTCGGCCACCTTCCACTTGGCGAACTCCGCCTCGAGCAGGCCGCCGAGCTCCTCGGAGCGGCCGCGGCGGCCCTCGTGGGTGCCCCACTGGGGGTGGTCGACCCACTCGGGGCGGCCCAAGGCCCGGTACAGGCCGTGGAACTGCCTGTCGCTGACCACGAAGTAGACGATGTGGCCGTCGGCGCATGGCTGGAGCCGGTACATCGTGGACAGGCGCCTGCCCTCGCGTGCGTCGTCGTCCAGCAGCGTGTCGGCCATGCCGCCGTCAGGCCACAGGAACTGCACCGCGGTGTCGAGCATCGATAGGTCGATGTGCTGGCCCCCGCCGCCCCCGGCCCGGACGAACAGCGCCGAGACGATGGCCAGGGCCGCCATCCAGCCCGAGGCCTTGTCGATGACCCCGTTGCGTACCAGGTCGGGGATCGGAACCTCCGGGTTGACCTGCAGGGCGACGTAGCCGGACACGGCCTGGATGATCGGGTCGTAGGCGGCCCGGTCGGCGTAGGGGCCGGTCGGGCCGTAGCCCGACATCGAGCAGTAGACGATCTCCGGGTTGACGGCGGCGGCGTGGGAGTAGCCCAAGCCGAGGCTGTCGATGACGCCGGGCCGCATGTTCTGGACAGCCACGTCGCAGCCAGCCAGCAGCTTCAGCCCGATGTCCCGTCCGGCCTCGGTGGACAGGTCGATCTGGATCGACCGCTTGCCCCGGTTGCAGTTGGCGACCGTGCTGTTGATCCCGCCCTTGGCGTAGCGGGCCAGCCGGGAGAGATCGCCGGCGCCGGGCGGCTCCACCTTGACCACCTCGGCACCCAGGTCGGCCAGCAGCATGGCGGCGGTAGGCCCAGCCAGCACCTGAGTCAGGTCGATCACCCGTATCCCGGCCAATGGTCCCTGCGCCATCATTGCGCTCCTTGATAGTGAATCCCGCGGATGTCAGCCCACATCTTCACACACCGGATGCCGGCGATAGCAGGCTCACGGCCCGCCGGCCTCTTGACGCGCCATCTGCGGGGGCTCCAGGGTCGGTTCGGCGAATGGGGGACACGGCTCACGGCCCGCCTGCCCCTTGACGCGCCATCTGCCTTCGCTCTCTTCACGGTGCCGCAGTCGGCGCGCTAGCGTCGCGACCCTAGTCCCGGGAGGTGCCGACGTGAAGACCAGAGCGGCCGTGCTGCGTGAGACGAACGCCGATTGGAGCGTCGAGGAGATCGAACTGGACGGGCCCGGGCCCCGTGAGGTGCTGGTGAAGACCACCGCGGCGGGGATGTGCCACTCCGACGAGCACGCCCGGAACGGGTCGATGCCGGTGCCGCTTCCCATCGTGGGCGGCCATGAGGGCGCCGGAGTGGTCGTCGAGGTGGGTGAGGGCGTGGCTGATCTGGCCGTGGGCGACCATGTGTCGGCCTCGTTCGTGCCGTCGTGCGGCCGGTGCCGCTGGTGCGCAGACGGCCAGCAGCATCTGTGCGACCTCGGCATGCACCTGCTGGCGCCGGGGATGATGCCGCCCGCGGGCGGGTTCCGCCACCACGACGGCGACGGCAACGACCTCACGCCGATGCTGAAGCTGGGCACGTTCGCCGAGCACATGGTGGTGAGCGTCGACTCGGCGGTGAAGGTCGATCCCGACGTGCCCGCGGCCATCGCCGCGCTGGTGAGCTGCGGGGTGACCACCGGTTTCGGGTCGGTGGCCAACCGGGCCGACGTCAGCCCCGGCGACACCGTGGTGGTGGTGGGCTGCGGCGGGCTCGGCAGCGCGGCTCTGCAGGCGGCCAAGATCGCGGGCGCCTCCAACATCGTCGCCGTCGACCCGGCCGAGTCCAAGCGCGAGGCCGCGGGCAACTTCGGCGCCACCCACACCGCGGAGTCCATGGAGGCGGCGATGGAGACGGTGGGGCTGGTCACCGGCGGGGTGATGGCCGACAGCCTGATCCTCACGCCCGGCGTGATGAGCGGCGAGATGCTGGCCCCGGCGCAGTTTCTGGTCCGCAAGGGCGGCACGGTGGTGGTGGCCGCGGTGGCCCCGCTGGAGCAGATGGACGTGAAGTTCAACCTGTTCGAGTTCGCCATGATGAACAAGCAGCTTCGGGGCTCGATGTTCGGCTCGGCCAGCCCCCGCTCGGAGATCCCGCACCTGCTGTCGCTCTACTCGCACGGACAGCTCGACCTCGACAGCTTCGTGAGCAACACCTACTCGCTCGACGAGGTGAACGAGGGCTACCAGGACCTGCAGGCGGGCCGCAACATCCGCGGTGTCATCGTCTTCGACTGACCACCGGGCCGCCGTCGGCGCAGCATCAGCGGCTGACCTCGGAGACTCGCGGGCAGATTCGCGGGCAGCGCAGGCGCTCCGGCGTCGCCTGGCGCTCCGGTGTCGCCCGACGCTTCAGTGCGTGTCCGGTATCGCCGATAGCCGAAGCGCTCGGCAGCGACGATGAGCGCTCCCGCCAACGCCGACGCCCTCCTCGTCGAAGCCGTAAGCGCCGCGGTGGTCGGGCGCCGACGGGAGGTCGAGTTGGTGGTCGCCGGGGTCGGCGCGGGGCGGCACCTGCTGCTGGAGGGTCCGCCCGGCACCGGCAAGACCACGCTGCTGCGGGCCCTCGCGGCCGCGCTTGACGTGCCGCTGGTGGTGGTGGAGGGCAACGCCGAGCTGACCCCGGCCCGTCTCGCGGGCCAGTTCGACCCGGCCCGGGTGCTTGCTGAGGGCTACACCGCTGACGCTTTCGTGCCCGGCCCGCTGGTCGAGGCGATGCAGGATGGGGCTCTGCTGTATGTCGAGGAGCTCAACCGGGTGCCCGAGGAGACCGTCAACCTGCTCATCGGGGTGATGTCGGAGGGCGAGCTGCACCTGCCGAGAGTGGGGCGGGTGGCCGCGGCCGAGCGGTTCCGGCTGGTAGCCGCCATGAACCCCTACGACACGGTGGGCACAGCCCGCGTGTCGAGCGCGGTGTACGACCGGATCTGCCGGGTGGCGATGGGCTATCAGGACGCCGACGACGAGCGCCGTATCGTCGAGTTGCGAGCCACCGGGCTGTCGTCGGCCGCGGAGTCGGATGGGTCGAGCGCCGCAGACCAGGTACTCACGCCAGGCGCGGCTGCCGGTCGGTCGAGTCTGCCGACGACCGCCGCCTCGGATATGTCGCCTGCGGCGGCGTTAGGTCTGGTCGTCGGGCGGGCGGTGGCTGTCGCTAGGGCGACCCGCACCCATCCTGACGTGCGTATGGGGTCGTCGGTGCGGGGGGCCATCGACCTGTGCGACGTGGCTGCCCGTCTCGCCGGTCTGCGCGGGCTCGCCCTCGACGACGCCGACACAGGACTCGACGCCGCGTTGATGTCCCTCACCGGCAGGATCCGGCTCCACGAGGGCGGCGACCGCTTGCCGGAGGACGTGGTGCGCGACCTGTGGGAGGCGGTGCTGGCCGCCGAGCAGCGCCAGCCTGACGCCGCCCCCGCGCTTGTGCCGGCCCCAGCGGGAAAAGCACCGGCCCCCGGCGGGGCGACCAGCGCAAACCGCTAGTCCTCGAAGGGCTGCGGGCCCGGGAGGCGCTCGACTCCGAGCGGACGCGGGCCAAGCCCCGAGGCCACTACGACGGCCAGCCCGGTTTCAGGCTGCTAAGCCCCGAGTCCGGCGCCTTGGACGCTGCCGAGGTAGCCGTGCGGGCTGCGGCCGATCCCGACCAGACCCTGGCGCTGCTGGCCGACATGGCCGCCGCCGCCGACCGGAGGCTGGCCGAGCTCGCCACCCGACTCGCCGGCCGCCTGGCGCTCGACCTGGCCCGAGCCGGGTCGCCGTCATCGGGCGGTGTCGGTCGTCTCTCGCCCGGACGAGCCGACCGCTTCGACGGCGACCTCGACCTGGACTGCAGCCTCGACGCCGTGGCCGAGGCCAGAGCAGCCGCCCGCCCGCCCGGCCTCGAAGAACTGTGGGTGCAGCGCTGGCAGCGCCCCGCCACCGCTATCGCCCTCATCGTCGACCGGTCGGGGTCGATGGGCGGCCCCAAGCTGGCCGCGGCCGCAGTGGCCGCCGCAGCCTGTTCGCTGCGCGCCCCCGAGCAGTGGTCGGCGCTGGCCTTCGGCGACCGGGTAGTGGTGGTTAAGCCCGCCGACGGCGACCGTGCCGCCGAAGCGGTGGTGCAGGACATGCTGCGCCTGCGCGGCCACGGCACCACCGACCTCGCCGCCGCCCTCGACGCGGCCAGAGCCCAGTTGGCCCGCTGCACGGCGCGTCGCCGGATCGCGATCCTGATGTCGGACTGCCGAGCCACCGCCGGCGCCGATCCGGTGGCCGCGGCCCGCCGCCTGAACGAACTCTGCGTGCTCGCACCGCCCGACGACGCGGCCGACGCCGAGCTGTTCGCCTCAGCCGCCAACGCCCGTTTCGCCCCAATCGCAAGCGTCCGCTCCATCCCCGAAGCCATAGCATCGGTGCTCGTCCAATAGGCCGAGCGAGCAGGGGGGCTGCCGTCAGCGGGCCGGGGGCCGTACGACGGTGCGGGTGGTGAACACTCCGACAGCGGCGACCAGCATCAGGGCGCTGCCGACTATGCCGAGCACGGCAGCGCCGGACGTGTCGATGAGCAGGCCTCCGAGCAGCGGCCCGCCGGCGCGGCCTGCGGCCATGAGTGCCTGGGCGTCGCCGACCCGCTCCTCCGGGTAGCGGGAGCGGCTGGCCAGCACCTCGAACACGCCCGGTATGGCCGCCCAGAAGAAGAACCCCCACGCCACCAGCGCGCCGAGGAACAGCCACGGCCAGTCGGTGGTGGCGACCACGACGGCGCAAACCGCGGTGGCCGCCATCCACGGGCTCGGGAGCCTGCGGGTGGCCCTCAGGCGGGCCGCGGGGATTGCGACGGTGGCGTTGAGGCTGAACCCCGCCGCGACGGCCATCGCCGACAGTCCGGGGCCGCCCGCGGCCAGCACCACCGCGTAGATGAACACCGCCGATCCGCCGAGGGTGAACAGGCCCAGGCAGACCAGCAGCACCCGGGCCGCGGGCACCGCCCGGTGGCGGACTCGCCCTCTGGGAAGCTCGCGCACCGCACTGCGGTAGCCGAACGCCAGCGGGACCAGCGACACCGCCGCCAGCGCGGCGAACACGAGCCTCGCTCCTCCCGTGTCCAGCAGCACCGACACCAGCGGCGCGGCGACCACGCCGACCACCGGCCCGGCCACGGCCACGTCGCCCATGCGGCGGTCGTCGCCGAAGGCCTGCACCCAGCCGTACCAGGCCAGCAGGCCCAGCGCGGTCCCGTTGACGAGGCGCAGCGGCACCAGCAGCCCGAAGGCGGGCAGCGCCGCCGAGGCGAGGTTGGCGGCCGCCGCGGCCAGCAGGGCGGACACGAACACCGGCTCCCGAGGTTGCAGGCAGCGGCCCGCTCCCCAGGTGGCGACCACGAACCCGCCGAGCTGGAGCACGCCGACCAGCGACGCCAGCCCGAGGCTGATGCCGTAGTGTTCGGCGATCTCGGGCAGCAGGAACGGCGTTGAGACGAAGGCCAGCACGCTGAATCCGACCGCGAGCAGGATCCCGACCTTGACGGTGGGCCTCAGCAGGTAGACGAGACGTACCGGACTCTGCACCAACCGACGCTACCGGCGCGCCCTGCCCGGCCAATGCCCGCCGACGCCCGTGCTGCGTGACTCTTGGCACATGGTCGGGCGCCTGTCCTCTACTGTCGGTCGCGGTGGCCGGCCGACGGGAGGAGTCCGATGTCTCAGCGGCTCTGTGAGGGCCGGGTGGCGCTGGTGACCGGGGCGAGCAAGGGAGGCACCGGCACCGCCATCGCTGTCCGGCTCGCCGCCGAGGGGGCCAGGGTGGTGATCACGGCCCGCAGCGTCGACGGTCTGGAGGCCACCCGGGCCCGGATCGAGGAGTCGGGCGGTGAGTGCCTGGTGCTGCCGTCGGATCTCAGCGACCCCCACGGTGCCCGCACCGAACTGGTCGCGCAGACCGAGGCCGAACTCGGCCCGGTCGACATCCTGGTGAACAACGCTGCGGCCGGCGGCTACGGGACCTTCGAGACGGCCGTCCCCGACCGCCTGGAGCGGGCCTTGCAGGTCAACCTGTGGGCGCCGTGGACGCTGATGTCCGAGGTGGTGGGCGGGATGCGCCGACGGGGCCGGGGCGCGATCCTAAACATCACCACGTTCTCGGCCGAGCTTCCGCCCGGACCGCCGTTCCCCACCAACAAGCCGTCGAAGGCCGGGGCGATGTACGGCGCGACCAAGGCGGCGCTGAACCGGCTCACGGTGTCGGTGGCCAGCGAGTGCGAGGGCCAAGGCATAGCGGTGAACGCCCTGGCGCCCCAAGGGGCGATAGCCACCCCGGCGCTAGTGGCCGCCGGCTGGGTCGAGGGCGTGATGTTCGAGCCCTTGGAGACGATGGCCGAGGCAGCCCTGGCCCTCTGCACCGCGGAGGCGGCCGCGTTGACCGGCCGCATCGCCTTCAGCCTGCAACTGCTGGTCGAGCTGAACCGCCCCGTCCTCGACCTGCAAGGCGAGCACCCGGTCCAAGGCTGGCAGCCCCAAGACCTGCCAGAGATCATCGCCCGCCAAGAGCAAAGCGTCGCCAGCCGAGGCTGGCCCAACGCCTACACCTTCAACCGCCCCCACACCCCAACCCCCTGACAGCACAGGCGGGGCAGCAGAAGCGCCATCATGCCAAGTCCGACGGGGAGGCGCTTGCTCGGCGCACTCGTCCCACGTAGTCGGCGCTGGTGCCGACGCGGGCAGCGATGGCCGCATGGGTTGCTTCGGCGTCGGCGCGGCTGGCTGAGATTATGCGCTCCTTGATGGTGAAGGTCGTCACGGCTGGGATTTGGTAGGCCGTCGAGCCACTAGAGGACTGTTGTTGCCGGAGCCAGTCGCGCATCGTGGCGTGCACGAATCGCAGCCGCCCTTTCGAGGGACGGTGGATCACTCCGGCCCCGACGAGGCGCTCGATGTAGACACTGAGGTAGTTCGAAGGCTTGCCTACCACGCGTGGTAGGTCCCTGAGCTTGATCTCAGGACCCTCGAATGCGCTCATCGCGGTGAGCACGAGGCGGTCGGTGGCTGAGAGGTCTCGGACTATGGGGGCGAAGACCTGAGTCTCCATGTCCTTGGCAGCGGCGGTGATACCCGCCTGAACGTCTGCGGATGTGACGGCGCTTCCGGGGCTGGCGCAGTGGTGCCATGAGTGGTATCCGACGAGCTGCACCATGAACGGGTAGCCGGAGGTTGCCGTAGCCGCCTCCGCGAGAGCCGCTTCGTCGATAGTGCCGCCTGCCGCCTTGATGGGCGTCCTCAGGGCTTCGATGGACTCCGCAAGGGTCAGCGGGTCGAGCTGGGTTCTGGCGATGCGCTGGAAGAAGGTCATGCCGGGGTCGGCTAGAGCTGTCTCCTCCATGGATGCGAGGCCTGCGCCCACGAACATCACGGGCTTGCCGTCGATCTTGGCCACATCCTGCAGCGCGTGCGCGAACTCGCGCAGGGCGGCGATGTTGGCGTTGTGGAGTTCGTCGATAGTGATGAGGACGCCCATCGAGTTGCGCGACGCCTGATCAGCGAGGCGCTCCATGGCGGTGAGCATCCGCGTATGGACCGACAGCCCCTCGGACTCAGGGGTGCTGAAGGACACGCCCGCGCCGCTGCCGAGGACGCTGATCTGTGCTGAGGAGAGGCGGCGGCGCCCCGTGCCGGAGGCCGAAGCCATCTGCTCAACGAGAGCGTCGGTAAAGGTCGGCTCTGGCTTGGCCGTGACCCTGACGGTTATCAGTCCCTCCCGCTCGGCGAGGTCCCGCATGGCTGCGAGCAGCACGGTCTTGCCCGAGCCGCGCGGTCCCTTGAGCAGCATCGAGTAGTCGGGATGGTCTGGGCCGACGGACATGGCGGCTCGAAAGCGCTCCATGGCGTCGTCGCGGCCTGCCAGGGTGTGCGGCGGACGCCCGAATGTCGGTCGGAACGGATTGGAGTGCTCCACGGCTACCTCGCCCTCACCGGTGCCGCCCTCTAGCCTAGCTCAGTACGACCATTCTGCAAAAGATGCAAAAAGGACAGTACGACCATTTCGCAAAAGATGCAAAACGCAGTCAGAATCTGGGCCCAGCCGCCTTCACTCCTTGACTAGCTATGGGCCCAGTGCGGTGATCGGCACTACTGAGACGATGGCCGAGGCAGCCCTGGCCCTCTGCACCGCGGAGGCGGCCGCGCTCACCGGCCGCATCGCCTTCAGCCTGCAGCTGCAGGTCGAGTTGAAGCGCCCCGTGCTCGATCTGCACGGCGAGCACCCCGTCGAAGGCTGGCAGCCCCAAGACCTGCCAGAGATCATTGCCCGCCAAGAGCAAAGCGTCGCCAGCCGAGGCTGGCCCAACGCCTACACGCGAGAAATTACAGGCTGGTGACATGCCGTTCCTGCCGGTAGGTTCACATGATGGCAGATCGGGCACGAGGTCGAGGCGGAAGGCACGAGCGCAGGCTCTCGGACCTCTCGATCCATCCCGAGGACGACGCCTTCAGGCCGTATCGAGTTGACACCTCACACTCCGAGTTCATCGTGGAGCTGAACCTGGACGGGGATCGCCTAGTGGTGCGGGAGTGGAGGGACCTGCAGAGCGGTGCCCTCAGCGATTTCGTGGTCTCGCAACAGACGCTCGACGCCGTAGGCGGAGACTGGAAGGACGTGGCGCTTGTCGATGCGAAGCACGGTGCCGTACACATCCACCGTTATCGCAGAAGCGGCTCAGAGATTTCTCGAGCAGAGATCAGGAGCTATGCGACGCGGGAGCAGTTGGAGGACATCTACAGGGGCATCTACGACCACATGTTCGACATTTGGGAGGACAACCGTAGACGGTGGGCCGCCGGTCGATAAGGGCCTGTGAGTCCACGGTTCGGTACGCAGACGTGCCGATTCCGGCACCAAGGAGTAGGTTGTCACCGTGGTTGACAGAGCAGAGGCGGCGGCTCGTCGGCGTGAAGCAGCCAAGGCGCTGCTGAAGCTGCGCGCCGGAAGCCGCGACATTCGTGATTGGCTGCCCGATGCCGTAGTCGTAGTGCTCACCGAGGACCGGGTAGGCGCCACCTTCGAGCACCTCGATCAGCATCACCCGGACGGAGGGCACCTCGTGCGGGTCGTGGACGGGAGCCGCGTCGAGGTCATGGAGGTCCGCCGCTGCGACCCGCACGAGGTCGCCGGAGACGAAGTCGCTGATGAGACGCCGATCCACCCGGATGCTGAGATCGGGATGCTGTTCGACTACCTGCGGAGCTTCCCAGGCAAGCGCCTGCACTGCATCGCCGCTCTGCCGGAGTACGAGGTCGCTTTCGCAGATGACGGCGGCATGAGGGACCTGCTCGTCCCAGCCCCCTAGATCGCGCCGCGGCGACGGCGTGATGGTCGAGGTTCCGGGACGGGTTGCGAGAAGAAGCAGCCTGCCGTGCTACGCCACTGGACGGGTCCTCCTATAGTCGTCGGATGGTCCACCGTGCGGGCAGTCGCGTAGACGCTGAGTGCCGTCGATTCTCTGACGGCGTTTGGACAGAGACGGTGGCTGCGTGAGTGCGGTTGCGCCTTTGGTGCTGCCGGAGCGGCTGCCTGAGGTGGGCGAACTCGTGCAGGTCCGGTCGCGGCGCTGGATCGTGGAGGAGGTCGTGGAGTCGTCGACGAACGGGGTGTCGGCTCTGGTGCGGCTGGCTTGTGTGGACGACGACAACCAGGGCCAGGCGTTGGAGGTGTTCTGGGACTACGAGCCGGACCGGTGGATCCTCACCGATGAGGGCTGGGCCGATCTGGCCGCCAAGGGGCTCGATTCGCCGCGGCGGTTCTCGGCGTTCTTGAACACGTTGCGCTGGAACTGCACCACGGCCACCGACTCGCGGCTGTTCCAGGCACCCTTCAGGGCGGGCATCACCATCGACGCCTACCAGATGGAGCCGCTGCGAAAGGCGTTGACGCTGCCGCGGGTCAACCTGCTCATCGCCGACGACACCGGCCTGGGCAAGACCATCGAGGCCGGCCTCATCGCCCGTGAGCTGCTGCTGCGCCGCAAGGCCAAGTCCATCGTGGTGGCCGCGCCGCCGTCGATGCTGGAGCAGTGGCGGGGTGAGATGGAGGAGCGCTTCGGGTTGGTGTTCGAGATCCTCGACCGTGCCTACGTTTCACGGATGCGGCGCGAGCGAGGCTTCGGCGTCAACCCGTGGCGCACCCACAGCCGGTTCCTGGTGTCGCACAACCTGCTGATCGACCCCGCCTACACCGACCCGATGCGCGAGTGGCTCGGCGACGCCCGGCCCGGCAGCCTGCTGATCCTTGACGAGGCCCACCATGCGGCGCCGTCGTCGGGAGGCCGCTACGGCATCGAGACGAAGATCACCAAGGCCGTGCGCGACCTTGCCCACCGATTCGAGCATCGCCTGTTCCTGTCGGCCACGCCCCACAACGGCCACTCCAACAGCTTCTCCACGCTGCTGGAACTGCTCGACCCGTACCGGTTCACCCGCGGCGTCAAGGTTCGCGCCAAGACCGACCTCGAGCCGGTGATGGTCCGCCGCATCAAGGAGGATCTCCGTTCGATCCGGGGCGGGTTCCCCAAGCGCAACGTCGTACGGGTCGACATCGACGGGCTGCCCGACGACGCCCCCGAACTAGAGCTGTCGAGGCTGCTCGACGAGTACCGCACGGCCCGCGAGCAGCGCTACGCCTCGGAGTCGAATCGGGTGCGCTTCGCGGCTGGACTGATGGTGGTCGGCCTGCAGCAGCGGCTGCTGTCGTCTATCGAGGCGTTCGCACGCAGCCTCAAGGTGCATCGCCAGACCGTTCAGCGCCATTGGGACAGGGCGCACGAGGCTGCCGACGATCCGCATCCGGCGTTGGACCTAGACGACGATCAGGCGCCCGCCTTCCTCAAGCCGGCCGACGCCGACGACGAACGCGGCGAGTGGACCCCCGACGAGGCTGACGCCGACGAGGAGGCCCAGATCGCGCAGATCGACGCTGCGTCCCGACCGTCAGCCGATCCCGAGACGGCCTCCTGGGCCCGCGAGCAGCGGCTCCTAGACCGGATGGAGAAGATCGCCGAGGACGCCCGCCACCTCCCGGACGCCAAGGCGCGCTGTCTCATCGACTGGATCAGACGGCACCAGTGCCCGGGGCTGCCTGCCTTCGGCCAGCCTGCGGCCGGGCCGCCACCGAAGTGGACCGAGCGTCGGGTGCTGATCTTCACGGAGAACCGCGAGGGCACCAAGCGCTACCTCAAGTCGATCCTGGAGCAGGCCGTCGAGGACACCGACCGGGCCGACGAGCGTATAGAGGTCATCGACGGTCTCACCAGCCGGGCCCGTCGGCGTGACGTGCAGCGCCGCTTCAACGCTGACCCGGCTCGGGAGCCGCTGCGCATCCTGATCGCCACCGACGCCGCCCGGGAGGGCCTCAACCTGCAGGCGCACTGCTCGGATCTGTTCCACTTCGACCTGCCGTGGAACCCGGGCCGCATCGAGCAGCGCAACGGCCGCATCGACCGCAAGCTGCAGCCCGCGGCCGAGGTCGACTGCCACTACTTCGCGCTGCCCCAGCGGACCGAGGATCGGGTGCTGGAGGTGCTGGTCACCAAGACGGAGACCATCAAGCGGGAGCTGGGCAGCCTCTCGCAGGTGATCGACGACTCCGTGGAGCGCCGGATGCTGTCGGAGGGCATCCGCCACCGAGACGCCGAAGCCCTCAGGAACGAGATAGAGGCCGAGTCGATGGAGGACGACAAGCGGCAGGCCACCGAGGAGGAGCTGGAGCAGGCCCGTGAGCGGGCCCAGGATCTGGGATCACAGATCGAGGCGTGCCAGAACCTCCTGGACCGGTCGCGGAAGTGGGCGGGCTTCTCGCCGTCGCCGTTCCGCGACGCGATCGACTGCTCGCTGGAACTGCTGGGCGCGCCGCCGCTGGTCGAGGGCATGGACGACGAGGGCCGCAAGATGTGGACGTTCCCGCCTCTGGAGCAGCGCTCAGCCACCGATCCGAGCTGGACGTCGACGCTGGACTCGCTGCGGGCGCCCCGCAAGCTCGACCAGAAGCTGCCCGAGTGGCGCCGCGACGCTCCCATCCGCCCGGTGGTGTTCGAGGACGCGGGACGACTCGACGAGGAGACTGTGCATCTGCACTTGGAGCAGCGGGTCGCTCAGCGACTGCTGTCCCGCTTCCGGGCTCAAGGATTCATCTACTACGACCTGTCGAGGGCCTGCCTGGCCCAGTCGCGGGACTCGATCCCGAGGGTGATCCTGCTGGGGCGCCTGTCGCTGTACGGCCGGGGCGCCGAGCGCCTGCACGAGGAGATCGTGCCGGTGGCAGCCCGCTGGCGCGACCCGGCCGCCCGGACTGGGCCGTTGCAGGCGTACGCCCGAGACGCGGAGACGCACACGATGGACCTGCTGGAGGAGTCGCTGAATACCGACGGGCAGGCCCCCAACGAGATCATCCAGCATCGTCTCACGGCCGCCGCTGCCCAGGACATCGAGGATCTTCGCCCGCAGCTCGAGCCGCGAGCTGCTGAGCACGCCGAGTCCGCGAAGCGTTTGCTCGCCCAGCGCGGCGAGCGAGAGGAACGCGCTCTACGTGACACGCTGGAGCGCCACCGCGACCAGGTCCGGGCCGAGCTCGCTCGTCACGAGCGCGATTACAGGCAGCTGCTGCTGGACTTCCAGGGCGCCGATGCCCGCCAACTGCGCGAAGACACCCGCCAGCTCGACGCCAACATGCGGCACTGGCACACGCGCCTCGACCAGTTCGAGCGGGACTTGGAGCGCGAGCCCGCCCGCGTGCGGGAGTTCTACGAGGTGAGGGTGCAGCGGGTGGAGCCGGTCGGGCTGGTCTATCTCTGGCCGGAGACGAACTGATGGCGAGGCTGGACCCGCAGGTCGCCGCGCACCTCGAGTGGATCGGGTTCGTCCGGCCCACCGGCCTGGTCGTGTCCGCGCCCGCGCTGGTGCGAGCCGGCGTGATCCTGAACCGCCGCGACGTCGAGGGCCAGCGCCTGCTGCGTGACTGCGTCGTCGAGGACGCCACCGGTCGCGCTCCGGCCGGGCCGGGGCCGCGGCTCCCGGACTTCCGAGAGTTCGCCGAGTCGGTGCTGGGCTGGAACTTCTCACCGAAGGGATACGCAGGCACGCCGGAGGCGCCCGTCCCGTCCGAGCTCGAGGTGCAGCTTCCCGAGTCCGGTGGCGTCTTCCGGCCCGACTTTGCCGTCCGCGCCGAGCCGCTGCGGACGACGCCCGCCCCAGCGGCTGACGCATCGACAGGGGAGCGGTCCGACGAGCCGTCGCCTTGGCAGCTGCTGGTCAGCGTCATCGAGCCTGGCCAGAGCTTCGACGCGACGACCTCGGGCGGCTTGGAGCTGTCGGCCCACGGGCGAATGGAGCGTCTGCTGCGCCACACCCGCGTCCCGGCAGGGCTGATCTTCAACGGCTCGGCGCTGCGGCTGGTGTCGTCGCCCACGGGCGAGAACTCCGGCTGGTTGGACTTCCAGGTGGCGGACATGCTCCAGACCGCGGGACGGCCGATCTGCTCGGCGATGCGCGAGCTCCTCGGGCAGACCCGTCTGCTCGCAGTGCCCGCCGACAAGCGCCTCGCGGCGCTGCTGAACGACAGTCGCAAGTTCCAGAACGAGGTCAGCGAGCGACTCGCCGAGCAGGTGCTGCACGCCCTCTACGAGTTGTTGCGCGGCTTCCAGGCCGCTCACGACGCGTCGCAGGGCGAGCTTCTCGGCCGGGAGCTCGTGGACGAGCCCGACGAGATCTACCGGGGCCTGCTCACCGTCGTGCTGCGCCTGGTGTTCCTGCTCTACGCCGAGGAGCGCGACATGCTGCCTCAGAGCGAGGTGTTCCTGGGCGCCTACTCGGTGTCGGGCCTCTACGAGCGGCTGCGCGAGGACGCTGCGGTGCATCCCGACACGATGGACCAGCGCTACGGCGCCTACGCGCAGCTACTCGCCCTGTGGCGCATGGTCCACGACGGCGCCCATGGCCCGAACATGAGCCTGTCGGCCCGTCACGGCGACCTGTTCCACCACGACCGATACCCGTTCTTGGAGGGCAGGGGCGGTCTCCGCGGCGATGTGCGCCAGGTGAGCGACCGGATCGATCCACCTCTGGTGTCCGACGGCACCATCCACCGCGTGCTGGAGAAGCTGATCGTCCTCGACGCCGAACGCATCTCCTACCGGGCGCTCGACGTGGAGCACATCGGCTCGGTCTACGAGACGATGATGGGCTTCCGCCTGGAGACCGCCACCGGGCGCAGCATCGCCATCAAGGCCGCCAAGAAGCACGGCGCCCCGGCCACCATCGACATCGAGGAACTGCTGGCCGAAGCCCCGCCCAAGCGCGCCAAGTGGCTCCGGGATCGCACCGACCGCAAGCTCACTCCCAAGGTGAATAGAGCTGTCCAGCAGATCGAAGCGCAATTCGGCGGCACCATCGACGACTTGCACGCCGCCCTGGACACCGTCATCGACAAGAACGCCACGCCCGACCTCGTGCCAGCCGGTGCCATGGTGCTGCAGCCCAGCGAAGAGCGCCGCCGCTCCGGCTCGCACTACACGCCCCGGGAACTGACCGAGCCGATCGTGCGAATCGCGCTGGAGCCCATCTTCGACCGCCTGAAGTCTGAGGCCGACGGCCCGCCCCGCCCTGAGCAGATCCTTGACCTCAAGGTGTGCGACCCAGCAATGGGCTCAGGCGCATTCCTGGTCGAGGCCTGCCGCCAACTCGCCGACGCTCTGATCGAGTCTTGGCGCGCTCACAACATCGCTCCGGCGATCCCAGTAGACGAGGACGAGACGATCTTCGCCCGCCGCCTCGTCGCCCAACGCTGCCTCTACGGAGTCGACCGCAATCCCAAGGCCGTTGACCTGGCCAAGCTGTCACTATGGCTCACCACCCTGTCCAAAGAGCACCCGCTCACGTTCCTCGACCACGCCCTACGCCACGGCGACTCCCTGGTCGGACTGTCGATCCCCCAGCTCCAAGCCTTCCACTGGAAGGGCGACGCCCCGCACTTCGAAGAGGGCTTCGAGGCCCTGCAAGGACGGGCGCACTTGGTTGAGGCAGCTGAACTTCGCCAACTCATCCGTGAGGCCGACGACTCCGTGTCCGACCGGGAACTGCGAGAGTTGTGGGATCAAGCTCAATCGGAGATCTCCGCCGTCCGCCTACTCGGCGATCTCGCCTTGGCCGCATTCTTCCAAGAGTCCAAGCCCAAGGACCGTGAAGCCCGCCGCAAAGAGTTCGCCACCAAGGTCATCGAAGGCGAAGCAGAAACATACCGCCAGTGGCTCGACGACCTGCGCAACGCAGATCCGCCACTCGCCCCCTTCCACTGGCAAATCGAGTTCCCCGAAGTCTTCGACCGAAACAATCCAGGCTTCGACTCCATAGTCGGAAACCCACCATTTCTTGGAGGCAGGAACATCACAGCCATGCAGGGTGATAGCTACTCGAAGTGGCTGCTGGCATTACACGAAGGCTCAGTCGGGGGTGCGGATCTTGTATCTCACTTCTTTCGTAGAGCCTTCAGACTAATATGTAGGAGCGGAACCTTTGGGCTCATTGCTACCAATACGATTTCCCAAGGCGATACCCGATCAAGCGGACTATTCTGGATCTGTAATCATGGTGGCAGTATCTATTATGCAAGTCGACGATTGAAGTGGCCAGGTCTCGCGACAGTCGTCGTTAGTATTGTGCATGTCGTGAGGGGAATATCAGTTCAAGAGCACATATTGAACGGAGTAGCTGTTGACGGGATCAGTGCCTTCCTGTTGCCTGGGACAGTACATGATGCACCCGACACACTTCGAGCAAATTCTTCCAAAAGCTATCAAGGTAGCATTGTTCTTGGAATCGGCTTTACTTTCGACGATACAGCGCTGCAAGATGGCTCGTCGAGTGTCAAGAGCATGTACGAACTCGTAGACAAGAGTCCGACCCTCAAGGATGCTATACGTCCATTCGTTGGTGCCAGAGAGATAAATTCCAACCCCGTACACATGAATCATCGATGGGTTATCGATTTCGGCGAAAGCTCTCTCAGCGATTGCCACGTTCTATATCCGGAGTTGGTAGAAATCGTCGAAGCTCAAGTCAAGCCTCAACGTATTGTGAAGGATCCTGTCAAGTATCCTCGTATGGTATATGAATGGTGGAAACACTGGAATTCTCGTCCTGAACTGTACAAGAAATTAGCAGGATTGGACTTCGTGTTAGTCACTGCTAGCAGCGCGGCGACTTTCCACATGGTAGCTCGTGTAGGTGCTCGTCAGATTTTTTCACACAAGTTGATCGTCTTTCCTTTCGATACCTTCTCAGCATCTTGTTGCCTTCAATCAAGAGTACATGAACTATGGAGCGCTACATTCGGTGCAACACTCGGAGACGCGCTCACCTATAATCCTACTGACGTCTTTCAAACTTATCCGTTCCCGAGGGACTGGGCGACGCGGCCAGATCTTGAAGCTGTCGGTAAGCACTACTATGAGTTTCGGGCGGCGTTGATGGTTCGGAACGATGAGGGGATGACGAAGACCTACAACCGGTTCCACGATCCCTACGAAGACGACGCGAGCATCGCTGAGTTGCGTAGGCTGCATGCGGCCATGGATCGGGCAGTTCTCGACGCCTACGGCTGGTCGGACATCCCGACCGACTGCAAGTTCCTGCTCGACTACGAGATCGACGAGGAGACCTGGGGCAACAAGAAGAAGCCCTACCGCTACCGCTGGCCCGACGACGTCCGTGACGAGGTACTGGCTCGCCTGCTCGAACTCAACGCCGAGCGCGCCGCAGAGGAGGCCCGAGCTGGCCTCACGAAGCCCAAACGTGAAGGCAAGCCTCGCGGTCGCCCGCGGCGCGTCTCGGCGAAGGCAGCCCCGCCGTCCGCTACCCTCTGGGATACCGCCCGCTAGGGCGATGCGCCATCCTTGCCGGGCCCACACAGGTATGGAGTGGTAGAACGAGCTGGCAACCCCCGCCCAATCATCGCGCTGGAGCTAGCGGCGTCTGCTGGCTTGCCACTCGTTATGCAGGCTGGCCACGAGGTAGGGTGCACCTATGCAACAGAGTCAGACAGTGCGGCCCGGGAAGTACGGCGTCAGACAGCTCCGAACCATACCGATGGCGCTACTTCAGCGTCGCTTGATGCCCCAACATCTCCAGGTCGCGGATCTTCTTGTCGTGGCGGTCATGCATCTCGCGACACTTGAACCCGCAATACGGGCACCGCAACCGCGCCACGGTGAACTCGACCTCCACAACAAACTCGCTGGTCGTGTCCACAACCACCGCGAGCACACGAATCTGGCGCAGGTACGGACGCACCAGCATAACGTCGGAAATCCATGGGATGTGAGACTGACGATACGCCCCGACCGAACGCCCCCATTCAGCAGGAGCGCCGTGTGATTATGGAGTTCAACCTCTTAACTTCCTCGGTCATCACTCTTGCGTTAGTCGGAATCCTAGGCTGGCTCCTTCGAAAATGGCTTGGAACCAAGATCGAGTCTGTTTATCAGCAAAAAGATGAATCCTTTAGAGCTACGATTCAACAGGAAAATGAAGCCTCCCTCATTGCTATGAGGGATAGGTTGGAGAAGCAGGCACAACTGCAATCATCAGCGTTCTCATCCTTCGCGGCAGCTCAACAAGCATTGATGAAGAAACGACTGAAGGCTGCCGAGGCCATATGGAGCGAGGTGCTGTCGTTTAATGACTCCCTTCCTCCGATCTTTGGCTACATGGATATACTCACCATCGAAGAATATCCAGATGCACATATCCATGGAAGTGGGCGGGAGTTGTTTGCAGCGCTATCTGAAGAGGAAGTCTTCGCCTTTGCGACTGCATCTGACCGCGAGGGGCGCAAGGGATGGACAGTTGATGGTTTAGCGAAACACAGACTTTATGTAGATGAGCAACTTTGGTCTATCTTTGCACTATATAGAGCGATTATGACAAGAATATGGCTTCAGTTAGTGTGGTCTAAAGAGAACCCTGATCTCATCTATTGGTTTCGCGACAAATATACGAGAGCGATGATGGAAGCTGCTCTGACTCCCGAAGAATTGGAGGATCTTGATCAAGCTCGTATAGGAAAGATCGAGAATCTCCGAGATAAGTTGGAGCGGCGGATACTGGCAGAGTTGCGCCGCATGATTTCGGGAGAGGTGTCAGGATCTGACTCTTTTGAGCAGGCAATGAAGTATCAGCGACTCGCAAGCGAAGGAATCTTGAACCGTCTCGCCGACGACTCAACTGGACTGTCATGACCGTTCGCATGCCCTCTTGAACGAGCTATGCGGGAGCGACTTCTCGCGCTCTCGGGTTATAGCGTTGCTGAGGATTGCGAAGCGGGGGTCGGTGCTGGCGCGGTCGGCGAATCTCTTGAGGCGGTCCTCGGGGACGGCTTGGCCGGACATGGCCTCGGCGAGGGCGCGGTGCATGAGGACGAGATCGGCCAGGTCGTCGTCTCCGCTGCGCTGCGCCTGCTCGACGCAGTCCTCGTACATGGCGATGCCTCGGTCGAGGTTGCCGCGGATGGCTTCGATGAGTCCCGCTGTCGCTGGGGCCAGTTCGCATTCCGACGGGTCAGGAAGCACGCGCGCGGCCTGGTCGGGCTTGCCGTCCATGGCTAGAGCGAAGGCGACGTTGTTGCGGAGGGCCGCGCTGCGGACGCCGCGTGCGATGGCAGCGCGTCCGACGCGAGACGCCTGCCGGTAGTCCCCCGCATGAAGGGACAGCACGTATGAGGCGGTGATGTGCGCCTGCGGGGAGAACGGCTCCTGTCTGGTCCATTCGAGGGCCGCGTCGAGGCACCGGTCGAACTCGAGGCGCAGGAACGCCACTCGGCTCTCGACAGCGAGCAGTGCCGAACTGTCGTGGTGCTTGCGCAGTTCGCTGTAGGCCGCCTCCAGCGTTGGCAAGTCCGCGGGCGACATGGCTACGGACGCGAGCACGCGGGCGACCGCCTCGCTGCGATAGTCGCATCGCTTGAGGGCTTCGGATGCAGCCGTGACGGTCGCAGACCGAGTCGTCGGCGGACTGTCCAGCAAGGCGATGTCGAGTTTGAGCTCTTCCCTGCGGGCCGGAGCAGCGTCGCGTGCTGCCTTCGTCGCCCTCAGCCGTCGCAGGCGTCGCAACGCTCCGGCCGTGTCACCCGAGGCCCGCAGCACCGCCGCGGCGGCGCTCTCCAGGTCGATGTCTTCAGGATGGCAGGCGGTCAGCCGATCGATGGCTGCGAGCGCCTCCGATGCTCTGTCCTGGAAGAGGAGCAGGGCGGCGAGGTTGAGTCCCGCCGTCCGGTCGGCTGGGTCCAGGGCCGCTGCGGCCGTGGTCGCGCGGGTGGCCTTGCGGATCGAGCCTGCCGCCGCATAGGCGTAGCCGAGGTTGCACAGCGTGCCGGGAGCGTCGGGCACGTCGCGCAGCGCGGCGCGCAGTGCGCGGATGGCGTCGTGGTATCGGCCCATCTGCGCCAAGATGGCCCCTTCGAGAGCCGGTCCCGCCCGGCCTTTGCTTCGCGCCAGCAGCTCCAACGCTCGCCCTGGCTCTCCCTGGTGCGCGGCCACGCGGGCGGCCAAGGCCGCGGCGGCGCGTCTGGAGCCGTCGCCCGTGGCGGCCGACTCAAGCACCCTGGTCAGTGCTTGCTCCGCGGCGCCCATGTCGCCTAGCGACACGAAGACTTGCGACGCGACTATCAGGGCTGGCGCGTCGACGGTGTCGTGCTCAAGCACCTGCTGTGCCGAATTGCTGGCGCTGACCCGATTGCCGAAGCTGAACTCGCTGCTGGCGAGTCTCGCGAGCGCAGTAGGGGATTCGGGATGCTTGCGGACGAGAGCGCGCGCCTGCAGCAGGTCCCCATCAATGTGCTCTACGATGCTTCGGCCGACGGACACGTTCTATGGCTTGGATCGACCGTCGGTGCCAGCAAGATAGTCAGTGTCATCGCGGACGTACTCGAAGCGCTGTCGGTCCAGCCAATGGTTCCAGAGCCGTCTTCCAGCGACCCTCAACGGCCTGATGGGATGTTCACGGCTGTGCCACGTCGCTGTCTCGACACGTTTTCCAGCCTGGAGCGCGAAATCAATGGCGGGAACTAGATCCGTGTCGGACGAAGCCACAACGGCTACGTCGTAGTGATCATCACGAGCGCCCATCGCAATGTCGAGCGCTATGAGAACATCGATGCCCTTCTCCTCGCCCCGCCATCTGGTGGGTTGACCAAACGACCACTCAATCGGCTGATAGCGAAGCGGCCGCGACTTGACGGTGGTGAGAGGCAGGGCCTGCCATGCGGCAAGCTGACGAGTGAACGCGGACTGCAGGCGCGGAGCACTCTTGGAGCCAGGCCGACCGCGGTAAACCGTCACCTCAAGCAACTCGCGATCTGGGTCAACTGTCTCACCTAGCTGCTTCAGAAGCAGTCCTAGCCGATGGGGTCGTACATGCCCGAAGGTAGGCGGATCAGACTGCGGATCGCCGAACGCTTCGCGAGCGCAGTGGTAGACGTTCTGGTAGTCGATGAAGACTGCTACGCGGGTCATGTGACCACACACCTCGGAGTGATAAAGCCCCGTCATTCCCGGCAAGGCCGGGAAGACGGGGAGCAATGATCGCAAGCTAGCAGACGGCACCAAAGCCTGCAACCTCTAGCCCAGATCTTGTGGAGTGGCTACTGGCTCCTGGCTGGCGGATCGGAGGCTGCTGGGCCAGGCGACACGGCATCGAGTGCAGGGTCGAGACGGCGGCGAGCGGCTGGGCGTCGAGCCGGGGCGGGGATGTCTCCTATGCGGGGACGCGCCCTGCGCTCGGATCGGGTAGCGCGTCCATGCTGTCGCGGACATCGACCACTCGCACCCCCGAGACCTGGGTGACATCTCGGATCGCCGACCGGATGGCATTCCAGCGGGTCGGGGCCGCCCGGTCGAACTCAATGACGCGGTGGCCGATGCTCGCATCGGTGCAGCCCGCCTCGTACAGCGCTTCGAGAACCTCGTCGTCGAGCAGGTCGGGCCCGTCTGTGACCAACACCAAGTGATGCACAGGATGGCCGTCCTCCGAGGTCGTGGCTGCCGCGATGTCCTTGTCGGGGTGGCGTTCCGGCCTCGGCGTCACCGGATGAGGCTATCGATCCTCTGAGGCCGAATCGGCCTGCGTAGCCTGACTGCCGGATGAACGCTGAACACCTGCCCCCATCGCTCGCTGACGCCAGTTCGCTGGAGGTGCGCGGGTATCTGGTGGAGGCGCTGAGGCTTGACCTGGTTGGGCCGGGCGTGGGCGATGAACTGGCTGAGGAGCAGCTGCCGGGGGTGGGTGCGACCGTCGAACTGGTATCTCACGGGGTTCCTGGTGCCTTCGGGCACGCCGTTCGAGTTGCGATCCGATGCCGACGAAGACGATCCGCTGGACGAGACGCCGGCTGTGGCCGGGCTGGCAGAGGAGTCCTCCGAGGAGCGGACGTCGGCCAAGAAGGGCTTCTTCCCGTCGTCGATCGGGCTGAGCTTCCTCGTGCCGAGTTCGGCGGAGGAACTGGCTGTGACGGTGCGGTGGGGCGACTACCGCAAGGCCGAGTACGAGGCCCGCGACGGCGACAAGGTGAAGGTGTGGCAGCGCGAGCCGCAGGAGCGCACGTTGACGCTCTCGCTCTCCCAGGTTGCCGCCGACCATCCGGTTCCGCAGTCGGGCGGGCTCCGCCTGCACGTGGCCGTCAGACCAGTCGACACCGCGCCGATCGCGGCCCTCAGCGAGGGCACACGGTCGGTGTCGGTGTTCCTGGTCAACAATCGGCCTCCCGCAGCCGGCGGCCCCGACGATCCCGAGAGCGCGGGCGATGCCGAGCAGGCCTACATCTTCCAGGCTGAGCTAGAGGTCGCGGGACGGGTGCCGTTCGTGCCGCGGCCAGACCCTCGGGGCGCGCTGGCCACCGAATGGGACGACCAAGTGGCCGACCTCCACTACGCCGACGTGCCCGAGTACGCCGTTGGCCACGGCACCTCCGCCGACTGGCAGGTCGTGGACGGCGAGTGCCGGGTGCTGCGCACGGCGTGGATCCCCAACGCCACGGTCGCCAAGACCGAGACCGCTTCCGTCCCCGATGCCGAGCTGTCCATGGAGCAGCTCGGCGCGCTCACCGACGGTCGGGCCGCGTCCGAGGCGCTGCGGCCTCTGGTGGACCACTACCGCACATGGATCGACCGACAGCGCGACGGGCTCCGCACCCTCAACGGAGACCGCCGCGACGTGGCCGAGGAACTGCTGCGACGGGCCGGGACGGCCGCCGATCGAATCGAACGCGGCATCGGCGTGCTGGTCGACGACCCCGACGCCCTGGACGCGTTCCGAGTGGCCAACCGGGCCGTGGCCCGGGCGCTGCGCTGGCGCCTCGGCGAAGAGGAGCCCGAATGGCGGGCCTTCCAGCTCGCCTTCATCCTGTTGAACGTCGGCGGGCTGGCCGACGGCCGCAACCCCGAGCGGGAGATCGTCGACCTGTTGTTCTTCCCGACCGGCGGCGGAAAGACCGAGGCCTACCTGGGGCTGGCCGCGTTCACGATCATGCTGCGTCGGCTGCGGTGGCCCGGACAGGACGGCCTCCAGGGCGCGGGCGTGGCGGTGATCATGCGCTACACGCTGCGGCTGCTCACCCTCGACCAGCTCGGCCGGGCCGCGGGCCTCGTGTGCGCGTTGGAGCTCGAACGCGAGGCCGATGCCGCCCGCTACGGCAAGTGGCCAATCGAGATCGGCCTGTGGGTCGGCAAAGCGGCCACCCCCAACATGATGGGACGCAAGGGCGACAAGCGCTCCGACACGGCCCGCTCCAAGACCCGACAGTTCAAGAGCAACCCCAACAAGCCCATGCCCATTCCGCTGGAGAGCTGCCCGTGGTGCAGCACCCGGTTCGAGCCGGCGTCGTTCACGCTTCTGCCCGACGACGACCGACCGAGCGAGCTGCGGATCGTCTGCACCAACTTCGAGTGCGACTTCAGCGGCGACCGACCGCTGCCGATACTGGCGGTGGACGAGCCGATCTACCGCCGCCTGCCGGCGTTCCTGATCGCCACGGTGGACAAGTTCGCGTCGCTGCCGTTCACCGGCCAGACCGGCACCCTGCTCGGCGGCGCCGGTCGCCACGACCAAGCCGGCTTCTACGGTGCCGCCGAGCCGGGGCGGGGCCGCCCGCTGGAGCAGCCGCTGTCCGGTCCTGATCTGGTGATCCAAGACGAGCTGCATCTCATATCGGGGCCGCTCGGAACGATGGTCGGCCTGTATGAGACCGCCATCGAGGCGCTGTGCGTGCGGGCCGCGGACCATCCGACCGACGGCTCCGAGGACGCCGCCGCTCAGCCGGCGCGCCCCAAGATCGTGGCGTCCACCGCCACCGTGCGGCAGGCCCAGGACCAGATACAGGCGCTGTTCGCCCGGTCGCTCACCGAGGTGTTCCCGCCTCCGGGCCCCGACCGCCGGGACTCGTTCTTCGCGCAGGTGGTGCCCGTGGACCGCGTGCCGGGGCGCATGTATCTGGGCATCGCGTCGCCGGGACGCAACCCCAAGGTGCTGATGCGACGGGTGTGGCTGGCGCTGATGGGCGCAGCCGAGCGGGCCTACCGAGAGGCCGGAGGGCACCGCAACGAGCACAATCCCGCCGATCCGTACATGACCGTGCTCGGCTACTTCAACAGCCTGCGCGAGCTCGGCGGCGCCCGCCGCATCCTCGAGGAGGAAGTCCAGAACACTGTCAAGACCTACGGCGGGCGCAAGCGCGTCGGCGAGTTCCGGGGCCTGTTCCAGGATCGCAGAACCATGTCGGAGGTCGTGGAGCTGACCTCCCGGGTGTCCACCGACAAAGTGGCCCAGGCCCGGGCCCGGCTGAGCCGCGGCGCCCACGAGAAGGGGCGGGTGGACAGCGCGATCGCCACCAACATGATCTCGGTCGGCCTCGACATTGGTCGGCTGGGGCTGATGGTGGTGCTCGGCCAGCCCAAGACCCACGCCGAGTACATCCAGGCCACCAGCCGGGTGGGCCGGGTCGACGACAAGCCGGGGCTCGTGGTCACGCTGCTCAACGTGCACAAGCCGCGGGACCGGTCGCACTACGAGCGGTTCCGCCACTACCACGAGACCTTCTACCGGTCGGTGGAAGTGTCGAGCGTGACGCCGTTCTCGGCCCGCGCCCTCGACCGCGGCCTCGCCGGGGCGCTGGTGGGGCTGGCCCGGCACTCCGACCCGAGCCTGACACCCCCCAAGGGCGTCGAGTCATTGGCTGCTACCCGTGTCGCTGTCGAGCGCGCCCTGCTCGGGTTCTTCGCCGACCGTGTGGACCGGCAGCCCTTCGCCGACGAGGCCGAGCGGGCCGAGCGGCTGCGCAGCGTCCGGTCCCGCGTCGTCGACCTGCTCGACTCGTGGCTGACCGTGGTCGAGGACTACCGGGACGCCAACGCCGAGGTCCAGTACCAGCGGTACGAGCTCCGCACGCCCCGGCCCCTGCTGCGCGAGATGCTTGAGGAGGACTTCGAGTCGCCCCACCAGCGCAAGTTCCGGGCCAACCGCTCGCTGCGCGACGTGGAACCCGAAGTGGACCTCTACATAAGGCCCCTGGCGGCGTCTCGCAAGGGTGACCGATGAGCCGAGGCCACGGCCAGCTTCGCCAGAGCCAGGTGATCACCACCTACGGGCCGGGCGCGCTCCTGGACTTGCCCGAGCACGCCGCCATAGTCGCCGGACTCGATACCTGGCCCAACATCGGCGACCTGGAGGAGATCATCGACGAGCGGCTCACGGGCCTGCTCGGGGTCATCACCGGCGTGCCGTCGCCGCGGATGTACGCGCCGCCGCCCGAGCCGCGGGAGCCATGGGCGCCGGGCCACGGCATCGGCGCGTGGAGCTTCCCGGAGTGGTTCGTGGTCCAAGACGACGACGGCGACCCGGACCGCAAGCGCTCTCGGCGCCTCGTGCACCGCAGGGCCCTGGACGACAGGCGCCGCTTCGACAGCAAATCGGTGGTGCCCACCCGGTTCGTGAGGGCCTGCCCGCGAGGCCATGTGGACGACCTCGACTGGTCCGGGTTCGCACATCGCGGGGGCGAACGGTGCCGACGCCAACTCTGGCTCGACGAGCGCGGCACCACCGGCGACCTGGCCGAGCTGGTGGTGCGGTGCGAGTGCGGGAAGTCCCGGCGCTTGTACGAGGCGGCCGAGCTCGAGCACAGGCCCCTCGGCGGCTGCCGGGGCAAGCGGCCGTGGCTCGGCCTCGACACCGACGAGGAGTGCAACCAGCCGAGCCGGCTGCTCATCCGCACCGCGTCCAATGCCTACTTCGCGCAGGTCGTGAGCGCGTTGTCGCTGCCCGACCGCGGCTCCGCCGTGGAGCAGGCAGTGCGCGAGCTGTGGGACGACCTGCAGATCGTCGACGATTCCGCCGACCTGCAGGTCATCAAGAAGAAGCCGAAGGTCACCGAGAGGCTCAGCCTGTTCTCCGACGACGAGGTCCTCGAAGCGATAGGGCAGCTGAAGCATGGCGGGACCGGCGACCGTCCCGTGAAGGTGGCCGAGCTCGAAGCCCTGCTCGCCGCCCCCGAGGGCTACGGCGACGACGTGCCCGTCGATCCCGACTTCCACGCCCGACGCCTTCCCGACATCGCCTGGCGGCACCGCGGGTCGCGTCTGAGCGTCGGCGTCGAGTCGGTGGTGCAGCTCCACCGGCTGCGAGAGGTTCTGGCTCTGATCGGGTTCACCCGCTTCGAGGCCGCCATGCGCGACATCCACGGCGAGTACGACACCGACGTCGAACGGGCCGACATCGCGGTCGAGCCGCGCTGGTTCCCCGCGGCGGAGAACCGGGGCGAGGGCGTGTTCCTGCATCTCAGCCAAGCCGCGGTGGGGGCATGGCTGAAGCGCCCGCCGGTGGCCGAGCGCCTCGACCGGCTCCTCGCTCAGCACGAAGCCTGGCAGCAGGACCGCCGCGTGCAACGCCCGTTCCCGGGCGGCCCCTACATCCTGCTGCACACCCTGGCGCACCTGCTGATCCAGTCGATGTCGATGCGCTGCGGCTACCCGGCGAGCTCCATCCGCGAACGCGTCTACGTGGAGGACGGCCAGCACGGCGTGCTGCTCTACACCGGCACCCCCGACGCCGAAGGCACCCTCGGCGGGCTCGTGCAGCAGGCCCGCCACATCGAGGACCACCTCTGCCACCGCACTGGAGATGGCGCAGCTGTGCTCCAACGACCCGATCTGCGCCCAGCACGCCGCCAGCGACGGCATGGAGCAGCGCTTCCTGCACGGCGCCGCCTGCCACGGCTGCGCCCTCATCGCGGAGACCTCCTGCGAGATGCGCAACGACTACCTCGACCGGGCGCTGGTCGTGCCGGTGCTCGGCGTGCCCGACGCCGCCTTCTTCCCAGCACCCTGAACCTGCCATGGCCCCAGGCAGTCGAGTAGCGGCTCTGCCCGCCCACCTGCGCAAACGCCTTGCGGACGCCTACGAGGCCGGGATGGTGCCCGACGTCCCCTCGCCCGTAGCCCTGCGATCGGTCCTGGGGATGCGAGACGGAACCGACGAGCTCGTCGCCGACCTGACCGAGTTGGCGGGCATAGGAATCACCGGCCGTGCCGTCGCGGCGTGGGTGCGGTCGCTCGACCACGCCGAAGGCGGCTCCTCGGATCTCGACCTCGTGTGGTCAGGCCCGGAAGTGCCCGGCCTCCACGCCCGCGACACCCGCCGCGTCTACGAGGAACTCGTGCGCAACGCCGCACAGTCGGTGTGGATGAGCACCTACGTGTACTTCGACGGCCCCCGAGCCTTCGCGGACCTCGCCCAGCGCATGGACGACATTCCCGGCCTGCGGGCCGTCCTCATGCTGAACATCCAGCGAGCCAGAGGCGACACCACCGCCCCGGATCAGCTCGTGCGCCGCTTCGCGGACCGCTTCTGGGGCACAGACTGGCCCGGAACGTCCAGGCCGGCCGTCTATTTCGACCCCCGCTCCCTCGACCCCGACGGTCCCGCGGGGGTGCTCCACGCCAAGGCGGTGGTCGTCGACGACGAAGCCGTCTTCATCACGTCGGCCAACCTCACGGCCGCCGCCCTGGACCGCAACATCGAACTCGGCCTCCTGACCCGCGACGCCGCTCTGGCCGCCAGCGTCACAGCCCACTTCCAAGGCCTGATCGACACCAACCTGCTGAAGCCGCTACCCGCCGCCTGAGGGCGAGGTCCGCCCGGACACGCGGCCCTAGGCGGATAGGGCGGCTGCGCCGAAGACTACGCTGAAGCGCACGCACCAGATGGTTACGGTGGAGTAGCGGTCGAGGTCGAGCCCGACCGGGATCTCGTAGTTCTGGGCACCGACGTTGCCCTTGAGGTCGCCGAGGTCGACGAAGTCGTCGTCGAATGCGCCGGCCGGCGCGTCGGGCGGGGCGGCCGACAGGTACACGTTGAGGTCGGGGCCGTTGTCGGTGCGGAAGTCCTCGAGCCGCAGGAAGCGCCGGCCGCTGCCGTCGCCGAGCACCCGGGCGCTGCCCTCCGTGGGATGAGAGCGGGACACGAACGACCCGGACGCTTCCACGATGATCTGGGGCTCGCTGCTCGCGGGCTGGGTCTCGTCGGCGTCGGCGTCGCCGGGTTGGGCCTGCGCTTCGTTGCCGCTGCCGGTGGCGGCCGTCTCGGGCATGGGCTCGTCCACCTCGTCGACCCTGGGCATCTCGTCGGTGGCCATGGCCTCGTTCATGGCGTCGGCCATCTCCTCGGTCGTCTCGTCGCCGGGGATGCCCGAAGGGGCCGGACCCGCCGTGAAGAAGGGGACGGCCTCGTCCACCTCCTCGTCGATCAGGATGGTGTGGAAGGCGAAGTAGCCGAACACCAACCAAGCCCCCACCCCCGCAACAAGGACCGCAGCCGGAACCGCCCACCGCCAGTGCCGCCGCACCCAGGACCTCACCATCTCAACGTATCGCCCGGGGCGAGGGTCCGGCCGACGGATTGGGGTCGGGGCTGGTCAGTGGGCGCCTAGGAAGGCTCGGCGCACTTCGGGGTTCTCCAGAAGGTCGGCGGCATCGCCTTGGTAGGAGATCAGGCCTTGCTCCATCACGTAGCCGCGGTGGCTGGTCTGGAGGCCTTGGCGGGCGTTCTGCTCGATCATCAGCACCGTCAGCGAGATCTCGCGGTTGAGCCAGCGGACCGTCTCGAAGACCTCGGCGGTGACCTTCGGGGCCAGACCCGCCGACGGCTCGTCCATCAGGGGGCTTCGGCGGGCTGCGGGGGCTAGCCGGCACCCATCGGGTAGCGGAGCTCGGCCACCGCGGCGCCGTCGGGGGCCACCACGAAGATCTCGCCGTCCTGCACCTGGATGGTGCCCATCGGCTTGCCGACGTTCACGCCGCGGTCGTCGAAGCTGATCGGCCCGTAGAAGGTGGCGGCCGACAGGCCGCGCAGCGCCAGCCGCACCGAGTCGGTGTCGGTGGCGCCGGCCGCCTCGATGGCCAGGTGCAGGGCGAGCGCCGCCGCGGTGGCGCTGGCCGCCTGGTACACGGGGGGCTCGCCCCACAGGCCCTCGTAGTAGGCGGCGTAGTCGGCGGCCGTTCCGAAGTACGGCCCCTCGTAGGCCATGGTGGCCTCCCACTGGGTCGGCCCGAGCACGCCGTCGACGTCGTCGCCCAACTCGTCCACCAGCTTGGGGTTGGACGGGCCGACGGTGATGAGCATGCCGTCGGGCTCGAAGCCGATCTCCTTGGCCGAGTTGACGAACAGCACGGCGTCGTTGTAGTGGCCGCCGCCCACGAAGATGTCGGGGTCGAGGTCCCGGAACTTCGTCATGATCGCCGAGACGTCCTGGATGTCCTTGGGATAGGTCTCGACGGCCAGCACCTCGATGCCGTTGGCCTCCAAGTGCCGGATGGCGCCGTCGGCCAGTGAGGTTGGGAACGTCGTGTCCTCGTAGGTGATCACCGCGGTGCGAGCCCCCTGCGCGGCCAGCGCCTCGATACCGGACTTGGTGTAGTCGCTGGCGATGGTGGCCACCAGGAACAGGTTCTTGAAGCCGCGCTCGAACATGGTGTCGGACGTGCCGTTGCCCTCCACCATGAGCACGTTGTTGGCCTCGGCGATGGCGCTGGTGCCGGTGGTAAGGCTGCTGGAGTACGGGCCGAGCAGGAAGTCGACCTCGTCCTCGTCGATGAGCCGCTGCACGAGGTTGGCGGCGGTGTCGGCGTCGGACTCGTCGTCGTAGTACACGATCTCGGCCCGGTACCGCTCGCCGCGGATCTCGATGCCGCCGTAGACCTCGTTCACCCAGCGGACCCAGGTGTCGTAGCCCTGGCGGGAGTCCTTGCCCTCCACCGAGTACTTGCCGGTCTCGCTCAGCGCGGCCCCCAGCCGGACAGTCCCCGCGAACCCGTCCGACTCCGCCTCCGGCGCTTCCGAGTCGTCCCCGCCGCAGCCCGCCGCCAGCAGCCCCCAAGCCAGCAACAAGGCCCCAAGCGCCAGTCCGCCGCGTCTCATCATCGATCTCCGATCAGTGGACTCAACACCCCGAAGGCTAGTCGCCTGTCCAGCGTGCGACGGGCGGGCTGGGGCTGCCATCATTGGGGGTATGAAGGTTCCGCTCACTGTCCGTGACCATCTCGACCGGGCCCTGGTCGTGTATCCAGACCGGGTCGCCTTCGTCGACGAGCCCGACCAGCCCGCGCCCTCGATGGGCGAGGTCACCTTCAGCCGCCTCGGCGAGCTGGCCAACGCGACCGGAGCGGGCCTCGACGCCCTCGGCGTGCCCATGGGGGGCCGGGTGGCCATGGTGTCGCACAACGCCGGGCGGCTGCTCAGCTGCTTCTGGGGGGTCAGCGGCAACGGCCGCATATTCGTGCCCGTCAACTTCCGGCTCAGCCTCGACGAGGTGTCCTACATCGTCGAGCACTGCGGCGCCGACGTGCTGCTCGTCGATCCCGAGCTGGCCGACACGCTCGCCCCGATCCCGTGCCGCCACAAGTTCGTGCTCGGCGCCGAGTCCGACGAGGCCCTGTTCCGCTTCGGCGAGGCCCCCCAGCCCTGGACGCCCGACGAGGACGAGACCGCGGTCGTCAACTACACCTCTGGCACCACCGCCCGGCCCAAAGGCGTGCAGCAGACCCACCGCAGCCTGTGGCTCAACGCGGCCATGTTCGGCTGGCAGGCCTCCGTCAGCGACCGCGACACCTACCTGCACACCCTGCCCATGTTCCACTGCAACGGCTGGGGCATGCCCTACGCGCTGGTCGGCATGGGCGCCAGGCAGGTCGTGCTGCGCAAGGTGGACGGCACCGAGATCCTGCGCCGGGTGGACACCCACGGCATCACCCTCATGTGCGGCGCGCCCGCGGTGGCCGCGGCCATCCTCGACGCGGCCGCCGAGTGGGACGGCCCGATCCCCGGCGCGGGCCGCACCCGCATCGTGCTGGCCGGCGCGCCGCCGCCCACCCGCACCATCGAGCGGATCGAGACCGAGCTGGGCTGGGAGTTCATCCACATCTACGGCCTCACCGAGACCGCGCCGCTGCTCACCATGAACCGCCGCCGCGCCGAATGGGACCGCCTGTCGTCGGCGGAGCGGGCCCGGATGCTGTCCCGTCAGGGGGCGCCCGCGCTGGGCGTGCGCATGCAGGTGAGCGCCTCCGGCGAGTTCCTGGCCCGCTGCAACCATGTGCTGGACGGCTACTGGGAGCAGCCCGAGGCCACCGCCGAGGCCATCGTGGACGGCTGGTTCCACACCGGCGACGGCGGCTACGTCGACGACGACGGCTACTACATGATCACCGACCGCAAGAAGGACGTGATCATCTCCGGCGGCGAGAACGTGTCGTCCATCGAGGTGGAGGACGCCCTGTTCTCCCATCCGGCGGTGGCCGAGGTGGCCGTCATCGGCGTGCCCCACGAGAAGTGGGGCGAGACGGTCAAGGCCCTGGTGGTGCTGGCCCCCGGCGCCGAGGCCACGCCCGAGGAGCTGATCGCCCACTGCCGCGACCGCATCGCCCACTACAAGTGCCCGACCTCGGTGGAGATGCGCGACGAGCTGGCCCGCACCGCCACCGGCAAGCTCCAGAAGTTCAAGCTGCGGGCCCCCTACTGGGAGGGCATGGCCAAAGCCGTCAACTAGTTCCCGAATTGGCAGCGCTGGAGCTCGAGAACGGCGTTCTCCGCTGCCAGTTCGCCTGGTGGATCAATCGGGCTGTTGGATTTGGCAGTGCTGGAGTCCGATAACGGCGTTCTCCGCTGCCAGTTCACACCGAATTGGCAGTAGAATGCATGTATACCGTGCATAACGCTGCCAGTTCCTCATGGGCAGGCAAGTACCGACGGACGGGTCGGAGGCGGCGGCCGATACGGTCGCATCATGACAGGCATCGACGGCAAGGCCGTGCAGGCCCTGGTCGAGCTGGCCCGCCACGACGTGGACTCCGGGCTGCTGCCCGCGGCGCAGCTCGCTCTGGCCCTGGAGGACGAGATCGTGCATGCCGAGGCGCTCGGAGACTGCACCCTCGACACCCGCTTCCACATGTACTCGTCGGTCAAGCCGACCGTGTCCCTCACCGTCATGGCGCTGGCCGCCGAGGGCCTCCTCGACCTGTACAGGCCGGTGACCGACGTGCTCCCGTCCTTCGGGGCCAACGGCAAGGGCGCCATCACCGTGTCCCAGCTGATGCTGCACACCGGCGGGTTCCCCCGAGCGCCGCTGGACCAAGTAGAGATCACCGACCGCGCCGCCCGTCTGGCCGCCTACGGCAACTGGCGCCTCGCCTGGCCGCCCGGAAGCCGCTTCGTGTACCACCCGGTCTCCGCGCACTGGGTACTGGCCGACATCATCGCGGAGGTGACCGGCCGCCCCTACGTCGACGTCATCGCCGAGCGGGTGACCGACCCCGTCGGATGCCCCCGCTGGCTGTCGTTCGGCGAGCAGTCCGGCGTAGCCGAGTTGGTGCCGGTGGGCACCCTGCCCACGGCGGCGGAGCTGGAGGTTCTCGGACTTGACGAACCGCCCGACCTCGGCGTCGGCGACGAGGCTCTCGAGGCCCTCAACCGCCCCTGGCTGCGGGCCGCCGCCGTGCCCGGAGGGGGCGGGATCTCCACTGCCGCCGACATCGCCCTGTGGTATCAGGCCGTGCTCCACAACACGGGCGGCTTCCTGCGTCCCGAGGTGCGGCGCGACGCCATGGTCGTGCGCCAGAGCCTCCCGGACTGGCTGGGAGCGCCGGCGAACCGCTCGCACGCCTTCCTGCTCGCCGGCGACGACGGCTGGCAACGCCTGCGCGGCCACGGCGAGGACGCCTCGCCCGACGCGTTCGGCCACGGCGGGTCTAAAGGCCAGCTCGGCTGGGCCGATCCAGCCAGCGGGCTCTCCTTCGCCTATCTCACCAACGGGCTCGACCGCAACGACCTGGCCGTCGGCCGTCGCCGGGCCGGCCTCTCCTCCAAGGCTCTGGCGTGCGCCCGTTCCGGATAGGGGAGTGAGATGGCCAGACTTACCCTCCTCACCGACCGCCAAGGGCTCAGCGAGGCCCAGGAAGTTGTCTTCGACTGGATCGTCGAGAGTCGCGGCAAGATGCTCCGCCCCTTCGAGGTGCTGCTGCACCGGCCCGAGATGGCCCGGCCCGCGGCCGAGCTCGGCCACCAGATCCGCTACGAGGGGTCGTTGAGCGACCACGACCGCGAGCTGGCCATCATCACGGTGGCCAAAGCCCACAGCTGCGGCTTCGAGTGGGACACCCACATCGGCCTGGCCCGGGCGGCTGGGGTGGCGGACACGACCATCGCCGACCTGGAGGGCGGCGGTCCTGTCGAACCGCCCGACGGCGTGATCGTCGGCTTCGTGCGGGAACTCTGCGCCACCTCCACCGTGTCGGACTCGGCGCACGCCGCGGTCGCCGACCGGCTGGGCGCGGCCGGGACGGTCGAGCTGAGCACGCTCGTGGGCTACTACACCCTGCTCGCCTTCGTGATGAACGCGGCCGACGCCGGCTGACCGTGCCGGTGGAGACCCACTTCCACATGTACTTCGGCATGAGCATGGCCAACACGATCCTGGCCGTCACCGAGGGTGCGGAGTCATCCAGACTACCGTCACCGGCCTCGGCGAGGCCCGCAAGGTAATCGGCTAGTCGGCGCCGCCGACGGTTGGGAACAGTCCCGGTCCCGTGGCATCATGGCAGACCGGCGCCTCGGCGCCGGCCCGCTCCCTTAGCTCAGACGGTAGAGCGTCTCCATGGTAAGGAGAAGGTCGTCAGTTCGATTCTGACAGGGAGCTCGGCGCAGACGCGAGGCTGCGCTCACGGCGACGTAGCTCAGTAGGCAAGAGCGCTCGACTCATAATCGAGAGGTCGACAGTTCGAATCTGTCCGTCGCTACATGGGAGTTCCCTGCTGGCGCGCGCCGCGGTCAGATGGCTCGACCCGGCGGCGCTTGTGACGGTCTCTCCGCGTCGCCGTCTTCGAGCCGTCGAGGACCCGTCGCGTAACCCGGACGCCGCCGGGGAGTCTCAATCGGTGACGGAGGAGGCCGCGCTCGTAGAGCGGGCCAAGGCCGGCGACCGGGAGGCGTTCAACCAACTCGTCCGTGTCACCCATTCCGACGCCTACGCGTTGGCCCTGCGCCTCACAGGCAACACCGAGGACGCACGCGACGTGGTGCAGGAAACGTACTTGAGGGCTTACCGCAGCATCGACCGATTCCGCGGTGACGCCCGGTTCAGCACCTGGCTGTACCGGATCGTGGCCAACTGCTCCGCCACCCACCTCAGCCGGCGCCAACGCCACCGCCACGACGAACTGGCCTCTGACCACGACTTGATCGACACTCGCCCCGAGCACGATCCCGTCCTGCAAGGTGATCTGGCCGAGCTCAGGGCGAGCCTGGACGCGGCCATCGCCGACCTGCCGCCGCGGCTGCGCGCCGTCGTGGTGCTTCGTGACTTGTACGACCTGCCTCACGAGGCCATCGCCAAGGAACTCGGAATCTCGGTGACCGCGGCCAAAGTCCGCCTGCACCGGGCCCGCCAGCGCCTGCGCGAGCAGGTGCTGCCCCTGCCGGGAGAGGAGCGGGGCCGTGAGGGCTGACCGCGGCACTGCCGGACCTGCGGTTGCGGTTTCGGATGCGACGGCGCGAGCCGACTGCGTCTCGACGAGTGAGTCTCTGGCGGCGGCCGCGCGCGGCGAGCACAGCGTCGGCCCGGCGCAGAACGAGCACCTGGCGGCATGCCTGCGATGCCGGGCCGAGCAGTTGCGGTACCGGCGGATGATGGAGGCCATGCGGACCATGCGCGACGCGCCCCTCGGCCACGACCCGCGGGTGGAGTCACAGATCCTGGGGCATCTGGCCGCCCACCGGGAGCGGCCCGGCCGCCGCGCTCTCGCCCAGGCCGCGGCCGCGGTCGGTGGTGCGGCTGCGGGCGCCGCGGCCGCGGTCGGCGTGATCGCCTTGGCGGCCCGCCACCGCCGCGGCGCCGTCCTGATGCCCTGAGGCAACCCACAAGACTCACAGTCCGCCCGCTGACTTCCGTCGAGGCGGACGGTGAAGATCGCCGCGACGGCCGACAGGGCGTCGGGCCGTAGCCGTCGGGCCGTAGCCGTCGGCCGCCCGGTGCTGGTAGCGTGGACGGCTGCTGAGGGGCGTGGCTCAACTGGCAGAGCACCGGTCTCCAAAACCGGCGGTTGGGGGTTCGAGTCCCTCCGCCCCTGCGGACCCTCGGACGGCAGCCCGCCGTCCCACACTAAGAGGTGACATCGGACAATGGCCATGAACCGCCAGCAGAAGCGGATGCTTCGCAAGCAGGGCGAAGTGGACGCCGAGGGCGCGCCCGTCCGCAGCCGCAGTCGGCCGGCCGCCACGTCCAATGAGCGCACGCCGCCGGTCCAGTTCCTCCGCGAGGTGCGGGGCGAGCTTCGGAAGGTGGCCTGGCCCAGCCGGGCCGAGACGGTCAACTACTCGATCGTCGTGCTCGTCACCGTGGTGGTGCTGACCGCCATGATCTACGGGCTCGACTGGGTCTTCTCCACGTTCATACTCGAGCTATTCGACACCTGAGGTCCCCCATGCCCGACTCCACGCAGTCCGCCGAGGCGGTCATCACCGAGGACGATCTGTTCGCCGAGGAAGCCGACGCCGAAGTCGAGGCGGCCAGCCCCTACGACCGGCCGGGCCGGTGGTTCGTGGTGCACACCCAGTCCGGGTACGAGAAGAAGGTCAAGCAGAACATCGAGGCCCGCACCGCCTCGATGAACATGGAGGGCCGAATCCACGAGGTGGTCATCCCCCTGCGCGACGTTCCCGAGTTCAAGAACGGCAAGAAAGTGATCTCCTCCAAGCGCCTGTTCCCCGGCTACGTCTTCGTGCGATGCGACCTTGACGACGAGGTGTGGCCGGTGATTCGGGACACGCCCAACGTGACCGGCTTCGTTAACCAGGGCGGCCGGCCTTCGGCGCTGCGCCGCCGGGACGTCGAGGCGTTCCTCGGTGTGGAGGCCGACCGGTCCCGCGAGGCCTCCAAGCGGGCCAAGCCCATGTTCGAGTACGGCCTCGGAGAGACGGTGCGAGTCAAGGACGGCCCGTTCGCTGACTTCTCGGGCGAGATCATCGAGATCAACGAGGACCAGTTGAAGGTGAAGGTGCTGGTGAACATCTTCGGCCGCGAGACCCCCGTCGAGCTCGAGTTCGCCCAGGTGGCTCGCCTCTAGCAGGCGCTGCGGGGCTCCGTCCCGCCCCGCCGGCCGCGCCCGGCGGCCGCGGGTTGGCGCTCGCGGCCGGCGCCGCCACACTGCTACGTCCGTTCCGTTTCCCCGGAGAGTGCTGGAGAGTGCTATGGCCCGCAAGCAGGTCGCTGCCGTAGTCAAGATCCATATTCCTGGCGGCCAAGCCACGCCCGCGCCGCCGGTGGGCACGGCCCTGGGCCCCCACGGCGTGTCGATCATGGACTTCTGCAAGGACTACAACGCCCGCACGGAGGACAAGCGGGGCCAGATCATTCCCGCGGAGATCACCATCTACGAGGACCGGTCCTTCACCTTCATCACCAAGACCCCGCCGACGTCGTACTTGATCCGCCGCGCCGCCGGCCTCGAGAAGGCGTCGATGGCGCCGGGCCGCGAGCCGGCGGGCACCATCAGCGACGCCCAGCTGGCCGAGATCGCCGAGATCAAGATGCCGGACCTGAACGCCAACGACCTCGAGGCGGCCAAGGCCCAGGTCGAGGGAACGGCCCGGTCCATGGGCATCGCCGTCGGCTAGGCCCGTCGTCGGTCGGGCTGCGAGCCACGAGCAACAGGAGCCGGCATGGCCAAGGGCAAGAAGCACGATGACGCGGTCGAGAGCTTCGACCGCTTGCGCCAACACACCGACACCGACGCGGTGAGCCTGGTCAAGAGCCTGGCCCGGAAGCGGTTCGACGAGAGCGTCGACGTCGTCGTGCGTCTCGGCGTCGATCCGCGCAAAGCCGACCAGATGCTGCGGGGCACGGTCTCTCTGCCCTCGGGCACCGGCAAGGAGGTGAGGGTGGCGGTGTTCGCCCAAGGCGAGACGGCCACCAAGGCGCGCGAGGCCGGCGCCGACGTGGTGGGCGCCGAGGATCTCGCTGAGCAGGTCACGGGCGGCACGATCGACTTCGATGTCGCCATCGCCACTCCCGACATGATGCCGGTGGTCGGCAAGCTGGGCCGGATCCTCGGACCCCGAGGCCTGATGCCCAACCCGAAGACCGGCACGGTCACCAACGACGTCGCCCGGACCATCGAAGAGTTCAAGGGCGGCAAGGTCGAGTACCGCACCGACCGGTTTGCCAACGTGCACGTGCCCATCGGTCGGGTCTCCTTCGACGAGGCCGACCTGCTGCGGAACCTGCGGGCCGTGGTCGCCGAACTGCACCGGGCCAAGCCGGCCGCGGCCAAGGGCAGGTACGTCAAGAAGGTTGTCCTCAGCTCCTCGATGGGGCCGGGCGTGCGCGTCGATCCGGCGGGCGTGGGAGCCGCGGACTAGCCGGGCCGGTTCGCCGCTGGCGGGTTGGGGGCGCCGACCGGCACCGTATACTCGCCGCCGGACACACGACCGTGCCCACCTGAGACATCCGGTGCGCTCCGCGGGGAGCACCAATGGGTCGGCTGGCCCGCCGGACGAGGAAGGCAACCATGTCAGCATCCCGGTCTGAGAAGGCGGCCGTCGTCGCCGAGGTACGTGACAGGCTTGATGGCAGCGACGCCGCCCTGCTCACCGAGTACCGGGGCCTGAACGTGCCGGACATGGCGGAGCTGCGGCGCTCACTGCGCTCGGTCGGCGGCGAGTACACCGTCTACAAGAACACCATGGTGCGCCTCGCCGTCTCCGAGATGGGCCTCGACTTGGGCGACCAGCTCACCGGCCCGACCGCGATCGCCTTCGTGGGCAAGCGGGCAGACGGTTCCGCGGGCGACGCCGCGGCGGTGGCCAAGGCGCTCCGGGACTTCTCGCGGACCCACCGGGCGCTCGTGCTCAAGGGCGGGTTGCTCGGTCGCAAGGTGCTCGCCGCCGATGACTTGGTGGCCTTGGCCGACCTCCCCTCCCACGAGGCCCTCCTGGCGCAGTTCGCAGGGGCGCTCAGCGCGCCGCTGTCGAAGTTCTGCGGGCTTCTGGAGGCGCTGCCCCGCAACTTCGCTCACGGGCTGAAGGCGTTGATCGACTCCCGCAGCGCGGCAGACGGAACACCCGACCCATCCGACACACAGGAGGCCTGAACATGGCTACCAGAGAAGAGATCCTCGATTCGATCTCGCAGATGACCGTCCTCGAGTTGAGCGAGCTGCTCAAGGAGTTCGAGGAGCGCTTCGACGTCACCGCGGCCGCCCCGGTAGCGGTGGCGGCCGCCCCCGCGGCGGGCGCAGCGGACGAGCCCGAGGAGGAGAAGGACTCCTTCGACGTGATGCTGGCCGCCGTCGGCGAGAAGAAGATCCAGGTGATCAAGGAGGTGCGCGCGCTGACGTCGCTCGGGCTCAAGGAGGCCAAGGAGCTCGTCGACAACGCGCCGAAGCCCGTGCTCGAGGGCGCGCCCAAGGCCGACGCCGAGAAGGCGAAGGCTGCGCTGGAGGCGGTGGGCGCAGGAGTGGAGCTCGTCTAGGGCCGACGGTCTCCGCTCGGGCTGATCGCCACCGCAGTCGGCGCACGCCCAAGGAGGCAGAATGCCGGTGGAGAGACGGGTCGAGCTCGACGGTCCCGGCAACTTCCGCGATCTCGGCGGGCTGCCCCTCGTCGGAGGAGGCTCGACCGCCTCGGGCGTGGTGTACCGCGCCGACCGGCTGTGCACCCTCAGCGACGCCGACCTCGTGCGGCTCGAGGCCATGGGGATCCGCCATGTGTTCGACCTGAGATCGGACGGCGAGGTGGCCGACTTCCCCGACCGGCTGCCGGAGGGCGCGTCGTATGTCCATCTGCCGATGACCAGCGACCGCGAGTTCCGGGCCCGGACCCTCTTCGAGCGGATCGCGGCCGGCGAGATCCGCTCCTACGGGGAGTCCGACATGGTTGCGGGCTACGTCAGCATGCTCGAGAACTTTGGGCCGTCGTTCGTGCGGATCGCCCGGCAGGTGGCCCAGGGCGAGCCGGCGGTGATCCACTGCACCGCGGGCAAGGACCGCACTGGGGTGGCCGCCATGGTCCTGCTCGACCTCGCGGGAGCGGACGGGCCGGACATAGTGGCCGACTACGCCCTGTCGGCTGAGCGCAGGCCCAGTTCCATGCAAGACCAGACCGAGGCCTTGTCGCTGCTCCCGATGATCGAGGAGCAGGGGCTCGATCCGGCCGACTTCGCGCCCATGTGGGACGCCCGGCCCGCGGTGATGGCCGACACGCTCGACCAATTCCGCGACCGCTGGTCCGGTGGGGCCGGATATCTGGAGGCCATGGGACTGGACGCTGCAGCGGTGGCCGCGGCCCGGGCCCGCTTGATCGACTAACGTCTGTCGGGCGCGCCGGCTCGGCCGCCGCCCGCGGGGTTGTCGCTCGACCCTGCGCCCGTTAGCCTCCGCTTCACCGTGGTCGTCCGAGCGCGCCGGGAGGCTGGTCCCGTGGCTATTTCCCCGTCCTTTTCGCGCGCTCGCGTCGCCACGTGATATCGCACCGTCTCGCCCTCGGGAGTACCACGTGACCGCACGCGCCGCTTCACGCGAACGCTACTCGTTCGGCAGCCTCGAAGAGATCCTCGAGCTCCCGGACCTGATCGCCATCCAGCGCGAGAGCTTCGCATGGCTGATGAGCGAGGGCCTGACCCGCACCTTCAAGGACATCTCGCCTATCTCCGACTACAGCGGCACGCTCCAGCTCGAGCTCGAGTTCGATCCCGACGACGAGGACCTGCACCCGCCCCCGAAGTTCAGCGTGGACGAGTGCAAGGAGAAGGACATGACCTACTCCGCGCCGATCTTCGTCCGGGCCCGCTTCCTGAACGCCTCCACCGGCGAGATCAAGGAGCAGATCGTCTTCATGGGCGACTTCCCCATGATGACCGACAAGGGCACGTTCATAATCAACGGCACCGAGCGGGTGGTCGTGTCCCAGCTCGTCCGCTCTCCCGGCGTGATCTTCCAGCCCGGCGAGCGCTACCGGCTGCGCAACCTGGCCAAGTACCAGCTCGTCACCGGCACCATCCACCCCTACCGGGGCGAGTGGATCGAGTTCGACGTGGAGCAGAAGCCCCGCAAGGAGATCACCGCCGGGGTGCGGGTGGCCCGCAAGCGCCGCCTGCCCCTGTTCACCCTGCTGCGGGCGCTCGGCTACGACGAGGAGAACCACCCGGGGTTCCTCGATCGCTTCGTGGAGCACTTCGACTTCCTGGCCGAGCAGTGGGAGAAGCAGGGCCATCTCGCTCCGACCCGCGACGAGTCGCTGATCGAGATCTACAAGCGGGTCCGCCCCGGCGACCCGGCCACGGCCGAGACGGCCCGGTCCTACTTCGAGAACTCCTTCTTCAGCGGCCGACGCTACGACCTGTCCCGGGTGGGCCGCCACAAGCTGAACCGCAAGCTCGGCCCGGAGTTCGACTTCCTCGAGGAGACCTTCGGGCTGGAGATCGACCGCCCCGATCCCGAGCAGTCCCTGCTGTCGCCCTGCGAGATGCTGGCCGCGGCCACCTACCTGCTGAACCTGGCCAAGGGCGAGCCCGGCTACCGCCTCGACGACCAGGACCACTTCGCCAACCGCCGCATCCGCAGCGTGGGCGAGCTAATCCAGAACCAGGTGCGCATCGGCCTGTCGCGCATGGAGCGGCAGGTGCGAGAGCGCATGACCACTCAGGACGTGGAGGCGATCACCCCCCAGACCCTGATCAACATCCGGCCGGTGGTCGCGGCCATCAAGGAGTTCTTCGGCACGTCCCAGCTGTCGCAGTTCATGGACCAGGTCAACTCGCTGTCGGGCCTCACCCACCGGCGGCGCCTGTCGGCTCTCGGACCGGGCGGCCTGAGCCGGGAGCGAGCCGGGTTCGAGGTGCGCGACGTCCACTTCTCCCACTACGGGCGCATGTGTCCCATAGAGACTCCCGAGGGCCCCAACATCGGGCTGATCGGGGGTCTGGCCTCCTACGCGCGGGTCAACGAGTTCGGATTCATCGAGTCGCCCTACCGGGTGGTGTCCGACGGCCGGGTCACCGACGAGATCGTCTACCTTGCGGCCGACGAGGAGGAGGAGTACGTCGTCGCCCAGGCCAACGCTCCCATCGACGCCGAGGGCCGCTTCATAAATCCCCGCGTCCTGGCCCGCCGGTCCCCCCAGGCGGCGTCGCTGCAGGACCTGAGGCTCCAACTCGAGCAGGAGGTGTTCTTCGGCGCGACGACCGAGATCTCCTTCGTGCCTCCCTCTGAAGTGCAGATGATGGACATCTCGCCCAAGCAGATCGTCTCCGTAGCCACCGCACTGATCCCCTTCCTGGAGCACGACGACGCCAACCGGGCGCTGATGGGCGCGAACATGCAGCGCCAGGCGGTTCCCCTGGTGCGCTCCGAGGCCCCTTACATCGGCACCGGCGTCGAGGGCCGCGCCGCCCGCGACGCGGCCGACATGGTTATCGCGGCCGCGGACGGCGTGGTGACCGAGGTCGACGGCGACCAGATCGTGGTGGACTACGCCAAGGCCGGGCCCGAGCACGCCGCGGGCCGCAACGTGATCCGTCTGCGCCGGTTCGAGCGGTCCAACCAGGACACCTGCATCACCCAGAAGCCCCTGGTGCGCCGCGGCGACCGGGTCCGCTCCGGGCAGGTCCTCGCCGACGGGCCCTCCACCGACCACGGAGAGCTGGCGCTGGGCAAGAACCTGCTGGTGGCCTTCATGTCCTGGGAGGGCTACAACTTCGAGGACGCCATCATCTTGTCGGAGCGCCTCGTCCGCGACGACGTGCTGACCTCCATCCACATCCACGAGCACGAGATCGACGCCCGCGACACCAAGCTGGGCGCCGAGGAGATCACCCGGGACATCCCCAACCTCTCCGACGACATCCTCGCCGACCTCGACCACCGCGGGATCGTGCGGGTGGGCGCCGAGGTGGGCCCCGGCGATGTGCTGGTGGGCAAGGTCACCCCCAAGGGCGAGACGGAGCTGACGCCCGAGGAGCGGCTCCTGCGGGCCATCTTCGGCGAGAAGGCCCGCGAGGTGCGCGACACCTCCCTGAAAGTGCCCCATGGCGAGAACGGCAAGGTCATCGACGTCAAGGTCTTCAACCGCGACGACCCCGACGCGGGCGAGCTGCCCCCCGGCGTCAACCAGCTGGTGCGGGTCTACGTGGCCCAGAACCGCAAGATCAGCGTGGGCGACAAGCTCGCGGGCCGCCACGGCAACAAGGGCGTGATCTCGCGGATACTGCCGCTGGAGGACATGCCCTACACCGCCGACGGCACCCCGGTGGACATCATCCTGAACCCCCTGGGCGTGCCCTCGCGCATGAACGTGGGCCAGGTGCTGGAAGCCCATCTCGGCTACTGCGCCCGATACGGCTGGCAGACCAACGGAACGAGGGTCGGCAACGAGCCGGTCCGGGGCACCGAGCGCAAGACCCGTCCGGTGACCCCTCCGTCCACCCTGGTGGCCACGCCGGTGTTCGACGGCGCCTCCTGGGACGAGCGGGAGCTGGCCAAGGACAAGCCGACCATCGTCGACATCCTGAGCAGCCTCAACCCCGAGACCCGCGACGGCGAGCGCCTCATCGGAATCGACGGCAAGCAGATCCTCTACAACGGGCGCACCGGCGAGCCCTACGACAATCCGGTGATGACCGGCTACGTCTACATGCTCAAGCTGGCGCACCTGGTGGACGACAAGATCCACGCCCGCTCCACCGGCCCCTACTCGATGATCACCCAGCAGCCCCTGGGGGGCAAGGCCCAGTTCGGCGGCCAGCGCTTCGGCGAGATGGAGGTGTGGGCCCTGGAGGCCTACGGAGCGGCCTACTGCCTGCAGGAGCTGCTGACCGTCAAGTCCGACGACGTGTTGGGCCGGGCAAAGGCCTACGAGGCCATTGTCAAGGGCGAGAACGTCCCGGATCCGGGCATACCCGAGAGCTTCAAGGTGCTCATCAAGGAGATGCAGTCGCTGTGCATCAACGTGGAGGTCCTCTCCGCCGCGGGCGAGCACATCGAGATGCGCGAGCTCGACGAGGAGAGCCTCCGTTCGGTGGAGGCCCTCGGGATCGACCTCCAGCGCCCCGAGCGCGGCAGCGACGAGGACGACCTGGCGCGAAGCGTGGCCCGGCGCTGAGCTCCATCCGGCGGGGCGGGGCCGCCCGGCCGACGGCAGGCGACACAAGCCGGTCCGACAGGACCATCTAGGACATCGATCGGAAGCCAACATGCTCGACGTGAACGAATTCAGCGACCTCAAGATCGGCCTGGCCAGCGCCGACTCGATACGCACCTGGTCCAACGGCGAGGTCAAGAAGCCCGAGACGATCAACTACCGCACGCTCAAGCCCGAGAAGGACGGCTTGTTCTGCGAGAAGATCTTCGGCCCCACCCGCGACTGGGAGTGCTCCTGCGGCAAGTACAAGCGGGTGCGGTTCAAGGGCATCATCTGCGAGCGCTGCAACGTGGAGGTGACCCGCTCGAAGGTGCGCCGGGAGCGGATGGGCCACATCGAGCTGGCCGCGCCGGCGGTTCACATCTGGTACCTGCGGGGGACCCGGTCCTGGCTCGCCTACCTGCTGATGGGCACCCAGCCCAAGGAGGAGCTGAAGGCCAAGCAGCTCGAGAAGGTGATCTACTTCGGGGCCAACCTCGTCGTGACGGTCGACGCCGACCGGCGCCACGCTGACATGCCCGAGCTCGAGGCGGAGATCCGCCGCGAGCTCGACGCCGTCGAGACCGACCGACGCCTCGCGCTGGCCGGGCGCCAGGAGCAGCTCGAGAAGGACCTGGCCGAGGCCGAGGAGTCCAACGCCCGCGAGTCGGAGCTGCGGACGCTTCAGAAGAGGGCCGACAAGGAGCTCGAGGAGATCCAGGAGCGCTTCGAGGAGGAGCGCGAGACCGTGGAGCGCGCCTGGGAGGTGTTCACCGACCTGTTCAGCCGCCAGATCATCGAGGACGAGGATCTCTGGCGCGAGCTGGTGGACCGCTGGGGCGACTACTTCGAGGGCGGGCAGGGCGCCGACGCCATCGCCCGGCTGATCGCCGCGCTCGACTTCGACGCCGAGGAGGAGATGCTGCGCAGCCAGATCAATCCGCCCGAAGGCCAGCGCCCGCTCTCGGCCCAGCGCAAGCAGAAGGCGATCAAGCGGCTCAGGATCCTGGCCGCCTTCAACCGCAAGGACCCCTACGGCCGGCGCATCAACGACCCTAGGGCGATGATCCTCGACGTCGTGCCGGTGATCCCGCCCGAGCTTCGGCCCATGGTTCAGCTCGACGGCGGACGGTTCGCCACCTCGGACCTCAACGACCTGTACCGCCGAGTCATCAACCGCAACAACCGGCTCAAGCGCCTGCTCGACCTCGCTGCGCCCGACATCATCGTCAACAACGAGAAGCGGATGCTTCAGGAGGCCGTCGACGCGCTCTTCGACAACGGGCGCCGCGGGCGCCCGGTGACCGGCCCCGGCAACCGGGCCCTGAAGTCGCTCTCGGACATGCTCAAGGGCAAGCAGGGGCGTTTCCGCCAGAACCTGCTCGGCAAGCGGGTGGACTACTCGGGCCGGTCGGTGATCGTCGTCGGCCCCACCCTGCGCTTCCACCAGTGCGGCCTGCCCAAGATCATGGCGCTGGAGCTGTTCAAGCCGTTCGTCATGAAGAAGCTGGTCGATGTGGAGATGGCGCCCAACATCAAGTCGGCCAAGCGCATGGTCGAGCGCCGCCGGCGCCAGGTGTGGGACGTGCTCGAGGACGTCATCCGGGAGCATCCCGTCCTGTTGAACCGGGCCCCGACGCTGCACCGCCTCGGCATCCAGGCCTTCGAGCCGGTGCTGGTGGAGGGCAAGGCCATCCAGATCCACCCGCTCGTCTGCGCGGCCTTCAACGCCGACTTCGACGGCGACCAGATGGCCGTGCACCTGCCGCTGTCGGCGGAGGCCCAGGCCGAGGCCAGGGTGCTGATGCTGTCGGCCAACAACGTGCTGAGCCCGGCCCACGGCCGGCCGCTGGTGTCGCCCAGCCTCGACATGATCATCGGCTCGCACTACCTGACGATGGTGGTCGAGGACGCGCCGGGATCGGGCCGCAAGTTCCGCTCGATCGACGAGGTCCGCTTCGCCTACGAGAACGGCGACCTGGCGCTGCACGCCCCCATCGAGTACCGCGGCGCGTCCGACCTGCTCATCTCGCCCGCCAACGGCGCGGCGGCCCGCTACGAGCCCACCACCGCGGGCCGGGTCTTCTTCAACCACACCCTGCCGGACGGGTTCGGCTACGTGAACGCCGACGTGGGCCAGAAGGAGATGGGGGCGATCGTCGACCGGCTGGCCCGCGGCTTCCGCACTGCGGAGGTGGCTGGCAGCCTCGACGCCCTCAAGGACCTGTGCTTCGAGTTCGCGACCCGCTCGGGTCTGACGATCTCGATCGACGACGTGCGCACCCCCCGGCAGAAGACCGAGATCCTCGACCGCCACGAGAAGCAGGCCGACAAGGTCGAGCGCCAGTTCCGTCGGGGGATCATCACCGACGGCGAGCGCCGCCAGCTCGAGGTCGAGGTCTGGTCCCAGGCGATCGAGGAGGTCACCGGGCGGATGAAGGAGGGCCTCGAGGCCGACGCCTTCAACCCGGTCAACATGATGGTCGGCTCCGGGGCGCGGGGCAACATGATGCAGATCCGCCAGATAGCCGGCATCCGGGGCCTGGTCGCCAACCCCCGCGGCGACATGATCCCCCGGCCGATCAAGAGCAACTTCCGCGAGGGCCTCAAGGTGCTGGAGTACTTCATCGCCACTCCCGGCGCCCGTAAGGGCCTGGTGGACACCGCGCTGCGCACGGCCGACTCCGGCTACCTCACGCGGCGTCTGGTGGACGTGGCCCAGGAGGTCATCATCAACAGCGACGACCCCTTCGCCGGGGGAGGCTGGGTCAAGGGGATCTGGCTCGACGACATCGGGCCGGACACGCCCAGCAAGCGCACCTACCTGGAGACCCGGCTGTTCGGCCGGGTGCTGGCCGACGATGTGACTCTGAGCGACGGCGAGACGATCCTCGCCGGCACGATGGTGGGCGACGCCGAGCTCGCCGCGCTGCGCGACGACTCGTCGGTCACGCGGGTGCGCGTGCTCTCGCCGCTCAGCGACGACTCGGCCTCGGGCATCACCGCGGCCTCCTACGGGATGTCGCTGGCCACCGGCAAGCTGATCGAGCAGGGCGAGGCCGTCGGCGTCATCGCCGCGCAGTCCATCGGCGAGCCCGGCACGCAGCTGACCATGCGGACGTTCCACACCGGCGGCGTCGCCGGCGCGCAGGACATCGCGGGCGGCCTGCCCAGGGTGGTGGAGCTGTTCGAGGCCCGCACGCCCAAGGGCAAGGCCGTCCTGGCCCGCCACGCGGGCGTCGTGAGGATCCGCGACGAGGACAGCGGCGACCGCACGGTGGTGATCGTCGAGAACGACGGCACCGAGCACGACTGCCGGATCGGCACCGAGTACCGCCTCGAGGTGCGCGACGGAGACGAGGTGGAGCCGGGCGACGCCCTTGTGGAAGGGCCCCGCGACCCCAAGGAGCTGCTCGAGATCCGCGGCATCGACGCCACCCAGCGCTACTTGGTGGCCGAGGTGCAGAAGGTGTACCGCGACCAGGGCGTGTCCATCCACGACAAGCACATCGAGCTGATCGTTCGTCAGATGACCAAGCGGGTCGCCATCGGCGAGCCGGGCGACACGAGCTTCCTGCCCGACGAGCGGGTGGACAAGGCGGTCTTCGAGCAGACGAACCGCGAGGCTGTGCGAGCCGGGGGCCGGCCCGCCTCCGGGCGGCGCGAGGTGATGGGGATCACCAAGGCGTCGCTGGCCACCGAGTCGTGGCTGTCGGCCGCGTCGTTCCAGGAGACCACCCGCGTGCTCACCGAGGCGGCCATCGAGTCCAAGCGCGACACGCTGGTGGGCCTCAAGGAGAACATCATCATCGGCAAGCTCATCCCGGCCGGGAGCGGCGCGACCCGATACCGCCAAGGCTTCAAGACCCACGCTCCCGACCACACGCCGATGGACTACTACAGCTCCGGCGACACCGACCAGGACATCGCCGACTGGCTCGCCCATCGCAGCGACGAGATGAGCGACGAGATGAGCGATGCCGCCATCCTCGAGTATCCCGGCGCCGACGCGGCCGGCCCCGCCACCGAGGCGGGGTGACGGAACCGGCCGGCGCCTCCGTACAATCCCCTGTTCGCATCCCGTGTCCGCCATCGACCCCGAGGACGGCGCCTAGTGCCCACGATCCAGCAGCTGGTCCGCAAGGGCCGCCAGTCGAAGCGCCGCAAGGAGTCGACTCCGGCGCTGCAGGGCGCGCCGCAGCGCCGGGGCGTGTGCACTCGGGTCTACACGGCCACGCCGAAGAAGCCGAACTCGGCTCTGCGCAAGGTGGCCCGGGTCCGTCTGACCACCGGCATCGAGATCACTGCCTACATTCCAGGCGAGGGCCACAACCTCCAGGAGCACTCGATCGTCCTGGTGCGCGGCGGCCGAGTGAGGGACTTGCCCGGCGTGAGGTACAAGGTCGTGCGAGGCACGCTGGACACCGCGGGCGTGCGCGAGCGCCGCAAGGCCCGCAGCCGCTACGGCGTCAAGAGGGAGTCCTGATATGCCGCGCAAGCCTTGCAGCTTCAACGACGCGGGCCGGGAGTCCTGATATGCCGCGCAAGGGCCCGGCGGCGCGCCGGGAGCTTCAGCCCGATCCGATCTATCGCTCGCTGCTGGTCACCCAGATGATCAACAAGGTGCTCCAGCGGGGCAAACGCACCCGGGCCGAGCGCATCGTGTACGACGCCTTGGGCATCATCGAGTCCAGGACCGGCGCCGAGCCCGTGTCCACGCTCAAGCGGGCCATCGACAACGTGCGCCCCCAGCTGGAGGTGCGCAGCCGCCGCGTCGGCGGGGCCACCTACCAGGTGCCGGTCGAGGTCAGGCCCCGGCGGGCCACCACCCTGGCCGTCAGGTGGATCGTCTCCTACGCCCGCGGCCGCCGGGAGCGGACCATGGCGGAACGGCTGGCCAACGAGCTGATGGACGCCGGCAACGGGCTCGGCGCATCGGTCAAGCGCCGCGAGGATCTCCAGAAGATGGCCGAGTCCAACAAGGCCTTCGCCCACTACCGCTGGTAGCCGCGCGTCGGGGACGCGACGCTCCTAGACTTGTTGGCGACCGGGCCTTCGAAGGCCCGGTCGTGGTGTGTTCGGCAGGCCGGACCGCCGCCGCAGCCCCCTTCTTGACCGACCCGAGCCGAGGACCGAACGATGGCCGGCAGCCGCTACCCGCTCCAGAGAACCCGCAACATCGGGATCATGGCCCACATCGACGCGGGCAAGACCACCACCACCGAGCGGATCCTCTACTACACCGGCCGCAACTACAAGATCGGCGAGGTCCACGACGGCGCGGCCACCATGGACTGGATGGCCCAGGAGCAGGAGCGGGGCATCACCATCACCTCCGCGGCCACCCACTGCATCTGGAACGACCACCGCATCAACATCATCGACACGCCGGGGCACGTGGACTTCACCATGGAGGTGGAGCGCTCCCTGAGGGTGCTCGACGGCGCGGTGGCCGTGTTCGACGGCGTCGCTGGCGTGGAGCCGCAGACCGAGACGGTCTGGCGCCAGGCCGACCGCTACCGAGTCCCGCGGATCTGCTTCGTGAACAAGATGGACCGCACCGGGGCCGACTTCCACTTCGTGCTCGACACCATCAAGGAGCGCCTCACGCCGAACGTGGCGGTCCTGCAGCTGCCGGTGGGCTCGGAGTCCGACTACCGCGGCATCGTGGACCTGGTCCGCATGCGGGCCCGGATCTGGTCGTCGGCCGACCTGGGGGCCACATGGACGGAGACCGACATACCCGACGACATGGCCGACGAGGCCGAGCTCTACCGCCACGAGCTGCTCGAGACCCTCTCGGACCACGATGAGAATCTGCTCGAGAAGTTCCTGGAGGACGAGGAGATAGGCGCCGACGAGGTCGCGGCGGCCATCAGGGCCGGCACGGTCGGCGGTGGGCTGGTGCCCGTGCTCAACGGCTCGGCGTTCAAGAACAAGGGCGTGCAGGCCCTCCTCGACGCGGTGGTCGACTACCTCCCGTCCCCCTTGGACGTGCCGCCGGTCAGCGGCGTGAAGCCCTCGTCGGGGGAGGCCGTCGCACGGTCCGCCCGCGACTCCGAGCCGCTGGCCGCGCTGGCCTTCAAGATCATGACCGACCCCCACGTCGGCAGGCTCACATACTTCCGGGTCTACAGCGGGTCGCTGTCCAAGGGCGACCAGGTGCTGAACACTCGCACCGGGCGCACCGAGCGGATCGGGCGGATCCTGGAGATGCACGCCAACGACCGGGTGGACCTCGACTCTGTCGGCACGGGCGACATCGCCGCGGCCATCGGCGTGAAGGACTGCCGCACCGGCGACAGTCTGTGCGATCCGGCCCACCCGGTCGTCCTGGAGAACCTCGACTTCCCCGACCCGGTGATCGACGTCGCGGTGGAGCCGAGGTCCAAGGCCGACCAGGACAAGATGTCGCGGGCCCTCACTGCCCTGTCGGAGGAGGATCCCACGTTCCGGGTCCGCACCGACGCCGACACCGCCCAGACGATCATCGCGGGCATGGGGGAGCTGCACCTCGAGGTGCTGATCGACCGGATGCTGCGGGAGTTCAAGGTGCAGGCCAACGTCGGCAAGCCGCAGGTCGCCTACCGGGAGACGCTGTCGGCGCTGGTGGCCGACCACACGTACGTGCACAAGAAGCAGACCGGCGGATCCGGCCAGTTCGCGGTGGTCACCGCCACCGTTGAGCCCAATCCCGGCGGCCAGTACCTCTTCGAGAGCAAGGTTCGGGCGGGCGCCATCCCACGCGAGTTCATCAAGCCCGTGGAGGACGGCGTCCGCGAGGCCATGAGCAACGGGGTGCTCGCCGGGTTCCCGACGGTGGACGTCAAGGTGACGCTCACCGACGGCAGGTCCCACGACGTCGACTCCTCGGAGATGGCCTTCAAGATCGCAGGCAACGGCTGGTTCCGGGAGGTGGCCCCCAAGGCGAGGCCGGTGCTGCTGGAGCCGGTGATGTCGGTGGAGATCGTCACCCCCGACGACTACCTCGGCGACGTGGTCGGCGATCTCAACGCCCGCCGCGGCCAGGTGCGGGGCACCGAGCGGCGCAGCGGCAACCAGGTCGTGAGCGCGCAGGTGCCGCTCGCGGAGATGTTCGGATACAGTACCGACCTTCGGTCACGCACCCAGGGGCGAGCGACGTACACGATGCAGTTCGACTCGTACCAGCCCACCCCTGCGAGCGTGCAGTCGGAGATCGTCGCCCGCGTCCGCGGGGAGTGATCCGGACGCGTCCCCCACCCAACACGAAGAGGAATCACCATGGCCAAGGAGACGTTCGAGCGGACCAAGCCCCACGTCAATGTGGGGACGATGGGCCACATCGACCACGGCAAGACCACCCTGACGGCAGCCATCACCAAGGTGCTGTCGGCGCGCGTCGACGGAACCCAGTTCACGGAGTTCGACAAGATCGACAATGCGCCCGAGGAGCGCGAGCGGGGCATCACCATCAATGTCGCCCACGTGGAGTACGAGACCGAGAACCGGCACTACGCGCACGTCGACATGCCGGGGCACGCTGACTACATCAAGAACATGATCACCGGCGCCGCCCAGGTGGACGGGGCGATTCTGGTGGTGTCGGCCGCCGACGGCCCCATGCCCCAGACCCGTGAGCATGTGCTGCTGGCCCGCCAGGTGGGCGTGCCCAGCATCGTGGTGGCCCTCAACAAGGTGGACATGGTCGACGACGAGGAGCTGCTCGAGCTGGTGGAGCTCGAGGTGCGCGAGCTGCTCGACGAGTACGGGTTCCCCGGCGACGACACGCCGGTCATCGGAGTGTCTGCCCTCAAGGCCCTCGACGGCGACGAGGAGGCCGCCCAAGGGGTGCTGGACCTCATGGAGTCGGTCGACAGCTACGTGCCCACCCCCGAGCGCGACATCGACAAGCCGTTCCTGATGCCCATCGAGGACGTGTTCTCCATCACCGGGCGGGGCACGGTCGTGACCGGACGCGTCGAGCAGGGCGTGGTCGAGACGGGCCACAAGGTCGAGATCGTCGGCCTGCGCCCGACCCAGGAGACCACCTGCACCGGCGTGGAGATGTTCCGCAAGATCCTCGATCGGGGCGAGGCCGGCGACAACATCGGCGCCCTGCTGAGGGGTATCGACAAGAACGAGGTGCAGCGGGGTCAGGTGCTCTCCCGACCCAAGAGCATCACGCCCCACACCGAGTTCGAGGCCCAGGTCTACGTGCTGAGCAAGGCCGAAGGCGGCCGCCACAAGCCCTTCTTCACGAACTATCGCCCGCAGTTCTACTTCCGGACCACCGACGTGACCGGCACCATCACCCTTCCCGAGGGCATCGAGATGTGCATGCCCGGCGACAACACCACCATGCACGTCGACCTGATCAACCCGATCGCCATGGACGAGGGCCTGCGCTTCGCCATCCGCGAGGGCGGCCGCACCGTTGGCGCCGGCTCGGTCACGAAGATCGTCAAGTAGGCACGATCAGCAGGCGGAGCGTCTCGAGATGGCAGCCAAGCACCGGGTCCGCATCAGGCTAAAGGCCTACGACCACGAGATCCTCGACCAGTCGACGAAGAAGATCGTGGAGACGGTCAAGCGCACCCAGGCCACCTTCAGCGGGCCGGTGCCTCTGCCCACCGAGAAGCACCGCTACACGGTGGTCCGCTCGCCGTTCAAGGACAAGGACTCGCGCGAGCACTTCGAGATGCACATCCACAAGCGCCTCCTCGACATCCTCGAGCCGTCCAAGAAGACGGTGGACACGCTCCAGCGCCTCGAGGTCCCCGCCGGAGTGGACATAGAGCTCAAAGTCCAGCAGGCCTGATCCCCCCGCTGGACGGCTACCCGGCAACTGCCGTCCCCCAACTCCCGAGGCGACCACACTGCTGAGCAGGTGGCCTCCAACGGCCTGAATGGCCTGGGAGGCAGCCAACTGGACATAGTAGACATCGACGTGCTACGGCAGAGTTCGCCGAGGTGATGTAGCTGGGGCTGGCGGTCGTAGCCCGGTTTCCTTGCAAAATGGCTCTTCGCATTTGAGGGTGGAGTGAGGTTGTCGGCCATCCGCGGCTGAACGCGAGGGATCCCCCCAGAATCGGCGCCGCCAGGCAGCCGAGGAACTGGAGGATCCCTGTGGAAGCTGACCCTACGCGCAAGTGCGAGCTGTTGGTGGGACTCGGCGATGTCGAGGTGCTCGGCGTCGAGGACGGCTGTGGTGAGCCGTTGCGGGTGCATATCCGGCGGCGACCCCACAGCGACGCCGCCGCGGAGTTGGGATGCAGCTGGCATCGGGTGAACGCCTCGGTGCAGCGCTGGGGAGCGGCGCTGCTGGCCGCTGACACAGAGCGGATCCGCGATGTGGCCGCTCTGGGCCTCGACGAGATCCTGTTGCAGCGTCGGGGCCGATGCCGCACCAAGGCCTGGGCGACCGACATCGTCGACGTGGGCCGGGGCCAACGGGTACCATCCCGGTGGCGGGCTCGACGCGGTTGTCATTGTGGTTCCTTCCCGGTGGGCTGCGACGCTACCGGAGGGGCCATGTGCCCGATGGAGCGGTTGGCGGGTTCTGCCGGGCGCTGGCGTGCCACCGCAGACTCAGGCTCCGCCCTTATCTGGTCAGGCACCCGCGAAGCCACAGACCTATTTCAATCTCTGTCGCTGAAGATGGCCAACCCGACTAGACGCGGAATCGTAGCTGTCGGGCTAGCCCATCTCGGCACCATCAAATGGTGAATCCAACTGTTCGCTGCTTGGCCAGTGTCGTAGCCTCGCATGGTTCGTAGCGCGTGCACCGGTGGGGCCTGCAGCGCCCACGCCCGCGTTGCGGTCGGGGTCGCCGATCAGGGTGTCCGCGGTGTGCGTGGCGTTCTCGGGCAGGCACACCGTCGTTCTGGCAGATCGCGCGGTTTAGAAGGTTTAAAATAGTAAAGTTATTGCCTTCAGAACGCGCAGTCTGTAGCGTGGAACGAGGGAGGCGACCGGTCCGGCGGGGGCTGTCGCGCATGGAGCGAGGAGGACTGATGGCTGATTCGGAGCGGGTGCATCGGGCTGGCAGGCTGGCTAATGAGTTGCCGGTGTTGACGTCGGCGGCGCCCGGGGGCAGCGAGGCGTACATTCCGAGGCTGGCCGACGGGGTGTTGGAGCGGGCGCTGTCGCGCTCCGCGGCCGTGGAGTTGCGCGGCCCGCGCGGGGTAGGCAAGACCACGACGGCGCTGCAGCAGGCCGGGTCGGTGCTGGCGATGCAAGACCCGGACGTCGCTGCGGCGGTTCGGGGGGATCCGCGGGCGCTGCTACTGGGCCAGCGGGCACCGCTGCTGATCGATGAGTGGCAGGAGGTGCCCGAGGTTCTATGGGCGGTCAAGGCCCACATCGACGCGTCGAACCGGCCGGGCCAGTTCATCGTCACGGGGTCGATCCGGGGCGACGGCCGCCAGCAGATGCCGCTCACGGGACGCGCCGAAGCCATCGACATGTTCCCCTTCAGCGTGGCCGAGCGGCGGCGCGCTCAGAGCGTGTCGCTGACCGAGCGGCTCTTCGGCGGTCACCACCTAGAGGTCGGCGACAGTGGGCTGAGCGTCGCCGATTACATCGAGATCGCTATGCAGAGCGGCTACCCCAACACGATGGACGAGGCCGATCCCGACGCCCGGGCGGCGCGGCTGCGCAACAGGATCGACTCCACGGTCAACGTCGACAGCCTTGTCGGCCGCCACGACCGCTCCAAGCTGGCCGATTTCATGGCTTGCTACGCGCTGCACTCTGGAGGCGTGGTGCCGCTGCAGCGGCTCTGTGACGATGTCGGCATATCCCGCAACACCGGCGACGCCTACCTGGGCCTGCTGACCCGCACCTACCTGGTGGCCGACGCCCCGTCGTATCACCACAACCGCATCAGCCATCTGCGGCGGGCGCCCAAGCGGCTGCTGGTGGACGCGGGCCTGCTGGCCGCGGCGTGGCACGCCGACGCTGCCACGATCCTGCGCAGCGCCGACCTCCGGGGACGGTTGCTGGAGACATTCGTGGCGGCGCAGCTGCGAGCCCAGGCTCTCGACTCGGCTGCGCCACACAGGCTCGCGCACCTGCGCCGCAACGACCGAGAGGTGGACTTCGTGCTCGACGGCGGCATCCGCGGCGTCGTCGCCGTGGAGGTCAAGGCGGGCGTGCACGGCGGCCGGGGCGAGGCCCGCCAGCTGTTCTGGCTGCGCGATCAGCTCGGCGAGTCATTCGCGGCGGGCGTCGTCCTGCACACCGGCCAGCGGCCTCCGCACCCCCTCGACGACGACCCGACCCGCCCGATCTGGTCCGCGCCCGTAGCCGCCCTCTGGTCCTGACACCCGCGTCAAGCCTGCGTCACTGAACCCCCGTTGGAGGTCTTGTCAGGAGGATTCACGACGCGGGTTCGTCCGGGTCGGCGGGTTGTGCCGGATCAGATCCCTGGTTGGTGCTGTTGGCGTCTCGGCGGTCCAGCCAGCTGGTGGTGAAGGCTTGGGCGGTGGCCGCCACGGGCAGGGCCAGGAACGCTCCGACGATGCCCAGAAGGGCGGTTCCGGCGATCACCGAGCCGAAGGCCAGAGCAACGTGTATCTCCATGGTGTGGGCGGTGATCCGGGGCGACAGCAGGTAGTTCTCCAGTTGCTGGTAGGCGACGATCACCAGCAGCGCCCACAGGCCGGTCGCGGGATCGTGGAGCAGCGCGACCAGCACCGGCAGCACCCCCGCGATATAGGCGCCTATGGCCGGGATGAACTGCGAGATCACGCCCACCCACAGGGCCAGGGCGACGGGGGAGGGCACGTCGAGCAGCATGAACGCGACCCAGTGGACCAGTGCCGACAGCGCGGCCAGGATCGTGCGGGAGTACATGTAGCCGCCGGTCTTCTCCATGGCGAGGTCCCAGATCTCGGTCACGACGGCGGCCCGGCGCTCGCTCAGCCGCGACGACACCATCTGGCGGAGCTTGGGGCCCTCGGCCACCAGGTAGAACGAGAACAGGGCCACAGTGAACAGCTGGAACAGCAGGCTCGCCAGGGTGGCCCCGACGTTGACTACGTCGTCGGCGAAGCGGCTGGCCAGGTCCTGGAGCCCTCCGCCCTCGAGGAACTCCTCCTTCACGGTGTCGAAGTCGAACTGCACGCCTAAGGTCTCGTCGAGCCAACTCCCGATATCGTCGATGTAGCCCGGTGCCCGTTCGATCAGATGGTTGGTCTCGGTGGCCAGTGCGGAGCCGACCACCGCGGAGAATCCGGCGGCCAGCGCGGTGACGGCCACGAACACGACGGCCGTGCCGAGGCCGCGGCGGACGCCGCGGCGGGCCATGACGTTCACCGCGGGCTCCAGCGCGAACGCGATGAACAGCGACACGAGCAGCACCACCAGAAGCGACCTAAGGGCCCGCACCACTCCGACTGCGTAGAAGGCGCCGAGCCCTCCGAGCCAGAACAGGACAATGGCTCGCTTGACCCAGGGCGGCACGGCCTTGCCCTCGTGCATCGGCGCGACCCTAGTCCTGCCGACCCGTCGGCGTCAGAACCGAGGGTTGGGATAGGCGCCCCCCGCCGCTAGCGTCTGAGTCTCGCGCTCGGGCCAGCCGACGCGAATGCGAACCGAAGTCCGCGCAGGCCCCTCGCAGGGGAACCGTGCGGCACAACCGAGTCGTAAGCTCCGCCGGGCCAGCCCGAGCGGAGCCTTCGCGTGGGCAAGCGCCTGCGCCGAGATGTCAGGAAACGGCCATGGCCACCAAGGCGATCGTGGGCACCAAGATCGGCATGACCCAAGTATGGGACGACGACAACCGAGTCATCGGTGTGACCGTCCTGCGCGTCTCGCCCTGCCGTGTCGTCCAGGTGAAGACCAACGAGCGGGACGGCTACAGCGCCATTCAGGTCACCTATGGAATGGTCGACCCGGCCCGGCTCACCCGTCCCGAGGCCGGCCACTTCGAGAGAGCCGGGGTGGAGCCCGGCCGCTCGGTGGTGGAACTGCGCCTCGACGATGTGAGCGATTACGCGGTGGGCCAGCGCATCGGCGTGGACGTGCTCGACTCGGGCGAGAAGGTGGACGTGACCGCGGTCTCCAAGGGCAAGGGCTTCAGCGGAGTGATGAAGCGCCACGGCTTCAAGGGCCAGCCCGCCGGCCACGGGGCCCACAAAGTGCACCGCAAGCCGGGTGCGGTCGGCCAGTGCGCCACCCCGTCCCGGGTGTTCAAGGGCAAGAAGCTGCCGGGCCGGGCCGGGGCCAGGAAGGTGACCACGCTCAACCTCGAAGTGGTCAAGGCCGACGCCGACGCCGAGGTCCTGCTGGTGAGAGGCTCGGTTCCCGGCCCCCGGGGCGGCACGGTCGTGGTCCGCGACGCGGTGAAGGACAACTAGCGGTGGGCTCGGTCACGGTGCTGTCGCAGCAGGGCGAGCCGGTCGGCGAAGTGGCCCTCGACGAGTCCCTGTTCGACGTCGAGCCCCACATCGGTGTCATGCACCAGGTGGTGACCGCCCAGCTGGCCGCCCGGCGGGCCGGCACCCACAGCACCAAGGGCCGTGCCGAAGTGCGCGGCGGGGGCGCCAAGCCCTGGCGCCAGAAGGGCACCGGACGGGCCCGGCACGGCTCGACCCGGTCCCCCCAGTGGCGCGGCGGCGGCGTGGCCCACGGCCCCAAGCCCCGCGACTACCGCCAGCGCACGCCCAAGAAGATGAAGCGTCTGGCCCTCGCCTCGGCGCTGTCGGACCGGGCCCGGTCCGGAAGCGTGATCGTCGTGGACCGCTGGAGCTTCGCAGAGCCCAAGACACGCGACGCCAGGGCCGCCCTGGAAGCGATCGGCGCCGACGGCAAGGTGCTGGTCGTTCTCGGCGACCGCGACGGCAACGCCCGAAAGAGCTTCAGGAACCTCCCGCCCGTCCACTGCCTGCATGTGGGCGAGCTCAACCCCTACGACATTCTCAACAGCGACACGGTGGTGTTCACCGCCGACACGCTGCCCGGGACGCCACCGACGCCGACGGCCGAGGACGGGACTCCCAGCGGGGAGGCCGCCGGCGACGGGTCTTCGATCAGGGAGGCGGCCGATGCCTGACCATCGCGACGTCATCCTGAAGCCGGTCGTGTCCGAGAAGAGCTATGCGCTGCTCGCCGACAACGTCTACACGTTCGTCGTCGCGCTCCAGGCCACCAAGCCCGAGATCCGGGCCGCGATCGAGTCGATCTTCGACGTCTCGGTAGTGAAGGTCAACACCCTGCGGCGCAAGGGCAAGCGCCGTCTCAACCGTCGTCGGAACACCTGGGGACGGCGCCCCGACACCAAGCGGGCCTTGGTCACGCTCGCGCCGGGCGACTCCATAGACCTGTTCGAGACCTGACCATGGCTGTCCGCAAGCGCAAACCGTCCAGCCCCGGCCGCCGGTTCCAGACCGCGTCCGACTTCTCCGAGATCACGCGGTCCAAGCCCGAGCGCAGCCTGGTTGTGAAGCAGTCGGGCACCGGAGGCCGCAACAACCATGGTCGCATGACCTCCCGGCACCGCGGCGGGGGCCACAAGCAGCGCTACCGCAAGATCGACTTCACCCGCACCAAGGACGGCGTGCCGGCCACCGTCGCGGCCATCGAGTACGACCCCAACCGCACCTGCCGCATCGCCCTGCTGCACTACCACGACGGCGAGAAGCGCTACATCCTCGCGCCCAGGGGCCTCGAGGTGGGCGACAGGATCATGTCGGGCAGGGGGTCGGAGATCCGTCCCGGCAACGCCATGGCGCTGCGCTACATCCCCGTCGGAACTGTCGTCCACAATGTCGAGATGAAGGTGGGCGCGGGCGGGCGCATTGGCCGCAGCGCGGGTGCCAGCGTGCAACTGGTGGCCAAGGAGGGGCGTTTCGCCACGCTCCGCCTGCCCAGCACCGAGATGCGCCGCGTCCTGATCGACTGCCGGGCCACCGTCGGCGAGGTCGGCAACTCCGAGCACGAGCTGACCAAAATCGGCAAGGCCGGGAGGAACCGTTGGAAGGGCGTCCGGCCCCAGACCCGGGGCGTGGCCATGAATCCCGTCGACCACCCCCTGGGCGGCGGCGAGGGCAAGTCCTCCGGCGGCCGCCACCCGGTCTCGCCCTGGGGGAAGCCCGAGGGCAGGACACGGGCCCGTCGCAAGGACTCCGACAAGCTCATCGTTCGCCGTCGTCGCCGGCGCGGCGCCCGGAGGTAGACAGCCATGCCCCGAAGCCTGAAGAAGGGCCCGTTCGTGGACGACCACTTGCTGCGCAAGATCGACGACCTGAACGAGCGCAACGAGAAGCGGGTGGTGAAGACCTGGTCTCGTCGCTCCACCATCATCCCGGACATGGTCGGGCACACGATCGCCGTGCACGACGGACGCAAGCATGTGCCGGTGTACATCACCGAGTCGATGGTGGGGCACAAGCTCGGCGAGTTCGCTCCCACCCGGACGTTCCGCTACCACGCGGGCCAGGAGCGGGGGGCTCGGCGCTGATGCCCGCGGTCAAGACCAACGAGCGGCCGGGCACCCGGGCCCGGGCCTCCTACGTGCGGCGCTCGGCCTACAAGGTCCGCGAGGTCCTCGACCAGGTCAGGGGCAAGAGTTGCGCCGAGGCGCGCGAGATCCTGGCCTTCTCCGAGCGAGACGCCGCCCGTCCCATCGCCAAGGTCCTCGAGTCCGCGGTGGCCAACGCCGAGCACAACGACGGCCTCGACGGCGACGAACTGTACGTGTCGGCCTGTTACGCCGACGAGGGCCCCACGCTCAAGCGCTGGCGTCCCCGGGCCAGGGGCCGGGCCACCCGGATCAACAAGAGGACCTGCCATATCACCGTGATCGTCAGCCGCTACGACCCCGAGACCCTCGACGAGATCCGCGCCCGGAGTGCTCGCGGCGGTGTCCGCACCTCCGAGGCGCGCCGGCGGCGCGTGGCGCGGTCCCGTGCCGCGGCCGCCGTCGAGCGTCCCGACGCCGAAGAGGGTTCCGACGCGGGGTCCGGCCGCGATGCGGCCGCCTCTGACGCGGAGTCCGACGCTGATGTCGGCGCCCGTGCCGCGGACGTGGTGAGAGGGGCCGAGGAGGCCTTGGCCGAGAGTTCCGACCGGGTTCGGGACGAGGGTTCCGGCGAGTCCGACAGTGCCGACAAGTCCGACGAGTCCGAGGCGGGCAGCTGATGGGTCAGAAAGTCAATCCCTACGGGTTCCGCCTCGGTGTGACCACCGAGTGGAAGAGCCGCTGGTTCGCCGACCGCAAGGAGTACGCGGAGAACGTCATCGAGGACTGGAAGATCCGAGACTTCCTGATGACCGAGCTCCCGCACGCCGCCATCAGCCGGGTGGAGGTGGAACGCACCCGGGACCGCCTCAGGGTGGACGTGCACACCGCCCGGCCGGGAATCGTGATCGGCCGACGGGGGGCGGAGGCTGACCGGCTGCGGGACGGCCTCACCGAGATCAGCGGCAACCCTCGTGTACAGCTCAACATCCAGGAGATCAAGCAGCCCGAGTTGGATGCGGCGCTCATCGCCCAGGGCGTCGCCGACCAGCTGACCGGCCGGGTGGCTTTCCGCCGGGCCATGAAGCGGGCCGTGCAGAACGCCCAGCGGGCCGGCGCGCTCGGCATCCGCGTGCAGTGCTCGGGCCGGCTCGGAGGCTCCGAGATGGCCCGCACCGAGTGGTACCGCGAGGGCCGGGTGCCGTTGCACACGCTGCGGGCCGATGTCGACTACGGCTTCCGCGAGGCTCGGACCACTTACGGTCGCATCGGCGTGAAGGTCTGGCTCTACAAGGGCGACATCCTGCCTTACAAGACTCTCTCGGAGGACAAGGCCTCCAAGGAGGCGGCCATGGCCGCGGGGGAGACCTCTGGACCGGGCGCCCGCCCGCGCAAGATCGTGTCTTCGTCGGCGGCCCGGCGCCGCGACTTCGGCGACGAAGCGGCCCTCGAGGAGCCAGCGCCGCTGATCGGCGAGGCCGACCCCGAGTTCGAGAAGCTGCTCGACGAGGAGGCGGCCATCGAGGCCTCGACCCGCGAGCACCACGAGACGCCGCACTTCCGGCCGAGCGACGACTGAGAGGCGGTCCGACGATGTTGATGCCTCGCAAGGTCCGGCACCGCAAGCACCACCGGGGCCGCACCAAGGGCGTGTCCAAGGGGCTCACCGACGTGAGTCACGGGGACTTCGGAATCCAGGCCCTCGAGCCGGGCTGGATAACGTCCCGTCAGATCGAGGCGGCCCGGGTCGCCATGACCCGCCACATCAAGCGGGGCGGCAAGGTGTGGATCAACGTCTTCCCGGACAAGCCGGTGACCAAGAAGCCCGCCGAGACCCGCATGGGCTCGGGCAAGGGCAACCCCGAGCACTGGGTGGCGGTGGTGAGGCCCGGGCGGATCCTCTTCGAGCTGTCGTACCACGACGAGCGCATCGCTCGCGGCGCCATCGACCGCGCCATCCAGAAGCTGCCGATGAAGGCTCGCTTCATCGCACGCGAGGAGGGCATCTAGATGGCCCGGGCCAAGGCGCTCGCCGACCTCGGCGACACCGATCTGATCGAGAGGCTCGACGAGGCCAAGGAGGAACTGTTCAACCTGCGCTTCCAGTTCGCCACCGGCCAGCTTGACAACCCGGCGCGTCTCGGCCAGGTGCGCCGCGACGTTGCTCGGGTGCTCACCGAGCTTCGGGCGCGCGAGATCGCGGCCGCCGAGGCCGAGATGGCCGCCGAGGGGAGATGACCATGGGCACCGACACGGCGCCGCGCCGCAACAGCCGCAAGGTCCGAGAGGGTGTCGTCGTGTCCGACGGCATGGACAAGACCGCCATCGTCGAGGCGGTGGAACGGGTGCGCCACCCCCGGTACGCCAAGACTGTGCAGCGAAGGACTCGCCTGTTCGTGCACGACGCCGCAAACGAGCTCAACGTGGGCGACCGCGTGCGAGTCGCCGAGACGAGGCCGCTGTCCAAGACGAAGCGCTGGCGCCTCGTCGAGATCGTGGAGCGGGCCAAGTGATTCGGCGCCGGGTGATCGAGCGCCAGGTGATCCGGCGTGCCGGGGCCCGCGGGGCTCGCCGAGCCGCCGGGCGCGCCCCGACGCTGGTGGAGCGGAGCGAATGATCCAGCAGGAGACCCGGCTCCGGGTGGCCGACAACTCCGGTGCCAAGGAGGTGCTGTGCATCAAGGTGCTCGGCGGCTCCAAGCGCCGCTACGCGTCGGTCGGCGACGTGTTCGTGGCCACCGTCAAGGACGCCATGCCCGGCGCGCAGGTGCGCAAGGGCGACGTCGTGCGCTGCGTCGTGGTGCGCACCCGCAAGGAGAAGCGCCGCGGCGACGGCAGCTACATACGCTTCGATGAGAACGCCGCCGTGCTGTTGAACGAGCAGGACCAGCCTCGGGGCACCCGCATCTTCGGGCCCGTCGGCCGCGAGCTGCGGGAGCGGCAGTTCATGCGCATCGTCTCGCTGGCCCCGGAGGTGCTCTAGATGGCCCGAGGCTCCAAGCGCGCTGCGGCCGGCCGCCGTCGCATGAAGATCGTCAAGGGCGACCGTGTGGTCGTCCTCACCGGCAAGGACGCCGGACTCGAGGGCACCGTCGAGCGGGTCCTGCCCGCGGTCAACAAGGTGATGGTGGAGGGCGTGAACGTCGTCAAGCGGCATCAGGCGCCGACCCGAGACGTCCAGCAGGGCGGAATCATCGACAAGACCCTGCCCGTCGACGCGTCCAACGTGGCCGTGGTCAGCCCTTCCGACGGCAAGCCGACCCGGGTCGGCTATCGGTTCACCCCCGAGGGCACAAAGGTCCGAGTCTGCAAGCGCACCGGAGCGGACCTGTGAGCACCGCCGCCGAGTCGTCGACGGACTACCGGCCGCGCCTGCGGGCCGCGTTCGACGAGGAGGTCAAGAGCGCGCTCATCGAACGTCTCGGGCTGCCCAACGTGATGATGGTGCCCAGGCTCGAGAAGATCGTGCTGAACATGGGCGTAGGCGACGCCGTCACCCAAGCCAAGCTGCTGGAGGGGGCGCTGGCCGACCTGGCCGTGATCTCGGGCCAGAAGCCCGTCATCACCAGGGCCAAGCGCTCGCTGGCCAGCTTCAAGCTGCGCACGGGAATGGCCATCGGCTGCAAGGTCACGCTGCGCGGCGACCGCATGTACGAGTTCCTCGACCGGCTCATCGCTCTGGCCATCCCCCGCATCCGCGACTTCCGGGGACTGTCGCCGCGTTCCTTCGACGGCCGCGGCAACTACACGTTCGGCATAACCGAGCAGCTCATCTTCCCGGAGATCGACTACGACACGGTCGACGCCACCCGGGGAATGGATATCACGATCGTCACAACGGCCACATCGGACGAGGCGGGCCAGGCGCTGCTTGAGGCGTTCGGCTTCCCGTTCCGGCGAGAGGGGCAGTAACGCCAATGGCAAAGAAGGCCTTGAAGGAGAAGCAGCGCCGCACCCCCAAGTTCAAGGTGCGGGCCTACACGCGGTGCCGCCGCTGCGGCCGACCGCGCTCGGTGTATCGCAAGTTCGGGCTGTGCCGCATCTGCCTGCGCGACCTTGCCCACGCCGGGGAGCTTCCCGGACTCAAGAAGGCGAGCTGGTGAGGTGAGCGGACGATGACCATGACCGACCCGATCGCCGACATGCTCACCCGCATCCGCAACGCCAATGTGGCCATGCACGACGAGGTGTCGATGCCCTCGTCCAAGAGCAAGCGCGCCCTGGCCGAGGTGCTCCGACGCGAGGGCTACATCGCGTCGTACTCCGAGCGGGACAACGCCCCCCGGCCCGGCAAGACGCTCACCATCGAGATGAAGTATTCGCCGGAGCGGGACCGTGTGATCCGCGGCCTGAAGCGGATCTCCAAGCCCGGGCTGCGCATCTACCGCAAGCGCGACGAGATCCCCAGAGTCCAGGGCGGGCTCGGGGTCGCGGTCGTTTCCACCAACAAGGGCCTCATGAGCGATCGGGAGGCGAGGAGGAACCGCATGGGCGGCGAGATCCTCTGCTACGTCTGGTGAGGAGCCGGCGATGAGCAGAGCAGTGAGCCCGCGGCGCGAAGGCTGGAGCGGGCGATGAGCAGAGTGGGAAGCACGCCGATAGTGGTTCCCGACGGCGTCGACGTGTCCGTCGAGGGCCGCACCGTCGTCGTGACCGGGGCCAAGGGAACGCTGAGCCGTGAGCTCCCCGGCACCATGAGCGTGCGCTCCGTCGACGGCGTGCTGCATGTGGAGCGCCCCGACGACACCACCTCCAGCAAGTCGCTGCACGGCCTCACTCGCACGCTGCTGGCCAACATGGTCACCGGCGTGAGCCAGGGCTTCGTCAAGGAGTTGCGCATCCAGGGAGTCGGCTACCGGGTCAACGAGTCCACTCCGACCTCCTTGGAGCTGGCCCTCGGCTTCAGCCACCCGGTCAGGGTCGAGGCGCCGCCGGGAATCGAGTTCGAGGTGCCTCAACGCACCCAGATCCTGGTTCACGGGATCGACAAGCAGCTCGTCGGACAGGTCGCGGCCGACATTCGCAAGTGGCGTCGTCCGGAGCCCTACAAGGGCAAGGGCATCCGTTACGCCAACGAGCGAGTCAAGCGCAAGGCCGGGAAGGCGGCGAAGTAGCCATGGCTGATCAGGCCACCAAGCGCCGGCGGGGACGTATCCGCCGGCATCGGCGTGTCCGCAAGAAGGTCCGGGGCACCCTGGCGCGTCCCCGCCTTTCGGTGTTCCGGTCGAGCCGCCACATCTCGGCCCAGTTGATCGACGACGCCAACGGCGTGACCCTGGCCTCTGCGTCGACGCTCGAAGCCGACCTGCGGTCCGCGCCGGGCGGCAACGTCGCGGCGGCCCGGTCGGTGGGCGCGCTCATCGCTCAGCGGGCCTCGGATGCGGGCATATCCGCAGTGGTGTTCGACCGGGGCGGCTACCGCTACCACGGCCGGGTCGCGGCGCTGGCCGACGCGGCCCGCGAGGCGGGATTGGAGTTCTGATGCCTGAAGCCTCCGCCGCCCCAAGCACCCGCGTCCCCGAGACTGGAGTCCTGATGCCCGCCGCACCCGCGTCCCCGAGACTGGAGTCCTGATGCCCGAAGAATCCGCGGAACGCAGCTCGGGCCCGCCGCTGCGCGAGTCGCGCGTCATCAACATCAACCGGGTGGCCAAGGTGGTCAAGGGCGGCCGCCGGTTCTCCTTCAGCGCCCTGGTCGTGATCGGCGACGGCGCCGGACGGGTCGGCCTCGGCTACGGGAAGGCCAAGGAGGTGCCGCTGGCCATCCAGAAGGGGACCGAGGAGGCTCGGCGCAACGTGTTCGAGGTGCCGATGGCGGGCAGCACGATCATGCATCCCGTGATCGGCGCCAACGGCGCCGGCCGCGTGCTGCTGAAGCCCGCCGCGCCCGGAACCGGGGTGATCGCGGGCGGCGCGGCCCGGGCCATCCTCGAGGAGGCCGGCATCCACGACGTGCTGTGCAAGTCGCTCGGCTCTCCCAACCACATCAACGTGGCCCGGGCCACCATCGGCGGCCTCAAGTCGCTGCGCCGTCCCGACGAGGTGGCTCGAATGAGGGGCCTCGACCCCGAGGAGTTCCTGCCCGCCGGGCTCTGGGCCGCCTACAAGGACACCCAGACCGAGCGGGCCGCGGCCGCCACCAAAGTCGCGGAGGAGACGGCCTGATGGCTCTGGTGGTGACGCAGGTCAGGTCGGCGATCGGCACCAAGCCCAAGCAGCGGGGTACGCTTCGGGCTCTGGGCCTCGGGCGGATCGGCAGATCCAACACCCTGCCGGACCGTCCCGAGATCAGGGGCATGATCGACCGGGTCCCCCATCTCGTGAGGGTCGAGGAGGTTGACGGATGACGAAGCTTCACGACCTGCGGGCCGATCCCGGCTCGCGCCCGCGGCCGAGACGGCTGGCCCGAGGCATCGCCGGCCGGGGCGGCAAGACCGCGGGCCGCGGCATGAAGGGCCAGAAGGCCCGCAGCAAAGTGCCTTTGGGCTTCGAGGGCGGCCAGATGCCGATGCTGCGACGAGTCCCCAAGTGGCGGGGGTTCACCAACCCGTTCCGGGTGGAGTACCAGCCGGTCAACCTCGACACCATCGAGGAGTCCGGCCTCGACGAGATCTCTCCGCAGACGCTGCGGGAACGGGGCTTGGTCGGAAAGAAGGCCCTCGTGAAGGTGCTGGGACGAGGCGAGCTGACCCGTCCGGTGCGGGTGCAGGCCCACGCGGTGTCCGCGAGCGCCGCCGAGTCGATAGCCGCGGCCGGCGGCAGCATCGAGATTCTCGACAAGCCGTGGGGCGACCGCCGTCCGCCCCACGGCAGCTACAACCAGCACACGAACCGGTGACGGCACCGCCGTGAGGGGCCTCGCGCCGACCTGGACCGACGACCGGAGACGACAGTGCTGACCCGCGTGCTCAACATGTTCCGGATTCCGGACCTGCGCAACAAGATCCTCTTCACTCTGTTCATCATCGGCGTCTACCGGCTCGGGGCTTTCGTCCCCGCGCCCGGCGTCGACATCGATGCCGTCCAGCTGCTGCGCGACCAGGCCAACGCGTCGGGCGGGATCCTCGGGTTCGTCCAGCTGTTCTCGGGCGGGGCGCTCACCCAGTTCGCGGTGTTCGCCCTGGGGATCATGCCCTACATCACTGCCTCCATCATCATGCAGATCCTCGGGGTGGTGATTCCCCGAATCGAGCAGTGGCAGCAGCAGGGAGCGGTGGGCCAGCGCAAGATCACGCAATGGACCCGCTACCTCACCATCGGCATCGCCCTCGTGCAGTCCACGAGCTTCGCCTTCCTGTTCCACAATGGCGCGCTGGTGGGCGGCATCGACCTGCTGCCCAACTTCACGGTGTGGACCGTCTTCGTGGTGGTGCTCACGCTCACCACCGGCACTGCCCTGCTCATGTGGATGGGGGAGCTGATCACCCAGCGCGGCATCGGCAACGGCATGTCGCTGCTGATCTTCACCAGCGTCGTGTCGATCCTGCCGGCCCAGCTCACCCAGATCAACGCCAACAACGGCGCCACCGCGGTGGCCGGCTTCGTGGCGGTGGCCGTGATCCTGCTGGTGTGCATCGTGTTCGTCGAGCAGGGCCAGCGACGCATCCCGGTGCAGTTCGCCAAGCGGGTGGTGGGCCGGCGCATGTACGGCGGCCAGAGCACCTACATCCCCCTGAAGGTGAACCAGTCGGGGGTGATCCCCATCATCTTCGCCAGCTCGGTGCTGTACCTGCCCACCTTGGTGGGGGCGGCCATGCCCGACGGCGGCATCGGCGGCAGCATCCAGAGTTTCGTCAACGACCATCTCACCTATCCGACCAGTCCCGTGTACATGGTCTTCTTCGGCTTGATGATCATCGGCTTCGCCTACTTCTACACGGCCATCACTTTCGATCCGGTCAAGCAGGCCGACACCATCCGCAAGCAGGGCGGGTTCATCCCGGGCATCCGCCCGGGCGTGCAGACCGAGCGCTACCTGGCCCGGATCCTGTCGCGCATCACCCTGCCCGGGTCGCTGTTCATCGCCGGTGTCGCCATCATCCCCTCCATCCTCTACGCGGTGACGCTCGGCACCGACGTGGGCGCGGGCCAGGGAGCGGGCGCGGGGAGCATCCTCTACGGCGGCATCTCTCTGCTTATCGCCACCGGAGTCGCCCTCGAGACCATGAAGCAGATCGACAGCCAGCTGATGATGCGCAACTACGAGGGCTTCCTCAAGTGATCGGCGTCATGCGCACGGTCGACGGCTGATTAGGCGCCGGCACCGCAAGGGATTCCTGAAGTAGACATGGCTGCCGAGCCGCTGCGGATGGTGATCCTGGGCCGCCAGGGCTCGGGCAAGGGCACGCAGTCGGAGCGGCTGGTCGAGGCTTTCGGGTGTGTGCACCTCTCCACCGGCGACGTGCTGAGAGCCGCGGTCGCGGCCGGCACCGAAGTCGGGCGCCAGGCCAAGGCGGTGATGGACTCGGGAGCCCTCGTCGGCGACGACATCATGAACGCCATCGTGCGCGAGCGGCTCGCAGCGCCCGACATTTCGGCCCGCGGCGTCCTGCTGGACGGCTTCCCCCGCACCGCCGACCAGGCCGCAGCTCTGGAGGCGATCCTCGAGGATCTGGGCCAGCGCCTAGACGTGGCCGTCAACGTCGACGTCCCGGTGGCGGAGGTAACGGCGCGGATGCTCGGCCGCGGCCGCTCCGACGACACCGCCGAGGCCATCGAGCGCCGCCTCGAGCTCTACGAACGGCAGACCGCCCCCCTGCTCGACTGGTTCGAGGCCCGCGGCCTGCTGGCCACAGTGGACGGCATCGGCACACCCGACGAAGTGTTCGAACGGGTCACAGCCGCAGTCGGCCGCGCCCCCGGCTAACCCCACCCGTCACCTACGACAAGGAGGTCCTCGCGGTAACGCCGGTATCGGCGATGAGGCAGTGCAGGTGCCAGCCTCGGCGGCCCAGCCCCGGTCGCCGGGCGCACCCGGTCGGCTATGTCCTCGGCGATGCCCGGCCCGGTGTCCCGATAGACGAGCGTTTCCCCTCTCGTGCTCAACTCGATGATGCTCTTGGAAGCGTGCGGTCCGGCGCTTTGGATCCAGTAAAGGCTGTTGTCAACGAGGTTGATGAACACCGGATAGAACGTCGAGGCGTAGCCGATGATCTTGGCGGCCTCGAACTCCCGGCTCGCGCGGATCTCGGTGCGTGTGGCGCGAAGACGCTCGCGGAAGAGCTCGTTGAGAAAACGGGAGATGTCGCTGCCCTTGATGGTCGTCTTGGTGCGTCTCAGTCGCCGCTGCATCGGCGTCAACAACGTGAGGTAGCTGTCAAGGTGGTCGAAGTCTCGTCGCAGGTCTTCGTAGAGTCCCACGAGTTGCGGGTTCTTCTTCGCCCAAGATCCGACCCTTCGCACATCGCTTCGGATGCTCGCGACTGTCGCTCGGAACTCGTGGTCGACCACCGCCAACGCCATGCCCAGCTGCACATACTCAAGCTGGTCGTCAGCCTGAGCCCGCAACTCAACGATCTCAGCGTCGGCGGCGGCGGCGAAGTCCGCTGGCGCCGGGGCGCCGCTGGCCAACAGCACCTCGCTCGCTCGAATGAGGTTCGCGACCCGTGAGAGCGCCCTTCGGGAGTCGGCAGCCAGCGAATCCAGTTCCTGTTCGAACTCTGCCTGCTCGCGGATCCAGCCCGTGCTCGCCGAGCCGCTCGGTCGGACTGAGGTGGGTCCCTGATTTGAGTCCGCGTGTTGTGGGTCTGAGTCCCCAAGGATGGGAGGATGACCACGATGAAGCGGAGAAGGCACACTCCGGAGCAGGCGGTTCGCAAGGTCCGCGAGGGCGAGCGGATGCTGGCTTCGGGCAGCGACCTCACCGAGGTGCTTCGGCATCTGGAGGTCACCGAGTCGACCTGGCACCGGTGGCGGCGCGCCTATGCGGGCATGAGCGCCAACGATGCTCGGAGGCTCAAGGAGCTCGAGTCCGAGAACGCAAAGCTCAAGAAGCTGCTGGCGGAGGCGGAGCTGGACAAGGCGATGCTCAAGGAGCTGGCCGAGGGAAAATGGTGACCCCGGACCGCCGCCGCATAGCCGTTGAGCGGCTCCAGGCGCGGTTCGGGGTCTCTGAGCGAAGGGCCTGTCGGGTGGTGGGCCAGCACCGCTCGACCCAGCGCCGAGCGAAGGCGCCGCCGACCTCGGCCGAGACGCGGCTCAGGGAGCATCTGAGGCACTTCGCGAGATGCCACCCCCGCTTGGGGTGGCGCAAGGCTCACGAGGTCGCTTGTCGTGAGGGGCTGGTCACCAACCCCAAGCGCACCCGGCGCATCTGGCGCGACGAGGGCCTGCAACGGCCGCCCCAGCGCAAAGCCAAGCGCCGCCGGCTCAGCGACGGCACCGCCGCGAGACTCAGAGCGCGCTGCCCCAACGACGTGTGGGCGCTGGACTTTCAGTTCGACGAGACCGCCGACCTGCGCCGCATCAAGCTGCTCAACGTCGTCGACGAGTTCACCCGAGAGGCCCTCGCCGTCGACGCCGCCCACAGCATCGACTCAGACGGCGTCGTCGCCGTGGTCGAGCGCCTCGTCGCCTCACGGGGCGCTCCCAAGCATCTGCGGATGGACAACGGCCCCGAGCTCACCGCGGCCGCGCTGCGGGACTGGTGCCGCATCTGGGGCACCCACACCGCCTACATCGAGCCCGGATCGCCCTGGGAGACCCCCTTCGTGGAGTCCTTCAACGGCAGGCTCCGAGACGAGTGCCTCAACACCGAGGACTTCGCCAGCATCCTCGAAGCCCAGGTCATCCTCGAGGACTGGAGAATCGAGTACAACAACTACCGGCCCCACCAATCCCTCGGCGGGCTCACCCCCGCCGCCTACGCTTCCCACTGGGAGCAACACCAACACCAACCCCAACACCCATAGCACCCGGACTCACTATCGGGTCCCCCTCAGGACTATACCTGCAAGGCGCTGGTCGAAGTCCGTTCGCAACGTCCGAAGCGCGGAGGTCGCGTTTGCGTTCAACGCCGACAGCGCGCGGTCGGCTTCAGTATGGGCGGCTGTCATCTGTTCCGTTGCCGCCGCGATCCTCCGCTTGACGAACCGGTCTCGTTCCTGCTCGTCTGCCTCGCGTGCCGCCAGGCGAGCCTCCGTGGCCCCTGCCAGGTCGTCGACCAGCTCGAGGGCCGGCCGCACGTACGACTCCTCAACGTCAGTCGCCCCGCGCTCGACGAGCATCATGTCTTGGCGCATCGGCCTCGACGGAGCGAAGCCCTCCGGCTCGTCGAAACCCAGCGGTGTCGCCAGCTGGCGCAGGGCTCGTTTCGCCTGTGCGACCTGCCTCGTCGCCGGTTGAAGGCGATCAGCAGATGCAAGCTGAGTGCTGAGGTCCTCGACTATCTCCGAAGCCCGTTGCTGGAAATCGGTCTCGGACAGATACTCGACGGCTGATGCCAGCTGTGATCGCAGTTGTCGGCGTCCCGCCGCGGCTTGCTTCTCGCGTTCCTTGCGGAGCCTGTCCTCTCTAGCCAAGCGCTCTCGACCCAATTCATAGGCGCGGACCTGCGGAGCCTCGGGTCGGAAGTACTCGGCAGCTAGCTGCTTGAGCAGGTTGATGAGGAGTTTCCGAAAGTTCGAGTAGGCGCGGCCGCGCGTGAAGCCCTCTCTGCCCGCCTTCTCGTGCAAGTCCGGGTTCTGTCGACTCGTAAGGCTGACCGCGCCGAACATCCGCCGGTAGGAGAAGTAGTAGTACGCGGCCCCCAAGGTCCGTCGCTCCTCAATCTCTAGGTAGTCGACATCGGGCCGGCCATACGGTTGCACCCTGATGCCGTCCATATAGACGTACAAGCCACCGAGTCGCTTCAGCTTGGTGTTCATGGACCCGAACGCCTCGGGATCCAGCCTCGACTCGCTGGCGTTGCCCTGCACCACCCCGAGCTCGAACGTGAACGGCCCGCAACGCGGCCGCAGCGAGTCCGGGCACCTGACATGGAGGTCCGCAGCCTCCTCGTCGAAGATCCTGATCGTGCCGATGAAATCGCCGTCCTCGTCGAATACTCCGTGGATGTGGTGGTCCGCCTGCTCGAAGTCCACCGTTTCGAAGAAGTCGTTCGGCTGTAGCAGGCTCTCCGAGTCGCCGCCGCCGCGGTGATCGACGAAGTCGACGGCGAAGTCGGGGGTGGAAGCGTCGCCGAACCAGGAGTCGGTGAAGCCGTGCAACGCCCTCTCGAACAGCGATGTTTCCTTGGATCCGGGCATGCCGATCTCCGCGGCCAGATCCTCCGAGACCGAAGAGACCAGGAACACGGTCCATGTGGGGCCGAGCGGCCCCAGTCCAGGCACGGTCTCGTAAGGGTCGTCCGGCAGCGCGTCCAATATCGCTTGGATGCCGTCCAGTGCCTGAGCCCACTCCGTTGCGCTGCCGCGCCGTCGGAAGAGGTTCACGGCCTCCGCCAGCGGTGCCTTCAGAAGGGCCACGTCGGCCGCGGTCAACCGATCGCCGTCGAGTTCCACCAAGCCGACGGGCACTTCGTCCAAGTCGATGCCGGGAAGCTCGAACATCTTCCAGTTGACCAGCGCCGCGACCGCGGGGCAGCGATCCCGCTTGGACACGACCAGGACCTGGCTGCCGAGGGCTCCGATGGCGAACCGGCCGATGCCCTTCTCTCCCAGCTGCACTCGCGAGGCCATCCCTGCGGGCCGCGGCGTCGAGTCGCGGCCCAACTTCGACTCTGTCGCGATCGTGAGCCAGGCGCCCTCGAACGTGTCGCGGTCCATCCCGACGCCGTCGTCGCTCACCACCAGCATGTTGTGAACTCGGTAGTAGTCGGCGATCGCGGTGGTGGCGTACGCGTCGTGGGCGTTCTTGAACAGTTCGCTGAGCGCCGTGGGGAGGTTGGCGATCTGCTGTCGTCCCAGCATGTCGACCGCCCGGGCCCGGGCCCGGAACGCTGTCATGCCGCTTGCCTTGTGATCTCGGGGGCGCGGTCAATCTCCGGCGCACGCGGGCCCAGGGCGCTGCCTGTCCGCGTGCCCGCGAACGTCTCGGCGTGCTCCATCAGATGGCGGCCGAAGCGCCGAGCGAGCGCGACCGGGACCGCGTTGCCGATCTGTCTCGCCTGTGAGGCCAGGCTCCCGAAGAACCCGAACTCCATGGGGAATGTCTGCAGCCGCGCCGCCTCGCGGACGCGGAGCGCCCGGTCCTGGTCGGGGTGGCCGAAGCGCCCGTTGCTGTAGCTGATGCACTTGGTGGTCAGCGTCGGTGCTGGCTGGTCCCAGCTCAGCCGGCCGTACACGTCGGTGTGGCCGCCGAAGCCGCCCCGGTGGCAGTCGGGCATGAGGTGATCGGGCCAGTCCCGTCGGTCGCCGCCCTCAGGCGTCGCCTGAATCCGGGCGAGGTTCAACTCCGACAGCCGCATGGCCTGGTGGCTTTCGACCTCAGGGTCCGCGTGCCCGGCCGCGAGCGGAGGCAGGCCGCTGATCCACTCTCGGACCGTCGAGTGCGGATTGTCGGTGCCGGGGCCGTGGGTGGCAGGGGGGATGTCGACCGGCCCGAGGCGGCTCGCGACCAGCACCATGCGCCGCCTGGTCTGCGGCACCCCGTAATCGGCGCTGGAGATCGTGCCGTGGGAGACGTGGTGCGTCTTGGAGACCTCGTCCACGAACTCGGCCAGAGGGCCCCGAGAAGCCGACAAGCGCTGCATCCCTGGAACGTTCTCCACGAAGATCAGCTCGGGGTTCAGAGCCTCCACGAACCCGAGGAAGTCGAGCAGTAGGAACGAGCGGCTGTCCCGATGGGTCGGCTCGTGGCGGTGTCGGCGAAGGGCTGGCACGGTGCGCACCCGGCAAAGAGCCGGATCGGATCCCCTGGAAGCCGCAGAGCAGCCTCGACCTCGTCGACCTCCAGGTCTCGAATGTCTCGTTCGAGGATGGCGGTCGCGGGGAAGTTCAGCCGGAAGGAGGCCACCGCGTCGGGATCCCAGTCGATGGCAAGTTCCGGCACGATGCCTGCATCGGCGAAGCCTCGTGACGTCCCGCCGCATCCGGAGAAGAAGTCCGCGAGGACGATACGGCGACTCATCCCTCGGCCTCCGACATGTCTAGTGCCGCAGCGGGCCCTTCTATCGTCACGGGCTCCCAGGCTATTCGCCGCGGCCTGCCCGAGACTGCCACCGCGGCATCGTGAGGCGGCTCCGCCCCGCCGCGGCGGCCTCCCGGACGACGCTGCCGAAGCCCCTGCACGCCCTCTGCGTCGGGATCGCGCGATGTCGGCATCTGGAGCATCTGGATCCCCTTTCCGTTGAGCCATCCCACATTCCATGTGCAATCGAGGCACTCCGCACATTCCACCAGGACGGTGTGACAAGAGCGCTAATCCCTCCGCCGTATGGACGTCACGCAGCCTGCTCATCGTGACGGTCCGGTCCTCGCCCGCGAGAGCGTTCACGAGCCTGCGCGGAAACGTGGGGAGCGGGGGCGCTGATGCCGGTGTGGGCGGAGTGCATGTGGAAGCTGTCGGTTCCCTGCCCTGCTGGGTGTCCCAGGCTGCGGTCAGGCGGCGGAGCACTGTAGCTCCCGATCGGTATCGTCTCATGGAGCGACTTCGGTGACCGGGCGGACGAGATGGCGGCGGAGCACTGTAGCTCCCGATCGGTATCGTCGGTAGCGTTCTGGCTCAACTCGAGGGGCCGTCACCGACTGGCATGGTGTTGCTCCCGACACAGACAGGGAGCGGGCTCTCGGTGGTCTTGCTGCACGGGGTCCTGACCAACGGCACGATGTGGACCTCGTCGCCGGACTGCGGCACCGCTACCGCTGTATCGTGCCCGGGATGCCCTTCGGTGCCCACCGCGCTTCCATGCCCGACTACGCCGACCTGGGGCTCGAGTCTCTCGCTCGAATGATCGCGGGCTCCCCTTGTCGAGCGCGACGTGACGCTGGTGTGCAACGACTGGGACGGTGCCCAACTCGTGGCCGCCTACGGCAGTTCGAACCGCGTCGGCCGCCTGGCGCTGGTCACCGCGACGATCGAATCCGGTTGCACTGCCCCGTCGAGTCCAACGAAGCCTCAGGCGACAACCGCCTCGACCTCTGCGACCGCCATCCCCGGGCCGAGCACGAGCGCCAACGAGTTGGGCCGTTTCCTTGTCGCTGACGAGTTCTCGACCGACTGGTCGGTGGCCGAGGATCCGGCCAGCAGGCGTGAGGCAGGGATTGACCGGTTCGCTTGCGGCGTGCTGCTGCCCGATCCGTGGGCGGAGGACGATCTGCCGGACCTGCCGAAGCTGCCCGAGAACGCGGCCCGGCCTCTCACCTCGTGACGTAGCGCAACTCAGCAGGGGCTGTCGGCTTCGCAGTCAACGCATACCTCCGATCCAGTCTGGATTGGGCCTGCGAGGAAACATCTGGGGCAGACAGGGTTGCTAATGGGGACGTCGCATCCACACCGTTCGCACTCCCGACACCGCTGGCCGGAGCACTCGTGGCACCACCCGACGTCTCGTTCCGCATTACACCACGCACAGAATTCCTCACGCTCCTTCCACGTTGGCTCGGCGGGGTTGAGGATCGACAGCCCCCCGTCGCTGCGTCGGGGTGACAGGACTGCGACTGCGAGCCTGTCATGGACCCGCAGCGTGTCGCAGAACAGCTCCTGGGCACCTCCCAGGTTGTGCCGGTACATCTCGGGCAGCGCCCGCGCCGAGCGGAGTTGCAGCGCGCGGTCAAGGGGGCCTCGGGGCTGGACCGGGCTGCCGCGGCGCCATGGCACCAGCCCGTTCGCGGCCACGAACGACACTTCGCCGCGGCTTCTGATCAGCACGACGGCCTTGGTCACATCGGAATGGCTCGCGGCCGTGACCGCGAGGGCCTCCCAGCTGATATTGACCCTTTCACGCAGGCTGACGAGGTGCTTGGGGACCAGGGCGTCGCCGCCGATGATCTCATCCAGGAGTTCCGTCGGTACCAGCACCTGACCTGCGAACTGATGGCAAGCGGCCTCCTCGGCCATGCGGGCCCCGCTTGCCGATCAGCCGATGCGGTCCAGATCGTCGAGCAGCGGCGCTCCGAGCGTGGCGAACAGGTGGTGCCCGAGCTCGTGAATGATCGTGAACCTGGCGCGCTCCGCAACCACCTCGTTCGAGTACAGGTGAGGGGGACCCGACAGTGAGTCCACGCGGACCCAAATCAGGGGCCCACCTCATTGTCCTTCTGTTGCCTGCCGTCCTCGTAGCTCCGCAAAGGGCCAGAGGCGTGACATCCACGATACTGGCGACGCCGAATCGCCCAGAAACGTAAACCAAGCAGCCCAAATCGCACCTGCAGTTGACGTTTGTAGCTCTGATCGCGCAGAAACGTAAACCAGACGGCCCAAATCCCGCCCGGGGTTTACGTTTTTGGCTCTGGCAGCCCAGAAACGTAAACCAAGCGGATCTGGGAGCTGACCTCCGGGAAGCTCACGATCGCGGCGCGCGCCGCGAGCATCGATGGCTGCCGGGTGCTGGTGCTGAGCAGCGTCGAAGCGCTCGATCCGGTCGCGTACCGCGGCAAGCTGCGATGGCGTGTCGGGCCCAACTGCGTGGAGGTCGATCCGGTCGCCTGGCAGCCGAGGATGCTGCTGCGGCGCGGCTACGACTGGTCCGATCAGCCCTCAGGGCTCACGCTGGCCGACGTGAGCCCTGAGGCCTGCGAGGTGGCGCGGGCCAATCTGCGGAGCGACGCGCGGCCCAGCCGCCACGAGGACGGCGACTTGGCCGACGTCGGCGACGCCGAGTTGCTGCGGCGGTTGAACCTGGTGGCAGACGGCGAGCGGCTCACGAACGCCGGCTCTCTGATGTTCGTCGCCACTCGGTGGCCGGGCATCGACTACATACGCCGGGATGCGTCCGGTGGCGACAGCACGATGAGGATCACCCCCACCAGCCATCAGACCCGATAGCGCAGCCCACCCATCAGCGGCGCAGGGCCGTGTCCCATCGGGTGGTGGAGGACGCACACGTCGCACGAACCGAGCGGTAGCCCCACGTCGAGGGGCTCCGAGGACGGTCGGCTGCGTAGGCGATAGGCCACCGCACGGGCGTCGAGGTAGGGGCGCTGGCAGGCTGCCGGTCGGGGGTTGGAGGGTCGCGGGTGCGGCGGTAGCGTTGGCTCTCGGCCTTGGGCCGGGGTTGCCGCGCCCCGGCTGGGGCGGATCCCACAGGAGGACAGACACTGCCGAAGCCCAAAGAGGACGCCATCGTTCTGGAAGGAACCGTCAAGGAGTCCCTTCCCAACGCGATGTTCCGTGTCGAGTTCGAGAACGGCCACTCGGTGCTGGCCCACATCTCGGGCAAGATGCGAATGCACTACATCCGCATACTTCCAGGCGACCGCGTCCAGGTGGAGATGACCCCGTACGACCTCCAACGAGGACGAATCACCTACCGGTACAAGTGAGCAAGCAACCGACATGAAAGTCCGACCCAGCGTCAAGAAGTTCTGTGACCGATGCAAGGTCATCCGCCGAAATCGGCGGGTGATGGTCATCTGCGAGAACGCGCGCCACAAGCAGAGGCAAGGCTGAGATGGCGCGGATCTCGGGCGTGGACATCCCCCGCGAGAAGCGGGTGGAGATCTCCTTGACCTACATCTACGGGATCGGTCGCAGCACCGCCCAGCAGATCTGCCTGATGACCGAGGTCAACCCCGACACGCGGGTCCGCAATCTCACCGACGACGAGGTGGCCAAGCTCCGCGGCTTCATCGACGCCAACGTCCGCGTGGAGGGGGATCTTCGCCGTGAGGTCTCCCAGGACATCAAGCGCAAGATGGAGATCGGCTGCTACCAGGGCGTCCGGCATCGCCGCGGGCTTCCGGTCCGGGGGCAGCGGACCCACACCAACGCCCGCACCCGAAAGGGTCCCAAGCGCACCGTCGCGGGCAAGAAGAAGGCCACCAAGTAGCGGGACCATCTGGAGGACAATCAACCAATGGCCAAGCCTTCCCCCGACCGCAGGCGCATACGAAAGCGCGAGCGCAAGAACGTCACCCACGGAGTGGCGCACATCAAGAGTTCCTTCAACAACACGATCATCACCATCACCGACCTGCAGGGCAACGTCATCTCTTGGGCCTCCGCGGGCAACGTTGGCTTCAAGGGCTCGCGCAAGTCCACGCCCTTCGCGGCCCAGATGGCTGCCGAGCAGGTGGCCCGCAAGGCCATGGAGCACGGCCTGCGGAGAGTGGATGTGCAGGTCAAGGGGCCCGGATCGGGCCGCGAGACCGCGATCCGCTCCCTCCAGAACATCGGCATCGACGTGACCGGGATAACCGACGTCACCCCGGTGCCCCACAACGGCTGCCGCCCGCCCAAGCGCCGAAGGGTCTGACATGTCGCGCTACACCGGGCCCAAGGCGCGGGTCTCGCGTCGGCTCAACACCAACATCTGGGGGACCAAGGGCGAGGCGGTCGCACTCGACCGACGCCCCTATCCCCCCGGCGATCACGGCCGCTCCCGTCGGCGGGGGACCGCGTCGGAGTTCCTGGTCCAGATGCAGGAGAAGCAGAAGGCCCGCCACACCTACGGCCTGACCGAGCGCCAGTTCCGCAACCTCTTCAACGAGGCCAGCCGGCGCCAGGGCGTCACCGGCGAGAACATGCTGCGTTTCCTGGAGCTGCGCCTCGACAATTTCGTCTACCGCATGGGCTGGGGCGCGACCCGGCCGCAGGCCCGGCAGCTCGTCAACCACGGCCACGTCGATGTGAACGGCAAGCGGGTGACGATTCCGAGCTACCGGCTCCGCAAGGGCGACGCCGTCGCTCTGCGGCCCCAGATCCGCTCCTCGGCCACCATTCAATGGAACGTGGACGTGCTGGACCGCGAGCCGCCAGCCTGGATCGACCGCGGCGCCGACGCCTTCGAAGCGGTGGTGCGCGAACTGCCCCTGCGAGAGCAGATCGACGTGCCCATCCGCGAACAGCTCATCGTCGAGCTGTACTCCAAATAGCGGCGGACGCCCGCCCCCCGAGCAGAGTCGAGGAGTACCCATGCTTGTAATGCAGCGTCCGATGGTGGAAGTGCTGGAGTCCGACGACCCGAACCGGCAACAGTTCGCCATCGGCCCTCTCGAGCCCGGATTCGGCCATACGATCGGCAACTCCCTGCGGCGCACTCTGCTGTCGTCGATCCCCGGGGCGGCCGTCACCCAGGCACGCTTCGACGGGGCTCTTCACGAGTTCGCAACCATTCCCGGCGTCACCGAGGACGTCACCGACATCATTCTGAACCTCAAGGATCTCGTGCTGGTGGCGCACTGCGAGGACCCGGTGACGTTGCGGCTCGACGTTCGCGGCCCCGCCGAGGTCACCGCGCGCGACATCCAGCCGCACCCCGATATCGAGATCCTCAACCTCGATTCCCCGATCGCCACCATCGGCGCATCGGGCCGCCTCGCCTTGGACATCACCGTGAGCCGGGGCCGCGGCTATGTGTCGGCGGAGGAGAACAAGGAATCGACGGCCGCCATCGGCGTCATCCCGGTCGACTCGATCTACTCGCCGGTGCGGCGGGTGGCCTTCAACGTCGAGGCCACCCGGGTGGAGCAGTCCACGGACTACGACCGTCTGATGCTCGACGTCGAGACCGACGGATCCGTCTCGCCCGTCGATGCGGTGGCGTCGGCGGGAGCGACCCTGCGAACGCTGATCCAGATCATCGAGGGGATGAGCGACCATGCGCTCGGGCTCGGGCTCATTGAGATCAGCACCACCGCTCATGCCGACGCCGAGGCCGAGATCATGATCGACGACCTGGAGTTGACCGAACGGCCCCGCAACTGTCTCAAGCGGGCCCAGATCAACACGCTGAGCGAACTGCTGGACAGGACCCGGGAGGATCTTCTCACCATCACCAACTTCGGCGACAAGAGCCTCGACGAGGTCGTCGCCAAGCTGGACGAGCGAGGCCTCACCCTCAGGGGCGGCAACTGACATGCCCGGCCGGCCGCGCCGGGGCCGCCGCTTCGGCGGCAGCAGCCAGCACCAGAAGTCGATGATGGCGAACCTCGTCGCCTCGCTCATCGCGGCCGAGGCCATCACCACCACCGAGGCCAAGGCCAAGGCCATGCGCCCCATAGCCGAGAAGATGATCACCAAGGCCCGCCGCGGCGGCGTTCACGACCATCGGCAGGTGGTGAAGTTCCTCGGCGACCGCGAGATGGCCTCCAAGCTCTTCGACGAGATCGGCCCTCGCTACGAGGACCGCCCCGGCGGCTATACCCGCATCATCAAGCTCGGGCCCCGTCATGGCGACAACGCGCCCATGGCCCGCATCGAGCTGGTCTGATCTTTCCCGCCTCCGCGGGCTTCCGCCGTCGAGGCGAGCCGGGGATTCTTGTGACGAGCCGGGAACCCTTGTGAACGGTCCGCAGCCCGAGGCCGGCGGGCTGGTCAGGATGCGGATGACGGTGGCCTACGACGGCTCGGAGTTCCACGGCTTCGCCCGCAACCGGGGCGTGCCCACCGTTGCGGGCGCGCTCAGCGAGGCCCTCGCCAGCGTGCTGGGCCACGATGTCGAACTGGTCTGCGCGGGGCGCACCGACCGAGGCGTTCACGCCCGCGGCCAGGTGGTCTCCTTCGACGCCGCGGCCGAGCGTGTCGATCCGGTGCGGCTGGTGCGGTCGCTCAACCGGATGTGCGGGCCGCGCATCGCGGTGGCCGACGCCCGTGCGGTGTCCGGTGACTTCGACGCGCGGCGGTCCTGCACCGGGCGGGTCTACCGCTACCGCGTGCTGGACTCGCCCGTCGCCGACCCGCTCGCGGCCCGCTTCTGCTGGCACGTCGAGCGCCCCCTCGACCTTTCCGCCATGCGTGGCGCCGCCGACCGGCTGCGGGGCGAGCACGACTTCTCGTCGTTCTGCCGTCGCAACCGGTCGCGGCCCGACCAGCCGATGGTGCGCACCGTGCGGCGCGCGGTTTGGTGGCGCGAAGGGGCGGTGGCGGTGTTCGAGATCGAGGCCGGGTCCTTCTGCCATCAGATGGTGCGCTCGCTGGTAGCGCTGCTGGTGGCCGTCGGCGGCGGCCGGCGCAGCCCGGACGACGTCGACGCGGTCATAGCGGCCCGCGACCGCGCCGCTGCTCCCAGCCCGGCGCCACCGCAAGGCCTCGTGCTGTGGTCGGCCCTCTACGACGCCGCCGTCTAGACGCCCGGATCCCGCCCCGGCCCGCGTCCAGGCCACAGGCACCGGCCTGCGGGCTGCCGTGGGTCGAGCCGAGCGTGCGGGCCGTCGGGATCCCCGTCTGGGCTACGGCAACAGCCTGTGGGCTGCTGTCTCCGGCCTGCTCCTTGTGGTCGCGTCTTCTGCGCGAGCTGGATTGTCGTTGGGGCAGGTCGGCCGTAGCCTGTTGTGCCGGGTGACGGCCAGGACCGGGCCCGCTGCCGCGCCTAGCCGACCCGACGGGAGTGATCGTGGCGACCTACAGCCCCAAAGCCTCAGAGATCGAGCGCGACTGGCATCTCGTCGACGCTGACGGCATGGTCCTGGGACGCCTGGCCAGCGAGGTGGCGAAGCTCCTCAGGGGCAAGCACAAGCCGACGTTCACCCCCCATCTCGACACCGGCGATCACGTCGTGATCGTCAACGCCGACAAGGTGGTGCTCACGGCCAACAAGGCTGAATCCAAGCTGGTCTACCGGCACTCCGGCTACCCCGGCGGGCTCCGCACCCAGACCTACGGCGAGAAGCTCGCCCGCCGCCCGGATCAGGCCGTGCGCGACACCGTCCGGGGAATGCTCCCGAAGACGCGGCTGGGCCGGGCGCAGATACGCAAGCTGAAGGTCTATGCCGGACCCAATCATCCCCATCAGGCCCAGCGACCCCGCCCCTACGCCGTCGAGCACGCTCGGGCCCGATGAGGCGACGGTCGGGCGACTGAAGCCACCGCAGGATTGAGGTGATCCAACGATGAGCGCTCCACTCGTGCAAGCCACCGGTCGCCGCAAGCGGTCGGTCGCTCGCGTCCGTCTGCGTCCTGGCGCGGGCAAGGTAACGGTCAACGGCCGCTCCGCGGAGGACTACTTCCCCTCCCGCACGCACCGCATGCACATCATGGAGCCGCTGGCCGTCACGGCCGCGGAGGGCCGGTACGACGTGGACGCCACCATTCACGGGGGAGGCTGCACCGGCCAGGCCGGAGCGCTGCGTCTGGGCATCTCCCGCGGGTTGGTGGAGGTGGAGCCCGAACTGCGCGACACCCTCAAGAGGGGTGGATACCTCACCCGCGATCCCCGCAAGAAGGAATCGAAGAAGTACGGCCTCAAGAAGGCTCGCAAAGCGCCGCAGTACAGCAAGCGCTGACGGCCCCGGCCCCGAGGCCGCGCCTTCGGCCTGGCCCGAGCCGGCCGTGACGCTGTCTTTCGGCACCGACGGGGTGCGCGGCGACACCCGCCGCGATCTGACCCCGCAAGTAGTCGAGGCGCTGGGCCGGGCCGCAGCCGAGGTGCTGGGCGCCGACCGGCTAGCCGCCGGGCGCGACCCCAGAGCCTCGGGCCCCAGCCTCGTGGAGGCGTTGTGCCGCGGCGTCCGTCGCGCCGGAGGGTCGGCTGTGGATCTCGGGGTGCTCCCGACGCCGGCCGTGGCCCGTTGGAGCGACGAGCAGCGTGTGGCGGGGGCCATGGTCTCCGCGTCGCACAACCCGTGGCACGACAACGGCGTAAAGCTGTTCGCGCCTGGAGGCTGCAAGCTCAGCGATGCTGATCAACAGGCGATAGAGCGCCGCCTGGCGGAGTTGTGCGCGGCGGAACTGAAGACGGCAGGCACGGGCGATGGTGGCGCGTCCCGCGTGCGTCCCGTCGACGCCGTTCGATCGGACGCGTCAGCGGCGGTCATGGACGCCGCTCGATCGGACACGGGCATCCTGGCCCGTCGCCGACATGTCGACGCAGTGGCGGCGAGCATCTCTGGGCGTGACCTGGCGGGACTGCATGTGGTGGTGGACGCGGCCAACGGCGCGGCCTGGGCATCGGGGCCCGAGTGTCTGAGCGGCCTGGGTGCGGGAGTCGAGACGATCCACGCCGAACCCGACGGCTACAACATCAATCATGGCTGCGGGTCGCTGCACCCCGAGGACTTGCAGGCCGCAGTGGTCGCGGCCGGTGCCGACGTCGGCGTCGCGTTCGACGGTGACGCCGACCGGGTGCTGGCCGTCGACCACACCGGCGGGCTCATCGACGGCGACCAGATACTGGCGGTGTGCGCGCTCGACCGGGCAGGGCACGGCCAACTCGCCGGCGGCGCGGTGGTGGTGACGGTGATGGCCAACCTGGGCCTGCGCCGGGCCATGGCCGCCCACGGCATTGGCGTCGTGGAGACGCCGGTCGGCGACCGCCACGTGCTCGGTGCGCTGGAGGCTCGGGGCCTGACGCTGGGCGGCGAGCAGTCCGGGCACCTGATCTTCCGCGATCTAGCCACCACCGGAGACGGGCTGCTGACCGCGGTGCAGTTGCTGGACGTCCTCAAACGCTCGGGCGGCCGGCTTCGGGACCTCGCGGCCGCGGCCATGACCCGCATGCCCCAGGTGCTGGAGAGCGTGCCGCTGCCGGCCGCTAGCCGTGCTGCCGACCTCGACGCTGTCCTCGACCCGGTTCGGTCGGCCGCTGCGGCTCGCCTCGGTGACTCGGGCCGGGTGCTGGTCCGCCCTTCGGGCACCGAGCCGCTGGTCCGGGTGATGGTCGAAGCCGCCGACTTCGAGACCGCCCGGGCCGAGGCCGGCCGACTGGCTGCCCTCGTCGAGGAGGCGCTGTCGTGCCCATGAGATCTCGGGAGTCTTGGCTGTCGCATATGCCTGCAAGTCGCCCCAGGATTCTGGAGCGGGCCTCTCGTCGCCGAGAGTCCCGAGTCGAAGTCGCCAACGGCCCGGTCTGATATGTGCGGAATCATCGCCATCGTGCGCCGCCCCGCGACGCGGCCGGTCCCCCACCAAGCGGAGGTCACCGGCGCGGTCGAAGCGGCCGCGGCTGCACTCGGCGGCGCCGTGTCGGCGGTCGGCGACCCGCTGGTGGGCCTCGCTCCGGAGTTGGCTACCGCGGCCGAACGGCTGCATTCAGCCAACCGCCTGCTGAGCGGCGTGCCCGGTCTGCGTCTGCTGCTGGAGGCGCCCTCGATGGCTGGAGCCCTCAGGATTCTCATCGGCAGCGCGACCTCCTCGCTGGCGACCCTGGACGCCCGACTCGACGCCGACGCTTCTGTCGACCCGGCTGACCTGGAGAGCCTCAACGAGCAACTGGTGCGGATCCGCGACGGACTCTGGGCCCTCGGGCGCGACCGGTTGCGGGCCGTCGAAGCGGTCTCTGAGCTGCTCGCCGGGGTCGGCCTGAGCGCAGACTCGGTGTCGCCCGCCGCGGTGGAGGCCTACCTGTCGGTCCATCAGGCGCTCTCCGCGCTCGACCGGCTGGAGGTGCGAGGCCGCGATTCCGCCGGCCTGCACCTGCTGGTCAGCGGCCACGGACTCGACCCTGCCGCCCCCGCCGTGGTCGAGGCCTTGGCGCGCCGCGGCGGCGACGAGTCGTTCGGCACGGGGTCGGCCCGTCTCGTCGACGGCGTGCTCAGCATCGTCCACAAGACCGCGGCCGAGATCGGCGAGCTGGGCGACAACACCGCGGCGCTGCGCTCCGCGGTGGCCTCCGACGAGCTCCTCGCAGCCGCGCTGGCTGCCAAGGATGCCCGCGCGCTCGTGCTCGGCCACACCCGCTGGGCCTCCGTCGGCATCGTCTCGGAGCCGAACGCCCATCCGCTCAACAGCGAACTGCTCGGCGAGCGCACGAGGTATGTGGTGGGGGCCATCAACGGCGACGTCGACAACTACGCCGCGCTGCTCGACGCGGCCGGGGCGCGGGTGCCGCCCGCGATCACCACCGACTCCAAGACGGTCCCCGCGCTGATGGGCCGACGCATGGCCCAGGGCTTGGCACCGGGCGAGGCGTTCCGGCGCACCGTGGCCGAGTGCGAGGGCTCGGTGGCGGTGGCCGTCTGCGCCGCAGAATCGCCTGATCGTCTGCGGCTGGCTCTGCGAGGCAGCGGCCAGGCGCTGTATGTGGGGCTCGCCGACGAGGCGTTCGTGGTGGCCAGCGAGCCCTACGGAGTGGTGGAGGAGACGTCTGAGTATCTGCGGATGGACGGGGAGGCGGTCGGCAACCGGGCCAGTCCCAGTGCGGGCCGAGGCCAGATCGTCGAGCTGGACGCCGGCCGGGCCGGGTCGATCGACGGCGTGGCGCGGCACTCCTACGACGGGACGAGCCTGCCGGTGTCGCCCGCCGAGATCACGACCGCGTCGATCACCACCCGGGACATCGACCGGGGCGATCATCGCCACTACCTGCTCAAGGAGATCAGCGAGGCGCCCGCGTCGTTCCGCAAGACGCTGCGGGGAAGGATCACCGACGCGCCCGGCGGTGCCCGCCTGTCGATCGGGCCCGAGACGCTTCCCGGCGAGGTTCGGTCGGGTCTTCGGGACGGCTCGGTGTCGGTGGTGCTGGCCATCGGCCAAGGCACCGCCGCGGTGGCGGGGGAGAGCTTCGCGCGGTGCCTGAGGACACTGCTGGCCGACGCCGGGCCGGCTCCTCCCGTGGAGGTGGAGGCTCTGCCCGCCACTGAGCTGTCGGCGTTCGGTCTGCGGACCGACATGACCGACACGCTGGTGGTGGCGATTTCTCAGTCGGGCACCACCACCGACACCAACCGCACCGTGGACTTGGTGAGAGCCAGGGGAGCGTCGGTGGTGGCCGTGGTCAACCGCCGCAACAGCGACCTCACCGACCGGGCCGACGGCGTGCTCTACACCTCCGACGGCCGCGACGTGGAGATGAGCGTGGCTTCCACCAAGGCCTTCTACTCCCAGGTGGCGGCCGGCTGCCTGCTGGCCGCGACCGTGGCCGCCGAGGTGGGGGGCGAGCGGGGGGCCGCGACGCGCCGCAGCCTCCTGGAGGCGCTGCGGGCCATGCCGGGAGTGCTCGAGACGGTGCTGGAACGCCGCGCCGCCATAGGCGAGGCCGCCCGGAGCCTGGCCCTTAGCCGCCGCCATTGGGCGGTGGTGGGCAATGGGACCAACCAGGTGGCGGCCCGCGAGGTGCGCATCAAGCTCTCGGAGCTGTGCTACATGTCGATCTCCAGCGACGTCACCGAGGACAAGAAGCACATCGACCTGTCCGCCGAGCCCCTGGTGCTGGTGTGCGCGGCCGGACTGTCGGGCTCCGTGGCCGACGACGTGGCCAAGGAGGTGGCCATATTCGGGGCCCACCGAGCCTCTCCGGTGGTGGTGGCCGACGACGGCGAGACCCGCTTCGACGGCGCGTCGGCCGTGCTCCACGTGCCCGCCGTCGACCCGAGGCTGGCCTTCCTGCCGGCCACCATGGTGGGCCACCTGTTCGGCTACGAGGCCGCCTTGGCCATCGACGCCGGAGCCCGGCCGCTGCGAGAGGCCCGAGCGGCCGTCGAGGCGGCCGCGGCCCGCTCGGACACCACCGCGGAGGAGGTGCTGATGCGGGCCCGGCCGACGCTGGAGAGGAGCGCGGCCGAGTTCTCGGCCGGGCTGCGCCGCGGCCACTACGACGGCCATCTGGAGGCGTCCACCGCGGTGAGCATCACCACGCTGCTGCGCTACGCGGTGGGCGCGGCGCCGCTCGACGGCTACGAACTGGAGCTGGGACGGGTCGGGACGCCCGCGGCGGTGGTCGACGACCTCGAAGCGGCGCTCGGGGTCGGCATCGACGAGCTGACCCGACCGATCGACGCCATCCGCCATCAGGCCAAGACCGTCACCGTGGGGATCTCCCGCTCGGACCAGACCCTGTTGGAGGCGTCGCTCACCAAGGCCGTGCTGGCCGCGGGCGCGCCCCGCGACCGTCTCTCCTATTCGACGCTGCGGGCCCTGGCCGATCTCGCCCCCGCGGTGGCCGAAGTGGTGGGCCACACCCGCTACCGGATCGACGGTCTGGACACCATCGCGGTGGTGGACCAGGGCGGCGTCGCGGCCGGCATCATGTCGCGCACCGCCACGGCCCCCGCGCTGACCGGCAGCAAGCACCGGGTGGCGGTGGAGCGTCGGGTGCTGGCCGCCCGGGGCCTCCGCGACGGCCGCACGGTGGTGTTCGTCCCCGAGGTGGCCGCGGGCGCCACCGTCGGCATCACCCTGCTGCACGTCCGCTTCGCGCCCTCGCTGTCGGCGGCTGCGGCCCGAAGCGTGCTGCAGGGCTACCACAACCGCTACTCGGAGCTGACCGACGCCGTCACCGAGACCGAGCCCGTCTTCGACGACGGGCCGTTGGCCCAGATCCCCGTCGTCGACCTGCTGACCGCCCCGATAGGAGCCCTGGCTGACCGCTGGCGCTCCTAGCGCGAGCGCCAGCAGGTGATGGCCGCTCGCGTCGCGGCGGTGCCATTCCCGCTCATGTTCGCGGCGCTCACGGGCCGCTCGGGCCACGGCCTCGCCCGTATGAGTCGGATTCGCTCACCTACCCGCTCGGCCTCTTAGCCCTCCGCACCTTGAGGGCCTCGCCGGAGGGACTGCGCTCTCGGGCCGTGCGCGCCAAGGCCTCGCTCAGGGCTTCGCGAAACGGGGGCACCTGCGGCCCCTTATCGCTCGGCCTCCGATTCTGGGATCGGTTGAAGGCTCTATGTTTGTGAGGTGGCTGAGGACTGCAACCACCTCGGACGGACCGGCGCCGCGGGGGATGAGCGACCCGCAGCTCGCGGCGCACAACCTGCCGTGGGCAGCAACCACCATGGGCGGACCGACGTCTTGGGGATTGGCACCGACCTTGTGGACGTGGACCGCTTCCGTGCGGTGATCCGCCGCCGCCCGTCGTTGGCTGGCCGGGTGTTCACTGGCCGCGAACTGGCTTACGCGCAGCGGGCGAGCGACCCGTCGGCTCGTCTGGCCGCCCGTTTCGCAGCCAAGGAAGCCGCCCTCAAGGCCCTCGGCTACGGCTTGGGCGGGATGCGGATGGCCGACATCGAAGTGGTCCGGGACGGCGACGGCCGCCCGGACCTGGTCCTCCACGGCGCAGCCCGATCAAGAGCGGCCGAGCACGGCGTGAGCCGGTGGCTCGTGTCGCTGTCCCATACCGATCATCTTGCTCAGGCCGTCGTCATAGCCTTGGGGCGATGATTCCGGTCGTGTTCCCGTCCTTCGTCCACCGACTCGCTCAGGCCGTCGTCATAGCCTCGGGGCGATGATTCCGGTCGTCACGCCGGCTCGGATGGCTGAGATCGACGCGGCTGCGCCCGAGCCGACCGAGGTGCTGATCGAGCGGGCCGGAGCGGCCGTGGCCCGGGCCGCGGTGGCAGTGATGGGCGGACGCTACGGGCGCCGGGCGGTGGTGCTGGCCGGTCCGGGCAACAACGGCGCCGACGGACGGGCCGCGGCCCGACGGCTCCGACGGGGCGGCGTGCGAGTTCGAGTGATCTCGGCCACGGATGCTCCGGCACGGCTGCCGCCCGCTGACCTCTACATTGACGCCGCCTTCGGCACGGGCCTGTCGAGGCCCTACACCCCGCCCGAGCGGGGCAGGCCCGACGCTCCAGTGCTGGCCGTGGACATTCCCAGCGGACTCGACGGGCTCACCGGCGAGCTTTTGGGCGGGCCGGTGTGGACGGCGCAGCGCACGGTCACATTCGCCGCGCTCAAGCCGGGACTGGTGTTCGGCGCTGGGCCTTCGGCGTGCGGCGAGGTGGAGGTGGCCGACATCGGCCTCCCCGTCGGCGGTGCGGATGGCGACGCCTGCGGTGACGGTGGCGAGTTCGGCGGCGGCTGCGGTGACGGTGGCGAGTTCGGCGGCGCGGATGGCGACGCCTGTGCTCTGATGACCGATGCCGACATAGAGCCGCTGCCCGTTGGCACGGGCGCCACCCACAAGTGGAGGGCCGCCGCGCTGGTGGTGGCCGGATCGCCGGGCATGGGCGGGGCCGCCGCCCTGGCCTGCGCGGCTGCGCTGCGCAGCGGGGCCCGCATGGTCCACCTCAACGCCTCGGCCGATGTCGGCGCTGTCGTCCCGTTCGAGGTCGTGCGCTCGGAGCCGCCGCTGGCCGTCGCCGCCGACCGCTTCGCCGTGTGCGCCACCGGCCCGGGCCTCGGCACCGACGACGCGGCCGCGGCCCGTCTAGCCGACGTGCTGACGCTGGGACTGCCCGCGGTAGTGGACGCCGACGGCTTGCGCCTGCTGCGAGCCCCCATCGTGGCCGCGACGATGGACAGGCGCCGCCGCGACTCCGTCCCCACGGTGCTCACCCCCCACGACGCCGAACTGGAAGCGCTTGTGTCGGCCCGGCCCGGCCTGGACCGCATTGCCGCGGCTCGGTCTGCCGCAGCGGAGTTGGGTGCTGTGGTCCTGCTCAAGGGCGGCCCCACCGTGGTGGCCGATCCTGGCGGACGCGCCCGGGTCGCCTCCAGCGGCGACGCCCGGTTGGCCACGGCCGGCACCGGCGACGTCCTCACCGGCATGATCGCGGGCCGTTTGGCTGCCTTCGGCCCCGAGCGCCTGCTCGACCGGGTCGCGGAGGCCGCGCACCTTCACGGGCGAGCCGCGGCTTCCACGCCGGGCGCTCGCCTGATAGCCAGCGACCTCCTTGGCGCGTTGAGGACCGTCACGCCGTGAACTGGTCGGCGTTGTCTCGCGATTTGGCAGCGGTGGGGGCTGTTTTGGGGGTTGTGGGCTGCCAGTTCGGTGCGGGTTCGGTGTTGTGCCGCCGTTTGGCAGCGGTGGGGGCTGTTTTGGGGGTTGTGGGCTGCCAGTTCGGTGCGGGTTCGGTGTTGTGTCGTGGTTTGGCAGCGGTGGGGGCTGTTTTGGGGGTTGTGGGCTGCCAGTTCGGTGGCCGGTCTGTCGGTTGGCGGCCTGTGAGCATGGTCATGTCGTGAGCCCGGCCGGTCTGTCGCCGACGGTGGCCCGGGTGCGGCCCGCCACCATTGAGGCCAATGTCCGCCGCCTGGTTGAGCGGGCCGGTGACGCGGCCCTGTGCGCGGTGGTCAAGGCCGACGGCTACGGCCACGGCGCGCTCACGGCAGCCCGAGCCGCTCTCGCGGGCGGTGCCTCCTGGCTGGCGGTGGCCACCGTCGCCGAGGCGCTGGAGATCGCTGAGGGCATCGACGGCGAGACGCCTGTGCTGATGCTGTCGGAGGTCGCACCCGGTCTCGCAGCCGCGGCCGCAGCGCAATGCCCGAAGCGCGTCCGGTTCACAGTGGCGTCGACGGCAGGCATCCGTTCGCTGGCCGCCGTGGCGGGACCCGAGCGGGCCGTCCACCTCAAGGTGGACACCGGCATGCACCGCATGGGTGCCCTGCCCACCGAGTTCGAGGCGGTCGCCGAAGCTTTACGGGAGGTCGGACCCGGACTGCGCGTCGAGGGTGTGTGGACCCACCTGGCCGTAGCAGACGCCCCCGATGATCCCTTCACCGCCGAGCAGCTGCGACGGTTCGACCGGGCCTTGGATGCGCTGCGCGGCCTCGGCGTGCCCACCGGTGCCGTCCACGCCGCCAACTCAGCGGGGCTGCTGGCCCATCCCGACGCGCGCCGAGACCTGGTCCGGGCCGGAATCGCCATCTACGGCGTCCCGCCCTCGCCGGAGATCGACGGCCTAGCTTCCCTCGATCCCGCGCTGGAGCTGGTGTCGAGGGTCACCGCAGTGCGGAGGGTCGCACCCGGCGAGAGCGTTTCGTACGGCCGTCACTGGTGGGCGGAAGAGCCCACCCGGGTGGCCACCGTCGCCGTCGGCTACGCCGACGGCATACGCCGCGACAGCGGCTCAGCCGGTGTGGAGGTGCTGATGAGGGGCCGCCGGTGCCCGATTGTGGGCGCAGTGACTATGGACCAGCTCATGGTGGCGCTCGATCCAGCCGTCGCCGACGAGACAGCGGCGGGCGACGAGGTGGTGCTCATCGGCCGCCAGGGCACCGAGGAGATCACCGCCACCGAAATTGCCCAACGGCTCGGCACCATCGCCTACGAGGTGCTGACCTGCATCTCCGCCCGCGTCCCTCGCCGGACGGTCTGAGCCAGACCGGAGGGGCTCGGCCAGCGTGCCTGGAAATTGACTTACTTTTTGACACATATGGGCGAAAACTAAGTCAATTTCGATCCGTTAGGCCCGATGGGTAGCGCTGGATGGCGCTGCCTGTCGCTGTCGCTAGGATCGGAGTGCCACCCGTGGAGGTTGGACCATGCTGGTGAGTCTGGGGGTCGCGGGAGTGGAGATCGGCCACTGGACCGATCCGGTTGCCCGCACCGGCTGCACGGTGATCGTGCTGCCTCCGGGCACGGTGGCGTCCGGGGAGGTGCGCGGCGGTGCCCCGGCCACCCGCGAGTTCGCGCTGCTGGCGCCCGAGCGGTTGGTCGAGCACGTCGATGCTGTCGTGCTGACCGGCGGCTCCGCTTTCGGGCTGGCCGCGGCCGACGGGGTGATGGCGGTGCTGGAGGCCGAGGGCCGCGGCTTCGAGACGCCCCACGGGCGGGTGCCGATCGTGGTGGCTATGGCCCTTTACGACCTCGGCGTGGGGAACGCCTCGGTGCGCCCCGACGCCGCCGCTGGCCGCGATGCAGCCCGCAGTCGCTGTGCAGCCACCGAGACGGGCGCGGTTGGGGCCGGCACGGGCGCGACGGTGTCCAAGTGGCTCGGTCCCGACCACGCCGAGCCCGGCGGCCTTGGAGTGGCCACGGCCCGTCGGGGCGAGCTAGCCGTCACCGCGTTGGTGGCCCTCAACGCCGCAGGCAGCCCCGGCCCGGACGGGGCCCGCGCCCTCGACGAGGTCGCCGCCGGATCGTTCACCGGTTGGCCCGCCCGCGCCCGACCCTTCACCAACACCACGCTGTGCGCGGTGGTCACCAACGCCGCCCTGTCCAAGCTCGACTGCCTCTGGGTGGCCCAGGGAGGCCACGACGGCCTGGCCCGTGCGCTGGTGCCGGCTCACACCCGCAGCGACGGCGACGCGGTGGTGGCCGCAGCCACCGGCGCAGTGCCCACCGACGCCGAAGCCGACGCCGACGAAGTGCGCCTCCTGGCGGTAGCCGCGGTAGCCGAAGCAGTCCACAGCACCGTCTGACGCTGGCGAATAGGCGAGCGAGTCCGCGGGGCGCGTCGGTACTGCCCCTTGGTCGCGATGCGCCTCAGTGTGACCTGAATGTGAGGTTTCGGCTCGTCGCCTCGGGTGTGGACGCGGCGGGTCGGGGGCGTGGGCTGGGCTGTAGCGGCTGCGTCCGCAGCCGTGTCGTCGCCAGCCAACATGACAACGACGCGGCCGCTTCCTGGCTCGGCGCTCTAGGGTCGGCGTGACGTGAGGCTGTTCTCGCACCGGAAGCGGCCGGTCCACTTGGGGTCGTACCCGCTGGAGCGCCTGCCCCGCGTCGACGCCGCCGACGCCTCGCCCCCAGGCTCGGTCTCGGGCTCGGCACGCTTGCCGCCCCGGCCGGCGGAAGCCGAGGCGCCCGGCCCCAGGTCGGCGGCGCACGCCTACCGGCTGTACCTGGAACTGTTCGACGGGCAGCGCCACGGCGACGTCGCGCCAGAGGCCCCTACCCCCGCGGACCCAGCCGCGGTCGCCGACAACCTCAAGGCCGGGCTCTACTTCCTCGACGCCGACATGGTGGGCTGCGGACTGATACCCCAAGAGGCTTGGACCGGCGCCAGGCGCGAGCATCGGTACGCGGTGGTCACCCTGGTCGCCTTCAGCCGCAAGCTGCCGAGAGCTTGCCCAGGCGACGACTGGATCGACGGGACCCGCCAAGTCAACGCCGACCTGAGGGCGGCTGAGCTGGCGGTGATCACCGCCTCCTACATCCGCAACCTCGGCCACGACGCAGTCGCCCACATCCCCGGCAGCACCGACCTCGACCTCGACCGGGTCGCGCTGCAAGCGGGCCTGGTGGAAGTGCAGGCCTCGGAGTTGCGGGCGCCCTACCTGAAGGGCGGGTTCGCGCTGTCGGCGGTGAGCACCGACTGGGCGCTCGCCCCCGACCGCCCGCTGGCCCGCCGAGGGCCGTGGGCCGCGCTGCGCAGCACCAAGAGCGTGGGCTGGCTAATGGGCCGGGGCGGCACCCGGGCCGGCATCGGCCGGCTCAACGGCGACCACCGGCCCCTGCACATGGGCCGCTACCCGATGGAGCGGATCAAGCGGGTGGACGAGCCCACCACCCTGATCATCGAGGACGAGGTGCCCCGCGTGCCGGTGCGGGCGGGGGGATTCCCCCGGGCCGCCCACGGCGACATGGGACCGAAGTTCCAAGGCGATGTGAAGGTGTTCGCATGGAAGACCCCGCACGCCCAGGCGTACGTGAACCAGATCGACGCCATGGTCCCCTACCAAGACGGCGACGTGGTCGCCGACACCGGCCCCGGACACGCCGATCCCGAAGCCAACGCCGACGCCCTCAAGGCGCTGGCCTACCACCTGGGCGGCGACATGGCCGGAGTCTGCCAGGTGCCGGACTACGCCTGGTACTCGCACCGCGGCGACGGCACGCCCATCGAGCCCTACCACCCCAACGCGCTGGTGATCCTGCTCGACCAGGGCTACGAGACCATGGAGGGCGCCAGCGGCGACGACTGGGTGAGCGGTGCCCAGTCGATGCGGGCCTACATGCGCGGCGCACAGATCGCGGGGATCGTGGCGGCCCACGTCCGCTCGCTCGGCTACCGCGCCCGAAGCCACACCAACAGCGACTCCGACGTGCTGCACATCCCGCTGGTGCTGCGCGCCGGACTCGGCGAGCTCAGCCGCATCGGCGAGCTGGTGCTCAACCCGTTCGTGGGCCCGAGGTTCAAGTCGGTCGTGGTCACCACCGACATGCCGGTCACGTCCGACCGCCACATCGACTTCGGGCTGCAGGACTTCTGCTCCAAGTGCACCAAGTGCGCCCGCGAGTGCCCGTGCGCGGCCATCCCCTTCGGCGACAAGATCATGTTCAACGGCGCTGAGATGTGGAAGCCCGACGTCGAGCGGTGCACCAAGTACCGGCTGGGCAACCTGCGCGGATCGGCCTGCGGCCGGTGCATGAAGACCTGCCCGTTCAACATCGAGGGCGTGCTGGCCGAGCGTGCGCTGCTGTGGGCGGCCATCAAGCTGCCGTTCACCCGCCGCTGGCTCGCCCGCCTCGACGACAGAGTCGGCAACGGCTCGATCAACCCGACCAAGAAGTGGTGGTGGGACCTCGAATGGCGCGACGGCCGCACCATCGTGCCGCCCAAGGGCACCAACACCCGCGACCTCGACCCCGAAGGCGACAAGGTGGCCGCCCGCCAGCAGATAGCCCTCTACACCGCCGACATGCTCCCAGCCGGCGACTCCGTCGGCGTTCCTGTCAAGCTCGTCCGCAGAGAAGCCCTGGCCCGAGCCCACCAGGCCGAGACGCCCGCCCAGGCCCGAGCCCGCATCGGCCGCGCCTGAGCCCGACGGAATCTGCCTGAGCGAACTCCCGGCCGCGCCTGAGCCCGACGGAATCTGCCTGAGCGAACTCCCGGCCGGGGCGGGCGTTCGAGCGCACACTCGGCCGTCAGAGCACCGCGGCAGAGGCCGAAGGCGGCGCGCAGCGCTCTCGGTACGATCGAGGGGTGACGATGCCCGCCGCTGAAGCCGTCGTGTCCGCTGCGCTGTCCACGGCCTGCGGCTGGCGAGGCCCGGCCCGCCAGCCCGCGAGCAGCGCTGCAGAGGGTCCCACGGCCGCCTCCCCCGAGACAGGTGCGGATGCTGGCGTGTAGGACCACCGGCGTGGGCGAGACGCGGGCGCTCGGCGGTGCGGTGGCCACCCTCGTCGACGTCGGCGATGTTCTGGTGCTGGTGGGCGACCTGGGCGCGGGAAAGACGGCGTTCGTGCAAGGGTTCGCGATCTCTCTCGGCGTGACGGCCCCGGTCACGAGCCCCACCTTCACGCTGGCCAATCGCTACGCCGGCCGCCTGACCGTCAACCATCTCGACGTGTACCGCTTCGAGCACTTCGACGAGGTGCGCGACCTGGCGCTGCCCGAACTCCTCGACGACGGCGTGACCCTCGTGGAGTGGGGCGACACCATCTCGTCGGCTCTCCCGTCTGAACATCTCTCGGTGACGATCCGCTTCGGCGACGGTGACGATGACCGCGGCTTCGAGCTGCGGGGCCGGGGCGACTCCTGGCAGCGCCGCGCCGAGCGGCTGAGGTCCGCCCTCGAGCCTTGGGCCTTGCCGTGCTGATACTCGGGATCGAGTCGGCCACCGGCCGTGTCGGCTGTGCCATCGGGGGCCACGAGGGCGTGCGGGCCTCGGTTCAGGCCGTCCGGGAGCGCCGCCACGCCGAACTGCTCGCTCCCCAGATCCGCGACGCCTGCGCCCACGCCGACGTCGCTCTGCGCGACCTAGGCGCGGTGGCCGTCGACGTCGGCCCGGGGCTCTACACCGGACTGCGGGTGGGGGTGACCACCGCGATCACCATGGCCCACGCCCTGCGGGTGCCCATGGTGGCGGTCAGCAGCCTCGACCTGCTCGCCTATCCGCTGCGCCACACCGGTCGCACCATCTCGGTGGTGATCGACGCTCGCCGCGGCGAGGTGTTCCACGCCCGGTACGGCTGCCTGCCCGGAGGGGTGCGGCGCCTCTCGGAGCCTGCGGTGGGATCTCCCGACCGCCTGGTGTCGCAGATCCTGGCCAACCCGGGCGAGACTCTGGTCGTGGGTGACGGCGCCATGCGTTACGCGTCGATGTTCGAGGGCTTGCGGGGGGTCGAGTTGGCCGACCCGGGCTTCGCCTACCCCTCGGCCGCGTCGCTGGTGCTGCTGGCCCACGCCCTGGCCATGCGGGAGGAGTTCGTGCGGACCGACGAGGTCGAGCCCCTCTATCTGCGCCGCCCCGACGCACGGGCGAATTGGCTGGGGAGCGGACGGTGACCGTGGACCCGGGGGTCGGCCGGTGACCGCGGAATCGGTGCTTGGGCGACCGGCGGTGACCGTGGGCCCGGTGTCGGGGAACCAATGGTGACGGCGGACCCGGTGCCCGCCGCGGCGGCCGGTGCTCCCGGCGACGCCATCTTGGGCATCGAGACCTCTTGCGACGAGACCGCCGCGGCGGTGGTCGCCGGCGGTCGGCGGGTGCTGTCGTCGGTGGTGTCGAGCCAGATCGACCTCCACGCCCGCTACGGAGGAGTGGTCCCCGAGGTCGCGGGCCGGGCCCATGTCGAGCGGCTGGTTCCGGTGATGTCTCAGGCGCTGGTCGAGTCGGCTGTCGACGACTCCGAGATCACCGCAGTGGCGGCCACCGCCGGGCCCGGCCTGGTGGGCGCGCTGCTGGTCGGCGTGTCGGCGGCCAAGGCGCTCGCGCTGGTGTGGGACGTGCCGTTCCTGGCCGTCAACCACCTGGAGGCCCACCTCCACGCAGCCTTCCTGGACGAGCCGAGCCTGGAACTGCCCGTGGTGGTCGTGCTCGTGTCCGGAGGCCACACGATGCTGGTGCTGATGGAGGACCGGCTGCGCTACCGCGTGCTGGGCGCCACCGTCGACGACGCCGCAGGGGAGGCCTTCGACAAGGTGGCCCGCTACATGGGCCTCGGCTATCCGGGCGGCCCCGCCATCGACCGACTCAGCGGCGAGGGCGATCCTGCCGCCGTGGCCTTCCCGCGGGCGATGCTGCACGACGGCTGGAACTTCTCCTTCAGCGGCCTCAAGACCTCGGTGATCAACTACCTGCGCCGCCATCCCGACGCGCCCCTCGTCGATGTGGCTGCGTCGTTCCAGGAGGCGGTGGCGGACGTGCTCGTCGCCAAGGCCCGGCGGGCCGCCGCCGAGCATGGCGCGGCAGGCCTCTGCCTGGCCGGCGGCGTGGCCGCCAACAGCCGTCTGAGGGAGATGACGCTCGACGCGGCCACGGCCGACGGGATGTCCGCCTACCTGCCGAGCCGGGCCATGTGCACGGACAACGCGGCAATGGTGGCCGCCGCGGCCTGGTGGCGCTTGCAGGCCGACGGGCCCTCCCCGCTCACCTCCGGCGCCGACCCGTCGTTGGGCTTGCCGGAGACCTGAAACACCCGATTCCGCGCGTTGTGGCGCCCGGTGGCGGGCCGTATCGTTGGCACTCGTCACGGGAGAGTGCCAATCCCGTGTCGTGGCCGAGGGCAGGGACAGGCCGCCCGGGCCGCAACGAACAACCAACCCAAACAAGGAGTCCGGGAGGACACATGAACCTGCAGCCACTCGATGACCGCATCGTTGTGCGGCCCGGCGACGCCGAGGAGACCACCGCCAGCGGTCTCGTCATCCCCGACACCGCCAAGGAGAAGCCCCAGCAGGGCGAGGTCCTGGCCGTCGGCCCCGGTCGCCGGTCCGACGACACTGGCGAGCTCATCCCCATGGACGTAGGCGTGGGCGACACCGTCGTCTACTCCAAGTACGGCGGCACCGAGATCACCGTCGAGGGCGAGGACCTGCTGATCCTCAACGCCCGCGATGTGCTCGCCAAGGTCGTCTGAGGCAACCATGCCGAAGATTCTCAAGTTCGACGAGGAGGCCCGCCGGGGCCTCGAGGCGGGCGTCAACAAGCTCGCCGACGCGGTGAAGGTGACCCTCGGACCCAAGGGCCGCAACGTGGTGCTCGACAAGAAGTTCGGCGCGCCCACCATCACCAACGACGGCGTCTCGATCGCCCGCGAGGTGGAGCTCGACGACCAGTTCGAGAACATGGGCGCCCAGCTCGTGAAGGAGGTCGCCACCAAGACCAACGACATCGCGGGCGACGGCACCACTACTGCCACCGTGCTGGCCCAGGCGCTGGTGCGCGAGGGGCTGCGCAACGTGGCCGCGGGCGCCAACCCGATGGGCCTCAAGCGGGGCATGGAAGCGGCCGTGAACGCGGCGGTGGACGCTCTGGCCGACCAGGCCGTGCCCGTGTCCACCGACAAGGAGAAGGTCCAGTCGGTGGCGTCGATCTCCGCGGCCGACGCCGCGGTGGGCGAAACGCTGGCCGAGGCCTTCGACAAGGTCGGCAAGGACGGCGTGATCACGGTGGAGGAGAGCAACACCTTCGGCATGGAGCTCGACTTCGTCGAGGGCATGCAGTTCGACAAGGGCTACCTCTCCCCCTACTTCGTGACCGATCCTGAGCGCCAGGAGGCCGTGCTCGAAGAGCCCTACGTTCTGTTGAACCAGGGCAAGATCAGCGCGGTGTCCGACCTCCTGCCGGTGCTGGAGAAGGTGATGAAGACGGGCAAGCCGCTGCTGTTGATCGCCGAGGACGTTGAGGGCGAGGCCCTGGCCACGCTGGTGGTCAACAAGATCCGCGGCACGTTCAACTCCGCGGCGGTCAAGGCGCCCGGCTTCGGCGAGCGCCGCAAGGCGATGCTGCAGGACATGGCCATCCTCACCGGCGGCCAGGTCGTGGCCGAGGAGGTCGGCCTGAAGCTCGACTCGGTGGACCTGTCGCTGATGGGCTCGGCCCGCAAGGTGGTGATCACCAAGGACGACACCACCATCGTGGAGGGTGCCGGCGACTCCACCGACGTGGAGGGCCGGGTCAGCCAGATCAAGACCGAAATCGACAACACCGACTCGGACTGGGACCGGGAGAAGCTCCAGGAGCGGCTGGCCAAGCTGGCCGGAGGCGTGGCCGTCGTCCAGGTGGGCGCAGCCACCGAGGTGGAGCTCAAGGAGACCAAGCACCGCATCGAGGACGCCATCTCGGCCACCCGGGCCGCGATCGAGGAGGGCATCGTCGCCGGTGGCGGCACCGCCCTGCTGCGGTGCCGGGCCGCGGTGGCCGACGTGGCCGCCGGGCTCGACGGCGACGAGGCCACCGGGGCCCGCATCATCGGCGACGCCCTGGCCGCGCCCACTCGGCTGATCGCCGAGAACGCCGGCCACGAGGGTGCCATCGTGGTGCGCGAGGTCGAGTCCGCCTCCGGGTCCGACGGCTTCGACGCGGTGGCGGGCGAGATCGTCGACCTGATCGGCGCGGGCGTGATCGACCCGGTGAAGGTGACGAGGGCCGCGCTGCAGAACGCGGCCTCGATCGCCGGGCTGATGCTCACCACCGAGGTGCTCGTGGCCGACAAGCCCGAGGAGACCCCTCCGCCCGCGGCCCCGCCCGGCGGTGGCATGGGCGGCATGGGCGGCATGATGTAGCCGCTTCGCTCCCGCGAACCCCCCAAGGAGCCCGAGCCATGCGCTCGGGCTCCTGCGCGTGGTGCCGGTAGCCTCCTCGGGATGGATCGACCTGCGCCGGACCCGCGCAAGCTGCTGGACCACTGGGAGGAGTGGGAGCGGGGCGAGACGCCGCCGGGCCGGGTGATGAGCGACCTCAAGACCGGCGGGCTGCGCGACCTCCTACAGGACTTGGCCGCGGCCGCGACCGGCGGCGCGGAACAGTCCTGACCGAACCGAACGCCTTGGCGACGGCGATGTTCGAGCCGCCGCCGGCCCCTGCGGGCAGGGGCGGGTCGCAGCACATTCCGCGTCCGGCGCAGGTCAGGATGGGCGGGCTGGCGCCCTGGTCCGAGCTTCTGGAGCACCGGCGGCGCCCCAGCCTGGAACAGGTCCGGCGGGCGGTAGCAGCCGCTCCGTCCACGCTCATTCTGTCGCCCGCGTCGGCACTGCCGGGAGCCTCCCCGTCCGCGGTCCTGGTTCTGCTCTATGAGCACGACGGCGAACCGTGGGTCGTGCTCACCCGGCGGGCCTGGCATCTGCGCCACCACGCGGGCGAGGTGTCGTTTCCCGGCGGCAGGCGAGAGCCGGGCGACGCCAACCTGTGGGCCACCGCCCTGCGGGAGGCGTCCGAGGAGATCGGGCTCGACCCGGGCGCGGTGAGGCGGGTCGGCCGGCTCGACCGCTTCGTCACGGTCGGGTCGAGATCGCTGGTTTGCCCGTTTGTGGCCACCGCCGACGAACGGCCGGAACTGGTGCCGGACCCGGCCGAAGTGGAGCGCGTACTGCATGTCCGGCTGTCGGAACTGACCGACCCCGAGGCATGGCGCGAGGAGGTCTGGTCGCTGGGAACAGAGTTCGGCGGCGAGCGCACCATGACCTTCTTCGAGCTCCCCGGCGACACCGTGTGGGGGGCCACCGCCGCGATGCTGCGCCGGCTGCTGATGCTGGCCACTGCCGCGCCTGTCGGGGCGGCCGATTCGGCCCCGAGCGCCGGCCCACAGCGTTCCGAGGCCTCAGGTCCTCTCGGCTCCCGAGGGTCGCGGTCGTGAGGTCTGCGTGGTCGCGATCGTCGGGTCTTGGGGGTCGCGGTCGTGAGGTCTTGAGGGTCGCAATCGTGAGGTGTGCCGTCGGGTAAGCTCGTTCGGTGCCTCGCTCAGGGCGCTCCGTCGCACAGGCGCCGAGTTGCGCCGCGGCCACCGGGAGCCCGCGGGATCGGAGGGCTGGCCGTGGCTGAGATCGAGATCGGGCTGGGCAAGTCCGGTCGCCGCGCCTACCGGCTCGACGAGATGGGCATCATCCCCAGCCGCCGCACCCGCGACGCCGCGGACGTAGACATCTCCTGGCAGATCGACGCCTACCGCTTCGACGTTCCGGTGCTGGGCGCAGCCACCGACAGTGTCACCAGCCCGGCCACCGCGGCGCGCCTGGGCGAACTTGGCGGCGTCGGGGTGCTCGATCTGGAGGGGGTCTGGACGCGCTGCGACGATCCCTCGGCTGAGCTGGCCGCGCTGGCGGAGATGCCGCTCGATGCCGCCGTCGGCCGGCTGCGCGATCTCTACTCCCGGCCGGTGCAGCCCGAGCTCGTCGGTGCCCGCATCGCCGAGATCGCCGCTGAGGGAGTACGCACCGCGGGTCGTGTGCGGCCTCAACGGGCCGTGGAGCTCGCCCCCCACGCCATCGGTGCCGAGATCGACCTGCTGGTCATCGCGGGCACCATCGTTTCGGCCGAGTACGTGTCGTCAACCGTCGAGCCGCTCAACCTCAAGACCTTCATCCGGCGCATGCAGACTCCGGTGATCGTTGGGGGCTGCGTCAGCTACAGGGCCGCCCTGCATCTGATGCGCACCGGCGCGGCCGGCGTGCTGGTGGGCGCCGGTTCGGGCCATGTCGGCACCAGCCGCCAAGTCTTGGGCCTCGACGCGCCGCAGGCGACCGCGGTGGCTGACGCCCGAGCGGCGCGGATGCGCCATCTCGACGAGACCGGCGTCTACTGCCAGGTGATCGCCGATGGCACCATGCGCACTTCCGGAGACCTGGCCAAGGCGATCGTGTGCGGCGCCGACGCCGTGATGCTGGGCCTGCCGCTGGCGTCGGCGTCGGACGCGCCCTGCCCAGGCCGGCACTGGGACTTCTCCACCGGCCATGCCTCTCTGCCTCGGGGCCGCATGACCGAGGTGGCCCCGCGGGGCACGCTCGAGCAGATCCTTCACGGCCCTGCGCTCAGCCCTGACGGCACGACCAACATGATGGGCGGGCTGCGGACGTCGCTGGCCAAGTGCGGTTACACCGACCTCAAGGACTTTCAGCGAGCCGCCGTCGCCATCGTCTCGCCGTGACTGGCCTGAGCGGACACATGTCGCCGGGCGCCGGGCATCGCTGGAGAGTCCTGCTGCTCATATGACAGGCTTCTCTCCCGCGATGCGGCACCGAGCACGGTGAGGCCCCAAGCCCCGGTGGGCGACGGCTTCGCCACAGTGCTGGTGGTCGACTTCGGCGCCCAGTACGCGCAGCTGATCGCCCGGCGGGTGCGCGAGTGCCAGGTGTACAGCGAGATCGTGCCGTCGTCGATCACCGCGGCCGACATCGCCGACCGACGGCCCGCGGGCGTGATCCTCAGCGGAGGCCCGGCCTCGGTGCACGTCGAGGGTGCGCCCAGCCTCGACCCTGCCATCTACGGCCTGGGAGTGCCGATCCTCGGCATCTGCTACGGCGCCCAGCTCATCGCCGAGCAGCTCGGCGGCTCGGTCGGCCCCAACGAGCGGGGCGAGTACGGCCGGGCCGAGATGACCGTCCTGGGCGGCGCCGACGGCGGGAGCGTGCTGATGGCGGGCCTGCCGTCGCCCCAGCCGGTGTGGATGAGCCATTTCGACGCCATCGTCGATGCCCCGCCGGGGGCCACGGTCACCGCGTCCACCAGCGCCTCTCCGGTGGCCGCTTTCGAGGACGCCGACCGCGCCCTGTACGGGGTGCAGTTCCATCCCGAGGTGGAGCACACGCCCCACGGCCGCCAGGTGCTGGAGCGCTTCCTGCGCCAGGGCTGCGGCGCGCCGCCGAGCTGGTCGATGGAATCGATCATCGATGCCGCGGTGGGCGCCGTGCGGGACCAGGTCGGCGACGGCCGCGCCATCTGCGGACTGTCGGGGGGCGTGGACTCCGCGGTCGCCGCCGCGCTGGTGAACCGGGCGCTCGGCGACCGGCTCACCTGCGTCCTGGTGGACACCGGCCTGCTGCGCCAGAACGAGGCTGGCGATGTGGAGGACGCCTTCGGGCGCCACTTCGGGATCGACCTGGTGCGAATCGACGCCGCCGGGGAGTTCTTCGCCGCTCTGGCCGGCGTAACCGAGCCCGAGGCCAAGCGCAGGGTGGTGGGCGAGCAGTTCATCCGGGCCTTCGAGCGCGCCCGCCTGGGCATGCCCGACGCTCGGTTCCTGGTGCAGGGCACCCTGTACCCCGACGTGATCGAGTCGGGGGCCACCACCCACTCGGCCACGATAAAGAGCCACCACAACGTGGGCGGCCTTCCCGACGACTTGGACTTCGAGCTGGTGGAGCCGCTTCGATCGCTGTTCAAGGACGAGGTGCGGGCGGTGGGTGCCGAGCTTGGCCTGCCCGAGGAGATAGTGCATCGCCAACCGTTCCCCGGCCCCGGCCTGGCCGTGCGCATCATTGGCGAGGTCACCCCGGAAGCGGCCGACACCCTGCGCCAAGCTGACGCCATCGTGCGGCAGGAGCTGAGGGTGGCGGGCCTGGAGCGCAAGATCTGGCAGTCGTTCGCAGTGCTGCCCGACATCCGCACGGTGGGCGTGATGGGCGACGAGCGGACCTACGGCCGTCCGGTGGTGATCCGGGCCGTAACCAGCTCCGACGCCATGACTGCGGACTGGGCCCGCCTGCCCCACGACGTGCTAGAGGCTATGAGCAGCCGGGTGATCGCCGAGGTGCCTGGCGTCAACCGAGTCGCCTACGACATCACCTCCAAGCCCCCGGCGACCATCGAATGGGAGTGATGGCGGGGCGGGGTTGCACCGCTTCGCTGTAGTTGTTCACGAAATTGGCGACGGAATGGGTGCTGGCTACCCAATACCCGCCCATTTTCGCCGCAGCACGACTATTGAGGCCAACCGCGGGCGTTCGCGCCTCAGCCGAGCGCTCGGGCGAGGTCGGCGATGAGGTCGTCGATGGTCTCGATGCCCACCGACAGGCGGATCAGGCCGGGATCCACCGCCAGCGGCGAGTCGGCCACCGACGCATGCGTCATGGTGGAGGGCTGCTCGATCAGCGACTCCACCGCGCCCAGCGACTCGGCTAGACGGAACACCCGGGTGGAGCTGACCGCGGCCACCGCGGCGGCCTCGCCGTCGGCCAGGATGCAGGACACCATCCCGCCGAAGCCCCGCATCTGACCGGCGGCGACATCATGGCCGGGATGGTCCGGCAGGCCCGGATAGAGCACTCTCGTCACCGCCGGGCGAGCCTCCAGGAACTCGGCCACCGCCAGCGCGTTCGCGCAGTGACGGTCCATGCGCACGCCCAGCGTCTTGATGCCCCGCAGCAGCAGGTAGCAGTCGAACGGGCTGGGCACCGCCCCCGCCGCGTTCTGGACGAAGGCCAGCTGCTCGGCCAGCCCGTCGTCGTTGACCGCGATGAAGCCGCCGACCACGTCGGAGTGCCCGCCCAGGTACTTGGTGCTGGAGTGGACAACCACGTCGGCCCCCAGAGCCAGAGGGTTCTGCAGGTACGGGGTGGCGAAGGTGTTGTCCACCACCAGCAGGGCCCCGACCGAGTGGGCCGCGTCGGCCGCCGCGGCGATATCGACCACCGACAGCATGGGATTGGTGGGCGTCTCCACCCACACCTGCCGGGTCTCGGGACGCAGCGCGCCGGCCAATGCCTCCATGTCGGTCATGTCCGCGGCCGACCATTCGATCCCCCGCTCGCCGTACATCCGGGCGATCAGCCGGAACGTCCCCCCGTAGGCGTCGAGGCCCAGCACCACATGGTCGCCGGGGCGCAGCAGGCCCACCAGGGCGTCCTCGGCGGCCATGCCGCTGGCGAAGGCGAACCCGTGCCGGGCGCCCTCCAGCCCGGCCGCGCTGCGCTCCAGCGCGACCCGGGTGGGGTTCGACGTGCGGGAGTACTCGTAGCCCTTGTGCTGCCCCGGCGCTGGCTGCACGAAGGTGGTGGCCAGATGAATGGGCACGGTGATGGCGCCGGTGGCCTCGTCGGGCTCCTGACCGACATGGATGGCCCGGGTCTCGAATCCCCAGGCGTTCTCGCTCAAAGCAGCTGTCCCTGCGAGAGCCCGTCATCGGCGTTGGACGACAGGTAGCCGAGCACGTCGGTGCTGGACACCACCGCTCGGGGCCTGCCTCCGTCCAGCACCAGCAGCGCGGGCGACCGCTCCAGCCTGGTGACTGCCAGCGCCACCGGCTCGCCGATGCCGATCTGCTCCAGCGGCCTGCTCATGATGCTCTCCACCGGCTGGCCCAGCAGGTCGCCGTCGAAGGCCAGGGCCATGAGCCGCAGCTCGTGCACCGACCCCATCACCTCGGCCGCGGCCAGCGGCATCTCGCCCTTGGCCACCGGCATCTGGCTCAGGCCGTGGTCGCGCATGCGGGTCACCGCCAGGCTCACCGGGTCGTCGGGGTTGACGTACACCAGCGGCGGCAGCACGTCCTCCTTGGCGTCGAGCACGTCCTTGACGCACGGGTGCTCGCAGATCAAGAAGCCGTGCGACGCCATCCAGTCGTCGTTGAACACCTTGGAGAGGTAGCCGCGCCCGGAGTCGGGCAACAGCACCACCACCACGTCGTCGGGGCCGCAGTGCCGGGCCACCTCGGCGGCCGCGCACACCGCGGTGCCGCCCGAGCCGCCGATCAGCAGCCCCTCGCGGTGCGAGACCAGCCGCGCCATGTCGAACGACGCCTGGTCGGACACGGCGATCACCCGGTCGACCACCTCAGGGTCGTAGGTCGGGGGCCAGAAGTCCTCGCCGACCCCCTCCACCAGGTAGGGCCGGCCGGAGCCGCCGCTGAACACCGAGCCCTCCGGGTCGGCCACCACCATCTCGACCGAGGGACGCTGCTGCTTCAGGTAGCGGCCCACCCCGGTGATGGTTCCGCCGGTTCCCGCCCCGGCCACGAAATGGGTGATGCGCCCGCCGGTCTGGCGCCACAGCTCCGGCCCGGTCGTCTGCTCGTGGGCGAGGGGGTTGGCCTGGTTGAAGTACTGGTTGGGTCGGTAGGCCGCCGGCGTCTCCCGCATGAGCCGCTCGGCGGTGGAGTAGTAGGAGTCGGGATCGTCCGGGGCCACCGCCACCGGGCACACCACCACCTCGGCGCCGTAGGCCCGCAGCAGCTGCACCTTCTCTTCGCTCACCTTGTCGGTCATCACGAAGACGCACCGGTAGCCCCGCTGGGCGGCCACCATGGCCAGGCCCACGCCGGTGTTGCCCGAAGTCGGCTCGATGATTGTGCCGCCCGGTTCGAGCAGGCCCTCCCGCTCGGCCGCGTCGATCATGGCGATGGCCGGGCGGTCCTTGACGCTGCCGCCCGGGTTGAGCATCTCGAGCTTGGCCAGCACGTCGCAGCCAGCGTCGGGAACAGCCCGCTGCATCCGCACCAGCGGCGTGTTCCCTACGAGGTCGAGGACGGAGTCAGCGACCTCCACACCCCGCAGGCTATCTCGCCCCGCAGGCCATCTCGCAGGGCTCTCGGACTACTCGAGACGGAGGGCTTGCAGCCCGATCAGTCGCCGCTCATTCCAGCAAGCAGGCTTCTAGTGGAATAGTGCCGCCAACATGAGCACGCTATTCCAGCAAATTGGAATAGCGGTTAGCCGGCTGAGCCGCTTCGACTCCGAGCCGCTGCGGCTCCGAGAAGTCGCCCCCGAACGGTCGGCGAGGGCTGTCATGGGGTGGCAGTAGGGTGAGCCGCGATGGCGGATTCAGCGATTCTGGAGGGCCTCAATCCGGCCCAGCACGAGGCGGTCACCCACGTGGGGGGGCCGCTTCTGGTGGTGGCCGGCGCCGGGTCGGGCAAGACCCGCGTACTCACCCACCGCATCGCCCATCTGATCGACCACCACGGCCTGTCGCCGTTCGAGATCCTGGCCATCACCTTCACCAACAAGGCGGCGGGCGAGATGCGCCACCGGGTCGGCGCTCTGGTGGGGCCAGTGGCCGAGAGCATGTGGGTGTCCACGTTCCACGCCGCCTGCGTGCGCATCCTGCGGCGCGACGCCGCCTACATCGACTACCCGAGTCGCTTCACCATCTACGACCAAGGCGACGCGGTGCGCCTCTGCGGCTACGTGCTGCGCGACCTCAACATCGACCACAAGAAGTTCCCTCCCCGGTCGGTGCACGCCTCCATCTCCGCGGCCAAGAACGACAACGTCACCGTGGCGGAGTACGCCGAGCGGGCGTCCAACGTCTACGAGCGTCGCATCGCCGACGTGTTCGACTTGTACCAGCGCCGCCTCGCCGCGGCGGCGGCCATGGACTTCGACGACCTGCTGCTGCGCACTGTCGAGCTGTTCCGGAACTGCCCGGAGGTGCTGGCCCGCTGGCGGCAGCGTTTCGCTCACGTCCTAGTCGACGAGTACCAGGACACCAACCCGGTGCAGAACGAGCTGGTGATCCGGCTCAGCGCGGAGAGCCGCCAGGTGACCGCAGTGGGTGACGCCGACCAGTCGATCTACGCCTTCCGCGGCGCCGACGTGCGCAACATCCTGGAGTTCGAGCGGGCCTTCGACGACGTGCGCATCGTGCTGCTCGAGCAGAACTACCGAAGCACGCAGAACATCCTGGACGCGGCCAACTCGGTGATCGTCAACAACATCGGCCGCAAGCCCAAGGACCTCTGGACCGACCGAGGCTCGGGCCCGGCCCTCATCAGCTACCACGCCGACGACGAGGAGGACGAGGCCCGCTACGTCGTGGACGCCATGGCCCGCCGCCACGACGACGAGCAGATGCGATGGGACGAGATGGCGGTGTTCTACCGAACCAACGCCCAGTCCCGAGCGGTGGAGGAGCAGCTCACGCTGGCCGGCATCCCCTACACCCTGGTGGGAGGCACCCGCTTCTACGACCGCCGGGAGGTGCGTGACGCCATGGCCTATCTCAAGGCGGTGGCTAACCCGGACGACGAGGTGAGCGTGAAGCGGGCTCTCGGCACCCCCAAGCGGGGAGTGGGCGCCACGTCGGTGGCAAAGCTCGATGCGCTCGCCGCGGCCCGGGGCATGACCTTCTTCGAGGCCCTGTCCCATTGCGCCGAGGCTGGTGTCGGCGGGCGGTCCGCGGCCGGCGTCGGGCAGTTCCTGGGGCTGATGGAGTCGGTGGCCGCGCTGGAGGCGTCGCCGGCCGCCGTGCTGCAGGAACTGCTGGAACGGTCCGGCTACCTCGACGATCTGAGGGACGAGAATTCGGTCGAGGCCGACGGACGGCTGGAGAACCTGGCCGAGTTGGTGGGCTCCGCTGGCGAGTACGAGACCCTCGACGAGTTCCTCGAGGACATCGCGCTGGTGGCCGACACCGACGCCCTGGACGACTCGGTGTCGGCGGTCACCCTGATGACCCTTCACTCGGCCAAGGGGCTGGAGTATCCCGACGTGTACATCATCGGCTTGGAGGACGGCGTGTTCCCCCATGTCCGCGCCCTGACCGAGCCCGGCGAGCTGGAGGAGGAGCGCCGCCTCGCCTACGTCGGCATCACCCGGGCCATGCGCAGGCTGACCCTCGCCCACGCCTGGAGCCGCTTGCTCTACGGCAGTCGGCAGTACAACCCGCCGAGCCGTTTCCTCAAGGAGATCCCCGAGGCGCTCATCGAGAAGGCGGAGGGCACCCGCATGCTGCGCAGCCGCTATCGCCGCCGCAGCGACCGGGAGCGCAGCCTCGACCGTCGTTCGGCCAACCGCGAGGAGATAGTTCAGCGGGCCGTCGAGTCCGGCCGGCGCCCGGCCCCGGCGAGGTCGGGGGCGGACCTGCTCAGCCTGAAGGTGGGCGACGACGTCCGCCATGCCAAGTGGGGCGAGGGAGTGATCGTCGACATCGTCGGCTCGGGCGTGGACGCCGAGGCTTCGGTGCGCTTCCCGGCAGAGGGCGAGAAGCGGCTCCTGCTCTCCTGGGCCCCCCTGGAGAAGATCTGAGCTCCCGCTCCTACGCGCTGGTGACGGCCGACTTCACGCGACCATGCTGGTCCCGAGTCGCTAGCTCTGCGGCGTTCACATACTCGGCGAGGCAGCTGGATGCTACGTGTCGTGGACGGCTATGCGGAGGCGCTTGTTGGCCTTGCCCTTCGACTCGGTCTTCACCACCTCGAAGCGGCCCACCCCGCCGGTGGAAGGCAGGTGCGTTCCGCCGTCGGCCTGCTTGTCCAGGCCGACGATGTCCACGACACGGATCTCCTGCACCGACTCAGGGATCAGATTGACCTTGGTGCGTATCAGGTCGTCGTCGGCCAGGGCCTGGGCCCGGGGCAGGAACGAGATCTCGATGGGACGATCGGCGGCGATCTCGGCGTTGACCAGTTCGGTGATCTGGGCCGCGAAGCCCTCCGGCAGGGGATCGAACTCGAAGTCCATGCGGGCCAACAGCGGCGCCATGTTGCCGCCGGTCACCGACACGCCCCAAGTGTTGTAGATCACTCCGCACAGAACGTGCAGCGCGGTGTGGGTGCGCATCAGGGCGTGCCGACGGTCCCAGTCGAGCTCCCCGTGCACCGGCGTGCCCGGCGGCGCGGCCGGGCCGTCGAGGGTGTGCCACACCACGTCGTGGCCCCGCACGTCGGTGACTTCGGCGGAGCCTCCGTCCCAATTCAGGCTGCCGGTGTCGTGGGGCTGACCGCCGCTGGTGGCGTAGAAGGCGGTTGCGTCCAGGGCCACTCGCCCCTCGGCGTCCACCGCGGCGACGGTGGCGTCGAAGGCCCGGCACTGGGCGTCTCGAAGGAATATCCGGTCAGTTGGGCTCAGATCGGCCATGGGGCGTCTCCCGGTTGCGGTTCGGGCCTTTCAGTGTGGCGGATCATTCGGGGTTGATGTCCACTCGCACATCGCCCTCGACCACCGCCACGTCGAAGTGGCGCAGCCCGGTGCCGGCCGCGTCGACGACGTCGCCGGGGTCGCAGGTGTTGACGAACTCGGCGTCGGCGGCCCGCCACACGAAGAAGCAGTCGCGGCTCTGGCCTGCCCGGCGAGCCTCGAAGGCCAGCCATCCCGACTCGGGGTCGTCTCCCAGGTGCTGCAGGATGATGTCGAGGCTGCCATCGGCCACGTCGCCGAACAGGATCGGGCCGCGGTCGGCGATCTCGGCACTGATCCGGCCCGTCTCCATGTCGCGGAAGTCGCGGTCGCCCAGGCGGATCTCCACATCGCCGCCGCCGCGGGCCAGCAGCAGGACCGCCCCCGCCAGCCCCAGGGCCACCACCACGCCCGCCAAGCCCACCACGACCGCGGAACGAAGGCTGGGCCGAGGTCCGGGGGCGACCGGCATCGGCTCTACCGGCCCCGCCGCCGGGGAATGAAGCCTCCAGGCCGCACGGGGCATCGACGGGTGGCGGGCATCGCCGCCTAGTATCGCCGCCCGTGGATCTGTTCGAGCACCAGGGCAAGGAACTGTTCGCTAAGCAGGGCCTGCCGGTGCCGTCCGGCGAGGTCGCCTTCTCCGCCGACGAGGCCGTGGCCGCCGCGGGGAGGCTGGGCCTGCCGGTGGTGGTGAAGGCCCAGGTCCACACCGGCGGGCGGGGCAAGGCCGGGGGCGTGAAGCTGGCCGTCGACCTCGACGCCGTGCGCCGCCACGCCGACGACATCCTCGGCCTCGACATCTCGGGCCACATCGTGCGCCGCCTGTGGATCGAGGAGGCGTCCGACATCGCCGAGGAGTACTACGCCAGCTTCACCCTCGACCGCTCCGCCCGCATGCACCTGGGGATGCTGTCGGCCGAGGGCGGCGTGGAGATCGAGACGGTGGCCGCCCGCGATCCCGACGCCATCGCCCGCATCCACATCGACCCGGTCGACGGCCTGTCGCCGCAGGCGTGCAGCCGGTGGGTGCAGGCCGCCCGCATCCCCGAGGCGGTCGCCGACGCGGTGGCCGGCGTCCTCGAAACCCTCTACCGGGCCTACGTGGACGCCGACGCCGACCTGGTGGAGGTCAACCCGCTGATCGTCACCTCCGCCGGCGATGTGGTGCTACTCGACTCCAAGGTCACCCTCGACGCCAACAGCACGTTCCGCCACGACGACTACGCCGCCTACGACGCCACCCAGACCCGCGACGAGCGCGAGCAGGCCGCCCGGGCCAAGGGGCTGCAGTACGTGGGCCTCGACGGCTCGGTCGGGGTGATCGCCAACGGAGCGGGCCTGGCCATGAGCACCGTGGACGTGGTCAACCAGGTGGGGGGCTCCCCGGCCAACTTCCTCGACATCGGCGGCGGCGCCAACGCCGAGGTCATGGCCAACGCCCTGGAGGTGATCAACAACGACGGCGCGGTGAGGGCCATCCTGATCAACATCTTCGGGGGCATCACCCGGGGCGAGGAAGTCGCCAACGGCATCATCGAGGCGACTCGGCGGGTGGACATCGACTCGCCCATCGTCATCCGCCTCGACGGCACCAACGCCGCCGAGGGCCTCAAGCTGCTCGAGCCGCATCTGAGCAGCGACCTGATGATGGAGCCCACCATGCTCGCCGCCGCCCGCCGGGCGGTCGAGCTGGCCGAAGCCGGAGACGGGCAGGAGCAGCCGTGAGCATCTTCGTGGACGAGAACACCCGGGTGGTGTACCAGGGGCTCACCGGCGCCCAGGGCCGCTACTACGGCCTGCTCAACCGCGACTACGGCACCCAGGTCGTGGCCGGTACCAACCCCCGCAAGGCCGGCGCCGACGTGGACGGAGTGCCGATCTTCGCCACCGTCGCCGAGGCCGCCGCAGCCACCGGCGCCACCGCCAGCTGCGTGTTCATCCCCGCGCCCGGCGTGCCCGGCGCGGTGCTGGAGGCGGCCGAGGCGCAGATGGAGCTGGTGGTGGTCATCACCGAGGGGGTGCCCGCCCACGACGAGGCGTACCTGTTCAACAAGCTGCGGCGCGACCATCCCGGCACTCGCCTGCTCGGCCCCAACTGCCCCGGCGTCATCAGCCCCGGCCGCTGCAACATCGGCATCACCGCCGGCCACATCGCCAAGCCGGGCGGGCCGGTGGGGATCGTCAGCCGCTCGGGCACCCTGACCTACCAGGCGTTGTACGAGCTCCAGCAGCAACAGATCGGGGTCACCACCTGCGTGGGCATCGGCGGCGACCCGGTGCCGGGCACCAGCTTCATCGACTGTCTGGCCGCCTTCGAGGCCGACCCGGAGACTCTGGCCGTGATGATGATCGGCGAGATCGGCGGATCGGCCGAGGAGGAGGCGGCCGACTTCATCGCCGAGCACATGACCAAGCCGGTGGCCGCCTACATCGCCGGGGTCACCGCCCCGCCCGGCAAGAAGATGGGCCACGCCGGCGCCATCGTGTCGGGCGGCAAGGGCACCGCCGCCGCCAAGATGGAGGCCTTGGCGGCAGCCGGAGCGCGGGTGGGCCAGAACCCCACCGAGGCCGGCGAGCTGATGGTAGAGATCGTCGCCTCCCTGTGATGTGCAGAGCGGCTCGTCCAACTTCAATCAGTTAGCCACCCGTGAGGTGGTTAACTCCTTGATGTTCGGCGGAGCGCATTGCCGAGGCGTTGACATCGATCCACGGGTTCTCTAAGGATTGGCCCCGATGGATGCACTGCCGCGGGCGCTGATCTCCGTCTACGACAAGGCGGGCGTGGTCGATCTGGCCGCGGGCCTGGTCGAGTTGGGGTGGGAGCTGATCGCCAGCGCGGGCTCGGCTCGGGTGATCGCCGCTGCGGGCCTGCCCGTGACCGACGTGGCCGACTACACCGGATCGCCGGTCATGCTGGGGCACCGGGTGGTAACCCTGCATCCCCGCATCCACGGCGGCATCCTGGCCGATCGCGACGACCCCGCCCACCGGGCCGACCTGGAGGCCAACGGCATCGACCCGATCGACTTGGTGGTGGTCAACCTGTACCCGTTCGAGGCGTCCCCCGGCATCGAGACCATCGACATCGGCGGCCCGACGATGGTGCGAGCCGCCGCCAAGAACCACGCCCACGTCGGCGTGCTGGTGGACCCCGCCGACTACGAGCCAGTCCTGGACGAGCTCCGCTCCAACGGGCGCCTGTCGGCGACCACCCGACGCAGCCTGGCCTGTAAGGCCTTCGCCCACACCGCCGCGTACGAGGCTGCCATCGCCCGTTGGTTCGATGCCACGTCGAGCCGGTTGGAGCCGCCGGACGGGGCCGAAGCCGCTGCGGGCCGCCTCGTCGCACCGCAGATCCGGGAGCCGGGGCAGGTCGAGTCCGGCACCGTTCTGCCGGACGTGATCCGGATGGAGCTTGAGCGGGCGGAGACGCTGCGCTACGGCGAGAACCCCCACCAGCAGGGTGCCCGTTACCGGTCCCGGGGGGCGCTCGGCTTCTTCGACGGCGTGATCCAGCACGGTGGCCCGGCCATGAGCTACCTCAACCTGATGGACGCCGAGGCGGCCTGGCGCCTGGCCCACAGCCTTGGCGACCGTCCCGCCGCGGTGATCGTCAAGCACGCCAACCCCTGCGGAGCATCGGTAGCCGATGAACTGGCCACCGCCTACGCCCGAGCCTTCGACTGTGACCCTCGCAGCGCCTTCGGCGGGGTAGTGGCGGTCAACGCGATGATCGATGACACCACCGCCTACGCCATGGTCGCCGCGGCCCAGGCCGACGTGGTGATCGCCCCCGGCTACGCCGACGGAGTGATCGAACGCCTAGCGGCCCGCCGAGCCAACACCCGCCTGCTGGAAGCATCCGCAGACGTTGCGGCCGCAGAGCCTGCGTGGGAGCTGCGCACCATCGGCGGCTCGGGTGACGACTTCCTAGTGCAGACACCTCGAGCGCTGGATGCCGACCCTGCCGACTGGCAGGTGGTCACCGCCAGAAAGCCTACCGACACCGAGTGGGCCGACGCGGTGTTCGCCTGGCGAGTATGCGCCCACACCAGTTCCAACGCGATAGTGCTAGCCCGCGACGGCACGGCATGGGGCATAGGCGCCGGCCAACAGAACCGAGTGCAGGCCGGCGAGATCGCCGCAGCCAAAGCCGCCGGCCGAGCCGCAGGAGGCGCCTGCGCCAGCGACGGCTTCTACCCCTTCCCCGACGGCATCCACGCCGCCGCCGACGCCGGCGTCGCGGTGATCGTCCAACCCGGCGGCTCAGTCAACGATGCCAAGGTGATAGCCGCCGCCAACGACCGCAACCTATCCATACTCCTAACCGGCGAGCGCCAATTCCGCCACTAGAATTTAAGGTTCGCGGCGGGCCTTCTGTGCGGTTGCACGCTTGAGCAGGTACTCGTCTACTGGTCGCTCGTCCTCTGGAGACGGCTCGTAGGCTTCGCAGCGGTCTGCCAGTTCGTCGGCATGGTCGAGGACATGCTGGATCGACCGGAACATGTTCGTCATGCTAGGTACTTGCCAGCCGGCTCGGTGCCGTTCGGAGCGGCAGCCGCTCTCACGAGCGGCGGCGGGTTCGGCGGCGGGCTAGCCGGTCCTCGGTTCTCGGGGTCTCTGGACGGGTCGGCTCGATGTCGGGTGGGGGTTCGTCGCCTCGGAGGACGGCCGCGATCTTGGCGGTGTGGGCTGGGGTGCTGCCGCAGCAGCTTCCGATCACGGCTACGCCTGCGGCCCTGGCCCGGTGGGCGTGGGCGGCCAGGACTTCGGGGGTGCCGTCGTAGACGAGGGCGTCACCGCTCCACACCGGCACGCCTGCGTTGGGCTTGGAGATCACCGGCGTGCCCGGCGAAGCGGCCGCCGCTGCCGCCACGGCTGCTTCGGTGTCGGCGACGTTGTTGCCGCAGTTGGCGCCCACGGCGGCCAGGCCCAGCCCGTCCAGCCGCTCGGCCATCTCCGTGCCGGTGACGCCCATCATGGTGCGGCCGGCGGTGTCGAAGCTCATGGTCACGGCCACCGGCAGGTCGCATGCCGAGCGGGCGCCCCGCACCGCGGCCTCCAACTCGTCGAGGTCGCTCATCGTTTCGATCCACAGCAAGTCTGCGCCACCGCCCAGCCCCTCAGCCTGCTCGGCGAAGGCAGCCTCGCAGGCCGCGACCGACATGTTTCCCATCGGTGCCAGCAGCTCGCCGGTAGGCCCCATTGAGCCGGCCACCAGCACGGGCCGGCCGGTCCGTTCGATCTCGGCGTCGGCCTCGATGCGGGCGACCCGGGCCGCGGCCTCGTTCAACTCGACGACCTCGTCCTCGAGGCTGTGCAGGGCCAAGCGGAACCTGGTGCCACCGAAGCTGTTGGTCACCACCAGGTCGGCGCCGGCCTGCAGATAGGCCCGATGGATGGCCTGCACCTCTTCGGCGTGGTGCACGTTCCACGCCTCGGGAGGATCGCCCGCGCAGAGACCCACCGCGAAGAGTTGCGTGCCCATGGCCCCGTCGGCGACGACGTAGCCCTTGGCCTCCAGGAGCTCTCCGATGGTGACGGTCATGGACTTCGGTCCGACATATGGCAAGTCCCCTCGTCGTGCCGCGGCCCGCGGCTGGCTGTCGCCAACGGTAGCGTCCGAGCCTCTCGGGTCGGGTAGCGCCCAGCGGTACGCTGACGGCCATGACCCTCGCTCCGGCCCGGCCCGCTGCCCTCCGCCCCGCCTTGGAACTCGACGTGGTCCCCATCGCCGGGGCGCTGGGGGCCGAGGTGCGGGGCCTCGACCCCGGCCGGCTCGACGACCAGGCCGCGGCGGCGCTGCGAGACGCGCTCGACGCCCACCTCGTGCTGTTCCTGCCGGGCCTGGGTCCCAGCGTCGAGCAGCTGCGCGACATCGGCGCCCTGTTCGGCGAGCTGGAAGTGCATCCCTACATCGAGAAGGTCGACGACGACACTCCCGAGGTGTGCGTGCTCGACACGTCGGCCACCCCCAAGGCCGACATCTGGCACACCGACGTCACCTACAGCCAGCATCCGCCCATCGCCGCGCTGCTGCACATGGTGCAGTGCCCGCCCGCGGGCGGCGACACCATGTGGATCAACTGCTACGAGGTGCACGACTCGCTGTCGGCGCCCATGCAGGCCTTCCTGGCCGGGCTCACCTGCATCCACGACGACGGCAAGCAGGGCTCGCTGCGGGCCGAGCATCCGGTGGTGCGCACCCACCCCGGCACCGGACGGCGAAGCCTCTACGTCAACAAGCAGCACGGAAGGCGCATCCCCCAGCTCTCGAGGCCCGAGAGCCAGGCCCTGCTGGGCTTCCTGTACCGGTGGCAGGAGCAGGTCAAGTTCAGCTGCCGCTGGCGCTGGTCGCCCGGCGATGTGGTCCTGTGGGACGAGCGGGTGACGCTGCACTCCATCGTGGACGACATCGGCGACGACGACGGCACCCGGATCCTGCACCGGGTGACGGTGCTGGGCGACGACCCCCGGCCGCCCGCCGACGCGCCGTCCTGGGAGCGCCACCGCAGCGACAAGACCGCGGCCAGCGGCTACTACGGCATGGCCGGCTTCGAGTTCTGAGCCGCGGATTTCCGACGACTGGCCGACGGGCCGGCTTCCAGTCCTGAGTTGCAACTTCCGGCGGCCCGCTGACCGCCAGTAGGTTGAGCGGCTGTGCGGTTCGGCGTGTTCTACGAGCTCCAGATGCCCCGGCCGTGGAGCGCGGACTCCGAGGAGCGGCTCGTCGCCGAGGCGATCGAGCAGGTCGAGGTCGCCGACGAGGTCGGCATAGACGTGGCCTGGGCGGTCGAGCACCACTTCCTGGAGGAGTACTCCCACTGCTCCGCGCCCGAGGTGTTCCTGTCGGCCTGCGCGGCCCGCACCAAACGCATCCGCCTCGGCCACGGCATCCGCCAGGCGCCGCCCGCCTACAACCATCCGGCCCGCACCGCCGAGTGCATCGCCACCCTGGACCTGATCTCCGGCGGCCGGGTCGAGTACGGCATCGGCGAGGGCGCCACCCGCCTAGAGCTCGGCGGGTTCGGCATCCCGGCCAAGCAGAAGCGGGCCATGAGCCTCGAGGCCGGCGAGCAGATCGCCAACATGATGGCCATGTCGCCCTATCCGGGCTACGAGGGCGAGTTCTTCTCGATGCCGTGCCGCGACGTGATCCCCAAGCCGGTGCAGAAGCCCCACCCGCCGATGTGGATCGCCTGCACCAACCGCACCACCATCGAGCTGGCCGCCCGCCTCGGCCTGGGCGCGCTGGCCTTCGCCTTCGTGGACCCGGCCGAGGCCCGCCACTGGGCCGACGTCTACTACGACGTCCTCCGCAGCGACGAGTGCGTGCCCCTGGGGCACAGCGTCAACGCCAACATCGCGGTGGTGACCGGCTTCTCGCTGCACGAGGACCGAGCCGAGGCCATCCGCCGGGGCTTCGACGGGTTCCACTTCTTCGCCTACGCGCTGCGCCAGCTCGTGGTGCACCACACCATCCCCGGCCACTCGAACATCTGGGACCGCTACGAGGCCCAGCGGGGCTCGGCCCTCGACGACGCCTTGGCCGCCGCGCACGACGCGGGCGACGACTACGCGGACACGATCGGCGCCCCCGCGGACGCCGTCCGCTGGCTCAAGGAGGCCGAGAGCGCCGGCATCGACCATGTGATCTTCCTGCAGCAGGGCGGCAGGAACCGCCACTCCGACATCTGCGACAGCCTGCGCCTGTTCGGGTCCGAGGTCCTGGGCGAGTTCACGGCTGGCCGAGCCGAGCGCGAGGCGGCCAAGGCCGAGGAACTGGCTCCCTACATCGAGAAGGCCCTGGCCCGCAAGGAGCGGGTGCGCCCCCTCGAGCTCCACGAGATCCCGGTGGTCGAAGCGTCCGTAGTCCGAGCCGCCGTACCCTCCAGCACCATCAGCTGACAGGCCGAGCCCGGCTCGATCCTGACGGCTTGCAAAGCGTCACCGTGGAAGGTATCTTCCTAGGAAGGTAACTTCCTGGGAAGATATCCTAGGTCGACGGCCCGCGTGGGGCGCGGCCGGTGCGGGGCTAGGACCCTGGAGAGCGAGGTACCAGCATGACGGTCGTTGAAGAGCAACCGGCGACCTGTCCCGTGGACCACGGAGCGGGGCGACACCCGGCCGCGGACGTCGACCTGTGGGACATCGACATGTTCCAGCGCCAGGAGCACCACGAGGTCCTGGAGCGGCTGAGGGAGACCGATCCCGGCATCCACTGGGTGGACGAGGGCGACATGGGCACCGGCTACTGGGCGATCACCCGCCAGGCCCACCTCAAGGAGGTGAACCGCCGGGCCGACGTGTTCTCGTCCAGCCACAGTGGCACGCAGATGAAGGATCCCGACAAGAAGATGAGTATGACGGGCATCGCGACCGACCACACGCTGATCGACATGGACCCGCCCCGCCACACCCGCTATCGCAAGCTGGTCAACCGGGGCTTCACTCCCCGCATGATCGGCCTGCTGGAGGACTACCTCCAGAACCGGATCGACATCATCCTCGACCAGGTGGTGGAGAAGGGCCGCTGCGACTTCGTGCGCGACATCTCGGCCGAGCTGCCCCTGCAGGCCATCGCCGAGATGATGGGCATCCCCATCGAGGACCGCGCCAAAGTGTTCGACTGGACCAACGCCATGATCGGCGCCGACGACCCCGAGTTCGTCAAGAGCCGCGACGACATCCTCCATGCCGCGGCCGAGATCTTCGGCTACTCCCACCAGCTCCAGACGGAGCGCCGCAGCACTCCCTCCGACGACATCGTCACCACGCTGTTGTCGGCCGACATAGACGGCGAGGCCCTCACCGAGCTCGAGTTCGACATGTTCTTCCTGATCCTGTGCGTGGCCGGCAACGAGACCACCCGCAACTCGATCACCCGGGGGATGATGGCCTTCTTCGACTTCCCCGACCAGTGGGAGAAGTTCGTCGCCGATCCCGACCGCCACATGGAGACCGCGGTGGAGGAGATCGTGCGCTGGGCCACCCCGGTGCTCTACTTCCGCCGCCAGGCGCTGTCGGATTATGAGGTCGGAGGGGTCAAGATCGCCGCTGGCGACAAGGTGCTCATGTGGCACGCAGCCGCCAACCGCGATCCTCGGGCCTTCGAGGACCCCTGGCGCTTCGACATCGAGCGCACGCCCAACGACCATGTCGGCTTCGGCGGCGGCGGACCCCATTTCTGCCTGGGCGCCAGCCTGGCCCGCATGGAGATCCGTCTCACGTTCCGCGAGGTCGCGCGCCGCATGCCCGACATCCGCCTCGATGGCGACCCGGCCTACCTGCGCTCCAACTTCATCGCGGGCGTCAAGCGCCTGCCGGTGGCCTACACCCCGTCGCCGTCGTACAACACCGTGCCCCTGCACCGCCTCGGCTCCGCCGCCGGCGCCTCAGGCACCATCGGCTTCGGAGGCCAGGTAGACCGCACCGCCTCCTGAAGCTGCTCCTGGCCGTCAGCGCAAGGGTCTGGCTTGAAGCCAGCCCCTTGCCGCTCAGCCGGTGGCGGCACCTACCAGCCAGGTGAAGACGGGGTCGGTGTCGCGGGTGTCGAGCAGTTCGGGATGCCACTGCACTCCCAGCCATGGGCGGGCGCGGGCTTCGATGGCCTCGATGGCTCCGTCTTCGGCGCGGCCGGTCACCTCGTAGCCGTCGGCGACGGTGTCGATGGCTTGGTGGTGCAGCGAGTTGACGAGAGTGGTCGGCCCGTAGAGGGAGGATGCCAGCGAGTCGTCGATGAAGTCCACGCGGTGGATGAGCGAGTTGGCGGGCACGTCGAAGTGGGCGTGGGGGGCCACATGCTGGTGCAGCGTGCCGCCGCTGTGCACGTTCAGCATCTGAATGCCCCGGCAGATGCCCAGCACGGGCACCCCGGCTTCGGCGGCGCCGTCGAGCAGCGCTATCTCGTAGGCGTCTCGTGCCGCGTCCGGTGTGATGAGCTCGGCGCACGGCCTCTGGCCATAGCGGCCGGGCTCGATGTCGCCTCCTCCGGTTAGGAGCAGCCCGTCGAGGCGCGCCATGTAGTCGGCTGGGTCGGCGTGGGTGGGCAGGTAGACCGGCAGCCCGCCGGCCGCGATCACGCCGCGGGCGTAGTCGCAGAAGTAGAGGTCCAACTGCAGCGGGCGCATCGACGCGGGCGTGAGATTGACGTCCTCGCCGGTCTTGGTGCGTCCCGAGATGCCGATCAGCGGCGCGCCCGCCATGGACCGCAGTGTACGTTTCGCTGTGCCCGACCCGCCGGAGCCCGGCGCGCGGCGACGACTGCTCTCCGCGGTACTTTCCCGTGATGGCCGAGCCCTCCGTTGCCGAAGCCGCGGCCGGTGACGTGGACCGTGGCCGGAGCGCTGGGCTGACGGGAGCGCGGCGGGCCGATCGGTGACTGGCGTGCCGTCGGAGACCGTGGACGTTGACGGGCCGCTGGCCTGGCGAGAGCGCGGCGACGGCCCGCCGGTGGTGTTCCTGCACGGACTGGGCGGCTCCCGCACCTCGTGGGAGCCGCAGCTGGAGGGATTGAGCGACACGTTCCGCTGCATCGCCTGGGACATGCCCGGCTACGGCGCCTCGGCCCCGGTCGAGCCGCTGACCTTCGCCGCCGTCGCTGACTCGGTGGCCCGGCTGCTGGACGCGGCCGGAGCGGAGCGGGCCCATCTGGCGGGGGAGTCGTTCGGCGGGATGCACGCCCTGCACACCGCCCTGCGCCATCCCGACCGGGTCGACCGTTTGGTTCTGGCCGGCACCAGTCCCGCCTTCGGTCTCGACGGCACCGACGCCGACGCTTGGCGAGCGGCCCGGCTGGCTCCGCTCGACGCGGGCCTGGCCCCTGCCGACATCGCGGAGGAGGTGCTCACCTCCATCGGGGGCCCGGCTCTCCGCGACGATTTGCTGGCAATGAGAGTTGCCGGGTTCGCCCGCATTCCGGCGGAGGGGCTGAGGTCCGCTGTCGAGTGCCTGCCCTCCCACGACTTGCGCGACTGTCTGGCCGAGATCACCGCTCCGGCGCTGGTGATCGTCGGAGAACTGGACGCCGAGACGCCGCCCAGCTACGCCCGCGCCCTGGCCGAAGGCCTTCCCGAGGCTGAACTGCTGGTTATCGAGGGCGTGGGCCATTTGGCCGTCTCGGAGGCCCCCCAGACCTTCAACCGCTTGGCGCGGGACTTCCTCGGCCAGCCACAGGCTACGACGGCCGACGCGCGAGGCTCGCACCACGGCGCCCGCTCCACCGCCGGCTAGCCGGTCGTCGCTGCGGACGCGGCGGTAGTGTCCGCGGTGGTGACGGCGCACATCCTCACGCCGCCCCGGGCTGAGCTCGTGGAGCGGATGGCGATCCTCGGGCCCCGGTTCGCCGAGCGGGCCGAGGCCCACGACCGCGACGCCACCTTCCCCGACCGGAACTGGGCCGACATGCGCGACGCTGGCCTGCTCGGCCTGTGCGTCCCGACAGCCGACGGCGGGCTGGGCGGCGACTTCGTGGCCTACGCGCTGGTGGCCGAGGAGCTGGGACGGCATTGCGCCACCACCGCGCTCACCTTCAACATGCACACCGCCACCACCATCCTCGTCGGCCAGATCGCCGACGACCTCGATCTCACTGCGGCCGAGCGGTCGCAGCTGTGCGGACGCCGGGCCGAGCTGCGCCGGGGCATCGTCGAAGACGGCGCGATCCACAGCCAGCCGTTCTCGGAGGGCGCGGCCGCGGGCGCCACCGCGGGCTACGCCACCCGGGCCGTGCCCGACGCCGACCGCGGCGGCTACCGGGTCACGGGACGCAAGATCTTCGCCTCGCTGTCCGGGGCGGCCCACATCCACAACGTGGTGTGCCTGGTGCCAGGCGACGACCGGATCCGCTTCATGGGCGTGCCCGCCGACGCCGCCGGCGCGACCATCGAGGGCGACTGGGACCCGCTCGGTATGCGGGGCACCGACTCCCGCACGCTGGTGCTCGACGACGCCTTCGTGCCCGAGGAGAACGAGTGGCTCCCGCCCGGCGCCTTCGACCAGGCTGCGGCCCGCTGGCCCTACTTCTACATGACCCTGTCGTTCGCCTATCTCGGGCTCATGCGGGGAGTGCTCGACGCCACCGCCGCCTATCTGCGCGGCGACGGCACGGCGAGCGGAGGCCCGACCCGGCGCGACCATCCGATCAAGCAGCAGGGCTGGGCCCAGATGAACCTGCTCCACGACCGGGCCCAGTCGCTCACCTACCGGGTGCTGGACGAATGCGGGGTCGATCCAAGCGTCGCGCAGGTGCGGCGGGCCTGGTCGTCGATGGTCACCGTGATGGAGGGCGCGCCCGCGGTGGCGTCGCTGGCTCTGCGGGTGTGCGGGGGCCGCAGCATGCTGCGCCCGTCGTTCTTGGAGCGGGCCTACCGCGACGCCCGGTGCGGAGCCGCCATGCTGCCGTGGAGCGTCGAGGTGTGCCTGGAGCGCCTCGGCCGAACCGGCCTCTACCCCGAACACGACGAGGCCCCGGCCTGACTCCGGCATCCGTTCGCGCTCCGGCGTGACCAGGGCTGCGCTTTCGTCCGCACCACCGTGGTCTGACTCTGGTGCCCGCTCGCGTTCCGGCGTGACCGGGGCGGGTGTGGGCGGTACCGTTCGGGGCCGAACGTTCAGCCTTCCGCAACGATCGGGGGAGCCGTCATGACCGACTGGGATCGGATCCGAGTGCTGTGGCCCGACCATCTGGGGCTGGCCCGGGGCAAGTACCTGCCGGCCCGTCTCGCTCACAAGGGCACCAGCCACTGCGTCAGCGTCTTCGCTTTGGGCTACGACCGCAGCATGGTGCCCGCGCCGGGTGCCTACCTGCTGGAGGGCCTGCCCGACATGAAGATCGGCTTCGACGAGGCCGACGTCCGCCAGGGCTGGGACGACGAAGCCACCGGGGTCGTGGTCGGCGACGCCTCCATGCACGGCGAGCCCCATCCGGTGTTCCCCCGCCACGCTGTGCGCCGGGCCGTGGCCGACTGGGAGGCGCTCGGCTACACCCCGCAGGTCGGCATCGAGCTGGAGGCCTACGTGTTCGGCGGCGGCCTGGAGAGCCCGATGCCCTATCCCACGCCCGGTTCGATGGTGTACGGCACCGGGGTCGGATCCGATCCCACCGGGGTGATCACCGACGTGGTGCGCACCGCGGAGGCCTCGGGCATCCCGATGGAGTCGGTCAACGCCGAGTACGACGAGGGACAGTTCGAGCTGACCCTCGAGTACGGCGACGCTATGAGGGCCGCCGACGACGCCTTCCTGTTCCGGGTGCTGGCCCGCGAGACCGTCCAGACCGCAGTGGACCGCAACGGCGAGCCGCTGGGCCTCGACCTCACCTTCCTGGGCAAGCCGTTCGCGAGCATCTCCGGCAACGGCGTGCACGTGAACATCTCGATGGTGGACTCCGAGGGCCGCAACGCCTTCGTGGACGCCTCCGCGCCCGACGGCCTGTCCGTGCTGGCCCGGAACTGCCTGGCCGGGCTGGTCCGCCACCATCGGGGCATGACCGCGCTGTCCGCTCCCACCGTCAACGCTTACCGCCGCCTGCGCCCCGGCCAGCTCAACGGCTACTGGGCCAACTGGGGTGTCGAGCACCGCTGCGCCGGCAACCGGGTGCCCCGCACCACCGGCGCCGACATGCGCATCGAGAGCCGCATCGGCGACGGCGCCGCCAATGTCCACACCCTGGTGGCGACGGTGCTGCAAGTCGCCCGCTTGGGCGTGGTCGGCGGCCTCGACTGCCCCGATCCGCTCACCGGCGACGGCTTCGATGAGATCGACACCGACGTCCACTGCGCCCACAGCCTCACCGAGGCCCTCGACGACATGGAGGCCGACGAGGCCCTGTGCGAGGCGGTCGGTGCCGAGTTGTGCGCCAACTTCGTGGTCAACAAGCGGGCCGAGTGGGACCGCTACATCTCGGAGGTCGAGTCCGACGACCCCGAGACGATCACCGACTGGGAGATGCGCCAATACCTCGCCTACCACTGATCCCGCAGAGCGCACCGTGACCGCCCGGTTCCGCTCCACGCCAGCGAGCGGCAGGCTGGCGCGGCAGGGCCGGTACGGGTTCTGAGGCGGAAGCGATGACTGAGCCGCGGTTGCTGTTGATCCTCACCGAGAACGACACCCTCGTCGATCCCGACGATCTGGTGGGGCTGGTGCGGCTGGCCACCGACGCCGAAGCGGCCGGATTCGACGCGGTGATGGCCAGCGAGCACGTCGTGCTCGGGCCGTCGGCCGGGGCGCTCGGCCGCCCTGTGAACCCGCGCGCCTACGCGGCTCCCGGCAACCAGGATCCGGCCACGAGCTGGCCCAGCTCCAACGTGCTGCTGGCCGCGGTGGCCGCGGCCACCCGGCGGGTGCGTCTGGTGATGGGCGCGGTGATCGCGCCTCTGCGCCATCCGGTGCTGCTGGCCAAGGAACTGGCTACCCTCGACCGGCTCAGCGAGGGACGGCTGGTAGTGCAGCCCACCGTGTCGTGGCACGCCGAGGAGTACCAGGCCTTGGGCGTGCCCTTCGCGGAGCGCGGCCCGATCCTTGACGAGCAGCTCGAAGCCATGACCGCGCTGTGGGAGTACACTCCGGCGTCGCATCCCGGGCCCCGCTTCGGGTTCCGGGACGTGTACTGCGTGCCCAAGCCATGGCGGCGCGACCCGGCCCGGCCCGCAATGTGGTTCGGCGGCCAGTCGATGCACCCTGCGCTACTGCGGCGCCTCGTCCGTTACGGCGACGGCTTCCACCCCTTCGGCTCGCCCAGCGCAGAGGACCTGGCCGCGCTGCGGGCCGGACTCGCCGCCGCGGGCCGCGACCCGGACGGCCTCGAGATGGTCGGCGGCACCCGGGCGGTGTTCGCCGGCCCCGACGACACCGCCGACATCGACGAGGCCATGGCCGACTTCGGCGACCAGATCGACGCCGGCTTCACCACGTTCTGCGTGAAGCCCTCCCAGCACACCGACGACCCCGCCGAGGTCCGGTCCCTCTGCGAGCACATCGTCGCCCGAACCGCCCGCTTCAACGTTCCGACAGTCGCTTAGGGGATTCGCAGCCTCACAGGAAGGCGACGCAGGCCTCGTCCACCGTCTGCAGCACTGCCTCCTGGCTGAAACGCTGCTTGTACTCCTGCGAGATCCCGTCGAGTCGTGCCTTCGCGCCGCCCCCGGGCGGGGCCAGGATCACCAGGACCTTCGAGCGCTCCTGCTTGATGACGCCGTCGGAGCCCCGCCACTGGCCCTCGCCGTCGACCACCGTGAGTCCGTCGGGGAACCGCGGGGTCACTTCCTCGTCGAGGAAGACCTCCCAAGCATCGTCATGCACGATCTCGCCGTCAGGACCGCCGCGGCCCATGAACAGCCGGTACTCGACCCACCGCTCGGTCCCCTCTGGACAGCTCAACGAGCGGGCCCCCGAACACGCCGAGACCGCGACCGCCAGCAAACAGCAAGCGATGGTCAATGCGATATTGCCGCGCCTCACGCCGGTGAGCCTAGGGTCCGGTCGTCGCGGTATACTGAAATTGGATGGTAAGCGCGGATGCCAACCGGGTGCTCACTGAGTCCGGCCCCGGTACGCCGGGGGGCCACATCCTGCGCCAGTACTGGCAGCCGGCGGCGCTGACCGAGGAGCTGGCAGGCGATCGTCCGCTCGTGCCGGTGACGTTGATGAACGAGAGGCTGGTGCTGTTCGCCGACGAACTGGGCCGGCTCGGGCTTGTCGGTCGCCGCTGCCCCCACCGAGGCGTCGACCTGAGCTTCGGGCGGTTGGAGGACGGGGGTCTGCGCTGCCCGTTCCACGGCTGGCTGCTCGACGTCGACGGGCACTGTCTCGAGACGCCGACCGAGCCGGAGACCAGCCGCCTCCGCGAGCGGATCCGCCATCGCAGCTACCCGGTGCAGGAGCGCAACGGCATCGTGTGGGCGTTTCTCGGCGAAGGGGAGCCGCCGCCGATGCCCGGGTTCGACTGCTTCATCGCACCCCAGACCCATGTGTTCGCGTTCAAGGGCCTGTGGGACGCCAATTGGATGCAATCGCAGGAGGTCGGCGTCGATCCTTCCCACGCCGCCTTCCTCCACCGGTTCCTGGACGACGACTCCGAGCAGTACGGACGGCAGTTCCGCGGCCTGGTCGCCGACACGGGGGTGACCGTCGCCAAGTTGATGCGCGAGGCCTCGCACCCCACCATCGTGGCCGAGCCGACCTCGTTCGGCTTCCGGATGCGGACGACCCGCGACTTCCGGGGCGAGTTCACCCACGTCCGGATCTCGTACTGCATCTTTCCCAATGCCATCACGATCCCCATGAGCCGGGAGATGAGCATCACCCAGTGGCACGTCCCGATCGACGATCGCAGCAGCTACTGGTACTCGATGTTCGTCAGCTTCGATGAGCCGGTCGATGCCGAGTTGATGAGGGAGCAGCGGGTCACGGCGGTGAGGCTGCCCGAGTACCGGCCGCTCCACGGGCGCTTCGACCAGTGGGGGTACGACCCCGAGGAGCAGCGGACGCAGACCTTCACCGGGATGGGCAGCGACATCAACGTCCACGACCAATGGGCGGTCGAGTCGCAGGGGTCGATCTACGACCGGGCCGAGGAGCACCTCGGCCCCAGCGACGTCGGCGTGCGCACCCACCGACGCTGGTTCCTGACCGCCGCAGCCGACCCGGCACCGTCCAACTTGTTGGGGCGCGACAACCCCGTGTCCGGTCCTGGCGCAATCGACGCGGTCACCACCGGCCAGGACTTCGATGAAGCGTGGAAGGAACTCGACGCCGCCCGACGCGCCGCGTCGTCTTGGGCGTCGCCCCTGACCGACGCCTGACGGCGAGACGACTGACGGCGAGCGACATCGCGGCTCCGGTGCCGGTCGACCTCGCCGACCGGGACTAGCAAACCTTCACCGGCAGGGTCTTGACGCCGAGGATCAGATTGGACCGGAGACGGGCGGTGTCGCCGGCCAGTTCGAAGTGGCCGACCCGGTCGAGGAGCTCCTCGAAGATGATGCGGACCTCCATCCGGGCCAGCCAGGCGCCGAGGCAGAAATGGGGGCCGTTGCGGCCGAACGCCATATGGTCGTTGAAGGATCGGGCCAAGTCGAAGCGGAACGGTCGCTCGAACGCCTCCTCGTCGTGGTTGGCCGAGAGGAACCAGATCACGACCTTGTCCCCGGCCTTGATTCTGCTGCCCCCGAGGGTGGTGTCGGCGGTGGCGGTGCGACGCATGTGAGCGGTGGCCGTGGTCGTGCGCAGTATCTCCTCGACCGCGGTCTCGGTCAGGGACCGGTCGTCCTGCCACGCCTTCCACAACGACGGGTGCTCGATGAGCGTCAGCAGCGCCGATGTCATCGTGTAGCGGGTGGTGTCGTTGCCGGCGATCACCAGGAGGGTGAAGAAGTTCTTGAACTCCAGGTCGGTCAGCGGGTCGCCGTCGGTGGTGGGGGCCAGCAGTTGGGCGATGACGTCGTCGCGGTCTTCCTGGCGTCGCAACTCGACCTCGGCGTCGGCGTACTCGAACAGCTCCAGCGCGGCTGGGCTGCGGAACGGGAGCAGCCGGTATTCGTCGGTGTCGGTGAGGCCCACCGGATGATCGGTGAAGTCTGGGTCGGTGTTGGACAGCAGAGCGTCACCCAGCTCGACCAGGCGCCGCCCGTCGTCGCGGATACCGAGCAGCTGGCCCAGCATTCGCATCGGCAGCTCCTTGGCTATGTCGGCGACGAAGTCGAACTCGTCGCGTTCTAGCGCCTGCTCGATGACATCGACAGCCAGTTCTCGGATCGCATCCTCGAACCCTTCGACCGTGCGTCGGGTGAATCCCCGGCTGAGCAGCCGTCGCAGCCGAGTGTGGTCCGGGGGATCCGTCTCGATCATCGAGCGCCGAACTGCGATCTCGTCGGGGGCCATGTCGTCCATGCTGATGCCTTGGGCCGAGCTGAATCGCTCGACGTCCCGGCTGACGGTGAGCGCATCGCGGTAACGGGTCACCGACCAGAACCCCGCGCCGTCCTCCTTGTCGCACCATGAGACCGGATCCTCGGCTCGCAGTCGCTGGAACGTGGCGTGGGGAACGACCGAGGTGAACGAGTCGTGGTCGCTCAAGTCCGCGTCGGCCGCGCCCAGATCGGACAGGTACGGCTCGACCCAGGTCATGGGCGGAAAGTAGCCCGCCGAAATCGTCGTGGACAAGTTGATCCGGCGTCGTTCAGGACACGTCGATCCCGCGCTGTTCTGGACGAGTTGATCCGGCGCGGCTCGGTTGGGTTCCGCGTGGCTCGGTGACCTATGGTGACCGCCGCCTCTAAAGGTAGGAAGGATCAGTATGAGCGAGTCCGGGAATTTCATTGACGACCAAGGCCTTTGGTCCGACGATCAGCGAGCCCAAGTGGCCGAGATCCGATCGCGGATCGAGGCCGAGGGGCTGGAAGCGGTCCGGGTGTCGTGGCCCGATCAGCACGGGCTCCTGAGAGGCAAGTCGCTGACGATCCCCGCCTTCGAGGCGGCGCTGCGCAGCGGCAGCGAGATCTCGATGGCCCCGTTCTCCCTCGACCCGGCCAACTCGATCGTCTTCAACCCCTTCATGGCCGGAGGCGGATTCGGGGTCGACGAGCTGAGCGGGGTTCCCAACGTCACGATGGTGCCCGACCCGTCCACCTTCCGGGTGCTGCCCTGGGCCCCTGGCACCGGCTGGATCCTGGCCGACCTCCATCACCGCGACGGGCGACCGTTCCCCCTGTCGCCGCGGGGAATATTGAAGGCGTCCCTGGGGCGGCTGGCCGAGCGAGGCTACGGGTTTGTCTCCGGCCTCGAGGTGGAGTGGTATCTCACCAGGATCGTCGACCCGTCCCTCGATCCGGCCGGGCTCGGCGGTCCCGGCTTTCCGCCCAACCCTCCGGAGGTGATGCCGGTGGCCACCGGCTACTCGTACCTGCTGGAGAACCACCTCGACGAGGTGGACCACGTGCTCTCGGTGCTGCGGAGCCACCTGCTGTCGCTCGGGCTCCCGCTGCGGACGCTCGAGGACGAGTGGGCGCCGAGCCAGATCGAGACGACCTTCGACGTCCTCGAAGGACTGGAACCGGCCGATGCCATGGTGCTGTTCCGCACGGCGACCAAGCAGATCTGCCGCCGGATGGGCCATCTGGCCTCCTTCATGTGCAAGCCGCGCATCCCCAGCTTCTACCCCTCCGGCTGGCATCTCCACCAGTCGCTGACGAGTCTCGACACCGGCGAGAACGTCTTCGTCCCCAGCGGCGAGGAGGCGCTGTCCGACGTGGGCCGCCACTATGTCGCCGGGATCCTGGCCCACGGATCGGCGGCGTCGAGCTTCACCACGCCGACGGTCAACGGCTACCGGCGCAACCGGCCCTACTCCCTGGCCCCTGACCGGGCGGCGTGGGCGTTCGACAACCGGGCGGCGATGGTGCGTGTCATCTCCAGCCCCGGAGATCCGGCGAGCCACATCGAGAACCGGGTCGGCGAGCCGGCCGCCAACCCCTACCTGTACATGGCCAGCCAGATCGAAGCCGGCCTGGCCGGAATCGACCAGGCACTCGACCCCGGGCCGATGGAGATCGAGCCCTACGCCGCCCAGGTCGAGCAGCTCCCCACCAATCTGGGCGCCGCCCTCGACGCCCTCGAGAACGACAGCGTCTACCGCTCGGCGTTCGGCGACCAGTTCTTGGACTACTGGCTCACGCTCAAGCGCTTCGAGTTCAACCGCTTCGTCGAGGCCAGCGGCGAAGATGCCGTCGACTCCGACGACGTGACCGAGTGGGAGCACCGCGAGTACTTCGCCCTGCTGTGAGACGCCGGTCAAACACCAGGATGTCAAACGCCAGAATGACGCCGGAGATAGGATCGATCCTGTGACCACGGTTGCACTGGAAAGCAAGAGACCCGCAACCAGCAAGAGGTTCGTAACCGGTGACGACGACGAGGTCAAGTCCGTCATCTGCGCGAGCTGTGACGGCTTCTGCCCTGTCTCGGTCAAGGTCAGGGACGGCCGCGTGGTCAAGGTCACCTCGCGCGACACGCCGATTCTGGAGGGCGTGCTGTGCATGAAGGGGGCGTATGCGCCGAAGTCGTTCGCCCACCCGGACCGGCTCATGCGGCCCCTCAAACGGGTCGGTGAGCGGGGCGCGGGCCAGTGGCAGGAGGTCAGCTGGGACGACGCCCTCGACGGCATCGCCGCCCGCTTGACGACTGTTGTCGAGCGCTATGGGCCTGAGGCGTTCGCCATGGCCACCTCCGACGCCAATATCGGACTCGACAACGGTTTGAGCCGGCGGTTCATGAACCATCTCGGCTCCCCCAATTGGATCGGCGGTGTGGCCTACTGCATGGGCAACACCGCGGCCGTCAACCGGCTCGTGTACGGCTGGTACCCCCGCAGCGACTTCATGCACACCGGCTGCATCGTGCTGATGGGCCATGACCCTCGCCGTCACAGCTGGACGTTGGAGCACAAGTCGATCCGGATGGCGCAGGCCCGGGGAGCGAAGCTCATCGTCATCGACCCCCGGCGCAGCGGCAACGCCGATCTGGCCGACCTGTGGCTCCCCATCCGGGCGGGCACCGACACCGCGCTCCTGTTCGGTTGGCTCAACGTGATCATCGAGGAGGGGCTCTACGACGCCGACTTCGTCCGTGACTGGACTGTCGGCTTCGACCAGTTCGCCGAGCGGATCCGACAGTTCCCGGTGTCGCGGGTGGCCGAGATCACCGGTCTCGACGCCGAGATGATCGTCGAGTCCGCCCGGATGTACGCCACCAGTGAGAGCGCATGCTTCCCGTGGACGCCGATCACCGACCAGCTGATCAACAGCACTTCGGCCATCCGGCTCCAGTGCGCCTTGCGGGCGATCACCGGCAACCTCGACGCCAAGGGTGGCGACGTCTTCGCCGGCTTCAACCCGGCCGTGAGGTCCGACACCGAGATCGAGATGCACGACGTGCTCCCCCAGGAGCAGAAGGACAAGCAGCTCGGCGCCCAGGACTTCCCCGCATTCACCTACAGGGCCCAGATGGCTCTGAACGAGCCGACTCTGCGGGTGTGGGGCCACAAGTGGGCGAACCTGGTGAGCGGTTGCTACATGGCCAACCCGATGGCGGTGTTCAAGGCCATGGCCGAGGGTGATCCCTATCCCGTGAAGGCGTTCTTCGCGTTGGCCAACAACACCCTGATGTCGTTCGCCAACACCAAGCGGATCTACGACGCGCTAATGGCCCAGGAGCTCCTCGTCGTTTACGAGCACGCCATGACGCCCACCGCGCAGTTGGCCGACTACGTGCTCCCTGGAGACTCCTGGCTCGAGCGGCCCGGCCTGCTGGCCGGCATCAGCGAACAGGGGATGGAACCACCCGGCGAGTGCAAGAGCGTCGTCTACTTCTGGCACGGGCTGGCCCAGCGCATGGGCATGGGCGAGGTGTTCCCGTGGCAGACGGGCGAGGAGTTCCTCGACTATCGAGTCGAGCCGAGCGGCCAGGTCTTCGCCGACGTGGTGGCCGCGGGTCGCTTCCCGAGCCCCGACCCCGAGCCGGCACCGGGCAGCACAGAGCGCAAGTACCTGACGACGGGCTTCGCCACCCCGTCGGGCAAAGTCGAGCTGTACTCGTCCATCCTGGACGACCTCGGTTTCGATCCGCTTCCGTACTACCGGGAGACGCCGCCGTCCACCGACGAGTACCCGATGCAGATGTTCATCGGGCTTCCCGACGACGAGTACTACCGCACCGGTCAGCGCCACATCCCCGAGTTCCGCAAGCGGGCCAAGGATCCGACCCTCTACCTGGCCGCCGCCGACGCCGTGTCGCTCGGTGTGGACGAGGGTGACTGGGCCCGGGTGACGACCCCGACCGGGGCCATGATCGGCCGGGTGTTCATCCGCTCGACCATGCCCGACGGCCTCGTCCGGGTCCCGCACGGCTGGTGGAAGCCGGAGTCGCGCCCGGGGCTGGAGAACATGTCGGGGATGTGGGACTTCTCCGACGCCCAGCTCACCTCCGACGACGACCCCGAGTTCATCGACTGGGAGCAGGGCATCCCCCAGTTCAAGGGCGTTCCCTGCCGGCTCGAGAGACTGCCCGACGACGAGGTGGCCCGGCTCGAGGCCGAGTACGGGCCGACCGAGCACCTGCCCAAGGGCCCGGAGGGCACCAAGACACGGCCGGTCAAGCTCCCCGAGTTCCTCGACGAGCACGAGATGTCCTTCGACGTGGAGTTCGAGGCCGTGGAGCTGTCCATATACGGCCGCATCACTCTCTAGTCGGTGGTTCGCTAGTCGCGTGCGCGGCACTCTCCGGGTCGGCGAGGTCAGGTGTCTCCTCGTCGAGGGCGCGTCAGCCGTCCCTATCGAGCTTGCGAGGGGGCCACCTCGTCGAGGAACCAGTCGACCAGCGCGGCGCACTGGCGGGCGTTGCGCTCCTCGTGGCGGCGCATCCCTTCCAGTATCTGGGCAGGGTCGATTCCGTACTCGGCCAGGTATTCGTCGTCGGCCTCGGACAGGAAGCCCTCGACGTGGGCGTAATTCACCTCCGGGTGGAACTGGGTGCCCACGCAGCGTCCCAGCCGGAACAGCTGCACGGCGTTGTCGTTGACGGCCAGCACCTCGGCGTCGGGGGGAGGGTTGAAGCGGTCGTGGTGCCACTGGAACCACGGCCCGGGCCCCAGCGGGTTGCGCGCCCCGTTGGCTGACGGGTCGGGCTCGTGGATCTCGTACCAGCCGATCTCGGGCTCCGGGGCCCGCTCCACGGATCCGCCGAAGGAGACGGCCAGCAGCTGGCTGCCGAAGCACACGCCGAGGATCGGGGTGCCCCGGTGTCGGGCCGCCCTCATCATGTCGATCTCCTCGAATATCCAGCCGTCGATCTCGTCGGTGTTGGTGAGGAAGCGGATCGAGCCCATCGGCACCAGCACGTCGTAGTCGGTCGCGTCGGGGAAGGGCGCGGCGTCGTTGGGGCGCTTCACGTCGGCGGTCACCACGTGGTCGTGGACGTCGTAGCCCCGCTGCGCCAGCCGCTCGCCCACCAGCGCGCTGGTGCCCCCCGGCTCGTGGGCCAGGACCAGTGCCCGCCGTGGCCTACTCACTGGTCGAGTCCTCTACCGGTCGAACCGCAACACTCACAGGTCGAGTCCTTCACCGGTCGAACGCCAACACTCACAGGTCGAACCGCAACACTCACAGGTCGAGTCCTTCACCGGTCGAACGCCAACACTCACAGGTCGAACGCCAACACTCACAGGTCGAGTCCTTCACCGGTCGAACGCCAACACTCACAGGTCGAACGCCAACACTCACAGGTCGAACCATACGTGGGCTTGGCCGGTGCCGGACACCGACTCGTACTCGCCAAACTGAACGCCGCGGGCGGTGCAGGCCCGTCCGCCCAGGGCGCCGACCATCACCAGGTAGTGGCCGAAGTAGCCCTCGGGGGAGTGGCGGGCGAACTCGGGCAGGAAGTCGAGGATGGCGGCGTGGTCGCCCTCGGCCATCCACGCCAACACCTGCCGGTCGGCAGCGGCGGCCTCAGGGGTGCGGATATGGGCGTCGGGATCGGCGCCTTCGTGGTCGCGGAACTGGCGAAGCGGCCAGAACCGGTGGCTCAAGCCGCCGCTGGCGAGGATCGCCACCCGCCGGTCGAGCCCCGCGACGACTTGGGCCAGCAGTTCGCCGGCCAGGAGGAAGTCGGCGGGCTGGGCGGTCTGGCACACGCCCATCGACACCCAGCGCTCGTCGCCTTGCAGGAAGCCGAGCAGGTTGACGGTGGGGTAATGCACCGGCAGGTGCGGATCGTCGATCGCGGTGACCCAGGTGTCGTCGCGCCCGCGGGCCGCGGCCGCGAAGGCATGGGCGAGCTCGGGGTCTCCGGGCATGTCGTAGGGCATGGCCCTCATACCGCGGGGCAACTCCTCGGAGGTGTACAGCCCCCGGCGGCGCTCATGGGCCGCGATCACGTGCTCGATGGTGGTGAACCAGTGGGTGTCCACCACCACCACCGTGTCGGCCGCCGCCGGGGCGAGGCGCTCGGCCCGCAGCGCGTGCAGGCCCGCGAACAGGGTGGTGTCCTCGCCGCTGTTGAGGGCCCGCCGCTCGCTCTCGGGCAGTACCAGCGGCGGCACATGCGACACCAGCGCCGCCCCCACGATCGCACCCATGCGTCAGCCCTCCCGCCGCCGCTTACTCATCTGCATCAGGCCGCCGTCAGCGCGGGTGCTGGTGGGGTGGATGGGCTGGGTTGGCATGAGGCCGCGACCCGTGTGGTTGTCGGCGGCGTGGGTGGGCTCGGCTTGCATCAGGCCACCACCCGCACCGGCAGGTGCTTGATGCCGGCGATGAAGTTGGAGCGCAGGTACCGGGGCTCGCCGTCGGGCTCGAGGCGGTAGACCCGCTTCATCAGCTCCTCGTACACCAGCCGGGCCTCCATGCGGGCCAGCCAGGCGCCCAGGCACAGGTGCGGGCCGTTGCGCCCGAAGGCCATGTGGTCGTTGGGGTTGCGGGCCAGGTCGAAACGCCACGGGCGGGGGAACCCGTCGTCGTCGTGGTTGGCCGAGCAGAACCACATCACCACTTTGTCGCCCGCCGCGATGTCCTTGCCGCCCAACGTGACCGGCCGCGTAGCCGTGCGGCGGAAGTGCATGGTCACCGCGCTGGTGCGCAGCACCTCCTCCACCGCGCTCAGCGTGAGCGACGGGTCGGCCCGCCAGGTTCGCCACAGGCCCGGATGGCGCATCATGGTGCTCAGCCCGTGGGTCATCGTGTAGCGGGTCGTGTCATTGCCGGCCGCGATCAGCAGCGTGAAGAAGTTCTTGAACTCCAGGTCGCTGAGCGGCTCGCCGTCTCGGGTGGGGGCCAGCAGCTGGCTGATCACGTCGTGGCGGGGGCAGGCCCGCCGCTCGGCGGCCTGCTGCTCGGCGTAGCGGAACACCTCGGACGCGGCCGGGCTGCGGAACGGCATCAGCCGGAACTCCTCGGTGTCGGCGGTGTCCACCACATGGGTGGTGAACTCCGGGTCGCTGTTGCCCAGGAACGCGTCGCCCCACTCCACGAGCTGGTGGCCATCGGCGTCGCTGGTGCCCAGCAGCCGGCCCAGCATCCTCATCGGCAGCTTGGCCGCCACCTCGGTCACGAAGTCGAAGGCGTCGGCGTTCAGGGCCTCGTCGAGCACTTCGGCAGCCAGCGCCCGGATGGAGTCCTCGAAGGACTCGACGGTGCGGCGGGTGAAGCCCCGGTTCACCAGCCGACGCAGCCGGGTGTGCTCAGGCGGGTCGAGCTCCATCATCGTGCGACGGGCCACGAGTTCGTCGTCGTCCATCTCCTCCAGGCGGATGCCCTTGGTGGACGTGAAGGTCTCCACGTCGCGGCTCACGGCCAGGGCGTCGGCGTAGCGGGTGACCGACCAGAACCCGGCCCCGTCGGCCTCCGGCGTCCAGTGAACGGGATCGTCTCGGCGCAGCCTGCTGAAGGTGGCGTGGGGCACCCCGGACGTGAACGAGTCGTGCGAGGACAGGTCGGCGTCGTCGTCGCCGTGGTCGTCGAGGTAGTCGTCCACATAGGTGGCGGCGATGGTGCTCATCGGTCCGCCTTGCGTTTGGCCGCGGCCTGGCTCATGACCCCGCCCTCAGGTTGGCCGCGGAGCTGCTCATGACCCCGCCTTCGGGTTGGCCGCGGCCGAGCTCATCGGTCCGCCTTGGGGTTGGCCGCGGCCGAGCTCATCGGTCCGCCTTGGGGTTGGCCGCGGCCCACAGGGTGGTGCCGCCGGCCATGGACAGGCCCACCTGACGGTAGTAGCCGCCGATCATCTCGACCGGCTGGAGGCGGTGCAGCTCCTCGGTCGGGCATTCCGGCAGCACCAGCTCGGCGTCGCCCGAGAACACTGGGCCGAGGTCGGCGTCGTAGCCCCGCATGGTCACCAGTTCGTCGAGCGAGTCGGTGCCGTCGGCCTCCACCGCTGGCGTCTGCCGGCTGTGCAGCATCGGATAGGAGTTGACGAAGCCGGGCGCCTCGGCAGTGCCGGTGATCGTGAAGCGGGCCTCGGCCACTCGTCGGCCCCAAGTGCTAAGCGTGGCCCCGAACCGCCCCCCCGGCGCCAGCCGCGGCCCGGCCCGGCCCACCGTCACCGGCCGGGTCATGGCGATGTCGGCCAGCTTCTTGGGGTAGCCCTGGAAGTGGCCGCGGGCCATGGCGAAGTCCTTGTCCACCCAGATGAAGACCGCCCGGCTGTAGGTGGAGCCTCGGAACCGGCAGCGCACCACCACGAACACCTCCCGGTACTGTGCCCGCGCCGGGTCGAGCAGCTCCTCGAAGCCGTCGCCGCAGCTCTGCCAGTCGGCCCAGATGACAGCCACCGCGCCCGGATCCTCGTCGGCGGGCTCCAGCGGGTCTGGCAGCAGCTCGGCCACCCGGTCCGGTTCGGTGCGGTACTCCACAGTCAGCATGTCGCCCGAGTAGTGCCAAGGCGGCGGCACCAGGATCGAGGCCGCGCCCGTCGGCGTCCTCGGATACATGAACCCCCGCAGCCCAGCCACGCCCCCCAACCCTAATCGTTTGGCCCCGAACGATCAATCAGACCGCAACCGAGCCCCCAACGATCCGCCCGCAATTGGCGTTCCCAGCTACTATGTGCTGCAATTGCAAAGATAATTCTGCTGTAAATCCTCAGATGATCTTGCTGCAGTTTCTAAGGTAGAGTTGTCGCGAGGAGTCGTCGAGTACCACCGGAGGTTACGTGAGCGTTCTGCCCGAGCGGTTCGACTACCGGCCGCGGGTCGTGGACAACGAGGTCGAACGACGCCTGCGGCTGTTGCCGACGGTGTCGGTCGAGGGTTCCCGCGGCTGCGGCAAGACAACCACGGCGCGCCGGCTGGCCAACCGTGAGCTGCTGTTGGACCAGGACGCCAACGCCCGCAGCCACGCCTCCCACGGCACCCTGCCTCTCGACCAGGGGTCATTTCCGCTGCTGATCGACGAGTGGCAGCTCGCGCCCCAGATCTGGAACCGGGTGCGACGGGCCAGTGACGACCTGCAGAGCCCGGGACGGTTCATCCTCACCGGGTCGGCCAACCCCACTGACGACATCACTCGGCACTCCGGCGCGGGCCGCGTGGCGCGGGTGAGGATGCGACCGATGTCTCTGTACGAGTCGGGCGCATCGACCGGGGCCGTGAGCTTGGCATCCCTGCTCGACGGCGGCGTCTGCTCGGCCTGGCAGGCGGGCGCTGGGCGGGCCGACACAGAGTTGAGGCAGGTCATCGAGGCTCTGTGCCGTGGCGGGTGGCCCGCATGCCGCGCCATGTCGGTGGGCGACGCCCAGGAGTTCTTGGGCCTCTATCTAGAGGAGATCTGCCGCGTTGACGTACCCAGGGTGAACGGCACCCGGCACGATCCGGCCTCGGTGAGGCGCACGATCGTCTCACTCGCTCGTCACAGTGCGGCGTCGCCCTCCGGCTCGACGCTCGCCTTCGATGTCGGTGGGGGACAGCCGATCGCCTATGAGACTCTGGCGGCGTACCTGGACGCCCTGGAGCGCATCTTCATCGTGGAGGACCAGCCCGCGTGGTCGCCCCACCTCGCGTCGCGATCGCGCCTGCGCAAGGTGCCCAAGCGCCACCTCGCCGATCCGGCTCTCGCAGCCAGCGCCTTGGGCGCCGGTCCGCAGCGGCTCTTCGACGACCGCGAGATGCTTGGGCACCTGTTCGAGTCGATGGTGGTGAGAGACCTACGCGTCTACGCCCAGGCCAGCGCCGCCGAGGTGTTCCACTTTCTGGACAGCAACCGTCTCGAGGTCGACGCCATCGTCCAGCGGGCCGACGGAGCATGGCTGGCGGCGGAGGTCAAGCTCGGACAGGCCGCCTCGGTGGACGCCGCCGCCAAGTCGCTGCTGAAGCTGCGTGACAACGTCGACACCCAGCGCATGGGAGAGCCTGCGAAGCTGCTGGTGGTAACGGCCACCGGCTACGCCTACGAACGCTCCGACGGTGTGGCGGTAGCCCCACTGGCCCTATTGGGCCCTTAGCGAGGACCTTCGACGTCGATTGGATGGGACGGGGAACTCATGGCCGCGTTATGAGAAAGTTGACGTCCAAAGTTTAGGCACTTCGTCGTTCTAGTCATAACTCGTCATTCCTTGTAGTGGAAATGAGATTCCTGGGACCGACTCCCGGGTCGGCCAAGCCCACCGACGACATCACTCGGCACTCCGGCGCGGGCCTTCCTGTCCTCGACGCCGCTGAGCGGATCCTCAGCGGGCCTCGATGGTGACGCGCCCGCCGTCCTCGACCTCGACGTACAGGCTGTGCCCGTCGAGCAGCCGCATCGCGACGAGAGGCATGGTGTCGTCGGCATAGGCATCGACGCGTCTCGGGACTCCCTCCCAGAGGACCGTGACTCCGTAGACATCTAGGGACGCCTCGCTGCCGTCCCCGAGCATCACCCCGGTTGGCTCCCGCTGGAAGGGCTCCCAACGCCGAGATGATCTCCGGGGGCAGCGTGATGAACCGGGTGAACCCCGTGTCCACGACAGCCTCTACCTCCATCGTCCCCGCCTGGCCTTGCAGTAGCAAACTGATTACCGCCTCCCGGGCCGGGTTGACGAATCCCTCGATCACCTGCCGCCCCGCGGAGCCCCGCCGCCGATACGAGCTACGGTCCGGTGGCCGACGCGGATCAGCCAGACATCGACGGCGCCGGGGCGCTCGGCCCGCAGACGATCCGCCGCCTCCAGCAACTCGCCGCCGATGGCCCAGCAGCCGCTGTCCACGTCGATGGCGACGTACTCGCCGTGGTGGTCGTCCTCGAGGTGGGCGCGGATGTCGCGCTCGTAGATGGCGTCGCCCAGCCGGGCGGTCTCCTCGGCGATGCGGCGGGTCACCATCTCGGCTTCCTGCGATCCAGGATCACACTCAGAAGATAGCGCCGACCACAGCTCGCGGTCTGCGTGCAGAACCCAGCGCCGATCATGGCCCTTGCCGTCTGAGTGGAGAACGCCGAAGCGTCATCGGCCAGCGCCGATGAGGGGGACCGAGGCCGACACCGCCACCGTGACCATCTCCGACGACGGCTGACCCAAGGCTGCCGCGGTCGCGGCTACGCGGCCCGCAGCGCGGGCACCTCGGCCGCGCCACGGTCGACTCGACCTCCACAACATCCTTGATAACATCCTTGACGGCGGCTGGGACCTTTGACGTCGATTGGTGCGGAGCGCGGAACATATGGCCCAGTTATGACGAAGTTGATATCTTGAGCATATACCCTTCATCGTTCTAGTCATAACTTGCCATTTCTTCTGTGCAAAATGCGATCCGCGCTGGTCAACAGATTCGAAATACGCTCCTATTCAGAACCATTCAAGATGAAGGAATTCAGGACTTCCTCCAAGCCTTGCGCGTGCCTGGACGCGCGGAAATAATCGTCGTATTGGTTGCATGCATTAGCAATCAATTCATCATACAACACATATCGGCCTGCGATGGCATCTAGCGAATGTTCAATAGCGTCTTCATTTGAATTGAATCTGCCACGATCCGAGACCTGCGGATCGGAGCCTATGACGAATACAACTTCGATCTTCTCATGACCCTTACGTTGCTGAGTGAGAATGTCACTCAAAGCAGCTCGATACTTGCGACCCTGCTCCACGAGCTCTTCGATCTTGGGCCTCACCGAATATCGTTTCAATTCTACAATTACATGGAGACCGCTAGCCTTTGCATATCGAATATCGATGCGGCCACGAATCTCATTCCCTTGAGTATCCATGGGGAAGCTATCAGGATCGATGCTTCGTAGATCCTCTTCCATCTTAGGATCAGTAGTCGCTCTCTCCCATGATGGATCCAAGAGCCAGAGATGACCGAACAGATGTTGCTGAAGGACTCGCTCCTTCTCGTCAATCTCCGTAAGGTTCTCGAACTGTCGGATCGCTTCGACTCGCGATCTCAGGATGTCGACCCATAACGCAGCCTCATACTCCTCCTGAGCACCCAAGAGCTCAAGAAGCTGGTCAGCATTAAGATCGCTTAGAGCGCCAAGTTCTTCGACTGTTTCTCTCAAGCCAATACGAGCAAAGGCCAAGATGCCTGCCCGGAACAAGTGTGCTCTTCGTTGTTGTTGTTCAACTCCCGTCTCCATCGGGAGTGCTGCAATCGTCCCGATTAGTTTTTCGGCGGGTTCTCTTTGCCATGCGGGTAGCTCATCGATCCACTGTCTTAGGGTTGGATTGTCTGCAAGAACTTCCTTGGCCTTCCTCCGCGGCCGTTCACGGTTCCATACATCGGACGCGGTCTGGAATGCATTCCGAAGGAATCCTTGAAGTACCCTAACCCGTGGATCGTCCTCGATGAGTCGCTGTCGATCACTAGTTGCAATATCATCCTCATCATCTTGATCCAAGAACTCCGCCTCGATTTGACCGGTGACATAGTTGCCGAAAACACGTGAAAAGTCAAGCTTGTCTACGATACCTTCTTGAATGGGTCTCTTCCGGGCAATGACGATGATGTTCTTGAGCGAGCCAGCTTCTTCGTCCTGTGTGAGGTCTGATGGGACACGAGCCGTGCCAAACCAACCGACGACCGTTTCGTCCTCAAACGGTGGAGGCAGTCGATTCTCTAGTACGTACTTCACAATGCCACTTGGCAATGAGGAATCAGGGAGTGCAGCATGACCGAATTCCCAGATGTACTCTAGCTTCTTCAGTTCTTGACGGTCTGCGTATGTCACTTCATCACCGTTGATGTGGATCTTGAAGCCACCCTCCGCTGGCGGTGTCGGATCCATAACGTCGAAGCGCCTAGCTAGCCGCTTTCGCAAGGCCGCGACAGTTAAGTCTGCACGTTTTCGCTTAAGTCTCCTAAGGACAATTGTTGTGCCACCGCTACGATATTCGCTTGGAACCTCAATTGGATCCGGGTGGTACGTCTTCTTCGCTCTAATCCGCGCCTCGAGCTTCTCGATTCTAATCTCTAATCCAAGACTATCGGTGCCGTCCTTTGTCGAATAGACTTGAACCTCTCGTGCAATGGAGAAAACGGAGAGCTTACCGATACCCTTACGTCCCATGAAGGGTCGTTGCCAACGTGGTGATATGCTGCCTTCAGCTTGTCTCTTCTTGTACCCGGTGACTAGGAACTTCCGATTAATGTCATCAACACTCATTCCGCAACCATTGTCCATCACTTCTACGATGTCTTGATCTTCGTCTGTCTTCCAGGTGATCTTCACCGCAGTTGCATCAGCATCGTATGCATTTGCAACCAACTCTGAGAGAACAGCAGCAGCATTGCTATAGAGGTTTATTCCTAAGGATTCAATAATCGCGAGATCCACAGACATCGTGTACCGATTATTTTCAGTCATAGTTCCTCACATTCTCAACATGGTTGATGATCTCTCTGCCGATCGCAGTTCCGAGTGGTGGAGGAACAGCGTTTCCAATGAGTCTACCGAGAGCCGTATAGCCGATTAAGGAGCCAGGCTCCACGAAGTCATATTCCGCCGGGAAGCCTTGCAAGATTGCGCCCTCGCGGATTGAGATTGCCCGATCTTGCTCAGGATGGCCGAATCGTCCAGCACCGAAGTTGTGAAAGTAGGTTGTAAGTGTCGGTGCGGGGTCATCCCATGACATCCTCGCATATACGTTCCTGAACCTCTTGCCGCTAGCTCGTCGATGACAGGGCGCTCGCAATTCCTCAGGCCAGTCTTGCCAGCTTCCTCCCGGTCTTGATGCCTGAATTCGTCTTCGGTTGATCTCCTGTAACCTTCTGCTGCGGTGAAGCGGATCGTCGGAGTCAGCCTCTCCGGACGCAATCGGATTCAAGCGACCTATGGCGTCGCCGACTGTTCTGGGCTGCAGTCCCGAGAGGTGTCCGTCTGGGATGTCTATCGGTCCGAGCCTGGATGCGAGGAGTACTAATCGCCGGCGCTTCTGTGGCAAGCCATAGTCGGCACAGTTGCATGTGCGGTACGCGATCGAATAGTCGAGGTCACGCAATAGCTTGAGGAAGGCCTTGAATACTGAGGTGTTCGTCAATCGTGGCACGTTCTCCGTGGTCACAAGTTCCGGCTGTGTGGCCCTCACCAAGCGACCGAACTCATGAAGCAAGGGCCATCTGGAGTCACTTGGCGTCCCTCGACCGCGCTGATAGGGGGAGAAGGGCTGGCACGGAGCGCAACCCGCGAGGAGCCTGAGGGAGTCTTGAGGCCAGATCTCGACGAGTTCCTCAGGGTCAAGGAGGCGGGCGTCGCGTTCAAGAAACCTCGCGCCCCCGATGTTCGCCTCGAACGGGTATCGACAGGATGGATCGATGTCGGTGCCCGCAAGGACGTTCACGCCGGCTGCCTCTAGGCCATACGAGAGGCCGCCCGCGCCGCAGAAGAGGTCGATCGCAGTAATCGGACGTGAACTCGGATGGATCACTTGGCAGCTCCCCTTCCCCAGCCAGGGCGTGGGCACGGTAGTGGCGAACGATACGGAGATCGTGAGGTAAGTACGCTAGGCCATTCTGGCATACATGAGATAGCTTGTCAAGTGATGACCTTCATGATGCTGGGCGGCGTAGAGTTCACGGCGCTATCTCTTGGAGCATTGCGGGGCTCGGGACGCTGATCCTCGATCTCCGAGGGTTCGAACTTCAACAGGCCGCCTGCGTAGGTGCGGCCCACTGCTGAGGGCGCGGCGGCGCGCAGGGCGGCGGCCAGCGCGTCGAGGGCGGGCTCGGGCATCGGCTCGCGGGGGTAGATGCCGTGGACGACGTTCACATTGCGGGCCTCGGCGACGTTGCGCACGAACGCTGGGGGACGGCGGGCCATGTGTGTGGCCAGGATCGGTGCCGGGGGGCGCAACCCCACCGACCACCAAGGGTTGCGGTTGCGGGCGATGTACCCCGAGCGGACGCCTCCGCCGATCGCGGCGTCGAGGAACTCCTCCACCGCGCGGCGCTCGGCGTCATCGAGGATGTCCAGGTCGGCCGGCAAGTCGACCACGGCCCGGAGCCCGGATGTGGAGAGCAGCACGCCGTCGCGAGCCTCGAACAGCTCCTTAGCCCGGGTAATGGACGGCACGAGCACCGACGTCGGCAGCCTTGGGTCGTCCGCGTCAGTGATCCATGTGGCGTTGTCGCCGGTCACCGCACCGCGGTGAACAGTGCACAGTTCGCCGAGTTCGATGTAGCCCGACGGCGGCTTCCTCGATCCGCCGAGCAGCGACGACCATCTAGGAGCCGCGGCCATCTGCTGTCGGTCGGAGGGTCGTCCACCGTTGAGTGCCCGCAGGTCCATCGGGCGCTTGACTCGCCTCAGACGGATCGTGGGCGCGGTCGAGCCCACTTCGAAGCAGGTCACCGCGGCGGTCGTGGCCACGTCGTCGAACGGCGTCGCCTCAGCGGCGACCAAGTGGATCGACAAGCCGCCTAGCCCGTTCGTGAGCAGCTGTCTCGGCAGCTGGCCGTAGTTCACGTCGAGCCACTCCGCCGACGTGATGAACGTGCCGAAGTCCCCGGGCCGGGCGTGCAGCGCGGTGGCCAGCATGAAATGGACGTGCATCCCCGCGAGGCCGCTGGCTTTCAGGCCCAGGCTGGCCGCGCTGCGGGCGAGCCACTGCTTCCACTCCGGTTCGATCTGGTGGTGACGAACGTACGGCGGGTTGCCGATGTAGGCGGTCGTGCCGACGCAAGCTCCCAGGTCCGCCGTCCGGTAGTCCTGCACCAGGATCCTCGAGCGGTGGTCGAAACCCGCGGCGGTCAGGTTGGCGCGGGCCAGCAACGCGGCCAGCAGGTCGATCTCCACGCCCACGAGATCGGCCTCAGGCATGGCCCGACCCGCCGCCAACAAAAAACGCGCCGAACCAGCACCCGGATCGATCACCCGGGCCGGTCGCGTCCAACCGGCTAGCCAGGCGACCATCGAGGACACGATGCCCGGGGGCGTATAGGTCGCGCCGAGGGGTCTGCGTTGATCGGGTGATCGAAGGCGCATGAGGGCGTCACCCAGGGGATCCTTGCCAGCACGGATCAAGTCGATCAGACCCAGCGCGGCCGGATCGCGATCTGGCGGTTCCAGGTATCGCACGAGGCTGGATTCAGGTTCTGACAGTTCCGTCAGAGCCCCCCGTCTGATGATCGCCCATGCGGTGCCAGCCAACTCCTGTTCGCTGGCCAGCCCGCTCTCAGCGGCCACCGAGATCGTGTCGTTGATGAGTGTCATCTGGGTGCAGTTTGACATCGGAGCGCCTCCTGCGTAGGGACCCTGAACGCGAACACATGTTTGTATCACGGTATGACAGGCTCGATGGCTGGCGTCTGGCGGCTGAGCAGCATCGGATGGCCGTTCACGAAGCCGGGCGCCTCGGCCGTGCCGGCGATGGCGAAGCGGGCCTCGGCCACTCGTCGGCCCAGATGCTCAGCGTGGCCCCGAAGCGCCCGCCCAACAGAGCGAGGATTTGGCCTTGTTATGAGGAAGTTGACGTCTCTGTTTCAGAATCTTCATCGTTTTAATCATAAACTTGTCATTTCTTCTGTGTGAAATGAGATCCGCGCTTGGTCGACAGATCCGCGCTGGTCGACAGATTGGACTCGGTCATGGAGAGCACGTAGTGGGTGCCTCGCTTGGACCCGCGACGCTCTAGCCGCCCGCTGGCTACGAGCCGGTTGAAGATCTGCACGACTGCAGCCCGGCCGAGTCCGGTGTCGTCTCGCACGTCTGCGTTGGTCACAGGGCCTTGGCGGGCCATGTTGAGCACTCGCGCTTCGTGGTCCCTCGGCGCGTGGCGCATCCCGTCGGGGCTCGCGACCGCGGGGCTCAGCCGGTAAGTCGTGCCTGCTCCCGAGCCCTCCTGCTCGAGCAGTCCCCGGTCCCTGAGGCGTTGCAACGCGCCGCGCGCCTCCTGCACGTCGGCGCCGAGCAGGTCGCGTGCCGCTCCGTTGGAGAGCGCCTCGCCCCGCGCTGCCCGCACCAGAAGGGCCACATCCTGGGGTCGCACAGATTCGGTGTCCGCCGGGTGGTCGCCCACCGAGTACGGCTGAGCGGTGATCTCCTTCTCGGTCGCCAGGACCTGGGCCAGCCAGGCTCGCTCTGTCGGCGTCGCCGCTGAGCCCAGGCGCAGCATGACCGTCACAGACGTCGCATCCACCTCGAACTCGGGCGGATGCATGAGGTTCAATGCCATGTGCTTGCGCATGAGATCCACCCCGCGCCCGGCGTCCTCGGCCACGCCCAGGAAGCGCAGCGTCCGGATGACGAGCGTGTTACGCGCCACCGACCGCTGCGCGATGTTGTCGAGGGTCACGCCGTCGGGAAGCCCGCCGGGGGAGCGCACTTCCACCCTGTCCGGGCGCAGGTCGATGCGCACCGCCTCGCCTAGGGCCGTGTATGAGCGATGAGCGACTGCGTTGGCGACGGCCTCGCGAAGCACGGGCCGCGGCAGGCGGTGCAGTTCGTGGCGCCTCACTCCGAGCTGGGCCATCTCGAAGCCGAGCTCGCCCATGACGAAGTCCGTGGCCTGTTCGATCTGGTGCTGCAGCGGGCCCCTGAACTCCTCGCGCCGGTCGTAGTTCAAGCCTTCGTCGCGGTAGCGGAACACCTCGACGTAGGCCTTGCCTCCGAGCGCGGCGCCCGGGTCCTCAACGAGGAACAGCGCTCCGGCGACGGTGAGGCGGTCGTCGCCGCTCCCGCCGCGGGGCTCCACGAACCCGTTGTCGCGCAGACGCACTTGGAGTTCCGGAATCGCTCCATCCGCCGCGGTCGCCCAACCCCAGGCCTGTGCCACCCGGAGCGCGAGGTTGCCGACGATTTCGCTTGAGCGGCGCGCGGTGGCGGTCGCCTCGACAGAACGGACGAACCGTCGGGCGATGAAGTCGGCGAGTTCGGCCCTCATAAGCGTGTGGTTCGATGCGCCCCTCCGCTGCTTGATCTGGCCGTTAGAGAGCTGAGCGAAGCTGTCGCGGCGGGCTGCCACCCCGATGGCCACCACGGCCCGGCCCTCGACGACCAGTCGATGGAGCTGGCAAGTGCCCAAGTCGCTGACATGTTGCAGGGCGTTGCGCAGCTGCGTCTCGCTCGTAGGCTTGAGATCGGTCCCGTGAACCGTCCCGTCGTCGGCCACTCCCAGCAGGATCACTCCGCCCTCCGCGTTGGAGAACGCCGTCGCCGTCTCGCAGACCGCTCTCTCCGAAACGCCCTCCTTGAACTCCAAGTGCTGGCCTTCAGCAGCAAACTCAGCCGCGAACTGCTCGCCGGTGAGTTCGGCGACGGGATCGATGCCGCTCAGCGGATGGAACATAGGATATGACATTATTCACATCATAGAGCCCTGCCTACTAACAACTCACCCATAAGGCAGCAGGGTGAAGCTCGTCGTGTGCCTCGGCCGCACGACCGCGAAGTCTCGGTGGTTCAGAGTCGCGATTCGGATGGCACCGAGACGCTCCGAGACCGCAACGATGGCGGCGTCAACGAATCCGAGGTTCAGGTCACCGTAGGTTGCCAGCAGCTCAGCGCATCGTCGGTAGCTGTGAACGTCGAGGTGCGTCACTTGGAAGCGGCCTGCGGCGACGGCATCGAGGAACCGCGCTTCGTGAGCGGCCCCGAGCCGGCGATTGAGCATGATGCAGGTCTCGGTCAGGACCGGCGCGGGGAGAAGAAGCCTTGCCTCATTCTGGAGCAATTCAGCGCAGGGTTGATGCGACGGGTCGCGTTTGTTGGCAGCCGCGAGCAGAACGCTCGTGCCGACGACGAGCACAGGAGGTCAATCAGTTCGTGTTGACGCTGCTAGGAGCGTGAGGACCCGCGCGCTCGGTCGCTGCTGAGTGCATCATGTTCCCGCAGGAGTTCGTCGGCGATCCTCGCGCGGGCCTGATGGATGTCGAATGGCTCGCCCACCGCGATGTCGGCGGACCCGATGAACGCCTCCAGCGCCTGGCCGGGAGTCGGGCGTTGGGCTATCTCGCGGATGAACTCCGCGACGGTGAGCCCGAGCCCCGCGGCGTGCTCCTCCAAGCGGACCGCGACATCGTCTGGGAGTTCCAGGGCCGTCGTCACGTCGCGAGCGTACCCTCCTGACGTCAGGCGCCACACCTCTGGCGGAGCGGCCGCAGCGCTCACGCTGCCCTCTGTTGGAGCAGGGGCGGGCCTGGCACTGGGATTCGGGCCATCTCCGAGGGCTCGAACTTCACGAGGCCGCCGGCGTAGGTGCGGCCCACTGCTGAGGGCGCGGCGGCGCGCAGGGCGGTTGCCAGCGCGTCGAGGGCGGGCTCGGGCATCGGTTCGCGGGGGTAGATGCCGTGCGCGACGTTCACGTTGCGGACCCCGGCGAGGTTGCGCACGAACGCGGGCGGCCGGCGGGCCATGTATGTGGCCAGGATCGGTGCCGGGGCGCGCAACCCCACCGACCACCAAGGGTTGCGGTTGCGGGCGATGTATCCCGAGCGGACGCCTTCGCGGATCGCGGCGTCGAGGAACTCCTCCACCGAGCGACGCTCGGCGTCATCGAGGATGTCCAGGTCGCCCGGCAAGTCGACCACGGCACGGAGCCCCGATGTGGAGCGCAGCACGCCGTCGCGAGCCTCGAACAGTTCCTTGGCACGGGTGATGGACGGCACGAGCACCGACGTCGGCAGCCTCGGGTCGTCGGCGTCGGTGATCCATGTGGCGTTGGCGCCGGTCACCGCGCCTCGGTGGACAGTGCACAGTTCGCCGAGTTCGACGTAGCCCGTCGGCGGTCTCCTCGATCCGTTGAGCAGCGACGACCACCGGGGGGCCTCGGCCATCTGCTGCCGGGAGAAGGGTTTTCCGCCGTCGAGTGCCCGCAGGTCCGTCGGACGCTTGACTCGCCTCAGACGGATCGTGGGTGCGGTCGAGCCCACTTCGAAGCAGGTCACCGCGGCGGTCGTCGCCGCGTCGTCGAACGGCGTCGCCTCAGCGGCGACCAAGTGGATCGACAACCCGCCCAGCCCGTTCGTGAGCAGCTGTCTCGGCAGTCGGCCGTAGTTCACGTCGAGCCACTCCGCCGACGTTACGAACGTGCCGATGTCGCCGGTGCGGGCGTGCAGCGCGGTGGCCAGCATGAAATGGACGTGCATCCCTGCGAGGCCGCTGGCTTTCAGGCCCAGGCTGGCCGCGCTGCGGGCGAGCCACTGCTTCCATTCCGGTTCGATCTGGTGGTGACGCACGTACGGCGGGTTGCCGATGTACGCGGTCGTGCCGACGCAGGCGCCCAGATCTGCCGACCGGTAGTCCTGCACCAGGATCCTGGCTCGGTGGTCGAGGCCTGCCGCGGTCAGGTTGGCGCGGGCCAGCAACGCGGCCAGCGGGTCGATCTCCACGCCCACGAGGTCGGCCTCAGGCATGGCCCGGCCTGCCGCCACCAGGAACCGCGCCGAGCCGGTGCCCGGATCGATCACCCGGACCGGTCGCCTCCGACCGGCCAGCCAGCCGACCATCGAGGAAACGATGCCCGGGGGCGTGTAGGTGGCGCCGAGGGGCCTGCGCACTTCGGGAGGCCGCAGGCGCATAAGGGCGTCGCCCAGCGGATCGCATCCCGAGCGGATCAAGTCGATCAGGCTCTGGCAGGCGGATTCGGCCCGGTCTCGGTCAAGCGTTCGCACGAGGTCGGACTCGGGCTCCGAGAGGTCCGCTAGAGCCCCGCGACGGGTGATCGTCCAGGCGGCACGGGCGAGTTCCGGCTCGCTGTGGAGTCCGTCTCCAGCGGTGCCACACACGCCCGGCTCGATGGTGGGCAAGGTCATCTGGGCGCAGTCTGACATCGGGCCGCCTCGGTTACGGGGATACTCTGCCGCGCGCATGTTCGCATCCAGGTAGGACACGATGGTTCCCCTGCCGGGTCGGCACCAACGGGGCCTGCCTCAGGCAGTAGCGTCGAGAACTCGCTTGCCTCCGGGGTTCGCTATGCGCTCTGCACTCCGGCCGCGTTCTCCAGGCCGAGCTCGGCGATCGACGTCTCGCGCATCTTGAACTTCTGGATCTTGCCGGTGATGGTCATGGGGAAGGCGTCGGTGAACTTGATGTAGCGGGGCACCTTGTAGTGGGCGATGGCGCCCCGGCAGAAGTCCTTGATCTCCTCCGCGGTGGTGTCGGCGCCGTCGCGCAGCTGGATCCAGGCCATGACCTCCTCGCCGTAGCGGGCGTCGGGCACGCCGACCACCTGCACCTCCAAGACGTCGGGGTGGGTGTAGAGGAACTCCTCGATCTCGCGGGGGTAGACGTTCTCACCGCCGCGGATGACCATGTCCTTGATCCGGCCGACGATGTTGACGTAGCCCTCGTCGTCCATCACCGCGAGGTCGCCGGTGTGCATCCAGCCGTCGGCGTCGATGGCCTCCGCGGTGCGCTCCGGGTCGTTCCAGTAGCCCAGCATCACCGAGTAGCCCCTGGTGAGGAACTCCCCCGCGGCGCCTCGGGGAACGGTCTTGCCCGTGCCGGGATCCACGATGCGTATCCCTACGTGGGGATGGACCCGGCCCACCGTGGTCACCCGTTTCTCCAGAGGGTCGTGCGCAGAGGTCTGAGTGGACACCGGCGAGGTCTCGGTCATGCCGTAGGCGATGGTCACCTCGCTCATGTTCATCTGCTCCACCACTTGGCGCATCACCTCGATGGGGCACGGCGATCCGGCCATGATCCCGGTGCGCAGCGACGACAGGTCGTGGCTGGCCAGGCCGGGCTCGCCCAGCTCGGCGATGAACATGGTCGGCACGCCGTAGAGGCTGGTGCAGCGTTCTTGGGCCACGGCCCGAAGCGTTGCCGAGGCGTCGAACCCGGCCGCGGGTATGACCATGGCCGAGCCGTGGGTGGTGCAGGCCAGGTTGCCCAGCACCATCCCGAAGCAGTGGTAGAACGGCACCGGGATGCACACCCGGTCATCCGGCGTGTACTGGCAGGCCTCGCCGATGAAGAACCCGTTGTTCAAGATGTTGCGGTGGCTCAGCGTGGCGCCCTTCGGGAAGCCGGTCGTGCCGCTGGTGTACTGGATGTTGATGGCGTCGTCGGGTCGCAGCTGAGCGGTGCGCTCCTCCAATTGCTCAGCTAGCACCGACTCGCCGGCCGACAGCAGGCCCTCCCAGTCGGCGGTGTGCAGGTAGACGACCCGCTCAGTCGGCACCGTGTCCCACGCTTCGGTGACCATGGAGCGGTAGTCGCTGGTGAGGAACGACTCCACCGCCACCAGCACCGAGACGTCCGACTGCTTGAGCACATAGGACAGTTCCGACGACCGGTAGGCCGGGTTGATGGTCACCAGGATCGCGCCGATGCGGGCCGTGGCGTACTGCACCAGCACCCACTCCGCGTAGTTCGGGCTCCAGATCCCCACCCGGTCGCCCTTGGCCACCCCGGTCGCCATCAGTCCCCGCGCCACCCGGTCCGCCTCGGCGGCGAACTCCGAGTAGCTGTAGCGCAGACCCTGCTCCACCGACACCAGGGCGTCGCGCCCGCCGTGGGCGGCGACAGTGCGGGCCAGGTTCTGCGGGATCGTCTCCTCCAGCAGTGGTACGTCCGTCGCACCCGAATCGGCTGACAGGCTCATGGTCGGCTCCTCCTGCGGACTCCCTGCCCGGCGTCGCACGGCCTCCAGTCACGACCCCCGATGCAGAGGCCGAGCCCGGGACGCCACGACACCCGATGTGCAGCATGTCACAACCTGCTGGAGAGCGGAATGTCACAATCCGCGATAGGGGTGAACAGCGGGCATCGCCGGACACCCGCTCGGCGGGTCGTCGCTCATCGTCTCCAGAGCGGGCTGCCGACAGTGCCGTCGGCGGATGCTCTGCCGGGTACGGGTGTGGCTGCCGAATCTGCCGCCTAGCTAGGGTGGCGCGGTGCCTGATGCCGCGTTCGACCTTGCCGGGCGTCGGGCGTTGGTGACCGGCGCGTCGGCGGGGATCGGCGCGGCGATCGCCGTCCGGATGGCCGCGGCGGGCGCAGATGTGGTCGCGGTGTCGCGGTCGGGCGGGGTGCCCGACGGCGATGGCTCCATACGGCCGCTGGTGGCGGACCTCAGCGACGCCGGCGCCGTCGACGCGCTCATACCGGCCGCGGTGGAGGCGCTGGGCGGGCTCGACATCCTGGTGAACAACGCGGGCCGGGGCGACTGGCGCCCGCTTAGCGGGCTCGACCGGCAGTACTTCGACGGACTGGTCGGGCTCAACCTGTGGGCGCCGCTTCGGCTCTGCCAGCTCGCCCACCCCCACTTGGCCGCAGGCGATGACTCCGCCGTCGTGATGATCGGCTCGGTGGACGCGGTGCGGCCCTCGGCGGGCGGGGCCGTCTACGGGGCGACCAAGGCCGGATTGGCCGCGGTCGCCGTCGCGCTGGCCAAGGAGTGGCGGGCCGACGGCATCCGGGTCACGCAGGTCAATCCGGGCATGGTGGACACGCCGATGGCCGCAGAGGTGATCCGCGAGCTGGCCGCCGCAGGGGTGTCGGTGAACATCGCGGGCCGGGCCGGACAGCCCGACGAGATCGCCGCGCTGGTCCACTACCTGGTGGCCCCGGCCGGCCGCTTCGCCACCGGCGCCAGCTTCCGCCTCGACGGCGGCGCGGTGGCCCTGGGCCCGTTCGACATGGCGGAGCGCTGACATGCCCCGCGTGGGGATGCTGATGATCCTCACCGAGAACCACACCATGCTCGATCCCCGGGACATGCGAGGGCTCGTGGACCTGGCCCGGATCGCCGAAGACAGCGGGTTCGGCGCGGTGATGGTCAGCGAGCAGACCATGCTGGGCCCCGACGCGGCCATCGACGGGCTCATGAGCAACCCCCGAATGTACGCGGCCATCGGCAACCAGGATCCCATGACGCCGTGGCCGAGCTCGGTGGCCACCCTGGCCGCGGTGGCCGCGGCCACCAGCCAGGTCCGGGTCGTGGCCGGCGCGGTCATCCCGCCGCTGCGCCATCCGATCCTGCTGGCCAAGGACCTGGCCACCATCGACCTGCTGTGCGAGGGCCGGCTCGTCGTTCAGCCCACCGTGTCGTGGCAGCGGGCCGAGTACGAGGCCCACGGCGTGCCCTTCCACCAGCGGGGCCGCATCCTCGACGAGCACTTGGAGGCCATGTCGAGGCTGTGGGCGGGATCGCCGGCGAGCTTCGAGGGCCGCTACTTCAGCTTCACCGACGTGTACTGCGAGCCCAAGGCGTGGCGGCCGACCGGGCCCCGCATGTGGTTCGGCGGCGAGTGGATGCACCCCGCGCTGATCCGGCGCATGGCCCGCTACGGCCGCGGCTTCCACCCCTTCGGCGCACCCACCGCCGACGACCTCGCCCAGCTTGCACGGGGCCTGGCCGCCGCCGGGCGCAGCATCGACGAGATCGAGTTGGTCGGCGGCACCCGGTCCACGTTCGCCTCGCCCGACGCGACGGCCGACGTCGACGGGGCCATGGCCGCCATCGACGAGCAGGTCGCCGCTGGCTACACCCTGTTCTGCATGAAGCCGTCGCAGTTCACCGACGACGTCGCGCAAGTGCCGGCCATCTGCCGACGGATGGTCGACTACTGCTCGCGCTTCGACGTCTGAGGGCTCGACCGTCGGGGGGTGCCCGAGAGGCCGATCAACCTCGGACGACGGCCGGGTCGGAGGCGGCCGGCGGTGGAGTTGCACCAGCGTCAGCAGCCGTGTAGGAGGGCGAGCGCCCGCGGTACGGCGATCGACGCTCACTGCTCGCCGGCTGCGACGATCACCCGCCGCAGCAGCCGGGCCAGTTCATGCTTCTCGGTCGTCGACAGCTCGCCCACCATCTCGCCCTCGTAGAGGTTGAAGCGGGGAAAGAGCCTCTCGATCGTCTCCAAGCCGGCGTCGGTGAGCGACACCGTCACCCGTCGGCGGTCCGAGGCAACTCGACTGCGCTCGACGAACCCCCGCTTCTCGAGGGTCTTGACCACTCCTGTGAGCGTGCCCTTGGACAGGTCGCACTCGTCGGCCAGCTCCGCGGTCTGCATGTCGCCCCACACCCACAGCACCCAAAGCGTCGTGAAGCCGCCCCATGAGAGCCCGAACTCCGACAGCACGCCTCGCTCGGCCCGTCGGCGCACGGCGGTGGCGGCCCGGTAGATGTTGGACACCGACAGCATTGAGTCGAAGTCGAGGTGTCGGTCGCCGAGGCGGGCCTCTATGAGGCGCTCGGCGTCGAGCAGGCGCGGGTCCGCTCGGTCGTCCACGGATGACTCTCCGATTTCGTTCGCTACCAAACGGATCGTATAATGGGTTTCCGGTAGCACCAAGCCCGCGGATCAGTCCGCGAGACATCCCTGGAGGATCCCATGAGAATCAGCAAACTGCTGGTCGCCCTGCTCGCCGTGGCCGCGCTCGTGGCGGCCGGCTGTGGCGACGACGACGCCGCCGAGGCCCCCGCCGCCACCACCGCCGCGCCTGCGGCCGAAGACGCTGCGGCCGACGACGACGTGGCCGTCGATGCTGCCGCCGATGACGACATGGCTGACGAGGACGCGGTGGTGGCCGACAGCGACGACATGCCAGAGGATGACATGGCCGATGACGGCATGGTTGCGGCCGGCTTCGACGTGGACGCCGCGCTGGACGTCGATCTGAACGACTGCGCGCCGCTCCAGGAGGGCCCGGCGTTCATAATAGGGTTCGCCGCCGACCTGTCCGAGGTCGGCGGATTCGCCGACATCCCGATCTCGGAGGCCGGCCAGCACTACGTCGACCGGATCAACTGCGCCGGCGGCATCTATGGCCAGCGGGTTGAGTTCGTGGTTGAGGATGTGCAGGGCAATCCCGAGGTCTCTCAGCGGGCCACCGCCGACCTGCTCGCCGCCGACGCGCACGTCATCCTCGGCCCCCCGTTCGCCGACACCGGCGACGCCGTGCTGCAGACCGTCAACGCCAGCCGGGCCGTGATCTTCGTGGCGTCCACCGAGCCGGTGCTGCCCGACCCGTCGATCTACTCGTTCATGACCACCTTCAGCGACACCCAGCAGGCCGAGGCCGCCGCTCAGTTCGCCATCGACAACGGCTTCACCCGGGCCATCACCTTCTCGTCGGAGGGCCCGTACTTCGGCTACAACCCCGAGACGTTCGCGGCCAAGTTCGAAGAGCTGGGCGGAGAGCTGGTGCTCGACCAGAGCTACGTGCCCTTCGAGGACTTCGACTTCGCCTCCCACGCCAACGAGGTGGTCAGCGTGGCCGACGGCACCGAGATCCTCTACACGGCCATGATCGCGCCCCAACTCGACGCGCTGCGGGGCGCGATCGAGGAGCGCGGCATCGACACCCTGGCCTACTTCGGCGCCGACGCGTTCGGAGTGAGCGGGATCACCGAGATCCCCAACAACGAGGGCGTCTACTGGACCGATCACGGCTTCGGCCAGGACGGCAACCGCTACGAGCGGCTCAACGCGGCCCTCGAAGCGGCCGGGATGCCCAGTGCCGCCCCGGGCTTCGCGGCTCTCGCCGGCGACGCCATAACGGTGGCCATCCAGGGCTACCTCGAGGCCGACTCCTACGATCCGCTCGACATCGCCGAGGCCATCGCCAACCTCGCTGGCGTCGAGGCGATCACCGACACCATCGGCTACGCCGGTACCGACGGCACGCCCGACAAGCCGGTCTACATCCTGCAGATCGTGAACGGGGAGACCACGCTCGCAGCCCGGATGTGACGCGGGTACGCCGCCTGACTGCACCTGGGGCCCGTGACCCGGGTCTCGCCGGGCGCGATCCGGGTTGCGTGTGATCCGGGCCGACGCGCGCCGGGAGCGGGTACAGCGCTGGTATAGGGTGCCGCGATGCTTGAGGTATCCGGGCTGACCACGCGCTACGGCGCGATCTCGGCTCTGCGCCGGGTCAGTCTCTCGGTCGGCGCCAATCAGGTGGTCGGGCTCATCGGCCCCAACGGCGCGGGCAAGACGACCCTGCTCAACACGGTGGCCGGGCTGTTGCACCCCGCCGAAGGCGAGGTGACTCTCGACGGGCGGCCCGTCACCGGCTGCAGTCCCGACCGGATGCTCAGGGCCGGCCTTGCGCTCGTGCCCGAGCGCCGCCGCCTGTTCGCCCAGATGACCGTGGTGGAGAACCTGCGGATCGGCGGCGTGACCGTCGCGGCCGACGAGCGCGCCGAGCGCCTCGAACAGATGGTGGAGCTGTTCCCGGTGCTCGGAGACAAGTGGTCCACCGCGGCCGGGTACCTCTCCGGCGGCGAGGCTCAGCAGCTCGCCATCGCCCGAGCGCTGATGAGCGACCCGCAGGTCGTGCTGATGGACGAGCCGTCGCTGGGCCTGGCGCCCGTGCTGGTCGACTTCGTGTTCGACCTGATCGGCAGCCTGCGAGCCGAGAACCGGACGATGCTGGTAGTCGAGCAGAACGCCACGAGGCTGCTGGAGGTAGCCGACCGCGCCTACGTGCTGCGCACCGGCGAGATCGCGGCCGAGGGCGCCGCCTCCGACCTGCTCGGCCGCGACGACCTCTTCGACACCTTCGTCGGCGCGTCGCGGCCCCAAGGGCCATGACCATGCCGCCGCGGCGCTGCGGGGCGTGGCGGGGTGCGGTCCCAATCGTCGGTGCCGCTCGCCGACCGGCATGATCGAGCTGCTGCAGAACCTGATCGACGGTCTGGGCCGGGGCTCGATCTACGCCCTGCTGGCGCTGGGCATCGCGGTGATCTTCGGCGTGATGCACATGGTGAACTTCGCCCACGGCGAGCTCATCACCGTTAGCGCCTACGTCGCGTTCGGGGTGGTGGTCACGGCGGGATGGGGCTGGTGGGCCGCGGTGCCGCTGATCTTCCTCGCCGCGGTGGGCAGTTCCGTCGCAATCGAGTTCGTCGCCTTCCGCTGGGTCAGGGGATCTTCGGACTTCACCATGCTGCTGACCTCCTTCGCGGTGCACTTCCTGGTGCAGGCCATCTTCGTGATGACGATGGGCGCCAGTGTGCGCAGCTTCCCCCGACCCGAATGGGCCGACCGTGTCTGGGCCGTCGGCGGCCTCAACATCCAAGTCGTGGACGTGGCGGTGATCGCAACCACCGCCGCCACGCTGGCCGCGACCGTCTACTTGCTGCAGCGCACCATGTTCGGCATCTCGCTGCGAGCCGCGGCCGAGGACTTCGACGCGGCCCGGCTCATGGGCGTGCGCAGCAACAAGGTGATCCGCCAAGCGTTCATCCTGGCCGGCGCGCTGGCCGGGATCGCAGCCATCTTCTTCCTGATGCGCACCGGCCAGGCCCGCCCCACCACCGGCCTCAGCCCCCTGCTCAAAGGGGTGCTGGCCGCCATCATCGGCGGACTCGGGAAGATGCCCGGCGCGGTCTACGGAGGACTGCTGCTGGGAGTCTCGGAGGTGCTGCTGCGCTCCTGGCTTCCCGAGGACCTCGTGGGCATCACCGACGGAGCGGTCTTCGCCCTGATCGCGCTGTTCTTCATCTTCCGGCCGCAGGGGCTGGTATCGGTCAGATCCGCGGAGCGGGTATGACGCCGGACTGCGGTCTGCGGGCGCCTGGCTGCGGTCTGCGGGGAAGCTGATGCGGAGCCTGTTGTCCAGCCGGGGCGGCTCGCAGCTGATCGGCTCGAGCGGGCTGTTCGCGCTGCTGGTGCTGGGCGGACTGCTCTACGCCTCCGGCGGCGGCCCCGCCCGCGACATCCTGGTCACGCAGATGCTGATCAACGCGGTCATGGTGATCGGCCTGCAGATCTACATCGGCAACACGGGCGTGCTGTCGTTCGGGCACATGGGCTTCGCGGCCATCAGCGGCTACGCCTTCGCGCTGTTGGCCACCACGGTGAAGCGCAAGGAGCGCATCGTGCCCGACGTGCCGCTGGGACTCGACGACGTGTCGCTCAACCCGCTGGTCGCCGCGGCCGTCGCCGTGCTGGTCACCGCGGCGGTCGGGCTGGTGGTCGGGTTGGGCCTGGCCCGTTCGGGCGCCAAGTCGGGCGCGGTGGCCGCCACGGTCATCACTCTCGCCCTGCTGTTCATGGTCCACGAGGTCGGAGGGGCCTACGCCGACCTGACCGGGGGCCGCAATGGGATCTCCTTCTCGGTCGGGCGGGGACTCGACGGCCGCCTCTGGGTCTACCTGGCGCTGATCGCGGCCATCGTCGTGGCCCGATTCTTCAAGAGCAGCCGCATCGGCCGCATGGCCCAGGCTGCCCGGGAGGACGACCTAGCCGCCCGGGCCATGGGCATCAACCCGGCCCGGGGACAGATGGCCGCCCTGATCCTGTCGGTGGCCGTCGTCTCGGTGGCCGCGTCGCTGAGAGTGTTCCAACTCGGCACGGTGGCGCCGTCCACCTTCTTCTTCGACTACACGCTGCTCACCCTGGTGATGCTGATCGTCGGCGGCCGCAACAGCATCGCCGGATCGGTCCTCGGGGTGGCTCTGATGACCGTCGTCAATGAGACGACCCGCCACCTCGCCGACACCGAGATCGACGGCGGTCCCCTCGACGTCCTCGACATCGTGCTGCGGCCGGGTCTCACCGACATCGTGCTGGGCAGTTCGATGCTGGGCTTCATGATCTTCAGGGCCCGGGGCCTGATCGAGGACTGGGAGATCGACCACTGGCTGCGGAGGCGCTTCGGCCGGGCCGAGGACGCGCCCACCCCGCTGCGGGCCGCGGCGACCCCTGAGCCTGCGAAGCTGACGGCGGCCGGGGTGACGGTGGACTTCGGCGGTTTCCGGGCTCTGGAGGACGCGGGCCTGGAGGCGTCGAATCGGGAGGTCGTGGGCCTCATCGGCCCCAACGGAGCGGGCAAGACGACCCTGCTCAACGTGGTCACGGGCCTCGTCGAAGCGACTGAGGGCACCGCGACGCTCACCCAGCGGACGTCGGCCGGGCCGTTCGACACCGTGCCGGTGGCGGGGGCCGAGCCCGAGACCCGTCCGGTGGCGGGGGCCGAGCCCGAGACCCGTCCGGTGGCGGGGGCCGAGCCCGAGACCCGTCCGGTGGCGGGGGCCGAGCCCGAGACCCGTCCGGTGGCGGGGGCCGAGCCCGAGACCCGTCCGGTGGCGGGCGCTGAGCCGTACGAGATCGCCCGGGCCGGGCTGGCCCGCACGTTCCAGAATCTGCGCCTGCTCCCCGCGCTGACCGTGCGCGAGAACGTCGACATCGCCGCGCTGGTAGCGCTTCGGCACCGGCCCGCCGACGACCGCCCCAGCGTCGAGCAGCTCCTCGTGCACGCTGGCCTGTGGCATCTGCGCGACCGGCGGGCCCGCGAGCTCGACTACGGCAACGCCCGCCGGTTGGAACTGGTGCGAGCCGCCGCGCTGTCGCCCGTGTTCATCCTGCTCGACGAGCCCACCAGCGGCATGAGCGACGTCGAGTCCGTGGCCATGATCGACGAGGTGCGGGCACTCGCCGCCGCGGTCGGCGCGGGCGTGGTGGTGATCGACCACGACCTGGCCTTCATCACCGGCGTCTGCGACCGCATCTACTGTCTGGACCAGGGCCGGGTGATCGCGGTCGGTACCCCCGCCGAGATCCAGGCCGACCCACAGGTCCAGGCCGCCTACCTCGGCGCAACCGCACCCGCCGCCACGGCTTGATGCATCGGGCGCGGACAAATGCGGACCGGGCTGAGGCGGGTGACCGCTGATGGTGTCGGCGCATGCGGACGTCGGCGGGGTGCCGGTCAGCGTCGATCATCTGATCGGAGGCGAGCGGGTCGCGTCGAAGGATACCTTCGAGTGCCGCTCGCCGCTGGACTGGAATGGCAGGCTCGCCTACGTGGCCCGGGGCGACGCGGCCACCGCCGAGCGTGCCGTGGGCGCCGCGGTCGAAGGATTCCGCGCCTGGAGCGCGTTGCCAGCGGGCGAGCGGGCTGCGGCCTTGCGCCGTCTGGCCGACCTGATCGAGGCCCGCAACGACGACATCGCCTTGGTCGAGACGCTCGACATGGGCTTCCTTCACCGTTCGATGCGGGAGCGGCTAGTGGCCCGGGGCGCGCTCAACTTCCGGTTCTACGCGGATCTGGCGGAGGCCCACTCCGAGCCCTGCTGGCCCGCCCGGGGCACAACCCACACCGTGCAGCGCATGCCGGCCGGGCCCGCGGTGGTGATCACGCCATGGAACGCGCCGTTCATGCTGGCCACGTGGAAAGTGGCGCCTGCTCTGGCGGCAGGGAACAGCGTGGTGCTGAAGCCGGCAGAGTGGTCACCCTTGTCGGCGTCGCTGCTGGCCGACCTGACGGTGGAGGCTGGCCTTCCGCCCGGCGCGTTCAACCTGGTGCAGGGCATCGGCGCCGAGGTCGGCGCAGCCCTCACCGCCGACCGGCGGGTGCGGCGCATCAGCTTCACCGGCTCGCCGGAGACGGCCCGCCGCATCGGCGCAGCCGCGGCGGCCAACATTGTGCCGTTCACCGCCGAATTGGGCGGCAAGGGACCGCTCATCGTGTTCGCCGACTGCGACCTACACGCCGCGGCCAACCAGGCCGCAGCCCAGTACGAGGACTCGGGCCAGGTGTGCCTCGCCGGCACCCGCCTGCTGGTGGAGGCCTCGATCCGCTCCGAGTTCCTTGACGCCTTCAGGGCTCGCGCCGAGGCCCACGTGATGGGCGACAGCCGAGATGACGCCACCACCATCGCGCCGGTCGTCCACCCGGACCACCTGGCCAGGGTGGAGGCCTTCGTCAACCGGGCTCGGGCCGCCGGCGACAAGATCGTGTGGGGAGGCCGCCGCCGTGCCGGATCGCTGCACTACGAGCCCACGCTGATCGAGCCCGCCTCCAACGACTCCGAGGTCGTGCAGCGCGAGGTCTTCGGTCCGGTGCTCACCGTCCAGACCTTCACCACCGAGGCGGAGGCCGTCGAGTTGGCCAACTCCACCCGATACGGTCTGTCCGCGATCCTCTACACCGGCTCCGCCGACCGGGCCGAGCGGGTCGGCCGCGCCGTGCGGGCCGGCATCGTCTGGGCCAACACCTTCCTGGTGCGCGACCTCGCCGCTCCCTTCGGCGGCTGCGGCCTCTCGGGCATCGGCCGCGAGGGCGGCGACCACGCCCTAGACTTCCACAGCGACCTAAAGACCCTGATCCTCGCCAGCCCGCCCTCATCCAACCTCTAGAACCGCCTGATGGCGTGGCTCGACTGGGCTAGCTCCTCTGGTACCCGGCTGTGGTGCTCAACCCACGACGCCGTCTCTGGGGAGATCATCTTGAGGATCCATAGGATCTTGTCGTGATCTGCATGTGGGTCGGTACATGCGTCGCCCCCCTGGCCGATTGGTCCTAGATTCACGCCTTGCTCGAGGTCAGAACATGCGGCCTTCTATGCGGGAGGCGGCCAGCCACATCTCCATGTCGTGGATCGTCTGCGTCATGGCCTGGCCGATCAGGTCGAGCTTGCGGACCTGCTCGATTCGGCCCGCCGCCTGGTCCAGCTCCCGCCTGGGCAGCAGCTCCCGGAAGATCCCGCAGGCGTCGACCAGCGAGATCAGCACCACGTCGCGGGGATCGGGGATCTGGTCGGAGAGCAGCACCTCCATGATGCGCAGCTTCACCTCGCGCTCGGCCTTGCCGTCGACCACCGGATAGCGCCTCGACCGGAACACCCACAGGAATCGGTCCTCCTGGCGCTCCAGGATTCCGGCATCGACCAGACGCGACAGCGCCTCTTCGCGTATCGCCTCGGCCCGCTTGGCGGTGTGCTCGACCCAATAGCGGGCGTCTCGTTGCTCGCCCGCCGCGATGTCGGCCAGGACAGGGTCGAGCAGGCTGTCGCCGACGGGCGTGTCGTCGATCAGCACCAAGTTCTCCGGGTCGGTGTCGATGCGGTTCTCCAGCGCCAAGTCCATCAGCACGCCGCCAGCAATGGCTCGGTCCAGCGACCAGCTGGGAACGTGCACGAACTTGCCGTCGTCGTCCCGCAGCAACAGAAGAATGATCTCCTCGACGAATCTCAACATGACGCTATGTGTACCACAAACGCGAGCTGATGCCGCCCGCGGGCCGCATCAGAAGTCTTCGTCGAAGGCGATCTCGCCCTCGACGCCGACCTGATAGGCCGACACCGTGCGCTCGAAGAAGTTGGACAGCTCCTGCACGTCCTGCAATTCCATGAACGAGAACGGGTTGCGGCTGCCGAAGCGGCGGGGCAGGCCGAGTTGCATCAGGCGCTGGTCGGCCACGAACTCGAGATAGGAGCGGGTGTCGGCCACCGACATTCCCGGCACGCCCTCGCCCAGCAGGTCCGCCGCGAACCGGTGCTCGGCGTCCACCGCCTCGGCCAGCATGTCGCTGATCCGCCGCCCGAACTCCTCGTCGAAGAGGTCGGGCTCCTCGCTGCGCACCGTGCGGATCACCTCGAACGCGAAGTTCATGTGCATCGACTCGTCGCGGAACACCCAGTTGGTGCCCGCGGCTAGGCCGTTGAGCAGCCCCTTCGACCGCAGGAAGTACACGTAGGCGAAAGCCGCGAAGAAGAACAGGCCCTCGATGCACGCCGCGAAGCACACCAGGTTCATCAGGAACCGCTTGCGGTCGGCCGCGGAGCGCAGCGGCTCGTTGCCGACGGCGTCCATCCACTTGAAGCAGAACTCGGCCTTGGCCCGGATCGAGGGGATGTTCTCGATGGCCGCGAACGCCGCTGCCCGCTCGTCGTGGTCGGGGATGTAGCTGTCGAGCAGGCTCAGGTAGAACTGCACGTGCAGCGCCTCCTCGTAGAGCTGGCGCGACAGGTACATCCGAGCTTCGGGCGAGTTGATGTGCTTGTACAGGTTGAGCACGAGGTTGTTGGCCACTATCGAGTCGCCAGTGGCGAAGAAGGCCACCAGGCGCCGGATCAGGTGCTTCTCGGCCGGCATCAGCTTGCGGTCGAGGTCGACGAGGTCGTCGGAGAAGTCGATCTCGTCGACGGTCCAGGTGTTCTTGATGGCGTCGCGGTACATGTCGAAGAACTGCGGGTAGCGCATCGGCCGCAGCGTCAGGTCGAAGCCCGGTTCCAAGATGTTCGGGCGGGCGGCTGGTGACCCGGGCCGGGGCGCGGTCGGGGCATCGGATTCGGGATCGATGCCTGCGGGTGGAGGGAGGGGGACCGCTCCCCGGCCCGGGAGATCGGAAAGGTCGATGGGAAGGTCGGTGATGGCCATCAGTCGCAGGCCTCGCACGTCTCGGGGTTCTCTAGCGAACAGGCCGCGGCCTCCGCGGCGCGGGCGTCCGAGGATTCGGCACTGTTGGTCGAGCCGGCGCCGTTGGTGGTGGTCTGGTTGATGCGCGTCGCTGGACGGGACCGCAGGTAGTAGGTGGTCTTGAGGCCTGCCTTCCAGGCGTACATGTACATCGAAGACAGCTTCCCGATGGTCGGTGCCTCCATGAACAGGTTGAGCGACTGGCTCTGGTCGATGAAGGCGCCCCGGTCGGCGGCCATCTCGATGAGGGACTTCTGCGGGATCTCCCACGCTGTGCGGTAGACGGCCCGCAGGTCCTCGGGGATCCGGGCGATGCCCTGGATCGAGCCCTCGGCCCGCTTGACCTCTGCGATCATGGCGGCATCCCACAGGCCGCGCGCCTGCAACTCGGCCACCAGGTAGCGGTTGATCTGAAGGAACTCGCCCGACAGCGTCTCGCGTTTGAACAGGTTCGACACCTGGGGCTCGATGCACTCGTAGCAGCCCGCGATGGCGGCGATGGTCGCGGTGGGGGCGACAGCGATAAGCAGCGAGTTTCGCAGGCCGTGGCGAGCGACCCGCTCGCGCAGCGGGTCCCAGCGGGCCGGGTCGGTCGGCTCGTCGCGCCAGAGGTCGAACTGAAGGTCGCCGGCCGCGGCCCGCGTGTCGTCGAAGCCGGGGTGGGCGCCGACGCCCTCGGCCAGTTCGGTGGAGGCCCACAGAGCGTTGAAGTAGACCTCCTCGGAGATCCGGCGGCTCAGCGACCGGGCCTGCGCCGAGTCGAACGTCAGGCCCAGCTTGAAGAAGACGTCCTGCAGGCCCATGATCCCCAGCCCGACGGGGCGCCAGCGCAGGTTCGACTCCTGGGACTCTGCGGTGGGGTAGTAGTTGATGTCGATCACCCGGTCGAGGAAGGCCACCACCAGCCGCACCACTTCGCCGAGCCTCTCGAAGTCGAAGTCGTGCGCTTCGGAGCGCCCGGCCGGAGTGACGAAGGCCCCGAGGTTGAGGGACCCGAGATTGCACACCGCGGTCTCGTCTTGGCTGGTCACCTCGACGATCTCGGTGCACAGGTTGGACAGATGCACGACCCTGTCCCTGGACGGGGGATCCTCGCGGTGCTCGGCCCCGTCTGCCCCGCGGCCGCCCTCAGCGCCCGGCCCGGTCTGGTTGCACTTGGCGTTGGAGGAGTCCTTGAAGGTCATCCAACCGTTGCCCGTCTCGGCCAGGGTGCGCATCATTCGCGTGTAGAGCTGACGGGCCGGGATCTGGCGCACGTAGCGTCCGTCGGCCTCGGCCTGCTCGTAGATGCGGCGGAACTCCTCGCCGTAGGTGTCGGTGAGCTCGGGCAGTTCCTTCGGGTCGAAAAGGCTCCACTTCCAGTCCTTCTCCACCCGTTCCATGAACAGGTCGGGCACCCAGTTGGCCAGGTTGATGTTGTGCGTCCGGCGGGCGTGGTCGCCGGTGTTGTCGCGCAACTCCAGGAACTGCTCGATGTCGGCATGCCACGACTCCAGGTACACGCAGGCCGCGCCCTTGCGACGACCGCCCTGGTTGACGGCGGCCACCGACGAGTCGAGGGTCTTGAGCCACGGCACGATGCCGTTGGAGAGTCCGTTGGTGCCCCGGATGAGCGAGCCCTTGGAGCGCACCCTGTGCCAGGCGACGCCGATGCCGCCCGCGTACTTGGACAGCCGGGCGATGTCGGTGTAGCGCCGGTAGATGCCGTCCAGCGAGTCCTCCGGCGAGTCGAGCAGGTAGCAGCTCGACATCTGCGGATGGGCGGTCCCAGAGTTGAACAGCGTCGGGCTGGACGGCAGGTAGGCCAGCGACGAGATCAGGTCGTAGAACCTGACGGCCTCCTCGGCTTCGGTGCTGAGCCCGCAGGCCACCCGCAGGAAGAAGTACTGCGGGGTCTCGATCACCAGGCGGGTCTCGGGATGACGCAAGAGATATCGGTCGTAGACGGTCCGCAGGCCGAAGAACTCGAAGTTGCGGTCGCGTCCGGAGTCGACGGCGGCGTTCAGGGCAGGGGAGTTGGCTCGGACGAACTCTGCGGTGTCCTCGCCGATCAATCCGAGCCGGCGGCCGGCTTCCATGGCCTCGGAGAACCATGGGATGTTCTGGTTGCGGACCTCCTTGTCGATGTAGGTGGCCAGCATCCGGGCCGCCAGCTTCGAGTAGTTGGGCTCCTCGACGATGAGGCCGGCCGCCGTGCGGATGCTCAACTCGTCGAGCTCGCGGGTGGTGGCTCCGTCGGCCAGGGCGGCGATAGTCCGCGTGCTCACTGTCAGCGGGTCGACGCCGAGGAGTCCCTCCGCAGCGCGGGCCACCGCGTTGACGATCTTGTTCACGTCGACCGGCTCGAGGCTGCCGTTTCGCTTCCGGACCTTCATCGAGGGCCGTTCGAACGCGGCCGGGGCGGTGTCGGCGGGGCCGATGCTGGCGACGGTTGAGAGCCGCTCCTGCGTGACGGTCACCTGCTCCTCCTTGTGGTGCGTTCGTGCCTGTCGCGGCGGCCGGCAGCTCAGGCTGTGAGCCCCTCCAACCCCACACAGCCGCGGACTGAGAATTACAGCACTGAAACTACACACCTGTCAAGCCGTCTCTCAACGCAGATCCGAGAAATGCCCCTGACCTTGGCGTTCGCGTGGTTTTCCTGACTGTCGTCGGCCTCCTCGCACAGCCGGTCGGGCTGTCTGAGCGGCCTTCGGGCGGGCCGGTCGGGCTGTCTGAGCCGCCTTCGGGCGGGCTGAGCGGTTGCTCGGGCCATCTGTACCGCGAGTGCGCCGCGCCGCGCCGCGCAGCGCTAGCGTCGGCGGCCATGGGAATACTGGACGTGGATCTGATCGCCTTCGAGCAGGGCGGCCGGGCCGAGAGGGCTGCCGTGGTCGACGGGGTGCTGCGCAGCCTGGCCACCGGATTCGTCTATGTGGCCCACGACCTCGGTGGTGGCCTGATTGACGAGGCCTACGGGCAACTGGAGGCGTTCTTCGGCCTGCCCCAGGAGCGCAAGGACCGCTACATCGCGGCCGGCGCCCACGGGCAGACGGGCTACACGCCGATGATGACCGAGACGGCTGCCGTCTCCGACATCCCCGACCTCAAGGAGATGCTCAACTGGGGCGAGCCCGTGCCGCAGGGCCATCCGCTGCGCCAGCGCTACCCGTACCGCTACGGCCCGCCCGTCCTGCCCGAGGACGACCTCCCCGGCGTCACCGAGTTGCTGCTCGGGTTCCACGCCGGGGTCCTCGACATCCAGCGCCGGGTGCTGAGGGTCATCGCGGTGGGGCTGGGCGCCCACGAGGAGTTCTTCGACACCATGCTCGAGCACGGGGCGACCCTCACCCGGGCCATCCACTACCCGCCGATGGACACCGCTCCCGGAGAGGGCTACCTGTGGGCGGCCGAGCACGGTGACATAAACCTCATCACCATGCTGCCGAGAGCCACCGCGCCCGGGCTGCAGGTGCGGACTGCCGACGGCTGGGTAGACGCGGTCCCGCCCGCCGACAGCGCCATCATCAATACCGGCATGATGCTCGAGCACCTTACCAACGGCGTGATCGGCGCCGGCATTCACCGGGTGGTGGCCGCCGAGGGCCAGACCGGCGACCGCTACTCGGTGGTGCAGTTCGCCCACCCCACGCCCTGGACGATCCTGTCCCCGCTGCCCACCTGCGTGACCGACGAGCACCCGCTGAGGTTCCCGACGATCACCTCGGCCGACGCGCTGGACAAGGTGCTCTGGGAGATCAACTTAGTAGAAGACGGCCGCCGCCTAGACGAGGACCGAACGCGATAGGTTGAGATCCGATCGAAGGAACACCTGAGCTGTTTGGCCGAGTGCTCGCCGACGGCCGCGAAGGAGGCCCGCGAGCAGCCCTGACGGTTGTTGGGCGGTTCCTTAGCTTCCGGTCGTCAGCAGCTTGTGGCGGCTTTCAGTGCTTCGCACGCCTCGTGCAGGCGAGCCGGGCTCAACTGGGTCACGCGTCGCCGGAAGGCGCTGCGGTGAAGGGTGTGGAGCGCGTCGAAGTTGACCACGCAGTCGGACGGGACACCGTCATGGCGTGCGGTGAGCGGCAGTTCGGAGACGAGGCCCCGGCGCGTCCGTGTCAGCGCCGCAACAACCACCGAGTCGATGCGGTCGGCCACGGGGTCCCGCGTAAGCACCAGCACCGGCCTGTCGCCGTCGGGAACCGCGGCGAACCAGACCTCACCCCGGCGCATCTGTCCAGTCGGACCAGTCCTCGGCCGGCAGCCAGCTCTCGACTTCAATGAACGACAGTTCGTTGGGGAGGAGCGGCGACTTCTCGTAGATCTCCGCGTCGCGCTCGGCCGCCACGGCGTTGAGGTACCGCCGCAGCGCCTCGCGGATCACGTGCGACACCGAGACTCCCAGCGCGTCGGCCTCTTCCCGCACCCGGTCTGCCTCGACGGCGCCCATCCGGCAGGTCAACATTGTCATACAAGCACTATATCAAGTCTTACAGACGGCCCGGCCACCGAGCGTCGAGTCAGCGGGGGCGGGTGCTGTCGCCTGGTTGGCGGGGGTGGCTTGAGCTGGGGGACAAGTCGCAGCGGGCCTTCTGGCCGTCGATGGTGACGTCGTGGCCGACCGCGCTGGCCAGCCAGCGGCTCGTGGCGTAGGACTTCGACACACCGTCGGCGTCGCCCCCGGTGTCGGCGAAGGTGGTGACCTCCAGACGGGTGGCCAGCACCTGTTCGGCCACGTATTCGGCCCAGCGGGCCACCGCGTTGGCCTGTTCGGCGGAGGCCATCGCCAGCCAGACATCGATGCGGTCGGTCACAACGTAGTCGTCGATACGGCGGCAGTCCTGGATCGCCCGCACCGCGTCGCGGGCCCAGCCCTCGGCCTCCAGCTCGGGCGTGACGTCGGTGTCGAGCACCACCACGGCGTCGCCGGAGGCCAACCCGGCCGCGGTGCCGCCGTCGGACGCCTCCACGGCTAGATCGAAGCTGCCTGTCTCCAGCACATTGCCCGCGGCGGTGACTGTGCCGTCGTCGTTGCGGGTCCAGTCGCCCGAGCGGGCAGCCTTGAACACCGCCTGCACGTCACTGCCCAAGCGGGGGCCCAGCACCGAGCCGTTGGGGCGCAGCACCAGCGAGGCGTGGGCGGACAGGTCGTCGGTCAGCTCCACCGACTTGACGTTGATCTCGTCGGCCAGCAGATCCGCCAGCGGGGCCAGGTCCTCCGCGCCGTCGCCGGCCACGACGGCCTGGGCCAGCGGCAGGCGCACCCGCAGCCCGGCGTCCTCGCGTACCCGCAGGGCGGCCGAGGCGGCGTCGCGCAGGCGCTCCATGCGGGCCACCAGAGCGTCGTCGGCGGGCAGACCCTCGGCGTCCGGGTCGGGCCAGTCGGCCAGATGCACCGAGGCCCCAGCGGTGAGGCCGCCGTGGATCTCCTCGGCGATCATCGGCAGGAAGGGCGCGGCCACCCTGGTCAGGGTGGTCAGCACCACGTACAGCGTGTCGAAGGCGGCCCGGTCGGTCTCGGCGCCGCCCGCGTTCCAGAAGCGGTCTCGGGAGCGGCGGATGTACCAGTTGTTCAGGGCGTCGACGAAGGCCGCTATCTCGGCTGCGCCGCCGGGCAGGTCGTAGGCGTCCATCCGCTCGGCGACCCGCTCCACCAGCGCGCGGGTCCGGGCCAGCACGTAGCGGTCGAGCACATCGTCGCTGTCAGTGCGCGGCTGCGCCCGGTAGCCCTCGGCGTTGGCGTACATCGTGAAGAACGCATAGGCGTTCCAGACGGGCAGCAGCACCTGGCGCACCACCTCGTCGATGCCCTCGTCGCTCACCCGCAGGTCGCCGCCCCGCACGATGTTGGCCGCCATCAGGTACCAGCGCATGGCGTCGGCGCCCTGGTTCTCGAAGATGTCGGTGGGCTCGGTGTAGTTGCGCAGCTTCTTGGACAGCTTGGCCCCGTCGGCGGCCATCAGGATCCCGTGGCAGATCACGTTGGAGAAGGCGGGCCGGTCGAACAGCGCCCCGGCCAGCACATGCAGCGTGTAGAACCAGCCCCTCGTCTGGTTGATGTACTCCACGATGAAGTCGGCCGGGAAGTGGCTCTCGAACCACTCGGTGTTCTCGAACGGGTAGTGGACCTGCGCGAACGGCATCGATCCCGACTCGAACCAGCAGTCGAGCACCTCGGGCACCCGCCGCATCGTCGACCGTCCGGTGGGGTCGTCGGGGTTGGGCCGGGTGAGGGCGTCGATGAAGGGGCGGTGCAGGTCGTCGGGCCGCACGCCGAAGTCGCGCTCGATCTCGTCGAGCGAGCCGTAGACGTCGATGCGTGGGTAGGCGGGGTCGTCGCTACGCCACACCGGGATGGGCGAGCCCCAGAACCGGTTGCGGCTGATCGACCAGTCCCGGGCACCCTCCAGCCACATGCCGAAGCGGCCGTCGCGCACATGGTCGGGCACCCAGTTGATCTCCTGGTTGAGCTCCGAGAGCCGGTCCCGGATGGCGGTCACCTGCACGTACCAGCTGTTGATGGCCCGATAGATGATGGGCGTGTCGGTGCGCCAGCAGTACGGGTAGTTGTGCTCGTAGCTGTCGTGGCACACGACGCGGCCCTCGGCCTTGAGGTGCCGGATGATCGGTGCGTTGGCCTCGAACACGTTGGTTCCGGCCCAGTCCGACACCGGCTCGGTGAACCGGCCCCGGTCGTCCACCGGCACCGCGTCGGCGATGGCGATCCCGTTGGCCTCGCACACCTCCTGGTCCTCCGCGCCGAAGCCGGGAGCCATGTGGACGATGCCGGTGCCCTCGGCGGTGTCGATGAAGTCGGCGGCCAGCACCCGGAAGGCCTTGCTGCGATGGGCGAAGAAGCCGAACAGCGGCTCGTAGCTGCGGCCCGCGAGCTCGTCGCCGCTGACGGTGCCGACCCGGCGGGCCTGCGACAACTGGGCGTCGTAGGCGGCCACTCTGTCCTCGGCCAGCACGTAATGGACGCCGCCGGACTCCATCACCGCGTATTCGATCTCGGGCCCCACGGCCAGCGCGAGGTTCGAAGGCAGGGTCCACGGCGTGGTCGTCCACGCCAGCAGCTGCATCGGTCCGGGGTCGCCGGGCTCGGGCGCCAGCTCGAACGACACCGTGATGGCCGGGTCCTGGCGGGGCCGGGTGGCGTCGTCGAGGCGGATCTCGAAGTTGGAAAGGGGAGTCTCCGCGCCCCACGAGTAGGGCATCACCCGATAGGCCTCGTACACCAGCCCCTTGCGGTGGAGCTGGGCGAAGGCCCACATGACCGACTCCATGTAGGGCAGGTCCATGGTCTTGTAGTCGTTGTCGAAGTCCACCCAGCGGGCCTGGCGGGTGACGGTGTCCTCCCATTCCTGGGTGTAGCGCACGACCGACTGGCGGCAGCGCTGGTTGAACTCGGCGATTCCGAACTTGTGGACGGCGGCCCGTCCGGAGACGCCCAGCTCACGCTCGGTCTCCATCTCCGCGGGCAGTCCGTGGCAGTCCCAGCCGAAGCGGCGGTCCACCCGGTTGCCCCGCATGGTCTGGTAGCGGGGCACCACGTCCTTCACGTAGCCGGTGAGCAGATGGCCGTGGTGGGGAAGCCCGTTGGCGAACGGGGGGCCGTCGTAGAACACCCAGTCGCGCTCGGCTGGCCGGGCCCTGACCGATTCCTCGAAGGTTCCCTCGGCCGCCCAGCGGGCCAGCACCCGCTGCTCAATGGCAGGAAAATCGGGGCTGCCGACGGATGGGTACGGGCCGTCGCCGCCTTCAGTCATGGCCGATCAGACTACCGGCGCCCGTGACCGGGCCCGGCCTGGCGCGTCGCCCTTCGTGCCCCAGGCGCTGAACAGCGAGATATAATGGAAGATGCGAAGAGATTGGATTCAATGACCGGATTGGCTGAACTGCACTCGGCCAACCTGAAGGTCTGATCTTCCGAGCCGAGCCGGCGTCTAGGCTGCTCTGAGCATGGATCCTGACGGCTACCGCAGACTGTTCGACCTGACCGACCGCACCGCCGTCGTTACCGGCGGCACACGGGGCATCGGCCGCTCGATTGCTGAGGGACTGGCCTGCGCCGGGGCTCGGGTGGTGGTGGCGTCCCGTTCGGCCGAGGCCTGCGCCACCGCCGAGGCCCGGCTGGCCGAGGCCGGCTTCGAGGCGCTCGGGGTGTCCACCCACATGGGCGACCTCGAAGCGGTCGAGACACTCGCGGCGGCCGCGGTGGACCAGTTCGGCGGGGTCGATGTGCTGGTCAACAACGCGGCCAACGCCCTGGCTCAGCCCATCGGCGCCCAGACCGCGGCCGCCTGGCAGAAGTCCTTCGAGGTCAACCTGAGGGGTCCCGCCCTGCTCACCCAGGCCTGCCTGCCGCACCTGGAGGCCAGCCAGCACGCCTCGGTGATCAACGTGATCAGCGTCGGGGCTTTCATGTTCTCGCGGGGCTTCTCGATCTACGGCGCCATGAAGGCCGCGCTGCTGTCCTACACCAGGGCCGCGGCTGGCGAGTTGGCGCCCCGCGGCATTCGGGTGAACGCGCTGGCGCCCGGCCCGGTGGACACCGACATGGTGCGCAATCAGGGTCCGGCGGCGATGAAGTCGATGGCCTCGGGTCCGTTGCTTGGACGCCTCGCCGACCCCGACGAGATGGTGGGCCCCGCGTTGCTGCTAGCCGGCGACGCGGGCCGGTTCATCACCGGCCAGGTCATCGTCGCCGACGGAGGCCTCCACCCCCACTGAGGCCGCTCGCCAGCCGTGACGCTGCCGCCTCGCTCATGTATTGCGGTGTCGGGCAGTCGACACGGGCCGGGCCCCGGCGGCGTCCACCGACCGGTAGAAGTCGGTGATCATCTCTATGGAGCGCTCGTTGTTGTTGCCCTCCGACAGCGGCACGTCGCCCAGGTCCTTGATGCGGCACATCTCCCATGGGTCGATGCCGAACTGGCCGTGGACGGACCGAGTGGCTGAGGTCGGTCCGGGGCGATAGTCATAGCTACTTCTATCAGCCGTCCAGCTCGCCGCCAGCGTCGTCTGTGGCCTTCTGGTCGGTGGCTTCCCCGTCGCTGGCATCGGCGGTCTCGCCGTCGCGCAGGTGCCGAAGCGCCTCGACCGCCTCGCGATACTTCGTCTCAGCCTTGGCGGTCTCCGCGGCCGGGGCCTTGCTTTCGTTCAGCTCGCGTACGGCCGCGGCCGCCTCGTCCTTGGCCCTCTCGGCCTTCCTCAGGGCCCGCTCGTGGGCCTGCTGCGCCCGGTCGGCCACGAGATAGGTGTTGTAGAGCGTCAGGGCCGCGGCCGTCTCCTCGTCAAGGGTGGGCGCGACCGTGCCCGTCGGTGCGCCTCGACGCCCTGAAGCGTCGCCCTTGCCTCCGCCCTTCGTCCTGCGCTTGGTGGCGGACCGCGGGCCTGCTTCACCCTCGGACATGGAGCGACTAGGGTAGCCAGCCGACACCGGGCGGCAAACAGAGGAGACTGACATGGGCGACACGATCGTCGAGTTCAAGGATGTCTTCAAGATCTTCGGGCCCCAGCCGAGGGGAAGGGCCCTGGAACTGGCCCGGTCGGGAATCCCCAAGAAGGAGGTCCAGCGGCTGACCGGCCATGTGGTCGGCATGACCGATGTGAGCTTCAGCGTCAACCGCGGCGAGATCTTCGTGGTGATGGGGCTGTCTGGGTCGGGCAAGTCCACCGCGATCCGAATGGTGAACAAGCTCTACGACGTCACCCACGGCGAGGTGCTGGTGGACGGCGAGGACGTGCAGCGGATGGAGGGCACCCAGCTCCAGGCCTTCCGCCGCGCCAAGATGGGGATGGTCTTCCAGCACTTCGCGCTGTTCCCCCACCGCAACGTGATCGACAACGTGGGCTACGGCCTCAAGGTGCAGAAGGTCAGCCGCGACGAGCGCAACCAAGCCGCTCTTCACGCTCTGGCCCTAGTGGGCCTGGCCCCGTTCGCGGAGCACCGGCCCGCCCAGCTCTCCGGCGGCATGCAGCAGCGGGTCGGCCTGGCCCGAGCCTTGGCCTCCGACCCCGACATCCTGCTGATGGACGAGGCCTTCTCCGCGCTCGACCCGCTGATCCGCCGCCAGATGCAGGACGAGATGATGGAGATCCAGAGCCGGGTCCAGAAGACCATCCTCTTCATCACCCACGACCTCAACGAGGCTCTGCGCATCGGAGACCGGGTGTGCATCATGAAGGACGGCGCGGTGGTGCAGATCGGCACGCCCGAGGAGATCCTCACCGAGCCCGCCACCGGCTATGTGGCCGAGTTCGTCCAGGACGTCGACCAGGGTCGGGTCATCAAGGTGCACGAGGTGATGAGCGAGCCGAGGCCTGTTCGGCAGGATCAGTCGCTCTCCGAGGCGCTCGGGCGGCTCGACGACGTGATGGGCCGCTTCTGCTGCGACTCGGAGGGGAAGCCGATCGCCCTGCTCACCGCCTCCGACGGCCTGAGGGTCCGTTCGATGGACTCCGACGACTTGCAGGCCGCCCTGCGCACCGACTTCGACAGGTGCGGCCCCGACGCCACGCTCAACGAGTTGTACGCGGCAGCAGGCCGGGGCCTGTCGATCGCCGTCGTGGACGACGACGGCCGGCTCGTGGGCAACCTTGACCCCCGCCTCATCATGGAAGAGATGGGCCGGGTGGAGCAGCTGATAGACGGCTTCGAGCGGGAGGTGTTCATGTGAGCGCGCTCACCACGGCCGGGGCGGGGATTCTGGCCCAAGCCGACGGGGAGGAGTACCGGGGGCACTTCCTCGACCGCTTCATAGACACGGTCACCAGCCCGGAGGCCGGGGACGTGATCGTCGACTGGCTTCAAGTGGGCATCGAGTGGCTGCTGATAGCCGCCCTGTTCGTAGTGCCCGCGCTGATGATCTTCGGGGGTGTGAGAGGCCGTCGCTACGGGATGGGCGCCGGCGGCCTGATCGCGCTGGCCGCGGTGTGGTGGTACCGCACCCTCCCGCAGGAGAGCATCGCCTCGGGCAGGCGTACGTACACGGACGCGGACGGCGAGACGTTCGAGTGCGTCAACGCCATCGTCGACGACGAGGGCGAGCTGCTGGAGTGCAGTTCGGGGCTGGTCTCCCAGCTGCGCCAGAACAGCGTGCTCGACCAGTGGTCGATTCCCGTCGGGGACTGGGGCGAGCAGACGGTCCGCTGGGTGGAGAACAACCTCGAGAGGACGCTCGAGGTGATCGAGTGGCCTTTCGCGAGGCTGCTCGAGCTGATAGTCGACGAGTGGCTGGTCGGCATGTCGTGGCTGATCGTGTGCCTCGCCGTCGGCGCACTGGGCTGGGCCATGCGCGGCGTCCAGGTGGGCGCCCTCTCCGCAGTGGCGCTGCTCATCTGCGGTCTGCTGGGAGGCGAGTACTGGCAGGAGACGGCGCGAACCATCGGGTTCATCGCCGTGGCGGTGCTGCTCTGTGTGGTCGTGGGTATCCCGATAGGCGTGCTGTGCGGCCGGGTCGATGGCGCCTGGACCGTCGTCAGACCGGTCATGGACGCCATGCAGGTCGTCCACTCGTTCGTCTACATGCTGCCGTTCATCTACTTCTTCGGGATCGGCTTCGTCTCCGCGACGATGGTGACGATGACCTTCGCCCTGCCGCCGCTGATCCGGCTCACCAACCTCGGCATCCGACAAGTGCCCGAGGACGTGGTGGAGGCGGCCCGGGCCTACGGCGCGCCGGAGCGGCGGGTGCTGTTCGACGTCCAGCTCCCCTTGGCGCGGCCCGCGATCATGACCGGACTCAACCAGACGCTGCTGCTGGCGATCTCCATGTTGGGCATCGCCGCCATCATGGGCGCCGGCGGCCTGGGCCGTCTGCTCTACCAGGGCATCCAGAACCAGGACATCGCCCTGGGCGTCTCGGGCGGCTTGGCGTTCTTCCTCGTTGCTGTAGTGCTCGACCGGATCAGCCAGACGGACGCCGACCGCAGCAACCTGTTCTCGCGGATCACCAAGGCGTGGGCCAACCGTCGCACGCCTGAAGTGCTGCTCGAGCAGGCTCAGGCCGCGGCCGACGAGAAGGTCTCGAAGCTGGCTGAGGAGCCCGAGGCGCCCGCCGAGGAGTTCGTGCCGGCCTCCGGGCCTGAACGCGTCTCCGTGATCGCCACGGGAGCCGGCGCGGTGCTGATGCTGCTGTCGCTGCTGCTGCCGTGGAGCGTCGACGCCGGTCGAGTCTCGTCGTGGGCCCGCTTCGCCGACGCCGATCTTCGGACTGAGCAGTGCGACGGGCAGTGGATCGACGCCGCACAGCTGGACCCGCTCGGCGCAGCCGGCGACGGGACCGAGCTGACCTGCACCGGGGATATCACCTACGTCTCGAACAGCTTCAACGGCGTGTCGCCCTCGGGAGGCTCCTGGTTCGGGATCTTCATGGCAGGACTCGCGGTGGTGGTGGTCTGGTCGGCCGCATTGACGCTGTCACGTCCGGGCAAGGGCTCCCTGTGGCTCGGCGCGCACGGCGCGGCCGTGTTCGCGTCGGGCGCGCTCGGCGCCGCGCTCGCGTTCTTGCTCACCAACCCGCCGTCCAACGTGGCCGTCCACTCGGCGGGCTTCGGCGTGTGGGTGGCGGTCATCGGGGGCGTGGTCTCAGTCGCCGGCGCGGTGTCGTGGCTGTGGCGCGCGCCCATGACGGCGCGTCGGCCGTTGACGGCCCGCATCGGCTGGGGCCGGATGGTCGGATGCGGATTCGCGCTGCTGCTGCTGGTCATCAGCGGATTCTCGGGCTGGAGCTTCGACACGCGGGAAGAGTCGGTGATCGGCGGTGAGCTGCAGGCCGAGCTCGACGCCATCCAGGACGCGGCCCGCGCCAAAGCCCTCGAGGCACGTGAGCTCGACGCCGCGGCCGACGCGGAGGAAGCCGCAGGCAACACGGCGCGCGCCGAGGAGCTGCGCAATGCCGCGGTCGAAGCCAAGGCTGACGAGGGCGTGCTCGGTGCCGAGTGGTCCTCGAAGCGGTCGGAGGCGCAGCGCAAGGGCGACGTCATCTTCAACGGCTTCGAGAGCAGCGGCTCCCGCCTGGGTATCTGGACGCTCCTCGCGGGCGTCGCGGCGCTGGGCCTGGCGCTGCCCGCGATCGGCGTGTTCGGCATCGACGAGGGCCTGCGCTACCGGTGGAGCGCGCTCGTCGCGGGCGTCGGCCTCGCGATGGCGCTCGTTCCCCTCGGCTGGATCGTGACCATCGTTCGGGTCGCCGAGACGAACTTCGTGTCGGGCGCGGGCGCGGTGTTCGCGCTGGCGGCGGGAGCGACCATCTTCGCCTCGTCGCGTGGCACCCTCGGCGAGTTCGAGCGCAACAAGATCTACGACGATATGAGCGCGGTCGAGTCGGCCGACAGCGCCTGAAGCGTGCCCGTGGCGGACTGAACCCGCTCTGGGCGACACGGCGGCGGGCGCACTGGTATCTTCGGTGGTCGCGTTCTCGCCGAAATATGGTGTTGATACCTAGTTGCTCGGGGCCTAGCCTCTTGCCCGGCCAACAAGCCCACCCCAAGGAGGAGGGAACCTTATGAAGAAGAAGCACGCAAGCGTATGGCTTGCCTTGCTTGCCGCTTTCGCGATGATCGCGTCAGCCTGCGGCGACGACGAAGAGACAACCGCGGAGCCTGCTGCCCCGGCTGAGGAGCCTGCGGCGGCCCCGGCTGAGGAGCCGGCAGAGGCCCCGGCTGAGGAGCCCGCAGAGGCCCCGGCTGAGGAGCCGGCAGAAGCGCCTGCCGAGGAGCCCGCCGAGGAGCCCGCCGGGCTGCCCGGCGAGGGTGTGGACGTCATCGCCGGCCGGGCGAACTGGTCGAGCGGCTACTTCCAGGCGGAGCTGTACAAGCTGCTGCTGGAGGAGCTCGGCTACAACGTGTCGAACCCGGCTGAGGTGGAGCTCGGCCCGAGCAACGGCTACACCGCGATGGCGCTGGGCGAGATGGACTACTGGCCCAACAGCTGGTATCCGGGCCACCTCTCGTGGCTGCAGAACGAGCTTCCCGACGGCTCGCTGGTGGAGGACTACGTCACCATCGTCGGTGAGGAGATGGTCGCGGGCGGCCTGCAAGGGTTCCTGATCACAAAGTCCTTTGCCGACGAGTACGGCGTCTACACCATGGACGACCTCAACAACAACGCCGACGCGCTGGCCGCGTTCGACGCCGAGGACGCGGTGCCCGGCAACGGCATCGCCGACATCTTCGGATGCCCCGAGGACTGGACCTGCGACGACATCATCGAGACCCAGATCGCCTTCAGCGGCTGGGAGAACATCGCACAGACCAAGGCCGGCTACGACGCCATGTTCGCTCAGGCGGTGGACAGCGCCGACGACGGCAAGCCGATGGTCATGTACACCTGGACCCCGACGGCCTACCTCACCCAGCTGCGCCCCGGCGACAACGTGTACTGGATGGGCGTCGAGAACGTCATCGACGAATCCAACCCCCTCGGGCTCGAGGGCGGCGAGGCGTGGAGCCAGCTCGGCCCCGACGGCCAGCCCGTCAACGCCAAGCTCGGTGCGGAACTGTGCCCGGCGGCGGCGGACAGCGCTGACGGCCTGTGCCAGCTCGGCTGGATCGCGGCCGACATCCTGGTGACAGCCAACAACGACTTCCTCGCGGCCAACCCGGCCGCGGAGGCGCTGTTCGATGCGGTCACGCTGTCGGTCATCGACGTGTCGCTGGCCAACGTCGCTCAGGGCGACGGAGAGGATCCCCGCGACATCGCCATCCAGTGGATCGCCGACAACCGCGGCCTGGCTGACGAGTGGATCGCTGCTGCGCTAGCCGCGGCCTGATCCCACAAGAGGCCTGAGGCCTCATCGACAACCCAACAACCAGAGGGCGGGGCTTCGGCCCCGCCCTCTCGTGTCCGGACGGCGCGGCTAGGGCTCGCCGTCGCCGATCTGGAGCTTGCGGCGGGCCACGTAGTCGTCGAGCTGCTCGCGCCGCGCGCTGTCCAGCGGCGGCTCGGCGTACTCCTGAAGCGCCGCCTGCCACACGGCGGTGGCCCGCTGGGTGGCGTTGAGCCCGCCGGAGTCGGTCCAGGCGCCGTGGTTCTGCCAGTCCGAGATCAGCGGCGGGTAGAAGGCGGTCTCGTAGCGCTCCAGGGTGTGCTCGTCGCCGAAGAAGTGCCCGCCGGTGGGCACCCTCCGCATCGCCTCGAACGCGAGGTCGGCGCCCGAGCAAGCCACCGGCGTGAGGAACTCCATCGTCTGCTGGAGCATCTCCACGTCGAGGATCAGCTTCTCGTAGCTGGCCTGCAGCCCGCCCTCCATCCATCCGGCCGCGTGGTACACCAGGTTGGCGCCGCCCAGGATGCAGCCCCACAGCGACATCTGGGTCTCGTAGGCGGCCTGGGCGTCCACGACGTTGGAGGCGCTCGAGTTCGACGCCCGGTAGGGGAGCCCGTAGCGGCGGGCCAGCTGCCCCGACGCCACGTTGGCCTTGACCTGCTCGGGCGTGCCGAACGCGGGCGAGCCTGAGCGCATGTCCACGTTGGAGGTGAACGCGCCGTACAGCACCGGCGCGCCGGGACGCACCAGCTGGGTGAGCGCGATCCCGAACAGGGCCTCGGCGTTCTGCTGCACCAGGGCGGCCGCCAGCGTCACCGGGGCCATGGCTCCCATCAGCGTGAACGGGGTCACCGACACCGGCTGCCCGTGCTCGGCCATGACCATGAGCCCGTTGGCCATCTCGATGTCGAAGCGGCGCGGCGAGTTCACGTTGATGATGGTGGTCACCCCGGGCGACGCCGCCATCTCATCGAGGGTGCAGCCCCGGCTGATGGCCATCATCTCCATGCCGTCGAGGGCCCGGCCCCGGCCGATCGAGGTGCAGTGGTACGACAGGTCCGACAGCACCAGGTTGGCCCGGTAGGCGTCGAGGTGGCGGGTGTTGGCCGGCAGCTCCATCGGCGCCACCACCTGGTTGCCGACGATGTGGATGGCGTTGAAGTAGTGGGCCAGCCGGATGAAGTTCTCGTAGTCGGCCATGTTGGAGACACGCCGTCCGCCGATCTCGTCGTGGACCGCGGCCGGGCCGGCCACCAGCCCGAACGCCATGCGGCGGCCGCCCACCCGCAGCCGCTTGGCCGGATTGCGGGAGGTGAGGGTGAACTCGTCCGGGGCGGCGGCCAGCGCGGCCTCGACTATGTCGCGGCCAACCCGCACGACCTCGCCCTCGACGATCGCGCCGGCGTCGGCGAAGCGTCGGCGGGCCTGCGGCGACCACAGCTCGATGCCCAGTTCCTCCAGCACCCGCATCGACGCCTCGTGGACGGTGGCCAGACCTTCGTCGTCGAGCACCTGCAGCGTTCCGTGGGGGTTCTCCACTTCGCGCCAGGGAAGCTGGGCGATCGCCGAGGACCGGGTGGCCACCCGGGGCCGGCCTCGCCTGACCACGGCCTCAGTCGCTCGATGCGGCCGTCATGGATCCGGCCGCGGTGCCTGCCACGGCGCCAAGGTAGTTCCGGCAACCGACCCTGTGAGCGAATCCGGCCGTTCTCGAATCCGGCCGTTCTCGACTCCGGCCGTTCTCGAATCCGGCCGTTCTCGAATCCGGCCGTTCTCGGGTCCGGCCGTTCTCGGGTCCGGCTGTTCTCGGGTCCGGCCGTTCTCGGGTCCGGCCGTTCTCGGGTCCGGCCGTTCTCGGGTCCGGCCGTTCTCGGGTCCGGCCGTTCTCGAATCCGGCCGTTCTCGAATCCGGCTGTTCGCGGGATCCGTCTCGACGGACTGACGGTGAGACAGAATCTCGCCATGACTGGGCCGAGGCACCGCCCGCGGATCGGGGTGGACCGGGCGCCGCCGCCGGACTGGCTGCTCGACCACGGCGACCGCAACATGCACACTCTCGGGCCCGGCCCGGAGCTGGAGGCGGAGTGGACGGCGGCCGGTCTGCGCCTGCCCGACCGCCGCGCCATCCGGCGCTACCGGCTGGAGCGGGTCCGCGCCCAGCTGCGGGCCGCGGGCTGCGACGGGGCCCTGCTGTACGACCCGTTGAACGTCCGCTACGCCACCGACACCACCAACATGTCGATCTGGACGATGCACAACGCGGTGCGTTACGCCTTCGTGGCCACCGACGGCCCGGTGGTGGTGTTCGAGTTCTCCAAGGGCGAGTTCCTCGACACCCACTCCGAGGTGGTGGACGAGATCCGTCCGGGCCTGTCCTACATCCACTTCTACGCGGGCGACCGGGCTGCCGAGGTCGCCGACCGCTGGGCCCAGGAGATCGTCGAGCTGCTCGTCGAGCACGGCCGGGGCGACCGGCGGCTGGCCGTCGACCGGATCGACGTGATCGGCATGCGGGCGCTGGAGGGCCGCGGCGCGTGCCTCGTCGATGCCGACGGCCTGATGGAGGAGGCCCGGGTGGTCAAGTGCGCCGAGGAGATCGCGGCCATGCGCTGCGCGGTCCACGCCTGCGAGGCCGCCATCGCCGACATGCGGGCCGCCTTCGAGCCGGGCGTCACCGAGATGGCCCTGTGGTCGGTGCTGCAGGCCGGCAACTACATCCGCTACGGTGAGTGGATCGAGACCCGGCTGCTGGCGTCGGGGCCCCGCACCAACCCCTGGTACCAGGAGGCCAGCAGCCGCCGGGTGCAGGCGGGCGAGCTCATGGGCTTCGACACCGACATGGTCTGCGCCTACGGCGCCTGCGTGGACGTGTCCCGCACCTGGCTGTGCGGCGGCGGCCGTCCTACGCCGGCCCAGCACGACGTGTGGTCGTTGGCCGCCGAGCAGATCGAGCGCAACACCGAGCTGCACCAGCCGGGCGCCTCGGTGCGCGACATCGTGGAGCGCGCCTGGTACCCGCCGCTGGACGGCTACAACTGCTACACGGTGCTGTCGCACGGGGTCGGCCTGTGCGACGAGTACCCGTCGGTGTTCACCCGCGAGCGCTGGGGCCGCCAGGGCTACGACGCCGTGCTCGAGCCGGGCACGGTGATGTGCGTCGAGGCGTTCGTGGGCCCCAAGTCCGGCGGCGAGGGCGTCAAGCTCGAGCAGCAGGTCCTCATCACCGAGACCGGCAACGAACTGCTGTCCCGCTACCCCCTCGAACTGGTCTGAGCTGCGGACGGGAGACGCACCGTGACTTCCGCGAATCCTGGCGGTCCTAACGGGGCCGGCGACGCGGCCCGCGTCTCGATGGAGCTGGACCGGCTGGTCCGGCTCCAGGCTCAACTGGTGGCCCACGGCTGCGACGCCGGGCTGTTCTACGACCCCAACAACATCCGCTACGCCACCGGCACTTCCAACATGGACGTGTACGTCCTGCACATCCCGTGCCGCTACGCGTTCGTCCCGGCGGAGGGGCCGGTCACGCTGTTCGACTTCAAGAGCTGCGAGCATCTCTCCGAGGGCCACCCGGCGGTGGGAGAGACTCGCGAGGCGGTGAACTGGTTCCACTTCTTCACCGGCTCTCGCACCGAGGAGTTCGCCGGCCGCTGGGCCGCCGAGATCGCCGATCTGCTCGGTGCCGGCCGGGGCCGGGTATCGGGGACCAAGCGGCTGGCGGTCGACCGGCTCGACCCCTACGGGCTGCGGGCTATCGAGCGACTCGGCGTGGAGGTGGTCGACGGCGGCGAGGTCGCCAATCTGGCCCGGGTCATCAAGAGCCGCGCCGAGATCGCGGCCATGCGCACTGCGCTGGAGGCCTGCGAGCGGGCCATCGGCGCCATGGAGGCCGCGCTGGCGCCGGGGATCACCGAGCAGGAGCTGTGGGCGGTCATGCACCGCACCGCCATCGCCGAGGGCGGCGGGTGGTTCGAGACCCGCCTGCTGGCGTCGGGGCCGCGCACCAATCCCTGGTTCCAGGAGTGCTCGGACCGGGTGATCCGCGACGGCGACCTGGTGGCGTTCGACACCGACCACATCGGGGTGGGCGGCTACGCGGTCGACATCTCCCGCACCTGGCTGGCGGGAGACGGCCGCCCCAGCGGCGAGCAGCGGACCATGTACGGGGCCGCGTTCGAGCAGGTCCAGCGCAACATCGAGATGCTGCGGCCCGGGATGACCTTCGCCGAGGTGTCCGAGCGGGCCCATCGTCCTGCAGGCGACCTGCACTTCCCGCCCGGCAACGCGGTCGTGCTCCACGGTCTGGGGGTGAGCAACGAGTACCCCTTGGTAGTCAACCGCGATCTGTTCGGCGCCGACGGCTACGACGGCATCGTCGAGCCGGGCATGGTCCTTTGTGTCGAGAGCCTGGTCGCGCCCGCCGGGCGTCCCGGGGCGGTGAAGCTCGAGGAGCAGGTCCTGATCACCGAGACCGGCGCCGAAGTCCTGTCCGCCTACCCCTTCAGCGAGACGCTGCTGCGCTGAGCGGCTGCAGGCAGGCTACTAGATTCTGCGGCCATGGACAGCATCGGCACGGCGTCGAGGTCTCGCCGCGTCGGACCGCGGGTCGGTTTCGTCGGGCACGGGACGATGGGCGGGCGGCGGAGCGGCGCGTCAGAGGCCGTCGGGTGAGCCCGCGGGTCGGTTTCGTCGGGCTGGGGACGATGGGCGGGCCTATGTGCCGGCGGCTGGCCGCGGCCGGCTATGCGGTGACGGCCTACGACCTCGACACCGAGGCGCTCGCTGCCGCGGTGCCGGCCGGGTCTGTCGCTGCCGCATCGGCCCGCGAGTGCGCCCGGGGCGCCGACCTGTTCATGACTTCATTGCCGGGGCCACCGCAGGTGGAGGCGGTGATGGCCGGACCCGAAGGCGTCCTCGTCGCCCTTGAGCCGGGCTCGGTGTGGGTGGACCTCACCACCAACAGCCGGGACCTGGTGCTGGAGTTGGCTTCGGGTGCACCCGACGGGGTCGCCGTGGTCGACTCGCCGGTGACGGGTGCCGTCGACGGCGCCCGACAGGGGACGCTCACGCTGTTCGTGGGCGGTGACCCGGGGGCGGTGTCTGGGGTGCGGCCGGTGCTGGAGCATCTGGGGACCGTCATCGAGTGCGGACCTCTCGGCTCCGGCAACGTCGTGAAACTGGTCACCAACCAGCTGTGGTTCGCGGCCGCGGCCGCGCTGGGGGAGGGGTTCGCGGTGGGCATCGCCAACGGCGTGGAGTTGAGGACACTGTGGGAGGCCGTCCTGGCCAGTGTGGGCGACAGTTTCGTGGCTCGCCATGACGCTCCCAGTATCTTCGCCGGCCATTACGACCCGTCGTTCCCGTTGTCGCTGTGCGTGAAGGACCTGGGCCTGTTGGCTGGGCTGGAGTCGAGCGTCGATGCGGACCTGCCGGTGACGGCCGCGGCTCGCAGCGCCTTCGAGCGGGCCGCGGCCCGTTACGGCCTGGACGCGGGCGAGATGTGCGTCGCCCGCCGCATCGAGGATGATGCTGGAATGTCGATGCGCCTAGACGGCGAATGGACACCCCACTGGGAGAGATGAACGGCAAGGAGGACTGATGCAGCAGTCAGCACCCATCGACTTGGCCGATCTGGTCGATCTGCGGACGTTCCCGGTCGACGATCCGGCCTCGGCCTCCTACGTGGCCGCGGTGGACACGGCCCGGTCCGGGCTGCGCTCGGAGGGCTGCGCGGTGCTGGGCGGCTTCGTGCGACCGGAGGCGGTGGCGCGGCTCAACGACGAGATCGTCGAGCGCAAGCACGCCACCCACTATTCCACTCAGGTCATGAACCCGTACTTCCACACGGCGTTCAACCCGGACTACCCGGCCGGCCATCCGGTCAACACCTTCATCGAGCGCTCCAGCGGGTTCATCCCCGGCGACGCCTGGGATGCGGGCTGCGCCACCGACGTGCTGTTCCGGGCGCCGGAGGTGGCCCGCTTCATCGCCGACTGCCTGGAGATCGGGGTGCTGCACTGCTACGACGACCCGCTGGCCGGGCTCACGTCCAACATCTGCGATTCGGGCCAGCAGTTCACCTGGCACTTCGACACCAACGACTTCGCGGTGACCGTGCTGGTGCAGCCCGCCGACGAGGGCGGCCTGTTCGAGTACGTCCCCCAGATCCGCTCAGCCGACGACGAGGGCTTCGACGCCATCGCCGCGGTGCTGGCCGGCGGCCGGGACGAGGTGCGCACCCTGGAGCTGCGGCCCGGCGATCTGCAGATCTTCCGGGGCCGCCATTCACTGCACCGGGTCACTCGGGTCGGTGCGGCCTCCCGGCCCCGCCACGCCGCCATCTTCGCCTACACCCTGGAGCCTGGCGTGATCGGCCGAGTCGAGCGCACCCACCAGCTATTCGGCCGAGTGCTCCCCGCCCACGAAGAGGCCGAACGCCAAAGGGTCCGCTCCGACGCCCTCCTCGACTGACCCTCGAATGGCTCGGTAGCCTGGCCATCTTGTGAGCGGTGACGACCAGGCCGAGACCACCCGACGGCTCAACGAGGCGTACAGCAGGGTCGACTCGCGTCTCGATCGGGGACTGGCCGTAGCTCAATCCGAGGCCCTGCGCGAGGAGTGGATGACGGTGCCCTTGGCCGGCGTCCTGCCGGTCGATGTTCCCGACAGTGCCGACGACCCGTGGACGGCGATGATCGGCTTCGGGCCTGCTGGAGTGAGCGCCGAGCCCGACGAGATAGACGACGTCGTCTACGGCCTGTGAAGTTTGCCTACGCGAGCTGGTGGGTCGCGGCGGCCGGCTTCATCGAGGTCCGCCCCTGAGCCTCTTGAGCGGCGCCCGCGGGGGTCAGCGCGGGCCGTAGCGCTCGACCGTCGTGTAGGCGCCCGACGGTTCGGTTCTGACGAGCGCGATCTTGGTTACTGGGAACGACGCCTTCGGTGCTGGCTGGCGGCCGGGCGGGGGCTTGCCCTTGAACCGGGCCACGGTCAGGTGGCCGGTGAAGGGATGACCAGGCGGCGGCAGGTCCAGCGGGGCGATGGCCGCCTCCACCGCGGCGGCTAACTCGTCGAGGCCTTCGACCGGCACCATCAGCACGCCGCGGCCCAGACGCTCGACTCGCGGCCCCAGCGCGGCCGCCGCGGCCGGAAGGTCGGCCGCGGCTAGCGCGTCCCGGACTTCGGCTTCGTCGCACTGGCCTAGGAATCGGAGGGTGACGTGCAGGCGCTCCGGCTTGGCCCAGCGCAGACCGTCCGCCGCCGGCCTGGGCATGGCAGCAAGCGCCTGTAGCACGGCGTCGGGCGGCCAGACAGCAACGAACAGCCGCGGCACGGCCCCGACAGTACGCGCCAGGGCAGTGCGCGCCAGACAGGAGGTCGGTCGAAGGCCGCGGCCGTGTCCGCATGGCAGCCTCGACAACTGAGCGATCGGTCGGTCAGACTCACGGTGTGATGTCGTCATGACGGTGCTGCTGGGGTTGCTGGCCGCCCTGTCGGTGGGGACATCGGACTTTCTGGGCGGTCTGGCCAGCCGGCGAGCCGACCCGGTCGTCGTGACGGCGTCCTCGAGCCTTGCCGGCTTCGTAATGGCGCTGGCGGCCGCTCTGGTCGTGGTCGGCGAGTTGACGGTCGCCGATGTGGCGTGGGGGGCGTCGGGCGGTGTCGCGCTGGCAGTCGGCCTGGTGGCGCTGTACGCGGGATACGCCCGCGCCAGGGTCAACATCGCGGCGCCGGTGGCGGGCGTGGGCGCAGCCGCTCTGCCCGTACTGGTCGAGTCGCTGGTCGGCGACGAGGTCCTGTCGCCGACCGCTACCGCAGGGGTCCTGCTGGGGCTGGTCGCTATCGGGCTGGTCAGCATCGCCCACAACGAGCAGCGCGGCACCGTCGGATCGAGCGTCCTCTACGGGCTGGGCGGCGCGGCTGGAATCGGGCTGCTGTTCGTCTGCCTCGCCAACACGGCCGAAGACAGCGGTCTGTGGCCGATAGTGGCAGCCCGCGGATCCGGGTTCGTCGTGCTTGCGGCGATCATCGGGGCGAGACGGCTCCCGCTGGCGGCCTCTCGTGACGTATGGCCGCACGTGGTCGGCATCGCGGCGCTGGTCACTGCTGGCAACACGATGTTCCTCACCGCCACCCGGCTGGGATCGACGTCGGTGGCGGCCGTCCTCAACTCGCTCTTCCCCGCAGTGACGGTGTTCTGGGCTTGGCTGGTGTTCCGGGAGAGACTGCGAGGCGTCCAGATGCTGGGACTCGGCGTCGCGCTGGTGGCCGTCGCGCTCATCGCCAGTGGCTGAGGACTTGGGCGGTCGGAATCGCTGAGCGCTTGAATCAGGCGCTGCTACGCCTACGCGGCTCGCTCAAGGCGGCAGTAGCAGGACGACTCGATAGGCACGTCGGCTCGGGCCAGGGCCACCTCGAGGCGCTGCTTGACTTGACTGGCCTCGACGGTCTCGCCGCGCCGCGTCAGGCACTCGTGGAGGCCGTGCAGGCTCCAGACGTTGTCGGGATGCCAGCAGGCCCGTCGCAGTTGGCCGTCCAAGCCGAGGTCGGCCCGGTAGGCGGCCTCGGCCTGGAGTAGGCGGCCCTGCTCCAGCAGCAGCGCGCCCAGGGCATGGCGGGTGGGCTGCATCCAGCCCCAGGGCTCGTCGTAGGGCAGATTGTCGTCTAGCTCGACCGCCCGGTGGAGGTGCTCGAAGGCGGCGTCGAAGTTGCCCCTGCGGTACTCGATCTCGCCGTTCATCATGGCCTCGGCCACGGCCAGGATGTCCAGGCAGGTGTTGTTGAACAGCGTGCGGCTCTCCGGCACCCGGTCTCGGGCGGCCACGAAGGCCGAGCGCTCCTGCTCGGCCTCGTCGACCCGCTCGGTGGAGGCGTAGGCCACCGCCCGGGCGTAGCGCATCATGGCGGTGGTGACGCAGTAGAGCCCGGCGTCGTCGGGGAGGTCCTGGTCGAGGATCTCCTGCCACTTGCCGAAGCGGACCAAGACGTGCTGCTTGACCGGCACGAAGCCCTCCAGCCAGTCGGCCATCGGCGGCGAGCCCGTGCTGAGAAGCTCGGCGGGCAGGGTCTCGATCATCTCGTCGGCCGCTTCGACGGCCGGTCCGTACTGGGCCAGGAACATCGCCCCGTACACCTTGAAGTGGTAGTTGTGGCAGCGGTAGGTGGAGTAGAAGTTCATCGGGCCCTCGCGCCGCAGGAACTTGCGGTCGGCCACCACCGCGGCCGAGTTGCGGGCCACCACGTTCTGATAATGGCCGCAGAGCACGTCGATGTGGGTGGGCATGTGGACCAGGTGCCCGGCGTCGGGGACGAGATCGACGAGCCGGTCGCCCGCCTTCAGCGCCCGCTCCGGGTGCGGCGACATCTCCATGAGGTGGACGTACATGTGCAGCAGGCCCGGGTGGTCGTCGGCGCCCTCGGCGCCCAGTTCGGTGAAGGCGGCCTCGAGGACCTCGATGGCCTCCAGAGTGTCGGCCCCCTCGGCCGGCTCGCCGCTGACCAGGTCCCACAGCTCCCACGGGGTGCGGTTCATGATGGCCTCCGCGAACAGGGCGCACACGTCCAGATGCCGGCTGTGAGCCCGGTATACGTCGCGCATCGCGTCGGCGTAGGCGTCGTTCCAGGGCCCGAAGTCATCCTCCCGAGGGCTGGCGGGGTAGCGCTTGGCCAGCGCGTCGATCAGCGCCCTCTCGACGTCGCTGGCGCCGGTGGCTGCGTCGGCGGCCGCGGCCGACGCAGCCAGGGCCCGTTCCAGCGAGTGGCGCTTGTCGTCGTCGTCGAAGGCCTCCCAGGGCTTGTTGTAGTTGGGGCCGATGGCATAGGCGATGCCCCATTGGGCCATGGCGCAGCCCGGGTCGTGCTCGAGTGCCCGCTCGAAGCAGGCGACGGCCTCCTCATGGTTGTAGCCGTAGCACCAGGCCATGCCCCGGTCGAACCACACCTGGGCTTCGGGGTCGTCTGTCGTGACGGGCCAACTGAAGTCCCCGAGGTCGTAGTACGCCATCTCAGCCCTCCGTCGGTCTGGCGGTGCGGCAGGCCGCACAATAGTCAGGCGAGCAGCACGCCCCCGGCGGCGGCGCCGGAGGAGTCCTGGCCGCCCACATCGACCACTGCGTGGCCGAACCCGAGAACTCCCTCGATGTGGCTGGACAGCGAGAAGAGCCTCGACTCGCCGTGGGCCCGGCCGATCAGCTGGAGTCCCACCGGGAGTCCGGACTCGGTTCGGCCGCAGGGGATCGTGATGACCGGCAGCGTGGTGGCGGTGACCGCCGCGGCGATCCTCAGCCAGCGGTAGTACTCGCTCGGCGGCAGCCCGTCGCGGTGACCGACGTAGCGCTCCTCGACCGGGAACGGCGCTACCGCGGCGGCCGGGCAGATCAACAGGTCGTAGCCGTCCATGAACTCGGTGGCGACCTGGAACAGGCGGCCCTGCGCCTCGATCGAGCGGCGCACGGCGTCGGCGTCGGTGGAGAGCCCCCGCTCGATGTTCCACACCAGCTCCGGCTTGAGGACGTCGCGAGCCTCGGGGAGCTCGGCGCCGAGAAGGGCGGCGAACATTAGCGCCCGGGGAACGTCGAAAGCAGCCTCGGCATCGGAGAGGTCCGGATGGGCGGCCACCACCTCGACGCCGTCGCGCTCCAGCGCCCGCATCGCCCGAACGCACGCCTCGGAGACCTCGGCCGCGGTCTCGGTGACGCCCAGGTCGGTGCTGAAGGCCACCCGCGCCGGTCGTTGCGGCGCGGCCGCGGCACGGCTGAACGACTGCTGGGGCGGCGGCTTGGCCAGCCCGGCGAAGGGGCTCTCGCCCACCATGGCGTCCGCGAACAGGGCGAGGTCGCCGACGTCCCTGGCCATCGGCCCCTTCTGGGAGTGCACCAGGAACGGTGCCACGCTCGGGCCGCTCGCAAAGCGCCCCGGCGAGGGGCGCAGACTGGTCACGCCGCAGAAGCTGGCCGGGGTGCGCAACGAGCCGGCCAGGTCGGATCCCTGGGCCAGCCAGGCCATGCCGCTCGCCAGGGCCGCGGCCGCGCCGCCCGACGACCCGCCGGCGGTGAGCCGCAGATCGTGCGGGTTGCGGGTGGCCCCGAAGACGTCGTTGAAAGTGTTGCCGCCCGCTCCGAACTCCGGTGTGTTCGACTTGGCGTACACCACCGCGCCGGCCGCTTCGAGGGTCTCGACGAGGATGTCGGACCAGTCCGGCACGAAGTCCTCCCTCAGGCGCGATCCGTAGGTAGTGCGCACCCCGGCGACGGGGGTGAGGTCCTTGATGGGCACGGGCAGACCGGCGAGCAGGCCGCGCTCGGCCGGCGGAACCGTCATCAGCCGGTCGGCATGGGCGCGGGCCCGCTCGAAGCAGCGGGTGGGCAGCGCGTTGACCATGTGGTCGTCCGCCTCGATGCGGGCCTCCAGCGCGTCGAGGGCGTGATGGGGGCTGAGATCGCCCGCGCCCAGCAGAGCCACAACCTCCCGGGCGCTCAGCCTGATCAGGTCGTCGGTCACGGCCCAGTCGCAGGGTACGCAGTGGCGCTGGCAACCGTCTCGGACATGCTGGAACGGTAGCCAACGGTCATGGCCGGCATGCCCGGCTCCGGAGTGCGAGACGCATGCGGCCGCCGAGGCGCCCGTCAGCCGTGGACCGACATCGAGGAGTCGGGGTTGACCTCGCGGTTGCGGCTGAAGGTGCCCATGTCGATCCGCAGGCCGGTGTAGCGGCCCGGCACCACCAGAGGGTCGCGGTCGTGGTCGTGGCCGGACTCGACCGCCTCGATCAGCTCGGCCATGCAGTGCCCGGCCACCCCGGCGTTCTTGAACTGGTTGCCGCTGGTGCCGATGGCGGTGTAGAAGCCGTCGAGGTCGGTGCGGTCGTAGATCGGAATCCAGTCGTCGCTCACGTCGTAGAGGTCGACCACCCCTTTGCGCGCGAGGGGCACGCCCACCGACGGTAGGCGCCGGTTGAGCCGCAGCACCTGCGCCTCCCACTGCTCGGCGCTGAGTCGCTGGTCGTAGCGGTCCGGGTCGACCCAGTCCTGGGGGTCGCAGCGGGGGTCGGTGCTGCCCACCAGGATGTGGTTGCCGGTCTCGGGCCGGAAGTAGATGCCGTTGTCGTCGTCGGCGATGTTGAAGCCGTCCCGCTCGTAGTCGAAGCCGGACGGGCCGGGCGCGTGGTGCACCTCGTGGCGCAGTGCCCTGGTCTTGATGTTCATGGAGTCGTAGACGCCGGCCATCCGGTTGATCAGATGCGAATGGGGCCCGGCCACGTTGACCGCCACCGGCGCGGCCACGGTCGTGCCGTCGTCAAGGGTCACTCCGGCCACCCGCCCGCCCCTGCGGCTGACGGCGGTCACTGCGGTGCCGAAGCGGAACTCGGCGCCCGCGGCCTCCGCGGCCCGCTGCAGGTTGTGGGTCGTGAGCTGCGGATCGCTCACATAGCCGGCCTCGGGCGTGAAGATCGCGCCGGGCAGCTGCTCTGTGGGGTCGGCCCAGAAATCGGGGTCGTCAGGGCGCTTGGGCGGACCGAAGATGCCGGCGTCGACGATCGGCAGCCGTCGGCGCAGCTCGTCGGTGGACCAGTCCTCGTAGGGAATCCCGATGGCGTCGAAGTGGGGGAGCACCTTGAGGTAGTGGCCGCCCGGATCTTTCAGCGCGGCCATGCCGCACTGCCTGTAGGCGATCAGGCCGAGCTCGTCGCCGGCCTGGAGGTAGTCGGGCCAGTCGAGCCAGTACTGCAGGCCCTCGTAGGCCATGGCCGCGCCGGTGTAGGTGGAGTAGGTGAAGCGCACGATGGCGCACGAGTTGACGGTGGAGCCGAAGCCCGCGGCTGCGAGCTTGTCCACGCACAGCACGCGCCGTCCCCGCCGTCCCAGCTCGAAGGCGGTGGCCGCGCCGATCACGCCGGCGCCGATCACGACGGCGTCGAACCCGCCCCGGTCAGATCCCACCCGGGCGTCCCTGCCGCATCGGCGAGGCGGTGGCCGCGCCGTTCACGCCAGCCGAGTCCGCGCCGCGCGCCGACGGAGCTTCCGAGGGCACCCGTCTCACGGGCGGCCCGCCGCTGCGCACCGGCCGGCCGGATCAAAGGCCACGGTGGCGCTCGGCTCGCATGTCGAAGACGATCTTGACCGCGCCGCGGCGGCCCGCCTCCGCGGCGTGGCCCAGCGCGTCCGCGTAGCGGTGCAGGGGATACGCGGCTGACACCAGCCGGTCGAGGGCCGCCTTGCCGGCCAGTTCCATGGCCAGCTCGAAGCTGCTGGTCAGCCGGCCGTCGGAGCGGACCTCGGTGCCGTAGGCGTAGCAGCCCACCAGTTCGGCCTCCCGGTGCCACAGGCCGGTCAGCTCGACCGTGACCGTCGCGGGCATCCCCAGCATCAGCACTCGGCCCCTCGGCCGGCACAGTGCGAGCGCCTCGGCCAGCGAGGCCGACGACCCGACCGCGTCGATGACCACGTCAGCGCCGCCCGAGAGGTGCTCGCCGACCAGGAACGACCCGGTGGCCCTTCGCACCGCCCGCTTGAGCTCGCCGGGGTCGACGGCCACGTCGGCGCCCAGCTCGAGCGCCAGGCTCCGCTGCGTCGAGTAGCGCGCGCCGACCAGGATCGACGCCGGCTCGGTGAGGTTGCGCAGCGCGGCGACCGCCACCAGCCCCATCGTGCCCGCCCCGACTACGGCCACCGTGTCGCCCGGCTGGGCGCCGGAGCGCAACGCGGCGTGCACGCCCCCGGCCGCCGGCTCGATCATCACCGCCAGCTCGTCGCTCATCCAGTCGGGGACGTCGTGCAGCTGCGAGGCGTGGGCCACCAGTTCGGTGGACCAGCCCCCGCCGGTGGAGGCGCAGAAGCCGGTCTGCAGTCCGGGTTTGAGATGGCCGCACATCAGGTGGCGGTAGTCGTCGCCGTCGCCGAGGGCCGCGCCCGGGTAGGGCGGGTCGAAACCGCGGGCGGCATGGCCCAGCACCGGCTCGACGATCACGCGGCGGCCGTCGGCGGTGTCGGCCACGATCTCGTGGCCCGGCACGAACGGGAACGACACGTAGTCCTCGAAGTAGCGCGCCGACCGGCCGTCGATGGTGGCCAGGTCCGACCCGCAGATGCCGGTTAGGCGGGGGTGGATCCGCTGCCAGCTGTCGCCAGGCAACTCGGGCGGGTCGTCGTCCACCAGCTTGAGGGGCCCCCAGGTGGCGCCCGCGCCGGGACGAAGGCGAGACGCCAGCGCCGCGGCGACGTAGCGGGCCTCCTTGCGGTCGAACTGCAGAGCCTTCACTGCGCTGAGCGTAGTCACACTAGGGTCGGGAGGGATGAGGTCCGCGGTCGGCGAGCCGGAACGGGAGCGGGGGCGGGCGACGTGAAGCTGGGGCTCGGGCTGGACCTGTACCGGGGCGCTGCCCTGGAGGTGCCGGTGGCCGCGGTGCGGCTCGCGGAGCGGCTCGGATACCACAGTGTCTGGACGGCCGAGGCATACGGCGCCGACGCGTTGTCGCCATTGGCCTACCTGGCCGCTCACACCCGCCGCATCAAGCTGGCTGCGGGCGTGGCGCAGATCGACGCCCGCAGCCCCGCGGCCACCGCCACGCATGCCATGACCATCGACGCGCTCGCGGGTGGAGGACGCACGATCATCGGCTTGGGGGTGTCGGGGCCGCAGGTGGTGGAGGGCTGGCACGGCGCGCCCTGGGGGTCGCCGACGGCGAAGCTGCGCGACTACACCGCGATCATGCGCAAGGTGCTGGCCCGCGACGGGCCGGTGAGCCATGACGGCGCCGCCATTCGACTGCCGTACGACGGCCCGGGCGCGCTGGGCCAGGGCAAGCCGCTGAAGTCGATCCTGCGTCCCGCGCCCGGAATCGAGATCTGGATCGCGGCGGGCGGCCCCCGCAATGTGGCGCTGGCCGCGGAGACGGCCGACGGCTGGCTGCCGATGGGTTACGGGGCCGACGGCGCCGACACCTACAAGGCGCCGCTGGCCCGGGGCATGGCCAGCCGCAGGGCCGGGCTGCGCCCCGGCCTCGAGGTGTTCGGTTCGCTGTCTGTGCAGATCACCGACGACGTGAAGACCGCCCTCGATGCCCGCAAGCCGATGGTGGCCATGTTCGTGGGCGGCATGGGGAGCGAGACCCACAACTTCCATGCAGAGGCGATGGCCCGCCGCGGCTGGCCCGAGGCTGCCGCCCGCATAGTGGAACTCTGGCGGGCCGGGCGCCGCGACGAGGCGGTCGCGGCCGTGCCTGATGACTACCTCGACTCCCAGGACCTGTACGGCACGCCGCGACGCATCCGTTCCCGCTGGTCTGGAGCGATCCCGGCCGGGCTCACGGGCGTGATCGTGCGCTGCGAGAGCGACGAGGGCATCTCACTCGCTGCCGAACTGGCCGGGGCTCAGGACCGGGAAGGACAGCTCGATGGCTGACGGCCACGACGACGACCCGAACAGGACCGGGAAGGACGGCTCGATGGCTGACGGCCACGACGACAGGAAACCGAACACGGGCCCGGATGCTTCTCTGCGAACCGAGGGCCCGGGGCCTGCTGACGGCACGGACGGCGAAGAGCAGGTGATCCTGGTCGACGAGCCGGCCGCGTTCGTGCGTCGCATCACCCTCAACCGCCCCCACAAGCGCAACGCCGTCTCCACGCCCCTGCGGGCCGCGCTGCTCGACGCGCTGCACCGCATCGACGACGACCCCCAGGCTCGTGTGACCATCGTGAGGGGGGCGGGGCCGTGCTTCTCGTCGGGCTACGACCTCTCCGGCGGGCTGATGGACGATCCGCCGTATCCCTCGGCGCCCGGCGACGGCCAGTGGACCCGCCAGGCCACCGACGGCTGGTTCTCCATCTGGGACCTGGCCAAGCCGGTCATCGCCCAAGTCCACGGCTACGCCTACGCCGGAGGCACGGAGCTGGCCGCGGCCTGCGACTTGGTGTACGTCGCGGAGGACGCCCGTATCGGCTACCCCGTGGTGAGGGTGGCGTCGCCCCCGGACTGGCAGTACCACACCCCGCTGATGGGCTTGCGCCACGCCATGGAGGCCATGCTCACCGGCGACTCCGTCAGCGGCGCCGAGGCGGTCCGCATGGGATGGGCCAACCGGGCCTATCCGCCCGAGCAGCTGGAGCAGTCCGTGCTGGCCGTGGCCGTGCGCATCGCCGGCGTGGCCACCGACCTGGCCCAGATCAACAAGCGCATGGTCCACCGGGCCTTCGACGTCCTCGGAGGGAGGGCCGCCATCCGCTCCGGGCAGGAGTTCCAGGCCCTCGCCGGGCACCAGGAGTCGGTTCGGGCTGCGCACGCCGACCTTCTCGCCTCGATGAAGCGGGCCATCGTCGGTCCGTCCACAGACTGACCGCCGACGACGCGCTACCCCTGGGAGCACCGTGGCAATGGTGCCGACGTCGGCGCTGTGGCTGGCCCGACGGCTGACGAGACGCTTTCCCCGACTCATCTACTAGATTTTGAATAAATCAAGATGATTCTCCCTTCCTGAGGTTGTGGCTGTCACACCATCGTGCCATGCTCGTGTGACAGATACACGAAACAGCATGACATTGCTCATGCTAGGAGCAGAAGGAGGGTTCAAATGGCAGGCGACATGCTGGTGATGTCCAAGTCTCAGATGGAGCAGTTGGCCGTGATCTTCGCCCGGCAGAAGGAGACGGCCGAGGGGGTGATCAGCGCCATCGGGGCGGGCATCGAATCCACCACCTGGCAAGGGGCCAGAGCCGACCGCTTCCGGATGCTGTGGGAGACGGAGTTCCGTCCCAACCTGCGGGCTCTGTGCGACGCCTTGGGCGAGCACTCGGCCTTCATCTCCGCCGAGTTGCAGGCTGGCGTGAGCGCGCTCGACACCGTCTGAGCTCCGCAACCCGGCCGGAGTCTCGCTCCCGCCGTGCGGGTCCGGCACCGCGCCGCCGGCGCGGAGCGCACCGTCGAAGTCGAGCAGTGCCTCGACGGCTTCACCGTGGCGGATCTCGCAGCCGCCCTCCTCGCAGGTCCCGGCATCGAGGGCTCAGACGCTGAGGGCTCGGACGTTGAAGGTGCCGACGCTGAGGCTGCTGGCGCTTCAGGCGCGGGTGCTGGTGACGCGGGCTCGGGTGCTGGTGCTTCGGGCGCGGGTGCTGGGGGCGCTGAGGGTGCGGGTGCAGACGGGCCGGATTTTGTCGACGGTGGCGGCGAGCCGCTGGGGTTGCGCATCGACGGATGCTGGCATGGCCCTGAGACGCCGCTGTCGTCGGTCCGGATCTGGGAGGGGGCCCTGCTCGAGATCGCTCCCAACGCTCCCGAGGAGCAGGCCCCCTCCCAGTCTGCCGCGGCCGAAGGCGGCCGTCCGCCGCGGTTCCTGGCAGTGACTGCGGGCCTTCGGGCCGGAAAGCGGTTCGCCGTGCCGTCGTCAGGCGCGTGGGTGATCGGACGGGCCGAAAGCTGCGACCTGGTGCTCGACGACCCCGCCGTATCGCGTCGCCACGCCCGCATCACGGTGCGTCCCGGCGACGGTCGGCTGAGCATCGTCGATCTCGCTTCGCGGAATGGAACGATCGTGGCCGGTCGAGTGGTGCGGGGACCGGTCCCGGTTCCCGTCGGCTCGACTGTCCGTCTGGGCGCCACATGCCTGCAATGGCACACCGCGGTCGATGACACGCCTGCGGCGGTGCGGGCCGGGATCGGCGCGGCCGGGGGCCGCATTCCGTTCAACCGGCCTCCCCGGCGACGCCCGCGAATGGGCCCGGCACCGCTGCGCGTGCCGGCCCAACCGCCGCCGAGACCCGAGCAGGAGCCGCTGGGGTGGGCCGGGATCGTGCTGCCGGTGGTGGCCGGCCTGGTGCTGGCACTGGTGTGGAGTCCGTTCATGGCGGTGTTCGCCGCGCTGGGCCCGGTCATCGCGGTAGGCACTTGGCTCGAGCGCCGCCGTCGGGCCGAGCGCAAGCACGAGCAGGCGTGCCGTCGGGTCGACGAGGCGGTCAGTCGCTTGGTCCGGGGCCTTCCCGCGGCCCGCGCCGCGGAGCGTCGTCGCGTCGTCGGGCTCCTGCCCGACCTCGCCGAGCTCGTGCGCAGGGCCGAGAACCTGTCGGTGCGGTGCTGGGAGCGCCGCCTCGGCGATCCCGACGCCATGAGGCTCGGAGCCGGTGTGGCCGAGGTGGCCTTCTCTCCGCCAGTCGAGGTCGACGGTGGCGGCGACCCGGCCCCCGCGGCCCTCGATGCGCTCCAGGCGGTCGGCCCGCTCGAGGACGTCCCCGTCGCAGTTTCGCTGCTGCCCGGCGAAGTGGTCGGCATCGTCGGCACGGCTGAGGTGGCCCGGGCCGTGGCCCGAGCGCTGGTGCTCCAAGCAGCCGTCCTGCACGGCCCCGCCGACCTGGCCGTCGTCGGCCTGGTTCCCGGCCGCGCCGAGGACTGGTCGTGGATGAGATGGCTGCCCCACGCCGCAGACGCGGCCGGCGGAGGGGCAGGATCGCTGGTCGCCACCGAGGCCGAGGCGGTGCCCGCCGCGGCGGAGACGGCCGCGACGGAGCGGTCGCCTCGCGTCAAGCTGACGCTGATCGACGGAACCGGCCCGCTGACCGGCCGCAACGCTCCCGGACGGACGGTGCTTGACCTTCCGACCGCGTCCGGGATCGTCGTAGCGCGAGAGTCCTGTGACCTGCCCGCGGCCTGCACCACCATCATCGAAGTACGGCACGACGCGGGCCGTGTCAAGCTGGTGGACCCGCGCTCGGCTGCCGCGCTGGAGCCGGTGATCGCCTGGGGTGTGACCGTCAGCACCGCCACGGACGTCGCAGCCTGTCTGGCCCGCCTGGACGATCCCGATCTCGACGCGGCCGGCACGAACCTTCCGGGCCTCGTCTCGCTCGTCGACCTGGTCGGCGAGCCGACTCCCGAACGGGTGCTGCGGCGCTGGGCGACAGCCCGGGGAACCGCCGATCTCAAGGCGCCCGTCGGCACAGCCTGCGACGGGCCGCTGGAACTCGACCTAGTGGCCGACGGACCTCACCTGCTGGTGGGGGGCACCACCGGCTCCGGCAAGTCGGAACTGCTGCGGTCGCTGGTGGCGGGGTTGGCGATGTCAGCCGACCCCGACCACCTCGCCTTCGTGCTCGTGGACTACAAGGGCGGCGCCGCCTTCGACCGGTGCTCGGACATGCCCCATGTGGCTGGCATGGTCACCGACCTGGACGACCGTCTCGCCGAGCGGGCGCTGGTGTGCCTGGAGGCAGAACTGCGCCACCGGGAGGAGCGGTTGCGAGCCGTCGGCGCCGAAGACCTGAGCGCCTTCCGGGCCCGCTGCTCGAAGCTGCCGGGCGGTTCCGAGGCCCCTGATCCCCTTCCACGGCTGGTGGTCGTCGTCGACGAGTTCGCCACGCTCGCAGCCGAGTTGCCCGAGTTCCTCAAGTCGCTGGTGGGCATCGCCCAGCGGGGTCGCAGCCTCGGCGTGCACATGGTGCTGGCCACCCAGCGGCCCGCGGGGGTGGTCACCGAGGACATCAGGGCCAACACTTCATGTCGGATCGCGTTGCGGGTCACCGACCGCCATGACTCCAACGACGTCATCGGCGCGCCGGACGCGGCCCGGATCCCGCGACAGCGTCCCGGCCGAGCGCTGGCCCGATTCGGCCCCGGCGAGCTCATAGCCTTCCAGTCGGCCCTGGTCACCGGCGTCACCGCCCCGGTCGAAGCTGGCCTGCGGACCAGGCCTGTGGGGGACTGGTCGCCGGTTCCGGGCGTTGGCAACTACCCGCTGACCGCGCTCTCTGCGGATGCAGGCACGGTGCCGAGCCGCTGGTCGCCGGTTCGGGCCCGGGTGTGTGGCGCCGGGAGCGACTCGGGCGCTGAGAGTCGGTCACCCGAGTCGGACGGAAGTGGCAGGTCGAGTGACTCGTCCGGACTGTCCGGGCTTCGTCGGAGGAACGCGGACGCGCCCCTGTCCGCGAATCTGCCGGGCCCGGCCGCGGAAGGGCGCAACGACCTCGACCGGGTAGTCGAGGGAGTGGAGGCGGCTCACGAACGCTGGGGCGGACGACGGCCGCGCTCGCCATGGCCCGAGCCGCTGCCCGGTCGGATCGCAGCCGACGCGCTGGCGCGCATGGCGGACCCCGGCGAGCCCGCCGCGTGGCTTGTGGACGATCCAGCCCGCCAGCGTCAGTTCGTGGGCGGATGGGACATCGATGACGGACACTTGGTGGCGCTGGGGGGACCGCGATCGGGCACATCCACAACCCTGGCGGCGACCGCGCTCGACCTGTGCCGGACCCGGCGTCCCGATGATCTCCACCTCTATGCCATCGACCTCGACTCCGGGCTGCTGTCTGTCCTGGAAGTCCTTCCACATGTCGGCGCGGCGATCCCGCCCGCTGACGGTGAGCGCCGGATGCGGGTGCTGAGACTCCTCGACGAGGAGGTCGCGGCCCGCCGGGCCGACACTGCGGGCCGCACCCGGCCCGAGATCGTCCTCATCGTCGATGACTTCGCCGGGTTGTCCCGTTCCCACGACCCGGTGCGCGACACCGAGCCCCACGAAAGGTTCGCCCGGATCTGGAGCGACGGCCCCGCGGTGGGGGTGCGGGCCTCGGTGAGCATCGGCCGCGCCGCCGACCTTCCGCCCGACCTCGCGGCTTCCGCGGGGGTCGTGCTCGTGCACGCGGCCTCGGACGCCTCCGACGCTCTGCGCTTCGGTCTGCGGGCCTCCACGGCCGGGCTCGGGCCGGGCCGAGCGGTCAGGGCCGACGACGGCCGGGAGGTGCAGGTCGGCCTGCCCGGGGGCTGCGACCGGGACGTCACTGCCGCGGCGACCGCGGTCGCCGCGGCCTGCCCGCCGCCGCGCCGCCGGGCTCCGCCGATCGCATCGCTGCCCGAAGTAGTGACGGACGACCGGCTGCCGGTGGGCGCCGTCGTCGAGGAGCGCCGCGTCCTGGTCCGCTTCGCCATGAGCGACCTGACACTGTCGCCGTGCGGATTCGCGCTCCACAACGGCGAGCACGCTCTGGTGCTCGGCCCGCCCCGCACCGGCCGCACCTCGGCCCTTGTCGCGGTGGCCGCGGCCGCGCGCCGTGCGGACATTGAGGTGACGGTGGTGGCCGAAGGGCCGAGCGAGCTCTCGGCCTGGCTGGGTACCGCGGCCGTGTCGGCGAAGGATCTCGGGCACAAGGCGCAGCCGCGTCGCCTGCTGCTCGTCGACGATGCCGACAGGGTCGACGATCCGACCGGGGTGCTGGCCCGCATCGCCGCCGACGGCGACGGGGGCAGCCACATCGTCGCGGCCACCACCGCCGACAGGATGCGCTCGTCTTACGGTCATTGGCTGGCCGAGATTCGGGCCAGTCGCGCGGGCGTGCTGTTCAGGCCCGGACCGCTCGACGGCGACCTGCTCGGCGCCGCGCTGCCCGCCCGGCTGGCGCTTCCACCGCTGCCGGGCCGCGGACTGATCGTGGCCGACGGCGAGGCCGCCGTGGCGCAGGTCGCGCTGGCTGCTCAGGCCGTGCCCGGACTCGATGACCCCTGACGCGTAGTGTCGGGGCACCGCTGCACCCAGGCTGACGAACAGGAGGATCGATGCCCCATCCCAATATCCGCATAGAGCAGAGCGGCCGCATCGCAACCGTGACCATCGACCGGCCGCGCCGCAAGAACGCCTGCACCCCGGGCATGTTCGCCGCCCTGCGCGACGGCTTCCGCGAACTGGCGGTGTCGTCGGCTCGGGTCGTGGTGATCACCGGGGCGAGCGGCGACTTCTGCGCCGGCGCCGATGTGGTCGGCGGGGACGACGAGCCCGAAGCCGGGCCGCGTCGGCACCGCGTCGACCGCATGCGCGACATCTCCGACGCGGTGATGGCCGTCCACGACTGCCCCCGACCGGTGATCGCCAAAGTCGACGGGGTGTCGGTCGGCGCCGGGTTCGGCATCGCCCTCGCGGCCGACCTGCTGTGGTGCTCGCCTCGGGCCCGATTCTCGCTGATCTTTGCCAAGCGGGGTCTGAGCCTCGACTTCGGCACCTCGTGGCTGCTGCCCAAGCGGATCGGGCTCCACGAGGCCAAACGGCTGGCGTTCACCGGCGAGATCATCGGCGCCGAGCGGGCCGCCGCGCTGGGCATCGTCAACGAGGTCGTGCCCGCCGAAGAGCTCGACGAGGCGGTGGACAAGATCGCGGCGGAGATCGCGGCCGGGCCGCCGATCGCGCTGTCCGGCACCAAGCGCTACCTGAACAACGCCTCCAATGACTCGCTGTTCCAAGCGCTGGAGGCCGAGGCGCTCGGCCAGAGCGTCAACTTCGCCACCAGAGACACCAAGGAGGCCATGCGGGCCTTCGGCGAGAAGCGCGACCCCGTCTTCGAAGGCTACTGACCGGCGGCGAGCGCACAACCGCGGCCGGGGTCTGCGAACGCGCCCACCTCGGAAGACTTCGGCGCCCCGGCGGCACGCACAGACCGCCGGGGCGCCACGCCCTGTCGCCGCGGCCTACTGGAGTGAGCCGATGTCGCTTGCAGCGATGCCCAGGGCGTCCCACGCGGGCTGGAGAGCGGCGCGGACCTCGTCGCCGAAACCGTTGGCGCCCGGCGGATTGTCCAGATTGAAGATGGCGTCCATGGCCGCGGCGTCGGCGCCGGCGGGCACCATGTACGCCTCGACGACCCGCCAGAAGGCCAGTCCCTCGGCTTGATGCTCCTTGGCCTTGGCGTCGTTGCCGTCGACCAGGTCGCCCTCGATGAGGCTGGCGTAGCGGATCGCGGCCTGCGAGTAGGTGATGGCCAGGCCGCGCACCGCCTCCGCGGCCGCGGCCTCGGCGCCGGCCTCATCGGAGCCCAGCAGGGCGTCGCGGCCCGCGATCATGGCCGCGAGGATGATCTCGTTGGCCTGCGCGGTCTCGCCGTCAGCACCGGTGGTGCCGAAGTTGGCGGCCCGCTTGTTGCCGGTGGCGTAGGGCGAGCAGCCCGGCTCGGCGCCGTGGAAGAACGCCCAGCCCTCGTCCCAATTGTGCACCGCGCCGCTGGCCACGTCGAAGTCGCCGTCGTGGGCCTTGGCGAGGGCGGCGTTGAACTCGTGGACGACCCAGGCCACCATCGCCTGGTTCTGTATGCCCTTCTCGGCGCCTTGGCCTCGGACGGCGTCGCTCTGGCCCTCGAACATGCCGGTGCCGCGCAGGGCCGCGGTGATGAACTCGTCGAGGGGTGCGGGCGTTCCGTAGTAGGCGTCGAGGCCGTGCAGGCGATCGTCCCGGGCTGCGAACCCACCGATGGAGCGAATCGAGCCGTCGCTCTTCACCGAGTTCTCGCCGTTGCGGTAGATGTCCTCGACCGCGGCGAAGTCGCCCGCGTCGAGCAGCTCGCCGATGCCGCAGATGTCGGCCACCACCAGACGGTGCGAGTCGACGTTCGACGCGTATTCGTAGCCGCCATCGCCGGGGGTGCTGACCGAATCGCCCGTCGCCGGGGCAGACGCCGACGCCGAACCGGTGGCTGATGCTGTGCCGGTGGCGGATGCTGTGCCGCTGGCTGATCCTGTGCCGCTGGCTGATCCTGTGCCGCTGGCGGATCCTGTGCCGCTGGCTGATCCTGTGCCGCTGGCTGATCCTGTGCCGCTGGCTGATCCTGTGCCGCTGGCTGATCCTGTGCCGCTGGCTGATCCTGTGCCGCTGGCTGATGCCGACACTGACTCGGTAGAGCCGTTGATCTCCCGCACGGCTGCTCCGTCGTCTTCGCCGCACCCGGCGGCCAGAAGCACAACGGCCGCGAGTGCGACGACATGACGCTTCGTGAGCTCCCTAGAACTCTTGACGCGACCCATGAACGACTCCTTTCGTCGAAGTAACCATCTGATGATAGGTAATCCTAACATCAAACGACAACTCAGGTCAACATGAGAACGGGCGCGCCCATCCGCCCTGCGTTCGGGAACCTGCGCCGGTGGGTACAGGCCTGTCAGCTTGCGGTGTTCAGTTCCCGGTGGACGGCCGGGACGACGTGGCGCAGATACCGGCCCAACTTCACGAAGCTCTCGCCGGTCGTGCGGAACCGGTAGCTGATGGGCACCTCCGCGTAGCGGTAGCCCTTGGCCAGCAGGTCGAGCGTGAGCACTTGAGCGTAGTTGAAGTCGTGGATCACCTCGGCGTGGGCTGCGGCGCAGAGCGACAGGGCGCGGTAACCGGTCTGGCCGTCGGTGATCCGGCGACGGGCGACCAGCGAGAGCAGTCGCGTGAGCACGATGTTGCCCAGTCTCCGGTGCGGCTTCATGTGGTCGATCCGGCCCAGGAAGCGGCTGCCCGCCACGTAGTCGGCCTCGCCGTTGAGGATCGGAGCCACCACAGCCTCCAACTCCTCGGGCGGATACTCGCCGTCGGCGTCGCAGAACGCCACCGCCGCCGCGCCCCGCTCCACAGCCTCTGCGAGCCCGAGGCGCACGGCCGCGCCGAGCCCGCGGTTCTCCGGCACGCTGATGACCTCCGCGCCGGCCGCTCTGGCCCGGTCGGCGGTGGCGTCAGCGGAACCGTCGTCGATCACCAGCACCTCCACGGGCCGTCCCAGCACCGTGTCGGGCGCCCGCCGCACGCAGCCGGCCACCGACTCCTGCTCGTTGTGGGCGGGCAGGAAGAGCACCACCGGCGCACCGTCGCCGACACGGGGCCCTGCTGCGGAGGCGGGCGCGGGGGACCGCTCCAGCCTCAGCCTCCCGGCCATGCCGGGACTCGGCACGAACACGGCCAGGCCGCCGGCCACGAGCGAGTAGGCCGTCTTGAGGGCATGGGCCGCCAGCGCGGCCACCAGCGCGTCGCCCGCGTCGTAGCCGAAGGCGACGTAGGCGGCGACCGCGGCGGCCTCGTAGGTGCCGAACCCGCCCGGCGCCACCGCGGCGACCTGCGCGGCCACCGACACGGCGGTTATGCCGACAGCCTGGGCCGCGGTGATCTCCAGGCCCGCCCACTGCGCCGCTTGCCACACCAGCACCGACTCGCAGAGCCATGCTGCGGCCGACATCGCCAGCGCCGCGGCGTCGGGCAGGCGCACGTCCGGGCTCCGGCGAGCCATCCGGCGCAGCCAGCCCCAGGCGCCGAGTCCGACGGCGCCCACTGCGCCCAAAGCGATCCACCCCGCCCAACTCGGCGTCCGTGCGAGGGCGGCCGGGCCGGCGACCGCGCCGACGGCGACCACTGCCAGCATGTCCGCGGCCCGAAGCGTCACCGTGGAGGCGGTCGCGGCCTCCAGGCTCGCTCCGGCCCGGCGCACGACGCTGACCACGCGCAGCGGCTCGCCTAAGCGCAGCGGCAGCACATGATTGCCGCCCAGAGCCAGGTGGGTGCCGCCCAAGGCTTGGCCGAATCCGAGGCCTGGCAGCACCCGCTGCCAGGCTCGGGCCCTCAGCCCGAAGGCGAGGCCGAACGATGCCACGGCGACCAGCACCCCCAGGGGCTCGCTCGATGCGGCCCGCAACGCGCGAGCCAGCGAGTCGCCGTCCACGGCCGCGCCCACCGCGGCCGCCGCGGCGAGGGTGACGGCTGTCGCCACCGCCAGCGCCGCACGGCGGGGCAGTCGGGCGCCTAGGACGCGGGCGAGGTTCACATCGGCCCCTTTCGTTAGGCGTACCTTACATCTTTAGGAAACCGACGCTATAGTTCGGGCCCATGCTCAAGACCACGACCCTCCTAGCTCTTGTCGCCGTCGTCGCTGCGGCAGCGTGCTCGGGCGGCGAGTCCCGTCGCCTCGACGGCACCGCGGCCCAGATATACGGCGGCGACTGTGCCGGATCCAATGGTCGGGAGGTGACCGTCTACTCGGGCCGCACGGAGAACCTGATAGGCCCGACCCTCGAAGCGTTCGCCTGCGAGACGGGCACCGACGTGTCGGTGCGCTGGGGAAACTCCACCGACCTGGCCCTGCTGATGGCCGAGGAGGGCGACCGCACCGCGGCCGACGTGTTCCTGTCGCGCTCGCCCGGACCGGTGGGGTTCCTGGAGAGCCGGGGACTGCTCGGCACCATCGACGAGGACGTGCTCGGGCTCGTCGCCGCGGAGAACCGCTCGGTGTCGAGAACCTGGGTGGGGTTCTCGGGCCGCAAGCGCGTCCTGGTCCACAACATCGACTCGGTGTCGGGAGGCGACCTTCCGCAGTCGGTCTTCGACCTTGCCGATGAGCGCTATCGCGGCCGGGTCGCCATCCCGGCCACCAACGGCTCCTTCATCGACTGGTTCACCGTGTTCCGCGACCTCTACGGCACGGAGATGGCGGCGCGGTGGCTCGACGACATGGTCGCCAACGACGCCCGCTACTACCCCAACAACCGTTCGATCGTCGAGGCCGCCGGCCGCGGCGAGATCGACATGGGTCTCGTCAACCACTACTACCAGTACCAGGAAGCGGCCGCGGCGGGCGACCGCCACCGCGCCGCCAACCACGATCTCGCCGACGACGACATCGGGTCGCTACTGATCATCACCGCGGCCACCGTGACCGCCGGCAGCAACAGCACCGAGGCGGCCTACGACCTCATCGCCTACCTGCTGTCCGAGCCGGTCCAGCGCTACTTCAGCCAGGAGACCTTCGAGTATCCGCTGGCGGCCGGGGTCGAGCCTGCCGAGATCCTTCCGCCGCTGAGGGCGCTGGAGATCGGCAGCGTCGACTTCGACGCGCTCGGCGGAGGCTTCGCCGAGACCATCGAGATCATCGAGGCCAGCGGCATCCTCAACCAGTGACTCCCGGGCCGCGGGCCGAGCGGCGGGCGGCCAGCGGCATACCTCGACCAGTGACTCCCGGCTCGGGGACCGTCGGCCGTCGGGTGAACGGTCCGCGGCATGTCCACGGCATCCTCAAGCAATGAACGTCGAGAACTCCCGCGTAGGACCTCTTCGCGCCGTGACCGTCGAGAACTCCCGCGGGAGCCTCCCAGCCCCCGTGACCGTCGAGAACTCCCGCGAGACCCCGCCAGCGCTGTGACGGTCGAGGCTGGTCCGGCGCGGATCCGGCAGGCCCACGGCGCCCCGGCGTCGGCGGGCGACCCGTCCAGACCGCCCGGCGCGTCACCGCTGCTGCGGGCCGCGGGCCTGTTGCTCGCGGTGGCGTTCGCGTTCCCGGGCGGGTACCTCGTGTACCGCAACTTCGCCGAGGGCGCCGATCCTGCCGGACTGATCCTCAGCGACCGCACTGTCGGGCCGCTGTGGCGCTCGCTGCGGCTGGCGGTGTCGGTGTCCGGCGCGGCGCTGGTGCTGGGCACCGGACTCGCCTGGCTCACCACCCGTACGGACCTTCCGCTCAACCGGCTCTGGCGGATCCTGCTGCCCCTGCCCTTGGTGCTGCCGACCTTCGTCGGCGCGGCCGCGTTCATCCACACGCTCAACCCGGGCGGTCTGGCCAACGACCTGCTCTCTGGCGTCGGGATGGAGCGGACCCCCGAGCTGAGAGGGTTCGTCGGCGCCTGGCTGGTGCTGACCCTGATGACCTACCCCTACGTGTACCTGCCGGTCGCAGCCCGCCTCCGGCAGCTTCCGAGCACCCTCGAGGAGAGCGCCCGGGTGCTGGGCGACACCGCGGCCAAGGCCTTCGCACGCGTCTGCCTGCCGCAGATGGCCACCGCCATGGGCGCGGGGACGCTGCTGGTGTTCCTCTACACGCTCAGCGACTTCGGCGCGGTGCAGTTGATGCGCTACGACACGCTCACCCGGGCCATCGCCACCAACCAGCTCGCCAACCCTCCGGTGGCGCTGGCCCTGAGCCTGATGCTGCTCGTGCTGGCCGCGCTGGTGGTGGTCGGCGAGCGTCGCCTCTCGGTTCGGCTGCCGGACGGCGTGGGAGGCCGGTCGAACCGCCCGATCATCTATCGCCTCGGCCGCTGGCGCGCTCCGGCGACGTTCGCCACGGTGCTGGTGGGCGGGCTGGCGATCGCCGCGCCCATGGTGGCGCTGCTGGACTGGGCCGCGGGCGGCCTGGTGAGATCGGCGACCGGCGGCCGGCCTCTCACCATCGACTCCTCGGTGGTGGTGGACGCCACCGTCAACACGCTGTGGGCCAGCGTGGTCGCCGCGGTGGTGTCGACCGCCGCGGTGCTGCCCATCGCCCTGCTCGTGGGCCGCTACCGGTCGCGCGCCGGAACGGTCGCCCACGCGGTGGTCATCAGCACCTTCGCCCTGCCCGGGATCCTCATCGCGCTCTCCATGCGCTTCTGGACGTTGCGCTCGGATCTCGCTTTCGACCTGTTGAACGACACCATGGCCCTGCTGATCTTCGCCTACGTGGTGCGCTTCGGGTCGCTGGCCATGGGCGTCACGCTGGTGGCGGCCCGCAGCGTGCCCGAGAGGCTGCACGACTCGGCCCGGCTCCTGGGAGCGGGACGGGTCCGCAGGTTCCTCGCCGTCGATCTGCCCATGATGGGGCCCGGCCTGCTCGCGGGCGCCGGTCTGGTGCTGCTGTCGGTGATGAAGGAGTTGCCCATCAGCCTGTTCGTGTCGCCGCTGGGCTTCTCCACCCTGGCGACCCGCATATTCGGCTCGTTCGAGGACGCCTTCGTCGCGGAGGCCGGGATCATGGCGGTGGTGCTGGTGGCCCTGTCGTTCGTGCTGACATGGTTCCTCGTGATCCGCCGAAACGATGTGCTGTGAGCGGGCCGCCGCCGTCGATCGCACCGGCCGCGCCGCCGTCGATCCACGGCGCCGCCGGAGGCGCCGGCCGCGCTGCCGAGGAACGAGGGGGCCGTCGCTTGGCGTTCGCCATGGTGGCGGTGGCGCTCTGGACCCTCGCGCTCGCCCTGCCGGCCATCGGGGCCCGAGCCTCCTACGGGGCGCGGGTCACTGCGGACGAGCCGCAGTACCTGATTACGGCCATAAGCATCGCCGAGGACTTCGACCTCGATATCCGCGACGAGCTCGATGACAGGCGCTTCGAGCCCTTCCACGAGATAAGCCTCAACCCGCAGACGGTCGACCTCGACGAGTCGGGCCGTCGTGTCAGTCCCCATGACCCGCTGCTGCCCGCGCTGTTGGCGCTGCCCATGCGGCTGGGCGGATGGGCAACGGCCAAGGCATTCCTGGCCGTCGTGGCCGCCGCGACCGCGGCAGCCACCCTATGGCTGGCCGTGCGGCGCTTCGGAGCGCCGGTCAGCGTGGCCGCGCCGCTGGTCGGCGCGTTCTTCGGCGCGCCGCCGCTGACCGCCTACGCCACTCAGGTCTACCCCGAGATGCCGGCCGGGCTGTGCGTGGTGCTCGGCATCGCCGCCGTGAGCGGGCCGCTCGGGCGCCGCGGCCGCGCCGCCGCGCTGGGGGCGGTGATCGCCCTGCCCTGGCTGTCGGTGAAGTACGTGCCGGTAGCGGCGGTGCTGGCCGTCGCCCTGGCCATGAGGACATGGCCCCGCAGCCGTCGGCGGCTGGCGGCCGACCTGCTGCTGCTGGCGGCCGCGGGCGCCGTCTACCTCGCCTTCCACCAGCGCGTCTACGGCGGGTGGACGGTGTACGCGAGCGGCGATCACTTCGTGGACGGCGAGTTCCTGGTGGTCGGGCAAGATCCCGACTACGCCGGCCGCAGCCGCCGCCTGGCGGGACTCATCGTCGACCGAGGCTTCGGGCTGGCCGCCTGGACGCCGGCGTACCTGCTGGCCGCGCCCGCGCTGGCCGCGTTGGCCCGTCGTCGCCCGCCGGGATGGGCGGTCGCGCTCGGAGCGGCGGCCGCGGCCTACGCGGTGGCCACCTGGCTGGCCCTGACCATGCACGGCTGGTGGTGGCCCGGCCGCCAGCTGGTGGTGGTGCTGCCCGCGGTCGTGGCGGCCGTGTGCATGCTGGCACACAGGTTCCCGTTGCTGCGCTGGCCGGCGCTGGCCGGGTGTGCCGCAGGCTCGTTCTCGTGGCTGTGGCTCGTGGCGGAGTCCTCGACCGGTCGGCGCAGCCTCGTCACCGACTTCGAGCCGACCGCCAACCCCCTGTATGCGGCCTGGTCGATGCTGCTCCCCGACCACCGCCGCTTCGACGGCGCGGCGACGGCTCTGACCGCGGTCTGGTCGGTGCTGCTGATCGCGGTGGCCGTCTGGGCCTGGCTCAGGTCGCGGCCAGCACCCGGGCGCGCCTCGAGCGCCGGGGATCGGCCGTCGCGACGACCGGCGCCGGGGTCGTCCCCGTAGCGTGCTGATCGGACTGGGCGAGACCCAGATGCCACGCCCACTGCTCGGCGAGTCCCTGGCGCAAAGAGGTGCGCGGCTTCCAGCCGAGCACACGGCGGGCGGGCCCGCGGGACGCCACCGTGGCCCTGGGGTCGCCGGCCGGCCGAGGAACCGGCCTCACCGGCACCGTGTCCCCGACGATCTCCTCCACCGCCGCGATCACCTCGTTGAGCGAGGCCTGCAGTCCCCCGCCGATGTCGAGCGCGCGGCCGACGGCCTCGTGCGCCGTGCCGGCTGCTGCGGTCGCCTCCGCGACGTCTCGCACGAATGTGAACTCGCGGGTCTGGCTGCCGCGGCCCCGTCGAGCGAAGGCCGCCCCGCCCGCCGCGGCCTCAAACATCCGCTGCATCGCCATGTCGGGACGCTGTCGCGGCCCGAAGACCGTGAAGTACCGCAGCGTCACGATCTCGAGTCCGCGGCCGGCGTAGACCCCGGCCAGGTGCTCGCAGGCGGCCTTGCTCGCTCCGTAGGGACTGGTGGGGGCCACGACCCGCGGGCCGCCCGGCTGCGCGGTGTCTCCGTAGACGGACGAACTCGAGGCCAGCACCACCCGGCGGACTCCGGTGGCGAGGGCCGCCTCGAGCACGGCCTGCGTGGCGGCGGCGTTGTTCGACCAGGTGGAGGCGCCTGCCGCTCCCCAGGAGTCTTGGACGCCGGCGCGCGCCGCGAGGTGGTAGACGGTGTCGGCGTCGCGGAAGAGCTCGTGCAGTGCGGCGGTGCGCAGGTCGGCCACCTCGAGGCGGAACGACGACCGGCCGAGGGCCCCGGCAAGGTTGCGCGCCCTGCGATCGGGGCTGGACGCGGGATCGAACGAGTCGAGTCCGATCACGTCGTGCCCTCGGGCCAGGAGCAGGTCGGCGAGGTGCGAGCCTATGAATCCGGCCGCGCCCGTGACCACGGCCCTGGGGGCCTGCCGGGGGCGACCGATCACCGGCACTCTGTATTCGGAATGGTCTACATATGGCATTAGGCAAACCTTACACTCTGGTGGGGCGCATGGGAATCCGGAGCCTTCCGAATGGCTGAGATCGTGGTCGTCGGGGCGGGCCCGGCGGGGCTGATGGCCGCCCTCGGCGTCGCCCGGTCCGGGCACCGCTGCACAGTCCTCGAGGCCGGACCGGCTGTTGGCGGAATGGCGGGCAGCTTCGAAGTGGCCGGGCAGCGGGTGGACTACGGGTCGCACCGGCTGCATCCAGCCACGCCGGGCCCCCTGCTCGACGTGCTCCGGTCGCTGCTCGGATCCGATCTGCAGGTGCGACCGCGCCATGGTCGCATCCGGCTGCGGGGGTGCTGGCTCGGCTTTCCGCTTCGGGCCGCCGACATGGTGCGGAGCCTGCCTGCCGGGTTCTCGCTGCGCGCCGGCCTCGACACAGTCGCGGCTCCGATCAGGCGCCGCGCCCGCGGCGCGTCCGTCTCGTTCGAGGATGAGATCGTCCGTCGCCTGGGACCGGCGGTCGCCCGCGAGTTCTATGTGCCCTACTCGCTCAAGCTCTACGGGGTCGAGGCGGCCCGGCTCGACCCGGAACTGGCGAGACGGAGGGTGTCGGCGTCCGGCGCCGGCGACGTGCTCAGGCGGGTGGCTCGGGCCGCCCGGCCGCAGGGCCGCTCCTTCCTGTATCCCAGGCGCGGCTACGGCCAGATCAGCGAGGCCCTCGCCGAGGCCGCCGTCGACGTGGGGGCGGACCTGCGGCTGCGCACTCGCGTCGTCGGCCTGACGGTGTCGGACGAGGGCGTCGAAGTCCGCTCGGACGGCGGTGCGATGCAGGCCGACCTTGTGCTGTCCACGATGCCTCGGCCCGCGTTGGCCCGAGCCCTGAGCCCGGCCCCTCCCGCAGAGGTCGCCGAGGCTCTGGAACGCTGCCGCAGCAGGGCGATGGTGCTGGCCTACCTCGTCGTCGACCGTCCCCGGTACACGCCCTTCGACGCCCACTACCTGCCCGGGCCTGAGACGGTCGTGTCCCGGCTGTCGGAGCCGAAGAACTACCGCGACGGCGACGACCCGCACGACCAGACGGTGCTCTGCGCCGAGATCCCGTGCTGGCCCGGCGACGAGCTCTGGCGCTCCTCGGACGACCGCATCGCGGCGCTCGTCGTCGAGGGGATCGGCAGGGTCGGCCTGCCCGACCCCGAGCCGGCCTGTGCGGGGGTGCACCGTCTGCCGTCGGTCTATCCCGTCTACGAGACCGCCACCATGCAGGCGAGGGCGGCCGCAGATGCCTGGATGCGCGGCATGGCCCGAGCCGGGATAGTGGCGCTGGGGCGTCAGGGACTGGGCGTGCCCGACAATCTCCACCATGTGATCGCCATGGGAGACGCGGCCGCGGGGGCGGTGGGTCCGGGCGGCGGTCTCGACCACCTCGCGTGGGACCGGTCGCTCGAGGCCTTCGGCGGCCACGTCGTGGAGGACTGAGGCAAGCAACCGGGTGCAGCACGGCGCGCGCAACGTCGTCTGCACGGATTTGATGAGGAATGTTCAACGTGTATAGTTAGCGCTGCCTAACACCTCGGCACCCCGGGAGTCGTCCATGCTCGTCTGCCACTGCAATGCGGTGAACGACCGTGTGATCCGCGAGTTGATCGCCACCGGCGAGATGGATCTGGAGGCGCTGATCCGGCACTGCGGCGCCGGAGCCCGGTGCGGCGGGTGCCTGCAGACCATCCAGACGATGATGGAATCGGAGGTGGCGCTCTCGCTCCAGCCGGCCACCGTCGGCTGACTCGCCGGTCTTCGGCCTTCGATCATCGTCTCATCCGGTCGCTGCCGCCGCGGCTCGCGCCCGCACGCTCGGTCGAGCCGGGCGGACGGCGAGCGGGTAGTGTGAGGCCATGCAGGGTTCTCCCGAGATCATCGAGTTCCTCAACGAGGCGCTGACCGCCGAGCTGACCGCTATCAACCAGTACTTCGCCCATGCGAAGATCTGCGAGAACTGGGGTTGGAAGCGTCTCGCCTCCAAGTTCCGCGAGGAGTCGATCGAGGAGATGAACGACGCGGAGAAGCTGATCGAGCGCATCCTGCTGCTCGAGGGCATGCCCAACCTCCAGCGCTTGGGCAGCGTCCGCGTCGGCGAGACCGTCGTCGAGCAGCTCCAGCTCGACCGCGAGCTCGAGGAGGCGGCGGTGCAGCGCTACCGCCGGGGCGTCTCGATGTGTCTGGATCAGGGCGATTCGGGCACCCGCGAACTGCTCGAGGACCTGCTGGTGGGCGAGGAGCTCCACTTGGACTGGATCGAGACCCAGCAGCATGTGATCTCTGAGATCGGCGCGGAGATGTACCTGCAGGCCCAACTCGGCGACTGATCGCACACGCTGTCGCCGACCTCGCACCCTCGGCTGACCCGGGGAACGGCATGATCGGCCGCGGCGGCTTCGGGCCGCGCTGCGGGCGGCCCGAAGACGGGAAGCGCTGAGCCGCCGCCATGGCCGAGGCCGAGTCGTTCCCCCGGCGCCAGGCCCGCACCCGCCGCTTCACGCTGGGCGAGCCCCGCGATGTCCGGGTCTCAGACGACGGCGCCCGGGTCGCGTTCCTGCGCTCATCCGGCCCGGTAGATCCGGTCAACGCTCTATGGGTGCTCGACGTTGCGTCCGGCACCGAGCGCCTTGCGGCCGACCCCCGCCGGCTTCGGGGCGAGCATCGCGGCTCGTCCGCCGACCGCGACCCGGGAAACGACGTCCCCGCGGCCGAACGGGCCCGGCGCGAGCGGGTGCGCGAGACGGCTGAGGGCATCGTGTCCTTCGATGCCGACGCCGCACTGACCACCGCGGCCTTCGCGCTGAGCGGCCGGCTGTGGCGGGTCGGACTCGCCGCTGGCGACGGACCGGCCGAGTTCCTGCCCGCCCGACCTGGCGCGTTCGATCCTCGGGTGTCGCCCGACGGGCGCAGGGTCGCCTATGTGGCCGGGTCGGGCCTTCGGGTGACCGGCGACGGGCCCGACCGACTCGTCATCGACGAGCCCGACGAGACGGTCGTGTGGGGATCAGCGGAGTTCGTGGCAGCCGAGGAGATGGGCCGAACCCGAGGCCACTGGTGGTCGCCCTGCGGCAGTCGGCTGCTCGCGGCCCGCGTGGACACTGCGCCGGTGCGACGCAGGTGGATCGCCGACCCGGCCTCGCCCGACGCCGAGCCGACCGAGGTCCGCCATCCCGCGTCCGGCGAGGACAACGCCGCGGTCGGCTTGGCCGTGTTCGACCTGCAGGACGCCTCGCCCGTCGGTGTCGGAGGGCCCGGTGCCGCGCGTCCGGGCGCTGGCCAGGAAGGCGCCTCCGTGACAAGTGGGGCCGAGACCGGTTCATCCGTAGATGCCGGCCGGGTGGACGTGGCCTGGGACGAGGGCGGCTGGGAGTACTTGGCGGCCGTGCGCTGGACCGCCGACGGACTGCTGCTCACGGTGCAGACCCGCGACCAGCGCACGCTCGGCGTGCTGGAGGCCGACCCCGGCACGGGGTCCTGCCGCCTGCTGCGCCGCGTGACCGACCGCGCCTGGGTGGAGCTGGTGCCGGGTGTGCCCCGCCTGGTCGGCGACCGTCTGGTGACCGTGGAGGATCGGGGCCCCGCTCGCAGGCTCTGCCGGGACGGCGAGCCGCTCACGCCCGACGACATGCAGGTCCGGTGCGTACACCACGCCGACGACGACGGAGCGGTGGTCGCAGCCTCGACGGACCCGGCCGAAGTCCATGTTGCCCGTGTCGGCTGGGACGGCGCCGTCGAGTGGCTCAGCGTCGCGCCGGGCGTCAACGGAGCGGTCGTCGGCGGCGGCACGACCGCGCTCATCGGCCGGTCGATGGAGTTCTCAGGCCGCCGATGCACAGTGCGCTCACCGGGCCGTGCGCCTGCTCGTGTGCTGGGCTCCAACGCTGCGGATCCCGGCCTCGGTCTGAACGTCGAGATCGTGGAACTCGGACCCCGCCGCCTGGTATCGGCCATCGTGATGCCCGCCGACTCGGTCGCGGGCGGCGACGGGCGGCTGCCGGTGCTGCTCGACCCTTACGGCGGACCTCACGCCCAGCGGGTGCAGCGAGCCGAGGCGCTGTTCCACACCTCGCAGTGGTTCGCCGACCAGGGCTTCGCGGTGCTCGTGGCCGACGGCCGGGGAACACCGGGCCGGGGCCCGGCCTTCGAACGGGCCGTGCGCGGCGACCTTGCAGGCCCGGCCCTCGACGACCAGATCGACGCGCTGTGCGCCGCGGCCGAACTGAACCCGCGGCTCGACCTGTCCAGGGTGGCCATCCGGGGCTGGTCCTTCGGCGGCTACCTGGCCGCGCTGGCCGTGCTGCGCCGCCCCGACGTGTTCGCGGCCGCGGTGGCCGGCGCGCCGGTCACCGACTGGCGGCTGTACGACACCCACTACACCGAGCGCTACCTCGGCCACCCGGCCGAAGAGCCCGCCAACTACGAGCGCACCGACCTGACCCCGCTCGCCGCCGGTCTGGTGCGGCCGCTGCTGCTGATCCACGGCCTGGCCGACGACAATGTGGTGGCTGCCCACACGCTGCGCCTGTCGCAGGCCCTGATGGCGGCGGGACGGCCCCACACCGTGCTGCCGCTGCCGGGCGTGACCCACATGACTCCCCAGGAGGAGGTCGCCGAGAACCTGTTGCTGGTCCAACTCCGCTTCCTGCAAGACGCCCTTGGGATGCAACCATCTCCATGACTGTCGAGGAGACGGGGAGAAGACAGGGAGGACATCATGACGACGCCAGACCCCGCCGCTGCCGGCCACGGTGCAGGGGACGCCGCGGATGACGACCCGGTCGCGGCCCGGCGGAGCGAGCGGCTGCTCGACGGTCGGGCCTGGGACGACTTCTGCGACATGCTCAAGGCCGCGGGCCGCATCGTGGTGCGCGAGACCCCCGATGGCGACCCCCAGGACCGGGTGGAGGGCTTCCGCTACCTCACCCGCATGATCGCCATGGCGTCGGCCCGGGCTGTGGAGCGGCGCACGCCCGGCCCCCGGCCCCGGCCGATCAGGCTCATACCGCCGCCGCTGCGGGGCGGGCAGGGGGTGCAGTCCCCCAACCAGGACCACATCGTCCAGCCGGTCGACTCCCGCTACCGCTACCGGGTCACCGGCACGCTCGGCAGCGCCTACACCCACCTGTCGGCGTGGAGCCCGCCCGTCCCCGACGACGTCGGCGCGTTCAGCGTCGGCATCGGCGCCGAGGACTACCTGCCGGGCTTCAACCCGAACATGGCGCTCACCCCCCACAGCTTCGTGCTGGCCGAACTGGCCGCCGCCGACGGAACCGTTGACTTCGTGATGTCGGTGGGGGATCCCGGCCCCGACGAGGTGTGGTTCCCCATGACGGAGCTGACCCGGGAGCTGATGGGCCGGGTCGTCTACGAGGACCGCGGGGCCCAGTCGCCGCCCCGGCTGGAGATCCGCTGCCTCGACGACCATCCCCGGCCGGCCACGCCCGAGCCCGACGACATGGCGGCCCGCCTGGCCGTGGCCGGCCAGTTGGTGCTCGGGCTGCTCAGCGACTACGGCGGCTGGACCCGCGACCTGCTCACCCGCGAGAACCAGCTCGAGTACACCAAGGAGTGGTACGAGCGGATCGGGGGCTCGCCCGACGACCGCCGCTTCGAGTTCGGCTACTGGCGGCTGGCACCGGGCGCCGCGCTGGTGGTGGAGTTCGACGAGCCCCGCTGCCAGCACTGGAACTTCCAGCTTTGCAACCACTGGATGGAGAACCTCGCCGACTACTTCCGGGGCCGGGGCTACGTGGACAGCGAGAACGCGGCCCGAGAGCCCGGCGGCCGGGTGCGGATAGTGGTGGCCGCCGCCGACCCCGGCGTCGCCAACTGGATCGATCCCGGCGACCGCGACCACGGCGTGATGGGCCTGCGCTTCGTGCAGCCCGAGTCCGTGCCCGAGATCACCAGCCGCCTCGTCCCGCTGGCCGATCTGTCCGAGTCCTGACCGCCCGACGGGCCGGCGGCACGGCTTCGGGTTGTGGCCGCGCCCGCGGTGCGCGAGTATGGAAACGGCGTTTCTTCCTTTGACCGAGGCCGCGTGGGCATTCGGTCATCCAGCGGGGCGGTGGTGCGCACTACCGGGGGGAGGAGGTGCGCACCGCCGCCGCCGCGCCCAGCTCCGGCCGGCCAGTCGCGCTGAGCGAGGCGAGGACGGCGGGCCGAGCGCCGCCGCTAGGGTGCCCGGACGCTGGCCGAGACGGGAGGAGCAGTCATGGCTGAGCGCGACGGTTACCGGAACGGGGACTTCTGCTGGGTCGATCTGTGCACCGGCGACACCGGCCGGGCCGAGGCCTTCTACTCGAACCTGTTCGGGGTGACCTTCAGCGAGCCTGCCGAAAGCAACCCCTACACGGTCGCCCTCAAGGGCGAGCGGCCTGTGTGGGGGCTGATGCTCCAGCCCGAGGAACTGGCGGGCATGCCCTACTTCTGGGAGACGTACGTCAAGGTGGACGACATCGACGCGACCGCGGCCCGGGTGGCCGAATGCGGGGGCACGCCGCTCGGGCCGGTCATGGACGTCGACGACACCGGCCGCCTCGCTGTCGTGCAGGACCCCACCGGCGCGGTGGTGATCGTGTGGGAGCCGGGCGAGCACCGCGGCGCCGACCTGGTGGACGAGCACGGAACCATGTGCTGGCACGAGCTGGTGACCAGCGACGTGGACGCGGCCATGAGCTTCTACTCGGAGCTGCTGGGCTGGACGAGCGTGCCCTTCGACGAGGAAGGCACCGTCGGCATCCGCTTGGGCGACGACTTCATCGCCAGCGCCACCCCGGCCGCAGAGGATGTCCCGCCCCATTGGGCGGTCCTGTTCGCGGTGGACGACTGCGACGCGACGGTCGAGCAGTGCGAGCGTCTCGGCGGCCAGACGGTGGTGCTCGCCATGGACCAGCCCCCGGGCCGGATGGCCATGCTGGCCGACGACCAGGGTGCCATGTTCTGGGTGATCGCCATCAACCCGGACTTCTCCGTACCGTAGATTGGGCGATGGCGTCGTTCGGCCTGGCGGGACGACTCGGCGTGCTCAGACCGAAGCTGGTGGGACCGCGATCTCGCAGCGCGGGCCGGGCGCGCGGCTGAGCTTTCGGTCGAGCGTGTAGAGCGGCCACTGCAGCGCCTCGGCCAGGGCCACATACCAGGCGTCGTAGGCGGTGAGGTTCGCCCGAAGCTCCCACACACGCCCGGCGAAGGGCGCGAAGCGATGGAATCTGAGGTTGAGTCGGAGCAGGTCACGTTGAGCGGCTGTGGCCTGAAGCTGTGAGACCGTTCCGGACAACTCCAGGCGGCGCAGGGTGTTGGTGGCCTCAGCCAGAGCCATCTCGGGCACGGCAAGCGGAGTCTGCGCGATGGCGGATCGAGCCCAGGATCCCTCACGCTGAGAGTCGATACGAGCCGCGACAAGAACTGAGGCGTCGACGACCGCGCTCATCTCCGGTCAGCGTCGCGTGCCTCGAGGATCTGCTCGGCCGTGACGACCGTGCCCGACTCCTCGACTCGGTGCCGGACCTCCTCGAGCCACACGTCGACCGGGGGCAGCGATGCGAGCCGCTCTAGTTCCTCCCGCAGGTACTCCTGCATCGACTGGCGGTTGAGCGCCGCCTGGGCCGCCAACTCGTCGCGGACCTTCTCGGGCACGTTCCGGATGGTGATCTGTACTCCCATGACAGCATTATGCCAGCAATGCCAGCATTCTGCAAGCGCCCTGAGCCTGGTCAGAGAAGAGAAGGCACTAGAGGATTCCGGTCGTCATCGGGGCATCAGTCCTGGCAGGGGGTGCGGGCTGAGGACATGAAGCCGCAGAAGGTGTCCCGGCTGACCACCCAGACGCCGTCGACGAGCTGCATCTCGCCGGAAAGGTCGCTGTAGGCGGCGCTCTCGCCGAACAGCACGTTGTAGGTGACGTTGGCCACGTCACCGTCGATGGCGACGGCCGTCGGCTCGAGGCTCACGCCACCGAAGGACTTCCCGGTGTCGGCGTAGGCGGCGACCGTCGATTCGAGCTGGGCCGCGTTCTCGAGATGGGGGACCTTGTCGCCGTAGTCGGCCTCGGAGTCGAACACGACGGCCCAGGCGTCCATGGCGGCCTGCTCGGACTGGTCGGGCGCCGGCCCGGCGTCGTCGGCGGGTGCGGTAGCACTGGCCTCGTCGGCGGGTGCGCTGGCGGTCGCGCTTGCTTCGTCGGCGGGTGCGCTGGCGGTGGCGCTGGCGTCGTCGGCGGGTGCGGTGGCGCTGGCGTCCTCAGCCGGTGCGCTGGCCGCGGTGGTCGTGAGTGCTGCGGTTGTGGTCGTCGTGGTTGTGGTTGTCGTGGTTGTGGGTGCTGCGGTTGTGGTCGTGGTCGGGGCCTCGGCCGCGCTCTCAGTGCCGGAGCTGTCGTCGCTGCCGCACCCGGCCAATGCGAGCACCGCGACCGCCAGCGCCGCGGCCAGTCGAGTCGACGGGCGCGGGCGAGCGCCTGACGTGGTCATGTGCCGGTCTCGCTGGGGGCGCCGGCGGCCAGCACCACCTCAAAGCTGAGCAGCTCCGCGCCGTGAGCGACCGGCTGCTGGCTGGCCTCGGCGTGGCCCCGGGCGAACGCCGGCGAACGCACCCAGGCCAGAAAGTCCTCCTCGCTGGCCCAGCGGGTGTACACGTACCAGGTGTTGCCCTCTGTCGGGCGCAGCAGCTCGAAGCCCTCGAAGCCGGCCATGTGCTCCACCTCGCCGACCCTCCGCTCGAAGCGGCGCAGCAGTTCGTCGCCGGCCCCTTCGGGGACGGTGATGGCGTTTATCCGGACGATGCTCATTGTCTTCCTCCTTGTTGGAAGTGCTTGTTTGTTGTGATTGCGGTCAAGACGTGGGCAGGCCGCGCGGGCTGCCCGCGCAGCGCAGCAGCTCCGACACTAGGCAAGCGCCGTGCACCGTCTGCGCGGTGTCGTCGATGTCCACATCGACGGTCTGGTCGTCGACCCTCAGGCGGACGCTGGTCACGCCCAGCGCCAGGTCGGGCTTGAGGAGCGTCTTGACGGACTCGTCGACCTGCGCATGGGATTCCAGCCGCATGAGAACGTCGACGACCTCGCGCGGCGACAGCAGGGTGGCGAACCAGCGGTGCTCTTCCTGAGCGTGCCGCGGCCGGTAGACGCCGCCGCCGCAATGCTCGAGGGAGCCGCGGATCTCGAGGACCTTGATCCACTGGCTCACGTCGGGCTGGCGGGGGCAGGCGCTCGACACCACCAGTTGCCGCAGGTCGCAGATGTCCATGTCGGCCCCCGGGCACGACGAGACCGCCAGGTCGGATCCCGCGGGGGCCGAGATGCGGATCTCTGCGTCGGGCACCACATGGGCCAGCGCCACTCCCAAGCGCAGCTGTTCGAATTCTGGGCTGTTCATCAGGTCGCCTCCCGGTCTGTTCGTTGGTCAATTCCCTGCGACGATCACGTCGCTCAAGTCGTCGCGCAGCTGCACGAGCATCTGCGCCGTCCGCGGTCCGTTGCCCAGCAGGAGCTGGTCGTCGTAGGCCAGCACCTGCCGATGAAGGCCCGCCGGGGTCTGGCCCAGCCCGCCGATCTCCAGCAGTCCGTCCAGCCCTCCGACGGACTCGAGGCCCGCCTCGGGGACCACCAGCACGTCGGGGGCCGCCGCCAGGATCGCCTCGGCCGAGATGGGCGCGTTGTCGAGTATCCCCATCTCCTCAGACACGTCCGCGCCCCCGGCCGCGCCGATCAGCCAGCGAGTGTTGGCGGACTCTCCCAAGACCAACTGCGCGACCGTGCCCCGCATGTACAGGGCCATGACCCGGGGCCGCGCGGCCTCGTCTCGGCCTGGGTCGGTGGGGACCGCGGCCTCGGCGATGGCCGCGTCGAGCGAGTCGGCCATCTCCTCGCCCCGCCAAGGCACGCCCAGCGCGGCCGCCACCGCCCTGATCTTGTGGCCCGCCCCTGTCGGCGACGCCTCGTTGGGGAGGATCACCAGCGGATAGCCGAGCCGGCGAAGGTCGTCGACGGCCTCGGGCGGCCCGGCGATCTCAGTGGCCAGCAGCACGGTCGGCTCGTACGAGGCCACCGTCTCGGCCGAGATCGCCCGTTGGTAGCCGATCTCGGGCAGGGCGTCGGCCTCGGGCGGGTAGGTGGCTGACAGGTCGGTCGCCACCACGTTGGCGCCGAGGCCCAGCGCGAACACGACCTCGGCCACGTCGCCGTCGAGAGGGATGATCCGCTCGATGGATTCGACGGTCACCTCCGCTCCGGTCTCATCGACGACCGTGACCGGCAGAGCGGGCCCGGTGTCGGGCGCACTAGTGGCGGCACTGGGGGCCGCACCGGCGCTCTGCTGGTCGGTGCCGCATCCAGCCGTGGTCAGCGCTACCGCCATCGCCAAGCCCGCCCAAGCTCCCCATCTGCCGGGCGGCCTGCCATCTCCAGCGCGCGCGGTCTCGATCCCGAGTGCCACGAGCGTATGATAGGTAAGCCTAACTTTCTTCGCAAGCTCGACCTATAGACTGCGGCTACCCGTGGTTATCTCCCACATGGGTGTGAGGCACGCAGAGCGGCGCGCCGGTGACCGGACAGGCGACGACGATCACATGCAGGCCGAAGACGCGCTCGATCATCTCGGCGGTCACCACCTCGTCGGGCGGGCCGGAGGCCTCGATACGCCCGTCCGCCATGGCGATGAGATGCGAGGCGTAGCGGCACGCATGGTTCAGGTCGTGCAGCACCATCACCACGGTGCGGCCCTCGGCGCGGTTCAGCCAGGCCAGCAGGTCGAGCATCTCGATCTGGTGGGCGATGTCCAGGTATGTGGTCGGCTCGTCGAGCAGCATGATCGGCGTGTCCTGGGCCAGGACCATCGCGATCCACACCCGCTGGCGCTGCCCGCCGGAGAGCTCGTCGACGGGACGGTCGCGCAGCTCGGAGAGGTCTGTCAGCTCCAAGGCCCGGTCGACGGCGCGGCCGTCGGCTGCGGACCACTGCGAGAACAGCCGCTGATGGGGGTAGCGGCCTCGGCGCACCAAGTCGCCCACGAGCACGCCGTCGGGCGCCCGCGGCGACTGGGGAAGAAGGCCGAGGCGGGCCGCAACTGCGCGGGTGGACTGGGCGGTGATGTCCTCGCCATCGAGGTAGACGACGCCGGCGGAGGGTCGCAGCAGACGGGCCAGTGCTCTCAGCAGCGTAGACTTGCCCGAGGCGTTGGCCCCCACGATCGCGGTGATCTGGCCGTCGGGCACGGCCGAGGTGAGGTCCTTGACCACGGGCGGTCCGCCGTAGCCCACCTCGAGCGCCTCGGCCCGCAGCGTCGGTGCCGGGGACGGCTCAGGCGCCACGGTTGAACTTCCTCAGCACGAACAGCAGGTACGGCCCGCCCATGGCCGCGGTGACCACCCCCGCGGGCAGCACTGTGGGCGCGAACAGGCGCTGGGCGATGAGATCTGCCGACAGCAGCATCACCGAGCCGAGCAGAGCGGTCAGCAGCAGCACCCCCGCGGTCAGCGTGCCGGCCATCGCCCGGGCCACATGGGGCACGAGCAGGGCGACGAACCCGAGCGGCCCCACCACCGCCACCACAATGGCGGCCAGCCCGCAGCCGACGCCCACCACCGTCATGCGGCTCCGCTCCAGGGGCACGCCAAGCGCCGCCGCGGCGTCGTCGCCGAGCTGCATCACCCGCAGGCGGCGCACGAGCGCGAACGCCGCCGGGGCCAGCACGGCCAGACCCACGGCGAGGGTGCGGACGTCGTCCCACGACGAGCCTGCGAGGGTGCCTGCCTGCCACCGGGCCGCCGCGCTGACCCGCTCGATCGGGAAGCGCACCAGCATGTAGGTGATCACCGCGCTCAGCAGCGCGCTGACGCCGATGCCCACCAGCACGAGCCGTCCGCCGCTGGTGCCCCGCCGCCACGCCAAAGCGAAGATCAGCGCGGCGGCCGCGGCCGCTCCCGCGAAGGCCGCGACCGGCAGCAGCCGCAAGTCCAGGCCGACGGCCAGGATCACCACCGCTGCGGCTGCCGCCCCGGTGTCGATGCCGATGATGTCGGGCGACACCAGCGGGTTGTCGATCAGCGACTGGAAGAGGGCTCCCGACAGGGCCAGGCACGCCCCGGCCAGCAGCGCGACCATGATCCTCGGCATTCGCAGCGAGTTGACGACGAAGTCGTACTCGCCGCCGCGGTCCCACAGCGCGGTGGCGATGGCGCGGCGGGCCGGCACCGGGAAATCCCCGACCACTACGCCCACGACGGCCAACGCGAGCGCGGCCGCGGCGGCGCCGAGGCACAGGATCGCAGTGCGGCTGACCGCGATCCTGCCGCCCGCCGGCCGCGCCCAGGCTGCGCTGCCGGCACTGCCGGGTGGGAGCGTCGGGGAGCTCACAGCTCGGCCAGCCTGGTGTTGCGGACGAGGTAGACGAGGAAGGGCGCGCCGACCGCGGCGCTTACGATGCCGACCTGCAACTCCTGGGGTGCGACCACCAGCCTGCCGACCACGTCGGCGCCCAGCAGAAGGCACGGCCCGCCCAGCAGCGAGTACACGATGATCCACCGGTAGTCAGGGCCCACCAATGACCGCACGATGTGGGGCACCGCCAGCCCGACGAACGCCACCGGGCCGGCCAGGGCCACCGCCGACCCGGCCAGAGCTACCACCGCCAGCCCTGCGACGGCCCGGACCGTGCTGGTCCGCTGGCCCAGGCCCGCAGCCACCTCGGTGCCCAGGCTGAGCGCGTTGATGTGTCGGCCGAGCCCGAGCGCGGCTGCCATCGCGGCGGCGACGATCGGCAACAGCAGCAGCAGTTCGCTCGTGCCTCGGCCCGATATCGACCCCGCCAGCCAGAACCGGGCCTGATCGAGTGTGGCCACGTCCAGCAGAAGGAGTGCGGCCGTCCAGGATCCCAGCAGCGCGCTGATCACCGCACCGGCCAGCGCCAGCTTCACCGGCGTGGCCCCGCCCGCGCCGGCCGAGGCGATGGCGTAGACCAGCACGGTGGCCCCCAGCGCTCCCGCGAACGCGAACCACACGTACCCGGCCGGGGTGGCGATGCCGGCCACGTAGATGGCGGTGACGACCGCGAAGGCGGCGCCCGCGTTGGTGCCCAGGATTCCGGGCGCGCCCAGCGGGTTGCGGGTCACGCCCTGGGTGAGCGCGCCGGCCACCGCGAACGACGCGCCCGCGATCATTCCGATCACGGTGCGGTGCAGCCGCAGCTCGCGCACCACCACTTGGGCGTGGTCGCTGCGGTCGTAGTCCCAGATCGCGTTCCACACCGTGGTGGTGTCGATGCTCACGGCGCCGTAACGCAGGCTCAGCAGCGCGACGGCCGCCAGCAGTGCCGCAGCCGCTGGCACCCCGACTGCGTGGCGCCTTACGGCTGGAGCAGCGGATCGCACCCAACGATATTAGGCATACCTAACGTCGATCGTTCAACGAGGCCCGAGCCGTCGCGACTCGTCCGGCGAGCGCGGCTGTCCGTGTGGCTCAGTTCACCAGGGTCAACTCGGTGGCTTTGAGCGAGGCCCAGACGGTGAGGCCGGGCCGCAGGCCGAGTTCGTCGGCGGAGCGGCGGGTGACGTCGGCCCGCACCGCCAGCGGGCCTCCCAGATGGACCCGGGCCCGCTCGCCGTCGATGTCCACCCGCTGCAGTTCGGCCTGCCAGGCGTTGCGGGCGCTGCCCGCGGGGCGGTCGCGGTGCAGGGTCACCGCGTGGGCCGGGAAAGTGACGTAGACCGGGCCGTCGGCCTCGGCGGCCACCGCGAGGACCAGGCCGCTCTCGGTGGCGACCGACGTGCCCCGCGCCTGGCCGGCGACGACGTTGGCGCCCAGGAACGAGGCCGCCCACTCGCATCCGGGCGCGGCGGTCACGTCCGCCACCGAGCCCCGGCTGGCCACTGCGCCGCCGTCGAGCACCACCAGGTTGCGGGCCAGGGTGGCCGCGTCCACGGGGTCGTGGGTGATCAGGAGGGTGCAGCGGGCCGGGGACTCGGCGAGCAGGGCGCGCAGCGACGCACGGCCCGAGGCGTCCACCGAGGCCAGCGGCTCGTCCACTATCAGCACGTCGGGCTCGGCCGCGAGCGCCCGGGCGATGGCCGTCCGCTGGCTCTGGCCGCCCGACAGGGCGGCCGGGCGGCCGGTCCACACCGAGGAGTCCACGCCGACCCGTTCGAGCAGCTCCGACGCGCGCTTCCGGGCGGCCGTCCGGGCCGTTCCCGTCCGGCGCAGGCCGAAGGCCACATTGTCGATCACGCGGAGGTGCCCGAAGAGCCGGTGGTCCTGGAAGACGAAGCCCACCTTGCGCCGGTGCGCCGCCACGAACAGGCCTGCTGCCGGGTCGTCCACCGGCGTGTCGGCGATGGCCAGGCGACCGGCTTCGAGTCGGTCGAGTCCTGCCACGGCCCGCCCGAGGGTCGTCTTGCCCGCGCCGTTGGCGCCCACCACCGCGGTCACCCCCTCGCCGATCTCCAGGCCGTCCACACGCAGCGTCCAGCCCGGGCGGGCCACGCGGCCGTCGAGCGAGACGGTCATCGCGCCATCCTCGGCGAAATTGGCGACGAAACCGCCTCTGGGGTGCCCCAAACGTCACCAATCTCGGCCGAGGCCATGCGGCCGCGTCTACCGGATGAGCTTGGCGATCGAGTCATCGAGGCCTCCGGGTCGGCTCGACAGCAGCCAGGCCGCCCGCTGCGCCTCGGCGGCCTCATCGACCTCGGCAGCCGTCGGTGCCTGAACGTCGAGGCCGTGCTGTGCGGCCAGACGGCGCAGCCCGATCTCGGCCAGCCGGCACGCCGCCCCCATCTCCGCTGCCAGCACAAGGCCGCGGGGCCCGCCGACCGGCTCCGAGAAACGCTGCCTCGCCTCTGTGAGCGTCTCCAGGCCGGCCGCGGTCGCCTCGGCGTCGGGCTCGCCGAAGACGGGCAGGCCGGTGTCGCACAGCACGGCGAAGATCGGGCTGGCGTTGAGGGCCGCCATCCCGACCGCCTCGCCGATGAGGCCCAACCGGTCGATCAGCGACCCGACGCCGGACTCGCAGCCCAGCGCCTCGTCCACCCGCCGGGCCATAGCCGCGTCGTCGATCGGCGGGCCGGAGGTGGCCGCGCCGGCCCGCACCATCGACGGCAGCGACACCGGCAGCGGCTGGAAGTGCCCGTTGTCGCCCCAGTCGGCGAGCAGCAGTCCCGGCGAGCCGTGGGCCGCGCCGACGGCTGCGGCGTCGGCGATGTTGTCCGCGGCGTTGCGGTTCCGGCCGATCAGCGTGTTCCAGGTGCAGGTGCCGGGCGCCACCCAGAACGGCACTCCGGCCTCGGCCAGCAGGCGCGCGTGCGACTCGAAGCCCAGGTGCGGGTCTTCGGGCAGGCCGAGGCGCTCGACGAGGTCGGCCGGCAGCAGCGCCTCCCAGCCGCCGTCGGACGGCGCCTCGTAGTTCCACACCACCGGCACCGCTCCTGGGGGAATCCTGGGGATCAGCGAGCGGTCGCGGCGCATCTGGTCGGCCCAGAACATCACCTCATGGCCGTCGGCCGCCAGCGGCTCGATGATCCGGCTGAGATGCTCCATGTACACGCTGCCGCGCCCGCGCTCCGACACGGCCTGCGCCGAGGCGCCGTCGCCCAACTCGAACGGCTCGTCGCCGCCTATGTGGATGCGGCGATTGCGCACGACCGCGGCCATCTCCCGGGCCAGGGACAGCGCGAAATCGGCGTTGGCCGCCGTCGGCGCCAGGCATGTCGGCGGCATGGTGCCCGGCCCGAGCACCGCGGGAGCACCGTCGGGGCATTCCGCGAGCCCTCGGTAGCGCTCATGGGCCAGCCAGCGCTGCATGTGTCCGAAGCAGTTCATGTTGGCTGCCAAGTCGATGCCGCTGGCCTCGCAGAGCCGGTCCAGCCACTCGAAGTCGCCCCGGGTGAGCGGCGAGGCTCCCTCCCACACCTCCTCGTGACCCGTGTAGGCGAAGGTGTGCTCCACATAGAGGTGCAGTTCGTTGAACCCGAGCGTCGAGAGCACGCCGACGAGCCACTCGAGCGTCTCATTCCTGGGGACCCGGTCTCGGGACACGTCCAGCATGTAGCCCCGGCGCGCGAAGGCGCCCCGGTCGTGCCGAGGCGCCCCCTCCGCATCAGGACGGGCAACTTTCTCAGGACTGGCCATCGCGGTTCCTTGACCAGGTTCTAGTCCGGTGCGGGCCGGTACTCGTCGATCGGGTACAGGCAGATGTTCTCAGCCCCGAAGGGCGCCGGCTGCGCGCACGGGTACTCGAATACGAGGTTGTGGAGAACGTCGGGCGTGGCCGTCTTGCCGGGCCACAGCGATGCGGGGAGCATCTCGTTGGAATCGACCGGCCCGAGCGTCGCCAGCGAGGCGTAGATGCCGGCCCGGGTGGGGTTGTCGCCCGCGTCGTAGACAGCCCGCAGTGCCAGGCGCATGATCTCGCAGACGCCGACGGCCATGTCGTAGGTGGCCGTGCCCTCGGCCCGGTCCTCGGACTCGTAGTTGGCGCCCGACGGGCTGTGGGCGCCGTAGGTGTCGTTGCACATCTCGTTGAACGCCTTCGGTTCGTAGCCTTCGAGCCGGTATGCGCCGGTGTTCAGGAAGCTCTGGATGACGGCGCCGTTGTAGAGACGACCGGCGGCCTCGCCTCCGAAGGCCACGATCTTGGAGGCCACGATCTCCACCGCCTGGCCGTTGAACTCCGAGGCGTAGAACTGGACGTCCCCGTGCTCGTAGCCTTGGGCGACCATCTCGGTGAGCAGCCCCGGCGCCGATACCGCGTTGAGGACGTTGATGACCACGTCCACGCCCTGTTCTCGCATTTTCTGCACGAACTCCTGCATGCCCACCGTGCAGAAGGCTCCCTGGCAGCCGAGGACGTCGTACACGGCCAGATCGATGCCGTTCTCCTTCAAGACCTCCACTAGCCCGGCCTCGACGGCTTCGGACTCGCCGGGGGTGTCGCCCACGGCCAAGCCGACGGTTCGGCCGTCCAGCTCGCCCCGCTGGATCAGGTCCAGCGCCATCCAGCCCAAGACGTCCTCGACGGTGGCCGTCACGCTGACGAGCCTGTCCTCGCCGCGGCGCATGAATTCCTCGGGCTGGCTCACCACCGAGATGAAGGCCGTCTCGTGGTCCTCCGCGATGCACAGGTTGGCCGAGCCGGGGAAGCCAGTGGAGTTGAGCAGGATCACCCCGTCGAGGTCTTCGATGGCCTCGATGCAGGCCGCGTTGCTGGCCGCGTCGGTGTCGTCGCCCATCACCGGGACCTCGATCGTGTGCATGTCGATCATCCGGCCTCGCACGCCGCCGCATTGCTCGTTCACCACCGTCGTGAATGTGTCGAACATCTCGGCGACGTCGCCCACCTCGGCGGCGAACCCGAGCGAGACGAACTCCTCGAGCTTCGAGCGCAGGTGTACGAGAGAGATCGAGTCGGCGCCGATTCCGGTGTCGGTAGCGACCCGGTCCGGGGCGGGGTCGTGCGCGAGGCAGAAAGTGTCGACCTGCATGAACGGGTGGTCGCCGCGGTCCATGGTGGCCTGGAACTCGTCGAAGATGCCGTCGCGAGGGTCGTCGAAGATGTTCGGAGGCGCGCCGTCATGTTCTTCGGAGGGTTCGGCGGCTTCGTCGGTGCCGTCCGTGTCGGGTTCTTCTGCGGCGTCTGTGTCGTCTGTGTCGTCTGCGCCGTCTGTGGCGTCGGGTTCTTCGGAGTGCTCGGCTGTGTCGTCTGCGCCGTCTGTGCCGGGTTCTTCGGAGGGTTCGGCGGCACCGGGCTCGGCATCCGCGGCTGGCTCCGTGTCGTCGGGCTCGGACGGCCCAGGCGCTGAGGTCGTCGGAGTCTCCCGGTCGCCGTCGTCAGCGGAGTCCGTCACTTCCCCGCCGCAGGCCGCGGCCGCGAGAGCCGTGCAGACCATCAGTACCAGCGCGGCGCGCCGTCGTTCGGTCATTGTTCCTCCGTCCGGCGGTTGCGGTGCTTGGAGACGTACGCCTCGGCGCTGACACTGCGCCGTCGTTCGGTCATTGTTCCTCCGTCCGGCGGTTGCGGTGCTTGGCCGAGCGCTGCTCCAGTGTCGTACCTCATTGCGGCCGCGTGCAAGCGCAACCTGCACGCAGCCACGTAGGCGTTTCCTCACAGTGGGCTGCTGTGGTCATCTTCCGATCCAGCGGTCGCGCAGTGCCACCAGCACGGTCAGTGCCACCGCCATGAGCACGAGGCTGATCGCCACGGCCGCTTCGGGGTCTCGCTCCAGCGCCAGGTAGGTCTCCAGCGGCAGGGTGCGGGTGCGGCCCGGGAAGTTTCCCGCGAAGGTGAGCGTGGCCCCGAACTCGCCGACGGCCCGAGCCCAGGCCAGCGCGGTGCCCGCGGCCAGCGCTGGGCGGATCGTGGGCAGCGTCACATGGGCGAGCGTGGCCCAAGGGCCCGCGCCCAGGGTGGCGCCTGCCTCTTCGAGGCTGTCACCGGCCTGGCGCAGCGCCGCTTCCACCGTGACCACGAAGAACGGCAGCGCCACGAATGCGGCGGCCACCACGGCCCCGGCAGTGGTGAAGGGCAGGCGGATACCGAGCCACGAGTCGAGCCACTGGCCCACCAGGCCCCGCCGTCCGAGCGCGAACAGCAGAGCCGTGCCGGCCACCACAGGTGGCAGCACCATGGGCAGCATCACCACCGCTCGCACCACCCGGGGGAGCGGCAGCCGCCCGCGGGCCAGCACGAGCGCCAGCGGCAGTCCCAGCACCACGCACGTCGCGGTGGCGGACAGGCTCACGACCAGCGACACCCGCAGCGCCTCCAGCGCCGCCGAGTCGCCCAGCAGTGCCGGCAGCGACGACCACGGGGCCCGCTGCAACAGCCCGACAACGGGCAGCGCCAGCAAGCCGAGCGCCAAGAACCCGACGACGGCCACCGGCGCAGGCGGACGCCTACCAGGAATTGGCAGCGTTTTGTCCCCTGGGGGGTGCATTTTGCTGCCAGTTCCTGGGCTGGGCGTCGAGTCTTCGCGAATTGGCAGCGTTTTGTCCCCTGGGGGGTGCATTTTGCTGCCAGTTCCTCGTTCGGGCGTCGAGCGGGTCACGGCCGCAAGAACCCGTGCGCGTGCAGGGCGTCGTAGCCGCGGTTGCCCTCGACGAACTCTCCGATCACTGAGCGCACCTCGGGAGGGGGCTCGGCCGACACCGAGGCGATGTAGTAGCGGTTCACATGGTCCTGCAACTCGGGCGCATCGACGGTGGCGAGCCCGACCCGAGCCGCGTCGGTGCTGTAGACGAGGCCGGCATCGAGCTCTCCCAGCGCGAGCTTCGACGCGAGCGCCCGGACATTGGACTCGAACGTGTCGACTGCGGGTGTGATGCCGGCCTCGCCGAGCGCCTCTCGGGCCAGCGTCCCGCAGGGGACCTCGTCGGCGCACAGGCCCACCAGCAGGTCGTCACGGGCGAGGTCGGCCAGTCCTGCGACTCGCCCGGGATTGCCGGGAGCGGTGACGAGCACCAAGGCGTTCATGGCGATCACGGCGGGCTCCCCCTGCACCGAGCCTTCGGAGACGGCACGGCCCATGGTGGCCGAGTTCGCAGTGATCAGCACATCGGCCTCGGCCCCGGCCGCGAGTTGGGCCACCAGCGTCGAGCTGCCCGACAGCACAGGTGTGACGTTCGGGCTGTCCCCGAACACGAGCTCCATCACATCGGTGAGCGACGCTGCCGCCATCACCACGACCTCGCGCCCGCCGCCCGGCGCCGCTCCCTCTGTAGCGCTGCCGCATCCCGCGGCGAGAATCGAGACCGCGACCGCGGCGGCCGCCACGGCCCGCCCACCGGGCGGTCGGCGTTCTGTGGGTGTTGGTGGGGGCGAGGTGGCGGCCATCGCAGACGCCGCGGTGGGCCGCAATGCACGCTCCCGGAGCCGATCGGCAGCCACGCGGCCCGCGGTCATAGGCGCCCGAATCTACCGAGACCCTCGTCGGCACGGTTCACCCGACGGCCGCACCGATAGCACTGCGCCGGACGCCCGGCGAACTGCGCTCAATTCGCTCGGCCCCTAGGGTGTTGCGATGCTGATCCTCGCGCAATCCTCCACCGACACCGGACTCGTCTCCGCTTGCGGCGAATCGAACCGGGGCTTCGTCTGCGAGCAGGTCTACAACTGGACCGAGAACGACGGGCTGGCCACCGCGGCCGACTGGCTGCTCGACCGGCCCATCCGCGTCCTGCTGATCCTGCTGGTGGCCTGGATCGCGACCCGCGTCGCCAAAAGGGCCATCGTGCGCTTCACTACGCGCATCGCGGCCGCGCCAAGCAACTCGCGGCTGCAGATGCTGCGGGAGAAGGGTCCCGGCCGGGCGCTGATGGACGAGGCGGAGCAGTCCCGGGCCGAGGCCCGAGCGGAGACGTTGGGCCACGTGCTGCGCAGCGTGGTGGTGGCGTTGGTGTGGACCTTCGCGGCCTTGATCATCCTGGGCGAGATCGGCGTGAACCTCGGGCCGCTGATCGCGGGTGCGGGCATCGGCGGCGTGGCGCTGGGCTTCGGGGCCCAGTCGATTGTGAAGGACTTCCTGTCGGGCCTGTTCATGCTCATTGAGGACCACTACGGCGTGGGCGACTTCATCGACATCGGCTACGCCTCGGGCACGGTGGAGGAGGTGTCGCTGCGGTCGACCACCATCCGCGACTACAAGGGCACCGTCTGGCACGTCCCCAACGGCGAGATCTCCCGGGTGGGGAACTACTCGCAGCTCTGGTCCAAGGCGCTGATCGACGTGGAGGTGGCCTACGACACCGACGTGCGGATGGCGATGGGCGTGATGCAGCAGGTGGCCAACGAACTGTGGAGCGACCCGGAGTGGGGCGGCGACGAGGTCTCGGAGATGCCGACGGTCTTCGGGATACAGAGCCTTGGCGCGTCCGGCATCGGCCTGCGGCTGTCGGTGAAGACCGAGCCGTCGATGCAGTGGGCGGTAGAGCGCGAGATCCGCTTGCGGCTCAAGGAGGCCTTCGACGAGGCCGGCATCGAGATCCCGTTCCCGCAGCAGACGATGTGGCTGCGCGACGACAGCGAACGCCCCGTCGGCGCGCTGTCGGAGACCGACCGGGAGGTCTTCCGAGCCCTCTACGAGGAGCAGCACGCCCCCAGGCCCGAAGAAGAACTGGACGAGAACCGCTAACCGCGGACTGTCTCTGGAGTGCCGCGCGGCCATCGGCCCGCGATTGTTGGTGCAGCACATACATCTACATTGTATGGTAGATCACTGAACTGATCGTGGCCACAGGCGCAAGTGCCGGTCGCATGGACTAGGAGGACGAATGACCGCGACGAAGTGTCCGGCGGGCACCGTCACCGAGCAGGACCCTGAGATCGCGCCGCCGCGCGAGAAGCTGACGACGAGGGCGGGGCGCTGGGCGACGCGCCAGGCCGGCCGGGCGCGTCCCGTCGACGAGGTCGCCTCAGAGCTCAGCTGGCACCCGGTGAACGCTTCGGTGCGGCGCTGGGGTTGCGCGCTGCTCGATGCCGACACCGGACGAGACTCTGATGGGGCGCCGGGGCCGGTTCAGAGACAGGTCCTGGTCCACCAGCATCGTCGACGTCGGCCGGGGCCAGCTATTGGACATAGTCCCAGGCAGAACCGCCAAAGCACCCGCACTTGGCTGCTCAGCCGGCCCCTCGAATGGCTCGAGCAGATCCGCTGGGGCGTGCTGGACCTCTCAGGCCCCTATCGGGCCGCGTTCGACACCGCACTGCCCCACGCCCACCAGGTCGGGACCCGTTCCACGTCGTGCGGCTCGCGCCCTCGACGAGGTCCGCCGGAGTCCGAACCAGACGCTGGGACATCGCGGCCGCAGACCCCCTCTATCGGGCCCGCCAAGGTCGTCTGGTCCGAGAACATCACCGACCCGGACGAACCCGCTGCGGGGCCTGCTCGACGAGCGAGTAGAGAGGTTCTACCGGGAGAATCCCGACGCGGCCGAGATCGACGATCGGATGAACCGGGAGAAACACGAGCGGGCTCGGAATCCCACATTACGAGCCTTCGCGGATTTGTGGGGAGCAGGGTGGTTGAGGGTCCCTGAGCAGGGGTCGGAGCCCTGCTGGAATCGGTGATGTCAAAGTCAACGATCCAGGAGGGCCCCGATGGCTTCCGATGTTATGGCAGTTCGGCTGCACCTGCCCCAGGTCCGTGTGCTGGGGGTGGTCGAGGACACTCCGAGCGCGCTTGTGGTGGAGGTCGAGTCGACGGTGAGGCGGTTGCGGTGTCCGGCGTGGGGGTTCAGGTGCCACAGGGTGCATGACCGCCGAAGGCTGCCTCGCTCGTGGTCCTCATCGGCTAGTGCCCTCTCGGAAAGATGGCAGAAGGTTCTCGAACGGCTCGGTGTTCTTCCAGCGATAGATACCGAAGTCGCGCATATCGGTCGACAGAATGCGGCCATCATTGCGCTCGGTTGCAGCAACCACCAATGACGCATCGGCTAGGTCCATCGGAAGATCCCGATACTTCTCCATCAACGAGCGAATGGCTGGCAGGTGGCTGCGTTGGAGATGGTGAATCTCCACATGAGATGAAATCTGGCCAAGGAAGCGAGTCTGAGCATTCACTCCACCGCGCGCCAACAGAAGATGGCTGGCCTCGGTCAGGACTGGCCATGTGACAACGAGTGGGCCGGTCAATTCCTGTGTCGCTGCAACGGCCGCCCCGTGCCAATAGTCGCGCGGACTGGCCAGGGCAAGCCAGTAGCCACTGTCAGCCAGCACGATGCTTCTCTGCTAGAGCATCCGTGAGATACGCCTTGTAGTTGGTGGCCAGATCCTCGGGCGCGTCTTGCAGGCAACCTACGAAGCCACTGGAGAGAATAGCGTCCAACCGCTCCTGACCGCGCTCTAACTGCTGGCGATCCAAGAGATCAATCCCCTGCCTCACGATTTCGGCTGCACTAAGCCGTGTGAGCGACTGTAGTCGCCTAACTTTTGCTGTGCGTTCCTCATCCAATTGCGCCGTAACTCTCATATCGGTCTCCTTCGTCGTAGATCCTTGCTGTGCGGGTGAACAGTAGTCGGTCTCGTTCATGGGGAAGCACTTCCTCTTCGATGTAGGCGTAGATGTCCTGCTTGAGGGGTACCTTGTCGAAGTCGCGAAGCTTGGTGTCAGGTTCGAACCTGTCGGTGCGGCCGACCAATCTGACCGCCTCGGCCTCGGAGTCGGTCTGAGTGAACGTGTCTCGGAAGAGTATCCGGTCCGGCTTCTTCCAATGAGATCCGCGTTCACGCAGCCGGTCGGCGATGCGCTTCCAGGCCGAGTTCCAGTCCGTCTCGGGACTTCTTCCCAGTTCTTCGTCGATGACCTGCACGTCTTCAAGGAGTTCGGGGCAGGAGTCCAGGAAGCGGGCTTTGCCTCCGGCAGTCATCTGGTAGCGAAGGCGCAGCGGGCGCTCGACGGTGACGCGGGTGTATCCGAAGTCCTCGTTGTCCAAGATCTTGGAGCGGTCTCCCTCCTCGAAGCGGCCGTAGAGTTGGACGATCTCGGAGATCTGATCCTCGGTGATGTGGCGCCGCTTGGAGCCGAGGCTTCGCCTGCTGTCCTCGCTGCCTCCGGCCGTCCAGAGGTCACGGGCGTCTAGGAGTTGGATCTTGCGTCGGCGTTCGAGTTGCTTGGCGTTGGTGCCGATCCAGATGTAGGTGCCGATGCCGGTGTTGTAGAACATCTGCTCGGGCAGAGCGATGACCGCTTCCAGCCAGTCGCACTCGATGATCCGTCGGCGGATGCTGCTCTCGCCAGACCCGGCTCCGCCGGTAAAGAGCGGCGACCCGCTGAACACGATGGCCAGCCGGGAGCCGTGCTGGCGCTTCTCCGGACGGAGCGGCTCGAACTTGTCGATCATATGTTGAAGGAACAGCAGCGAGCCATCTCTCACCCGAGGAAGCCCCGCGCCGAAACGGCCGTCCAAGCCGAGTTTGTCGTGCTGCGGCTTAATCTCGCCGCGCTGCTTCTTCCAGTCCACCCTGAACGGCGGATTGGTCAAGAAGTAGTCGAAGGTGTCGCCCTCGAACCGGGACTCGATGAGGCTGTCGCCGAAGCGGATGTTGCTGACGCCGCCGTTGTGGTCGACCTGCTTCATCAGCATGTCGGAGGCGGCGGTGGCGCAGGCGCGCTTGTTGTAGTCCTGCCCGTAGGCGTAGAGCCGCGCGTCCTGATGGTGCTCGCGCAGGTAGTTCTGGGCCTCAGCCAGCATCCCGCCCGTGCCGCAGGCAGGGTCGAGGATCTTGCGCACCTGCCGGGAGTGGGCGAGCAGATCGTCGTCGTGGATGAACAGGATGCTCACCATGAGCCGGATCACTTCCCGTGGCGTGAAGTGATCCCCTGCGGTCTCGTTGGGAAGTTCGTTGAAGCGGCAGATGAGGTTCTCGAAGATGAGCCCCATCTGCTCGATGGGCACCCGGTCGGGGTGGAGGTCAACGTCACGGAACTTCGAGACGACGAGGTACAGGATCTCAGCCTCCTGCATCTTCTCAATCTCCGTCTCAAACTCGAAGTGCTCGAAGATGCGGCGCACGTTCTCCGAGAAGCCGTTGATGTAGCTGACGAGGTGCTCGGCCACGCGGTCGGCGTCGCCCTTGAGCTTCTCGAAGTCGAGTGGCGAATGGTTTTGGAAGTTCTGGCCAGCGGTGCGGCTCAACCGGGCGTCGAGGGCCCGGCCTTCGAGCCTTCCGCGCAGACGCTCGTGCTTGGCCAAGACTTGGGGTTTGGTTGGCGTGAGCGCAGTCGAACCGCCGCAGCACGGTCATGGGCAGCATGACCCGCTCGTACTGCGGCGGGCGGTACGGCCCGCGCAACAGATCGGCGATCTGCCAGATCAAGGTCGAGAAGTAGCTGTGGTCAAACATGGCACACTCTCGCGCCTAGCTTGCAGGCCGGACTCTGGAGCGCGCTCGCCCTGAAGCATGACCCGCGACGAGTCGTCCCGACAGAGTGCGTCATTGCCATCAGGATACGCGCAGGACGGCCCTGGCACGGACGGCCTTCAAGGCTTCGTGCCGGGCGCCCGCGCGGCGGACCAGGCCTAGGAGACTGCTGAGCAATTCGGGTCGGGGTGCTCGCGATCGTGTGGCTGGTGTGGGACGATGTGGGTATGCAGGGCACGGCGGTGACGGATCGGGAGCTGTTGGACGCGGCGGCGGTGTGTGGGCATCTGCTGGCGGAGGGTTCGGTGCATGCGTTGTTGGCGCAGCATCGCGGCCGGTTGTTTCCCGACGCGATGTTCGAGGATCTGTTCGAGTCGGGGCGGGGCCGTCCGTCGGTGCCCGGCGAGGTGGTGGCGTCGGTGCTGTTGTTGCAGGCGTTGGAGGGCCTGTCGGATCGGGCTGCGTGCGCGCGGCTGCGGACCGATGTGGCGTGGAAGGCCGCGGCCGGGCTGGCTTTGACCGATGGGGCGTTCCATCCGACGGTGCTGACGTTGTGGCGGAACCGGCTGCGGGCCAGCGCTGCGCCGGACCGGGTCTTCGACGCGGTGCGCGAGCTGGTGGCGGCCACGGGGGCGGTGTCGGGGTCCCAGCGCCGGGTGCTGGACTCCACGGTGCTCGACGACGCGGTGGCGCGCCAGGACACTGTGACGATGCTGCGGGTGCAGATGCGCAGGCTGCGCAAGCTGGTGCCCGCGTTGGCGGAGGTGTGGGTGCGCGAGCACAACCTGGATCACGGGGGCCCCGAGGTGGACTGGGACGATCCCGGTGATGTGGAGCGTCTGGTGGGTGAGCTGGTGGACGACGCGTTGGAGCTGATCGGCGCCTGCGAGGACTTTGACCTCGACGACGCGCAGGCCGACGCGTTGGGGCTGTTGGCGCTGGTGGCGGGCCAAGACACCGAGCCCGCAGGCGGGCCGGGCCGGTGGCGCATCGCGCGGCGTGTCGCGTCGGACCGGGTGGTGTCGGTGGTGGACCCCGAGTCCCGCCACGCCCACAAGAGCGCCCACAGCTACCGCGACGGCTACAAGGCCCACGTCTGCGCGGAGCCCGACACCGGGCTGGTCACCGCAGTGGACCTCACCGCGGGCAACACCGCCGACGCGGAGGCCGCCGCGGGGCTGCTCGCCGGCGAGCCGGCGGGCACTGTGGTGCTCGCCGACAGCGCCTACGGCACCGGCGCGCTGCGCGCCGAGCTCGAAGACCGCGGCATGGACGCGGTCATCAAACCGCCGCCTGTGCGCACCGCGGTCGAAGGCGGCTACAGCATCGACGACTTCGACATCGACACACAAGCCGCGACCGTCACCTGCCCCGCCGGGGTCACCGTCGCCATCGGCGCCGGCCGCCTCGCCCGCTTCGGCGCTCGCTGCCGGGACTGCCCGGTGCGCTCACGCTGCACCACCGCCAAAGCCGGCCGCACCATCCGGCTGCACCCCCACCACCGCCTGCTGGCCGCAGCCAGAGCCCAGGCCCGAACCCGACAGTTCCACCACGCCTACACCAAACACCGGCCCATGGCAGAGCGCACCATCGCCTGGCTCGTGCGCAACAACCGAAGATGCCCCTACCGCGGCACAGCGAAGAACCGGCACTGGCTGGCGCTGCGCGCCGCCGCAGTCAACCTCGCGCGCCTCACCAGCCTCGGCCTGCACCACAACGGAGCCCACTGGGCCATCGCCTGACCCGCCCGGGCGGGCTCGGCCCCCGTCCAGCCCCCACCCGGGCGGCCGAACCGCCGATGTAGTGGAAACACCCCGCCGGCGCGCCCTCTCTGACCTCTCAAAACGCGAAACACCCGCCAAATTCGGGACCAGCACCGCCAGCCCACACACCGACACAGGCCCCCAGCCGCCTGACCGCGGCCCCGCAGGCGGCTTGCTCAGCAGTCTCCTAGCGCCCGCAGCCTGGGCCGCGACGCTTCGTGATGGTCGGACTCACGTCGGGGACTCGGACCTGGGCCAAGGTTTGAGCGATCTCGGTGCCGGTGAGCCCGCCCTCGGTCGCGCCCAAGACATCGGCAATGCCTCGAAGGACTGGCTCATCGAACTGCGGCACCAGTTTCGTGGTCACACTCGGATCGTACGTCGCCAAACGCCTGCAGGCTGCGACTCTGGGCCTCCCTACGCCCTTCGAAGATCGAGTAGCTGGTTCGGGAAGGCTGGGCAGCGCGCCAGAATGGCTCGGTGACCTTCAACGAGATTCATCTCCCTTCGGAACTGGACGACGAGCACCGCGCCGCCATCTCGGCGCATGCCGAGAGACTGGAGGATGCGCGGAGCCGCGGCGACCTCTCCGCTGTCGTCGGTTGCGCCAAGGAACTTGCCGAGTCCGTGGCTCGTGTCGTGCTCGACGTACGCGGTCGGGTACGGAGCGACAGCTCTGATTTCACCTCGATCATCACGGCGGCTCACCGGGCGGTCGAGCGGCAGCCCGGCGAGGGCCTGGCCGGATCGGACGAGGCCGTCAGGAAGATGGCTCAGTCCGCGAAGGGCCTCGTGACGGAACTGGCTCAGCTACGAAACGCGGTCGGTACCGGGCACGGGCGGGCCAAGCTACCGCCGGTGGTCGAAGAGCAAGCACGGATCGCCACCGACGCCACAATCGTCTGGTCGCGATGGATGCTTGGACGCCTGCCCAGCTACCTGCTCTCGGATGTCCGCGAGCTGATCAAGCATCTTGATGGACGCTCGTTTCGCAAGGGCCTCTTGACAGCTCGACTGAATGCGGTGAATCTGCCGAGTCTCGCATCCGAGGATGCCCAAGCCCTCGGCGTCGCGGTCGGACGCCGAACCGTCCGACAGACCTTCCTCGTCAGGATCGAGGGTGTCGAGCCCGCGATCGAGTACCCCGAGCGCTATCGCGCCGCCTACCGCGCCGGGTTGGTGTACGGGCTGCTCTTCAATGAGCAAGGCGCCCTGTGCACACAAGCGACTGCTGTGTCTCTTGTGGTCGACCTACTCTTGGTCGACGACCAACTAGAAGCGCGGGTCGACGAGATAGCGCCACTCATCGAATCGTCGGGGTGGATCGCTCCTCAGCTCGGGTCATCAACTCCGACTCCGACACTCGAGGAGGTTGTCGAGAAGGCACTCGACACGGCGAGCCGGTTGCCGGCCGAGGTGCGCGACACATGGGTGCGAGCCTGGGAGCGATGACAGCTGAGGAATGGAGTGGACCCGCTCATGGCCCGTCGGTCCATGCTTGGTGTCTGACCTGTCTGCATTTGACAACGAAAATTTGTAAGGTAATGTTACTAACAATATGGCGGAGAGTTCCGGCTCTGGCGTACTGAGGCTGCTCAGCGGGCAGCGGATAGTCGACGTCCTGTTCTCGGCCCATCCGGCGCGGATGTCGCGGGCTGGCATCGCCCGGGCGACCGGCCTGTCGAAGCCGACGGTGTCGGCGCTGGTGGCCGAGATGGAGTCGGCGGGGCTGGTCCGGGTTGCCGACGAGAGTCCTCGGTCGGGGTCGATCGGCCGCCCGGCCGCCCTTTACGAGCTGGTTTCCACCGCCCGTCGCGCCCTTGTGGCCGACATCGGCGCGACCAAGATCCTGGTCGGCCTGTCCGACCTGTTCGGCAACCTCGTGGCCGAGCACGAACTGGAGACGGGCCCCGACGCCCAAGCCGCCTTGGCCCACCTCCTCGGCGCGGCCTCCGCCCTGCTTCGAGACGTCGACGGCCCGCCCCACGCGGTGTGCGTCGGCGTTCCAGGCATCTACCGGTCCGACCGCGACCGGGTGGAGCAGGCCCTCAACCTGCCGGGCTTCGACGGCTTGGCGGTGCGGGCCCACCTTGCAGAGCGTTTCGGCGTCCGCGTCCATGTCGAGAACGACGTCAACCTGGCCGCACTGGGCGAGCTGACGCGCATGGGCGACGAGCAGGCCGGCGGCGACTTCGCGGCCGTCTCGGTGGGCACCGGAATCGGCCTGGGAATGGTGGTCGGCGGCGGGCTCTACCGGGGCGGCACCGGATCGGCGGGCGAGCTGGGCTCCCTGCTGGTGTCGCCGCCCCAGTCGGGAGCCGCGCCGGTGACCCTCGAGGATGTGGCCTCGGCGCCATCGATCCGCAAGCGGTTCGGCCGGGCCGTCGAGGACGGTCTCCGGTCGGGGCTCGACGCCGACGCCGACCTTCCCGAGATCCTCGCCGCGGCCGCGTCCGGCGACGTGGCCGCGGCGGCCGTGCTGGACGAGGTCGCGGCCGCGATGGCGCTGGCGGTGTCGCACCTGTGCCTGATCGCCGACCCGAAGCGCATCGTCTTCGGCGGCGGCGTGGGGGCCAACCCCGTGTTCGCGGACGCCGTCCGGGTGCGGCTGGCCCGGCTCGTGGCCACGCCGCCGGAGTTGACGGCCTCCACCCTGGGACGGCGGGCCGCCCTGGTGGGTGCGGCGTCGATGTCGCTGCGGTTCATGCACGAGTCGCTGGTGGCCGAGATCCTCGGAGACCAGCGATGATCGACGCGGCCACACGGGTTGCGGCCGCGGTCGATGGCGAGGCGGTCGTGGGGCTCGTGCGCGAGGCCACCCGGATCCCCAGCGTGACCCCTGACGAGGAGGCCTTCGCCCGCTGGACCTGCCAGAGGATGCGGGAGTCAGGAGCGTTCGACCAGGCCGAGTTGTTCGAATGCGAGCCGGGTCGGCCCAATGTCCTCGGTGCGGCCGGGGACGGCACAGGAAGGTCGCTGCTGCTGGCGGGCCATCTCGACACGGTCACCGCTGACGACTGGCGTCAGCACTGGCAGGGCACCGACCGCGAGGATCCGTTCGGCGCCCATGTGATCGACGGCGAGATCTGGGGCCGGGGAGTCACCGACCAGAAGGCCGGGATCTGCGCCATCATCGAGGCTTTGCGGGCCTTCGAGCGGGCCGGCCTGCGACCCGGCGGCAACGTGACTGCGCTGTTCGTCTGCGACGAGGAGTCGGGCCAGCCCGGCAGCGGCGTCTCGGCCGGGATGAGGGCCGCAGTCGAGGGCCGCGCCGGGCCGCGGCCTGAAGCCGACTTCGCGGTCTACACCGAGCCGACCACATCGGCGATCTACACCGCCCAGATGGGGTTCCTGATCGCCGACATCGCCTACACCGGCGTGTCGGCCTACTTCGGGCGGCCCGAGCTCGGCGTCGACGCGCTGCGCGCCGGCCACCGCCTGCTCACCGGCCTCTGGGAGCACTCCGACCGTCTGCGGGCCTCGGTGCCCGCCCACGACCTACTCGGCGAGGCGTTCCTGCTGGTCACGTCGGTCACCTCAGGAGGCAACATCGCGGTGCCGGGCCGCTTCGAGCTGTCCCTGATCCGCAAGGTGCTGCCCGGCGAGAGCCTCGACGACACGGCCGAGCAGATCCGCGCCGTCGCCGAGACCGTCGCGGCCGAGCACGGCGTGGACTGCGCGGTCGAGTTCAGCGCGCCCCGCGACCACAGGTTCGGGGGCACGCCCGACGAGATCGACGCCCGCCATCCGGGGGTGGTCGCGCTGGCCCGGTCGATCGAGGTGGTGACCGGCGAGCCGGCCCGGGTCGAGGGAGCGCCCTACTGGTCGGAGAAGCCGTTCCTGCGCGACCTGCGGATACCCGGCGTGTACTTCGCCGCCGGGGACATCTCCCACTGCCACACGCCGTTCGAGCGGCTCGCCATCGACGAACTGGTGACGGCCACCCGCACCCTCGCCTGCTTCATCGCCGACTGGTGCGGGACATCGGATCTACAAGCGGACCCTAGGGAGGGGCCATGACAACCAAATCCAGAATGCCCAGACAGCCGGACGACGTCCGAGCCTGCCGTGGGGGCCGGGCTGGACGAACGGCGGCCAGAGTGCCCAAGTGGCTGCTGCTCGTGTCGTCGCTGGCCGTGTTCGCGGTCTCCGCGGCGGCATGCGGCGATGACGACGAGGCTGCGCCTGCGACCACCACCACGGCCGCGGCCGCGCCGGAGCCTGCGGCCGAGCCGGAACCCGAGCCCGAGCCTGCGGCGGAGCCGGAGCCCGAGCCAGCACCCGAGCCCGCGCCCGAGCCGCCCAAGACTCAGGGGCCCGGCGGCGAGGAGGCGGTGCCGTCGAGCGAGGTCGCGCTCAGCGACGACGAGATCGCCGAAGTGCAGGCGGGCGGTTTCACGGCCGCGCTGCTGTGGCACACGGCGGGCGCGTTCACCGACGCGGTGAGCCAGGGCGCCCGCGACGCGTTCGAGGAGCTCGGCATCGAGGTCATCGCCGAGACCAACGCCCAGTTCGACGCGGCGCAGCAGGCCAACGACGTGGAGACGGTCATGGCCCAGAGCCCCGACATCATCATCAGCCTGGCCATCGGCCCCGACTCCGGCGCCGAGGCCTTCCGGCCCGCGGTCGATGCGGGCGTGCAGTTGGTGTTCCTGTCCAACGTGCCCCAGGGCTACGTCCATGGCGAGGACTACGTGGGCATCGTCACCGACGACCTCGCGGCCATGGGCATCACCGCAGCCGATCTGCTGGCCGACGCGCTCGGCGGCGAGGGCGAGGTGGGCTACATCTTCCACGACGCCGCCTACTACGTCACCAACCAGCGCGACCAGGCCTTCAAGTCCTGGATCGAGATGAACTATCCCGGCATCGAGATCGTGGCCGAGCAGGGCCTCGCCGACCCGGCCGCCGCCGAGGAGATCGCCGCGGCGATGCTCACCCGCAACCCTGACCTCGACGGCATCTACGCGCCGTGGTCGGCGGGCCCCGCCGACGGCGTGCTGGCCGCGCTTCGAGCCGCGGGCGCCTCCGATGTGGCCTTGGTCACCATGGACCTCGACACCAACGTGTCGCTCGACTTGGTGGAGGGCGGCAACGTCGTGGGCATCGCCGCCGACGAGGCCTACAACCTCGGGCGCACCATGGCCATCGAGGGCGCCTACGGGCTGCTCGGCAAGGCCGCCCCCGCGTTCGCGGTGGTGCCGGCCATCGGCGTCACGGCCGACAACATCGTGGAGGGCTACCGCCAGTCGCTCGCTGTCGAACCGCCCCAAGAGGTCCTCGACGCGCTGAGCGGCTAGAGGCAGACTCCCCCTGAAGCCCCGGCGGCGGCGCGGGTCGAGCCGCCGCCGGGGCCGAGGGCAACCTGATCGAGAGATCGACGTGATCGAGAGATCGACGAGGGATCGACGAGGGATCTGATCGAGGGATCGATGGGCGAAGAATCCGCTGCGGTCGGACTGCGCGCCGCCGGACACCGGTGGCTGGCCCGGCGGCGCCAGGACGCCGGACTGCGCCAGTACGTGGTGTACGCGGCGTCGGCGCTGATCTTCGGGCTGTTCGCGGTGATCCTGCGCGACGACGGGTTCCTCACCGCATCCAACCTGCTCAACATCGGCCGTCAGGCCGCGCCGATCGCGGTGATGGCGGTCGGGATGGCCTTCGCGCTGGCCGCAGCCGAGATCGACCTGTCGGTCGGATCGGTCACCGCCCTGTCGTCGCTGGTGGCGGCCGAGGCGGTCGGAAGCTACGGGTTCGCGGCCGGCGCGGCCGCCGCGCTGGCGGTCGGGGCCGGCATCGGGCTCGTCAACGGCGCGATCGCCGTGAAGGTGCGCATTCCGTCGTTCCTGGTGACGTTGGGCATGCTCGGGATCGTCAGCGGCATCGCCCGCAACATGAACAACCTGCAGTCGCTGCCCATCCGCAACGACGCCTTCCTGGCCGTGTTCGGCGCGGGCTCGCTGGGGCCGATCTCGTCGCTGTTGATCTGGACCGTGGTGGTCGGGCTGGCCGGGCATCTCGTGCTGCACCAGCTGCGCTGGGGGCGCCATGTGCTGTCGGTGGGCGCCGACCGGGCCGCGGCGGCGGCGCTCGGCATCAACACCGACCGCATCCGCATCACCGCGCTGATCACCAGCGCGACGGCGGCATCCTTCGCGGGCGTGCTGCTGGCCGGCCGGCTGGCCATCGGCCGCCACGACCTGGGCGAGAACCTCCTGCTCACGGTGATCGCGGCAGTGGTGATCGGCGGCACCAACCTCTTCGGCGGCCGGGCCTCGGTGGCCGGCGCCATAACCGGGTCGGTGGTGATGGCCATGCTCAACAACGGCCTGATCCTGATGGGCCTGCGGGTCGCCGACCAGCTCATCGCCCGGGGCGTGATCATCATCCTGGCGGTGGCGTTGAGCATGCGAGAACAGAAGGAGGCCTGACGTGTTCCTCAAGCTGCGTCCGGATGCGCTCGGTGAGGCCCGGCATCACCCCGGACAACAAAAGGAGACCTGACGTGTTCCTCAAGCCGCTGCTGGAACGCAACCCGCAGTTCGTTCAGACCGCCGTCGAACTGCATCAGGCGGGACGGATCCCGGCCAACAGCTGCGTTCTCGACCTCGACGCCATCGAGGACAACGCGGCCGGGCTGTGCCGCGAGGCCCGCCGGCTGGGCCTCACCGTCTACGCCATGACCAAGCAGATCGGGCGTGCGCCTGCGGCGCTGACGGCCATGACCGCCGGCGGAGTCGACGGCTTCGTGGCGGTCGACATGGCCTGCGCCCGGCCGATCGTGCGCCACGGCCACCGCCTCGGCCATCTCGGGCATCTGGTGCAGGTGCCCCGAGCCGAGGCCGTCGAGGCCGCCGGGATGGCAGCCGAGTACTGGACCGTGTTCTCCGGGAACAAGGCCGCCGAGGCCGCGGCTGCCGCGCACCGCCTCCGACGGTCGCAGCCGATGCTGGTGCGGGTGTTCGCCGACGGCGACGAGTTCTACCCCGGCCACGAGGGCGGCGTGGCCCTCGGCGACCTGCCCTCGATGATCGACCGCATTGCAGATCTGCCGGGCGCGAGGTTCGCAGGGCTGACCACCTTCCCGGCGCTGCTGTTCGACGCCTCCACCGGCGGGGCCCGGCTCACCCCCAACGTCGAGACCCTGGCCCGGGCGGCGGAGATCGCCCGGCGGCATCCGGCCTGCCCTGAGACGCTGCAGGTCAACGCGCCGGGCACGACCTCCACCGGAGTGCTCGACCTGCTGGCCTCCGCGGGGGCCACCCAGGTCGAGCCCGGCCACGGGCTCACCGGCACCACCCCCCTCCACGCGGTGCGTGACCTTCCCGAGCAGCCCGCCGCGCTGTATCTCAGCGAGGTGGCCCACATCCACCAGGGCGTGCCGCTGTGCTTCGGCGGCGGGCTGTACGTCGACCCGGTGTTCGGCGACTACCAGGTGCAGGCCGTCGTCGCCCACGACCCGTCGGAGGTCTCGACAGAGCCGGTTCCGGTGGACATGCCCGATCCCGCGGCCATCGACTACTACGCCCGGATGCATCCCGAGGGCGGGCGGACGGTGGCCGAGGGCGCGACGGTGGTCTTCGGCTTCCGGGTCCAGGCCTTCGTGACCCGGGCGTCGGTGGTCGGCCTGGCCGGTGTGTCGGCCGGCGAGCCCCGGGTGACGGGAGTGTGGAACAGCTTCGGCGACCCTGCACCGTTCGGGAAGTCGCAGTGACTGCCGTCGAGCCGTCGGCGTCCGAGGCGGTGGCCGCGCTCGAGGTCAGCGGTATGTGCAAGTCGTTCCGGGCCGTCCAGGCGCTGGACGACGTGTCGGTGGGCTTGCACTACGGTCGTGTGACCGGACTGCTCGGCGACAACGGCGCGGGCAAGTCGACGCTGGTCAAGTGCATGTGCGGCGTCTACCAGCCCGACGCCGGAGTGGTGCGCGTCAACGGCGTGGAGCGGGCTATCGCCTCGCCGGAGGCCGCCCGGGCGTTGGGCATCGAGACCGTCCACCAGACGCTGGCTGTGATCAACCCGCTCGATGTGGTCGAGAACCTCTTCCTGAACCGCGAGCACACCCGGGGAGGCCGGCTCGGGGCGTGGCTCGGCGTGCTCGACAAGAAGCGGATGCGGGCCGAGTCCGACGAGATCCTCGGTCGCCTCGACATCCGCATCCCGTCGTTGCGCCGACCGATGAGCGCCCTGTCGGGCGGGCAGCGCCAAGCGGTGGCCATCGGCCGGGCCGCGGCGTGGGGCCAGAAGATCGTGCTGCTCGACGAGCCCGCCGCCGCGCTGGGCGTGGAGCAGACGGCCAGGGTGCTCGACCTGATCCGCAGCCTGCGCGACTCGGGCGTGGCGGTGCTGCTCATCACCCACAACATGGACCGCGTCACCGAGGTGTGCGACCGGGCCGTGGTGCTGCGCCAGGGCCGCAAGACGGCCGAAGTGGACGTAGACGACGTGACCCAGGACGATCTCGTCGCCTACATCACCGGCGCCAAGACCGACGCCCCGTCCCTATGAGCGACCAGTTCCTCCCCCGTGTTCGACGCGCGACGAGTCCGCCGCCCAGCGTCCGATGAGCGACCGGCCCGTTTCGCAGCCGTCGCGTTCGGCGGACGACGAGCCGGTCCCGCAGCTCGGCATAGACGTCGGGGGCACAAGCATCAAGGGCGCAGTCGTCGATCTGCGTGCGGGCGAACTGGCCGGCCGAATCCACATCGAGTCCACTCCTACGACCGCGACGCCCAGCGAAGTGGTGGACTCGATCCGCCGGATCGCGGCCGCGGCCGACTGGTCCGGCCCTGTCGGCGTGGCCCTTCCGGGCGTGATCGACGGGCTGTCGCTGCGCCACGCCCCCAACCTGTCGGCCTGCTGGCAAGACGAGGACGCTCTGGCCTGCCTGCGGGCGAACGACGGCGCCAACGCGGTGCTGATCAACGACGCCGACGCGGCCGGCCTGGCCGAGCTCACCTACGGCGACGCCGCGACCGGCGACGACGGCCTCACGATCGTGCTGACCTTCGGCACCGGGATCGGAAGCGCCCTGCTCCACAACGGCGACCTGATCGCCAACTCCGAGCTCGGCGGCCTCGTCGGAACCAACGGACGCTTCGAGGAGATCGCCTCCGGGCGGGCCATCTCCGCCGACGGCCTCACGCCGACGGAGTGGGCCCGGCGGGCCCAGCCCTTCTTCGACGAACTGGAGGCCATCCTCAACCCGTCCCGCTGGGTGGTGGGCGGAGGGCTGAGCGAGAACTTCGACCGGTTCTCGTCGCGGCTGAGTCTGTCGAAGCCGATCTCGGTCGCCCACCTTGGCATACATGCCGGCATCGTCGGCGCGGCGGTGGCTGTGAGCCGCGCCGGCCGTGGCCTGGCTCGCTCCGCGGTGCCGTGAAGGTCATCGTCACCGACTCCGCCGACGAGGCCGCCTGCTTGGTCGCCGACCGGGTCGAACGGTTCATCGCAGTCTCGCCGTCGCCTGCTCTCGGACTGGCCACCGGCGAGACGATGGAGCCTGTGTTCGCCGAGTTGGTGCGACGTCACCACGAGCAGGGACTCAGCTTCGCGGGCGTCCACGCCTACCTGTTAGACGAGTACGTGGGCCTAGACCCCGGAGACCCGCGCGCCTACGGCCACATCGTCCACCGGCTGTTGGCCGGCAGCGTCGGCCTCGAGCCTGCTGCGATCCACCGCCCGAACCCCCATGCGACCGACTTGGACGCCGAGTGCGCCCGCTACGACCGACAGGTGCGGCAAGCGAAGATCGGTCTGCAACTTCTGGGCATCGGATCGAACGGTCACATCGCGTTCAACGAACCCGGCACGCCGCTGGACAGCACCACGCGGGTGGTCTCGCTGAGCGAGCGCACTCGGGCCGACAACGCCCGATGCTTCCCGGAGGGCCAGGCGCCGCCTGCACGGGCGATCACCCAGGGCATCGCCACCATCAGCGCCGCCGGAGAGCTGCTGCTGGTCGCCTACGGCCATCGCAAGGCCCGCGCCGTGGCCCGTGCCATCGAGGGGCCCGTCGCCTCCGAGGTGCCTGCCTCCGCCATCCAACGCCACCCCAACGCCACCGTCGTGCTGGACCCCGGCGCGGCCGCCCACCTCAGCAAGGCCGCCACGATCGAACACGAGAGTCCAGTACGCCCGCAAGGATCTCTGCGAGGTCGCCGCTTTCCGCCTGGGCGGGCGGCCCTATACCTCGATCAATCGAGTGCGAGCGAGGCCATCAGCCCAGCGGGCTCTGGCTGGCGCGCGCCTGCGCGAGTCCTTCCGCTGTGAACGCGCCATGCTCGGCCCCGCATTTGGTGTCGAGTTCCAACCATTCGGTGAGGCGTCGCCTGCTGCTCGGCGATGACCACCGTCGTCTCCTCCGTTCAAGCGGGGCGGGCCCGGTGGGCCGTGCAAGACTGACATGTCATGCGGTATGGACGGGTTCCTCTCGACCGCGAGGCTCGCTGGGTTCGGGTGGGCGACGAGGCCGTCGAGGTGTTGACCGGCTCGCCCCTCGATGGCGACCCCGCGGCCGAGCGCATCCTGCCGTTGGAGGAAGTGGACTTTCTGCCGCCGGTGGTGCCGTTGGTGTTCTATGCCGTCGGGCTGAACTACCGGCGCCATGTCGAGGAGCAGCGGGCGGCGGGGCGGGACATCGCGGTGCCGGAGCGTCCCGAGGTGGGCTATCGGGCCAACAATGCGCTGATCGGCCACGGCGAGGCGATCGTGTTGCCGCCCGACGCGACCGGCCGCGTGGAGGCTGAGGGCGAGGTGGTGGCCGTGATCGGCCGACAGGTCCGTAACGCGTCGCGGGCCGAAGCCCAGGAGTCGGTGTTCGGCTGGACCATCGGCAACGACGTGAGCGCCCGCGATTGGCAGCGAGCCGACCGCAGCTTCTGGCGCAGCAAGAACAGCGACACGTTCAAGCCCATGGGCCCCTGGATCGAGACCGATGTCGACCCCATGGCCCAGACCACGACCGTGCGGATCGACGGCGAGGCCCGGGCCGAGTTCGCCACCGGCGACATGGTGTTCGACCCGTGGGACTTCATCGTGGAGGCGTCCCGCTACGTCACCTTCCATCCCGGCGACGTGCTGTGGATGGGGGCCGACTCGACCTGCCGGATCGCCCCAGGCGAAACCGTCGACGTCGATATCAGCGGCATCGGCACGCTCTCCAACGCCGTCCGCCTAGGCCCCGCCTGATCGACACCCAGGCGGTCAGACGCCGACTAGGCCCTGGCGCGGGCCCTCGACGACGAGAAACATGCCCTCGGACCCGGCGAGGAGGCATTGGACCGCAGCCGCGGCCATGGCGGCCGTTGGTGAGGCTGCGACGAGGTCAGGCCGGGCGGCGGGCGATGAACGACAGGCCGTCGCCCACCGGCAGCAGCGAGACCGTCACCCGTTCGTCGGCCACGACGTGGGCGTTGAAGGCTCGGATGGTCTCGGTGGTGGGGTCGTTGCGGTCCGGGTCGGCGACGTGTCCGTCCCACAGCGCGTTGTCCACCAGGATCACGCCTCGGTCCGACAGCCGGGGCACCAACTCCTCGTAGTAGTCGATGTAGGAGCCTTTGTCGGCGTCGATGAACGCCAGATCCACCTTGGGTTCCGCGGGCAGGGCCCGCAAGGTGCCCAGCGCGGGCCCGATGCGCAGCTCGATGCGGTCGGCCACGCCGGCCTGCTCCCAGTGCTCGCGGGCGATGGCGGTCCACTCCTCGGAGATGTCGCAGCACATCAGGCGGCCTCCCGGCGGCAGCGCCTTGGCCACGGCCAGCGCGGAGTAGCCGGTGAAGGTGCCCACCTCCACCGCGAATCCCGGCTGCAGCACCGTTGTGAGCACGGTCATGAAGGCGCCCTGCTCCGAGCCGATCTGCATCACGCTGGCGTCGCCGAGCTCGGCGGTGACGGCGATCAGCCGGCTCTGCACCTCGTCGGGACCGGTCGAATGGTCCCGGACATAGGCGGCGAGCGCCTCGGCCAGAAAGACAGTTCGGAAGCTCACTGCGAGACGATGCTAACGGCCGGCCTTGCGGGGCGGCATCGGGACGAAAGCGCTGGTGCGGGCCGCGTACTCGGCGTAGCCGGGCCGGTGCTTGTTGAGGCGGCGCTCCAGCAGGGTGACCCCCGACACCCGCAGCAGCAGGATGGTCATCACCAATGGCCCGACGAGCGTCCACCACGCCCCGGCTGCGGCGGCCACCAGGTAGACGCCCCACCAGACCGCGCAGTCCCCGAAGTAGTTGGGGTGGCGGCTGTAGCGCCACAGGCCGCGCTCCATGACCGTGCCGCGGTTGGACTCGTCGGCCCGGAAACGGCGCAGCTGCTCGTCGGCCACCGACTCGAACACCAGCCCGAGGGCCCACACCGCCGCGCCGACCCAGTCCAGCCAGCCCAGCGGCGCCGGATCGGTGTCGCCCAGCACCGCCTGCACCGGCAACGAGACGACCACCGCCAGCACGGCCTGCAAGACGAACACCACCAGCAGGCTCCACAGCCAGAACGGCGGCAGGCGTCGTCGCAGCGACGCGTAGCGGAAGTCCTCGGGCTCGCCCCACTTGCGGGCGGTGAGATGAGCGCCCAGCCGAAGGCCCCACAGGGTCACCATCACCAGCATCAGACCGACCCGCCCGCCGCCGGCGTCGCCGTCGCCCCACAGCCACAGCGACCAGGCGACCGCCACGAACACCATCGGCCAGAGCGGATCGACGATCGACACGTCGCGCTTGGGGAGGCTCACCAGCCAGCAGCCGCCCATCAAGAGGGCCGCGACCAGGACGGCCAAGCCCAGCGCGCTCACGCCGCCTCCTCGGCATCGGCGGCAGGCTCGCGGTAGAGGACTGCCCCCCAGTGGGCGCCCGCGCCGAAGCTGGTGAACGCCACCAGCGACCCGGGTCGCACCCGGCCCTGGCCGCGCAACTCGTGGTAGAGGATGGGCAGAGTGGCCGCAGTCGTGTTGCCCCAGTGCTCGATGTTGGACGGCATTACATCGGCGCCCACGCCGAGCCGGCGCCGCGCCCCTTCCAGGATGCGGACGTTCGCCTGATGGGCCACCACCAAGTCGAGGTCATCGACGCCGCAGCCGACGGTCCCCAGCGCCTCGCGCACCGCCGCCGGCATGGTCTCAACCGCCATCCGGTACAGTCCGGCGCCGTTCATGGTCGGGTGATGGAGACCGTCGGCTAGCTGCGCCGCATCCGCGTACGGGCGCAGGCGCGAGCCCAGGCCCGGCACCTCGATCAGGTCGGCGTGAGCGCCGTCGGTCCTCAGCACCGAGACCAGGATTCCGGCGGGGGAAGCCTTATCCGCGTCCGCGTTCGGGGAAGCCTGCAGCACGATGGCGCCCGCGCCGTCTCCGAACAGCACGCTCCAGCCCCGGTAGCGGGTGGCCAACGCCCGCTCCTCGTCGGTCGGCGGCCGATCCGTGCGACCCAGAACGATCTCCCATGCGTCGCCCCACGGCAGATAGCCGGCATGGACCTCGGCTCCGACGACCAGCACAGTGCCAGCCCGGCCGGTGGCGATCAGCATGTCGGCCAGGTCGAGCCCGAACAGGAAGCCGGCGCACTGCTGGCGGAGGTCGAACACCGCGCCGCCCAGGCCGGCCTTGCGCTGGACCGCTCCCGCGATGCCCGGGTTCTGGCAGTCGGGGGTCATGGTGGCGCACACCACCGCGTCCACGGCGGACGGGTCGGTTCCGGCGTCGCGCAGCGCCGTCCGGGCCGCTTCCGCGGCCAAGTCCGAGGCGCCCGTGCCCGGCTCCACGAACCGGCGCGACCTCACCCCGGTGCGGGAGCGGATCCACTCGTCGCTGGTGTCCAGGAGGCGGGACAGGTCGTGATTATGCACCACATTGGGCGGAACCGCTGTCCCCGTGCCGACGATAACAGCGGCCATGACGCCGTCGAACCTAACGGGCAGTGTCGAGGCTCGCCATCATCCAGGGGTGGCCAAGCGCTCATCAGCGCCGGGGTTGGCCGGTCCGGAATATCAAGCTACATTATTTTACAGCCATTATCGCTATCTTTGACAGGCAGCAGTTATCCGCCTCGGAATCGGAATAGGAGACGCAGCATGGCGCCGCTGATCATGACCGCAGAGTTCGCGGCCTTCGGGTTCATCATGTTCAACCTTGGGCTGTTCGTCCCGAAGCTCAGGACGTTGTGGTACCGCTGGCGGACGAAGCGGCTGCGAGCCGTCCGGGCCGTCGACGGGGTCATCACCAGGGACGACATCCGCGAGGAACTGTGCCGCGATCCCGTCGCCACGGAGATGTTCATGAACGACGACACCCCCGAGGACGTGCAGCGCTACCTCTACTTGGAGGCCGAGCGCCGGGCGACCATGCGTCGCCACCAGCAGCTCGCCGAAGACGAGAACGACTTCTTCGCCCCTCCTCGCCGCGGCGGCCCCGATCCGGGCTTCCGGGGCTGTCGCAGCTAGTTGGCGCCCGCAGCCCGATCCGGGCTTCCGGGGCTGTCGCAGCTAGTTGGCGCCCGCAGCCCGATCCGGGTCTCCGGAACTGTGGCGATGGTTGGGCGCTAGCGGTCAGCCGTGTTCGGTCTCGCTCGTGCTGCCGAGGTAGCTGGCGACCACCTGCGGGTCGCGGCGTACATCGTCGGGGGTGCCCTGGGCGATCACCGAGCCGGACTCCAAGCAGTACACCCGGTCGCTCACTCCCATTATCACCGTCATGTCGTGCTCGATCAGCAGGATGCCCGCCCCCAGCTCGCCACGGATGCGGCGTATCAGCGGGGCGAAGGCCTCGGTCTCTCGTTGGGCCACTCCGGCGGTGGGCTCGTCCAGGCAGAGCACCCCGGCATCGAGGGCCAGCAGCCCGGCCAATTCCACGATCCGCCTGGAGCCGGTGGACAGATCCGACACATAGTGGTCGGCGTGGGAGCCCAAGCCCAGCCAGTCGATCAGCTCGTCCGCCTCGCGGCGGCGCCGACTCTCGCTGGCGAACGTGTGGGGAAGGTGCAATGCCGTCGACACCAGCGGTGTGCGGCCCCGGGCCTCAAGGGCGACCATCACCGTCTCGCGCACGGTCAGCTCCGGGAACAGGGTCGCGGCCTGGAAGGTCCGCCCCAGCCCGGTGCGGGCCCGCCGCGCCGCTGACGCGCCCGTCATGTCCTTGCCCATGATCTCGACGCGGCCCTCGTAGGGCACCAGGCCGCCCACCGCGTTCATCAGGGTGGTCTTGCCGGCGCCGTTGGTGCCTATCAGGCCGACGATCTCGTCTCGGCGGACCTCCACATCCACGCCCGACACCGCCTGGTTGCCTCCGAAGCGCACCGATATGGACCGGGCTCGCATCACCACTTCCGAAGCGTCGGGGCCCGCCGGTCCGCGGCGGGTGAGCGCAGCCGGCGTCGAACCGGCCGCCCTCGGCGCCTCCATCGGCGGGAGCCGGGACTCGAGCCAGCCCAGCAGGCCGTCCCTGGCGCCGTACACGACCTGGATGAACCCCCCCGGCAGGTACATGATGATGAACAGCAGCCCGATGCTGGACGTGAACAGCGGCACCAGGTCGTTGTCGCCGAAGAAGGCCGGCATGCCCTCCACCCACACCGCGCCGAGAACCGCCCCGGTCACCGAGCCCAGGCCGCCGATCACGGCCATGCCCACGACCCGCAGCGAGTCCTCCACCTGGAACAGGGCCTCCGAGAAACGGATGTTCTGCACCAGCCCGCCCAGCAGGGCGCCTCCGAAACCCGCGAGTCCGCCAGCCAGAGCGAAGGCGGTGAGCTTGGCCCGGGTGGGGCTCACCGTGTAGGCCGAGGCCCCGGCCGGGTTGTCGCGCACTGCGATGGTGGAGCGGCCGATCCCGCTGCGGCGCAGCCGGGAGACCACCGCGTAGGCGATCACGAAGCCGCCCAGCATGAAGTAGTAGTACGACCGCTGCGACATGAGGTCGATGCCGAACAGGCTTCCCCGGTCGAAGGGCACGCCCCCGGTGCTGCCGCCGCTGAAGAACGGCCGGCGGAACAGGTACTGGGTGGACGCGATCGAGAACGCGAACGTGCTCACCGCCAGCATCAGGCCCCGCACGCGCAGCGCGCCCGCGCCGATCAGCACCGCCACCGCGGCCGTGAACAGCGTGGCCAGCAGGATCGACACCACGAACGGCACTCCGCCGGCCTCGAAGTCGATCAGCCGGAAGCTGCGCCAGCCGATGTCGAGCTCCACCCCGCGGCTGAAGGCCGCGGCCGACAGGGCTCCGATCCCGGCGAAAGCCATCTGCGACAGCGACAGCTGCCCCGACCAGCCGGTGATAACCGTCACCGACATAGCGCAGATGGCGAAGCCCAGCACGGTGGCGTACAGCAGATGCCTCGACGGCAGTTCCACGATCAGCGGCAGCACGACCGCGAAGACCAGGCCGGCGCCCAGCGCGATCCGGGGCAGCGCCCGGACCCACCACAGCCTCTCCAGCCGGGCCGGCACCGGCCGGATGCGGGGCACGAACGCCAGGATGGCCTCCTCGGGGCTTCCCCGGCTCTGCACGTACACCGCCACCAGCACCGCGCAGAACAGCAGGAAGTCGATGAGGCCGGCCTCGGACAGGTAGTTGAACCGCACCACCGACTCCACGACGCCGATGCCGAGCCCGGCCGCCACCGCGCGCGGGAACGACCACATGCCGGCCACGGTCGCCGCGGCCAGCGCCCGCGCCAGGGTGAGGGGGCCCAGGTTCTCGAGGCCGGTCACCGCGCCGGACTGGCCGCTGAGCAGGATGATCGACAGCGAAGAGAGCAGTCCCGCCACGGTCCACACGAAGGTGGACACCACCTTGGGGTTGACGCCCGACAGGCGGGCCAGTTCGGGGTTGCCCGCCGAAGCGGCCACCGCCCGGCCGAAGGTGGTGCGGTTCAGCATCCAGCCCAGGGCGACGGCCACAAGGGGCACCACGACGATGATGGCCACCTGAGGAGCGCCGATCCGCAGACCGAACGGGGCGTCCTCCCACATGGTGCGGGCCGCCACCGGGTACCGCCCGCCGGTGTTCTCGATGTCGGGCAACGAGGCGACCACCGCCCGCATCAGCTGGGCCACCCCCACCGTGGCCACCAGCAGGATCACCCGGGGCCGTCTGAACAGCCTCCGAACCACGGTCAGCTCCACCAGCGCTCCGGCCATCGTGCCCACCAGCAGCGCGCAGGCCAGGCCGATCCAGAACGGGAAGCCCCAGTCGATCTGCATCAGCGCGAACAGGGCCGCGGCCGGCAGCCCCAGATTGCCCACCGCGAAGTTGATCACCCTCGTCGAGCGATAGATCAGCACGATGCCCATGGCCAGCATGCCGATCACCAGGCCGGTGACCGCGCCGTTGAACACGAGCTGGCGGGTTATCCACGCGGCGAGCACCATCGCGCTCAGCCCCCGCCGTCCGAGCCCGGGGCCCGGCCGCCTCCCTGGCCCCCGTCGTCTCCTCCCGGGACGCTTGCGGCGTTCGTGGCATCGTCGGAGTCGGCGGTTCGGGAGTCGAGGCCAGCGCCGCTGTCGCCGTCGGCCGCGGCGGAACCCAGCAGCACGGCATGGATCAGATCGGGGCGCTCAGCGAGATGGCGGGCCGGACCGGAGTAGCGGACCTCGCCCTTCTCGAGGAACACCGCCTCGTCGGCCAGCGACAGCGCGAGGCTCATCGACTGCTCTACCACGATCATCGTCTGGCCGGACTCCCGCAGCCGCTGCAGGCCGGCCACCAGATCCTGGACGATGGTCGGGGCGAGGCCCATGCTCAGCTCGTCGATGATGAGGATGTCGGGGTCGTGCATCATCACCCGCGCCAGCGCCAGCATCTGCTGCTGGCCGCCGGAGAGGTCGCCGGCCCGCTCGCCCAGACGGCCGTCGAGCTGGTCGAACATCTCCACCACCCGGTCGATTCGGCGGCGCACGTCGGCCGGGTCGCGGCGGTACTTGTACGCGCCGATGCGCAGGTTGTCCTCGATGCTCAGGTCGCGGAACACGCCGCGGCCGCCGGGCAGCATCTGTATGCCCATGGCCGAGCGCTGCTCGGGCGTGGTGTAGGTGATGGCGCGCCCGTGCATGCGCACCACGCCCCGCTCGGGGGTGAACAGCCCGGTGACCACGCTCAGCGCGGTGGACTTGCCGGCCCCGTTGGCTCCGAGCAGCGCCAGCGTCTGGCCCCGGCCCACCTCGAAGGACACGTCGAAGAGCACCTGAACGGCGCCGTAGCTGAAGTCGATGCTGCTGGCCTGCAGCGCCGGGGTGGACTCGGGAGCGGTGCGGCGGCGCTCGTGCTCGGCCAGCTCCTCCTTGAGCTCGGCCACCACCATCGACAGGTCGTGCCTGATCGACAGCGACCCCCGCATCAAGAAGATCGAGCCGACGGTCACCGCCGGGATGGACAGCACGGTCACCGCGGTCTGCACGCCGTAGGAGTCGATCAGGAAGGCCGCGGCCAGCGACCCCCCGACCGCGCCGAACAGGAAGATGAACAAGGTGATCAGCGCGGAGCCCAGCCCCCGCAGCCGGTAGGGGAGGATCGACCAGATCATCGGCCCGACCATCGCGAACGCGGCCGCCGACAGCACCGTGCGGGGCACGTCGATGGCCACGAACAGGTACTCGTTGGGCATGGCGAACTGCAGCGGCACCAGCACCGCGGTGGGCAGCAGCAGCCCGCCGATCAGCCGCAGCGTCAGCGCCGGGTTGCGCCGGTACAGACGGTCGAAGCGCACGCCCACCAACGGCAGCAGGATCGCCGCCGCGAACCCGGCCACCGACGTGGCCACGCCCCGGTCGAAGGTGTCGAGGCCGAACTCGTCCTCCAGGAACAGGTTGGCTTGCACCGGGATCGTGAACAGCACGAAACCCAGCGCGATGAAGGCCAGCAGCACAGCCTTCACGGTGCGGATCCTCAGCAGCCGGTTGAAGGCGGCCTCCACCGAGATCGGCGCGGGGTCGTCGTCACCGATCACCTGGCTGAGGACGGTGCTCTTCTCCCATTGGCCTCGGGGCGGCTCGGGGATGCGGAACGCCGCTACCGCGAACACCGCCACCGGCAGCCCCAGCAGGAAGAACGCCCAGCGCCAGCCCTCGTCACCGCCCGCGATCCAGGCCACGGTGCCCACCGCGATGGGGCTCACCGCCGCCACCGCCCGGCCGACGGAGTGGGTGAGCCCCCCGATGCGGCCCCGCACGCCGATGGGGTAGGTGTCGGCCAGCAGCGAACTGTGCACCGGGATGGTGTTCGACTTGGCCATGCCCGCGCCGAACCGGGTCCAGAACAGCATGAAGGCGTTGACCGCGAAGCCCGACAGCAGCACCATCCCCGAGAACACCGCGCTGGCCACGCCGACTATCGGCGCCCGCCTCATGCGGTCGGCCAGCCATCCCATCGGGAACGCTCCCAGCACCACGAACGCGGCCGACGCCGAGGCGATGAAGGTGATGGTGCCGTCGGACACGCCGAAGGTGTCGCGGATGTCGGGGGCGAGCACGGCCATGGCGGCCTGCTCGAGCTCGTCGAGGCTGTTGAGCACCAGCAGCACGATGAAGGTGAACGCCCCGCCCATGGCCAGGCCCTGCCGCAGCGGCATCTCCTCGTCGCCGACGCCGGGCAGCAGGTCGTCGGCGAACAGCACCTGCTCGCCCGCCCGGGCCTGCGCCTCGTGGCGGGCCGACTCCTCGGCCAGCAGGGCCTCAGTCAGCGTCGCGGCGTCGTCTCCTGCGGTGCCGGTGGCCTGGTCGGGTTGGTTCTCGTCCACTTGTCGGCTGCCTGACTCCTGTTCGCAGGGTGGGCGAGTGCGGCCTCCGCCGTCCCGGCACGCCGCGAGGACAGCAGCGACGCGGCACCGTAACATCTTGAGGCGATGGCTTCGATAACCGCCGCCGGAAAATGGACGTACGGGGTGGCGCTGCCGGTGCAGACGCTCACCGCCACCCTCGCCGACCCGTGGGAGCACGCCGCCACCGTCGAAGACCTGGTGTGCATCGCCCGCAAGGCCGAGGCCACCGGCCACGACTTCGTGGGAGTGTGCGACCACGTTGCCATACCCGACAACGACTACGCGGCCCACATGGGCACCACCTGGTACGACACGGTCGCCACGCTGTCGTATCTGGCCGCATGCACCGAGACGGTCAACCTGGCCTCGGCGGTGTGGATCGCGGCCTACCGCCACCCATTGCAGACCGCCAAGTCCTTCGCCACGCTCGACCATCTCTCCGGCGGCCGGGCCATCCTCGGTGTGGGAGCAGGGCATGTGGAGGCCGAGTTCGAGGCCCTCGACGTTGACTTCGGGGCCAGAGGCCGACTCCTCGACGAGACCCTTGAGGCGGTGCGCGGCGCTTTCGCCGACACCTATGTGAGCCACTCGGGCGAGGCGTTCAGCTACTCCGACGTCGGGGTGGGGCCCGCGCCGATGCGGGAGCTGCCGATCTGGGTAGGCGGCAGCGGCCGGCCCGCGTGGCGCCGGGCGGGCCGCTACGGCGACGGCTACGTGCCGATGGGCAACCCGGTGTCGCAGTACGGCCAGATCATCGACACCATGCACGCGGCCGCGGCCGACGCCGGGCGCGACGGCGCCCGCTTCGACGTCGGCTTCATGCCGCCATGGTGCTATCTGCTGGCCGAAACCGCCCCCGAGGGCCTGCCCCCGGTGATGGCCTGCGGCCCCGAGCCGGTCGCGTCCAGCATCCGGGACGCCCGGGCTGCGGGAGCCAACACGTTCCACCTCAAGTTCCGGGCCCGCACCCTGGAGGAGTACCTAGAGCAGTTCGACGCCTTCGCCGAGTCAGTCGTCCCCCTGGTGAACGAGGCCTAACGGCTCGCGTCGGCCGCTAGTTGACTCGGCGGTCGCGGCCCGCCCAGAGTTGGTCGCGTAGGGCGAACTTCTGGATCTTGCCGGTGGCGGTCTTGGGCAGTTCGCCGAACGTGACGCTCGACGGGGCCTTGAAGCGGGCGATGCGGGTCTTGACGTGCTCGATCAGGTCGGCCTCGGTGACAGTGCCCTCCGCTCCGGGCCGAAGCACCACGAACGCGGCGGGGGTCTCGCCCCAGGTGTCGTGAGGGGCGGCCACCACCGCGCACTCCACCACGTCGCGGTGCGACGCCAGGGCCTGCTCCACCTCGATGGAGGCGATGTTCTCGCCGCCGGAGATGATCACGTCCTTGGCCCGGTCGCGCACCTCCACGTAGCCGTGGTCGTGCATCACGGCCACGTCCCCGGTGCGGAACCAGGTGCCGTCGGGGCCTTCCACTGACGCGGCTGCGGTGGCGTCGGGGTCCTTGTAGTAGCCGAGCATCACGTTGTTGCCTCGGATGGCGATCTCGCCCTGGGTCTCGCCGTCGGCCGGCACGTCGGCGCCGTCGGCGTCGATCACCCGCACCGAGGAGGTGACCAGCGTGCCCACCCCCTGGCGGGCCTTGATGCGGGCCTGCTCGGCGTCGGGCAGGCCGTCCCAGTCGCTGCGCCAGTCGCAGATCAGCGACGGCCCGTAGGTCTCGGTCAGCCCGTACAGGTGGGTCACGTCGATGTTGAGCTCCGCGAGCTGAGCCAGCAGCGTCGGCGACGGCGGAGCGCCACCGGTACACACCTTCACCGTTCGGGGCGCGGGCACCGCGTCGGGATGGTTGACCAGGCCGATCAGCACAGTGGGCGCGGCGTTGAAATGGGTCACGCCGTCGTCGCGTATGTGGCGCCACACCGCGGCCGGGTCCAGGGTGCGCAGCATCACGTGCGTTCCGCCCACCGCGGTGACCGCCCACGGGAAGCACCAGCCGTTGCAGTGGAACATGGGCAGCGTCCACAAGAACACGGCGTCGCTGTCGAGGCCGCACTGGGCGACCATGGCCAAGCGCGTTGAGGTTGGCGCCCCGGTGCGAGTACATCACGCCCTTGGGGTTGCCGGTCGTGCCCGAGGTGTAGTTCAGGCTCAGCAGCGATCCCTCGTCGGCGACCTCGGCCCGGTGGGGCTCGGCCGCGGCCAGCAGCGCCTCGTACTCACAGCCGGCCGCATCCTCGGCGGCACTCGTCGGCGCCTCGCCGGACGCGCCGACATCGCCAGTGCCGACATCGCCGGACGCGCCGACATCGCCGTCGGTGCCGGCCGACGCCCGAGGCGCCGATGTCGTGCGACACGACCATCCGCAGACCGGGAACCTGCTGCTGGATCGACCGGGCGGCGTCGGCCAGAGAATGGTCGGCGAACAGCACCTTGGACTCGGCGTGGCCCACGATCCAAGCCAGCTCGCCGGCGGACAGCCGGGAGTTCAACGCGTTGAACACCACGCCCGCCATCGGGAACCCGAACGCGGCCTCCAAGGCCATCGACACGTTGGGTGCCAGCACCGACACCGCGTCGCCCGGCCGCAACCCCAACTCCAGCGTGGCCCCGGCCAGCCGCTCGCAGCGGTCGGCGAAGTCCTCGTAGCTGCGCCGCAGCGGCCCGTCCACCACCGCCGGCCGGTCGCCATGCACCAGCCTGGCCCGGTCGAGGAAGGCGACCGGCGTCAACGGCACCGGCACGAACGGCGAGGACGGGGAGCTTCGGCCTGCGGTCATGCAGGCAACAATATGTGTACCGCCAGCCCCGCTGCGAATACTGACGGACGCTGCTGTTCTCGGCGTCGGTGCTCGTTCGGCGACTCACTGGCATGCCCGCCGAGGGCCTCGGCAGCCACGACACATGTGACGCGAGGTCATGGCAGGCGGGTGTGCAGTTCGTGTTTGAGGACTTTGCCTGAGGCGTTGAGGGGCAGGGCGTCGATGAAGGTGATGCTGTGGGGGGCCTTGTAGTTGGCCATCCGCTCTTTGCACCAGGCGATCAGTTCGTCGGCGGCTTCGGGGGTCGTGGGCGCTCCTGGGGCGGGCACTACGAAGGCGTGGCCGACCTCGCCGAGGCGGTCGTGGGGCCGGCCGACCACTGCTGCCTGGCCCACGTCGGGGTGGGCCAGCATCGTTGCTTCGATCTCGGCGGGGTAGGCGTTGAAGCCGCCGCAGATGAACATGTCCTTGAGCCGGTCGGTGATGGCCACATAGCCGGCGGCGTCCATGGTGCCGATGTCGCCGGTGTGGAGCCATCCGTCGGCGTCGATGGCGGCTGCGGTGGCGGAGGGGTCGTCGAGGTATCCGTCGGTCACGTTGTAGCCGCGCACCACGATCTCGCCGGGCTCGCCGCGGGGCATCTCGGTGCCGTCGGGGCCGACGACCCGAACCTCCACGTCGTCGATGGCCCGGCCCGACGTGGCCGAGATCACCTCGGGCGGGTCGTCGTGGCGGCACATGGTGGCGATGCCCGACGCCTCGGTGAGGCCGTAGCCGGTGACCACCACCTCGAAGCCGAGCCGGGCCCGCATCGCCTCGATCATCGGCACCGGCACGGGGGCGGCGCCGGTGACGGCGAGGCGCAGGGTGGACATGTCGAAGCTGTCGAGGTCGGGGTGGTTGAGGATGGTCTGGTAGATGGCGGGCGGGCCGGGCAGCACCGAGATCCGCTCCTCGGGGATGCGGGCCATGACCGACGGCACGTCGAACACCGGATGCGGCACCATCGTCGCCCCCGTCATCAGGCAGGCCAGGATGCCGGCGTTGAGGCCGAAGGAGTGGAAGAACGGGTTGACGATCAGGTAGCGGTCGCCGTGGCGCAGCCCGATCACGTCGGCCCAACTGCGGTAGGCCCGGCACACCGCCGCATGGTTGAGCACCACGCCCTTTGGCTTCCCGGTGGTGCCCGAGGTGAACATAATGTGGCACGGATCGGCACCGGAGACGCCCACGGGTCTCGCCGCCGGGTGCGCCGGAGCTTGAGAAGCGAAATCCTCGAACCCGATGGCATCGGACGGTGCCCGGCCGCGCAGCGCCACGACCTGCTCGACGCAGCTCGGCACGCCTCCGTCGGCGGCTCGCAGCAGCCCCAGATGGTCGGTGCCCAGGAAGTCGGTGGAGCAGAACAGCAGGCGGGCTCCCGAGCGTTCAAGCACGAAAGCGGCCTCGTCGCCCTTGAACCGTGTGTTGACGGGCACCACCACTCCGCCTGCGGCGTGCGTCCCCAGCGCGGCGACCGCCCACTCCCACCAGTTGGGCCCCCACACTGCGGCCCGGTCGCCCGGTCGCAGCCCCCAGGCTCGCAAAGCCTCGGCCATCGCCCAGATCCGCTCGGCGAGCTCGGCGAACGTCATGCGCAGTTCGCCGTCCACGATCGCCTCGTCGTCGCCGTAGCGGGCCGATGCCTCGGCGACCAGCTCGGGGATCGTCGTCATGTGTCCCAGGCCACCAGGAGTTGGCGGGGGCCTCGGAAGGTGATGTTGGGGAAGCGCTCGAGGCTCTGGCCCTCCACCAGCCGCAGCGACGGGATCCGCTGGGTCAGCACCTCCAGGGCCACGGCCGCCTCCAGCCGGGCCAGCCGGGCGCCCAGGCAGAAGTGGATGCCCTTGCCGAAGGAGATGTGGTTGCGGGCGTTGGGCCGGTGGATGTCGAAGTCGCCGGGGTCGTCGAAGCAGTCGGGCTGGTGGTTGGCCGCGGCCAGGCTCAAGAAGATGTTGGTCCCCGCGGGCACCTTCACTCCGGCCACCTCGGTGTCGGCGTTGGCCACCCGCCGCCAGCTCGTCTGGGGCGACTCGAAGCGCAGCACCTCCTCCAGCGCGGCGCCGATGAGCGACGGGTCGGCGCACAGCTCGTCCCACTGGGAGCGCCTCGGCAGCAGGCAGACCAGCGCGTTCGACAGGAAGTGGCTGACGATCTCGTGGCCCGCGAACGACAGGCCGTACACGATCGACTCCACCTCCCGGTAGGCGAGTTCGGCCGCGTCGGCCTGGTGCACAGCCAGCAGCTCGGAGGTGAAGTCGTCGCCGGGTTCGTCGACCTTGGAGGCTACGAAGCTGCGGCAGTAGCGCCAGTAGGCGAGCATCTTGCGGGCGATCTCGGCCTGCTCGGCCTCGGTCGGCTTGCCCCAGCTGAAGGCCAGACGGTCCGAGCACCACTCCTTGAGCTTGTCGTCGTCGCTGGTGGGGAAGCCGATGAAGCGGAAGATCGTCTCGCCGGGCAGCGGATGGGCGAAGATCGGCACGAAGTCGGCGGGCGGCCCGGCGGCCAGCAGGGTGTCGGCCAGTTCGTGGCTGCGGCGGCGGATGTAGGGCTCCAGCGTGCGCATCCGCCGGTTGGAGAAGCCCTTCTTGGTGTGGTTGCGGATGCGGCCGTGATCGGGGGGCTGGCGGTTCGACATGACCGCCACCGGGTCGAAGTCGGGCGCGGCCAGCACGGCGTGGGCGGCTTCGCTGAGCGGGAACACCGGGTCTTGCACGTTCTGGGAGCCGAACGTCTCGGGGTCGAGGAACACGTCGCTGAGGTCGTCCATGCGGGTGACCACCAGGTAGCCGAGCTCGTCGGAGTAGAACACCGGCGTGTCCCGCAGCCCGTCGAGCACCGCATAGGGGTCGGCCAGGTAGTCGGACGCGAACGGGGTGAAGCCGTTGACGGGGCAGCCCGACGGCGGGGGCGGCACCTCGTCGGGCACCCGGTGGTACGACGCCTCGGCCTGCTTGGTGTCGGTCATCGCTCCCTCCGGCGCTCTGGTGTCCAATCTTCGCGCGGCGCAGCCGCAGCGCGCCCCGCGTACGGGCTCACATTATGCCGACATGTCAACAAGCGCTGACGGGATTGGCGGGGTTCGGGGTTCCCGACGGCCTGCGTTATCGTCTATTCGATGGCCGGGACGCTTGCTGCTGCCACCCGCCGGGTGCTGGGATCCCGACGCCGGGGCAGCCGCCGCCCCGACTCTGCCGCTTCGCGCGTCGACGGCGATGATGCCGCCTTGGTGGCCGACCTGGTGGCCGCCATCGGCGCCGACCGGGTGCGCGCCGACGCGGCGGCCCGCTACTTGGCCTCCCGCGACGCCTCCATCTACCGGGAGGGCAACGCCGGGCCGGTGTGCTACCCCGGCTCCACCGCCGACGTGTCCGCCTGCGTCAAGGTCGCCGCCCGCCACGGCCGGGCGGTGGCGCCCAGGGGGGCGGGAACCGGCCTGGCCGGCGGGGCCGCGCCGCTGGGCCAGCCCGTGGTCCTGTCGATGACCCGCATGGACGAGTTGCTGGAGGTCGACGTCGACAACGGGGTGGCCTGGGTGCAGCCCGGCATGGTGAACCTCGACCTCAGCCGGGCGCTTGCCCCCCACGGCGTGCACTACGCGCCCGACCCGTCGAGCCAAGCGGCCTGCACCATCGGCGGCAACGTCGCCAACAACTCCGGCGGACCGCACTGCCTGGCCTACGGCGTGACCAGCGCCCACGTGGTGGCGTTGGAGGTGGTGCTGTCGGACGGGTCGGTGGTCGTGCTCGGCGACCTCGCCGCCGAACCGGCCGGCTACGACCTGCGGGGCGCGTTCGTCGGCTCGGAGGGGATGTGCGGAATCGCCACCTCGGTGGCCGTGCGCCTCACCCCCAACCCGCCCGCGGTGCGCACCATGCTGCTGAGCTACAGCGACGTGTCCGACGCGGCGGCCACCGTCGGGGCCATCATCGCGGCCGGGATCGTGCCCGCGGCCGTGGAGATGATGGACCAGCGCTGCGTGGCCGCCATCGAGGACTTCGCCCAGGCCGGCTATCCCCGTGACGCCGCCGCGGTGCTGCTCGTCGAGATGGACGGCTCGCCCGCCGGGGTGGCCATCGCGGGCGACAGGGTGGCCGACATCGCCCGGCGCCACCAGGCCGTCAGCGTGCGCACCGCCGCCGACGACGACGAGCGGGCCCGGCTGTGGAAGGGCCGCAAGAGCGCCTTCGGGGCGGTGGCCAACGTGATGCCCGACTACTACCTGCACGACACGGTGGTGCCCCGCACCCGGCTGGTGGAGGTGCTCGAGCGCATCTACGAGATCGTCGACCGCCACGAACTGCTGGTCCTCAACGTCTTCCACGCCGGCGACGGCAACCTCCACCCGATCCTGGCCTATGACGCCCGGACGCCGGGCGCCGACGAGCGGGTCCAGGCCGCCGGCCGCGAGATCATCGAGCTGTCGCTGGAGGTGGGCGGGGCGCTCACTGGCGAGCACGGCATCGGGGTGGAGAAGCGCGACCACATGAGCCGCATGTTCAGTGCGGTGGACCTCGATCAGCAGGCCCGACTGCGGGCCGCCTTCGATCCTCACTGCCTCATGAATCCCGGCAAAGTGCTGCCCAGCGCCCACAGCTGCTCCGACATCGGCGCGCTGCGGGCCTCCGACGCGGCGGGCGTCTGGGGCTGAGCGGTGGACGGTCGGCGTTGACCGTCGAGGCTCGGCGGAACGGGCGCGATGACCGGGTTTGAGGGACGGTTCGCGTTCGACGATCACCTGCAGGCCTTCGCGGCCGAGATCGGCTCTGACGGCCCGGTGTGCGTGCGCGGCGGCGGCACCCGCTGGCGCCTGGGCGGCGACGTGGCACCGGACACCCGCGAGGTGGCCGCTCCCGCCGGGATCGTGGCCTTCGAGCCAGCCGAGATGACCGTGCGGGTGCGGGCCGGCACGCCGGTGGCCGAGCTCCACGAGGCGCTGGCCGCCGCCGGTCAGCGCACGGCCCTGTCCGAGAGGGTAGGCGGCACAGTGGGCGGGGCGCTGATGGCGGGCGAGTCGGGCCTGCTGCGGCTGGGCCTGGGCGTGGTGCGCGACGCCCTGCTGCAGGCCCGCTACGTGTGCGCCGACGGCCGGATCGCCAGCGCAGGGGCGGGCACGGTCAAGAACGTGAGCGGTTTCGACCTGTGCCGGCTGCTGGTCGGCTCGCTGGGCACGCTGGGCCTGGTGGGCGAGGCGCTGCTGCGCACCGTGCCCGTGGGGGAGTCGGAGCGCTGGGTGCGCCTGTCCGGGATCGAGCCGGGGGCTGCGCTCTCGTGTCGCACCGCCGTCTCGGCGCTGTGGGACGGCACGGCCGTGTGGGCCATGTTGGGTGGCTACGGGGTGGATGTGGACGACGATCTGGACCGGCTGGCAGACCAGGGTGCCTGCGAGCATGTGGACGGTCCGCCGGAACTGCCGCCGCACCGCTGGTCGTGCACTCCGGCGGAGGCGGCGTCCTTCGATGCCCGCAACGGCGCGGCGGGCCGTTTCGTGGCCGAGATCGGGGTCGGGGTGGTGCACGCCTCCCAGCCCCAGCCGCCCCGGCCAGCGGACCCTAAGGTGGTCGAGTTGAACCGGCGGTTCAAGCAGCGCTTCGACCCGACCGGTCGTCTCAACCCGGGCCGCGACCCGCTTCGGAAGCCGTGATGCGCCCGCGAGTGCTGTGCGGCCGAAATTGGTGCGGATTGTGGGTGCCCAGTGACCATTTGGTCGCCAATTTCGATCTTGGGACGTTGTGATGGATCTCGGGTTGGACGAGGACGAGCTGGTCGCGTGCGTGGCGTGCGGCCTGTGTCTTCCGCACTGCCCCACGTTCGTGATCACGGGGCGCGACACCGAGTCGCCCCGGGGCCGCATCGCGTTGATGCGGGCCGTCCAGAACGAGGACGCACCCGTGACCGACGACGTGATCCGCTCGATGGAGACCTGCGTGCAGTGCCGGGGCTGTGAGACGGCCTGCCCGAGCGCGGTGCCGTTCGGCCATCTGATGGAGGGCACGAGAGCTGCGCTGGCGGACGCGGGACGGATCACGCCCGGCTGGCAGCGACTGGCGCTGAGGGGGCTGCGCCACCGGCGGCTGCTGCTGGCCGGCTCCACTCTTCTGGCGCTGGCCGTCCGGCTGCGTCTGGTGCCGACCAGGCGTCTGGGCCTGCCCGCCCGGATGCCACTGCGGCGTCCACCGCTCCGAGCCTCCGGCCAAGATGTGTGGCTCTTCACCGGCTGCGTGATGGACGCCTGGCAGCGCGACGTACACCTCGCTGTGCAGCGGGTGCTGGAGGCCGCGGAGGTCGGGGTGGCCCCCACCGGCGCGGCCGCGCCGTGCTGCGGGGCGCTGCACGTCCATGCCGGTCTGGAGTCCGAGACGAAGGACATGGCCCGGCAGGTGATGGCCGGGCTGTCGCTCGACGACCGGCCGATCCTGGTAGATGCCGCCGGATGCGGTGCCGCGCTCAAGGACTACGGCCGTCTGCTGGGCACCGACGAGGCTCGGGCGTTCTCGGCCCGGGTGCACGACGTGCACGAATGGCTGGCCGGGCGCTTGGGCGATCTGCGTTCCCGTCGGGCGGTCGCCCCGCTGGACGTGACCGTGGCCGTCCAGGATCCGTGCCATTTGCGCCATGTGCAGCGGTCCCACGGGGCGGTCGCCGACGTGCTGGCCCCGTTCGTTGCCCGGGTGGTGGCGCTCGACGACGACGGCTTGTGCTGCGGGGCGGGCGGCGCCTACTCGGTGATGGAGCCCGAGCTGTCTCGGGCGATCCGCGAGCGCAAGACGGCGGCGGTGGCCCGCTCCGGCGCGTCGGTGGTGGCCAGCGCCAACCCCGGCTGCTCGTTGCACCTCGCCGGGGCTGGCCTCGACGTCCGCCATCCCCTGGAGTTAGTCGACCAGGCCCTCTCCGCCTCCCGCGCCTAGCGGCTGCGACCTCTCCGCCTCCCGCGCCTAGCGGCTGCGACCTCTCCGCCTCCCGCGCCTAGCGGCTGCGACCTCTCCGCCTCCCGCGCCTAGCGGCTGCGACCTCTCCGCCTCCCGCGCCTAGCGGCTGCGACTCCTCCGCCTCCCGCGCCTAGCGGCTGCGACTCCTCCGCCTCCCGCGCCTAGCGGCTGCGACTCCTCCGCCTCCCGCCCCTCGCGGCTGCGGCGGTGCCCGTCTGCGGCGTCTCGGACCGCGGCCGTTTCCGTCGGCCTCCCGCTGTTGGCGGCTGCGGTGCCGGGTTGCTCCCGTCGGCCTCCCGCCCTGGCTGCTCGACCTCGCCGCCGGGGTGTTCAGGAAAAGCCGAAGGCGGGCGGGAAGGCGACCACCACCGCCGCGGTCCACGCGGCGTACACGGGCGCGTAAGCGGTCTGCCAGCGCTCCAGGGCCGCGAACGGGTGCCGTCCCCGCCAGAAGCCGAGGTACAGCCAGGCCGACCAGGCCAGATTCACCAGCAGCACCAGGTTCTCGCCCAGGGCCGCGATCCGGTTCGGCGTGGTGCCGAAGTCCGACAGACGTCCCACGATGGCGCCCAGCACCAGCAGGTCCACCAGCAGGGCCGCCGCCACCAGCAGCAACTGCATCAGGTCGAAGACGCCGCGGGGAGTGCCGCGGTTTCGGGCGGCCACCGAGTAGATGACCATGCCGAGCACCAGCGCTAGCAGCACGTCGAAAGAGATCAGCACGTCACGGCCGACGTCGATGCCTCTTCCGGTGAGGGCCATGGCCAGCAGGAAGACGACCAGCAGCGCGGTGAACAGCGGCGTGAACAGCCTCGTCAGCACCGGCGCGATCCTCTCCAACACGCCCTGGCGGCGTTCGGCCAGCCAGGCGGCCACCACCGTCGTGCCGGCCGCCCCGCACGGGACGAGCCACAAGCCGACGAACTCGCCTGCGTCGAGGCCGATGGCCGAGAAGATCGCCACGGTGGACCCTGCGAAGATGCCGCCGCCGAGCGCGATCAGGCCGTAGTAGATGCACCACTCGCCGGTGAAGCGCACGAAGTCCATGCGACGGTCGCGGGACCGCCATCGGCCCCCGGCGTGGGCGACGCCGACGGCCAGCCACAGCAGGATCGGCAGGTGCAGGGCGGCGAGGATCTCGGTGTCGGCGCCGTGGTCGCCCCGCTCGAACGGGTAGATGTTGACCGCCACCGCAAGCGCGACGAAGCCTGCAGCCAGGAGGGCCTGGGTGCGGCGGGGGAGGTGGCGCCTCCACGCGAAGTAGCCGGCCAGCATGGGCAGCACCAGCAGGCCGAGGTTGCGGGCGTAGACCTCGCCGTCGTGCTCCAGGCTCAGGCCGAACAGCTCGGGCGCCTTGATGGCGGCCGCGGCCCCGCAGGCGAACCCGGCCATGACGCCGAACTCGGTCTTGGCCTCGACGCTGTCTGCCTCCGGGGCCATTCCCAGCCAGCGCTGCAGCCGTCCCGGCGGCCCCGCGGCGTCGCGGTCCTGGTCGTCGCGGTCCTGGTCGTCGCGGTCCTGGTCGTCGCGGTCGGTCCTGGTCGGCGGCGTCCTGTGGGTGTGCTGGCAGGGAGGCAGCGTCGCGGTCCTGGTCGGCGGCGTCCTGTGGGTGTGCTCGCAGGGAGTCAGTGCCGTCGTCCGGACGGGTCTCGGCTGCTCGGCCCTCTGTGCTGGCCGTCTGCGGCGGTGGCGGGCCGGCCGATGCCATGGCCGCGACGGCCTCGTCGAGCGACCCGACCCGCTTGGCTGCGACCAGGAGCGCCTCGTCGGGGTCGAGTCCGGCGTCGATGAGCCCGTCGAGGTGGCTGCGAAGGCGCTCTTCGAGCCCGCGGTCGGCGACTCGTTGTCGCCACAGGCCGATGAGGGCTTCGATCCGGTCGTCGATGCGGGCAAGCTAGCCGCCGCCCTGGAGCCTCCGGTCGGGCCGGTGCCTGCGGTCGGGCCGGCAACGGTGCGGTGGTGTTGAATGGGGCCATGGACCGGTTCATGCAGGCCGCTATCGACGAGGCCATGAAGGGACGGGCCACCGGCGGCATCCCCATCGGGGCGGTGCTGGTGCACGACGGTGAGATCATCGGTCGGGGCCACAACCGGCGGGTGCAGATGGGCTCGGCGATCCGCCACGGCGAGACCGACGCCCTGGAGGACGCCGGCCGTCTGGCGGCGGGCGTCTACCGCGACTCGGTGATGTACACCACGCTGTCTCCGTGCGCCATGTGCACCGGGGCGATCCTGCTGTACGGCATCGGGGCGGTGGTGGTGGGCGAGAATCGCACGTTCATGGGCGAGGAGGCCCTGCTGGCCGAGCGGGGCGTGCGGGTCACCGTGCTCGACGACGAGACGTGCGTGGCCATGATGCGGGCGTTCATCGCGGCCGAGCCCGACCTCTGGAACGAGGACATCGGCGAGGACTAGCCCTGCTCGGCGGGCGGATCGCAGGAAGGCGCTCGCGGCGCCGCCACATCGAGCGGCCAGCCGCTCTCGCCCGACGGGTCACAGGCAGGCCATGGCGGCCGTACCGTCGGCGAAGTTGGCCTCGAAGGGGTCGCGCACTGCCTCGAACCCCGGCTCGCAGGTCCCCTGGATGTCCATGTCTCCAGGATGGCACGCCCCGGCCGCAACCGTCCCGCCGCGAAGTTCGGCCGCGGCGTTGCTGACGAGTTCTTTACTGTTAGCATGATCAATTAGCTTCGTCATGGCTCATTCATGAACAGCATCAGAAATGCCTTCAACAGCCCCTCTTAGCATCGAGTCTGTCGGCGGAGCGCCATCGACCCGCATCGTGCGAGGACTGCCCGCCCGGCCCTCGGCCCGGCCACCCTCAGGAGGTACCCAACCATGACCACCCCCGACCACACACCCTCAGAGCCCGCAGAACGCCGCCCCGTCGCGATCATGGGTCTCGGCGCGACGGTCGAGACCTCTCAGACAGGAAGGACGTGATGGCGGCGCGGCGCTCCCGCCAGAGGGGGTCGAACCGTCAACAGAAATCGGATAGGGGGACAATGGACACTCAAGAGCAGGAAGCCGTGGCCGCCGTCAGGAACGCCCTCGCCCGGGTGATCGCCGACGGCAGCCATTCAGACCGTTCCAGCGCCATCGAAGCCATTCAGGCGATCGACCGCGGCTGGGAGGACGACCGCAGGCAGTACTCGGTGACCTACAGGCTGGCCAAGGTGTACGACGCCCGGTTCGATCTGCTGGGCTCCTTCAGGGCGAACACCGACGAGATGCCGGCCGACTCGACCACCCAGATGCAGGCGGCCCTGTACGCCATCGACCATCTCGCCAGCGTGCTGCTGACCCGCCTGGCCGCCGTCGGCGTGGCCATCTATCCCACGATGGACGCCCCCTCCGGCGAGCTGCGCGAACTGCCTCCCGCCCAGCAGGACCCCGTGCTGAAGGCAGTAGCCCCGCCCCCCACCGACTGAGCCGCAGGCGGTGGGAACTCGGAAGGCCCGACCGTTCACCGGGCATACAGACACTAGATCATTTGAAATAGCAGATTTAGCACTGTAGTGTAAGTACACCGCCGCTTCGGATCGTGAGGTCTGACCGGCGGCATCGGAGCAGCCCTTGCGGGCGCCCCCAGCCGATCAACCCCGAACGGACGGAGGTGCCGTGATGGTCGCATCCCAAGCGCGGCGCGCCGCGCTGTACACGAATCTGGTGGAGCAGATGGGCCAAGAAGCCGCGGAGACCCTCATGGACGAGCTCCCGCCGGGCGGCTGGCACCAGATGGCCACGAAGGAGGATCTAGCCGGCGTCGAGCTGCGGTTGCGGACCGCGTTCACGGAGGCGCTGGCCGAGACCAACGTCAAGCTGGCCGAGAGCCACGGCAGCCTCGTGGAGAGCCAGGCCAAGCTCGTGGAGAGCCAAGCCGCCTTGCAGGTCGCCATGCACCAGGGCTTCGCCGAGGCAGCCAAAGAACGAGCCGAGGCGGCCAAGGAGCGGGCTGAGATCATCAGAGCACAGGCCAGGCAGCTCTACGTGATCGTCGCGACCATCGCGGCGGCCACCGTCTCGATCTGGATCGCGCTGTTCACCACCGCCCCCAGCGGCTAGCCGACGAAGCGTGGCTGGTCGCGGCGTCGGGTCAGTTGAGCCTGCAGCCTGGCGGCCCCATGACGACACCAACTCGCCGGTCCGTTGCCGTCCGGGACGACGGTTCGGTCGCCCAGCGATCGGAGGCGTCAGCACCGCTGCGATCTTCGAGCATGTGGACGGCGGCGAGTCCGAGCACGAGGTGGCTGATCAGTTCGGTCGCACTCGGGACAGCGTTCGCTGGGCAGTGGCCTACGAGACTTCCCCCGCAGCGCGGAGCTGAGCCTGGAGCTGGGAGACCATATCGGCACTAGATCATTTGAAATGACAGATTGAGCACTGTAGTTTAGGTACACCGCCGTACGGATCGTGAGGTCTGACCGGCGGCATCGGAGCAGCCCTTGCGGGCGCCCCCAGCCGATCAACCCCGAGCGGACGGAGGTCCCGTAATGGTCGCGACCCAAGCGCAGCGCGCCGCGCTGTACACGAATCTGGTGGAGCAGATGGGCCAAGAAGCCGCGGAGACCCTGATGGACGAGCTCCCGCCGGGCGGCTGGCACCAGATGGCCACGAAGGAGGATCTAGCTGGCGTCGAGCTGCGGTTGCGGACCGCGTTCACGGAGGCGCTGGCCGAGACCAACGTCAAGCTGGCCGAGAGCCACGCCAGCCTCGTGGAAAGCCAGGCCAAGCTCGTGGAGAGCCATGCGGAGAGCCATACGAAGCTCGTGGAGAGCCAAGCCGCATTGCAGGTCGCCATGCACCAGGGTTTCGCCGAGGCAGCCAAGGAGCGGGCCGAGGCGGCCAAGGAGCGGGCTGAGATCGTCAGAGCGCAAGCCGAGGCGGCCAAGGAGCGGGCTGAGATCGTCAGAGCACAGGCCAGGCAGCTCTACGTGATCGTCGCGACCATCGCGGCGGCCACCGTCTCGATCTGGATCGCGCTGTTCACCACCGCCCCCAGCGGCTAGCCATGGGCCAAGAAGCCGCGGAGACCCTCATGGACGAGCTCCCGCCAGGCGGCTGGCACCAGATGGCCACGAAGGAGGATCTCGCCGGCGTCGAGCTGCGGTTGCGGACCGCGTTCACCGAGGCGCTGGCCGAGACCAACGTCAAGCTGGCCGAGAGCCACGCCAGCCTCGTTGAGAGCCACGCCAGCCTGGTAGAGAGCCACGCTGAGAGTCACGTCAGCCTCGTTGAGAGCCATGCGAAGCTCGTGGAGAGCCAAGCCGCCTTGCAGGTCGCCATGCACCAGGGCTTCGCCGAGGCAGCCAAGGAGCGGGCCGAGATCGTCAAGGCGCAGGCCGAGGCGGCCAAGGAGCGGGCCGAGATCGTCAAGGCGCAGGCCGAGGCGGCCAAGGAGCGGGCCGAGATCGTCAAGGCGCAGGCCAGGCAGCTCTATGTGATCGTCGCGACCATCGCGGCGGCCACCGTCTCGATCTGGATCGCGCTGTTCACCACCGCCCCCGGCGGCTAGCCGAGCCGACCCTCCAAGTACCTCGGCGACCTCAAGCCGACGACTTCGAGCGGGTTCGCGCCAGCACGTAGGCCGTGGACGAGAAGGCAGCTGCTGCCAGAGACGCCAGTGCCAGCACCTTCGGTCCGCAGCCGGTGGATGCTGCGGGGGCGTGTACGTCGCCTGCGGACGTGCGACGGGGTCGTCGGCCTCGCGGGTGGTGGCGGTCTTCGGGCGAGTCGCCGTGCTCGATCTGTTCCTCTAGGCGCTCCTTGGCGTCCCAGGACTTGGCCTGGAGCTCTTGGAGGGTATTGCGCAGATAGCCGTGGTCTGAAGCGTCGGCCAGGGCCATCAACTCCACGTTCTCGTGCAGCCCGGCGTTGGTGAGGTTGGCCGACCCGACCAGGAACGCCTGCGGGACTCCGGCGTCGTCGCAGGCGGCCCACACCTTGAGGTGGGCCTCGGAGCGCCCCTGGTTGGAACGGTTGGTGCGGTACCAGTTGAGCACGGTCACGTCGCTGCGGCGCACGAAGTCAAGCGCGGCGCGCCGGTCGGCGTCGGTGGCCAGTCCGAAGTTGCGCCCCTTCAGGTCGCCGACGAGCAATGTCACCGGCCGGCCGCGGGAGCGTTCGGCCAGCCAAGCGACCCCCGCCGCGCTCGCCGACCCCACGCACACCACCAGCGGCCCGTCGGGGTGCGCGTCCAGGAACCGCTCCACCCGACCCGCCGCGGTGTCCCCGAGCGCCATAAGCAGGCAACTCTACGGCTGTGGCCGCTCCCGCCGGACTGACGACTAGGTATCGCGAGACACGCGTTCGCGCAGCACGCTCATGATTCTGGCCTTGCCGAGATCTCCGAGGGGCTGAACTCCGTCGTCGCCCTGCCAGACCCCGACAGCCGGATCTAGTACCTCGTATATGTGGAGGGCTATGTTGCTGACACGGTTGATGTCAGTCGGCCAGTTGTTCGTGTCTGCAAGTTCTATAATCTGTTCTGACTTGTCGTCGAGATGGTCGAGCCATCTATCGATTAGATCAGGACCCAACAGTGAGTCCGACTTGCTGCTGTTGACGCTACTTGTTGTGATTATGAAGTTCTCGATGGCTGATAGGCGACTACGTGACCAAGGAATAACATGATCAAGTGAGTTGTTGTCCCGTCGGATCTGACGTCCAGTCAGGATACACTTGCCTCCTTGGAGCTTTATCAGTCCGACTCTGATGCTGTCAGGTGGCATCATTCTGTCTCGTCCGAAGAGGTGTTCATGGATGTCGAAGTCGGGGGCGTTCAGATATTCTCCGTTGATCTTGGTGACCAACTGTGCGAACCGGAACTCAATCAGCGGACGTAGTACCCCGGAGTATTTCGTCAGTTGTTCGGCGACGCCGGGCAGAAACCGTATATGGTTGCTTTCGAGAGTAAACAAGAAGGGATCCGGCTCGCCAGGAAGATTCTGCAACTTCGAGACCGGATTCCTCCATAAGTCCTTTTCGATGCGCGCCAGTGACTCATCAAGCGCCCTGTCCCACGCATCTCCATTCTCAGGATCTCGCATCTTGTGGCTGACTACTTCGAATGATTGGTGTTGAATATCGCCGCGTGAACGATTCTTCAATAGATCTCGAAGCTCATGAACGTTCTGCATCACGGTAGTGTCATCAGCTACCGTATTGTCCTTACGATCCTTCTTGCTAGAAGTCTGGCGGAGCATTCTGCCTCCGTAAGGGCGACCGTGTTCCCAATGCAGGCTCAGACACCTCTCGGCGAGCCTTCTTTTGGGAATCGGTCGATTATTTTGGATATGCTCTGGTGCAATTTCGAGTAATGCAAGCAATAGCCCTAATTTGTTCGTCCCTGTCATTGATGCTCGGTCGAGTATTTCCAGCACTCCCTGAATGGGATCTAGAGCTGGTCGATCCGAACGATGTGCAATGCTCACATGACTGATTCTAGCTCCTCGGACCACCCTGCCTTAGAGTGCTGCTTCGGGCGTCGATCGTGAGCGAGCTCGCGGAGGGCTGCCTTTCCGAAGTAGCCGACCATGTAGTCGAACCTGTTTGCGACCTGTAGCGGGGGATGATGACGTCCTCGACGACGTTAGAGGGCACACACCGCGCACGGCAGGGTGTCGTCGTCCTCGTCGAGGGCTTCGCTGAGGGCTTCGATGAGAGGAACGTTGGCTCTGGTCTGGTTGGCTCGGGCTGTGGCTGCTGCGTGGCGTTCGAGGATCTGCTCGCGGCGAGAACTGAGCTGGACGAGGGTCTCGCCGCCGGACCAGGTGTACTGGCGGCCTCGCATGGCTCGGTCGCCGAAATCGGCGTCGCCGTTGACGCCAGCGTCCTGGAGGACCTTCTGCTCGATGGCTACGGCACGCTCGAAGAGGTCGGGGTGGCGCTCGGAGAGGCCGATCCACTCCGCCTTGCGCTGGTAGAAGCAGAAGTAGCATCCGGAGCGCGTACGCCACTCGTAGTAGGCGGGAAGGCCGATGCCTGCGTCGTTGAGGATCCGCATGACGCCTGCGTGGTCGATGCCGTCCTCCACGAAAGGGAAGCGGGCGCTGATGTTGGGCTTGGTGGAGACGTAGCCCTTGCGGTTGGACTCGTCGGATCGGATCGCAACGTAGGAGACGGCGGGATCGTCGCCGATCCACTCCTCGATGGGCTTGATCTTCATGTTCTTGGTGCACCAGCGCATCTGCGGCGACGGCAGCGTCCCTCGGAACACCTCGAACCAGTGGTCGAAGCCCCTGGACGCGTTCAGCCGGGCGATCGGCTTGGCGAGGATGACCTCGAGCCGGGTGAGGTACTCGTAGGTCTCGGGTAGTTCCGCGCCGGTGTCGCAGAAGAAGTACTCCATGTCGGGCACCCGGTCGAGCAGGTAGACCGCGAGTGCGCTGGAGTCCTTGCCTCCTGAGATGCCGCAAATGTGACGTACTGATTCAGCCATGGCCAGCTTCCCTGTCCAACATGTCTAGTACCTTCGAATCGTCACGCTGTGCACTCGAGTCGGGCAACAGGCGCTCGCCTTGCAGTGCAAACAGCGCGTTCTGCGCTCGCCGGTGGGAGTCCGTGTGTTCTGTCAACTTCGTCAAGGCTTCGTCGAGCACTCGTTCAACGTCTCGCCGATGCGTTCCACGACGTCCAAGGCGCGCGAGGTGATGATGTACCCGTCGAGCGGCTCGTGTCGCTCTAGATCGCGCTCGAGGTTCGCGGAGCGGGCGAACCGGGCCTGAACAGAAATGCTGGCCGCCAGCTTCGACATCAGCCGACTTCTACGAGAACTTTGGAGTCGGAATTGTCAAGCGGAGGCTCGCGGCCGTGAACTTCGCCCAGATGTTCGTAGCCAGCTGGTTCGTCGCCCGCTGGCCCCGCGCAACTCCGCGATCCCATCGGCTTGGCGGGCTCGTAGTAGCGGTCGAGGACCCGCGTGGCGATCAGGGCCGGATCGTCCGACCAAGTGAGCTGGCCAGCGTCTGTCGGAGTAGCGAGCCCGAGCGCCTTGTCGCTGTCGATGGACGGTCTCAGAGCGTCCATCAGCTCCGACTCGGTGAGCTTGAACGCCCTTCCCGGTGAGCCCGATCCGTGCGCGAGACGGCTCATCGTGACGGTGCTGCCTTGCACCGCCGTCAGCGCCACATAGTCCAGAACCGCGTAGGTCACGATCTCGGAAGGAAGCGTCGGCTTGGGACCCAGCACAAAGCGGTAGTTGCCCGTTGCTGGCGAGCGGCTGAGCAGGTTGAGCTCCCGCAACGGGCAGTCCAGCAGGTCGTCGATGCGGGTCCGGCTGGTCCTTTCTGCCGGGGCGTAGGTGCGCAGCAGCGCGCTGATGTCCTTGCTGATCGAGTTGGGGTGGGGCTTGGGCCACTCTGGGACCGCGTCGAGCAGCGTCGAGACGGCAGCCTCCAAGTCGTCCTCGGCGAACTCCACGGCGTTGAACTCGTTGAAGGCGAGCCACCACACGGGCAGCCTCGACTTCTTCGGGGCGAGCAGCAGCCAGTGCAGCAGCCACAGAGTCCCTGGATCCTCCATGTAGGGATCCCAGCCGTCAGGGCCGAACAGCGCCCGGCCCCGGCGTGTGGGCACGCACCTCGCCTCCCGTCTCTTAGCGCTGCGCGGATCGTCTCGGATCAGCCTCGCGGCCGTACCCCAGAACCGGATGGCCCGCACCATGTTCTTGCCCACCCCGATCTCCACCGGGGCGTCGGGGCGGCTAAAGATTCCGGGATCCTCGTTGACGTGGGAGTACGCCTTGCGGAACCAGCTGTAGCGCGGATGGAACGTCTCATGCCGCGCGAATGAACGCTCTGCCGCTTCGGCCAGCCTCATGCGTCGGTCCCCGCGATTACCATGGCCACGGACAGCAAACATACTCAACTGCTGAGACAGCACCGGGCCTTCGCCGTGCTCGCCGCCGCCTGTTCTCGCCGAGGCCATTGCCAACCTCGATGTCCCTAGTACGTCCATGGAGCGCATCTTAGAGATATATCAAGATGTTTCAAACAATCTTATAGTACTACAAGTTGACCCTCTGCAAGCTTGGCGGAGCGCACGCCTGGATCGTCGCTCTCAGGTCATGGCGCGGACGCGCGTGACGGCTGCGACGGCTGCGCTGGCCGCAGCCTCGATGTCGGCCTCGGCGGTGAAGCGGCCGAGGCTGAAGCGCACCGACTCGAAGGCGGCGTCGCGGGACAGGCCCATGGCCGTCAGCACTTCCGACGGCTCGATCGAGCCGGCGCTGCAGGCGCTGCCGGTGGACACGGCGACCGGATCCATGTTGGACATGACCGCCTCGGCGTCGGCGCCCTCGAACTGCATGCTCGCGGTGTTGGGCAGCCGTCTCGTGGCGTCGCCGTTCTCGTGCACGTCAGCGAGTTGAGCCTTCAACTCTGTCACCAGGCGGTCTCGCAGGACGCCGACCCTGGCCGACTCTGGCTGTCGCTCGCTGCCGGCGATCTGTGCCGCAGCGCCAAGGGCGACTTCTATCACGAGAAGATCGTCGAAGCTACTACATCTGATAGCATGAGATGATGGCAACGACTCGGACGACATTCACTCTGGATGAGAGGCTGGCCGAGAGGGCCCGGCAGCTCAATGTCAATATCTCGGCGGCGGCCCGCGAGGGCGTCGCCGCCGCGGTGAAGCGGGCCATGGGCGAGGCCGATCGAGCGGCGTACCAACGGTTCCCCGAGCAGCCCGACGACTTCTGGGATGACGCTCAGGTATGGGGCGCCGAGTGAACCGCGGCGAGGTGTGGTGGGCCCAGATCGGGCGCAAGCGGCGTCCCGTGCTCGTTCTCACTCGCCCTGAGGTCATCGACGTGCGGGAGTTGGTCACCGTCGCTGAGATCACCAGCAGCGTGCGCGGGCTCGCCGTCGAGGTTCCGATGCCGGAATTCGTGCCAGGTCTTGCCGGCGAGTCGGTCGTGAACTGTGACGGGTTGTACACCGTGCGACGCTCGTCGCTTTCCGATCGCGTTGGGGAAATGGATGATCGAACGATGCGAGCGGTGTGTCGGGCCGTGACTTACGCCCTCGGCTGCTGATCCCTCTACGTCCGCCCGTACCAGAACACCACCGCGCTGCACTTCGCCGTCCAGTTCCGGCGGCCCGAGATGGTCCGGCGCCTGCTCGACCGGGGCGCCTCCGCCACCATTGAGAACGCCAACCACGGCGCCGACGCCGCCGGCTGGGCCCAGGCCTGCGACGACGGCAGCGACGCGGCAGCCGAGATTCGAGCGCTGATCAGCGCGGCCCGAGCACGCTGAGGCCTTCGCCATCTGGCAGTGCTTCGAGTATGAGCGCGTCGCCTCGGGCTCTCAGCACCGAGCGCGCTGCGCCCGGAGAACATTCGAGCGCTCTGGCGAGGCCGTGAAGACCGTCGCGTTCGTCGATGCCGGTGAGACGGGCCACGAGGGGCCAGCCCGGCGGGTGATCGGCCGGGTCGGTGGCGGTGGCTGCGATGGTCGCATTGTTCCCGTCGATCACCACCGACAGCAGGTCGCCCTCCTTGGCGCCGACCGTCGCCGCCAGCCCCCTCGTGGAGCCAAGAGACGGCCCGGCCGGGGAAGTGTCGGGCCATGTGACCTTGACGGCCGTCTGAGCGGGCCCATGGAAACACATGATCGTGTTGACGGTCAGGCCGATGATCGCGGCTGCCGCAATGGGCAACGGTCGTCCGCTCCCCCGGATGACCTCCCGGTCGACCACGAAGAAGAAGCCGACACGGCGAGGGCCGAGCGCGAATGTTGCCGGACAGCCGCGGACCCCGGCTCTGTTGAACACGAACGGCTCGTTCGGCCGACGCAGGCGCACCCGTCCGTCGTCGAGCACGAACTTCGGGCTCGAGACGTACGTGCGGACGCTCGAGGCGCTCACCTCGAAGCGCCTCGGCAGTTCCTCGGCGAGCCTCAGCAGCGACGTCTCGCCTCCGTCGGAGTTGATCTGGAGGGCGATCTCGGCAGCAAGCCCTTCGTAGGCATGGTCGACCCACTCAGCGAGGCCCCACCGGAGCTTGCCGGCGCGAGCCACCGAAGCCATGCTCGACAGGCACGCTCCTACCCGTTGAGGGCTCAGTCCAGCGACTGCGGCAATCTCTGCCTTCGTCGAAGGCTTGCCGAGGCTCATCAGGGCCGCCTTCGCTCGGGCCCGGTTCGAGGCTCGTAGAGCGAGCCGGTCCACGACCCGGTGCAAGCCGGATCGGCGGAGAAGCGCGGGGAGGTGCTCCACCCACTCCGGCCCGGGAAGATGGGCGAGCAACGCCTCTTCGTCGACGAGGCCGACATCGTCGGCGAGCGTGGTCGCAGCCTGTCGCAGGCTTCTCGTCACCACCAAGGCCTCTTGGCTGAGACAGATCCCATCCCGACACGAATAGTCCAACCTGGTGCGAATCATCCGACGGGCCAGTTCGGCCGCCAGCGCGTTGTTGGTCGACTCGGCCGCCGGGGAGCTGCTGGGGTCAACTCGGCTGCGGGCCCGAGTGGGCGGTGGTCTGCCGTAGGTGGATGCCGGGGGTCTGCATTGAGAGCAGACAGAATCTGGTTCTCCAACTCGGCGTCCGTCGTCACCGGGCCGACGATCTCGGCGATTGCGCTGACAAGGAGGCGCGCCGGCTGATCGGCCGCCTCCTCGAGGGAGTTCCTCAGCCTCTTCTCGAGCAGTCGGACCCACTCTCTCGACACTTCGCACTCTCTTGCCAGCTGTCCGAGCGTGGTGGGACTGCTGCGGTAGAGCCGACCATCGACGATCAGTCTCTGGGTCAGCGACATCCTCTCGAGTTCGGCCCCAAGCTGAGCCATCAGGCGGCGGCCGAGACCGGCGGGCGGCCTCCGGCGCAGCGGCACCTCACGCGGCCCGCGAGACTGCGATGTCGGGGCAGGATGGCCTCGCGGTGCGAGCCAGGGCCCGTGCGACCGTCTCGGCCGAAGGACGCTGGTGCTCACGGCGCGCAGGCGGGGCGAGGGAGGGGCCAGATCGCGGTCAACGCCACGGTCAGCCCGCGGCGGGCCGGCGCCATAGTCGGCTTGACCTCGATGTTCTCGCCGCACCACCGCGCTTGCGGCCACCGCGGCGTCTCCCGGGGACATCCCGAGTTCATTGCAGAATGCTTCAGTCATGGACGACTCCTTCCATTCAGATATGAGAAGCTATAAAGATTCATAGTATTTCACAAATCGATCTCAGGCGATCCCTGGCGGTCGCGCGGAACGGCCGCCTTGCTGACGACGGCGGCGCGGCGGGCTCTAGGGGTGCCGGCCTAATGCGCGACGAGGCCTCGCCGCCGCTGGGGCTCGCCCAACGGCCGGCGCTGCTGGTGAGGGTCGGTCAGTCGCTTTGGCCTTGGCGGTGCGGGGGCGTGTTGGCAGAGGTTCCGGCGGGCGGGTCCGTCTCGGCGGGAGGTACCGGGGCGAGATATCCGACGATCAGCAGCAGGACCCCGACCACGATGAACGACACGACCCGCCCTACCGCGCTCAGGCTGCTGAGGTCCACCAGGAACAGCTTCGCCACCACCACCGCCATCCAGGAGGCGCCCGCAACCCACACCGTCCTGCGGGCCAGCCGCACGCCGGCGACCATCCCCGACAGCCCGATCAGCGCCCAGACCACCGACAGAGAAGACTGCAGAGTCGTGGCGTCCCACAGCGACTCGACGTCCCACGCCACGTCCAGCCAGCGGCTCACCGTGCGGGCCGTCTCCGTGGTGGCCAGGACCACCCCGACCACGGCCAGCGCCGGCGTCCAGCGGGCATCGACCAGGCGCCGGAACGGACGGTCGGGCTGCGCCCCGGCCATCCGCCGCCAGGCGAGCGACGCCGCTAGCTGCATCCCGACCAGCACACCCAGAGGGTTCAGCACCGGCAAGAACAGCAGCGGCCGCGGATCGCCCTCGTGGAACACCGCCGCGGCGAGCACCACCGCCGCCGCCATCGCCAGCAGCGGGCCGGCGCAGGCCAGCAGGAACGTCCGCCAGTGCACCCCGACCGGCCACGACTGCCCGCGCCGGGCCGCCATCGTCGCGCCCGCCAGCACCAACGCCGCGGCAGCCGTCGCAGCCAGCGGCCACACGCCGTCGGCCACTCCGTCCACCTGCCAGTAGACCTCCCGGGCGACCAGCGCAGCCAGCGTCCAGAACCCGGCGGCGTGCAGCACGGCCGCCACCGGGGAGAACGACTCCTCCCGTCGGCGCAGGAACAGCCAGTGGGCCGCGAAGGCGGCGGGCCAGGCCGCCCATCCCCACCGGTCGAGGGGATGGGACTGCGTCGCCAGCGACACCAGCAGCGCCACCGCCAGGGTCGGCACGATCAGAACGCCCGCAGCCTCGAGGCGCGGCCAGCGCAGCCGGCGAGCGGACAGCGACCCGACGACGAACGAGCCCGCCACGAAGGCCAGAGCCGCCGACAGATGGTCGCCCTCAGGCAACTGCTGGACGATCTCCATCAGGCCGCTGCCCAGCCACCAGGCGATCCCCCAGCCGAGCGCCAGCCCCTCCAGGAGATGGTCGGCCTCGCCGCGCTGCGGCCTGCGGGCCAGCAGCCAGCCCGACACCAGCCCGGCCGCGGCCAGCAGCAGCGCGCCCAGGAAGAACTCGTTGACGAGCGCCGGCGTGCCGTCCGCATACGGCAGCGACTCCCCCAAGTGCACGGCGAAGGACAAGGCGGCCAGCGCCTGCAACCCGGCGCCGCCCGCCCAGCGCCAGCAGCCGGCCGCTCCGACAGCCCAGCCACACCAGGACCAGACCCTGCACCGCCCACGCCGCCGACGTGAAGTAGGCGTCCAGCGCGAGCGGCACCGCGATGGCGCTGAAGGCCACACCGAGCCCGGCGTAGGCCTCCGCCAGCTGACGGCGGTCGGCGCCCAGCCGGTGCGCCGCCAGCGCCAGCGCGCCCTGGACCACCGCCAGCGCGGCGGCGCTCACAGCCGCGCCGTACTCCGTGTGGCCGACCGCCAGCTGCTGCACGCCCAGCCCGGCGAACGGCGCGCCGAACACCAGCGGCGCGGTCCAGGCCCCGCGCACGAACGGCGCGCCGAACACCAGCGGCGCGGTCCAGGCCCCGCGCACGAACGGCGTGCCCGGTGTCGGCGACCCGTCGAGCATCCGCTTGAGGTCGGGCGCCTCGCGCACCGCGAACAGCGCCGGCATTCCCACGTACATCAGCACGAACAGCGCGACGAACGGCTGGGTGGACACCCACTCGTCGGACTCGTAGCGGCTCGACAGCCAGAACGCGGTGAGCCCGAACGTGAAGCCGAAGCCCAGCAGGTTGAGCTCGGGCCAGGTCTTGAACCAGGCCACGCCGAGTATCGCCGCGTTCAGCGCCGCGAAGAAACCGAACACGTAGACGTGGTCCTCGGGCCGCGAGTACGTCAGCACCGGTGCCAGGAACCCGCCGACGATGCCCAGCACGGCCAGCACCCGAGAGTCCTGCACCACCGACAGCACGCCCGCGCCGACGGTGACGACCACCACCGCGGCCGCTGCGGGCACGGCAGGCAGGACGTCGTACACCGCGAAGGCGGCGTAGACGACGAGGTATAGCACGGCGGTCCCGCCGCCCTGGAGGCTGAGGCCGTACACCGGGCGCCTCCGGCGCTGTCGCCAGCCGACGGCCAGCAGCACCAGGCCGAAGGCGGCCACCGCCACGAGGCGTGCCTCGATGGTCAGGTCGATGATGCCCCGCCGGTGGGCCTCCCGCAGCAGCAGCCCCACCCCCACCAGCGAGACCAGCACGCCGACCTTCACGGGCGCGTTGCCGGTGGTTACCCAGCGCTTGACCCAGTTCACGAGCCACTCGACCGGATCGGGGCGCGACCCCTGGTCCGCGCTCGGACGGTCGGCCGCGGCGCCGGCGGCTGCGGGCGCCGGGGCCTGCGGCGCCCGGGTCGAAGCGTCCGGCGGAGCAAGCGACTCCTCGACCCCGCCGGCCCGAGCCTCGGCCAGCTGGGTCTCGGGTGTCCGAGCGTCGAGGTGAGCCTCGGTCGGCTGTGACTCGGACACCGGCGCCTCGGCTGGCTGGGCCTCGGGCTGAGCATCCAGCTGGGCCTCGGGCTGAGTTCTGGCCGACTGGGCCTCGTCCGGCTCGGCGGCGGGGGCCAGCCTCGTCAGCCAGGCGTGGGTCTGCTGGGCCCAGGTCTTCATCTCCGCGGCCCATGTCCGCATCTCCTCGACGCCGGCTTGAGCCTCCTCGACCTCCCTGAGCCGCCGCCGCATATCCAGCTGCTGGCCGATCAGAAGGCCGATGGCGCCTCCCGCGAGCATGCCCGGCAGTCCGCCGGCCAAGCCGCCCACCACCGCGCCCAACAAGGCGGCGGCCAGCGTCAGCAGCGCCGTCATGGCCCCATCATGGCGCAGGCTCGGCCCGGCGCCGGGCGGCAGCCGGCCCGCACCCCGCCGCTCGTTCCATCATGGCGCGGGCTCGGCCAGGGTCTTGATCTCCAGGAACTCCTCGAACCCGGCCACCCCCATCTCCCGGCCGACACCCGACTGCTTGTAGCCGCCGAAGGGGGCGTCGGGCCCGTAGTACACGCCGCCGTTCACGCTCACCGTGCCGCTGCGGATGCGCCGGGCCGCTGCCCGGGCCCGCTCCGAGTCGGCGCTGGCCACCGCGCCCGACAGGCCGTATGCCGAGTTGTTGGCGATGCGGACCGCCTCGTCGTCGCCGCCATCGTAGGCGATCACCGACAGCACCGGGCCGAAGACCTCCTGCTGGGCGATGGTGTCGTCCTCGCCCACGCCGACCAGTACCGTCGGCTCGTAGTAGTAGCCGCTCCGCAGATGCTCGGGCCGTCGACCGCCCCGCGCCAGCGCAGCCCCCTCGGCCCGGGCGGCAGCCACCAGGCCCTCGACTTTGGACCGCTGGCGCTCGCTGATCAACGGCCCCATCAGGTGCGACTCGTCGGCCGGGTCGCCGTAGGGCAGGCCGTCAAGCGTGGCGCCCACCGCGTCCACCACCTCGTCGTGCATGGCCTCCGGCACCACCAGACGGGTGGTGATCGCGCAGCCCTGGCCGGCGTGGGTGCACGCCATAGCGGCGGCCATCAGCCCCACCGTGCCCGCGTCGGCGTCGTCGAGCACCACGTAGGCGCTCTTGCCCCCGAGCTCCAGGAACACCCGCTTCACGGTGGCCGACGCGGCCGCCATCACCCGCCGTCCCACCTCGGTGGACCCGGTGAAGCTCACCATGTCCACGCCCGGATGGGCGGTCAGGGCCTCGCCCGCCGCCGCGCCCGACGACGACAGCACGTTCACCACCCCGGCCGGGATGTCGGTGCGCTCAGCGATCAGCCGTCCCAGCGCCAGCGCTGACCACGGCGTGTCGGGCGCCCCCTTGAGCACCACCGTGCAGCCCGCGGCCAGCGCGGGCGCCAGCTTGGCCAGGTTGATCTGGGTGGGGAAGTTGTAGGGCGTGATGGCGGCCACCACCCCGGCCGCCTCCCGCTCGATCCAGCGGCGGTGCGACCCGTACACCGACTCGGCCACGCCCAGGTCCTCGGTCCAGTCGTAGGAGTCGAGCAGGTCGGCGTGCCAGCGCACCATCCCCACCGGCGCCTCCAGCTGCGGGCCGCCCCGGGTGAGCATGATCGGCGCGCCCGCCTCGGCCACCGTGATGGCCCGCATCTCCTCAAGGCAGCCGGTCAGCGCCTCGTGCAGCTGGCGCAGGCAGTGCGCCCGGAAGGCGTGGTCGCGGGACCAGTCGGTGGAGTCGAAGGCCCGGCGGGCGGCGGCCACGGCAGCCTCGGCGTCGTCGGGGCCGGCGTCGGCGGCGGTCCCCAGCACCTCCTCAGTCGCCGGGTTGACCGTCTCGAACACGGCCCCGCCGGCGGCGTCCACCAGTTCACCGCCGATCAGAAGCCTCTCTTCGTGCCACATGGCCCTGGTCCCTTCGATCTTCGGCCGGATCTGAACGCGAATTGGCAGCGGTGGAGTCCGTTTCGGACCTCTGGGCTGCCAGTTCCGGCGCAGGCCGCTAGTCGCGGGCGGGCTCCTCCACCGGGTCGAGGTCGAGCGGGGCGGGAAGGGACTCGCAGTTGACGAAGAGGTCAGAGGTCGGGCTGTCGCCGGCCAGGGCGTCGGCGGCCAGCAGAACCGCCGCCGCGGAGTAGGTGGTGCGCTCCTGGTGGGGATAGCTCACACCGTCGGGGAAGGCCCGGCCGGTCAGGTAGCTGCCGTCGGGCTCCCGCAGGCGCTGCGACCACTCGAACAGCGTGAGGGCGGTCGCCCGGTCGCCCGCAGCCAGATGGGCCATGACACACTCGCTGGTCTCCGCGGGGGTCACCCAGTCCTGGTTGCTCACGCAGCGCACGCCCTCGCCGTCGTACACGAAGGTCTCGCGCCCCGAAGCCAGCCGGGCGGCGGCCTCCGGGCCGGTCAGCACGCCGGTCAGCACCGGGTAGTACCAGTCCATGGCCCAGCGGTCCGTGGGGGCGAACGCCTCGCGGCCGAAATGGCGGATGGTGTGAACCAGCCGGCCCAGGGCTAGCTCCCAGCCGGGACGCTCCTCGCCCACTTGGTGGGCGACGGCCAGCCCGCACCGCAGGCTGTGGCTGATCGACGACGACCCGGTGAGCAGGGCGTAGGGCCACGGCGTTCCGTCGGCGTGGCGGGCCCAAAGGATCTCGCCCCGGGCGGTCTGCAGGCCCAGCACGAAGTCGAGGGCCCGCTGGACCACGGGCCACATTTCGGTCAGGAACCCGTGGTCGCCGTAGCGCAGCCAGTGATGCCAGACCCCCGTGGCCACGTAGGCGATGGTGTTGGCGTCGAGCGTGTCCTGGTCGATGCCCTCCGCGGTGTAGTACTGGTGCCAGGAGCCGTCGGGACGCTGGGCGCCGACCAGCCACTCGTAGGCGGCCTCGGCCTCTGCCCGGCGCCCGGCCACCGTCAGCCCCATGGCCGCCTCGACGTGGTTCCAAGGATCGGCGACGCCGCCCGCGAAGCGCGGGATCATGCCGCTGCGCAGCTGGACCGCCGCGATCGTCTCCGCGGTCTGGGCCACCGCAGCCGACGACAGCAGCCCCGCCACTGTCGGGGCCGGGTGCGTCCGGCTGGCCGGGTCAGGCAGCACGGGCCGATGCCGGTCGTGAGGCTGCGGGCGCGGCGGCCGGCACCCGTGGGGGCTTGTCGGCGTACACCACGAGGCTCTTGCCCACCAGCGGATTGAGCAGCCGCTCGGCTGCCACCGTGACCAGCGGCCGCTTGGTGATGTCCCAGGTCAGCAGGCGGTGGTAGGCGCTCACCAGACGGCTCTCGCCGACCTCCCGGTTCGGCCCCACCGCGCAGCGCAGCCACCAGTACGGCGCGTGCAGGGCGTGAGCCCGGTGCCAGCGATCCGGCTGCAGCCCGGCCGCGACCAGCCTGCGCCGAATGCCGCTCAGGCGGTAGACGCGGACGTGGCCGCCCGCCGCCGCCGGAGCGTGGTAGTCGCTCGACAGCTTCCAGCAGACGGTCTCGGGCAGCCACGACGGGACGGTCACCGCCAGCCGGCCGCCCGGGCGCAGCACCCGGGCCAGTTCGGCGAAGGCCGACTCGTCGTCGTCGATGTGCTCGAGCACCTCCGACGCGATCACCCGGTCGAAGGACTGGTCGTCGAAGGGCAGGCCCAGAGCGTTGCCCTGCACCGGCGCGGCCATGGCCGAGTCGTCTATCTCGCCCTCGGCCGCCAGCAGGCGGGCCAGGTCGCGGACCTGCTCGACCTCGGGGCGGGCCAGGTCGCAGGCCACCACCTCGGCGCCCCGCTTCAGCGCCTCGTAGGAGTGGCGGCCGAAGCCGCAGCCCAGGTCCAGCAGACGCTCGCCGGGGCGCACCTCGAGCCGGCCGTAGTCGACGGTCAGCATCAGCGCGGCCTCGCTCCGGCTCGGGCCGCGGTTGCTCGGACCCTGGCCGCCGCGCTCGGCGGCGTCGGCCTCGCCTCGTCCATCGCGGCCCGGTACTGCTCCACCGTGCGCTCGGCGGTGTGGCGCCAGGACCACTGGTCCACGACCCGCTGCCGTCCGGCCCGGCCCACCCGGGCCCGGGCGTCGGGATCGTCGAGCGCCTCCCGCAGCACGGAGGCGAGCGCCTCGGCGTCGCCCGGCTCGGTGAGGAAGCAGGTCTCGCCGTGGGTTCCGGCCACTTCGGGCAGCGCTCCGCCGGTGGTTGCCACCAGCGCCACCCCGCAGGACATGGCCTCTATCGCCGGGAGCGAGAAGCCCTCGTAGAGCGAGGGCACCACGGCCAGCTCGGCCTCGGCGTAGAGCTCCACGATCCTGCGGTCGGGCACTCCCGACACGAAGGTCACCACATCGTCGATGCCCAGCTCGGAGATGGCGCGGCTCGCGGCGGAGTCCCGGACGGGCCTGCCGATGATGGTCAGGTCGATGTGGCGCTCGGTGCGCAGCTTGGCGACAGCCTCCAGCAGGAAGCTCAGGCCCTTCATGGTCACGTCCGCGCTGGCGGTGGTGATCAGGCGGCCGGGCTGGCGGGCTATCGACGGCACCGGCGAGAACAGGTCCGGGTCGACGCCCACCGGCACCACATGGACACGCTCGGGCGGAACCCGATGGTCGCGCGCGATGTCCGCCTTGGAGGACTCCGACACTGTCAGAACTCGCGGCAGTCGGCGGGCCACCTGCGTCTGCATCTTGGTGAACGCGTACCAGCGGCGCTTGCCGATCTGCTCCCTCAGGCTGCGGGCGTGGTCCAGCTCCAGCCGCCGGTCCACGGTGATGGGATGGTGGATCGTCTCCAGCAGCGGCCATCCTGCCCTCACCAGCGCCAGGATCCCCCAGCCGAGCGTCTGGTTGTCGTGAATGATGTCGAAGTCCGCCCGGCGGTGCCGCAGGTGGCGCCAGGCTCTTAAACTGAACGCCATCGGCTCGCTAAAGTTGCCGGTGGCGAAGGAAGCGTGCTCGGCGACGTCGATCCAGTCCTGGAGCTCCCAGGCGCGCGGCTTGCGCATGGGATGGGGGGATGCCCAGATGTCGAGGCCTCCCAGCCTCACGAGCGGAACCCGAGGGTCGAGCGCGGGGTAGGGGGGGCCTCCCAGCACGGTGACACTGTGACCCAGGTCGGCCAGTGCCGCCGACAGCCGGCTCACGTACACGCCCTGGCCGCCGACATGGGGCTTGCCCCGGTAGGCGAGCATGGCGACCCGCAGGGGTGCACAGGGGTCCGCGGCGGCGGGCATGGCGCTAGAGCACTCCCCCTGGCTTGCGTCTGGTGAACAAGCGCCCTAGGCCGAGCGCCAGCGAGAGCATGAGCGCCGCGGCCACCGCCACGGGCCATGCCCCCAGTCGGACCGCGAGCGTATCGCCGCGGCGGAGCTCTACCGTCGTCTGGATCACCCTGGCCTCCGACGTGCCGGTCCGCTCGATCACCTCGCCGGCGGGGTTGATGACCGCGGAGAAGCCGGTCGGCGCGGCCTGCACCACCCAGCGCCCGGTCTCCAGCGCCCGCAAGCGGCTGGAGGCGATCTGCTGGGACTGCACGATGGTCAGCCAATAGCTCGATCCGTTGGTGGGGTTCAGCAGCAGCCGGCCGTCGCCGTCGCCGATGGCGCTGCGGGCCCGGTGCTCGAAGAACACCTCCCAGGAGATGACGACCCCGAGAGGTCCGAGCGGCGTCTGAAGGGCGGCGGGGTCGTCGGGGGGCCCGGCCCGCACGTCGCGGGCGGGCAGCTCGTCGCTGAAGCGCTCCGCGGTAGACCGCAGAGGCACGTACTCGCCGAAGGGCACGAGCCGGACCTTGTCGTAGGTGTCCACCGGCGTGCCGGCGGCGTTGTAGGCGGCGGTGTAGTTCCGGTTGGCCTCGCCGTCGGCGGTGCGCTCGAAGAACCCGGCCACCAGCACGGTGTCGAGGTCTCGGGCCAGTTCTGAGAGACGGGCGCGGGCCTCGCTCTGAGTGAGCAGAGGCTCAGGGCAGGCGCGGCGCTCCGCTTCGGCGTCGGGTCTGGGATGCACCACGTCCTCGGGCCACAGCACAAGGTCGACGGGTGTCTGCACCTGAGATCGGCTGGCTTCCATGTGGCGCTCGAAGACGTTTCGCTGCTCGCACAGGTCGGCTCTCGTGTTCTGGGGACCGCCTCCCTGGACCGCGGCCACCGTCATCCGGGCGTCGGGGTCGACGGCGCCGTCGACCCCGACCGTCTCGGTGCCGGGCGCGGCCGACCCGGCGAGGCCCGCGGCCACCAGCACGGCCGCTCCGGTCAGCGCGGGCCGGAAGCTGCCCGACAGGATGGCGGCCAGCGTCACCCCCGCGACCGCGGTGAGCGCGGTGAGCAGCAACGGGCCGCCTATGCGCACCGTCTCGGCCAGGGGCCCCGAGACCTGCGCCATCGCCATCGTCGCCAAGGGCACGCCGCCGAAGGGCCAGCTCCATCGCAGGAACTCGGCCAGCGCGAACGCGGCCGGGAAGGCGACCCGGCGACGGTGGCCGGAGGGCACGAGCGCCCCGGCCGCGGCGTGCATGGCCGCGAACCCGACGACGGCCAGCGGCCAGCCGACGAGCGTCAGGTCCGCCATCCACACCGTCGCCGGGGCCAGCCAGCTGACGCTCACCACCGCCGACAGTCCGGCGCGGCGGTGGGGCTTGGCCTCGGCCAGCAGTTCCACCCAGAGGGCCATGCCCAGTACCCCCAGGGGCCAGAACCCCCACGGCGGCACCGACCCGGCCAGCAGGAGCCCGGCCACCGCCGAACGGATCCACGGCCCGCCCAGAACGAGCAGCGAAGCCGAGTCGCGGCCGTCTCGGCCCGCCGCGCCGCCGCGTCCTGGGGGAGCCATGCTCGCGGGACCTCGGCCGGGCCTAGGGTCGGCCGCCGATCGCGGGCTGCAGGCGGTGGATGCCCTCGACGCGGCCCACGCCGTCGATGCTCACCGTGACGTCGCCGAGGCACGCGACCCAGTCGGGCAGGTCGAGCTCGTCCACGACGGCGTACATCTCCCCGGCCGGAGCGACGGCGCACAGCTTGGCGGCCAGGTTCACGGCTTCGCCGATGTAGTCGTCGCCCTCGAACAGCAGGGCCTCCCCGGTGGCCGCGCCGACACGCATCTGCACGCCGCAGTCGGAGAAGTGGTGGATCAGGTGGGCACCCAGAGCGATGGCCGCGCCGGTGTCGGTGGAGACGAGCATCGTGCCGTCGCCCAGCCACTTGGCGATCCGGACGCCCCGCTTGACCGAGACGTTGCGGGTGACCCGGCGGAACTCGCCGAGGATCGCGGCGGCCTCGTGGGGGCCGTGGGCGCGGGTGTAGGCGGTGAAGCCGCTCAGGTCGGCGAAACAGAAGGTGCGGGTCACGCTCAAATGGGTGTCTCCCTCGGGCAGTTCGTCGGGACGGGCGACCACCAGTTCCCGGTCCGCCGCCGCCCATTCGCGGGCCGGCCCGGTGTCGATCGCCACCAGGCGGGCCGGAACCGGTTGCCGGCCCCCGGCGGGCTCGTTCAACACCGCGCCGTTCCCATCAGGGTCGAGACCGCGGCCTCGGCCTGTCGCACGCACGCGGGTAGGCCGATACCCCGGAAGGCGGCGCCGGTCGCCACCACGCCGGGCGTTTCGGCGGCCAGGCAGGCCTCGACCGAGGCGATGCGGCCCAGGTGGCCGGGCCGGTACTGAGGCAGCGAGCGGCGCCAAGGCCGCAGCCTCATGGCCGGCCCTGGCGCCGCTCGCGTGGGAATGCGACCTGTCGGCTCGGTGCTCACGCTCACATTTGAGCCGCGTCGTCGGCGGTTGTCCATGACAGCCGCGGCGTCGTCGGCCGTGCCGTCGTCCAGGCTGGCGCCCATGCGGAGGCCGCCCTCGACGGCACCGGGCGCGGCCGGTTCGCACAGCACCCCGGTCTCGACCAGTTCCCCGACCAGTGCGGCGACCAGGTCGGCCGGTTCGAGGTCGAGCCAGCGCCGGTCGTCGGTGCGCCCGGTCGAGACCCGCAGCACGCACCGGCCGGGGCGGGAGTAGTGGCGCCACTTCGACGACGACCAGGAGCAGGCGGTCATCAGCAGGCCCTCGCTTCGCGGCACCAGGAACCCGCTGCCGTCCAAGGGGCGGCAGACCTCGTCTGATCCCGCGACCAGCATGAGCAGCGCAACGTCTGCGTACTCGATGCCGCCCAGGATCGCCGCGGCCTCGTGCGCGTGGGCCTCGAGCAGACGGGCCGTCTCCCAGGCGGGAGCAGCCAGGAGCACGCCGTCGGCTTCCAGGGATCCGCTCGGGGTGGCCACCGTCCAGGACGGTGCCCTGCCCGGCCCCCGGCTGCGGCGCCCGAGCGCCTCGGCGGGCGTGGCCAAATGGACGGCACCGCCCAACGTGGCCGTGAGCGCGTCGATCAGGCGGGCCGTCCCGCCTCGCACGGTCTGGAACAGCGGACCGGCTGGGCCCGCAGCCCGGTCGTCCGACCGGGCCGCGGCGGCTGCGCTCAGGGCCGCGCCGAAGGGCCCTCCCTTCCGGGCTGCCTCGTAGAGCGGGGCGGCGCTCGCCTCGATGCTCATCTGATCGGCCGCCCCGGCGTTGATGCCGCCCAGCAGCGGGTCGATGAGCCGTTCGAACACCTCGTCTCCGACCCGAGGACGGAGCACCTCGCCCAACGGAGCGTCGCCTCCCAGCGCGGGCCCGTCCCATCGGAGGCCGCGGCGGAGGTCCTCCACGCCCGCGGCCGACACGATCCCGCGTCCGGCCACCGCCTCGGCGTCGAAGGGGGCGCCCAGCAGCGAACGGTCGGGCAGGGGCCGCAGGCCGCGGTCGACCCACACGTACGCGGAGTTGCTGACGGGCGCCACCAACTCGGCGCCGAGCCCCAGTCGGTGGCACAGCTCGGCCGCGGCCGGGTCTCGGGCCAAGAAGCCGTCGGGCCCGGAGTCCACCGCCAGTCCTCCCACCTCGGCGGAGTCGACCTTGCCGCCCGGCCGGTCGCTCGCTTCCAGCACCACCGCGTCGAACCCGGCTCGGCGCAGATCGAAGGCGGCCGCCAGGCCGGTGACGCCCGCCCCGACCACGACTACTCGCCCTGTCGGCGTTGTCTTGCGGCTCGAACCCGGCTGCATCACTCGGATCGGACCGTGCCCTCGTCGTGCACGACTCGCACCACTCGGGCCAACACGTCGGGGTCGCTGCCCGGCAGCACTCCGTGGCCGAGGTTGAACACGAAACCGGGGTGCCCGTCGTTGGCCGCCAGCACCTCCCGAGCCGCTTCGCAGGCGACCGAGGCTCCGGCCAGGACCATGGCCGGGTCGAGATTGCCCTGCAGCGCCCGGCCGGGGCCGACCCGTCGCCGGGCCGCGTCGATCGGCACCCGGAAGTCCACCCCCACCACCTCGGCGCCGCAGTCCGCCATCTGTGCCAGGAGCTCCCCAGTGCCCACGCCGAAGTGGATGCGGGGCACTCCGGTCTCTCCGACGGCGGCGAGGACCCGGGCCGAGTGAGGCGCCACGCCCGCGCGGTACTGGTCGGGCGACAGCGACCCGGCCCAACTGTCGAAGAGCTGCACCGCTGACGCTCCCGCCTCGATCTGAGACAGCAGCGACGCGATGGCCAGGTCGGCGAGGCGGCCCATCAGGTCGTGCCACAGCGCCGGGTCGCCGGCCATCATCGCCTTGGTACGTTCCTGGTGACGGGACGGGCCGCCCTCCACCAGGTAGGACGCCACCGTGAAGGGCGCTCCTGCGAAGCCGATCAAGGGCACGTCGAGCAGGCCGGCCAGACGACGGACCGTCTCGGTGACGTAGGGAGTGTCGTCCTCGGGCTCCAGTAGTCGGAGGCGGCCCAAGTCGCGCCGTGAGGCGAAGGGCCGCGGCACCACCGGCCCGGTGCCGGGCACTACTTCCACCCCGAAGCCGACGGCGTGCACAGGCACGACGATGTCGCTGAAGAGGATGGCCGCGTCCACCCCGTAGCGGCGAACCGGCTGCAGGGTGATCTCCACCGCCCGGTCGGGATCGCCGATCGCGTCGAGAATCGATCCGTCGCCCCTGACGGCCCGGTACTCGGGCAGCGACCTGCCGGCCTGGCGCATGAACCACACCGGCACCCGCTCGTGAGGTTCGCATCGGCAGGCACGCAGGAAATCGCTGCCGTCGAAGCGTCCCTGGCTCATAGTCGGATGCGGCCCCGGCCTCGTTCAGGCTGATGCCCTGTGCAGCATGTCAGCGAAGCGCCTGCCCGGACCGGTGCCGAGCAGGCGGCGCACGGTGGCGGCGGCGCTATCCGCGATCGCCGTGGCTCGAGCCCGGCCGAGATCGTCGTCGGGCCCGCTCCGTCCGATGTCGTCGGCGCTGCCGGGGCTCTCGTCGTCAGGCCCTCCGAGACTCTCGTCGACTCCGGCGTCGATCAACTCCACCGTCTCGGGATCGGGTTGCACGACGAGCACCGATACACCGCGGTTGCGCAGTCCACCCACCTCCTCCCGCAGAGTGTCGTCCACCCAGTGGCGACGGGCCGCTCTCAACGCCCGGCCGTCGTCCCAGGCGCTCTCCAGGGCGTCGGACCACCAGGCCCGGTCACGGGGTGCTTGGCGGCCGCCGAGCCCGATCCCGCTCGCCGCGTGCGTCCACGCCTCCGATAGGGCGCCGCGCACCCTCGACCAGCCGGGCGTGCCGCTCATCACCGACGACACGACGACCAGGTCGAAGGCCGGCGGTCCGGCCAGGTCGGCGTTGGTGTAGGAGTGGACGCCGCCGTCGACGTAGCGCCTGCCGGCCACCGTGACCGGCTCGTAGCGCGTCGGGACCGCGCAACTGGCCCGGACCGCCTCTGCTGCGGTGACCTCCACATCGTCGCGCCCGAACACCACCCGCTCGCCGTCGGACAGCCGCACCGCCGTCGCCCAGAATCGCTGCTCGGGCCACGGCTCGGGATGGAGTTCTTCCAGGCGCCGCTGAAGGGCCTCGGTGGTGCGCGTGCCCCGGGGCAGCAGCCCCACAGCGGCGTGCAGCGGCCGAGCCTCCCAGGGAGGCCAAAGAGCCCGGGCTGCCAGAGTCGGCGACTGGATCCCGTGCTCGTACCAGTCCCGCTCGCTGCGACCCTCGCTGTAGGGAGTCACCACCCGGTCTATGAGAGCTCGGCCCTCGTCGCTAATGGGATCCCCCCGCAGGCGGGCGTCAAGGTCGGCCGGAGGGATGCCGGCTCGCAGGCACAGCCCGGAGATGCTGCCCGCCGAGGTGCCCACGATCAGGTCCGCGCCACGGGCGTCCCAGCCGGCGACCTCGTGCAGCGCCCGGACCGTGCCCGCGTGCCACGCCTCGGCGGCCGCCCCGCCGGCGCTCAGGACCAGCGCCACCGACACCGCAGCGCGGGACGTCGGGCCGAGGTCGTCTGCTCCAACTCCGTCGTCGTCGGGCACCGGGGCCGACTCGCTTCCATCCATGCAGCCGAGGATACGGGCGATAGGCTCAACAGTTCCCCCGAAGCGCCGGATCGGTCCTTAGCGGCCCGCCGCTGCTCGGCCGATCCGGCGGCCCCGTTTCCGATCGCGGTTCCGCCTTGACCAGTCGCCATCCCGACCTGGAGGCCGAGCAGGCCTATTTCGACCTCGCTCACGCCTGCCTCGACACCGCCCGGGAACGGGCGTCGATGGCCATGTCGGTGTTCCGGGCGGGCCGGGGCGGGACCATGCAGGCTCGGGTGGAGCGTGAGGCCATGCTCGAGGCGGCCCTGGCCCGGCTGACCAGGCTAGACATCGGCGACCGGTCGCTGGTGTTCGGCCGCATCGACCCGGCCCAGACTCCGGAGCGCTACTACATCGGCCGGGTGGGCCTGTGGGACGCCGACCACGATCCGATCCTGGTGGACTGGCGGGCGCCGGTGGCCGAGCCCTTCTACCGGGCCACCGGCCGTGAGCCGCTCGGGCTTCAGCGCCGCCGTCACTTCGCTTCCCGGGGCAGCGCCTTGCTGGGCATTGAGGACGAGCGCTTCGGCGACCGGGCCGCCATCGGCATCGACATCGCCGACGCCGACCTCGATGGAGCGGGCCTCGGTCACGGCCAGAGGGCTACCAGCGGCCTCGACGGCAGCGACGGCCGCAGATCCGGCGCGCTGATGGCGTCGCTCGAGGCGGCCCGCACCGGGCGGCTGGGCGACATCGTGGCCACGATCCAGGCGGAGCAGGACAGGGTCATTCGCTCCGACCTGCCCGGGGTGCTGGTGGTGCAGGGAGGCCCCGGCACGGGCAAGACGGTGGTGGCCCTGCACCGGGCCGCCTACCTGCTGTACACCCACCGATTCCCGTTGGAGAGCCAGGGCGTGCTGGTGGTGGGCCCGAACCGGCTCTTCCTCGCCTACATCGAGCAGGTGCTGCCGTCGCTGGGGGAGGCCGGCGTCGAGCAGGCCGTCCTCGGCGATCTGCTGAGCCCGGCGGTGAGGGTGGGGGGCCTCGACGACGAGGCGACGGCAAGGGTCAAGGGCGATCCCCGCATGGCGGGAGTGCTGCGCCGGGCAGTGCGCGACCGTCGCCGTTCGCTGCGCCACGACCTGACGCTCGGTCTCGATCTGCAGCGCCTGCACATCACCGCGGAGCAGTCCGAGCGGATCGTGGCCGATGTGGCTCGCCGGGTCCGCAAGCACAACGCGGGCCGCAGGCTGGTCGAAGACGCCTTCTATGAAGCCTTGGCCCGCAGTTCTCGCCGGCCCGCGGACGCGCCGGAACTGAGGGAGCGGCTCTCGGGGCTTCTGGAGGTGAGAGAGGCGCTCGAGTGGATGTGGCCAGTGCTCACCCCCGCCCATCTCGTCAACGATCTCTACGGGTCCAGGGCGCTGCTGCGCTCGGCCGCGGCCGGCCGCTTCGACGATGACGAGATCGCGTTGCTCCACCGTCCGCGGGCCGGGCACGCCTCCGAGACGACGTGGTCGGTCCAGGATGTCCCGGTGCTCGACGAGGCCAGGGCGCTGCTCGGATACCGGCCCGGCCACCGGGAGGAGGACACCGTGCTGACCTACGGCCACATCGTGGTGGACGAGGCCCAGGACCTGTCGCCGATGGAGCTTCGCATGATCGCCAGGCGCAGCCTCAACGGTTCGATGACCGTGGTCGGCGACATCGCGCAGGCCACCGGCTCGTGGGCCCACGAGGACTGGGAATCGGTGCTGGAGGGGCTTCCCGACCGGCGTCCGCCTCGACGGGTTGAGCTGACGGTGGGCTACCGCATCCCGGCGCCCGCCATGGCCTTGGCCGGCCGGGTGCTGCCCCACGCCGCGCCGGGCGCGGTGCCGCCTGAGACGGTGCGGACCGAAGGCGACGAGCCTCGCATCGTGGGCTGCGCGTCGGCTGAAGGCGACGCCCCGACGGCGGACGGCGAGGCGTTGCTGGTCGATTCGCTCGCCGAGGTCATCGCCGAGGAGCGCCGCGCCGTCGGCGAGGGCAATGTGGCTGTCATCGTCCCCGACTCGCTCCACCGGCCTGTGCTGACCGGCCTGTTGCGGCGGGAGGTGGCCATCGGAGGACCGGGTCGAACGGGCTTGGACCATCAGGTGACCCTCGTGCCGGTGCGGCTGGTGAAGGGTCTCGAGGTGGATGCCGCAGTGGTCCTCGAGCCGGCTCGCATCCTCGCCGAGGAGCGTCAGGGGGTGCGCTCCCTGTACGTGGCGCTGACCAGGGCCACGAAGCGGGTGTGCGTCGTGCACGCCGAGCCTCTTCCCGCAATGCTGGCCTTCGCTGAAGCCGCGCCGTAGGGGATGCCTCGAGAGGTGCCGCGGTTGACGGGGTGAGGACTACCGGCGTTACGGTATGAGGCGTGCTTGACGGCAACGGCTCGGAATCGGCCGTCGGGGGGGACGGAACCGGCCGGGGGATCCGGGTCGAGAACATCAGCGTCGCCCTAGGCGGAGCGCCGGTGCTGCGGGAGGCGTCGGTCGCCGCGGCACCGGGATGCACGCTGGCCATTCTCGGGCCGAGCGGCTGCGGCAAGACGACGCTGCTGCGCGTGTTGTCTGGGCTGCAGCGAATCGACTCGGGCACCGTCGCGCTGGGCGAGAGAGTGGTGGCTGGCGCCGGCGTCCATGTGGTCGCCGAGGCCCGGGGGGTCGGCATGGTGTTCCAGGACTGGTCGCTGTTCCCGCATCTCAGCGTGGCCGCCAACGTGGCCTTCGGCCTGCCCCGCTCCGAGCGGCCCCGCAGCCGGTTCCTGCCCCGTCGCGCCTCGGATCGAGTTCTTGGTCTGCTCGACCTGGTGGGGATCCCCGAACTGGCCGACCGGTTGCCGGGATCGCTGTCGGGCGGGCAGCAGCAGCGGGTGGCGCTGGCCCGTGCGTTGGCGCCCCGGCCGTCGGTGCTGCTGTTGGACGAGCCCTTCTCGAGCCTCGACACAACACTCCGGGTCGACGTCCGGGCGGAGGTCGCGGCCCTGCTGCGCGAGCTCGCAGTCACCTGCGTGTTCGTGACCCACGACCAGGACGAGGCCTTCGTGCTGGGCGACGAGGTGGCCGTGATGCGCGACGGCGCGGTGATACAGCAGGCGCCTCCTGCGGTGCTCTACGAGAATCCGGTTGACCGCTGGGTCGCCGGCTTCGTGGGCGAGGCCGACATCCTGCCCGGCCGTGCCGAGGGCGACATGGCCCACACGATGCTTGGCCCCCTGCCGCTGCGGGTCGCTGGGCGCGGCCCGGTCGATGTGCTCATCCGGCCCGAGGACGTTCGGATCCTGTCCGAGATACCGGGCAAGTCCGCTGGCGCGGCCGCGGTGGTCGACCACGTCGAGTTCTTCGGACACGACACTATGTACTACGTACGGAGCGCCGACGGGGAACTGCTCCGCAGCCGGGCCACCGGCGCGCCGCAATTCGCGGTCGGCGACGATGTGCGCCTGCGCCACAGCGGCCTGCGCACATCGTCGTTCCGCCGCGTCCACTAGCCGGAGACCTCCGAGTTGCTCGGGACGGGCTCAGCCTCCAGGCCTTCTCCAGCGCCTTCCTAGTCGGACGCGGCAACTCTCGTCGCGCTGATCGGCAGCTGCGGCCGATTCCATCGCGAGGAACTTGTGGCTCGCCCCGAGCCCGCTTCGGACTACTCGGTCAGCGAACACTCCGGCACACTTGCTGAAGGCGGTGCTCAAGGCGGTGCTCGAAAGGTGCACCTCGGCCTTGGGGTGGTGCCGGGGAGGACCGGGGGGAAACAACGGTACGGCCACCGGCGTCAAGGTTCTGTGACGACTCGCTGGCCGCATTCTCAAGAGGTTCGGAGATAACGCGATTCTCGCAGGGGACCACGGCTGCCTGCCGTGGCCCCCTGCGAGAATCTCTGACAACTCCTGATCGTCGATTAACGATGAGGCTCTTCTAAATGCATCGGCCTACCACCGTATTCGGTGGGTGGTCTCTCCCTTAGTCCGCAGGCCAGTAGAGGATCGAGCCGTCGCCGACGGGAACGCGCATGGACCAGAGTTCTGTTCCCTTCTTCATGCCGGCGGACCACAACTCCGAGCCGTCAGCCCCACGGATGGCGATTCGACCGTCGTTCTGGATGGCCAGGAAAGCACCCGCGTTGCCGTGGGTTCCGGCATGCCAGATAGCGGAGAAACGTGTTGGATGGCCTGAAACAACCTGATACTGCACCAGATTGCCGTCGCGCTGCATTATCAGCAACTCAGTGCGGGCGTAATAGTCGCCGGCTCGGCTATAGGCGGTCCGGGATTCCCATAGAAGGACGTTGTAGCTCTGAGCCTCGTCCGTCCATCGCCGTAGCTCGAGATTGCCGTTGGGCTGAAGGGTGAGACGTTGGCAGCCGTCGGGCGAGTACGCCGAGTCTCCGGGATCAAGCACCGTGTCCGGCCCGAGGCTGTTGTAGCGCACGATCGGCGCGCCGACCGCCCACAGCTCCTTGCCGTATCCGACGATCATGGGCGGCTTGCCGGGCGACAAGTCCCACATGGCCTCACGGATCACGACTCGGCCGTCGTCTTGCACTCTCAACACGGCACCCGGGGAACCGTCGGTTTCAGAGTTCCATACCGCTTCCAACGTTCCGCCGGTGCGAATCACCAGGTTGCCGTCGCGCTGCAGTTCGGCGACGTCACCTTCGCCGGCGGTTCCCGAGTCCCACACTGTCGTTCCTCGGCTGCGCAGGGTCAGGTTGCCGTCCGCGTAGAGCATGAGCCGATGGTCGCCGTTGGGCGAGTCGACGTACTCGCCAGGCACCAACTTCTCGGTCGGATAGAGCTCGACCGCCGAGGGCACGGGCGGGTAGTCAGGCATCACGTGGACCGAGCCGATCGACCACAGCTCCGGGCCGTCCTTCCCGACGCGGATGACGGCCCGGCCGTCATCCTGGACCCACAGGGACGCGCCGGACGAACCGGCCGTGCCGGACTCCCACAGAACGGCCCTGATCTTGGACAGCTGTCGCGACAGGACCAAGTTCCCGTTGCTCTGCATGGCCACCCGGTCGCCTACGGCTCCGACACGGGCTGCGTCGGTGCCCTTGGTGCCGGCGATCCATACGATCTTGCCTCCCTGGCTGAAGGTGAGCTGACCGCTGTCTTCGAACCGGAGCACTTGATTGCCGTTCGGAGAACTGATCTCCTCTCCCCTCGTCATGGACGTGCCGGACGCTAACTCTGTAGCCCCCACTGCCGGGGTGGGGGGCGGGTCACAGTCTGGGGCATGCCCTGCGGCACCCGCTACCCCCGGGAGTGGAACCAGAGCTATCATCGCGGCCAAGGCCGCAACGATCGTGACCTTGTACCTCAAAGTGTGCATCTTGCCTCCGTCGGTTGGAGTTGTTGGTTGGAATGCGGCCGGACAACGCGCGCAGCGTCGTGACCGACTGAAGAAGGCTACTTGGTAACGGCGCACAATTGCAAACTCATCCATACGCCGGATTCGGCCAACCGCGCTAGCTGGCTACTTCAGCGCCTGCCTCGGCGACCAGGCCGGCGAGCATTCGTCGCATCTCCAGCGTGATGCGGTCGGCCTTGGAGTGGTACTCGGCTCCGGCGGACAGTGGCACGGCCTTGGTGTGGATCCGCTCCAGCAGCGTCTTGTCCTCCGCGGCGACCGCCTGCTGGAAGGCGACCGCCGCGGCGATGGGGCCGGGCTCATCATCGATGTCATTGCGGTAGTCGGTGCAGTAGAGCCGGGTGGTGGCCGCGTCCACCGGCTGGTGGCAGAAGCTGATGGTCAGGACCATCTCCGGGTAGCCGATCCGCAGGTACACGTGGTGGGGGGCGGTGAAGACGAACAGCAGCTCGCGCTCCACCACCTTGTAGTCGCCGTCGGCGCCCATCGAGTCGTCCAGCGCCTTCGTGAAGTGGCGGTGGCTTGCGGTGAAGCGCCAGCCGTCGCGTTCCATCTTGTAGTCCCGCACCAGCTTGTCGTCCTCGTCTCCGAAGGTGTCGAGGTGAACGAACGGCAGATGGCCCAGGTCCAGGAAGTTGTCGGCCATCTGGGCCGCGCCCGCGTTCCAGTCCGACGGCGGCAGCGGGCAGTTCACGAAGCTTGGGTCGCTGTGCTCGGGGACCTCCGGCAGCGGCGCGATGGGGTCCTCCGGGGCCAGCCACACCAGGTCCAGCGACTCAGCCACGCCCGCGGCGGCCGTGGCGCAGGCTCGGGCCGGTATGGGCAGGTCGGGATCGACCGCCGGTATCTCGACGCAGGTGCCGTCGGCCGCGAACCGCAAGCCGTGGTAGGCGCAGCGCAGCGTGTCGCCCACGACGGTCCCCGCGCTCAGCGGCGAGTAGCGGTGGGGGCAGGGGTCGCGCAGCGCGGCCAGTTCGCCGCCCAGGCGCACCAGGCACCAGCGCTGGCCCAGCAGGTCCACCGCCACCGGCCCGTCGTCGCCGACGTCGGCACTGCGGGCCACCGGATGCCAGCAGCGCCGCAGAGCCGGATGCTCGTTGTCGATCCAGGACGTGTCCCAGGCGGTGTCCATCTGGCTGTCCCCCTTTGCAGCCTCGATCCTCAGGTTGCCTCGGCGTCTCCGAACGCGGGCGTGATGGCGGCCAGCCGCTCAACCGGGGCGGGCTGGGCCATGGCGAGGTCGTGGACCTCGGTGAGCACGTCCACGTAACGGTCGTAGAAGGCCTGGCGCTCGGGCAGGTTCTCGTGGATGCGCCTCTGCAGGGCCCGGGAGCGCTCGGCCATGGCGTCATCGTCCACCCGCGTCGAGCGGCTCTCGGCCACCATCACCTCGCCGTCGACGATGACGGTACGTACCGACTCACCGTGCTCGGCCAGCACCAGGCTGGCTGCCATGCCCTCGGCGTGAACCGGCACGTGGCGCCCAGTGTCGAGCAGCACGATGTCGGCCGCGCTGCCCGGCTCCAGCGACCCCAGCGGCTGGCCCAGCGCGTCGGCGCCGCCCCGCAGGCCCATCCGCCAGATCGCAGGAGCCTGAGGCCAGCGAACGTGCGACCCGTGCAGCGTCTGGATCAGGGCCGCGAACTTCATGGCCTCGAACATGTTCTGGTTGTCGTTGGAGGCCGCGCCGTCGGCGCCGAGGGCCACGCTCACGCCGCCCTCGAGCAGGTCGGCCACCGGCAGGATCCCCGACCCGCAGCGCAGGTTCGACACCGGGTTGTGCACGACCGTCGCGCCGCAGCGGCGCACCGTCGAGAACTCGTCGGGGTCCATCCACACGCAGTGGGCCAGGCTCGACCCCGGATACAGCAGCCCGAGTTCCTCCAGGTACGAGACGCTGGAACGGCCGTAGCGCTCCAGGTTGGCGGCGATCTGGGTCCTGGTCTCCAGCACATGGGTGTGGAACCCGGCACTGCGCTTGCGGGCCAAGCGAGCCAGGCCGTCCATCAGCTCATGGCTGCAGCGCTGCGGCGCCGACGGCCCCACCATAGGGGTGAGCCGGGAATGGGCGCCCTGCCAGCGGTCGAAGAACCCGGCCATCGACTCCAGCAGGCCCGCCGGCTCGAACGGGTCGCCCAGCGGCTCGGGCTTGGGCAGGGTGGTGCCCTCGAACGACATCGTGTCGAAGATGTCGAGGTCGCCGATCATCGGGGCCAGCCCGGCCCGTATCCCGGCGTCGGCGTAGGCGCTCATGATCGCCTCGGAGTAGTCCTCGAAGTCCCACGGCGGAACCCAGCCGTGGTCGAGCACCGCGGTGCAGCCCGACTCCAGCATCTCCAGCGCCCCGGCCATGGCCAGCGTGTAGCGGTCCTCGGCGCTGATAGTGATGTTGCCGAACACCACCCACATCAGCCACAGGTCCAGCGGCAGGTTGGGCGCCATGCCCCGGTCGAGGTTCTGACCGGAGTGGGTGTGGGCGTTGATCAGCCCCGGCATGGCCACCATGGCCTCGGCGTCCACCACGCGGGCCGATCCGGGTCGCAGACCGGGGCCGACCTCGGCGATGAGGCCGTCCTCGGTGCGGATGTCGGCGGTCCGCAGCGGGCCGTCGGCGTCGAGGATCGTCGCCCCCTTGACCAGCAGCCCGGAACCGCTCATCGCACTCGGCCGGTCGCCGTCGTGCCGAGCTCGGCCCGACCTGTCCCAGGTGGGTGACCATGGCCGGCACGGCGCAGCCCGGAGCGCATCACAGGTAGTCGACGTTGGTGCCGAGCTGCACGTAGCGGCGCGGGGCCATCTCCGCGATCATGCGGGCCCCGAGCGCCTCGGCCTCGTCGAGCAGTTCCTCCTCGTCGATGGTCAGCAGCCGGCCCTCGTGCATCACGAGCTGCCCGGCCACGATGGTCGACTCGGCGTCGGTGCCCACCCCGTAGCGCACCAGCGTGGCCACCGGGTCCGTGGACGGCGTGAGCCGCACGTTGTTGGCGTCGATCACGCAGATGTCGGCGGCCTTGCCCGTCTCCAGCGAGCCGATCTCGTCGTCCCACATCAGCAGCCGGGCCGCGTCGATGGTGCCCATCTCGAAGGCGTCGTCGCAGGAGAACCCGTACGGGTCGAACAGCGGCATGGCCGCCTGGTTGTGCATGATGTGGGCGATCCGCATCAGCTTGAGCACGTCGTTGATGATGGTGTCGCAGCCCAGCCCCACGGTGATGCCCCGGGCCCGCATCAGCGGCACCCGGGTGACTGCCGACATGATGTCGGTGCACACCACCGGGGCGTGGGCCAGCTTGGCCCCGGCCTCGGCCATCAGGTCGATCTCTCGGTCGGTGGTCAACATGGCGTGGATGGCGACCAGCCGCTCGGTCAGCGCGCCGATGGAGGCCAGGTGCTCCAGCGAGCGGTGCCCGAACAGCGACACGCTCAGCTCGATCTCCTCGCGGTCGCGGTTGATGTGGGTCATCACGCCCGTGCCCCATTTGCGTACCAGCTCGTCGGTGGCCAGATAGCGCTCGTCGGAGCACGACGGCACGCCCAGGTTGTGCACCCAGGGCCGCAGCCGACCCTCGCCCCGCTCGAACCACTTGGAGAAGAACTCCTCGGTGTAGGCCAGATCGTCGGCCAGCGCGGCCGGGTCGTCGCGGTACCACGACCTCTCGGTGATCTGCTCGTAGTTGCCGGCCAGCCGGGACTCCCGGTCCCACATGCCCCGGGCCAGCGCGCAGCGGATGCCGGTCTCCATGACCGTCTCGGCGATGGGCTCCTCGTGGGCGAGCGTGCAGGTGGTCTCGGTCATGGTGGTCACCCCGGCCCGAAGCAGCTGGGCGAAGGCCACCCGGGCGCTGACCCGCACGTCGTCGGTGCTCTGGATGTCCTCGGCCGGGATGTAGATGCGGTAGATGTTGGGGAAGTCCTCCACCGTGCTCTCCCGGCACAGCGCCTGGGCGATGTGGTTGTGGCAGTCGATCAGCCCGGGGATCACGTAGCGCCTCGATCCGCCGAGGCGGCGGGCGTCGGGGTGGCGGGTCTGCAGGTCGTCGGCGGCGCCCACCTCGGCGATGCGGTCTCCGGCCACGGCCACCGCGCCGTTCGGAATGATCCGCCGCTCGGGGTCCATGGTCACCACCGTGCCCTCGACCAGCATCGAGACCGGCTCGGTCGTCATTTCGGCGGTCTGGCTATCTCCGTCCATGGCACTCCCCTTTGTGGTGGCGTCCTGTCGAGCCCGGCGGGGCCGCCGGTGTCGGCGTCGGTGGCCTTGCCGGTCCTTGCCGGGGCGTCGTCGTCGAGCGCTTCCAGGAAGCGGTCCAGTTCGGTGTCGTCGATCCCCAGTATGTGGCCCTCGGCCGGGTAGGCGCCGCTGGCCACGTCGGCCCGGTACTCGCCGTAGGCAGCCACCCGCTCGGCGTGGAGGCGCTCGTACTCGGCCCGGAAGTCCCGGTACTTCTTGGAGTGGCGGGGGTAGTGGCCGGTGTTGGTCCCCAGGATGTCCATGCTGAACAGGTACTGGGCGTCGCATCCCGCCCCCGACCCCATCGAGATCAACAGCAGCGACGACCGCTGCGAGATGGCGGCCGCTACCGGCTCGGGCACCAGCTCGATCTCGGCCGCGAAGGCGCCGGCGTCCTCCAGCGCCCGGGCCTGGTGCCACACCTTCAGGGCGCTGTCGGCGGTCTTGCCGGTGGCCCGGTACCCGCCGTACCAGGTGCGGTGCGTGGGGATGAACCCGATGTGGCCCACCACCGCCAGCCCCTCGGCCGCCAGCCGAGCCACGGTGTCGAGGCTGGCCGCGCAGTACACCGCGTCGGCGCCGAGGCGGTAGGTGGCCATGCCCATACGCAGGTACTCGTCGGCGGTGGCGTGGACCCCGTAGGCCAGCGCGGCGATGATGAACGTGGTCGGGGCGGCCTCGCGGACCTCCCGGCTCATGGTCTCGTCGGGCAGGCACATCATGTCGAGGCCCGCCTCCTCGGCCGCCCGGACCTCCTCGAGGGACAGCACGAAGATGTCGGTGAGCTGTCCCTTCCCCTTGCCGGCGAGCAGGTCGGCGACGGTCGGCTTGGCCCGGCTCACGTCCTGAAGACAACCACAAGACTTTGATAGGATCAAACACGCTCCATGCGAGATCCTTTGGACGAGGCAGAGCTGGGACGAACCGGGCTACGGATCCGACGCTTGGCGCTGGGGACCGCCCCGCTGGCCTCGATCTTCTGGGGCAACGACGCCGACACCGCGGTGCAGACCGCGGCCCGGGCCTTGGAGCTCGGGGTGCGGTTCTTCGACACCGCCCCCTTCTACGGGCTGGGCGAGGCCGAGCGCCGTCTGGGCCGGGCCCTGGCCATGGCTGGGCTGGCCGAGCGCCCGGTCATCGCCACCAAGGCCGGGCGCCTGCTGACGGAGGAGCCGGACGGATCGGTCGGCGTCCGCTTCGACTTCGGCTACGACGCAGCCCGGCGGTCGCTGGAGTCGAGCCTGGAGCGCCTGGGTGCAGACCGGGTGGACATCGTCCACATCCACGACCCCGACGATCACATCGACGAGGCGCTGGAGGGCACGTTCCCGGCACTGGCGGCCCTGCGGGACGAGGGTGTGATCGACGCAGTGTCGTTGGGAACCAACTCGGTGGAGACCGGGGCCGTGTTCCTGGAGCGGGCCGACCTCGACTGCATGCTGGTGGCTGGCCGCTACACGCTGCTCGACCGCTCCGCCGCCGGGCTGATAGACGCCTGCGCGGCCCGGGGGGTCGCCTACCTGGCCGCGGGGGTGTTCAACAGCGGCGTGCTGGCCCGGCCCCGCGAGGGTGCCTGGTACGACTACGGCCCTGCCTCGGCCGAGACGCTCGCTCGGGCCTCGTCCGTCGAAGCGGTCTGCGGGCGCCACGGCGCGGCCATGAAGGCCGTGGCCGTGAACTTCCCGCTCACCAATCCGGGCGTGACCTCGGTGGTGGTAGGCATGGCCGCGCCCGCCGAGGTGGACGAGAACCTGGCCGCCCTGCGCACCCCGCTGCCCGACAGGCTCTGGCAAGAACTGCAGTCACAGGAGCCCACAGGCCCGCGGGAGGCCCGGTGAGCCTCCGCCGCTACCAGAATTGGCAGCGTTTTGCGCTGTTTTGGGCGTTCTCCGCTGCCAGTTGGGCTCAGGCTGGGAGCGTCTTTCGGAATTGGCAGCGTTTTGCGCTGTTTTGGGCGTTCTCCGCTGCCAGTTCGGCTCAGGCTGGGAGCGTCTTTCGGAATTGGCAGCGTTTTGCACGGTATGCGTGCATTGTGCTGCCAATTCGGTGCGGGTGGGGCCAAGACCATTCAGGCAGGAGGTCCTGACATGAGAATCGAGAGCGTGCGGGCGGTGCTCGCCGGCTATCGCAAGATCGACCCGGACATGGAGCGCAGCTTCGCGCTGGTGCGGGTGGAGACCGACGACGGCACCGTCGGCTGGGGCGAGGCGTCCACCAACTGGGGGCACTCCTACCCCACGGTGTTCCGGGCGGTGGTGGACGACGTGTGCTCGCGCCACCTGGAGGGCCGCGACCCGCTCGCCGTCCGGGACCGGGTGGCCGACCTGAAGGTGGCCCTGGACGGCTACCTCGGCTGGGAGGGACTCACCAGCCAGACCATCGGCGCGGTCGAGATCGCCCTGTGGGACATCGCAGGCAGGGCCTTGGACGCGCCGGTCCACCAGCTGCTGGGCGGCAGTGCCTACCCGATCCCGCTGTACGGCACGGGCACCACCATGTTCGAGGAGAGCGCCCAGTGGCACGCCCACTACTTCGACCAGTGCATGGACCTCGGCTTCGCCGGGGTGAAGGTGCGGCTGGGCCGGACCCTCGACGGCGACGAGGAGGCGGTCGCCACCGTGCGCGAGCACATCGGCGCCGACAAGCTGATGGGGGTCGACTCGTACTGGTTCCACGACCCCGACTCGGCCATCGAGCTGTGCCGCCGGATCGCCCCCTACGGCATCCACTTCTTCGAGGAGCCGGTGCCCCAGTACCAGATCGAGGGCCTGGAGCGGCTCCAGCACAACTCGTCGATCCGGGTGGCGGTGGGGGAGCGGGTCTACTCGCCCCGCATGTACGCCGAGCTGGCCCGCCGCGACGCGGCTCGGGTCTTCGAGCCCGACGCCACTCTCACCGGCGGGATCCTGAGCTGCCTGGAGATCGCCGACATCGGCGCCCGGAACTCCATAGAGGTCATCCCCCACGTCGGAGGGCCGACGGTGGTGGGGCTGGCCGCCAACCTGCACTGGGCCACCGCCGCCCGAGTGCGGCTCTGCGAGTACGACATCGACCCCCACCAGCCGATGATCACCGACATCGGCCACAACCCCGGCCTGGCCCTCACCGACCTCGGCGGCGGGCACATCACCGCCCCCACTGCTCCCGGCCTCGGCGTGGACGTCGACGAGGAGAAGCTGGCCGCGCACCCCTACCGGGAGGGCGATACCTACGCCGAGCTGTTCCCCGAGCACGAGTCAGGCCGCACCGCCGCCGGGTCCGGCCCGTCGGACGCATCCGACGGCTGAGCGAGCCGGTCGTTACGCCCCGAAGGGAGCTCCCAGTCGATGGCCGCCACCGCCCAGACCGCTGCCGCCGAGCATGCGTCCGCCCGCAACGAGCACGACACTCGCGCCCTGGAGGAGCTGGGTCAGGCGGTGCGCAGCCGCCGCAACAAGCTCGGCCTGACGCTGAGCCAGGTGGCCGGGCGCGCCGGGCTGTCGGTGCCGTTCCTCAGCCAGGTGGAGACCAGCTTCGCCGCGCCCAGCCTCACATCTCTGTTCTCCATCGCCAGGGTGCTGGAGACCACGCCCGAGCGGCTGCTGGCCGGCCCGGTGTCGGCCGACGTGGTGGTGACCGGATGCGACGAGGGCCAGCGCTACGACATCACCGACGCCCCCCAGACCGCCTTCCGCCGCCAGCTCACCGGCCTGGAGGAGCCCTTCAGCGCGGCCGAGTACGTGGTCGAGCCTGGCTCGCAGCTCGGCGGGTTCTTCGCCTCCGAGGGCCGGGAGATGATCCACGTAACCCAGGGCATGCTCGCAGTGGACCTGGACGACGGCGACGGCCGCATCGTCACCCACCGTCTCACTGCGGGCGACACCATGATCTACTCCACCGTCACCCGCCACCGCTGGCACCATCGAGGCGCCGACACCACCCGCTTCGTCCACGTATCCGCCCCCGGCTAGCCCCGACCGCCCTGAGCGGATCCGCGTATCGACGCCGAAGCCGACAACGACGACCCTTCTGGATGTTCCCACGCTGGTGCGGGCGCTAGGGTGCGGGCATGGCACAGGCCCCGGCTCAGTTTCCGCTTGAGTGCTGGCTGGACGCTGCGCTTGCAGGGGCATCGACCGAAGAAGTCCGGGACGACGACGGCATTCTCGTCGGATGGTGGGCCGAGAACCCTGAATGCAAGGGCGCATCCGCCTTCGGTGCCACTCCCGATGAGGCACGCGGCAAGCTACGGCAGGTGCTCGCCGGATGGGTCGAACTCGGACAGAAGCTCGGTCAGCCCATCCCTTCGTTCCACGACGGCATCGTCTCCGTACCTGCATGAGCCGCCGGATCGCTCCGGCCACTCGTCGCGACCTCATCAAGTTCTTGAGGGAACGCGGCTGGTCCGGGCCCAAGCGCGGCGGCAATCACGAGTACATGCTCAAAGGGACCCATAGGCAGGTCGTCCCCAGTGACAGCGAGATCGCGGCCCCTTCCTGCTGCGACTGCTCAAGCAGGCCGGCTACACACGAGACGACTGGCTGAACCGCTAAAGGTGGATGAGGGGGAAGATTTCGCTGGCTACGGGGTCGCCGGTTTGTAGGCCGTGGGGGAGCATTCTCCAGAAGACGGCGGCCTGCTCGCCCAGGTCCAAGTAGCGGGTGTCGGGGTGGGCGTAGCGGGTGGACAGACGTCGGAAGGGGCGGTCGGCGACCTCGCGGACGCCGGTGGCGTGCAGCATCCGGGAGTCGATGGCCACCGCGTCGCCGGCCTTCAGGTCCCAGGTGGTGACCGGGAAGCGCTCCGGGTCGGCGTCCACGTCGGGCACCGGGGCCAGCTCCGAGGCGCCGCCGATGGTGGTGGTGGACGACGAGAACTCGATGGGGGCGTAGGTGACCCCGGCGGCGTGGGAGCCCTCCACCACCCGCAGCGCGGCGTCGGCGGACACGTCGTCGAGGGTGACCCACACCGTGGCGAAGGGCCGGTCGAGGTTGTAGTAGGGGTGGTCCTGGTGCCAGGGGCTGCGCGACACCGCCCCGGGCTCCGAGCAGAACCACTGGTCCTCGATCAGCACGGCCGCGTCGGCGCCGCAGAGCTTCGCGCCCAGCGTCGGCAGCGGGCCGGAGTGGGTGACCTCGGCGATGTCGGGGTCGTCGAACCAGCGGAACAGGTCGCTGTCCACCTTCGGCTCGCCGGGCGGCGACAGCACCCCGTAGAACTGGCTGGGGCTGGTCTGGCAGCGCTCGACGGCGGTGTGCAGCCGCTCGCACCAGTCGCGGTCCAGCAGGCCGGGCACTACCACCGCGCCCCGCTGCTCGAAGGCGGCTCGGCGCTCGGCGGCCGTCGCAGGGGCCGGGTCAGCGGGCACCGGTCGCGGCCGGGTTCGTCATCAGCTTGGCGTAGTGGGCCAGGTAGCGCCGCTGGGGTGCCTCGGAGGTGATCGGGCCGTAGATCGTGCCGTCGTCGCCGCCCCCGCTGTCGCCCTCGCCCGCGTCGTCGGGGAGGCCGCGGCTCATGTCGATCCACTCCATCTCCGGAATGGACAGGCCCCGCTGGACCCGCTCGAACATGTCGAGGTCGTCGGGCGTGCCGAAGTTCACGAAGTCCTCGTCCACCCGCAGTCGCAGCAGGTCGATCTCGGGCGGCGCGCCCGGCGCGGACGTGAGCCACAGGTTCAGCCGGGTGCGGTCCACGGCCACCGGCTCCACCACCAGCAGTTGGTTGCCGACGAAGATCAGGTTCGGGAACAGCGACAGGTTCAACATGCTGCCGGTGGCCAGGTCGAGCAGCTCAGCGGCGCCCGCCTCGACCAGATTCGACTCCAACGGTTCGCGGAACGGCACGTCGCGCATGGTGGCCCACGGCCCCTGGGGGATGCCTGGACGCTGGTCCACCACCATGTGGCCGTTGCGCAGCGCCTTCGACACCATCGGCGTGGACCCGGGGTCACGGGCCAGCACCGTCTCGGTGTCCACCATCTCGCCCAGTGTGTTGTAGGAGTGGTGGGCGAACGTGGCGTGCAGCCCGTCGGCCGCGTTGTCCCACGACAGCTTCCAGTTGCCGGCGAACTCCAGGAGCTGCGGCGAGCCCATCACCGCCAGCTCGCCGCCGGGATGGCGGTCGATGATGGTGTCGAAGGCGTCAGCGGCCTCGCCCAGCCAGTCCTCCAGCGGCTCGGGGTCGGCGTTCAGGGTGGCGAACACGAAACCCCGGTAGCTGGCGGACGCCAGCCGCCCCAGCGAGAGGGTCGAGAGGTCCTCCACCGGATGGTCGGACGGGAACGGGACAGCCACCAGCCGCCCGTCGGGCGAGTAGGTCCAGCCGTGGTAGGGGCACACGAAGCGCTTGGCGCAGCCCCGCGGCTCTGCGGCCAAGACCGTGCCGCGGTGCGCGCACCGGTTGAGCAGCACGTTCACCGCGCCGTCGCGGCTACGGGTCATCAGTACCGGCCGCAGGCCGAGCGTGGTGGTGCGGTAGTCGCCCGGATCGGGGATCTCGCTCTCGTGGCCCACATAGCACCACGACGCCGCGAACACCCGGTTCATCTCCGTCTCGAAGATCCGCGGGTCGGTGTAGATGCGGCGGTGCACCCGGTGGGGCTGCACCAGTTCGCCGAAGTCGGCGGGCGAGGGATCGAACTCGACAGCGGTCACGGCGGCGCTCCTATGTCAGAAGTCCGGCGGGAGGTCGGATGGACGGTCACGGCGGCGCTCCTACAGCAGGAAGCTCGGGTTGCGGACGCCTGCGGCCAGCGCGGGCAGGACAAGGATCTTGGTGCGCAGTCGGAGATCGTCGCCGACCAGTTCGTGGATCTGGACCGCGGCGAGCTGCTGGTGCCGGCCGTGGCGGTGCTCGTCGATCAGCAGCGTGGACCGGGCTACCAGGCCGCCGGGAGCGGCCCAGGCCTCGACGCCGCCGACGACCCGCGTAGTGCGAGACGGCGGCTGCTGGCCCCAGGCCGACGGGTCGCGGCGCCACTCGACCCGCTCGGCCAGCCGGCGGCGGTCGTCGAGCAGCAGGGACTGGTCGGCGCCGGGATGGGCGGGTGCCGACAGCGGCACCCACAGTACGGCGTCGTCGGTCCAGCCGGCCAGCCAGTCCTCGAAGCGGCCGGCGTCCAGCAGGCGGGCCTCGTGCATCAATACAGCCCCGGCCGCCGCAGACAGCTCCGGGTCGGCCTGCGGGCGACCGTCCATCCCCGACAACAGCTCGGCCAACTCGTCATAGCGCCCCAGCACGCGGGCAGGACTGGTCCGCGGAGGACGGCGAGCATGTGGGCCTGCATAGCGCCCCAGCACGCGGGCAGGACTGTCGTCGGCCGTCGAGCGGGCAGGACTGTCGTCGGCCGTCGAGCCGGGATCTGCCGTCGAGCCAATGGGGCCGGGGTCGTTGGCGTCCGTCGGCGAAGGGACGGGAGGATCGGCAGCGGCAAGGGTCATCGTGAGATTCCCGGTGCCATGCGCTCGAGGGTGCGGAGCTCGAGTGCGGCCACCAGCCAGTAGCCGATCACCGCCACGATTGTCAGCACCGCCACCGACACCCACAGGATCTTGAAGTCGTTGCGGGTGAAGGCGGTGACCATCACCGCCCCGATCCCGTCGCCGGTGGCCAGCCACTCGGCCACGGTGGCGCCCAGCAGCGAGGTGGGCACCGCGATGCGGGCCGAGGCGAGCAGAGCCGGCACCGACGTCGGCAGGTAGGCGTTGCGCACGTTGGCCGTGGAGGCGGCGTCGTAGGACTTGAGCACGTCGAGGATCCCCTCCGGCGTGCGGGTCATGGCCGTGTAGCAGTTGACCAGCGTCGGGAAGAACGACATCACGGCCACGATGGCGGTGGTGGTCAACAGGCCCCGCCCGACGAACAGGATGATCACCGGCGTGGTGACGATGATCGGGATCGACCGCAGCGCCACCGCGATCGGCATCAGGGCCCGCTCCAGCCACGGGACCAGGATGAACACGAGCGCAGTCGCCAGCGCGCCGACGAGCCCGACTACGTAGCCCAGCGACGTCGTCCACAGCGTGGTGCCCAGCGCCCCGAAGATGATCGAGCGGGTCTCGGCCGCCTCGGCGACTGAGAACAGCTCGGCCCAGACGTCGAAGGGCGTCTTGGCGAAGAACGGCTCGATCCCGAACACCCACAAGAACGCGTACCAGAACACGAACACCACCGCGATGGGGGCCAGCAGCCCGGCCAGCCGGTTGAGCAGCCCGGGCTCGACGCGGGCCACCGGCACCGCGCCGACGTCCAATGCAGGCGACCAGGGGCACAGGTACCGGCCCAGCGCTCCGATGGCCAGGTATCCGCCGGTGGCCACGATGGTGGACATCACCGCTATCACCCAGATCCGGTCGGTCTGCAGCGCGCCCAGGGCCCTCACCGTGAGGATGCCCAGGCCTCGGTGCGCGCCGGTGAACTCGCCCACCACCGCGCCGAGGAAGGCGGCCGGCGCTGCGATCTGCAGCCCGGCGAACAGCGCTGGCACCGAGGCCCGCAGCCGCACGGTGCCGAAGGCGACCAGCCGGCCCCGGCCGTAGGAGCGGACCACGTCGAGGGCGCTGCCCGGCGCCAGGTCGAAGCCCAGCAGCGCGGCCACGTAGGTGGTGAACACCACCGCCAGCGCCGACAGCGCGATGGGTGTGGCGTTGCCCGGTCCGGTGATAAGCCGCAGGATCGGGGCGATCGCGATAAACGGCAGACAGAAGACGGTCAGCACCACCGCGCCGATGCTGCGTCGCAGCCACGGCACCAGCGTGGCGGTCACGGCCAGCGCGGTGGCAGCCAGGTTCCCCCACAGGAACCCCCAGGCCGCCGTCTTGGTCGAGTGCCACAAATTGCGCAGATAGAGGCCGCGGAACTCGAAGAACTCGGCCACCACTGCGGTGGGCGGCGACAGCCGGTACGAGCCCGCGTACACCGTGCGGGCCAGCGACTCCCAAAGCAGGATCACGCCGACGCCGACCAGCGCGCTGAGCAGCCAAGGCGGGACCCGGTTGAGCCCGCCGCCGACCGCGACCCGGCCGGCCGGGCTGGGACGGGCGGCTGCGGTCCGGGCCGTCTCGGTCAACTGCTGTCCGCCTCGAGCTGCACGACTCGACCCTCGGAGCGGTGCAGGCTGGCCGAGACCGCCTCCACCTCGGCGTGGAACCGGTCGGTGAGCAGCAGCTCACGGGTGCGGGGCCGCTCGAAGCCGATGGCGTGGCGGGCCACCACCCGGCCTGGACGGGGCGACATGACCAGCACCTCGTCGGCCACATACACCGCCTCGGGTATGGAGTGGGTGACCAGGATGGTGGTGGTGCCCCGGGCCGTCCAGATCCGCTGAAGCTCGTCGTTGAGCTGCTGGCGGGTCAGGGCGTCGAGAGCGCCGAAGGGCTCGTCGAGCAGCAGCAGATCCGGGTTGGTGACCAGCGACCGGGCGATGGCCACCCGCTGGCGCATCCCTCCCGACAGCTGCGACGGCCGGGCCTTCTCGAAGTCCTGCAGCCCGACAAGCTCGACCAGCTCGTCGACCGCCTTGGTGTCGTGGCGCCGGCCGACGAGCTCCAGCGCCAGCCGGATGTTGGTCGAGACCGTCCGCCACGGCAGCAGCGACGGATCCTGGAAGGCCACCCCGATGCGCTGGCCCCGCCGCATCTCGTCGGGCGACGAGCCGCCGGAGTCGATGGTCCCCTCGTCGGGCGTGTCCAGACCGGCCACTAGGCGCAGCGCGGTGGACTTGCCGCAGCCCGACGGCCCGATCAGCGCAGTGAAGCCGCCCGCGGGAACATGCATGTCGAACCCGCGCAGCGCCACGACCTCGCCGTCGCCCAGGGCGAAGGTGCGCCCGACCCCGACGACATCAACCGGCGCTCCCCGCCGGTCCATCACCTGCGTTGTGTAGGGATGGCCGCGATGCTCCGACGAACGCTACGTCACAGAACGGGACCGTCGGCGTAGATCTCGGCGAGCAGCGAGCGGTCCCAGAAGTCCTCGGTGACGTTGACGCCGAGCGCCTTCAGGACCCGGATGTTGTCGGCCACCGACTGGTCGGTCCACCACAGGAAGCCGCTGGCGTCGGTCACGTCGCTGAACATCAGCTTCGTGAACTCGTGGGCCTTGAGCGTCTCGGTCTCGAGGTCCATGCCCGCGTCGGGGAACCGGTCCACGGTGACCTGGGCGGCGGTGTCGGGGTCGGCCTTGTGGTCCTGCCAGCCCAGGATCTCGCCCCGCAGCAGCGACTTCACGGTCTCGCGGTTGGTGGCCAGGGTCTCCTCGGTGACGATGTAGGTCTGGCTGTGCACCGCGTAGCCGAAGTCGGCGAACAGCATGGTCGTGTTGTCGATACCGGCCACGGTCATGGCCACCGGCAGGTCGACCAGCCAGCACAGCAGGCAGTCGACCTCGCCGTTCACCAGCGGGGCCGGGTCGTAGTCGGCCTGGATGACCTCGATGGCGTCTACATCGACGCCGTTGAGCGACGACAGCAGCTCCAGGTCGAGCTGGTTGTTGAAGGCCATGCCGAGCTTGCGGCCCTCCAGGTCCTTGGGCTCGTTGACCGGGTTGCTCGTGAGCGAGGCGATCACGAAGGGGTTGCGCTGCATGGCCACGCCCACGACCTTGAGCGGCGCGCCGTCGGCCCACGCCTGGCCCGCGAAGTTGGCGGCCGATATGCCCATGATGGACTGGCCGGCTATGACCGAGGTGTCGGGCGACACGCCCGGCCCGCCCGGCACCAGCGTCACGTCGAGGCCTTGGGCCGCGTAGTGACCGTTCACGTCGGCGACGTAGGAGCCGCCGAACTGAACCGAGTCGAACCAGCTCAGATGGAAGTTCACCGGCGTAAGGGCGGTCGGCGCGGGCTCGGAGCCCGAGCATGCCGTGATCAGGCTGCTGCCGCCCAGCAGCAGGCCGGCCCCGGCGGCGGTGCCTCCCAGGAATGTGCGTCTGGAGAATTGGTTGGCGGTCATTGGGTCCCCCTGTTCAGGCAGCCTTCACCGCGCCCCGGAGAAGGCCCACTCACTTTGATCACATCAAAGTACCACACCGCTGGTCCACGCGCCCATTGGCAGCAAGCGGGCTGGCGCCCATGACGCGTACACGCTCGCGCCATCGAGTCGCAGGCGAGGCCGCGCTTCGACGTCCTTGGCGCGAGCAGATTCTGGGCGATACCCCGAGTCCAGTCTTGTCGCGCTCCCTCAGGCTGACGGCCCACCGACGGCGCCGGGGCGCGGTGTCCGGATTGGTCAGTCGGCCGAGGCGACGCTGACGAGGATTCGGGAGGTGGCGTAACCGCTGAGACCCACCGGGCCGCCTTCGATGTCCAGGGTGAAGGTGCCGTCGGGGGCCCGGGCCGTGACGGTTCCCTCCGACCCCGGAGTCACTCTGGCCTCTTCGAGGAACTCGAGCATCCCCGGCTGGAACTCCAGTTCCTCCGGGATGCGCTGCACGGTGAACTGGCGGCCTACGTCCAGCGTCTCGAGGGTCACCATGTCGGGAGGCTCGTAGGCCGAGCCGGGAATCGGGTTGCCGTGAGGGCAGGTGGTGGGCTCCTCCAGCACTCTGAGCATGGCCTGCTCCACCTGCGGCGAGATGATGTGCTCCCACTTGCCGGCCTCCTGGTGGGCATCGGCCCAGGGCAGTCCCAGGATGTCGGTGAGGAAGCACTCGGCTATGCGGTGGCGGCGGACGACGGTTTCGGCCAGATTGTGCCCCCTGGGGGTCAGTTCAATGGTGCCGCGGCCCTGCTCGACGAGGCCCTCGGCCTGCATGCGCCGGATCATCTCCGACACTGCGGGACGGGAGATGTCCAGTCGGTCGGCGATGCGGGCCTGGATCACTTCGAGGTCGTCCTCGGCCAACTCGAAGATCGTCTCGCAGTACTCCTCGAAGGCGGGGTGCCACTCGGGCGACTCGTAGGGCTTCGCCGACGGTGGTGGTCCGGTCGAGATCTCCGTCATCGAGGTCAGCATAACTTCCCGAGAGCACGGCGTCCGAGGGCCGTGGAGACCACCGCCGGTGCGCCCGTCTACCGGGGGTGCGGTCGTGAGGGATCTGCAGGGACCCGGCCGACGAGGGAGTCTCGTCCCGCCTCTACTCGCCGTCGAGTTCGGAGATGACCGCAGCGAAGCCTGCCAGGTCGCTGTTGTCGCCCTGCAGCACCATGTAGCTGAAGCCCCAACGCTGCCGCCGCCGCCGGAGCGTGTCGGCGATCTCGGCCGGCGAGCCGATCAGCAGCAGCGGGACCTCGGCCACCGTCTCGGCAGGCTGGCCGAACATCTCCGCGGTGGCCTCGACGGCCGCGGCGGTGGCCGGGCCGCCGCCGGTTATCTGCGCTGCCGCCACCAGCACGTTGAGCTCGAGCTGGCCGAAGCGGTCGCCGGCCGCGTCGCGCACCCACTGGAGCTTCTCGTCGAAGCGGTCGGGGAGCACGTCGTAGATGGCGTCGAGTCCGATCTCGCCCGAGCGCAGGTTGGCGTTCACGCCCACGATGTCGGCATGGCGGGCGGCCAGGCTCAGCATCCGGCGTCCGCCCCCGCCGATCGCCACCGGCACCGGCGACTGCACCGGCTTGGGCAGGCCCTCCAGACCCCGGATCGTGTAGTGCTCGCCCTCGAAGGTGACCGGTCCGTCGCCGAGGAGGCCCCGGATGATGTGGAGGGACTCGACCATTCGGTCGATGCGTACCCCGGGCCGGTCGTAGTCGAGCCCGGCCTGGTCGTAGTCGGTGCGCATCCAGCCCGCGCCGAGGCCCAAGTCCATCCGTCCGCCGGACAGCACGTCGAGGGTGGCCACCTCCTTGGCCACCAGCACCGGGTGGCGGTAGTCGTTGCCGTACACGAAGGCGCTGAGACGCAGGCTGGTGGTGGCCGCGGCGGCCGCGGCCAGGGCCGGGCCTACCGCGTACTGGTCGTCGAAGTGGTCGGGCACGACCAGGGTCGAGTATCCGAGCTCTTCCACCCTCTGCGCGGTCTGCGGCCAGGTGAGGTCGGGCAGCGGCCTCTTGAGCTCCACGCCGAAACGGAACGGACGAGTCATGGGGCTCACTGTAGGCGGGTCGGCTAAACGGGTACAGCGGCGGGGCGGCTGTCGCAGGCGCTCGGTACGGTGGCGACGTGGCCGCCGATCCGCTTGGGCCGTTCTCCGAGCCGACCCGCGCGTGGTTCGCATCGGCGTTCGCTGAGCCGACCCCGCCCCAGGCCGAGGGCTGGCCCGCCATCGCCGCGGGCGACCACACGCTGGTGTGCGCGCCCACCGGCACGGGAAAGACGCTGGCCGCGTTCCTGTGGGCCATCGACCGGCTGATGTCGGGCGGCACTCCGCGCCCGGACGGACGGCGGGGGCGCGGCGCGGCGTCGGACGACGAGGCCCGGTCGCGGGACGGCTCGGGCGGCGGTGCCCGGGTGCTGTACGTGTCGCCGCTGCGGGCGCTGGCGGTTGACGTGGAGAAGAACCTGCGGGCCCCGCTGCACGGCATCCGGCTGGCCGCGGAGCGGCTGGGCGCGCCGATACATGAGCCGACCGTGGGGGTGCGCACCGGCGACACCTCGGCCGACGAGCGGCGCCGTCTGGTGCGGCATCCCCCTGACATCCTGATCACCACGCCCGAGTCGCTGTTCCTGATGCTCACCAGCCGGGCCCGGGAGATTCTCTCCGGGGTGCGCCATGTGATCATCGACGAGATCCACGCGGTGGCGGCCAGCAAGAGGGGCGCCCATCTGATGGTGTCGCTGGAGCGCTTGGAGGAGCTGTGCGAGCAGCCGCCGCAGCGCATCGCGCTGTCGGCCACCCAGCGCCCCTTGGAGGAGGTCGCCCGGTTCCTTGGCGGCTTCAGCGCTGGGCCGGGCGGGTCGGCGGTTCCCCGACCCGTCACCGTCGTCGACTCGGGCGCCCGCAAGGAACTCGACGTGGAGGTGGTGGTCCCGGTGGCCGACATGGCCTCGCTGGGCGAGACCGTCGAGCCGCCCGCGTCGGCCGGGGCCGCGGCCGGGCCGCTGAGGCGCAGCATCTGGCCCGCCATCCATCCCCGCCTGCTGGAGCTTGTGCAGTCGCACCGGTCCACGCTGATCTTCGCCAACGCCCGGCGGCTGGCCGAGCGCCTCGCCGCCCGGCTCAACGAGCTGCACCTCGAAGGTCTGGCCGATCGGGAGGCCGAGGACAGTGCCGTCGAGGCTGGCCGAGCGGACTCGGCGCGGAATCTCGGGGCGAGTTCTGTGGACCCACTACACAACACCAACCCGAGAATCAGCAGTGTCGCGCCTGCGGTAACGATGGGCGACGAGGCGGTGGGCACCGGCGCGGCCGAGGGAGTCGAGCTGGTCAAGGCTCATCACGGCTCGCTGTCGCGGCCGCGGCGCCTGCTGATCGAGGACGAGCTCAAGCGGGGCGAACTGCGGGGCCTGGTGGCCACGTCCACCCTCGAGCTCGGCATTGACATGGGCGCGGTGGACCTGGTGGTGCAAGTGTCCTCACCCGGGTCGGTGGCCTCCGGGCTGCAGCGCATCGGCCGGGCCGGGCACCGGGTGGGCGAGCCAAGCCGGGGCCGGATCTTCCCCAAGCACCGGGCCGACCTGCTGGAGGCGGCCGCCGTGGTGGAGCGTATGCACGAAGGCGAGGTCGAGCACACCCGCTACCTGCGCAACCCCCTCGACGTGGCCGCCCAGCAGATCGTGGCCATGTGCGCCATGGACGACTGGCCGGTGGACCGCCTCGCGGCCGTGCTGCGGCGCTCCGCCGGCTTCGCCGAGCTGTCCGACGAGGTGCTGCACAGCGTGCTGGAGCTGCTGTCGGGCACCTACCCGGCCGAGGAGTTCTCCGAGCTTCGGCCCCGGGTGATTTGGGACCGGGCCGGCGGCGTGCTGCGGGGCCGGGCCGGCGCCCAGCGCCTGGCCGTCACCAACGCGGGCACCATCCCCGACCGCGGCCTGTTCGGCGTGTTCCTGCCCGACGGGACCAGGGTGGGCGAGCTCGACGAGGAGATGGTCTACGAGAGCCGGGTGGGCGAGACGTTCCTGCTGGGCGCCACCACCTGGCGAATCACCGACATCACCTTCGAGCGGGTGGTGGTGACGCCCGCGCCCGGCGAGCTGGGCAAGATGCCGTTCTGGCACGGCGACGGACCCGGTCGCCCCATCGAGCTGGGCCGGGCGGTGGGCAGCCTGGTGCGAGAGGTGCGCTCGGGCGACGCCGACGCGGCCACGGCCCGGCTGCGGCAGCGCTGCGGCCTCGACGAGACGGCCGCGGCCAACCTCGTCGCCTACCTGGAGGACCAGGCCGAGGCCACTGGCGCGGTGCCCGACGACCGCACCGTGGTGGTGGAGCGCTTCCGCGACGAGATCGGCGACTGGCGGGTGTGCGTGCTCACCCCGTTCGGCGCCCAGGTCCACGCCCCGTGGGGGGTGGCGCTGCAGGCCCGGCTGCGGGAGGCCTGGGGCGTCGACGTGGACCTGATGTGGGGCGACGACGGCATCGTCATGCGCCTGCCCGAGGCGGTCGACGAGCTCCCGGTGGACGACCTGCTGTTCGACCCCGACGACGTCCGCGACCTGGTGGTCGGCCGCCTGCCGGAGACATCCATGTTCGCGTCCCGGTTCCGGGAGTGCGCGGCCCGGGCGCTGCTGCTGCCCCGGCGCCGCCCCGACCAGCGCACGCCGCTGTGGCAGCAGCGCCAGCGGGCTGCCGACCTGCTGTCGGTGGCGGCCAAGTACCCGTCGTTCCCGGTGCTGCTGGAGACCACCCGCGAGTGCCTCAACGACGTGTTCGACCTGCCCGCGCTGGTGGAGCTGATGGCCGATCTGCGCAGCCGCCGGGTGCGGGTGGTGGCGGTGGACACTGCCCAGGCGTCGCCGTTCGCCCAGTCGCTGCTGTTCTCGTGGATAGCGGTCTACATGTACGAGGGCGACGCTCCGCTGGCCGAGCGGCGGGCCGCCGCGCTGGCCCTTGACCGGGACCTGCTGCGGGACCTGCTCGGCGCGGAGGAGTTGCGGGAGCTGCTCGACGGCGGGGTGATCGCCGACGTCGAGCTGGAGTTGCAACGGCTGGTGACGGGAGGACAGGCCCGGGACGCCGACGAAGCCCACGACCTGCTGCGGGTGCTCGGCCCGCTGACGCTCGACGAGCTGGAGGCCCGGTCCGTCCCTTCGCCGGGATCCGACGCCGAGCGGGTCGCGGGCTGGGTGCGCACCCTGGTGGAGCAGCGCCGGGCCGTCGAGGTCCGCCTGGCCGGGCGCGAGGTGGCAGCCGACGCCGCCGACGCGGCCCGGCTGAGGGACGCGGCCGGCGCGGCGCTGCCGGTCGGGCTTCTCGCCTCCGCCACCGAGCCGGTCGAAGACCCGCTCGGCGACCTGTGCGTGCGGTATGCCCGCACCCACGGCCCGTTCCTGGCCCGCGACGTGGCCCGCTGGCTGGGGGTCGGCGAGCAGCCGGTGACGGCCCGGCTGGTGTGGTTGGTGGCCGAGGGCCGGCTGCTGCGGGGCGAGTTCCGGCCCGGCGGGGCCGACCGGGAGTACTGCGACGCCGAGGTGCTGCGCCGCATCCGCCGCCGCTGCTTGGCCGCGCTGCGCCAGGAGGTCGAGCCGGTGCCGCCCGAGGCGCTGGCCCGGTTCCTGCCCGGCTGGCAGGGGGTCGGCGGCCGTCGTCGGGGAGTGGACGCCCTCGCCGACGCGGTGGCCCAGCTTCAGGGGGCGCCGGTGGCCGCATCGGTGCTGGAGGCTGACGTGCTGGCTGGCCGCATGGCCAGCTACCGGCCCGCCGACCTCGACCAGCTGTGCACCTCCGGCGAGGTGGCGTGGGTCGGCGCGGGCGCGCTGGGCGCAACCGACGGCCGGGTGCGCCTGGTGTTCCGCGACCAGGCCGCCCTGCTGGTGCCCGCCACAGAGCCTTGCGAGGGTGCCCTCCACGACGCCCTGCGCGACCGGCTGCGCGACCGGGGCGCCTCCTTCTGGGGGGACTTGGTGGCTGCGGCCCAGGCGGTGTCGCTTCCCTACGACACCGAGACGGTGCTGGCCGCGCTCTGGGACCTCGTGTGGTCCGGGGAGGTCACCAACGACTCCCTCGCACCGCTGCGGGCCCGGATCGCCCGTCAGCGGTCCGGCGGGACGCGCCGCCCGTCGCCCCCACATGGCCGCTCGCCGTCCCGGGCCGGCCGGGCCCGTCGGGGCCGCCCGCGGCTCGGAGGGCTCAGCGCCACCGGGCCGCCGTCGGCCGCGGGCCGCTGGTCGCTGGTCGAGCCCCTGCTCAGCCCCCGGCCCGCCCCCACCGAGTCGGCGCTGGCCCGAGCCCACCAACTCCTCGACCGCTACGGAGTGGTCACCCGCGAGACGGCGCTGGGTGAGGGCACCGACGGGGGATTCGCTGGCGTGTACCCGGTGCTCAAGGCGCTGGAGGAGCGGGGCGAGGCCCGCCGTGGCTACTTCGTGGCCGGCCTGGGCGCGGCCCAGTTCGCCCTGCCCGGCGCGGTGGACCGCCTGCGGGGCGCTCGCACGCCTGAGTCCGGCGCCGCGCCGGTAGTGCTGGCCGCCACCGACCCGGCTCAGCCCTACGGCGCGGCGCTGGCCTGGCCCGAGTCGCCCGGTCGCCCGGCCCGCACCGCGGGCGCCCACCTGGTGCTCGCCGACGGAGCGCCCCTGATCCTGCTCGAGCGCGGCGGCCGCTCGTTGACGACCTTCGCTGGCGCCGAGACGAACGATGCCTGGATCGAGGCGATCATCGGCCTGGTCAAGGACGGCCGCTTGCCCAAGCTCGAGATTGCCAAAGTCAACGGCCAGCCCATCCGAGAGACCCCCTGGGCGGCCCGCCTAGAGGCCACCGGCTTCACCCCCGCCTACAAAGGAATGCTCTACCGCACCTGAGCCCCCGGTCGGCGATACCTTGGTCAGGGGCCGGGCGTGCCTCCCCCGGTCAGCTTGCGTGGTTGTTGAGTGGCTGCTCGCCTCGTCGCCACTGGTCCAGCGCCAGCACCAGCGCTCGCTCCACCCACGGCTTGAAGCGACGCTGGACCGACTCGGAACGCTCGGCGTAGTTGATCTGGAAGACCTCGTCGCAAACGGGCTGAAGCTCGGCGACGTGCATTGCCTGTCGCCGATGGCCGTAGTCGTCTTCGTCGTCGTACTCGTCTGGCGTTTCGCGATGGCGGCGGTAGAAGCACATTGACACTCCGATGAGTCCTCGAAACTCTCTTCCGATCCCGTGGAAGGAGGTCAGGATCTCGGAGCGACCGTTCTCGGTGTCGAGCCCGAGCCGTACCCACTCGTGGTGGACACGAAGATTCGCGAAGTAGTCCAGGTGTTGGGCCGCATCGATGACCTGGTGCCTGTTCCATGAGCGTCGGCGCGAATCCTCGTCGGTCCCGCTGTCACACCAGACACGCCGATGCTCCGAACTTCCCAGACGCTCGGCCAGCAGAGCGGCCAGCTCCTCGAACCGGCTCTTGCAGAGTTGCCAAACATCCCAGGCGGTGTCCACTGCTTTCCCGAGATCGGCTGGCGTTGGCGCAGTCTCGTCGCTGAACATGTCGCCGATCAGGTCGAGCATCTGCTCTACCTGCACATGTTCTCGCCTGATTTCCTCGGTGATTCCGATGGCCTGAACGAACCGCTTCCTTTGGAGGTCGGAGATCAAGCCGATGAGCGGTCCCAGGTCGCCATCGTTCGCGCAGTCGAGTGTGTCGATGTAGCGGGCGCGGTCGTCGCGTGTGACCACCAGTGGGAACCATCCGGCGCTGATCAGCACGAGCGAGGCGATGGCTCGTGCGATCCTGCCGTTGCCGTCTTGGAACGGGTGGATCTGCACGAAGCGGTGATGGAGCCACGCCGCGCTCACATCGGGTGCCTCCGCGGCCGCGGCGTGGATGGCATGCAACTCCATCAAGCGGTCCATCTCCGAGTCGACCTGCTCGGGAGGGCAGTACTCGTGCATCTTGCCGTCAGGGCGCATGGGATTGTTGGGCCGGATCTTGAACTGGCCGTGCCGCAACTCGACCTCGCGCCTTCTGCCGAACATGTCGATACCGGGCGCGTAGAGCTGCTTGCGGGTCATGAACTGGTGGAGTTGCTTGATGAAGGACACCGAGACTGGGCGGGCCTCCGTGACGGCGTCGAAGAGCCAGTCGACGACCTGTGCATGGTCCCCGATGATTCCCGCCACCTGATCGGGGGCCTGGTCGGTGGCGTCGCTCGCGATGAGGGCTGCGTCTATGCCGTGCTCGATAAGCAGTCGGGTGGTGCCTCGGTCCAGGGTGTACAAGCGCTCGATGATTCCGGTCTCGATCGCCCACTCCCGCTTCAGACGCTCGTTGAAGTCATCCACCTGTCGGGTATCAAGCGTTCCGCGGACTTGCTCCCAAGTCCGAGCCAGGGCGGGCAACTCCTCACTGGCCGAGGCGCGGTCATCATCTGTCAAGTCCGTAATCGGTGCCCACCGGTGACCAACTTCGATATCTTCCATACTCAGCACTGTAGCCACTTCCGCCGGTGCAGCCGGGGATCGGGCGCGGGTTTCAACATCCAGCGAGTGCCAGACGCTCCACGGGCTGGCCGGTGACGCCAGCAATTAAATCGAAGTCCTTGTCGACGTGCAGCACGGTCAGGCTCGACACCTCGGCGGTTGCCGCGATCAGCACGTCGGGAATCGACGGCGCTCGGTGCTGGCCGATGTCGGCCAAGGCCTGCTGGACGGCCACAGCCCGGTCCTCGATGGCGGGCGTCAGGTACTCGACGGGCATGGCGCTCAGTGGAGGCTCGGCACGGCTCCGCCGGAGGTCGTCGGCCGATCGGGCGGAGAAGCCGACCTCCAAGAGGGTCAGCGTCGAGATCCGAACTAGCCCGCGACTGATCCTCGAAGCCCAGTCGGCGGCATCGGGGCTCGACGCGAGCCGGACGAGCGCCGACTTGTCGATCAGCCAGGTCGCCATGCTCGGGTCCGTCAAGACCAGGCCGACTGCATCACGTCAGGATCGCTGAGATCCGCGAACGTCTCGCGGAAGCGGGCCAGCGATTCCACGGTCACCTCACTTGCGGCGTTGCGGCGCTCGCGCTCCAGCGTCCGTCGCAGATACTCCGTCCTGGAGAGTCCAGCACGCTTGGCGTTGGCCTCGACCGCGGCAACAATGTCGTCGGGGACGTTGCGGATCAGGATGTCGGTCATCGGCGTTCCTCCCAGTTCAGATATCATATGGTATCAGTCTGGCTGGGACGCCTGGGAGGAGTCGCACCATGGAGTTGCCGGTCGCGGGGGCTGTGCACGACGAGCGGGAGATCGAGGCGGTCGCCGCGGTCATGCGGGACAACCCCAAGTTGGAGATCGGGGAGGCGACCCTGGCCTTGGAGGCGCGGGTGGCGGCCAAGCTGTCCAAGCGGTTCGGGCTGATGGTCAACTCGGGCTCCTCCGCGCTGCGCATCGCCATCGACCTGCTCCGACTCGAGCCCGGAGACGAGATCGTCACGTCGCCGCTGACGTTCTCCACCGACGTCGCCCCGATGGTGCAGTCGGGGCTGGTGCCGGTGTTCACCGACATCACGCCCGACACCTACCAGATCGACGTCGACGCGGTGGAGGACATGGTCGGGCCGCGCACCAAGGCGATCCTGGTGCCCAACCTGTGCGGCAACTGCCCCGACTGGGACCGGCTACGGGCGGTGGCCGACGCCTGCGGGCTGGCGTTGGTGGAGGACTCCTGCGACGTGCTCGACAGCTACCAGCGGGGACGGCGCACCGGCGAGCGCAGCCACATCGGCGTCACCAGCTTCGCCCGCTCCCACGCCATGACCGCGGGCGGAACCGGCGGCCTGGTCGGCATCGACGACCCCGACGACTACGACCTGGCCCTGTCTCTGCGGCGCTGGGGACGGCGCAGCGAGTCGTACATGTACGGGTCGCGGCGCGGCCGGCGCGACCGGTTCTCGGCATTGGCCGACGGCACGCCCTACGACCTGGTGTTCGTGTTCGACTCCATCGGCTACAACTTCGAGCCCAACGAGCTCAGCGCCGCCTACGGCCTGGTGCAGCTCGACAAGCTGGAAGGATTCAACGCCCGCCGCCGAGCCAACTGGCACCGCCTCGACGACTTCATGGCCGACCGCCCCGGCGTCACCCCGGGCCGCACCACGCCCGACACCGACACCACCTGGATGCGCTTCTGCTTCGAGATCACGCCCGACACGCCGTTCGACCGCACCCAGGCCCAGGAGTTCCTGGCCGCCCGCGGGGTGTCGAGCCGCATGGTGTGGACCGGCAACATCCTGCGCCAGCCCGGCTTCGCGGCCATCGAGCACCGGGCCCCGGCCGGCGGCCTGCCCAACTGCAACCGGATCATGGATCGATCGCTGTCGCTGCCCATCCACCACGGCCTCGGCCCCGAGCACATGGACTACATCTGCGAGCAGCTCGAAGCCCTGTTCGACCGATATTCCTGAAGCCGGCCTCTCATTGAACCGATCTTGATGTAGTTGTGCCGCTCACAGCGGGTCAACTACGTCAAGAATGCCGTCCGGCGAGCCGAGCCGGGCCTATTCGTGGGCGATGGCGTCGAGGACGTTCATGCGGCCGGCCCGCAGGGCGGGAAGGATGGCGGCCACGAGTCCCGCCAACGCCGAGATGGCCACGAAGACCACCAGGTCCAGCCACGGCACGGCCACGAGTTGCACGAACGACTCGGGCAGCGCCAGCGTGGTGGCCACGCCGAACACCGTGCCGACCGTCACTCCGAGCAGACCGCCGAAGACGGCCACGATGAGCGACTCCCAGTAGATCGAGCGGCGCAGCTGGCGGCGGGTCATGCCCACCGAGCGCAGCAGGCCGATCTCGCGGGTGCGCTCGAACACCGACAGGCTCAGGGTGTTGATGATGCCGATCAGCGCGATGACGAACGACAGCCCGATCAGCACCTCGATCACCCGGATGAAGCTGGTGAGCTGGGACTCCTGGGTCTGGCGGAACTCGGTCTGGTTCTCGACCTTGACGATGGGGTAGCGGTCGATCACGCCGTCGATGGCGGCCCGGCTGCGCTGCTGCAGCGCGGCCTGTTCGGCCTCGTCGGCGCCGGACAGGCCGGCGATGCGGGCGCTGGCGAAATCGAGGTCGTTGCGGTTGAAGTGGCGGTCCCACAGGGCGCCGTCGATCACCCAGTTGCCGTAGATGGCCGCGTCCTCGTACACCGCCACCACCGTCAGGGTCTCGGTCTGGCCGTCGGGGAAGGTCGTCTCGACCGTGCCGCCGACGCCCACGCCCAGCGAGGCGGCCGAGTCGCTGTGCAGGGCCAGCGCGGTGCCCGGGTCGCCGGCGGCCATGTCGCCTGCGATCACTCGTCCGTCGAAGTGGGTCTCGGCCAGGGCCATGTCGACGGCCACGACGTCGCGGGGCTCGCCGTCGACGCTCAGCCCGCTGAAAGACCACTGGATCCGCACGACGCTCTCGATCTCGTCGAGCGCCTCGATGTCGTCGGCCGCCTGCGCCGGGAAGCCGGCCGGCGGGCCGAAGCCGCCGGAGTCGGACTGGATGAAGTAGTCGGCCTCCACCGCGTTCTCGATGATGTTGACGAAGGTCTTCTTCATCGACTCGCCCACCACCGCGGCCAGGCCCATGAGCGCGAGGCCGATCATGAGCGCGCCGGCGGTCGAGGCGGTCCGCCGCGGGTTCCGCGACGCGTTGTCTCGGCCCAGACGGCCCGGCACCCCGAACAGCGCGTCGGCCGGGCGGCCCAGCACCGCCGCTGCCGGCCCGGCGAACGCCGGACTGAGGGTGTTGATCCCCACGAACGACAGCACGGCCCCCAGCCCCAGCAGCACGAACGTCGGCACGGTGTCCAGCCCGGCGGTCATGCCGGCCGCCAGCGCGGTCACGCCGGCCGCGAACACCACCCCGCCCGCGGTGAGGCGCCGGCGCAGGCCGGTGGCCCCCAGCTGGAAGTCGTGGGTCAGCGCGGCCACCGGGGAGATCCGGCGCGCTCCCAGCGCGGGGGCGATCGACGAGACCATCGTCACGCCGAGGCCCACCACCGCGGCCAGCACGACCGTCCGCGGCTGCAGCGTCAGCGGACCGGGCGGCAGCGGGAAGCCGATCAGGTCCAGAACGGCCCGCAGCACCACCGCGAGCACCAGGCCCAGCCCGATCCCGGCCACGGTGGCGATCACGCCCACGATGGCCGACTCGGTGATCACCGACCGGCCCACCTGCCGAGGGGTGGCGCCGATGGCCCGCCACAGCCCGATCTCGCGCACCCGCTGGCCGATGATGATCTGGAACGTGTTGTTGATGATGAACGCCGACACGAACACCGCGATGAAGGCGAACACCAGCAGGATCGTGTTGAAGATGTCGAGGACTTGGTTGAAGTCGTCCTCCTGCTCCGCCGCGTTGACCTCGCTGGTGATGACCTCGTAGCCGGCGCCCAGGTCGGCCTCCAGCCGGGCCTGCACCTCGGGCACCTCCGCGCCGGACGCCACCACCACGTCGATCTCCTGGTAGACGCCGTCGAGGCCGAAGAAGCGCTGGGCCTCGTCCAGCTCGAAGGCGGCCATCGTCTGGCCCAGGCCGGTGTGCGAGTCGGGGTCCCCGAAGTTGAACACGCCGACCAGCTCGAAGAGCTCCGCCGAGATCGGTCCGTTGATCTGGTAGGTCTCGCCGATGCGCAGGCCGTTGCCGGCCGCGGTGTCGCTGTCGGCCGCGAACTCGCCGGGCGCGGCGGGTTGTCGGCCCTCCGTGGTGAAGAACACGCCCGGATTGAAGCTGAACCCCACCGCCGGAGGGCCCGGGGGCGTGATCGGATCGCCGTCGCCGTCGACCATGAAGACGTTGAGGGCGGCCACCGCGGGCCGCGCCGTGCCCACCCCCTCGACGCGGGCCACCCGCTCGGCCACTTCCTCGGGCATGGTCGGCCGGTCGAAGTCGCCGCCGAACTCCTTGTCCTGGCTGGCCCGCACGGTGAGGTCGGCGCCTTCCGCGATGTCCTGGGCGAGCCCCGAGAACGTGGACCGCAGGCTGTCGGTGAGCGCGAACGAGCCCACCACGAACATCACGCCGATGACCACCACCAGCGTGGTCAGCGCGAAGCGGAGCTTCTTGTCGATCAGGCTGCGGAGAGCGAGCTTGAACATGCGAAGTTCGGTGTCGGAGCGGCCGGCCCGGTCAGTCCGCGGAGATCGCGTCCAGCACGTTCATCCGGCCGGCGCGGTAGGAGGGCAGCAGCGCGGCCACCAGCCCCATGACGGTCGCCACGGCCACGAAGAGGACCAACTGGAGGATCGGGACCGCCGCCCGGCTGACGACCTCGTCGGGGATGGCCACTGCGGTGGCCACGCCGAAGACCAGCCCTAGGCCCACCCCGACGAGGGCGCCGTACAGAGCGATGGTGGCGGCCTCCCAGCGGATCATGCGCCGCAGCTGGCGACGGGTCATGCCCACCGCCCGCAGCAGCCCGATCTCGCGGGTGCGCTCGAACACCGACAACGTGAGGGTGTTGACGATCCCGACCAGCGCCACAAACAGCGCGAAGACCAGCAGGGCGTTGACCAGCGCGAGGGCGGTGTCGAGATTCGACTCCGCGCTGGCCTGGAACTCCCGCCGGTCCTCGAGGTTGGCCTGCGGGTAGCTGGCGAGCGTCTCGTCGAGGAGCGCTCTCACTGCCTCGGGCTCGGCGTCGGCGACCTTGATAGCCACCGCGTCGTCGGCCGCCGACGTGGCCACTCCGGCGTAGACCGACTGGTCGATCAGCCAGTCGCCCCAGAAGGCGTTCTCGGAGTAGATGGCGGCCACCGACAGGTCGAGGGTCTCGCCGTTCACGAACGACATCGAGATCCCGTCGCCTACCCCCAGGCCGAAGTCCTCGAGCGAGTCGGCGTGGACCAGCACGGTGGTCGAGAAGTCGATGTTGCTCAGCGAGCCGCTCTGAATGTCCAGGTTGGCCACCTGCTCCAGGTCGGCGAAGTCCGTGGCCGTGACCGTGGTCTCCAGCACGAAGTCGTATTGGTCGAGCGCGGTGATGCTCACCAGGTCCGAGTCGAAGGCCACCACCGAGCCCGCCCCTGCCGCCCGCAGATCCTGGGCCACCGTCTTGGGCATCCCCGAGAAGCTGTCGGAGGTGACCACGAAGTCCGCCTTGACCGCGTTGGTGAGCTGGTCGCGGAAGGAGGCCTTGAAGGACTCGCCCATGACCGACACCATCGCCACCAGCGCCAGGCCGATGGTCAGCGCGACGGCGGTGGCCGCGGTGCGCCGCGGGTTGCGGGCCGCGTTCTCGCGGGCCAGCCGTCCGGCGATGCCGAACACCGGTTGCAGCGGCCGGGCCAGCACCGACACCACCGCGCCCGCCACCAGCGGGCTGAGCACGCTCACCGCGATGAACAGGACCGCCGCGCCCGCGCCCAGCGACGAGAGCCGGGCGGTGACGCTGTCGAAGTCGGCGAAGAGCCCGGCTGCGGTCAGGGCCGCGCCCAGCGCGGCCAGCAGCCCGCCGACCAGGAGCCGTCCCAGGCGCCGGTCCCGGCCGGCGTCGCTGCCGAAGTCGCTCAGCCCGGCCACCGGTGAGAGGCGGGCGGCCTTCAGTGCCGGGACGGCCGCGGCCACGATGGTGAAGCCGATGCCGACCGCGACCGCCCAGGCCACGGTGCGGATCCGCAGCGGCATCGGGCCGTCCGGCAGCGAGGCGCCCAGAGCTGAGAACAGCTCGCGGATGCCCAGCGCTCCGAGCATTCCCAGCCCCAGGCCGACCAGCACGGCGGCCAGGCCGACGACCAGGGCCTCGATGAGAACCGACCGGCGGACCTGCCGGGGGGTGGCGCCTATCGCCCTTAGCAGCGAGAGCTCCCGCACCCGCTGGCCGAGCACGATGTTGAAGGCGTTGGAGATGATGAACGCGCTTACGAACAGCACGACGAAGGCGAACACCAGCAGCGTGGTCTGCAGCGGCCCGATGAAGGACTCGAAGGCGTTGCTGAACTCCTCGGTGGCCTCGGCCGCGGTGATCACCTCGGCGCCCTCGGGCAGGACCGCCTCCATGCGGGCCCGGACCTCCTCCAGGTCAGCGCCCAGGTCGGCCCGCACGGCTATCTGGGCGAACTGGTCCGGGAGGCCGAGGACCTCCTGGGCGGTGGCAGTGTCGAACAGCGTGAACACCGCGCCGATCCCGGCGTTCTCGGGGAAGCCGAACTGGGCGGTGCCGGTGAGGGTGAAGGTGCGGGGGCCGGTCGGCGTGACCACTTCGTACTGGTTGCCGAGCGCGAAGTCGTGGTTGGCGAAGGCCTCCACGTCGATGGCGAACTCCGAGGCGCCGACGGGCCACTGCCCGTCGATCAGGTAGAACTGCGACAGAGACTCGTCGTCGGTCCAGTTGGTGCCCGCGGTCGGGGCGCCGCCGGGCGCGGCCACCGCCTGCCCCGAGCCGTCCACGGGGATCACGCCGTTCACGAAGATCCCGCCCTCGGCGGCCTCCACCCCGTCGACGGCCCGGATGTCGTCGAGCGCGGTGGCGGGCAGCGACGGCGCGACCGCCTGGGTGATGCCGCCGAAGGCGAGCTCGCCGCGCACCGTGAAGTCGCTGCCGGTGTTGATGTCGGCCGCGAGCTTGTCGAATGTCGATCGCAGCGAGTCGGCGGTCACGAAGGCGGCCACCACGAAGGCGACGCCCAGCATCACCACGCCGGAGGTCAGCGCGAAGCGGACCTTTCCGGCCAGAACCGTCCTCAGCGCCAGGCGCAGCATGGGGCGTGATCCCTCAGGTGGTCTCGGGCCTGCCGCGAGCGTCAGGCGCCGAGCTGGGTCATGTGGTCGCGGATGGCCTGAGGCGTGGGATCGGTCAACTCGTCCACGATCTTGCCGTCCACCAGGAACACCACCCGGTCGGCGTAGGAGGCGGCCACCGGGTCGTGGGTAACCATGACCACGGTCTGGCCCATGCCGTCGACCGCGTCGCGTATGAAGTCCAGGATTTCCGCGGCGGTGTTGGAGTCGACGTTGCCGGTGGGCTCGTCGGCGAAGATGATTTGGGGCTTGCCGGCCAGCGCCCGGGCCACCGCCACCCGCTGCTGCTGGCCGCCGGAGAGTTCGTTGGGGCGGTGCTTGGCCCGGTCGGCCAGTCCGGTGGCCCCCACCACCTCGTCGATCCAGGCCTCGTCGCCCTTGGCGCCTGCGAGGTCCATGGGCAGGGTGATGTTCTCCATGGCGGTGAGGGTGGGCACCAGGTTGAAGGCCTGGAACACGAAGCCGACGTGGTCGCGCCGCAGCAGGGTGAGGTCGCGCTCCGACAGCGTGGTCAGGTCGGTGTCGCCGATGATCACCTGGCCCGAAGTCACCGTGTCGAGCCCGGCCATGCAGTGCATCAGCGTGGACTTGCCCGACCCGGACGGGCCCATGGTGGCGGTGAAGCGGCCCTGCTCGAAGGCCACGTCGATGGCGTCGAGGGCCCGGACCTCGGTGTCGCCGGCACCGTAGATCTTGGAGGCGGCCACCGCCCGGGCGGCCGTAGCCAATGCTTGTGCGGGGGAGGAGGTCACGTGTTCTCCTAGGAGGCGGGAAGAGTCACGCGGGACTCTACGAGCCTCCCGACCCTCCCCAACCAGGGACATCCCCGATCTTGCCCTGAGCCGTCTGGGGGCAGGACCGGCGGCCGACGCTTAGCCTGTCAGGCTGCCGGGTCTTCCGTTGCCTCGACCGCCTCCTTGAGTTGGGCGAGGAAGCGGCCGCTGGCGCCGCCGTCGATGATGCGATGGTCGAAGGTGGCCGACACCGTCATGGTCGGCACCTCCGCCGGCGTGCCGCCGATCAGGCGCACCGTCGGCCGGGCCATGCCGAAGGCGGCGATCATGCTGGTGCCCGACGGCAGCATCGGCGTGCCGGACAGCACTCCGAGCGCGCCGACGTTGTTCACGGTGGCGGTGGCCCCGGACAGCTCCTGAGGAGCGATTGAGCGGTCGCGGGCCGCCTCGGCCAGGCGGACGACCTCCGCTGACAGCTCCGTCACATCTAGGGCGTCGGCGGCCCGCACCACCGGCACCATCAGTCCCTCGGGGGTGTCGACGGCCACGCCGATGTCGTAGCGGTCGAAGAACTCGATCTCGTCGCCGTCGAGCCGGGCGTTCATGATCGGGTGGTCCCGCAGCACCGGAACCAGCAGAGCCACCAGCAGAGCGTCGAGGGGCACCCGCGAGCCTGTCTCGGCTGTGGCGGCGGCTCGGGCCTCCAGCAGCTGGCTGGCGTCGGTTTCGACCATGGCCGTGAACTGCGGGACCTGCATCGACTGCGTCATGTGCCGGGCGATCGAGCGGCGGGTGGCCGACAGGCGCTCGCGCCTTACGCCCGCGGCGGTCAGGCCCGATGCAGCTGCGGCCTCCACGTCGGCGACGGTGATCGAGCCGCCCCGCCCGGTCCCGGCCACGGCGGCCAGGTCGACGCCTTGCTCGCGGGCCAGCTTGCGAGCCTTGGGCACGGCCTTGATCGAATCGGGACCCCCCGATGTCGGCGGGACGGATGTCGGCGCCGGGCTAGTGGCCGGAGCCGGTGCGGGCTCATCGCGCCGGGCTAGCGCCGACGCTGGATCCTCCGACGGCGGTTCGTGCTCGTCCTCAGCGGGTACGGCTTCTCCGGGTGCACCGATCACGATGAGGGTCTCGCCCACTTCGATGACATCGCCGGGCTCGCCGCCCAGCGCCAGCACCGTTCCCCGGCAGGGGGTGGTCATCTCCACCACCGACTTGTCGGTCTCGACCGAGCAGATGGCCTGGTCGAGCTCCACGGTGTCTCCGACCGCTACCAGCCACTCGACGATCTCGCCCTCGACCATGGTGTCGCCCACCGAAGGGAGCTTGAAGACGTGCGCCATGTCAGCCTGCGAGAGCGCGGCGGACGCCGGCGGCGATGCGGTCGGCGGTGATCATCGAGTACCGCTCGAGTTGGGTCGGGCCCCAGAACACGTCCATGTGAGCGACCCGCACCGGCGGCGCCTCCAGCGAGTAGAGGCCGTGCTCGCTCACCGCGGCCAGTACCTCGGCCCCGAATCCGCCGGTGGCATGGGCCTCGTGGGCCACCACCAGCCGCCCGGTCCGCTCCACGCTGTCCAGCACGGTCTCGCGATCCCAGGGATACAGGGTCCGCAGGTCGACCACCTCGGCCGACACCCCCTCCGCCTCCAGGGCGTCGGCCGCCTTCAGCGCCTCGCGCACCGGCGGGCCCCACGACACCACCGTTACGTCGGTGCCGGCCCGCGGCACGCTGGCCCGCCCGAACCCGATCCGGTAGGGACCTGTGGGCACGTCCTGCTTGAGGCCCCGGTACAGGCAGATGGGCTCCAGGAACACCACCGGGTCCTCGCTGGCCAGCGCCGACTCCATCAGGCCCTTGGCGTCGTAGGGGTTGGAGGGGTACACCACCACCAGCCCCGGCGCGTGGGTGAGGAACGCCTCGGGCGAGTCGGTGTGGAACTCGAGGTTGTCGAGGTTGGTGCCCACCGGCAGCCGGGCCACCACCGGCGCGGTCAGATGGCCTCGGTAGCGCCACCGGATACGGGCCACATGCCCGATGAGCTGATCGAACGCGGGATAGACGAAGCCCGCGAACTCGATCTCGGCCACCGGCCTCAACCCGGCCATGGCCATCCCGACCGCGGTTCCCATGATGCCGGTCTCGCACAGGGGGGTGTCGATCACCCGGTCCTCGCCGAAGCGGTCGAGCATTCCCTCGGTGATGCGGAACACGCCGCCCTCCACGCCGACGTCCTCTCCCAGGATCACCAGCGACCGGTCCCTCTCGAAGGCCGAGTGCAGGGTCAGCTTGAGGGCCTCGGTCATGTCGAGCCGGCGGGTCTCGCCGGCGGGCGACGGGTCGGGCTCGACTGCCCAAACCTCCTCCGCCCCTAGCGTGGTAGCGGGTTCGCCGGCGTCCTGCTGCTCACGGCGCAACTGCTCGGCGAGGGACGCCGGAGCCCGGGCGAACAGCTGCCGGGGCGAGTAGTCGCGCGCCACCGCCGGCCGGGCCTCCAACTGGTCGACGAAGGCCTCGAGCTCGGCCGAGATCCCGGCCCGCATGCCGTCCTCCTGGTCGGCCTCCCACAGGCCCTTGTTCACCAGGAAGGCCCGCATCCGGGCGATGGGATCCCGCTCGCGCCACCGGGCTTCCTCGTCGTTGGTGCGGTACACCGGGGTCCCGTCGTAGGTGGAGTGGGGGGCGAACCGGTACGTGAGCATCTCGATGAGGGTCGGGCCCCCGCCGCCTGCGGCCCGTTCGACGGCCTCGCGGGCGGTCTGGTACATGGCCAGCGGGTCCATGCCGTCCACTAGCTCCCCAGCGAATCCGTACGCCTCGGCTTTGACGGCCAGCGTCTCCGCCGCGGTCTGCTTGTCGAGTGTGGTCGACTGGGCGACCTGGTTGTTCTGGCAGAGGAACACCGTGGGGGTTTTCCACACTCCGGCGAAGTTCATGGCCGCGTGGAAGTCGGACTCCGAGGTGGCACCGTCGCCGAACACCACCATGGCCACGGTGTCGCGCTCCTGAAGGCGTTCGGCGTAGCCGAAGCCCACCGCGTGGGGCAGGTGGGTTCCGATGGTGGCGTTGAGCCTGGTCACCCGGTAACGGTTGACGTCCCAGAGGTCGTCGTCGTCGGGCACGCCCATCCACAGCCCGAGCGTGGCGACGGGGCTCATGCCCCGGGCCAGCCACATGCCCAGCTCGCGATATGCGGAGAAGAGCCAGTCGGTCTCCCGCAGCGCCAGCGCCGCCCCCACATGGGCCTCCTGGCCGCTCACCTGGTAGTAGGCCGGCATGCGTCCCTGCCGCTGGAGGTTGAGCAGCTTCTCGTCGGCCATCCGGGTGGTGAGCAGCAGGCGGAGCATGTCGACCAGCTGGCCGTCGTCAAGATCAGGGACCGGCCCCACTAGCTCTCCCGCCGGATCCAGGATCTGCCGCATCCTCAGGTTCCCTTCCGCTCCTGCTCTCTGTACTCGCCGGCCGCTCGGGCCGAGTCCTCTGTGAGCCGCCGACGGCGACACTCTAGGGCAGGAAACGCTTGTGTATCACGTCGTACGCCTGTGATTCCATATCTGCGTCGCGCAGACAGCATGAGTTTCGATGACTAGGGTAAGCTCATGACCGAGACAAGCACAGCCGGGACGGCTACAGCCGATGTCTTCGACGTGAGCGGCCGCCGGGTGGTGGTGACTGGCGGAACCGCCGGAATCGGCCTGGCGGTCGCGGCCCATCTAGTGCAATGCGGCGCCCAGGTGGTGATCTGCGGCCGCAGGCCCGAGGGCAGCGCGATCGCTGACGGCATCGGAGCCGCCTTCGTGACGATGGATGTGGCCGACGACGCGTCGGTCGAGTGGGCCTTCGGGGCCGTGTCCGAGCGGTTCGACGCTCTCGACGCGCTGATCCTCAACGCTGGCATCGACGAGCACCACGGAGAGGTCGAGGCCCTGGACTTGGACGTGTTCGAGCGGGTGATCGACATCAACACCCTGGGAGTGGTGCGGGCCCTGCGTCACGGGGTGGGCTTGGTGCGAGACCACGGGTCGGTCATCGTGACCAGCTCGCCGGCCGGTTCCGTGGCGGCGCCGGGCATGGCCGCCTACGCCGCGTCCAAGGCCGCGCTCGACCACCTGGTGCGGGTGTGGGCGCTGGAGCTGGGACCGCGTCAGGTGCGGGTCAACGCGGTGCTGCCCGGCATCGTGGAGAGCGAGATGGGCGCGGAGTCGGCGCCCGACCTGGAGCTGATCAGGCGCATGACCGCCAACGGCGTGTTCCGCAAGGCGTCGGAGATGGCGCCGGTGTTCCACTTCCTGGTCAGCGACGCCAGCACGACCCTCACCGGCTCGCTGGTCGGCTGCCACGACGGCATCCCCCTCGGCTACAGCCACGAGGTGATGACCCACCTAGCCGCTGACCTCTCCGATGGCGAGACCGCCGTCTGACGGTGACCTGCAGGCAGCCGATCCTGCGGCGGTAAGGGAACACGGCGCCTGCGATCGGGCTTGAAGCGCAAATTGCTTCACCAATATCGAAGGGAGAGCTTATGAGCGCAGGACTGGGCGACCGGGTGGCATTGGTGACCGGGGCGGGTCGGGCTGGCGGGATGGGCGCGGCCACGGCGCGGCGGCTGGCTGAGGCGGGAGCGGACGTGGTCGTTACCGATCTGGCCCGCGACCGGCCCGAGCTGCGACAGGATCCCACTCACGGCTTGGGCGACGACATGGCCGCGCTGGAGGCGCTGGCCGCTGAGCTGCGAGACCGGTACGGAGTCAGGAGCTTCGCGGCCCCGCTGGACGTGACCGATCAGGCTCAGGCCGAGGAGGTGGTGGAGCGGACGGTCGCCGAGTTGGGGTCGCTGGACATCCTGTTCAACAACGCGGGCGCCACCACCGGCGTGGGCCGGTTCGTGGACCAGACCGAGGAGCAGTGGAACCTGTCGTGGCAGGTCAACGTCATGGGCTCGCGGCGAATGGCGCTGCTGGCGCTCGGCCCGATGATCGAGGCCGGCCGGGGCGTGATCGTCAACAACGTGTCGATCGGCGGACTGGTGTCCGACCCCGGGTACGGGGCCTACAACGTCACCAAGTTCGGGCTGGTCGCCATGACCAAGCTCATCGCCAAGGAGCACGGCCCTGACGGGATCCGCTGCGTGGGCGTCTGCCCCGGCCCGATCGACACCCAGATGGCGGTGGCCAACCGCAGGCTGGTCGCTGACCTGGCTGGCATCACCGACGACGAGGCCGACGAGATGCTCGCCTCGGAGGTCCCGCTGGGCCGCTGGGGCACCGCCGACGAAGTGGCCCAACTCGTGGTGTTCCTGGCGTCGCCGGCCGCCTCCTACATCAACGCGGCGCTGATCGCCATAGACGGCGGCGTAATGCCCTAGTCGGCGACGTCTGGCCGACCAAGCGTTCAGGTGAGGCCGGCGGTCATCGACTCTTTGACTTCTACCAGGTAGACGAACGCCTCCACCTGCCGCACCCCCTCCAGCGACCGCACTTGGTCCAGCAGGTCGGCCAGGTGGGCCTCGTCCTGGTAGCTGGCCTCGGCAAGCACATCGAAGCGCCCGAGCACTATGGCCACCATGGTTGTGTCCGCGACCGCGGCTATGTCGTCGGCCACCGGTCCGGCCGGTCCTTCCACCTCGACCATGAGACCGGCGTAGCCCTTCACGCCAAGCAGACCGGGGCTCACGATGGTCTGCACGGTCACCACCCCCGCGGATATGAGGGCGAGCACCCGCTCTCGGGTGGCCGCGTGGGACATGCCCGCAGCCTCGGCCATCTCGGCGAAAGTGGCCCGGCCGTCGGTCGCCAGATGCTTGAGCAGCTCTATGTCGGTGGCGTCGACAGCCCGGCGGCGGGGGCCGAGCCGGTGGTCGCCGGCAGGGGAGTGCGACCAGTCCTGCTTCACGAAGGACACCAGCGAGGAGGCGTCTATGCCCCGCACCTGGGCGTCGGACCGGGCTGCCTCGAGGGCCGCTCCGAGGTGCTCGGCGTCGCGTGCCCTGAACTCCACGAACAGCCCGCGGGCGCCGGCGAGGATCAGCACGAAGGCGGCCTCCTCCATCTCCGCCAGCCGGTCGGCTGCCGAGGCCACCGGGCCCTCCACGTCGACCAGGCAGTAGGCGAACTCGCCGTATCCGAGGGCCCGGGGGTCGATGCGCCCGACAATGTGGATGACGCCGCTGTCGAGGAGACGGATGACCCTGGTCTTCACCGCGGCCTGTGACATGCCGATGTGCCGGGCAAGGGCGGCGTAGCTGGCCCGGCCGTCTGCCACGAGGCTGTCGATCAGGGTGCGGTCGATGTCGTCGAGTTCCACCATGGCGGCGTCATCGTAGGCGTGGTTGGTGAGGAGCTTCAGGCCCTTGTCGTCGTTCATGCTAGGAAGCGCAGGCTGTTAGTCCTGTTCGTCACTGAATCCGTGGCTTACTTAGGGTTGGGAAGATAGAACTAGTGCTTCAGGCGCTGACTTGCCAACATATGTACAATCCGGCTATCAAGTTTCCCACAACACGCGTGCTGGAGTCGCGAAGGAGGAACACACCATGAGTCCTAAGTCCAGCTGGAGGGTGCTGGCTGCAGTCCTGCTTGCTTTCGCCCTGGTCGCCGCGGCCTGCGGCGACGACGATGACGCCCCGTCCACCGCCGAGCCCGCGGCTACCACTGCACCGGCTGAAACGCCGGAGGAAGAGCCCGCCGAGGCACCCGCGGATGAGCCTGCCGAGGAGCCGACGGTCGAGCCCGCGGAAGAGCCCATGGACGAGCCTGCCGAGGAACCGGCTGAGGAGCCGATGGACGAGCCCGCCGACGAGGGCATGGCCGACGAGTCGATGGTGCCGGTCAAGATCGGGCTGATCGCTCAGGTCGAGGAGCTCATGGCGTTCCCCGAGGTGCCCGCGGTGGCCCAGGCCTACGTCGACTACTTCAACACCGAGCAGGGCGGCGCCGACGGGCATCCCATCGAGCTGGTGGTGTGCGGCTCCGGCGATGCGGTGGAGTCCCACATCGCCTGCGCCAACGAGTTCGTGAACGCCGACGACATCCATGTGGTGATCAACGGCGGCTTCCTGTCCAACAGCATTGTCTCGGGCACGATCCTGGCCGAGGCCGGCAAGGCGAACCTCGGGCTGGGCAACGACTTCATCGACTACCTCACCCCCAACCTCTACAACTTCGATCCCGGCCTGCCCGGCCTGGCCCAGGTGTTCTTCGTGTTCGCCTCCGAGCGCCGCGACGTGTCCACCATGTCGCTGTTCCTGGCCGACGACCCGGCCATCGCACCGTTCGAGCCAGCGCTGTACGCCATCGGCGAGAGCAACGGCATCACGATCAACGAGACCATCTACCTCGGGTTCGAGCCCGACCTGACCGGGCCGATCTCCGCGGCCAACACCGACAACGACGGCTGGCTGTTCGTCCTGGCCGACGGCGCCCAGTGCACTGCGGCCGCCAACGGAACGGCCACGGTCGGCTACGAGGGCCACCTGTTCGCCAACGACCTTTGCGCCGGCCAGGACGTGGTCGAGTCCGGCGCCCTCGACGGATGGGGCGTCCCCATCGTCTCGAGCGCGCCCACCGTCGACGGCGGCGCCGAGATCGATGAGATCAACCGGGTGCTCGACGCCTACGGCGGCTCCGGCGTGCAGACCGCCGGTCTCGCCGGCTGGACGCTGGCCCAGGTCTTCATCGCCCGGGACCTGCTCGTCGCAGGCGGCGGCGCCGCCGCCAGCGACGAGTCTGTGCTCACCGCGCTGAGCACCTACTCGCGCAGCGACATTCCCGGCTACCCCGAGGTGAGCTGCCCCGGCCCCGATCCGTGGCTCGGAGCGTGCAACACGTCGCCGCTGATGGTCACCGTCGTGGACGGACAGATGACCGGCCCCGACGGCTTCACGTTCCTGGACTTCTCGCAGCTCAACTTCCTGCTGGGCTGACCCGCGGCCCTCGCACGCTCATTGACGCCGAGTCGAGCCGGGCCCCGTCGAGGGCCCGGCTAGGCTCGTCTCTGCGGGGGGCCTCGTGATCGCCAGACTGTCTCCAGCCGAGCGAGTCAGCGGTGCCGCTCTCGGCGCGCTGGCGCTGGCCTGGATTGTGGGGGCCGTGCTCCGCAGGGAGCTCTTCTTCGACCCGGTTCTGTTCGGCCTCGGCTCCGGCGCCATCATCGCCGCGCTGGCCATCGGGCTGGTCGTGGCCTTCCGGGCATCTGGGGTCATCAACTTCGGGCACGGCGCGATCGCCACCTACGTGACCTACGTGTACGTGTCGTTGGTCGGCACTGGCCAGTACCCCGTGCCGCCGATACCCAACCCGCTGGCGCCGATCGAGGGCGTCGCCGGGATCGAGATCGTCGACTTCCCGACCTTCTTGAGCCTGGGCGACTCGATGGGCAAGGCGCCGGCGATGCTGATCGCGCTGGTCACCGCAGCCGTCCTCGGACTCATCGCCCACTTCGCCATCTTCCGTCCGCTGCGCTACGCCCCGGTGTTGGCCAAGGTCATCGCGTCGGTGGGCATCATGCTGTTCCTGCAGGCCGCGGTGGTGCTGCGCTTCGGTGCTCGGGCCAAGGCGACCGAGCCGATCTTCCCCAGCGACCCGGTCGAGATCCTGGGCACTCGCGTCGGCCAGGACCGCCTCTGGGTGCTGGGCACCGTGATCGTGATCACAGCCGCGCTGTGGGTGCTGTTTCGTTTCACCCGCTTCGGGATCGCCACCCGGGCGGGGGCCGAGAACGAGCGGTTCACCACGCTGCTGGGCTTCAACGCCGACTTCCAGGCCGGCGTGAGCTGGGTGATGGCCTCGGTTCTGGCCGGTCTGGTGGGGATCCTGGTGGCGCCCATCACCGGGGTGACCCCGAACTTCTTCACCGTGCTGCTCATCTCCTCGCTGGGCGCGGCCCTCATCGGGAGAATGTCGTCGTTCGTGATCGCCGCAGCCGCGGGGCTGATGCTGGGCATCGTCGACCAGGAGCTGTTCCGACTGGAGCTGGAGTGGGGCTGGATTCCCGACATCGGCATCCGCAGGGCGCTCCCCTTCGTGGTGATCGCGCTGGCCATGGTGGCCCGGGGCGAGTCGCTGCCGTCGCGGGGCGCGCTCACGGTGGAGCGGCTGCCGGAGGCCTACTCCCCCCGCATCACCCGCGGCCGCATCGTCGGCTACGGGATCCTGCTGGCGGTCGCGTTCTGGCTGACCGTGTTCGCGCCCTTCCAGTACCGCGCCGGAATGCAGAACTCCATGATCGGGGTGATCCTGGCCCTGTCGCTGGTGGTGGTGACCGGCTACGTGGGCCAGATCTCGCTGATGCAGATGGCCCTGGCCGGGATCGGCGCCTTCTCGGTGGCATCCTTCGGCACCCAGGCTGGAATGCCCTTGTTCGTCTCATTGCCGCTGGCGGTGGCCGCCGGCGTCGGGTTCGGCCTGATTGCAGCCATCCCGTCGCTGCGGACCCGGGGCGCCAGCCTGGCCATCGTCACGCTGGCCAGCGGATTGGCCATGGGCGAGATCTTCTTCTCCCGCCCCGGCTGGTTCGGTCTGGACCGCGGCGTCAAGACGACCGACCCGCCGGTGCTGTTCGGCGTCGAGTTCGGGCCCAACAGCGACTTCATATTCGGCGACGGCAAGATCCCCACCGGCGGGTACGGGCTGTTCCTGCTGGTGGTGGGCGCGCTGTGCTGCATATCGGTGATGCGGCTGCGACGGTCGCGCCTGGGCGAGCAGATGCTGGCCGTGCGGGCCAACGAGCGGGCCGCGGCCGCGGCCGGGGTGAACGTGGCCGCCATCAAGCTGTCGGCGTTCGCCATATCGAGCTTCTTCGCCGCTCTGGGCGGCGCGCTCATCGCCTTCAACGTGGGCACCTACGGCACCGACACGTTCGGGATCTTCGCCTCGCTGACCGTGCTCGCCTTCGCCTACCTCGGCGGCATCAGCACTATCGGCGGGGCCATCACCGCGGGGACGCTGTTCTCGGAGGGGATCGGCATCGTCGTCACCAACGAGTGGTTCATCGACGTGGGGCCCTATACCGCCTATGTGGCCGGGTTCTTCCTGATCGGCACCGCCGTCTACAACAACGAGGGTATCGACGGATTCCAGCGCAGGCAGTTCCACCAACTGGGCCGCTGGCTGAGCCGCCGCTGGGGTCGCGGGGTGCCGGAGACCGCCGATGTCTGACACCGTTCTCGCCACCGGCGGGCTCACCGTGCGCTTCGGCGGTCTGCTCGCCGTGAACGACGTGTCGCTGGAGTGCCGGCGCGGCCGGCTTACCGGGCTGATCGGCCCCAACGGGGCAGGCAAGACCACCTTCATAGACGCGATCACCGGGTTCCTGCCCAACAACTCGAAGGGATCAGTGGTACTGGAGGGGGAAGAGGTCTTCGGCCGCTCGCCGCATGTGCTCTCCCACGACGGGCTGACCCGCACCTGGCAGACGCTGGAGCTCTTCGACGACATCACGGTGCGCTCCAACCTCGACGTGGCCAGCCGCCGCCTCACGATGGGTTCCGCGCTGCTCGACTACTGGCGGCCCCGCCAGCGCGCCGACCGCGTCGACGAGGTACTGGACCTGCTCAACCTGGGCGACATCGCCGAGCGCCAGCCCCGCGAGCTGTCGCAGGGCCAGCGGAAGCTGGTGGGCGTGGGTCGGGCCCTGGTGGCGGAATCGTCGAAGATCCTGCTGCTGGACGAGCCCGCCGCCGGCCTCGACAAGGCAGAGACCGAGTGGTTCGGCGCCCAACTGCGGCACCTGGTGGATCAGGGCTACACCATGCTGCTGGTCGATCACGACATGGGGCTGGTGCTCAACGTGTGCGACTACATCCACATGCTGGTCTTCGGCCAGCTCACCGCCTCGGGCACCCCGGACAAGATGCGCAACGATCCCGAGGTCATCGCGGCCTACCTGGGCCACAGCGGGGCCGATTCATGAGTCCGCGGCTGGTCATGGGCGGGAGCTGAGTCATGGGCGAGCGTCTCCTGACCATCGAGAACCTCGACACCGGCTACGACGGCGTGGCCGTGGTGCGCGGCCTGAGCCTGCACGTCGATGCGGGCGAGGTGGTGGCCCTGCTGGGACCCAACGGCGCGGGCAAGACCACCACGCTCATGACGATCTCGGGCATGGGCCAGATTTTGGACGGGTCGGTGACCATCATGGGCCGGCCGGTGCCCCGGTTGCGCCAGGCCCACCGGGTGGCCCGGTGGGGCGTGATCCATGTGCCCGAGAACCGGGGCCTGCTGTATCAGCTGACCGTGCGCGAGAACCTGCAGCTGGCCAAGACCAGCGGCAAGGTGGACATCGACCGGGCCGTCGACTTCTTCGGTGCCCTCGGCCCGCTGATGAACCGCCGGGGCGGGCTGCTCAGCGGCGGCGAGCAGCAGATGCTGGTGCTGGGCCGGGCCATCGTGGCCGAGCCGAAGCTGATGATGGTGGACGAAATGAGCCTGGGCCTGGCCCCGGTCATCTATGAGGAGCTGATGCCGGTGGTGCGCCGCATCGCCGACGAGACCGGCGCCGGGGTGCTGCTGGTGGAGCAGCACGTGGACCTGGCACTGGAGGTGTCCGACCGGGGCTACGTGCTCAACCACGGCGACCTGGTGATGCAGGGAGCCGCTTCGGATCTGCTGGCCGACCGGGCCCTGCTCGACGCCAGCTATCTGGGAGTCGAGTCCTTGGAGGACTGATCGCTATGCCCGACAAGACCAATACCGTGCTCACGATTCCTGAGCCGAGGCGTGCGGTGTTGGCGTCGAAGCCGTATCCCGTGGTGGGGCCGGGGTTCGTGATCGTCGAGGTGGCGGTGGCGCCGGTGTGCAACGAGGGCCGCATCTACCGCGACCACCAGTTCGAGTGGCACGACAGCCCCGAGCACCTCGGCCACGAGGGGGTGGGCACCATCGTCGAGACGCAGCCGGGATCGCGGTTCGATGCTGGCGACCGGGTGATCATCTACCAGGGCAACAGCTGCCAGGAGTGCTTCGTGTGCACCGAGGGGTTGTCGCCCACCCACTGTTTGGGCATCCCCTATGAGTCGTACGAGGAGGGGATGGCCCCCCAGGACATCACCGCCGGTCTGCTGGGCATCGAGAAGGTCAACGGCAGCGCCTCCGGCGGCTTCGGCATGGTCCGGTACCGGCTGGCCCCCGAGCACATGATCCAGCCGATACCCGACGCATTGTCGTTCCATCACGCGGCGGCCGCCAACTGCCTGCTGGGCTGCACCTACACCGCGGCCGAGGAGGCCGGAGTGGCCGAGGGCGACGTGGTGCTGGTCGGAGGTGTCGGCTTCATCGGCCTGGGCGCGGTGGTGAACGCCCTGTACCGGGGGGCCATGGTGGTGGTGCTGGGCCGGCACCCGTACCGCATGGAGCTGTGCCGCCGCCTGGGGGTGGAGCACATCATCGACCCCGACGACGCCGACTGGCTCGAGCAGGTCCACGCCCTCACGGGCGGGCGGCAGGGTGCCGACGTGGCCTTCGAGTGCGCCGGTGTGCCCTTCTACCTCGACCGCTGCATGGCCGGGCTGCGCCGCTACGGCACGATGTACTCGCTGGGCCACGACGAGGGCTCGGTGCTCTATTCGCTGAGCATCCTCAACGACCTGATCGAGCGCCACATCACCTGGACCGGCGGCCACGACGTGCGCCACCGTGACCGTGACGGTCTGTTGAGAATGCTGTGCGACCCGCGAGTGCAGGGCTGGATCGACACCATCGTCACCCACACGTTCGGAATGAGCCGGGCCAGCGAGGCCTTCGAGATCGCTCTAGCCAAGGAGTGCGGCAAGATCTACCTGCTCCCCCAGGAGTGAGAGGGCAGCCTGCCGACGGCTGACGCCGCGGCTCGGGGTGGGGTCAGGCCGGGATCAGTCGGGCGGTGGCCACCACGGTCGCACGCTCTAGCCGTTGATGACAGCGGAGGAGAAGAGGCGCAGCCCCGCCATTGTGTGCTCGCAGTCGACGGTGTCGATCGTGTCGATGCAGATGATCATCTCGTCGAGCCCCAGCGCGTCGATCGAGTCATGCGCCCACTGGCGCAGGCCCTCCGACGGGCCGACATAAGAGTGGATCCAATGATCGAGTTCGTGACGAAGAACCGGGGGATCCATGCCGATCTGATGGGCGCGGCGATCGATGGCGGCGTTCCGTTCGTCAACGGTGCCGACCGGTTCGTCGGTCAACAGGATCGTGCACATCCGGCTGATCACCAAGTCGTCGCCTCGGCGGCCTAGTGCGTCGGCTTCACGGCGGATGTTGCGAGCGATTTCGGCGGTCCTGGTGTTGCCTCTCGACAACACATTGACGCGGTCGGCGAAGCGGGCGGCCAGAGCGACCATCCTCGGTCTCTCGGCGGCCAGGAGGATCTCCGGGCCTCCGGGACGGGTCGGCTTCGGTTCGCAGACGCCGCCGGAGATCGAGTAGTGGTCACCCTCGAAGTCGGTCCTCGTGCGGGTCCACAGCGATCGCAGGATCTCGAGCTCCTCACCGAGCATGGCGACGCGCTCACGGGCGCTTGGGAACTCGACCCCCAGGGACCGCGGCTGCTCCGGTGCGTTTCCCGCGCCCATGCCGACGATCATCCTGCCACCGCTGAGCAGATCAGCAGTCGTGGTGATCTTGGCGAACAGGCCGGGATGCCGCCTCCCCGCCGGCGAAACCAGCGACCCGAGACGCAGGTGTCTCGTGCGCGTTGCCATGGCCGGGAGCATCGTCCAAGGCTCGAAGGTGCCTACGTCGATGTTCGCTTGATGCGCGAAGATGTCGTCACCGATGTAGCAGGCGTGGAAACCGAGAGATTCGATCTCCGCGGTTGCGTCCAAGTACTCCGTGGCGGTCCAGCCCCATCCCACCAGCAGTACCGACGGGAGCATTTCAGACCGCCCCGTCGTCGAGCAGGTCATCGAGGATCCGGTTGGCGAACAGGTATTGGGGTTCGTCCCAGAACGGCGCGTAGAAGCCCTGGTCACGGGCCGGGGAGCGCCGCGACCGCTGTATGGCTTCGATCACCGCCGCGTCTTCCTCGGCGGCTTCCTCGAAGAGTTCGTCCGCAACGCGACGTCTGGACGCGTGAGCCGGAGTGGCGGCCTGCTTGCGCACCAGGGTCGCTCCTCGAACCCGGGTGCGATCAGGCGCCTCCGGGAACTGGATGACGGGGGCGATCAGGGTGTCCATCACCGCCACCGACAGGTTGGGGTAGATCTGCAGGAAGAAGCCCCGCTCGGGCCTGCGCTCCCGACCTATGTGGGGCAGGTCGATGGGCGGGTAGGTGTCCATCACGTCCGACTCGGCGTAGCTGAAGCCAAAGACGTTGCCGGCCGATACCACTTCGAACTTGGGGGTGCCGTCGGGGCTGACCCTGGGAATCTCCGGGGAGGCCGCATACATGGCGTGCGTGAACGACTCGTGCAGGATGTTCAGGCAGTCGTTGTCAGCGAAGGTCTTCCAGTTCGTGGCCAGTGCCGACTCGAACACGTCGATCTCGCCCGACTCGTCGGGGGCAGTGCCCAGATCGTCGAGGTCGAATTCGGCCAGGAGTTCCTCCAATCCGCCGATGTGATCCAAGAAATCGGTTGACCGGGAACCGGTGTTCACGAACACGACTCCGAGAGACACGCCGCAGGGGAGTCTCTCGAGGGCTCGATGCTGCGCAGGGACCGCGTCGAGACCGTTGCCGGGCGGCCCGGCCCAGTAGGGCGTATCGATGAGCTGCCCTTCGAGGTCGTAGCGCCATCCGTGATAGGCGACCCGCAGGTCGGTCGCCCCTCGCAGCGGTACGGTGACCACCGGGCAGCCGTCGTAGTCGCACACGTTGTGGAACGCCCTGATCCGGCCGTCGGGGCCCCTGGCCACAAAGAGCGGCAGGCCCCACACGTCGATGGGCGCCGCGTCACCAGCGTTGGCGATCTCGTCCGCGAAGCAGACCGCGAGCCAGTTCCGTTCAACGATCCGTTCCTGCTCGAAGGAGAAGAAATCGGTGGAGGTGAAGGCTCGCCGGGGGAATGTCCGGGCTCGGTCGATGGGCCGGCGAACAGCTTCCACTTCGGCCTTCGTGAGAGGGAGTGCGCTACCCATAGTGCTTGACGGTGTATCCGTACCAGACGTTGGGCTCCTCCAGCCAGCAGCGGTCGGCGTCCACATCGACGTGGAGCAGATCCAGCGCGCCGTCGATCACGTACCGGCCGCTTGCCGGGAGCGCGAGGCCCGTCCATCGCTGCCATTCGGAAACCGAGCCGCTGAAGCGCATCGGCTCCCGGCACATGCCCAGGCGCTGGGCGCCGCCGGCGACCTGGGTCCGGATCCAAGGGTCGAAGGCCGTGCCGTCGGGACGCTTCCAGTCGATGTACTCCTCGAAGGGGATCGTCGGGTAACGGTGCTTGAGGGTGGGCCGGATCGGGGCGATCAGGTGCGACAGACCATGATCGCGGCACAGGCGCTGGCCCTCCTCCAGCGCTCGGACCGCCACGCCCTTCCCGCTGTGGGCGCCGGCCACCGCGACCTGGATCCCGCAGAGAGCGGTGGTTGCCCGGCTCTCGCGCCGGTGGCGAAGGCTGCGGGCCAGCACCTCGTGCTCGCTGTGGGGCAGATCCTGGGTGGTGCCGTCCCAGGCCACGGGCACGGAGTTGAAGACCCCGGCCAGCTCGCCGGTGGCCTCGTCAAGGAGGTACAGCTGCAGGTCCGCGAACTCGGCGAGCACGACAGGCCAGTGCTCGTTCCATATCGGGTCGTGCAGCATGAACTCGGGGAAGGCGTCCGATTCCATCTGCTCGAACATCTCGAGCAGTTCAGGCTGCTGGGCGTGGCTCAGGACCTTCACCTCCTGGCACCTCCCCGGGTAGTCGCTCGGCGAGTGATGTAGTCGGCTGCGAGCTCGCGCAACCGCTCCGCCCCGAAGGCCGCGCCGTGCCCGGGCAGGACCGTGTCCACGCGGATCCGCGCCAGGCGGCGCATCGTCTCGACGTAGGCCTCGATGTCGCTGCCCGCCAGTTCGTCCAGCAGCGGCCCGTCGTACACCGCGTCGCCGGAGAACAGAAGCCCGCCACGGGCGTCGTAGAGCCCGATGCTGCCGGGGGAGTGACCGGGCAGATGCAGCACCTCGAAGGCTCTATTGCCCAGATCGATCACATCCCCCTCGACGAGCAGCCGGGTCGGTGCAGCCGGGTGGTGCGGCAGCGTGTTCAGGTCGAATCCGTCGTAGGGGAGCGCGGTCACGAAACACTCCGGCATCTCGTATCCGGCCTCTCGCATGTGGGCGTTCTCGGCCGGGTCGAGGTCGGCGCTCCACAGGCTGACGATGTCGGGAGTCGCAGTGGCGGGGTCCACGAACTCGGCTTCGTCCCGGTGCACCCAGCGCTGCCGGAACTCGTGCCACCCGCCTGCATGGTCGGCATGGGTGTGAGTGAGCACGACCACGGCCTGCCGATCGGGTGCCAGCTTCAGGTGCGGCAGAAGGGGGGCGAGGCCGAGTCCAGTGTCGACCACCAGGTCGAAGCGCTCGCCCGCGACCCGCCACACGTTGCATCGAAGCACATCTGCGACGCAGGGCTCTCGCAGCATGGCAATGCCCGGGGCGAACTCGGTTCGCTTCCACCAAGCCCCGGCGACGGGCAGCCGATTCGGGTTCGTGCGGCGCCATGCGCTCAGGCGTTCCGGTCGACTCACGCGGCGTCCCGGGCCCGTGCGAGGCCCAGCAGGGCCAGCAACGCCACGCAGAACCAGACGAACTCGAGCACCACGAACGGTGGATACCAGATCATGGCCGAAGCGATGCAGGCGAGTGCCGCGCCGACTGCGTTGAGAGCCTGGTAGAGGCGCGAGGCCGCGGTGAGTCGGCCGACGAGGTTGAGGGCGAAGGCCGCCAGCAGCATCGACACGCCCGCAGATCCGACGAAGGTCTCAATGCTCACAACTCGTCCTCCTCCGCAGTGTCCTCGGAGCCGAGATAGGCGGCGTCGAGGCGAGCTCGGTCGGCAAGGAGCTCACTCGAAGGCCCCGATAGCACTAGGTCACCATGGCTCAGAACATAGGCCCGGTCGCTGTGGGACAGGGCCAGTTCGGCATACTGCTCGACAAGCAGTGCGCCGGCACCGGTGTCCTCTACGACTCGACGCACGATCGGCAGCAGTTGAGAGAAGATCAGCGGCGCGAGCCCCAGAGACAGTTCGTCGAGTAGCAGCAGCCTCGGCTCGGACAGGATGGCGCGCCCCATGACCAGCATCTTCTGCTCGCCACCGGAGAGCAGGGCGGCTTTCCGCTCCATCAGGGGAGCCAGCGCGGGGAAGTAGTGGAGTGCCTTGTCGAAGTCCGGCCGTCCGCGCCGCACTGCAAGCACCAGGTTCTCCCGTACGGTCAACTGGCCGAGGACAGCCCGGCCCTCCGGCACGTGCGCCACTCCTCTGCGGGCGACCTCGTGTGCTCGCCGCAGCCTCGGGACCGGGCCCCCCATGACGGTGATGTCCCCTTCGAGACGGCCCACCAGGCCGGACACCGCCCGGAGAGTCGTGGTCTTGCCGGCCCCGTTCGGTCCCAGCAGGGCGACCACTTCTCCGGCGCGGACCTGGAGCGACAGGCCTCTGACGACGGGCACTCCGTCGTAACCGGCGCTCAGACCGTCGATGTCGAGCAGGGTCTCGGTCATCTTGGAGCCTCACGATGTCCACGTGGGGCCTCCGGCGGGCTCGCCGAGCGATCTCCCTCCTCCGAGTGCTCCTCACCCAGGTAGGCCTCCACCACGCGCCGATCCTGGCGGACTTCTTCGGGAGTTCCCTCGGCGATGACCGATCCGAACTCGAGTACGAAGATGCGGTCACACACCGAGAGCACCAAGTCCATGTCGTGGTCCACCAGAAGCAGTGTGGTGCCGTCTTCGACCATGGCGCGCAGCCGGGCACCGAGCCAGGCCGTCTCGGCCCGGTCGAGGCCTGCCGCCGGCTCGTCCAGCAGCACGATCCGCGACCGAGCCACCATGGCCCGGGCGATCCCCACCAGCTTGCGTTGGCCCAGCGACAACTCCTGAGGCAGTCGGGAGCTCACACCGGACAGGTCGAATCGTTCCAGCACCTCCTCGATGCGCTCGTCGCGCTGGCGACGCCACAGCCCGGTGACGGCTCGGCGCAGCGTCAGGGGTTGGCTGGCAACGGCAAGGTTCGACCAGACGTCGATGTCGTCGAAGAGCTCCAGAGACTGCCAGGTCCGGTTGAGGCCCCGTTGGGACAGCACATGGGGCGGGGCCGAACTGATGTCCTGCCCGTCGAGCAGAACCTCGCCCGACGCGTTGGACGGCAAGAACCCGGTGACCGCGTCGATGAATGTCGTCTTTCCCGCGCCATTGGGGCCTATGAGGCCGGTCAGCTCGGCCTGGCGACACACGATGTCCACGCCTGCCAGTGCTTCCACCCCGCCGAAGGCCACCCGCAGCGCCCTGCTCTCAAGCACGGTGGGACTCACGGCACGCTGCCCATCGGCGCTGAAGCGGGCGCCCCGTGGTGGCGGCGGGCACGCAACTTGCTGGCCACGTACCGATTGAAGCGTCTAGTCGATCCGGCAATGCCGTCGGCGTCGAAGGCCAACTCGGCAATCAGGAAGGTCCCCGCGATGTAGGTCTCGTAACGGCCGAGCACGATGAACTCCTCGCCGACAACCGTGCCGATGCCCGCTCCTACCAGCGTGCCGGTCCACAAGGCCCCGCTCACGGTGCTAATGCCGCCGAGGTAGGCGTAGGCGATCAGCACCAGCGAGGCCGTCCATCCGAACGTGTCGGACTGGAACGATCCGAGCTGTGCCGCCTTGAGTCCCCCCGCTGCGCCGGCCAGACCGGCGCCGATCATGAACGCCGTCAGCTTGATTCGGGCGACGTTGACACCGGCGGCTGCGGCCGCCCGCTCGTTGGCTCGCACTGCCAGCATCTGGCGGCCGGTGGGGCTGCGACGCAGCAGCGACACGAACACGCATGCGGCCACGGCCACGGCCAGGATCAGCACTCCGACAGCCGGAGATGGCTGCTTGTCGTCGCCGAGGAAGAACTCCGAGGCCGAGCCGAACTCGATCCCGAAGAGTTCAGGTGCTTCCGCGCTGGCTCGCCGCGAAGTCCCGAACCATCCGTCGCGGCGGAACAGGACAGCCTCGATCGCGATCCCCGCGCCGAGGGTGATGATGGCCAGGCTCGGGCCTCTGGACCGCAGCGCCAGTGCCCCCACTATCAGCCCGAACAGGGCTGCGGTCGCTACGGCCATCGGATAGCCGAGAATGAACGGGACGCCGGCTTCTGCGACGTATGACCCGAGTCCGAAGGCGGCGATGCCTGACAGCGCCACCTGGGCCAGGGACACCTGACCGACGAAACCGGTGACGACCACCAGGCTGAGCGCGAGAATGATGCCGATCAGTGAATTGTTGATCCCGTTGCGGTACTCGAAGGGCAGCCAGATCGATGCGGCCAGAACGGCGAGCACGAACAGGGCCACCGGCGCCGGCCGTATGCGGTCGGCGTAGGCCAGAGGCAGGCGCTCGCTGCCGACCGCGCCGCGCCCCGGTATGGCGTCTCCCCGCAGAGCCATGACTACGGCGATCACCGCGAGCGGCAGGATCTCGGCCAGGTCGAGGTCCGGTACCCAGTCCTGACGCTGCTCCAGGATGAAGATCAGGCTCTGAGCCATGCCGATCCCCACACCTGTCAGCGCCGACGCCCAGAACGATGAGAACGCCCCCACGAGGGCTGCGGCCACGGCGGGCACGATCAACAGCGTCATCCTGCCCGGGCTGACCCCCGTTATCGGTGCCACCAGGATGCCGACGCCGCCCGCGACCACGCTGGCGACGACCCAGCTCACCGCGGCCTGGAAGTCTGCCGAGTAACCCAGCAGGGTGGCGATCTCCTCGTTCTCGGCTGAGGCGCGGGTGGCGATGCCGAAGCGGGTGAAGCGGAAGGCAGCCCACAACGCCAGAGTGACCGCCAGCAACAGCCCGAGCAGCAGGAAGCGGTCACGAGGTATCTGCGCTCCCAGAACATTCACGGTGTCGTCGGGAAGCAATGCCTCCGCGTGCTTGGGCTGCGACCCGAACCTCAGCACCACAACGGCCTGCAGTGACAGCAGCATGCCGATGGAGGAAACCACTTTGGCCGTGGCCGGGGCATAGCGCAGCGGTCTGAAGACCAGGAAATGGGCGGCGAGTCCCAGCAGCACCGCGGTGGCCATCGCCACGGCTATCGCAGTTGGCAGGGAGGTTCCCTCGCCCACATCGATGACGGTCGGGAAGTCGGGCGCGTCGAAGCGGAGGCCGAACCATCCGGCCATGCCGGCGGCCAGGGCCAGCGGATTGGGCAGCGGGGGCACCGGGTATTCGCCGTTGTTGCGCATCTCGACGAACACGTAGGTGACATAGGTCGCGATGGCCCCGTGACCGAAGTTGATGACGCCCGAGGCTCTGAAACTCAGGGTGAGCCCGATCGCGAGCGCGCCGATGATGACACCGGTTCCGATACCGATGAGCAGGAATTGGAGATAGAGGCTCATGGTCCGTCGTCGACGATTTCAGTCGATCTCATCGCCATTCTGGACGGGGAGGCTTGAGGCCGCCCGGTGGGGCCTCCGGCTGTTTCTCAGCCGAGAGCCTCGAACTCGGCGAAGTCGATCGGAGCTACGCCGACAGGCTTCATCACCGTGCCGTCGACTTCGAGCACGATGAGGCTCGACACGCACGCGCCCGGGAACGGGTCGGGTCCCGGACAGGCGACATCGGCGTAGTAGCCGGTCGACAGCTGCACCCGGCTCAGCGCTTCATTGACCGTCTCGCGGGAGAGATCGTCGTATCCCACATCGACCAGCGCCGCGTGGACACCTAGCACAGAAACGAGAGCCCAGCCGGAGAGGCCGTAAACCTCGGCCTCGTCGGATCCGTAGGTCTCGATGATCCTCTGACCTTCGAGGATCGCGTCGTCGGCCAGGGACGGGTCGACCGGCAGTGCGCTGGCGCCGAACACCAGCCACCCGCTTATGGCGCCGCTCGCCACGGTGTCCTCCAGAGCGCAGGTGTCGAAGGTGATGACGGTCGTTTCGACCGACAGCGACGACAGCGCGTCGGCCAGCGGTGAGCACTGGGTGCCGTCGATAGCCGCCATCACGACGTCCGCGTCAGCTGCTTCCGACGCGGTGGCCACGCCGACGTAGTCCGCCTGCTCGTAGGCCGCCGGCGTGATGCCAACCACCTCCAGCCCGGCGTTCTCGGCGAAGACGCTGGCTGCATCGCAGGCCTCCAGGAAGAAGGGGTCGTCGAGGCAGATGATCGTCATCGTGCCGGCGCCGAGGACATCGGCCGCATAGGCCACAGGGCCCTGCACCAATCCCAGGAAGCCGGGATCGAAGATCCATTCCGTCGGGCGCTGCCAGTCGTCGGGCAGATTGGCCAGTGCCAGCTGGGGCAGCCCGGCCGGGACTGTGACCTCAGCAGCCTCGTTGCTTGAGAAGCTGCTGGTGATCATCACGTGGATGTCGTCGTCGTTGGCGAACTGTTGAGCGCATGCCACTGCGCCTTCGGGACCGTCGCCCGAGGTGCAGACTTCGAGTTCCAGCGGGTGCCCGTCCACACCACCAAGTTCCGCGTTGACGTAGGCAACCGCGGCCTCGGCGGCCCTGCGGGCTTCGATGATGGAGAAGAGCTCCTCTTCCTGGGAGTCGAATCCGATCCTGACCGGGTCCATAGCAGCCTCGGCCGCGGCATCGTCGGGTTCGGGAGCGTCCTCTGCCGGGGCGGGCTCGTCTGCCGGCGCGGCCGTTGTTGCCGGGGCGGCCGTCGTTGTCGGTGCCTCGGCTTCGGTCGAGTCGTCGTCGCCGCAGGCGGCGGCGATCAACGCGAACGCCGCGGCCAGCCCCACGAGCAACCGAACTCCCCTTGCGGAGGCTTGGCGAGAGCTCGTGCCGGTCGGTGCTCCTGTTCCTGCCTTCGCTTGCTGCCCGTTCATGGTTGCTCCGATCTGTCGGCCAAGATATCTTTCGTTCGGTTGAACGAAATCACCTGGGACGTTATATTATCCTCCTACCCATGTCAAGCGACAGCCTCGTTCCTCCGACCAGGCGGGTCGGCCGGCCCCGAGCCGACAAGCGCATCCCTGAAGGCGACGTCGGGGAGCAGATCCTCGCGGCGTCGGCCATATTGTTCATCCGTCAGGGCTACACGGCAACCACCACCCGTCAGATCGCGGCCGCCGTCGGCTTGCGGCAGGGGTCGTTGAGCCACTACTTCCCTCGGAAGAAGGACATCTTCGTGGAGTTGCTCGATCGTACGGTCGAGCCTGCCATGTCGATGCTCGACGGACTCGCCCCAGGACTCCCGCCCGAGGTCCGCCTGTGGCTGTTGCTGTCGACCGACTGCTTCAACCTGGCGTCGGGCGAGCAGAATCTGGCCAGTCTGATGCTGCTCCCCGAAGCACGAAGCAACGAGTTCGACCAGTTCTGGGCCAAGCGCGAGCAACTCAAGGACCGGTACCGAGACACCATCGCGGCCGGTGTGCGGCACGGGTCGCTGTCCTGCCCCGACATCTGCCTGGCCGTCGACGCCACATTCGGGATGATCGAGAGCATCATCACCTGGTTCGAGCGGGGCGGGCCGGTTACACCTCGCGGCGCAGCCCACCATGTGGCCCGGGCCGCGCTGGCCGCGCTGTTGACGTCGCCGTCTCGGGTGGATCGGGTGATCGCCGAGGCCGAGACTCTGGCGGCCGTGTGAGATCGTCGGCCATGCGGGAGGGCGACTCGACCGCCCGAGGTCGACGAGGAGCGATCCGCCGATGACCGGACCGGGCGGGCGCGAAGTCTCGGCGCCCAAACTGGACGTCTATGTGCTGCCGGTCGAGGTGACCTGGCGGCAGGTCCGCGCCATGTTCCTGCGTGCGGAGGAACTGGGATTCCACACCGCTTGGATCCACGACAACGTGGTCGGGCCGGTGCCCTGGAGGCCCGATGCCGCGGTGTACGACTCCTGGAGCGTCCTAGGTGCGTTGGGCGAGGCCACGTCGCGCATAAGGCTCGGATCGCTCGTCACACCGATGGGGCGGCGCCACCCCAGCGTCTTCGCCAAGATGACGGCGTCCTTCGACAACACCAGCGGCGGACGCCTCGATTTGGGGATGGGTCCCGGCGACGAGCCCCATCAATACGAGCCCTGGGGACTGCGCTATCCGGAGCCGCCCGAACGCATCGAGATCCTCGAAGAGGAGATCGAGATCATCAAGGGCCTCTGGACACAGGAACGCGTGACCTACGGGGGCAAGCACTACCAGCTGCGGGATGCCACGCTTGCCCCGAAGCCGCTGCAGGAGCCTCACCCACCGATCTGGATCGGCCTCGTGTTCGGCCGCAGAGTCATGCCGCGCATCGCCGCCCGCCACGCCGACGGCGTCAACTTCTACTCCAAGTATGACGAGGATGTGGCCGCGACCATCGAGCAGGTCCGGTCACTGTGCCGAGACATCGGACGCGACCCCGCGCCGATCAAGTTCTCGCGCTGCGTGTCGGTGTGGGTGACCGACGACATGCCCGACGTCGAGGCCGAGTTGAATCGAGTGGGCGAAGAGTACGGCACCGGCGGCGACTACGTGCGCGACTACGTGGCGGCCTATGAGCGGATGGCGGTCGGTCCTGTTGAGGTGATCGCTGAGGAGTTCGTGAAACAGGCCGAGCTCGGGATCGACCAGATCATCATCAACATGATCCTGGGACCAGGCCCGGCATACAAAGACTTGCCGGTTGTGGAGGGAATCCTGGCCACCTGGGAGCGCATCGCAAAGGAGGTGCGCCCCTTGATGAAGGCGGCGCTCAGCTAGAGCTCTGTCCACAAACGTTTGTGGGGGTCGCGTCCTCGCCAAGGAGTGCGGCAAGATCTACCGGCTGCCCCAGGAGTGAGTAGAAGCCGGGTAGTTCATGTCGGTGGGGCCACCCGTCTCGCAGTTGCCACACAGCGGGACGCGCGCTCGACGGCCCGTCTCGCCTCGGACATAGCGATGGCGTCGGGCTCGTACTCGGCTCTGGTCTTGAGCGGCAGCAGCCGGGCGAGGTTCTTCTCGACTTCTGCTCCGTCCTTGCCGGCCTCCTTCAGAAGTGTGAGCGCTTGATCGTGGTCGCGCCCGGCCGCGCGCCTCCCGATCCGTTGGCCAGTTACAACGTCGGCCGCGTTGATCGCGGCGTGAATGGCAAGGCTGGTCGCTGCTATCGGCCGTGCGGCTTCGAGTTCGACCGTCGAAGCGGCCAGATACTCCTCAGCCTTGGCGAGATAGGCACCCACCTGGCTGGCGTTGACGGTTCTCGTGCGGATCTGTCTGGACACTACGACGACCTCGCAACTGTTCCCCGTAGTTGATCGACGGCGGCCCCGAACACGGTGACACCGTCGCGTGTGACGTCTCGCCACACTGCGCCTTGGCCGCTGAGCCGCTCGGCGATCTCGTCCTCGGCGATCTCAAAGACCTCGATCGAGTTGCCGGTGAGGCGTTTGGCGTTGTGGCACCAGTTCTCAAGTGCCCGGCGCCACCGATCGTCGTCTTCGTCGAGGGCCTCGGGTCGCACCACCACTACGTCGATATCGCTCTGGGCGTCGGCGTCATCCCGCGCGAACGAGCCGAACACGACGATGCTCACCGGCGCCGGGTCGAGCTCGGCCGCTGTCTGGCCCAGTTCATCGATGACTCTCTCACGAGCGCGGGCGAGCAGCGCAATTGCTTGAGATGCCAGATGGTCGTGCACGAACCGAAACAGGGCTGATGGGGGAGCCTCGCGCCGCTCGACAAGACCGAGAGCGACCAGTGAAGGCAAGATCCGTGACGTCTGAGCGACACTCACCCCGGACAACCGAGCAACGGTTCGCAGATTCAGTTCCGCCGTAGTCTCGACCAGCACTGCCAGGATCTTGCCCTGTGCACCAGGAATCACGGCTTCGACAGGTCGCTTGAAGTCCACGTCCCGACTCTATCCGACACCGATCATTAATGGAACAATTGTACTAATTTTGAATGGTAGGGTACGGGGCTGACATCGCAGGGCTGGATCGATACCAAACTCTGAGCACTTGATGGCATCTGTACTCGGTTTTTTCGAGTATTTTCTACTCGGGTTTTCCGAGTATACTGGACGCGGTGAGCGCTAGCCCATTTCCCTATCACGGGCCGCTGCGGCCGGAGCAGGTGTCCGGACGCGAGGACCTGGCCATCGACATCGCGCAGCGCATATCGGATCGACGGCTCACCGCTCTGGTCGGGCCTCGCCGCTACGGCAAGACCAGCCTGCTGAAGCGGGTGGCGGCAGACCTCGAGGCTGTCGGGCCCGAGCCCGTGTGGATCGACCTGTACCAGATGGCTTCGATGGCTGATCTGGCAGCCGCCTTCGACCGGGGCCTGGCGGGCGTGGTCGGTCCGGCGCGGCGGGTGCTCGACTCGATCGCGGCGACGGTCTCGCTCTCGATCGGTGTGCTGAGCGTGGAGATGACCCGCAGCCCCCGTCGCAGAGCAGACCCGGTGCTGGCTTTGAGGTCGATGCTCGATGTGCTGGCCAGGGCTGCTTCTCGTCACGACATCTTCGTTGTCATCGACGAGTTCTCAGGAATCGCTGGCGTCGAAGGCGGCGCCGGGGTGCTGAGGACTGCTCTGCAGCACCACTACCAGTCGCTTGGCATCGTCTTCGCGGGTTCCGAGCCGTCGACGATGCGGACCCTGTTCAGTGAACAGTCCCAGCCCTTCTTCGCTCAGGCCGACCTCATTGAGATCGGACCGCTCGCCGATGAGGCCGTGCTGAGAATCATCGAGGCGGGGTTCGCCCGCACCGGTCGTGACGCTGGAGGCGCGGCAGGCCGCGTGGTGGCTCTGGCCGGCGGCCACCCGCAACGGGCCATGCAGCTCGCCGACGCCGTCTGGCGGCTGACCGAGTCCGGTGTGGCTGCTGACCTTCGTGTCTGGGAAGCGGCGCTTGCCGAGGTGCGCAGCAATACCGACGCTGCCTCCGAGCGCATCTTTGAGCTGCTGCCCTCAGGTCAGAGGCGTACCCTGAGGGCCATCGCCGCAGGTGACAGCATCTACGGGCGAGCGGCCGAACTGCTCGACCTGCCGCCAGCCACGGCACGCGACGCCGCGATGTCGCTCATCGGCAAGGGCGTTCTATCCCGAAGAGGCAAGCGGATGGGGATCGTCGACCCGCTGCTGGCCGACTGGCTCCGCCGGCGTTTCGTGCTCTAGCAGGCCGAGCGAGCAGGCGACCGCGAACGGTCCTTCGCCATGGGCTGAATCGAAGGTTGCGATGGCTTCATCAAGCGTGTTGCGGAGGGCTGCATCCGCTGCTGCACGGCCCCTCTACCCAGGTTGGGCGAGGAAGCGGTCTAGGACGTTGCGGGTGATGGTCTCTGCCTGGGTGTCGCCCACCGCCAGGGCGTGGCACCACTCGGTGGTTCCTGCGCAGAAGACCTCGCCTGCGCCCTTGGTCATGGCGGTGACGACCGCGCTGCCGTAGCGGATGCGGTCGCGGTTCTCGCGGGTGTCCTCGGCGAAGAGGGCCTCGGCTGCGAAGGCCAGGTCGCCGTCGGCGATGGAGATCAGGTTCCCGGCCTGGCCGTGGTCCTCCTCCTCGAGGGTCACCGGGGTCAGGGCCAGGATCTCCAAGTGCTCGGGGGCGCCGTCCTCGCCGGTGGGATAGGGGAGGCCCCGGTGGAACGTGTAGGCCACCCCGTCGGTCTCGTAGCCGACTAGAGGAACGTCGGGACCGAGGACATCGCCGTAGTAGACGTCGGCGCCGTCGAAGGCCCAGTGGCCGGGCCGGTACACGATGAACCCGCCCGTCCCCCGGGGCGACAGGCCGGCCATGCGGGAGTACACGCCCCGGAGGCCGTTGGCGCCGAAGGTGGTGACCGGGGGCCGGTCGATGTAGTGGGCCTCGAACGCGCCGGTGCGCCGGTCGATGTCGTCGCGATGGCGCTCGGGGTCGGCGTGGGCCGCGTACTTGTGGCACACCTGGGTGCTCAGGCCGTCCTCCATGCGCACCTGCCACACGATGTTGCCGCCCAGGCGGGCGTAGCTGCCGCCCTGCTCGACGAACCGGTCGAGGACGCTTCTGCCCGCGGCCGTCCAGTACTCGTCGTGGCCGGTGGTGACTACTGCCTCATAGGAGTCGAGCACGCCGGGGTCGCGGTCGAGGTCCCACTGCGACAGCAGCTCGGGCTCGTACCCGTTGGCCTCCAGCCAGCGGAACGTCAGGGCGTCGTAGCGGGCCCAGCCTGCGGCCACCGTCCACACCGAGTAGCCGTGGCTGATGGCCCAGTCCGCGGCTGGCACCCCCACGGCCGCGCCCACCGGCGGGGGCGGCTGGGCGATTCGGGGCGCTCCCACCGGGGTGCGGATCAGGCCCCTCGACCACGGCCGGTGGAAGCTGAGGCGGGGCTTGAAGCTCTTCTCGCGCACCTCCAGCGGGTCGGCGGTGTGGTCGACGTACTCGTCGGAGAAGTACCCGCAGCCCCCGCCCCAGTCGTTGTACTCCTGCCAGGTGTAGGTGGCCGCCACCATGGCCAGCTTCGAACGTCGGCCGGGCACGGCGGCCCGGAGCACGAAGAAGGCGTCCTGGGTGACCTCGCGGCCGTCCCGCTCGCCCCGCAGCACCACGATGTACCCGCCCGAGGCCCAGCCCGCCGGGACCTCGAAGGAGGCACCCTGGGGCCAGCCGCAACCCATGGCGACTGCGTCGTCGCCGACCGGATGGTGCGCGCCGGCTAGGCCGCCCCGCGCGAGCACCTTCTCGAAGGCGTGCCCGTCCCGCCACACCTCGAAGCCCCACTCGGGCGCGCTAGTGGAGACGTGGAGCCCCACCGTCTCGCCCGGCGCGTAGCTGGGCCGGTCGGTGTAGCCCCAGATCTCCAGCGCCCCGGGGTCGTCACTCGGCCCGTCAGCGGTGATCCGCTCCAGCCAGGTGAGCCACTGCCCCTCCGAACTGCCCCGCTCAACGGTCACCGCGGCTGCTCCCGTGTGTGCAAGCGTCGCAGTCCCACTAGGGCATCACCATGACTTTGCATTGGTCGGTGGGGGTGCGCAGCGCCTCGAAGACATCGGGCAGGTCGTCGAGGCCTATGCGGTGGGAGATCATCGGCGTGGGGTCGATGCGCCCGGAGGCGATCATCTCCAGGATGAACCGGTTCTCGTCCTTCGTGTAGACGCGGGCCGTGCGGATCTGCGGCTCCTTGAAATAGGCCAGCAGGTGGTCGAACCAGTCGGGCTCCATGCACACCCCGCCGGTCACCACCGTCCCGTGGGGCCGCACCGCCGCGATGGCCGCATTGAGCATCCCCGGTCGCCCCACCGCCTCGATCACCGCGTCGGGCTCCGCGCCGGTCAACTCGGCGAATTGTTCAGCGACATCGGCGCCCGAGCCGGCGTCGATGGTGTCGGTAGCCCCGAGGCGCAGAGCCAGTTTCCGGCGGTGCTCGACCCGTTCGGACACCACCACCCGGCGAGTGCCCAGGAACCGGGCCCAGATGGTGGCGGCCAGCCCGATGGGGCCGGCGCCCATGATCAGCACCCGGTGACCGATCTCCAGCTGGGCCTGGCGTACGCACATCAGCCCAGTGGCCAGCGGCTCGCACAGCGCGGCCACATCCATGGAAACGCCGTCGGGAACGGCCAGCAGGTCCGACAGCGACACCGTCAGGTGCTCGGCGTAGGCGCCGTCGGGCTCGTCGGGGCCTAACCCCCCGAAGGTCAACTGGTTCGGGCAATCCTCGGGGCGGTCGAGCTGGCAATGGGGACAGCGGCCGCACGATCCGAGCGGGATGGCGTAGACCCGGTCGCCCAACGCCCAGTCCCCGACCGGTTCGGGGCCCATCTCGACGATCTTGCCGGTGACCTCATGGCCGAGCACCGCACCCCGGCGGGCCAGGTCGCCCTCGGGGGTGGTGGCGTGCAGGTCTGAGCCGCACACCCCGCAGGCCGACACTCTGATGACGGCCTGACCGGGGCCAGGTCGGGGATCGGGCACTTCGGCAATGCGCAGCGGCAGGTCGGGGGCGTCGTAGATGGCAGCCTTCATTCTCGGTGGCCTCCTGCGGGTCGTGCCGTGTGGGCGTTCATTCTCGGGTATCGGTCCGGTGCATCTGCAAGGCGGTGTCGCCCCGGCGGGGGAGCACCGCCGGGTTGCGCTGCCAGTCGTCCACCCAATGGTTGTCGCAGCGGCCACGGCGATGGGCATCGGCCATCAGGTCGGCTGGCACCGGGCTCATCAGCTCGATGTGGGTGCTGTCGGCGTCGTACAGCCATGCGATGGTGCTGTCGTACTCGGGGTAGTAGGCCGGTTCGCTCAACGGCTCCACGCCCCGGTCCACCGCCCGCTGCCAGGTGTCGGCCACGTCGCCGGTGGTGAAGCAGATGTGGTCGTAGCAGCTTCCCCGGCGCTCGAACACCGGCCCGTCGATGGTGTCGAAGGCGCCGCCGATGATCTCCAGGCTGAACTCGTGGCCGGCCGCGTCGAAGAACGGGTCGCTCAGCATCACGAACCCCTGGGTGCCGCCGCCGGGTAGCGGCGCGGTGAAGTCATAGGTCTTGACCAGCCCGAAGTGCTCGACCCAGAACGCCTCGGCCCGAGCCAGGTCGGAGGTCACGAAGCACACATGGTGCAGGGCCAGGTCGTCCCGCGGGCCCCGAACAGGCCGGGGAACGGCCACGTCGAGGTGCTCGACCAGGTCGATCATCAGCCCCTCCGGCGACCACACGCCCGCGGCCACGGCCAGAGTCACGCCGTCAACGATGAACGGCTCCGGCGACCAAGCCGACGGAACTCCTGCGGCCATGAGCCCGGCGTAAGCCGCCTCCACATCGTCGCACACCAATGCCACCCGCTCGATACTCCACGGCTGGTTCCTCAGGTACTCCTCGGACTCGGCCAGCAGCGGCGGTCCCTGGAACTCGAGCAGCACATCTGTCCCCGCACCGCCATAGGCCACATCGTGGCTGCCGCGCCGATAAACCCGCTCGGTCAACTCGCACCCCAGCGCCCGGTACACACCGAAGCTGTAGTCCACGTCGGGGGCCAGGAACCCCACATGGTCAAACCGAAAGGCCATCGCCAGCTCCTCAGCTCGCCGCTGCGGGGTCGTCTGGGCGCGCCTTGTGGCGAAGCCACTGTCGGGCGGTGTGATGGGCCAGGTCGATCTGGCCCCGACTGGTCGCCACGATCATGCCGGCTCGGATCAGCCGCCTCCGGTAGACGCCTGCGTAGCTGGTGTCGACGCCCAGGCGCTCCGCCACGTCGGCGAGACGGGACTCGCCGTCGTCCTGTGCCATGGCAAGAAGAAACCGGCGGTCCACCTCTGAGAGTCCCCGCCACGTCGGGCCGATGACCAGCCTCGCGATCCTGCCCTGCGCCCGGGCAAGGCCGACAGCTACCTCATCGACCCCTATTCCCAACGAGGGGTCGGATGTGGCGGCCCAGCTGTGGAACCCGACGAGTTGGACCATGAAGGCGTACCCCGACGAGGCTTCTACCGCACGCCTCAGTGCCTCCGGGTCGATGCTCGCACCCTTGTCCTCTATCGGCTTGGCAATTGCCAGACGCGTTGCCTGCGAGTCCAGCCGTCCTATGTCGTAGCGCGAGCATCGTTGCATGAAGGTTGCGGCGTCGTCTGACTCCAACACCTCTTCGAACTGTTGCAGGGCTGCGCCCATGAATGCGATCGGCTGCTGCTCTCGGCGGCAGACATGCTGCATGACCGAGCCGAATTGCCGGACCTCGTCGACGTCGGCGCTCAGCAACTCGTCCAAGGTGATCAAGAGACCCGTGCCTTGATCACTCAGAGCCTTGCCGATAGAGGAAAGCGCGCCGCGGAGCGCTTCGGCCGGCCCTGGCTCGGACGGCTCAGCTTCGGAGACCGGCTCGAACTCGATGTCAAGTCCCGCGGCTGTCATTCCCCGGATCCGCCTGCCGGGAGCTCTTTCGAGGCTGTCCAGCAGCTTGGCCGAGGCGCGAGCTAAACGGCCGAGCAGGCCCGGCGTCGAGGCGTCCTCGCTGACGATCAGCCAGCCTCGAGCCCGGGCCAGGTCCTCGACCGCGTTGAGCACCACCGTCTTGCCCGCACCCCTGGCACCCAGAAACAGAGTCGTGTAGTCGGGGTGGGTCGGGCCTGTCTCCAGCGCATCGTCGACGGACTGCAGCAGGTCGTCGCGACCCGCGATCACGGGTGGGGACGCTCCGAAGGTGGGTGAGAATGGATTGCGACCTGCCATCGGCGTGCTCCTGAGGACTGGTGCTCAAGCAAGTGTAGCCGCGTGCGCTTTGCGAGCTTTAGTGTTTTTGTGGCCTTTATTGTTTTTGCAAGTTTTAGTGTTCGAGACCCACGGCCTCGGGCCTGACCACATGTGCGGCGGTGCACTGGCGGGGTTGACGTGCTCGGCCGTTACTTCGACCCCCGCATTCAGGCTGTGCAGCTCGTGGACCATCTCCACGAGGCAGTCCCGGTCTGGCGCGTCAGACACCGCGGAGATACAGTGTTGGGCACCCCCCCGGGGGTGAGTAGCCCCGGGCCAACGGCCCCGGCCCTGCGGCCGGGGCTGTCTATTGGAGCGGTATGCCGCGGTCGTCGTCGTCGGAGGCGGCGTTACTCGGTGAGCTCGGATCGGAGGGTGTCGATGTCTAGGCCGACGCTCTCTACGATCTGCGTGAAGGACTCCCAGTGGGCGGGGAGGATCTCGACCGGGTCGGATGAGGCCATGGCTCTCCAGCCTCGCTCGCCGGGGAGGAAGATCTCGTCCACTCCCGGCCGTCGGCGTGCACCTTTCACGGCCTCGACCAGCCTGTCGGACTTGCGGCCGGCCTCGTCGGCGGGCATCCAGTGGGACGGGTCGATCACGATCACGCAGGCTCCGCCGGTTAGGGCCTCGTCGCGGGGCTCCAGCCAGTACGACGGGGGTCCCGCGATCTCGGGGCTTAACCGGGCGCCGGGGTTGATGAGCCCGGCCAGCATCTCGGTGAACAGGTTGAAGGCATACAGCCGAGGTGTGCCGAACACCGACGGTGCCTCGCAGTCCGAGATCCGGCCGTAGTCCTCCATCTGCTTGAAGTAGGGGGCCGGGTCGTCGGTCAACTCCCCGGTATCTGGATCCACCAGGTACGGCCCAGACAGCCGCTTGCCCTGGAAGTAGGCCTCGCTGAGGTTGCCGTCGTGGACCTCGATGGCCTGAATGTCGCTGACGATGGGTGGGTGCTCGCCGCCGGGCGACGCGGCCGAGAACGGCGCCCCCGACAGCACGTTCTCCATCCCGCCCCAAGGCGATACCAGCGGCAGGCTGTTGTTCGTAGCCATGGCGAGCATCCCCTCGCGGGCCGCCATCCGGACGTAGGTGCCGAAGGCGCCGGCGTCGTTGAAGTCCCGCACGAAGGCGATGGCGATGGCGTGCTCACGGGCTTTGGCGATGGCCGCGGTGGTGGCCATCGTGATGGCCCACTGGCCTGACGACCGGCGGGCGTCGATCACCAGCCATGTCGGTCCCTCGTCGACCACTTCCGGCACCGCAGTCACGTCCATCGTGCCGGTGCGGGCCAGCAGCACCGGGATCTCGAACACACCCATGCCCTGGGTGAGCTTCCCGTTGCGGTCCCCGTCGGAAACACAGCCGGCCACCACCGCGGCGTGCTCGGCCGAGAACCCCAGCTCGCCCAGCACTCGGCGGTAGCAGTGCTCCAGAAAGTCGGGATCCTCCCGCCGCATGGCACCGCCCTCTGAAGCGTCGGGGTCGCTCATGACCGGCTCCCTTCGTTCGACCGGTTCAGGATGCTGCAAGACTCTCGCCCATGACTACCTGCAGAAGCGATGCCTGAACTGGAGAGGCTGCCTCCGGACTGCACGGTGGACGACATCGTCGAGGCCAACGAGCGTGACGGGGGCGTGATTGTCGACGGGTGGCTCTCGCCCGACCTGCTGGCGCGGTTCAACTCAGAGCTCGCCCCCTGGCTCGGTGCCCACCGCGGCACCGACTCGGGCTCTGATACGTCCGACGAGTTCCTCGGGCGGCGCACCCGGCGGCTCCAGGGCCTGTGTGCCAAGGCGCCCAGCTTCGTGGAGATCATGCTCGACGAGCGGCTGCTTGGCTTCGCCGAGGCGGTGGTTGGACCGATAAGTCCCACGCTCGTCCTCAACGACGGCGAGGTCATCGACATCGGTCCGGGGGAGTCGGCCCAGCCGTTCCACCGAGACGACGACGCCTGGAACTTTGCCCGCCCGGCGGCGCCGATGATCGTCAACAGCATTGCCGCTCTGGTCGACATCACCCCCGAGATGGGCGGCACGCTGGTGGTGCCCGGCAGTCACCTCTGGGAGTCCGGTCGCCAGCCCGCCCCTGAAGAAGTAGCCGCCTGCTCGTTGCCTGCCGGCTCGGTGCTGTTCTTCAGGGGCGACACGCTGCACGCCGGCGGCGCCAACCGGACGAGCGACCGATGGAGACGGGCGCTGTCCACCGGCTACTGCTGCGGCTGGCTGCGGCCGGTGGAGAACAGCTACACCAACATCCCGCCCGAGGTGGCCCGCAGCCTGCCCCGGCGGGCCCAGGAACTGCTGGGCTACGCCCTGTACGACGCTTCGGCGGTGGGCGGCGGCTACCTCGGCTACCACGACATGGGCGACCCCATGCGCCTGATGGAGGACTGAGGGGTTCGGGCTACATCTCGTCGAGCGATGGCACGATCCAGGTCGACTGGAACGCCGACGGCGGGCTGAAACCGGGCCGGGCTAGAGCTCGTCGAGCGACTCGCCGGACGAGCCGACCGACATGAACTCGATGATGGTGCCGAAGGGGTCCCGGCAGTACACCGCCTCGCCGCCGTGGTCGAAGCGCAGCGGGTCGCCCGTCCGGGAGCCGCCCAGTTCGACGAGCCGGTCGAGGGCAGCGCCCACGTCGTCCACCTCGACGGCGAGATGGCGCAGCCCCAGCTCTTGGGCGCCCCGGTCGGCGGGATCGTCCCCGACCCGGTCGGGGGCGTGGTACTGCCACAACTCCAGGTAGCTGCTCGATCCGCGCATCATCACGCCGTCGGCGGAGGATCCGACCAGCCCCACTGCGCTGTCGGCGCCAGGGTCGGGATCTCGCCACCGGTCCCGGCCGATGATCTCCATGTCGAGCAGCGCCCCGTAGAAGGCGACCGCCGCGTCCAAGTCGCGAACCACCAAACCGACGTGGTGGATCCCCCGAACGCGCAAGCTCAGGCAGCCAGTCGCTCGCGCACCTGCACCAGGTTGCCGCTGGGCTCGCGCAGATATCCGGTGCGGGCCCCGATGCGGTCGTCGTGGGCGGGGGCGGCCACCTCGCCGAAGCCGGCGGCCACCGCGTCGCGCCAAGCGGCGTCCACGTCGCCGGCCTGGTACAGGACGGTGGAGATCACCGGGCCGTGGCGCTCCATCAGGGCGTGCTCGGCCTCGGTGCTGGGGGTGGCCAGCACGTTCACGCACTGGCGGTCCTCGTAGGTGTGGTCGGCCAGGTACACCAGCCCGTCGTTGCCGCTGCGGGCGTCGAGGATGATCCGCTGCCCCAGCACGTCGGTGTACCACTCGACCTGGCTGTCGAGGTCGCGGCACAGCTGCACCACCCCCAGGGTCTGCAGACCGGGATGCCCCACCGGGCGGAACTCCACGTCGGGGGTCTTGAACTCGCTCGGGTACGACATGATCTCCACCCAGCGGCCCTCGGGGTCGATGGCCACGAAGCCGTGGTAGGTGTCTCCGAACTCCTCGTAGGGCATGGCCACGGTGGCGCCGTTCGACTGGAGGTGGTCGACGGTGTCGTAGGCGCTGGGCACGATCCAGCAGATGTGGTTGATGCCCGAGTCGTGCTCGGCGAACCAGTTGCGCTCGTACTCGAACTGGTACGGCGGCGACTCCAGCTGCATCTGGAACGGCGCCCCGCAGGCCAGGAACGTGTAGTCCACGCCGCCCTCGCCCGTGTGGTGCAGGTCGGCGACACCCTCCCAGTAGTAGGCGGGAATGGCGTGGTACCAGCGCAGCCAGTTCCACATGGCGTCGCGGGGTTGCTTCTCGAAGATGCACAGATGGTGCAGTTGGTAGGTCGGAACAGTCATCGGCGTCTCTCGGCCCGGTCGTTGCTGGTGCGGGTGCCCAAGATAGAAGGCAAACCGCCACGAGGCCCGATCCGGCAAAGCTCCATGGCTTGGATCCGAGCCCGTTGAGTCGCGCCCTGGGCGTCGGGGGAACTTCAGGGATGTCCCCGATTGGGGGGCGAGGCCGCCGGCCGCAGAGTGGATGCATGGACGAGGCCGCGCCGAAGCCGGCGCGCGGCAAGGCCGCAGGTCAGCCATATGCTGCCGCGGTGTCGATGGTCGAAGCGCAGGGGCTGACGCAGCGTTTCGGCCCGACGGTCGCCCTCGACGATCTCGAACTCGCGATGCAGGAGGGCGTGACCGGGCTCGTCGGCGCCAACGGCGCGGGCAAGACCACGCTGCTCAACGCCATGCTGGGCCTGCGCGTGCCCACCTCGGGCTCGGTCACCGTGCTGGGTGTCGACCCGCAGAAGGCAGGCCACCGGCTCAGGGCGATGGTGGGGTTCGCGCCCGAGCGCAACGTGCTGCCCGACGAGATGAGGGCGGTCGACTTCGTGCGCCACCTCGCCGAGGTCCAGGGCCTGCCCCGCGTCGAGGCCCGCAACCGGGCCTCGGACACCCTGTGGCTGGTCGGGCTGGGCGAGGAGCGCCTCCGGACGCTGGGCACCATGTCCACCGGCCAGCGCCAGCGGGTCAAGCTGGCCCAAGCCATCGCCTCGGACCCCAAGCTGGTGCTGCTCGACGAGCCCACCGACGGCCTCGACCCCGTGCAGCGCAGCGAGATGCTGACCCTCATCGGCCAGATCAGCCGCGACTTCTCGATCAATGTCGTGCTGTCGTCGCACCAGCTCGAGGAAGTGGAGCGGGTCTGCGACAACATCGTGGCCCTGAACGCAGGCCGGCTCGTGGCCTGCGGGCCCATCAGCGACCTCGTCGGCGCGGGCGACGGCATCACCCTCGAACTGGTGGACGTGGCCGAGCCCGCCGGGTCGGTCGACGCGGTGGAGGCCGCGCTGCGGGCCGGAGGCATCGACGTAAGACGCCACGAGGCCACGCTGGCCCTGCGGGGCGCGGGGTTCGAGGAGCTCTGCGACCGGTCCCGCGACGCGGTGGCCGCGGCCGGCGCCCGCATCCGCCGCCTCGACACCCGGCGCCGCACCCTCGAGGACCTCTTCGAGGACGCGGCCCGATGAGCGACCCCTCCGCTCCGATCGAGGACGCGGCTCGATGAGCGACCCCTCCGCCCCGACCGCCGACCCCTCCGCCCCGACCGCCGACCCCTCCGCCCCGACCGACGCCGCCGACGCTGACGCGGCTCGGATCATCGACCAGGGCTACCGGTCCTACGACGGGCCGCGCACCGGTTTGCCCGGAGCGATCCGCTCCGTCGTGCGGTACTCGGTGCGCCACACCCTCGGCCTGGGGCGCAGCGCCCGCCACAAGATCCTGCCGTGGCTGGCGGTGGTGATCGCGCTGGTCCCCGGCGTGGTGTTCGTCGGCTTGGCGGTAGTGCTCGACATCGACGTGATCACCGACGAGATCCTCCCCGACTACCACGAGTACTACGGCTTCATCACCGTCGCCCTGTTCTTCTACTGCGGCATCGTCGTGCCCGACATCCTGGTCGCCGACCGCCGCAGCGGGATGCTGCCGCTCTACCTGTCCACCCCGCTTCAGCGGTGGAGCTACCTGACGGCCAAGGCTCTGGCGGTGGCGCTGACCCTGGCCGTGCTGACCGTCGGGCCCGTGCTGTTCCTGCTGGTGGCCTACACCATTGAGGGCTCGGGGCCCGACGGGCTCGTCGAGTGGATCAAGATCTTCGTGCGCATCATCGCGGCCGGCGCAGCCATCTCGGCCGCCTTCACTGCTGCCAGCCTGGCCGCGGCGAGCCTCACCGACCGCCGGGCCTTCGCCTCCATCGGCGTGATCCTGCTGCTGTGGGGCAGCGGCGGCCTGACGCTCGCCCTGGTGGAGGGCGCCAAGATGACGGAGCAGTTCTACGCCTTCGACCTCGGCGGGATCTCCGACGAGCTCAAGCAGCGGATCTACTCGGCCGAGCCGCCGGAGGTGCCCGGCGACGGCGAGGTCAATCCGCTCCACAAGCGCGCCCAACTCTCGACGCTCTTCGTGGTCGGTGCCAACCTCGTATGGGTGGCCCTCGGCGCGGGCGTCGTGTGGTGGCGCTACCGGCGACTGGCGCTGAGCCGATGAACGGCGCTGACTCGAGTACGGGTCCCTCGGGGCCGTCGGTGCTTCCGCCGCCGGCCAGTCCTCCCGCCGGCGGCCGGACGCCGCCTCCGCCGCCGCCGGACGGCTCGGCCATGATCGAGGTGAACGGCGTGTCGAAGGTGTTCGGCGATGTGGTGGCCGTGTCCGACGTGACCTTCGGGGTGCGATCCGGGGTCACCGCCCTGCTGGGCCCCAACGGCGCGGGCAAGTCCACGCTGTTCAGGGTCATGTGCGGGCTGACGCCGCCCACCAAGGGCACGGTCCGGGTGCTCGGCGCCGACGCCCGCCGCGACCGCGACGTGAGAGGCAGGATCGGGCTGGCCCCCCAGCAGGACGGCCTGTTCGACCGTCTCAGCGCCATGCAGTTCGTCTCGCTGGCCGCGGCCACCGAGGGCGTGCCCGAGCCCGACCGAGCCGCCCGCCGCGCCCTCGGGATCGTCGACCTCGACCCCGACGACTCCCGATCGGTGTCGGGGTACTCCAAGGGCATGCGCCAGCGGGTGAAACTGGCCGCCGCGCTGGTGCACGACCCCGAGGTGCTGATCCTCGACGAGCCGCTCACCGGCCTCGACCCGGTGCAGCGCCGACGCATGATCGAGCTGTTCCACGGCTTGGGCGACGAGGGCCGCTGCGTGCTGGTGTCCAGCCACGTGCTCGAGGAGGTCGCCCGGCTCGGTTCCCGGATCCTGGTGATCGCCCAGGGCCGACTGGCGGCCAGCGGCGACTACCGCGAGCTGCGCGAGCTGATGGACGACCGCCCCCACCGCATCCGCATCGGCGTGGACCGGCCCCGGCAGTTCGCAGCCGCCCTGGTCGAGTCGGGCACGGCCGTGGGCGTGAGTGTGGGCGCGGACTCCCTCATCGTGGACACCCGCGACGTCGACCGCCTCGGCCGGGAGGTCGCGCCGCTGGCGCAGAGGCTGACCGCCCGCCTGTCGCGGGTCGCCCCCCTCGACGAGGACCTCGAGTCGGTGTTCCGCTATCTGGTGGAACGACGATGACCTGCCTGGCGGAGAGACCGCAGCCTGCTCGGTCCAGCGGCAACGGCCTGCCGGACGGAGCAGCGACGGCGCGTCCGGTGGAACGACGATGACCTCGCCGCTGGCGACACGGCCGCGTCGGCATGTGCCCGCCCTGCGAGCCGCGGTGCTGACGTACCGGGTGCTGGTCCGCCAGGTCGTGACGCCGGGCAAGCTCCTCGCGCTCGGCGGGCTCGGCGGGCTGATGATCCTGGTGGGCTGGCTGGTCGGCTTGGCCGACGCCGACGAGGCGCTGTCAGCCGATCAGCTGCTTCGCGACGGCGCCGGCTACGCCGACGGTTTCGGGCTGATCATCCTGGTGCCCATCGTGTCGCTGGTGTTCGGTTCCTCGGTGCTGGGCGACACCCGCGAGGACGGAACCCTGGTGTACCTGTGGCTGCGCCCCATGGGCCGGGCGCCGGTGGTGGCCGGCGCGGCGGCCGCGGCGGTCACCGCCGCGCTGCCTCTCACGGTGGTGCCGACCGTTCTGGGGGGCTGGCTCGCGGCCGACCGAGCCGCCGGCTCCTCAGACCTGATGCTGGGAGGGCTGTGGGCGGCTGCGCTGGGCACGGTCGCCTACTCGTCGCTGTTCGTCCTCGTGGGCCTGCTGCTCAAGAAGCCGATCATGTGGGGCATCGGCTACGTCCTGCTGTGGGAGGGCCTGGCCGTGGGGCTCGGCGACTTCGCGGCCCGCCTGTCGCTGCGCGGCTACAGCCGGTCGCTGCTGACCCGCATCGCGGAGGTCGATCTGAGCATCGACGCCTACACCACCGCCACCGCGCTGATCGTGCTGGCCGCGGTGACAGCAGCCAGCCTGGTCCTGGCCGCAATCCGGCTCAACCGCCTAGAGGTTGCCTAGCACCTGAAGCAACCCGCGCTCGTCGGCAGCACCGTCAACGATGAACTACTCTGGACGTTTGCAACGAGTTGAAAGATCGGCTGGAGGTTAGTGAGTGGATCCTTGGGTGTTGCCGGAGCCATTGGCGACCGCGGAGGTTCGTCTCGAGCATGGCGCAACGACGGTGCTCCGACGACACGGCAACGCCGACGGTCCTCGCTTGGTGCTGAGCTGCGGTCTCGGCTTCGCGGTCGACTCGTACTGGCCGTTCTGGTCGCTGCTGGCTGAGCACTTCGACTTGGTCGTCTATGACCTGCGCAGCCACGGATGGAATGCGGTCACTCCGCTACGGATCCACAACTTGCCGACACTGGTTGATGACAACTGCCGCATCCTCGACGGGGTGAGTGCCAGCTTCGGGGCGAAGCCGAGCATCGGGGTGTTCCATTCGTTGTCGGCAATGGTGGCGCTGATGCACGAGCAGCAGGAGCCGACTTTCACGGCGCTCGTGCTGTTCGACCCGCCGATCTACCCGTCCGGTGCCGATCTCGATGAGATGGAGACGGTGTGCCAGGGACTGTCCAGCAGGGCCCGGCGCCGCCAGCAGCACTTCGAGTCACCCCAGGCTCTCGCGACCTTGCTGGCGAAGGCGTCGGGATTCGCGCGGGTACCGCCCGAGACTCGGAGACTGTTCGCCGACACGACGCTGCGGCCGGCTGCCGGGGGCGGTTACGAACTGCGGTGCCCCCCCGAGCACGAGGGCCAGCTGTATGAGTGGTATTTCGGTTTCTCGATGCAGGCACCCGAGATCCTCGACAGCATCGACATCCCGTTGAAGGTCATCGGAGCGGACCCGGCCGTGCCGTACTCGTTCCTGCCCAGCTACGACCTGAGCACGCTCACCGTGCTAGATTACGACTTCATTCCCGACACTACGCACCTACTACAACTCGAGGTGCCGCTCCGCTGTGTCGAAGTAACCCGAGAGTTCCTTCAAGCACAGAGACTCATCCACTAGCCCGCTAATGGTCGGAGCCGTCTACGTCACCGCCAACACAGACAGGAGAATCCAGCAATGTTCTTCCTAATGGAAGCCATGGTCACCGATCGGGACACCTACGTGGCAACCGTGGACCAGTGGGTCCCGACGGCCCGCGCCGTCGAGCGCTATGGCGGCAAAATGCTGGTCGCGGGCGGTCACGTCGACGTGCTCGTCGGCGACTGGAAGCCGAAGAACCTCCTAGCGGTGGAGTTCCCCGACAAGGACTCCCTGGACAGCTGGACAGGTTCAGACGACTATGCCGACCTGATCGAGCTAGTGGGCCGCAGCGGCGATCTGAACATCGTCACCGTCGCCGGGACGTAAGCAGCCCGCTGGAGGGCTTCGCTCTCGACGTAGCTGACATCGCAGCCCAGGCTCTCGCGCGAGCCCAATTGGTCATCGGGCGATCATTCGGGCTGCTCGCGTCGCCGCTGCGCTAGCGGCCGGTGAAGACGGCTTTGCCGGGGCCCTTCTCCAGGAAGCTGGCCACGCCGACGGCGGTGTCGTCGGTGGTGAAGCAGTCGCCGAAGCGCTCGACCTCGCAGGCCACCGCGTCGGCCAGCGACAGGGCCAGTCCGTCCATGACCGCCTGCTTGGCCATGCGCAGCGCGGCCGGCCCGGCGGCGTAGCCGGCCGCGAGCTCCACCGCGGCGTCGTAGGTGCCGTCGGCGGGGTGCACCGCGGAGACGAGGCCGATCTCTAGCGCCTCGGCCGCGCTTACATGGCGGCCGGTGTAGATGATCTCCTTGGCCTTGGTCACGCCCACCAGCCGGGGCAGCCGCTGGGTGCCCCCGCCGCCGGGGATGATCCCCAGCAGGATCTCGGGCTGGCCGAAAGTGGCGTCCTCCGCGGCCACCCGGAAGTCAGTGGCCATGGCCAGTTCCATGCCCCCGCCCAGCGCGTATCCGTTGACCGCCGACACCGTCACCTGAGGCAGGTTCTCCACTGCGAGGAAGGCGTCGTTGAAATGGCGCGACAGCTCCCGCGCGCCGGCAGGGTTGAGTCCAGCGAAGCCCCCGATGTCGGCGCCGGCCGCGAAGATCTTCGGGCCGCCCCACACCACCGCGGCCCGGACGTCGCCGTCGGCCGCGACGGTGTTGGCCGCCTCGATCAACTCGGTGAGCATCTGCGGGTTGATGGCGTTCATCCGGGGGCGGTCGATGCGGATCGTGGCCACACCCCCGCCGGTCTCCACTCCGACGAACTCGCCCATGGCTTCCACCTCCCGATCGCGGGCCGCTCACCCTACTGGCTGCGGCCGGGCGGTATCGTCGGCCCGCGCTGAGAGGAGACGAGTGGACTTGCGCCCGGACAGCATCCTGCTCACCGACCGAGTGGCCGTCGTCACCGGCGCGGCCCGGGGCATCGGCGCGGCCACTGCGGCCGCGCTGGCCCGGTTCGGCGCGGATGTGGCCGTGTTCGACAAGGATGCCGGGCCGCTGCCCGACACCGTCGAGCAGGTGGAGGCGGCCGGTCGCCGCTGCGTGTGGGACGCGCTCGACGCCCGCGACGACGACGCAGTGGCCGGCTTCCTCCAGCGCGTCCACGACGAGCTCGGCCCCATCGACGTGCTGGTCAACAATGCCGGGGGCACGTTCCACGCCCTGTTCGAGGCCGTGTCGCCCAAGGGAGAGCACGCCCTGATGCGGGAGAACTTCGCAACCGTCACCAACTGCGTGCGCCACGGCGTGCCGTTGATGGCCGACGGCGGCGCCATCGTCAACGTCACGTCCGTGGAGGCCTACCACGCCGCGCCCGGCTTCGGCGTTTACGCCGCGATGAAGGCAGCCGTTCAGCAGTTCACCAAGACGCTGGCCGTGGAGCTGGGAGGCCGGGGCATCCGGGTGAACTGCGTCGCGCCCGACATGATCCCCACCCCCGGCGACGAGGGCCTCGCCGAGGCGTCAGGCGCCATGATGGACGGCCTGCACCCGACGCCGCTGCGGCGGACGGCGGCGCCGTCGGAGTGCGCCGCGGTGATCGTGTTCCTGGCGTCCGACATGGCCGGCTTCATCACCGGCGCGTCGATCCCCGTGGACGGCGGCACAGTCGCGGCCGGCAGCTGGAAGACCCGCCTAGACGGCACCTTCGGCCTATAGCGCTCGCCAAATTGGCGACGAAACGGCCCCTGGAGGGCCGATACTCCCACCAATTTCGGCCGACGCCGCCGCGGCGAGCGGCTGTCGGCGGGTCTCAGGTCACCACGTTGGGCCGGGGCAGGCCTTGCTTCTCGCACAGGGCGTAGTAGGCGGCGAGCACGCCCGGGCCGTCGGTGATCGACTCGACATTGCCGGCGGCGTCGAGGTTGAGGTTCACGCCGTGAATCTGGAACCACACGTCGGTGGGCTCGGCGTTGTCGTCGGGCACGGTAAGGGTGTGGACGCTGCCCGCTGGCTCGTACAGGAACGACCCGGCCCGGTTGACCTCCGGGTACTCGGCGTACTTCCACGAGCCGCCGAGGGTGTGTGCGTACACCGGCCCGGTGTGTCGGTGGGTCTGGACGACCACTCCCGGCTCGAACCGGTTGCGGATGATCCACAGCCCGTCGTCGTCTCGCACCATCATCACCTTGAGTTCGATGCCGCCCCCCGCGTCTACCCAGGGAAGCTCCTCATCGCCCCGATGGATGGCGGTTGCCGGCTCGGCGATCAAGGCGGTCATGGCTCCCTCCTAGGGGGAGTGGCGGATGCGCGTCGAACCGAACCATAGTTCGCAACGAATTCGCGCATGTCCGGCTGTCGAATCGAGCCCCGACCACCCCAGGCCGCGGCTGGCATCGACGAACGCCGATCCGCTTCCACGCCTCGAGGGTCGAGATGTGCAGGGCATAGGGTGGCATAGGGTCACGCAGCACCGAGCGTCTCGCAGGAGCGGGCAGATGAGTGAAGAGCCCCAGACCTCGCAGCGTCCGGCCGTCGTGGTTACCGGCGCCGGTGCGGGCATCGGCCGGGCCGTCGTCCAGGAATGCATACAGCAGGGCTGGGCGGTCGCGGGCGTCGACATCGACGCGGGGGCGCTGGAGGCCGCTTCGGAGCGGCACGGCCCGCGGTTCGTGGGCGTCTCCGGCGACGTCTCGCAATGGTCGACGCATGAGCGCGCCGCCGATGCGGCCGAGGAGTTGGGCGCTCTCGAGGGCTGGGTGAACAACGCCGGCATCGAGATCCCCGCCAGCGCCCACGAGGTCACCGAGGCCGACCTGCGCCGTGTGCTCGACGTCGACTTGGTGGGGGTGGCCCTCGGATGCGCGACCGCGGTCCGTCGCTTCCTGAAGAGCGGCCGCGGGTCGATCGTGAACGTGAGCAGCATCCAGGCCGTGGTCGGCTTCGACGGCTCGTTCGCCTACCAGGCGGCCAAGGGCGGGGTGGAGGCGCTCACTAGGCAGGTGGCGGTGGAGTACGGGCCCCAGGAGATCCGCTGCAACAGCGTGCTTCCCGGAGCGGTCGACACTCCTATGACCCACGCGCTGCTGCTTCCGGAGGACCGGGCGGCGCAGCTGCGAGAACTCGACTCGCTGCACCCGCTCGGCCGCATGGCCCGGCCCTCGGAGGTGGCCGCGGCCGTCGAGTTCCTCCTCAGCGACCGGGCGTCGTTCATCGCCGGCGTGAGCCTGCGCGTCGACGGCGCGGCCGCAGTCAGGGGAGGCGCCCCTCCGTGAAGGTGCCCGAGGTGTGTGGGCGCGTCCTCGCGCCCGACGACGCACCCGCCGACCGCCCTCCTCGCGAGTGACCGAGCGGAGCTTCGTGCTGTCGGGCGGAGGCATTCAGGCCGTGGTCGACCCCCGCGGTGGCGCCGACGTGCTGTCGGTGCGGGACGCGGCTGGACGCGAGGTTCTGTTCCATCCCCACTGGCCGGCCGAACCGAGTGACCGGGGCCGAGACGACCAGTCCTGGGTGAGGGGCTGGCGAGGCGGATGGACGCTGCTGTTCCCCAACGCCGGCCCCGCGTGCCTCCACAAGGGACGCCGCCATCCCTATCACGGCGACGCCGCTCTTTCCGAGTGGGAGGTCGTCGACTCGACGACGGACCGCCTGAGCTTGCGCTACGGCGATGCGGGCGGCGCGACGGTCGAGCGCGACCATCTGATCGGTCGCGACCACCTGACCATCGCCACCGCCATCACCAACCCGACAGGCCGGCCCGTCGAGTTCATGGCCGTCGAGCACCTGATCCTCGGCTCGGCGTTCGTATGGGAAGGGGCTCCGGTGGACCTGCCCGCTGGGCCGCGCCGCATGCTCGACGCATGCTCGGCGCCCGGCGACTGGTCGAGCCTGCCGGCGCCCGGGACGCAGAGATTCGGCGCCGTGCTGGATTGCGGCCCGGGACGGGCGGCTGCCCGCAGCCGCGACGGAGTCCAGGTGGCGCTGACCTGGACGGGCGATCACCTGTCCTCGCTGTGGTACTGGTTGGAGAACGGCCGGAATCCAGCGTCGCCCTGGGATCGCAGGACTCAGTGCCTGGGGCTGGAGCCGGCCTCGAGCGCTAGCTCCGACGGCCTCGCGGAGGCGTCGAGGAGGGGCATGACGACGGTGGTCGGCCCCGGTAGGTCGGTGACCCACAGCACTACGCTGATCATCGAGCGCGAACCTCGCGCCCGAACATCGGAGTGATTCCATGACGGTTCAGCATGCCCCGGATCTCGATCTGGACGCAGTCGCCGAGCACTGCTACTCCGCGGTGTTCTCCGACGTCTGCGACCAGTTCGGGCGTCGGCACCAGACCACCCGGCCGGGTCTGCGCCGCTTCTCCGGCGCCGGGACCCTGGTGGGATGGGCCAGGACGTTCCGGTCGGTCGCGGTGGACGCGCCTCCTGACCGCCACTACGGCGGGGAGATCGACTTCATCGACTCGCTGAGGCCAGGGGAAGTGGTGGTGGGCGAGTGCAGGCCCGAAGTGGCCGCTTGGGGCGAGTTGTTTTCGACCGCCTCGCGGGGCCGAGGGGCCAGGGGAGCGGTCATCGCTGGCATGGTCCGCGACACCGCCAAGATCCACGACCTCGGGTTCCCGCTGTTCGCCCTGGGCACCAGGCCCACCGACGCGCTGGGCCGGATCTCGCTGACCCATGCGGACGAGCAGGTCGAGTGCATGGGCGTGCCGGTCTCGGCCGGCGACCTGGTGGTGGCCGACGACGACGGCGTCGCGTTCGTGCCCCGGTCGATCGCGGTGGAGGCTGCGGCCCGCGCGCTGGAGAAGGCCACCGCCGAGGACCAAGCCCGCGACCTTCTGCTGGAAGGGGCCAAGCTCGCCGACGTGTGGGAGCGCTTCGGAGTCCTGTAGCCGCGGGCGTCAGACCCCGGCGCGCGCTCGCTCCCTTCGGCTCGGGTCTGCCGGCGGGGCCGGCCGCGGCGGGCGGTCAGGCTCGTGCTAGCGCGACCTGCTGCGCCCAGAGCCGGTCCAGGTCGTCGAGAGCCTGCCGGGCGCTGCGGTCCCCGAACAGGTGGTCGTGGACGATCTCGCCGCCTCGGTCCTGAACCACGAGGAAGCCGTCGAATCTCGGGCGCAGATAGGCGGCCGACAGCGACGGCAGTGTCCGCAGGAAGAAGTCGTCAGTGAGCCCATTGGCGCGGGCGCCGGTCCACGCGGCCAGGTGGGCCGGCTGGCCGGCGCATTCCACGTAGGGGCCGGCCTGGAAGGCGCTCGATCCCACGAAGGCCGCGTAGGCGCACGCCTCATCCGGCGAGGCGGTGCCCGCCGACACGCCCAGGCCCGTGCCTCCGAGGATTCCCCCGAGCGGCGTCCCGTCGTGGGAAGGCGCCACGTCGAATCTCACCTTGCGGGGTCGGAACCCGGCCCGGGAGTAGTTGGTGTAGCCGAACAGCAGCGGGCAGTAGGCCACGTCGTCGGTGCTGGACATCCGGTCCAGCACCTTGATCGGGTTCTCCCTGGGCGTCTCGGGATGGCTCAGACCAGCGCACTCAGCCAACAAGGCCAGGGCTCGCTCGCCGACAGGGCGGGACACGAGCACCTCTCGGGACTCGCCCGGAGGCTCGCCCTCGGCGACGCAGGCCGACATGAAGCTCATCATGCAGTCCACGGGTATGAGCGGGAACCCGAGCCACTGGCCCCGCCCCCTCAGCCTGCGGCCCAAGCCGATGACGTCGGCCCAGGTGTAGGGGGGAGCCTCGCCCGCGGCTTGGAGCAGGTCCGGCCGGTATGCGCTGACCTGGGAGGCGACATCGACCGGGACGGCCCACAACCTGCCCCGGTAGCGGTAGGACTCGAAGCTGCGCCCCACGCCGCCGGCCCGCAGGTCTGCCATCTCGGACTCCGACAGATAGTCGTCCAACGGCAGCAAGGACCCCTCGACGCTCACCTGCCCGACCCAGGGATGGTCGATGATCAGCAGGTCGTAGTCGGCGGCCAGCTCGTCGATCGGCTGGTCGGCGAAGCGCTGCAGCGACCTGGCCTGCCAGGAGACCTCGACTCCCCGCTGCGCGGCGAAGGCCTCGGCCGACGCCAGCAACGGCTCCACGCCGCGGGGATGGTCGAAGGTAATGCCCTTGAGCGCTGTCACCCGGTGTCCACCCTGAATCGCTCCACCGTCTCGGGCACGAGGTCGATCCCAAGCCCGGGGCTGCTCGGCAGTTCGAGCCTCCCATCGACGACCGAGGGCTCAGGCGTGACGAGCTCGGCGCGCAGAGTCGCTCCGCTCAGCTCGGGCGCGCACATCTCGAAGTAGGGAACGTTGGCGGACGCGGCCTGGAAGTGCCGGGAAGCGGCCGCGGTGATGCCCGTCTTCCAGCCGTGGGGGATCACCAGCGCGCCGCGGTCGGCGGCCAGCTGCGCGATGCGGCGCATCTCGGTCAGCCCCCCGGCGCGTCCCGCGTCGGGCTGGACCACATCGACCCGGCCCCGCTCCAGCCACTCGCGGCACTCGTGCCTGGTCGCGGCGAACTCCGCGCCGCAGACCCGCACGTCGGTCCGCTCCGCCAGCCTCGCGTGCCCCTCCAGGTCGTCGTGCTGCAGCGGCGCCTCGGCAAAGTAGGGGTCGGCGTCCTCCATCCGGCGCAGGGCCCACAGGGCGTCCCGCCAGTCGGTCCAGCGGTAGCCGAAGTCGAGCATCATGACGATGTCGGGTCCCAGATGCGCTCGGGCCTCGTGCACGCAGCGGACCAGCCGGCGGTCGTCCACCAGGTCCTCGAAGAGGACCTCGACCTTCACCGCGGTGTAGCCGAGTCGGAGCGCCTGGTCGCAGAGCGACAGCAGGCACCCCATCATCTCGGTGATGCTGCGCCCGGCGACGGAACCCGCGTACAGGGTCGCGTACGGCGATCCGTGCGGGATGCGTGCGCCTCCCAGAAGCTCGAAAGCGGGCCGTCCGAGCTGCTTGCCGACCAGGTCGTGCAGAGCGATGTCCACCGCCGAAAGGGCATGTATGCCGAGGCCCCGGCGACCGTGGTAGATGCTGCCTCGGTACATCTCCTCGTTGAGGGCGGCGATGCCGAAGGGGTCGCGGCCGATCAACATGCCGGCCAGACCCCGGCTCAGGGAGTGGGCGTCGTCCATCTCGATCAGCTCGCGCACCGCCATGGCCGGCGCGTCGGCCTCCCCGATACCGGTCCGGCCGTGCTCGTCGGTCACCTGCACGACGACGGTCTCAGCGATCGTCTCGAGGTCGGAGTCGGGATCCGATGCCGTCTTGGGGGTTCGCAGCGGGATGGTCTCCACAGCCGCGATGGGTGAGGCGGTCATGGCCGAGGCCCTAGGAGAACTGGCCCGGTCCGAGACGATGCCCAAGGCATACGAGAATCGGCCAAGAGTGCATTATAGGGCCGGGATCCTGGCACTAAGGGGGCCGAGAATGCTCGCACACGACCAGCTGACCGCCTTCGAGCAGTCGGGCTACTTCGTCTTGGAAGGGGTGTTTCGCGGCGAGCACCTCGCCGCGCTCCAGCAGGAGTCCGAGGCGCTGGCCGCCGCGTTGCCCGCTTCCGAGGAGGAGTTCCACATCTGGCACGAGCGGGTGCTCTTTCGCAGGAGGGCGTTCCGGGACGTCCTCGATTCCAGCGAGCTCGTCGAGGCGCTCGCCGGTGTGCTCGGCGACGACGTCCAGCTGCTGTCTATGGACCTGCTGCTGATAGGGCCGGGCCACGATCGCAGGAGATGGCACCGCGATGTCTCGTTCGTGTGCAACAAGGCGCTGTCCGTCAACGCCGGCATCTACCTGTACGACATGACGCCGCAGATGGGCCCGGTGCGGATAGTGCCGGGCAGCCATCGGCGCGAGGACGGCCCGCCGGAGGGAGTCGATCCCCTCGACGGCCAGATCGAGGTGCCGGTCTCGGCCGGCGACGTCGTCGTCTTCGATGCCGGGATATGGCACAGCAGCGGCGTGAACCGCACCACCCGGAACCGCTTGGCCCTGTTCGGCTACTTCGGCCGGTACTGGATCAAGCGGATGGACAGCTACTTCACCCAGCCCCTGCCCGCCGACCTGCTCCACACCGCCGATCCGATGAAGCGTCAGCTGCTGGGGCTGGAGTTGCGGCCCGGCGTGGCCAGCTACCACGGAGACTCCGAGGAGTACAACCGCTCTCGGGGGGAACCCGGAATCGACTTCCCGCTGCCCGACTAGCCGCGGCCCGACTTCCCGCGGCCCGACTAGCTGCGGCCCGACTGGCTGCTGCCCGACTAGCTGGCTCAGCCGCTGCGGGGCCCGGTGACCGACAGCGACGGCGCGGACGAGGTGAGCCGGAGCGTGTAGTCATCAGCGGGCGCGGTGAGGATCCGAGCGGTCGAGCCCCGCTCCCGCACCACCCCCTCCTGCAGGACCAGGACGCGGTCGGCCACTGAGGCCACCACCCCGAGGTCGTGGGTGATGAACAGCAGGGCCAGCCCGAGGTCGTCCCTCAGCTCGTTGAGCAACTCCAGGACCGCGGCCTGGACCGAGACGTCGAGCGCCGAGGTGACCTCGTCGCACACGAGCAGATCCGGCTGCGCAGCCAGGGCTCGGGCGATGGCCACCCGCTGGCGCTCGCCCCCCGAGAGCTCGGCCGGATACCGGCCCGCGAGGCGTCCCGGGAGCCGCACCTTCTCGAGCAGCTCGCCCACCTCAGTGCGGGCCTCGTCACGGCCCAGGTGGCGGAAGAACAGCGCCGCGCTCTTGATGGTCTCCTCGACGGTGCGGCGCGGGTTCAGCGACTCGTAGGGGTTCTGGAACACGATCTGGATGCGTCGGCGCTCCTCCTTGGAGCGCTGGCGGGCCAGCGGTTCGAGGGGGCGTCCGTCGAAGCTCAGCCTCCCGGCCGCGGGCCGGTGCAGGCCCACGATGCAGCGGGCGATGGTCGTCTTGCCGCTGCCCGACTCGCCGACCAGGGCAAGGCATTCCCCCATCTCCATCGCGAAGGTCACGTCGGCCGCGGCGACGACCTCGCTTTCGCGGCTGCCGAACGTCGCCCGCAACGAGTCGACGTCGAGCAGGGACGGGACGCCGGACCCGTCGGGCGGTTCCAGCAGGTCGCGGCGCCGGACCGTCACTGCGGGCGTCTCCTGCCAGCGGAGGCATCGAACTCTCCGCCCCGAAGAGGCCGTGGCCAGAGCGGGCATCTCCTCTTCGCAGGCCGCGACCCGCATCGAGCAGCGAGGGGAGAAGGCGCAACCGCCGGGACGGTCGCCCACTCCCACCGCCACTCCGGGAATGCCCGAGAGGGCCCGCGGCTCCACATGGTCGGGCACCGACGAGATGAGCCCATGGGTGTAGGGGTGGCGGGGATCGTCGATCAGCGCGCCGGCCGGGCCCTCCTCGACGATGCGGCCCGCGTACATCACCGCGATCCGGTCGGCGATGCCGGCGACCACCGCCAAGTCGTGGGACACGTAGACGAACCCGACCTCGAGTTCCCGGCGCAGCCGGTCGACCTCCTCCAGGATGCGGGCCTGGGTGACGACGTCCAGCCCGGTGGTCGGCTCATCGAGGACAGCCACCCGGGGGCCGCACACCAGGGCCACCGCGATGGCCAGCCTCTGCTGCTGCCCGCCGGAGAGCTGGTGCGGGTAGCGGCGCCGGAAGCGGCGGTCCGCCGGGAGATGCACCCGCTCCAGAGCCTCCGCCACCGTCCGGCCGGACAGGCGCTCAGGCGCGTGCGCCCTGAGCGCCTCGTTCAACTGCTGCTCCACCCGCAGGGAAGGGTTCAGGGAGGTGACCGGATCCTGGGGTACGTAGGAGATGAGGCTTCCCCGCAGCCTTCGCAGTTCGTCCTCGGGACGGTCGCACATCTGGTGCCCGGCGACCTCGACGCGCCCGGCGGCGATCCGCGCCCCCGGATTGGCGAACCCGAGCAGCGCCAGGCCGGTGGTCGTCTTGCCGCTGCCCGACTCGCCCACCAGCCCGAGCACCTCGCCGGGGGCAAGGGAGAGACTGAGATCCTCGATGATGGCGGGTCCCGCCTCGGTCTCGACACGCAGATCCGAGACCTGCAGCACAGGGCCGGGCTCTGCTGTCATCGGTGCATCAGTCCCGCGCTCGGTAGTCGTGGTGCATCAGCCATCGGTGCCCGAGTCATCGGTGCATCATCGTCTCGTCCACCGACACGCCTCGCGTGCGGGCGACGGCGTCGGCCACGACGTTGGTGGCCACGGTTAGCACGCCGATGAGCACGGCCGGCGCCACCACCGCCCAGATGTTGAGGGACAGCCCGGAGCGGTTCTCCGAGATCATCACGGCCCAGTCGGCCGCGGGCGGTCGAAGGCCCAGCCCGAGGAAGTTCAGACCGGCCACCAGCAGGATCGAGATCGTGAGGCGGGGTCCGCCGTCGGCGACGATCGTCGAGAAGATGTTGGGCACGATCTCGCGCCGCAGGATCCGTCGGGTCGGCTCGCCCCGGGCGACCGCCGCCTCGACGTAGGCCTTGACCGACACCTCCAGGGTGGCCGAGCGGATCACCCGGGCGACTCCCGGCGCCTGGATGATGGCGATCCCCACCACGACGATCACCGGGCTCGCCCCGGCCCCGGCCGCCAGGAGCAGCAGGAACAGGATCGGCGGGAAGGCGAGCAGGACGTCCATGGCCCGCATGAGCACCGGATCGACAAGAGACTGCGAGTAGCCCGCGATGAGGCCGATCGTCGCGCCGAGCGCGTAGCCGACCACCGTCGCGAGCCCGGCCAGCACCACCACGCTGCGCCCTCCCGCCAGCACCCGGCTGAGGACGTCGCGCCCCAGGAAGTCGGTACCGAGCAGGAAGTCGCCGCCGGGAGGGGTGTACGGCAGCCCCGCCAGCTCCGTCGACGAGAAAGGGGAGAAGAACGGCCCGACCACTGCCATTCCCAGCACTGACACGAGCGCCAGGAGGCTGAGCCTCACCGACCAGGCGCGGGCGAAGCGCGTTGCCCGCCGCCAACGCCGGCCGAGCGCGGCCGCGCTCATCGCAGACCGGTCCGCAGCTTCGGGATCACCAGCACCACCAGGATGTCGGCCAGGATGTTGATGGCGATGTATAGCAGGGCCACGTACATGACGATGGCCTGCACCACGGGCAGGTCCCGCACGCCGACCGCGTCCACCAGCGAGCTGCCCAGCCCCGGGTAGGTGAACACCGTCTCCACCACCACCACGCCGCCGACCAGCCACAGCACCGTCAGGGCCATGACCTGGATGGTCGGTGCCAGGGCGTTGGGCAGGACGTGCCGCCAGATCACCCTCCTCTCGGAGATGCCCTCCAGCCGGGCCATGCGCACGTAGTCGGAGCGCAGGACGTCCACCACCCCTGCTCGCACCATGCGGATGTTGTAGGCGAGTCCGGCCAGCAGCAGCGTCACCACCGGCAGCACCAGCACATCGGGCTGGGCCAGCGGGCTCTCGCCGGGCCGCACGATCGACACCGGCGGAAGCCACCCCAGCGATATCGCCAGGAAGGCGGCCAGCAGGGTCCCGGTCACGAACTCGGGCAGGGCGATGGCGCCGAGGCTGGTGCCGGTGATGACGTGGTCGCTCAGCCTGCCGCTGCGCACGCCGGCGAGCACACCCAGCGCCAGCGACAGCGGCAGCATCACCACGATCGTGATCCCGGCGAGCACGACGGTGTTCCACACCCGGCCGGAGATCAGCTCGGCGACCGGCATCCGGGCCGCGAACGAGTTGCCCAGGTCGCCCCGCAGGAAGTCGCCCAACCAGTCCGCGTACTGCGCGACCAGGGGGCGGTCGAGGCCCAGTTCGGCTCGGATCGAGGCGATGGCCTCCGGCGTGGCCCGCCGCCCGAGGATGGCGGTGGCTGCGTCGCCTGGCAGGATCTGGGTGGCCGCGAACACCAGCACCGACACCACCCAGGCCATCAGCAGGCCGGCCAGCAGCCGGCGCATCGCGTAGCGCAGCAGCGGGTGCAGGCGCCGGGACTGGGCGCGGCCGGGCGACTCCTCGGCGGTCACCCCGCCCCGCGCCGCGTCAGGACTCGAACCACCACTCCTTGAAATCGTAGTGAGCGAGGTTGAACACGCCGGACGGGACGATGCCCTTGACCCTGGGGGAGGCCGCGTCGATTATGGCGCTGAAGCCCCAGATGACGTAGCCGCCCTCTTCGTAGAGAGGCACCTGCAGCTCCTGCAGCGCCGCGGCCCGCTCGTCGCCGTCGATGATCCCCTGGGCCGCCCTGAACGACTCCTCCCAGTCGGGCCGGTTCCAGACCGTCTCGTTGTAGGGCGAGTCGGCCAGCAGGCCGTCCACCGCCTGGCCCTCGAAGTTGCCGCCCCAGATGGACTGGTAGAACGGCGCCGACGGCGACAGGTAGCTCTGCTCGACGTCGAAGTAGGCCTCGCCGGGCAGCACCTCGAGGGTGACCTCGATGCCCGACGCCTTGGCCTGCTCCTTGAAGATGGTGGCCGACTCCAGCATTCCAGGCACCACCTGAGACGTGTGGAGGGTGACCTCCAGGCCGTCCATGCCGGCCTCGGCCAGCAGGGCCCGGGCCCTGTCGGGGTCGTAGGTGCGCTGGGGAAGCTGGTCGTTGTAGGAGGGGTGGCCGAGGCCGAACAGGTCGTTGCCGACGAAGCCGAAGCCCAGCAGCACCGAATCGACCATCTGCTGGCGGTCGACCGACAGCTTGACCGCCTCCCGGACCCTGGGATCGTCGAAGGGCGCCGTGTCCAGGCGCATCGTCAACGGCACGGTGGTCGTCGACTCGGCGATGATCAACTGCACGTCCGGGTTGTCCCGGTGCGCCGTGGCCTGGGTGAAGTCCAACTGCTCCACCGCGTCGACCTGGCCTCCCAGCAGGGCGTTCAGGCGGGCCGTCGGGTCCTCGATCGAGATCATCTCGACCTCGTCGAAGTAGGGCTTGCCCTCCTGCCAGTAGTCGTCGTACCGGGCCATCAGGCTCCGCTCTCCGGGAGTCCACTCGACGAACGTGAACGCGCCGGTGCCTACCGGCTGGTCGTAGTCGCTGAGGCCGTCGGGCACGATGTACATGACCTTCTTGGAGAGCACGGCAGGAAGGTCGGCCAGCGGCTGGGTCAGTCGCAGCTCGACCTCGGTGTCGGAGACCTTCCTGGTGTTGGCGAGGTCGAACACCCCGAAGTTCGAGCCGCTCTCGTACTCCACGTTGGCGGCCTCCGACCAGCTGTAGAGGACGTCGTCGGCCGTCAACTCCTTGCCGTTGTGGAACGTGATGCCCGACTTGAGCTTGAGCTGCCAGACGTCGCCGGCGGCGTTGGACTCGAGCGACTCGGCGAGATGCGGCAACGGGGTGAGGGTCTCGTCCCGCTCGAAGAGCTTCTCGTAGATCTGCTTGTGCCGCCCCACGTCGATGAAGGAGGCCTCGTTCCAGGGCAGCAGGGTCTCGGCCGGGCCCGCGCCGGTGTGGGCGGTCACCAGGCGGCCTCCCCGGACGGGTCCGCCCGGCGCGGCCGTGGTCGTGGTGGCGGTCTCTGTCGCGGCTGTCGTGGTCGGCGCCGCAGCCGCGGTGGTGGTCGGCGCGGTGGTGGGCGCGGCCGTGGTCGTCGGCGCGGCCGCCTCGTCGTCGCCGCACGCGGCCAGCACGGAGCCGACCGCGCCGGTCGAGAGGCCCAGCGCGCTGGCCCTCAACGTGAACTGGCGCCGCGAGATCTTCCCCTTGCCGAGCGCCTGTATCAGATCGCGACGGTCCTTGTCCTGCTTCCCCACGCTTGCATCCCCCTTGTTGTGAAGCTGTCTGACATATCCAGTATGTGGGGGCGCATCGAGGCGGGCAAATTGCACGGATGGCCGAATCGCGTGTATGGCGCACGATTTGATCGTCGGGGCCGGGCCTGTGACAGTTCGTTTGGGAGGCTGGCGCGAGGGGAGGGTCCGATGAACACCGTCACGCCGGAGACCCCGGTCGAGGACGCCGCCGGGCTCGTACGCGAAGACGGCTACGTCGTCATGCGCGGCGCCTTGACCTCGGCGCAGCTCGACGAGATCACCGAGGCGTACGACCGCCAGCTCGCGCTGCACCCGCGGGAGCCCGACGCCATCCGGCTCGAGCTTCCGAGACTGATCGAGCTCGACCCCGCATTCGAGCAGCTCATGGACAACCCTCCGGTGTTCGCGGTGGTGCGCGAGCTCCTCGGGCCGACGCTCGAGCTGGGGACGGGCGGCGAGCTCGACTGCAAGTTCGGGCCCACCCCCGCCTACATCGCCTGGCACGCCGACTTCCAGTTCCTCGACGGGATCCCCTACCCGCGGCAGTTCGGCTGGGTCCGCTGCGTCTACCTGATCGGCGACGTGACCACCGACATGGGGCCGTTCACTCTGGTGCCCGGCTCCCATGGGCGAGGCGGGGCCGAGCTGGCCCGCTACATCGGCGAGGACGGCCAGCCGCTGCCCATAGAGGGGCAGGTGCCCTTCGTCGGCCCGGCCGGCAGCTGCTTGATCAACAACACCGACATCTGGCACACCAACACTGCCAACACGGGGCCGGAGCCGCGCCGGTTGGCGATGGTGCTGTACAAGCCGGGTTGGATGAAGCAGTGGGACAAGGGCTACGACATCACCGCAGAGTTCGCGTCGCGCCAGACCGACCCCGTCCGGCGCCAGCTGTGTGGCCTGTCGTCGTGGACGGACCAGGATCCGTCGCTCTTTCCGGCCGCATCGTGGCAGCCTCAGATGCGCTAGCCGGGGTCGCTCGGCGTCAGCCCGGGCTGTCCTGCTGGCGCAGGAAGCGCTCGAACTCGGCGCCCAGATCGTCGGGGCTGGGGACGCTCTGCTCGGCCCGGGCGTCGGCCCGGGCCTCGAGACGGCGAACGTAGGCCACCACGTCGTCGTCGGAGTTCATGGCGTCGTTGACCCGCTGCTCCCACTCCTCGGCGGCCTCGTCCAGTTCCGACCATCCGGTCGGGATGCCCGTGACCCGCTCGAAACGCTCCAGCAGCGCCCGCGCCCCCTTGGGGTTGGGAGCGCCCGAGACGTAGTGGGGCACGGCCACCCGCAGCGACACCGCCGGAACCTCGAGCCGCTCGAAGCGCTCGTGCAGCACTCCCACTATCCCGGTCGGGCCTTCGTAGCTGGGCTGGTCCAGTCCCCAGGCCTTGCCCAGGCTCGCGTCGCCGGTGGAGCCAGTCACCAGGAAGGGCCGGGTGTGGGGAATGTCGGCGATGTGGGCACCCAGGGTCACCAGCGCGGACGGATTGGTGCGGGACGCGAGCCCGGCGATCACGTCCGCGAAGGTCCGCCAACCCAGGTGGGGCTCTGCGCCCAGAACCAGCACCAGATCCTGCTGGCCGTCCGGTGGTCTCAGCACATGCACATCGGTGGAGGGCCACACGATCTCCCGGCGATCGTCCTGAAGCCTGACAGTGGGCCGCTGCTCGGCGAAGTTGAAGAACTCCTCAGGGTCGATATGCGCCACCCGGATCGAATCGCTGCGTTCGCTCAGCCACTCGAGCGCGCCCGTCGCCGCGCCGCCCACGTCGAACCAGCCGCGGAAGGCGGTCACCATCATCGGCGACCGGAGGTCCGGCTGCGTCGCCTCCCACACCATGTGGCTCACTCCTCCAGCATGGCGCGGATCGCGCCCCGATCGCACCCCCTTCGGCCTGTTGCGCCTCTGTCGCAGCCGCCGGGTTGGACGCGGCCACCGGCTCGGCTAGCGTTGACGGCCGTGACCACCTTCGCCGACCTCCTGCTTCTCGTGTAGGCGAGCGCCACATATCGGTGCTCGCCGAATCCCCTCGTGCCGCCGGCCGGGGGGATTTGTCGTTGTCGGGGTCGGTTCCAGCCCGTCGCCGACCGAATCCCGAACCCGATCGCAGCCCCGGAACTCAAGATCATCCAGCCGCACAGAGGAGTACGACCATGCCCACGTCGAAGCCCATGCCCTTCACGAAGTACCGGCCCTACCCCGCGGTGGAGCTCGCCGACCGGACCTGGCCGGACCGGCGCATCACCGAAGCGCCGCTGTGGTGCTCGGTCGACCTCCGCGACGGCAACCAGGCCCTCGTCGACCCGATGGACATCCCCCGCAAACAGCGCATGTACGACCACCTCGTGGACATGGGCTTCAAGGAGATCGAGGTGGGCTTCCCGGCTGCCTCCCAGCCCGACTTCGACTTCTGCCGCAAGCTCGTGGAGGAGGACCGCATCCCCGACGACGTCACCATCCAGGTGCTCACCCAGGCCCGCGACGAGCTGATCGAGCGCACCTTCGATGCGGTCGCGGGAGCTCCCCGGGCGATCGTGCACCTCTACAACTCGACGTCGGTCACTCAGCGCAGGGTGGTGTTCAGCACCGACCGGGCCGGCATCGTGGCCATCGCGGTCAACGGCGCCGAGCAGTGCATGCGCGGCCTCGACGCGTCCCGGCGGCGCGGCGGAGGCGACGGCATCCGCTTCGAGTACTCGCCGGAGAGCTACACCGGCACCGAGACCGATTTCGCCGTGGAGGTGTGCGAGGCCGTCATGGACGTGATCGGCCCCACGCCGGACTGGCCGCTGATCCTGAACCTGCCCGCCACGGTGGAGATGTCGTCGGCCAACATCTACGGCGACATGATCGAGCGCTTCCATCGCGACATCCGCGACCGGGACTCGATCGTGCTGTCGCTGCACCCCCACAACGATCGGGGCACCGCGGTGGCCGCGGCCGAGTTCGGGATCATGGCCGGCGCCGACCGGGTGGAGGGCACCCTGTTCGGCAACGGCGAGCGCACTGGCAACGTGGACGTGGTCACCATCGCGCTCAACCTGTTCACCCAGGGCGTCGATCCCGAACTGGACCTGAGCGACATCACCGAGGCCCGCAGGGTGTTCGAGTACGCCAACCGCATGAGCGTGCCCGAGCGCCACCCCTACGTGGGCGACCTCGTGTACACCGCGTTCTCCGGCAGCCATCAGGACGCCATCAAGAAGGGCATGGCCGCCATCTACGACCTGGCCCCGGGCGAGCCCCTGACCGGCGACTACGACCTGTGGGACGTGCCCTACCTGCCCATCGACCCCCGTCACTTGGGCCGGAGCTACGAGGCGGTCGTGCGGGTGAACAGCCAGTCGGGCAAGGGCGGCGTGGCCTACGTGCTTCTTCACGAGTACGGCCTCGACCTGCCTCGGGGCCTGCAAGTCGACTTCTCCAAGCAGATCCAGACCGTCACCGAGGACACCGGCACCGAGATCACCTCCTATGAGATCCACCGCCGGTTCTTGGCCTCCTACGTGGAGCCCGAGCGCCCCTGGATCGAGTTGATCGGGCACCGGGCCACCACCGACACCCTCGAAGCGGCCCGCACCGACCTCGAGGCCCGCCTGCATGTCGACGGGGTCGAGCACACGGTCATGGGCACGGGCAACGGACCAATCGACGCCTTCGTGTCGGCGCTGCAGTCCCACGGACTGTTCGCGGGCAAGATCGTCGACTACTACGAGCACGCCATCGGCACCGGCAGCGACGCAACCGCCGCGGCGTACGTCGAGGTCGACACCGCCGACCGCGACACCACCTGGGGCGTGGGCCTGCACGAGTCCATCGTGTCGGCGTCGCTGCGGGCGGTGGTCAGCACCGTCAACCGCATGCACGCCGTCGGCATTCTCGGCTGAGGGCCGCGGCGCGCCTCCCCCGGATCGCCGTCCCGTCCACACAATCTCGGGACGGTTTCGGTGGCTGTGGCACAGGTCGCCGTCCCGAGATTCCGTCGCAGGGCCCGGCCGGCGGGCTGAGCGGGCGCGCCCGCCCGCCGCGTAGGGCAGACTTGGGGGCATGGCCTTCTCGCTCATCCGCTACAACTTCATGTCGCCGGACCCCGCTGACGCTCAGGCGATGAGCGACCGCTACCGGGCCGGGCTGGAGATCGCCCGCTACGCCGACAGCCGCGGCTTCAACGCGGTCAGCCTGGAGGAGCATCACAGCACTCCGATGGCGTGGAGCCCCACACCGCTGCTCAACGCGGCCATGATCCTGTCGAGCACCGACAACCTGATGGTCACGATCTCGGCGCTGCTGGTACCGCTGCACGACCCGATCCGGGCCGCCGAGGACATTGCGGTCATCGACTTGGTGAGCCGGGGCCGCCTGGTGATCGTCACCGGCATCGGCTACCGGCCGGTGGAGTACGCGGCTCTGGGCAAGGAGTACCGACGGCGGGGCAAGATCCTCGACGAGGCCCTCGAGGTGATGCTCACCGCATGGAAGGGGGAGCCCTTCGAGCACAACGGCGAGACGGTGCAGGTCCTGCCCATGCCCTACAGCCGTCCCCATCCGATGGTGCTGGTGGGCGGATCGTCGCCCGCGGCGGCCCGGCGGGCGGCCCGGCTCGGCCTGCCCATGCAGCTCCCCGGCCAGTTCCCCGACATCGAGGCCCTCTACTACGCCGAGTGCGAGCGCCACGGCACGCAGGGCTTCTGCATCGCCCCCGACAACGTGGTGATGCTGCATGTGGCCGAGGACCCCGACCGGGTGTGGGCCGAGCACGGAGACTGCTTCATGCTGGAGGCGATGACCTACAAGGGATGGCAGCCGCCCGGCCAGACCTCCGCCGTGTGCTCCAAGGCCACCACCGTCGAAGAGCTTCGCACCGAGGGCATCTACCGGGTTCTCACGCCGGCAGATGCCGTCGAGCTGGTCCGCAGCACCGGCGCTCTGGCCCTTCACCCCTTGGTGGGCGGAATGCCGCTGGACGAGGCCTGGTCCAGCGTCCAGCTCACCGCCGACCAAGTCCTCCCCGCCCTGTCGGACTGACACCCCGACCGGAACTGGCAGCATGCCGAGTGCCGGCCGAGTCCGGCTGGTCGCTCCGTCCTACACTGGTCGCCTATGGAGTATCGCAACCTGCTGTATGAGCGCGACGACCGGTATGTGACGATCACGCTCAACCGGCCTGAGCGCCGCAACTGTCTGTCGTCGGAGCTGCTCGGCGAGCTCGAGCATGCGCTGCGGACGACCGGCGCCGACGACGAGATCGCCGGGGTTGTGCTGGCCGCCAACGGCCCGGTGTTCTCCTCGGGCCACGACCTGGCCGAGATGGCGGCCATGGGCGAGCCCGAGCTGCACGAACTGTTCGCCCTGTGCACATCGGCCATGACCGCCATGGCCGAGATCCCCCAGGTGGTGGTGGCCAAGGTGCACGCCCTGGCCACCGCGGCCGGAGCGCAGCTTGTGGCCAGCGCCGACCTGGTCGTGGCCAGCGAGCAGGCCGGGTTCGCCACCCCCGGCGGCAAGGGCGGTCTGTTCTGCCACACGCCGATGGTGGCGGTGGCCCGGCCCTTGGGCCGCAAGCGGGCCGTGGAGCTGGCCCTCACCGGCGACACCATCGACGCGGCCACCGCCCACCAGTGGGGGCTGGTCAACCGGGTTGTGCCCAACGACCGACTGGACGAGGCCACCATGGACCTGCTGGGCCGGGCCACCCGCGGCAGCCGGTACGCCAAAGGCGTCGGCAAGCAGACCCTCTACGCCCAGATGGACATGGGCGTGGGCGACGCCTACAAGCTCGCCACCGACGTGATGGCGACCAACGCGGCCCGGGGCGACGGCGCCGAGTGGCCCAGGGCGTTCATCGAGAAGCGCCGGCCCGTCTGGACCCACACGGGCTGACCCGTAGCGCCGACCGGCGCCGTCAACTTCTGTCGGGACTCGGGACTGGTCGCAGATGGAGAATGCTCAGCGGCCGTCCACCGACCAGTGCCAAGGCTCGCTGGGGAGGTTCTTGAGCCCGAATTGGGGAGCGAGCCGCTTCAGCGCCTGGAAGGCGGCACTGCTGCGGCTGGTGATGGTGCGGCCGTTGTGGGTGAAGTCGACGGCCAGCCCCTTCTCGTGGTTGCTGCGGCCGGGCCGCGCCGTCGGGGGGCGGCAGCGATGGGACGGCATCTCCCAGATCGCGTAGTCCGAGGTGCCGCAGTGGGCCTTGCGCAGCGCGATCTGATCCGCGTGGGTCCGGTAGCCCCACCCCTTGAGGGGGATGCCCTCGGCGTCCATCGCGTCCAGCAGCCCGGCCAAGTTGCCCGCGATCTCGGTGTTGACCTGGATGCCGCGCACCCAGACAAGGGTGAAGTCGCCGTGGTCGGGCTTGATCGTCTCGCCGCCGCTAGCCGCTGCCTCGGCCCTGCGCCGAGCTTCCTCCTCTGCCCTTCGCTGGGCTTCCTGGGCGGAGCGCTTTCGTGACAGCGCTTCGGCGATCCGCCGCTCCTCGCGCTCGATCTCGCCGGCCAGGGACGAGTCCAAGGCCCGTAGCGTCTGTACCTCATAGAGCCGGGTCTCGAGCCTCTCCTCGGCCTCCAGCACGAACGCAGCCTCCCTCATCTGGGCCGCCTCGAGCTCCGCGAGAAGCCCGGCGGCCTGCTCTCGGCGTTCCACCGCCGAGGCTGTGGCCTCCTCGGCGACCAGCCGCCACCGTTCGAGTTCTGCCCCGAGGCGCCGCAGGTCGTCGATGCTGTCGATCTGACTGCCCGTGGTGAAGCTGGCCAGGGCCTCCAGGCGGTCGTTCTCCCACAGGTCCTCGCTCAGGACGCTCAGGGATCCGTCAGGGGTCTGGAAGGTAACGAACGACTCGATCACGGCCGCCTTGAGGCCCTGTTCGGCCGCTTCCATCTGCTCTTGCAGTTCGGCAATGCGCGCCGCCGCGTTGCTCTCGACAGCCTCGGCTTCGGCTACCGCCCTGGCCGCGTTGTCGAGGGCCTCCTGCTGGGCGTTCACTGAGGCTCGGGCGGCGTCGAGGGCGGCGATCAGGTCGTCGGCGGTGGCTTGCGCGACGTCGAGGCTCGCGGTGGCCGTCTCGGCCAACTCGCGCAGTTCTCGGCGTTCGGCCTCCTTCTCCTTGACGCGCTGGCTGCTCGCGCTGATCGTCTGCTCGCTCTCCTTGATGGTCTTCTCGTGCTCGTCCTGAGCCTGGGCAGAGCCGGCAGGGAGCGCGGCCAGGACAGGCACGACCATTGCTGCGAGGATTCTGCGCCCGCGGGGCGTGCGTCGGTGGGAGGAGTTACTCAGGTGCATTGTCCGTCACCGCCCGCCACGAACGTCGTCACCCTACCAGCGCGACCGCCTGCCCCCGCGTCGCGACCTGTGGCATCGGGCTAGCGTGCGAACGTGCAACTCGGGTTGACGCTGGGCTATTGGGGCCGCGGGATGCCCGAAGGCCTTGTCGATCTGGCCGTCGCAGCCGAGCGAGCCGGATTCGACGCGGCGTGGACGGCCGAGTCCTGGGGCTCCGACGCCTTCTCGCCGCTGGTGCTGATTGCCGCCTCCACCGAGCGGATCCGCCTCGGCACCGGGATCGCGCAGATCGCGGCCCGCACGCCCACGGCCACTGCTATGCACGCCGTGACCCTCGACCACATATCCGGCGGCCGGGCCATCCTCGGCCTCGGCGTGTCCGGCCCCCAGGTGGTGGAGGGCTGGTACGGCCGCCCATCGTCCCGGCCGCTGTCCCGCACCCGCGAGTACGTGGAGGTCCTGCGGGGGGTCTTCGAGCGGGCCGGCCCACTGGCTTTCGATGGCGAGCATTTCCAGCACCCCTACGCCGGCGAGGGCGCGGAGGGTCTCGGCAAGTCGCTGAAGATCATGACCCATCCGCTGCGGCGCATCCCGATCTGGATCGGTGCCGAGGGGCCCCGCAACGTGGCCCAGACCGTCGAGATAGCCGATGGCTGGCTGCCGCTCTACTACTCGCCGCAGCGCCCGGAGGTGTACGCCTCGCAACTGGTGGCCGCCCCGGAGGGCTTTGAGATCGCGGTGAACACGACTCTGCGGGTGTGCGAGCCCGACGGCATCGCCGAAGCCCTGTTGCCGGTGCGGGCCAGCCTCGGCTTCTACGTCGGGGGAATGGGGGCCGAGGGCCAGAACTACCACACCAAGCTCATGGCTCGGATGGGCTACGAGGAGGCCGCCCACAAGGTCCAGCGGCTGTTCCTGGACGGACACCGGGACGAGGCGATCTCCGCGGTGCCTCAAGAGTTCGCCGACGAGATCTCCCTGGTCGGTCCGCCCGAGCGCATCCGCGACCGACTCCAAGCCTGGAAAGAGTCGCCGGTAACGATGCTCAATGTCTCCGCCCGCAGCCCCGAGGCCTGTCGTCAGGCCGCCGAACTAGTCAAGGGCTGACGGGCTCGGTCTGCTGATCAGGCCCACTCTGGTGATGGGCGGGAGCGGGGCTGGCCGATCGGGCCGTCGCCCGCCTCGGACAGGGCCCATGCGCCGGCCGACGATGATCGCGACCCGGACCGGAATCAGTGGCGGTAGGGGATGGGCATCGAGGCGCTGGGGGGCGGCGTGGCCTTGATGTCGGGGGGCGGGGCGTTCCACTCCGGGTACTTGCGCACCGCGCCGGCCCGGTACTTCTCGGTGGAGTGCACTCGGTCCTTGTCGAACTCGGGGATGACCCGGTCTCCGAAGATCTCGATCATCTCGAGGATCTCCTCGTACTCGAAGCCCTCGTTGGGCAGGCCGAACACGAGCTGGTCGGTGCCCACCGCCACATAGGACTTCTCGAGCTGCTCGCACACCTCCTCGGGCGTGCCGCAAAGCATGTAGCCCGCGTCGATGGCGAAGTCGAGGGTGGCCTCGTCGGGCAGGCCGAGGGGCGGCTCGGGCCAGGTGGGGGAGCCCTCCCGCTTGGGGATGGTGTCGTGGTAGAGGCACACCATCGAGTACAGGTAGCCCCGGCCCTGCATCAACGCGATCTCCCGGGCCCGGTCGCGGTCCTCCAGGCAGATCAGCGAGTTGGTCATCATCACGTTGTCGTTCATGTACGAGCCGTGAGGCTCGTCGCAGCCGGCGAGGGCCTCCTTGTAGCTGTCGATGCGGCCCTTGAGCGCGGGCGCGGGCTCGAAGTTGAAGGCGATGGCCCCGATGCCCATGCTCCCCGCCGTCGCGAACGTCGCCAGGTTGCCGCAGGCCACCCACAGCGGCGGATGGGTGCCGTGGTAGGGCTTGGGCAGGACGTTGTGGTTGGGCGGCACCCGGAAGTGCTCGCCCTCGTAGGAGTAGTCCCGCTGGGCCCACATCCGGGGTATCTCGGTGATGGCCTCGTTCCACATGGCCTTAGTCTCGGAGGTGAGCGTGCCGTTGAAGGCGGCCACCTCGTGGCTGCCCGCGCCCCGGCCGGTGCCGAACTCGAAGCGGCCCTCGCAGAAGTGGTCGAGCATGGCGGCCCGCTCCGCGATGCGCACCGGGTGCTCCTTGGTGGTGGGCAGGCTGGTGATGGCCGTGCCCAGGTGGATGTAGTCGGTCTGGGCGGCCACCCAGCCGATCATCACCTCGGGCGCCGACAGGTGGCTGTACTCGGTGAGGCAGTGGTGCTCCCCGAACCAGGCGAACTTCCAGTTGTGCTTGTCGGCCAGGATCGGGTACGACGCCTCGCGCATCAGCATCAGGTGCTCGTGTTCGGCGATGTGAGCGGACGGGCCGGGGATGTAGCCGTTCTGGAAGATGCCGAACTCCATGAGCCCTCCATTGTTCTCTGGCAGGTCGGAGTCGAGGCTAACGGACACAGGGCTCATGTGTCGGCCCGGTCGCGTGCCGATGCGGGAGGCACGGCACGCGGTCGCTTCAGTGAGGCGGCGGCCGCCCGATCGTGCGGCGGCACAGGCGGCGCCGTGCACAGTCGGTGGGTGAGGCGACGGCCCGCCCGGCCCTTAGGGTCGATCAGGTGAGCCGGTGGTGGGAGGTCGGCGGCCAGTCGCACGGCCGGGTCTACGACGACCGTTGGAAGCGGATGCAGGCGCGCGGCGAGTGGGTCCACGGCGAGGCCGACCTGGTGTCGTGGTTCGAGCCGGCCTCGGTGCTGGACGCGGGATGCGGAACGGGCCGGGTGGCCATCGAGCTGGATCGCCGCGGCATCGACGTCGTCGGCGTCGACCTCGACCGGAGCATGCTGAACGAGGCCCGCGGCAAGGCTCCCCAAGTGTCGTGGGTCCTCGGCGATCTAGTTGACGCCGAGATCCTCGGGCCGGGGACGGCGCCCTCCCGGCGGCTCTTCGATCTGATCGTTCTGGCAGGCAACGTGATGGTCTTCCTGGACGTCGGCACCGAGGCCGCCGTGGTGGCCAACATGGCCAGGCACCTCAGCGACCGCGGTCGGCTGGTGGCCGGCTTTCGGCTGGGACTGACGCCGCTGACGTTCGCCGACTACGACCGGTTCGCGGCCGACGCCGGCCTCGTGTTGGAGCACCGCTGGTCCACCTGGGACCGGAAACCCTACGACGGCGGAACCTACGCGGTCTCCGTTCACCGCGTCGGAACCGACAGGGCCGGCCGGGCCAGCCGAGCCGACCGAAATTGACGCAGTAGTTCCCTGTGTGCGACCCGATCCGTCAACATGGCCCTCCAGCTTCGGGGACTGGCTGAATGGCCACCGCTGACGATCATGCGCTGGCGGCCCGCCTGGCCCGCGAGGCGGGCCGGCTGCTGGTGGGACTGCTCTCGGACCCCGGGGCTCCGCAGGGTTGGGGGCTGGAGACGGCCGGGGACCGTCAGGCCCACGAGTTCCTGAGCGACGAACTGCGTCGGCACCGACCCTCGGACGCGGTCCTCTCCGAGGAGGGCCGCGACGACCGGCGCCGCCTGCGAGCAGGGCGAGTATGGATCGTCGATCCTCTCGACGGCTCCAGCGACTTCGGGATCAGCGGAGCGTGGTGCGTGCATGTGGCACTCTGCGAGGACGGCGCGCCGACCGCCGCCGCGGTGGCGGTGCCCGCATGGAACACCACGTTCTGCACCGAACCGCCCGCCGAGCCCACGATGTGTCGGGTCGGGCGGCGCCGGGTGCTGGTCTCACGGTCCCGCGGCCAGATCGACGGCCGGCGGCTGGCCCGCCGCCTCGACGCCGAGGTCGTCGCCATGGGCTCGGCCGGGGTCAAGGCCATGGCCGTCGTGCGCGGCGAGGCCGACGCCTATGTGCACGGCGGGGGGCTCTACGAGTGGGACACCTGCGCCCCGGCTGCGGTGGCCCTCGCCGCGGGCCTGCACGCCTCGGACGCGACCGGCGAGCCGCTGCGCTTCAACAACGCCGTCCCCCGCACGCCCGGCCTGGTGATCGCCCGCCCGGACTTCGCCGACGAGCTCATGGCCGCGCTGGCGCCCCCTAGGGGGTGACCGGCGGCGCGCTTCCGCGACTGCGGCGCCCGCGGTGGGCTCCCGCGACTGCGGTGCCCGGCGGTATCGTCCGCGCCGGTGGGCCCGTCGATAGCGGATCATTCCGACGGCATGACGCCGGTCGAGCGGGCGGCGGCCCGCGACGAGATCCGCCAGCTCGCCTACCGTTACGCCGACGCGGTGGACCGCCGCGACATCGACCTGATGGTGTCGCTGTTCGCGCCCGACGCCCGCTTCGGCGCCTACGGCGCCGGCCCCGAGGCGTGCCGCCGGCTCAGCGAGGAGTCTCTTGCCCGAGTCGGGGTGGCTGTCCTGATGGTGACGAACCACCTCATCGACTTCGAGGACGCGGGCAACGCCTACGGCGCGGTGTGGTGCCACGCCCATGTGGACGACCACGCCGAGGGGTTCATCGAGCAGCTCATCAAGTATGAGGACCGGTATGTCCTGCTCGACGACGGGTGGCGGTTCGCCCGGCGCCGGCATCTGCTGTGGTACGGGGCGGCGACCGGTCGCTCCCCGCTCGACCAGCCGGTCGCGAACTGGCCCGCTCAGCAGGTCGGCCGTGGCTCGATTCCCTACGACGACCCGGCGTGGCAGGCGTTCTGGGCGGGGAGCGGCCCCATCTGATCCGGATTTGGCAGCTGTCGGCGCCCAAATGGGCGCTCTGTGCTGCCAGTTCGCGCCGGGAACGTGCCGCCGGGGGACGAGACGCGGCTAGGCGTCCGCGGCCAGACGCAGCGCGTCGGGTGCCGCCTCGAGCGTGATCGGCGATGAGCCGATCGCTTCGCCGTCGCCCACCAGGTCCGTCGGCTCGCCCTCGATGACGATCTGGCGGCCCCTGTGCATCTCGACGTGACGGTGGCCCACATGGCCGCCGGAGAACACCTTCGGCAGCAGGCGCAGCATCGTGGCCCGCCCGGCCGCCCCGACGACGCACACGTCCAGCAGGCCGTCGGCCGGGTCGGCGTCGGGGCAGATGGCCATGCCGCCCCCGAACGTGGGCGAGTTGGACACCGCGAGAAGGGCGCTGCGGTACTCCCGCCGCAGCCCGTCCACCGTCACGGCCAGCTGGCGGTGGCGCAGGCCCGGCATCGTCAGCAGCGTCGCCACTGTGTACCGGCTCGGCCCCCGAGGGAAACGCATCCGGTCGGCCCGGTCGTTGACGTCCACGCTGAAGCCGCCCGTCACGTTGAACGCAACCCAGCGTCCGCGGTCGGTGCGGATGGCGTCGATGGCCCGGGCCGGTCCCAGCGCCCGACGGGTGGCCTCCTCCACGCCGAGTTGGTCGAGGCCGAACGTCCGGGCCAGGTCGTTGCCGGTGCCCACGGGCACTATCCCCAGCACCGCGCCGGTTCCCGCGACACCCTGAAGCGCCAAGTGCACCGTTCCGTCGCCGCCCACCGCGATCAGCCGCTGGGCCCCCGCGGCCACCGCGTCGCGGGCGGCCTGCGCCGACTCCGGCCCGGAGGCGCCGCTGATGTCCACCGGTGTGCAGCCCGACCGCTCGATCTCGCGGCGAACTATCGGCGCCGCGGCCGCGGCCCGGCCCCGGCCTCCCTCGCGGGCTCACCAGCAGGTGCACCTCTGCCACGACGAACGGTCTAGCAGCACGCCGCCGCCCACGGCAGATGCTGCTATCGCTACAGGCCCAGGAATCCGCCTCCGTCGACCACGATCGTCTGGCCTGTCACGTAGCGGGACTGCCCGGATGCGAGGAACACGGCCACCGGGCCGATGTCGGTGGCGGCGTCGCCGATCCGGCCCAGGGCGGTGCGCTCCGCGAGCCGTTGGTCCAGACCGGGGTTGGCGGCCACGGCTGCCTCCATGGCCGGGGTCCAGGCTACCGGCGCGATGGCATTCACCCGGACGCCGTATGGGCCCCACTCGCGGGCCAGGCTCTTGAGGATGCCGCGCTGGGCGGCCTTCACCGCGGCGTACACGGGCAGGCTGGCCGACCCCTCCACTCCGGCGGGGGAAGCGAGCAGGATCATCGAGCCGGGGCGGCGTCGCAGGTGCCGAAACCCGTGTCGGGCGCAGTTGTAGGTCCCGGTGACGGCGGTGGCGATCTGGGAGCCGACAGTCCGGCTGTCGGCGTGCTGGAGGGGCCGAGGGCCGCCCGGAGGCGACACCGCGTTGTGGACCATCACGTCGAGCCCGCCGAAGCGCCCGACGGCCTCGTCCACCGCCGCTCGCACGTCGTCGCTCCGGGCTACGTCGCAGCGAACGAAGGCGGCATCCTGGCCGGCGGTCCGGATCGAGTCCGCCACGGGCTCGCCGGTGACGGCCCGCCGTGTGGCGACGACGACAGCCGCCCCAGCGGCGGCCATGGCCCGGGCGATTCCCTCGCCCACCCCCTGACCGGCGCCGGTCACCATCGCCACTTGGCCTAGGAGGGGCGCACTGGCGGGCGCGTCTACCGCATCCGCAGGCTCGGTCATCCCGCCATCCAGACGCCGCCGTCCATGACCAGCGACGCCCCGGTCAGCCCGCTCGCCGCTCGGTCGGCCAGCCGCTCGATCACCGCGGCCACCTCCGCGGCCGTGGGCAGCCGGCCCAGGGCCGGATCGTGGAGGGCGGTGGCCTCCAGCGCGGCCTCGGCGTGCTCCGATGCGAGGAACATCGACGGATGAAGCGTCAGGGTGTGCGCCCTGATCCCGTCCGCGCCCCAGCCGCGGGCCAGCGAGCGGGCCAGTATCCGCAGCCCCTCGGCCAATCCGGCCAGTGGAGCCAGCCTCGCCGCGCCGGCCGCGCCGACGAGCGGGACGCAGAAAACGATGGTGCCGCGCCGCGCCGCCAGGTGGCGGTGCGCGCCGCGGGCCAGTCGGATGCCGGCCTCCAGCGGAGCGTCGCAGGCGGCGTCCCAGTGGTCGCCGGTCATCTCGTCGATCGGCGCCGGTGTGCGGCTCGGCTGCGGAAACAGGGCGTGAACGACCAGGTCGAGCCCGTCGAGCGGGCTGCCGTCGGCCCGCCGGAGCCCATCCACGAAACCGTCGTCGACGTCGCGGGCCTCGGGCGCGACGAGCAGCACCTCCCCGGACAGCTCCGGGGCCAGCGCCTCGGCGGGAGGACCTGCGCCGACGACGAGGACGTCTCGGCTCACGGGAGCGCACGCCGGGCGCGAGATGCGGCGATCCGGTTCCTGGCCTCCACCGCGAGCCACGCCCCGGCCCCGCCGACCGCCACCGCGGCCAGCACCCACAGCCAGCCGCTCAGCGTGGGGGTGGCGAGCTGGAAGAACTCCCGTGGGAGCGACCACGCCATCGCCACCCCGTAGGAGGCGGCCATGGATGCCGCGAGGCCGACCTTCCATGGCCTCAACGGCCGGCTGATGAGCAGCAGTATCACCAGTCCGATGCCCAGCAGCGTCATCGTTGCCGACGTGCGGGCTTCGTCGAGGCTGACCCCGTCGAGGCGGCGCACGACCTCGTACAGCGCGAACGTCGCCGCCGCGGCCGCGGTGCCAGCCGGCAGCGAGAACCGCAGTACCCGGCCGAGGAAGCCGGGCTCCACGAGCCGTTGGTTGGGGGCCAGGGCCAGGAAGAATCCCGGCACGCCCACCGAGAACGTGCCGATGAGCGTCAGATGCCTGGGCAGGAACGGGAACGGCGAGCCGGCCATGCCGATCAGCAGGGTGAGCAGCACCGCGTAGGCCGCCTTGGTGATGAACAGGTTCGCCACCCGCTCGATGTTGTTGATCACCCGCCGCCCTTCGGCCAGCACCCGGGGCAGGGTTGCGAAGCGGTTGTCCAGCAGCACCAGTTGCGCCACCGCCCGGGCCGCCGACGAACCGGTGCCCATGGCGATGCCCATGTCGGCGTCCTTGAGGGCGAGCACGTCGTTGACGCCGTCGCCGGTCATGGCCACAGTCCGGCCGCGGGACTGCAGGGCGTGGACCATGGCCCGCTTCTGGTGCGGGTCGACCCGACCGAACACGGTGCTCGATTCCAGGGCGTCGGCCAGTTCGTCGAGCCCGCTCGGTAACCGGCGGGCGTCGAACGCCGGGGGGCCCAGCCTGCCTGGGCTGCGGCGGCCCTCCCCGTTGCCGACGGAGGCGCCGGTGATGCCGGCTCGGTGGGCGACCGCAGCCACGGTGGCGGGATGGTCGCCGGAGATCACCTTCAAGTCGACGCCCTGGTCGCGGAAGTAGGCGAAGATCTCAGTGGCGTCAGAGCGGATCGTGTCGCCTAGATGCACCAGGCACAGCGGCTCTCGGCTCTCCGGGAGGTCTTGGTCCGACGGCTCGTCCGGGTCGGAGCGGGTCACCACCAGCACCCTGCCGCCGTCGGCGGAGGCGTCGGCCGCCCTGGCGCGGGCCTCGTCGCTCCCGCCGCCCCAGCCCAACAGCACGTCGGGCGCGCCCAAGTGGTAGGTGCCGCGCCCTTCGAAGCTCGCCGCGGCCCATTTGCGGGCTGACGAGAAGGGCACGCTGGCCCGCAGTCTCCATGAATCGGACGGGTCGCCGACTGCGGCGGCGATAGCGGCCAAGGTGGCGTTGGGGGCCGGATCGGCCGCGGCCAGCGCGGCCAGCGCCGCAATCGAGTCGGCCTCTGTGACCGATCCGAGGGGCTCCACCCGCTCGAAGGAGATCTCGCCGGTGGTGATCGTCCCCGTCTTGTCCAGGCACAGAGTGTCCACTCTGGCCAGCAGCTCGACCGACGCCAGTTCCCTGGCCAGCGCCTGACGGCGAGCCAGCGCGATCACGCCGGTGATGAACGAGAGGCTGGTCAGCAGCACCAGGCCGTCGGGCACCATGGCCACCGCCGCGGCCACCGTGCCTCGCAGCGCCTCCTGCCACCGGTCCTCGGTGGCCAGGAGCCTGGCCAGCAGCAGCGCCGTGGCCAAGGGGATGATCCATGTCAAGCGACGCAACACCAGATCGACGCCGCTCTTGAGCTCGCTGCCGGCCAGCTTGAAGCGCCGGGCCTCCTCGGACAGGCGGGCCGCGTAGGAGTCGGCGCCGATGGCCGTGGCCCGGTACCAGCCGGCGCCTGCGCTCACGAACGACCCGGACAGGACTCCGTCGCCCGCGGCCTTGTCGATCGGGTCGCTCTCCCCCGTGAGCAGCGACTCGTCGACCTCGAGGCCGCTGGCCGCCACGACTTCTCCGTCGACCACCACCTGGTCGCCGGGCTGCAACTCGAGGATGTCGTCGGCCACCACCTCGCTGGTGCCCACCTGGCGCGTCCTGCCTTCGCGGACCACCCGGGCCTTCGGCGCCGACAGCACGGCCAGCTTGTTGAGCGTTCGTCGGGCCTTGAGCTCCTGGGCTATCCCGATGACGCTGTTCGACACCACCACTCCGGCGAACAGCGCGTCGGCCGGGAATCCTGCCAGCATGATGAGCACGAACATCGAGCCGATGATGGCGTTGACCGGGGTTAGCACGTTGTTGCGCACGATCTGGCCGACCGTGCGCACCGGGGCGTCGGGCACGTCGTTGGTGCGTCCCTCGCGCCTGCGCAGCTCGACTTCGGCGGCACTGAGCCCTCGGGGCGCGTCGGTGTACCCGTCAGCCGTGCTGCTCATAGACGCGCCGACGGTAGCGCCCGCGGGGCCCCGGGCTTGCGAACGGGCCGTCCGCAGGGGACTGGTCGGCTTCGCAGCCCTACGGCGGCGCGCTGCGGGATGCTCCGCCCGGCCGGGCGGTCACACCCGTTCGACCCGCTTGAAGGCCTCGCCGTAGAGCAGCCCGGCCCGCCCGCCGGCGGCGCGGCACTTCTTGATGACACGAGCGCGGAACGCGGCCAGGTCGGTTCCGTCGTCGGCCGGGCCGATGCCATGAGTGCTCCGGAACTGGCTCTCGTGGGCGAGCAGGGCCCGAACCTTGGATTCGATCTGGGCCGCGGCCACCTGCTCGACATGGTCGGGCGCCTCGCACTCGAACAGCAGCAACTCGACGGGCCGGTGGTGCGCCACGCCGTGCTCCTTGAAGAAGTGCGGGTCCCGGGCCGCCACCACCGCGTCCATGCACAGGAACCCGGCCGCCCTATGGTCGGGGTGCAGGCGCCAGCGCTTCCACGGGTCGTGGCCCAGCACCACATCGGGGCGCAGTTCCCGGATGATCTTGGCCATCCGGCTGCGCAAGTCCATGGTCACCTCCAGCTCCCCGTCGACCTCGCCAAGGAAGCGCACCTCGCCGGTCGCGCCCAGCCGGCTGGCGGCCTCCGACTGCTCGGCTTGTCGGCGCTTCACCAGCGCCGCGATGTCGGCGTCCGCGTCCCAGGTCCCCTTGGAGCCGTCGGTGCACACCAGCAGGCTCGCCTCGCAGCCAACCTCGGCCCACTTGGCCAGGGTCGCGCCGCAGCCGAACTCGATGTCGTCGGGATGGGCACCGATGGCCAGCGCCCGCCCCGGCACGGTCACGTCCACGGTAGTCACAGACTCACCGCGGGCCTGTCGAGCTTCGGTGCGGGGTGGTTGGAGTGAACGGTTGTCATGGGATCGCGGCGGGCCTGTCGGCCTTCGGTGCGGGGTGGTTGGAGTGGGCAGCGGTCACGGCGTCACCGCGAGCTGGTTGAGTCCCAGGGCGAGGCGGTCGGAGTCGCTCAGCACCAGCAGGTCCTCGGGGTGGTCGATGTCGGTGGCCAGGGTCTCGTCGTTCACCACGGTGACGTCCAGGCCCAGCCGGACGGCCTCGGCCATGTGGCGGCCGAACGAGCCCGGGCCGTAGGAAAAGCCGAATCCCGCCGCGGTGGGCACGCAGAGCACGTTCGAGCCGTCGCGCCGCCGGTCGGGCGCTATAACCAGCCCGGGCCCCACGGCCGGCCTCAGCGACCGGGCCAGGGCCAGGTCGGCGTGGGCCACGACGGCTCGCTCGACGCCAGACGCGGCGAGACGGTCCACGGCCACGGAGACCGCGGTGGACAGGCCGGGCTGGCCGACCGGCTCCACGGTCGCCCCCAGGCCCGAGGCCCAGGCCGCAACCTCGGCGTCATCGGTGGCCACATGCACCGGCATGTCGCCGGCCGCGGCCACGACCCGGCCGGCCATTCGGCGCATCAGCTCGCGGCAGCCGGAGCGGCCCAGGACGGTTTCCAGGCGCGATAAGGCACCGTCGAAAGAGCGGATCGGCACGACCGCCGCCGTAGCGGGCTCTTCAGCTTGCGGCAACGCCACCGGGCGCCTCCAGGCATTCCGTTTGAGGGGCGGCGCGAGTCTAGGGTTGCGGCTGTGAACGTCCGGGCTGCACCGGCGAAGGAGCGGACCACCGGTCGTGCCGTCCGGGCATCGGCGAGGGAGGGCTGTCGGCAGCGCGAGCGTTGGGGCGGGCCATGAGCGTCAGGATCGCAGTGATCGGCGCAGGCTCATGGGGCACGACCGTCGCCCACCTGTGCGCCCACAACGCTCCCACAGTGCTGTACGCCCGGGACCCTGCGGTGGCCGACGCGGTGAACTCGACCGGCGAGAACACCCGCTACCTGCCCGGCCGGCGGCTGCACCCCGACCTGCGGGCCACCGCCGACATCGCCGACGCGGCCCGCGGCGCCGACGCGGTGGTGATGGGGGTGCCCTCTCACGGCTTCCGCGACACGCTGCGGCTGCTGCGGCACCATGTGGGCGAACGCACGCCCGTTGTGTCGCTCGCCAAGGGCCTCGAGGGACACACCTGCAAGCGGATGACCGAGGTGGTGGCCGACGAACTGCCCGGTTGTCCGGCCGGGGTCCTCACCGGGCCGAATCTGGCCAAGGAGATCCTGGCCGGACAGGCGGCCGCGGCCGTGCTGGCGATGGTGCCTGCCGACACGCCGCTGGCCGAGCAGCTCCAGGACATCTTCGGCGCCGGGGACTTCCGGGTGTACACCAACACCGACGTCGTCGGCGCCGAGATCGCGGGCGCCACCAAGAACGTGATCGCGCTGGCCGCCGGCATCGCCGACGGGCTCGCAGCCGGCGACAACACCCGGGCCGCCCTCATCACCCGAGGCTTGGCCGAGGTGACCCGCCTGGGCGTGGCCCTCGGCGGCGATCCGCGCACCTTCGCGGGCCTCGCCGGCATCGGAGACATCGTGGCCACCTGTGTCAGCGCTCAGAGCCGCAACCGCCATGTGGGCGAGCGCCTGGGACGGGGCGAGCCGCTACATGAGGTCATCGCGTCCATGGCCCAAGTCGCCGAGGGCGTGAAGTCCACGCCGGTGGTGGCGTCGCTGGCCCGCTCGCTGGCGGTGGAAATGCCCATAACCGAGGAGGTGCGGGCCGTGATCGAGGACGGCCGCCCGGCCGCCGCGGCCTACCGATCCCTGCTCGACCGCCCCCCCACCAGCGAAACCCACCCCTGAGGCTTGAGGACCGGTGCGGCGAAGGCGGCTGGCCCTCGCAGTGCTAACTCGGCTGGCTTCACCACGCGAGGCGATCAAGTGGATGCGAACCGATCTACGTCGATGGGGTTACATCTCACTCCGACATGCGATCCGCTCGGGGCGTCGGTCGTCGTGAGTGCAGTCTCCGTGAACGTAGCTCCCGCTGGGACGTTGGTCAGAATCCCGAATCCGTCTCCCAAGAATTCACCATCCTGGTCAAGCAACTCAAACTCCATGTGATAGTCGGACCGCTTGGACGTCGTGTTCCTCGCCGTCACCTCGACCTCCAAGTCGCCAACGAAGTCTACTCCGACAGCCCGGCAGGTGACTTGGTCGAGCGCTTCTTGGTCAGCCCGTTTCTGCTCTTCCATCGCCTCGTCTACGGCGCTGAGGGTTCCGAAGACCACCACAGCGCACCCACCGATGCCGAGCACGCCAAAACCGAGAAGGACCCATGGCCACTTGCGACGCCGCCTCGTCTCGCCGGTACGTGCTCCTTCGTCAGTGGACATCCATCAACCTTCGCGAGTGTCAGTGTAGGGCACTCTACCTCATCGGTGGCGTGGCGAAGAGATACGGTTCGGTGATGGAGAACACTTCCCCGCCTGTTCTGGACGGGAAGTTGCTCGGTGACCTCGACGGGCCGGTCGGCGCTCCGGCTCGGCTCTCAGTATCTCCCCCCCGGCCCGGCGCAGCGCAGTCTCGGTCTTGCCCACCGCCCTCGGACCCTTGATGGAAATCGCGGGCAGTCCGGCGACCAGTTCGTCCAGCTCGTCATCGACGCGATGTACCCGTCCATACAGCTTATGATACCGATTGGAAGGTTTCTGCGCTACCTATTGGAAGGCTTCTGCACTACTGATTGGAGGATAGTTGAGCGTCTGATTGGAGCACGCCTCCTTGGCGCGCCGAACTGGAAACGCTCTAGGAGATGGCTGGGGCTGAAGCCGCTGCCATCTATATCGGGCAACGCTGACCTGTCGGCGAGGGTCTGTCAGGAGTTCGGACCTTCGCGGGTTTGGGGGAGCGGGGTGGTTGAGGGTCCCTGATGCTCTCGCGGGCAGCACCCGTCCCTATCGCCAGCGCTCCTCGGATAGAGGTTGGTGCCGCCTGCTGGCATGTGCGACACTGTGGGCATGGAGACGCACACTCTGCCCGCAGCCGCGTCGGCCTTTCCAGAGGTCGACGTCCCGTTGTGGGCCTGGGCACTGGTGGCGGTGGCCGCGCTGGCGTCGTACTTCGTGATGCTGGAGAACGGTGCCGTGCTCAGCCAGGCCGCCGAGACCCTCCACGAGTTCTTCCATGACGGCCGCCACTTTGTTGGCGTCCCCTGTCACTGACGGCTCCGCCCGCTGAATGAGGCGGCTCCTCGGCGTCGGCTGCCTGGCCGGGCTGGCCGCGGGCGCGGCCGCCGCGCTGTTCGCAGCCACCGTCGGCCGGGGGCCGATACGAGACGCCATCGCCCTGGAGGACAGCCGCGCCCATGCCTCCGGGGGCGCCCATCACGAGGATCTGTTCGGGCGGGGTGTGCAGGAGATCGGCGGAGCTGTCGGGCTGATCGTGTTCGGGCTGGCCCTTGGCGTCATCTTCGCGGTGGTGCTCGCCGCGGTTGGGCCGCGGCTGACGGCGGCCACGCCGCTGGGTGCCTCGGTGCGGTTGGGGCTCGCCGGGTTCGTCAGCGTCGTGCTGGTGCCGTTCCTCAAGTATCCGGCCAACCCGCCCGCGGTGGGCGACCCCGACACCGTCAACGAACGCACCCTGCTCTACTTCGCCTGCTTGGCGCTGTCGATCCTGCTGACCCTCACCGTGTGGCGCCTCCACCGGACGACCCGACTGGCGCCGGTGCCGAAGGCCTGGGCCGCGGCAGCCTGCTACGGCGCGGGCCTGCTGGTGATCTTCGTGGCTCTTCCCGGCAACTCCGACGCAATCGACGCACCGGCCGATCTCGTGTGGCGGTTCCGGCTGGCGTCGCTGGGCAGCCTGGCCGCCGCCTGGGCGGTGCTCTCAATGGTGATGGGCACCCTGCTGTTCCGGCCGGACCGGACGGGACATCTCCCGCAGGCTCAGGCCTCGGCGTAGGCCTCTGCAACACGTCGGTTCGGGCAGGGCGGTCGCACCCCAGCGGGTTCAGGCCTCGCCGTAGATCTCGATGTGCTGACGGGCGCTGGCCGCCCACGAGTAGCGGCGGGCCGTGGCCGCCCCGCCGGCCCGCAGCCGCCGCACGAGGTCCGGGTCGTCCCGCACTCGGGCCATCCCGGTGGCCAGCGAGTCAGGGTCGGCCGCCGCGGTCAGCACGGCGTCGGCGTCGTGGGTCAGGAAATTGCGGAAGACCTCGATGTCGGACGCCACCACCGGCAGACCGGCCGCCAGGGCCTCCAGCACCACCAGGCCCCAACCCTCGCTGATCGACGGGAACACGAAGCTGTCGGCGGCGCCGAACCACCGCGGCAGCTCGTCTTCGGGGACCGTGCCCACCAGCACCACGTCGTCGCCGAGCCGCAGGCCGTGGCGGCCCAGCGAGCCGAGCACCTCGTCGCGGTAGGCCCGGTAGTCCTGGAACGAGTGCCCGCCCACCACCGCCAGCATCGCCGCCGGACCCGGCGACGCTTTCAACCGGCCCAACGCCTCGACCAGGTACCGGGAGCCTTTGCGGGGCTCGATCCCTCCCACGGTCAGGAACATGTGGCGGTCGCCTGCGCCTGCCCGCGCTCGCAGGCGTCTGAGCTCGGCGGGCGGGCAGGCCGCCGCGAAGCGCTCGACCCTCACTCCGTTGGTCACCACCGCGGCCTCGACGCCGTAGTCCTGTAGCAGGCGCCTCTTCCACGGGTCGCTCACCACCAGCACCCGGTCCGGTTCCCGTATGGCCGCGTCCTGACACTCGATCAGAGCCGGAGTGGTGAAGTCGTCGATGTGGTGCACCGTGCGCAGCAGCCGGAAGGGCGCGCCGTCGTCTCGCACCCGGGCTGCGGCCCGCGCCGAGATGCAGTCCTGGGTGTGCACAACGTCGAACCGGTCGCCGAGCTCGTCCAGCCCGGCGGTCATCGCCTCGATGTGGGAGAACACCCGCTCGGTGAGGGTGTCGGCCCGCGGTGGGGCCTCGATGATGCGAACGGGCACGGTGGTCGGCCGGAAGAAGCCCTCGGCCGGGTCCCCGAGCGCGATCAGCGTGACGTCCACGCCCTCGGCGGCCAGAGCCTCGGCCAGTTCCACGCTGTGCACGGCCCCGCCCCGCGGCTTGACCGAGTAGGTGGCGATCGCGATCCGGGCGGACAGGGACATGGACGAGCCGTGACAGGGTGCGTCGGCGCGGCCGGTTGCGACCGGCGCCGGTCGGGCGCGACGAGCCTACGCGGCGAGGTCCGCCGACAAGTCGAGGTGGACCAGGGCGGGGTCGCGGTTGACGAGCGCGGCCGCCGCCAGCGCCGCCCGGGCGTTCGTGTCGGCCACCACGCAGGCGGCCTCGCGCAGGGCGGCCCGCTGCTGCTCGAAGCCCTGCGGGTCCTGGCCGGTGCCGAGGACGTAGGCAACCACCGCCGCGCCCGACGCCGTGATCTCGGCCGCGACCGGGGCCAGCACCGCCGCCGGGTCGGGATGGGCCCCGTCGCCGATCACCACGTCCAGCAGCACCGCGGCAACCGTCGAGTCCGAGGCCTGGGCTCGCATGAGCTCGACTCGCGCTTCGGGGTCGATCATCGGATGGGGCCGTCCGCGGGTGAACTCTTCCTCGCCCAAGTCCAGGCACAGGTGCCCGTCCGGGGATCCGGGCAGGGACCACGCCGGGTCGAGGGGCGTGTTGGAGAGGATCGGCCCGATGTGGCGGCTGGCCACGATCATCGCCTCGTAGGCCAGCGTGCCCCCGCTGAAGAGCCCCACCAGGCGCCGCCTCGACGGGGGCAGGGCCACCGACCTGGCCGCCACGTCGGCGTCGATGGCGCCTGCCGGGTCGGGCCGGGCGTGGCCCAAACGGGCCAGCACGTCCGCCACCCCCTGCTCGAGGGTGTTGCACACCGTCACGCCGGGTGCCGCCGCCACCGGCTGGTCGAGCCCGATCAGCGCGGCCACGACCGGCTTGTTCCTGGTCGCGCCCAGCAGGCGCTCGGCCGCGGAGGGCGCGGGCGGCTTGGACACGAGCAGCACCAACTCGGTGCCGTCGTGGGCTTCGAGCGCTTTCATCGCGGCCTCGGCCATGAGGGCGCCCACGTCGGCGGACAGGTCCCGGCCGCCCACGCCGATCACATGGGACACGCCCGATCCCCAGCGGTCGAGCAGCGTCATCGCCTCCTGGGCGCCGGTCCCGGCCGCGGCCACCACGCCCACCGGCCCGGGTGCCGCCCGGTTCGAAAACCCCAGGCCGACGCCGGCCAGCGCGGCCGTGCCCGCTCCCGGCCCCATCACCAGCCGGCCGAGGGCGCGGGCCCGCTGCTTCAGGCCGATCTCGTCGGCCAGCGGCACGTTGTCGCTGAACAGCAGCACATCGAGCCCTCGGCTCAGGGCCTTGTGGGCTTCGAGGGCCGCGTAGGGGCCGGGCACCGACACGACCGCGACGTTGGCGTCGGGGGCCACGGCCAGGGCCTCGTCCAGGTCGGCCGGCCGCAGCCGGGCTGAGACGGAATCGGAGTCGCCATCGGGAACAGTGGCCTCGAACAGCACCTGCCTGCCGGCCTCAAGCCCGGTGGCCAACTGCCCTTCGGCCCCCCGCACCGCCAGCACCAGGTCGTTGGCCGTAGCGCCGTCGAGGCCTCCGGTCGCGCCCTCCGCGGCCAGGACCTCCAGGTTGGCCGGCGTGGCCATCAGCGCCCCGGCCCAGTCCACGCCGGGCGCCTCCCGCATCGCCCGGGTGGCCTCCAGCAGCCGCACGCTGTCCACGTAGCAGTCGGCAACGACCTCGGTCCTGGCAGCCATCATATGAGCGCGGGCACCGGGTCGGGCACGATGCGGGTGCCCCGGGGCCCTTCGATCACGCCAGCGGGCTCGTCAAGGGTCGCGTACACCAACTCCGGGGTGGTGATGGCCGAGATCCGGCCGGGCGACTCCACGAACTTGATGGCCGCTTCCACCTTGGGTCCCATGCTCCCCGGCGGGAACTGGCCGTCGGCCAGGTGGCGCCGGGCCTCCGACGCGGTCATCTCCGCCACGGCCTGCTCCTGGGGCGTGCCGAAGTGGAGGCGCACCGCGGCCACGCCGGTCACCATCACCAGCGCCTGCGCGCCTACCGCGTCAGCGATGCGCTCCGCCGCGAAGTCCTTGTCGATGACCGCGTCGACGCCCCGGTAGGCGCCGTCGGCCGACCGGCACACCGGGATGCCGCCCCCGCCGCCGGCCACCACGATGTAGCCCAACTCGACCATCGCCGAGATGGCGTCGGCCTCGATGGGGGCCATCGGCCTCGGCGACGGCACCACCCGCCGGTAGCCCCGCCCGGCGTCCTCGGTCATCGTCCAGCCCCGCCGGGCCTCCAGCGCGGCCGCCTCCTCCCGGCCGAAGAAGGGGCCGATCGGCTTGGTGGGACAAGACAGCGCCGGGTCGCCGGAATCGACCTCGACGTGGGTGATGATCGACACCGCGCCCATGATCTCGCGCTTGCAGACCTCGTTGAGCGCCAGGCAGATGAGGCTCCCCAACTGTCCCTGGGTCATCGCCCCGAGAGTGAACAGCGGCAGCGCGGGCACCAGGTCGGTCGACCCCTCGTGCTGGATGGCCAGATTGCCCACCTGGGGGCCGTTGCCGTGGACGATCACCACGTTCCAGCCCTTGCGGATCAGCGAGCGCACCGAGTGGGCCATGGCCAGCGCGTTGCTGTACTGCTCCTCGAGGGTGCCCCGCTGGTCCTCGCGGGTCAGTGCGTTGCCTCCGAGAGCGAGGATCGCGGTCGCAGCCAAGGCGCACCCACTCCTTCCAGACCTCGCCGGACCGCCGCAGCCGTCCTCGGGCCATCGAGCCTGCCGATAGCAGAACTGACTTTCTTATAGTAGATGACATCCGAAGCCTCCTGCCAAGCCTCGGCCCGCTGGCGGCGGCGCAGCCGGACGACCGGGGCACCGAGGAGCTGAGAACCGTGAGCGCAGGCCCGAACGACACCGACCCCACCGCAGTGCTGGTCGCGTACTGGAACGAGAGCGAGCGCCGGCTCTATCCCACGGCCACCACCAACCCGGACGCCTACAAGTCCGCCGTCAAGCTGGTGCGGGCGGTGGCCGACGCGCTGGCCCCGGTGGCTGATCTCGAAGAACTGTCCCGGCGCTGGGAGAGCCGCTCCGACGCGCTGGACGAGGCGGCCAAAGCCACCGGCGAGGTCCCCGCCTACGGACTGGACTCCGAGATCGCCGGCGCCGGGTTCGCCCTGCGCCGGCGCGAACTGCTGGCCGAGCAGGCCGAGCACCGCCGCCTCGCGAGCATCGCGGCGGCCCGCCGAGCGGGCCGTGACTGGGCGGTCGTCCATGAGCAGGGGCGCCTGGGCTCGGGCCTCGTCGACCCCTACCAGTGCATCGAGCTGCACCTGCCGACCGGGCTGGCCATGGTGAGCATGGTCGAACCCGACCCCTCCACCATGTCCCCCGTCTACGTCGTGACGGTCACTGAGATGGGCGACGAGCAGGGCAGTGTGCCCGAGATCGACGCGGGCGCCTTCGACGACCTGGAGACGGACGATCCCCAGCAGTTCGAGGAGCACCGGCGCCAGATGCGAGGCCGCCTCGAGGCGGCTGCCGCCTGAGATGGCTGGACCCTCGTTGCAGTTGGCCCCCTCAGGCCCACAGTCCGGTCACGGGCTCTCGGCTGAGGTCGATCACATCGCGGCTCTCTGCGCCGCGCCGCAGCGTCAGCACGCCGCGGTCCGTGATGGTCCCGACGACAGCCGCCGCCAGCCCAGCCGATCCGAACAGGTCCGCGCACTCTTCGGGCTGGTCGGTGGCGAGCCAGAAGGCGTAGGTCGGGAAGCAGACCAGCCAGCGGTCCAGTTCCACCCCCGCCGGCGCGGGCAGCGCCTGCAGGTCGACGTCCGCGCCGAGCCGCTCCGGCTCGAGGAGCATCGCCAGCGAGCCGACGGCACCGGCCATGCTCACGTCCTTGGCTGCCGACGCGAGACCGCGGCGGGCGGCCTCGGCCAGCAGGCGCACGTCACGGGCCAGGCTGGGCCCCTGAGACCCGACGGTGGTGAAGAAGTCGAAGTCGTCCCGCATGCGGCCGTCCAGGCAGCAGGCGAACACGAGGTGCCGGCCTGCCCGGGCCCGGCTAGCCGCCAGGACCTGGTCGGCGTCGCCGACCGCGAAGGCCGACAGCGCTGGCTCGCCCGCATGCTCAGTGATGTGCCCGCCCACGATGGGCACGTCGTAGAGGGCGGCCCCCTCGGCGATGCCCCGCAGAGCCTCGGCCGCGATCGAAGCGGGCGCCACCACCGTGTTCACGATTCCGGTGGGGACAGCCCCCATGGCCGCCAAATCGTTGACGTTGGCCATCACCGCCGCGATGCCCGCGCTCCGGGGGTCCGACGCCACGAAGCCAGGATGGATTGCCTCGCCGCACACGACCGCCGATCCGGCCGCCGACATCTCCACCACGGCGCCGTCGTCGCCGGGGCCGCTCAGCGGATCGACGTTCTCGACCACACGTCGGACGGCGCCGATGGCCCTCTTGGCCCGCAGGCCCGGGTGCCTGCGGACCGTGTCCACCAGCCGGTCCAGCGATGACGACTCGGGCGGGGCCACGGCCGCACGGTACCGCGCCGACAGATCCGGGCGTCCTGTCGCCGGACCCCCCGGCACCGGCGGATTGCCCGGTGCCGTCGGATTGCCCGGTGCCGGCGGATTGCCCGGTGCCGTCGGATTCTGCCGTGCCGCCGGATTGCCCGGTGCCGCCGGCCTGCCCGTCGCTCGGCTCAGCGACGCCCGGCGGCGAGGGTTACACGGCGCCCGCGACCGTGGCCGCGGTGTCGGTCGGTGAGGCTGTGCTGGAGGCTGTGGCGGGCAGGTTCGTCGGCCGCGTGTCCGGCGTCTTCGCTGACGGGTTCTATGTCTGCGGCTCTTCGCGAGCCCTCTTCGCGGTGCTGGGACCCCGGCACTGGCCCGGCCCGCTGCATCTGGTGGTCGAGGAGCTTTCGGTGCGCCCGTCGCTGCACGACCGGGTGAGTGTCTCGGGCGGTGTGCTCGCGGCCGGGCCGCTTCGCGTTTGCCTGGACGGAGCGCCCCGCTGGGCACCCAGCCTGCCCGAGCGGCTCGAGGTCGATCCGGCGGCCTGGCTCGGCGTGGCTGTCGAAGTCGGGTCGGGTCGCTGCGACAGAGCCGGAGCGGGCGCTGGCCGAGCGGCCTGGCCCAGCGTCATCAGGCTTGTCGACGCTGCGCTAGACCCTGTCTGGGGGTCGGTCTCCGACGACCTGCGCTGGAGCGATCTGAGTGCGGTGTGCCGCCGCCTGGAGGGACGCGGTGCCGGGCTCACGCCCAGTGGCGACGACGTGCTCGCGGGAATCCTGCTGGTGTCCGCGATCGAGCCGCGCCGGCGCCCCGACCTGACCGACCTGGCCCGGTCGGCGCGCACCACTCGGCTGAGCCGTGCCTTCCTTCGATGGGCCGCGGCCGGTCGCAGCATCCAGCCCGCCCATCGCCTGCTCGACGCGGCCGCGGCCGGAGATCACGCCGGAATGCGCGGGGCCGCCCGGTCGCTGGCCTCCCTCGGCGCCACATCGGGCCGAGCCCTCGTGGCTGGTATCGCCTTGACCGCCATCGCGCGGCCTCCTGGAACCGCGACGCCGACGCGGCCCGCGGTCGCCTGAGGCTGGCAGGATCGCGTCGATGTCTGTGCCCGAGCCCCGGAGCTTCCTTCGCACCACTGGCAGGACCGCGAAGCCCCGCCGCCGCGGGGTCACCCACGTCATCGACAAGGGAACGCCTCTGGCGGCCATCGAAGCGCGGCTGCAGGAGCATGGAGCGCTGGTCGACTTCTGGAAGTTCGGTTTCGGCACCGCCTACATCGATCCCGCTGTCGCGTCCAAGATCGAGGTGTTGTGGGCGCACGAAGTCAAGGCCTGTCCGGGAGGGACTCTGCTGGAGGCAGCGTGGCGGCAGGGCCGCAGCGACGAGTTCTTCCGCTGGGCCGAGGGCCTGGGATTCGGCTGTGTGGAGGTGTCCCGCGGCGCCACTGGAATGCCCCGCGGTGCCAAGGCCGAACTGATCGCCACGGCCCGCGTCCGCGGCTTCGAGGTGTTCGCCGAGGTGGGAAGCAAGGACGCCGGCGAGCCCGCCCTGCCCGATCGGTGGCAGGAGGAGGCCCGCGGCGACATTGACAGCGGTGCCGACTGGCTGGTGGCCGAGGGCCGTGCGAGCGGCACTGTAGGCCTCTACGAATCCGACGGGTCGGTCAGGGCCGACCTAGTGGACGCCTTGGAACGGCTCGGCGGGGACGCTCAGGTGGTGTACGAGGCGCCTCGAGTCCAGCAGCAGGCCTGGCTCGTCAACCGCCTAGGTGCCGACGTCAACCTCGCCAACGTCGCGCCCGACGGCGTGCTGGCCCTCGAAGCGCTGCGCCTAGGTCTCCGCGCCGACACGATGCGCTGAGACCACGAGACCTTGCTCCGAGCCCAGGGCGTTTCCCGCCGAGTCTCCGCGTGCGTTCTAGGGGCCGAAGACGGCGCTCACCGTGCAGGTGAAGCCGGGCAGCACATCGAGGCCGTCGAGCGAGTCGGTCTCTTGCCGCGTTACTGCGGCCGCGCCGGGCCGGTGTACGTCCACGGTGCGGGTGTCGGGATGCACCATCCACACCAGCCGCGCGCCGTGGTGCAGCCACATCCGGGCCCGTTCGTGGGCCCAGCGGCGGCTCTGGCTGGGCGACACGACCTCCACCACGAGGTCCGGCACCACCTCGGCATAGCCGTCGATCTCCGCGTCCACGGGGATCCTCTCCGCGGAGGTGAAGGCCACATCGGGCTCGCGAACCGTGTCGGGGTTCCGCTCCAGCCAGAAGCCCGCGTCCGAGGCCACCACCGTCCCCAGGCCGCGGGGTTCGACGTAGTTGAGGAGCGCGGCTGCCAACTTCACCGCGATCTTGCCGTGTCGGTGCCCTGTCGGCATGGTCTCGTGGAGCACCCCTCTCACCAACTCGCCGCGCACTCCTTCGCCATAGAGCCGCATCAGGTCGTCGGCGGTCAGCAGGTCTGAAGCTGTCGGCCTTGTCTCGGTAGTTGTCATATCACTTCGATCCCTTGGCACTCATGCTATCGCGTCACGATCCTGACCGCACCCTGTCAGTCTCCTCGGGCACCGGGCCAACAGTAGCGACTGCCGGTGGCCCGCGGTAGGCCGTTGGGCCCGCATTGTCATCGCGTCGGAACAGGCCCACAATGCGAGGGATGTCGGCACGGCACCCGTCGGGGCTCGCGGCGTCCCGTGGCTGCGCCCGCGGCCGGTGGCGGCGATCATGTTCGGTCTGAACATCGAGGCGCCCAATGTGATGCCGTCGCGGTATCGGCAGGTGTCGGTGGCCTCGGTGCCGAGCCTGTCGCCCGACGACCTCGTAGACCGGTTCACCGGGCGCGAGGCCTATCGCAGGACCCGGTTCGTGGTCGCCAGGCTCGACGGCGACCCGCACCGCTGCGCGCTGGTGGAGCTCGCCCGCGACCGCGGCGACGACCTGTTCTCGCCCGCGCTCGCCGCCCGGGTGCTGGCTGCGGCCGAAGAATGCGGGTACGTGCGTGACGACCGTGCCGATCCCGGCATCGCGTCCCATATGGCCCGAGCGGCTGAGCGCGGCCCTGGACGGCGCTGCGTGGTGGTGGAGGGTCGTTACCGCCACGTCAGCTTCATCCTGAATCCCGACCCTGTTCGGATCACGGTGGTGGACGTGGTGCCGCCCGCGCCGTCCAAGCTGGCCGACCAAGTAGCCAGGGTGCTGGACTCGGCCGAGGACCTGCCGCCGATCCTGGTGAGCGAGCACATTGTCGACAGTCGGGACCTGGTGGCCGCGGCCGAACCGCCGCTGTCTGAGGGCTTGGTCGTGCCCTGTCGCGGCGGGGGCATCGACATCGAGGGCGCGGCCGTGTCCCACCTCGACGAGCGGCCCGCCACGACCGGGGGCACGCTGGTCGGCTGCGAGCGCTCCCAGCAGATCCACCGCTGGTTCTACGGCGCCGACGCGGCCCGCACTGTCGACTGGTGCCCCCTGCGGCTCATCGGCGCCGACGGCCAGCTCGGCGGCGCCGGTGCGACCGGCCTCGTCCTGAGCCGCTGCTGCATGCGGGAGGAGGGAGTGGAGCAGCGCGACGGCTCGGTGCTGGTTCCATGGGGCGCCAGCCTCGCCGAGGTGCGCCGCGCCCTGGAGGTGCTCGCCGCCGTCGGGGCGGGCCGGTGGACCAGTGCGTGACCGCGGCCGGCCGGCGATGAGTGCTCGCTCGACCGGGCAGGGGGCCGGCGGTGAGTGCTCGACCGAGAGGGCAGGGGGCCGGCGATGGACGCCCACATGATCGACTCCGCCGTCTACGCCCAGGGCTGGTCGACACCCGAGTCGCACGCCTTGTTCTCAGAGCGGGCCCGACTGTCGCGCTGGGTGGAGGTCCTCAAGGCGCTCGCCGACGCGCAGGCCGACCTCGGGATCATTCCCGACTCCTCGTCGCAGGCGATAGCGGCACTAGACACCGAGTCCCTCGACCCCACCGCCGTCGGGGCGGAGACCCGCCGGACCTCGCACTCGGCCATCGGCTTGGTGCGTGAACTGCAGGCCCGGCTGCCCGAGCACGCCCGCGAGCACGTCTACTACGGCGCCACCGTCCAGGACGTCTCCGACACCGCCACCGCACTGGAGATGCGGGCCGCCGGAGCCATCGTGTGGCGCGAGCTGCGAGCCGTGGAGGGACTGCTGCTGGAGCTGGCCGTGCGACACCGCGACACCCCCATGCTGGGCCGCACCCACGGGCAGCCGGGCGCCCCGGTGACCTTCGGCTTCAAGGCCGCGTCCTGGGCCGACGAGACCGGCCGGCACCTCCAGCGCTGGCGCCAGAGCCGGCCCCGCCTAGTGGTCGGTCAGCTCGCCGGCGCAGTGGGCGTGCTGGGCTTCTACGGGGACCTCGGCGCAGAACTGCGCCGCCGCTTCTGCGAGCGGCTCGGTTTGGGCGAGCCGGCAGTCTCCTGGATCGCGGCCCGCGACCGGATCGCGGAGTTCGCCGGCAACGCGGCCCTGATGTCGGCCACCATGGCCCGCATCGCCAACGAGGTGTACAACCTGCAGCGCCGCGAGATCGGCGAGCTGTCCGAGGCCGCGTCGGAGGCCACCGTCGGCAGCTTCACCATGCCCCACAAGCGCAACCCGGAGCGCAGCGAGCAGATCGTGACCCTGGCGAGGCTGGTGCGCTCGGCCGCCGGCGTGCTCACCGAGACCATGGTCGGCGACCACGAGCGCGACGGCCGCACCTGGAAGACCGAATGGGTGCTGCTGCCGGAGATGAGCCACTACCTGCTGGCCCAGCTGAGCCTGTCCCGAGGCCTCGTCGAGAGCCTGGAAGTGAACGCCGAGGCGATGGCGGCCAATCTGGCTGAGATGGGCGACTCCGGATCCCAAGAGCTGTTGAAGCGGCTGTCGGCCCGCCTCGGCAAGCACCGGGCCAACGACGAGCTCCAGAAGGCCTACCGGCTGGCCCGCTCCAGCGGTCGCCCCCTGGGCGAGGTCCTCGAGGGCGTCGCCACCCCCGCCGAGCTCGACGGGCTGGACCGCCCCGCCACCGGCAGCGCCGCCGCCATGGTCGACGAAGCGGTGGCCGCAGCCGCCAAACGCCGCGCCGCCGAGGGCGACGAGTGGGCGTGACCGGAGAACTGGCAGTGTTTTGCACGCTATACGGGCATTTTGCTGCCAATTCCCGGAGGCGACGGGGCTCGGGCGGCGTGGCGGACCGGTCTGAGACGGAGCGGAGGGCCCCATGACTTCAGCCGACCCCTCCGACGGTGCCGCCCGCGGCGCACGGCTGGCGGGGCCGTCGTCGGAGGCGCCCGCGCCGGAGTTGGTCGATGCCGGGTTCGCCTGGGAGATCGCCGACGCGCCGCTGCTGCACCACGGCCTGAACCTGGCCGACCTCGGCCATGTGCTGGACCTGCGGGCTCGGGGCCTCATCCCCCAGCTGGCCGCAGCAGACCTGCTGGGAGTGCTCCTCGACGCCTACCGCACCGACCCCGCCGACTTCCCCTACGACTCCGCCTCCGGGGAGGTCTACAACTCCCGCGAACGCCACTTCGTCGAGCGGATAGGCGACTCGGCCGGATGGCTCCACGCCGGCCGTCCCCGACGGGAGGCGGCCCGAGTGGCGCTGCGGCTGCTGCTGCGGTCCCAGACGGCCCGTCTCATGGAGGTCGGCGCCGACTTCGCGTCGACCGCGGCCGCGGTCGCCTCCGACCACGCCGAGACGTTCATGGGCGACCAGACCTACCTCCAACAGGCGCAGCCGTCCACCTTCGGGCACTATCTCCTGGCCTTCGTGCCGCCCGCGCTGCGCGACAGCGAGCGGTTCTCGGCGGCCCTCGACCAGGTGAACACCAGCCCCGGCGGCGCGGGCTGCGTGAACGGCAGCCGTCTGCTCGACGACCGGAAGTCGATAGCCGACGTGCTCGGGTTCGACGGCGTCATCGCCCACACCCGCGACGCCATGTGGCAGACCGACGTCTTCATCGACCTGCTGGCCACCTCCGCGAGCATGATCGCCAACCAGGCCAAGCTGGCCGAGGACCTCGAGATCTGGTCCAGCCAGGAGTTCGACTTCGTGGACCTGGCCGGGCCGTTCACCCGCGCGTCTGTGCTGATGCCCCAGAAGCGCAACCCCTACTCCCTGTCGATCATCCGGGGCGCCAGCGGCGTGCTGATCGGCAGGATGAGCGGGTTCTTGGCCGTGGTCAAGAGCCCGTCCGCCCGCAGCGACAACCTGATCTTCGCCTACGGGGAGATCCCCAGGGCGCTGGACTTCACCATCCGGGTGAGCGCCCTCACAACGGGCGTGGTCAGGACCCTGAAGGTGAACGCGGCGCGGATGTGGTCCGAGCTCGAGCGCGGCTTCGCCCAGGCCACCGACCTGGCCGAGTACGTGATGATGGCCGCCGGTGTCGACTACCGCACCGCCTACCATGTCGTCGGCCGGGCTGTGCGGGCTGCCAGCGGCCGGGGGCTGCGGGGGCTGGACATCACACCGGACTTGCTGGACGATGCCGCGGCGGAGGTCTGCGGGCGGCGCTTCGAGCTCGACCCGGCCGCGCTGGCCGAGGCTCTCGACCCGCGACGCATCGTGGCCACCCGCCGGGCGACGGGCGGAGCGTCGCCCGGCGAGGTGAGGTCGATGGCCGAGGAGTTCACCGAGCACGCCGCTCAGCTGCGGGCTCGGGCGGTCGAAGCCCAGAAGAGCTACGCCCTGACCGAGGAGAGGCTGGTGGCGCGGGCTCGCGACCTCGCCGCCGCCTAGCCGAGTTCGGCAGCACCGCATTTCCCAGGCGATCGGTCGCTGTCTTATAGTTGACACCGCTGAAGAATCGCCTAGCGGAATTGTGAGGCTGCCATGGACGGCATACACGACATGGGAGGGATGCAGGGCTTCGGCACTGTGACCATCGACCCCGACGAGCCGGTGTTCCGCGAGCCCTGGCACGGCCGGGCGTTCGCCATGGGAGCGATGTCGATGGGCCTGTCGGGCACCAATCTCGACGCCTTCCGCCACGGCCTCGAGCGCCTGCACCCCTACGACTACCTGGCCGACGGCTACTACGGCCGCTGGCTGGCCTGCGCCGAGACGCTGTTGGTGGACAGCGGGGTGCTCGCCCCGGGCGCGGTGGAGGCCCGGGCCCGGAACCTGATGGGCGAGGAGGTCGAGGAGCCTGCCGACGCGGAGGAGAACAAGCCCACCTACGAGCGGGGTGGCCCCGGCTCGCTGCGGGAGATCGACGACCCGCCCGCCTTCTCGCCCGGCGACCGGGTGCGGGCCAAGGACCTGCGCACCGCCGGCCACACCCGCCTGCCCGCTTACGTCCGGGGCCGCGCCGGCACGGTCCACGCCCTGCGGCCCGCCGCGCTCCTGCCGGACACCAACGCGCACTTCGAGGGCGAGAACCCCCAGCACGTGTACACCGTCGAGTTCGACTCGACCGAGCTGTGGGGCGCCGAAGCCGAGGCAGCCACGCTGCGGATCGACCTGTTCGAGAGCTACCTGGAGGTGGCATAGATGACTGAGCGCACCAACACCCACACCAAGGACCGGCCCCCGCCCGCGGTGCGGGCCGAGGCGCTGGAGTCGCTGCTGGCCGAGCGCGGGCTGGTCAAGTCCGAGGTGCTGGACGGCTTCATCAACCGGTTCGTCAACGACGTCGGCCCCATGAACGGCGCCAAGGTCGTGGCCAAGGCGTGGGTGGACGACGACTACCGCGGGCGCCTGCTCGCCGACGGCACCGGGGCGATCAAGGAACTGGGTTTCGCCGGCCCCCAGGGAGAGCACATCGTGGTGGTCGAGAACTCCGCCGGCGTGCACAACGTGGTGGTGTGCACTCTGTGCTCGTGCTATCCGTGGCCGGTGCTGGGCCTGCCGCCGGAGTGGTACAAGGACCCCGCATACCGCAGCCGCATGGTGCGCGAGCCCCGCACCCTGCTGGGCGAGATGGGCCTGGACCTCGACGACGGCGTGGAGGTGCGGGTCTGGGATTCCAGCGCCGAGAACCGCTACCTGGTGCTGCCTGAGCGTCCCGAGGGCACCGAGGACCTCGCCGAAGAGGACCTGGCCGCCCTGGTCACCCGCGACGCCATGGTCGGAGTGGCCAGAGTCGGTGCGGGCTGACGGACGTGCCCGTGACTCTTCGACGCCGTCCCATGGTGGGAGTGGCTCCGATAGGCGCAGACTGAGCGAGCGCCGGTGGCTCTGACACTTGACATCGAAGGCCCGGCCGCCCCGCCACGTCTCAACGGCGAACTGGTCTTCGACGCGCCGTGGGAGGGCCGTAGCTTCGCCATGGCCATGGCCCTGGTGGAGGACGGATGGTTCAGCTGGGACGACTTCCGCGACCATTTGATCGCGGCGGTGCGACGCTGGGAGTCGAATCCGGCGGGGGAGTACCGCTATTACGAGCGCTGGCAGGAAGCGCTGGAGTCGATCGCTGCTGAGCGGGACATCGTCTCGGCGCCCGAGGTCGACGCGCTGGCCGTCGCCTTCGCGGCCCGCCCGCCCGGCCACGACCACGACCACGGCGACGGCGGCCATCACCACGGCGGTCACGACCACGGCGACGGCGGCCATCACCATGGCGGTCACGACCACGACCACTAGAACGATGCCCGCCGCGGCGGACACGGCCCAGGCGTCTGAGCGGTGGTAGGAATGGCGTCATGTCGCTGGCCGAGCTGATCATCGATCTGCAGTTCAAGGGTCTGCGGATCAACGCTCCCTTCGAGCGCCGTCCGGGCGGGGCCGGACCGTCCGACGCGGGGATGGTGTGGATCGAGGGCACCGCCGTCACCGTGCCGGTGGACGCCTCCTTCGTCGCCGACTCGCCCTACTCACTGGAGCCCGAGGACGCTGGATTCGGCATTTACGCCGACGGGGCCCGCCTGGCCAGCGCCGCTCCGGCCGACCGGCCCCGCTTCTATTCCCTCACTACCTCCGACGGCGTGCCCTACTGGCAGTTGGCTCTCATGCACCTGGACTCTCTGGCCAGCACTGTGCTGCAGACCTGCGCCTACTGGGGCAACGACGACCAGTGCCGCTTCTGCGGCATCGGCGTGTCTTTGGACTCGGGCAGCACGGTGCTGGTGAAGCGGCCCGCGCAACTGGCGGAGGTGGCCGCCGCGGCCAGGGAGCTGGACGGCGCAGTGGACATCACGCTCACCACCGGCTCCACCTACGGCCGCGACAAGGGCGCCCTGTATGTGGCCAAGTGCGGCCAGGCCATGAAGGAGTCCTCGGGCCTGCCGGTGGAGGTGCAGTTCGAGCCGCCCGACGATCTGAGCGTCATCGATCGGGTGGCCGACCGGGGCATCGACTCGGTCGGCATCCATATCGAGACCTTCGACCCGGCCGTGCTGGAGTGGGTGGCGCCCCCGAAGTTCCGCACCGGCATAGAGCGCTACTTCGAGGCTTGGGAGCACGCCGTGGAGCGTTTCGGCGAGGGCCAGGTGTCCACCTATGTGATCCTGGGGATGGGCGAGGATCCGGACCTGATCGTGGAGGGCTGCCGACGGGCGGCCGACATGGGCGTCTACCCCTTCGTCGTGCCGTTGCGGCCCGTGCCGGGCTCGCTCATGGCCGACACGCTGCCGCCGTCGTCGGACTACGTCGAGCAGGTCGCCCGCAAGGTGGCGCCCTATCTGGTGGAGCGGGGGCTCACCTCCGACAAGGTCGCGGCCGGCTGTGCCCGCTGCCAGGCGTGCTCACCGGTGGGCGCCATGGAGAGGGAACTGCAGCCCAACGGCAGCAACGGCAGCCGCAATCTGATCCCCGTGCGGGCCCTGGGCTGAAGGCAAGCGGGGCCGTGGACCGGATCGTCTGCTGGCGGGCGGTGACCCCCCGGTCGATGAGCTGGCACCTCAGCATCCGGCATCGGGTGTTCGTCGAGGAGCAGCGGGTGATCCCGTTCACCGATGTGGACGCGTGGGACAACGACCCGGCCGCCATCCATGTGGTCGCGGGCCGGGGATCGGAGGCGGTCGGCACCGTCCGCCTGTACCGCACCGACGACGCCGGCCGCTGGAAGGGCGACCGGCTGGCCGTGCTTCCCGGTTACCGGGCCGGGGTAGTGGGGATGAAGCTGGTGCGCTTCGCGGTGTCCACCGCGGCCGCGGCCGGAGGCGACGCGATGGACGCCTTCGTGCAGCTCCAGAACGTGACCTTCTTCGAGCGCATCGGCTGGAAGCGCAACGGCGGCGAGTTCCTCTACTACGGCCTGCCCCACCAGCCGATGATCTTCCGGCTCTCCGACGCCCGCCGCCTCGACGAGAGCGAGATTCCCACCGACGCCCACCTCCGCCTCCCGGCCGCCCGAGACGCTCCCAGCCCCCTGCTGGTGGCCATGGCATGACCCCGGCGCCGACGCCCCTGCCAGACCGTCGGCATCCGATGTGCGAGCGGCGGGCGATTCGGTGACCGCGGCTGCGAAGGCCGTGCAGTTGCCCGAGCGGGTCGAGGTCGTCAACATCGGGCTGGACCGGTTCGAGACGGCCGTACGCGACCAGGGCGCGGCTGCCGTCGGGGTGGACTGGCGCATACCGGCCGGCGGCGACCCCGACGCGGTGGCCGCGCTGGCCCGCCTCTTCGGCCCGGCCGCGGAGCGGGTGGACGCAGCCAATGCCGAGGTGGTCCGGCGCCTCGACAGCGGAGTGCCGGTGCTTCAGGGTGTCGGGACCGCGGGCGAGGCCATCGACGGCCTGGGTGAGGGGACGATCCTGCACTGCGGCCCGGCCATCGACTGGGCCGATATGTGCGACCCGCTGCGCCGCTCGGTGCGGGCGGTGGTGCTGTCGGAGGGCTGGGCGCCCGACCGCGACGCCGCCGACCGCATGCTGCACGCAGGCGATATCCGCCTGGGGGCAGCCAACGAGCACCGCACGGTGGTGCCCATGGCCAGCGCCATCGGCCCTGCCGCGCCGGTGTACGTCGTGTCGGTGGAGCAGGGCGGCGCCGTCGCATACTCCAGCCTGAACCAGGGCTCGGGGGCGGTGGCCTGGTTCGGGGTGGACTCCGACGCGGCCGTCGGGCGGCTCCGGTTCCTGCGCGACGAGGTCGGCCCGGCCCTGTCGGAGGCTCTCGAGCGGTGCGGGCCGATAGACGTGTTCTCGCTGGCCGCCCAGGGCATAGCCATGGGCGACGACGTCCATATGCGGGTCCAGGCCACCACCAACCTGCTGCTGCGCGACCTGCTCCCGCACCTGGTCCGCTCCGGCCGTGATCGCGTCGGCGAAGTGGCCGACTTCTTGAGCACCAACCACCTGATGTTCCTCAACATCGCCATGGCCGCCGCCCGGGCCCTCACCGAATGGGCCGGCAAGGTGCCCGACTCGAGCATCGTCACCTCCATGGCCCGCAACGGCACCACCTACGGCATCCGCCTCCCCGGCCGGCCCGGCCGGTGGCACATCGCGCCCGCCCCACCCGTGCAGGACGCCCTGTACTACCCCGGCCAGGGGCCGGACACCAGCGCCCCCGACATCGGCGACAGCGCCGTGCTGGAGCTGGTCGGCCTCGGCGGCGCGGCCGCGGCCAACTCCCCGGCCGTGGCCGGCTTCCTAGGGGGCAAGATGTCCGACGCTGCCGCGGTCACTGCCAACATGGCCCGCATCTGCGCCGGCGCCAGCACCCGCCTGCGCCTCCCCGTCCTGGACAACCAGGGAACCCCCCTGGGGGTGGACGTCCGCAAGGTCGTAGAGACCGGCATCACCCCCGCGGTGAACACCGGCATAGTCCACGCCTCCGACGGCTCCGGCCAGGTGGGCGCGGGAGTAGCCCACGCCCCCCTCGCCTGCTTCGTAGAGGCCCTCCACGAGCTAGACCACCGCCTGAGCGGCAGCTAGATCAGCCGAACCGGTCCTCAGGCGGGCCGCAGCGCGGTCCACACCGCCCGGGCGACGTGCCGGGCCGGGTTGCGCCAGCGGTGCTCGTAGTCGGTGCGGAAGTGGATCGAGTCTCCCCGGCGGAGCTGGAACGACCGGTCGCCAACATCCACGTCGAGCCGCCCCGACAGAATGTGGATCAGCTCCTCGCCGGGGTGGCGCAGCGGCGACTCGCCGCTGTCCGCGCCCGGTTCCACCTCCGCCACCGCGGTGGCCACGAAGTACTGGCCGTAGGGGCCGGAAATGCCTCCCAGCGTCAGGCCCTGATGGGGCGTGTAGATCGACCGGCGGCGGTCCGCGGGCGTGAACACCACGTAGGACGGCGACGCCTGCTCCTCGTCCACGAAGTACGACACCGGCTGGTCGAAGGCCGCGGCCAGCTTGAGCAGCGTTGTGATGGTCGGCACCATGGTGCCCTGCTCGACCTTGTGGATGGCCGCGGTCGACACCTCGGAGCGGTCGGCCAGCTGCTGCAGCGACAGGTTCCACTGCTTGCGCAGGCGGCGGACCTTGGGCCCTATGGAGTTCACGACCTCGCTCAGCTTCGCGCCCGACACTGGCGCCGCACGCTCGGCCCCGGCCCGGTCCTCGATGTCGGTCGCGGCTTGCTGGGCCATCGGGGTCACCTCCGCTGCCGGAGCCTAGACGACGGCGGCCCCGCCACGGCTCGGCGACGACCGACCTGCCGGAGCGGGTATTGCGTCGGGCTGCTGAGTTCGTCGGGGACTAGCCTCGCCGCGGCCCGACGGCCGGACGCGGTCAGCCGGGTCGGTCGAGCAGCGGCAGGGGTTCCATGCCCAGAGCCGCCCGGTAGGTGTTGTGGTAGTGGTGCAGCGCCGGCTCGTTGCGGCCGAAGACGACATGGCTGACGGCGCCGCTGCGGGCGGTGACCTGCTGGCTGGCGCTGACCACGTAGTCCTCTTCGCGGATGACGTTGCCGAAGCGAGTGGTCATTTCGTGCAGCACCAGCGGCCAGGCCTCCTCGGGCACCTTGTTGGCCCAGCAGTAGAAGCTGATGTGGCTGGTGTGGCGGCCGGGATCCTCGAGGTCCGGGTAGGCCCGCACGAAGAAGCAGCCCTCCGCGAACGGCATGAGCTGGATATTAGGGAACAGCCAGTACACCGGCAGCGTCACCTTGCCGATCCTCCACTCGTCCTCGGGCAGGTCGCGCAGGTCGTCGATCGTCCGCCGCACCAGCAGCATCCGATGGTTGCGGCCGTAGGTGTCGTAGGCCTGGATGTTGCCGCGGAACTCCTTGGCGAGGGTGTCCTGGTGCAAGGCGGTGAAGTGGTAGGTCTCGCCGTAGGTGTCCATGGCGAGTTTCCAGTTGCAGGCCGCCGGATAGGTGTCGTCGCCCAGGTGGCCGAGCTCGTCGAGCTGCCAGGACGCCAGCTCCGCGGCCAGTTCGGCCCCCAGCAGTTCGTCCACGTCGACCGCGCCGTCCGGCTGGGGGTGCACTACCAGCAGTCCGTGCCTCTCGGCTGCGGGCAACTCGATCAGGCCGAAGCAGGAGCGTTCGATGTTGCCGAAGTGCTCCGGCTTGGGGATGCCCACCAGCGCGCCCGCGGTGTCGTAGGCCCAATTGTGGAACGGGCAGGTGAAGCGCCGGGTCGAGCCCCTCCGGCGCTCCTCGACTACCACGCCGCGGTGGCGGCAGGAGTTGACGAACGCCCGGAACCGGCCGCCGCCGTCTCGGGTGGCCAGGATCGGGGTGGCGAGGTCGCTCAGCGTGAGGAACGACCCCGGCTCGGGCAGGTCGCCGCTCAGGCCGACGATCTGCGGATGCGAGTCGAAGAAGGAGGCCCGCTCGCGGGCAGCGAGATCGGGATCGGTGTAGACCCAGGTGGGGTTCAGTCGGAAGCCCCCGGCGTCCACGGTCGTGCCCGAGTCGAGCCGGGCCAAGAGGGTCTTGATCTGCGTGATCTGCTCGACGTGCTCCATCGCCTCTCCCCGTTGAAGCCGACCGCGCCCAGGCTAGCCGCCACAGCAGACCTCCCTGCCGTCGCCGGTAGCTGGCCGGGGGGTAAGGACCGATGGGGAGTGTCGTATAGTTGGCGGGCCCGGCCAGTTGGCAGGCCCTACATCCGGTCGACGGGCATCGCCACCGCTCGAAGGACGGCATCGCTGTGAGCTCTCCGACCCGCACAGTCTCGGCCCGGTGGCTGGGCGCCTACCGTTGCGACGTCTCCGCGGGCGACTTCACCATCGCGGTGGACGAGCCGGTGAGCGTGGGCGGCACCAACGAGGGTCCGCAGCCCACCGAGTTGCTGTTGGCCGCGTTGTCGTCGTGCTTCACCCTCGCGGTGGCCCACGCGGCCGGCAAGCGCGGCATCGAACTGTCCCACCTCAGCGTGGAGGTGACCGGCACATACGACGGGCCGCGGTTCTCGGCCCTGGAGATTCGTGTCGACGCTGGCTGCGACGAGGCGGTCAAGGACAGGCTCCTGGAAGCGGCCTCCAGGGTGTGCTATGTGTCCAACACCATCCGCGACACTCCCGAACTGTCGGTCGTGGCGGCCTGACCCGGAGTTCCGGGAATCTCCGTTTGTTCTAACGCTGCTCCAGCCAAATTGACGTAGTTGTTCGTCATGCAGGCGGCTGACTGCGCCAGTCCGATCACCCGGCCCGAAGACTGCGCTGGCGGCTGCCCGCGGCTTGACACCTCGCCAGCTCGGGTTTAGGTTCCGACACGCAGTTGTCCCATCCGACACGTAGCGCGTCGGAGTCTGAGACGGGACGAAACCCTGAAGCCGGCGAGGAGACACATACGATGCGGATCGCGGTGATCGGGGGCGGAGCGGCCGGCATCGGCGCCGCCGGCGCGGCCAAGGGCGTCGCCCCCGACGCCGAGGTGGTGGTCTACACCGCGGACACCGACGTGGCCTACAGCCCCTGCGGCATTCCCTACGTCCACGGCAAGGAGATCGATTCCTTCGAGCGGCTCTTCTTGGCCACCAAGGAGCAGTACGTCGCCACCGGCATCGACGTTCACTACGAGACCACCGTCGAGGCCATCGACCCGTCGTCGAAGACCGTCACCGTCTCCGGAGAGGGCACGGCCTCCTACGACCGGCTGATCATCGCCGCCGGCTGGACCTACGCCGAGACCGGCGTGCCCGGCGCCGACCTCGACGGGATCTACGAGGTCAAGTACATCCGCGCCGCCATGGAGTGGGACAAGCGTCTCGACTCGTGCGAGTCGGCGGTGGTGGTGGAGGCCGGGCCGGTCGCGCTCGAGATGGTCAGCGCGCTGGTGCACCGCGGCATCAAGGTGGCGGTGGTCGACAAGGCTCCCTGGCCGATGGCCGACGTCATAGACCCCGACATCATCGAGCCGCTGCGCCAGAGCTGGGAGGACCTCGGCGTCGACATGCAGTGGGGCAACTCGGTCACCGCGTTCCGAGGCGACGCCGCGGTCAGCTCAGTCGAGACCGAGCAGGGATTCATCGAGGCCGACCTGGTCATAATCGGAACCCACAAGGTGCCCAACAATCCGCTGGCCGCGGCCGCGGGCCTCAAGCTGGGCACCACCGGCGGCTTGGTGGTGGACTCCCGGATGCAGACCTCGGACCCGAGCATCTACGCGGCCGGCGACTGCGTGGAGGTGCCCCACGGCGTGTCGAACGTGCCGCTGCAGGGGCTGTCGGGCTCGCACGCCTACTCGCAGGGAAAGACCGCCGGCACCAACGCTGCGGGCGGCGCCCGCCACTACCGGCCGGTGTACGTGCCGTGGGGGCTGCTCGCCGGCGAGTGGATGATCGGCGGCGTGTCCTTCGGCGAGACCCTGGCCACCGCGCTGGGAATGAGCCATGTCGTCGGCAAGGCGCAGGGCATCACCCGGGCCCGCTACTACCCGGGCGTCAAGCCCATCACGGTGAAGCTGCTGGCCGAGCCCGACACGCTGCGGCTGGTCGGCGCCCAGATGGTGGGCGGCGAGGGCATCAAGGAAAGGGCCGACTTCCTGGCCATGGCGGTGCGCACCGGGATCACCGCCGAGGAGCTGGCCACCATGGAGAACGTGTACTCGCCCGCCATCGGCGCCCTCAATGAGCCGATCTCGGTGGCCGCCCAGAACCTGCTGGCCGGGCTCTAGGCGGTGCAGCGCAGGGCCATGGGAGTGCAGCGATCGCACCGCCAGCTCGGCCCCGGCTGTCGGTGGCGACCGTCCATCGGAAGAGACGTTGACGCCTTGCATCGATCGCGCGGCCGCGGCGGCTCTCGCCCCGAAGGAGGGCTTGTCCGGTAATGGGTTTTCCTCAGTGGCTGCGGTCCAACTCCGAGCACTACCTGCTGATCGACGCGCAGAGGCGCGTCGCGCAGCGGCACGGCGCCCGCGAGCCCGCGGGCCCGCGGGGCCTTCGGGAGCGTTTCTGGCGGCATGTGTTCACGCCCGTCTACCGGCTGCTGCCGTGGTCGGTGAGACGGATGGCCATCCGGGCGCTCCCCGGCTCGCACCGCCGGGACTGGCCGGCGGCCGCGCCGCCGTCGAGATCGCGCCGACCCGCGGTGTGATTGGCGACCAGTCCGGACGACCGACGCAGCCGAGCGACACGACCGACCAACCGAGCAACACGACCGAGCGACACGACCGACCAACCGAGCGACACGACCGACCAACACAACAAGGAGGCAGCCATGCCCAAGACAGTCACCATCCCGCCGCCCCAAGAAGGCGACGTGATGCACAACATCGAGGAGAAGATCTTCCCCGACTACAAGGCCGAGGAGGGCGACCAGGCGTACGTGTTCATGCACACCGTGCCCTTCGAGGGCTCCGTCGGCCTGGTGAACATGCTCACCGCCACCCGGCTGCAGCGCAAGGGCTTCAAGCTCACGTTCGTGCTGTACGGCCCGGCCGTGCTGATGGCCAACGCGGCCCGGGGCTACCCGGCCGTCGGCCAGGAGGGCTTCCCCGGCAACCTCGGGTACAACCGCCAGCTCCAGACCCTGATCAACGAGGGCGCCACCGTGTACTGCTGCCGCTTCGCCATGGGCGCGCTGTACGGCATGCGCGAGGACGACGTGATGGAGGGCGTGACCCCGTTCAACCCGCTCGACGTGCTCGACGCCAACATCCAGGCCTGGCGCGACAAGGCCCTGGTCCTCTCCACCTGGACCCTGTGATCTGAGTCGGCGCGGCTACGGTCGCGCCGATGGCAGATTCCGCTCCCGCCGCCGGTGCTCTGCGACGCGCCCTGCGGGGCCGGGCGCCGGGGCTGCGGGTGGAGCGCAGCCTGTGGTCCGGCGGCGCCGAGGTGGTGGCGGGCGTGGACGAGGTGGGCCGAGGCTCGTGGGCCGGGCCGCTGACGGTGGCTGCCGTAGTGGCGGACCCCGGCAGGCGCATCTACAAGGTGCGCGACTCCAAGATGCTCACCGCAGCCGAGCGCGAGGCCCTCTACGACCGCATCCTGGCCTGGGCGGCAGCGGCCTCGGTCGGCCACGCCACCGTCGAGGAGTGCACAGAACTGGGCATGGCCGACGCCCAGCGCCTCGCCGCCCGGCGGGCCATGGACGGGCTCGGACTGCCCGTGGACCATGTGCTGGTGGACGGCACCTGGAACTTCCTGGCCCCGCCGGACGATTCCAGCGGCAGTGACGGTGCCCGCGGCGGTGACGGTGACGGTGTCTGCGACGGCAGGCCCGTTGTTACCACCATCGTGCGGGGCGACGCCTCGTCGCTGTCCATAGCGGCGGCGTCGGTGGTGGCCAAGGTCACCCGCGACCGGCTGATGGTCGCGGCCGCCGAGCGCTATCCGGCCTACTGGTTCGCCTCCAACAAGGGTTACCCGTGCCCGCGCCACAAGGCCGCGCTGGCCGCATGGGGGCCGTGCGCCATCCACCGCCGCCGCTGGGTGTTTATGGACGACCTGCGCTGGAGCGGAGTCCCCCGCATCGTGCCGCCTCCCGACGACGCCCACCCCCAGCTGTTCCCCGAAATTGGTGACGGATCCGCCCTCTGAGGGACAATACCCGCATCAATTTCGGCAAGGGTCGGGCGGCGGTAGCCTTCAGTCGCCATGGGCCAGCCCGTCACCTTCCTGCGCACGTCCTCGCCGAGGCCCGGCATCGTGCGCTTCGAGCTCAACCGCACCGTCACCGGCATGGGCCACGAGCGCTACCGGGCCGGCCAGGAGATCCTCGGCGACCGGGCCGTGGACGAGCTGGCCCGCCGACTGCTGGCCACCGGCAAGCTCGCCGCGGTTCACATCCACGGCTCGATGGTCACCGCCGAACTGGCCGAGCCCGCCGAGCCCGCCGAGTCCGCCCTAGCGGACGTGATCGCCGACCTGTACACCTACTACGTGCCCGGCGTCGAGATCCCGCCCGACGAAGAGCTAATCGCCATGGTCGAGGCCTGACAGCTCGTCGGAGACCAATCCGGCCGGGGCGTGGTCGCCTTCAAGCCTCGCCAACGACTGTGGCGACCATGGCGGGAAGGTCGCAGAGCGTTTGTGTGTCGCTGCGGGTGATTCCGGGCTGCCGGGTAACCAGGAAGCGCCGGCTGGCACCGATGAGGTCTGCGCATTCGTTGAGGTGGGCCAAGTGGCGGCGGGACGGCCGGGTGGTGAGCTTGACCTCGACAGCCCAGAGCTCGTTCCCCATCTTGAGCACAAGATCCACCTCGCGCCGGTCGGCGGTGCGCAGGTGCCAGGCGTCGAAGCGCCGTCCCACTTGCTGAAGCGCGGTGACGATCTGATCGATTACGTGTCCCTCCCAGCTCGCGCCCACCTGAGGCTGAGCCAGGAGGTCATCGGCGTCCTCCACGCCCAGCAGGGCGTGCAGCAGTCCGCTGTCGCGCCAGTACAGCTTGGGCCGCTTGGACAGTTGCTTGCGGATGCTCGCGTGGTAGGCCGGAAGCCTGCGTACGAGGAAGGCGTCCTCTAGGCGTTCCACGTACCCGTTGATGGTGTGGTACGAGAGCCCGAGCCCGCGTCCGACCTCGCTGGCGTTCCACTGCTGCCCATGGCAGGCCGCCAGCATCCTGAAGAGCCGTTTCGTGGAAGCGGGCCTCGCGGGCAGGCCCCAGGACGGCAGGTCGCGTTGGGCCAGCAAGTCGAGGTAGTCGTGCTGCCACTGCGGGAATCCAGCGCCGGTCAGCACTCCTCCGTCGGGATATCCGCCACAGAGCCACAGCCTCGCCTGAGCCTCGGCGTGGAGTTCGGCGAGCGACAGCGGTGTCAACTCGACCACGCTCAGCCTGCCCGCGAGCGACTCGGAGGCTCGCATCATCAGCGACGGGGCGACCGAGCCCAGCAACAGGAAGCGTCCGTTGCGGCCGCGGTGGGTGTCGATGGCACCCCGCAGGCGGGCGAAGACCTCGGCGTCGGCCTGTGCCTCGTCCAAGATCACGAGTTCGTCGGAGGCGACTACGTCGGCCCACTCGAGGTCGAGCCTCAGCTGGTCGGCCTCCTGCTCCAGGTCGTAGTAGCGGCCGCCCAGGGAGCGGGCCAGGGTCGTCTTGCCGCACTGGCGGGGGCCGACCAACGCGACCGCAGGATAGGACGCCAGCCGCTCGTGCAGCAGCCCGTTGGCGTCGCTTGCCGATGCGACCCTGCGCTCGAGAATCTTGGGTGGCACTGCACGTCTCCCTGTCGCCAGCACTCAGTCGATTCTATTGTGCTTAGGCCAAGATTCTATTCTCAGACAAGTTGATTTCTATTTTCTGAACTCTATTCCTCTATTTCTAGCACAGGGCAGAGCTCGCCAGCATCCGGATGAGCTTCGCGAGCGCGCGGTGCGGGTGGTCCTTGAGGCCCGGCGTCGAAATCCCGCCCGACGAAGACTTGATCGCTGTGGTGGAGGTCCGAGCGTCACACCCCACGGCTAGCGTCAAATATCCGACTGTCTGTAACGCAGGTGTTACGGTCAGTACGGGCGGTGACCAATCTCGATGACCGATCTTCTCAGGGAACTCGACCAGGCCCGAACGAGGGCAGGCGTGTCGAAGGCCGAACTTGCGCGGCTGGCCGAGACTCAGCCGGCCTCGGTGCGGCGGCTCCTTAGCGGGAACGGCCACAACCCGCAGCTCTCGACCATCGCGCGCCTCGCGGAGGTTCTGGGCCACGAGATACGCGTGGTGCCGCAGCCGCGTGACGGGCGCGGCTCGAAGCCGGACAGGAACGGAGCGTCGAGCGATGCCGCCGACGACCTGAGGGCGCTGGCAGATCGTCCGTTCTCGACGCTTCTCGCCGACCCGCCCTGGCGCTTCCTGAACCGCACCGGGAAGGTCGCGCCAGAGCATCGTCGGCTGTCGCGTTATGACACGATGACGACCGCCGAGATCCGGGCCTTGCCGGTGGCGGAGGTCGTGGCCGAGCAGGCCCACCTCTACCTGTGGGTCCCCAACGCCCTGATCGCTGACGGGCTCGCGGTGATGGAGTCCTGGGGGTTCGTCTACAAGTCGAACCTCGTGTGGGCCAAGCGCCGCAAGGACGGCGGGCCCGACGGCCGCGGCGTCGGCTTCTACTTCCGCAACGTGACCGAGATGATCCTCTTCGGTGTGCGGGGCAGCATGCGGACGCTGCCGCCGGGCCGTCGGCAGGTGAACATGATCGAGACGCGCAAGCGGGAGCACTCCCGCAAGCCCGACGAGCAGTACGAGATCATCGAGGCGTGCTCCCCGGGCCCCTACCTGGAGCTGTTCGCTAGGTACCCGCGCCCGGGCTGGACCTCCTGGGGGCTCGAGGCCGACGAAGGCGTGGAGCCGCGAGGCAAGCGCTACCCCGCCTACAGCTGACTCCGTCGAGCGGCTACCGGTCAGCGACCGGCGGCATCAAGGCAAGGGCCTCATCACGGGGAAGAGATGATGGGCCAGCGGGTGCCGGAATCTGGCGGTGAGCAAGCGGGGCTCGGGGCGGCGATAATGCGGTGCTGACGCGGACGGCCCCGTCTGCCGGGCTAGCCGTTTGTACCCCGAGAAAAGGAAGCCGCCCCAAATGGTCAACCCCATTCCTGACGACTACCCGAGAATCACCACCTACCTGTGCGTGGACGGCGCGGCCGAGGCCATCGAGTTCTACAAGAGCGTGTTCGGCTTCGACGAGCGCCACCGCATGACCTTCGAGGGCCGGGTCGGCCACTGCGAGCTGTCGCTGGGTGACTCGATGATCATGCTGTCCGACGAGTTCCCCGAGATGGGCGTGGTCGGGCCCAAGACCCTGGGCGGCACGCCGGTCTCGACGAACGTGTACGTCGAGGACTCCGACGCCACCTTCGCAGCCGCCCTGGCCGCGGGCGGCACCGAGCTGCGACCGGTGGAGGACCAGTTCTACGGCGACCGGTCCGGCCAGTTCGAGGATCCCTGGGGCCACCGCTGGGGGGTGGCCACCCACATCGAGGACGTCGACGACGAGGAACTGGACCGCCGCGCCGCCGCGATGATGAGCGGGGACGGCCACTAGCGCGGACAGCCGACAGCGATCGGGCGAAGGCTGATTCTCGGCCCGTGGCCGCACCTGAGAACCTGACCCGGCGCGTCCGGGCCGAGCCGTGAACTTGGCCCGGACGTCCCCCGCGCCGTCCCTCGTCGCGCTCGACGTCGAGGGGGTGCTGACCCCGGAGGTGTGGATTGCGGTGGCCGAGCGCACCGGCATCGACGCCCTGCGGCGCACCACCCGCGACGAGCCCGACTACGACGTGCTGATGAAGGGCAGGATCGCGGCCCTCGACGCGGCCGGGGTCACGATGAGCACGGTCATGGAGGTGGTCGGGGGACTCGTGCCGCTGCCGGGCGCCCGCGAGTTCCTCGACGAGCTGCGGTCCCGCGTGCCGGTGGTGCTGCTGTCGGACACTTTCGAGCAGTTCGGCCGCCCCCTCATGGCCGATCTCGGCTGGCCGCTGCTGCTGTGCCACACGCTGGTGGTGGAGGGCGACCGCCTCGCCGACTACCGGCTGCGGCTGCCCGACCAGAAGGCGAGGGCGGTCGAAGCCTTCCGGTCGCTCAACTACCGAGTGACCGCGGTGGGCGACTCCTACAACGACATCACCATGCTCGCCGCCGCCGACACCGGCGTGCTGTTCCGCGCTCCGGCCAACGTGCGGGCCGAGCATCCCCAATACCCGGCCTGCGCCTCCTACGAAGACCTGCTCGACCTGCTGACGGTCTCTGCCGCGCCTTGATCGGCCGCCGCCGGCCCGCCCAGCATGACACACGATCCTAGACTGCCCAGCTGACGGTCTCTGCCGCGCCTTGATCGGCCGCCGCGGCAAGCGGCGCGGCATGTGGCGCATGAGCCGGTGGGGCGGGCCCGGGAGGCGGCATCCGCATATTGCATTCTTTACTTTGTATAAGAAATTTGCGCGCGGAGCGGCGGGGGTCTATGTTGGCTGCACCGATCTCAGGAGGAGGTACTTCCCATGAAGTTCAAGTCAGCGATCGCGCTCGTAGCGGTCTTGGCCCTTGTCGCGGCTGGCTGCGGCGACGACGGCGACGATGACGCAGCGCCTGCGACCACGGCGGCGCCCGAGACCACGGCGGCGCCCGAGACGACCGCCGCGCCGGAGCCCGAGGAGACGGCTGAGCCCGAGGAGACGGCTGAGCCCGAGGAGATGGACGAGGCGATGGGCCAGGCCGTCGACATCGAGGCCGCCCTGAACGCCGACCTCGACAACTGCGCCGAGGCGCCCAGCGGCGAGCCCATCAGGGTCGGCATGGCCATGGACTTCAGCGACGTCGTCGGCTTCGTCGACATCCCCGGCTCGATGCTGGTGCCCCACTTCGCCAACCTGATCAACTGCATCGGAGGCGTCAACGGCACGCCCGTCGAGGTGCGGGTCGAGGACGTTGGCGGCGACGCCACCACCGCAGGCGTGGCCGCACAGGATCTGCTCGACTGGGGCGCGCACTTCCTGATCGGCCCGCCCTTCGCCGACTTCACGCTGCCCATTCTGCAGGCCACCGGCGGCCAGGTGCCGGTGTTCGTGGCCGCGTCCACCGAGCCCACGCTCTCGGACATGGACAACAACTCGTTCCTGGTGAGCTTCGACGACCGGGGCCAGTCCACCGCCGCGGCCGAATGGGCCCTCGACCAGGGCATCACCCGGGCCTTCGTGTTCACCCAGCCCGGCCCCTACACCGGCTACAACCCCGACGTGTTCAAGGAGGTCTTCGAGGCCGGTGGCGGCGAGATCGTCGCCGAGCACACCTACGTGTGGTTCGAGGACACCGACTTCTCCGCCCAGGTGGCCGAACTGTCGGAGGTGCTCGAGAACAACGAGGCCTTCTTCTCGGCCGCGCTCGGCTACCAGGTCACCGCGCTCAGGGGCCAGCTCGAGGGAGCGGGCTTCGACAACATCACCTATATCGGCACCGACGCGCTGGACGCCACCGGCATCGCCTTCGAGGCCAACAACGAGGGCATCGTCCACACACCCCACATCCACGTGGCGCCGGGCGGGCTCAACGACCGCCTGCTCCAGGGGTACTCCGACGCCCACGACGGCGAGGTGCTGGACAGCCAGGGATTCATGGGCCTCTATGTCGACTCGCTGCTGCTGGGCATCCAGGGCATCGTCGACTGCGGCTGCACCGACCCCGCCCAGATCGGCGACGCGGTGTCGCAGATCGACGGCTTCGAGGGCTTCAGCGGAGTGATCACCTACGCCGGCACCACGGGCACGCCTCCCAAGGCCGTCCCCATCAAGCGGATCGTCGACGGCGAGGACGTGCTCGTCGAGATGAGGTAGGAGCCGACCCGTAGGATCGTCCCGCCCGAGCACTCGCGTGCGGGGAGCCGCGTCATGATCGAGCTGGTCCAGAACCTCATCGACGGGCTGGGCAGAGGCAGCATCTACGCGCTCCTGGCGCTGGGCGTGGCCGTGGTCTTCGGGGTCATGCACCTGCTGAACTTCGCCCACGGCGAGCTGATCACCGTGAGCGGCTACGCGGCCTACGCCGCGTTCAGCAACGGCTGGTCGTGGTACCTGGTGGCCCCGCTGATCGTGGTGGTGTCGGTGGCCACCTCCCTGCTCATCGAGCGGATCGCCTTCAGCCGGGTGCGCGGCTCGTCGGAGTTCACGCAGCTGCTCACGTCGTTCGGCATCCACTTCCTGGTGTCGGCGATCTTCCTGATGTACATCGGCGCCCGGGTGCAGACGTTCGCCGAGCCGGGCTGGATCGCCGACACCTTCACGGTCGGGCCGCTGCGAGTGGAGGTGTTCGACACCGTCGTGATCGTCGTGACCGTCGTGACGCTGGCCGTCACGGTGGCCATCCTGCAGCGCACCATGTTCGGACTGTCGTTGCGGGCGGCGGCCTCCGACTTCGACGCGGCCCGGCTGATGGGCGTCAACTCCGACCGGGTGATCCGAGGCGCGTTCGCGCTGTCGGGGGCGCTGGCCGGCATCGCCGGGATCTTCTGGCTCATGCGGGCGGGCCACACCTCGCCCACCGCGGGGATCGACCCGATGCTCAGCGGCGTGCTCGCCGCGCTCATCGGCGGGCTCGGGAGCCTCAAAGGCTCGGTGATCGGCGGCCTGGCGCTGGGCTTGGCCGAGGTGATGCTGCGCACCTGGCTGCCCGGAACGGCCGCCGCGCTCACCGAGGGGGTCGTGTTCACCCTGATCGCGCTGCTGTTCATCTTCCGCCCCCAGGGCCTCGTGAGCGTGGCCCACGCCGAGCGGGTGTGATGGCGGACCGGCTCGCCCCGGCGGCCTCCTGGGCGCGGCATCGTCGCCGCGAGGCGGGTCTGGTGTTCCCGAGCCTGCGGCGCGACGTGGCGTTCCCCCTGGCCGGCGCGGTCGTGCTGTTCGCGCTGTTCGTCGGCGCCGGACTGCTGTACACGGCCGTCGTGGAGGGCGCGTCGGCGGACAAGCTGATCACCGCGATGCTCATCGACGCCGTGATGGTGATCGGCATCCAGATCTACGTCGGCAACACCGGCGTCTTCTCCTTCGGCCACATCGGATTCGGCGCGGTGGCCGGATACGCCTTCGCGATCTTCGCGATAGAGCCGGACGACAAGCACACCCGCATCCCGAACGCTCCCTGGGGACTGGCCGACGTGGAGATGGCGCCTCTGGCCGCCACCGCGGCGGCCACCGGGATCACGCTCGCCGTGGCGGTGGTGGTGGGGATCGGCCTGGGACGCTCCGGGGCCCGGTCAGGCTCGGTGGCGCCCACGGTCATCACCCTGGCCCTGCTGTTCTTCACCCACGAGGTGGCCAAGAGCTGGAACGAGCTGACCGGCGGCGAGCGGGCCGGGCTGACCTTCGGGATCGGCGACACGCTCCAGACCCGCACACCGATCTACATCGCGCTGTTCGCCTCGATCGCGCTGGCCCTGCTGTTCGCCCGCAGCAGCATCGGACGGCTCAACCACGCGGCCCGCGAGGACAACCTCGCGGCCCGGGCCATGGGCGTCAACCCCGTGGTGCAGCAGACCATCGCGCTACTGCTGTCGGTGGCGGTGGTGTCGGTGGCCGCCTCGCTGCGTGTCTACGAGATCGGCAGCCTCCTGCCGGAGTTCTTCTTCTTCCATTACACGCTGCTCACGCTGGTCATGCTCGTGGTCGGCGGACGCAACGGCGTGACCGGCGCACTGCTGGGCGTCGGGGTGATCACCGCGGTGCGCGAGGGCGCCCGACGCATGGGCTCCGACGGCTACGAGGTGTTCGGGCTCGGACTCGACGGGCCCCTCGACTGGGTGTTCCGGGAGGGGCTGCCCACCGTGCTGCTCGGCCTGGCCATGGTGGTCTTCATGATCTGGCGGCCCAACGGCGTGCTGGACGACTGGGAGGTCGACTCCTGGATGTGGCGCCGCTTCGTCCGCCGCCGGCCGCCGACCGCGGCGGCCGAGGCCCCGGCCCCCAAGGCCCTCGACCTGTCCGCCAGCGGGGTGACCGTGGAGTTCGGCGGCTTCCGGGCCCTCGACGGCGCCTCCATCGAGGTCTCCAACCGCGAGATCGTGGGGCTGATCGGCCCCAACGGGGCGGGCAAGACGACGCTGGTGAACGTGATGACCGGCATCGTGGACCCCACCGGAGGAGAGGTGCGCCTCGGGACGATGGGGCTGACTGCGGAGCCCTCCTACGCCATCGCCCGCGCCGGGCTGGTGCGCACGTTCCAGAACCTCAGGCTGTTCTCGTCGCTGACGGTGCGCGAGAACGTGGAGGTGGCCGCGCTGATGGCCGCCGTCCACCGCAACGGCGGCAGCCGGGCCGACATCGACGCCATCGTGGCCGGGGCGGGCCTGTGGGACCAGCGCAACCGCCGAGCCGGCCAGCTCGACTACGGCAACTCCCGCCGCTTGGAACTGGCCCGGGCCGCGGCGGCCGAGCCTGCCTTCCTGCTGCTCGACGAGCCGACCAGCGGGATGAGCGACACCGAGTCGCTGGCGATGGTCGAGAGCGTCAGGAGCATGGCCGCGGCCGTGGGCGCAGGGGTGCTGGTCATCGACCACGACCTCGGCTTCATCACCGGCATCTGCGACCGGGTCTACTGCCTGGATCAGGGCCGGATGATCGCCGTCGGCACGCCCGACGAGGTGCAGGCCCACCCCGCGGTGAAGGCCGCCTACCTCGGCGAGGCCGCCCAGCAGGGCGAGGCCCCAGCGCCGGAGGGTGCAGCGCCGGAAGGTGCGGCCCGGATGGGGGAGGCCCCGGCGTGAACGGTCAGTACCCGCCGGTGGAGCCGGGACGGCGCAGGCGCGGCAGCCTGGCCGACGAGGTCGTGACCTATGTCCGCGACCTGATCCTGGGCGGATCCCTGAAGCCGGGCACGAAGATCGACCAGGACGCGATCGGCGAGGTTCTCGACGTGAGCCGCAGCCCCGTGCGCGAGGCTCTGGTGATACTGGGCCGGGAGGGCCTCGTGGAGGTCACGCCGCGCCGCGGCGCGGCAGTGGCCGATCTGACTCCCGACGACATCGTCGACCATTACGAACTGTTCGGGGTGGTGGCCGGGCGGGCCGCAGCCATGGCCGCGGTGTCGCTGAAGGACGACGAGATCGCCGAGCTAGGGGCGATCCACGAGCGCTTCCAGCGCGACAGCGGAGAGGACCTGTCCGACCTGAACAACGCCTTCCACCGGGTGATCAACTCGGCCGCGCCCCGCCGGACCCGTTGGCTGCTGCGCCACCTGGTCCGCTCGGTGCCGGCCCGCTACTACGAATTCATCGACGGCTGGGACGCCCAGGCCGTCCAGCACCACGCCGCCATCCTCGCCGCGATCTCGCAACGCGACGCCGACGGTGCCCGCCGGGCCATGGAGGAGCACCTCCATCAGAGCGGCCTCGCCGCGGTGGGCTCCCTCCAGCGCATCGGGTACTGGGACGAGGGGGACGGGCGGTGACCGCGGCCGCCTCGTCGGCTGCCGTGCCCTTCTCCGACCGGGCCGCGACGGCCGAGGACTTCGAGATGATCCGCACCGAGGTGCGGCGTCTGTGCGACCGCTACGGCAACGAGTACTGGCGTGGCCTAGAGCCCGACCGGTACCCCGAGGAGTTCGTGGCCGAGCTCACCGCCCAGGGCTGGCTCGGTGCGCTGATACCCGAGGAGTACGGAGGCGGCGGGCTCAGCCTGGCCGGGGCCTCGGTCATCCTCGAGGAGATCTCGGCCAGCGGCGGCAATCCCAGCGCCTGCCACGCCCAGATGTACGTGATGGGCACCCTGCTCAGGCACGGCTCGCCCGCCCAGAAGCAGCGCTACCTGCCCAAGGTCGCCGACGGCCGGCTGCGCCTGCAGGCCTTCGGCGTGACCGAGCCGGCCGCCGGATCCGAGACCACCGCCATCCGCACCCGGGCCGAACGCGACGGCGACTCATGGCGCATCAACGGGCAGAAGATCTGGACCTCCCGGGCCCTGCACTCCGACCTCATGATCCTGCTGGCCCGCACCGCGCCCCCCGAGGAGGGCGCGGGCCGCACCGCGGGCCTGTCGGTGTTCATCCTCGAACTGCGGGGCGACGACGGCGAGCTGGTGCCCGGCCTCACCATCAACCCCATCGCCACGATGATGAACCACAGCACCACGGAGGTGTTCTTCGACGACGTGGTGATCGGCGGCGGCGCCCTCATCGGCACCGAGGGCAGGGGCTTCCACCACATCCTCGACGGCATGAACGCCGAGCGGATCCTGATCGCGGCGGAGTGCATCGGCGACGGACGCTTCTTCCTGGACCGGGCCAGCCAGTACGCCTCCCAGCGCCAGGTGTTCGGACGCCCCATCGGCATGAACCAGGGAGTGCAGTTCCCGCTGGCCAAGGCCTACGCGCACCTGCAGGCGGCCGACCTGATGCGCTGGAAGGCGGCCGAGCTGTTCGACCGGGGCGAGCCCTGCGGCGCCGAGGCCAACATGGCCAAGATGCTGGCCTCCGAGGCGTCGTGGGAGGCCGGCAACGCCGCGCTCGACACCCACGGCGGGTTCGGCTTCGCGGTCGAGTACGACATCGAGCGCAAGCTGCGCGAGACCCGGCTCTACCAGGTCGCCCCGGTCAACAACAACCTGGTGCTGGCCTTCATCGCCCAGAAGTGCCTGGGCCTGCCCAAGAGCTACTGAGCGGGAGGGATCCCACGATGCCGATGCGAGCCGTCGTACTCGAGGCGCCCGACTCGGCGCTGCGGGTCGTCGACGACCGTCCCCAGCCCGCGGCGGACGGCGGCGAGGTGATCGACGTCACCGCCTGCGGCGTCTGCCACTCCGACCTCCACGTGGTCGACGGCGAGATCCCCAGCCCCCTGCCGCTCGTGCTGGGCCACGAGGTGACCGGCGTGCATGCGCGCCTGGGCCCGGTCATGGTGTACGCGCCGTGGGGGTGCGGCGCCTGCGAACTCTGCCGTGAGGGCGTCGAGATGATCTGCCCGGACGCCAGGGAGGCGGGCATCTTCTCCGACGGCGGTTACGCAGAACAGATGCGCGTCCCCGACGTCGCCTACCTGGCGCCCATCGGCGATCTCGACCCGGTGGCCAGCGCCCCGCTGGCCTGCGGGGGCCTTACCGCCTACCGGGCGGTGACCCAGGGCCTCGATGTGCTGCGCCGCCCGGGCCGGCGTCGCCGGGCTCTGGTCATCGGCGCGGGCGGCCTCGGCCAGTACGCCGTCCGCTACCTGCGGCTGCTCACCGACGCCGAGGTGGGGGCGCTGGACCTCTCCGCGGCCAAGCGGGCCACCGCCCTCGAACGCGGCGCCCACGCGGCCTACGGTCCCGGCGACGACCTGACCCGCTCCGACTTCGTGGTCGACTTCATCGGCAGCGAGGCCACTCTGGCCGCCGCCGCGGGTGCGGTGGCGAGGCTCGGGCTGGTGGCGGTGGTCGGCCTCTACGGCGGACGGATCCCATTCGGCTTCGGCGCCGTGCCCCACGAGGCCCGCTTCATGTCCAGCGTGTGGGGCAGCCGGGCCCAACTCGACGAACTGCTCGGCCTGGCCGCCCGGGAGCCCTCGATCCTCAACCCGGTCGAGACGCTGCCCCTGGCCGAGGCGCAGACCGCCCACGACCGCCTCCGAGCCGGCGAGGTCACCGGACGGGTGGTGCTGACCGTGGCCTGATGGCCGGACCGGGCCGGTCGGACGCCGATCCGGTCAGCCGAGTCGGCCAACACGGCCAACACGACCTACACGACCCACACGACAAGAACAAGCAAGCGAGACAGGAGACACCGATGACCGACAACTCTGTGAGCGGCTTCGGCCAGAAGTGCGCCGAGGCCGGGGTGCACACCGTGGAAGTCGCCACCGCCGACACCCAGGGCCATCTGCGGGGCAAGCGGGTGCCGGTCGAACGCTTCTTCGCCGCCGTGGCCTCCGACGGCGTGGCCATCGCCGACGCCATCTTCGTCATGGACGCACAGGACGATCTGACCGACAACCCCTACATCAACATGGACACCGGATACCTCGACTGCCGGCTGATGCCCGACCTGGCCACCGGCCGGGTCCTCGCCCACCGGCCCGGCTACGCCATCGTGTTCGCCGACGTGGTCGACGAGCACGGAGCGCCGCATCCGCTGGCGCCCCGACGGGTGCTGGCCGCCCAGATCGAGCGCGGCCGCAGCCTCGGATACGAGCCGATGGCGGCCACCGAGCTCGAGTTCTACCTGTGCCATCCCGACTGGAGCCCGGTCCAGAACCACATCAAGTACTCCTCGCTCACCGACGCGGTGGCGCTGGAGGACTGCATCGCCGAGATGCGGGCCGGGCTGCTGGGCGCCGGGCTCGAGGTGGAGTCCTCCAACGCCGAGTACGGGCCGGGCCAGATCGAGGTCAACATCGCCTACGCCGACGCCATGACCGCCGCCGACGAGACCGTCCTGTTCAAGAGCATCGTCAAGCAGGTGGCGGTGGGCCACGGGCTGAGGGCCACGTTCATGCCCAAGCTGTGGGCCGACCAGTCGGGCTCTGGCATGCACGTCCACACCAGCCTGTCCGTGGGCGGGGCCAACTCCTTCGCCGACTCCGACGGCGCCCCCAACCCGCTGATGTCGCAGTGGCTGGGCGGCTTGATGGAGCACGCCCTGAGCCTCAGCCTGCTCGCCTCGCCCACCGACAACGGCGCCAAACGGGTTCGGCCCTACACGTTCGCGCCCACCCATGTGCATTGGGGCCTCGACAACCGCACCGTTCTGGCCCGCTGCATCACCGAGGCCGGCTCGTCGGCCAACCGGGTGGAGTTCCGCTCCGCGGGCGCCGACGCCAACGCCTACCTGATGATCGCGGGCGTGCTGGCCGCGGGCTGCGACGGGCTGGAACGGGGCTTGGAGCCCCCGCCGATGAGCGAGGGCGACATGTACACCAACCCCGGCGACTGCACGCCCTTGCCCACGACGCTGGCCGACACCATCGCGGCCTACGAGGGCAGCGGCTTGGCGGAACAGCTCGGCGAGGCCTTCTCCGCCAACTTCCTGTGCACCGCCAAACACGAGCTCGCCTTGGCCGTCGAGAACTCGCCCGACCCCGAGGACGTCAACGACTGGGAGCGGGCCCGGTTCGCCGAGCACACCTGATGCGGCCCCGCCGCACCTGCCGATGGCCCCGCCGATGCACCGGCCGGGCAGCCTGCCGATGAGCCCCGCCGCTCCCGCTGGGAGCCTGGCCCCGGAGATCGCCGACAGCCGCCTCTACCTCGACGGCATCCCCCACGAGCGGTTCGCGCGGATCCGCGCCATGCCGGGTCTGGCCTGGCACCCCTACGGCGACAGCGGGTTCTGGGCGGTGACCCGCCACGCCGACGTGAGGGCGGTGTCGCGCAACCCGGCCGTGTTCTCCTCGGCCATCGGCCACACCAACCTGTGGGACCTCGAGGCCGACGCCTTGGAGGCCCGGCGCTCGCTGATCGACACCGACGCCCCCGACCACACCCGTCTGCGGCGCATGGTGGCCGGGGCTTTCACCCCCAAGAACATTCGCCGGTGGGAGGAGGCGGTGCGCGAGATCACCGTCGAGCTGCTCGACGAGTTCACCGGCCGGGGCGGAGGCGACTGGGTGGAGATGGTGGCCGCGCCGCTGCCCATCCGGGTGATCCTGGCCATGCTGGGGGTGCCTCTCGCCGACGCCGACTACCTGGTCGAGCTGTCGAACTACCTGGTGGAGGGCACCGGCGACACCCAGTCGATCCCGCCCGACGCGTTCGGCAACACCACCGAGCTGCGCCTGCTGCCGTTCAACAGCCCGGCCAGCCACGCCTTGTTCGAGTACGGCGAGGGCATGCGGGCCAAGCGGCGGGCCGAGCCCCGCCAGGATCTAGTCACCCATCTGGTGAAGGCCGAGGCCGACGGCGGGCGCATCTCGCGCCACGAGTTCCGCCACCTGTTCCATCTGCTGATCTTCGCCGGCAACGAGACCACCCGCACCGCCATCAGCCACGGCGCCATGGCCCTCGCCGCCAACCCCGACCAGTGGCAACGGGTGCTCGACGATCCCGGCCTGGTCGAGCCCGCCACCGAGGAGGTCATTCGCTGGGCCACCCCGGTGCTGCACATGCGCCGGACGGCGGCGGCGGACTGCGAGCTGGCCGGCACCGGCATCGCGGCGGGCGACAAGGTGGTGATGTGGTACAGCTCGGCCAACCGCGACGAGGCCGCCTTCGCCGACCCGTTCAGCTTCGACGTGGGCCGCGCCGACAACGAGCACTTCGCCTTCGGGGGCGGCGGGCCGCACCTGTGCCTCGGCGCCTTCCTGGCCCGTCTGGAGGTCTCTGTGCTGCTGGAGGAGATGGCGGCCCGGCGGCTGTTCCTGGAGCAGCGCAGCGAGCCGGTGCGGGCCGCGTCGAACTTCGTCCACGGCGTGCTGTCGGTGCAGATGACCCCGTCGGAGGCGCCGTGAGCTCGGACCAGGCGCGGATGGGCCTGCGAGTGGCGCGGTGGCGGGTGCCCACATGAGTGCGGGTGAGCGTGTGCGGGTCGCCGTCGACGACGAGCGGTGCATCGGTGGCGGCCAGTGCGAGATGCTGGAGCCTTCGGTCTTCCTGGTCGACGACGAGGAGGCGGTGTCGTCGGTGATCGGCGACGGCGTGCTGCCGCGCCCGCGGGCGGAGGTGGTGGTGCACCGATGCCCGGGCGCGGCCATCTCCATCGTCGAGCCGATGCCCGCCGCCGAACCCGGCCGCGAGGACTCATGACCCGTCGAGCCCGCCGACCCGATGCCCTGTCGCCGAATTGGCAGCGTTTTGCCCCCTATAGGGGTGTTTTGCTGCCAGATCGCGGCGGCGGGGCGGGGATGGGTCGGAGTTCTTGGCCGAAGTGATGGCGTAAGGGAGCCATATGCAGACCTACGACAACTGGATCGACGGAGGGTTCTCAGCCCCGGCCGCGGACCGCCGCATGGACACGTCCAATCCTTTCACCGGCGACGTCTGGGCCAACGTCGCCGACGACCCGGCTGCGGTCGATGCCGCGGTCGCGGCCGCCCGGCGGGCCTTCGAGGACGGGCCGTGGCCGCAGATGCCGGCCGCGGAGCGGGCCCGGCTCATGCGGCGCCTGGGCGAGATCCTCACCCGGGACGCCGACGAGCTGGCCGCCGTCGAGACCCGCGACAACGGCAAGATCATCCGCGAGACCTCGGCTCAGGCCAAGAGCCTCCAGAGCTACTACGACTTCTTCGCCGGTCTGGCCGACAAGATCGTCGGCGAGCAGATCCCCAGCCCGTCGCCCAACTTCCTCGTCTACACCGACAGGGTGCCCGTCGGGGTCGTGGGCGCGATCATCCCCTGGAACTCGCCTCTGCTGCTGCTCACCTGGAAGCTGGCGCCTCTGCTGGCCGCCGGGTGCACCGCGGTGGTCAAGCCGTCCGAGCTGACGCCGGTCACCGCGCTCATGCTGGCCGAGCGGGCCGCCGAGGCCGGTATCCCGCCCGGGGTGATCAACGTCGTCACCGGAGGCCCTGCGGTGGGCGCGGCGCTGACCGCGCATCCCGGCATCGACAAGATCACGTTCACCGGCGGCGGCGACACCGCTCGCCATGTGGTCCGGGCCGCGGCCTCCAACCTGGTGCCGGCCGTGCTGGAACTGGGCGGCAAGTCGCCCCAGATCATCTTCGACGACGCCGACCTTGATGCCGCGGCCAACGGCCTTCTGGCCGGCATCTTCGCGGCCAGCGGACAGACCTGCGTGGCCGGGTCGCGGGTGTACGCACAGCGGGGCATCGCCGACGACATCGTGTCCAGGGTCACCGCCCGAGCCGAGGAGCTGGTGCTGGGCGACCCGTCGGACCGCGCCACCGAGATGGGCCCGGCCGCCTCCGACGCCCAACGCGACCGGATCCTGGCCATGATCGAGCAGGCCCGAGCCGAGGGGGCGACCGTCGCGGCCGGGGGAGCGGTCGATCCCGTGCTGGGCGGCCGATTCGTGCGCCCGACGGTGATCACCGGTGTCACCAACCGGACCGGCATCGTGCGACAGGAGGTGTTCGGGCCGGTGCTGGCCGTGATGGCTTTCGACGACGAGGACGAGGCCGTCGCGCTGGCCAACGACTCCGACTACGGCCTGGCCGCCGGGGTGTGGACGCTCGACGTGCGCCGGGCCCATCGCATGGCCCGGGCCCTCGCGGCCGGCACCGTGTGGGTCAACACTTATCGCGCTGTCAACCACACCACGCCGTTCGGCGGGTTCAAGCAGTCGGGCTACGGCAGGGACAACGGCCGCGAGGCCATCGACGGCTACCTGCAGACCAAGACGGTCTGGGTGGAGCTCACCGGCGCGACCCGCGACCCGTTCGTGCTGGGCTAGCGGCGCCGGTGTCCGAGCGGCTGCTCGCTCCCGCGGACCTCTCCGATCCGGCCACATTCTCCCAAGGCATCCCCCAGGCCGCATTCGCCGAGATGCGGGCCCGCCGCCAGCTGAGCTGGACCTCTCCCAGCGGCGGCGACCGGAGCGGATTCTGGTCGGTCACCCGCCACGGGCCGGTGGCCGAGGTGTCCCGCGACACCGACCTGTACTCCTCGGCGGTCGGCCACATCCAGATCTACGACATCGACGACGACGCCCTGTCCGCCCGGGCGTCGATGATCGACCTCGACCCTCCGGTACACACCCGGCTGCGACGCCTGGTCAGCTCGGCGTTCACACCCCGCCATGTGCAGTCCTACGAGGCCGCGGTGCGGTCCCGGATTGCCGAGCGGCTCGACGCCCTGGTGCGCGACGGCGGCGGCGACTGGGTTCAGGCGGTGGCCGCGCCCATCCCCATCGGGGTGATCTGCGACATCATGGGCGTGCCCGAGTCCGACCACCACTACATGATCGAGCTGACCGACCATCTGGTCGCGGGCACGTCCAGCAAGCCGCTGGAGCCGACCGCCTACGGCAACACCACCGATCTGCGGCTGCTGCCGTTCAACAGCCCGGCCGCCCACGGCATCAACGAGTACGCGCGGGCCTTGGGCGATCGGCGCCGGGCAGAGCCCGCCGACGACCTGGTCACCAAGCTGATCGAGGCCGAGGTGGACGGCGAGCGGCTGACCGACGCCGAGTTCACCAACTTCTTCCGGCTGATGGTCTTCGCCGGCAACGAGACGACTAGGGCCTCGATGGCCCACCTGGCCCTGCACCTCGTGGACTTCGCCGACCAGTTCGAACTGGTGCGCTCCGACCGGTCGCTGCTGGCCCAGGCCGCCGAGGAGGTGATCCGCTACTCGTCGCCGATCCTGTACTTCCGGCGCACTCTGACCCGCGACACCGTGCTGCAGGACACCCCGCTGCACACCGGCGACAAGGTGGTGATGTGGTACGCGGCGGCCAACTTCGACGAGGAGGTGTTCGACGATCCGTTGCGCTTCGACGTGACCCGGCCGATGCGGCCGCCCAACACCGCCTTCGGCGGCGGCGGCGCCCACTTCTGCCTCGGCGCGCCGCTGGCCCGCCTCGAGCTGGCCGTGCTGATCGAGGCCATCCTGGAGCGCGGCCTAACTCTGGAGCTGGCCGCCGACCCCGTGTACGTGGACTCCAACTTCGTCAACGGCATCGAGCACCTGGAAGTGCTCGTCAAGTGATCGTCGCTGGGCTGCCGGACTTGGGGCCGGTGGACGGTGCTCCCGCGAGCGTCAAGGCGTGGGAGCAGGCCTGGGAGCAGTACCTGCACTATCGCGGCGATCCGGTGGCGGTGACTTCGGAGGCGGGCGAGCGCGACGAGTCGTTCGTGATGGGCCCGGTGTTCGCCGCCGTCTATCGAGTCTTGGCCGGAACCCCGTCCGGTGCGCCGGCCTTGGCGGCGGACGCTGCCCGGGCCCGGTTCCGCGCCGGCGGGTCCGGTGATCGCGATCGTGCCCACGTGCGGGCGCTGGAGTTGCTGCTGGCGGGTGAGTTCACCGCCGCGGCCAAGGCGTGGGACGAGATCTCGGCGAGCGAGCGGGACTTCGCCGCGGTGCGCTTCGCTCACGACCTCTATCTCCATGTCGGGGACGCCGACCGCCGTCTGGTCTCGAGTGGGCGCGCCGTCGAGGCGTGGCATGGCCAGCCAGGCTGGGGCTTCGTGGCTGGTCAGCACGCCTTCGCCTTGGAGGAGGTCGGAAGCTACGACGAGGCTGAGGATCTGGGTCGTCTGGCGTTGGAACTCGATCCCGACGATCTGTGGGCCAGGCACGCGCTGGCCCATGTCTACGAGTCCACCGACGACACCCCGGCCGCGCTCGATCTGCTCCAGGGTTCCGTCGAACGATGGAGCGGCCAGGACCTCCTCGCCACCCACATCTGGTGGCATCTGGCCCTCCGGCTGCTGGCCTCGGGCGATGCCGCGGGGGCGTTGGCCGTCTTCGACGAGCGAGAACCCCACGCCGACACCGCCTTCCAACTCTGTGACCAGACTTCGCTGCTATGGCGCTTGGAGCTGGCGGGCTGCGATGTCGCCGACCGGTGGGACGGGCTGGCCGACCGATGGGACGGCGTCGCCGAGCGCCACACCTGCGGCTTCCTCGATGTGCACGCGGCCCTCGCGTTCGCGCGGCGGCCCGGCCATCCTGGAGCGCGTCGATGGTTCGACGGCCTCCGCGGGCGATGCGTGGGCGCAAGCGAGAACGACCGCCTGTTCACTGAGGTGGTGGTGCCCCTGTCCGACGCGTTCTGCGCCTACGCCGCGGGTGACGCGGACCGGTTTGTCAGCCTCGTCGATGGCCTCGGCGGCTCCACCCGCTGGATCGGCGGCAGCATTGCCCAGCGCGACCTGATCGCTCTTACCCGCCACGCCACGGAGGTGCTGGTATGAGCTGGTTTCTGACCGCAGAGCAGCTAGCCGTCCAGGCCGAGGCCCGAGCCCTGGCCCGTGAGGTGATCGCGCCCCGGGCCGCGGACGTGGACCGCGGCGAGGAATACCCCTGGGACAATGTCGCCGCGCTGCAGGAGGCTGGTTTCACCGGCATGACGGTGCCCGCCGAGCTGGGCGGCCCCGGCCGGTCGCTGCTCGAAGCAGTGCTGGTGGTGGAGGAGATGGCCAGGGTGTGCGGCGTCACCGGTCGCATAGCGGTGGAGTGCAACATGGGGGCGCTCTCGGCGGTGATGGCCTACGGCACCGAAGCCCAGCGCCGGAGGGTGGCGGAACTGGTGCTGGCCGGCGACAAGCCCGCCATCTGCATCACCGAGCCGGGGGCCGGGAGCGCCGCGTCGGAGATGACCACCCGAGCCGACCGCCGCGGCGACTGCTATGTGCTCAACGGCGCCAAGCACTGGATCACCGGCGGCGGCGTGTCGAGGACGCATCTGGTGTTCGCCCGCGTGTTCGACGCCGACGGAGACGAGGAGGGCATCGGCGCCTTCCTGGCCTTCCGGGACGAGGCGCCCGGCCTGGAGATCGGTGCCCGGGAGCCGACGATGGGCCTGCGAGGCCTCCCGGAGACGGTCGTGAGATTCAACGACATGGAGGTCGGCGCGGACATGGTCGTGCAGCCGCCGTCGGGGCTGAGGCGGGGCTTCGCCGACCTGATGAACGCCTACAACACCCAGCGGGTGGGCGCGGGCACGGTCGCGCTGGGCCTGGCCGCGGGCGCCTACGAACTGGCGCTCGAGTTCGTGAAGCAGCGCGAGCAGTTCGGCCGCCCGATTGCAGAGTTCCAGGGCCTGCAGTGGATGCTGGCCGACATGTCGGTGAGGCTGGAGGCCGCCCGCAGCCTCACCCACCGGGCCGCGGCCTCACGCGGCCCCGGCGGCAGCCCGTTCCCGGACCCGGCCCTGGCCGCCCAGGCCAAGCTCTTCACCTCCGAGGCGGCCATAGCCGTGGTGAGCGACGCGCTCCAGGCCCACGGCGCAGCCGGCTACAGCCGCAACAACCCGCTGGAGCGCATGTACCGCGACGTGCGGATGTTCACCATCGGCGGCGGCACCGCCCAGATCCTGCGCACGGTCGTGGCGTCGCGAATCCTCAAGATGAAGCTCCCCCAGCACCGAGGCGCCCACCTGCCCAAGGAGTCGCACCGATGAGCGCGCCGTTGGAGGGGGTGATCGTGGTGGCGCTGGAGGCGGCGGTAGCTGCTCCGTTCGCCACTCGCCAGTTGGCCGATCTCGGGGCCCGCGTGCTGAAGGTGGAGCGACCCGGCGAGGGCGACTTCGCCCGGCACTACGACGCGGCCATGGGCGGAACGTCGGCGTTCTTCGTGTGGGCCAACCGCGGCAAGCAGAGCATCGAGCTCGATCTGAAGAACCCCGACGACCGCGTCACTTTCGACCGGCTCGTGGCCGGGGCCGACGTGTTCGTGCAGAACCTGTCACCGGCCGCGGCTCGCCGGGCTGGCATCCTTGCCGACCAGCTCAGAGCCAAGCACCCCGGCCTGATCGCCTGCGACGTCTCCGGATACGGCCTGGGCGGACCCCGCACCGACGACAAGGCCTACGACCTGGCCGTCCAGGCCGAGGGCGGGGCGGTGGCCCTCACCGGCACCGCCGAGCAGGCCTGCAAGGTCGGGTTCTCGGTTGCCGACATCGCCTCGGCCATGTACGCCTTCTCGTCGATCCTGGCCGCGTTGTACCGGCACCAGGCCACCGGCGAGGGCGCCTCCATCGAGGTGTCGATGCTGGAGTGCGTCGCGGAGTGGACCGCCGCGCCCACCTACGCAGCCGTGGGCAAGGGCTCGGTGCCGCCCCGGTCCGGCCACCGCCACACGATGATCGCCCCTTACGGCATGTACCCGATGAGCGACGGCGAGCTGGTGATGATCGCAGTGCAGAGCAACCGCGACTGGGCCGCCTTCGCCGAGCACGTCCTGCAGGACCGGACGCTCATCGACGACCCCCGCTTCACCGACAACTCCGATCGCATAGCCAACGTCGACGACTTGGAGGGGCTGATCGACACGGTGTTCGCATCGGTCACGCCCGAGGAGCTGATGCACCGCCTCCGCGACGGCCGTGTCGCCCACAGCTTCGTCCGAGACCCGCTCGCACTCTGGCAGCACGACCAACTCCGAGCCCGCAACCGCTTCATGCAGGTGACGACCCCCACCGGCACCGCTGAGGTCTACAGACCCCCGTTCAACCTCAGCAACATGGCCGACGGTGACCCCACCGTCCCCGCCCTAGGCCACCACGACCCCGACCTGATCACCACCCTCGAGTCCCGAGCCGCTAAGCGTTCGCCAGAATGAGCCGGTTTCCCGTTGCGATCACAAGGGCAGCAGATACTGCGAGAATTTTAGCCGTCTGACTGGAAGGTCCACATTTCGACGAGTGCCAGCGCCCGCGCGTACCTCCAGTCATCGGTGCTGCTCACGTCACGGTAATTGTCAATCACTGCATTCGGGTACGCATTGCCCTGATCAGCTGCTTCTGACTTACGTTGCTCCAACAACGGTGATGTTGTTTGCTGGGATCCGTCAAGATACCTACCACAACCGATCAAGATGGCTTCCCATATGGCAATCCTACGACGTAGCGTGTGCATATTTGATTGTTCTGTCTTCCACCAATCATCAGATCGGCCAGCCATCCGAGTCATTTCACTGACGACCTCCAAATCTGACGCTTCACCTTCAATAAACTGGCTCTACGCGGTTGATGGGGCAGGCAGTGTGAGCTGAGCATCCGCGCGCGGGTGTCGGGGCCTCGCGAGTCTGGCAGTTGTGGCTGTCCAGGCAAGGAGACCCCGACATGTCCGATCCTACGCGTTCGCCGGTGGCGGACGTGATTCAAGACGCGCTCGGCGGCGGTGCTGGGGCGGCGGGGGTGCTGGTGGGCCTCGACGAGTTCGAGGTGCTCGCCGCGCAGCAGCGCGGTGACGGTGTGCTGGAGGTCCAGGTGCGCTGCCGGCGCGCTGAGGCGGCGTGCCCGCGCTGTGGCACGTTCTCTTCGCGGGTCAAGCAGCGCAGAGTCCAGCGGGTGCGGGACCTGCACTGCTTCGCCCGTGCGGTGGTGCTGGTGCAGCAGGCGGCGGTTCCGCTGCGACACTCCGGGCTGCGCCGCGAGCTTCACGGAGTCCACCGCGCAGATCCCCGCCCGCAGGCGGCTGACCGGGCGGTTGCGCCAGGGGTTGGCCGCCGCGGCTTGGGACCGCTCGACCGCGTCGGTGGCGAGGTCGTTTCGGGTCAGCTGGCACACCGCGTGGGCGGCGGTGGCCGCCGCGGCGGGCGCGAAGCTCGCGGCCCGCCCGCAGGCGCCGCGGCGCGTCGGCATCGACGAGACGAGCTTCCGGAGGCCGCGGCGGTTCATGACCGGCATCGTCGACTTGGAGACTTCGAGGCTGTTCGACATCTTCGAGGGCCGCTCCAAGACGGCGCTCGCCGGGCGGCTGCGCCAGCTCGGCGAGGCCGCCTCGGCGATCGAGGCGGTGGTGATAGACCCGTTCGCGCCGTATCGGGCCGCGGTGCGCGAGCTGCTGCCCGACGCGGTGCACGTCGCTGACCGGTTCCACATCGAGCGCCTCGCCAACGCGGCCCTCACCGACACCCGCTGCCGGATCCAACAGCAGCTCACCGGGCGCCGGGGCCGCAAGGGCGACCCCCTGTACGCGGCGCGCCGGGACCTCACCCGCGCGTCCGAGCGGCTCACCCAGCGAGCCCGGCAGCGCCTCGAGGCCGCCTTCGACGCCGACGACAGCCTGGACTTGAAGTCGGCGTGGATCCTCAAAGAGGCCCTGCGAGACCTCTACGACAGCGCCGGGCGCGCCCAGGCCCAGCGCGAGCTCGCCGACTGGCACCGCTGGGCCGCCGTCTACGACGTCGAAGAGGCCAACCGCCTCGCCGGCACCCTGCGCCGCTGGGAACGCGAGATCCTCGCCTACTTCGACACCGGCCTCACCGAGGGAACCAACCTCATCGTCAAACAAGTCAAACGCCAAGGATTCGGCTACACCAACGCCTCCAACTACCGGCTACGAGTCCTGCACCGCTGCGCATGACTACCATGGCCCCCGCCAGACGAACCGAACCCCGTGCCCCACAAAACGCGAAGAGCCGGCAAAGGGATTGCTAGATTCTTCAAGTCGTCTCCATATATGTGCATAACTGTGATGCCTCGTCCCATGCGCGCTTTCTGAATTCTGGCAGCGCGACAGGCTGTTGCATAGCCAAGAAACGCTGGCTCTATATCGATATCAGGGCGAAAGACAATTGCGTCCCCGCCGTTGTAGGCTGAATCCTGAATCAGATTGACAGCTGACTTGCCGATCTCATCGATGGTCTCGCCTGATCCTGCAAAGAGTACATCTCCATAACGAATCTGAGTGTAGCGTGAGACAACTTCACTCTGTATCTTCGAACGGCTATAGTGAATAAAGTAGTCGTGGTGGGTATAGAGATCACCGTAGCGAATGCACGGGGTACCGGTCTCAGATTCGTCCTCCTTTGTTCCGCCCACTCCCTTGAATAAGCGGCCAATGCGTCCCAACCTTGCAAGACCTAATGCGACGGTATGTTGCCTATGGCGTCTGAATCAGATGCCATAGTATCTGTGTACAGCGGTGGTGTGTCCAATGTTCTGATAATTTCTAGACCTGGTCCTTGAATGAATTCAGAATAGGCACATCATTCTTTCGATTTGTGGTATTCGACAAAACGTCGTACTGTGGGACTCTTATATTCATAGGAGTCGAACCATTCCCGAACCTCTTCGGCCGTCATGTCAGCTAATTCTTCGTTCATTCGGTCGCGTATGGCTCGCATCACAGCGATACCATCGAATCTCTCTTTCTGATTGTCACTCATATTCTATGGCCTCCCTCGGTGTACGGATATCGATCTGAGAATAGCCCGCTCGTACGTTGACCCGATTGAAGGCGCGAATACGGCGTGCATTTACAATATGTTTGAAATTCCAACTCACGAGCAGGTCAACTTCGGCGACTGTGGCGGTAGCAATGTGGAGTGCATCAGCCCATGACCCCATTGTGAGGGCAGCTTCTGAGATATAACGCTTTGCTAGGGTCTCCGCTTCACCCGATGAGTCTGCATACTCAGTTTGGGGAAACGGAATGCGACCGAGGACGGCCTGCACTGCCTCTGGGGCCTGATCCAACTCGCGTTGCGTCACATCCGACAACACCAACGTGAGCTTGCCGACAAGGATGTCACGGAAGAGTTCCTGCGAAGGATCTCTGAACGCGTCATCTTCGTCACTCTGGCTCGCGCCGAACACGGAGGTGTCGACGTAGACCCGCCATCGGGTTCCGTCTTCTGGGTCACGATTGAACCCGGTCGCATCCAGGAAGCTGACCGTCTCGTGCTCCAAGGCTGCGAGATCGGCCCTGATCTCTTCCAGCGAGCGCATGGGCTCGGGGCGGTAGAAGTGGCGGTTGAAGTTGATCTCGTAGCCGACCTTGACGGTCGCGGGGTCGTACCAGGCGCTGGCGTCGTAAGGTAGTACCTCCCGGCGCAGGAAGGCGTCCACGCCGCCCTCCTCCAGCAGGGGCACCTGCTCGGTGTCGCGCAGGTGGGGGTCGTGCTCGTACTCGACCACACTGCGGCGACCGTCGACCGTCGCCCCGAACAGCCCGTGCAGGGGATCAGGCTCAACTCCAGCGCCGCGGTAATCGTGCACGACCGGCACCGCCGCGTCGTTGGTCGTTCCGAGCGATGCGCGCAACAGTCTCAGCCGCTTAGCCGTCAGCCTGATTCGCGGCTCGGTCGCTGCTTCCGCCACCATGTCCACGAAACCGTTGTAGTCGAGATGAGGGCCCGGTCCAAGGCGCTGCGCCAGATCGTCGATCAAGTCGGCGAGAGCGGCCTCGTTGACGTCCACGCAAGCGGACCGCAGCAGCGCACGCTGCTCCGGCGACAGATCGACTGCCAAGCGAAGCGGACGGTCCACCGTCGCCTTCCAGTAGCCGAAGGCCTCGTTCGGGAAGATCTTCGACTGCTCGGTCTCCTCGAAGGCGAGGAACGCGTCGCAGACCCGACGGATGTCGTCCTCGGAGAACTCGCAGGTCTTCTTGCCCAGGTTCTTGCGCAGCGGCCTGAACCACCCGGTGGCGTCGATGAGTTGCACCTTGCCGCGGCGATGCTCGGGCTTGCGGTTGGTGATCACCCAGATGAACGTCGCGATGCCGGTGTTGTAGAACATGCTCAGCGGCAGCGCAATGACCGCTTCGAGCCAGTCGTTCTCGATGATCCAGCGGCGGATGTTGCTCTCGCCCTGACCGGCGTCGCCGGTGAACAGCGACGAGCCGTTGTGAACCTCCGCGACGCGGCTGCCCAGCGGAGTGCCGTGCTTCATCTTGCTCACCATGCTGGCTAGGAACAGCATCTGGCCGTCGCTTGAGCGTGTCACCAGCGAATAGGCGGGGTCGCCCGCGTGATCGATCACGAAACGAGGGTCGCGCATGTGGGCCTTACCGCCCATGCGCTGCAGATCGGTCTTCCAACTCTTGCCGTAGGGCGGGTTCGACAGCATGAAGTCGAACTCCTTGTCCGGGAAGGCATCGTTGGACAGCGTGGAGTGTTCCGGGCCGCCCACAAAATTGTCGGCCGCTTCGCCCTTGAGGAGCATGTCGGCCTTGCAGATCGCGTAGGTCTCGGCATTGATCTCCTGGCCGTACAGATGGGTGGACACCTGCTTGCCCCGCTCGGCGGCGATCTCTTGGAGGGTGTCGTCAGCCAGTGTGAGCATCCCGCCTGTGCCGCAGGCGCCGTCGTAGATCAGGTACGTGCTCGACTCGATCTGGTCGGCCACCGGCTCGAACACCAGACGGGCCATCAGGGTCACCGCGTCGCGCGGCGTCCAGTGCTCGCCCGCTTCCTCGTTGTTCTCCTCGTTAAACCGGCGCACCAGTTCCTCGAAGATCGTGCCCATCGCGTGGTTGTCGAGGCCGGGATGCAGTTCTGACCCGTCAGAATCCAACACCGGGTGGGGTCCGAGGTTCACGTCGGGGGCGGTGAGCTTCTCGATCAGCGACCCCAGGGCATCGGCCTTCGAGAGCCTGTCGATCTGGTTGCGGAACTCGAAGTCGTCGATGATGTCGGCCACGTTGGGCGAGAAGCCGTCCAGGTACGCCTCGAAGTCGGCCCGGAGCTGCTGGCGGTCCGAGCGGGCCCGCAGGTCGCGCATCGTGAACGGCGACGTGTTGTAGAAGGCGTGCTTGGCGGCCTCGCGCAGCGGCCCGTCCTTGTCGCCGACACCCAGTTCGTCGAGCCGGGCACTCATGTCCAGCACCTGCTGCTTGGTGCCCTCCAGCACGGCGTCGAGGCGGCGTAGCACGGTCATCGGCAGGATCACGTCGCGGTACTTGCCGCGGACGTACAGGTCGCGCAGCACGTCGTCGGCGATGCCCCAGATGTAGTTGGCGATCCAGTCAAGCCGTCCGCTCATTGCAGCGTCCTTCGGCGGGTCCAGCGAGTCGGCGGCACCGCCGCCGGTACCGTGAGGCTATTGGAGCCCCCGCGCTACGGCGCGGCGTCGGGGTTGTAGTCGGGGTTGCGCCAGACGATCAGGGACGCCCAGTTGTCCACCGCCGGGTCGGTGATGTAGTCGGCGATCACCCCGCGGGCCTCGAAGCCGTTGGCGATCTGCATGGTGAGGGTGGCGTCGTACAGTTCGCCGGCGGCCACCTTGGCCACGTAGTCGGCCGCCGACAGCTCGTGCTTGCGGTCGGCGTAGCCGGGGATGACGCCCCCGGCGACGATGCCGGCCAGATTGAGGTCGCGGCAGACCTGCTTGCGCATGTCGTAGAGGCGCTGGCCGATGCCTCGGCGGCGGTAGGCGGGCAGCACCGCGATGCTGGTGCCGTAGTACCAGTCGCCGTCGGGGACATGGCCGCTGCCGCCGTCGGTGCCGACGATGTCATTGATTGAGTGCTGGGTGTGGCCGAAGTCGAAGTGCACCCGGATGCCCAGCCCCAGCGCCACCGGCGTGTCGCCGTCGAGCACCGCCAGGCTGCCTTCGGAGAAATCTCGGGCCAGGGCCCTCAGCTCTTCGACGTCGTAGAGGTCGTCCCGGTCCGCGGTCGGGAAGCAGGTGTGCTCGACGCGCTCCAGCGCATCGGCCCACTCTGCGCGGATGTTGGTGTAGGTCAGCTCGCCCATGTCGGCCGGCCGTGCTCAGGCGTGGCGGGAGATGGCGGGCGCCAGCGAGAAGTGCGCATAGTCGTTGTCGGAAGGCTGGCCCCAGCAGGCCCACAGGTCGCCGGTGCGGGGCCGCATGATCACCGCTCCGCTCGTCTCCACCCGGTACTTGGCGTCGGGCCGGCGGCAGATGGCGGTGGGCTCGCGGGTGACCTCCATCAGCCGCTCGGGGTCCACCGGCCCGTCGGTGTCGGCGAGCATGGTTGCAGCCACCTGGAGGCGGCGGTGCGAGCTGGCCGTCATCTCGTCGTCCCGCTCGCTCTGGAACGGCAGTGCTTCCGGCTCGGTCACATGGTTGGTGTGGACGATCGGCTCGTCGCCCAGAGCCCGAACCGGCCGCGCCGACGGCATGGCCTCCACGTTGAAGCCCCGGCCTTCGGCGTCGAGTATCAGGTAGTTGTGGGCGCCGGCGAGATTGGCCCGAAGCAGCACGTCCAGCGCCGCGGACGCGGTCGGCTGGGCGAGCATCTCGCGCACCACCATGGGCCAGGTCACTCCGAAGCGGCCGTCGTTGCCGACCAGATCGTTGATGCCCACGCACACGCCCGTCTCGCTGAGGCCGATCTGGCCCAGACAGCCGACGGTGGTGAACACGAGGGCGTCGGGGCTGTCGTCGGGGCGCAGGCGGGCCAGCACCGCATGATCGGTGGCGGTGTCGTGCATGTCCCAGGTCTGTCCCAGCATCCCCGCGCCGGAGGCCCGCCCGTCGGGCACCACGAAGGCGGTGCAGTCGTCCTCGGTCACCGAAGCCGGGCGCGGCCCCGAGTTGACGGCCCTCACCGTGTCCATGAAGTCGGTGAAGCCGCCCACCACCACCGCCTCGGCGCCGGTGATGCCGGCGGCGGCCGCCATGGCCATCATCTCGGTGTGCAGGCGGGGCGAGAACGCCTCGTGGGCGGGCAAGCAGGCCTCGGCCAGCTCCAGCACCGCGCCCCGCTCCAGCGGCCCGCCGCTCCACAGGCCCCCGGTCACCAGCTCCAGCCGGTCGCGGGCGTAGCGCCGGATCTCGTCGGCGTGGGCCCGTCCGTGGGCGTCGCCCATCGCCTCTGGAGATCCGTTCAGCTCGAGGCATCTGATCGGCGGCCGGCGCACGTCCGCAGAGTACCCCTCGCGGATGCCTTGCCGGTCCCCGAGCGAATTGGCAGCGCTGGAGTCCATATTGGGAGTCCTCGGCTGCCAGTTCGCGGCGGTAATGCCACGGTGTCCGCAGACGCCGGTCGTACAGTGGCGGCAATGCCCCCCGGCCCGGCCTTGGACGCCGACTACCGCCAGAGGTCGATGTGGCTGGACACGCTCCCCGGGTCGCTCGAGCCGAGGCCCGCGCTCGAAGGCGACACCGACGCCGACGTAGCCATCGTGGGCGGTGGGTACACCGGCCTGTGGACCGCCTACTACCTGCGCCGGCTCGACCCGACGCTGCGGGTGACGGTGATCGAGCGAGACATCTGCGGCTTCGGGGCGTCGGGCCGCAACGGCGGCTGGGTCATGGGCGAGCTGGCCGCCGGGATCGAGAAGTACGCCGCCCTCTCCGACCTCCCCGCCTCGCTGCGGCTGGTCCGGGCGATGGGCGACACCGTCGACGAGGTCGGCCGGGTCGCGGAGGCCGAAGGCATCGACTGCGGCTACCACAAAGGCGGGATGATCCGCCTCGCCCGCAACGCCCCGCAGGCCAAGCGCCAGGCCGCCGAAGTGGCCCACCACTACGAGCTCGGCCTGACCGCCGACGAGGTCAGACTGCTCACGGCCGAGGAGGCCCGCAGCCATGCCCGGGCCACCGACGTGCGCGGCGGCATCTTCCAGGCCCCCTGTGCGGCCATCGACCCGGCCCGGCTGGTGCGGGGCCTGGCCGAGGCCGTCGAGCGCCACGGGGCGAAGATCTACGAGCAGACCGCCGCGGCCGCGCTCGAGCCGGGCCGGGTGCTGACCGACCGGGGCACGGTGCGGGCCGAGGTGGTGGTGCGGGCCACCGAGGCCTACACCCGGGACCTGCGAGGACGGCGCCGCCAGCTGCTGCCCATCTACTCGCTGATGATCGGCACCGAGCCGCTGCCGCAGTCGGTGTTCGACGAGATCGGCCTCGACGACCGGCCCACCTTCGCCGACGACCGCTACATGATCATCTACGGCCAGCGCACCGCCGACGACCGGATCGCCTTCGGCGGCCGGGGGGTGCTGTACCTCTACGGCTCCCGGATCAGCCCGTCGGTCGAGCGCCACCACCGCCTCCACCAGCGCATCCAGGAGACGCTGGTGGAACTGTTCCCCGTGCTGGCGCAGGCCCGGATCACGCACCGTTGGGGCGGCGTGCTCGGCGTGACCCGCAACTGGACCCCGTTCGTGCACTACGACCGGGCCGCAGGCACCGCCGGCGCGGGCGGCTACGTCGGCGAGGGGGTGGCGCCGGCGAACCTGGCCGGGCGCACCCTGGCCGACCTGATCACGGGCGCCGACTCCGAGCGGGTCGATCTCCCGTGGGTGAACGTCCGCCACCCCCTCTGGGCGCCCGAGCCCCTCCGGTGGCTGGGTGTGCTCAGCGGCCGCCTGATCCTGGCCGCCGACCTCTACGAGTACCGCACCAACCGAGAGGCCAGAGCCGCCGTAGCCCTAGTCCGCAAGCTCCGCAGCAACTGACGCGGCGCGTCGATCATTCGGCGCCGCCGGTCCGGGACCGAGGATCGGGGCACACCTTCGTTCGGGCGGGGCATAATCTCGGCCATGACCACCAACGCTGAACTGGCCGGGCGCTACGCCTCAGCGCTGCCGAGCTTCCTGCATCTGCTCCACGCCGATCCGGTGTCGATCGACCGGGGCGAGGGCAGCTACGTGTGGGACGTCGAGGGCCGCCGCTACCTGGACTTCTTCGGCGGGGTGCTCACCACCATGATCGGCCACGCCGAACCGAGCGTGGTGGCCGCCGTGCAGGAGCAGGCGGCCAAGGTGATGCACACCTCCACGCTGTATCTGAGCGAGCCGATGATCGCCTTCGCCGAGGACGTGGCCCGAGTGTCGGGCATCGACGACGCCCGGGTGTTCTTCACACCGTCGGGCAGCGAGGCCAACGACGCCGCCCTGCTGATGGCCACCGCCCACCGGGGCTCCAACCAGATCCTGGCCATGCGGAACAGCTACCACGGACGCACCTTCTCGGCGCAGGCCATCACCGCGCAGCGGAGCTGGTCGTCGACCAGCCACACCGGGCTCAACGTCACCTACGTGCACGGCGGCTACCGGCTGCGCAGCCCGTTCCGCCACCTCGACGACGGCGCCTACACCTCGGCCTGTGTGGACGACCTGGTGCAGCTCATCGACATGGCCACCGCCGGCGACGTGGCCGCCATGATCGCCGAGCCGATCCAGGGCGTCGGCGGGTTCGCGGTGCCCCCCGACGGCTTCTTCGGGGCCATGGGCAAGGTGCTCGACGCCAACGGCATCCTGTTCATCTCCGACGAGGTGCAGACCGGCTGGGGCCGCACCGGCGACCACTTCTGGGGCTACGAGGCCCACGGCATTGTGCCCGACATGCTCACCTTCGCCAAGGGCGTCGGCAACGGCATCACCCTGGCCGGCGTGGTGGCCCGGGCCGAGATCTTCGACGCGGTCAAGGCCCTGCAGTTCTCGACCTTCGGCGGCAACCCGCTGTCGGCCGCCGCGGGCCGGGCCACGCTAAGGCGGGTGCTGGAGGACGGCCTCCAGGCCAACGCTCGGGCCATGGGCCGCCGGCTGGTGGACGCGCTGGCCTCGGCAGCCGAGCGCTACGACTGGGTGGCCGAGCTGCGGGGCCGAGGCCTGATGCAGGCCATGGAGTTCGTGCACCCCGGCTCCATCGAGCCCGACGGAGCCCGGGCGGGCGCGGTCCTCGAAGGGTGCCGAGCTCGGGGCCTTCTGGTCGGCAAGGGCGGCCTCTACGGCAACGTGATCCGCATAACCCCCATGCTCAACGTCACCGCCGCCGAGATCGACGAGGGCGCCGACGCCCTAGCCGACGCCCTAGCCGCCGCCGACGCCTGACCCGTTGCCGGGAGCTGTCCTCCAAATCCGAAAGGCATTGCTCTCGGGCGAGTCCCCTAGCCTCGCTGGCGGAACCATCGCCGAAAGCGAGGGACGCTGCACATGATCGTCATCACGCTGCTGGGGACAGGCGGTCCGGTTCCCGACCCCCACCGGGCGGGACCGGCAACGCTGGTCACCGCCGGGCCCGAGCAGTTCTTGGTAGACGCGGGCCGGGGCGTGCTGGTGCGGCTGGCCGCAACTGGCAGCGGCGCCGACCAACTCAGCGCGGTGCTGCTGACCCATCTGCACAGCGACCACATCACCGACCTCAACGACGTGATCACCACCCGCTGGATCATGACCTTCGAGCCGAGCCCGCTCAGGATCGTCGGGCCGGTGGGGACCGGGCAGGTCGTGAACGGCATCCTCGAATCGCTCGCCCCTGACATCGCCTACCGCATCGGCCATCACGGCGACCTCGACTATCCGCCCCCGGTCGAGGTGATCGAGGTGACCGAGGGCCAGCTCGACGTCGGCGGCGAAGTCGCCGTCATGTGCGCGCCCACGGACCACCGGCCGGTCGAGCCCACCGTGGCGTACCGCTTCGACTACGGAGGCTCGTCGGTCGTCGCCGCGGGCGACACTGTGCCCTGCGCGGGACTGGACCGGCTCTGCGAGGGTGCCCAAGCGCTGGTCCACACCGTCATCCGCAAGGACATCATCGAGACGATCCCGATCCCGCGGTTGCTCGACACGCTCGACTACCACTCCTCGCCCGCCGAGGCCGCCCAGACCGCGGCTCGGGCTGAGATGGACCTCCTGGTGCTAACTCACTACTTCCCACCGCCAGCCGCCGGCGACGACGGTGAGGACTACCGTGCCCTCGCCGCCGAGCACTTCAAGGGAGTCATTGAGGCCGGCGACGACCTCCACCGCGTCGAGATCACGCCGTGAGGCCTCCGAACCGCCAGCGGTCTCTGCTACTCTGTTGCCTGATCGCCGCGGCGGTCAGTTTTCTCGGGCTGGTCGGGCTCGCGGCTCCGGCCAGCCCCTATCCCGGTGCGCCGTGGTTTCAGCCGGGCCATCCCTACGATCAGAACTTCCCCGACCCGGCCATCATTCTGGTGGACGACACCTATTTTGCTTACTCCACCACGACTGGCGGTTCGTCCATGCCTGTCATGACATCGTCGGACCTTGCGACCTGGATCGCGCACGGCGATGCGCTCGGCACAGGGCCGTCCTGGGCGCCCCGGCAAAACGGCAAGTGGAATATCTGGGCGCCTACCGTTGTCGAGTTGCCGAGCGGAGGCTTCCTTGCCGCGTTCGCTTCTCGCACGGGCGATGGCGACCGCCGGTGCATCGCCACCCTCACGGCGACCTCGCCGCAGGGACCGTTCCACGCCCTCGGCAGCGAGCCCTTCGTCTGCGAGCCCGATCCCAACGGCGCGCTCGACCCCTTCCTGATCGTCGACGATGACGACGTGCCCTGGCTCATATGGAAAAACGAGGGCGTTCCGGTCGGGCATCCCGAACTGGCCCCTCGGCGTACGGCCTTTTGGTCCCGGCAGTTGACCGACGATGGCACTGCGTGGCGGAGCGGCTCCACCAAGAACTTCCTTATGGAGACCACCGAACGTACTCGACCGTGGCAAGGAACCGTTGTAGAGAACCCTGCCATGGTGGCCTGGAAGGGTAGGTACCTCCTGACCTATTCCGCAAACCAATGGGACTCGATCGACTACGCGACCGGGTGGGCGCGATGCGAAACTCCGGCCGGTCCTTGCAATCAGCCCAAAACGGAGCCGCTCCTGGTCTCCGACGCTGAGCGCAGCGGGCCGGGAGGCCCGGCGCCATTCGTCGACCGCGACGGCGCGCTCAGACTCGGCTACCACGGCTGGAAACCCCCCTACGCGAGCTATCCGCCCTATCCCGAATGCGAATCCGGCCAGCCCAGAGGGTGTCAGGACGGCCAACGTTACCTGTTCATCGACATCGCATGTGCCGCCGGTGCAGAGGTGCTCGTGCTCAATCCTCGGGAGGGCGCAAGATTCTGCGACGTGCCGGTCACCGCCTACTACGCGACACCGGTCGCGGACTTGGACGCGGAGGGCGCCTTCGGCGGAACCCTGTGCGACGACGGGTTTTGCCCGCGGGAGCCCATAGATCGAAAGACCATGGCGGTGTGGATCGTCCGTGTCCTCGACGGAGGAGATCCGGCGCCGATCGCGCGGTCAAGGTTCGACGACGTAGACCCCGCGAGCTTCCATGCCCGATTCATCGAGCGGATGGCTGAGCTCGGCGTTACCCGAGGATGCGGCGAGGGAAGTGGATTCTGCCCGGAACGCGGCGTGTCCCGCGCCCAGATGGCCGTCTTCCTGGCCCGCGCCTACAACCTCCCCGATGGGCCCTCTCCAGGCTTCGCCGACGTGCCCGAAGACGCCTGGTACGCGGGCGACGTGGCCAAGCTTGCAGCATCCGGCATTACGCAGGGGTGCGCCGACGGACTGTTCTGCCCTAGCCGCGACACGGCACGCGCCGAGATGGCCACCTTCCTTCACCGCGCCGAGAGGACCGAAGTCTCTAGGGGCTAGAGGAGGACTGTCACACCCCCTCGCCAAGTGCCGACCGCCCGAGCGCTAGTGCAGCTAGGAGGGATCCAGGCGGGCGGTGGCGCCTCGGCCGAGCACCCTCAGGAAGGCTCCGGCTCGGGGTTTGGGGTAGAAGAAGCTGGACTTGGGCGGCATCCTGCTTCCCTCGTCGGCCACGGCCAGCAGCTCGTCCACCGAAAGCGGGTACATCACGAAGCCGAGACGGTCCGCGGCGTCGCAGCGCCGGATCAGCTCGTCGAGCCCGGCCGTGTCGGGCACGTAGCCCACGGTTCCGGTCGCGGCCAGTTCATCGGCGCCGAGCACCGGATCCAGCACCAGCCGGCGCAGCCGGTCGACGTCGAGCGCGTCGAGGGCTCCCGCTTCGGAGGCTGGCGGAGGCAGCGTCAGGCGGTGCCATGCCCCTGCCGAGTACACGCCGACCTCGCCCCGCCGTCTGGGCCGGGCGTCCTCTGCGCTCTCCACCCGCTCGAGTTCGCCTCCCATGTAGCTGATCCTGGAGCGGAGCGTCCAAAGGCAGTCATCGTGATTGTCGTGGTGCTGGTCGGCCACGACGCGGTGGTACGCCTCGACGTGGAGCTGACTGTGGGGGAACACCGCGGCCAGCGTGCGGGCGAGCACGGGGTTGTCCGGTTCCCGGGCCAGCGCCCGCTGCGCGGCGGCCGAACGATGATGCCCGTCGGTCACGTACAGGACCTTGTCGTCCAGCGCCTTCAGCAGCTTGTCGGTCATTGTGGCCGGAACCGTCCAGATCTGGTGGCTGACCAGGTTCGAGCCGAACTCCAGCTCGGGCGGCGCCGCCCCCGCGGCCTCGTCCAGCAGGGCCCCGTACTCCGAGTCCGCCCAGGCCCTGACCGTCAGCGCCACCGGGTGCGATGTGGCGCCCACTCCCATCAGGTGGGAGGTCAGCAGCTCGGTGCGGTCCTCCCGGACGCCCTCATGTATTCGGATGCGCCCATCGTCGAAGCCGCTGACCGCGGCCGTGCAGATCATGCCGGTCTGGGAGCCCCGGGCGTGGGTCAGCCGGTACAGGTAGACGGCGCGGCGTTCCGTCGGGGCGAACACCTCGGCGTCGAGCAGGCGGGTGAGGGCGGCCGCGCCCTGCCTCACCAGCCTGTCGAGGGACAGGTCCTCGTCGTCGAGCAGGTCCTCGCTGCTGCGGGTGACGTTCACATAGCTGAACGGATTCTCTCTGACGATCGAGCGGCGCTGGCCCGGGGTGAGGTTGTCGTAGGCGCGGCTGATGACCCGGTCGGCCCACTCCGGCTTGACGAGCCAGCCCGCGAAGGGCGCCAGCACCGGCTCGGACCCACGGCTCGCGCCATGGTGCGGCCTCGAGCGGTCCGCGTCGTCGCCGGTGTGCGACTGGCTCACGTTTCGGCCACGGCTTTCTGTGCCTGGCTGGTGGAGGCACCGATGCGGTGGATGGCGGTGACCTTGGGGTGCCGTGCCAGCGGCGAGTCGACCGGGCCGGTCCCCGACGACGGTTCGTGGGCGAGGAAGTCGATGCCGGCGCGCAGCCTCTCGACCGCGGCGTCGGACAGGCCGTCGGCGAACAGGATCCTCATGCTGGAGCCCACCTCGCACTCGCTACTCGGGGTTCTGGCACCACACGGAATGCCACTATTCGGAACAGTTCCGTATGCCGGAACGCTCATCGTATGCCATGAGTGCGTACCCTGTCGCTGTTCCGGCAGGACTGGAGGTTCCATGACAGGCACACAAGCGAGCGAGCGGGGGTCCGCGACCGTGGGGAGTCGGCGATGACCGACGCCTTCGAGCGCACCGACGGCGGCGCGGTGCTAATGGACGGCAATCGACTTCGGGACGAGATCGTCGTCGAACTCAATGCAGAGATCACCGCCGCGGGCCGACCCGAGGTGTGCTTGGCCACCGTGCTCGTGGGCGACGACAAGCCCAGCCGAATCTACGTCCGCAACAAGCAGCGCAAGGCGGCGGAGGCCGCCATGGAGTCTCGGCACGTCGAGTTGGGCGCGGACGCGACTCAGGCAGAGGTGGAGGGCGCGGTCGGTGATCTGGCCGAGGATCCCAGCGTTCACGGGATCCTCGTTCAGTTGCCGCTGCCCGACGGGCTCGATGCGGACGCGGTGCTGGATCTGATCCCTCCCGAGAAGGACGTCGACGGCCTGACGCCCCGGTCGATGGGCCGTCTCGTGCGGGGCCAGCCCGGCCATGTTCCGTGCACGCCGCTGGGTGTCATGCGCCTGCTGGAGCGCTATGGCGTGCCCACCTCGGGCAAGCTAGCCGTGGTGATCGGCCGCTCGACTCTGGTCGGGCTCCCGCAGATTCTGCTGCTTGGTCGCAAGGGGGTCGATGCCACGCCCACGCTCGCGCACAGTCGCACGCCCGCGCTGGCGGAGGTGTGTCGCCGCGCCGACATCATCGTGGCCGCCGCGGGCATGGCCCGGCTGGTGACGGCCGACTTCGTGCAGCCCGGCGCCGCTGTGATCGATGTCGGGATTTCACGGACCGCTGAGGGCATTGTCGGCGACGTGGACTTCGACTCGGTTCAGGAGGTGGCCGGCGCGGTGACGCCCATGCCGGGCGGGACCGGCCCCATGACCATCGCCTGCCTGCTGCAGAACACGCTGTCGGCGGCTCGGATGCTGGGTGCATTCCCGACCTAGCGCCGCGTCCACGACCAACCTGCCACCGATCTTGGTGCTGGACGCCTTCCTGGCCTAGCCGCGCGCCCCACGACCAACCTGCCACCGACTTGAGGCGGTTCTGCTCTCCATGCGGGCGCAACTACGTCAAGTTCGTAGTTCCGCGCCCACCGGTGGCGGTACTCGTCGGGGCGGGGCCGCCTAGTCGACGACCAGATGGCGGCGTGTGGCCCAGTTGAACAGGTCCCAGCCGTAGTCGCCCTCGACGATGTCGCCACGAGCGGCCCGGGCGGCCTCGGCCGAGATCGGCAGGGCATGGCGGGCCTTCATCTGCACCTCGGCCACGCGCTCCATCAGCACGAACCAGCCGACGGCGTCAGCCGGACTGGTGCCGACGGTCAGCAGACCGTGGTTGGCGAGGATCACGGCCCTGCACTCGCCGAGCGCCACCGCGATGCGCTTGCCGCCGTCGCAGGAGAGGACCTGGATCTCCTCGTCGTCGAAGAGGGCGTGGTCCTCGAAGAAGAGCGCCGACTCCTGCGACAGGGGCTCGATCATGCGCCGCTCGGCCGCGAACGGGGTGCCCCACGGGGTGTGTACGTGGGCAGCGGCGGTCACGTCCGGCCGGGCCGCGTGGATGGGGTGATGGATGTGGTAGGCGGTGTTGTTGATGCGGGTTGGACGCCCCTCGGGGTCGACGGCGCTGCCGTCCGGGCCGACCAACACCAGGTCTTCAGGCCGGGCCTGCTCAAAGGGCACGCGGTAGCGAAGCAGCCACATGCAGTCGGGCTTCTCAGTGTCGCGGCACGTGATGTGGCCGTCCCCGAGTTCGCCCCAACGCAGCGTCCCGAACAGCCGATAGGCCGCAGCCAGATCCGTCAGAAGCCGCTCTCGCTCCGCAGCCGGATCCGCGAGCACCGGCTCCACCGCCGCCCACCCGCTCAGCCCTGACCCATCAGCCGAACGCACACCTGGATTGTGCCACACACGCCATCCCCGCCGCGAAGGTCGTCGAAATCGACGGTGGACTGCGGCTGGGCGGCCTGGAGCCGATGGTCGCGAGCCCTGCCGCCGCGAAGGTCGTCGAACGCGGTCGGTCGATACCGCGGTCTCCTCAGTTCGGGCCACATCGCGGTCCAGGGCCTTCGAGGCGCGGCCGTTAGGCGCTTCGTCTATGAGGCAACATGTGGGCTTGGCTGGCGAAGGTGCTCAGCCGCGCACGGGAGCGGCCGTTAGGCGCTTCGTCTATGAGGCAGCACGCTGCCCGGCTGGGTTCTGGCCTCTTCGGCCTCGGCTGTGCTCAGCCCGCTCATCGCACGGACAGTGCTCTCCACTGGCCCAAGTTCCGGGATGCGCTTGGCATCGGACACCGACCCTAGATTCTCGAAGCGCCGAGCCTGGGTCAGCACCCGGCTCTCAAGCGAGCCGACACCCTTGCTGTAGGCGTTCACGGCTTGGTCAAGGCCTTTGCCGACGCCTTGCATGTGCTCGGCGAAGACGCGCAGGCGGTCGTAGAGTTCCTTGCCCAAGTCGGCGATCTTCTGGGCGTTCTTCTCCATGTCCTGCTGCTGCCAGGCCAGCGCGACCGTTCGCAGGAACGCCAGCAGCAGTCCCGGCGTGGCGATGAGGACCCTGTGGTCCTGCCAGGTCTGCTCCCACAGAGTCGGCTGCGCCTTCATGGCGGCGTCGAGGATTGGGTCCGCGGGCACGAACATCAGCACGAAGTCCGGCGATCCTGCCACCACCGCGGCGTAGTTCCGCTCTCTCAGGGTCTTGGCGTGCTTGGAGATGGCGGCTGCGTGTTTGGTCAGTAATGCGCGCTGCTGGTTGTCGTCCTCCGCCTCGCGGGCCTTCAGGTAGCTGTCCAGCGGCGCCTTGGCATCGATGACGACCTTCAACCCTCCAGGCACACTCACCACCGCGTCGGGCCGCACCACGCTGCCCGCCATGGGCACCGTCTGCTGGGTGTGGTAGTCGATGTGCTGCTTCAAGCCCGAGAGCTCCAGAATGTTGACCAGTTCCTGCTCGGCCCACTGGCCCCGGATGTTGGGCGACCGCAGCGCCTCGCTGAGACTCCCGGCCACCTTCTGGAGAGACGAGATCTGCGAGGTCAGCCGCTCGTAGGCCCCCACTCGCCTCTGTTCGAGATCGTTCGCGTGGGTGCCCAGTTTGTCGAGGCTCTCGCGAATCGGCGTCACGAGGCTGTCAATGGCCTGCCGTCGCTGATCGAGATCCGCTACCCCCATCTGCCGCTGGGTCTCGAATTGTTCCTTGGCCTGCCTGAGTAGCGACTCGGTGCTGTCTTTGAGAACTCCGGCGGCCAACCCCTTGAACTGGTTGTCCAGTTGCTCGCGGGCGTTGGCCAACTCCTCGGCGCGGGCCTCATGGTCGGCCTTGGCCGCGGCGAGTTCCCTCTGGGCCGTGCCGAGGTGCTGGCGGGCCGAGTCCCGCTCGCGGCGGGCTTCATCGCGCTCCTCCCGCACTTGCTGCACCTCCTTTTGGCGTTCCTCGAGCTGGACGGCCAGCCTTGTAATATCGTCGGTGGCATCGGTCGCTTCCGGCGGACGCCTGCTCCGCAGGACGGCAGCTGCGACCAAGGTGCCGACGGCGGCGATGAGCACGATTCCGAGTGTTGGTTCCATGGCCGCGAAAGTACTTGCCCCCTGTGACATCACTGGGTGATGGCCTTCGCGGAGGCCCCCGTTCGTCGCCCGACCCTGCCGTTGGTCCGTCCTCCGCCCGCGCCGTAGAGGCCTCCAGACTCGGACGTCTGGTACTATGTAAACAGCTATAAGGTAATGTGGGCTTTGTCGGGGGCCCACTCCGATCGGCTTCCGACCGCGGCCGGTTCCGTGCTGGCCTGGACTCGGCCTACGGCCCTCGGTGCGCGACCTGCCCTGCTGGGCGACGGCCCTGGCCGCTAGCGGCGTGATCGCGACGCTTCTATTCCACAGCCCGGTCTTTTCGCCGTGACGGCCCCTGTTGACCGCTGGCGGGCGCGGCGACTGGCTGGCGGGGGTGGGGCGCGTTGGCCTGCGTCGCTTTGTTGGGCTCGTGGGCTGGCGGGCGCGGCGACTGGCTGGCGGGGGCGGGGGCGCGTTGCCGTTTCGACGGAGCCCGGCCGCGGCCCGTGTCGATGCGGCGACGGCGCGCTCGGCTCGCAATGAGGCAATGACGGCGACGACAAGGACACAGGCGCACAGAAGGGGAGGCGGTCGTGGGGGAGGAACGGGTTCTGAGGCGGATGAGGCGGCAGCATGGCCTCATCACTCGCCGTCAGGCGCTTGCGGCGGGCATGACCAGGCACCAGGTCGAGCGCGCTGTGCGCACGGGCGGCTGGGTGAGCGAAGCCCGTGGCGTGTATCGGCACGCTTCGGCCCCGTCAACTCCGCTGTCGAGGCTGCTCGCCGCTTGCTTGGCTCACGGCGGACTGGCCAGCCACCGGTCGGCGGCCGCGCTGCACGGCATTGACGGCTACCGGCTCGGTCGGGCCGAGTTGACTGTCCCGAGGGGCAGGCGTCCATCGATGGCGGCCGTGAGGCTTCATCAGTCGAGTCAACTGAACCTGGCCCAGTCGACAGAGCGCCAGGCCGTGCCCTGCACCCGCCCAGCCCGGACTGTGCTCGACCTCGCCGCAGTGGTGAGCCGCAAGCGCCTGGACCGAACGATCGACGCCGTCCTGCGTGATGGGCTCCTTCGTCCCTCCGACTTGTACGCCGTGCTCACCTTGCACGCGAGGCGGGGGCGCAACGGCTGCTCGGCACTCCGTTCGGCCCTCGACAGCCGACTTGGAGACGATCCCGTACCCCTCAGCGAATGGAGCCGCATGGTGGAGGATCTCCTGGTGGACGCCGGACTGGCCCGCCCCCGCCTTGAGTTCCGGATCTGCGACTCCGACGGTGACCTCCTCGCTCAGGTGGACCTCGCCTATCCCTCCCGACGGGTGGCCATCGAGCTGGACAGCGTCCGGCACCACCTCAACCGCGAATCGTTCGTGTCAGACCCTCGACGGCGCAACCGTCTCACCCTGGCTGGCTGGACCGTGCTGTCCTTCACATGGGACGACTACATCAACCACCCCGCCGCACTGTGTGAGGCCGTCTCCGCCAGCCTCCACCCGAAATTGACGTAGTTGACCCGCTCAGGGCAGTACAACTACGTCAATTTGGTGGTGGACGGCCAGAGGACATAGGACCGGCGTTCAGCGGCGGTGGGAGGCCTGCCACTCGGCGGTGGCGGCTACCTGGTTGAAGGTGAACACGTGCAGCCCGGTCACGCCGAGCTCGGCGAGGTTCGGGCCCAGCGCTGTCAGCAGGTGGTCGGGGTCGTAGTGGGGCGATGTCATCAGCCTGGTGATGGCGGCCCGGTTCTTGCGCAGGTACCGCAGCGACGGCCCCACGCCCAGCCGCGCCCCCATCGTCAGCAGCTTGGCCCGCTCCACCACACCGGCGATGCCCAGATGCACAGGCAGTGTCAGTCCCGCGGCCCGCTCGGCCCGGAGCCACCGCTCGATCCGACGGGCGTCGAAGCACATCTGCGTGCTGCAGTAGCCGTCGATCCCAGCCTCGGCCAGCAGTTCCTGCTTGGCGTGAAGCGCCTCGTGGAGCACTTCGTCGGCGATGAGCGGATGACCGTGCGGGTACGCGGTCACGCCGATCGTGCGCAGGCCGTGGTCGCATTCGAGCAGGTCGCGCAGGAACGAGGCCGCGTCCGAGTACTCGCCCGGCGACTCCGCGTCGCCGCCGACCAGGAACATGGTCGACACCCCGGCCGACCGCAGCCATGCCGCCAACTCCGACACCCGGGCCCGGTCGGCAGCGAGCCGGGCCGAGATGTGGGGGATGGCCTCGTGCCCCATGGCGGACACCTGCTCGGTTATCTCGCAGGTTGCGTCCTGCCCCTTCACCGGCGACGCCGTCACCGACACACGCGAACCCGGCGGCAGAGCCTCCAGCGCGGCGTCCAGGCTCTTGAGCGGGATCACCTCGAAGGTCAGTGCCTCTATCAGCCCGAGCCGGTGGCCCCGGGCGTCGGCGCTTTCCGCGCCCGCAGGGGCGCGCCGCAACCTTGACAGCATCCTTGTCCCTCCTACCTGCCAGTGCCGACGTGGATGTGTCGGCGGTGCGGACGTTGCGAGCCGCGGCTCTACAGCGTCCTAGTTGTCTCTCTTGCTGGTGCCGACGTGGATGTGTCGGCGGTGCGGACGTTGCGAGCCGCGGCTCTACAGCGTCCTAGTTGTCTCTCTTGCCGGTGCTGGCGCAGGCGTCGGTCCGGCCGCTCAGCTCAGGCCGACGATGTTGCCGTCGGCGTCGATGTCGATGCCCTTGGCCGCAGGCACCCGGCCCAGGCCCGGCATGGTGCGCATGTCGCCGCAGATGGGGTACACGAACCCGGCCCCCACCGAGGCCCGCACCTCGCGCACCGGCAGCGTCCAGCCCGTCGGCGCGCCCTTCAGCGTCGGATCCGACGAGACCGACAGATGCGTCTTGGCGATGCACACCGGCAGGTTCCCGAACCCGGCGTCGGTGTAGGTGGCCAGCTGCTTGTCGGCCACCGCCGAGTACGACACCCCGTCGGCGCCGTAGACGCGCCGGGCCACCGTCTCGATCTTGGACTTCAGGGACGCGTCGTCGGGGTACAGCACCGCGAACTCGCTGGGCTCCTCGGCCGCCTCGGCCACCGCCTCGGCCAGCTCCGCCGCGCCCCGGCCGCCGTCGGCGAAATGGGTGGTCACCGCCGAGCGGGCGTCGTACTCGGCCGCGATCTCGCCGATGGCGGCCACGTCGGCCGCATGGTCCTCGGGGAACACGTTCACGGCCACCACCGGCGTGCAGCCGTGGATGCGCATGTTCTCGAGCTGCTTGCGGAGGTTGTCGCCCCCGGCGTGGACCTCGTCGGGGTTCTCGGCCAGCAGCGCCTCCGGCAGCGGTCGCCCGGCCACGATCTTGTGGTTGCCCGAGTGGGCCTTGAGCCCCCGCACGGTGGCCACCAGCACGGCCGCGTCCGGCGCCAGGCCCGAGTAGCGGCACTTGATGTTGAAGAACCGCTCGGCGCCCATGTCGGCGCCGAAGCCCGCCTCGGTGAGAAGGAACTCCGAGGTCCGGATGCCCACCTGGTCGGCCACGATCGAGGAGTTGCCGGTGGCGATGTTTCCGAACGGCCCGGTGTGCACCAGCGCGGGCGTGTTCTCCAGCGTCTGCATCAGGTTGGGCTTGATGGCCTCCCGCAGGATCACCGCCATCGACCCGGCCACCCCGATCTCCTCGGCCGTCACCGGCGTGCCCGCCTTGGTGTAGCCCACCACGATGCGCCCCAGCCGGGCCCGCAGGTCGTGCAGCCCGGTGCACAGCGCCAGCGCGGCCATCACCTCGGAGGCCGCGGTGATGTCGAAGCCCGACTCCCGGGGCACTCCGTCGAGCCGCCCGCCGAGGCCCAAGGTCACATTGCGAAGCGCCCGGTCGTTCACGTCGAGCACCCGGCGCCAGGTGATGTTGTGTATGTCGAGGCCCAGCTCGTTGCCGTGGTACAGGTGGGCGTCCACCATGGCCGAGCAAAGGTTGTGGGCCGCGGTCACCGCGTGCATGTCGCCGGTCAGGTGCAGGTTGAACAGATCCATCGGCACCACCTGGCTGTAGCCGCCGCCGGCCGCGCCGCCCTTGATCCCGAAGGTGGGGCCCATCGACGGCTGGCGGATGGCGATGGTGGCCGTGCGTCCGATGTGCTGGAAGGCCTGGCCCAGACCGACGGTGGTCGTGGTCTTGCCTTCGCCCAGCGGGGTCGGCGTGATGGCCGACACCACCACGTAGCGGGCCTTGGGCCGGCCCGCGGAGGCCATGGCCTCGACCGCTTCAAGGCTGACCTTGGCCGCGCCCGCGCCGTAGGGCTCGAGCGCATCGCCGGGGATGCCCGCGGCCTCTGCGATCTCGCTCAGCGGTCTCAGTTCAGCCTGGGAGGCGATCTCCAGATCGGACGGGAACGGCATCGTTGCCTACCTTTCGAGGATGTCTCGGGTCTGCGCCAAAGTGTTGGCGCTGCACGATCCCGGAGGGTAGCTTGTCGTTCCGTATCTCGGAACGATTCCGCATTACAGAACAGAGCGGCGGTGCGCCCACGGGGAGGCACCGCCCGGTGAAGCGGGTCCCAGCGCCCGCCGCGCCGCAGCGTCCGATGAGGGAGGACTGTAAGTGAGCGACTCTCCGACCAGCGCAAAGTGCGTAGTGATCGGGGCCGGCATAGTCGGCAATTGCCTGGTCGGGCACCTCACCAAGCTCGGTTGGAGCGACCTGGTGCTGGTGGACAAGGGGCCGTTGCCCAACCCGGGCGGATCCACCGGCCACGCCTCGAACTTCATCTTCCCGGTGGACCACAACAAGGAGATGTGCCTGCTGGGCGTGCAGAGCGCCAACCAGTACCGCGACCTCGACCTGTCGGTGGACTCCGGCGGGATCGAAGTGGCCCGGACGCAGGAGCGGATGGACGAGCTCCAGCGCCGGATGACCTCGGCCACCGCCTGGGGGGTGGAGGCCCACCTCCTCACTCCCGCGGAGGTCAAGGAACTGTGCCCCTTCGTCAACACCGACATCGTCCTGGGCGGCTTCTACTGCCCGACCGTGTCGGTGGTCGACTCCCTGGAGACCGGCACGGTCATGCGCCGCCTCGCTGTCGACAACGGCTGCCGGGTGCTGGCCAACACCGAGGTGCTCGACATCGTCACCGAGCCCGGCCCCAACCCCAGCGACCGCACCGTCAAGGCTGTCGTCACCGACGCCGGCACCATCGAGGCCGAGTACGTCGTGATTGCCTGCGGCGTGTGGTCGAACCGGCTGGCCAACATGGCCGGCGCCCACATCCCCCTAGTGCCTGCCGTGCACCAGATGGCCGACGTCGGCCCCATCGACATCCTGGCCGAGACCGGCAACGAGATCGGCTACCCCATCGTGCGCGACATGGACACGTTCTGCTACGAGCGCCAGACGGCGGGCTCGATGGAGGTGGGCTCCTACGCCCACCGGCCCATCTTCCACCACCCCGACGACATCCCCTCCAACGAGGAGGCCGCGCTGTCGCCCACGGAGATGCCGTTCACTGCCGACGACTTCGACCCCCAGATGGAGCAGGCCATCGAGCTGATGGACATGCTCGGCGACGCCGAGATCAAGTACGCCATCAACGGCCTGCTGTCGCTCACCCCCGACGCCATGCCGTGCCTCGGCGAGGTCCCCGAGGTGCGGAACCTGTGGTCGGCTGCCGCGGTGTGGGTCAAGGAGGGCCCGGGCATGGCCCAAGTGGTGGCCGAGTGGATGACCTTCGGCTATCCCCGGGTGATCGACGTCCACGGCGCCGACATCGCCCGCTTCTACCCCGAGGAGCGCCCCGACGACCACATCTGGGACCGCTCCGCGGAGCACTTCAACAAGACCTACGGCATCGTTCACCCGGCCGAGCAGTGGGAGAGCCGCCGCAACCTGCGGGTCGGGCCGTACTTCTCCCGCCAGCAGGACCTGGACGCCTTCTTCTTCCAGGCCCGCACCTGGGAGCGTCCCCAGTGGTTCGAGTCCAACGCCGATCTCGTGGCGCGCTACGGGCTGGAGGGCCGCGAGGTGGAGTGGGACGACCGCTGGTGGAGCCCGATCACCATCGCCGAGCACCTCAACCTGCGCGACAACTGCGGTCTGGTGGACCTCAGCGCCTTCCAGGTATACGAGCTGACCGGGCCGGGGGCGGTGGCCTACGCCGACCGCCTGGCCGTCAACAAGATCGACGTTCCCGTCGGCCGGTCGATCTACACGCCGTGGCTCACTCCCGACGGCGGCTTCCACTCCGACCTCACCATGATGCGCATGGGCGAGGATCGAGTGCGGGTCGTGACCGGCGTGTTCGACGGCGGCCGCGACGAGTTCTGGGCCCGTCGGCACATGCCGACCGACGGGTCGGTGAGCTTCGCCAACGTCACCGACCAGATCACCACGCTCGGGCTCTGGGGTCCCCATGCTCCGGCGGTGCTGGCCGCGCTGTGCGACGCCGACTTGAGCCAGGCGGGATCGTCCTACGGCTCGCTGGTGGACGTGGAGCTCGACTGCGGCGCGGGCGGTCCGCCGGTGCAGGCCACGCTGTTCCGCATCTCCTATGTGGGTGACACCGGCTGGGAGATCTACCTGGCCTGGGACGACGGGCCCGCGGTGTGGGACGCGCTGATGAGGGTCGGCGCCGACTACGGCCTGCGACCCACCGGCGGAGGCGTGTACGGCACGTCGGGGCGGATGGAGAAGGGCTACCGGCTCATGGGCGCCGAGTTGGAGAGCGAGTACAACCCGCTGGAGGCCGGTCTGGCCCGTCCCCGGGTGAAGGCGGCCGACTTCATCGGCAAGGAGGCCTACCTGGCCGCCCGGGAGGCCGGCGGCCCCGAGGTGCAGATGTGCGTGCTCACGGTGGAGGACCTGCACGACGGCCGGGGCCGCAAGCGCTACATGCAGGGCGGCAACGAGCCCATCCTCACCCTCGACGGCGACCGCATCGTGGACTCCCACGGCCGGGTGTCGAGGGTCACCAGCGCCGGCCCCGGGCCGTCGGTGGGCAGGCACCTGCTGATGTCGTATCTGCCGACCGAGTTGGCCGCCGCGGGCACCGACTTGCAGGTGATGTACATGAACGAGCTGTTCCCGGTGCGGGTGGCCGGAACCGGCGCGGTGTTCGACCCCGACGACACTCGGATGAAGAGTTGATGCCGACCGGCAGCGCAGGCCCGGAGGATCGGCCGGCCGCTCCGGCGGGGCGCCGGCTCCCGTCAAGGTGCCGGGCGGTCCCGTCAAAGTGCCGGACTCGCGGGAGCTGAGGGGAGGCTGCCGATGCGGATTCTGTGCTGCGTGAAGCGGGTTCCGGCGCCGGGGGCCAAGATAAACGTGACTGCCGACGGCCTGGCCGTGGACGCCGCCCACCTCGGGTTCACCACCAGCCCCCACGAGGAGTGCGGCGTGGAGGAGGCCGTGCAGATCGCCGAGCGCTCGGGCGGCGAGGTCACCGTGATGACCTTGGGGCCGCCCGAGGCCACCGAGCAGTTGCGCTACGCGGCCTCGGTGGGCGCCCATCACGGCGTGCTCGTCCAGACCGACGGATCGGCCTGGGACCCCCAGCGCACCGCCCGGGCGCTGACCGCGGCCATCGAGTCGCTCGAAGCCGACGGCGGCGCCTTCGACCTGATCCTCTTCGGCAACGAGTCGGCCGACTCGGGCGGCTTCCAAGTGGGCGTGCGGGTGGCCCACGCCTCAGCCGTCCCATCGTCAACGGCATCAAAGGGATCGAGATCGACGGCCCGGTCGTGCGGGCCCGCCGCGAGACCGACGGCGGCTTCGAGGTGTACGAGCTCGGCCTGCCCGCCGCGCTGGGCGTCAAGGAGGGCATCAACTTGCCCCGCTACCCGACCATGAGAGGCCGCCTCGCGTCCAAGAAGCTGGCCATTACCACTCTGGACCTCGACGCGCCCGAGGGCGCTCAGGCGATGGTGCGCCTGCACCGGCCGACCGAGACGGTCTCCCAGACGGTGATCCTGGGCGACGGCCCCGAGGCGGCCCCGCGGTAGTCGACGTGCTCGAAGAACTCGGAGTGCTCTGATGGCCTGTTGGTAGTGCTGACACGACTCGAGGGGCACAACTACGGCCGTGACGATGGCGGCGGCCGCGCTGCGGGGTGCTGTGATGGTCGTGGTGCTGGAGCACGACCGGGGCACGCTCGGCGAGCCCGGCCGCGAGGCCCTCACCTTCGGCCGCACGCTGGCCGCCAAGATGGGTGCCCGATGCACGCCGCGGCGGTCGGCGCAGGCCTGGGGGGCGGCATCGACGATCTGGTCGCGCAGGCCGGCGCCCACGGCGCGGCGCGGGTGTGCACCGTGGACCACGAGGTGCTCAGCGACTTCGGGCCCGAGGCGTGGGGCGAGTCGATCGCCCGGCTCACCGATGCGCTCGGCCCGGAAGCTGTGCTGGCCTGCGGCAGCGAGCGGGGCAACGAGGTGATGGCCCAGGCCGCGGCCCGCCTCGACGCCCCCTTCGTGGCCAACTGCACCGACATCTCCCCGCCGGCCGACGGCGGCCAGCACTGGAGCATGACCCGTGTCCAGTGGGGAGGGTCGTTGCTGGAGGACGCGGTGCTGAGCGCCGACCCGGCCCTGCTCACTTGCGCACTCCACACAGTGCCCTCTTCGCCTCTGCCGACGCCGCCCGCGGCTCCGCCCGCCGTGGAGCCGGTGGCGGTCGACCTGGCGCCCGAGCTCGCCCGCTCCGTCGTCAAGGATCGGGTCGTGCTGGAAGCCGGCGTCACCCTGCCCACCGCGCCGGTGGTGGTCAGCGGAGGTCGGGGCGTCGGCTCCGCCGAGGGGTTCGCTTCTCTGGAAGAGCTGGCCGAGCTGCTCGGTGGACGGGTCGGCTGCAGCCGGGCCGTCACCAACAACGGCTGGCGGCCCCACTCTGACCAGGTCGGCCAGACCGGAACGCGCATCGCCCCGGAGATCTACATCGCGTCCGGGATCTCCGGCGCCATCCAGCACTGGGTGGGCGCGATGGGCTCCAAGCACATACTGGCCATCAATACCGATCCCGAGGCCAACATGGTGGTGAAGGCGGACTGGGCTGTGATCGGCGACCTGCACCAGGTCGTCCCGGCTGTCTCCGCCGAGATCCGGCGGCGACGGGCCGGATAGAGGCCCGATCCCTAGGCTGTCTTCGTGACCGTGCAGTCCATCAAGAGGTCGTTCGCTCTGCTGCGGGTACTGGCGCTGGGCCCGGTGGGCGTCACCGAGTTGGCCGAGCGGGTGGACCTGCCCAAGAGCACCGTGGCCCGCCTGCTGGCCTCCCTGGAGGAGGAGCAGGCCGTGGAGCAGACCGAGGCCGGCGGCGAGTACCGGCTGGGTCCCGGTCTGATCGACATTGCCGGGTCGGCGCCGGCGGGACGCAACCTGGTGGCCGCGGCCCGTCCCCATCTGCTGGAGCTGGCCGAGAGCATCGACGAGGTGGCGGGCCTGTCCATCATCGACGACGGGCAGGTGTACTACTTGGACCAGACCGAGTCCTCGTCGAACGTCCAGGTGAGGGACTGGACCGGCGAGCACGCCCCGCTCCACGCGGTTCCGTCGGGCCTGGCGATCCTGGCCTACCAGGCCCCCGGCTTTGTGGAGCAGTACCTGGCCCGCCCGCTGGCCCGGTGCACGGCCTGGACCACGACCGACCCCGACGAGCTGAGGGACCGGCTGGAGCAGGTGCGCAGCATCGGCTACGTGTGGGTGTACGAGGAGTTCGCCGAGGGCATCAACTCAGTGGCTGCCCCGGTCTTCGAGCGCGGCGGGCGAGTGGAGGCCGCCCTGCACGTCCACGGCCCCGCCTACCGGTTCCCGGATCCCGACTACACCCACGACCACGGCATGGCCGTGATCGAGGCCGCCCGCCGTCTCACCGCAGCCATCTGATTCTCTCCGCTGTCAGCTGCGGGCCGCGGTCACCGACGAGCCCACACGGCCCGCAGCGTCCTCCACGCCGACCCTCTCAGTGGCGCCGGTGGCCCGCTCGGTGACCTCGACCGCGCCCTCGGCCAGCGCCCGGCCCACGGTGATCCGCCACGGGATGCCCACCAGCTCGGCGTCGGCGAACTTCACCCCGGCCCGAGCGTCCCGGTCGTCCAACAGCGCGTCCACGCCCCGGTCGCCCAGTTCGGCGTAGAGCCGCTCGGCTGCGGCCACCGCCGCGTCGTCGCGCATGCTGGCCACTGTGATCACCGCCTCGTAGGGCGCCACCGCCACTGGCCAGACGAGACCCCGGTCGTCGTGGTGCACCTCGGCCACGGCGGCCATGGCCCGGCCGATGCCGATGCCGTAGGAGCCCATGGTGATGGGCCGTTCCACCCCGTCGGCGTCCAGCACGGTCGCCCCCATCGCCTCGGCGTAGCGGCGGCCCAGCTTGAAGATGTGGCCGGTCTCGATGCAGCGGACCACCTCCAGGGGCTGACCGCAGGTCACGCACGGCTCCCCGGCCGACACCTCCCGCAGGTCGAGCCACTCGCCCACCGAGATGTCGCGGTCGACGTCCACCCCCGAGTAGTGCCAGTCGTCGGTGTTGGCGCCGGTGGTGAGGTTGCGCCGCCCCTTCAGGGCGTGGTCGGCCACGATCGTCATGTCCTTCACACCCACCGCGCCGAGCGAGCCGGGATGGGCGCCCAGGCGATCCAGGGTCTCGGCTGGCTCGGCCGGGCGGATGTCGGCCGCGCCGGTTCCGTCGGCCAGCTTCTGAAGGTTGAGCTGATGGTCGCCCCGCACCAGGGCCAGCGTCATCTCCCCGTCGAGGACCATGACCATGGTCTTGATCTGGCGGTCGGCGGGCGCGCCGCCCTCGACGGTCTCCAACGCGGCGATCGTGCGCACGCCCGGGGTGGGAAACCGTGCGAGTTCGGCGGAGCTGTCGCCGTCGTCCACTGGCGCCAGCGCCGAGGTGGCCCGCTCCACGTTGGCCGCGTAGCCGCCAGCCGAGCAGCGGGCGATGTCGTCCTCGCCCGCGGGGGAGGGCACCATGAACTCCACCGACCCGGTGCCGCCCATCATCCCTGAGGACGCCTGCACCGCGATGGCGTCCAGCGACAGCCGCTGGAAGATGCGGGTGTAGGCCTCGTGGTGAATGTCGAAGCTGCGGTCCAGCCCGGCGTCGTCGAGGTCGAAGGAGTAGCTGTCCTTCATCGAGAACTCCCGCACCCGCAGCAGGCCCGACTTCGGACGGGGCTCGTCGCGGAACTTCCACTGGATCTGGTACCAGATCTGCGGCAGCGACCGGTACGAGACGATCTCTCGGGCGATCTCGGCGAACACCTCCTCGTGGGTCATGCCCAGGGCCAGGTCGGCCTCCTTGCGGTCGCGCAGTCGGAACATCTCCGGGCCCATCGACTCCCAGCGGCCCGAGCGCTGCCACAGCGAGGCCGGATGCATGGCCGGCAGCAGGAACTCCTGGGCGCCGATCTCCTCCATGCCCTCGCGCACGATCCGCTCGACCTTGTCGTGCACTCGCAGCCCCAGCGGCAGCAGGGAGTAGTGCCCGGCGTGGAGTTGGCGGATGAACCCGCCCCGCACCAGCAGCTTGTGGCTGGCCGCCTCAGCGTCGGCGGGCGCGTCCCGCAGCGTCGGAACGAACAGCCTCGACCATCTCATGCGCCGTCACGGTATCCGTCCCCGGCGACGTCGGCTGTGCCGTCGTCGCCGTTCCTCGGAGGCAGTTCGGCTGAGCAGGGAGCGGTAGGGTGGCGACGATGAATCGCAACCCGATCATCACTTGCGCGGTGACCGGAGCGGGCGACACTGCGGGCAGGCATCCCGACCTTCCCATCACCCCCGCCCAGATCGCCACCGCCGCGCTGGAGGCGGCCGAGGCGGGTGCGGCCATCGTCCACATCCATGTGCGAGACCCGGCCACCGGCAAGGGCACCCGCGACGTGGACCTGTACCGCCAGGTGCTGGATCAGGTGCGAGCGGCCGACACCGACGTGATCATCAACACAACTGCGGGAATGGGCGGCGACCTGCTGATCGGCGACCCCGACCCATTCGACTTCGGATCCGACGGCACCGACCTCGTGAGCGGCCTGGAGCGGCTCGCCCACGTCGAGGCCCTCAAGCCGGACATGTGCAGCATCGACTGCGGCACGCTGAACTTCGGCGAGGGCCACCAGGTGTATGTGAGCACCCCGAACATGATCCGCGACATGGCCAAGCGGGTCCGGGAGCTCGGCGTCAAGCCCGAACTGGAGATCTTCGACACCGGCCACCTGTGGCTGGCCAACACCCTGGTGGACGAGGGCCTGATCGCCGACCCGCCCTGGGTCCAACTCTGCACCGGCATCCCCTACGGCATGCCCACCGACGTGGGCCTGCTGGCCGCCCTGACCCGCCTGCTGCCGGCGAACGCCGAGTTCACCACCTTCGCCCTGTCAGCCCAGCAGATCCCGTGGACGGCCCAGGCCATGCTGCTCGGCGGGCACATCCGGGTGGGCCTGGAGGACAACCTGTACCTGGCCCGCGGCGTGTTCGCCTCCAACGCCGATCTGGTGAGCCGGGCCCGCGAGGTCGTCGAGGCCATGGGGGGCCGAGTCCAGACGCCCGACCAGGCCCGCGAGACCCTCGACCTGGGCTGACCGGCGCCGGGTAGGCACACGCCGGGCTTCGGTTCTCTATCGTTATCGCTACCAGTCGCACAGAAGGAGCAGCAATGGGCCGAAGATCACGCGACAAGCGGCTGCCGCGGCTCACCACGCCGATGGTGCGCGACGACGGGCGGCTGCGGCCGGCCACCTGGGACGAGGCCCTCGACCGGGCGGCCGACGGCTTCCGGGCGGTGCTCGACCGCCACGGCCCCGACGGCTTCGGCATGTTCAGCTGCTCCAAGTCCACCAACGAGATGAACTACGCGGCGCAGAAGTTCATCCGCACCGCCGTCGGGTCGAACAACATCGACTCCTGCAACCGAACTTGACACGCTCCCTCGGTCGTCGGTCTGGCGACAGTGTTCGGAGCGGGAGGCGGCACCTCGTCCTACGCCGAGATCGAGGAGGCCGACGTGATCCTGCTGTGGGGCTCCAACGCCCGTGAGGCCCACCCGATCTTCTTCCACCACGTCCTCAAGAGCCTCGACAACGGGGCCCGCATGTACGCCATCGACCCCCGCCGCACGTCCTCGGCCAAGTTCGCCGACCGCTGGCTGGGCCTGTCGGTGGGCACCGACATCGCCCTGGCCAACGCCATGGGGCGGGAGATCATCCGGGCCGGGCTGCACAACCCTGCGTTCATCGAGCACGCCACCGAGGGCTTCGAGGCCTACGCCGCCCATGTCGAGTCGTACACCCTCGACTGGGCCGCTTCCGAGACGGGCGTGCCCGCCGAGGCCATCCGCGACATGGCCCACGCCTACGCCACCGCGGACAAGGCCCAGATCCTGTGGACGCTGGGCATCACCGAGCACCACAACGCGGTCGACAACGTGGTGTCGCTGTGCAACCTGGCCCTGCTCACCGGCCATGTGGGCCGCTGGGGCTCGGGGCTGGTGCCGCTGCGAGGGCAGAACAACGTGCAGGGCGGCGGCGACATGGGCGCCATACCCAACAAGTTCCCCGGCTTCCAGGACGTGGCCGACGACGAGGTGCGGGCCAAGTTCGAGGCCGTCTACGGCACCGAGTTGAACGGCGTGCCCGGCAAGCACCTGACGCTCATGTTCGAGGCGATGGAGGCCGGCGAGCTGAGGGCCTGCTACGTGATCGGCGAGAACCCGGCCGACTCCGAGGCCGACGTCGAGCACGCCCGCAAGCTGCTGGCCGGCCTCGACATCCTCGTCGTGCAGGACATCTTCATGACCCGCACCGCCGAGATGGCCGACGTGGTGCTGCCCGCGTCGGTGGCCTGGGCCGAGTCCGAGGGCACGGTCACGTCCAGCGAGCGGCGGGTGCAGCGGGTGCGGCCCGCGGTGCCGCCGCCGGGCCAGGCCCGCCACGACATCGACGTCATCGGCGAGCTGGCCCGCCGCCTCGGCGTGGACTGGGGCCGTCCCAGCTCCGAGGAGCTGTGGGACGAGATGCGTTCGCTGTCGCCTATGCACGCCGGCATGTCCTGGGAGCGGCTGGAGGCCTCCGGAGGCCTGCAGTGGCCGTGTCCCAGCGAGGACCATCCGGGCTCGGAGTTCCTGCACGGCTGGCTGTGGGCCGACGACCTCGAGGGCCGGGGTCCGGCGCCGTTCAGCATCACCCATCACGCTCCGCCCAAGGAGCAGCTCAGCGACGAGTTCCCGCTGCGCCTCACCACCGGCCGGGCTCTCGACTCCTACAACACCGGGGTCCAGTCGGGCGGCTACGCCTCGCCCATCCGCTACGGAGACGCCATCGACGTCAACCCGGTCGACGCGGCCGTCCTCGGGGTGGCCGACGGCGAGCGGGTGCTGGTCAGCTCGCCCCGGGGCTCGGTGGAGATGGACGTGCGGCTCCAGCCCGACATCCCGACGGGGCTCACGTTCACCACCTTCCATTTCCCGGAGTTGGTGGACGCCAACGTGCTGACCAACGACGAGTGGGACCGGCGCTCAGGGACGGCGGAGTTCAAGGCAGCCGCCATCCGCATCTCCAAACTCGACCCGGAACCCGCCTCGGCCTAGCCCATGGCTGGCGTCGGTTGGAATTGGCAGCCCAGAGTGCCCTTTTGGGCGTCGACGGCTGCCAGTTCGGTGATATGGCTGGCGTCGGTTGGATTTGGCAGCTCAGGGCGCGGTTTTGGGCGTCGACGGCTGCCAATTCGGTGACATGACCGACATCTATCTCGGCGCTGACCGCGCCACCGAGCCGGAGACGGCCGCGGTCGATGCCATGCTGCGGGCCCGGGGAGTGGGCCCGGTGGTGCGGCCCGAGACCGAGCGGCTGTTCACGTCGGGCACGGCCAGGCGCCGGGAGCGCCGCCACTACCTTCTGCCCGCTCTGCATGCCCTGCAGAACGCAGCCGGCTGGATCAGCCCCGGCGGCATCAACTACGTGGGCGAGGTGCTGGGCGTCCCCCCGGCCGAGGCCTACGGCGTGGCCACCTTCTACGACCTGTTCCGCACCGAGCCGCCCGACCACGACGGCGACGTCTTCCACGTCTGCGTGGACGCGGCCTGCCAGATCGCCGGATATGACCGCCTGGCCGCGTCGGTCGAGGCCGAGGGCGGCCATGTGCATCTGGGGCCGTGCCTGGGACAGTGCGAGCGGGCCCCTGCGCTGTTCGTGCAAGGCGCAGGAGGTCGCCCCGACCGGGTGCCCGCCGACGCCGAGCCCTTCGAGCTGCCCCAGGCTGGCGACCCGTCGCTGCGGCTGCTGCGCCGCATCGGCGCGGCCGACCCCGAGTCGCTCGACTCCTACATGGCCCACGGTGGCTATGAGGCCCTGCGGCGAGCCGGGCAGATGGGCGCGGAGGCGGTGCTGGCCGCGGTGGCCGACTCAGGCCTGTCGGGCCGGGGCGGGGCGGCCTTCCCCACCGGCGTGAAGTGGCGGGCCGTGGCGGCCGAGAGCGGACGGCCCAAGCATGTGGTGGCCAACTGTGACGAGTCCGAGCCCGGCACGTTCAAGGACCGCATCGTGATGGAGCACGACCCGTTCGCGGTGGTCGAGACCATGACCATCGCCGGGCTGGCCACCGGGGCCAACCACGGGTGGATCTACATTCGGGGCGAGTATCCGCTGGCCACCGCCCGCCTTCAGGGCGCCATGGACGCGGCCCGGGCCGCGGGGCTGCTCGGGGCCGACGCGGCCGGAACGGGCCATGACTTCGACATCGCCATCTGGAGGGGGGCGGGCGCGTACATCTGCGGCGAGGAGACCGCGCTGTTCAATTCGCTGGAGGGATTCCGGGGCGAGCCCCGCAACAAGCCTCCGTTCCCCACCACCCACGGCCTCTTCGGCGAGCCGACCGCGATCAACAACCCCGAGACGCTGCTGAACGTCCTCGACGTCGTCCTCGAGGGCCCCGACGCCTACCGCAGCCGCGGCACCGAACGGTCGCCCGGCACCAAGCTGCTGTGCCTGTCCGGGCGGGTAGGGCGGCCCGGCCTCTACGAGGTGCCCTTCGGCACGACCCTCGGCGACCTGCTCGACTTGGCGGGGGGCGTCACCGGCACCGGCGAACTGCGGGCCGTGCTCATGGGCGGCGCGGCCGGGTCGTTCGTGGGCCCCGACTCGCTGGGTCTGCGCCTCACCCTGGAGGACACCCGGGCCGCGGGCACCACCCTCGGCTCGGGCGTGGTGATGGCCTTCGACACGTCGGTGGACATGACCGACGTGGTGGTGCGCATCGCCGAGTTCTTCCGGGACGAGTCGTGCGGCCAGTGCGTGCCCTGCCGGGTGGGCGCTGTCCGCCAGCATGAGACGCTCGTGCGGATGCGCGAGAGCGGCGCGCTGTCGCCCGAGCGGCGCGAGCTCATCGACGACATGGCCCAGGCGATGGTGGACGCCTCGATCTGCGGCCTGGGCCACACCGCCGCCTCGGCCGTGCGCTCGGCGCTGGAACTGGGCCTGATCGAGGAGGCGCCCCGGCTGTGAGGCCCGTTCGCTGCGTGATGCCGGCGCTCTGCCCGGTAGCGTCAGCGCCGTCATGACGACCGAGACGGCACCGACCGGCGCGACGACGACCGGTACGGCGACGACGACCGGGACGGCGTCGACCGGCGCGATGACGGCCGGGACGGCGGCACCCAGGTGACGATGACCGAGACCGCCGTCACCCTCACGATCGACGGAGAGCCCGTCGAGGTAGCCGACGGCTCCACGATCCACGCCGCCTGCGTGCAAGCCGGCATCGACACGCCGACGCTGTGCTGGGCCGAGAACCTCACCCCGGTCAACGTGTGCCGGGTCTGCGTGGTGGAACTCGAGGGATCGAGGGCGCTGGTGCCGTCGTGCTCGCGCCGGGCCGAGGATGGAATGGTCGTCCAGACCGACTCGCCCCGCGTTCGTCACAGCCGACGCATGGTGCTGGAGTTCCTGGGCTCCGGAGTCGACTTGAGCCAGGCCGACGACCTGCACGGGTGGATGGCGGCCTACGGCGCCGACCCCGACCGCTACGGCGCCGACGACCATCCTGTGGAACGGATCGACGAGCCGGTCAAGATCCAGGACGACCTGTACATCCGGGACTACTCCAAGTGCGTGCTGTGCTACAAGTGCGTCGAGGCCTGCGGCGAGGACGCCCAGCACACCTTCGCCATCGCCGTCGCCGGGCGGGGCTTCGACGCCCGCATCTCCACTGAGTTCGACGTGACGCTGCCCGACTCGGCCTGCGTCTACTGCGGCAACTGCGTGGGCGTGTGCCCCACCGGGGCCTTGCAGTTCAAGACCGAGTACGACCTGCGCCAGATCGAGGAGTGGCGCCCGGACGAGCAGACCGTCACCCGCACGGTGTGCTCCTACTGCGGCGTGGGCTGCAACCTCGACCTGCACGTCCAGGACGAGCGGATCGTGAAGGTGACCTCCCCGTCCGACCATTCGGTGACCAGCGGCCACCTGTGCATCAAGGGCCGCTTCGGCTGGCAGTACGTCCACGGCGAGTGACTGGGGCTGCGCCGGCGCCTCGGCCGGGCGCGCCTGTGCAACCGCGTCAGATGGCTGCTACCCACACAGCCAACCCGAGAGGAGCGACAGCTCAATGGATTCCAGTGTGATCGAGGCCGCAGCCGAGCGTCTGAGGGCTGCCGCGGCGGCTGGTGCGCCCTGCGAGCCGGTGCGCAACCTGTTGGGCGAGTCCGCCGGCCCGGTGGCCGGGTACGCGGTCCAGCACCTCAACACGGAGCACTCGCTCGCCGCCGGCCGACGAGTGAGCGGCCACAAGGTGGGCTTGACCAACCCCGCCGTCCAGCAGCAGCTCGGGATGGACGAGCCCATCTGGGGCATGCTCTTCGCCGACAAGTGCCGCACCGACGGCGACGACCTCGACGGCGCCGGACTGATCTCGCCGCGGCTGGAGGTCGAGGTGGCGTTCGTGCTCGGCGCTGAGCTCGACAAGGGCCGTCACACCGCCGTCGACGTGATCGACGCCACCGCCTACGTGCTGCCCGCGCTGGAGATCGTCGACAGCCGCATAGCCGGCTGGGACATCACCAGCACCGACATGATCGCCGACAACGCCGGCAGCGGCCTCTACGTGCTCGGCGGCCGTCCCGTGCCGCTGTCGGCGGTGGATCTGCGACGGGTCGAGATGCGGCTCACCGTCAACGGGGAGGAGGCCGCCACCGGCACCGGCGCCAACTGCCTCGGCCACCCGCTGAACTCGGTGCTGTGGCTGGCCGACACCATGAGCGAACGGGGCACCCCGCTGCAGCCCGGCGAGTGCATCATGACCGGCTCGCTCTGCCCCATGCGCCCCATAACCCCCGGCGAAGAGCTAAAGGCCGAGATCCAAGGCCTAGGCACAGTCTCAGCCACCATGCCTGCTGCCTAGACCAAGCCAGCCCCCTCAGGCAGTCGGCTCACCGTGCCGCGGCCTTGAGTTTCTCCAGAGTGGTGTACTCGGCTAGGTCAGCCCCTGATTCGCTGCCGTTGGCCGGCGTCGCGCGGCGCGATGCCCTTACTGGTCGTCATCGAGCCGGTCGACGCTTAGGTGTGGATCGTCGGCGAACAGCCGAGCGGACACGTTGGCGTACTCCTCAGCCAGCGCCGCGAATCCTCGCTTGACCTCCTCGTCGAGCCCGACGGGCCGGGCCGCGGCGTCCGCGAAACGGGGGTTGCGGGCTCGTAGTTCTTCTAGACGTTCGCAGCCGAGTTGGTGCATGACGCTGGTCAGCTGATCCTCGAACATCGCGGCTACGAACTCGGCGCCTCCGGTGCCTAGCGCGCATAGGCCGTACATGAACGCCCGGCCTGCAAACGTGAAGTCGGCGCCGAGGGCGAGGGCCCGGGCTATGTCTAGGCCGCTGCGGATGCCGCCGTCGAAGAGCACCGGGACTTGGCCTCCGATCCGGTCAACGACGGGGCCGAGGGCCTCGATGGCGGCGGGCGCGGCGTCGAGCTGGCGGCCGCCGTGGTTCGACACCTCCACCGCGTCCGCGCCGGTGTCCACGCAGCGTTCGGCGTCGTCGGGGTGAAGGATCCCCTTGACCACCACCGGTCCCGGCCACAGCTCGCACGTCTCGGCCAGATAGTCCCACGACAGGCTGCCGCCCAGGCTGGCCCCCACGAAGCCGGCCAGCTCCCGCAGCGTCGCCCGGTCCACGTAGGGCTCCAGCGTGTGGAAGCGGGGCAGGCCGTTGCGCAGCAGACCTAGCGTCCATGCTGGCCGCAGCGCCGCCTGCGAGACATGGCTCGGCGTGATCCGGGGCGGCATCGACACCCGCTGCCGGGTCTGGCGCTCCCGGCGGGCGCGGGCCGGCACGTCGGCGGTCACCACCAGCACCCGGAAGCCCGCCTCCTCAGCCCGGTGCAGCAGGTCTTGGCGGACGGCCAGGTCCCTTGGCGGATACAGCTGGAACCAGCCCATGTCGCCGGCTCGCGGCCCGACGTCGGAGACGTCGGCAGTGTTGACCGTGCTGGCCGCGTAAGGGATCCGGCACCGGGCCGCCGTCTCGGCCAGGGCGGCGTCGGCGCCGGGCCATATCAGCCCAGTCAAGCCCACCGGGGCGATCCCTACCGGCATCGAGCAGCGGACCCCGAGCAGCTCGGTGCTGATGTCGGGCGCCAGCTCGCCCTTGAGGAACTGCGGGGTCAGCAGCACCCGGCGCAGGCACTCCGTGTTGCGGGCGCTGGACCGCTCGTCACCCTCCCCGCTGTCCAGGTACTCCCACGCGAAGCGCGGTGTCCGCCGCCGGGCCCGACGACGCAGGTCGTCCACCGTCTGGTACTTGATTGCAGGGTCGCCCACGGCTCAGAACCCTACGGCACCAGCGCGGCCCAGATTGTGTCCGTGTCCCGTCCCGGGATTGGCAGTGAAATGCTCGCTATGCGTGCAAAACGCTGCCAGTTCTCGTCCCTGGGGCTGGTTCATTCAGGAATTGGCAGGCAAATGCTTGCTATGCGTGCATAACGCTGCCAATTCGAGCGGCGGGGTGGTCGGTCAGGTCCGCTAGGAGCCCAGCGCGTCGCTGAACAGGGCCAGTGTCTGGGACCAGGCCTGCTCGGCGGCGGCCTCGTTGTAGGAGTGGGCGTCCGGCCAGGTGTAGGCGTGGTCCGCGCCGGGCAGGATGTCGACTACGGCCCGGTCGCCGAGGCCGGACACCGCCTCGATGAAGGGCCTCATGCTGGCCACGCTCATGGCCTGGTCGGCCTCGCCGAAGCCTGCGTACAGCGAGCCGGCCAACTGGCCGGCGGTCAGATGGGGCGAGTCCGGCTCGCCGTCCACCAGGAACGACGGATGCCACATCGCGCCCGCCACGAACTGCCCGGGCAGCCGCATCATCGTGCGGAACACCGCCCGAGCCCCCAAGCAGAAGCCGATGCATCCGGCGGGTGCCAGCGACCCCGCGGGCCGGTCAGCACCCACCGCCTCGAGGGCGGCGTCGAGGTCGTTCTGGATGCCCTCGTCGGTCAGCGACCTCAGCAACTCCATCATCCGGTCATTGGCGCCAGGGTCGGCGGCCGCCTCCGCGGGGCCGTAGCCGATCATCCGTCCGTGCCGGTGGTACAGGTCCGGCAGGATCACGTCGTAGCCGTTGCCGGCCAGACGGCGCCCGAAGACGTGCAGCGCCTCCCGGATGCCGGGCTTGTCCATGAACATGACCACCAGCGGGTGGGGCCCACCGGCCGAGGGCTGCATCCGGGGCACGGCCAGCGGCTCGCCGTCGCTGACGGTCTCGAGTATCGATTCGCGGACTTCGAGAAGGCTCATGGGCGGCCAAGCTACCGGCGCACCGTCGAGGCTGCGATCTACGATGGACGCCCGTGGGGGAGCAGTCGCTTGAGCCGGGGGCCGGGCTGCTCGACCGGTATCGGCCCGGCGGCGCGTTCGACGAGGCGTTCGGGCCCGACGGCTCGGCCCGCGAGGTCTACCGCAGGATCGTCGAGCGCTTCCGCGACCTCGACGCAACAGAGGTCCGCAGGCTGGAGAAGCTCGTGGCCGACGAGTTCCGCCGCCAGGGGATCACCTTCACCGTCTACAGCGACGACGAGGGCACCGAGCGCATCTGGCCCATGGACCTGTTCCCTCGGATCATCGCCGCAGACGAGTGGGCCGAGCTGGCTCGGGGCCTCAGCCAGCGGGTCGCGGCCCTCAACTGCTTCCTCGAGGACCTCTACTGCGGCGAGCAGGCCGCCATAGCCGACGGGGTGGTGCCCATGTGGCTGCTGGTGTCCTCGGGCGGGTTCGAGCGCAACGCCATGGGTCTAGGCGTCCCCCACGGAGCCCACTGCAACATCGCTGGCATCGACGTGGTGCGAGGCGCCGACGGCCGCTACCAGGTGCTCGAGGACAACCTGCGCAACCCCAGCGGCATCTCCTATGTGGTCGAGAACCGGGCCGCCATGGCCAAGGCGTGCAGCTGGCTGTTCTACGACCACCCGGTGGAGCCCACCGAGCAGTACGGACGGATGCTTCGGGCCACCCTGGAGTCGATGGCACCCGGCGCCCGGGACGATCCCCATGTGGTGGTGCTGACCCCGGGCATCTTCAACTCGGCCTACTTCGAGCACGCCTTCCTGGCTCGGTCGATGGGCGTGGAGCTGGTGGAGGGAAGGGATCTGGTGGTCGACGACCACACCGTGTACGCCCGCACCGTGGAGGGGCTCACACCGGTGGACGTGATCTACCGGCGCATCGACGACGACTTCCTCGACCCGGTGTCGTTCCGGCCCGACTCGACGCTGGGGGTGGCCGGGCTCCTCAGCGCGCTGCGAGCCGGGACCGTGACCGTCTGCAACGCCGTGGGCAACGGAGTCGCCGACGACAAGGGCGTGTATCCCTACGTGCCCGAGCTGATCAGGTACTACCTGGGCGCCGAGCCGATCATCGACAACGTGGTCACCTACATGATGTGGGTGCCCGACGAGCGTCGGGAGGCCCTGGCCCGGCTCGGGGATCTGGTGGCCAAGCCGGTGGGCGAGTCCGGCGGCTACGGGGTGCTGATCGGCCCCCACGCCAGCGACCAGGAACTGGACGATGCCCGGGCCGCCATCGAGGCCGACCCACGCAACTGGATCGTGCAGGAGGTGGTGAGCCTGTCCACCCTGCCGTCGTTCGGGGGGGAGCGGCTCGAGCCCCGGCACCTGGACCTCCGCCCGTTCGTGCTCACCGGCGAACGCACCCAGGTGTTCCCCGGCGGGCTGACCCGGGTGGCCATGCGCCGAGGGTCGCTGATCGTCAACTCCTCCCAGGGCGGGGGCTCCAAGGACACCTGGGTGCTCTCCTCGGAGCGGCCGTGAGCCGGCGTGCTGGAGCCGGAGCAGCCGTGAGCCGGCCATGATCCTGGCTCGCCACGCCGACGCGCTCTACTGGGTGGGGCGCTATCTGGAGCGGGCCGAGGCCACCGTGCGCTGCCTCAACTACGCGGCCGACGCCATCATCCAGCTTCGCTCCGACGAAGCCCGCATGGAAGGCGAGCAGCTGGTCAAGACCCTCGGCCTGGAGGCCGAGTTGGCCGCCATCGGAAGCATCGAAGTGCGGCCGCAGCTGGTGGCCTTCCTGCTGTCGGACAGCGACAACCCGGGCTCGGTCGTGTCCTGCATCACCGCCATACGCGAGAACCTGCGCTCCACCCGCGACCGGATCCCGATCGAGCTGTGGGAGGAGGCCAACGGCCTGTACCTGAGGTTCCCGTTCCTGGGCCACGCCGACGTGCCCGCGGCTGGTCTCCACGAGGTGCTGCTCATGGCCCGCCGGGCGTGCCTGGCCATCAGCGGCGTGGTGAACGAGGGCATGCGACGCGACGAGGGATACGAGTTCTTGGTGATCGGGAGGATGCTGGAGCGGGCGGTCTTCACCGTCGGGCTGCTGATCGCCAGCTACACCGACCCCCGCGGGGTGATGGACGCCACCCGGATGCTGAGGCTCACCAGCTCTTTGCAGGCGTTCCACCGCCAGCACGGCCACGATCCCGACCCCGAGGGCGTCGTCCGCTACCTGCTGCACGCCCCCGACCTGCCTCGCTCGGTGCTGTCGTGCCTGGACCGGGTGGGCGAGTGCCTGGCCGATCTCGGATCGGTCGCTCCCGCGCTGGAGCGTTCCCGTCGCCGGGCGGGCCTGCTGCGGGCCCGTCTCGAGCTCGGCGACGTCGAGGCGGCGATGGAGTCGGGCCCGGTCCCGGCGCTGTCCGGCTTCTCCGACGAGCTGGTCGACCTCGCTGCCGAGATTCAGGCGGGCGTGGTCCCGCCCCTGCCGGCGCCATCGCTCCAGGCCCAGTACATCCGCCCCGGCCAAGGCCCCCGTCCCGGCCAAGGCCCCCGTCCCGGCCCCCGCCCCCGGCTCCGGTCTCTGGGCGGCGGCGACGACCAGCGATCCCCATGACCCCCAGTCCCCCCACCACCCCCACCATCGGGAATTGGCAGCGTCTTGCACGTATGGCAGGCATGTTGCTGCCAGTTCGGTCAGCGGCCCGCGGTCCGGTAGGGATTTGGCAGCGGTGGGTGCCGTTTTGGGCGTTGTGGGCTGCCAGTTCGGGTGGGTGTGGTTGGCGGTTGGGGATTTGGCAGCGGTGGGTGCCGTTTTGGGCGTTGTGGGCTGCCAGTTCGCGGACGGGTCCGCTCGGGCCTTGCTCGGAGAGACGGAGGGGGCCGCGGTGAGGCTCGACATTCGCTACCGGGTGCACTTCCATTACGCCGAGGCGGTCTCGGAGTCGCAGAACGAGGTGCGCATGCGCCCGCGCGACGACGAGCACCAGAGCGTCCTGTCGTACCGGCTGACATCGGACCCGCCGACGCGGGTGCTCCACACCCACGACTACTGGGGCACCGCCGTGGACCATCTGGGCGTGAGGACGCCTCACACGGAGTTGGAACTGGTGGCCGAGGCCTCCGTCGAGACGTCGGCCCGGCCCGCCCCCGACGCGAGCGCGGACGCGCCGGCCGAGGCGCTGTCGGATCCGGATTTCCGCTCCGAGCACTTCGAGTTCCTGGAACCCTCCGAGCATGTGGCCTGGCGACCCGGCGACGCGGTGGCCGAGCGGGCGGCCGCCGTGCGCTCGGAGGCCGCGACGGCGCAGGCGCTGGTGGTGGCGGTGGCAGGTCAGGCTCGGCGCGCCCTGTCCTACGAGCGAGGGTCCACCGAGATCGGAGTCTCATTGGGGGAGCTTCTGGACGGCGGTGCGGGGGTGTGCCAGGACTTCGCCCACCTGACCATAGGGATGCTGCGCAGCGTCGGCGTTCCGGCCCGATATGTGTCCGGCTACCTCTTTGCGGCTGACGAGTCCGCGCCCGATGGTTGTTCCGCCGTCCCGGCTGAGGCCGTGGATGAGCCCGCGTCGAATTCCGGCGGGCCGGAGGACGCCGGTGAGGTGAGGGTGCAGACCCACGCCTGGATCGAGGTCGCGTTGCCGGGCTGGGGCTGGTGGGCTCTCGATCCGACCAACGGCAGCGAAGTGGGGGAGCGCCATGTGGTGATCGGCTGCGGCCGCGACTACGGCGACGTGCCGCCGGTACGGGGCACGTTCACCGGCGCCGCCGCGGCCCGGGTCGACGCCGAAGTGTTGATTGGAACCCGCCCAGGCGCGGCCGCGTCGTCCTCCCGTCGATTCAACCCGCCCCGGGTCACAGTCTCAGGCGAAGCCGCCAGCCCGCCGCCCCGACGCCGGGACCAGCAGCAGCAGCAACAGCAGTAGCAGAAACCGCGTCAGCGGCTGGGCCGATAAATCCCGACCTAGTAGGTAGGGATTAGTCGACGGCGTTGGTATGGTCGCGCCCATGAGTGACAACACCGCCCCTGACTGGGGTTTCGAGACCCGCATGATCCATTCGGGCCAGCTGCCCGACTCCGCCACCGGAGCCCGGGCCGTGCCCATCTACCAGACCACGTCGTACGTGTTCGAGAGCGCGGAGCACGCGCAGAACCTGTTCGCGCTGGCCGAGGTGGGCAACATCTACACCCGGATCATGAACCCCACCCAGCATGTGCTGGAGGAGCGCATCGCCGCCCTCGAGGGCGGGGTCCGCACCGCGGTGGGGCTGCCCGGCGCACTGGCCCTGTCGTCGGGGCAGGCCGCGGAGACGCTGGCCATCCTCAACTTGGCCGAGTCCGGCGACCATGTGGTGTCCAGCCCGTTCCTGTACGGCGGCACCTACAACCTGCTGCACTACACGCTGCCCAAGATGGGCATCGAGGTGAGCTTCGTGGACGACCCCGACGACCTCGACGCCTGGGCGGCGGAGGTGCGGCCCAACACTCGGTGCTTCTACGCCGAGACGATCGGCAACCCCAAGAACGACGTGCTGGACTTCGAGGGCGTCAGCGGCGTGGCCCACGACAACGGCGTACCGCTGATGGTGGACAACACCGTGCCGACGCCGTACCTGTGCCGGCCCCTCGAGCACGGCGCCGACATCGTGGTCCACTCGGCCACCAAGTTCATCGGCGGCCACGGCAACTCAATCGGCGGTCTGATCGTGGACGGCGGCACCTTCGACTTCGGGGCGTCGGGCCGCCACGCCATGTTCACCGAGCCCGACCCCAGCTACCACGGTCTGGCTTACTGGCCGGCGCTGGGCCCCGGCGCCTTCATCCTCAAGGCCCGGGTGCAGCTGCTGCGAGACATCGGCGCGGCGGTGTCGCCCATGAACGCGTTCCTGTTCCTGCAGGGCATCGAGACCCTGTCGCTGCGCATGGAGCGCCATGTCGCCAACGCCGAGGCCGTGGCGGAGTACTTGGAGGGCCATCCGCAGGTGGAGTGGGTGCAGTACGCCGGGCTGGAGTCCAGCCCCTACCACGAGCGGGCCAAGCGCTACATGCCACGCGGCGCCGGGTCGGTGCTGGCCTTCGGCATCGTCGGCGGCACCGAGGCGGGCCAGCGCTTCGTGGAGAGCTTGGCGCTGCACAGCCACGTGGCCAACATCGGCGACGTGCGCAGCCTGGCCATCCACCCGCCGAGCACCACCCACAGCCAGCTCACCCCCGAGGAGCAGCTCAGCACCGGCACCCCGCCCAACATGGTGCGCCTCTCGGTGGGCATCGAGACCCTGGAAGACATCATCGCCGACCTCGACACCGGCTTCACCGCAGCCGCCAACCTCTAACCCGCAGCCACGACACACCCGGCGCCCGGGCGCGCTCTTCGTGTTCTGTGTGAGGTTCTCGGTCGTATGGGCAGGTTTCTTCGCACAGTTCGCAGGGTGGTGAATCCGCCGCAGCGACGTCGCTAAGGGGTGCGGCTGTAGCGGCGAGCCCATAGTTGGCAGGCCAGCGATGCGCAGCTGTAAGTCAGGTATGCGACGCCGATGGGCATCACCGAGCCGTCGACGGCGCTGTCGGTGAATGAGGCCAGCAGCCCGCCCAGCATCCAGGTGCTGAACCCCAGCACCGATGCGGCCGTGCCGGCCATCTCGCCCATCGGCTCCAGGGCCAGGCTCATCACCGACGGGAACACCGCCACATGAAGGGCGTTGGCGAGGCTGAACGGCACCAGCCACACGGCCAGCGCCGGCACGCCGCCGCCCGCGACCGTCACGGCGAACAGCGCCGCCGACGCCGCCGCGTACGCGCTGCCGGCGCCCAGCGCCAGTTGGTGGGCCTCGGCTCGGTGCAGCACCCGGTTGCTGGCCAGAGCCACCGCTGCCGCGATCACCCCCGAGGCGCTCATGTAGGGAACGAACAGCTCGGAGCGGCCGTACACGTCGCCGAAGACCAACTCGGTGCTGCCCAAGTACGACAGGAAGGCCCCGAAGCTGAAGGTGACCGACAGCGTGTAGCCCAGCGACACCCGGTTCCCGATCACATGGCGGAATCCGGCCATCACGGCCCCCGGCCTAAGCGGGCGGCGGTGGGCCGGGTCGAGGGTCTCATCGAGCCGCAACGACCAGGCCAGCAGAGTCAGGCCTGGCACCGCGCAGAAGGCCATCACCCAGCGCCACGAGCCGAGTTCCACCAGAACCTTGCCCACCACAGGGGCCAGGATCGGCGCGATGAAGAACACCGTCTGGATGAGCGCCATCACCCGGGCCATGGCCGTGCCTACGAAGCGATCTCGCACGATGGCCTGCCTCAACGTCCGGGATCCAGCGGCTGCGAACCCCCACACGAACCGGCTGGCGTAGAGCACCTCCAGCGACGGGGCCAGTGCGGCCGCCAGCGCAGCCGCGGCGTACAGCACCAGGCTGCCGGCCAGCGTCGCCTTGCGGCCGACGGCGTCGGCGACCGGGCCGTAGAACAGGTTCCCGAGCCCGGCGCCCATCAGGAACAGGGTCACGGTGAGGGCCAGCGCGGTGGAGTCCTCATCCAACCCGAAGGCGGGGCGCATCTCCTCGAAGGCCGGCAGCGTGATGTCGATGGCCAGTGCCGAAAGGGAGGTCAGCATGCCCATGTACAGCACGAACTCCCAGCTGCCCATACGGCCGTCACGATCGGGAGTCGTCACTCTCGGCTGCCGCGGGCCCAGAGTTGGCAGGCGAGCGCGATGACGCTGTAGGCGAGGTAGGCGACGCCGATGGGCGTCACCGAGCCGTCGATGGCCCGGTCGGTGAACGAGGCCAGCAGCGCACCTAGCACCGAGCCACAGAACCCGAGCACGGCTGCCGCGGTGCCCGCCATTGTCCCCATCGGCTCCAGGGCCAGGCTCATCGCAGTCGGGAACACTCCGACATGGCAGGCGTTGGCCAGGCTGAACAGCGCCAGCCACACCCCGACCGGGGGCTCGCCGCCCCCCGCCACGGTCGCTGCGAACAAGGCGGCCGAGGCGGTCGCGAACGCCGCGCCCGCGGCCAGCGCCAGCTGAGGAGCCTCCACCCGGTGCAGGAGCCGGTTGGAGCCCAGCGCCACCGCGGCCGCCAGCACGCTCACGGCGGAGAAGTACGGAACGAACCACCCCGGGCGGTCGTACACGTCGCTGAGGATCAGCTCGGTGCTGCCCAGGAACGACAGGAACGCGCCGAATCCGAAGGTGACCGCCAGCCCGTAGCCGAGCGACGTGCGGTTGCGCGCCACCGCGCCGAAGCCCGCGAGCACCGGTCTCACCCGCAGGGGTCGGCGGTGGGCCGGGTCGAGCGTCTCGGCGAGGCGCAGCGACCACGCCAGCACGGTCAGCGCGGTCACCACGCCGAAGGCCATCACCCATCGCCACGAGCCGACCTCCACCAGCACCTTGCCCAGCACCGGGGCGAGGATCGGCGCGAGGAAGAAGGCGGTCTGGATGAGCGTCATCACCCGGGCCATGGCCGTGCCCGCGAAGCGGTCGCGCACGATGGCCTGCGTGAGGGTCCGAGAGCCGCCCGACGCGAATCCCCACACGAACCGGCTGGCGTACAGCACTCCCAGCGATGGCGCCAGCGCGCAGGTCAGAGCAGCCGCGGCGTAGAGCACCATGCTCCCCGCCAGGGTCGGCTTGCGCCCGACGGCATCGGCGACCGGGCCGTAGAACAGGTTGCCGACGCCCGTCCCCATCAGGAACAGGGTGACGGTGAGCGACAGGCTGGTGGAGTCGTCGTCGAGGCCGAAGGCCGGGCGCATCTGTGCGAAGGCGGGCAGCAGGATGTCGATGGCCAACGCCGACATGGCGGCCACCAGGGCCATGAACAGCACGAACTCCCGCTCGCCCATGCGGTGCGCGCCGCCCGGACCGGTCACGGACAGCCGTCGTGGGTGCGGTGTGCGGCCGGGCTCACGGCGGCGAGTCTGCCCCGAGTGCATCGTCGGCTTCGATGCGGGCGCAGCGCACTTTCGTCCCGCCGCTGTGCGGTCGGTCGCCGACTGCCGCTCGGTCGAGCCCGGATGTCGGCGCGGTTGTGCCATGCGGTCAAGGCCCACGTCTCCGGTCGCGGCGATGGGTCTGCTCGCAGCGTGGAATGCGGACCGGGGGCTGGGAACAGATGGCCGGCCGGGTCTCGCCTACGATTGGGCCAGGTTCCAAGAAGTCCACCCGAGGAGGCCGCTATGGCTGCGATGACTGCAACGACTGCGAGCATCGAACTGCCGGGCCGGCTCGGCGATCCCGACATGACGCTGGCCACCGACCCGCGGGCCGACCCCCGCATGGTGGCGGCGTTGTCGCCTCTGGGATTGGCCGGTCGGGCCGACCCCGTCCCGCTCACCGCCGACTCGTCGCTGGAGGACATCCGCGCCCTCGCGGCCCTCGGCGAGCCCGGCTTCGAGCAACTCTTCGACCACCTGTTCGATGCCCTGCCGCCCGTCGAGGGCGTGGAGTCGCGCACCGAGACGGTCACCGGAGTGGACGGCAACGACATCAGCCTCTACGTCCACCGGCCGATCGGCGACCGCGGCCCCTGTCCGGGGATCCTGCACATCCACGGCGGCGGCATGGTGATCCTCTCCGCGGCGGGCGCCTCCTACCGGCGCTGGCGCGACGAACTGGCCGCTCTCAGGCTGGTGGTGGTGGGCGTCGAGTTCCGCAACGCGGCCGGCGCGCTGGGCTGCCATCCGTTCCCCGCAGCCCTCAACGACTGCGCCTCGGCTTTGGAATGGATGCACGCCCACCGCGACCACCTGGGGGTGTCGAAGATCGTGGTGTCGGGCGAGTCCGGCGGCGGCAACCTCACGCTGTCCACCACCCTCAAGGCCCGTCGGGACGGCCGGCTCGACATGATCGACGGCGTGTACGCCCAGTGCCCCTACATCTCAGGCGCCTACGCCAGCCCGCCGCCAGGGCTGCCGTCGATGCACGAGAACGACGGGTACTTCATCGCCAACGACACGATGGGGTACTTCGTGGAGGCCTACGACCCGGGCGGGGCCAACCTCACCAACCCTCTGGCCTGGCCCTGGCACGCCTCCGTGGACGACCTTGTCGGACTGCCGCCCCATGCGATCTCGGTCAACGAGCTCGACCCGCTGCGCGACGAGGGCTTGGACTACTACCGCAAGCTCGCCGCGGCCGGCGTGTCCGTGTACAGCCGCACCGTCAACGGCACCGGCCACGCCGTCGACCTGCTGCTGCCCGGCATCATGCCCGAGGTCTACGCCGCCTCAGCCCGCGACCTCGCCACCTTCGCGCACGCCCTCTGAGCCCCGGGCTCGGCTGCTCGGGTTTGAATTGGCAGCGGAGGGTGCCGAAAAGGGCGCTGAGGGCTGCCAGTTCGCGCTTGTGGGCGGTGTCGGGTTTGAATTGGCAGCGGAGGGTGCCGAAAAGGGTGCTGAGGGCTGCCAGTTCGCGCTTGTGGGCTCGGCTCGGCTCGGCCTGGGCGGGGTCTCGTGCGTCTCGGCCTCCTGCGGGTACGGCCCGAGGTGGACGGGCCGCTCGCGGCGCGACGACTGTCTCATCGATGCCAGCCCAGAAAGCTGGCTGCTCGTGGCTCGGCGTAGCCTCCAACATTTCAGGCGCCACGAGCGAAAGGATTCAAACCCTATGAGCGACGTACCCGCCGGGGTCGGAACCTGGATCCTCAACGTGGTGACCCCCATCGGCGAGCTGGTGCCCGAGGCGGTGCTGAACGCCGACGGAACCGGTCAGGCCATCCTCGACTTCGGGACGATAGAGCTGTTCGATGTCGTCTGCGACGGCGACGAGGTGAGGTTCTCGATGAATGTCCAGATGCCGATGGGCGAGTTCTATCTGACATACGCCGGCACCGTGTCGGGCGACGACCTCGACGGCATCCTCGAGGGCGCCGTAGGCACCTTCCCCATGGCCGGGGTCCGCAAGTCCTAGCTTCCCCGTCCCGCTCCATGGTGGCGAGCCTCGGCCGCGGATCGGAGCTGCCGCTCGGCTGGCTCGATGCCTGAACCCGCGCGGATACGGTGAGGCCGTGCGCCAGCTGGTCACGGACGCCCTGATCGTCACCGGCGACGGGGTGAGCGAGCCCCGCCGCGGCGACGCGCTGATCGACGGCGACCGGATAGTGCATCTGGGCTCGGTGCCGCCCAGCGCGGCCGCCGGAGCGGACCTCACGATCTACGCCGACGGCCGGGTGCTGGCCCCCGGCTTCGTGGACACCCACAACCACGGCGCCCTCGCCGGCACCCGCATCGGCGACAGCGGTATCCCGGTGAGCTGCGAGATGGCGGTGCGAGGGGGGGTCACCAAACGCATCTGCGGCGTGGACGGGCTGTCGCCGGCGCCGGTGGCGTCCGACCAGCGGGCCGAGTACGCCGCCCAGCTCGCCCCTCTCGACGGCACCGCCGGCCCGCCGGGCGACCCCGACGGCGACGACCCCGCCGGCGGCCGCCACTGGCCCTGGACCACGATGGAGGAGTTCCTGCGATGGCATCGGGGCCGGTCGGTCACCGACCTCGGGATGCACCTGGGCCACAGCGCGGTTCGGCGCACGGTGATGGGAAACCTCGACCGCACGGCCGACGACGAGCAGATCCGGGCAATGGCCGAGGTCGTGCGCCGCGAGGCGCCGTGGTGCCTGGGCCTGTCCACCGGGCTCGTGTACAACCCGGCCGTCTACTCCGACCAGCGCGAGATCACCGCCCTGGTGCGGGCGTTCAACGAGGTCAAGCCGGGCGCGCTGTACCCGCACTTGCGCTCGGAGAGCGACGACATCGTCGAGGCCCTCGACGAGGTGATCACCGCTGCGGTGGACGGCGGCGGCGGATACTGCAGCGAGCACTCGAAGATCGCCGGTCGCCGCAACTGGGACCGCTTCGGCGAGGTGGCGTCCCGCCTGGACGACGCCGCCGGCTCGGTGCCGACCATGGCCAACATGTACCCGTACACCGCGGGCAGCACCACCGCCGACGCCCTGTTCCCGCCGGAGGTTCGGGCCGGCACCAGAGGCGAGTTCATGGCCCGGCTCAGCGACCTCGACGTGCGCCGCTTCGCGTTCGAGAAGATCTACGGCGACGGCTCGGGCTGGGACAACTTCGTGGCCTTCTGCGGCGGGCTCGACGGCATCCAGATCGCGGGCGTGCTCGAGGGGGTGGGCGACGAGTTCCTGGGCAAGCGGTTCTCCGATGTGGTGCTGGCCGAGGGGATCACCGACATGTCCTCCATCGAGGCCCACGACGCGGTATGCGACTTCTTCCTGCACAACCGCGGCGAGGTGTCGATCATCAGCCACTACGGCAACGAGGCCACCGTGGAGCGGTTCTTCCGCCGCCCGAGCATGGCGCTGTGCACCGACGGGCTGATGCCCGGCCCGGGCCAGAAGCCCCACCCCCGCTCGCTGGGGTCGTTCCCCAAGGCGCTGCGGATGGCCCGTGAGCTGGGCATCGACCTGGTCGAGATCGTGCATCGGCTGTCCGTGATGCCGTGCGAGTTCATGGGCCTGCCCAGCCCGGTGCTGAGCGAGGGCGCCGACGCTTCGCTGGTGCTGTTCGACTGGGACCGGGTCACCGAGCGCAACAGCTACGAGGACCCGCTGGTCCCGCCCGACGGCATCGACGCGGTGTGGGTCCACGGCGACTTGGTGCACCACGAGGGCCGCATCCGCCCGCCCAAGATCTTCGCTGGCCGCCACCTTCTGACCGCGCCGGGCGCCGCTTGAGCCGCGACCGGGGCCATCCCCGAAATTGATGCCGAAACGGCCCCTAGCGATGCCGCCAACGCCAGACGAATAGGACCGGCCAGATGTCGCTGGAGATTGCCGGCTCTGCGCGTTTGATGGGGCACGGGGTTCGGTTCGTCTGGCGGGGGACAGTTTGTCATGCGCAGCGGTAGAGGACGCGCAGCCGGTAGTTGTGGGGGTTGGTGTGGCCGAATCCTTGGTGTTTGACCTGTTTGATGATGAGGTTGGTTCCCTCGCTGGGGCCGTTGGTGAGCCCGGTGTCGAAGTAGGCGAGGATCTCGGGCTGCTAGCGGCGCAGGGTTCCGGCGAGGCGGTTGGTCTCTGCGACGTCGTAGAGGGTTGCCCAGCGGTGCCAGTCGGCGAGCTCGCGCTCGGCGTGGCGGCGGCTGGTGCTGTCGTAGAGGTCTCGCAGGGCCTCTTTGAGGATCCATGCGGACTTCAAGTCGAGGGTGTCGTCGGCGTCGAAGGCGGCCTCGAGGCGCTGCCGGGCTTGCTGGGTGAGCCGTTCGGAGGCCTGCTACTTCTGGCCCGCCAGAGCGGCCAACGCAAGGCCCTGCGCGAGTTCCTGCGCGAATGGGCCGAGGAGGCGGGCCCGCCCGAGGCCGAAGAAGTGGCCGCCATGCGCAGCCGCTACTTCGCTTCGTGATCCTCGACACCGGGGTACTGATCGCGGTCGACCGGGGCGAGCAGGCAGCCCAGTCCTTCCGCACCGCCGCGCTCGATGAGAACGCGGTGCTGCGCCGGTAAGCCAGTGAAGGCGGTCGGAGCGGGCTGCGGCCGGGCCGGTGCGCCGCCGGGGCGCGGTACGGTAGGAGGCAGGCGCGCGCCGGGAGGAGCAGCCATGACCACAACGGTGAAGGCCACGTACGCCAACGGCGTGTTCACGCCAGTGGAGCCTGTCGACCTTGAAGAAGGCGCGGAGGTCGTAGTGTCGATGGAATGCATGCCGCGCGAGCCAGCGGACGGGGCGGCGGGGAACGGAGCTTCGCTCCTGCATCTGATCGAGGAACTGCACGCCTCCACCCTCGTCCACGAGCCGGACGCCAGGCCCGTTGACCTCGCCGAGCACTACAAGCACTACCTGTATGGCCACCCGAAGGACGAGGCTCCGTGAGCGATGTGTTCGCCGACACAGGGTACTGGGCCGCGCTGCAGGACACCCGGGACCGGCTGCACGGGAGGGCGCTCGCCCTGACCAGGGAGATTGAGTCCCGCCGCATCGTGACGACCGAGATGGTGCTGGTCGAGATCCTCAACATGTTCGCGAACCGGGGGGAACAACAGCGAAACCTGGCCCTGGAGGTCGTGGAGCGAGCCGAGCACAGCCGGGACGTCGAGATCGTGCCGCAGACGGCCATGCAGTTCCGCGCCGCGGCGGAGCGCTACGGCCAACGCCCAGACCAGACGTGGAGCCTCACGGACTGCGCCAGCTTCATCGTCATGGAAGAGCGCGGAATCACCGAGGCACTCGCCCACGACCGCGACTTCGAGCAGGCCGGCTTCACCGCTCTGCTCCGCCGCAGCCAGTGAACAGCCTCCACGCCCCGACCGAGGCACGGAAGGGTGGCAGGTAAAAGCGCCTCGAATCCCGTTGGCGCGGACTAGCCGTGCACGGGTGTGCGCCAGCCGAACGGGTCGGGTGCGGCGCCCGCCTGGATGTCCACCAGCGCTTGCCGCAGCCGCAGCGTGCTGCGGCCCGGCTGCCCGTCGCCGAAGGTCAGGGCCTCGCCCGCGTGGAGGATGGTGCCCACGGGAGCCACCACCGCGGCCGTGCCCGACAGGAAGGCCTCGCCCCGCTCGGACCATTCGACGAGTTCGTCGAGGCCCATCGTGCGCTCCTCTACCTCGTAGCCGATGTGCCGGGCCAGCCGGATCACCGAGTCCCGGGTCACGCCGTGCAGGAACGACTCGTCCAGATGCCGGGTGACGAGCCGCTCGTCGTCGGCGAGGAAGAAGTTCGCGGCCCCGGTCTCGGTGATGTCGCCGTCGCTGGCGAACAGCATCTGGTCCACGGCCTCGTTGGCGGCCATCGCGTCGAGCGTGGGGCCCCGCCTTCATCCTGGTCACCCTCATCGGGGCGATCGAGACCCTCGGCGACTCGGTGGCCATCCAGCGGGTCTCGTGGCGGCAGCCCCGGGCGGTGGACTACCGCGTCGTGCAGGGAGCGGGGGCCGCCGACGGCGCTGGCAACCTGCTGTCGGGACTGGCCCGCACCGTCACCAACACGACCTACTCCAGCAGGAGTATCTGGCGGGGTTCGCGGGCGGCTTCCTCGAGAACGGCATGACCTCGGGCGGCCTCGCGGCGATGGTGCTGACGCTGTTCACGGAGGCGCCCCAGTCCCGTCGCCAGCGACTGCGCGCCGACCTGGCGACCTCGGAGCTGCCGCGCATCCGGGAGTTCCTGAACGCCTTCGCGGCACGCCAGGGCTGGGGGGCGCCGATGGCGGACCGGCTCGAGGCAGTGGCCGAGGAGACGCTGCTGACGCTGATCGACGCCGAGCAAGCCGAGTCAGGCGCCGGGCGCGCACTGCGCATCACGGCCAGCAAGCAGTACGGGCGCGCCGTGCTCGAGTTAACGGCCGCGGCCCGGGGCGAGAACATCGAGGACCGGCTGGCCGTGCTCGACGAGCCGGCCGCGGCCAGACCCGTCGAGCGCGACGTGTCGCTGCGGCTCCTCCAGCACTTCGCGACTTCAGTGGTCCACCAGCAGTATCACGAACTCGAGATCGTCACCGTCCACGTCAACCCGCCGCAACGGCCGGACGCGGCCGGCGACCCCGCCGGGCACTAGAGCCCCAATATCCACACCAATTTTGCAGGCGGGCCGGACGGTCAGGTGCCGCCTGAGCCGCGACGGGGGTCTTCCCCGAAATTGATGCAGAAACGGCCCTTAGACACCCAATATCCGCACCAATTTCGCAGGCGAGCCGGACGGTCAGGAGGGCAGCCGGGTCGGGAAGCGGGGAGCGGCCGGCCGTCAGCCGTCGGGCTGATTGATCAGGTGGGTGGCCGCGTTGTCGAAGTGGTCGAACATGGCGGCCCGGATCTCGTCGGGCAGCGGACGGCCGGTGCCGTCGGCGATCGTGGCCGCGTCGAGCGACGCCGTCATGTGCGCCATCCAGGCGTCTCGCTCGGCTTGGCCGATGGCGAAGGGGAAGTGCCGCATTCGCAGCCGGGGATGGCCCCGCTCCTCGCTGTAGCGCGGCGGTCCGCCCCAGTACTGGGCCAGGAACCCGGCCAGCAGAGCCCTCGACGGCCCCATGTCCGGCGGATACATGGGCCGCAGCAGCCGGTCGTCCTCGACGGCGTCGTAGAACCGGCCGACCAGCTCGTCGAAGAACCGCTGCCCGCCCACGATCTCATACACGGTCGGCGGCGCCGCCATCGCCTCCCGAAGCGACCCCTTCAAACTCATCCCCGCCGACCAGTTCTCCCCGTCGCTCCCGTCAGTCGCGGCGTCCTCGCGTCCAGCCCTTTGATCGGATTCCGGCTCGGGGGTCATCGTGACGGCACCTCTCGGAATCTTGAGGGGTCGTAAGGGGCGTTGCAGCGGTCGAGTGCGGCTCGCCATGAGGGGCTATTGCGCAGGCCCCAGCGCAGGAACGCCAACAGCGCGGCCGCGCTCAGGCGGGCGCCGGGGCGGGCTTTCAGACCGAGCACGGCCGTCAACTCCGAGGGCATGGTGCTGACCGCTCCGTGCATCAGCACGGCGTAGCCGTACCGCTGCCGGCCGGGCAGGGGCGGATTCCGAAGGAAGTCCACCGCGGCCCGCATTCCGGGGCTGGGCGCCAGCGCCGGGTGGGTGCCGACCCAGGCGTGCAACTCCGCAGCCGTCTGGGGCAGGGGAGCGGCCCCGAGCATGGCGCCCACCTGTGACTGCTCGACCACGAACCGGTCGGCCTCGGCCTCGGTCAACCCCGGGCCGAACTCCCGGTAGGCGGTCAGGAACGACTCGGTGAGCGTGTTGTGCACCCAGGCTGCCAATTCCGGCATGGCGGCGTCGTAGGCCAGTCCACGGTGCGACGTTCCGCTGACGCCCTGGTGGGCGGCGCGGACCCGGTCCACCGCCTCCTCCACCTCGGGCATCGCGCCGAACGTGGCAGAGGTCACGTAGAAGGCGGTGCGGTTCAGCCGGCCCATCGGGTCGTCGCGGTAGCGGCTGTGCTCGTCCACGCCGGCAACCGCCTCGGGATGGGCGGCCTGGATCAGCAGGGCCCGGATGGCCCCCATGAACACGCTGACGTCGCCTATCGCCTTCCAGCTGACCGAGCCCGGCCCGCACAGCCCGGCGTCGCCCGGGTAGTCGGCGGTGCGCCGCAACGGCATCTCCCCATGCGAGAACAGTCCACCCACCGAGGCCCCCAAACGAGCCCGAAAGCGCTGCACCGCGTCCATCCCCGCACGCTACTGCCGCCACCCGTCCGAGGCCGACGGTCCGCAGTTGCCGAAACGGCGCCGAACCGGCATGGCTTGCAGTGCGCTGTTGGGGCTGCCCGTCCGGGGTCGACGATCCGCAGTTGCCGAGACGCCTTCTGCCTCATGGGGCGCGGGTGTCGGGACCTGGGGCTGGGCGACTTGGGCTGAGCGTCTAGTTGCCGCGGCGGGCTGGGCGACTTGGGCCGAGCGCCTAGTTGCCGCGGCGGGCTGGGCGACTTGGGCCGAGCGCCTAGTTGCCGCGGCGGGACTTCATTCGTTGGCGCATGCGGGCGTGGGCCTCGGGCGTGCCGTCGTGGAAGGTGCCGAACAGCTTGTCGATCGGCACCGGCCGGTTGCCGTAGTTGCACTCGAAGTAGCGGTGGTGCAGGTGGTGGAAGTAGTCGGCGCCCGGCGCGCTGCGTCCCTCTCGTCGGCCGATCTCGAAGCGCTCGAACCCCGAGTGCGACACCGGCGGCGACGCGCCCTGGAACAGTCCGGTGAGGATCACGATGAACGGATGGGCCGGCACCACCCACCACAGCACGAACACGCTGAAGTAGATCAGGTGCTCCAGCGGGTGCATCGAGATGCCGCTCCACGGCCCGGTGTTCACGTTGCGGTGGTGCAGGTAGTGGGCGTGGTCGTAGAACCAGCGAACGTGCAGCAGCCGGTGGTTCAGGTAGAAGTGGATCACCGACCACAGGAACACCCCGACCGTGAGCGCCGACAGGTACAGCCCCCCGGAGCTCCACTCGACCGACGGGATCCAGTCGTTGGCGTAGAACCACATGGTCAGCGACTCGTAGGCCGTCCAGATGGTGACGCCGCTGACCAGGCTCCAGAACATGTTGTCGCGGGTCTGGTTGGTCCACAGGAACTCGCGGTTGGTGGTGCTCATCCACTGCCGGTTGTACTTGTAGCGCTGCTGCTGGGCCTGCCGCATGTACAGCGCCAGATGCAGCGAGCCTGCCACTGCCACGACGATCAGCGCGTTGCGCACGTAGATCGTCAGCATCCATCCCGGCCGCAGGCTCGCCATCCGCTCCATCGACGGCGTCAGGTAGTTCCAGCACACTGCGGCTAGCGCGACCCAGAAGACCCCGTAGGGCAGCATCACAGGCGTGACCAGGTACCGCAGCGTCGCTGCCGGCCGCGGCGGCCAGTCGAACATCGGCGAGGTGGTGATGGGCACCTCGGGCTCGTAGCCCCTGGCGGCGGGACGGGGCGTCGGGCTGACAGTCGGGGACGTGTCCGCCATGGCCTGCGACCTCCTTCCGACGTCGGCACCTACATCGGATAGCACATCATGGTACACGCCCTGTCAATGCCCCCCGGCCCGGTCAAGCCGGGAATCTCGGGTCTGTAGCCGGGAATCTCGGGTGGATTCTGTAGCTGTACGACCACATTTCTTCCCGAGAATGTCGGGGTGGCCGGGTGCCGGGATGACCGAGCGTCGCGGCGGCACCCTATGCTTCCGGCCATGAGATACGCCTCCCCGACGACGGTGGCCGAGGCAGTGGAGCTGCTGGCCTCCGACTCCGAAGCTCGCGTGTACGCGGGCGCCACCGATCTGATCCCCCAGATCCGCGCCGGCCGACCCGAACCGACCGTGATGGTCGACCTCAAGCGGATCGACCGCCTGTGCGCCATCGGCCGCGACGGCTCTACGTACACGGTCGGCGCGGCCATCCCCACTGCCGACGTCTGCGCCCACGACGGCCTAGCCGCCGCCTTCCCCGGCCTGGTCGAGGCCAGCGGCCTGATCGGCTCCGACCAGATCCAGAGCCGCTCGTCCTGGGGCGGCAACCTCGCCAACGCCTCGCCCGCGGCCGACACCCCGCCCAGCCTGATCGTCAACGACGCCCGGGCCGTGATCGCCGGCCCTGGAGGCGAGCGCACCGTGCCCGCGGCCGAGGTGGCCACCGGCCCCGGCGCCACGTCGCTCGGCCCCGGCGAGATCATCGTGGAGTTCGAGCTCGACGAGCCCCCGGCCCGCACGTCCGACGCCTACCTGCGGCTGATCCCCCGCACCGAGATGGACATCGCGGTGGTGGGCGCCGCCGCCCGGATCTCCCTCGCCGACGACGGCACCGTCGCCGCCGCGGCGGTCGCCCTCGGCGCAGTGGCCCCCACCGTGGTGCGGGTGCCCGACGCCGAGGCCGCGCTGGTCGGCAACGAGGCCTCCGGGGAGGCCCTGGCCGCGGTGGAAGCGGCCGCAGCCGCCGCCGCCGACCCCATCGACGACAAGCGAGGCACCGTCGCCTACCGCCGCCAGGTGGCCGGGGTGCTGGCCCGCCGGGCGGTGTCCATCGCAGCCGAGCGGGCCGCCCAGCAAGGAGGCCAGTCATGAGCCGCGGCCGTCGCCCGATTCTCGATCCCGGGCCTCGCCGGATGACCGATTCACGAGGAGGCCAGTCATGAGCCGCGTCCATGTCACCTGCACCATCAACGGCGACCCGGCCGAGTTCCTCTGCGACGGCGGGCAGACGCTGCTCGACGCCCTGCGCGACGAGGTGGGCCTCACCGGGGCCAAGGAGGGCTGCGGAACCGGCGACTGCGGGGCCTGCTCCATCGTGATGGACGGCCGGCTGCTGTGCTCGTGCCTGGTGCTCGCCCCCGAGGCCGACGGCCGCACCATCTCCACCGTGGAGGGGATGGCCGGCGGCGACGACCTGCACCCCCTCCAGCAGTGCTTCCTCGAGGGTGCTGCCTTGCAGTGCGGGGTGTGCACGCCCGGATTCCTGGTGGCGGCCAAGGCGCTGCTCGACCGCAACCCCGATCCCACCGAGACCGAGGTCCGCTACGGCCTGGCCGGCAACCTGTGCCGCTGCACCGGCTACGACAAGATCGTCCGCTCGGTGCTCGCCGCGGCCAAGACCATCAACGAGAGCTAGGAGCCGCAAGTGACCGTCACCGAGTCCAAGCCCCGCTACAAGTACGTCGGCACCCGGCCCGTCCGCCACGACGGGCTCGAGAAGGTGACCGGGCGGGCCCGGTTCGCCGCCGACCTCAACCTTCCCGGCCAGCTGCACAGCGTCGTCGTGCGCTCGCCCCACGCCCACGCCCGCATCGTCGCCATCGACACGTCGGAGGCCGAGGCCATGCCCGGCGTCAAGGCGGCGGTCACCGGCGACGACTTCCCGGCGGTGGACCCCAGCAACCGCAACTACGACCTGTGCATCAACGTCATGGCCCGCGACAAGGTCCTCTACGAGGGCCATGCCGTGGCCGCGGTGGCCGCCACGACCCGCGACCAGGCCCGGGCCGCCGCGGCCGCCGTCAAGGTCACCTACGACGTGCTGCCCGCGGTGCTCACCATCGACGAGGCCCTCGCGCCCGACGCTGCCGTGCTGCACGACCACATGCGGACCTCCGGCGCCAATCCGCCCGCGCAGGAGCCCTCCAACGTGAGCGACATCACCCGCTTCGCCGACGGCGACATCGAGGCGGGATTCGCCCAGGCCGACGTCGTCATCGAGCGGGAGTTCACCACCAAGCCGGTCCACCAGGGCTACATCGAGCCCCACGCCTGCGTGGCTGACGCCGGCCAGGACGGCCACGCCTCCGTGTGGTGCTCGTCGCAGGGGCACTTCAACGTGCGCTCGTCCAGCGCCACCGTGCTGGGCTGGGAGAACACCCGCATACGGGTGATTCCGGCGGAGATCGGCGGTGGCTTCGGCGGCAAGACCACCATCTACCTGGAGCCGGTGGCCATCGCCCTGTCGGCCAAGGCGGGACGCCCGGTGAAGATGGTGATGACCCGCGACGAGGTGTTCCGGGCCACCGGCCCCGCGCCCGGCACCAAGCTCAAGATCAAGCTGGGCGCCGACCGCGACGGCAGCCTCGTGGCCGGCGACGCCTACCTGATCTACTCCGGCGGCGCCTACGCCGGCGCCGGCGGGCTGCTCGGGGCGATGACCGTGTTCGAGTCCTACAAGATCCCCAACTTCAACATCGAGTCGCTGAACGTGGTGGTCAACACGGCCAAGTCGGCCGCCTACCGGGCGCCCGCCGCGCCCCTCACCGCCTTCGCGATGGAGACCATGCTCGACGAGATCGCCGAGGAGCTCGGCATCGATCCGATGGACCTGCGGATGCGCAACGCGGTCACCGAGGGCGACGCGTCCACGATGGGGTTCCCCTTCTCGCGCATCGGCTTCATCGAGTGCCTCGAGGCGGTGCGCGACCATCCGCACTACTCCGCCCCGCTGGGCCCCAACCAGGGCCGGGGGCTGGCCGCGGGCTACTGGTTCAACATCGGCGAGTCGTCCAGCGCCACCGTCAACCTCAACGAGGACGGCACCGCCACCGTGGTCACCGGCAGCCCCGACATCGGCGGCAGCCGGGCCTCAATGGCGCTGATGGCCGCCGAGGAGCTCGGCATCGACGTCTACGACATCCGACCGGTGGTGGGCGACACCGAGGCGGTCGGGTTCACCGACGTCACCGAGGGCAGCCGGGCCACCTTCGCCACCGGCATGGCCGTGGTGGAGGCCTGCCGCAAGATGGTGGTCGAGTTGCGGGGCCGGGCGGCCAAGATGATGGGCGTCGACGTCGACGACGTGGACTGGGTGGACGGCCAGGCCGTCTACACCGGCAGCGACGGCGAGAAGGATCCGCTGCCGGTGGCCGCCATCACCGCCAGGGCCAAGCGCACCGGCGGTCCGCTCACCGCCACCGGGTCGCTGGAGGCCCACGGCGCCGGCCCCGGCTTCGCGGTGCACCTCTGCGACGTGGAGGTCGACCCTGAGACCGGCGTGGTGCGGATCGTGCGCTACACCGCCTCGCAGGACGCGGGTACGGCCATCCATCCCAGCTACGTGGAGGGCCAGATCCAGGGCGGCGTGGCCCAGGGCGTCGGCTGGGCGCTCAACGAGGAGTACATCTACGACTCCGACGGCGTGATGGAGAACCCCGGCTTCCTCGACTACCGGGTGCCGGTGGCCTCGGACCTTCCCATGATCGATGCCATCATCGTGGAGGTCCCCAACCCGGCCCATCCCTACGGCGTGCGCGGCGTGGGCGAGACCGGCATCGTGCCGCCCATCCCCGCGGTGGCCAACGCCATCTATGCCGCTACCGGCTGCCGCTTGCGCGACCTGCCCATGTCGCCGATCAGGGTGCTGGAGGCCATCACCGCCGGGCGCGGCGCCAACGGCGCCTAGGACGCGGCCGGTCAACACGGGAAGCGCCGACCGGAGCGGGGTTCGTGCCCGTCCAGGTCCATCTGAGTTCCAACCTGCGGGGTCTCACCTCGGGAGTGGCCGAGGTTGAGGCGACCGGCGCCACCGTCGGCGCCATCATGGACGACCTCGACCGGCGCTATCCCGGGCTCGGCGACGCCTTGCGGTCCGGTGTGTCGGTGGTCATAGGGGGACTGCTGATCGCCCACCCCGAGTACGAGCCGGTCCCCGACGGCGCCGAGGTCTACTTCGTCCCCCAGACCGCTGGCGGTAGTTAGTACGGCTAAGTGTTGACGTTTCTCTGAGACACGCTACAGTAGTGCGCCATGACATTACTAAGCGAATTTGTTGATATCCGGCCAGGCCTTGCGATGGCAGGGCGGGGTGCCGGAGCCCAGCCGGGCGACTGGATGGTCCGCGTCGTCGAGAGTGCGGACATCGTCGATGATCGCATGCACCTGGAGGGGCTGCGTGAGACCGGCATACGGCGCGGCGCTCGGACTGTGGCCCACCTCCTCGAGCCGTTCGACATCGTTGTCACGGCACGGTCGCAGTCGGTGAAGGTCGCGCTGGTGCCGCCCGGCGCCAGCGGCACGGTTGCATCCACGACGCTGCTCGTCCTGCGCACGCACGACCCGGGCACCGGATTGGCCCACTTCCTTTGGTACTACCTCACGTCTAGCCATGGACGGTCCGAGGTTGCCGCCCGATACACGACAACCACACTGCCGACGCTGTCGGCTAGGGCGCTGGGCGGGATGCCGGTCGTCGTGCCGCCGCCGGGTGAGCTGCGCCGCCTCGCCGATCTGGTTGAGGCCGCTACCGCATCCCGTGACGCTGCCGTTGAGGCTGTGCGCGCCAGGCACGATGTCGTTAGGGATTCCGTGATTTCCTGCATCGCGACGGCAGGTCGCGGAAGGAGCTAGCCATGCCGCTCACGACCACCGAGTTGGAGTCGAAGCTTTGGGGGGCCGCCGACATCCTGCGCGGCCAGATCGACTCCAGCGACTACAAGAACTTCATCTTCTCGGTGCTGTTCCTGAAGCGGCTCTCTGACCGCTTCGTCGAGGAGGTGGACAGCGCCGTCCGTGACGGCCTCGACCGCGAGGTGGCCGAGAGCGACCACGACGAGCACGAGTTCTTCGTCCCGCCCGAGGCCCGTTGGAGCGAGATCGTCCGTCACTCGATGAACCTCGGCGAGGTCCTGAACAGTGCCAGCGCCGAGATCGAAGAGGAGAACGCGCCGCGGCTCGACGGAGTGCTGCGCAACACGAACTGGAACGACGAGTCGAAGCTTGGCGGTCCCAGCAGCCGCGACCGCATCATCGGGAGCCTCCTGCGCCACTTCGACACCCTCGACCTGAGCGACGCCAACCTCACCGGCGTGGGCGAGCATGGCGCCGTCAACGTCCTCGGCGACGCCTACGAGTACCTGATCCGCCAGTTCGCCGACGACGCCGGCAAGAAGGGCGGCGAGTTCTACACGCCCCGCTCGGTGGTCCGACTCATCGTCGAGCTGCTCGAACCGGCCGAAGGCATGAGGATCTGCGACCCGACAGCGGGATCGGCCGGCATGCTCATCTACACGGCCCAGTACGTGGCCGAGCAGGGGGGCGATCCGCGCAACCTCGTGCTGCACGGCCAAGAGCGCAACCTCGGCACTCTCGCCATCGGCAAGTTGAACCTGCTGCTGCACGGCCTGCGCTCGGCCCGCTATGAGGCCGGCGACGTGATCAGCGACCCGCAGCTGCGCGACGAGCGGGGCCGCCTGCTCGCATACGACCGTGTGATCGCCAATCCGCCGTTCAGCCTGAAGGCCTGGGGGCGCGACTTTGCCCCCAGTGACCCCCATCACCGTTTCGACCGCTACGGCGCGATCCCGCCCAAGACCAAGGGCGACCTCGCCTTCGTGCAGCACATGCTCGCGGTCACGAACCCCGACGGGATGGTCGGCGTGGTGATGCCGCACGGCATCTTGTTCCGCGGCGGCGCCGAGGGGACGATCCGTAAGGGCATGATCGAGGCCGACCTGTTCGAGGCGGTGATCGGGCTGGCCCCCAACCTCTTCTACGGCGCCAGCATCCCGGTCGCGATCTGCGTCCTCAACAAAGCCAAGCCAGCTGAGCGCCGCGGCAAGGTGCTGTTCATCGACGCCGCCCAGCCCGACTACTTCCGCTCCGGCAAGGCCCAGAACTTCCTCGACCCGGCCCACGTCGCGAGCATCGTCGAGGCCTTCCGCTCGTACGAGGAGGTCGAGCGCTTCGCGCATGTGGCCGACCTCGACGAGATCGCGGCTAACGACCACAACCTGAACATCAGCCGCTACGTCGACACCAGCGAGCCGGTCGAGGTCCTGAGCGTCGAGGATGCGCTAGCCCAACTCCGCGAGGCCGAGCGCAGACGGGACGAGGCCGCGGCCCGGATGGACGAGCTGCTCGGGAGTCTGGGATATGCCGCCGAAGGCTAGGGAGGCGATCCGTGATCGTCGAGCGCGACGGCTGGTACCTCGTGAGGACCAAGGGCAGCCACCGACACTTCCTCCATCCGGTGAAGCCCGGCAAAGTGACCATCCCCGGCCATCTGGGGGACACCCTGCCCCGGAGCACTTGGTCCAGTATTCTGCGGCAGGCCGGACTCCGTGGGAGGAAAACATGAAACTGACTGTACGCGGTCGTCTTCGAGAAGGCGCCCAACAACTGGTGTGCGTACGCGCCGGACGTACTCGGCTGCATCAGCACCGGCGACACTTGGGAGGACATGCTGGAGATGATCCGTGAGGCTCTGACCGGCCACATCGAACTCATGCTGGAGGACGGCGATCCGCTGCCGGAGCCCAAGACGTCGATCGACGAGGCGATCGCCTACCACCTCGCGGTCATGACGGACGACGACACAATGGAGTCCGAACTTGAGTCCTACGACTTCCCGCCCACGGTCGCCACCCGGTTCGAGTTCGTCGAGATCGAGGTCTGCGTCCCCGAGTCCGCCCCGGCAGTCCTCGAAGCCGTCCAAGCAGGTTGAGTCTGCTTCGGAGCGACATGAGGAGGGTGGTCCATGAAGCTGACCTACACGGTCGCGTTCATCTTGGATGCCAACGGTTGGGGTGCTTACGTGCCGGACGTGCTGGGATGCGTAAGCGTGGGCGATACCTGGGAGGAGATGCTTGAGATGATCGATGAAGCCCTCACGTTCCATCTTGAGGGCCTCTTGGAGGACGGCGATCCGCTGCCGGAGCCCAAAATGTCGATCGAGGACGCCGTCACGTACCACCTGGAACTTGCCGACGACGACCTCGGGGATCTAGGGCTGGACTTTAGTGATTCGCCGCCCACCCTCGCGACACGGTTCGAGCCCGTCGAGATCGAGGTCCGCGTCCCCCAGCTCGTCCAGTCAAGCGGTATCCCTCGATCCGCCCCGGTACCAGCACGATGACAATTCGTTCTCCCGTACCTCAGCCTCGTCCTGCACCCGACTCGACTCAAGTCACCAGTGGTGGTCAGATAGGAGCGCTGTGTCCGTAGTTGCCACGACGGGAGCACCAAACGCCACCCACATCCCCAACGGCTGGCACCATGTGAGGCTTGGCGAAGTAGCGGCGGTCCGGCGGAAGCAGATCATGCCTCACGAAGGCGATTCGCGCCCCTTCGTTGGCCTTGAGAACATGATTTCGGGTGGGGCACTGAATGGTTACGGCACCGCCGATGAGTCGATAAGCAACAAGACTGTCTTCTCTGAGGGGGACACTCTCTACGGCAAGCTTCGCCCGAACCTGCGAAAGGTAGTTCGTGCTGACTTCGACGGCGTGTGCTCTACCGATATTCTCGCGATCTGTGCAAGTGAGAGACTGACAGGCAGCTTCCTCAACCACTTGATCCGCAGCGATCTTCTGCACAGCCACGCTATGCGTGGCGTCACAGGCACCAGGATGCCGCGCACATCGTGGACACATTTGCGGAGCTTCCGCTACCTCCTTCCGCCCCTGTCCGAACAACGAGCCATCGCTGCGGTGTTGGACTCTATTGACGAAGCAATCGAGCGTGCGGACGAAGTCATCGCAGCTACCGAGCACCTCCGTGATGCCCTCCTCCACGAACTCCTGACCCGAGGTCTCCCCGGCCAGCATTCAGAATGGAAGGAGGTGCCCGGCCGCGGCACCATCCCCGCCTCTTGGAAGGCGGTACGTCTAGGAGACGTCGCGGAAGTGATCGGGGGCAGCACGCCTTCGAGGACGCAACCCAAGTTCTGGGGTGGCGCAATTCCCTGGGTGGTCCCGTCTGAAGTGACCGAACTTGATCGACGGGAGCTTTGTAGCACACGGGAATCGATCACAGACGAGGGTCTGAGGGCTGCGGGATTGCGTGTCCTCCCGGCGCGATCGGTCTTGCTCACGACCCGAGCGACGATCGGCATCACTGCTATAGCCGCGCTTCCGGTCACCACCAATCAGGGGTTTCAGAGTCTCGTTGGGAAGAATGGGACCGACAGTCTCTGGTTGTACTACTGCATCTCTTCAAAGAGCCGCGAACTTATTCGGCGAGGCGCTGGTAGCACCTTTCGCGAGGTGTCCCGAGACTCTGTGCGTAGCCTCCCCGTTCTCCTTCCGCCACTCCTTGAGCAACGGGCTATCGCGGCTGTGCTTGACAGCGTCGACGCCGCTATCGAGCGGGCGCGCGAGGAACGATGCGATCTGGGATCGCTGCAAGCGTCTACCGCGGACGCGCTCTTGACAGGTCGCGTGCGGGTGGATCAACGAAAGTAGAAGGCCATGGACAGGTTGGGAAGGGATGAAGTCCTAGAGACACTGCGAGCACAGAAGCAGAACCTTGTTGAGAGATTCGGTGTGGTCAGTCTGGTCCTCTTCGGCTCGTTCGCTCGTGATCAGGCCACTGAGACGAGTGACCTTGACATTCTTGTGCAGTTCGACGGACCGGCGACATCGAAGGCTTATTTCGGCGTGCAGTTCTACCTTGAGGACTTGCTGGACCGTCGCGTCGACCTAGTGACGAACAAGGCACTACGGCCTGAGTTCCGACCGTATGTAGAACGCGAGGCAGTCAATGTCTGAACCGGATGAGGTGTCTCGCCACTGGCGTCTCTATCTTCAAGATATGATCGACTTCGCAGAGCGTGCCGTCTCGTACTCAGAGGGATACGACCAGCGCGACTTCACCTTGGATGGGCGCACCTACGATGCCACGTTGCGGAATTTGGAACTCATCGGAGAAGCCGCGACTCACGTCCCGAATGAAGTTCGCGAGGCAAACCCTCAGATTGAGTGGCGACAAGTCGTCGCGACGCGAAATCGATTGGCTCACGGCTACCTGGGTCTCGATGACGACGTGATCTGGGACATCATTCAGACCGACCTTCCCGACTTGCTTGTGAAGGCGAAGCAGCTCTTGGAGGAGGAGCAACCATAACCTCCGCCGCCAAGCTCAATGAGCTTGAACTCGCCGAGAATCCGGCCCGGGAGCTGTTGGAGCGGCTGGGCTGGTCGTATGTGCCGCGCGAGACGCTGGCACTGGAGCGCGATGACGAGCGGGATGTGCTGCTTGCCGGACGGCTCACAGCCGCGCTCAAGCGTCTCAATCCTTGGATGACCGATGACCAGGCGCAGCGGGTCATCTTCAATCTGCAGCACATCGACGCCACCGGCCTGGCCCGCAACCAGGCCGTCCACGAGTACCTGTCGCACGGTATGCCCCTCACCATCGACCGGGGCGGCCGCCAGGAAACGCCCACCGTGCGCTTCTTCGACTTCGAGCACCCCGAACCGGGCGTGGGACTGAATGAGTACATGGTGACCACGCAGTTCCGGGTGCGCCGCGGCAGCGAGCGCGGGTCACGGCGCACCAGCGAGAACGACGAGCGGGTCGTCAAGCCCGACCTCGTGCTGTTCGTGAACGGCATCCCTCTCGTCGTCATGGAGGCTAAGTCGCCCACCCTGCTCGAGATCTGGAAGCAGCAGGCAGTCAAGCAGCTGCACCGCTACCAGGAGGCCGGTCCAGAATGGCACGGCGCGGGTGCTCCCGAGCTCTTCGACGCCAATCTGCTGTGCGTCGCCCACTGCGGCGCCGACGCCCACTTCGGGACCGTCGGCGCCTCTCTGAACTCCTACACCGGCTGGAAGTCGATCGAGCCGTTCGCTGAGAACAACTTCGAACACCGCCTCAGCACGCCTCCCGAGGGCCAGGCACGGCTCATCGCCGGCCTGCTCAATCCCGCGATCTTGCTCGACATCCTGCGCGACTTCGTGGTCTACGAGCACGAGCGGGGACGGCTCACCAAGAAGCTACCCCGCTACCAGCAGTACCGAGCCGTGACCCGCGCCCTCGAGCGCATCGTTCGTGGCCGCTCGCCGGCCGAGCGCGGCGGGGTCGTCTGGCACACGCAAGGCTCCGGCAAGTCGCTGACGATGCTTTGGATCGCCACGAAGCTGCGACGCACGCCCGCCCTGCGCAACCCCACCATCGTCGTAGTCACCGACCGCACCCAGCTCGACCGGCAGATCACCAGAACCTTCCAACAGGGCGCAGTCGACGTACCCGAGCGGGCCAAGACCACCCGGCGCCTCCGCAAGCTGCTGCAGACCAACAACGGCCGCACGATCATGACCACCATCCAGAAGTTCGAGGACGTCCTGAACGAGCCCGCCGGGCCACGCACCCTCCTCAACGACGCGGACAACGTCATCGTCATGGTCGACGAGGCCCACCGCACCCAGTACGGGCGCCTCGCCGCCAAGATGCGAGCCGCCATGCCGCGGGCAACTTTCGTCGGCTTCACCGGCACACCCATCGACAAGGGCTTCCAGCGGACAACACTGGGAGTGTTCGGCGACCTGATCGACTCCTACACCATCCCGCAGTCCGTCGAGGATCGCGCCACGGTCCCCATCTACTACGAGGCCCGCCTTCCCGACCTGCACATCGAAGGCCCGGAGACGCTCGACCGCCTGTTCGAGGCGCTATTCGGCGACGAACCCGAGTCGATGCGCACCGAGATCCGGCGCCGCTACGCCAACAAGGAGCGCATCGCGGAGGCAGCCAAACGCATCGAGCAGATCGCGCTCGACATTTTCGAGCACTTCACCAAGAAGATCCAGCCGAACGGCTTCAAGGCCCAGGTCGTGGCACCGAGCCGCGTCGCGGCATTGCGCTACGCGCGGCATCTGAGCGAATTCGGGCTGCCCGCCTACCCGATCATCACCACCTCCCACAACGACGGCACTGAGTTCGACTCGGCCAAGGAACTGGACCAAGACAGGATCGTCGAGGACTTCATCGACCCTGATGGAGAGCCGCAGATACTGGTAGTGGTCGACAAGCTCATCACGGGATTCGACGCGCCCGTCGAGCAGGTCCTCTACCTCGACCGGTCCATCCGGGAGCACACGCTGCTGCAGGCCATCGCACGGGTGAACCGCCGCTTCTCGCACACGCGCACCAGGGATGGCGCCGAGACGGAGAAGCACTACGGCTTGGTGGTCGACTACCACGGCGTCTCACGCGAGCTCGAGAGTGCTCTCGCCGTGTTCGACCTCGGCGACCTCCAGCGGGCGCTCACAGAACTGGAGGATCCGGGTCCGGTGATTCAGGCTGCCGCCGACAGCGCCGAAGCCCACTTCCGGGGTCTCGACCTCGACGACCCGTGGTCCTGCGTGCGCCGATTCGCCGCGGACGCCGCCACCGAGGGCGACTACAAGGCCGACGCCTACGAACGGTTCGACCGCGACTACACCGACTTCTCGAGACTGATGGACCGCTACCTTCCCGACCCCGCGGCGCTCGTCTACCTCGACCGCCTGCGCCGGCTCACCGTCATCCGGTCCTACACGCGCGCCCAGTTCCTGCGGGAGCCGGCCGACATCGACTGGACGGCCGTCGGAGAGAAGGTCAAGCAACTGCTCGACTCGCGCATCGATGCCAACGTCCGGGAACTGATGGCGCCCGTATCCATCCTCGACCGAGACTTCGAACAGAAGATCGAAGGCCTGCCCCACGACGAGGCCCGAGCCTCGCTGATGGAACATGCGCTGAGGGCCCAGATCAACGAACGGGTCGCAGAGAACCCCGCCCTCTACGAGCGGCTCTCTGAGGCACTCGCCCGCATCATCCGGGAACTGCGGGCCAAGGTGATCGACGCGGCCGAGGGCTGCAAGCGCATGGCCGCGCTGCGCAAGCAGATCACGCTGGAGGAGATGTTCGCCGCAGACCAGGGCCTCACGCCGATGTCGTACGCGGTCTACGGACTGCTGGCCCGCAAGCGTTCCGCGGGACACGACCCCGCTGGCGGATCACCCGAAGCATCGGAGCAGGTGGACTTCCAACCTGCTGACATCGACGCCAAGGTGAAGGAGATGGCCCTCGACATCGAGGGGATCGTTCAAGACCTCCAGTCCTTGATCGACTGGCACGAGAACCTTGAGAGCCAGCGCGAGGTACGGCGCGACATCAAACGTCGTCTGCGGGCTGGCCGTTACGACGAGGGTGATGTCGAAGAGTTGGCCCGCCAAGTGATGGAGATGGCCCGAAAGCGGCTCGCGTGACCGAGCGCGGCGAGATCATGTTCGGTGACGCCCGGATCAAGTATCGGGTTGTCCGCAGTCCGAGGCGGAAGAAGACGATCGAAGTGACCGTCGACGCGCCCGGTGCCGTCAGGGTGGCGGCGCCTGTCGACACCTCCGCGGAGCAAGTCGAGGAAACCGTGCGTCGCCGCGCTGGCTGGATCGTCCGGCACCACGGCGCCGCCACAGCGGATGCACCGTCTCGCCGGTTCGTTAGCGGCGAGTCTCTTCCCTACCTCGGTCGATCGGTGCTTCTCACTGTGCACCCCACCGACGACGCCAGGGTCGCGATCAGGTTCCACCACTGGGCATTCGACGTCGACGTCCCTCGCACTCTCAAGGGCGAAGAACGTCTGGAGAAGGTGCGGGCCGCGTTCGAGGCGTGGTACCGCGACCGTGCCGCGCTGAAGCTGCCGCCGCGTGTGGACCGCATTGCGATCCGTCTCGGCGTGCAGCCGAAGGCGGTCCTCATACGCGATCAGCGTCGACGCTGGGCGAGTTGCGGCCCAGACGGCACGCTTCGATTCAACTGGCGCGCCGTCATGGCACCGCCCGCACTCCTCGACTACGTCGTTGCCCACGAGCTCGCGCACCTGCGCGTCCGAGGCCACACGCCCGAGTACTGGGAGGTGGTGGCCCAGGCTGTTCCCGACTACCGCCTGCGCCGCGCCCGCCTCCGCGAGATCGGCCCACTCCTCAGCCTCTAGCCGAGAGGCTGACCGGAGTTTGGCGGGTGGCTGCCGGTAAGCGGCCAGGACTTGGGCGGTGCTGGCGTGTGTCGGGGTGAGGCTGGTGGTCAGCACGTCGCGGCCAGCGAGGAGCTCCTAGTAGGCGAGGGCGTCGTCGTTGCAGCGGCGGGTCCGAGGTCTGCTTCGTTCCCAGACGAGCCGGGGCTCAGAATAGATTCAAATACAGCGGCGTTGTATAGCGCATTATGTGATGCTATGGTCCTCTCATGGTGACTGTGACACTGGCCGACCTGGCCCCCATCCTCGCTGCTGTCCTCGGACCGATGCTGCTGTTCGCCTTGGCCATCATGCGCTATCAGCACCTCGACAGCACCAAGACGCGCGACCTGATCGACGAGAAGCACAAGGAGACCCGCGATCTGATCGACGGGAACCGGAAGCTGATCGACGAGGTCCGCAAGGAGAATCGAGAGCTGATCGACGAGAAGCACAAGGAGACCCGGGAGCTGATCGACGGGAACCGGAAGCTGATCGACAAGAACCGGGAGTTGCTAGGCAGCGTGCGCGAGCGGCTGGCCCGAATCGAGGGCTACCTGAGGATCTGGCCGGCGCCCCCGCAGCCCGACGACGACATCGAAGCCGGCTGAGCCTGGGCTTCTCAGCTCGACGGGGTTACCTCGGCCAGGGCGGTTAGGAAGCGGTTGTTCTGGGCGGGGGTGCCGACGGTGACCCGGATGCCTACGCCCGAGAAGGGGCGGACCACCACGCCCTGGCGTTCCAGGACGATGCACACATCGTCAGTGCGGTCGCCCAACTGCATCCACACGAAGTTGGCCTGGGTGTCGGGTAGCTCCCAGCCGTCGGCCGCCAGGGCGGCGACCATCCGGCTGCGCTCGGTCTTGATGGCGTCGATGTTGGCCTGGGCCTCGGCAGCGGCAGCTTCGTCGCTGAGGGCGGCCAGGGCGGCGGCCTGGGCCAGACCGTTGACGTTGAACGGGATCAGGCACTTGTCGATAGCCGACACCACCTCGGGATGGCCCATTACGTAGCCCACTCGCAGGCTGGCCAGCCCGTACGCCTTGGAGAAGGTGCGGGCCACGGCCACATTGTCGAAGCGGGGCAGCAGGTCGACCACCGGGTCGCCGAGGGCGGGGTCGGAGAACTCGCGGTAGGCCTCGTCCACCAGCACCACCACGTCGCCGGGGATGCGCTCGGCCAGCGCGGCCACGGCCGAGGTGGACACGGCCGTGCCGGTCGGGTTGTTGGGGGTGGCCAGCAGCACCAGCTTGGTGCGCCCGGTGACGGCCGCGGCCACGGCGTCGAGGTCGAAGGCGTGCTCGGCGGTCAGCGGCACCCTCACCAGGGTCCCGCCCATGGTCTGCACCGAGATCGGGTAGGCCTCGAAGGAGATCCACGGCGTGACCGCCTCGTCGCCGGGGTCCAGGTAGGCGGTGGCCAGCTGATAGAGCAGCGCCACCGAGCCCGCGCCCACCGTCACCTGCTCGACGGCCAGCCCCAGCCGGTCGGCCAGTGCCTCGCGCACTGCGGTGGCCCGATGGTCGCAGTAGAGGTTGCCGCCCCGGCAGGCCGCGGCTACCGCCTCGACCACCGCGGCCGGGGGCGGGTAGGGATTTTCGTTGGAGGCCAGCTTGATGGCCTCGGCGATGTCGTGCTCCCGCTCGGCCTGCTCGGCGGCCTTGCCCGGCTTGTACGCGGGCAGGGCGTCCACGGCGGGCCGCACCCGCCCGACCGGCGCCGCTGGCCCGGTGTCAGAGGATGACATCCGGCCAGTCTGCCCCATACCGCCCCGAGTCCCGAAATCCCCGCGGCTGGGGACTGTCAGGTCGTTGTGCACGGGCCTGTCGGTCGGCCCGATTCGCCGGCCTGAAATTCCGGCGTCTGCGTATCGTGAGGCCGTCGTGCGCGGGCCTGTCGGTCGGCCCGATTCGCCGGCCTGAAATCTCGGCGGCTGCGGATGCGACCGTCAAGGCGTTGCGCCGGGAATGTCGGCGGTGTGACGGGCGTAGTCTTAAGCGTATGGAAGCCGGGTCGTCGCTGAAGGTCCGGACCGACATCCGGGTGGAGGGCATGACCTGCGGCGCCTGCGCCGCCCGGGTGCAGACCGCGTTGGGCGCGGCCGACGGCGTGCTCGACGCCCGGGTGAACTTCGCCTCCAGCCGGGCGACTGTCGTGCACGATCGCACCATCGACGACGCCGAACTGCGGCGGTTGGTGGAGCGGGCCGGGTACTCGGCCCCGGCCGAGGTCACCGACGACGGCGAGGCCGAGCGACGCCGCATCGCAGGACTGCGCCGCCGGCTAGTCGTCGCGGTCGTGGCCGGTCTGCCGGTCGCGGCCGTCTCGATGGTGCCGCCGCTGCGCTTCGACGGATGGCGGTGGGCAGCGCTGGTGGCCTCCGCGCTGGTGGTGTTCGGCTCGGGTTGGGCCTTCCACCGGGCCGCCGTCCGCAACCTCCGTCACCGGTCCGCCACCATGGACACGCTCGTGTCGCTGGGCACGACCGCGGCCTGGGCCTGGTCGGCGGTGGTGCTGGCAGCCGGCATCGAGGACGGCCATGTCTACTTCGAGACCGGTGCGGTGATCGTCGCCCTAGTGCTGCTGGGCAAGTGGCTGGAGGCCCGGGCCACCCGCCGCTCGGGCGAGGCGGTGCGGTCACTCGCCCGGCTGGGCGCGTCCACCGCCCGTCTCGCCGACGGCACCGAGATCCCCGCGGCCGACCTCGCCGTGGGCATGCGCTTCATCGTCCGGCCCGGCGAGCGGATCGCCACCGACGGCACGGTTGTGAGCGGTGCCTCCGCGGTGGACATGTCGATGGTCACCGGAGAGCCTGTCCCGGTGGAGGTCGCTGCCGGCGACGAGGTGATCGGGGCCACCGTCAACGCCGACGGCACCCTGGAGGTGGAGGCCACCAGAGTGGGCGCCGACACCGCTCTGGCCCAGATCGTGCGCCTGGTCGATGAGGCTCAGGGGGGACGGGCCGCGGTGCAGCGACTGGCCGACCGGGTGTCGTCGGTGTTCGTTCCGGTGGTCGTGGCCTTGGCGGTCGCCACGCTCGTAGCGTGGTTCGCCTCCGCTGCGGCCCCGGCGGAGGCTTTCACTGCCGCGGTGGCCGTGCTGATCATCTCGTGCCCGTGCGCGCTGGGTCTGGCCACGCCACTGGCGGTGATGGTCGGCACGGGCCGGGGAGCCCAGCTCGGCGTGATCATCAAGGGCGCCGAGGTGCTCGAGGACACCCGTCGCGTCGACGCGGTAGTGCTCGACAAGACCGGCACCGTCACCGATGGCCGGCTCGAGGTAGTCGATATCACTGCGCTGCCTGCTGGCACCGCTCCCGGATCTGGCGGGGATGTGCCGGGTGGGGCCGAGTCGGGTTCTGGCGGGGATGTGCCGGGTGGGGCCGAGTCGGGTTCTGGCGGGGATGTGCCGGGTGGGGCCGAGTCGGGTTCTGGCGGGGATGTGCCGGGTGGGGCCGAGTCGGGTTCCGGCGTGGCGCTGCCGGGGGCTGATGCTCATGCCTTGGGACTGCTGGCGGGAGCGCTGGAGTCGCGGTCGGAGCATCCGGTCGGCGCGGCCATCGCCCGGCGCTGGCCCTCGGCTCGCACCGTCGCCGACTTCCAGAACCGCCCCGGCTTGGGCGTGGTCGGCCGAGTGGACGGCGCCGAGGTGAGAGTCGGGCGCCGCCTGCTGTTCGAGACCATAGGCGAGCCCTTGGAGGAAGCCCTTGCCGCGGCCGAGGAGCGGGGCTGTACCGCGGTCTTGGTGGGCCGGAGCGCGGTCGCGGAAGCGGTGATCGTGCTGGCCGACACCGTCAAGCCCACCTCCCGGCAGGCGGTCCGGCAGATGAAGGCCATGGGCCTGGACGTGTCATTGCTTACCGGTGACAACCGCCGCACAGCACGGTCCGTCGGCGACGCCATCGGGGTGGACGATGTGGCCGCCGAGGTGCTCCCTGGCGACAAGGCCGCCGCGGTGGTCCGGCTGCAGGAGGCCGGCAAGCGGGTGGCGATGGTGGGCGACGGCATCAACGACGCCCCCGCGCTGGCCCAAGCCGACCTCGGAATCTCCGTCGGAACCGGCGCCGACGTGGCCGTGGAAGCCTCCGATCTGACCATCGTGGGCGGCGACCTGCGGGCGGTGCCCGACGCCATCGCGTTGTCGCGCCGCACTCTGGGAACCATCAGGGTCAACCTGTTCTGGGCCTTCGCCTACAACGTGGCCGCCATCCCCTTGGCCGCCACCGGAGTGTTGAGCCCCATGGCTGCCGCGGCTGCCATGGGTCTGTCGTCGCTGTTCGTCGTCACCAACAGCCTGCGCCTGCGCCGCTTCCGCTCGAATCGCTTGTGACCGGGAGGAGGCGCGAGCGACGCGTCCTGACCTCCACCGTCATCGTGCTGGTCGTGGTCGTAGCCGGTCTGATTGCGGGCTGGTCCATCCTCTCGGACGGGACCGAGGAGCGGTCCTACTCTGGCAGAGCGGACGCGTCGGATCCCGAGCTTGTCGCGCGGGGGTCCGCGGTCTACGCGGAATCCTGCGCCTCATGCCACGGTACGAGCTTGGAAGGACAGCCGAACTGGAGGCAGAGAAAGGCCGACGGCACCCTTCCCGCCCCTCCCCACGACGAGACTGGACACACTTGGCATCACAGCGACGTCCAGCTGTTCGAAGTGACCAAATGGGGAACCGAGGCCGTCGCCGGGGGAGGCTACAAGAGCGACATGCGTGGTTTCGCCGATGAACTCGACGACGCGGATATCTGGGCCGTTCTGGCATACATCAAGAGCCGATGGCCCGCGGACATTCAGGCTGAACAGGCACGGCGCTAGACATGCTCACGCCAGAGTCCAGGAAGCTGGGCATGGCGGGGTCTAGAGAATCAGTTATAGGCTCTAACAGCATGGCTCGGCGCAGGCTGGGCTTCGGAACTTGCGGTTGACGGAGGACCCAGACATGACCCGCATGACCCCTAGCGAGGCGTTCGTGGAGACGATGGTGGCCCACGGCGTGGACACCATCTTCGGCATCATGGGCAGCGCCTTCATGGACGCCATGGACATCTTCGAGCCGGCCGGCATCGAGTTGGTGCCGGTGGTCCACGAGCAGGGCGCGGCCCACATGGCCGACGGCTTCGCCAGGGTGTCGGGCCGCCACGGCGTTGTGATCGGCCAGAACGGCCCCGGCATCTCCAACTGCGTGACCGCGGTCGCAGCCGCTTTCTGGGCTCACAGCCCGGTGGTGATCGTCACCCCCGAGGCGGGGACCATGGGCATCGGCCTCGGCGGCTTCCAGGAGGCCAACCAGCTCCCGATGTTCGAGGAGTTCACCAAGTACCAGGGTCATGTGAACAACGAGCACCGCATGGCCGAGCTCACCGCCCGCTGCTTCCACCGGGCCCTGTCGGAGATGGGGCCGACCCAGCTCAACATCCCCCGCGACCGCTTCTACGGCGACATCGACACCGACATCCCTCAGCCGCAGCGCCTCGACCGCGGCCCCGGCGGGGACCGCACCCTCAGCGAGGCCGCCGAACTGCTGGCCGGGGCCGCCTTCCCGGTGATGGTCTCGGGCGGCGGGGTGGTGATGGGCGACGCCATGGCCTCCACGGTGGCGCTGGCCGAGCGACTGGGGTGCCCGGTGGTGAACAGCTACCTGCACAACGACTCGTTCCCGGCCTCGCATCCGCTGTGGTGCGGGCCGCTCGGCTACCAGGGCTCCAAGGCGGCCATGCGCCTGATATCGCAGGCCGACGTGGTTCTCGCCCTCGGCACCCGCCTCGGCCCCTTCGGCACCCTGCCCCAGCACGGCCTCGACTACTGGCCGGCGGAGGCCAAGATCATCCAGGTGGACGCCGACCCCAAGATGCTCGGCCTCGTGAAGCGCATCGACGTGGGCATCTGCGGCGACGCCGCCGCGGCCGGGGCCGCTCTCAGCGCCCGCCTGGCCGGCAGGGAGCTGGCCTGCGACGCCACCAAGGCTCGGCGGGCCGGCGACATCGCGGCCGCCAAGGCCGACTGGGAGGCCGAGCTCGACGACTGGACCGAGGAGACCGACGACTTCAGCGTGGACATGATCAAGCAGGCCGCGGCCGAGCCCGACGACTGGATGCACCCTCGCCAGGTGCTGCGCGAGCTCGAGAAGGCCATGCCGCCCCGGGTGATGGTGTCCACCGACATCGGCAACATCAACTCGGTGGCCAACAGCTATCTGCGCTTCGAGGAGCCCCGGTCGTTCTTCGCCGCCATGAGCTGGGGCAACTGCGGTTACGCCCTGCCCACGATCATCGGGGCCAAGAAGGCCGCCCCCGACCGCCCCGCAGTGGCCTACGCCGGCGACGGGGCCTGGGCCATGAGCATGGTGGAGACCATGACCGCAGTGCGCCACGACATACCGGTCACCGCGGTGGTGTTCCACAACCGCCAGTGGGGCGCCGAGAAGAAGAACCAGGTGGACTTCTACGGCCGGCGCTTCGTGGCCGGCGAGCTCGACGGCGGCGAGGACTGGTCGGAGGTGGCCCGGGCCATGGGCGCCGACGGGGTGCGCGTGAACCACCTGGAGGATGTCGGCCCGGCCTTGACCGAGGCCATCGACGCCCAGATGAATGCGGGACGCACCACCGTCATCGAGGCCATGTGCACCAAGGAGCTAGGCGACCCCTTCCGCAAGGACGCCCTGAGCCGCCCGATCCGCCACCTGGAGAAGTACCAGGACTACACCTGACCCCCGCCAGAGGCCCGCGAGGCTTCCGCAGCGTCAGTCTCGGGGGAGTTCGAGCACCGCCGTGCCATCAGTGAGATGGGCTCCGCTACGAGGCGCCTCCTGAGCGTCAGTTCTGGGGGATTTCGAGCACCCAGCCGATCCGGATCAGGTTGGGGTTGGTCAGGCGCCGGCCGTCGGCCTGCATCCTGCCCCGGTTGAGATCGAAGATCTCCCGCCAGCGCGTCCCCGACCCGAGATGCCGGGCGGCGAGGCGCCATAGGCTGTCGCCCCACTTGACCGTGACCGTGGTCGGTTCCGGCTCGGGCACCGGCTCGGGCTCGGGCACTGGCTCGGGCTCGGGCACTGGCTCCGGCTCGGGCGCTGGTTCCGGCTCCGGCTCGGGCTCCGCCGCTAGAGCGACGATCCGGTCGTCGCCTCCCTCCGGGTAGGCGGACGCGGTGATGGTGCCGCCGAGGTCCTTGGCGATGTAGTCGGCCAGCGCCTGCTGGTAGGTGACGCCCACCGACGTGAACTCGATGTCGGCCAGCGGGTAGCAGTCGCCGCCGTTGGCCAGGAAGTCGATGGTGGCCAGCGCCAGCGGGTCGCCCGACACCACCGCGCCGTGGCGCACAATGGCGGTGCCGTCGTCGAGGGTCACGTCGCGGATCCTCGATCCTGGGTCGCCCGCCAGCGAGCAGTCGCCCGCCCGGTCGGTCTCGCGGGCCGGGGCGTCCGGGTCGTAGACGAACGTGAACCCCGAGACCTGCGGGAACTGCCCCCCGGCGCCCGGGATCCGGTCCACGGCCTGCTCCAGCAGCACATGGAAGGTCTCGCGGGACACCTCGCCCACGACCACGAAGTTGCGGAACGGGGCGATGTCCCACGTGTCGCCGGTGGTGATCGGCCCGGCCGGGATCACCGCGTCGTTGCGGATTCCGCCGCCGTTCTGGATGGCCACGTCGGGAACCGGGAGCCCGAAGGAGTCCGCCAGGTTGGTGGCCACAGCCCGCAGCGCGTCGGAGTGGAGGTTGCCCTGGTTGGTGGATCCGGTGCGCACTCCGGCCCTGCGACCGTCGAGCGCGACCTCGCTGGTGCCGATCACATGGGCGTCGGACTCGGCCACCGCCGCGGCGAGCGGCTCGACCACAGCCGACTGCACCGCCGGGTCGGGGGTCACCGCCATGCTGACGCCGACGGAGCGGCCGGTGTGGCTCACGATGTTGCCGTCGTCGTCGAACGCCACGGTCAGCGCGCCGATGCAGCGATAGCCGCCGGGCGCGGTGATCACCGGCACGTTGGCGCCGGTGGAGTCCTCCACCAGCAGCGGATACGGGCCGACCGGGTCGTCGTCGGGCATGCAGGTGTCGCCGTCGTTGCGCAGCAGGTCGTCGCCGCCGCCCGCGATCACCACGTCCACGCCGGCCAGGTCGGCCACCAGGGCGATCTCCTCGGATACGCCCTGCAGGTGGCTGACCAGGATGATCTTGTTCACGCCGTCGGCGGTCAGCGACTGGACCTCAGCCTGCACTGCGGCCAGCACGTCGGATATCACCACGTTGCGGGGCGACGAGATGTTCGGGAGCATCGGCGTGACCGCTCCGATCACGCCCACCTTCTGCCCTCCGGCCTCCACCACGGTGCTGGCGGCCAAGGTGCCCGCGTCCACCAGCGCCTGCAAGGCCGGCTCGCCGGAGAAGTCGGCGTTGGCCGACAGGAACGTCACCGGCGGGTCGAACCCCTCGATGAAGCGGGCCGCGACCTCCGGCCCGAGGTCGAAGTCGTGGTTGCCCAAGGCCATGGCGTCGTACAGCCCGCTGAGCGCGACCGAGTCGTAGAGGGCGCCGTCGCGGGCCAGCGACACGTTCAGCTCCTGCGACGCCAGGAAGTTGTCGCCCGAGGTCAGGGTCACCACGGCCGTTCCCTCGTTCGCCGCGGCGGCCTGCATCAGCTTCATCTGGGCGGCGAAGCGGGCCACGCCGGGATATCCGGAGTCGTCGTCGGGCAGCAGCTTCGACTCGCCGTCGTTGTTGTGCAGGATCGTCAGGGTGAACGTGTCGGCGCTTATCGGCACCGGCGTCGGGGTCTGCGCGCCGGCGGTGGGCGACAGCGACGCCATCACTGCGGCGACGAGGGCCAGAACTGCCAGCAGGGCGGTCGGCTTGCGGGAAAGTGGGCGGTTCATCGGACGGCCTCCTCGGGGTGGTCTCAGCCCGACGGCGCGGGAACCAATCGGACAGTGCCCGAACCTAGTACGGCCCTGTGACAGCCGCAGCCCGAACCGTCCGCCGCCAGCCGCTTCCGGGCGGTCACAGCCCGCAGAGTCGCCCCGCCTCAGGACGCCTGGATGAACTCCACCCAGTTGCCGTCGGGGTCCTCCACCATGGCGATGGTCACGCCGGGACGGCTCTCCCGCGGAGGCCACACGACGGGCGCACCAGCCGCCTCGCAGTCGGCTGCCGCGGCGGCCACGTCGTCCACCGCGATGGTGAAGTAGCGCATTCCGGTGCATCCATCGAGGCCGCCGCCGACGCCCTCGGACACGTCGGCCATGGTGGTCACCAGCTTCAGCACGCTGTCGTTGCAGAGCAGGCGGTCCATCCGGGCGATGCCGATCGCCTCCAGCTTCATGGTGGCCTCGTATTCGAGGCCCACGACGTCCCGGTAGAACTCGAGCATCGCGTCGCCGTTGTTGGTCACGATGCCGAGGTCGAAGCCTGGTTTGGTGATGGTCCGGGCCATGTCTTGCTTCCTCCAGTCGGGGCATCGGCGCGCCATCAGTGAAGCAGCTGGCGGAGCGGTGCGCTGACGAGCAGCTGCTGCGCGGCGGCGGCATCCGGGCGACCATCCACTGGGCGCCTGGTTCGGCGCCCGGGGGCCATCAAGCTGCAGCGCGGCGGCATCCGGGCGACCATCCACTGGGCGCCTGGTTCGGCGCCCGGGGGCCATCAAGCTGCAGCGCGGCGGCATCCGGGCGACCATCTACTATCTGGCGTCGTGTTCTACACGAGGGAAAGATGACCGCTGGTCGCAGGGCTCTGGTCACCGGTGCCGGCTCCGGCATCGGCGCCGCCTGCGCGGAACTGCTCCTGGACCGGGGACACCGGGTGGTGGGCGTCGACCTGCGGGCCGGCCGGATGGCCGAGCGGGCCGGCGACCTGGAGGCCGTCGTCGAGATCGACGTGTCCGACCCCGACGCGGTCATCGCCGTCGAAGGCATCGACGAGATCGACATAGTGGTGCAGTGTGCGGCCATATCCGGGCCGGTCATGCCGCTGACGGACGTGGTGCCTGAGGATTGGGACCGGGTCATGGCCGTCAACGTCTCGGGGGTGGTCAACGTGATGAGGGCCACCCTGCCTGGAATGGTGCGGCGGGGCTGGGGCCGGGTGGTCAACGTCGCCAGCATCGCCGGCAAGGAGGGCAACGCGGCCCAGTCGGCGTACTCGGCCAGCAAGGCCGCGGTGATCGCTCTCACCAAGTCGGTGGCCAAGGAACTGGCCGCCACCGGCGTGCTGGTCAACTCGGTGGCCCCCACCATCACCGACACGCCGATGGTGGCCGGAGCGCCCCAGGCGGTGATCGACCACATGGTGGCCAAGATCCCGATGGGCCGCATCTGCCAGCCCGCAGAGGTGGCCGCGCTGATCGGCTGGCTGTGCTCGGAGGACTGCTCGTTCAGCACCGGCGCCTGCTACGACATCACCGGCGGCCGAGCCACCTACTGACCCCGTCCGTCCCCGCCTCGGCCACCCGCTGACACCGGTGCCGCCGCCCGCGCCCGGCCGCGGAATCGCAGTGATGCGCGACGGCCGCGTCGAGCAGGCCGCCCGCCCGCGCCCGGCCGCGGAATCGCAGTGATGCGCGACGGCCGCGTCGAGCAGGCCGCCCGCCCGCGCCCGGCCGCGGAATCGCAGTGATGCGCGACGGCCGCGTCGAGCAGGCCGCCCGCCCGCGCCCGGCCGCGGTGGCGGCGACCGCCCCATACCATTGCGGGCCATGCACCATTCCCACCGCACAGAACACTCGACCGAGCCGGCTAGCGCCGGGAGCGTCACACGATGACCGCCGGACGCCGCGCCCTGGTGACCGGCGCCGGCTCGGGGATCGGCGCCGCCTGCGTCGACCGGCTCCTGGCCCAGGGCTGTCAGGTGACAGCCGTGGATCTGCACCCCGGCGACATGGCCGACCGGGCCGACGAGCTCGACGCCATACACGAGGTGGACGTGACCGACCCAGCCAGCGTGCGGGCCATCGACGGCATCGACCGGATGGACATCGTGGTGCAGTCCGCGGGCGTGGTCGGCCCCAACGTGCCGCTGCTCGACACGCCGCTGGACGGCTGGCAGCACACCCTGACCGTGAACGTCACCGGCATCTTCAACGTCATGCAGGCCACCCTCAGCGGCATGGTCGAGCGGGGCTGGGGCCGGGTCGTCAACATCGCCAGCATCGCCGGCAAGGAGGGCAACCCGAACCTGAGCGCCTACTCGGCCAGCAAGGGCGCGGTGATCGCCCTCACCAAGTCAGTGGCCAAGGAACTGTCCACCACCGGAGTGATAGTCAACTCGATCGCGCCGGCGGTGATCGCCACCCCCATGAACCTCGCCACCGCCCCTGAGGTGCTGGACTACATGCTGGCCAAGATCCCCATGGGCCGCCTGGGCGAGCCCGCCGAGGTGGCCGCGCTGGTGGGCTGGCTGTGCTCGGAGGACTGCTCGTTCAGCACCGGCGCCTGCTACGACATCTCCGGCGGGAGGGCTACGTACTGATGGCCGAGCATTTCCTGGTGACCGGCGCCTGCTACGACATCTCCGGCGGGAGGGCTACGTACTGATGGCCGAGCATTTCCTGGTGACCGGCGCCGACGGTTGCATCGGCGCGTGGACGGTTCGTCTGCTGCTCGACGAGGGCACCGAGGTCACCACCTTCGACCTCGGAGCCAACGACAGCCGACACCGGCTCGTCGCCGACGGTGCCCCGCTGAGCTTTCGCCGGATCACCGGCGACATCGTCGACCGCGCCGCGGTGGTTGACGCCATGGCCGGCGTCGACCGGGTGGTCCATCTGGCCGCGCTCCAGGTGCCGTTCTGCAAGGCCGACCCCAGCGGCGGCGCGGCCGTCAACGTGCAGGGCACGGTCAACGTGTTCGAGGCAGCGGTGGAACATGGCATCGCGACGGTGTCCTACGCCTCGAGCGCCGCCGTCTTCGGCCCGGTCGAGCTCTATCCCGAGCCCGAGCTCGGACCGGACGCGCTGCCCAGGCCCGCCACCCTGTACGGCGCCTACAAGGTGGCCAACGAGCAGACCGCCGCGGTGTACGCCGCCGACCACGGGCTGACCTGCGTGGGCCTTCGGCCCTTCACCGTGTACGGCGCCGGCCGCGACCAAGGGGTCACCTCCCAGCCCACCGCAGCCATCTACAGCGCGGTGCGGGGCGAGCCGTACCGGGTGGGGTACGGGGGCGTCACCGACTTCCACTACGCGCCCGACGCGGCCCGAGCCTTCATCGCCGCCGCCCGGGTCGAGCTCGACTCGCCCGCCGCGCCGGTACTAAACCTGAGAGGCCATGTGACGTCGATCGACGACTTCCTGGCCCGGGTCCGCCGCATCACCGGCTTCGACGACCTCGGCATCGAACCCGGCGCCGAGCCGCTGCCCTTCGCCCACGCCCTGTCGCCCACCGGACTGGCCGAGCTGCTCGGCGACCTGGAGCCCACCCCGCTCGACCAGTCCATCGCCGAGACCGCCCGCCTCCTGTCGGCCAGCCTCTAGCCGATAGCGCCCACCCGCCGCCGCTCGGGGATTGGCAGCGTTTTGCACAGTATGCGTGCATTCTGCTGCCAGTTCGGGAGCGGGTCGGGTCTTGTCGGGATTTGGCAGCGTTTTGCACGCTATGGGTGCATTCTGCTGCCAGTTCGGGGAGGGGCGGGTCGCTGCTAAGGGATTGGCAGCGTTTTGCATGCTATGGGTGCATTCTGCTGCCAGTTCGGGGCGGGTCGGGTCTTGTCGGGATTTGGCAGCGTTTTGCACGCTATGGGTGCATTCTGCTGCCAGTTCGGGCTGCGGGTCGGGTCTTGTCGGGATTTGGCAGCGGTGGGGGTCGTTTTGGGCGTTCTCGGCTGCCAGTTCGGCGACGGGTCGGGTCTTGTCGGGATTTGGCAGCGTGGAGTGCCGTTTTGGGCGTCGCCAGCTGCCAGTTCGGGGACCGGTCGGATGCAGACCCACACCGGCCCCGCACCGGCCTAGTTCTATAGGACTGGCACCTACGTCGGGGTGCCAATGGCTCTCGTGGCGCTGGGCGCGGCCGACGCCGGTGGCTACCTTCGGCGCGCGCCTAGTACTGGAGGGCTAGTTGGCCGCGCACGCCGTCGACGAGCGGGAGCTTCAACTTCGGCGGCCGTTCGTGCTGCCGACATGGGTGCCCCGCGCCGCGGTCTGGGTGCCGGTGGCCGCCGCTGCGCTGTGGGTGCTGGTGCTGGCCCGCAACACCTCCGCCGGGCCGGCCATCAGCGAGCCCGGCGAGTTCGTGGTCACTCTGCTCGACGGCGTCACCTTCGCGGGCCTGCTGTTCGTGGTGGCGTCGGGGTTCACCCTGATCTTCGGCCTGATGCGCACCGTCAACATGGCCCACGGATCCCTGTTCCTCGGGGCCGCCTACATCGCCCACGAGATCCAGACCAACATGGTGGGCAAGGACGCCAACATCGACGCCCGCGACGTGAGCCTGCTCGCCTGGATCCTGCCGCTGCTGCTGGCCGGGGCGGTGGTGGCCGGGCTCGGGCTGCTCATGCAGCAGCTGCTGCTGCGCTGGAACCAGGGCCAGGACCTGCGCCAGGCGCTGATAACGCTGGCCATCTCGGTGATCGCCGCCGACCAGATGCTCGCCCACTTCGGCGGCGTCGCCCAGCCGCTGAAATGGCCGGGCACGGTCACCCACTTCTTCGAGATCATGGGCGAGCGCTACGCCACCAGCCGGCTGTTCATGCTCGGCGTGGCCCTGGTGGTGGGCGCGCTGCTGTGGCTCTGGCTCAACCGCACCCGCATGGGCATGGTCATACGGGCCGGCGTCGACGACCAGGAGATGGTCAGGGCGCTCGGCATAAACGTCACCCTGGTGTTCGCGGTGACCTTCGTGGTCGGGTCGTTCCTGGCCGGAGTCGGCGGCGTGCTGGGCGGGTCGTTCGCGGGCTCGGTGGCGCCGGGGGTCGACGGCGCCTGGCTGCTCAACTCGCTGGTGGTGGTGATCATCGGCGGGCTGGGGTCGGTCAAGGGCGCGGTGGCCGGATCGCTGCTGTACGGGATGGTGGTGGCCTTCTCGCCCGCCTACCTGCCCGCGGGCTACACCTACTACTCGGTCATATTCACCTTCGCCCTGCTGGCCGTAGTGCTGGCGGTGCGGCCCAACGGCCTCTACGGCCGAGCCGAATGAGCCCGACCGCGACCCCGTCGGGTACCCCGGCCGCCCCGGCCGCGACCCCGTCGGGCGCCCCGGCCGCCCCGGCCGCGACCCCGTCGGGCGCCCCGGCCGCCCCGGCCGCGACCCCGTCGGGCGCCCCGGCCGCCCCGGCCGCGACCCCGACGGGCGCCCCGGCGAGGCGCCTCCGGCCGACGCGCCTCCGGCCAGACCGATGATCGGCAGGCTGCTGTCGGCCCGCAACCTGGTCGTGGCCGCGGCCACCGCGCTGGCGCTGCTGCTGCCCCTGTTCGGCTCGAGCTTCTTCGTGGAGTTCGTGATGACCCGCACCATGATCCTGGGGATCGCCGCGGCCACGATCGTGTTCCTGGCCGCCTACGGAGGCATGGTCTCGCTGGCCCAGTACCTGCTGGCGGGCGTGGCCGGCTTTATGGTCGGCAACGCGGTCGTCGCCCAGGACGCCTGGTCGAAGGGGCTCAAGCTGGGCTGGAACCCGTGGGTGGCCGTGCTGTTCGCGCTGGCGGTCACGACGGCCGTCGCCCTCGTGCTGGGGGCGCTGGCGTCGCGCACCACCGGCATCTACTTCCTGATGATCACCCTCACCTACGCGGTGATCGGCTACTACGTGTTCGGGTCGATCACCCCGCTGTCGGGCTTCGGCGGGATCACCGGGATCGACCCGCCGGGGCTCTTCGAGGACCACCCGGTGCGCATGTACCTCGCGCTGGTGGTGCTGTCGGTGCTGGTCTACGCGGCCTTCCGGGTGGTGGCCGCCACCCCGTTCGGCCTGGCGCTGCAAGGCATCCGCGACGACCCCGTCCGGATGGCGTCGCTGGGCTTCAACGTGTCGCTGCACCGCACCCTGGCCTTCACTCTGGCCGGGCTCTTCGCCGGGATGGCCGGCGTGTTCAACGTCTGGTGGAACGGCCAGATCGACCCCACGTCGATCTCCATCGGCCCCACCCTCGACCTGCTGATCGTGGCCGTCATCGGCGGCACCCTCAGCCTGGAGGGCGCCTGGCTGGGCGCCTTCGTGTTCGTGGTGGCCAACAACTACCTGCGCAACCTGCCGCTGGTGGACCACATCGGCATAACCGAGGCCCGCTTCAGCACCGTCGTCGGCGTGCTGGTGCTGCTGATCATGATCCTCTCGCCCGACGGGCTAGCCGGGATCATCGAACGGATCCGTTCGACTCTGGCCCGCCTGCTCAGGCCGCTGACGCCGCCCGCCGACACCCCGCCGAAAGCCGCCGGTTCGACGCCATGAACGACCCGATGAACGACGCCATGATCGACCCATGAACGACGCCATCAACGAGCTCAACAGGATCGCGACCGCTCGCTGCGGTGCGAAGCGGACGCCTGTCCGCCCCATCAATGGAGGGATCAGACCCATTACAGAAAGGACCACTCCATGAGACACAAGCCAACCGTGCGCAGGCTCCTGAGCCTGGTCGGCATCCTCGCCGTCTTCACTCTGCTCGCCGCCTCCTGCGGCGACGACGACGGCGAAGAGGCTGCTCCGGCCACCACGGCCGCGCCGGCTACCACCGCCGCGCCGGCCGAGGACGAGCACGAGGACGAGCATGAGCACGAGGACGAGGATGAGCACGCGCATGACGACGAGGCGCCGATGGACGACGAGGCGCCGATGGACGCCGTCGTGCACCTCGGCATCCTCGGCGAGTGCGAGGGCGCCTTCGGCGCGTTCCACGAGGACGTCGTGGGCGGCGCGTCGCTGCCGTTCATCACCTTCGCGGGAGGCACGTCGAACTCCAGCACCAGCGCGCTGGAGGGATTCAGCGGCGCCGAGGTCGCCGGCGTGCCCATCGAGGTCGTCGGCATCGGCTGCGGCGACGACACGCCCGACCGCATCATCCAGGAAGTCCGCAAGCTCGTCGAGCAGGACGGCGCCAACGTGGTGATCGGGCCGCTCTCCGGTGACGAGAGCATCGCCATCGCCAACTACGCCAAGGACCATCCCGACGTGACGTTCCTCAACGGCATCGCCGGCGCCCAGGAGACCACCATGGTCGTGCAGGCGCCGAACTTCTTCCGGTTCAACGGCGACGGCGCCCAGTGGAACGCGGGCCTCGGAGACATCCTCCACAACGTGGCCGGCTGGGACACGGCGGCCGTCATCGCCGACGACTACAGCTTCGGCTGGACCTCCGCGGCCGGCTTCATCGCCGAGTTCTGCGCGGTCGGCGGCGACGTCGTGTCGAGGGTGTTCCCGCCGCTGGGCACCACCGACTACTCGTCGTACGTCCAGCAGCTTCCCGACCCCGACGAGGTCGACGGCTACTTCTGGGTAGTCGGCGGATCGGGCACCAACGCCTCGCTGGAGGCGTTCCTCAGCGCCAAGGGCGACCTGACCGGCGACCAGCACGCGGGCAACCTGTTCTTCAGCCCGGCGCTGGCCGCGGCCCTGGGAACCGACATCGCGGGCGCCTACGTGGGCGGCTTCGCCACCCTGCCCGGCGACGTGTCGACCCCGGCCATCGAGGAGTACCTGGCGTCGGCCGACGCCGCCTGGGACTCGCTGGTCAGCCCCATGTCCGGCATGGAGCCCGGCTCGCCCCGGGCCGCAGCCGGATTCGGGTTCTTCTACGGCTACTACAGCTCCGCGATGGCCTTCATCATGGCCATGGAGCAGGTCGGCGGAGACCTGTCGGACAACCACGCCGCCCTGCGCGACGCCTTGGCGAACATCGAGATCGACGGGCCCTACGGCACCATCACGCTCGACGAGAACCGCCAGGCCATCGCGGACACGTCCGTGCAGCAGCTCGTGCTCAACGACGCCGGCGAGGTCGTGTCACAGACCGTCGCACTGATCCCGGCCGTGGACCAGAGCTTCGGCGGGACCTTCAGCCCGACCACGCCGCCGCCGGACCGCGAGAACCCGACCTGCGAGCCCCGCGACCTCCCCTGGGTCGGCAACGCCATCCCAGTGGTCGACGGCGTCCCGCAGCGCTGAGCGGACAGCCGAAAACGCCTAGCAGGCATCGCCTGACCTAGTTGCCCATGAACACCGACGCTGCTGCCGCCGCCTCCGTCTCCGCGGACGGGCTCGGCGCCCTCCTCAACATGGAGGCGGTGGTGGTGGCGTTCGGTGGTCTGCGGGCCCTGGGCGGCGTTGACCTGCAGGTCGAGCGGGGCGATCGCCTCGCGCTGCTGGGACCCAACGGGGCCGGCAAGACCACCCTGTTCAACGTGATCGCGGGCGACATCAAGCCCACGTCGGGACGGGTGGTCATCAAGGGGATCGACTGCACCGAGCTGCCGGCGCGGTTCCGCCCCCGCCTCGGGGTGGCCCGCACCTACCAGAAGACCCGGCTGTTCCGGGGACTGACGGTGGAGGACAACCTCTACCTGGCCCAGACCGGGCGCGCCGGCCGGCACCTGTCGCTGCTGCGCTCGGGCGTCGACGCCGAGTTCCGGGAGACGGCCCGGGCCATGGCCCACACCGTCTGGCTGGCCGACCTCGTCGGGGCCGTCGCGGGAGACCTCTCCCACGGCCAGCAGCGTCAGCTCGAGATCGGCATGGCCCTGGTGACTGGCCCCGACTTCGTGATGCTCGACGAGCCGGCCTCGGGGCTGTCACGCGGCGAGAGGGAGCGCCTGGTGGAGCTGCTCGTCGGCCTGGACCCCGACATCACCCTGCTGCTGATCGAGCACGACATGGACGTCGCGCTGCGGGCCGCCCGCCGGGTGGTCGTCATGAACGAGGGCGTGACGGTGGCCACCGGCTCGCCAGAGGAGATCCGCGTCGACCCGCTGGTGCACGCCATCTACCTCGGCAGCGAGGCCGGCCTGTGACCGCCGGGGCTGCTCTGTTGAGCGAGGCCGGCCTGTGAGCGCCGACAGCCCCCTGCTGAGCGTCGACCGGCTGCGGGCCGGCTACGGCGCGTCGCGGGTGCTGGACGGTCTGACGTTCTCGATGGGCACCGAGGCGGTCTGCATCGTCGGGCGCAACGGGATGGGCAAGTCCACCCTGTGCAAGGCGATCATGGGGATGGTGGCCCCGACCGCGGGCACGATCACCTTCCAGGAGCGCCGCATCGACGGCCTCACGCCCGAGAAGGTGGCCCGCCGCGGGATCGCCTACGTGCCCCAGGGCCGGCGACTGTTCCCGTCGCTGACCGTGGACGAGCACCTGGCCATGCTGGCCCGCGGCGCGAGAGGCAAGCGCTGGACGCCGGAGGCCGTCTACGGGCTGTTCCCGCGGCTGGGCGAGCGTCGGCGCAACGGCGGCGCGGAGCTCTCCGGCGGCGAGCAGCAGATGCTGGCCGTGGGCCGGGCCCTGCTCCTCAACACCCCCCTGATCGTCATGGACGAGCCCTCCGAGGGCCTGGCCCCCAGCATCGTGGACGACCTGATCGACGCCGTCCACCAACTGGTGGCCGAGGGCGTGGCCGTGCTGGTGGTGGAGCAGAACCTGCGGGCGGCCACCGCCATGTCGTCGCGGCAGCTGGTGATGACGTCGGGGCGCATCGAGGTCGAGCTGACCGCCCAGGAGCTCTTGGAGTCCCCCGACCTTCAGAGCACCTACCTGGGCGTGGACGCCTGATCCCGCGCCGGGCCCCGCGCCGAAGCCCGATGTCCGCCCCGACCTTACCGAAGCCGTCCGCGCCGACGGGCGCGCCGGCCACGGACGGGCCGGGCGGCCACCGCTATGCTCGCGCCAGCATGGCCTCCGTCGGTGCCCTCTCGCTGTATGCCGCCATGCTGCGAGGCGAACTTGAGGGCCACGAGGCGCTGCAAGCCAGCCAGCACATCTTCGAGCTGGTACTCAACAGCGTGCATCACGCGATCTGGTGGAAGGACGCCGACTCGCGGTTCCTCGGCTGCAATCGCAAGCTCGCCGAGTACGCCGGCGTCCGACACCCCAGCGAGCTCATTGGCAAGACCGACGCCGACTGCGCCTGGGGCGACTCCCAGCTGCCTCGCAGCGGCGCGCCCTGGTTCCAGGACCACGACCGCATGGTGATGGAGACCGGCGAGCCGCTCATCGGCCTGCGCGAGCAGGTCCGCATCGCGGACGGGCGGACGATCTGGGTCGAGACCAACAAGGTGCCCCTCACCGACTTCGACGGCAGGGTCGTGGGCACGCTGGGGACCTTCACCGACGTCACCGAGCGGATCCAGGCCGAGGCGGAGCTGCAGAGGACCCTCGAGGTCCTCGACGAGCGGGTGCGGGAGCGCACTTCGGAGCTCTCCCGGGCCAACCAGACGCTGAGACGGGAGTTCGAGGAGCGGGTCAGGCTGGAGGAGCAGGAGCGGGCCCAGCGCAGCCACGCCGAGGCGTTGCGCGACACCGCGGCCGCCATCGCCCGATCGCTGCAGCTCGACGACGTGATCGAGCAGGTGCTGATAGGCGTGGAGCGGCTCTGCGACCACGAGCGCAGCTACGTGGCCTTCTACGACAACGAGGGAGTGCTCGAGCTGGCCGGCGAGCGCTACCCGGGCCGGCCCGACCGGGGCGCGCCCGAGCCCCACACCCGCATCACCGACCCTCTCGGCGGCTGGTCGCCGCCCGACGGGACGGACGGGACCGACGGGACGGAGGGGTCCGACGGGTCCGGCTCGTCCGGCGCCCGGCCGTCGGGACGCGCCCCGATGTCGAGGGTCAACGGGGCGGTCGTGCTGCCGCTGGGGGCCGCCGAGATGCGGCTCGGCTGTCTGGTGATCGAGCCTCGGCCCGGGCAGGACCTCAGCGATGCCGAGGTCGACCGGCTCGCCACCCTGGCCGACCAGGCCTCCTCCGCGATCTCGAACAGCCGCTCGCTGGTGATGGCCCGCTCGCTGGCCGCCCTCGAGGAGCGCCAGCGGCTGGCCAACGACCTTCACGACTCGGTCAGCCAGACGCTGTGGACGGCGACGCTGCTGGCCGAGACCCTGGCCCGGGCCTCCGACCTCGGCGACAAGCAGCGCGACCGGGCCGAGCGGCTGCACGCCCTCACCGCCGGCGCCCTGTCGGAGATGCGCACGCTGCTGCTGGAGCTGCGCCCGTCGGTCATCGAGGAGACTCCCTTCACCGACCTGGTCCGCCAGCTGGTGTCGGCCTTCGAGAGCCGCAGGCGGGCCAAGTGCCGGATGTGCCTCGACCGCGACGTGGAGCCGCTGCCGACGGTCAAAGTGGCGCTCTACCGCATTCTTCAGGAGTCGCTCAACAACGTCTCGCGTCACGCCGACGCCGAGAACGTGGACATCGCCGTCGAGGTGTGCGACGACGTCCTGAAGATGAGGGTCACCGACGACGGCGTCGGCTTCGATCTGGGATCGGTCTCGGAGCACTTCGGGCTGCGGATCATGGCCGAGCGGGCCGCCGAGATCGGCGCGACCATGCAGGCCGAGAGCGCTCTGGGCGAGGGAACCACCGTCACAGTGACGGTCTCCGACGTGACGGAACTGCTCGTGCGGACGCCGGGGCCGTCGTCATGACCGCAGCGTCCACCGGAGCGTCTGCCGGAACGTCCGCCATGACCGGGCTGTCGTCATGACCGCAGCGTCCGCCATGACCGGGCTGTCGTCATGACCGCAGCGTCCGCCATGACCGGGCTGTCGTCATGACCGGAGCGTCCGCCGACCCGATCCGGGTAGTGGTGGTGGACGATCACGACCTGCTGCGCGAGGGGGTGACCGCCTGCCTCGACGGCTACGACGACATCGAGGTGGTGGGCACCGCCCACAACGGTGTCGTGGCCGTGGACCGGGTGGTGGAGATGAGCCCCGACGTGGTCGTCATGGACCTGATCATGCCCGGAGGCAGCGGGGTGGAGGCGATCGCCGAGATCGCCCGTCTGGCCCCGGATGTGCGGGTCCTGGCCCTCACAAGCTTTACCGACGGCGCGCTGCTGCGCTCCGCGCTGGAGGCCGGGGCCACCAGCTTCCAGCTCAAGAGCGTCTCGGGCGACGACCTCGCCGCCTCGATCCGCTTCACGGCCGCGGGCCAGTCGGCCATGGACTCGTCGGTCACCCGCCTGATCGCGTCCGACCACGACGTGCTGCGAGGGCTGACCGACCGGGAGCGCGAGGTGGCCGACCTGCTGGCGACGGGCCTCTCCAATTCCGAGATCGCCGAGCGGCTCTATCTCAGCATCTACACCGTGAAGAACCACGTGAGCAACATCTTGATGAAGTTCAACGTCCAGTCGCGCACCGAGTTGGTGGCCATGATCCTGAGGGCCCGCTACCGCGACCGCCCCAAGCTCCCTCCCCGGCCGTAACCCGGCCGCACCCGGCCGCACTGGCCGGGACTAGTGCTTAGGAGCCACTCCCATCGGAGCGGGCAGGTTGCTCCGCTAGCGCCTGTTGCGCGGCGGCGCCGTCGGCTTGAATCCGGGTGAGCGCGAATGTCGTCGACCGATCTGCCGCGGGCGCGCCCTCGGCTGATCGACTGGAGGGTTCAATGACAGCGACAGCGACGGCGGGCCCAGACTCGGTGAGCATCCCGACCTCCGAGGCCGAGGCCGCGGCGGCGGTGACCGGGTCGCCTTCGGCGGCGGTGCTGGCCGGCGGCACGCTGCTGGTGCCCCAGATCACGCTGGGCGAGGTGGCGGTGGAGCGGGCCGTCTGGCTCGGCCGCGCCGGAATGGACACCATCTCACAGTCCAACGGCACCATCACCGTGGGCGCGGCCGCTTCGCTCGCCGAGTGCGCCGCTCTGCCCGCGCCGGCCGGGCCCTGCGCCGCCAACATCGGCGACATCGAGGTGCGGGCTCAGGCCACCATCGGCGGCAACGTCTGCTCGCCCGCACCCTACGGCGACCTGCGCGGCCCGCTGCTCGCGATGGACGCGGTGCTGCGCTGGGCCGACGCCGACGGCACCCACACCGGCGGGGTCGCCGACTTCGGGGCCTCGTTCGGGTCGTCGTCCGGCGCCCTGCTGCTCGACATCGCGTTCGCGGCGCCAGCGGCGGGCTCGTTCGTGGCCCTGCGGCGCCACCACACCCATTCGCTCACCGCCCTCGCGGTCAGCGCGGTACGCGGCGCCGACGGCGCGGTGGCCATAGCGGCCACGGGTGCGGCCCCCGACGCCTGCCGGCTGCACGCCGCCGAGGCGGTGGTGGCCGACGGAGGCTCCATCGCCGACGCCTCCGCCGCAGCCGCCGCCGACGCCGACCCCTACGACGACGCCCTGGCGTCGGCCGCCTACCGCCGACGGGTGCTGGGCGTCTACGTCGCCAGAGCCCTCGAGCAGCTTGGAGAGTGACATGGATCTGACTGTCAATTCCGTCGCCTGCACGGTGCAGTCGCCGCCGCTGACGTCGCTGCTCACGGTGCTGCGCGAGGAGCTGGACATCACCAGCCCCAAGGCCGGATGCGAGTCCGGGGCCTGCGGGGCGTGCACCGTCCTCATCGACGGCCAGCCCCGGCGGTCGTGCCTGACCGCCGTCTGCACGCTGGAGGGCTCCGAAGTGGTCACGGTGGAGGGGCTGGGAACCCCCGAGGACCTGTCCAGGGTCCAGCAGGCCTTCATCCACCACTACGCGGCCCAGTGCGGCTTCTGCACCGACGGCTTGGTGGTGGCCGCCACCGCCTACATCAATGCGGGCGGCACCGCCGACGCCGCCGCCATCGGCGAGGCTCTGGCCGGCCACTACTGCCGCTGCACCGGGTACGTGAAGATCATCGAGGCAGTGGCCGCGGCCGCCGCCGGCGGCGAGCTCGACACCGCATCAACGGCGTCGGGGGCCAACAACACCTACGTGACGATCGCCGGAGCCGAGTCATGACCGCCGCGGCCCGCGCCGGGACAGCCGAGACACGAGGAGGACAGCCATGAAGGTCGTTGGAGCGCGCCTGCCGCGCTATGACGGTGTCGGGCACGTGACCGGGCGCACCACCTACGTCGACGACGTGCGCCTGCCGGGCATGCTGCACGCCGCCGCCCTGCGGTCGCCGCACCACAACGCCAAGGTCACCCGCATCGAGGTCGGCGCGGCCGAGGCCATGGCCGGCGTCCACGCCGTGATCACCCACACCGACGTCCCCCTGCTGGTGTACGGCCACCTCTCCGGAGGGGGCATCCCCGGAGACGAGCCGCTGCTGGCCAAGGACCACGTGCGCTACCGGGGCCAGCCGGTCGCGCTGGTGGCAGCCGACACGGTCGAGATCGCCCGGGCCGCCTGCGCGGCCATAGAGGTCGACTACGAGGAGCTGCCCGCTCTGCTCGACGTGCGCCTCGCCTTCGAGGACGGCGCGCCGGTGGTCAACGACACCTTCGGCAACTGGTACGACCAGTACGAGGGCAACCTCGACGTCCGCCAGATCCGCCGCGGCGACATCGACGAGGCCTTCGAGGCCGCTGACCTGATCGTGCAGGGCACCTACCGCACCCAGTCCCAGGAGCAGGCGCCGCTGGAGACCCAGGTGTGCGTGGCCGTCCCCGAGCCCGACGGCCGTCTCACGGTCCACACCTGCACCCAGGCGATGTACTTCTCGCTCGGCGTGGTGTGCTCGCACCTCCAGCTGCCGATGAGCCAGGTGAAGATGGTGGGCGGCACCGTGGGCGGCGGCTTCGGGGGCAAGGTCGACACCGCCTCGGACTCGCTGACCGCGCTGGCCGCCCAGAAGTCGGGCCGGCCCGTCAAGTGGCGCTGGACCCGCGAGGAGGAGATGCTGGCGTCGGGCAACCGGGGCCCGTGGCACATGGAGATCATCGACGCCGTCAGCCGCGACGGCTGGATCCTGGGCCGCAAGATGCTCACCATCCACGACGCCGGCGCCTACGGGCGCTTCTCGGTGTACGGCCTGACCAAGCACAGCTTCCACCACACCGGCGCCTACACCATCCCCAACCTGCACTTCGACGGGTACGTGGTGTTCACCAACCGCATCCCCACCACCGCCATGCGCGGCTACGGCGTGACCGGGCTGTCCACCGCCATCGAGATCCACGCCGAGCGGGTCGCCCGGGAATTGGGGATGGACCCCTACGAGTTCCGGCTCAAGAACGCCAACCGGGTCAACGACACGTCGCCCAACCGCATCCCCTACGAGGATCCCAGCACCGTGGAAGTGCTGCAGTCGCTGGCTGCGTCCACCGGCGCCGAGTTGAGCGACGAGCTGCGGTCCATGACCAGGGCCGAGCGTTCCGCCGACATGCTGCCGGACCATCTGATGGCCCAGATCGGGTCGGGAGGAGGCCACTGATGGCTCTGCACCGCGGCGAGGGACTCGCCACCGTCGAGTACCCGACCGGCATGAACCAGAACGGCGACCCGTCGCAGGCCTGGATCAAGGTCAAGCCCGACGGCCGGGTGGACGTGTTCTCGGGCACGGCCGACATCGGCAACGGCTCCAAGACCGTCCAGTCGCAGATCGTGGCCGAGACCATCGGCGTGCCCTACGACTGGGTGACCTACGACAACTCCAACACCGACTCGTCGCCCATGTGCACCGGCACGTTCGCGTCGCGGGCCACGTTCGTGGCCGGCAACGCGGTGCTGAAGGCGGCCCGCCAGGTGCGCGAGCGGATCCTGGCGGTGGCGTCGCGAGAAATGGAGATCGACCCCGAGGATCTCGAGGTGGCCGACGGCGCGGTGTCGGTCAAGGGCACGCCGTCGAAGTCGATGGGCATCGACGAGGTGGCCGGCGCGGCCACCTTCGTGCACGGCGAGCTGCTGACCGGCGACGGCGCCCACCTCAACCCGGGCGCGGCCATCATCGACCCCGAGACCGGCGAGGTGGACAAGCCGCCCCACGCGGCCATCTCCTACGCGGCGTGCGCCGCCCAGGTCGAGGTGGACGACGAGACCGGCGACGTGAGGGTGCTGAAGCTAACCCAGGTCTACGACATCGGCCGGGCCATGAACCCCACCCTGGTCGAGGGCCAGATCGAGGGGGGCGCGGTGATGGGCCTCGGCTTCGGCGTGCTGGAGACCTGCTACCCCTACTACCCGAGCCTCGAGCACCGGGGCGACGGCATGAGCACCTACCACGTGCCGGCCATGGACGGGCTCCCCGAGATCAGCAACGTGCTCATGGAGAACCCGTCCTCCGGCGGCCCCTACGGCGCCAAGGGCATCGGCGAGATGGCCAACAACGCCCAGCCCGCGGCGATCGCCAACGCCATCCACGACGCGGTGGGAGTGTGGGTCACCGAGTTCCCGATCACCCCCGAGCGGGTCCTGGCCGCGCTCGACGCCAAGCGCGACGGCCGGGGCGAGCCCCGCCGCGAGGGACGCGTGGTGGTCTACGACGAGGAGCTGTCGATCAACAGCGTCTCGTCTGTCAAGAGCTGGGGGCCGTGAGCGTTGGCGCCCGTCCGTTCTTTAGAGACCCGTCCACAGGAGGCTGAACAATGACCCTGAGAGCCAACAACGACCGGTTCTGGGAGCTCGTCGAGCGAGACGCGGCCGTGGAGGTGATCGGCAGCGGCTTCAACTTCACCGAGGGCCCGATCTGGCATCCCCGCGACCACCACCTGCTGTTCTCGGACATGCCCGGCGATGTGCGGCGCCGCTGGCAGGACGGCGAGGTCACCGAGGTGCGCCGGCCCGCCGACAAGTGCAACGGCATGACCTACGACGCCGACCTGAACCTGATCGTGTGCGAGCACTCCACCTCCAAGGTGATGCGCGAGCGTCCCGACGGCAGCCGCGAGACGGTGGCGTCGCACTACGAGGGGGTCGAGCTGAACAGCCCCAACGACGTGGTGGTCCGGGCCGACGGCACCATCTACTTCTCCGACCCGTGGTACGGCCGCATGCCCGGCTTCGGCCTGGAGCGGCCCCGCGAGCTGGGCTGGCAGGGCGTGTTCCGGGTGGCGCCCGGCGCTGACGGCGCCACGGAGCTCTGCGTCGATCAGGACACTTTCGACCAGCCCAACGGCCTGTGCTTCTCGCCCGACGAGTCGCTGCTGTACATCAACGACACCACCCACGCCCTCGTGCGGGTCTACAGCGTGAACGCCGACGGGTCGCTCGACGGCGGCGACGTGTTCGTCGACGGTCTGTCCGACGACGACGTGGACGGCGTGCCCGACGGCATGAAGTGCGACGAGCAGGGCAACATCTGGGTGACCGGCCCCGGCGGCGTCTGGGTGTTCGACTCCGACGCCAACCACCTCGGCGTGGTCGAGATCGACGAGGTGGTGGCCAACCTGCACTGGGGAGGCCCCGACTTCCGCACCCTATTCTTCGCGGCGTCCTCCACCGTGCGGTCGCTGCCGACCGTCGTCGCCCCCCACACCGAGGCGTTCATGCGGGCCTGAGGTCCGCGCCGCCGAGCCGAGCGCCGTTGGTGCCGTCGGCGCCTGAGCCTTCCGGCGCCCGAGCCTCGGGAAGTCCACAACTCAATCCGAAGGAGGCCATATGGCACTCGAACTAGATCCCGGACGCTGCGCCCTGATCATCCAGGACATGCAGAACGCGTCGCTCACCGAGGGGGGAGCGTTCTCGACGCCCGAGTCCCGCGCCCACCACGCGGAGCAGAACCTCGAGGCCAACATCAACCGTCTGGCGGACCGCTGCCGCGAGCTCGACATCCCGGTGTTCCACGTCTGGTTCATCGTGGAGCCCGGCTCGCCCGGCTTCAAGGTGAACGCCGGCCTCTTCGAGGCGGTGGCGTCGTCGGGCAGCCTCGACCGCGGCACTTGGGGGGCCGAGCCGTCGCCGGCCACCGCCCCCGTCGAGGGCGACTTCATCATCGAGAAGATGCGCATGAGCGCGTTCCATGACACTCGGTTGGACACGATGCTCAAGGGCTTCGGGCGGGACACGCTCATCCTCAGCGGCGTGCTGACCAACATGGCCATGTCGCACACGGCCCGCACCGGCGCCGACCTCGGCTACTACGTGGTGTTCCCCGAGAACGCGGCCGGCTCGTTCGACGGCGAGTGGCACCGGGTGGCCGTGGACTACGCCCTCCAGAACGTCTCGACAGTCACCGACACCGACACAGTCCTAGCCGCCCTGGCCTGACCCCCGGCCCGCCCGGCGTACCGCTTCGGCGGGCGCCGCTCAGAAATTGGCAGCGCTCTGCACGGTATGCGTGCATTCTGCTGCCAGTTCGGACTGCGGGCCGGGCCGGGTCGGGATTTGGCAGCGTTTTGCACGGTATGCGTGCATTCTGCTGCCAGTTCGGGCTGCGGGCGGGGTCTGGTCGGGATTTGGCAGCGGTGGGGGTCGTTTTGGGGCGTTGTGGGCTGCCAGTTCGGCTGGAGCTGCGGGCCGTGCCTCGGGATTTGGCAGCGTTTTGCACGGTATGCGTGCATTCTGCTGCCAGTTCGGGCTGCGGGCGGGGTCCGGTCGGGATTTGGCAGTGCTCTGCACGGTATGCGTGCATTCTGCTGCCAGTTCGGGAGGACCTGGTGGCTCGCTGGTCGGCGCGTGGCACGCTAGGGCTGTGACCGCGGCCGCCGATCCCGCCACCTCGCGCGCTGACATGGCGCCCCAGACGCCGGCGGAGCGGGTCTTCAGCGTCGCAGTCGTGGTGTCGGGCATTCGCTGCTTCCTCGCCTACGTGTTGTTCCCGTGGGTGCTGCCAGCCGCGGGAATCGCGTCGGGCGTGGGTTCGGGCCTCGGCTTGGCCATCGGCACGGTCGCCATCGTGTTCAACGTGCTGAGCATCCGGCGCTTCCAAAGTTCCCGTCATCGCTGGAGGTGGCCGATCACCGTGCTCAACGCAGGCGTGATTGTGCTGCTTGCGATCCTGGTGGTCCTCGACCTCAACGACCTCCTCGCCTGATCGGGCCACGGCCCGCCCAGAGGGCTTGTCCGTCTGCGGTCGCGACTTGTTGGTGTGGCGCGGCGTGTGGGAGTCGGCTTGCGTTTGGCGACCGGGTGGTGGTGACCGATGCGGTCGCGACTTGTTGGTGTGGCGCGGCGTGGAGTCGCCCGAGGCCCGACCCCGACCCCTTCGCGCCGTGAGGTGGTGGACGGGTAGCGTCGGGCCATGCCACTGCGAACGGTCGCGCCGCCTGGGTACGACTCGCAGCGCTACGAGCAGGCCGATCGAAGCGCACCGGGCAGCCCCTCGGAGTTGACCGCCGAATGGATGACTGAGGCGATGCGGGCCGCCCGCGCCATCGGCCCGCACGACGGGGTTGCCTCGATGACCCTCGAATCCCTGCAATCCGGCGGCAGGGCCATGACCGGCGAGCTTGCTCGGGCCGTCGTCTCCTACGAGCCGCCCGAGGCCGGCCCGGCGACGCTGATAGCGAAGTTCGCCTCCTCGAACCCGAAGACGAGGGACATTGTGGAACTGGCCGACGCCTACGCCCGGGAGATCTTCTTCTACCGGGACCTCGCCCCTGGGGTTCCGCTGCGCACGCCTCGCCATCTCGGCAGCGGCCTCACGCCAGGACGTTCCGGGGTCCGGCCCGGCCTCGTACGGGTCGTCGATGCGCTGCCCTCCAGGATTCAACTCTTCCTAACGGAGGATCCCGCCAGGTTCATGTCGACGGGCAAGCGGCGGTATGCGCTGCTGATCGAAGACTGCAGCGCGGGCTTCTCGGTGTACAACCTCGTCTCGCCTCCGTCGCCGGATCTCCTGGCCGAGACGCTCGACGCGCTGGCCGGATTGCACGCCCGCTTCTGGGGCGGCGACCAGGAATTGTCCGGCCATCCGGCCCTCGGAGCGGTGGTTACCCCAGCCCCGAGGCTCTACGCCAACGAGATCCGTCACCGCGGCCCCGCTCTGATCAGGGCCGCGTTCTCGGACTGGTGGAGCGCCGACGACGATGCCCGCATCGCGGACGCCACCGACCGCCTGGTCGACGATTTGCGAGTCCTCAACCGGCCGATGACGCTCATTCACGGCGACCCGCGGTCCGACAACCTGCTGTTCCCCGATGGTGGCGGTCCGCCGGTGTTCGTCGATTGGGGAGTGCCGGCCTTCGCCAATCCCGCATGGGATGTGTCGTACCTGCTGAGCAGCAGCCTTGAGCCCTCCTCGGCCGGGGCCGCCGACGACTTGATCACCGGCTATTGCCGAGCGCTCGCCGGCCGTGGTGTGGACTTCGACGAACGCGGTCTGCGCGCTGACGTTGTCGCCGGGTGGCGGGCGCATGGGCTCTTCATCCCGCTGACGGTGCGCGTCCTTCCGCACGGATCCGGCTACGGTGAGGACGGCTTCCTCTACGACCTGTGGATGCCTCGCATCCTCGAACTATTGCGGCGCGCCGAGCCGAGCCCATCATGAGCAGGATGTTGCACATGGCGTGTGCGGTGCTTCGAGCGGGTGTTGCGAGTCGTGATGAGCAGGATGTTGCACATGGCGTGTGCGGTGTCTCGAGCGGGTGTTGCGAGTCGTGATGAGCACGGTGCTGGACTTGGCGCTTGTGGGGTGTCGCGACGGTTGTTCGGAGGTGTCATGAGCACGGTCCCGGATTGGGCGCTTGTGGGGCTTGGTGGTGGGGGTTGTGAGTGGTGATGAGCACGGGTGCTGTATTCGGGCGTTTGTGGGACGGCTGCCTCGTCACCAGCGACGACACGGTCCGGGTGTCGTGAGAATGGTGCTGGATTTGGCGCTTGTGGGGTGTCGCGATGGTTGTTCGGAGGTGTCATGAGCACGGTGCCGGACTTCGCTTTCGTAGAGCTTCACGGTGACCGCGCGGAGGCGCCGATGGGCGATGGCGACTCCCGGTCCGGCTCACCGTCGGGTGCCTCAGACGCGCCCGGTGTGGTCCCGCGTGGGGCGGTTGGGGGTGTGGCTTCGCGTGGGGCGCCCGGTGTGGTCTCGCGTGGGGCGGTTGGGGGTTTGGCTTTGCCCGACGCTGCCAGCGGCGCCACGGGGTTTGACACCGCGAGCGGCGACGGGGGGTTTGAGACGCCTGAGGGCATTGCGCTGCCGCTGATGGCCGGGCCGGACGACATTGCGGACGCCGACTTCGTGGGCAGCTATCCGGGTTTGCCGCCGTTCGTGCGGGGGCCGTATCCCACCATGTACGTGACCCGGCCGTGGACGATCCGCCAGTACGCCGGCTTCTCCACCGCCGAGGAGTCCAACGCCTTCTACCGCCGCAACCTCGCCGCCGGCCAGCGGGGCCTGTCGGTGGCCTTCGACCTGCCCACCCACCGGGGCTACGACTCCGACAACCCCAGGGTGTCAGGCGACGTGGGCATGGCCGGCGTGGCCATCGACTCGATCCTCGACATGCGGGTGCTGTTCGACGGCATCCCCCTCGACAAGACGACCGTCTCGATGACCATGAACGGCGCGGTGCTGCCGGTGCTGGCCCTCTACGTGGTGGCCGCCGAGGAGCAGGGCGTGGCCCCCGAGCAGCTCGCCGGGACGATCCAGAACGACATCCTCAAGGAGTTCATGGTCCGCAACACGTTCATCTACCCGCCGGGGCCGTCGATGCGGATCGTGGCCGACATCATCGGCTTCACCGCGGCCCGGATGCCCCGGTTCAACTCGGTCTCGGTGTCCGGATACCACATGCAGGAGGCCGGCGCCACCCTCGACATCGAGCTGGCCTACACCCTGGCCGACGGCTTGGAGTATGTGCGGGCCGGGCTGGCCACCGGGCTGGGAATCGACGAGTTCGCGCCCCGGCTCAGCTTCTTCTGGTGCGTGGGCATGAACTTCCTCATGGAGGTGGCCAAGCTGCGGGCCGCCCGGCTGCTGTGGACCCGGCTGATGTCGCAGTTCGAGCCGTCGGACCCCCGGTCGCTGTGCCTGCGCACCCACTGCCAGACCAGCGGCTGGAGCCTCACCGCCCAGGACCCCTACAACAACGTGGTCCGCACCTGCGTGGAGGCGATGGCCGCGGTGCAGGGGCATACCCAGTCGCTGCACACCAACGCCTTCGACGAGGCTCTGGCCCTGCCGTCGGACTTCTCGGCCCGTATCGCTCGCAACACGCAGCTGTTCCTGCAGCACGAGTCGGGCGTGTGCCGCACGGTCGACCCGTGGGGCGGCAGCTACCACGTCGAGCGGCTCACCAAGCTGCTCGCCGAGCGGGCCTGGGGCCACATCTGCGAGATCGAGGAACTGGGCGGCATGGCCTCCGCTCTGTCCACCGGCCTGCCCAAGCTGCGCATCGAGGAGGCCGCGGCCCGCACCCAGGCCCGCATCGACTCGGGCCGCCAGGCGGTGGTCGGGGTGAACCGCTACCGGCTCGACGACGGTGCCGACAGCCCGGTGGAGGTCCGCCGAATCGACAACGCCGAGGTCCGGCGCAGCCAGGTCGCCAGGTTGCAGCGGCTGCGGGCCGAGCGCGACGAGGCGCCGCTTCAGACCGCTCTGGACGCGCTGACGGCCGCGGCCCGCACCGGTGACGGCAACCTGCTGGCCCTGTCGATAGACGCCGCCCGGGCCAAGGCAACGGTCGGGGAGATCAGCGACGCGCTCGAAACCGTCTACGGTCGTCATGTGGCCGAGATCCGAGCCGTAGAAGGCGTCTACCGCGACGAGGCGCTCGCGTCAGGCACTGGCGCGGCGTCCGGCCCATCCGGTGATTCGGCTGCGGGCGGTGTCGACAGTGGGTCTGGCCTGGGGTCTGGCCTGTCTGGTGATTCGGCTACGGGCGGTGTCGACAGTGGGTCTGGCCTGTCTGGTGATTCGGCTGCGGGCGGTGTCGACAGTGGGTCTGGCTCGGGGTTTGGCCTGTCCGGTGGCATCGGCGCGGCTCGGGCCGCGGCCGACGAGTTCGCCCGTCACCGGGGGCGCCGGCCTCGCATCCTTGTCGCCAAGGTCGGCCAGGACGGCCACGACCGAGGCCAGAAGGTGATCGCAACCGCCTTCGCCGACTTGGGCTTCGACGTGGACATCGGGCCGCTGTTCGCCACACCGGCAGAGGTCGCCCGCCAGGCCGTCGAAGCCGACGTGCACGTCGTGGGGGTGTCCACGCTGGCCGCGGGCCACCTCACTCTGGTGCCCGAGCTGCGTGACGAGCTCGCCGCGCTCAGCCGCGCCGACATCGCCATCGTGGTGGGCGGGGTTGTCCCCGACGCCGACGTTCCCGAGTTGCTGGCAGCGGGAGCCGTCGCCGTCTACCAGCCCGGCACAGTCATCTCCGAAGCCGCCGTCGAGCTCTTGGCCTGTCTCGCCCGATGACCGTCGGCCAATCTGCTCTGACCGTCGGCCAATCTGCTCTGACCGTCGGCCAACCCACCCTGACTGTCAAGCCTGGCCAGCACCGTCCTGCGAGTGAAATTGACTTACTTTTCTACACATATTGGCAAAAACTAAGTCCAAATCAGCTGGCACGGCCAAGAAGAGCCCGAACGGCGGGCTGAAGTGGAGACCGGGCTGGCTGAGATGGAAGACCGGGCGGGCTGAAGTGGAGACCGTGCCGACTGAGATGGAAGACCGGGCTGGGTGAGATGGACGACCTGATCGCCAGCGTGCTGGCTGGCGACCGCACCGCGGTGGGCCGGGCCATCACCCTGGTCGAGTCGGCCCTGCCCGACGACCGCCGCGCCGCTCAGGACCTGCTGTCGGAGCTGCTGCCCCACGCGGGAGGCGCCCACCGGGTAGGCATCAGCGGCGTCCCGGGCGCGGGCAAGTCGACGCTGATCGAGGCGCTGGGCATCCGGCTCACCGCGGCCGGCCATCGGGTCGGAGTGCTGGCAGTCGATCCGTCCAGCATGGTCACCGGTGGGTCGATCCTGGGGGACAAGACCCGCATGGCCCGCCTGTCCGCCGACGAGAATGCCTTCATCCGGCCGTCGCCGTCGGCGGGCACTCTCGGCGGCGTGACCAGCACGACCCCGCACGCCATTGCCGTGCTGGAGGCAGCCGGCTACGACGTGGTGCTGGTCGAGACCATGGGCGTAGGCCAGTCCGAGGCCGCCGTGTACGCCTCGGTGGACTGCCTGTGCGTGCTGGCCCTCGCCGGCGCGGGCGACGAGTTGCAGGCCGTCAAGCGGGGCCTGCTGGAGCTGGCCGACGTGATCGCAGTCAACAAGGCCGACGGCCCAGGCGAGCAGCCCGCCCGACTGGCCGCCGCCGAGCTCCGCCGAGCCCTCCCCCTGCTGGTGCCCTCCAGCGACACCGGCCCGCCCCCAGTGCTGACCGTCTCGGCTGCGACCGGCACCGGCATAGACGACCTGTGGAACCAAATCGCCGAGCACCACCGCCGCCTCGAGTCCACCGGCGCCCTAGCCCACCGCCGAGCCCAAGGCCGCCTAGCTTGGATGCAAGCGCTACTAGAGCAACGCCTAAGAGAACAATTCGAGTCCCACCCCGCCCTACCCGAGCTACAGCAAGCCGTAGAGCAAGGCACCATCACCCCCGAATCCGCCGTAGACCAACTCCTGGCCCTGTAGGAGTCGGCGACTCGCCAGCGGCCGCAGATTCGTCCGTCCTCCGCCGCTCGGCCCTCGTCGGACCGGCCGGCTACGTTGGGGCCGTGAGGTCGCTAAGCGACTAGCTCCATCTAGCGGTCGAGCAGGCCCGCTCGCAGTGGGGCCAGATCTTGCGCCGTTAGCCCAAGAAGCGCCAAGAGCCGTTCACGCCGGTCGAGGTGACCTTGTGCTTCGGGCTGTTCTATGTAGTGAATCCCTCCGGTAAGGGGGGTGCGTCGATACACCGGGCGCCTCCGATCGTTCACGACTCGGCCAGCCTGTTCGTGAGGCCACTGGCGTCGACGCCGCCTTCGACACCGGGCTCATCATCGTCAACGGGGCCTACGGGTGCATAGGGCACCGACATTGGAGGCGAGCACCAGGAACGACCCGGGCGCCAGCAACTTCTTCGGGCCGATTCTCAAGCCGAGCCTGCTGCTCCCAGAGGGCGCGGTCCGCCCCTGCGACTCCTACCTGGAGTGGCACCAGCGACGGCCGGCCACGAGAATCGGTCACAACGAAGTTCGACAAGGGTCGCGGCCGTCCGACTGGCAGTGTCGGGCGCGGCGGACGTGGCCGTGATAAGGACTTTGCTGGACAGCCCCGATGATTCGCTGGCAGCGGAGGGCCGCGACCTGGTTTCCGAGCCGTCAGCGGCGCAGGTCGTCGCGGATGACTCTCATGAAGTTGAGGAGATCTCCGAGCGATCCCTGCATAGCGACCCTGCGCACGACGGATCCCAAGGCCGCATCATCGGAGATGTTCTCCCGGGCGTCCATGATCGCTCGGTCCGTTCTTCCAGGGCCGGGCTCTAGGCGGCTAGTTCGCTGGGCTGCACGACGTCGCTCTCGGTGCTCGGGCTCCCGGCGCGAACCGGCCGTGCTTGTCGGAGCGACTGGAGGGGTCGGGTCGTTGCTGGAGGCCTTTGGCTTGATTTCGGGGCGGCGCTTGATTAGGAGCGTTTGGCCGAAGTCGGTTCTGACCCAGTCCCAGGCGAAGTCTCGGCGGGCTGTGAACATCGGCTCCGCCTCCAGCCGCGTGGCAGGCCCGAGGCCTTCCACCGCGAGGCTGCCGTTGTCGCTGACCAAGGCGTCCGCCTGCGTCAGAGGCGCGGACCAAGTGAGGATATCGGGGTACCGGTGGCCGTCGGCCTGCTCGCCTCTAGCCACGGCAAGGAGACGGTCGGCTTCTGCGCTCAGGTAGGCGCTGTCGAGCGGATCTTCGGGCGGGTCCGCGGCGGTGTCGCAGGCGCCGAGCAGGGCTCCGGCCATGGTGGCGATCGTGTCGGTGTCGGTGCCGATGGTGTTGGCCGCCGCGACCACGCCCCCGTGGGCGTCGGACGCTGTCGCTGCCAGCATCACGGCGGCGACGGTGGTGAGGATCCCGCTGCCCTGCTGCGCTCCGTCCTGAAGGCCAAGGCGATCGATGATCCCCCCGTAGGCAGCGTGATCGCCGTCAGCGGTCTCAGCGCCGTCGGCTGCGTTCTTGATGGCGTGATGGAGCTCATCGACGGTGACCCGCCACGCATCTTTGAACCGCTTGCCGGTCTCTCGCTCCCACAGGCCGCTCCACACAGGCCCCAGAGTCGAGTGCTCCTCGATCAGTTGGATCGTGTCGCGTACGCGGGCCGCTACGTCCAAGCATGTGTCGGCGTCCGGGACAGTGCCGAACTTCATGCAGTGGGCGAGGGTGGCCGCGTGGAAGCAGGCGCCGACGATGGCGCGGGGGTGTCCGTGGGTGCAGACGCTGTCCGCGATCACGTCGAGCATGTAGCCCCCGTCGAGGTCGGGTGAGGCCCAGACGTGGGGCTGGATGCGCATAGCCGCGCCATTGCCGCCGGCGTTCGTCCAGCCTGCGAAGGTGTTGGCGTACCACAGCGCGGCCGGCTTGCCGAGGTTCCTGGCCGCCGCCTTGGAGGCCCGGCCGCCGCCTAGCGCGTACGAGAGCCAGACGGGCAACTCGACGCGGCCGAACGTCTCGACGTCGAAGCCGTAGCCGCCGATTGAACGGCTGACCGCCATGCGTAGCTGGGTGTCGTCAGACCAGCACCCGGCCGGAAGCAGCACTTCAATGCCCCTCCTGCCGCCGACGTGTCTCCGCCACTCCATGAGGTGATCCAGGGACGCGCCCCGGGTCCGCCGTTCGAGCCCCTTGCGGTCCACGAGTTCGCTGATGAAGCCGAGAGCGTCCCCGTAAGCCGCCCACAACATCGACCCCCGCGTCCGAGCCGCTCGCTCGCCCCCGGATTCACTGTCCGGCAGAACTGGATCCGAAGGCGACGGGTTGATCGAGCTCCGAGCCTGAACCGGTTGTGTGCTGCCGTAGCTGGCGAAGAGATCGGGCTGTCCGCGAGCGTGAAGGGTTCGCCTCGCGTCGTTCATCGAAATGCCCTCCGGATCCTTGATGATCATAGGCTCATGGCGGAAGTGAGAGCGGGCTGCCTCTGCTCGACGGGGCTGCGCGGCGGGTGGACGCGGGCCTTATGCTCGGTCTATGGCGCAGACGGCTGCGACTTGGCGTTACGTGGAGGCTCTCACTGTTCCGGCGCTGGCCGCTGAGATGGTCGATCCGTCCTGGCGGCACGCCGACCGGCCGCTGGTCCAGTTCGTGATGGACTGGCGTCGCTTCCCCGACCAGCGCCCCAGCATGCTCGCCGAGGAGCCGCCGGCCGGCACCGATCATGTCGTTGCCGCCAAGATGGCAGCGGTCCTCCACGCTTTGTGCGAGCGCGACGGGCTCACCGCCCCCGGGTGGGTGCATCGACACTGTCTCGATCCCGGCATCGGGCTGTTCGGTGTTCCGCTGGACTTCCCGTTCGGCGCCACGATCCGTCGGCGTGCGCCGCGGGTTTGCGCTGAGCACGGCGTCTGGTTCGGTGCCGACATGCTCGACGCCTAGGCCGGTGCCTCCCGAGCGCGTCGGCGAACTCGACGTCGACCGGCTGCGCGAGCTGTTCACCGAGATGGACGCGGACTCTCGCCCGCATGGTCGAAGCGGCTGTCGCCGCACTCAATGACCAGGACCGACCGCAGATCTAGGGGCCCCGTCGTTAGGAGGTGACTAGTAGTCGTAGAGGGCGTAGGGGTTTAGGAATTGGCGTTGCCAGAGGCGTTGCTTCTCTACGGCGGGGAGTGATGCGAGATCGCAGACTTCGTTCCATTGGTCTTGGATTACTGCGATCTGGTGGTCGATGATGTCGTGGGCCTGCTGGGTGGTCAGGTGGTAGTGGCCGGCGTGGGCGACGCAGCGGGCCACTTGGCTGAGGCGGTCGCCGTTGTCGCCGAAGGCCATCGCCTGGGCCGCTTCGCCGCTGGCGCGGGGCTGGGGGCAGATGTCGTAGGCGGGAGTGAGTGTCAGGCTGGTGCCGTTCCAGAAGGCGGAGTGGTTGCGGGCGTGGTCGTCGGTGTTGCCGACGAGGATGTTGAACACGATGCGCGAGAACAGCTCACGCAGCGTTGCATCGGGCGCAGTGAAACGCGACCGCACCTGATGGGCGAGGTCGACGTAGGTCGCGTACCGGCCCGCGATGCCATCGGCGTCGTGCAACTCGAGGATGGTCAGCGCCGAGACCATCATGCGCCTGGCTTGTTGGATGGTCGGATCGCCAGCTCGTTGGGCGGCGCGCTCGTCGGCTTGTTGGGGGGTCGGGTTGCTGGCTTGTTGGACGGAGCGCTCGTCGGCTTGTTGGGGGGTCGGGTTGCTGGCTTGTTGGACGGAGCGCTCGAAGCGCTCCACTAGCAGCACATCCTTGCCGAGCGCTTGGGCGAGCTCGACGGGCGCTGCGTCGAGCCCGGCACGTCGGGCCAGTTCCATGGCGACGTACTCGGCCTTCACCACCGGATAGGGGTCGGTCGAGGAGGAGAACTTGGCGATCATGCTGCGGCCGCCGTCGGCGAGGAGGGCCTTCGGCCGGGCTCCGCCCACCGACGTCCCGTGCAGCAGGGCCCGATCCAGCGCTGGCGTGAGCGGCTCGCCGTTCTCGACCCGTTCCGCGGCTTCGGCCAACTCGGCCAGTGACGCGGCGTCGCCGGATCGGGCCTCGTAGCGGGTTGCCGAGGTCTGGAAGTCGAGGGCGCCGATGCGGTCGGAACCCGACTCCAGCAGGTAGGCCAGGACATGGAGGTCCGTGCGGGCGCCGGTGCGGCGGTGCTCGATCACCCTGCGCCCCCAGGCGTCGGGCGCCGCATCGGCCACGCAGCCGGCGATCTCCCCGGAGCGGGGCGGGAACTCGCCGCGCCGAAGCGGCAGTTCGGGCAGGTACAGGGGGACGGCGCCGGGACGGTCCAGGTAGCTGCGCCCGTAGGTGAAGGTCACCACCGGTCCTCGCTCGATCAGCCGTCCGGCGACCACTGGATCGGCCGCGCCGGGCAGCCACACCCACACGAAGACGTCGGCGGCTCCGTCGGCGTCGGAGGGTTCGGTGGCGGGTTCAGAAGTTGTCATCTACTTGGCGGGGTCGCACTGAGGCGGGGAGCACTGCGAGCCGGGCCCCGACGACCTCGGCCTCCAGGGCGCGGCGCGCCGGGTCTTCGTGGAACAGTGCCACCCCTACGAGCGTGGCCGCCTCGAAGGCGGTGCCCAGGGCCACGGTCGGGTCGCCGGCCTCGACCTTGCGGAGCGTCACGACGGACACGCCGACTCGCTCGGCCAGCTCAGCCAGCGTCCAGCGACGCTCCCGCCGCGCGGCGGCCACCCGCTGTCCCAGCAGCCGGGCCGCCTCCACTGCCACAGGACTCAATACCTTGCCCGAACTCATAGAGAAACTATACTATCAATAGAGATATTCAAACGATAGTTTGCAGTGACCCAGTCGCAGAGGTTGCAGTCGCCGAGCCTCGATCCCGGCGTCGAACACGGTGAGCTTCCCCCGTTTCTTGGAGGATCGGTCTACGTCTTGGCGGGCTGACTCAGAGGCTGCGGGCTGCGTGTCCGTGCTGCGTCTTCCGCGGCATCTGGCATCAGGTCGCTACAAGGACCGTCTCTGCCGAGGGGCTCTCGATTATGGGGCCACGGGGTGCCGGAGCCTCGCCTCCGGTGATGCGCTGGTTGATGCGTCCTCGGACCGTCAACCCGGCGTGACCCAAGACCTCGGTGACGATCTGTTCGACGGCGGCCGCGGCAGCGGGCTGGATGCCGCTCAGGCCCACCATGGAGAAGTCGAGCCTGATCGACGCATCCCGGCACGATCCCGACACGAGGAACTCGACCACGTCGCTGCGTCGGCCGAAGACCTCGCTGGCCCGCTCGACGATCTCCTCCAGCGCGTCCGGCGTCAACGGCTCGTCAACGGTGATCGGTGCCGTGACGACAATGTCGCCCCGATAGCGACTCAACGTCACTCCTCCCCGCTCCATCGAGCGCACGTCGCGAACTGGCGGGCTGCCGCCTGCCGTCACCTTCGCAGGACGGGGTTGCGCTCGGGTGTTGCTGGTGCGGACAGGTGTTGTCGAGGTTTGAGGCGTGCGGGCGGGTGGAGTTTGTGGCGGCCGTTGTGTTTGCGCATCGGCCAGTTGTCCTCGTGGGTGAGGTGGTGGCAGCTCTCGCATAGCAGGGCGAGATTGTCGATGTCGGTGGGCCCGCCGCGGCTGAACCATCGGATGTGATGGGGATCGCACCTTTCGGCGGGGTTGGCGCAGTTGACGCAGCCGCCGTCTCGGGCCGCGAGCACGAGGCGCTGGCCGGCGCTGGCGTCGCGCCGGGCTCGGCCCAGCCACAGCGGCTCGCCGTCGGTGTCGAATATCGCGGGCAGGATCTTGGCGCCGGCGGCAAGGCGGGCGATTTGGTCTGCGGGCACGGGCATTCCGTCGTCGTAGCGCAGGTTGCGCAACTCGGCGGCGACGGTGTCGTAGTCGGCGATGACCAGAAGCGTGGCGTTGGGGCGGTTGTAGGGGCCCTCGCCGACGATGAGGTTGACCAAAGCGTCGGCGCGGCGCTGCTGGGGAGTGAGCTTGTCGTAGCGGGAGCTGCCGTCGGCCGCGAATTCGTTGCGGTAGGCGCGCACCATCCGGTTGAACGCCACGCTGACGTGCTTGCCCGTGCTGTAGTCGAAATACGCCGACAGCCGCCACGACCCGTCGGGATCCTGCACCAGTGACGCCCACCGGTTCTGGCGCTGCCGATAGTGCTCCGCGCCGCCGCCGTCGCCGTTGTCGCGGCGGCGGGTCATGCGAGCGAACAAGTCCACGGGCACATCCCGGGCCAGCTTCAACAGCTCGGCCTCCTGCTCATGATCAGGATCGGTGCCGACCCGGTTGATCACCCGGGCATGACCGAGGGTGATCTCACCGGCGCGCAGCGCGGTCAGAGTCGACGCGAAACCTCCGGCCAGCGACGCGGCCAACTCGGTGTCCGCGGTCGCCTGGCGGGCCGACACGTGCAACCGCTCCCGCACCACCGCCGCCGCGGCCCGACCGCCCACCCGTCGGTGCAGCTCGGCCGCCGCCTCAGCCAACAGCCCCTCCACCCGGGACCGCTCTTGGCCCAGCACCGCCAGACGCTCCACCAGCGCGGCCTCGCTCAGCGAGCCCACATCGACATCCGACACCCGGGCCGCGTCCCCCTGCTCGGGGCCGCCATCCGCTGCTTGATCCACAGTTGATTCCATGCATCCGAAACTAGTCCAAGGGTGTGACAAGCAATCCCCGACACCATCAGAAACCACCAACAATCCACTGAACCCGCCGAATCCGCCGGTCGCTGCTGCGCGAGATGTCGTCGCCGGAGAGGGTGATGCCGTCGCCGACAGCCTAGCCTCTGACCGCTTCGGCCTCCCGCGTCGTCCGGGGCCGCTGCATCAGGTCGCTACAAGGACCGTCTCCGCCGAGGGGCTGTCGATGACCGGGCCGAGGGGTGCCGGAGCTTCGCCTCCGCTAACACACCAGCGGGCGCGGAAGGACGGAGGCTCATGGCTGTCGAGGGTGCTGCCGTGCGGTGTCGTTAGCGTCGGTTAGGTGTATTGGGTGTTGGCTTCCACCCAGGCGCTGTACAGATCGCTGTACTTCTTGGTCCTCACCCGTATCTTCCTGAACAAGCTACCAAATTGATCATGTGACACCTGTTTGCTCACACTGGTGTTAGCGGTGGAGGAGACGGTGACGGTGCCGCAGGCGTCCCACTGGCCGGAGGTGGGGTTCGAGGCGGTGCTGCATTGCACTTCGTAGGCGAGTGACTCGTTTGAGGCCGCTCCGGCGGGCTTGTTCCAGCTCACCGGGTAGTTCCTATTGACGCCGTCGAAACTGGAGTTGCCCACGCTCACGCTTCCCGGGGTGCCGGGGGCGGCTATCGCCGCGATGGCGGTGGACTCGCGCCAGGGGCCGTCGGCGTTGGCGTTCTTGGCGCGGGCTCGGACGGTGTAGGCGGTGGCGTTGGTGACGCCGGTGAGGGTCTCGCTGTAGGTGGAGTTGGTGGTGCTTCCGGTGCCCCGAATGCAGGTGGCGGTCCACGTCGCGCCGCTGTCGTCGCTGCATTGGATGTCGTAGCCGGTGATGGTCACGCCGTTGCTGGCGGGCACCGTCCATGACAGCGCGAGGGTTCCGTCGCCGCGGCTCGCCGTGATGCTGGCGATCTGGCCGGGCTCGACCGGGATGGCGGCCGACTGGCGCCAGGCGGCGGTCCCCACGCCGTTCTTGGCCCGGGCTCGGACGGTGTAGGCGGTGGCGTTGGTGACGCCGGTGAGGGTCTCGCTGTAGGTGGTGCCGTCGACGCTGCCGGTGCCGCGGGTGCAGGTGGCGGTCCAGGTGGTGCCGCTGTCGCTGCTGCACTCGACTTCGTAGGAGAGGTAGTTGCCGGTGGGCACCGTCCACGACAGCACGAGCGTTCCGTCGCCGCGGCTCGCGGTGATGCTGGCGATCTGGCTGGGGGAGGAGATAGGGGGTGCGGAGAGCCAGTCCGACAGCGTGCCGGTGCCGAGGGCGTTCACGCCGCGCGCGCCCAGGATGTAGGTCTTGGAGTTGTTGGCTGTGCCCACGTTGATGGTGAAGCTCTCCCGGTCCTCGTAGGCCTCGTTGAGATCAGTGGTGAACGGGCTTCCAGGACACTGCCCGATGCTGACTCCATCGACGGTGCAGACCACTTGGACGCTAGTGAGCCAGCTCTGGGACGGACGGTGGACGGTGACGGTGATGGTGCCGTTGCCGCGGGTCGCGGTCACGTTGCTGAACTTGGCGGGGGAGGTCAGCGGCCCGAACACGCGACGACCACTAGGACCACGGGCTGTGCCCGTGTCGTTGAAGGCTTCCACTTCGGCGCGGTAGGACGTGGCGTTCTGGACGGCCTGCGTGCCGCTGGTGTCCAGATCGAGATCGGTGACCGTCACTGAGCCGAGCGTGGAGTCGGTGGCGGGATCGATGTCGTCGGCACACTTCGTCCAGGTTGATCCGTCGGTGCTGCAGTAGACGCGGTACTTGACGCCCCATCTGATCGGACGCCCCGTCTGGTGCCATTCGAGGTCGAGGTCGCCGTCGCCGCGCATGATCACCCAGGGACCCGACACGCGCCACACCGGCCAGGCGATCTGAGAGTCGGTCCAGTCGCTCCAGACGTTGCTGGAGTCCTTCGCACGGACGCGCACCTTGTAGGCGAAATAAGGATCCAAGGGGTAGTCGCTATGCGTAATCGTCGTCGAAGTGCCGGACACGCTGCTCACGCAGGTCGTCCAGTCACCGAAGTCGCCGTCGCCGACGTCCCAGATGCCGTTGGCGTAGACGGTGGCGCACTGCACTTGGTAGCTGACCGCGTTGGTGACCGCGCTCCAGCTCACGTTGAGCGACTGGATCGTCCAATGGTTGCCGCGGCCGAGGTTGACCTCGCCCATGTTCATCCCGATCGCCACCGACGCGGGTGCGGCCATCGGCGGGCTAAAGGGGCCGCTGGATGGGGAGTTGTGCCAGCCGCTCCAGTTGGCGCTGTTGCCGGCTCTCACGCCGATGATGTAGGTGGCGTCGTTGTCGGCGGTGATGGTGATGGTGGTGTCGGTGTGGTTGAGGGCGGCGAGGTTCCAGCTTTGGCCGTTGTTGGTGGTGTAGGTGATGTGGTAGTGGCTGGCGTGGGTGACCGCGGGCCATGAAGCGGTGAGGGTGCCGTCAGCCCGCTCCACCGACACCGACGCCGGCACGCCGGGTGTGGGCGGGGTCCACGGCCCCGCCGCGGGCGAGTTGCGCCAGCCGCCCCAGTTGGCGCTGTTGCCGCCGCGGGCGGCCACGATGTAGGTGGCGTCGTTGTCGGCGGTGATGGTGATGGTGGTGTCGGTGTGGTTGAGGGCGGCGAGGTTCCAGCTTTGGCCGTTGTTGGTGGTGTAGGTGATGTGGTAGTGGCTGGCGTGGGTGACCGCGGGCCATGTGGCGGTGAGGGTGCCGTCGGCGCGTTGCACTGACACGGATGCGGGCACGCCGGGTGTGGGCGGGGTGTAGGGGCCGCTGTGGTCGGAGTTGCGCCAGCCGCCCCAGTTGGCGCTGTTGCCGGCTCTCACGCCGACGACGTAGGTGGCGTCGTTGTCGGCGGTGATGGTGATGGTGGTGTCGGTGTGGTTGAGGGCGGCGAGGCTCCAGCTCTTTCGGCCGTCGGTGCTGTAGGTGATGTGGTAGCGGTCCGCGCCGGCGACCGCGGCCCATGACACGGTGAGGGTGCCGTCGCTGCGTTCCACCGACACCGACGTCGGCGTGCCGGGCGTCGACTGGGCACCGGCCGTCGGCGCGGCGACCGTCGTGGCCAGCGCCAGGGCCAGGGCCAGGGCCGCCAGCATCAGCCTCCGAGTCCGGGTAGGTCCACTTCGCCGCATCAGCCACCTCCTGCCCACATCCGCGGGTCGGCGCGGAGCGGGTGCAGACTCCACGAGCACTCTACTACAACATAGTAGGGAGTATTATCATTGCCGAGGAGGCTCGGCGCCGTGGGCGGACTTCTTGGGGCGGCCGACGAGTCTGTGGGGTGCCCCGCCTAGGGGGCGGAAGCTGGAGAACGCTCGACTAGGCCCTGGCAGCGGGCGCGGAAGGACGGAGGAAAATTGCCGTCGAGGATGCTGCTGAGCGGGCTCGACCGCCGAGGCTAGGTGTACTTGGTGTTGGCCTCCACCCAGGCGCTGTACAGGTCGCTGTATTTCTTGGTCCTCACCCGAATCTTCTTGAACACGGAGGCATTCCAACCATGTGACACCTGTGTGCTCACACTGGTGTTGGCGGTGGAGGAGACCTGGTGGGTGCCGCAGGCTCCCCACTGGCTGGAGTTGGGGTTCGAGGCGCTGCTGCATTGCACTTCGTAGGCGAGTGACTCGTTTGAGGCCGCCCCGGTGGGCTTGTTCCAACTCACCGGGTAGCGCCTGATGTTGCCGTCGTAAGTGGAATTGGCCACGCTCACGCTTTCCGGGGCACCGGGGGCGGCCAGGGCCGCGATAGCGGCTGACTCGCGCCAGGCGCCGGTGGCGTTGGCGTTCTTGGCGCGGGCTCGGACCAGATAGGCGGTGGAGTTGGTGACGCCGGTGAGGGTCTCGCTGTAGGTCGAGTTGCTGGTCGTGCCGGTGCCACGGGTGCAGGTCGCGGTCCACGTTGCCCCGCTGTCGCTGCTGCATTGGATGTCGTAGCCGGAGATGGTGACGCCGTTGCTGGCGGGAACCGTCCACGACAGCACGAGGGTCCCGTTGCCGCGGTTCACGGTGATGCTGGGATGGCGGCCGACGAGCGCCAGGCGCCGGTTCCCACGCCGTTCTTGGCCCGGGCCCGGACGGTGTAGGCGGTGGAGTCGCTCACGCCGGTGAGGGTCTCGCTGTAGGTGGTGCCGTTCACGCTGCCGGTGCCGCGGGTGCAGGTGGCGGTCCAGGTGGTGCCGCTGTCGCTGCTGCACTCGACGTCGTAGGAGAGGTAGTTGCCAGAGGGCTCGGTCCACGAGACCGTGAGCGTGCCGGTGCCTCGCGTGGCCGTAACAGCGGCGATCTGGGCGGGCGAGGAGATGGCCGAGAGGGAGAGCCAGTCCGACAGCGCGCCGGTGCCGAGGGCGTTCACGCCCTGCGCTGCGATGATGTAGGCCTTGGAGTTGTTGGCTGCGCCGACGTTGATTGTGAAGCTCTCCCGGTCAGCCCAGACGTTGTCGAGATCGACAGTGAAGGGACTGCCCGGACACGGCCCGCTGCTGCCCCCTTGGACGTTGCAGACCATCCCGACGCTGGTGAGCCAGGTGTAGGCCGGACGGTGGACCGTGACCGTGACGGTGCCGTCGCCGCGGGTGGCGGTCACGTTGCTGAACTTGGCGGGGGAGGTCAGCGGGCCCCACGGGCCGCTATCGGTGCTGACTTTGCCCGTGTTGTTGAAGGCCTCCACTGTGACGTAGTAGGACGAGGCGTTCTGGACGGCCTGCGTGCCGCTGGTGTCCAGATCGAGATCGGTGATGGTCGCCTCGACGTACCCGTCGGCGTTGACTCCGGTGACGGGATCGATGTCGTCGGCGCACTTCGTCCCTGTTCCTCCTTGGGCGGCGCAGAAGACACGGTACTTCACGCCCCATTTGACGGGGCGGCCATATTGGCGCCACTCGACGACGAGACTGCCGTCGCCGCGCTTGATCACCCAGGGTTCCCCCGGTCGCCACACCGGCCAAGCGATCTCCGACTCGGTCCATCCACTCCAGACGTTGTCGGCGCCCTTGGCGCGGACGCGCACCTTGTAGGCGAATTCGAAGTCCAGGAAGTAATCGCTCGACGTGATCGTCGTCGAGGTGTCCGACAGGCTGCTCACGCACGTCGACCAATTGGTGAAGTAGACTGTCAGCCGGGTGTTGGCGTAGCTGTTGACGCACTGCACTTGGTAGCTGACCGCGCCGCTGACCGCGCTCCAGCTCACGTCGAGCGAGTCGAGCTTCCAATCGTTCTTGCGACCGATGGTGACCTCGGTCATGTTCGCGGCTATCGCCACCATCGCCGGTGCGGCCACCGGCTCCGGCGGGGTGTACGGCCCGCTGGCCCCGGAGTTGCGCCAGCCGCTGCCGCCGGTGGTGTTGAGGGCGCGTACCGCGACGTGGTAGGTGGCGCTGTTGGTGGCGTTGATGGTGATGGTGGTGTTGGTGTGGTTGTAGGCGGCCAGTGACCAGCTTTGGCGGTTGTTGGAGCTGTAGGTGATGTGGTAGCCGGTGGCGTTGTCGGCGGCGGGCCAGGTGGCGGTGAGGGTGCCGTTGGAGCGGGTGACGGTGACTGAGGCGGGGGTGGCCGGTGGCGGTGTCAATGGGGCTGATGCTGCGGAGTTGCGCCAGCCGCTGCCGCCGGTGGTGTTGAGGGCGCGTACCGCGACGTGGTAGGTGGCGCTGTTGGTGGCGTTGATGGTGATGGTGGTGTTGGTGTGGTTGTAGGCGGCCAGTGACCAGCTTTGGCGGTTGTTGGAGCTGTAGGTGATGTGGTAGCCGGTGGCGTTGTCGGCGGCGGGCCAGGTGGCGGTGAGGGTGCCGTTGGAGCGGGTGACGGTGACCGAGGAGGGTGTGGCCGGCGGCGGCGTCCCCCACGGTTCTGAGGGGTCGGAGTTGCGCCAGCCGCTGCCGCCTGAGGCGTTGAGGGCGCGTACGGCGACGTGGTAGGTGGCGCTGTTGTCGGCGTCGTCGATCGTGATGGACGTGCTCGGGTGGTCGTAGGCGGCGAGTGACCAGCTTCCCTTGTTGTTGGAGCTGTAGGTGATGTGGTAGCCGGTGGCGTTGTCGGCGGCGGGCCAGGTGGCAGTGAGGGTGCCGTCGGCGCGTGTGACGGTCACCGACGACGGGGTGGCCGGCGGCTGGTCGGCCTGCGCCGGCGAAGGTGACAGCACCACTGAGGCGACCAGCAGTGCCAGCAGCGTGAACAGCACGGTTCTCGGTCGGGGCGTCCGTCGAGTGCCCAAGGGGCCTGCCTGATAGACGACGGTGCTGGCTCTCATATGCGGCCACCTCTGGTTCTGTTGGCTATATCTGCACCTTAGCCATTTCGGTAGCGGATTTCTGCATTTACGTCAAGGGCCACCTCAGCCCCAAATTCAGGCCCGACCAGGCCGAGGAACAAGCTGCAAGTCCCTCCCCCGCAGCGCGACAAGCGCCCCAGCCGAACTGGCTGCCCGCGGCCGAACTTGCAGCCCAGGACGCCCAAGACGGCCTCCGCCGCTGCCAATTCCCCATCGACCACCCGCCAGCACCGGCCATCGGCCGGAATTGGCAGCAATATGCATGCCATCCGTGCAAAACGCTGCCAATTCCCCATCGACCACCCACCAGCACCGGCCATCGGCCGGAATTGGCAGCAATATGCATGCTATCCGTGCAGAACGCTGCCAATTCCCTTCGTGCTAAGCGGAGGTCGTCGTTCCCGGCTAGCGCAGGCAGGCTCTTCCGCTCGGAGCAGGCCCTTCCCCCTTGCCGCAGGCCCTTGCCCTCGGCGTTCGCAGAAGGGGTTAGCCGGGTTAGCCGGGTTAGCGGGCTCGGCGGGTGAGGCTGGTGCGGTTGGTGATGGCGTAGTGGCGGTGGTGCTGGGTGATCCAGCCCAGACGTACGAAGGTGGCGATGGCCTTGTTGACCCGCTCCCGGCTGGCGCCGACCATCGACGCCAGTTCCTCCTGGGTGAGCGGCATCTCGAACTCGTCGCGGTCGCCGGCCATCTCCAGCAGGCGCTTGGCGGTGCGGCCCATCACGTCGAGGAACATCACGTCCGACAGGGCCTCGTCCATATTGCGCAGCCGCCGGGCCAGCAGCCTCACTGCGCTCCACAGCGCGGCCGGGTTGTTCTCGTACAGGCGCCGCAGCTCGGAGTAGGGGATCACCAGCGCCGTCGATTCCTCCAGCGTGCGAGCCTGGGCCGACCGGTCGTAGCCGTCGAGGAAGCCCATCTCGCCGAACAGCTCGCCCGCGGCCAGCACAGCCAGCAGCGACTCGCGGCCGTCGTCGGACTCGTGGGCGATGGCGACCCGGCCCGACAGCACTAGGTAGCAGTGGTCGGGCGTGGCCCCCTCGTCGAACAGCACCACACCCCTGCGCATGGAGCGGACCGTGCCGGCTGCGACGATGCGGTCGAGGCTGTCGTCGTCCAGTTCCGAGAACAGCGTGGTGCCCTTCAGGGCGTCGCGCAGCGCCAGGGGAGACGTGTCTGCGTCGGCGTGCTCCGGCGCCCGGGTGGTGTCGGACATAGCGACGGCCCACACTAGTGGTGGTGGCCGACAGCATTAGCGAGCGACCGGGCGGCGACGGGCGGCCCGGACTTCCGGCGGCCGGTGTATGGGCCGTGGTGGTGGCGGCGGGGTCGGGGCACCGGTTTGGCGGGGCCAAGCAATTCCAGCCGCTCGGAGACCGATGCGTCCTCGACTGGGCCGTGCAGGGCGCGGCCCGCTGGGCCCAGGGCGTGGTCGTGGTGCTGCCCGAGGCCAGAGCGACCGGCCCCGACGCCTGGCTGCTCTCGTCTCCGGTGTCGTCTGGTGAGGACGTTGGGGTGTCGTCGGTCGGCCGGGGGAGCGGCGGCGTGGTGGTGGCCGTGCCCGGCGGCGTGACCCGCTCCGACTCGGTGCGGTGCGGGCTGAACGTCGTGCCGGGTGACGCCGAGATAGTGCTGGTCCACGACGGTGCCCGGCCACTGGCTGACGACGGGGTGTTCGAGAGGGTTATCCAGGCCGTGCGCGGCGGCGCCGACGCAGCCGTCCCGGTGGTCGAGCTGACCGACACCATCCGGCAACGAGGCAAGGGCACCATCGACCGCCGAGAGCTGCTGGCCGTACAAACGCCTCAGGCGTTCAGGGCCGGCGCTCTGCGGGCCGCCCACGCCGACGCCGCCGACGCCACCGACGACGCGACCCTGGTGGAGTCGTGCGGCGGCACGGTAGCGACCGTTCCGGGAGACAGCCGCAACCTCAAGATCACCGAGCCCCACGACCTGGCGACCGCCGAGGCACTGCTAGCCGCAGGCGTGCTGGCCAGCAACGAGCGCGGCGACCCCGCTGGCGGCGGTGTTGGTTCGGCGGGCGGCTCGGCTGGCGGTGGTGGTGGTTGAGGTGTTGCTGGCCGATTCGTTGATGTTCGAGGTGGTGGTGGTGGCGGGTGTGCCGGCCAGCGGCGAGGTCAGCGGCGGTGGTGGTGGTTGAGGTGTTGCTGGCCGATTCGTTGATGTTCGAGGTGTTGGTGGTGGCGGGTGTGCTGCCCAGCGGCTCGGCTGGCGGTGGTGGTGGTTGAGGTGTTGCTGGCGGAGCCGTTGATGTTCGAGGTGTTGGTGGTGGCGGGTGTGCCGGCCAGCGGCTCGGCTGGCGGTGGTGGTGGTTGAGGTGTTGCTGGCGGAGCCGTCGATGGGTGACGGGTTGGTGGTGGCGGGTGTGCCGGCCAGCGGCGAGGTCAGCGGCGGTGGGTGACGGGTTGGTGGTGGCGGGTGTGCCGGCCAGCGGCGAGGTCAGCGGCGGTGGGTGACGGGTTGGTGGTGGCGGGTGTGCAGGTCGGCGGCGAGGCTGGTGGCGTTGGTGGTGGTAGCTGACGTGTTGGTGGGCAGAGAGGGTGCTAGCAAAGGGGATCCGGCGAAGAGGAGGGATCCGGCGGAGAGGAGGGATGCGTGACTGACGTCGGTGTTCGAGTAGGGCAGGGCTTCGACGTGCACCGCTACAGCGACGACCCCGAGCGGACGCTGGTGCTGGGCGGGGTGCGGTTCGAGGGTGAGCGCGGCCTGGTAGGACACTCCGACGCCGATGTCGTGACCCACGCCTGCATCGACGCGCTGCTGGCGGCGGCGGGCCTGCCCGATATCGGCCAGCTCTTCAGCGACTCCGATACGGCCTGGGCCGGTGCCGACAGCCTCGAACTGATGCGACAGGCGGTGGGCGTGGTGCGCGACGCCGGTTGGGACCCCGTGAACGTCTCGTGTACCGCCGTGCTCGATGCGCCCAAACTCGCACCTCACCGCCACACCATGCAGGCGCGCCTCAGCGCCGCGGCCGGGGCACCCGTCACCGTCACCGGCCGGCGAAGCGAGGGCGTGGGCGCCCTAGGTCGCGGCGAGGGAGTGGCCGCCTGGGCCGTCGCGCTCGTGTCCCGGAATCATGGGCCGGATGACGGACTCCAACGACGGTCCTAAGCCCAGCCGCACGCTGTCGCACTCGTGTCCCGGGATCGCGGGCCGGATGAGGGGCCGGGCTGACTGAGAGCAGGCCATCTAGAGAATTGCAGCAAACTCATCTGATGATTTGCAGAAGTCTTGATCTGATGATTTGCAGTCGGTTCAATCCAGAGACTGCTTCTCAGGGAGCGAGGCCGAAGACCTCCAGCGCCTCGGGGCCTGCGAGGATCGCAGTGGCCGCGTCGAGGGCCTATCTCTGGTCGCTGGCTGCTTCTGCCGCCTCGACGGCCTCCGCGAAGCGGGAATGGACGACGTTCACGTAGTGGTAGGGAGGCCCCCAAAGCCCGGCTTGACGCAGCGCCAAGCACGAAGCCGCACCGCGGTGGTGTCGGGGGTGGGGCTCCCGGTGATCTCGAGGCGCTCGCTCGAGTCGCGCTTGAACAACTCCTCGAGCTCTGAGCGCTCCATCTGTGCGAGGTGTGGGTCGTCGCACCGATCTGGAGGGGTGAACACCAGCGTGCCGTCGTCCTCAGTGATCACGGAGGCGTCGTGGCGTGGGTGGTCGAGGACGGCAACGTGGTGGTCCTCGCCGTGAAGCACCGCTTCTGAGCCGCCGAGGAGCTTCTGGGGACTTGGCGAAGCGCCTCCCGACGAGGTGTCCGCGTCAGGTCGTTCACATCGTGGTGGTGGTGTCGGACATGGCAGCGGTCACACTGGTGACGGTGGGTAACGGCACGGGGTTCTGGGAGTCGGCGTGAGCGCTCGCAGCGGCCCGCGCCGACGGCGTGCTCAGCCTGGTCGTCGCTCCGGAGCGCCGGGGGCTCGGTCCCAGGGCGCGCAGTCGGGTGGTGCTCGGGGCCGTTCTTCGGGTGACCGTGGTGCTGGTGCCCAGAGCCGTTCTTCGGGCGCGCAGTCGGGTGGTGCTCGGGGCCGTTCTTCGGGTGACCGTTCTGGTGGTGCCCGGAGCCGTTCTTCGGGCGCGCGGTCGGGTGGTGCTCGGGGCCGTTCTTCGGGTGATCGTTCTGGCCGACGGGATCGCGGCGGCTTGGGCGGCGAGCAGGTCGAGGGACGGCAGGCCGTTCGGGAACTGCTGCTAGCAGGCAGGCGGCGCACCCGCACCGTGCTGCTGGCCAAGGGCCTCGACCCGGCCCCGATAGTTGAGGACATCGTGGAGTTGGCCCGCGAGCAGCGGGTCGCCGTCCGCGAGGTGAGCCGCTCCGAGCTCGAAGCCACGGCCCGTACCGATGCACCCCAGGGCGTCGTCGCTCTGGCTGATCCGCTGCCCCAGTTCGACCTAGCCGACCTGGTGGCGATGCCGTCGACCGACGAAGCCACTGCCAATGCCGGTGGAGGTGCCGGGCCCAGAAGCGTGCCCAATGTCGGTGGCGGCGCCAGCCCCAGAAGCGTGCCCAATGTCGGTGGCGGCGCCAGGCGTGCCCAATGTCGGTGGCGGTGGCCAGTTCCGGGAGCGTGCCCAGCGTGCCCGATGTCGGTGGCGGTGCCAGCCCCGGAAGCGTGCCGTTCGCCGGGAGTGTGCCGTTCTTGCTGGTGCTCGACGGGATCACCGACCCCGGCAACTTCGGAGCCGTGCTCCGCACCGCCGAATGCGCCGGAGTGACCGGTGTTGTGCTGCCCCGGCATCGCTCCGCCCGGATCACGCCGACGGTGACCAAGGCGGCCGCGGGCGCTGTGGAGCACCTGCCGTTCGCGGTGGTGCCCGGCATCCCGTCAGCGCTGCGAACGCTGAGCAGCCACGACGTCTGGACGGTCGGGCTCGACGCGGCCGGGCCCCGCCCCCTTCACGAGCTCGATCTGTCGGGCGAGGCGGTGGCCTTGGTGTTCGGCGCCGAGGGCCGGGGCCTGTCAAAGCTGGCGGCGCAGCGTTGCGACGTGCTGGCCTCGATACCGCTGCGAGGCGTGCTCGGCTCGCTGAACGTGGCCGCCGCCGCAGCCGTGGCCTGCTTCGAGATCGCCCGCCACCGCTGAGAGGGCGAGCGGGTAGACGACACCAGCGCCCAGGAGTTGCGGTGGCCGCCGCGAGGCCGTGGGTCGGGCTCTCCGTGCTGTCAGTCATGGTCCGGGAGCCCCGACAGACGGTGCTGGCTGGGCCCGGTCCGATTCTGTTTGAAGTTACCCCCCGCATATGACCAAAAAGCTCACACAGATAGATGCTTTGCCGGCTAGGGCTGTCCGTCCGGCGATCAAGCCGTGGGCCGGGCTGAGCGGGGGAGTGTCAGGTTGGTTCGGCTAGGGCGGCTGCGGCCGGGGCGGGTCGGCCGGCGATCACGCCGTCGACGCCCCGTGCCAACAGGTCGGCGTAGAACTCCTCCGTCTCCAGCACGTCGGTGCCGCTGAGCCATACCCACAGGTGTCGGCCCTCGCGGTGAACCTTGTCCACCACGTCGGGCCGCACGACCTCCACGCCCTCGTAGGTGAACGGCGCCTGCAACACCCGGTAGCGGGGGTCGAGCGGCTCGTCGGCCAAGTACCACCCGAGCATCGCCTCCAGGCCGGGGCTGATGAGCACGCCCGGCGCCATGGCCGCGAAGGCGTGGAGCACCTCGTCGTTGAAGCTGGCCACGATCACGGAGTCCTCTCGGCCCAGCTCGGCGATCTCGGCGGCGAGCACCTCCGCAGCCGCGATTCCGGCGGACGGGTCGTCCTCACCGTCGGGGCCCCGCTGGAGCTTGATCTCCAGGTCGAGGACATGGTGCGGGAAGCGCTCGGCCACCTCCCGGAACGTCGGCACCCGGAAGTCGTCGGCCTCGAAGCCCGGCGGTGGATCGACCTCGCCCGTGCGGACGCCCCGGAACACGTACTCGTCGTCGGGCCGGGTCTGGTCACCCCACAGCCCGGCCACGAACCAGTAGGCGTTGTCGAGCGCCTGTATCTCGACCAGGGTCAGCTCCGCCACCGGCCCCGACACCTCGGTGGTGCGGTCCACGGTGTCGTCGTGCTGCACGATCAGCACACCGTCGGCGGTGAGCTGCACGTCCAACTCGAGTACGTCGGCGCCCGCTAGGGCGGACTGGGTGTACGCGTAGACCGTGGAGTGCGGGTAGTCCTGGTCGCCGCCCGCATGGGCGATTATCACGGGACGGCCGAGCGCCAGCAGTTCGTCGATCGTGGAGGCGTCGGGCGCGGGCGCCAAGGTCATGGCCTCGGCTGGCGCCGTGGTAGTGGTCGTCGTTTCGGGCGCTGTCGTGGTGGTGGTGGTGTCGTCGGCGGGTGCCGTCGTCGCGTCGGGTGCCGTAGTGGTGGTGTCGTCGGTCGGCGCTGTGGTAGTGGTCGCCGCGTCGGGCGTCGCCGTGGTGGTTGTGGTGGTGTCGTCGGCGGGTGCCGTCGTCGCGTCGGGTGCCGTCGTGGTGGTGGTCGTGTCGTTGGCGGGGGCAGTGGTCGGGGCGGATGCGTCCTGGAGCGACTCGTCGTCTCCGTCGGACCCGCCGCCGCAGGACGCCACGATGAGCGCTGCAGTCACAGCAAGGCTGGCGGCCCGCGCCGCGCCCCGGCTTCTCTCCCCAGCCGCGGTCTCTCTCCGACAGGGCGCTGCCATGGTGGCTGACGCTAGCTGCCAGCCACGCCGGCCGCGGCGGAGAATTGGCAGCGGCAGAAGCCGTTGTGGGCATCCTGGGCTGCCATTTCGGCCGGGGTGCCGGTTCCGGTTGAAGAGGCTGGGAGCCGTGGCGGGGGATTGGCAGTGGTGGGGGCCGTTTTGGGCGTCCTGGGCTGCCGGTTCCGGTTGGGGCCGTGAGCGGTGGTGCGGTTTGGCAGTGGTGGGGGCCGTTTTGGGCGTCCTGGGCTGCCGGTTCTGCTCGCCGGGCCGCTAGTTAGGTTGCTGGTGGCTGTTCGCCGGGGATTTGGCAGCGTTTTGCATGGATGGCGTGCATTTTGCTGCCAGTTCGGTTTGATGCGCTGGCCGTGGCGGAGAATTGGCAGTGGTGGGGGCCGTTTTGGGCGTCCTGGGCTGCCCAGTTCGGCTGCGTGGGACGGTTGGGATGGGGCCTGACATGATGGCGGGTCGGGGCGGGATGCCGCTCACGAGCGCGGGAGGACACCGAATCAGATGGCCGTGAACGTTGACCGCTTGACAGAACTGTTCGGGCTCGACGGCAAGACCGCCGTCGTCACCGGCGGCAGCCGGGGCATCGGCCGCATGATCGCCACAGGCCTGCTCGACGCCGGCTGCCGGGTGATCGTCTCGGCCCGCAAGGCCGACCAGCTTGAGGCGACGGCCGAGGAACTGGCCGCCAGAGGCGACTGCGAGGCCGTGCAGGCCGACCTGTCCACCCCCGAGGGCTGCGCCGCGCTCGCCGACGCGGTGGCCGAGCGATGGGACTCTCTGGACATCCTGGTCAACAACGCCGGAGCGAGTTGGGGAGCGCCGCTCGACGAGTTCCCCGTACACGGCTGGGACAAGGTCATGGACACCAACGTCCGAGGCCCGTTCTTCCTGACCCAGAAGCTGCTGGGCCTGCTGCGGGCCGCAGCCCGCCCCGACGATCCGGCCCGCGTCATCAACGTCGCCTCCGTCGACGGGCTGAAGGTGCCGTCCATGGAGACCTACTCGTACTCGGCCTCCAAGGCGGGCATCATCCACCTGAGCCGCCATCTGGCGAACCGGCTGGCCCCCGATCACATCACGGTGAACGCCATCGCCCCCGGCCCGTTCGACTCCAAGATGATGGCCTTCATCCTCGACCGTCCCGCCGCCCGAGCCGCCCTGGCCGAACAGGTGCCCCTCGGACGGATCGGCCAGCCCGACGACATGGCCGCCGCCGCGGTGTACCTGGCCTCCCGGGCCGGCTCCTACATCACCGGCGCCACCGTGCCCGTCGCCGGCGGCATCAGTTCCGCCGACTAGCCCCTCCCGGCTGGAACGGGGAGCCTCGCCCGGTCCGGGGTAGCGAGGCGCGCCCGGTGCTCGCGTAGGGAGGTAATGTATACGCTAATGATGCGGCGTATACAGCTTTACCTGGAGGAAGACATCGATGAAGCGTTGTCGGTAGCGGCTGCCCGACGCGGCATGTCACGCTCAGCGCTCATGCGAGACGCAGTTCGAGCTGCGCTCGCCGCTGAGACCGAAACACTCGCCGACCCCCTCGGCAGCTTGGTGGGAAGCGTGGATGTCGAACCCGACGACGACCTCGACTCGGTCATCTACGGGACCGGAACGTGTGCCGCAATGTTGCTCGCGGGCGAGGGTTAGCGGCTCTCCGCGTCTAGGGTCGGGGTGAGGGAGTCGAGCAGCGCCGAATTCAGGCTTGCTCTCCCCCGGATGCTGGGTTCGGCAGTGAACCCCAAGCCGCCTCAAGTAGCTGTTTCGCTGTCTCAAGAGGAGCTGTGTCGGTCTCTGGAGCACCCTCAATGTCAGCAATGTCAGCAAAGAACTGTGCGATCGTGTTCTTGGCGTGGGGCGGTATCTTTCCGGCGGCTGCCGCGAGCGCCAACTCTGCAAGGAGCGTCGCCCGGCTGCCCGGTTCCTCGAACGCTGCTCTGTGCCAGATTTCCAACAGCACGTCGTCCACCGTTCGGCCCAGTCGTTCCCAGGAGGCTTCGAAGGGCCTGATCCATCGCAGCACCGCGCAGATGATCGGCACCTCGAAGTACACGACCGGAATTCTCGACAGATCGAACCGAAGTCCCGGCGGCCCGCCCTGAACTCCTTCTTCGAGGCGCCGACGATGCAGCGCTGCTCCTACCCCCACGAGTGTTCCCACCATCGACATGCGGTGACCGAAGAGCGAGTTCGGCAGCAGCCGGGGCAGGTGCTCAGAGTCGCGATCTGGATTTCCGCACATCAACACGGCCGCAGGGTTCGGTGCGCCGGACTCCGGGTTCCAAGTCCCGCGACGGGCGGGCCAGTCACTCTGTGCGCTGTTGAGCACCCATCGGCGACGCGCTTGCGCATACTTCGATGCCTCCTGTGACAGCAGGTCGTCGTCGAGCGTTTGCCTGAACAGGCGCTGTTCTTCAGCCAAGGGATGATCTCGTGACGGTAGGTAGGTCATCCACATCGCCACCAGCCGGTTGCTGAAGGAGCTACGAACCGACCGCCACTCTTCATACGACGACGGTCGAGCGTGCAGCACGAGGCCGGATACGACGTAGCTTCCGGAGGGGCGGTCAGCCAGCGCACGGTGAATACGGATCAGGATCTCCTGGAGAGTTCCGCCTGTGACGGTCCCTACGGCCATCACAAGAATGTGCGAAGCGTCCTGCAGTTGCGCCGCGACAGACTCGCGATCATCGTCGGCCGGGCTTGACACGAATCGAACCACCGGGATGTCAGCGTCCATCGTGAGGCTGCTGTCGTTGAGAGTCCTGTCGGCCCATTTGACGAACTTGTCGAACCCGTCGTGGTCGATGTCCTCATCCAGGGCAGCGATTGCATCGAAGCCAGCCAACCCGTCCATGTCGATTCGGCCGTCGTTGTGGTCGCCTCGCTCCAGTGACCGCTGCTCATCGAGGGCCTCGATCAGGCGAGGGTGCGAGAGCAGACGGTGAGGGTAGAAGCAGACCCCCCAGCGTCTAGCCCTGCGCCGCATCCTGGTGCGAGCTGCCGGATCGCAGTCAATGCCGATGCCGTCGGTGTCGTCGTACATCTTCAATAGATTGGCGATCTGTCGAGCGTTGGCCGGTGGATCAGGCATCACCAGGACCGGCGGCTCAGGAAGCGAGGTGTTCGCGAAGCTCGCCGGATCGATTCGGACATGGGGTTTACGGTCGGCGCTATCGCACAGTTCACAGTCCTCACCGGCTGCGAAGGACTTCCCACTGGGTATGTGCAGCCACGGTTCGCCGCGCGTATCAGCACCATCGTGCCAACGAGCGGCCCGTGGCTGGGTCCGGTGAACAAGCGTCTCCAGCCTCCATTCGGCTCCGCTCCTGCCGCGTCCGATGCGCTCACCGAGGCATTGCGACAACGAGTCCGCGGTCTGCCCGGTGGAGGAGACCGACAGCAGCGCCAGCGCGCCGTTGGCTCCGACGGTCAGTTCCACGAGCTCCTCGTCCTGCAGCCGGGAGTGCGGGTAAGCGTCTCGAATGGCGACCGGGCCGACTGTCATGCCGGCCTGTGCCGCGGCGGCTTGGAGCGCCATCACGATCGGAAGCAGCGTGCTGGTGTCGAGAAGGACGGCGGTCCCAGTGTCAATGTACGGATACAGCCAGTTCGCGAGCACCGCAGCGTCGCGCGGCGACCGGATCGCGTCACCCACTCGGATGAAGTCGGCGCGGTGCTCTCCAGACGGAGCTTCGTAGTGGAACGTTCTCGGCCTCCAGTGAGCCCCTCCCGCACTCATCAGCGCCGCGAGTTCCACCGCGCGAGCGGTCGCCAGCAGGCCCCGTTCGTCGTCGACCGGCACCGACCAGCGCACCGGCGTCGATTGCTCGCCGAGCACGAAGTGAACCACCCCGATGGGAGGAGTGCGGCCGGATCGGCTCTCGACGAGGTCGCTGACGATCCCGATCCGGTCCTGGACGCCATCGTCGACTGGGCCCGGGGACCGGATGAGCACATGGGTCAGCCCGCTCAGGACGGATTCCTCCACGAAGCGGAGTTGACTGGCGACCTCACCTTCCCATCCGCCTACATGCTGGTCTGCGACGTCGACGAAGAGGAGGCCGCCGACGACATTTACGGTCTCGGTGCGTGGAGTGGCGTGGTAGGGCTCCACGCGCACATAGCTACAGGTGTTCGAACCGCCCGTCATCGAATCTCCGAGCGGTTAGGCAGGCTGAGAAACGGCGGAACTACATATGTAGAGCCTGTCTCGGAACTCTTTCAGCTGATGCTCATCAACATCTTCTGTACGGGGAATGCGGACCTGTACGTGGACCGTCGTACCGCGCCATGGCAGCGGCGTGCTGCGCCTCTCTATCCGCAGCGATTGATCGCCAGATGTGATCGCGGGCACGTCCACCTGAACGCGAGTTGCGCTCTGACCGTCGCTGAGGTCGTCTTCAGAGGTGACCCAGATTGTCCCGCCAGCGAATCCGGCGAGAACAGAAAGACACCACAGGCCCCCTCCGGCGTGCCCGTCGATATCGCGGTCGGTCAAGCGTTCTCGCAGAACGCGTTCCACGATGTCGGCCGAGCTTGCTGACCTCAGCGGCCTCGGGTGCCTCCAACGCATCGTTCTGGGAATGCCGAACCCGTTGTCGAGCGCGATGAAGTGGAGTCGGTCGCAGCTGTCGGCACCTCCGGTGGTGACGCCGACGAGCAGGCACGATCGCGCCCGGTCGACGACCATCGGCCCGAGCCAGTCCGCGTCGAAGCCGGCGTCGAGGCGGTTGAACGCATGAGTGGAGAAGTTGTCGAGCACCTCCACGAGCGCCTTGCACGCCCAGAGGATGAACATCCGGCGCGCCTCGCGTCCGGCGCTCGCAACAGGCCACGGGATGATCTCGCCCAAGAACGGGAACGCGGCAGAGCCCTCGTACCGGCGGAAGTAGCCGGACTCGGCCCTCGCGTGGGTGTTCGCGTACAGGTAGGACCGCTCGCTGGCGGGGGTTCCTGAGGCTTCCCCGAACAGCACGGGCCCCGTCCTGGGAGACCAGGCACCTGCACTGGATCTCAAGGCCTCCTCGGCGAAGCCATTGCTCGCGGTGTAGTCGACCTGCCCCGGCCGCTGCGCCAGCGCGTGGTAGAGGCCGCCCCGCAGCAGTTGAAGCTGCACGCCCCGCGCGGCGGGCAAGGCGACCCTCAAGGGCAGGTTGGAGAAGTGGCCGGCGAGCAGGTTGGTGACGCTGGATGCCCACCATGGGCCGAGGCGGCGCGCCGAGGCATTTCCTTCGTCGAGCGGGCTGAGGTCTAGGCCCAAGGAAGCGCCGTCGGTCAGGGCGCGTTGCAGGCATCGCACCAGTTCCTGCACGTCGCGCTCGGCGGTCCCAGCCACCCTGTGGGTCGCCTCCGTCAGCGTGCCTTGGGCCACGCTCGCAGAGTACACCCGCCGGCGTCATCGCGGCGGTCGCGTTGGGGAGTTTGGCAGGTGGTCGGGGCTGGTTTGGGCGTTGTGGGCTGCCAGTTCGGCGGGGGTGACGGTCGCGTCGGGGATTTGGCAGCGTTTTGCATGGATGGCGTGCATTTTGCTGCCAATTCGGAAGCCCGGCTAGCCGCGGCTGAGCGTCTGCGGGGATTTGGCGGTGGTGGGGGCTGGTTTGGGCATCCTGGGCTGCCAGTTCGGCAGGGTGACAGGTGATGGAGGGCCGCTGGGGCGGTTGGTTGGGTTGTGTGGGGGGATGGTGGTGGTGGGGGCGTGATGGGGATCTTGTTGCGCCTGTGGGGTTGCGCCGTGCTGATGCTGGTGGTGGGGTTGTGGATTACGTGTGGATAGCTTCATCAGCTAGGTGTAACGTGTTTGAATGCTCATGCGAGCGTTCCGATCCTCGGGGTTGGCGCTTCGTCGGAGGCGCCGCCTCCCGCGTATTGCGATGTGTGCCGTGTTGGTCTTTCCGATGTTGGCGGAGAGTGCGACCGCGGCTGGGTTGTCGGCCCAGCCGCAGGCGGAGTTGCAGGCTGAGGCCCGGGTTGAGTTGCAGGCTGCGGCGCAGGTGCCGTCGCGATCCGGGTCTGAGGCGCAGTCCGAGTCGGTGGCGACGTCTCCGCCGGGGGCTCCTGGGGAGGTGTCGGTGACGCGGGCTGATGGGACGTTGACGGCGTCTTGGCCTGCGGTCGAGGGCGCTACCAGCTATCACGTCACTTACAGCTCTGACGGGGCTGTTAGCTGGAGTTTGGCCGCGTTCGAGCACCCCACGGCGAGCATCACGGTCACCGGGGTGGACAACAGCGCTACCTACATCGTTGCGGTGCGGGCCCGGAACGCCGCGGGCGACAGCGGCTGGGTTAATTCCCCGCCGGCCGGCCCCTACACGCCCACGCCACCGCCGACTACGACCCAGCCGCCGCCACCGCCGCCGGGGGCTCCTGGGGAGGTGTCGGTGATGCGGGGCGATGGGACGTTGACGGCGTCTTGGCCTGCGGTCGAGGGCGCTACCAGCTATCACGTCACCTACAGCTCTGACGGGGCGGTGAGTTGGAGTTTGGCCGCGTTCGAGCACCCGACGGCCAGCATCACGGTCACTGGGGTGGACAACAGCGCTACCTACATCGTCGCGGTGCGGGCCCGAAACGAGGGCGGCGGAAGTGGCTGGGTGAACTCTGCGCCGGTTGGCCCGCACGATCCCGGCGTCGATTACGACACCGACGGCGACGGCCATATCGAGATCACGACCTTGGCCCAACTCGACGCGGTGCGCTACGACCTCGACGGCGACGGCACGGCGTCAACCGGCAACGAGAGCGCCTACGCGGCGGCGTTCCCCAACGCGGCGCAAGCGATGGGCTGTCCCCAGAGCGGCTGCACCGGCTACGAGCTGCGGGCCGACCTGGATTTCGACACCAACGGCAACGGCTTCGCCGACGAGGGCGACGCCTACTGGAACGACGGCGACGGCTGGCGGCCGATCACCGGCTTCGACGCCGACTTCGACGGCAACAACGACACCGACCCCGACGGCGACGGCGGCCCCTACGCGATCTACAACGTCTACGGCGGCTCGGTGTTCGCTGCCGCAGAGGGCACCGGCACCACCCCGCCCCAGCAGGTGTTCGGCGGGCTGGGCGAGAACGCCGACGTTTACAACCTCACCCAGACCGGCGCGCTCTCCCAGGAAGGCGCCCGCGCCGCCGCCTCGGCCCAGCTGATCGACGTGGACACGGTGGCGAAGTTCATCGCCATGCAGTGGGACCTCAACGGCGACGGCACGCCCGAGTCCAACACCAGCACTTACCAAAGCGCGTTCGGTGGCAGCAACCCGACCTGCACCGGCGGCTGCACCGGCTACGAGCTCACCGGCAACCTGGCCATCACCGCCGACCCCAGCAACGCCGGCTCCAACTACCTCGTGCCCGGCGTGTGGAACACCACCTTCGACGGCGACGGCTACACGATCACCAACTCGGACCACCGCCCGCTGTTCCAGACGATCGGCGCCGCCAGCGGCAGCACCACCGCGGAGGTCAAGGACGTCGTCGTCAAGAACACCAGCTCCTCGGACGTGACGGGCGGCATCCTGGCCAACAAGGTGGACGCCAAGGGCACGGTCAACAAGGTGGGCGTGGTCGGCACGGTGCGCCAGACGACCGGCAACACCGCCCTCTCCGTCGACCATGTGGGCGGCATGGTGAACGAGCTCGCCGGCGTGATCACCACCTCCTATTCCCACGCCGACGTGATCGTCACCACGCCCAACCTCGGCCTTGTCACCGTCACTATCGGCGGCCTGGTGGGCGACGCGGCGAGCGGCTCGCAGATCCGGGGCTCCTATGCCACCGGCGAGGTGGACATGAATCGCCTTGGCGGCATCAACCACGACGACAACAGCACTCGGCATGTGGGCGGGCTGGTCGGGCGCAGCGCGGGCACCGTCTACGCGGTGTACGCCACTGGCAGCGTCACCGCCTCGGAGAACTACAGCAACGCGACGGGCAGCTACACGAAGGCTGGCGGGCTGATCGGGACCGTCGCCTCCGGCGGAACGCTGCGAGCCGGCTACGCCATAGGCGCCGTCAGCCACAAAGGGGCCGACAACTCACGCAACTCAAGAAACGGCTACGGCAACGCCGTCGGCGACAGCGCCGGCACCATCAACTACGTCTACGGCAGCGGCACGGTGACGACTTCCAACACCAGTGGCGCCCAGAATCCCACGGGCACGGCCACCAAGACGGAGACGGAACTGAAGGCACCCGAGGCCTACGGCACCGGCAGCGCCATCTACGCCAACTGGAACTTCGACATCGACAACGCCGACAACGACAACGACCTGACCACCGGCACGGACAACCCGTGGAACTTCGGCACGAACGCCCAGTTCCCGGTGCTGGCGTATCCGTCCACCGGCGACACGCCCAAGGAGACCCCGGCCCAGCAGCAGCCCGCCACATTCACGCTGGCCGCGAACAACACCACGATCTACGAGTCCACCGAGGGCGGCTCCACCCGGGCCACCACCAGCACCATCACGGCCACCCTGAACGCGTCCAAGACCTACGACATCACCATCACGCTGCCGTCCAACTCGGCCTACACCCCCGCCACGCCGACGATCACGGTGACGGCGGGGCAAACCACGGGCACGGTGACGCTGACCGCGGTGAACAACACCAACTGCGGCACGGGCACCTGCGGCGTGGCGGCGCCGTCGGACGTGGCCCAGGTGATGACGCCCACCGCCGACCGGAGCGCGACGCTCAGCGGGACCGCGCCCACGGTGACGATCACCGACGACGACCTGTTCGGCAAGCCGACCGGGATGTCGGTCACCGGCAAGGCCAGCCCGTCCACGGAGTTGGACGTCACCTGGGAGGCGGTAACCGCGGCCGACACCGGCAAGACGACGCCGGACGGCTATTACGTGGACTGGAAGTCCGGGGCGGAGACCTACGACACATCGGCCCGCCGCAACACGGTCACCGGCGGCTCGACGACCACGAGCACCATCACCGGGCTGACCGCCAACACCATCTACACGGTGCGGGTCATCGCCTACAAGTCCGGCTACGAGGACAGCGTTGCCTCCGATGAGGACACTGCCGCGCCCGGCAAGATCGACTACGACACCGACAACGACGACCTCATCGAGATCTCCAACCTCGCCCAACTGAACGCCATACGTCAAGACACGGACGGCGTCGGCAGCAGGGTTACTTCAGATTATATGTCGGCCTTTCCCAACTACGACGGCGGTATGGGCTGCCCGTCCTTGTGTGACGGCTACGAGTTGACCACCGACCTGGACTTCGACACCGGTACCAAGGGAGATCGCACCGATGATACGTACTACAACAGCGGCGAAGGCTGGCTCCCCTTCAACTACAATGCTATCTTGGAGGGCAACCAGCACGTAGTCAAGAACCTCTATATCAAACGGGACTACACCTCCGGCTCGCCCAACGTTGGCTTTATCGGCCTGATGAACCATACCGCGGTTACGGAGATTCGAAACCTGTACCTGACTGAGATAGATATAACGGCCACCTCCACGGGCAACAACGCGTTCTCCGTCGGGGGTATGGTCGGCAACCTGGCTAACGGCGCAACAATCACCGACTCCTACGTCAGCGGCTCCATATCCGCCACCCACAAGGCCAGCGGCGCCAACATCGTCTACGTCGGCGGTTTTGTCGGCAACAATCCATTGTCAACAGTACGCAAGAGCTACTCCAGCGTCACCGTAACGGCGACGGCCGAGGGCAACAACGACGCCATCGCCGGCGGGCTGGTCGCCTGGAACTTCCTCGGAACCATCGAGGCCAGCTACGCCACCGGCGACGTAACAGCAACCGGCAGCACCAACTCGGCCAGCGACGCCGACGCGGGCGGCCTGGTGGGTCGCATGCAGGGCGGTGCAACCGTCCGGGCGACTTACTCCACCGGCGCCGTCTCGGCCACGGCCGGAGGCACCGTGAACGCCGGCGGGCTGGTAGGCGACAACCGGAGCGGCAACACCGTCACCGTCGGCTGGTCCGGCGGCACGGTCACCGTGACGGGCACCCCGTCCACCACCAACCGCGGGGCATCGGTGGGCAATCAGGCGGGCACGGCCTCCTACCTGTACTGGGACACCCAGACGAGCGGCATCGCTGACGACGCCGACACCAATGCCCCTGAGGGCAAGACAACCTCGGAGCTTCAGACGCCCACCGAATACGGGGACAGCACCAGCATCTTCGGCAACTGGAACGTCAACGTGGACGGCGTGACCGGCAATGACAACCCGTGGGACTTCGGCACCAACGTCCAGTACCCGATCCTGGACGTTCGCACCCTGCCCGCCGTGCTGAACGAAGACGTCCCCACGGTCACTTGGGCGCTGGGCAACGCCAGTATCTGTGAGAGCACGGCCGGCACCAACACCAACGCTTGCGGCGCGTCGCCGGTGACCTCCACCACGATCACGCCCACCCTGTCGGCGGCGTGGCTGACCGACCTGACCTACGACTTCCCGGCCGACGCGGACACCTACACGCTGAGCGCGTCGAGCCTGACGATTCCGGCGGGCTCCACCACGGTGACGGGCATCACCCTGACGGCGGTCAACAACAAGACCTGCGGCACGGCGGCCTGCACCGGCTCCAATGCGTCCGACGCGACGTTGACCCTGTCGCCCGCTTCGAGCCATCTGCGGCAGTCGTCGACGGTGCCGACCATCACCATCAAAGACGACGACAAGCTGGCCAAGCCCACCGGCGTGAAGGTGTCGGTGGACGACGCCAAGGCCCGGGTGGACTGGACGGCGGTGACCGACGCCGCCGGCTACAAGGTGGAGTGGAGCACCTCCAGCACGTTCGCCACGCACGCCACCGGCAGCCCTGCAACCATCAACAGCGGCACGACCACCAACCACAGCATCACCAGCGGGTTGACCAGCGGCAGCACCTACTACTTCCGGGTGATTGCCACTACCACCGCCGGCTACGACGACTCCGCGCCCTCCGACGCGGTGAGCTCCGCGCCCACCACCAACGACGTGGACTACGACGCTGACAACGACGGGCTGATCGAGATATCCAGCCTGGCCCAGCTCAACGCCGTCCGCTACGACCTCGACGGCGACGGCGCCGCCGACGATGCAACCAACCAGACGAGCTACAACACGGCGTTCCCCAACGCCGAGGACAACATGGGCTGCAACGAGTCGGTGGCGTCGATCAGCTCGCACCAGAACACCGGCAACCCGGACTGCACCGGCTACGAGCTGCGCGCCGACATCGACTTGAACGTCAGCCCCCACAACAGCGGCGCGGGCTGGACTCCCATCGGCGACGGCACCACCGGCTACACCGGCAAGTTCGACGGCAACAGGGACACCGACTCCGGCGGCGACGGCGGCCCCTACAAGATCTCCAACCTGTTCATCAATTCCTCCGCCACCAGCGGCGATGTGTACGCCGGGCTGTTCGGAGTGCTGGGAACGGGCGCGGCGGTCGAGAAGGTGGCCCTGGACGGGGTGTCGGTCACGGCTGCTCTGAGTTCCGGGACTGCCGGGGACGAGGTGTACGCGGGGGCGCTGGCCGGCAAGAACAGCGGAACCGTCACCGTTTCCAGTTCGGTGGGGTCCGTCACCGCCACTCGCAGCGGCACTGCGACCTCCAAGGGATACGCGGGCGGGCTGGTGGGCTGGAACGACGGGACGATCCGCTCCGCCTACTCCCGGGCGGCGGTCACCGCCAACGCCAACGGCACCGGCAACACCAACAAGGGCTACGCCGGGGGCCTGGTGGGGTTGAACGACACCGCCGTCTCGGCCAGTTTCGCCACCGGCGACGTCACCGCCACCACCGACGACACCGGCACGCTGGAAAACGGCGCCCAGGTCGGTGGTCTGGTGTCGGAGAACAAGGGGACCATCACCGCGGCCTACTCCCACGGCACCGGCACGGCCAAGGGCAAGGACGTCACCCGCGGCGGCCTGGTGGGGTCGAACGAGACCGGTGCCACCATCACCGCGTCCTATTCCACCGGCGGGCACTCGGGCGCGGCGACCAACGGAGGGACCCTCAACTCGGGCGGTCTCGCCGGCACGTCGTCCGGGACCGTGACCAACAGCTACTGGGACACCACCACCTCCGGCATCACCACCACCGGTGCGGGCACGGGCAAGACCACCTCGGAGCTGCAGACACCCACCACCGAGACCGGCATCTACGCCAGCTGGGACCTCAACGTGGACGGCGTGTCGGGCAATGACGACCCGTGGGACTTCGGCACGAACAGCCAGTATCCCGTCGTCGACTTCGGCCTCACCGCCGCCAGCCAGCGGGCCACGCTGACGTTGAGCGTGTCTCCGGCGACCATCTACGAGAGCGTGGGCGGCGCCACGTCGGCCACGGTGACCGCGACGGTGAGCCCGGTGCAGGAAGTCCCGGTGGCGCTGACGCTCAGCGCCTCGAACACCGCGGTCACCCTGGGCTCGACCACGATCACCGTGGCGGCGGGCTCCGCCACCGGCACGGCGACGGTCACCGCGGTGAACAACCAGCTCTGCGGCACCGGCACCTGCGGCGTGACCCAGCCCGCCAACAAGACGGTGACGCTCACCCAGTCCAACGACGACGCGTGGATAGCCGAGGCCCCCGCCGCCGGGGTGTCTCTGACCGTCACCGATGACGACATCCTGGCCAAGCCCACCGGCGTGAAGCTGTCGGTGGACGGCGCCAAGGTGCAGGTGGACTGGACGGAGGTGACCAGCGCCGACGGCTACAAGGTGGAGTGGAGCGATTCGGCTACGTTCGCCACGCAAGCCACCGGCAGCCCGGCCACCACCACGGGCAACGCCTCCACGACCCACAAGATCCTCACGGGCCTGACCAGCGGCACCAAGTACTACTTCCGGGTGACCGCCACCAAGTCCGGCAAGGAAGACTCGGTGCCGTCGGACACGGCGAGCGTCACCCCCACCTCCGGCGATGTGGACTACGACGGAGACAACGACGGGCTGATCGACGTGGACTCGCTCGCCAAGCTCAACGCCATCCGCTGGGACCTCGACGGCGACGGCGTGGCCGACAAGCACGACGCCAACAACGACGGCGACTACACCGACGACGGCGAGTACGACTACACCTCCGATTACGCCGCCGTGTTCCCCAACCCCGAGGACAACATGGGCTGCGGCGAGTCCGGGGCCACCATCAGCTCGCACCAGGACACCGGCAACCCGGACTGCCGCGGCTACGACCTCACCGCCAACCTCGACTTCGACACCAACAGCAGCGGCGGGCCGAACGCGGGCGACACCTACTGGAACAGCGGCCAGGGGTGGGTGCCCATCGGCGCCACCGCGGGCAGCCTCACCGCCCGGGCCTACACCGGCGAGTTCGACGGCGGCACGTCCCACACCATCTCCAACCTGCACATCAACCGGAGCGGCTCCAACACGGTGGCCCACGGCGGACTGTTCGCCGAGTTGGGCAGCGGGGCCAAGGTGAGCAACCTGCGCCTCAAGAAGGTGTCGGTGACGGTCGCCACCCACTCGTCGGCCACCAGCGCGTCCGCTGTGTACGCGGGCGCCATCGCGGGCAAGAGCGCCGGGTCGATAACGGGCAGCTACGTCACCGGCACCGTCAAGGCCACCCAGAGCGACAACACCAGCACCCCCACGGTCGCGGAAGGACACGCCGACGCCGGCGGCCTGGTGGGATACAGCACCGGCGCGGTCACCAGCAGCTACGCCCTCGTCACGGTGACCGCGGAGCAGAAGGGCGACACCGCCAACAAGGAGGCCCGGGCCGGCGGCCTGGTCGGCTACCAGGGGACCAGCAATGTGGTGGCGTCCTACACCTTCGGCACGGCAACCGCGCTCAACGAGTTGGCCACCGGCGCGAAAGCCAAGGCCGGCGGCCTGATCGGCCATCTGGAGTCCGGCTCGGTCAAGGCGTCCTACTCCCACGCCGCCACCGCGGCCAACACCGCCGAGACGGCGGCCACCGCGACGCTGACGGCGGGCGGTCTGGTGGGCAATGTCCAGGCGGGCGGCAGCGTCGTGGCGTCGTATGCCACGGGCAAGCCGTCCACGTCGGGCGGCAGCAGCCCCACCACGCAGACCGGCGGGCTGGTGGGCTACAGCGGCGGCACGATCACCAACTCCTACTGGGACGCCACCACGTCAACGATCCCCGACGACGGCGACAACAACTCCCCCGAGGGCAAGACCACTTCCCAGCTTCAGACGCCCACCACCGAGACGGGCATCTACGCCAACTGGGACATCGACGTGGGCGGCACCAGCGCCAACGACGACCCGTGGGACTTCGGCACGACCAGCCAGTACCCGGCCATCGACTACGGGCTCACCGCCTCGAACCAGCGGGCCACGCTCACCGTCACCGCGACGCCCTCCACCATCTGCGAGACGACCAAGGGCAGCAACTCGGCGGCGTGCGGCAGCAGCAACGTGATCTCCTCGACCATCTCGGCGGCGCTGAGCACGGCGCAGGACCTGCCGGTGGTCGTCACCATCACGCCCGACACGAGCGCCTACACGCTGAGCGCCACCAGCATCACCGTCAACGCAGGCTCCACCAGCGGCGCGGCGACGGTGACGCTGACCGCGGTCAACAACACCACCGACGAAGCCGACAATACGCTGACCGTGGGCGGCACCACTGCGCAGAACTGGGTGGGCATCACCGGCGCGTCGCTGACCATCAAAGACGACGACACCCTGGACAAGCCCGCCGGCGTCAAGCTGTCGGTGGACGGCACCAAGGTGCAAGTGGACTGGACGGCGGTCACCGGCGCCGACGGCTACAAGGTGGAGTGGAGCGATTCGGCCACGTTCGACACGCAGGCCACCGACAGCCCGGCCACCATCGGCAGCGGCTCGACCACGACCCACAAGATCACAAGCGGGCTGACCAGCGGCACGACGTACTACTTCCGGGTGACCGCCACCAAGTCCGGCTACGACGACTCCGCGCCGTCGGACACGGTCAGCGTGGCCGCCGGGGGCACCGACTACGACGCCGACAACGACGGGCTGATCGACGTGAACTCGCTCGTCAGGCTCAACGCCATCCGCTACGACCTCGACGGCGACGGCGTGGTCGACAACGCCTCCGACTCGGGCTCCTACGACGCCGCGTTCGGGAGCGCGGAGGGCAACCTGGGCTGCAGCGAATCCGTTGTCTCGATCGCTTCCAATCACAACAACACCGGCAACCCGACCTGCCGGGGCTACGAGCTCACCGCCAATCTGGACTTCGACACCAACAGCAGCGGCGGCCCGAACGCGGGCGACACCTACTGGAACAGCGGCCAGGGGTGGCTGCCCATCGGCGCCACCGCGGGCAGCCTGACCGCCAGCGCCTACACCGGCGAGTTCGACGGCGGCAGCGGCAGCGGCACGTCCTACACCATCTCGAACCTGCACCTGAACCGCAGCGGCTCGACCACTGTGGCCCACGGCGGCCTGTTCGCCCAGTTGGGCAGCGGGGCCGTGGTGAAGAACCTGCGCCTCAAGAACGTGTCGGTGACCGTCGCCACCAACGCCAGCGCCACCAGCGCGTCCGACGTGTACGCGGGCGGCGTCGCGGGCACGAACGCGGGCTCGATCACCGGCAGCTACGTGCTCGGCGCGGTCAAGGCCGTGCAGAGCGACAACACCGGCATCACGACCGAGGAGGACGCCTACGCGGGCGGCGTCGTCGCCAAGAACACCGGCAGCATCACCAGCAGCTACTCCCGTGCCGACGTGACCGCCGAACAGAAGAGCGCCACGGCCAGCAAGGAAGGCCAGGCGGGCGGCCTGGTCGGCGTACAGGACGGCAGCTCGGCCACTGTCACCGCCAGCTTCAGCACTGGCACGGTGGTGGCGCTCAGCCAGTCCGCCACCGGCGCGGCGGCCGACGCGGGCGGTCTGGTGGGCCGCAACCACGACGGCAAGATCTCCCACAGCTACTCCCACGCCCACGCCGAGGCCAAGGGCACCACGGCCGGCGCCACGCTCACCGCCGGAGGTCTGGTGGGCGAGCTCGACGGCGGCACGGTGGAGTACTCCTTCGCCACCGGCAAGCCCACCACTGCGTCCACCGCCGCAACCCCGACCGAGCGCAAGGGCGGCCTGGCGGGCATCAGCTCAACAGCCCGACGGTGACCGCCTCCTATTGGGACACCGCCACGTCGGGTGTCACGTCCACCGGCGCGGGCACCGGCAAGACCACCACCGAGCTCCGGACGCCCGCCGCCTACGGGGGGATATACGCGAACTGGAACGTCGACCTGGACACCACCACGGCGGGCACGCAGGATCCGTGGAACTTCGGCACGGCCAGCCAGTACCCGGTGCTGAAGTTCGGCCTCACCGCCGCCGACCAGCGGGCCGCGATAACCCTGACGCTCAGCCGCACCAACATCTGCGAGACCACCAAAGGCTCAGACACCAACGCTTGCGGCAGCAACAACGTGACCTCGGCCACGCTGACGGCCGCGCTCAGCCCGGCCCAGCCGGTGCCGGTGACGGTGGACATCGCCAAGGTCGCGGCCAGCTACACCCTCCAGCACAACGGGACGTTCACGTTCGCCGCCGGCGACACCAGCAAGACGATGACGGTCACCGCGGTCAACAACACCACCAACGCCCCGACGGACTACACCGCCACCCTGACGCCGTCGACGTCGATGAACTGGGTGGGGTTGCCCACCGCGCCGACGCTCACCATCGAGGACGACGACTTCGGCCTGAGCGTGCCCTCTCTCACCGTCACCACCCCGTCGGTCACCTCGGCCACGCTCACCTGGGCCGCGGTCGCCGACGCCACCGGCTACAAACTGGAGTACAAGGAGGCCGCCGACAGCTCCTGGACCGACGGCGGCAGCGTCACCAGCCCGCACACCGTGTCGAGCCTCACCAGCGGCGGCGTCTACACCTTCCGGGTGGCCGCCACCAAGACCGGCTACGACGACGGCTCGTGGGGCTCCATCAGCTCCAGTCCCGGCATCGACTACGACTCCGACGACGACGGCCTGATCGAGGTCACGACGCTCGCCCGGCTCAACGCCATCCGCTGGGACCTCGACGGCGACGGCGCAGGCGACCAGTACGACTCAAACAACGACGGCGACTACACCGACACCGGCGAGTACGACTACAGCACCAACTACAGCGGCGTGTTCACCACGCCCAGGGCCAACATGGGCTGCAACGACGACGAGACCTCGGCGGCCGACAAGGTCTGCACCGGCTACGAACTGTCAAACGACCTCGACTTCGACACCGGGACCGCGGGCGACCGCACGGACGACACCTACTACAACAGCGGCGCCGGCTGGCTGCCCATCGGCGGTGTCGGCGGCACGCAGTACACCGCCAGCTTCGTCGGCAACGACTACGAGATCGACAACCTGTTCATCAACCGCACGTCCGGGACCTATGCCGGGTTGTTCGGCTATGTGAAGGACGGGACCGCCGTGGTGAGCGGCGTGGGCCTTACCAACGTGGACATCACGCTCAGCCCCAGCGGCAACACCACCGCCGACGTCCATGTGGGCGCGCTGGCCGGTCGGAGCGAGACGGAGATCGTGGGGAGCTACAGCACCGGCAGCGTCAGCTCCACTGTGAAGTTCACCAGCGACAAGAAACTCCATGCGGGCGGTCTGGCGGGTCTGATCTCTGGCCCGGATGTGTCGGCCAGCTACTCCTGGGCCGACGTGACCGCCAACATCAGCACGTCGACGGCCAGCGGCCGCGGCGGTGCATGCGGGCGGGCTCGTCGGTGAGGCGAAGGCTTCCAGCGCGGTGATCAGGGCCAGTTTCGCGGCCGGGGTGGTGGACGCGACAGGTCCGTCGACCGGCAGCAGGGTCGTGGCCGCGGGCGGGCTCGTCGGCGAGATCGGCGCCGGGGTCACCGTCACGTCCAGCTACGCCCGCGGCGACGTCGACGCCACCGGCACCGCCGCGAACATCCAGCGGGGCGCGCTGGTGGGCAACCACGGGGGCGTCGGCATCAGCTACAGCTACGCCACCGGCAAGCTGACGGGCACAGCCTCCAACCCGGCGAACCGTTGCGGGCTGAAGGGCACAGGCTCCAACCCCGTCACCAACTCCTACTACAACAGCAGCACCCTCGGCCTGAGCAACTGCGACACCAGCAACGGCACGGCCAAGACCACCACCGAACTCCAGACCCCCATCGCCTACGGCACGGGCAGCGCCATCTACGCCAACTGGAACAAAGACATCGACAACGCCGACAACGACAACAACACCGCCACCGGCACCGACGACCCGTGGGACTTCGGCACCGCGAACCAGTATCCGGCCCTCAAGTACGGCGCCCAGCAGACGTCGTGGCAGTGGCCCGTCGTGACGCTGAGCCTGAGCCCGACGACCATCTATGAGGCGGTTGGCGGCGCCACCACCAGCACGGTGACGGCCACCTCCACCACGGACTGGAACCACGACCTGAAGGTGGCCGTGCCCCAGGAGACCACCCGCTACACGGTGAGCGACATCACCATCCCGGCGGGTTCAACGAGCGCGACGGCCACGCTCACGGCGGTGAACAACTACAACTGCGGCTCGGCGGCCTGCTCCACCACCAACACCGCCAAGGTGGACTACACCAAGACCATGACGCTGGGCACGAACCCGGCCACCGTCGGCACGACCACCACCACCGACACATGGGTGACCAGCGGAACGCCCGACTCGACCCTGACCATCACCGACGACGACGAACTGTTCCAGGTCACCGGGGTCGACGCGTCCCAGGACGGCGGCGGCATCAAGGTCGACTGGACCAAGGTCACCAACGCCACCGGCTACAAGCTCTGCTGGAAGTCGGGCACGCAGTCCTATGACAGCAGCCGCTGCGCGACTGCGGGCGACGTGGCGACCCACACCATCCCCGAGAGCGGCACCCGTTTCGTGGCGGGCACCACCTACACGCTGCGGGTGCAGCCCACCAAGAGCGGCGCCGACGACGGGCTGCCCTCCGCGGAGGTCACGGTCGCGTTCAAGGGCTGGATCGAGGTCAGCGCCACCAGCGTCGGGGTGTCCGAGCCGTCCAGCGGCAGCACCACCGGCACCTACACGGTGAAGCTCGGCTCGCGGCCCGCCAACAATGTGACGGTCACGATCACCCGCAAGTCGGGCAGCCACGCCAGCCGCCCCGCGTTCTCGCCCTCCAGCCTCACCTTCAGCTCCACCACTTGGAACACCGCCCAGACCGTCACCATCACCGTGACGCCGGACCTGCTCAACACCACCGACGAGGTCGCGACCCTCGTCCACACCGCCACCAGCTCCGACGCCAACTACACCAGCATCGCAACGCCCGAGGTGGTCGCAACCGCGGAGGACCAGAACGCACCGCCCGCCAGCGCGAACTTCACACTGCAGGTGCAGCCGGACGCCAAACACGACATCGACTACAAGAACGTCACCTTCAGCGACGCCGACGGCAACACGTACGAGTCCTTCGTCATCCAGTCGATCCCCACCGGCGGCCATCTTTGGGTGCGGGTGAGGAAGACCACCGGGCCCTGTCGGCTCCGCCCCCACGTCACCACCTGCAAAAAGTCGTCAGTCAGGGCTGCGGTGGGCCAAGAGGTCGCCGTCGTGGACGCTTCGGGGGAGCGCACGTACTTGACATACTACTCCAGCCCCGACTTCGCTGGCAGCCACTTCGACTTCAAGGTGAAGGACAGCAGCAACGCCCTCTCGGGCACCTACCGGGTGACGCTGCAGCTCAAGGACACGGCCGGCGCGCCCGCAGGCGTCTCTGCGACGGTCGACGACGGGCAGGCCACCCTCTCGTGGACCGCTCCCAGCGCGCCCGCCGGCAAGCCTGTCACCAAGTACCAGGTGCGCTGGGTAGCCGCAGACGACAGCGGGGTAGAGACAAGCGCCCGGGCGGCCGGCCCGTGGACCGACGTCACCGGCTCGCCCATCCCGACGAGCTACACCTTGACCGGCCTTGACAACGGCACGTCCTACGACCTGATGGTCCGGGCGGTGAACAGCGCCGGCGGCGGCCCCGCCGGGTACGTCGGACCTGTGTGGATCGCGCCCGCGCTGGCCGCGCCGACGGGCTTCACCGCGTCACCGGAGACCGGCAAGGTCGTGCTCGACTGGACCGACCCGAGCAACAACGTCATCACCGGCTACGAGTACCAGCAGCGGCAACCCCTCATCCTGGAACTGGAAGAGGTGAGATGGCAGGCGCCTGTCTCCACCATCGTCGACACGATCACCGAGTGGGAGTACCGCATCAAGTGGACCGGGAGCTCGACCTGGGGCGCATGGACCGACATCTGCCTCCAGAGCGACGACAACACCTGCAAGAACAAGACCAGCCACCGCATCCAGGACTCCAGCCTGGCCAGCGGCAGCAACTACTACGTCCAGATCCGCTACAAGGTCTCCAACACGGACACCGACGTGGACGCGCTGAGCAGCACGGCCGTCGCGACCTCCGACAGCAGCGGCGACGTGACCGTGAACTGGGTCGCGGTCAGCGGGGCCACCGGCTACCGGTACCGCACCAAGACGACGACGAGCGGCTCGACTTGGAGCGCCTGGGCCGACGCAGGCACCGGAACCAGCAAGGACATAACCGGCCTCGCCGCCAGCACCGACTACCAGGTGCAGGTCCGCTACCTCAAGGCCAACGACGAGTACGGGCTGGCGGACATGCGCACGGCGAGCTCGCTGCCGCTGTCGGCGAAGGGCATGCGATGGCCGGCGGCGTGGACGGCCATGTCGGGCAGCACCGCCACGACGGTCACCCACGACGTGACCACCGGCCTCGCCGACGGCAAGACGTTCGAGTTCCGCATCCGGGCCCAGAAGGGCACGGGCAACAGCATCTTGAAGGGCCGGGCCTCGACCGGCTCGCGTGTCGCGCTGCCGACCGCAGTCCCCGCCAAGCCCACCGGCCTGACTGCTGTCGCCAGGGACCTGTCGGCGGACCTCGCCTGGACCGATCCCAGCGACTCGTCCATCTACAAATGGCAGTACAGCTCCGACGACGGGACCACCTGGACGGACGTGCCCTCCAGCACGGCCTCCACTGCGTCCTACACGGTGCCGACCCTCACCAACGGCACCGAGTACACGTTCAAGGTGCGAGCGGTCAACTACAAGGGCAACTCGCCCGCATCCGACAGCGTGACCGCCACCCCCGTCGCCCTGCCGGCCAAGCCCACCGGGCTGGCAGCCGCCGGGGCCGGCGGCGGCACCGTCGACTTGACCTGGGACGACCCCGGCGACTCGTCGATCACCGGCTGGGAGTATCGCAACGTGGCCGACGCCAACGGCTGGGACAGCGTCACGACCATGGTGGCCGCGGAGATCACTCCGACCAAGCTGTTCTTCACCGGCGACAACTGGAACCGGGGTCAGGCTGTGCTGGTGAAGCTGAAGACCCGCCCGTCCTCCACCGTCACCGTGAACCTCTCACAGTCCGGGCTGGTGTTCACGCCGTCGAGCCTGGAGTTCACCACCGACAACTGGAACACGACTCAGACTGTGCTGGTCAAGCGGACTTCGCGGCCCGTGTCGAACGTGATGCTGCGCTTGGACAACGTCAGGCTCTCGTCCAATCCGGCCATCACCAACGCGGTCTCGGTGGTGTTCAAGCCGGGCGCCACGATGAGCCCGTCGAGCCTGACGTTCACCACCAACAACTGGAACACGGTCCAGTGGGTGAACATCAAGCTCACCGAGCGTCCCGCGGCCTCGACGACGATTAACCTCTCGCAGACCGGCGTGACGTTCAGCCCGTCGAGCCTGAAGTTCGACTCCAGCAACTGGAACACCGGCCTGTCGGTCGGCGTGAGGCTGGCCTCCCAGCCCGGCCAGAGCGTGACGCTGGGCAACCCCGGCTTGGGGGTGGCCAACTTGACGGTCAGCCCGTCGAGCCTGACGTTCACCAGCGCCAACTCCACCACGGCGCAGTCGGCCACGGTCAAGCTCTCGCAGGCCCCGGTGGGCAAGGTGACGGTGAGCGTCGCTCGAACCGACGCGACGGTCAGCCCGTCCACCCTGACGTTCACCACCGACAACTGGAACACCGCGCAGACGATCAGCGTCACGCCGACCACCAGTCTGAGCCAGGCGGGCTTGACGGTCAGCCCGTCGAGCCTGACGTTCAGCGACGACTGGAATACGGCGAAGTCGGCCACCGTCAAGCTGTCGGCCCAGCCGTCGGAGACGGTGACGGTGGACGTCTCTCAAACGGGGGCGACGGTCAGCCCGTCCACTCTGACATTCACCCGCAACAACTGGAACACGGCGCAGTCGATCAGCGTCGTGCTGGATTCCGATCCGGGCACGGAGAACCTGACGGCGAGCCCGTCGAGTTTGACGTTCACGAGTGACGACTGGGATACGGCGCAGTCGGCCACGGTCAAGCTGTCGGCCGCGCCGTCGGAGACGGTGACGGTGGACATGTCTCAGACGGGGGCGACGGTCAGCCCGTCGACGTTGACGTTCACCACTCAGAACTGGAACACGGCGCAGACGATCAACGTCCAGCTGGCTGCCGATCCGGGCACCGCGGGCTTGACGGCGAATCCGTCGAGCCTGAATTTCACGACCTTGGACTGGGATACGGCGCAGGCGGTCAATGTCATGCTCTCGGCTGCGCCGTCGGAGACGGTGACGGTGGACGTGTCTCAGACGGGGGCGACGGTCAGCCCGTCGACGTTGACGTTCACCACTCAGAACTGGAACACGGCGCAGTCGATCAGCGTCCAGCTGGCTACCGCTCCCAGTCAAGACACGACGCTGACCCTGGCCACTACCGCGCCCATCCAGAAGACGCTGACCCTGGCCACCGCGCCCATCCAGGAGACGCTGACCCTGGCCACCCAGGCGGGCACCGAGAAGACGCTGACCCTGGCCACCCAGGCGGGCAACACGAGCCTCGACTGGGGTGCGCCCGCGATCGTGGCCGCCAAGCTGAACAAGCAGCCCTGCTACCCGTGTGCGACGATCTCGCTGGTCATACCGGGTGCGGCCTTCACTCCGGCGGCGATATGGAACTCCGCGAACTGGAACACTTGGCAGACGACCACGGCCACCCTGTCGACGGTGTTCACGACGATCGCCCCGCAGACGGGCCCGTCCATCAGCCCGTCGGGCGGGCTCACCTTCACCCGCGACAACTGGAGCACGGCGCAGTCGGTCACCGTCAAGCTCGCCGGGCGTCCCTCTGCCAGCCAGACGCTGGAGTTCGCCGAGACCGGTGTGACGTTCAGCCCGTCGAGCCTCACCTTCACCCCGACAAACTGGAACACCGCGCAGACCGTCAGCGTGACACTGGCCTCGCAGCCGGCGGGCAACGTCACCGTTCCCGACATGACGCTCGGCGGCTGGAAGGCCGTGCCCGCCAGCGGGGCCACCACCACCTCCTACCGGGTGACGGGGCTGACACCGAGCACCAGCAACACCGACACGCGCAGCTTCCAAGTGCGGGCGGTGAACTCTGCGGGCAAGGGGCCGGCGTCGGACCAGGCGAGCACCACCACCGCAGCCCGGCCCGCGAAGCCCGCCAACCTGACCGCGACGGCGGCGACGGCATCGGCGACGCTGTCGTGGACCGGCGCCGGCACCTCGGTGGACCACTACGAGTACCAGTACAAGACCACCGGCGCCTACGGGGCTTGGACCAGCACGGGCGGCGCCGCGACCAGCCACACGGTGACCGGCCTCACCGGGAACACGCTGCACACCTTCCGGGTGCGGGGCGTCAACTCGTACGGCGAGGCGGGGCCGGCGTCGGACGAGGTGACCGTCACGCCCGTGCGCCTTCCGGAGGCGCCTGTGATACTGAGCGTGGAGCCCGGCAACCAGAGGCTGCGGGTCTACTGGACTCCGCCCTACGACGCCTCCGGCCTGACCGGTTTCGAGTACCGCAGCAGGACCAGCGGAACGAGCGACTGGACGGGGAGCACTTGGACCGCGTTCGAAGGCGCCGACGGCACCAGTGTCTCCGGCGATATCGCCAGCTTGCAGAACAGCACGGCCTACGAACTGCAGATCCGCGCCGTGAACGACATCGGCAATGGAGCGGAGTCGGCCACCGCCACCGGCACGCCCGCGGCAGTGCCGGACATACCGAGTCGCTACGGCCTGGGGGTCAGGGACGGCGGAGCGGAGCTCATCTGGACTAAATCCGACGATTCCACCATCACGAAGCACCAGATGCGGCACTGGGCGGGCACTTCGGCGGACGTTGTCGTCGGCAAGGGAGTCGCCACCCAGGAGATCACGCTCGACTGGCACAACCCCAACAACAGCAGCATCACCAAGTACCAGTACAGCACCGACGGGACCACCTGGACCGACATCGCATGCACGTCGGGCTGCACGGTGGGAACCCAGACGTCGCACACGTTCACCGCGAACCTGACCGACGGGACGCAGTTCACCTACCAGGTGCGGGGCTACGTGAGTTCGACCACCACGGTCGCGGTCACCGGCCTGCGGGCGTGGACGACGATCAACCCCACCTCTGGCGGCCGGCCCCCTCGGGTCCAGCTCCTCCTGCTGGCCACGGGGTTGACCAACGGCACGGAATACACCGTCGCGCTGCGGGCGGTGAACTCCGTCGGCCCGGGCCTGAGCGATCGGGACACGGTCATCCCGGTGGACCTGCCCGAAAAGCCCGTGCTGACGGCCGCGCTGGACACGGTGATCGACACCTCGGTGAACCTGTCGTGGAGCGACCTCAACGACACGACCATCAAGAAGTGGGACTACAGCTACCGGAAGGGGACAGGCGCCTGGGAGCCCCGCCCGTACATCTGCCTCAACACCAGCGAGAACCCCGACTCCACCTGTCCGGGCAGGACCTCCTTCGTGGTTACGGGGCTGTCCCGAGGGACGAGCTACACCTTCAGGGTGTGGGCGAGGAACGCCAACGGTATGGGGACGGTGTCGGATGACGTGACGGTGCTCATGCGCCCGGCCAAGCCCGCCGGCTTCACGGCCGGGGCCAGGAACGCCAGCGTGGCACTGTCCTGGACGGATCCGAGCGACACTTCGATCTCCAAGTGGCAGCTCCGCCAGTGGACCGCCAGCTCCGCTCTGGTGGTCGGGACCGGCGCCGCCCAGGAGGTGATGCTGTCTTGGACCAATCCCAACAACAGCAACATCACCAAGTTCCAGTTCAGCACTGACGGGTCCACCTGGACCGACATCTCCTCCAGCAGCGCGACCACCACGTCGCACACCGTCAGCACCACCCTGACCAGCGGGACGCTGTACACCTACCAGGTGCGGGGCTTCATCGCGGCCGACAACACCGTGGCGGTGACCGGCCTGGAGGCGTGGACGACGATCAGCACCAGCGCGACGGCCACGTCGCACACCGTCACCGGGCTGACCAACAACACCGCCTACAGCTTCGCGGTGCGCGCCGTCAACGCGTCCGGCACCGGGCCGGTCTCCGACACCGCGACGGCGACGCCCGTCACCGCTCCCTCCGCGCCCGGGGGCTTCACCGCCGCGGCCAAGAACGCCAGTGTGGACCTGGCCTGGACGAACCCCAACAACACCACCATCACCAAGTGGCAGTACCGCAAGAAGGAGGGTGCTGGCACCTACGGCGACTGGACCGACATCTGCGAGACGTCCGCCGACTCGGGCTGCCCGAGCGTGACCTCCTTCACCGCCACCGGCCTGACCAACGGCACCGAGCACACGTTCCAGATCCGCGCCGTCAACCCCTCAGGCGACGGAGCGGCTTCCGCGGAGGCGACGGCCACGCCGTTCGGCCCGCCGGCCGCGCCCGCCGGGTTCACGGCCACGGCCCGCGACGGCAGCGTGGACCTGGCATGGACGGACCCGGCCAACAGCACCATCACCCGCTGGCAGTACCAGCAGAAGACCTCGGGCACTTGGGCCAACGTGGGCTGGACCGACATGGGCACCATGACCGTGGTAAGCGAGCAGTACCAGATTCCGAACGCGTTGGGCACGCACACCAAGACCTACAGCTGGGCGGACCCGGACAACTCGAGCATCGAGAAGTACCAGTACCGCAAGAAGGCCGGCGTCGCGAACTGGGAAGCATGGGCGGACGTGCCCAGCAGCAGCGCCACCACCACGTCCTACACCTTCACCGGGCTGACTAAGAATAAGTTGTACACGTTCCAGATCAGGAGCGTCTACGACAACTCGGCGTCGCTGACCAAGTTCCGGGTCTCGAGGCTGACAAACGGCACGGCCTATGCGTTCCGCGTCCGGGCTTTGAACGCGTCGGGCGACGGCGCGGAGTCCGCCGAGGCGACCGCCACGCCGCAGCCGGTGCCCACCGCCCCGACGCTGACGACGGCCACGCCCGGCGACGCGCTGGTGGACCTGGCGTGGACCTACAGCGGCAGCATCACCACCACGAGCTTCCAGTACAGCAGCGACAACGGCGCCACCTGGACGGACGTGCCCTCCAGCAGCACCTCCACCAGGTCCTACACGGTGACCACTCTGACCAACGGCACCGAGTACACGTTCCGGGTGCGGGGCGTGAACGCCTACGGCAACGGCGTGGCCTCCAACTCCAAGAAGGCCACGCCGATTGCCAAGCCGGCCAAGCCAGCCGGCTTCACCGCCACGCCCAAGGACACCAAGGCCGACCTGGCGTGGACGAACCCGAACGACACCAGCATCACCAAGTGGCAGTACCGCAAGAAGGAGGGCGCCAACAACTACGGCGACTGGACCGACATCTGCGTGACGTCCACCGACTCGGGCTGCCCGAGCGTGACCTCGTTCACCGCCACCGGCTTGACCAACGACACCGAGTACAAGTTCAAGATCCGGGCGGTGAACGCGTCGGGCGACGGCGCGGAGTCCGACGAGGCGACGGCCACGCCGAAGTCCGTGCCGGCCAAGCCCGCCGGGTTCGCTGCCGCGGCTCTGAGCCTGTCGGCGAAGCTGACTTGGACCGACCCCTCAGACTCCAGCATCACCCGCTGGGAGTACCGCTACAAGACCGACGGAAGCTACGGCGACTGGACGGCCATACCGGGCAGCACCGCCACCTCCACGTCGTTCACCAAGACCGGCCTCACCAACAACACGGCCCACACGTTCCAGGTCCGGGCGGTGAACGCCTACGGCGACGGCCCCGCCTCCGACGAGGCGTCGGCCACGCCCGTCCCCGCGCCCGCCGCGCCGACGGGCTTCAGCGCCACACCGTTGTCGGCTGAGGTCGTCCTGGCGTGGACGAACCCCGGAAACTCCAGCATCACCGGCTGGCAGTACCAGCAGCGCGAGGTCGGCAGCGGCGGCCTGACCGCGGTGCCCGGCAACGCCGAGGCGGCGGTGTCGTGGACCGATCCCAGCGACTCGGCCATTTCCAAGTGGCAGTACCGCAAGAAGGAGGGCGCCGGCGACTACGGCGACTGGACCGACATTCCGAGCAGTAGCGCGACCACCACCACCTACACGGTGACCGGTCTGACCAACGGCACTGAGTACGCCATCGAGGTGCGGGCCGACAAGAGCGGCACCGCTCAGACGGCCCTCGACGAGGTGACGGTCACGCCCACCGCCGACGACGGCTGGACGAATGTGCCCAGCAGCGGCGCGTCCACCACCTCGCACACGGTGACGGGCCTGACCAACGACACGACCTACAAGTTCAAGATCCGGGCCGTCAGCCGCAGCGGCGACGGGGCGTCATCGGCGGAGGCGACGGCCAAGCCCATCGCGGTGCCGGCCGCGCCGGCGAACCTGACCGCCACCGCCTCCACCTCGGGCAGCGCCCAGGCCGCGCTGGCATGGGACAGCGCCAACAACAGCAGCATCACCAAGTGGCAGCTGCGTCAACTCGCCGGAGGCTCGGACTTCGTGGTGGGGGCCGGGTGCCAGCCAGAACATCACGCTCTATTGGACCGACCCGAACAACTCCGCCATCACCCAGTGGCAGTACCGGTGGAAGACGACCTCCAGCGACGGCGGCTGGGCGAACCTGCCGGCGACCTCGGCGTCGGCCACCACCGCCACGCTCGACACCGTGCTGTCCAGCGGGTCAGCCCTTCACCTTCGAGGTGCAGGGCCTGGGCGGGGGCATCCAGCACGTGAGGGCGACGGGCGTGCAGGCGTGGGCCACCGTCAGCACCAGCGCCACGGCCACCTCCCACACCGCCACCGGCCTGGAGCACAACAAGGAGTACACCTTCAAGCTGCGGGCGCTGAACCCCAGCGGCGAGGGCGGCGAGAGCTCCGCCACGGCCCGGCCGGTGGCCGGCGCCCCCGGCGCGCCGACGCTCACCGCTTCCGGCGGCAACAGGGCGGTCACACTGAGGTGGACCAAGAACAGCGACGGCCGGTGGGTGGACGGCTGGGAGTACAGCACCGACGGCGGCACCAATTGGACGGGTGTGCCCGGCTCGAGCGACTCCACCCGCAGCTACATGGTGTCCAACCTGACCAACGGCACCACCTACAGCGTCAAGGTGCGCGGCCGCAACGGCGCCGGCAACGGCACGGCCTCGTCGGCGGTCAGCGTCTCCACCGCCCCCGCCAAGCCGGCCGGCCTCACCGCGGTCGCCAAGACGGGCCGGACCCCGGTCGCGCTGTTCACCGAGGGCCAGGTCGACCTGTCGTGGACCAACCCGAGCAACTCCACCATCACCGGTTGGCAGTACCAGCAGCGCGAGATCGGCAGCGGCGGGCTGACCGCGGCACCCGGCAACGCCTCGGCGGCGGTGTCGTGGACCAACCCCAACGACTCCGACATCTCCAAGTGGCAGTACCGCAAGAAGGAGGGCGCCGGCAGCTACGGCGACTGGACCGACATTCCGAGCAGCGGCGCGGCCACCACCTCCTACACGGTGACCGGCCTCACCAACGGCACCAAGTACGCCATCGAGGTGCGGGCCGACAAGAGCGGCACCGCTCAGGCCGCCCTCGACGAGGTGACGGTCACGCCCACCGCCGCCGACGGCTGGACGAACGTTCCCAGCAGCGGCGCCACCACCACCACGCACACGGTGACGGGCCTGACCCACGGCACGGCCTACAGGTTCAAGATCCGCGCCGTCAACCCGGCCGGGGGAGGCCCCGCGTCCGACGAGTCCGCACAGGTCACGCCGACTCTGCCCACGCCGGGCAAGCCGACCGGCCTCACCGCCGCCCCCGCCGACGGATCGGTGCTGCTGTCGTGGACCAACCCGAACAACAGCACCATCACCGGCTGGGAGTACCAGTACAAGACCGACGGCAGCTACGGCTCCTGGACGGCGATGACCGGCAGCGGGGCGTCCACTGTCTCCCACACGGTGACGACTCTCACCAACAACACGGCCCACACCTTCAAGATCCGCGCCGTGAACCGGGCCGACAAGTCCGGCAAGGGCGACGCCTCCGACGAGGCGTCGGCCACGCCGAAGCCGGTGCCCGCCGCGCCCTCGAACTTCACCGCCACGGCCAGCACGTCCGGCGCGGCCTCCGTCGGGCTGTCATGGGGCAGCGCCAACAACAGCAGCATCACGAAGTGGCAGCTGCGCACAACCGCGGACGGCGCCGACTTCGCGGTCGGCACGAGCGCCGCGCAAGATGAGATCACCCTCACTTGGGGCAACCCCAACAAGAGCAACATCGTCAGCTGGCTGGTCCGCCAGCGCGCCGTCGGCGGCAACTGGGGCAACTGGTCGCAGATGAGCACGTCGCCCAGTTACACGTCGCACACGTTCACCACCGCGCTGGCCACCGGCACGCGGTACGAGTACCAGGTCCGGGCGTCGGTGAGCGGCGAGACTGTCTACACCGCGTCCGACGTGCAGGTCTGGACGAAGATCAGCGGCAGCGCCACGGCCACGTCCTACACGGTCACCGGGCTCGAGCACGACAAGACGTACACGTTGCGGCTGCGCGCCGTCAACGAGATCGGCAACGGCGCGCAGGCCCAGAAGACGGCCACCCCCGTGGCCGGCGTGCCCGGAGCGCCGACGGTCAGCGTCTCCGGCGGCAGCGGCCAGGTCACGCTGAGGTGGACGAAGAACAGCGACGGCCGGTCGGTGGACGAGTGGGAGTACCGCTACAAGGTGGGCGGCGGTTCCTACGGTTCGTGGACCGACATCACCAACTCCGACGACTCGACCCGGTCCCACACGGTGACCGGCCTCGACAACGGCAAGAGCTACACCTTCCAGGTCCGGGGAGTCAACGGTGCGGGCAACGGCACTGCTTCCACCGGGGTGGTGGTGAGCACCATTCCGGCCAAGCCCGCCGGGTTCAGCGCCACCGCCAAGACGGGCCGGACGCCGCCCGCCCTGTTCACCGAGGGACAGGTGGACCTGTCGTGGACCGACCCGGGCAACGACACGATCACCGGGTGGCAGTACCAGTACAAGTCGAAGCCCTCGGGCGGCAGCTACGGCAGCTACGGCTCGTGGACGGCGATTTCGGGCAGCGACGAGGACACCACCTCGCACACGGTGACGGGTCTGACCAACGGCACGGCCTACAAGTTCAAGATCCGCGCTGTCAACGCCACCGGCAGCGGCGTCGCGTCCGACGAGTCCTCGGAGGCTGCGCCGACCCAGCCCACGCCGGGCAAGCCCACGGGCCTAACCGCCACCGCGGGCAGCGGGTCGGTGCTGCTGTCGTGGACCGACCCCGGCAACAGCACGATCAACGAGTGGGAGTACCGGTACAAGACCGGCGGCAGCTACGGCTCCTGGACCGACGTCTCCAACAGCAGCGCGTCCACCACCTCCCACACGGTGACGAACCTGACCAACGGCACCACCCACACCTTCCAGATCCGGGCCGTCAACGACGCGGGCGACGGCGTCGAGTCGGGCGAGGCGTCGGCCAAGCCGCTGCGCGTCCCCTATGCGCCCGGCAACCTCACCGCCACGGGCAGCACGTCCGGCGACGCCACCGCCACGCTGGTCTGGGACAAGAACCAGCCCAGCGACACCGAGGTCGCCAAGTGGCAGCTGCGCACAAGCGAGGGCGGCGACTTCGCGGTCGGCACGGGCGCGAGCCAGGAGATCACGCTGGAGTGGGCCGATCCCAACCTGAGCAACATCATCCGCTGGGAGTACCAGCATCGGGTCAAGGGCAGCAAGGCCAACTGGAGCCTGAACTTCGTAGGCGCCGACCCCAGCCTGAGGTCGCACACGTTCTCCAGGACGCTGACTGAGGACCAGCGCTTCGAGTTCCGGGTGAAAGCCATCCGCACCGGCGGGTTCAACAACGTCGTCCCGGTGCAGGTCTGGGTGAAGATCAGCCCCTCAGCCCAGGGCAGCAACAAGCTCACCCACACCGTGTCGGGGCTCGAGCACGACAAGACGTACACGTTCCGTCTCCGTGGGGCCAACGCCATCGGCGTCGGCGCTTCGGCGTCGAAGACGGCCCTGCCGGTGGCCGGCGTCCCCGGCGCTCCCACCCTGACCGCCACCAGCGGCCACGACGGCGAGGTCACGCTGACGTGGACGAAGAACAGCGACGGCCGGTGGGTGGACCGGTGGAAGTACAGCACCGACAACGGGGCCAGCTTCACGGCCGTTCCCGACTCCGGAGACGTCACCCGCAGCTACACGGTGGACGACCTGACCAACGGCACGACCTACAACTTCAAGGTCCGGGGCGTGAACAGCGCCGGCAACGGCACGGCCTCCGCGGCGGCCTCGGCCGAGCCGCTGGCGAAGCCGTCCAAGCCGTCGGGCCTCAGCGTCACGGCCGGCGACAAGCAGGCGGCCCTGTCGTGGACGGCGAGCACCGACGCCAGCACCACCGGCTACGGGTACCAGTACCAGCTGTGGCAGGTGACCAACGACGGTCTGGAGGCCGTGCCCGGCAACGCTCAGGTCACGCTCTCGTGGGCGGACCCCGGCGATTCGGCCATCACCAAGTGGCAGTACCGCAAGAAGTCCGGCCAGGCCGATTACCCCGCCACTTCACCCTTCGGCTGGACGGATGTTCCCTCCAGCGGGGCCACCACCACCTCCCACACCGTCGCCAGCTTGACCAACGGCACGGCCTACGCCTTCCAGGTGCGGGCGTTCAAGGGCGGCGTGGGCCAGAGTGCGTTGCTCGAGGTCAGGGCCACGCCCACCTCGGCCGACGGCTGGACGAACGTCGGCAGCAGCGACGAGGACACGGACTCGCACTCCGTTACGAACCTGGTCAACGGCCGGTCCTACAAGGTGCGGATCCGGGCTGTGAACAATGCCCGGCCCAGCGGTGTGGGCCCTGCCTCCGACGCGGTGAAGTTCTCCACGGTCCCGGCCAAGCCGGCTGGTTTCTCGGCGTCGGGCGGCGACGCGCAGGTGACGCTGTCGTGGACGGATCCGGCCAACTCCACCATCACCAAGTGGCAGGCCCGCCAGTGGCCCGGCAGCTTGGCCGATTTCGTGGTGGGCAACGGCGCCGGTACCGAGGTGTCTTTGGAGTGGACCGGTCCTTCCAACAGCAGCGTCACCAAGTGGCAGTACAGCACCGACGGCTCGACCTGGACCGACATCTCCTCCAGCAGCGCGGCCACCCGGTCGCACACCTTGTCCGCGAATCTGACCAGCGGGACCCGGTTCACCTATCAGGTGCGGGGCTTCATCTCCTCCAACAACACGGTGGCGGCTACCGGCTTGAAGGCGTGGGCCACGGTCAGCACTAGCGCCACCGCTACGTCCCATGTGGTTACGGGGCTGGTGAACGGCGTGGCCTACAAGTTCCAGCTGCGGGCGGTGAACGCGTCGGGGGTCGGGGTGGCGTCGGACCAGGTGGCGCCGTCGCTGTACCCGGCCAAGCCCGCCAACTTGACGGCCGAGCCCGGCGACCAGCTGGTGGTGTTGGTGTGGGACGATCCCGGCGACTCGTCCATCACCAAGTACCAGTACCAGCAGAAGGCCGGGCAGGGGAACTACGGATCCTGGACGGACATCGCGAACAGCGGCAAGTCCACCACCTCTCACACGGTCGGGAGCTTGACCAACAGCACGCTGTACAGCTTCAAGGTGCGGGCGGTCAACCAAGAGAGCGGCACCGACCGCTTCGGCGCCGCCTCAGACGAGGCGTCGGCCACCCCGATACCGGTTCCGTCGCAGCCGACTGGTCTGACCGCGTCTGCGTCGGGGACCACGGTGACTTTGGGTTGGACCGAGACCGCCGACTCCGACATCGAGGGTTGGGAGTACCGCCAGAAGGCCGGATCGGCGGCCTGGGGGAGCTGGACCGCCATACAGGGGAGCACTTCCAGCACCAAGTCCCTTACCCGATCCGGTCTCAACACCGGCACGACCTACTACTTCCGGGTGCGGGCGGTGAACACCAGCGACGTGGCCGGGCCGGGCTCGGCGGTGGCGTCCGCCGCGACCACGCCGCTCAAGCCCACCGGCCTGGCCGTCTCGGCGGGCGCTCAGCAGGCGGCGCTGTCGTGGACCAGCCCCGGCTATCCGTCGATCACCAAGTGGCAGTACCTGCTGCGCGAGGCGGGACGCGGCGGCCTGACCGGCGTTCCGGGCAACGCGCAGGTGGCCCTGTCGTGGACGAATCCCAACGACTCGGCGATCACCAAGTGGCAGTACCGCAAGAAGGAGACCGGCCAGGCCTACGACAGCTGGTCCGACGTTCCGTCCAGCAATGCCTCCACCACTTCTTACACGGTGGCCAGCCTCACCAACGGCACCGGGTACCTCTTCGAGGTGCGGGCGTTCAAGGGTGGACAGGGCCAGACGGCCTTGGACGAGGTTGCGGCCACGCCCACCGCCGCCGGCGGCTGGGCGGACATGTCGCCGAGCAGCGCGAGCACCCGCACCTTCAACGTGACCGGCCTCGAGATCGACACTTCGTACGGGTTCCGGATCCGGTCGGTGAACCCCGCCGGCAACAGCCCCGCATCCGACGAAGTGAAGGTCACCCTGCCCGATGAGCCGGACGCACCGAAGAACCTCACCGCCACCAAGACGTACAACCAGGCCTCCGACAACTTCACCGTCACTCTGAACTGGACGGTGCAGTCGCCGGTGGACAACACCATCTTGGGATGGCAATACCGGTCGGCTGCCGCGGGCACCGACCTGAACACGGTTTCCTGGACATCGGTCCCCGGAAGCGACAAGGACACGAGAAGCTACGTCATACCCCACGGTTTGACCGGCGCCGGGTACAGCTTCCAGGTGCGAGCCCACAACACCTCCGGCGGCGGCACGGCGTCAGCAGTCGCCACCGTCCATCTGACGCCCAAGACACCCAATCTCACCAGCGTGAGCAAGCAATTCGTGCCCGCCAGCCCGGTGTCCTCCTACAGCGTCACGCTCACCTGGGACGCCCTCAGCCCGGCCGACCCGTCCATCGACAACTGGCAGTTCCGTGTCGCCTATGGCGAGACGGACACCGCCGACGACGAGTGGACCAGCCGGTTGAACAAGGCGTCGTGGCGCACGGCGACCGGCACTTCGAGCACGAGCACGACCTACACGGTGGCGGGCCTGTCCGATTCGAGGGAGGCCTACCGCTTCCAGGTGCGGGCGGTGAACGTGGCTGGCGGCGGCCCGGCCTCCAACGCCGTGGAGGTCTCCCTGAGCCCTGCCGCGCCCGAGGATTTCAAAGCCGAGCTGTCAAGTGTCTCCACCAAGCAGGCCACGATGACCTGGGCGAACCCGAACGATCCCAGCCTCACCAAGTACGAGTACCGGCTGATCGAGGGCAACCTCGCCGCCCTCGCCGGCGACAAGCAGGTGAGGCTCATATGGAAGGCCCCCGCGAGCACCTCCGGCATCGTCGGATGGCAGTTCCGCCAGAAGGAGGGCACCGGCACCTACGGCAAATGGAATGACGTGCCCGACAGCACCGCGACCACCACGCAGTACGTCGTGACGGGCCTGACCGACGGCACGAAGTACACCTTCCAGGTGCGGGCGGTCACCTCAACCGCCGCGACCCCGCTCTCGGCGGTGGGCAGTTGGGAGCTCGTGAACGGCAGCTACACGATGACGTGGAGCTCCTCGGGCGCCAACGTCACCAAGTGGCAGTACCGCAACAAGACGGGAGCGGGCAGCTTCGGTGATTGGACTGACATCAAGACCGGTCTGACTGCCAGTCCGTCCACGCTGACGTTCACCAGCTCGAACTGGAACACGGCCCAGACTGTGGCGGTTCAGCTCGCCGCCCAGCCGTCGAGCAACGTGAGCCTCGACCTGTTGCACGCGGGCGTCAGCTTCAGCCCGTCGGATCTGGCGTTCACCGGCTCGAACTGGAACACGTCCCAGGACGTGAGGGTCAAGCTCACCGACCGGCCGTCGCGCACTGTGACCCTGGCGGACACCACAACGACCGCTGGCGTGAACTTCAGCCCCAGCAAGTTGGCCTACGCCACCAACTGGAACTCGAACCGGACCGTGAACGTGAAGCTGAACGCCCAGCCTCAGTCTGACGTGACCGTCACCTTCTCGGAGTCCGGCGTGACCTTCACGCCGTCCACGCTCACCTTCACCACCGCCAACTGGAACACGAACCAGACCCTTCGCGTGAAGCTGAACGCCATACCGCAAGTCCAGATCGACATGGGCGCCTGCTGCGCCTACAACCCCGGCCGCAGGTCGTACACGGCGACCGGCCTGAGCGCGAGCACCGGCTACACCTTCGAGGTGGCGCCCGTCGAGACGGTTGGCACCGGGCAGAGCGCCTACGAACGGCCGCTGCCGTCGGTGGGCGCCTGGAGCTTCACCACCGTCGGGTCCAACAACCGGAGCACGCTCACCTGGGCCGATCCCGGCGACGACACCATCACGAAGTACCAGTACCGCAAGAAGACAGGAACCGCCAGCTTCGGCTCCTGGACGGACGTCAGCGGCAGCGACGGCTCCACCACGTCGTACACGGCGACGTGCTCGGCTGCCGACAAGCTCTGCGCCTTCGAGGTGCGCCCGGTCGTGCAGCCGGTGGTCCGTGCCGTCTCCGACGAGGCGTCGGCGACGCCGCCCGACAACACCGGCTGGCGGGACCTGTCGGCGACGGTTCCGGCCTCGGTGGCGAGCCTGACCGGGGCGAACCCCACGTCCACCGCGTCCGTCGAGGTCGGCGGCAGCCCGCCCGCCGCCGAGCAGGCGTCGTCGGACACGATCACGACCACCCCCACCGGCACCGAGGTCGAGCTGACCTGGACTGTCGCCAACACCACCGACTTCGTCAAATGGCAGTACCGGTACAAGCGGTCCTCTGCGAGCTGGCCCACCACCAAGTCCCTGGGATGGAAGGACGTGCCCAACAGCACCGAGAGCACCAGGACCTACACCGTCACCGGGCTCACGGCCAACGTGTCGTACGACTTCCAGGTGCGGATAGTGAAGGTTCGGACCAGCTACACGGTGACCGGGCTGGAGGCCGGCCAGACCTACAGCTTCCAGCTCCGTCCTGTGAACGGCACCGGTGCGGGCCAGTCCACGTTCAACCAGCTGACCACCGCCAACGCCGCGGTCACTCCTCCGAACCAGCCCAGGAACTTCGACGCGCACCTCACTTCTACGCGAGGCACCGTCGAGCTCACCTGGGACGATCCCGTGCCGGCCAGCGCCCCCATCACCCGCTGGGAGTACCAGCGCCGCGAGGAGGGCTCATCGTTCCCCACAAACTGGATCCGGGTGAACGACCCCAGCGCCCGCAGCGTCACGGTCACGGGCCTCAAGGTCGCCACCACCTACTACTTCCAGTTCCGCGCCGTCAACACGGCCGGGCACAGCGGCCGGTACGGCAGCGACAGCGTCACCACCCGCGGCTTCCGCTTCTCGCCGACCGCGATAGGCGCGATACAGGGCGGCTCCTCGGAGACCTACACCGTCGCATTGGTCACCGAACCCACCAGCCATGTGCTGGTCGAGATCGACGTCGGAGGCGCCCGAGACCAGTACTTCAGGTTCTCGCCCGAGCGCCTCATCTTCACACCCGACAACTGGAACACCCCCCAGACGGTGACGGTCAGGACGTCCAGCAGCTTCGCGGCCCCAGAGGGGTTCGAAATCGAACACACCGCCTACAGCCACGACTCCGGCTACCACCTCGCTGAAGGCCCGGTGGCCGTGGGCAAGGTCACGTCGGCCCCGGTGCTCGTGCCGGGCGACACGGGCGACCAGGGCGACCAGGGCGACCCGGGCGGGCCTGTGCGGCCTGTGGGGCCGTGTCCGGTGGGCGCCGCGCCGTTCGTGGACGTGCCTCGGGGCTACTTCGCGGCCGCCGCGGTGGACTGCCTGTACCGCCTGGGCGTCACCCGGGGCGTGTCCGCTGAGCTCTACGCCCCGTCGGGGACGGTGACCCGGGCTCAGATGGCGTTGTTCCTGATGCGGCTGTGGCAGGTCTCGCGAGGCTTCTGCCAGCGCGCCGCCACGCCGTTCGCCGACGTTCCCCGGGCGCATTTCGCGGCCGCGGGGGTGGACTGCGTGTACCAGTTGGGCGTCACCCGGGGCTTCGCGTCGAACCGCTACGGCCCGTCTCTGCCGGTGACCCGGGCTCAGATGGCCGTGTTCCTGGCCCGGATGTGGACGGCCTTCGGCGGCGAGTGCCCCGCAGACGCGGCCGCGCCGTTCGGCGACGTTCCCCGCGGGCATTTCGCGGCCGAGTCCGTGGCCTGCCTGTACCGCCAGGCCATCACCGTAGGCAAGACCGCTGACCGCTACGAGCCGTCCGAGCCGGTAACCCGCGCCCAGATGGCAGTGTTCCTACGCCGCCTCCTAGAGCGAGAAGCAGTCCTACCTCCACCCCAAACCTAGACCCAAGGCCCCACACCTCAGCCCCCCAAGCCCGAATTGGCAGCGTCTCGCCCCCCACAGGGCCAGTCCCGCACCCACCTCTGCGTCGGGGATGTCATAGACGGCTCTGAGGGTGGGAGCCGCGGCGGCGTAGGCGGCCCCATATGGGCCCGAGAGGTCCAGCACGCCCCAGCGGATGCCCGCGAGCCAGCCCGCGGGCATCCCCAGCAGCCACCGGGTGGGCCCGTCAGCGGTGCGGCCACGGCCGCAAGAGCGACCGCGCCGACGCCCGCTCATAGGGGCAATCGCCAGCCGGTTGGGGTGGGGGTGGGGCGGTTGCGACGGGTGCGGGCGGGTGTTTGAGCGCGTCGTTGAGGTTGGAGCGCTGCTGGTGAGGCTGGGCGGGCGGCCAGGTGCCGCGGGTCTTGTGGAGTTGCCTGGCGATTCTGGCGTTGTCCGCTGCCTATGAGAATAAATACAGACACAGTGAGTCTATGTTGATTTCAATGCCAGCATCACTGTGACTAAGGATAATCTCGCAGTCACATTGCGAGGACTATAGAGATATCTGTTCTGAGTGTGCAAGAGATATAGAGACTTACATTAGGGGGGGGGGTTGGGAGACTGGCGAATCTGTCATGCCTCTGAGGTTTGTGCTCTGATCCAAATGGAACGGTAGTTGAGTGACCGGATGTATGGCGTTGTTGTTCGCCAATTGCTTACACTTTCTATAACACGCTTGACGTGTGGCGTCACGTCCCTAGGAGGTAGGTCGGGGGCAGGGCACTTGAGTCCGTACCGCGACCATTACAAGCCCATGACCCGAGTTTCGACATGAAGACGCCGAAGAGGCGTCGCCTCTTGCGTGTTGCGATGTGTGTCGTGCTGGTCTTTCCGATGTTGGCCGAGAGTGCGACCGCGGCGGCGCTGTCGGCGCAGCCTCAGGGCCAATCCGAAGCCGACGCCCAGGCGGAGTCGGCGTCGCGTCCGCCGGCCGCTCCGTCCGCCGTGTCGGTGGCGCGGGACGACGGGACGCTGACCGCGTCGTGGTCCGCGGTCGCACGGGCCACCAGCTACCACATCACCTACAGCTCAGACGGTGGCACCACTTGGAGCCTGGCCGCGCTGAAGCACCCCGACACCACCATCACCATCACCGGCGCCGACAACGACGCGACCTACGTAGTGGGCGTGCGGGCCCGCAACGCCGGCGGTGACAGCGGCTGGGTGAACTCCTCGCCGGCCGGCCCCTACGAGCCGCCGTCAAAGCCGAAGCCGCCGCCCCCGACGCCGACCCAGCCGCCCGCCCCGAAGCCGCCGGCTGCCCCGGCCGCCGTGTCAGTGACCCGGGACGACGGGACGCTGACCGCGTCGTGGCCTGCCGTCGAGGGCGCGACCAGCTACCACATCACCTACAGCTCCGACGACGGCACGAGCTGGAGCCTGGCTGCGCTCAACCACGCCGACACCACCATCACCGTCACCGGCGCCGACAACGACGCGACCTACGTAGTGGGCGTGCGGGCCCGCAACGCGGGCGGTGACAGCGGCTGGGTGAACTCGGCGCCGGCCGGCCCTCACGACCCCGGCGCCGACTACGACTCCGACGACGACGGCCACATCGAGGTCACCACCCTGGCCCAGCTCGACGCGATCCGCTACGACCTCGACGGCGACGGCACAGCGTCCACCGGCAACGAGAGCGCCTACACGGCGGCGTTCCCCAACGCGGCCCAAGCGATGGGCTGCCCCCAGAGCGGCTGCACCGGCTACGAACTGCGCGCCGACCTCGACTTCGACACCAACGGCAACGGTTTCGCCGACGAGGGCGACGCCTACTGGAACAACGGCGACGGCTGGCCGCCGATCACCGGCTTCGACGCCGACTTCGACGGCAACAACGACACCGACCCCGACGGCGACGGCGGCCCCTACGCCGTCTACAACGTCTACGGCGGCTCGGTCTTCGGCGCCGCCGAGGGCATCGGCACCGGCCAGCCGCCCCAGCAGGTGTTCGGCGGACTGGGCGAGAACGCCGACGTCTACAACCTCACCCAGACCGGCGCCCTCTCCGAGGACGGCGCCCGCGCCGAGGCCGACGCCCAGCTGATCGATGTGGACTCGTTGACGAAGTTCATCGCCATGCAGTGGGACCTCAACGGCGACGGCACGCCAGAGTCCCAGGCGTCCAAGTACCAGACCGCGTTCGGCGGCAGCAACCCGACCTGCACGGGCGGCTGCACCGGCTACGAGCTCACCGCCGACCTGACCATCACCGCCAACCCCACCGACGCGGGAACCAGCTACCTCTTGCCCGGCATTTGGAACACCACCTTCAGCGGCGACGGCTACACGATCACCAACGAAGACCGCCGCCCGCTGTTCGAGACCATCGGCACGGCCACCGGCAGCAGCACCGCCGAGGTCAAGAACCTGAAAATCAAGAACACCCACGCCTCCGGCACCAGGTCGGGCATCCTGGCCAACAAGGTCGACGACAATGGCACGGTCACCGAGGTGTCGGTCCAGGGCAAGGTGAGCGACACCCTCACCCTCGTCGCTCTGGGCACCAACCGACGTGGCGGCATGGTCGACGAGCTCTCGGGCGGGAGCATCGTCGGCTCCTCGGCCCATGTGGACATGGACATCACCATCCCCAACGATTCCGCCATTCCCGCAAACTGGATCGTGACGGTGGGCGGGTTGGTCGCCGATGCGGGAACCGGGTCGGAGATACTGGCCTCCTATGCGGTGGGGTCGGTCTCGGCGCTGGCCGAGACACGCATATCGGTAAGTCGCAGCGGCTCCGGCAATGGCTACATCTTCGACCAAAGCGGCGACCTGTTCACCGGCGGTCTGGTGGGCCGAAACAGCGGCACGATCTACGCCGCCTACGCGAGAGTCGACGTAACTGCCTCCGAGAACTTCTCGAACCCCCAGGCCGTCGATTTCCAGGCCGGCGGCCTGGTCGGTCAAAACGGCGGAACCGTGCGGGCGGCCTACGCCACCGGGAACGTCAGCGACGCGCCCAACAGCTACGTCAACCGCGATCCGCACGAGAACGAGTACGGCAGCGCCATGGGGGCCAGTTCCGGCACGGTGAACGACGTGTACGGCAGCGGGACGGTGAGCTACTCGGGCAGCGCCCAATCGCCGTCGGGCACCTCCACCAAGTCCGAATCCGAGCTCACCACGCCCACCGGCTACACCGGCATCTACGCCAACTGGAACCTCGACTTCGACAACGACGACAACGACAACGACGTGACGACGGGCGGAGACGACCAGTGGAACTTCGGGACCGCCAGCCAGTTCCCGACGCTGAAGTACGGCACCCCGAACGAGACGCCGGCCCAGCAGCAGCCCGCCTCGTTCACCCTGTCGGCCAGCAACACCACCATCTACGAGTCCGCCATCGTGGTGAGCGGCACGGCCCGAGCCACGTCCAGCACCGTCACGGCAACCCTCACCGCCGCCAAGACCTACGACATCACCATCACCCTGCCGGGCAACGCGGCCTACACTCCCGCCGCCCCCAGCATCACGATCAGCGCGGGCAGCACCAGTGGAACGGTCACCCTCGACGCGGTCAACAACACCAAGTGCGGCACCGGCGTCTGCGGCGTGACCGCGCCGGCCAACGTCACCCAGGCCCTCACCCCGACCGCCACCCAAGGGGCCAGGCTGAGCGGGACCGCGCCGACGCTCACCATCACCGACGACGACCTGTTCGGCAAGCCGACGGGGGTGTCGGTCGCCGGCAAGACCAGCCCGTCCACGGAGTTGGACGTCTCCTGGGATGCGATAACCGCGGCCGACGCCGGCAACACGGCGCCCGACGGCTACTACGTGGACTGGAAGTCCGGGGCGGAGGACTACGACACGATCAACCGCCGCAACACGGTCACCAGCGGCACCACGAGCACCATCACCGGGCTGACCGCCAACACCACCTACACCGTGCGGGTCATCGCCTACAAGGCCAACTACGAGAACAGCCCGGCCTCCGACGAGGACACCGGCACGCCCGGCAAGATCGACTACGACGCCGACAACGACGATCTAATCGAGGTGAGCAGCCTGGCCCAGTTCAACGCGATCCGCCACGACCTCGACGGCGACGGCAGCTCCACCGACGCCGCCTACTCCACGGCCTTCCCGAACGCGGATACCGGCATGGGCTGCCCCGGCGGAAGCTGCGACGGCTATGAGCTGCGGGCCAACCTCGACTTCAACACCGACGGGAGCACCCCGACCGCCACCAACCCCACCGGCGCGAGCTCCGGCGACACCTACTGGAACAGCGGCGCCGGGTGGAACCCCATCGGTGGGTCCACGGGCTATAGCGCCCACTTCGACGGCAACAGCGACACCGACACCGGCGGCGACGGCGGGCCCTACACCATCAAGAACCTGTTCATCGACCGCACCAGCGGCAACTACGCGGGCCTGTTCGGCAACCTGAGCCTCCACGTTCGCGAGACCATCAGCAACGTGGCGTTGGAAAACGTGGACGTGACGTTGAACCCTTCCACCTCGTCAGACGTCTACGTCGGCGGGCTGGCGGGGTACCTCGCCTCGGCCGCCATCGGCATCAAGGACAGCTACACAACGGGCCGGGTCAGGGCCGGGGAGTCGGCCTCTGATCCCATTACCTTCACGGCCGCCAGCAAAGCCACCTATGTCGGTGGACTGTTGGGCTTACTCGAATCAGGGGCCCATCGTGGCCAACTACTCCCTCGCCGACGTGACGAGCCACGTCACGAGTTCTTCGGCCAGCCCGCAAGCCAAAGCGGGAGGTCTGGTCGGTGGCACCTCAGGCACTTCCGCCATCGCCGGCCTGTATGTGGCAGCGAGCTACGCAGGAGGTGCGGTCACGGCCAGCAGCGTGACCACATCCAACAACCCTTATGCCTATGCGGGAGGACTGATCGGGGACTTTACCGGCTCGGGCGGAGTGAAGGCCAGCTATGCCCGGGGCGATGCTTCGGCAACCATCTCCAATACGGGGTTCGCCTGGGCCGGGGGTCTGCTGGGGTTTGACGGGCAAGGAATCACCGGGTCGTTCTCCACGGGAGCGGCGACGGCGACGGCGACCACGGGGACCATCACCGCCGGCGGTAGCGGGCGGACTGGTGGGCTTCGGCAGCGGCCCCGCCACAAACTCCTACTGGGACACCGAAACCTCGGGCAATTCGACCAGCCATGCGGGCACGGGCAAGACCACCAGCGAACTCCAGTCGCCCACCGGCTACACCGGCATCTACGCCAACTGGAACCTCAACTTCGACGGGCAAACGGGCAACGACGACCCGTGGAACTTCGGTACCGCCAACCAGTACCCGACGCTGAAGTACAGCAGCCAGGTGTCCGCCGACCAGCCGCGCACGGTCACGCTGAGCGTCAGCCCCACCACCATCTGGGAGCGGGCGCTCACCACCCCGAGCCGGGTCAACACCGCAACGGTCACGGCCACGCTCGACAAGAAGTGGAACGCCCCCGTGGTGGTGACCCTGCCCACCAACGCGGCGGCCTACACCATGAACCCGCTCACCATCACCATCCCCGCCGGATCGACCACCGGCACGTCCACCCTCACCGCGGTCAACAACTACACCGACGCGGCCAACAACACCGTGACCCTCGCCTTGGACACCCACCCCGCCGACACCAGGTGGGTGGTCAAGGGGAGCACCGACCCGTCCATCACCATCAACGACGACGACGAGCTCACCAAGCCGACCGGGGTGAAGCTGTCGGCGGACGGCACCAAGATCCGGGTGGACTGGACGGCGGTGACCGGCGCCACCGGCTACAAGGTGCAGTGGAACAGCACGTCGAGCACCGACTGGAGCAGCCCCACTGAGGCGACCACAACCGGCAACAGCGCGACCACGCACACGATCAGCTCGGGGCTGTCGGCCAACACCACCTACTACGTGCGCGTCCTGCCCACCAAGAGCGGCGCCGACGAGCCGCCGTCGGACGTGAAGAGCACGACCACGCGGGCCAGCGCCGGCACAGGCGACTACGACGCCGACAACGACGGCCTCATCGAGGTCAAGACCGCCGCCCAGCTCAACGCCATCCGCTACGACCTCGACGGCGACGGCGCCGTAGACAACGCCACCAACCAGACGGCCTACGACACCGCGTTCCCCAACGCCGAGGCGAACATGGGCTGCAACGAGGGGGCGGGCGCCCTCTCCAACGACACCGGCAACCCGGCCTGCGACGGCTACGAGCTCGCCGCCAACATCGACTTGAACGTCAGCCCCCACAACACCGGCGCGGGGTGGACTCCCATCGGCGACGCCACCACCGGCTACACCGGCGAGTTCGACGGCCACCGGGCCAGCTACAAGATCTCCAACCTGTTCATCAATTCCTCTGCCACCAGCGGCAACGTGTACGCCGGTCTGTTCGGAGTGCTGGGAACCGGCGCGGAGGTGAAGGACGTTCGCCTCGAAGGCGTGTCGGTGACCGCTGCTCTGACCTCCTCGACCGGCTCGCACAACGTGTACGCCGGTGCGCTGGCCGGCAAGAACAGCGGAACCGTCACCGGCTCGAGCTCCCTGGCGCTGTCGCCATAACCCGCGGCACCTCCCTGTTGGCCGACGGGTACGCAGGCGGGCTGGTGGGCTGGAACGACGGGACGATCCGCTCCAGCTACTCCCGTGCCGCGGTCACCGCCACCGCCAACGGCTCCAACGAAGGCCACGCCGGCGGCCTGGTGGGGCTGAACGACACCGGCGACACCGTCGCGGCCAGTTTCGCCACCGGAGACGTCACCGCCACCAGCACGACAACCGGCACTCTGTACAACAACGCCGTGACCGGGGGCCTAGTGGCCATCAACAAGGGAACCATCACCGCCGCCTACTCCCACGGCGCCGGCACGGCCAAGGGCCGCAACGTCACCCGCGGCGGCCTGGTGGGGTTCAACGACGTCGGCGCCACCATCACAGCGTCCTACTCGACGGGCGGGCACACGGGCGCGGCGACCGGTGGAACGAGACTCGACTCGGGCGGCTTCGCGGGCGACGCAGTCCGGGACCGTCACCCACAGCTACTGGGACACCACCACGTCCGGGATCGCCGACGACGCCGACACCAACTCTCCCGAGGGCGAGCCCACCACCGACCTCCAATCGCCCACCGCCTACGGCACCGGCACCGACCTCTACGCCAACTGGAACGTGAACGTGGACGGCACCGCCGGCAACGACGACCCCTGGGACTTCGGCACCGCCAGCCAGTACCCGGTGCTCGACTATTCCCCTCACACCACTGGCGCCCAGCGGGCCTCGGTGACCGTGGCCGTGTCGCCCGCCACCATCTGCGAGAGCACCAAGGGCACCAATGCCAACGCCTGCGGCACCGGCGTCAACTCGGCCACGCTGACGGCCACCATCAGCCCGGCCCAGGAAGTGCCGATCACGCTCACCGTCAGCACCAACAACGCCTACACGCTCAGCAGCTCCACCCTCACCATCGCCGCCGGGTCCACCACTGGCACCGTGACCGTCACCGCGGTCAACAACAAGGTGGACGCGGCCGACAACAGCGTGACCCTCACCCCGGCCACGGGCCACAACTGGGTGGCCATGCCCTCGGCGGGCGTGTCGCTGACCATCAAAGACGACGACGACCTGGCCAAGCCCACCGGCGTGAGGGTGGCCGTACACGGGACCAACGCCCGGGTGGACTGGACGGCGGTCTCCGACGCCACCGGCTACAAGGTGGAGTGGAGCACGTCGAGCACGTTCGCCACGCACGCCACCGGCAGCCCGGCCACCATCTCCACCGGCACGACCACCAACCACAGCATCACCAGCGGGCTCACCAGCGGCACCAAGTACTACTTCCGGGTGACCGCCGTCCGAACCGGCTACGACGACTCGGTGCCCTCCGACTCGGTCAGCGCCACCCCCACCACCGGCAACACCGACTACGACGTCGACAACGACGGCCTGATCGAGGTCGACACCGTGGCCGAGCTGAACGCCATCCGCTGGGATCTCGACGGCGACGGCGTTGGCGACAAGCACGACTCCAACAGCGACGGCGACTACACCGATCCCGGCGAGTACGACTACACCACCAACTACACCGGGGTCTTCACCAACGCCGAGGACAACATGGGCTGCAACGAGGCGGAGGCCTCCATCATGTCCAACGACACCGGCAACCCGGCGTGTACCGGCTACGAACTGCGCGCCAGCCTCGACTTGAACACCAGCCCCTACAACACCGGCCAGGGCTGGCTGCCCATCGGCGCCACCGCGGGCCAGACCACGGCCAGCGCCTTCACCGCCACCTTCGACGGCAACAGCGACACCGACTCCTCCGGCGACGGCGGGCCCTACACCATCTCCAACCTGTTCATCAACCGCAGCGGCAGCACCGCCAACGTGGCCCACGCCGGCCTCTTCGCCCAGATCGGCAGCACGGGCACGGTGGAGAACCTCAAGCTCACCGGCGTGAACGTCACCGTCACCACCAATGCCGCCGCCTCCACCGCCGCCGACGTGTTCGCCGGGGCCGTCGCCGGCACCAACGCCGGCACCATCGAGGGCGCCGCCATGGTGGGCGCGGTCAAGGCCGTCCAGAGCAACAACACCAACGCCACCGTCGACGAAGAAGAGGCCTTCGCCGGCGGCCTCGTGGGCCGCAACACGGGCTCGATCACCAGCAGCTACGCCCGGGTCACCGCCACCGCCGAGCAGCTCGGCGGCGCCAACAGCCTCGGCGCCTACGCGGGCGGCGTCGCCGGCCACCAGGACACCGGCGGCTCGATCACCGCCGCCTTCTCCACCGGCTCGGCCACCGCCGACAGCCGCTCCACGTCGGGCGCGGCGCCGTATGCGGGCGGCCTGCTGGGCTACCAGAACGCGGGCACGGTGCGGGCCTCCTACTCCCACGCCGACGCCGAGGCCAAGACGGGCAGTTCCACCAGCGGCGCCACGCTCACCGCCGGCGGCCTCATCGGCCGCATCCAGGCCGGCACGGTCACCGCCTCGTTCTCCACCGGCACGCCCACCACCAGCGGCGGCAGCAGCCCCACTGCCAACAAAGGCGGCCTCGCCGGCTCGAAGAACTCCTCCGGCGTGACCGACACCAACAACTACTGGGACTCCACCACCTCGGGCGAATCGTCCAGCGCGCTGGGCACGGCCAAGACCACCTCCGAGCTCCAGAGCCCCACCCAATACGGCAACACGGGCATATACCAGCACTGGGACATCGACCTCGACACCACCCTGACCGGCACGCAAGACCCGTGGGACTTCGGCACCGCCACCCAGTATCCGGCGCTCAAGTACGGCCTGACCGCCGCCGACCAGCGGGCCGCGGTCACCTTGAGCACGGGGCACTCCGCCATCTGCGAGTCGGCTGACGGCTATGGGACCACCCAGGGCGTCACCTATGCCTGCGGGACCGACAACCGTCACGCCACCACGGTCACCGCCACGCTCAACCCCGCACAGGACGTTCCCGTCACCGTCACGCTCGGCCAGTCCGCCACCGAATACACGCTGACCAGCGCCACCATCACCATCGCCGCCGGGTCCACCTCCGGCCAGGTCACGCTGACGGCGGTGAACAACGCCAACTGCGGCACCGGGGTCTGCGGCACCACGACGACGGCCGACAACACCGTGACCCTCACCCAGACGATCGACTCGAACTGGGTGGAGGCGAAGCCGACCGCGGGCGTCGACCTCACCATCAAGGACGACGACACCCTGGCCAAGCCCACCGGCGTGAAGTTGGCGGTGGACGGCGCCAAGGTGCAGGTGGACTGGACGGCGGTCACCGGCGCGGGCGGCTACAAGGTGGAGTGGAGCACGTCGGCCACGTTCGCCACGCACGCCACCGGCAGCCCGGCCACCATCTCCAGCGGCTCGACCACCACCCACAAGATCACCACCGGGCTCACCAGCGGCACGAAGTATTACTTCCGGGTCACCGCCACCAAGGCCGGCTACCAAGACTCCGTGGTCTCCGACTCGGTGAGCACCACCCCCACCACCGGCAAAGTGGACTACGACTCCGACAACGACGGCCTCATCGAGGTCGACACCCTGGCCAAGCTGAACGCCATCCGCTGGGACCTCGACGGCGACGGCGCAGGCGACAAACACGACGACAACAACGACGGCGACTACACCGATTCCAACGATTACGACTACACCACCAACTACACCGGCGTCTTCACCAACGCCGAGGCCAACATGGGCTGCAACGAGGAGGTGGCCAGCATCATGTCCCACCAGGACACCGGCAACCTGGACTGCAAGGGCTACGAGCTGACCGCCAGCCTCGACTTCGACACCGGCACCAAGGGGACCCGCACCGACGACACCTATTACAACAGCGGCCAGGGCTGGCTGCCCATCGGCGCCACCGCCAACTCCACGACCTCCCGGGCATACACCGGCGTCTTCGACGGCGACTCGAGCAGCTACACCATCAAGAACCTCCACATCAACCGCAGCGGCGCCGGCGCCGTCGCCCACGCCGGCCTCTTCGCCCAGCTCGGCAGCACCGCCACCGTGAAGAACCTCAAGCTCCGGGGCGTGAGCGTCGCGGCCCGAACGGCCACCGCGGTTGACATCTACGCGGGCGCCATCGCGGCCACCAGCGCCGGGACCATCGAGAACAGCTCCGCCGTCGGCTCGGTGGCGGCCCGCCAGAGCGACATCGCCAACAACACGTCGGAGTTGGACGCCTACGCGGGCGGCATCGTCGGCGACAACACGGGCGCCATCTTGAGCACCTTCGCCCGGGTCGCCGTGAAGGCGGAACAATTCGGCAACGCGACCGGCAGGAAGGCCGCGGCGGGGGGCATCGCCGGCCGCCAAGGCACCGGCGGGTCCACGGCCGCCTCCTACTCCACGGGCACGGTCATCGCCGACAGCCGCTCCCCCTCCGGCGCCAACGCGTACGCCGGCGGCCTGATCGGAGATCTGTCCGGCACCGTGACGGCCACCTACTCGCACGCCCACCCGGAGGCCAAGACCACCGCGACGGCCACCGGCGCCACGCTGGAGGCCGGCGGCCTGATCGGCCATCAGTCCGGCGGCAACGTCGTGGCCTCGTTCACCACCGGCACGCCCACCACCTCGGGCGGCGCCAGCCTCACAACGCGCCGGGGCGGGCTCGTCGGCCACCAGGCCACCGGCACCGTCACCAGCTCCTATTGGGACTCCACCACCTCGGGCATCACCGGCACCGGCGAGGGCACGGCCAAGACCACCAACGAGCTCCAGTCGCCCACCACCTACACCGGCATCTACGCCGGCTGGAACGTCGACGTGGACGGCGTCACCGGCAACGACGACCCCTGGGATCTCGGCACCGCCAGCCAGTATCCGACCATCGACTACGACCTCACGCCCGCCGACCAGCGCGGCACGCTCGGGATCGCCGTGTCGCCCACCACCATCTGCGAGACCACCAAGGGCACCAATACCGCCGCCTGCGGCGCCAGCCCTGTCACCTCCACCACCATCACCGCCACGCTCGGGCCGGCCCAGGAAGTCGACGTCACCTTGACCGTGACGCCGAATGCGGCCTACACGGTGAGCGGCCCGATCACCATCACCGCCGGCCAGACGCAGGGCACGGCCACGCTGACGGCGGTGAACAACACCAAGTGCGGCACCGGCGTCTGCGGCACCGCCTCGCCGGCCGACAATTCGCTGAGCATCACCGGGAGCACCGCCCAGAACTGGCTCTCCGTGAGTGGCGACGCGCTGACCATCAAAGACGACGACATCCTGGCCCAGCCCACGGGCGTGAAGCTGTCGGTGCAGCAGGCCAAGGTGCAGGTGGACTGGACGGCGGTCACCGGCGCCGAGGGCTACACCGTGCAGTGGAGCACGTCGGCCACGTTCGCCACGCACGCCACCGGCAGCCCGGCCACCATCTCCAGCGGCTCGACCACCACCCACAAGGTCACCAGCGGGCTGAGCAACAACACGAAGTACTACTTCCGGGTCATCGCCACCAAGGACGGCTACGACGACTCGGCGCCGTCGGCCGCGGCCAGCACCACCACCAGCCAGACCGACTACGACGCCGACAACGACCGCCTCATCGACATCGACTCCCTGGCCAAGCTGAACGCCGTCCGCTGGGACCTCGACGGCGACGGCGTGGGCGACACCTACGACTCCAACAACGACGGCGACTACGTCGACGACGGCGAGTACGACTACACCACCAACTACACCGCGGTCTTCTCCAGCGCCGAGGCGAACCTGGGCTGTGGCGAAGAGGTGGTGTCCATCCTCTCCGGGAGCGGCGGGGGCACCGGCAACCTCGGCTGCTTGGGCTACGAGCTCACCGGCAACCTCGACCTGAATGCCAGCCCCTACAACACCGGCCAGGGCTGGCTGCCCATCGGCGCCACCGCCGGCGAGGCCACCAGCCGGGCCTTCACCGGCGAGTTCGAGGGCAACCGCGGCACCTACACCATCTCCAACCTGTTCATCAACCGCAGCGGCTCGAGCACGGTGGCCCACGCCGGCCTGTTCGCCCAGATCGGCACGGCGGGCGAGGTCCGCAACCTCAAGCTCACCGGCGTGAGCGTCACCGTCGCCACCAACGCCACCGCCACCGCCGCCGTCGACGTGTACGCCGGGGGCATCGCCGGCAAGAACCAGGGCGCGATCTCCGGCAGTTCGGTGGTGGGAACGATCAAGGCCACCCAGTCCGACAACACCAACACCAGCCCGGCCGTCACCGAAGAAGAGGCGTTTGCGGGCGGCCTCGTCGGGGAGAGCACCGGCACGATCATCAGCAGCTACGCCCGGGCGGCGGTCACCGCCGAGCAGAAGAGCACCACCGCCAGCCTGGGGGCCTTCGCCGGCGGCCTGGTGGGGATCCAGGACGGCAGCTCGTCGGAGACCGCGGCCAGCTTCAGCACCGGCTCGGCAACCGCGCTGAGCGAGTCGGCCACCGGCGCCGGGCCCGAGGCGGGCGGCCTCGTCGGGCGGGTCAAGAACGGCGCCGTGAAGGCCGGCTACTCCCACGCCCACCCGGAGTCCAAGACCACGGCCACGGCCAACACGGCCACCCTCACCGCGGGCGGCCTCATCGGAAACATCCAGGCCGGCACGGTCACCGCCTCGTTCTCCACCGGCAAGCCCACCACCAGCGGCGGCGCCAGCCCCACCACCAACGTCGGCGGCCTCGCCGGCTCGAAGGGCTCCGGCGTCACCGACACCGACAACTACTGGGACTCCACCACCTCGACAATCACCGCCACCGGCGCGGGCACGGCCAAGACCACCAGCCAGCTCCAGACCCCCACCGCCTACGGCACCGGGGCCAACGACATCTACAAGGACTGGGACATCGACCTCGACTCCACCACGGCCGGCACCCAAGACCCGTGGAACTTCGGCACCGGCAGCCAGTACCCGGCGCTGAAGCACGGCCTGACCGCCAGCGCCCAGCGGGCCTCGGTGACCGTGGCCGTGTCGCCCACCAGCATCTGCGAAACCACGAGGGGCTCCGACGCCGCGGCCTGCGGCTCGAGCCCGGTGGCCTCGACCACGCTCACCGCCACCATCAGCGCGGCCCAGGAGGAGCCGATCGTCATCGCCATCAGCACCGACGCCACCGCCTACACGCTGGCGTCGGGCAGCACGCCCACATCCGACCTCACCATCGCCGCCGGTGCCACCACCGGCACGCTCACCGTTTCCGCGGTCAACAACACGGTCAACGCCGCTAACGACAAGTCGGTGACCCTCACCCCGACCACGGCCCAGAACTGGGTGGCCATGCCGTCGTCGGGGGCGTCGCTCACCATCAAAGACGACGATTACGGCCTGGCTGCGCCGGCGAATCTATGGGTCAGTCCAACTACGCCCACCGCGATCAGCCTCTCCTGGGATGCCGTCACCAACGCCGACGGCTACGTGCTGGAGTACAAGGATGCCTCCGCCACCTCGTGGACTGCGGTGACCGGCATCTCCGGCACGACGAGCAGCGTGATGGCCCTCACCAGTGGTGCCATCTACACCTTCCGGGTGGCGGGCACCAAGACCGGCTACGACTACGGCCCGTGGAGCACCATCAGCGCCAGTCCCGGCAACGACTACGACGCCGACGACGACGGCCTGATCGAGATCACCACCCTCGCCCAGCTCAACGCCATCCGCTGGGACCTCGACGGCGACGGCACGGGCGACGACTACGACTCCGACAACGACGGCTTTTACACCAGCACCTACGACTACGACTACACCTTGAACTACGCCCAGGCGTTCGCCACCCCTAAGGCCCGAATGGGCTGCAACGACGACGAGACCGCGCTGGCTAGCAAGATCTGCACCGGCTACGAGCTGCGGGCCAACCTCGACTTCGACACCGGCACGGCGGGCGACCGCACCGACGACACCTACTACGACAGCGGCAAGGGCTGGGATCCCATCCTCGGGGCCCAAACCAACAAGGACACCTTGGTGGTCACCGACGTGACCTACACCGGCGACTTCGACGGGAACAACGACACCGACTCCTCCGGCGACGGCGGTCCGTACACCATCGCCAACCTCTTCATCAATCGGGCTGGTGCCACCGAGTCGGGGCGCTACGCCGGGTTGTTCGGCTACCTCCAGGGCAGCGTCAAGAACCTGGGCCTGACCAACGTCGACATCACCTTCGGCGGCAGCACGGCCCGCAGCGATGACGTGTACGTCGGCGGCCTGGCCGGCCGGCTCAACAACAAGACGGTGGAGGGCAGCTACACCACCGGCTCGGTCACGGCCAAGACCTTCAACTTCTCCGCTGATACCAAGGAGTTGTACGTCGGCGGCCTCATCGGAGCAGTGGAGGGGAGCAGTGGAGAGATCGTCAGCAGCTACTCATGGGCCGACGTGGAGGGTGAGGTCAGCGACACGAACTCGTCAGCCATGCAGGTGATCGCCGGCGGTCTCGTCGGACAGGTGACATCCAGCGCCACGGTCACGGCCTCTTTCGCCCGGGGCGATGTGACGGCCAAGGTCACGGGAACCAACACCTCCGAGGCCAACGCGGGCGGCCTGGTGGGCTACCTGGACGGCGTGCTGACGGCCGCCTATGCCATCGGCGATGCGACGGCCGAGGCCTCGTCCACCGCCACCACCGCCAACGTCGTCCGGGCCTACGCCGGCGGCCTCGTGGGGGAGCAGAACGCCAACATCACCGACGCCTACTCCACCGGTGCGCCCTCGGCCACCGCCACATGCCCCAACAACGCCGTCACCTGCACGAAGACAACCGGGGCCAATGGCCTGGTCGGCACGGTGACGTCGGGCACCACCACCAACTCCTACTGGGACACCACCACCTCGGGTATCGCCGACGACGTCGACACCAACGCGCCCGAGGGCAAGGCCACCAGCGCTCTCCAGACGCCCACCGCCTACGGCACCGGAACCAGCATCTACAAGGACTGGAACCGCGACCTCGACACCACCGCGACCGGCACGCAAGACCCGTGGGACTTCGGCAGGAACAACCAGTACCCGGCGCTCAAGTACGGCCTGGCCACCAGCTACCAGCGGCCGGAGATCACGCTCTCGTTGGACCCGAACCAAATCTATGAGCGGGTGGGGGGTGCCACCACCTCGACGGTGAAGGCCACCTCATCGTCGCTCCGGGGATGGACCCACGACCTGAAGGTGGCCGTTCCCCAGGACACATCCGCCTACACGGTGAGCGCCATCACCATCCCCGCGGGCGCCACCTCCGCCACCCAGACCCTCACCGCGGTGAACAACACCACCGACGCGTCCGACTACACCAAGACCATGACCCTGGACAAGAAGCCGGCCACGATCGGCACCACCACCACCACCGACGGATGGGTTACCTCGTCGGCCACCGGCCCCGTGCTGACGATCAAGGACGACGACGTGATCGCCAAGATCGACGGCGTGACCGCCTCCCAGGAGGGCGGCGGCATCAAGCTCTCCTGGACCAAGAAGACCGGCGCCACCGGCTACAAGCTCTGCTGGAAGTCGGGCTCGGAGTCATACGCCGACGGTCGCTGCGTGACCGCCGGAGACGTGAGCACCGATGTCATCCCCGAGAGCGGCAGCCGCTTCACTCCCGGCACCACCTACACGCTTCGGGTGGTGGGCACCGCGGCCGGAGTGGATGACTCGCCGCCCTCGGACGACGTCACCCACGCCATGAAGGGCTGGATCGTGCTCAGCAAGACCAGCCTCGACGTGACCGAGCCCAGCACCGGCGACGCCACCGGCACCTACACCGTGAAGCTCGGCTCCCAGCCCACCAACGACGTGACCGTGGCCATCTCCCGCAAGACGGGCACCCACGCGACCGTTCCCGCCATCTCGACCACCTCCCTCACCTTCACCAACTCCACCTGGGACACGGCCCAGACGGTGACGGTGACCGCCTCCCGCGACGCCGACAACAACGTCGACGAGTCGTCCACGCTGGTCCACACCGCCTCCAGCTCCGACGCCAACTACTCCAGCATCGGCACCCCCGAGTTGGTGGCCCGATCGGTGGACTCCAACGCGGCCCCCACCAGCGCCGACTTCACGGTGGACGTGCCGGCGAAGGCTGTGCAGATCCCCTACAAGACGATCACCTACAACGATACCGACAGCAACGCGTACACCAACTTCATTATCAAAACCTCGCCGACGGGAGGGCACCTGTGGGTCAAGAAACTCAGGGACAACTCCCTATGCCGCCGCCGGCCCAATAACGTCTACTGCAGGCAGGGATCCTACACGCCCGGCACGGGGGCGAGCATCAGCGTGGCCAATCCCACGGGCTACAAGCTCTCCCTGCACTTCTATCCCGCTGGCAACTTCACCGGCAGCATCATGACCTTCCAGGTGGAGGACAGCACCGGCGAGGTCTCCGGCGACTACACGATCACGTTCCAGAAGGAGGGCACGCCCGACGCTCCCACCGGGCTCTCGGCCACGGCTGACGACGGGCGGGCCACGCTCACATGGACCAAACCGTCAGACCCGCCGGGCAATCCAGTCACAAAGTCCCAGGTCCGCTGGAAAACCCCCAACCAAGAAGATCCGCCGGGCGAGATCATCGCTGGCCCGTGGACCGACGTGGCCGTGGTTTCCGGCCAGAACACCTACAGTCACACCTTCACCGGCCTGCTGAACGATACGACCTACGATCTACAGGCGCGGGCGGTCAACAGCCAGGGGGCCGGTCGCATCGTGGAGGTTGATCCCCAAATTGTCGTCCGACCCGCGCTGGCCGCGCCAACGGGCTTCGCCGTTTCCCTGGACACCGGCAAGGTGGTTCTCGACTGGACCGACCCCGGCAACACCAACATCACGAGCTACGAGTACCAGCAGCGGGCCCCCGGCACCCAGGAACTGGACACGGTGCTGTGGCAGGCGCCGGGCTCGTCGGTGGTCAACACCATCACCGCCTGGCAGTACCGCATCCGACCCTCGGGCGGCTCGTGGGGATCGTGGACTGAGATCTGCGGCCAGAACACCGGCAGCCCCAACTGCAAGGACCGAACCAGCCACCGCATCCAAGACTCCAGCCTGGTGAGCGGCACCACATACGAGGCGCAAATCCGCTACCTCGTGGGGCTGACGGACACCACGGTCAAGATCGCCGAAGGTGCCCTCGATGTGACCACCGATTCCTCCGGGGCGGTCACGCTCACTTGGGAGGCGGTGGGCGGCGCTACCTCCTACCGGTACCGCACGCTCAAGAGCGGCGAGCTGCTGTGGAGCAACTGGACCGACGTGGGGAGCGTGACCACCAAGAACGTCACCGGTCTCACGGCCAGCACGGCCTACGAAGTGATGGTGCGGGCCGTCAAGGCCAACGACGAGGTGGTGGAAGCCCGCCAGCCGACCGACACGTCGCGCCCGCGGACGGCCCAGGGCATGGCGTGGCCCGAAGCGTGGACGGCCATCGCCTCCAGCGGGGCCACGACCGTGACCCACGATATCACCACCGGCCTGACCGACGGCACGGGCTACGAGTTCCGCATCCGGGCCAAGAAGGGCACGGGGGCCAACATCCTCTCGGGTCGGCCCTCGACCGGGGCGACCATCACGCTGCCCTCCGCCGTTCCGGCCAAGCCCACCGGCCTCACGGCCGCCCCGGGCGACCGGTCGGTCAGCCTGTCGTGGACCAATCCCAACGACTCGTCGATCATCAAATGGCAGTACAGCAAAGACGGCGGCACCACCTGGACCGACGTGCCCGACAGCAGCGCCTCCACCACGTCGGTCACAGTCTCCCCGCTGACCAACGACTCGGCCTACACCTTCAAGGTGCGGGCCACCAACTACAAGGGCACCGGCGCCGCCTCCGACGGCGCCACCGCCACCCCCAGGCCGGTGCCCGCCAAGCCGACCAACTTCCTCGCCGTCGGCGGTGGGAGATACTCCAAAGGACAAAACCGATATGCCTCCCGAGTCCACCTGAGCTGGGACGACCCGAGCAACTCGTCGATCACCGGCTATCAGTACCGGTTCTTCTACGCGGTCAGCGGCAGCTACGGCAGTTGGCAGAACATCTCCAGCAGCAACGCCACCACCACATCCCACACGGTGGGCGACCTCCTGGAATCCAGCAGCTCTGCAGACACCCTCACGTTCCAACTCCGCGCCGTGAACGCCAGCGGCGTCGGCGCCGCATCCGACCCGTCCGTCACCACCACCAAGACACGGCCCGGCAAGGTACCGAGCCTGACGGCTACTGCCGGAACCAAGTCGGCCACGCTGAGCTGGGGAACTCCGAGCGGCGCGACGGCGTATTCCTACCAAATCCAGTACAAGACCACCGGCGACTACGGGGCGTGGACGACTCCGCATTCCACCAGGGTTGTGACCGGCCTCACGGCCAACACGGTTCACACGTTCCGCGTGCGGGCCAACAGCGAATTCGGCGAACCGGGCCCGGTGTCCGACGAGGTCACCGTGACCCCCACCGACGTGCCCGGCGCGCCCACCAGCCTGGCGGCCACCGCGGGCGGCCAGGCGCTGCGGGTGAGCTGGACCGCCCCCACCGGCCACATCAACCCGATCACCGGCTACGAGTACCGGGTCAAGCTCACGTCGGGAAGCTGGCTCACCACCGGCACCGAGGGCTGGACGGCGGTGAGCGGCAGTTCGGCTGCCACCACCTCGGCCGACGTGACTGCCATCGGCGGCTCGGCGCTGTCCAACGCCACCTCCTACGACGTGCAGATCAGGGCCGTGAACCGCGACGGCAAGGGAGCGGCCTCGGCGTCGGTGTCGGGCACCCCGGTGGCCGTGCCCGTCAAGCCCAGCGGCTTCACCGCCACCCCGGGCCACGGACAGGCCGTCCTGACCTGGGACGACCCCAGCGACTCCACCATCACCAAGTACGAGTACAGCAAGGACGGCGGCGCCACCTGGGCCGACGTGTGCGTCACCTCGAGCGACGCCACCTGTCCGTCCAAGACGTCGTTCACCGTCACCCCCCTCACCAACGGCACGGCCTACGAGATGCGGCTGCGGGCGGTGAACGCCACCGGCAACGGCTTGAGCGCGTCGGCGACGGTCACCCCCGCCTACATCGCGGCCAAGCCCACCGGGTTCACCGCCACCGTGGACACCGCCACCGACACCACCGTCAACCTGGCCTGGACCGACCCGAGCGACTCGGCCATCACCGGCTACGAGTATCTGCGCCTTGACAGCGCCGAGTCTGCCGATGGCGGCCTGCTGGCGTTCCCCCGCGACGGCGGCGTGTCGCTGTCGTGGCTGGCCGCCGACAGCACCCAGGTGTCCAACATCACCGCGTGGCAGCTGCGCAACCGGGCCGGAACCAACGCCGACTTCGTGGAGGGCACCGGCAGCTCGCAGCAGATCACCCTGGAATGGGCCAACCCGAACAACTCCAGCATCACCAAATACCAGTACAGCACCGACGGCGCCGCCTGGACCGACATCCCGTGTACGTCCGGGTGTACGGTGGGCGCCCAGACCTCCCACAAGCTGACCGCCACCCTCACCGCGGGCGCCGCCTACACCTACCAGGTGCGGGGCTACATCGCCGCCGACAACACCGTGGCGGTGACCGGCCTTGAGGCGTGGGCCACCATCACCACCAGCGGCAGCACCACCGCGCACACCGTGGCCAACCTCACCAACGGCACCGCCTACACCTTCCAGGTGCGGGCCGTCATGCTCGCGGGCACCACCCATGCGCTGACCGCGGCGACGGCCACCCCCGCGGCCGTCACCTGGGCCGCGGTGCCCTCGAGCGGCGCTGCCACCACCTCGCACACCTTCACCGGCCTCTCCTACGGCAAGGCCTACTGGTTCCAGATCAGGGCTGTCACCGCCGGCGGCGCCGGCCCCGTCTCAGACGTCGTCGTCGCGCCGCTGCGCCCGGCCAAGACGGCCGGCCTCACCGCTGCCGCCGGCGACCAGAAGGCCGACCTGGCCTGGACCAACCCCGGCAACCCCACCATCAGCAAGTGGGAGCTGCGCACCAAGAGCGGGGTGGGCAACTTCGGCAACTGGACGGCGATCTGCACCAGCTCGCTGCCCCAGACCGACTGCTCCACTGTGACCGCCCACGAGGTGACGACGCTCACCAACAACACGCTCTACACGTTCCAGGTGCGGGCCGTGAACGCCGCCGGCAACGGCGACGCCTCCGACAACGCCACCGCCACGCCCAAGCCCGCGCCGCAGAAGCCAAGGACGCTCACCGCCGCCGCCCGCGACGCCAGCGTGCTGCTGGAGTGGGACTACGGCGGCACCGCCGCGGTCGCCAGCTGGGAGTACCGCCACAAGTCCAAGCCCTCCGGCGGCAGCTACGGCAGCTACGGCGACTGGACGGCGATGACCGGCAGCCATGCGAACACCGTCTCGCACACGGTGGCCACCCTCACCAACGGCACCGAGTACAAGTTCCAGATCAGGGGGGTGAACCCCTACGGGTCGGGCGCCGCCTCCGACGAGGCCACCGTCACCCCGGTGCCGCCGCCGGCCGCGCCCACCGGCCTCACCGCCACGGCGCGCAGCGCCGGCGTGGACCTGACCTGGGCCGACCCGGCCGACAGCAGCATCACGAAATGGCAGTACCAGCGCAAGACCACCGGCGCTTGGACCAACGTGGCCTGGACGGACATCGGCCTCATGACCGTGGTGTACGACGTCCACCGGGTGCCGAACACGCTCGGCGTACACACCAAGGCGTACAGCTGGCGGAATCCGGGCAACTCGAACATCCAGAAGTACCAGTTCCGCAAGAAGCCCGACGGGGCGAGTTGGGAAGTGTGGGCCGACGTGCCCAACAGCAGCGCTGCCACCGCCAGCTTCACCTTCACCGGGCTGACCCGCAACGTGCGCTACACCTTCGAGATCAGAAGCGTCTACACCAACGTGGACTCGCTGACGATGTTCTCGGACTACGGGCTCACCAACGGCACGGCCTACACCTACCGCATCCGCGCCGTGAGCCCCTCCGGCAACGGCACGCCCTCCGCCGAGGTGACCGCGACACCCCAGCCCGTGCCTTCGGCGCCGAGCCAGCCCACGGCCACGCCCGGCGACGCCCAGGTGGACCTGGAGTGGACCTACAGCGGCAGCGCCGCCACCACCCACTGGCAGTACAGCAGCGACAACGGCGCCACCTGGTCGAACGTGGAGACCGCCGTCGTCAACACCCCGAACCAGCTCGGCTTCACCAGTGACAACTGGCAGACCGATCAGAGCTTCACCGTCAAGCTCCCCGCCAAGCCCGCGTCTAACGTGAAGATCACCCTCTCCCAGACCGAGGCGGTGTTCACGCCGTCGACGCTCACCTTCACCCCTGAGAACTGGAACACGGCCCAGACCGTCAACGCCCGGCTGGCATCGGCGCCGCCCGGGCCCCCGCCGTGCCCCCTGTGCCCGCCGGGCTTCACACCGCTGCCCGTGCAGGTCGTGCTCACGATCAACAGCAGCCAACTCTGGGGCAACGCCACCGCAGTCACCGCCACGGGTCTGACCAACGGCACCGAGTACACGTTCCTGGTGCGCGGCGTGAACACCTACGGCAACGGCGCGGCCTCCGAGCCGGTCAAGGCCACGCCCATAGCCAAGCCCGCCAAGCCGGCCGGCCTCGCCGCCACGCCCAAGGACGGCAGGGTGAACCTGGCCTGGACCGACCCGAGCGACACCACCATCCTCCGCTGGGAGTACCAGTACAAGGCGGGCGAGGGGGCCTACGGCTCGTGGACGCCGATGCTGACCAACAACGGTGCCGTCGTGGCGGGCACGGGCGGGTCGCAGGAGATCACGCTGAGGTGGCACAACCCGGGCGACTCCAGCATCACCAAGTACCAGTACAGCACCGACGGGCGGACATGGCGCGACATCCCGTGCGACTCGCCGTGCGCGGTGGGCGCCCAGACGTCTTACAAGCTGACCACCTCCGCACTGACCAGCGGCACCTCCTACACCTTCCGGGTGCGGGGCTACATCGCGGCCAGCAACACCGTGTCGGTGAGCGGCCTGCGGGCGTGGACGACCATCGCCGCCACGGCGTTCAGCATCGGCGGCCTCACCAACGACACCGAGCACAAGTTCAAGGTCCGGGCGGTCAACGCCTCCGGCGACGGCGCGGAGTCCGACGAGGCGTCGGCCACGCCCAAGTCCGGCCCAGCCAAGCCGAGCGGCTTCACGGCCACCGCCCGGTTCCAGTCGGTGGAACTGGCGTGGACCGACCCCGGCGACTCCGGCATCATCCGCTGGGAGTACCGCCGCAAGGCCGGCGGCGACGCCTACGGCTCCTGGACGCCGATTCCGAGCAGCAACGCGTCCACCACCTCGCACACCGTGACGGGCCTCACCACCGACACCTCCTACACCTTCCAGATCCGCGCCGTGAACACCTACGGCGACGGCGCCCCCTCCGACCAGGTGACGGCCACGCCGGTCGAGGTGCCGGCCAAGCCCACCGGGCTCACGGCCACGGCCCGCGACGCCAGCGTGGATCTGGCGTGGACGAACCCCAACAACAGCAGCATCACCGAGTGGGAGTACCGCAAGAAGGAGAGCAGCGCGAGCTGGCCCACCACCGGTACCAAGGGCTGGACCGACATCGCCGGCAGCGGGGCCGGCACCACGACCTTCACCGTGACCGGCCTCGACAACGACAAGGCCTACACGTTCCAGATCAGGGCGGTGAACAACTCCGGCGACGGCGCCGCTTCCGACGAGGTGTCGGCCACGCCCAAGTCGGTGCCCGCCGCGCCCGCCAACCTGGCCGCGGCGGCCTCCACCTCCGGCGCCGCCAAGGCGACGCTGTCGTGGACCGACCCCAGCGACTCGAGCATCAGCAAGTGGCAATACCGGCAGTGGCCCTCCGGCGGCGCCGACTTCGTGGTCGGGACCGGCTCCAGCCAGGAGGTCACCCTGGATTGGCCCGATCCCAATGACTCCTCCATCACCGGATGGAGCCTGCGAGTGCAGCGGCTGGGCGCATCGGCGCGCGAAGTGGTGATCGGCACCGGGGCCCCGCAGAGGATCACCCTGAGCTGGGATCGCCCTGAAAACCTCACCGTCACCAGCTATCAGTACACCACCGACGGCGGGACCACCTGGGGGACCATCCCGTGTGACCCTAACGACCCCGACCTGCCGTGCTCGATCGCCACGCTCAACGGCTACGCCTACACCGCGACGCTGACCGCCGGGCAGGTCTACCCGTTCCGAGTCCGGGCGATGTCCACCAACTTCACTTCCCCTTGGGTGACCGGCCTTCGGGTGGGGACGAGACTCGACGCCGCTGCCGCCGCCACGTCGCACAGCTTCAACGCCACGCTGGCCAGCGGCGGGTCGTACACCTTCGAGGTGAACCGCATCGGCGGGGCCGGCACCTCCCAGCCCATAACGGGCTTGCAGGCGTGGACCAAGATCACTCCGACCGGCCCGGTGTCGAGCAAGCTGAGCCACGAGGCGGCCGGCCTCAGCCACGGCACGCAGCACGGCTTCCAGGTGAGGGCCACCAACTCCAGCGGCACCGGCGCGGCCAGCACCACCGCCACCGCCCGCCCGGTGGCCGGCAAGCCCGGGGCGCCCACCGTCACCGCCACCGGCGGCAACGCGCAGATCGCCCTCTCCTGGACCAAGAACAGCGACGGCCACTGGGTGGACAAGTGGCAGTACAGCACCGACAACGGGGCCACCTGGAAGGACGTGCCCGACTCCGGCGACGCCACCCGCAGCTACACGGTGACCACTCTGAACGCCGGCGCGACCTACAACGTCAAGGTCCGCGGCGTCAACGCCGCCGGCAACGGCACGGCCTCGGCGGTGGCCAGCCCGACCACCACTCCGGCCAAGCCGGCCGGGTTCTCCGCGGCGGCGAAGACGGCCAAGACGCCGATCGCCCTGTTCACCGAGGGCCAGGTCGACCTGTCCTGGACCGACCCCAACGACTCCACCATCACCAACTGGGAGTACCAGTACAAGTCCCAGCCGTCCGGCGGCAGCTACGGGTCTTACGGGAGTTGGACGCCGATTCCGAGCAGCGGCGCGACCACCACGTCGTACACCTTGACCGGCCTCACCCACGGCACGGCCTACAAGTTCAAGATCCGCGCCGTAAACGCCAGCGGTGCCAGCGTCGCGTCCGACGAGTCAGCCGAGGTCACGCCCGCCCAGCCCACCCCGGCCCAGCCCACGGGCTTCACCGCCACCGCCGGGGTCGAGTCCGTCAGGCTGTCGTGGACCAACCCCAACAACTCGACCATCACCGGCTGGAAGTACCAGTACAAGACCGGCGGCAGCTACGGCTCGTGGACGGCTATGTCGAGCAGCGGCGCGTCCACCACGTCGCACACGGTGACCGGCCTCACCAACGGCACGGCCCACACCTTCAAGATCAGAGCCGTGAACGCCGCGGGCGACGGCGAGGTCTCCGACGAGGCCTCCGCCACCCCGCGGGCTGTGCCGGCCGCGCCCTCGAACCTCACCGCCACGGCCAGCACGTCCGGCAGCGCCACCGTCGGGCTGTCATGGGACACGCACTCCGACACCACCATCACCGAGTGGCAGCTGCGGTCGACCACCGCTGGCTCGGACTTCTTGGTGGGCACCGGATCGAGCCAGAAGATCACCCTGGAGTGGGGCAACCCGAGCAAGAGCACGATCTCGCGCTGGGACTACAGGCAGCGGGCCGTCGGAGGCAACTGGGGCAACTGGACGCTGGCAGGCAGCAGCCCCGATCAGACCTCCTACGCCTTCACGAAGACGCTGACCTCCGGCACGCGGTACGAGTTCCAGGTGCGGGCCATCGTGGTCGGCGAGACCGTCTACACCGCCTCGGATCTGCAGGTCTGGACGAAGATCAGCGGCAGCAGGACGGCCACCTCCTACACCGTCAGCGGGCTCGAGCACAACAAGCTGTACACGTTCAAGCTGCGCGCCGTCAGCTCCGTCGGCACCGGCGCCCAGAGCACCGCCACCGCCCGGCCGGTGGCCGGCGCGCCCGGCGCGCCGACGCTCAGCGCCGCCGGCGGCAACGCCGAAGTGGCCCTGACGTGGACGAAGAACAGCGACGGCCGCTGGGCGGACGAGTGGGAGTACCGCTCCAAGGTGGGCGCCGGCGGCTACGGTTCGTGGAGCGACATCACCAGCTCCGGCGACTCGACCCGGTCCCACACGGTGACCGGCCTCGACAACGGCAAGAGCTACACCTTCCAGGTCCGGGGAGTCAACGGTGCGGGCGACGGCACTGCTTCCACCGGGGTGGCGGTGAGCACCATTCCGGCCAAGCCCGCCGGATTCTCCGCCGTCGCCAAAACTGGTCGGACGCCGGTCGCCCTGTTCACCGAGGGCCAGGTGGACCTGTCGTGGACCAACCCCAACAACTCCACCATCACCGGGTGGCAGTACCAGTACAAGTCCAAGCCTTCAGGCGGCAGCTACGGCAGCTACGGCGACTGGACCGAGGTACCCAACAGCGGTGCCACCACTACCTCGCACACGGTGACGGGCCTGACCAACGGCACGGCCTACAAGTTCAAGATCCGCGCCGTCAACGCCACCGGCAGCGGCGTCGCGTCCGACGAGTCAGCCGAGGCGGCGCCCGCCCAGCCCACGCCGGCCAAGCCCACGGGCCTCACCGCCACTGTCGGGATCAAGTCCGTCGGGCTGGCGTGGACCAGCCCCGACAACTCGACCATCACCAAGTGGCAAATGCGGCACTGGACCGGCACCTCGGCTGACTTCGTGGTGGGCTCCGGCGCGGCGGGCCAGGAGATCGCGTTGTCATGGACGGCGTCCAGCACCGCCAACATCACCAAGTGGCAACACAGCACCGACGGCAGCAACTGGACGGACATCTGCGCCACCTCCGGCGACGCCGGCTGCCCGTCGGTGACGTCGCACACCCTCACCACGTCCACCGCGCTGACCAGCGGAACGCAGTACACCTACCAGGTGCGTGCTCAGGTCTCGAGCGGCACCGCGCCGACGGTGACGAACCTTGCGGCCTGGGCGACGATCAGCACGTCTGCGTCGGTTGTGTCGCACACCGCCAGCGGTCTCACCAACAACACCGCCTACAAGTTCCGGATCAGGGCGGTGAACGCGGCCGGTCACGGCCCGGCGTCGGATCAGGCGTCGGCCACGCCGATCCCGGTTCCCGCCGCGCCGGCCAACCTGGCGGCTACCGGGTCCATTTCGGGCGCCGCCCAGGCCGTGCTGGAGTGGGACAACCCCAACAACACGTCCATCACTAAGTGGCAACTGCGCACAGATGTGGGCGGCGCCAACTTCGTCATCGGCACCGGCGCGAGCCAGGAGATCACGCTGTCGTGGGGCAACCCCAACCTGACCGACATCATCCGCTGGCAGTACTACTACCGGGAAAGGGGCGTCAACGCCGTCTGGCGTGGGCCGACCCTCATCGGCAGCGACGGTGACCAGGCGTTGTTGACCTTCTCCAGGACGTTTACCAAGGACAAGCACTACGAGTTCCTAGTGCAAGCCATCCGCAGCGGCGGCGTGGTACACACCGCGGCCGGTCTGCAGGCGTGGAGCAAGATCAGCCCCGCCGCACCGCAGGGCAAGCCCACCAAGCTGGCGCACACCGCCACCGGGCTCAGCCACAACACCGAGTACCAGTTCCGGATCCGGGCCGTCAACGCCGTCGGCATCGGCGACGAGAGCACGCCCGCCACCGCCCGGCCGGTGGCGGGCGCGCCGGAGAAGCCGACGTCGGTGAGCTTGTCCCGGGACAACGCCCAGACGACCCTGTCGTGGTCGAAGGGCGGTTCCCGCTGGGTGGACGAATGGGAGTACCGCTACAAGACGGACGGCGCCTACGGTTCGTGGACTCTCATCGCGGACTCCGGCGACTCCACCCGTTCCTACACGGTGACCGGTCTGGAGAACGGCAAGACCCATACGTTCCAGGTGCGGGGGGTCAACAGGGCCGGCGACGGCGCCGCCTCCGCCGAGGTCTCGGTGATTCCGCTGGCCAAGCCGCTGAAACCGTCCGGTCTGGCCGCGGCCGGCGGCAACGGCCAGGTGAAGCTGTCGTGGACCGCCACCTCCGATCCCAGCACCGACGGCTACGGGTACCAGTACCTGCTGTGGCAGGTGACCAACGACGGTCTGGAGGCCGTGCCCGGCAACGCCCAGGTCACGCTGTCGTGGGCGGACCCCAGCGATTCGGCCATCACCAAGTGGCAGTACCGCAAGAAGTCCGGCCAGGCCGATTACCCGGCCACCTCGCCCTACGGCTGGACGGATGTTCCCTCCAGCGGGGCTACCACCACCTCCTACACCGTCGCCAGTTTGACCAACGGCACGACCTACACCTTCGAGGTGCGTCCCTACACCGACTCGGCTCAGACCGCCCTGCTCGAAGTGAGGGCCACGCCCACCTCGGCCGGGGGCTGGGCGAGCATCGGCGGCAGCGACGAGGACACCGCTTCGCACACCTTTGGCAGTCTCACCAACGGACAGTCCTACAAGGTGCGGATTCGGGCTGTGAACAACGCCCGGCCCAGCGGTGTGGGCCCTGCCTCCGACGCGGTGAAGTTCTCCACGGTCCCGGCCAAGCCGGCCGGTTTCTCGGCGTCGGGCGGCGACGCGCAGGTGACGCTGTCGTGGACTGATCCGGCCAATTCCACCATCACCAAGTGGCAGGCCCGCCAGTGGCCCGGCAGCTTGGCCGATTTCGTGGTGGGCAAAGGCGCCGGTACCGAGGTGTCTTTGGAGTGGACCGGTCCTTCCAACAGCAGCGTCACCAAGTGGCAGTACAGCACCGACGGCTCGACCTGGACCGACATCTCGTCCAGCAGCGCGGCCACCCGCTCCCACACGGTGACCGCGAATCTGACCAGCGGGACCCGGTTCACCTATCAGGTGCGGGGCTTCATCTCGTCGAACAGCACGGTGGCGGCTACCGGCTTGAAGGCGTGGGCCACGGTCAGCACTAGCGCCACCGCTACGTCCCATGTGGTTACGGGGCTGGTGAACGGCGTGGCCTACAAGTTCCAGCTGCGGGCGGTGAACGCGTCGGGGGTCGGGGTGGCGTCGGACCAGGTGGCGCCGTCGCTGTACCCGGCCAAGCCGGCCAACCTGACCGCCGAGCCGGGCAACGAGCTGGTGGTGTTGGTGTGGGACGACCCCGACGATTCGTCCATCACCAAGTACCAGTACCAGCAGAAGGCCGGGCAGGGGAACTACGGATCCTGGACGGACATCGCGAACAGCGGCGCGTCCACCACGTCCCACACGGTCGCGAGTCTGACCAACAGCACCCTGTACAGCTTCAAGGTGCGGGCGGTCAACCAAGAGAGCGGCACTGACCGCTACGGGGCCGCCTCAGACGAGGCGTCGGCCACCCCGATACCGGTTCCGTCGCAGCCGGCGGGGCTGACCGCGTCGGCGACGGGGACCACGGTCACACTGGGCTGGACCGAGACCACCGACTCCCACATCGAGGGCTGGGAGTACCGCCAGAAGGCCGGCAACGCCGCCTGGGGGAACTGGACCGCCATACAGGGGAGCACTTCCAGCACCAAGTCCCTGACTCGTACCGGTCTCAACACCGGCACGACCTACTACTTCCGGGTGCGGGCGGTGAACACCAGCGACGTGGCCGGGCCGGGCTCGGCCGTGGCGTCCACCGCCACCACGCCGCTCAAGCCCACCGGCCTGGCCGCCTCCGCGGGCGCCCAGCAGGCGGCGCTGTCATGGACCAGCCCCGGCTATCCGTCGATCACCAAATGGCAGTACCTGCAGCGCGAGGCGGGACGCGGCGGCCTGACCGGCGTTCCCGGCAACGCGCAGGTGGCCCTGTCGTGGACGAACCCCAACGACTCGGCGATCACCAAGTGGCAGTACCGCAAGAAGGAGACCGGCCAGGCCTACGGCAGCTGGACCGACGTTCCGTCCAGCAACGCCTCCACCACGTCCTACACGGTGGCCAGCCTCACCAACGGCACCGGGTACCTCTTCGAGGTGCGGGCCTACAAGGGCGGCCAGGGCCAGACCGCCCTCGACGAGGTCGCGGCCACGCCCACCGCCGCCGACGGCTGGGCGGACATGTCGCCGAGCAGCGCGAGCACCCGCACCTTCAACGTGACCGGCCTCGACATCGACACGACGTACGGCTTCCGGATCCGGTCGGTGAACCCCGCCGGCAACAGCCCCGCCTCGGACGAGACCAAGATCACCCTGCCCGCCGAGCCGGACGCGCCGAAGAACCTCACCGCCACCAAGAAGTACAACCAGGCGACCGACGACTTCACCGTAACTCTGAACTGGACGGTGGACTCGCCGGATCCCACCGTCTTGAGATGGGAATACCGCGGGGCGCTGGCCGGCACCGACCTGAACACGGTTGCCTGGTCATCGGTCCCCGCCAGCGACAAGGACACGAGAAGCTACATCATCTCCATCGGGTTGACCGGCGCCGGGTACAGCTTCCAGGTGCGGGCTCAGAACACCTCCGGCGGCGGCGCCGCGTCGACGGTCGCCACCGTCACGCTCACACCGTCGGCGCCCACCCTCGCCAAGCTGACCTCCACCTACGTTGCCCAGAGCCGGAACTTCAACATCGTCTTGAACTGGACTCCCCCTAGCCCGGCGGACTCCTCGATCAGGTCGTGGGGCTACCGCGGGGCCAGCGGCGACTCGGACACCACCGACGCGGAGTGGACCGAGCTTCTGAACAAGGCGAACTGGGGGGCCGTGCCCAACAGCACGGCCGCCACGAGGACGCTGACGTTGACCGGCTACAGCGAGGAGGCGTACCGCTGGCAGGTGAGGGCGGTCAGCGTGGCGGGCGGCGGAACGGCGTCGAACGCCCAGCACATCGACCTGCTCCCCGAGATGCCGGACAACTTCGAGGGTCTGCTGTCCACCACCTCCACATCCCAGGCCAAATTGACCTGGGACGATCCCGGGGATCCGTCCATCACCGCCTACGAGTACCGGATCGCGGCGGGTGACTTGGCGGCCATCGCCGGTGACGGCCAGGTGACGCTGAAGTGGGCGAGCCCCGGTGACACCACCATCACCGGGTGGGAGTACCGGCAGAAGGTCGGGCAGGGGACCTACGGCTCCTGGATGAGCATCCCGAACAGCAACGCCTCCACCACGTCCTACACGGTCACCGGCCTGGACAACAACAAGACCTACAGCTTCCGGGTCCGAGCCTTGAAACCCAACGCCGAAACCCCGCTCGCGGCGGTCGACCGGTGGCGGCTGGGCAACGTGGGCGCCAACGGGGCGATGACCCTGTCGTGGACCAAGCCCACCACCACCGTCGAGATCACCAAGTGGCGGTATCGGCAGAGGACCGGGGCGGGGGCCTACGGTGACTGGACTGACATCGTGTCCTATGCGGTGTTCGACCCGAACAGCCTGGACTTCACCACCGTCGACTGGAACACCTACCAGAACGTCGAGGTCACGCTCGCCGCCAAGCCTCCCGCCAACGTGAGGCTGGACCTCACGCAGCACACGGACCTGCGCTCCAACCGGAACAGCCTGACGTTCACCCCGACCAACTGGGACACAGAACAGACCGTGGGTATGAAGCTGCGCACCCAGCCCCAGGGCAACACGACAGTCTCTCTGCTCAACCGCTTCGGCTACTACGACGCCGGCCTCACCTCGCATACGGTGACCGGCCTGACGGCCGGCACGGATTACGGCTTCCAGGTGGCGCCGGCCGGGACGGACAAGGCTGGGAACGACCTTCCGCTGGGCCCCGTGGAGGTGCGGAAGCTCGAGAGTGTGTCCGAGTGGGAGTGGAGCTTCACCGCGGTGGGTGCCAACGGGCAGGGGACCCTGACGTGGACCGACCCCGACGACGACACCATCCAGAAGTACCAGTACCGCAAGGAGTCCGGCACTGGCAGCTTCGGCAGTTGGACCGACATCTCGGGCAGCGACGACAGCACCACCTCGTACTCCGCCACCTGCTCGTCCACCGAAACGCTGTGCGTCTTCGAGGTGCGCCCGGTGGTTCACCCCGCCTCCGACGAGGCCACCGCCACGCCTCCCACGAACACCGGATGGAAGCAGATCTCGGCGAAGGTGGACCCGGCGTCGGCGTTGGTGTCGGCGAACGACGCGATCGCTACCCAGAAGGTGCCGAGGACCAGTTACATTGTGACCGGATTGCAGCCGGCCACGACCTACAGCTTCCAGCTGCGCTCGGTCAATCCCGCCGGGACGGGTCCGGCCACGCTCAACAACCTGAGCACGAAGAACATCGCCGTGCCGCCCCCGGCCGCGCCCCGGGGCTTCGTCGCTTCTCTCGACGACTTTCCCCAGCGGGTCAGGCTGTCATGGGACGATCCCGACCCCGCAGACCCGAGCATCGTCCGCTGGGAGTACCGCCGCAGCAAGCAGGACACCAAGCAGTCGACCGGGTGGACGCCGTGGACCAGCTGGACCACCGTGCCGGGAGGCTCGGACGCGCGTGTCGCGGTCGTCGACGGACTCGACAGGGACTCCGTCCACAGATTCCAGATGCGGGCGGTGGGCTCCGGGAACGGCAGGCTCTCCGGCATCGCCTTTGTCAGGACCCGAGGCGTGAGGACTTCCCCGGACAAGATCGAACTGCTGAGTTCCGTTGCGCCCGTCTTCTACAAGGTGGACCTGGCCACCAAGCCCACCAGCAACGTGGTCATCGAGATCCGAGCGAACACCTCTGCGATCAGAGCGTGTCTCTGGATCAACTCCAAATGCGAGGGAACCCGCCTCACCTTTACGCCCAGCAACTGGAACACATCGCAATCCATCAGAGCCACTGCCATCGTGTCCAAGGCCAACGGCAAGATCACCCACACCGTCTACAGCCACGACGGCGGCTACGCGGGCATCAAGGTAGTGCTGGCCGTCGGGGAACAAACGGACACGCCGAGTGTGCCTCCCGTTCCACCTGGCGATGACGGTACCAGCGGCCAGCCCATCGGCCCGGTCGGACCTGTTGGGCCGTGCCCGGTGGGCCCGGCGCCGTTCGTGGACGTGCGTCCGGGCCACTTCGCGGCCGCCGCGGTGGCCTGCCTGTACCGCTTGGGCGTCACCCGGGGCGTGTCCGCTGAGCTCTACGCTCCGTCGGCGACGGTGACCCGGGCTCAGATGGCGTTGTTCCTGACCCGGCTGTGGCAGGTTGCTCGAGGCTTCTGCCAGAGCGGCGTCACGCCGTTCACCGACGTTCCCCAAACGCACTTCGCGGCCGTGGGGGTGGGCTGCGTGTACAACTTGGGCGTCGCCCGGGGCATCACCCGCGACAGGTACGGCCCGTCTCGTCCGGTGACGCGGGCTCAGATGGCCGTGTTCCTGGCCCGGATGTGGACGGGCTTCGGCGGCCAGTGCCCTGAAGGCGCTACCGCTCCGTTCGGCGACGTTCCTCGGGGGCATTTCGCGGCCGAGTCGGTGGCCTGCCTGTACCGCCAGGGCATCACCGCCGGCGTGACCGCCGACCGCTACGAGCCGTCCCAGCCGGTCACCCGCGCCCAGATGGCAGTGTTCCTGCGCCGCCTCCTAGAACGAGAAGCAGCCCTAACTCCACCCCAACCCCCACCCGCATAACCCCCCTGGCCCGGCCCGGATCTGGCAGCGGTAGGCACCGTTTTGGGCTCTCTGGGCTGCCAGTTCGGTCACCGGGTTGGCCGCGGCTGGGCGTTTGCGGGGATTTGGCAGTGTTTTGCCTGCCATGGGGGCGTTCTGCTGCCAGTTCGCGCCGCGGCTGGGCGTCTGCGGGGATTTGGCAGTGTTTTGCCTGCCATGGGGGCGTTCTGCTGCCAGTTCGCGCCGCGGCTGGGCGTCTGCGGGGATTTGGCAGCGGTGGGTGCCGTTTTGGGCGTTGTGGGCTGCCAGTTCGCTCCGGCCGGTTAGGCCATGCGGACGGGGAGGTGCTTCAGGGCGTTGTTGAGGTTGGAGCGCTGGCGCCGGGGCTCGCCTGCCAGTTCGATGTGGCCGAATCGGGCTAGCAGCTCCTCGAAGAAGACCCGACCCTCCAGCCGGGCCAGGTGCACGCCCAGGCAGAAATGGGTGCCGATACCGAACGACAGGTGGGGGTTCGGGTCTCGGGTGATGTCGAACGACTGGGGATCGTCGAACACCGCCTCGTCGCGGTTGGCCGACGTGTAGATCATGGCCACCTTGTCGCCCGCCGCGATCGGCTGGCCGGCGATCTCGGTGTCGGCAATCGCGGTGCGTCGGAAGTAGTGCAGCGGGTTGGCCCAGCGCAGCACCTCCTCCACCATGCCCGGTATCGCCTCGGGGCGGCGGCGCACCTCCTCCATCTGGTCGGGATGCTGCAGCAGGGCCAGCAGCCCGCCCGACAGCAGCGTGCGGGTGGTGTCGTTGCCCGCCGTCACCAACTGCACGAAGAACCGGCCGAAGTCGATGTCGGTCATGAGGTGGCCGTCGAACGGCTGGCCGAGCAGCAGGTCCGTCAGGTCTCCCTGCGGCGGCATGGTGCGCCGTCTGGCCGCGAAGCCCATGGCGTAGACGGCCATCTCCATGCTGGAGGAGCCCCGCTCGGACGGCTCGGCGATGTCGGGGTCCTGGCCGCCGGAGTTGCGCTCGGCCAGCGTATGGATGGCCGGCCAGTCCTCGCGGGGCAGGCCCAGCAGCTGGCCCACCACCGCGCTCGGCAGATGCGCGCAAACATCGTGGACGAACTCCACCTCGTTGCCGGCGCCGGTCTGAGCGCGGTCGAGGATCTCGGTGGTGATGGCGCGGATTCGGCCTTCGAGCGAGGCGATCACCCGGGCCTTGAACTCGGGCGACACCGGTTTGCGGTAGGCGGTGTGGCGGGGCGGGTCCATAGCCAGGAGCATGTCCCGCATGGCCTCGAGGCTCTTCGGGTCGAGATCCTCTATCACCACGCCGCCCTCCGAGGCCGAGAACACCTCAGGATGCCGGGCCACGTGCACCACGTCGGCGTGGCGCAGAACCGCCCAGTAGCCGGCCTGATCCGGCACGTCCTGCCAGCACACCGGCTGCTCACGACGCAGCCGGGCGAAGGTGTCGTGTGGCGGCCCGTCCACATACACGTCCGGCGAGTAGATGTCGGCAGTATCCAGCCGGGCGTCGGCGGCGTCGGGCGAGCCGTAGGCGGTGTCAGCGCCAGCCAAGGCGTCCGAGGTGTCGGCGCCAGGCAAGGCGTAGGCGGCGTCGGCGTCAGTGTCCGCGGTGTCGGCGTCAGGCAAGGTGTCCGAGGCGGCAGTGTTGTTCATCAGGCCGGCTCCTGTGTGGCTCCCGCCCGGGATCGTAGTCCTAGTCGCCAGTCCGGTCGTCGAGCGACATGCCTACCGTGTCGGTGGCGTCAGGCAAGCAGTCCGCGGCGTCGCCGACGTGAAGCAAGGCGTTTCGCGGCGTGGGGTGCGGTGTCGGTGGTGTCAGGCGAGCGGTTCGCGGTGTCGGCGGCGTGAAGCAAGGCGCTTTGCGGCGTGGGGTGCGGTGTCGGCGGTGTTGGCGGCGTGAAGCGGGGGGTTTGCGGTGTGGGGTGGCGTGTCGGCGGTGTCGGGCCACGGACCCCGGCGTCGCGGGCTCGCAGGCCCGAAGGCTGGGATGAAATCCGCCGGTCACTCGTTACCCTCGTTGGCTGGTCCCGGTTCTTGGAGGGACCGAAGTCGAGCGATGGAGGCTGATCCCAGTGGCAACCGGACGATCCAGCTTCGCCAAACGACAGCGTGACATGGCCAAGAAGGCCCGGGCCGAGGCCAAGCGCCAGAAGCGCCTAGGGCGGGGCGAGCTCTACGAACTGGAGCACGGCCATCGCGAGGAGGACACCAGCGAAGCGCCGCCGGCGGGCCCTGTCCTGAGCAACGACGAGATCATGGCCAAGGTGGAGGAACTGCACCGACGCTACGACGACGGCCAACTAGACCTCGATGCCTTCGACGAGCAGCGGGCCACCCTGATGGCCCAGATCTCCGTCGACTAATCGCCGGGTTCGCCCAGCCGTCGCCCGGTGGCGGGCGACTGTGATGGTCCGGGTGTTCGTCGTCTGGTCGCCGGGTATTGCTAGTCGTTGCCCGGTGGCGGCGCTCGGCTGGCCCGCGACTCGGGTTGTCCGTTCGCGGTGTTTCCTGCCGGGCTCCGGAAACGGCCTGGATGCGGGTCTGAGGCCCGCCCCGTGCTGTAGGTTGGCGACGCTATGGGATTGGGACACATCCGCACCGGGCTCACCTTCGACGATGTCCTGATCGTTCCCCGGCGGTCGTCGATCAGATCCCGCCAGGACGTCTCGGTGCGGACACGGCTGTCGCGCCGCATCGAGCTCGACCTGCCGGTGGTCGCCGCCAACATGGACACGGTTTGCGAGCACGAGATGGCCATCGCCATGGCTCGACTGGGCGGCGTCGGCATTGTCCATCGCTTCATGCCGATCGAGGCTCAGGCTGACCAGATCTACCGGGCCAAGGATGCGGGCGCCGGGCTGGTCGTCGGCGCGGCCGTCGGCACCGACCGCGACATGCTCGACCGGGCCAAGGCCCTGGTGGCAGCCGGCGCCGACCCGCTGGTGCTCGACATCGCCCACGGCCACTCCGACCACGCCATCGACGGTGTGAGAGCTCTCAAGGACCGCTTCGCCGACATCGACGTGGTCGCCGGCAACATCGCCACCCTCGAAGGTGCCAACGATCTGGTGGGCGCGGGCGCCGACGGCGTGAAGGTCGGTGTCGGCCCCGGGGGTGTGTGCACCACCCGCACGGTCGCCGGGGTCGGCGTGCCGCAGCTCACGGCCATCGCCGACGTGGCCGTCGTCGGGGTGCCGGTGATCGCCGACGGCGGCATCCGCAGTTCGGGCGACATCGCCAAGGCGTTGGCCGCGGGAGCGTCCACGGTGATGGTGGGCAGCATGCTGGCCGGCACCAAGGAGAGCCCCGGCGAGGTCGAGCAGGGGCCTCAGGGGCTGCAGAAGCGCATCCGGGGCATGGCCAGCTTCGAGGCGGTCAAGGCTCGGGCCGACCGCTCCGGCGAGGACCTCGACGACGAGTACCTGGAGCATCGCGCCGCCGAGGGAGTGGAGGGCACTGTGCCTTACAAGGGGGAGGTGTCAAAGCTGGTGTGGGAGCTGATGGCCGGCCTGCGCAGCGCCATGAGCTACACCAACGCCCGCACCCTGCCCGAGTTCACCGACCTGGCCGAGTTCGTGGCGGTCACCCCGCAGGGCACGATCGAGAGCCTCCCCCATGCCACCCTGACCTCCCGCTAGAAGACTCGCCTCTCACGTCACCAGACCCGGCCAAGCGCCACCAGCGAATTGGCAGCGTTTTGCACGGGTGGCGTGCATTGTGCTGACAGTTCGGCTGTCGGCCGGTGCTGGAGGCTCCTCGCCGGGGGTTTGGCAGCGTTTTGCACGGGTGGCGTGCATTGTGCTGCCAGTTCCGGCGTCAGCCTGCCAGTTCGGCGAAGCGCTCGAGGGTGGCGGGGTCGCCGCTGACCAGCAGCGTGGTCACCACTGAGGCTCGCCACGCCTCCAGGTCCTCAGCGATCTTGGGCCACGGGCCGATCAGCGCGATCTCCTCGCACATTTGGGTGGTCACCGCCGCGGTGGCCGCAGCCTTGTCGCCGGACAGGTACAGGTCCTGGATGGTGTCGCACTGGGCCTCGTAGCCCATCCGGTCGAACACCGCCCGATGGAAGTTGGCCCCCTTGGCGCCCATGCCGCCTACGTACAGCGAGATCACCGGCCGCACGAAGTCCGCGCAGGCGTCCAGGTCGTCGCCGGGCACCAGGATGGTGGACGCCACCACCTCGAAGTCATCAGGGCCGCGCCGGGCGCCGGGACGACCGAAGCCGTCCGCCAGAAAATCCCGGTACATGTCGTCGTGGCCGGGAGAGAACAGCCACGCCAGCCAGCCGTCGCAGATCTCGGCCGCCAGGGCCACGTTCTTCGGGCCCTCGGCGCCCAGGAAGATCGGGATGTCGCGCCGCCGCGGGTGCACCGTGCTCTTGAGGGCCTTGCCCAGTCCGGTGCTGCCGTCGCCGGTGTAGGGCAGTTGGTAGAACTCGCCGTCGTAGGCGACCGGCCCGGCCCGGTCCACCACCTGCCGCACGATGTCCACGTACTCCCGGGTGCGGGCCAGCGGCCGACGGTAGGGCCGCCCGTACCAGCCCTCCACCACCTGCGGGCCGGAAGCGCCCACTCCCAGCACGAACCGGCCGCCCGAGAGGTGGTCCAACGTCATGGCGGCCATGGCGGTGGCCGCCGGCGTGCGGGCCGACATCTGGGTGATCGACGTGCCGAGGCGCACCCGCTCGGTGGCCGCACCCCACCACGCCAGCGGCGTGAAGCAGTCCGACCCGTAGGCCTCCGCCGTCCAGATCGAGTCGAACCCGAGCCGCTCCGCAGCCTCGATCTGCTCGGCCACACCCCGAGGAGGCCCCGCCGACCAGTACCCCGTGTTCAGTCCCAGCTTCATCGTCGCTCCTCTTGATGTAGCTCTTGCCATGATCCGCAGCGCGGCTCAAGGATGCTGCCGACAGTCAACCACGGCTGCGGGGCAGCACCCATTCAAACCGGGCGTCGGGGCCGTACCAGGCCAGTTCGCCGCGCCCGAGAACATCGCGCCCGATGAGCATCGTGCCGACAGCGATTTGCACCTCTGGTGCCTTGACATCGATGGGGTCGGGCGGATTGTCCAGACCTGCTCCCAGCGTTACCCGAAGCTGGTAGACGTCACGCACCTCGACGCCGGACGGAGTGTTGACGCGGTACCGGGTCACGGGCTTGATGTTCAGCGCCTGAGCGACCCCCACATTGACGCACGAGACATCGGCACCGGTGTCGATCAGGCCCAGTCCGTGCCAGGGGAGCGGAACGGGCATCGCCTCGGAGCCGTGCTGATCGAGTTGGTCTCCGGGCGCCTCGATCTTGACGTCCACGAGCGCGCCGCGGGAGGGATCGACGATCCCGACGATTCGCGTGTAGTCGAGGTCGTCAGGAATGGCTGTACGTGATGAGCCGGGTGATGTTGTACACCCGGTCTTCCTCAAGCACCTGCTTCACGAGGAACCGCTGGCCGTTGGCTCTGTGGAAGCCCGCGTTCGTGGCCTCCCGCTGCGTATCGAAGAACTCGGTCGGCTCGCTGAGGCGGCGATAGATCATTAGCGCCCATTTGCCCTCGTGGTCGCGCAGCATCTTGGAGCGTCGACGGTCGAACGAGGCCTCGAGGCGCTCGATCACGGGGTCCGGCTCCATACAGCGGAGTATGGCATGGGGACGGGCCGCGCCGCGCGGATAGGAAGGCCTGCCTGAAGGGCGCTTCCCCGGGGGCGATGAGCTTGCAGCAGGGATGGGGAGCGAACGCCCCGCCTGGAGGGCGCCTCCCAGGGGGCGATGAGCTTGCGGCAGGGATGGGGAGCGGACGCCCCCGCCGGGTTGTGCGTGTCGGCGGGCCCAGCGCCCTAGCGGCTGCTGATCAACAGCGACGGCACCGGTGTCGATCAGGCCCAGTCCGTGCCAGGGGAGCGGAACGGGCATTGCCTTGGACATGTGCTGAACGAGGTCGTCTACGGGCGCTTCCGCCCGTTGCGAGTGGGGGCTGGTGCGGCGAGAGTGGGGGTTGATGGACTTCGACCTGCCTTCCGACGACGATCCTCGGCGGCTGGCGGTCAGGCGCTGGCTGGCCGACCATCCGGCGCCGACTGGGCGGCAGCTGGCCGAGGCCGGGTACGTGGTGCCGCACTGGCCGCGGCCGTGGGGGCTGGAGGCCGACGGGCTGCACCAGTTGGTGATCGACGAGGAACTGCGGGCGGCGGGGGTGAAGCGGCCCGACAACCTGATCGGCATCGGCTGGGCTGCGCCCACCATCCTGCTGGCCGGCACGCCCGAGCAGAAGGACCGCTACCTGTGGCCGACCTTCAGCGGCGAGGAGTTCTGGTGCCAGCTCTTCAGCGAGCCCGACTCCGGGTCGGACCTGGCCTCGCTGTCCACCCGGGCGGTGCGCGACGGCGACACGTATGTGGTCAACGGCTCCAAGATCTGGTCGAGCGGCGCCCATCATGCCAAGTTCGGAATCCTCATCGCCCGCACCGACCCCGACGTGCCCAAACACCGAGGCATCTCCTACTTCATCTGCCCGATGGACGCCCCCGGCGTGTCTATGCAGCCCATCGTGGACATGACCACCGCCCACTCGTTCAACCATGTGTTCTTCGACGACGTGCGTCTGCCGGTCGGCCTGCGGGTGGGCGCCGAGGGCGACGGCTGGCGGCTGGCCAAGGTGACGCTGGCCAACGAGCGGGTCGGGCTGTCCTCGGGCGGGGTGCTGTGGAGCCTCGGCCCGACCGCGCAGAAGCTGATCGAGCTGGTGCGGCGCAATGGCGGGGTGGCTGATGCGGTGCTGCGCGACCGTGTGGCTGCGGTCTACTGCGAGGCCGAGGTGCTGCGCCTCAACCAGTTGCGCGCCCTCAGCGCCCGGCTGGCGGGGCGAACGCCGGGGCCGAAGGCGTCGATCCTGAAGATCATGTCCGACGACCTCGGCCAGCGGGTGATGGAGCTGGCTGCGGCCACGGCGGGCGCGGCCGGGATGCTCACCGGGTCGGGGCCGGCGGGGGAGATACCGAAGTCCATGCAGACCGGTGCCACCGAGGTCAGGTTCCCGCGGGGCGGGGGCCAGTTCCCCGAGGTGGACCCCATCTGGCACTACGGCCTGCTGTTCTCGCCCGCGCTGACGATCGGCGGCGGCACCTTCGCCGTGCAGCGCAACATCGTGGCCGAGCACGCCCTGGGCCTACCCCGAGAGCCCAACGTGGAGGCTGGCCTCACCTGGAGCGAGACGAGAGTCCACCGCCCTTAGCGTCCCCCGAGTCGCCGCTGGGCCGCTCCTTCATCCCCGAGTCCGCCGCTCCCGGCGTCCCCGAGTCGAATTGGCAGCGTTTTGCTCGTATAGCGGGCATATTGCTGCCAGTTCGGCCGGCGAGCGGTGGTTGGTCGCGAATTGGCAGCGTTTTGCTTGTATGGCGGGCATATTACTGCCAGTTCGGGGAGCGGGGGGTTGTCTGGCGGGGAGTTGGCAGTGGTGGGTGCGGTTTTCGGCGTTCGGGGCTGCCAGTTCGGTGTTGGGATGTACCCGTCCCGCGAATTGGCAGTGTTTTGCTTGTATGGCGGGCATATTGCTGCCAGTTCGGGGAGCGGGGGGTTGTCTGGCGGGGAGTTGGCAGCGGTCGGGGCTGCTTTGGGCGTTGTGGGCTTAGGTGGCCTTGGTGGTCGAGGCGGGCGGTAGGCACGGCAGCGGCCACGGTCGCCTGTCACTAGGCTCACGGCTGTGAAGACACGGATCACCGACATGCTGGGAATCGAGTTCCCGATCTTGGCCTTCAGCCACTGCCGAGACGTGGTGGCCGCGGTGTCCAAGGCCGGGGGAATGGGCGTGCTCGGCGCGGTGGCCCACTCGCCCGAGTCCCTGGAGACCGACTTGGACTGGATCGAGGACGAGGTCGGCGACAGGCCCTACGGCGTGGACGTGATCATCCCGGCCAGCCTGGCCAGCGGCACCGGCGGCGCTGACGGCGGGTACACCCTCGACGACGTCCGCCAGCTCATCCCGGCCACCCACGTCGAGTTCGTGGACGACATCCTGGCCCGCTACGACGTAGCCCCGCTGCCCGACGACGACACTTCCGACTCGCTCACCTCCTTCGGCAGCCTGGGCGACGTCACGCCGTTCTCGGCCGACGCCGCCGGCGCCCAGCTCGAGATCGCCCTCGCCCACCGCAGCGCCTTCGTGGCCAACGCCCTCGGCCCGCCGCCCCAGCACATGATCGACGCCGCCAAGGACGCCGGCAAGCTCGTGGGCGCCCTGGCCGGCCGGGCGGTCCACGCCGAGCGCCACCAGAACGCCGGAGTGGACATCATCATCGCCCAGGGGTACGAGGCCGGCGGCCACACCGGCGAGATCGGCTCGATGGTGCTGATCCCCGAGATCGTGGACGCCGTGGACATGCCGGTGCTCGGCGCGGGCGGCATCGGCCGGGGCCGTCAGATGGCCGCTGCCATGGCTCTCGGGGCCGAGGGCGTGTGGTGCGGCTCGGTGTGGCTGACCACCGCCGAGGCCGAGACCCACCCGGTGGTGAAGGACAAGATGCTGTCGGCCACGTCGTCGGACACGATGCGGTCGCGCTCGCTCACCGGCAAGCCGGCCCGGATGCTCAAGTCGGCCTGGACCGAGGAGTGGCAGCGGGCCGACACGCCCGACCCGCTGCCGATGCCGCTGCAGCCGGTGCTCACCCGCACCGCCCAGCGTCGCATCGAGCGGGCCGCGCACACGGCGGGCTCGGGCGCCGAGAAGCTGGCCAACTACTTCGTCGGTCAGATCGTGGGCACCATGAACCACAGCAAGTCCAGTGCCCAGGTGGTCTATGAGATGGTCGAGGAGTTCATCGAGTCTGTCGAGTCTCTCGCAGCCGGGCTAGAGCTGTGAGCCCCCGGCCGTAGAGCCCCGAAGCCGGCGCAGAACCGTTGGAGTCGCAGGTGAGGTTGCTGGTGGAGTCGCAGGCGTGAGGGGTCTCCCTGGGTGCAGGCCGGATGGGGTTGCCTATGGCGTCGCAGGTGGTGTGGGCAGGCGTGACCGGGTGGTGTCTCTCTTGGTGCAGACCGACGGGGTTGCCCATGGGGTCGTGTGTGGGGTCGCAGGCGTGACCGGGCGGTGTCTTCTTTGGTGCAGGGGGATGGGGTTGCCCATGGCGTCGCAGCTGAAGGTGTGGGCGTGACTGGGCGTTACTTCGTGCAGAATCCGGGGCCGACGAACATCCCCGACCGGGTGCTGGAGGCGTTCCGGCGGCCTGCGATGGACTTCTCCGACCCGGAGTTCGTAGCGCTGGCCGACAGCGTGTGGGACGAGCTGCCCGCGATCTTCGGCGGCGCCGACGCGATGGTCGTGCTGACCACGGTGGGCCATGGCGCCTGGGAGTCGTCGCTGACCAACACGCTCGACCCCGGCGACACGGTGCTCATCCCCGACTGCGGGCTGTTCGGCAGGCGCTGGGCGATGATGGCCCGGGACATGGGCTACGAGGTGGTGTCCACCCGGTTCGATCTGCGCCATCCGACCGACCCGGCGGAGATCGCCGACATCCTCGCTGCCGACACCGACGGCCGCATCCGCAATGTCTGCGTCGTCCACACCGAGACCTCCACCGGCGCCGTGACCGACCTGGCCGCGGTGCGCGACGCCATCGACGCCGTCGGCCATCCCGCGCTGTTCGTGGTGGACGCGGTCTGCTCGCTGGGCACCGAGCCCCTGCGCATGCGCGAGTGGGGGATCGACGTGGTGGTGGCCGCTTCCCAGAAGGGGCTGATGATGCCGCCGGGGCTGTCGTTCTGCGCCCTCAGCGAACGGGCCATGGAGCGGAATCGGTCGGCGGCCACGCCCCGGTTCCATCTGGCCTGGGCGCCCCGGTTCGAGGAGGGCCACATCTACAAGCGCTTCGGGGGCACGCCGCCGGAGCAGCACATCTTCGCGCTGCGGGCCGCGCTGGACATGATCGCCGAGTCCGGCGGGATCGACGCCTCGGTGGCGCGGCACCGTCGCTGGGCCGCCGCCGTCCACGCGGCCGTGGAGGGCTGGGCCTCGGGCGGCCCCTGGGAGATCAACATCCCCGAGCCCAAGAATCGGGCTGCGGCCATCACCTGCGTGCACACCGCCCCCATCGCGGCCGGCCCGCTCATCGAGATGGCCAGGGATCGCTTCCGGGTGAGCGTGGGCTCGGGGATGATGGCGGAGATGGAGGGCCGAGCGTTCCGCATCGGCCACGTGGGCGACCTCAACGAGCCGATGCTGTTGGGCGCCCTGGGCGGCTTGGAGACGGCCATGACGGTGCTGGGCCTGCCCCACGGCCACGGCCTGCCCGCCGCGGTTGCGTCGTTAGCAGCCACCGCCGAGTCGGCCTAGGGGTTCGGTGCCGGGCCTAGGGGTTTGGGTGCCGGCCTGGGCGCGGCTAGGCGTTCAGCAGGGCTGAGACCAGGGCTCGGAGCTCGGGAATGCCGGTGCCTTTGGCGGCGCTGGTCCATTGCACGCTGCCCCGGTCGGCGCCGAGCTTGGCGGCGAGCTCGGCCCGGCGGGCGCCGCGCCGGGACGGCCGCACCTTGTCGGCCTTGGTGGCCACGTAGGTCACCGGCAGGCCGAGGCTGTCGAGCCATTCGACCGTCTGCAGGTCGAGGCGGGTGGGGCCGATCTCACCGTCGATCAGGTGCAGCACGCCCCGCAACGGCTCGCGGTCGACGAGGTACCGCTCCGCCATCGCGCTCCACCGGCCCTGTTCGGCCTTGGACGCCTTGGCGTACCCGTAACCGGGCAGGTCCACCAGCCAGCGCCGCGACCCCTCCGCCCCGAGCTCGAACGCGTTGAGCAGCCGGGTGGCGCCGGGAGTCTTGGACGTGCGGGCCAGTCCCTTGCGCTGGGCCAGCGCGTTCAGCAGCGACGACTTCCCCACGTTGGACCGCCCCACCAGCGCCACCTCAGCGATGGTGGCGGGCATCCGGTCGGCGCGGGCGAACGACGATACGAAGCGCAACGACAGTGACCCAGCCATCCCATAAGGCTAGGTAGCGGCAGCTGCTCAATACGCTCGGGTCCCGGGCGGCGCGGCGGGGCGTGGGCGCGATCCGGGCGTGTGAGCGATCACGCGAACTCGCGTTTTGCGGTCACGCGAATTCGCGTTGGGTGTTGGAGTCGGTGGCGTGTCCCCGGTGCCGGTCACTCTTGGTGTTCGGGGCACCAGTAGGTGGTGCGGCCTCCTACCTGCTCGCGGCGCAGCGGCTTCTCCGGTGCGGGGGCAGCAACCGCCCCGGACCCGGGCGGGCTGGAGGTCGCCGGTGTGGGAGCCGCCCCTCTCGCTGAGCACGGTCAGCGTGCGCCGGATGTTGCGATGGAGCCGGGCCGACTCCTTTGGGTCCAGCGAGCGGGCCTCCCGGACGGGGGACAGGTGGGCCCGCCACAGCGCCTCGTCGACCAGCAGGTTGCCGAGCCCGGCCACCCGGCGCTGATCCAACAGCCGGGCCTTGAGCGCCACCGTCGAGCCGGCCAGCGCCTTGCGCAGCTGTCCGAGCGTCAGCGACAGAGCGTCCGGCCCGAGCCGGTCCTCGTCGGGGTCGAGCTGCACGCCGCCGAGCCGGCGGGGATCGCGCAGCACCATCGCCCCGCCGCCGTCGAACTCCAGCCCGAACCGGTCCCAGGCCGGCTCGTGGCGGGGGCTGTCGTATAGCAGGTGGTCGATGGGCATGGCCCCGTCCACCACGATCTTGCCGGTCATCCCGAACCGCAGCCCCAGCCGAGGCCCGTCGGTGTCCATGACCACCAGCTTGCCGATGCGCCGCACCCTCTCGACCAGCGCCCCGGTCAACTCCAGCCGCAGCCCGTCAGTGGTCGTGTCCCCCTTGGCGAACCACTCGTCCGGCGCATGAACTCGGACCACCGTCCGCCCCTCAGTAGCCGCAATAGCCCGCCGATAAGCCTCAACCTCGATGATTTCAGGCATGCCGCGGTCAGGAGACCCGGACGTGCTGGATGGTGATGCCGAGTCCCGGTGCTCTTGCCAGGCGACCGTCCGCGGTGAGCAGCGGGGCACCCAGCGCGCTCGCTGCCGCGACATAGAAGGCGTCGTACGCGGTGACGTTGCGGTGGTGCTGCCATGCTGCGGGGGCCAGGGCGCGGCTGGCGATGCGCCTGACGGGCCAATGCGTCAGAGCGTCGATCGCCATGACGGCTCGCTCGTCGGTCAGGCGCCCAGCGTGAACTGCACGGCGCAGCCCCGACATGACCTCGGCGTCAACAAGGTCGGGAGCCGCGAGCCTGGCGTCATCGATGGTCTCGGCGAGCGACAGCCCCAGCGGCGTGCGGAGGAGGTACTCGACCGCCACCGAGGCGTCCACCACGAAGAGGGTCACTCAAGATCCGTGTCGCGCTGCATGCGAGCCTCGGCTAGCAGGGTTGCCGCATCGATGCCGAGGTCGGTCGTAGGGTGGCTGGCAAGCCGCTCGCGCCACTCCCAGCTGGCCAGTTCGTGTTCAATAGCCTTGAGCACGGCGGCGCTCATCGAGCAGTTGCGCTTCCGGGCATGCCGCCGGAGCCGTTCATGGAGCGCTTCGGGCATGTTCCGTACCTGGAGATTTGCCATAGCATGATCTTAGCATGAATATCGCATGAAGATGTGATCGCCCTCACGAAGAAGACAGGGCGGCTAGGAGGTCGTCGGCTCGCTCGGTGGTGACGGTGAGCTTGCGGGTCTGGCCCTTGCGGCGGTACTCGACGGTGACGGCCTGCTTGCCGCCGAGCGAATAGAGCAGGTCGTGCCGCTTGCCCTTGAGGCCCCAGCCTCCGTAGTCCCTCATTGGGTCGACCTCACGGGCATACACCTCTCTGATCTCCCTCAGCGCGACCTGCGACTTGAGGGGCGTGGGCCAGAGACGGACGCTGTAGTGACGGTTGTCGACTCGCACTCGCACCCTCATTCCCAGGAACAGGAAGGTGCAGAGTGCGGCCACTAGCACCAGCGGCCCGATCGCACCCACCCAAGCCCACACGGACTCTGGGTCCTCTCTCTTCAGTACCGCCCACATGATCAACCCGAACACCGCGGCCTCGAACACGAGCAGCGGCCCGAGCCAGCGGCCCACGTTCATTGACGGCTTCTCATCGTGAGCGAAGCGAGCGGGCACCGGCCGTCGTCCTATCCGTCTAACTCTCGGACTGCGTTGCGAGTGCTCTGTCCACAGGCGCTCGCAGGCATTGAGCCCGTCTGCGGTCGGTGCGCAGGTTGTTGGCGATGTGGGTGTTGCCAGTGTGCATGAGGGTTGCTGGACGATGCACTAGGCGGTGGTGAGCCAGGCGTTGATGCTTCGGCCAGGGCTGGGCCTTGGTCTTCTTGGATGAAATGGCTGGCGGGCTCGAACTGGGCGTGGGGCTGGCCGGCCGCGCCGGGGATGCGCTCGACCATGAAGGGCTGGAGGCCGCCCAGCACGGGGTCGCCGGGCGCCCACAGGGTGAGCACCGGCTTAGTCCACTGGCTGAGCACCTCCCAGGCGGCCCGGTTGGCGGGCACGGCCGGATCGTCGGGCGACACCGGCACCAGCAGCGGGAACTGGCGGGCGCCGGCCATGTGGAGCTCCTCGGGGAACGGCGCCCGGTAGGCGTCGATGGCGGCCTCGCTCAGGTCGTTGGCGGTGGCGTTTTCGACCAGCCGGCCGCAGTCGAGGAACGGCACGTCCTGGCTGAACTGGCGCCAGAAGTCGAAGCCGGCGCCGGGGGAGTCGCCCACCGGCAGCGCCGTGTTGGCCAGGATCAGCCGGTCGAACAGGTCGGGGTTCTCGGCTGCGAGCCGCAGGCCGATCAGCCCGCCCCAGTCCTGGCCGAAGACGTGCAGCGGCCCGTCGCCCCGCTCAGCGGCGGTGGCCTCCAGGAAGCTGTGCATCCATTCGACGTGGGCGGCGTAGGTGTAGGCGGAGCGCTCGACCGGCTTGTCGGAGCGGCCGAAGCCGATCAGGTCGGGGACCATCGCCCGGTGGCCGGCGTCGGCCAGCACCGGGATCATCTTGCGGTACAGGTAGCCCCAGGTCGGCTCGCCATGCAGCAGCAGGATCGTGGCCGCGCCGTCGTCCGGGTCGTACGGCCCGTCGGTGTCGTCCGTGTCGTCGGTGTCGTCCGGCCCGTCGGGGTCGTCGTCCGGCCCGGCCATGACGTAGGCCATGCGCAGCCCGTCCACGGTCGCGTACCGGGGCTCGTACGGGTAGTCGTCGATGGCGTCGAAGCGCTCCTCGGGAGTGCGAACGAAGGCGATGCCATCGGGGGTCGTGCGGATATCGGGGTCGGTCATGCCCCGACGCTACTGCCGCCGCGAACTGGTCAGGTCGTGGAACCCGATCTCGGTTTGACGCTGGTTCCGTCCACCCAGACGTGGCTGATGTCGTCGGCGGTGGCGAGGCGGATGACCTTCTCGAAGGAGCGGGAGTCGTCGTCGATGCCCTCCCAGAGGCGGATCGCACCGCCCGGTCGGTCCGTCCGCACCGCGATAGCGTCGAAGCGGCGGCCGGGCTCGATCAACCCGACCGGGAGATCGATCACTGCCGCCCCGCCGGCGGTGGCCAGCCAGAAGGCGGTCACGGTGTCGATGCGCGACTCGGGTACGCCCCGCTCGGCCGGGCCGAGGGCCGGATCGACGCCGTCCTCGAGCATCCGGGAGACGGTGACCGCATCCTGGCACACGCCCAGGAGTCCGGGCCGGGCGCCGCCGGCGATGTCGCTGCCGAGCCCCACGCCAACACCGGCGGCCAGCGCCCGGCGCACCCCGAACACGGCGTTGGCGAAGTAGGCGTTGGACAGCGGGCAATGGGCCACGCCCGCCCGGCGGCCCTCCACCAGGGCCATCTCGTCGTCGGTCAGGTGGTCGCTGTGGGCCAGCACGGTGCGGGGGCGCACCAGACCGAAGCGGTCGAGGGCGGCGGGGTCGGACGTGCCGAAGCGGTCGAGGGCGTAGCCGCAATGCCAGTCCGACTCTGCGCAGTGGGTCTGTACCCGCACGCCGGTGGCCTCGGCCAGCTTGCCCAGTCCCTCCAGCAGCGCATCGGTGCAGGCGGGAGTGAACCGAGGTGTGATGACGGGCTCCACCAGACGGCTGTCCAGGGCGTCGATGGCCTCGATGGACGCGGCCGACGCCTCCACTCCGGCGGCGGCGGTGGTGTCCCGGTACCACTCGGGCGTGCCCTCGGAATGGTCCATGGCCACCCGGCCCACCAGCGCCCGCTGTCCGTGCCGGGCGCAGGCCCGAGCCAGGGCGGTGGTGGCCTCCAGGTGGTTGGACGAGAAATAGACGGCCGTGGTGGTGCCCATGGCCAGCAGCGACGGCACCAGGTCGTCCCACACGGCCTCGGCGAACTCGGCGTCGGCGTAGCGGGCCTCCAGCGGGAACGTGTAGTCGAACAGCCAGCGCTCCAGAGGCAGGTCGAGCCCGGTGCCAAGTTGGGGCCATTGAGGCGCATGGATGTGCAGGTCGACGAGTCCGGGCAGCAGGAACGTGCCCGGCGCCAACTCCACCCGCTCGGATGCCGATGCGAGCACGGCCCGGCCCGCAGCCGCGCCCTCGGGAGTCGAGCGGTCGTGCACCGCGGCGATCATGCCGTCCTGCACCTCCACCACGGCATCCATCACCGAGAGACGGTCCGGAGCAGGCGTCTGCATCAGAGTTCCAGCCACGACCAGCGTCATAGCGTCACCGTAGTCATCGACAACAGGCCGGAAAGACGACGGCGGTCCGGCCGCTCGGCCTGTCAGGACAGCAGGTCGGCGAAGGCTCCGATGACGGTCTCGATGTCGTCGGCTGACACGTCGAGGTGGGTGACCAGCCGGGCCCGTGTGCCGGTCCAGCGGGTGAGGATGCCTCGGTCGGCCAGCTCCGCGCGCAGGTCCGGGCGGTTGCCGAGCGCCTCGTCGTCTAGGCGGACGAACACCATGTTGGTGGCGCACGAGTCGATCTTCACGCCGTCGATGGCGGCTAGGCCGTCGGCCAGGCGGGCCGCGTTGGTGTGGTCGTCGGCCAGACGGTCGATGTGGTGCTCCAGCGCATACAGACCGGCGGCGGCCACGATCCCGGCCTGGCGCAGCCCTCCGCCGAGCATCTTGCGCCACTTGTGGGCCTCGTCGATCAGGTCCGCCGGCCCGGCCAGCACCGACCCCATCGGCGTGCCCAGCCCCTTGGACAGGCACACCGACACCGAGTCGAACGGCCCGGCCACCTCGGCCGGCGGCACACCCAGCGCCGCGGCCGCGTTCCACAGGCGGGCCCCGTCGAGATGGTGCGCCAGGCCGTGCCGGGACGCCACCTGGGCCGACGCCTTCATCTGCTCCAGCGTCAGCACCTTGCCGTCGACGGTGTTCTCCAGGCACAGCAGCCGAGTGCGGGCGAAGTGGTGGTCGGGCGACTTGACGGCGGCCTCGGCCTTGGCCAGGTCGATCATGCCGTCGTCGCCGGTGGGCACCGGCTGGGGCTGGATGGAGCCGAGCACCGCACCGCCGCCGCCCTCGTACATGTAGGTGTGGGCGTGGTCGCCGACGATGTACTCGTCGCCCCGCCCGCAATGGGCCAGCAGCCCGCACAGGTTGCCCTGGGTGCCGCTGGTCACGAACAGCGCCGCCTCCACGCCGAGAAGTGCCGCCGTCGCCTCCTGCAGTTCGTTGACGGTCGGGTCCTCGCCGTACACGTCGTCCCCCACCTCGGCCGCGGCCATAGCCGCCCGCATGGCCGGCCCCGGCCGGGTCACAGTGTCCGAGCGAAGGTCGATCACAGGCCAAAGGCTACGACCGCCGCCGCCACGACGAACCGCCTTCCGGAATTGGCAGCGTTTTGCATGGGTGGCGTGCTTTTTGCTGCCAGTTCTGGGTTGGGGTGGGGCTGTAGGGGCCGTGTCGGGGGATTGGCAGTGTTTTGCATGGGTGGCGTGCTTTTTGCTGCCAGTTCTGGGTTGGGGTGGGGCTGTAGGGGCCGTGTTCGGGGATTGGCAGTGTTTTGCATGGGTGGCGTGCTTTTTGCTGCCAGTTCTGGGTCAAGCGGATGGCGGTGCCTGTCGCAGGGCCAACATGTTTCGAGCGAGTTCGACGACATAGTCCGAGTCCTGCATCTGGTGCCAGGTGAGGTAGGCGATCTGCCAGCCAGCGGTGGCCAGTAGGTGGTCTCGGTCATGGTCGGCCGCAACCCGGGCCGCGCCGAAGTGGTAGCGGCGAGAGTGGCACTCGATGCCCCATCGCAGCTGCGGCCAAGCGATGTCGATCCGGACACTCCGGCCGTTTTCGAGCCGGACCGGGTGCTGCAAGGCGGGTGCCGGCAGTCCGGCCTCGCTGAGCAGCCGTGCCGTGAGCCGTTCAAAGTACGAGCCTGCAACCGGCTGCCGCCGAGCGGGATCGCGCAGCAGCTTCAAAAGAACGCCCGTGCCTGCCGGACCCGGCCGATGCAGTCGTTCCGCAGTCTCTCGGATCCACCTCAATGAGTGTCCCTGCCGCAATGCATCGTCCAAGGCTTGCTCGACCTGGAGGGCAGGCACGACCGCGCCGAGACGAGCCAGCGTTGTGGCAACGCCTGAGGTGGCGATGGAATCGACTCGCGTGTAGTCGTTCACCTCCGGACCGGTCCAGCGGTGGACGACGATGTCGGCCCCGACGGGATTCCGGCCCCGGGGCACGGTTACCTCGACGGGTTGCGGCCCGGTGAATCCATCCAGGCCGTGCAAGCAAGCGGCGGCCCGGTGCGACGCATGGCTGCCACCCCCGGCCAAGGTCGCAGCCATCAGTCGGGAGCGCCAGGTGAGCGGCGCTCCGGCAAAGCTGAGCACGCCCCGATGAAGACGCGTGATGGTTCCCCGCTGAACAAGGCGGTCGAGCATGCCGCGGGAAACCCCGAGAGTTGCTGCCTGCTGCCGCGTGAAGACCCCGTGCTGATCGGACGCGAGGGAGCAGAGCACGGACCAAGCCGGTTCATGAGGCATATTAGCAAGATATGTAAATTATTGATGTTTACCAACATCTCACTTGACTGACCCTGGCAGAGAGGGGATCGGGCGAGGCTTGCTTCGGAATTGGCAGCGTTTTGCGCGGGTGGCGTGCTTTCTGCTGCCAGTTCGGGCTAGGGCGGGGGCTGTAGGGGCCGTCTTCGGGGATTGGCAGCGTTTTGCATGGATGGCGTGCTTTGGGCTGCCAGTTCGGTCGGGGGCGGCGGACTCCGGGGCTGCCAGTTCGGGCCGGGGCGGGGCCGCAGCGCCGAACCAGCTGGCCGTCTTCGGGGATTGGCAGCGTTTTGCATGGATGGCGTGCTTTGGGCTGCCAGTTCCCCGGCGGGGCGGGGCGGCGGACCCTGGGGGCCGCTGCCTCGGAGTTCAAGGGCTGGGGAGGCGGGGCTGTCGGCGACCGACACCACCGACGCCGTGGCGGTCGCCGCCCAGGGCGTTGAACACGTCGATCCAGCGGGACGCCACCACGGGCCAGGAGAAGAACTTCATCGACAGGTTCACGGCGGGGCCGATCACCAGCAGCCAGTAGACCGTTCCCCACCCCACCGTGCCGCCCAAGATCGCGCCGATGGTGAACGGCACGGCCTCGATGATCAGCCGCGCCAGCCAGATGGGCACACCGCGGCGGTACAGGGCCGTCATCACTCCGTCCCGCGGGCCCGGGCCGAGCATCACTCCCAGGTACAGGCCCGAGCCCAGCGCCACCAGCAAGGGGCTGACCAGCGTCAGCGCCACCCGCGCCGAGATCGAGCCGGGCTGATTGAAGAGCGCCAGCGTGGCGTCGGTGGACAGACCGACGATCACGCCGTTCAGCAGGGTGCCGAACCCCACCGGCTCGCGGGCCAACACCAGTCCGGCCACCAGCACCGCGCCGGTGAGGATCGTGACCGTGCCGATCGTCAGCGGAGTGTGCAGCGAGACGCCTTGGTCGAACACCGTCCAAGGTCCCTGTCCCTGCGCGCCCAGCACCACAAAGCCCAGTCCCATGCCGAATATCACCAGCCCCACCACCAACTGTGGCAGTCGGCGGGCCACTTGGCGGACGGTGCCGGCAGCAGCGGTGCCGCCCGAGACGGAGCGAGCCTCGGCCACCAGGGCTACAGGTCTGCGATCTCGGTGACGCCTAGGGCGTGCTGGCTGGTGTCGGCGGGGTTGGTCGGCGGTGTGGTTTCGGCCGGGTGTGTGGTGTTGGGGGCGTGCTGGCGGGTGTGGCGCATCAGGTGCTGGCTGCGGCGCTTGGGTCCGATGGGGGACGACCCGTCGATCACAGGCCAGAGGCTACGACGACCGCCGCAGCGAGGGGCCACCCCTCTGGAATTGGCGGTGGTGGGGGCTGTTTTGGGTGTTGTGTGCTGCCGGTTCGGGCGGGTCGGGGGCCGTGCGGTCGGGGCCGTGCGGGTCGGGGGCCGTGCGGGTCGGGATGGGGCTAGCTGACTGGTGCCGATGTCGTGCGCGATGAGCCTGGCCTTTCCGTTGACGGAGGGGCTTGGCCTGCTAGTGTAAATAGCGGTTATTATATACCCGGAAGCTATGTCCTCAATAAGTTATGTTAAACTTCAGACCGAAGTGCTTCTCTATCGCGGCAGCTTCGCTCGTCCTGTTGGGTATCTGGATGGCGGACACTCCCGCTACCGCTCAGGAACCGGCGCCGACAGCCTGTCCGGCACCCACGAGGTCGTTCACGGACGTACCCGACTCCCACTTCGCCCAGGCTGACATCGAATGCCTGGTCGCCCTGGGCATCATAAACGGCACCAGCGCCACCGCCTTCTCGCCCGACAAACAGATCACTCGCGCCCAGACCGCCGCCCTGCTGGCGCGAATGTTGCGCAGACAAGGGCAGACCTGCTTCACCAGCGCAGACGTCTTCACAGACGTGGCCACCGACTACTTCGCCAAGGTCGATATCGAGTGTCTGAGTGCGCTGGGCATCATCAACGGCACCAGCGCCACCAAATTCTCGCCCGACAGACGGATAACTCGCGCCCAGACCGCTGCGCTGCTGGCGCGGATGTTGCGCAGACAAGGGCAGGTCTGCTTCACCGGCGCAGACGTGTTCGCCGACGTGCCCAGCGGCCACTTCGCCAAGGTCGATATCGAGTGTCTGAGTGCGCTGGGCATCATCAACGGCACCAGCGCCACCAAATTCTCGCCCGACAGACGGATAACCCGCGCCCAGACCGCCGCCCTGCTGGCCCGAATGTGGAGGCGCGCCGCCGCCGTCCCCACTGAGACCCTCCAAGACGACGCCGACGACGCCGACGGGGGCGACGGCGGAGGACCACCGGCCGGAGGGCCACCAAGCGGAGGGCCACCAGGCGGAGCACCAGGCCCCGTACCTCCAAGCAATTCGGCACCGGGCCGACCTGGCAGGCCGACCCTGGCGAACCAAGACCAGGGTCTCGGCGTGTCGTGGACCGCACCGGCGAATGGTGGGGTCGCCATCACCGACTACGACGTCGAGTACCGGGTCGAGGACGCCGACCTGAACAGAACCGGCAAACAGCCAAGCCCTTGGATGCTCCACGCTCATACCGGCACCGGCACTGCCGCCACGATCGGGTCCTTGGCCAACGGCACCGACTACGAGGTGCGGGTGCGGGCCGAGAACAGCCTCGGCGAGGGCCAGTGGTCACAGCCGGCCACCGACGCGCCCGCGGGGGTGCCTGCGGCGCCGGGCGCCCCGGCGGTGGCGACCATGCATCAGAGCCTGGCGGTGTCGTGGATAGCACCCGCCTCCAACGGCGCTGCCATCACCGACTACGACGTGCGGTACCGGGCCTGCACCGCGACCGACGGCGACACCAGCGTCAAGACCTGCGCTACCAACCCCACCTGGGGTGCCTGGACCGATCGCAGCGGCGAGACCAACACCGACACCGCCACCACCGCCACGATCAGCGGTCTGACCAACGGAACCGCCTACCAGGTGCAGGTGCGGGCCACCAACAGCGCCGGAGACAGCGCCTGGTCCGCTTCCGCCGGGGGCACCCCCGCGGCGCAGCCGCCGAGCGCTCCGAACACGATCAAACAGACGGTGGCGCAGGGTTTCAAGGTGTCCTGGGCGGCGCCCGCGAGCAACGGAGCACCCATCACCGGTTATGAGGTGCGCTATCGCGTCGAGAACAGCAATGGCGAATGGCCTGTCTCGTGGACGTTCTACGCCGAAACGGACGCCACCACCACCAGCATCACCATCTTCCTGCCGGGCAGCACGTCGTCGGCGGGCTGGCAGGCGCTCACGGAGGCGAACATCTCCGGCAGCAACGCCGAGGCAAGCCGCCAAGCGTTCATGCAGACGAACACCGCGGGCATCCAGGCGCAGGTGCGGGCCATCAACAATGTGGGCGAGGGTGACTGGTCGGCGCAGCCTCCGGATGCGCCTGCCGCGCCGCAGCTGGCACCCGCGGGAACGAGGCTGACCGCGACATGGTCCGCGCCGGCCTCGAACGGCGCGCCCATCACCGACTACGACGTGCGGCACCGGGCCTGCACCGCCACCGCCGGCGACACCAGCGTCAAGACCTGCGCAACCAATCCCACCTGGGGCAACTGGACCGACCGCAGCGGCGAGACCAGCACCGACACCAACACCACCGCCACGATCAGCGGTCTGACCAACGGCACCGCCTACCAGGTGCAGGTGCGGGCCACCAACCGCGCCGGAGACAGCGCCTGGTCGGCACCGGCCACCGGCACCCCTGCGGCCGAGAAGCCGAACCGTCCCGACGCGCCCGTCGTGGCGGCCAAGAGCCAGGGTCTCGGCGTGTCTTGGACCGCACCGGCGAACAACGGCGGCTCCGCCATCACCGACTACGACGTGCAGTACCGGGCCTGCACCGCGACCGACGGCGACACCAGCGTCAAGACCTGCTCCACCAACCCCACCTGGGAAGCCAACTGGACTGACCGCACCGGCGAGACCAGCACCGACACCGCCACGTCGGCGAACATCACCGGTCTGACCGACGGCACCGCCTACCAGGTGAGGGTACGGGCCGCCAACAGCGTCGGCGAGAGCGAGTGGTCGCCGGTCTCCAAAGCCACGCCGGCAACCGGCGGCACCCCGGCCCCGAAGCCGCCGGATAGGCCCGCCGCGCCGACGCTCGACGCCCGGAACCGCAGCCTGGGCGTGTCGTGGACGGCGCCGGCGATCAACGGCAGCGCGGTGACCGGGTACAGCGTGCGGTTCCGCATCACCGACACCGACAACAACCAGACCGGCGACCAGCCGGGCAACTGGATGTACCAGGGCCACACCGACACTTCGACTCTCACCGTCATCGAGTCGTTGACCAACGGCGTCAGCTACCAGGCGCAGGTGCTGGCCCGCAGCCAGGCCGGCGACAGTGCCTGGTCATCCTCGGCGGCGGCCGCTCCCGCGGCGCAGAAGCCCGATCAGCCGGTGGCGCCGACGGTGATCGTCTGGAACCGGAGCCTGAGGGTGTCCTGGACGGCGCCGGCCTCCAACGGGGCGGCGGTGACCGACTTCGACCTGCGATGGCGCGCCTGCACCGCTACCGACAAGAGCTGCGCCAGCAGCCCGACCTGGGGTTCGTGGACCGACCGCGGCAACGAGACCACCCCCGACCCGACTGCGTCGGCGAGAATCACCGGCCTGACCAACGGCACCGCCTACCAGGTGCAGGTGCGGGCCGCCAACAGCGTCGGCGAGAGCGAGTGGTCGTTGTCGGCCACCGGCCAGCCGGCCGCGCAGAGGCCTGGGCGGCCCTCTAAGCCGATGGCGACTCCGTGGCATCGGAGCCTGCGCATCTCGTGGACGGCCCCGGACGACAACGGCGCAGACATCAGCGACTACGACGTGCAGTACCGGGCCTGCACCGCCACCCCCAGGACCTGCGCCACCAACCCCGCCTGGGGCGCCTGGACCGACCGCACCGGCGAGTCCGCCTCCGACACCGCCACCACCGACACCATCACCGGTCTGACCAACGGCACCGCCTACCAGGTGCGACTGCGGGCCGCCAACAGCGCGGGCGAGAGCGTCTGGTCACCGTCGTCGGACCGGCAGATCCCAGCAGTCCAAGAGCCCGACAAACCGGACGCGCCCACGGTGAGCGTCTGGAACGTGAGCCTGCGCATCTCCTGGACCGCTCCCGAAGACAACGGCGCAACCATCTCCGACTACGACGTGCAGTACCGGGCCTGCACCGCCACGCCGCTGACCTGCGCCACCAACCCGACCTGGGGAAGCTGGAGCTCGCACACCCACACCGGCACCGGAACATCCGCCACGATCGGCAGCCTCACCAACGGCACCGCCTACCAGGTGCAGGTCCAAGCCACCAACAGCGTCGGCGACAGCGCCTGGTCCGATTCCGCGCAGGGCATACCAGCCGTCCAGACACCGGACGCGCCCGCCGCGCCGACGCTCACCGTGGACAATCAGAGCCTCGGCGTTTCCTGGGCCGCCCCCGAAGACAACGGCGCGGCCATCTCCGACTACGACGTGCAGTACCGGGCCTGCACCGCCACGCCGCTGACCTGCGCCACCAACCCGACCTGGGGAAGCTGGAGCTCGCACACCCACACCGGCACCGGAACATCCGCCACGATCGGCAGCCTCACCAACGGCACCGCCTACCAGGTGCAGGTCCAAGCCACCAACAGCGTCGGCGACAGCGCCTGGTCGGCATCCGCGAAGGCCACGCCGACCGCGCAGACACCGGACGCGCCCACGGCGCCCACGATCACGGTGTGGAACAAGAGCCTCAACGTCTCATGGACGGCCCCCGCCGACAACGGCGCCGCCCTCACCGACTACAACGTCCAGTACCGCAAGCAGAACAGCGACGACACTTGGCCGAACACGTGGACGGCCCATTCGCATACGGGCACTGCCACCAGCACCACCATCGCCGGCCTGACCAACGACTCCGACTACCAAGTCCAGGTGCAGGCGGTCAACAGCGTCGGCGACAGCGCCTGGTCCGCCTCGACCGAGGCCACCCCGACCGCCCAGAAGCCGGACGCCCCCGCCGCGCCGACGCTCACCGTGGCCAATCAGAGCCTTGGCGTGTCATGGACTGCCCCGGCGGACAACGGCGCGAGCATCTCCGACTACGACGTGCGGTACCGGGCCTGCACTGCGACACCGAAGACCTGCACCAGCAGCCCGACTTGGGGTAGCTGGTCGTCGCACTCCCACACCGGAACGGGCACCACCGCCACGATCGGCAGCCTGACCAACGGCACCGCCTACCAGGTGCAGGTCCAAGCCACCAACAGCGTCGGCGACGGCGCCTGGTCGGCGTCGGCCAGCGAATACCCCTCGACCACGCCGGGCGCCCCCGCCGCGCCCACGCTGACGGTGAAGCACCAGAGCCTCGACGTCTCGTGGTCAGCGCCGTCGAGCAACGGCGGATCGGCCGTCACCGGCTACAAGGTGGGCCGCTGCTCGGCAAACTGCGGCACCGACTCCAACTGGACGACCAAGACGCTGACCGGCACCGGCACCACCACCACGCTCACCGGCCTCACCAACGGCACCGCCTACCAGGTCCGGGTGCGGGCCACCAACCGCTCCGGCGACAGCACCTGGTCGGCGTCGGCCACTGCCACCCCCGCCCGAGTGCCGGACACGCCGTCGGCGCCCAGCCTCACCAAGGGCGCCCGCCAACTGGCGGTGTCATGGAACGCGCCCGCCGACAACGGCTCGTCCATCACCGACTACGACGTGCGGCACCGCATCAAGGACACCGACCAGACCCAGACCGGCGACCAGCCCGGCTCGTGGACGACGCTCACAGGGGCCGCCGACCCCGGCAGCGCAACCACCGCCACCATCACCGGGCTCACCAACGGCACCGCCTACCAGGTGCAGGTGCGGGCCACCAACAGCATTGGCGACAGCACCTGGTCTACGTCGTCGGAGGCCGCGCCCGAGGACAAGCCGGCCCAACCCGCCGCGCCCACGCTCACCTACGGCGACCAGAGCCTGGGGGTGTCATGGAACGCGCCCGCCGACAACGGGCAGTCGATCAGCGGCTACGGCGTGCAGTACCGGGCCTGCACCGCCACTCCCAAGACCTGCACTTCCAGCCCGACTTGGGGTAGCTGGTCGTCGCACTCCCACACCGGCACCGGCACCACCGCCACGATCGGCAGCCTGACCAACGGCACCGCCTACCAGGTGCAGGTGCGGGCCACCAACAGCGTCGGCGACGGCGCCTGGTCGGCGTCGGCCAGCCAATACCCCTCCACCACGCCGGGCGCCCCCGCCGCGCCCACGCTCACCGTCAAGCACCAGAGCCTCGACGTGTCATGGTCGGCGCCGTCGAGCAACGGCGGATCGGCGGTCACCGGCTACAAGGTGGGCCGCTGCTCGGCCAACTGCGGCACCGACTCCAACTGGACGACCAAGACGCTGACCGGCACGGGCAAGACCACCACGCTCGGCAGCCTCACCAACGGCACCGCCTACCAGGTCCGGGTACGGGCCACCAACCGCGGCGGCGACGGCACCTGGTCCGCATCGGCCACTGCAACCCCCGCCAAGGCACCCGACAAGCCCGCCGCCCCCACCGTCGGCGTGTGGAACAAGAGCCTCAACGTCTCGTGGACTGCGCCGGCCAGCAACGGCGCCGCCATCACCGACTACGACGTCCAGTACCAGGCCTGCACCGCCACACCGCTGACCTGCGCCACCAACCCGACCTGGGGTACCTGGACCGACCGGTCAGGCGAGACCGATTCCGACACTGCCACGTCAGCCGCGGTCACCGGCCTGACCAACGGCACCGCCTACCAGGTGCGGGTACGGGCGTCCAACAGCGCTGGCGACAGCACCTGGTCGGATGCGAGCGCCAAGAAGACGCCGACGGCGCAGAAGCCGGCCGCGCCGGCCGCGCCGACGCTCACCTACGGCGACCAGAGCCTGGGCGTGTCGTGGAGCGAGCCCGCCGACAACGGCGCGGACATCAGCGGCTACAAGGTCCGGCACTGCGACAACAGCACCGGCTGCGACGCCGACAGCGAGTGGACGACCACGACGCTGAACAGCACGGGCACTTCGACCACCCTCAGCAGCCTCACCAACGGCACCACCTACCAGGTGCAGGTGCGGGCCACCAACAGCGTCGGCGACGGCGCCTGGTCGGTGTCGGCCAGCGAGTATCCGTCCACGACGCCGGGCACCCCGGCCGCGCCGGCGCTCACGGTGAATGACGAGAGCCTGGGCGTGTCCTGGTCGGCCCCGGCCAGCAACGGCGGATCGGCGATCACGGGCTACAAGGTCGGGCGCTGCTCCACGAGCTGCGGCACCGACTCCAATTGGACGGTGAAGACCCTGACCACCACCGGCACGACCACCAGCCTCAGCAGCCTCACCAACGGCACCGCCTACCAGGTGCGCGTGGCGGCCACCAACCGCGGCGGCGACGGCGCCTGGTCCACGACCGCGACCGCCACCCCCGCCCGAGTCCCCGACAAGCCCGCCGCCCCCACCGTCGGCGTGTGGAACAAGAGCCTGAACGTCTCGTGGACCGCGCCGGCCAGCAACGGCGCCGCCATCACCGGCTACGACGTGCAGTACCGGGCCTGCACCCAGAGCGCCGACCTGACCTGCGCCACCAACCCCACCTGGGGCAGCTGGGCCTCGCGCACCCACACCGGCACCGGCACCAGCACAACGATCGGCAGTCTCACCAACGGCACCGCCTACCAGGTGCAGGTCCAAGCCACCAACAGCGTCGGAGACAGCGGGTGGTCCACCGCCACCACCGCCACCCCGGCCGCTCAGACGCCGGACGCTCCGGCGGCGCCGTCGCTCACGGTCGACAACCAGAGCCTGGAAGTCTCGTGGACCGCGCCGGCGGACAACGGCGCCGCGGTCACTGACTACGACGTGCAGTACCGGGCCTGCACCCAGAGCGCCGACCTGACCTGCGCCACCAACCCCACCTGGGGAAGCTGGGCCTCGCACGCCCACACCGGCACCGGCGTCGCCACAACGATCGGCAGCCTCACCAACGGCACCGCCCACCAGGTGCAGGTGCGGGCCGTGAACAGCGTCGGCGACGGCGCCTGGTCGACCTCGGCCCAGGCCGCCCCGGCGCCGCAGCCGCCGGAGAGGCCCGCGGCGGCGTCGGTGTCGGCCCGGCACCAGGGCCTGGCGGTGTCGTGGACCGCGCCCTCCCTCAACGGGTCGGCAATCACCGGCTACGGCGTGCAGTACCGGGCCTGCACCCAGAGCGCCGACCTGACCTGCGCCACCAACGCCACCTGGGGAAGCTGGGCCTCGCACGCCCACACCGGCACCGGCGTCGCCACAACGATCGGCAGCCTCACCAACGGCACCGCCTACCAGGTGCAGGTGCGGGCCAAGAGCGCGGCCGGGAACAGCGCCTGGTCGGACTCCACCAAGCAAACCCCGGCCATCCAAGCCCCCGACGCTCCCGGCGCACCGACGCTGACGGTGTGGAACAAGAGCCTGACGGTGTCGTGGACCGCGCCCTCCCTCAACGGGTCGGCCATCACCGACTACGACGTGCAGTACCGGGCCTGCACGGCCACGCCCAAGACCTGCGCGGGCAACAACCCCGCCTGGGGCGCCTGGACCGACCGCACCGGCGAGACCAGCGCCGACACCGCGACCTCGGTGACGGTCGCCGGGCTCACGAACACCACGGCGTACCAGGTGCGGGTGCGGGCGGCCAACAGCGTCGGCGAGAGCGGCTGGTCGACCGCCGGCGAGGCCACACCAGTCGCGCAGAAGCCGTCCACTCCCGCCGCCCCGACGCTGACCCACGGCGACGAGAGCCTGACGGCGTCGTGGACGGCGCCGGCGGACAACGGGGCGACCATCACCGACTACGACGTCCGGTACTGCGACAACAGCACTGGCTGCGACGCGGCCAGCGAGTGGACGGCGCTCAACGACACGGGCGACAACGCCACCGACACCTCCACCACCGCCACCATCGGCAGCCTGACCAACGGCACGACCTACCAGGTGCAGGTGCGGGCGGCCAACAGCGTCGGCGACAGCGACTGGTCGGCCTCAGCGACCGAGTATCCGTCCACTGCTCCCGACACGCCCGCCAAGCCCAGCCTGACGGTGAAGGACCAGAGCCTCGACGTGTCGTGGTCGGCCCCGTCGGGCAACGGCGGCTCGGCGGTCACCGGCTACAAGGTGCAGTACCGCGTCAAGGACACCAACCAGACCCAGACCGGCGACCAGCCCGGCGAGTGGCAGTCGCACGCCCACACCGGAACCGGCACCACTGCCACCATCGGCAGCCTGACCAACGGCACCGCCTACCAAGTCCAGGTCCGCGCCACCAACCGCTCCGGGGACAGCGCCTGGTCTGCCTCGACGGACGCGACGCCCGCGAAGAAGCCGGACGCTCCGGCCGCGCCCACGCTCACCAAGGGCGCACGGCAGCTCACCGCGTCGTGGACCGCCCCCGCCGACAACGGGGCGCCGATCACCGACTACGACGTTCGCTATCGCGTCAAGGACACCGACCAGACCCAGACCGGCGACCAGCCCGGCTCGTGGACGACGCTCACGGGGGCCGCCGACCCCGGCAGCGCAACCACCGCCACCATCACCGGCCTGACCAACGGCACGGCCTACCAAGTCCAGGTCCGGGCCACCAACAGCGTCGGCGACAGCGGCTGGGGGGCTTCGGCCGGCGCCGCGCCGGAGGACAAGCCGGCCAAGCCGACCAAGCCGACGCTGACCCACGGCGACCAGAGCCTCGACGTGTCGTGGACCGCCCCCGCCGACAACGGGCAGGCGATCACCGACTACGACGTTCAGTACCGGGCCTGCACCGCCACCCCCAAGACCTGCACGGGCAACAACCCGACCTGGGGCGCCTGGACCGACCGCAGCGGCGAGACCAACACCGACACGGCCACGTCGGTGACCATCAGCGGCCTCACCAACGGCACCGCCTACGGGGTGCAGGTGCGGGCCACCAACAGCGTCGGCGACGGCGCATGGTCGACGGCGGCCAGCGAACACCCCTCCACCACGCCCGACACCCCCGGCAAGCCCAGCCTGACGGTGAAGGACCAGAGCCTCGACGTGTCGTGGAACGCGCCCTCCGGCGACGGCGGATCGGCGGTCACCGACTACGACGTGCAGTACCGGGCCTGCACCACCAGCGCCGACCTGACCTGTGCTGCCAACGCCACCTGGGGCGACTGGACCGAATGGGACGCGGCCGACACCAGCACCACGACCAGCGCCACCGTCACCGGGCTCACCAACGGCACCGCCTACCAGGTGCAGGTCCGCGCCGGCAACCGCTCCGGCGACGGCGCATGGTCGACGGCCGCCACGGCCACCCCGGCCAAGGCCCCGGACACCCCCGCCGCGCCCACCGTGACCGCATGGCACCAGGCGCTGCGGGTGGCTTGGACCGCGCCGACGGCCAACGGCGCGCCGATCACCGACTACGACGTCCAGTACAGCGCCTGCACCCAGAGCACCGACCTGACCTGCGCCAACAACCCCACCTGGGGCGCCTGGACCGACCGCAGCGGCGAGACCAACACCGACACGACGACGAGCGCCAGCGTCACCGGCCTGACCAACGGCACCGCCTACCAGATCCAGGTGCGGGCCGCGAACAGCGTCGGCGAGAGCGGCTGGTCGACAGCAACCGCGGGCACTCCCGCCGTCCAGAAACCGGACGCACCCGCAGCCCCGACGCTGACCGTCGACAACGCCAGCCTCGGCGTCTCCTGGACCGCGCCGACGACCAACGGCGCGCCCATCACCGACTACGACGTGCAGTACCGGGCCTGTACCCAGAGCGCCGACCTGACCTGCGCCAGCAACCCGACCTGGGGCGCCTGGACCGACCGCAGCGGCGAGACCAACACCGACACCGCCACCTCGGCGACCATCAGCGGCCTGACCAACGGCACGGCCTACGAGGTGCAGGTGCGGGCCGCCAACAGCGTCGGCGAAAGCGGCTGGTCGACCTCGAGCACCGCCAGTCCGGCGCCTCAGGCCCCCGATGCGCCCGCCGCGCCGACGCTCACTGTCAAGCACATCAGCCTCGGCGTCTCCTGGACCGCGCCGGCCGACAACGGCGCGACCGTCACCGACTACGACGTGCAGTACCGGGTCTGCACCCAGAGCGCCGACCTGACCTGCGCCAACAACCCCACCTGGGGCGCCTGGACCGACCGCAGCGGCGAGACCACCGCCGACACGGCCACCACTGTGACGATCACCGGTCTGACCAACGGCACGGCCTACGAGGTGCAGGTGCGGGCGGCCAACAGTGTCGGCGACAGCGGCTGGTCGACCTCGAGCACCGCCGTGCCCGCGGTGCAGCCGCCGGACACCCCTGCCGCTCCCACCGTCACTGCGCTCAATACGAGTGTCGGGGTGTCGTGGCAGGCGCCTTCGGTGAACGGATCGGCGATCACCGGCTACCACGTGCAGTACCGGGCCTGCACCGCCACCCCCACGACCTGCACGGGCGCCAACCCCGCCTGGGGCAACTGGGCCTCGCACACCCACACCGGAACCGGCACCGGCGCCACGATCACCGGGCTCACCAACGGCACCGCCTACCAGGTGCAAGTCCGAGCCCGCAGCGCGGCCGGCGACAGCGGCTGGTCGCTGTCGGGGTCGGGCACGCCCACCCCGCAGCCGCCCGATGGGCTGAGGCTGCCGTCGTTGACCCACGGCAACAAGCGCCTGATCGTGTCCTGGAGCGCGCCGAAGATCAACGGATCGGCGATCACCGGCTACAACGTCCAGTACCGCGTCAAGGACACCGACCAGACCCAGACCGGCGACCAGCCCGGCGCCTGGCAGTCTCACAGCCACACCGGCACGGGCACGACGGCCACGATCACCGGGCTCACCAACGGCACGGCCTACGAGGTGCAGGTACAGGCCACGAGCACCGCGGGCGACAGCAGTTGGTCCTCGTCGGCCAGCGCCACGCCGAGCACCACTCCGACCGCGCCCTCGGTCACGCTGAGCGGCGTCGCCGGCAGCCCGACGAGCACACGGGTCTCGTGGTCCGTCGCCAACGATGGCGGGTCGGACATCACGGGCTACGAGATCGACTACCGGTGCAACCCCGGCAACGGCTGGGCCATCGGCCGCGATGAAGAATGGTCCGTGACGGCGGGCACCACAAGCCGCGACTCGACTATCCCGGAGTGCGCTTCCAAGCTGAGCAGCACCAGTTACCGGTTCCGGGTGCGGGCCTCCAATGCCAACGGCTGGAGCACTTGGACGAATCCGTACGTCGCGACGAGCAGTCCCGTGGCCATCGGCGCGTCGGAGATCACGACGACGATCACCGGCACCAGCATGGCGGTGTCGTGGACGGCGTCCGCCGACGGCGGCCTCGAGATCACCGACTACGACGTCCGGTACCGCGTCAAGGACACCGACCAGACCCAGACCGGCGACCAGCCAGGCGCCTGGACCACGCTGTCAGGCAGCGACGACCCCGGCAGCGCCACCACCGTCACGATCAGCGGACTGACCGCCGCCACCGTTTACCAGGTGCAGGTACGGGCCACGAACGCCATGGGCACCAATAGCTGGTCGGCGTCGAAGAACTGGCCGCAGCCGCCTGCCGCCGCTGGCGCCTCGACGCTGACGGTGTGGAACGAGAGCCTGACGGTGGCGTGGACCGCACCTGCCGCCAACGGGGCCGCCATCACCGACTACGACGTGCAATACCGGGCCTGCACCGCCACCCCCAAGGACTGCACGGGCAATGACCCCGCCTGGGGCGCCTGGACCGACCGCACCGGCGAGACCACCGCCGACACCGCCACCTCGGTGACGCTCACCGGGCTGACCAACAACACCGCCTACCAGGTGCAGGTGCGAGCGGCCAACTTCGCTGGCGAAGCCGCCTGGTCGCCGTCGAGCAGCGCCACGCCCGCGATCCAGCCGCCCGACGCGCCGGCGGCGCCCGCGCTCGCGGTCAGCAGCACGACCAGCCTGGGCGTGTCGTGGACCGCGCCGGCTGCCAACGGGGCGGCCATCAGCGACTACGACGTTCGCTACCGGGCCTGCACCGCGACACCCAAGTCGTGCGCCGGCGCCACCCCGACGTGGGGCGCCTGGACCGACCGAACCGGCGAGACCGCTGCCGACACCGCGACGACGGTGACGCTCGCCGGGCTGACCAAGGCCACCGCTTACCAGGTGCAGGTGCGAGCGGCCAACAGCGTCGGCGAGAGCGCCTGGTCGCCCTCGGCCACGGAGATACCGGCCGCCGCGCCCGCCGCGCCCGCCGCGCCCACTCTGACGGTCAAGCATCAAGCGCTCGGCGTGTCCTGGTCGGCGCCGGCCGACGACGGCGGCTCGGCGCTGACCGACTACGACGTGCAGTACCAGAAATGCAACACGTCGGGCGCGAGCTGCTCCGGCTGGGGCGCGTGGACCGACCGAACCGGCGAGACCACTGCCGACACCGCAACCTCGGTGACGCTCACCGGGCTGACCAACGACTACGAGTATCGAGTGCGGGTGCGGGCCTCCAACCCGGCGGGGACAGGCGCGTGGTCGGCCGCTTCCGCCGCCGCCGCACCGGCACCGCAGGCCCCGGACGCGTCGGCGCCGACCGTGGCGGCCAGGCATCAGGGCTTGGCGGTGTCGTGGACGGCCGCCACGGCCAACGGCTCGGCGGTCACCGACTACGACGTGCGCTACCGGGCCTGCACCGCCACCCCCAAGTCGTGCGCCTCGCGTCCGACCTGGGGCGCCTGGACCACCCTGAGCGGCGGCGACGACCCCGGCACCGCGCTCGAGGCCGCCGTCATCGGCCTCACCAACGGCACCGCCTACCAGGTGCAGGTGCGGGCCACCAACAGCATCGGCACCGGCGCCTGGTCGGCGTCCACATCAGCCACGCCCGCGCCACAGGCGCCGGAGGCGCCCGCCGCACCGAAGGCGGAGTACCGCAGCGGCAGCCTGGTGGTGTCGTGGAAGGCGCCGACGGCCAACGGCTCGGCCATCAGCGACTACGACGTGCAGTACCGGGCCTGCACCGCCACCGACTCCGACACCGCGGTGCTGACCTGCGCCACCAAACCCACCTGGGGCTCATGGTCCGACCGCTCCGGCGAGACCGCCACTGACACCGCCACCAGCGTCACCGTCACCGGCCTCACGAACGGCACCGCCTACCAGGTGCAGGTGCGGGCCGCCAACAGCATCGGCGAGAGCGGCTGGTCGGCCTCGGGCGAGGGCACCCCGGCGCCCAAGCCTGGGACGCCCGGCGATGTGTCTGTGGCGACCAGTGATGGCCCGAACAATGATGGCTCGTTCACCGTCTCGTGGACGGCGCCGTCGGGGCCGGTCGACCGCTACGAGATTCTGTACGAGCTCTACTCATCCGTTATCAATCAGTGGTTGAGCTCGAACAACGGTTTCGCCACCGGAAAGGACAACACCTCGTTCACGCTCACCGGGTGGCAGAACAACATCCATATCGGCCAGAAGCGCCGTGCCCAGGTGCGTGCTGAGAACAAGTCGGGATGGAGCGGCACCTCGAGTTGGGTCGAGTTCTACGTGATCGGGCTCCCGCCGGTGCCCACCAACGTGTCGCTCACCGTCAAGGTCCAGAGCCTCGACGTGACCTGGAGGTCGCCCACCAACAACAGCGGCAGCGCCATCAGCGACTACGACGTGCGGTACCGGGCCTGCACCGCCACCGACTCCGACACCGCGGTGCTGACCTGCGCCACGAAACCCACCTGGGGCTCATGGTCCGAATGGAACGCCAACGACACCAGCACCGCCACCAGCGCCACCATCACCGGGCTGACGAACGGCACCGCCTACCAGGTGCAGGTGCGCTCGGAGAACTCCGCGAACGACAGCGCTTGGTCATCGTCGGCCAAGGCGACGCCGGCCGACGAGCCCGACGCGCCGAGCGCTCCGACGCTGACCGTCAAGAACCAGGCCTTGGGCGTGTCGTGGACCGCCCCCGACGACGGCGGATCGGCGATCACCGACTACGACGTCCAGTACCGGGCCTGCACCAAGAGCGGCGACCTGACCTGCGCCAGCGACCCCGACTGGGGCTCCTGGACCGACCACGCGCACACCGGCACCACCACCAGCGCCACCATCACCGGGCTGACCAACAGCACCGCCTACCAGGTGCAGGTGCGGGCGACGAACAGCCCGGGCGACAGCGGCTGGTCCTCGTCGGCCAAGGCCGTTCCCGTCCCCCAGAAACCCGACGCGCCGGGTGCCCCCACCCTGGTGGTATGGAACAAGGAGCTTCGCGCGTCCTGGACGGCGCCGGTCGCCAACGGGGCGGCCATCACCGACTACGACGTCCAGTACCGGGCCTGCACCAAGAGCGCCGACCTGACCTGCGCCAGCGACCCCTCCTGGGGCTCCTGGTCCGAATGGAACGCCAACGACACCAGCACCTCGACCAGCGCCACGGTCACCGGGCTCACCAACGGCACCGCCTATCAGGTGCAGGTGCGGGCCGGCAACAGCGTCGGCGACGGCGCCTGGTCGGACTCCGCCAAGGCGACCCCCACGGCCCAGAAGCCCGCGACGCCCGGCGCGCCGACGCTCACCCACGGCAACGCCAGCCTGAGCGTGTCGTGGACGGCGCCCGCCGACAACGGCTCGGCCATCACCGGCTACCGGGTGCGGCGCTGCGACGACAGCCTGGACTGCAGCGCCAGCAGCAGCAACTGGCGGCCCAAGGACATCACGGGCACCGGCACCTCCACCACGCTCACCGGCCTCACCAACGGCACGACATACCAGGTGCAGGTACGAGCCCACAACAGCGTCGGCAACGGCCAGTTCTCCACGTCGTCCAAGGAGTACCCGTCGACCGTGCCGGCTGCGCCGGCTGCGCCGACGCTGACCTTCGGCAGCCGACAATTGGACGTGTCGTGGTCGGCGCCCGCGAACAACGGCTCGGCCATCACCGGCTACAAGGTGGGCCGCTGCTCGGCCAACTGCGGCACCGGCAGCAACTGGACGGTGGTCACCCTGACCGGCACCGGCACTTCCACCACGCTCAGCGGCCTGACCAACGGCACGACCTACCAGGTGCGGGTGGCGGCCACCAACCGCTCCGGCGACGGCGCATGGTCCGCCAACGCCAGCGAGTCGCCGGCAAACAAGCCGGGCAAGCCCGCCAAGCCGACCGTGACCCGCGGCAACCGGCAGGTCACCGCGAGCTGGACCGCTCCGGCCGACGGCGGCGCTGCCATCACCGACTACAACGTCGAATACCGCGAGCAGAACAAGTCGGCGGTCGATCATCCCTTCACCGGCAACGGCACCACCACCACCATCACCGGTCTCACCAACGGCAAGCGCTACCAGGTGAGGGTGCAGTCCGTCAACAAGGCCGGCGAGAGCGGCTGGTCGCAGTGGTCCGATCTCGCAACGCCCGCCACCGTGCCGTCGGCTCCCGGTGCGCCCACCCTCGACCACGGGGTCGCGAGCCTGTCGGTGTCGTGGACGGCCCCGGCCGACAACGGCGACGCCATCGACGACTACGACGTGCAGTACCGGGCCTGCACCAAGAACGCCGACCTGAAGTGCGCCTCCGACCCCACCTGGGGTTCATGGACCGACCACGCGCACACCGGCACAGGCACCACGGCCACCATCACCGGGCTCACCAACGGCACCGCCTACCAAGTGCAGGTGCGCGCCGCCAACAGCGTGGGCGACGGCTCGTGGTCGACGTCAGCCAAGGAGCACCCCTCGACGGTGCCCGGCGCGCCCGCCGCGCCGACGCTGACCGTCTGGCACGCCAGCCTGAGTGTGTCGTGGACCGCGCCGACGAGCGACGGCGGGTCGGCCGTCACCGGCTACAAGGTGCGGCACTGCGACAACGGCACCGGCTGCGACGCCGCCAGCGAGTGGACCACCAAGAATGTGTCGGGAGGGTCGACGACCACCACCACCGTCAGCGGCCTCACCAACGGCACCACCTACCAGGTGCAGGTAAGCGCCACCAACCGCTCAGGCACCGGTGCCTGGTCGGCTTCCACCTCCGACTCGCCAGCCCCGCAGAAACCCGACCAGCCCGCCGCGCCCACCCTCACGGTGAAGAACCTGAGCCTCGGCGTCTCATGGACGGCGCCGGCCAGCAACGGGGCGAACATCACCGACTATGACGTCCAGTACCGCAAGTGCACGGCCACACCCAAGAGCTGCGCCACAAGCCCGACATGGGGCGCTTGGACCTCGCACGCCCATACCGGCACGGGAACGACCGCCACCATCGGCAGCCTCACCAACGGCACCGCCTACCAGGTGCAGGTCCAGGCCACCAACAGCATCGGCGACAGCCTGTGGTCGCCGTCGGCCAAAGCCACCCCGGCCACCACGCCGGGCGCGCCCGGCAGGCCGACGCTGACTGTCGGCGCACAGCAGCTCGGCGTGTCGTGGAGCGCCCCGTCGTCCAACGGCGGCGCGGCGATCACCGGCTACAAGGTGCAGCACTGCGACCAGAGCACCGGCTGCGACGCCGACGACGAGTGGACCACCGACACCCACACCGGCACCGGCACCACGGCCACCATCACCGGGCTCACCAACGGCACCACGTACCGGGTGCGGGTCGCCGCCACCAACAGCGTCGGCGACAGCACGTGGTCGAGCTACCGCACCGGCAAGCCCAAGGACAAGCCGGCCACCCCCGACGCGCCGACCGTCGTGTCCGGCAACCTGTCGCTGGCGGTGTCGTGGACCGCGCCGGCTGACAATGGGTCCAACATCACCGGCTACAAGGTGCGCTACTGCGGCGGGGAGAACGCCGAGTGCTGGAACGACGACTCCTCCGACTGGAAGGAGAAGAGCGCCTCGGGCACCTCCACCACCATCACCGGGCTCACCAACGCCACGACGTACCGCGTCAAGGTGCGGGCCCGCAACGCCCTGGGCGACGGCCCCTGGTCATCGGAGACGGAGGGCACGCCGGGCGCGCCCGCGGCGCCGTCGCGGCCGAGCCTTACCGAGGGCAACAACCAGCTGGCGGCCACCTGGACGGCGCCGTCGAACCGCGGGGACACCATCACGGCCTACGGCGTGGAGTACTGCGACAGCTCCAACGACTGCACCGACGACAGCAACTGGACCGACGACAGCCCGTCGGACGTCGTCCTGTCGCACACCATCACCGGCCTGACCAACGGCACCACCTACAAGGTGCGGGTGCGGGCGCAGAACTTGCGCGGCTGGGGCGGCTGGTCGAGCGAGGCCACCGCCACGCCCGCCACCGTGCCCGGCCAGCCCAACACTCCGACGCTGACCGCCAAGAGCCGGAAGCTGGACGTGGCCTGGACTGCGCCCACGGAGACCGGCGGGTCGGCCATCAGCGGCTACTCGGTGCGCTACTGCGACGACAGCACCGGCTGCGACGCCACCAACGAGTGGACGGTGCGGACCGTGTCGAGCGGGAGCACCACCACCTACACCATCAGCGGGCTCACCAACGGCAAGACGTACCAGGTGCAGGTCGCCGCCCGCAACCGCAAGGGGACCGGCGCCTGGTCGTCCTCGGCGAGCGCCACGCCGGCGGCGCTGCCCTCAAAGCCGACGAATCTGACGGTGGAGGCGGCGCACCAGAGCCTGAAGGTGACTTGGACGGCATCGGTCGGCAACGGGTCCACCATCTCGGGCTACGAGGTGGAGTACCGCAAGCAGAACAGCGACAACACCTGGCCCTCCACCTGGACCTCGCACAGCCACGGCAGCACCGACACCTACACCACCATCGACAGCCTCACCAACGGCTCGAAGTACCAGGTGCGGGTGCAGGCCGACAGCAACAACGGCAAGAGCGGCTGGACCTCCGCGGTGAGCGGCACGCCGAAGGCGGTGCCCGACGCGCCCGACGCTCCCACGCTGACCTCGGGGGACCGCAAGATCGACCTGTCGTGGTCACCGCCGAACAACAACAACGGCTCGGCGGTCACCGACTACGACGTCCGGTACCGCAAGCAGAACAGCAACAGCACCTGGCCCTCGTCTTGGACGACGCTCAGCCACACCGGCACCGCAACCACGGCCAGCATGACCGGCCTCACCAACGGGTCGGCCTACCAGGTGCAGGTGCGGGCCCAAAACGCCAACGGCGAGAGCCCGTGGTCGACGGCAGCGACCGAGACCCCTGCGGGCAAGCCTGCCAAGCCTGCGACGCCCACGGTGGCCGCCGGCGACCAGCAATTGACGGTGACGTGGACCGCGCCGTCGTCCAATGGCTCGGCCATCACCAGCTACAGCGTCCAGTACTGCGACAGCTCCAACGACTGCACCGACGACACCAACTGGACCGACGACAGCCCGTTCGACACATCCACCTCGCACACCATCAGCGGCCTGACCAACGGCACGGCCTACAAGGTGCGGGTGCGGGCCACCAACAACGTCGGCGACAGCGCCTGGTCGACGGAGGCCACCGGCACTCCGGCGGGCAAGCCGTCGGCGCCCGAGAACCTCGAGTTCGTGTCGGGCGGCGGCTTCCTGACCGTCTCGTGGACCACCGCCGCCAACGGGTCCACCATCTCCGGGCACAAGGTCCGCTACTGCAACACCAATGACTCCAACAAGGACTGTTACAGCGACTACGAAGACTGGACCACGGTGAGCGTCTCGGGCACGACCACCTCCAGGAAGATCACCGGCCTGACCAACGGCGACTACTACGACGTGCAGGTGCGGGCCAACAGCAACCAGGGCGACAGCGACTGGTCGAGCTCGTCCGGGGGCACGCCCGGCGCGCCGGCCAAGCCGACCATCACGCTCACCGCCGGCGACGACCAGTTCACCGTCACCTGGACCGCTCCGAGCAGCAACGGCGACGACATCACGTCCTACGAGGTGGAGTACTGCAACCAGACCAACGGCGACTGCACGGCCGGAAACTGGAACACCGAGTACCCATGGGATACGAGCACCCGGAGCCTGGACGTCACCGGTCTGGACGACAAGTCCCAGTACAAGGTCCGCGTGCGGGCGTCGAACGGCCGCGGCAGCGGCGAGTGGTCCACGATCAAGACCGTCACCACCACCTAGCTGAGGCGGGGGCGGCTTGTCCTCACGGCGGGAATCCGTGGGTGCCGATGAGCGGCACGAATCGGACGGCGGTCAGCCGCTCCTCGCGGCACTCCTCCTCGACGGGAGTGCCGTCGTCGTTGCCTTCGCCTTCGGACGCTGCGGTGCGACGGCGGGTGTAGCGCATCAGGTGCTGGCTGCGGCGCTTGGGTCCGATGGGGATGACCAGGCGTCCTGCGGGCGCCAGCTGCTCCAGCAGTGGCCGCGGGGGCGCCGGACCGGCCGCGGTGACGACGATTGCGTTGTAGGGCGCCTCCTTTGGCCATCCCAGTGTCCCGTCGCCTACGACCACTTCCACATCGCCCGCCCCGCACTCGGTCAGCGCGGCTTGGGCCTTGGCGGCCAGGCTCGGACGCCGCTCGATGGTCACCACTCGGCCGGCCAGCGCCCGCAGCACCAGCGCGCCGTATCCGGAGCCGGTCCCGACCTCCAGCACGCGGTCGTCGGGCTTCAGCCGGGCGGCCTCGGCCATCAGCGCCACCATGGCGGGCTGGCTGATGGTCTGGCCCTCGCCGATGGGCAGCGGTCCGTCGTCGAAGGCGGCCTCGGCCCATCGACGCGGGACGAAGCGCTGCCGCGGCACCCGCCCGATGGCCTCCAGGACGGCCTCGTCGCGAACGCCGTGGCGGCGCGCCTGGACCACCAGGTCCGACAGTTGCCGCGCCGCGCCCGGCATGGACGGATCAGGCCGCGTTGTCGCCCGCGGCCTCAGCGGCTAGCCGGCGCAGCGGCGGCTCGCTTCTCGGCGGGTTGCGGCGGGGCGGCAGGGCCGCGAGCAGGTCGGCGGTCGCGTCGGACACGATGGCGACTGCGTGCTCGAAGGCGGCCTCGGTGGCGGCCGAGGTCTTCTGCACTCCGCTCACTTTGCGCACGTACTGCCGGGCGGCGGCCTCGATCTCGTCGGTGGTGGCGGGCGGTGCCAGCCCGCGGAGGGTCGTGATGTTGCGGCACATGGCCCGCGACTCTACGCCCCCGGTCCCGCAGGCCGAGCCGCGGCGCACCAGCACCAGGCACACGAGCGGGCAGGCGCACCAGCACCAGGCGTCTGCGAGACGGCCCGCCTATCGACCAGGTCCGGCTGGCGCGGTAGTGTGGCCGGGTCGCCCGGAGGCACTGACAGGAGGACCGAGACATGCCCCAGACCGTGCAAGGAGTGGTGTCGATGGCGGTGGGCGAGCCCGTCACGATCACCGACGTCGTGATACCCGACCCCGGCCCGGGCGAGGCGGTGGTGGCCATACAGGCGTGCGGCGTCTGCCACACCGACCTCCACTACCGGGAGGGCGGCATCAACGACGAGTTCCCCTTCCTGCTGGGCCACGAGGCCGCCGGGGTGGTGGAGTCCGTCGGCGACGGCGTGACCGAGGTGGCGCCCGGCGACTACGTGATCCTCAACTGGCGGGCGGTGTGCGGCCAGTGCCGCTCGTGCCTGCGGGGCCGGCCCCACATCTGCTTCAGCACGCACAACGCGTCCCAGAAGATGACGCTGGCCGACGGCACCGAGCTGTCGCCCGCGCTGGGCATCGGCGCCTTCCTCGAGAAGACGCTGGTGGCTGCGGGCCAGTGCACCAAGGTCGACTCGGCCGCCCCGCCCACCGCGGCCGGACTGCTCGGCTGCGGCGTGATGGCCGGCATCGGCGCGGCCATCAACACCGGCGGCGTGGGCCGGGGCGACAGCGTGGCCGTGTTCGGCTGCGGGGGAGTGGGCGACGCCGCCATCGCCGGTGCCAAGCTGGCCGGCGCCTCGACCATCATCGGCGTGGACATCGACGACCGCAAGCTCGAATGGGCCAAGCGATTCGGGGCCACCCACACCATCAACTCGTCCGAGTCCGACCCCGTCGAGGCGATCCAGGCCCTCACCGACGGCAACGGCGTGGACGTGGCCATCGAGGCGATAGGGCTGCCCCAGACCTACCGACAGGCGTTCGAGGCTCGCGACCTGGCTGGGACGGTCGTGCTGGTCGGCGTGCCCCACCCGGACATGACCATCGAGCTGCCGTTCATCGAGGTGTTCGGCCGGGGCGGGGCCCTCAAGTCCAGCTGGTACGGCGACTGCCTGCCGAGCCGCGACTTTCCCATGCTGATCGACCTCTACCTTCAGGGTCGACTGGACCTCGACGGTTTCGTGTCGGAGACCATCGGGCTCGGAGACGTGGAGGAGGCCTTCCACAAGATGGAGCGCGGCGAGGTGCTGCGCTCAGTCGTCGTGCTGTAGAGGCCGAGGTGCTGACCGCCGGCTAGGGCTCGGCTGACCGCCGGCTAGATGCGGCTGATGTCGTGGCGGGTCGGCGCGGGATGGTGTCGGGGCGGGCCGATGCCCGCGGCCTTGATGAGTCGCACCACCCGGCCGCGGTGGCCGGCGTAGGGCTCGAGCAGCTCCAGCATCGAGTCGTCGTCGCCGTCGGTGGCGCCCGACAGGGCGTAGGTCACCAGCACCGGCACATGCAGGTCGCCCACCGGCACCGCGTCGGGGTCGCCGGCCGCGGCCCCGGTGGTGCGGGCCGCCGTCCACGGGCCGACGCCGGGAAGGCGCTGAAGCCACTGGCGGGCCTCGGCCGCGGGCTGCTCTTGCAGCGCCTCGATGCGGCGCTCGAACTTGGCCGCCACCCGGATCACTCGTGCACGAGACCGGTCCACGCCGGCCCGATGGAAGCCGTGGTCCGGCAAGCGCAGCACCGCCTCGGGGCGGGGGAACATCGGCAGCGGCCCCTCTCCCGGCGCCTCGGCCCCGAAGAGCCGACCTAGGCGAGCCACCGCCGTCCTGGCGTCGGCGCTTACGACCCGCTGATAGACGGCCGCCGTCGCCATGGCCTCATACCAGCGGCCGGTGGCGCCCAGCCGGGGCACGCCCAGGCGGGCCACCAGGTCGCGCACCACCGGATCGATGGGCCGGAAGCCGCTCGGGTCGTCGCGTCCGCCGAGCAGGGCCGGCACCTGAGCGATCGCCCACTCGGCGCCCGGCCCCCAGGCGTCGGCGGGCACTTCGCCGGCCACCTCACGAAAGGCGACGGTGGCCGGTCCGTGCGGTGTCTCGGCGGACCACCAGCCGACGCCGCGCCGCCGCACAGCCGTCTTGACCCACATCAATGTCACCTTCAGATTGAGGTCGAAGCCGGGCCTGAAGATCGTCGAGCAGTCCGGAGGTCGGGACACCGCGGCCGCGGCCGCGGCCGTGCCGGGGTCCGGTCGGCGCGCCATGTCAGGAGTCCGGGCCGGTCGAGGCTTCATCCAGCGCCTCGATCGCCGCCGCCAGGGTGTTGAGCAGCCTGCGGTCAGAGGCCGCCGACAGGTTCAGGTCGGCCTTGGCGGCCTCGGCGGCGCTGCGGGTGAGGTCTCCCAGGATGCCGTCCACCGGGCCGGGGTCGTAGCCGAATCGGGCCAGGACGGCTTGCAGTTCGGCCACCTCGTCGCCGCCTAGCGGCTCGTCGGGCTCGGATTCGGCGCCGTCGTCGGAAGCGGCCTCCGATTCGGCCGGCGCCTTTGCCACCACCGCTCCGTCGGGGCCGCTGAGAGCGTTGCTGATGACCGGTCCGGCCCAGTCCAGCACGGCCCAAAGAACCAGCAGCAGGACGATGAGCAGGAACGTGCCCTGCAGATGGACGCGCAGCGTGGGCGTGCGCCTGGGGGGCGGATCCTCGATGCGACGGCGTTCGGCGTCCTCGTCGAGCTTCGCTGCACCCTCGTCCGGACCGTCGTCGGTGCCGGGCTTGTCGTCGTCGCCAGGCTTGTCGTCGCCGCGGTGCGCAGGGGAGGTATCGTCGTCGATGTTGGCGCGGTGCGCAGAGGCGGTGTCGTCGTCTGTGTCGGCGCGGTGCGCAGAGGCTGTCTCGTCGTCAGGTTCTCGGCGGCGGGAGGACATGTCGTGGCCTCCGGAGTCTCCGAGCGAGCTCTGGCCTCAGTTGTTGGCCCGCCTGAGCAGGCGCTGGCGGATCTTCTCGCACTCCGGGCACACCGGGTAGCGGCTCGGGTCTCGGCTGGGCACCCAGACCTTGCCGCACAGCGCCCGCAGCGGGGTGCCCTCGACATAGGCCCGGGCGGCGTCTTTGCGTCGGGTGTAGTGGGCGAAGCGATCATGGTCGCCGTCGTCGGTCACCGGGCGGACGTCCGGCTCAGTGACCGTGGTCGTGGCCGGTGCCGGAGTCCCAGTCGGGGCGGTGTTGGTGCTGGCGCTGCTGGCCATGGTGGCGCTGTCGGTGGTGCTGGCGCGGTTGGCCATGGTGGCGCTGTCGGTGGTGCTGGTCGTGCCGGTCATGGCGGTGATCCTATAGATCCGCCCCGCCCGGTAGGAGGCCGCGGACCGCGGCGATGGTGTCGGCCTCGGCCGCGGGCTTGTCGCTGCGGTAGCGCAGCACCCGGGCGAAGCGCAGAGCCACCCCGCCCGGGTAGCGGCTCGACCGCTGCGCGCCGTCCACCGCGATCTCCACCACCTGCTCAGGCCTCAGCGACACCACATAGTCCGTCCGGCCGGCGGCCAACTCCTCGAAGCGCCGGGTCTGCCACCGCAGCATGTCGTCGGTCATGCCCTTGAACGTCTTGCCCACCATCACGAAGCCGCCGTCGGGGTCGCGGGCGCCGAGGTGGATGTTGGACAGCCAGCCCCGGCGACGCCCGCTGCCCGGCTCCACCGCCAGCACCACCAGGTCAAGGCGACGGACCGGCTTCACCTTGCGCCAGGCCTTGCCCCGCCGGCCGGCTGCGTAGGGCGAGTCGGCGGCCTTCACCATCACCCCCTCGTGGCCGGCAGCCACCGCCGCCGCGAACACCCCGGCCGCCTCGTCGGGGTCGTCGGTGATGACGCCGGGGACCCGGTGGTCGGCCGCGACGCGGTCCAAGCAGCGGAGCCGTTCCTCCAGCGGCTCGTCGAGCAGGTCCCGCCCGTCGAGATGCAGCACATCGAAGAACACCGGCCTCATCCGCAGTGCCCCGGCCTCCGCAGTCCCGGCGTCCGTAGTCCTGGCGTCCGCAGTCGCGGCCTCCGCCGGCGCAGCCTCTGCAGTCCCGGCGTCCGTAGTCCCGGCGTCCGCAGTCCCGGCCTCCGCCGGGGTGGTGTCGCTCGCAGGCCGGGTGCCGACCCGGCCCATCGTGTCCTGGAACGCGGCGGGCGACAGGTCGTCCGTCCACCCCATCACCTCCCCGTCCAAGGCGAGAGTGCGCGCCGGGAGATCGAGAACCGCCTTCGCCACCTCGTTGAGCCGGTCGGTCACCTCGTTCAGGTTGCGGGTCCATATCTGCACTGAGTCGTCGCGGCGGTGGACTTGGATGCGGATCCCGTCGAGCTTCCACTCCACCGAGCACCGGCCCATGTCGGCGACCGCCGAGGCGGCATCGTCGGCCGTGGAGGCCAGCATGGGCCGCAGCGGTCGGAAGAGCCTGAGGCTCACGGCTTCCAGTCCGGGCCGTCCCTCGACGAGGGCGACGCCGGCCGTCTCCGTCAGGTCGCCCATCAGCATCAGGGCCCGGCGGACCGCGGCCGGGGCCACACCGGCCGCTCGGGCCACCGCCTCCGCCACCACGCCCTCGCTGGCGCCCTGGCGCAGCTCGCCCACCAGCAGCCGCCGCACGAAGTCGGCCTCGGCGGCGGTGGCCCGGCTGAGGAAGCCTTCGAGCAGGTCCAGGCGACGCTGGACCGACCCCGCGCCGGACGCTTCCGCGACCGCGTCCAGCAGGGCGTCCAGGTCGCCGACGGTCAGCGTTGCTGCCGGGGCGGGGACGGTCTGAAGCGCGGCCACCGTCGCCCAGCCCACGCCGATGCGGCCCTGGCGGGGCTCGCCGGCGACCAGGCCGGTCACGATTCGGGCATCGTCGCCGGCCGTGCTCCGCAGCAGCTCGGCCAGGGACTCGATCTTGGCGGTGCGCGCCGACGTGGCAGCCACTTCGTCGGCGCAGGCGACCAGTTGGGCGAGCAGCATCGAGCCGGGTTCTAGCGCGTCACGGCGTCCTCGGCTGACTGGCGTGTCACACCGGTGCGGAAGGCTGCCCGATCATGACCGCACTGCTCACATCCCCGGCCCCCGCGCCGTTCATGTCTCTGCTCATGACACCCCTCGCGCCTCTGGCCGTGCCGCCGGTCGTGTTGCCGTTGATGGCTCCATTTGCGCTTCTGGCCGTGTCGCCGGTCGTGCCGCTGTTGGTGGCTCCATTTGCGGGTCTGGCCGTGTCGCCGGTCGTGTTGCCGTTGGTGGCTCTGGTCATGGCTCCTGGGTCGGAGGTTGGTCGAGCGCTTCCAACTCGGCCAGTGAGGCCTCCCACTGTGCGAGCAGGTCGGCGGCCCGGTCCGCGGCCGCCTCGTGGGCTTTCGCCAGCGCGTGGACCTCCTCGGGCCGGTCGTAGATGTCGGGGTCGCTGAGCCGTTGGTGCAACTCGGACACCTCGGCGTCGGCTGCCGCCCAGGCCCGCTCCGTTTCGGCCACCCGCTTCCGCAGTCCGCTGGTGGCGGCCCGGGACCGGGCGCCGGCCCGTCTGCGCTCGGCTCTGCCGGTCGCGGTGGAGCGCGGCCTGCTCGACCCGTCCGAGGGCTCGGGGCCATTTCTGAGTCCGGTGGCCGCGGCTGGGGCGGGCTTGGAGCCCGGGGACGCCGACGACGCCGACGACAAGCCGGTTGCATCGTCGGGGTACAGCACCGACTCGTCGGCGCCGAGGTGCCACACCGCCCGGCCTTGGCGGACCTCGACCAGCGCGTCGGCCACCGAGCGGATCAGGTGGCGGTCGTGCGTGACGAGCAGCACCGTGCCGGGATAGGCGGCAAGGGCGTCCTCGAGGATGTCGCAGCTTGGCAGGTCGAGGTGGTTGGTCGGCTCGTCGAGCACCAGCAGGTTCACCGGCTCCACCATCAGCCGGGCCAGCACAAGGCGAGTGCGCTCACCGCCGGAGAACTCGGCCACTCGCCGGTCGGCGTCGTCGCCCCGGAAGCCGAACGCGCCGAGGACCGTGCGCAGGTTCCGTCGTCCCGGATCGATGCCGGCCGAGAAGACCTCTATAGCCCGCCGGCCGGGGTCGAGCTCGTCGGCCTGGTGCTGTCCGAAGGCCGCCACCCGCACGTTGGAGCCGATCCTGACGGTGCCCGTCGTGGGTGCCAGTTCGCCCAGCATCAGCTTCAGCAGCGTGGTCTTGCCCGCGCCGTTGGGCCCGACCAAGGCCACGGTCTGGCCCCGCTCGACGGCGAACGCGGCGCCCGAGACGACCGGCCCGTCGCCGTCGGGATAGCCGACCGAAGCGTCGTCGAGTTCGGCCACCACCCGGCTGGAGCGGGGCGGCGCCACGAAGTCGAAGCGGGCGGCCCCGTCGGTGCGCCTAGGCGCCTGTATCCGCTCCAGCTTCTGGAGGGTCTTGACCCTGCTCTGCACCTGCCGGGCCTTGGTGGCCTTGTAACGGAAGCGCTCGACGAAGCGCTCGACGCGGGCCACCTCCCGGGCTTGGCGGGCCGCGGCGGCCTCGATGCGCTGCAGGCGCTCCTCGCGGGCGACCACGAACTCGGCGAAGCCTCCCTCGTAGGCCGTCGCGGTCCCGGCGGACAGCTCCACCACCCGATCGGCCACCGCGTCGATGAAGTCGCGGTCGTGGCTCACGAACAGCAGCGCGCCCGGCCAGGCGGCGAGGTGACGCTCCAGCCAGGCGACCGAGTCCACGTCGAGATGGTTCGTCGGCTCGTCGAGCAGCAGGATGTCGGGCTCCGACACCAGCAGCTGGGCCAGAGCCACCCTCATGCGCCAGCCCCCCGACAGCTCGGCCACGGGCCGGGGCCCGTCCGCGGGTCCGAAACCGAGGCCGGCCAGCACCTTGGCGACCCTGGCTTCCAGCGCATAGCCGCCGAGCTGCTCGAACTGCGCCTGCGCCGCGCCGTAGCGGGCGATCAGCTCCTCCCGGCCCATGCTCAGCCGGTCTTCCCCGTGGCCGCGGACACCGGTCACGTCGCTGCTCGCCGCGGGCTGTCGTTCAAGGTCGCCGGTCGAGTCGTCGTGCGGGTCGCGGCTCGCGGTGAGCCGTTGCTCGAGGTCGCCGGTCGGGTCGTCGTGCGGGTCGCGGCTCGCGGTGAGTCGTTGCTCGAGGTCGCTGAGAGTGCGGGCCAGGTCGGCCAGCGGGCCTGCTCCGGCCATTGTCTGCTCTTGCACCGTGCCCGCGGATACCTCGGCCAAGTCTTGGGGCAGGTAACCGATGCGAGCGTCGCGGGGCTTGGTGACAGTGCCCTCGTCGGGCTCGATAATGCCGGCGAGAATCTCAAGCAGGGTCGTCTTGCCCGCGCCGTTGCCGCCCACGAGCGCCACCCGCCGACCGGTAGGAAGATGCAGCGTCAAGTCGTCGATCAACTTGCGGGTTCCGTAGGCCTTGGCCACCCCTGAAGCGGTGAGCATCACCATCCAACGCTACGCCGAGCCCGGTGCCGCACTGCCGGTTGTGGGCGGTGACACTGCAACAGTCTCGAAGTGCTGGGAGAGTTCGACTCCCGCACGACCGGGAGCGGACGGCGACGGCTCGGTGCGGGTGTGGCCTGGGTCAGCCGAGCAAGGTGTCGAGGCGGGACTCGGCCTCGGCGGCGCCGGAGAAGTCCGGCTCGACCGCCTCCAGGCGGCCCAGCCAGCTGACCGACACCCAGCCGGACATCACCGCGCCGCCGTCGGTGTGCTCGGGAAGCTCGACGGCCTCGCCCCAGTCCATCTTCACCCGGTACGCGTCAGTGTGGCCCGGCCGCGGTTCGAGCTGCGCGGTGGCCATCGCCCTAGGCGGCTCAATGCCGACCTCGGTGCGCTGCCAGCCCTTGATGTCGGCCATGTCCCGGCCGGGGACGTTGATGTTGAGCACCACCGGCCGCTCCGGCAGAGCGGTGACCAGCCCCTCCACGGCGGCGGCAGCCACCGTCGCGGCCGTCTCCCAGCGCTGGTCGGCGAGCATCTCCTCCCAGCCCTGGCCCTCCACGCCGAAGGACTCGACCGTCTGGCTCACAGCCACGCCGCTCTTTCCTCCGTTGCGGGCGGTCAGGCAGGCCCCGACCGTGCCGGAGTGGTACACGGAGCGGCCCACGTTGGCGCCGGGGTTGATGCCAGCCACGACGAGGTCGTACGGCCCGAACAGGTCTAGGCGCCCGAACATCACGCAGAGCGCGGGCGGGCCGGTGACCGACCACACCTCGTCGACGCCGTCGATCCAGGCCCGGTGCACCTCCGGCTTGATCAGGTGCAAGGGGCCGAAGGCCGCGCCGTACCCGGAGTACTCCTTGTCGGGGGCCACCACCACCACGTCGCCGAGGGCGGTCATGGCCCGGGCCAGCATATGAAGACCGATGGAGTCGATGCCGTCGTCGTTGGTCACCAGAATGCGCACCGGCCGACCCTAACCGTCGGCGGTGGTCGCACGGCGGGGCGCTGCCGGGTTCTAACCTGATGTTCACCTTCGGACCGGCACACTGGAGTCCGTGATGCCAGGTTCAGCCTCATCGCCACGCTCCGCACCAAGCAGTCTCGCCGTCTCCGCACCGGCCGCGACGGGCGCCTCAGCGGGCGTCGCAGCGAGTGCTTCAGCGGATGTCGCCGCGGGTGCCTTGGTGCTGGTCGCCGAGGACGACCGGCGGGTGCGGGCCGCGCTGGAGCGGGCCCTGCGGCTCGAGGGCTACCAAGTGACCTCCGTGCCCGACGGAGCCGCTGCGCTGAGAGCCCACGACGCTCGCCGGCCGGATCTGATGGTGCTCGATGTCTCGATGCCCAACGCCGACGGACTCAGCGTCTGCCGGATGCTGCGCGAGCGCGGCTGCGACACGCAGATCCTCATGCTCACTGCCCGCCACGAGGTGGGCGACCGGGTGGCGGGCCTCGACGCCGGAGCGGACGACTACCTGGTCAAGCCGTTCGCGTTGGAGGAACTGCTGGCCCGAGTGCGGGCCCGTCTGCGAGCCGGCACCGAAGCCCGCCAACAACTGGCGGGTGCTCTAGGCAGCCGCGCAGGCGGCCCGTCGCGGCCGTCCGCAGTGAGGCGGGCAGCAGCCGGCGGCGGTCGGGCGGATGGTCTGCTGCGCCTGGACGATCTGCAGATCGACGTCGACGGACGCCAGGTACGGCGCGCGGGCCGCCCGGTGCGGCTCTCGCGCACCGAGTTCGACCTGCTCAGGCTGCTGGTGCGCAACTCCGGCGTGGTGCTGAGCCGATTCGACATCTACGAGGAGATCTGGGACGGTGCGCTCGAAGTGGAGTCGAAGACGCTCGACGTGTATGTCGGCTACCTCAGGCGCAAGACCGAGATCGACGGAGCGCCCAGGCTGATCCACACCGTGCGCGGCGTCGGCTATGTGGCCCGGATCGATCCCTGAGCCTGCCCGGCCCGGCCGCGCTCCGCCGCTCGGCGGTGTCTCGGGGCTTGGTCGAGTGTCGGCGCTCGGCGGTGCCTGCTCAGCGCCCGGTCGAGTGTTGGCGTCTGGTCGAGTCTCGGCGTCTGGTCGAGTGTCGGCGCTCGGCGGTGCCTGCTCAGCACCCGGTCGAGTCTTGGCGCTCAGCGGTGTCGCGGGGCCCGGTCGAGTCTTGGCGCTCGGTGGTGTGGCGGGGCCCGGTCGAGTGGCGGGGCTCGGTCGAGTGGCGGGGCTCGGTCGAGTGTTGGCGTCTGGTCGAGTCTCGGCGCTCGGTGGTGTCGTGGGGGCGGTCGGGTGAGCCTGCGGGTGCGGGTGGCGCTGCTCGTTGCTGCGGTGGTGACCGTGGCCGTTGCCGCGGTGGGGTGGTCGGCGGTGCGGTCGGCTCGGGCCGAGCTCACCGAGGAGGTCGACCTCGACCTGGTGGAGCGGGCCGCCCTGGTGATCGCCGAGCCGAAGCGGGACTTCTGGTTCCACGGCCTGGGTGACAAGGACTCCCGGATTGGGTCGCTGTTGCGGGCCGACCCGCTTGGATCGCTGGTGTCGTTCGACGCCTACGCCCGCGTGGTGGTCACCGACCTGGAGGCCGGTTCCGACGGCCGGCTCCGAGGCGGCCAGGTGATCCTCAGCTTCGACGACGACTTCGGAACCGCCCCCGATCTCGACCGCCTGGAACAGGCCCGACGGCGCGGGCCGGTCCTCGAGACGGTCCAGGCGAGGGGAATGAGGCTCCGGCTCATGACAGTGCAAGCAGGCGACGGCGTGTTCGTGCAGTTGGCCCGTCCCATGGACGAGGTCGAGAACGCGGTGGAGGATCTCCGCGGGCAGGTGGCTCTTTTCGGCTCGCTGGCGGTGGCCGCGGCCGCGGCCGGGGCGTGGTTCTTGGCCGGACGGACGGTGCGTCCCATCGTGAGGCTGACCGAGGCCGCCGAGCGGATCGCCGCCACCGGCGACGTGGACGGGCCGGTGGAGGGCTCGGGATCGGGCGAGGTGGGGCGGCTCGCCCGCAGCTTCCGGACCATGCTGGCCGCGCTGTCCACCAGTCGCCGCCAGCAGCAGCGCCTGGTGATGGACGCCAGCCACGAGCTGCGCACGCCGCTCACGAGCCTGCGCACCAACGTCGACATGCTGAGGCGCGCCGACGAGATCGCCCCCGAGGAACAGGCCGAGATCCTCGACGATGTGGACGCCGAGCTGAGCGAGCTCTCCGACCTGGTGGCCGAACTCGTCGACCTTGCGGCCGACATCCGCACCGACGAGGAGCCCGAGTTGATCGAGATGGCAGAGGTAGTCGAGGCGGTCGTGGAGCGGGCCCGGCGACGCAGCGGACGCGATGTGGCTGTGCGGGTAGTGAGGTCGAGGCCGCTGGAGGCGCGCCCCGAGGCGCTGGCCCGGGCGGTGCGGAACCTGGTCGACAATGCTGTCAAGTTCAGCGAGGACGGCCCCATCGAGGTGGTCGTGGACGGCGGCGCGGTGACGGTGCACGACGCCGGGCCGGGCGTGCCCGAGGCGGACCGCGAGCGCATCTTCGAGCGCTTCCACCGCCTGGAGTCCCACCGGGGCCGGGCCGGGTCGGGCCTCGGACTGGCCATCGTCCGCCAGGTGGCCGAGGCCCACGGCGGCCGGGTCTTCGCGGCAACCTCGCCCCTAGGCGGCGCCGCCGTAGGCCTACGCATCCCCGAGATCGACGACTAGCAACCCACCGGTTGCCAGCCGGCGCAGCGCCCGCTGCCTACACGTCGGGGTCTCTGCTTCGCCTCTCGTCTGTCTGGCCACCCGATCGGCCACCCGCAGCGTCTGCTGCTCGCGCGTCCGGGTGTCTGCTTCGCCTCTCGTCTGTCTGGCCACCCGATCGGCCACCCGCAGCGTCTGCTGCCCGCGCGTCGGGGTGTCTGCGCCCGCGGGGTCTGTTGCTTGTGGTTCCTGGAGGTGGGCGGCCTGGGCGTCGGGGTGTTTGCGGGCGCGGGGTCTGTTGCTTGTGGTTCCTGGAGGTGGGCGACTTGCGAACTCCGTCGCAGTCATCAGAGGACTGCAACAATGAGGCTGTGAACTTGTCGCCATGATCAATAGACGGGCAAGACGCCGCCCGGGTCTAGCTGGCCCCGCCGTGGAGAGCGCGCTCGGGTCGACGGGGCGACTTCTCCAGCCGACGCGCCGCGAGTTCATCAGGGGAGGGTTGGGGACCGTCGGACTCGCCGCGTCTGCTGCCTTTCTGGCGGCCTGCGGGCGTCGCAGCGACGAGGCCCCGGCGACGGCACCGGTCGAGGAGGCTCTGGCCCCGGTCGACGATGCCTCGGCTGGCGAGGCCCCGGCTGGCGATGCCTCGGCTGGCGAGGCTCAGGCGGGGGCTGCTGCGCGGGACGAGAGGATCGTCATCGTCGGGGCTGGCGTCGCTGCGCTGGCCGCGGCGCAGGAACTCCAGATCCGCGGGCTTGAGAACGTCGTCATCCTCGAGGCCCAGGACCGAGTCGGCGGCCGTGTCTGGACCTCCACCATCGGCGACGGCATCCCGGTAGAGCTCGGAGCGACCTGGATCCACGGCACCCGCGACAACCCGATCCACGAGATCGCCGAGCGCAACAGCATCGAGACCGCCCCGACCGACTACGACAACACCATCGTCTACGACCAGACGGGCCGCGAGACCGCGTGGGTGGACGAGCGGCTCTGGCGCGACTACATGCGCCTCGCCTACGAGAGGCCGGAGGCGTCGCTGCGGGCCGTCTACATCGAGTTCGCCGCGGCCAACGGACTCGACGACCACCACGACCGGCTCCTGTGGCAGCACGTCCTCAACTCGATGTTCGAGCACGAGTTCGGGGCCGACATCGCCGACCTGTCGATCATGAGCTACGACGGCGGCAGCGACCTGCGGGGCGGCGACGTGGTGTTCCCCGGCGGCTACGGCCAGATCATCGACGTGCTCGCCTCCGGCCGCGACATCAGGCTCGGGCACACGGTGGCCGAGATCGACCACACCGGCGACGAGGTGACGGTCACCACCGACTCCGGCGGGGTCTTCGAGGCCGAGCGGGTAATCGTCACCGTGCCGCTGGGCGTCCTCAAGGCCGGGGGCATCTCGTTCGTGCCGTCGCTGCCGCCCGAGAAGCAGGCCGCCATCGACGCCTTGGGCATGGGGGTGCTCAACCGGACGTGCCTGCTGTTCGACGACGTCTTCTGGGAGCCCGACGTCGAGTGGATCGGGTACCTCAGCGAGCAGAAGGGCCATTGGTCCGAGACGCTGAACCTGTACCCGTACCAGCAGCAGCCGGTGCTGGCCATGTTCAACGCCGGGGCCTACGGTGCCCAGGTCGAGCAGTACTCGGACGACGAGCTCACCGGCCGGGCCGTCGAGGCGCTCGGCGCCATCTTCGGGGACGTGCCCGAGCCGGTCGACTCGGTCAGCACCCGCTGGGCGTCAGACCCGTGGACGAGGGGCTCGTACTCCTATGTGCCGGCAGGCGCCTCGTTCGAGAGCTACCGGGTGATGGCCAGACCTGCTGGCGAGCGGGTGTTCTTCGCGGGCGAGGCCACCCACAGCCGCTTCCCCTCCACCGTGCACGGCGCCTTCCTGTCGGGCCAGCGGGTAGCCCGCCAGATAGCAGGCCTCCTGCGCTGACCCGGCCTGTTCCGGGATTGGCAGCGTTTTGCATACTATACGTGTGTTTTGCTGCCAGTTCCGTGGCTGGTGCGGCCCTTCCCAGGAATTGGCAGCGTTTTGCATGCTATGCGTGCTTTGTGCTGCCAGTTCCGGGGCTAAGTGGCGACTTCGGGGACTAGCTCACAGGCCACCGACAGCGCCGTGCCCTCCACGGTCGTCAGTTCTGTGATCCGCCCCGCGGCCCGGACGTCGCCGGCCACAGCCTCCAGCACGGCGAGACGCTCGGAGGTGTCGGTGACGGTGGCCCGCACGACCTCGGTGCGCAGCCGCCGCTTCGCCTCCGACTTGGCCCGGCGCACCTCGCTCAACACCGCCGCGGCCACCGTGCTCGGCAGCGCGCCCGCGTCCTGCGCGGCCGCCCGCAGCCCCGCCGACTGGGGCCAGGCCGAGGTGTGGATCGAGGAGCCGTGCCACCAGTTCCACACCTCCTCGGCCACGAACGGCATGAACGGCGCGAACAGCTGCTGCAGCACCGCCAGCGCGGCCCGCAGCGCCCGTCGGGCGGACACGGCCGCAGCGGCGCCCTGCTCGCCGTAGGCGCGTGCCTTGACCAACTCCAGATAGTCGTCGGTGAAGGCCCAGAAGAACGACTCGGTGCGCTCCAGCGCCCGGGCGTAGTCGAAAGCGTCCAGCGCTCGGGTGGCCTCGTCCACCAAGTCGGCCAGCCGGTGCAGCATCGACCGGTCCAGCGTCTCGGTGATCCCCAGCAGATAGCCGCCCTCGCTGTTAGCTGATAGCTCCAGCGTCTCAACCACCCCGGCTGCTGCGACCGTTCCGGTGTTTGCGGCCGCTTCGGCTGGTGGGACCGCCCCGGTGTCTGCGACCGCTTGGGTGTCTGCGACCGTTCCGGTGTTTGCGGCCGGTTCGGTGTTTGCGACGGTCTCGGAGCTGTCGTCGAGATCGTCGAAGCGCAGCACGAACTTGGAGGCGTTGAGGAGCTTGACGGCCAGGCGCCGGCCGATGCGGAACTGCTGCTCGTCGAAGGCGGTGTCGGTGCCCGGGCGCCCGCAAGCGGCCCAGTAGCGCACCGCGTCGGCGCCGTACCGCTCCAGCAGGTCGGTGGGCACCTGCACGTTGCCCCTCGACTTCGACATCTTCTTGCGGTCGGGGTCGAGGATCCAGCCGGACAGCGCGCAGTTGTGCCACGGCACCGTGCCGGAGTCGAAATGGGCCCGGACGACCGTGGAGAACAGCCAGGTGCGGATGATGTCGTGGGCCTGGGGCCGCATGTCCATCGGGAACGTGGCCTTGTACAGGGCCACGTCGGTGCGCCAGCCGGTGGCGATCTGGGGGGTGAGCGACGACGTGGCCCATGTGTCCATCACGTCGGGGTCGCCGACGAAGCCTCCGGGGCGGCCCCGCTGGGACTCGTCGAAGCCCGCCGGGCAGTCCGAGGACGGATCGACGGGCAGGTCGGCCCCGCGGGGGCGGATCGGGTCGTCCCACTGCGGCGAGCCGTCGTCGTCGAGGCGGTACCACAGCGGGATGGGCACCCCGAAGAAGCGCTGGCGGCTGATCAGCCAGTCGCCGCTGAGCCCCGCGATCCAGCTCTCGTAGCGGGCCCGCATGTAGGGCGGCACCCAATTCATCTCCGTGCCCCGGTCGATGAGGGCCCGGCCGAGGTCGGCGTCGCGCCCGCCGTTGCGGATGTACCACTGCCGGCTGGACACGATCTCCAGCGGCTTGTCGCCCTTCTCGAAGAACTTGACCGGATGGACGATGGGGCGGGGCTCGCCGTCGAGGTCGCCGGACTCGGCGAAGACGGCCGCGATCTCGGTGCGGGCCGCGGCGGCGGTCTTGCCGGCCAGGCGGGCGTAGGCGGCCCGGCCAGGGGCGGACTCCACGGCGGCGGGAGGCTCGGCCGCGAGGCGACCGTCGCGGCCGATCACGGTGCGCACCGGCAGGTCGAGCTCGCGCCACCAGGTGACGTCGGCGGTGTCGCCGAAGGTGCAGATCATGGCGATGCCGGTGCCCTTGTCGGGGTCGGCCAGCGGATGGGCCAGCACCGGCACCTCCACGTCGAACACCGGCGTGCGCACCGTCGAGCCGAACAGCGGCCGGTAGCGCCCGTCGTCGGGATGGGCCACCAGCGCCACGCACGACGGCACCAACTCCGGCCGGGTCGTATCGATCCACACGTACCCGCCGTTGTCGCTGCTGCCGACCCCGCTGCTACCGACCCCGCTGCTGCCGACCCCGCTGCTGTCGTTGCTGTCGTCGCCGCCGCTGTAATCGATGTCGCCGCTGTCGTCGTTGCTGATCCGGTGGAAGCGCAGCTTGTGGTAGGCGCCGGGCACCTCGCGGTCGTCGAGCTCGGCCTGGGCCACCGCGGTCTGGAAGCTGACGTCCCACAGCGACGGAGCGTCGATCTGGTAGGCCTCGCCCCGGTCGAGGTTCTCCAGGAAGGCGAGCTGTGACACCCGCCGGCAGTGAGCGTCGATGGTGGCGTAGGTGCGGGTCCAGTCCACCGACAGCCCGATGCGGCGGAACAAGTCCTCGAAGGCCTTCTCGTCGGCCGCGGTCAGCTCCTCGCACAACTCGATGAAGTTGGGCCGGCTCACCGAGATCGTCCGGCGCTTGGCCACCGCCGAGGGCCGTCCCGCGTCGGGCGGGGCCGAGAAGTCCGGGTCGTAGGGCAGCGACGGGTCGCAGCGAACGCCGTAGTAGTTCTGCACCCGGCGCTCGGTGGGCAGACCGTTGTCGTCCCAGCCCATGGGGTAGAAGACGGCCTGGCCGGCCATGCGCCGGTAGCGGGCGATGATGTCGGTGTGGGTGTAGCTGAAGACGTGTCCCACGTGCAGCGAGCCGCTCACCGTCGGCGGGGGAGTGTCGATGGAGAACACCTCCGCCCTGGGCCGCCCAGCATCGAACCGATAGATTCCCGACGCCTCCCAGTCGGCGTCCCACTTGCCCTCCAGCCCCTCCAGGCTCGGCCTGTCCGGCACCGCGGCCCGGAGCGTCGTCTCGTCGCTGGGTCGGCTCATGCGGCCGCCAAGCTACCGCCTGCGGAACTGGCAGGGCACTTCCCCCCGTTGACCGGTCAGGTGGATAAGGCGGGGGTGGTTCCCGCGGTGTGACGGTAGTTGAGTTCGTACTGGTCTGGCGTTAGGCAGTGCAGGCTGGTGTGGCGCCTGGTGGTGTTGTAGCGGGCGAGCCACTCGAAGACCGACCGGCGCGCGGTGGCGCGGTCGGGGTAGCGGCGCCGGTTGACGAGTTCTCGCTTCAGGCTGGAGAAGAACGCCTCCGCCACGGCGTTGTCCGCGGATGACCCCACGCGGCCCACCGATTGGGCCAGGCCGCGGCCGGCGGCGGTGCTGCGGAGCTTGCCGGAGAGGTACTGGCTGCCGTGGTCGGAGTGCAACACGATGCCGGCGGTGCGGCCCCCTCGGGTGTCGCCGGCCATGTGGAGGGCGTCTTGCGACGAGGCGGGTGTCGATGCGGTTGCTCATCTGGTAGCCGAGCAACCGGCGGCTGCTTGCGTCGAGCACCACGGCCAGGTACAGCCAGCCCTCGCCGGTGCGTATGTAGGTGATGTCTGAGCACCACGCCCGATCCGGAGCGCCCTGGCGCGAACTCCCGGCGCAGCAGGTCCGGCAGCTTGGGCTTGCTGCGCGCCGCGATGGTGGTGCGCTTGGGGCGCCGGGGGCGGATCCCGGCGATCCGGTGGGCTCGCATGAGCCGAGCGACGCGCTTGGGGTTCACCCGCCGCCCCCTGGCGCGCAGCTCCGCGGTCACCCGAGGCGACCCATAGGTCCCGCCGGAGGCGGCATGGATCTGGGCGATCTCTGCGACCAGGGCCGCCTCTGCGCGTTCGCGGTCCGCCGGCCCGGCCGCACAGGCGGCGCGCCAGTCATAGAACGCCTGGCGGCTGACGCGTGCGACACGACAGCACAACGTCGTCGGGAATCCTTCGGCCCTTTGGGCAGCGACCCACCGATAGCGGGTCACTGTCCCGACTCGCGCACCCAAAAGGCCGTCGCACCTTTGAGCAGATCACGCTCCATGCGCAACTGGGCGTTCTCGCGGCGCAGCCGCGCCAGCTCGGCCCGCTCGCTGGCAGTGAGCCCCTCACGCTCGCCGCGGTCCACCCGGGCCTGGCGAACCCAGTTGCCCAGATTCGACTCCCCGATCCCCAAGCTGCGAGCCACCGACGCGATCGCTGCGGCCCTCATCGAGCACCAGCGCCACCGCGTCAGCCTTGAACTCCCTGGGGAACGATCTTCGCGTCCGGCCCGGCGGCAACACCGGACCGGACCGACTGGTCTCCTGCATCGTTGACATAGCTACCTCCTAATCGAGGTGACCGGTCAATGGGGGGAGGCGCCGCCTGCGCATCGTCGACTCGACGCCCACCACCAGCCGCGCCGCGGTGTCCTCGACCACCTCCAGCACACGGATCTGACCCGAGTTTGGCGGGTTGGCGGGGGTTTGGTGACAGGGGATGGCCTCTGACGTGGGGTTTTGTATCTCCGGACAGCGTTTCGGCGGGGTTTTGTAGGGGCGACATATAGTTGACGGTGTGCTGGTTTGGTGTTACTGTTGTGTTGTGTTCGTGAAGACGACCCGTCGTCGCAGGGGCGACAAGGTGTATGAGTACCTGTCCTTGGTGGAGTCGGTGCGCGACGGCTCGAAGGTGGGTCACAGGACTCTGTTGCGTCTCGGTGAGGTGACCGCTCTGCGCGAGTCCGGGCAGCTCGAGCGGATCGTGGCCGCGCTGGAGGCGCACCTGCGGCGCGAGCGCATCGACGTGGGCGCGGTGGCCGCTGAGGGGGCGCCGGCGGTGGGGGCGGTGGCCGCGGTGGCGACGGTGTGGGGTCGGCTGGGACTCGACGGGTGGTTCGCGCAGCTCGGCGCTCGGCGGGGGTCTGAGGCGCTCGAGCGCGCGGTGTTCGCGATGGTGGCCAACAGGCTGGTGGCGCCGTGCTCGAAGCGGCGCCTCATCGAGTGGGCCGCAGAGGATGTGGTCATGCCGGCGGGCTGGGAGGCTCCGTCTTTGGACCAGTACTACCGGGCCCTCGACGCGGTCGCCGACGCGAAGCAGGCCACCGAGGCGCACCTCTATGAGCGGCTGTGCGACCTGGCGAATCTGGATCTGCGGCTGGTGTGCTACGACTTGACCTCCACCTACTTCGAGGGATCGCCGCGGCCGTCGGGGCGGTTCCCGTCGCGGGCGTTCGGATACTCGCGGGACCGCCGCGGCGACCGGCCCCAGATCGTGATCGGCCTGTTGTGCACCTCAGACGGGATCCCGATCGCGCACCACGTGTTCGCCGGCAACACCAACGACGCCTCCACTTTGCCCGCAGTGCTGGCCGACCTCGCCGACAGGTTCGCGGTGGGCCGCATCTGCGTGGTCGCTGACCGGGGCCTCATCTCAGCAGACAACGTCGCCGCGGTCGCCGCGGCCGGGTTCGACCACGTGCTGGCTGCGAGGCTGCACCGCGACCGCGCCTGTGGCGAGGCCCTCGAAGCCGTCGACGACGACACCGCCTGGGTCGAGATCCCCGAGCACCGCTGCCGAGCCGCTGACGTCGCGCTCACAGACGGGACCCGCGCCGTGGTCGTCGAGTCCGACGCCCGAACCCGGCGAGACACCCTGCGCACCGCCGAGATCGTCGCCCGCGCCGAGGCCGACCTGCTGGCCCTGGAGCGCCGGGTCCGAGACGGCCGGCTCAAAGACCCCGCCAAAATAGGAAGAGCCGCCCAGCGCATCCTCGGCACAGGCGGCGTCGGGCGGCTCTTCGACCTCGAGATCGCACCCGGCCGCTTCCTATACCACTACAACCAAGACGCCCTCGCCTACGAGGAGCTCCTCGCCGGCCGCTACGTGCTCACCACCAGCCTCGCACCCACACAAGCCGGCACCGCCCGAGTCGTGGCCGCCTACCGGCAACTGGCAAACATCGAGGCCCGCTTCCGGGTCCTCAAAGACTTCCTGCGCCTGCGGCCCATCCGCCACTGGACCGAACAAAGAGTCCGCGGCCACGTCGCCGTCTGCGTCTACGCCGCCGTCATCGAGACCCTCATCGGCCACGACCTCGCCAAAGCCGACGTCCGCGACCCCGACCTCGAACACCAGCACCTCAGCGCCGCCCGAGCCCTACGAGAGCTCAACCGCATCCGCCGAGTCCAACTCACCGCCAACGGCCGCCGCATCGACCTCACCACCCGACGCACCCCCCTCCAGGCCCGAGCCCTAACCGCGACCGGAACCGACACCCGCACCTGGGACAAAGCCACCATCACCTGACCCGGCCAACCCCCACCGCGACCGCCGATGTAGTGGAAACACCAAACCGCCGCGTCCCCGCTGACCTCCCAAAACGCGAAACACCCGCCAAACTCGGGTCAGATCCGGTGTGCGCACACCCTCGACACGGCCCGCGGGCAGCCACTCGTGATCTACGACATCCTCCAGGCCGCGCAGCGCGGCCAACGCCGCGACCTCATCGGCTCTTCGCTGCTGTCCGTTCACCAAGCACCTCGCCATCGCCAGAGACCGCTTGACCCTACGACGGCATCGTCGCGATAGGCGGTCCGCCGTAATCACTGCCGATGCCGGCATCAGCGTCGACGCTACGCTAGGAGACTGCTGAGCAATTCGGGTCGGGGTGCTCGCGATCGTGGTCGCGGTGTGGGACGATGTGGGTATGCAGGGCACGGCGGTGACGGATCGGGAGCTGTTGGACGCGGCGGCGGTGTGTGGGCATCTGCTGGCGGAGGGTTCGGTGCATGCGTTGTTGGCGCAGCATCGCGGCCGGTTGTTTCCCGACGCGATGTTCGAGGATCTGTTCGAGTCGGGGCGGGGCCGTCCGTCGGTGCCCGGCGAGGTGGTGGCGTCGGTGCTGTTGTTGCAGGCGTTGGAGGGCCTGTCGGATCGGGCTGCGTGCGCGCGGCTGCGGACCGATGTGGCGTGGAAGGCCGCGGCCGGGCTGGCTTTGACCGATGGGGCGTTCCATCCGACGGTGCTGACGTTGTGGCGGAACCGGCTGCGGGCCAGCGCTGCGCCGGACCGGGTCTTCGACGCGGTGCGCGAGCTGGTGGCGGCCACGGGGGCGGTGTCGGGGTCCCAGCGCCGGGTGCTGGACTCCACGGTGCTCGACGACGCGGTGGCGCGCCAGGACACTGTGACGATGCTGCGGGTGCAGATGCGCAGGCTGCGCAAGCTGGTGCCCGCGTTGGCGGAGGTGTGGGTGCGCGAGCACAACCTGGATCACGGGGGCCCCGAGGTGGACTGGGACGATCCCGGTGATGTGGAGCGTCTGGTGGGTGAGCTGGTGGACGACGCGTTGGAGCTGATCGGCGCCTGCGAGGACTTTGACCTCGACGACGCGCAGGCCGACGCGTTGGGGCTGTTGGCGCTGGTGGCGGGCCAAGACACCGAGCCCGCAGGCGGGCCGGGCCGGTGGCGCATCGCGCGGCGTGTCGCGTCGGACCGGGTGGTGTCGGTGGTGGACCCCGAGTCCCGCCACGCCCACAAGAGCGCCCACAGCTACCGCGACGGCTACAAGGCCCACGTCTGCGCGGAGCCCGACACCGGGCTGGTCACCGCAGTGGACCTCACCGCGGGCGACACCGCCGACGCGCAGGCCGCCGCGGGGCTGCTCGCCGGCGAGCCGGCGGGCACTGTGGTGCTCGCCGACAGCGCCTACGGCACCGGCGCGCTGCGCGCCGAGCTCGAAGACCGCGGCATGGACGCGGTCATCAAACCGCCGCCTGTGCGCACCGCGGTCGAAGGCGGCTACAGCATCGACGACTTCGACATCGACACACAAGCCGCGACCGTCACCTGCCCCGCCGGGGTCACCGTCGCCATCGGCGCCGGCCGCCTCGCCCGCTTCGGCGCCCGCTGCCGGGACTGCCCGGTGCGCTCACGCTGCACCACCGCCAAAGCCGGCCGCACCATCCGGCTGCACCCCCACCACCGCCTGCTGGCCGCAGCCAGAGCCCAGGCCCGAACCCGACAGTTCCACCACGCCTACACCAAACACCGGCCCATGGCAGAGCGCACCATCGCCTGGCTCGTGCGCAACAACCGAAGATGCCCCTACCGCGGCACAGCGAAGAACCGGCACTGGCTGGCGCTGCGCGCCGCCGCAGTCAACCTCGCGCGCCTCACCAGCCTCGGCCTGCACCACAACGGAGCCCACTGGGCCATCGCCTGACCCGCCCGGGCGGGCTCGGCCCCCGTCCAGCCCCCACCCGGGCGGCCGAACCGCCGATGTAGTGGAAACACCCCGCCGGCGCGCCCTCTCTGACCTCTCAAAACGCGAAACACCCGCCAAATTCGGGACCAGCACCGCCAGCCCACACACCGACACAGGCCCCCAGCCGCCTGACCGCGGCCCCGCAGGCGGCTTGCTCAGCAGTCTCCTAGACGGAGTGCCACAAGCCCATCATCGACTACTGCCCGATCACTGACAACTACCAAGAACCACCGAAGCAGAACGCAGAGAGCTTGGCATTCACGCATGTGGTCACCTTATCTTGAGATTATGGAGCCATCGGGATTGTCTGTTATAACTTCAATGGCGTGTCGAATGTTATAGGCAATTATGATTCCCGAATTCTGTAGCAGTTGAAACTCTCCATCAACGCCGCCGATTCTGGCTGGTTCATATTCTGGAATATAGCCTGAGATTACACCAGCGAAGTTGTACAATCTAGAATTGCCGGGTACCTGGTAGACGACTGGCGCTCCAGAGAAGCCTCGATTGTTGTGTCCGTCCAGCACCAGCACGCCAACATCGGATTCTTCCGTGAATGTAGATAGGCAAGCCTTCTTGACTAGAGGCAGACGGTATATTTCACCTTTGCTTTCAATTATGCCCTCAAGGCCGTAGGGATACCCCACGAAATAAACATCCTGCCCGTAGGTCAACCCCTCGATAGTTGCTGGACATTCAACTTCGGTGGGAGAGAGCAGCGTATCACATGCCAAGACAGCGATATCAGTATGTGGGCTGAGTCCGATCAACCGAAAATCAAACTCATCGGCCCATAGCGGTGACACTAGCCGCATCGTACGAGGAAACTGAGAACCTTCGACCACATGTTTGGCAGTCACAAGGTATTGCTTGTTTTGATAGTCGAGAGTGAAGGCAGTCCCTTGCAGATTCCCACATTCAATCCTCCTAACTCGGTTGAGGACATTGTTAGAGATCATTTCCTATGTCATCTCCTCGCTTGTTCTGACCCGGTCGACTCCCACCTCATGCGAACTGTCACCCAGGCGGGGAGACGAGCTCATCGCGGACATGTTCCAGCTGGGACGCGAACGCGGGGATGTCGCGCTCGATCGTCTCCCAAATGATGCCCGGATGGCTGAGCCAGTACTCGTGGGACAAGAGGTTGCGCATCGACTTGGCCTTGGCGAACGGCAGGCCGGTGTACGCCTGCGCTACTTCGGCGGATATTGCCCCGGCGGCCTCGCCGATGATGCCGATGAGCCTCTCGGCGGCCCTGCGCACCACGGAGTTGCTGTCGAACTCTGAGCGACCCATGCTGACGATCTCCTCCAGTTCGTCGCAGGCAGACAGGATGTCGGAGATGCGCTCAGCGTCGGAGCGGCTCACACCACGATGGCGTCTTCGATCATGCCGCGGTGGCTGTCCCTGAGACACGACGCGGGCACGACGTCGACCTCTGCGCCGAGCAGTTCTTCCAGCTCGATCTGAAGGCCCGCTATGTCGAACAGCGACACCCCAGGCCGGAAGTCGGCCAGGAAGTCGTAGTCGCTTCCAGCGGTGTCGTCGCCGCGGGCCACCGACCCCACGAGGGCGATCGAGCGGGCGCGGTTGCGCGCCGCCGCGGCGCGGATCGCCTCCCGATGCTCCACTAGAACCTGGTCGCGTCGCCCCACACCAACAGGCTAACACAGGCCCGCACCCGCCAGTCTGTGGCGGGCTACGGTCAGGTCCTTGTGGGCGGGAACCGAACCACAAGCGGCGGCAGCGCCCCGACTTTCAGCCGCGGTACCAGCGCCACAACCGTCCGCTCGGCGTTGTCCGACTCCAGCGCCCACTGGGGGAATCGCCCGCCGAGACACGCCGCGGTCGCACCGCTTTGACCTCGGCAAACGCGTCTGTGTCGGAGCATATGGAGTCCCACCCCCAGAATCTATGGAGTCCCATGCACGGGGTCATCAGACACCCCGCCTGACCTAGGCAGAAGCTAACCTGCTGACCTCCCACCCTCATCGGGGTGTTCGCCATCCATGAGCACGGCCAGTTCGGTTGGCGGAGTCATGGGGCCGCCGGAGGGGCCGGCTCCAGGGTGACGGCAAGCTCCAGCGCTCGGACGACCCTCATGATCTTCCCGACCTCCGCACCGAGGTGCCCGCGCTCAATCTGACTCAGCCAGCGCCGCGAGACGTGTGCCTTCTTGGCCAGCTCGGCTTGCGTGAGGCCCAGGTCACGGCGTGCTCGGCGGACCTCCTGTCCGAGTTGCCCTACAGTGAGAATCGGGAGAGAGGCCTGCGGTGCCATGCCCTACTATAGATGTGCGACCGTACCGTAGCATCCCAGGATGATATGGTTCAGTCGCATCTAGGTGTGCGACCGTTCCGTAGCACCGGCCGCATTGTTCCACCGGGGTCCGCACCGCAGGATCGCCGGTCCGGCATGCAAGATATGGCGAGGGCATGAGCATTGGGGTGAGATGCCGGGTAGTGGTCGCCGAGCGGGAGCGGCCCCGCCTGGGTCCCGGCGCATGTCGCGGGTGCGGGCTCGTCGCGGTTGTAGTAGTCGCTGAGCGTCCGTCTCCGAGCGGGTCGTGAACGCTCCACCGACCGAGTGACGGCTGAACCACGCAGGCTCAGTCCCGACGCTTGGGTGACGATGCCGCGCTGTTGTCGCAGGGGCCCGCTACCGTCGGCTCGTGGCCTCACGCGACCCTCGTGACATGTCTGCGGATGCAAGCCTGACGCTTGCACCGCAGGCCGCAATCCTGCGCGGCAATGACTACCAGCACGCGATCGCGTGGCTATGGATATGCAGGATGCTCAGCGACCCGACTCGGATCGAGAGCGTCACCGTGGAGGATCCAGAAGGCGGAGCCTTCGACGACGTCGTGGTGCGGAGGCACTACGGCCCGCATCTCTACATTCAGGCGAAGAGTTCCAACGACGGCAGCAAGGCCATTGACAGCGACTGGCTTCGCGAGGCCGCCTCGCCCGCGTCGCTAAGCTGCCTGCAGCGTTTCTACAGCACGTTCAAAGCCCGGCAGGAGACCGGCGATGAGTTCGTGCTGGAGATTTGGACCAACCGGGGCTTCGACAGCAAGAACCCGCTTCTGGGCAAGTTGCGCGATCTCAAGCACGACCGGATCGATACACGACGGATGCTCGATGCCGGACCTCGCACCGAGGTGGGCCGCGAGCGGGACTGCTGGGCCCAGCATCTGGGCGTCGGGTCGGAGGAACTGGCTGATTTGCTGATTGCCATGCGCTGGAAGCAAACGGGGTCCGAGTTAGACATCCGCCGACAGGCGCAGGACTGCATGGCTCTGGTAGGACTGCGGAGCGACGAACCCGCGGTGAAGCTAGGAGTGAGCCTGGTCAGGGACCGGGTTGCGGATGGATACGGCCCGCTCGACGTTGAAGCTGCGGGTCGCCTGGTCGCCAGAATGCAGATGCCGCGCCCGGCGAAGGAATCTCGCGAGGCGGCCGACGAAGAGAGGACGAGCTGGCTGCCTCCGGCGTGCGCCACCTACTTGGAGAGTCTGCGGCAGTCGTCAGCGGATGCCGCGCAGGAGGCCCAACGGCTGCTTGGGCAGCCTGCCTCGCTGGTTCCGGGTGTGCTCGCCCATCAGGTCGAGGATCCGCCAGAATGGCTGGTGAAGGCCGGGCCCCTCGCCTGGGAGGCGATAGCAGCGTTCTTGTACGGCCACGAACTGCCTGGGGGCGACGCGGCGCGCCGAGCGGCCGTGCGCTTCGGCTCGCCCCGTGGCGACCTGTACCGGCTCAAGGACGCCCTCTTGGCCGCGCTAGGCGGCAACGTCGACCAAGCAGAGATGCTCCTGGGGGAAGCAGCGCCGGACCACCCCCTGCATGAGGCCACGCGTGCTTTGGTCGCTGGCGATGCCCGCACGGCTATCACGGCCATCATGGACTCTAGAGCGTGCGAATCGAGGGATCCTGACGTCGCCTCGGACGCTCTCCTGATGCTGGCGCAGGCCCGGCACGACGTCGGCCAACTCGATGACGTGCTACGGGTGTTGGAGGATGCCAGCCGCCGGTTCCCCGATCGCGGCAGCCTTTATCTACATCAAGCGCGTCTCTGCATCGAGATGGTCAAGCAACGCCAATCTGAGGGGATCGTCCCCTCGGGCAAGTTGGAATCAGCAGCCAAGCTCGCTCTGGAGGCTAGGGATCGGTACCGCCTCTGGGATGGGCCGTCGGCTGCCGCAGTCGAAGTAGCTACGGAAGCACTGCTGATGCTGGATGAGCCCAAGCGGGTGTGTGACCTCACGGCTACCGCGCCCGAGGGACAAGCCACCCCGCAGGAGGCCGACACCGCCGCTGTTGTCAAGAACCGTGCGCACGCCTTGTTGATGCTCAACCGACACGATGAGTTCGACGCCTTGGACTGGGATCTGTTGGACGGATCTGAGAGTGCCCTGTTCGCGGCCTATCAGGCCCGAGGACGGGGCGATCCCGACGCTGCCGAATTGATGCGGAAGGCACTCGATGAGGCGACCCACGACAGCCAGCGCCTTATGGCTTTGCATGGCCTCGCGCTCTGCGGGGAGCTGGACGAGGCAGCATTGGACCGAATCGACGGAGCCGAAGATCAGCACAAGACGCTGATTCGGGCAGTCGCCTCATATCACCGGGAGGACTATGGCGGGGCTGTGCAGATGTTGGTCCGCCACGGTCTCCCCACGTCCATGCATGCCCAGCTTCTTGCGATGGCCCAGCACAGTCTCGGCGAGACCGACGAAGCTGTCGAGACGCTCACGCGGGCCGTCGAGCGGCTCGGAGATGCGTCGCTGCACCTTGCCGCCGTCGAGATACTCAAAGAATGTGAGAGATTCGAGGAGGCCGAGGCTCTAGCGCTTCGTGCACTAGTCGGGCCCATGCTACGCAGCGATAGGCACCGGTTGCTGTGCGCTCTGGTCGACATCGTCAATGGCCGCTGCGACTGGTCTGCCATGGAGCAACATGCTCGCAAACTGCTGGAGGAGTTCCCCGAAGAGGCAAGGGCGGTATGGGCAATCGTCCACTCGCATATCTCCCGCGGTGACGGGCGTGCTGCCTGGCGAGTCATCGTCGAGCACGACGCGAAGCCCTTCGACAAGGACACTGCCCTGTTGTCTATCCGCGCCTACCAGTCAACGGAGGCGGGATCGCTCGGTGCCGAGCGCCTTCTTGACATCGCCAGCGAGTTCGCCCGTGACGAAGAGGTCGCCGCTGCCGCGCTCATGGCCCTCATGCTCAAGACCGACGGTACACAGTTGACCGAAGCAGAGCGCTTCCGCCTCGCAGAGGCATTCAACAGCCACTTCGAGAGGTTCGACGAGGGTCAGATTCTGCGCCGGTTCGAGTTTACAACGGCAGAAGACGCCATCGAGACGATGGAGTCGTTGACCGCCCCTCCGTCGATCGAGCAACTTCAAGCCCTCAGCCTCGTTCGGCTCGGCCAGATGCCCTATGGACTGTTGCGCAGTCTGGAGATCTTGCCGTACGCCGAGTTGCTCGTCAGGCTGGCCGCCGGGCATCTGACCGCGGTATCCTTCGACGACGAGGAGCGTGAGCGTGAACGGCAGGCTGCGAGGAGTGCTCTGGGAGGTGTCGTAGCAGCCGATACGAGCGTCGCGGCCGTGGCAGTCCATGCAGGAATCTCGATCGGCGAGAGCGCTGCCGAGTTCAAGCGCGTCCTGATCGCTGACGCCCTTGTCGCAGACGCCCGTAGAGCTGTTGACACCACAAGCCTTCCCGTAGGTGGCAGCGTTGTCAACGACCCGGTGGCAGGCGGACTGCGCCTGACAGATGTCGCGGAGCAGCATGGGCAACTTCGCGACGAGGTGGCTCGCTTGGCCGAGATTCTGGAGCAGTGGCGCAGCGTGCCTAGCGGAGGGCTCACCGCTCGCTGGGACGACGAGACCGCGGACCTTGATTCCACCGAGCTAGAGCCGTGGGACGCGTCGCTTCGTGTCGCGTCCAACCGACAGTGCGCTCTGTGGTGCGATGACATCGCTCTGCGCCGCTGGGCCACGAGCGAGGGGATCCCCACCTTCGGCACCTACGCCCTCTGGGAGGTGCTGACCTCTTGTGATGGCACGACAGCACCGCCGCGGATGCGCGACTTCAAGTGCAAGCTGTTGAGGGCAGGCATCGCGGATGTGCCGCTGACATGGGATGAGATCACGGCCATCGCGGATGATGACACTTCTGGGCAGGCCGCATTCAGCTTCCTGGCCCGTCCGGCGAGTTGGCATCAGCCGCTTGAGACGCTCCGCTGGTACGTCGGCCGTTTCGAGTTGGCAGCTGACTCAGCAAACCCCGATGCCATGATCGGGCTGCTGAGGACGGCCTCGGTCGGGGCCGGGGCGGCAACAGATCCGAGGGCGCGGCGGCGGGTGTTGAGTGACCTGCTCGCCGTCGCCGTGCTCAGGACACGAGATCGTGACGTTGTGCCCCATCTGGTGCTCTCCAGCCGCTACGCCTGCCGGGAGATCGACCCGTCGGGCGACTTTGACGTGCTGCCCGACGCCGCGGCGACGCTGCTTGACGCCCACATGACGGACTTGGGGCCCGCGCAAGCGGCGCAGGCGGTCCTCGGCCTCTTCGGCGAGTGCGAGGAACAGGATCGCATCGCCGTGACGTCTGCCGTGCTCGCCTCGCACGCCGAGCCGCAAAGGAGCGTGCTGCCTGCGCCGACGGGTACCCCGACGACGGGCCGCGTGCCACGCGTCGCGAGGACACGAAGTTCCGTGCCAACGCGAGCCGACGCACGTAGAGCCGCTGATGCCCTAGCGGCTATCGGCGCTCGGCAGGTGCTGTTGTTCGGGTCGGTCGCTCAAGGTGATCCGAGCATCGAATCTGACCTGGACCTTGTCACCGTGTTCGACGACCTAGGGGACTACGGCAAACGTGACAGCATCGAATCCCAAGCACGCAAGGCCGTTGAGGATGTCTGCGGCTTGACCTGCGACATCCTGATCACCGACCGCGTCGAGTGGTCAGTGCGCTCCAAGCTAGCGACCACCGTGGAGGCGGAGATCGCGCAGTCCTGCATCGTCCTGCTCGACCTTCCCGTCGCGGAAGCCATCGACTGGGACAAGCCGATCGGCCGGCCTGCCGATGAGGCACAGGAGGCGACCGCGGAACTGCGGCTCGCTCTCCGCCACATGCGTGTGGTCTGCGAGTACGCGCGGGGCACCCGCGCCGAGCACGACGCCAAGAAGGCGCGCGACAGCACGAGAATCGAGACCGCTCGATACGACCGAATGCGGGTGCTGTGCGAGCGGTCCCACAGCGCCGCCAGCGCGGCCCTGAGGGCCTACACGAAGGGAGTGCTCCAGCAACGACCGAGCCGCGGCCGGGGCCGTGGGCGCTTCGCGGCCATGCTCGACCAGATTCCCGCAGACAAGCGCTCGGGGCTCAGAGCAGCCCTGCGGGTATCAGCCGACTGCATGGACGCGTGGGAACAGAAGCCAGGCGCGTCGCTGGCGAGCGCAGTGCTGGAATCAGTGACGCCAGCGTTGGCCGCGGACATGGCTGAGACCGCTGTCGGCTGCTGCGCATTCGCGGCCCGCGCCATCGACTCGGCTCTCGGCTCCGTACAGGAAGCGCGCGACCTGCTGGAGGTCGTCTCGGCTGCGGACATCCCCAGCGTGATTGCGACGATCCGCCGAGGGCCTCCCATTGCAGGTGCGGCTTACGAGCTCAACGGCCTGAACCCTCCGAGCCGACGCGAGCAACAGCCACGGCCGCGGCGGCCAAGGCTGCAAAGCCGCAAGCCGGCAGAATCCGCCGGGTCGAGACAGCGATGAATGGTTCTGAACTAGACCGGCGAGCCGCACAGGCACTGGGAACGGCCCGCTTTCAGGTCGACCGGCTGGCGGAGGCGGCCCGCCCTGGCGAGAACGAGGCCGTCGCCATGCGAGCCGACAATGCCCCCAGATGGGACGAGGCTCGGTTCGACAGAATGATCGAGATCTGCAGCGCCGCGCACATGGCGACAGAGAACGCGATCAAGGCGCTCATCGCGGGCGTTACCCGCCGGCCACCCAAGAACGAACACAAAATCGAAGTGCTGCTCGCGGCACTCCCGATACCGGCGGTGGAGCAGTTCAAGGAGTTCATCTTGCCGCTCGAGCCCGAGGACCTGAATCCTTGGCGGACCGCGGCCACCTACGTCTACGAAGAGAAATCCCTCTCGATTCTGGCCCAGATCACCCCCAACTACGCCGCTAACCTCTACAGCGCCGCCCTAGCGTCGTGCAGTTACGCAGCATCCGAAGTCATCACCAGGCAGAGCAGTGACTCCAAGTTGGCGCAAGCAGCCAGGCGACTGCAAGAAAGCGTCAGACAGGCCCACGACGCCCGCTACGTCCAGATGCTGCGCAGCGAGCCGCAGTTCGCCGAGTCGACCTACACCACAAGGGACATGAAGGCCCATCCGGAGGCGCTGAGACAGCCCATGATGCCTGACGACGCCCATGATGCCTGACGACGCCCCTGACGGCGCTTAGAAGATCTTCCATCAGGAAGAGGACGCGAAGTGGGATATTGGGCGGCACCAGCACCCGCAACCCGGTGGCCTTGACCGATCGACGCTGTCGCAAGCGCGGGGTCGCTGATGCGGCATGCAAGGTATGGTTAGGGCATGAGTGTGGACGAGATGCGGGGGCCGCAGCGCATCGACGCCGGCGGGGGGCGCCGTGTGGTCAGCTGGGCGTCGGACGCTGAGCCGGGCACGCTTCTGCAGGCTCAGCGCACGGCTCGCAGCCCGGCGGTGTCGGGCGACGTGGCGCTGATGGCCGACGCCCATGTCGGCATCGGCGCGACGGTCGGGTCGGTGATCCCCACCGAGGCGGCCATCATCCCGGCCGCGGTCGGCGTGGACCTGGGGTGCGGCATGACCGCGGTCCGCTCCCAGCACACCGCCTCGCGCCTGCCCGACGACCTGACCCCGGCGCTCGACGCCATCGCGGCGTCGGTGCCGTCGGGGTTCGCCGCCCACCCCGAGGCCACCGTGGCGGCCCGCGACTGGCTGCGCTCCCACAAGCTGCCCGACAAGAAGGCGGTGTCCAGCAAGGTCAAGGCCAAGATGGGCGCGCAGCTCGGCACCCTCGGCGGCGGCAACCACTTCGTCGAGGTGAGCGTGGACGACGACCAGCGGGTGTGGATCGTGCTGCACTCGGGCTCGCGCGGCGTCGGCAACGCGCTCGCCTCCGGCCACATCAAGGCAGCCAAGCGGGTGTGCCGCCAGGCGGGGCGCGAGCTCGAGGACCCCGATCTGGCCTACCTGGCCGAGGGCGACGAAGGGTTCGAGGAGTACGTGGCCGACATGCTGTGGGCCCAGGACTACGCCCGCGCCAACCGGGCCCTGATGACCGCCGCGGTGACGGCGGCGCTGCTGGAGGCCACCGGCCTGGACTTCTCGGCGGCTACGCACGAGGACCGCATCGACTGCCACCACAACTACGCCGAGCGGGAGCGCCACGGCGACAAGACGGTGTGGGTCACCCGCAAGGGGGCCATCCGGGCCCGGGCCGGCGACCGGGGCGTGATCCCCGGCAGCATGGGCGACGACACCTACATCGTGTCGGGACGGGGCCGGGCCGAGTCGTACTGCTCGGCCTCGCACGGCGCGGGCCGCCTGATGAGCCGGCGCCGGGCCAAGGAGCAGATAACCGCGCAGCAGCTCACCGAGCGCATGCAGGGCCGCACCTGGCAGTCCGACAAGGCCCACCGCCTCACCGACGAGGCCCCCGGCGCCTACCGCGACATCAACGCCGTGATGGACGCCCAGCGCGACCTAGTAGACGTCCAACACCGCCTAACCGCAGTCCTCAACTACAAAGGCTGCTGACCCGCACCCCGAGGTCAGAGGTGGTCCGAGCACCAAGCTGAACCCAAGGCCCCTCGCTCCCGCCGATGCGCCGACGGTACCTCCAATCCCGATTTATGCGGAGTTTCTGCCCTTATGTCCGATTCCCGCATAAGCGCCCAAAGTCCGCATAAATGGGCGTCCATCCTGACACGCATGGAGGCGTTGGAGTGGGTTAGGCGACTAGGTCTCTGATGGCTACGGGGGCTAGGCCGGTGTGGGCTGCTACGGCGGCGGGCCGGTCGGTTCCGTAGACGAGCCGGAGCGTCTTGGGCAGGAGGGCGGGCTGCTCCGCGGGGACCTCGACTGGCTCTGCTTTGCGCCAGCCGCGTGCGGACAGCTGCTTCATCAGCGACTGGTACCGCTGGTGGTCGATGATGCGGAGGTCGTGTCCTCGGCGGATGAGCGCGGCGATCGACACGCCCCACTTCGACTTGGCCCAGGCGAGGCTGCGCAGGGTCGCCGGTGCTTCGATGGCGTCGAGCGCCGCGTCTTCAGGGATGAGCAGGGCTGCCCCGAAGCGGAAGGCCTCGGCTTCGGCACGGTCAGGCTCGACGGTGCGCGTCTGGTGCAGCACGAGGTGGCCGATCTCGTGTGCGACGCTGAGGCGTTGCCGGTCTCCGGGCCAGCCGCGGGTGTAGCACACGACCGGCCGTCCGGCCGGGAAGTTCGGCCACACGGAGGCGGCGTCGTGCTTGTCGGGGTTGCCGGAGGCGCCGAACACGACGACACCGCCGCGCTCGACGGCTCGCATGAGGTTCGGTATCGGGTCGTCGGGCCCGATGCCGAGCTGCTGGCGGACGGCGACGGCGAGCAACTCGATGTCGTCGTCGCCGATGTCGCCGCTGGTCGGTTCCAGGGCGACCGGCGGCAACTGCGCCTGCCGTTCGAGCCGCCCGATGAGCTCGATGGCTTGGCGGCAGTGTGCCCTCAAGCGCCGGTCGTCGCTTCGTCGTGTGGAGGCACGCTTGCGGTACCGCAGGCTCAGCTCGGGCAGGTCAGGCAGGGCTCCACGCCCGAAGAACTCCAACGCGTAGCCCGTCGCCTGGCTGATCGACCGCAGCGTCTCGTCCGCGACCGGGCCGCCCTTCTCGATCTGCGAGATCGCCGGCTGGGTAACACGGGCGGCGTCGGCGAGTGCCTGCTGGGTGATGCCCAGGTACTCGCGGACCAGCCGGACGCGCTCGCCGATCACAGCGCCTGCTACCCGGGCTGTTGACCCCGCACCTGCATATCGAGGGGCTGGCGAACTATTGAGAGGCAAGCGAATCGAGGACTTGCTCCATCTGGGATGCGAGCGCTGGGACATCATGCTCGATAGTATCCCATAGTGTATCTGAAGCACTTTTCCAGTATTCATGGGACAAGAAATTATGCATCGCCTTGGCGTCGGCGAACGGTACCTCGGGGTGCGCTTGCGTAATCGCTGGCGAAACTGCCCCGGCGGCCTCGCCGACGATCTCAATGAGCCTCTCAGCGGCTAGGCGCGTCTCCCAGTTGCTGTCGAAGGTCACCCTGCCCTTGCTGACGATCTCCTGCAGCTTTGCGGCAGCATCCAAGATGTCGGAGATGCGTTCAGCATCAGATCGGCTCACAGCACGATTGCGTCTTCAAGCATGCCCCGGTGGCTGTCCTTGAGACATGATTCGGGTACGACATCGACTTCAGCGCCGAGCATCTCCTGGAGTTCTCGTTGCAGGCCCGCTATGGCGAGCAGGCCCACCCCAGGACGGAAGTCGATCAGGAAGTCGTAGTCGCTGTCGGCGGTGTCATCCCCACGCGCCACAGACCCCACGAGCGCGATGGAACGGGCCCGTCTGCGCTCCGCGGCCGCGCTGATCGCGTCCCGATGCTCCACTAGGACCTTGTCACGTCGAGTCACGCCAAGAGGCTACCAAGGGCCTGCGCCGCGGGCCTAGAGCCTCCAGCATTCGGCGCTGCAAAGAAAAGGGACCCCGTGCGTTCCGTGGTCCCGTGCCAGCGGTATGTCGGCTGCATTCGGCTTGCGCCTACTAGCCGGACCGGTCAGGCGACCTCAACGGTAGCAGACCTCGCGGCGGCTGTTGCGAGTCTTTCTTCAGATCAGCCGGATGCGGTTGGGTAGGCGAGCCCGGTGTGGGTTGTGGGAGCGGACCTCCGGTTGGGACGTACGGTTGTGCGAGAATGCTGGGTCTAGCTCGCTTCGTCGGAGGCTCGACCGAACGACATGTCTCTCTTCCCCCCGGATGGCTCCTCCCCATATGTCGGCGTGCGCCCCGATAGCCGCCGACGCTAGATCGGGGCGGCGATGACGATGGTGCAGCCGCAGGCGGCGTCACAGGCCCTGGAGGCAGGGCAGCGGGTCAGGCTTCCTGGTGAGACCGGCGTTGTCGTCGTGCGGGGCGTGATGCCGCGAGATGACGGCGTGGACCTGTTCGTCGCGAAGGACGCGACCTCCAGCGAAGCTCGGGTGGTGCCGCTCACGTCGGAGCAGGTCGAGCGGGTGTGGAGCGTGGTCGAGGACGGCGCGGCTCGGCCGGAGGTGGTGTTGGCCGGGCTGTGGAACGAGTGGATGCTGGGCGCGGTGCGGTCGGCTCGTTCGACGGTGCTGGCCTCGACGATGCTCAAGCCGTACCCGCATCAGATGGATGCGGTCTACGGCCACATGCTGACCCAGCCGCTGCTGCGATTCCTGCTCGCCGACGAGCCGGGAACGGGCAAGACGATCATGTCGGGGCTGTGGCTGCGGGAGGCTCAGCGGCTCGGGCTTGTGAGGCGTGCGCTGGTCGTGTGCCCGGCGCATCTGGTGATCAAGTGGAAGGCCGACTTCGAGCGGTTCTTCGGGCAGAGTCTGCGCGAGGTGACCGCCGAGACGATCCGTCAGCGGGCGCTGGCCGGGTCAGAGGACGACTCGTGGGCGGTGTCGATGAACTTGGCGGCGGTGAATCCTGCGGTTCGCCAGGCGCTACATCCTGACGAGGCCGGGTGGGACGCGATCATCTTCGATGAGGCCCACCGGATGACGCCGACAGCGGAGACGTTCCACCGGGTGGGCACCGAGCTGTCGGCCAGCGTGTCTCATGCAGTGTTCCTCACCGCCACGCCGCACCGGGGCGACGAGTGGTACTTCCGGGAGCTGCTGCACCTGGTCGATCCTGACGTGTTCCCCACCAGCGGCGAGCCTGGCAGCGGCCTGCCCAAGCGCCGGCGCTCCGGCCAGCCAGACGGCAAGCGCACGACTCCGCTGACGCCGGGGCCGTTGCACTTCCTGCGGCGGATGAAGGAGGAGCTGGTCGACTACGACACCGAGAGCCTGCTGTTCAAGGAGCGTGAGGCCGTCAACGTCAAGGTGCGGATGAACCCGACGGAGCAGCGCTTCTATGACCGGGCGCTGGAGCTCGTGTCGACGTACTTCCCTGTGAAGGGTCGTGAGCTCGCGGCGATGGTCTACGGCAAGCGGGCCGCTTCCTCTCTGTACGCGCTGGCAGAGACGCTGCGCCGCCGCTGCGACAAGATGGGAACCGGCGACGCTCCGGCAGCCGATTCCGGTGACGACCTCGACGAGGACGACGACAGCCGCGAGGAGCGAGTGACAGCGGCGGCATCGATGGACGCCAAGGCCGAGAAACGGGCGATCGGCGAGGTGCTGGCCGAGCTGGAGCCGCTGCTCGACCCTGACCGGCTGGCGTTGGACGAGTTGAACGTCTCCAAGTGGGCGCCGATGGTCGAGCGCCTCGCTGACAACGGGATCAGCCCCGGCTCGGGCAAGCAGCTCGTCGTGTTCACCGAGTACGCCGACACCGCCGACTGGCTGGTGAGGGTGCTCAAGGAGACCGGCTTCACGGCCGAGCGCTACTCCGGTGCCGACAATCATGCTGAGCGGGCCGCGATCCAGGCGCGGTTCATGGACGGCCGGTTCGAGGTGGTCGTCTCCACCGACGCGGGCAACGAGGGCATCGACTTGCAAGTGGCGAACGTGCTCGTCAACTGGGACATCCCGTGGTCGCTGGTCCGGTTGGAGCAGCGGATGGGCCGCATCCACCGCATCGGCCAGCAGCACAAGGTCATGCTCTACAACATGGTTGCGTCTGGGCACACGTGAGGGAGACGCCCACGAGCGACTGCTGGACAGGCTCATCGAAGCCGCCAACGAACTCGGCGGCAGGATGTTCGACAGCCTCAACGCGATCATGGAGCGCGTCGAGTCCGGTTCCGCTCAACGGGACTGCGAGAGCCTGCTGAGGCTGTTCTACGAATCCGGCCCGGGCGCGGCATCTGGAGGGGACTGGCCGTCGGTGGAGGAGATCCGGCGCGCCCGTGACGAGTACTTCGCCGAGCTTCGGGCGTTGAGCAGCGACGTGGATGTGGCCGCGGCGAACGCGGCACGCCACGACGACCATCTCGCCCGCGTGAACCCGATCATCGTCGAGCGCTACCTCACCCGCATCGCGAACGGGAGTCTGCTGCAATGCGACCTGGCCCCGGTAGGCGACCAAGGATTCTTCTACCTGTCCGCCTCTCCGGCCGTTCACGGTTGGCGGCTGCCCGAGACGCTGCCGTCATCGAACGGGACCGCTCTGGTGGCCACCCGCGCCGATTCCCGCCAGAAGGCGATCGACGACGGCCACGAACGCGCCGGCGACGCGATCATGCTTGGCCCGAGCGACCCAGCGCTCACGACACTGGTAATGGCGCTGCGCGAGCGGCTCGAGGCAGAGATGTGGCAGGGCGCGGTGCTCAGCGACCGGTCAGCACGCGAGGACTACACGCTGTTCGTCTACGAGTGCGACATCATCGAAGGCTCGCAGAGCGAGAACCCCAAGCACCGCCCGCGCCCGAGCACCTTGTCATGGCTGATCCGTGTCTCCGCCTCCGGCGAGGCTCGCACCATGGCCTGGGACACCTTGCCCAACCTGGCCCCTGCCGAGGACCTCGTCGCCGTTCCGCTCACGACCGACGTCGCAGGCTCCGCGCGCTGGGAGGCCGTCGAAGCGGCCGAGAGGGAGCGGTCCCGCCGAGCGGAGCGGCTCGACTCGTGGGTCGACCAGCTGAGGAAGCAGCTGCGGCGACTGCCGAACGCGCTGACGGACGCGATCCCGGACCGGGAAACCAAGGTGGCGCAGAGGAACAAGATCAAGGCGACCATCGAGGCTCGCATCGACGAGGCCCAGGATGTTGCCCGGGTGTCGTGCGGCGAGCCGCGCCGGATCGGATGGGCAAGCGTTGTCGCAGTGCCTTACGACGACGACATCGAGGACGACGCCGATCCTGAGAGCGAGGCTGTCGCGATGGAGCACGTCACGAACCGTCTCGCTGGCCAAGGGTGGAAGGTCACCGACGTGCACACCGAGGGACACAGCTACGACCTGTACGCCGAACGAGGCTCCGAGCAGCGATGCATCGAGGCGAAGGGACTCGCTGGCAACGCCTCCAGCGCCGGAGTCAGGCTCACCGGCGGCGAACTCGCCAAGGCCTCCCAGCTACGGCGACGAGTACTGGCTCTACGTCGTGGAGAACTGCATCGACGGCGAAGGCCGGCTCTACGCAGCATGGCAGAATCCCGCCGAGACGTTCCGCGACAGCTTCATCGACGTGCCCGTCGTCCGGTTGCCCGGCAGCGAGCTCAAGGCCGCACTGGGCAAGCAAGGAGAAGCGGCGTGACCACTCGGATGATCGAACGATGGTTCCCCTGCGCCGAGGTGTCCAGGGAGTCGGCAGGGCGAGGCTGGGGAAGTGGGTTCGCTGAGAAGAGCCTGTTCATCTGGTTCGCGTCCCGCCCCCTGGCTCAGGCGAAGGCAGCGGTCATCTGCTCCCTGCTGCCTTGGCCCGACGATGAGGATGAGCAGGAGCGCCTGAAGAAACTGGTTCGCGGCGCGATGACGGACTACGACGCCGAGAATGGCGAACTCCGCAGGGAGTTGGAGAAGCACTATCCGGGTGGAGCCAAGATGTGCGACCCATTCTCGGGCAGGGCGATGATCCCGCTGGAGGCCGCCCGGCTCGGTATCCGAGCATGGGGCATCGACTACTCGCCTGTTGCGACGCTTGCTGGTAAGCTGCTGGCCGACTATCCGCTTCGCGACTGGGACGGCGAGCCGGGACTGCCTTTCGACGGATATCCGCAGGATAAAGACCTCGCACACCTCGCCGAACCGAGACTGCTGCGTGATGTGGGCTTCGTGCTCGATCTTGTGGGTGACCGATACGCCGACGCGATGGGAGAGTTCTATCCCATAGTGAACGGTCAACGCCCTTGGGGATACGTTTGGGCTGTCACCCTGCCATGCACCAACTGCGGCAACAGGTTCCCACTCACCGGCAGCCTCAAACTTCGGAACGCGAAGACCAAGAAGCGCCCCAAGACTGACGATCCAGGCCAGTCATATCGCATTGTCGCGGATGCCAGGTCGGGCACGTTCCATACAGAGGTACACGACGGTCCGCCAGCAACACAGCCAACGTTGGTTAAGGTCGCAGGCAAGCGAGGCAAGACCGGCATGTGCTGTTTCTGCGGTCACGCCCACCCGTTGGACACTCTCAAGCGGATGATGCGCGACGGCCGCAAAGACGACGCGATGTTGGTTGTGGCTGACTTCGACGACGACGTCGGGAAGCGCTATCGGGAACCCAGCAAGTCGGATCTGGAAGTTCTCGCCGGAGTTGCGCCTCATCTGGAGTCTGAGGCTCCCTTCGGACCGGGCTTGCCCGCGGTCCCAACCGAACGGCTGGACCCGGGATTGTCCGCATTCATTGGGCCTGCGGGGTATGGCTACCAGAGTTGGGGAGACCTGTGCAATGACCGGCAGACCCTCGGTTTCGTGCGTCTCGCTCGCATCATCGACAGCACGTACCAAGAAATGCTCTCTGCTGGGGTTAGCCAGGACTACGCAATAGCGCTCACCGGCTACGCAGCCTCAAACCTTGTACGTAGAATGAAGTACAGCACCCGCAGCGCAACGCTTCAGATACCCGAGAAAGCAATAGGACACATCTATTTCAACGATTCTGGCATCTCTCACAGTTTCGACTACTTCGAGAGCGGATGTGGAAAGGGTCCAGGGACATGGGAATCCTTCGTAACTCAGACGAAGCGATACTTGTCCCGGCAGGTCGGAAGGGTTGCTGGACAACCCGCTGTGATTCAGCGCGGGTCTGCAATGGAGCTACCTCTACCTGACGGCTCCCTGGATGCGGTGGTCACCGATCCGCCATACGACGCGATGATCGACTACTGCGACTCGTCGGACCTCATGTATGTCTGGCTCAAGCGTGCGTTGGTCACGACGGACCCATCGTTCAGAGTGACCACGGACCCTGACGGTTTGCAGGAGAAGACGAACGAAGCAGTCATCAAATTCGGCACTGTTGGCGATGACCACCGGACAGAGGAGCACTACAAGTCATGCATTACAAGAGCCTTCGACCAAGCCCGGTTGAAGGTGGTAACCGAGGGCGTGGTGAGCATCGTGTTCGGGCATGGCGACCCGGATGCTTGGGAGCGAGTTCTGACAGCGATCACCGATGCCGGTTTAGTGCTCACCGGGTCGTGGCCGTGCAGCACCGAGAAGGGCGGCAAGCAGACGGGCGAGTACATCGACAACACGATCGTGATGGCGTGTCGGGCCGTTGCGCCGATCCGTCCCGTAGGGGATGTGCGTAGAGTCGATGGCGAGGTGCGGGCTGAGATTGCCCGGCGTGTGCCGGAATGGACGGCTGATGGGCTTGCTGACTCGGATCAGCGGATGGCAGCGATCGCGCCTGCGATGGAGGTCGTAGGCCGTTACAGCGAGGTTCGCGACTTCACAGGCGTCCCCGTTCCGATCCAGCACTTCCTCGGTTTGGCTCACAAGGCGGTGGAGGAGGCCGCCAACGTGCGGATCGACAAGTTCCGGCTGACGGACTTCGATGAGCGCACCCGTTTCGCGGTCTCGTGGGCGCGGCAGCACGGAAGGAGAGTGGCTGCGGCGTCGGAGGCCAGATGGCAGCGCTTGTCCTACGACATGTCCGACAGCGACGTGGAAGGGATCCTCATCAAGGAGAAGGGCGGCTCGAGACTGGCCTACGGCGACGAGTCCGCACCCACCCTGAGCCTGCACCCGTCAAGCGCGGTCATCGACATCTCGTTGGCTGTTGCAGCAGAGGGGCGCTCCCTGTCGGACATTGCTGGCGCTCTGCACCTGCTTGACCGGGAGAACGACGAGATGCTGTGGGCGGCGATGAGCGAACTGGCCCGTCTCGTCGGAGAGAGCGACCGTGACGGCCAGGTATGGGCGTGGGCGGTTCGGAATCGCCAGTTGATTTGTGGTCAAGCACAGCGGGCGCGCACCGAGCATCAGAGGGAATTGAAGCACGAGGCGGCACGGGACAGCCAGATCAGGATGTTCTGAGTAGAAGGAACGGAGCACATCATGTCTGAAACGCCTGCGCGGTGGTGGGAAGTCATCGAACTGCGAGATGAGGTCACCAGCAGCGGCGGCGCCATCGACGACGTCCAGATGTCGCTGCACAACGCCGTGTTCGGCAAGGAGGGCGTGGGCGCTGGCCGGACCCCGTACTCGGATGCGGCCTACTTCGGCGGCATCACCCATCCGACAGGCAACCTCGTTGAGTTGATGGCACGGGTCGCGGTGCGGCTGGGAGTGCCGGGCTCGACGCAGACGAGCGCCATGTGGCGGCTCGACCAGGCCATGGGGGGCGGCAAGTCCCACGGGCTGATCGGGTTGTGGCACCTCGCGGCTCATCCTCTCGAGTTCGCAGGAACCGACCTCGGCGCTGAGGTCATGGCCGCCGCCGAGGGCATCGCCGGGCCAGGAGCCGTGCAGGCTGATCTGGGCAGCCCGATCTGCGTGGTCTTGGATTGCGACAACACGACAGCGGACACAGAGGACTTCGGCCCTGCCAGCCGTCTCGGGGAGCGGTTCCTGTGGAGGCTCTTCGACAAGGACGGCCACCGCTACGACGCCTTCAAGGAGCACATCACCAACAAGGCGAAGGTGGCTGAGGCGCTGAGCAGTGTCGGCCGGCCGGTCCTGATCCTGATTGACGAGATCATGGACTACATCCGGGCGGCGGCTGCGTCCGATCCCGACGGCTCGGTGCTGGACATGGCGTTCCTGCGGGCGCTTCTCGATGTGGTCAACGACGTGCCGAACTGCGCGGCGGTGGTGGTGATGATCGCCTCCGACAAGGACAACATGGTGATGAGCGATACCGGGGCCGCTCATCGTGTCGAGATGGAGGACCTGCTCACCCGCAACGCTCGCACCACCGCGGTCACCGGGGGAGGCGACTTCGCGGAGATCATCCAGCGTCGTCTGTTCACCGAGCGGCCCTCGCCGGAGGTCACCGGCGCGGCGGCAGACCGGTTCCTCGATGAGATGCGAGGCGCGTGGGAGACGAAGGTCTTCAAGAAGCTGGGCGGCTGGTCGAAGTCGGAGTTCCGCGGCCAGGTCGGGCGCTGCTACCCGTTCCATCCCTATTTGATCGCGCTGGCTGAGGACGAGTGGGCGCAGCACGCCGGATTCCAGCGGGTGCGGTCCATCATCAGGGTGTTCGCGTCGGCGGCCCATGAGCAGGCGCGCCGGGCCGAGTCGGGCGAATGGGCCCCCGAACTGATCGACAGCGGCGACCTGCCGTTGCAGTCCAACCAACTGCGGGAGTCGCTGCTCAACTCCGGCCTGGTCGCTGACGAGAAGACCCAGGCCAACCTCCGCGAGGTCGCCAGCGTCGACATCGTCGATCAGCACAACCCCGACCGGGGAGCGGCCAGCCGCCTCGACGCGGCCCGTGAGGAAGGCTGGCGCGACAGCAACCCTCGCGCCGCGGAGCGGATGGCGACCGCCCTGTTCGTGAGGTCGCTCTGCCCGCGCTCTGGCGGTGCCCGCGGAGCGACCGAGGCGGAGCTGTTCGCAGCGTCGTTCGTTCCCGGCGGCGCCTACGGCACCGGAGACGCCGAGACGGTCGCCGCCGAGCTGTTGGAGACCGAGGCGGGCGCGGCATCGGTGGACTCGCTGCCGGGACGGGGCGGCGCGCCGAAGCGGTGGGTCTTCGAGACGCGCAAGACCCTGGCGATGCTGACCCGGGCCGAGAAGAAGACCGTCAGCGACCGCGACCGTGACGGCGCCATCACCGAGCGGGCGTTCGCTCTCGCCTCCTCGGGCCCGTTCAACAGCATCGTGCAGGCCGACGGCGGGGACGCTCCCGATGGGGGAGCCTCGGCACAGGCTTGCCGTGAGGTGCTCTCCCAGGCAGGCATCGACAACAAGCACCAGACGAGGCTCGTCATCTTGGACTCGCGCTGGTTCTCGCTGTTCAACGGCGACGACAGCGCCACCCGCGAAGCGACCACGGCCGCCATGGGCGTTGGCCCGAACCCTATGAGCGTCCAGTGGGCGTCGTCGGCGGTGTTCGCCTGCGCCAACACGGCTGTGCGCGCCCAGGCCCGGGGCCTCGCCTCGGAGTGGATCGCCCGCCAACGGGTCGCTGAGCATCCCGCGGTCAAGGCTGACGAGGACATGCACAAGCAGGCCCAGGAGGACGCGAGGGAAGCCAAGAAGCGGCTCGACGGCATGGTGCGCCAGTGCTACAAGCACGTCATCTACTTGGCCCCCAAGGGCGACTACGAGCGCGACGTCGAGTTCGTGCGGCTCCGCAAGGACACGCAGAGCGCCTTGAACGGGACAGACGTGTGGGAGGAGCTCCGCGAGCGTCGCAAGGCGTTCAACCCCGGCGAGTTCAACCGCAAGGTGCTGCTCCACAACCTGCGCGACAACGACTACGGCTGCCCCATCTCGGAGATCCGCGACGGCTTCTGGTCCAACCCGCACAAACCGCTGCTGCCCACCGGCGCGTCAGAACTGCAAGACGCGATCTACGACGCCATCGCCAAAGGCGACATCGAACTGGTCAACCCAGACGAGGTCGTCTTCCCGGTCCACGCCCGCAACGACATCAACCTCGCAGCCAACAACATCCGCATCCGCCGCGCCCCTCAGCCCTTGGCGCCGGCGCAGTCATCCGTTCCTGACGAACCAGACCAGCCCGACCCACAGCCCGACACACCGAAACCCAAGATCAGGCACTGGCAACTCACCCTCAACATCAACACCGCCGTCGACCTCGACGACCCCGATGCTAGCCTAGTGCATCTCCTGCTAGAATTGTCCAACCGATTGGAGGAAAGGAGGATCTCCCACATTAACCAAACCACTCAAATCACCATCACAGGCGAACAAGACACGGCCAAGACCCTAGAAGACCTAGCCAAAGAAGCCGGAGCCGCCATCAACATAATCCAGCTATAGGCTTAGAGCGCGACAGAAAGCACCGATACCGAAATGATCAAAATCCGATTCAGATGAGGAGAAAACGATGCTAAGGAGCATCCGCATCAGAAACTACCGTGGATTCAAAGACTGCAAGATAGAAAACCTTGGGCGCATCAACATCTTCGCTGGGATGAACAACTCAGGTAAGACCACGCTGCTTGAGGCGCTGTTCCTGTGGTCCGCGGCTGGTAACCCGCAGTTCGCGTTCAACTCCACGGTTGTGCGGGTCGACGTTCCCGCCGAAAGAGCACTGTTGCCGAGTCCGTTCCCGAGTATGATGCCCGCCGCTGGATACATGTGGAGTACGGCGTGGCAGCCGATGTTTCATGCGCTCGCAACCGACACTCCGATAGACATTGTCGGCGATCATGAGTCCTTGGGCCCGCTGCAACTCACGATTTCAACGGAACGGTCTAATGCCTTGATCCTATCCTCCAAGGCAGATATTAGCGATGACCATCCTGACGACTTGCTCTTCCGATATGGACGCCGAGGCGACGGCGAACTGTGCCTCGTCAGGATCAAGACCCAAGGCAGCCCACGGTACGATGTCGAGAGCACTGGAGAGGTTGAGATACCCCTTCAGTCAGTCTTCGAGAGCATGTACAACATCGCCATAGATGTCGAGCGTCTTTCCAAACTCAAGAAGGAGAAGGCGGATGCCAGCGTTCTGAAGGCAATCCAGATGGTGGATACCTCAGTCAAGAGCATAGAGATCGGCGTGTTGGACAACCATGCCGTGATCCTCGCAGATGTCGGCCTCTCGGACAGACTTCCTCTGCAGACATTGGGAGCTGGTCCTCAACGGATAGCCACCCTCGCCACGAGCGCCACGGCGGCGGCTGGAGGGGTCCTGCTAGTTGACGAGTTCGATGCTGGATTGCATCATAGCAAGCTCGGCGATGTCTGGAGGGCGTTGCATGCCATCGCCGTAGACAGAGATGTGCAGGTATTCGCCACCACTCACAGCTATGAATGTGTCCGCGCTGCCGATGAGATCTTGGAGGGCGGCGAACCCCATTTCTATAGACTCCACGACGGCCAAGTGACAGGCTATCCGCCTGACGTGCTAGCAGACGCGATCGCGGCAGGGATGGAAGTGCGTTGATGGCAGCAAGTAAGAGGCCGTCAGCTCCGAGCGTTTCCTCGCATCAGGATAGCATCTGCAACCCCAAACTTCTGCTCGTCGAGGGCAGAGAAGATCTCGTAGTGTTCAGAGAACTCTGCGATCATTGGTGCCTTGAGGACATCCAAATCATGCAAATGGAGGGAGTCCACAATCTGCGTGCCCGGTTGGAGGTGTTGGTTAGAGACCCTGGCTTTCGGAACTTGCAAACCCTCGGCATAGCACGCGATGCCGACGATAACGCTCGGAAGGCGTTTCAATCTGTACGGACAGCGCTTGCCGGATGCCCGCCACTCAAGACAGCATTGCCATCGCAAGCGGGCGTGCGTAGCGCGGGCAAGTTGGCGACAACCGTGTTCATCGTCCCGGACAACGCAAGCTCAGGCAATCTGGAAACCATGCTCAACAGGACCAGAGCAGGCGACAAGGTCGATAGGTGCATCGACGAGTACTTCGACTGCCTCGGCGAGCAGGCAGAATTCGATCTATCTGGAGGGCACCTCGACAAGGCCCGCGCGCATGCACGGATCGCGGCGTCATCAAATCCCGCGCGTTCCGTCGGACATTCCGTGAGAGCAAGCGGCGTCTGGGATCTCGACCACGAATCTCTGGCACCCGCCAGGACATTCTTGTCGAGCCTGTAATCCGCAATGCAGTGCCATTCTGATCACACAACTTCCACCGACAGATGCTTACGCCTATTCGGCCTGCGGCTCTTGGCTAGTTGCCCGATTGTGTGTCGGGGGCGCGCCGTTCGCAACTCCCGCACCGAACCTAGCGATGCACCAGTGCCAACCCGAACCATTGGACTGTCACTCAGCAGTCGATTCAGGTGTTCTGCGTGACGATTGTCGGGACTAGGAGACTGCTGAGCAACTCCCGAATCTCGGGCTTCGCGATCACAAAATCCCAGTTCAGAGGCTTGCAGATCACGCCGAATCGGCATAAATCAGCAGTCTCCTAGGCGGGGATGAGAAAGGTGGGGACATATCCGTTGCCGGTGCCAAGATGCTCGTAGACGGTGGTCGGGCGCAGTGCGTTCCAACGGTGGCCCAACAGCAGTGCTAGCGCTCCGGGGGTGGCCAGGAACAGGTGGATGTGGGCGACTGATGTGGCCCGTAGTAGGCCGCGCACGGCGTCTCGCACTGCTACTGCTGTGGCTGCGGCGGCGGGGCTGTCGGAGACTGCAGCAGGGCTGGGTCCGCCGTGGGGAAGGATCGATATGAGGCTCCCGATGGGGAGGCCGCTGGCTGTGATGTAGCCGCTCACCTCGGAGGTGGGGTCGGCGGCTACCCCCACAGCCACAGCCGCGTCGGGTCCGGCACCAAGGGTAGCGGTTTCTGCTTGAACGGCGCGGGGGATGTTGAGGTCTTCGCTTGACCAGATCGATTCCTTTTGTAGGCCGGCGGTCTCGAAGCCCCGCACGTCGCGGAAGGCCGCGCCGACTGCGAACCACGCAGGCAGGCGCATAGCGCCTCGCACGACTACGCGGCGGGTGCCGGCGCTGCGGAGCCGTTGGGCTGCATCTTCGATCTCTGCGCCTATGCGGGGCCATTGGCCGGGGTCGAGCAACTGTCGTCGTTCGAAGGGTTCGTCGCCTACGTAGGCGTCGACGAAACTGATCCGCTCGTCGGCGTCGTCGGGGTGGGGGTCGCGGTCGATGGCCTCGATGACGATGACGGCCCCTGGCGCTGTTTGCTGTCCGACACGTTGCCGTGCCCAGTCATGGAGTTCATCGGGTGTGAGCGTGCGCTGGCGGCGTTGGACCCAGTCGCGTACGAGGCCGACGGCCGAGTCGATGGCTCGCTGGTCGCTGTTGAGGCCCATCGCCGACATCAATGTCGATGCTCGTTGCTCTTGTGATCTGATCGTTCGGCCGGTCTCGAGTCGCAGGCTGCTGAGGAACTCCACGAGTTCGTCCTCGGGTACGTCGAGGTGCTCCGCCCAAAGCGCTCGGCCCTCTGCCGCGCGCCGGTTGCTGATGTCGGGCACGAGAAGTTCTGTGACGCGGTCGAGGCGGTTCATGACGGCGTCGCGGGGGTCGATCTCGCGGTCCGTTATCAGCCGCAACTCGGGATACTGGTCCTGTGTTGTGAGGCCGCGCCAGCTGCGGTGGAACTTCTGCAGCACACTGGAGGATGCCGGATTCGATGTCCTCGGGGTCATGAGCCATCGCTGGCCGACGGGAGTGGTGGCGTCGACCGCGTGCTTGACCTGGGTGTAGAGACTCGGGCCCGTGCGCCTGTGCACGACGACGTCATCTACGTTGCCGGCGTCAGGGTGCTCGACTGTGACAGCGGTCAGGTCGTCGTGTGATCGCAGCGCTTCTAGCGACTCGTTCCAGGCGACTAGGTGCTGGAAGTAGTCACCCGTGATGCGGGCGGCGCTGGGGCTGCGCCTTGTCGTGTCGCTCATTCGCGTTCTCCGGGATGCGGGGGTCTGATCTCGACGACAGCTGGGTGCGTCCTACCGGATCGACCGCAGACCCCCCGGGGTTCCCACACCCCGGTTGCAGGGTCATGGGTCAAGACGATGAGAGCGATCCTGGCTTGGCGCTCTCGGGAGATCTGCTTGAGGTGACCTCGGTCGGTGCGGCTAGGCCCTTGTAGGTCCGGGTGAGTGTGCCATTCGCCGACGTAGCCCTCGGGGGACCCTTCGGGCAAGGCGCCCAATTTGTCCTGAAGGCGTTGGGTGGCAACAGCGTGGCGGCGCAGGTAGCTGGATTGCGTCGAGCGGCGGTCGGGCACTTCGATGAACTCAGACACGCAGACGCCTGCGCTGTGGCGCCAGCCCACCAGAATGCCGCCGGTCTCGCGTTCAGGTTGATGCGCTGCGGCCGTTGTGGCAGTCGCCAAGGCTGAGGGTTCGACCACGATCCGGCAGGCGCGTCGTCTCATCGCGGTCCTGCCGCTGCGGACGGGCCGTCGGGTCGGCCGATGAGAACGTCGATGACCGTAGGGGGGTACATGCAGCGCCCTGAGAGAAGGTCGGTTGCCATGCCCGCGGCGCGCGCGGCCGCGCTGGCACACGCCCATGGCGGCGTGGGCGACACGGGATCTCCGCAGCCTCCCTCGCGAAGCACCGCCTCGTGTTCGGCTGGCGGCAGGGGCTTGTGGTGGGTCTCGCCGTCACGCAGCGGGAGCCGGTCCACGCGTGCGACGGCACCGCCCCGCTGCAGGCACACCGTCATCGCGGGCTTACCCAGTATTCGGCTGGCTGTGCTCACCAGAGCGGTCGCGGGCCCGTTGCCGGTGGCGTCGATGATGAGGTCATGTTCTTCGAACAGCTTCTCCGCCGCGGTCGCGGAGGTCAGCATCTCAGTCTGCGGTGTGAGGCTCTGCCTAGCTTGCCTCTCAGTGAGCAGCCCTGCGGCAACGATTCGATCTCTGACAGCTTCGGCCTTATAGCGGCCCACATCAGCGGGGATGGCGACGTGTCGTATGCAGTTGCCCGGCCTGACCACTCGTCCGTCGACGAGCGTCAGCGCGCCCACTCCTGAACGAATGAGCATCTCCGCCAGAAGCGACCCGACCGCGCCGAGCCCGACTATCGCGACCGCTGTGTCCGTGAGCGCTTCTCGGTCCAAGCCGGCTCGCAGGCGACGAGTGGACTCGCCCTCGTGGGCCGTTGCAGCGGCGCTGAGGCAATTGGGATTGCTGTTCTGTGCTATCAGCCCGATCGCTGCTTCGTTGTCCTGCCTTCGATAGCGGACCATCACCACACGAACACTGCCGTCATCGATCTCTGCCCGCAGCTTGTCCGCCTGCTGGGTCCCGAGCAGGTCCGCAAGCTCATCGAAGGAGTGGATCGGCTCGGTGAGTTCACCCGCATCGATCACAGCCGCGCCGAACCATCTCGGCCGCTGGAGGTTGCGGTGGGCTCGGCCCGCCATGATCCGCAACACGCCGTGGCGCTCCTTCTTGGCTTTGCACATGCGGCCTGTGAGAGGCTCCAGATCGGGGTGAATGATCAGCCCAGCTGTGATCGGCCAGTAGCGTTCCAAGTCGAGGTCGGCTGGATCGTCTGGCCAGCCCGCGAGATCATTGGCGTGCCATTGTTGGGTGCGGTCGATGACGGCCTCGGCGTCGCCCCAGGGCAGGTCCGATGCCTCGTCGTCGGACCACAAGCAGAACGTTCCGTCCGCGTTGCGGTGCCACGACATGCCGCCTTCGCCGCCCGGTGTGGAGACGCGGGGCATAGTGATGGGAAAGTCCTCGGACAGTTCGATGCTGTGCTGGACAGGTCGCCCGCCGATGTCGATGTCGCCCACCAGAGTGCGGCAGTCATCCAGCAGCACGAACCCATGCCCGCACAGGTCCTCGATGAAGGTCTCCCGGGCCGCTGCGACGCTGTCGCGCAGAGTGCTCATCACGCGAAGCGGCGATCGCCCGCGGGGACTGTGCGGTCTCCCGCTGTGATGGTGCTCACGGTCTTGGGTGTGCCGTCCTCGTGGCACCCAGGAGGCATCTCCATGATCCATGCGCCCTCGGCGTTGCGTCCAAGGATCTCCCTATACGCCTTCGCGGCCGGGCACTTGTCCGCCGCCAGCGCAGCAGCGGCCTGCGACGCTAGGTCAGCGAACTTGTCTGCCGCTTGTCGCATCTGGGCATCGGTGGCACGGATCTCGATGACCTTGCCGGGCATCGACGGGTCCGGCACCGCCACGCCAGCGGCCGCCAACTGCAAGCGTTCGGCGATCCTTGCCAGCGTGGAGGTGAACAACGCGGCGACGCTACGCCGGTCGAGCCCGCCCTGGGCCGCGTGGTAGGTGAGTATCTCGAAGTAGAACCCTCCCGGGCGTTTGCCGAGGTGGGTCCGCCGCGTCTGGCGGATCAACTTGACCAGCGGAACGTACTCGCCGTCATAGGAGTTGTTCATCGCGGTCGTCAGTTCGGTTAGGCCCTCGGGGTTGGTCTGTTGCCAGCCGCCGCTGCGGTCAGGGATCTCGACGTAGCCGGAGGTCTGGCCGGGGCGGGCGGGCACGACATCCACAGCCAAGTCGAAGTCGGGGAACTCGACCTTGACCGAGCGGTCTTGGGCCTGGACCCGCTCGTCGCCGTAGACGCCGCGCAGCACCTTGACGAAGTAGCCGAGCAACTGCTGCGGTTCGACGTCGCGGGGCAACTTCGGCAGCTTCGACAAGACATCGACATCCTTGATCCCGCTGATCGCGACATGGCGCTTGTAGCTGCCGATGAGCACCGTGTCGATTCCGCAAGACGCCAGCGTCTGGTCCGCCTCCAAGTGCACGCGTACATCCTGATGAGCGGTCGCCGCGTTGGACTTGTCGCTCTCAGACGCCTTCGCATTCGACTTCGCCTTACCGAACTGTAAAACTAGATCAGCCATCTGCATATCCTTTCGACTAGTTGCAGACGAGCAGAAGTGCCAGGGGCAAATGCCGCTCGCGTAACTACACTCATGGTACAGCCCCTGTGTGACACGGCCTCGCCGACACACCAGGCCGACATCGCCCCAAGAGGTTGAAGAGGGGCCGAATTGGGAGGTCAGCGACTGCGAGTGTCACAGCGTGAGCTCCTCGATGCGGACCGCTCCCGGACCGATCACCCGCGCGCGTACGCGGCCGTGTCCTCCGATGCCCGGTGCTTGGTGCCGGTCAGGCACCAGCGCCGCGAATGCGGCCGTGTCGTACCACGTCGATAGGTTCCTTGCGATTTCAGCCACGATCGCCAACGGAAGGAACGAGCCTGAATGAGCGACGAGGCCGAAACCGAAGACCCGACGGATGAAGACCTGGAGCCGGGTGGCGAAGACCCTGGCGGAGCAGGGGGACAGCCGATCCGTGGCAGCGGTCGTGAGGAGTCTCCCGAGGAAGCGGCTCGGAGGTCAGACGAGCTGGCATGCAGACTCGCGTACGAGTGCGGTTGGCGATTGTGTGAGGACTCGCTGAGAACGCTGGAAGCGCAGCGCACTCGCGCTGTCGCGTTGCTGTCGGTCACGATCATCGCCGCTGGTGCGGCGGCCTCTGTGTTTCTCAGCGGCGGCTTGACCGAGGATTTCGGGTGCGCCGGGGCCTTGGGGTGGATCGCTTTCGCGGCGGGCACGGCCGCCGTGACGGTGTGCACCGCGGTTGTGGCATGGCCTATCACGACTGAGACCGCCCTGCGCCCAGCCAAGATCATCGCCTACTACGTCGACTCGCAGAAACCGGGCCGGCGGCCGACATGGGTGCACAAGAGTCTCGCGAACGACCTGGATAGGGCATTCAGTGACATGACAAGGACTCTCACGACTCGCAACCAGTTCTACAAGTGGTCGATCCGGGGTGCGCTCGTCGTGCTCGGCGGAGTGGGTATAGTGGTGCTTGATGTCGTCCTCTGACAAGGCACCTGCGCCACCTCCTGAGCCGCCCCCGCCGCCGCCCTCGACCGAACCGGTCATCAGGGAGCCGTCGCCTCCGCCGGCGTCCAACCAGCGGATTATCAAAGAAGCCGGACGCCGCAGCTAGGGTGGTGTTTGGTGTCCTCGTCCGACAAGGCTTCCGATAAGGCTCCTGCGCCGCTGCCGGAGCCGCCCCCGCCTCCACCTTCTAACGAGCAGATGATTGCCGAGAAGCCGCCTCCATCGGGCGCGGTGGAGGCCAAGGCCTGATCGTTAGCTCGGTGGACAGCTCCTGCAGCCGCCCGGTTTGCTGCGGCGCACGGGACTGCTTCATGAGATCCGCGACCTTGGAGACCGCTTTCCCCACAAGACTGTCGTTATACATGGAAATTGCATAAAATAGTATTATAGATGCTATAGTGGCGGCGTGGTCGAGATACGCGAGTACGTCGACAGCCGGGGTCGCAGCCCGTTCCGCCGATGGCACGAAGGGCTTCATCCAACCGCTGCCGCCCGCGTTGGTGCCGCCCTGGACCGCATCGAGGCCGGGAACCTGTCGAGCCTCAAGGGCCTCGGCGGGGGGCTTGTTGGAGTGCCGACTACACTTCGGGCCCGGCTACAGGATCTACCTCGGCCGCGACGGCGACGCGTTGGTCATCCTGCTTGGAGGGGGCACGAAGGCCCGTCAACGGCAAGACATCGACAAGGCCCGTGAACTCTGGCGGGAGTACAGGCGCCGCAGGCGCGAGGAGGTCTGACATGGCGCTCACCCGTGATTTCCATGAGACCGTGCGGGACCGGGCGCGGCGCGACCCGGAGTACCGGGAATGCCTGCTGAAGGAGGGCGTCGGGTGCCTGCTCGCAGGCGAGGTTGACGTCGCCAAGATCGTCTTCCGTGACTACATCGAGGCCGTTGTCGGCTTCGAGCAGCTCAGCGCCATGACTGGCAAGCCGCCGGAGAGCCTGAAGCAGCTGCTCAGCCCGCAGGGCGATCCCGGTGCGCGCAGCCTGTTCGAGGTAATCGCCTGCATCCTGCGCCACGAGGGCCTCGCCTTGCAGGTCACAACGGTTCGCGAGGATCGCGACAGCGAGGATCGCGAGGTGGTCGAATCGGTCCCCGCGCGGTGAGCGGCGACCTCCCGTTGGTCCCTGGGTCACAGCGGCCAACGGCATCTCGCGCGCAGCGGCTCGCGCAGGAGCTTCTGCTTTGGACGGGCTGGTCTCCCCGCGATCCGGCCAGAGTGTTGAAGATCTTGCATCCGACGGCCTCGGCGCTGGAGCAAGGCATGTCGTCAGCGCGAGTCGGTGACCTGCTCGACCGGCTCGTCGAGGTGCACGAGGTTGTCAGGAGGGTGTACTTGATCGCCGACAGTGACGCCTCCCGGACGAGCCATCTGCTGAGCGCAACGTCGGAGTCCGGCTACAGCGCTCGAGACCTGCTGGCGCGACGGCGTCCGGCCGAGGCCTACCTGGCCGCGTTGGATGCGCAGTGCCCGCGCCGTGTCGGGCCCATGATGCAGGGCGTCTGGCGGGCGAGCACGGGTGACGCCACAGTCGATCTGGCAGAAGACCCGGCGTGAGGCCGCGACACCATGTCCAACCCCCACGTCAAGAGCAAGACAACCCCGACCGGAGCCGGGGCCGTCGACCCAGGGTTACTCACCCTGGGGCGGTGCGCTCACAATATCAGCACCTCAGAAGGATCCTCAGGGCCGGATCTGGAACCGTCGGTCTCAGGCCGACGCTCAACCTCTAGGCGATTCGTGCGGAGCGGCAGGACTCCTGATGCAGGCAAGAGACGTCGAGGCTTCGCCTGGCTGGAGGGTGCAGCGATGATCTTCGACTTTACGGGCAGCCTTCATCCGGGGCCTCGGAGAGGTCAGGACCCGCAGTCGGATGCGACCGCGGAGGTCGCTAGAGCATGGCTCGCCGTGGGCGACGCGCTCCGATCAGCGATGAGCCGACACGACTCCGACGCAAGAGCATCAAGGGTGGGTTCAGGTCGCCACGACCGTTGATGGACACCCACAAGACTTGGGCGCTGGCTGTCTACCTGTTCGGGACGGACGGCGCCGCTGGCGGGGGTGGGGGCTGTCCCCATGTGATACGCGCTCGGGCCTTGACGGGAGGTTCGCCGGGATGAAGGACGATCATGGTCTCCCGGTACTCGGTCGGGTTGTCAGGATCGGTCATCGGTCCTCCTCAGTGATGATGCCATCGGGCTGGGGCTCAGGCGGAGCGAGCCCGCTTGCGCCTTTCGCGGTCTAGGAGCTTGCGGTCCAGCCGCGTGGGGAACCATGACTCCGGCAGGAGACCCAGGTGGACGACGATGCTGGGGTACTTGGCCAGTTCGTCGGGATCCAGGGCGCGCTGAGACGCCTGAGCGGGGTCACGGGTGCCGCCCTAGTGCGCGGTCATCCAGCGGTGACCTCCACCGCTAGATGGCAGCCGGCAGCCTCGAGCGCGGCGCTGACCTGCCCGAAGCGGCTGCTGCGGTCGGGGTCGGCCAACTCGTGCACTGCGGATGCGCTCGTGCCGAGCCTGCGGGCAAGTTCAGCCTCGGAGATGTCCTGGGCGCGCATCGCCGAGTAGAGCGCAAGCTTGGCGGCTGTCACGGCATCGACGGCCACGAGTTCCTGGCCGTCGGCAGGCTCGCTCGGCATTGGGATGTCGCGCCCGTCGTACACATAGCCGGCGAGAGCAGCGGCCAGGGCGTCCGCGGCGAGGCGCAGCGCCTCGGTCCGGCCGTGCGCGCCGGTGATGGCCTCGGGCACGTCGGGGAACGTCGCGACCAGCGCCCCTTGGTCGTCGGCGGCGAGTTCGCACGGGTACGCGTAGATCACGAGATCTCAGAACTCCTTGCGGTGTCGGGTAGGGCGGCTGACAGCGCTTCCTCGGCGAAGTAGCCCATCTTGGCGGTTGCGGCTCTCGGCGGGCGCAGCGCCTGCTCGATGAGGTCGAGCAGTTCCTCGTGGGAGCGGATGCCGAGCTCTACGATCAGATGGGCGCAGTCCGCTAGGTCTTCGGGGCGGGCAGCGGTGAGCTTCATGGCCAGGAGGTACTTCGGGCCGACGGACTCGACGGTCATGCACGTTCCTGAGAACACCGGTTGAGCGTCCAGCGGGAGAGCGACCGCCAGGCCCTTGACGCCGTCGTTGAGCCAGTCCCGGGCGAGATTGTGGCGCTCCGCCACCGTGGCCGCGGCGCGCCGCACGAGGTCGTTCATGCCCTCGGATACCACGTCGACGTCGCCTGTCACACGCGAGCCGCGTCGAAGCACCATCGAGGCGCCGCCGGCGATCGCAAGACTCACCGGCGGCGCGTCCAGGACCTGGAGTTCCTCGTCCACCTCGGCGAAGAATCGGAGCATCTCGGCCGAGCCGAACTGCCGGTAGGAGGGCTCCTCGATGCCTGCCGCGCCGGGGCCGTCGCCGGGGTCGTTCACCTACGGCCTGAATCCGTGGACTCTGTGGTCCTCAATGGTGGAGCGGTCGAAGAAGACCCTGTGGTAGCTGCAGGCCTGCGGGGCCTCCGCTCGCAGCAGCCGTCCGTAGGGGCCGCTCATCGATATCGAGTCTGTGATGGCGATCGCCTTGGGGCTGCGGTGCTTGTGTACCCACTCGGGCACGTCGACACCGTCGCGTTCGCAGAGGGCGTGGACGACCGCGGCGATGCGCGGCAGGTCGCGGTGCCGGGCGGTGAAGCGATCGTGCCAGCGGTGCCGCCGGGGCGGATCGGCGACCATCCGTCCGCGGTCGTCGGGGTTCTGCGCCCAGTCCTTCACCAAGGTGCGCAGGTCGACCATGCGGCCGCGCTGGTCGTCCCTCGACATCAGCGCTGGCAGCGCTGCCGCGGAAATGTTCGCGTACGTCATGACATTCCATAGGGTAGGTGACCAGGCCTCAGAAAGCGAGACAGCCCCGACCGGAGCCGGGGGCGTCGACCCAGGGTTACTCACCCTGGGGGGGTGCGCTCACAATACCATGCCTTGCCGCTGGCCCGTGGCCCCTCGGCCGTCTGACGGTGGCGGACCCAGCGAGGATTGGTAGTTCTTCGATAATTCTGAAAAACATTGATATATCATGTTGTCTCCTCTAGAGTGACCTCTGATCAGGCGATTAGGAGGTCTAAGGAGGGCGGATGAGCGAACTTGAGAGGGCCAGGCTGATACCGGTATCGGGCATCAGGGGCCAGACGGAGGCGGAGGACAGGGCCACCTCGGCGCTGCTCGCAGTGCTGTCGATAGTGCGGCCCCTCAGCGCGGCGCTGCTGGGAGCGCTGGGCGCGACGCGGGCCAAGAGCGCCAAGGTGGAGGCGTTCCTGCAGCCGAAGATCGAGCTGGACGACGGCGCGGTGCGGCCCGACGGGCTGATCCGGGTGTCCGTCGGCAAGCGGCTCGCCTACCAGGCGCTCGTGGAGACCAAGACCGGCACGGCGAGGCTCGACGCCGCTCAGATCAACGCCTACCTCGACGCGGCCCGCGCCCTCGGCTGCGACGCCGTCGTGACCATCTCGAATGAGATCGCGCCCGCGCCGGGCGTGCATCCCACTGACGGGCTGCGGGTCAGGTCCAACCCCAAGGTGGCGGTCCAACTCATCCGCTACCTGTCGCACCCCAAGTCGGGGGTGCTGGACTTCGCGGACATGGGCGAGAACTGGACCGCGGTGCGTGACGCCGCCGCCGAGGGGAGGCTCGCGCGCGACAGCGCCGAGGCGGTCGAGGTGTGCCAGCGCTGGGACCAGCTGCTGCGCGTCGCCGCGCTGCGGCTGGGCACAGAGATCGGCTCGGACGTGACCGAGGTAATTCCCCGCGCCCACCTGCGCAACCCCAGGCAGCGCAACAAGGAGTTCGTGCAGTCACTGTGTACCGGCGGCACCCTGGCAGGTGCTCTGCGGGTTCCCGACGCCATCTCCGACATCGCCGTCACCGCCGACATCAAGGCCTCCAGGCTGACCCTCGCAGCGGCCTTCGCGGCGCCCAACGACCGCACCGCCAGAGCGTCGGTGGTGTGGCTGGTCAAGCAGCTCAAGGCGTCTCCGGGATCTTTGCTGGTGGACACCTACGCGCGCAACGCCAGGCATCCCGTGACCGCCACCCTGGAGGAACTGCGCGACGACCCCTGCCGGGGACTGGGAGCGGGCAAGCCGGCGCCGGCCCGGTTCCGGCTCCGGTACACCACGGCGATGGGCCATGCCCGCCGCACCAGGCGCCAGAAGGGCTTCACCGACTCAGTGCTCGACGCGGTGATCAGCTTCTACAGCGAAGTGCTGCAAGACCTCAAGCCGTTCGTGCCCCGCGCCCCGGCCATAGAACGGCTCAACACCCCCAACCCCGAAGCCGCCATTGAGCCGCCCGGCGACCACCCCCAAGCCCCTGCTCCCCACGCCAAAGACGACCCCCCAGCCCAAGCAGCGTGACGCTCAGGTCGTCGGGGCTGGCCTGGATGGAGTGCGCAGCGATGATCTTGGCGGGTTCAGGCGTGTGGAGGCAGAATGCATGTGAGTATGCTGATTGCATGGCTTCGCTCCAGATTCGCAACGTTCCCGACGATCTGCACCGCCGGCTCAAGTCACGGGCGGCGTTGGAGGGCCAGTCATTGTCGGAATACGCGCTCTTGGAGCTTCGCCGAGCCATGGAGCGCCCCACGCGGCGAGAGCTGGCCGAGCGGGTGGCCGCGTTCGAGCGTGTCACTGTCAGCGAGTCAGCGGCGCAGGCTGTGCGTGCGGAGCGCGACGGAAGGTGATCGTCGTCGACTCGTCGGCGGCCGTGGAATGGCTCCTCGGCCTGCCGCTCGCCGACACGGTTGGTTCCCGTCTCGTGGCCGAGGACACGCTGCACGCGCCCGCACTGCTGGATGTGGAAGTGGCGCAGGCAGTGCGCCGCTACACCCTCAGAGGCGAAATCACCGAGGACGCTGCCAGCCGGGCGATCGAGGCCCTCGCCGACCTTGATGCGCAGCGACACACCCATGAACTGCTGCTGCCGCTCATCTGGCGGCTCCGCGGCAACTTCACGGCCTACGACGCGGCGTTCGTAGCGCTGGCTGCGGTCCTGCGAGCGCCGTTGCTGACGCTCGACGCCAAGCTGGCGCGGGCACCGTGGCCTCGGATGCTCGGCCAACCAGTGAAAGTGGAACTGATCGCCTGAGCCGACCCGTGCGATCCGCAGGAGCGGTGGTGTCACGCCGTCTGACCCCGGCGCTGCGGCCCACCGCACCACGCGTCGACAACCTCACTCGAGCTGACACCTAGTTGAGGTTTAGGACGGTGCTCAGGGCGGTGTCTATGGACCATTGATCTTCGAGGTCTAGGTGTGCGACGAGCTTGCCGAGGCTGCTGATGTCCACCGCGCCGGTCTGTTCTACGAGCACGGCGGTCCGCTGGCCGTCCAGTTCGATGACTGGCCGGAACGAGGCCGGCCGCGCTCTGGTGGAGGTCGGGGCGATTAACACCGTGGACCGGGGCAGCTGGGCATCGGACTGGACGACCACGCCGAATCGCCGTCCCTGCTGCGGAGCCGCTCCCAAGGAGAAGGGACAGCCGCCTCCCACCACATCAACATGACCGCGACTCTTCGCTCCACAAAATCGCGATTCAGTAGTCACCAAAAGCGCGATCAAAACAGCCACAAAAGCGCGATTGGGGTGTCGTTGGGCTATGCCTGGTCGAGGCCTGGGGCGGCGGGGAGGAGCTCGCCGGTGGTGATGTCGTGGCGGGATAGGAAGTCTCGCACGGCGGTCGCCCGCTGGCGGAGCTTAGCGACCGGCGTCTGGTCGTCGGCGTTGCACGTCGTTAGGCTGCGGCTGTGGGTTACGTGTGCTTCGACGTCGAGGAGTCCGACGGGATCGCCCATGTGCGCCTGAACCGGGGCGACAAGCTCAACACGATGACCCGGGAGTTCTGGTACGAGCTGCCCGCCATCGTCGACGAGATCTCGGACTCGGGGCGGGCCCGGGTGGTGGTGCTGTCGTCCACCGGCCGCCACTTCTGCGCCGGACTCGACCTGGCGATGTTCTCAGGCGTCCCGGACGCGGAGTCGCCGCAGGCCGACGGCCCCGAGGCCGGGCGTCTCCGGGCCGGCGTGCGCCTAACCACGCTGGCGATGCAGGAGTCGCTCAGCTGCCTGGAGAGAGCACGCATGCCGGTGCTCGCTGCGGTGCAGGGCGGCTGCGTGGGCGGCGGGGTCGACCTGGTGACCGCCGCCGACTGCCGCTACGCCACCGCCGACGCGTGGTTCAGCATCGAGGAGACCAACATCGGCATGACCGCCGACGTGGGCACCCTGCAGCGGCTGCCCAAGCTGATCCCCGAGGGCGTGGCCCGCGAGTACGCCTACACGGGCCGCCGCATGAGCGCCGCCCGGGCCTGCGAGCTCGGCCTCGTGAACGAAGTGTTCGACGACCACGAGTCGATGATGGAAGCCGTCATGGGCATCGCCGCCGAGATCGCCTCCAAGTCGCCCCTGGCCGTGCACGGCGCCAAGGTGGCGCTGATCCACAGCCGCGACCACTCCGTGCCGGAGTCGCTGCGCCAGATCGCCGACTGGCAGTCGGGCATGTTCCAGCCCGGCGACATCGTCGAGACCTTCAAAGCCCAAGGCGAGGGCCGGGCCCCCGCCTACCAAGACCTCCCCGAAGTCCCCCGAGGCCCCTAGACCCCGGCGGGCACGAAGGGCTCGGCAGGGCCTCAGTGCCCGTGGGATGGCGCGCTAGGGCGGATGCCGTTGGGGCGGCGCCCTAGGAGTGGCGCTCCAACGGATGGGGCCCTTGGCGGGTGCCCCTGCGGTAGTGTCGTCGCGGCGTGGCCGAGCTCGGCGCGGGTGGCCTCAGTGCGGAACAGCTCCACGCGTTCCGCCGCGACGGAATTCGGCTCCGCTACGCGGTCGGGTCGACGAGGCGGCCTACGAACAGGAGGGTGCCGGTGCCTCGGTGGACGATGGCCCACAGGAACGGGCGGTCCGCGACGATGGCGAGGTCCGGCGGGGGAGGCAAGGAAGTCGGGAAGGCCACGGCGGTGGCTGCGGCCGCCTCGGTGCCCTTCTCGTCGACGATCACCTTGGCGCCGTGGAGCGCGGCGGAGACCAATATGCCGGGGGCGATCTTGTCGAAGCGCGCGCCGGGGCAGAACCCCAGCGGGCACAGCCATGCGAACAGGTCGGTGGGCGGCAGGGTCTGCTCCCACTTCGGCATGGTGACGTCGACCATGCCGGTCTGGGAGGCTCCTTGCAGTCCGGCCAGCCTCGCTCCGTCGAGCGACTCCTCGACGGCGGCGAGCCCGGCAGGGTCGTGGGGCACGATGAGCCACATGGCCAGTTCGCCGCCCTGGTAGGGCAACTCGACGGCGTCGGCGCCCTCAAGGCGGGCGAAGCGACGCTCCACCGGTCTCTGGTCGCGCATGAACAGCGCCTTCACAGACTGGCCGTCGCCGGTGGTGAACTGACCGTCGTCGGTCAACTCCGCATAGAACGGCACGACCCAGTCGGCCTTCAGGTACACGGTGTTGGCGAGGACCAGCTGCTGGTCCTGGACGATGCCCGCGTCGACGATGGTGGGTATGAGCCCGCGGGTGCTCTGCGACACCCACCGGTTGATGATGTCCGCCGCGGCGGCGCCGTCGGCGGTGTCGACCGGCTCGACGGCCGCCCCGTACTGGGTGGCGGCAGTGCGCAGGAACTCGGGCTGCATCGTGAAGTGGTCGTCGGGGAATAGGCGGCTGGCCACCTCCAAGGTGGTGGGCTCGACCGAGGCCTCAGCCAGGCTGAGGCCGACTGCGTTGGCCGCACTGTGGAGGCCGTCCTCGGGGAATCCGAAGATCCCGTCGAGAGCCGCTCCGGAGTCGGCTGAGGCCCCGGCCCGGCTCAGGCTGAAGGCGACACCGATGCTCACCGGGCTGGACACCGCGTTGCCTGCCAAGTGCCGATGGAAGCCCCATCCGGCTGCATTGACCCCGTCAACCCACTCGCGGGCGGGAGCGTCGGGATCAGCCGGCAGCCGATCGGCAACCGGATCCGCAATTGCGCTGGTGTCGGGTGCTTCGGTGGCTGGGTCGATGGTGTCGGGTACTTGAGGGGCTGGGTCTTCGGCGGGCTCGGGATCGGGCGCCGGTTCTGGGACCGTGGTCGTGGCGTCGGCGGGTTCCGTGGCTGGGCCTTCGACGGGCTCGGGATCGGCCACCGGCTCGGCGACTGTAGTTGTGGTGCCTGCTTCTTCGGCGGCTGGGTCTTCGACGGCCACGGGGGCAACTGCGGGATCTGGGGCGGGCGCCGTGGTGTCCGCGGAACCGCACGCCGCCGCGATTGAGCACAGCACGACCAGCAAACCGAGCGCCTTGGTCACAGCAGTTTGGACGCTACCGCGGCACCTGCGGTTCCCGACTATCTGTCTCGCGACAGGTGCGCTGTCAGCCAGTCGGCGGCCTCAGGCTGGCGGCGTGTCCAGTAGGCCGACACGGCGTCCAGGTCGGCGTCGGCTCGGCCGGCCCGTCGAGAAGCACACCCGGAAGGTTGCCGCCATCGACCTCGTCGGGCCGATTGACGAGATCCTGGCGACCGTCAACGGTCTCGCCCGACGGGTGTGCTCGCTGCGAGACCAGGCTGCCAGGCTGTCGGCCGCGGCTTGACCGCCCGTGCCTGGTCTGCGTCGGGCGGTCGCGTCTGCGTCGGGCGGTCGCGTCTGCGTCGGGCGGTAGCTTGACTGGCAGTGAGCGCGGGGTCTGAGGACGAGACGCTGGCCGGGTACCGGTCGAGCATCGACAACATCGACGCCGCGCTGGTGCTGCTGCTGGCCGAGCGGTTCAAGATCACCAAGCAGGTCGGGGCCTACAAGGCCAGCGTCGGCCTGCCGGTCGCCGATCCCGAGCGCGAGGAGCAGCAGATCGCCCGGCTGCGGGAGATGGCCGCCTCCGCCAATCTCGACCCGTCCTTCAGCGAGAAGTTCCTGAGGCTCGTCATCAGCGAGGTGATCCGCCACCACGACCAAGCTCGCACCGATGACGCCGCCGAGGCGTGAGGAGCCCGGCCGACGCCGCCATGATGAGGATCCTCGGGCCTGCGCAACTCTCGGTCACAGCGCCTGCCTGTGCATCGACCGCGGTCATCCAATCCGGCTGGCCTCTGCCTGACGGGCGCACTCACACCGACTGACATTCGACTCACCGGCACACTCCACGCCTGCTGATCGGAGGACCACAATGCGAGCTGTAGTCATCACCGCCCACGGCGGACCCGAGGTGCTGCGAGTGCAGGACGTGCCCGACCCGGTGCCCGGACCCGACGAGGTGCTCGTCGACGTCGTGAGCTCCGCGCTGAACCGGGCCGATTTGATGCAGCGGCGTGGCCTGTACCCCGGACCGCCCGCGGAGCACGAGATCCCCGGCCTCGAGTTCGCCGGCCGGGTGGCCGCGGTGGGGGAGCGGGTCACGGCCCACGCGGTCGGCGACCCGGTGATGGGCATCGTGGGAGGCGGTGGCTACGCCGAGCGGGTGGCCGTGCACGAGCGCCAGGCGATGCCTGTGCCCGCCGCGCTCGGGCTCGACGCGGCGGGAGCATTCCCCGAGGTGTTCATCACCGCCTGGGACGCGCTCGTGCGCCAGGGCGGGCTCACCACCGGCCGCTGGGCGCTGGTCCATGCCGGAGCGTCGGGTGTCGGCACTGCGTCCATACAGATCGCCAAGGCCATCGGGGCCCGCATCGCGGTGACCGCCTCCGCGGGCAAGCATCGTGTCTGCCAGGACCTGGGCGCCGACCTGGTGATCGACTACGCCTCGGAGGACTTCGTCGAGACGGTGCAGTCCGCCACCGGCGGCGTCGGCGTGCACGTGGTGCTCGACGTGGTCGGTGGCGACTATCTGCCCCGCAACGTTTCCTGCCTGCGCACGAACGGCCGCATCGTCCAGGTCGGAACGATGTCGGGCGGGAAGGTGCCGTTCAACCCGGCCGCGCTGATGGCCAAGCGGGCGGCTCTGATCGGCACCACCCTGCGGGCCCGGCCCCTCGAGGAGAAGGTCGCCGTCACCCGCGAGTTCGCCGAGCAGATCCTGCCCCATGTGGCGGCCGGCGCCATGGCGCCGGTCATCGACAGTCGGTTCACGCTGGACGAGGCGACCGCCGCCCACGAGCGCATGGAGGCCAACCTCAATGCCGGGAAGATCGTCCTGGACGTCCCTTCCGGCTAGCGGTCCCTCATCGGGACGTAGTCGCGCTTCGCGGCACCGACGTAGATCTGGCGGGGGCGGTAGATGCGGGAGTTCTGGTCGATCATCTCGTTCCAGTGGGCCAGCCAGCCCGGCGTGCGACCGATGGCGAACAGCACCGTGAACATGTTCGTGGGGAAGCCCAGCGCCTGGTAGATCAGGCCCGAGTAGAAGTCCACGTTCGGGTACAGGCGCCGGCTCACGAAATAATCGTCGCTCAGCGCGACCTCCTCGAGCTTGAGGGCTATGTCGAGCAGTGGGTTCTTGCCGATCACCCCGAACACGTCGTGGGCGGCCTCCTTGATGATCATCGCTCTCGGGTCGTAGTTCTTGTACACCCGGTGCCCGAACCCCATGAGCCGGCCCGCGCCGCGCTTGACGCTGGCGATGAAGCTGTCGACCTCCTCGAAGGAGCCGATCTCGGCCAGCATGTTGATGACGGCCTCGTTGGCCCCGCCGTGCAGGGGCCCGTACAGGGCGGCGCACCCCGCGGCGAGGGCGGTGTAGGGATCTGCGTGGCTCGACCCGACCACCCGGGTGGCGGTGGTGGAGCAGTTCTGGCCGTGATCGGCGTGGAGGATGAACAGCACCCGCATGGCCTGCACCAGGGCCGGGTCGGGCTCGTAGTCGCCGCCGACGTCGAACATCATCTTCAGGAAGCGGGTCGGGTAGTCGTCGTCGTTGTCGGGGAATATGAACGGCAGCCCGCGTGAGAAGCGGTACGCGGCAGCGGCCAACGTCGGCATCTTCGCGATCAGGCGCACGATCTGCGCCCTGCGGTTGTCGGGGTCGAAGATGTCCTTGGACTCCGGGTAGAAGGTGGACAGGCCCGCGACGCCCGAGGTCAACAGGCCCATGGGGTGGGCGTCGTAGTGGAAGGCGTCGTAGATGCGCTTGCGGAAGTTCTCATGGATGAACGTGTGCAGGGTTATCTCCTGCACCCACTGGTCGAGTTCGGGCTGCGAGGGCAGCTCCCCGTACACGAGGAGGTAGGCGACCTCCGGGAACGAGCTCTGCGCCGCCAACTGCTCGATGGGATAGCCGCGGTAGCGCAGGATGCCGGCCTCGCCGTCGATCTCGGCCACCGAACTGGAGGTGACGGCGGTCGTGGCCAGCCCCGGGTCGTGGAACCAGACGCCCGGCAGCAGCTTGCGCCATGCCGATGAATCGATCCCGCCGTTGACGAGCGGGATCTCGACCCTGTCGCCGGACCGGTTGTCGGTGATCGTGATGCTCTCCGTCACTGGTGCCGCCCGCCTGCCGGTGCCACGCCCGCGACGCCTGTGTGCGCGCCCGTCGTGTTCGTCGGTCTGCTGTATGTCATCGCCGTCAAGATTACAGCGGCGTGTTGTCGTGGCGTCGCCGCGGGAGCCGCTCTCGCTTGGCTGCCAGCATCTCCAGCGCGGTGCAGAGCTCGCTTCGGGTGTCGGCCGGGTCGATCACCGCGTCGATCGCGCCCCGCTCGGCGGCGATGTAAGGGTTGAGCAGACGCTGCTCGTAGGCGGTCTCCAACTCCTCGCGCTCGGCCGCCGAGGCCCGCCGGTGCAGTATCTCCACCGCGCCCTTCGCGCCCATCACCGCGATCTCCGCCGTCGGCCAGGCCAGCGCCAGGTCGTTGCCCATCGGCTTGGAGTCCATCACGATGTAGGCGCCGCCGTAGGACTTGCGCAGCGTGACGTTCACCCTCGGCACGGTCGCTCGGGCGTAGGCGAATGCCATCTGCGCGCCGTAGCGGATCATGCCCCGCCACTCCAGATCCTTGCCGGGGTAGAAGCCCGAAGTGTCCACGAACGTCACCAGCGGAAGGTTGAAGGCGTCGCAGAAGGCGACGAACCTCGCGCCCTTGCGCGATGCCGTGATGTCGAGCGTCCCGGCCAGCGACTGGGGCTGGTTGGCCACGATCCCCACTGGACGGCCGCCGAGGGACGCGAACGCGGTGATCAGGTTGGAGCCCCAGTAGGCGTGGGGCTCCAGGAGCACGCCGTCATCGACGACCGCGACGATCACGTCGCACACGTTGTAGCTGCCGCCCGCCGAGGACGGCAGTACGTCGTAGACCTCGGGGATCTTGCGGTCGGCGGGATCGGCGCAGGCCCGGGCGGGCGGGTCGGCGCCGTTGTGGTCGGGCAGGTAGCAAAGCAGTTCGGCGACGGTGTCGTCGGCCTCCTGCGCGTCGGCGGCCAGGAAGCTCGCCACTCCCGAGCGCAGCGCGTGAGTGTCGGAGCCGCCCAGCACGGCCCGGTCGACCGGCATCCCGGTGAACTGCTCCACCATCTGAGGCCCGACGACGAAGGCGTAGGCGGCCTCGGTCATCACGACGAAGTCGGCGAGCCCCAACAGCAGGGCCGGGCCTGAGACGTTCGGCCCGTCGGCTACCACGATGATCGGAACCACGCCCGAGCATCGGCTGAACTCCGACGCTACCTCGGCCCACCCCATGAGGGCGTCCACTCCCTCGGCCAGGTCGGCCCCCGAGGAGGCGAGCCGCATCACCAAGGGCAGCCTCTGGGTTCTAGCGAGCCTGGCCGCGGCGGCCATGTCGCGGCCGTCGGCGGGCCTGAGCGCGCCGCTGCGATCGTCCTGCGATCCCTGGGCGTCGAGCTCTACGACGGTCCGGCCGCCCAGCGTGGCGACGCGGGTGCGCACGAACGCCTCCGAGCCGGCCCGAATCGGCACCGCCTGGTCGCCTGGTCTCCGGCGAACAACATCCGGGAGCACGAAGTCGCGTGCGGTACTACCGGGAGCTCTTGCGCGCCCGTCGGCGGATGATGTTCAGCGCGCTGCCGGCCCGGAACCAGTCGATCTGCTCGTCGCTGAGGGTGTGGTGCGTCTCGAAGGCCCAGACCGCTCCGTCCGGCGCGGTGACCTCCACCGTCGCTGGCTCGTCCGGCGCCAGGTCGGCCAGGCCCCGCACCGCGATGCGGTCGTCCTCGCCGATGCGCTCGTAGTCGGCTGGGTCGGCGAACGTCAGCGCCAGCACGCCCTGCTTCTTGAGGTTGGTCTCGTGGATGCGGGCGAAGCTGCGGGCTAGCGCCACCGCGCAGCCCCGGAAGCGGGGCTCCATGGCGGCGTGCTCGCGGCTCGACCCCTCGCCGGTGTTGGAGTCGCCGATGAACACCCAGCGCAGCCCGGCCTCGTGGTAGGCGCGAGCGATCTCGGGCAGCGGCTCGACCTCGCCGGTGATCTGGTTCTTGCCGTGGCCGACGTCGTAGCCGCTGCCGTTGCCGTCGGCGGGGCCGAATCCGTTGACCACCCCCAGGTACAGGTTGCCGGAGATGTTCTCGAGGTGCCCCCGGTAGCGCAGCCACGGGCCGGCCGCTGAGATGTGGTCGGTGGTGCACTTGCCGACGGCCTTGGCGATGACGGGCAGGTCCTCGTAGTCGCGTCCGTCCCATGGGGCGAACGGCTCCAGCAGCTGGATGCGCTCGGAGGTCGGCGACACCCGGACCTCGACGCCGGCCATGTCGGCGCGGTCGTCGGGCGGGGCCACGAAGGTGTCCTCGCCGGGGTCGAACCCGGCGGGGGGCAGCTCGATGCCGGTCGGCTCGGCCAGCGCCACCGTCTCGCCGGCGTCGTTGGCGAGCGTGCCCGCCACCGGGTCGAAGTCGACGGTGCCGGCCAGCGCCAGCGCGATCACCGTCTCGGGCGAGGTCACGAAGCTGAGCGTGGCCGGGTCGCCGTCGTTGCGCTTGGGGAAGTTGCGGTTGTAGGAGGTGACGATCACGTTCGGCTCGCCGGGGGTGTGGCCCTCGTCGCCGGAGCGGTCCCACTGGCCGATGCACGGACCGCAGGCGTTGGCCAGCACAGTGGCGCCGAGGGCCTCGAAGTCGTCCATCAGCCCGTCGCGCACGATGGTGGAGCGGATCTGCTCGGAGCCGGGGGTCACCAGCAGCCGGGTGCGGGCCCGCAGGCCCTTGGCGGCCGCGTCGCGGGCGATCGACGCCGCCCGGGTGATGTCCTCGTACGACGAGTTGGTGCAGCTGCCGATCAGCGCGGCGCTGATCTCCAGCGGCCAGCCGCGGTCGCGGGCCTCGTCGCCGAGCTCGCCGACCTCCCGGGCCAGGTCGGGGGTGTGGGGGCCGTTGATGTGAGGGCCGAGCGTGTCGAGGTCGATCTCGACTACCCGGTCGTAGAAGCGCTCCGGATCGGCCTCGGTCTCGGGGTCGCCGCACAGGTGATGGGCGGCGGCTCCGGCGAGGTCGGCGGCGTCGGATCGGCCGGTGGCCCGCAGGTAGCGGTCCATCGACTCGTCGTAGTCGAAGATCGAGGTGGTGGCCCCGATCTCGGCGCCCATGTTGCAGATGGTGGCCTTGCCGGTGGCGCTCAGCGAGCGGGCGCCGGGGCCGAAGTACTCGACGATCGCGCCGGTGCCGCCGGCCACGGTCAGGATGTCGGCCACCTTCAAGATCACGTCCTTGGGGGCCGACCAGCCGCTGAGCTGGCCGGTGAGGCGCACGCCGATCAGCTCGGGCCAGCGCACGTTCCACGGGAAGCCGGTCATCACGTCCACCGCGTCGGCGCCGCCCACACCCACCGCCACCATGGCCAGGCCGCCGGCGTTGGGGGTGTGGCTGTCGGTGCCGATCATCATGCCGCCGCAGAAGGCGTAGTTCTCCAGCACGACCTGGTGGATGATGCCCGAGCCGGGCTTCCAGAACCCGGCGCCGTAGCGGGCACACACGCTGCGCAGGAACTCGTAGACCTCGTCGTTGCCCGACAGCGCGGCCAGCAGATCGCGTCTGGCGTCGGTGCGGGCGGTGATCAGGTGGTCGCAGTGGGTGGTGGTGGGCACCTGCACCTCGTCGAGCCCAGCGGTCATGAACTGCAGCCAGGCCATCTGGGCGGTGGCGTCCTGCATGGCCACCCGGTCCGGCCGCAGGTCCACGTAGGTCACGCCCCGCTCCGGCACGCCGGTCTCGGACGGGTCGAGATGGTTGACCAGGATCTTCTCGGCGAGCGTCAACGGCCGCCCGAAGCTCTGCCGGGCCCGCCCCACCCGCTCGTCCAAGGTCGCATACACGCCCTCGATCAGCTCCACCGGAGTACTAGCAAACACAGCCATGCAACTCAGCCTAGGTGCGCAAGTCGTGCCTGGGGATGGTGGTGTGCCTGGCCGGTGTCCGCCGGGTGCCGCGAATCGGGCTCACGGGCGGTGACAGGACCGGGTGCCGTGCCGCAGATGGTGCGGAGTCCGTGCCGCAGATTGTTGGGCTGTCATCCCGCAGATTGTTGGGCTGTCATCCCGCAGATTGTGCGGCTGTCGTGCCGCAGACTGTCGCGGCTTCGACTGCGGGAGTCAGCGGGAGCTACAGGTCGGGCCAGCGGGGGGAGTGGGTCGAGGTGATGGCGCGGCGGCCGGTGCCGCCCAGTGCCCATTGGCGGCGCCAGACGCCGGCCTCGGGACCGGTGAGGGTGCCGCTGGACCCGGCGTGCGCCCGTTTGCGGGCCGAGTACCAGTCGGTGCTGACCTCGTCGGCCAGAGCGGTGACGGCGGCTTCGATGCGGGCCGCGAAGCGGGGTGCCCTCTCGCCGGGCTCGGGCCGCAGCGGCGTCCCGAAGGTCACTGTCGTCGTCGCGGGTCGAGGCATCGTGCGGCCCTTGCGCAGGATCGCACCGGTGCCGCCCACATGGACCGGCACCACCGGCACGCCGCAGCGCACCGACAGGTACGCCGCTCCGCCCCGGAACGGCTGGCCCCAGCCGTCGGGGCTGCGGCCGCCCTCCGGGTAGATCAGCAGGCTCCAGCCGTCGTCGATCAGACCGGCGGCGAGGTCGGCGGACCGGCGGCCGACCCGGGCCCGCTCGATGGGGATGGCCCCCATCACCAGCGCCGCGGTCGCCCCGGCCGCTCGGCTGCCGAAGAAGTAGTCGGCTGCTGCGCCAACCACGATCTTGTGGCGCCACGGCTCGGGGAGCGACGTCAGCAGCAGGGGAGTGTCGATGTGGCTGTGGTGGTTGGCCGCGAAGACCACCGCGCCGTCGAGGTCGGCCAGCCGGTCGGCACCCCGGCGGTCGGGCGAGGCCAGCGCCTGCACCATGGCCCGCATCGGGCCCTCCACGATCGCGGCCCGGCACATGCGGGCCGCCCAGCGACGGGACCAGTCGGTCTCGAAGTCCACGCCGGTGCGTCCCGGCGATTCCAGCGGCGCCACCCCGCCGGGAACGTCCGGCGCCCGCAGCGGGAACGAGCGGGCCCTCAGAGCCCGGGCCGGCGACGGCAGGCGGCGCCCCAGCCTGGCCAAGCCCAAGTCGTGCGCGATCCCCATCAGCTACTTCGCGCCCCGCTCAGCCCGGCTAGGCCACGTCGCCCAAATCGCCGATCCATTCCGCCTCGCCGCATCCTCACGCCCATCCGCACCGCCCGTCACTCCACGTCGGCCATGAGGATGGGCGGGTTGTGCAGGTGGGTGATCGTGGGCGACGACCCCACCACGTCGCCCGCCATCTCCAAGGCGTCCGACAGGGTGGATGCGGGCTGGAAGCCCATGCGGCGCACCGCCCGGGCGTCGCCGCCCACCACGATCACCCGTCCCAGCCACTGCAGGGCGTGCGCCCCCCAGTACCACATGTAGAAAGGATGCACGCCGTGGTAGGCGTAGCTGGTGCGGTACAGGTGGATGTACCACTCGTCATAGGCGAACTGCTCCTCGAACTTGGCCTCGATCTCGGCCGGGTCGGTGGTGGCGGCCAGCACCTGCTCGAAGAAGTCGATGTAGCTCGGATGGTGCACCGGGTGGAACTCCCAGGCCGTGGGATGGCCCATGATCACCACGCCGCCCTCGCGCACCAGCGGCCTGCCCCGGTAGAGGTTGAAGAAGTAGCCGAGCCCCAGGCACATCACCAGGATCGGGTTCATCACCGAGTTCACGTTGTAGGGGCAGATGTAGGGCAGGCCCATGGTCAACACGTCGGTCTGGCCCTGCACCGGCACCAGGTGCTGGGCCAGCACGTTGGCGGTGGTGCTCTCATGGACCGCCTCCACCTCACCGGCCTGCACCGACGTCATCTCATAGGGCGCCAGCCACGAGCCGAACACCCGTCGCCGCGCCCCGCCGGGCATCGCCTTGAGACCGGCCTGCATCGCCATGAACGAGGCCCGGTCCTTGGCGCCCCACTCCCACTCCCGCTTCTGGAGCACGGCCATCGGCCCCTCGCGGCCGAAGGTGTTGTTGTTGACGGTGGTCTCGATCTGGAAGATCGGCGGGCCGTGGGCCTTTATCACCTCGCCCTGTCGCCAGTTGGAGCGGTGCAGCTCCGAGCGGGGACGGTCCATGAACGACCGGGACTGCTGCATCGTGTGGACGTTGTGGTGGTGGCGCAGGGCCCGGTAGTCGGCCAGGCCCGTGGCCGTGGACTTCCAGCCGCCGTCCATGGACACCAGGTTGATGTTGACGTAGACGAGCAGGTCGCTCTCCGCGGCCCGCCGGTTCATGGTGACCAGCTCGTCGTGGCCGGTGCGGCCCAACTCCACCATGCCGTCGGGATCCTCGGCGTCGTGGTTGTAGAGCGCGCTCTGCGGGGCGAAGGCGTCGTAGACCCGGTCGCCGAGGGCGTGGCGCAGTTCGCTCTCGGTCATCCGGCGGTGCAGGGCCAGCGCGGCGATCAGGTGCACGTCGTCCACCCCCGCGGCGGCCGCCATGTCGAGAACCTGCTCGATGATCCGCTGGCGGATGTCGGGGCGGCGCATCGGCGGCAGCGGCAGCGACACGTCGTCGAAGGCGATGGTGAGCTTCATGCCGGGCCGCAGCCGCGCGGGCAGCGGATCGGAGTCCAGCGGGTTGAGCAGGGCGTGGCGGATGGCCGCCTCGGGATCGCGCAGGCCGGCGACGGGCTCCGCGGGGTATATAACCCGGCTGCGTCCCGGCGGGAGCCGTTCCAGGCGGAAGCCCTCGCCGTGATGGAACAGGACCGGCGGGGTGGACCGGTCCACCTCCAGCACCAGTCCCGGACGCGGCGCGCGGTGTCGGCGCTCGGCGGCCATCAGGCCGACCTCGCCAGGGCGTTGCCGCGGCCATTGCTGCGAGTGCGGCCGCGGTTGCGGGGCGCCATCGGCAGCAGCTTGGCGGGCGCCCCTGCGCTGGTGGACCAGTGCTCGATCAGCCAGCCCCGGCGTCGGGCCAGTGTGGCCAGCTTGGTCTCGGGATTGACGGCCACCGGGAAGCCCACCGCCTCCAGCATGGGCAGATCCGAGGTGCTGTCGGCGTAGGCCACCGACTCCCGCAGGTCGAGGCCGTGGAGGTCGGCGAAGTCGGCCAGCGTCTGGTAGCGGGCCTCGCCCGTCGGGGGAACGCTCAGCAGGCGGCCGTCGTAGGCGCCGTCGCTCGATCCCATCTCGGCCGCCACGATGTGGTCGAACAGGGGCCGCAGCGGCGCCACCACGAAGTCCAGGGCACCGGTGATGAGCAGCGTCATGTGGCCGGCCTGCCGGTGCTCGCGGATGCGGCGGATCCCCTGGGGGAACGACTTCGTGATGATCAGGTCGCTGAGCATCTCGGCGCAGTCGGCGTCGATGCGGTCCACCGGGGCGCCCTCGAAGCGCCGATAGAAGTAGCGCAGGAAGTCGCTGCGGTCGCGCCGGTCCAGAGCCAGCAGCCGCGGCGCCTCCGCCAGGGTGCGGGCCGCGAATCGCACCCGGTCGAGGTCGTCGAGCTCGCGGGTGGCCAGCCACGCATAGCTGGCCACCACGTTGGACGCGATCAGCGTGTTCTCCAGGTCGAACACCGCCAGGTGGCGCTCGGCGGCCAGCACCTGGCGGCGCAGCCGGGTCGAGCGCGACTCGCTGCGCCCGCCCCCGGCGCCCGGCGCCATCTTGAGGCGGGCCTGGGCCACCATCGACGGCAGGTGGACATGGTGCACGTAGTGGTGCCAGTCGATGACGGACGGGTCGAAGCAGAACATGGCCTGATCGTCGTCGTCGAGCGAGCGCCACAGCTCCGTCAGCCGTTCGAGCTGGTAGATGGCCTCGCACTCGGCGTAGGACCCGTACAGCTCGACGTACTCGCTGGCCCGGCTGAGCTGCTGGCGGCGCTCCTCGAGGCCGGCGCTCATCAGGGCGTGGCGGCCCCGCAGCGGCAGCGACGACAGCACCCGGTCGGCGGTCTCCAGCGACTTCTGGGCCCGCTGGAGCTGTCTCGCCACCCGGCCCCGGCCTGGGAACGACCAACGGGGCACCGGGATCGGCTGGTTGAACTCGTCGTAGACGGGGTGCTCGGTGAACCAGCCGCTCACCAGGTCGAAGAGCGTGCCGTACTTGAGCGGGTTGACGGCCCCGCTGGCGACCTGGATGACGTCGGGGCCAGGCTCGACCGGCCCTCGGGCGGCCACGGCCAGGATGGCGGACACCACCAGGTCGACCGGTATCACGTCGATGATTCCCTCCGGCACGCCCGGGAACTCCTTGAGCAGGCCCCGGGCGTAGGCCGCGATCACCGGTTCGGCCATGCGGAAGCCCCGGATCCATCCCGGCCGGGGCTCGGCCAGGGCCGACTCGATGACCGAGGGCCGCACGATCGTGACCGGGATGCCGTTCCGGGTCTCGGCCAGAGCCCGCTCGCCCAGGGCCTTGGTGAAGGCGTAGGCGTCGGGGAAGCCGAGGCTCGATGCCCTGGCCCGGCCCGCCGCGGTCATCTGGTCGCCCACCCAGCGGCGCCGCAGGCTCTCGACCTTCTCGGACAAGGCCGGGATGCCGGCCGCCCCCAGCTCGCGTCGGGCGGCCGCCCCCAGCGCGGCCAGGCGCTCCGGGCTTCGGCTGGCCTGCTCGGCGTCGCGGCGGGCCCGGCGGGCGCTGGCCACCTCGTCACGCCAGTCGACTTCGGTGAAGAACGGCGAGTCGTCCACCAGCTCCTCGGGGGCCGCCCCCCGGCGGCTGCCGGCCACATAGCAGGTCGACACCGCGATCATGTGGGCGCTCGAGCCGGCCTCGGCCAGCGCTGACGCCACCCGGGCCGGTCCCAGCAGGTTGACCTCGACCGCGTCGTCGAGGGCCGAGTCGAAGTTCACGGTGGCCGCCGAGTGGATCACGACGTTGCAGCTGGCGAGAGCGGCCCGGCCCTCGTCGTCGAGCCCGAGCCCGTCGATGCTCACGTCGCCAGCGCCAGGGCCTCGACCCGCCGGGCGGTCATCTCCTGGTAGGTCTCGTCGGCGCCGGGTTGATCGCACTGCTCGCGGAGGCGGTCGAAGGCGTCGTTTCGCAGCACGTCGCGCTGCACTCGGGCCGCCGCATCCCGCCGCCCCGGACGGACGACCAGCACCAGCTCGCAGTCGGGCACGCAGCGCAGAAGGCGCTCGGTGAGCGCAGTCCCCAGGAACCCGGTCGCACCGGTGATGGCGATGCGTTTCCCCGCCAGCGACTCGACGATCACGCCGCTAGTTCTAGTGGCCGCGGACGCGGAAGGCTCACGATCCCAGATGGGTCGCTCCATGCCGACCGGGCGTGCCGCCAACTATCGCGGCGGCTCGGTGCCGGGGTCGGTGAGCGTGTGGCGCTCGCGGCGGGCGTGCCGCTCGAGGGCCAGTTCCACCAGCCGGTCTATGAGCTGCGGGTAGGGGAGTCCGCTCTCGGCCCACAGCTTGGGGTACATGGATATGGGCGTGAAACCCGGCATCGTGTTGAGTTCGCTAACTAGCCAGCCACGGTCGCCGCGGTCGTCCCGGTTGTCCTCGTAGAGGAAGTCGACCCGGGCCAGGCCCTCCACCCGCAGGGCCCGGTAGGCGGCGATGGCCAAGCGCTCGGCAAGCGGCCACCTCGTCGGCGTCCAGCGGGGCCGGAATCGAGCAGCTCGGCACCGTCCTGGTACTTGTCGGCGTAGTCGTAGAACTCGGCACCCGGCACGATCTCGCCCGGCAGGCTCGCCTCGGGCTCGTCGTTGCCGAGCACGGCGACTTCGATCTCCCGGGCTCGGGCCTCCTCCTCGACGATGATGGAGCGGTCGTAGCGGCCCGCCAGCCGCAGCCCTTGGGCCACTCCTCGGCGGGTGGTCGCCCTAGACACGCCGACCGACGATCCCATGCTCGCGGGCTTGATGAACAGCGGCAGGCCCAGATCATCGATGATCGCGTCGACACGATCGCCCAGTTCGTCGTCGCTGGCGTCAGGATCGTCGAGAGTGACGGCCCTCCACCTGGTGTGAGCGATCCCGGCGTGGGCCAGCATCTCGTTGGCCGCCGTCTTGTCCATGCACAGCGCGGACGCCAGTACACCGGCGCCGGCGTAAGGGACCCGGGCCAGTTCCAGCAGGCCCTGCACGGTCCCGTCCTCGCCCATCGGACCATGCAGGATCGGCAGCACAACCGTGCGTTCACTGATGCGTCCTGTGGCGTGTTCGTTGGCCGCGGCAGCCAGCACCGGCAGGGGCTCTACCTCGGGACCGGCGGCTCTGAGCCGCTCGGGCAGGGCGTCCGCGCCGGCGTCGATGGCGTTCATGGCCTCCTCGGACAAGACCCAGACACCGTCACGGGTGATGCCCACGGGCTCCACCCGGTACTTGGCGGGATCGGCGGCGGCTACCACATGGCGTGCCGACACGCATGACACGTCATGCTCGGCCGAGCGTCCACCGAACAGCACGACCAGCCTCACCCGGCGGTCCTCCATGCCGGCGACGCTAGCGCCGGGCGCGCGGCCGCTTCGGCGATGGGCCGCCCATCAGACTCGTCTCGGTCTCGGATGGACGGAGCGACGGACCGCCCGGCGAGGTGCGCGACGCGGTTGCGGGGCGCGTGCCACACTCGCGCCGTGCGCTGGACCCTCGACCAGATCGCCGAGGCGACCGGTGGCACCGTTGCAGGCGGGACCCCGGGCGATGCGGCCGCGGCGACGGTCACAGTCGACGGCGTCACCCAGGACAGCCGGGAGGTCCGCCCCGGCATGCTGTTCGTGCCTCTGGTCGCCGACCGTGACGGTCACGACTTCATCGAGGACGCGGTGGCCGCAGGGGCGTCGGCCTACCTCACGTCCCGGGGCCCAACGATGGCGGGAGCCCCCGCGGTGGCGGTGGACGACACGTTGACGGCCCTCGGCGACCTGGCGCGGCGGGCTCGCCGCAGGCTGGTAGGCGTGCCGGTGGTGGGCATCACCGGCTCGGTCGGCAAGACCACGACCAAGGACTTGCTGGCGGCCGTCTTGGGCCGCGACCGGCGGGTATGGGCCAGCAGGCGCTCGTTCAACAACGAGATCGGGGTGCCCATCACCCTGGTGTCCGCGCCCGAGGACGCCGAGGCGCTGGTGGTCGAGATGGGCGCCCGCGGCTCGGGCCACATCGCCGGGCTGTGCGACTTGGCCCGGCCGACGGTGGGCGTCGTCACAACCGTCGGACTGGCGCACACGAGCGAGTTCGGGTCGCTCGAGGCGGTGACGGCAGCCAAGCGAGAACTCGTCGAGGCGCTCCCGCCGGCTGATGAGGGAGGAGTGGCCGTCCTCAACGCCGGCGTGGCCGAGGTCGCCTCGATGGCGAGCAGCACGAGCGCCCGCGTTGTCACGTTCGGCGTGGGCGGGGAGGTTGCCGCGGCCGGGCTCGTGCTGGACGACGATCTGGTGCCCAGGTTCACGCTGAGGAGTCCCCGAGGCAGTGTCGAGGCGGTGTTGGGGTCGCGGGGCGCGCAGTCGGTGGACAATGCACTGGCCGCGGCAGCAGTGGCCCTCGAGCTTGGAGTCCGCCTCGAAGACATCGCCGCCGGGCTGGCTGATCCGGTGCTGTCACCGCTGCGGATGGAACTGCTGCGCATCGCTGACGGCGCCCGGCTGCTGAACGACTGCTACAACGCCAACCCGCTATCGATGCGGGCGGCCTTGGAGGCGCTGGCCGCGCTCCCGGCGCGCCGCAGGCTCGCGGTCTTGGGCGTCATGGCCGAGCTCGGGGACTACGAGGCTGCCGAACACGCCGCGATCGCTGATTTCGCGGCCAGCCTCGGCATCGAGGTCGTCGCCGTGGACGCCCCCGCCTACGCATTTGGCAGCGCGCCGGTTACCGCAGTGTCCGGCATCGACGGTGCGCGGACCGTGCTCGCCAGCATGGGCGGTCTCGGCGGCGATGACGCCGTGCTGGTGAAGGGCTCGCGCGTCGCTGGCCTCGAGCGCCTCGCGCAACGCCTGACAGGCTGTTAGTGGTCTGTCCTGAAATGACGGTGCAGCCGTCATGACGCCTGAGCAGGCGCAATGGCCCACGAGGCGCTCCGATGACTTGGGCGCCTCGGCATTGCCCGACCGGTGCCGTCTACCGTTCATGTGGCCTGGAGAGTTCGCCGGACAATCGATGAGTGCTCGTGTCGAGACGAGTGCTGGTGAGGAGTTGCAGCCCATGGTGCAGGTGCCTGACTTTCGGACCGTGACCGTCGAGGCCCTCGCGGCGATGGTGCGGGAACGCGCCCTGACGGCTGCCGCGGTCACCGAGCACGCCTTGGAGAGGATCGAGGCCCTCAACCCGGTGCTGAACGCCTTCGTGGCCGTCGACGCCGACGGGGCCCGGCGTCAGGCCGAGGCCCTCGACCAGCGGCTCGATGCGGGCGACGATCCCGTCCCGCTGGCCGGAATCCCGATAGGCGTGAAGGACCTCGCCGACGCGGCCGGGTTCCACACCTCCAAGGGCGCCATGTACACCCGCTATGACGCCCCCGCCACGTCCGACAGCACCGAGGTGGCCCGGATGCGGGCGGCTGGCTGCGTGATCGTGGGCAAGACCAACACCCCCGAGCACGGCTGCATGGGCGACACCTACAACCCCAGGTTCGGCCCGACGCTCAATCCATGGAACCCGGAGCGGTCGCCGGGCGGGTCGTCGGGCGGCACCGGCGCGGCCATCGCCGCGGGGATGGTGCCGCTGGGCACCGGCTCCGACGGGGGAGGCTCGATCCGCATCCCGTCGGCGATTTGCGGGCTGTCGGGCATCAAGACCAGCCACGGCCGGGTGCCCAGCGGGCCGCCGCCGTCGGGCCTGATCGATCTGTCCTGCGTGGGCCCGATGGCCCGACTGATCCGGGACGTGGCCCTGTGCCTCGACTCCGTGGTCGGCCCTCACCCGGCCGACCTGCGCAGCCTGCCGAAGCCCGGCGTGTCGTGGCGGGCCGCCCTGGACAGTCCCCGGCCGCCGGCCCGAGTGCTGTGGGCGCCGTCGATAGACGGCGAGCCGGTCGACTCCGAGATAGCGGCAGCCTGCGCGGCGGCGGTGGACCGCCTGGCCGCCGAGGGAGTGGAGGTCGTCGAGACGCAGACGGAGCTCGCCCAGGGGCCCGGGATCTTCCTCCAGCTGTTCTTCGGGGGGCTGATCGGCCCCGTGTTCCGTCCGCTGTACGGAACCCACGAATGGGCTGACGTGACCGAGGTGCTCGCCCGGATGCTTGAGGACGTCTACGAGCGGGTCACTGCGGAGTCTCTCTACGACGCCCGCCAACGGGCCGGCGAGCTGTCGGTGGCGCTGGCGGAGATGATGGACGGCTACGACGTGCTGCTGATGCCCACGCTCGCGGGCCAGCCGCCCGCGCCGGGAGGCCACGGCACCATCGACGGCGCCGAGACCCCCAACTGGTTCCGGTTCACGCCCCTGGCCAACCTGACCCGCCGCCCGGCCGGAAGCGTCTGCTGCGGATTCAGCCGCGAGGGCGTGCCCATCGGCCTCCAGGTGGTGGGCCACCAACTCGACGACCTCGCCGTGCTGGAGACCCTCGCCTTGCTCGAGGACCTCCTAGCCCTCGACCCGGTGGCCGCCGAGGTGTCCTGAGAGCCGCGACTTGGATCTGTGGACGGGCATTCCTGTCACAGGTCGGCAGTACCGTTTCTCGGGTGACTGGCACCTGTGCGAGATGCGCGTGCGCGATGCCTGACGCCTGCGCACCTCCCGTTCCCGTCCGTCAGGAGGCCGACAGATGAGCGATGTGGTTGGCCGGGTGCTGGGCACCGACGACGCCACCCCGCTGGAGTTCTGGGTGGCCGTCGCGCCGGGCGCCCACCTGCAGCTCGACGACGTGGTGGCCCTCGACCGCGCCCTGCCCAACGGCGACCGAATCAGCCTGTACGGGGTGGTGAGCCAGGTGAGGGCCCGCCATGAGGGTGCCCGCTTCGACAGCGACGTGTTCCTGATCGCCGACGGGATCCTCCCAGCCGAGGTGAGTGAGGCCGCCCAGGTGCAACTCACCCGGGTCGTGCCCGAGACCTTCGTCCCGCCGCTTCCGGGCGCGGAGGTACGCCGGGCAGTCGACGCCGAGCGCGACGCGGCCCTCGACTTCGACGAGGTGGAGCGTCGCCTGCCCGCCGGGCTGAGCCGAGACGACGACCCCATCTACCTCGACCTCGACTTCGTCGACGGCACCAAGGGCGCCCACATCAACATCAGCGGCATCTCCGGGGTGGCCACCAAGACCAGCTACGCCACGTTCCTGCTCTACTCCCTGTTCAACTCCGGCGTCCTCGGTTCCGAGGCCATGCACACCAAAGGCCTCATCTTCAACGTCAAGGGCGAGGACCTGCTCTTCCTGGACTATCCCAACTCGCGCCTCGACCCCGACCAGCGCATGCGGTACTCGGCCTTGGCGCTGGAAGCGGCGCCCTTCCGCTCGGTCGGCGTCCTGGCGCCGCCGCGACGCGGCGACCCCAACGCCACTCCCGCGACCGGCGCCCGCCACGCCGGAGTCAGGCCCTACTTCTGGACCGTCGCGGACTTCTGCTCACAGCAGTTGCTGCCGTTCCTGTTCGCCGACGCCGAGGACGAGCGCCAGCAGTACACCATCGTTGTGCAGTCGGTGGCGGCTCGGCTGGCCCAATGCGCCAAGGAGTCTTCTGGCTCTGATGGCTCGGTCCGGGTCGAGGGCACGACGGTCCGTCGGTTCTCGGAGCTCGTCGACGCCGTCGAGAGGCAGTTGATCCCCGACGATCCCGAAGAGTCGCCCGACCCGCGCTGGACGGGCCGGGCCATCGGAGGCGGCACCATCAACGCCTTCGTGCGGCGCCTGCACGCCTCGGTGCGCCATGTGGAGCACTTGATCAGAGCCGACATAGCCGACGCGCCGGCGCACGCCATCGACTTGGACTCCAACCAGCTCACCGTGGTGGACATCCACCAGCTCCACGACCGGGCCAAGCGCTTCGTGGTCGGCGTGGTGCTGCGCCAGGCCTTCGACGCCAAGGAGGCCAGCGGCACGGCCAAGCCGCTGCAGTTCGTGGTGCTCGACGAGCTCAACAAGTACGCCCCGCGCGACAGCAGCAGCCCCATCAAGGAGATCCTGCTGGACGTGGCCGAGCGGGGCCGCAGCCTGGGGATCATCCTGGTCGGCGCCCAGCAGACGGCCAGCGAGGTCGAACGCCGGGTGGTGGCCAACAGCGCCATCCGGGTGGTGGGACGGCTCGACAGCGCCGAGGCCGGCCGCGAGCAGTACGGGTTCCTGCCGGGCGTGCAGCGCCAGCGGGCCACCGTCCTCAAGCCGGGGTCCATGTACGTGGCCCAGCCCCGCCTGCCGGTGCCGCTGCTGGTGGAGTTCCCCTTCCCGGCATGGGCGACGCGGGCCGCGGAGGCCGACCGGTCGCACGCTCCGTCGCCGGGAGCGGGCGCGTCCCAGCCGTCCGATCCGTTCGACGGCCTGGGCTGAACGCGCCGTGAGCATGTCACAGCGGCCGAGCGTCGCTCCAGGAAGCGTCAGGTGCCAAGCGAGCGTCGGATCGCGGATGCGCCGGCGAGCAGGGCGGGCGGCGCCGTGAGGATCCTGCACACCAGCGACTGGCATGTCGGCAAGGCGATTCGGGGCCACAGCCGAGCCGAAGAGCATCGGGCGGTGCTAGACGAGATAGCGGGCCTGGCCGCGGAGCACTCCGTGGATCTCGTGCTGGTGGCCGGCGACCTGTTCGAGACCGCTGCGCCGTCGGCTGAAGCCGAAGGGATCGTGTACCGGGCGCTGCTGGAACTGGCCGGCACTGGGGCAGAGGTGGCAGTGATCGCCGGCAACCACGACAACAGCCGCAAGCTGTCGGCTGTCGCCCCGGTGTTCGAGGCCGCTGGCCGGGTCCGTGTGGTGTCCCGGCCGCTCCGCCCCGACGACGGCGGAGTACTCAGACTGCGAACCCGTCCCGGCGAGGACGTGCGGCTGGCGATGCTGCCGTTCGTGTCGCAGCGGGGCATTGTGAGAGCCAAGGACCTGATGGACTCGGCCGCGTACGAGAACGCGCAGGCCTACTCCGAGAGGATGCGGCTGGTCATCGACGCCCTCACCAGCGGCTTCGAGTCCGGCACGGTCAATGTCCTCATGGCTCACGCCTTCGTCCACGGCGGCCAGCTCGGCGGCGGCGAGCGGGCCGCGCACTTCATCGACGACTACGCCCTCAGCGCCCAGGCCTTCCCGGCCGGCGCCGGGTATGTGGCCCTCGGCCATGTGCACCGGCCCCAGAAGATCGCTGGCCCGGGGCAGATCCACTACTGCGGGTCCCCGCTGCAGCTCGACTTCGGCGAGGAGCAGCAGCGCAAGCAGGTGAACCTCGTCGACATTGAGCCCGGCCTGCCGCCGACGGTGACACCGCTGCCGTTGTCGAGCGGCCGGCCCCTGCGCACGGTGACTGGCACGCTGGCTGAACTGGAGTCGACCGGCCCGGACCTGGCCGACGAACCCTGGCTGCGGGCAGTCGTCCGCGAGTCCCGAAGGGCCGGCCTGGCCGACACCGTGCGAGAACTGCTGGGCGAACGGGTTGTGGACGTGCGCGTCGAGGACTCGTCGAGCCCCGCGCCTCGCCGGATCTCACGGTCCGGACGGACCCCGGTTGATCTGTTCGACGAGTATCTGGCCGAGCGCAATGTCTCCGACGAGCGGATTCGCGCGCTGTTCGCCGAGCTGCTCGACGCTCAACACGACGCCGACCGGGAGCCTGTGCAGCCATGAGGCCCCTGAAGCTCCGCATGAGCGGGTTCGCCGCCTTCCGCGAGGACACCGAAGTCGACTTCAGAGACGTGGAGCTGGCCGCGCTGGTGGGGCCGACAGGATCAGGCAAGTCCACGATCATCGACGGCATCACCTTCGCCCTGTTCGGCACGGTGGCCCGCTACGACGATGCCCGGGCCGTGGCGCCGGTGATCAGCCAACTCGCCAACGAGGCGCGGGTGTCGTTCGATTTCGAGGCCGGCGGTCAGGCCTACACAGCCGTGCGGGTAGTGCGCCGCACACCCGGTGGTGCCACCACCAAAGAGGCGCGCCTCGAACGAGGCGATGAGGTGCTCGCCGGACGCGCCACCGAAATGGCGTCCGCGGTGGAGAGGATGCTGGGCCTCGACTTCGACCGGTTCACCAAGACGGTGGTGCTGCCGCAGGGCCGTTTCGCCCAGTTCCTCCATGACAAGGCATCCGACCGACAGGAACTGCTGCGTCACCTGCTCGACCTGGTCGTCTACACCCGCATGGGTGAGGAGGCTCGCCAGCGGGCCGCCCAGGCCTCGGCCCAGATCGCCGCGCTCGAACCCGAGTTGCAGACCAAGGCTCCGACTCTTGAGCGGATTGCCAAGCTCGCTGCCGCGGCCGAAGGGGCGCGCAACGCTCAGGCCGAGTTGAAAAGAGTCATGGACGATCTCGCTGAGGTCGTCGCCGGCCTGGAGTCGGCACGCGACGAGCTGCGACGCCTCCAGCCGATGCGCGATCGGGCGGTCGTGGCAGCGACGGTTCCCGAGTCGGCGACAATCCTGGCGATCGGGCTGCTGTCGGCTCAGCAGGCGCTGGCGACCGCCGAAGCAGCCCATCGCAGCGCCCGTCTGGAGGCGGTCGAGACGCGGCGCCGAGCCGACGACGGACCCAACGCCGAACTTTGCAGGCGCCTGATCGACGACCATCGGCGGCTGGCCGAGCTCGACCAGGAACTCGTCGGCCGAGAGACCGATGTCGAGAACGCACAGATCGCCGCCGGCGCAGCATCCGAGGAGGCCGACAAGTTCCGGCATCGTCTCGACGAGGCTGCCGAGGAGGTGGCCGAGGCTCGCGCCGCCGCCCGGGCGGCGAGGCAGTCTGCGGCCGAAGGCCCCAGAAAGGGCGAGCTTGAAGCGACCAGGAGCCGATGGTCCGAGTTCGAGCGCCTCGGTCGAGAGCTGGTCCAAGCCCACGCTGAGCGCCAGCAGGCCGAGACGGCGCAAGCCGCGGCCGAGGCGCGCCGCGGCGAGGCGCAACGGAGCCTCGACGAAGCGGCCGAGTCTCTCGAACGGGTGCGAGCGGTCAAGCAGGCCGAGGGCCTCGTGGCGCAGTTGCGGGAGGGCGAGCCCTGTCCGGTGTGCCGTCAGACGGTCGTCTCGCTTCCAGACCACGATGTGGACCGCGAGTTCGAGCAGTGTCGCACGGCCCATGAGCGGGCTGGAGATGCCTTGAAGGACGCCGACTCGGAGCTCGACGAGGCCAGGACGGTTGCCGCCGAGGCCAGGGCCGCGGCCCGCGGCCTCGAGGACTCCCGCGAGTCGCTGGAGGCGCAGCTGCGGGACGCTCCCGACAAGGACGCGTTGGACCGGCTGGAGGCACGAGTCGACGAACTGGAGGCTGCCGCGGCTGTCGCCGACGATGGGCTGAAGCGAGCCGAGCAGGCTGAAGGGGATTTGCGCGAGGCGGAGGACACGCGGCAGGCGCTGAAGGCTGAGAGCGAGGCGGCGCAGACGCTCGTCCGGACGACGGCCGAACGGGACGGCTGCCTCAGACAGCGCGACCAGCTGACGAACCGACTGGTCGGCGAGCCTGATGTCGCCGAGCTCGATGAGCGCATCGCCGAGGCCGAACGGCTGGCCGCCGCGTGCGACCGGGCTTCTGCTGACGAGGAGGCGGCCAGGGAGGCGGAGACGACCGCCCGAGGCCGATTCGACGAACGCGTGGCTGAAGAGAAGCAGGCGCGCACGAGCTTCGGGCGGGTCCGCGACGGGCTGGCGGAGCTGTCACCGCCGGAGCCGGGCGAGTCTCTGATCGAGGACTGGCAGCAACTGGCGGCGTGGGCCGCGGTGCAAGTCGTCGAACTGTCCGCTCGGGCGGAAGCGGCCGAGGAGCGTGAGCTTGCCGCCCGGAGCAGCCAACGCGATCTCGTCGACCAGGCGCGGCGGCTGTGCGCGCCCTTCTTCGAGCCCGGCGACCATCCGGACAGGTTCGCGGTTGGGATGGCTGAAGCGGCTTGGAAGGCCGAGATCCTCCATGAGCAGGCTGTGGAGGCTCGCAAGGCGCGGGCCAAACTGGAGGAGCGGATCACCGGGTTGCGCTCCGACGAGGCGGTGGCCTCGCAGCTCGGCCGGCTGCTTCAAGCGAACGGTTTCGAGCGATGGCTGCTGGAGGAGGCCGTCGCCGACCTGGTGGAGCGGGCCAACCACAGGCTGCTTCAGCTTTCTGACCAGCAGTACTCCTTCGTGGCCGAGGGCACGTCGTTCGACATCCGCGATCACCACAACGCCGACGAGGTGCGCGGTGCCAAGACCCTGTCGGGGGGCGAGACGTTCCTGGCCAGCCTCGCCCTGGCGCTGGCCCTGAGCGACGGACAGGCCGAGATGGCCGCGGAGAACAGCACCGGGCTGGACTCGCTGTTCCTCGACGAGGGGTTCGGCACGCTGGATCCGGACGCACTCGATGCGGTCGCAGCCGCCATGGAGGAGTTGGGCGCGGCCGGGCGGATGGTGTGCATCGTCACCCACATCCGCGAGCTCGCGGAGCGGATGCCCGTTCGCTTCGAGGTGTCCAAGGGCCCGACGACCTCCTCGGTCGAGCGCGTGGAGGTCTAGCTGTGGGCCGGGCCGAGGGCGGATTGATCCTGGATTTCTCCTTGGGAATATATGCTAAATAAGTGTAAATGCTTGACAGGTGTCACAGGGGTGTGGCATGATGTCTTTCATGTTGACGGAAGCGATCCGGCGGGCCGAGGCGGCCTTGGACGAGGTGCTTGTGCAGAGCAAGTCCGGGCACGCGTCGACGGGCGACCTGCGCAGAGGGCTTGAGGCGTTCAAGTCGATGCGGGCCAAGCTGGACGCTTGCCAGACCCATGCCGCCGGGAGCTTGGCCGCCCGCGAGCGCCACGGTGACGGGGGTGCCGGCGTGCTCGTTCAGGCGGCCGGCCTGTCCCGGCGGGAGGCCGTCGGGCAGGTCAAGACAGCCGAGAGGCTGCAGGCCCTGCCCGATGTGCAGCGGGCCGTCGAGAGCGGACGGGTGTCGTTCGCCAACGCGAAGGCCTTGGCCGACGCCTCGGAGAAGGTCAGCCCCGAGGCGGTCACCGAGGACTCCGAACTGCTGGCCAAGGCTTCGTCGCTCCCCCCGGAGGAGTTCGCTCGGGAAGCGGGCCGCTGGACGGCGCATCGACAAGACGACGGCGGCGAGACTGCTTGGCGGAGGCTGCGCCAGCGTCGCCGTCTGAGCGTCTGGGGCGGTGACGACGGCATGGTGCATCTCCGCGGCGAGTTCGACCCGGTCGCGGGCGCCAAACTGCACAAGCGACTGAACGAGCAGGCCGAGAGGCTGCGCCGAGAGGACCTCGTGCTTTCTGAGGCTGAACGTCGCAGCCGCCACCAGCGCATGGCTGACGCCCTTGAGGCTCTCACCGCCGGGGGCGCGGATACCGCCGGAGGCACCGATGGCGGCTCCGGCGGCCGTGGCAGCCGACGGGCCGACATCTCCATCGTGCAGCATCTCAGCGCCGACGGCACCCGAGACTTCGCCGAGGTCGCAGGCGGGGCGGCGATCCCTCAAAGCGTGCTCGACGAGCACATGTGCAATGCCAGAATCACCGGCATCGTGTTCAGCCACAAGGGCGTGCCTCTGTGGCACGGCCACGCCAAGACCATCGCAACCGAGGCCCAGTTCAGGGCCTTGATCGCCAAGTACGGCGGGTGTGCAGGCTGCGGCGCGCTGCCGCTGCTGTGCCAGGCCCACCACATCCGGCCGGTGTCGGAGGGAGGCGCCACCGACATCACCAACATGATCCCGCTCTGTTGGCACTGTCACCAGAAGGTCCACCATCACGGATGGAGGGTCGTGCCCGACGCTCGAGGACTTCGGACTATCGAACCCGCTGACCGGATGCACTACGGGCCCGCCCGCGCCCCCGAGCCGTCCCCTGCGAGTGTCGGCTCGGCGCGGCCAGCCCGACGCGGTGCTCCGCCTGGCCGCGCCCCCGAGCGGTCTCCCGCGAACGACGGACCGCCGCGGCGCAACGGTGCATCGCCGCGTGCAGGCCCTCCGCGCCGGCAGCCACCCCGATCAGGACCACCGGGAGGGGTCGCTGGTGTAGCGCCGGGTGCGGGCACTCCGCGGCGGCAGCCATCCCGATCAGGGCCTTCGAGCGGGGTCGCTGGTGTTGCGCCGGGTGGGGGCTCTCCGCGGCGGCAGCCATCCCGATCAGGGTCTCCGAGCGGGGTCGCTGGTGTTGCGCCGGGTGGGGGCTCTCCGCGGCGGCAGCCATCCCGATCAGGGTCTCCGAGAGGGGTCGATCCGTCAGCGTCTCGGGTGCCGTCGTCGGACCGTCACGGGAGCGACCGGCCGCATGCCCCTCCAGCCGTATCCGGGGCACCGCCTAACGCCCAGCTTCAGTTGACGGCGAGCAATTCGCAATACGCGGATCCGCAGCCGGGTGACGCGGCAGGTCGGCGGTCTCGTTGAGGTTCGCGGTCGAGACCTGGGCGCCTGAGTACGGGGCCGCTGTCGACCAGGAGCGGCTGGAGGAGGCCAGCGGCCCGGTGGACGTCGACGTCGAGCAGCCGGAAGGGGAGTGGTCGGCCGTGGACCCGGCACCGTCCGCGCCAGCGCCGGACTGCATCCTGTTCGTCGACGGCGTCAGGCGGGTTGACGCCCGTGTCTGGATCGCCGACGGCTCGGGCGCGCAGGCCGGGATGTGCGCGTCGGTGGCGGCCGGCTCGGTGCTCTGCGACCGCAGCGCGGCGCAGGTGGTCGAGGCGCGCGTGTCGCGGGCGGTGTACGCCGCGGCCTCCGCCGCCGCGGGGCCGATCGTCACCGGCCACGGCGCTTATGAGTTCGTTCCCTGCGCGGGCAGCGCTCCCGACGACCTCTACCGGGGCATCCACGATCGGATGACCCGGCTGGAGACTGGGATCGCGGCCGCGGGCCCCGCCGACATGGTGGTGTTCGACGGTCCGCTGCGGGGCCGCGCAGACCAAGAGGGGGTCGGCTTCGTGAAGACCCAGCACGTCCAGTACCTGCCCGACCGGGAGCAGCGCCTCCTGGCCGTGCTGCGAGCGGGCCAGCGCACGCCGGTGTTCCTGATCGGGGGCTCCGGGTTCACCCGCTGGTCCTGGTATCTGCGTCTGCCGGGGCCGGTTGTGCATCCCATGTCCGGGATCGTCCGCTGCGAGCTGGCGGGCCTCGGGACCGCCCAGCAGGCGGCCCGGCGGGCCGACACGGTGACCGCAACCCTGCCCCGCTACGCCAGCGAGCCCCACAAGGACGCCCGGGCGCCGCAGAACCTCTATCCGATAGCGGGACTCGAGCACGAACTACGCCGCAGGCTCGGCGACCGCCACCTCATGGAACGCGCCCTGCGGATCGCGGCCCGACAATCCCCGGACCCCGCCCCGTAGGTACGACGCTGGAAATCAGGCCCGGTCCCCGAGAAGCTCGTCGAATAAGGCCTCGAACTCCACGCCGCCCTGCTCGGCGGCTTCGGCTCGGGCCTTCTGGATGACGGCGTGGTCGGCCTCATCCATGGCCGCGTCTGCAAGCCATGACACGACGACCTCCTTCACCGCACTCGATTGAGCATCGTAGTCCGCTCTGAGTCACCTCTGAGTCACAAGGACGGCGGTCACGCCGACCCGACCGGATCGCGGCGAGACAGTACCCGGCTCGGCACTGCGGCCCTTGTGCGGGACTCGCTGGTAGCCTCGCCTGCTGCGGGCGATTAGCTCAGATGGCTAGAGCGCTGCCTTCACACGGCAGAGGTCACTGGTTCGAGTCCAGTATCGCCCACCGGCAGGCGGCGCAGACGGTCGGTTTCGGTGCTCTACACGCCGGTACAGTCCTCCGGCGGTGCGACCTGCTGTGACACCGCACATCCGCTGTGCGCCCCGCCGTGGCCGGACGGCTCCGCGACTTGTGCGGGGAGGAGAACGACCATTTGCCGCTCGTGGCCGTGTGCCCCGCCGTGGCCGTGGGCCCCGCCGTGGCCGGGCGGCTCGGCGACGGCTCACCGCTGTCGGCGTGCTGGCCTGGGCGCTGGTGCTGGTGCAGGCCGGTCCCGCCGCGGCGCACGGCGTGGGTGGCCGCCTGGATCTTCCGGTGCCTGCCTGGCAGCTCGCTTGGGCGGCGTCGTTCGCGGTGGCTGCGTCGTTCGTGGCGCTGGGCATGTTCTGGGAGGACCCGCGGCTTCGAGCCGCGGCGGCGGGGCGCAGCCTGCCGAGAGCGATCCAGCAGGCCAGCAGGCTCCTGGCTCCACTAGCGAGAATCGCAGGCCTGCTTGCGCTCGGCGTTCTGGTCTACGCCGGGCTGCGGGGCAACACGAACGCGTCGGTCAACATCGCTCCGGTCGCGGTCTACATCGTCTTCTGGGTCGGCCTGCAGGCCGTGTCGGTGCTGCTGGGTGACGTGTGGCGGGCGCTGAACCCGTTCGCGACGCTCGCCGACGGTGCCGCATGGCTGAGGGCCCGGGCCAAGGCCCGGCCGATTTCGGCAGCCGACCGGGGCGCAGGCAACCAGTGGTGGGCAGTGGCCGCGGTCTTCGGATTCGTCTGGATCGAGCTCGCCTTCCACGACAACGCCGAGCCGAGGGTGCTCGGCGTCTACGTGGCGGCCTACACGGCCTTGATGCTGCTGGGCGCGGCGGTCTTCGGCCGGGGCTGGGTGCGCGACGCCGACGGCTTCGGCGTGCTGTTCACCAAGCTCGCCGGCATCGCCCCGCTGCACCTCGGCACGGACGACGGCTCGGCTGGCCGCAGCCCCGCCGTCTGCAAGCTGAGGCCGCCGCTCGCGGGCTTGGCCGTGCTGCCGGAGAGGCGGGGCGCGGCGGCGTTCATCCTCGTCGTGCTGGGCTCCACCACCTTCGACGGCTTCACCCGCAGCGGGATCTGGCTTGACGTGGCCGCCGATCGCACCGGCTGGGGGCTGACCGCAGTCAACACAGTGGGCCTCGTGTTCGTGATCTTCGCCGTGGTCGTGCTCTACCGGGCCGCGATAGCCGCCATGGCGGCCATCACCGGCGACCGGGAGCGGGAACTGGCCGATCTCTTCGTGCCGTCGCTTATCCCCATAGCCGCGGCCTACACGGTGGCCCACTATTTCAGCTACCTGTTGCTGGAGGGCCAGCAGATCATCGCCTTGATCTCGGACCCGTTCGGCCGGGGATGGGACCTGTTCGGCACTGCGGGCTACCGGGTGGACTACACCTTGGTCTCCACCGACGCGATCGCCTGGATCCAGACGGCCGCCATCGCCGTCGGCCATGTGCTGGGCGTGGCCGTGGCCCACGACCGGGCTGTGGAGCGCTGGCCCCACCGGCTGGCAATGCGCTCGCAATACCCGATGCTGGCGGTGATGATCCTCTACACGATCATCGGTCTGGTGCTTCTGCTGGGAGTGTGAGTTGCGTGGTAGGCGGCTGGGCCTGGCATGCGGCTGGTAGGTGTCGGGCTGCTCCTGCTGCTGGGAGGGTGAGCGAAGCGCTCTGCAGGCAGGGGCGCGGGTTCGCACCGCGGCCGGGCTGCTGTCGTAGCATGGTCAGCCGTGGCCGCCGAAGCGCTCCAAGCCCCGCTCGTGCTGGAGTACCCGTTCACCCGCTCCACCGGCCCAGTGATCGGAGCGTTCCTGGCCGGGCTCAGAGCCGGGGTGATCAGCGGGATACGGCGAGCCGACGGATCGGTGCTGTGCCCGCCGCTCGAGTACGACCCTGCCACCGCCGAGCCGCTCACCGAGATGGTGGAGGTCGGCCAGTCCGGAGAGGTGCTCACTTGGGCCTGGAACGGCGACCCCAGGCCGCAGCAGCCCTTCGAGCGCCCGTTCGCGTGGGCGCTGATCCGTCTCGACGGCGCCGACACCGCCATGCTGCACGCCGTGCTCGTCGATGTTGCCGCGCAGATGTCCACCGGCATGAGGGTGCGGGCGGTGTGGCGCGACCATCGTGAGGGCCACATCGCGGACATCGCCGGATTCGAGCCGCTGCCAGACGGAGAACCGGCGTGACCAGGCGGCCTCTTGGCGGCGCGTGTGGGGCAGTGCAGCCGGGCGAGCCTCTTTCGGGCGGGCCGAGCCGGTGAGCGAAGATCCACTCGCGCCGCCGGGCCCGCTGGTCGCGCCCGTGACGTTGCCGGCTGTGCTGGCCGACGTGGAGCCGGTCGACAGCGTGACGACGCCGATCCGGCTCTCGTACACGTACACCCCGGGCCGGGCGCTGTCGCGCTACCTGCGAGCCATGGCCGACAAGCGGATCCTCGGTGAGCGGTGCCCGAAGACCGGCCAGGTGTTCGTGCCGCCCCGGGGCGTGAGCCCGCTGGCGGGAACCGCGACCCAAGAGGCCGTCGAGCTTTCCCATGTCGGCTACGTCGAGTCGTTCAACATCACCCGCGTGCCCATCGAGCGCCGTCCCGACCTCAAACCTCCCTACTGCAGCGCCTGGATCGTGCTCGACGGCGCCTCGGTCGGTTTCTTGGGCCTGGTCATCAACATCGCGCCCGAGGAGGTCCGCGTCGGCATGCGAGTGCGGGCCGTATGGAAGCCCGACGACCAGCTCGAGACGTCTGCGGCCAACATTCTGGGCTGGGAGCCCACGGACGAGCCCGACGAGAGGATCGACGACTACGCGAGCATCGGACGCGCGACCGCGGCAGGGATCGACGCGTGATGGACGCGCCATGATCGATGTCGCGGTTGTCTCGTTCGTGCAGCGCCAGCAGGCTTCGATCTCGGGCGAGTCCGAGGTCGAGTTCATGGTGCCGCTGATGGAGCAGGCCAAGGCAGCCGTCGGCCTCGCCCAGCACGACCTCGGGTTCACCTGCTCGGGCTCCTCGGACTTCCTGGCCGGGCAGGCGTTCTCGTTCGTCGGCACCATCGACGGGGCCAATCCGGTACCCCCCATCAGCGAGAGCCACGTCGAGCAGGACGGTGCCTGGGCGCTCTACGAGGCCTGGGTCAAGATCCAGTGCGGCGGGATCGACACGGCCTTCGTGTACAGCTACGGCAAGTCGTCCCCGGGGTCGTTGCGCGACGTGCTGGCCACCCAGATGGACCCCTATTACGTGTGCCCGCTGTGGCCCGACGCCTACTCGGTGGAGGCTCTAGCGGCTCGTCTGATGCTCGAGGGCGGACATGTCAACGAGCGACGGCTCGCAGAGATCGCCTCCCGAAGCCGGGCCCGCGCCGCTTCCAATCCCCACGCTGTGCGGGCCGAGCCCAAGTCGGTTGAGGACATCCTCGCCGAGGACTACGCCGTCGATCCGCTCCGCCCCTCGGATCTCCCTGCCGAGGCCGACGGCGGCGGCGCGATGGTGCTGGCCGCGGGCGACCGGGCCCGCGAGTTGTGCGAGCGGCCGGCCTGGATCCGGGGCTTCGACCATCGCAGCGACGCCCACACCCTCGGCGTGCGCGACCTGACCGCCTCGATGTCGGCCCGGCTGGCCGCGCACCACGCCGGTGCCGGCGCGGACAAGATCGACGTAGCCGAGCTTTGCGCGCCGTTCACCACCTCCGAGCATGTGCTGATCGAAGCGTTGGGCATCGACGAGGACTCGACCGCAGTCAACCCCTCGGGAGGAGCGCTCGCCGCGCACACGATGATGGCGTCCGGCCTGATCCGCATCGGCGAGGCCGCGTCCCGCATCTGGCAGGGCGGTGCCGACCGGGCCGTGGCCCACGCCGCCTCAGGTCCGTGCCTGCAGCAGAACCTGGTCTGCGTGCTGGAGGGGGACTGACGATGCCAAGGCGAATTGGCAGCGGTGGGGGCGGTTTTGGGCGTTCTGTGCTGCCAGTTCGCGGCTCTGAGGGCGGCTGCGGTCGAATTGGCAGCGGTGGGGGCGGTTTTGGGCGTTCTGTGCTGCCAGTTCGCGGCTCTGAGGGCGGCTGCGGTCGAATTGGCAGCGGTGGGGGCGGTCTCGGGCGTTCTGTGCTGCCAGTTCGGGGTTCAGTTCGCGGTCGGGCGTGGTGCTGGAGGATGACTGGCCATGGCCGCTGAGCGGACCGCCGTCGTCGGCGTGGGTCAGACCAAGTACGCGTCGGCCCGCCGGGACGTGTCGATCGCCGGGCTGTTGCGAGAGGCCGCCTACCGGGCGCTGGAGATGGCCCAACGCGACTGGGACGACATAGACGCGGTCGTCATCGGCAAGGCCCCCGACTTCTTCGAGGGGGTGATGATGCCGGAGGTGTACCTGGCCGAGGCCCTGGGCGCGGTCGGAAAGCCGATCATGCGGGTCCATACCGCCGGCTCCGTCGGCGGCTCCACCGCCTGCGTGGCTGCGTCGATGGTGCAGAGCAGGGTGCACCGCAGCGTGCTCACCCTCGGCTGGGAGAAGCAGTCGGAGTCCAACGCCATGTGGGCGCTGTCGCTGCCCCAGCCTTTCGCCACCTCGGTCAACGCCGGGGCGGGCGGCTACTTCTCGCCCATCATCCGCCGCTACATGATGATGACCGGCGCGCCGGAGCTGATCGGATGCATGGTGGCGCACAAGGACCGCCGCAACGCGCTGCTCAACCCCTACGCCCACTTGCACCAGCCTGAACTCACATTCGAGCAGGTGGTGGAGTCGCCCATGCTGTGGGACCCGATCCGCTACTCCGAGACGTGCCCGTCGTCGGACGGGGCCTGCGCCATGGTGCTCGTCGACGAGACGGCCGGCGACGCCCACGACGGGCCGGTGGCCTGGATCCACGGCACGGCCATGCGCAGCGAGAGCAACAGCTACGGCGGACGCAACATGGTGTCGCCCGCCGCGTCGGAGCAGTGCGCCGACGACGTGTTCGCTCAGGCGGGGATCGTCGACCGGCGTGCCGAGATCGACGCGGTGGAGATGTACGTGCCGTTCTCGTGGTATGAGCCCATGTGGCTGGAGAGCCTCGGGTTCGCCTCGGTCGGCGAGGGTTGGCGCATGGTCGAGTCCGGGGCGACGAGGCTGGACGGGGGCGACCTGCCGGTGAACTGCTCGGGCGGGGTGCTGTCGAGCAACCCGATCGGCGCGTCGGGAACGATCCGCTTCGCCGAGGCCGCCCTGCAGGTGATGGGCGCCGCCGGAGACCACCAAGTCGACGGGGCCCGCCGAGCCGTCGGACACGCCTACGGCGGTGGGGCCCAGTACTTCGCCATGTGGATCGTCGGATCGGCCAAGCCGTAGGCGATCCGCGAAAATCGCGAGCAGCAACGTCGCGGAACAGCAACGTCGCGAACAAGAGCAGCGCGAACAAAGAACATCGCGGACAGGTTGCGATAATATTGCAGTTATATTACGATCCTGCCGGATGAGCAGGCTTCGCCGGATCGTCGGCGTGCTGTCGGCCACGGCTGCGACCGCGGCGCTGATGGCCGCCGCCGCGTTGGCCCAGGGCGAGCAGCAACAGATCGAGGATCTCCGCGGCCGTCGCGAGCAGATCGCCCGCGACGCCGCCGAAGTGGCCAAGCAGGTGGACGCGCTCCTCGCCGACGACGAGGCCCTGGTGGCCGCGCTGAAGGAGCTGGACGACTACATCGAGTTGCAGTTCGCCCGCATCGACGCGGCCGAGAAGTCCATCGCCGCGGCCGGCGCGGAGGCGTCCGCCGCCGAGGCGGAGGCCGACTGGCTCGCACGAGAGATCGATTCCATTCGGGAGCGGCTCCGTGATCGAGCGATCCAGACGTTCGTCCAGCCTCCGGCCGACATCGTGGAGCAGCTCGCCAACATCAGCCTGAACGAGAACGCGATACGACTGTTCCTGATCGACCTCGCCATTGGCAACGAGCTGGAGATCACCGACGAGCTCCGCACGGCCGAGGCGCAGCTGGAGGTGATCCGGCGCAGGGCAGTGGAGCGAGCGGAGGCGGCCGATCGCGAGCGGTCCGCTCAACAGCAGCGTCTGGCCGAGTTCGAGGAGGCTCGAGCCGTCGCCGAGGCGTTCCGCGCCGAGATCCAGAGACGGATTGGCGAGTGGCGGACCGAGGCGGCCGAGCTCGAGCGGGTCGACAAGGAGATGGAGCGGGAGATCTTCGCCATCGAGGAGGCGATTCGCCGGGCCGAGGAGGAGCGCCGCCGCCGAGAGGAGGAGGCCCGCCGCCGCGCCGTCGAGGAGGAGAGGCGCGCCCACGAGGCCGAGCACGGCCCCTTCGAACTGATCGTCTGGCCCGCCGACGGCCAGAAGACCTCCGGCTTCGGGCCGCGCGTCCACCCTGTGTACGGCGATGTGCGCCATCATCACGGCATCGACATCGACGGCGACACCGGCGACCCGGTGCGGGCGGCGCGTTCCGGCGAGGTGATCCTGAGCGCGACTCGCGGCGGCTACGGCAAGACGGTCGTCGTCTACCACGGTCTCGGATACAGCACGCTGTACGCCCACATGAGCCAGATCGCGGTGGGTGTGGGCGCACATGTGTCCAGCGGCGACCGCGTCGGGTCGATCGGCTCCACGGGCCTGTCCACCGGGCCTCACCTGCACTTCGAGCTGCGCATAGACGGCAGGGCGGTCGACCCGACGCCGTACCTGCCGTGAGGCGGCGGTCATGGGCGTTGCTGGTGGCGGGCGACCAGCATGGCGAGGCGCCCGCCACGGGGGTGCCCGACCTGGCAGTTGCGGCCGACGGCGGGCTCGACGCGGCCAGGCGCTGGGGCCTGAGCGTCGACGCGGTGGTGGGCGATCTGGACTCGGCGGGCGAAGCCGCGCTGGAGTGGGCCCGACGCTGCGGCGCGGTGATCGAGTCCCATCCGGTCGCCAAGGACATGACCGATTTGGAGCTGGCCATGGCCCGAGTGTCAGGACAGGTCGATGCGGTGCACGTGGTGCTGCCCCAAGGGGGGCGGCTCGACCAGGCGTTGTCCAGCCTGGTGGTGCTGGCCTCGCCGCGTTGGGCGGCTCTGGAGGTGTCGGCCACCGTGGGCGAGGCCCATGTGACGGTCGTGCGCGGCCTGCGCCGCCTGCGAGGCGAGGTGGGCGAGGTCGTGTCGCTGCTGGCGGTGGGCGGGCCCGCGCTGGTGGCGTCCACCTCCGGTTTGCTGTATCCGCTGGCTGAGGAGGCGCTGGGCCCGACCGAGGGACGGGGCACGTCCAACGTGATCGTGGCGACCCCGCCGACGGTGGACGTGGTCGAAGGCGTGCTGCTGGCCATCCGCCCCGCCGGCGCGGTAGCCGGCGACGGCTTAGCCGCCCTGTAGGGTCACCGGCGGCGGGTTGGCCGCGCAGTAGGTTCGCGCCCGTGAGCTTCGACATGGCGGCGCGGCTGCGCCCCGGGCTGCCCGTCGGCGAGTCCCGATGGACGGGTGACGTGCCCTACAACTTCGTAGGCGGCCACAACGACCCCGCCAGCGTGCCCTTCGGCGGGCTCGCCGAAGCGGCCGCCACCGCTCTGGCCCGCCACGGTCCGGCCTTGGCCCGCTACAACCTCGGGGGAAGCCCTCAGGGACACCTGCCGCTGCGCGAGTTCGTCGCTGAGGCTCTGGCCCGCAGGGCGCACATGCCCACCGACCCCGGCGAGGTGCTCATCACGTCGGGCTCGCTGCAGGCGCTCGACCTCGTGGGCGCGGCACTGCTGGCGCCCGGCGACGGCGTGGTCGTGGAGGAAGCCACCTATGCGGGCGCTCTCAGCCGCCTGGCCGCGCTCGGCGTGGAGGTCCACGGGGTCGCGCTGGACGACGGCGGCATCCGCATCGACCACTTGGCCGAACTGCTGGGATCGCTGGCGTCGCGGGGCCGCCGTCCGAAGTTCGTCTACACCATCCCCACCGTGCAGAACCCCACCGGAACGGTCATGGACGTGCCGCGGCGCTTGGAGTTGCTGGAGTTGGCCCGCCGTCACGGCGTGGCCGTCTTCGAGGACGACTGCTACGCCGATCTCGTCTTCGACGGTTCGCGGCCTCCGACGATCCGCTCGCTCGACGCCGGCGGCGGCCAGGTCGTCTACTGCGGCTCGTTCTCCAAGACCCTGGCACCGGCGCTCAGGCTGGGCTACATCGTGGCCGACTGGCCGCTGATGAGCCGGCTGCTGGCCCTGAAGACCGACGCCGGATCCGGCGCGCTGGAGCAGATCGTGGTCGCCGAGTACGCGTCGGCGCACTTCGACGACCACGTGGACCGGCTCATCCAGGTGCTCCAGGCCAAGTGCGGGGCCCTGTGCTCGGCGCTGGAGGAGCACTTGGCGGGAGTCGCGTCGTTCGAGCCGCCGCGGGGCGGGATTTTCTTGTGGGCGGCGCTGCCCGACCGCGTCGACACCGCCGAGTTGGTCGCTCCGGCCGCGGCGGCGGGCGTCGAGTTCAATCCGGGCGCTTCATGGTGCGCGGATCCCCGCTACGGGGCCAGCCGCATGCGGCTCTGCTTCGGCCATCTGGACGCCACCGCGATCGAGCAGGGCATCGTCGCTCTCGCCGAGGTGGTGAGGTCCGGTTCCTGCTAGTCGGCGGGGACGCGCGGCGCGGCGCTGGCGGACCGTCGCCGCCGGAGCGGCCTTGGTCCTCGTCCTGCTGGGCTCGACGCCGGCCGAGGCCGCCGGCGCCGGCGGCGGAGACGGATCGGACACTGGCGACCACGCCGCCGAGAGGCTGGCCCGGGAGTTCTCGGCGGTGCGGACCATGCCCGACGGGCCCGACGACATGTGTCTGGTCGCCTTCCTCAACGACGACGAGATCGTCGCCGTGGACGGGAGCGTCGCGCTGGTGCCCGCGTCGCTCAACAAGATCGCCGTGGCCGCGGCCGCTATCGAGGTGATCGGCGCCGACACCGTCTACACGACCGAGGTCTTCGTGCGCTCGGATGCCTGGGCCTCCGCGGCAGGCGGCGTCCTGAACGGCGACCTGTATCTGGTGGGCGCCGGCGATCCCGTGCTCAACACGCCTCGGTACGCGGGCATCCTGCCCGAGCGGGTGGCCTACACCGATGTGAACGATCTGGCTGATCGGGTGTTCGCCAGCCTCTCGAAGCGGGGCATCTCCAGGATCGTGGGCCGGGTCATGGGCGACGAGTCCCACTTCCCCGATCGAGAGCGCGACTACACGGACCACTACCCCGAAGACGGAGGCGCCGCCGTCTGGAAGCGCGAGTTCACGAGCACGAACCTCGCCGGTCCGCTGTCTGGCCTGCTGCTCAACGACGGCTACGAGAAATACTCGACATCGCGGGGATCAGCGGCGCGCCGTCGTCGCGTCCGGGCCATCGATCCCGCCCAGCACGCCGCATCTGTCTTCGACGACCTCCTCGAGGCTCGCGGCATGGTGATCACCAACCGGCCCCGCTCCGGCGCCGCTCCCGACGCCTCTGCGAGGAGTCGGCTGGGAAGCGTGGACTCGCCGCCGCTGGCACAGATCCTGTCGAGGATGCTGGGCAACTCCGACAACACCGTCGCCGAGATGATCCTCAAGGAGATCGGACGCCGGACCGAGGGCTCGGCTCGGGCTCTCGCGGCGACCGGCGCCGAAGCCGAGCTGAGGAAACTGCTCGGAGCACTAGCCGACGGCGTGAAGATCGCCGACGGTTCGGGCCTGTCGAGCCACAACCGCCTGACCTGCGACGCGGTGGCGGCGCTGCTGGTGCGCGCCGGCCCGGGCTCGCCGCTGGTGAGCGGCTTGGCGGTGGCGGGCGAGACGGGCACCATGCGCAACTGCGACGTGTCGCCGCCTACGGGTGGTGCCGGCGCCAACAAGGTGCTGGCCAAGACCGGCACGCTGAACGACTCGACTGGCCTTGCCGGGGTGGCGGTGGCCGACAACGGCGACGCAGTCACGTTCGCCATGATCGCCAACGAGCCGCTGATCATTCTGCTCGGCTACTGCAACAGCCTGCAGCGGGCGCTCATCGACGCGGCTGGCCACTACACCTACGGCCCAGCGGGCGGCACACCCGGCGACGGCGAGCCCGACGAGTCAGACCAGCCCTCGGAGGACCCCGATGCGGCCGACATGCCGTTCGACGACATCGCAGGCAGCGTGCATGCGGGCGACATCGCCGCGGTCGCCGCGGTGGGGGTGATGAGGGACTGCGACGACGCGGACGGACGCCTGTTCTGCCCCGACCAGCCGGTCACACGGGAGGAGATGGCGGCGTTCCTGGCCCGGGCGCTGGTGCTGGGGCTGGTCTGGGAGCATCCGTTCGAGGACATTTCGAACAGCCCGTACTCTGCTGAGATAGGAGCGGTGGCTGTCGCTGGAATCACCAAGGGATGCAACTCGGCAGGCACCCGCTTCTGTCCCGACGGGATCGTGACCCGCGACCAGATGGCGGCCTTCCTCGTACGGGCGTTCAAGCTGCCGCCGGTCGGGGGCTCGTCGTTCGTGGACGTCTCGGGCAACGGGCTCGCCCCCGAGATCGAGGCTCTCGCCGCGGCCGGCATCACACGAGGATGCGACGCGCAGGGGCCCCGATTCTGTCCCGGCAGTCCCGTGCTGCGGGGACAGATGGCGGCGTTCCTGGCCCGGGCCCTCGATCTGTAGGCGCGCCCGCAGCGAGCTGGAGTCAGCTGCGGCCGACAGCCCGGGCCGTCCAGCGGCCGTGGCGCCGCTCCAGCACCAGTTCCAGGCCGAAACAGGCGGAGAGGCTGGCGCTGGTGAGGGTCTCGGAGATCGGGCCGGCGACCAGTGTCTCGCCCGCTCGCAGCAGCAGCGCGTGAGTGAAGCCGTCGGGAATCTCGTCGGCGTGGTGGGTGACCAGCACCAGCGGGGGGGTGGCTGTGTCGGCGGCCAGGTCGCGCAGCGTCAGGATCAGTTCCTCCCGGCCGGCGAGGTCGAGGCCGGCGTTGGGCTCGTCGAGCATGATCACTCCCGGTTCCAGCGCCAGGGCCCGGGCGAGCAGAACCCGCTGACGCTCGCCCGATGAGAGGGTGCCGAAGAGATGGTCGGCCCGATGCCCGCAGCCGACCCGCTTCAACGCGAGGCGAGCCCGATGCACGTCCGCGTCGTCGTAGGGGTGCCACCACGGCTCCAGGGCGGCGTGCTTGGCCGTCATCACCACCTCTGCCGCGGTCAGCGACGGGCGCAGCATGTCGGCCATGGCCGCGCTGGTGAAACCCACCCGCGCCCGAAGCCGACGCACGTCGGTGCGCCCGAGCCGCTCGCCCAGAAGCTCCACCGTCCCCGTCGAGGGGTGCTCCCACATCGACGCGATCCGCACCAGCGTGGTCTTGCCCGAACCGTTGAGGCCGAGCACCACCCACCGCTGACCGGCCCGCACCTCCCAGTCGACGCCGCGGAGCACCTCGGTGCCTTCGATGGTCCGGCCCACGCCTCGCAGCGCGAGCACCGGTTCGGCGGTGCTCGCGTCTCTTTCGCCTTGTCCGCTCTGCCTGTAGGCCACCGGCTGACCGCCTCCAGTCGCTGCTGACTGCGCTGGGGAGCGCATGCGTGATCGACTCGGCCGGCAGCCGGACCGATCAGCCCCCGATTGTGCCGTGAAGAGCGCCCTCTGAATCGCTTGCGCCCCCGGAATTGCTCTCCCAGGTCTCGTACATCGACGCATACCGCCCGCCCGCGGCCACCAACTCATCGTGGTCGCCGATCTCGACGACGCGGCCGCCATGGATCACCGCAATACGGTCGGCGCGCCGAGCGGTGGCCAGACGATGGGCGATCACCACCGCGGTCCGCCCGCTCAGCAGCACGTCCAGGGCGTGCCCGATCTGGGCCTCCGAGCGCAGGTCTAGGTTGCTGGTGGCCTCGTCTAGCACCAGCACCCGAGGCTGGGACACGAACGTTCGGGCCAGCGCCAGCAGTTGCCGCTCCCCGGCCGACAGCGTCGAGCCCCGCTCGTGGACGATGCCGTCGAGGCCGCCCAGCCGCTCCACCACGTCTTCGATTCCGACGGCCCGCAGAGCATCTTGCAGCTCGGCGTCGCTCGCGTCGGGCCGGGCGAAGCCCACGTTCTGGCGCACCGTGCCCGCGAAGAGGAACGGCTCCTGGGGCACCACCCCGATCTGCGACCTGAGACTGGTGAGATTCACATCTCGCAGGTCCCGGCCGTCGATGCGGACAGCGCCCCGGCTGGGGTCGTACAGGCGGGCGATCAGGCGGGCGATCGTCGACTTGCCCGCGCCGGTCTCGCCGACCACCGCCAGAGTCTCGCCCGCGCCGACGCTCAGGCTGACGCCGTGAAGCACCGGGCCGCCGTGCAGGTACTCGAAATGGACTTCCTCCAGCTCGATCGCGCCCCGCAGCGCCGGCAGCACCTCCGCGCCGGGCCGGTCCTGCACCGTGGGCTCGGTGGTGAACAGCTCGCGGAGCTTGGCGATGGCCGCACTGCCCTGCTGGTAGGCGTTGTAGAGCTGGACGAGGGCTTGCACCGGAGCGAAGAAAGCGGTCAGGAACAGCAGGTAGGCAGCCAACTCGCCCACCGTGATACGACCGCCGGCCGCCATGGCGCCGCCCACCCCCAGCAGCACCGCCTGGGTGGCGATGCCGATCGCCTCGCTGCCCGGGCCGTACAGGGAGTTGGCCCGCGAGGCCCGGAGGTTGGCGTCGCGGTGGCGGTCGACCACCCGGCGGTGCTCGGCCATGTTGGCCGTCCGCCGGTCGTGGGCGGCGATCACGCGGATGCCCGCCAGCGACTCCTGCAGGTCGCCGAGCAGTTCGGCGATGCGCTCGCGCACGCTGCGGTAGTCGGCTGACGAGCGGCGCCGGAACCACACCGAAGCCGCCACGGTGGCCGGCACCGAGGCCGCGAGGGTGATCACGGCCAGCAGGGGATCGTAGTTGAACAGCAGCACGGTGATCACGACCAGCGTCAGGGCTTGAACCGCGAAGTTGACGATGCCTTCCTGGAACAGCACCGACAGCGCCTCTATGTCGGAGGTCATCCTGGCCAGCAGCACTCCGGCCTTCTCCTCGGTGTAGAAGTCCATGCCCTGCCGCTGCATGTGGCTGAAGGTGCGGATGCGCAGCCGTTCCAACAGCTGCTCGCCCAGGCGACCGGTGAACGCCACTCTGGCCGCGCCGATGGCCGCGGCCGCCGCGAGCAGCCCCACGTAGGCCAGCGCGGCGGCAACCAAGACGCCGCGGTCTCGGGCCAGGATGCCGTCGTCCACGCCTATCTGGGTGAGAACGGGCCCCATCTGCACCGCGACCGTTTCCACGGCGACCAGCCCGAACGCCGCCGCCAGACGGTAGCGGTGCGGCCAAAGGAACCTTCCGATCCCGAAGCGCCGGTCGGACTCGTCGGCGTCGCGGGACCATCGCACCGCCGGGTCGGGATGCTCGGGCTCGTCGGCGAGCACCCGCTCGACCCGGGCCCGCAGGTTGCCGGGAACCTCGGCGTGGGGCAGGCCCGCCTCCGCGGCGGCCTGCCCCGACGTGGGGCCGCTTCGCACCCCGACCGGCTGGCTGAACATCACCGGGACCGATCTTGGGCGGCGATGTCGGTGAGCACCTCCGCGTAGGCCGGGACGGTGCTCAGCAGCTGGCGGTGGCTGCCGGTGGCGGCCGCCTTGCCGTCGCAGATGAACACCACCCGGTCGGCCAGAGCGATCGTCGACAGCCGATGGGCGATCAGGATCGTTGTCCGCTGGGCTCGCCGCTCGCTCAGCGCCGCGTGGATGCGCTCCTCCACCTCGGTGTCGATCGCGCTGGTGGCGTCGTCGAGCACGAGCACCGCCGGGTCAGCCAGCAGCGCCCGGGCGATGGCCAGCCGCTGGCGCTGTCCGCCCGAGATGGTGGCCCCCCGCTCGCCGAGGCGGGTGGCCGTGCCCGAGGGCATGGAGGAGACGAAGCCGCCCGCGGCCGCGTCCACCAGGGCGACCGCGACCGAGGCGGTGTCAGCCTCGGGTCTGGCGAACGCCACGTTGTCGTGGACGCTGGTGGCGAACAGGAACGGCTCGTCGTTGACCACCGTCACGGCCCGGCGCAGATCCGACAGGCGCAGATCCCGGACGTCGACGCCGTCGATGCGTACCGAGCCCCGGTCCACGTCGTAGAAGCGGGGCAGGAGCCGGGCGATGGTGCTCTTGCCGCTTCCGGTGCGGCCCACGACCGCCACAGTCTCGCCCGGCGCCACCACCATGGAGAGGCCGTCGATCACCGCGGTGCCGGCGCCGGTCGCATAGGCGAAGCTCACATCGCGCAGCTCGACCCGCCCAACCGGATCGACCAGCGGCCGGGCATCGGGGCTCTCGGTGATCTCGGGCACCTCGTCGAGCATCTCGAAGACTCGCTGGGCCGCGGCCGAGGCCCGCTGCCACTGGATCATCACGAAGCCGATCATCCGGAACGGCCCGGCCATGATCAGCACGTAGGCGTTGAAGGCCACAATGTCGCCCACGGCGACGCGGCCGTCGATGGCCAGCAGTCCGCCCACGAGCAGCACCAGCGCCAATCCCAGGCGGGGCAGGGCCTCCATGATCGGGGCGTGGCGGGCCCGGGCGTCGGCGGTGGCCGAGCCGGCCCAGCGCAGCCTTCGGGCCGAGCGGGCCAGCAGCGTCACCTGGTTCTGCTCCTGAGCGAACGTGCGCACGATCTGCGCGCCCTGGATGTTCTCGTCGGTGATCGTGGCCAGGTCGGCCATGCGGGCCTGGGTCACCCAGCTCAGCGGGAACACGCGGTCTCGCAGCCGGATCCCCACGTACAGCACGAGCGGCAGCGGCGCCATCGCCACCAGCGTCAACGGCAGCGAAAGCCACACCATGGCGACGACGCCCATGGCCAGCATCACAAGCTGCATGGCCATGATCGGGGCGAACGCGAACAGCAGCTGGATTGAGCGGATGTCGCTGTTGGCCCTGGAGATGACCTGGCCAGTCTGGGTGCGGTCCCAGTACGAGAACGACAGCTCGGTGAGGCGCTCGTAGGTGAGGTTGCGCAGGTCGGCCTCCAGGCGATGGGCCGAGCGGAACAGGCCGTAGCGGTAGGCGAAGCCCAGGACGAATCGGACGGTGGCCAGCGCTCCCAGGCCGAGCACCCACGGCCGGAGCGCCTCGCCGGCCGCGGCCGCATCGACGCCCCGGCCGATGACCACCGGCACCGCCGCGGTGGCCGCCACCGACGCCAGCCCGGCGCCTATCGCGGCCGCGAACGCCTGCCTCTGGTGGGCGGCAATCGGCAGGATCCGCCGGATCCAGTGACGGCCGCGATCCGGGTGCAGGCCCGGCAACTCCATCGAGCCAACCTAGAGGCGACCGCGGGAAGCCGGGGCCGGGTCGGTTAGTCTCGCGGTCGAGAGCCGCCGATCACGGGAGGACCCATAGACATCGCGCTGTGGCTTCTAGCCGCTCTTGCTCTGGTGGCTGCCAACGCCGTTTTCGTGGCCATGGAGTTCGCGCTGGTGGCGGTGGACCGGACCCGAGTGGACGAACGGGCCGGGGCCGGCGACCGGCGGGCCCGGATGGTCCAGCGTCTGGTGGAGGAGCTGTCGTTCCACCTGTCCGGCGCGCAGATCGGCATCACTGTGACGTCGCTGATTCTCGGGTTCATCGCCGAGCCGGCGGTGGCGCCGCTCATCGCGCCCGGCGTCGAGGCGGTGTTCGGGACGGACACCCCTCACGGCGTGTCGATCGCCGCCGCCCTGATCGTGGCCACCATCGTCCACATGGTGCTCGGCGAGCTCGTGCCCAAGGCGGTGGCCACCACCAAGCCGTACGGCACCGCGGTGGCGGTGGCTGTGCCCACCACCGTGTACGGCGTGCTGGCCCGGCCGGTGGTGGGGTTCCTCAACCGCGTCGCCAACTGGATGGTGCGCCGCCTCGGGATCGAGCCCCGCGAAGAGATAGACGCCACGCCGGACCGTGATGAGCTCGAGCACCTCTTCGTGTCGTCGGGTCAGGAGGGAATGCTCGACGAGGGCGAGGTCCGGCTGCTCACCCGGTCGATCCACTTGGCCGACAAGCAGGCCGACGACGCCATGGTGCCGCGGGTGGAGGTGTCCGCCATCGCCGCGGACGCCTCGGTCGCCGACCTCGCCGAGATCGCGGCGCGCACCGGCCACTCCCGGTTCCCGGTCACCGCCGGACACCTCGACGACGTCGCCGGTGTCGTGCACGTCAAATCGCTGTTCGCGGTGCCGGTGCGGGACAGGCCGACCACGCCGGTGTCGCAGTTGATGAACCCGGTGCTGGCGGTGCCCGAATCCCGCGACCTCGACGATCTTCTCGACGACCTGCGCACCGGCGCGGGCCAGCTCGCGGTGGTGGTGGACGAGCACGGGGGGACCGCGGGGATCATCACCCTGGAGGACGTGCTGGAGGAGATCGTCGGCGAGATCGACGACGAGCACGACTCTTCGACGCCCGAGCGCACCCGGGCCGAGTCGAGGGGCTCCACCGTGCTGCCGGCCTCGCTCCACACCGACGAGGTGCTGGAAGCGACCGGGTTCGCCATGCCCGAGGGCGGTTACGAGACGCTGGCCGGGCTGGTGCTCGACCGTCTGGGCCACATCCCCGTGCCCGGCGAGACCGCCACGGTGGACGGCTGGCGCCTCGAGGTGGTGGCCGTCGACGGGCTGCGCATCGCCGCCGTGCGGGTGGTGGCCCCCGCCGAGCCTGCCGATCAGGCCTCCGCCGGACGCCACCGGTCTTTCGGTGCGAACAAGCCCGACAAACCCGGGAAGCCGCGGTGAGCTCGGGACCGGCCGTGGCCCTGGCGGCGGCGGTGGTGCTGCTGGGCGCCAACGCCTTCTTCGTGGCGGCCGAGTTCGCTCTGGTCGCGGCCCGGGCCGCCCGCCTGGAGACAGCCGCGGCCACCGGCGACCGGCGCAGCGCGCTGGCGCTGACGCTCGTACGCGATCTCCAGGCTCAGCTCGCCGGCGCCCAGCTGGGCATCACGATGGCGTCTCTGGTGCTCGGATACGTGGCCGAGCCGGCCATCGCCCATCTGATCGAGCCGTTGATCGAGACGGTGGCCGAGGTCCCCGCGGGCGTGCTCCACACCATCTCGTTCGCGGTGGCGCTGTTCGTGGTGACGACGCTGCACGTGGTGGTGGGCGAGATGGTCCCCAAGAACATCGCCATCGCGGGCCCCGAGTCGGCGGCGAGGCTGTTGGCGCCGGCCATCCGGGTCTACGGCGTCGTGTTCAAGCCGGTCATCTGGTCTCTGAATGTGGTGTCCAATGCGATGGTGCGCCTGGTCGGCCTGAGGCCGGTGGACGAGATCAACACCGCCCTCACCATCAACGAGTTCCGCACGCTGCTGGCGGGCGCCCGCGAGGAGGGCGTGATCGAGCCCACTGAGCACGAACTGCTGTCGGGAGCACTGGAGTTCAGGGTCCGCTCCGCCGGTTCGATGATGGTGCCCGCCGACCGGCTCGTGTCGGTGCCGCGGGGCGTATCGGTGGCCCGGCTGGAGCATGTCGTGGCCTCCAGCGGCCACACCCGCGTGCCGGTGTGGGGATCCGAGCCCGACGACGTGCTCGGCTTCGTGCATGCCAAGGATCTGCTGAGAATGCCGACGGAGGCTCCTGCCGATCCGCTGCCGCTGGAGTTGGTCCGCCGGATGCGGGTCGTCAGCCCCGACATGCCCGGCCGCGACCTGCTGCTGTACATGCGCCGATCGCGCGTCCACATGGCCCTAGTGCGCGACGAGGCTGGCACAATGCTGGGGGTGGTCACCCTCGAGGACGTGCTAGAGGCGTTGGTCGGCGACATCTTCGACGAGACCGACGACAACGGCGCCGAATGAGAGTCCGCGCTGTCGTTGTTGCCGCGCCTGAGCCGCGCCATCGTGTGCGGGGCACCCGAGGTCGTCGGATGCGGGTGCCTGCGCTCGTCGTTGCCGCTTCGCTGTCGCTGTTCGCGGCGTCCTGCGGCGACTCTGGCGCCGGCGACGAACGGGAGGCCGGCGCGGTCCCGTCGTCGAGCCTCGCGGTCGACCCGGGTTCGGCCGGTGAGGGTGACGCCGTGCTTGAGGATTCCGCTGAGCGAGGGGCGGACGGAGATGCGGATGCCGGTGTGCAGGAGGCGGGCGCCGCTCCTTCGGGTTCGGCCGGTGAGGGCGCTGCTGAGCCTGCGGCGCTGGCCGGTGAGGGCGATGCTGGGCCTGCGGCGCCGCCCGGTGAGGACGACGGCTCGGGCACGCGAGGTGCCCGTGACGGGGAGGAGATCGACTGGCAGGACTGCGACGGGCTCTCCTGCGGCACGTTGAGCGTGCCCCTCGACTATCGCGATCTCGACGCCGGGCGCTTGGACATGGCCGTCGCGGTGCACCGCGCCATCCGCCCCGAGAGCCGTCTCGGCTACCTGTTCGTCAACCCGGGCGGGCCCGGCGCCAGCGGGATGGAAATGGCCCGGCGAGCGCTGGACGGCCCGGGCGCGGCGTTCAGCGCGGAGGTGATCGAGCGCTTCGACATCGTGGGCTTCGATCCACGGGGCGTGGGCGCCTCCGAGCCGCAGTTCAAGTGCGGGGCGCCCGGCGAGCAGCTCGGCCTGTTCAACACTGTGGATCTTCCCTACGACACCCCGGAGGAGCTGGCCGCGGGGGAGGCGGCCGTGCAGCTCTGCGTCGACGACATGGGCCCGGCGGCCGGGCTGGTGCACAGCGAGTACGCGGCACGCGACATGGACCGGCTGCGGGACGCGCTGGGCGCCGAGCAGATCAGCTACTACGGCGCCTCGTACGGCTCCACCCTGGGGGTGTGGTACGCCACGCTGTTCCCGCAGCGCGTCCGGGCCATGGTGGTCGACGGCGCCGACAACCCGGTGGACGACGTCAGCACTCTCGAGGCCCGCATCGACAGCACCATCGAGGAGCTGCAGACGTTCGAGGTGCTGCTCGAGCAGGCGCTCGCCGCCTGCGACCGCGCGGCCTGCCCCATCCACAACGACGGAGACCCCCTCGGCTACTTCATCGACAACTCGCCCAGGCTCCAGGATGTGGCCCCGGCCGCGCACGGCAACCCTGCGGCGGGCGGCCTCGGAGTGCTCACCGCCCTTTACTCCCAGGAGTACTGGCCGCTGCTGTGGCAGGCGATGGCCGACCTGGTGGAGCGCGACGACCCCTCCATCCTCGCCGAGCTGGCCAAGATCCAGCTGGGCGACAGCACGGGCGGCACCACGCTCACCGCGCACATCAACTGCCTCGACTCCTGGGTGATCCACCCGCAGCTCGACCGGAGCGTCCGCATCGGCGACGAGGTCTCCACTTGGGCGGCGGTCGGAGAGCGCTTCTCGTTGATCACCGTGCTGGGTCTAAGGGCTCCCACTGCCTGCCCGTTCTACGACCTGATCGCGCCCCCGCCCCTCGACGGGCCTCTCGACGGCGGCGACGTGCCCATCCTGGTGATCGGCAACCCGCTGGATCCGGCGACCCCGTTCAGCGAGTCCGAGGAACTGGTCGAGGACACCCTCGCCAACGGCCATTTGCTGCGCGCCGACCATCCGTCCCATGTGGTCTTCCCGTCCAGGGACTGCGTCAACGAGGCAGTGCACGCGGTGTTGATCGACTTGGCGCCTCCGTCCCGGCACACCGAGGCCTGCGACTCCTAAGCGGCTGAGCGAACAGGTGATCCAATCCGGCCCAGACAGGCGAGGCCGTGGCCCGAGCGGCCCGTGAGCGCAGCGAACAAGAGCGGGAGTGACACCGATCAGGCGCCGACGGCGTGGTAGCCGCCGTCGGCTTGTATGACGGCGCCGGTCGTGGCCGGCATCCAGTCGCTGAGCAGCGCCACCACGGTCCGCGACACGGCTGACGGGTCGGTGATGTCCCAGCCGAGCGGCGCCCGCTGCGCCCAGGCGTCCTCGAACTCCGAGAACCCGGGGATCGAGCGGGCCGCCATGGTCTTGATCGGGCCGGCCGACACCAGGTTCACCCGGATTCCCCGCGGGCCGAGGTAGCGGGCCAGGTACCGGCAGGTCGACTCGAGGCCGGCCTTGGCCACCCCCATCCAGTCGTAGGCCGGCCAGGCCCGGGTGGCGTCGAAGTCCAGCCCCACGATCGAGCCGCCCGCGACCATCAGCGGGGTCACCGCGTCGGCCAGCATCTTGAGCGAGTAGGTGGAGACCTCCATCGCCACCCTCACGTCCTCCCAGGCGGCGTCCATGAACGACCCACCCAGGCAGACCTCGGGCGCGAAACCGATGGCGTGCAGCGCGCCGTCCACCCGCCCCCACCGCTGGGCGAGGTCGTCGTGAAGTGCCTCGGCGTGGGCGGGCTCGGTCACGTCGAACTCCACTGCCTCGATGCCGTCGCCGAGCTTGCGGGCGGTCCGCTGGGTCAGGCGCATGCCCCGCCCGGCGCCGGTAAGCAGGATCTCGGCGCCCTCCGCGAGGGCGAGCTCGGCCACGCCGAAGGCGAGCGAGGCGTCGGTGAGGACGCCAGTGATCACGATCCGCTTGCCGTCGAGCATTCCCACGGCCCGCAACGCTACCGCAGCCCTGGCAGGCGGGACGCCGAGGATGCTGCACCGATGCGTCAGGCCCTCAAGCACCGAGCGGTACGTTGAGGCGGTGCATTCCGCCGGCGTCGTCTTCGGCTATCGCGGTCAGTGGCCGCGCTGGGGATCGGCGCAGTGACTCTGCGGCTCTACGACACCGCGCGAGCCGCGGTGGTGGACTTCGACGCGCCGCCGACGGTGCGCATGTACGTGTGCGGCATTACCCCCTACGACGCCACCCACCTGGGCCACGCCGCCACCTACATCACCTACGACCTGCTCCAGCGGCGCCTGCGGGACATGGGCTGCGACACCCGCTGCGTGCGCAACATCACTGACGTCGACGACGACATCCTGGCCGCCGCGGCTAGTCGGGGCGTGCACTACCTCGACCTGGCCTTCGCGGAGACGGCCCGTTTCGACGACGACATGGCCGCGCTCAACACCCTGCCGCCAGCCTCCGAGCCACGGGCGACTTCGGCGATCCCCGACATCCGGGGCTTCATCCACGAGGCTCTGGACCGGGGCCTCGCCTACTGCGCGGCCGGCAGCGTCTACTTCGACACCCAGGCCTTCGACGGGTTCGGGTCGCTGTCGGGGTTCGGGCGCGACCACATGGTCACCCTGGCCCGGCAGTGGCGCGACGACCCTGACGACCCGGCCAAGCGCGACCCGCTCGACTTCGTGCTGTGGCAGCGGGCCCGGGCGGGCGAGCCCTCCTGGGAGTCTCGCTGGGGGCCGGGGCGGCCTGGCTGGCACGTCGAGTGCTCCACGCTGGCGCTGCGGGAGTTGGGCGAGACCATCGACCTCCACGGCGGCGGCGCCGATCTGCTGTACCCGCACCACGAGTGCGAGAAGGCCCAGTCCGAGGCGGTCACCGGCCGGCCGTTCGCCCGCCACTGGCTGCACCAGGCGCTGGTCCACTACCAGGGCTCCAAGATGTCGAAGTCGCTCGGCAACCTGGTATTCGTCCACGACCTCCGCCGACACCACGAGCCGATGGCGATCCGCTTGGCCCTCATGTCGCAGCACTACCGCACCCCTTGGCCCTGGCACGAGGGCCTGCTGCACGAGGCCGAGAACCGCCTCAGCCTGTGGCGCCGCGCCCCGGCCGTCCCCCACACCGCCGCCTCAGGCCGCGACCTACTCGACGAGGTGCGCCGACATCTCGACGACGACCTCGACATTCCCAGCGCCCTGGCCGCGGTGGACACGGCCGCCGAAGCCGGCCACCCGGTGGATGCCGCCGCCGACCTCCTCGGCGTGGCGCTGTGAACGACGCTTCCGGTCGCCGGAGCCGCTATGGCACAGAAGGGGCAGCGGTAGCCTCAGAAGCTATGTCTGCGATCACGGTTTCGCTGCCCGACGGGTCTAGGCGCGAGCTGTCCGTAGGGTCCAGCGGGGCCGATCTGGTTGCCGCGGTGGGGCGGCGGCTGGCCGCTGACGCCGTGGTCGCGGTGGTGGACGGCGCCGAGAGGGACCTGGCCGCTCCGCTGCCCGACGGGGCGTCGGTGGAGATCGTCACCGGGTCGTCGGCGCGGGGCCTGCACACGATCCGCCACTCCACCGCCCACGTGCTGGCCCAGGCGGTGCTCGACCTGTACCCGGGCGCCACCTTCGCCATCGGGCCTCCCATCGAGCACGGCTTCTACTACGACTTCGAGTTGCCCGACGGCGCAACATTCGCCGACGCCGACCTGGAGCGCATCGAGGCCCGGATGCGGGAGATCATCGCCGCCGACCAGCCTTTCGAGCGGGTCGAGATGTCCGCCGACGACGCATTGGAGCTCTTCGCCGAGCACCCCTACAAGCGGGCCATCATCGAGGCGGTCGCGCTGGGCTCGGCGACCGGCGGGGACGGCGACCTCGCGTCGGAGACGTCCTCGGACGGCACCGTCAGCTGCTACCGCAACGACGCTGGCCACGGCGACGCCGCCGACGGGTTCGTCGATCTCTGCCTCGGCCCGCACGTGCCGTCCACCGGGCGGCTCGGCCATTTCGCTTTGCAGCGGGTGAGCGGCGCCTACTGGCGGGGCAGCGAGCGCAACCCGATGCTGCAGCGCATCTACGGCACCGCCTGGGCCACCCGCAAGGAGCTGGCCGCGCATCTGCACCGTCTGGCCGAGGCCGAGCGGCGCGACCACCGCCGCCTCGCCGCCGAGCTCGACCTGGTGTCGTGGCCGGCGGAGCTGGGCCCGGGCCTGGCGGTGTGGCATCCCAAGGGGGCGATGGTGCGCAAGCTGATGGAGGACTACTCCCGGCAGCGCCACGCCGACGGCGGCTACGAGTTCGTGTTCTCGCCGCACCTCGCCAAGTCGGTGCTGTGGGAGACGTCGGGGCATCTCGACTTCTACGCCGAGTCGATGTACCCGCCGATGGAGCTCGACGGCGCGTCGTACTACCCCAAGCCGATGAACTGCCCGTTCCATGTGATGGTGTACCGGTCGTCGCAGCGCAGCTACCGCGACCTGCCGATGCGGCTGTTCGAGCTCGGGGCGGTGTACCGCTACGAGCTGTCGGGCGCGGTTCACGGCCTGCTGCGCAGCCGAGGCTTCACCCAGGACGACTCCCACATCTTCTGTGCCCGCGAGGACATCGCGGCCGAGCTGGCTTCGCTGCTGGAGTTCGTGCTGAGCGTGCTGCGGGCCTTCGGGTTCGAGGAGTTCCAGGCGAAGCTGTCGACGCGCCCGGCGGAGAAGTCGGTGGGGGAGCAGGCGCTGTGGGACGAGGCCACCGACGGTCTGCGGGCCGCGCTGGAGGCCGCGGGCCTCGACTATGAGACCGACGAGGGCGGCGGCGCGTTCTACGGCCCCAAGATCGACGTGGACGTGCGCGACGCCATCGGCCGGGCGTGGCAGCTGTCGACGATCCAGATCGACTTCAACCTGCCGGAGCGCTTCGGTCTGGAGTATGTCGCCTCCGACGGGTCCCGGCCCCGGCCGGTGATGATCCACCGTGCCTTGTTCGGCTCGGTCGAGCGCTTCTTCGGGGTGCTGTTGGAGCACTACGCGGGCGCGTTCCCGACATGGCTCGCACCCGAGCAGGTGCGCGTCCTGCCGGTGGCCGCAGCCCACGCCCCGTACGCGGCCCAAGTGGCGGCCCGGCTGCAAGATACGGGCTTCCGGGTGGAGGTCGCCCCCGCCGAGGAGCCGCTGGGCAAGCGGGTACGCGCCGCCAAGGTCGCCAAGCTGCCATACGTGCTGGTGGTGGGCGACGCCGACGCGGCGGCCGGCACCGTCGGAGTCAACGCCCGAGGCGCCAAGACCCCCCAACGAGACGTCCCCCTGGAGGACTTCGCCGCCCGCCTCTCAACCGACGTCCTGACCGGCCGCTGAAGCAGCCGATGGCGGCAGCCCGAGTAGGGTCGCGGCTCGATGGTGCAGCGGCTGTGGGCTGGCTGGCGGATTCCCGCCATGATGGATGACCGCGCCGCCGCGGCTGGAGACGACCCCGCGGTGGGCACCGCTGGCCTGGCGCCCGCGGCGGGGCAGACGCTGTTCGAGGCGATCCTCGGCTCGGGCCTGCCCGACGACGACACCCACATCGTGTGGCGAGGCGAGCGGGTTTTCGCGCTGCTGAACCGCTACCCGTACTCCACTGGTCATGTCCTCGTCGTGCCGTTCCGTGCGGTGGCCGAGCTCGAAGACCTCGACGGCCCCGAGCGCCGCGAGCTATGGGACGCGGTGCATGACGCGGTGGTCGCGGTGAAGGCCGCGTTCAGCCCCGACGGGGTGAACGTAGGTGCCAACCTGGGAGAGGGCGCCGGACCCAGCGTCTTCGACCATGTCCACATCCATGTGCTGCCGCGCTGGCGATCAGACACCAACTTCATGACCGCGGTGGCCGACGTGCGCGTCCTGCCCCAGACGCTCCAGGACTGCTGGGAGCGCCTCGTCGCAGCCTGGCCCCGCTGAAGCCACGGTCGACGCCGGCCGCTAGCCGACCGCGGCGGAGAGCCACTCGGCGGCGATGCCGCCATGGCGGGCCAGCATCTCGTCCACGCCCGCGGCGGTCAACTCGCCGTTCGACACGAGCGACCGGCCGGCCACCACCGTGTGGCGGGCCGCCACCGGCCCGCACCGCAGCAGCGCCTCCACCGGGTCCGAAAGCGCCCCGGCGAACTGCACGCCCTCCAGCGGCCACACCACCAGGTCGCCGGCCCGGCCGGGCTCGAGCGCGCCGATGTCGTCGCGGCCCAGGCAGGCCGCTCCCCCCAGGGTGCCCATCTCCAGCGCCTCCCGGGCGCCCATCGCCTCGGGGCCGCCCCGCAGCCGGGCCAGCAGCAGCGCCCCCCGGGCCTCGAGCCACAGCGAGGCACAGTCGGTAGAGGCCGAGCCGTCGCAGCCCAGGCCCACCGCCACGCCCGCGTCGCGCATCTCCCGGATCGGGGCCAACCCGGCGCCGATCAGCTGGTTCGAGCTGGGGCAGTGGGCCACGCCCGTGCCCCAGCGGGCCAGGCGCCTGATCTCGGCCGCGCTCGGGAACACGCAGTGCGCAACCCAGGAGCGATCCGAGCCCCAGCCCACGCTCTCGAAGTGCTCGATGGGGCGGCACCCGAAGGTCGTCTCACAGAAGGCGTCCTCGTCGGCGTCCTCGGCCAGATGGGTGTGCAGCCGCACGTCGAGGCGCTCGGCCAGCTCGGCCGTGCGGGCCAGCAGCGCCGGCGTCACCGAGAACGGCGAGCACGGCGCCAGCGCGATCCGCACCATCGCTCCAGGCCCCGGATCGTGGTGGCGGGCCACCAAGCGCTCGGAGTCGGCCAGGATCTCGTCGTCGTCCTGCACCACCGAGTCGGGCGGCAGGCCGCCGTCCTTCTCCGACAGGCTCATCGACCCGCGGGTGGGATGGAACCGGAACCCCAGCTCGCGGGCCGCCGCGATTTCCGCGGAGATGAGGTCGCCGCCGCCGCGGGGATGCACGTACAGGTGGTCCGTGGTGGTGGTGCATCCGCCCAGGGCCAGTTCGGCCAGCCCGATCCAGGCCGACACGTAGGCGGCCTCCTCGTCCAGACGGCTCCACACCGGGTAGAGGGTGCGCAGCCAGAAGAACAGGTTGCCTCCGATGGCCGGGGCGAAGGCCCGAGTGAGGTTCTGGTAGATGTGATGATGGGTGTTGACCAGACCCGGCGTCACCAGGCAGCCGGAGGCGTCGATCACCCGGTCCGCCGTCGGCTCGTGTCCCGGCTCGCCCACCTCGGTCACGAATCCGCCGGAGACGGCCACCCAGCCGCCGGCGACCTCCCGCCGGTCGGCGTCCATGGTCACCACCAGCTCTGCGTCGCGGACGCACAAATCGGCCCGGCCGTCCCGATCAGGTCTCCGATCGGGCTGCTGATCAAGTCGCATCATCTGGGTGCCCTCCAGCGCGGTCGAGGATCGTCGGTTCCTGGCTGGCAATGCCCGCGTTCCGCCTCCGATGATGCCTGAGGCCGGTGCCTTCGGCCCAGTCGGCATTCGCCCCCGGCGAGGCTCCCCGAGCTTTCGCGGCGGTGACAGGCGAATGCTAGGGTCTGCCTCGGCCCGATGGAGCGGGCCGCACCACACGACAACGGCGGAGGTGGCCCATGGACATGGATTCCTTCCTGAAGGCGATTCCGAAGGTGAGCCTTCACCTGCATCTGATGGGCTCGGTCCAAGCGCGCACCGCGGTGGACCTGTGCAACAAGCACAACGTGCCGCTGCCCGACTACGACGAGCCCGAGGACCTCTACGACTACCCCGACATCTACAAGTTCCTCCACATGTACGACAACACGTCGCTGGGGGTGATCGACCGCGAGGACTTCGAGCGCGTCTGCTACGAGACCCTCACCGAGGCGGCCGACCACAACGTGCGCTACCGGGAGATGTTCTTCAACCCGACCACCCACATGGCCGCGGGAGTGGACTACGAGACCTGCGTGGACGGCCTGATCGACGGCATCGACGCGGCCCGCACCGACCACGGCATCGAGTGCCGCCTGATCGCGGCCATCAACCGGATGGAGACTCCCGAACTGGCCGTGTCGATGGTGGAGACGCTCATCGAGCACCCCCGCAAGGAGGTGATCGGCATCGGCATGGACTACGCCGAGGCCGAGTACCCGCCCGAGCGGTTCTGGAAGGCGTACCGCATGGCCGAGCAGGCCGGCCTGCACCTCACCGCCCACCAGTCCGAGGACGCCCCGCCCCGCAACATCGAGACCTGCCTCGACCTGCTCAACTGCGAGCGGGTCGACCACGGCTACCACGTCGTGGAGAGCGAGGCCATCATGCGCCGCTGCCGCGACGACGGCGTCGTGTTCACCTGCACGCCGGTGTCCACCGCCTGGGTCTACTTCAACGACGACTTCGACAACCATCCCATCGGGCAGATGCGCGAGTACGGCATCAAGATCAGCCTCGACTGCGACGACCCGCCCATGTTCAAGACCGACCCCACCAAGGACTACATCATGGCCCACAACCACATGGGCTTCGAGGTGGAGGACTTCCGCCAGTGCATGCTCAACGGCATCGACGGCACCTGGCTCGACGAGCCTGAGAAGCGGGCGATGCGCCGCCGCTGGGCAACCGAGTTCGACATACTGGCCACCCAGGTCGACCGGCCTTCGTAGCAACCGAGACAACCTCAACCGAAAGGCAGATCAGATGAACAAGAAGAACCGTCGCGGACTGATCCTTCCGTCCAGCGCCACGGTCTCGCGGCGCGACGCGCTCAAGATGGGCGCCTACGGCATCGGCGGCCTGGCCGTGGGAGGGTCGCTGCTGGCCGCCTGCGGCGACGACGAGGAAGCCGCTCCCGCTACCACGACGGCCGCCCCGACCACGACCGCGGCCCCCGTCGGCAAGGACTCGATCAAGGCCGCCTGGGTGTACATCGGCCCGCCCGACGACAACGGCTGGACCCAGGAGCACGACCGGGGCCGCCTGGCCGCCGAGGCCGCTCTCGGCGACCGGCTCCAGACCTCGTTCGTGCCGAACATCGGCTTCGACGCCGGCACGACCGAGACGTTCCAGCAGCTGGTGGACGACGGCAACGACATCATCTTCGCCAACACCGAGTACGCCGGGCTGCTCACCGAGGTGTCCGACAACGCCCCGGACACGAAGTTCTGCGAGATCAACGGGCACTACTACAGCGACAACCTGTTCCCGTTCTACCTGGCCCACGAGAAGACCGCCTACCAGCTGGGCGTGGCCGCCGGTCACCTCGCCGACAACGGCCGCATCGGCTACATCGGCGCCTTCCCGACCGCCACCGCGTTCAACGACGTCAACGGCCTGCTGCTCGGCGCCCGCTCGGTCAACCCCGACGCGACGGTGGAGACGGTGCTGGTCAGCACGTTCTTCGACCCGCAGAAGGCGGCCCAGGCGGCCAACGCGCTGCTCGACAGCGGCGTCGACTTCCTGTTCGGCGTCATGGACGAGCCCACCTTCCTGCAGCTCTCCGAGGAGGCCGGGGTGTGGACCGGGTACTGGAACCTCGACTTCCGCTCGGCCGCGCCCACCAAGTACGTCTCGCACTTCGACCTGTCGGAGTTCGGGCCGTTCTACACCGAGCAGTGCCAGCGGGTCCTCGACGGCACCTGGGTGTCCCAGGACGAGGTCTGGCTGCTCGACACGCCCATCGGCGACTTCGGCCCCAACGTGCCCCAGGACGTGCAGGACGCGGTGCATGACGTCGGCGCCAAGCTCGACAGCGGCGAGCTCCATGTCTACGAGGGCCCGCTGAACGACAACACGGGCACCGAGCGCCTGGCCGCGGGCGAGACCCTCGACTCGCTGCAGGCCTACGCCCTCGACTGGCCGGTGGACGGCGTCACGGGCATCTCCCCGGTCTGAGCCTGACACCGGCGCAGCCGCCCCGACCGAGCTGACCGGACCGAGTTGACCGGCGACGGCGCACGGCCCGCGGTGCAGGCGCGGGCCATCTCCAAGGCCTTCGGCGGCGTGGCCGCCCTCGACGCGGTCGACTTCGAGGTGCGCTGGTCGGAGGTCCACGCCCTCGTCGGCGAGAACGGGGCCGGCAAGACCACGCTGTGCAACATCCTGTCCGGCATCTACCGAGCCGACGCCGGCCAGGTGATCGTGGACGGAACGGAGCGGGACTTCCGCAGCCCGGCCCACGCCATCGACGCCGGCATCGGGATGGTCCACCAGCACTTCCGGCTGGTCGAGCCGATGACCGTGGCCGAGAACATCCACCTGGGCTGGCCTGAGACTCCGGGCGTGGTCAGCCAGCGGGCTCTGAACGACCGCACCGAGCGGTTCATGGGCGAGATGGGGCTGCACGTCGATCCCACCGCCCGCATCTGGCAGCTCTCGGTGGGGGAGCAGCAGCGGGTGGAGATCCTGCGGGTGCTGGCCCGAGGCGCCCGGGTGCTGATCCTTGACGAGCCCACTGCGGTGCTCACTGCCAAGGAGGCCGAGGAGCTCTTCGCGGTGGTGCGGGAACTGGCGGCGGGCGGCCTGAGCGTGATCTTCATCACCCACAAGCTGCGCGAGGTGCTGGCGGTGTCGGACCGCCTCACCGTGCTGCGCAGGGGGATCCGCGAGATCACCCGCGCGACCGAGGGGGCCACCGCAAGCGAGATCGCCCGGCTGATGACCGGCGAGGAGCGGGTCCTCGACGTGGAGCACCGGGTGGTCACCGGCGAGCCCGCCCTGGAGCTGAGAGGCGTCTCGGCCCTCAACGACCGGGGGATCACGGCCCTGCACGACGTGGACCTCACCGTCAGGGCCGGGGAGATCCTCGGGATAGCCGGAGTGTCGGGCAACGGCCAGACCGAGTTGGCCGAGGTGATCTGCGCCCTGCGCGGCCTCGAGTCCGGCTCGATCACCGTCGACGGGGCCGACGTCGCCTCGATGTCGGTGAGGGCCGTGACCGACTTGGGGGTGGGGCACATCCCCGAGGACCGCATCGGGATGGGCATGGTCCTGTCGGCCCCGGTCAAGGACAATGCGGTGCTGCACAACTATTGGACCGAGGAGTTCTCCCAGGGCCTGAAGCTCAAGCGTCAGGGCGTGCTCGACTTCGCCCGGAAGCTGGTGGAGGACGCCCGGGTCCAGACGCGTTCGGTGTTCTCCTCCGCGGGCCACATGTCCGGCGGCAACCAGCAGCGCCTAGTGGCCCGGCGCGAGGCGCTCGCCGCCGACCGTCTGCTGGTGGCCGCCCACCCCACCAGGGGACTGGACGTCAACGCGGCCCAGGAGGTCCGCTCGACGATCCTCGACAAGCGCGACGCCGGCTGCGCGGTGCTGCTGATCTCCGACGACCTCGACGAAGTGCTGTTGATGAGCGACCGGATAGCGGTCATGTACGAGGGCCGGATCATGGGCGTGTTCGACGCCGCCGACGCCGACCGAGAGGCCATCGGCCTGCTGATGGGCGGCCACTCCGTCAGCGAGGCCGCGGCGTGACACCGGCCTCCGGCCGGGCGCCGGGAGCGCGGCGATGACCCCGCTCGGCTCGATCGCTGGCGCGGTGCTGTCGGTGACGCCCTGGCGGCTGGAGCGGCGGCTGGAGGTGGACGCCAAGCGGGCCGCGCTCACCCGGATAGGCGGCGCGGTCGGCGCAATGGTCGTGGTCGGGATCCTGCTGCTGTTAACCGGACGCAACGCCTTCTGGATCTTCTGGCAGGCGCTGGACGCCATCTTCGGCCGCCAGCGCGGCATCGAGGGCGTGGCTCTGCGGGCCATCCCCATCCTGATGACGGCGCTGGGCGTGGCCCTGTCGCTGCGGATGAAGGTGTGGAACATCGGCTCCGACGGGCAGTTCCTCATGGGCGCCCTGGCCGCCGTCGGCGTCGGCATCCACATGGACGGGCCCGGCTGGCTGGTGCTGATCGTGATGGCCGTGGCGGCCACCCTGGCCGGCGCGGCCTGGATCCTGGTGCCCGCGCTGGCTCGGGCCTACTGGGACGTCAACGAGATCATCACCACCCTGCTGCTCAACTTCGTGGCCCTCCAGCTCGTCACCTGGTCGGCGCTGGGGTTCTGGCGCGACAAGGCGGCTGCCGTCATCCAGTCCACACGCGAAGTGCCCCACACCCTGCCCGGCCTGCCCGGAGCAGACTCGGTCACCGTCGCCCTGCTCTTTCCCTTGGTCATCGCCGGGGTGCTGTGGTGGGTGTTCCGCTCCACCACCATCGGCTACGAGATCGACACCATCGGCGGCAATCCCAGGGCCGCCGGATTCGCCGGCATCGCGGTGCGCCGCCGGATCCTGGTGGTGATGCTGTTCACCGGGGCCATCGCCGGCCTCGGCGGGATGCTGCAGCTCAGCGCACCCGGCGCCCAGGCCATGAACGCCGGGTTCTCGGCCCAGTTCGGGCTGTCGGGCTTCATCGTGGCCGCGCTGGCCGGCGCCTCGTTCTGGGGCGTCATCGGCGGCGGCGTGTTCATCGCCTCGATGTTCTACGCGGGGATCGTGCTGCAGACCAAGGGCCTGTCGGTGTACATCATCTTCGCCGTCTACGGCGCGATCCTCACCGGCATCGCCCTTGGCGAGATCGCAGCCCGCTATCGGGTGGTGCGCCGCGACGCCGCCACCGACGCCGGTCCCGACGCCTCCGAGACCGACCAGGCCGCGGCGATGGAGGGGACTGCCCCGTGATCCTGGCCATCGTCGAGAACGCCTTCCTCAGCCTGATCGGCTCGGCCATACCGGCCAGCGCGGTGGTGATGCTGGCCGCCACCGGGGCCATGCTCGGCGAGCGGGTCGGGGTGCTCAACCTGGGCCAGGAGGGGCTTATCGGCATCGGCGCGGTGTTCTCGGTGATCGCGGTGCTGTCGTGGGGCGTGGAGAGCCCGTGGCTGGCCATGCTCGTCGGCATGATCGCGGCCGCGGCGGCCGGCCTGATCTTCGCTCTGTGCGTCGTTGCCTTCCGGGCCAGCCAGGTGCTGGTGGGGCTGGCGCTGGCCCTCGGAGGCATCGGGCTGTCCAACCAGCTCGGCGTCAACCGCAACGGCACCCCCATCCAGACCCTGTTCCGCGAGGTCAACCCGGGTGGCGTCCTCGACGACAGCGACGCGGTGGCGGCGTTCTTCTTCCACGACCCGGTGGTGTACATCGCCTACATCGGGCTGCCGGTGGTGCTGTGGTTCGTGCTGTTCCGCACCCGCCACGGCATGAACATGAAAGCGGTGGGCGAGAACCCCGCCGCGGCCGACGCGGTGGGCGTGAGCGTGACCGGGTGGCGGATCTTCTACTCGGTGCTGGGCGCGGCGCTCACCGGGGCGGGCGGGGCCTACATGGTGCTGTCGTTCACGCCCACGTGGTCGCCCGACATCGCCCGAGGACGGGGATGGGTGGCGCTGGCAGTTGTCATCTTCGCGGGTTGGCGGCCGGGCTGGGCCGTGGCCGGGGCGCTGCTGTACGGGTCGATGATCTCGCTGGACACCACCGCCCAGGCCCGAGGCTGGGGCCTGCCGTTCATGGACGCCAGCGACCTCAGCTTCTTCCTGTCGATGCTGCCCTACGTGGTGACCCTGGTGGCCATTCTCATCCCGGCGGGGGCGGTGAAGCTTGGTAGACGGGTGCGATCCACGGCCGCGCCCGCCGCGCTGGCCATCCCATACTCCCGCGAGGAGCGCTGAGCCCCGCCGCGCCCCACTGACGGGTCTGCGGGTCGCCCCGACCGATGACCGAAGCCGACCGCATCCGCGACGAGTGGTTCCCGGTGGCCCTAGCCACCGAGGTCGCGCCGGGCCGCTGGCTGTCCTTCGAACTGCTCGACGAGCGCTGGGTGCTGGCCTGCGACAACTCCGGCCGGGTCGAGGCTTTCGTGGACACCTGCCCACACCGGGGCGCGCGGCTCACGCTGGGCGACTTCGACGGAGAGCGGCTGCGCTGCGGCTACCACGGCTGGCAGTTCGACATCGACGGGCATTGCGTGCACCAGCCCGCCCACCCGGACCGGAAACCCGCCGGAGTGCGCCTGCGCGGCGCGTCGGTGCGCTCCGGCTACGGCTTCTGGTGGGTCTGTGCGGGGGACCGGCCCCGAGACCTGCCGGCGGCGCCCGACCACGCCGCCCATCCGGAGCGCACCGTGTGGCTCGACCCGGTGAAGGTCGAGTCGTCGGGCCCCCGCGTCATCGAGAACTTCTTGGACCTGGCCCACTTCCCGTTCGTGCACGAGGGATACCTGGGCCAGGAGCCCTTCACCGAGGTGGACCCCTACCGGGTGGAGGCTGACGATCAAGAACTCCGGTTGATCGACTGCGTGTTCTGGCAGCCCGATCCCGGCCCGGCCGCAGCCGCCGGCGGCCCGGTCCGCTACCGCTACTCGGTGTCGCACCCGTACGCGGCCACGCTGACCAAGATCCCGTCAGGCGGCGACAGCACCGACGGCGACCGCGACGGCGGGTTCACGATCTTGATCGTGGCCAGCCCGGTCACCGAGACCAGCTGCGTGGTGTGGCGCTCGACGGTGGTGCACGACGCCGACGCCGACCTCGACGCCCAGCGGGCCTTCAACGAGCTGATCTTCTCCCAGGACATCGACGTGGTCGAGTCCCAGCGCCCCCGCCGACTGCCGGTGGACCCCCGCATGGAGTCGCACCAGGCCGCCGACGCGGGCAGCCTCGCCTACCGCCGATGGCTACGCGCCCGAGGCGTCCGCTACGGCACCTTCGACGACCGCAGCGTCGCGTCGGACGACACGAGCCGCCGCGACCGGGCTGGTGCGACGATGAACCGGCACAGCAACCCACGAAGGCCGACATAGGTTGCTCATTCGCCACGCAGGTCGCCCTCACAGCAGAGCGAAATAGAGTCGCGTCATGAACAAGGCCATCTGAGCGCGCGTCACGAAATCGTCCGGCGAGTAGGTCGTAGAGGACGTGCCCCGGGTAATGTCGAGTCCGAAGATACGGGAAATGTCCCGCCCTGCAATGGTGCGGGGTGCAATATCACGGAAGGGCGTCCTGAATTCGGGTGGCTGTGCCCCGTAGAGCGATGCAAAGAGCCGAGCCATGAAGGACGCCATCTGAGCGCGCGTCACCATGTCAGAGGGCGAGTACTCTGTGGGTGAGGTACCCGTGGTAATGCCGAGACCGTAGATGCGAGAAATGTGCGCGCCCATTGCCGTATCGGCCGCGACATCAGTGAAAGGCGTCTCCACTATAGGTGCCGGTGCCGTGTTGATGGCTGCATAGAGGCGGGCAATGAAAGATGCCATCTGGGCACGGGTGACACGAGCGTCAGGCGAGTAGGTGTCGACCGAGGTACCAGCCGTCACACCCAGTTCGAAGATACACGCGACAGAGGACGCTGCGTAGTGATCTGATGGCATGTCCGTAAACGGCAGGACGACGTCCGTACTCGGGCAGGTCTTGTCCGCGGCGTCTGAGTCGTGAACTCGAATCGCAGCTGCGTCACCGAGCCCGGCATCGTTGTATGCCTGAACAAGAATGGTGGTCGACGTAAGCGGAACATTCTTGACCAATAGCGTCGGACGATTCGAAGCTTGGACATGAATGGACGGCGACGAGTTTCCGACGGTGACCTTGAAGCCATCATAGGGTCCTCCCTCCGCCGGGGCAGACCAGTTCAGTTCCACCCGTCGACTGAAGGTTCCCACCTGGACAACTTCGGCCGTCAACTCTGTAGGAGCGCCTGGGCGAAAATCAAGCGGCGATTCCGATACGAAGACCGGAACCGTAGCGTTTCCGGCAAAGGACGACTCCGAGATGGCTCTGACTTCCGCCATTCCCCGGAAGTTCCTTCCGTATGTCCACTGCGCTTGCGGAAGAGTGGTGGTGGCATCTCGAGCGCCGTCGCCATCGAAGTCCCAATCATAACGGGTGATGTCGTCGTGCAGACTCCAGACATCGACTTGGAAGTTGAAGACATCTGAAACATTGCCCGCATAGAAGTCGAGTTCAAAGGCAACGATCGGACGTGAGCCTATATCATCGAGGATGTTGAATAGCGTATCCCCGACTCCATCATCAGCCGAAATTATGACACCCGCTGTTTCGTGAGCCAGCGAATCATAAAGCGAACTGATGCCGGAACGAATTATTGGATAGATATTGACCGGATCGATCTCTTGACTTCTACGTACGACCTGCTTGCGAGTCCATCCTTCTGCCAGATCTGGATCATGATATCCAGCATCTGTTATTACTATGGCCGATTTCAGTGCACCCTTATCCCAGTCGAGATCGTCGAATGCCGTCATCATCGCCGTGAGCAGGGCCTCAGGTGAGTCATCGCCTCCGTGAGCACTGACGCGACTTAGTGCCTTACCTAGTTCGTCGTGATCATCGGTAAGCTCGACCCGCACCTCCGCCACAAAGTCATCATGTCGATCCCGATACTCGACCAACGCGACCTTTCCGCCACGGGCAATGATATCGACGGCCATATCCTGAGCGATACTCTTGGCCTCTTCGATTTCGTCGCCCATTGACCCGCTGCTATCGAGCAAGATGGCGACATTCTCACCCTTGATGCCTTCTTTGAATTCATAGTACTCAACGCTCGCATCGAAGTTGTAATCCGGCAAACGGGAATTGGTCGTCTCGACAGCCTCCCTCACTGCCTCCGGAATGTCGATATCCGCATAGCTGTTATGTCCAGACTGATTGTCCGTTCCGTCCAATGGGTTGCTGTTGCAGACGTAATCATTGGCGTTACACCAAGAACCAACCCTCGACTCTATGTCAGCTGGCAAGTATGGAGTTCTTGAACCCAAGATCCCACCGTCAGTGAGGCAACTCACACCCCCGCGTCGCCATGGCGATTTCGTGCCGGAGCAGGCGTCAGGCAATTCTGAGCCCGTGCCTTCGGGCAGATGCAGTTTCGGGTCGCCGAATAGCGCTACGTGTAGAATCCTATCTCGTACGCTCTGGTTGATTGCGAAGAGCCCCTCTCCGACCACCTGTGCACCCTGAGAATATCCGGCCAGGAGGAACAACTCGTCCGGACAAGCTTGCGCCCGCCTGGACAGATACTCCACGAGTTCGCTGACGCCCTGATCAACAGAGGCACGATAGTCAGAAGGCGCCTTCAGCCCTTCTGCACCGGCTGCCTCGGCCAGCTTCAGGAGTCCGGGTCCGGTCGCTGGGTAGCGGGCGGAGGCGCTATGAGAATGATCGCCCAACTCATATGACTGCCAACGGATAGGCCGAACTGTCCCGTTTGCCGGTCGATTCAATCGGTAGGTAATCTCAGAGGTGAAGGCCCGCTGCTCAGTGTCGCTCAGACCTTGACCGGATCCCCGCGCGAAGACTACCGTGATGTCTTGGCATGCGGACAGGTGTTTGGCCGTAGCAGTCTTGGGCACGGCGACAACCGATGCTGCAACTAGAACAAGTATTAGGACGGCTGTTAGGCTTGAGCGGACTAGCTTCTGGCGGGTCAGTGTTGTGCGTTTCATCATTCGCCCCATCTTTCATTACGCTATAAGATGTGTAAGGGATTTTCCTGTCAACGGACTTGAGCGTGCCCCCCGCGGAAGCCGCTCGTGCTTGCGCTGGTGGGCGGTCGTGTGAACAACCCGCTGGGCGGGTTCGCCTCGCCGTAGTCGTTGCCTCCCCAGCACGAGACTGTGCGATCCGTGCGCAGTCCGCAGGAGTGGTCGTAGCCAGCCGACACGGATGTGAAGGTGCCGGAGGGCGGATTGGCCTGGCCATGGTCGTTATTTCCCCAGCAGATGACCCTACCGTCGCCGCGGAGGCCGCAGGAATGGCGACGCCCGGCGGACACGGAAAGATAATTGCCTGAGGGTACGGCGGTTTGGCCGTGGTCGCTGTCGCCCCAGCATGTGACCGTGCCGTCGGTTCGCAGGCCGCAGGAATGCAGACGGCCTGCGGAGACGGATGCGAAGATCCCGGAGGGCGCACGAGCCTGGCGGTCTCGGTTGCTGCCCCAGCATGTGACGGTGCCGTCGGTTCGCAAGCCGCAGGAATGCTCCCAAGCGGCCGACACCGATGTGAAGGTGCCTGAAGGCGCGGTGGACTGGCCGTAATCGTTGTCTCCCCAGCATCTGACGGTGTTGTCGGCGAGCACCCCGCACGAATGCCAGAACCCTGCTGACACGGTCTTGAAGCTCCCGTCGGGAACGTCCGTCTGACCAAACTCGTTGTCGCCCCAGCATGTGGCTGCGCTGTTGGAGCGCAGGCCGCACGAATGCGCTCCGCCCGCGGAAACTGAGGTGAAGCCTCCAGGGGGCGGGCTCGACTCTCCGTTGGTGTCGTAGCCCCAACATTCGACCGCACCACTGTCACGGACCCCACACGAATGCCACCAGCCCGCGGAGAGGGTGGCGTTACCGCTGGGGCTGACCTTCAGATCGACTGGGGAGTCTGTTGGTCTGTCAGAGGTCTTGACCTTGGTTTGGTATGTGATTTCGATCGGGTCGTTCTCATCTATGGAGTTGAAGAGATCGACGGCTTTGGCCGCTCCCGAGAGCATGTCTTTGCCTTTCGTGATCGCTCCGAGCAGCGGGTTCAGACTACTCAGGACAGTTCCGAGCAGTCTGGTTACTTTCGCTAGAAGCTTATGATTGTGCTGGAGACGGTCGGTGATGATTTCCGTGACCTGTGCGAGCCGGTCGATGGTGCATTGGACTACACTCGCTTCGGCTTTCCTAGTACCGCACACCGCTCCTTGGACACTAGGCACGCTCTCGAGCAGCACGTCTAGCACGTCGCCTACTTCCTCTGCTGGTATGGCGGTGTCAATGGCCGTGCCTACCAGCGAGAACACCCATCCCCATTCCTCTGAGAGGGCGTGCATCTTGGTGGTCTGCTGGCGGCCGTCTGCGGTTTGGGGCTGGTTCAGGCCAAAGGAGACCTCCTCGAGGCCTCTCAGCACGGTGTCGCCGGGCTGCTCGCTATAGAACAGCCCATAGAGCCACTGGTACAGTTCGGTCACCACGGATCGGGTGTCGCCGGGCTCGGCGACCGCGCCGGTGCCGCCTTGGCGGACCACAATCGGGTAGCCGCGGTTGTTGGCCACCTTCAACGCGAGCGCGTCGCCTCTGGAGAACGCGCAGGCCAACAGCTCCCCGTGTTCATCGACGAGGTCGTCGCTCACGACCCAGCCCGGCACGGCTCCGGAGCATTTCGGCCTGTCCTTCTCGGGGATGCGGGTCTCCACGACATGGCTGTTCCAGAACTCCTTGACGCTGCCCCACAGGCGCTTGAACCGATTCCACAGATTCGACGCCACGACCAGAGTGAAGTGGTCCAGCTCGGCTACCAGGTCGCCGTCCTGCACACGAGTGGCCACCGGGACCCACGTCTGAAGGACCTCGTGGTAGTAGGCGATCAGCACGCCCTCGCCGCCGCCTGGAGGCACAGGCAACCGCAGCTGCGCTGGCACGTCCAACTCTGTGATCTCCTCGCCGGAGGCGGTGAACACTCGCACGTCGAGCACCGGGCCTGCCAACTCCACACGGTCGCTGGCAGGCGGCACCGCGGTGACCTCAGTCACCACCAGCCGCGCCGAATCCGGCAGCGCGCCCACCGGCACGCTCACCGACAGGCCTGCCGGATGGTCCACAACCAAAGGCGCGTCGTTGGTGACCACCGCGCTCACCACCGGCCGGGTCGCGCTCTCCGGAGGCTGGCCCCGACCTGAGGCGTGATGCCATGCGCCGACCAGGTACACCGCCATCATCGCCCGGGTGGCGGCCACCGGCGCGAGCGCCTCGTCAGCAGACGCGGCCACCCCCAGACCGGCCAGACACACCGCCGCGCGCTCGAACTCGTCTGCGGACAGGTCACACGTCGCCGCCCCCGTGCGCACCAGAAGCCGTGCCACGAACAGCGTCACCGCGGCCGTGCTCAACGTCGCCCCAGGAGAGAACGTCGACGGCGTCGTGCCCTTGGTGATCCCCAACCCGAACAGGCACTCGATATCAGCCTCCGCGAAACTGCCGGCTACATCCCCAAAACTGTGAGAGACGCCCTGCGGGCAGTCCCCGTCGAGCACATCACGCCACAACCGCACCAAGAACGCGGCCATCTGCTCACGCGTCAAATCATCGTCAGGACCAAAACTGCCATCAGCCTTGCCCCTGGTCAGGCCCAGAGCCCGAGCACACAGAATATGATCCGCCCCATAACCGCCTGCGGCCACATCACCGAACTGCGAAACCCCAGAAACATCGCACAGACCCGACGACGCCTGCACCACAACCCCAGCCGCCGCCGGCTCGCCGACAGCCGCCGGCCCGGTCAGCGCCGAAACCTCCACCGCTGACTCGGCCTGCAGGCTCGCGGCTGCCTTCTCGACCCGAACGGCCTGCGGGTCGACGACCCCCGCCGGGGCCTCGGCCGCATCGGCGATCTCCGCGGCCGATGGGCTGGCCGCCAGCATCGCGGCGAACAACGCCAACGCTGAAGCGACACTTCCACACCGAAGCATCAGTCTCATCACACCATTCACCCCTCGTGCATCGATAAATCTACATATCGGCACCCTATCATGCCAGAAGCAACCACACAAAATCGGCGCTGAACTATCGGCCTTGCCAGCAGGTCACAGCGAGAATCAATTCAACGCCCGGACCGACTCACCGCACTTTGCCTCGCGCATATCCAGCATGGCTCCTAGCGCTGCATGGCCATCAATATGCACCTGCACAAGCATAGAAGATGGGACGCAGAGGGAGTCTCGGTTGATCACCGCAGCCTGCGTGATCTGGGGGAAACGCGCACCGTTCTCGGGGCCCGCGAGTCTGTCAGAAGCTACAGCAGCTGGTGAAGTGGTGCCCGAGTGCGGCTCGTTGACGAGTTGCTCAGAGTGTTGGCCGTCGTGTTGGCTGTCTGCTCGCGCGTTGTGCGGCGTCTTGCGCTCGTGGGGCTGCTGCTAGCTAGCCGTTCGCGTGGCGGAGGCCGGCCACCACTCGGTCGGGGGTGAGCGGGAAGGTGTCGAACCAGACTCCGGTGGCGTCGTGGAGTGCGGCCGTCACCGCGGGGGCGTAGGGGATCATGCCCATCTCGGCCATTCCCCGGGCGCCCCAGGGGCCGTGCGGGTCGGCCAACTCCAGCACCACGCTGTCGACCCTGGTGGGGATGTCGCCGATGCCGGGCATCAGGTAGGTGCTCAGCCGCATGTTCTGCAGGCGGCCCGCGTCGGAGCGGAGGTTCTCGCTGATGGCGTAGCCGTGGGCCTGGATCACCGCGCCCTCGATCTGGCCGACCACCAGCCTGGGGTTGATGGCCCTGCCCACGTCGTGGGCGCTGACCACCCGGTCCACCCGGATGTGGCCGGTCTCGACGTCCACGGTCAGGTCCACGTGCTGGGCCACGTAGCCGTAGGAGAAGTTGGGCACGCCGCTGCCGTCGGAGGGGTCCAGCGCCTCGGTGGGCGGCGGCACGTACCGGAACCGGCCGACTGCCGGGCGCTGTCCGTCGCGCCAGGCCTTCTCGGCCTCCTCGGCCGCTCCGCAGATGGCGTTGCCCGACATCCAGGTGAGCCGCGACGCGGAGGCCGAGCCGGCGTCGCCGGAGGTGGCCGTGTCCGAGAAGCGGCGCTCGATGCGGTCCGCGGGCAGGCCCGTCGCCTCAGCGGCCATCTGCACCAGCACGGTGTGAGCGCCCTGGCCCACGTCGGCGCCCGCGTGGAACAGCTCGGCCCGCTCCGGTTCTTCGGAGTCGACGCCGCCGTGCAGCACGATCTCTGCATCGGAGCGCTCGGGATAGCCGAACGAGAACCCGACGTTCTTGAACGAGCAGGCGAAGCCCCGGCCCCGGCGCAGCGCCGACGGGTCGGGCGGCAGCGACGGGAAAGGGCTGAAGTCGGCGCGGTCGCCGTCGGGCTCGGGTGCGGCCGCGGCCTCGGCGCAGCGGTCGATCACCTCGGGCATGGACACACCTTCGGGCATCGGGGTCTGCGTGATGCCGACGCTGCCCTCGCGCAGCGTGTTGATGCGGCGGATCTCCACTGGGTCCATCCCCAGCGCCTCCGCCAGCTTGTTGATCTGGCTCTCGGCCGCGAACGCGCCCTGGGGGCCGCCGAAGCCCCGGAAGGCGCCGGCCGGGGTGGCGTTGGTGTACACCGCGTGGCTGTCGATCTCGGCGTTGGGCACCATGTAGGGGCCGGACTGGTGCAAATGGCAGTTGCCCAGCACCTTGTTGGACGTGAAGTTGTAGGCCCCCGCGTCGAGCCAGGCCGTGCTCTTGACCGCGGTGATGCGGCCGTCGCGTCCGGCCCCCCAGCGGGCGGTTATGCGGCCCCGATGGCGTTTGCCGTGCCCGACGATGGACTCCTCGCGCGACCACACCGTGCCCACCGGCCGGTCGATTCCCCGCTGGTGCAGCCTCAGCGCGGCCAGCGCCAGCACGATCTGGACGGAGATGTCCTCCCGGCCGCCGAAGGCTCCGCCGATGGCCGGATAGATCACCCTCACCCGGTCCTCGGGGAGGTCCAGGGCGTGGGCGACCTGCTCGCGGTCCTCGTGCGTCCACTGCCCGGCCACCTCGACCGTCACCCGCCCCTCGTCATCGATGTAGGCCAGACCGGCCTCGGGCTGCAGGTAGGCGTGCTCCTGGTAGGGGAACTCGTAGGTGGACTCCACCACCACCTCGGCGTCGGCCCAGCCCCGGGCGATGTCGCCCTTGCGGATGCGAAGCGAGTGGTAGACGTTGGTGGGCTCGTTGTTCTCGGGGTGAAGCAGCGTGTCGGAGCTCAGCGACTCGTCGATGTCGGCCAGCACCGGCAGGGGATCCCAGCGGGACCTGATCGCCGCCGCGCCCGCTCGGGCCGCTTCGGGCGACTCGGCCACCACCAGCGCCAGCCGGTCGGCCTCCCAGCGGGACACGTCGCAGGCCACAGCGCTGCGGCCGGTGTGTTCGAGGCCGACGAACACGGGGTGGTCGGTCAGGGTGAGGCCGAACTCGTTGACCGGCACGTCCGCTGAGCCGAAGACGTCCACCACCCCAGCCACGGCCCGGGCCGCGGAGAAGTCGAGTTCGAGCAGGCGGGCGTGGGGCTGATCAGTGAACACGGCCATGGCCCAGAGGGCGTCGGCGCCGATCCGGTCGCTGCCGTAGACGGCTTGCCCGGTGAGCTTGGCGGGCCCGTCGATGCGGGCCGCCGAGGCGCCGACGCTCACAGGCGGGCCGTTCCAGTGCCGCCGGAGTTCGCGGTGTGGCCTGTGCAGGAATTGGCAGCGGCGGGCGCCCGTTTGGGCGTTCCTGGCTGCCAGTTCGCGGTGTGGCCGCGGCTTCGGGTAGGGCGTTGCCGTTACCGGCGAGGGCCTCGATGATCGAGTAGTAGCCGGTGCAGCGGCACAGGTTGCCCGCGAGGCCGAGTTCCACCTGGGCGCGGCTGGGATGGGGCTCCTCGGCGGCGAGCATGACCGAGCTCATCACGAACCCGGGCGTGCAGAAGCCGCACTGGACGCCCTCGCAGTCGGCCAGGGCCTGCTGGACTGGGTGAAGGCTTCCGTCGGGCGGGGTCAGGCCCTCGACCGTCGTGATGCTCGCACCGTGGGCCCGGGCGGCGGGCACCAGGCACGCGAGCACAGCTTGTCCGTCGAGGTGGACGGTGCAGGCCCCGCACTCGCCCTCGGCGCAGCCCTCCTTGGTGCCGGTCAAGCCGAGGTCGAAGCGAAGCCAGTCGAGCAGAGTGCGGCGGGCCGCGTTGCCGCCGCGGCGCTCCTTGCCGTTGACGGTGACGACGACGGTGGTGGCGTCGGTGATCTCAGCCTGCACCGACCGGCCCGCCCGAGCGGGGGCTGCTGCCATGCCAGCGGGGGCTGCTGCCGCGGCGTCGGCCGTCGCGAGTCGCGGCGGGCGCTCGGGCCAGGTGTCGGCCTCGGTGCGGGCGGCCAATGACAGCAGTGCCCGCCGCACGACCACCTCGACGGTGTGACTGCGGTACTCGGCGGTGGAGCGCAGATCGTCGATGGGGGTGACCGCGGCCTGGGCTGCGGCCGCGACGTCGGGAGCCGCCTCGGCCAGCGGCCGCCCCGCCGCGATGCCGGCGGCGTCGGGCACCGTCACGATGGTCGGCCCGACGCTGCCGAGGGCCACAGTCAGGCCGGCCACCGTTCCGTCGGCGGCGTCGGTCACCACCGCGGCCGCATGGACGACCGAGATCGCCTGAGCCTTGCGCAGCCCGAGCTTCACGAACACGCCCCGGCGGCTGCCGCCGAGGGCGTCGAAGGCGATCTTGGTGACCAACTCGCCCGGCGCCAGGACCGTCGTCCGGAAGCCGGTGAAGAACTCGGTGATCGGCAGCGTGCGCTCGGCCCCGGCGGCGGCGCGCACTGTCACGTCGGCGCGTAGCGCGTACAGGGCCGAGATCGTGTCGTTGGCCGGGCTGGCGGTGACGATGTTGCCCACGACCGTGGCCCGGTTGCGAAGTTGCGGTCCGCCGACTTCCAGACAGGCCTGAGCCAAAGGCAGGCCCACCTCCAGCATCCTCGGCCATGCCGCCACGTCGCCGTGGGTGACCAGCGGGCCGAACTCCACCCGCTCCTGTTGCTCCGAGATGGTGTCCAGACCGTCGAGGACGCTCAGGTCCACCAGGGTGTCGATTCCCGTGCGAGCCCCGCGGCTCAGCTCCAGTAGCAGGTCGGTGCCGCCCGCCACCGCCCGGGCCGAGGGGCCGTGCGCGGCCAGAGCGGCCAGAGCCCCCTCCAGCGACTGGGGCGCGATGTACCGCTTGATCGGATCGGCCCGGCGCTGGGCTTCGTGGAGCTGGTTCATGGTGCTGTGAGGCACCTCGGAGAGGTGTAGCCGATGCCCGTTCGCACGGGCCTCTGGGTCGGGACGGCCGGATTTGAACCGGCGACCCCCTGCTCCCAAAGCAGGTGCGCTTCCTGGCTGCGCCACGTCCCGTGCGACGAGTCAGGCTACCGACGATGCGCGCGACCCGACAATCAGGCCCGTCTGCGCTAGCGGGAGCGGGGCAGGCCCAGCCAGCCTTCGGCCACGAGGTTGCGGTTGATCTCGCTGGTGCCTCCGTAGATGGTCGTGACCGGGGCGTGGCGGAAGTTCTCCTCGATCCGGCCGTTCAAGGGCGACTCGGGATCTTGGTGGGTGAGCAGACCCTCGGCGCCTGTCATGTCGAGGAACCAGGCGCAGTGCCTCTTGTAGGACTCCGACGCGAACAGCTTGGTCATCGACCCCTCCACCCCGAACATGGCCCCCTCGGAGGCCAGCGCGGCGGTGTGGTAGGCGAAGCTGCGGCACACCTCCACGTCGATCATGGCGCGAACGAGCTTGCTGCGGACCTCGTCGTCGTCGATGGGCTGCGAGCCGTCGGCCCGCCGCGCCGTGCGGGCCCACTCGACCGCGGCGTCGATCACCGGCGGCGACGGTAACTGGCCCCCGGCGATGCCCCTCTCGTACTTGAGCGCGGTCTTCATCACATCCCAGCCGCCGTTCACCTCGCCGAGGCGCCATTCGTCGCCGACGCGCACGTCGTCGTAGAAGGTGGCGTTGGAGCGCTCGTCGCCCATCGTCTCGACCGGCCGGATCTCGATGCCCGGCGCGTCCAGCGGCACGACGAAGAAGGTGAGCCCCCGGTGCTTGGGGACGTCGGGGTCGGTCCGGGTCAGCAGCAGCACGTAGTCGGCGACATGGGCCAGGGTCGTCCACATCTTCGACCCGTTGATGACCCATCCGTCGCCGTCGCGCTCGGCCCGGGTGCGGGCCGCGGCCACGTCGGAGCCGGACTCGGGCTCGCTGTAGCCGAAGCAGCCGAGCGCCTCGCCCGACAGCAGCCGGGGCACCACCTCGGCCCGCAGGCGCTCGTTGCCGTGCTCGAGGATCATCGACACCGTCACCACCGCCACTCCCAGGGCGTCCGCCGGCGCCCGGTGCAGCTGCAGCTCCTCGAGCATCACGCACAGCAGCACCGGATCCATGCCGCCTCCGCCCAGCTCGGCGGGCACGGCCCCCGACAGCCAGCCCCGCTCGGCCATGGCCCGGTGCAGTTCGGGGGAGTGGATGGTGCCGTCGCGGGTGGCCGCGATCATCTCGGCGGTCAGGTTCTCGGCCAGGAACCGGCGGACCTCGTCCCGGAACCGCTCAGCCGCCGCAGGCAGAAAGAACTCCATCAGGCGGCTGCCGACTTCGGGCCGAGCTCGGCGTCGGCCAGCCGGGCGATCTCGCGGTCGTAGCCGCCGAGCTGAAGCAGCCACGCCGCGGCCCGGCGGTAGTAGAGCTGCACGTCGTACTCTGCGCTGTATCCGTAGCCGCCGTGGTACTGCAGCGCCCGGTCGGCGGCGAAGCGGGCCGACTCGGCCGCGAACAGCAGCGCCATCGAGGCCAGGCGATGCCCTTGCTCCGATCCGGCGTCCAGCGAGCACACCGCCCTGAAGGCCAGCAGCCGGGCGCCCTCGACGCGGGTGGCGGCGTCCGCGAGCCCGTGCTGCACCGCCTGGAACGACCCGACCGGCACTCCGAACTGGTGGCGCTGCTTCACGTAGGCGGTGCCCATGTCGAGAGCCTCCTGTCCCAGGCCGGTGTAGGCCACGGCCGTGAGCGCCCTCCACTCGGCCAGTGCCCGCTCCCAGCACTCGACGCCGGGCAAGCCCTCGGCCACGGCGGCGGCATGGGAGAGATCCCGGTCCGCCAGCGGCAGGTCGGCAGTGTTGGGCCGGTTCGCGCCCGGAGGGTCGTCCCGGCCGACGATGAGCGCGTCGCCGCTGAGTGCGACGACCAGGTGGGCAACCGCGCCGGCGGGCACCAGCCGGGCGACCCCGTCGGCGTCGGGCGGCCGGAGCGCCAGCGTGGCGACGCAGTCGCCCCGAGCGGCCGCCGCCGCGAGACCCCTCAGCTCACCTCGGCCGGTCAGAGCATCCGCCCCGTCGTTGGGCGCGTCGTCGTCGGGCGCGTCGTCGTCGGGCGCGGTGTCGCCGGGCGCGGTGTCGCCGGGCGCGGTGTCGCCGGGCCCGTCGTCGTTGGGCGCGTCGTCGGGCTGTTCGCTTGCCGGAATGCCGGTCGAGGCGGATGCCAGCAGGCGGGCCGCCACGGCGTGCTCCACCAGCGGCACTGGAGCGATGCGGCGCCCCCATTCGTAGACCACCACCGCCAGATCGACCAGTGACGCCCCGCCGCCCCCGAGTTCCTCGGGAAGGGCGATCCCCCAAAGCGCCGGCCGCGGCCAGCTTGTCCCACAGGCCGCGGTCGAAGCCGCAGCCTGTCTCCGCGGCCCGTACCGCCTCGGGAGTGGCCTCACGGGCGAACAGGTCGCCGAAGGCCTCCTGGACGGCCTGCTGGTCCTCGGAGTAGCGGGTTCGCACGGTCGGTCGCTCCAAGCGTCGAGCTCACCCTACGGGCCCGGTCACCGCGCCGTCTCGGCCCGGGCGAGGACACGGCGGGCATGGCGCACCATCGCGGCGTCGAACATCACGCCCTCGGAGGCACCCGCGCCCGCGCCGGCCGCCAGCGACTCCTCGTAGGCCTCGATCAGCTCCTTCGCCTCCTGCTGCTGCCGAGCCGTGGGGGTGAAGGCCTCGTTGATCGCTGGCACTTGGGCCGGATGGATGGCGGCCCGGCTCCCGAATCCGAGCCGGGCCAGCGCCTCGGTCGAGCGCCTCAGACCCTCGTCGTCCCTAAAGTCGGTGAACACCGGAGCGGTGGGAGCGTCGATCCCGGCCGCGGCCGACGCCACGACCAGGCGGGACCGGACGTAGAGCAGCTCCAGACCGTGCTCGCCGGGAGAGATCCCCAGCTCCGCGCCGAGGTCGGCCTCGCCCACCGCGAGCCTCTCGACGCCGGCCGCGGCGGCCAACTCCTCCGCGGCCAGGACGCCCGCCGCGGTCTCGACGAGCGCCGTGACCGGCTGGTGGGTGAGGGAGTTGACTTGGGCGAGCGAGGCCGGATCGGCTTTGGCCAGGACAATCCCGGCTGCGCCGGCCGCCGCGGCCACGTCGTCGGCGAGCAGCCCGGGGTGGTTGTTGATCCTGACCCACGTCTCGCACGGCCCGGGCAGGAACTCCCGCAGAGCCCGGCGCGCCTCGGCCTTGCGGGCCGGCGCCACCGCGTCCTCCAGGTCCACGATGAGGGCGTCTGCGCCGCGGTCGGCGGCCTTGGCCAGCATCTCGGGCCTGGTCGCCGGCACGTACAGGTACGAGCGTGCGGTCATGTCGCCACCGGCGGCCTGCCCGTCCCGCGCCTCGAGAACCAGTGCTGGTCGGCCGTCATGGCAGCATCCCGGCGGCAGAGATCGGCCATGACTTCGCAATCCTAGAGCAGTCCGGTAGGTTTGGGCGAAACAGAAACCTTGTTCCGCCAAGCGGAACAGTCTCTGGGGAAGTGATGAGCTTGAGACCTCAAGGCGTTCCTGGCGGGTCGGCCCCTCCTGAATCCCAGGCTGTCGGGCCCTCGGGCCTGAGTGACCCGCGGCGGGGCCCGATGCGGGGCCTGCGGGTGCTGGACGCGGCCACGCTGTTCGCAGGGCCGATCGCGGCCACGCTGCTCGGCGACTTCGGCGCGGACGTCATCAAGATCGAGCATCCCAGAGGAGACCCCGTCCGCAGCCACGGCCCAGCGAAGGACGGAGTGCCGCTGTGGTGGAAGATGCTGTCCCGCAACAAGCGGGCCGTCACGCTCTACTTGGGCTCCGCCGAGGGCCAGGAGCTGTTCGTGCGCCTCGCTGAGACCGCCGACGTGGTGATCGAGAACTTCCGGCCGGGCACCCTCGAGCGGTGGGGGATCGGCCCTGAGACCCTGCACCGGGCCAATCCGGGCCTGGTGATCGCCCGGGTCACCGGCTTCGGCCAGTTCGGCCCCTACGCCAAGCGCCCCGGCTTCGGCACACTGGCCGAGGCCATGAGCGGTTTCGCCAGCATCACCGGCGAGCCCGACGGGCCTCCCACGCTGCCTCCGTTCGGGCTGGCCGACGGAATCTGCGGTCTGGCCACCGCCAGTGCGGTGCTCATGGCGCTGCGCCACCGCGACGGCGCCGGGAACGGTCGCGGCCAAGTGGTGGACGCGGCCATCATCGAGCCGATCCTCACCGTCCTGGGCTCCCAGCCCACCGTCTACGACCAACTGGGAGCCGTCCAGGCCCGCACCGGCAACCGCTCGGTCAACAACGCGCCCCGCAACACCTATCTCACCGCTGACGGCCGGTGGGTGGCGATCTCGACCAGCGCGCAGAGCGTGGCCGAGCGGGTCATGCGCCTGGTCGGCCGGGCCGACCTCATAGACGAGCCCTGGTTCGCCTCGGGCAGCAGCCGGGCCGAGCACACCCACGAGCTCGACGAGGCCGTCGGGTCGTGGATCGCATCCCGGAGCCTCGCCGAGGTCACCGACGCCTTCGAGGCGGCCGAGGCGGCGGTGGCGCCGATCTACGACGCGACCGACGTGATGGCCGATCCCCAGTACGACGCGCTGGGCTCGATAGTGGCGGTGCCCGACGACGAGCTCGGGCCGGTCAAGATGCAGAACGTGATGTTCCGCCTGTCCGAGACCCCGGGGTCGATCGTCTGGGCTGGCCGATCCCTGGGGCAGGACAACCGCGACGTGTACAGCGAGCTCGGCCTGTCCGACGCCGACCTGCGACGCCTCGCCCACGCGGGGGTGGTCTGAGTGCTCCGGGAACGCCTCTCCGACACCGGGGTGGTCTGAGTGCTCTGGGAGCAGTTCGCCGGGGCCCGGGTGGTGGACCTGGCCCATGAGATGCGCCGGGGCATGCCGGTGTCGCCCAACCACCCTCGATTCGAGATGTCGCTGCTGCGGCGCCACGGCGACATGGTGCGCGCCGACGGCGGATCCGCGGCCAACGAGATGATTGTCACCGGCGGACATGTGGGCACCCATATCGACGCCCTGTGCCACGTCTCCCAGGACGGTCTGCTGCACGGAGGAGTGCCGGCCGCCTCGGTCACGTCCAACCACGGTTTCTCCCAGCTCGGCGCGGACGCCATCGAGCCCATTCTTTGCCGGGGCGTGATGCTCGACGTGGCCGCGGTGCACGGCGCGCCGGTGCTGCCGGGCGGCTACGAGGTCACCGCGGCCGACTTGGAGGCGGCCCAGGCCTCGGCGGGAGTCGAGGTCACGCCCGGAGACGCGGTGCTGATCCGCACCGGGTGGGCGCACCACTGGCACGACCCGGAGGTCTTCGGCGGCCAGCGCAGCGGCGCGCCCGGGCCCGGCGTCGAAGCGGCGGACTGGCTTGTGGAGGCGGGCGTGCGGGCAACCGGCGCCGAGACCATCGCCTACGAGGTGATCCCTCCGGGCGCCGGTCACGCCACCCTTCCCGTGCACCGGCGCCTGCTGGTGGACGCGGGCATCAACATCATCGAGGTTCTCGACCTTCGACGCCTCGACGTCTGCGAGTTCCTGTTCGTGGCCGCGCCCCTCAAGATCGTCGGGGCCACCGGCTCGCCCCTGCGGCCGCTGGCCGTCGTCAGCGGCTGACCCGCTCGCGTGCCCGGACCAGGCAGAGCGTGGTCGGGCGAGGGAATACCCGGCGAGGCGCTGAGGTTGGAAGAAATCGGTTGCAGAGTGCAGCCGATGAGTCTGAACGAGGAGTTCCCGTGAGAGTGCAGCTTGCTCTGAACGTTTCCGACCTGGACGCGGCCGTCGAGTTCTATTCGCGGATGTTCGGCGCCGCTCCGGCCCGGCGGAGGCCGGGCTACGCCAACTTCGCCATCGACGAGCCCCCGCTGAAGCTGGTGCTGTTCGAAGCCGGCGCGGGCGCCTCCGGCGACGCCGGCTGTTGCGGCCCGGGCGGCACGATCAACCATCTCGGCGTGGAGACCGAGACGGTGCAGCAGGTGGTCGAGGCCGAGCGGCGCCTCACGAGCTCGGGCCTCGAGACCACCGGCGTCGACGACACGATGTGCTGCTACGCCGAAAAGTCCGAGACCTGGGTGACCGACCCCGACGGCGCCCGCTGGGAGTGGTACGTGCGCACTGGCGACAGCGAGGTGCTCGACAACCTGGTGGTGTCCTCTCGCTAGAGGATCATCTCGGGATGTCCCGCCAGGGGACGTCCCGGTCGACGCGGGGCTCGCGGGGCAGGCCCAGAGCGCGTTCGCCCAGGTTGTTGCGCATCACCTCGTTGGTGCCTCCGCCGATGGACACCGCGAAGCGGCCCATCAGCTCGTGGCGGGCCCAGCGGGCCGGCTCGTTCCAGTCGGCCAGCACGGCGAGGCTCCCCAACGTGGCGGCTAGCTCGCCGCTGCGGCGCTTCGACTCCGCGGCGAACAGCTTGATCAGACCGGGGTCGATCGGCGGGGCCGCCCCCTGGCGCACCGCGTTCTGGATCGCCTCTCCCATCCAACGCTGCATGCGCTCCCGGGCCCACATGTCGACGAGCCGCTGGCGGACCAGAGGATCGTCGAGCCGGCAGTGGCGCCGGGCCAGCTCCGTCAGCGACGGCATGACGCTCGCGCCCTTGCGGTCTCCGATGAAGGCCGACTCGTTCAACAGCACCGTGCGGGCCGGACCCCAGCCGCCGTCGATCTCGCCCACCACGTTGGCCGCCGGGATGCGCACATCGGCGAAGAACACCTCGTTGAAGTGGGCCGAGCCGTTCATCTGCACCAGCGGGCGGGCTTCGACGCCCGGCGTGGACATGTCCACCAGCATGAAAGTGATGCCGCGATGCTTGGGCGCGTCGGGATCGGTGCGCACCAGCAGGAATCCCCAATCGCAGAACTGGGCCTGAGAGTTCCACACCTTCTGGCCGTTCACCACGAACTCGTCGCCGTCGCGCACCGCCCGCATCCCCAGCGCAGCCAGGTCGCTGCCCGCGCCGGGCTCGCTGAAGAGCTGGCAGAAGGCGAGCTCGCCCGACAGCAGGCCGGGGATGTACCGGTGCTTCTGCTCCTCGGTGCCGTGACGCAGCAGCGTCGGGCCCAGCATGGCGATGGTCGCCCCGACGAACCCCGGCCACTCCTCGTAGCCGGCCGCAACCTCGGAGAAGATGCGGACCTGCCAGGGCTCGCCGCCGCCGCCGCCGTACTGGGCCGGCCAGGTGAGGCCGGCCCAGCCGTGCTCGAAGAGTTTTCGCTGCCAGGCCCGCCCGTTGTTGAAGTACTCCTCGGCGCGGTCCTCGTCGACATACAACGGCACGGCCCAGAGATCGTCGCCCGAGCGCGGGCTGGCGTGGATGTCGTGCCAAGCCCGCGCCCGGCCCCTGAACTCGGCCTGCTCCGCGGTATCGTCCGCGGCGGGGTCTCGATGGGAGTGTGTGCTGACCAAGGCGGGTTTCCTGCGAGTGCTCGGCGGCGGCCGTTACTCTCTGACGGAGTGTCCGAGATGCCCGATGAACGCTACGGCGTCCGAGACGACGAAGTGGACATCGAGCGCGTCCGCCTGTCGATGCTGGCCCAGTCGCTCGACCCCGGCACCTTCCGCCTGCTCGAGCGGGTGGGGGTCGAGCCCGGGATGCACGTGCTGGAACTGGGCGCGGGCACCGGGACCGTGTCGGCGTGGCTGGCCGAGCGAGTCGGCGCCGACGGGCGGGTGATGTCGACCGACGTCGATCTGCGGTTCCATGCCGACATGCCGGCGAACGTGATCGTGCGGCAGCACGACGCGGCCCGGGACCCTCTGCCTGCCGAGCACTTCCATTTGGTCCACGCCCGGGCCGTCATCCAGCACATTCCCGAGAGGGTGGAGGTCATGGCCCGGCTGGCGGCCGCGCTGCGGCCGGGCGGAGCGATGGTGATCGAGGACGGGGCCATGGCCGAGTTCGCCGAGCAGACCCTCCCGGAGCCCCTCAGCGCCGTTCACCGCATGGTGGCCGGCGCCTCCCATCAGCAGTGGCGCGACCCGCAGGCCGGAGTCCGCGTCCTGGGCTGGATGCGCGACCTCGGACTCGAGCAGCTCGACGCCATCGGCCGGGTGAGGATCATGCGACCCCACGAGGCGAGCGGAGAGTGGTGGTTCCTGGCCCTCGAGCGGGCGGCGCCGCGCCTCGTCGAGGCGGGCGCAGTGTCGGAATCCGACGCCTCGGCCGCGCTCGCCCAGATGCGGGCGCCGGGCTTCGCCATGCTTGGCCCCACCTCGATAGCCACAATCGGGCGCAAGCCCCTGTCCGACCGGAGCCAGCAGCAATGAAGTTCGCGATGTTCTATGAGATCCCGGTGGCCCGGCCCTGGTCGAGCCGCAGCGAGCATCAGGCCTACCGGGAGGTGGTGGAGCAGGTCCGCCTCGGCGACAAGGTGGGCTTCCATTCGGTTTGGACCGTCGAGCACCACTTCCTGGAGGAGTTCTCGCACTGCTCCAATCCCGAGGTGCTCTACGGGCACTTGGCCGCGGTCACCGAGAACATCCGCCTCGGCTACGGCGTGCGCCTCATGCCCAAGCCCTACAACCACCCGGTCCGCACCGCCGAGTCGGTCGCGGTGCTCGACTTGCTGTCCGACGGCCGCGTCGAGCTGGGAACCGGCCGGTCCGCCACCCGGGCCGAGCTGGAGGGGTTCGGAATCCATCCGAGCGAGACCCGGGCCATGTGGCGCGAGGCGCTGGAGATGACCACCGCGGCCATGACCCGCGACGAGATCGAATGGGACGGCCACTACTGGCAGATGCCGAGGCGGCGGGTGCTTCCCAAGCCGATACAGCGGCCCCACCCCCCGTTGTGGGCGGCCACCAGCTCCGACGGCGGACACCGCATGATCGGCGAGGCCGGTCTGGGGCTGCTGTCGTTCTCGGTGGGCACGCCCCCAGAGGAGCTGGCCCGCCGCATCGCCATCTACCGCGGCGGCATCGCGGCCTGCACCGATCCGATCGGCGAGTTCGTCAACGACCGGGCTGCCACTTTCACCATGGTCAACGTGGCGCCGACGACGGCCGAGTCGGTGGAGGTGTCCGCCGAGTCCTTCGAGTGGTACCCGAAGACGGGGGCGCGCCTCATCGGGTCGGTCGCCCAGTGGCTGCGGGAGATGGACACCGAGCTGGGAACCTACGACTATCTCGGCCGCACCGCCGACCATGTGGAGGACGGCTCGATCGAGCACCTGACCATGGACTTCCTGCAGGAGACCAACGCCTGCGTGTGCGGGGATCCCGACCGGGCCGTCGAGATGTTCCGGGCCTACGAGGCGACCGGCTGCGACCTGGTGTTCTGCCTGTTCAACCCGTACAACGTGCCCCATGACAAGGTGATGCAGACCATCGAGCTGATGGGCGCCGAAGTGATCCCCCACTTCGCATGACCCTCGAAGTGCGGCGACCGCGTTCAGCCCGGCCGGGTTCCTCGGCATAATCCATGATCAGGGTGAGACAGTCAGGACGAGACAGTCAGGGTGAGACAGTCAGGCGAGGCAGTCAGGGTGAGATGATCAGGGTGAGACAGTCAGGGCGAGGCATCAAGGTCGAGACGGGCGGACGGCTGTAAGGAGCATTTGCAATGAGTGAGGCGTACATCATCGACGCGGTGCGCACGCCGACAGGCAGGCGCGGCGGCGGGCTCGCCGAGGTCCATCCGGCCGACCTGGGTGCGATTGCCATCAAGGCACTGCTGGGCCGCACCGGCGTCGACCCTCTGGCCGTGGAGGACGTGATCTTTGGCAACCTCGACAACGTCGGCCCCAACGCGGGCGACATCGCCCGCACCTGCTGGCTGGCCGCGGGCCTGCCCGAGGCCGTGCCCGGCGTGACCGTCGACCGGCAGTGCGGGTCGGGCCAGCAGGCGATCAGCTTCGCGGCCATGGCCGTCAAGGCCGGCGTCAACGACCTGGTGGTGGCAGGAGGCGTGCAGAACATGTCGATGGTGCCGATCGGCACCGCCCTCGTGGCCGCCGAGCCGCTCGGCCATGCCGATCCCTTCAGCGGCTCGGACGGCTGGGTGCAGCGTTACGGCACCCAGGAGGTGTCGCAGTTCAGAGGGGCCGAGATGATCGCCGAAAAGTGGGACCTGAGCCGCGCCGACATGGAGGCCTACGCCCTGGAGAGCCACCGGCGGGCGGTCCAGGCCATCGACGAGGGCCGCTTCGACGCCGAGACCGAGCCGGTAGACGGCGTCGCGGCCGACGAGGGCCCCCGCCGCGACACTTCCCTGGAGCGCATGCAGTCCCTGCCGCCGCTGGTGGAGGGCGGGCGCTTGACTGCGGCGGTGTCCAGCCAGATCAGCGACGGCGCGGCCGCCCTGCTGGTGGCCTCGGCGCGGGCCGTCGACGAGCACGGGCTGACGCCCCGGGCCCGCATCCACCACATGTCGGTGCGGGGCGACGACCCCATCTACATGCTCACCGGGCCCATCCCGGCCACCGCCTACGCGTTGGAGCGCACCGGCATGAGCATCGACGACTTCGACCTGTTCGAGTGCAACGAGGCGTTCGCACCCGTGCCGATGGCCTGGATGCACGAGCACGGCATCCCCCACGAGAGGGTCAACGTCAACGGCGGGGCCATCGCGCTGGGCCATCCGCTCGGCTGCACCGGCGCCAGGCTGATGACCACCCTGCTGCACGAACTGGAGCGCACCGGCGGCCGCTGGGGCCTCCAGACCATGTGCGAGGGTGGCGGGCAGGCCAACGTCACTGTCATCGAGCGCCTGTGAGCATCGAGCGAGCGGCCGAATTGGGGCCCGAGGGATCCGTCGGCGGGCTCGCGCTCGGCAAGGTCGTGCTGGTGACCGGCGCAGCGGGCGGGATCGGCCGGGCCGCGGCCCGGCAGTTCGCCGGGCAGGGCGCGGCTCATGTCGTGGCCGCCGATCGGGACGCGGCCGGCGCCGCAGAGACCGTGGAAGCGATCAACCGGGACAGCTCCGAGGTCTCGGCCTCGGTCGCGGTTGTGGACGTGACCGACGAGGCCGCGGTCGAGGCGCTGATCGACGGCATCGTCGACGAGCACGGCCGCCTCGACGCCGCCTTCAACAACGCCGGAATCTCCGACTCGATGTCGCAGTTCCACGAACTGGGCGCGGCCCGGTGGGACCGGATGATCGCGGTGAACCTCACCAGCGTGTTCCTGTGCATGAAGCACGAGCTGCGCCACATGGCGGCCCAGCGCCGCGGCGCCATCGTCAACACCTCCTCGGGCGCGGGGGTGGTGGCCGCGCCGGGCCAGCCCCACTACACCGCGGCCAAGCACGGCGTGGTCGGCCTCACCAAGGCGGCCGCCCAGGAGTACGCCCGCAGCGGCATCAGGGTGAACGCGGTGCTGCCGGGCTCGACGGACACGCCCATGATCCGGGCCTTCATCGGCGACGACCCCGGCATCGCCAAGCTGATCGCATCCACCAACATCGGCGGCCGGCTGCTCACCCCCGACGAGGTGGCCGAGGCCGCGGTCTGGCTGGCCTCGGACGCGGCCAGCATGGTCAACGGCCAGTCTCTCATCGTCGACGGCGGCGGGCTGGTCCGCTGACCGGCGCCGGAGCCGCACCGGCTCAGCGGAACGTCGGCTAGGCCAGGACTACGTCCACCCGGTCCGACGCCTCGTCCTCGCTCACGTCCAGCGCGAACGAGAGCTCCGAGACGAGCACGCTGCGAGCCGTGTTGTAGAGGGTCTTCTCGCCCGCGGACAGGCCCTTGGCCCGCTCCCGCAGCGCAAGGTTCCGCACGACCTCGGCCACCTGGTACACGTCGCCCGACTTGAGCTTCTCCTGATGGTTCTTGTACCGGCGCGACCAGTTGGCCGGCTCGCGCACGTCGCGCCGGGCCAGCACCTCGAACAGGTCGTCCACGTCCTCGGTGCTGATAGGCCAGCGCATGCCCACGTCCTCGGCCTTGTCGGCCGGGACCGCCACCGTCATGTCGCCGTGGGTCATTCGCAGGACCAGGTAGTCCTGCTCCGAGCCGAAGGCGGTCCGCTTCTCGAGTCTGACGACCTCGGCGGCGCCGTGGTGCGGGTACACCACCCGGTCGCCGACCTTGAAGCTCACCGGTCGAGTCTACCGGTGAGCTTCGGAGATCAGGTCGCCGATGGACTCCCAGCCCTCGTAGAGAATGTTGATCTGCGGGTGCTTGCACGCCTCGCGGTTCCAGGGCCGCGGCAGCATCCATACTTCCTTGCCGGCCTCCAGCAGGCGCTCGGCCCGCTGCGGCGAGTCGTCCATCCAGATGTCGGCGTCAGCCGACACTGGATCGTCGGTGAAGACGATGTCGTCGTCGACGACGCCCAGCTCCGGCTGTCCGGCGAACCACTGGCGGGTGGTCTCCCGGGCGGCTGCCTTGTCGGCAGGATCGTCTCCCGCCATGCGCTCGCGGCGGGTCATCACCAGCACCGAGAACCCCGCCTCCCGAAGCCGGGCGATGCCCGCCGCGGCGCCGTCGATGAGCCGGAGACGCCCCATCATGGGCGAGAGCATGAACTCGCGCAGGATCGGTCTCGCGTCGGTCACTCCCCACTCCGAGAGGTCCCACGAGACGTTCTCGGAGAGCTGCTGGTCGGCGACGCCGCGCCGGGTGGCGACATGCGATCTCAGGCCCTGAACCCAGTTCGCGATCACGCCGTCGAGGCTGATGGCGACAGTCTTGGGAGCAGATGAACCGGCCGAGCCGGGTTCAGCGGAGGAGGATTCGGTGAGTGCCATGGGCGGCAAGGCTAGCGACCGCGGCGGCTCGCACCGACGGTCCGGGGAGGCCGAGTTCAGAAGTGGGCGGGCGCGGCGCGGCGGGCCGAGCCGGCGTCCTCCATCGCTTCGATCTCGGCGTCGCTGCGGCCCAGCGAGCGCAGGATCTCCTCGGTGTGCTCGCCCAGCCTCGGCGCCATGGCCCGCGGCGCCCACGGCGTGGCTGAGAAGTCCACCGGGGTGGCGACCATCGTCGTCGACGACGGCCCGTCCGGAACCTCCACCATGCCGCCGGCCGCGGCGAACTGCGGATCGGCCAGCAGGTCGTCGGGCGACTGGACGGGGGCCCAGAACAGCTCCGGCTCCGAGGCGAATGCCGAGGCCCACCGGTCGAGGGGCCGGGTGGCGAATATCTCGTCGAGCTCCACGACGAGCCGGGCCGCGTTGTGGCGGCGGGCCCGGGCCGTGGCGTAGCGTTCGTCGGTCTGCCAGTCGGGGCGTCCCACGGCCCGGGTCAGGGGACCCCAGTGCCGATCGGGCTCGAGGCCCACGAGCCAGAATCGTCGGCCGTCGGCGGCGGTGTAGTTGTTCATGGCCGGATTGCCCATGTTGTCGCGCTGGCCGATGCGCAGGGTCAGGCCCCAGCCGAGCGTGACCGACAGGTCGAAGCTGATGGTGTAGGCGCCCTGGCGAAGCAGCGACGTGCTCACCATCTGGCCCTCCCCGGTGCGGGTCCGGGCCAGCAGGGCGGCGCACACTCCGGCCGCGGCGGTCAGCGCGGTGCTGTGGTCTCCCATCCCGCCCCGCTGGAACGGCGGGTCGCCGCCCTCGGGGGTGAGCAGATGGGCGATCCCGGAGCGGGCCCAGAAGCCGGCCACGTCGAACGCGCCCGCGTCTGCGTCCGCGCCGTCCATGCCGTAGCCGGTGATGGCGGCGTACACGAGCCTGCGATGACGCTCGGCGAGGGTCCGGTGGTCGAGGCCGAGGCGCTCGAGCCCGGCGAGGCGCACGTTGGTGACGAACACGTCGGCCTGGTCCAGAAGCTCCTCGAGCACGCCGCGCCCCTGCTTCGACGTGAGGTCGAGCGCGATGCTGCGCTTGCCCCGGTTGTCCATCTCGAACACCGGGTTGGTGGGCATGTCCCCGCCGAGGATGAACTGGAACATGCGGGCCGGGTCCCCGCCGACAGGCTCGACCTTCACCACATCGGCGCCCCAGTCAGCCAGGATCCCCCCCGCGGCCGGCCCGGCGACCCAAACGCCGAGCTCCACCACCTTGATGCCCTCCAGCGGCCCGGCCACGGGTGCACGCTAGCGGCGCAGGCCCAGAGCGGGGGTCGGTCCGGGTCGGTCCTCACGGCCCCCACGGCCCCCACGGCCCTCACGGCCTCCACCGAGAGGCCGGCCGTGCATCGGCAGCCGTCTCGGTATGGCGGTCGGCCGAACCTGATCGACTATGTTCTGCTGCGTCCAGGGCGGGAGTCGAGCCGCCGCAGAGCGCCACCAGGGGAGGCCAATGTCGGCGTCATCGGCTGAGCTGCTCGGTCGCCGCGTCATTGCGGAGGCGGTTCGCGACACGGGTGCCGCCGCGGTGTTCACCGTGGCCGGCGGCCACTTCCTGCCCACCTACCACGAGCTCGGACGGCTGGGGTCTCCCAGGGTGGTCGCCGCCCGCCACGAGCAGGGCGCGGGCTACATGGCGTCGGGCCACGCGCTGGTCACCGGCGAGCCGGGCGTGGTCCTGTCCGGGGCGCCCGGGCCCGGCGCCACCAACCTCGTCACCGCAGTGGCCAACGCTCAAGCGGACTCCATCCCGCTGGTCGTGCTGAGCGCGCAGGTCGACAGGCGCTACGTACACCGCAACATCCTCCAGCACTGCGACAACGTCGGGCTGTTCGCCCCGTTCTGCAAGAGCTCGGTGCAGGCCGTCTCCCTCGACGAGATCCCCAACCTCGTCGCCACCGGCATGCAGCTGGCCGCGTCGGGCCGTCCGGGCCCGGTCCACATCGCGCTGCCCCAGAACCTTCAGGCTGACCGGGCTGTCCGCGTCGAGCCGGTCCCGGCGACTCCGTCGCCGCCAGCCGTCCCCCCCATCGACGAACTGGCCCGCAGGCTCGAGGCCTCGCAGCGGCCCGCGGTCCTGGCCGGCCACGGCGTGCTGCGAAGCGGCGGCAGCCACGCGTTGGCGACCCTGGCCGACCGCCTCGGCGCGCCGGTGGCCACCAGCCGCTCCGGCATCGGCAGCATCCCCACCGCCCATCCGCGCAGCGTCGGGATGCTGGGCTTCTACGGCACCGCCGCCGCCCGCGACGCGGTCGCCGGGGCCGATCTGGTGCTGGTAGCGGGCTGCGCCCTGGGGGAGCAGACCACCTTCGGCTGGCGCTCCGACTTGATCGCGGCCGACGCCCAGGTCGTCCAGATCGACGCCGACGCCTCCCAGATCAACCGGGTCTACCGGGTCGATCAAGGCGTCGTGGCCGGCGTCGGTCCCGTCCTGGCCGCCGTCGCCGAGCATGTGTCCCCGCGGAGTCCGTGGTTCACGGCCCGGCCGCAGCGCAGCGCGCCCCAGAACGACCCGCGCCGGGGCCTGAGTGCGGTCGCCGTGATCGACTCGCTCAACCGATGCGGGCCCGACGGCATGGTGGTGTCGGCCGACATCGGCAACCACCGGCTTTGGGTCTGCGAGCAGCTCGACGTGACCGGCCCGCACGGCCTTCTGCAGTCCTGCGAGTTCGACGCCATGGGCTTCAGCCTGCCCGCCGCCATCGGCGCGTCGGTCGCCCTGGGGCCTGATCCCGTCGTGGCGATAGCAGGCGACGGGGGATTCGTGCACACCATGGGCGAGCTGGCCGTGGCCCGCGACCTCGGCCTGCCGGTGGTGGCCGTCGTGTTCGTCGACGGCGCCCTCGGCATCCTGCGCCATCAGGCCGAGGCGATGTACGGCGAGGACCACTTCGTGCGGCTCGGGCCGATCGACTTCGCGGCCGTCGCCCGGGCCTTCGGAGTGGAGGCCCGGAGCGTCACCGACCCTGCCGACATCGACGGTGCGTTCGAGTGGGCACTGGCTGCCGGAGGGCCCTCGCTCCTGGCGTTCGCCATCGACCCCGAAGAGGTGTTCCCGCCCCTGCGCACCAAGATCGAGCAGCGCAAGATCGACCTGATGGGTCGATAGACCTCGGGTGGCCGTCGGCCGTCGTTCGGCGGGGGGTCAGGCGGAGCGCTGCGCCTGATCGGATCCGTCGGTGCTGAGCGCCGCGGCCAGCGTCTTGGTGGCATGGGCCCGGTGCATGCGGCTTTCGGCTACGAAGGACTCGACGTCGCCGTCGGCCAGCGCCTGCACCATCCGCTGGTGCTGTTCGTGGGCCAGCTGACGGTTCTCCGGCGACATCAGGTAGCGCAGCCGGTAGCGGTCCGACGAGTCCCACAGGATCCTCAGCACCCTGACCAACTGGGGCATCCGCGCCGCCTCGAAGACGGTGAAGTGGAACCGGCGGTTCACGGCCGTGAGCGCCAGCACATCGTTTTGGGTCTGGTCCATCTCGGCGGTGATCTGGCGCAGCTTGGCGATGTCGCCGGCGGCGAGCCTCGGTATGGCTTCGCGGACGGCCTCGGTCTCGAGCAGCTCGCGGATGCGGTAGATCTCGACGATGTCGTCCACGTCGAGGGCCGCGACCACGTAGCCGCGGTGGGGCCTGTAGTCCACATGGCCCTCGCCTTCGAGTATCCGAAGCGCCTCGCGCACCGGCACGGCCGACACTCCGAGCTCCTCCCCGAGCGCGTCGGGCCGAATCGCCACCCCCGGCGCGAGGCGACCGTCGAGGAGCTGTTGCCGGATCTCAGCTAGGACGGCCTCCTGGGCGGTCTTGGGCCTCGTGAACGGGGTCATCGCCCCATCATGCCACCGTCCAATCGGGTTGACATACGATTGAAGATTTCCTATAGGGTTTGCCAGTCTCAACAACGGAGGGAGACCATCATGAACGAGACGAGGAATCGTGGTTCACGGCCGCGCCTGCTGCACTGGCTCGCAGTGCTGCTGGCCGCGGCGTTGCTGTTCACCGCTTGCGGCGATGACGAGCCCTCGGCCCCGGCCGCGGAGCCTGCCGCCGAGCCCGAGCCCGAGCCCGCTGCGGATCCCGAGCCCGAGCCGGCGGAGGAGCCTGAGCCTGCCGCCGAGCCCGAGCCCGAGACTGCCGCCGACGAGCCCGAGCCGGCTGAGGAGCCCGAGCCGGCAGAGGAGCCTGAGCCCGAACCTGAGCCCGAGCCGGAGCCGGCGGCTCCGCCCGAGCCGATCGACATCCGCCTGGTCACTTGGGGCGGCGGCAAGTTCATCGACTTCATCGACCTCTACGTGGCCGAGGAGAACGGCTACTTCGCCGAGGCGGGCGTGAACCTGGAGCAGTTGCCCGGCGCCGGCGCCGGCGACGCCGTGAAGCAGCTCGTGGCCGGCAACGCCGACATCGCCATGGCCGACGCATTGTCGGGCTTCTTCGCCACCATCGCGGGCGCCGACGTGGAGGGGATCTACTGCCCCTACACGCAGAACTGGATGACCATGCTGGTCAACACCGCGTCCGGAGTCGAGTCGCCCGAGGACCTCAGGGGCAAGACCGTCGCGGTCACCTCGCAGGCCTCCACCAGCAAGTGGTACGCCGCGCTGCTGCTCGCCGACAACGGCATCACCGAGGACGACGTGACCTTCGCGGCCACCGGCATCGCCTTCGGCGAGGCGCTGCTCGGCGGGCAGGCCCAGGCCGCGTCCACTTGGGGCTCGATCAACTGGGCCCTGCTCGAGGCGGGCGGCATCCCCGATGACCAGATCGACGACTACGAGATCTGGCAGTACGAGCAGGTTCCCGGCCCCAACGACGTGTACTTCGCCAACCGGGACTGGGTCGATGACAACGAGGACGGCGTGGGCCGCTTCATCGCCGCCCTAGAGAAGGCCAAGGTGTGGATCCAGGAGAACCCGGAGGCCGCCGCCGAGATCGGCTCCCGCTACGCGGTCGGCGCCGACAACATGGACCGCAACCTCGCGGTGATCGAATACCGCATCGAGATGCAGAACAACGGCCCCGGCGTGGCCGAGAACGGCATGGGCTGGTGCGACGTCCCGACGATCCAGGACGTGGCCGACCAGGCCACCGAGCTGGGCATCCTGTCGGACTCGGTCGACGCCTCAGCGGTCATCTCGAACCGGTTCGCCGACATCTAGCCCCACTAGTAGCCCCCTGGCAGCCCCACTAGCCTGACGCCCCGGCGGGCGACTCCTCCCCAGTCCGCCGGGGCGCGGGGCGGCAGCAGTGTGAACCAGACGACCGAAGAAGCCTCCAGGCGCGGCCACATCGAGATCGACGGTCTGACCAAGACCTATGCCTCCGACGCGGGCGACATCACGGCCTTGGAGGGCATCGACTTCGACATCGCGCCCCGGGAGTTCGTCGGCATCGTCGGGCCCAGCGGCTGCGGCAAGAGCACGCTGCTGCGCTGCGTGGGCGGGCTGATCGGCCCCTCCGTCGGCGAGGTCCGCATCGGCGGCGAGGTGGTCACCGAGCCCGATCCCCGGATCGGCTACGTGTTCCAGAAGGCCGTGCTGCTGCCGTGGCGCAGAGTGCTCGACAATGTGATGCTGCCCTTCGAGGTCATGGGCCGCCCCAGCGCCGAGAACCGGCAGAAGGCCCTCGAGGTCCTTGACATGGTGGGCCTGTCGGAGTACCTGAACCATCGGCCCGCCGAACTGTCGGGCGGCATGCAGCAGCGGGTGTCGGTGGCCCGAGCGCTGGCGGTGGAGCCGTCGATCCTGCTGATGGACGAGCCCTTCGGCGCGCTCGACGCCCAGACCCGCGACTCGATGAACGTCGAGCTGCTGCGCATCTGGCAGGAGTCGCAGACCACGGTGGTGTTCGTCACCCACGACATCGGCGAGGCGCTGTTCCTCTCCGACCGGGTGATGGTCATGTCGGCGAGGCCCGGCAGGGTGCAGGACGTGATCGAAGTCGATCTTCCTAGACCGCGGTCCTTCTCGCAGGTAGAGGCCGACGAGCGCTTCTGGACGTTGCGCCAGCGGATACGGGAGCAGTTGAATTGAGGCCGCGCCGGAACCCCCCGACGCGGAACGCGGGAGCGGGCGCCGACTCCGGCCGTGCCCGATCGAGGCGTCGGAGCTCTTCGGCGAGGGGGACGAGCGTTCGATGAGGCGCCTGTGGAGGTCTCTTCGCACCGAGGCGTGGCTTGGCCGCGTTCTCGTCGTGGTGTCGGCGGTCGTGCTCGTCGCCGTGTGGCACCTGTGGGCCCGGACCAACTCTCCGCTGATCCTTCCCGAGCCGGGACCGGTCCTCGAGCGGCTCATCGACTACATGAGCTCGGGCAGGGCCAACCCGCACATATGGATAACCGTCCAGGAGATCGTCCTGGGGTTCGTGCTCGGCGGCGTGGCCGGCATCGGGCTGGGCACTCTGGCCTCGGAGTTCGGGATCGCCCGGCGGGTGATCATGCCCTACGTGATCATCACCCAGGCCCTGCCGAAGTTCGCGCTGGCGCCCATCCTGGTGATCTGGTTCGGGTTCGGCATGACCCCCAAGGTGATCATCGCCGCTCTGATCGCGTTCTTCCCGCTGCTGGAGAACACCTACCTGGGGCTGACGACGGTGCCCGCCGAGATGCTGGAGCTGTTCCGAGCGCTGCGGGCGGGACGCTGGACGACCCTCACCAAGTGCAGGGCGCTGCACGCGGTGCCCGCGGTGTTCAGCGGGCTGCGGGTGGCTCTGATGCTGGCGCTGGTCGGAGCGGTGGTGGCCGAGTACGTAGGCGCCAACAAGGGCCTGGGCGCGCTGATCATCGTGTCGCAGGGCACGCTCGACACCGAGCTGATGTTCGTGGCGTTCGTGCAGCTCACCGTCCTCGGCCTGCTCCTCGACCAGCTCCACGGCCTGGTGTACCGGCTGGTGATGCGGCGCCTGTACGGCACGGTGGGCGCCGAGATGCGCGCCGCAGGAGTGTCGGTATGACCGCGTCCGCGGCACACAGGGCGCGCCGCGGGCCGGGCGGCATGGCTGCGCTGGCCCGAGATTCTCGCCGCGGGCCGGACGGCATGGTTGTTCCAGCACGAGACTCCTGCTGCGTGCTCTTCGGTATTGCTGCCTCGACTGCAAGCCCGGCCCCGAGAGGCTAGAGGGGCCATGGACTTCGGCTGGCGGGTGCCGTCCTATGCCGGGCCGCTGACCACCGCGGAGTCGGCCCGGGCCCTGGTGCCGTACTTCGCCAAGGTGGAGGAGGCCGGGTTCGGCGGGCTGTGGGTGATCGACCACCTGCTGGTGGCCCCCAACGTGTACTCGGTGGCCTGGCAGGACCCGATGATCACCCTGGCCGTCGCCGCGGGGGCCACCGAGCGGATCCGCCTGGGCACGGCCATCCTGTGCGCCCCGTTCCGACATCCCACCATCATCGCCAAGGAGGTGGCCAGCCTCGACAGCCTCTCGGGCGGCGGACGGGTGGTGCTGGGAGTGGGCACAGGCCACGACGACATGGAGTTCGCGTCGGTGGGGGTGGCGCGGCGCGAGCGGGGCCGTCGCACCGACGAGGCCTTGGAGCTGATCAAGCTGCTGCTCAGCACCGACGACGTGAGCTTCCAAGGCGCCTACTACAGCGTGGCCGACGGCACCACCCTGTACCCGCGCCCCGAGGAGCCCGTCCCGATATGGATCGGCGGCGGCTCGCAGGTGCATGTGGTCGACAACGTCGACACCCCGAACATGGCGCCCGCGGTGCTGGCCCGCATCGGCCGCCACGACGGCTGGATCTGCCGGTCCAGCGGCACCAGCCCCGAGATCGTCGCCGACGACATCTCGTCGGTGCGCCGCTATCTGGGCGCGCGGCGCGACATGAGCGGGTTCACGATGTCTCACGCCCAGTGGCTGCACATCGTCGACTCGTCCGACCGCGACCGGGTGATCGCCGAGCAGCTAGCGGCCTACCGCACGGTGATGGACTCCAAGCGCTCCGACGAGGATCTGCGCAACGCCTACCTGTTCGGCACCATCGACGAGATGGCGGCGCGGATTCGGGCGCTGGCCGAGGCGGGAATCGACCATCTGATCATCAACCCGCTCACCGACGATCCGGCTCAGATCGACCTGTTCGCCGACAAGATCATGGCCGACGTCTGAGGCCACCGACGTTCGGCGCCGCTGAGGCACCACGACCCCGGAGGTCACTGAATGCAACTCGTACTGCACAACATCGGCCAAGTGCTCACCGGCGTGCTCGACGAGCCGACCCTCGAAGCGGACACGATCGTCGTCGAGGACGGCCTCATCGCGTCGTTCGACGCCGCTGCGGCCACGACCGCGGACACGGTCATCGACTGCAAGGGAATGACGGTCGCCCCGGGGCTGGTCGACACCCACATGCACCCCACACAAGGCGACTACGCGCCCAAGCAGCAGTCGGTCGGGTACCTCGCGCGCATGGTGCACGGGGCGGTCACCCGGGCGATATCGGCCGGGGAGGTCCACTCGCCGGGCCGGTCGGGGGCGGAGTCGGCGCTGGGCATCGCCCTCGGGGCGTTCCACTCGTTCGAGCGCCACCGGCCCGCCGGCATCAAAGTCCACGGCGGGGCGATGCTGCTGGAGAAGGACACCGACTTCGCCCACATCGACCGGGCCCACGAAGCGGGAATGCGGATCATCGGCGAGATAGGGGTGGGCTCGCTCAAGGACCCGGTGCGGGCCGGGGAATTGTCGGCCCATGCGCGCGGGCTGGGAATGACCGTGCACATGCACTGCGGCTGCACGTCGGACCGGGGCCCCGGCGGCGACGAGCACCCCTACTTCTCGGCCGACGACGTGATGGTCGCAGGCCCGTCCATCGCTTCGCACGCCAACACGTTCGCGTCAATGTCCGACGACGACATCGACATGCTCTGCGGCGCCGACGGGCCGCCGTTCGTAGAGGTGGTCCAGGCCGGCGGCACCAAGCCGATGCTGCGGGTCGTGGAGGGCCTCGCCGAGCGCGGCGAGCTTCACCGCCTGCTGATCGGCACGGACACGCCCACCGGCTACGGCGTCACCTCGCTTGGCATCCTCAAGACCATCGGCGACATCTGCTCGCTGGGAGGCGTGGCGCCCGAGACGGCATGGGCGATCGCGTCGGGACAGGGCGCCCGGGCCTTCGGCTCGGACGGCAACGTGATAGGGCTGGGCGCGGTGGCTGACCTGGTGGTGATGGACGCCTCGTTGGGCTCAGTGCACGACACCGCGGTCGAGGCCATCGCCGCCGGGGAGTTCCCCGGAGTGGCCGTGGTCATCACCGACGGGGTCGTGCGGGTGCAGGGCTCGCTGTGCACTCTGCGGGCCCGCCGGGTGGCCGACATCGATGACTAGCTGTGACAACCCAGGACGTTGTCCCCGCTAAGGCGGGTGAGGGTGGCCGACATCGACAGCTAGCGACGGCAACCCAGGCTGAGCCACGGAATTGGCAGCATTTTGCGCCCTACAGGGGCAAGACGCTGCCAATTCGCGAGACGGCCCGGCCCCGGCGGGGAATTGGCAGCATTTTGCGCCCGCTGGGGCCAAGACGCTGCCAGTTCGCGAATAGGCCTCTGGCGTTTCCGTGTTGTCGCGGCCCGTCGGCGGGCTGCACAGTCCAGCGAGAATCCTGTGAACACCGGGGAGCAGCCATGACCGAGCCCGAGACCGACTTCCGAGCCAAGGTCTTCGACCTCATCGAGGCTGACCGGGAGCTGCTGGCCGAGACCTGCCTGGAGCTGGGCAACACCTATGCGCCGTGCGGCCACGAGCAGCCGGTCGCCGACGCAGTGAGCGCCTGGTACGAGCGCCATGGCATCGAGGCGCGCCAGCAGCAGATCCTCCCCGACCGCTCCAACGTGGTGGCCGTGCTGCCGGGGTCTCGGCCGGGGGCGTCCAGCCTGATCTTCAACGCCCACCTCGACACCGAGATCAGCGGCCCCGACCATGCCAACCTCATGGAGTCCAGCGACCCCAACCTGGTCGGCGCCTGGCGCGAGGGCGACCGCATCTTCGGCCACACCGTGCTCAACGACCGGGGCTGCATGTCGGTGTTCATGGTGATGGCCAAAGCGTTGCAGGGCGCCGGGGCCCGGCTCGGCGGCGACGTGATCCTCACGTCGGTGGTCGGCGAGACCGGCATGGCCCCGGTGGACGAGTACCAGGGCCTCGGCTACGAGGGGAAGGGCTTCGGCACCCGCCACCTGGTCGACCACGGGGTGCGGGCCGACTACGCGCTGGTGGCCGAGACCACGGCCTGGTCGAAGTCGTGGATCGAGTGCGGCGCGGTCTACCTCAAGATCACGCTGCGGGGCCGCAACATGTACACGCCCCGGCTGATCCGTGAGCCCGACCTGCCCGACCATCCCAACGCCATCGTCAAGGGCGCGGCGGTGGCCACTGCGCTGGAGGCTTGGGGCATCGACTACGAGGAGCGCAACTCCTACGTGTCGGAGCTGGGCGAGGTCCGGCCCAAAGCCCAGGTGGGCGCCATCCGCGGCGGCGTGCCGTACCGGCCCAACCGTTCGTCGCCGGTTTGCAAGCTGTACATGGACGTCCGCACCCTGCCGGGCGCCGACCAGGATGCCGTGGTGGCCGAGGTGCGGGCGGTGGCCCGCTCAGTGGACCCGGCCGCCGAGGTGGAGTGCTACATGGCCAAGGCCGGCCGGGTCGGCACCGGCGTCGAGCCGCTCAGCGACGCGGTGGAGCGGGCCTACGGCGAGATGGTCGGCGGGTCGACGCCGCCTCCTCAGGTGGCTCACACGTCCATGTGGCGCGACACCAACATCTTCAACGCCGTCGGGATCCCGTCGCTGACCTTCGGCCCGCCCCGGGGCTCGGCCGCGGTGCAGGGCACCGGCCACTTCGAGCTCGACGACCTGGTCGCCGCGGCCAAGGTCTACGCCGCGACGGCCATCGACCTCTGCGCCTGAGTGGCCGGTGAAGGCAGCAGTTATTCGTGCGCGCGGCTCAGAGTGGGCGGGCGGAGGCGGCGTCGAGGCCTACCGAGTACTTGGTCGGCCTGTCCTCGCGCACCCAGGCGCCGTCGATTCGCAGGTCGAGCAGCGACCGGTTGACGGCGATGGCTGTCTCGGTGCTGTCGCCCGCGTCGAGGCGCACCTTGGTGAAGCCGACCAGGCGTTTGGGCGGACGCCGATGGGCGGATCCGGGGACGCTGCCGTAGACCTGCACGACGGTGGCGCCGGGCCTCGTGCCGGTGTTGGTGACGGCGACAGTCACTTGGTCGCCGTCGAGGCGGGCCTCGCCGAACTCGAAAGTGGTGTAGCCGAGACCGTGGCCGAAGGGCAGGTGGGCGGCGGCGGTGTTGGCGTCCAGGTACCACTGGCCGTGGAGCAGGCCGTAGACCGCGGTGTCGGCGTCGCGGTCGAAGTCGACCAGGTCGGATTCGTGGTGGGGAATGGCGAAAGGCAGGCGGCCTGCGGGCTCGGCCCGGCCGAGTAGCACGTCGGCCAGGGCGTGGCCTCCCTCCGATCCCGGATACCAGACCATCAGCGCGGCGTTCGCGGTGTCGAGCCACGGCATCACCACCGCGCTGCCGGCCATGACCGCCACCACCACCCGGTCGCAGACTCCGGCCGCGTCGGCGATGAGCTGCTCGTCGTCGGGGTGCAACCGCAGCGAGGCCCGGTCGCCGCCCTGGGACGTGCCGGCCACGGCGCCGCCGTCGCCGCTGTCGAAGCCCGCGGCCAGTGCCTCCATCTGGGCCGGATCGCTGAATCCGAGTTCGGGATGGTCCATCGGAGGGGCCAGTTCCAGGAACACTTCGCCGCCGTCGCCCATGTACTCGCCCTCGTCGTGTCGGGTATATCCGACCACCACCACCGCCAAGTCGGCGTCCGCCGCGGCCGACGCGTCCCGGTCACTGTGCATGACCGTGACGGCGTGACCGCCATCGCCGGGTTCGGCGGCCTCGGCCCCCAAAGCCGCCCCGATTCCCGCTAGCAGCGTCACCGGGTTCGGCGTGTGCAGCACGTTGCTGGACCCGCCGTCGCCCAGGTTCGGGACCGCGGCCAGGGGGCCGAGCACCGCCACCTTCGACAGCCCGGCCGGATCGACGGGCAGGAAGCCGTCGTTGCGGAGCAGCACCATGGACTCCACCGCGGCATGGCGTGAGAGCGCCCGGTGCTCGGCGCAGCCGATGACCGAGCGGTCGGGGCTGGTCTGGAACACCTGCTGGAAACGCAGCAATGTGGCGAGGATCTCGGCCACGCGAGCGTCCACGTCGGCAACGGCCAACTCGCCGGAGGCCACCGCCTCGGGCAAGGCCAGGGCCCGCTGCTGGCGGAAGGGCATCTCGATGTTGCAGCCGGCCTGCACGGACGCCACCGGGTCGCGCAGTCCCATGATGAAGTCGGTGACGACTAGGCCGTCCCAGCCCCAGTCGTCGCGTAGGATCTCGGTGAGCAGCGGCTGGCTGTCGCCGCACCAGTGGCCGTTCAGCGAGTTGTACGCGCTCATCACCGCGGCCACGCCCTCGGAGGCCACTCGCCTGAAGTGCGGCAGGTACACCTCGTGCAACGCCCGCTCGTCAGCGGCCACGTCCACCTTGAAGCGGGCGTTCTCCATGGAGTTGCAGGCGAAATGCTTCATGCAGGCCATCACGTGGCGCTGCAGGCCCCGGGTGAGCGCGGCGGCCATCTCGCCGACGTGGCAGGGGTCCTCGCCGTAGGTCTCCTGGGCCCGGCCCCAGGCGGGGTGGCGCAGCAGGTTCATGCACACCGCGCCGGTGAAGGTGGCGCCCGAGGCCCGAAGCTCGGCGCCGACAGCCTCGCCGATGCGCTCCTCCAGGGCCGGGTCGAAGGACGCTCCCCGGGCCATCGACACCGGGAACGTGGTGGCCGGACCGATCACGCATCCCCGCGGTCCGTCCGCGAAGTTCAGCCCGGGGATGCCCAGCCGCTCCACTCGGGCGGCGGGCCATCCATGGGCGTGGTAGCCGCCGCCGACCATGTCGGCGATCCCCGGCCAGAACGGGATGTCGCCGTCGAGGCAGCCCAGCTTCTCCTCTGTGGTCATCTGAGCGACCAGCCCGTCGGCGTGCGTCCGGGGGTCCGCCCCCTGAGCCACCCGCCCGGCCGCGTCGTCGAAGGCAGTCATGCCGAGAGGCTACGCACCCCCCGCCCCTTCACGGAATTGGCAGCGGTCGGTGCCGTTTTGGGCGTTGCTGGCTGCCAGTTCCGCCGGGCTAGCGCTGGTCGAAGGCCACTTTGACTGCACCGGAGGCGCGTGGTCGGCCAGCACCGCAGCCCCGTCGCCTACCTGTGGCACACTTACCGCTGGCAATCTGAGACTCAACAGGAGCGAGGCTGAGGCGATGCTCACCATGGCGGCGTACGACGCCGGGCGGTTGCAAAGTGACCGGTGATCGGCGGCGGGAACTGCTGGCGGCGCTGACCGTCGAGGAGAAGGCAAGTCTCGTCGCGGGAACCAAAGTGTGGGCCTCGGGGGGAGTCGAGCGGCTGGGCATCGGAGCCCTGAAGCTCAGCGACGGTCCGGCCGGCGTCCGCGGCGACGGCTTGCTGGGCGCGAGCACGCCGACGGCCTGCCTGCCCTGCAGCGCCTCGCTCGGCGCCACCTGGGATCCCGACTTGCTGAAGGAACTGGGCGCGCTGGCCGGCGACGAGGCGGTGGCCAAGGGCGTCCATGTGCTGCTCGCGCCCACCGTCAACCTGCACCGCTCGCCGTTCGGCGGCCGCAACTTCGAGTGCTACTCCGAGGATCCGCTGCTGTCGGGCCGCCTGGCCGCCGCGTTCGTGAGGGGCGTCCAGTCGCGGGGCGTCGCCACGACGGTGAAGCATCTCGTGGCCAACGACTCCGAGCATGAGCGCCACACCATCGATGTCCGTGCCGACGAGCGGACCCTGCGCGAGACCGTGCTGCTGCCTTTCGAGATGGCCGTGGTCGATGGCGGCGCTTGGGGCGTGATGGCGGCCTACAACCGCCTCAACGGCACCTACTGCTGCGAGCATGAGTGGCTGCTCGGCACGGTGCTGCGGGACGAGTGGGGCTTCGACGGGTTCGTAGTGTCGGACTGGCTCGCCACCCACTCCACCGTCGGCTCGGTCCGTGCTGGCATGAGCTTGGAGATGCCCGGCCCGCCGCTCTTCTACGGCGCTCCCCTGGCCGAGGCGGTCAACGCCGGCGAAGTCGATGAGGCGTCCTTGGACCGCATCGCCGCTGACATGCTGCGCGTGCGGGAGCGCACCGGCGCGCTCGACGGTCCGAGCACTCCGATGAGCTTGGCCGACGAGTCCGAGCTGGACCGCCCCGAGGACCGCGCCCTGCTGCGCCGCGCCGCCGCGGCCGGCACCGTGCTGCTGCGCAACGACGGTGTGCTGCCGTTGGACCTGTCGAGCGTCCGGTCGCTGGCGGTCATCGGTCCCAACGCCGACCGGCCCTGCCTCATGGGCGGCGGCTCCGCGCATGTCAACCCCTACGTGCGTGCCACGTTGCTGGCAACCCTGGAGGCCCGGCTCGCGGGCAAGGCCGCGCTGCGCCACGAGCCCGGCTGCGACAACCGCCGCTACACCGCGCCTCTCGGTCCGCCCGACATCGCAGGCGAGGCGGTCGTGTCGTACTTCGACGGCCACGGCTGCCGGGGCGAGCCGTCCGCCGTCAGTGCGATGAGCAGTTTCGAAGTGGTCTCCGTGGGCGCGCTGCATTCCGGCGTCGACGCCGCCGAGTACTCGCTGCGGATGACCGCGACACTGGCGCCTTCAGTGACGGGCCGCCACGAGTTGAGGCTGATGCAGGCCGGGCGGGCCCGGGTGCTGATCGACGGCGAGGTCGTGCTCGACGCCACCGAGGGCCTGTTCCCTGGCGGCGGGGCCTACCTCGGGATGATGTCGGCAGAAATCCCCGCATCGGTGGACCTCGTCGCGGGCGAAGCAGCGGAGATCGCGGTGGAGTACGAGAACCGCGACTCCGTGCTGCTGTCGGGGTTCTGCCTCGGTCTGCGGCCCCCCGAGCCCGAAGACCTGCTCGGCGCGGCCGTGGAGGCCGCCGCGGCCTGCGACGCGGCGGTGGTGGTGGTCGGCACCGACCACGAGTGGGAGACCGAGGGCCGCGACCGCGACGCCTGGGAGCTTCCCGGTGGCCAGCCCGAGTTGATCCGCCGGGTGGCGGAGGCCAACCCGCGCACGGTCGTGGTGGTCAACGCGGTCGGGCCTCATTCGCTGGACTGGCTGGAGGCGCCGGCTGCGGTGCTGCACACCGGCTTCGGCGGCATGGAGTTCGCCCCGGCCACCGCCGATGTGATCCTGGGCGACGCCGACCCTGGCGGGCGGATGCCGACGACGGTGCCGGCCCGGGCCGAGCAGTTCGCCGCCTATCTCAACTACCCCGGCGAGGGCGGAACGGTCGACTACGGCGAGCGCATGTTCGTCGGCCACCGCTGGCACGACGCGCTGGGCGTCGAGCCGGCCGTGCCGTTCGGCTTCGGGCTGTCCTACACCACCTTCGAGATGAGCCCGCCCAGGCTGGCCCGAGACTCGGTGGCCGCGGGCGAGGACGTGTCCGTGGAGGTGGACGTGACCAACACCGGCACCCGCCGCGGCTCCGAGGTGGTCCAGGTCTACGTAGAGCCCGTAGCGCCGCAGGTCCAGCGCCCGGTCCGTGAGCTCAAGGGCTTCGCCAAGGTGCATCTCGACCCCGGCGAGGAGGCCACCGTCTCGGTGGCGCTGTACGCCAGGGCGTTCGCCCGCTACGACGCCCGCGGCGCCGACTTCGCTTCAGCCGAAGACGCCGGCTGGTACGTCGACCCCGGCGACTACCGGATCGCCGCGGGCCGCTCGTCACGCCAAATCTGCGGCACTGCGACCCTCGCCCTCACCGGCGAACCCCTCCGCGTAGGAGAGTGTTGAGCAACTGAGTTGTGGGCGGCTGGGTTGCAGGTGGTGGTGCGGCGGTTGCTGGCGGTGCGCGGTCGCGTTGAATGTTGGGGTTGTGCGCGTTGGGCGGGTGTGGCGGGCTGCGGGCGGGGGCGCCTGGATGGGGGTCAGGCGGCGGGCAGGGTGAATCGGTCGCCGTTGCGACGACACCCGGGTCAACGTCCGGTACGAAGTCCCCGCGGGCGCCGACACCGCCGTCACCGCCCGCAGTGGGACCACCCGTGCGCGCTCACCGCCGCTGGCAGGATCAGATGCTGGGGCAGCAACGGCTTCGGGCAGGCCGATCCGCCGGCGGGGACGGGGTTCGCCGCGGTTGCTGCCGGCTGGGGCCACTCGTGCGCGCTCACCGCCGCTGGCAGGATCAGATGCTGGGGCGACAACGGCTTCGGGCAGGCCGATCCGCCGGCGGGGACGGGGTTCGCCGCGGTTGCTGCCGGCTGGGGCCACTCGTGCGCGCTCACCGCCGCTGGCAGGATCAGATGCTGGGGCGACAACGGCTTCGGGCAGGCCGATCCGCCGGCGGGGACGGGGTTCGCCGCGGTTGCTGCCGGCTGGGGCCACTCGTGCGCGCTCACCGCCGACGGGCGCGCCGAATGCTGGGGAAACAACGACTACGGCCGGGCAACTCCGCCGGCGGGGGCGACGTTCGCGGTGCCCGGAGGGGCTCGTGAAGCGCGGCATGTGACCACGGCCGCCGCCGCGGAGGCGGCCTGACCGCAGAGGGGGCCCGGCCACTCCCCGGCACCCGCCGCGATCCGCCTCGGGTTGGCTGAGTTGGAACTCGTCCGTGCACTAGGCGGTGGGGGTCCAGATGGCATCGAGGGGTAGCAACGTCGTCGCGGCTCGCGAACGTCCCGCCCAAACGGCGGCACACCTCTCGGGCGAGGGTCGTCTTGCCGGACTGGCGAGGCCCATGGATCAACGTGACCCTTGACACCCTGGTGGCCTCCAGCACTTCAGAGAGCGCATGGCAGGCCAGCAGCATCCGAGACATCCCTCGAGTGCTAATGCAGTTTTCGTCCAGTGGCTAATGCAGCTTTCGTCCGAGCACTAACGCGGTTTTCGTCCAAGCACTGACAATCGATTACATGAATCCCCAGACTCAGAACGCTAGGCGAGTTGTTGGAGTCGTTTGATGCGGGGGTCGTCTGCGTCGAGGTGAGCGGTGAGCACGTCGATGACGGCATCGGTTTCGAGGGTGCCTGCCTCGGCCATGCGTTCTAGGTCGGCCCAGTCCTGGGTCCGGTCGAAGAAGGCCTTGAAGACGGCAAGGTCGCGGCAGGCCAGAAAGGGGATGCGGTGGCCGGCGAAGTCCTCGACACGCACCCGTTTGGAGGTCTCCTCGTGAAAGGCCACGGTGTTGAAGAACACGTCGATGGGGGTGTGCCCCCACCACAGCCTCGTCTGGCCGTCGGCCGCGATGGTGCGGCGGTCGGCGTCGGTGACCTTAACTCCGTCGGGCATCGCGCTCAGGGCCTCGTCGGCGGAGTCGTGGCTGACGAAGATGTTGACGTCGATGTCGATCGTGCCGCGGGGGTGCTGAGTGCACCATGCCAGCGCCAGCGCGCCGCCGAACGCGTGGGGCACTGAGGCCTCGGCCAGCGCGGTGTGCAGTTCGACGAGGCGCTGGACGAGGCTCATCTCCGGGCGTGTGCTCATGGTGCGGCGGAGCGGGGGCGTCCGAAGACCGGGCCGGGCGGGTTGGGCGAGTGCCGGGCGGGGAACTCCTCGGCTAGGGCGAGGACCTCTTCGAGTTCGGCCCCGCGGTTGTCGTTTTCGCCGTATACGCGTCGGTGCAGGGTTGCGTCGAGCGCGAAGCCCGCGGCACGAGCGATGCGGTCGAGGGTGGCCGTGGTAGGGATCCTGCGGCCGGTCTCGTAGGCCGAGATGGCCGAGTGCGAGGTATCAGCACGAGCCGCCAACTCCCGCAGCGACATCCCCGACCGCTTGCGAGCCTCCCTGATCACCGACGCAGCGTCCACGCCCTCGATGGTATCTGATCAGATACCACTTGAAGGCCAACGGGGCCAGATGCTCGGCGGCAGCGAATGCCACCCCTCGGGAATTGGCAGCGTTTTGCCCGATATGCGGGCTTTCTGCTGCCAGTTCCGCCCGCCAGCCAATGGTCAAGCGCTGCGCTGGTCAGCGGAAGTCTCGGCTGGGGAGGGTGGCGGGCAGGGCCAGGGGGGCCAGATGCTCGGCGATGACGTTGACCGCGCCGTCGTGGCGCTCTAGGCGGCCCCGCACCAGCAGCGCCGGCGACATCAGGGCCGTCCTGCGGAACCGGGTCTGGCAGCCTTTCGACACGATCACGTTGATCAGGCCGGTCTCGTCCTCGAGGTTGATGAACATGGTGCCCCCCGCGGTGGCCGGACGCTGGCGGTGCGACACCGTGCCCGCTACCTTCACCCGCCCGACCGGACAGGTCAGCAGGCCTGCCGCGGCCACCACGCCCGCGGCGTCCAGTTCGGCCCGGTGGAAGCGGGTGGGATGGCCGTCGGGCGCAACGCCGGTCGTCCACAGATCGGCGGCCGACTGCTCCATCGGCGACATGGGCCGCAGTGGCGGCACCTTCGCACCGGTGACCGCGCCGGGCAGGCGGTCGGTGGCCGCTTGGGCCACAGCTCCGGCCGTCCACAGCGCCTCGCGCCGGTCCAGGCCCAGCGAGTCGAACGCCCCGGCCGCGGCCAGCGCCTCCAGCACCGGCAGGCCCAGCGTGTGCCCGGACATGGCTCGCACCAGGTGTTGCATCGAGGAATACGGGGCGTCGGCGGCCATGGCCGCGGCCAGCTCCGGGCCGACGCCGCGCACCGACGACAGGCCCAGCCGCACCGCCATCCCGTCCGTCGAGGTCTCGCACGGCTCCAGCGTCGCCGCGTCGGCCGACAGGTTGATGTCGGGGCCGTGCACGACCACGCCGTGGCGGCGGGCGTCCTGGCACAGCGAGTGCGGCGAGTAGAAGCCCATCGGCTGGGCGTTCAGCAGCGCCGCGCAGAACGCGGCCGGGTAGTGCCGCTTGATCCACGCCGAGGCGTACACCAGGTAGGCGAACGACACCGAGTGGCTCTCGGGGAACCCGTAGTTGGCGAAGGCCACCATCTTGGCCCAGATCTGCTCGCCCACATCGGCGCCGATGCCCCGCTCGGCCATCCCGGCGAAGAACCGGCCCCGCAGCCGCTGCATGCGCTCCACCGACCGCTTGGCCCCCATCGCCCGGCGCAGCTCGTCGGACTCCGCGGGGGTGAACCCGGCCGCGTCGATGGCCATCTGCATGAGCTGCTCCTGGAACAGCGGCACGCCCAGCGTCTTGGCCAGCGACCGCTCCAGCCGCGGATGCAGGTAGGTGACCGGCTCCAGCCCGTTGCGGCGCCGGATGTAGGGGTGCACCGAGCCGCCCTGGATAGGGCCGGGCCGGATCAGGGCCACCTCCACCACCAGGTCGTAGAAGCAGCGGGGCCGCAGCCGGGGCAGGGTGGCCATCTGCGCCCTCGACTCCACCTGGAACACGCCCACCGAGTCGGCCTCGCACAGCATGTCGTACACCGCCGGGTCCTGGGGCAGCGCGGCCAGGTCGATGCGCTCGCCGTGGGCGAGGGCGATCAAGTCCACCGCGTAGTGCAGCGCCGAGAGCATCCCCAGCCCCAGCAGGTCGAACTTCACCAGCCCCGCCGCGGCGCAGTCGTCCTTGTCCCACTGCAGCACCGACCTGTCCGCCATCGACGCCCACTCCACCGGGCACACCTCGGCTATGGGCCGGTCGCAGATCACCATCCCGCCGGAGTGGATGCCCAGATGCCGGGGCCCTCCCTCGGCTTGCGCGGCCAGGCGCAGCACGTCGTCAGGAATGCCTGCGCCCTCGGCGGGGTCGCCCTCGCCGCCGCCTGAGCCTGAGCCCGAGCCGCCGCCTGTGCCATCGCCCTCGCGGCCGCCTGTGCCCAGCCCGCCGCGGCGGTCCAGCGATTTGGCCCAGGCGTCCTGGAGGGCGGGCGGATGGCCCAGCGCCCGGGCCATGTCGCGCACCGCGGAGCGGGCCCGGTAGGCGATCACGTTGGCCACCTGCGCGGTGCGGTCCCGGCCGTAGCGGCCGTACACGTACTGGATCACCTCCTCGCGCCGGCCGCTCTCGATGTCGATGTCGATGTCGGGCGGGCCGTCGCGCTCGGGCGACAGGAACCGCTCGAACAGCAGCCCCAGCGCCACCGAGTCCACGTTGGTGATGCCCAGCACGTAGCAGACCGCCGAGTTGGCGGCCGACCCCCGCCCCTGGCAGTAGATGTCGCGGCTGCGGCAGAAAGACGTGATGTCCCACACCACCAGGAAGTAGCCCGCAAAGCCGAGCTGCTCGATCATGTCCAGCTCGTGCCCGATCTGCTCCCAGGCGCCGGGCACCCGCTCGGCCTCGGGCCGGCCGTAACGCTCCAAAGCGCCCTCGACCGCGAGGCGGCGCAGGTAGGCGGCCTCGTCGAGCCCGTCGGGGCACGGGTACGGCGGCAGATCGGGCGCCACCAGCGACAGGCTGAACGCGCACTCCAGCCCGAGGCGGGCCGCGGCCTCGACCGCGCCGGGGTAGCGGGCGAAGCGCCGGGCCTGCTCGGTGCCCGATCGCAGGTGCGCGCCGCCCCAGGCGTCGAGCCAGCCGTCGTGGTCGTCGAGGCCGTGCCGGTCGCCGGCCGCGGCCAAAGCGTCGGCCAGGCGGCGGCCAGCGGGGGAGGCGTAGCGCACCGCGTTGGCGCACACCGGCTGCACGCCGCGCCGCACCCCGAGCTCGGCCAAGGCGTCGTTGCGGTGCGAGTCCAAGGGGTCGCCGTGGTCCCACAGCTCCACGAACACGTTGTCGGCGCCGGCGGCGTCGATTAGCCGGTCGAGCGCGCCGGCCGCGGCCCGGGGGCCGTGCTGCATGAGCGCCGAGGGCACTGTGCCGCCGTGCGCGCCGGTGAGGATCGCCCACCGGCCCCGGCAGGCTGCGGCAGCCTCCAGGAACTCCGCGGTCGACAGCCGGGGCCGGCCCTTGCGCCCGGCCATGTGCGCCTCGGTGATCAGCGTCCCCAGCGCCGCGTACCCGGCCGCGTCGCGGGCCAGCACCACCACCGACCGCCCCTGCTCGCGCCGCTTCGACGGACTGGCCGGGCCGGACCGCCGCGACGAGCCCGGCAGGTCGAGGGTCAGCTCGGCGCCGAACACCGTGGACAGCCCGGCGTCGGCGGCGGCCTCGGCGAAGCGCACCACCCCGTAGAAGCCGTCGAGGTCGGTCAGCGCCAGGGCGTCGAGCCCGACCCGGACCGCCTCGGCCACCAGCTCCTCGGGGTTCGAGGCCCCGTCCATGAAGCTGAACCGCGACCGCGCATGCAGCTCCGCATACGGCGCCCGAGGCAGCCCGCGCCGCAACGGGAACACGTCGCCTGTGGGGAAGACGTCGCCCGCGCGCCCAGCCCCGCCCGCCCGGCCGCGCCGTGACGTCCCGCCCGCCAAGCTCGCCCCGTCCGCCCGGTCCGACAGGCGCCGCTCCAGCTCCCGCCAAGGGATGATCGGATTGTCGAACCCCACCCGCCGACCCTACCCAACCCGAACACACGTTCGCCTATTGGCTCCGATGCCCTGATAGTCGTGCCAGCGGCTAGAAACTGTAATATACAGTAATTTACTGAAACATATCAGCTAGGGTATATAAGAATTGTAGCTGATTCAGACTCGCAAGCGGAAGGAGCAGAATGACCGAGTTCGAGAGGGCTCAAGCGATGATCGCTAGGTGGCGCAGGAACCAGACGGGCGTCCGCTTCTCCGATCTGGCGAAGGTGTGTCGCCTATACTTCGGAGAGCCTCGCCAGAAGGGGAGTCATCTGATCTATCGAACGCCGTGGCATAGAATGCCAAGAATTAACATTCAAGATCAGAAGGGGGAGGCGAAGCCCTACCAGGTTCGCCAAGTGTTGCTAGCGATCTACCTCAAGGAGGCTGAAGATGGATGATCCTCGCTACGAGTACCGGGTCTCTTGGTCGGACAATAGCGACGCCTGGATAGGCCGGTGCGATGGTTTCTTGCTGGTGAGCCACCTGGCTCCGACCGAGGCCGAAGCCCTGGACGGCATTCGAGCCCTGGTGGCCGACATCGTGGCCGACCTGCAGGCGGACGGCGAGCCGCTGCCGCGTCCGGTCCCTTGGGAGTGGCACGATGCAGCACGGCTCGACAGTACGGTCCCGCTGTTCTCGGAGGGCTGGTGCGATCCGCCGCTGGCGGAGCGAGTGGACGAGCTTCTGGCTGAGACAGGCTTCGGGACCTGATAGTCGACACCAGCCTGCTGCTAGCGCTGAGGGTGCGTATGCGCCCGCCGAGCCTGTTCAAGTCGGGGGAGTCCGACGGCAGCGTGTCGCTGGCGGGGCTGTTCGAGCCGGGTGGACGCACCCGCCCGCCTAGTGGTGCTCACCGGGCTGCGTCAGGCGGGCAAGACGACGCTGGTGAGACGCACGCTGGGCGGCCTGACGGGGACTATGGGCAATAGGGAATCAGGGCCAGTCGGCCGTCGATGATCTGGTGAAGCTCGACGTGCGGCTCGTCGCCCTGCCAGAAGCTCGGGTCGCCGATGGCGTAGACGCGGTGGCCTGAGCCTTCCCGCAGCGACCTGGAGGTGGCCGCAACCAGCCCATCTACGGACAACGCGAAGTCGATGGGGTCGCCGACCGGGGCGCTGATGCGCCCGTACACGTAGCCGATCGAGCCGTCGGGCTCGGGGACGCTCGTCGGCCGTTCCGGGGTCCAGCAGTGCGGTGAAAGCTGGCCGCTCCATGCGAGGGTCTCGGCTCCGATCAGCTCGGACGCGCCACCGAGCGCGTAGAGACTGCCCGAGGCGCCGTCGCCGAAGGCCGAGTGCATGTCGGCGGCGAGCGTCTCGACGACGGCCGGAAGTTCGTGCGGGATGTCGGCTGCGCCGAAGGGTCCCGTCACCCGGCGCACCCGGGCAGGGCCTTCGGTGAACATGTCGCGTCCTTCGGGCACCCACGGCGGGTCGATGCCGAGACGCGCCGCGATCGTGGGCACGATGTCGATCAGCTGCACGGGCTGGGGCTGCACTGTGCCCGCCCGCTGGCCGGGTTCCTTGTAGATCAGCGGCACGTTGGCGATGCCGCCCGCGTTGGCCTCGCCGATGCCGCGGGACGGCTCGCCGGGCACGAACGACATGCCGTGGTCGGCGGTGACGATCACGATGGCCCGGTCGAAGTCGCCTACGGCCTCCAGCCGGTCGAGGTACTCCCCGAGGAGGCCGTCGACGAGCCCGAGCTGCAACAGGTGGCGCTGCTGTCCGAAGCGGGCCGTGTCGAGGCTGCCGTCCCAACCCGAGGAATAGCCGGGGGTGGCTATGTCGGCGTAGCTGGAGCCGTCGGGCCTGAACCGCCACGGCAAATGGGGCAGCAGGGCGTGCAGGTAGTGCAGGCGCGGCAGTTTTCCAGCCTGGATGGCGGCGATCTCGGCCCGGAAGTCGACCACCCGGGCGTCGCTAGTGATCAGGCTGTCCAAGAAGGCAGTGCGCTCCTCGGCCAGGCGCTGCGGATCGACCGATCCCGAGTCTGCATGGGAGTCTCCGCCCGCGGCAATCGTAAGCCCCGTCATCGTGTCGTCTCCGGGCGCGTCAGACTCAGCCGTTGCGCCAGCCGTGTCAGTCCCGGTGGCCGCAGTCGGCGCGCCAGCCGTGTCAGTCCCGGTGGCCGCAGTCGGCGCGGCGGCCGTGTCGGCGGTGCCCGCGGTCGCGGGCGAGGTGGTCGCGGGCGAGGTCGTCGTGTCGGCGGTGGTTGTGTCCGGCTCGGTGGTCGCTTCGGGCGGCGTGGCGGAAGGGGTGGAGGTGTCGGCGATCACGCTTCGGGCGGTCTCGTCTCGTGCGAAGCCGCGCCATTCGGACTTGATCGACGGGAGCCCGAGGTCGAGGCCTGACGGTGCAGCCAGGTGAGCGAACACGATGGCGGCGTCCTCCAACAGCAACAGCAGGGAACCCTCACGTTCACGCCTGGTCTCGATGTCCGCGGCTGCCCGAGTCTGCGAGCCGGCTGCACCGACAGGGGCAGTCGTCGTGCTGGCGGTGGCGGTGGTGGCACCAACGGGGGCAGTCGTCGTGCTGGCGGTGGCGGTGGTGGCACCGACAGGGGCAGTCGTCGTACTGACAGAGGCGGGTGCTGTGGTCGAGGCTGCTGCCGTGGTCGTCGACGGCTTGCCGCTCTCCGCCGCTGTGGCGGCATCGGCGGCTGGGGTTGTGGTCGAGGAGACTTCCGACGCGCTGTCGCCCAGCGGGAGCGTCGCCTCGGCCTGGATCAGTTCCAGCACTTGGGCGGGCGGTGAGCCGTCACAGACTGACGGCGGGCACAGGTCCACGAGCGGGTCCGAGGACGAAACGTCGTACACCCCGCCCAGAAGCGTGAACAGATTGTCGGGATACATCGAGTACACCGGCGCGGGCTGGGTTTGCAGCGTGCTTGCGAGCATGGCCGGAACCGCTCGCTCGGTGGTGGACGCCACCGTCGTGGCGTTGCTGAAGACGTGCGACTTCGCGCCCAGTCGGGCGAAGTTCGGATAGCGCGCCGCGTCGATTCGGCCATCGCGGTCCAGCAGCGACGCCCACGGCACCTCGTCGAGCACCAGCAGATAGATGGGCGGGAACCGGGCATTCAAGCGGTCGACCACGGAAGGCGGCTGCTCTGGGGCGTCCGGCACGGATGGACGGTCGTCAGGCTCAGCCCGTCCGTCGTGGGCATCCTCGGGCGCGGCCGTTGCGCCCTCCGCTCCGGCTGCTGCGCCCTCGGGCCCGGCCGCTGTGGTCTCCGGCGCGGCCGCCCGTGCCTCGGGCGCGGCGATCGCGCCCTCCGGCGCGGCCGTACGGGGTTCGGCGCTCTCCGGTAGGGGAGCGAGACCGTCGCCGGCGGCGGCTCGACCCCGTTCAGGCGGAAGGCCTTGGCCGAGCAGCTCCTCCAGCGTCACCGCGTCCACCTCCGCCGGGAACACGATGCTGTTGACTGGCGATGCGAACAAGAACAGCCCGGCCACCACCGGCGGGAACACCGCCAGCACCGACACCGCGTCGCGTACCCGCTTGTGGGCCGCGTACAAGGCCATCAGACCGCCGCTCGCCGCCGCGGCCACGACCAGGCCGACGATGGGCGGGCCGGGCATCACATCGACCACCTGCACCACGAAGACGAAGACCAGCACGGTCATCGACGCCGTGAACACGGTGCGGCCGAGGCGGGCCGACACCGCATGACCGACCAGCGTCAAGACGCTGAAAGCAGCCCCTGGCGCAAGCGACACGACCGCTACGAAAGCCAAGACCTGGCGGGGCGCAGCCGAGTGCGCGGTGAAGAACGTCGGGTTCTCGCCCAAGAAGCCCAACAGCGGCTGGGTGATGGCCAACGTGGCCGCCACCAGCAGATGGACTGGCCTCCACCCGAGTCCCGGCACGGTTGCAGTCTGCCCGCCGGGCCGAGCGGGCCGTTGATCTCGGCGACCAAGGCCGGCCGCTTGGGCGGTCGCCGAGAGCGCGTGGCGACGATTCGGCCATTATCGTGACAAGCCGTGATCGGGGCAGAGAGATGATCGGCTATCTCGACCCGGTGTCGGGCAGCGCCATAATCGGCGCCATCGCGGCGGGCGGCGCCGGGATGGCGGTGGCCGGCAAGGCGGTGTTGTCCAAGCTCCGGCTCGGCCGGCGCAAGCCTCCGATCCCCGAGGGTTCCGAGGCCGAGGGCGGGCCGGACGAGAACACCCGGTGACGAGACCGGGCTCGCAGCCGGCGCCGGCCTGCTACGACTCCGGATCGTTTCGTGACCCCGGTTCGCGCGTGTGGCGCGACGCAGGCCGGGTGCTGCGCGGCCTCGACGAGGACTCTGCCGCGGACTTCCGGGCGCTGTCGGCCACCCGGTTCTACCGGACTGCGTCCCAGGCGGGCGACCTGGTGGCCACTGAGATCGCCGAAGCGGCCGCGCCGGACGGGCGCGATTGGTCGCTGGTGGTGGAGCACGACGCCATCCCGGTGGTCACCTACCCTCACGAGTGGTCGTTCTCCATGCTCAAGGACGCGGCCGCGCTGACCCTCCGCCTGGTGCGAGAGGCGGTCGACGAGGGCTTCACCACCAAGGACGCCACCCCCTACAACGTCCAGTTCACGGGGCCGAAGCCCGTGTTCATCGATGTCGGCTCCTTCGAGCGGCACCGGGCAGGGGAGCCTTGGTGGGGCTATCGCCAGTTCTGCCAGATGTTCCTGTACCCGCTCATGTTCACCGCGTACAAGGACCTTCCCTTTCAGCCCTGGCTGCGGGGCGCGGTCGATGGCATCACGCCCGAGCAGGCGCGGCGCGTCCTGCAGGGGCGCCGTCACGGCAGTCGGGGCGTGCTGACCCATGTATGGCTGCACGCCAAGGCCGACCGGCGCTTCGTGGGCGGCTCCGCCGACACCGTCGCCGACTTGAAGCGGGCGGGCTACAGCACCGACATCTACATCGGCCTGATCGACCGGCTGCGCAGACTGGTCGACGGGCTGCGGTGGAAGCGCTCGGAGTCGGCCTGGCACGGGTACGGCGACCGCGGCCATTACACCTCCCAGGACGTGGCCGCCAAGGAGTCGTTCGTTCGCCGGGTGGCCGGACAGCGCCATCGCCCGCAGGTCTGGGACGTGGGCGCCAACGACGGCATGTTCAGCCGGGCCGCCGCCGAGCACGCGGACGCGGTCCTCGCCATGGATGCCGACGGCTACGTGGTGGACCGCCTCTACCGGCGGCTGCGCCAAGAGGGCGCGGCCCGTGTCATTCCACTGGTGATGGACTTCGCCGATCCCACGCCGGGCATCGGCTGGCGGGGCATGGAGCGCCCCGCCATCACGCGGCGCTCGTCGCCGGACCTGGTGCTCGCCTTGGCGGTGATCCACCACCTGGCCCTCGGCCGCAATGTGCCGACCGCAGAGATCATCGATCATCTCGCCGAGCTGGGTGCCGAAGTGGTGCTCGAAGTGCCGACGGAGTCCGACCCGATGGTCACAAGGCTCATGGGCAACAAGCGAGCTGGCACCCATGACGACTACACCCTCGACGTGATCGAGTCCCAGGCCAGTCAGCGCTTCGAGGTCCGCCGGCGCGAGGAACTCTCGAAGGGCACCCGAGTGCTCTTCCACCTCACCCCCCGAACCTGACCTGTCGCACACCCGGCCACAGGCGGGGGCTGGTGCTGGTGACCGCTCCGCTCCGGTACGGCTAGCAGTCTGTCAGATGGGCCGGTAGCCGTCTCGGCGTCTCGTGGCCGCGGTCGTTGCATGCGGTCGTCTCGCCCGATCGCGGCAACGGTCTGACCACCGAGACGGCGTTTCAGGTGGAGCAGGTGCGAGCGGTGTCGACTGGCCGTCTCGTCGAGAGGCTCGGACGGCTCGATGCGCTGGGTCGCCTGGCAATCGGCGAGATTCTGCGCAACGTGCTCTGTCTGTAGCCGCCACTAGGGCCGGCATCCTCAAGCAGCCTGGTCCCGCAGGCGAGTGTGCAATGCATGGTACAATACATTGCATGAGGCAGACGACCGTTTATCTTCCTGACGACCTCAAGCGGCGGCTGGAGCAGGCCGCGCAGCAGGACCGCCGAACGGAGGCGTCCATCGTGCGCGACGCCCTCGAGGAGGCTCTCGACCGGCGGGAGGTGGCGCCCACGGCCCCGCTGTTCTCGGAGGGCTGGGGCGATCCGGCGCTGGCGGAGCGGGTGGACGAGCTGCTGGCTGAGACGGGCTTCGGGACTTGATCGTCGACACCAGCCTGCTGCTGGCGGCGTTCGTGCCCGACCAGCGGATGCATGCCGCGTGCGCCCGGGTCCTGCGTTCGGTCCGCCCGCTGGTGGTGTCGCCTTTGGTGCTGGCCGAACTGGACTATCTCACGGCACGGATCGCTGGCGTGGACGCCGAGCTGGCTCTTCTCGCAGAGCTGTCGTCGGGTGCCTACGAGTTGGCGTCGTTCGGGCTCGACGACTTGATCCGGGCCCGTGCCGTCGTCGAGCGCTACCGGGATCTTCCGCTGGGCCTGACCGACGCGTCTCTGGTGGTGCTCGCGGACCGGTACGGCATCGACACCGTCGGAACACTGGACGAGCGCCATTTCCGAGTCGTGCAGTCCCTCAGCGGCCATCCCTTGCGCGTCCTCCCCGCCGACGCCTAGCGCGCCGACTACTACTCTGCGGGTCCCTACCGAGTTGAGGGACGAGATCATGAGGATGGCCAAGCAGCGGGGCACGACGATGGTGGACGTCGTGACCGACGCAGTGCATCGGCTCGGCCGTGACGAGTGGTGGCAGGCGGCTCGCAGTGCCCTCGATGGGCTGACCGAAGCCGAGGCGGACTCGTACCAGGCCGAGAGCCGGGCACTGTCAGCGGCGACCGCGAACGGCCTCGATGACCGATGAGGGGCGGCTGCTGCGCGGCGATGTGTGGCTCGTCGACTTCGGCGCCGACCCACAGGATCCCGAACAAGCCTTCCAGGCCTTCACGCGGCCCGCGGTCGTAGTGTCCGACGACCGCTTGCACCATCCAAACCTGAGGATGGTCGTCGTGGTTCCGGGCACGTCCACGATCCGGCGGATCCCGTTGCATGCGGTGGCCGCTCTTGGTCTCTTGCTCTTGGCGGTTGCTGAAGGGCCTGGGGCGGGGGAGAGGCTGCTGGAAGCGGCTTCGTGGAGCGGGATCCGGCGGCCTATGTCGGCGGGGCGGCGGCCGTTGGACAGGCGGGGGACGGTCACCGCCTCGGCGCCTAGGAGCCCTTGCACTCGGGCCAGTGCTCTGGCGGCCCGCTCGTCGGCGCCGCTCCTTGCGCCCCACATTCCGAGCTGGCGGCCGTCGGCGGGCACCGCCAGTAGGGGTGTGAGCCGGATGAGGGTTATCGGGCCGGTGGGACGTTCGGGCGACCGCCTCGACCTCTGGCTGCGGCGGGAAGGTCCACCAGCACCCAACGGGCCAAGTCGACGCCCCGCTCGGCCAGCGCGGCCACACCAAGGTCGTCCATACCGACGGCGGCCACCCAGCTGCCCCGCCGGGAGGCCTCGGCCGTCAGCGCCACCGCCAGCGTCACCGCCCCGTGGCCGCAGACGGTGATGGCGGCGCCCCGCCGTATGCCGCCCTCCGGCATCAGCGCCGACAGCGCCTCCTCCACAGGAAGCCGCAGCTCATGGGCCGCCCCGGCAGACACGGCGACATCGGCGACATCCGCTGCCCGCACCGACGCCAACTGTGCCGGTGCCGACGCCAGTGAAGACCCCCCCGGATCTGCCATCCCGCCGATATGCAAACGTATGTTCGCTTTACGCCAGCGGAACGAACCCCGATGACGTCCGCGGTGCTCAGGCTCAGAGTTTGAGGGCGCGGGCGAGGAACAGTGCCATTTGGGATCGTGTGACGGGTTGGTGGGGGCAGAAGTGGGTGCGGTCGGGGTTGCATCCGATGGTGATTTCGGCTTGGGCGATGGCTGCGATGGCGGCGAGGGTTGATGGGTCGAGGCCGGCGGTGTCGTCGAAGATGTTGGTGTCTGTGGGTGTGGGCAGTTTGAGGGCGCGGGCGAGGAACAGTGCCATTTGGGATCGTGTGACGGGTTGGTGGGGGCAGAAGTGGGTGCGGTCGGGGTTGCATCCGATGGTGATTTCGGCATCAGCGATGGCTGCTATGGCTGCGAGGGTTGATGGGTCGAGGTTGGTGGTGTCGTGGAAGGTGTTGGTGTCTGTGGGTGTGGGGAGTTTGAGGGCGCGGGTGAGGAATAGGGCCATTTGGGATCGTGTGACGGGTTGGTGGGGGCAGTAGCGAGTGCGGTCGGGGTTGCATCCGATGGTGATTTCGGCTTGGGCGATGGCTGCGATGGCGGCGAGGGTTGATGGGTCGAGGCCGACCGTGTCCACAAAAGGAGGCCGGAGCGTGGGGGTGGCGACGGGTGTCGATGGCTCCGGCGCGGGCGTCGGAGCGAAGCCCACAGTGCCGGTGTTGGCGGTGACTGCGATGTCCACCAACGAGGCGACCCTGGCGCCGCTGGGGTCGTTGGCCTGGACTCTGAGCCGGTAGCTGCTCCGGACGGCGCGGTCGATGACGGTGTCGGCGCCGACGCTGATCTCCCCGGTGTGATAATCGATGCTGAAGAAGGGCGCGTCCACATCGAAGAGCCGGTACGCCAGCGGGTCGCCGTCTGTGTCGGCGGCCCTCACGGCGCGGCCCACCGCCGATCCGGGCCGCGCCCCGTCGGCCACCGAGCGTGTGGCCCTAGCCGACGGGAACTTCGGCTGGTCGTTGACCGCGGAAACCGTCACGATCACCACGGCCTCGTCGGACCGGGCGCCGTCGGACGCGGTGTAGGTGAACACGTCGCGGCCGTTGAAGTCGCGGCTGGGCGTGTACCGCATCGTCATGTCGGACAGCAGCCGCACGCTGCCGTGCCGGGGCGCACGGCGCACCGCGAACCGCAGAGTGTCGCCGTCGGGGTCGGTGTCGTTGGCGCCGACGTCGATGACCACCGGCGCGTCCTCCAGGGTGGCGGCGGTGTCGTCGACCGCGACGGGAGAGTCGTTGGCGTCGGTGAGCGCGACCGCGACCGCGGTCGTAGCGGAAGCGCCCGACGGGTCGGCGGCGGTGACGGTCACCGAGAAGGCCCGTGCGCCGGTCTCGTAGTCGAACGAGGGCCGGGGCCCGACACGGATCTGGCCGGTGGACCGATCGACGTTGAAACGGGCCGCGTCCGTGCCGGAGAGGCTGTAGACGAGCCTGCCTGAGTCGGCGTTGTCGGGATCGGAGGCGGCGACCGGCGCGCCGACCGCGGCCCCGGCGGCGGCGTTCTCGGCGAACGGACGGGTGAAGGGACCCGTCGCGAAGCTGGGCGTGCCGTTGGGCGCGGCCGGCGCGGCCCGAACGGCGCGCGGCGCGCTCGCCGAGGCGTTCTGGCTGCTGCCGAGGGTGTAGGACACCTGCACGCGCAGCCGCTGGCCCACATCTGCGGTCGCCGGGGTGTAGCCGGCGGTCGACGCGCCTGCGATGTCGCTCCAGGAGATGCCGTCGGCTGAGCGCTGCCACGTCCACGACGGCGATGTGACGGTGCCGTCGGGATCGGTCACTGCGGCCTGCAGCGCCGTTCCGACCTGCGGCTGGGGCGAGCTCAGCGCCACCACCCCCGGTTCGTCGACCGCCGTGACGTTGACGGTCACGGCCTTGGCGACGGGGACACTGGCCCCGGCCCGGGCGAGCACCCGCACGTCGTACCGGTTGTCGCCGTCCTTGTCAGAAGGGTGCTCGTAGTCGGGCGGGCGCACGAACCTCAGCACGCCGCCGTCGATCTCGAAGTCGTCGAGGTCGTCGCCTCCCAGCGACCATCTGATTGCAGCCCGCTCAGGGTCGCTCGCGGTGAAGGCGGCCACCTGAGTCGTGGCGTGCTCGCTGTAGCTGAACACGAACAAGCCTGAGGCCGAGGCGATGGCGGCCGGTTCGTCCACGTCGGTCACCGTGACGGCCACCGCCCGGCGGGTCGTGCCGCCGCTGCTGTCGGAGGCCTCGACGGTGACGTCATAGACGTTGTCAACGCCGTTGTCCGCCGGCGCCTCGAAGTCCGGCGAAGTGATCCACCGCAGCGTGCCCCCGGAGATCGAGAACCGGGCCCGGTCGTCGCCTGCCAGCGCCCAGGACACCGACCCTCCCTCGGGGTCCGTAGCGGTGAACGTGCCCAGCGCCGAGGCGTCGTTCTCGGCGACATGAAACCGGTCGCGGCCGCTCAGCGTCGGCGGCTGGTTGACGTCGGCCAGCGTGACGGTCATCGACCCGACAACGGCCCCGTCGAGGCGGAACGACAACACCACCGTCTCGCCGCTCTCGCTGTCGTAGTCCAGCGTTGCCGACACCTTCAAGCTCGTCGAGCCGGCCCCGGCCCCGATCACCAGCCGGTACGGCGCGGCCAGCTCCCTGCCGGCCGTGTCGGTCAGCACGAAGTCCTCGCCGTCGGCGGCGGTACCGGTCACCGACAGGTCGAGGGTCTGGGCCTGCGCGAACGTCACGCTGCCGGCGGACACGGTCACGGTCGCGGTGTCGCCCTCGGTGAGGACCGCGCCGCTCGACGACACCGTGAAGCTGGCGGTGTCGTCGTCCTGCACCGCCACCGTCGCCCGGTTCGCCGACCCGGTCGTATAGGCGGGAGCGGCGCTGCGGTCGGCGCGTACCAGCACCGCCACCTCGCCGCCGTCGCCCACGACCTTGTCATTGACGGTTGCCAGCCGAAGCACTTCGGTGCTCTCGCCTGCCCCGAAGGTCACTGACGACGGCGCCGCCCCGCCCAGGACTCCGCTCGGCGCGGTCACCTGCACCGGCACCGTCAGCGGCTGCGACAACGGGCTTCCCGTCGTGGCGGTGCGGCTCAGCGTGAACACGGCGTCGCCGCCCTCGGTCACAGCGGCGCCCCCGCTGACCGTGACCTCGGGCTTGCCGAGATCGCTCGGCCCGAGAGCGACCGCAGCCGAGCCGACCACCTCGCCCGTCGATGCCAGCGTGGCCCTCAACGTGACCGTCTCAGTGGTCTCCGCGTCGGCGTCGTCGACAGCCCGCAGCGTCACGGCGACCGAGGCCTCGCCCGCGGCCAGGGTGACCGTGTACGGCGCGGTCAGCGTCTGGCCGCCGGAGTCGACCAGCACGAAATCGGACTCGGCGACCGCAGACCCCGAGACCGCCAGGTCGACGGTCTCGTCGGCGGCGAACGCGACCCCGTTCGTGATCGCGAGCCTCAGCGAGGTCTCGCCTCCCTCGGAGACCTCGCCGCTGACCGCGGTAAACTCGAACCGGGCCGAGTCGGCGTCGGCGATCGTGACCGTCGTCGTGTCCCGCGAGCCCGCCGTGAACCCCGCCGGCAGCGTGCCCAGACCCAGCTCGATCGTCTCGGAACCCTCCACCAGGTCGTCGCCACCCGCGTCGAAGGCCACCGTCGCCGACCTCTCGCCAGCCGAGACGCTCACGCTCGCGCCCGCCGAGAAGTCGTCATCGGAAGCACTCCCCAGCGACGCGGTGATCGGCAGCTCGAAGGCGGAGGCGGCGCCGTGGGCGTGGCTCAGCACCACCGGCACCTGCAGCGTCCTGCCCTCCGACACCCGGTAGGCGGCCGCGCTGAACGACACCGTGATCGGCGGGCTGATCACCGCCGCGTCGGGCACCGCCGACAGCACCGTGCCGTCGGCGGTGCAGATGCCGCCCCTGGAGCAGGCCTGCCCGGCCCGGACCTGCACCGTGATCGCCCCCGAGCCCGCGGGCTCGAGCGTCACCAGGTACGAGTCCGCCGCCGCGCCCGCCACCAGAAGCGGCGCCACGCTCGCCACCGAGGCGCCTGTCACCCGCAACGAAGGCGACGTCGCCGCGAAGTCGGCCACCGGCCGGTTGAAGGCCAGCAGCACCGTCGGATCGTCGCTCGCACCGGAATGGAACACCGACGTGCGGCTGCCGGCCACGAACCGGGCGGCCAGTTCCGGGCGGTTGGCGGCCAGCGCGTGCGGCGGCATGACGGTGCCCCGGATCCTGTCGTAAGGAGCGTCCATCTTCAGCCACTCCCGGCCTGTGTCCGGATCGACCTGGGTGATCACGTCCGATGGCGGCGTGGTGCCCGAGTTCGGCCGGATCCCTCCCCAGCTGATCAGCCAGTGACCGTTGCCCAGCAGTTCGATGTTGCCTCCGAGGTAGCCGAGCTCGCTCTCGGCGCCGCCCAGCGAATGGTCGCGCACGAACACCGCCTCGCCGTTGGCCAGGTCGAGGGCGTACTCCACGCCGCGGCTGTACTCCCCGCTGGTCCGGAGCAGGCTCTGGCCGGTCCAGGGATTCTGCGTGCACTGCACGCCGTTGTCGTAGAGGATCAGGTTGCCGTCGGGCACCAGGGCGGCCGCGTGCTGGCCGCAGAACTGCTTCTCGGGGTCGCCGATGATGTCGAGCGGCGCAGGCCCGATGCGGCGCTCGGCCCACTGCGCGTCGCTCAGATTCGAGGGCCCCACCCGCCAGGCCACCTCGCCGGTCCGGGCGTCGATGCCCAGCACCCTCGAGCACCCCCGCATCGACGCCACCATCAGCCCGCCGGCCAGCTGGGTGCTGTTCACATGGGCGTAGTCGCCGTCAGCGGGCGGGAAGAAGTGCTGGGTGCAGTCCTCGAGGGGCATGTGGTCCCACGAGTTCCAGTTGAACACCGCCCGGCCGCCCGGGGTCACGATCTGGATGGCCGAGTCCTCGACGTACATATCGGTGGTGTAGGGCTGGCCGCTGCTGTGGGTGAGCGTGAGCGACGACAAGTCGCGCTCGGCCTCCTGGTAGGCCATCAGCATGAGGTTCCCGTTCTCCAGCACACGGAAGTCGTGGGTGCCCCGCTGCGTCAACGGCGCCGCCGGCCAGGCATGGGCGACGAGGTCGAGGTTCTCGTCGAGCACGGCGGCCACTTCGCCGTTGTAGGAGTAGCGGAACACGCCGTTGCCGCCGTCGGCATAGAACCGGAAGTACGGCCACACGGACCGGCCGGGCCGGTGGACGACCCGCGGGACCCCGTTGCTGTCCACGATCATCAGGCGCTGACGGTCGGTGTACAGGATGAGCTCGTCGAGCACCTGCGACTCGCCGAGGGGCTTGCTGACGGTGAGCTTGGTGATGTCGTCGGCGAGGCAGTGCACCGCGTAATGGGTCCGGGCGCCGTCGGTGCCGGTGAGGGCGATCCGCACGACGCTGTCGCCGCTCACCGCCCGGGTGGCGGTGACCGTGCTGCCCGCGCCCGGATTGGCGATCCGGGTTCCGTCCACCGAGATGCGGCTCGACCCGTCGGCAGGGCCGATGGTGAGCGTCATGGTGTCGCTGCTGTTGCAGCCCACCGAGTAGTGCAGGATCGACGCGTCGAAGGCGGGCCGCATCTTCCGCCATGCGTCAGCGGTAGCCGAGTCGTCGGTGCTGACCGACAGGCTGCTGAGCCGGGCCGCGGCCACTGCCTCGGGCGTGGTCGCGCTGGCCTGAGCGCCCGCACCGTGGCCGTCGGTGTAGGTGACGCTGGCCCGCAGGAAGCTGCCCGCATCGGCCCCGCCGGGCGTGTAGCTGGCCGAGCCGGCGCCCGGGATCACGACCCAGCTGTTCTTGCCGTCGGTTCGCTCCCACGTCCACGACGCCGAACCGCTGGTGACGCCGTCGGGATCGGTCAGCGTGGCCGTTACCACAGCCCCCTTGCGGGGCCGCTTGGCCGACAATGTCACGCTGCCGGGCTCGTCCTCGTCGGTCACCGTGACCGTCACGGCGGTCGCAGACGCAGAGTTGTCCGACGACGTGGTGGGCTGCACGGTGATCTCGTAGGTGTTGTCGGCGCCGTCGTCCACGGGCGCCTCGAAGTCCGGCGGCCTGGGGAACACCGCCGGGGGCACCTTGTCGAGGTCGAAGCGCAGTGCTCCGGCAGGGTTGTCGATGCTGAAATGGGCGGCGTCGTCGCCGCCGAGGACCCAGATGATGCCGTCGCGGTCGGCGTCGGACGACGCCGTGAACGTCGCTACCCGCCCCCAGCCGTTCTCCGCGAACGACACTGCCGCAGGCCCGCTCATGGTTTCGAGCTCGATGACGTTGCCCAGCGTCACCGTCAGATCCGCGGTGACGTCGTTGTCGCCGTCGCTCACCTGCACGGTGATCTCGTAGGCCCCGTCAGCGTCGGCGTCGTCGGGCTTCTCGAAGTCCTTGGCCTCGCCGAACGCCAAGACGCCCGCCGCGCTCACCGTGAAGTCGTCGGCGTCGGCACCGCCGGCCTTCGACCATGTCAAGTCGGCAGTCGCGGTGTCCTGGTCGGAGGCGGTGAGGGTCGCCACCGAGGTCGTCCCCTCGTCGACCGCGAACGTGCTGGGACTCGTGATCGTCGGCGCCGCGCTGGCCTGGCCCAGCGCGGGCGCCGCCGCCAGCAACAGCACGGCAGCGACAAGAGCGCCTGCGCCCACGCCCGCCGCGAGGCTGCCGACACGCGTGGCCGCAGCGTCCTGGCCTGTCCGGCACCCCATGAACACCGCAAGATAGTGAATACGCCTATGTCCACCGTTACTGTGCAGTCGTCACATACACATGTGGCAACGGCAGCGTGAACTCCTCGGGTCAGTCGTAGGTGGCCTCGCGGTGCCAGCGGCCGGACTCCAGCACGCAGAGGTGGGCCGAGCCGTCGTCGAGGACCAGCTGGAAGCGGGCCTGGCGGCGTCGGACAGCAGGGCGCCACCAGCGCTCGTCCAGCGGCCACGGCCCGGCCCAGACGATGACACGGCGGGCCTTGCCGTCTTGGCTGACGACCTGCCAGGGGACGGCGCTGGCCTCGCCCCGGCCGCTGACGGTGACAGCGGCACCGTCTCGGTCGGTGACCGTGATCGGCTCGGGCCGGGCCGGCACCACCGCAGGCTGAGGCGGCGGCAGCCGACCCGGCCACGGAGCGTCCGCCGACTTGGCCTTCTTGGCCTTGTGCAGCGGCACCCGGCGGCCGATGTCGGCGGGGCGGCGTCCGCTGGCCAGGCGGGGCACGGTCACAGCCTCGGGGCCCAGCAGCCCCTGCACCCGGGCCAGCGCTCTGGCGGCTCGCTCGTCGGCCTCGCTCCTCTCGCCCCACATCCCCAACTGGCGGCCGTCGGCGGGCGCCACCTCGCAGGGCGTGAGCCGGATGAGCGTGACCGGGCCGGTGGGACGCCCAGGTGACCGGTACCAGCCCTCGAGCTGCCAGCGCACCCGGTCGACGATGTCGGCTGCGGCGAAACGGAGCTCGTGTCGCCAGCGGCGTCGGCTGGCGTGGCCGCTGTCGGACTCCGCCTCGATGCCGACGCTCACGCAGTCCAGGCCGTTGCGGGCCAGCCGGCCCACCATGTCGTCGGCCAGCGCCCTGGCCATGAACGCCACTGTCTCGACCCGGTCGGCGGGCGGGTCGATCTCAGCCTCGGCCCCGGAGTCCTCGGGAGCGGGCCGGGCCTGCAGCGGGCGGTCGTCGAGCCCGCAAGCCAGCCGGTGCGCCAGCAGACCGGGCCAGCCGAAGCGGCCCACCATGTCTGCCTCGGGCAGTTCGGCCACGTCTCCCAGCGTCCGCATCCCCAGCCGCCACAGAATGTCGATCAGCGCTTCCGTGCCGTCGTCGGAGGACAGCGGCGAGACCGGATCGGCCAGGAGAGCCAAGGGCAGACCGGCCAGGAACGCCCCGTTTCGCCGTGTCGGCACCACCAGCACAGCCGCGGAGTCCGGCAGCCCGACCCCGTGCAGCCCGACCCCGTGCAGCCCGACCCCGTGCAGCCCGACCCCTTGCAGCCCGGTGCTGGGCCGCCCGACCCCGTGCAGCCCGACCCCGTGCAGCCCGACCCCTTGCAGCCCGGTGCTGGGCCGCCCGACCCCTTGCAGCCCGACCCCGTGCAGCCCGACCCCTTGCAGCCCGGTGCTGGGCCGCCCGACCCCTGCAGCCCGACCCCGTGCAGCCCGGTGCTGGGCTGTCCGGCGCGGGGCGGTCTTGTGTCGTGTCCCTCGACGGCAGTCGGTCGAGCAGTGGGCGCTGCTGGCATCCGTGGAGCCATTCGGGCGGCGAGACCGGCCGCGAAGAGGCCGTCGGCCGCGCCCACCCCGACTTTCGACGCTGACGGTACGGCTTCGGTCGCTGCCCGGGCGACCAGTCCGGCCAGAGCCGGCTCGCCGCCGAAGTAGCGCGACGGCCCTCTCGCCCCGAACGCGTGCAGTCCGGGCCGCAGCGCCTCAGCCAGGGGAGTGAACTGCTCCAGCGCCTCGGCTAGGGGAGTGAACTGCTCCAGCGCCTCGGCCAGCGGATCGCAGTCGCCGGCCTCACAGCCGTCGAGGCGCACGACGATCATCCGCTCAGGGGGCGCCGAGGTCTTCGCCTCCATCGGCTCCGTCGGCCCGGTCGCTTCGCCGTCCACGTCGACGGTCGCCTCGGGTCGCGGCGGCGTTGCCGTCTGTGGGGTCGCCTCGGGTCGCCGGGGTGACGGTTCGCGGGTCATCGGCTTTCAGGGCGGCGGCTAGCCCGCTCGGCGCTCTCTGGAGTCTTCGAGGCCGCGGCCGAATGCTGAGGTGCCCTGCGACCCGGCACCTTGCGGGGCGTCTTCGAGGCTGCGGCCGATCACGGAGGCCTGGTCGGGCGCCGCGCAGGCCACTCGGCCGTCGGCCGAGGGCAGCCACACCAGCACTCGGCGGGGACGGGACGCCGCGCCCCGGCCCCCAACGATCACCTCGGCCTGTCGGGCCAGCAGCCGCCCATGGCCGTCGTCGATGCCGGTCCACCGAGTCTGCTCGACCGTCAGGCGGACCTCCGGCCGCAGACCAGCCGCCGCGTCCGCCGAGGCGCCCCCGAGAACGCAGACCAACGAGGTGCCGTGCTCGCGCATCCAGGCCAGCAACCGCCGCGCCATAGCGCCCCCTACCAGGATCGCAGGCCCCATCAGCACCAGGTCGAAGCCGCCCACTACCGCGCCCAGCACGTCCGCTGCCAGGGTCCCGCCCCCGCCGCCTCGGCCTCCGGCCCACGGCGTTCGGGCCGCCCTCGTCGATGATGTCCCGCCCCGGCCGCCTCGGCCTCCGGCTCCGGCGGGCAGGTCCACCAGCGCCCAGCGCCCCAAGTCGACATCCCGCTCGGCCAGCGCGGCCACGCCCAGGTCGTCCATGCCGACTGCGGCCACCCAACTGCCCTGCCTGGAGGCCTCGGCTGTCAGCGCCACCGCCAGCGTCACCGCCCCGCAGCCGCGGACAGTGATGGCGACGCCCCGCCTGATCCCGCCCTCCGGCAGCAGTGCCCCCAGCGCCTCCGCCACAGGAAGCCGCCGCTCACAGGCCGCCCCCGCGGACGCGTCGAGCCGACCCGGCAATGCCCATGACTCCTCTGGAGCCCCCATCGAGCCATGATACGAACATATGTTCGCTATCTGCAACGCCTTCGAGCTTCAAAAGGTGTCAGCCGCCTCGGTGCCCCAGGGCATCGCACACGCCACGGAGCGTGCAGCCCGTCTCGGTTGGTGCGAGCGCGGGCAGGAGCGCCGTCCGCCGGGCTCAGCGGCTTTCTGTATGAGCTTTTTCGTCGTATATGAGGGGAACTTCAAACAGAATCGGACCGGGCGGTCCGAGGCCGGGGCATCGGCGGGTCCAACTATGATCGGACGATGAGATCAACACCGCGCCCGATTGTCGCTTTACTGCTTTGCTTCGCCGTGCTCCTGCCGGTCGCATGCTCCGGCGACGACGTCGACCGAGCACCGTCCGACGACGCGGCAGCCGGTGATGTGCCCGCGGTCGGCGACGGGTCGGCTGGCGATGAGCCCACGGCCGATGATGGGTCGGCCGATGATGTGTCAGGGGCCGACGACGGGTCGGCCGATGATGGGTCAGGGGCCGACGACGGGTCGGCTGGGGATGAGCCACGGTCGGAAGGCGATGGACCGGCCGACGAAGCGGCGGCTGACGACGCGGCGTCGGCCAGTGACAGCACGGCGACCGACGACGATGCCCCGTCTCAGGACACGACAGTGGAGCAGCTCAAGAGCAACGCCGAGCAGTTCGAGTACGCGATCGGCACGCCCGGAGGCGAGCTCACGATCGCCACCATCTCCGAGCCCCTCACCCTCAACCTGGCCCTCGCCAACGACGCCTCGTCGTCGGGCGTGCTGGGCTACCTCTTCGAGGGCCTGACCGAGACCTCGTGGCTGACCGACCGGGTGGAGCCCTCGCTGGCGGAGTCCTGGGAGTCGTCCACCGACGGCATGACGTGGACGTTCCATCTGCGCCGCGACGTGGCCTGGCACGACGGCGAGCCCTTCACCGCCCACGACGTGGACTTCACCTTCAACCGGATCCTCTACAACGACGAGATCCCCACCAACAGCCGCTCCGCCTTCGAGTTCCGGTACCTCGACGACGACGGCGAATGGCAGGTGGGCCGCATGGACGTGGCCGCCATCGACGACCACACCGTCGAGTTCGTCCTGCCGGTGCGGTTCGCGCCGTTCCTGCGCTCCATGGGCACCGCCATATACCCGAGGCACATCCTCGAGCCGCACATCGACGACGGCACCTTCGTCGACACCTGGGGCATCGACACCGACCCGGCCGAGATCATCGGCACCGGCCCGTTCACCATCGAGAGCTACGACCCCGGCGAGCGGGTGGTGCTGGCTCGCAACCCCGACTACTGGATGACCGACGACGACGGCAACCGCCTGCCGTACCTCGACCGCATCGTCCACATCATCGTCGAGGACTTGGAGGCCGAGCTCGCCAGCTTCCTGGCCGGCGAGTCGGATCTGCACGGCGTGCTGGGCGAGGAGTACGCCCAGCTCGAGCCCCTACAGGACGAGGGCGACTTCACGATCCACCGGCGGGGCCCCGGCTTCGGCACCACGTTCCTGGCGTTCAACGTGAACCCCGGCCAGAGCCCCGACACCGGCCGGCCCTACGTCGCCGCCGAGAAGCGGGAGTGGTTCGGCAACGTGCAGTTCCGCCAGGCGATGGCCCATGTAATCGACAAGGACGCCATCATCGACGGCGTGCAGCACGGCTTGGCCTATCCGCAATGGTCGTCCGTGAGCCCCGCGTCCGGCGACTTCCACAACCCCGACGTCATGCGCTACCCCTACGACCTCGACAGGGCCAACGCCATCCTCGACGGCCTCGGCTGGACCGACACCGACGGCGACGGCATCCGCGAGGACTCCGACGGCAGCCCGATCGAGTTCACCCTGCTGACCAACACCGGCAACACCGTGCGCGAGGAGGCCACTCGGATCATCCACCAGGGAATGGAGGCCGTCGGGCTCGACGTGGACTTCATGGCGGTCGACTTCGGCCAACTCGTCGGCCAGCTGAGCGAGTCCTACGACTGGGAGGCCGTGGTGATCGGCTTCACCGGCGGCCCCGACCCCTACGGCGGCATCGGCTTCTGGCACAGCAGCGAGGGCTTCCACCTCTGGTACCCCAACCAGCCCGAGCCGGCCACCGACTGGGAGGCCGAGATCGACGAGCTCTACGTGCTGGCCAGCCAGGAACTCGACCACAACGTGCGGTTGAGGTACTACCGCAGAGCCCAGGAGATCGCCGCGGAGAACGTCCCCGTCATCTACACGACGCTCGCGGAGCGGCTGAGCGCCACCCGCAACGTGTTCGGCAACCTCACACCCACCCTCTACGCCCTCTGGGACATCCGCTACCTGTACCGCACCGACCAGTAGCGGCGGCGCGCTGCCTGCACCGCACCGACCAGTAGCGGCCCGGCCGCCTGCACCGCACCGACCAGCAGCAGAATCTCGGGATCGTTTTCTGCCGTAGGCGCGGACAAGCCGACCCGAGAATCCTCAGGCGGCTCGTTGCGGCCCGCGCCGTCCGCCTACAGTTGAGCCCATGTACGACATGAAGATCAGCGGCGGGCTGCTCGTGGACGGCACCGGCGACCCGCCCCGCCATGCCGACGTGGCCGTCGTCGGCGACACGGTCGTGGCGGTCGAGCCCGAACTGCCCGGCGACGCGGCCCGCACCATCGACGCCACCGACCAAATCGTCACCCCCGGCTTCGTGGACGTCCACACCCACTACGACGGCCAGGCCACCTGGGACAGCCTGCTGGAGCCCAGCTCCGGCCACGGGGTGACCACCGTGGTGATGGGCAACTGCGGCGTGGGGTTCGCCCCCGTGCGGCCCGGCACCGAGGAATGGCTGATCCAGCTGATGGAGGGCGTGGAGGACATCCCCGGCGCGGCGCTGTCGGAGGGGATCGCCTGGGGCTGGGAGTCCTTCGGCGACTACCTCGACGCCCTCGACGACCGGCGCTGGGCCATCGACGTGGGCACGCAGGTGCCCCACGGCGCGGTGCGGGCCTACGTGATGGGCGAGCGCGGCGCCCGCAACGAGCCCGCCGACGCGGACGAGATCGCCAGCATGGAGCGCATCGTGGCCGACGCGGTGGCCGACGGCGCGCTCGGCGCCTCGACCTCGCGCACGCTCGCCCACCGGGCCATGGACGGAGAGCCCGTGCCCGGCACCTTCGCGGCCGAAGAGGAGCTGTTCGCTCTGGGCCGAGGCCTGCGCGACGGCGGGGGAGGCGTGTTCGAGCTGGCCCCGGCCGGGTCGGCGGGTGAGGACGTGGTCACGCCCCGCTCCGAGGTGGACTGGATGCGGCGGCTGTCGGCCGAGATCGGCCAGCCGGTCAGCTTCGCCCTGCTGCAGGTGCCCGCCGCGCCCGACCTGTGGCGCGAGCTGATGGACGTGTCGCTTCAGGCCGCGGCCGAGGGCGCGCAGCTCTACCCGCAGGTGGCCGGCCGTCCCTTCGGCCTGCTGGTGGGCTGGCAGACGAGCCACCCCTTCATCCTGCGTCCCGCCTACCGGACGGTCGAGCACCTCGAAATCGACGAGCGCGTCGAGCGGCTGCGCGACCCGGCCGTGCGGGCCGCCATCCTGTCGGATGCCGACGGTGAGCGCCGCGGCGGGATGCAGGAGGGCGTCGGAGCCCTCGTCTCCAAGATGCTCGACCAGATATACGTGCTCGGCGATCCTCCCGACTACGAGCCGACGCCCGACCGCTCGATCGCCTCGATCGCCGCCACCGCGGGCGTCGAGCCCCAGGAGGCCGTCTACGACGCACTCTGCGCCGACGACGGCCGGGCCGTGCTCATGGTGCCGATGTTCAACTACGTGGACGGCAACCATGACGTGATCCGTGAGCAGCTCACCCACCCCCAGGCGGTGATCGGCCTGTCCGACGGCGGGGCCCACTGCGGGCTGATCTGCGACGCCTCGATGCCCACCACCATGATCAGCCACTGGACCCGGGACCGCAGCCGGGGCGAGCAGCTGCCGCTGGAGTGGGTGGTGCGCAAGCAGACGCAGGACACCGCCGCCCTGTTCGGGCTCAACGACCGGGGCGTGGTCGCGCCGGGCAAGCGGGCCGACCTGAACGTCATCGACCACGCCGCCATCAAGCTCCGCGCCCCGCAACTCGTTCACGACCTGCCGGCCGGGGGCAGGCGCCTGCTGCAGCATGCCGACGGCTACACCGCCACGGTCGTGGCCGGCCAGCAGACCCGAGACCACGGCGCCGACACCGGCGCCCGCCCGGGCCGGCTGGTGCGGGGCCGCCGCGCCGCCTGAGCGGACGCTCCAGCGAAATTGGTGCGGATAGTGGGCCTCCAGTGCCCAAAACGTCGCCAATTTCGGCTGGGGCGCTGATATCACCGAGAAGGAGGCCGTCATGGGCTGCTGCGACGGGCGGGTGGTGATCGTCACTGGCGCCGGGCGGGGGCTGGGCCGGGCCCACGCCCTGGCCTTCGCGGCCGAGGGCGCCCACGTGCTGGTCAACGATCTCGGAGTGCAGCGCGACGGCACGGAGCCAGGCGCGGCCGACGCGGCGGGCGCAGTAGCCGAGGAGATCGCCGCGGCCGGCGGGTCGGCCGCTGTCAACCATTCCGACGTGGCCGACTGGGAGCAGGCCGCCGCCATGGTGGCTCAGGCCGTCGACACCTGGGGCCGCCTCGACACGCTGGTATGCAACGCCGGGTTCCTGCGCGACCGGATGCTGGTGAACATGAGCGAGCAGGAGTGGGACGACGTGGTCAGAGTCCATCTCAAGGGCCACTTCGCGGCGGCCCGCCACGCGGCGGCCCACTGGCGACAGGCGCAGAAGGCCACTGGGGCGCCGCCGGCGGCCCGCATCGTCAACACCTCCTCCGGCGCGGGGCTCATGGGCTCGATCGGCCAGGGCAACTACGCGGCGGCCAAGGCCGCCATCGCGCTGCTCACTGTCCAGCAGGCCGCGGAGTGGGGCCGCTACGGCGTGCTCGCCAACGCGGTGGCGCCCGACGCCCGCACCCGGATGACCGCCGGGATCTTCTACGACGCCGACCCTCCGGCCGACGCCTGGGATCCCAAGGCGCCCGAGAATGTCTCGCCCCTGGTGGTGTGGCTCGGCAGCACCGACTGCGACATCACCGGAAGGGTGTTCGAGTGCACCGCAGGACAGCTCAACGTGTGCGACGGATGGCAGCACGGACCGGTGATGTCGGTGGGGGAGCGGGCCATGACCGTGTCCGAAGCGGCCGGGCTGGCCCGCCGGTCGGTAGAAGCCGAAAAAATGCCTGCTCCGGTATTCGGTGCTCTCTGATCCCTTTCAGATGTTTGCCAATGCAGTCCGGACTCGCCGAGAAGAACAATTCATCTGACATTTGCCAGAAAATCTGTGACAGAATTGTGACAAACCCGTGACGATGGTGTAACCTGCGGAGCAGGAGCCGGGTCTGAGGAACAGGATTCGTCGGAACCGGATCCGCATCCCCCCCTCCAGGGACCGTACGAGGCCCGCCAGCGTTGAGTTGGCGGGCCTCGGCGCGCAGCGTCGGCGGGCTGCATCGGCGCGTTGTACCCTGCGGGTGTGGGCGGGCGATCCGGGTCCGAGTCGGCGTGAACGAGCCGATCTACGACGCGCGCACCTTCTGGGAGCTGCTGGAGCACCGCGTCGAGGCCACTCCCGACCGCATGATGCTGGTGGACGAGGCCGACCGCTCCCTGACCTTCGCGCAGTTCAAGGACAGAGCCGAGCGGGTGGCGGCCGGCCTGCACGAGATGGGCGTGGCGGAGGGAACGCCCGTCACATGGGAGCTGCCGACCCGCGTCGAGACGGTGGTGCTGAGCTTCGCCCTGAGCCGCCTTGGAGCGGTGCAGAACCCGATCATCCACATCTACCGCCATCGCGAGGTCGGCTACTGCATCCGCCAGACCGGCGCGGAGCTGGTCGTTCATCCCGGCGTGTGGGGCGGCTTCGACTACGGCGCGATGGTCGAAGAGGTCAGCCAGGGCCTCGACCGTCCGCCCCGCAGCCTCGTCGGCTACGACGCGCTGCCCGAGGGCGACCCGGCGACGCTTCCGCCCGCGCCCGACCCGGACGCCGGCACGGTGCGCTGGCTCTACTACACCTCGGGGACCACGGCGGACCCCAAAGGCGTCCGCCACACCGACCGCTCCCTGATCGCGGGCGGCATCGGCCTGGCCAAGGCCCTGGACATGAGCGGCGACGACGTCGGCTCCATCGCCTTTCCCTACGCCCACATCGGTGGCCCCGACTACATGGTGACCATGCTGTCGTCCGGTTTCGGCGCGGTGCTCGTCGAGCGCTTCGACCCGGCCGCGGCCACCGCCGCCTACGCCCGCCACGGAGTGACCATGGCCGGCGGGTCCACCGCCTTCTACCAGATGTTCCTGGCCGAGGACCGCAAGTCGCGCCAAGCCGGGCAGGGCCCCGCGATGCCGGCGCTGCGGGTGCTGTCGGGCGGAGGCGCGCCCAAGCCCCCCGAGGTCTACTTCGAGGTGAAGGAGCAGATGGGCGTGCCCGTGGCCCACGGCTACGGCATGACCGAGTGCCCCATGATCTCGCAGGGCTCGCCCCATGACAGCGACGACCAGCTCGCCCACACCGACGGACATCCGGTACACCGCTGCGACGTGTCGGTCGTGATGCCCGACGGCGCGGAGGTGCCCGCGGGCGCCGAGGGCGAGGTCCGGGTGCGAGGCCCGATGCTGTTCGCGGGCTACACCGACCCGGCCCTCGACGGCGACGCCTTCGACGAGATGGGCCGCTTCCGCACCGGCGACCTCGCCGTGAGACGCGCCGACGGCCACATCACGCTCACCGGCCGGCTCAAGGACATCATCATCCGCAAGGGCGAGAACATCTCGGCCAAAGAGATCGAGGACGTGCTCTACGCCCATCCCAAGGTGGGCGCGGCCGCGGTGATAGGCCTCCCCGACGCCGAGCGGGGCGAGTTGGTTTGCGCAGTGGTGGAAACCGCGGCCGACCACGACGACCTGACGTTCCTGGAGATGGCCGAGGCCTGCCGCGGGGTCGGCCTGGCCCGCCAGAAGGTTCCCGAGCGCCTGGAGGTCCACCCCGGGCCGCTGCCCCGCAACGCCACCCTCAAGATCCTCAAGCACGAACTGCGCAGCAAGTACACCCCTGCGACGTAGGCCTGCCCGCCAGGGCTCGCCTAGTCGGCTCCCGTCGATACCCACCCGCGAAGGAGTGATTCAAGATGGCCGAGATCACCATCTATCACAACAAGCATTGAAACTCGTCCCGCAATGCCGTGGCGGTCGCCACGGACGCCGGAGCCGACTTCGATGTGGTCCTCTACATGCAGGACCGGCCGGATGAGGCGACCCTGCGCGGCGTCGTCGAGCGGCTCGAGGACCCCGTCGAGAACCTCGTGCGCAAGGACTCCCAGTTCTCCAAGCTCGGGCTGGACGCCGACGACTACGTTGGGAACGCCGACGCCGTGGTGGAGGTGCTGCTGCGCTATCCGCGGCTGCTGCAGCGCCCGGTGCTGGTGCGCGGCGAGCGGGCCATCATCGGCCGTCCCCTGGGCGAGGCCAAGGCCAAGGACCGGCTAGCAGAGTTCCTGGGCTGATCCCGCTCATCGCACTCCGGGCTGATCACGCATGGCCTGGTTGCGCATGGGCTGATCGCACTCCGGGCGGATCACGTCCCGGGCTGATTACGCCCCGGTGGTCTCAGGTTGGCTACCGTGGGCGGGCCCACGCCGCGAACACGAACCACAAGGAGAGCCGATGCGCATCGTCGTGGACTTCGACCTGTGCGAGAGCAACGCCGTCTGCATGCAGATCGCGCCCGACATCTTCGAGGTGCGAGACGACGACTTCCTCTACATTCTCAACGAGACCCCTGGCGAGGACGACCGCGCCCGGGTGGAGGAGTGCGTGCAGCGCTGCCCCAAGCAGGCCATCTCCGTAGCCGAGGACTGACGAGGCTTGAGCGGCCCCGGCCGGCCGCCACCGTCTGACGCCGGGAGCTCGACGAGATGACCGGTGCCCCGCGCGCCGTCACCATCGTCGGAGCCTCACTGGCCGGCCTGAACGCGGCCGAGGCCCTGCGCCGGGAGGGTTTCGACGGGCCGGTCACGCTCGTCGGCGCCGAGGAGCACCTTCCCTATGACCGGCCTCCGCTGTCCAAGCAGGTGCTGGCGGGCGACTGGGAGCCCGAGCGGGCCGCGCTGACCGACGCCGAGGAACTGGCCGACGACGGCATCGAGGCCCGCCTCGGCCTGCGGGCCACCGCCGTGGACCTGGGTGCCCGCGAGCTGACCCTGCACACCGGCGAGGCGGTCCCGTTCGACGGGCTCGTCATCGCCACCGGGGCCCGCTGCCGCACCATGGGCGGCGCCGAGGCGCTCGACGGCGTCCATGTGCTGCGGTCGCTGGACGACTGCCTGGCGCTGCGGGCCGACTTGGAGGCGACTCCGCAGCGGGTGGTGGTGGTGGGCGCGGGCTTCATCGGCGCCGAGGTGGCCGCCACGGCCAGAGGGCGCGGCCTGGACGTGACTGTCGTGGAGGCGATGCCCACGCCGCTGAGCCGGGTGCTCGGCGACGAGATGGGCCAGGTGTGCGCTGACGTCCACCGCGACCACGGCGTGGACCTGCGCACCGGGGTCGGTGTGGCGGCCGTCGAGGGCGACCGCCGGGTGGAGCGGGTCGCGCTGACCGACGGCTCGACCGTCGAGGCCGACGTGGTGGTGGTCGGCATCGGAGTGATCCCCAACACCGAGTGGCTGGACGGATCCGGGCTAACGGTGGACGACGGCGTGGTCTGCGACGCCACCTGCTTGGCGGCCGAGCGGGTCGTGGCGGCCGGCGATGTGGCCCGCTGGCCCAACGAGCTGTTCGGCGAGACGATGCGGGTGGAGCACTGGGACAACGCGGCCCAGCAGGGATCGCACGCGGCGCGCCGACTGCTCGACGAGGTCGCCGGGCCGTTCACGCCTGTTCCCTGGTTCTGGAGCGACCAGTACGACCGCAAGATCCAGCTGGCCGGCCGGGTGCGCGGCGACGACGAGGTCCGGGTGGTCACCGGGTCGGTCGAGGAGCGGCGCTTCGCCGCCGTCTACGGCCGGTCCGGGCGCATCACCGGCGTCCTCGGCTTCAACCGGCCCCGCCATGTGATGCGCTACCGGGCCCTGATCGAGCAGGGCGCCAGCTTCGACGAAGCCCTAGCCGCCGACTTCTAAGGCACAGTCCGCTTTCTGAGGCACAGTCCGACTTTTGAGGCACGGCTTGGTTGGTGAGGCTTGATTGGGTGTGTTCTGGGTGTTAGGGTTTTTCGTACAGTTGGTGCGGTTAGAGCACTATAAGGAGGTCTTCATGTATAAGAGTCGTGTATCGGGTTCCCGTATAGTTGGGTGCCGTCGCAGGGGGGGGGTAGTGGTCTTGGTGGCGATGGCCGCGAGTCTGGTGCTGGTGCCGGGTGCGGGCGCGGGCGCGCAGAGCGGGGCGCCGTCCACGCCGTCGTCGGTGTCGGTGGCGCGTGCTGACGGGACGTTGACGGCTTCGTGGCCGGCGGTTGCGGGCGCGACGAGCTATCACATCACCTACAGCTCTGACAGCGGCAAGAGTTGGAGCCTGGCTGCTTTGAACCACACTGAGAGCAGCATCATGATCGGTGTGTCGAACTCCGACACCTATGTGGTGGGTGTGCGGGCCCGCAACGCTAGTGGTGACAGCGGTTGGCGGAACTCGCCGTCGGCGGGGCCGTGGACGCCGCCGCCTCCGCCGGCTGTGCCGTCGTCGGTGTCGGTGGCGCGCTCCGACGGGACGCTGTCGGCTTCGTGGCCGGCGGTCGCGGGGGCGACGAGCTATCACGTCACCTACAGCTCTGACAGCGGCAAGAGTTGGAGCCTGGCAGCGCTGAACCACACTGCGAGCAGCATCACGATCACCGATGCGACGAATGAGGCCACCTACATCGTGGGTGTGCGGGCTCGCAGCGCCTACGGCGATAGCGGTTGGCGGAACTCGCCTGCGGCGGGGCCGTGGACGCCGCCTGCTCCCGCTGCGCCGGTGTCGGTGTCGGTGCAGCGCGCTGACGGGACGCTGGAGGCTTCGTGGGCTGCGGTGGAGGGGGCGACGAGCTATCACGTCACCTACAGCTCTGACAGCGGCAAGAGTTGGAGCCTGGCCGCGCTCAACCACACTGCGAACAGCATCACGATCACCGGTGTGACCAACAGCGACTCATATCTGGTGGGGGTCCGGGCCCGCAACGCCGGCGGTGACAGCGGTTGGCGGAACTCGCCTGCGGCGGGGCCGTGGACGTCGCCTGGCGCGGTGCAGAACCTGACGGTGGATCCCGACGACGGCTACCTCGACATCGACTGGGACGCGGTGGCCGGCGCGACCGGATACGACGTGCGGGCCAAAGCCCAGAACAGCACCACCTGGCACAGCGTGGCCGACAACATCGCCGCCACGTCGCACCGCTACACCACGACGACCACCATCGACTACATCGCCGTGCGCGCCCGCAACAACAACAACACCGGCCCCTGGACCGAAGTCTCACGGCTGCCGTCAAACGACCTGCTGGTCGACTACAACGCCAACACGGCCCGCGGCGCCTCGGCCACCGCATTGGCTACCGCAACCGGGGCCGGGGTGCAGCCCGCCAACACCAAACTCGCCAAGCCCACCCTGGGCACGATCACCCGCGAGTACGTCAGGGTTCGCTCGAAGATTCACGTGCAATGGTCGGCGGTGTCGGGCGCAGACGGCTACAACTTCTTGTGCTCCCATTATGGCTGGTATTGGGACACATGCGGATGGGAGGACTCGTCGGACACGGTGCAGTACACGACGGTTCCGAGCAGCCAGAGCCAGCCGCTGGCCATCACCCATTACTGGCGCAAAGTCTACACCCAGGGGAAATACGAGTTGGGCATCAAGCGTCCCTACACGATTTCCGTGCGGGCCGTCAAGAGCGACGACACCTCCGCAGCGAGCGACTGGGCGACATCCGAGACGATTCATCCAGTCTTTCCCTGGCTCCGTGACTTCTCGTACACGCGTGGCGATGGTCAGATCGCCATGACGTGGACGCCGAACTTCTGGACCACCGGCTACGAGATCCGGTCGCGGTGTCGGGGCAGGTCGCGGACTACTCGCTTTGCGCCACGCTGACCGACGGACGACACGCTCTCCCAGCACAGCGCCACGGTCTCGAGCTGGACCGATGACGGCACGGACTACTCCATCGACAACACCAAGATGTACGACATCATGATCTACAGCACCAACACATGGGGCAAGCGCCGCTTCCTCCCACCGCTGATGGACCCGATCACGTTGACGGCGTCGAGCATCACGTCGACGTCTGCGGTGTTGACCCTTGCCGAATACACCGGGAGTTGGTGGCTCAAGCAGACGACTCCGGGCAGTTCGAATTGCAAGTCGAAAGGACGGCGACAACAGAGAACCTGGCCGACGGCACGGGGGCTCTCCGCGTTTCAGGTCTGAGGGTGTCGAGCAGCGCCCAGTCAGGTTTGCCGGCATAGAGCAGACCCTGATTCGGTAGTTCGCGAAGATGACGCGCTTGACGAGATTGTTGGCACCCGGGCGGCGTGCGTTCGAGATCTGGGTGCGCCAGCGCCAGATGGTGCGGCCCAGCCGGTTGATCAGGCCGGGGTCCTGGAGATCGGCGGCGAGCTGGGCCACGGTCGCCGCCCAGCTCGGCGTCGGGGATGTCGTAGACGCTGCGCACTCCTTCGCGTGCCAGGCGTCGCGGACCTCGCCGTAGGGGTCGCCGGCCTCCAGCAGGCCCCGCAGCCGGACGCGTCCGGAGCATGCTCACGCGGAGACGAGCAGCTTGCGGGCCCGGTAGAGGGGGTCGCTTGCGGCCGCGGTGGCCCAGGGTCTGGTTCTGGACCCGGCGGCGGACCTCGCGAGCGCGGTGAACCGCACCACGTGGAACGGGTCGCGACCTGGGCCGCGTCGGGTACGTTGACGGGCCCGATCGAGCAAGCACCGCCCAGCGGATCTGCTCGAGCCATCGACGTCGGGTGCTTTGGCGGTGCGGCCCGGCACTATGTCGAGCAGCTGGCCCCGCCCGACGTCGACGATGCTGGTGGACCAGGCCTTGTCTTTGAACATCAAGGTTTCGTCGAGGCCCAGCGCCTCGACATCTGAGATCCGCTCTGTGTCGGCGTCGAAGCGCAGAGCCCCAGCGCCGCACCGACGCGTTCGCCGGGTGCCAGCTGCATCCCAGCTCCGCGGCGACCTCGTCGACAAGCGCCCCGCCCTCGCAGTCAACTTCTCCCGCGGCGGCGCGATCTCGGGGTCCTGCTCGGTGACGGTGCCCGCCCCACAGCCTCGACTCGGGCAGCGCCACCGCCGCTTGTGCCACATCAGCCGCACCGGCCTGGCCGACCTCGACGGCGGGCACCTCCTACACGTATACGGCCCACCATCACTCGCACATGCGCGTAGGGTCGCATTCCACAGGGATCCTCCAGTTGTTCGGCTGTCTGTCAGCGCCGATTCTGGGGGACCCTCGCGTTCAGCCGCGGATGGCTACCGCCTCCACTCCGACCTCATTCGCGAAGAGCCGTATAAGGCGCGACTCGGCCTGCACGGACGAGATCGTCTCGGGATCGTTCGCCACGCTGTCGGCCTGACTTCGGCACCGGACCCCGGCCGGCTCCGGTGCCGACGTCCCCGTCACGCCCGCAGCGCCGGCCGCTCCCGCGCTGGCCTCCTCGGTGAGGCGATGCTGAAGAGGAACCTCCGGCGCCAACGGAACTCGTGGACCTGCTGGCGGATGGCTGGAGTGGTCTACCTCGAGTTCGACGCCACGGAGTTGGCTGTGATCTGGTCAACGAGTTTCCACACTCCGCTGCTGGGGTTTGACCGCGCGGGTCTGCTGTCGCCGAGGTGCTTGTCATTGAGCGCAATGGCTCTGGCCTTGGCGTCTGGGAACCTCTCGGCCAGCTCCTGAAGCGCGTTGTCGTTGAGGATCTTGTCGCACTTGAGCAGCTGCTTGGAGAGTGCTTGGGCGGCGTCCCTCTCAACATGGGCGGTGTGGTCCTGGAAGTGGAGGATGAACCAGAGTTCGATGCACGGGTTGGACACGGCCACGCTGACACCGTTGGCGAGGGCCTTCTCCACGGCGGCGCGCACATTCGGATGTTGGTCGACGTCGAACACGCACCAGTACTCGTCGCTGGCGCGCCCACGTCCGCGCTTTGCCTGCCTGGCTTCGTGGCGCTTCTGCTGGACAGCGTGGTCGACGACCGTCATCGGAGCGCCGAGGCCCCTTGAGATGTCCACATGGACGCGGTCGCGGTGGGCCCGGTGCCAGTGGGTGAGATAGCCAGGTTCGGTCTTCTTTCCCTCGGCGAAGACCGCGATCCTGCGGATTGCCGGGCGTGACGGCCTCCGCTTCAGTGGTTGGGACTGCCGGGACTTCAATCGACTGCGGACAGGACCGCATCGACCGCGGCCTCGAACTCGGCTGACGAGATGATCGGCTTGGCTCCGTACCATCCGTCCAGGTAGCGCCTTGCGACAGCCTCCTGCTTGCGGGGCTCGAAGTCGATGAGCTGGTAGAGCTGGGTCCGGCCGTCGTTGAGCTTCTGGGTGAACCAGATCTGGTCGCGCCCCAGCAGCCGTTCCCCGACTGCACCGCCAAGGAGCGACGTGTCATGTGAGTTGAACACGAGTTGGGCGTGGTTGGGGTTCGTCTGGGGGTTCTGGTAGAGCCGAACGAGTTGCGCGACGAGGTCCGGGTGGAGGCTGGCGTCGAGCTCGTCGGCGAGCAGGACCGTGCCGGCCGCCAAGGACTCGATCACGGGGCCGACGAGCCCGAACCACACCAGGGTTCCGAGGGACTCGTCCACGTTGTCCATCTCGACGTCGACGGCTGCTCCTCGGTGGACCAGGTTGATCCCTGTGATCTCGCTGAAGTCCGTGGGCGCCAGAGGAACGTCGTGGTCGGGTTCGTCCTCGGCGTCCATCAGGATGCTCAGGACCCGGCGCACCTTCTCCTGCATGGCCGGATCCGGGAGTTGCTTGCGCACATCGGTGATTCCTAGGTCCGCTGCCCGTAGCAGTTGCAGGACTGCATCCCGCTGGCCTTTGTCGATCATCGCTGCGGTCAGCACCTGGCGGGCCAACCGCGAGTCAGCCTCGGCCAGCCGGAGGTTCTGGCCGAACCACTGGTACAGCGGCAACAGCGCCGGATGGTCGATAGCGGCAGCCGTGGAGACGAACAGCGCGTTCGGTCGCAGCAGGTTGAGGACAGCCCGGCTACGGGCGCGCTCGGCTGTGCCCAGTCGGACGGCTTCGCCTTGACGGTGGAACAGCAGCGCGGCGCGGCCCTTCGGGTAGTGGTGTGCCCACTCCTGTGCCACCCGCTCGTCGTCTAGCTCGAAGCCGTACTCGTGGCGGACGCCGTTGAGCACGATGTCCGCCTCATAGCGCGACGCCATCAGCGGGGACTGCTCGTCGAGACGGAACGGCCATCGGAGAATGCCGCCGCCGGGAACGCCGGACCGGAACGAGTTGAGTACTAGGCGCCTCATGTCGGCCATGACCTTGAGCAGGTTGCTCTTGCCGGAGCCGTTCGCTCCGAAGGCGCCCGCCGCCGGGAGCACGCGAACCGGGGATCCGCCCTCGCGCCAGGGGACTGCGCGGACGTACTGCTTCTCCGCCATGGCGGTGGCCAGCATCGACAACTCGGTCTCGTCCTTGAACGAACGAGCGTTCTCAGCCCGGAACGCGAGCAGAACCGAGGGCCGTGACTCAGAAACGGCGTCGTTCACATCATCAATATCGCAGACAATCCGCGAAATATCAACCCGGAGGCCCGGAAAGTAGGTCCTGACCCCGTCGGACAGGTGGGCTCCTGGCAGCCGTAGCTGGCACCTGAGAGGACGAGGCGACCCGAATCCACGACATGTGCAACGTCGCCCGGCCCGGTTGGGGTGTGGGTGCTCCTGCTTCGACCTCATTCGAGAAGAGCTGGCTTGATTGGGTGTGTTCTGGGTGTTAGGGTTTTTTCGTACAGTTGGTGCGGTTAGAGCACTATGTGGAGGTCTTCATGTATAAGAGTCGTGTATCGGGTTCCCGTATAGTTGGGTGCCGTCGCAGGGGGGGGGTAGTGGTCTTGTTGGCGATGGCCGCGAGTCTGGTGCTGGTGCCGGGTACGGGCGCGGGCGCGCAGAGCGGGGCGCCGTCTGCGCCGTCGTCGGTGTCGGTGGCGCGTGCTGACGGGACGCTGGAGGCTTCGTGGCCGGCGGTGGAGGGGGCGACGAGCTATCACGTCACCTACAGCTCCGACAACGGCGGGAGCTGGAGCCTGGCCGCTTTGAACCACACTGCGAGCAGCATCACGATCAGCGGTGTGTCGAATGATGCCACCTATGTGGTGGGTGTGCGGGCCCGCAACGCGGCGGGTGACAGCGGTTGGCGCAATTCGCCTGCGGCGGGGCCGTGGACGGCGCCTGCTGCGCCGTCTGCGCCGTCTGCGCCGGTGTCGGTGTCGGTGGCGCGCTCCGACGGTGCGCTGGAGGCTTCGTGGGCTGCGGTTGCGGGGGCGACGAGCTATCACGTCACCTACAGCTCCGACAGCGGCAAGAGCTGGAGCCTGGCCGCGCTGAACCATGCGGCGAGCAGCATCACGATCAGCGGTGTGTCGAACAATGCCACCTACATCGTGGGTGTGCGGGCCCGCAACAGCAGCGGTGACAGCGGTTGGCGCAATTCGCCTGCGGCGGGGCCGTGGACGCCGCCCGCTCCGTCCGCGCCGTCCGCTCCGGTGTCGGTGTCGGTGCTGCGGGACGACGGGACGCTGGAGGCTTCGTGGGCTGCGGTTGCGGGGGCGACGAGCTATCACGTCACCTACAGCTCCGACGGCGGCAAGAGTTGGAGCCTGGCCGCTTTGAACCACACTGCGAGCAGCATCACGATCAGCGGTGTGTCGAACAGCGCGACGTACATCGTGGGTGTGCGGGCTCGCAACGCGGGCGGTGACAGTGGTTGGCGGAACTCGCCTGCGGCGGGGCCGTGGACGCCGTCTGCGCCGTCTGCGCCGGTGTCGGTGTCGGTGCTGCGGGACGACGGGACGCTGGAGGCTTCGTGGGCTGCGGTTGCGGGGGCGACGAGCTATCACGTCACCTACAGCGCTGACAGCGGCAAGAGCTGGAGCCTGGCCGCGCTGAACCACACGGCGAGCAGCATCACGATCGCCGGTGTGACGAACAGCGCGACGTACATCGTGGGTGTGCGGGCCCGCAACGCGGGCGGTGACAGCGGTTGGCGCAACTCGCCGTCGGCGGGGCCGTGGACGTCGCCTGGCGCGGTGCAGAACCTGACGGTGGATCCCGACGACGGCTACCTCGACATCGACTGGGACGCGGTGGCCGGCGCGACCGGATACGACGTGCGGGCCAAAGCCCAGAACAGCACCACCTGGCACAGCGTGGCCGACAACATCGCCGCCACGTCGCACCGCTACACCACGACGACCACCATCGACTACATCGCCGTGCGCGCCCGCAACAACAACAACACCGGCCCCTGGACCGAAGTCTCACGGCTGCCGTCAAACGACCTGCTGGTCGACTACAACGCCAACACGGCCCGCGGCGCCTCGGCCACCGCATTGGCTACCGCGGCCGGGGCCGGGGTGCAGCCCGCCAACACCAAACTCGCCACGCCCACCCTGGGCACGATCACAAGAGCATTGATGGTTTGTGGCCGTTTGATTATTTGTTCCAGGAATCATGTCCAGTGGTCGACGGTGTCGGGCGCGGACGGCTACAACTTCGTGTGCTCCTATTACGGCTGGAAGTGGGATCTGTGCGGCTGGGAGGACTCCTCGGACATCGTCCAGTTCACGACGGTTCCGAGCAGCGAGAGCCAGCCGCTGGCCATAACCCAGTACTGGCGCCAGAGCGGCTACGGAGAGCCGGGCAGATACACGATCACTGGGACCCGCGGGTTCATGGTGGCCGTGCGCGCCGTCAAGAACAACGATGACTCTGCGGCGAGTGGCTGGGCGACGTCAGAGCTGACCCGGCTAATTCATTCGGGCCCTCGGAACCTGTCGCACACGCGTGGCGATGGCCAGATCACCTTGACGTGGAAGCCGGTCGAATGGGCGACCGACTACGAATTCGAATGCGATGTGTATGTGAAGGGGCAGCAACCCGACTACACGACTTGCGCCACCCTGACCGGCCAGGTCCACACGGCCTCTGAGCACAGCGTCACCATCTCCACTTGGACCGACGACAGCAACAACTACTCCATCGACAACACCAAGACGTACGACATCGCCATGACCGCCACCAACACGTGGTCCGAACTCCAGCGGCTGCTACCGCTGATCGACCCGATCACATTGTCGGCGTCGAGCATCACGTCGACGTCTGCGGTGTTGACCCTTGCCGAATACACCGGGGCGTGGTGGCTCAAGCAGACGACTCCGAGCAGTTCGGATTGCACGTCGATGGGCACGGCGACCGCGGCGGGAGCGACGGAGAACCTGTCCGACCTCACGGCGGGCACCTCCTACACGTACACGGCCCACAGCGACTCGTCCTGCACGAACGCGATCGTCTCGGAGACGTTCACCACGCTGGCTTATCCCTCGGTGAGCAATCTCAGCGAGTCTTCGTCGGCGAGTGGGGTCGCGGTGTACAGCGGCAATCACGCGGCCACCGGGTTCGACATCGGGTCCAGCGCGAACGGGTACACGCTGAAGAGCGTGACCGTCAAGATCTGGTCCGTCGGCACCACTGCCGGCGACCTGTCCGTGGCGGTTCACGAGGACTCCAGCGGCAACCCGGCGTCGACGGCGGCCTACACCCTCACCGGCGCCAACCCGACCTTGCCGGGGGAGGCCACCTTCACCTGCCCGACGAACACCACCTGCACGCTGTCGGACACCGATGGCTACTTCTTGGTGCTCACGGGGACCGGCGCGACGAGCAGCAACGCCTATTCGTGGGAGACGACGCTGTCGAATGGCCAGACCAACACCCCGGGCGACTTCGGCTGGACGATCGCCGATGATGCCAAGCGCTATACCAGCAGTGCCTGGGGGGACCAGACCGGTTCGGGTCTGTTCAAGGTGAGCGCGACGATCAACCCCATCCTCACCGTCACCGGGGTCTCGGCGACGGGGGCGACGCTCAACCTCGCCCACCGAGCCGGCATCAGTTGGTACTACAAGGCCAACACCGGGCCGCACACCGCCTGCCAAGGCCCCGTCACCGCCAGCACCCAGGCCCTAACCGGCCTGAGCCCGGGCGCGACGTACACCTACTACGCCTACAGCGACAGCACCTGCGCCACCGGCACGATACTCGACACCGCAGACGCGTTCACCACCGTGGTGCCCCCGCCGGAGAACCTCGCATGGCATGGTTTCAGCGGAGGGGGGATAAGAGTCAGCTGGGGCAAGCCGTCCGGCGTGTCGGGTGCCGTCAGCTACGACGTGGAGTGGCAGCAGCACGGCCAATCCAACTGGCAGACGCACAGCACCATAGGGCCCACGTCCGATACGACCACGGAGGCCTCGCTGTCTAGTCTGGCCGGCAGATACCGCGTGCGCACCGACATCAACGGCACCAAGAGCGCCTGGGTCGAGAAGGGGCCTACTAATTAGCCCCAGTCTCCGTGCCGCACGGCCAACCTGGGGCGAGTGGCGCAGCCGCGTGAAGGCGGGTGGTCGGCGGTAGCCTGAGGCGGCTCCGCCGACGGCGGGGCTTGTCGTGTGCAGCACGCATGCTGCCGGTCTCGCACAGCGGGCCAGGCGGCAGGGTCCGAAACCCGACCGGAGAAGCAATGCCAACCACCCTCCCACCCAAGGCCGAGACCATCGCCTCCACGGCGAAGGCCTTCGGCCTCGCCGAGAACGACACCGGTTCCACCGAAGTGCAGATCGCACTGCTGTCGGCTCGCATCAACCACCTCACCGAGCACCTGAGGGTCCACAAGAAGGACCATCACAGTCGGCGGGGCCTGCTGATGCTGGTCGGTCGGCGCAGGAGGCTGCTCGACTACGTGAAGGAGAATGACGTCGAGCGGTACCGGGCGATCATCGCCCACCTCGGTCTGCGACGCTGAACACGACGGGGCGGCACCCATTGGGGCCGCCCTTTTCGGCTGACTGGACGCCCCGAGCGCCAGTCAGCCGACGACGAATCCCAGTAACCATCCAAACACGGCACGGCCGCACCGGTGCCAGTCGTATCGGCCCCGCCCCACTGAGGCAGGCGGGACCGATACGACTGGGAAACTGGCGGGGTCGTGCCTCGGGTCGGGCCGCTGAGGCCCGCAAGGAGAAGACCCATGGCTGAAGCCATATCCGTTTCCGGCGCGTTCACGCGCGCCGACGGCCGCGAGGCCACTTTCCAGACCGGACTGCTGGCGCCGCTCGCCGGCGCGTCGGTCACCGCGCAGATGGGCGACACCGTCGTGCTGGTGACCGCCACCGGCGCCAAAGCCCCCCGCGAGGGTGCCGACTTCTTTCCTCTGACCGTCGATGTCGAGGAGCGGATGTACGCCGCGGGCCGCATCCCCGGCTCGTTCTTCCGGCGGGAGGCACGGGCCGGCGAGCAGGCCATCCTGACGTGCCGGCTCATCGACCGGCCGCTGCGCCCCTGCTTCCCCAACGGGTTCCGCAACGAGGTCCACGTGGTGGCCACCGTGCTGGGCGCCGACCAGTCCAACCCCTACGACATCGCCGCGCTCAACGGCGCGTCGGCCGCGCTGTGCCTGTCGCCCGTACCCTTCGACGGACCGATCGGGGCGGTGAGGCTGGCCTGGTCGTCCGAGGGCGAATGGGTGCCGTTCCCCACCTATGAGCAGGGCCAGGAGTCCGCGTTCGAGATGGTCGTGGCGGGCAGGCTCGCTGAGGACGATGTGGCGGTGATGATGGTGGAGGCCGGAGGCACCGCCGCCACATGGGGGTTGTACGACAACGGCGCTCCCAAAGTCGACGAGGACGTGCTGGCCGGCGGCCTGGAGGCCTCGAAGGTCTGGATCCGCGAGATGATCGAGCTCCAGCAGCGCCTGATCGACGAGGCCGGCGCGGCCGACAAGATGGAGGTGTCGCTGGCCCTCGACCACAGCGACGAGTTGCTCGAGGCGGTCCGCGCCCGGGCGCTGGACAGGATCGCCTCGGTGCAGACGATCGCCGACAAGGCTCAACGCCAGGACGCCGAGGCCGAGCTCGTCGCCGCGGTCGTCTCGGAGACGGAGGCCGACTTCGGCGACGACCCCGCGGTGGCCAAGCAGGTCCGCAGCGCGGTCCGCACCGTCACCAAGGAGGTGGTGCGTCGTCGCATCGTCACCGAAGGGATCCGGATCGACGGCCGCAGGACCGACGAGCTGCGTCCGCTGATGAGCCGCGTCGGAGTGGTTCCCACCGCCCACGGCTCGGGGCTGTTCCAACGGGGTGAGACGCAGGTGCTCAACTTCACCACCCTGGGCATCGGTCGCAGCGACATGATGATCGACGACCTGTCGCCCACCGAGAAGAAGCGCTACTTCCATCACTACAACTTCCCGCCGTTCTGCACCGGCGAGACAGGGTTCATGCGAGGCCCGAAACGGCGTGAGATCGGCCACGGCGCGCTCGCCGAGCGCGCCGTGTTCCCGGTCGTGCCGGGATTCGACGACTGGCCCTACACCATTCGCACCGTCTCGGAAGTGCTGGCGTCCAACGGATCCAGCTCGATGGCCTCGGTGTGCGGCTCCACGCTGTCGCTGATGGACGCGGGCGTGCCGATCAAGGCGCCCGTCGCCGGCGTGGCCATGGGCCTGGTCCATGCCGAAGGCGACTACGTGACCCTCACCGACATCCTCGGCGCCGAGGACGCCTTCGGCGACATGGACTTCAAGGTGGCCGGGACCACCGACTTCATCACCGCGCTGCAGCTCGACACCAAGATCGCGGGCATTCCGGCGTCGGTGCTGAGCGACGCTCTGCGGCAGGCCCGCGAGGCTCGGCTCGACATCCTCGACGTGATGGCCGAGACCATCATGGAGCCCAGGCCCGACGTGCGAGACACCGCGCCGAAGATCAGCACCTTCGAGATCCCCGTCGAGAAGATCGGCGAGGTGATCGGCCCAAAGGGCAAGGTGATCAACGCCATCCAGGCCGAGACCGGCGCCGACATCAGCGTCGACGACGACGGCACGGTGGGCATGGTGGCCATCGCCTCCACCGACCGGGATGCGGTGCAGGAGGCGGAGCGTCAGATCAAGCTCATCCTCGACCCGCCCACCGCCGACATCGGCGCCACCTACAGGGGCCGAGTGGTGAACATCACCAAGTTCGGCGCGTTCGTGAACATCCTGCCCGGCCGGGACGGGCTGGTGCACATCTCCAAGCTCGGAGGCGGTCGGCGCATCGACCGGGTGGAGGACGTGGTCGACCTCGGCGACGAGCTCGAGGTGGTGGTCGAGGACGTCGACCCCAACGGCCGGATCTCCCTGCTGCCCAAGTCGTCGGAGTCCAGTGCCGGGATCGCCGGCGAAGGCTCCTCCCGCAGGCGCGCGAGGCGTGACGGCCCCGGCGGCCCGGGTGGCCGCGGCGACTCAGCCGACGGGCAACGCCGCGATCGGCCGTTCGCCGACAGGGGCCGCGGCCGCGGCGACCGGGACGACCGTTACGACGGAGGCGATCGCGGCCGGCGGGAGCCGGATCAGCGCGGCCGCGACCGCGGCGAGCGCATCAGGGCTCGCGGCGACCAGCGCCGGGACGGCTTCGAACGGGACCGCGGCCCCGATGAGCGCACCGACCCGCGTCCTTCTTCGTCGCAGAGGCCGCGCCTGGTGTCCTTCGAGGACTCGTTCGACTCGGAGCTGGAGAAGGACTTCGGGAATCTCGGCCCCGATCCCCGCAGTCGCCGCGGCCGCCGCGGCAGCCGCGGCCCGCGCTGATCGGCCATGAGCGACGCCGACCGCGGCACAGAACCGATCCGGGTCGGTGTGTGCGGCGCCTCGGGCCGCATGGGCCGTGAGGCGTGCAAGGCACTGGAAGCCGATCCGGGCACCGAACTGGTGGCCGCGGCGGGCTCCGACGGCTCGCTGTCCTCGTTCACGGACTCCCGCGCCCAGGTGGTGGTGGACTTCACGGTGGCCGAGGCGGCCAGGGCCAACCTGCCGGTGCTTGCCGCGGCCGGGATCGACTGCGTGGTCGGCACCTCAGGCCTCAACGCCGATGACGCCGCGGCGCTGAGGCGCTCCTTCGTGCGCAGCCACTGCATCGTCGCGCCCAACTTCGCGGTGGGCGCGGTGCTGATGACCCGTTTCGCCGCGCTGGCGTCACCCTTCTTCGACACCGCCGAGGTGATCGAGATGCATCACGACCGCAAGGTGGACGCGCCGTCGGGCACCGCGCTGAAGACGGTCGAGGCCATGGCGGAGGCATCCGGCGAATGGGCGCCGGATCCGACGTCTGTCGAGACGCTGCCGGGCGTCCGCGGCGGCGGCGACGGCGGTATCCGGGTCCACTCGGTCCGCCTCAAAGGCCTGGTCGCCCATCAGGAGGTGATCCTCGGCGGTGTCGGCGAGACGCTCACGATCCGCCACGACACCATCGACCGGTCCTCGTTCATGCCCGGGATGCTCCTGGCTGTCAAGCGGATAGTGGCGCTCGATCCGGGCGTGACCGTGGGGCTCGAGGAGATCCTGGGCCTCTGATCGGGCCGTTCGCGTTCGGCCCTCGGATCGTCGTGTCCAGGGGCGCGGTCGGGCCGTAGATTGCCTCAGTGCGCAGGCTTCTCACACCCGGCTGGATCGCCTCGCACCTGTTCGTGGCGTCGATGATCGTGCTGATGGTCAATCTGGGGTTCTGGCAGCTCCGACGGCTCGACGACCGTCGTGCCGTCAACGAGGCGACCGCGGCCGCCATGGCCCAGGAGCCGGTCGACATACGCGTGCTGCTGGACGACCCGGCGCTGCCGCCGGACCACACCGCCGCCACCGCCTCAGGCGCCTACCTTGCCGAGGCCGAAGTGCTGATCGGCAACCGCTCCAGCGGCGGGCTCCCGGGCTTCTGGCTGGCCACCCCTCTGCGGCTGGACGACGGCCGGGTGGTGGCCGTCGTCCGGGGATGGATCTCGCGGCGCAGCCTGGCCAGCGCAGACGCCCTGGCCGCAGGCCCGCCCGCGGGCCCGGTGACCGTCGAGGGCCTGATGTTCCGCAGCGTCGGCGGCGGACGCACCGCGGTCTCCGGCCCCGGCGAGAAGCCCGAGATCTCCCGCATGGACCTGGAACGCTTCCGGGAGGCGTCCGGCCTGCCGGTGGAACGGGCATGGATCCGGCTCAGGGCGCAGTTCCCGCCCCAGCCCGACGGCCTGCCCGAGCCGGTCCCCGACCCCGCCCTGGGCCAGGGCCCGCACCTGTCCTACGCCTTCCAGTGGTTCTTCTTCTCGGCCGGTGCCCTGGTGGTCTACTGGCTGATACTGCGCCGGGTGCTCAGGAGGCCGAGCGGACAGGGGGCCGGATCTTCCGCGAGGGGGGCCGCGTCGGCGTAGGGTGGGGCCGATGGCACGTTTCGGACGGGTCCTGACCGCGATGATCACCCCCTTCGCCGAGGACGGCGCCCTCGACCTCGAAGGCGCCCGTGAGCTGGCGCGATGGCTGGTCTCCCACGGCAGCGACGGGCTGGTCGTGGCGGGCACCACCGGCGAGAGCCCGACGCTCACCCACGGCGAGCAGGCCGACCTTGTCGCCGCGGTGGCCGACGCGGTGGACGTGCCGGTCGTCGCGGGCGCGGGCAGCAACGACACCGCCGCGGCCATAGACCTCACCGAGCGGTGCACCGCGGCCGGCGCCTCGGGGATCCTGCACGTCGCGGGCTACTACAACCGGCCGTCGCAGGCCGGTCTCGACGCTCACTTCCGCCATTGCGCCGAGGCGACCCACCTGCCGGTGATCCTCTACGACATACCGGGCCGCACCGGCCGCAAGATCGCCACCGAGACCATGGCGGCCCTCGCCCACGAGACGCCCAACATCGTCGGTGTCAAGGACGCCGCCGGACATCCCGACGAGACCGCCCGGCTGCTCTCGCTGGCGCCGGACGGATTCGAGGTCTATTCCGGCGACGACTCCCTCACGCTGCCGCTGCTGGCTATCGGGGCGGTGGGCACCATCGGCGTGGCCACCCACTGGGCCGGGGAGGAGGTGTCGGCCATGTTCGACGCCTTCGAGTCGGGCCGGGTGGCCGAGGCCGCGGCCATCAACCGCCGCCTGCTCGACTCCTACGCCTTCGAGACGGGCGACGCCGCGCCCAACCCGGTGCCCACCAAGTGCATGATGCGGGTGATGGGTCTGCCTGCCGGCCCCTGTCGGCTCCCCATGGGCCCGGAGCCTGCTGGGCTCGAGGACCGCGCCCTGGAGGTGCTCGCCGGTCTGCGCGGCTCCTCGGCGGGGTCGGACGGGGGTGCGGGGCCGTCGCTCGGCAGGCCTGCGGAGCCCCTGCCGGCCGCAGCGGGCTGACCGACCGTCGTGGCCGCACCAGTCGCCGTCACCTTCCTCGGCGGCCTAGGGGAGATCGGGCGAAACTGCGCGGTGATCGAGACCGCGGGCCGCAGGGTGCTGCTCGACTGCGGGCGCATGTTCGCGGGCGACGACCTCCCCGGCGTCGACTCGGTGCTGCCCGACTTCGAGTGGCTGCTGGACAGCGGGGGAGTGGAGGCCTGCATCGCCACCCACGCCCACGAGGACCACATAGGCGCGCTGCCGTACCTGCTCGAGCATCTGTCGCTGGTGGTCTACGGCTCGGCGTTCACTCTGGGGCTGGTGCGCCACAAGCTGGCTGAGGCGGGCCTGCTCGACCGGGCCGAACTGCGCGAGGTGCGCGACGGCGACCGCTTCCGCGCCGGGCCGTTCGACTGCGAGGCCATGCCGGTCACCCACTCGGTGCCCGGCGGGCTCATTACCGCCTTCTCCACGCCGCAGGGCGTGATTCTGCACTCCAGCGACTTCAAGCTCGACCTCACGCCGGTGGACGGGCGGCGCACCGCCCTGTCCCGCATCGGGGCGCTGGCCGACGACCCCGGCGTGAGGCTGCTGCTGGCCGACTCCACCAACGCCGACGCGCCCGGGTCGTCGCGCTCGGAGAGGGAAGTCGGCGACGTGCTCCATGACGTGATCGCCCGCGAGGAGGGCCGCCGGGTCATCGTCGGGGCGTTCGCCAGCCACATCCACCGGATCCAGCAGGTGATGGACGCGGCCGTGGCCTCGGGGCGCACAGTGGCCACCCTGGGGCTGTCCATGCAGCGCAACGTGGGGCTGGCCCGTGAGCTGGGCCTTCTGCGGGTCCCCGACCACGCGCTGCGCGACATCGCCGACATCGAGAGACTCGATCCGGCCCGGATGCTGATCGTGTGCACCGGCTCTCAGGGCGAGCCCCGGGCCGCGCTCACCCAGATGGCCGAGGGCACCAGCAAATGGGTGGACGTCGGCCCGTCGGACACGGTGGTCTTCAGCTCCCATCCGATCCCCGGCAACGAGACCGCGATCGGCGCGGTGCGCAACGGGCTGGCCCGGCGGGGCGCCCGGGTGCTTCACACCGGGAACCTCGACGTGCACACGTCCGGGCACGGCAAGCAGCAGGAGCTCAAGGTGCTCCACTCGGTGGCGTCGCCGGAGTGGTTCGTGCCGGTCCACGGCGAGTACGAGCATCTCGTGGCCCACGCCCGGCTGGCCCGCGACATGGGCATGGACGACGAGCGGGTGCTGCTGTGCACCGACGGCGACCGCATCGAGCTGACCGACGAGGGCCTGGGCCGCACGGGATCCGTCGGCGGCGACCATGTCTATGTGGACGGCATGGTGGGACACCTCGGGCCGAAGGTTCTCGCCGACCGCCGCAAGCTCGGCGCCGACGGCGTCCTAGTCGTCGCGGTGGACGTCGACCTGTACGAGGGTCGCATCGTCTCCGGGCCCGACGTGATGTCGAAGGGCTGGGTCGAGCCTCCGGCGCTAGACGGTCACGAGGCCGCTGTGGCCCGGGCCGTGGAGGCCGCGGCTCGCTCGGCGCTCGAAGGCGACTGCGACCTTGCATCGTTGGAGGACCAGGTCCTGCGCATCGCCAAGCGGGCGTCGCGGGAACGCACCCGCCGCCGACCCATGGTCCTGCCGCTGATCCGCTCGGTCTGACCCACCGAAGGGCGAGAGGCCCGTCGGCGCCATTAGCCAGACGCCGGCCTAGGGCCGTCGCCCTCGGGTCGTCGCACGCCACCGAGGGTGATCGCCTCGTGTGAGGCCGCGGGTCGTGTCACCCACCGCGGGGCTGCGGTGTTCGCCCCAGACGGTGCACGGGCGCTCAGGCCGCCGCTGGTAGGTTCGACCACGATGGCCAGGTCGAACAGAAGCACCACCAGGCCGGCTTCGTCGCGGTCTGGTGGCCGGTCTGGCGCAGCAGGTTCGTCGCGGTCGAGCGGCCGGTCTGGCGCAGCAGGTTCGTCGCGGTCGGCGGCCGGTCTGGCGCAGCAGGTTCGTCGCGGTCGAGCGGCGGGGTTGCTGGAGGAGGCTCTTCGGGGTCCCGGCGACCGCCGCCTCGGCGTTCCGGCGGCGCCTCGCAGGCTGCCCGTTCCGTGATGCGGCGCCATCGTCGAGACATCGGCGGCCTAGGGGCCGTCGTCGCCGGGCTCCTGGTGGCCGGCAGCGTCTGGGTTTCGGCGGCCGGGCCGGTGGGAGAGGGCGTCGACTGGCTGCTGGCCAAGGGAGTCGGCCTGGTCCGGGCCGCTCTGCCCGTCGGCCTGGTGGTTCTGGGCGTGGTCGCCTTCCGGGGAGGACGGCGCGGGGCCGCCCCGAGCGCATCGGCTCGCGCGCCCGGCGAAGATGGCGACGAGCCGGCCGCTGGAGAGCCGGGCCGAGACCCCGGCTCTCAGGAGCAGGGCGAGGACTCGATGGCCGGGGCGATTCTCGGCGGGACGCTCCTGGTGGCGTCGGCCTCGGGGATTCTCCACCTCGCCCGCGGCCGGCCAGGCGCCGGCGACCCCGCCGAAGTGCTCGGTGCCGCCGGAGGCGTGCTGGGCGTGGGGGTCGGCGGCTTCCTGCACGCCTGGACCGCTGTCTGGGGCTCGGCGCTGATCCTCGTGTTCGTCGGCCTGGTGGGCGTGATGCTGGCGACCCGGCTCTCCGTTCGGACGGTCGCCTCTGCGCTCCACGCGACGGTCCGACCGATAGGCCGAGGCCTGTGGTCGCTGTTCGTGAACCTGTTCAGCGACATCAAGGAGGTCCCGGAGCAGCGGCCGTCGTCGTCGACCGGGGCTCCGACCCGCCAGGAGCCCGCTCCCCGGCCTGAACCTGCCGGCCCGCCCGCGGCCGACGACGGGCAGACGCCGGCGGCACCGGCGGTGGCCAAGCCCGCCAAGAAGCCGAAGAAGGCCGCCGCCCCGGCCCGACGCTCCGGCCCGCCGTCGAGATGGGATCTGCCGCCGCATGATCTGCTCTCGGGCGCGCCGTCGAGGGATATCGACCGGGCGGAGGCTGTCGAGCGGGGCCGTCTGCTGCAATCGACCTTGGACCGTTTCGGCGTGCCCACCCGACTGCTGGAGCCCGTGGTGGGCCCCACCGTCACCCGTTTCGTGCTCGAACTGGGCGAGGGCGTGAAAGTGGCCAAGCTCGAGAGCCTGCGCAAGGACATCGCCTACGCCATGGCCTCCCCCGACGTGCGCATCCTGGCCCCGATCCCGGGGCGAAGGGCGATCGGGGTGGAAGTCCCCAACCTCGACCGGCAGATCGTGCGCCTCGGCGACGTGCTGCGCTCGCCGGAGGCCGCCGACGCCGACCATCCCCTAGAGGTGGCCATCGGCCGTGACATCAACGGGCGCTCGATCATGATGAACCTGGCCACCACACCGCACCTGCTGATCGCCGGAGCGACCGGAGCGGGCAAGTCGTCGTGCCTCAACTCGCTGATCACGTCGGTGCTGATGCGCACCACCCCCGACGACGTCCGGATGATCCTGGTCGATCCCAAACGGGTGGAGATGGGACAGTACGACCGGGCGCCCCATCTGCTGACCGCCCCGGTCACCGACCCCCGCAAGGCGGCCAACGCCTTGGCCTGGGCCGTGCAGGAGATGGAGCGGCGCTACGACCTGCTCCACAAGGTGGGCTTCCGCGACATCACCGGCTACAACACGGCCGTCGAGAAGGGCAGGATCGAGCCCCTGCCCGGCGAGCGGGGCCCCGACGGCGAGCCTTTGCAGTACCAGCGTCTGCCGTTCGTGCTGGTGGTGGTGGACGAGTTGGCCGACCTGATGATGGTGGCCGCCCGCGATGTCGAGGAGTCCATCGCCCGCATCGCCCAGATGGCCCGGGCGGTGGGCATCCACTTGGTGATCGCCACCCAGCGGCCCTCGGTGAACGTCATAACCGGAGTGATCAAGGCCAACATCCCGGCCCGGCTCGCCTTCGCGGTGTCGAGCCTGACCGACTCGCGGGTGATCCTCGACCAGCCCGGCGCCGAGCGGCTGGTCGGCCAGGGCGACATGCTGTGGCTGGGGCCTTCTTCGTCCTCGCCCCATCGCATCCAGGGCTGCTGGGTGACCGAGGACGAGGTCCGCTCGGTGGTGACGCACTGGGTGAACCAGGCGCCCGACTTCCACGACGATCCGTCGGTGGCCACCGACGGATCGGACTCCGCGGCGTTGAGCGGCCCGGCCCGCAAGGAGCTGGGCGAGGCGGCCGGGCCGTCTCCGGACCTGGGCGGCGCGCCCAACATGCCCAGCGTCATAACCGCGGCCCCGCCCAAGAACGACGACGGTGGGGACGAACTGCTGGACGAGGCGATGGCGCTGGTGGTGGAGACCCAGCTCGGTTCGACGTCGATGCTGCAGCGCCGGCTGCGAGTGGGCTTCGCCCGGGCGGGGAGGATCATGGATCTGCTCGAGCAGCGCGGCGTGGTGGGGCCTTCCACCGGCTCCAAGGCCCGCGAGGTGCTCATTTCGTCCGAGGAGCTCGAAGAGCGACGTGCCGGCTGATGCCGGGCCGCCTCTGACGCAGGGATCCGATGCTCCTCGGTCTTGTGCTCTCAGTGCTGGGCTTGGCGGTGCTCTCGGTCGCCGCGGACCAGTTCGTGAAGGGCGCGGCCCGGATCGCGGTGGCGATGCGGCTCGCGCCGGTAGTCGTGGGGGCCGTCGTCGTCGGGTTCGGCACCAGCGCCCCGGAGATGCTCGTGTCGGCGCTGGCCGCGGCCCAGGGCCGTCTCGACATCGGCGTGGGCAACATCGTCGGCTCCAACGTCGCCAATGTCTCGCTGGTGCTGGGAGCGGCGTCGTTCGTAGCGGTCGTTCCGGTGGCCGCCGACATCATCCGCAAGGACGCGGCCGTCTCCGTGGCCGCGGTGGCTGCCTTCGCCCTGCTGGTGCAGGGCGAGATGCGGCGGTGGGAGGGAGTTCTCCTGCTGGCCGCGCTGGCGGCCTGGTTCGTGGTGGTGCTGCGCGGCGCCAAGACCAGTGAGCCGGACTCCGACCTCGACGAACTGTCAGAGATCGTGGGCGACGATCCGCCCTCGGCCGGCATCGAGTCGGCCCGCACCGTCGTGTCGCTGGCGCTGGTCGCGGGGTCGGCCTGGGTGCTGGTTCAGGGTGCCGAGCGGGTCGCCGAGGCGCTCGACCTCTCGGGGGGCTTCGTCGGGTACACCCTGGTGGCCGTGGGCACGTCCGCCCCCGAACTGGTCACCGCGGTGGCTGCGGCCCGTCAGCGCGAGACGGAACTGCTGGTGGGCAACCTGCTCGGCAGCAACGTCTTCAACTCGTTGGCCGTGGGCGGGCTCATCGCGCTGGTCGGGCCCGGCCCGGTCGGCGACCACACCGTCCAGACTCTCGGCTCCTCGATGATGGCGATGATCTGCCTGGCGAGCTGGGCCGCGATGGCGATGGGCCGCCGCGTCGGCCGCGTCGATGGCGTCATCCTGCTCGCGCTCTGGCTGGTCAGCGTCGTGCTGCTCGCGGGTTGATTCCTCTTCGGGGCCGCGGCGGCGGTGAATCTGTCGGCGTCAGGCGGCGACCGAAGCTGGCGCCTCTGGTGCTGGCGCTGACGGTGCTGGCGCTGGCTGTGCCGGGGGCGTGCGGCGGCGGTGATCTGGCACCACCCGAGTCCGCCGACCCATCCGACGATGGGTTGCTTGCGGACGCGTCGGTGGAGGTGGTGGGGGAGCCGGCGGATTCTGCGGGCGCGACGGCCGGCGATGGGTTGCTTGCGGACGCGTCGGTGGAGGTGGTGGGGGAGCCGGCGGATTCTGCGGGCGCGGGGGGCGGCCCTTCCGCGGTGGCTGCGCCGGAGGAGAGCCCCGCGAGGTCGGTGTTCCCTGTCATCGACTCGGACGGTCCGATTGCTCGCTGGACGGTCGAGATCGTCGAGCGCGTGGCCCACGACCCCGACGCGTTCACCCAGGGGCTCGAAGTGGCCGACGGCACGATGTACGAGAGCACCGGCCTGCAGGGAAGGTCGTCGCTGCGATCGGTGGATGCAGCCACCGGCGAGGTCACCGCCCTGGTCGAGTTGGCTGACGAGCACTTCGGCGAGGGCCTCACCGTGGTGGGCGATCAGATCATTCAGCTCACCTGGCAGAGCGGCACCGCCATCGTCTATGACCGGGCAACGCTGACGCCGACAGCCGAGCACCGCTACGACGGCGAGGGCTGGGGACTGTGCCTGCTGGACGACCTGCTGGTGATGTCGGACGGGTCGGACCGCCTGTCGAGGCGCGATCCGGCGACCTTCGAGCTTCTCGGCACAGTGACGCTGGCCGCGCCGGGCTACGACGGGCGGCTCGACTACCTCAACGAACTGGAATGCGTCGAAGGCCTGGTGATCGCCAACGTGTGGCAGACCGACCGGCTGCTGGTGGTCGCCCCGCTGACCGGCCGCGTCGTGGCTGTCATCGACGCCCGGCCTCTGATGAACGACCTGCTGGAGACCTTCGACCGGGCTGACATCAATGTGCTCAACGGTGTGGCCGTCGCCGACGAAGGCACCTTGTGGATGACCGGCAAGCTCTGGCCGCGGCTCTACCGAGTGCGGATCGCGGAGGCCCGCTAGAGGCCGAGCAGGCTGGCGAGCGTGTCCGGCCCGTATGCGCCCTGAGAAGCCGCCGCCGTCCTCGATGGCTCCTGACGAGTTGGGCGAGGCCGCGCCGGCACGGAGCGGCCCGCAGGTGCAAATGGTCCGAGCCGGGCGACCGTGTCGTCTATCGTGCGGGATCGACGAGACAGGTCAGATGGAAGCGATCGCATCTCTGGAACGGGCACTTCCGGGAAGGGTCCCTTCACGCCGGGTACTTCCCGGGCGGGCGGTGCTCGGCGTGTGCGGAGCGTTGCTCGCGTCGGCCGTGCTGGCCGCGGCGTGCTCCGACGCGGCGCCTGCGCCGCAGGAGCCCGCGCCCACCTCTGTGATCTCGGCGCCGTCGACGACCGCGCCGCCGTCGGTCACCGCCGACACGACCACCACCGCGGCCACCACCAGCACCCTGCCGTCGCGGGAGTGGACACTGCTGGCGGGCGGCGATGTGCTCATGGACCGCACCGAATCCCAGGGCATCGATCCGTTCACGCTGCTCGACCCGCCGCTGGACTCGGCCGACCTCGCCCTTGTCAACGTGGAGATGGCGATCAGCGACCGCGGTCTGCCCGTCGACAAGACGTTCGTGTTCCGGGCGCCGCTGTCGGCCGCGGCTCGTCTGGCCGCCGGAGGGGTCGATGTCGCCAACCTTGCCAACAACCACGCCAAGGACTACGGGCCCGACGCCCTCATCGACACCGTCGAGTGGCTCGAAGCCGCCGGGGTGGTCGCTGTGGGCGCTGGCGCGACCATCGACGACGCCTACCGCTACCGGGTGCTCACCACCGAGAACGGCGTGCGAGTGGCCTTCGTCGGGGCGTCGCTGGTCGTGCCGCCGAACTTCGCTGCGAGTCCGACCGCTCCGGGCATCGCGTCGGCCCATCCCCCCGACCGGTCGCGGGTGCTCGACAGCGTCCGGGCCGCGGCCGAGGATGCCGATGCAGTGATCGCCACCGTCCACTGGGGCATCGAGCGCGACACCTGCCCCAGCCCCGAGCAGGAGTCGCTGGCCCTGGAACTGCTCGCCGCCGGCGCGGACGCGGTGATCGGCCACCATCCCCATGTACTGCAGCCCGTCCGCGAGTCTGGGGACGGGACGCTCGTGGCCTACTCGCTCGGCAACTTCGTGTGGCACCCGCGGGTGGAGCAGACGGGCGAGACCGGCGTACTGCAGATCGACTTCTTCGGCTCCGAGGTCGTCGACTGGTCGTTCCACCCTCACTTGCTCGGGCCCAACGGGGCGCCCGCTCCCACCGCTACGGGAGCGAGGCACGACCGGATCCGCGACATCATCGCCGGCGACTGCGCCCGGCACGATCCGCCGCCGGCCGTCTACCCGACCACGACCACCTCGCCCACCGACACGACATCCACCACAACCCTTCCGCCGCCGGGCACGACCCTGCCGCCGCCCGTCTACACGACGTCGACCACGACCCTGCCGCTGCCAACCGGGACCGCCGGCATCGGCGGCTGAGCGCTGCAATGTCCGGCGGGCCGCGGTCGTTCGCAGTCCACACCCTGGGGTGCCCCAAGAACCAGGTCGACTCCGACAAGCTGGTCGGACTGCTGACTGCCGGGGGGCTGACGCAGACGCACGAGGCCTCGGGTGCCGATCTGGTGGTGGTCAACACCTGCGCGTTCGTGGAGGAGGCCCGCCAGGAGTCGATCGACGCCATCCTGGCCCTGGCCGACGCCAAGTCCCCGGACGCGTCGCTGGTGGTGACCGGCTGCCTCGCCGAGCGCTACGGCGAGGAGCTGGCCGAGTGGATGCCTGAGATCGACCGCGTGGCCGGCTTCGGCATGGCGCTGCTCGAATCTGGGCGCGGCCTCGGACCCCCGGCCGCCACATCCGGCACCGCGTCGGCGTCAACGCCTGCGCCATGGCCGGCGGCCTTTGCCGATCCCGCGCCGGTGCCGGTCGAGTTGCGCCCGTCGAAGGCCCCGGTCTCCGGCCGGCTCGACCCTTCCCGGGCCGGGATCCCCGCTTTCGACCTGCTCAACCTGCCCCGGCCCCGCTCGCCGCGGCCGTGGGCGTATGTGAAGATCGCCGAGGGCTGCGACCGAGCCTGCGGATTCTGTGCCATCCCCAGCTTCCGGGGCCCGCAGCGGAGCCGGTCGATGCGGCAGATCCTGGACGAGGTCGACCGGCTCGCCGCGGCCGAGATCGTGCTGGTGGCCCAGGACCTGGCCTCCTACGGCCGCGACCAGGGCAGGGGCGAGCGCCGGATCGTGCCGTTGGTCGAGGCTGTGTCGGCCCGTGCGGCCCGCACCCGGCTGCTGTACCTGTACCCGTCCGATCTCAACGACGCCCTGATCGACGCCATCTGCGCCACCGGAGTGCCCTACTTCGACCTGTCCCTGCAGCACGTGTCCGCGCCGCTGCTGCGCCGGATGCGCCGCTGGGGCGACGGCGACAAGTTCCTGGCCCGCATCCAGGCGATCCGGCGGCGCGAGCCCGACGCCGCGTTCCGGTCCAACTTCATCGTCGGCTATCCGGGCGAGACCGAGGAAGACCACGACACGCTGCTGCGCTTCGTGGAGGAGGCCCAGCTCGACTGGTGCGGGTTCTTCGCCTATTCCGAGGAGGCCGGCACCTATTCGTCCAGCCTCGATCGCAAGGTGGAGGAGAGTCTTCGGGCCGACCGACTGGCCGAGCTGGGGGAGCTGCAGGACGGAATCACCGCGCACCGCCGTGACCTTCTGGTCGGAAGCAGGGTCGAAGTTCTCGTGGACGAGCCGGGCGTGGGCCGCACCCATCGGGAGGCGCCCGAGATCGACGGGATCGTGACTGTGCCCCCCGGTCTGCGGCCCGGTACCTTCGCTTCGGTGACAGTCACGGCGGCGATGGGCTGCGACCTGGAGGCAGCGTGACCGCGCCAGAACCGGCACAGGCCGGGCTGTTGCACCCGGCCAACCTGCTCACCCTCGCCCGGCTGCTCTTCTCGCCGGTGCTGTTCCTGCTGATCCTTCAGGCTGAGGACACCCGCGGTGCTTCGTGGGCCGCGTTCGGGCTGGGCGTGGCCATGGGCACCACGGACTTCTTCGATGGCCGGGTGGCCCGCCGGGCCAACGTCGTGAGCCGCAGCGGCGCGTTCCTCGATCCGCTCGCCGACAAGGTGGTGGTGCTCGGCGCGGCGTTCTGCCTGGTGGCGGTGGAGCGCTACTGGTGGGTGCCGGTGACGATAATGGCGCTGCGAGAGCTGGGAATCACCGCCTGGCGGGCCCGCTGGGCAGGCGAGGGAGTGTCGATCCCGGCCCGCCGCTCCGCCAAGTACAAGACCTTCGTGCAGGGCGTGGCTCTGGCCATGGCTGTCATGCCGACCCTGAAGGCGGCCGACGCGGTGCTGGTGGCCGCGCTGTGGCTGGCCGTGGCGTTCACGCTGTTCACCGGCGCGCAGTACCTGCTCGACGGCCGCACGGCCCGGTCTCGCGCCCGTTCCCGTGACCGGGCTTAGCCGCGTCCTGGTGCTTGGGATGGCTGCGCCGTGAGATGCGAGGTGGTCGCGGTCGGCACGGAGTTGCTGCTGGGCCAGATCGTCGACACCAACTCATCGTGGATAGGCGAGCAGCTGGCGCTGGCCGGCATCGACAGCCACTTCCAGACCAAGGTCGGCGACAACCTCGGCCGGATGGTCGTGGCGCTCGAGCAGGCGCTGGAGCGAAGCGACGCGGTGATCGTGTGCGGCGGGCTCGGCCCCACTCCCGACGACATCACCAGGGAGGCGATCGCCGCGGTGATGGGAGTCGCATTGCGCCGCGACGACACGGTGGCCGAGCGGATCCGGTCGATGTTCTACCGGCGCGACCGCCAGATGCCCGCCAACAACCTCCAGCAGGCCGACGTGCCTGTCGGCGCCCGGGTGATGGACGTGCAGCCGGGCACCGCCCCCGGCCTGATCTGCCCGGTAGGTCGCGGCGCCGGGGCGAAGGTTATCTACGCCGTGCCGGGCGTGCCCTGGGAGATGAAGAAGATGGTCAGCGAGTGCGTGCTGCCGGACTTGCGGGCCCGCTCCGGCGAGCGCAGCGTGATCCGCAGCCGCACGCTGCGCACCTGGGGGCACTCCGAGTCGGGCCTGGCCGAGATGCTGGGACCGGAGATGCGCCGCTTGGACGCCACCGGCGAGGCCACCATCGCCTTCCTGGCCAGCGGGATGGAGGGCCTCAAGGTCCGCATCACCGCCAAGGCCGCCGACGACGAGGCCGCCGGGCGAGTGCTGTCAGGGGTGGAGGCCAGGGCCCGGGTGGTGATCGGCGAGGCCGTCTTCGGCGCCGACGACGACACCATGGAGTCGGTGGTGCTCGGTCTGATGCGCTCGCAGGGCCTCACGCTGGGATTGGCCGAGTCGGTCACCGGCGGGCTGATCGCGTCCCGCCTGACCGACGTGCCCGGCGCGAGCGACGTGCTGCGCGGCGCGGTCGTGCCCTACGACCGCGCCCTGAAGACCGGTGTGCTGGGCGCCCCGGATGTGAGCGCCGTCAGCGAGGAGATGGCGTTGGCGATGGCGGCCGGCGCCTGCGGTGTGCTCGGTGCGGATGTGGGCCTGGCCACCACCGGCGCGGCCGGCCCCGACTCCCACGAGGGCGCCGAGCCGGGCACGGTCTGGATCGCCTTGCACCTCGACGGCGCCGGCGAGGCGGTGCGGGTGCAGTTCAACATGGCCCGCACCATGGTGCGCCAGCTCGGCACGATCACCGCCCTGAACCTGCTGCGGCTCCGCCTGCTGCCCCGCGCCGGCGGGCTCGACGTCGTCCACGACTGAGACGCTCCTCCTCACGCGGTGGCGCACCCCGTAGCCTTGAGGCTGTGGGGGATCAGGTCGGCACAGCGAACGGCAGCCAGCCGGGCGGCGCGCTGGCGCTGTCGGAGCCGCAGAAGCGCATCTTGGCCGCCCTGTCGCGGCGTCCGCTCGGGCTGTATCCAGCCGCCTCAGTCGCGGTCGCGGCCGGGACCGACCGCGACGAGACCCTGCCGTGTCTGGAGCGGCTCGTCGAGTTGGGCCTGATCACCGGCGACCCCGAACTGGTGCTGGCCCGGCCCGTGCGGCGCGAGGTTGTCTGGCGCCTCGACGTCGCGGCCGCCTGGTCGCAGGTGCCGGACGTGCTGCGCTTCACGGAGCTTCCCGAGGTGCCGCCCGCACCGATGCCCGACTGCCTCCCGGAGCGCTTCGCGCACCTGTTCTGGTGGGGCGACACGTCGCTGTATAAGCTGCCCCGCCACGCCGACTTCGTCGCCGAGCGCATTCTCGCCTCCTCAGATGTCTCGTCCTGGGGATGGGCGTTGTCGACGCTGCCCTGCGATTCCCTGGAGTTCGTGGAAGGGCATCCCCACCTCCCCGACGACAGGCGGCAACTCGTCCGTACCGCACTTGCGAGGCGTCGTGCGTCGCCTTTCTGACTATCGCGACCTGCTGCCCGAGGGAACGCTCAACGCCTGGCCCACTGTCGCCTCCGCTCTCCCCGACGGCGGTGCGCTGATGGGTGGCACAGGTCTGGCGATCTGGCTGCGCCACCGACGCAGCGTCGACCTCGACATCTTCTTCCCCACCTGCTTTGACATCGACGCGGTTATATCTGAACTGTCGGCCGCTGGAGAGTTCCTCTTGACAGATGCCTCAGAGCGGCTGATTCGCGGGGTGTTCAACGACGTGAGCGTGGACATAGTCGCTGACGAGGGAGCGCACTGTCTCGGCCCGACCTTGGAGATAGACGGACTTCATGTCGCCTCGCTACAGGACATTGCGGCGGGGAAGTTCAAGGCGATAACTGGCCGAAAGCAACTGCGTGACTTCGTTGATGTGATGTTCATAGAGACGGGTGGTGGAATAAGCATCGAGCAGGCCGTCATGCTGCACTTCCGCAGGTACGGTATCGACCTGCACTACTCCGAGGTCAGTGGCGTTCTCCGACACCTGGCGGACTTTGGTCCGGTCAAGGGTGACGCCGCCATGGAGGAGATCTTCGGCGAGGACATCCGAGACCGGGTGGTGGAGTACTTCAGCGCAAGGCATTTGGAAGTCGCGGAGACCTTCCAGCAACTCCTAGCCGAGGACCTCTAGCCGAGCGCCGGTCCAGGGTGTCGAGGTCGGCCTGCCAGCAGCCCATCATGTGGGTGGGCTTGAAGCCCATCTCGTTGTTGATAGCCAGCATGTGGGCGTTGCTGGCCGCGTTGCCGGTGTGCAGCGCGGTTACTTCGGGCGCGGTGGAGCGCAGGCGCTGCCACATGGTCGCCTTCAGCCACCGTCCGATGCCCCGGCCCCGGTGCCGGGGGAGGACAACGGTGCTCCACTGCCACGACACCGCCGGGCGATGGCGGTTGACCAGCACCTCGGTCGTGCCCGCGGCCTCGCCTCGGGCGGTGACCGCCAGGACTCCGCGGTAGTCGAGCCCGCGGGCGGCCCGGGCCTCGATCTCGGTTCGCATCATGTCGGCGTCGACGATGGTGTCGGCCATTTCAAGGTCGTCGGTGGGGGCGTCGTTCATGGCGTTGGCCGTGGCGACGAGCGCTTCCATCCACTGCTCGGGGCAGCGGCGGGACCAGTGCACCAGTTCCAGGTCGGCGGGGCCGGCCTCGATCCAGCGCTTCATCAGGTCGGGGTCCACCGCGGCCATGTCCAGGCTGGACTCCTGTTCGGTGTAGCGAAGCTCCGCGCCGAGGCCGGTCCAGAAGCGGTGGCGCTCGGGCGTGTGATCCCCCCAGGCGATCACCGACATGCGCCCGTCGTTGCGTGCGATCCGTAGCAGTTCGGCCAGCACAGCCGCGGAAACGTCGTCGTCAGCGGGAGTGATCTCCACACCCGCTAGGGCCGAGTTGGCCGGATCGACAGTCAGCTCCACATGGCCGATGGCCAGCGCGATGGGGCCGTCGAGGGCCACGACCCGCTCATGACGGGCATGGTCGGTGGCGTCACGCTCGAAGATCGCCCGCAGCTCCGCGGCCGGCGTAACCGGAAGCTCCGGATCCCGCTCCCGGTCGATCCGCTGCTGCAACTCCAACGCCGCGCCAAAGTCCCCGGCGTCCAACGACCGCGCGTCCACAACCCTCACGCCAGGAGCGTACGAGCGTGACGAGGGTGACGAGGGTGAAATGCCCTCCAAGCGGGTCGGCCCTAAGCGGCTGCCGGCGTCCTGCCGCAAGGTGCTTGCAGCTCGGCCAGCCAGACGAATCAGTATCGGCACAGCACGTCCTCGTCGGGGTCAGACAACGCAACGCCGACGGCGGCTGCGTTGGACGGACTGGTTGGTGCTGGGCGGGAGGCTGGGGATGTGGTGGTGGTGAAGCGCAGACATGCTTGAAGAAGAATATAAAATCATGAATATGAGCTGAAATGCTTGACAGATGTCATACCCCTATGGGATGATGTCTTCATGCTGATCGAAGCTGCTCGACGGGCCGAGGCCGCGGTGAAGGAGATGCTGGCCATCGCCAACGACGGGGCGGCGATGACTGACGAGTTCCGTGACGCGTTGGGGATCTCGAAGTCAATCGTGGGGATCGCCTCTGCTTTCCAGGTGTCGGCCGCGGCTGTGGTGGCCGGGCGTGAGCGTCACGGCGACGGCGGCGCGGAGGTGCTGGCTGCCAGTGCGGGACTGTCCCGGCAGGACGCTCGGGGCCAGGTCAAGGCTGCTCGGGTGCTTGAGGATGCGCCCGTTCTGCGAGACGCCGTCGATCAGGGGCGTGTGTCCGCGATAAATGCCAGGCGGTTGGCCGATGCCGTCGAGCAGACCAGCCCAGCCGATTTGGAGGCCGACACAGAGCTCCTGGCCAAGGCGGAGTCGATGCGGCCCGAGCAGTTCGCCCGTGAGACTCGCCAGTGGACGGTCGACCGCCAAGGCGACGGCGGCGAGTCCGCGCACCGGCGCCAGCGGGCCCGACGCTGTGTGCGGGTGTGGAACGGCGACGACGGCATGGTGAATCTGCGAGGCGAGTTCGACGCCGTAGCCGGGCGGCGCATCGCCAACCGGATCGAGGCCGAGGCCCGGCGTCTCTACAAAGCCGACAAGGACAGTGCTGCCGACAACCGCGGCCCCGTCGGCAACAGTCCCGCCGAGGATGTCAGCGGGCGGCGGAGTTTCGCCCAGTGCATGGCCGATGCTCTCGACAACCTGACCAGCGACAACGCTTCCTCGGGAGCAGGCGCCGGAGCGGGCAGGCCGTTCGCGGACATCTGTGTCGTAGCGCACGTCGACGACGAGACCGGCGACCTCGTAGCCGAGCTTCCCGACGGATCGCGGCTGCCCCAGGCGGTGCTCGACGAACTGGCCTGCCACGCCCGCATCACCGGGGTGCTCTACGGCGCCGACGGCACGGCCATCTGGCGCGGTCACAGCAAGCGCACCGCCACCGAGGCCCAGCGGCAGCTGCTCATCGCCAAGTACGGCGGGTGCTTCCACTGCGGCGCCCATCCGGCGATGTGCCAGTGCCATCACATCAAGGAGTTCTCCAAGGGCGGGCCCACCGACATCAAGAACATGGTCCTCACCTGCTGGAACTGTCATCAGAAGGTTCACCACCACGGCTGGAGGATCCGCACCGGACCTGACGGCAAGCACACCCTCCACCCGCCCGACAGGCGGCACTATGGAGCCGCGCACGCTCCCGAGTCGCCGCGAGCGCCGTTCAAACCCGCCGCCCGAAGAAGGAACGGTTCCGGCCCGGCGTTCCAGCCGAGACCCGGCCCGGGGAATGCCCGAGCCCCGGCATTCGGCGGCCATGGCAGCCGAGGCTCCCCCGACCCGCTGACACTGTTCGGGTCCGAGGGCGGGCGAGCTCCGAACCCGACTAGTCCGCCCGACCGTCCGACATCGGCGGCAGGTCCGCCAGATAGCTATGCCAGGTCTGTTCGGCCCGGTCCGGCAACTGCCCGAGCGGCGCTCCGATAGGCCTGAGCGAACTCGGCGGTACCTGTTCGGCCGAGCGGCGGCTAGGGCGGCGCTACCGGTTCGGGCGGGCGCGGCTACTCCAGGGGGTCAGAACCCCGGCTGAGTCGATCGGCGACTAGGCGCTGCGTGAGCGGAGTCCCGGTGGCAGGGTCAGTGTTGATCGTCCTGTTGCTCTAGGCGCGGAGAGCTCTGCCGGGCGCCGGTCAGAAACTCTGGATGGTGTGATGGCGGGCCATAGCCGACCCCGCCGGGCCGAGCAGCATGTGGGCTCGCAGGTTGCGCTTGTGGAAGAGCTTCACGAGCTCGGTGTCGTGTCGGCCGGAGGTGTCGGCCAGCACGAAGGCTTCGAGCTTGGCCTCGCCTTCGCGCCAGTCGGGGGGGCGGGCCCCCAGTAGCCGTTCGAGGTCGTCGAGGTCGGCCTGCTCGACGGCGTCGCCGATCTCGTCTCGCCGCTGGAGATGGCGGGCCAGCCGGAACAGGATGCGCAGCTCGTGGCGGACGAACGGGTCGTCGGCGCTGATCGACCGCAGCGCCCGCACCAGGTGCCGGTGTCCCGTGTCAGCGGTCGAGAAGCGAGGCTCGGGCGTCTCGACCGCGGGCAGGTCGATGCCGAGATGCTCGGCCCAGGCCTCGGTGGCGAACAGGTTGGTCTCGCAGCACCAGTGCAGGTTGGTCATCAGGTCCGACGCTGGCGAGGGATCGCGCAGGGCATGGCTGTAGGCGAGCTGGTTCGACAAGGTGAAGGCCAGATGGTGCCAGCGGACGGCGTCCAGGTCGACCGGGGCGCCCGACAGCTCCTCGTAGCGGGCGTAGAGCTTCCTCATGTCGCCGTAGCCGACGACGGTGTCGCGCATGCGCCAAGCGGCCAGGTCCATCATCGGGTCGCCGATGTGGCCCAGCTCCAGATCCAGCACAGCCGTGATCCTGCCGTCGAGGTGGTGGAACTGGCCCGAGTCCCACACCACCGGCGACTCCCGGCCAGCGGTGTTCACCGGGTTGCGGCGCAGCCAGCCGAGGCAGAACTCCAGGAACGGGTCGGGGTGCGCCTTCAGGGCGCGGTAGTGCTCCTCATAGCGGCGCAGCCCCACGAGCCCGGCCTGCGACGGGTCGCCGGCGCGCCGGATGCCGGCCGCGGCGAACGGCTCGACGGGCAGGGCGTGCAGCCGGGCGAGGACGGCGAGGTAGTCGTCGACCGCCGCGGCCCGGTCGTCGTCGCTCGTGTCAGCGAAGTGCTCGCGGCCTCCTACGCGGTCCATGACGTAGGCCATGGGCTCGTCGATCCATCCCCACACTCTCGCCACCGGGATGCCGTGCTCGCCCAGCAGCCGCTGGAACGTCATCTCGTGGTCCAGCGGGAAGATGAGCGGCATGTCGGTGCGGTCGCCCCGCACGGCCAGCTCGTGGCGGATTCCGCCGCGGTCCACGGTGGCGAACCACACCGGCCGCCAGCGAGGCTGACGGGCCAGGTCGACGACCGTGCCCCCGAAGTCCCGCTCGAACCAGCGGACGATGTTGTCATCGGCGCTGGCCAGCGACTCCGCGCTCATCATGGCCGCACGGTACTGCCGCTGCTGGGACTAGCCAGTGTTGCTGGGACCAGCCGGGGCTAGCCGGTACTGCTGACCGCCGGTCGTCTGCCGGTCGCCGGCGATGGGTAGTCGCGGCTTACGTCGTCGATGCCCCCAGGTCGAAGGCACGCACCAGGAAGGTCGCCATCTGGGCGCGGGTCACATGGTCGTCGGGGCAGAAGAGGGTTCCCGCCGTGTTGCAGCCCCTGGTGATGCCCCGGGCTGCGATGGCCCGGATGCTGTCCTCGTGGACATGGCCGGCGATGTCGTCGAAGGCGCCGACCGACGGGTCGGAAGGCACTTCGAGTTCCAGCGCCCTCGTCAGGAACGCCGCCATGGCTCCACGGGTCACAGGATCGTTGGGGCAGAACTTGGTGCCTTCTGGGTTGCAGCCCTGGGTGATGCCTCGGGCTGCGATGGCCCGGATGTCGGGCTCGTGAAAGTTCCCGACGGTGTCCTCGAACCGCCACGCATCAGGGTCGTCGGGCGGCATGAGTTTCATCGCCCGGGCCAGGAACGTGGCCATCTGGGCCCGGGTCACGGGATCGTCGGGGCAATACTGGTCGGAGTCGCCGTCGCAGCCTTGGCTGATGCCGTTGAGCACGATGACATTGATGTCGGGCTCATGCACGCTGCCGTCATCGTCTGCGAAGTGGTTGGCCGACGCGGCCGTCTGGGATCCGGGCGGTGCTGTCCCGGTTCCGTTGTTGTCCGTCCCGTTGTTGTCCGTCCCGTTGTTGTCCGTCCCGTTGTTGTCCGTTCCGTTGTTATCGGGCGGCGGTGACGGTGCTTGCGGAACCGCGCTGACAATCCCGCTCGGATGGCCCGCGAACTCCTCTCCTCCGCAGTTGAGGGCGCGCACTTGGAAGTTGTACAGCGTGCCGTTCTCGAGGTTCTGCACCACGATCGTCGGCATCTGCTGCCGCGTGTGGCTGTTGAGGCCCACGCTGACCCACTCCATCCAAGTAGACGCGGTGGCCTTCCGGTAGCGGTACTGCCAGCCTTCGAGGGCGCAGCTGCCTTCGCCCGCTTTCGCCTTCGACAGCACGACACTGGAATCCCGTCCCTCGGCTGCCAAGGGCCAAGGGGACGTCGGCCGATATGGCACCGTCCGGACCTGTTGACAGCTTGAACTCCACACCGGCGAGTCTTCGGTGTCCTTGAGCTTGGCGCCGACTCGCAAACCGTAATAGGTGAGGACCTTCAGCTTGGCCTTGTCTCCGTCGGTGGTCCAGATTCTGAAGTTGATCTTCGGGTCGTTGCTCTGGGGGCCGATGACCGTCTGCTCTGGTGCCGACTTGCACTCCTCGTTCGTCGGAGACGCAGGCAGCTCGGCGATCTGAACCGTCCACAGGATCGAGTCGTCCAGATCGCACGAACCCTCCCCGGTCACCTCGACATCCACGTCCAACAGGTCGACGAGCGGGTCGGCGCGGCTGATTGTTGGCGTGTTGAGCGTGCATGAAGCCTCGCTGAGGCGCGGAGTCTGGCCGAGCGCGGCCTGCTGCGGCGCAATGACCGAGGCAGTCAAGGACAGGGTTGCGAGGGCGCCGACGCGCAGGGCGAGGCCTCCGGCCCGTGCCCGTCCGAGACGCCCTGGGGGGCGGTGGCCCGTGCGCTCAGCGGAGTCGCCCGGCCCGCCAGTTGAGCAGGCCCCTTCCCGGCGGCAGCTTCGCTGACGGCATGGCGGACCTCCCACGCTGAACGTCGCAGCGGCCACCGCGGCCACCGCGGCCAGCCTGCGGAGCCAACGGCAGTGTCTCATCGGCAACCCTTCCATGGTCTTGCAGCGAGGCCGGCCAAGCCGGCGCTGCCGGACATGAGGGGCACACTATGTCGCTCCGATTACATGTCAAGTCCCTCACAAAGACTCCGAACGGGCGCAGCGGCCCAGCCAGCCATGCAGGGCGCGCTTGGCGGCCCGGCTCACATTCCGGCCGCCAGCCCCCAGAGCAGCGACACGGCTCAGCAGTCTTCTAGGAACACACCGGGGTCAGATGCGCAGTGGCGCGGGATCCTCAGCCATGGTCAGTCGTTGCCGTCGGCGGGCTCTAGGCGCAGGGACGCGGAGTTCATGCAGTAGCGCTCGCCGGTGGGGCGGGGGCCGTCGGGGAATCGGTGGCCCAGGTGCGCGCCGCATCTGGCGCAGACGGCCTCCTCGCGGACCATGCCGAAGCTGCGGTCGGTGTGGATCTCCACCGCGGCGGGGTCGAGCGCCTCCCAGAAGCTGGGCCAGCCGGTGCCGGAGTCGTACTTGGTGTCGCTGGAGAACAGCGGCACGTCGCACACGACGCAGTGGTAGGTGCCGTCGTCGTGGCAGTTCCAGTACTCGCCGGTGAAGGCCCGCTCGGTGCCGGCCTGCTGGGTGACCTGGTACTGCTGCGGGGTGAGCCGGGCCCTCAGGTCGGCGTCGTCGAAGGTCTGCTGGGCGGGGGTGGCTTGGGTGCTCATGATGGGCTGCCTTTCTGGGTGGGCGCTGTCTGTATGAGGGCTTCTGGGTGGGCGCTTTCCGTGTGAGCGCTTTGCGGGTGAGCGGGCGTCGGCGGCGGCTCCTGTTGCCGCGGGCGGAAGATTCTCAGGCCCATGGGTTGCCTTTCCTGTGTGCGGCCCTACCGTATGCAACGCGAACGGGCTTCGTATGGTTCCCGGCCGACGAACCGAATCCCGAGACGCCTCGAAGCGAGCACATGTCGGCTTGCTCGCATCCCGGCCCGGAAGTGCCCGCGGCGCTGCTCAGGCTGTCTCTCGGCCTGGAAGTGCTAGCGGCGCTGTTCGAGCCGTGTCTCGGTGCGGTGCTGCCGCGCCTGCAACGAATCCTTGACATGAACAAGTGTTCGTAACTACACTACTGTTATGCTCAAGGGCCAAGCGACGGGCGCGGGGCGGCCCAGATCCGGTTACGGCCGATCTGGTCACGGCCGGGCCTGTCACACCCTCGACGTAGGTTCAGCAGCAATCCCCGACTCGCCTCACGGCCATGGGAAAAACCCACCCGACCGCCCATGACGGGCGGCGCAGAAACCCACCGACCGCCCATGACGGGCGGCGCAAGAACAGGAGACACCAAGTGAACGACCGACACAAGGCCTTGGACATGGCCATGGGCCAGATCGACAAGCAGTTCGGCAAAGGCTCCGTCATGAGGATGGGCGAGAAGGCCGCGATGAGCATCGAGTCGGTGCCCACCGGGGCGCTGTCGCTGGACCTGGCCCTCGGGATCGGCGGGCTGCCCAGGGGCCGGGTCACCGAGATATACGGCCCCGAGTCCTCGGGCAAGACCACGCTGGCCACCCATGTCGTGGCCGAGGCCCAGCGCAACGGCGGCATCTGCGCCTACGTCGACGCCGAGCACGCCATGGACCCCACCTACGCCAAGGCGATAGGCGTCGACATCGACGAGCTGCTCATCTCCCAGCCCGACACCGGCGAGCAGGCCCTGGAGATCACCGACATGCTGATCCGCTCCGGCGCGCTTGACGTGGTGGTGATCGACTCGGTGGCCGCGCTCACCCCCCGGGCCGAGCTCGAGGGCGACATGGGCGACTCCCATGTCGGCCTGCAGGCCCGGCTCATGTCGCAGGCGCTGCGCAAGCTCACCTCCAACCTCAACAAGTCCAACACGATCTGCATCTTCATCAACCAGCTGCGCGAGAAGATCGGCGTGATGTTCGGCTCGCCCGAGACCACGCCCGGCGGACGGGCTCTGAAGTTCTACTCGTCGGTGCGGCTCGACATCCGCCGGATCGAGTCGATCAAGGACGGCGTGGAGGTCGTCGGCAACCGCACCCGGGTGAAGGTCGTGAAGAACAAGTGCGCCCCTCCGTTCCGCCAGGCCGAGTTCGACATCATGTACGGCAAGGGCATCTCGCGGGAGGGCTCGGTCCTCGACCTGGCCGTGAACGAGTCCATCGTCAAGAAGTCCGGGGCCTGGTACACCTACGACGGCGAGCAGCTCGGCCAGGGCCGCGAGAACGCCAAGAAGTTCCTGCAGGACAACCCGGAGCTGATGGTCGAGATCTCCGACAAGGTCTGGAGGGCCGTCATGCCCGAGCCCGACCCCGAGGAGGCCGAAAAGCCCGCCGCAGCCGCCGTGTAGCGTGACGAGGGCAAGGCGCACAGCCCGGTCCACCGCCTGACAGCCCGGCGCTTGTGGCGGGAATCGGAGTCACTCTAACGGTCCGGTCGATGGCTCCATTCAGCGGTACACGTCGCGGCGGTGCTTCACCCGATGCACCAGCACCAAGCGATCGCCTTCCACGATCTCATAGACGATGCGGTACATGCCGCGGCGGGCGCACCACAACCCCTCCAACTCGTCCCGCAGCGGCTTGCCAACGTGCCGCGGGTTGTCCGCTATCGGCCCGTGGATTGCTTCAAGCGCTGCTTCCCGGGCCGCGGGGGAAGCCTGTTGAGGTGGCGCTGCGCCTCGGGCAGCAATTCGGCCTCGTACAAGCCGCCCCGCTAGACGTTCGTTCGTGCTGAGCGCAGCTGTGCTTTGCGGTCGGCGGCCTCGGCCCGAGAGACCCGCAGCGACTCCATCAGTTCGTCATCAGCGAGAATGTGCCGAGTCTCCTCATGCGGGTCGAAGTCCTCGAATCCTTCGGGCTTAGGTCCGGTCATAGGCACAGTCTAGGGTCGGATGCTCAACGTGGGGACGGCCGACCGGTCTGTCCCGTAGCCTTGGGTTGTGGGCCGGACCTATGCCATCCGCACCTTCGGGTGCCAGATGAACGAGCACGACTCCGAGCGGATCGCAGGGCTGCTCGAGGCGGACGGCTACCAGCGCAGGCCTGTGCTCGAGGAAGCCGATGTGATCGTGCTCAACACCTGCTGCATCCGCGAGAACGCCGACAACAAGCTGTACGGCGCGTTGGGCCAGCTCAAAGCGGTCAAGGCGGGGCGGCCCGGCGCGCTCATCGCGGTGGCCGGGTGCCTCGCCCAGAAGGACCGCGAGCTGGTCCGGGAGCGGGCTGGCCACGTCGACGTGGTGTTCGGCACCCACAACGTGCACCGGGCCGCGGAGCTGATCGACCATGCCCGGCGCCACGGCCCGGTGGTGGAGATACTCAACGAGACCGTCCGTGACGACGCCGAGGCGTTCCCGTCCGCGCTGCCGGTCCGGCGGGAGTCCGAGCACGCCGCCTGGGTGACGATCCAGATCGGCTGCGACAACAGCTGCACGTTCTGCATCGTGCCCGCGGTGCGAGGCCCCGAGATCAGCAGGCCCTTCGGCGAGCTCGTCGACGAGGTCCGCGCGCTCGCGGCCGACGGGATCAGCGAAGTCACCCTGCTCGGCCAGAACGTCAACAGCTACGGCCGAGACCTGGCGCTGGCTCGACGCGCTGCCGGGCGCGCCGACACGGTCGCAGACCCAGGGGAGCGTCCGGACCGGCACGCTGGTGTGGGCGCTGACGCGGGTCTCGGCCCCGAAAGCGTCTCCGAGGCGCGCCCCGACCCGCCTGCTGCTGAGGGCGCTGATGCGGGCATCGGCAGCGGCGGCGGCGCGTCCGACGACGCGTGGTGGTGCGGGTCGCGTTGGACGTCGGACCGGCGGGCGCGACCGTTGTTCGCCGACCTGCTGCGAGCGGTCGGGGAGGTCCGCGGCATCCGGCGGGTCCGTTTCACCAGCCCGCATCCCAAGGATCTGCGTCCTGAGACCATCGCGGCCATGGCCGAAGTTCCCGCGGTGTGCGAGCACCTGCACCTGCCGCTGCAGTCGGGCAGCGACGCCGTGTTGCGGGCCATGCGCCGGGGCTACACCGCCGAGCGCTACCTGGAGCGGCTGCGGGCGGCCCGCGCCGCGGTGCCCGACCTTGCTGTGTCCACCGACATCATCGTCGGGTTCCCCGGCGAGACCGAGGACGACTTCGAGCGAACGCTGGAGGTTGCGGCCGAGGCCCGTTACGACAGCGCCTTCACGTTCATCTTCTCGCCCCGACCCGGAACAGCCGCGGCCGACATGGGAGACCGGTTCGTGCCCCGCGACGTGTCCGTCGAGCGGTACGAACGGCTTCGCCGGGTGATCGAGCGTTCCAGCCGCCTTGCCAACGAGGCCCGCATCGGCCGGGTCGAGGAGGTCGTCGTGGAGGGGCCCAGCAAGAAGGATCCATCGGTCACCACCGGACGAACCCGTCGCAATACCCTGGTTCACTTCCCGTCGCCGGCCGGTGGAGCGCCACGCCCCGGCGCCTACGCCCGGGTGGAGGTCACCGCAGCCGCGGCCAACTTTCTGCAGGGTGTCCTTGTCGGTCTCGAAGCGCCGCCCGCTGCGGCTGAGCCGATCACGCCGGGCGCATCCTCGGGCCGCCGCCGCATACCGGTGGCCGCCGCCGGCTAGCGCGCGAGCCGACGAAGGCGGTGATCTCGAAGCGGCGAGCGCGGGGGGCGGAGACCGAGGCGATCCCCAGGCCATCCGCATGATCGCCGCCGCGCCAGCACAGTGCGGCGAAGCCGGCGGCCCCGCCTGCATCATCGGCGAGGCGTTGGCGCAGAGTCGCGCCCGTGGCGGCGCCTGAGGCGATGGGAGCGACCGGCGCGGCGTCGGAGCAAGGGCGCGGGAGAGACGGCCACTCCGAGCCGCGAGTGCCGGACGGGGGAGCAGCCAGTCTGTCGCCTGGTGATCGGATTCGGCTCGCAGGGCGGCCGGTGGTGATTGTCGGCCCGACGGCCTCGGGAAAATCCGACCTGGCGATGAGATTGGCCCGGATGATCGAACGCGCGGAGATCGTGACCCTCGACTCCATGCAGGTCTACCGGGGCATGGACATAGGCACGGCCACCCCCACCGCCGCCGAGCAGGCCGAAGTGCGCCACCACCTGGTGGACCTGGTGGACCCCTCGGAGGAGTTCGCGGTGGCCGAGTTGCAGGCTCGGGCGGTCGCCGTGATCGACGACATCCGCAGCCGGGATGCCGTGCCGGTGCTGGTCGGTGGGACGGGGCTGTACGTGCGCGCCGTGATCGACAACCTCCGGATCCCGGAGCGCTACCCGGACGTCAGAGGCGAACTCGAAGCCGAGCCCGACGATGAGGCCCTGCATCGCCGCCTCGTGGAACTCGACCCGACCGCGGCGAGCCGCATGGAGCCGACCAATCGGCGCAGAGTCGTCCGGGCCCTCGAAGTCACTATCGGCAGCGGCCGGCCGTTCTCGTCGTACGGGCCCGGCTTGGACCACTACCCGGCGACGCCGTTCGTGCAGGTCGGCCTGCGCTGGGATCGGGACCGGCTAGACGAGCGCATCGCGGCCCGCTACCAGCGCCAACTCGCCGACGGCTTCCTCGACGAGGTGCGCGCCCTGGCCGAGCTCCGGCTCCCGCGACTGCGGCCCAGGTCCTCCCAAGGAACTGCTCGCCCGCCCAGGCCCTCGGCTACAAGGAACTGCTCGCCCACCTGCGAGGCGAGGCGACCCTGGAGGAGGCGCTGGACTCGGCCATCGCCCGCACCCGCCGCTTCGCCCGCCGCCAGGAGCGCTGGTTCCGCCGCGACCCCCGCATCCACTGGCTCGACGCCCCCGCTGCGCCCGGCGATGTGCTGTCCGTCTGCGTTTCTTGACGTAGTTGACCGCACCAGAGCGGCACAACTACGTCAAGAACGGCCAAGACCGGCCAAGAACTGTCAAGAACGGCCAAGACCGCCGTCGGGCCATCGTCCGCAGTCAAGCGTCGCCGTGTCGATGCGCCCGTGGCCCGAGAGAATGCAGGGATGGCCGGCGGGTTGCGACTCCACAAGCTCCACGGACTGGGCAACGACTTCCTCGTCGCGCTCGTCGACGAGCTGCCCGCCGATGCCGTCGCCGCCCGCACGGCCGCCGCGCTGTGCGACCGGAGCGGCGGCATCGGCGCGGACGGGCTGATCTATTCCGTGCAAGACGCCGCCCGCGACGGGGCAGACCGCGCCGCGGCCATGCGGCTGTGGAACTCCGACGGCTCGCCGGCGGAGGTGTCCGGCAACGGCCTCAGGTGTCTGGCCCACGCCATCGCCCTCACTCTCGGAGAGGCGGAGCTCGACATCGTCGTGCACACCGTGGCCGGCCCCCGCCGCTGCTCGATCCGGCCGACGCACCGGCCCGACACCGCCGTCGGGACCACGGAGATGGGCCGCCTAGGGCCCGGGCCCCGTCCCGATCCCGCCGTCGCCAGCCCTGCTGCCGCGGTCGAAGCGATCCTCGGTCCGGGCGAGATCGGGCGGTGGGACACGATGGACGTGGGGAACCCCCATGTGGTGCTGGCGGTGGCCGATCCTGCCGCGGTGCCCCTCCGGCGGGCGGGGCCGGCGGTGGAGGCCCTGTTCGGCGGGATCAACGTCCACTTCGGCGCGGTCTCGGGGCCCGACGAGGTGACGCTGAGCGTCTGGGAGCGGGGCGCAGGCGCCACCGCGGCGTGCGGCACGGGGGCGGTGGCCGCGGCCGCCGTCTTCCACCGCTGGGGTGACGTGGGCCAGAATGTGACCGTGCGAATGGCCGGCGGAGAGGCTCGAGTCGATCTCTCGGATCCCGTGACCCTCACCGGCGAGTCGACCTTCGTCGCCACCGTGGACGCGCCCGATGCCTGAGGCGGCCCCGCCGCCGAAGCGCCAAGACACGCCCGGCGCCGACCCTGCGGAGGCCGAGCGGACCGGCCTTGAAACGGCGGACGAAATGACGGCGGACGAAATCCGGAGACGTGCAGCGAGGCCGCGGCCCGAGCGGACCGCGGGCGCAGCGAGCGAGAGCATAGGTGGCGCGGCTGCGACAGAACGCGGTCTCACCTATCGGCGCGCACTCGCAGAAGACGAGCCCGGCACGGACATCGACGGGCTGACCGCGGACGGCGACTCTCACCGGAGCGGGTTCGGGGAGTTCGGCGGTGACGGTTCCGGGCTCATCGACCGCGCCTTCCGGGAGCGCATCGTGCTCGTCGGGATGGTCCGGTCGGACCGGGGCGCCACAGCCGCAGCCACCGACGCCTCCCTCGACGAGTTGAGCCTGTTGGTCGACACCGCCGGTGCCGATGCTGTCGAGCGGGTCTGCCAGCGCCGGGCCGCGCCCGACCCGGCCACCTTCGTGGGCGCGGGCAAGGCCCGCGAGATCAGGGCCATCGCCGAGCGGGTCGACTGCGACACGGTGGTGTTCGACGACGAGCTCAGCCCGGCCCAGCAGTTCAACCTGGAGAAGCTGCTGGGGCGCACCGCCCTCGACCGGACCGCCGTGATCCTCGACATCTTCGCCCAGAACGCCAGCACGCCCGAGGGCAAGGCCCAGGTGGAACTGGCCCAGCTCCGATACCGCCTGCCCCGCCTGCGCGGCGCGGGCCGGAGGCTCTCCCAGCAGGCGGGCGGCATCGGCACCCGCGGCCCCGGCGAGACCCAGCTCGAGGTCGACCGGCGCCGCCTGGAGCGGCGCATACACAAGCTCGAGGGCGACCTGCTCCGCATCGCCGGCCACCGCCGCACCCAGTCGAAGGCCCGCAGCCGCACCCGCAACCGGGCGGTGGCCCTCGTCGGCTACACCAACGCGGGCAAGTCCTCGCTGCTCAACCGGGTCACCGCGGCCGAGGTGGTGGTGGAGGACCGCCTGTTCGCCACCTTGGACCCCACCACCCGGCGCCTTCGGCTGCCCGGCGGCGAGACGGTATTCCTGACCGACACGGTGGGCTTCGTGCGCAAGCTGCCCCATCAGCTCGTGGAGGCGTTCAAGACGACCCTCGACGTGGTGCGCGACGCCGATCTGCTGGTCCACGTCGTCGACGGCTCCGGCACCGACCCCGACGGCTCGATGGCTGCGGTGCGCGAGGTGCTGGCCGAGATCGACGCGGACGAGATCCCCGAGTTGGTGGTGTTCAACAAGAGCGATCTAGGTCCGGGCGCGGCCCGTCTGGCCGAGCGCACCGAGGGCTCGGTGGCGGTGTCGACCGCGACCGGCGACGGCCTGGACGCGCTCCTGGGCGCGATCGGCGACCGGATGCGCCGACTGGCGACAGAGGTCGAGCTGGTGGTGCCCTGGGACCGCGGCGACGTGCTCGCCGGAGTCCATCGTGAGGGCCAGGTGCTGGACTCCTCGGCCACCGAGCACGGGATGAGAATCAGGGCCCGCCTGGAGCCTGCGTCGGTAGGCGCCTTGCGCCCCTACCTGGTCAACGGCTCAGAGGACCGGTGAGGCGGCCCAGCGTGACCGCGGCGTTTTGTGCCGCCGGTCTACCCCTATGAGCGGCTGGACGGGCTGAGGGCCGCGGCGGCGGCCCTGCCCGGCGGGGCGGTGGACTGCTCGGTCGGAACCCCCTGCGACCCGCCGCCTGCTGCGGTGGTGGAGGCGCTGGCGGGCTCGGGCGCCGAGCGCGGCTACCCGGCGTCAATCGGCTCGCCGGCGTTCCGGCAGGCCGCGGCCTCCTGGGCGCAGCGCCGCTTCGGGGTCGGGCTGGATCCCGACTCGCAGGTTGCGGCGTGCATCGGCACCAAGGAGTTCGTGGCTTCGCTGCCCGGTTACCTGCGGCTTCGCTACCCCGAACGCGACACAGTGCTGCACCCCGCGGTGTCGTACCCGTCGTACGCGATGGGGGCTGCGCTGGCCGGGTGCCGAGCCGTTCCTGTTGCGGTGGACCGGCAGTTCCGCATCGACGTCGGCTCGATTGAGCCCCGGGACGCCCAACGCGCCCTGTGCTTGTGGGTCAACACGCCCGGCAACCCGGCCGGGGCGCTCGACGACCTGGGCGCGGCCGCGGCGTGGGGCCGTGACCACGGCGTGCTGGTGGCCAGCGACGAATGCTACGCCGAGTTCACCTGGGACGGGCCGCCCCGCACGATCCTGGAGCACGGCACCGACGGGGTGCTGGCGGTGCACTCGCTGTCCAAGCGCTCGAACATGGCCGGGGTGCGGGCCGGGTTCTATTGCGGCGACGCCGAGTTGGTCCGCTACCTGCGCGAGTGCCGCAAGCACGCTGGCTGCATGGTGCCCGGCCCGGTGCAGTCCGCCGCGGCCGTGGCGTGGAGCGATCAGGACCATGTAGACGCGCAGCGCGGCCTGTACTGGGAGCGCCTCGGGAAGCTGTCGGAGATCCTGCAGACAGCGAGCCGGTGCACGTCGGTCGAGAGCAGCTCCGGCGCCCTCGACGGCGCCGGTGGCTCGGGCAGCCTGCTTCCGGCCGGCGGGTTCTACGTCTGGGCCCGGGCTCCCGGCGGGGATGCCTGGGCGTGGGCCAGTTTCCTGGCCGAGACGGCGGGACTGATCCTCAGCCCTGGCGAGTTCTACTGCGACCGGCCCGAGGCAGCGGGCGCCCACGACCCCAGCGGCTGGGTGCGGGCCGCGGCCGTGCAGCCCATGGAGCGCCTGCAGCTAGCCGAGGATCGCCTGGCCCGCCGTCTCGCCTGAACGTCGCCGAGGCCTGATCGAACCCCTACGGCCGCCGAGGACAGCGCTGCCCCGCCAGCGCCAAAGCATGATCCGTGGAGAGCGACGGCGAGGAACCCCTCGGAGGACCCCACATGACCGTCATCAACATCGGCCCGGCCGCCGAACTGAACGTGTTCGACATCGACGGCAACGACCAGGATAGAAGTGCAGACCGTGTGCTAAGCCACCTCATCCAGGAGGCCCTCAGGGGCCCAGCGTGCTGAGCGGCACAACGCTCACGCCGTCGCGGTGCTGGAAGCCGAAACCGGTGGCGGTGATGAGGATCAGGGCTAAGGGCTCGCCCGTGCGGGCGGTGTCGATCCGGGAGCGGAGGCGCAGCAGGGAGTTGACGCCCTGCTCGATCAGTCTCTCGCCTCCCAGCTTGATCTCTGCAGCCATCCATTCGCCGTCGGCCCGCTCGATCACCGCGTCCACCTCGAGCGAAGCGTCACGGAAGTAGGAGACCCGACAGTCGTTGGCCTGGGCGTAAACCCGCAGATCGCGCATCACCAGCCGGGTGTAGGTGCTGAATTATAGCCAAGGCAAGTGCGAAAATATAGAGGCTCTAGGTGCGACAATAGTGCGTCAGTGAGTGTGTTGGCGAGGTTGGTCGGTGCGGCAGTTGCGCCTTGGCTGCGGTCGGCCCGCCCGGGCGTTTGCTGCTCGTGCCGGCGTGCCACCCTCTCGCGGCCGTGCCCCACGACAGGCCCATCTGGTGGGCCGCATGGGCCTGCGGCATCCCGGCCCCCCTTCGATTCGCTGGATGACCAACAGCCGCCCGGCGGGCGTGAGACGTGCGTTCGCGTGCGGCATCGGGTTCCTGTGTTCGTGCCGGATGTAGGCCACCGCGCACTCCTGCAGAGGCTCGCCGCATTGCGGAGCTGCCATCCCTCATGTGCGGCCAACCTCTATATCTGGAACAGGTAGCCTCTGATCCCATGTCCGACCTTGAATCCCGCATCGGCGAGCTCTGGGCGGCCCGCCCCGACCTCGACGCCGACGACCCCGAGGTGGTCGAGACGATCCATGAGGCCATCGACGCGCTCGACACTGGCCGGGCCCGGGTGGCGGAGGTTCTCGAGGACGGGACGGTGCAGGTGAACCAGTGGTGCAAGCAGGCCATCCTGCTGCTGTTCGCCACCGCGAAGATGAGCACCATCGAGCTCGGCCCGTTCGAGTTCGCCGACAAGATCCCGCTCAAGACCGACTACGCGGCCCGGGGCGTGCGGGTGGTGCCGGGCGCGTCCGCCCGCTGGGGCAGCTACCAGGCGCCGGGCGTGATCATGATGCCCAGCTACACCAACATCGGCGCCCATGTCGGGGCCAACACCATGGTCGACACCTGGGCCACGGTCGGGTCGTGCGCCCAGATTGGCGCCAACGTGCACCTCTCCGGCGGCGTCGGCATAGGCGGCGTTCTGGAGCCGCCCCAGGCCGAGCCGGTGATCGTGGAGGACGACTGCCTGATCGGCAGCCGCTGCATCGTGGCCGAGGGCGCCCGCGTGGGCCAGGGCACGGTGCTGGGCGCCGGCGCGGTGCTCACCGGATCGATCCCGGTGATCGACGTGGCCACCGGCGAGGAGATCGGCCGCGGCGAGGTGCCGGCCTGGTCGGTGGCGGTGGCCGGCACCCGGCGCCGAACCTTCCCCGGCGGGGAGTTCGGCCTGCCCGCCGTGCTGGTGATCAAGCGCCTCGCCGAGGGCGAGCGGCACGACAAGTCGGCTCTCAATCAGATCCTGCGAGACCACGGCGCCGCCACCTGATCGCAGTGACTTCTCGTCCCGCGGGTGCGGGTGGTTGCGCGGGGGTGATTCGGTGCGCAGGGGTTGGCTGCTCAAACGTTCCGCAGGTGGGCAAACGTTCCGCAGGTGGGATTGTCGCACCACGGTGATAGACCTCAACTATGCCATATATTCATGAAATAGCAGATGATCGTGGCCTGCTGACCGGCGACGAGTTCATGCTGGCGGCCGACCTCGTGGCGGTGCCTTCGGTGAGCTTCGACGAGCAGCGAATCACCGGGCTGATCGAAGCCGAACTGGCCGACGCCCAGCACCTCGACGTGGTCCGCATCGGCGACAACCTCGTTGCCCGCACTCACCTGGGCAGACAGTGGCGGCTCATTCTGGCCGGGCACACCGACACAGTGCCCCCCAAGGGCAACGCGCAGGCTCGCGTCGACGGCGACGTGCTGTCGGGCCTCGGCGCCACCGACATGAAGGGCGGACTGGCCGTCCTGCTGGAGACGGCGCTGAACAGCAGGCTCTCCGATCATCGACGTCACCTACGTCTTCTACGCCCGTGAAGAGGTCGACGCCGTGCACAACGGCCTGCGGGAGGTGGCCGAGACCCGTCCGGACCTGCTCGCGGCCGATGTGGCCGTGCTGCTGGAGCCGACCGGCGGGATCGTGGAGGCGGGCTGCCAGGGCACCATGCGGGTCAAGGTGACGCTGGCCGGCGAGCGGGCCCACACCGCCCGGGCCTGGATGGGCCGCAACGCCGTCCACCGCCTCCGCACGATCCTCGATGTCGTCGACAGCTACGAGCCTCGTCGGCCGGTGATTTCGGGATGCGAGTTCCGTGAGGGCCTGCAGGCCGTGGACGTGGCCGGAGGCGTGGCCGGCAATGTCGTGCCCGACGAGGCGACGCTGACGATCAACCACCGGTTCGCCCCCGACCGCACGCCCGAGCAGGCCGAGAGGCACGTCCGGGGCCTGATCGAGCCGGTGCTGGAGCCCGGGGACGCGCTGGAGGTCGTCGACGCCGCGCCGCCCGCCGATCCGGGTCTCGACCATTCGCTGCTGAAGGCTCTGGTGCGCAACAGCGGCGCGCCGCCGCGGGCCAAGCTGGGATGGACCGACGCAGCCTTCTTCTCCGAGAGGGGAGTGCCCGCCTCGAACTTCGGTCCCGGCGACCCGCTGTTGGCCCACACCGCCCACGAGCATGTGCACCGCGACTCGCTGCACCAGGCCTACCGCGTCCTGGAGGACCTGCTGATCGAGGCCACCCTGCCTCAAGGCACGAGAGAATGCGCCGAATGGGAGGGTGACATCCCGGCGAGGCTCCCCGAACTGTGAGCCCGCGATCCGGCTGAGCCCGCGCGTCAGCCTCGAACCCGGGCACCGGATGACCGGAGGCGGCCTGTGCCCTGCCCGTTGGGCCTATCCGTAGGACCTAGTAGCGACGCAGCATGGTGACCACCTTGCCGTAGACGGCCACCTCGTCCGGCTCGAACTCCATCGGCTCCAGAGCCTCGTTGGCCGGCTCCAGCACGACTCTGCCGTTGCCGCGCCGCAGGGTCTTGACGGTGGCCTCCTCGCCGGGGATTCCGGCCACCACCACCTCGCCGTCCTCGGCGGTGCTCTGGGCCCGGCACACGACGTAGTCGCCGTCGAGGATCCCGGCGTCGATCATCGACTCGCCCCGCACCCGCAGCATGAACAGGTCGCCCGCGCCGGTGAGGTCGGCCGGGACCGGCACCAGTTCCTCCACGTTCTCCGCAGCCAGCACCCCGGCGCCCGCGGCCACGTCGCCGACCAGGGGCACATGTCGTACCGGGCGGCGCTCCACGGCCGCGCCCGAGTTCTCGTCGTAGCGAAGCTGGATGGCCCGCGGCCGGGTGGGGTCGGCCCGCAGGTAGCCCGCCTGGGCCAGGACGTCGATGTGGGCCTTCACCGACGCTGGCGACTTGAGACCCACCTCAGCGGCGATCTCGCGCATGGACGGGGGATAGCCGTGGGAGCGTTGGTGGCTGACGATCATGTCGAGGATCTGGCGGCGGCGGGGGGTCAGGGGCTGGCGGTTGCTCGGCGGTGTCATGGCTGGTCTCCAGTCTGTGGGTCTCTGTGGTCTCTGTTCTGTCGGTCTCTGTGAGTCTCAGTGGGTCTGGGCGAGTGGTGGGTCGGGGCGGGCGGCAGGTCTTGGGGAACGGTGGGTGTCGGGGGAGTTGTGCGGGTGAGGATCTGCTGCGGCCCTCGGGTTGGTGCGAACACCAGTTCGTACTATACTGCGAACATATGTTCGAGCAATCGGCCTCCGACCGCCTTGTGAGAGCCTACGGTGCGTACACATGTTTGTGGAACACACGTTCGATGTCAAGCATCCCATGCGGGCCTCGCGGATGGGGCGATGTCATACCTCCGTAGGAGGATCGTCACATGGCAGCAATCCAGTACACCACCCTCGAAGAAGAGCCGGCCCGGTCGGCCATCGTGATCCCGTTCCCCGGAGCGCGGGCCCGAGCCGCCCGGCCGGGCCGTGCCTCGGATGCTCGTCGGCCGGACGGTGCGCCTCCGGTCGCGGCGCCTCCCGCCGACGAGGGGCGCCGCGCCTCAGGTGCCTGTGGGCCGGGCGGAGCGGCTCCGGCTGCGGCGTCTCCCGTCGGCGGGGGAGGAGGTGCCTCGGGTGTCTGTGGGCCGGGCGGAGCGCTCCCGGCCGGGGCCGCGCCGACGGCGGCGAGGCTGCCGGAGTCTGTCTACCGGCGCAGGCGTCTGGTGGCCGCTTCCGTGGTGGCGGCGGTGCTAACGGTGCTGCTGGCCGTGGCGCGGCCCGTAGAGGCCCCTCTCGAGGCGGTCGATCCATGGTCGTCCCAAGTGACGCCGGTGACGGAGGGCGGCTCGGTCGGCGAGGGCGTCTAGCCGGTTGCGGCCTGGGTCTTGGAGGTCAGGGGTGCGGGTCCGCACGGGGCGGCTCGGTCGGCGAGGGCGTCTAGCCGGTTGCGGCCTGGGTCTTGGAGGTCAGGGGTGCGGGACCGCACGGGGCGGCTCGGTCGGCGAGGGCGTCTAGCCGGTTGCGGCCTGGGTCTTGGAGGTCAGGGGTGCGGGACCGCACGGGGCGGCTCGGTCGGCGAGGGCGTCTAGCCGGTTGCGGCGCCGGTTGTGGCGGGCGCGGCCGAACTCGGATCGACGTAGCGGGCGAAGAGCGTGTCGGAGGCTTCCATCAGATGATCCAGACGCATTCTCACAGGAACGGAGCGCAGCGAGCCGCTGACGATGCGGGGGCTCGTCCCACCCGCCACCAGTGGAGCCACCGACAGGCACAGCTCGTCGATGACCTCGGCGTCGGCGAGCTGTGCGTTGAACGACGGGCCTCCCTCGGACAGCACTACCTCGGCGCCCCGGCTGGCCATCTCGGCCAACATCTCCTCAGGGCTGGGTCGGTCCGAGTCCAGTCGCACGACGTCCGACACGGGCTGGAGCCGCTCGACCGCCTCGGGTGCAGCCCCTCGACCGGTGAGGATCACGGGCAAGTCGTCGTCCGGGCGCCGCTCGGCGAAGAGCGGCAGGTCGAGGCTCAGATCCAGGCTGAGGCTGACCACGGCCAGCCGCGGCCGCGGCGACCTTCCGGCGGCCAGGCGAGCGGCACGAGCGGCCGGTCCGGGGCGGGGGAGTCCATAGCGCTCGGCCCGCACGGTGCCCGCCGCGGCCACGATCCAGTCGGCGCAGGCCCTCACCGCCGAGAACACCGCCTGGTCGGCCGGGTCGCCGAGCGCCTCGCTGGTGCCGTCCACCGCCACGGCGCCGTCCGCGGAGGCGATCATGTTGAGCATCAGCCAGGGCCGTCCCGGCGGCTTCGGCCGAGGCAGAGCCGGGTAGACCGCCATGGGATCGACGTCCACGACCGGCTCGGGCAACAGCCGCCTCACGCCCCGGACCGTAGCGGCTGCTGGAATGCCCACCGGCCGGAGGGGTCGGCGAGGTTGTCGGATGCGTCGCCGGCAGGGACACGTCGGGATGCCCAGTCGCGGCGGCGTCGGCGAGGTTGTCAGGTGCCTCGCTGGCGGGAACACGTCGGGATGCCCAGTCGCGGCGGCGTCGGCGAAGTTGTCTGGTGCCTCGCTGGCGGGTATCGGTCGGGTGCTCGTCGGCCGACGGCGACTTGTCTACAGAGCGCGGAGGATCTCTGGACTGCGAGTGTCGCTGTCCACATCAATCCCGAGACTTGTCCACAGGGCGGCGGCAGCGGGCGCCTCGGCTCATCCTAGGGTCGCGGCCTATGGCCGGACAGCCGCGGCCCGGTAGAATTTCAGAAGGGTAGTTCGATGACGTTGGCTTCCGATCAGATGGATCTGGTGTCCGGCCTCGACCGGGTGACCGCGGCCTTGGACGATCCGGCCGACCGGATCGCGTGGGAGCGGCGCGACGCCCGTCTCGTGGACTACCGCGACGGGTCGGTGGCCTTCGAGCAGCTCGGCGTGGAGGTGCCTGCGGACTGGTCGCAGAACGCCACCAACATCCTGGCCCAGAAGTACTTCCGGGGCTCGCTCGGCACGCCCGAGCGGGAGTCGTCGCTGCGCCAGGTGGTCGGTCGCATCGTCGGCACGATCACCGAATGGGGCCGCCGCGACGGCTACTTCGCCGACGACGGGGCCGCGGCCTTGTTCCAGGCCGAGCTCTCGCATCTGCTCTACACCCAGAGAGCCGCGTTCAACTCGCCGGTCTGGTTCAACATCGGCGTGGCCGGGGTGCCCCAGCAGGCCTCGGCGTGCTTCATCCTGTCGGTGGACGACACGATGGAGTCGATCCTGGAGTGGTACGCCGAGGAGGGGCGCATCTTCAAGGGCGGCTCCGGCGCGGGCGTCAACCTGTCGCGCATCCGGGCGAGCTGCGAGCCGCTCAGCGGCGGCGGCACCGCCTCGGGGCCGGTCAGCTTCATGCGGGGCGCGGACGCCTCCGCCGGCACCATCAAGTCGGGGGGCAAGACCCGCCGGGCCGCCAAGATGGTGGTGCTCGACGCCGACCATCCCGACGTCGAGGAGTTCATCTGGTGCAAGGCCCGCGAGGAGCGCAAGTCGCGGACGCTGGCCGCGGCTGGTTTCGATATGAGCCTCGGCGGCGCCGACGCCGGATCGGTCCAGTACCAGAACGCCAACAACTCGGTACGGATCACCGACGAGTTCATGCAGGCCGTCGCGGACGGCGGACAGTGGGAGCTCACGGCCCGCACCGACGGCCGGGTCGTCAAGACGGTGCCGGCCCGGGCCATCCTGCGCCAGATCGCCGAGGCCGCCTGGGAGTGCGCCGACCCCGGCGTGCAGTTCCACACCACCATCAACCGCTGGCACACCGCCGCCCGCACCGGCCCCATCACCGCCAGCAACCCGTGCTCGGAGTACGTGCACCTCGACGACAGCGCCTGCAACCTGGCCTCGATCAACCTGTTGAAGTTCCTCGATGACGACGGCCGATTCGACGTCGACGGCTTCCGCCGGGCGGTCCAGGTGCTGTTCGCGGCCCAGGAGATCCTGGTGGGCCACGCTGACTATCCGACGCCGGCCATAACTGAGACCACACGCGCCTTCCGCCAGCTTGGGCTGGGCTACGCCAACCTTGGGGCGCTGCTGATGGCGCTCGGCGTGCCCTACGACTCCGACGAGGGTCGGGCGGTGGCCGCGTCGATCACCGCGCTCATGACCGGCGAGGCCTACCTGACCTCCACCCGGCTGGCCGAGCAGACCGGCCCGTTCGCCGGCTTCGAGGCCAACCGCGACTGCATGCTGCGCGTCCTCGACCAGCACCGGGTGGCTGCCGCCTCCATCGACGAGGAGCTGGCCCCGGCCGAGGTGCTGGAGGCGGCCCAGCTCGCCTGGGACGAGGCCTGCGAGCGGGCCGCCGTCCACGGCGTGCGCAACAGCCAGGCCACCGTGCTGGCCCCTACCGGCACCATCGGCCTGCTGATGGACTGCGACACCACCGGCATCGAGCCCGATCTGGGCCTGGTGAAGTCGAAACGGCTGGTCGGAGGCGGCACGATGGAGATCGTCAACCAGACGGTCCCGAGGGCCCTTCGCCGGCTCGGCTACAGCGGCCAGCAGACCGAGCAGATCACGGCCCACATCGCCGAGCACCACAGCATCGACGGCTCGTCGCTGGCGCCCGAGCACGCCGAAGTGTTCGCCTGCTCGCTGGGCGACAACCCGATCACCAGCTCGGGCCACGTCGCCATGATGGCTGCGGTGCAGCCGTTCCTGTCGGGCGCCATCTCCAAGACGGTCAACATGCCCTCCGACGCCACCGTCGAGGACGTCGAGCAGCTCCTCATGGACGCGTGGCGCCTGGGCCTCAAGGCCGTCGCGATCTACCGGGACAGCTCCAAAGTCGCCCAACCGCTGAGCGTCGGCACGGGCTCGGGCGCCGAGGAGCAGCACGGCAACGGCGCGCCGGCCTCCTTGCCCGAGTCGCCGCCTAGCAGCACGCTGGCCGCCTTGCCCGAGTCGCCGCCCGGCGGGAGGCCGGCGCCGCGTGCCGACGGAGCGTCCCCGGCGGGGCTGGGGCCGACGGGACCGGGCCTGCGGACTGCGGACGGCGATCCGCGGACGCGCGGCGCGGCACTCGGTGTCGAGGCACCGCCCGAGCCGGTCCGCCGGAGGCTGCCCAAGGCACGGTCGTCGCGCACGTTCGAGTTCCGGGTGGCCGACTGCAAGGGGTTCGTGACGGTGGGGGAGTACCCCGACGGACGGCCCGGCGAGATCTTCGTCAAGGTGTCCAAGCAGGGATCCACCCTGGCTGGGATCATGGATGCCTTCGCCATCTCGCTAAGCCACGGCCTGCAGTACGGCGTGCCGTTGTCCGCCTATGTCGAGACTTTCGTCGGCGTGCGCTTCGAGCCCGCGGGGATGACAGACGACCCCGACATCCGCATCGCCACCAGCCTCATGGACTACCTGTTCCGCAAGCTGGCGGTCATGTACCTCTCCGCTGAGGAGCGGGCCGCGCTGGGCGTCTACACCGCCGGGGAGCGCACCCAGCCCACCCTGCCCGGCGTCGAGGAGCAGGCGACCGTCACCGACCAGGGCCACGACCTGCTGCCCGACCCGCCGTCGATCCCGTCGCCGGCCCAGCTCACCGCCCAACTCGACCTGTGGGCCGCGGCAGCCCGCGCCGAGCCCGCTGCGGCGGCGCGCTCCGACGCCCGGGCCGAGTCGAGGCCCCGCCCTGCCCTGCGGGCCGCGGAGCCGGCCGCGGCGGCGCGGGCTGACGCGCTGGCCGCGCCGTTCTGCATGACCTGCGGCGTGCCGATGCGACGGGCCGGGTCGTGCTTCGTGTGCGCCGACTGCGGCGCCACCAGCGGCTGCAGCTGAGTTCCAGCGACAGTCGCATTCCGCGCAACAGGCACGGAGGGCGACTCCGCCTGATCTCGGGCTAGAGCTAACCTGCAGTGACAGTCGCGGGCGCGGCTAGCCCGTGTTGTCTCCGGCCTCGGCCTCTGCCGCCAGGGCCTTCTTGTGGCGGAGGTACTTCTTGATCATCTCGCCGAAGCTGGCCGGGTTGTAGATGTCTTCCTCGTAGCGCCACAGCCCGTTGCCCGCGTACTTGAGCAGCGTGAGGTTGTAATCCTGGTGCAGGGAGCCGTCGCCGGGGTCGGCCATGCGGTTCCACACCTGGCACACCAGCCAGCCCCGCTCCTCGTCGATGATGTACCACTCGATGGGATAGTGGATCATCTCGTTGTTGGGCCACTCGCTCATGGTGGACTGGATCCACTTGTAGATGGCCTCTCGCCCGCCCATCGTCCCGAAGTGATGCTCGACATAGGTGGCGTCCTCGGTGAACAGGTCCGCCCACTCGCGCCAGTCGCCGGACGTGCCGGCGCGCCGGGCCACCTCCTGGTAGTGGGCGAAGGCGTCCTCGATCTCGGATCGGCTCCATCGGCTCATAAGCGTTGCTCCTTGCTGGTCGGCTGGTCGATGTCAGAGGGCTGGTCGGTGCCGGGGGGCTGGTCGGTGCCGGCAGGCTGGTCGATGTCATAGGGCTGGTCGATGTCAGAGGGCTGGTCGATGTCATAGGGCTGGTCGACGTCAGAGCGCTGGTCGATGTCGGGCGGCAGGTCGATGCGCAGATGGCGGCTGAGGTCGCCGACGAAGTCGACGAGGAAGTGCCGCTCCACGAAGCGCCATCGCCCGTCGATGCAGTGCAGCCTGTCGCGGTAGCGGCCACCGACGATGGCCTGCAACGGCGTGCCCCCGGCCTGCTGCATCACCGTGTACGCCGAGCGCACCACGGCGGTGTCGCCGTCGATCGAGATGATCGGGTTGGTGGTGACGTGGCGGGTGCGGGGAGTGCCGTCGGAGTAGGTGACGACCATCGACCGGTAGCTGTCCGCCACGGCCTGGGACCCCGAGGGCCCCGGCGTGCGCTCCGGGCCGTAGACGAACGAGCAGTGCTCCATCAGCTCGCCCACCTCTGCGAACTGTCCGGCATCGATCAGCTCGGCATAGAGGTACAGCTCGTTGGCGATGGCAGTGGCGTCGTCTGGGGCTGCGCGGCCTGCCGGTGCGGGGTCTGCGGCTGTGGCCTCGTCGGTGCTCACCGGCTCGGACCGTAGTATCGGCGGGGCATGCTGCGCCGGTCGACGCTCCGCGCCATTGCCCGCGAGTGCTGGCACCTCATCGTCGAGTTTCGCCACGAATGGTCCCGGGCCCGAGTGGGCGGACTGTCGGCCGAGATCGCCTTCTTCGGCCTGTTGGGGCTGTTCCCGGCGGTGATCGTGTTCGCCGCGGCGCTCGGATCGCTCGACGTGGTGATCGGCGCCGACGCGGCGGCCGCCACCGAGGAGTGGCTGCTCGACCGGATAGTCGAGACCTTCGGAACCGAGAACACGATCCGTGCGACCGTCGCCGAGCTCTTCGACCGGCCCAACGCGGGTGTGATCACAGTCGGCGTGGTGCTGACCGTGTACGCATCGACTCGGGGGTTCACCGCCGTGGTCGCCGCCCTCGACGTCGCCTACGGCCATGAGAGCCGGCGGAGCTGGATCTCCACCCGGGCGATGGGCTTCGTGCTGACGCTGTTCACCCTGCTGGTGGCGTCGATCGTGGCCGCGATCGTGGTGGTCGGCCCTCTCCTCGGAAGCGGCGAGGAGCTGGCCGAACGGTTCGGCGCCGGCGCCGCGTTCACCACGGCATGGGTGTGGTTCCGATGGCCCGTGGTCTTCGTGGTCGTCGTGCTGTGGGCTGCGAGCGTGCTCCACTTCGCGCCCCACACCCACACCCCGTGGCGCAGCGACCTGCCCGGAGCGGTCATCGCCACCGTCTGGTGGCTGGTCGTGTCGCTCGGGTTTCGCACCTATCTGGACGCCGCCTCTCGGGGCGTCAACGCGGTGTTCGGGTTCCTCGGCGGCGCTCTGAGCCTGCTCATCTGGCTGTACCTGCTGGCGATGGGCCTGCTGGTCGGCGCCGAGGCGAACCGCGTCCTCAACCGCCGCCGCCAGAGGCGGCACCCCGCAACGGAAATCACCGGCTGAACGAGGGCCGCCGCCCTGGTGGGCACGCGCAGGCGGCACGGGAAATCACCGGCTGAACGAGGGCCGCCGCCCTGGGACGGACGGCCGGTCAGGCGGAGCCGCGGGGCGGAAGACGGTGTTCGCGGGCGGCTCCGATGCTCGGCGCGCGGAGCCGGTACCCTCCGAGTGTGAGCGGCTTCCGGGTCAACCTCGACGAGATCCTGTTCAACCTGCGCCATGTGGCCGACGTCGAGGGCGTGGCGTCGCTCGAGGGGTTCGAGCACGTCGAGCCCGACCTGGTCGAGCAGCTGCTCGCCGAGGCGGCCCGGTTCGCGGAGGAGGTCGTAGCGCCGCTCAACCGCATCGGCGACACCGAGGGCGCCCGACGACTCGACGACGGCTCGGTGGCCACGCCGACCGGGTTCAAGGAGGCCTACCGCGCCTACGTGGACGCCGGCTGGGGGGCGGTGTCGGCCGACCCCGAGTACGGCGGCGGCGGGTTCCCGCACCTCGTGGGCCTGGCCATAGAGGAGATGTTCACCACGGCGTGCATGTCGTGGTCGCTGTGCCCGCTGCTCACCCAGGGCGCCATCAACCTGCTGGGCGCGTTCGGCACCGACGAGCAGAAGATGCTGTACCTGCCCCGGATGACGGCCGGCGCCTGGACGGGCACCATGAACCTCACCGAGCCCCAGGCCGGCTCCGACCTCGGCGCGGTCACCGCCCGGGCCGTTCCGCAGCCGGATGGCTCCTACCGGCTCCACGGCACCAAGATCTTCATCACCTACGGCGAGCACGACCTGGCCGAGAACATCGTCCACCTCGTGTTGGCCCGGACCCCGGGCGCGCCGCCCGGCACCCGCGGCATCAGCTGCTTCCTGGTGCCCAAGTTCCTGGTCGGGCCCGACGGCACGGCCGGGCCGCGCAACGACGTGCTCTGCATGTCGATCGAGCACAAGCTGGGCATCCACGCCAGCCCCACCTGCGTGATGGCCTACGGCGACGGCGACGGCGCCGCGGGGTTCCTCGTCGGCGAGGAGCACGGCGGGATGAGGGCGATGTTCACGATGATGAACCACGCCCGGCTCAGCGTCGGCCTCGAAGGGGTGGCCATCGCGGAGCGCTCCTACCAGCAGGCGCTGGCCTACGCGCGCGAGCGCCGCCAGGGCCGGGCGCCGGGCGCCCCTGCGGGCGAGTCGTCGGCCATCATCGACCACCCCGACGTCCGTCGGATGCTGCTGGACATGCGCTCATCGACGAGCGCCATGCGCGGCCTCGCCTACCGCAACGCCGAGGCCATCGACCGGGCCTCCCGCAGCTCCGATGAGTCCCAGCGGGCCGCCGCGGGCGAGCGGGCCGCGTTGCTGACGCCGCTCACCAAGGCTTGGGCCACCGACATGGGCTGCGAGCTGGCCAGCGTCGGCCTCCAAGTGCACGGCGGCATGGGCTTCATCGAGGAGACCGGCTCGGCCCAGCACTACCGGGACGCCCGCATCGCGCCGATCTACGAGGGCACCAACGGCATCCAGGCCGTCGATCTGGTCGGACGCAAGCTCCCGGTGCGCGACGGGGGCGCGGTGCAGGACCATCTCGACGAGATAGGACGGACTGTGGCTGCTCTCGACGGCGCGGACGGGCTGGCCCCGGTCCGGCGGCACCTGGGCGCAGCTGCGGAGGCCGCCGAGGAGGCGGGGGGATGGCTGCTGGAGGCTGAGCCGGCCGGCCGCCTCGCGGGGGCCGACGCCTATCTGAGGATGCTGGCCACCACCACTGCGGGCGCCGCCCTGGCCGACGGTGCCCTCACGGCCCGCGGCCTCGACGCCGACACCGCCGCCGACCGCGCGGTGCTGGCCCGCTTCTTCGCCTCGAACCGCCTGGCAGGCGTGCCCGGACTGCTGGCCGCAGTCACCGAGCCCGCCGACGATCTGCGGATCGCGGGCCGGCGGCTGCTGGCCGGATGACGTCCTGGGTATGACATGACCATCGCAGCCGCGGGACTCGACGTTCTGGTCTCGATCCCCAGCCCGGGCGCCAACAGCATCGAGATCGGGCCGCTGGAGTTGCGGGCCTACGGCCTGATGATCGCTCTGGGCGTGTTGGCCGCAGTATGGATGTCCCAGCAACGCTGGGCGGCCCGCGGCGGCCGTCCCGAGGAGATCAGCCGGGTCGCCCTGTGGGCCGTGCCCGCCGGAGTAGTCGGCGCCCGCCTCTACCATGTGGCGACCGACTGGAAGCGGTTCGATGAGGACGGATGGCTCGAGGCGCTGGCCATCTGGAAGGGCGGGCTGGGCATCCCCGGCGGCATGGCCGCGGGGATCCTGACCGGCCTGTGGATGGTGCGGCGCCAGCGCATGAACCGAGGCGAGGTGCTGGCCGCGGTGGTGCCCGCCCTGCCGCTGGCTCAGGCCATCGGCCGCGTGGGCAACTGGTTCAACCAGGAGCTGTTCGGCGCGCCGACCGATCTTCCTTGGGGTCTGGAGATCGACCCCGCCCACCGGCCGGCCGAGCACATCGACGTCGAGACGTTTCACCCCACCTTCCTCTACGAGGCCCTGTGGAACCTGGCCCTCTGCGCGCTCCTGCTCCTCTACGACCGGCGGAGGACCCGCGGCAGTTCCGGGCTGTTGGTCACAGGCCGACGGGCCGCCCGACGGCCGGGGTCGATCCTGGCGGTCTACATTCTCGGCTACGGACTGGGGCGCCTGTGGATCGAGGCTGTGCGGATCGACCCGGCCAGCCTGCTGTGGGGCGTCCGCATCAACATCTGGATGAGCCTCGCGCTGATCGTCTGCTCGACGGCCTACCTGGTGTGGTCGCGCCGTGCGTCGTCGGGGTCCAGCCGCCCGGTCTTCCCGAAGTGAGAGGATCGGGCCGGGATCGCCCGGTCGAGTCAGTGTGCGACTTGCTCACGGAAGCCGCGCCGGGGTCGGGCGCTCAGCCGAAACCGCGCCGGGCTCGGGCCCTCACGAAGCTGCGCAGGGGTGAGGCGCTCAGCTGAAGCCGCGCAGGGGAAGGTCGGGGCCTCGCTGCAGCCAGTTGTCGGCCAGGTAGTCGGCGGCGCCGTCGATCAGATGCACCGTGTAGGCGTGGCGGCTGCGGGCCGAGGTGTTGGCCGCGCTCCAATGCGGCAGCGTTCCGTGCAGCGCGATCAGCGTGCCCGCCTCGGCCTCCAGCGGCACCAGGTCATCGACCGGGTACGGGGCGTCGTCGAGGACGTCGGTCACCGTGCCCCGGCTGCGGTCGCCGGCATCGACTAGGCGGAACCGGGTCTTGACCGGGATCCGGTGGCCGCCGGGAATGGCCCACATGCAGCCGTTGGCCAGGGTGGCGTCCTCGACCGCGAACCACAGGCCGATCACGCTCTGAGGTTCGGTCCAAAGGAACGTGTGGTCGCAGTGGCAGATCACCTCGCCGCCGATGCCCGGCTGCTTGAAGATGTACATCGACTGGAGCAGGAGGGGGTCCGCCAGTCCGAGGCCGGCGGCCACCGCGGCCAGGTCCGGGGTGCGGGAGAAGGCGTCGAACACCGGGTCGAGGTCGTGCATGGCGTGGCCGATCTTGTTGACGGCCAGCGGCGTCGGCCTCGTCAGCCGTCCGTCCACGACCGCGCCGTCCTCGAAGAACCAGCGCACCGTGTCGCCTGAGCCCAGGAACCATTCGTCCTGCGCGTGGCTCTGCTCGGTGGTCGAGAACACCGTCAGGCCGCCGTCGGCCGCCGGGTCTATGTCGGCCAGCAGGCTCTCGACATGGTCCTTGAGCGCCTCGCACCGCTCGCGGGGCACGAAGTCCGCCAGCACCAGGAAGCCGTCTCGCTCCCAGTTCCGCAACTGCGCGCCGTCGAGCACTGGCCGCCCTTGCTACGCCTCGCCCTTGCGGTACGGCAGCCCGTCGGCTCTGGGCATGCGCAGCCGCTGTGAGAAGAACACCAGCACCACCAGCACGATCACGAACGGCAGGATCGAGATCCACCAGTCGGGCACCGTCGACGACATGAAATACCACACGGCCGCGCCCAGCCCGAGCCCCGCGGCGATGCCGGCGTCGATGCGGCGACGACGGCTCAGCGCCCACACGACCACCGCGGCCAGCGCGATGGTGTTCACCAGCAGCAGCGCGTGCGACGCGGAGCCGTCCAGGTCGCGCAGGCCCACCCCGAACGGGTAGCCGAACAGCAGCGCGCCGGCCATGATCCCGCCCGGGCGCCAGTTGCCGAATATGAGCGCGGCCAGGCCGATGAAGCCCCGGCCGTTGGTCTGGCCCTCCAGGTAGATGCCCGACAGCTCCGGGCTGGCGATGAACGCGCCGCCGAGCCCGGCCAGCGCCCCGCTGATCACCACGCCGAAGTACTTGTAGAGGTAGATGTTGATGCCCTGGGTCTCGCCGCCGACGGGATGCTCGCCGCATATTCGCAGCCGCAGCCCGAACCGGGTCCGCCAGATCAGCCAGGCGCTGATCGGGACCAGGGCGAAGGCGATCATGGTGGCCAGCGACAGGTGGGCCACCAGCCCTCGGGCCAGCCCGGTGAAGTCCGACACGAAGAACCAGTCCCGGTTCGTGAACCAGCCGAGGATGTCGGGCGAGTCCCAGCCGAACAGGTCTCCTCCTGCCAGGAACGGGAACGTGAACTTGCCCACTCCGGGGGTGCGAGGCGACTGGGTGATCGAGCCGCCTTCGTGGTTGGTGAGGATCTCCGACGACAGGAACCGGGCCAGTCCCGGAGCGGTCACGTTGATGGCCACCCCCGAGATGATGTGGTCGACGCCGAACGACACGGTGGCGACCGCATGCACCAGTCCGCCGAGGGCGCCGCCGATCATGCCGATGAGCAGGCCGGCCCAGCCTCCGTAGTTGATGGCCCCCCAGGCGCCGAACCAGGTGCCCAGGATCAGCATCCCCTCCAGCCCGATGTTGACCACCCCGGCCCGCTCCGAGAACAGCCCGCCCAGCCCGGCCAGCATGATGGGCACGGCCCAGCGCAGCATGGCCTGCGACGAGGTCACCGCGGTGAGCCGCTCGGTGTCGTCGAAGCCCTGCATCACGGTGAGCACGAGCACCCCTACTGCGGCGTAGACCATCCACCGGGCCCACGTCGGCAGCCGCCCCAGCGCGGAAGTAATGGCCGTCACCGGCCCCTCGCTTCGTCCCGGTCGGCGGGTCCGGTGACAGGCGCCGGGGTGGACGCCATCGCGGCGGCCGCGGCGGCGGCCTCCTCGCGCTCGCGGATGCGGCGCACCACCTCGTAGGCGATGACCGCGGTGAGGATGATGACGCCCTTCATGATCTCGACGATCTCGCGCGACGCCGCGCCTGAAATCTGCAGGATCCCCGAGGAGACGTCCAGGAATGCGAAGATCAAGGCGGCCACGGCCACGCCCGCGGGATGGTTGCGTCCGAGCAGGGCCACCGCGATGCCGGTGAAGCCGAGCAGGCTGATCGGGTTCGACGGGTAGTAGCCGGTGTCCATCAGCTCGGTCATCCCGACCAGTCCGGCCACCGCGCCCGACAGCGCCATGGCGACCACCACCATGCGCTTCGGGGAGATGCCGCCCACGTGGGAGGCCGTCGGGTTGGCGCCGCTGGACCGGAGGTCGAAGCCGAAGACGGTCCGGTTCAGGATCACGTGGTAGGCGATCCCCACCGCCACCGCGACGATCAGGACGCCGGTGAGCTTCTTGCCTTGCCCGACCTCGCGGGTGAACACCTCCAGCAGGCCGTTGACGTCGGGCAGCAGGCCGCTATCGGCGATGGGCTCGGTGCCGACCCGGCCCCCGGTGGCCGAGATCTCGCCGCCGGCCTGCCACTCGACGATCCACCAGGCGGCCAGACCTGAGATGACGACCGCGTTCAGCATGATCGTCGAGATCACCTCGTTGATGCCCCGGGTCACCTTCAGCACCCCGGCCGCGCCCGAGAACGCCCCGCCGACGGCCATGGCCACCGCCAGGATGAAGGCCACGTGCAGCACCGCCGGCAGCTCGACCTGGGCGCCGAGGTGCGCCGCGACGATGAACGCCAGCAGGTACTGGCCCTCCACACCGATGTTGAACAGGTTCATCCGGAAGCCGATGGCCGCGGCCACCCCCGACAGGTACAGGGGCGTGGCCCGGTTGAAGATGTCCACCTGGGTCTCGAGCTTGCTGGCGTGCTGGACCATGTCGGCGTAGGCGGCCAGCGGGTTGCTGCCCGAGATCAGCAGCACGATCGACGACAGCACCACCGCGATCACCACCGCCGCGACGGGCGCGGCGGAGGCCAGCATCAGCCGATGGCTGAGGCGCCCGGTCATGCGGCCCGGTCCTGTGGCGCCGGGAGCCCGGTCATGGGGCCGGGTCCTGCGGTGCTGGGAGCCCGGTCATGGGGCCGCGTCCTGTGGCGCCGGGAGCACGGTCATCCGGCCTCGGTCTCCAGAGCCGCGCCGGTCATGTAGGCGCCGAGGTCCCGTGGAGTGACCTCGTTGGGGTCCAGTCGGGCCACCAGGCGGCCCCGCAGCATCACCACGATGGTGTCCGACAGACCGATCAGCTCGTCGAGGTCGGCCGACACCAGCAGGGTGGCCAGGCCTCGGGAGCGGGCCTCGCGGATGTCGTCCCACACCGCGGCCTGGGCCCCGACGTCGATGCCGCGGGTGGGATGGTTGGCGATCAGCACGGCCGGTTCGGCCACCATCTCGCGGCCCACGATCAGCTTCTGCTGGTTGCCGCCCGACAAGGCGTGGGCCGACACCTCGATGTTGGGCGTGCGGACGTCGAAGTCCTCCTTGATCCGGCTGGCCCGGCCTCGCATGCCGACGCGGCTCAGCCACGGGCCTCGGGAGTAGGGCGCCTCCGTCTGGTGGCCGAGGGCGGCGTTCTCCCACAGCGTGAATCCCAGCAGCAGGCCGTCGCGGTGGCGGTCCTGGGGGACGTAGCCCAGCCCGGCCTCGCGCCGCTGGCGCACCGAGGCGTGGGTGATGTCGTTGCCCAGCAGGGTGATGGCGCCCTCGTCGGGGTCCTCGATGCCGATGACGGCGTTGACCAGCTCGGACTGCCCGTTGCCTTCCACCCCGGCGATGCCGACGATCTCGCCCCGGTGGACCCGCAGGCTCACATCGTCGACCACCGCCCGGTCGCCCTCGCCGGAGACCCGCAGGCCCGAGACCTCGAGGGCGACCTCGTCGGTGACCGTGGACGCTCCGGCGTCGGGCACGGGCAGCTCCGAGCCGATCATCATCTCGGCCAGGTCGTGGGCGGTCACCTGGTCGGGCTTGACCGTGCCCACTGTGCGGCCTTGGCGCAGCACGGTGATGGTGTCGGCGATCTCGAGGACCTCGTCGAGCTTGTGGTCGATGAACAGGATGGTCGCCCCGCCGGCCTTGAGCTCGCGGATGTTGCGGAACAGCTCGTCCACCTCCTGGGGGACCAGCACTGCGGTGGGCTCGTCCAGGATGAGGATCTCGGCCCCGCGGTAGAGGACCTTGATGATCTCCACCCGCTGGCGCTCGCCGACCTCGAGGGTCTCCACCAGGTCGTCGGCGTTGATGTCCAGCCCGTAGGCCCGGCCCACCTCGTCGAGATGCTCGCGGCCCGCCTCGAAGTCGATCCGGCCCAGCGAGCGCATCGGCTCGGCCCCCAGGATGACGTTCTCGAGCACGGTGAGCTGGTCGGCCAGCATGAAGTGCTGGTGGACCATGCCGATGCCCAGATCGATGGCCTGGGCAGGCGAGCTCAGCTCCACGGCTTCGCCCCGGATCCTGATGGTGCCCGAGTCGGGTGGCTGCATGCCGTAGAGGATCTTCATCAGGGTCGACTTGCCGGCCCCGTTCTCGCCGCAGATGGCGTGGATCTCGCCCTCGGCCACGGCCAGGTTGATGTCGTCGTTGGCCACGACGCCGGGGAACCGCTTGGTGATCCCTGTCAGCTCGATGGCCAGCGCCACGCGGCCTCCCCTTGAACGACGACCGGGCCGGAGCTTAGAGGCCGGCCCGGTCGCAGTGTTCGGTTGTGCTCGCAGCGCCCGACCAGCGGGTGCTGCCGCCGGCGGTGTCTAGGGTTCCATGGGCACAGTGATCTCGCCCGAGACGATCTGGGCCTTGAGCGAGTCGAGTTGGTCGGCGATGTCGTCCACGAAGCCGCCGGAGGTGCTGTAGCCGACGCCGTCCACCGACAGGTCGTAGGCGGTGGGACCGGGCTGCATGGTGCCGTCGACGACGGACCTGATCATCTCGAAGATCGACACGTCCACCCGCTTGAGCATCGATGTGAGGATGTAGTCCCGCACGCCGGCGTCGGCGGTGTGGTACTGGTCGGAGTCCACGCCGATGGCCCACACCTTGGACCCGGTGGCCTCGCTCTGCTCCAGGGCGGCCTGGAACAGTCCCGCGCCGGAGCCGCCTGCCGCGTGGTACACGATGTCGGCGCCGTCCTCGTACATGGCCAGGGCGATCTCCTTGGCCCGGTCAGGGGCGTTGAATCCGTCGAAGTCGGGTGCCTCGGTGATGTAGTCGCCGATGATCTCGATGTCTGGGTTTACCGTCCGGGCGCCGGCATTGAAGCCGGCCTCGAACCGCTCGATCAGGCCGCCGACGTTGGCCACGCCGCCGATGAAGCCGATGGTTCCGGTCTGGCTCTTGAGCGCGGCGGCCGCTCCCACCAGGAACGATCCCTCGTGCTCGGCGAAGACCAGGCCGGCGATGTTGTCGCCGTACGGGGCCGGAGGATCGGCACCCCAGTTCATCATGGCCGAGTCGACCACGCCGAACTTCGTGTCGGGGTTCTCGGCGCCGACCGCGGCCGCGTCCCCCTCGAACAGGAACCCGACGCCGATCACGATGTCGTGGGCGTCGGCGGCGAGCTGCAGCAGTTCGCCCCGGTTGGAGCCGTCCGGCTCGGGAGAGGCCTCGGTGAAAGTGATGCCTAGCTCTGCCGCGGCCCGCTCGATTCCTGCGGCCGCCGAGTCGTTGAACGACTGGTCGCCGCGACCGCCGATGTCGAACACCAGGCCGACCGAGATGTCGGTCATCTCATCCTCGTGCTCGTGGGCTTCCTCATCCTCCTCATCCTCGTGCTCGTGGGCTTCTTCGTCTTCGTGCTCGTGGGCTTCTTCGTCCTCCTGCTCGTGGGCTTCTTCGTCCTCGTGCTCGTGGGCTTCTTCGTCCTCGTGATCCGGTTCGGGCTCGGCTGGTTCGGGCTCGGCCGCGGCTGGTTCGGGCTCGGCGACGGGCTCCGGCTCGTCGTCCCCGCAGGCGACGGCCAGCAGCGTGAACGACAGCAGGGTGGCTAAAACGACGATTGCGCGCTTACGCATTGGGGCTGCCTCCATGGGTCAGTGGGCCTTGCGGCCCCGCGAATGCTAACGCGCGCGGCGGGACGCTGCCGCTCGGCACGAGCGCGACCGGTTGCGGCGACGGAATCGGCGGGGGGCTGCTCAGGCCTGGGAGTGCCCCGTCGTCCAGGCGAGCAGGTCCTCCACCGGCCAGGCATTGTCGGTCGCGGCGATGGGGCCGGTCCGGCGCAGCCCGGCGGTAGCGTGGACGGCCATGTCCAAGCGCACGAGCAAGCGGCGGGCCAAGGCCCGGCGGTCGAAGGCGAACCACGGCCGCAAGCCCAACGCCGGCCGCAACAGCTGATCCAAGGCTCAGCCGACGAGGGTCGGCGGCCGGACTCGGAGCATTAGTTGGAACGGTTCGGATTCGTCGGCCTTCCCAACGCGGGCAAGACCTCTCTGCACAACGCCTTGGCGGGCGGCGACGCGGCCGCGGCCCGGCACGCGTTCTCCACCAAGTCGGCCAACGTCGGCGTGGCCCGGATTCCCGACGACCGCCTGGAGCGGCTGGCGGCAATGAGCGGCAGCCGCCGCACGGTTCATGCCTCGGTGCAGTTCACCGACATCGGCGGCCTGGTGTCGGGATCGAGCCGGGGACAGGGCCTCGGCAACGCCTTCCTGGGCCATGTGCGCGACACCGACGCCATCGTCTACGTGCTGCGGGCCTTCGTCGATCCTGACATTCCCGGCGACGATGACCCCCTCGACAGCCTGCGGGTGCTGGAGACCGAGCTGGCCCTGGCCGACCTGGACAGCGCCGCCCGGCAGCTCGACAAGCTCGCCCGGGCCGTCAAGGGCGACCCGTCGCTGCGCCCGTCCCACGACCTGCTGGCCCGGGCGGTCGCGGTCCTGGAGGACGGGGTGCCGCTGTACCGGGCAGGCCTCGATCCGGCCGCCAGAGCTGGCCTGCGTCCGTTCTTCCTGCTCACCAACAAGCCGGTGCTGGCGGTGGTGAACGTCTCCGAGGACCAGATCTCCGAGCAGGACCAGGTGGCCGACCCGGTGAGGAACGAGCTCGGCGAGGCCGAGGTGGTGCCGCTGTGCGTCCAGCTCGAGGCCGAGGCTGCGCAGCTCGACGAGTCCGAGCGTCCCGAGCTGCTGGCCGCCCTCGGCCTGGGCAGCGGGGCTCTCGACCGGTTCCTGTCCAGCGCCTACCACCTGCTCGGGCTGCGGACCTTCCTGACCACCGGGCCGAAGGAGAGCCGGGCGTGGACGTTCCGGGCCGGCGCGTCGGCCGCGGAGTGCGCCGGCGCGGTCCACTCCGACATCCGGCGGGGCTTCATCCGGGCCGACACCGTGCGATGGGACGAGCTGCTGGAGGCGGGCTCGTGGGTCGCGGCCCGCGAGCAGGGACGGATCCGGTCTGAGGGCAAGGACTACTCGGTGGCCGACGGCGACGTGATGGAGTTCAAGTTCAACGTCTAGCCCTGATCGCTCGCGAGAGCTCATGAGCGGGCTGGGCGAGCCAGAGACGCGTTCCGGCGTTTGCTCGGGCACGCGTGGAACTACGAGTGGGGATCAGCCCAGGAGGCTCCGGGCACTAGATTCGCGCTCATGGCCTGGCTGGTTGCGGGCGACAGGGTGGTCGCGTCGCTGGAGGTCGCCTCGAGCCGACGGGCCCGTCGCAAGGGCCTGTCAGGGCGCGACGCGCTCGATGGAGCGCTGCTGCTGGAGCGGACCCGCTCGGTGCACACGTTCGGAATGCGCTTTCCCATCGACGTGGCCCACTGCGACTCCGAGATGCGCGTGCTGCGGGTGACGACGATGCACCCCAACCGCGTGGGATGCATCGTGTTCAAGGCGAGGGCGGTCATCGAGGCCGAGGCCGGCAGCTTCTGTCGCTGGGGAGTAGTGCCCGGCGTTGAGCTGGAGGTCCGCAGGTGAGCGGATCGCTGGTTCTGGTCGGAACCCCGATCGGCAACCTCGGGGACCTGAGTCCACGCGCCGTGGAGGCTCTGGCGTCGGCCGACCTGGTGTGCTGCGAGGACACCCGGCGAACGGGGCGGCTCCTCCAGCGGGCCGGTGTCCAGGCCGCACGTCTGCGCCGTGTGGACGAGCACAGCGAGCGGGAGGCCGTATCCGAGGTCTGCGAACTGCTCGCGTCGGGCGCCCGCGTGGCACTGGTCACCGACGCGGGCATGCCGACAGTCTCGGATCCGGGCAACCGTCTGGTCGCGGCCTGCATTGCGGCCGGGCACGAGGTGACGGTCGTGCCCGGCCCGTCGGCCGCAGTGGCTGCGCTGGCCGTGAGCGGCCTGGCCGCGGGACGGTACGCCTTCGAAGGGTTCCTGCCTCGCAAGGGCCGGGCCCGGTCCCAGCGGCTGGCCGAGATCGCGGGGGAGAGGCGCGCCGTGGTGCTGTTCGAGTCGCCGCACCGGCTTCGGGCCTGTCTCGACGACCTCGCGGCGGCCTGCGGGGCGGATCGCCGGGCAGCCGTGGCCCGCGAGCTGACCAAACTGCACGAGGAGGTCGTGAGGGGGTGCCTTGCAGAACTGTGCGAGTGGGCCGCCGGAGCGCCGGTCCGCGGCGAAGTGGCCGTGGTTGTCGAAGGCGCGCCCGGCTTCGAGCGCCCAGCCACCGACGACGAACTGCTTGCCGACGCAGCCGTCCTGCTGGACGCAGGAACCACCCGACGCGACGCCGCAGCCGCGGTGGCGACCTCCCGGGGCGTCTCCCGCCGCCGCGTCTACAACCTCATTTCCGGCCCCCAGGACTGAGCGCGGCGGGCTTGTCGGAGGCGGACGGCCCGGTGCCCACAGCCGGGCTGCGCCAAACGCTGAGGCTTCGAGGCGGCGTTAGCCTGTGGAACATGTCGGTGCCGGTGCTGGTCGCGGTGGCGTGGCCCTACGCGTCCGGCAGCCGGCACTTGGGTCACTTGGCCGGGGCCTACCTGCCCGCCGACATCTACGCCCGCTATCAGCGTCTGGCCGGCAACGACGTCTTGATGGTGAGCGGCTCGGACGTGCACGGCACGCCGATCACGGTGCGAGCCGATGCCGAGGGCGTCACGCCCGCCGAGATCGTCGAGCGCTACCACGCCGAGTTCTGCCGCCAGTGGGCGCAGCTCGGGATCTCCTGGGACCTCTTCACCACCACCGGCACACCCAACCACGCCGCCGTGACCCAGGACATGTTCATGGTGCAGCTCCGCAACGGCCACATAGACCGGCGGATCTCCGAGCAATACTACGACCCGGTCGGACAGCGCTTCCTGCCGGACCGGTACATCGAGGGCACCTGCCCGCACTGCCGCTTCGACCAGGCCCGCGGCGACCAGTGCGAGCACTGTGGCACCACCCTCGACGCCACCGACCTGATCGAGCCCCGCTCCAAGATCAGCGGCGCCGCGCCGGAACTGCGCCGCACCGAGCACTTCTACTTCCGGTACTCCGACTTCACGGACAGAATCGCGGCCTGGCTCAAGACCCGGCGCGGCTGGCGGCCCCATGTGCTCAACTCCGCCTCGGGCTGGACCAACGAGGGGCTCCAAGACCGGGCCATAACCCGGGACCTCGACTGGGGGGTCGAGCTCCCGGTGGACGACCTCGGCGAGGGCAAGCGCATCTACGTCTGGTACGACGCGGTGATCGGCTACCTGTCGGCGTCCAAGGAGTGGGCCGACCGACGGGGCGAGCCCGACGCCTGGAAACGATGGTGGGACAACGACGACTCCAGGCACGTGTACTTCGTGGGCAAGGACAACATCCCGTTCCACTGCCTGCTGTGGCCCGCTCAGCTGATGGGCTACGGCGGGCTGCACCTTCCCGACGATGTGCCCGCCAACCAGTACGTCACCTTCTCCGGCGCCAAGATGGCGGCCGGCCGAGGCGTCGGCCTCACCATCGACGTAGGCCTGAGGCTCTTCGAGCCTGACGCACTGCGCTACGCCCTGGCGGCCGCGCTGCCTGAGCACGCCGACACCGAGGTGTCCATCGAGGAGATTTCCCGCCGCATCAATGACGAACTGGTCGCCACTTGGGGAAATCTCGTGAACAGAGTCCTGTCGATGGCCCAGTCCGCCCTCTCCGGCACGGTGCCGGAGGTCGGCCCGCGCCCATCCGAGGACCTGTCACTGCTGGAATCGGTGGACGACGCCATCGTCGAGGCCGGCGAGCGCATCGAACGCGTGGAACTGCGGGCCGGCCTGCGCACGGGAATGGAGGCGGCGGGCCGGGTGAACGCCTACCTCAACGCCACCGAGCCCTGGAAGCTGGCCTCCTCTGATCCCGGTCGGGCCGCGGAGGTGCTGGTCACTGCGCTGGAGGCCGTGGCGGGCGTGCGGACGGCCCTGGCGCCCTACCTGCCGTTCTCCACCGCGGCCCTCGACCGCCTGTTCGGGGCAGTGGACACATGGCGGCGTCCGCCGATTCCCGTCGGGCTGCGGATGTCCAAGCCGTCGCCCCTGTTCGCGAAGGTCGACATCGACGCGCTGGATCTGGCCGCGGCAGGCTGAAGGGGCTGAGAGTTCCCATGGCCTGGGCCGACCAGCACTGCCATCTTCCTTTCGGCGACGAGGCCGCGCCGGTGGTGGCCGACGCTCGCGCCGCCGGAGTCGAAGTCCTGATCAACGTCGGCACCGACGTTGCCGGATCGCTTCGAGCGGCGCAGGTGGCGGCGGGCCACGACGGAGTGTGGTCCACGGCCGGAGTCCATCCCCACGAGGCGTCGGAGGGCGCCGACGGCTTGGACGAACTGCTGGACCGGCCTGAGGTGGTGGCGGTCGGCGAGGCCGGCCTCGACTACCACTACGACCACTCGCCGAGGCCGGTCCAGCGCGACGTGTTCGCGGCCCAAGTCGAGCTGGCCAACCGGCGCGCCCTGCCCTTGGTGGTGCACTCGCGATCGGCTTGGGACGACACCTTCGCGGTGCTCGACCGCGAGGGCGTTCCGGACCGGACGGTGATGCACTGCTTCACCGGCGGTCCTCAGGAGGCCGACGAGTGCCTGAGCCGGGGAGCGCTCCTGTCGTTCTCCGGGATCATCACCTTCCCGAAGGCAGAGGAGGTCAGGGAGGCGGCCCGGGCCTGCCCCTTGAAGCGCCTATTGGTCGAGACCGACAGCCCGTTCCTGGCCCCGGTGCCCCATCGGGGCCGCCGGAACCGTCCCGCCCTCGTGGCCGTCGTCGGAGCGTCGGTAGCCGAGGCCAAGGGCGTCGCCATCGACGATGTGGAGGCCGCGACCTTCTCGACGACGCTGGAGTTCTACGGCCTCGACCTCGGTGGCGGCCTGAACGGCGATGCCTGCTAGAGAGCGTCGGGCCCGACGGGCAACGTTGGCCGGGGCATCCGTGGCCTCCTCGCGGGCGGGGGCCGCGGCCACTGTGGTCGTCTCGATGGTGGTGGCCCCGCTGGCCTTGGTCGCTTCGATGGCGGCCCCGGCACGGGCGCAGACCGCTCCGCTGCCCGATGTCGATCCGGGCGCGGTGGTGGACGTGGAGGACTTCGCGGCCCGGGCCCGGGAGTGGAGCGAGGCCCGCCGTCGAGCCCGCCTGGAGGCGATAGACCGAGCCGAGCGGCTGGCAAGCGAAGCAAGGCTTGAGGAGGAGCGGGCCTCAACGACGACGGTGCCTCCCACGACGACGGTGCCTCCCACGACGACAGAGCCGCCGCCCACGACGACCGAGCCTCCCACGACGACGGTGCCGCCGACGACGACTGAGCCGCCTCCCACGACGACTGAGCCGCCGACGACGACTGAGCCGCCTCCCACGACCGTCGCTGATGAGGCCGACGACGGCGGCCTGCCGGAGGGGACTACGGAGGAGCAGTGGCACGCCCTGCGCGAGTGCGAGTCGAAGCAGAACTACGAGGCCCTCAACCCGACCGGTCAGTACAGGGGCGCCTATCAGTTCTCGGTCCGGACCTGGGACTGGGTAGCCGGAATGCACTACCCCGCACTGGTCGGCGTCGACCCGGCGAAGGCGGCGCCCGGCGACCAGGACAAGATGGCCTACAAGCTCTACGAGATAAACGGCTGGAACCCCTGGCCCGTGTGCGGCAAGAGGCTGCCCCGCTGACGCACACGCAGTCGGAGCTGCGGGCGCTTCTGACCCGGTTCGGAGTGTCTCCTCGCCGGTCGTTGGGGCAGCACTTCGTGGTCGACCCCGAAACGGTACGACGCATCGCCCGCATCAGCGGCGTCGGACCCGGCGACCGGGTCCTGGAGATCGGCGCGGGCCTCGGATCTCTGACGCTGGCCCTAGTCGAGACCGGCGCGGACGTGCTGGCCGTGGAAGTCGACCGGCGGTGTGCCGAAGCGCTGGGGCACACGCTGCGCGGCACCACCGTGGAGGTGGTCGAGGACGACGTCAACGACATCGATTTCGGTGCTCTGCTCGCCGGGGGCTCGCGATGGACGCTCGTCGCCAACCTGCCCTACAACATCGCCACTCCGCTGCTTCTCGACCTGCTCAGGGACGTGCCGGCCGTCGAGACCATGGTGATCATGGTGCAGCGCGAGGCCGGGGAGCGGCTGGCCGCGCCGGCCGGATCGAGGGCGCGGGGAATCCCGAGCGTGCTGGTGGAACGGGCCGGCACCGCCGAGTTGGTGGCAGAAGTCGGTCCGTGGGCCTTCTACCCGCAGCCCGAGGTGCAGTCGGTGGTCGTCAGGATCGACCGTCACCGGAGCGCCTCGGTGCCCTCTCTGGTCCCCTCCGCCGAGGCTCGCTTCGAGGACCTGCTGCGGGCCGGGTTCGGCCAGAGGCGGAAGATGGTGCGTCGCTCGCTAGCCGGTCTCGTCGGTCCAGCCGACTTCGAGCGAGTCGGCGTCGAGCCCACCAGCCGGCCCGAGGAGCTCTCCCTCCGACAGTGGACCGGCCTGGCCCAGGCCGCGGGCGGCGGCTAGGACGCGGCTCGGCGCTCCGCCTCGGCGATGGCCCTCCACACCTTCTGGGGCGTGAACGGCATGTCCAGGCGCTTGATCCCGAGCGGCGCGAGGGCGTCGAGGACCGCTGACTGCACGGCCGGAGTGGAGCCGATGGTGCCCGACTCGCCGATGCCCTTGGCGCCGAGCGGATTGTGCGGGCTCGGCGTCTCGGTGTGGGCCGTCTCGAAGCGGGGCAGCTCCGACGCGGCCGGTATCGCGTAGTCGGCGAAGTTGGTGTTGCGGGGGTTGCCGTGCTCGTCGTAGGTCGCGTGCTCGTACAAGGCTTGGGCGATGCCGGTGGCGACGCCTCCGTGCACTTGGCCGGTCACGAGCAGAGGGTTGAGAATGCGGCCGCAGTCGTCCACCGCCACATGGCGGAGCACCCGGGTGTCGCCCGTGTCGGAGTCGATCTCGACCACCGAGACGTGGGCGCCGAACGGGAAGCTGGAGTTGCCCTGGTCGAAGTCGGTCTCCGCGGCCAGCCCTCCTGGCTCGATCCCCTCGGGCCGCGCGTCGCGCCCGGCGGCCGCAGCCAGTTCGGCCCAGGACAACGCCCGGGCCGGGACGCCGGCCACGCCCAGCCCGCCGGGGGCGACCACGATGTCGTCGATGTCGGCCTCCAACAGGCCGGCAGCCAGGCGCCGCGCCTTGTCGAGCACCTCTTGGGCGGCCGTCCACACCGCGCTGCCGCCGATCTGCAGCGACCGTGACGCCACCGTGCCCGTGCCCCGAGGCACCTCCGCGGTGTCGCTTTGGAGGATGCGCACCTGCTCGGGAGGCACTCCGAGGACCTCGCCGAGGATCTGGGAGTAGGCGGTGGCGTGGCCTTGGCCGTGGGAGGCCGTGCCGATCCGGGCGGTGACCGTTCCGTCGAGCTCGACGGCGACCGATCCGTACTCCTGATGCAGGCCGACCGCAGTGACCTCGACGTAGGCCGACACGCCGATTCCGAGCAGCTTGCGGTCGTGGACGGCCCGGCGGCGGCTCTGTTCGGCCCTCAACTCGTCGTACCCGGCCGTTCGGAGGGCCAGGTCGAGCGCCCGGCGATAGTCGCCGGAGTCCATGTTGGCGCCGGTGGGCGTGGTGAGCGGGAAGTCCTCGGCAGCGAGCAGGTTCCGCCGTCGCAACTCGGCGGGGTCCATCGCCAGCTCGGCCGCGGCCAGGTCGATGACTCGCTCCAGCGTGACCGTCGCCTCGGGGCGCCCCGCGCCCCTCAGCGCGGCCACCGGAGTGGTGTTGGTGATGGCCGACCGCGCCTCGTAGGAGACCGCGCCGATGCGATAGGGCCCCGAGGCCATCATCATGGTGAAGAAGGGCAGGAACGCGCCGATGCCCGGGTAGGCGCCCGCATTGGCCGTGCACCTCACCCGCAGCCAGCGAAAGGCACCGTCGCGGGTCAGCCCCAGCTCGACGTCGTGGACTTGGTCGCGGCCCTGCACCATGTTGACCAGGTTCTCGCTGCGGGTCTCGACCCATCGGACGGGCCGGTCGAGACGGCGGGCGAGCCAGGCGGCCACCATGAACTCGGGGCACGCGGCGGCCTTCGGGCCGAATCCGCCCCCGACGGCCGGCGCGACGACCCGCACCCGCTCGGGATCCTCGCCGAGGCTGGCCGCGACCTGGTCGCGCACCTCGTGGGGCCTCTGAGAACTGCACCACAGGGTCAGCCCCCCCTCGGGGCCGCGACTGGGCGCGGCCAGCACCGCCGAGCACTCGATGGGCGCGCCGGCCATCCGCGGGCTGACGACACGGCTTGAGACGGTCAGGTCGTGACCTTGCATCAACGCGGGGTCCGCGGCCGAGTCGAAGTTCATGGCCAGGTTGGTCCCGTGTGGCTCCAGCACGATCAGCGAGTCGTTGTCGAGCGCCTCGAACGGGTCGATCAGCGCCGGCTGCGGCTCGTAGTCGACCTCCACGAGCTCCGCGGCGTCCGCCGCGGCGGCTTGGCTCTCAGCCACCACCACCGCGAGGGGATCGCCGACGTAGCGGGCCTTGTCGGCCAGCGGGTGCCGGTCCAGCGACGGCGGGAACAATGGGAACGCCCGCAGGGGCACGAGGTCGAGGTCCGCGGCGGTGTAGACGCCGACCACGCCCGGCGCCTCTCGGGCGGCCTCGACCGACATCGCGACGATGTCGGCATGGGCCATCACCGAGCGGACGAACGCCAGATGAGCCGTTCCGGGAGGGGCCATGTCGCCGACGTAGCGGGCCGCGCCGGTGAGAAGGCCGGGGTCCTCTCGGCGGAGCACGGCGTTGCCCATGAACGATCCTGACTGCACCTCGTCCTCCTTCGACGAACGGCGGACAGGCCCGGAACTGTAACGGCCCGGCCGGGGCTCATTCCAAACTCCGGAGGCCGCCGGGCGGGCCACTAGCTTCGTCGCGGTGGTAGAGGTGTTCGCCCCCGCCAAGCTGACTCTGAGCCTTCGCATCGTCGGGGTTCGAGACGACGGCTATCACGAGCTCGATGCCGAGATGACCGCGCTCGACTTCGGCGACGACCTGCGGATCGTCGACCGGAGCGCAGGACCGTCCAGCGTCCGGATGCTCGACGAGTCGGGTCGCGATCTCGCCGGGACGCCCGGCCCGGCCGACAATCTCGTGCTGAGAGCGCTGGCCGCGGCCGGGTGCCACGCCGCGGTGACCGTGCGCAAGCGCATCCCCATGGGAGGGGGCCTCGGCGGCGGCTCGGCCGACGCGGCGGCCGTCCTGCGCTGGGCCGGCCTCACCGACGCCTCGCGGGCGATCGCGCTCGGCGGCGATGTTCCCTTCTGCCTCGTCGGCGGACGGGCCCGGGTGGGCGGCATCGGCGAGATCATCGAGCCGCTGCCGTACGTGCGGGAGCGGTTCACGCTGATGCTCGCGCCGGTCGCCTGTCCCACCGCGGCCGTCTACGCGGCCTGGGACGACCTGGGCGGCCCGAGCGGCGCGCACGGAAACGACTTGGAGCCGGCCGCGCTCAAGGTGGCCCCGGAACTGGCCCGCTGGCGCGACGAGCTGGGAGACGCCAGCGGGCACACACCCCGGCTGGCGGGCAGCGGCAGCACCTGGTTCGTGCCGGGCGACCATCCCGGGCCCCGCCGGGTGGTGACGGCTACCGTCGCTCGGTCGGCCGGGCCGCCAGGACCCGGTCACTTGGGTGCGGGTCCATGAGGCCGAGTGCGCAGCGATCGAGCCCCCGCAATCGACGGGCCTGACCGCCCTCAGCAGCCGGTGCGAACGGGCTCGCGCCTACGGCTACTTGCGACGCTGATGACGGGTGCGCCGAAGCATCTTCTTGTGCTTCTTCTTGCGCATGCGCTTGCGCCGCTTCTTGATGAGCGATCCCACAGAGGGGGAACCCTACAGGCAGCCGCGCTCCATCATGCAGTCCGGCGCTGCGGGCAACTCCACGGAGTGCGCGGAGGAGCGCTTCCCGCCCGGCCCGCTATGGTGGGCGGGGCGCTCGCCGTCTAGGGCGGCGGGGCGGTGGCCGGTAGTTCAACTGGCAGAACGTCGGACTTTGGCTCCGGATGTTGCAGGTTCGAGTCCTGCCCGGCCAGCATCCCGCCCGCGGTCGCCGCGTCTCTGTGGCCCGCTGGCTTGGCCTGCTCGCGACCGTCCTACAATGCCGGTCGCCATGAAGCAGCAGACCCACAAAGTGCTCCGGATCGTGTCCACGCGGTCGAGCCTCGACTTCGCGGCCAGCGTGTGCGCCGAACTAGGCGTGCCGCTCGGCACCACCGCCATCGAGAACTTCGCCGACGGTGAGATCCATGTCCGCTACGGCGAGTCGATCCGAGGCTGCGACGCGTTCATCTTCGGTGCCCACGCCGAGTGGGAGGGCGGCTCCATCAACGACGCCATCCTGGAGCAGCTCGTGATGGTGGACGCGGCCAAGCGAGCCTCGGCCAAGCGCATCACCGTGGTCGCGCCCTACTTCGGATACGCCCGACAGGACCGCAAGGCCTCGGGCCGCGAGCCGATCTCGGCCCGTCTGCTGGCCGACCTGTTCCTGGCCGCAGGCGCCAAACGGCTGCTGTCTGTGGACCTGCACTCGGGCCAGATCCAGGGCTTCTTCGACGGCCCGGTCGACCATCTGACCGCCATGCCCGTGCTCATCGACTACCTCAAGTCGCTGGCCATCGACGACCTCGTGATCGTGTCGCCCGACGCCGGGCGGGTGAAGGTGGCCGAGCGCTACACCCACCAGCTCCACGCCGACCTGGCCATCGTCCACAAGCGCCGACGCGACGACGCCAAGAACATGGTGTCGGCCAAGGAGATCGTCGGCGACGTGGACGGGCGCACCTGCGTGGTCGTGGACGACATGATCGACACGGGCGGCACGATCGTGGCCGCCTCCGACCTGCTGACGGCCAACGGCGCCAGCCGTGTGATCGCGGCCACCACCCACCCGGTGTTCTCGGGGCCTGCCGTCGAGCGCCTGCGGGACTCGGCGATCGGCTCGGTCGTGTGCACCGACACCCTGCCGCTGCCCGCCCACAAGCGATTCGAGAAGCTGCACGTCGTGTCGGTGGCGCCGATCGTGGCCCGGGCCGTCTCGGCGGTGTTCGAGGACACTTCCGTGAGCGAGATCTTCGGGGGAAACAACCTGGTCTAAGGGGCCGAGAGGGTAGGTGGGCGAATCCGGCTCACACGGGCAGGCCGTGGCCCGAGCGGCTGTGGAGATCCCCAGGTGGGGGGCTAGCATCGCCGGATGGCTATGAACCTGCTGGCTGCCGACACGGGGCGGGAGAAGGGCACCCGTCCGAGCCGTCGCCTTCGCCACGGCGGCCGCGTGCCCGGCGTGGTCTACGGAATGGGCCTCGAGCCGGTGACGGTCTCGGTGGACATCGTCGATCTCCGGGCGGTCCTCAGCACCGAGGCGGGCCTCAACGCCCTGATCACCCTGGAGGTTGAGGGCGATCGGCACCTGTCCATCGTCAAGGACATGCAGCGCCATCCTGTGCGCCGCGACGTCCTGCACGTGGACTTCCTGCGGATCGATCCCGACCGCGAGGTGGAGGTCGAGGTTCCGCTGGTGCTCACCGGCGAGGCCAAGAAGGTCACCCAGGCCAGCGGGATGGTCGACCAGGTGCTGCATCGGCTGCCCGTCAGGGCGAAGCCGGACGAGATCCCGACCGAGGTCTACGCGGACGTGAGCCGACTGGAAGTGGGATCCTCGCTGCGAGTGGGCGACATCGGCCTCCCGGAGGGCGTGGAAGCGTCGGGCGATCCCGAGGCTCCCTTCGCGGTCGGGCTCATAACCCGCTCCACGAAGGAGTATCTGCGCCAGCTCAAGGAAGAAGAGGAAGAGGAGTCCGAGGTCCTCCCGGCGGACGAGGAGGACTGAGCGGGCCCGGCGGGCTTCGAGCCGCCAAGCCCTCCAGCCGGCGCCGACAGTGGTCGCAGGCCGTCGCTCAGTGCGCACGGGCGCCCGGGCCGACCTGCTGGTGGTCGGGCTCGGCAATCCCGGCGACGAGTACGCGGCCACACGCCACAACGCCGGCCGGTGGGTGGTGGACGAGCTGGTGCGGCGTCACGGCGGCCGGTTGCGACGGGCCCGCCGGGAGCGCGCCCACGCAGCCGAGCTGAGGATAGGGGGATGCCTGGTGGTCGCCGCCGCGCCGGCCACCTGGATGAACGAGTCGGGCAGGGCCGTCGGGCCGCTGGTGCGCCGCCACAGCGTCTCAGACCTGAGCCGACTGGTAGTGGCCCACGACGAGCTCGACCTTCCCGTTGGCCGCCTCAAGGTCAAGGCGGGCGGAGGCACCGCGGGCCACAAGGGCCTCGAGTCGGTGAGGTCGCACCTTCGCAGCCAGGGCTTCACCCGGATCCGGGTGGGCGTGGGACGGCCCGCGGTCACGCCGAGGGGGGGCTCCTATGTTCTGAAGCGTCCGGGCAAACAGGAGCGGGCTGAACTGGACGAGGTGGTCGGGCGGGCCGCCGACGCGGTGGAGTGCCTGGTCGAGCAGGGCCTCGAAGCTGCCATGAACCGCTTCAACACGATCTGAGCGCCGTCGTGGACGCGGACGCTCCGCTGCGCCGGTTGGTGCCGTTGCTGGCGGAGCATCCCGCTCTCGGGGCGCTGCTCGGACGAGGCACCGCCAGCCTGGCTGTGCCCGAGGCCGGCCGGGCCATGGCCGTGGCCGGGCTCAGCGCAGCGTCGGGCCGTCGGATCCTGCTGGTGACCGCAACCCGGACCGAGGCCGAGCAGCTCAGTGCCGACCTGGCCTGCTTCCTGGGCCGAGACGACGTCGACGAACTTCCCGCCTGGGAGACGCTGCCGTTCGAGCGGGTCAGCCCGTCTGCGTCCACGATGGGCCGTCGCTGCCGCGTCCTGCACCGCCTCTCGGATCCGACGCGTGCGCCCGCCGTGGTGGTCGCGTCGGCCCGGGCGCTGGCCCAACGGGTGGATCCCGCACGCGTCGCCGCACCGGTCGAGGTGGCCCTGGGCGACACTGTCGACCAGAACGGCCTGATCGCGAGGCTCGCCTCCTTCGGCTATCGACGCGAGCACCAGGTGGAGCACGTCGGCGAGATGGCCGTGCGGGGATCGATCGTCGACGTCTATCCGTCCACGGAGGCCGGGCCGGTGCGGATCGACTTCTGGGACGACGAAGTGGACCGGCTCACCACGTTCTCGGTGGGCGACCAGCGCTCCGACGCCTCCGTGAGCCGCGTCGAGCTGTATCCCGCCCGGGAGATGCGTCCCGACAGCGCCATGCGCCGCCGCGCCGCCGGGCTGGAGTCGGAACAGCCGTGGGGCCGCGACCAGTGGGACCGCCTGGAGAGCGGGCAACTGTTCGAGGGCATGGAGTCCTGGTGGCCGTGGCTGGTGGAGAGCCCGGCCGTGCTGCCCGACTTGCTCCACCCCGACGCGGCCGTGGTCTTCGTCGAGCCGCGGCGCATCGCCCAGCGCATGGACGAGATTCTCGCCGACGAGGAGGACCTGGCGGCCACGCTGGCACAGACCTGGGGCACCGACGCGGGGGGGATGCCTCGGCTGCACGCCCGCTTCGACGATCTTCTAGCCGACACGACGAACAACGGCCGCCAACTGGCGGTCTGGATGCTGCCGTCGGTGCCGGACTCGCCCGACGCGGCGGTGCTGAGCGCCTCCGGCTGGGACCGGGTGCAGGGAGACCTCCAGCCCCGGGCCCGGCGCCTGCGCGATCTGCTGGCCCAGGAATACAAGGTGGTGCTGTGCGGGTCGGGCACCGCGTCGGCGCGCCGCCTGTCCGATCTGCTCGCGGAGCACGGCGTGCGCCTCGACCCGGTGGCTGCCGCCTTGAGCCGGGGCGCGGTGGTCGGCGACCTCAGGCTGGCCGTGCTGGCCGAGAGCGACGTCACCGGGCGCCGCGGCACCCATCGCCGGCCCCGAGCCCGGTCGCGCGACCAGCGTCGGTTCTTCGAGGACCTCGTGCCGGGAAGCTTCGTCGTGCACCACCATCACGGAGTCGCCCGATTCGAGGGGATGGTGACCCGCGCGGTGGGCGGCCACGAGCGCGAGTACCTGCTGCTGGCATACCGGGGCGGCGATCGGCTCTACGTCCCCTCGGATCAGGTCGATTCGATCCGCCACTACACCGGCGGCGAGAGCCCCACCCTGTCGCGCATGGGCGGTGCCGACTGGTCGTCGGCCAGGAGCCGGGTGCGCAGCGCGGTGTCGGAGGTGGCCCAGGAACTGGTGGTCCTCTACCAGAAGCGCATGTCCACCCAGGGCTGGGCCTGCGATCCTGACACGCCCTGGCAGCGCGAGCTGGAGGATTCGTTCGACTACCCCGAGACCCGCGACCAGATCGAGGCCCTGGCCGAGGTCAAGGCCGACATGGAGCGTCCCGTGCCCATGGACCGTCTCATCGTGGGCGACGTGGGCTTCGGCAAGACCGAGATCGCGGTCCGGGCCGCGTTCAAGGCGGTCCAGGGCGGCCGGCAGGCCGCGATGCTGGTGCCCACCACTCTGCTCGCCCAGCAGCACGCCCAGACGCTGCGGGACCGCTACGCGCCGTTCCCGGTGAGGGTGGAGATGCTGAGCCGGTTCCTGACTCCGGGCCAGGCCAGGCAGGTGCTCCGCGGGCTCGAGGCGGGCGAAGTGGACGTGGTCGTGGGAACCCATCGGCTGCTGTCGCCGGACGTGCGTTTCAAGCAGCTGGGCCTGCTGGTGATAGACGAGGAGCAGCGCTTCGGCGTGCGACACAAGGAGGCCATCAAATCCTTGCGCGCCGATGTGGATGTGCTGACGCTCACGGCCACCCCCGTGCCCCGAACGCTGGAGATGAGCCTGACCGGCCTGCGCGACATGTCGCTGCTGCACACTCCACCGGCCGACCGCCAGCCCATCCTGACCTATGTGGGCGAGCAGGCCGAGCGGCCCGTGGCCGAGGCCATCCGGCGCGAGCTGCTGCGAGACGGGCAGGTGTTCTACGTCCACAATCGGGTGGCCGGCATCGAGCACGTCGCCGACCGGGTCCGCAGGCTGGTGCCGGAGGCCCGGGTCGCGGTCGCCCATGGCCAGATGGACGAGGGCACCCTCGAGCGGGTCGTGCTCGACTTCGGCGAGCACGACTACGACGTGCTGGTGTGCACCACGATCATCGAGTCCGGGATCGACATGCCCACGGTCAACACGCTCGTCGTGGACCGGGCCGACCGTCTCGGGCTGGGACAGCTCCACCAGATCCGGGGACGGGTGGGACGCTCGGGCCGGAGGGCCTACGCCTATCTGCTGCACCCGACCGACCAGGTCCTCAGCGAGGAGGCCTACGAGCGGCTGAAGACCATAGGGGAGTCCACCGATCTCGGGTCGGGCTACCGCATCGCCATGAGGGATCTGGAGATTCGTGGCGCCGGGAACCTGCTGGGGGAGGCACAGTCCGGCCACATAGCCGCGGTCGGCTACGACCTGTACTGCCGCCTGGTGCTGGAGGCAGTGGCGGAGCTGCGGGGCGAGGCTGTCGCCGAGCCGTCCGAGGTCAGGATCGAGGTCCCCGTCGGTGCCCACATCCCCGCGGACTACATGGCCCGCGAGGCGTCGCGCCTGGAGGCGTACCGTCGGCTGGCCGCGGTGGCCGAAATGTCCGAGGTCGACGACGTGCGAGCGGAATGGCAGGACCGCTTCGGCCCTCCCCCGGCGCCTGCCGAGCAGCTGCTGTCGATCGCTCGACTGCGGGTCGAGTGCCTCCGGGTCGGCGTGTCCGAGGTCACCGTCACGCGGCGAGCCTCCAGCGCATTGTCGGGGGAGCGGTTCCAGGCCCGGCTCGCCCCGGTCCGTCTGCCTGCGAGCCGCCGGGCCCGCCTGCGGCGCCTCTACGGCGACGACGCGGTCAACAAGGAGACGGCGTCGGAGCTTCATGTTCCGCTGCGGGCCGCGGACGGTCCCGTGATCGATCAGCTCGCCGAGTTGCTGGCGCAGATCGTCGCGGCCCCAGGGCCGTCCGAGGCTAGGGTTCAGACCTCGTGAGGCGCCACCGCCTGTCTGCAGCAGCCCCGGCGGCGGCCGTCTTGGCCGTGCTCGGCGCTGCCCTGTTGTTGACGGCCGGGTGCGGCCGCGGCGACGAGACGGCCGCGACGGTGGCGGGGGAGCGCTACACGGTGGACGACCTTCACGCCTACCTTGCCACCTCCGACGACGACCCGGTGGCCGAGCGCAGCGCGGCGGCCGAATGGATCAGCCGCTGGGTGTTCTTCACCGCCATCGAGATGGAGATGGCCGAGCGGGGAGTGGTTGTCACCGCCGAGCATGAGGCTCAGGCGGTGGCCGAGCTGAGCGGAGGCGACCCGGAGTTCGTGCCCGGGGCCCCGGGGGGAACGCTCCGCGTCCACCAGCAGGCCGTGGTCCGGGCGGCCCTCGAGTGGAGCGAGGCCGAGGCTGCCGAACAATTCGAGCTGTCGGGGCGCTCCGGCGACGATGAGTTGCGCCACCTCTGCTCGAGTCACATCCTCGTGGCCACGCAGGCCGAGGCTGACTCGGTGCTGGAGCGTCTCGACGCCGGGGAGCCTTTCGGGCTACTGGCCCTCGAGCTGTCGCTCGACCCGGGCAGCGGCTCGGTGGGGGGCGAGCTGGGCTGCGTCGTGGAGGGCAGCTTCGTGGCGCCCTTCGAGGACGCCGCCTACGCGGCCCAGCCCGGCCAGGTGGCGGTGGCCGAGTCCCAATTCGGGTTCCATGTGATCGAAGTGGCCAGCTCGGGTCCGGCCACGGCCGAGAGCCACCCGCAGCTCGACGCTGCGACTCTGGCCCGGATGGCGGCCGACGCCGAGCAGGCGGCCAGCGTCCGGTCCGAGTCGGAGCGGCAGCAGCGCCAGCAGGAGGCCATAACCGAGCTCCAGACGGCGGCGGTCGAGCGCTACGGCGACCAGGTGCGCGTCCATGAGCGCTACGGGCACTGGGATCCGGCCGGGTTCCGGGTCGTCATCGAGCCCCCGGCCTGACCGGCGGAGGAGCGGAGCCGGCCCATGGCCTCGGAGGCTGACGCCCCGGCCGCGGCTTCGGCTTCGGCCTCGGCCGACGAGGCGCTCGACGAGCCGTTCGCGGCCGAGTTCGCCGACTTCGACCGGCTCGTGCGGACCTTGCGGGCCGACTGTCCCTGGGACCGGGAGCAGACCCACGCCAGTTTGCGCCGCCACCTGCTGGAGGAGACCTACGAGACGCTCGAGGTGCTCGACGCCATGGCCGCGCTCGGCGACGTCGCCGGTCCGGAGTCCCTCGACGAGAGTCTGTGCGAGGAGCTCGGCGACCTGCTCTACCAGGTGTGGTTCCAGGCCCGGCTGGCTTCGGAGCGGGGCGCGTTCAACGTCGCCGATGTCGCCCGGAGGGTGCACGACAAGCTCGTGGGCCGTCATCCTCATGTGTTCGGCGATGTGGAGGCCGACGACGCCGACGCGGTGCGAGCCAACTGGGACGTCATCAAACGGGCCGAGAAGGGCCGCGACTCGACCATGGACGGCATCCCGGCCACGCTGCCGGCTCTGCTGCGGGCGGTGAAGGTGCTCAAGCGGGCGGCTGCGGCCGACCTGATCGAGCCGTCGCCGGCCGAGCCGGCGTTCGACGAGACCGCCGCGACGCTGGAACGCCTGAGAGCCGAGCCGACCGAGCAGCGTCTGGGAGATCTGCTTCTAGCTGCGGTGAGCCTGGCCCGACGGCTGTCCATCGATCCCGAGGATGCTCTGCGGTCGGCCACCGACCGGGCCGAGCAGCGGTTCCGACAGGCTGAGCGGGCGATGCGTGAGGGGTCGGGCGGGGCGGTCCCGGCGGGCTGAGCGGGCGGCGCGTGCCGTCGGCACACTGGCCCGCTAGCCTTCTTCGCCTGCACCGATGGACGCCGTGGGCTAGGACGGAGCGGCGCCCGTCAGCGGTGTCGCTCCGCACGCGGCGCGACACCGTCGGCTGAGCGGAGGTTCGACGGTGACCGGCATAGAGGCAGTCCGCGCCCGTGAGGTGCTGGACTCGCGAGGGAATCCGACCGTCGAAGTCGACGTGAGCCTTCTCTCGGGCGCGACCGGGCGAGCCATGGTCCCCTCGGGAGCGTCTACTGGCGCCTTCGAGGCCGTCGAGCTGCGCGACGGCGGAAGCCGGCTCGCGGGCCGGGGCGTGCGACGGGCGGTGGCCAACGCTTCGGGCGAGCTGGCCGAGGCGGTGATGGGCCTCGACGGGCTGGACCAGAGGGCGGTGGACGCCGCGCTCGCCGAGGCCGACGGCACCGACGACAAGGGGCGGCTCGGGGCCAACGCAATCCTGGGCGTGTCGCTGGCGACGGCCAGAGCGGCCGCGGCCGAGTTGGAGGTCCCGCTGTGGCGCCTGGTCGGGGGCGCCAACGCCCATGTGCTCCCCGTGCCGATGCTGAACCTGCTCAACGGCGGGGCTCACGCCGACAACAACGTGGACTTCCAGGAGTTCATGGTGGTTCCCGTGGGCGCGGCCTCCTACCGCGAGGGGCTCGAATGGGGCGTCGAGACCTACCATGCCCTGGCCGCGGTGCTGCGGGCCCGGGGGCTGTCCACCGGTATAGGCGACGAGGGAGGCTTCGCCCCCGATCTCACGTCCAATTCCGAGGCGCTCGAACTGCTGGTCGAGGCGGTCCGGCGGACGGGCCTGGAGCCGGGCGACGACATGGCGCTCGCGCTGGACGTGGCGTCGACCGAGTTCTTCTCCGAGGACCGGTACGTGCTGTCTGGCGAGGGTCGCACCTTGGCCCGGAACGAGATGGTCGAGGCGCTGGTGCGACTGTGCGCAGACCATCCGGTGGTGTCGATCGAGGATGGCATGGCCGAGGAGGACTGGGCGGGCTGGACCGAGCTGACCGACGCCTTGGGCGACCGGATCCAGTTGGTGGGCGACGACCTGTTCGTCACCAGCACCGAGCGGCTCGACCGTGGCATCGGCGCCGGTGTGGCCAACTCGATCCTGGTGAAGGTGAACCAGATCGGCACCCTCACCGAGACTCTCGACTGCATCGACCGCGCCACCCGCTGCGGCTACACCGCCGTGATGTCGCATCGCAGCGGCGAGACGGAGGACACCACCATCGCCGACCTGGCGGTGGCCACCAACTGCGGCCAGATCAAGACGGGGGCGCCGGCCCGAAGCGACCGGGTTGCCAAGTACAACCAGCTTCTTCGCATAGAGGAGCAACTCGGAGAGGCCGCCAGCTACCGCGGTGGCGCGGCCCTGGCGCCCGCGGCCGGTCGGAGCGATGAGTGGGCTGGGGCGATGAGTGGGTCCGAGCGATGACCGGGCCGGAGCGATGAGAAGGTGGACGCGCCGTCTGATCTGGGCGGCGCTGTTGGCCGGCACTCTGGCGGTGGCCGCCATGCTCGGCGCCTCGTCGGTGCAGACGTGGCTGGACCAGAACGAGCAGCGGGCCGGGGCGGAGCGCACCGCGGCCGACCTCGACGCCCGGATAGACGATCTGGAAGCGGAGGTCGACTGGCGGACCAGCGACGAGGCGGTGCGCCTGGCGGCGCTGTGCTTCGGTCTGTTCGTCGAGCCCGGCACCGAGACCTACGCGGTCACGGGACTGACCGGCTGCTCCGGCCAGTCGGTGCTGGGTTAGGGACGGCCCGTGCCGGCGCACCGGGTCGACCTGAAGGTCCGGTTCTACGAACTCGACCCGTACGGGCACCTCAACCATTCGGCCTACGTGCAGTTCTTCGAGACGGGGCGGGTCGAGTTGCTCGATGAGGCCGGTGCCGACCTCGCTCGCCTCGACGAGCGCGGCTACCGCTTCGTGGTGAACCGCATCCAGACCTCGTTTCTGCGCCCCGTGCTCGCGGGCGAGGTGCTGACGGTGGAGACAGAGGTGGCAGAGCTGCGCCGGGCCTCGTCGCTATGGCGTCAGCGGCTGATGCGCGGCAGCGAGGTGGTCGCCCGACAGGAGCTGAGGGCCGCCATCACCGACCCTGACGGAAGGCCGGTGCGGGCCCCCGAAGACCTGGCCCGGGCCCTGGCCCGCTATTTCGCCTGAGCGCCCGGCCCGCTTTCGGCGTCTCGGGCTGCCGGCGCGGCGCCCGGCTTCGCGCCCGAATCCATGGCACGCCTATGCTCGGTCGGGTGCCTCCCGCCGACCTCCGTGCCGTTTCCCGTGTGGAGGAGGTCAGCGAGGGCCTCAGGCAGCACGCCTACCTTCCCGACGAGGCATTGGCCACCGCGATCTTCCTGGCGCTGCGCCTGCGGCGCCCGCTTCTGCTGGAGGGCGAGCCCGGCGTGGGCAAGACCGAGGTCGCCAAAGTCGTCTCCGACTGGGGCGGCGGCAGGCTGATCCGCTTGCAGTGCTACGAGGGCATCGACGCCGCCCAGGCCGTCTACGAATGGGACTACGCCCGCCAGTTGCTGCACCTTCGGACCCTGGAAGCCACCGGCCGGGCTCGCGGCGCGGACGAGGAGCGCCTCGCCGACGAGCTCTACAACGAGAGGTTCCTGGTCCGGCGGCCCCTGCTGGAGGCGATCGAGGCAACGGGCGGTCCTCCGCCGGTGCTGCTGGTGGACGAAGTGGACCGCTCCGACGACGAGTTCGAGGCGTTCTTGCTCGAAGTGCTGTCGGACTACTCGATCACCGTCCCCGAGTTGGGGACATTCGCCGCGGTGGAGCCGCCGGTGGTGGTGATCACCTCCAACCGCACCCGCGACGTGCACGACGCCCTGAAGCGGCGATGCCTGTACCACTGGGTCGCCCACCCCGGCGCCCGGCGCGAGGCCGAGATCATCCGCCTGCGGGCGCCCGAAGTGGCCGAGAGCCTGGCCGTCCAGGTCGCCTACGCTGCGTCGAAGGTGCGGGAGGCGGGTCTGTACAAGCCGCCCGGCGTGGCCGAGACCATCGACTGGGCCCGGGCCCTCAACCTGCTGGGAGGGTCGACGCTGGACGCGGCCAACGCGTCGGCCGCCCTCGGTGCGCTGCTCAAGTATCGAGAGGACCGCGATCGGGTGATCGAGCACGGCCTGCCCGCCATCGTCGCGGAGGCTGTGGCCGCCCACGGCGGATGACCGCCCCCGGGCCCTCGCAGCCCCATCGGGTTCCGGGACCGGGCCGCGACGGCGCGCATCCGGTGGGCGAGCTGGGCCGGGTTCCGGGGCCGGGCCGCGACGGCGCGCATCCGGTGGGCGAGCTGGGCCGGGTTCCGGGGCCGGGCCATCCGCGACGGGGGGTTCGCATCCGGTGGATGCCGCAGTCGGGTTCGTGTCAGCGCTGCGGCGCGCCGGCCTCGAGGTGTCGCTCACCTCGGCTCTGCTGTACGCCGAGGCGCTCTCGGTGGTGGACGTCGCCGGACGGTCGCCGGTCTACTGGGCCGGCCGGGCGTCGCTGGTGCACCGGTTCGAGGACGTCGCCGTCTACGACGCCGTGTTCGACTCGTACTGGCTCGGCTCGCCGCTGGGCGCGGCAGGCCCGGTCGCGGCGGTGAGCGTCCCGGTGCTGCTGCAGACCGACACCGAGGACGCAGATGGCGACGAGGACGACCAGGAGCGGCCGGACGGGGAGGTGATCACGGTTCGCTACAGCGCGACCGAGACCCTGGCCGCCAAGGACTTCGCGGAGTACACCGACGACGAACTCGAGGAGGCTCGCAGGATCATGGAGCGGATCCGATGGCAGGGGCCGACCCGCCGCAGCCGGCGGACCCAGCCGAGCCGGGCGTGCCGCGGCCGCCCCGACGTTCGGCGCACGGTGAGAGCGGCCATGCGCGCCGGCGGCGAGCCGATGCGGATGCACCGGCGGGTGAACGGCCGCCGGCCCAGGCGTCTGGTGATGCTGCTGGACGTGTCGGGTTCGATGGAGCGCTACGCCCGCGCTCTGCTGCGGCTGTTGCACGCGGCGGTGGCCGGCCGCAGCAAGGTGGAGGCCTTCGCTCTGGGCACCAGGCTGACGCGGCTCACTCGGGAGCTCTCGTCCCGCGACCCGGACCGCGCCATGAGAGCCGCGTCGGGGGCGGTGCTCGACTGGAGCGGCGGAACTCGCCTGGGCGAGGGCCTGCGCGCCTTCAACGACGAGTGGGGCTGCCGGGGCATGGCCCGCGGCGCGCTGGTGGTGATCCTCTCCGACGGCTGGGACCGGGGCGATCCGGCCCAGATGTCCGAGCAGATGCAGAGGCTGTCGCGGGTGGCCCACCGCGTGGTGTGGGTGAATCCGCTCAAGGCGTCGCCCGGATATGCGCCGCTGGCCAGAGGCATGGCTGCCGCGCTGCCCCACATCGACGACTTCGTGGAGGGCCACAGCCTTGAGTCGCTGGAGCGCTTGGCCGAGACGGTTCTCAGCGACACCGCACCCGGCCCGTCGCGTTACGCGGCGGCCGTCGGGGCCGCGGCGGCTTCGTCGGAGACAGCCCGATGAGGGAGATCCTGAGCGACCTGGAGCGTTGGCAGCAGGCCGGCGAGCGTTCGGCGGTGGCCCGGGTGGTCGACCTCGAGGGGTCGGGCCCTCGTTCACCGGGCGCGGCGATGGCGGTGACGGCCGGAGGCGAGGTGGTCGGCTCGGTGTCGGGAGGCTGCGTGGAGGGCGCGGTGGTCACCGAGTCCCTGGATGTGATCGAGACCGGCCGGCGCCGCATCGTCACTTTCGGCTACAGCGACGACGAGGCCTTCGCGGTGGGCCTGACCTGCGGCGGGACCATCCACCTGTTCGTCGAGCCCTTGGAGTGGGGGCCGGTCCACGCCGCGCTGGCCGCGGATCTGGCCCAAGAAGCGCCCGCCGCGCTGGCCACGGTGGTGGAGGGGCCGGGGACCGGGGCCAAGATGCTGGTGCGTCCGGCGGTTCGGCCGCGGTCGGATCGCTGGGCACGGCCGGCCTGGACCGTTCCGTGGAGCGCGACGCCCGCGGCGAGCTGGCTGCGGGCCGTTCGAGCATCCGCCGGTACTCCGAGGCGGGCGAGATCCGGGGCCGGGAGGTAGCCGTGTTCGTGGAGTCGTTCGCGCCGCCGCCGCGCATGGTGATCTTCGGCGCGGTGGACTTCACCGCCGCCCTGGCCCGAGTGGCGAAGGTCCTCGGATACAGAGTCACGATCTGCGACGCCCGGGCCGTGTTCGCCACCTCCAAGAGGTTCCCGATGGCCGACGAGGTGGTGGTGTCGTGGCCCGACCGGCTGCTGGACGAGATCGGCGTCGGCATGGGCGTCCGGGACGCGGTGTGCGTGCTGACTCACGACGCCAAGTTCGATGTTCCGGCCATCATCTCCGCGCTGCGGACCGATGTCGGCTACATCGGGGTGATGGGCAGCCGCCGCACTCACGACGACCGGACCGCCCGGCTCGTCGAAGCCGGCGTCACCGAGCAGGAGTTGGCTCGGCTGCGCTCGCCGATAGGGCTGGACATCGGTGCGGCCACCCCCGAGGAGACCGCCATCTCGATCGTTTCGGAGATCATCTCCGAGCGCACCGGCCGCAAGGCGCAGGCCCTCTCGGCCACTACCGGCCCGATCCACGACTGAGGCGTGGCCGACCCGCGCCCGCCCGACCCGGCCCACGAGGGCGCCGCGGCGCGTCTCGGCGTCGCCGCGGCGGTTCTGGCCGCCGGCGCGGGCGTTCGTTTTGCGGGCAGGGCGCCACAAGCTCCTCAGCGACGTCAGGGGCGTGCCGCTGGCCCGCCGGGCCGTCGACTCGGCCCGCCAGGCCGGCCTCGACGAGACGATCGTGGTGATGGGGGCGGTCGATCTGCTCGACGTGCTGCCCGAGGACGTGACCGTGCTCCGCAATGAGGCTTGGGAGCAGGGCCAGGCGACGTCGCTGACCGCGGCGGTCGGCTACGCGGGTTCGAGGGGCCACCGTGCGGTGGTGTTCGGGCTCGGCGACCAGCCCGGCGTCCCCGCCTCGGCGTGGCGGGCGGTGGCCGACGCCGACGGCGACCTGGTGGTGGCCGACTTCGGCGGGGCGCGTCGGCCACCGGTCAAGATCGGCGCGTCGCTGTGGAGCCATCTACCTCTCACCGGCGACGAGGGTGGGCGGGCGCTGATGCGGCGCAGGCCCGAACTCGTGCTGGCGATACCCTGCGAGGGCAACCCCGACGACATCGACACGCTGGAGGATCTGCAGAATTGGAACTGAGCGGCACTGAGCGACACGCCGGAGGACCTGCAGGATTGGACCTGAACGGCAGTAAGCGACATGCTGAAGGATCTGCAGGATTGGACCCGAACAGCGCTGGGCGACACGCTGAAGGATCAGCAACAATGACACCGCAAGACGCGCAGGAGGATCAGCAAGAATGGAACTGAGCGACTCATTCGAGGTCGACCATCCGATCGAGGCGGTCTGGGAGGTACTGACCGACGTGGGGCGGATCGCCCCCTGCCTTCCGGGCGCGCAGCTCACTGGCGCCGAGGGGGACGAGTTCCACGGCCTGGTCAAGGTGAAGGTCGGGCCGGTGACTTCCCAGTACAAGGGCACGGCCTCGTTCAAGGAACTCGACGAGGCGGCGCGCCGGGTGGTGATCCTCGCCAGCGGGCGCGACACACGCGGCGCGGGCAACGCCTCGGCCAACATCACCGTCCGGCTGGAGGCCGGCGACAGCGGCGGCACCAAGGTGAGCGTCGACACCGACCTGACCGTCACCGGCAAGGTCGCCCAGTTCGGCCGGGGTGTGCTGGCCGACGTGAGCCGCAAGCTGATGGGCCAGTTCGCCGACAACCTGGCCGAAGTGATGGCCCAGCAGGCCGAGGCAGCCGCGTCCGGCGAGACTGCGTCCGCCGAGCCGCCCGCGTCGTCCGCGTCCGACGACACGGCTGACGGCGGCGCGGAGACGGCTGCGGACGCCCCCGCTCCGGCGGGGGCCGCACCGGGCTCGCCGGCTGCCGACGCTGCGGCGGCGGCCGCTCCTCAGGAGGTGGAGGCGGTTGACCTGCTCGCGGTGGCGGGCGGGTCGGTCATGAAGCGCCTCGTGCCTGTGCTGGTGGCGGTGGTCGTGGTGGTGGTCGTGGTGGTCGTCGTGCTGAGCGCTTGAGCGCGGGGCTCCCTTCCGGCGGGCCCGCCCTCGACCCTGGCCGCACCGATCGCGAGCGCGTGGCCCGGCTGCTGGGCCGCGAGCCGTCGGGGGGCTTCGAAGTGGTGGTGCGCGGCCCGGCGGGCGAGCCGGTGGTCATCCGCAACGATCCGATCCTCTACGACGGCCGGCCCATGCCGACCCGCTACTGGCTGGTGGACGACGGTCTGCGGCGCCTGGTGGGACGGCTTGAGTCCGAGGGCGGCGTGAGGGCGGCGGAGGCCGCCGTCGATCCCGGCGAGCTGGCCGACGCCCACGACCGGTACGCCGCCGAGCGCGACGCGGCCATCCCGACCGGTCACCGCGGCCCCCGGCCGTCCCATGGCGTGGGCGGCACCCGGCGAGGCGTCAAATGCCTCCACGCCCACTACGCCTGGCATCTCGCCGGCGGGGACGACCCGGTGGGACGCTGGGTCCAGGAGCGCCTCGAGGCCGATCGGCGGTGACCGTGAATCCGGTGGCTGCCGTCGACTGCGGCACCAACACCACCCGGCTGCTCGTCACCGACGGCCCGGGCGCGGGTCTCGAACGCCGCTCGTCGATCACCCGGCTCGGCCGCGACGTGGACGCCACCGGCTCGCTGAGGACCGATGCCGTCGAGCGCACTCTGGCGTGCCTGCGCACCTACCGGGAGATCATGGACTGCCGCGGCGTCGGCGCTGTGCGGGCCACGGCCACCTCAGCGGCGCGTGACGCCGCCAACCGGTCCGAGTTCCTCGACGAGGCCGCGGCCATCGTCGGGGCGCCCTTGGAGGTGCTCTCGGGCCGCCAGGAGGCGGAGCTGGCGTTCCGTGGGGCCGTGTCGGCGCTGAGTCCCGGCGACGGGCCGTTCCTGGTGGTGGACATCGGCGGGGGATCCACGGAACTGTCCTTCGGACGAGGCGAGTGCGAGGCGGCCCTCTCGCTCGACGTCGGCAGCGTGCGGCTCACCGAGAAGTTCGTGCACCACGACCCGCCCCGGCCCGAGGAGCTCTCAGCCTGCCTGTCGGTCACTGAACTGCACCTCGACGACGCGGTGCGAGAGATCCCCGAGATCGCGTCGGGATGCAGGCTGGTGGGGGTGGCCGGCACGATCACCACCGCGGCCGCGGTCGAGATCGGCCTGGCGGAGTACGACCGAGACCGGGTCCATCACTTCCTGCTCGCCAAGGAGGCGGCCGAGGACGTGTTCCGCACTCTCGCCACCGAGAGCCTCGAGGACCGCAGATGCAATCCGGGGCTGCATCCGGGACGGGCCGACGTGATCGTGGCCGGCATGTGCATCCTGGTGCGGATCATGCGCTACTTCGACTTCGACGAGTGCCTGGTGTCGGAGTCCGACCTGCTCGACGGACTGGCCCTGTCGCTGCTCGAGGCCTGACTGCTAGCCGACAGCCGCCTACGACTACAGCTGGCCGCGCCACTACAGTCAGTCGCGTGACCAGGCTGCTGGGGCGGAGAGTCGTGCTGCGGCCGCTGAGCCGCGACGACTTCAGGCAATGGCGGGAGGTGCGCCTGCGCAACCGCGACCGCCTCGCCCGCTGGGAGCCGCGGCCCGCGCCCGGCCAGGCTGACCTGGCCGAGGACGCCGGTGCCTTCGCGGCCCGCTGCTCGGCCCGTCGCCGCGAACGCCAGCAGGGTGCCGGCTTCGGCTTCGGGGTGTTCGTCGCCGGGCGTTTCCGGGGCGAGATGAACCTGTCGTCGATCCAGCGCGGCCCGTTCCAGTCGTGTTATGTCGGTTACTGGATCGACGAGGCGGTGGCGGGCCAGGGCTACACGCCCGAGGCGCTCGTCGTGGCGGCCCGGTTCGCCTTCGAGCAGTTGAAGCTGCACCGCCTGCAGGTGGCCATCGTGCCGCGCAACGCTGCGAGCCTGCGAGTGGTGGAGAAGCTGGGCCTGCGACGGGAGGGTCTGGCCGAGCGCTACGTGGAGATCAACGGCGTGTGGGAAGACCATTACCGTTTCGCGATGACCGTCGAGGAGTGGCTGGAGCGCGGCGCGGGGCTGATCGAACAATGGATCGCGCCGCTCCCGGACCATCCACCTGTCGCGGTGAGCGCCGCCGCGGCGCGAAGAATCCCTGCGGGACGCCGGAACCGGCTTTAGAGCGAGCGCGAGTAGGTGATGGCCGCTCGCGTCGCGGCGGTGTCATTCCCGCTCTTGTTCGCTGCGCTCACGGGCCGCTCGGGCCACGGCCTCGCCCGTATGGGCCGGATTCGTTCACCTACCTGCTCGGCCTCTTAGCTGACACCGGGGGCGCCGCTTCCGGCCCGCCCGCTCGGCTCGGCCCTTGGTGCCCGGTCTCTTGGGGCTCGGTCCGTTGGCTGGGCCGGGCGTGGCGGCGATGTTGGCTCGGCTGGGCCTCTTGGCGATGTTGGCTCGGCCGGGCCCTTCGCGACGCTGACGGTATTGGCTGACGGTGTTGTTCTGGACGCCTACCGCGGCTTGGAGGTGATCCGCGACTGGAGGCTGCGGACCAGGCCCTTGAATGCCGGCTGGCCCATCGACCAGAGCTGGGGGTGCAGTTCGTGGTCCACGGCCGCGGCCGAGCCGGCGACCTCGTCCAGCGACAGGATCGTCGCCTTGGTGCGGGCCACCAGCTCCTTGGGCTGGGCCGCGGCCCGAGCGGCCAGTTGGTGGGCCCGCTCCAGCAGCTCGTCGTCATCGACGACGTCCCAGGCCAGGCCGGTGCGGTGGGCGTCGTCAGCCGACAAGACCTCGCCGAAGACCACCATCGCCATGGCGGTGGTGCGGTCGGTCACATGGCGGAGTCGCCAGGTGTGGCCCCCGCCGGGATGCAGGCCGATCTGCAGGAAGCGGGAGTCGAAGCGGGCCCAGCGGCGCCCGGCGAGCACCAGGTCGCAGGCGAGCACCATGTTCATCCCGGCGCCCACCGCGGCGCCGTTGACCGCGGCGACGGTGGCCAGCGGCGAGTGGGCCACCCGCAGGAAACCCTCGTAGATGCGGGTGATGCCCGTCGACTCGGCCGCCAGCAGGTCGTCGAGGACCGCGCCCGCGCAGAACCCCTTCCCGGCGCCGGTCACGACCAGCGCCCCGACGGCGGGGTCGGGTTCGAGCTCGTCCAGGGCGGCGACGATCTCGTCGTTCATGGCCTGGCTGACGGTGTTGCGCCGGTCGGGATCGTTGAGCGTGAGCTGGGCGACGCCGTCGGAGATGTCGGTCTTGACGTAGGGCATGGCCCGCAGTATGGCGCGGCGCCGCCGAGTCGACAGCACGGCCGCGGACGGCGCGTGCGGCAGTGTGGCGCCCTGTTGGCAGCCTGTCCGCGGATTGGCCGGTCCGCCAGCATGGCGCATCGGGGCGTATACCGTGCTTTGATGCCTCCGGCCGCGTTCGCCTCGTTCGGGTATCGGAGCTACCGGTACTTCTGGTTCGGAGGGTTCGTGTCCCATTCGGCCCGCTGGTTCCAGCAGGTGGCCCTGCCCGCGGTCATGTGGGACCTGACCCAGAGTCCGGGCTGGGTCGGATTCGCGGGGTTCGCGCAGTTCATCCCCATGGCTGTGATCGCGCCGGTCGCCGGCGTCTTGGCCGACTACTACTCGAGGCGCAGGCTGCTGATGCTCTCCCAGGCGACGATGAGCCTGGTGGCGCTGGCCATGGCGCTGGCGTGGATCCAAGGGGTGCGGTCGCCGACCGCGTATGTCGCCCTGGCTGCGGCTGCCGGGCTGGCCGCAGGCTTCAACCTGCCGATCTGGCAGGCGTTCGTCAGCGAGCTGGTGCCCAGGGAACTGCTGCTCAACGCGGTCACGCTCAATTCGGCGCAGTTCAACAACTCCCGCCTGGTTGGTCCGATGCTGGGGGGCATCACCGTGGCCGCAGCCGGTCCCGGACCGGCGTTCGCGGTCAGTGCGGCCGGTTCCGTCGTAGTGCTGGTCGCGCTGTTGTTGATCGAGTCCCGCAAGGCGGGCTCGGCGGGCGCAGCTCCGAGCATGAGGCTGATCCGCAACACGGCGAGGGTGGCCCGCTACGTGGGGGCTCGCCGGGGCCTGGTGGTGGCAATCGGCACCGTGGCGCTGATCGGCGCCTTCGGCCTGCCCATCCAGATACTCAGTGTGGTCTTCGCCGAGGACGTGTTCGATCGGGGCCCGAGCGGCTTCGGCCTCATGCTCACCATGGTCGGCCTGGGAGCGGTCCTGGCCACCCCGGTGGTGGCGTCGCTGGGGGAGAGGGTGGCGCGGTCCCAGATCGAGTGGGTCGCGCTCCTGATGTACGGCGCGGCCACGGTAGGCCTGTCGGTGGCGCCCACGTTCGTGTCGTACCTGGTGCCGCTGGCGCTCATCGGGGCAGCCCATCTCACCTCGGCCAGCGCGCTCAACACGACCGTGCAGCTCCAGGTCGACGAGGAGCAGCGGACTCAGGTGCTGTCGCTGTACATCATGGTGCTGATGTCGTCCAACCCTGTCGGGCAGCTCGTCCTGGGCCAGCTGATCGAGCTGATCGGAGCGCGCCCGGCCTTCGGCCTCTACGGCGCGGTGCTGCTCGGCGGCCTGGTGCTGCTTCACTCGATGCGCTGGCTGCGTCACATGGACGTCGAGGTGGGTGACTACTCCCCGGACGTCGTGCCCGAGGCCCATCCGACCACCCCGTCGCCGCCCCGCCGCCAGCACGAGTCGCCGCCGTAACGCACGACCCATCCCGAATTGGCAGCAGTACGCGCCCCATAGGAGCAAAACCCTGCCAGTTGCCATGCGACCCGGCCGTCGGTAACCGAATTGGCAGCATTATGCGCCCTATAGGGGCAAAACGCTGCCAGTTGCCATGCGGCTCGGCGTCGGCGACCGGATTGGCAGCATTGTGCGCTCGATGGGGGCAGGACGCTGCCAGTTCCCGTGCGCCTCGGCGTCGGCGACGGAATTGGCAGCATTGTGCGCTCGATGGGGGCAGGACGCTGCCAGTTCCCGTGCGGCTCGGCGTCGGCGACCGGATTGGCAGCATTGTGCGCTCGATGGGGCAGGACGCTGCCAATTCCTTGTAGGCCTACCAGTCGTATGGGTCGCCGGTCTCGGCTGCTCTTTCGAGATGCGCGGTGCCCTCTTCGCAGTCGTGCTGCACGGGGCACCAGCGGCAGGCCGGGCCGGGGGCGACACCGGCGGGGCGAGCGCGCGACACGAGTTCGACATAGCGGTGAGCAGCGTCGATGACGCGTTCGGCTGCCGACAGCAGAAGATCCTGCGTGACCTGCTCGGAGTGGAACTGGCCCTGATCGAGGTAGTAGGTGGCGATCAGCCGGGGCGGCAGGATGCGCAGGGCTTCCAGCAGGGCGTAGAAGCGGAGGTCGTCGCGGTGCGACGGGGAGAACCCGCCTGTCTTGAAGTCGACGACGACCTTGCCGGCGACCGTCCCGTCGGGCTGGCCGAGGGTGAGGTCCGGCTTGCCGGACAGCACGATCAGCCCGTGGTGGAGCTCGGCTCGGATGGGGCTCTCCGTCGCGGGCCTCCACTTGGGCTTGAGCGGCGGGAAGCATTCGAGGAACTGGGTCATGGAGGCGCCGGCCGCGGCCCGCAGTTCGGTGTGCTCGGTCTCGCCGCAGACTCTCAGGTAGTCGCCGATGCTCTTGTCGGCGTTCTGGAGGCTGGCGATGGCCTCGTCTACGAGCGCTAGCGGGGAGGCCTCGCCTCGCCAGTGCACCGACAACTCGATCGCCTTGTGCGTGACCGTGCCCCGGGCGATCGGCGGCGACCACTCGAACGGCCGGCCTAGCCCGGCCATGAACTTCCGCTCGCATCCGAGCACTTGAGCGAGCCTGAACTTGCTGAGGTAGAGCACCTCGTCGCCGAACGTGTCGGACTGGATGGTTTCGACCAGGGGCTCCAAGCCGTCCTCCAGGCGGCTGCGCAACTCGTCGCGGAGGCTCGGGTGGAACTCGGGCCGGTCCGCTGGCGGCGCGCCGAGCAGGTTCAAGACTTCCTGCTGGGCGGGGTTGTACTCGTCGGTGTTCATGGCTGCGGTCACTGTCCGGCGGGGTTGTAGGCGTCGCTGTGCAGGGCGCCGGAAGGGCCTTGTCGGGTGGGGTCGTGGGTGTCGGTGTGCATGGCGGTGGTCACTGTTGGGCGGTGTCGTGGGCGTCGGTGTGCACGGCGTCGGCGGGCCTTGTCACACCCCCGCGCGACGATATCGGTCAATGGGAATGCGACCGGGAAGAACCTTCGAAACGGCCTCACGAGAGCGGCGCGCGGTGACCGTGGCCGCGCCGTCCGGCATGAGCTCGCTGGACTTCGCGTCCACGGCCCGCTCGCTGGGCCGAGCGGCCCGGCTCAGGGATCTCGTGGTACCCGATTTCGCCAGCCCGCCCCGACGGGCCGATCTCGATCGGTCGATCCGCCGCCGGGCCGGGTCGCCACTCGTGTCGGTGCGGTTGCGGGGCCGGCCGCGGAACGCGGTGCTGGCCGACATGATCGAGGGGGTCGTGGTAGCCAACCGTCTGACCGGGGCCCGAGCCGACCTGGTCCGAGCGGCGCTGTGGCTGGCCGTCGACGGCGAGGCTGCGAGATCTGGCTCAGCGACAGAGGCCGCGCCGGGAGCCGGGGTCGAGCCCGCCCGCACGGCCACGGCCTCACGGCCAGCGTCCTCCACGATCGCCGCGTAGCCCGCGCACGCGTCGGCGCAGCGCCGCCGAGGTCGCCCACACGTTCGTGGCTGACGGCCTGGCTCGGGCGGGTGGCGGTGGAGTGCCGCGCAGGTCGCCGACACGTTCGTGGCTGACGGCCTGGCTCGGGCGGGTGGCGGTGGAGCGGTGACCCATCCGAATCGGCGGTGCGGATGTTCTCTGCTCATAGGCAGCCCGACCGCCGAGGCAGTGACGGTCTGTGGCGGGTGCCTTGGTGCCCGGTGAGCACTGTCTAGGAGCGTGTTTGGCCGTGCGTCGATTCACCGCGGTGCGGTGCCGCAGAGCGCGAAGCGGTACGGTTGCGGGTATGCCCGGGTGGCGTAATTGGCAAACGCGGCCCGCTTAAAACGGGTTGTCCCTAGGGCGTGTGGGTTCGAGTCCCACCCCGGGCACGGTTCAGGCCGCAGCAGGATCACAGGCTGAGATACCCTGGAGAGGCTCTCAGCCTGCAATTCCAAGGAGCCCAAGGAGGCACACATGGCTGTTTGCGCGTTCGTCGGGCTGGGAGTGATGGGCTATCCGATGGCAGGCCACCTGGTCGCGGCCGGCCATCAGGTCACCGTGTACAACCGCACCGGCGCCCGAGCTGACGCCTGGGTGGCCGAGCACGGCGGAGGGTCGGCTCCGACCCCGGCTGAAGCCGCCGCAGACGCGGAGTTCGTGTTGGTGTGCGTGGGCAATGACGACGATGTCCGCTCGGTGACGCTGGCCGACGGCGGGGCGCTCGAGTCGATGGAGGCCGGGAGTGTGCTGGTCGACCACACCACCGCGTCAGCTGAACTGGCCCAAGAACTGCACGAGAAGGCGGGGGCACAAGGCGTGGGCTTCGTGGACGCGCCCATCTCCGGCGGTCAGGTCGGCGCCGAGGACGGCGTGCTCACCGTGATGTGCGGCGGCGACCGCGACGTGTTCGAGCAGGTCGAGCCGGTGATCGGCGCATACGCCAAGGCGGTGACGCTTCTCGGCGGGCCCGGCAGCGGCCAGCGCACCAAGATGGTCAACCAGATCTGCATCGCCGGCCTGGTGCAGGGCCTGGCCGAGGGGATCGACTTCGCCCGCCGGGCCGGGCTCGACGTGGAGCAGGTGGTCGCCACGATCTCGCAGGGCGCGGCCGGGTCGTGGCAGATGGCCAACCGAGGCACGACCATGGCCGGCCGCGAGTTCGACTTCGGTTTCGCGCTCGACTGGATGCGCAAGGACCTGGCCATCTGCTTCGCGGAGGCTGAGCGCATCGGCGCCACCCTGCCGGTCACCGCGGTGATCGACCAGTTCTACGCCCGCCTGCAGCGCCAGGGTCGAGGCCGCTGGGACACCAGCTCCCTGATCGAGCTCCTAGTCGACGACTGAGCTTCCAAGGGTGTGCCGCGACGACCGCCGGTCGGCCTCGGCAGGTGGCGTGTCGCGTTCGGCCGGCCCGGTGCTCAGCGCGGCGCGGGCCGCGGCCAGGCCCCGCCGGCCCACGGAGGCGCCGCTGTCGGTACGGCCGGGAGGGCCCGCAGTCTGCTGACATGCACCGCTGGGCCTGATACCGGTGGCGGTTCGAGACGGCGGTGACGCGGTCTCCGGCTGGGAGCGGGCTGGGCGCGACGGACGCGCGGGAGGATGGAAGTCCGGTGGTGCTCCGGATACTTGAAGGATGGGCTGTTCCGGGGCGTGCGCGGGCCCGTAGTGGGTCCGGTCGGGTGGGTGTAGGCTGTGCTTTCCGCGGTGGGTGTGGATCTGCCAGCCGTTGCGGTGGATTCTCTGGTGACAGCCCCAGCAGACCGGCACCATGTTGTCGAGTTTGGTGGATCCGCCCTGCGACACCGGCTTGATGTGGTGTATCTGGCATAGCGCGGGGTGCGCGGCGCAGTGGAAGCAGCCGCCGTAGCGTGCGAAGAGGATCTGGCGTTGCGCCTTGGTGGCGCCGCGCACGGAGTGGGCGCGCCAGATGGGCTTGCCGTCGCGGTCATACAGCAGGCCGGTGAACTTGGCGTTGCAGGCGAGTTCTTCGAGGACCGAGTCGGGCAGACGCTGGCCTTCGGGCGTATCGGCCACGAGCTTGCCGGTGGCGTCGTCGAGGTGCGCGACCACGCAGATGTCCGCGAACGGCTTGCCGCCGTTGTCGCCGCCGTTGGAAGTGAGGTTGTCGAGGGCGTCGGCCATGCACTGGTCGAAGCTGCGCGGTCCGCTCTCACTGCGAGCCGCGGGTTGATTCTTGTCGGCGTCGTATAGGCGGCCGGCTTCGGCTCGTAGACGGTTGGCGATGCGACGCCCGGCGACAGGGTCGAACTCTCCGTGCAGGTGCACCAAGCCGTCATCAGCGTCCCAGACGCGTACACGGCGCTTGGCCCGCAGCCGCCGATAGTCGGCCTCCCCGCAGTCGGGTTGGCGGTCCGCGGTCCAGCGGCGGGCCTCGCGGCTGAACTGCTCGGGGCGCATCGACTCGGCTTTAGCCAACAGCTCAGAATCGGACTCGACGGTGTCGGCGCCGGTCTTGTCGATGGCTTCGGCCAGCCGCTTGGCGTTGGCCTGTGACACTCGTCCGGCCTCGAGCGCCTCGCGCACAGCAGGGACCGCCTCGATCGTTTGTGCGGTCGTGACCTGGCTGCGGGCTTCGTGGCGGGTCAGCCCGGCGCTGTCGGCGAGCACCTGCGTGCCGCCGTCGCCGTGGCGCTCAGCCCTGGCGATGACCGAGGCAGCAGAGGTCTGCGCGGTCGAGAGGATCGCCATCGTGGCCTTGGACACCGCCAGCATCTCGCGCAGTTCCGCGCACGAAGCCGAACCCGCGTGGACGCCCGCCAGCATCTCCTTGGCGGCGGCCTCGGCCCGAAAGGCGGCTTCGATCAGCATGAAGACAGTATCTCACACAGGTACGACATCTGTCAAGCATTTACAGCACTATAGAGCCACTCACAGAATCTTTGTTAAATGAACTGCGGGACGGCGCAGATCGAAGGTTTGCCGAGCTCGGGCGTCGGCCGCTGCGGTCGGGAGTCCGTGGTGCGTCGGCGTCGCTGATTCCCGGCAGGTTTGTGGGTCCTGTGGCGTCGGCCGCTGCGGTCGGGAGTCCGTGGTGCGTCGGCGTCGCTGATTCCCGGCAGGTTTGTGGGTCCTGTGGCGTCGGCCGCTGCGGTCGGGAGTCCGTGGTGCGTCGGCGTCGCTGATTCCCGGCAGGTTTGTGGGTCCTGTGGCGTCGGCCGCAGCAAGGAAGAGTCCGTGCTGCCGGGTTTGGCGAGCCGTCGACCAGTGCCGAAGGGGCCTTGCATTTCTCGATGGGTGGGGGTCCTCGAGGCCACTGCGGGTGCGGCGGCGCCTTCCAGAGAGTCCTATTGTGGGCCGTCATGCTGAGAACCGGGAACCTCAAGGTGTCGAAGAAGGGCCGCGTAAGGCTGCCGAAAGGCGTACGAGGCCGTTGGAGCCTGCGGGACGGAGGAGAAGTCACAGTTCTTGATCTCGGCGGAGGACTGCTGCTCATGCCCAGCTCGACCGCCGGTACTAGCGACATGCCCTTGGAGCCGTTCGTCGAGGCGGAAGAGGGCACCTCCGGTTCTGAGCCGGCCACTGTGGGGGCGTGGCCGCCAGACCCGAATGAGCGCATCGCCTTCAGCGTGGCTGGAGATCGGTGGGAAGTGCCGTGGGGCCGCCACGACAAGTTCGGCACGGCCGCCTATTGGGTCGACCAGACGCTCACCGGCGGTTACACCGAAGTCGACGACGAGAGGATGGACCTCGAGACTGCAACGGTTTGGGGCCTGCTGCACGGTCATGGCGTGGTGGCCGAGGTCGCAAACGCCTACCACGATGCGGTGATGGCGTTGCTGAACGAGAACGAGAGACCTTCGACGGCCGAAGTGGCGGAGGTCCTCGCCGCGCCGATAGAGGGCTTCGGGCGCTACAGGTACCCGAACAGGAGGGCAGTGTTCATCTCCGAAGCCGTCTCGCGGCTCGATACCGACGCCCCGCCCGACGACCCGCGCTTGCTACGGGACTACCTGATGTCGCTCAGGGGGGTTGGGCCCAAGACGGCAGCGCTGATCGAGAGCGGCTTCAGGGGCTCCCGCGCCGAAGTCCATGTGAACGACATCCACCTGAGGCGGGCCCTGTTGATGAGCGGAGTGTTCCGCGCCCACTGGGACGCCGATCAGCACTACGACCGCTTTGAGACTGCCTTCCTTCAATACGCGCGCCACGGGAACGTCTCGCCCGTCGCTCTGGACTGGTGCATCTGGGACTTGGCACGCGAGGCAGGATCGGGCGCCTTCGACCAGTCGGAATGAAATCCGACCCTCCGCACTCATCGTGTTGGAGGTGTCTCGACGGGTCTGGGAATTGGCAGCCAGATTGCCCCCATAGGGGCTAAATCGCTGCCAATTCCGAGGCGGGTCGGCTTCTCGCCGCGGCGCGGGCCAGCGGTCTGTCGCTGAAATGACCGCGTGGCCGCCACGCTGCCTGAGCAGGTGCAACAGCCCGCGAGGTGCCCTGACGACTCGGGCGACGCAGCACTAGCCGGCGAAGTTGGCGGAGGCGAACTGCCAGTTGACGAGGTGCTGCACGAAGGCGTCGACGTAGGCCGTTCGGGCGTTCTGGTAGTCGAGGTAGTAGGCGTGCTCCCACACGTCGATGGTCAGCAGAGGGCGGACGCCGTGGCGCAGCGGGGTGTCGGCGTCGTCGGTGCTGACGATGCCGAGCCCGTCGCCGTCTGACACCAGCCAGGTCCAGCCGGACGCGAAGTTCCCGACCGCGGCCGCGGCGAACTGCCAGTTGAAGGCGTCGAGCGAGCCGAAACTGCGCTCCAGCGCGGCCGCCAGCTCGTCCGAGGGCGGCTCGGCCCGGCCGGGTGCCATCGAGTTCCAGTAGAAGGCATGGTTCCAAGCCTGGGCCGCGTTGTTGAACAGCGCCGACGGCATGTCGGCCGCAACCACGATGTCCTCGAGCGAGGCGTCCGCGAGGGCGGTGCCCTCGATCATGCGGTTGAGGTTGGCCACGTATCCGGCGTGGTGGCGGCTGTAGTGGAAGCTCATGGTGCGCTCGCTGATGTGCGGAGCGAGCCCGTCCAGCCGGTAGGGGAGCGGTTCCAGTTCGATGGTCATGGATATGAGCCGTCCTTTGTGGAGGGGAGAGGTCGGGAGTAGAGGTCTAGGGGGGTGTCACTGGTCGTGGTGGCGGAGAATGAAGTCGTCGAACATCGGCACCGTGAAGGCGATCACATCATGGCGGGGCGAGTAGCACAGGCCACGCTTGATCAACGACTGGCGAACCGGCCCGACCTGCGTCGATCGCTTGCCCAACGCCTTCGCCGTCCGTCCTGAACGATGCGGCCTCGGCCCCATCGTCGCCATCGCCGCAAGGTAGGCCCGCTGCGCGTCGGGGGCGAGATCCATGCGAGGTCCGCTCCGAGCGCCACAAGCCTTGCAGCCTATAGCGATCTGTCACATCCATAATGGCAAGCCTGATAAGCCGCGCAGAGTATCTTGAGTGCGGTTCTTCGAGCTTCTGAGCGTGGATCAGCCGGCGAAGAGGTTGGTGGGCTGTCCGGTGGCGTCCACGTCGGCCGCGAACAGCGCTCCCGAGTTGGGCTCGCCCTCGGTGCTGACGCCGGCTATCGGGCTGCGTCCGGTGGTGATGTAGAGAGTGTCGAGGTCGGGCCCGCCGAAGCAGCAGCAGGTGGTCTGCGGGGCGCCCGGCGTGGCCACCGTCTCGAGCCGTTCGCCGTCGGGCGAGAAGCGCTGCACCTGGTAGCCGCCGAACATCGCAACCCAAAGGCAGCCCTCGGAGTCCATGCACATCCCGTCGGGCGCGCCCGTGCTCCCGTCGAAGGTCACCAGCGGGCGCCGCCCGTCGATCTCGCCGGTGTCGGGGTCGTAGTCGAAGCAGTCCACCCGGAACGTCAGGGTGTCGATGTAGTACATCGTCGCACCGTCGGGGCTCCAGCCCATCCCGTTGGAGATTCTCACTTCTTCGAGCACTCGGCGGGCCGAGCCGTCGGCGTCCACCCGATAGAGCGCGCCGACGGGCGCGCCAGGCTCGGCGTCGCTCATCGTCCCCTGGAACAGCCGGCCGTCCGGGGCCACCGCGCCGTCGTTGGTGCGGTGCGAGTCGGGCTCGCCGGGGAGCTCGATGACGGTCTCGACGGCACCGGCCCGGTCGGTGAGCGCCACAGAGGCGCCCAGGCCGAGGGCGAGACCGCCGCCGGCCCGGGGCTCGGCGTTGCCGACCGGCTCCGGGTAGCGCCACACCGACACGGGCCGGCCCGATGCATGGTCGAAGCGGTGCACGGCCCGCCCGTTGATGTCCACCCAGACGAGCAGGTCCTCCACCGGCGACCACACACACCCCTCGCCCAGCTCGGCCTCGGCGGCATGGACGACCTCGGCGTCGATCATCACAGCCTTTGCCGTCTCAGTGCTGGAGGGCGGCCGGGGTCTGGCTCACCTTGCGATAGGCGTTCTCGCGCACCGAGCCGAGGTCGGCGCCGATGGTGTTGCCCCGCTCGCCCGGAAGCGAGAAGCCGGTGTACATCACCCGCCGCTCCCGGTCGACGGGCGCGTGGCTCATGTGCAGCGTGCAGCTGAGATGCACGGTCACGTCGCCGGCCTCGGTGGGCAGAGGCACCACCGGCAGGTCGAGGTAGGGGTGGATGAAGTTGGGCTGCACGTTGGCCCGATGCGACCCGGCCACCACCGCCAACTGGCCCGAACGGGCGTCTGCGCCGGTGACGGATATCCCAGTCGTCATCGCGCAGCAGTCGTAGCTGTGGCGGCCCAGGCTGCAGTCCTTGTGCCACGGCAGGTCGGAGATGCCCGACACCACGTCCAGCGGCTTCACCAGAGCTTCGATGCTGTTCTCGCCGTGGACCCGGGTCCGGGCCACGTGCCCGTCGTCGGTCAGGGCGCCGATCCGCAGGTGTCGGGGGTCTTCGAGCAGGCCGCTGGTGTCGGGCGAGTGCTCCTGGAAGAAGCGCATCCGCACGCATCGCTCGGCGCCGTCGCCGGTGGTCGCCCACCAGCTGCGCCCGTCGTCGGGCCGGTAGCGGGGCAGGGCCCGGTCCATGTCGGCGGACACCTGGGCCATCAGCTCGGACGGCCACCATCCCCTCAGGTGCAGGAACCCGGCCTCGCCCAGGAAATGGGCCATCTCGGCGTCGCGGTCGTCGGGGGTGAAGCGCCGGCCCAGGTCGAGCGGCTCGCCGTCGGCGCCGACGAAGTCGATGTCGCCGGGCTCGTACACGGCCCGGCCGTCGATGACGGCCCGCAGCACCGGCCACCATTTGAGCCAGCGGAAATGGTCGGCCATCGGCAGGCGGGTCACCAACGACGTGGCCAGCGTCTGAGGGGTCTGCAGGTCCTGCACCAGATCGCTGAACGATCCCCGGTCGAGTTGCACCACCACCCGGGCGCCGGACGTGCCTCGCCGCAGCTCGATGGTCCGCGCCGTCGGCTCCAAGGTGAAGCGGACGCCGTCCACGTCGATCCCCAGTGCCTTGGCACCCACCAGGGCCGCGCCCCGGGCGGCCAGCTCGCCGTTGCGGTCGAGGAGCTCGGGAAGGTCGTCGCCCACGAAGACCGCGGGGTCGATCAGGACCACGTCGCCGTCGAGCCGGGTGCGCATGTCCACCGAGACCATGGCGGCTCCCATCAGTCGGCCTGCCTGCCAGCGTAACCCGCGTGCGCCCGCCGGTGCCGGTGCGGACCGGCCGCGTACACTGCCGCGACAACAATGCCAGACGACCGGCTGAGGGGGACAGGGCCGATGAGCGAGCTGCGCAGCGATGCAGGACAGACCGCCGACGTGGCGACCGAGGCGACCGAGCGGTACACGATCATCTCGTCGGACTGCCATGCCGGCGGGAACATGGCCGCCTACGAGGAGTACCTCGACCCGGCCTGGCGCGACGAGTTCAAGGCGTGGCGGGGCGCCTACCGCAACCCCTACCGCGACCTCCAGGACGACGGGCGCTCCCGCAACTGGGACGACGAGCGCCGCCTGGCCGAGCAGTACGACGACGGCATCGTGGCCGAGATCACGTTCCCCAACACCGTGCCGCCGTTCTACCCGACCGGCGCGCTGGTGGCCCGTCCGCCGTCGGACCGGGCTGACTACGAGCGGCGTTTTGCCGGCATCGCCGCCCACAACCGCTGGCTGCGCGACTGGTGCGCCCACTATCCCGACCAGCGCCGCGGCCTGCCCCAGATCTTCGCCGAGGACCTCGACGACGCGGTGGCCACCCTCGAATGGGCCGCGGCCGAGGGGTTCCGCAGCTTCCTGCTGCCCCATATCGCGCCCGACAGCGACCTGCCCGGCTACTGGGACCCCCGCTGGGACAAGCTGTGGGCGGCGGTGGCCGACCTGGGGCTGGTGGTCACCCAGCACGGCGGCAACGGCGGCCCCGACTACGGCGACGCCCCCGCGGCCGGGGTGATCTTCCTGATGGAGGTGCCGTTCTTCTCGCACCGCAACCTGGCCCACCTGATCATGTCGGGGGTCTTCGAGCGCTTCCCGACGCTGCGCTACGTGATGACCGAGCAGGGCGTGGCCTGGCTGGTGGAGGAGCTGCGCCGCATGGACGGCTACCACCGCCAGATGCGCTCCGGCCGGGTGGGCGAGCTCGGCTTCGCGGCCGACATCGTGCTGCCGCTGAAGCCGTCGGAGTACTTCGACCGCAACGTGTGGATCGGGGCCAGCTTCCCGTCGCCGGGCGAGGCGGCCGCCATCCGCACCCTCGGCGTGCACAAGGTGATGTGGGGCAGCGACTACCCCCATCACGAGGGCACCTACCCGTATTCGCTGGAGAGCCTGCAGCGGGCGTTCAGCGACTGGTCGGCCGAAGACATGCGGGCCGTGCTGGGCGCCAATGCGGCTGGACTCTACGGCTTCGACCTCGACCGGCTCGCCCCGCTGGCCGCCGAGCACGGCCCCACCGTCGAGCAGGTCGCCACCCCGCTGGCCGAGATCCCGGCCAAGGCCACCAGCCCCGCCTTCTTCAAACCGTGACCGCAAGCCCCGGTGGCTCGTCGGCATCGGACTTCGACCCGGCCGGGCCGTACGCGGGGTTCGATGGCACTGTCGGCAGGATCTTCTCCACCTCGGAGCCGCACTGGCCGCAGCCGCCGACCGCGCCCGAGGGCGCGCCCAACGTGATCGTGATGATGGCCGACGACCTCGGCTACTCCGACCTGGGCTGCTACGGCTCCGAGATCGACACCCCCGAGCTCGACCGCCTGGCTGTCGAGGGGCTGCGCTTCACCGACTTCCACGTCAATCCGATGTGCTCGCCGACGAGGGCGTCGCTGCTGACCGGGCTCAACCATCACATGGCCGGGATGGCCACCGTGCCCCACAGCGACCCCGGCTTCCCCGGCTACGCCCACGAACTGCGAGACAACACGGTGACGATGGCCGAGGCGTTCCGGGACGCGGGCTGGGCCACGTTCATGGTGGGGAAGTGGCACCTCACCAAGGACGCCCACCTCAGCGACGGCGCCCCCAAGGCGAGCTGGCCGCTTCAGCGGGGTTTCGACCGCTACTACGGCATCCTCGACGCGTTCACCAACTTCCACCAGCCGCACCGGCTCTACGAGGACAACCACCACATCGACACCGACGCCTACCCCGACGGCTACTACTTCACCGACGACCTCACCGACCAGGCGCTGCGCATGGTGGACGAGCTGAGGTCGTCGCATCCGACCAGGCCGTTCCTCATGTACTTCTCCCACGGCGCGGTGCATGCGCCGTTGCAGGCCCCCGAGGCCGACATCGAGCGGTTCCGGGGCCGTTTCGACCGGGGCTGGGATGTGCTGCGGGCCGAGCGCTTCGAACGCCAGCGGGAACTGGGCGTGGTGCCGCCGGAAGCGGTGCTGCCGCCCCGCAATACCGAGGAGCGCCACGAAGTAGGCCCCTGGGACGACCTCGACGACCGTTCCAAGGAGCTGTTCGCCCGCTACATGGAGGTGTACGCGGGCATGGTCCACAACGTCGACAGAAACTTCGGGCGCCTGCGCCGCCACTTGGAGGCCGTCGGCGAGTGGGACAACACCATCGTGCTGTTCACCAGCGACAACGGCGGCTCGCGGGAAGGCCAGTACACCGGCACTTCCGCCTACTTCCGCACGCTGCTGACCCAGGTGCGCGACACCGAACTGGAGGTGGTCGACACCGACTACGCCCGCCTCGACCTGCTGGGCGGCCCCCGCACGCTGGCCCACTACCCGATGGGCTGGGCCATGGTGTCGTGCACCCCGTTCCGGCTCTACAAGATCAACACCCACCGAGGCGGCCACAGCGTCCCGTTCATCCTCAACTGGCCCGCGGGATTCTCCAGTGCCGGAGCTGGGAGGGGCCGCGGCGAGGGCAGGAGGCGAGCGGCAGAGGCAGTCTCGGCCGATGCTCTGCCGGCCGGAGGCATTCGCACGCAGTATCAGCACGTCACCGACGTGTTCCCGACCCTGGCCGAGCTGTGCGGGGTTCCGGTGGCCGCTGAGCGCCACGGCGTGCCGGTGCCCGAGCCCGCCGGGGCCAGCTTCGCGGCGACGCTGGCCGACCCGTCGGCGCCGTCCACCCACCCCGAGCAGTACTACGAGATGATCGGCCACCGCGGCTTCTACCGAGACGGCTGGTCGGTGGTCACCTGCCACCGCCCCCGGCGGCCGTTCAGCGCCGACCGCTGGGAGCTGCACAACCTGTCCGAGGACCCCACCGAGAGCCGCGACCTGGCCGCCGAGCACCCCGACAAGCTCGAAGAGCTGCAGCAGGCCTGGGACCGGGCCGCCTGGGCCAATCAGGTCTACCCCCTCGACGAGGGCAACCAGCTAGTCAGGATCCAGCGTCCCCCGTGGTACGCGGAGCTGGCCGCCGAGACCCGGCTCAGGCCCGGCACCCCCACTCTGGAGCGCTGGCGCTCCCAGCAGCTCATCTTCCAGAAGAACTTCGACATCGACGTGTCGCTGCGCTGGCAGCCCGGCGAAGCGGGTGTGCTGGTGGCCCACGGCGACCAGGGCGGCGGCTACATGCTGTACGTGGACGACGACCGGCTCTTCTTCGCCCACAACGCCTACGGCGACATGAAACTGCTCGACTGCGGCCCGCTCGCCGACGGCACGACCAGCGTCCAGCTCGCCATGGAGAACCCCGGCAACCTCGTGTGGAACGCCACGGTCAGCGTGGACGGCGAGCGCGCCGCCGAGGCGCCCGGCCTGGTGTCGCTCATGGCGATGGCCCCCTTCGAGGGCATCGACGTGGGCATCGACCGTCGCTCCCCGGTGAGCTGGGACGTCTACGAGCGCCACGGCCCGTTCCCCTTTACCGGCAACCTGCAGTCGGTCACCTACCGCCCCGGCGACCTGGCCCCCGACGCCGGAGCCCTATGGCTCGACTACATCAAAGCCAACGGCACCCGCTACGAGTAGCGAACCCGTCGGCAGGGGTTCGGTACTCTCTGTGGGGAGGCAGCGACGATGCACATCGGGTACACGGCTGAGCAGGAGGGCCTGCGGGACGAGCTGCGGGCCTACTACGCCGAGTTGCTGACCGACGATGTGCGGGACGCGCTGGGGGCGGAGCCGGGCGTGGGGCCGGTGCATCGGCGGATCGTGCGCCAGATGGGCCGCGACGGCTGGCTGGCGGTGGGCTGGCCGACCGAGTACGGCGGGCGGGGTCTGTCCGCGGTGGAGCAGTTCATCGTGTTCGACGAGTCGGTGGCGCTGGGCGCGCCCATCCCGATGCTCACCATCAACACCGTCGGCCCGACGATCATGCAGTACGGCACCGACGAGCAGAAGGAGTTCTTCCTGCCCCGCATCGCCGGCGGCGAACTCACGTTCTGCATCGGCTACTCCGAGCCCGACGCGGGCACCGACCTGGCGTCTCTCACCACCCGGGCGGTGCGAGACGGCGACACCTATGTGATCAACGGCCAGAAGACCTGGACTTCGCTGGCCGCCGGCGCCGACTACATCTGGCTTGCGGCCCGCACCGACCCCGAAGTGCCCAAGCACAAGGGGATCTCGCTGTTCTGCATCCCCATGGACACGCCGGGGCTCAGCATTGAGCCGCTCGACCTGCTGTCGTCCCACAACATCAACCACACGTTCTTCGACGACTGCCGGGTGTCGGCGTCCACCCTGATCGGCGAGGAGAACCGGGGCTGGGGCCTGATCACCAGCCAGCTCAACCGGGAGCGGGTGACGATCTGCTCGTCGGGGATGGTCACGAAGCGCTTCGAGGAGTGCGTGGAGTGGGCGAAGACGGCCAAGCGGGCCGACGGGTCCTACGTGATCGACGAGCCGTGGGTGCAGCGTAACCTGGCCGAGGTGGCCGCCCGGCTGGAGTTCCTTCGCCTGGCCAACTGGAAGGTGGCCTGGACGGTGGCCAACCGCATCGACGGCGCCGAGCCCGACATGGCCACCATCGCCGCCTTCGTGGCCGACTCCTCGGCGGTGAAGGTGTCGGGCACCGAGTTCTACGTGGACGCCTACCGCAAGCTGATGCAGGTGTACGGCCAGCGCTCCTACGTGGTGGAGGGCTCGCCCGGCTACTTGACCCGCCTCGAGATGATGTACCGCTCCACCGTCATCCTCACCTTCGGCGGCGGCACCAACGAGATGCAGCGCGACCTGGTCTCGCAGTTCGGCCTCGGCTACCCCCGAGCCTCCCGCTAGCCGTGCGCCCCGCGCCGCCAGCGCTCAGTCTCTCCGGCAGCCGCAGCCCGTTCTGTTCGAGGTTCTTGGTCATATACGAAGGCTTCTTCGAACAGAACGGTTGGGAGGGCTAGGCCCGGTGGACTTCGAGCTGGGCGACGAGGAGCAGGCCATCCAGGATCTGACCGCCCAGGTGCTCGACGACATGTCGTCGCACGAGCGCCTCAAGTCCCTGGCGGCGTCGGGCGACCACGTCGATCGCAAGGCGTGGGCCGCACTGGCATCGACTGGCGTGGCAGCGGCGTCGATGCCCGAGGAGCACGGCGGCCTGGGTCTCGGTTTCCTGTCGACCGCGGTGGCCCTGGAGCAGGTCGGCCGCCGAGCCTCCCCGGTGCCGCTGCTGACCACCGCGGTCATGGGCGCCATGCCGATCGCCGCCTACGGAACCGAAGCACAGCAAGCCGCCTGGCTGCCCGGCATCGCCGACGGGTCCGTCCTGGCCTGCGCAGCCTTGGCCGAGGACGGCACGAACCCTGCCGAGCCGACGACCACGGCCCGCTCGGACGAACGATGCTTTGTGCTCGACGGCACCAAGGTGCTGGTGGCAGGCGGACTCGACGCCGACATCGCGTTGGTACCGGCCCGGCTCGGCGACGGAAGCGTCGGCGTGTTCGTCGTGCCGACGGACGTCGAGGGGCTGGAGGCGCTGACCGTGGAGGTGACGACCGGGCGGCCGGAGGCCCGCTTCGAGCTGTCGGGAGTGCGAGTCGGCGCCGACGCGCTCCTCGGTGGCGGTGAGTCCGACGGCATCGAGATCGTTCGTTTCATCGAACGCCATACCAATGTCGGTCTGTGCATGATGATGGCCGGCGCGGCCCGGGCCGCCATCGAACTGGCCGCCGACTACACCAAGCAGCGCCACCAGTTCGACCGGCCCATCGCCACCTTCCAGGCTGTGAGTCAGCGGGCCGGCGACTCCTACATCGACGCCGAGGCCATGTGGCTCACCGCTTACCAGGCCGCCTGGCGCCTGTCGGCCGGCCTGCCTGCCGACCGGGAGATCGCCATCGCCAAGTACTGGGCCTCAGAAGGCGGTTTCCGGGTAGTGCACGCCGCAGTCCACGTCCACGGCGGCGTTGGCGTGGACCGCGACTACCCGCTGCACCGCCACTTCCTGACCGCCCGCCACATCGAGCTCACCCTGGGCCACGCCGAGGAGCAGCTGGCCGACTTAGGCCGCCAGATCGCCGCCTTCTAGGAGCCGCCGGCCGACTTAGAGGCCGAGCGGGTAGGTGAACGAATCCGGCCCATACGGGCGAGGCCGTGGCCCGAGCGGCCCGTGAGCGCAGCGAACAAGAGCGGGAATGACACCGCCGCGACGCGAGCGGCCATCACCTACTCGCGCTCGCTCTTTAGGTAGCGGCGGCAAGAGACTACGAGTCGAGCAGGGATCGGGCGAGGATGGCGCCGCCGAGCAGGCCGGAGTCGGGGCCCAGTGAGGGGGTGGTGATGAACGTGTCGTCGAAGCCGTAATCGGCATAGCCGCCCAAGTCTTCGCGGCTCGCAGCGCGGATCATCTCGGCCAGGTCGGGACGGCTGCCGACTCCGCCGCCGAACACGATCCGGTCGGGCGAGAACGAATAGGCGAGCACCCGCACGAGCTGGGCCAGGTAGGCCGCCTCGAGACGCCACATGTCGTCATGTCCGTCGGCCTGCGACGGGTCGACGCCCCAACGCTCGGCCATGGCCGGGCCGCAGGCCATCCCCTCCAGGCAGTTACCGTGGAACGGGCAGCGGCCCGCGTAGTGATCCCCAGCGACACGGCGCACAGGGACATGGCCCAGTTCGCTGTGACGGCGTCCGCGCCAAGGCGTGCCGTCCACCGCCACGGCCGCGCCGATCCCGGTGCCCACCGTCACATAGGCGAGCCGCCGAGGCCGGGGTGCGGGTCCCAGCACCTGCTCGGCCACCGCAGCCGCCTCCACATCGGTCTGGATGCCCGCGGGCACGCCCAGCGCCGCAGACAGACGGTCCAGGATCGGCGCGCCCGACCATCCCGGCTTGGGCGTCTCCATCAGCGATCCGTAGCCCGCCGAGTCGGGATCGAGATCGAGCGGGCCGAAAGAGCCGATGCCCAGAGCCGACACCGGCCCAGCACCGCGCAGGAAGGCCGCGACTGCGGCCAATGTCTCCTCGGGAGCGGTCGTCGGGATGGTGGCGGACTCCACGATCGTCAGGTCCGAGTCCACGACCGCGGCTCGGAACTTCGTTCCACCCGCCTCCACCGCCCCCAACATCGGACGAATCATGTCCCAGGCGCCTCTCGACTGCGGCTTCGCATTGCAGGACTCCTCGAAGTCAGTGGTTGAGCAGAGTCCTCACGATCTCGCCCACTCGCGAGCTGGTGTCGGGGTCCACCGTCCCCAGTCTGTGAATCAGCCTTCGTCTGCTCACGGCACGCAGCAGTTCGCACTGGACATGACTCGGACGGCGGAGGCCCGTCTGGCGGGTGGCGGGCACCTCCACATGCAGCGACAGCCCTCGGTCGGTCGTCGTGAGCGGTGCCACGATGGAGACAGGGAAGCTGGCGCCGAACGTGTCGGGCGGGCCGAGCACCATCGCCGGCCGTCGCGCCGCCGGTTCGCCACGGAAGGGCTTGCCGAAGTCGACAAGCCAGAGATCGTCAATCGACGCCATCGGCCACATAGGGACCTCCTCTGACTATGCCACTACACGTCGGTCACTCGGGAGAGATCGTCAATCGACGCCATCGGCAACGTAGGACGACTCTGACTCGTCCAGGTAGTCGGCCCAAGCCTCGGGATCGCTTCGCAGGGCGGCGTACTCCTCCTGCACCCTCAGGCCGAACCGGAGCCGTCGCAGGGCTTCGGCGGCCTGGCGGACCGTCTCGGTGAGGCTGTCACCCGAGTCCCGGCTCATCTCGGCGAGCCGCGCATGGGTCTCCCGGTCCACTCGGATCGTGGTCGTCTCCACCCGTACAGGATACGCCCCCGTCTACAAATCGTCTACATATCGGTCTGTCTGCATCTCGGTGGCGGGATACGGGCTGTTCGGGGGCGGCGACGAGGACGCGGCTGCGAGGTGGGCGAGACCGGAGCCCGAGGCCGGGAGACAGACGAGAAGGCGGGCGATCCCGGAAGGTGGAAGGCAGCGGTCGCAGGAGGTCAGGAATCGGGGAGGATCCGCGGTGAGCCGAACCCGACTCGGGAGATGGCTGCGAGGTTGGTGTCGGGGTTGATGATCCTGCGGGCGGGCCGGCCGTTCATCGACACCCAGGCGTCGGCGCGCACCTCGACGTCGGCCACGCCCGCGCCGCGGTAGTGGTCGGCGATCAGCAGGGCGGTGGCGTGGATCAGGCCGGGCCGCACGTCGGCGTGCTCGGCCTGCCAGTCGGCGAGAACCAGTTCGGGGCCGGCCGTCCAGCTTCGGCCGGTGGCCGGGTCGGTGACCCGGAACTCGACGTGGCCCGCTTTCTCGGTGAGCATGACCCGCCAGGACAGGTAGTAGCCCTCTTCGGTCCATCGCACATTGCCGTCGTACGCGTAGTGCCGCAACGGCAGGACCACTTGCACCACGGCCAGCGCCACCAGCACCGTCCTCGCCGGTCGGCCCAGACGGGGCGCCGTCGTCGCCGGTCGGCGCAGACGAGGGACGGCCGTCGCATCAGCAGCCGGCGAAGCCCGAGACCACGCCCGAGAGACGGGGGATCGCCGCCAGGCTCTGGCTGCGGCCTCGAACAGGCGCGACGGCCACTCGGGTAGGAAGAACACGAGTGCGGCCGCGATCATGAGCCAGGGGAATACCCCGATCTGGAACAGCGCCCCGGTGGCCAGATGGAACGCGACCAGCACGCAGTAGGCCCACGGACGGCTCCGGCGCCACAACAGCCAGCCCACGATGGTGCAGTCGAAGGCGGCGCCGCACCAGCTCGCCAAGTAGGCGGCCACAGGCTCGTCGAGCAGAGGCCCGACGACCGGAAGATGGCTGCGGTCGGCCAGCCACAGGCTCATCGGCTGGGCCTGCAGCAGCCAGTCGCCGTTCAGCTTGGCGATCCCGGCAAACAGGTAGACGACGGCGAGCTGCGACCGCAATGTCCAAACCACCGCCGCCGGCACCAGCGGCGACGGCTCAACCCGGCCGGCCCTGGCGTCCAGCGACCAGCGATGGTGCACCGGCAGCAGCGCCAGCAGCACCCCCGCCAGCGTCACGAACCAGTAATGGTTGAGGTACAGGGCGGCTTCGATCAGTTCCGTGTACACGAAGCCTGCGGTGAACAGCGCGGCGGCCAGCCGGTGGCGGTAGCCGAGCGCGATGCACGCCCCCAGCACGGCCAGCGCGGCCATGTGCAGGTGCATCCAGGGCGCGGGCAGGGGCCGGACCCATTCGAAGCCCGCGTAGGCCAGATGGTGCTCCGGCGCCAGGTACAGCGTGTCGACCCACCCTCGGGCCAGGAACCGAAGCGACCCGGCCATAGCCACCAGACCGAAGCCGATCCGGAATACCGCCACGGAGTCGGCGGGCACCGGCTGCCGGGCCGCGAGGCGCAGCTGGTGCCACAGAAGCGTGGCGCGGTGCCCGGCGTCGTCCGCAGGCGCGACGCGCCCTGGCGGCGGCTTTCGGCTTCGGCTTGCCCGTGCTGGCGTCGTCTGCTGGGCGTCGGCCGCCGGGGCCCTTGCCTCTGTTGCCGGGGATCCTGCCTCAGCCGGAACTGTCGCCGTCGGCATCGCTGAACCCGATGGTCACGCCGAGCCGGCCCACCACCTCGGTCGCCACCATCACCTGGACGGCCTTGACGGCGTCCCGGGCCGCGGCGGCCGCGTCCGTCGACTCCACCACGGCCAGTCGAAGCGGAGGCTCCAGGGCCAACACCGCGCCGCGTGCCTCGGCGAGGCCTGCACGCAGGCGTCCCGTCAGGTCCTCGCCGAGCAGCGGGGCCAGTCCCTGCCCGGTCCCGTCGCCTCCCACCAGGACAGCTTCCACCCCGGCGAGGCGCTGGAGGAGGTCGTGCACTCCGGCGGCTGCGGGCCCCTCGTCGATCGACTCGGGCTTCGGCGACCCGCCCATCGCACCGAGCGCGGCCCCGAGCTCCAAGTCGGTGATCGACTCGAGCAGGAACAGAGCGTCGTTGACCAGCGAGTCGAGCCCGTCGCCCTCGTCGGCGGCGAGCTGCTCGCGGTAGGGCTGGCCGCCGTCCCAGCCGTCCGTCCAGCCCGCGGCCAGCAGGGCCGCCTCCTGCGCAATCACGGTGGCCACACCTTCCGAGTAATCGCAGCGGCGCGGATCGTCGAGGGCGCCGACAGTGCCGATAGTCTCGAGCGCGCCGCCGAACGGGTCGTCGCTGGCGTGGAGCAAGTACTCGAGCGCTCCCAGCCCTCGCTGGTCGGCGCCTATCCGGTTGGCCAGACGGTCGACGTCGAGCACCAGCGACTGGTCCGCTATGAGCGCCTCGATCTCGTCGATCGCCACCGGCCAGCGGATCACCGCCCACGAGCGTCGCTCCATCACCGGGCCCACCCACATCGCCTCGGAGAACGACCAACTGCGGCGGGCGGACGCCAGCGCGACGCGTGCGTCGATGACCGCGGCCCCGGTGGGCTCGGTGCAGAGCACCTCGACGGCGTCTCGCAGGGCTGAGGCGTCGGCCGCGAACTGCTGGTACGCGGGAACGATGGTCTGATCGGCCAGGTCCGCGAGCACGTCGGAGCGACTGGGTTCCCCAGCCCCGCAACCGGCCGCGCCCAGGCCGACCACCAAGACGACCGCCAGAGCCGTCGGAGCGAGCCCGCGCCGCTGTGGACGGCCGACAGCGCCCTTGGGGTAGGAGCGGCCGTCGGCGGCCGTCATGACGCTTCTATGTCGGTGGAGAATCACATCGCCTCCAGGAACGCTAGGAGCTGGGCCCGCTCTTCGGCGTCGGCCAGCCGGAACGCCTCGCGGGCGGCTTCGCCCTCGCCGCCGTGCCATAGGATCGCCTCCTCGAAGGTTCGGGCCCTGCCGTCGTGCAGCAGGAACAGGTAGCCGTTGATGGCCTCGGCGAGGCCGATGCCCCACAGCGGCGGGGTCCGCCACTCGCTGCCGCCCGCGTCGAAGTCGGCGCGCCCGTCGGCCAGCCCCGGGCCCATGTCGTGCAGCAGCAGATCGGTGTACGGGTGGATCAGCTGATCGGCGAGGGCGTCGATGTCCGAAGAACCGGTGCGGTGGGTGGGAGTGTGGCACGACGCGCAGCCGAAGTCCTCGAAGAGGCGGGCCCCGGCCCGCACCTCGTCGGTGTCGGCGCCCCGCAGCGCGGGAACGGCCAGGGTGCGCACGTAGAACTCCACCGCGGCCAGACGCGAGTCGGTGAGCTCCGGGGTGCCGCCGTCGGGCGCGGCGGCGCACTCGGTCTGCGACTCAGGGCAGTTCTCCGCGGGATGGAGCGCCGAGGTGATGCCTATGTCGCCGTGGAACGCGCCCGCGGTCTGCTGCTCGATGGTGGCCACGTTCGCCTTCCAGCCGAAGCGCCCCAAGGCCGGAGCACCGGCCTGAGCGTCCCACACCGTGTTGGCCCGGCCCGAGATGCCGTCGCCGTCGGCGTCGTCAGGGTCGGCGAGGCCCCGGATCGTGTCCTCCGGGATGGCTTGCAGAAGGCCCATGCCGACCACATGGGGAGCGAGCCGCGGGCCCAGCCGCACGTGTTCGTCCAGCGGCCCGAACGCCAAGTCGGCGATTTCATAGGCAGGCGACCGCAACTCGTAGGCGGTCCCGTCGCCGTAGGTGCCGACCACGACCTCGTAGCTCACCACGAGGGTGCCTTCCGCGGGAACTCCAACTACTGACCGGTCCTGCAGTTGGCCTCCGTAGACGGGATCGGGGAGCGGCGCTCCGGTCACGGGGTCGGATCCGAGCACCGACAATCGCACCAGCAGGCCCAGACGGGCCTCCTCGCCGGTGGGGTCGGGGGGCGCGCCCCGGCCGTCGAGCGTGTGGCATGACGAGCACGCCTGGGCGTTGAAGGTCGGGCCCAGCCCGTCGCGGGCTTCGGTGGACGCTGGCGCCGTCACCCAGTTCTGGGTGAAGAAGCTGTCGCCCACCTCGAACATGCGCCGCTGCTCGTTGGTGAGCTGTGGCGCCGGAAGGCTGAACGCGTTGCGGGAGACCTCGGCCCGGGTGGTGTCGCCGCCCAGGTTGGCGTCGAGCTCCACTTCGTCATCGCCGCAGCTTCCCGCTCCCAGGATCAGCACGGCCAGAAGGAACGTAGCCGGGAGCGCCGGACTCCACCGGCGCATCGCGACCCCGGAGAAAGGCACTCCCTAGCTACGTTCTGGCTACGTGACGCGCGACCTCCCGGCCAAAGGCCGTCAGCTGACGTTCAGGGCTATGCCCAAGGCGTCGGCCGCGTCGACGATCGTGTCGGTCTGCGTCTCGAGTGCCTCGATGGCGGACAGGACCGACCGGCGGCCGGGATCCTCGTCGGACACGCCGTCGCGCAGGTGCTGGTCGAAGGGTGCCGGGATCGCCCGGGACAGGCTCAGGCTAGTGGCCACCTCGCCGCGGAGCTGCCGGGCCAGTTCGCTGTCGGCCTCGGCTACAGCGTCGAGCAGGCCGGTGCCCGACACGCCGCCGGGATAGCTGCCCAGCAGCACCATCTCGATGCCTCGTGCGTTGCCGATGATGTCGGCGGTGGTGTTGTCCGAGAAGCACGAGTGCTCGTCCTCCTGGGAGCGCTCGGTGTAGGCCACGCTCATGCGCTCGCCGGCCAGTTCGCCCCGCGACATCTCGCCGATGCCGGTGAACGCCATCTGCAGCGCGTCGAGATGGCTCATCGACTCGAAGCCGGCCCGGTAGTTGGACGCGCCGGGCGCCCAGGCGGCGACCAGCTCATCGAGGTGTGCGACGAGCTGGTCGCTGGCCACGCTGAGGTACTCGGCTCGCCGGTCGGCGTTGTCGGCCGTGGTGAAGTCGGTGAACGGGCGGTCGCCGGGGCCGCCGTCGTCGAGGTCCTGACCCCACAGCAGGAACTCGATGGCGTGCCAGCCGGTGGAGACGTTGGCCTCGCCGCCCACCTCGTTGAGCTCCAGCAGGAGCGAGGCGTCGATCTCGGGATAGTCGTCCGGGCTGTTGACGATGCCTGCGTCGGGGGCGCCCTCGACGTAGTCGATGTAGGCCTCGTCCAGCGGCCAGGCGTTGATGAGCCCCTCGGTGCCGGTCTCCTCGTCGTCTATCGGCCCGCCGTAGAAGCGGAACACCTCGGTGGGGCCGTAGTCGTCGCGGGCCACGAGCCACGCTTGGCGGGCCGCGTGCAGCGAGGCCTGCGAGGGCGCCTCGAGGAAGGCGTCGATGGCAGCGTCCATGGCCCGGGCCGACGCGGCGCTGGTCGCGTAGGCCGAGTGCACGCCTGCTGCGTAGGTGGACACGGCGTCGCCGAGCACAGCGGCGTCGACCGACTTGTCGTCGTCGCCGCCGCACGAGGCGGCCACCAAGGCCACCACCGCTACTCCGGCCAGGAGTGCGGCGATGGTTCGACGGTGCCGATTGGGTTTGGTAGGTGAAGTCATAGCCGCATGTTAGGAGCGCCTAATTCAATCTGCAAACCTCTCTACAAAACACTTGTAGCCATGTCTTGATGGGAGTTCTTCGGAAAGCCGCCCACCCGGCGGCGGTCAGTCGGGGCGCAGGTGCCGCAGACCGCGGGAGCGGGCGGCTACGCGGCGTCTCTCAGGTACATGATGAGCTCGGTGGGCACCAGCCGCTGAGTCACGGGATCGACCGCCAGGGCGAGACCTTCGAGCGTGTAGGCCCCGAGCAAGACGGGGGCGTTGTCCTCGCCGAAGACCACGAGCGGGACGATGTGAGCGGGACGGCCTGAGCGCCTAGTATCGCGCAGTGGCAGAGTTCTTCACCGAGGTCTCGGGGCCGATCCGCTACGCCGGGCCCGACAGCGACGATCCGTTGACGTTCCGGTGGTACGACGCCGACCGGGTGGTTGGCGATCGCACCATGGCGGCCGCTGTGGCCCCGAATGGGTGCAGGCGCTGCCCGAAGTGCTGGCCTTCGACGCGCCGGCAGGCCGGGTGACCGCATCGGCTTCCGCAGCCACGGGCCTGCCCGAGGGCATTCCCGTGGGATTCGACGGTGAGCGCACACCGAACCTGCCCGACGCGACCGGCGCCATCGCCGGTCTCCGCAACGCCACCACTGGCTCCGACCTGGCACGAGCCGCTCACGAGGGCGTGGTGTGCGCGCTCCTCGACGGCGTCGACGCGCTCGCCGCGGCCGGCGCCACCGTCGGAGGCCGCCTCCACCTTGTCGGAGGCGGGGCCCGCAGCCCCGCCTATCGGCAGATCACCGCCGACTGCTGGGGCGCGCCGGTGCGAGTGCCCGACGCCGAGGGAGGCGGTGGCCGCCGGTGCCTGCGTTCAGGCCGCGCTGCGCCTGGGCTTGGCCTTCTCGGACGCGGGCGAGGCGTGGAGTCTCGGCGTCGGCCCGGACATCGAGCCCGCACCGGCCGCACATCCGGAAGCGGTCCGGGCGTCCTACCGGCGGGCCGCGAGGCGGTCGAGGGACTAGCGCTGATCATTCCAGCGGAAACGGCAACTGCAGCCACCACGGGCGGTCTATGGGATCGACTCGGACGACCCACTTGACCCACCAGAAGCCCCGTCGGCCGGGCACCACCAGTCGCACCGGCGAGCCGTGGCCGCGGCGCAGCGGCTCGCCGCCGTAGCCGACGGCCAGATACAGGCTGGCCGCGTCGCGGGCCGGGAACAGGCGGCTGTAGCCGGTCAGCGACGTCACTTCCAGGGTGGGCGCGTCCAGTGACGGCATCAGCTCGGCGAGCGGCACCGCGTCCCACGACTGTCGGCTCCACCAGCCTCCGGTGCAGTCGAGGTCTGCGGTGACGGGCCGGGCTTGCTCGTGAAGGGCCTCCAGTGCCACGGGCTCGTCCGCCACGGTCAGCCGCCACTCCGATGCGGGCACCCGCGGCGAACGGTCGTTGAGCCACATTGTCGTCGGCATGTCCGAAGGCTTGAACGAGGCGACCTCGTGGGAGCCGGTGAAGCGACGGTTGCCGCCGACGGCCAGCTGCTGAACGCCGTAAGCCGCGCCGGCCGCGACCAGCGCTGTGCCGCCGCCCGCGAAGGCCCGGCGATCGAGGTCGGTGACTCGGGGACGGCGCGGACGGCTGGAGGTGTGCCAGATCAGCAGCGGTGCGAGCAGCGCGGCCAGCAGCACATGGGTCCACAACGCCGTCCAGTAGCCCACGCCGTGCCACAGCCCGGTGGCGTGCAACACGCCGAGCACGATCGTGGCCACCACCAACACGCCCAACAGCATCGACAGCCATCGGGAGCCCCGGCGGCGACGCACCCCGATACGCACCGAGCCCCTCAGCTTGGCCGGTGCCAGAGCCAGAACGCTCACGCCGGCCAGCGCATGGACGACCGTGATCCAACGCGCCCAGCCGGTGCCGACCGCCCAGGACAGCAGCCCGGTCAAGGCAGCCGAGGACACAGCCGCGCCCAACAGCAGATCGATCTGTCGAGCAGGGAGGCGTTGGATTATTTTCATGTTGTATAATGCTAAGTCACTGTCATAGATGGACCACGCGGTTCGACATGTTAGACTTGAAGGAGTATCGATATGGAAGCTGCAATCATCGGAGTCCTAGGGGCGGGACTGCTGGGCCTGCTCGGCATTTTCCTGCAAGGGATGCGATCCGACATCCGCGCCCTTGGCGGGAGGATCGATTCCCGGATTGAGGAGAGCGAGGGTCGGCTGCTGACCCGCATAGAGGAGGGCGAGGGTCGGCTGCTGACCCGCATAGAGGAGGGCGAGGGTCGGCTGCTGACCCGCATAGAGGAGGGCGAGGGTCGGCTGCTGACCCGCATCGAGGCGTTGGAGGCCGCATTCACGCTGCTGCACCAGGATCTCGTGGGGGTGAAGGAGCGACTGGCGAGAATCGAGGCGACGCAGGAGGCTCACGGCCAGATGCTTGCTCACATGGTGAGCCACGGCGAGCGGATAGCCGCGCTCGAAGGGGCGGTAGGCGCCGGTTAGGCGGGTCCCAGCACTGCGGTCGCGATCCGGTCCTCGCAGATGGTCTGATCCCACCAGGAGAGCTGGAGCTGCTTGGCCCGGCGGAAGTAGAGCTGTATGTCGTACTCGACGGTGAAGCCGATCCCGCCGAACACCTGCTGGGCCATGGCGGTGATGTCGCGGTAGGTCCGGCAGGCGAACAGCTTGGCCATCGGGGCAAGGCGCTTGACCGGGCGGCCGGTGCTGTGGGCCCAGGCTGCCTCGCACACCAGCATCCGGGCCCCGTCCAGAGCCGTTCGGGCGTCGGCCAGATAGTGCGAGATCGCCTGGAACTCGGCCAGAGCCTTGTTGAACTGGCGCCGGGTCTTGGCGTACTCCACGGTGATCTCCAGGGCGTAGGCCGCTCCGCCCACCGCCTGGGCCGCGGCCAGGATCGCGCCCGCATGCATCGCTCGGTCCCACGCTGACCAGCCTGAGCCCGGTGGCGCGTCCGCATCGCCCAAGCGGGATTCGGCGGCCACCTTCACACTGTCGAAGACGGCGAGATACTGGGTGTCCGATGAGATGGACATCCGCTGTTCAAGGATCAGGCCGGGGGTGTCGGTCGGGACCACAAACAGGTCGATGTCAGTGTCGCGGTCGCCAGTCCGGGCCAGCACCAGTAGCTGGTCCGCAGCCGAGGCGAACGGGACGTGGATCTTGGACCCGTCGAGTAGGTAGCCGCCGTTGTCCAAGCGGGCGGTGAGCTTCACACCCCGTGGCTTGAACCCGCCGCCGGGCTCCAGCCAGGCCACGCTGGCGATGGTGTCGCCCGACGCGATGTCGCCTAGCAATTCGTCCCGCTGGCTCGGCGTCGCAGTCTCGGCGACAGCGCCCGCGGCCAGCACGCAGCTCGCGAAGTGGGGAACGGGCGCCAGTGAGCGTCCGAGTTCCTCGTAGAGCACCACCCCGTCCACAAGGCTCATGCCGGAGCCGCCCGCGTCCTCGGGGACCATGAGACCGCACAGACCCAACTCGCCGAGGCGCTGCCACAGATCGCGGGCGATGCCATCGGGGTCGTCCTCCATCTCCCGGACCCGCTCCAGCGGCGAGAGTTCGCTGCACAGGCTGCGCACCATGTCGCGCAGCATGTCCTGCTCTTCGGTGAAGTCGAGATCAAGCATCACGCCTCCTCCTGGGTCGGCACCATTGTCACTACCGGTGGCCCCGCGCTCGCGTCCATAGATCTTCAAGCATCACGCCTCTTCACGGGTTGGAACCATTGTCACCGAGTGGGAACCTGTCAGCGAGCCGGGGCCATCGTCGCAAGGACCAGGGTCATCGTGACAACGAGGCCGGAGTCGTCATGACGGCCTGGAATCGTGGCCAGGGGGTTGGAGTCGTCGTGACGGGGCGGGAATCGTCGTGACCGGGGTTGGAATCATCGTCACGGGTTCCACTGGGCGCCGTGGCGCAGCCAAGGATTATCGTCGGCGTGCATCGGCAGAGCCACTCGGGCCGTGCCGGTGGTGCAGGTCCGTCCGCTGGCTTGCAGCGTCAGGTCGAGCTCGGCCCAGCCGCAACCAGTTTCATCGACGGGCGCAGCGGTGACCGTGGCGGAGAGCGTCATCCGGTCGCCGGGAAACACCGGGTCGCGCATCCGGAACGACATGCGCCCGAGCCGGCCCCTCGGGCCGGTCCAGTCCGTGACCGCCCGCTCGAACCAGGCGAGTTGGTTCGGCGTGTTCAAGAAGATGTCGCGGGTGCCATTGCGCTCGGTGGCGAAGCGGTAGTCGTGATGCATGGGCCGCCAATCCCGGCTGGCCAACGCCCCCAACACCACCGTGGTTGCGGTCACCTCGTGGACGACCTCGGGTAAGGCGTCGCCGACGGTCACCTGGTCGTGCGTAGGATCGAACTTGGCCTCGCGGCGGGCAGGCCCGTCGGCTACATCGGCGACGGCGGCATCGGTGTTCGAAACCGGCTCGGGGTCGGCCGTGGGCGTGCGAGTCGACGGCGAAGGCAAGCCTGCAGGGGTCCGCCCGGCCGCCGCGGCTTGGGCAGGTTCGGGCCGGCGGTAGCCGAAGCCGGTGTAGGACTCCACGCCTACGAGGATGCCGTGCTGGTTGTGGTACTCGACGTCGATCACCCAGAAGCGCCCGGAGCCGAGCCGGGTGGTCTTCGGGGCGCTCACCGACCGAAGCACCTGGCGGTGGCCGATGACGTCGCCGGGACGCACCGGCTCATGGAACACCACGGTGTTGTCGCTCATGATCGCTTCGGGCAGTCGGAGGCGGGCCTTGAGATCGAAGTGAGCCTGAAGCGCCACCTGTTCGCTCTCGGCGCCCGGCGCCCAGCGGTGGGGGCGCATCCACAGCGACAGCGTGCTGAGGGGCAGCACTGGTCCGCCGGTGAGGGCTTCGGCCACGGCGGGGTCCCAGTACAGCGGGTTGCCGTTCTCGGTGGCCGCGAGCGTGTTCCAGCCGTAGCCCGACTCGGCGGGGAAGTCGGCAGTGGCCGGATGCACCGGCCGGTCGAGCAAGTCGGCGATGTCGGCGGGCAGTTCGACGCTCGTCACGAGAGCTCCGCAGTCCCGGCTCGAATTGGCAGGGGTGGAGGCGGTTTTGGGGCTTGGTGGCTGCCAATTCGGTGATGGGTGTTGGGATGGTGCGGAATTGGCAGGGGTGGAGGCGGTTTTGGGGCTTGGTGGCTGCCAGTTCGGTCGGTCATGCAATCGCCCCGGCTGCCTCTAGAGCGGCGATGCGGTCCCTGCCGTAGCCGGCCTCGGACAGGAGGTCGGCTGTGTCGGTGGCGGCAAGGTCGGGCAGCTTCTGCGGCGCTGGGGCAGTCTCGGCGCCGGCCCACACCGCGCCGACCTGCTCCATCGCCCCTTCGACGGGATGCTCGGCTTTCACCACCGCACCCCGGAACCGGTACTGTTCGTCACTCACGGCTTCGGACACACTGTTGACCGGGGCCACGCAGCAGTCGGCCGGGCCTAGCCGCCGCACCCACTCGTCGCGGTCGGCCGACACCAGCACGGCCGCCAACGCGGCCCTGACCTCGTCTTGGCGGCCGTCATCGGTCTGGGCGTCGATGTAGCGGTCGAGGCCCACGGCGCGGCACAGGTTCGACCAGAAGACCGGCTCTATGGCGGCCACGGCCAAATGCTTGCCGTCGGCGCAGGCGTACACGTCGTAGCAGGCGTACCGGCCGGTGAGGATGTAGTGGCCCGGCCCCGGTTCTGCGCCCGTGGCCAGGTGCTCGTCGGCGTACAGCGACATCATCCCCAGCGCCCCGTCGGCCACCGACACGTCGAGGTACTGGCCGCAGCCGGTGCGCTCACGCTGCAGCAATGCGGCCGTCACCGCAAGCGCGGCGTGCATCCCGCCCGCGGCGATGTCGGCCACCGTCGCGCCGGGCAAGGCGGGCGTTCCGTCGGCGCGGCGGCTGCTGCAATGCAGGTAGCCCGACACGGCCAGGTAGTTGAGATCGTGGCCGGCCCAACCCTGTCTCGGACCGGTCTGGCCGTAGCCGCTGGTGGAGCAGTAGACGATGCGCTCATTGACCGCCCGGACCGCTTCGTAGCCGATGCCCAGGCGGTCGGCGACTCCGGGACGGAAGCTCTCGATCACCACGTCGGCGCCGCGGGCCAGCGTCAGGAAGGCCTCGCGCCCGTCGTGGCTCTTGAGGTCGAACATGGCCCGTCTCATGCCCCGATGGCCGCTGTAGGCGTAAGAGGGCGGCACGATGGCCACACCTGAGCGGCGGGGAACTGGACCCAGTTTGACGACCTCTGCTCCATAGTCGGCCAGCAGGCGGGTGGCCCGGGCCGCGGGCCCCACCGAGGCCAAGTCGAGCACCCGTGCGCCGTCGAGGGCGCCCGAGCGGCCAGCGGTGCGCTCTGCGGTCACGACGCGGCGGCCTCCGAGGTTCTTGGGCACTCCAGTCGCTCGGTCATGTGCGGCGGGGCTCCTGATGCACCGTCATAGGGGTTGTAGTTTCCGAAACGCCTGGAGAGTGTGGCTGTGGGGTTGCGCTTGAGAGAGCTGGTGAATTGGGTATTGGGGTCATCGCGGTGATGTCTCAGAAGTTCTTGGGGAGGCCCAGGCCGCGACGGGCGATGATGTTCTTCTGGATCTCCGAGGAGCCACCGCCGATTGTGTCGATCACCGTGAACCGGTAGGTCGACTCGGCCCGGCCCGCCATCGGAGCGTCGGCGGTGTGAACCCTGAGCTGCGATCCCGGCCCGGCGATGTCCATGGACGCGTCGGCCAGGCGCCTGGACAGTTCGGTGGCATAGAGCTTGTACTCGGAGGCGGCCACTGTGGGCGGCTGGAACCCCTCCTTGCCGTCGCGAACTGCCTGCTCCACCTTGACCGCCTCGGCCACGAACTTGAGTCCCAGCACTCGGGCCACCTCGGCCTCGGTGTGCAGGTTGGCCAGCCGGGCCCGCACCCGAGGGTCGTCGCGCACCGCCTCGCCGTCGCGCTCGGCGCCGATCACCCATTCGGTGAGCAGGTCGAGGCGCTGCTTGATCGGCGAGAACGTGAACATGGTGAATCGCTCGAGGTCGAGCGCCTGGCTGATGTAGCGGAACCCGTGGTTGACCTCGCCCACCACGTATTCGTCGGGCACGAATACGTCGTCTAGGAACACCGAGTTGGTGCGCTCGTCGCCCATCGTCCAGATGCCGTCGACGGTTATGCCGGGCTGGTCCAGCGGCACCAGCATCAGCGTGATGCCCATGTGCTTGTTGTTGGGGTCGGTGCGGGTGCCCAGCCAGTACCACTCGGCGAAATGGGCGGAGGTGGTCCAGATCTTCTGGCCGTTGAGCAGCCAGCCCTGTGTGCCGTCCGCGGCGGTGTGCCGCTCGGCCCGCAGCCGCATCGAGGCCGCGTCGGAGCCGGCGTCGGGCTCGGAGTAGCCCACCGCGAACTCCACGTCGTTCTCCAGGATCATGGGCAGGAACTCGGCCTTCAGCCGCTCGGAGCCGTGGGCGATGATGGTCTTGCCCACGATGCCGACGCCTTTGCCGATCTGGGGCCCGCCCCGAGCGGCCAGCGCCTCGTTGAGCAGGTACTCGTAGACGCCCTCGCCCTCGCGGCCGCCGTACTCCGCGGGCCAGGTGATTCCCAGCCATCCCTTGCGGCCCATCTCCTTCATGAATGCCCGGCGCTCGGGGGTGTCCACCAGTTGCGCCATGTTCTCCCTGGTCAGGTCGAACACATCGGGGTCGTCGCGGGCGTCGAGGAATGCCTCCACCTCAGCCGCGAACGCCTGCTGCTCCTCTGAGAACTCGAAGTCCATGCGGTCCCTCCGCTGGCGACGACCGACGACGAACCGCAGCGTACCGGCGGGCCGGATCGCAGCCCAGCCAGTCTGTCACGGCCCGGCCCCGCTCGGCCCGGCTCCGGTGCCGGTCATGGCTGCCGCCCGACCGGCCGCGGCCGCTAGTACATGGAGCCTGTTCGCACGGCCGGCGCCTCGCCCCGAGCCCGGCGCAGCTCGTCTTCAAGGGCTCGCGAGAGGGCGGTGGCGTCGGAGGTGACGGTGATCATGCGGAATCCCTGCTCGACGCGTCGCTGACACAGTTCCGACACGGTGTGGCAGCCAGCGATCACGCCGCGGCGAACGCAGCCCGTGACGATCGTGGCCAGGGCTTCGTCGAAGGCGGCTCGACCGTCGTTGTTGCCCGGCGGCAGACCGAGGCTCACCGACAGGTCGGAGGGACCCACGTACACCGCGTCCAGGCCCGGCACCGACAGGATGTCGTCGAGGTTGCCGATGGCCTCGACCGTCTCGATCATCACGATGACGGCCACATCCGCGTTGGCATTGGCGTAGTAGTCGCCGCCTTCCTGACGGATGACCCGAGCCGGTCCGTAGCTGCGGCCGCCGTCGGGCGCGTACCGGCAGGCTCGCACCGCCGCCTCGGCCTCGGTCCGGGTGTTGACCATGGGCACGATGATCCCTCGGGCGCCGGCGTCGAGGCTCTTGCCGATGATGCCCGGCTCGTTCCAGGGGACCCGCACGAGCGGCGTGGCCGAGCCCAGGTTGACGGCCTGCAGCATCTTCCACGAGTCGCGGTAGTCGACGAGGCCGTGCTGGGTGTCGACGCACACGTAGTCCAGATCGCAGCGGGCCACGATCTCGGCCGAGAAGGAACTAGGGATGGCCAGCCAACCGCCCAGGGCCGCCTCGCCCGCTGTCCACCTGTCTCGCATCGGGTTGGTTCGCATGGCGGCTTCTTCTATCAGGCGCTGCAGGCGATCAGGTCCCACAGGGCATCTACGTGGGAGCGAGAAGTCCAGGTCGAGCCGACCGAGATGCGGGCGTAATGCCTTCCGTCGGCTTCCGAGGGGGTGATGTAGAAGCGGCCGTCTTCGTTGATCTGCTCCACTAGGGCGTCGGTGGCCTCGTTGCCGTCGGCATGCGCGAAGGACACCAGCGCGAACGGCGTCGGCGCGAAGATCGAAAGCCGCGGGTGAGCGTCGATGCGCTCCGCCAGTTCGCGGGCCCAGCCGACGTGGGTGCGGATCATGCGGCGCAGGCCCTCCGCGCCGAAGCAGCGCAGCACGAACCAGAGCTTCAGGGCCCGGAACGGCCGGCCGAGCGGACCGTGCCAGTCCCGGTAGTCGATCACCCGGCCCGACTCGGACGCCTCGTCGCGCAGATAGGGCGGCAGCACGCTCAGCGCGTTGATCAGCGGTCGACGATCGGCCACCCACATCACCGAGCAGTCGAGGTTGGTGGCCAGCCACTTGTGCGGGTTGAACGTGTAGCTGTCCACCAACTCGAGGCCGTCCTGGTGGTAGCGGAACTCCTCGCAGATCATGGCCGAGCCGGCATAGGCGGCGTCCACATGGTGCCACATCTGCTCCGCCCGGGCGATCTCTCCCAGCCGCCGCACCGGATCGACGCCGGTGGTGCCGGTCGTGCCCACCGCCGTGCCCAGAAAGGACGGAGCCAGCCCCGCTCGCCGGTCGGCGGCGACGGCTGCGGCCAGAGCCTCGGGACGGGCCGCGAACTCGTGGTCGGTATCGAGCAGCCGGATGTGGCCGAAGCCAGCCATGCGGGCCCCCTTCTCGATGGACGAGTGGGCGTGGCTGGACGTGTAGGCGGCCATGTCCTTGGGGCCTGCCCCGGTCCGTGACAGGCACTGCTCGCGGGCCACCACCAGCGCGGTGTGGGTGGAGGCCGAGGCACCGGACTGCAACACGCCGCCACCCGCACCGGTGGTCTTCCAATCCTGGGGCACGCCCATCAGGTCGACGAGCCAGTCGAGCACATGGGACTCGAGCTCGGTGGCGGCCGGCGACGTAGACCACAGCATTCCCTGGACGCCGAGGCCCGCCGCGGCAAGCTCGCCGAGCACCGACGGCGGCGACGACTGGGCCGGGAAGTAGGCGAACCATCCGGGATGCTGCCAATGCGTCAGGCCCGGAACCACCACCCGGTCCAGGTCGGACAGCACCCCCTGAAAGGACTCTGGATGCTCGGGCGCCTCGTCGGGAAGCTTGGCCCGCACGTCGCCGGGCTCGGCGGGCTCGCGCACCGGTCGGCTGTCCAGGCCGCCCAGATAGTCGGCGATCCAGTCGACGAGGGCGTGTGCATTGCGCCGGAACGCCTCCAGGTCGAGCGGATCGGTGGAGGGCGAGGCGTGCTTGGGATGCATCGTGTTGGGATGGTAACCGCCGACCGATGTAGCCTCCGTGTGCACACCGATGATCCGGCACGCGTCGACGGGGCGATCCGCCGCGCCCGAGCCGGAGAGCGCGAGCCCCGCCCACCGCTTTCAAGGAGACGCCAGTGGCCACAATCACATTCCTCGGAGACCCACTCGAGACGAGCGGCGACCTGCCCGCTGCGGGCCAGGCTGCTCCGGCCTTCGCCCTGACCGGAGGCGACCTCGGCAGCGTCTCCTCGGAGGGCCTGCTGGGAGGCCGGGTGGTGCTCAACATCTTCCCGTCGGTGGACACGCCGGTCTGCGCTCAGAGCGTGCGTGCATTCAACGAGCGCGCCGCCGGTCTCGACAACACCACGGTGGTATGCGTCTCGGCTGACCTGCCCTTCGCGGCGAGCCGGTTCTGCGGCGCCGAGGGCCTTGAGAGCGTGACCACCGGCTCCACCTTCCGCAACCCTGAGTTCCTCGACGACTACGGGGTGGGCATCACCGGTGGGCCCGTCGCCGGCCTGTGCGCCCGGGCCGTGGTGGTGATCGGCGCCGACGGCACCGTGCTGTACTCCCAGCTGGTGGAAGAGATCGCCAACGAGCCGGACTACGACGCTGCCATTGCCGCGCTCGGCTGAGGCCTCGGCCGGCCTCTCTCAGGCGGACGCGTCGAGCAGTTCGGCGCTGCGGGCCAGCGAGTACTCGATGAAGCGCCGCGCTCCCGTGTCGTCGTAGTCGCCCTTGTCGCCCATGGCTCCTGCCGCGTGGCGCACCCGGACCCCCTCGATGATGCAAGCCACTCGCCAGAACTGAAGGGCCACGTACCAGTCGAGGTCCGAGAGGTCGCGGTTCGAGCGGCTGGCGTAGCGGGCCAGCATCTCCTCGGCGGTGCCGAAGCCCTCGACGGTAGTAGGCATGTCCGACATGCGGCCGAGGTCGGCGTCCGAGTCGCCCCACCACGACACCAGACCGGCCACGTCCATCAGCACGTCGCCCAGAGTGCACAGCTCCCAGTCCAGGACGGCCACCACCGATCCGTCCGCGGCCATGATGCAATTGTCGAGCCGGTAGTCGCCGTGCACGATGCCGGTGCCCTGCTGGCTCGGGATCGAAGCCGACAGCCGGCCGTGAAGCTCGCGGAGCAGGGGAAGGTCGCGGTCGGAGCCCTCATCCACCTGGCGCAACCAGCGACGGAGCTGCCGTGCGCAGTAACCGTCGCGGCGGCCCAGGTCGCCTAGGCCCACAGCGTCTGGGTCGAGCGAGTGCAGTGCCGCGAGGGTGTCGACGATCGCGCGGCCCATGACGGCCCGCGTCGCCTCGTCCACTGACAGCGCAGCCTCCCGGTCGAACACGACCGAGCCGTCCACGAACCCCATCACGTAGAAGTCGGCGCCGTTGACGGCCTGGTCGGTGCACAGGCCCAAGGCGGGCGGCACCGGCACCGGCGTGGGCGCCAGCGCCGAAATCACCCGGTGCTCGCGGGTCATGTCGTGGGCGCTGGCCAGCACATGCCCGGTCGGCGGGCGTCTCAGCACGACCCGGCGCCCGGCGGCGTCGGTCACGACGAAAGTGAGGTTGGACGCGCCCTGCGCGACGGGTTCGAAGCTCAAGGGAGGCACCGCGCCGACCCGGTCGGCGAGCCAGGCCGTGACCGGCTCTGGATCTACCCCCTTCGGTGTCCGGTCCATGCCCCTTAGCGTCGCCGCGCCGACGGCCGACTGCCAACGGCGGCAGGCCGAATGCCCCGACGCCGCGGGGGTGCCTCAGGTGGAGGGTCGGCTGCCGAAGACGACGGGTCGGGTGCTGCAAGCCATCGCCGGGTTCTGCAGGGGTTGAGGGTGTGTACTCGGGTTCTGCAGGGGTTGAGGGTGTGTCTTCGGGATCCGCCGGGGTTGAGGGTGTGTCTTCGGGATCCGCCGGGGTTGAGGGTGTGTCTTCGGGATCCGCAGGGGTTCAGGGTGTGTACCCCGGGATCCGGGGCAGCTAGAGCGTGTGGCGGGCGTGGACCGGGTCCACAGGATTTGGTTCCTCTCGGTGCTCGGGCTGGGGCGTTAGCGTCGCCGTGAGGCGACGAAAGGGAGCCGTCAATGAGGGTGGGCTTTATCGGATTGGGAAACGTGGGATCGAAGCTGGCGGGAAGCCTGCTGCGCAACGGCTTCGATTTAGTGGTGCGCGACCTGGACCGTTCGACCGCCGCGCCGCTGGAGTCCGGGGGCGCGGGGTGGTCCGACAGTCCTGCGGAGATGGCGGCCGCGGCGGACATGGTGATCACCTGTCTGCCGAGCCCGGCGGCCAGCGCGGCGGTGATGGAGGCCGACGACGGGATCCTCACGGGCCTGGCCTCCCGCGCCGGGCCCGCCGACAGCGGCGAGGTGCCCATCTGGGCCGAGATGAGCACGACCGACGAGGCCGAGGTCCGACGGCTGGCCGCGCTGGTGGCCGACGCTGGCGGCGCGGCGGTGGACTGCCCGGTGTCGGGCGGCTGCCATCGGGCCGCCACCGGCAATATCTCGATCTTCGCGGGCTGCGACCGGGGCACGTTCGAGCGGGCGCTGCCCGTGCTCACCGCCATGGGCCGCAACATCCTGCACGCGGGCGGGATCGGCTCGGCGTCGATCCTGAAGGTGGTTACCAACTACCTGGCCACCGCCAACCTGGTGTCGCTGTGCGAGGCGCTGGTCACCTCCAAGCTGGCCGGCATCGACCTCAACACCACCTACGAGGCCATCCGCATCTCGTCGGGCAACTCCTTCGTCCACGAGACCGAGAGCCAGGTGATCCTCAACGGCAGCCGCGACATCAACTTCACCATGGACCTGGTGCAGAAGGACCTGTCGCTGTTCGCGGCGGTGGCCGGGCGGGCCGGAGTGCCGCTGGAACTGTCGCCGGTGCTGATCGACATCTTCGACGACGCCGCGGCCCGCTACGGAGCGAGGGAGTGGTCGCCGAACGTGGTCCGCCGCCTGGAGGAGGCCACCGGCGTGTCGGTGCTCGCCCCCGGCTTCCCCGCACAGATGATCGACGACGAGCCCGAGGTTCCCGGCCGCGAAGTGGTCGTCACCCGCGGCTAGCCGGAATTGGCAGCGGTGGAGGCCGTTTGGGGTGCTGTGGGCTGCCAGTTCGGTGGGCGGGCGGCGCAGGGTCTGGAATTGGCAGCGGTGGAGGCCGTTTTGGGTGCTGTGGGCTGCCAGTTCGCGATCAGCCGAAGGCGCCCTCGGTTCGTAGGCCGGCGATCTCGTCGGGGTCGAGGCCCAGCACCTGCTCCATCACCTCGTCAGTGTGCTGGCCGACGGTGGGGGCCCTTGTTGGCGTCGCGGGCTTCTCGTCGTCCACGAACACCGGCAGGGGGAGCTGCTCACAGCCCATCGCTTCGGCGGGCAGGAACCCGATACGGGCCTGGAACTGCGGGTCGTCGCCGACGTTGGCAGGCGTGTTGAATGGCGCGATGGGGGTATTGGCCTCGTTGCTAAACGCCAGCCATTCGGCGCAGGTCCTGGTGGCGAAGATGGCGGTCAGCTCCCGCTGCAGCTCGGTGTTGCCCCGGGCGTGGTCGGCGTAGGTGGAGCCGGGCCAGCGCTCGAACAGGTCCATTCGGCCCACGCCGTCGCAGAAGTTGCGCCAGAAGGCCTGCTCGGAGGCCATGAACAGCACATGGCCGTCGGCCGCGGCGTAGGCCTGGTAGCGCACGCCCTCCCACATGCCGGCCAGGCCTGCGGGGCGGCGCTCGTAGTCGTCGGACGGGTTGCCGGTCACCTCGTCCTCCGGGCGCAGATAGGCCCGCTCGGTCTCGATGCGGTACCAGTCCATGTAGGCGGAGGCGTCGGACTGGGCCACCTCGATGCGGCATCCCTCGCCGGTGTCGCGGGCCTTGATGACCGCGGCCAGCACCGCCAGCGCGGCCAGCATCGGCCCGACGTTGATGCCGACGTTGGGCATGTCGGGGGGGATGCGGGTGAAGCCCTCGTCGTCGACGACGGGCTGCACGATCCCCGACCAGGTGTCGTAGGCGATGCCGTGGCTGGGCATGTCCTTGTAGGGGCCGGTGGCGCCGTAGCCCGACAGCGTGGCGAGCACCAGGCGGGGGTTGGCCGCGCTGAGGACGTCGTGGCCGAGGCCTAGGCGGGCCAGCGTTCCGGCCGCATGGCCTCCACCACCACGTCGGCACCCGCGGCCAAGTCGATGTACAGCCGCCGGCCTGCGTCGGTCTTGAGGTCGAGGGTGACGCTGCGCTTGCCCCGGTGGGTGTGCAGGTGAAGCAGCGACACCCCCTCGACGATGGGCCAGGTCATCTGGCGGATGTAGTCCCCGGCGGGCGACTCGACCTTGATCACGTCCGCGCCCAGGTCGGCCAGGAACGTGCCCAGATGGCCCGGCCCGAGCAGGCTCGACTCGATCACCCGCACCCCGGCCAGCAGGCCCGATCCGCGCCCGGGGCCTGCACGGTGATCGTCAGTCACGATGGCCAGTGTAAGTACGGCGGCTCTTCCATCCCGGCAGGCCGTGCAGAAGTACGCTTCCGCCTGTGCCTGACGTTCCCGCAGCACCGGGATCCAGTCGCCGCGGGGGACGCAGGTCGCGGGTGGCGAGGAGGGCTGCACCGGCCGGGCCCAGCACCGGAGTCTCGCCGGTTCCGCGTCGGCGCATACCGACCTACGAACTGCTCGGCGAGGCCGACCTCCGCCGGCTGGAGGCGCACGCCGACTGGATCCTCGAGGAGGTCGGGGTGGAGTTCAGGGGCGACGACGAGGCGCTGGAGCTGTTCCGCTCCGCGGGTGCCTCTGTCGAGGGCGCGCGGGTGCGGTTCGAGCCCGGCCTGGCCCGTGAGCTGTGCGCCACCGCCCCGGCCCGGTTCGACATGCACGGTCGCGACGGCCGGGCGGTGCCCATCGGCGGCGACCATCTGGTGCTGCTGCCCGCTTACGGCCCGCCGTTCGTGACCGACCTGGACCGGGGCCGCCGCTACGCCACCTTCGAGGACTTCGAGAACTTCGTCAAGCTCGCCTACGCCACGCCTTGGCTTCACCATTCCGGCGGGACGGTGTGCGAGCCGGTGGACCTGCCCGTGAACAAGCGGCATCTCGACATGACCTACGCCCATCTGCGCTGGTCGACCAAGCCGTTCATGGGGTCGGTGACCGCTCCGCAGCGGGCCGAGGACTCCATCGAGATGGCTCGGATCGTCTTTGGGGCCGACTACCTGGAGGACCATTGCGTCATCCAGGGCAACATCAACGTCAACTCGCCGCTGGTCTGGGACGACGTGATGTCGGGGGCTCTGAAGGCCTACGCCCGGGCCAACCAGGGATGCGTCGTCTCGCCGTTCATCATCGGCGGGGCCATGGGGCCGGTCACCCAGCCGGCGCTGATCGCCCAGGCCCTGGCCGAGGCCCTCACGGGGATCGCGCTCAGCCAGTTGGTGAGGCCGGGCGCGCCGATGGTGTTCGGCAACTTCCTGACCACCATGGACCTCAAGTCGGGCGCCCCCACCTTCGGCACGCCCGAGTCGGTGCTGGCCACTTACGCCATCGGCCAACTGGCCCGCCGCCTCGGGCTGCCGCTGCGCTGCGGCGCCCATTACACGGCGTCGAAGACCGCCGACGCCCAGGCCATGCAGGAGTCGGCCGACTCCATGTCGGCTGGGATCCTGGCCGGGACCAACTATGTGATCCACGCCGCCGGCTGGCTGGAGGGCGGGCTCACCATGGGCTACGAGAAGTTCGTCATGGATCTCGACCGCTGCGGGATGATCCATCGCCTGGTGGCCGGGCTGTCCATAGACGACGAGGAACTGGCCGCCGACGCCTACCGGCAGGCCGGACCGGGCCAGGCCTACCTTGGCACCGCCCACACGATGGCCCACTTCGAGACGGCCAACTACGAGTCGGCGCTGGCCGACACCCGGTCCTACGAGCAGTGGGCCGAGGACGGCAGCCTCGACGCCCAGCACCGGGCCAACGCCCTGTGGAAGCAGATGCTGGCCGACTACCGGCCACCGCCGCTCGACGACTCGATCGACCGGGAGCTGCGAGCGTTCATGGCCGAGCGGAAGGAGGCTGTGCCCGACTCCTGGTACTGACTCTACGACCCCGACAAGAGCCGCACTCACGCGCCCTGATGCGGATCAGGGGTCGATGAGGACGCCGGGGTTGAGGATGCCGTTGGGATCGAGGCGCCGCTTGACGGCCCGGACGGACTGGGCGAACAGCTCGGGGCGCTGGCGGTCGTAGCCGTAAGGCCGGTGCATGCGGCCCACGGCGTGGTGGTGGGTGACGGTGCCGCCCGCGTCCACCACCGCCCGGTTGGCCTCGTCCTTGACGGTCTGCCACTGGGCGATCTCGCTGCCGACGGCGCACATGCCCGACCATGTGTAGTAGGGGGCCGGGCCGTCGGTGTAGACGTGGGTGAACCGGCACGACAGCGAATGGTGCGGCCCGAACGTGTCGGCCAGCACGGTGCCCACCCGGGCGCGGATCTCGGCGTCGAAGTCGGGCCAGCGGTCCCATGTGACCGCCGTCTCGAAGGTGTCGTTGACCAGTCCCAGCGAGGTTTCCACGCCGTTGCCGACGCCTATGAAGGCGTTGCGCCACGCCCCGACGGCGCCGCCCCGGCCGGTGGGCGCACCGGTGCCGTCGTCGACCCGGACATCGTCGTCGGCGACGTGGCCGCCGCAGTCCCGGGCGATCTCGACGGCGGCCGCGATGTTGTGGCGCTGGCTGAGCTCGGCCGACTCGAACGACACGATCACCAGCGCCTGCTCACCGTCGAGCCCGGCGGCCCGGCGGGCCTCGGCCGGGTCGAGGATGCGCAGGTTGGCCGGCCACAGCTTGGCCTGCACGATGTGCCGCACCGCCTCGCAGCCCGCCAGCCACGACCCGAACGTCACCCCGGCGGTGGCCCGGAAGGTCGGGCGGCGCTGGATGCGCATCCAGGCCTCGGTGATGATGCCGTAGACACCCTCGGAGCCGATCACCATCCGGTCGGGGCTGGGGCCTGCGCCGGAGCCGGGCAGGCGGCGGGACTCCCACCAGCCGGCCGGGGTGATCATGCGCACCGACTCCACGAAGTCGTCGATGTGGGTGTGGTTGGTGGCGTAGTGGCCTCCCGAGCGGGTGGCGATCCAGCCGCCGAGGGTGGAGAACCGGAACGACTGCGGGAAGTGTCGCAGGGTGTGTCCGCTGGGCCGCAGCTGGTCCTCGAGGTGCGGGCCGAACACGCCGGCCTGGATGCGGGCCGCCCGGGACACCTCGTCGATCTCCAGCACCCGGTCGAGCCGGTCCAACGACACCACCACCGTCGGGCCGAGGTCGTCGTGGGGGGTGACGCCCCACACCACCGACGACCCGCCGCCGTAGGGGACGGTCACGTAGCCGTTGGCGTCGCACCAGTCAAGGGTGGCCTCCACCTCGGTCTCATCCCGAGGGTGGGCCACCACGTCGGGCGGGTTTCCGAAGTCGAGGTTGAAGGCCCGGACCCGCTCGGTGAAATGGGCGCCGTAGGCGTAGCGGGCCCGGTCGTAGACGGTGGTCGAGCACCACCCGGCCACCGAGTCGGGCACCGCGATGCGGGGCGCCCGCAGCTCAGCGTCGTCCAGCGACGGCACCGGCTTGGCGACGACCTCGGTGCCGTACCGCTTCGACAGCTTGGCCGCCAGCGCGGCCCGGTCGGCGTCGGAGGGCTCCTCCGACTCCAGGCACCAAGCCCAGAACGACTTCCGATCAGCCAACGCCGCTACCTCCTGCCCGCGCCCCGACAGCACACGGCTGTCTAGCAGAGCCCAAGCGCCGCTCGGCTAGCGCGCCACTCTCGGGCTGGTTCTTGAGCGAAGCACGCTGAGGCAGCGGGCTTGGATGTCGCGGCTGAGCGCCGCGATCTTCGGTGAGGCCCGATCTGTGGGGGAGAGGCCGTCTATCGCGACGTCGAACGACACAACAAAGGCAACTGGCGGGACAGTGGAGCTAAGGGGAATTGAACCCCTGACCTCTTCCATGCCATGGAAGCGCTCTACCAACTGAGCTATAGCCCCGAGGGTGGGCCAAGGCTACCGGCTCCCGGCCAGGCATCCGCACCAGGCCCGGTCAGCAGAGCCGCCCGAAGCGACCCCGGCGTGGACGGTGCTCAGGCGGCCTTGATCTGCTCGACAATGGGCCCCCAGCGCTCGGCGTCGCGCACGCCGGCGTAGAACTGGAGCCGGTCGAGGCTGCCGCCGAAGCGCTCGGCGATGCGGGCGGGCACTTCGTGGGGCTCGGCCACGATGGCGAAGGCGTCGAGGATGTCGTCGTCGATCATGTCGCCCATGGCGTCCCACTGGCCCAGCTTGGAGAGGCGGTTGAGCTCGGTCTGGGCGTCGCCCCAGCCGTGGTGCTCCAGCACCACCCGGTAGGCGGGGGTCGAGCCGTAGAAGGCGATCTGCTTGCGGGTCCTGGCCGCCTGGGCGGCCACGTCCTCCTCGTCGAACCCCGACACCACGAACACCGGCATCGAGATCTGGAAGTCCGAGCGGTCCCGGCCCGACTCGGCCAGCCCGGCCTCGACGTTGGGCAGCGTCACCGCCCGCAGGTACTCGGCGGTCTGGAAGCCGTGGCACACCAGCCCGTCGGCGGCCCGGCCCGCCACCCTGGTCATCAGCGGCCCGACGGCCGAGATCAGGATCGGCGGGGGCGCCACGTCCAGCGGGCCGGGGCTGAACATGGGCGTCATCAGGGTGTGGCGGTAGAAGTCGCCCCGGAAGTTGAGGCGCTCGCCGGTCTGCCAGGCGTCCCAGATGGCCCGGATGGCGGCGATCATCTCCTCCATGCGGGCCGCGGGCCGCGACCAGGGCATGGAGAAGCGCTTGGTGATGTGGGCCTGGATCTGGCTGCCGAGACCGAGCATGAACCGGCCCCCGGACAGGGCCTGCAGGTCCCAGGCGGTGTGCGCCAACACCATCGGGTTGCGGGCGAAGCCCACCGCGATGCCGGTCATCAAGTCGATGCGCTCGGTGTGCTGGGCCGCCAGTGCGAGCGGCAGGAACGGGTCGTGGCTGGTCTCAGCCGACAGCAGCCCGCTGTAGCCCTCCTGTTCGATGAGCCGGGCCCGTTGCCCGATGTCGGCCAGGGCGTCGCTGTTCGAAGCCTCAGGAAGGCCGATCCAAGCGTCGATTCTCATTGATGCCCACCTCCAGGAGGGCTCGGGCGGCGCGAAGGCTCCGCGCCGCAGTAACTTGCGAAGCGTATGGCCGAGGTGACCGACGCGACATTCCAGACGCAAGTGGTGGATCGCTCCCGGACGGTGCCGGTGGTGGTGGACCTTTGGGCCGACTGGTGCCAGCCGTGCAAGCAGCTGACACCGATCCTCGAGAAGGTCGTCGCCGAGGCGAACGGGGCGGTCGAACTGGCCAAGGTGGACATCGAGCGGAACCCTGGGGTGGCCCAGGCCTTCCGGGTCCAGTCGATCCCCGCGGTGTACGTCATGGTGGACGGACAGGTCGCCGACGGGTTTCTCGGCGCTCAGAACGAGTCGGCGGTGCGGGAGTTCCTGGGGCGGTTCGTGCCCGAGCCGGAGGCCACACCGGTCGAGCGGCTGATCGAGGCGGGCGACGAGGCCTCGCTGCGGGCCGCCCTCGAGATCGAATCGGACAATGAGGCCGCGGTGGCGGCGCTGGCCGCGCTGCTGATCGACGACGGCCGCGGCGAGGAGGCAGTCTCGCTGCTCGAGCGGGTCGCTGAGACGCCCGAGACGCGCCGGCTCTTGGCTCTGGCCCGGGTTCAGGACTTCGACGGGCAGAGCGGACCGGCCGACATCGAAGCCGAGCTCGGTGAGCTGCTGCGCGTCGCCAAGACAGACGAGGACGCCCGACAACGCTTCGTCGACCTGCTCGAGGTGCTGGGCCCCGACGATCCCCGCACCTCGGCTTGGCGAAAGCGCCTGGCCGCAGCGCTGTTCTGAAGTGAGGGGCGCTAGCCTCAAGGGCGGCTAGCCGGCCGCCGTTCCCGTGTCGGCCTCATTGCAAGCGGCACGGGAGACGCGCAGTGCAGACGCCACCTGTTGGTGGCCGCGACCGGAGGTTCGCGATCCCTTCGCCGGGAGCGCTGGCCGACCGGCTCGGCGTGTCGGCCGCGTCGGTGGTCCTCGGCGCGCTCGGCGTCGCCGCCGCCGCGGTTGGGGGCTGGTGGGCTCTGCGATCGCCGCCCGCGCCGGACCCCGTCGAGATCCTGCCTCGCGCCGTCGAGGTCGCGATCCCGTCATCGTCGTCGGCGCCTGCCGCGGCTGACACGATCCTCGTCCATGTCACCGGGGCGGTGACCCGGCCCGGTGTTCATGAACTGTCGGCGGGAAGCCGGGTCGTGGACGCGGTCGCGGCCGCGGGCGGTCTGACGGCGGGCGCGGACTCCGCCCGTCTGAACCTGGCGGAGTCGCTGGCCGACGGCTCCCGGCTCTGGGTGCCGTCGGTGGGGGAGTCGCAGCAGCCCGAAGTGGTGAGGGCTACACCGGGCGCCGAGGCCGGCGCCTCGGGCACGCACGCTGCGGACTCGGGCGCGGGCGCAGGAGCGCTGAACATCAACACGGCTGACGCTGCCGCGCTCGAGTCTCTGCCGGGCATCGGCCCGTCGCTGGCGGCTGCGATCATTGAGCACCGGGACCGGGCCGGCCCGTTCGCCCGCGTCGAGGACCTGGACGAGGTGTCGGGCATCGGCCCGGCGAAGCTCGCACAGCTCCGTCCACTGGTGTCGGTGTGAGACCGGCTCCGGCGGACCTGACGTGACAGGCCTGTCCGGCCCCGAGGCTGAGCGGCCGTCGCGCCGCGCCCTCGGCGGTTGCGGGTCGGAGGGTGGTGCCGCGCCGTCACAGCGCGGGACCAAGCCGTGGCCCGCGTGGCTGGTCGGACGGCCCCGCAGTTCGGTCATGCCGTATGCGGCGGCGGCAGGCGCGGTCATCGGCTCATGGCTGCTGCTGCCCGTCCCGTTGGTGGCGACCGTCGCAGTGGCTGGGCTCTGTCTTTGGCGGCCGAGCCCTGCGCTGGTGCTGGTTGCGCTGGCCGCGGTCACTTCGACGCTCGGCGCCAGGGCCCTGGCCGGACTCGACGAATCGCCCGGCGGTGACCTCGACGCCTGGGTGACGCTTCTCGACGATCCGCGCCCCTCAGCCGCGGGCGGCGTCCGGGTCACGGTCCGCCATGACGACAGCAGGCTCCAGGCCCGGGCCTACGGAGCAGCGGCGGGCCGTCTCGACGACCTCCTGGCGGGCGAGCGAGTCCGTGTCTCGGGCACGATGCGGCCCGCGTCGGGGGACTGGAACCGCTGGCGCCATGTGGCCGCGACCCTGACAGTCCATGAGGTCGGCGACACTGCATCAGCCTCGCCGCTGTACGGCTTGGCCAACAGGGTGAGGCGGCTGCTGGCGTCGGGCGCGCAGAGCCTCTCGGAGGAGCACCGGGCCCTGTTCAGCGGCATGGTCTACGGCGACGACCGCCATCAGCCGCCCCGGCTCGCCGACGACTTCCGGGCCGCGGGCCTCGGGCACCTGCTGGTGGTCTCGGGCCAGAACGTGGCGTTCGTGCTGGCTCTGGCCACTCCGGCCGCATGGCGGCTCAGGCCTGGCGTGCGGCTCGTGCTGCTGCTGGGCGTGCTGGGCGTGTTCGCCGTGCTCACTCGGTTCGAGCCGTCGGTCCTTCGGGCGGTGACCATGGCGGCGGTAGCCGTCGGAAGCGCTGCCCTGGGCCGTCCAGAGGTCGGTCGGCGGACGCTGGCGTGGGCGGTGGCCGGGGTGCTCGCGCTCGACCCGTTCCTGGTGCGTTCGCTGGCCTTCCAGCTCTCGGTGTCGGCCACCGCGGGCCTGCTGTGGATCACGCCCCCGTTGTCGGAGGCGCTTCCGGGGCCTCGCTGGCTGCGGCTGGCTGTGGCCACCACCGCGGGAGCGCAGTTGGCGGTCACACCGCTGCTGGTAGCGGTCTTCGGCAGCGTGCCGCTCGCATCGCTGCCCGCCAATGTGATTGCCGGCCCTGCGTCGGCGCCGGTGATGATGTGGGGCCTGACCGGTGGCCTGGTCGCGGGAGTTGCGGGTGACTGGCTCGCATGGCTGCTGCACTGGCCCACCGCCCTGCTGCTGTGGTGGATCCGCGGCGTGGCCGCCGCGGCTGCGGCCGCACCCCCGGCGATGCTCGGGGTCGGCAGCGCCGCTGTCGTCGGGGCGGGAGTAGCGGCGCTTCTCGCAGCGCGCGCCCTCGGCTGCTGGCACGGCTCGGCTCTGTCGGAAACAGCCAGGACCGCAGCCGATCGGCCGTCTCCGCCCGAACGCGACCGGTTTGCGTCCGAGCGTTCCAAGGGCATCAGAGCGACGGCGGTCCGAGCGATGGCGATTCTCGGCACGGCCGCGGTGGCGGGCGTCTTCGCCCACAGCCTGCTGACCGCGGCGTCGCCCGCTACCGGTTGGTCGGAGACCACCGGTGCGCGGCTGTTCCGTGCCGAGTCCGCGGTGGTGGTCGTGATCGACGGGGCGCCCCGGCCCGCGAAGCTGCTGGAGTCGCTGCGGCTCGCGGGCGTGCGCCGCGTGGACCTGGTGGTCGCGTCCGACGGCGGCGCGTCCGATGCCCTCGCGGTGCTGGCGCTGGCCGACCGCTACCGGGGCGCGGCGGCGGTGGCGCCGCCGATGCACCGAGTGCCGGGGGCCAGAACGGTGCGGACAGGCTCGACGGTGCGGATTGGCGACCTGTCGGTGAGGGTCGTCGCCGACACGCCCGAACTGGTGGTCGCCATCGCCCGCGCCGACCGCCGTATCATCCGGCCACTATGAGTATCCGGTGGTCATGGGTGTCGCGCGGTCATGGGTGTCGGGCCGTCATGAGCGTGCGGCCGCTATGAGCGTGCGGCTGATCGTCGGCGACGATCCGATCCTGGTCTCTGAGGCGGCAGCCAAGGCGGTCGACGGGTTCCTGGGCGATGAGGATCGGGCTTTGGCCCTGCAACAGCTCGGCGACGACGACTACCGCAACCCCGACGGATCTTGGGGACTGGCGGCGCTGCTGGGCGCGGCCCAGACCCCGTCATTCCTGAGCCCGCGGCGGGTAGTGGTGGGACGTCACCTCGCCCGCTTCGCTCGTGCCCGCGACCTCCAGGAGCTCTTGCGTCTGCTCAAGGATCCGCCGCCCACGACCGACCTCGTGCTGGTGTGGGAGCGAGGCACGGACCAGGCTGCCACCAGCCGGCTGCCGGCCGTGCCCAAAGCGCTGTCGCAGGCGGTGCAGGCGGCGGGAGGCACGGTGCTGAACGCAGCGGCGCCGACCCGGCGAGGCGACGCCCGCCAGTGGCTCAAGGATCAGCTGGCCCAGAGCGGCCTGCGCTTCGATCGGGACGCGGTCGAAGCGCTCGAGGAGCATCTCGGCGCTGACCGGGGCCGAATCGTCGGCCTCCTGCGCACCCTGGAGGGCGCGCTGGGGCCTAAGGCCAAGGTCACCGCGGAGGATGTGGCCGTCTACGGCGGCGACGCTGGAGCGGTCGTGCCCTGGGAGCTCGACGACGCCATCGACCGGGGCGACATCGGCGGCGCGCTGCGGGTGCTGCATCGGCTCCTGCCGTCGCGCCATCCCTTGGCCCTGCTCGCGGGGCTGCACACCCGCTACCAGCGGATGCTGCGCCTCGACGGCGCCGGAGTGGCCGACGAGCGTCAGGCGGCCGAGGTGCTGGGCCTCAAGGGATCGACGTTCCCGGCTCGCAAGGCGCTGGGTCAGACCCGCCGACTCGGCTCCGATGGGGTGGCTCGAGCCATCCGGCTGCTGGCCGACGCCGACATGGCCTTGCGAGGAACGCTGGACTGGCCCGACGAGCTGGTGATGGAGGTGCTGGTGGCTCGGCTGGCGTCTCTGTCGTCTCGCTAGCGTCGCGGCGGTGTCATTCCCGCTCTTGTTCGCTGCGCTCGCGGGCCGCTCGGGCCACGGCCTCGCCCGTATGAGCCGGATTCGCTCGCCTACCCGCTCGGCCTCTTAGGACTGTCGGGACTGGAAGCTCCGGACCAGGCGGCTCTTGCGGCGGGCGGCGGTGTTCTTGTGGATGACGCCCTTGGCCGCGGCCTTGTCGATGCGCTTGACCGCCATTCGCAGCGCCTCGGCAGCCTCCTCGGGCTCCTCGGCGGCGAGGGCGGCCTTGGAGCGAGTGCCGATCTGCGAACGGACCGTGCGGTTGCGCAGACGGCGCTTCTCGTTCTGCCGGTTGCGCTTCATCTGAGACTTGATGTTGGCCACTGTCACCTGCCGGTCGCTGCTGCCGCGGGCTCGCCGCCGCGGTCACGGGCCCGCCGCTGGGCGAATCCGAGCCGACTGACGAGCCTACCGTCGCGCACGCGGCGTCGCACCGACTGGTCGGTACCCTTGGCAAGCCGATCTGGGCGCCGCCCCCCGACCGCTTGGCTAGCCGATGGATCTGCACCTAATCCGCAACACCTCGATCATCGCCCACATCGACCACGGCAAGTCGACGCTGGCCGACCGGATGCTGGAGCTCACCGGCGCGGTCGATGCCCGCGACATGCGCGAGCAGTACCTCGACTCGATGGACCTGGAACGCGAGCGGGGCATCACCATCAAGCTCCAGTCGGTGCGCCTGGAGTGGCGCGGCCATGTGATCAACCTGATCGACACGCCCGGGCATGTGGACTTCTCCTACGAGGTGAGCCGCTCCCTGGCCGCCTGCGAGTCGGTGATCCTGGTGGTCGACGCGGCCCAGGGGATCGAGGCCCAGACTCTGGCCAACTGCTATCAGGCCATCGACAACGACCTCGAAGTGCTGGCCGTGCTCAACAAGATCGACCTGCCCGCGGCCGAGCCCGACCGCTGCGCCCAGGAGATCGAGACCGTGCTCGGCATCGACGCCGACAGCATCCTGCGAATCTCGGCCAAGACCGGCGACGGAGTGGCCGGACTGCTCGACGCGGTCGTCGACCGCACTCCGCCGCCCGACGGGCAGGCCGACGCGCCGCTGCAGGCGCTGATCTTCGACTCGCACTTCGACCAGTACCGCGGTGTCGTCTCGTCGGTGAGGGTGGTCAACGGCGTGCTCGGAACGGGCACGCGGCTGCGGTTCATGCAGGCGGGCACCAGCCACGAGCCCGACGAGATCGGCGTGCGGACCCCTGCGGACCGGGTCGTCGACCGGCTCGGCCCCGGCGAGACCGGCTACCTGATCGCGGGCATCAAGGACGTGGGCGAGGCCCGCTCCGGCGAGACGGTCACCGATGACCGCCGTCCGGCGGCGGAGCCCCTGGCCGGCTACGCCGAGCCCAAGCCGATGGTGTTCTCGGGCCTGTACCCGACCGAGGGCGACGAGTTCACCAGCCTGAGGGCGGCGCTCACCAAGCTGCGCCTCAACGACGCGGGGTTCACCTACGAGCCCGAGACGTCGGGGGCGCTCGGGTTCGGCTTCCGCTGCGGGTTCCTGGGCCTACTGCACATGGAGATCGTGCGCGAGCGCCTGGAGCGGGAGTTCGACCTGTCGCTGATCTCCACCGCGCCGTCGGTGGAGTACCGGGTGACCAGGACAGACGGCGCGACGACGGTTGTGTCCAACCCGTCGGAGATGCCGCCCGCCGCGCAGATCTCGTCGATCGCCGAGCCCTACCTGATGGCCGCGCTGATCACGCCCACCGCCTACACCGGCGCGCTGATGGATCTCTGCCAGTCCCGTCGGGGGGAGATGGCGCGCATGGAGTACCTGTCGCCGGAGCGGGTGGAGCTGCGCTACCGCCTGCCGCTTGCGGAGGTGGTGGTGGACTTCTTCGACCAGCTCAAGAGCCGCACCCAGGGCTACGCGAGCCTCGACTACGAGCCCGACGGCTACGCGGCGTCGGATCTGGTGAAGGTGGACGTGCTGCTGCAGGGCTCGCCGGTGGACGCCTTCTCGACGGTCGTGCACCGCGACAAGGCCTATGCCTACGGCCGGGCGATGGTGGGCCGGCTGCGGGAGCTGATCCCCCGACAGCAGTTCGAGGTGCCGATCCAGGCTGCCATCGGCGGCCGGATCATCGCCCGCGAGACGGTCAAGGCTTTCCGCAAGGACGTGACCGCCAAGCTCTACGGCGGCGACGTCACCCGCAAGCGCAAGCTGCTCGAGAAGCAGAAGCAGGGAAAGAAGCGGATGAAGAGCATCGGCAGGGTGGACATACCCCAGGAGGCCTTCATCTCGGCTCTGACCCTCGACGGTTAGGATTCGCACCATGCTCGAGGACCGCAAGGCCGCGATCCTGTATGCCGTGGTGCAGGAGTACATCCAGACGGCCCGACCGGTGGGCTCGACCCGGGTGGCGCGGGCGCCCGGCGTGGACGTGTCTCCGGCCACTGTCCGCAGCGAGATGGTCGATCTCGAGGAGCACCAGTACCTGGTTCAGCCCCACACCAGCGCAGGCCGGGTGCCGACCGCCAAGGCCTACCGCTTCTTCGTGGATCTGTGGCGTGGGCGGACCCCGGCGCTGCGTGCCGCCGACCGGCGCCAGGTGAACGAGTTCTTCGCCTCCGACCACGGCGAGTTCGAGTCGTTCCTCGCTGACACCACCGGTCTGCTCACCGATCTCACCGACTGGACTGCGGTGGTGGTGGGCCCGAGCCCAGCGGCGGCCACGGTCCGTTCAGCCCAGCTGATCGACCTGGCCGCCCGCACGGTGCTGGTGGTGGCGGTGATGTCCAACGGCGTGGTCGAGAAGCGCACTCTGGAGGTGCCGGCCGACGTGTCGCCGGCGGTCGTGGCCGACGCCTCCGACCGGCTGGCCCGACGGGTGGTCGGGCGCACCCTGCACGAACTCGATGACGGCGGCAGACAAGACGGCGAGGGTGAAATCGGCGGAGAGGACAGCGACGGCGGCGGCGAGGGCGGCGGCGGCGAGGATCGGCTGCTGGCCGCGGCGCTGCGAGCTCTGCGCGAGGCCCGGGCCCATCACGAGGTGTTCGTCGGGGGCACGGCCAAGCTGGCCGCGGCCTTCGACGGGGTGGAGCAACTCGGCGACGTGCTGAGGCTGCTGGAGCAGCAGGTGGTGATGGCGGCCTTGATGCGCCGAGTGCTCGACCGCGGCAACCGGGTGGCGATCGGCAGCGAGACCGGCGTGCCGTCGCTGTCGCAGTGCTCGTTGGTGCTCGCCCCCTTCAGCATGGGCGCCGAGACGGGCACGATCGGTGTGCTGGGCTCGACGCGCATGGACTATCCGCAGGCCCTCTCGGCGGTGGCCGCGGTGAGCTCGCGGCTCGGTTCTGCTCTACGGGAGGTCTGAGATGGCGCGTCGCGCCGTCCCGCCTGGGACAGCGAGGCTCGCGGTGTGCGGCCCGTCAGGCGGTGCGGGTGCGCGGCTGGCAGGCACCGCTGTGCTGGGTGGCCGTGCGGGTGCAGAGCCGGACTGCGCCGGTGTGCTGAGCGAAGGCTGAGATGGCCGACCATTACGAGACTCTGGGCGTGGCGCGCGACGCCACCGGCGACGACATCAAGCGGGCCTACCGCAAGATGGCCCGTCGATATCATCCCGACGCCAACCCGGGCGACGCCGCGGCCGAGGCCCGCTTCAAGGAGGTCGGCGCGGCCTACGAGGTGCTGTCGGACCCCGAGCGGCGCTCCCTCTACGACCGCTTCGGCACCGACGACCCCAACGCGACCCGCTTGTCGGATCCGTTCGGGGCAGGACTAGGGAGCATCTTCGAGGCCTTCTTCGGCGAGGGTTCCCCGTTCGGCGGCACGGCTTCGGCGCGCCGAGCGGGTCCGCCTCCCGGCGAGGACCTCGAAGCCCACATCGACCTCGACCTCCACGACGTGGTGTTCGGCGCGGAGCGGGAGGTGAGCGTCCGCACCGCGGTCCGCTGCAAGGAATGCGACGGCAGCGGCGCGGAGGCCGGGTCGGCCCCCGGGCGGTGCGGTGACTGCGGCGGCTCGGGCCAGGTGCGGCGGGTGCGCCAATCGATGCTGGGCCAGATGGTCACGGCAGGGGCCTGCGACCGGTGCGGCGGGATGGGCGAAGTGATCGAGCGGCCGTGCCCTGCCTGCGACGGCCACGGACGGACACTGGACACCCGCACCTTCAGCGTGGAGGTGCCCATCGGTGTGGACGACGGCACCACGCTGCGGCTCTCGGGCCGGGGCGCGGTCGGGCCCCGGGGCGGGCCCCGAGGCGATCTCTACGTGCACACCCGCATTCGGCCGCATCCCCACTTCCGGCGCGAGGGCATCGACTTGGTGCACGAGCTTCACATACCTGTCACCCAGGCCGCACTGGGTGTGAGGCTCGACTATGAGACGCTCGACGGTTCCGAGAGCATCGTGATCCCCCGCGGCACGGAGACCGGAACGGTGCTGCGGCTTCGGGGCAGGGGAGTGCCCCACATCCGGGGCCGCGGCCGGGGCGACCTGCTGATCAGCCTGGTGGTGGACGTGCCCGACGACCTGACCGACGAGCAGGAGGATCTTCTGCGGCAACTGGCCGAATTGCGCGGCGAGGATGTCGCGGACCGCAGCGAGGGCCTGCTGGGCCGCATCCGCTCGGCGTTCCGGTGACCCGGCGCGGCCAGGATTTTCCGGGCCGCGCCGACCCGGCCTCGGGGCTGGAGCGCGGGTCGCGGTCCGGGTCGGGGTTCGATTCGGAATCGGGGCCGGAGCATGGGTCGGGGTCCGGGTCGGAGCCTCGATGGTCTCATGTGATCCGGCGCGGCGCGGGCGAGGCCGCGGTTCCCCATGTCCTCGTCGACGACGTGGACGCGCCCGCGTTGGGCGCCGACGACCGTCATCATCTCGAGCGGGTGCTGCGGCTGCGGTCGGGCGCTCGGCTGACGGTCGGAGACGGGGCGGGCCGATGGCGACAATGCCTGATGGGCACAGTGCTGGAGCCGGTGGGCGCGCCGGGTTTCGATGCTGCGCCCGAGCCGAGGGTGACAGTGGGCTTCGCGGCGCTCAAGGGCGGGCGCAGCGACCATGTCGTGCAGAAGCTCACCGAATTGGGCGTGGACCGGATCGTGCCGTTCACATCGGCGAGGTCGGTGGTGCGATGGGACGAGTCCCGAGCCGCACGCCTGTTGGAGCGGTGGAGGCGAGTGGCCCGAGAGGCGGTCATGCAGTGCCGTCGGCTGTGGCTTCCTGAGATCGAGCCCCTGCGCGACTTCGCTGATCTCGACATTGCAGGTGCCGCTCTGTGCGCCATGTCGGGCCGGGGTCTGGCGCCAGGTGAGCGCTTCCTGCTGGTCGGCCCGGAGGGAGGATGGTCGGACTCGGAGATGGCCGCGGTGCCGCGCCATGTCGTCCTGAGCGACAACGTGCTGCGAGCCGACACCGCCGCGGTGGCCGCGGCGACGCTGCTGGCCGCAGTTCGGAGCGGCCAGATGCCCTCGGCGCCGTCCGCGGGCCCCAGAGGCGAGTGACCCGGCCTCCCTGACGGGCCGGACTATGTCGTCGGGGCCGCAGCGCAGCCTGTCAATCGGGAAGGCGAATGACTTGGCCGGGGTAGATCAGATCGGGATCGTCGCCCACCGCGTCGGAGTTGAACTCGATCAGCTTCAACCAGTAGCGGGTCACCGTCATGTGGTCCACAGCACCGCCGCGCTCGGCCACGGTCGCGGCGGCGATGCCCCACAGATGGTCGCCAGGCTGGACGATCCAGTTGTGGAGCACTGCCGCGTCGGATGCACCGTCGACCGGGGTAGCAGCCCTGTCGTTGGTCTCGGTGCGGGCAGCGGGCGTGCTCATGTCGTTGGTTTCGGTGTGGGCGGCGGACGCAGTCGTGTCGTTGGTTTCGGTGCGGGCGGCGGACGTGGTCGTGCCGTTCCTCTTGGTGTGGGCGGCGGCCATGGTCGTGTCGTTGGTTTCGGTGTGCCGTTGGGCGGCGGTTGCGTCGGTCGCTGGGGCTCGAGAGGTGAGTCCGGACCGGGAAGCGGCCTCGGAGGGATTCGGGTCGCTGGAGCGGTCGTCGATGCGAGGGGCCGACTCGTCCCGCAACATGCTCGGGCCCGTTGGGGCCGGGCCCAGATCCGTCACCGAATAGGAGGCCAGCGCCACCGGATCGATGCCGATGTCCACGACCATGCGATGGTCTGACGGAACCGATGATGCACCCAGATCGGTCACCGAGTAGCTCATTCGCGACGCGGGAATCGTCGCTGAGCCGTCCGACGCGAAACGGACCGACTCGGCTCGGGAGTCTTGGATTGCGCCGACGTCGGTGACTGAGAAGGTGGCCGGCGCCGCGGCGGCGGTGGCGGCGCTGCCGGAGGTCAGGGCCAGAGCCAGGCTGCCGCCCGCGAACGCCCGACGGAGAGCGGGCGTCGCCGCCCACATGGTCAGACTCACGGTCCAGCGCCAACGGGTCAGGGCTGCGACGGTACCCAGCAGGCCGATGAGCGTCAGATAGCAGCAGAAGGCCAATCCACCGATCCGCGCCAGGGTCAGCACGACGGCGGCTGCGCCCGTGTCGATCCACCAGTCGTCGAGCCGTGCAGGCTCGGCCACCGGCGGCGCCGGAAGCGCCGACCCCGCGGCGTGCAGCACGGCCGCGGCCGCAGCCGCGGTGAACAGGAGTCCGAGTGCTCGTCGGGCGGTCATGGTCTGCTCCTGTCTGGCTCGCGCGGTTGCGCTGGACCGTGTGGGTGTCGGCGTGCTCGTCGGGCGGTCATGGCGTGCTCCTGTCTGGCTCGGGCGGTTGGGCTGCACCCTGTGGGTGTCCGGGGTGCTCGTGGGGTGGTCATGGGGTGGTCCTGGGGTCGATCAGACGCGAGCCGCTCGCGGTCACTACCCTCAGTAGGTCGCAGGATTCGTGCCGGGACGCCTCCACGCCGACCGCGGCCGGAACGTTCCAGCGGACCGGCATCGAGATCGTCTCGCCCGGGTCGGGCCAGGCGTCGAACAGCACGACGTCGCCGGTGGCGGGACGGACTATCGCCGGCGTGGCGTCTCCGTCGCAGTCCCAGTCGCCGGTGGTGACCAGATCCCCGGCCAGGCCGATGGCATAGCGCCGGCCGTTGTGGTCCAGCACCTCGGCCGCGTCGGCGTACACGGCTTCCGACCAGTGCGCCGGGGCGCGGTCGCCTGGTGTCGGGCTGCGCGGCGTCGTCTCGGCCGACCCGCTGCCTGAGGCGGGCGAACCGGCCCTTCGGACGGGCGACCGGCTGCTCGCCGGCCCAGGCGTCTCACCGGGAGGGGCGGCTTGGCCGGTCGGGGCGGTCGGTGGCGTCCCGACCGCCTCGGGCGCAGGGGCGAGCCCCGCGTCGGCGGAGTCCAGCCGGGCCTGCTCAGAGGATGGCAGCACGGCGGGATGGATGCTCATCGTGGACGGGCCGGGCCCGCGGTCGCGCCAGTTGGCGACGGCCAGAGCCGACGCGGCGACGAGCGTCAGCGCCGCGACCGCGTAGACGGCCGGTCGTCGAATGCGTCTGGCCGAGGCCAGCAGACTGGGCCGGTCGCGCGGTTGCGTGTCGGGCCTGGGTGCTCGCTTGGCTAGGACGTGGTCAAGCCTGCGGGCCAGGTCGCGCGCGCTGAGCTGGCCCGACCGGGCCGCGTCGGCGATCGAGCTGAGCTTCCCGCTGAGCGGGCCCCTGTCCAGATCGTCGTCGTGGCACAGGTCGGCCAGTGCGGCCAGATCGGCGTAGCGGTTGTCGGCGGTGGCCTCGCCGGCCCGAGCCAGCCCGCACAGCACGGGGCGGTCGTCCTCGCCGTGCAGCACATGACCGGGCGCGATCCGCAGGTGGGCCAGGCCCAGGTCGTGCAGGTCGGCCACGACGGCGGCCAATGAGGCCATCGCCGCGGCCCGCTCGGCCGGATCGGCGAGGGGCCGGGTCGCCCAGGTGTGGGAGCTGACGAACTCCGTGTGCAGGGCCCGGCCGCCGTCGGCGGTCTCGACCAGGTCCACGAACCGCACCACGCTGGGATGGGCCAGCCGCTCGAGCAGTTGCGCCTCCCGCTGGACCTCGGCCGCTCGCTCCGCAGGGACCTGCTTGATCGCGATCAGGCGGTCGTCGCAGCGGCTGACGGTCACCGCGGCCATGGGGCCTCTTCGGTCGAATCGCTGCGGGGCTTCGATGATGTCACACCCCTAGAATACATAGACAATATGAAAACAGCACAACACTTAGCAGAACAGGTTCGCTCGACTCTGGAGGGATTCTTGTCGGCGTTATCCTCAGGTGATGGCCGGACCGCAGATCATCGCCGTCGCGCCCGGCTCGCCGGCCGAGCAGGCCGGGCTGCGCCCCGGCGACGAGATCGCCCTAATCGGAGGCGAGGCGCCCCGAGACGTGATCCGCTGGCAGCTCCTAGCCGACGGTCCGCAGGTTCCGCTGGTCGTGCGCCGCGACGGCGCGCAGCTGGCTCTTTCGGTGGTCAAGCAGGACGGCGAGCCTCTCGGGGCCGACGTGGACTCGGCCGTCTTCGACGGCGTGCAGACCTGCGACAATCATTGCGAGTTCTGCTTCATCCACCAGCTCCCCAGGGGGATGCGCCGGTCGCTGTACTTGAAGGACGACGACTATCGGTTGTCGTTCCTGTACGGGAACTTCACCACCCTCACCCGCTTCACCGAGCTCGACTACGAGCGGGTCGTCACCGAGCGGCTGTCGCCGCTGTACGTGTCGATCCACGCCACCGACCCCGAGGTGCGGGCCGCGATCCTCCAGAACCGCCGCGGGGCGGTGTCGCTGCGCTGGCTGAGACTGCTGCTCGACGCGGGCGTCGAGGTGCACGGCCAGGTGGTGGTGTGCCCCGGCGTGAACGACGGCGACGTGCTCGCCGACACCCTCGTAGGGGTGCTTGACCGGTTCCCGGAACTGCGGACGCTGTGCGTCGTGCCCCTGGGAGTGTCGCGCTACAACCGCCAGCCGAGGATGCGGCCCCACACCCGGGCCGAGGCCGAGGCCGTGGTCGACCTGGTGGAGCAGTGGCAGTCCGTGTTCCTGGGGGTGCTCGGCCGTCGGCTGGCCTTCGCCGCCGACGAGTACTACCTGATGTGCGGCCGAGGGTTTCCCGAGGCCGAGCACTACGAGGGCTTCGACATGCACGAGGACGGCATCGGCATGGCCCGGGCGTTCGAGACCGAGTTCTTCGAGGCGACGGACCGTCCGACCGCGCCGCGCTCCGGGTTCTTCGCCTGGGTGGACGGGGCACCCGCCGACGGCTACCGGGCGCCCCGGCAGGGCTCGCCCGCGACGGTCGTGTCGGCGGGAGAGTCGGGCAGTTCGGGCGGCCTCGGTGCTGTGGTCGCCCCCGGCGCCGGTGGCGGCTCGGGTGCTGCTGGCGGCTCGGGTGGTGTGCTGGCAGCGGGTGCAGTATCGACGGCGGGGGTGGGTCCATCGGCGGGGGAGTGGCGGTTGCGCTGCGTCCGAGACCGAGTGGCGACGCTCCCGCAGCGGTGCTTACCGGCACGCTGGGAGCGCAGGTGGTCGGGCCGCTGCTCCGCTCGCTGGGACGATCCGATGTGCGGGTGCTGCCCGTGCAGAACCGGTTCTTCGGCGGCAACATCGGTGTGACCGGGCTGATGGTGGGCGAGGATCTGGCTCGGACGTTGGCGGACGAGCCCGAGGGTCACCGCTACCTGCTGCCGGACGTGTGTCTGAGCAGGGGACGCTTCCTCGACGACATGACGCCCGCCGACCTTCCCCGCCCTGTGGAGGTAGTGGCCACCCACGGCCAGGCGCTGCGCGCCGCGCTGGAGGGGTGAGTGAGCCCGGTCGTGGCCGTGGTGGGGCGGCCCAATGTCGGCAAGTCCACGCTCGTCAACCGGGTGATCGGACGTCGCGAGGCGATCGTCGAGGAGCGTCCCGGCGTCACCCGCGACCGCAAGTCCGTGGAGGCCGAGTGGCTGGGCCGTCGCTTCACGCTGTTCGACACCGGTGGATGGAGCACCTCGGTTGACGCGCTCGACGCGAAGGTGAGCGACCAGTCCGAGCGCGCCGTGCGCGAGGCCGACGCGGTGCTGTTCGTGGTGGACGCTGCGGTGGGGCTGACCGTCGACGACGAGGAAGTAGCCCGGATGCTGCACGCCGCGGCGACACCGGTGCTGGTGGTGGCGAACAAGGTCGATCACCCGAGCCAGGCCCACGAGATGTGGGATCTCCTCGGCCTGGGCTTCGGCAGCCCGCACCCGGTGAGCGCGCTGCACGGCCGCGGCACCGGAGACTTGCTCGACGCCCTGGTCGCCACGCTCGAGGCCTCATCCGCGGCTACGGGCCATGATGATGGGGCGACCGCCAAGCGGGCTGAGCGGCCTGATGAGGCTTCCGGCCGGAGGGACGCCGGTGCTGATGGCCGGTCTGCTGAGGCTTCCAGAGGGAAGGAGGCCGACGCGTCCCAAGCAGCTGCGACCGGGCGGGGTGCCTTGTCGGAGGTCGTCGAGGCGGCGCTGTCGGTAGTGCTGGTGGGCAGGCCCAACGCGGGCAAGTCCACCTTGTTCAACCGGATCATCGGCGAGGACCGCTCGGTGGTTCACGACCTTCCCGGCACCACCCGCGACACCGTGGACACGCTCGTCGAGACCGACGACGGCCCGGTGCGGTTCATCGACACCGCGGGGATGCGCCGACGGGGCCGCATCGACTCCGGCACCGAGTACTACTCGCTGGTCCGGGCCCTGCGGGCGGTGGACGAGGCCGATGTGGCGCTGCTGGTGGTGGACGCCTCGGTCGGGGTGACCCATCAGGATCAGCGGCTCGCCGAACGGGTCGACGCTGCGGGATGCCCGGTGGTGATCCTGTTGAACAAGTGGGACCTGCTGGGCACCGAGGCCAGGCTGGCGGTGGGCGCCGATGTTGACCGACGGCTCGGGTTCCTGGGCGGCCCGCCGGTGCTGAGGACGTCGGCGGTGAGCGGCAAGGGCATGGCGAGGCTGTGGCCTTCGTTGGATGCGGCTGCGGCCGCGTACCGCACCCGCATCCCCACCCGCCGCGTCAATGACGTGGTGCGGGCCGCGCAGGCCGCCCAGCCCGCGCCGGGCGGTGCCCGCATCCTCTATGCCACGCAGGGCGCGACCGATCCGCCGACGTTCACGCTGTTCACCAACCGCGCCCTGCCGCGCACCTACTTGCGCTACATCGAGCGGCGCCTGCGCGAGGAGTTCGACCTCGCCGCCACCGCGCTGAAGTTCCGGGTCCGCCGTCGAGACGGCTGAGGGGCCGGTCTGAGGCTTCGGCTTGGCCGTCGAGACAGTCGAGGGGCCGGTCTGAGGCTTCGGCTTGGCCGTCGAGACGGCTGAGGGGCCGGTCTGGAGAGCGTGAGGAGCTACAGATTGGCTTCAGCCGGTACGATGGACGGCAAGCAGACGACGGCTACATGTGGGGAGGGTCACGGATGGCGACGTTCGTCCTTGACTTTCTTGCTTTGTTCTGTGCTCTGGCCACGGTCTTCTATGTCCGGTCGGCCCGCAATCAGCTCAGGGTCAGGAGGCTGATCGAGAGCGAGCGCGGCCATGCCGACGCGGTGGCGCTGGCGGCGGCGGCGTTCCGCAAGGAGGTGCACGGCGCGGTCGTTTACGGCCTGCTGGTGGCGGTGGCGCTGCTGGTGGGGCGGGTGGACGTGTCCAACATCGAGATGGCGATCGCATTGCTGGTCGTGCCCGCGGCGGTGTCGGTCTGGTGGGGGCGCACCGCGCTTCAGGAGGCTCGCATGGCTCGCAACCGCTATGCGCTGGAGCGCCGGGCCGAGCAGGCCCTCGAGCAGGAGCAACTGGCCCCCAAGGCGTGGGCGGCCCGTCTGGCGCCCGAGGAGGTGCCGGACTTCAGCGGTTTCGAGATCGGCCGGGTGTACCAGGCCGGGTCGGGACTCATGGCCGGTGACTTCTTCGATGTGCACCGGGTGGGGAGCCACCGGGTGGCGGCGGTGATCGGCGATGTGGCCGGCCACGGCATCGAGTCGTCGATCACCGCATTCCAGGCCAAATACCTGCTGAGGGTGTTCCTGCGGCAGTTCCGCGATCCGGCCCAGGCGTTGGAGGAGATCAACGCGCAGCTGGCGTCGGGCGACCGCAACGAGGAGTTCATCTCGGTGTGCGTGGCGGTGTTCGACACCGAGGCCGAGACCCTGCGCTACGCGTCGGCCGGCCATCCGGCCGCGTTCTTGTTCCAGGAGAGCGGAGTGGCGCCGCTGCGCTCGACTGGGCCGCTGCTGATGCTCGATCCGAAGGCCGGGTATTTCTCCAGGGAGATTCCGCTGAACTCGGGTGATCTGGTGGTGATGTACACCGACGGCTTGGCGGAGGCGCGCTCGGGACGGCACCAGTTCGGCGAGAGCCGCATCGTCAAGGCGGCCGAACGCGATCTGGCCGCCTCCCCCGACGTGCTGTGCAAGTCGCTGCTGGACGCGGCCAAGGACTTCGCGGGCGGCTCGATCGGCGACGACACCGCCATCATGGCCATCCGCCGCGACTGAGCTCATGGCATGGTGCCAGCCCTGCGAGCGGTACCTCACCCCGGCCACGCTCACCGCTGAGGGTGCCTGCCCAGCCTGTGGCGCCGAGGTCCAGCACCCGGACGAGCGTCCGACGGCGGCCGCGGAGCGCATCCCATGGCACTTCTGGCTGCTGCTGGCCGCCGCCGCGGTCTACCTGGGCTGGCGGGCCGTGCAGGGTGTCGCCCTCCTGCTGTAGCCGCTAGCCTCGACCTCCACGGGCTGTGGCGCAGGTTGGTTAGCGCGTCGGTCTGGGGGACCGAAGGTCGGGAGTTCAAATCTCCCCAGCCCGACAACAGACCCCCGGCATGGCGTTGCCGGTAGGCGGTGCGACCAGCCAGAGCGTGGTCGAGGTGTCAGGCTGCGGCCGACTCGGCCCACCGCCGCGCTCTCAAATCCGATGTCGTTCGTGAGGTTGTCAAGATCGGCTGGCAAATAGAGTTGCGCCATGGCAAGTGACCTGGCGCCTGAGGCGCCCATTCCCATCCCGTCCTTCGATGGCGTCATCGGCCGGACGCTGGCCGAGTCCGAGCCCTCGTTCACCGAGCGGCCGCATCCCGGCGAGGACGCGCCCAACGTGGTGATCGTGCTGCTCGACGACACCGGCTTCGCCCAGTTCGGCTGCTACGGCTCCGACATCGACACGCCCAACATCGACCGACTCGCGGCGAACGGGCTGCAGTTCACCAACTTCCACGTCACGCCGCTGTGCTCGCCCACCCGGGCCTCGCTGCTCACCGGCCGCTCCCAGCACATGGTGGGGCTGCGCTCGCTGTCGAACTTCAACACCGGGTTCCCGAACCAGCGGGGCCACATCTCCAACCACGCAGCCACCGTGGCCGAGGTGCTCGGCGCCGAGGGGTACGCCACCTTCTGCGCGGGCAAGTGGCACCTGGCCCCCACCCAGAACATGTCGGCGGCGGGGCCTTTTGACCAGTGGCCGCTCGGTCGGGGCTTCGACCGGTTCTACGGCTTCCTGGAGGGCGAGACCGACCAGTTCCACCCCGAGTTGGTGATCGACAACCACCGCGCCGACCCTCCGGGCGGCACCGCCGACGGCTACCACCTCAGCGAGGACCTCGTCGACCAGTTGCTGCTGATGATCGGCGACAGCAAGGGCATCCGCCCCGACCGGCCGTTCTTCGCCTACCTGGCCTTCGGCGCCACCCACGCTCCCCATCAGGCCCCCGCCGACTATCTGGCCAAGTACCGGGGCCGCTACGACGAGGGATGGGACGTTGTGCGGCAGCGCTGGTACGAGCGCCAACTGGAGCGGGGAGTGATCCCCGAGGGCACCCGGCTGGCGCCCCGCAACCCCGGCGTGGAGCCGTGGGACGAGCTGCCCGAGAACCACCGGCGGTTCGCGGCCCGCCTGCAGGAGGCGTTCGCCGCGTTCCTCGACCACACCGACGACCAGATCGGCCGCCTCGCCGAAGGACTGCGCCGGCTCGGCCAACTCGACAACACGATCCTGATGGTGCTGTCGGACAACGGCGCGTCCCAGGAGGGCGGCCAGTTCGGGGTGCTGCACGAGATGAAATGGTTCAACCGCGTGCTCGAGAACCCCGACGAGGCGGTCGCCCGCCTCGACGAGATCGGCGGGCCGCGCAGCCACGTCAACTATCCGTGGGGCTGGGCCCAGTGCGGCAACAGCCCGTTCAAGTGGTACAAGCAGAACACCCACGAGGGCGGCGTGCACGTGCCGCTGGTGGTCCACTGGCCCGACGGCATCGCGCCGTCCGAACGGGACGCCATGCGGCCCCAGTTCGTGAACGTCTCCGACATAGTGCCCACCGTCTACGAGTTGCTCGACGTCACCCCGCCACGGGTACACAAGGGCTACGAGCAGATGCCCGTCACTGGGCATTCATTCGCGCCGGTGATCGCCGACGCCGCCCATCCGCCCACCAACACGCTGCAGTACTTCGAGTGGTCAGGGTCGCGGGCGCTGGTGGCCGGCGACTGGAAGGCGGTGTGCCGCCACATCGTCGGCGCCGACTACGACACCGAGCAATGGGAGCTCTACGACCTGTCGGTCGACGCCTCCGAGTGCGACGACCTCGCCGAAAGGCGGCCCGAGAAGCTGGCGGAGATGATCGAGCTGTGGTGGAGCGAGGCCGAGCGCAACGGCGTGCTGCCCGTCGACGACCGCCTCGCCGGGCTGTGGTCCGCCCGTCTTGACGACCGGTCGCCCCATCCCAGCAGCCGCCACTACTCATATCGGCTGCCGATGTCGCCCATCGCAGTGGGCGCCGCGCCCGCTCCCGGCGGGCGCAGGTTCGACTTGGACGCCCGGGTGACCCGAGCCCCCGGCGACGAGGGCGTGATCTGGGCGGTCGGCAGCACCGGCGGGGGGATCTCGATGTTCGTGCAGGACGATCGTCTCGTGGTCGACTACAACGCGTTCGGAGACCACACCATCCTGGAATCAGACGTGGCGGTCCCGGTCGGCGACATCACGCTGTCGATGCATCTGCGCCGGCTCGGCCGCACCATCGGCAGCCTGGAAGTCGGCATCGACGGCGCCCGCTGCGGTCGATGCGACCTGCCGGTGTTCATGGGGATCGTCTCGTCGATCGGCCCCAGCATCGGCCGCGACCACGGCTCGACCGTGTCGGACCGCTATGCCGGACCGTTCCCCTTCGCGGGCACCCTGCACGAGGTCGAGATCCAGCTGGCGCCGCGAACACGTGCCGACGCCTCCGCAACCGCCCGAGCCGAGATGGCCCGCCAATAGGCCCCTTCGCGATGCCTGCTGCCGCCGGCAGGCGCGGAAGGCGGCCGGGGCAACGCTCTAGCCGGGTTCATAGGGCGGCGCGGGTGGGGAGTTGCGCCATGCGCTGTAGCCGGCGGCGTTGCGGGCGCGTGCTGCGATGATGTAGGTGGCGGTGTTGGTGGCGTTGTTGATGGTGATGGTGTTGTCGGGGTGGTTGAAGGCGGCGAGGTGCCAGCTTGCGCCGCCGTTGGTGCTGTAGGTGATGTGGTAGCTGGTGGCGGTGTCGACGGCGGGCCAGGTGGCGGTGAGGGTGCCGTCGGCTCGGGTGACGGTGATGGCGGATGGTGTGGCTGGCGGTGTGGTGGGCGGTGGGGGTTCATAGGGCGGCGCGGGTGGGGAGTTGCGCCATGCGCTGTAGCCGGCGGCGTTGCGGGCGCGTGCTGCGATGATGTAGGTGGCGGTGTTGGTGGCGTTGTTGATGGTGATGGTGTTGTCGGGGTGGTTGAAGGCGGCGAGGTGCCAGCTTGCGCCGCCGTTGGTGCTGTAGGTGATGTGGTAGCTGGTGGCGGTGTCGACGGCGGGCCAGGTGGCGGTGAGGGTGCCGTCGGCTCGGGTGACGGTGATCGCGGATGGTGTGGCTGGCGGTGTGGTGGAAGGTGGGGGTGTGTACGGCGCGGCCGGTGGGGAGTTTCGCCATCCGCTGTCGCCGGCGCTGTTGCGGGCGCGTACGCCGATTATGTAGGTGGCGGTGTTGGTGGCGTTGTTGATGGTGATGGTGTTGTCGGGGTGGTTGATGGCGGCGAGGTGCCAGCTTGCGCCGTTGTTGGTGCTGTAGGTGATGTGGTAGCTGGTGGCGGTGTCGATGGCGTCCCAGGTGGCGGTGAGGGTGCCGTCGGCTCGGGTGACGGTGATGGCGGATGGTGTGGCGGGCGGTGTGGTGGGCGGAACCTGCGGTGTGGCCGAGACGTACCAGGGAGAGGCGGTGGGTGCGGCGGTGCCGGTGCCGCCGGGGTTGACGGCGCGGAGGTGGAAGCGGTACTCGGTGCCGTTGGTCAGGCCGGTGATGGTGTGGGAGGTGGTGGTGGCGCCGCTGTCGGGGATGGCCGTCCACTGGCCCCAGGCGACGCCGGCCCAGCGCATCTGGTACTCGTAGCCGCTGATGGTGGGATCCGACGGGTCGTTCCAGGTGAGGGTGACGCTCTCTGCGCCGGGGCTGGCGGTGAGGCCGCTGGGGGCGGAGGGCGGCGCCGGGAGACCGACGGCTGCGCTCATGCTGACCGTCGATGCGACGATGTAGGTCTCCGTCAGCGAGCCGTCCGGAGGTGTCCAGCAGCGCAGCGGACCCTGCGTCGGGCAGTCGGCGTCGGGCGCGGGACGGTAGGCGTGGATCGAGATGTCGTAGGTTCCGGCGCTGACGGCGTAGACCCTGAACGTGACGCTGTCGCCGTGCTGTTCGACGACCTGAACCGGCATGTCATGGGTCAATCCCCTCTTGTGATCGTGTGCAGCAAGATTGGTGTTGGCACCACTCAGGTCCAGCTTCACCCAGCTCCTGGCCAAGTCGGTTCCGTTGGTCGCGTACTTGTCGGGTGACCCGTGGTCGGGGCTGTGGAGTCGCACTGTGACATTGAAGTAATCCCCTGCCACGAGGTTCCCGCTGATGCTGCGGCTGCGGATGCTGAAGCGGATGACGTCGATGAGGAAGCGGTCCTGCACGGCCCCGTCGAGGCTTGTCTCGACGATCGCCAGGCCGCCCTGCGGGTTGTAGGCGAGCACCTCGGCCACATCGATCGCCCCGGCGGACCGGTGCTCAATCTTCTGCACGTAGTCGCCGCTGGAGCCGGTGATCGTGACCGTGTCGAACGGCTTGATCCCCCGTTCGCCGGCTTTGATGTAGCAGGCGTAGTCGACCCAGAGCTGCGTGATCCCGGCGGGATCGCAGGCGCCGAGGGTGCGCCCGGGCACCGGCGACACCGGCAGCGTCAACGTGCCCGACGCCGACCAGGGGCCGGTCCCGACCGTGTTCTCCGCCTGCACCTGCACCTGATAGCTGGTCGACGGCGTGAGCCCGGTGATCAGGGCGTCCGTTGCCGTGCTAGTGGTGTTCGCGTTCAGTTCCGTCCAGGTGGTGCCTCCGTCCGACGAGTACTGCACGTCGTAGTCCGAGATGGCCGTGCCGTTGTCGGCAGGCGCCGACCAGTCGACGAGGATCTTGTGGTCGGCGGCGGTCAATGTCGGCGCAGAGGGCGCGGCCGGGACGCCGGGGGTGGCCGTCACCGTCGGCGACCAGAGGCTGCTGCCGTGCCGGTTGTCGGCGCGCACCTGGATCTGGTACTCCGTCCCGTTGGTCAGACTCCTGAGCGTGGCGAATGTCGATAGGGAATTCTTCCCTTGAGAGTGCTCTTGCCACGCGCTTTCGCTGCTGTCGCAGTTGACCGAGCAGTAGCGCACGTCGTAGTCGGTGATCGCAGACCCGTTGCCGGCCGACGCGGTCCAGTTCACGGTCAGGGTTTCGTTGCCGGCAGACACTGTCACCGCGGACGGCACACTCGGCAGGCCGACCTCGACGCTGGCAGCTGGCGACCAGGGGCCGTTGCCGGCGCTGTTCTCGGCCCGGACCCGGACCTGGTAGGTCGTGCCGTTGGTGAGACCGGTGATCGTGTAACTCAAAGCCGTGCTCGGCGTCGTGTCGGGGATCGATGTCCAGTTGGCGTCGTTCGTGCAGCCTGCCGAGCAGTACTGCACGTCGTAGTCGGTGATCGTCGAGCCGTTGCCGCTGGCGGCCGTCCAGGTGGCGGTGAGCTGCGCGTTGCCCGTGGTCAGCGTCGGCGCGGCGGGGGCGCTGGGCCGCCCGATCGTGTGCGTGGCGGAGTTCGACCAGTCGCCGGCGCCGACGGAGTTCTGCGCCCGCACCTGCACCTGGTAGGTCGTGCCGTTGGTGAGACCGGTGATCGTCGCCGCCAACGCCGTGCTCGGCGTCGTGTCGGGGATCGATGTCCAGTTGCTGTCGTTCGTGCAACTGGCCGAGCAGTACTGCACGTCGTAGTCGGTGATGTCGGCACCGTTGGCCGACGGCGCCGTCCAGCTGACCGACATCGTCGTGCCGCTCGACGTGAGCGTGGGCGCGCCGGGCGCGTCGGGCGGCTGCGGTGCGGGCGTGCCCTTGACGCTCGCCGACCAGAATCCGTTCCCGCGCAGGTTCTTCGCGCGGACCTGCACCTCGTATTCGGTGTTGTTGGTTAGGCCGGTGATGGTGGTCGCCCGGAGGGTGCCGCCGTGAGGCCACGATGTCCACGCGCCCGACGTTCCGGCGCGGTAGCGGACGTCGTATCCGGTGACCCCCGATGCGTTGTCCGAGACCAGGCGCGCCCAGGACACGTCGAGTGCCTGGTGCTTCGCGACTGGCTCCTCGACCTCCGGTCGCGACGGCGCGCCCGGGGTGCCGCTCGCCGACGCCCACACGCCCGTCCCGCGGGCGTTGGTGGCGCGGGCCTGGAGTTCGTAGGTGCTGCCGTTGCGGAGCCCGCTCAACACCATTGCGGTGCCCGCCGAGTCGTCCGTGAAATCGAGTTGCAGGCGGCGCTCGCTCAGTGTCTCGAAGCCGGTGGTGTAGATCCAGAGATAGGCGTTGGCCGGCAGATTGAAGGCGCCACCCTCGAGCCAGAACGTGAGGCTCGAGAGGACCACTCTGAAGATCTCCGTGCCCGCGGTGGTGAGATTGGCCGCGGTGGGCTTCGACCTGTCCCAGCGCGCCACGATCCTTGCGTTGGGGCTGACCGTGCCGCTGACGCGAATCCAGAGCCGGTCGACGGCACTGCCGATCTTGTAGACCCCGGCCTTGGCGTTGGCGCCCGTCCCGATGCTCTCGCGGGTCACCGTCACGCCTCCCGACGGAGTAGTGAAGTCCCCGAAGTCGATGGGATCGTCGGCGTTGCTCGACTCGTCTGTCGTGAGCGTGCCCGTATCGCGCGACACCAACGCACCGCCGGTCGTGTTGTCGGTGAAGTCGAGTTGCAGGCGCCGCTTGGTCAGTGTCTCCGTGTCGGTGGTGTAGAGCCAGAAGTAGGCGTTGGCGGGAAGATCGACGACCCAGCCGTCCTGCCAGACCGTGTTGTCCGACTCGGTCGCCGCCGAGAAGATCTGCGTGCCTGCGGTGGTGAGATTGGCCGCGGTGGGCTTCGAGGTGTGCCAGCGCGCTGCGACGGTCCCGCCGCCGGTGATGGTGGCGGAAGCGCGAATCCAGAGTTGGTCGACGGCCTTGGAGACCTTGTAGAGCCCGGCTTTGGCGTTGGCGCCCGTCCCGACGCTCTCGCGGGTCAGCGACACACCGCTCGACGAAGCGCCGAACACCCCGAAGTCGATGGGATCGGCAGGCCCGCTCGCCTCGCTCGTCGTAAGCCGGCCCGAACCGTGCGAGCGGTCGCGGTACGTGTACCACGTCGTCGTTCCCGATTCCCGGTAGCGCACGTCGTAGTCGGTGACCGCGCTGCCGTTGTCTGCTGCCGTCAGCGTCATCGCCAGCAGGCCGCCAGCGTCGTACTCGCCCTCGCCGGCGGGCCGCGGCCGGCGGATGGTCTCGAGCGTGATGGCAGGAGGCGAGGGTTTGCCCGCCGTGTCGACCACGGGGAGTGTCCAGGGGCCGGCGCCGGCGCTGTTCACGGCGCGGACCCGCACCCGGTACTTCGTGGCGTTGTTCACGCCTGTGTTGATCGTCGTGGTCGTTGCGGTGCTGGTCGTGCTCGCCTGCCAGTCGGTCCAGGTCGCGCCCGAGGTGTCGGCGCGGTACTGGATGTCGTAGTCGCTGATCGTGTAGCCGCCGTCGTTGGCCGGCGCGGTCCAGCGGGCGATGAACTGCTGGTTGCCCGACTCCAGCCAGAGGCCGGTCGGCGCGTCGGGCGTGCCCAGCGGCGTGCCGGACGAGACGCTCGACCAGGCGCTCCAGCCGGCGCTGTTGCGGGCCCGGACCCGCACTTGGTGGCTGCGCTCGTTGGTAAGGCCGGAGATGGTGGTGCTGGTGGCCACCGAGACCGTGGCGATGTCGATCCGCAGCCTCCGGTCGTCGACCGTGACCGCCGCGAACTCGGGGAACTTCGTGTTGGTTGAGGTGTGGTCCCATCCGTCGATCCAGATGTAGGAGTCGGAGGAGAGCGGCGGCGTCACGGCGGCGAGCTGGAAGCCCGTCTGCGTCGCGGTCTGCGTCACGCGGCCCAGTTCGGTACCGTTGTGGCGCAGGTCGGTGATCGGCGCGGTCGTGTAGTTGCCGCGGATCGTCGCCGCACCCGAGGCGTTGCCGTCCACGCGGATGCGCACCGCCGCCACATCCGTCTTGACCCGGTAGATCCCCTCCAGATCGTGGCGTCCGCCCGTGGTGCGCTCGATGTAGGCGGCGACATCCCCGCTGAGCGTCCCGAGATCGAGCGGGTTCCGATTGTGGGCCCAGGTCGTGTCGGAGTCGTCCTGGACGTCTGAGTCGTAGGAGACGCTGTAGGTGGAGGCCATCGACCAGGCCCCGCTGCTGCCTGGCCGGTACATCACCTGGTAGTCGATGACCGGCCGATCAGCCGGCGTGCTCGACGCGCTCCATTTCACGGTCAGCTGGCGGTCACCGGCCGTGACGGAGGTGATGCTGGGGGCGCCGGGCGTCTGGGTGCCTGTGTCGCCGCGCGCGGGCAGGACACCCGCGACAACCGCCGTCGTTGTGATCACCGCAATTGTCGCAGCCCGACGGGCCGGCCCATACCGCCGATGCCACCGATCAGGCTGAACCATCCGACCCTCCGAACGGAATCGCCCCTTAACTCCGTGTGCAGTCTAACCACCCAGCCGCGAAGGGTTGTCTGGTCGCTTGCAACCGGTCGGAGCAGATAACCGACCCGCCGGCCGGTGCTGACCTGCTCGAGGTTGCCGCCCGACTTCTGGCCGATCCGCGTCGGGGACTGCATCATGAAGGCATGACGCGGTCCGGAACTACGGTTCCGCTCGCGATCCATGGCTATCGGGAGGAGTGAGTGGTGCGGAAGGTGACAGAGACGGACCTGCCCGGTGTGGGGGTTCGCTTCGACCTGGAGACCGACGCCGGTCGCAGCGTCGGAGTGGTCGTGCACCAGTCCGGTCGGCGTGATCTGGTGGTCTACGACCAGAGGGATGTCGACCGAGCCCGCGAGAGCGTGGAGCTCACCGAGGACGAAGGCCACACCCTCGGCGAGCTCCTGGGCGGCAGCCCGGTGCTGGAGCATCTCGACGAGGCGGTGCACCGGCTGGAAGACCTGGTGATCTCGTGGATCGAGATCAGCCCGAAGTCGTCCCTGGCCGGGCAGACCCTCGCCGAGGCTGCGCTGAGGACGCGTACCGGCGCAGGAGTCGTCGCGCTGGTCACAGACTCGGGCTCGACCCCCATTCCGGGGGGAACGCACCGTCTCGAGCCCGGCGACACCGCGGTGGTGGTCGGCGTGCCGTCCGCGGTCAAGGCCGCCACCAGGCTGCTCACCCGCCCCGGCTGACACCCGATGCACACGGGGGGCGATCTGCTAGTCATCGAACTCGGCGCGGTCGTGCTGGGCTTGGCCGTCGTCGCCCGCATCGCCAGGCGAGTCGGCCTGCCCGCGCTGCCGCTGTACCTGCTCGTTGGGCTCGCCCTCGGCGAGGGCGGCCTCGTCGAGTTGCCGGCATCGGCGGACTTCATCGAGGTCGGCGCGGAGATCGGCGTGATCTTGATGCTGTTGATGCTGGGACTGGAGTTCTCGCCCCACGAACTGGTCGTCAACGTGCGCCGGTCGAAGGCGGCCGGACTCGCGGACCTCCTCCTCAATTTCGCTCCCGGCCTGGCCGCCGGCTTCCTGCTCGGGTTCGACCCGATCGTCGCGGTCCTGATGGGCGGCGTCACCTACATCTCGTCGTCGGGCATCGTGGCCAAGCTCGTCGCCGACCTCGGCCGGATCGGCAACCACGAGACCCCGGTCGTGCTCAGCGTGCTGGTCATCGAGGACCTCGCCATGGTGCTCTACCTGCCCATCGTGTCGGGTGTGCTGTTCGGCGGCTCGGTGGCGAGCACCACGGTCACGGTCGCGGTGTCGCTGGGCGCGGTACTGGCCATCCTCGGCATCGCCTACGTACTCGGCGACCGGCTCAGCGACATCGCCCTGAGCCACTCCAGCGAGGCGCTGCTGCTGACCCTGCTCGGTGTCACGCTGCTGGTGGCGGGCCTTGCCGGGCGTCTCAATCTCTCCACTGCGGTCGGGGCCTTCGTCGTGGGTGTAGCCCTGTCGGGCGACATCGTCTCTCACGCCCGCGGGCTGCTGCTGCCGCTGCGAAACCTGTTCGCGGCCGTCTTCTTCGTGTTCTTCGGCCTGCAGGTGGACATCGGCCTCATCCCGAACGTCGCGGCCGCGGCGGCCGTCATCGCCGCCGTCTCCGCGCTCGCCAAGATCGCCACCGGCTGGATCGCGGCCGGACGAGTCGGCATCGGCGCGCCCGGCCGGGTCAGGGCCGGCGCCGCCCTCGTCGCGCACGGGGAGTTCTCGATCGTCATAGCCGAGCTCGGGATCGGCCGCGAGGGCGACCTCGGTGCGCTCGCGGCCACCTACGTCATCATCCTGACCTTCGCCGGGGCGCTCCTGTACCAATTCTCCGACGTGATCACCTTCGCCACCCTCAGCCGACGATCCCGCGCCCGATAGCCGCCGAGACAGAGTCGATTCACGGCCCCGTCGGACTGTTCTACGTCATCGAATCGGCTGCCTGGCGGGCGGCGGCTGGGCCTCTGGCGATCTCGCGCAGCCAGCGGCGGTACTCGATGGCGACCCGGTCGACGCCCGCGATCTGGAGCTCGGCGCTCAGGTCCACGGGCAGCTCCTCGGGGCGCTGGGACTCGACGAAGGCGAGGTCCTGGCCGATGACGAGCGCGTTGAAGTCGAGCATCTCGGCGTCGGTGGCCTCGTCGAAGGCGTAGTCGCGGCCCATGAACGTGAAGCACCGGCAGGCCCTGCGGCCGGTGGGGCAGACGCTGAAGAACAGCAGGTAGCGCTGGTCGACCGACGCGATGTACTGGTCCAGCAGGATGGTGTTGGGCATGAACAGCCGGTAGTCGAGCTTCACCTCGACGGCCCCTTCGATCTCCAGGCTGCGGTTCTTGCCCGAGTCGGGGGGCTCGGCCATGTTGGGGTGCTCGAAGCGCAGCTCGTTGCGGTGGCGGCCGATGGAGTGGTCGGGCACCTCGGGATGGGCCGAGTCGCCCAGCACGCCGTCGTGGACCCAGGCGAAGTGGCCGAAGTCGACGTAGTTCTCAATGCGGCGGGGGAGCGCGCACCGCCAGTCGTAGGGCTCGACCTCGATGTGGCGGAACGACTCGTCGGCGAAGTAGGGGTTCTCCGGCAGCGGATAGACCGGGTCGCCGCCCAGGCACACCCAGATCAGCCCCAGGTGCTCTGCGGCCGGGTAGGCGGTAAGGCGGGCCCGCGACGGGATCCTCAGCTCGGGCCGGGCCGGGATCTTGGTGCAGCGGCCCTCGCCGTTGTAGGTCCAGCCGTGGTAGCCGCAGCGCAGCCCGTCCTCGCTGACGGAGCCGAGCGACAGCGCGGTGCCCCGGTGCACGCAGATGTCGCGGAACGCCGACACCGTGCCGCCGATGCGGGCCAGCACCAGCGGCTCGTCCAGCAGCGTGACCGCTAGCGGGCCGCCGCCTACGAGCTCGGACGCGTAGGCCACCGGGTGCCAGTAGTCGCGCAGCGCCCCGTACAGGTTGTCTTCGTTCACCGGCTCAGGTCCCTGCGCCCGTGTCGAGCACCGCGGGCGCGGGGGACTGCCGGACCGAGCCGCCTCGCGGCTTGAGCCGCAGGTGCCAGAACGCGGAGTACAGCAGCCATGTCAGGCACCAGGCCACCATCGCTATCAGCAGCAGATCCTCACCGGCGGGGCCCAGGCCACCGGAGTGGAACGGCTTCACGAAGTAGTGGGAGATGAAGCCTCCTCGGTACGGCGTCTCGCCCGCGAGTCGCCAGAGGTCCTTCTCCCAGACCGTCAGCGGGCACGGCATCCGCGTCAGGTTCACGACCGCGGTCGGCACCAGCATCGCCAGGTACCAGCCCATCAGCCGGGGCCTGCGGGCCGCGAACGGCGCGCCCACGACGAGGAACACGGCCAGCAGCCCGTGCGCGAGTGCCATCGCAGCGGCCAGCAACCCCACGCCCGCTCACACTACTGCGGCGCCTCCGAGCGGGAGCAGTTGCGCCGGGTGCGCAGCGTATTCGGACACCTGTCGGTGCCTGACGCCGTAGCCTCTGCGGCCATGACGCATCGTACCCCCGAGGAACTCGACGCCGGCCTGGCGCACGTCCGGGAGGCGCCGTCCGACGACGGGACGCTGCTGCTGATCGTGCGCCGCCCCCGCGAGGGCGAGCGGGAGGTCCTCGACGAGGGCGTCCTCGACTTCGAGTCCGGCCTCGTGGGCGACGACTGGGGACCGCGGCGCGATCGTCGCTCCGAGGATCCCGCGGCCAGTGCGCTCGCGCAGATGACGATCATGAACTCGCGTGTGCTGGAGGTGATGGCCGGGCCGGTCGAGCGCTGGCCGCTGGCCGGCGACCAGCTCTACGCCGACCTCGACCTGAGCGAGGACAACCTGCCCGCGGGCACAAGGCTGGCAGTGGGGGAGGCGGTGGTCGAGATCACCGCCAAGCCCCATACCGGGTGCGGGAAGTTCATCCGCCGGTTCGGCCGCGCCGCCCAGCGATGGGTCAACTCCGACGCCGGATCGAAACTCCGGCTCCGAGGCGTCAACACCCGTATCGTCACCCCCGGAACGATCCGAGTCGGCGACCGCCTCACGAAGGTTTGACCCGCCCGGCACGAGCCAGTGCGGGAGAGTTCTGGCAGCTACGAGACGATCAGGGACTCGGCCACCGGCGGTGAGTCCGCCAAGGCGGCCAAGACCACGACAACGCTGTGCCGCGACCTAGGCCACCACGCCGGCACCGGCTTGGCTGCGCCCTGTCCCTCCTTACATGAGGAATTTGACATGTGATCGGTGCTAAATAGTGTTGCCCCTCATGTCCAGCAGCGCTGGCTTGGCCAGTCTGGCTGCAAGACCATGGAAGGGTCGCCGATGAAGCACTGTCGTTTGATGCGTGGGCTGCGGTCCGGTGTGGCTGTGTTGGCTGCGGTGTCGGTCCTGTCGGGTGTGGTCGCGGCCGCTCCGGCCGCGGCTGAGGAGGCTGATGCGTCCGGTTCGGGGCCTGCGGTGCTGTCCGCGGGGGCTGCGCTTGCTGGCGGCGGGTCGAGGGCTGACGGGGCCGGTTCGGGGCCTGCGGTGCTGTCCGCGGGCGCTGCGGCCGCAGAGGCTGCCAGGGTCGGTTCTGGGGCTTCGGGGGTGTCGGTGCAGGTGTCGGGGTTGTGCGAGTCCAGCGGGGTCGTGCAGTTCGGTGACGTGGATCCCGGCGACTACGGCGCGGATCACATTCTGTGTGCTCGTGCGCTGGGGTTGTCGAGGGGCTATGGGGATGGCTTGTTCGGCCCTGATGACGATTTGACGCGCGCGCAGATGGCTGCGTTCTTGGTGCGGTTGTGGCGTGATGTGCTCGGCTTGGAGTGCCCGTCGGGGGCGGCGCACTCCTTCGAGGACGTGGCTGGCAACTTCGCGGAGGCCGACATCGCGTGCATCGCGGCGCTGGGGGTGACCAAGGGCGTGTCCGCGGTGTCCTACGCGCCCGGCTGGAGGGTCACTACCGCGCAGATCACCCGGTTCGTGGCCCGGTTGCTCAACCGCGTGTCCGAGGAGAACTGTGATCTCTCCGGCGACGAACTGAAGTCGGCGGCGAGGTGCCTGGCGGCGCTGGGGGTGGCTCCGACCGTCGAGGAGGCCGAGTCGACTGCGGTGGCGTCGCGGGCGCAGATGGCGGTGTATCTCATCGGGGCGTGGCATCACGCGTCGGGCCGGGGCCGCCCGCCGGCGGCTCCGATGCGTCCGCTGTTCGAAACCGGCGGCGGTGTGCTGGAGTTGGGCGCAGCGCCTGATGAGAGCGTGGTAGTGCCGTCGGGCGGGGTGGTGTCGGTGAGGTGGGCAGAGGCTGCGAGTGCTGAGGGTTACGAGGTGTCATGGCGGCGCGGCGGCGAAGAGGTCGGGCGGGTGGTGGTGCTGGGCCTGTCTTTTGAGATATGGGGGCTGGTTGACGGGGTTTCGTACTCGGTGCGGGTGCGGCCCGCTGGGGTGGAGTCGGCGGAGGCCGGAGGGGCGCGCATTTCCGCCGGGGAGGGGTCGGAGCCGCGGGCGCGGATCGTGGACGCCCCGCTGGCTCCGCCGCCGTCGGTGAGCGGGATCGACTCTGTGTTCGTGTCGGCGCTCGACGGGGCGGTGGAGTTCGAGATGGACGGGGAGCCGGTGTGGCCGGCCACGATCGAGATACCGCTGGACATGTCCAAGGTGGGTAGAGGCGACGTGACGCTGGTGTACTACGACGAGCAGCGGCAGTCATGGGTGCCCGAGTCGGGCGCGGTGCTGGACCGCGGCCGGGGGGTGGTGACCGCCGAGGTGTACCACCTCTCCACGTGGAATGTCTTGCTGTGCGGGATCTCGTGCTTGGTGAGACAGCCAGAAGTCAAGGCCCTGCTAGAGACACTGGCCAAGAAGTCGAAGCAAGCGGTCGTCGACGCGTGGGACACCGCCAGCGGGTGGCTGCGCGACGGGTGGGCAGCGGGCAAGCGGCTGCTGTTCGAGGAGATACCCCACCTGGCCCGCGCCGTCGCCGACGAGGCGAAAAAGGCGGGCAGCAAGGTCGTTCCATGGGTGATCGACATTCTGGAGGCGGCCGCCGAAGCCGTGCGAGAGGAGGTCGAACGGCTGGCTGACTACGTGCTCCAGCCGTTCGGGTACAGGATCGACCCGCCCGAGTGCGGCGGCGGCACGCCGGGCTGGGTCGACGGCGTGTCCACCAGCTCTGACAGCAAAGAGGTGCGGCTGTGCTCCGAGGCGGGCCTAAGCGACGACAGCCTCGGGTTGGCGGTGAACGTCAACCGCGGCTACCCGATGCTCGCTAGTGTCTCGAGCCCGCCGTCGGTGAGCATCGACAGCGGCGGCGATCTCAGTGTGAGCGCGTACGACTGGAAGCTGCCGTCGAACCTGGGAGAGCTAGCCGATTACGGCTGGCAGAGCCTTTGGCGAGACGACCACGTGTACTTGACGTCAGGATCGACCTCCAAACTCTCCATACCCCGCAACGCGGTCGGCGCGGTGGCCCGCGCCGAGGTGACAGACGGCGGCCTGCTGCATGAGAGATACCAAGCGACCATAGACATCGAAGGCGGGCTGGACGCCCTGCTGTTCCAGACAATACTGCTCGGAGTCGACGTCCTGCTCCTAGGCAGGAGCGGCGGCAAAGCCGGGTCCGCTGTGAGCAAAGGCAAAGCCGCGGTCGAGTGCGGCCTGGAGTTCGTCAGCCGCGTCCGCAACGACCTCCCGGGCGCCCTCGACAACGCCTCCGGGTTCGACGACGCCGCCGAGGTCGCCAAACTGTTCGAAGACATCGCCACCCGCTGCATCGTCCCCAACCTCTCCAGCCTGCCCGGCCTGTCCTCGCTGGGAAGCGCCCTGGCCGGCGGCGTGATGCTGCTCATCACCGCAGCCGCGCTCTTCCACAACTACATCCGCATGCTCGCTGACGGCTTCGACGAGACCATCACCGTTCTCAGGGGCCAAAGCAACCCCCGAAGCGGCGCCGCTGACGGGGTCCCCGCAGCCGCTCCCGCCGCGTCGGTGGCCGTCGGAAACTTCCACGCCTGCGCCGTCCGAACCCCTTTCACCGGGTCGAACCTCCTCTGCTGGGGCGACGACTCATACGGCCAAGCCTCCCCGCCCAAAGGCACCTACTCCCAAGTCTCCGCGGGCGCCTACCACACCTGCGCCGTCGCCTGGGCCAAGGTCGTCAGGTGCTGGGGATGGAACCAATACGGCCAAACCGACCAGCCAAACAGGTCCTACTCCCAAGTCTCCGCGGGTGCTTACCACACCTGCGCCGTGACCTGGTCCCAGACCATCGACTGCTGGGGCAACGACGCCCACAAGGCGACAAGCCCGCCCAACGGCCGCTACACCGCCGTCGCGGCCGGGTTCAACCACACCTGCGCCATCAGAACCGACCAGAAGATCGCCTGCTGGGGGTTCAACTCCCACGGCCAAACAGACGCTCCCGCCGGAAAGTATACCGCCATCTCAGCCACCTACACCGACACATGCGCGATCAGAACCGACCAAACAATCGTCTGCTGGGGCCGAGGAGGTGCAGGTGGCCAGGCAGACATCCCCGACGGAATGCACACAGCCGCCGCCCCAGGCCTCCACCACGCCTGTGCCATCAAGACCGCCCAAACCATCGCTTGCTGGGGCGACGACGTCCTGGGCGCGGTCAGCGGCACCCCCGACGGACAACACACCGCCATCGCCACCGGCCTCTACCACACATGCGCCATCAAGACCGACCAAACCATCACCTGCTGGGGCGAAAACGCAGACGGCCCCATAGTCGTGAACACCACCCCCATCCAGAACACTGTAATCTCCGCTGGTGGTTACCATAGTTGTGGGCTTCGCAGCAACAACACCATCACCTGCTGGGGCAGGGACGACCTTGGGCAGTCGGATGCCCCTTCAGGCACGTTCAAATCCGTGTCATCCGGCGGCTATCATAGTTGTGGGCTACGCAGCGATAACACCCTCACCTGCTGGGGCGACAACCGCGATGGGCAGTCGGATGCCCCGTCGGGCGCTTTCAAGGCTGTCTCAGCTGGCCGTGTGCATAGTTGTGGGCTACGCAGCGATAACACCCTCACCTGCTGGGGCGACAACCGCGATGGGCAGTCGGATGCCCCGTCGGGCGTGTTCTATGCTGTCTCAGCTGGCTTCTGGCATGGTTGTGGGCTGCGCAGCGATAACACCCTCACCTGCTGGGGCAGCAACAGGGACGTCTACGACAACTATGTAGGGCAGTCGGATGCCCCTTCGGGCGCGTTCAAGGCTGTCTCAGCCGGCGCCGAACATAGTTGTGGGCTGCGCAGCGATAACACCCTCACCTGCTGGGGCAGCATCAGCTGGGGGAAGTCGGACGCGCCGTCGGGTGCGTTCAAAGCCGTCTCCGTCGGCGACGAACATAGTTGCGGAGTGCGCGGCGACAACACCATCACCTGCTGGGGCAGCATCAGCTTCGGGAGGTTGGATGCGCCGTCGGGTGCGTTCCAGGCAGTCTCAGCCGGCTATTTGCATAGTTGTGGGCTGCGCAACGACAACACCATCACCTGCTGGGGCAACAACGGCCTTGGGCAGCTGGACGTACCCTAAGCCTGAATCCACCGGTGGCCGGTGAGGGAGTGCGGTTTGGGGTTGGCGGTGTGGTGGCCGGTGGCGTTGTGGCGCGGGGTGTTGGGCGCGTTGGGCTGGGGCTGGTGGCGTTGTGGGTTGACGGCGCGTGGGGGTGTGCTGGGGGGCGCCGGGCCCCGGGGCTGCACTCGGATGAGCAGGGGGAGGTTGCGGGTGTGTCGCAGTGCTCGGGTGAAGTCCTTGGCCCAGGGCCAGTTCGCGGGCAGGCGCAGCCTGCGGGCAATGAGCGTCGCGGCCGGGGCCGCGCAGCGTGACGAAGGTTGTCACCGGCGGCCTGTGCAGCGACCCAAGGCCGCTTCAGTCGTTCGGATCGACTGCAGGATGCACCCGGGTGCTCGCCGCGCTCGAGCTGGGTCGAGTTCGGCGGACCTGTTGGCGGGTGGTCAGACGGGGATCAGCTCGAAGGCGACCGCGAACTCCACGTCGAGCATGTCGCCCACCTGCCGGCATTTCCCGCGTAGGAACGAGTCGGCGTCGAAGGCCTCTTCGCCGAGGCTCTCGATGTAGGTGCCGTGGCAGCGGAGCGAGGCCACGCCGGCCGCGATGTGCTCGGTGACGTCCACGGCGTGGGTGGGCGCCGGCGAGGATGCGTACGCGACCCAGCGCACGCCGTTCCAGGGCTCGCCGGCGTCGGTGAACAGCCAGCGGTTGGCCGCGTCCCGCACGGCGTCGGGCAGGGCTCGGCCGAGTTCGCGGTGATCGACGTGGTTCCACGGCCCTGAGTCTCCCCACCGGTCCCGGAAGTTCGATCCGATGATCACCTCGGGCCGATGGCGGCGGATGGCGGTGGCCAGATCGCGTCGCAAGCCGATCCCGTTGACGACCAGGCCGTCGGGGTGGTCCAGGAACTCGACCACTGAGACGCCCACTGCGGCCGCGGCGGCCACCTGCTCGGCCGTTCGCAGCGGACCGGCCTGCTCGGGGGCCATGGAGTCGATGCCGGCCTCGCCTCGGGTGGCCAGCACGTAGCGGACGTCTTTGCCGGTGGCGGTCCAGCGGGCCACTGCGGCCGACGCGCCGTACTCGAGGTCGTCGGGATGGGCCACGATCGCCAATGCCCGGCTCCAGTCCTCCGGCAGCCTGTCCAAGACGGGAGTCACCGGATCGCCGCTGCTCACTCGGTCGCCATGACGTCGGCCCAGAAGGCGGTCATGTCCGCGTAGAAGAGCGGCACCAGTTCGGGGTTGCCAGAGATGTGGGCGCCGCGGACTCCGAAACCGGCTTCGATGGCGTAGAGGAAGCAGTCGCGGTCGACCAGGGCCGGGTCGGGCTCGTCGCAGGTCGGCAGGATGAAGGCGCCGTCGTCGGCGATGTAGACGGTGGGCGCGCCGGGCGTCACCGACGCCTCCAGGATGTGCTCCAGGGGGGTGGTCCGGTCGAAGCTGTGGTTGGCGCCGGGCACAATCCGCACGGTGGCATCGCCGCCGGTGAGCGCGATGGCGCGGATGTGAGCCTGCACCTGCACCGGCGGGCACCAGTCGTCGCGGTCGCCAATGATGGCCCGGACCCGGGTGCGCCCGACAGAGGGGTCGATAAACTGCTGCCCGCACCACGGGTAGGCGGCGTACACCCCGACCAGTTTCGGCGCGTCGGACGCGGCGGCGAGGTGCACCGACGCGGCGCTGAGCACGGCCGAGCCGCCGCGGCTGTGGCCCTGCGCGCCGATGCGGGCCGGGTCGATGTCGGGTCGGGCCGCCAGCGCCTCGGCGGCGGCGAGCACATCCCAGGCGCTGGCCGCGAACGAGAACTGCACCTGCCTCACGACGGTCGTGACCACACTGCGGGTGCTGAACGGGTCGATGGCGCAAGCCGCGAGGCCGAGGTCGGTGATCGCGGCCGCGATCGTCATGTGGTGCTGCTGGAGCCCGAGGCTGCCCGGAGCGAGGATCACCGCCGGGAACGGGCCGGGCCCGTCGGGCACGAAGAGCTTGGCCCGGATGTCCTGGCGCGCCATGGCGGCAGTGTCGGAGATCGCCCGATGGAAGTTCACAGGATTCGCCGACGGGATCGTCAGCGCCTCGCCCCTCAGCCGGTTGGTTAGCCGGAAGTCGTCGTCGAAGATGGCGTCGTCGTCGGCTCCCATAGAGTGCTGGGCAGAGTAGAGGTTGCGAGTCTCGCTGTCAGCCGCTCGAGGTCGCCACGAGCGAGGATCCGGGCGCATCGCCCTCGCCGCCATAGGTCCAGCCGTGGTAGCCGCAACGCAGCTCTGATGCCCGCGCCGCAGCAGAGCGTGTGAGGAACCGGTAGCGAGCAGTGGCGAAGGCCGGTAGCAGACCGTGTCAGTTTCCGGTACTGAAGGGTGTCGACAACTGGTAGTGATAGGTGTCTATTGGGGCCGCTGAGGCGGCCAAGGGTGCTCGCCGCGCTCGAGCTGGGTCGAGTTCGGCGGACCTGTTGGCGCGTGGTCACACGGGGATCAGCTTGAAGGCGACCGCGAACTCCGTACCCAGCATGTCGCCCACCTGCCGGCAGCTGTCTCGTAGGAACGAGTCGGCGTCGAAGGCCTCCTCGCCGGCCCGGCCTCTCCCCACCGGTCCTGGAAGTTCGATCCAATGAGCACCTCGGGCCGGTGGCGGCGGATGGTCGCGGCCACGTCTCGCCGCAGGCCGATTCCGTTGACGACCAGTCCGTCGGGGTGGCCCAGGAACTCGACCACCGACACGCCTACCGCGGCCGCGGCGGCCACGTGCTCGGCCGTTCGCAGCGGACCGGCCTGCTCGGGGGCCATGGAGTCGATGCCTGCTTCGCCTCGGGTGGCTAGCACGTAGCGGACGTCTTTGCCCGCTGCGGTCCAGCGGGCCACCGCGGCCGACGCGCCGTGGCCAGGCGGAAACCTTTCGTCGAGTATGGCCTCGTCACCGCTGGCCCGGTTTCCGCTGGCAGCGGTGACGTCAGGATCACCGCGGCCGGTCTCGGTGGCTGCGAGAGTCACTGCGCGAGGATGTCGTGGCCGCCGACCCGGCACCACACGATGTGGCGCTTTCCCTCCACCACAGGTCGACCCATCGAGAAAATCGCTCTTCCGTCTGGTGCCCACGTCATTTCGAATAGCCCCGATGCTCCCCGCACCGCCTTGACCCTGAGCCCCGGCCGAAATGAGTCACGCGTTCCCTTCTCCATCGCGACCAGATCGGCTATGAACTCCTCGCGCTTGCTGTCAAACCGGTCTTGTTGGTCTGGCGGCAGGTTCTCGTAGTCGCGCCAGAACGCGCTGGTCTCGTCATGGGTCGGCACAGTCGCGAGCTGCGGTCAGCCGACCGGGCGGCCGTTGCGGCGCAGTCGGATCGCCGCTTGAAGGGCTTCGTCGCTGTAGTAGCGCACGGCAATCTCGTCCTCGGGCACCTCGAGGCTGCTGCCCACGCTGGCGTCGAGGTCAGCGAGTGTCACGGAGTCCTCTGTGACCTGTCCAACGGTGTTGTCAACGGTGACAGGAGTCATGGGCGCGGCCTTCTTCGGGTCGGTGTTCGGCGACATCCAGGCTAGCCGGAGAGGGCGACTGTGGACACTCGAGTGAGTCCTATGTCGAGGAGGTCGTCACGCGCGACTCGCAGCCTGGTGGGCGACCTCTACGATCGTCAGGCTGGCCCGTTTCTTCGAGGCGTACACGCTCAACTCCGCCGGCGTGACCGACGACACGACCCTCTGGGAGGCCGCGGGCATCAACCACCGCACCGCCTTGGGCTACCTTCGCCTGCTCGAACGTCTCCACATCGTCGATGAACTGCCCGCGTGGACGTCGAACCGGCTCAAGCGGCTGTCGCTGGCGCCGAAGCGGTTCCTGGTCGATCCGTCGCTGCTGGCGGCTGTGACAGGGGCAACGAGCGGCTCGGCCATGCGCGACGCGAACCTGCTGGGACGGCTGCTGGAGACGCTCGCGGTGGCGCAGCTGAGAGCCCAGACAACTGTCAGCGAGCACCGCTGCCGGCTGTATCACCTCAGACAGCACCACGGCCGCCGCGAGATAGACGTCGGCGCCGAGTCGGATGCCCAGCGGCTGGTCGCCTTCGAGATCAAGGCCACTGCCTCGCCCTCCGGCGCCGACGCCCGCCATCTCGCATGGCTGCGCGACCACACAGACGAGCAGTTCATCGCAGGCGTGGTGCTTCACACCGGCCCCGGAGCGTTCCCGCTGGGCGACCGCCTATGGGCGCTGCCCATCAGCTCCCTCTGGACTTGATGCCCGGCAAACCGTCGAGGCCAAGCCCGCCGACTGATCCCCGCGCCGAGAGCACCCCGCTGCCCTGGTTCAGCTTCGGCCGTACGGTGGATCCGCTCTTGCCCACGGTTTCGCGCGATGCTGAGCGCTGGTTCGCCGTGCAAGGGCGGTGCGGCCTGGCACCGCCGGCCCGCCGTGAGACAGAGGAGGCAGCAGCGCGATGAGCAAGGTTGTGCTGATCACCGGGGCATCGTCGGGCATGGGCCGGGAAGCGGCGATCCTGCTGGCCCAAGAGGGTCACCGGGTGTACGCAGGCGCCCGCCGGACGGACCGCATGGCGGACTTGGCCGCCCACGGCGTGGTCGCGGTGGAGATGGACGTCACCAGCGCCGACGACAACGAGCGGGCAGTCAGCCAGGTCGTCGAGGGCGAGGGGCGCATCGACGTGCTGGTCAACAATGCGGGCTTCGGTCTGTACGGGCCTGTGGAGGAGGTCCCGCTGGGCGACGCGAGATACCAGTTCGAGGTGAACCTCTTCGGCCTGGCGCACCTCACCCAGCTCGTTCTGCCGCACATGAGGGCGCAGCGCTCGGGGCGCATCGTCAACGTCTCGTCGGTGGGAGGCAGGGTCTACTCGCCCTTCGGGGCTTGGTACCACGCCACCAAGCACGCGCTGGAGGGCTGGTCGGACTGCCTGCGCCTCGAGACGGCGCCGTTCAACATCGCGGTGGTTCTCATTGAGCCGGGCCTGATCCGCACCGACTTCGGCGATGTGGCCGGCGCCGAACTGGGCAAGTACAGCGGCGACTCCGCGTATGCCGCTCAGATCGAGCCGCTCCTCAAGATGAGGGACAATCCGCGGGTCATGGACCGCGGCACGGACGCTGAGGCGTTCGCCGAGGTGTTCGTCGAGGCGGCCACCGCCGACAAGCCTCGCCGCCGATACGTCAAGGGCTTCCTGGCCCGGCCATCGCTGTTCGCGCGTAGGTGGCTCGGCGACGGTGTCTACGAGTTCATACTGCGCCGAGCCATCCGATAACCGGTGCCGGACCTGTCGGCGGGTGGTCAGACGGGGATCACTTCGAAGGCGACCGCGAACTCCACGTCGAGCATGTCGCCCACCTGCCGGCATTTCCCGCGTAGGAACGAGTCGGCGTCGAAGGCCTTTTCGCCGAGGCTCTCGATGTAGGTGCCGTGGCAGCGGAGCGAGGCCACCCCGGCCGCGATGTGCTCGGTGACGTCCACGGCGTGGGTGACCACGGGCGAGGATGCGTACGCGACCCAGCTCACGCCGTTCCAGGGCTCGCCGGCGTCGGTGAACAGCCAGCGGTTGGCCGCGTCCCGCACGGCGTCGGGCAGGGCTCGGCCGAGCTCGCGGTGATCGACGTGGTTCCACGTCCCCGAGTTTCCCCACCGGTCCCGGAAGTTCGATCCGATGATCACCTCGGGCCGGTGTCGGCGGATGGCGGCGGCGAGGTCGCGTCGCAGTTCGATTCCGTTGACGATCAGGCCGTCGGGGTGGTCAAGGAACTCGACTGTTGAGACGCCCACCGCGGCCGCGGCGGCCACCTGCTCGGCCGTTCGCAGCGGACCGGCCCGCTCGGGGGCCATGGAGTCGATGCCGGCCTCGCCTCGGGTGGCCAGCACGTAGCGGACGTCTTTGCCGGCAGCGGTCCAGCGGGCCACCGCGGCCGACGCGCCGTACTCGAGGTCGTCGGGATGGGCCACGATCGCCAATGCCCGGCTCCAGTGCTCCGGCAGCCTGCCCAAGCCGGGAGCCGCCGGGTCGCTGCTGCTCACCTGGTCGCCATCACGTCGGTCCAGAAGGCGGTCATGTCCTCATAGAACAGCGGCACATGTTCGGGGTTGCCGGAGATGTGGGCGCCGCGGACTCCGAAACCGGCTTCGATGGCGTAGAGGAAGCCGTCTCGGTCCACCAACTCGGGGTCGGGCTCGTCGCAGATCGCCAGGATGAAGGCACCGTCGTCGGCGATGTAGACGGTGGGCGCTCCGGGGGTCACCGACGCCTCCGCGATGTGCTCCAGGGGCGTGGTCCGGTCGAAGCTGTGGTTCGCGCCGGGCACGATCCGCACAGTGGCGGCACCGCCGGTGAGCGCGATGGCGTGGATGTGGGCCTGGACCTGCACCGGCGGGCACCAGTCGTCGCGGTCGCCGATGATGGCCCGGACCCGGGTGGTGCCGACGGACGGGTCGAGGAACTGCTGCCCCGACCACGGGTAGGCGGCGTACACCCCGACGAGCTTGGGCGCGCCGCACGCTGCGGCGGCGAGGTGCACCGACGCGGCGCTCAGCACGGCCGAGCCGCCCCGGCTGTGGCCCTGCGCGCCGATGCGGGCCGGGTCGATGTCGGGGCGGGCTGCCAGCGCCTCGGCGGCGGCAAGCACGTCCCACGCGCTGGCCGCGAACGAGAACTGCACCTGCCTCACGACGGTCGTGACCACGCTGCGGGTGCTGAACGGGTCGATGGCGCAGGCCGCAACGCCGACGTCAGTGATGGCGGCCGCGATCGTCATGTGATGCTGCTGCAGCCCAAGGCTGCCCGGGACGACGACCACCACCGGGAACGGTCCGGGCCCGTCGGGCACGAACAGCTTGGCCCGGATGTCCTGGCGCGCCATCGCCGCGGTGTCAGCGATCGCCTGATGGAAGTTCACAGGATTCGCCGACGCGACGGTCAACGCCTCACCGGCCAGGCCGTTGGCCAGCCGGAACCCCTCGTCGAAAATGCCCTCGTCACCGCTGGCCCGGTTGCCGCTGGCAGCGGTGACGTCAGGATCACCGCGGCCAGTCTCGGTGGCTGCGAGAGTCACCGCGCGAGGATGTCGTGGCCGCCGACCCGGCGCCACACGATGTGACGCTTTCCCTCCACCACAGGTCGACCCATCGAGAAAATCGCTCTTCCGTCTGGTGCCCACGTCATCTCGAATAGCCCGGATGCTCCCCGCACCGCCTTGACCCTGAGCCCCGGCCGAAATGAGTCACGCGTTCCCTTCTCCATCGCGACCAGATCGGCTATGAACTCCTCGCGCTTGCTGTCAAACCGGTCTTGTTGTTCTGGCGGCAGGTTCTCGTAGTCGCGCCAGAACGCGCTGGTCTCGTCATGGGTCGGCACAGTCAGGAGCTGCGGTCAGCCGACCGGGCGGCCGTTGCGGCGCAGTCGGATCGCCGCTTGGAGGGCTTCGTCGCTGTAGTAGCGCACGGCGATCTCGTCCTCGGGCACCTCGAGGCTGCTGCCCACGCTGGCGTCGAGGTCAGCGAGTGTCGCGGACTCCTCTGTGACCTGTCCAACGGTGTTGCCATCGGTGACAGGAGTCATGGGCGCGGCCTTCTTCGGGTCGGTGTTCGGCGACATCTAGGCTAGCCCCTCGACGAGGTGTTCTCGGCCAAAGGACTCATTTCACTTGGTCGGGGCCGACTAGGTGAAGTCGCCCAGACCGGTGCCGGGTCTGTTGGCGGGTGGTCAGACGGGGATGAGCTCGAAGGCGATCGCGAACTCCACGTCGAGCATGTCGCCCACCTGCCGTGTGGACGTGGAGGCGCTGCGTGAGCCGTTCCGCAACAACCCCAACGGCGTGCGGTTCGCGGATCTCGCCAAGGTGTGCAACGAGATCTTCGGGGTGCCCCGCCGGGCGAGCGGGAGCGACCGGGTCGACCGCATGCCGTGGCCTGGGGACCCGCGGGTCACATCCAGAGTCGCAAGGGCATGGCCAAGCCCTACCAGGTCCGGCAGGCGCTCAAAGCCATCGAGAAGCTGGAGAGACTGAGTGAGTGACCACTACACGTACCGGGTGACATGGTCCGCGGAGGACGGCGAGCATGTGGGCCTGTGCTTGGAGTTCCCGTCGCTGAGTTGGCTGGCGCCGACCCTCGACGAGGCGTTCTCGGGTATCCGCGAGCTCGTGCAGGATGTCGTCGTCGACATGCGCGCCAGCGGCGAGACGCCGCCGCTGCCGCTAGCGGAGCGGCCCTACAGCGGACGGTTCGTGGTACGGGTGCCGCCGGATACGCACCGTAAGTTAGCGGTGCGCGCCGCCGAGAGCGGCGTCAGCCTCAACCGCCTCGTCAGCTCCTTGCTCGCCGACTGACAGGGCGCGTCGTCGGAAAGTCCTCGCTGGGCGATCCGTTCGGAGGTCTGATCTAGCGAGCGCGGCGACGAACTTGTCCGTGGACTACGCCAGCCTCGCTGGGCGATCCGTTCGGAGGTCTGATCTAGCCTCGGGCGGAGCGGGCGACCGGGGGAAGGCGGACATGAGCGCAGCGGGCAGACGCGAGCGGCCGATGGCGAACACCTACTGGGTGGTCCCTGGCCGTTTCGCGGCGGGGGAGTATCCCGGCGACTGGGACCGTGACGAGGCGGGCCGCAGGCTGCGAACGCTGCTGCGAGCCGGCATCGACCACTTCATCGACCTGACCCGGCCGAACGACGGCTTGAAGCCCTATGAGCAGGTCGCGGCGGAGCAGGCACGGGCCGAGGGTGTGGAGTTCCGGCGGGAGCATCATCCGATAGTCGACATGTCGGTTCCGCGCCGCCCCGGCGAGATGACGGCCATCCTCGACGCCATCGACGATGCCATGGACGCCGGCAGGACGGTGTATGTCCACTGCTGGGGCGGGATCGGCCGCACTGGGACCGTCGTGGGCTGCTGGCTGGTCCGCCACGGCTACACCGGCGGCGGGGCCCTCGACCAGATCGCGGAGTGGTGGCAGCACGTCGAGAAGAGTTGGAGGGTCTCTCGCTCCCCGCAGACTGACGAGCAGCGGGCGTACGTGCGCACATGGGCCGAACAGGCCTAGGACACGCCGCCTGCCGCGGTCGGCTTGACCTGAGCGCTGCATCTCGCCGGGAGCTCTCGCACAAACATCCGCACAAAGCACAAACCCGCGCACAATCGGCGGGTTCGCGAGATGCCAGCCGATCCCGACCCTGAGTATCGGGCGGCTCGGAGCAGGCCGGCCTTGTCGCGGTTGGGCACCCCGTAGACGAACAGCGGCACGCCGCTCTTGCCGAGGCCCCGGGGCCTGTTCCGGCGTAGCGCCTCCGGCGAATAGGTAGGCTGCTCGCATGTCTCGAAGCGACAGGACGCCCAGCCCCGTTGAGGTGCGCGCCCTGGAGCCGTACCGCATCTGGCTCCTCTACGACGACGGCGTCGAGGGCGAGGTCGATCTGTCGGACATGGCCGGCGACGGTGTGTTCGCCGCCTGGGATGACCACTCGTTCTTCGCCGGCGTGCATCTCGGCTCCGCCAGATCGATCGCTTGGAGCGAGGACATCGACATGTGCGGTGATGCTCTCTACCTGGAGATCACCGGCCTGACCCCCGAGCAGCTGTTCCCACGGCTGCGAGAAACTGTGGGTGCCTGAGATCTGCCGCTTCTACGGCATCGTGATCAAGATGTACTTCCGAGACCACCGGCCGCCCCATTTCCACGCCGAGTACAGCGGCCACGAGGCCACCGTGAGCATTGAGGATCTCCATGTCACCGACGGCCGTCTGCCGAAGAGGGCCGAGCGTATGGTCATCGAGTGGGCCAATCAGCACCGCCGCGAGCTCGAAGAGGCCTGGCGGCGGGCGGAACGCCGCCAGAACCCCGGCAAGATCGCCCCGTTGGACTGACCCCGGTCGAGGGTTACGTAGTCTCGGCAGACTGTCCGCTCAGCGGCGAGCGGAAGAACTGCCTCACCCGAGTGGTGGAAGCACGTCGAGAAGAGCTGGAGGGTCTCACGCTCCCCGCAGACCGACGAGCAGCGGACATATGTGCGCACATGGGCCGAACCGGCCTAGGAACATGCCGCCTGTCGCGGTGGTGCGAGCCCGGCCTTGCACTCTGCCGGGGCTTAGACCGGGACGATGTCGATGCGCCGGTTGGTGGCGGCGGCAAGGAGGGCGAGGTCGTCGGGGTCCGATGTGATGACCTGGTCGCCGTGGTCGGCCAGGGCTGCCAGCGCGGCGTCGATGGCGTCGGTGAGACCGCTGCGGGCGAGCACGACCCCGGCACGCCGCCCGAGCGCGGCGTCTAGGGGCACGACCTCGACGGCCCGCAGCGCCACGGCGAGTCGTGTCCGGCGGCCGGTTCCGCCCCGCCACACTTGGGCGACGACGCCCCCGTGCGTCCTCGGCGGGGTCTCGGCCTGCAGCGCTCCCTTGAGCCGCCGCCACATCCGCCGGTCGTCGCTTTCGAGCGCGATCAGCGCTCCCGCGTCGAGAATCTCCGTCATCCGGCGAGCCTGGTGGCAGTTCGGAGCGACGCGGCGGCATCGCGATCCTGCTGGGCTTGCTCCGCGATCTCGTCGTCGGTGATGAAGCCGTGCGCGGCCTCGTATTCAGCGACGAGCCGGCTCAGCACGGCGAGCCTCTCATCTCTGTCGCGCCGTTGGGCCATCGCCACGCCGACCCACTCGCTGACCGATCGAGCCCGCCCCTCCCGTACGGCAAGGCTGGCCGCGTCGAGCAGCGTCTCGTCCACAGTGACCGTCACCCGCTGTTTGTGCATACCTTCATCATACGCTTGGATGAGATAATGCACACGCTATGCGGCGATGCGCCTTAGGAGCTTGCGGCTGAGGTCCTCGGTCGACTCCAGCGACGAGATCATGTCGCCGCCCACGTCGGAGAGTCTCGCGAGATCGACTCTCGGTATCTCGGCCTGGTCCTCGAAGACGATGATCGACTCGAACGACAGGCCGTGCCGGTGGAAGTAGCCGAGCATGATCGTCGCCAGTCGGGCCTTGTCGCGGTTGGGCACCCCGTAGACGAACAGCGGGACGCCGCTCTTGCCCTCGATCCGGTAGTCCACCGGGTATGCCGCGGCGTTGGGCACCTCCGGCTCGTAGTCGCGCTGCATCTTGGCTTCGTCCACTTGGGCCGAGAGGCAGTCGGCCAAGTCGTCGTAGAAGGTGGAGCCGACGTTCGAGCGCGACAGCAGAGTCAGGTCGTAGACCCGAGTCAGCGCTTGGCCGAGGCGGAAGACGGCCTCGGGAAGCTGGTCGGGCGATGTGTCGATTGAGAAGACTCCGCCGTCGTGGCGGATGCCGCTCTCAGCCACGATGCGCTCCAGCAGCATCCCACGTGTCCCGCTCAGGAAGGAGTCGATGTCGTGTTCGTAGCTGATGTGCATGAGGGTGTGGCCGTGGTCCGACAGGCGGAGGCCGCCCGAGGGCGCCAGGGCTAGGTGGAAGGGGTAGCCGTCCCCATCGGGGAAGGCGAATCGCGTGCGCACCATGAACTCGCCGTCCGGGCGCTGATCGACCCGCACATCCTCGCAGAGGCGCTCGCACAGGAGCTTTCGGAGCGCGTCGGCGTCAAGGGCCATAGGGGAGCATCGCTTCATCGGGCGGCGGAACCGTGATGCCCGTGATCTGGAAGTCCAGGATCAGACGTCTGAAGGCCCCGTCGAGGGTCGTGTACAGGTCGGTTTCCTCGGCCTCGGACTCGGGCTTTCTGCCAGCGGCTATGGCCCTCTCTGTGGCGCGATGGATGTGCGGACGGTAGGCGATGTCGCCGTGAACGTGACTCGGGCCGTTGTAGCGGGCCAGGGTGAGGCGGCGTCCACCCTGCGGCAGGTAGCCGATGCCGCAGGAGAAGTCCGCCTCGTCCTCCTCGTTCTGCCGCAGATAGACCGCGAAGCGCGCGGCGGCGTCCTGCAGCCCGATGACCTGCAAGTTTCGTTGCTGATGACCGGGCTTACTCGCCCAACGGGCTCCGGGGTTGGTTACTCGCTTCGGCATCGAGCGGAGCTCGTCGAGCTCCTGGTCGGTGTAGAGCCTGATGGTCATGCCTGCCCCTCTTGCTAGCCCCGCGCTAGAGCGAGGCATCGGCGTCGACAGCCCCGGCAACGGTCATGCTACCCCCGCGCTTCGGCTCGAATCGCCTTCACGGCCACCTCTCTGCCTTACGGCCCCAAGGAGCCTCGTCATGACGCGCGAGCCGCGGCTCGACTGTGGGCACCCTCATGGCACCCGGAACCTCTGGCGACAGTCGGTGCCCATCGGGGAGCCTCGTCGAAACAACTTCCCCAATAGTTCCCCAGCAGATCCCCAGGAATCGTCCGAAATCCCCACAAATTTCAACCTTGTAATGCTCGAACCCGTCACGCCCCTGTTGTACTGTCGGTTGCGGACGTGGAAGAGCGGGCCACTCGTGAGCGCCACGCACCCCCGTTCCGACAGGAATCCCCGGCGCGGCCGTCACGGCAGCCCGAACTGACATCGTGAGCCAGACGAAGCCGGATAACACCGGCCGCCGCCGGGGCCCTGCCGTACTCCAATCTAAGCACATTCTGTCCGCCACGTACCCAATCCCTGTTCGGGGCGGATGCTCCCTGTGCCGTGCCGTACCGGTTGCGGGCGTAGACGAGCATGCCGCCCGAGCCCGAGCACGGGTCGTACACCGACATGCCCTCCTTGGGGTCGAGCAGCCGCACCATGAGCTGCACCACCGGGCGGGGCGTGTAGAACTCGCCGCCCTTCTTGCCGGCGGAGTCCGCGAAGTCCCTCACCAGGTACTCGTAGGCGGCGCCCAGCAGGTCGGGGAACTCGAAGTCGGAGTTGCGCAGCGGGTACTTCGAGAAGTGCATAATCAGGTCGCGCCACTTGCGGTCCGACACGGTGGTGTTGCCGATGCGCCGGTTGAAGTCGATGTGCTGCAGCACCCCCTCCAGCGACTCGTTGGCCTCCTCCAGCGCGGCCAGGGCCTTGTTGAGCCCGTCGCCCACCTGCTGGTGCAGCTCGTCGCGCAGGTACGCCCACCGGGCCAGCTTCGGTACGAAGAAGGCGTCGGAGTAGAAGTCGGGGTCCTCGGCCCGCTTGTCGGCCTCGGCCTGCGAGCGGCCCCTGTCGAGCTGGTCGTCCACGACCCGCTGGCGCTCGTCGTCGAACACGTCGCTGGCCCGCTTCAGGAACAGCGCCCCGAAGATGTACTCCTTGAACTCCGAGGCGTCCATCTTGCCCCGCAGGATGTCCGCCGCCGCGAACAGATGCCGCTCAAGCTGCCGAAGCGTCAGCACGCCCGCAGGCTAGACGAACCGACCATCCTCGGAGCCTGACCGCCTGTTGCCCGCCGGCCGGGTGGTCCGAATCCTGCGATCTCGCACCCACGGAGCCTGGGACCCCTTCTCAGGGACTACTTCGCTCTCTACGAATCCACGAAGCCGCAACATCCGCGAGGCCCGAGGGGGCCGCGTGTATGTTACGGTACTGCGCTGCGGCCGCGCTTTGGCTCAGCGGTGCGGCTATCGAGGTTCGGTGAGACGGCTTGAGGCGGTGCGGCGATCCGCCCTCGTCCGACTTGGCGAAGCCAGCAGAGATTTGGGGCCATGAGCATGCAAGTTGAACTCCTAGCAGATGGGCGGCATAGGGTGAAGACGACCTTGGGGACGGGGCCGACGCTCCACGTCGCGAGACAGATGCCGCGGCGACTGAACCCGATTCCGGTGTTGCTCGTAAGCGAAGTGCCGGAGCCGACGGCGCTAGGTGCGCTCATGCACGCCTTGGGGCTGCTTCCCGACCACATCACGACGAAGCAGGTGGTGATGATGCCGGGCCTTGTCCGCAACGGCCTTCATCAACCATGGCTTGAGCTACCGGACAGCGGGTTGCTGGTTCTCTCACGATCCGCTTACGACATCACCCTTCAGCGGAGTTTCGCAATGGAGTTGTTGCTGGACCACGAGGCACTCCCGGTGCCAGCCGTGGGCGATGCTCTACGCCGCGCCGCGGAAGCCGTGCTTGGCGCCGTCCAGCCCGAGACGCTCCTACGGGTCGCCCTCCACTGGGCATTCGCATGCGAGGTCCACCAGCTTCCCTGGGCGGAGAACAGAAGAGCGCTCGCACTGCATGCTCTGTCTGGACCCATGCTGAACCGGCTGATCGTGAACGACGCGCCACAGCTCCTGATCGTGCCCCAGGCGGTGCGATTGATCGCAACAGAGGCTGCCTGCTCGCGCCGCTACTCCGATGCGGCGGACGCCTTCGACCCTGCGGCGCTGAGCGTGGTGGAACGAGGCCTAGTCTCGGAGTTCCTTCCAAGCGCGGTGATGGGCCGACATCCGCAGCATTCTGAGATCCGTGCTGCTCTGTGGATCCTGAGTCACGGCACCTTCTCGCAAGGTCTCGGCGACGGCGGACCGCCGACGCTGATGGCTCATACCTTCGGGACGCGCAGCGTCGGTGATCCGCAAGAGTCTCTCCGGCACTGGGTCGAACTGCTCAGCCTGGGCGACGACCATCCCCACGGCTCGTGGAGACCGGGCGACGCCCCCTCGGTCCTGCGTGCAGACCTGAGCACCTCCTGTGGGCTCGACTTGCGCCACGTTGCTGCGGCTGTGAGCTGGATGCTGACGGAGATGACGGAGGCCCAGGACGGTGGCAACCAACTGTTCACGCTCGCGACGTTGCTCGCGCTCGCTCGGAGCACGTTTGGAGACGCGGCAGAGGCCGCCCTAGCCTTCGCTTTCGGCCATCTCGTGACCACTGTGGCGGATATGCGGGAGTCGCTGAGCCTCGATGACGTCGAGGCGACTGGGGATTCTTGTGACATGGCGACGGTGCGACGGCGACGCATCGAGCAGCAGTTCGTCGATCGGCCCTTCGTGCAGTTCGACGACGGCGTAGTCATTCCGGTCGGCCTTCCTGATGCCGTCCACGGCGCCATCGAGTGCTGCCAAGTTGCGCACAATGACCAGCGCGAAAAGCCGGAGCAGCGCAGGCAGCGCATCGGCAACTGCCTTGGCCGCTTCTTCGAGGCACGGATCAGGGGCATGTGTCACAGTCTCCGAGGCCACCACCTAGTCCTCGACAGCGACAAGATTGATGAGGTCATCAACCGCCAGGTAGGTATCGAGTCCAAGCGAGCGGATGTGATCATCGGATACGACGGCGACTACCTCGTGATTGAGGCCACCAAGCGCAATCTGCGACTAGGCATTCGCTACGGCGACCAGGCAGCCCTCGATTCATGGGCAGACGATCATCTCGGTAAGCTCAAGCAAGCAACGACCACCGCCGAACACCTTCTAGCTATCACGACGCACTGCGGTACTCCTCCACCTCGGCGGATCGCGCGCCTCGTTGTCGGGGACCTGCCCTTACGGCAGGACATCGCCCTCAGCGCGGTGTTTGACGCGCGATCCGACACGCTCCTTCCGCCGTTCCTCTGCAGCATCATCGAATTCGAAATGCTCATCGAGAATGGGCTGCAAGGTTACTCGGTGCCCTCGGTCGTCTGGGGGTGGCAGCACTCCACTACCGATAAGTCACTCGGCCTCTATCTCTACAACCACTTAGGTCAATGAGGCCGTTGTGTGTGGAAGGACCAAGGAGATAGTCTGTTGGGTGGAGTTCTGCACCGATCTGGTGGCTCTATCGACGATGCATCAGTGAGCAAACCGTCAAGACAAGTCCCACAACAGTAGCCACTAGGAGTGAGCCTGAAACAGCTGGATCAAGGTCCGCGAGCAATCCGAGCAAGCGCAAGACAAACACAAACTCTTCAAGAATAGGCTGTATAACTGCCATCGAGTTGTCTACGAGAACTGGCGATGCAGCGAGCAGAACCAGCACCAGCGTCGGATATGTTGCTGCTTCATCCGATTGTCCTGTATCCGACTCCGAAGCTTCCATCGAGAGACATGAGGCGTCGCTGCCACGATCCAGATTCTCCCTGATTGAGGCTGCATTCACGCCCGGCAGGGCTTCGACCAAATCCTTACCCGGCCAGGACTCCGCCAGTCTCGACCAGCTAAGCGCGACGCTGGTGTCTGCCATGGCGTTCAGGTCGGCGGCGGCGCGTCGGGCGACGCTGGTGTCTGCCATGACGTTCATGTGGGAGCGGGCGCGTTGGGCGACGTCTGCCATGGCGTTCAGGTCGGCGGCGGCGCGTCGGGCGACGCTGGTGTCTGGATCGCTCGTCTGCGTTTGGATGCTAGGCCGGTTGCGGGGCGGCACTGCTGTTTGGGCTTTCAACATCATTCTAACCCTAGTGCTGGTGCCGAACATGGGCGCGGATGTCTCAAGTGGCTCAAGACGTTTGCAGGCGACCGCGAGCATTGCGCCCGACGTGACCCGGCGTGATGGCGACGCGTAAGGCTCGGCTGGTGCGGCCAACGAAGAAGGGAACGGACAGATGATGGATGACATGCGAGAGCTCGACCAAGACCGGATGATCGTGCTGTCGCTGAAGCCGAGGTTCGCGGATGCCATCCTGGCTGGGGCCAAGACGGTGGAACTGCGGCGTACCGCCCCGAGGATCGTCGTTCGGACTCGGGTACTGCTGTACGTGACGACCCCCGTGCGGGCGCTCGTGGGTACGTGCGTCGTGACAAGCGTCAGGTCGGCCGACCTCGCAAGCCTGTGGCAGGAGTACGGGTCAAGGACCGGGCTGCTCCGCCACGAGTTCCAGCGGTACTTCGAGGGCGTCGATGCGGGCGCCGCGCTGACGCTGGCTCATCCTCGGCCCTTCAGCCGGGCGATCCCTCTCGAAGATCTGCGGGCGATGCCAGAGGGCTTCCGTCCTCCCCAGAGCTTCACCTACGTCGGTGCCCAGGCGGGGGACAGGCTCATCCGAATGGCCACCTAACAGCCATGGATCGCCGGTGGTGCTCTATACGGTGGCGACATGGCGGCGGGCAAGCAGGGGAGATCGACGGTCGAGTATCTGCTGTCGAGGGGGCGGCTCGAGAGAATCGCGGCCGAGGGTGCAGCGGAGGCCGCTGATCGGATTCTCGCACGGGCTGAGCGGCGCATTGCTACGGCTCGCGCCGGGCTCAGGGATGGAGATGAGGAGGGAGCCTTCGTGGTCGCCTACGACGCCTATCGGATGGGAGCGGAGTCCCTGCTCATGCGCCAAGCGCTTCGCGCAACCGGAGGCGACGGGTCGCATGTGATCGTCGAGGACGCCGTCTCGACTCAATTTGCAGATGAGATCGCCGCGTTCGCGAAGCCGACATTCGAGCGCTTCCGGCGCACGCGCCATAGTGCCCAGTATCCAGATCAAGACGCTCCCGAGGTCACCAGCGATGATGCGGCGTGGGCGATCTCCACCGCAGGGGCGGCGTTGGATGGGGTTCGGCGGGTCAGCGAGGCGACGAGGCCTTAGCGGATCGAGCCGCTCGCAGGTTGATCTCCACTAGTGAGCGTTCGGAGACGGTGGCGTGGAAGGTGCCTCGGCCGGTGCTGAGCCAACCGGTTGGCCGGAGTGTGACCTGCACGGGGCGGCCCAGGCTCTGCTCGGCTGCGGACAGGGCAGCGTAAAGCTTGTCGCGGTCGGGCGAGCCGAGAACCAGCACGTCGATGTCTGCTACCGGGCGGCCTGCGGACGCGTTGGCGCCTTGGATGGCGGTGGCCCAGGAGCCGTAGATGTAGGCGGCGTCGATACCGTCGATCCCAAGAAGCGTTTCGGCGAGGACTTGGGGTGGGCCGAATGCCTTGACCAGGACATCGGCGAGGCCCGCGAAGTACGGGCTGGCGGTGTTGGCTCGCACCAGCCGGGTGTTGCCCACCTTGCGGCTTGTCACAAGCCCGGCCGACTGTGCCCGGTCGATCTCCCGATGCACTGAACTGACCGGGATGCCCAGCAGTGCCGCCAGGTCGGTGAGGCTGGCCTCAAGGTCGGGGTCGCCGAGCAAGCGCGCCAGCAGTTCGCCTTGCTGGCGCGATCTGAGCACCGGTAGCAGGCTGGGCGCACCGCCTCTTTCCATAGTTCAGGAAGTGTATCCCAGACTACGGAACCCTGGTGGACGATCCCTCGGTGTCGCTCACTACCGCATGGGCGAGCCGCGGCCGTTCATGCCAGCCGCCGCGGTCTGTGTCTGGCTCAGCCCCAGCGGCGAGTCGTACACCACATCACGGCTACGGGAGGTCCGCGCGGGAAACGCACTATACGGGCGCGCCTCCTGTCGGCGGGTCGTATGCCGTGGCTACTCTGATCGTCGTGGGCACACCCGTACTGACGCCATCGGAGTCCGGCACCGTCTTCTACCTGGGCCGGGGCATCTACGACATCAGTGAGGTGGCGCGCCTGCTCCAGAGCGGCCGAGCACGGGTCGAAGGGTGGACACGACCGCGAGCGGGCGAGCCGCCGCTGCTGACGGGAGAACTGGCCGGACTGTTCAGCTTCTGGGACCTGCTCAGCCTGAGGGTCATCGCCGAGCTCGCCAGACGGCGAGTTCCACGCGACCACATTGCCAGGGGTGCGCACCATCTGGCCCAGAGCCTCGGCACTGACCGGCCGTTCGCCCACAGGGGACTGGCCACCGTCGGGGTGGGCTTCTTCGCGGAGATCGCCGGCGACTGGGAGGACGCCGGACTGCGCGGCCAGTTGGCGTTCCAAGGCATGATCGAGCCGCTGATCAGGCCCATCACGTTCAACGATTCGGACATGGCGTCGATCTGGCGGCCGCATACAGGGATCTGGGTCAACCCCGCGGTGCAGGCTGGGACCCCCTGCGTGGACGGCACCAGGGTTCCCACCCGGCTCCTCGCGAGCCTTCTCGGTCTGGATGATCTCGACGAAGGCGATCTCCTCGAGGTGTGCGACGACTACCGGCTCACCGCCGCGCAGGTGCGGGCAGCCCTCGATTACGAACTCGCCTTGGCGGCCTGAGTCCGACTCCCCATGGCATCGCGCGAGGCCCGGGCCGGGGTTCGGCTGCTGTTCGACGAGAATCTGCCATGGAGAGTGGCTTCTGCTCTGCGCGAGCTCGAGTTCTCTGTCTCCTTTGTTGGCGACGACCGCGCGAGCCCCGCGAGTCCCGCCCGCGGCTCGTCAGACGAGGATGTGCTGAGCCACGCCGAAGGAGCGAACCAGATCATCGTGACCTCCAACCTCGACATGATCCTGCTCTGTGTCGAGCGCCGTCAGCAGGTGATCTGGATCGATCCGAGGGGGCGGCAACTCCGCCGGGAAGACCTGGTGCTCCTAGTGTTCAGGCAGGTCAGCGACTGGGCGGAGAGACTCGGCGCTGCCACCGAACCGGTGTGCTTGCGGGCCATGCGGACCAAGACGGAGACCCTGGACCTACACGAGGCAGGTCGTCGTGCCCGCAGCCGTATGAGTCGCATCTCGCGGAAACGCGCCCGAACCCGGGCGCCTCAACCGCCCGGAGATCTGTTCCCGTCCTCCTGAGGTGGAGATGTGCGAATGGCCGCATCCGACGCGGACGAGGGCCGAGGCCGGCTCGTCTCGAGCTGGAGCAGCGCCCGGCTCCGGCTGGCGGTACGGTCCGAGCCCTGAGAGAGGTCGCTGCGGTCTAGCGGCGGGAATCGAACGTCGATGGCCGAGCGCTTGCCTGTGATGCCTCGGGGCATCGGGTTCGGAACCTGTAATCGGGTACCGATGGCGGAACTCAGATCGAAGTTGGCTGGCGAGGGTGTCCTCGTTGCGCAGGTCGGCGTCGCGGATGCCGTGCAGCAGCATGTTCATCTTCGAGATCGACCAGGTGGTGCCGCTGCTCTCCTGGCCGGCGAGGCGCAGGTTGTCGGCGTTGCCGCCGTTGTCGGCCACATGGTTGCGGGCGTAGACCAGCATGCCGCCCGAGCCCGAGCACGGGTCGTACACCGACATGCCCTCCTGGGGGTCCAGCAGCCGCACCATGAGCTGCACCACCGGGCGGGGCGTGTAGAACTCGCCGCCCTTCTTGCCGGCGGAGTCCGCGAAGTCCCTCACCAGGTACTCGTAGGCGGCGCCCAGCAGGTCGGGGAACTCGAAGTCGGAGTTGCGCAGCGGGTACTTCGAGAAGTGCATGATCAGGTCGCGCCACTTGCGGTTCGACACCGTCGTGTTGCCGACGCGCCGGTTGAAGTCGATGTGCTGCAGCACCCCTCCAGCGACTCGTTGGCCTCCTCCAGCGCGGCCAGGGCCTTGTTGAGCCCGTCGCCCACCTGCTGGTGCAGGTCGTCGCGCAGCCGCGCCCACCGGGCCAGCTCCGGCACGAAGAAGGCGTCGGAGTAGAAGTCGGGGTCCTCGGCCCGCCGCTCGGCCTCGGCCTGCGAGCGCCCCCTCGCGAGCTGGTCGTCCACCACCCGCTGGCGCTCGTCGTCGAACACGTCGCTGGCCCGCTTCAGGAACAGCGCCCCGAAGATGTACTCCTTGAACTCCGAGGCATCCATCTTGCCCCGCAAGATGTCCGCCGCCGCGAACAGATGCCGCTCAAGCTGCGGAAGCGTCAGCACGCCGAGAGGTTAGGCGACCCGACCACCCTCAGGAGCCTGACAGCCTGTTTGCTTGCCAGCCGGGTGATCTGGATCAGCGTCGACCCGACCTCCACGACTAGCCCGACCTTGGCGTTGCTCGCGTCGGCACGAATGCAACGCTGCGATGGCGACGCGGCAAGGGCCTACCAGTAGATGGCGATGATCTCTGCGTCCAGGAACCGCACCGCGGTACCCACGCGCGTCGAGGGCGGCACTGGATCCTGGGATCCGCTTGAACCTGGGTGGCCAAGCCTCGCGTCCAACACGGCTGCCATTCGTAGGTGACAGGCGCTCTCAGGGGTCGTCGTCACGCCAAGTGCTGAGTCGAAACGGCGAGTCACTTCCGCGAGGACTGGGCGGTAGCCGTCAACCGTCTCGGTCCAGCCGGTGGGCCGCTCCACTGCAGCGACCAAGTCGGCCACCTCTGCGTGGTCGGGTACTTGACCGTGGCTTTCTGCCAGCATTATGACGTAGCGGCTGAGCAAAGCATCGTCCCCCTCCGCTGAGAGCGAGCGTGGTTGTTGCGATGCATCTACGGCCAGCTCCATCGCATGGAGAGCGGTCTCCCCCAAATCTCCGATCTGCTCGCCAAACACGGGGTGTATGTCACGGAGGACGTCCATGAGCTTGATTGGGCGCCACCGGTCTTGGAGGCCCTTGCCTCCGAGCCTGCAGAAGACGGTGAACCGGCTGTCTGAGAACAGGACGCGGCGGATGTCTTTCCAGAAGAGATCCCGTTCAGCGACGCCAACCACAACGACATCGCAGAGTGATACGTCTCCCGATTCGGCAAACTGATCGAAGACGTCACGGTGGATCAGATACTCTTGGTCATCGATCTCCGCTACTTTGAAGTCGACGAGGGTGCCGCGAATCGGAACAAGGTCGCCAAGAAGACTTTCGAGCAGCCGCCCGATCGATCGTATCTCTGCCAGCTGGTCGACCTTCTCACCACTGAACAGCTGCATATTCTCTTCGAGGATCTCGCGGATGGTCGTGATGATGGCGCTGACTCGGAAGATCGGGTCTGCCTCCAGAACGACCTCAACCTCGATGAGGTCTCCACGGCCGAGCGTCTGCGGAGCGATGACGTGGCCCGCAGAGAGGTGCAGTTTGAGGTACCGCTCGAGGTCGGAGCGACTACGCACGTTGGGTGTTTCTGAATTGTCGCGTGCGCGAGCCAAACCGAGTCTTGGTCGTTCGAGGTCGTGGAGCTCCTTGAAGCTCGTCTGGACGATCGCTTTACGGAGCACCTGTGAGGTCCGCGACTGGGCAGCCCCGATCCGTGACCTGACCTCTGCCTTGGTCACCCCGAAACCGCCGCCCATTGAGCCGCCGACCTCACTGTTCAGTGATGCGGTCTGACTCTGGGTGAATTCGGTTGCGATGGGCCCTTTACGGGAGGCGAGCAGGCTGTAGACGGACACCTCGTCGAGGTACACAAACTCGCGGGGGTCCCCGGCAGTTTCCTCGCCTCTCGCGCCTGACCGCGCCGGTGGCGCCAGGCTCGGAGGCGCTTGAAGGGGCTCATGCGGCAGACCCGGCCTTCGTGCGCCGATTCCCGATGCGCTCGCGCTGCCGCTCAACCCGCTCGAGTCCACCGATGTAGTCCTCGACGAAGATGGCTTCTCGGCTGTCCGCTACAGCAAGTAGCGACGCCTCGGTCCAGATCGCTGCCAACTCGGCCGATGACCAGCCGTCGGTCTTGGCGGCCACGAACTTGTGCGGCAGCGGATCCAGCGTCCGCAGCTTCCGAGCGGTCTTGATAAGGATGTCCAACCGATCTTCCACGCTCGGGAGGGAGAACTCGATCTCCCAGTCAAGCCGCCCGGGTCGGCGTAGGGCGACGTCCAAGTCCTGTGGCCGATTGGTCGCCGCGATCACCACGACGCTTCTCGTCGAGTCGAAGCCATCCATCAGGGTTAGCAGCTGGGCCACCACTCGCCGGCTCGCTTCGTGAGCGCCGTCGTCTCGGTGGGCCGCCACGCTGTCGATCTCGTCGAAAAAGATGATTGCTGGCTCCGCCTTCTCCGCTGCATCGAAGATGCGTCGTAGGAGCTCTTCGCTTTGCCCGTACCACTTGCTGAAGATCTCTGGCCCGGAGATCTCAAAGAACGCTGCGTCAGCCTGGGCCGCGATGATCCGAGCCAACATGGTCTTGCCGGTGCCGGGCAACCGGTCAGGTGGATAGGGCGGGGGCGGTTCTCGCGGTGTGACGGTAGTCGAGTTCGTGCTGGTCTGGTGTGAGGCAGTCCAGGCTGGTGTGGCGTCTGGTGGTGTTGTAGCGGGCGAGCCACTCGAACACGGACCGGCGCGCGGTGGCGCGGTCGGGGTAGCGGCGCCGGTTGACGAGCTCTCGCTTGAGGCTGGAGAAGAACGCCTCGGCCACCGCGTTGTCAGCCGATCTGGGCGAGTCCCCAGCCGGCGGCGGTGTTGCGGAACTGGCTGCCGTCAGTGGAACACGATGCCGGCGGTGCGGCCGCCTCGGGTGTCGCCGGCCATGTCGAGGGCGTCTTGCACCAGGCGGGTGTCGAGCGGCCGCTCATGGCGTAGCCGAGCAGCCGGCGGCTGCACGTCGAGCACCACGGCCAGGTCAGCCAGCCCTCGCCGGTGCGTATGTAGGTGATGTCAGAGCACCACGCCCGGTCCGGGGCGCCCGTCGAGAAGTCCCGGCGCAGCAAATCCGGCAGCTTGGGCTTGCCGCGCGCCGGGATGGTGGTGCGCTTGGGGCGCCGTGGGCGGACACCGGCGATGTCGTGGGCTCTCATGAGCCGCTCGACGCCCACCGCTTGTGGTTCACCCGAAGGTCCCCTGTCGCGCAGCTCGCGGTGACCCGAGGCGACCCATAGGTCCCGTCCCGGCATGGATCTCGCGGATCTCTGCGACCAGGGCCGCCTCGGCGCGCTCACGGTCCGCTGGCCCGGCCGCATGCGCAGAGCGCCACCCATAGAACGCCTGGCGGCTGACGCGTGCGACACGGCAGCACAGCTTCGTCGGGAACCCTTCGGCCTTCCGGGCAGCCACCCACCTGTAGCGGGTCACTGTCCCGACTCCCTCACCCAAAAGGCCGTCGCTCGTTTGAGCAGATCACGCTCCATGCGCAACTGGGCGTTCTCGCGGCGCAGCCGCGCCAGCTCGGCCCGCTCGGTTGTGGTGAGCCCCTCACGCTCGCCGCGGTCCACCCGGGCCTGGCGGACCCAGCTGCCCAGATTCGACTCCCCGATCCCCAGCGCCCGAGCCACCGACGCGATCGAGCGGCCTTCGAGCACCAGCGCCACCGCGTCAGCCTTGAACTCCCTGGGGAACGATCTCGCACCCGGCCCGGCGGCAGGCCCAGACCGACTGTCTCTTGCATCGTTGACGACCTCCTAATCGAGGTGACGAACGGGGGGAGGCACCGCCCGGGCGGGCCAGTCCCACGCGCGTCGAAGGTGAGCTGGCGATCGGAACTACCTCCAGTTCGGAATCGGTTCACGACCTCCTCACTGATGGCTGGCAGGTCGATATACTTGATGGGTTCTTCTGAGAGAACGCGAACGACCCCTTGGACCTCTCCTGCCTCGACAGTGTTACCGACCTCATAGACGACATCCGCTCGGGTTGGAACCTTCCGATTCCGACCGCTTGCCTCGATGACAGTGACATCGTCCAGCTTGATCCTGACAACACCGACCCATAGGTCGTCGGGCCACGCGCTGGCGTCGACCCGGTCGGCGCTTTGGCATGGACCTTCACCCGAGATCAGGATCACGTCACCGGTGCTGAAGGCATCCCCGTCCTGGTCCAACCAACCGCTCTTGCCGTTGCGTAGGTCGAAGAACACCCTGTGGCCGTCCGCGCTGACTCCGGTCACCCGTGCGAGCATTCCGATGTTCGTCGTGGCGTCGGTCACGGGTGTTCTCCGCCTGCACTGGCTGCTTCGTTCAGGCTAGCGACCCCGACTGACAAGTTGGAGCCGATTCGCAGCCTTTAGGGCGCTGCCCGCATCCAGGCGAGGCCATGCGGCCGCGCCAGATGGCTTTCGGGTGAATCCCGGGAGGGACTCGGGAGCGGAACTTCAGCGCCAGCGTCGGCGCGGACCCGGGCTGCCTGAAGTGCGATCGCCTCAAGGCCGTCAGCGTGCAGGGGTGAGGTCTATGGTGAGTTCGAGGCCCAGCGCGGCGGCGGCCTTCTGCAGGGTCGCGAGCGTGGCGCTGGTGCCGCCGGCTTCAAGGCGAGCCACCGCTGCCTGGCTGGTGGACATGCGCGCCGCCAGTTCGCGTTGGCTGAGGCCTACCGACTCGCGGGCTTCGCGGACCTTCTCGCCGACCTCGATGGCCAGGCGAGCCGAAGCTAGGGCCTCGTCGAACTCGGCCCGCTCGGCGCCGGTCATCGCGTTGAGTCGCCGGTCACGTAGCTCTTCGATGGTAATGCGGCCCATCAGTCATCCTCCTTGATGGTGTGTCCTTCGGTGATGCAGCGCCGCATGGCGCGGCGGGCACGCCGGATCTCGGCACGCTCGGTCTGCCGTTGCTTGCGGAAGGCGGTCAACAGCACGATTCGCTGCCCGGGCGCGAAGTAGTAGGTAATGCGGCGTTGGGTGCGACCGACGTCGAGGCGCAGCTCGAACAGCCCCGCGCCCAGCGCCCGCGAGGCCGGCAGCCGCAGCTGGCCGCCGCGCTCCGAGAGCCGCTCGACTGCTGTGAGCACCGTCGCGAACTCCTTCACCGGCAGGGAATCGATCCATCTCTCGACTTCCGCAGACGATTGATGAGGATGCGGTCCGTAGACTGTACGAGGAGGGAGTGCGACGGCATGAGGAGTGAAGCACAGACGCTCGATCGCAGCCGGATGGTCGTCCTGTCGCTCAAGCCGAGGTTCGCTGAGGCCATCCTGGCCGGGGTCAAGACGGTTGAGCTGCGGCGCACCGTGCCGAAGATCGTCGTCCCGACGCGGGCTCTGCTGTACGCGGCGACGCCCGTGCGGGCGCTCATAGGCACATGCGTCGTAACGGACGTCGTCTCGGCCGAACTCGACGTCCTGTGGCAGGAGCACGGCCCGGGGACCGGGCTGGCGTACCAGGAGTTTCAGCGGTACTTCGCTGGAGTGGATGCGGGTGCGGCGCTGACGCTGGCCCGTCCGCAGCCGTTCAGCCGGAGCATCCCCCTCGAAGACCTGCGGGCAAGACCAAGGGGCTTCCGTCCTCCCCAGAGCTTCGCATACGTCGATACCCAGACCGGCGACCGACTCCTGCGAATGGCCGCCTAACGTAAGCCCATGGAACCCGACAGGACCGACGACGACCGGGGAGCGTCGCGGGCTGCGGAGCATATTGTCATGATATTCTGATCTTCGAGATAACTTATCGTTTCAGCAGGGCCATTCCCTGCCTCGAGCCTCGTCGAATGTGGCTGGCTCCTTGTGCACCAGTGCAGAAAGGAGCGGGCAGATGGCGAGGGGCGTCCATCCCAAGAAGGAGGTCCGCAAGGCGATCAAGGAACTGAGAGCGGCCGGCTGGACGATCGAGGTCGCCTCCGGTGGCCGCGCCCACCGGTGGGGGACCGCGACCTGCCCGCACCAGCATCCCGACGGCTCGGGCGGGGTGGCCCGTTGCGTCAAGGGCATCCGCAGCACGCCGCGGAACGAGGGCAACCACGCCAGGGAGCTTCGACGAGCTTTGCGCTGGTGCGGGAAACGGCTGACACAGGCAACACGGCAGGAGGACAGAGATGGCTAGAGCAACCTACAACTTCATATTGGAGACCAGCGGACGCGACGTCCTCGACGACGAGGTGTTCGACGCCCTATCCGAGGCAGGGTGCGATGATGCCGGGATCGGTCGTTTCCTGGGAGTGGATCACCTAGATTTCGACCGCGAGGCTGGCTCCTTCTGCGAGGCGGTCCGATCCGCCATCGAGGACGTCCAGTCGGTGTCGGGCGTCAACGTGACTCGCGTGGTTCCCGGCGATGATCCCGCTGTCGGAGCCGCGTTCACAGAGGCGGTCAACGCGGTGCTCGCCTCCCCCGAGCAGTGCCCCGACGTGCCAGGCTGTGAGGAGCAGGCCGAGCTGATGCGCATCCGGGAGATGGTCGCGAGGTCACCCTCACGGAGTGTTGGGTCAAGGCTATGACCCTCTCGTACGCGTACCTCGACCGGCGGCTCGGCGTCGTGGCTACGGCGCGAAACTGGAACACCCGCGAGAAGATCGTTGCCAAGCTATGACCGTCGGCGACGAGTAGGAGGCAGGGGATATGGGCATCGACCTCCAGGAGCATCTCGACGCTGAGCATCTGGCGGTGCTGGAGATGCTGCCAGCCGGTCTGCTCGACCTGTCGGACGTGGCCGTGACGCGGGCGAGGCTCGATGAGTTGATGGCGTTGATGCCAGCAGCCGAGATGCCTGACACGGTGGAGGTGGCCGACCATCACGCTGAGGCTGCCGACGGCCATCGGGTGCTCGTGCGCGTCTACCGGCCCAGGCGGCGTCGAGACCGCAGCCCCGGCCTGTACTGGATGCACGGCGGCGGCATGGTGCTGGGAAGCGTCGACATGAACGACGCCAGTTGCGCGGCGATAGCCGCCGACCTCGACATCGTGGTGGCCTCCGTCGACTACCGACTGGCGCCCGAGTTCCCGTACCCGACCCCGCTGGAGGACTGCTACACCGGCCTGCTGTGGTTCTTCGGCCAAGCCGAGGCGCTCGGCCTCAACACCGGCCGCATAGCCGTCGGCGGCGCCAGCGCAGGCGGCGGGCTCGCCGCGGGTCTGGCCCTGCTAGCCCGCGACCGCGCCGAGGTCAGCCCCTGCTTCCAGCTGTTGACCTTCCCGATGCTCGACGACCGCAACGAGACTCCCTCCAGCTACATGATCGACGACAGCCGGCTGTGGAGCCGAGACGCCAACCTCGCGGCCTGGTCCGCCTACCTCGGCGGCAACAACGGCGCCGACGACGTCCCGGCCTACGCCGCGCCGGCCAGAGCGGCCGACCTCGGCGGGCTCCCGCCGGCCGTCGTCACCGTCGGCAGCCTCGACATGTTCCTCGACGAGGACATCGACTACGCCCAGGCGCTGCTCGCGGCCGGAGTGCCCTGCGAACTGCACGTGTACCCGGGCGCTTTCCACGCCTCGTGCAGCCTGGTACCCGACTCCGACATCTCCCGCCGCTGGCACCGCGACGAGATGGCCGCCCTCGACCGCGCTCTGAACGGCTAGCGGTCCGCGGCCGGTTCGGTGCCACCGGGGGCCAGTTCGAGGTGGTGCTCCGAGGTGGGCAGTGCATGTTGATGATGCGGCACTCCTCGGCCGACAAGACCAGATGGGTGAATCCAGGCTGATGCAGGCCGACTTCGGCCGGTGCTGAGCCAGGTGGGTGATCGGGCCACGGCCCACACGGGGCGGCCGTCGGTGGGGCGGTGTATATATCGGTTGCGTATTGTCGATATACTCGGCCTTCGTGACGAAGCGCCTGATCGACATCGACGATGCGCTGCTTGAGCAGGCCCGCCTCGTCACCGGCGCTGTGACCATGAAGGAGACGGTGAACGCGGCATTGCGGCACACCGTCGAGGCCGAACTGAGGCTGCGCCATGCGCAGCGGCTCGCCAGTCTCGACGGCACCGACCTCGCTGACGATGAGATCATGGCCGCCGCGTGGCGCTAAGACCGCGCTATCTCGCTGACAAGAGCGCGCTCGCGCGGATGCACCGCGTCGACGTTGCCCGGCGGCTCGGCCCGCTGCTGACTGACGGGCATGTGGCGACTTGTCCGATCATCGATCTTGAAGTGCTCTACAGTGCCCGCTCCTTCGCCGACTACGAGCAGATGCTCGTCGAGAGGCGCACCTTGATTTCGTTTCCGATCACCGAAACAGTCACTGACCGAGCACTCGCTGTACAGCATGGACTGGCTCGACGTGGTCAGCACCGGGTCCCGCTGCCGGACCTGCTGATCGCTGCGGTCGCCGAAGCCAACGATCTAGCGGTCGTTCACAACGACGCCGACTTCGACCGGATCGCAGAGTTCACGGGCCAGGTGGCGGAGTGGGTCGTGCCCCGAGGCTCGTTCTGACAACCGGGATCCAGCTACGGCGACTTCGGGACGGGCCGCCCCGAGATCTGCCTGGGCGACTCGAGCCAGTCCATGAGCGACCTCCGGTGCCGCAATGTTGCGGGTGGGGGAGGATCAGCGGTCTGGTGCTGGCTCAGTGGCGCCGGGGGCTAGGCCGAGGCAGCGCTCTAGGTGGCGGTGCATGTTGATGATGCGGCACTCCTCGGCGGACAGCACCAGGTGGGTGAGGCCGGGCTGGTGCAGGCCGGACTGCATTGTGCGGATAACGCCGAGGTCCTGGTTGAGCACGAAGCCGAAGTGGGCCTTGTCCAAAGGCACGGTGACGTGGACCGGCACCGACGGCGGGGCGTCGGCCGACGGTGCCCGGTTGAGGTTGATGACCACCAGCTCGGCCTCGTCGGGGCTGGGGCCGGGGCGGGCGGCCATCACCGTGAACAGGTCGGCGCTGACCAGCACGGTGGCGTTGGGGAACAGGTTGTACTGGTGCAGGCTCGTGACCTGGGCGGTGTCGTAGCCCGACAGGTCCAAGCCCAGGGTGGCCTGATGGTCTCGGATCTTCTGGGCGATCACCTCCTGGAGCGTCCAGCCGTCGGGCACGTCGGGGGCCGGGCCGGACTCCCGGAAGGCCGGTCCCATGCGCCCGCCCTGAGTGACGACGAACGAGTCCCACACCTCCTGGTCGCTGACGCCGCGGCCGAGGCGGGGGCTCGGCACGCCGTAACGCTGGTAGGAAGCGCTGTGGCGATCCCACACCCACTGAGGGGCGTCCACGTCGTCGATGCTGGCCAGCATCTCGCGGTGGATGCCCTGAACGTGGTACGTCTCCGAGAAGCCGTCGTTCACGACCTTCCAGTTGCAGTTCACCGGCGTGACGGTGGAATAGGCGCCCCGGAACTCGTCCAGGTTGGCCCAGGCGATGTCGGCGGGCACGCCCTCCAGCCAGTCGGCCAACGGCTCGGCGCCGAGGTCGAGGTTCACGAACACCAGCCGGGCCCAGGTGTCCACTCGCACCGGCAGGAGCCCCAGATCGTCGTTGCGCAGCGGGCCGAAGCCACGGCGCGACGGCACCTCCCGCAGCCGGCCGGCGAGATCCCATGCCCATCGGTGGTACGGGCAGCGCAGTTCGGTCGCACCGCTGCCCGAGCCCGCACAGATCGTGTTGCCCCGGTGGCGGCACACATTCTGGAAGCCCCGCAGCACGCCGTCGTCGCCGCGCACCAGCACCACCGAGAACCGGCCCAGCCGATGCTCGAACCAGTCGCCGGGGCTGGCGACATGGTCGACCGTGCAGGCGACGTGCCACACCATGGGCCACAGACGCTCGTGCTCCAGCTCGGCGAACTCGGGCGACGTGTAGCGCTCGACGGGGATTCTCACCGGAGCCTCCGAAGCCAGCGGCGACTCGGTGACCGCGGTTCCGACAACCTCGGCGTCGGCCGGCGGTGCGACATCGACCATGGCCCCAATCGTGGCACACCGCGGACGGACAGCCCAGTTCCGTCGGGTCGTTCCAGGCGGTCTTGCCCGGGTCACGCCGGCTGTTTCGGCAGGTCGTTCTGGTCGATACGGCCGGAGTTGCGTCGACGTTCCCGTCAGGTCCGTCTCGTCGGTTGCGCCGGGTTCACACCGCGCCATCGAGGTCGTCGTCGATGTAGGCGCGGATGATGTCGTCGTAGCTCTCCTCGGCTGTGAATCCCAGGCTGGCGGCGCGGGCGGTCTCGAAACGCGTGGGCCACCCGGCGACTATCTCGGCGACCACGGGGTCGGGCTCCTCGGTGATGAGGGCCACGGCGTCGGGGCCGGCCACACGGCCGAGCGCCTCGATCTGCTCGCCGACCGTCACCGATACGCCCGGCATGGTGAGGTTGCGCCGGCCGCCCAGCCGGGATGTGTCCAACTCGGCGGCGTGGACCAGGAACCCGACGGCGGCTCGGGGACTGGCGTGGGGGTGCCGCACCTGGCGGCTCACCGGCAACTCGGCTTCCAGGCCGGCGAGCGGCTCGCGGATGATGCCCGAGAAGAAGCTCGACGCGGCTGCGTTGGGCGCGCCAGGGCGCACGCTGACCGTCGGGAGCCGGATCCCGATGCCGTCGAGGAACCCGCGGCGGCTGTAGTCGGCCAGCAGGGCCTCGCCGATCAGCTTCTGAGTGCCGTAGGAGGTGAGCGGCGTGGGATGGAAGTCGTCGGGGATCGGATCGGGGAACGGCGCGCCGAACACCGCGATGGACGAGGCGTAGACAACCCGGGGCACGCCCCCGGAGAGCCGGACGGCGTCGAACAGCGCCCGGGTGCCTCCGACATTCACCCGCATCCCCTTGTCGAAGTCGGCCTCGGCCTCCGCGGAGACCACCGCAGCCAGGTGGAACACCACGTCGGGCCCCACCGACACCAGCGCCTCGGCCTCGCCGGGCCGGGAGAGGTCGGCCACATGGGCAGTGCACAGCTCCGAATCGGCCGGAGCCTCCACCAGATCGACCAGGTCCACCGCGTCGATGCGCTCGCCCCGCAGACGGCCCCGCTCCAGCAGCCGCGCGGTCAGCTTGCGGCCGAGCATGCCCGCGGCGCCGGTGATGAGGACCCGCACCAGCGTCAGCCGCGGCCTATGAAGGGCATGGCGTTGGCCATCACCGTCATCGTCAGCACGTTGGTGTCGGGGGGCAGGCCGGCCATGTAGGCCACCGCCCGCCCGGCGTCGGCCGCGTCGAAGGTCGGTTCGGGCTTGACGGTGCCGTCGGCCTGGGCCACGCCCTCGTGGAATCGGGCGGTGAGAGGGGTCAGGGCGTTGCCGATGTCGATCTGGCCGCAGCTGATGCCGAAGGCCCGGCCGTCGAGCGACAGCGACTTGGTGAGCCCGGTGATCGCATGCTTGGTGGCCGTGTACGGCGCGCTGTGGAGCCGGGGCACCTGGGCCGAGATCGAGCCGTTGTTGATGATCCGCCCGCCGGGCGGCTCCTGGGCCTTCATCAGCCTGAACGCCTGCTGGGCGCACAGGAACGCGCCGGTGAGGTTCACGCCCACCACCCTCTGCCAATGCTCGAAGGCGAGCTCGTCGACCGGCACCGGCGGCGCGGCGGTGCCCGCATTGTTGAACAGCAAATCGAGGCGGCCGTGGTCGGTCCGCACCTCGTCGAAGAGGGCCCGCACCGAGGCTGGGTCGGTGACGTCGGCGGCGACGGCCGAGCCCGACCCGCCCGCAGGCCCGCACTCCTCGGCGGTCTCGGCTAGCAGTTGCGCACGCCTGCCCGCGGCCACGACGTGCCAGCCGTCCGCGGCCAGGGCCAGCGCCGCGGCCTTCCCCAGCCCGGTGCCTGCCCCGGTCACCACCGCGATCCTGCGGTCCTGCATCCCCGTATCCTCCCAGCACGACGGCCAACGCGCCACGCCGTAGGGTGGCCTGGATGGCTGCTGATGCCGAGGCCGGCTCGTCCCAAGCGGCCCGTCCCGCCGACGGCGCCGACGCCGGCTCCGGCCACAACGGGCTGCGGTCGGCGGCCTGGTTCGGTGCCGACGGCGACCCGCACCTGGTGGCGCTGTACCTGGAGCGCTACGTCAACTACGGGCTGACCCGCGAGGAGCTTCAGTCCGACAAGCCCAAGATCGGGATCGCCCAGACCGGCTCGGACCTGTCGCCGTGCAACCGGCACCATCTGGAGCTGGCCAAACGGGTGCGCGAGGGCATTCACGAGGCCGGCGGCGTCGCCTTCGAGTTCGGGGTTCACCCCATCCAGGAGACCGGCAAGCGGCCCACCGCGGCGCTCGACCGCAACCTGGCCTACCTGGGGCTGGTGGAGGTGCTGCAGGGCTACCCGCTCGACGGTGTGGTGCTCACCATCGGCTGCGACAAGACCACCCCGGCGTGCCTGATGGCCGCGGCCACCGTCAACCTGCCCGCCATCGCGCTGTCGGTGGGCCCGATGCTCAACGGCTGGCACCGGGGCCGCCGCACCGGCTCGGGCACCGTCGTGTGGGAGGCCCGCAAACTGTACGCCGCGGGGGAGATCGACGAGGTCGGGTTCGTCGACCTGGTGGCGTCCTCGACGCCCTCTGTCGGCTACTGCTCCACCATGGGCACGGCCACCACCATGAACTCGCTGGCGGAAGTCCTCGGAATGCAGCTTCCCGGCTCGGCCGCCATTCCCGCGCCGTACCGGGAGCGGGCCCAGATGGCGTACCGCACCGGGCGGCGCATCGTGGAGATGGTGCGCGAGGACCTTCGCCCCTCCGACATCATGACCCGGCAGGCGTTCGAGAACGCCATCGTCGTCAACTCCGCCATCGGGGGGTCGACCAACGCGCCGATCCACCTCAACGCAGTGGCCGCGCACCTCGGCGTGCCCCTCGACAACGACGACTGGCAGAAGCACGGCCTGGCCGTGCCGCTGCTGGTGAACCTGATGCCGGCGGGGGAGTACCTGGGCGAGGACTACCACCACGCGGGCGGGGTGCCGGCAGTGGTGGGCGAGCTGATGCGGGCCGGGCTGCTGCCCCATCCCGAGGCGCTCACCGCCAACGGATGCAGCATCGGCGAGAACTGCGCGGGGGCGCGCATCGAGGATCCCGACGTGATCCGCACCGCCGATCAGCCGCTGGTGGCCGACGCCGGGTTCGTGCACCTCTCGGGCAACCTCTTCGACAGCGCCATCATGAAGACCAGCGTCATCTCCGAGGAGTTCCGGCGGCGCTACCTTTCGACTCCCGACGACCCCGACGCCTTCGAGGGCCGCGCCGTCGTGTTCGACGGCCCCGAGGACTACCGGGCCCGGATAGAGGACCCCTCCCTCGGCGTCGACGAAGACTGTCTGCTGGTCGTGCGCGGCGCCGGGCCGGTGGGCTACCCCGGCGCGGCCGAGGTGGTGAACATGCAGCCCCCGGCCGCGCTGCTGGTGCGAGGCGTGGACTCGCTGCCCTGCATCGGCGACGGCCGCCAGTCGGGAACGTCAGGGTCTCCGTCGATCCTCAACGCCAGCCCCGAGGCCGCGGCGGGCGGCGGTCTGGCGCTGCTGCGCACCGGCGACCGGGTCCGCATCGACCTGCGCCGAGGCCGTGCCGACATGCTCGTGGACGAGGCCGAACTGACGCGGCGCCGGGCCGAACTGGAATCGGCGGGCGGCTACCCGGTGCCGGAGCCGCACACCCCCTGGCAGGAGATCCAGCGCTCGATGGTCGCCCAACTCGACGAGGGCATGGTGCTGCGCCCGGCGCTCAAGTATCAGGACACCGCCCGCACCCACGGCATCCCACGCCACAACCACTGAGCCCGCTCGTTTCGGCCCGCACCCACGGCATCCCCTGCCGCAACCACTGACCCCGCCCGGCCCGGCCAGCGCGGAACCCCCGGACGCCCCGCGGCAGGGGCAGCCCGTGATGCAGGCTGTCGAGCTGGGGCCTCAGGTCAGGTCGAAGCGGTCCAGGTTCATCACCTTGTGCCAGGCGGCGGCGAAGTCGGCCACGAACTGCTCGGAGGCGTCGTCTGAGCCGTAGACCTCGGCGATGGCCCGCAGCTGGGAGTTCGAGCCGAACACCAGGTCGACTGCGGTGGCGGTCCAGCGGAGCTCGCCGGTGGAGCGGTCGCGGCCCTCGTAGACGTGCTCTGTCTCAGACATCCGCCATTCTGTGCCCATGTCGAGCAGGTTCACGAAGAAGTCGTTGGTCAGCGCGCCGACCCGGTCGGTGAGCACGCCGAGGGCCGACCCGCCCGAGTTGGCGCCCAGCGCCCGCAGTCCGCCGACCAGCACGGTCATCTCCGGCGCGGTCAGCGACAGCAGGCTGGCCCGGTTCACCAGCACCGTCTCGGGCCGGCGCTTGTCAGCGGACCGCCAGTAGTTGCGGAACCCGTCGGCGGCGGGCTCCAGCACCGCGAACGACTCGGCGTCGGTCTGCTCGTCCGAGGCGTCGGTGCGTCCGGGCGAGAACGGGACCTCGACCGCGAACCCGGCCCGGCGGGCCGCCTCCTCGACGGCCGCGCCGCCGCCCAGCACGATCAGATCCGCCAGCGAGATCCGCTTGCCGCCGTTCTGGGCGCCGTTGAACTCGGCCCGGACTCCCTCCAGCGCGGCCAGCACCTCCGCCAGGTCGGACGGGTCGTTGGCCTCCCAGTCCTTCTGCGGCGCCAGGCGGATGCGTGCGCCGTTGGCTCCGCCTCGCATGTCGCTGTCGCGGAACGTTGACGCCGAGGCCCAGGCGGCCTTGGCCAGCGCGGCGATGGAGAGCCCGGAGTCGAGGATGCTCGCCTTCAGGCTGGCCACGTCGGTGCCGTCCACCAGTTCGTGGTCGGCGGCGGGCACGGGGTCCTGCCAGATCAGCTCCTCGTCGGGGACCTCCGGGCCCAGGTACCGCGACACCGGCCCCATGTCGCGGTGCACCAGCTTGAACCACGCCCGGGCGAAGGCGTCGGCGAACTCGTCGGGATTCTCAAGGAAGCGCCGCGAGATCGGCTCGTAGACCGGGTCCATGCGCAGCGACAGGTCGGTGGTCAGCATCACCGGCGTGTGGCTCACCGACGGGTCGTGGGCGTCGGGCACCGTGCCGGCGCCGCCGCCGTCGGCCGGAACCCACTGCCAGGCGCCCGCCGGGCTCTTGGACAGCTCCCACTCGTAGCCGAACAGGGTCTCGAAGAAGGAGTTGTCCCACGCGGTGGGAGTGGGCGTCCAGGCTCCCTCGAGGCCGCTGGTGATGGCGTCGCCGCCGGTGCCGGAACCGAAGGTGCTCGTCCATCCAAGGCCCTGCTCCTGGAGGCTCGCGCCCTCGGGCTCGGGACCGACGTACTCGTCGCCGTCGGCCGCGCCGTGGGTCTTTCCGAAGGTGTGGCCCCCGGCGATCAGCGCCACCGTCTCGACGTCGTCCATGGCCATGCGACGGAACGTCTCTCGGATGTCGCGGGCCGCGGCCAGCGGGTCGGGATTGCCGTTGGGCCCTTCGGGGTTCACGTAGATCAGGCCCATCTGCACCGCGCCCAGCGGGTCGGCCAGCTCGCGGTCGCCGCTGTAGCGCTCGTCGTCGAGCCAGCCTGTCTCGGGACCCCAGTAGACGTCCTCCTCGGGCTCCCACACGTCCACCCGGCCGCCGCCGAAGCCGAACGTCTCGAAGCCCATCGACTCCAGGGCCACGTTTCCGGCGAGGATCATCAGGTCGGCCCAGGAGATCTTGCGGCCGTGCTTCTGCTTCACGGGCCACAGCAGCCGGCGGGCCTTGTCGAGGTTGGCGTTGTCGGGCCAGCTGTTGAGCGGCGCGAAGCGGTGGGTGCCCGAACCGCCGCCGCCCCGCCCGTCGTGGATGCGGTAGGTGCCCGCGCTGTGCCAGGTCATGCGGATGATCAGCGGCCCGTAGTGGCCGTAGTCGGCCGGCCACCAGGCCTGCGACGTGGTCAGCGCCTCCGCGATGTCGGCCTTCACCGCGGCAAGGTCGAGGCCGTTGAACTCTGCGGCGTAGTCGAAGCCGTCGCCCATCGGGTCGATCTTCGGCGAGTTCTTGTTCAGCGGTCTCAGGTTCAGCTGCTCGGGCCACCAGCGGTGGTTGGCCAGCGAGCCCGTCGCCGCGGGCGCCTCGTGCAGCACGGGGCACCGGCCGGTGGAAGCGGCGTTCTCGGCGGGGGCGGTGTCTTCAGTGGTCATCACTGCTCCTTGGCTGTTGCGTGGGTTGATGTGTCGACCTCAGTAACGCCGGTCGGATGACGGGTCGTTCAATCTCCGAGATTCCTGGCCGGCGGTGGCGGGCGCCTTCTGGTAGGGCGGGCAGTAGCCCAGTTGTCTGGACGAAGTCCAAGTTGAGATCGTATCTGTTAGGGACTGGCTGGGCAGGAGCGCGGTTCTGGCCGATCGGGCTGAGTCCGCTGAGGCATCGGCCCCTACCATGTGCAGGCTGTTCACCCGTCTCGGAGGTGCAGGTGCAGATGGCAGGCGACCGGCACTTCTACATCGAGTCGTTCGGCACGGTCCAGCTGAGCGCATTCCGGATAGGGCAGTCCCCGTTCGCCCACCGGTACGCGACCGATCAGACGGTCTTCGGCCTGTACTGCAACCGCCTCTACCCCCTCAAGATGGTCGCTGACGAGGACCCCATCCCCAACTATTGGAAGCTGCGCCGCGGCGTGATGCTCTATGACGTCCCGGAGAAGCCCCTCGAGATCGTCGGCCCCGATGCGAGCCGGCTGCTTGAGAGGGTCCTCACCTGCGGGATCGAGACGCTCCCGGTCGGGCGGGCCCGCTACGGCCTCGCCTGCCGTGAGGACGGCACCATCCTTATGGACGGGGTGGTGATGCGGCTGGCCCCCGACCGATTCTGGTACGTCAAGGCCAACGGCGAGTTCGAGAGCTGGCTCGAGGCACACGCCATCGGCTTCGACGCCAGGGTCTCGGACCCGGAATCGCGGGTGCTGCAGGTCCAGGGACCGAAGTCTCTCCATGTGCTCGACACGGCCATCGGCGGAGGGCTCTCGGCGGACTTCAAGTACTTCCGGGCCGGGTTCTTCGAGGTCTGCGGCCAGCGGCTGTGGGTCTCCCGCACCGGGTGGACGGGGGAGACGGGCATCGAGATCTACTGCAACAGCGGCCCAGAGCCCACCGACCACGATGCTCTGTGGGACGGACTGCTCGCCTGCGGCGAGCCCTACGGAATGGAGTTCAGCTCGTCGTCGTCCATGGGCATCCGGCGCATCGAGTCCGGGATCCTCGACAACGGCACCGACATCGAGCGCGACCTGACGCCCTACGCCGCCGGCCTCGGACAGTTCGTCCGGCTCGACAAGGGGGACTTCATGGGCCGCGACGCGCTGGAGGCCGCCGACCGCGGCCAGCTGCTGTTCGGCCTGGTCTGCGCCACCGCCACGCCGGAAGCCGCCATGCGGGTTCACTTCGATGGCGGCCCGGTCGGCCACATGACCTCCGGATCGTGGTCGCCCACCCTCGACGCCGGCATCGGCTATGTGCGCTTCGACCGGCCCCTGCCCGGCGACGGCTGGCTCGCCAAGACGGTCCAGCTGATTGACCGCGACGGCACATGCCACGAGGCCACCGTCGACACCCTTCCGTTCGTCGACAAGGAGAAGCAGCTGCCTCGGGCTGCTTGGAGCGGTTCGGGCAGCTGACCCGGCGTCGGGCACCGCCACCCGGATATACAGGCTGTCGTGAGCCTCGACTTCTCCATGCGCCCCGAGTGGGAGGCGCTGCGGGCCCGGGCCCGGGCCGTGGCCGAGCGGGGCGTGGCCGACTACGGCCGTTGGAGCGACTCGTGGATCAACGGGCACTCCAAGGAGTTCTCCAAGGTGCTGGCGGCCGAGGGGTTCATCGGGATGACCTGGCCGGTGGAGCACGGCGGCGGAGGCCGTCCCGGCATCGAGCGGATCATCATGGCCGAGGAGATGATCGGCGCAGGCGCGCCCATCGCGGCCAGCTGGTTCGCTGACCGCCAGATGGGGCCGTCCATCTACACCTACGGCACCGACGCCCAGAAGGCCGAGTTCCTGCCGGGGATGCTGTCGGGCGAGACCTCCTGGTGCATCGGGATGAGCGAGCCCGACGCCGGGTCGGACCTGGCCTCGCTGAAGACCGCCGCGGCGCGCGACGGCGACAGCTACGTCGTCAATGGCCAGAAGATCTGGACCAGCGGCGCGGCCAGCGCCCAGTACTGCTACCTCATCTGTCGCACCGGCAGCGACGGGCCGCCCCACCGGGGCCTCAGCGAGCTGATCGTGCCCATGGATCTCGACGGCATCGAGGTGCGGCCGGTGCGCGACATGGTGGGCGGGTCGCACTTCTGCGAGATCTTCTTCACCGACGTGCGGGTGCCGGCGGCCAACCTGGTCGGCGCCCAGGGCGGAGCGTTCAAGCAGACCATGGTCCAGCTCGGCTACGAGCGGGGAGGCATCGACCGGCTCGTGTCCAACCGCCCGCTGTACGAGCTGGCCCTCGAACACGCCGATCGCACCGACCCCCTGACCCGCCAGGAGGTCGCGGCCATCGAGACCGGCTACCGGCTAGGGCGGCTCATGGTGTACCGGGGCGCGCTGGGCGAGGGCTCCGCTGACTACAGCGCGGGCACCAAGGCCTTCTGCACCGAGCACGAGCAGCGAGTGTCCGAGTTCGCGGCCCGGGTGCTCGGCCCGGCGGCCACCGTGGGCGACGCCGTACCCGCCGCCGTGTGCTACGCGCCCGCGTACACCATCCAGGGCGGCACGTCCGCCATCCTTCGCAACATCATCGGCGAACGCATCCTCGGCCTGCCCCGCGAGCCCCGGTAGGTGCCTTCGTCAGCCGCCGTCGGGGAACCTCGGGGGGAGAGTCGTGTCCCTAGCGCAGACAACCATCCCGAGAATCCTCAGCGGGACCTACTCGGCGGGGCTACTCGGGGGTGACGTAGGCGGCGGTCAGGCCTCCGTCCACCTGCAGGTTGGCGCCGGTCATGTACGACGAGTCGTCGGAGGCCAGGAAGAGGGCGGCCGCGGCCATCTCGGTGGCCTCGCCGAAGCGGCCCATGGGCACGTGCACCAGCCGTCGCTGGCGCTTCTCGTCGGTGTTCAGGTACGACATGAGCAGCTCGGTCCGTAGCGGCCCTGGCGACAGGGCGTTGACGCGGATGTTCTCCCGGGCGTGGATCACCGCCAGCTCCCGGGTCAGCGACAGCACCGCGCCCTTGGAGGCGGTGTAGGCGATCTGGGGCGTGGCCGCACCCACCGACGCCACGAACGACGCGGTGTTGATGATGGAGCCCCCGCCCGCCCGGCGCATGGCCGGTACCTGGTGACGGCACCCGTACAGCACGCCCTTGAGGTTGACCGCCAGGGTCTTGTCGATGGTCTCGTCGGTGGTGGCCACCGCGTCGGCGTCGTCGGCCAGCATGATCCCGGCGTTGTTGAAGGCGATGTCCAGACGCCCGTAGGCGGACTCCGCGGCGCTCACCGCCAGCGCGCAGGCGGCGTCGTCGGACACGTCGGCGGTGACCGCGGTGGCTTCGCCCCCGGCGTCGCGGATCAGCTCGACGGTCTCGTGGTTGGCTTCGGAGATGTCGGCGGCCACGACCCGGGCGCCCTCGGAGGCGAAGCGCAGAGCGGTGGCTCGTCCGATGCCGCTGGCCGTGCCGGTGATGAGCGCCACCTTGCCGTCAAGCCTCATAGCCGCTCCCTTCGGGTTCTCGCGATGGGCCCTCACCCAGGATTGCACGGCACCGACAGTTCGGCCCAGCCTCCGGTCATTCCGGGCATCGTCAACTCGTGACGGATCCGCCGTTGATGCCGATGGTCTGGGCGGTGACCCACTCGGCCTCGTCGGACGCCAGCCACACGCAGGCCGCGGCAACGTCGGCGGGCCGGCCGGTGCGCCCCACCGGGACTGCCCGGGCGAAGTGCTCGGTGATCTCCCGGTTCTTGCGCTCGAACAGCCCCAGAGCCAGCGTGTTGGCGGTCACGCCGAAGCGGGCCACCTCCAGCGCCAGCGTGCGGGTGAACGCCAGCCCGCCGCCCTTGCCCGCGCTGTAGGGGGCCACGCCGATGTGAACGCCGTGGGTGCCCGCGGCCGACGAGACGGTGATGATGCGCCCCCAGCCCCGCTCGCACATGGCGTCCACCACGGCATGGCAGCAGTTCATGACGCCGTAGAGGTTCACGTCCACCGCGGCCCGCCATTCAACCGGGTTCATGTGGCGGAACTGCTCGGCCTTCATGTCGGTAGGCCCGGTCAGACCGGCGTTGTTCACCAGGATGTCGACGGTGCCGATCTCGCCGACGGCGGCGACGACCGCTTCCAGGTCGGTGACGTCGAAGCCTGCGGCGACGGCACTGCCCCCGGCCTCGGTGATCTCGGCGGCGGTCGCCTCAGCCCGCTGGGCGAAGTAGTCGTTCACCACAACATGGGCGCCCTGGGCGGCCAGGCCCCGAGCGATGCCCGCGCCGATGTTGCGGCCCGCGCCCGTCACCAGGGCGGTGCGCCCGCTCAGGTCAAACATGTCCGCTCCTTTCCTGCTGAGACCCGCCGCCACAGGCCACGCGCTTCGCCCGTGCCGATGCCGTAGGGGCGCCAGTCTCTCACTGCCACGCCGCCACGACCTTTGCCCGACAACCGTCGCACGATTCTGAGCGGTTGCCGACTGTCGAGATGGAGCGTCGGTCCGGCGTCAAGGAAGCCCCGGACGGCCCGGCGCTACGCTCAGGCCATGACTGCTGAGCACGAGACGGACGAGGCCCCCACCTTGGCGGCGGAATGGTACCTGCCCACCTTCGACACGGTGAGCGAGGAACGGCAACACCGCAAGCAGCGGCTGGCGGCCACCTACCGGATCTTCGCCAAGCTCGACTTCGAGGACGGCGCCGTGGGCGCGGCCGGCCACGTCACCGTGCGCGACCCCGAGGATCCCGAGACGTTCTGGGTCAACCCCTGGGGAGTGCCGTTCTCCCACATCACGGCGTCGAGCCTGATCCGAGTGGACTCCGACGGCAACATCATCGACGGCGAGGGCGCGCTGCTCAACGGCGCCGCCTTCGCCATCCACTCCCAGATCCATGCGGCCCGTCCCGACGTGGTGGCGGCGGCCCACTCGCACTCGATGCACGGCAAGTCATTCTCGGCACTGGGGCGGCTGCTGCGACCCCTCACCCAGGACGCCTGCGCCTTCTACGACGACCATGTGGTCTTCGACGGCTACAGCGGCGTGGTGATGGAGCTCGACGAGGGCAAGCGCATCGCGGCCGCGCTGGGCGAATGCAAGGCCGCCGTCCTCCAGAACCACGGCCTGCTGACCGTGGGCGCCTCGGTGGACGCGGCCGCGGGCGCCTTCGTGGCCATGGACCGGGCATGCCGGTCCCAGCTGCTGGCCGAGGCCGCGGGCGAGCCCATCGACATCCCCGACGACGTGGCCCGCCGCACCTACGCCATGGTCGGCACAGGACTGGCCATGTGGTTCACGTTCCAGCCCCTCTACACCGAGATCGTACGCGAGCAGCCTGACCTGCTCGACTGAGGCCACGACCGCGGTTGCACCAAGCACACCGGCGGGGCTCGACGGTCTCCTGCCAATGAAGGCGCCAACACTAGGCCCGCAGGCGGATCTGGCCTGAGCCGTCGGTGACCGCGCCGATGATGGCCGCGTCATGGCCGGACGCTCGTAGTTCGGCCACCGCGGCCTGGGCGGCGTCGCGGCTGACCATGCCCAGCAGCAGACCGCCCGACGTCTGGGCGTCGGCCAGCAGGGTCACCTCCAGGCCGCCCGCCTCGCCGATGTCGAGATGGGGCGCGACCCAGTCCAGGTTGCGTTCGGTTCCGCCGGGGACGGCCCCGAGGGCGGCCAGTTCTGAAGCGCCTTCGATGAACGGCACGTCGGCCGGTGCGATCTCCAGATCGACCGCGGACTCTTGGGCCATGCGCAGCCCGTGGCCCAGCAGGCCGAAGCCGGTCACGTCGGTGGCGGCGGTGGCGCCGTGACGCCGGGCGGCCTGGGCCGCGGCGGCATTGGTGCGGGTCATCTCGGCCACGGCCCGTTCCACGGCCCGGGAAGGCGCCTGGCCCCGTTTGAGGGCGGTGGTGATCACGCCGATGCCGAGCGGCTTGGTGAGCACCAGGGCATCGCCGGGCCGCAGCCCGGCGTTGGTGAGCATCCGGGACGGATCCACCTCGCCAAGCACCGCCATCCCGTACTTCGGCTCCAGGTCGTCGACGGTGTGGCCTCCGCCCACCACGAACCCGCAGGCCCGGGCCGTCTCGTCGCCTCCGGCGAGCACCTCCGTGAGCAGGTCGGTCGAGAGCTCCTCGGAGTTCCACGCCACGAGGTTCAGCGCCAGCAGGGGGCGGCCCCCCATGGCGTAGATGTCCGAAACGGCGTTCGCCGCGGCCAGGCGGCCCCAGGTGCGCGCGTCGTCTACGACGGGGGTGATGAAGTCGGCGGTCAGCACCATGGCCCGGCCGCGGTCGATCTCCCACACGGCCGCGTCGTCGCCGGTGGAGTGGCCGACCAGCAACTCCGGGGGCGGATCAGGGGTGAGGTTGCGCACCACGTGCGCGAGCTCGCCAGGAGCGAGCTTGCAGCCTCAACCAGCGCCGTGGCTGAATTCAGTGAGCCGTCGGGTCATCGCCTTCACCTCCTTCCGCCATAGCCAAGGTCGGCGAGCCCCCGCAGGATAGGCGTCGGCCTCGGCTGCACCGGGGAGGGCGCGCCACCAGTCACTCAGCCGTGCGCGTGGTCGGAGCGTGATTGGTGAGTGGGTGATGCGGGCGGCGTTAGGGTCCGGCCGTGACCGTGGACGGGAGGCTGCAGACCCGGGCCACGGAGCTGTTCGGAGTCGACTACCCGATCATCCAGACGGGAATGGGGTGGGTGGCCGGGCCGTCGCTGGTCACCGGCACCGCTGAGGCGGGCGGACTGGGGATCCTGGCCTCGGCCACGATGACCATCGACGAGATGGGCGACGCCATCGCCGAAGTGCGGTCCCGGACCGAGCGGCCCTTCGGGGTGAACCTGCGTCCCGACGCCGTCGACCTCGCTGACCGGGCCGACCGGCTGGTGGCCGCCGGGGTGCGGCTGGCCAGTTTCGCCGGGCCGCCTCCCGCGCCAGTGGTGCACAGGCTGCGAGACGGCGGGGTGCTGGTGATGCCGACGGTGGGCGCCCGCCGCCACGCCGAGAAGATGGCCGAACTGGGCGTGGACGCCGTGCTGTGCCAAGGCGGGGAGGGAGGCGGCCACACCGGCGCCGTGCCCACATCGCTGCTGCTCCCCCAAGTGATCGACGCGGTCGATGTGCCGGTGATCGCCGCCGGCGGATTCCATGACGGACGGGGCTTGGCCGCCGCGCTGGCATGGGGCGCGGACGGGGTGGCCATGGGCACCCGCTTCCTGCTCACCGCCGACTCCAAAGTGCCCGACTCGGTAAAGGCTGTGTACCTGGGCACGCCCGTCACCGGCACGGTGGTGTCGAGCAGCATCGACGGCAAGCCCCAGCGGGTGATCCGAACCGGCCTGGTCGACTCGCTGGAATCGGCCCGATTGACCCGGGTGATCCGGGCGGGGATCAACTCCTGGCGGTTCAGGGCGCTCGCCGGCATGGGCGTCCCGGCCCTGCTGAGAGAGGGACTGGCCATGAAGCGCAGCCAGGGCCTCACCTGGAGCCAGATGGCGATGGCGGCCAACGCCCCGATGCTCACGAAGGCGACCATGGTCGACGGCGAGATCGAGGCCGGCATCCTTCCCACCGGCCAGTGCGTCGGCGTGGTCGACGATCTGCCCACCTGCGCCGAACTGATCGACCGGATCGTGGCCGAAGCGGTCGTCGCGCTCGACCGGGTGGCGCCGTAGTCGTCGTCTCGCCCGACCGGGTGATGCTGTAGTCGAGGGACCCCGGCTGGGGTCTCGGGCGCGTGTGGGTCTATAGTTGCCCCGGCTCTCGTGAGCGAAGCCGGTTAGAACCCGGCGCTGTCCCGCAACGGTGATGCCCCGCAAGGGGACGAGTCCGGTCGCCTCACGGTCGCCGTCACACGATCCGATTCCTCGAGGAAGGACCGGCTCGTGCGGTGGGTTCTCCCGCTGCTCGGCCCCGAACTCGAGCAGAAGGGAGAACCAGATGACCAGCAACCCCACCGGGCGAGCCGAACGGCGGAGCATTCTCCTGTCCGCCCTGTTCGCCCTTATCTTGGTCGCCGCGTGTAGCGATGGCGGCGCTGACCGCGCCACCGGAGACACCGGCGCTGATGCCGCGGAAACTGAGGCCGCGCCTGAGCCCGCCGAGTCCGACAGCGGCGCCGATACCGCAGCCGTCGAGGAAGCGCCCGAGGCCGCGCCTGAGCCCGCCGAGTCCGACAGCGGCGCCGATGCCGCAGCGGTCGAGGAAGCGCCCGAGGCCGCGCCTGAGCCCGCCGAGTCCGACAGCGGTGGCGGCGCTGACAGCGGCGCCGGCGACAGCAGCGCCGAGTCCGACAGCGGTGCCGGGTCAGAGACTGCGGGGGAGACTGACGATGCCGCCGCCAGCGCCGACGACAGCGCCGTCCAGCGGATCGTGTCCATCTCTCCGACCGGCACCGAGATGCTGTTCGCCATCGGGGCGGGCGACCGGGTGGTGGCCGTCGACAGGCTCTCCAACCACCCCGCGGAGGCGCCGGTCACGGACCTCGACGGCTGGAACCCCAACATCGAGGCAATCGCCTCCTACGACCCCGACCTGGTGGTGCTGCAAGCCAGCGGCGATGTGGTGGCTGGCCTCGAGGCGCTCGGCATCGAGGTGTGGGGACACGCCGCTCCGTCGACGTTCGAGGATGTGTACGCACAGATCGAGCAGCTCGGCGAGGTTGCGGGCCAGAGCGTCGAGGCGGCCGAACTCGTCGCCGAGATGCGGTCCGGCATCGCCGAGCTGGTCGCGGCGGCGCCGGACGCGTCCGGGCTCAGCTACTACCACGAGCTCGACAACACCCTCTACAGCGTCACCAGCAGCACCTTCATCGGTCAGGTGTACGCCCTGTTCGGCCTGAACAACGTGGCCGATCCGGCCGACGCCGACGGCAGCGCCTGGGGCTACCCGCAGCTCAGCGACGAGTACCTGGTGGACGCCGACCCGGACCTGATCTTCCTGGCCGACACGCGGTGTTGCGGCCAGAACGCCCAGACCGTCGCCGAACGACCGGGCTGGGACGAGATGACCGCGGTGCAGTCGGGCCGGATCGTCGAGCTCGACGACGACATAGCCTCGCGCTGGGGGCCGCGCCTGCTCGACTTCATCGAGGCCATCTCCGAGGTGATCGTCTCGATCGGCGTGACGAGCTGACTAGGGTCGGCGACACCGCCGCCTCCATGGCCGCACCCCGGTGGCCGGCGGATCCGCGGACCCGACCGTGAGCGCACAGCCTGGAGCCGCCCACGGGGACGCGCCGCTGCGGGCGTCCGGGCTCCGGCGCGGCCCTCTCTTGGCCGGCCTGGGGGCGGCGGCCGCGGCGGTGATCGCGGGGCTGACCGTCGGGCCGGTCGACATCGCCGCTCACCGGGTGGCGCTGGAACTGCTCGACGGGCTGCCGGGGCTCGCGCTCGAGTCCGGGCTGAGCGACGCGCGCGCCGCCATCGTGACGGAGATCCGACTGCCCAGAGTGGTGCTAGGCCTGCTCGTGGGCGCCGTCCTGGCGGTCAGCGGCGCGGCCTATCAGGGCGCGTTCCGCAATCCGCTGGCCGATCCGTACCTGCTGGGCATCGCCGCGGGTGCCGGCCTCGGCGCCACCGTCGCCATCGCCAGCAATCTGGGAGACGGAGCGGGCGCGCTCGACGCGGTGCCGCTGGCCGCGTTCGCCGGAGCGCTGATCGCGGTGGCCGTGTCGTACGCTGCGGGCCATCTGGGCGGCCGCTCGACGGCGTCGCTGATCCTCGCGGGCATCGCGGTGGCCAGCTTCCTGACCGCCTGCCAGACCTACGTGCTGCAGGCCAACAGCGACGCCTTCCGGGAGATCTTCGCCTGGATCCTCGGCCGCATCGCCACGTCGGGATGGGCGGAGCCCGCCCTCTTGCTGCCCTATTTCGCGGTGACCGTCACAGTGGTGCTGCGCTACGGCCGCGCCCTCGACGTGCTGGCCGTGGGTGACGACGAAGCCGCCGCGCTGGGTCTGGAGCCTCGCCGCGTGCGGATGACGGTGGTGCTGGCCGCGTCGCTCGGGGCGGCCGCCGCGGTGTCGGTGAGCGGGCTCATCGGTTTCGTCGGCATCATCGTGCCCCACACCGTGCGGCTGGCCTTCGGGGCCAGCAACCGGGCGGTGCTGCCGCTGTCGGTGCTGTTCGGCGGGGCGTTCATGGTGCTGGCCGACCTGGCAGCCCGCACCGCCCTGGCTCCGGCGGAGCTCCCCATCGGCGTGGTGACCGCATTCTTGGGCGCGCCGTTCTTCGTGCTGGTGCTGCGCACCAGCCGTCGGGAGATCTGGTGAGGCCGGCGGTAGCGGTCCGATCCCTCGACGTTGTTCTCGGCGGCGCGCCCGTGCTGCGCGGCGTCGACCTCCAAGCGTCGGCGGGGGAGTGGGTGAACGTGATCGGCCCCAACGGCGCGGGCAAGACCACGCTGCTTCGAGCGCTGCTGGGACTGGTGCCCTTCCGCGGGGAGATCAGCATCGACGGGCTCGACGACCGGCGCCGCGCGGCCCGGGCCCGCGAGCTGGCCTACGTCCCGCAGGCGCCGGTGATTCCGCCGGGGATGCTCGTGGCCGACTACGTGCTGCTCGGCCGCACCCCGCATCGGGGGATCTTCGCGGCCGAGACCGTTGGCGACCGTCGGATCGCGGCTGAGGTTCTCGACCGTCTCGACTTGGCGGGATTCGGCGAACGGGCCGTGCAGTCGCTGTCGGGGGGTGAGCGCCAACGGGCGGTGTTGGCCCGAGCCCTCGCTCAGCAGGCCGAGATCCTGCTCCTCGACGAGCCCACCACCGCGCTCGACCTCGGTCATCAGCAGGACGTGCTCGAACTGGTGGATGCACTGCGGCGAGAGCGAGGCCTCACCGTGATCGCCACCCTGCACGACCTGACTCTTGCGGCCCGGTACGGCGATCGCATCGCCATCCTGGCGAACGGGAAGGTGGTCGAGGCCGGGCGGCCCGCCGAGGTGCTCACGGTGCAGAGCATCGCCGCGCACTTCGGGGCCAGCGTCCGCATCGTCGACGATCCTGGAGGCCCGGTGATAGTGCCGAACACCGCCGCCGCGCCCGCGCTCCCCAACCTCCCCGCGGCCACGCTCCCCGCGTCGGGCGAGAGCGCTCGAGACTGCGAAGCCGCCCAAGCCGACCCGGGGGGCGCGGAACCCCGAGATCCTCCAGAATGAAGGACCGCCATGACTCCGACCGACTCACACCCCGCCGAGGCCCCCGGTCCCAGCGATTCTCCTCCCATCGAGGATCCCCGTCCCGGCGGGATGCGCACCGCCCGGAGCCTCGTCGTGGTCAACACCGGCGACGGCAAGGGCAAGTCGTCAGCCGCGTTCGGCACTGCGCTGCGGGCCCGGGCCCGAGGCTGGCCCGTGGCCGTGGTGCAGTTCCTGAAGTCCGACGACTGGGTGACCGGCGAGCAGATCATGGCCGAGCCGTTGGGAATCGACTTCTGGTCGTTGGGCGAGGGCTTCACCTGGGACAGCGACGACCTCACCCGCGACGAGGCCGAGGCTCGCGAGGCGTGGCGCCACGGCCGAGCCCTGGTCGAGGCGGGAAGCCACCGCCTGGTGGTGTTCGACGAGATCACCTATCCGCTCAACTGGGGCTGGATCGATGCCGTCGAGGTGGAGCGCGCGTTCAGAGACCGGCCCGAGAACGTGTCGCTGGTGCTCACCGGCCGGGACGCTCCCGAGTGGATGATCGAGATGGCCGACACCGTGACCGAGATGGTCAAGACCAAGCACGCCTACGACGCCGGGATACTGGCCAAGAAGGGCATCGACTACTGACGCTCGGTCAGCGCGGCGTCGCCCACTGACGGATTCCTGACGCAGGACGCTAGGCGGGCCGGGTAGGTTCGGCGGCCGTGTGCGGTCGGTACGTGTCGGCTACTCCGCCCGACGAGATTGCCAGCTACTTCGGAGCGCAGCCGCCCGGAGCCGACCAGGCCCTAGAGCCCAACCACAACGTCGCGCCGACCCAGGCAGTGCACGCGGTGCGCGAAACCGGCGGAGTTCGCGTCCTCGACACTCTGCGCTGGGGGCTGGTGCCGTTCTGGGCCAAGGACCCCAGGATCGGCAGCCGGATGATCAACGCCAGGGCCGAGACGGTCGCGTCCAAGAACGCCTTCCGCCGGCCGCTGGCCAAGCGGCGCTGCATTATCCCAGCCGACGGGTTCTACGAATGGCACCTCGCCGAGGGATCGAAGCGCAAACAGCCCATGTTCGTCAGCCGCCCCGACGGCGAGCCGTTCGCCTTCGCCGGGCTGTGGGAGGTGTGGCGCGACCGCAACAACTCCGACACCGACGGCGAGCCCCGCGAACTGCATTCCTGCACGATCATCACCTGCGCGGCCAACGACGCCATGGCCCAGATCCACGACCGGATGCCGGTGATGCTCCCGCCCGCCGCCTGGGACGCATGGCTCGATCCGTCCGACACCGATGGCGCAGCCGCAGCCGGGCTGCTGGTGCCCGCCCCGTCGGCGCTCATCCGGATACACCCGGTGTCGACCGAGGTCAACAACTCCCGCAACAACGGCCCCCACCTGACCGACCCGGTAGAGATCGACGTTGTCGCGCACCCATAGGCGTCAACTACGTCAATTCGCAGAGGCGACCTCTCGCCGAGCGGTGTTCCCCAGAGGCGGCGTCTCGCGGAAGCGGCCCGGAGCGGGCGTCAGGCGGGCTCGGCGAGGTGGCTTCGCAGCCGGTCGGCGACGGTGTCGAGGTCGGCGGGGTCGGGGCTGGCGTCGGCCTGGGAGAAGTCGAGGTGGGCCATGGTCGAGATGGGCACCACATGGATGTGCACATGGGGCACCTCGAAGCCCGCGATCATCAGGCCGACCCGCCCCGGGGCCAGCCCGGCCGCCTGCTGGGCCTCGGCCACCCTGTGGGCGACGGCTATCAGGTGGGCCAGCGTCTGCGGATCGAGATCGACCCAGTGGTCGACTTCCGCGCGGGGGACCACCAGCACATGGCCCCGGTTGAGGGGCCGCACGTCCATGAACGCCACGCACACGTCGTCGCGCCACACGAACCGGCCCGGGATCTCGCCGTCGATTATGCGGGTGAAGATTGAAGGCACCCGTCGATCGTAGGCCCTGCCGGCGCTCAGAGGCGCGGCGGCTGATCGTAGGCTGAGGCGCAGTGAGCGCTCAGAGCAGCCGCGAGGACCGGATCCTCACGGTGCCCAACCTGATCTCCGCGGCCCGTCTGGCTTGCGTCCCGCTGTTCCTGTGGCTGCTGTTCGGTGCGGACGACCGCTGGGGGGCGGCCCTGCTGTGGGGCGCGCTCGGGGCCACCGACTGGGTGGACGGCTGGTGGGCCCGACGCTTCGACTCGGTGAGCAAGCTTGGAAAGCTGCTCGACCCGATCACCGACCGCGGCGTGCTGCTCGTCGGCGTGGTCGCGGTGGGTATCGACGGCTCGGTGCCGTGGTGGCTGGTGGTGCTGACCCTGGCCCGCGAGGGCCTCGTCGCCATCGTCGGCCTGGTGCTGCTGTCGCTCGGCGCCAAGCCGATAGAGGTGACCTGGTGGGGCAAGTGCGCCACTTTCGGGCTGTACTTCTGCTTCCCGCTGCTGCTGGCCGGCGCCTCCGGAATCGGCATCGCCGACGGCTTCCGGGTGGCCGGATGGGTTTGCGCCGTGCCCTCGCTCGTCTACAGCTATCTGTCGGCGCTGCAGTACATACCGCTGGGACGCGAGTCGCTGCGCCAGGGTCGGGCCGAGCGGGCCGAGGCCGGCTGAAGGAGGTGCCGCGATGAGCGTTCGGTGGGGTGTGTGGTTCGAGCCGACCCAGCCGGTCAGCCGTCTGGTCGAGCTCGCCCGCCTGGGTGAGTCGCTGGGCGCCGAGGCGTGCTTCGTGGCCGACGAAGGCACCGAGCGCGACGTCTATGTCGCCCTCACTGCCATCGTCGGGGCCACCGGGCTGACGGTGGCGCCGGCCATCACCAACCCGTTCAGCCGTCACCCGGTCGCCACCGCGGCGGCCATCGCGACGCTCGCCGAGCTGGCGCCGGGGCGGGTGATGCACGGGCTGGGCGTGGGCGGCAGCCGGGTGCTCAAGCCCCTGGGCATGGACCCCGAGCGCCCCTACACCGCCCTGCGCGAGGCGCTGGAGCTCAACCGGCGGCTGCTGGCCGGCGAGACGGTGGGGGAGGCGTCGCTGCCGTGGTTCCGGCCCGGGGAGCCGATGCGCGTGGCCGTGGCCGGCCGGGGGCCCAGAGTCCAGCGCCTGGCGGCGGAGCAGTCCGACTGCGTGATCCTGTCGGCCGCCCCGCCCGCGCAGCTTCCCGCCTTCGCGGCCCGCATCCGCTCCGCAGGGTCGGCCCGCATCGCCTGGTCGGCCTACCTGGCCTACAACGAGACCGAGCGGCGCCGGGTGCTGCCCCATTTCTCGTACATGGCGGTGGACGCGCCTTCCGAGGTGCGGGCGGCCGACGGCCTGGACGATGCCACCACCGAGGAGGTGCGCCGCCTGATGCTGGCAGGCCGAATGCGCGAGGCGGCCGGACTGCTTCCCGACGCGCTGGTGGACCGCTATGGCCTGGCTGGCACTCCCGCCGAGATCTCGGCTCGCATCGCAGAGCTCAGGGGCTGTTTCGACATCTTCATGCTGCCGATGAACGACGAGGCCGCCTCCGCCGACCACATCCGGGCGAGCGCCGAGATCTTCGCCGCGGCCTAGGACTGGGGGATGGCGGAATAGGCCGGGAAGTCGGGGTCGGCTACCGAATGGATGCCGAGGCCCATGGCCACCCGGTTCACATAGTTGAGGTGGGCGCACTGGGCGTTGGCGTCGAGGATGTCTAGGTCGTCGAAGCCCGCGGCCCGCAGCTCGTCCACGTCCGCGGCGGTGACCGATGCGGGCGAGCGGGTGAGCTTCAGCGCGTAGCGGACCACCGCGGCGTCGGCAGGCGCCAGCCCCAGCGACTCGAAGGCGCCGGGATCGGCGGCCAGCGCGGCGATGGCGTCGTCGTCGAGGCCGGTCCGGCGCAGCTTGATGGTCACCTGGCTCATGCAGTGGGCGGTGCCGTTGACGGCCGAGGTCACGAAGCTGATCAGGTTGCGCTGGTGCGGCGTGAGCCGGGACGGGCACTTCTCGGTGGCCGCGTACAGGTCGAGACGGGCCGCCACCAGCGCCGGGTGCAGAGACCCGGCCATGGTCATCTCTGTCGGCTCGCCGAGCGCTCGGGCCTGGCGGTCGTAGTGGGCCTTCAACTCGCCTTCGGCGTCCTCATATGGAATCGTGGAGATCCACATCCGCAAGCTCCTGTGCCGACGATTGCGAGGATCATGAACGGGTTCCGAGGCCTGGGCCTGTCGCTGTCGAACGAGGACCCCGTCGCCGACACGCTAGCTCTGGTTGCCGCGGCCGAGCGCCTCGGCTTTGACGAGGTCTCCCTTCCCGAGAGCCGGCTGTTCAACTCCGTGATGCCGGTGGCCGCGGCCGCGTTGCACGCCACCGAGCGGATCACGGTGCGAATCGGCGTGGCCAACCCCGTGTTCCGCAACCCCGTGCTGCTCGCCCTGGAGGCGGCAACCCTGGCCGAGCTCGGCCCCGGCCGGCTGCGGTTCGGGCTGGGAGCGGCCGAATGGACGGTCCGGCGCTTCGGCATGGCCCCGCTGGGCTGGCGGCCCCTCACCAACACGGTCGAGGCGGTCCGGGCCGTGCGCCGCCTCACCGCCGGCCAGGCGCTCGACTTCGTGCCCACCACCTTCACAGTCGCCCCCGGCCTGTGCCTGGACCGTCCGCCGCCGGAGCCGGTGCCGGTAGACGTGGGGGCGGTCAGCCCGAGGATGATGGAGGCCTCCGGCGAGCACGCGGACGGAGTGCAGCTGGGCGCCATCACCAGCGTCGGCTACACTCGCTGGGCCCGCCAGCGGTTGGCCGCGGGGGCGGCCCGGGCCGGCCGCAGCGTGGACGACCTGCTGCTCAGCGCCAACGTGCTCACCAGCGTCGGCCCCGACCGGACCGAGGCCCGGGCCGCGGTCAAGCAGGTCCTGGCCTACTACCTGGCCCGGGTGGAGGGCGTGGTGGTGGACACCGCGGGGGCCGATCCGCAGGCCGTGGCCGCAGTGCGCGCCGCGGTGGCCGACGGCGGCGAGCAGGCCGGGGCGGCCGCGGTGAGCGAGGGCCTGGTCGACACGTTCGCGGTCGCAGGCACCGTCGACGACGTGGTCGAGGGCTTGCAGGCCTTCGTCGGAGCGGGCCTCGACATGCCGCTGGCCTGGTACACGCTCGGCCCGGACCCTGACGAGGGCGTGCGTCTGCTGGCCGAGCAGGTGCGGCCCGCCCTCGCGGGCGCGTAGACGAGACGACGCGGCGGTCTCGGTATCGACCCATGACCACCGCTCGGAGCGCCACGGCGCCGTAGCCGCGGCTCCGACGATGCTGGCACCGCGACGCGCGGTCTGCGATGCTGGCTGCCGTGACTGCGAGCCCCCTAGTTTCGACCCATTGGTTGGCTGACCGCCTGGACGACCCCGGAGTCCGCGTCGTGGACTGCCGCTGGTACCTGCGCCCGTTCGACCTCCGCAACGGCGACGAGGAGTACGACGAGGCCCACATACCCGGGGCAGTGCACGTCCGGTGGGACACCGAGCTGGCCGACCCCGACCGGCCCGACCTGTGGATGCTGGCCGGTCCGGAGCGCTTCGCGGCGGCCATGTCGGAGCGGGGCATCGGAGACGACACGTTCGTGGTGGCCTACGACGACCAGCACGTCACGGTGGCCGCCCGTCTGTGGTGGGCGCTGCGGGTGTACGGCCACACTGCGGTCGCGGTGCTCGACGGCGGCATCACCAAGTGGGCGTCGGAGGGCCGGGCGCTGGAGGACTCCCGCCCCCGGCATCCGCCCGCCCAGTTCACGCCTCGCTTCGACCAGGGCCTCTACGCCACCAAGGACGACGTGATGGCCGCGGTCGGCGCGGCCACCCGCTTGGTGGACGGGCGAATGGCCGAGGCCAGAGCGGCCGACGGCGGGGCCATACCGGGCAGCATCACCGCGCCGGGGATCGCCTTCACCGGGTCTGACGGCACCTGGCCCGACCCGGCTGAGGCCCGCGACCGGCTGGCTGCCGCGGGGGCGCGGCTGCCGGAACCGACCATCGCCTACTGCCGGGGCGGCGTCGGCGCCTGCGGAACCGCCCTGGCCTACGCCATCGCCGGGCGCTACGACGTGGCCGTCTACGACGGTTCCTGGACGGAGTGGATCACCGACCCCGACGCTCCGAGGGAACTCGACGCGACGGGACCGGCGCGGGACGCGGCGCGAGTCCGCTGACCTCGCCCCTCCGGACGGGAAGCTGGCCGTGGAGCGGAGCAGGCGGTGGGCCGCCGCGTGAGCAGGTTGGCAGTCTGGAACCCCGAGGACCTGGCCGCGGTGGTGGGCTTCCTGTGCGGACCCCATGCCGACTACATCACCGGCGCCACCATCGACGTCAACGGCGGCCAATGGATGGGCTAGGCGGAGGGAAGGCTCGGACCAGTGGCGAATAGTCGGCCCACCATCAAGGACATCGCCCGGGAGGCGGGCGTCTCGGTGGCCACCGTCAGCAGGGCGCTGCGCGACCTGCCGTATGTGGCCTCCGAGACCCGCTCGCGAGTGGTCGAGGTGGCCGCGGAGCTCGAGTATGAGGCCCATCCGCAGGCCTCGCGCCTCGCGTCGGGACGGACCTGGACCATCGGCGTGGTGGCGCCCCAGTTCGGGACGTGGTTCCCGTTCCGCGCCCTGGGCGGGATCAACTCGGTGTTCGCCAAGGCGGGCTACGACGTGCTGCTCTCCATGATGACCGCCCCCGGCGACCGGCTGCGCTTCCTGAGGGACGCCCGGTCCTTCTGCCGGAGGGTCGACGGCATTGTCCTGATCGACACGTTCGTCGGCGTCGAAGGGGACGCGGCCACCTTCTTCGACCGGCCCGTGGTGGCCGTGGGCGAGCGGCTCGAGGGCGCCTCGTCCATCACGATCGACAACCGGCTGGCGGCTCGATGCGCGGTCGAGCATCTCATCGAACTGGGACATCGGCGCATCGGACTGGTGGCGGGGCCGCATCTGCCGGACCTGCCGACGCCGGTCCCCGACGAGCGCCGCCGAGGCTACGAGGACGCTCTGCGAGCCTCGGGGCTGTCCGTCGACCCTGCGCTGGAGGCCAGCGGCGACTGGACCGCGGCCGGCGGCGCCGCCGCGCTGTCAGCGCTCCTCGACTGCTGCGAGCCGCCCACGGCTGTGTTCTGCATGTCCGACGAGATGGCCTTCGGCGTGCTGCGAGCGGCCGGGAGGCACGGCCTGTCCGTGCCCGGCGATCTCTCCGTGATCGGCTTCGACGACCACGATCTGGCCGACGCGCTGGGGCTCACCACCATGCGCCAGGCAGTGGACGAGATGGGGATACGGGCCGCGGCGACCGTGATGACGCTGATCGACGGCGAGCCCGCTGCCGATTTCACCTGGGACGTGCCGCTGATGGTGCGGGAGACCACCGCGCCGGTGGGTTGATTCTGCGAGCACGGCGCGCTACTGTCCTCGTCTGTAAACGTTTGCATCCCTGGGAGGGAAACCCATGAAGAAATTCTCGCGCCCGTGGTTGATCCTCGGCGCTCTGCTGACTGTCGCCCTGGTGGCGGCGGCCTGCGGCGACGATGACGAGCCCGAGGCCGCTCCGACTACGACGGCAGCACCCGCGGACGACGCGGCCGCCGACGACCTGGCTGAAGACATGGCCGATGACATGGCTGAGGACGCAGCCGACGACGACATGGCTGACGACATGGCCGATGACGACATGGCCCTTGCGGGCACCGTCGTGGAGATCCTCGGCCCCGAGACCGGCGCCGAGGCTGAGGGCTTCCTCGCGGCCTTCGCTCCGTTCGAGGAGCGCACCGGCATCGACGTGCAGTACAGCGGCACCCGCGACGCCACCACCGAACTGAACCTGGCCCTCGAAGCGGGCGAGCCGCCCGACATCGTGGTGATCCCCCAGCCGGGCCGGATCATCCAGTTCGCCGAGTCCGGCGACGCGGTGGCGGTTCCGGACTCCGTCATGGCCAACATCGGCGGGGCCTACGACTCGTTCTGGTTCGACCTCGCCGCCACCGGCGGAAGCGTCTACGGCGTGCCCAACAAGGGCGACGTCAAGAGCCTGGTGTGGTACAGCCCGCCGGTCTTCGCTGCCAACGGCTACGAGATTCCCCAGACCTGGGCCGACCTCGAGGCGCTCACCGAGCAGATGAAGGCTGACGGGAACGTGCCCTGGTGCGTCGGCATCGAGTCCGGCGACGCCACCGGCTGGGCCTTCACCGACTGGATGGAGGACATGATGCTGCGCCTCCACGGCCCCGACGTCTATGACCAGTGGGTGTCCAACGACATCCCGTTCAACGATGCCCGCGTGGTCGAGGTGGCCGAGTTCGTCGGCTCCATCTGGTTCGCGGAGGGCAACGTCCTCGGCGGTCGCGACCTAATCGCCACCACCGGGTTCAAGGAGGCCGCGCTGCCGGTGGCCGACGGCGAGTGCATGATGCACCGCCAGGCCAACTTCGCGGGGGCGTTCTTCACCGAGGTCGGTGCCTCGCTGGGGCCCGACGGCGATGTCAACGTCTTCTACCTGCCGACGGTCAGCGACGAGTTCGGACAGGTCGTGCTGGGCGCGGGCACCCACGCGGTGGCGTTCACCGACAAGCCCGAGACGCTGGCCACCCTCGAGTACATCGGCACCGCCGAGTACGCCGACACCCGGATCATGGCCGACAAGGGCGGGTTCCTGTCCCCCAACCGCGACCACGACACGTCGCTGTACTCCTCGAACTTCGACCGGACTCTGGCCGAGATCCTGGTCAGCGCCAGCCCCTTCCGATTCGACGCATCCGACCTGATGCCCGGCGAGGTGGGCGCAGGCGAGTTCTGGCGCTCGGGCACCGACTACGTGTCGGGCGCCAAGACTGCCGAGGAGTTCGCAGAGGACGTGCAGGACGCCTGGCCGTCCTGACATCCGCCCGGCAAGGCGACTGATCGACCTCCCCGAAGGTGCGTGGGGGGTGCCGACGCACCCCCCACACCCTCCCCGGGGCTATCGTCGCTGGGCCGACGTCCGCCGCCCCGCGCGGCGGTGAGAATCCGATAGACGGGCTGAGAGGCTGAGGGCCGTGGACCAGTTCATCACCATGATCATCACGGTGGTGGTGTCTTTGGCCGCGGCCGCGGTCGTATTCGTGGGCGCCGACCGGGCCGTCGATCAGACGGTGGCCCGCTGGCCGGCCTTCACTGCCGCGGCAGGAGCGGTCGCAGGCCTCGTCGTGGGGGCCGCCGTCCAGCACAACGCCTGGCTGCCGGCCGGCCCCGCACTCGGCGGGCCTCTCAAGGCGGGCTGGCTGATCATCCTGGCCGGCGCCGCGGCTGGCGCTACCCTCGGCGCGGCCGCGGGAAGGCTGCTGCAGCCGCCGCTCGAGCGGCGCAACGCCTGGGAGGGCCGGCTCCGGCCGTGGGTGTTCGCCGGCCCGGCGCTGGCGTTCGTTGCCGTCGGGCTGGTGATCCCCGGACTCCGGACCGTCTTTTTGTCCTTCAAGAACGGCCCTCGAGGCAGAGAGGCCGGCTTCACCCTCGAGCACTACACCGACATCTTCACCGACGACGAGTACTTCACCGTCGAGGGGTGGGCCCAGATCTTCACCAGCCGCCTATTCATCGCCGGCCTGACCGCCGCGGTGGTTGCGGCGCTGGCCGCGTGGGCCAGTGCGGCCCGCATCGTCGGGAGCGCCCGACAGATCGCGGCGGCGGGCCGCCTGATGAGGGTCCTGGGCTTGGCGGCGGCAGTGCTGGTGGCGGCGGCGGTCGCCGGTTTCGTCGAGTCGCTGGCCCGCGACCCGAACCGCTCGGCGGTCATGGACGTCTTGACCGTGATCGTGTCCAGCCGGATCAGCCTGGGAATCGTCGTGCTGCTGGCCGCGGCCCTGCTGCTGGCATGGACGCTGGCCCGGGCCCGCCGCCAGGACCTGGAGCTCGACTGGGGCGCCCCGTCCGCGTCGATGCTGCTGGTGCTGGGCGCGATCCTGCTCGTCTTCGGCACCCTGTCGACTCTTCATGCCGTCGTGTGGAACAACGTCTGGTGGGTGGTCACCGTGGCCGGGCTCTCCACCGCGCTGGGCCTGTTGCTGGCCGTGCTCGCCGAGCGGGCCCGGGGCGAGCGATTCGCCAAGACCCTGATCTTCATGCCGATGGCCATCTCCATGGTCGGCGCCGCCGTCATCTGGGACTTCATGTACGAGGTGCAGCCCACCGGCGACCAGACCGGACTGTTCAACGCCGTGCTCCAGGGCCTGGGCTTCAGCAGCCGCGGCTTCTTCATCAACGCCACCATGATCCCCTGGAACAACTTCTGGATCATGTTCATCATGGTGTGGATCCAGACCGGGTTCGCGATGGTGGTGTTGTCGGCTGCCATCAGGGCGGTCCCCGGCGAACTGCTGGAGGCGGCCCGAGTGGACGGCGCGGGCGAGGCCCAGACCTTCTGGCGGGTGGTCATGCCCCAGATCCGTCCCACCATCATCGTGGTGGTCACCACCTTGATCGTCATCGTCACCAAAGTGTTCGATCTGGTGAAGGCCACCACCAACGGAGCCAACCGCACCAACGTGCTGGCCAACGAGATGTTCGACCAGCTGCGAGACCGCAACTTCACCTCGAGCAGCGCCTTCGCAGTGGTGCTGCTGGCGCTGGTGGTGCCGGTGATGGTGCTCAACATCCGCCGCTTGCAGAAGGATCTCGCGTGACTGCCCCCGTGACGGTCCCGCCGCCCGCCGGCCAGCGACTGCGCCAGTGGCTGGGCGCGATGCCCACCTGGGTCGTGTGGCTGGTGGTGGTGCTGTGGACCGTGCCCACTTTCGGGCTGTTCGTGTCGTCGTTCCGCAAAGTGGCCGACATCAACGAGTCCGCCTGGTGGACGGCGTGGAACGACCTCGACAACCTCACCTTGCAGAACTACCGCGACATCTTCCGCGAGACCGCCGCCCAGCCGTCGATGTGGGAGTTCGCGCTCAACTCGATCGCCATCGTGATCCCGGCGACGATCATCCCGATAGCAGTGGCCGCCTTCGCGGCCTACGGGTTCGCGTGGATGGAGTTCAGGGGGCGCAACTGGCTGTTCATCGGGCTGGTCTCGATGATCGCGCTGCCCAACCAGATGGCCTTCGTGCCGTTGCTGCAGCTGTTCAACAACGGCGCGCGCCTGACGATTCCGGGTTTGGAATGGACCTTCGTGCTGGTCCCGGACCTGGGGATCGGCAACACCGCGGCCGCGGTGTGGCTCACCCACACCGCCTTCGGGCTGCCGCTGGCGGTGCTGCTGCTGCACAACTTCATCAGCCAGCTCCCCCGGTCGGTGTTCGAGGCGGCTCGCATCGACGGCGCCAGCCACTTCACGATCTTCTGGCGCCTCGTGCTGCCGCTGGCGCGTCCCGCCCTGGCCGCGTTCGCGGTCTTCCAGTTCCTGTGGACGTGGAACGACTATCTGATCGCTGCGGTGCTGCTGACCGACAACGAGCCCATGACGGTCGCGCTGGTCAACCTGGTAGGGGAGCGCGGCTCCAACTTCCAGCTGCGCTTCGCGTCCGCGTTCGTGATCATGGTGATCCCGCTCATCGTGTTCTTCAGCCTCCAGCGCCACTTCGTGCGGGGCCTGCTCGCCGGCTCGGTCAAGGGATGACCGGGGCCGGACCGACCGGCCGCTCAGAGCACGTCGGCGAGGCGCACCGGCGCCCCGGTTCTGATGGAGCGGTGCCCGGCCACGCCCATGGCCACCGACACCAGCCCCGCCGACAGGCTGGCCTGCGTCGACGCCCGCCTTCCCTCGGCGTCGAGAGAGTTGACCGCTTCGAGGAAGCGCTGATGCTCGACGTAGCTGGAGCCGTGGTGGAGGCCCTCGTAGGCCGCGGCGCTGGACACCCTGACGCTGCTCACCTCGCCGATGCCGTGGACGCCCCGGCGCCCGATCCGCACGACGCCCGAGGGGACGAGAGCCTCGACCTTTCCCGCGTCGCCGATCACCGAGAACTGCTGCTGGTCGTGGGTGGCCTCCGCGAACATGCACAGGTCGAGCAGGGCTCGGGCCCCGTCGTCGTAGTCGACCACCACGAGGGCGCTGTCGATGATGTCGGGGGTGCGGCCCGCGTAGGCCTCATCGAGATGGTTCACCATCTGGCTGCCCGAGGCGTAGACCCGCTCGGGCCGACCCGGCATGACCTGGTTCATGAGGTCGAAGAAGTGGCAGCACTTCTCCACCAGCGTGCCGCCGGTGTTGTCGGCGAAGCGGTTCCAGTCTCCGACCTTCGCCAAGAACGGGAAGCGGTGCTCGCGCAGCGACACCATGCGGACCCGGCCCGCGGCGCCGGCGCGCACCTCGTCGATGAGGCGAGCGAACGCCGCCATGTAGCGGTACTCCAGCCCGACCCAGACCAGGCCGCCGTGCGCGGACGCGGCCTCGACGACCCGGCGGCAGTCCTCGACGGTGGTGCACAGGGGCTTCTCCACCAGCAAGTGCAGGCCGGTGCCGAGGATGCCGTCGAGAACGGCCGCATGGGTCATGTTCGGCGTGGCGACCACCACCGCGTCGCAGACGCCTGCGGCGACCAGGTCCCGGTGGTCGCGGAACCGGGCCGCGCCCGGCGCCAGGGCCGCGGCGGCGTCGAGCGAGGGCGGGTGCGGGTCGGCCAGCGCCGTCACCCGAGCACCTGGGAGGTGCGAGATGTTGGCGATGTGCTCGCGGCCCATCATCCCGGTGCCGACCACGCCGTAGCGCAACTCGGCGTCGCTCATCGGCGCCGCCCTTCCCGGCGGCGCCGCGGCTGGGGACGCCTCGGGGCCTCGACTCTCACGGATAGCTTGATCTGATGGGATCCTCGCTCATAGACCCGAATCGTCGCCTGCTCGGCGACGATTTCCAAGTAGGACCCCTTGGCGTCGGCTGCTGGCGGTTCGTCGCCCGGCCCGACGACGAGCTTCGGGCGGTGCTCGAGACCGGGCTCGACTTGGGCATGAACCTGGTGGACACCGCCGACATCTACGGGCTGGGCTGGGGCGGGCAGGCCTTCGGCGAGGCCGAGGAGAACCTGGGCCGCATACTCGCTGACGCGCCCCGTCTGCGTGAGCGGATGGTGCTGGCCACCAAGGGCGGCATCGTGCCGGGCGTTCCGTACAACTCGGGTCGCGAGTCGGTCACCGCGGCGTGCGAGGCGTCGCTGCGCCGCCTTCGCACCGACGTCATCGACCTGTACCAGATCCACCGCCCCGACATGCTCACCCATCCCGCGGAGTTGGCCGGGGCTCTCGACGGGCTGCGCTCCGCGGGGAAGATCCGTGAGGCCGGGGTCTCGAACTTCACCCCCGCCCAGCACGAGGCCCTGGCCGCCCATATGCCGTTTCCTCTGGCCAGCAGCCAGCCCGAGTACTCCGCGGCGCATCTGGCGCCCCTGCGCGACGGCACCTTCGACCTGTGCATGCGCGACGGCGTGGTGCCGCTGGCCTGGAGCCCGTTGGGCGGAGGCCGCCTGGGCGACGGCACCGGCACCCGTGCCGAGCTGCTGGCGGTGCTCGACCGGCTCGCCGACCGTGAGGGCGTCAACCGCGCCACCGTCGCCGTGGCCTTCGTTCTGGCCCACCCGTCCCGTCCGGTGGCGCTGCTGGGGACGCAGCGGCCGGCACGGCTGGAGCTCCTGGCTACGGCCACCGGCGTGCGCCTCGACCGCAGCGACGTCTACGACGTGATCGAGGCCTCCGAGGGTGCCCGGATGCCGTGAGCGGCGGAGTCAGATGACGGCCGCCCGCCTCCGAGGGTGCCCGGCTGCCGTGGGCGGCCGAGTCAGATGACGGCCGCGGAGCAGCTGGAGGTCGCCTGGTTCGGTGCTCTGTGCGACGACGACTACGAGTACCTGGGCGTTTCCGATCCGGCTCTGGCGAGCAGCTGGGAGCACTGCCGCGACATCACCCTGGCCGCGGAGCGAAACGGCTTCGACAACATCCTGCTGCCCTCGGGCTACACGCTGGGCATAGACGCCACCGCCTTCGCAGCTGGCATCGCCCCCTTGACCGAGCGCATGCGGCTGCTGCTGGCGGTGCGGATGGGGGAGCTGTGGCTGCCCCAGCTGGCCCGCCAGATCGCGACCGTGGACCGGATGCTCGGCGGCAGGCTCACCGTGAACATCATCTCCAGCGACATGCCCGGCGAATCGCTGGAGTCCGCTGCTCGCTATCACCGCACGCTCGAGTGGATGCACGTGCTGCGCACTCTGCTCGACGGCTGGCCGGTGGACTTCCACGGCGAGTTCGTCGACCTCGTCCTCGACCCGCCCAGGGTGCGCACCGTGTCGGGCCGCTGCCCGCCGCTCTACTTCGGCGGGTTCTCCGAGGCGGCCAAGGAGACGGCGGCCGAGGCCTGCGACGTCTTCCTCACCTGGCCCGACACGGTGGCGGGGGTGGCAAACACGGTCGCGGACATGAGAGCCAGAGCGGCCAGGCGGGGTCGGAGGCTGCGCTTCGGCCTGCGGAGCCACATGATCGTACGGGACACCCACGAGGCGGCCAGGGCGGCGGCCGCCGAGCTGGTGAGCCGCCTCGACGACGAGGTCGGCGCGGCGATCAGGCGCCGGTCCCTCGACGCGGCCTCGGTCGGCGTGCACCGCCAGGCCGAACTGAGGGAGCTGAGCGACGGCGAGGGCTTCGTCGAGGCCAATCTCTGGACCGGCATAGGCCGGGCCCGCTCCGGCGCGGGCGCGGCCATCGTGGGCGACCCCGACGAGGTGGTGGCCAAGCTCCAGGAGTACCGCCGCGTCGGGATCGACGCGTTCATCCTCTCCGGTTACCCGCATCTCGAGGAGTGCGACCGGGTGGGCCGCCTCGTCCTGCCCCGCCTCGACCACGGCCACCTCCCCCAAACCGATCCGATCGGCGTTGGGCCCCTGCGGCCGGGCGAATAGGGGCTGTCACTGATCGGTTGGGCCCCTGCGGCCGGGCGAATAGGGGCTGTCACTGATCGGTGTGGGCCCCTGCGGCCGGGCGAATAGGGGCTGTCACTGATCGGTGCTCGGTCCTAGTAGAGTTGCTTGTCTGTAAACGCTTTCGGAGGTGGCTGAGTGAGCATCATTGCGTCGGAACATCGCTCCGTCGGCCATGACGACGCCGAGCCCTGGTGGCAGGGCGCCGTCGGCTACGAGGTCTACGTGCGCTCGTTCGCCGACTCCGACGGCGACGGCGTGGGCGACCTGGCCGGGATCACCGCCCGGCTCGACTATCTGAGCTGGCTCGGAGTCGACGCCGTCTGGCTCACGCCCTTCTACCCGTCGCCGGGCCACGACCACGGCTACGACGTCAGCGACTACTGCGCGGTCTCAAGTCTCCACGGCACGCTCGACGACTTCGACCTGCTCGTTAGCGAGGCCCACCGTCGCGGCCTTCGAGTGATGGTCGACATCGTGCCCAACCACACCTCCATCGAGCACCGTTGGTTCGCCGCAGCCCGCAGCTGTCGGGACGGGCCCGACCGGGACCGCTACCTCTGGTCCGACCCGGCCCCCGACGGGGGCCCTCCCAACAACTGGCGGAGCCACTTCGGCGGACCGGCCTGGACTCTCGACGAGGCGTCCGGCCAGTACTGGTGCCATCTCTTCCTTCCCGAGCAGCCCGACCTCAACTGGCGCAATCCTGCCGTCAGGGACGATTTCGACTCGATCCTGCGCTGGTGGATCGACCGGGGCGTGGACGGCTTCCGGGTGGACGTGGCCCACGGCCTCATCAAGGATCCCGAACTGCGGGACAATCCCCAGGTCGCGCCGGTCACCGAAGGGATGGACCCCTTCGACGCCTTCTACGCCTTCGAGCACCGCTACGACTTGGACCAGTCCGAGAACGTCGAGATCTTCCGTCGCTGGAGCCGGGTCTGCGCACCCCGGAAGGTGATGCTCCTAGGGGAGGTCAACGCGCCGTGGCCGGGACGCATGTCCCGCTACGTCTCGCCGGGCGCGCTGGACCAGGTGTTCTTCCTGCGGGCCGCCATGCTCGGCTGGGAGCCGGAGACCCTCGTTCCGATGGTGCGTGCCATGCACGACGCGGCCCCGCAGGGCGTCTCGTGGGTGCTCAGCAACCACGACCAGCCCCGGCCCGCCAGCCGCTTCGGCGGCGGCGAGGCCGGGGTCGGGCGGTCATTGGCCGTCACCACCCTGCTCATGGCCCTCGGGGGCACTCCCTTCCTCTTCCAGGGCGAGGAGCTCGGCCTGTGCGACGGTGCGCTGCTGAGCGACCTGCACGATCCGGTGTCCGTCAGGAACTCGGGAGCCACCAGCGGCCGTGACGGGTGCCGCACCCCGATGCCCTGGGACAGCACCGCCCACAACGGCTTCTCCACCAACGTCCCGTGGATCGGCGCCCGGCCCCGCCCGTCGGAGCAGACCGTCGCCGGGCAACGGGCCGACCCGGACGCGCCCTTGCATCGCTACCGCAGCCTGCTAGCCGTGCGGCGGCGCCATTCCGACATGTGGCGGGCGCCGCTGGAGTGGATCGATACCGAGGATGTGCGGGTAGCCGCCCTTCGACGGGGATCGGTCGCGGTTGTCGCCAACCTGTCCGACCGCCGTACGAGCGTGGCTCTGGGTTCGCCCGGGTGGAGGACCGTCTTCGCCAGCGGGCCGGGCAGCCGCCTCGACGGCCAGCCCGGCGATGCCCTGTCCGTCCCCGCCGAGTCGACCGTCGTCTTGGCGAGCGAGGCGAGCGATCACTGCCGGCCGTAGCCGCGGCCGGCACCGCCGCGGACGCCGCCCGGTCTTGGCCGGCCGCTTGGGCAGCAGCGATCACTCCGCGGTCAGGCAGCGTCGCATGGGCTGTCGTAGGGGTAACGCGCGAAGTTCTGGGTGATCCAGACGGAGTCGTCTGAATCGATGACGACTCCGATCCCGATGTGCGTCAGGTCGGGGTTGATCATGTTGCTGTAGTGTCCCGGGCTGTCGACCAAGGCGTCGAAGAGCCGTGTGACGGTAGCGGTGACGTTTGCCCCGCCGGTGCCGAACGCGATGTTCTCGGCCGCCATTTGCCAACCATCTGGATACTGGGCGGAGTAGTTCGGGTTGTGCTCGAAGTTGACGGTGTCGGCCATAGTCTGAGACCAATCGCGCGCCACGGCGGTGATGCACCAAACGGGTTGCAGTGCTCGCAGTGCGAGGTCGGCGCGCAACTCGTTGACCAGCGCCACCATGTATGCCTCCGCCAGAGACAGCGGCGACGGCGGTTGGCCTCTGCCGCTCGCGTGGTGCCACGCGCCGGTGAGGTACACGACCATCTGAGCGCGAGGCGTCGGGTCGGTTTGGGTGGCTTCGGAGGTGTTGGGGGCGATGTTGAGCCTGGTGAGGCAGGCCGCGGCCTGGGCGAGCTCGTCGCCCGCGATGGCGCAGGTTCCGGGGGAGGCCTGGTTGAGCAGACGGGCGACGAAGCGGGTGACTGCGGCGGTGTCGAGGTCCTGCGAGGGGCCGAACGTGGTGTCGGTGGTGCCCTTGGTGACGCCCAGCGCGTAGATGCAGGCGATGTCGGCCTCGGCGAAACTGCCGTCGACGTCGGTGAACGTGTGGTCGGGCTCGCTGGGGCATTCCTTGTTGAGGTTGTCGCGCCACAGCCGGGCCAAGAAGGCGGCCATCTGCTCGCGGCTCAGCTTGCCGTCGGCGTCGAAGTCGCCGCTGGCGGTGCCCTTGGTCAGGCCCAGCGCTCGTGCGCACAGGATGTACCCCGCTCCGTAGTCGTTCGGGCCGACATCGCGGAACTGGGCGGTGTCGCCGGGATCGCAGAGCGCTCCGGGCTGCTGTGCCGCCGCGCCCGCCACCGGCAACACGGCAGCCACCGCCAGCGCCACCAATGCACCGACACCAACGCGCATCCGACTGCGACGCCCTGTCGGGTCTCGCCCAGCGCGTTGGGCGAGGCCCGTGCACAACAACCTCATGTCTCATCCGCCCTCGGCACCCTCATCCGCCCAGTGTCGCGGACCACACGGGCATGCCGGGCATCGAGAAGGCGTAGGCTTGACCTCGCTCGCGAATTCCGGTCGGCCTGATAGGAGAACGAGTCAGCTGCGGATGGCGAGGCCGGTCTCCAGGTCGAAGAAGTGGGCGTTGCCCACGGTGACGGCCACCTCGGTGGAGTCGCCCGGACGCACGGAGGTGGTCGGGTTGAATCGGGCGTGCACCCGGGTGGACGCCTGCTCCGCCGCGCTGAGCTCCTCGTCGCTGAGTTCGAGAGCCTCCCGGGAGATGACCGGCTTGGCATCGAGGTCGAAGTAGGCGATGATCTCGAATCCAAGGGCCTCGGTGTGGGTGACCGTGGCCCTGAGCCGCTGGTCGGCGGGATGGTCGGGCACCACGGCGGCGTCCTCGAAGTCCTTGGGCCGCACCCCCACGGCCACGGTGCGGCCGAGATAGCCCTCCAGAGCGGGCCGGTGCGTCAGTACGTCCTGGGGCACGGCCAGCGTCTGACTTCCCAGCGTCATCTCGAGCCCGTCGGCCCTTCGAGCCAGGACCCCCTCCATGAGGTTCATCGAGGGCGACCCGATGAACGCGGCCACGAAGATGTTGTCGGGCTCGTTGAACAGCGTCATCGGCGTGTCCACCTGCTGCAGCACCCCCTGGCTGATGACGGCCACCCGGTCGGCCATGGTCATCGCCTCGACCTGGTCGTGGGTGACGTAGAAGGTGGTGATGCCGACCTCCTTCTGCAGCCCGGTGATCTCGGCGCGCATCTGGACGCGCAGCTTGGCGTCGAGGTTGGACAGGGGCTCGTCGAGCAGGAACACCCGAGGCCGCCGCACGATGGCCCGACCCATGGCCACCCGCTGGCGCTGGCCGCCCGAGAGCTGCGCGGGCCGCTTGTCGAGCTGGCTCTCCAACTCGAGGATGCGAGCCGTGTCGGCCACCCGCTCCTTGATCTCCGCCTTGGGACGGCGGGCCAGCTTCAGTGAGAAGGCGATGTTGTCATACACGCTCATGTGGGGGTACAGGGCGTAGTTCTGAAACACCATGGCGATGTCGCGCTCCTTGGGCGGCAGGTCGTTGACCACCCGGTCGCCGATGGTGAGCGTCCCCGACGAGATCTCCTCGAGGCCCGCGATCATCCGCAGCGTCGTCGACTTGCCGCATCCCGAGGGCCCGACCATCACCAGGAACTCGCCCTCGTTGATCTCCAGGTTCAGGTCGCTGACAGCAAGGAACCCGTTGTCATACTCCTTGTTGACGTCCTTGAGCATCACCGCGGCCACGGCACCCTCCAACGGTCGTTCGCAAGCGGTCGTTTGTAAGCGCTTCCACTGTTCTCGGAAACTCTAGCGCGCCGGACCGGGCCAAGGCGGCCGTGCCGGCCCGGCGGCACCGAGCCAGTCGGAACCTCGGACTGGGGCCGCCCGCGCAGGCGTGCCGTGTTCACGACTTCAAGCCCGTCATGGGCTAGTTTCAGGCTATGAGCATTCCCGACAACCTGCGTTACTCGTCCGACCACGAATGGGCTCTCGCCGAGGGCGACCAGGTCCGCATCGGCATCACCGACTACGCCCAGGACGCGCTGGGAGACGTGGTCTATGTGGAGGTGCCCGAAGTGGGCAGCCGAGTGGAGCAGGGCGAGGCCTTCGGGGAGGTGGAGTCCACCAAGTCGGTGTCGGAGCTGTTCGCGCCGGTCACCGGCGTCGTCTCCGAGGTCAACGACGAGCTGGCCGGCTCGCCCCAGAGGCTCAACGAGGATCCCTACGGCGACGGCTGGATCTGCGTCGTGGCGTGCGACGACCTCGCGGAGCTCGACAACCTGCTGGACGCCGACGGCTACCGGGCGCTGGTGGAGGGATAGCCGCGTGGCCTCGACCGAGTCCTCGGACGACGGGCTGCCGATGGGCCCCGACGAGCGGACCCGCCAGCACCGGGTCGTCGAGCCTGAGGCTCCGCGGGGGACCGTCCATGTGGACCGTTCGGAGTTCGGGCGCCACCAGGGCCTGTTCGTGGTGAACCGGGGGGCCAAGGCCGGTGCCCGCTACGCCCTCGACGCCGACCTGGTGTCGCTCGGGCGGGATCCCGGCAGCGACATCTTCCTCGACGACATCACGGTGTCGCGCCGCCACGCGGAGGTGCGGCGCCAAGGCGCCCGCTACTGGATCCGAGACGTGGGCTCGCTCAACGGCACCTACGTCAACCGCCGACTTGTGGACGACGGCGAGCTCAACGAGGGCGACGAGGTGCAGGTCGGCAAGTTCAAGCTGGTGTTCGTCCACGGGACCTCGTCGGCATGAGCAGCGGTCACCGCTCGATCGGCGAGGTGCTCTCGCTCCTGTCGGCGGAGCACCCCGACCTGACCATCTCGAAGATCCGCTTCTTGGAGAGTCAGGGTCTCATCAACCCTCAGCGCACCCCGTCGGGCTACCGCAAGTTCTTCGACTCCGACGTCGAGCAGCTCGACTGGGTGCTCACCCAGCAGCGCGACCACTTCCTGCCGCTCAAGGAGATCAAGCGCCGTCTCGCCTCCGGCGCAATCACCTCCAGGACGGCGCGGGGGGTCGGTTCGCTCGCCGAGACGCCATCGCCCACCCCGTCGCTATTCGCTCGCCAGAGCTCCGACGACGACTCCGAGCCGCAGGGTGCCGACGGTCCGGCGACGGCCGAGGGCGAGGCGACGCCCGCCGTAACGGCGTCGGTGAGCATGACCCGGGCCGAACTGGCCGAGGTCGTAGGAGTGGAGCTCGAGTTCATCTCCGAACTGGAGCGGATCGGGTTGATCACCCCGGCCGCTGAGACGGGCTCGGAGACCGGGCCCGCCTACGACCACGAGGCGCTGCTGACCGCTAGGACCGCCGCCGCGTTCGCCGCCCGGGGCGTGCCCACCCGCAATCTTCGCATGTTCCGGATCGCAGCCGACCGAGAGGCCGGCCTCTACGACCAGCTCCTGGCCACCCTGAGGGCGCGGGGCGACGCCCCTCGGCTGCGCACCGAGCTGACCGAGATCGTGGACCTGGCCGAGGCGCTGCGCCGCCAGTTGCTGCGCCGGCTGCTGCGCCCCTACCTGGACTGAGCCTGGGTGGCTCCCATGGGCGCGTCCGCGCCGGAACCGCGCGTCCTGCTCAGCGCCGAGGAGATCGACGAGACCGTGGCCCGGTTGGCCGGTGAGATGTCGCTGCGCTACCCGGGCGGCGTGGCTCTAGTGGGCGTGCTGAGAGGCAGCGTGCCCTTCCTGGCGGACTTGGCCCGGGCAATGGCCGTGCCCGTGAACATCGACTTCCTGGCCATCACCCCCTACACACCCGACTCCGGCCGGGTCCGGCTGCTCAAGGACCTGGACTTCGACATCGCCGGACGCGACGTGGTGATCGTGGAGGACATCGTGGACACCGGGCTCAGCACGGCGTTCCTGCGCCGCGAGCTGCTGAGGCGGCGCCCTAGGTCGGTGGCGGTGTGCACGCTGCTCGACCGCCGTGTCCGCCGGGTGGTGCCGGTGGAGATCGACTTCGTGGGCGCCGAGGTGTCCGAGGATTTCGTGATCGGCTTCGGGCTCGACCACGAGGGCCGGTACCGGAACCTGCGCCTGGTCGCCGCGGTCGACATTGAGACGCTGGTCGCCGACCCCGACGCGTACGTGTCCGCCCTCTACGGGCCGTCGGCGGGGCCTGCGGGCTAGGATCGTCAGCCATGCAGCAGATGAAGCTGGTCGGCGTGCGGGTGGAGCTTCCGTCGAACGCGCCGATCGTGCTGCTCAAGGAGATGTCGGACTCGGCGCGGCTGCTTCCCATCTTCATCGGCGCTCCCGAGGCCACCGCCATCGCCATCGCTCTCGACGGGGTCTCCACGCCTCGGCCCATGACCCACGACCTGTTGCGCGACGTCCTCGAAGAGCTCTCGGCTGACGTTGAGCGGGTGGTGGTCACCGAGCTGCGGGACAAGACCTTCTACGCCGAACTGCACCTCATGCGCGATGGGAGCCGCGTCGTCGTGTCCAGCCGTCCCTCCGACGCAATCGCCCTGGCTGCCCGGACCGGCACGCCCATCTATGCGGAGGATTCGGTGATTGAAGAGGCGGGCTACACCACCGACCGGGCCGAGACGTCTGAGAGCCAGCAGGCCGACCAGGTGGTGGAGCAGTTCCGCGAGTTCATCGACTCGGTCTCGCCCGAGGACTTCGGCACCCGCTAGCGATCGGGGCGCCTGCCTTTGGGTGCCTGCCTTCGGACTGTCGGCCACGGAGGAGCGCCGGCCTTGGGCGCTTGCCATCGGGCTATGGCCCCCGGAGAGTGCCGCCGGCGGAACTGTCGGGCCGAGTCGTTCAGGGCTCGCGGACGCCTAAGCCCGCGGCATGGCCGGCGTCGGTCGAGCCGCGCGAGCAGACGATGTTTGACTCGCCGTCGTGGCGATCGTAGAGTTTCCACAGGTGACAGTTCCGTAATTCCGGGGCTGTCATTGGCTTGCCCGATCGCCAGCTAGGAGCGACACATGACCAGCACTGCCTTCGGTGGGAACGCGATACGCGGGTTCAGCACCCGCCGTGCCGCGGAGATCGCCGGCATCACCTACCGCCAGATCGACTATTGGGCCCGCACCGGCCTGCTGAAGCCGTCGCTCGTGCGGGCCGCGGGCAGCGGCAGCCGGCGGCTGTACAGCTACGGCGACGTGCTGGAGCTCAAGGTGATCAAGCGGCTCCTCGACGCGGGCATCGACTTGAACAAGGTGCGGGTCATCTTCGACTACGTGCGCACGGAACTAGGAGAGGACATCTCAGCCGCGACCCTCGTGCTCGACGGAGCGAACTCGGCCGTCGTCCGCACCCAGGACGAACTGATCGACGCCCTGCAGCGGGGACAGGGCGTCCTGCCGCTGGCGAACCTCCAACAGGAGGTGGACGCCGCCATCCTCGACTTCCGGTCGGCCGAGGCTGAAGGCTCCGAGGACGCCGACGACGAGGAGGATGTCGGCGGGAGGATCAGAGCAGCCGGAGGCGCGCACTGACCCGACGGGGTTCGTATCCGCCTGCGGCCACTGATGAGATGGGGTTCGCTCACGCTTCCGAGCGGGCCTTCGCCGATCTGCTCGACTCCTACGGCGTCCGCTGGGAGTACGAGCCGCGCATGTTCGTGCTCGAACGCGACGCGGCCGGACGCACCGCGAGCGGCTTCACTCCCGACTTCTATCTGCCCGACTTCGACGTGTACGTGGAGCTGACCACGCTGCGCCAGCGCCTCGTCACCCGCAAGCACCGCAAGCTGCGCCTCCTCAGCCAGACCCATCCCGGCGTCCGGGTGAAGCTGCTGTACCGGCGCGACGTCGAGTGGTTCGGCCGGAAGTACGGTCTGGCCCTCACCGGATGAGGGCTCGCCGTGAACCCTGAGATCCGCCGTTCCCCGCTGCACGGGGCCCATGTGGCCGCCGGGGCCAAGCTGGTGCCCTTCGGCGGCTGGGAGATGCCGCTGCAGTACTCCTCGGGGACGGTGGCCGAGCACATGGCCTGCCGTTCGGCCGCGGTCATGTTCGACGTGTCGCATCTGGGCACGGTGCGCGTGGAGGGCGGCGATGCGTTCGCCTCGCTGCAATGGGCGCTCACCAACGACCTTGGGCGGATCGGCCCGGGCGCGGCGCAGTACACCCATCTCCTCGACGAGTCGGACGCCTCGGTGCTCGACGACATCATCGTCTGGTGGGTGTCAGAGGACTGCTTCGACGTGATGCCCAACGCGTCCAACACCGACCGGGTGACGGCCGCCCTGGCGGAGGGGCCGGGAGGGCCCTCGATCGCCGACGTGACCGCCGACCGGGCTGTGATCGCGGTGCAGGGGCCGGAGGCCCGCGCTCGTCTGGCCGACGCCGACGGTCGCAGCGCGGCTTCGTCGGTCGGGCGCTTCCGAGTGGTCCGGACCGACTTTCTGGGGGCGCCCGCGACTGTGGCCGGCACCGGCTACACCGGCGAGGACGGAGTGGAGATTGCCGTCCCGGTCGAGCACGGCCCCGAGGTCTGGGGCGGTCTGATCGACACGGGCGTCGTGCCCGCCGGGCTCGGCGCCCGAGACACTCTGAGGCTGGAGGCCGGGCTGCCGCTGCACGGCCACGAACTGGGCCCGGGCATCACGCCGCTTCAGGCCGGACTGGGCTGGGTGGTGCGCTGGGACAAGGTCGACTTCAGAGGCCGCTCGGCGCTGGAGGCCGAACGGGCATCTGGGCCGAGCCGCAGGCTGCGGGGGCTGCTGGCGGAAGGCAGGCGCCCGCCCCGCGACGGCTGCGAGGTGCGCCGCGGCGCCGGTCGGGCCGGGGTCGTGACCAGCGGCAACTTCTCGCCCGTTCTGGGCCGAGGCATCGCCCTGGCGTTGCTGGCGCCCGACGTCGAGATTGGCGACGAAGTGGTAATCGACGTGCGAGGCCGGGATCTTCCCGCCGAGGTGGTCAAGCCTCCCTTCCACTAGGGGCTCCCCGCTCCCGGATACGGCCGTCCCGGCTGACGGCCTGTCGTCGTGCCCGTCCGACCGACGGGCTGGCGCCCATTGTCGGTCGGCCGTGCCCGCCGCCACCCGCCAGCCTGGTCTTTCGCACAGACCGCTGGGCCTTGGATCTTTGGAGGTGGTTGCGGTGCTTGGCCTTCTGAACGTTCTAGGGGCGCTCGTTCAGGGGAGGCAGCACGTCTACTGCTTGTTGGCGCAGCCAGTGGTCGGCCAGCACCAGCAGGGCCATTGCCTCGACCATGGGCACCGCTCGGGGCAGCACGCACGGGTCGTGGCGGCCCCGGGCGGCCAAGGTGGCAGCCTCGCCGTCGCGGGTGACGGTCCGCTGCTCGGAGGCGATGGTGGACGTCGGCTTGAACGCGGCCCGGATCACGATGTCCTCTCCGTTGGAGATGCCGCCCTGAACGCCTCCCGAGCGGTTGGACGCGGTGCGGATGCCGTCGACACCATCCGGCTCGAACGGGTCATTGTGGGCCAGGCCGGTGAGCCTGGTTCCGGTGAAGCCGCTGCCGATCTCGAAGCCTTTGGCCGCGGGCAGCGACAGCATGGCACCGGCCAGGGCAGCTTCGAGCTTGTCGAATACCGGCTCGCCCAGACCGGCGGGCACGCCCCGGCACACGCACTCAACTACGCCGCCCAGCGAGTCGCCGTCGCGCCGGGCCGCCTCAATGGCCTCGACTATGCGGTCGGCGGCGGCCGGGTCGGGGCAGCGGGTGGGGCCGGCCTCCACGTCGTCGCGGGTCACCGCGGCCGGGTCGACGGCCGCTTCGATGTCGCGCACCGACTGCACCCAGCCCAGCACCTCTACTCCGGCGGCCGTCTTTAGCAGCTTGCGGGCGATGGCCGCGGCCGCCACCCGTCCGACGGTCTCTCGGGCCGACGCCCGGCCGCCGCCGGTCCAGTCCCGGAAGCCGTACTTGGCGTCGTAGGTGAAGTCGGCGTGCGAGGGCCGGTACACGTCGCGCAGGTGCTCGTAGGCCTCGGGCCGGGCGTCCTTGTTGCGCACCAGCACCGCGATGGGCGTGCCGGTGGTGTACCCCCCGAAGACGCCCGACAGGATCTCGGCCGTGTCCGACTCGGCCCGCTGGGTGACCAGCCGGCTCTGGCCGGGACGGCGCCGGTCCAGGTCGGCCTGCACGTCGGCCGGGTCCAGCGCCAGCCTGGGCGGGCAGCCGTCGACCACCACCCCCACCGCGCCGCCGTGCGACTCGCCGAAGGTGGTCACCCGAAACAGGCTGCCGAACGTGCTGGACATGGCCGTCAGCATACGATTCAAGCGTCAGCGGCCGGTGCTGGCGCGCCGACAGATCGCCACCTGCGGGGGCTGGGACGCCGCCAGCTTCGAGCGGATCAGCGCGGCCCCGGGGGCGACTTGGCAGCCGATCACGCCGAATGGGGGCCAGATCCGGCCGGTTCCGAACTTGCGCATGGAGTTAGCCGGGGCTGTTCCGGAGTTGCGTGCGGAGTTCCAGCCGGGCCTGTCGAAGCGGCGTTTAGAGTTCCATCAGCGCCTGTTCGACGACTTCGGGCAGGGCAGGGTGGATGTAGTACTGGTGGCGGGCCATCTGGTCGACGGTCAGGTCGAAGTGCATGCCCTGGATGAGCTGCTGGATGAGGGTGGACGCCTGAGGGCCGATGATGTGCGCGCCCAGCAGGCGTCGGGTGTCGGCGTGGGCGATCACCTTGACCGCGCTCTCGGTGTCCTCCATCGCCCATCCGTAGGCGGCCGAGCTGAAGGGCTGCACATGGCTGAGGTGCGGGATGGCATGCCGGCGGCACTGGAGCTCGGTGAGGCCGACGCTGGCCACCTGGGGGTGCCCGAACACGGCGTGAGGTATGAAGCGGTGGTCGACCCGCATCGGGTGGTCGGCGTTGGTCAGGTTGTGGCGCACCACCCGGGCCTCGTGGTTGGCGACGTGCTTGAGCTGGACAGGGTTGGTCACGTCGCCCAGCGCCCAGACTCCGTCGGCCGTGGTCCTGAGCTGATCGTCGGTGACCACGTAGCCGGCGCTGTCGGTGGCGATGCCGGCCGCGGCCACGTCCAGCCGGTCGCCGTTGGGCACCCGTCCCGTGGCCACCAGCAGCTCGTCGGCCCGCAGCTCTGCCCGGTCGCCGTCGCCGTCCTGCACGGACAGGACAGTCTCGTCGCCGTCGCGGCGGGCGGCCAGCACCCGGGTGTTCATGCGCACGTCGAAGCGGCGACTGTAGGCGGAGGTGAACCGGCTGCTGATCTCGTCGTCCTCGCGGCGCAGGAACCTGTCGCCCCGCAGCACGAACGTCACCTGCGAGCCGAAGGCCCCCATCACCGAGCCCAGTTCAGCCGCGATGTAGCCGCCTCCCAGCACTAGCAGCCGGTCGGGGAGGGCGTCGAGGCGCATGATCGTGTCGGAGGTGTGGTAGCCGCAGCCGGCCAAGCCCTCTATGTCGGGAACTGCGGGCCGAGCCCCGGCGGCCACTACGACCCGGTCGGCGGTGATCGTCTCGCCGCCGACCTGGACTGTGCGCGGGCCGGTGAAACGGGCCGTGCTCGGGAAGACGGTTACGTTGGGCAGTTCGTGGCGGTAGCGGCGCCCGCCCTGCTCGATCGGGTCGATACGGCCGAAGATGCGGTCGCGCACCGCGGGCCAGTCGACCCCGTCGAAGCTGGTCCGCACACCGAGATGCCCGGAGTCGGCGGCCAGTGCGGCCACCTCGGCGGCGTACACGTACATCTTGGACGGGATGCAGCCCACGTTGAGGCAGGTGCCGCCGAACAGGCCGTCCTCAGCGATGGCGACGTCCCAGTCGTCGTGCTCCGGCCCGATCACCGAGTTGCCCGAGCCCGCCCCGATGATCAACAGGTCGAACCGTCGCATCAAGCGCGGCACCCTACTCGCCGGAGCCGCCGGAATTGGCAGCCCACAATGCCCGGAGCGGCGCTGTCGGCTGCCAATTCGCGAAGTGCGTGGGACGGTGCCTGGAACTGGCAGCGTTTTGCACGGATGGCGTGCGTATTGCTGCCAGTTCGCGAGGCGGGTGTGACGGTGTTGGGAATTGGCAGCCCACGGTGCCCGAAACGGCCCCGCCCGCTGCCAATTCGCGAAGTGTGTGGGACGGTGCCTGGAACTGGCAGCGTTTTGCACGGATGGCGTGCGTATTGCTGCCAGTTCGCGGTTCAGGCGCCGGTGAAGTTGGGGGTGCGCTTCTCTGCGAAGGCCCGCGGCCCCTCCTTGGCGTCCTTGGAGCGGAACACGGCCCGGCCGTAGTCCCACTCGTGGCGCAGGGCGTCGTCGAGCTCCATGCCGTCGCACTCGTGCAGAGTGCGGGTGATGGCCGCGGTGGCCAGCGGGCCGTTGGCCGCCACCACGGCCGCTATCTCCAGCGCCTTGTCCAGCGCTTGGCCGTCGGGCACCACATGGCCGACCAGGCCGATCTCCAGGGCCTCCGCCGCGCTGATGTGCTTGCCGGTGAGCAGGATCTCGGCGGCGTGGGTGTAGGGGATCTGACGGGGCAGGCGCACCGCCGAGCCGCCCAGCGGATACAGCGACCACCGGGCCTCGCTCACGCCGAAGCGCGCCGACTCGCCCGCCACCCTGATCTCCATGGCCTGCAGGATCTCGGTGCCGCCCGCGATGGCGACGCCCTCCACCGCAGCCACGATCGGCTTGGTCGGGCGGTAGTGGCGGAACAGGGCCTTGTAGACGATGTCGGGATCGTCGGCCATGCGGGCCCGATGGTCGAGCGGGTCGGTGTCGGCGGCGTCGCCGGACATGGCCCGCAGGTCGGCGCCCGCACAGAAGTTGCCGCCCGCGCCGGTCACCACGATGCAGCGGATCTCAGGATCGGCGGAGGCCTCCTCGTAGGCGTCGTACATGCGGACCAGCATCGGCCCGCTGATGGCGTTCATGCGCTCGGGCCTGTTCATGGTGACGACCATCACATGGCCGTCTCGTTCGATCAGGGCGTCGGGCATGGAAGCCTCCCTCGGAACAGCCGCGGGCCCGGCAGAGACCGCCTCAAGAATCTAGGGGCCGATTCCGTGGCTGTAGGACACACAATCCACCCGAGATTCCGATCGGCCCGTCCGCTCGGCCGCTAGGCGAAGTCCTCCATGGGCGGGCAGGAGCACATGACGTTGCGGTCGCCGTAGGCCCCGTCGATGCGGCCGACGGGGGACCAGTACTTGTTGGCCCGGTCGAAGGCCTCCGGATAGGCGGCCTCGGTGCGGCTGTACGGGTGCGTCCACTCGTCGGCGGTCACGTCCTCGCACGTATGGGGCGCATTGACCAGAGGATTGTCGTCGGCGGACCATTCGCCGCTGCCCACCCTCTGCGCCTCGGCCGCGATGGCCAGCATGGCGTCGCAGAAGCGGTCGAGCTCGCCTTTCCCCTCCGACTCGGTGGGCTCGATCATCAGCGTCCCCGCCACCGGGAAGCTCATGGTGGGGGCGTGGAAGCCGTAGTCGATCAGCCGCTTGGCGATGTCGTCCACGGTGATCCCGCAGGTGTCCCGCAGCACACGGGTGTCGATGATGCACTCGTGGGCCACGAAACCCTCCGAGCCGGTGTACAGGATCGGGTAGGCCTCGCGGAGCCGGGCGGCCACATAGTTGGCGTTGAGAATGGCGATCTCGGTGGCTCGGCGAAGACCTTCGGAGCCCATCATGTGGATGTACATCCACGGGATGGCGAGGATGCCCGCGGACCCCCACGGGGCGGCGGCTATCGGCCCCGGTCCCGTCGGCGGCCCGGCCACCGGCGCCAGGGGATGGTTGGGCAGGAAGGGGATCAGGTGCTCGACCACGCCGATCGGCCCGACGCCGGGCCCGCCGCCGCCGTGGGGGATGCAGAACGTCTTGTGCAGGTTGATGTGGCCCACATCGGCGCCGAACAGGCCCGGCCGGGCCAGGCCTACCATGGCGTTGAGGTTGGCGCCGTCGAGATAGACCTGCCCGCCGTGCTCATGGACGACCTCGCAGATGTGGCGCACCGCGGTCTCGAACACTCCGTGGGTGGACGGATAGGTGATCATTAGGCAGGACAGGGTGTCGCTGTGGTCGACCGCCTTGCGCTTCAGGTCGTCGACGTCGACGTTGCCCATGTCGTCGCAGTCCACCACCACCACACGCATCCCGGCCATGACGGCGCTGGCCGCGTTGGTGCCGTGGGCCGACGACGGTATCAGGCAGACGTCACGGCCGGTGTCGCCTCGGCTGAGATGGTAGGACCGGATGGCCAGCAGTCCGGCCAACTCGCCCTGGGCGCCGCTGTTCGGCTGGAGCGACACCGCGGCGTAGCCGGTGATCTCGGCCAGCCAATGCTCCAATTGGTCGATGAGACGCTGGTAGCCGACGGTCTGCTCCAAGGGCGCGAAAGGATGGATGTCGGCCAGTTCGGGCCAGCTCACCGGCTCCATCTCGATGGCCGCGTTCAGCTTCATCGTGCACGAGCCCAGCGGGATCATCGACCGGTCGAGGGCGATGTCGCGGTTGACGAGACGGCGCATGTAGCGCACCAGCTCGGTCTCGCTGCGGAACGCCGAGAAGATCGGGTGGGACAGCGGTGCGGTGGCGCGCCGGTAGGTCGCCGGCCGCGGGTCGCCCACCATGCGGTCGAGGATGCCGAAGTCGGCGGAGAAGCCGAAGGCGCGCCACACCGCCACCAGGTCGGCGGCGGTGGTGGCCTCGTCCACGCTGGCGGCCACGGTGTCGGCGTCGACCCGGCGCAGGTTCACGCCCCCCGCCAGCGCGACCGCGATCACCTTGTCGGCTCGGCCCGGGACCCGCATGCACACCGTGTCGAAGAACTCGTCGTGGACGATCTCGACGCCGTTCTCCCGCAGCCCCTCGGCCAGGATGGCAGCCACGCGGTTGACCCGCAGAGCGATCCGAGACAGCCCCTCGGGGCCATGGTGGATGGCGTACATCGACGCCATCACCGCCAGCAGCACCTGCGACGTGCAGATGTTGGACGTGGCCTTCTCGCGGCGGATGTGCTGCTCGCGGGTCTGCAGGGCCAGGCGCAGCGCCTGCCGGCCGGCCGAGTCCCGCGACACGCCCACGAGGCGCCCCGGCAGGGAGCGCTGGTACTGCTCGCGCACCGCGATGTAGGCGGCGTGGGGGCCGCCGAAGCCGATCGGCACGCCGAAGCGCTGAGTCGACCCCAGCACCACGTCGGCGCCCATCTCGCCCGGAGGCGTAAGCACGCAGAGGCTCAGCGGGTCGGCGGCCACCGCGACGAGGGTGTCGGCGTCGTGGGCCCGCTCGATGACCGACCGCAGGTCCGGGATCGCCCCGGTGGTGCCCGGATACTGGACCAGCACCCCGTACACGCCGTCGAGGTCGGCGGTTCCCGGGTCTCCGACCACGACCTCGAGGCCTATGGGCTCGGCCCGGGCGGCAACCACCGCGATGGTCTGGGGGTGGCAGGCCTCGTCCACCACGAAACGGTCGCCCTTGCGGCCCCGGCCCACCCGGTGCAGCAGGGTCATGGCCTCGGCTGCGGCGGTGGACTCGTCGAGCAGCGAGGCGTTGGCCAGGTCCATGGAGGTCAGCTCGCAGACCATGGTCTGGAAGTTGAGCAGCGCCTCGAGGCGGCCCTGGGAGATCTCGGGCTGGTAGGGGGTGTAGGCGGTGTACCAGCCGGGGTTCTCGAACACGTTGCGCCTGATCACCGCCGGGGTGATGGTCTGGTGGTAGCCCATGCCGAGCATCGACACCACCTTGCGGTTCGACCGGGCCATCTCCCGCAACTCGTCGTAGTCGGTCTGACGGGGGCCGAGCTTGGGCAGCTTCATCGGCTCCCGCTGGCGCACGTCGTGAGGGACGGTGCGGTCGATGAGCTCGTCCATCTCGGCCACGCCCACGGCGGCGAGCATCTCTGCGACCTCGGCAGGAGTGGGGCCGATGTGACGGCTCTGGAACGCTCTCCGGTCGCGGAGGTCGTCGTAGCGGGGCCTGGCTGGCTTGGTGTCTGACATCGATACGAATCTACCGAGTCGGGCGTTCGCGCCCGAAGCTCAGCGGACTGTTCGTGCCGCGGCCCGTTCCGGCGTCGCCCGCTATCCGAAGAGGTCGCCTCGGTCGGTGAGGCCCAGCTTGGGGAAGGGGCCGAAGAAGCCGTGCTCGTATAGGCCGTAGCCCTCCTGGGGGCCTCGGGCCGGGTCGGTGTAGGTGAACCGGGCCACCGAGTCCACCACCCCGTACTGGCCCAGGGCCCGGATCTCGCTGACCTTGTACGACCGGGCCTGCTCCACTGGCTCCTCGCCCTGCCACATTCCGTGGCGCCAGTCGTCCTCGATGCCGTATCCCGCGCCGATGGAGAGGAAGTTGGTGCACAGCGGCTCGACGTCGATGGTGATCGGCCCGCCGGGCGCGTCGGCGAACGTGATGTGGGACCCCGACAGCAGGCGGGTGCCGCCGATGGTGTCGTGGACCCACTCGGGCCGCCCGAGGAAGTCGTAGGGCCGGTCGGGGTCGGTCCACACCCTCATGCCGGTCTGCATGGTCCGGTTGCCGTCGGGCTCCTCGTGGCACAGGTAGATGATCCAGTGGTCGCCGTAGTCGGCGGGCATGTAGTTCCACATCCCGGCCAGCACTGAGATGGTCTGGCGGAGGCCGTCGGGCTGCTTCTCGCCCACGGGACGCACGCCCCAGGACCGGTCCCGGGCGCCGCCGCAGAGCTCCGGCGTGACCGCGATGTCGGTTCCGGCCACCGACAATGTGCCCTCCCAGCGGCCGAGCTGGGCGAACCGCTGGGTGTCGAACACCAGCGTGCCCCGGGCTCGCAGGTACTGGCGGGGCTCCTCGAAGGGGTCGACGGGGGAGGTCCAGGTGACGTCCATGGCGAGCTGCGAGTCGGCGGGCCGCCCGGGCTCCACGATCACCCGCAGCTTGCGCAGCGGCTCGACCACCTCGACCCGGATCGGCCCGACGGAGGTGTCGGCCCGGTCGGTCAGGGGCCGGCTGGCCCGCACCACATGGTGGTCGTCGCCGCGGGTGACCGCCAGGAAGGCGTCGGTGGTGCCCAGGTTGGGGTACTGGCCGAGGCCGAAGATGGCGAAGTAGTCGCCGCCCGACGGGTGCAGGTTGAAGTAGTAGCGGTCGTAGAAGTTGCGGTCCGAGGTGGCCGGATGGCGCACGTACTCGGAGGTCTGGTGGACGGGATAGTCGTCCCAGGACGATATGGACCGGTTCGGGCTCGAAGTCATGCCCGAGACTCTAGGCAGGGAGGCGACCGCCTCCCATGGCCGAGCGCAAGGCAGCCCTACGCCCGGCGGGCAACGACGCCGGGCGGCGATCCTCGACGGTGGTGGTGCGGACGGGGGGATTCGAACCCCCACACCCATGCGGGTACTGGGACCTAAACCCAGCGCGTCTGCCAGATTCCGCCACGTCCGCGGGCCCGGCAAGGGTAGCCCGATGGCGGCCGCGGGGATCGCAGAGCCTTCGGGCTGGCACAGGCGCAGCGGCGGTAGCCTGCCGCGCCATGAGCCAGAACAGCCCTTGCCCAGCTCGCCCGCCGAGTACCGCAGCCGTCGGCCTTCAGGAGCCAGAGAGCCTACGCGGCCGTCAAGGCGAGGTATTCAACCGGCTGCTGCAGGACCGGATAGTGGTGCTCGGCTCCGACGTGGACGACGAGGTAGCGAACCTCATCATGGCCAAGCTGCTTTACCTGGAGGGCCAGGACGACAGCAAGCCGATCTGGCTGTACATCAACAGTCCCGGCGGCTCGGTGACCTCCGGCATGGCCATCTACGACACCATGCAGTTCATCCAGCCCGAGGTCGGGACGATCTGCATCGGACTGGGGGCCTCGATGGGCCAGTTCCTGCTGTGCGCGGGCGCGCCCGGCAAGCGCTACGCCCTGCCTCACGCTCGCATCATGATGCACCAGCCCCTGGGCGGGGTGCGGGGCCAGGCCACCGACATCGCCATCCAGGCCGAGCAGATGGCCTACACCAAGCGGCTGCTGCAAGAGCGGATCGCGCACCACACCGGCCAGACGGTGGAGCAGGTGGAGGCCGACTCCGACCGGGACCGCTGGTTCACCGCGGCCGAAGCCAAGGACTACGGCATCATCGACCATGTGATCGTCAAGCGCGGCGAGATGCTCTGAGCCTTCCCGCCTGCGCAGTTCGGATGCGGGATGAACTGACCGCGCTCTGCTCGTCTCGGCTGCATTCCGCTGCCAGCTGGGAACTGCCGCTGACTAGACGCTCGACGCCAGCTCCTTGATGGCGACGGACGGCCCGTCGCGGTGGCCGAACACCGCCGATCCGGCCACCAGCACGTCGGCCCCCGCCCGGACCGCGGCTCGCGCGGTGCGAGCGGTGATGCCCCCGTCGACCTCCAAGTCGATGCTACGTCCAGACTCGTCGATCATCCGCCGCACCGTTGAGATCTTCGACTCAACGGAGGCGATGTAGCGCTGGCCCCCGAATCCGGGGTTGACCGTCATCACCAGCACCTCATCGATCATGCCGATCACCTCGGAGATGCTCGACGCGGGCGTGTGAGGGTTGAGGACCACGCCGCAGCGGGCGCCGGCCTCGGAGATGGCGGCTAGCGAGCGGTTAAGGTGAGGGCAGGTCTCGGCGTGGATCAGCACCGTGCCGCAGCCAGCCGCAATGTACAGAGGGGCCAGTTCGTCGGGCTTGATTGCCATGAGGTGGGCCTCGAAGGGCAGGTCCACCCGCGGTCGGCAGGCGGCCACCACATCGGGGCCGAAAGTGAGGTTGGGCACGAACACACCGTCCATCACATCCCAGTGGACCCGATGAGCGCCGGCCTCGGCGATGGCTTGACACTCCTCGCCCAATCGGGACGCGTCAGCCGCGAGCATCGACGGTGCGATCTCCACCTCCACGTCCGCACCCTAACCGGGTCGAACCGCAGCTGAAGGCTGGTGACCGTCGTCGGGGCGCCCGGCTGCGACGGGGCGCGCGGGCCGGTGGCCGTCGTCGGGGCGCCCGGCTGCGACGGGGCGCGCGGGCCGGTGGCCGTCGTCGGGGCGCCCGGCTGCGACGGGGCGCGCGGGCCGGTGGCCGTCGTCGGGGCGCCCGGCTGCGACGGGGCGCGCGGGCCGGTGGCCGTCGTCGGGGCGCCCGGCTGCGACGGGGCGCGCAGGCTGGTGGCCGTCGTCGGGGGCACCCGGCCCGAAACGGCGCGCGCAAGCAGGTCGTTATCGGCGATGGCGGCGATACCGTCGCGGCGTGGAGTTGCGGGTGACGGCCACGGCGCGCGACGGCGTAGGGGTGGCGAGAGGCTGCGACGGGCGGGTGGTGTTCGTTGAGGGGGCCCTGCCCGGCGAGTTGGTCACCGCGGACATCCACACAGTCGACCGCCGATGGGCCCGTGCCCGGGTGAACGAGGTGATCGAGGCGTCGCCGGACCGCGTGCCGATCGCCTGCGACCACCATCTCGAAGGCTGCGGCGGCTGCGACATGCTCCATCTCGACTCGCGGGCCCAGATGCGAATGAAGGCGTCGATCGTGGTCGATCAGCTCACCCGCCAAGGAGTGGACGCGCCGGCGCCGGCGTTGCGCATGCTCGACGCCGACAGGGGCCGCACCACGGTGCGGGCCAAGGTTGTGGACGGACGGGCCGGGTTCATGGCCCGCACCAGCCACGACGTGGTGATACCCGAGGACTGCGGGGCAGTGGATGACGGCGCCGAGGAACTGTTGGTGGAAGGCCGCTACGGCTCCGCTGACGGGGTGTTCATCCGGGTGGGTTCCCGCACCGGCGAGCGAATGGTGGTGGTGAACCCGACGGTGGAAGTCGTGTCGGTGCCCGATGACGTGATGGTGGTGGGGACCGACGAGCTCGACAGGGACCGGCGGGCCTGGATCCACGAGGAGGTGTCGGGACGCCGCTGGAGGATCTCGGCCCGGTCGTTCTTCCAGAACCGTCCTGCCGGAGCGGAGGCGCTGGTGGAGGAGGTCGCCGAGATTGTGGAGGAGATGGGCGACGACGGCCCGATGGTGGACGCCTATGCCGGCGTCGGCCTGTTCGCTGGGACGGTCGGCGCAGGCCGACGAGTCACTGCCATCGAGCACAGCGCCGACGCGGCCGCCGACGCCCGGATCAATCTCGGGCTGGGAGCGAAGGTGCTGCGGATACCCGTCGAGAAATGGCGAGCCTCCCCGGCGAGCCTCCTAGTGGCCGACCCGTCCCGCTCCGGCCTTGGCGACAGTGCGGTGAGGCCCCTGCTGTGCTCGCGGCCCCGCCTGGTGGTGCTGGTGAGCTGCGATCCGTCGTCGTTCGCCCGCGACGCCCGGCGACTGGTCGACGCGGGCTACTTGCTCGACCGCTGGACCGTGGTCGACCTGTTTCCCCTCACCTCCCACATAGAGACGGTCGCCGCCTTCGTCTCCACCGTCTGACTCCATCGGACTCGACGAGCCGAGCGAAGAAACCGAGCGAAGAAGCCGAGCGAGGAAGCCGGGCGAGGAAGCCGAGCGGCTAGTGGGCCGACTCTCGGGCCCCTCAGAAATGCCAACCGAAGGGCGACCAGTCGGGCGGCCGCTTCTGGAGGAAGGCGTCACGGCCCTCGGCGGCCTCGTCGGTCATGTAGGCCAGCCGGGTGGCCTCGCCAGCGAACACCTGCTGTCCGACCAGGCCGTCGTCGACCAGGTTGAGGGCGAACTTGACCATCCGCTGCGCCGTGGGGCTCTTGGCGTTGATCTCGGCGGCCCACTCCAGGGCCACAGCCTCCAGGCGGGCGTGGGGCACCACCGCGTTGACCATGCCCATCTCTAAGGCTTCCCGAGCCGAGTAGGTGCGGCCCAGGAAGAAGATCTCGCGGGCCCTCTTCTGGCCGATCTGGCGGGCCAGGTAGGCCGATCCGAAGCCGCCGTCGAAGCTCGCCACGTCGGTGTCGGTCTGCTTGAACAGCCCGTGCTCCTCGCTGGCCAGCGTCAGGTCGGCCACCGAGTGGAGGCTGTGGCCGCCTCCCACGGCCCAGCCCGGCACCACCGCGATCACCACCTTGGGCATCATGCGGACGAGGCGCTGCACCTCCAGGATGTGCAGCCGTCCAGAGCGGGCGTCGTCGATGGTGTCGCCGGTCTCGCCGCTCGCATAGCGGTAGCCGTCGCGGCCCCGGATGCGCTGGTCGCCGCCCGAGCAGAAGGCCCAGCCGCCGTCCCGGGGCGACGGCCCGTTGCCGGTGAGGAGCACGCATCCCACGTCGCTGGACATGCGGGCGTGGTCGAGGCAGCGGTAGAGCTCGTCCACGGTGTGGGGCCGGAACGCGTTGCGCACCTCCGGGCGGTCGAAGGCCACCCGCACCGTGCCCTGGTCCACCGCCCGGTGGTAGGTGACGTCGGTGAGGTCGCTGAAACCGTCCACGACCCGCCATGCCGCGGCTTCGAAGAGTTCCGAGACCACGTCGGCACCCTACCGGCACGGCTCTTGGCGCCTGTGCCCGAGCAAGTCATTCTTCGCAGTCCGATGGCCCCGAAGCGGGGCGGCTCTACAGTGACCGCCGGAGAGCGCGATGCTGCTGACGATCGGAGACCTAGTGGAGGAGTTCGTGGTCGAACTCCCCGCGGAGGTGCGTCGGGGCCACTTCGCAGAGGTGCGGTCAATACGGGTGCGGGGCGGCTCGGCGGCCAACGTGGCGGCCATCGTCTGCGAGCGGGGCGGCTCGGCCCGTTTCGTCGGGCAAGTGGGCGCCGACGCTGTGGGAGAGTCGCTGAGGCGCGACCTAGCCCGGCGGGGCGTCGATCTCAGGGTCGAGATCCACGGCGTGACCGGCACGGTCATCAGCCTTCTGCAGGGCGGATATCGCACAACCTTGCTGGATCGGGGCGCCTCGTCGCGCCTCGAGCGCGCCGACCCCGAGTTGATGGACGGGGTGACCCAGTTGTTCGTGCCTGCCCGCTCCATGACGACCGACCCGCTGGCCGGCGTCGTCGAGGAGGTGTTGGCCGCGGCCTCCGACCGCCGCGTCCCGATCACCATGACGGCGCTCGGCGCGGACGAGGTGGCCCACTACGGAGCGGCCGCATTCCTGGAGCTGGTGGCGGCCGTCGGGCCCGACTCGGTGATATCCACCGAACGCGACCACGCCCGCCTCGGGCTCGAGGAACAGCAGCCGATTGCGGGAAGCGCCTGCACGGTGGTGACGAGCCCCGAGCGCACGACGATCGTCACATCATCGGGCGTGCAGCACCGCCGTCCGGCCCACCCGCCGGTGGTGGTTGACCGGACCGGCGCTGAGGACGGGTTCGTGGCCGGCTACATGATGTCTCGCCGCACAGGCGCGGCGGCCGCGGCGGCAGTGGACGCGGCCCACCGGGTGTCTGCGCTGGTGATGGCCAGGGTCGGGCCGACCACGCGGGGAAGCCCCGTCGACGCGTAGCCCCGGCCACGCGTGAGTACCGCGGGATCGAGCCCGGCTGACGCCTGTCCCTGTTGGCGCCCGAGCGCCGCGGGATCGAGGCCCGGCTGACGCCTAGCATCGGCGTCGACACAGCGGCGAGACGACAGGAGGCCGGCCGTGCGAGCTGCCGTGCTGCTGGAACCCCGCTCGGCGATGGAGGTCGTCGACGACATCGAATTGGCCGAACCCCGGCCAGGAGAGGTCTGCGTGGAGGTCAGTCACTCTGGCATCTGCCACAGCGACCTCACTGTGGTCGAGGGCGGGTACATGGCGCCCGCGGTGCTGGGCCATGAGGCTGCTGGCGTCGTCGCCTCCGTCGGGGCGGGAGTGAGCCACGTCAGCGAGGGGGACAAGGTGCTGATCACGCCGGTCGCGCCGTGCGGGCACTGCACCGGCTGCGCCCGCCAGCAGGCCAGCCGCTGCCCGCACGCCATGAGCTTCGTGGCTGGCACCCGGCCCGACTCGACGTCGCCGTTGTCCCGGCACGGCCGGCTCGTGCACCGCGGTCTGGGCGTGGGCGCCTTCGCGGAGCGCACGGTGGTGGCCGCCTCAGGCGTGGTGCGCCTCGACGACGACGTGCCCTTGAAGGTCGCCTGCTTGATCGGCTGCGCGGTGCAGACCGGAGTGGGCGCGGTGCTCAATACGGCCAGAGTCGAGCGGGGCGCGACCGTGGTGGTGACCGGACTGGGCGGCGTGGGGCTCTCCGCTGTGCAGGGCGCCCGAATCGCCGGGGCAGCCCGCATCGTGGCCGCCGATCCGGTGGCGCCGCGCCGCGAAGCGGCCCTGCGCCTCGGCGCGACCGACGTAGTGGGGGGCGACGCTTTGGACTTGCGAGCCGCGGTGGCCGACGCCACCGGCGGTCGAGGCGCCGACTACGCGTTCGAGACGGCCGGGGTGGCGAGCCTTGTGAGCCTGGCCCTGGAGGTCACCGGGCCGGGGGGCACCGCCGTGGTGGTGGGGGCTCCTCCGCCCGAGCACACCGTGGACATCGGGTCGGCGACATTGTTCATGCTCCAGCAGAAGCGGCTGGCGGGCAGCCTGCTAGGTGACTGCTGGCCGAGCCGGGACATCCCGCTGATGGTCGGCATGTGGAGGCGCGGCGAACTCGATCTCGAGTCGATGATCACTCATCGGGTGCGGCTCTCCGACGTGAACGAGGGCTTCGACCGGCTGCGTTCCGCACAAGGCGTCCGCACCGTGGTGGAGGTTGCGTCGCCCGGCTAGCCGCCCTCACGAGTCTCGGTGCGGTCTTCGGTGAACAGGCGACACGCAATGCTCCCGAGACTGTGCATCCGATGGGAGCGAGCGTTCGACGCGCCCTAGACGAAGGCCGACGCGAAGACCAGTGAAACGATCGTCATTACCTTGATGAGGATGTTCATCGAGGGCCCAGCGGTGTCCTTGAACGGGTCGCCGACGGTGTCGCCCACCACCGCGGCCTTGTGCGGCTCGGATCCCTTGCCGCCGTGGGCACCGGCCTCGATGTACTTCTTGGCGTTGTCCCACGCGCCGCCCGCGTTGGCCATGAAGATCGCCAGCGCGAAGCCTGTCACCAGCGCGCCGGCCAGGAATCCGCCCAGCATGTCGACGTCGATGAAGCCGATCACCAGGGGCACCACCACGGCCAGCGCGCCCGGCGCCAGCATCTCCCGCAGCGACGCTCGAGTGGAGATGGCCACGCAGGTGGCCGAGTCGGGGGTCACGCCCTCGGCGCCCTCCCGCAGGCCGGGTATCTCCCGGAACTGGCGGCGGACCTCCTCGATCATCTTGTTGGCCGCCCGTCCCACTGCGTCGATGGTGAGGGCTGCGAACAGGAACGGCACCATGGCCCCCACCAGCAGCCCGATGAACACGTCCACCGAGCCGACGTTGAGGTTCAGGGCGAAGGTCTCGCCCTGCTCGCGGGCGGAGTTGATCAGGGCTACTTCGAACGACTTGAACAGCGCGAGCGCGGTCAGCGCGGCCGATCCCACCGCGAAGCCCTTGGCGATGGCCGCGGTGGTGTTGCCGAGCGAGTCCAGCGCGTCGGTGACCTCCCGCACGCCGGGGTCGAGCTCGGACATCTCGGCGATGCCGCCGGCGTTGTCGGCGATCGGCCCGTAGGCGTCCACCGAGACCACCACGCCGGTGGTGGCCAGCATACCGACGGCGGCCACCGCGATCCCGTAGATGCCCCCGAAGGCCGAGTCGCCGAGGGTCTGCTGGCCCCCCCAGTAGGCGACGAGCACGCCGCCGCCGATCAGCACCACCGACGCGGCCACCGAGACCATTCCGGCCGACACGCCCGACAGCACCGTGGTGGCCGGGCCGGTCTCTGTCTGGGCCGCGATGCGCCGCACCGGAGGGTAGTGGTCGCTGGTCCAGACCTCGGCCACTTTGCCGATGCCCCAGCCAGCCGCCAGCCCGCCGATGACCGACAGCGGCAGCCCGATCCACGACTCGAACTTGTCGGTGTCGCCGAAGAAGATCCGGCCCATGATCAGAGTGCCGATCACAGTGAGGCCCATGGCTACGTTGGTGCCCATGTGGAGCTGCTTGGAGAGGGCCTTGACCTCCGTGCTGGCACCGCCGCGCACCGTGAACGAGCCGGCGATGGCGGCGATCATGCCGACGAGGGCCACCGCCATGGGGAACACCAGCAGCTGCGCGATCCCGTCCTCGCCCGCGGCCTCGGCCCCGAGGCCGAAGCTGAAGGCGGTCAGGGCCACCGGGGCGATGATCGATCCCGAGTAGCTCTCGAACAGGTCGGCGCCCATCCCGGCCACATCGCCAACGTTGTCGCCCACGTTGTCGGCGATGGTGGCCGGGTTGCGGGGGTCGTCCTCGGGTATTCCCGCCTCGACCTTGCCGACCAGGTCGGCTCCCACGTCGGCCGCTTTGGTGTAGATGCCGCCGCCCACCCTGGAGAACAGCGCGATGGAGCTGGCCCCGAGGCCGAAGGCGGTGAAGATCTCGAAAGCGTCGTCGGTGCCGATCCACCGCACGAAGAGCAGGTAGCACAGGGTGAGACCCAGAAGCGACAGCCCGGCCACCGCGAAGCCCATCACCGCGCCGCCCCGGAAGGCCAGCGGGAGGGCCTTGGCGGGGCCGTCGATGGCCGCGTTAGTGGTGCGGGCGTTGGCCATGGTGGCCACCGTCATGCCTGCGTACCCGGCGGCCCCGGACAGCACCGCTCCCAGGATGTAGCTGAGGAACGACAGCGCCACCCCGGTGATTAGCGGGATCAGCACCGCCATCACGACCACGAACCCGCCGACCCAGATGTACTCCTGTCGCAGGAAGGCCTTGGCCCCAGCCTGGATCTGGCCCATCAGCGAGACCATGCGCTCATTGCCGGGCGGCGCCGATTGGACGTCCTTGTAGTAGTAGGCGGCGAGCGCCAGCGCGGCCAGCGCCGACACCATGGCGATGTAGGGGATTGCTTCCAACTTGCTGCTCCATTGCGAGACTGGTCAGCAGACCAGCCTACTGTTGAGCTGTGACATCGGTGGCGGAGGCCAAGGCGGCCATCCGTTCGGCTCGGCTGTGACGTCGGTGGCGGAGGCCAAGGCGGCCATCCGTTCGGCTCGGCTGTGACGTCGGTGGCGGAGGCCAAGGCGGCCATCCGTTCGGAAATGCGGGCCCGCAGGGCTGCGCTCGCCCCCGGGGACGCGGCCGAGGCCAGCGCGGCCCTGGTGATGCGGCTGGAGTCCCTGCCGGTAATCGCCCGGGCTTCGAGGGTGGCGGTCTACCGGGCCGTGCGGGGGGAAATCGCGCTGGACGCCCTGGTCGACGGCGAGCGTCGGACCGCGTTCACGCTGCCCCGGGTCTCGGGGCCCGATCTCGAGTTCGTCGCCCGCGCCGAGGGCTGGCTGTTGGCGCCCGGAGCCTTCGGCATCCCGGAGCCGGTCGAGGGCAAGACGGTGCCGCTCGCGGATCACGATGTGGTGCTGGTGCCCCTCGTGGCCTTCGATGCGACCTGTCATCGGGTCGGCCAGGGGGGCGGGTTCTACGACCGAGCCCTGGCATCGCTGGCGTCGCCGACGTCGCCGGCATCGGCCGGCGCCGGGTCCGGCCCGGTAGCGGTCGGCGTGGCCCACTGGTTCCAGCAGGTCGATCGGGTGCCCCGCGAACCCTGGGACGTCCCGCTGGACGCCGTCGTCACGGACCGTTCCGTGATCGTCGCGGCCGGCGGACGGCTGGCCTGAGTGCTTGGCGCGGCCTGAGGCGCTAGAACATCGCCGTGGACGTGATCGTCGTGGGGGCCGGCGAGGTCGGCTCCTATGTGGCGGGCCGCCTAAGCCGTGAGGGTCACAACGTGTCGATGGTCGACACCGACGCGGACCGCCTGCGCGAGCTGGGGGCCGAACTGGATGTGCTGACGGTGCAGGGCAGCGGCTCGCATCCTAGCGCGCTGTCCGACGCCGGGCTCGACCGTTCCGACCTGCTCGTGGCGGTCACCAGCAACGACGAGGTGAACTTGGTGGCCTCGCTGGTCGCCAAGCAACGAGGTGTGTCCCGCACCATCGTGCGCATCGAGGCGTCGGAGCTTCGCAGCCGCGCAGCAGCCGAACTGCGCCAGAACTTCGGCGCCGACCTGGTGATCGACCCCGACTCCGAGACCGCGGAACGGATACTCGACCTGCTCGACTATCCGGGCGCCTCAGAGATCGCGGTTATGGCCCACGGCGAGGCGATCGTCATCGGTACGAGGCTCAGGGCCGACGCGCCGTTGGTGGGGATGCGGCTCTCGGAGATAGCCGCCGAGCACGAGCCCGACTGGGAGTTCATCGTGGGCTCCATCTCGCGGGGCAACGAGACCATCATTCCCCGCTTCGACTGCACGCTGCTGGTCGACGACCTCGTGCGGGTCGTGTGCAAGCGGCGCGCCCGCCGCCGGGTGGCCAAGCTCCTCGGCCTGGGCACCGGCACGGCCCGCCATGTGCTGTTGCTGGGCGGCGGTCGCACCGCCCGGATCCTGGCCGAGCACCTCGTGTCCCGGGGCGTCGAGGTGGTGATCGTGGAACGGGATCCCAGCCGGGCGCTGGAACTCGCCCAGGAGCTGCACGACGTCCAAGTTCTCGAGGGCGACATCACCGACGCCGACCTGCTGGCCGAGGCCCGCATCGGGCGCTTCGACGCGGTGGCCGCGCTCACCGGCGAGGACGAGGCCAACATCCTGGCCTGTCTGTACGCCAAGTCGGTGGGTGCCTCCGGGACGATCGCGGTGGTGCACAAGCTGGCGCTGCTCTCGCTGCTGGACTCGGCGGGGGTGGACGTGTCGCTGTCGCCCCGCACGGCCACCGCCGACGGCGTGATGCGCTTCGTCCACGGCGACGTCGCCGCGGTGGCGACCTTCCTTCAGTCCGAGGCCGAGGTGCTTGAACTCGAGGTGAAGTCGGGCAGTCCGGCCGACGACTCCCTGCTACGAGACCTCCGTCTCCCCAAGGACGTGATCATCGGAGCCATCGTGCGCGACGGCAAGCCCCAGATCGCCCGCGGCCGCAGCCGGCTTCGGGGACGGGACCATGTGGTCGCGTTCGCCATGCCGGCCTCCGTGAGCGAGGTCAACCGGCTGCTGACGTGCAACGCCTAGGCACCGCCCGCCCCCCGCTGGCGACGTGAGACGCCTAGGCACCGCCCGCCCCCGGCGGAGGGCGGGCGCCGCGCCGCGGGCTCGCATCACGTCGTGGACGCTGGCCGCGGTGGTCGACGCCGGCTTGGTGCTGGGCGTGGCGACCCTGGTGTGCGGCCTCGCCGGCGTCGGCGACGACAACGGCGACGCGATCGCGTTCTCCTGCCTGGGCGCCGCCTGCGCGGCCGTCGCGGCCTACGGCGGCCGGAGGGTGTCGCGCCCCGAGCGGGCAGGCCCTGGCGAGGTATTCGCCGGCATCGGCATTCTTTGGACGGCGCTGGTGCTGTTCGGCGCGGCCGTCTACGTGGGCACCGGCGCCCTCGGCCGCATCGACGAGGCTCTGGTGGAGTCGGTGGCCGGGTTCACCACCACCGCCGTCAGCTTCCTCGACATCGAGGAGGCGTCTCGCACGTTGGTGCTGTGGCGGGCCGCCACCAGCTGGATCGGAGGCATGACCGCGATAGTGATCGCGGTGGTGACCCTTCCTGCCGTGCTGCGATCGACTTCGCTCATCGGCTACGCCACGGGCCGCACGGGGCTGGACCTCGCTCCGAATGCCGCGGCCGGAAGACGGCGGGTGCTCCTGCTGTACTCGGGCTTCACCGCGGCCTGCGTGGCGGCCTACCTGCTGGCTGGCCTCAGGCCGGTCGAGGCGCTCGTCGTCGGGATGGGCACAGCCTCCACCGGCGGGTTCACCGGCCGGATCGATTCCCTGGCCAGCCACGGCGTTGCCGCCCAGACCGTGGCGGCAGCCGGGATGGTCCTGGCCGGCGCGGGCATCTTCGTGCTGTGGTGGATCGTCCGGGGCAGGCTGCGGCCCCTGTGGCGCTCTCAGGAGCTCAGGACCTTCCTGCTGCTGCTGACGGCGGCCACCGCCGTGGTGGCCGCCCATCGCGACGCGAGCCTGGGCGAGGCCGCGTTCACCGCGGCTTCGGTGGTGAGCACAACCGGGTTCGCGATCGCGGACTGGACGGTCTGGGGGCCGTCGGCGACGGTCGTGCTGATGGTCGGCGCCGGAGTGGGAACGATGATGGGCTCGCCCGGCGGGGGCATGCGGGTGATGCGGGCCCAGCTGCTGATGGGGTCGGCCGGAGGGGAGCTGCGACGCGAGCTCGACCCCTACGCGGTGGTCATCGTCCGGCGTGACGAAGAGACTCTCTCCCGGCGCACGCTCGACCGCTTGGGCGGCCACCAGATCGCCTACGTGGCGCTGGTGGGTGTCGGGGCGCTGCTGCTGGGAATCTCGGGAGCGTCGCTGCTGGGCAGCGTGTGGGGCTCGGTCAGCGCGGTGGCCACGCTCGGCCCCGCAGTGGGAGAGATCGGGGCGTTCGGCCGGCTCGGCGACTTGGACCGGCCGGCCCACCTTGCACTCGTGCCGCTGATGATGGGCGGGCGGATGTCGATCCCGCCGCTGCTGGCCGGAGTGGGGCTGGTGATGCGCAGCTACAAGGTCGCCGTGCGGCGAACACGCTTCTCGCTGAGAGTCGCAGGCAGCCGTCTCGCGGAAATGGTCGAGTCCAGACCCCGACGATGACCCGTCGCCCGGAGCCGCTCGCTGCAGGCCTCGGCCGGCCCGTCAGCCGGAACCGGGGACAGTTCACGTCCACCACCATGCACGTCACCGGCATCGCGCTGGCCGCAGTGTCGGTCGGGATGCTGGCCTGTGCGCTGCTGGAGGCGATCACGACCGGACGCGACACGGCCGCATTGGCGGTCTCGGCCCTGCTGGCCGGCGCGTTCGGCGGGTCTCTGTGGTACCTCACCCGTCCCGGTGTGATCGGCAAGCGCCAGATCTTCAGCACCGTGGGCTGGACTTGGATACTCATCACCGGTGCCGGCGCGGTCCCCTACGTCCTGGCCGGCACCTTCGCCGCCGGGGGCGCGGGATTCGTCGAGCAGGTCGTCAACAGCTTGTTCGAGTCGGCGTCAGGCTTCTCGGCTAGCGGCTCCACCGTGCTGTCGGACTTCGAGAGCCCGGGCCGGGGCCTGATGATGTATCGCCAGGTCACTCACTGGTACGGCGGCATGGGCGTAGTTGTGCTGGCGGTGGCGGTGCTTCCCTTCCTCGGCGTGGGCGGCCTGCAGCTGATCTCGGCGGAGGCCCCCGGACCGTCGTCGGACCGTCTCACCCCCCGGGTGAGCGAGACGGCCAGGCGGCTGTGGATCGTCTACATCGGCTTCACGGCCTGCGCGGCCGTGGCGCTGCTCGCCGCCGACGGCTTCTCGTCGGTCTACGACGCGGTCGCCCACGCGCTCACGCTCGCCTCCACCGGCGGCTTCTCGCCGTACGCGGACTCGATCGGCCATTACGACAGCGTGGCGGTGGAGACGGTGGTGATCGTGTTCATGATCCTGGGCGGCACCAGCTTCGCCCTGCACTGGCAGGCGGTGGCCACCCGCACCCTGCCGTACCATCGCAACAGCGAGTTCCGTTCGTACCTCTTCGTGCTGAGCCTCGCGGCCACTGTCATCGTGATGCTGCTGTGGCTGGAGAACGGGCTGCCGCTGGCCTCGTCCATACGGGCCGCCGCATTCACCGTGGTGTCGCTGGGGACGAGTACCGGCCTGACCAACGCCACCGGCCCCGGCTCGCCCGCCGACTATGTGATCTGGGCGGCCGGGGCCCAGCTCGTGCTGCTGTTCCTGATGGTGGTGGGCGGCTGCACGGGCTCGACGTCGGGCGGCATCAAGGTGATGCGGATGCAGGTGCTGGGGCTGGTGATGGTGCGCTCGGTGCAGCACTCCCTCACGCCGCGGGCGGTGATCCCGGTACGGCTGGGCCGCGACATCGTCAGCGAGAACGTCGTGGCCAGGGTGGCCGGGTTCTTCCTGCTCCACTCTCTGCTGGTGCTGGCGGGTCTGCTGGCGGTCACCGCGCTGGGCGGAGAGTTGGAGACGTCGCTGGGATCGGTGGTGTCGGCGCTCGGGAACATGGGGCCGGCCTTGGGCGAGGCCGGGCCGACCTCCAACTATGCGGTGGCGTTCAGCCAGCCGGCCCGGCTGGTGCTGGCGCTGCTCATGGTGATCGGCCGTCTGGAGATCCTGCCGATCCTGTTGACGGTGGCGCCGCACGTGTACCGGGCGCGGGTCACGGCCCGAGCCGTCCTCCACTGATCGGCGCTCTCGGCGCGCGGACCGCCCGGCACGCCAGCCGGTCACAGGGTCACGCCCGGCCGCGCGGCCCGGCCGTCGGCTGAGAGCAGGGCTCGCGGGCCCGGCGACCGGTCCCGGCTGTCAGCCCAGTAGGAACTGCTCGATCGCGGCGCGGAACCAGCCGATGTCGTGGGCGCCGCACAGCTCCCGGGCCGAGTGCATGGCCAGCTGGGCGCATCCCGCGTCGACGGTGCCCATCCCTGACCGGCCCGCAGTGACCGGTCCGATGGTGGAGCCGGAGGCCATGTCGGAGCGGCTCACGAACAGCTGCATCGGCACCTCGGCCCGCTCGCAGGCCAGACGGAAGGCGGCGCCGGTGAGCGCGTCGGTGGCGTAGCGCTGGTTGGCGTTCGACTTGAGCACCGGACCGCCGTTGAGGATCACCGGATGCTGCTGGTCGTGGCGCTCGGGATAGTTCGGATGGGTGGCGTGGGCACCGTCGGCCGACAGCACGATGCTGTCGGCCCGGGCGGCGGCCGCGTCGTCGGAGTCCGCTCCGAATCCCGAGGCCAGGCGGTCCACGAGACGGTCCAGCCGCGGCGACGCCGCGCCGGTGGAGGACACGCTGCCGACCTCCTCATGGTCGAACAGGCACACCGCGGCGATGCGGGGACCGGGCGCGTCGGCCGCGGCGACCAGAGCGTCCACCGCGGCGAAACAAGACAGCAGGTTGTCGATGCGCGCCGCCGACAGCATCGAGGCTCCTTCGCCCACGAAGCGGGCCCGGTCGACGTCGAAGACCATCAGCTCGTGGCCGACCACGTCGATCGGATCCACTCCGGCGGCTTCGGCGACCGTGTCCATGAAGGCCCTCGCGCCGCGTCTCGCCGGCGGCGCGTCCAGGGAGGCCGTAGCCTCGCCGATCGCGGCCTGGGCGTCCAGGCTCCAGATGGGCGAGAGATGCTGTTGGCGGTTGAGCACCAGGCCCTTCTCGTTCACTTCCCGGTCCAGGTGGATGGCGAGTTGAGGGATGCGCAGCAGGGGCTCGTCGATGCGGACGAGCCGCGGGCTCACACCCCCGGTCCCGTCCCGCACGGCGAGGCGTCCGGCCACGCCGAGATCGCGGTCCAGCCACGAGTTGAGCAGCGCTCCGCCGTAGACCTCCACGCCGAGCTGCCGGTAGGCGCCGCCCTGGCCGGCGTCGGGCCGGGGCTTGAGCCGAAGGTTGGGCGAGTCGGTGTGAGCGCCCACGATCCGCATACCGCTGCGGGCGCCGTGGTTGTCGCCCACCGCCCATGCGGCCAGCGCGCCGCCCTCGGCGTGATACCAGAGTCCCGGCGACGCCGCCTCAGCCGACCCGGATGGCACCCGGGCGCCCGCGGACGCGAGCATCCCAGCCGCCTGCTCGACGGCGTGATACGGCGTCGGACTGGCGTCGATCAGGCGAGCCACCCGCTCAGCGGCGTCCACGGACGGGGTGAGCACGGCTCCATCATGCCCGTGCGTCTCAGGGAAACGGCTCAGCGACTGGATCAAAGCCGCGGCTCAGCCCGTCATGCCCGTGCGAGCGAGCGAAACGGACAACGGGGACGAAGCGGGACGACCGCGGCGCCGAGATCCCGGATTGTTCAAGTCAGACGGACCCCCGCTAGGGTTGTCCACCGCTGTCCACAAGGGTGTAGGGCCAACGACGTCCCCGCCCTCGCGCAGCGTCCCACGGGTCCCAGGCTCCTACGGCAGTACCGCGGACGCTGCGCTGACTGGCTGCGCATCCCACTAGGAGTTCGATGGAATCTGCCACGCCCCCGCGCCAAGGCCTCTACGACCCGCGGCATGAGCATGACTCCTGCGGCGTCAGCTTCGTGTGCGACGCGCGCGGCCGGGCTTCGCACCGGGTGGTGGCGCTGGGCATCCGCGCCCTGTGCAACCTCGAGCACCGGGGCGCGCTGGGCGCCGACCCGGGCACCGGTGACGGCGCCGGCGTGCTGATCCAGGTCCCCGACCGATTCCTGCGCGACGTGGCTGACTTTCCACTGCCTCCCGCCGGGCGGTACGCCACCGGGATCGGCTTCCTCCCGGTGAAGCGGCGCGAGGCCGAGGAGGCGGCTGCGGCGGTGGAGAACATCGTGAGAGGCGAGGGCCTCGAGGTGGTCGGCTGGCGCGACGTGCCGGTGGAGCCCTCAGCCGTGGGGCGGGGGGCGCACGACGCGATGCCCAGCTTCCGCCAACTGTTCATCGCCGGGGACGGGCTGTCGGGGATCGGGCTGGACCGTCGGGCCTACATCGTTCGCAAGCGCATCGAGCACGAGATCGGCGCCGTCGGCGCCGGACACTCGACCGCGGAGGACGCCGACTCGGCCATGGGCGCAGCCGCGCCGCCCCACACCGGGGTGTACTTCCCGAGCCTCAGCGCTCGCACGCTCGTCTACAAGGGCATGCTCGTCGCCCGCCAGATCACCTCCTTCTACCCGGACCTGAACGACGAGCGGGTCGAGAGCGCGCTGGCGCTCGTCCACTCCCGGTTCTCCACCAACACATTCCCGTCGTGGCCGCTGGCCCATCCCTACCGGATGATCGCCCACAACGGCGAGATCAACACGATCAGGGGCAACCGCAACTGGATGCACGCCCGCGAGGCCCTGCTGTCGTCGCCCCATCTCGACGGCCTGGAACGCGCCCTGCCCATCTGCACCCCCGACGCCAGCGACACTGCCGGGTTCGACGAGGTGCTGGAACTGCTCACCCTCAGCGGCTGCTCGATGGCCGAGGCGGTGCTGATGATGATCCCCGAGCCCTGGGAGCACCACGCCGAGATGAGCGCCGACCGCAAGGCGTTCTACCAGTACCACGCCACCCGCATGGAACCCTGGGACGGCCCGGCCTCCATCGCCTTCACCGACGGCACCGTGATCGGAGCGGTGCTCGACCGCAACGGGCTGCGCCCGTCCCGCTATCTCGTGACCAACGACGGCCTCGTTGTTATGGCCTCGGAGACCGGCGTGCTCGGCGTGCCTCAGAGCTCGGTGGTGGAGAAGGGCCGCCTGCAGCCCGGCCGGATGTTCCTGATCGACACGTCGCAGGGGAGGATCGTCCGCGACGACGAGATCAAGGACGGCCTCGCCGCGGCCCGGCCGTACCAGCGCTGGCTCGACCAGAACCTCGTGCATCTCGACGACCTGCCGGGCCGCACCGCGGCCCGCCGCGAGGAGGGCTCGCTAATCCGGCGCCAGCAGGTGTTCGGCCACACCCACGAGGAGCACCGGCTGCTGCTCGCGCCGATGGCGAACACCGGCAAGGAGGCGTTGGGCTCGATGGGCACCGACACTCCGCCCGCGGTGCTCTCGGACCGCAACCGCCCCGTCTACGACTTCTTCAAACAACTGTTCGCCCAGGTCACCAACCCGCCGCTGGACGCCATCCGCGAGGAGCTCGTCACCTCCCTGTACGCCAGGGTCGGCCCTGAGCGCAACCTGTTCGACCCGCAACCGGAGTCGTGCCGCACCGTCCATCTGGACCGGCCCGTCATCACCGACGACGAGCTCGACCGCCTGGTCGGCATCGATGGCCCGGGCGGGCTCGAGGACTTCCATGCCGAGGTGCTCGGCGCCCTGTACCCGGTGGCCGAGGGAGGTCCGGGGCTGCGCCGGGCGCTCGACGGCCTGTGCGACGCGGCGTCGGCGGCCATCGAGGAGGGCGCCAGCATCCTGGTCGTGTCGGACCGGGGCAGCGACGAGCGCCTGGCCCCGATCCCGTCGCTGCTGGCCGTCTCGGCCGTGCACCAGCATCTCGTAGCCGAGCGGACCCGCACCCGGGTGGGCCTCGTCTCGGAGTCCGGCGACGCCCGCGAGGTGCACCATCTGTGCCTGCACCTCGGCTACGGCGCCAACGCGGTCAACCCCTATCTGGCGTTCGAGACGATCGCCCACATGGCGACGGAGGGGCTGCACGGGCTCGACCCGTCGCTGGGGGTGGAGGCCGCGCACCGCAACTATGTGAAGGCGGCCTGCGCCGGCATTCTCAAGGTGATGTCCAAGATGGGCATCTCCACCGTCGCCTCCTACACGGGCGCGCAGATCTTCGAAGCGATCGGCCTGGGCCCCGAACTGGTGGACAAGTACTTCACCGGCACCTCCAGCCGTCTGGGCGGCATCGGCCTCGACGAGATCGCGGCCGCGGTGGCGGTGCGGCACCGTCGGGCCCACCCCCGCAACCGGGCGCGGCGGGCCCACCGCACCATCGACGCCGGCGGCGAGTACCAGTGGCGGCGCGAGGGCGAGTACCACCTGTTCAACCCCGAGACGGTGTTCAAACTGCAGCACGCCACCAAACAGCGGCGATTCGACATCTTCAGGGAGTACACCCGCCTCGTCGACGACCAGTCGAGCCGCATGGGCACGCTGCGCGGGCTGTTCAGGCTCCGCACCGGCACCCGGCCGCCCGTGCCGATCGACGAGGTCGAGCCGGTCTCGGCGATCGTCAAGCGCTTCGCCACCGGCGCCATGAGCTACGGCTCGATCTCCAAGGAGGCCCACGAGACCCTGGCCATCGCCATGAATCGCATCGGGGGCAAGTCCAACACCGGAGAGGGCGGCGAGGACGCCGACCGCTACGTCCCCGACCCCAACGGCGACCTGCGGCGCAGCGCGGTGAAGCAGGCCGCGTCGGGCCGCTTCGGGGTGACCAGCGAGTACCTGGTGAACGCGGACGACATCCAGATCAAGATGGCCCAGGGGGCCAAGCCCGGCGAGGGAGGCCAGCTTCCGGGCCACAAGGTGTACCCGTGGATCGCGAAGACCCGCCACTCCACGCCCGGCGTGGGACTGATCTCGCCGCCGCCGCACCACGACATCTACTCGATCGAGGATCTGGCCCAGCTCATCCACGACCTCAAGAACGCCAACCCTGCGGCCCGCATCCACGTGAAGCTGGTGTCGGAGGTGGGGGTGGGCACCGTGGCTGCCGGGGTGTCCAAGGCCCATGCCGACGTGGTGCTGATCTCGGGCCACGACGGCGGCACCGGCGCGTCGCCGTTGACCTCCATCAAGCACGCCGGCGCGCCGTGGGAGCTCGGCCTGGCCGAGACCCAGCAGACGCTGCTGCTCAACGACCTGCGCGACCGGATCGTGGTGCAGGTCGACGGGCAGCTCAAGACGGGCCGCGATGTGGTGATCGCCGCGCTGCTGGGCGCGGAGGAGTTCGGCTTCGCCACCGCTCCGCTGGTGGTGATGGGATGCGTGATGATGCGGGTGTGCCACCTTGACACCTGCCCGGTCGGGGTGGCCACCCAGAACCCCGAACTGCGCAGCAAGTTCACCGGGCGACCCGAGTTCGTGGTCAACTTCTTCGAGTTCATCGCCACCGAGGTGCGGGCCCTCCTGGCCGAGCTCGGGTTCCGCAGCATCGAGGAGGCCGTCGGGCAGGTGGAGCTGCTCGACACCGCCGACGCGGTCGACCACTGGAAGGCGTCCGGACTGGACCTGACGCCCATTCTGCACCTCCCGCCGCTGGCGCTAGATGCCGTGCGTCACCAGCGAGTCGGCCAGGACCACGGCCTTGAGCACGCCCTCGACCAGATGCTGATCCAGCTGGCCGAGGGGGCGCTGTCCGACAGCCGGCCGGTCACCATCGAGATCCCGATCCGCAACGTGAACCGCACGGTGGGGACGCTGCTGGGCAGCGAGGTGACCCGCCGCTACGGGGCCCCGGGGCTGCCCGACGACACGATCGTGGTGAACTTCTCGGGCTCGGCGGGCACCTCCTTCGGCGCCTTCGTGCCCCGGGGCGTGACGCTGCGGCTCGAGGGCGACGCCAACGACTACGTGGGCAAGGGCCTGTCGGGCGGGCGCGTCGTGGTGAGGCCCGCCGCCGACGCCACCTTCGCGGCCGAGGAGAACGTGATCGCGGGCAACGTGATCGGCTACGGCGCCACTGGCGGCGAGATGTTCCTGAGGGGTCTGGTGGGGGAGCGGTTCTGCGTGCGCAACTCGGGCGCTCTGGCCGTGGTCGAGGGGGTCGGCGACCACGGATGCGAGTACATGACCGGCGGGCGGGCGGTGGTCCTCGGCCCGGTGGGGCGCAACTTCGCGGCGGGGATGTCCGGCGGCATCGCCTATGTGTACGACCCGGACGCCAGGCTGCCGGTGCGCCTCAACCGCGAGATGGTGGAACTGGAGCCTCTCGACGCCGACGACGAGCGGTGGCTGCGCGGCATCGTCGAGCGCCACCGCCACGAGACGGGCAGCGCGGTGGCGGCCCGCCTGCTAGCGGACTGGGCCACATCGGCCGCGAACTTCGAGAAGGTTATGCCCACCGACTACAAGCGGGTGCTGCTCGCGTCGGAGCAGGCCCGGGCCTCGGGCGGCGACGAGGTGGCCGCGGTGATGGCCGCCGCGCACGGCTGAACGGCCCCTGCCGATGGCTGATCCCCGAGGCTTCCTCGTGCACGACCGGGAGCTGCCGACCCGGCGGGCGGTGCCGGTGCGGCTGCGCGACTGGCGCGAGGTGTACGAGGACTTCCCGGCGCCGAAGCTGCAGCAGCAGGCGTCTCGCTGCATGGACTGCGGCATCCCGTTCTGCAACAGCGGCTGCCCGCTCGGCAACCTCATCCCGGACTGGAACGACCTGGTGTACCGGGGCCACTGGCGGCGGGCCATCGACCGCCTCCACGCAACCAACAACTTCCCGGAGTTCACCGGCAGGCTGTGCCCCGCGCCTTGCGAGGCCGCCTGCGTGCTCGGCATCCACGAGCCCCCGGTGACGATCAAGCAGGTGGAGGTGGAGATCGTCGACCGGGCCTGGGCCGAAGGCTGGATCGTGCCCCAGCCCGCCGCGGCCCGCACGGGCCGCCGGGTGGCGGTGGTCGGGTCGGGCCCGGCCGGGCTGGCCGCCGCGCAGCAGCTGACCAGGGCCGGCCATGACGTGGTGGTGTTCGAGCGGGCCGACCGCATCGGGGGCCTGCTGCGCTACGGCATCCCCGAGTTCAAGATGGAGAAGCGCCACCTCGACCGACGCCTGGCCCAGATGGAGGCCGAGGGCACCGAGTTCCGGCCCGGCGCGGAGGTCGGCGTCGACGTGACGGCTGAGGAGCTGCGGGCCGGGTTCGACGCGGTGGTGCTGGCCTGCGGGGCCACCGCCTGGCGCGACCTGCCCATCCCGGGCCGGGAGCTGCGAGGGGTGTACCAGGCCATGGAGTACCTGCCGCCGGCCAATCGGGTGCAGGAGGGCGACATCGATTCGTCGCCGATCTCCGCGGAGGGCAAGCGGGTGGTGATCATCGGCGGGGGAGACACCGGCGCCGACTGCCTGGGCACCGCCCACCGCCAGCGGGCCGCCTCGATCCGCCAGTTCGAGATCATGCCCCGCCCGCCCGACGAGCGGCCCGACGCCAACCCGTGGCCGACCTGGCCGATGATCTACCGGGTGTCGTCCGCGCATGAGGAGGGCGGCCGGCGCGACTACGCCATCAACACCACCGAGTTCGTCGGCGACGGCGACGGCAACCTGGTCGCGCTGGCCACCGTGAGGGTGGAGCAGTCCTTCCGCGACGGCCGCATGAGCTTCGACCCGATCCCGGGCACCGAGGAGCAGGTCCCGGCCGAGTTGGTGCTGCTGGCCATGGGCTTCGTCGGCCCCGAGCGAGGCCCGCTGATAGAGCAGTTCGGCGTCGAGTTGGACGCCCGAGGCAACGTCGCACGCGACGGCCACTGGGCCACCAGCGTCGAAGGCGTCTACGTCTGCGGCGACATGGGCCGAGGCCAGAGCCTCATCGTCTGGGCCATAGCCGAGGGCCGGGCCTGCGCCGCCGCAGTCGACGCCCACCTGACCGGCGCCACCAGCCTCCCCGCGGTAGTCACCCCCGCATCGATGCCCCTGCGATAGGTCCGCCTCGCCCCCGGGGGCAACGCGAACGTGCCACCCCAAGCCCGGCGACCACCGCCCCGACGGGCGGCGCAACAGTCAAGGGCCGGTTCCGATGGAACGCTGTGACACCGCGGTTGCGACGGATCACCTTGGACTGCGCGGTCCGTCGCGGGTTGATGCGATGGTCCGGGCGTAGGCAGCTAGGGCCAGCAGGATCGCGATCACGCCGAGGATGTGGACCTCCTCGAACTGCTGGGGCCATCCGAAGTCGGGCGGATGGCGGAACCGGCGCTGCTCGACCATGATCCATGCCGCGGCACCCGCGAGCGAGCCGGCCGCGGCCAACAGCAGCATCGGCTCGGTGCGCGGCCACCTGGCAGTCAAGAAGACCGCTCCGCCGAGAATCGGCGCGACCCACAGCCACCGGGGAGGCTCCGGCAGAAAGGCCGCGGCGACCACGGTGACCGTGGCGGCCGCGGCTGCGGCTGCCCGCAGCGGCGCCGACCCGGCGGCCGGCTCCAGCCAGGGCAGCGCCAGCCTGGGACGGGCCGGACCCAGGTCGGCCCGTCCCAGGCCCGGCGGAGGGCGGCCCCGGTCGGCACGGCCTCGGACGGCCGCGACGACAGTCAGCAGCACGAGCACCCCGGAGAGGGCCAGCGCCCGATCCACCCAGCGCTGGGGCCGCCACTGGAAGTCCACCCGGACCGCGCCTCCCGCGGGCAGGTGCCAGCCGTTGGCGTAACCGTCGATGAGGACCGGCTCGCCCAGGTCCGCGCCGTCGGCCGTGGCCCGCCAGCCCCGGTTGTAGCTCTGGCCGAGCACCAGCCAGCGGTCGTGGGGCGAGCCGTCGAGACCCACTCTGCTCCGGGTGTCGCTCTGCCGGCCGCCGGAATGCACCGGGCCGAGGTCCGGGATCGGAGCCGGAGCCTCGACCGGGCTCGACAGCACGACCTGGTCGATGTCGATGCCGGTGGAGGCACCTGCGGCGGTGACGACCATGGTCTCTCCTCCGGTCAGGGTCACCGGCTCACAGCCCTCCAAGCGAAGACGGCGACGGGCCTCGGCGTCGACGGCCGATCCGGTCACCCGTACCGGTACCGGCACGCCGTTGACCGACACCAGGTCGCCGCGACAGCCGGTGTCCAGAGGCGAGGCCCGGCTGAGCAGCGCGCCCTCGGCGGTGTCCAGAGGCGCGGCCCGGCCGGCCGGCGCGCCCTCGGCTGTGGCGGTGTCGACGAATCGGACCTCAGCTATCGAGATCGGCAGGGGCTGGAGGGTGTTGCTGTGCCAGTCCCGCGTGCGGCGCTCATCGACGTCTTCAGCCACTAGGCGGAGAACCGAGCCGGACGCGTCGATGGGCAGCGTCACCGTGGCCACCGTGTCGAGCGGCTCGTCCCGCAGTGCCAGACCGGTGGCGAACGATCCCATGTCGACCCCGTCCACCAGCGCCCGAAGAGCCGTCGGCACCGAGTGGAGCGAGTCGGTCACCACGTCGAGCTCGATGCGATCGGTCCGCAGCGGCGCCCGCAGCCTGATCTCGATCCACTGCCCGGCCTGAGGTCCGAACAGCCCGGTCCAGGCCGTGGCCGGATCGCCGTCGAGCACGGCCGAAGCTCGGCTGGGCAGGTCGCCGGGCAGCCGACCCGACGAGGCGGCCATGGCCGGTGAGTCGCCCGCGCCGTCGCCGAACCCCAACAGCTGATCGATCAGCGTCGAAGGCGCATGGGCCGACAGCCGGGCCGTGCCGGTCAGTGCGGCCTGACGGTCGGAGGGCAGCGGCACGGCCCGGACCATGCGCGGCTCGGGATCGACCCGCACGGGCTCTCGGGGATCGGACCGCTCGCGGGTGAGGACCACCGTCACCGAATGACCGCCGAGTCCGTCGCCGAGCCGGTCCGCCAGGGCCCGCGGGGTGCGGATCACCTCGGTCACCGGACCGAGGCCCAGGTCGACTTCAGCGAAGCCGACCGGGTCGACGCCGGGGTAGATCGCCTGCCGAGGCACATCCGTGTCGGTGATCTCGACCTCGAGGACGCTGGCCGTCACCCCCAACGGAACGGTCTGCCCTGACGGGGTGAGCGATCTTGCATCCAGGGCGGCGGTGACGACCGGTCGGCCGTCGGCCCGCACCTCCACTTCCGTGACGCGGCGGTTGGCCGCGCCCAGGGGCTGCACTAGGCGCACTGCGGGAATGAGCGCCGGCTCGGCCAGCGTGAGCCGCAGGAACTCGCCTCGCGGCTCGTCGAAGGCGGCCACCGCCCAGGCCGTGTCCACAGAGCCGTCCACCGCATGGAAGGGCCGGTCGTCGTTGGTGTAGGTCACCGGATTGCCGTATGCGGAGGCCTGCACGGACACCGGCCCTCGCTGCTCGCTCACGGTGCGGACGTCATCGGCCAGTTCAGGGGCCGGCGAGAACACCGGGAGGCGGTTGTCGGTCGGGTCGTGGACTAAAGGCTCCTGGCCCGCCATCTCGGTGTAGCCCCGGGTCTCGCGCAGGGTGACCCAGCGCTGGGCTCGGCGCCGGTTGCTGTCGGTCACCACGATCTCGGCGGGGGTGTCCATCACCGTGTCCAGCAGCTCCGGATCGGCCATCAGGTCGGAGGCGAAGAACATCGGGCTGGCGTCGGTGAAGGCGAGGACGCCCGCGGCTGCGCCGTCGATGATGCCGTCGGCGTCGCCGACCAGCACGGTGGCACCTGCCGCGGGCTTGGCATAGACCTCTTGGCCCGCAGGCCTGACCTCGTAGACGGTGACCGGGCTGGGATGGTCCGGCGCCGCGGCCCGGGCCAGATGGATCTCGTCGATCATGGTCTGCTCGGGCCCGGCCACGTTCGGCGCAGCCTCGCCGTACGCGGCTGCCGGCGTCAGGCCCGGCGCGCGGCCCAGCAGCTCGGCGGTCTCGACCGGCCGGGGGGTGCGGAACCGCTCGAAGGCCAGGTCGGCCCGGTGAACGATGCGGTCCACTCCCATGAGCCGAGCCACCGGCGCCAGGGCCTCGGCTTCGAGGGTGCCCTCCTGGAGGCGCCGGTCGACGGCGGCCAGCAGCGAGGCCGAGGCAGCCGACCCGAACGGCACCAGCTCCCGGGCGACGTAGCCCCCATCGACCAGGCCGGGGGTGACCGGGTCGACGGTGTTGCCCCAGCGGTAGGAGGCGAAGTCCGAGCCGGGGATCTCCCACATTCGGATGCTCGGCGCAAGGCCCTCCGCGGCCTCCAGCCAGTACTCGGGCAGATCCTCGGGACGCTGCAGGCGCTCCTCGACCATGCGAAGCCTCCAGACAGCCGGGTTGGCGAGCACGACCGCGGCAAGCACTCCCAACCCGACCAGCGCCCCGAAGGCGGGAACCCGACCCCTGAGGGCGTTGATGCCCGCACCGGCGAGCACCGCGACCGACAACGCCACCAGCGGCCCGGCCCGGGGCGTGGAGCGTAGGGCCAGGCCCGCATCGGTCCCGGTGACAGCCTTGAACAGACCGCCCGCCGGCGAGGGGCTGTCGTAGGGATGAGCACCCACGCCGATCAGCGCGCCGACCGAGAGCAGTAGCAGGAAGTAGCTGAGATGATGCCACCGCACCGCGGCGGCGAGGCCGATCGCGCCAACCACCAGACCGAAGCTCAAGAAGACGAGCCAGAGGCCCTGCGTGTAGGCGACGCTGGGCTCGATCCACTGGCCGAACTTGTCGTTGCCGTAAAAGAACCAGTAGCCGAGGCCGCGCAGGATCTCCGGCGCGGTGCTGGCGTCGGCGACCACTTCGTAGGTCTCGGTGTAGTGGGTGACGGGCAGGCTGTAGGCGCCTTGAATCAGCAGAGCGGCGACCCACCACAGCGAGACGCCCGCGGTGAGGACGCCGATGCGGACAGCCGCGGCGACCGCTCGGCCCGGTTTGATGCTGCGCTCCACGAGGGCGGCGTGGGCCAGCCACAGCACCGGGCCCAGTCCGGCCAATGCGAGGCTGGTGGCGTTGACGCTGCCCACCGTGAGGACGGTCAGGGCGAACAGCGCCGGATGGCGCCAGCCTCCTGTGCGAGCCGCTCTCGCGGTGAGGCCGATCATCCAGCCCAGCCCGGCCCAGGGCAGCAGCACCGCCGAGATGCGAGCTGAGTACTGGAGCAGGTACGGGCTCAGCTGGTAGGCGAGGACTGCGACCAGCAGCCCCTGACCTCGGAATCCCAGAGTCCGCAGCAGGTAGCGCACTCCCAGCCCGGCCGCAGCCAGCAGTGTGCCGAGCCACAGGCGCTGGGCCAGCCAGTCGGGGCAGCCCACGCTGTCGAGGAGCCAGTAGAAGGGCCCCATCGGCCATAGGTAGCCGATCGTCTGGTGGGTGACGGTGCCCAACGCCCGGTCGGCGTCCCAGAGGCTGAGGGCTTGGCCGAGCAGACCGGACGGATCAAGATAGAGGTAGGACTTGGTGTCGGCGCCCACCTGCCCGGGGCTGGACGCGACAATCGGCCCGTAGGCGACCGCAATCGCGACGAACACGGTGCCGCGGTCGCTCCACCACCCGGGCCTCCAGCCCGACGCCGCGCCGATCCGCGGCCGGAAACTCCGGCCGGACGCTGCGTCCGACCGGGAGGTCATCGACGCCGAAGGGCCTCGTCGGCCAGCACCGCGAAGGTGTCGTGGGCGGTGCGCTCCCAGCTGAGCGCCACTGCGCGTCTTCTCGCAGCCTCGGCCAGGCGCCGTCGGTGCGCGGCGTCGGTCAGCACGCGGGTGAGCGCGGCCACGAAGTCATCGTCGGTGACGGCCAAGTGGCCGGTCTCACCGTCGATCACCGCGTCGGCGTGGCCCGCCACCCGGCTGACCACTGCGGGAGTTCCGCAGGCTGCGGCCTCGGTGATGGTCATGCCCCAGCCCTCGGTCATCGAGGCGCTCACCAGCACCCACGCCCTTCTGTACAGCGCCGCCAGCGCGTCATCGTCGATCCGGCCGGCGAGCTGGCACCACTCGGCCGCGTCGACCTCGGCGATCAGGCTCATGAGCCGGTCGCGCTCCGTGCCGGCGCCCACCACAACGAGCCGGGCCGGGACCCGCTCCCGCACACGGGCAGCCATCCGGATCACCCGGTCGAACCGCTTGTAGGCGGTCAGGCGGCCCACCGCGACGAGCAGCGGGGCCCGGTCCTCGCCGGTTGCCGTGCCGTTCGGCCCGTCGCCGGCGACTTCGGCCGGCGTCTTCGTCAGCGGCGGGCAGAACCTGGGGTCAACGCCGGGTGCCACTACATGGACCATCTCGGGAGCGAGCCGGAAGTCCGTCAGCAGTTGCCGCCGAGTGGACTCCGACAGGGTCACTACCGGGGTGCGGCGGTAGAAGCGGGGCGCCACGTCTCGCTCGAACACCCGGCCGAAGGCCGCCCTGCGGCTTGGCAGCACCCTGTCCCACAACTCGGTGTGGGGCTGATGGATCCAGGCGACGCTCGGGCCTCGGGCCCACAGCGGCGACAGGAAGGGCATGCCGTTCCAGATCTCGACGAGCCCGTCGCGGGGCCCGTGCCGACCCATCGACTCGGCCAGCATCGCACGCGGGAAGACCATGTAGCGCCCGCCTCGGCGGATCACCCGGTAGCCGCGCCGACGGGTTGCGGCAGGCGCTCCGGGCGCGAACGACGTGCGCATCGTCACCTCTATGCCGGCTTCCGCCCACAGTCCGGCCACTCGGTCGGCGTGGATCTCCGAGCCGCCCGCCTCCACGTCGTCTAGGTCGCGCCAGGCGAGGACGTGCACCCGAGCCACGCCAGCTTCGGCAGCGAGGTCACCGATCTTGGCCACGGTCGCCACGGCGCGGAGCGTAGCGCCAGCGCCCGGAAGCCCCGTTCGGTGTGGGGCCGCCATCGCCGGAGGCCCCGTCGGCCTTGTCCTCTAGGCGCCGTCGGACGTCGGGGGAGGCAGACGGCGCGGCCCTCCCGCCAGGGCCACGGCGAGGCGGGCGTAGTGGTAAACGAGCCGCAGCGGCCCCACCGAGGGAATGCCGCCGACGCGGGACCGCATCTCCACCGGCACCTCCTTGACCCGGTAGCCGGCGCGGCAGGCCGCCACCAGAGTCTCCGTCGAGTCCATGTACTCAACCGGATAGTCGGCCGCGAAGGCGGCCAGCAGCGGCTGCGCCACCGCCCGGAAGCCTGAGGTGGTGTCACCGAAGCGCTGCCCGCACCGAGCCCTGACCGCCAAGCGCAGCAATGCCATCGCCGCGCGCCGAACCGGCCCCACGCGGTAGGCGTCGGCCCCGAACCGGTTGCCCACCGCGAGGTGCGCGCCCTCGTCGAGCGCCTCCAGCAGCCGCGGCACCTGGTCGGCCCGGTGCTGCCCGTCGGCGTCGAACTGCACGGCCCGCGAGTAGCCCGACTCCGCGGCGTAGCGGAAGCCGGCCCGGATGGCGCCGCCGATCCCCATGTTGTACGGAAGCCGGATGCACGCCGCGCCCGCGGCCTGGGCCACCGCCGCGGTGGAGTCCTCCGAGCCGTCGTCCACCACCACCACATCCAGATCCGGCATCAGCCGGGCCAGGTCCGCGAGCACGCCCGGCAGGGCCTCCTCCTCGTTGTAGGCGGGGATGACCGCGATGTTCGAGGATCGGGAGCTCACGGGCGCGGCGACTGCCTCAGGCCCTCGGACGCGGGGGCCGACTTGGAGTCCAGTTCCTCGTGGTACTCGGACTCGACGTTCACCTCCCACACGTCGTGACCCGCGCCCAGCACGACGTTCTCCACCGCGAGCATGGCGGTGAACATGGAGTGGTCCTGATTGTTGTAGCGGTGCATGCCGTTGCGACCCACCGGATGGACGTTGGGGGCGTTGGCGTCCAGCCAGTCTCGAAGCACGGCCACATGCTCCTGGTAGCCGGAGGAGTACATGGGGTAGGCCTTGGGCATGCGCACCACCCATCCGCCCTGCACGCAGCCCGGCCGGACCAGGCCGAGGGTCTCCAGTTCCCGGGTGGCCAGCTCCACCAGGTCCTCGTCGTCGGCGGTCCAGAGATCGTCGCCCTCGAACACGAAGTACTCCAACCCGAGGCAGGTCATGTCGTCTGCGGGGATCAGGTCGGGCGACCAGGAGCGGAAGTTCTGGACCCGCCCGACCCGCACCTCGGGCGAGTGGATGTAGATCCAGTTGTCCTCGAACGCCTCGGAGGCGGGCACGGCCAAGGCCACGGTGAGGAAGTCCCGGAACGTCAGTCCGCGGGCAGCCTCTAGCACCTCGGCACCAGGAGCGGGGTCCATGGCCTGAACGAGAGAGGGCAGCGGCATGGACGACACGATGCTGGAGCAGTGCAGCTCGACCGAGCCCTCCGCAGTGGAGGCCACCACCGAAGCCGCTCGCCCCGCTTCGTGGCGGATGGCCTTCACCCGGTGCCCGAGCAGCACCTGCGCCCCGCGGGCCTCGACCAGTTCGGCGCACCTCTCCCACATCATTCCCGGCCCCAGGCGCGGGTATTCGAAGCGCTCGATGAGGCTGGTGATCGACGTGGGCCGCCGACGCGGCGTCAGGCTGTTGACCACGGCTCGCAGGAGGTTGAGGTTCTTGATGCGCTGGGCCGCCCAGTCGGCCTGGATCTCGGTGGCGGGAACGCCCCACACCTTTTCCGTGTAGGTCTTGAAGAAGGTGCGGTACAGCCGCCAGCCGAACTGGGCGGCCATGTAGCCCTCGAATGAGCTCTGGTCCTCGGGGGGCCGGAGGCGAGCCCATCCGTAGGAGGCCACGCATCGGGCCGCCTCGACCAGCCCGAGGTTGGACAGCGCGTTGCGGACGTTGAGCGGATAGTCGTAGAACTTGTTGCCGTAGTGGATGCGGCTCACCCTCGGGCGCACCAGGAAGTCCTCGGCGGACAGGATCTCGTGCCAGAGGTCCCGCACGGCGTCAACTTTGGTGAAGAAGCGGTGTCCGCCGATGTCGAAGCGCCAGCCGTCCCGCTGCGCCGTCTGGGAGATGCCTCCGATCTGCCCGGTGGCCTCCAGGACGGTGCTGGTGACTCCGTGCTTGGCGAACTGGTAGGCCGCGGTCAGCCCGGCGGGCCCCGCCCCGATGATCACCGGTCCGGCCTCGCCGCGGCTCCCCCGAGGCCCGGCGCCGGACCCTGTCGTTGCCTGCGCGGTCTCATCAGTCATGCCCGCCTCCCGACGCCCGGACTGAAATGTACGGCCATTGGCGCGACTGTACGGGCATCGGCTGCATGTGCACCGGCGCGACGGAGCCCCGAGCAGCCTCCCGACTTTCGCCGGTCAACTTCTCGGGGCTCCGATTGCGCCTTCCCACCGACCGCATCATCCCGGCGGATGCTGCGGTGCTCCGAGGTGTGGTGCCGTATCCGACCCGCACCCTGATCCTCGTCTCGGACGGCTCCGAGGCGTTGACCCGAGTCACCCGGCCAGCGTTCCGTAGGCGCTGACTTCCGGCTCCGGCCCGGACCTGGCCCCCGTCGGGATCGGGTTCGATACCGGTGCCGGAGGCGGCACCCCCACTGGGAGCGGTTCTCCGGTGACTCCTCCCGCACCCGGCGGTGCGCTCGGTTGGTCTCCGGCCTCCCGGTGAGGCGACCCTTCTCCGATCCTGCTGCTCGGCATCCCCCGTCGAGGCGCCTTGCCGCTTGCTCGGAGCCGAGCCCCGTGCCTCCGGCTGACCCGCCGGCTCCGGGGAGCCGGCCTGGTTGGCTGGAGTGCCCTCTGCGAGCCTCTCCATCGACTCCGGTTCCTGCTCTCGGGCGGTGAGGCCCTCTAGCTGGAGATCCGGGATCGCTGTAGCTGCCTGCTTCGGACGCTGCACATCATGGAGTGTCTCGTCCTCGGCGTCAACCCCGATCGACGAAATCCCCACCGTAATCCAGAGGCTCGATCCGAAATCCACAGCCAGTCCCGGTTGGTCCACAGCTAGAGCACAGACGGTCGTCGGTGCGGTGCCCTTCGCCGGGCCTTTCTCGCCCTTCTTCCTGCCCAATTTCGCCGCGCATGCGCCTGTGGGCCGACCGGTTCAGCGGGACGGGCCCGGGTCGGCTCCGCGGTCGGCGCTCCAGTGGCCGCGGTCGATCATCACTCGGCGCAGCGTCTCGGGCTGATCGGTCATGATCCCGTCCACGCCCATATCCAGCAGCCGCCGCATCTCGGCCTCCTCGTCGATCGTCCAGACGTGTATCTCGATCCCGTGCCGGTGCGCCGTCGCCACGGTGGCCGGTCGCACCAGGGTGAGTCCACGGGCCCGGACCGGAACTTGAGCGGCGTGGAAGTCGAGCGCCCCGCCCGCCGGGACTCCGGCAGCGGCGGCCATCAGCCGGGCCACTCCTCGTGGGCCGGCGCCGACGCAAAGCGATGGTCCTAGCAGGCGCCGCACCCGCTTGGTGCGCCGATCGGAGAACGAGCACACGCACACCCGTTCAGTGGCGCCGCCGCGTCGCAGTACCTCGACCATCGGCTCCGCCGCGGCGTCGCTCTTGGGGTCGAGGTTGATCCGGGTGTCCGGCAGCGCCTCGAGGAGCTCCTCCAGTCTCAGGATCTCGTCGGTGCCCGCCACCCGGGCGCGGCGCACCTCGCGCCACGGCAGGTCGCCGACCGCGCCTCGGCCGTCGGTGACCCGGTCGAGCGAGTCGTCATGGAAGGCCACAGCCACGCCGTCGGCGGTGGCGTGCACGTCGGTCTCCACATGCGTGAACCCCAGCGAGACGGCATGGCGGAAGGCTCGCAGGGTGTTCTCCGGGAACGAGCCCGCTCCGCCCCGGTGCGCGAACGCGATGGGGCCGGCGACGTCCAAGTACGGATGCCGGGCCATGCTCCGACGCTAGCCAGCGTCAGCGGCTGTCGGGTCGGCAGCCGTAAGCATGACCGGCCGTCAAGCTCAGCGGCAGCGGGGGTCAGCGGCAGTTGGGGTTCCTGTCGGCGGGGATGCGCACTTCCTGGCCGAACAGTTGGCACGAGCATGTCTCAACGCAGTCCTGCAAGTCGGCGCGCTGTTGCCAGAGGCCGATGGAGAGCCCAGCGAACACTGCGATCACCGCCAGGCGAAGCAGCGCCTTGCGAACCAGGCGCACCGCCATCGCGGTCACCGCGGCGAGGACGCCGATGGCGCCGACGATCACCCACCGCAGCGCCTCGGCGTCGAGCCAGTCGGGGATCACGCGAGGTGACAGTAGCGACGGTGCCGCCACGACCGCGCGGATGGGCAACTAGCCTCTCACCGGTGAGTGACGCCCCCGTGTCGCTGTATTCGTCAGGGCCTCCCGAGACGATACTGGAACGAGAACCCGAGCCGGCTCTGGCCGCGCTCTCGAGCATCGCCGACGATCCGGTGGCGCGCCTCGGCGATGTGTGCAAGCGCTGGCCCGGATGTCTGGAGGCCTGGGCCGCCCTGGGCGAGGCGCTGGAGAGCGAGGAGCGGGACTCGGCGCTCGCCTACGCCGCCTTCCGGACGGGCTACCACCGGGGCCTCGACCGTCTCCGCGCCAGCGGCTGGCGGGGCTCGGGCTATGTCCGATGGGAGCATCCCACCAACCGGGGGTTCCTGCGGGCGCTCAGCGGCTTGCAGCGGATCGCGCACCAGATCGGCGAGACCGAGGAGGCCCGGCGCTGCGCACTGTTCTTGGTCCAGCTCGACCCTGGATGGCCGCTGGACGACGTCAGGGCCTGAGCGTCGCGTGGGCGCCTTCGAATGCGTCGGGGCGGTGCTGGCCGGCGGGGCGAGTCGGCGAATGGGCGTGGACAAGGCCTTCGTGCAGATCGAGGGCGTGACCATGGTGGAGCGGGCCGTCGAGGCCCTGCGGGCCGCGGGCGCGGCTGAAGTGGTGATCGTGGGAGGCGATGCGACCCGGCTGGACGCGCGGGGCCTGATGACTGTGCCCGACCTTCACCCTGGCCAAGGCCCGCTCGGCGCGGTGATCACCGCGCTGAGGGCGCTGGACTCGCGGGGCGGGCCCGGCCCGCAGGCTGTGGTCACCCATCCCTGCGACGTGATCGCCCCGGAGGCCGCGGCGGCGCGGGCCGTGATCGACCGGCTGTCCGACGCCGGGCCGGGGACCGATGCGGTGGTCCCCGTGGGGGAGGGCACGTTGCAGTGGCTGCACGCGGCCTGGAGGCGCCGCTGCCAGCCCGTGCTCGACGCGGCGTTCGCCCGGGGAGTGCGCGCCCCCCGCGAGGCGGGCCGACGCCTGGTCGCCTTTCCGGTGGACGTCGACGGCGCAGGATGGTTCCGCGACGCCGACCGGCCCGACGATCTGCCGACGGAGCCGACCGGCCGGTGGGACGGGCCATGAAGTACCGCTACATCAACACCGCCGCGGCACTGCGTGCCGTGGTGGAGGCGCTGGTCGAACAGACCCGCTTCGCGCTCGACACGGAGTTCCACCGCGAGCGCACCTACAGGCCCCAGGCGGGGCTCATCCAGATCGCCTGGTCCGACGACTTGGTGCTGATTGACCCGCTGGCCGTGGATGCCGCGCCCCTCGCTGCGGCGTTCGGAGCGGACACCCTGGTCGTCGCCCACTCCGCCGAGCAGGATCTGGAGGTCCTCGAATGCTGCTGCGGGGCGGTGCCGCGGCGCATCTACGACACCCAGATCGCGGCCGGATTCGTCGGCCTCGGCATCCCCTCGCTGGCCTCGCTGTACCAGAGCGAGATCGGCTGGCGGCCTCCCAAGGCTGACCGGCTAACCGACTGGCTGGTACGGCCGCTGAAGACCTCCCAACTCCAATACGCGGCCAGTGACGTGATGCACCTTCTGGAGGTACACGACCGGCTGGACGCCCGGCTGGCGGCCGTGGGGCGGCGCGGCTGGGTCGAAGAGGAGTGCGAGCTGCTGCTGCAGCGCACCCGGAACATGAGAAGGCCCGAGGACGCCTGGTCTCGGCTCAAGGACGCCCGGCATCTGCGGCGGCGCGACCTGCCTGTGGCACGGTCGCTTGCGATGTGGCGCGAGCAGCGGGCGGAGACCCTCAACCGGCCTGTCCGCCATGTGCTGCCCGACATCGCGGTCGTCTCGATCGCCCAGGCGGCGCCGCGAACCACCGAGGAGCTGGCCAGGGTCCGCAGCGTGAGCGAGGGGCTGGCCCAGGGGCGGACGGGCAAGGCGATCCTGCGTGCCGTGGCCGAGGGTCTGGGGTCGGACTGGCGTCCGCCTCCGTGGCCTCCGGAGGCGTCCGAGGTCAGCCGGGAACTGCTGCCGGTGGTGGGGCTGGTGAGGGCCTGGGTGAGCCAAGTGGCCAGCGATAGCTCGGTCGCGCCGTCGCTGCTGGGCACGCGCGCCGACATCGCGGCGCTGCTGCGCGGCGACCCCGGCGCCCGACTCGTCCGCGGCTGGCGTTCGGACATGGTGGGCGAGCCGATCCGAAGACTCGTTGAGGGCGAGGCCGCCCTGAGCTTCGAGCGCGGCAAGCTGGTGCTCGAGGAGAGGAGCCGGCGGCCCGTCCAGTGACTTCGGTCCGGCTGGCCTGGATGCCCCGAAGAGTGTTCCTGTCGCGTCCAGGCGATACAATGGCACGCCTGCGAAGTCGTCAAACCGGGAGTTGGAGCCGTGAAGAAGGGGCGACACCGACGGTATGAGGAAGCCCGCAAGTTCAAGCGCTCGCAGGTAGACGACCTTCAAGGGCTGATCGAGTCCTTCAACGAGCCCGAGGAGTACGTGAAGCCCGAGCACGCGTCCTGGGCCGAGGAGTTCGAGACCGAGGAGCTCGCCGGCGTCGGCGAGGACGATGACGAGCACTGACGACGGCTGCTGCTGAAATCGGCGAGCGCTGACGGCACGTGCTACTGACGGTGCCTGCTATTGGCCCTCCGTCTCGTTGAGGATCTCGGCCAGGCGCACCACGTCGTCCTCGGTGACCACGCCGATGAAGCTTCCCGCGGCATCGACCACCGCAAGCATCTCGATGTCGGCGGCCTCCATGGCGACGACCGCGTCGCGCACGGTCCACGACGGGGAGCCCGCGGGGAGTCCCGTCGTCATCATGGCCTCGACGGTGGTGGTCTCCCACTCGTCGCGGTCCACCGACGAGAGCTCGAAGAGCTGGGCCATGCCCAGGTACTTGCTGCCCGCCACCACCGGGACCACCCGCTCGCGCCGGCCGAGCGCGTGCATGTACACGAACTCCGACACGGTGGCATCCGGAGGCACGGTGAGGACGTCGGTGGTGAGTATCGAACTGAGCGGCAGCGTGAAGCGCTGCTCCAGGTGGCCGAGTCGTCTGGAGCGCTGGTAGTCCGCAACCGAGGACGGCCCGCCCACCACCTGGCTGACCGCGGCGGCCACCAGCGCCGGCACTACGAACGCCCCGACTGCGCCGGTGGTCTCGGCCACGAACATCACCGCGGCTATTGGCGCCCGGTAGCCCGCGCCGAGGAAGGCCGCCAGCCCCAGCGTCGGGTAGAGGCCGGTGGCCTCGGTGTCGAGGGCCACCCCGACGAACTGGCCCACGATCACGCCGAGAGTCGCCAGCGGGATGAACAGCCCGCCGACACCTCCGCCGGCCAGCGTGGCCAGGGTGGCGGCCATCCGGATCCCGAAGAGCAGGGCTATCAGCTCCAGCGCGTGCTGATCGACGACCCATTCCATCGCCCGGGTGCCGGGGCCGAGGCTGAGGACTTCGTCGAAGGCCCAGTCCGACAGGATCGCCAGCCCCGCCATGGCGGCCGCGGCCCCGGCGGCGCAGCGGGGCCAGGACACGGTGCGGGCAATGTGCTTGGTCCGACGCACCAGCCAGGCGAATCCCCGGCCGCCCAGACCGGCCGCGATGCCCAGTATGAGCGCTCCCAGCAGGTCGTCGATCTGGACGTCGAGGACCGATTCGGCCGCGCCGGCCCGGCCCTCGCCCAGGAAGGGCACGACTGGCGTGCTGCCCACCATGAACACGAACGTGGCGTAGCCCGTGGCCGACGCGATGAGCGAGGGCAGCAGGGCTTGCGGCGTCACATCGTCCCTGTAAGGCGCCTCCAGCGCGAATATCACTCCCGTGGCCGGCGTCTTGAACACGGCCGCGACGCCCGCCGCGGCTCCCGCGGTGAGCAGGACCCGGGCCTCGTCGCGGCGGAAGAAGCGGCCCAGGCGTGAGTGCACGAACAGCCCGAGGGTGGAGCCCGCGTAGATCGAGGGACCCTCCAAGCCGACCGCGCCGCCGCCGCCGATGGTGGCCACTCCGGCCATGAGCTTGGCAGGCAGGTGCCGGAGTGGAAGCCGGGGATGGCGGTCGTGGAAGGCCCGGATGTACTCGTCGGAGGTGGAACCGGACACGCCCATCCCGACCGTCCTGAGCAGCGCTTTGGACAGCGCGATGCCGATCACGGGCGCGACCGCGAGCACCCAGAGACGCTGCTCCAGAAGCCGTTCCAGCACCATGCTGAGGGTGACGACCTCGAAGACGGCCACCACCACGGCCACCACCACGCCGGTAGCGGCAGACGCGGCCAGCAGCCTCGGGTTGCGGGCCTCGGCCACGGTCTGGGTCAGTCGCCGCATTCGCCGCGATCCTGCACTATCGTGTCAAGCATGGTCGATAAGCTTCATGATATTTCGGATCGGCTGTACGCCATCGCCGAGGAGATCGCGGATGTCGCTCTCGACCGGCTTCGGGAGTCCGTCGAGACAGGCGCCACCAAGCCGTCGGCTGAGGACAAGCGTCTGGCCCGGGCCCGGCGCTCGGTCGAGAAGGCTGCGCACCTTCTGCGCGACGAGACGCCGAGGTCCGGATGACGAGAACGCTACTGGCGGCGTCGGGAGTGGCGGCGTCGTGACTGCTGCTGATTCGGGACGCAGCCGGGCCGGCGGCGCGCCGATCAACGCCGCGGCCGTCAGGGGTCGAGTTCGTCAGCCTTGTCACTGAGCACGCCGAGCAGTTCGTCGAAGCTCTTGGTGAAGGCTGCGACCCCCTCCTGCTCGAGCTGGTCGGAAACGGCAGCCAGATCGATTCCCGCCGCGGCGATCCAGGAGAGCGCGTCAGCGGCCTCGTCGACGCCGTCGGCGAGCGCGGGCGCTACCCGACCGTGGTGCTCAAAGGCCGCCAAGGTGCCGTCGGGCAGGGTGTTGACCGTGTCCGGGCCTATCAGCTCGTCCACGTAGAGAGTATCGGGATAGGCCGGATTCTTGGTCGACGTGCTAGCCCACAGCAGGCGCTGCGGTCGTGCGCCCCTGGCGGCGAGGGCCTCCCAACGGGGACCCTGGAACAGGCGCCTGAAGTGCGAGTAAGCCACTCTGGCGCTGGAGACTGCGGCCTTTCCCCGCAGCCCCAGCGCCTCGGGCGTGCCGATCGCCTCGAGCCGCCGGTCGACCTCGGTGTCGATCCTGGACAGGAAGAAGGAAGCCACGCTCGACACCGCGGACAGGTCGCCCACCGCCCGCTCCAGCCCCGACAGATACGCCTCAACCACCTCGAGGTAGCGCTCCACGCCGAAGATCAACGTCACGTTGATGCTGCGCTTCTCGGCGATCATCTCAGAGATCGGGCCCAGACCCTCCGCAGTCCCGGGGATCTTGACGTACAGGTTGGGAACGGCCAGCTCCCGGTGCAGCCGCCGGGCCGCGGCCGCGGTGGCCGCGCTGTCGCGGGCCAGTGCGGGCGCCACTTCCACCGACACGAACCCGTCGATCCCTTCGGAGCTGTCATAGACCGGCCGGAGCACCGCCGCCGCCGCGGCGATGTCGGATCTCACCAGGCGCCAGTAGGAGGCCTCCACATCCAGCCCGGCGGCGATAGCCGCCCGAAACTCGTCGTCGTAGTCGGCAGTGGACGCGATGGCCTTCTGGAAGATCGACGGGTTGGAGGTGAGGCCGCGCACGCCGCGCTCCACCCATCGCCGGAGTTCCCCGTCGGTGATCCAGCCCCTGCGGATGTTGTCGAGCCAAGGACTCTGCCCGCACTCGCGGTAGAGGCGGTGGAGCCGGCTCTCGCAAGCCGTGGAGGCTGCGCCGGTGGTCATGGCGTCTGCGTCTGCGTCGGTCATCGGGGCGTCTCCTGGGTGTAGGTCATCGGATCGTCGCGGGGCTGGGCGCGGCGTCGAGCAGCGAGCGGGCCCGCTCGGCCACGTTGGCGGGGGAGATGCCCAGGTTCGCGAGCACCACCGGCCCAGGCGCCGAGGCGCCGAACCGGTCGATGCCCACTGCGTCGTCGACCCAGCGGTGCCATCCCATGGTGCTGGCCGCCTCCACCGCGAGCGACGGCAGGTCGGGCCTCAGCACTCCATCCCGGTACTCGGCCGGCTGATCGGCGAAGAGCTCCCAGCAGGGCAGCGAGACGAGGCGGGCCGCGATCCCGTCTGACGCCAGAGCTTCAGCGGCGGCGAAGCAGACCGAGACTTCGCTGCCGGTGCCCACCAGGGTGAGGTCCGCCCCTGAAGGATCGGCCAGCACGTAGCCGCCGCGGGCCACCGCATCTGCGTGGGTCGCCTCCAGCACCGGCACATCCTGGCGGGTGAGGATCAGCGCGGTCGGCCCGTCGGACTCCACCGCCACCCGCCATGCGCCCACTGTCTCGGTGGCGTCGGCCGGCCTCATCACGGTCAGGTCGGGTATGGCCCGCAACGACGCCAGGTGCTCGACGGGCTGGTGGGTCGGGCCGTCCTCGCCCACCCCGCCCGAGTCGTGGCTCCACACGAACACCACCTTGGCCTGCGACAGCGCGGCCAGCCGCACGGCTGGCCGCATGTAGTCGGCGAACACCAGGAACGTCCCCACCACCGGTATGGCGCCGCCGTGCAGGGCCATGCCGTTGGCGACCGCCCCCATGGCGTGCTCCCGCACCCCGAAGTAGATCTGGCGTCCCGCCGGATGCCGGGCCGAGAACACCCCGCCGTCGGCTATGGCTGTCCCGGTGTTGCCGGTGAGGTCGGCGCCGCCGCCGGTCAGGCCGGGAACCACCGGCAGCAGTGCCCTCAAGGTGGCGTTGGAGGCCTTGCGGGTGGCCATCGACTGGCCCGGCGCCCACGACGGCAGCACGTCGGCCCAGCCGGGACGACCCGTCGCGGCCAGGCACGCCTCCAGACTGGAGCGGTCTCCGTCGAAGGCCGCGGCCCGGGCCTCCCAGGCAAAGCGCTCCGCCTGTCGGGCGATGCCGGCCTCCCGGTAGTGGTCGACCACCTCGGCGGGCACATGGAACGACTGGCCGGCGGGCAGGCCCATGAGGGTCTTGGTCGCGGCGATCTCCTCATCGAGGATGGCGTAGCCGTGCGCGGCGGGGGTGCCCGACGCCTGGGGCGCAGGCTCGGCGATCACCGTGCGCAGGATCACCAGCGACGGCCGCTCCTCGACGGCTACCGCGTCGCGCAGGCCGGCCTCCAGCGCGTCCAGGTCCTCGGCGGCCTCTCCGAGCTCGACCACATGCCAGCCGTAGGACCGGAAGCGGGCCGCGGCGTCGTCGGAGAGGGCCAGGTCGGTGCCGCCGTCGATGGTCACCTCATTGTCGTCGTACACCAGGACCAGCCGGCCCAGGCCCAGATGTCCGGCGAGCGAGGCCGCCTCGTGGCTGATGCCCTCGGACAGGTCGCCGTCACCGGCGATCACGAAGACGCGGTGGTCGCACAGCCCCGCGCCGAAACGGGCCCGCGTCTGGCTCTCGGCGATGGCCATGCCCACCGCGTTGGCGATGCCCTGGCCGAGCGGGCCGGTGGTCACCTCCACTCCCGGGGTGCAGCCGACTTCGGGATGCCCCGGCGTGGGCGAGCCCCACTGCCGGAAGTTCCTCAGGTCGTCGAGCGTGAGACCGTGGCCGGTCAGGTACAGCATGGCGTACTGAAGGATCGAGGCGTGGCCCGCGGAGAGCACGAACCGGTCGCGGTCGGGCCAGTCGGGCCGCTCGGCGTCGTAGCGCATGATCCGGGTCCACAGCACATGGGCGAGCGGCGCCAGCGCCATCGCCGTGCCCTGGTGGCCCGAGCGGGCGGCGTGGGGCGCGTCCATGGCGATCGCCTTGATCACGCTGATACCGAGGCGCTCGATCGGGGTCACTGGACCGGAGGCAGGAGGGTGTAGGGGACCACGGTGAGCGGCCCGGCGTCGATGCGGGCCCGGGCCTCCACCGTCCCGTACTCGGTGAAGTCCAGCTCGGCCCGCACCAGCCTGTAGTTGAACTTGCCCGGCTCCACCTGCAGGGGCTGCACGTTGCGGGCGATGCGCTCGTCGTCGCGGAAGTACGCCACTTCCAGCGCGCCCATGCCCGGCTCGTCGGGTGCGCAGCGTACGATCACCACCAGATGCGGCGCGATGGTGAGCGGGACGGACCCAGCCGCGGCAGCTGAGAACTGCACACCGGTCAAGTCGATCCGGGTCGAGGGCCCGGGCGCCTGTCGAAGCTGGATGTCGTCTATGAACAAAGCGGCGACTATGTGCATCCCCCGAAGCTAGCCAAAGTCCCTGAGCGCCGTGGGGACGGTTCGGCGCAGGTCCGCGGAGTCCCGACACCGCGACGACTGCCCCGCCTGAGACCGTGGGGCCGCGGCGCGCGCCTACGATGCTGACGTGATGCGCCGGGTCATCGTGTCGATCGTGCTGGCCGGGCTGCTGTTCATTGCCGTCGGGTCCTACATCCAGGCTGGCCGGGCCGACGACGCCTCCTATCCGGGCTGGACGGAGGACGCCGGGCCGCCGCCGAGTGCTGCCGGGACGCCGCTCCTCAGCGCCCGCCGCGTGCCCAGATGGCTGTCGGAGCCCATCGCCGAGGCCCGCCTGGTGCAGCGGCTCTCGGCGATCGCGGCCTCTCCCGAGGTGCCCGAGCGCACATGCCTGGCGATGCGCCGCGACGGCGTTGATGCGGTGGCCCGGCACAGCGTGGAACTGCTGGCCCCCTCGTCGCTGATGAAGATCGTCACCGCGGCCGTGATGCTGGAGAAGGCCGGGCCAGCCGCCACCTACGCCACCGAGGTGTTCGTGCGGGCCGACGCCCTGAGGGCGGTCACCGAAGGCGTCCTGGTCGGTGATCTCTACCTGGTCGGCAGGGGCGATCCGGTGCTCTCGACGCCCACATACAGCCGGCGCTTCGCAGAGCCGGTGCCCAACACGGACTTCACCGCGCTGGTGAGCCAGGTGGCCGACGCGCTGGGTCAGTTCGACGTGACCACGGTGGAGGGAGGCCTCGTGGCCGACGAGTCCCGGTTCCCCGAGGAGGAACGGGACTACGCGGGCTATCTGCCCGGTTCGGACGAAGCAGGCGTCTGGGACCCGTCCTATGTCAACGAGAACGCGGCCGGGCCGTTGTCGGCTCTGCTCCTCAACCACGGCTATGTCTCCTTCTCGCCGTCGCCCGACCCCGCCAGCAACCGCCAGAACGTGAGGGCGGCGGACCCGGCCCTGCACGCGGCTGACGTGATGGCGGCCATGCTCGGTTCGCAGGGCGTGGCTGTGACCGCGGACTCGGCCAAGGGGACTGCGCCCGCGCTGGCCGAACGGGTGTCGCTCGGCGTCGTCCAGTCCCCGCCGATGGCCGAGATAGTCGCTCGAATGCTGAACAGCGACAACAACACCATCGCGGAGATGCTCCTCAAGGAGATCGGACGGCGCTCCGACGGCTCGGCGCGCAGCCAGGCCGTCCAAGGCGTCTACGACGTGCTGCAGCGGCTCATGGGAATCCCCGCCGAGGGGATCGTCGTCAGCGACGGATCCGGTCTGTCGCCCCAGAACCGGCTCACCTGCGACCTGATCGTGGACCTCCTGACCAGGGAGGGCCCGCTGGAGTCGGTCGTGCAGCAGATGGCGCTGGCCGCCGGGAGCGGGACTCTTTGGGGCTGCCGGGACGTGACGGACGCGGCCGGCACCGGTCTGTGGGTCCAGGGGGGCACGCGGAACGGCATGTCGGGGCTCGCGGGGGTGATGATGGCGGCCAACGGCGATGTGCTCACCTTCGCCACCATCTCCAACACCGATGGCCTGGCAGGCGATCTGGGCCCGTGCCTCGACCTTCAGAGGCGGCTGGTCGAAGTGGCTGCCGGCCATCCCTACGGTCGCTACTCCGCGGCCGACCTGCTGGGCCCGCTGCCTGCGGCGACCCCGGCGGGCGAGGGCGGCTAGAGGGCGCCGGGCGGTGGCCACCCCGATGTTCCCGCTGCAGACGGTGCTGCTGCCCGGCTCGGTGCTGCCGCTGCAGGTCTTCGAGCCGCGGTACGTGCCGATGATCGACGCGGTGGCCGAGGGCGACCGGCAGCTGGGAGTAGTGCTGATATCGAGGGGCAGCGAAGTGGGCGGCGGAGACGTTCGCTGCGATGTGGCCACGATGGGCCATGTCACCGCCAGGCACAAGCTCAGCGACGGCCGGCGCTTCGTGCTCGTCCAGGGCGCCCGCCGCATCCGGGTGCTGCGCTGGCTTCCTGACGACCCGCACCCCTGGGCCGAGACCCAGGACTGGCCCGACGAGCCAGACGACCCCGGCGACGGAGCGGCTGACGCTTCCGCGGTGATCGGCGAACTGGCCCGACTGGTCGGCGACGCTCGACGCCTGGCGGCCCGACTCTGGCCGGGGCCCGAGCTCCCGGAGCGGCCGGCCACCCATGAGGCCGCGGAGCTGGGAGACGACCCGTCGGAGGCCTCCTACCAGGCCGCGGCGTTGGCGCCGCTCGGGCCGCTCGACCGCTACGAGGTCCTGCGGACCCCCGGCGCTCTGGCCCGGCTGGCGGTCGCCCACCGGGCCGTGTCGGAGGCGGTGGAGCTGCTGACGGCCCGAATCGAGCTCGGCGGCCTGTAGCGTGGCCGCTCCGGCCGCGCCGGGGCCACGAGCACCGGGAGGAGCACCGATTGGCACGCAAACTGGGCGTAGCAGAGGTCTTGGACCTGGTGAAGGCGTACGCCCGCCAGGAACTGCTGCATCCGCTGCGCGGGTCGCTTCGATGGCTCGGAGTGGGCCTGGTCGGCAGCCTCCTGGTCGCGGTCGGGATCGTGCTGCTGATGCTGGCGATGCTGCGAGCGCTGCAGACCGAGACCGGCACCGTGTTCGTCGGGAGCCTCTCGTGGATCCCGTACCTGATCGTCGCGGCCGCATTGCTGGCGGTGATTGCGCTCCTGCTTCGTCAGGTCGTCAAGCGGGGCCTCGGGTGACCGGGCGGGGCTCGGCCGTAGAAGCGGCGGGCTGTCGATGACCGGCGAGTCCGAGCCGATCACCCGGGACTCGTTGGAGGAGGCCTTCCGCGACCTGCAGGGCGATGTCGACCGGGGCGCGAGGCCTCTGCTGGTCAGGATCGCCTACGGCGCCGCGGCCGCCGCCGGCCTGCTCACGGCCCTGGCCTACCTGCTGGGCCGCCGGGCCGGTCGCAAGCGGTCCACCATCGTGGAAGTGCGGCGGATCTGAGCGATGGGACTGCCCGGAGGCGAGCCGTTGCGCAGCTGGGTCGGGCGGCAGGCGATGCGTCGGGGACTGCTGGGAGACTCCAGGCTCTGGCTGGCCGTGTTCGTGGCTGGCCGGGTGGTCCGGCTGGTGCGATGGGCGGCGGGGCCTCGGCGCGCCCCCGTCGTGTTCTCACAGAAGCTGGCCCCGGGCTCGGCGGTCGTGATACGGCATCTGCGCCGGGGACGCGGCTAGGAGAGCCGAGCGTGCGGCCGATGGGCCACACTTGGGCGGGATGAGAGTACGGCTGCGCAACCCGACCCGGCAGGTGGACATGGAAGGGCCCGCGACCGTGCGCGACCTGCTGGCTCGGCTGGGGCTCAACCGCGAGTCCCACTTGGTGGTGTGCGACGGCGAGTTGGTGCCCGGCGACCGGATGCTCGCCGACGACTCCGAGGTGGAGGTGCGCAGCGTGATCTCCGGCGGCGCGGGCCCAAAGGCGGGGGGTCGTCGGCCGTGAAGTGCCGCGTGCTGCTGTCGGGTCGTCGGCCGTGAAGTGCCGCGTGTGCCGGGGGCCGGCGGTCATCGACGTGCGCCGCCACAACGCCAATTTCTGCCGGGAGCACTTCCTGCGGTTGTGCCGTGACCAGGTGGCCAAGGCCGTCCGGCAGTTCGACATGCTCGACACCGGCGACCGGGTGCTGGTGGCCGTCTCGGGAGGCAAGGACAGCCTGGCACTGTGGGACCTGCTCACCGAACTGGGCTACGACGCCGACGGGTTCTGCATCGGGCTCGGCATCGGCGACTACAGCACCGACTCAACCGGCTACGCCCGCCGCTTCGCCCAGAGCAGGGGGCTGGCCCTGCACGAGGTCGACCTGCGGCAGGACCACGGCTTCGACATCCCGGACGGCTCGCGTGCCGCCCGGCGCGCGCCCTGCTCGGCCTGCGGACTCTCCAAACGGCACCTGTTCGACGAGGCCGCCCGCTCGGGCGGCTACGACGCGCTGGCCACCGGCCACAACCTCGACGACGAGGCGGCTGTGCTCCTCGGCAACACCCTGCGCTGGCAGACCGAGTATCTGGGACGGCAGGCGCCGGTGCTGGAGGCCCGCGACGGCTTCCCCCGGAAGGTCAAGCCCCTGGTCCGGCTCGCCGAGCGCGAGACCGCCGCCTACTGCCTGCTGCGGGGGATCGACTACATCGTCGAGGAGTGCCCCATGGCGGCGGGCAACAAGCACCTCGCCTACAAGGCCGCCCTCAACGACATCGAGGTCGCCTCGCCAGGCGCCAAGCACGACTTCTACTTCGGGTTCCTGGCCCGGGCCTCCGAACGCTTCCGGGGCGAAGTCGAGCGGGAGCGGGCCGCGTTGGCCCCCTGCGAGTCGTGCGGCGCGCCCACCGACGTCGGAGTGTGCGCCTTCTGCCGTCTCGTCGAGAGGGCCACTTCCCGCCAGCCGGTGCGGCTCACCGACCGGCGTCGCCGATGAGCGCCCGCGCCCCGAGTCGGAAGGGTCCGCGACCATGAGCGACCGGCCCGAGCAGCCGGTGCTCGCCGGTCCGTTCCAGCCCGGCGAGCCCGTGCTGCTGGTCGACCGCAAGAAGCGCCGGTACCTGTTCGACCTCGTCGAGAGCCGGGAGTTCCACACCCACGCCGGTGTGCTCTCCCACGACGACGTCATCGGCGCCGACGAGGGGACCACGCTGAAGTCCTCTCGAGGGGCGGCCTTCCTGGCGCTGCGTCCGACCATGGCCGACGCCGTGCTGAAGATGCCCCGCGGAGCCCAGGTCATCTACCCCAAGGACATCGGGCCGATCCTCGTGCGGGCCGACGTCTTTGGTGGCGCACGCGTGCTGGAGGCCGGCGTCGGATCCGGGGCGCTGTCGATGGCGCTGCTGAGGGCCGGTGCCGAGGTGGTGGGCTACGAGCTGCGCGAGGACTTCCAAGCCCGCGCTCGAGCCAACGTCGCTCGCTTCTGCGGAGCCGAGGCTCTGATTCGCTACCGCACCGAGGTGCGCGACGTCTACGACGGAATCGACGAGACCGGGCTCGATCGCGTGGTGCTGGACCTGCCCGAGCCTTGGCGGGCGGTGGCCCCCGCGAGCGCGGCGCTGCGCCCCGGAGGAATCCTGCTGGCGTACACGCCGAGCGTCATCCAGGTGTCGCGCCTGCACGAGGCCCTCAACGACTCGCCCTTCGCCTTGCACCAGACCGTCGAAGTCCTGCAGCGCAGCTGGCATGTGGAGGGTGCCGCGGTGCGGCCCGACCACCGGATGGTCGCGCACACCGGCTTTCTCACCACGAGCCGGCTCACGACCCGGTGACGGGCTGCACGACGGCGCGCCGCCAAAGCCGGACCCCGCCGCGGGGCGGGCTCAAGGCCGGTCGGCGCCTGGGCCGCCTGGCTGCTGCGGCGGTTGTCGCAGCCTTCGTGACCGTCGTAGCGGCCTGCCGGACCGCTCCGGAGAGGTCCTTCGCCCCGCAGCCCGAAGCCTCCGCCGACACGGCCCCGGCCGACCCCGGGACCACTCCGACCGATCCCGACCGCGGGCCGGCACGCCCGCCCCTGAGCGACCCGCCTGATCCCGGCCCGGCTCCCGAAGACCACGGCTTCGCGCCGGCCGAACTGTCGGCCGCAGTGCAGTCCTCGGTGAGGGTCAGCGGGGCTGCCTGCCGGGGCATCGTGCGCGAGGGCAGCGGGTTCGCGGTGCACGACGGCGACCTCATCGCCACTATCGCGCACCTGATGGTGGGCATGGCCGAGCCCACTGTCGAGCTCGCGGACGGCCGCAAGCTGCCCGCCGTGCCCGTGGCCATCGACGCGGTCAACGACCTGGCTGTGCTGCGCGTCCCCGACGCCGGCCTGGCGCCGCTGCCGCTGACCGAGGCAGTCCCAGACGGCACCGTCGGAGCGGTGCTGGCCTGGGAGGAAGAGGCCGCGCCCGATCCCACCCCGTTCCGCATCGACCGCCCGGTGACGGTCCGGACCGACGCCGTGGTGGGCGACGAGCGGATCGAGCGCCCGTCATGGCTGCTGGCCGCCGACGTCGAGGTAGGCGACTCCGGCGCGGCCCTGGTCGCCGCGGTGGGCGGGCGCCGCGTCGCGCTCGGCGTGGTGTGGAGCACGTCGCGCCGCGGCGACGTCGCTGTGGCCTACGCCACCCGGGCGGGCGCCCTCAAGGAATTGCTCGACTCGTCCGACCTGAAGAAGCCAGCCGAGGTCCCTGAGTGTCCCTGAAGAGTCGGCGGGGCCCCGGACCGTCAGCCGTGGACCGGCGTCAGACCTCGATGAAGATGCACTCCCCGGGGCACTCCTCGGCGGACTCGATAACCGCCTCCTCCTGGCCGTCGGGGACGTTGGCCAAGCCGTCGGGGCCTCCAGGATCGGAGAACACATTGCCGTCCTCCACCACGTAGGCGAGGCCGTCGTCGAGGAGCGTGAACACGTCGGGAGCAATCTCCTCGCACAGGCCGTCGCCGGTGCACAAGTCCTGATCTATCCAGACCTTCATCGCGGGAGTTACCTCTCTGTGACGGGCTCTTGATCGTGTGTTCAACCCGGCCTGAGCTTGCGCCCGGTCACCAGCATAGCGCCATCGCCGGGATCGGCCATGCCCATCGCGGGATTTCTCGTCGCGCCGAGGCGAATCGGGCGGTCCGCTTGGCTCGCGCCGGGGCGACAAGACACCATGGTGCCGCCAATCGGGCATAGGGTGTGGAACGGGCGGCCGTTACCGCGGGAGGTGATCTGTGAGCGACTTCGACGACGCGCCCAACGAACTCGTGACGCTCCGCCGCCATGTCGCCGAGCTCGAGAACGAGGTTTCGTCGCTTAGGCGCCGACTCCACGACGCGCCCAAGCGGGTGCGCACCCTGGAGGAGCGGCTCGCCGAGACCAAGGGCCGGCTCACTCAGGCCGTCTCGCAGAACGAGAAGCTCACCACCATGCTCCGCGACGCCCGGGAGCACATCGGGGCGCTGCGCGACGAGGTCGAGAAGCTCACGCAGCCGCCCAGCGGGTACGGCACCGTCCTCGGCAGCAACGACGACGGCACCGTCGACGTGCGCTCCGGCGGCCGCAAGATGAGGGTGGCGGTGCACCCGGAGGTGTCCGAGAAACTGCACGTCGGCGACCAGGTCGTGCTCAACGAGTCGTTCAGCGCGGTGATGGCGCGCCGGCCCGACCGCACCGGCGAGGTGGCCACTGTCAAGGAGATGCTGGCCGGGGGCGACCGGGCCGTGATCGTGGGCCGCGCCGACGAGGAACGGATCGTCGAGCTCAGCGCCACTGTTTCGCAGGGCCCGATCCGCAGCGGCGACAGCGTGCTGATCGACTCCTCCGGCGACCTGGTGATCGAGCGCCTGCCCCGTCCCGAAGTGGAGGACCTCATCCTCGAGGAGGTCCCCGACATCAGCTACGACGACGTGGGAGGGCTCGACCACCAGATCGAGCAGATCACCGACGCCGTGGAGCTGCCCTTCGTTCACCACGCGCTGTTCGCGGACTACGACCTGCCCGCCCCCAAGGGGGTCCTGCTCTACGGGCCGCCGGGATGCGGCAAGACGCTCATCGCCAAGGCAGTGGCCAACAGCCTGGCCAGGAAGGTGTCGGAGGTGTCGGGCGACGCCAACGCCCGGAGCTACTTCCTGAACATCAAGGGCCCCGAACTGCTCAACAAGTACGTGGGCGAGACCGAGCGCCAGATCAGGCTGGTGTTCCAGCGGGCCCGGGAGAAGAGCGAGCAGGGCTGGCCGGTGATCGTGTTCTTCGACGAGATGGAGTCGCTGTTCCGCACCCGGGGATCGGGGATCAGCTCCGACATCGAGTCGACCATCGTGCCCCAGCTGCTGGCCGAGATCGACGGCGTGGAGGCTCTGCGCAACGTGATCGTCATCGGCGCCTCCAACCGCGAGGATCTCATCGACCCCGCCATCCTGCGCCCCGGCCGCCTCGACGTGAAGATCAAGATCGAGCGCCCCGACGCCGAGGCCGCGGCGGCCATCTTCGCCCGATACCTAGTGCCGACCCTGCCCATTGCCGCGGAGATGGTCGACACCGTCGGCGGCGGCGATCCCGACAAGGCGGTGCGCGGCATGGTCGAGCAGACCGTCGAGGACATGTACCGCCCGGCTGACGAGAACCGCTTCCTGGAGGTGACCTACACCAACGGCGACAAGGAGGTCATGTACTTCCGGGACTTCGCCTCGGGGGCGATGATCGAGAACGTGGTCCGCCGGGCCAAGAAGCTGGCCATCAAGCGAGAGATATCCGGCGGGCCCCGCGGCATTGTCACCGCCGATCTGCTTGCCTCGGTGCGCCAGGAGTTCAAGGAGCACGAGGATCTGCCCAACACCACCAACCCCGACGACTGGGCCCGGATCTCAGGCAAGAAGGGCGAACGGATCGTGTTCGTGCGCACCCTGGTGTCCAGCACCGAAGACGACACCGCGTCCGGGGGCCGTTCCATCGAGCGTGTTCAGACCGGGCAGTACCTGTAGGCGCGCCCGAATGCGCAGCGCGACCCGACTGTGACTGGTGCGGTCCTCCGGCTAGCGGCGGCGCTCGCCGCCGGGGTGCTGGCCCTCTCGGCCTGCGCGACCGGCAGCGACGGCGCGGGAGAGGACGTGGCCCAGGAGGTCTCGCCCGCGGCGGGCGGCGGCGGAGATGGCGCGGCCTCGTCCTCGGACTCGCTGCGTCCCCTCCAAGGCGCGGGAAGCCTCCTGGACACCGTGAAGGACCGCGGCAAGCTGGTCTGCGGCGTCTACGGGGCGGCCGTCGCCTTCTCCGAGACCCAGGCGGACGGCAGCCAGAAGGGCTTCGACGTCGACTATTGCCGAGCGGTGGCGGCCGCCATCCTGGGCGACGCTGAAGCAGTCGTCTACGTGCCGTTGAACTCCGCCGAGCGGTTCGTGGCAGTGCAGACCGGCACCGTCGACGTGCTCATCCGCAACAGCACCTTCACGCAGTCGCGCGACATGCATCTGGGCCTGGACTTCGGACCGGTCACCTACTACGACGGCCAGCAGCTCATGGCCCGGGCCGACGACGGCTTCACGCCGGAGTCGACGGTGGCCGACATCGCTGGCGCGGTGGTTTGCTCGAACGCGGGAACCACCACCGAGAAGAACATCGCCGACGCGGCCGATGCCGCCGGGATAGAGATCAGCCTCAACACCTTCGAGGACCTCGACATCATCACCGAGAACTTCATCGCGGGAGCCTGCGACATCATGACCACCGACGGTTCCGGGCTGGTGGGCCGCAAGAACACCCTCGAGCCCGACGACCAGGAATGGGTGATCTTCCCGCCCAAGCCGATCTCCAAGGAGCCCTTGGCGCCGGCGTACGTCCAGAACGACTCGAGGTTCGCAGACATCATCAACTGGGTGGTGTACGCCACCATCATCGCCGACGAGAAGGGCATCACCCAGGCCAACGTCGACGCGATGGCAGCCAGCCCGCCCGACGCCGAAGCGGCCCGGCTGCTGGGCGCGGAGGGAGAGCTGCAGACGGCCATGGGCCTGGCGCCCGACGCCTTCTATCAGGTCATCAAGCAGGTCGGGAACTACAACGAGATCTTCGAACGGCACCTGGTGCCGGTGGGATTGAGCCGGGAGGGCTCGGCCAACGCGAGCTGGCACGACGGCGGCCTGATCTACGCCCCGCCGGCCCGGTGAGCGCGCCTGGGGATGAAGCGGGCACCAAGCGTCGCCTGACCCACAGCATCGCCTGACTCACCGCGTCGCCCTACCCACAGTCTCGCCTGACCCACCGCGTCGCCTGACGCGTCGTACGAGCGAGCGAAAGGACCCGAGCCGACGACGCGATGCGTTACAGTGTTGTGATCAACTACCGCGATCCCTGGGAGGACCCGTGACCCACACCAAACCGATGGTATGGCGAGTATTGGCCGTGGTGTTTGCCGTCTCGCTCGTCGCCGCGTCTTGCGGCGACGACGGCGACGACGCGCCCGACACCGCCGCGCCCGAGACGACTGAGGCAGCCGCGCCAGCGGAAGAGGCCGAAGAGGACACGACGACGACGGCAGCCGACGTCATCGAAGACACCCAGGACGGCGACCTCCTGGACACGATCATGGCCCGCGGAAGGCTGAACTGCGGCGTGTCCGGCGCGGCGGTGGCGTTCTCGGAGACCCAGCCCGACGGGTCCCAGACCGGCTTCGACGCCGACTACTGCCGGGCGGTGGCCGCGGCCATCTTCGGCGACGCCGAGGCGGTGGAGTTCACCGCACTCACCGCAGCCGAGCGCTTCACCGCGGTACAGACCGGCGAGGTGGACCTGCTGATGCGCAACACGACCTGGACCCAGAGCCGCGACACCGATCTGGGCATGGACTTCGGTCCCACCACCTACTACGACGGCCAGCAGCTCATGGCCCGGGCCAGCGACGGCTTCAGCGGATCGTCGCAGGTGAGCGACATCGCGGGCGCGGTCGTGTGCACCAACGCGGGCACCACCACCGAGAAGAACATCGCCGACGCGGCCGACGCGGCCGGTGTGGACATCACGCTCAACACCTTCGAGGACTTCGACATCGTTACCACGAACTTCATCGAGGGCGCCTGCGACGTCATCACCACCGACGGCTCGGGCCTCGTGGGGCGGAAGGCCAACCAGCAGCCCGCCGACCAGGACTGGGTGATCTTCCCGCCCACGCCCATCTCCAAGGAGCCGCTGGGTCCGACCTACGGCCAGAACGAGTCTCGTTTCGCCGACGTGGTCAACTGGACCGTCTACGCCACCATCATCGCCGACGAGAAGGGCATCGACTCGGGCAACGTCGATGCCATGGCGGCCAGCCCGCCCGACGCCGAGGCGGGACGCCTGCTCGGAGGCGAGGGCGAGCTCCAGAGCGCCATGGGCCTGGCACCCGACGCCTTCATGCAGGTGATCAAGCAGGTCGGCAACTACGACGAGATCTACGCCCGCCACCTGAACCCGGTCGGCCTGAGCCGGGACGGCTCGGCCAATGCAGGCTGGCTCGAGGGCGGCCTGATCTACGCGCCGCCGGCCCGCTAGACCAACAAGATGGCATGAACAGCCACTAGCCGGACTCTTCGTCTAGCGTCGCGGGGGTTCGGGGCCTTGTCCCCGGGCCCCCGCAGTCGTTCCCGTCACCGAGGACTGAGACAGACCGCCACGGAGGCACCACGGCGTGTCCAACACCGAACAAGGCACCTTGGCCGCGACGCAGTCGCAACGCCCGCCCTTCTACCGTGACGCCACCGTTGTCAAGTGGCTGGCGCAGGTGCTGGCGCTGCTGCTGGTGCTCTTCACACTGGTCTTCCTGGCTTCGCAGGCCAGCGGCAACCTCGAGGCCAAGGGCATCCCCACCGGCTACGGGTTCCTGGGCGCCCCGCTGGGCGCCGACCTCGGCTCAGGCATCGACACCGACCCCGACACCGGCGGCCGGGCGCTGTGGGCGGGCATGGTCAACACTATCCGCCTGTCGGTGGGCGGCATCCTGCTGGCGACCATCGTGGGCCTCGTCGTCGGCGTGGGCCGGCTCTCGAACAACTGGATCGTCAAGCGGATCTGCGGCGTGTTCGTGGAGACGATGCGCAACATTCCGCTGCTGGTGCAGATCATTCTCATCTTCGTCGTGATCGCCAGCCTCCCCAAGGAGCCGGCGGACCGGTGGCCGCTGGACGGCTGGTTACACATCTCCAACAAGGGCGCGTCGATCCCGCGGGTGTTCATCGGCGACGGCTTCTACCAGTGGACGATCTTCGTCCTCGTCGGCGCGCTGGTGGGATGGCTGGTGATGCGGCACCTCGACCGTAACCACGACGCGACCGGCCGCGACACCTACCCGCTGCTGAGCTTCGTCTGCGTGGTATCGGTGTTCGCGGCGGCCGGGTGGTTCCTGCATCCGGTGTTCGGCTGGGTCGGCGCCGTCTTCGACTTCGTCGCCGGGGCGATCGACTCTCTCACCGAGCAGCTCGTCCAGGTGGCGATCTCGCTGGTCGCCGTGGCCGCGGCCGTGCTGTGGATCAGGAGGTTCCTGGCCCGGCGCCGAACCCCGGCCGGCCTCATGAAGCTGAGCGACGACGACTACTTCCGGATCGTCTTCGCCGCGGCCGGTGCGCTGATCATGATCCTGTTCGTCACGGTCGGGTGGCCGGGGCTGTCGAGCTGGATCATCAACTCCGGCCGCGACCTGTTCGAGGTGCTCGCCGACAAGTTCGGTGACGGCCGCACGGGGCAGCCCATCGACGCCATGCGCCCCGACATCGAGCAGCTCGGCAATTTCGCCAACTTCGGCCCGGCTGGCCTGAACCTGATCCAGGGCCTGGCCGCGGTGTACTTCGGGGTGGTGCTGTACACGGCCGCCTTCATCGCGGAGATCGTGCGAGGCGGCATCCTTGCGGTGCCCAAGGGCCAGACCGAGGCGGCTCAGGCAGTCGGCTTGCGCCGGATTCCGATGCTGCGGCGAGTCATCCTGCCCCAGGCCTTCCGGGTGATACTGCCCCCGCTGAGCAACCAGTACCTGAACCTCACCAAGAACACGTCGCTGGCCATCGCCATCGGCTACAGCGACCTCGTGCAGGTGGGCCAGACCGTCTACAACCAGACGGGCAAGACGCTCGAGGTGGTCTCCATCTGGATGCTGTTCTACCTGGCCTGCTCGCTGACCATCTCGGTGGTGGTCAACTTCTTCAACGTCCGGCTCAGGATCGTGGAGCGCTGAGGTGACGATGCCTGCAGGCGACGGCGCGGTGACGGCCGCCGGGCCGGAGGAGCTCTGGGGCGCCGAGCCCGAGCCGGCCCGCAAGCCGGAGGAGCCCAGCCTGTCGGCGAGACAATGGCTGCGCGAGAACCTGTTCTCGAGCCCGTTCAACTCCGTGCTCACGGTGATGTTCGGGGTGCTGATCGTGCTGGTGGCCCGGGGCCTGCTCAACTTCATTTTCAGCGAGGAGCGCGACTGGGACGCGGTGCGCACCAACCTGCGGCTGATATTCACCCACGCCTATCCCGAGGAGCAGTACATCCGGATCTGGGTGTGCGCGGGCACCCTCGCGGTGCTGGCCGGCCTCTCGCTGGGCCTGCTCGCCGGCCGCGGCCGGGGCGTGTCGATGAAGAAGCTCTCGATGAACCTGATGGGCGTCGGAGGCGCCGTCGCATTGGCCGTGGTGCTGCGAGAGCCGTCGGTGCTCAAGGACGCGGAGGGCCGGGCGCGGCGCGATGACGACGGCGTCATCCGGGAGTCGTTCCTCGAGGCAATGGCCGACCGCTGGGGGTGGTGGCTGGCGGCCGCGGTGCTCATCGGCGCGGGCGCAGCCCTTTGGCAGGGCCTGGGCGACGCTCGGCGCCGCAACATGTTCGTGCCTGCGGTCGACCTGTCCGTGGCCCTGGCCGGGCTGTTGGTGCTGTCCGGCTGGGTGTATCCCTGGGGCCATTACGCGTTCGCCGACGGCGAGTTCATCGCCGAGCCCGGCCGCACCGTGGCGATGTCCACCAAGCTCCCCTGGACGGTGGTCTGGCTGCTGCTGGCGGCTTCGATCGCCGCGGGCCGGGGGCTGCGGCGGCGAGGGGCGGGGACCAGGGTCAAGGTGACCCTCAATTTCGCCTGGCTGCTGTGCCCGTTCGCGCTGTACTGGGTGGTGCTGCGGGATCCGGCGCTCGACTGGGGGCGGGTGGTGTCGGTCGACATCCCGATGGCCGTGTTCTTCGCCGCCTTCGGGGGGGCCGTGGTGTGGGTGCTCACCAATCCCAGGATCGGCGAGACGGGCCGAGTCGTCGCGGTGGCGCTGGTGGCCGTGGCGCTGTTCAACTGGGTGGCCGCCTTCTTCGGCTGGTACGCGATGCTGCAGAAGGCCCGCCTCAGCTTCCTGCTCGTGGCGCTGGTGGCGCTGGTGGCCCACAACTTCGCGGGGGAGAGGGCCAAGCGGATCCGCCTGCTCCTGGCCTGGGTGCTGGGGGTGGCCCTGTTCCACTACATGGCCACGCTCATCAACGCCCCCTCCACGGTGGAGACCCCCACCGAGGCCCTGATCGGCGGCTTCTCGATCACGGTCGTCGTGACCGTGTTCACGATCATGTTCTCGTTCCCGCTGGGCGTGCTGCTGGCCTTGGCCCGCACCTCCAAGCTGCCGATCTTCCGGGTGTTGTCGACCGCCTTCATAGAGGTCGTCAGGGGTGTGCCGCTGATCACCATCCTGATCTTCTTCACCATCATGCTGAAGCTGTTCCTGCCCGACGGGATGGACATAAGCCTGCTCGCGGCCGCGACGCTGGGCTACACGCTGTTCTCGTCGGCGTACTTGGCCGAGAACGTCAGGGGCGGGCTTCAGGCGATACGCCGGGGCCAGTACGAGGCCTCCGACGCGGTGGGCCTGACCGCCGTTCAGCGCACCCTGTTCATCGTGCTGCCCCAGTCGCTTCGGGTGTCGATCCCGCCGCTGGTCGGGCAGTTGATCGCCACCTTCAAGGAGACGTCGCTGCTGGCGGTCATTGGGGTCTTCGACCTTCTGAGGATGGCCAACAATGTCATCCCGGCCCAGACGCAGTTCCTGGGCGTCAAGCGCGAGGGCCTGCTGTTCGTGTGCCTCGTCTACTGGATCTTCGCCTCCAGCATGTCCAAGCACAGCCAGCGGCTGGAGAAGCGGCTGGGCGTGGGGGAGCGCTAGCAGTGTTGCAGGACATCGCGGCCGTAGGGTCCGTGAACGACAGGCCCTCAGGGCCCGAGTGCAGGGGGACGATGCCATGAGCGTCAGCGATGCCACCGTCGCATTGACCGACGAACTCGCCGCCCGCGACGACATGATCGTCTGCGAGGGGGTCAACAAGTGGTTCGGGGACTTCCAGGCCCTCGACGGGATCACTGCGGTGATCAAGGAGCGCGAGGTGGTGGTGGTGCTGGGCCCCTCCGGCTCGGGCAAGTCCACATGGATCCGCTGCATCAACCGCCTCGAGGTCCACCAGGAGGGCCGCATCGTCGTCGACGGCGTCGAGCTCACCAACGACCTGCGCAACATCGAGAAGATCCGCTCCGAGGTCGGCATGGTCTTCCAGCAGTTCAACCTGTTCCCCCACCTCACCGTGCTCGGCAACATCACGTTGGCACCGATCTGGGTGCGCAAGAAACCCGCTCGGGAGGCTGAGGAACTGGCCCGGGCGCTGCTGGAGCGCGTCGGCATACCCGAACAGGCCGAGAAGTACCCAGGCCAGCTCTCCGGCGGCCAGCAGCAGCGGGTGGCCATCGCCCGGGCGCTGGCCATGGAGCCTCGGATAATGCTCTTCGACGAGCCCACCTCGGCGCTCGACCCCGAGATGATCAAGGAGGTGCTCGACGTGATGAAGGAGCTGGTCAAGTCGGGCATGACCATGATGGTGGTGACCCACGAGATCGGCTTCGCCCGCGAGGTCGCCGACCGCGTCATCTTCATGGAGGACGGCCAGATCGTGGAGACGGGCACACCCGAGCACTTCTTCACCAGCCCCCAGGAGGAGCGGACGAAGCTGTTCCTGTCGCAGATCCTCTAGACCGCAGCGTCCGGGTGTGCGGGCGGGTCTGCGGCCGGTGAGGGCCGCAGCGTCTAGGTCCGCGGGCCGTGAGGGCGGTAGCGTCCGGCCTGTGGCGGTGGCCAAGACCCTCGGGCTGGAGACGGAGTACGGAATCGTCCACCGGGGCGCGCCGGAGCCCAACCCGATCTCGGCCTCGTCGCTGCTGATCAACGCCTACCTGCTCGCCTCCGAGCAGGCCCCCGAGCCGGGGCGGGGCGCGGTGGGATGGGACTTCACCGACGAGACCCCCGGCAACGACGCCCGGGGAGGCGCGCCCCCCGGCTCGTTGCCGCCGGAGATCGAGACCCACCTGGTCAACGCCGTGCTCACCAACGGCGCCCGCTACTACGTCGACCATGCCCACCCGGAGATGTCCACCCCGGAATGCGCCGACGCCCGATCGGTGCTGCTGTACGACCGGGCCGGCGAGCTGATCGCCGTCCGCTCCATGGAGGCGGTCCGGACGCTGCTCGGCGCCGACGAGCAGATCGTCGTCTACAAGAACAACTCCGACGGCAAGGGCAACAGCTACGGATGCCATGAGAACTACCTGATCAGCCGGTCGGTGCCCTTCTCCCGGATCGTGGCCCACGCCACCGCCCATTTCATCACCCGCCAGATCTTCACCGGCGCGGGCAAGGTGGGCTTCGAGGCCGCCGGCATGCGCTTGGAAGAGTCCGGCTACCAGATCTCCCAGCGGGCCGACTTCATCGAGGAGGAGGTGGGGCTGGAGACCACCCTAAAGCGCCCAATCGTCAACACCCGCGACGAGCCCCACGCCGACGCGGCCAAGTACCGGCGCCTGCACGTGATCGTGGGCGACGCCAACATGGCCCAGGCCGCCACGTTCCTCAAAGTCGGCACCACCGCCTTGGTGATGGCCATGACCGAGGACGACGCGCTCGGCCACGAGTTCCGCTTCGCCGCGCCGGTGGTCGCTCTGCGGCAGGTGAGCCGCGACCTGACCCTGCGCTCGGCGCTGCCGCTGGCCGACGGCACCACCGTCACCGCGCTGGGCGTGCAGTGGGAGCTGCTGTCGGCGGCCCGGGACTATGTGGAAAGCCGAGGCGCCGACGCGGTCGGCGGCGACGTCGCCTTCGAGGTGCTGGAGCGCTGGGAGGCCGTGCTGGGCGGGCTCGAGCGCGACCCCATGGCGACGGCCGCGCATGTCGACTGGGTGGCCAAGCTGCGGCTGCTCGAGGGCTTCCGCGACCGCCATCGCCTGGGCTGGGGCGACGCCCGCCTCAAGGTGCTGGACATCCAGTACCACGATCTGCGCCCCAACCGATGCCTGGCCGACCGGGCGGGCCTGGAGACACTAGTGGACCGCCGCGACGCCGAGCGGGCCATGACGGAGCCGCCCCTCGACACCAGGGCCTTCTTCCGCGGCCGATGCCTGCAGCGTTTCGCGTCCGACGTGGTGGCGGCCAACTGGGACTCGATCGTCTTCGACGTGGGGGAGGGCTCGCTGAGGCGCGTGTCCATGGCCGAGCCGGGCCGGGGGACCGTCGCCCATGTAGGCGACATCTTCGAGGAGTGCCACTCCGCCAAGGAGCTATTGCGCCGCTTGGGCACCCAGGGGGCGTAGTCTCGCGAAGTCAGACACCCATCGTGTGACTCGGGAAGGAATACCGCTGTGGCCGAGAGAGAGCAGATTCGCAGACCGGCGCCCACCCCTCGGGAGCAATCTGTGGAGGAGGCGCCGCCCGCGTCGGAGCGGGGCTCCGACATCAAGGCCCAGCTCGACGACCTGCTCGACGAGATCGACGAGGTGCTGGAGACCAACGCCGAGGACTTCGTCAAGAGCTACATCCAGAAGGGCGGACAGTGACGCTGCCCCGTTTCGGCCCGCACGACGACCCCGGCCCCGACTTCGCTGCGCTGCTGCGCCTGACCCCCGCCGAGGCTTCCGCGCCCCCGGCCCGAGCCGCCTCCGCAATAGGCGGGCGGGGGCTGCCCGATGATGTGCGGCACGGCACGACGTGCGTGTCGGTCAGCTATAGCTCCGGTGTCGTTCTGGCCGGCGACCGCCGAGCCACTGCCGGGCATCTGATCAGCAACCATCGCATCGAGAAGGTGTTCCCGGCCGACCGCCACTCCGGCGTCGCCATCGCGGGCGCGGCCGGCCCGTCGACCGAGATGGTGAGGCTGTTCCAGCTGCAGCTAGAGCACTACGAGAAGGTGGAGGGCACGCCCATCAGCCTGGAGGGCAAGGCCAACCAGCTCTCGCAGATGGTTCGAGCCAACCTGCCGTCGGCCATGCAGGGGCTGGTGGTGGTGCCGATCTTCGCCGGCTTCGATCTGGCTGCGGACCGGGGCAGGATCTTCGAGTACGACGTCACCGGCGGGCGCTACGAGGAGAGGGACCATTGCGCGACGGGTTCGGGCTCGCTGCACGCCGACACGGTGCTCAAGCTCGGGTTCCGCCCGTCGATGGCCAAGGGGGCCGCGGTCGACCTGGTGCTGGAATCGCTGTTCGTGGCGGCCGATGCCGACTCCGCCACCGGCGGCCCCGACCCCGTGCGCGATGTCTTTCCAGTGGTGGCGGTGATCGACGCCGACGGGTACGCGCGCTTGGCGGACGCCGAACTGCGTCGGCGCACCGAGCGGATGCTGCGCCGCCACCGCAGCCGCCGGGGTGAGGACTGAGGTGCGCGCGATGACCGTGCCGTCGCGGCGGGCGACACCAGGCGAGGTGCTCACACAATGACCATGCCGATGCGGCGGGGCGAGGACTAGGCGAGGTGCTCAGGCCATGACCATGCCGTTCTACGTGGCGCCGGAGCAGATGATGAAGGACCGGGCCGACTATGCCCGCAAGGGCATCGCCAGGGGCCGCAGCCTGGTCGCCTTCCGCTACGACGGCGGCATCGCCATCGTGGCCGAGAACGCCTCGAGCACGCTGCGCAAGGTGAGCGAGATCTACGACCGCATCGCCTTCGCTGGGGTGGGCCGCTACAACGAGTTCGACCAGCTCCGCATCGCCGGCGTGCGCCACGCCGACCTCAAGGGGTTCTCGTTCAGCCGAGAGGACGTGGACGCCCGCAGTCTGGCCAACGCCTACGCCCAGAGCCTCGGACAGGTCTTCACCCACGAGCTCAAGCCGATGGAGGTCGAGATCCTGGTGGCCGAGATCGGCCTGGAGGCCGACGGCCGCCGCGACCAACTGTTCCACATCCTCTATGACGGCACGGTCATGGACGAGGACAACTGGGTGGTGCTGGGAGGCGAGACCGAGGAGATCTCCGAGCGCTTCGCGGCGGCGCTGCCCGAGGCCCCCCGCTCCCTGGCCGACGGCGTCCGAGCCGCTGTGGACGCCCTTGCTGGGCCCGACCGCGCCCTCGGCGCTGAGAGCCTCGAAGCAGCAGTGCTCGACCGCTCCAACGGCCGCCGCGCTTTCCGCCGCCTAACCGACGAACAACTGGCCACCATCCTCAGTCCCTAGTCTCGAACTGGCAGCGCTCCGTCCCCGCGGGGTCGTCTCGCGGCCGACTCTCGGTGGGCTCCGAGTCCGGGCCGATCCGCCGAGCGGCTGGACAGCAGGTATACGGTGGCGGGGTGCAGCGGCGTATTTTTGGGATTGAGAACGAGTACGGGGTGACCTGCACGCTGCGGGGGCAGCGACGGCTGAGCCCCGACGAGGTGGCCCGGTACCTGTTCCGCAAGGTGGTGTCGTGGGGGCGCAGCAGCAACGTGTTCCTGGGCAACGGCTCGCGGCTGTACCTCGACGTGGGCAGCCATCCCGAGTACGCCACCCCCGAATGCGACTCCGCCCACGACCTGGTGGTGCACGACAAGGCGGGGGAGCGCATCGTGGAGCAGCTGCTGGGCGACGCCGAGGAGCGCCTGGCCGAGGAAGGCATCCGCGGCGACGTGTTCCTGTTCAAGAACAACACCGACTCCGCGGGCAACAGCTACGGCTGCCACGAGAACTTCCTGGTCACCCGCCGCGACGACCTCGCCGACTACGCCTCGGTGCTGATCCCGTTCCTGGTGAGCCGCCAGATCTACGCCGGGGCGGGCAAGGTGCTGCAGACCGCCCGGGGCGCCATGTACTGCATCAGCCAGCGGGCCGAACACATCTGGGAGGGAGTGTCGTCGGCCACTACCCGGTCGCGCCCGATCATCAACACCCGGGACGAGCCCCACGCCGACGCCGAGCGGTTCCGGCGCCTGCACGTGATCGTGGGCGACTCCAACATGAGCGAGTACGCGACGTTCCTCAAGGTCGGCGCGTGCGCGCTGATGCTGCGAATGCTGGAGGAGCCCCGGGTGGTGCTGCGGGACATGACCCTGGAGAACCCGATCCGGGCCATCCGCGAGATCAGCCACGACATCACCTGCCGACGCCGGGTCCGCCTGGCCACCGGCCGGGAGCTCAGCGCGCTCGACATCCAGTCGGAGTACCTCAACCGGGCGCTGCGCTTCGCGGAGCACCACGACCTCTCCGACGAGGAGAAGAAGGCCCTAACCATGTGGGAGCACTGCCTCACGGCCATAGAGAACGACCCGCTGCAGCTCGACCGCGAGGTCGACTGGGTGATCAAGCACCGGCTGGTGGAGTCCTATCGTGCCCGCCACGGCCTCGAGCTGGCCGACCCCAAGGTCGCGCTGGTCGATCTGCAGTACCATGACGTGAGCCGCAGCCGGAGCCTCTACTACGGCATGCAGAGGCGCCGCATGGTTCAGACGATGGTGACCGACGCCGAGATATCGCATGCCGTGGAACATCCGCCCGACACCACCCGGGCCCGGCTGCGGGGCGAGTTCATCCGCAAGGCCAAGGAGCGCAGGCGCGACTACACGGTCGACTGGGTGCACCTCAAGCTCAACGACCAGTCCCAGCGCACGGTGCTGTGCAAGGATCCCTTCAAGTCCCGCGACGAGCGCGTCGAGAAGCTGATCGCCTCGCTGTAGACCGTCGACCCTGCCCGCGGCCGCCCCAGTCCCATGGACAAGCTCGAACGGCTTCTCAACCTCACCGCAGCGCTGCTCAACGCGTCGCGTCCGTTGAGCGCGGCCGAGTTGCGCGAGCGCCTGGGCACGGGCGCCTACTCCGACAACAAGGCCGCGTTCCGACGGACCTTCGAGCGCGACAAGGCCGACCTGCGGACCATCGGCGTGCCCTTGGAAGTGTCGACGCTGCATCATCTCGACCCGCCCGTGGAGGGCTACCGCATTCCCGCGGCGCGGTACTCGGGCCGCGACCTGCGCTTCGATCCCGACGAACTGGCCGCGCTGCACCTGGCCACCGGCCTCGTACGGGTGGAGGGAGGCGCCGGCGGAGCGCTGGCCAAGCTCGGAGATCCCGACGAGGCGGTCAGCCCCGGCTGGGCCGAGGCGGTGGGGGAGCTGCCCTTCCACGAGGCCCTGTCGACCCTGATGGCCGCCGCGGCCCGGCGCGGGTCGGTGTCGTTCGCCTATCGGGGCACCGAGCGGGTGGTCGAGCCATGGCGGCTGTCGTTCCACCGCGGCCACTGGTATGTGGCCGGCTGGGACCGGGCTTCGTCCGAGGAGCGGCTGTTCCGGGTGGATCGCATCGACGGAGAGGTCGGGGACTCCGGCCCGGCCGAGCACCCGCCGGGGGAGGGCCGCAACCCCGGCGCGGCCAAGCCGTGGGAGTTCGGAGCGGGCCCCGCGGTGCAAGCTCGAGTGCTGGTGGACGCCGACCAGGCGGCCTGGGCCTGCCACAGCGCCGGCACCGACGGCGAGAGCAGGCCCGACGGCTCGGTGGTGCTCACCCTGGCCGTGCGCGACCGCGAGGCGTTCCGCACCTTCGTGCTGGGTTTCCTGCACCACGCCGAAGTCATCGAGCCCCAGCGGCTGCGCGACGAGACGGTCGCCTGGCTCGAGGCCCTCTGCTGACCGGTCGATTCGTGGCCGTCGCTTCACCGACCGTCGGCAAGATGCGCCGCGCGTCGCGCCAGCCGCTGGCCGCAGCCGTCCCCGGGTTGAATCGGCATGGCACGGAGGCCTTCTAGGGTGGTGGCGTGACTCCTGCGTCTGCTAGCCCCGCCGCGGGGAGGCTCTCCGTCGCGGAGCGCTTGGCCCGACTGCTCGGAGTGATCCCCTGGGTGGTGGGCCGCGGCGGCGCCCATGTCGGCGAGATATCGGAGGTGTTCGACTACCCCGCCGAGCAGCTGCTCGAGGATCTGACGCAGGTGGTGTTCTTCGTGGGCGTCCACCCCTTCACGCCCGACACGCTGATCGAAGTGGACATCGTCGACGAGATCGTCGACATCCGCTACGCGGACTGGTTCTCGAAGCCGCTGCGGCTCACCGAGGCCGAGGCGGCCCGGCTGCTGGCCGCGGGCCGCAGCGTGCTGGGCATGATGGCCGAGCCGGCCGGCGCTGGAAGCGACCGAAGCACCGGCAGCGACGGCGCGAGTGAGGCCGGGCCGCTGACCCGGGCCCTGGCCAAGCTGAGCCTGGCCCTGGGGGACGGCGCGGCCGACGCGGCCACCCACATCGACGTGTGCCTGGGCGAGGCGCCCGCCGCGACCCTCGACGCGGTGCGGGCCGCGGTGACGCAGCACCGCCGCGTCGAGATCGAGTACTACTCACTGGGCCGCGACGCCCTGACCGAGCGGGCCGTGGATCCAGCTCGAGTGTTCAGCCACGACGGGGAGTGGTACCTGTCGGGATGGTGCCACCGCGCCGGGGCGGAGCGGGTCTTCCGGGTGGACCGCATCCGCAGTGTGACCGTCACCGACGCCCCGGCCGAGGTCGACCTGGCCCATGACGACCCCCCGGGCCTCGGCCTCGACGACGACGGTCCGGCGGCGACCCTGCGGCTCTCAGCCGACGCGGCCTGGGCCGCCGACTACTACCCGACCCGGCGACGGGCCGAGCTCGGCGACGGCCGCGTCGAGGCCGACTTCCCAGTGACCAACGTGCCATGGCTCGCCCGGCTGCTGCTTCAGCTCGGGCCGAGCGCCGAGGTGGTCGCCCAAGACGAGCCCATCGACGGCGACCTGCGGACCCGGGCCGCTCGGCGGGTGCTGGAGCGGTACCGGCCATGACGGGCGGGCTCGGTGTTCGGCCTGACGGATCCAGCGATGTTCCAAGAGCCGAGGAGGCGGACCAGGCGCCGGTCGGGAAGGGGCCGCGTCTGCGGCGCGCCGTGTTCGAGTGGCTGGTGGTGGGCGTGTGCGCCCTGGTGGTGGCCCTGGTGCTGCAAGCCTTCCTGGTGCAGGCCTTCTCGATCCCGTCGGGCTCGATGGAGCCGACCCTGTCGGCCGGCGACCGGGTGGTGGTGTACAAGCTCGGCTACCGTCTGCACGACATCAACCGAGGCGACGTCGTGGTGTTCCGCAACCCCGACCCGACCCCGGGCGCCGACGACCTGATCAAGCGGGTGGTGGCACTCGGCGGCGAGACCTTCGAGCTGCGCGACGGCCGCGTCTACATCGACGGCCGGCAGCTGGAGGAGCCGTACCTGATGTCGCCGGGCTCATCGTTCCCCAAGGGCCCGATACCGAGGTGCGCGGAGGCGCCCGCGCCCGACCGGTGCCAGGTTCCCGAGGGCGCGGTCCTGGTGCTGGGCGACAATCGCGACGCCAGCCGGGACGGCCGCTTCTTCGGCCCTGTAAGCGTCGACAGTGTCGTGGGGCGGGCGTTCATGAAGTACTGGCCTCCCCAAGACATCGGCGGCATCTGACTCGTACGACGAGGCTCACCCGACCAGCCCAAGCGACCAGCCCAAGCGACCATCTCACCCGACCAGCCCAAGCGACCAGCCCAAGCGACCATCTCACCCGACCAGCCCAAGCGACCAGCCCAAGCGACTGTTCTATCCCAAGCGACCGTCCTATCCCGAGCAACCGTCCAACCCGACCATCCCAAGCGACCATGAAGACCCGTGTTCCGGCGCTGCTGAACCCGCCCATCGCCTTCGCTCACCGCGGGGCGAGAGCCCACGCCCGAGAGAACACGTTGGAAGCGTTCCTGCTGGCCCGCGAGATGGGTGCCACCGGAATCGAGACCGACGCCTGGGTCACCTCCGACGGCCATGTCGCGCTCAACCACGACAAGGCCGTGTGGGGACTGCCGACCATGTCGTCTCGCCGGCTCTTCGGCCGGTCCATCAGGCGAACGGCCCGGGCGAGCCTGCCCGCGCACATTCCCACCATCGACGAGTACTACGAGAACTGCGGTGCCGGCCTGCCACTGAGCGTCGATGTCAAGGACGACGCCGCCTTCGACGGCCTGGTGGCCGCGGCCCGGGCTCACCGAGCGGCTGGGCGTCTCTGGGTCTGCCATCACAGCGCTGACGTGCTGAGCCAATGGCGGGCAGCAGCACCCGAGGTGAAGATGGTCCACTCCACCCGCCTCGACCGCCTGCCGAACGGGCCTGAGCGCCACGCCGCGGACTTGGCCAAGGCCGGCATAGACGCCGTCAACATGCGGCGCGACGACTGGACGGGCGGTCTGACCACCCTCTATCACCGCTTCGGGGTGCTCGCCTTCGGTTGGGACGCCCAGCAGGCCCGCCACATCGCCGAGCTCGTCGACCTCGGCATCGACGCCGTCTACAGCGACCATGTGGACGTCATGGTGGAGGTGCTGAACAGCTTCGCCGATCCCGGCCGGTAGCGTCCGCCCGAGCGGCTCGCCGCGTCGAGAAGTCGGCCGGGTCGGGCCGTTCGACCAAGCGGATGTAGCGTTGAGCCCGTGTGGATGCTCGCTCCGGCCGCCGCGACGGTATTGGCCCTCGTCGTGCTCGTTGCCGGCCTGCGCAGCGCGGCTCGGGCCGCAGAAGCCCTGCGGACCGCAGTGCGCGGGCTGGCGGCGGCGGCAGTGGCCAGCGACGAGCTGCTGCGCTCCGTCTCGACCGTGGCCGATCACGCGGCGTCCACTCGAGCCTCTTCTGACCGGCTGCTCGGCGGCCGCAGGCTCGGCAGCCACAGACGGCGCCCTCGGTAGGCTGCGGCCGTGGGCAACGTCGGCGGAGGAGAGATTCTCGTAATCCTGCTGGTGGCCCTCATCGTGCTAGGTCCCACCAAGCTCCCGACGGCCATCCGCCAAGTGGGTCGCGTCGTCGGCGAGGTGCGCCGCATCGGTTCCGGCTTTCAGCAGGAACTGCGCGAGGCGACGGAGCCGTTGAGGGAGCCGCTGAAGGAGACCAAGGCGACCCTGCAAGCCGCCGACAAGGAACTTCGCGAAGCAGCTAAGCCCCTGAAGGAGACCGCAGCCGCCATAAGGGCAGCCGACCCCCGCAAGGCGGCCGCCCCAGACCCGAAGGGCACAAGCAATTCCGGCCAAAGCAAGGGTCCGGGGGCCGACGCGCACGCCGCAGGCGATGACGGCACTGACGACAACACGCACGCGGCAGGCGATGACGGCACTGACGACGACGCAAAGGCCGCAGGCGATGACGGCGAGGACGACTCCGGCACCGCCACAGGCAACACCGGCGATGACGCTGAGGCCGCAGCCGAGGACGGCACCAACGACGACAATGGCACCGCCACAGACGACACCGAGGATGACAGCGGCGACGGCACCGGGGATGACAGCGACGACGACGGCGACGCCCGGCCCGGACCCGACGGCACGACCTGATCGGCCGCAAGACCTCCGGGATGTCCGACCTCAGCGAGGACGCCGAGCGCAGGGAGCAGTCCGACAGCTCTCACATGACGCTCATGGAGCACTTGGCCGAGCTTCGCAACCGGCTCATCAAGTCGATCGCCGCGGTCGTGGTGGGTGGCGTGGCGTGCTGGATCGTCTATCCGTACATCCTCGACTTCCTTCTTGAGCCGTACTGCCAGACCTTCCCGGTCTCCGAGCGGATCGAGTCGCACCTGTACGGCCCCGACGGCGGGTGCAACCTCTATGTGACCGACCCGCTGGAGCCCTTCAGCGTGCGGCTCACCGTTGCCGGATACGGCGGTCTGGCGGTGGCCTTCCCCGTGCTGCTGTGGCAGGCCTGGCGCTTCATCGCTCCCGGCCTGTACCGCCACGAGAAGAAGTACGCCATCCCGTTCGTGGCCTCGGGGGTGCTGCTGTTCTTCACCGGCGCGGCCCTGGCCTACTGGAGCCTGCCCCGGGCTCTCGACTTTCTCGCCTCGATCGGCGGCCCCGACCTCGTGTCGTTGTTCAGCCCTCAGCGCTATCTGGGCTTCGTGGTGAAGATGATGGCGGCGTTCGGGGTCGCGTTCCAGTTCCCGCTGCTGCTGATCGGGCTTCAGGCCGTGGGTCTGGTGGAGAACCGCACCCTGCGCCGACTGCGCGCCTACGCGGTGGTGGGCATCGTGATCCTGGTGGCGGTGATCACTCCCAGCGGCGACCCGTTCACGCTCATGGCGCTGTCGGTGCCGATGTACGTGTTCTATGAGATCTCGATCCTGTGGGGAGTGCTCGCCCGCCGCCGACGCCGAAAGCGCGAGGCGGCCGAGTCGTGAGCGACTCGTAGAGGCCGAGCGAAAGTCGGGTGCGAGCCGGTCGGCGTGGTGACGCTGGGCTTCGGTGACCTCGCCGCGGGGATGCGGCTGTCGGGCGTGGTGGCCGACGCCGACGTGACGGTGGTGGCCGTCGAGACGCACGGCACGGGTTCGGCGACGCTCACCTACCGGACGGCGCAGGGAAGGCTCGGCGAGCGGATAGTCCTCGTGGACGACTTGGCCGGACTGGCTGAGGTCTCCGAGCGGCGCTGGAGCTTCGACGCCGACGGTGCCGAGTTCCGTCTCGCCTCGGAGGCCCGGCGAATGAGGCACGCCCATCTGGTCGCCCCGTTCGCGGCGGTGGACACGTCTGACATCGACCCGTACCCGCATCAGGTCGACGCCGTCTACAACCGGCTGCTCGCCCAGCGGCCGTTGCGGTTCCTGCTGGCCGACGACCCCGGTGCGGGCAAGACGATCATGTCGGGGCTGCTGATCCGGGAGTTGGTGCTTCGCGGCGACGTGGCCCGATGCCTGATCGTGGCGCCGGGCAGCCTGGTGGAGCAGTGGCAGGACGAGCTGTGGGACAAGTTCGGCCTGTCGTTTGAGCTGATGTCGCGCGCCGCGGTGGAGGCGTCGCGCACCGGCAACCCGTTCACCGAGAAGAACCTGCTGATCGCCCGGGTCGACCAGCTGTCTCGTTCCGAGGAGCTGATCGCCAAGGTCCGGGCGTCGGACTGGGATCTGGTGATCGTGGACGAGGCCCACAAGATGTCGGCGCACCGCTACGGCGACGAGCTGCGCCGCACCAAGCGGTTCGTGCTGGGCGAGACGCTGCGGGACTGCACCCGTCATCTGCTGCTGCTCACCGCCACACCCCACAACGGCAAGAACGAGGACTTCCTGGCGTTCATGACGCTGATCGACCCCGAGCGGTTCGCGGGCCGGCTGCGAGACGGCGGCAGCAGCGGTGGTGGCGGCTCTGGTGGCGGAGGTGGCAGTTCTGGTGGCGGCGGCGGAGGTGGCGGCTCTGGTGGTGGTGGCGGCTCGGGCGGCGGTGGCGGCTCGGGCGGCGGTGGCGGTTCGGCCATGCCCGACGTCAGCGACGTGATGCGGCGGCTGGTGAAGGAGAACCTGCGGACTTTCGAGGGCAGGCGCCTGTTCCCGCAGCGGCACGCCCACAGCCTCAACTTCGAACTGTCGGAGCCTGAGTCCGAGCTGTACGAGGCGGTCACCGAGTACGTGAGCGAGGGCATGAACCGGGCGGCCCGCATGCGCGAGGAGGGCGAGGCGAGCCGCGGCATCATCGTCGGTTTCGCGCTGGCTGGCCTCCAGCGCCGCCTGGCCTCTTCGCCCGCGGCGATCTACCACTCGCTGCGCCGTCGCCGCGACCGTCTGTCCGAGCAGGCCGCCGAGCTGCGCCGCCTGGCCGCTTCGGGTCGGCCGGTGCCGGTGCTCGACCTGCCCAAGGGAGTGCGGATCGCCGACCTGGACGACTTCGACTTCGACGACTACGGCGACTCCGAGCGAGAGGACCTCGAGGACTTCGTGATCGACGCGGCCACCGCGGCCGGCACCGCTGACGAACTCGAGGCCGAGGTCGCCGAGCTCGAGGAACTGGTGAGGCTGGCCGACGGCGTGCGCCGCAGCGGCATCGACACCAAGTGGCTCCAGTTGCGAGGCCTGCTGCGCTCCGACCTCTTCGCAGCGCCGACGGTCTCGGGCTCACTAGACGCCGGCCCGGATTCGGGCTCGACTGCCGGCCTGGATTCGGGCGCGGACACCGGCCCGGGCGCGGCCTCGGAGGCGGTTCGCAAGCTGATCGTGTTCTCCGAGCACAAGGACACGCTCGAATATGTGGCCGGGCGTATCGAGGCCGAACTGGGGCGGCCGGAGGCGGTGGTCAGGATCCACGGCGGCGTCAAGCGCCACGACCGCCGGGCCGTCCAGGACCGGTTCCGGGTCGATCCGACGGTGCGGGTGCTGGTGGCCACCGACGCCGCCGGCGAGGGCGTCAACCTGCAGGCGGCCAACATGGTCGTCAACTACGACCTGCCCTGGAACCCCAACCGCATCGAGCAGCGCTTCGGGCGGGTACACCGCATCGGCCAGCTCCGGCCGTGCCATCTGTGGAACCTGGTCGCCCACCGCACGCGCGAGGGCAAGGTGTTCGAGCGGCTGTTCGCCAAGATCGAGGAGCAGCGGGGCGTGTACGGCGACCAGGTGTACGACGTGCTCGGCGACGCCCAGATCAACACGTCGCTGCGCGATTTGCTGATGCGGGCCATCGCCTCCGACGAGGATCCCGCCCATGTCGAATGGATGGACGAGGTGATCGACGGTGACATCGGCCGCCAGATGCAGGGCGTGCTCGACGAGCGGGCCCTGGTGGCCGGGCTGGCCGACCCGGCCGCCAACGACAAGATCCGCCGCCAGATGGAGGTCGCCCGGGCCCGCCGTCTGCAGCCCTGGTTCGTGGAGGCGTTCTTCACCGAGGCCTTGCGTATGTACGGCGGGCGCATCGCTGGCCGAGAGCACGGCCGCTTCGAGATCACCCGGGTGCCGGCCGCGGTCCGGGCCTGCGCCGACGCCGACCTGGGGCCGGTGCATGACCGCTACGAGCGGGTCACGTTCGACAAGGCCCACATCCAGCCGACGCGTGCCAGCGGCGACAGACCGGCCGACTCCGGGTCGGGCGTCTCTGCGAGTTCAACTCGAGGCCTGGCTATGGCCGCGAGCGGCGATGGGCTGGCCGACTCCGGGTCGGGCGTCTCTGCGGTCTCGTCTGGCTCGTCGGTGCGGGCCGACTTGATCTCGCCGGGCACCCCGCTGCTGGCCGCGGTGGTCAACAAGGTGATGCTCGACTTCGACCCCACCCTGCAGCGGGGCGCGGTGCTGGTCGACGAGGGCGACCCGGCGACCGATCCGCGCCTGCTCGTCTACCTCGACCACACCGTCACCGACGGCCGCGAGTTCCGAGGCGCCCACCAGGTCGTGTCGCGGCGCTTCCATTACGTCGAGATCGACGGCAACGGCAATGTCGGCGATCCCGGCGACGAGCCCTACCTGAACTACGCGCCCCTGACTGGCGAGCAGCAGGCTCTCCTGCACGGCCGCCTCGACCTCGACTGGGCCGACCGGACCGCAGAGGAGACCGCCCGGTCGTGGGCCATCGAGCATCTGGCCGGCCCGCACTTCGATGAGGTCGCCGCGATCACCCGCGCCCGGGTGGCGAAGGTCTGGGACGCCGTGCGGGAGCGCCTTGAGTCCGAGATCCGCTACTGGGATCGTCGCACCGAGGAGATCAAGGCCCAGGAGATCGCCGGCAAGAAACCCCGCCTCAACTCGGGCCGGGCCCGGGCCAGAGCCGACGAGCTCGAGACCCGCCTGGCCCGCCGCCGTGCCGAGCTGTCGCGCGAGGACGACCTGCATAACAGCCCGCCCACCATCGTCGCGGCCGCGGTGGTGGTGCCCCAAGGCCGGCTCGACGAGCTAGCCGGTCGGCCCGCCGTCTCCGTCGACCCTGCCAAGAAGGCCGACACCGACCGCCGGGCCGTGGCCGCGACAATGAAGGCGGAGCGGGCGTTGGGCCGGGTGCCGGAGGAGCAGGCCCACGGCAACCCCGGATACGACGTGCTGTCCACCGACCCGGCGACCGGAGCGTGCTACTTCATCGAGGTCAAGGGCCATCTGCCCGGCACCGAGCAGATCAGTGTCAGCCGCCGCCAGGTAGGCCAATCCCACAACAACCGCGACCGCTGGCGCCTAGCGGTGGTAGCAGTCCCCGAGGACCCCGCCGCCGACCCCGAGGTCCACTACCTGGTCGACCCCTTCAAAAAGGTAACCCTCCACCCAGCCCAAACCAGCATCCCGCTGAACGTCAAGGCACTCCTCACCGAAGCCACCCCACCCCACTGACGTTTCTCGGCGAACCGAACCGGGAGAAGTGGACGCCGATCCCGGCTGCGCCGACTTTTGGCGGAACGGTTAGGGACGCGGTGGACGGCACAGGTTGCGATCTTGCAGCAGATCCCTGTGTACGGCTCTGAAGGCCTTGCCTCGCTGTGTCGTGTAGATCTTGCCGCGCGGCCTGTCGATCAGCGCCTTGTCCTTGAAGTCGTCGTGAAGCCTCGGATCGTTGGAATAGAGAAGGCGCGCCCCGCTGACACGGGCCAACGCGATGATGTGCTGATCGTCAGAGCGGCAGACGCCGCGACGGCGCAGATCCTCTGCTCCAGCGTCTACCTCTGCATCCTCGGTCTCGATGATGGCACCGGCCCGCCGCAGCTCTGCCATCAGCCTGCTGTCGCGCTCGACGGGGTGTACATAGAGCTCGGCTCGCATCTTGGTGCCCCCAACGACGATCGTGCCCTGGCCTGACACAAGCCAGTCGTAGAACGCCGCGCCTGCCTCGCCGCTCGGCGCGGTCAATTCTCCCTTGACGTTGGAATCGAGAATGGCGCACACCGGCTCAAGTTCCGAAGAAGCGCCGGGACTCCTCCATGAAGAACCTGCGGTACCCGCCAGGCGCGTCGAGGAGGTTGCCCAGTTGGTCCACGCGCAGGTTGTGGATGTGCACGCCCGGCCCGTGCCGCTCGAAGTAGAGGATCGAGATGTCCTCGGGCTCGATTCCGGCGACGCCGTCCCGAGCTGCCATCCGGACGCGATCGATGATGAAGTCGCTGTGGGTCTCAACTATGAGGCGTCGGTCACGGTCCCGGTCCGCGGCGATGGTGCACAGCAGCGTGCCCAGGGCGGCTGCGGCGCGGGGATGCAAATGCACTTCGGGCTGCTGCAGTAGCGCCGTGCGGGGGCTGTCCTCCCGCAGCAGTTCGGTTACCAGCGGCAGCGCCTGGCTGACGCCGTAGCCGATCTCGGCGAGGTTGCGGAGTGGGGCCACATGGTCGCCGTCCGACTTGCCGACCTGGAGCTGGAAGGGATCGTTCGCAGTGCTTCCCAGAAGGCGGACACTGATCTCGTCGAACAGGCCCGAAGACCGGCCGAAGTCCTCCAGACGGGACTTCAAGAGTTCCCAGGCGTCAGGCTCGTGCAGCGCGAGCCAGGCCAGATGGGTGGGCACGTGGTCGCCTTCGGCGTCGGGCTTGTCCCGAGCCGGGTCATAGGTCCGACGGGGCCGCGACCGGATGGGCGCCCCGGCGCTGGGCCGGAGCAGCCGATAGTCGGGGTCGCTCCTCACCCAGTACGAGCTCTGATCGCTGTGAACGAGGTTGTGAACCTGTTGGACGTCCTCATCGGTGGGCTCCGGTGACCCGTCGAGCGGCTCGACGCTGACGTGCCGGTTCCGGTCGCCCGAAGAACCGTCACGTACGAACCAGTAGACGTGGTCGATGGGCCGCATCGTGTCGTTGACACGATCTGGGTGGCGGTGGTCGCTGTCGTGGGTCTCGCGGATGCGCCATCGGCCGCGGTCGGTGAGCACGGTGAGGCTCTGAGTTCCGTGGGCATCGAAGCTCTGCGTGACGGAGCAGGCACCCTGCGATATCCGCCGCTCGACAGGAACCGGCGCAGCCGCCAACCGGCCGAACTCGACCGATGCCTCGAACGGGTCCTTCGGGCCGTCATGGGCATCGGGGTGGGAGGGGCGCACCGTCAAGCTCGCCGCGAAGCTCTCGGGGCGCCCGCTCTCGTCCCCGTCGTGGTGGACGATCTCGTCGAAGCTGCCGAAGTCGAACGGGGACTCCCTGAAGTCCGGCACGCGGTCGGCATATACGGCGTCCCACAGTGTCCGGATCAGTCCGAGCATCGAGGTCTTGCCGGTGCTGTTGTCGCCCACCAGCAACGTGATCGGCGCCAGCCGCGCGGACTGCTCATTACCGAAGCACCGGAAGTTCCGGACGGTGATGCTATCCATCGCAGATCCTCCTCTCCGCGCTCGCTGCCCGTCGCAGCCAGCCTACGACCTACGCCCCAAGCGCGACCTCGACGCCGCGTCCGCCTGCTCAAGATGGGCGTCGACCCGTAGGTTCTACTGGCTCGCCTTGGACGGTGGGTTATAGATCAGAATGTATCTTCATCAGCTATAGACATATGTAACCATCTAGACCTATGCTGTCTACATGAGCTTGCATCCGCCTCACCTGTGGCGGCCGCTCGACCCGCCTGACCCGCCTGACCAGGCGGAGAGCGACGCGCTCGAAGAGCAAGCCCGCGCCATGCGGGAGGAGCATGCCGCCGTCAGGCCGGCCCGGCTAGCTGTTCTCTCCACGGGTCCGGCGCTTCGCGACATCGACAAGGCCGCCGACTGCCCGTGCTCGTGCCATCCGTCGCCGGCAAGCCGGAGCCTGCACGAAGGCGGCGTACGGTGCCCTTGCCAGCTGACCGAAGCGGAGCGCGCCGAGTTCTGGGATCACTGGCTCGAGGCCACCGACGAAGACGCTGAGGCGTCTAGGAAGGAGGACGAAGCCCGCGCCGAACTCGCCGAGGCCGCCGCGGAACTCGACGTGGAAGCCGAAGTGCGGTGTTGGGCCTTCCCGTTCGTAGTGGCCGGCGTCTGCGATGGGCGCAGTTTCTATCTGCGCGAGCGCCACGGTCACTGGCGCGTCGAAGTGGCCGCCGATCCCGGCTGCGCCGACCTCTGGGGTACTTCGGGTGCCCTCGGCATCAAGATCGCCGCCGGCAGCGCAACAGACCTCTGCGACACTGATGGAGACACTTCGCCAGCCGTGGCATTGCGCCTAGCAGTGCGCGCCGTGCGGCTCTCCGTTCTCAGAGACAGCTGCTACCACGAGCAGCCCTCAGATGAGAGCCACAGATTCTGCCGCCGCTGCGGCACTCCCCTCGAAGAGGCCGAGTTGTGGAGGTGGCCCGCTCCACCTCCGGGCCTGACAACAGCCAACTGAACCTCGCAGTCCACTCGCTTGCCTGGCCCAACGCGTCCGACGCATGGCGCCGAATGCGCTCACCATTCCTCACAGTGGAAGGCCGCGGCGGGTGGCTTCGGCTTCGTCATCCTCGTCGGCCGCCTCACGCTCGTAGAATTGGGCCACGCGAGCGAAAATGGCGGCCGTGCGTGGCCATTGGCTGAAACGCTGTTTCTGTTTATGGTAGTGCCGAGCTAGCGCACGTTCCTGAGCGCCACCGGCGGTGAGCGTGCGTGACGTGATGCCGCGCTGGTTGAGGACAGCGACGCGGAAGCCCTTGTCGATGTTGTCGCTCTGGAGCCGCTCAATCAGATCGCACACGGCGCGCCCCGGCCATGCACCGTCCGGGTCGGGTGGCGAAGCCGCCAGAGCCGCGCCGATCTTCTTGTCGCCGATGTCGACCCGGTCGATCTCTGCCAAGCGCTCACGGGCGCCGTCGACCCAGCTGTCGAGCCCTTCCGCTTCGACACTGCGGCGTTCGTCGAGACTTGGGACGAAGTGTGGGGTCGGCCATGAACGCAGCACATTGAAGGCATTGTGTGCCGTTCGTATGCGTGCCGCGTCCGACTCGGCATTGTCGGCTTCGGGGGCACTTGCTGGTCGGCACGCAATCTCGACCATCCAAGCGAATAGGCGAGGATCCTCTGACATGGCCCGGTAGATGTTGGGCGCATGGAAGCTGGGGTCGTGGCGGAGCGCTGGGTAGTACTGCCACTCGAGCTTTGCCACGCGACTGATTCCAAGATCATCACGGTGTCGATCTAGAACTTTCAGCAAGCTCGCAAGCGGATAGTCATCGATCGCAACAGGGTTCGGGATTGCGGAGAGTGTCGCCTGAATGCGCTGCTCCAAGCAATCGGCGACCTCCTCCAAGTACTCGGCCTCAGACTCATGGGAGTCAGCACCAAGGAAAAGTAACTTCGTTGCGAGTTGGTGGCGCCCGACTTCACATAGTCGGCGCGACACGAGGAGCAGCTGACTCAAGTCGTCCGGGATTCCGATGTCGTAGTAGCTGGCCCGGCCCCAATATTCTACGGCTACCTCCTTCCCCAGAGCATCCGCCCTTGTCCAGGGCGACTTCACGGGAGGGGGCGCGCGGTGCAGATCGGCGACCACACGCGGTGTCAGGTCATGGTCGGTGATCAGCCGTTCCAGACCCTCCCACCCGAACACGGCGAAACGGCGCTCAAAGTACCCCAACGCGACCTGCGTTTCTGTCTCCGTAGCAGTGCGCATCAGTCCGAGCATCTCGGAGTCCAAGGTCTCATCGTTCCGCGCCAGAGCAATGCCGACCCGTCGAGGCTGTTCGACCGATTCAGCGAACTTCAAGACAGCATCGATGCCGCCGTTGCGCAGGATCGTTCCCACGGCCTCGGCCTGCTGCGGCACTAGGGCTCCTTGGAAGGCGTCCCAGCCCTCAGTTGCGCTGACGCCGTTGAGGAACGTTATACCGGAGGAGAACAGGTCGCGATAGACAATCACAGGATCCGCAGGGCGCAGACGCTCAAGCAGATGATCGAATGGTTCGAGTTCGGTCTCCGGCAAAGCCCAGACAGCTTCGCTAAACTGTCGATTGCGGGTGACCATCTGCTGCAATTCCGGCCACACCTTGGACTTGAACGCTTCATCAGGCTCCGTGCTGGCCATTTGGGCGAGGTCGCTGGCCAGCCTGCTGCGGATCGCCTCAGGAAATCCTGAGACGTGCTGGATGGGGCCCACCCAACGGTCCGCATCCTCGCCCACGTCTTGCAGGAGCATCTCTGCGACCGAGTTGACCGTCTGGACATGCTCGTGATTCGTCACGGCGGGCTCGGTGCGCTTCCAGTCACGGTAGAGAGGGCCTTGGCTGTGCATCTGGAGGCCGCTGGCACTCGGGAGCATGGACATCATCAGCTCCCAGGCCACGGGTCCATGCTGTTGGCGGAGCATTTCGATGACCGTCAAGCGTTCCTGGGCGGACGCGGAGGTGTTGGGCATCCATGGACACATGATCGACGCAAGGCTCTCGATGGGCCGGTTGGACCATTGGCCGCCCGGGTCGGTCGCGGCCAACCGGGCAAGCAGATCAGCGGAGGCTGCGAGGTGTTCGGGCGACCATGCCAGCAGTTCGAGCGTCTCCACGACCATCAGATGCGGCGACGGTGGTGGGAAACCGAGGTCGTCGAAGTTTCGGTCTGCGAACATCGCCGCCGCGAAGGCGTGCGGTCCGGCGAGGCAAGTGCGTAGGCCCGACAGGACGGCTTCAGGGCCGGCTTCCGCTAGGAGCGCCAGGATCTCAACCACTGCGCTCCATGTCTGAGGGCTCTTATCCTCGTTGGCGGATCTCAGGATTCGCCCCACGATGCCTTGGGCGCTGGTCGATGCTGGTGTAGCCGAGCCGAGCATCGTCAGCGGCTGGCTGCCCATGAGGGCGAGCGTCGTCGCGACGCCGCGCTTGAGCGTCGACGAGTACTTCGCTCGCACGCCGTCGTACTGCGCCCGCATCCGTTCGAGCCCGGCCGTTCCGTGGAGTGGGTCGGTCTCGGTCAGCACATCGTGCGCGATCTCTGCGAAGGCCTCGATGTCGGTTGGGGCGAGTTTGTGGTCCAGCAGCATCCAGGTGTCCATCGGTGACACGGTGTGCCGGATCTCGCCGGTGGGGATCATCGGAGCGTCGCCGCTGTCGAGCTGGTTGAGTGTCTCGGCCACCTCGTCGTGCGGGCGTCCCACGAAGCGCTCAACGATCTCGCGGTCGCCGTCGCGACTCTGGTCCCAGCTGTGTAGCAGCAGGCTTCGTCTCAGGGCTTCCTCGACGCCGTCTGTAGACCATCTCGGCCGATGCACCTCGGGGTTGACGGCGAGATGGCGTCTGAGCGCCATCAAGCTCATCCTCGCGAGACTGCCCAACTTGTCGGCGTGGTGGTGATCCAGGCCGGTGGCTCGCAGTCGCTCGGCTGCGATGGCAGCGTCCGCTGGATGCAAGACGATCTCACTCTGCGAACCGCCCGGGATCGGAACGATCATTCGGTGCCGGCTGCCCGCGGGAAGATGCTCGGCGAGGTCGGCCGAGGGCACGACGACTGTCAGGGCACGCGTGTGTGGACTCGACATCGGGGCCGTCTCGCCAGCCAGGATGCGCTTGGCTGAATCGTGATCGTCTACGTACAGGGCGTCAACCGGCGACTCGTCTCGGATGTCAGGGTCATCTGACCCGACCAGCGCAGCAGCGACGAACGCGAGGATCTCGTCGCGGTGGACTTGGCCTCCGACCGTGACGACGCCTCCGCCCGGCTGCTTGCAGCGGTCTTGCAGAGTCTTCGCCGGACCGTCACGGCCAGCCAGCACTACGCCTGCGTCCAGCGGCATCGTCGTCGCATTGAGCCACTTCGCCCACCACGCCGACAGCAGGCTGACACCGGCGACCGGCTTGCCCATCAACTCGCGCAGCCAGACCGTGGTCGATGGCGCGCACTCCAGCCAGTCTTCGAGGTGATTGACGTTGAGCGCTCTCACCGAGCGGAAGTCGCCGAGCGAGCGCTTCTCTTGCTCGAAGTCACCCGCCTTGGTCCACGGAGCGCAAACGACGGCCACATAGTCCATGTCGCGACGCTGTTCGGCCTCAACCTCCGCGACGCGCTTGTCGTAGTCGTCGCGGGCCTTCCGGTCCGAGTCCGACTGTTGGACGGACACCTCCCAGCCTGAACGTCCTTCGGGGACGAACTGGTTCCCCTCGGCGCAGTCGACGATCCCGTCCCATCCGGGCGTCGCTACACCGGTGCCGGAAGGGAACTCGATCCGCTCGATCTGGGTCGTCTCCTGGATGAGCCGTCGGAGCAGCCGGGGCAGTTCCTGATCTGCTCCGGCGCCCTTCGCCCAGATGAGCAGGTCGTCGCGACTCACCCGCAGCGATTCCGGCACCGCGGCCAACAGCCGGCGATGGGAGACCCACCAATCGGCGAGCCTCCTGGTCAGGCGAGCATCCTCGTCGGACACGAGGGCCATCAGCTCGGTGCCGCGGAATCGTTCCGCCATCCGTCCCAGATCACGGAGCCTCGTCGCGGCCAGGGACGACCGAGTCAAGAAGTCATCCATACCCTCACCGACGGCAAGCGCCGTGCGAAGTTCGGCGAGGTCGTCCTTGGCGTGAGCGAAGGCCTCTCTGATCTGGGCGGTCACGACTGGCGCGAGTTCTTGGTCCAGCGGTCGGCCACCCCGCAAACGGGTCTCGTTGACCACGTCCCCTAGCCAGACGCGTCTGAGGCGGTCGTGGCTCCCATAGTCGAAGAGGTCCAGCCGACGGCCCGCCGCGGCGAGGATCCGATCCCGGTCGGCGGAGTCGCGCCGACCGCGAAGCCCCGCTGTCCAAGCTGCCTCCAACTCGGGCCCGTCGGCCGCATCGGCGACCGCCATCAATGCCGGGTCCATGGTTTGGTCCGGAGGCGAGTCGATAGCGGTCATAGTGGCCCCCAATCGTAATGTTGCACACCGTCTGCTCTGACCGGCAGGCCCCTCGTCTTGAAGGCCGCCTGCGCGACCGCCAGGCTCGCCCCGGCCGGCCAGTAGTGGCCGCTCATGTTGTTGAGGCTCCTCACAACGGCACCGCCCGGCTGCAACAGGACGTCGAATTCGCCGGCCGCCTGCACGGGTTCGCCGCCAGCGAGGACGGCGTGCGTGATGTACTCGCTCAAGATCTGCCGTTTCGAGACCAGCAGGCGGTCGCCGACGAGGACGTAGATCATCGGCTGTCCCTCGGCTACCAGCGCGTCGAACTGCGGCCCCGGAACCTCGACGGGCGCGAACCCGACACGCCGGGCGGCATCCAACTCCGCCGCGAGTTGGTCCGGAGAGCGGTTGTGGTAGGAATCAAACAAGGCATCGTGTGTAGCAGCATAGCGTCCATATCCAACGTTTGATTTGGTGATATTCTATCTACCCACCTTCGACAGGTTCTACGTAGGCTGATCGGCGCGGGGATCCTCGTGCAGCGCCCCTTGCTCGCTCCAGGGCAGCGGTTGGTGTTGGACGCCTATCGTCCGCTGTGATGATCTCGGTTGTGGTCGCCGAGGACGAGCTCGCTGAGGTGGGCGATCGCCTGTTGGCGCTGGGCGCGCGGCCGATCGACGTTGTTGCGCCCGGCGGTGCCCGCAGGGTGGTGCTGGCTGCGGTGGACGAGGCGGACGCTGCCGGTGTCGCCGCGTCGCTTCGGGCTGATGGAGCAATGGCGGTGACCCGGCCAGACGGCGGGCCCCCGCTGCGGAAGTGGCTGCATGACAGCGGCCCGGTCACCTTCGACGGGCGGTTGACCGTCTGCCCGGCGTGGTCCGAGCACGACCGCCGGTGCCTTCCGGGGCTGATCGAACTCGGGCCGGGCGGGTTCGGCAACGGCCGCCATCCCACCACCCGGCAGATGATCGAGGAACTCCTGGAGCGGATCCTCGGCGGCGAACGGGTTCTCGACGTCGGCTGCGGGAGCGGCATCCTCGCGCTCGCGGCGCTCAGGATCGGCGCGGCGAGCGCGGTGGCGGCCGACATCGACCCGGGCGCGGTCGGGGCGGCTCGGCGCAACGCCGACATCAACGGCCTGGGCGACCGCCTGGAAGCGACGCTGGCCCCGCTCGGCGCAATCGACGGAACCTTCGACGTGGTGCTCGCCAACATCGCCAGAGCGGGCATCGTCGAGCTCGCCCCTGAACTGGTGTCGCACCTGGCGCCCGGCGGATGGCTCGCAGTCGGCGGGATCTCGCCGTCGCAGTGCGAGCAGGTCGCCGGCTTCCTTCGCCCTCTGGTCGAGGCGGGCCGCCGGGCCTCCGGGGAGTGGGTAACCCTCGTACACGCCCACCGCGTCCGGGTCGGTGATGTGAGCACGGCTACCGTCGGCGGCTGTGGACGCTCCGAAGGAAGCCGTTGAGGCGCTTGATGCCGCTGCTTGCTCGCCGCCGATCAGCGTCACGCCGGTGGACGCTGCGCGGGAAGCCGTTGAGGCGCTTGATGCCGCTGCTTGCTCGCCGCCGATCAGCGTCACGCCGGTGGACGCTGCGCGGGAAGCCGTTGAGGCGCTTGATTCTGTTGTGTCGGCGATGCCGGGTGGTGGCGAGACGCGGCTCGGCCAGCGTGACATGTGCGAGGCGGTCGCGTCCGCTCTCGACCGGGGCCGGCATCTGGTGGTGGCGGCCGGCACCGGCACGGGCAAGTCGATGGCCTATCTCGCGCCGTTGGCGGCGAGCGGGAGGAAGGCAGTGGTGGCCACCGCCACCAAGGCGCTCCAAGATCAGTTGGTCGACAAGGATCTGCCCCAGCTCGCCCGAGCGCTGGGAGTACCGCTCGAGTATGCGGTGCTCAAGGGCAGGTCGAACTATGTGTGCCGCAAGAAGCTCGCCGACCTGGCCGGCCCTGTCGGCGACCAGCAGCAGCGGTTGATCGGCGCGGACTCGGCGGTGGAAGCCGGCCGTGTCCGTGACGAGGTTCGACAGTTGGCCGTCTGGGCCACCGGGTCGCCCGACGGCGACCGGGCCGGGCTCGACTTCGAGCCGTCGGCGCCGGCTTGGGAGGCGGTGAGCGTGTCGGGGCGGGAATGCCCGGGCGCGGCGAACTGCCCGTCGGGGTCGGAGTGCTTCGCCGAGCAGGCCCGCGACAGGGCCGCGAAGGTGGATGTGCTGGTGGTGAACCATCACCTGTACTGCCTGGACGTGTTCACCGGAGCGGAGATCGTGCCGCCCCACGATGCGGTCGTGCTCGACGAGGCCCACACCCTCAGGACGTCGCAGCCGCAGTGGCCGGAGTGTCGATCACCGCGGGCCGGTTCCGGTTCGCGGCCCGGGCGGTGAGGGCCGCGGTCGCGGGCTCGAGGACGGCCGACCGCGTGGAGGTGGCCGGCGACACGCTGCGCGACGCCCTCGACCCCTACCGGGACAGCCTCCTGACGTCGCTTCCCGACGATCTGGTCGAGACGGCCGCGCTGTGCAGGGGTCGTCTCGAAGCGGCCGTCGCCGAGATCCGAGAGTCGGAGGGCGACGAGACGCGCCGGAGAATGGCCCGGCGGCTCCTCGACTCCCTCATCGAGGATCTCAACCGAGCGTCCGACCCGGGCAACGAGGACGCTGTGTGGGTGGAGGGCTCCGGGCGGAATCCGGCCTGGCGGACGGCGCCGGTCGATGTCGGCGCGATGCTGGAGCAGCAGATGTGGGCGCGCACCCCGGCGGTGCTGACCAGCGCGACCGTCCCGATGAACCTGGCCGTGCGGCTCGGGCTGCCCGACGACGGCCACGACAGCGTCGATGTGGGCAGCCCCTTCGACTACCGCAGCCTCGGCCTTCTGTACTGCGCGAAGCATCTGCCCGGCCCCAAGGACCCCCGATGGGCTCAGGCTGCGCACGAGGAGATCGCCAGGATGGCCGCGGCCGCCGGGGGGCGCACTCTGGCGCTGTTCACGAGCTATGCGGCCATGAGGAGCGCGGCCTGGGTGGTGCGGGAGGCGACGGATCTGCAGGTCTACTGCCAGGGCGACCTGCCCAACCGCGAGCTGATCGGCCGGTTCGCCGCCGAGGAGGAGAGCTGCCTGTTCGCCACGATGACCATGTGGCAGGGCGTGGACGTGCCAGGCCGGTCGCTGTCGCTGGTGGTGGTGGACCGCATCCCGTTCTCACGGCCCGACGAGCCGCTGATGATGGCTCGCCGCAAGCGGCTCGGGCCGCGCGCCTTCCAAGAGATCGACGTCCCCCGGGCGGCCACGCTGCTCGCCCAGGGCGCCGGAAGGCTCATCCGCTCCACAGAGGACCGCGGCGTGGTAGCGGTGCTCGACTCACGGCTGGCCACCGCCGGCTACCGCCAAGACCTGCTGCGAGGCCTCCCCCCACTGCGCCGCACCATAGACATAGCCGAGGTAGAGGCGTTCCTAACCGACATCCGCCACTCCGCCCAAACCCCCCAGCGATAGACACCGACCCAAGCCCCGCTCCGGCAATAGACCTTTCATGCCAAGTACTGGTGGCTTGATCCGTTACGGCCCATGTAGGCTTCGCCGCAGCACGACAAGGCCTCGGACTGCCCGGCGGGTGCCCGTCCCACAAATGAACGGAGTTCTGTACACTATGGTCGTGATCATGGACAACGCCGCACCATCGTCCACAATGTCGCTCACCGACATGCGAGGCAACATGCGCGAAGTCGTCGACGAGGTCGTCCGCACCGGTGGAGAGGTCGTCATCACACGGCACGGCAAGCCTGTCGCGGTGCTGCTCGCCCACGACGAATACGAGTCGCTGATCGAGACCGTCAACATCCTCTCCGACGAGGACACCATGGCCGCGATCGCTGAGAGTGAAGCCGACTTCGCGGCTGGCAACTTCTCGCGCATCGACCAAATCTGAAGCGCCGGACACCCGAGCGATGCCCGAGATATCAGCGAGCGCGCTCAAGTCGCTGCGAACCCTGCCAGCACCATTGCGGCAGCGGGCGCAGGAGATCATCCGGCGCTTGGACGACGAGCCTGCCCTCGGCAAGAAGCTTCAGGGCAAGCTGGAGGGAAGCCGTTCGGTACGCCTCGGCCGATCCCACCGCATCATCTACACCTCGACGTCAGGAACGGTGCGAGTCACCGCCGTCCGCCCACGAAAGGACGCCTACCGGTGACCCGCCACCGGTTTCAGTGTTCGATCGTCCGGTAGTCGCCCCCGGTCGCGGCTACCGCGGCTTGGAGGCGTGGACCGTCGTCTGCCGTCCAGACGCAGAGCCGCGCATCGAGCTGCTCAGCGTCAGCCGCCGATCGCTGCTGGTTGCCGTTGGGATCATCTGACATTAGTTTGATGTCAAATAACTCGATTGACTTCGACTGGCGAGGAGTTCGCATGAGCCAGATCACCGCCCGGGTTCCCGATGAGCTTGTCGAGGCGTTGGATGCAGCCGCTGCGGAACTGAAGCGCAGCCGAGCCGACATCATTCGTCAGGCCTTGGAACGCTATCTGGAGGATTACGACGATCTCGAGGTGGCCCTGGAACGCCTGCGAGATCCAGCCGACCCGGTGCTCGACTGGGACCAGGTCAGACATGACCTGCTCGCTTCGGATTGAACGCGGCGCGACCCGAGGATCAGATGGCGCGGAAGCCGTAGTCGATGGCTGCATACTCAGTTCGGATCAAGCGCAGCGCGACCCGAGACTTGGCGAATATTGCTCGCCGGGATCGCGAGCGCATCGTGTACGCGATAGATCGCCTCGGCGAGCACCCGCATGCGGGCTACCCGCTGAAGGGAGCCTTGCGAGGCCTTCGCCGCGTACGCGTCGGCGACTACAGGGTTGTGTACGAAGTGCTCGACAATGAGCTAGTGATCCTCGTTATTCGGGTCGCGCATCGCCGGGAGGCCTATCGCCGCCGCTAGCGCCGCCGGCGCCGCAGGAGGAAGCGGTTGGCTGGAGCGCTGGCGGTGTTCAGTGTCTGATCGTCCGGTAGTCGCCCCCGGTCGCGGCTACCGCGGCTCGGCCTTGCTCACGTTGTGGCGAGTTCGGGGTCGTCGTCCAGGGACCGCACGAAGGCCGAGTGGTCGTCCCGGCTCAACAGGTCGTCCACGAGGCCGCGGGCCCGCTGCCTGACCGCTCGGGCCTCCAGGTATTCGGCGACGGGAACGTTCTCGGCGGCGTCCAGATCGAATGCCTCGAACCGAGCAGCCAACTCGTCGGATCGCTCGACGATCTCCTCGTAGGTCCACTTCCTAGCTGCCACGCCAGGAACCCTATTGGGTACAGGCTCAACACCCTGCCGGCCGTCGCCGGTGCGGGTGGTATGCTCAAGCCAGACCTTGACGCGGGACGCGTCGGTCACCGTCTAGACAGGGAGGAGCCGCCCTCGGGCCGCTCCTCCCTTTACCTTTCTGCCGAGTTCCGGGGGAGGGGCGGCATTGGCGGGCCGGTCACGATCTGCTCAGGCACCTCTTCGAAGCCTGCTTGGTTCCATTCTTTCGATCAAGGCCATATATTCTTGTGCATGGCCAGCTTCGAGGAGGCTCAGCACACGGCACGCCGCCGTCGAGGCGTCCGAAGGCGCATACCCAAGCGCCGACAGCCCATGCGAAGGGCGTCGCCGGGGAGCAGCCCCTAGTGCCGAGGTGGGCAACCCAGTGGCGGCCGTAGCGCAGCCTTCTCCCGATCTGTTCGCGGCCGTCCTGCAGACGATGCGCAGTTCGGACCCGTGGTCGCAGCCGCTGAGCACCGTGATGGCCGGACTGGCCGAGCACCTGACGACCGAGGAGGCTGAGCGGCTGCCCGAGGCTGTAGCGGGTGTCCTCCCGCTTCTGCGGCAGGACCGCGAACGGCTCCGGTTCGCGGCGGAGATAGCGGCCCGCTTGGACTACTACGAGGCGGCAGCCGGCCTGGCTGAACTCGCGATTGAGCTAGGCGACCGCGTCCTCCTGCTCGAAGCAGCGTCTCTCTGCGGCAATCCCGCCGTCGAGGCGTCGGTTCGGGCTCGCCTCCTCGACGCGGTCGGCGACGACCCCGCGGGCAGGATCAGGATCGACCCCGGAGCGGTTCCTGCCTCTAGGGAGGAGGAGAGCCTGTACCTCCAGTGCTGGCCCGGCGCCCGCCGACTGCGCAGCGGGTTCGCCCTGGCACCGGTGGTCGTCCTGGACGAGGCGCTTGACGCGCTGGCTGCGCTGCGTCTGTCGCTCCGACTGGCCGATGCGGTGGTCTCCCTGCGGCGGCTGGCGAGCGGCGCCCCGGTCCCCCCTCTGGTTCGGCCCCGAGACCGTCCTGGTGTGCCAGCTGCCGACCCGAAGCCGGGTGCTGAGCAACTTCCCCGAGTTCCCGCAGCAGCAGATGCTGGTCGAGGAACTGCCGGTCAACGACCAGGGCATCGGCGAGTTGCTTCGCCGCATCGACAAGCGCCGCTAGATCGCGCGAAAGCCCGGCCACTCACCGTCCGGAGAGGTACCGGGCTTCACTTCCGCGGGCTAGTGCCCTCGGCGCATCCATCATCCTGCACTTCACCAGGAAAGTCAACATGGCGCGGAGCCCCCTTTGAGAGGATGCGGTCCGGGATTGCGCCGGTGCGGGCTGGGGCGCTGGCTGTGATCGGTGGCTGATCCTGCGGTAGTCGCCCCCGATGGCAGCCACGGCGGCTAGGAGGCGGGGCCGTGGTCTCCCACCAGACGCGGAGCGGCCCGTCGAGGTGCTCCGATGTGGCGGCGACCACGCTGCGGCCAAGCCTCACGAGGTAGAGGTTCGTAGCCACAGGCTCGTCGTCGGCCAGGACCGGCGCGAGTTCCGACCCGCATCGTTAGCGGCCGCTGAACTCGACCGGCTCGACCACAGTTCTGTAGCGGGCCTTCGCTTCCTGGCCTGCGACGCCGAGGATCTGGCCGATGCGATCCCACGAGGTCCCGTCCTCCAGCGCAGCCTGAACAGCTTCGACGACATGCCTCTCGCTACGGGCCCGCTGCCTTACCGCTCGGGCCAGCAGGTACTCGGCTACGGGAACCTCCTCGGCCGCGTCCAGATCGAATGCCTCGAACCGAGCAGCCAACTCGTCGGAGCGTTCGAGGATCTCATCGTACTTCATGGCTACCACTCCAGGTACTTTCTGCGTGCCAGCATGGCATGAACGATAACCTCGATTCCTAGGTCCTCGTCGGTCATGCGCGCTGAAGTGGCAGCTAGCACTTCTGGAGTCGTTACTTCGGCATCTGGTTACTACTCCGTGTTCCCGTTGGCTCAACCTTCACCCGAAGTCTTGCGGTCTGCAAGAGTCTCCAACAGGAAGCGGCAGAGAGTCTGCGCCGCACCGAAAGCGAGGCCAGCGTGACGTGGGCCCAGTCCGTAGCTAGATCTGGTCCGCCCGTGGTCCATCCCATACTCATTCCGCAACTCCGCTATACCAACAGAAACCTGCGACAAGCTGCTTAGGATCCGAACGATAGTATCCTGACCTCTGACTGTTGGTGCAATTGTGTCAGGATGAACCTTCAGAGATCTCTGAACTTGCCTCATCAACGCTGGAAAGTTCTCTCTTTCGTTGTAGCTCTCGCCAAGAGCTTCCAGTACGTGCTTGATGGTCGCTTCGATCAACGACTTGCACGAACTAATGGCTTGCGACGGGTCGTTCAGATTGATCCGAGCCAGATGCTCCGCTATTGATGAGGAATCTTGCAGATGATCCAGCGGCAAGTCGGCTGGTGCGGTCCCCGATATAGCCGTGCTCGTGTCTACGCTCTCCATCAAGATAGGTATGATACTGCGATATAGCTCAACATCCTTGATTGCCCAGTGAGTTCGCGTCGTTTCAAATCTACCTAGTCCCCACTCGCTGCTTAGTCGTTCAACTATCGTGTCGTTGCCTAGGAGACTGCTGAGCAAGCCGCGTGCGGGGCCGCGGTCAGGCGGCTGGGGGCCTGTGTCGGTGTGTGGGCTGGCGGTGCTGGTCCCGAATTTGGCGGGTGTTTCGCGTTTTGAGAGGTCAGAGAGGGCGCGCCGGCGGGGTGTTTCCACTACATCGGCGGTTCGGCCGCCCGGGTGGGGGCTGGACGGGGGCCGAGCCCGCCCGGGCGGGTCAGGCGATGGCCCAGTGGGCTCCGTTGTGGTGCAGGCCGAGGCTGGTGAGGCGCGCGAGGTTGACTGCGGCGGCGCGCAGCGCCAGCCAGTGCCGGTTCTTCGCTGTGCCGCGGTAGGGGCATCTTCGGTTGTTGCGCACGAGCCAGGCGATGGTGCGCTCTGCCATGGGCCGGTGTTTGGTGTAGGCGTGGTGGAACTGTCGGGTTCGGGCCTGGGCTCTGGCTGCGGCCAGCAGGCGGTGGTGGGGGTGCAGCCGGATGGTGCGGCCGGCTTTGGCGGTGGTGCAGCGTGAGCGCACCGGGCAGTCCCGGCAGCGAGCGCCGAAGCGGGCGAGGCGGCCGGCGCCGATGGCGACGGTGACCCCGGCGGGGCAGGTGACGGTCGCGGCTTGTGTGTCGATGTCGAAGTCGTCGATGCTGTAGCCGCCTTCGACCGCGGTGCGCACAGGCGGCGGTTTGATGACCGCGTCCATGCCGCGGTCTTCGAGCTCGGCGCGCAGCGCGCCGGTGCCGTAGGCGCTGTCGGCGAGGACCACAGTGCCCGCCGGCTCGCCGGCGAGCAGCCCCGCGGCGGCCTCCGCGTCGGCGGTGTTGCCCGCGGTGAGGTCCACTGCGGTGACCAGCCCGGTGTCGGGCTCCGCGCAGACGTGGGCCTTGTAGCCGTCGCGGTAGCTGTGGGCGCTCTTGTGGGCGTGGCGGGACTCGGGGTCCACCACCGACACCACCCGGTCCGACGCGACACGCCGCGCGATGCGCCACCGGCCCGGCCCGCCTGCGGGCTCGGTGTCTTGGCCCGCCACCAGCGCCAACAGCCCCAACGCGTCGGCCTGCGCGTCGTCGAGGTCAAAGTCCTCGCAGGCGCCGATCAGCTCCAACGCGTCGTCCACCAGCTCACCCACCAGACGCTCCACATCACCGGGATCGTCCCAGTCCACCTCGGGGCCCCCGTGATCCGGGTTGTGCTCGCGCACCCACACCTCCGCCAACGCGGGCACCAGCTTGCGCAGCCTGCGCATCTGCACCCGCAGCATCGTCACAGTGTCCTGGCGCGCCACCGCGTCGTCGAGCACCGTGGAGTCCAGCACCCGGCGCTGGGACCCCGACACCGCCCCCGTGGCCGCCACCAGCTCGCGCACCGCGTCGAAGACCCGGTCCGGCGCAGCGCTGGCCCGCAGCCGGTTCCGCCACAACGTCAGCACCGTCGGATGGAACGCCCCATCGGTCAAAGCCAGCCCGGCCGCGGCCTTCCACGCCACATCGGTCCGCAGCCGCGCGCACGCAGCCCGATCCGACAGGCCCTCCAACGCCTGCAACAACAGCACCGACGCCACCACCTCGCCGGGCACCGACGGACGGCCCCGCCCCGACTCGAACAGATCCTCGAACATCGCGTCGGGAAACAACCGGCCGCGATGCTGCGCCAACAACGCATGCACCGAACCCTCCGCCAGCAGATGCCCACACACCGCCGCCGCGTCCAACAGCTCCCGATCCGTCACCGCCGTGCCCTGCATACCCACATCGTCCCACACCGCGACCACGATCGCGAGCACCCCGACCCGAATTGCTCAGCAGTCTCCTAGCGGAGGGATATCGGGCTCTCCGCGTTTCAGGTCGGGGTGAGGGTGTCGAGCAGCGCCCAGTCAGGTTTGCCGGCATAGAGCAGAGCCCTGATTCGGTAGTTCGCGAAGTTGGTGAACCCGAACGCGGCGCGCTTGACGCGCTTGACGAGATTGTTGGCTGCCTCGGTGGCGGCGTTGGTGACCCGGGCGGCGTGCCAGTTCGAGATCTGGGTGCGCCAGCGCCAGATGGTGCGGCCCAGCCGGTTGATCTCCGTCGGCAGGCCGGGGTCCTGGAGATCGGCGGCGAGCTGGGCCACGGTCGCGGCGCCCAGCTCGGCGTCGGGGATGTCGTAGACGCTGCGCAGGGTCTCCTTCGCGTGCCAGGCGTCGCGGACCTCGCCGTAGGGGTCGCCGGCCTCCAGCAGGCCCCGCAGCCGGACGCGTCCGGAGTCGGTGATGCTCTCGGACGCGGAGACGAGCAGCTTGCGGGCCCGGTAGAGGGGGTCGGGCTTGCGGCCGCGGTGGCCCAGGGTCTGGTTCTGGACCCGGCGGCGGACCTCGTCGAGCGCGGTGTTTCCCAACCGCACCACGTGGAACGGGTCCGCGACCTGGGCCGCGTCGGGTATTGCGGTGTCGAACGCGGCCCGATAGGGGCCCGAGAGGTCAAGCACCGCCCAGCGGATCTGCTCGAGCCATTCGCGGGGCCGGCTGAGCAGCCACAGTGCGGGTGCTTTGGCGGTGCGGCCCGGCACTATGTCGAGCAGCTGGCCCCGCCCGACGTCGACGATGCTGGTGGACCAGGCCTTGTCTTTGAACCGGCCCCGGCGCCCCATCAAGGTTTCGTCGAGGCCCAGCGCCTCGACATCTGAGATCCGCTCTGTGTCGGCGTCGAGCAGCGCAGAGCCCCAGCGCCGCACCGACGCGTTCGCCGGGTGCCAGCTGCATCCCAGCTCCGCGGCGACCTCGTCGACAGGGCGCGCCCGGCCCGCCTGGCGGGTCGCCCAGCGCCCCGCCCTCGCAGTCAACTTCTCCCGCGGCGGCGCGATCTCGGGGTCCTGCTCGGTGACGGTGCCCGCCCCACAGCCTCGACTCGGGCAGCGCCACCGCCGCTTGTGCCACATCAGCCGCACCGGCCTGCCGAACGCCGGGAGGTCCACCAGCTCGACCCGGCGCTCGCCGTCTGACCACAACGCCCCGCCGCAGCTCCCGCAGCCCGGCCTCGGCGCGGTTCGACGGACATGCACCCCCAGCGGCTCGCCGTCCTCGTCGTCGACGCCGAGCACCTCGACATCGCCCAGTCCCACCATCAGCTCGCACATGCGCGTAGGGTCGCATTCCACAGGGATCCTCCAGTTGTTCGGCTGTCTGTCAGCGCCGATTCTGGGGGATCCCTCGCGTTCAGCCGCGGATGGCTACCGCCTCCACTCCGACCTCATTCGCGAAGAGCCGGATATCAGTATCAAATTCATATGACAGTGCTACCGCATCGCGATAGAAATCAATACCCGTTATAGTCACGATGCGAGCAAGCTGGTCATCTCCGAAGTTCTTCCATGTCTCAGGCATAAGGACTGTAGGCAGTTGTTGCAGCGCGTCAGCACTAGGGTACCCATCTATCTCGAACTGGCTCCTAATATGTGCTTGGGTGTATTCGAAGATGCGTTCTCGATCAAGGCTGTCGTGTCCAGTCTTGTTCCATCCTCCTCCTTTGATCAGCAAGTTGAACATTGATATTTCTCCGTGACGCCGTGGTGTGCTTGCATGCATGACATCGAGGAACCGGACGTTACCTGAACACTGATGTCACACGAATTCTATGTTATTATATTCCAATTCTAGGATACCCAAGCTTGCGCGACCTTGTGGTGGACTACAAGCCGAAGTTGATCGAGGTGGCGCTGCTGCTCGCTGCGATCGCTGCTGAGGCGGCTCGGGAGAAGTCGATCCGGCATGGACATCCTTCGACGCTGCATCTGTGGCGGGGCCGTCGCCGAGGGAGGGGCCAGACCGCTGGAGGCTCGGAGGCTTGGGCTCACCGCGCTGGCCGGCGACCTGATCCCGGTGGCGGTGCTCATCAAGAAGGTGATGATCGAGATGCCGCCCGCTTCGCCGGCGTGGCGCAGGTGCATCCCGACATCGACAAGGCCCTGACCACCTTGAAGCGGCCCCGGGTCCTGGACGCCGACGTGGAGGCGTAAGGGCGCTATATGCGTGAGGAGACCAAGGAGCGCATCGGGCACCTCTTCCCAGTCGCCACCGGGCGGCTTGACCCCCACCTCAAGTTCACCCGGCGTGCCCGAAGCCACCTCGAGCACGCGGAACCAGCACAGGCGCGGAGGTACCCGCATGACGTCGCGTGCCATCGAGGCCCTCCTGGATCGCTGATTCCTCCATCGACGACTCCAGCAGAGCGTCGACCCCTGCTCAGGGTCCCTCAAACCGGTCCTCGGCACAAGATCGTGAGAGCGAATTACAATGCTGGCATTCGAGTCCTCAGCGCAGTAACGTGGTGCCGTGTTCGTCACACGGCTGGGCAGCGGGCTCCTGACTCAGGGGCGCCTGTCATATGGGAGCGGTAGCTTCGTGCCGTGAATCTCGTAGGTTTCTCGGACGGGCTGCTCGGCAGCGTCAGCCGCACCCACCGGCCTGACAGGCCATGACCACCTCGGATCGACGCAGGCGGAGCACGTCCACGTCCAGCTTCGGTGTCAGCGGGCGCAGGGCTCACGACGCTTCGGCGTTCTACGGGCGGTTCCCGGCACCCGAGATCAGCGAGGACGACGGCGTGGAGCCTCAGGCGGCCGTCGACCGTCTGTGGGTAGGAGACGCCCGCAAGATGGACGACTGTGGGGAGGTGGCCGACGGCTCGGTGGCGCTCGTGGTGACCTCGCCTCCGTACTTCGCGGGCAAGGAGTACGAGCAGGCTGTGGGTAAGGGCCACATTCCCGCCAGTTACCTCGACTACCTGAAGATGCTGGAGGACGTGTTCGCGCAGTGCGTCCGCAAGCTGGAGCCCGGCGGACGCATCGCGGTGAACGTCGCCAACTTGGGAAGGCGCCCCTACCGTTCCCTGTCGTCCGACGTGATCGAGATACTCCAGGACCGCCTGCGTCTGCTGCTGCGCGGCGAAGTGATCTGGCGCAAGAGTCAACGTACCGCTGGGAGCTTCGCTTGGGGCAGCTTCCAACGGCCCGGCAACCCCGTGCTGCGCGACGTCACCGAACGGGTGATCATCGCCTCCAAGGGACGCCTCGATCGGGCGTTGTCGGCAACCGAGCGCGAGAAGAGGGGATTGCCGTCGGAAGGCACGGTCCATGTGGACGAGTTCATGGAGGCCACGACCGATATCTGGGAAATCGCTCCAGCGTCGGCTCGGCGCGTCGGGCACCCGGCGCCGTTCCCGGTGGAGTTGCCCGAGCGTCTGATCGAGCTCTACACCTACCGCGGCGACCTAGTGCTGGATCCCTTCATGGGCGCCGGCACAACAGCCTTGGCCGCGGTGCGCACCGAACGCCACTATGTGGGCTTCGACACCGATGCGTCCTATATCGCCTTGGCCGAGCAGCGGATCGCCGACGAGCGGCAGCGACTGAAGGAGCCTCAATGCGGACTCGACTGGCAGGTGACGGTCGCTCCATCGGCCGGACGCAACGGCCAGCAGCGCATCTTTGCGGTGCCTGACCACGCTGCGGCATCGTCGAACGGCAGCTCGCCCGACACAGCCGAGAACACCGAATCCGGCGACGAGGAGGACTTCCAGGCGAGGGCGGGACGGGAAGGGCGTAAAGCTCGCGAGATGGCTGTAGCGGTGCTCCGCAACAGCGGTTTTACTCCGACCGGCGAGAAGATCCGCTTCTCATGCGGCGTGGAAGTCAATTTCGAGGCGGTCGACCAGAAGGGCGGCAGATGGCTATTCGATGTCTCCGGAGCCTTCAGCGTCACTCAACGCCCCGGCTTACGTCGTACCGACACTCTTTGGAAGTCGCTCGGCAAGGCCGCGGTACTCAACGCTGCTCTTCCAGATACTCAGCTCGTGCTGCTGACCACCGACCGGCCAGCGCCGAACAGTTCCGGCCACCGTGCCCTCATGCAGCTAACCGGCGACGGTTGTCCTGTGAAGGCCGTAATCGGGATGCGCTCACCCGAAGATCTCGATCTGCTCGCTCGCTTGGCCGCTGGCAATTCGTGATTACATGAGCGATACGTCACTCGATCCAGACCGCAGGCTTCAACGAGTGACCTACGCCCTCGTCCATCATACGACGGCTGGCGAGCCACAGGTTCTTATCGCCAAGGATGAAGACAGCATAGGCCAAGCCCTAGCGCTTGAAGTAGTCGCCGTGACACCTCCAGATCGGCTAACTGGCCATTTGGGCGCGATTCAGGACGCTCTAATGAAGCAGCGTTGGGCAGACGCGCTCGTCGAGTGGATGTCAGCTACCGGACAAGTTGTTGACGTTTTCCCAGACGAGCCGATCAGAGAATCCCTAATCGACGAAGAGACCATCAAACTCGAACTTCTGCTGAAGCCGATCTTTAGAAGTTCTGATGACTGATGACGATAGAGATAGTCGTATGCTAATCGTCCATGGGCGAGGCGATCATCTATCGACAATAGGCCGAAGCTGTAGCTCGATCTTGGCCTCAGCTGTACCCCTTATGGCTATCGCCGTAGCTATCCGCTTCATCGTTCTCATGCTTGACGTCTGACGTCTCAGAAGGCTGGATATCTATTGCTTGTACTTCTGCACGACCTAGAGCTCTCGAGGATGGCAGTACATATGCGTCAATTATCTTGCCCATTTGATCGTCTGAGATAGTGGACTCTGGGAGTTGGTTGCGTACATTGTCGATGACTGCTGCCCTCAACTCCGCTTCTTGTCGCTTCGAATCCAACTCCAGTTGACGGATCTCTAGCTCAACATCAGCAAGCCTGCCCTGCTTCTTGCTTAGAGTTGCCTGATGCCACTGTTTGCGCAGAGATGCAATCAAGATACCACCTATGAGTGGCCAAGACACCAGAGATACCAACTCAGGTGCGATTTGAAGTGCAAGATGAGCAGGTGAAGATAGTCGAACTTCTTCTATTACCGGCGGGGGTGCGTATGTGTACTGATCAGAATATCGGCCCGCCTCGTTGAGAAGTGATCGCAAGCCCTCTAGTATGTCAAAGAAGTGATGCAGCCTTCTGCCGAGAACATCAAAGGTGATCTCAGAATCCTGTTCTGAGACAAGTGTGAATCTGAAGAGTCTTGTTGACAACAGGTTGGCATTATCGATGTCAGCTATTGAGGTCAAACTAGAGTGTTCAACCTCAACAATCGCGGGTGAACGTTCCAAATCGACTTCCATAAGCCGGCCCTTGATGGCGTCGCTTCGATCTTCGTGATGCAGTATCACTGCATCACGATAAGCTGGCCTGAAGGTTCGTAGTTCGTCCAGCGCGGCGTTCTCGGAGATCTCAATGACCGCTCCGACATCACTTACTTCAACCATAAGGCCCTGAGTCTGGAAGAGTCGATCATTCTTCATGAAGATCATGTTCACTGGTTGGCTTACTGATCGATATCTATATCGACCCAACGACGACATATTCTCGTAAGCACGGGATGCACGAGCGACGTCGAAGCGGTTGATTGATATGTACCGATTGAAGCCCGCCCTGACGAGATTGCGGTAATGAGTGACCATTCGTGGCGATACAGGCCCATATCCCGACTTCTCAAGTCGCATATTGATGGCCTCTAATTCGATATTGCCTTGATGTTGAAGAAAGATCGCAAACCCGGCTCGCGCGTCGCGTGTCTTGGCGTTCGCCATACGTTGGCCTCCATTCCTCGCATGATGGGTCACCGGCGAGATACCGTGCCCGGTCGTGGAAGCGTACAGGCCGAAGTTGATTGAGGTGGCGTTGCCGTTGGCGGCGATCAACCGCGAGGCCGCGCGGGAGAAGTCGATTCGGCATGGGCATCCTTCGACGCTGCATCTGTGGTGGGCTCGGCGGCCGCTGGCGGCGGCTCGGGCGGTGATCTGGGCTTCGCTGGTGGACGATCCCTCTGGGGACCCGTCGTTGACGCCTGATCAGCAGGATGCAGAGCGGCAGCGGCTGTTCGGGATCCTGGAGCGGCTTGTCAAGTGGGAGAACTCCAACAACCCGGACGTGCTGGCCGAGGCTCGGGCAGAGATCGACCGGTGCTTCCCTGACGGGCCGCCGCCGATCCTGGACCCCTTCGCCGGGGGAGGGGCCATACCGCTGGAGGCCCAGCGGCTCGGGCTCACCGCGCTGGCCGGAGACCTGAACCCGGTGGCGGTGCTCATCAACAAGGCGATGATTGAGATCCCGCCCCGCTTCGCCGGGATGCCGCCGGTGCATCCCGATATCGACAAGACCCTCACCACCTGGGAGCGGGCTCAGGGGCTGGCTGCCGACGTGGAGGCCTACGGACGGTGGATGCGCGACGAGGCCGAGCGGCGTATCGGGCACCTATACCCCGACGCCACCGGTCCTGACGGCGAGAAGCTCACGCCCATTGCATGGATCTGGGCCCGCACAGTGGAGTCGCCGGACCCGAGCTGGTCGGGTCATGTGCCACTCGTGGCGTCATGGACACTCGCCAAGAAGCCGGGCAGGCCCAAGGTCTGGATCGAGCCGATCCTCGACCGAAACCACATGACGATCAGCTACGCGATCCGCGTCGGTGGGGAGCCGCTGACGAGGGGAACGGTCGATCGCGGAGGGGGGCGCTGCATCGCCTCGGATGCGGCAATCCCATTCAAGTACATCAGAGCCGAGGGCCTTGCGCGTCGCCATTCGTCTGAACTCATGGCGATCGTGGCCGAGGGTGATCGAGCCCGCGTCTACTTGCCTTCAACTCCCGAGGCTGAGGAGGCCGCTAGCAAATCCTCCCCAAGTATGGCCTTAGGTGCCATACATGTGAATCCTCGTGACTTCAAGACACCTGGATACGGGATCACGACATGGGAGGAGTTGTTCACGCCAAGGCAGTTGTCAGCGCTGACGACCTTCTCTGATCTTCTCGGGGAGGTGGCAGAGCAGGTGAGGTCTAGTGCCGTGGCAGCGGGGATTATGATTGACGGGATCAGACTTCATGACGGCGGCAGAGGCACCGACGCGTACGCGGACGCCGTCGTCACTTACCTGGCCTTCGCCATTGACAAATGTGCTGACTACTGGTCCACAATCTGCACATGGCATAACTCACGGGAGTTGATTCGCAACACTTTTGGACGTCAAGCGATTCCGATGACCTGGGATTTTGCCGAGTGCAATCCGTTCTCTGGATCTACCGGCAATTGGATGGCGATGGTTGCTTGGGTCGTGAAGGCGGTCGAGCATCTTCCTGCTTCGACACCGGGTGGGGAGGCGCTTCAGCGGGATGCGCGAGTACGGGTTCAAGAGTCAGCAGGGCCGCTGTTGTCAACTGACCCTCCCTACTACGACAACATTTCCTATGCCGACTTGTCGGACTTCTCCTATGTATGGCTGCGACAGAACTTAACACAGGTGTGGCCTGACGAATGTTCGACCCTGCTGACGCCGAAGGCCGAGGAGTTGATTGCGAACCAATACCGGGCTGGATCGAAGGCGCATGCTGAAGAGCACTTCGAGTCGGGTATGGCGGAGTTCATGGCCGATGTAGCCCAGAACCATCCGGCCGATGGGCCAGCCACCGTGTACTACGCGTACAAGGCGACCGAGACCAAGGAGGGAGAGATCCGAACGACTGGATGGGACACATTCCTACAGGCCGTTCTTGATTCGGGGCTCCAAGTCAACGCCACTTGGCCTATGCGGACGGAGCTGGGCAATCGTCTGCTCGCTTCAAAAGCCAACGCCTTGGCGTCCTCCGTAGTGCTCGCCTGCCGGCCGCGGCCCGCTTCGGCCGTACTCGCCACCCGTGGTGAGTTCATGGCGGCGTTGCGGCGGGAGTTGCCTGAGGCGGTGCGGGTGCTGCAGTCGGGGAACATTGCTCCGGTGGATATGGCTCAGTCCACTATTGGGCCGGGGATCAAGGTGTTCTCCCGGTATGCGCGGGTGGTGGAGGCCGACGGGTCGTCGATGCCGGTGTCGGCGGCTCTGGCGATCATCAACGACGTGCTGGGGGAGGTGCTCGACGGCGAGGAGGCCGAACTTGACGCCGACACCCGGTTCGCGCTCACCTGGTTCGCCGAGCACGGCTACGACCCCGGCCCCTCCGGCGACGCCGACAGCGTGGCCCGGGCCAAGAACACGTCGTTGGCCGGCATCGAGGAGTCCGGCATCGGCGAGGCCCGCGCCGGGAAGTTCCGTCTCTATGACCGCGACGAGCTCGACCCCGGCTGGTCGCCGCTGCACGACGAGCGGCTCACCGTGTGGGAGGCCGCCCAGCACCTGGCCGCCGCGTTGGAGCGTTCGGAGTCCGAGGCGGCCGAGTTGCTGCATGTCCTCGGCGGTCACGGCGACCGGGCCCGCCAGCTCGCCTACCTGCTGTACCAGAAGGCCAACGACCGGGGCTGGGCCGCCGAGGCCGGCGCCTACAACGGCCTCATCACCGCCTGGCCCAACCTGCGCACCGGCGCCGCCACCGTCGCAGCCGCAGCCACCGCCCCCACCCAGCACCCCATGCTGTGACCTGCAGGAGCCCCACGCCCGGCGCCCGGGCAGCCGGACGGGCCTGTCCGGCCAAGGTCGCCCAGCGGTCCGCGTCGCTGGCACACCCCTGTGGTGAACTACGCCCAGCGAGCGCAGAGCATCGCGGGCGGACGACGCTCGAGACGAGCAGCGGTACATGTCGTACCGTACGTGTATCCTTGGTGTAAGCCATGTCAGATTCGAAGGAGGAGCAGATGAACTACACGCCACCGTTCGTGCCAGAGTCACGAGCGTATGACGAGACACTGCAGGAACGTGTCGCCCGTGCCCGCAAGGCGCGCGAAGAGGCTGCGGCACGAGTCGCAAAGCGATATGCCGAGATCAAGCCCGACAAGCGTAGGTGGCGAACTGGGACCGAGTTGGAGTGGAAGCCAGAGCGCCCCAATGCCCTCTGAAGAGACGGGGGCTGACGAGTCGCCCACGGATCCTCCCCTTCAGAGCCCCTTCTTCCGCGCCATTCACACGCCACGCTATCAACGCCAAGACAGCATCAAGGCCTACGAGCAGGCGACAGGCCGCTCACTCATGGTCTTCTGGGGGCCAATAACTCCTGACATCATCACTCCTTTCGCTGATGCAGTCGGCGATGTAAGCGCAGGGAATCCATTTGATCTAATGCTGTCGTCCTTGGGTGGAGACGGTGAAACAGCTCTACGAATGGCCGCTATGTGTCATGCTGACCGAAACGATTTCAGAGTGATCGTACCCGATACCGCCGCATCAGCTGCCACACTTCTTGCACTCGCTGCTGAGAAAGTCGTCATGAGTGACACATCAGCTATGGGTCCTATTGATCCTCAGATCTATCTTCCTGCGCGCGACGACTATTTTCCTGCAAACGGCATTCTTGAAATCGTTGATGATTTGGACAAGCGCACCAAGGAGAGTCCAGATGCATTCGCGCTCTATGCTTCATTGCTGGCCGACATTGACGCGATTGCGGTTCAAGATGCTAGATCAGCTATCAGAAGGACCACGGAGTTTGTCCCAGAGATTCTAAGGCTTCGCAAGGATGCACCGACCCAAAAACAAATAGAGAGTATTACAACGAATTTGCACAATCAAACAGTGCATACAGCAACTATTGGTCACGTCAAGGCTGCCGAGTTCGGAATTCCAATCGAGTATGTTTCCTCTCGATCCGAAGAATGGAACATGCTCTGGCGACTACATACTCAATACGTGGCCATACCTGGACTGTCGTTACGGCACAACGCCATAGAAGGTCGGCGAGTCTCTCTCATCCGCCAATTGCCGATCGACTAAGTCGAGTAGGCTTGCAGGTCCTCGAAGGTCCGGCCAGTCACATCGAGGTAGAGGCTGAGTGGGCACGCATCGACCTCCGTGCCGTCTCCCCAAGCCACTGCGCCCGAGTCCGCCACGATGTGAGCAGAGCGCCAGAAGCCTTCGTCGGACCACTGGGCGAAGATGCCGCCCAACGCGGCGCTGTCCGACAGGTCGACGCTGCCCGCGACACCGTCATCGAACCTCACCCAAATCCAGAAGGGCTCGCCCACCTCCAGTTCGACCACCTGCGGAGACATCACGACTCCGATGCTACTGGACCGTCCTCAGGAGTCGGCGAGGCCGCAACGGCCCCAGCGGATCGCCACGATGGGTTGCGGTGTCCGTCCAGTCTGGTACGCTATTAGGATGACTGGAATATAGGAGCAACTAGTGAGATACTGTCGATTCAGCACCGGATGGGTCCGGGTGGTCGCGGCCTACTGGCGGGCGAGCGCCGTCCAGCAGGTGCCCGGGTCCGACGAGCGGTGGCGCGTCCACATCTACTGCGCGTTCCGCACGCCGCCCTACTACGGCGGCTACGACAGCGCCTACCTCCTGCATGCGGGCGGCAAGCCCTACAGCGCGCCGCTCGCAGAGTGCATCCACCGCGCCGAGCGCTGGTACTGGGAGATGGCGCTCCACGGGCGCCTGTGCCACGGGCCCGGCAACCCTCGGCCGGCCTATGAGCTCGCCAACGACATTCCCGACCGGGACGATCCCCTGGCCCGGTCGAGCGGCATCGGCTACGGCGGTGTGGACGGCTACCCCGACCGGCCCGACATCTCCGAATACCACACGACTCTGCCCCTGGTGTGCCGGGACAAGCCGCGCAGGGCCGCCGTCATCAGGGACGGCGACACCGGCGAATGGGGGGTCTGGATCGCCGGTGAGGCAGCGGGATGGCTCGAGGCCGGCGGCTCGCCCTACCGGGCTCCCGCCAATGTCTGCGCGCAGAGAGCCGAGCGCTGGTACTGGCAGAACGCCTGCCGCATAGAGATGCCACACGCCGACGACTATCCCCAGTCCCGCTGGGAGCAGGGAACACCAGATCCCCGACCTAGACCACGCGTCCCGGCTTCTCCAGCCTGCCTGAGGACTCCGCGATGGCCTCTACGACGACCGCCCGCGAAGCAGACGAGCCCAAGGACGCAGACGCGCACCCGCCAGCGCTGCTAGCCCGCGAGTTCGTCACGCTCACCGGATTCATCACGAGCCTGCTCGACACGACGAGAGAGGCCCAAGCGGCGCGCTTGTTGCCGTCGGGCAGCGGGTGATTGCGAGCTAGCCGCCAGCACAGCACGGCCGCCTTGTCGAAGAGATCGGGATAGAAGTCCTCGTCGCCGAAGCCCGACATCGGAGCATGGAGCGCAGAGTCCGCGAGTTCGATGCGGCTGGACTGGGAGAGCACGTCAGAAGTGATGCCTGTGACCTGTTCGGAGAGCCAGAGACACTCGGCGAGGCTCAGGTATCTCGTCACTGGGCCAGACGATCCAGCAACTCCCGGTCCCGCTCGATCAGCCGCCTTGCTCGATCCGTGAAGTCCTCATCGGCTCTCACGCGCTCTATCTCCGCGCGTAGTGAGTCGACCACGAGTTGGTTCACGCTTGAGCCCCGCACGCGGGCCACCGCCTCAGCCTCCTGCGCCAAGTCTTCCGGTAGTCGCACGGTCGTCTGTCTGGTCATGGCATCACAATATCGTGATATCACGATCGCCTCTACAGCCAGGACCCGCGCGATCATCTGAACGCCGAGTCGGCCGTAGCGGGCATGGCCGCAACCCCGACCCCTCAATGGGGACCGTCAACCACCGTCCGCGACGGCGTCCCAGTCCCCGCTGTTCCAATCAACGAGACGGGCAACTTCCACGCCTGTGCTCAGCTCGGCGGAACGAGGGCAGGGTCGCCTGTCGGGGCGTCGATGGGTGCTGTGAGCCGCCGCGCCAGTCCGGGGTCGGCGCAAATCTCGGCCGTAGCCCTCCATTCGCGCACCAGCTGAGCGAATGGCGCGCAGCTGTCGACCGAGGACGCGGCGACCATCGTCCGGGTCAGCTCCTCGGCGAACACCTCGCGTTCGCGCTCGGGCAGGAACTCGACCCAGGGGAAGGCGTCCGCGAGGGCGCCGCTCAGTGCGGCGGGGCTGTGTACCGCAACATTGCGAAGCAGCCTCGCGGAAGCCTCCAATGCCGCTGAGCGTTCCTCGTGGCGGTCGGCTTGCACCAGCCGCAGCGCGGGAGCGTTGCGCCGCCGCAGCACCACGTCGCCATCCCCCAGTTCGGCCACCACGTCCCGAGGGTGCCGCAAGAACTCCGAGAACATGCACTCGACTACTGCCATCCCCCCATCATAGCTGAACTACCTCTGAAGTCGCAGCCGTCGAGTCGCCCCGGCCTGCGCAGCCATCCGCCCGGCGCTGGGATTCACCGCGCCGGCCAGTCCGACGGCCTCCGCGTGGAAGACGGCCCGACCGGGCCCTCTTCGCGTTGCGTTGTCCGTCTGGTCTGGTACGCTACGAGGATGACTGGAATATAGGAGCAGCTAGTGAGATACTGTCGATTCAGTACCGGATCCGTCCAGGCGGCCCTCGCCCATTGGCGGGCGAGCGTGGTTCAGCAGGAGCCCGGGTCCGACGAGCGGTGGAATGTCTACATCTTCTGCGCATTCCGCACGCCTCCCAACTACGGCGGCTACGACTTCGCCTACGTCCTCCACGCAGGCGGCGAGCCCTACAGTGCTCCCTTGGCGGACGCCATCCACCGTGCCGAGCGCTGGTATTGGAAGGGCGTGCTCGGGAGGTGCCTGACCCACGGTCCGGGCAACGCCCAGCCGGAGTTCGAGCAAGCCAACGGAATACCTGATCAAGACGATCCGCTGGCCCACTCCGGTGCCGTGCTCGTCTTTGGCGTGGACCAGTACCCGGATCGCTCTCAGAGGTCGGCGTTTCATGCGACGCCGACCATCGTGCGAGACGGCCAACCCATGACAGCCAGCGTCGCCCGGGACCGCGACACCCAAGAATGGGGGGTCTGGCTGTCGTGCGGCGCACCGGGGTGGCTCCAGGCGGGCGGAGTCCCCTACCGCGCGCCCGCGACCGTGAGCGCGCAGCGGGCCGAGCGCTGGTACTGGCAGACGGCCCTCGACATGCCGCTGCCTCGCAGCGAGGACAATCCCCAACCCTCATGGGAGCAGGACAATCACATACCGGACCTCGACGACCCGATCCGGCTCCCCCAACTCGTGTAGCAAGGATGGAGGCACCGACCGCGGCCGGCGAGACCGGGGAGCAGCAGAGCGGGATCCCCGACCCGCGGACTCTGCTCATCGTAGAGTTCCTAGTGCTCACAGGGTTCATCGCGAGCCTGCTCAACGACCTCACCGACAGCCCGCCCGATTGGCGAGCCGGAGATTCCCGGCTCGATTCGTTGCAGCGGCTGGCCGTGGCGCGCGAACAGCTCGTACGCGGGATCGGACTCCAATCGACGATCTCCGCGGAACTGATCGACGAGCGCGCCGCGCCCGGCAGTCCTGTCGGGTTCTCTTCACGGCGCAGCTGAGTCCCAGCCAGTCCTCACCGGTGGCAGGCCCAGGGCGCCCGTCGACCGGCAGCGGCCGCACCGGGCCGACGCGATGTCGTAGGGGCGTGGCATTCTTTGGGGCCATGCCGGACGTTGCCCCCGCCACTAGCTGTCATGGGAGCCGACGACCATGGTGATGGCCAACACCGAGCGGGTCGCCAAGGGGCTGGACCTGCTGCGCGACGGGCTCGGGCCGGCGTGCGAGGCGTTCTGGCGGGGGTTCTACGGCGACGGCTGGCTGGAGCAGGTCAACTCGCGGCTGCACCATCCCGAGCGCCAGCCCTCCGCCGGCGACTCGGCGTTCCTGTTCAAGGGCATCAAGGCCACCTGGAACGAGGTGTTCAGCCACGGGTTCGGCCCGTCGGAGCGGTCACTGGTGTTCGAGGTGGCCGACGTGCGCAACCGCTGGGCCCATCAGCAGTCTCTGACCAGCGACGACACCGCCCGGGCGCTCGACTCGATGGAGCGGGTGCTGGAAGCCTTCGGCAACAGCGACCAGCGTGACCAGATACGGGGCCTGCGCCGCGACCTGATGCGCCAGATGTTCGACGAGGAGTCCCGCACCGAGCGCCGCCGCACCGCGGCCAAGCCCACCGAGGGCACCCCCCACGCCGGGCTCACGCCGTGGCGCGAGATCATCACCCCGCACGCCGACGTGGCCGCCGGGCGCTTCGAGCAGGCCGAGTACGCAGCCGACCTGCATCTGGTCGCCGAAGGCAAGGCCGAGGCCGAATACCAGGACCCGCACTCCTTCTACGCCCGCACCTACATCACCCAGGGCTTGCACGACCTGCTGGCCGGCGCGGCCCGGCGGCTCTCGGGCGCGGGCGGCGACCCGGTGATCGAGCTGCAGACCAACTTCGGCGGAGGCAAGACCCACTCGCTGATCGCGCTCTACCACCTGGCCGCGGGGGCGGACGCGGCCAAGCTGCCCGGGCTGGCCGAGGTCCTCGCCGAGGAGGACCTGACGCTGCCGGCGAAGGTGAACCGGGCGGTGCTGGTGGGCCAGATGATCTCGCCGTCGGCGCCGCATTCGGTCGGCGGCGGCATCCGGCTGCACACCCTGTGGGGCCGGCTCGCCCACCAGCTCGGCGGCAAGGACGGCTACGACATGGTGCGGGCCGACGATCTGGCCGGCACCAGTCCCGGCGCGGCGCTCACCAAGCTGTTCGAGCGGTTCGGCCCGGCGGTGGTGCTCATCGACGAATGGGTGGCCTACGCCCGGCAGCTGCGAGACGGCAGCGACGAGGGCCAAGGCTCGGGCGAACGCCTCGCCGGGGGAGACTTCGACACCCAGTTCACGTTCGCCCAAGCGCTCACCGAGGCGGCCGCGGCGGTGCCGAACGTGGTGGCGCTCATCTCGATACCCGCGTCCGATGTGGAAGTGGGCGGCCCGCGGGGCCGCACCGCGCTGGAGAAGCTTAAGAACGTCGTCGCCCGCAAAGCCGCCCAATGGCAGCCGGCATCCCCGGACGAGTCCTTCGAGATCGTGCGCCGACGGCTGTTCGACCCCGTACACGCCGACAAGGCCAGGGTGCGCGACGGCGTCATCCGAGCGTTCTGCGACATGTACCGCGACCAGCCCGACAAGTTCCCCGCCGGCGTCGGCGAGGGCGAGTACCGCCGCCGCATGGAGCTGTGCTACCCGATCCACCCCGAGCTGTTCGACCGGCTCTTCGACGACTGGTCCGCGCTCGACAAGTTCCAGCGCACCCGGGGCGTGCTGCGGCTCATGGCGCTGGCCATCTCCCAGCTTTGGCAGCGCGACGACCGGTCGCTGCTGATCATGCCCGGCAACCTGCCCATGGACTACGGGCTGCTGGTCAGCGAGATGAAGAAGTACCTCGAGGACGGCTGGGACCCGGTCATCAAAGCCGACGTGGACGGGGCCAACTCGCTGCCGCTGCGCATCGACGGAAACAACAGCCACTTCGGGCGGCTGTCCGCGGCCCGACGGGCTGCCCGCACGGTGTACATGGGCTCGGCGCCCCGGCCCGACGGCCGCAGGGGAGTGGACGTCAAGTCGGTGGTGCTCGGCTGCGCCCAGCCCGGCGAGCCGCGCGGCCAGTTCGCCGACGCGCTGCGGCGGCTGTCGGGCGAGGCCACCCACCTGTACGTGGACGGCGCCCAGTACTGGTACTCGCTGATCCCCAACGTCACCCGCATCGCCGCCGACCGGGCTGGCTCCAACTACGACGACCGCGACGCCGACGACGAGGTGCGCAACCGCATCGGCGCGCAGCGCGACCGGGGCGCCTTCGCGGCGGTGCAGGTGTTCGCGGAAGGCCCCGGCGACGTGCCCGACAACGACGACGGCGTGCGCCTCGTGATCCTTCAGCCCGACGCCACCCACTCGCCCAACGACGACAACTCCCCGGCGGTGGAGCTCGCGGCCCGGATCCTGGCCCAGCGCGAGGCCGGGCCCAGGGTCAACCCCAACCTGGTGGTCTTCCTGGCCGCGGCCGCCAACCGGCTGGCCGAGCTGCGGGCCGCGGCCCGTCTGTACCTGGCCTGGAAGTCGATCGTCGGCGACGAGTCGATGAACCTCACCGCCCACCAGCAGCGCCAGGCCGACAGCAAGATGGCCGAGACCTCCAAACAGGTCGACAGCCTCATAGGCGAGACGTTCACGCTGGCGATCACCCCGTCCCGGCAGCCCGGCGAGCGAGACATCGAGTGGCAGACCACCAGAGCCACCGCAGCCGGGGGCCTGGCCGAGCGCACCAGCGCCAAGCTGGACAGCGAGGAGAAGCTCATCGGCACCTACAGCGGCGTGCGAATCCGTATGGACCTCGACCGCCGCCAGCTCTGGTCCGACCGGGGCGACATTGCCGTCCACAAACTGTGGGAGACCTACGCCCGGTTCACGCACATGCCCCGCCTCGCCGGCCGTGATGTGCTGCACCAGGCCATCGCCGACCGGGCCTCGACCATCACCTGGCGCGAGGACACGTTCGCCTACGCCGAGGCCCACGACGGCGAACGATGGGTGGGGCTGCGCCTCGACGACGCCGTCGCGCCCGCCTCCGGCGGCCTGCTAGTCCACCCCGACCGGGTCCCGAAGGTCGAAGAACGGCCGGCCTCCAAGACACCAGAGCCGCCGGACGGCCCCGACGGGCCTTCGCGCCCTGCTGGCCGACCGGCCACCCCAGCCGCGCCGACGCCTCGGAGGCCCACCCAGTTCTACGCCCAGTTCAGCCTCGACCCCGTCCGGTGCATCAAGCAGCTAGGCGAGATAGCCGACCACGTCAGCAGCAAGCTCGGAACCGACGTCGAACTGGTCCTAGAGGTCAGAGCCACCAGCCCCGAAGGCTTCGACGACTCCACCCGCCGCACCGTCTCAGAGAACGCCAACAGCCTCGGAGCCCAATCCTCCGAATTCGACTGACCCCCGACCGCACGATCGTCACCGAGGCGCGGTTGACCGAAAGGCCGTGGGAGGTCCGCAGTCGGGCGGCATCGCGGGAGGGCACACCGCGGAGGACGACGATGACTGAGCGCACGAACTGGACCGACTTGCACAAGCTGCGGTCGGAGGCCGCGCATCTAGCAGCGCTCCGACATGCTTGACGCCCGCCGCCCAGTCATGCAAGCCTGCGACGGATCAGGGAACGTCGGCCTGCCCGTGTTCGTTGGAGCCCCAGCAGACGGCTTCGCCTGCGGTGGTGAGAGCGCACGAATGGTCATGACCGGCGCTGATGGCGGTGTACTTGCCCGCGGGAGCATCGGCCTGCCCGTCGTCGTTGGAGCCCCAGCAAGAGGCTTCGCCTGCGGTGGTGACAGCGCACGAATGCCAGGGGCCGGCGCTGATCGTCTTGTACTTGCCCGCGGGAGCATCGGCCTGTCCGTAGTAATTGTTGCCCCAGCAGACGGCTTCGCCTGCGGTGGTGACAGCGCACAAATGCTCCTCGCCGGCGCTGACGGTCGTGTACTTGCCCGCGGGAGCATCGGCAGACCCGTTTCTGTTGTGGGCCCAGCAGACGGCTTCGCCTGCGGTGGTGACAGCGCACGAATTCCGGGTGCCGGCGCTGACGGTCTCGTACTCGCCCGCGGGGAGCTCCGTCTTCTCGTAGCCCCAGCAGAAGGCGTCGCCTGCGGTGGTGACAGCGCACGAATGGAAGACGCTGGCGCTGATCGTTGTGTACTTGCCCGCGGGAGCATCGGCCCGCCCGTAGTCATTGCTGCCCCAGCAGACGGCTTTGCCTGCGGTGGTGACAGCGCACGAATACCCGCCGCCGGCGCTGACCATCGTGTACTTGCCCGCGGGAGCGTCGGCCTGCCCGTGTTCGTTGGCGCCCCAGCAGACGGCTTCGCCTGCGGTGGTGACAGCGCACGAATGGCCCCACCCGGCGCTGAAGGCGGTGTACTTGCCTGCGCCGGTTCTGACGTTCTCGTATTTGCCTGCGGAAGGGTCGGACTGCCCGTACGTGTTGTGGCCCCAGCAGACGGCTTCGCCTGCGGTGGTGACAGCGCACGAATGCCGGCCGCCGGCGCTGATCGTCTTGTACTTGCCTGCGGGAGCGTCGGCCTGCCCGTGTTCGTTGGCGCCCCAGCAGACGGCATCGCCTGAGGTAGTGACAGCGCACGTATGTTCGTCGCCGGCGCTGATCGTTGCGTATTTGCCTGCGGGAGCGTCGGCCTGCCCCAAATAGCCGGGGCTGAAGGGGCCGTAGGGGTCTAGGTCCTCTCCGTGGTTGTCGCCCCAGCAGACGGCGTCGCCTGAGGTGGTGACAGCGCACGAATGCCGGCCGCCAGCGCTGATCGCCTTGTACTTGCCCTCGGGAGCTTCGGTCTGCCCCAAGAAGTTGAATCCTCCGAGGTCGAGGTAGGCACCCCAGCATTCGGCGTCGCCTGTAGTGGTGAGCGCGCACGAATGGGCACCGCCGGCGCTGACCGTCGTGTACTTGCCCGCGGGGGCGTCGGCCTGCCCGTGGTCCTTGTACGACTCTGCGTCTGTGGTGTTGGCGCCCCAGCATTCCGCGTCGCCCGCGGTGGTGACAGCGCACGAATGTCCGATCTGTCCGAACCCAAGGCCGCCGGCGCTGACCGTCGTGTACTTGCCCGCGGGGGCGTCGGCCTGCCCGTAGTCGTTGTCGCCCCAGCATTCGGCGTCGCCTGCGGCGGTGACAGCGCACGTATGTTGGTCGCTGGCGCTGATCGTCGTGTACTGGCCTTCGGGGGCGTCGGCCTGCCCCAGGTTGTTGCGGCCCCAGCAGACGGCTTGGCCTGTGGTGGTGATCGCGCACGTGTGCCGGCCGCCGGCGCTGACGGCGGCGTACTTGGGGGAGGCGGCGGGTTTGGCGGGGGGTTCGGGGGGTTGTCCTCTGCCGGCGGCGTGGTGCCATGCGCCGATGAGGTACACGGCCATCTGGGCGCGTGGGGTGGGGTCGTAGGCGGCGGCCTCCGCGGTGTCGGGGGCGATGTTGAGGGCGGTGAGGCAGGCGGCGGCCGCGGCGAGTTCGTCGCCGGTTAGGCCGCAGGTGCCGGTGCTGGCTTTGTTGAGGAGTCGGGCGGTGAAGCGGGTGACTGCGGCGGTGTTGAGGTCGTCTGCGGGGCTGAAGGTGCTGTCGGTGGTGCCCTTGGTGATGCCGAGCGCGTAGATGCAAGCGATGTCTGCCGCGGCGAAGCTGGTGGCGGTGTCGCTGAAGCCGTGCGCGGGTTCGGTTGGGCAGGTCCGGCCGAGGGTGTCGCGCCATAGCCGTGCCAAGAACGCGGCCATCTGGGCGCGGCTGAGCTTGGCGTCGGGCTCGAAGCCGCCCGTGGCGGTGCCCTTGGTGAGTGCGAGGGCCCGGGCGCACAGGATGTACGCGGCGCCGTAGTCGCCGGAGGTGACGTCGCTGAACTGCTCGACGCCTGCGCGGTCGCACAGCTCTGGGGCGGGGTCTTGGGCCGCCGCGGGCGCCGCGGCCAGCAGCGCGGCGATCACCGCGACCGCGGCAAATGCGCTCGAGACCGCGGCGCGTCGGCGCTGGCTGGCCGACGAGGCGCGGGTGCCCGCAGCGGGGTTGGTCATGCAGTCGGGGCTGGTCATGTCAGGTCCTTCCAGTGCCGCGGGCCGCCTCCGCGAACCGAGGGACAATAGCGTTTATTTGTTGAACTGACTCTGGGCCGTTAGATGCACATGCCCGTGGCGGGCGCTGATGCCCACGGGACAGCGACGCAGCCCGACAGTCACGCCTCGGCAACGCTGGGGCGGTTCAGGCTGGCCGCAAGGGGCGGGGACGTAGCCGATTTGAAACTCATCAATTATCATCATATGTTTGATGAAGGCATGCCTTGTCTCGCTGGCCGCGACATGCTGGAGCGGGCCAACGAGAACCGAGCCGCGACCATCACCCGGCGCGACTAGACGCTCGCCGCTGACGAGGCCCACGACGGTGAGTGCCGGCCTTCGAGTTCGGATGAGAGGCCGAGCGGTTAGGCCACTGCTCGTGATTCCGGCGAGTCGATCAGCGAGGCCGTGGTCCGCGCGGTCCGTGAGCCCAGCGAACAAGAGCTGGAATGACGCCGCCGCACTGCGGGACGGGATCACCTACCCGCTCGGGCTCTGAAGGCAGCGGAGGCGGCGTGCTCGGGGATCGCGGCCCCGGCTGGGGTGTGGACTTCGGCGAGGAGGGCGAGATCCCGCCGAACGCCGTCTCGGCGGACAGCGACACCGACGCTGCCCGGATCGTGGCCGACGCCCGGCGGGCCGGCCGGACCATCCCGCCGGTGGTGCTTGCCGGTGGAGACATGGCCCGGACTCTCGGCGTCGCCCCAGCCCGTGCGGCCCCAACCCGGCCAGCTGCGACGGGCGCTCGATTCAAGGTCGACGTGGGAGCGGTGCTGGTGGACGGCCGGCTGCACTGGTTCGTGGCTCATCTCGTGGCTCGCCGGTCGTGGTGGCGGGGCCGGCTGCTGGTGGCGGCCAACGCCTCGTTCATCGGACGCTGGAACGCGGCGCCCCGGTCCCATCCCGGCGACGGACGCCTCGACGTGTTCGACGCCAGCCCGCCGCTGCCGGTCCGGCTGGCCGCCCGCCGCCGCCTGCCCTCGGGAACCCACGTCCCGCACCCCGACATCACCCAGCGCCGCATCGCCGCGGCCCAGTACGACTTCGACCCCGCCCTCGACGTCTACCTGGACGGCCAGAGCCTGGACCGGGCCCGAACTCTCAGCCTGCGGGTCGAGCCCGGCGCGCTCGAAGTCTGGGTTCCCCGGTGAGGCTCCGGTGAGCGGATCGGGCAGCCGACAGGTCGCCGCCACCGGCCCTTAGCGGGCCCAGTCCAGGGTCCGGGCCCCTCCTCCGGCTGGCCCGGCGTCCCGTCCGGTCGCTCCGTCTGTGCTTGCTACTGCACTGCCGACGCGGTGCCGGCCCCGCCGCCGCATCCTATGATCGGCGTTATGCACGCTCCGGCCTTCTGGATCGAGAGGCTCTACGCACCCGGCGGCCACCCAGATCGAGAGGCAGCATGTCGAATCGTCGGGCCTGTTGGGCGGAGGTTGCCGTGGAGATAGCCGAGGCCAAGCGTCGGGTCTGCGCCGAGGTGGACCGGCTGGCTCCGGTGCTGCTCGACGTCTCGCACCGGATCCATGCCCGACCCGAGCTCGGTTTCCAGGAGCACTTCGCCCACGACCTGCTCAGCGACGTGTTGGCCGAGCACGGGCTGGACGTGCAACGGCGGGCCTACGGCCTCGACACCGCCTTCGAGGCCCGGGCCGGGTCCGGCGCGGGTCCGGTGGCCTCGGTGGTGTGCGAATACGACGCCCTGCCCGGCATCGGCCACGCCTGCGGCCACAACATCATCGCCGCGGCCGGCCTCGGCGCGGGCCTGGCCTCGGCGACCGTGGCCGAGCAGGCCGACGGGCGTCTCGCGGTGGTGGGAACGCCGGCCGAGGAGGGCGGCGGAGGCAAGGAGTTCATGCTGCGCAACGGCGCCTTCGCCGACGCCGACGTGGCCATGATGGTCCATCCCGCCAATCACGAGTTGCGGGTTTTCCACGCCGTGGCCGTGCAACGGCTGACGGCCCGCTACCGGGGCGCGCCCGCCCACGCGGCCGCCGCGCCCGAGGCGGGCCGCAACGCTCTGGACGCGGCGGTGCTCGGCTACAACGCGGTCGCCGCCCTGCGCCAGCACATCCGCGACGACGAGCGCATCCACGGAGTGTTCACCGACGGCGGGACCAAACCCAACATCGTCCCGGCCACCGCCGCGGCCGAGTGGTATGTGAGGTCCACCAACCTGGCGACCCTCGATCCGCTCAAGGAGCGGGTGGTCGCCTGCCTGCAGGCCGGGGCCGACGCGGCCGGCTGCACAGTGGAGATCGAGTGGATCGACCACGCCTACGCCGACATGAACGACAACCCGGCGCTGCTCGACAGCTATCTCGCCAACCTGGCCGCCGTGGGCCGCGAGCCGTCGTCAGACCCCGACGCCCGCGTCGTCGGCAGCACCGACATGGGCAATGTGAGCTACGCGGCTCCCTCCATCCACCCGATGATCAAAGTGGCACCCGACGACGTGCCCATCCACACGCCCGCTTTCGCCGAGCACGCGGTCGGCCCCGAGGGCGACGCGGCCGTCATCGACGGCGCCAAGGCCATGGCCATGACCGTGGTCGACTGCTGGCTCGACCCGGCCGTGGTGCCCGCAGCCCGCGCCGCCTTCGCGGAGTCCTGACCTCGACGACACGTCCGGCAGTCCTTTCCGAAGCCTTGTCCGAGCGACCATCCGCCGCCCGGACAGGCTGCGCCGCGTCTATGGGCATCCCCGGGCGGGGCGGGCTGCTGGCGTAGATTTCCCGCCTGTGAGCCTGTACGCGTCGGAGTCGTTCTCCGAGGAGGAGGCCGACGTCCTGCGCCGGTACTTCACCAACCTCGACAAGCCGGTGTTCGCTCTGGTCAACCTTCCCGAGGTGGTCAAGGGCGCCCTGTTCGCCCGCTACTCCCGCTCGATGTCGAGCCTGCGCCGGCTCTTCCTCGACGAGTTCGTGGACGACCTCGACATCAGCGGCGACCTGACCATCGACGCCACCGTGGGCCTGCGCCGGGCCGAGGCGCTGTACGACCGGGTGTTCTTCGACTACGGCGACGACTCGGTGGCCCAGCTCGGCGGCGTGCACCTCGCCTGCGAGCAGGCCTCCAACCTCCTCACCAAGGTGCTGGAGTGGGGGAGGCTCATGGCCTACCTGGAGCAGAGCACCCGCTACATCGCCTACGACCGCCGCCTCGACGGCCGCTACCGCTACTACCGGGATCCCGACATCCTCAACTCGCCGCTGGGAACCCGCTACGTGGGCGACATGGATCGCATGTTCTCGGCCTACGCCGAGCTGGTGCCTCGGATGCAGGAGTTCTTCCGCGCCAACGTCTCCAAGGCGCCGACAGACTCCGACTTCGCCTACCGCCAGGCGATAAAGGCCAAGGCGCTCGACTCGATCAGGGGGATGCTGCCGGCCGCGTCGCTGAGCAATGTCGGCATCTACGGGACGGGCCAGGCCTACGAGGCGCTGCTGCTGCGGATGCGGGCGCACCCCCTGCCCGAGTCCCGGGCCTACGCCGACGCCATGCTCGCAGAGCTGCGCAAAGTGATCCCGTCGTTCCTCAAGCGCGTGGACCTCGCCGACCGCGGCGGGCAGACCACCCAGTACCTGGCCGACAACCGGGCCGCGATGGACGACCTCGCCGGCCGCGTCTTCGGCGATGCGGTGGGCGGGCGGGTGTCCGACGACGTGGTCGAGCTGGTGGACTTCGACCCCGACGGCGAGACCAAGGTCGTCGCGGCGATGCTCTATCCTCACACGTCGCTGCCGGAGCGGGCCGTCGAGGCCAGGGTGAGAGCGATGTCGGTGGCCGAGCGCCTGGAGGTCGTGCGGGCCTACTGCGGCGACCGCCGCAACCGCCGCCACCGTCCGGGCCGTGCCTTGGAGCGCACCGACTACCGATTCGACGTCCTGTCCGACTACGGCGCCTTCCGCGATCTGCAGCGTCACCGCATGCTCACCATCGAATGGCAGCCGCTCTCGACCCGCCACGGCTACGTGCGGCCCGAGGCCGTCGCCGCGGCCGGCGTCCAGGACGGGTTCGACTCGGCGATGGAGCGTTCGGCGAGGCTCTACGAGGTGCTGGCCCAGGAGCAGCCCGACCAGGCGGGGTACGCGGTGGCGCTGGCCTACCGGGTGAGGTACTCGATGCAGATGAACGCCCGCGAGGCGATGCACGTCGTCGAACTGCGCACCACGCCGCAGGGACATCCGGCCTACCGAAGGGTGTGCCAGCAGATGCACCGTCTGATCGCGGAGGAGGCAGGCCATGTGGCGGTGGCCGAGATGATGTCCTTCGCGAACCACGACGCCGACTCGGACTTGGGCCGACTTGACACTGAGAGACGGGCGGCGAGCCGCCGGGAGGCGAAGTCGGAGACCTCCACTGGGGGCGTCCAGGGTGATGACGGAGGCCTGGCCAGCGTCTGAGGGGCCGGACCGGGCGCCCGCACCCGCAATGCCGTTGCGGCTCGGTGATCTGTGTCTATGATCCGCCGCACGGCGCCCGCGGTGGACAGGTTCGGGACGGAAGACAATGACTTCAGCACATCCGGAAGACGAGGATCTCGAGAGCCTCGAGGACTTCGAAAACGACGAGGACTTCGAAAACGACGAGAGCTTCGAAAACGACGAGGACTTCGAAAACGACGAGGACTTCGAAAACGACGAGGACTTCGAAAACGACGAGGACTTCGAAAACGACGAGGACTTGGACGTCGACGACGATGACGAGGACGAAGACGACGACGAAGACGACGTGCCTGCGCCCGAGGACGACGATGACGACGACGAGGACATCCACCCGAGCGACGTCGAGGCCGACCTCGAGGAAATCCTGCGCGACCGGATCGCGGCGAGCGACGACGAGGACGAGGACGAGGACGACGAGGCAGGCTCCGGCCCCAAGGCCGCATCGGTGGCCCCGCCGCGTTCGGACGAGTGGACCTGCGGCCAGTGCTTCCTCATCGTGAGCATCACCCAGTTCGGATCCCGATCGGATCCGATGTGCCCGTCAGGCGAGGACCCGTGCGAATCGATGGAGAGGGTCCGCAGCTACTGAGCGGCCCGAGCTCGGGGTCGGCCGCCCTGGCCCGCCGATGACCGCCATCGACGAGGGTGCCCGGCTGGCGACGGAGGCCGATATCGACGCGCTCGCCGCCCTGGCCGACCGAGGCTCGACAGAGATGTCGTCATTGCGGGGAGGCTCGGTCTGGTCTCGTCTGGAGGCCCGGCGAGAGCCCCTCCTCGCCGGGCTGACCGAGGATCTGCGCTCCGACGAGGTCTGCTTGATCGTCGGCACCATCGACGGCGCCGTCGTCGGCTACGGCGCGGCGCGGCTGGTCGCACTGCACGACGGCGCCCTGCTGGGACGAGTCGAGGACATCTATGTCATGCCCGAGGCCCGAGGCGTGGGAGTGGGGGAGGCCATGATGGACGTGCTTCTCGGCTGGGCACAGGGCCGGGGCTGCGTGGGCGTGGACAGCCTCGCGCTGCCCGGCGACCGGGAAACGAAGAACTTCTTCGAGACGCACGGAATGGTGGCGCGGTCGATCACTGTGCACCGGGCGCTGCCCGGCGCGGCCGGCACCGAAGCCGCGGCCGGGTCGGGACCGGCCCGGCAAGCCCGCGGAGACCCGTGATCGCCCGGGTCGAGGTGGCCGTCGGGGCGATAGTCCGCCGCGCCGGCCGCCTGCTGCTGGTGCGACGGGGCCGCCCGCCAGCAGCGGGGGAGTGGTCGGTCCCCGGCGGGCGAGTCGAACCCGGGGAAATGCTGGCCGAGGCCGTGGTGCGCGAACTGGCCGAAGAGACCGGACTGGACGGCGTTTGCGGGCCGTTCGTGGGTTGGGTGGAGCGAATCGGAGACGACAGTCACTTCGTCATCCTCGACTTCGAGGTGATGGTGGCAGACGACCGAGCGCCCCGGGCCGGGGGAGACGCGGCCGAGGCCCGATGGTGGCGGCTCGAGGAGGTTGCCGAACTGCCGCTGGTGGAGGGCCTAGCGGAGTTCCTCTACGACCACGACGTGCTCCCCACGATCGTCTGAGCCGACCCTCCCCACGGTGCTGCGGCGGCCGCGGCCGGCCGCGGCTCATCCATCGTCAAGCAACCCTCGCGGCGGCTCGGCCAGCACCCTCGCGACGACTCGGCTAGCGGCCCTTCCATACCGGGGCCCGCTTCTCGATGAACGCCAGCGGGCCCTCGCGGAAGTCCTCGGTGCTGCGCAACGCCATTTGGGCCCGACCGGCTGCGAGAATCGACTCGCGGTCGGTCTGGGTGAAGCTCTCCAACACGAGCCTGCGGGACTCACGCACCGCGAGGGGGCCGTTGTCGTTCACGCGCCGGGCTACACGCCGAGCCGCGTCCAGGGCCTCGCCCGGCTCGCACAGTTCGTTGATGAGTCCGAAGTGCATCGCCCGCTCCGCGGTGATGGGATCACCGGTCAGGACCATCTCCATGGCCACCGCAAGGGGCACCGCACGAGGCAGGCGGGCCAGGCCGCCCGCGGCCGCGATCAGGGACCGCTTGACTTCGGGGAGCCCGAAACGGGCGTCGCTGGAGGCCACCCGCAGGTCGCAGCTCAGCGCGATCTCGGTGCCGCCCGCCAGAGCCGGACCGTCGATGGCGGCGATCAGCGGCTTCGTCCGCTCCCGAAGCACTATCCCTCCGAAACCGCCTCGCTTGGTCGACAATTCGGAGAAGCGGCCCTCCGATATCGCCTTGAGGTCAGCCCCAGCGCAGAACACCGGGCCAGTGTGGGCGAGGATGCCCGACCACAGGGCGTCGTCCGCCTCAAGGCGGTCGATGGCTTCTTCGAGCCCTCGGGAGATGACGCCGTTCACGGCGTTGCGAGCCTCTGGACGGTTCAGCGTGATGACGGCGACATTGCCCTCGGACTGGAACTCGATCACGAAGCTACGCCTTCGCCAGCGGCCTCATCCGCGCCGTCACCAAGCTGCTCTTCGGCGGACGCTGGTTCACCGGCGGGGTCCTGGGACAGCTCATCCGCGGCAGCAGGCGCTTGGGACGCCCCATCCTCGGCGGCGGGCGCCTGGGGCGGCTCGTCCTCGGCGGCGGGCGCTTGGGGCGGCTGCGCAGCGCCTTCGGTGTCAGGAGCGACGACCTTCGGCGGCGGCGGGGGAGGGCGTCGGCCTTGTCGAGACGGCGCCGGGGTCACCCCGAAGAGGGCGGCTATCTGAGGTACGCGGTCAGCCAGCCTGCCGATGGCGGCGAGCAGTTCCTCGGTCGGCTTCTCGGGTATCCCCGCGGGAACAACCTGGGTACGCACCGGGGAAAGCGCGACTGAGTCCACCACCGTGGCCCAGCGCTGCTGGTTGGCTGAGGGGTTGAGGTCTGCCGCGGCCATGGCGGCCAGGCGTTCGGCCATGTCGGGCGGCAACGGCGCCCCCGCCTTCGGCGGGCGCGAACTCTGCCGCAGGGCTCTGACCGTACGGCCCTCGTGGATCGCCGCGGCCAATTCGTCCAACCACTTGCGGTGATCGATCTCGAGCCTCTGGGCCAGACCGGCCCGCAGGCTCTCGGCCAAGACCCGGGTCTCGTCGGTGCGGGCCGAGCGGTCGGCCGCCGCGATCACCGAGCGGATGTCGCGAAGGTGGATCTCCGCGATGCCGGCCAGCGCCGCGTCGGCCCGGTCGTGCCACTCGGCCGCCTTGAGCACTGGGGCGAGCGTCTCGGCGAGGGCGATGACCGCCTCAGACTTGATCTGAGGAAGCTTCTCGGCCGCCGCCTTGGCGTTCATGCGCTCGATGGACTTCCTCACGCCCGGCACGCCGCCCCGGAGGACCTCGCGGGCCAACGGCCGCTGTTCATCGGGCAGTGCCTCCAGCGCCGCCTGGCGGTGCTTGCGCTTGGCCTTGAGAGCCGGACTCCTAGGCCGGGCGCTCGACGCCTGGCCGCCGCGCTGCCTGCCGCCGCGCTGCTTGCCGTCGGAGTCTCTTCGCGCCGACGGCTCGGTTCGGCCACGGGCGCCACCCCGGGCGCGGGCGCCATCCCGGCCTCGCCCACCATCCCGGTCCCGGCCGCCACGTCCGGTCCGCGCCGAACGGCCCTCGCCCTGTCGGGTTGAAGTCCGCGAACCGCCCGACCGATCACCTCGACGGGTCCGGCCGTCGGTACGGTCCGGAGCGCCGAAACGCTGCTCCTGTCGGGCGCGGCGGGGCTTACGCTCATCCCGGCCAACCCGGGAGTCCTCTCCGGCAGGCCCGGCGTCGCCCTCGTCGGGGTCCGAGCGCTTCCGGTGCCTACGTCCCTCCCGGCGGTCATCTCGCCGCCGATCGCCTCTCCGCTGGGACCGTTCGCCGTCGCCTCCGTCACCGTCGCGTTGAGGTCCGCCACGCTTCGCCGCCAGCGTGCTCGTGACCAGCGGGCCCTGTTTCGACCCGATCAGCTCCAAGCGGTCGTCGCGAACAGGACGGGCGCGGGGCACCTGGATCGCCACGATCTCCAGACCGTCGAGACCGTCGTCGGCCTCCGCTTTCAGCACCGTGCCCACAGCCGCGGACTCAGGCAGCAGTGCATCGGCCACCTGACCCTTGGGACGCCGCGCGCCGGCCGCCCGCCAGGTCCAGGTGCCGTCGGAGCGCTGGCTTGTCAGTTCGATCTCAAGGCGTCGCGACACGGCGCAACACGCTACACGCCTAGGCTGGCACCACGCCCGCGCGGGAACCGATTGGAGGCGCTACCCGCCGGAAATGCGCATTATGTAAAGTTATTCCTGCATCTGGATGGGCAGCGAGGCACAGCACCGGCCCCTCGAGCCTCCAGCGGCCATCAACGACACCGGCCCAGGTCAGGCAAGGACGTGCGACACCGGTCCGGGCCCGTCGAGCCTCCAGCGAGCCGAGCGTTCGATGGCGCCTCGGACGAACTGGCGGGCCTCAGCCACCGCGTCGGCATCCGCCAGGCCGCGGGCAAGGCCGGCTGCCAGGGCCGCCGAGAAGGTGCAGCCGGTGCCCCGCACGTTCACGGTCGGGATGCGGACGCCGGGCTCGGTCCACGCGCTACCCGACGCGGTCACCACCACATCGTCGGCTGCGCCGTGGAAGCCGCCTCCGGTGACGACCACCGCCGCGGCGCCGAGCGCCCGCAGCTCGTCGGCTCGGGCCAGCACAGCTTCGGGGCCGGGCAGCGGCGCGCCCACCAGCAATTCGGCCTCGAACCGGTTGGGAGTGACCATCCGGGCCAGCGGGAACAGGCGATCCCGGTAGGCCCGCTCCACCTCGCGGTCCACGAAGCGCCGGCCGCGGCCGTCCACCATTACGGGATCGACAACCGGCGCGGGCAGCGCGCCCGTCTCTACCCGGCCCGCCACCAACTCGACCACCTCGCGTCGCTGCAGCAGCCCCGTCTTTGCCGAGGCCACCACCAGGTCGTCGGTCACCGAGTCGATCTGGCGGGCGACCACCTCCAAGCTCACCGGGGCCACCGCGTCGACCGCGCGCAACGACTGCGCGGTCACCGCCGTCAGCGCGCTCGCGCCATGCACTCCGAACGCGGCGAACGTAGCCAGGTCGGCCTGGACGCCCGCGCCCCCGAGCGGGTCGGAAGCCGCTATCGTCAGTGCCACCGGCGGCATGTTCGAGGTCACGAACCCAGATCGTGCCACATCGTCCACGACCCCGACCCCCTCTGGCCGCCGCATCGCCGCCGTGCCGACCTCCCGTCCCCGACCCGGAAGACGCCAAGCATGGACTCGACCCGCGGGAAGCTCCTGGTAGCGACTCCCTCCCTGGTGGATCCGAACTTCCGCCTGACCGTGCTGATCATGCTCGAGCACGGCGACGAGGGCGCGCTCGGCCTAGTGCTCAACCGCCCCAGCGAGTTGCCCGTCCGAGGCGCCATCGACGACTGGGCCGCGGCCGTGAGCGAGCCCGGCGTGGTGTTCATCGGAGGCCCGGTGAGCCAGTCCTCAGTGATCGCGCTGGCATCGGTGGTGCTGGACGACGCCGACGACAACTGGGCGCAGCTGGTCGGGCGGGTCGGGACCGTGGACCTCGAGAAGAACCCCGGCGAGATCGGCGGGCTCGACGAGGTGCGCATCTTCGCCGGGTACGCGGCCTGGGCGCCGGGCCAACTGGAGGCGGAGCTGGCCGAAGACGCCTGGTTCGTGCTCGAGCACCTCGGCACCGACCCGTTCGTGCACGAGCCCGAGGAGCTGTGGTGGCAGGTCATGGGCCGCCAGAGCGGCGATCTCGGCCGCCTGCGCCACTATCCCCGCGACCCGTCGCACAACTGAGCCGCGGGCGACCCGGCCCCGTCAGTAAGTCCGTCGGCCGGCTGGTCAGCCTGCCGGTGCGTCAGCCCGACGGCACCGTAGCGTCGCCGAGTTCGGGCACCGGACTGATCTCGGAGATGATGCGATCGATCTCGACCGCGATGAGGTCGGCAACCCATTCGGCCCCGGCCCGGTTGAGGTGCACGCCGTCGTCCAGGCGCACGTCGACGGGCGTCCCGCCGGCGTCCTGGGGCGGCGGCACCGACTCGCGGTAGGGCTGGTCACCGCCGAAGACGTCCCAGATGTCGATCATGGTGACGAACTCGCGCTCCGCCGACACCGAGGCCGCGAGCTCGTTCATGACCGCGTAGCCCTCGCGGTTGGCGTCGTTGCGAGCGGGGGGCAGCCCAACCCAGATCACCCGGCGGTGCGGGGCCTCCAGCACGTCGACGGTCACGCTCAGCCGTCGCCGCCACTCGGCCTTCCATTGTTCGCTGCCCCGCTGCAGGGTCTCTCCCCCGTCCGAGGTCATGTTCTGCCAGTCGTTGCTTCCCAGAGTGGCCACCACCAACTCCGGGTCGCGTTCCAGAACGATGGCGAAGAAATGGACCGGCCAGTTGAAGTACCCCGGCCGGGCCAGGCCGGTGGAATGGCGCTGGTCGAGGGTCAGGTCCAGCAAGTCGTTGATGCCGTGCGCCAGCAGGCTGTGACCGAGGTGGAAGGCCTGACTGTCGCCAGCCACCAGGATCTTTAGCGGCGACTCCTCCGACACCGGCACGGGGCGCACATATGCCGGTTCGACGGGCACGGCGGTGGCCGGGGGCGCCGCGCCAGCGGTCCGATCAACCCCTCCGGCGATCGAACCCGCAGCCGCCTCCCCCGGACCGGCCGAACCCGCAGCCGACCCAGCCCCGCCGCCGCCCGAACCCGCAGCATCCGCCGCCACGGATGCGTCAGCCGACCCGACGGCGGCTTGCCTCGAAGCGTCGGCAGATCCAGCAGCCTCACCGCCGCCCGAACCCGCAGCCGCCTCCCCCGAGGCATCAGCCACGACGCCGGGCTCGTCTGACGGCACCGAAGCATCAGCCGACCCAGCCTCCGAGCCGCCCGAACCCGCAGTCTCCTCCCCCGACGCATCGGCCTCGTCGCCAGGCTCGTCTGAGGGCACGGCGAGCGCAGGGACCGATGCCTGTTCGGGCGCGGGGCCGTCGATCGCCGCGAGCCGCCTGAGCTCCTCCAAGTCACCGATCACATCGATCTGCTGGCCCAGGTCGTCACCGGCGCCCCGCAGGTCCCTGAGCAGGTCGTAGGGACGGTTCATCGCCAGCCGGTGGGCCACCCGGTCGGTCTGCACGGCGGCCTCCAGCCAGCGGTCGCGCTCAGGCCCGAGGGGCAGCCGGTCGGCGATCTCCACGATCTTGCCGGTCACCATGAGGGCGGCCATCCCCAGGCACAACGTCACGGCGAGCATGGAGGTCCTGATCGGCTTGGTCGGCGTCGCCGCCGCGCCGTCGTCGGGATGGGGCGGCTTGACCCTTCCCAGGAGCCGGTTGATCCGCCCCGGCAGCACGCGCAGCATTCCCAGCGCCTGCCACAGCTGCCGCCGGGTCCGCCCGAACCACTCACGCTCGACCGGACCGGCATCGGGCCTCCGCCCGGACCGGCTGCCCGGCAGTCTCAGCCTGCGAGTCCGCTCGCCCATCAGAACTGGAAGTAGATGTAGTCGGCCACGCCCTCGGGGCCGAACGCCACCACGATCATCGTCCACACCGCGAAACCGGCCGCGATCACCGCGGCGGGCGCCTCAGCCAGTCTCCACTCCCAGCGACGAGCCATCCCCACCGGCACGTATTGGGCCAGCACCGACGCCACGATCAGCGCGACGACCACAGGGGTGATCAGTTCGGGTTGGGCCCCCCAGCCGTGAATCACCCGGGCGAACACGTCGCCGGCCTCCGCCAGGCTGCCGCTGTTGAACAGCACCCAGCCCGCGCATACGAAATGGAAGACGGCCAGCACCCGAAGCCACGATCCCAGCGCCGAGCCGGCGCCGTCAGTCCGCCGACGGCCCGTCAGCGAGCCCCGCCGGGCTGCCTGAGGGTTGCGGCGGACCGGTCCTGCCGCTCTCGATGAGGTCGTCGGCGAGCCCTGACCGGCCCGGGCACCGCCGCGGGTTGCCCGCAGCTCGCCGGAGAGCCTCTCGAGGGCCAGGCCCGCACCCTGGTAGAGGCCCCACACGATGAAGACGCCGGCCGCGCCGTGCCACAGCCCTCCGAGCCCCATCGTCACGAGCAGGTTCAGATAGGTGCGCACCCGGCCGCGCCGGTTGCCGCCCAGCGGGATGTACAGGTAGTCGCGCAGCCAGCGGGACAGCGTCATGTGCCAGCGGCGCCAGAAGTCCTGTATCGACGTCGCCGCGTAGGGCCGGTCGAAGTTCTGGGGGAACCGGAATCCCATCAGAAGGGCCACCCCGATGGCCATGTCGGTGTATCCGGAGAAGTCGGCGTAGATCTGAACCGCGTAGCCGTACACGCCGAACAGCACGTCCAGAGCGCTGTAGGCGCCCGGCGAGGCGAACGCCTCGTCCACGATGGCCCCGGCCAGGAAGTCGGCCACGACCACCTTCTTGAACATGCCCCGGCCGATCAGCTGGGCCGCCCGGCCCAGCTCGACGCCGTCCGCCGATCCGGGCGCCAGCGGATCCGGCCATAGCGGCAGCTCCATCTGCGCCGGAGCCTCCCGGCCGAGGTCGGCGCCCAGGCCCGGGCCTTGCCCGCGGGCCGGGAACCGCATCTGGGGGAGGAACTCGCCGATCCTCACTATCGGTCCGGCCACCAGCTGGGGGAAGAACGACAGGTACACCGCGAAGTCGAGCAGCGGGGCCGGCGACGCCTCGCCCCGGTGGACGTCCACCACGTAGCTGATGGCCTGAAACGTGAAGAAGGAGATGCCGACGGGCAACACGATGCTCAGCGCGGGGCTGGAGATCCCGAGGTTGGCCTCCAGGCTCCGGGTGAAGAAGCCGTAATACTTGAAGAAGCCGAGCACGCCCAGGTCGAAGAGCACCCCCGCGGCCAGCACGGCGCGGCGGGCCGCGCTGCGCTGGAAGCGCCTGTTGAGCCGGGCCGCCGTCGCGTTCGCCAGGGTCATGGCCACCAGCAGCAGCACGAACCGGCGGTCCCACGCCGCGTAGAACCAGTACGAAGCACCGAGCACGAAGAGCTTCCACGGCACCGGCCGCCGTCGTAGGGCCCAACTGACCGGCAGGACCACCGCGAAGAACGCCGCGAACGTGAAGGTGGGAAACAGCATCTCCGCGAGACGCTACCGACTGCGCTCCGGAGCCCCGTGCATTCCCGGACCTATAAACCGAACGTATGTTTGCTACAGTGGTTGCTCCATGAAAGTCTCCAGATCCGGCACAAGAGCCGAGGTGGGGGCCCGCCAGGGCGACCTGTTCGCCCAGGGCCCGCCCGCGGTCGACGGCACCGCCTCGGTGGAGCGCCTGATGCTGGACGACCGAAGCTGGATCGACCTGTCGCCGCGCTGGGCCAAGGGCGGCGACGAGATCCTTGAGCAGCTGGCGGGGCACCTGCGCTGGACCCGGGCCCGCCGCACGATGTACGGCAAATTGGTGGACGAGCCCCGCCTCGGCGCCTCCGTGAAGCTCGGCGCGGCCGGCACGCCCGCGGTGATCGGGGCAATGGGCCGAGCGCTCGGATCCCGTTACAGGACCCGGTTCCACTCAGCCTGGGTGAACTACTACCGGGGCGGCGACGACTCGGTGGCATGGCACAGCGACCGGATCGGCCTGGATCCGGCGGACGCGCTAGTGGCCATCGTGTCATTGGGCGGTCCCCGGCGTTTCCGGCTTCGACCCGCGGGCGGCGGTTCCAGCCGCTCGTTCACGCTGGCGTCGGGAGATCTGCTGGTGATGGGCGGCGCCTGTCAACAGGGCTGGGAGCATTCAGTTCCCAAGGCCGCGTGGGCGCCGCCCCGTATGAGCGTCACCTTCCGGCGCTCAGGACCGTGACCCGCCGGCACGGCCCCAGCCTCGGACGGTTCGTCGCAGAGGACAGGCCTGGGCTTTCCTGGCCGCATGAGAATGACAGCCAACGGCGGCTGGGGATAGTCTCCGCAGCCGACGAAGGAGGACGCGATGGGACGATTCGACGGCAAGGTCGCGCTGATCACGGGCGCGGCGTCCGGCATGGGGCAGGCGGTAGCGGTCCGGCTGGCCTCGGAGGGCGCCTCGGTGTTCGGGGTGGACGTCAACGAGGACGGCCTGGCTGAGACAGCGTCGCAGATCGCCAGCGCGGGGGGCCGGGTCGAGACTCAGCGCTGCGACATTCGGTCGGTCAACGAGTGCGCCGCGGCCGCGGCGGGGTGCGTGGACGCCTTCGGACGCATCGACGTGCTCGGCAACATCGCCGGGGTCTCGTGGCAGGACCGGGTGGAGGACGTCACCGAGGAGAAGTGGGACCTCATGTTCGACGTGAACATCAAGGGCGTGTTCTTCCTGACCCAGGCCGCGCTCCCCCACCTGTTGGAGTCGGGCGGCAACATCGTGAACTTCGCCTCCAATGCCGGGCTGCAGGGACTGGCCTACACGAGCCACTACTGCGCCACCAAGGGAGCCGTGGTGCAGCTGACCAGGGCCCTGGCCATGGAGCTGGCCAAGACGTCGGTGCGGGTCAACGCCATCGCCCCCGGCGGCGTGGACACCCCCATGGTGCGGAACTACCAGCAGGTCGACGACCCCGACCGGCACTACATCCGCCGCATGATCGCCTTCAAGCCGATGAGCCTGCCCGAGCACATCGCCGGGCTGTTCGCCTTCCTGGCCTCCGACGAGTGCCCCGGCATCCACGGCGCCATCCTCAGCGCCGACGGAGGCCTGACCACCGGCTAGCGGGCTTGGCGGCCTTCGATCTTGCCGAAGAACTGGGCGGCGGCCTTCTGGACGCCGCTGGACCAAGTCGGGTAGGCGTGGGAGGTCTGGGCCAGGCGGCCGGTGAAGGCGCCGGTGCGCATGGCCAGTACGACTTCCTGGATCATCTCGCCAGCACGGGGCGCGACGATGGTGGCACCGAGGACGCGGCCGCCGCCGGTGTTGCGCAGCAGGCGGCGAGGGCCCGCCACGATGGCGATGAAGCCGCCGGTGCGTCCGTCAGTGATCGCCCGGTCCACCTCAGCCAGCGGCAGATAGGCCACCCGGCTGCCCGGCGGCGCATGGCTCGGGGTCAACCCCACTGACGCCACCTCGGGGTCGGTGAACACCACTCGAGGCACCATCTCCGCCCGAAACCGGCCTCTGAGCCCCTTGCCCAGAGCGTTGCTAGCTGCGATCCGGCCCATCTCGTCGGCTGCGTGCGACAGGTTCAAGGCCGCATGGTGCTGTCGCTGGCGGCGAGCCCGGGCCCGTTCACGGGTGAGCATGCGCGGGTCCCGGCGACCGGCCCGGTCGACGGTGAACACGATCCGGGATCCTGGCGCCGGGTAAGGGCTGAGCTTGGCGCCGAGCCGCCGCATCCGGGCGAATCCGGACCCTCCACCGGGTGGCGGAGTCCCCAGCAGCAGCCCTCGGCGCGATGACCGATGCTGGTCGATTTTGTCGATCGTGAACAACGGTGAGGGGCGGGTTCGTTGCCGCCGGGGGCGCCGCAGTCGCCGGGCGGCGACATCGCCGGCCGCGTACACGCCCCGGACCGATGTCTCAAGCCGTTCGTCGGTGAGCACATGGCCGCTCCACTCGCCGACCTTGAGCTTCATCCGGGTGAGTCCGAGCCCCTCGGTCGCGGGCGTCCGGCCGGTGGCCACCAGCACCCGGTCCACGGTGACACGCCCGCCGATCCCGCCGGAGCGGCCGAGCCGGTAGAGGAGCGAGTACGGCCCGCGGCCGCCCGAGTGCCCCCGGGCCGGCTCGACCCGGGCGACGCGGGCACGGCGCAGCACCCTCACCCCATCGGCCTGAAGGGCCTCTCTCACCGCCGCCGCGGCCTCGGGCTCCTCCCCGGGCAGCAACTGCTGGTGGAACTCGAAGAGGGTCACCTCCACTCCGAGAAGGACGAAGGCTTGGGCCAGCTCGCAGCCGGTGGGCCCGCCGCCGATGATGCCCAGCGACTCCGGGGCCTCGGTCAGGTCGAAGATGGTCTCGTTGGTGAGGGGCCGGGCCTCGGCCAGGCCCCGTACGTCGCCGGGCAGCGACGGCCGCGAGCCGGTGGCCAGCACGATGCGGGGCGCGGTGATGCGCCGCTCCCCCACTGCCACCGTGTCGTGGGTGACCAGCCGGGCTCGGCCCTGGATCACCGTGACGCCCTCATCGCGGAGCACGTCGGCCGACTCGGTGGCCGCGATGTGCTCAATGGTCGAGCGGACCCGGGCCATGGCCTCCGAGAAGCGCAGGCCGTCGCGGGCCGCAGCCAACAGCGTCTTGGACGGCACGCAACCGGTGAAGGTGCAGTCCCCGCCAGGCGCCGAGTCGGTGACCAGGGCCACGTCGGCTCCGGCCCACCGCGCCGCCCGCACCGCGCCCAGCCCGGCCGCGCCCCCGCCCACCACGATCAGGTCGTGGTCCATCATCCCGGCGCGCCGAACCATGGCCAGACCCTACGGCTAGTGGGCTGTCCACAAATCGCTGAGCGCGCGGCTCCAGGGAAACTCGGGAGAGAAACGTGTCGCATGCCAACACGAATCGCACCGAGATTCCGGCACGACCCCGACGAACGACAATGGACGGCCCACTAGGTGGCTCAGCTGTGGGCTGCGTCCAGGGCTGAGCGGAACTCGGCCGCCAACCCGGCCACGCCGTCGGGGCCGGCGCCCTCCAGCATCCGGGTGACGATGGCCGAGCCGACCACGGCACCGTCGGCCACTTTGCAGACCTCGGCGGCCTGCGCGGGCGTGCCCACCCCCACCCCGACCAGTACCGGCATGTCGGTGACCGCCTTCAGGCGGGCTGCGGTGCGGGTGGCGCTGGCGGCCAGCTCCGCCCGCACGCCGGTGATGCCCATCAGGCCCACGCCGTACACGAAGCCCCGGGACCGGGCGCAGATGCGGGGCAGGCGCTCGTCGGGCGCGGTGGGCGCAGCCAGAAGCACCGTCTCCACTCCGGCGGCGTCGGCGGCGTCGGCCCACTCCCCGACCTCCTCGAGGGGCAGGTCGGGCAGGATGCAGCCGCTGACGCCAGCGTCGGCCAGCGACGAGGCGAACCGCTCGTAGCCCATGTGGTGGGCGATGTTGGCGTAGGTCATCACCGCGGTGGGCGCGCCGATGTCGGCTGCGGCGGCCCGCACCGCGGACAGGATCGACTGCGGGGTGGCGCCCTGCGACAGGGCCCGGTCGTTGGCCTGCTGGATGACGGTGCCGTCCATCACCGGGTCGGAGAACGGCACCCCGATCTCAATGGCGTCGGCGCCCGCGGCGGCCACTGCGCAGATCGTCTCCAGCCAGTCTTCGCCCAGGCCGCCCGTGAGGTACGGGACGAGGCACTTTCCGCCGGAGCCGCGGCGGCGCCGCAGCGCCGTCTCCAGCCTCCCCCAGGCGTCGCCGCTCCCGGTGTCGGCTGCGCCGGTGTCGGCTCCGCCTCCGGCGGCGTCGTCGGGTGCGGTCACCCGAGGATGCCCATCATCTGGTCGACGTCCTTGTCGCCCCGGCCGCTGAGGTTCAACAGCACCGTGCTCCCGGCCAGCTCGGCGCGGGCCCGCGACACCCAGGCCAGGGCGTGGGCGCACTCCAGTGCCGGGATGATGCCCTCGGCGCGCGACAGCAGGCTGAAGGCCTCCACCACCTCGGCGTCGGTGACCTGCTCGTAGGTCGCCCGCCCGGTAGCGGCCAGATGCGAATGCTCGGGGCCGACGCCGGGATAGTCGAGCCCGGCCGAGATCGACTCGGCCTCCAGCACCTGGCCCCACTCGTCCTGCATCAGGTAGGACCGCGATCCGTGCACGACGCCGGGCACGGCCCGGCCGATCGCCGCGCCCCCGGCCGGCTCGACGCCCACTAGGCGGGCCGGGGTGTCGGCGAACCCGGCGAAGATGCCGGCCGCGTTCGAGCCTCCGCCCACCGCGGCGGTCACCACGTCGGGCACCCCGCCGTGGAGGAGTTCGGCGCACTGTCGGCGGGCCTCCTCCCCCACCACCCGCTGGAACTCCCGCACCATCCACGGATACGGGTGCGGGCCCATCACCGAGCCCAGGCAGTAGTGGGTGGTGTCGGCCACCGCCACCCAGTGGCGCATGGCCTCGTTGACGGCGTCCTTGAGAGTGCGCGACCCGGTCTCGGCGGCCCGCACCTCGGCACCCAGCAGGCGCATCCTGAATACGTTGAGCTCCTGGCGGGCGATGTCGACGGTGCCCATGTACACCACGCAGTCCATGCCGAACAGGGCGGCCGCGGTGGCGGTGGCCACGCCGTGCTGGCCCGCGCCGGTCTCGGCCACCAGGCTGGTCTTGCCCATGCGCTGGGCCAGCAGGGCCTGGCCGAGCACGTTGTTGATCTTGTGGCTGCCGGTGTGGTTGAGGTCCTCGCGCTTCAGCAGGACGCGGAGCCCCAGCTCCTCGGAGAGGTTGGGGCACTCGGTGAGGGGTGAGGGGCGACCCGCGTAGTCGCGCAGCAGCCGGTCGAGCTCGCCCCGGAAGTCGGGATCGCCCCAGGCCGAGCGGAAGGCCCGGTCGAGCTCCTGGCAGGCCGGCACCAGAGTCTCGGGCACGAACATGCCGCCGAACTCGCCGAAGCGCCCGTCGGCGCTGGGCTCGCCCATGAAACCGGCCGCGTCGTCGCGGGCCAGCTCGTCCATGAAATCCGCGGCGCCGTCTGTCGGCTCCGGCCCGGACTGCGGCTCAGAGCGCTCGGGTCGGGCGGGCGCGGTCACTGGTCGGATGCCCAGTCGTACGGTCCTTCGGTGTCGGCGGCGGTCACCCGGCTCTCGTCCGGCGAGTCGGCGCGGTCGGGCAGGGCGGAGCCCGCCAGCTTGGCGCGCTCGATGAACGACCGCAGCTTCGACGGATCCTTTCGGCCGGGCCTGCTCTCGACTCCCGACACCACGTCCACGCCCCAGGGCCGGACACGGCCTATGGCCGCGGCGACGTTGTCAGGGTCCAGGCCGCCGGCCAGCAGCAGGCGGTGCCCGGCCAACGGGGCGCCCTCGGCCAGCGACCAGTCAAAAACCTGGCCCGATCCCGGGCTCGAGCCGTCGATCAGCACGATTCCCACCCCGTAGTCGCGCAGGCTGCTCAGGCCCTGGTGGCCGGCCGGGAAGGCCTTGATCACCACCGGCAGCCGCTCGGCCACCCAGGCGGTGTCCTCGGCGGACTCATGGCCGTGCAGCTGGGCCGCACCCAGCGAGGCTCGGGCGGTGAGCTGCACCACCCGCGCCGGCGTCTCGTTGCGGAACACGCCCACCGACAGCACGTCGCTGGGCAGACGACGGGCGATCTCGCGGGCCCGGTCGACTGCTATCTGGCGAGGCGAGGGAGCGAACACGAACCCCACCGCGTCCGCGCCGAGAGCCACCGCCAGCAGGGCGTCGTCCTCGTTGGTGGTGCCGCAGATCTTCACGAACACGCTCCGACGCTAGTGGCTTCGAGACCGGCGCGGTCTGATGCGGACGAAGCTGCCGCGCCCTGTCGAGGCTCGACGACAGCGTCGCGGCGTCGCCTCTCATCGCATCGGCCCACCCCGGCTCCGCACCAGCACCACGAACGGCGACAGCACGAAGATCACAACCGAGAGGCCCAGTGTCAACAGGCCGAGCCGGACCAGGAAGAATGCTCCGACCATCGCGCCGAAGATGACCGCGAAGACGCCCAGCACAAATGCGGCGGGCGCTCCCAGCCTCATCCATGCGGGCAGTTCGCCGGCGGTGATGGCACGGTCGTCGCCGTCGAAGTGGTCATGGCTGCCGTCCCGGTCGAAGTCGACGTCGTCGTCCCAGTCGGACTCGAGGCGGCTGTCGCCTGACGACGCTGGGGAACCGGTGCTCGCGGGGCCTGAGCGGAGCTGATTCCTTAACTGCCGGTCCAGCGCGGCCCGGGCGTCGGCGTCGGAGAGGGTCTCCCAGGCCAGGTTGATGCGACGCATATGCTCGGCGGCGGCCGGATCGTCGCCCCGCACGTCGGGATGGGTGCTGCGAGCCAGCGCCACGTAGGCCCGACGGATCTCGTCGAGCGGCGCGTCGCGGGCCACGCCCAGCACCGCATACGGATCCATCCGGCCATCGTAGGTGCGCGCCCCACGATGGCCCGAAATTGGCGACGAAACGGGCCCTGCATACCCGTTTCTCACACCGATTTCAGATGCGGCGGCGTGGCCAGGACAGCTGTGCGACGGCCCGCCACCTCCGCCTCCGCGGGCGGCTCCACCCGCCGGTGCACCGTGCCCAGCGCCACCGTCAGGCCTGCGGCCTTGTCCGCCGCGGCCGAGGTGACCTCGCCCACCGCTCTGCCTTCCACCACGATTTCCGCGCCGGGGGCCACGCTGGCGTGGCCGTCGATCTCCAGCAGGCGCACCGGCCGGGGCACGTTCCCGCCCCGGCTGTCGATGCGGGCCACCAGCTCCTGACCCGTGTAGCAGCCCTTGGTGAAGCTCACCGACGCCTCCACCAGCCCACCTATCTCGGCCGGGATGGTGCGGTCTGTGAGCTCAAGTCCCATGGCGGGCCAGCCCGCCCGGATGCGGGCCGCCTCCCACTCGGCCATGTCGGCGAGCCGCAAGCCCGCCGGAGGGGCCACCTTTGGGCCCAGCAGGTCGATTCCCTCGAATCCGGGCCAATGCACGTCGGCCCGCAATTCCGCGGGCACCTCGCCGAGGTCGTCGGGCGCATCGGGGTGTGCGACGGCGCGTGGACGGTCGCGCGCGTCGGGGTGTGCGGCGGCGCGTGGATCGTCGCGCGCGTCGGGGTGTGCGACGGCGCGTGGACCGCGCCGGACCGACAGCATCTGCCAGCCGGACAGCACCTCGAACGTCGCGTCGACCCTGAGTTTGAACCTCTCCAGACGGGTCGTCAATGCCCCGGCGAAACCGGCGTCGAGGTCAATCAGGAACGAGTCGCCGTCACGGTTACGGGTCAGCCGGAACCAGGCGGCCACCTTTCCCTGGGGTGCCAGCACCAGCGACCAGGCCGACTCGCCTGCTGCTACCGCCTCGACGTCCTGGGAGATCTGACCCTGCAGGAAGCTGGCCGCGTCCGTGCCGGTGACCCGCACGACATCCCTGGGGACAAGGGCGGCGACGACTGCCACGGCCTCTACATCCCTGCTTGGCGGCGGGCTTCAGTCATGCGGCGGGCCGCGGGCACTGCGGCGAGCAGGGCCTTGGCCTTGTTCTCGCACTCGGCGTGCTCGTCGGTGGCCACCGAGTCGGCAACTATCCCGGCGCCGGCCTGCACCGACGCCCGACCGCCGGCGACGAGCATGGTGCGGATGGCGATGGCGGTGTCGATGTTGCCCGAGAAGTCGAGATAGCCCACGACCCCGGCGTAGGGACCTCGCTTGGCCGGCTCCAGTTCGTCGATGATCTCCATGGCCCGCACCTTGGGCGCGCCCGACACGGTGCCCGCGGGCAGCGTCGCCCTGAGAACGTCGATGGGGGTGGCATCCGCGGCCAGGCGCCCCGACACCTGCGAGGTCAGGTGCATCACATGGCTGTAGCGCTCAAGGGTCATCATCTCATCGAGGTTGAGGGTTCCGAACTCCACGACCCTTCCCACATCGTTGCGGGCCAGGTCCACCAGCATGACGTGCTCGGCCACCTCTTTGGGATGCTCGGCCAGCTCGGCGGCCAGTCGCCGGTCCTCCTCGTCGGTGGCGCCCCGGCGCCGGGTGCCGGCTATGGGGCGGCTGATCACCTGTCCTCGCAGCAGCTGCACCATTGGCTCGGGCGAGCTGCCCACCACTTCGAGGCCGTTGTGGCGCAGGAAGTACATGTAGGGACTCGGGTTGACCTGGCGCAGCACCCGGTAGACGTCGAAGGCGTCGGCGTCCAGTTCGAAGTCGAAGCGCTGCGACAACACGACCTGGAAGATGTCTCCGGCGAAGATGTGCTCCCGGGCGACCTCCACCGCCTCGCAGTAGAGGTCGCGGCCCATGGTGGACACGGTCGCAACCTCGGGCCCGTCGGCGCCGTCGGTGGGGCCTGGCGGCACCACCAGCGGCTCGTCCAGCGGCTTGGCTCCGTCGGCGGCGATCGACTCCACCCGCTCGACCGCCTCGTCGTAGAGGCGGTCGATCATGGCGTCGTCGGCCCCGTCGGGCACCAGCACGTTGGAGATCAGAGTGGCACGCTGACGCCAATGGTCGTAGACGGCAAGATCGCCGATCAGCGACATCACCGCATCGGGATGGCCTCGGTCGTCGGGTGGAGTCTCCGGCAGGTGCTCGACCTCGCGCACGACGTCGTAGCCGAGGTAGCCGACGAGGCCGCCGTGAAGGGGCGGCAGCCCGTCGACCGTGGGGGCGCGGTAGTGGCCCAGCAGCACTTCGAGGGCGGCGAGCACGCCGTCGTCGTGCGGGATCTCAACCCCCAGGTCGCCGTCCACCTCCACCCTGCGGCCCCGGGCCACGAGCCGGGCCCGGGGATTGCGGCCGATGAACGACCAGCGACCCCAGCGCTCCGCGTGCTCCACCGACTCCAGCAAGAAGCCGTCCTCGCGGCCCACCAGCCGGGCGAAGGCCGCCACCGGGGTGGTCAGGTCGGCCAGCACCTCCCGCCACACCGGCACCACCCGATAGGCCCGGGCCAGCGACCGGAACTCGTCGAGGCCTGGACTGTGCAGGCCGGGCGGAGCCGTCATCGGGAGCCGGCGCTGTGCATTCCCGGTGGAGCCGTCATCGGGAGTCGGCACCGTGCGGAGCGGGAGGGCATCGGTGCACGGCGCTGGATCGAGGTTCAGCCCGCGTCGGCCGGAATGTTGCCGTCGAATGAGCGGAAAAAGCACGAGTACTTGCCGGTGTGGCAAGCGCCGCCGCCCTCCTGCTCGACCACGAACAGCAGGGTGTCGCCGTCGCAGTCGTAGTACGCCTCCCGCAGCCACTGGCGCTCGCCGGAGGTCTCGCCCTTTCGCCAGATCTCCTGACGCGACCGGCTCCAGAATACGGTCCGGCCCTCAGCCAGGGTCAGCGCCAGAGTCTCGGCACTCATCCAGGCCATCATCAGCACCGCCTTGGTGGAGGCGTCCTGCACGATGGCTGGCACCAGCCCGTCCGCGTTGTACTTGACGGCCGCCAGCGCCTCGTCGCCAGCCTCGATCCGCAATCCGTTCACGCCCGCAAGCCTAAGCACTGCGCAACCAGCCGCGCGACACAGCGCTCCTCAGGCTCGCACGCGCCCCTGGTCGACTGCCTGTCAACTAGTTGTCAACCTGATTGTCAACTGGTCGCGACATGGCTGACATCCAATCCGGTGGCCCAGCGCGCGGACTCATATCAGGAACCCACCTCAGACTCGTCTGGGGCTCCGATGCCCTCGACGGCCTACAGATAGAGGCCGGTGCTGCCTTCGTCTAGGCGTTCGGCGGCCACCGCGTGGACGTCGCGCTCGCGCAGGATGATGTAGTCGTGGCCGCGGACCTCGACCTCGTAGCGGTCCTCGGGGTTGAACAGCACCCGGTCGCCCTCCTGCATGGCCCGCACGTTGGGGCCGACCGCCACCACCTCGGCCCAGGTCAGGCGCTTGCCCACCTGGGCCGTCGCCGGGATCAGGATCCCGCCGGTGGAGCGCCGCTCCCCTTCGGCCTCGCCCATGGCCACCAGGATCCGGTCGTTCAGCATTTTGACCGGCAGGCGGTCGTCGTCGTGGGGCGCATGCGCGGCCTTGCTCCGGGTCGCGCCGTCGGAGCGGGCCTTGGGAGGAGTCACGGGGCACAACCGTACCGTTCCGGCGGCCTTGGGCGTCCTCTCAGGCGGCGGATGCCTCTCCCCCGCCGGCCATCAGCAGGCCCAGGCCTTGGACGGTGCACTCGGCACGGGGCACCACGGCCACGATCCGGCCCTCGAACATCACCGCTACCTCGTCGGACAGCGCCATCACCTCGTCGAGGTCCTCGGAGATGACCAGGATCGCCGTGCCCCGCTCCCGCTGGGCCACCAGACGCTCGTGGATGTACTCGGCCGCGCCGATGTCCACGCCCCGGGTTGGCTGCGCGGCCAGCAGCACCGGCGGCTCGCCGTCCAGTTCCCGGGCCAGGATCAGCTTCTGGATATTGCCCCCTGACAGCGAACTGGTGGTGGTGGACAGGTCGGGCGTCTTGACCGCGTACTCCTCCACCAAGCCAACGCCGTGGCTGCGGATCGCGTTCGTCCTCAGCACGCCCCGCCGGGAGAACCGAGCCTCACCGTGGGCGAGCAGCATGAGGTTCTCCGAGACGCTGAAACTGCCGATGGCACCGTCGCGCATGCGCTCCTCGGGGATGAAGGCCAACCCGGCGTTGCGCACCTGCCTCGGCTCCGCCCCGGTCACGTCCATGCCGTCGATCGACACGCTGCCCGTGGTGACCGGCCGCAGGCCGGCGACCGCCTCGGCCAGCTCGCGCTGGCCGTTGCCCGACACGCCCGCGATGCCGAGGATGCGCCCGCCCCGCACGTCGAGGTCGAGGTCGTTCACCGCCTCGGTGCCCCGGTCGCCGAACACCGTCAGGCCTCGGATGCTCAGCCGCACGCCCCGGTCGTCGGTCTCGGCCATGTCCGGGGCCAGCTTGACCGGCCGGCCCACCATCATGTGGGCCAGCCCCTCCCGGTCGGTGTCGGCAGGGACGGTGGTGCCCACCACGCAGCCGTCGCGCAGCACGGTGATCCGGTCGGCCAGGGCCAGCACCTCGTGCAGCTTGTGGGAGATGAACACCAGGCCCCGCCCGTCGTCGGCCATGCGGCGCAGCGTCACGAACAGGTCGTCCACCTCGCCGGGGGTGAGCACCGCGGTGGGCTCGTCCAGCACCAGCAGCCGGGCCTCCCGCAGCAGGGCCTTGATGATCTCCACCCGCTGGCGCTCCCCCACCGCGAGCTGCCACAGGTAGGCGTCGGGCTGCACGTCGAGACCGTAGGCCTCCGACAGCTCCACAATGCGGGCTCGCACCGCGGCCAGGTCGGGCCGGCCGGGACGGCTGGACTTCAGCCCGAGCGCCACGTTCTCGGTGACGGTCAGCGTCGGCACCAGCATGAAGTGCTGGTGGATCATGCCGATCCCCGCGGCGATGGCCGAGGCGGGCGAGCGCACCCGCGAGCGCTCGCCGTCGAGCAGGATCTCGCCCTGGTCGGGCGCGTACAGCCCGAACAGGATCTTCATCAGCGTGCTCTTGCCCGCCCCGTTCTCGCCCAGCAGGGCGTGGATCTCCCCGGCCTGGACGTCGAAGTGGACCGAGTCGTTGGCGAGCACTCCGGGGAAGCGCTTGGTGACGCCGCGCATCTCCAGCAGCGGCGCCGCCTCACGCTCCTCCGGAGCGCTCGTCATCGAAACGGCCTCTCAGCCGGTGGCCGGGAGCGTCCGGCTCAGCCGACGCCGGTGGACAGCGAGCCGTCCTCGAAGCCCGCCACCGCGTCCTCGATCGCCGAACGGGCATCCGCCGGCAGGTCGTAGGCGTCGTTGTACTCGATCACGAGCCCGCCGTTGGCGAAGTCGATCTTGTAGGAGTTGCCTCCCATCTGACCCTGCTGGATGTCGCGCACCAGGTCGTCGAGCACCACGTCCCAGCGGTACACCTGGTTGGCCACCACCACTTCGGGTCCGACCGAGGTCTGGTTGGACTGGGTGCCGAACCACGGCACGCCGTTCTCGCGGGCCACCCCGATGGCGCCGACGGTCATCTGGGCGGTGCCGGTGAGCACCGCGTGGCCGTTGTCGATGAAGGACTGCGCGGCCTCCGCGGCGAGCTGCACGTCGGCGAAGGAGTCGGTGTACACCGAGTTGGCGGTGCCGCCGCCGGCCTGCACGCCGGCCACGAAGCCGTCCACGTACAGCTTGGCGTCGCCGACCTCGATCGGGCCGATGATCCCCACCGGCGAGTCGCCGGCGATCACCGCCGCGGCCAGGCCCATGGCGTACGCGCCCTGGTCCGAGGAGGTGGTGTAGGCCGAGATGTTGGCCTGTCCGAAGGTCTCCACCGAGGTGCCCCAGGCGAAGGCGGTGCCGGGGAAGTCGGGGGCGATCTCCTCGAGCAGGCCGCCGTACTGCGAGCCGTGGGCTATGACCAGGTCGTAGCCCGACTCGGCGTAGTCGCGCAGCGCCAGCCCGGCGTCCTCGACCACGAACAGGCCCGGAGAGACCGCGACCTCGCTGAGCAGCCCGGCGTCCTCCATACGGTGCAGGGCGTCCACGATGGACTGGCTGAAGGCCAAGTCGTTCTCCGCGCTGGGAGTCACCACCGCGGCCCGCAACGGCTCCGCGTCGCCGGCCATGAAGTCGGCCACGGCCGCGTCGCCCGTGGCCCGCACGTCGGCGGGAAGGTCGTAGTCGTCGTTGTACTCGAGCACGAGCCCTCCGTTGGCGAAGTTGATCTCATAGGAGTTTCCGCCCATCTGGCCCATCTGGATGTCGGCCACTAGGTCGTCCAGGACGACGTCCCAGCGGTACACCTGGCTGGCCACCACGACCTCGGGCGCCACGCTGGTCTGGTTGGACTGGGTGCCGAACCAGGGGACGCCGTTCTCGCGGGCCACCCCGATGGCGCCCACGGTCATCTGGGCGGTGCCGGTGAGAACTGCGTGGCCGTTGTCGATGAAGGACTGCGCGGCCTCCGCGGCCAGCTGCACGTCGGCGAAGGAGTCGGTGTACACCGAGTTGGCGGTGCCGCCGCCGGCCTCCACGCCGGCCACGAAGCCGTCCACGTACAGCTTGGCGTCGCCGACCTCGATCGGGCCGATGACCCCGACCGGCGAGTCGCCGGCCAGCTCTGCGGCCATGAGCCCCATCACGAAACCGCCCTCGTCGGAAGACGTGGTGTAGGCCGAGATGTTGGCCTGTCCGAAGGTCTCCACCGAGGTGCCCCAGGCGAAGGCGGTGCCGGGGAAGTCGGGGGCGATCTCCTCGAGCAGACCGCCGTACTGCGAGCCGTGGGCTATGACCAGGTCGTAGCCCGACTCGGCGTAGTCGCGCAGCGCCAGCCCGGCGTCCTCGACCACGAACAGGCCCGGAGAGACCGCGACCTCGCTGAGCAGCCCGGCGTCCTCCATACGGTGCAGGGCGTCCACGATGGACTGGCTGAAGGCCAGGTCGTTCTCCGCGCTGGGTGTCACCACTGCGGCCCGCAACGGCTCGGCTTCATCCATCGTGTCGGCCTCGCCGGTGTCGGCCTCGGCGGCGGCCGCGGCCTCTTCTGCGGCGGCGGCGGCCGCGTCAGCCTCGGCCTGAGCGGCCTCGGCTTCGGCCTGGGCCGCTTCCAGTTCCGCCTCGAGCTCGGCCACGACATCCGGATCCACCGACCCCTCCGCCTCGGCTCTGGCAGCCTCCAGGGCGGCTTCGGCCGCCTCGGCCCTCGCGGCGGCCTCGTCAGCCCGGGTGGCGGCCGCGTCGGCCTCGGCCTGAGCAGCGGCCGCGTCGGCCTCGGCCTGGGCGGCGGCCGCGTCGGCGGCTGTGTCCGCGGCGTCGTCGCCGTCGTCGCCGCACGAGGCCGCTATCAGCCCGAACACGGCGAACACGACCGTGAACCATCGCAATCGTCTCATCATTTCGGTTTCTCCCTCCTGGGTGCGGGCCCGAGTCATCGGGCCTGTCTACTTGGTGTGACTCTATGGCCTAGCGCCTGCGGGTGCCGGGCCACCCTCAGTGACCTCTCACGAACGGCAGCGTGAGCGCGGCCGGCTGGGCGGCGCTGCGGCGGGCTATGACGACCAGGGCCACGATGGTCAGAGCGGCCGGCGCCATCGTCGTGAAGCTGGCGGCGGCGCCGGTGACCAGCCCTGCGGTCTTCCACTGGTTGACCGTGGAGGTGACCAGGCCGTACAGCAGCGAGCCGGCCAGCACCCCGGTGGGGCGCCAGGCGCCGAAGTAGACCAGCGCGATGGCGATGAAGCCGATCTGGTTGGTGAGGTTGTGTTGGAAGATCCCGATCTCGATGGCCAGGGCGGCCCCGGCCAGGCCGGCCAGCGCGTTGCCGATGAGGATCGTCGTGGAGCGGGTGCGGGCCACCGACACGCCCAGGCTGTCGGCGGCCTCCGGCGTCTCGCCGACGGCTCTCACGTTGAGCCCGAAAGTGGTGCGGTTCACCAGCAGGGTCAGCCCCGGCACCAACAGCATCGACACGTAAACCAGCAGGTTGTGGTTGAAGAACATGTCGCCGATCTTCGGGATGTCCGACAGCAGCGGGATGGCCAGCTTGTCGAAGCTCGAGATGGGCAGCGGCGTGCCAACCCACTCGAGGAACAGCAGTTCGCTGATGCCTAGCCCGAACAGGAATATGCCGATGCCGCTGATGCCCTGCTCGGCCCGGAAGCCGACGGTGACCAAGGCGTAGACGACGCCCAGCAGAGAGCCGACGGCGATCCCGACCAGCAATCCGACGGCGATGCTGTCGGTCTTGAGCACCGCCCAGTAGGAGAAGAACGCTCCCAGGAGCATCACTCCGTCCACGCCGAGGTTCAGCACGCCGCTGCGCTGGCTGAGCGTCTCGCCCAGGGCTGCGAGAAGGTAGGGGGTGGCCAGCCGCACGCCCGAGGCGAAGGTGGCGACAGTGAACGTGACGGTGATGAAGTCGGTCACGGCCCGCGCTCCATTTCGGCGCCCGCGGGGTCGTCGACACCGGCCGAGCCGTCGCCTGCGCCGGGGTCGGGGGGCGCGGCCTCACCGGAAGCCGACGCTTCGTGATCGGCCGCCTCCCCGGCGATCGACACGAGACGCGACAGCCGCTCGCGCAGCGAGTTGCTGCTGACCACGAACACCACGATCAGCCCGTTGAGCCCGATCACCAGCGACACCGGGATCTGGATGGCCCGCTGCATGGCGTTCGCCCCCACCAGCAGCCCTCCGAACAGGAACGATGAAGGGATCGTGAAGAGTGGGTGCAGGCCCCCGAACAGCGCGGCCACGATGCCGTTGAAGCCGGCCGAGCCGGTGAAGCCGGTGGCGAATCCCTCGGTCTGCAGCCGATGGGTCTCGCTGCCGAACACCAGAGCGGCCCCGGCCAGGCCGCACAGCGCGCCGCTGATAGTGAGCGCGAGCATGGTCATCCGCTTCACCGGCATCCCCGCGTAGCGGGCCGCGGGCGCGCTGGCGCCCACCGCCCGCACCCGGTAGCCGGTGGTGGTCCGCCACAGGAAGAACCAGGCGACGCCGGCCGCGATCAGCGCCACGACCACGCCCAGGTGCAGGCGGGTGCCTGAGATCAGCACGGGCAGGTCGGCGTTCTCCGACAGCCGCTTGGTCTGCGGGATCCGGGTGCCGAGCTCGATCTGTCTGGGATCCATCAACGGGGCCCGCAGCAGGTAGTTGAACAGCTGCACGGCCACCAGGTTGAGCATGATCGTGGACAGAATCTCGTTCACGCCCAGATAGGCCTTGAGGGCGCCGGGGATGCCGCCCCAGATTGCGCCGCCCACCAGACCCATGAGCAGCACCAGCGGGATGAGCACCACCGGGGGCAGGCCGGGCACGGCCAGCGCGGTGACGGTGGACAGCAGCCCGCCGGCGATGATCTGGCCCTCGCCGCCGATGTTGATCACCTTGGCACGGAACGCCACGCAGATGCCGGTGCCCACCAGCAGCAGCGGCATGGCCTTGGCCGCCGATTCGGCCAGTTCCTCAGTGCCTCCGAAGGCGCCGGCCAGGAGTTCCTTGTAGCCCTCCAAGGGGTTGGCGCCCAGTCCGAGGATCATGGCCGCGCCGATCAGCAGGGCGAGGATCACCGCCGAGCCGCCGACCAGAATCCCGCCCAGACGAGCCAAGGTGGCGCGGCGCGACCGGCGGCTGGCTGCTGCGGGCATCCGTCAATGCTCACCGTCCGATGCCGCGTTGTCAAACATGGTTGCTGCCAGGCATGAAACACGGCCGTCAGACATTGCCGTCAAACATGGCTCTCAAGCGGGGCTTTCGAGCATGGCGGTCAAGCAGGGCTGTCAAGCAGACCGGGGGCCGGGGCCTCGACTGGCAGGGATGCCCGGGCGCAAGTTTGGGGCGTGCCGACGGGGCTGCCGCAGGCTGACGGCGCCGAGGCCTCCGTCAGCCGGGCGGAGCAGGCGCGATGAGGCCGTCGGCGATGCTGATCAGCCAGCGGCGGTACTCGACGGTGCCCGCGTCGGCGCCCTTGACGTGCATCTCCGCGGTCAGGTCCACCGGCAGCTCCTCGGGCCGCTGCGACTCCACGATGGGCTGGTCCTGGCCCAGGATCACGTACTGCATGTCGTGGAACTCCTGGTCGCGGTCCAAGGCGTAGTTGCGGCCCACGAACGTGAAGCACCTCGTCCGCCTGCGGCCCACCGGCGCGACCGCCACGTACAGCACGAAGTCCTCGGTCTCGCCCGCCGAGCTGTTGAGCTTCATGGCGTTGGGCATGAACACCCGGTAGCGCTTCCACGCCTCGTAGGTCAGGCCCTCGTGGTTGACCGCCGAGTTCTTGACGTTGTCGGTGTACTCGACGAACGGGCCGGCGGTGATCCTCAGCTCCGAGCCGTGCCGCACCACGTCGTAGTCGGCGATCTCGGCCTCGTCGCGGTCGCCGAGGATCCCGTGGTGCACATGGGCGAAATGGGAGAAGTCGAAGTAGTTCTCCAAGCGCCGGGCCACCGAGCAGTCCCACTCGTACGGGTCGAAGCGCAGGAACCGGTACGAGGGATCGTCCAGCTCGGGGCACTCCGACGGGCCGAACCGCGGCGTCTCGCCCGAGACGCAGGTCCACACCAGGCCACCGGCCTCGATGGTCGGATAGGTGGGCAGCTGCGCCACCAGCTTGCCGTTGAGCTCGGGCCGGGCCGGGATGTCCACCACCGTGCCCTCGGCGTCGTAGGCCCAGCCGTGGTAGGCGCAGCGCAGCCGGCAGCCGTCGACCCGACCCAGCGACAGGGCCGAGCCGCGGTGTCGGCAGACGTCGCTGAAGGTGTGGGCCTTGCCGTCGAGGCGGGCCACCGCCAGCCGGGTGTCGAACAGCGTCACCTGGTGGGGCGAGTCGGTCAGGTCCGCCGAGAAGGCCACCGGCTGCCAGAAGAGCTTCAGCTGCTGGTAGAGCCGCTCCTCGCCGGCCATGTCGAGCTGAGTGTTGCCCTGAAGCTCGAACCCCTCGGCCCCGGCATGTTCCCGGGCAGCTGCGGGTTCCTGGGTCATGGTCATGGCGCGGTCACCTCGCTCTCACATCGACGTGGCGGTCACCTTGATGGCTTCCACCGGGCAGCAGGCTTCCGCGCTGCGGGCCTTGTCTGCCAGCTCGGGGGGCACCGTCGGCCGCAGGACCTCCAGCTTGAGGCCGTCGTCGTCGATATCGAAGATCTCGGGGGCCAGCGACGCGCACATGCCCGACACGATGCACACGTCGTGGTCCACGTCGACCCTTGCGTCAGCCCCTGCGTCAGCCCCTGCGTCAGCCATCGTCGGATCCTCCGGCACCATCGTAGGCGTCCCACGCCTGGCGCACCGCAGCCACGATGTTCTGGTAGCCGGTGCAGCGGCAGAGGTTGCCTGACAGCAGCTCGACGATGCGCTCGGGCGTCCGCCACTCGGCGGGGTGGACGCTCTCCAGGGTCATCAGGAACCCCGCGGTGCAGAAGCCGCACTGCAGGGCGTGGTTGTCATGGAACGCCTGCTGCATCGGCGACAGCGAGTCCGAGCCCGCCGGGGCCAGGTCCTCGACGGTGCGGACCTCGGCGCCGTCGGCCTGCACGGCCAGCATCAGGCACGACCGCACCGCTTCGCCGTCCACCATCACGGTGCACGCGCCGCAGTAGCCGTGCTCGCAGCCGAGATGGGTGCCGGTGAGGCCGACGACGTCGCGGATGTAGTCCGACAGCAGCAGCCGGGACTGCACCCGGTGACGGTGGCGCTGCCCGTTGATCGCCACCTCGACGGCGACCTCGGACAGCGGCTCGACAATGCTCATGCAGCCTTCACCTCCCCTACGGCCAGCGAGCGGCGAACGGCGCGCACAACGAGCGCGGCCGCCGCCTCGCGGCGGTACCAACTGGTGGCATGGATGTCGTCGAATGCGTCGGCGGTGTCGGAGATCACCGCGTCGGCGATCCCGTCGGTCGGGTGGTCGGCGGCCCATCCGGCTGCCGCGGCCTCCGCCGACTCCAGCCGGGTGGGCGAGCCTCCGACCCCGAAGCCGACCAGCCGGGCCGATCGCACCGCGCCCCCGTCGGTTTCGATGACCGCCACCAGTCCGGCCACCGCGAAGTCGCCGGCCCGCCGGCAAATCTCGTCGACGACGGTGACCGAGCCCGACGGCGTCGCCGGGAAGCGGACCTCGGTGACCATCTCGGCGTCGTCGAGGGCGGTCCAGAACGGCCCACGAAAGAAGTCGGCCGCAGCGATCTCTCGCCGTCCGGCCGGTCCGGCGACGCCGACCGCCGCGTCGGCGGCCACGGCCACCGCGGGCAACTCGGCGGCCGGGTCGGCGTGGGCGATGCTGCCGCAGACCGTGCCCCGGTTGCGGATCTGCAGATGCCCGACATGGCGCAGCGCGGCCCGCAGCCCAGGCACAGCTCCGGCCGCGTCGTCGTCGGCCAGCACCTCGCTCTGGGTGGCGGCCGCGCCCACCGTCACGCCGCCGGCGTCCACGCTCACCGTGTCGAGACCCTCGACACGGCGGATGTCGACCAGCAGAGACACGTCGGTCAGCCGGAAGTTCATGGCCGGGATGAGGCTCTGCCCGCCTGCGAGCACCCGGGCTGACTCGGAGCTAGCGAGCGCCTCCAGCGCCTCCGCCACACTGGAAGGCAGGCAGTATTCGAACGGCGCCGGCTTCATGCCGTGCCGTCCGGGGCTCGGGCTGCTTCGGCCTCTCGGATGGCGGCTCGCACCGCCACCGGGGTCACCGGGCAGGCAGTGAGGTCCACGCCCCATTCCGACAGGGCGTCGGACACCGCGCCGGTGATCGCCGCGGGCGGACCGATGGTGCCTCCCTCGCCGCAGCCCTTGACGCCGAGAGGATGGTCGGGGGCGGGCGACTCGAAGTGGTCGATGTCGATGTGCGGAACCTCCGCGCAGGTCGGCACCAGGTAGTCCATGAACGACGAGAACCTGGGAGTGGCGGTGTCGGGGTCGTACTGGAAGTGCTCGTACATGGCGCCGGCGATCCCCTGGGCGATGCCGCCGTGGATCTGCCCCTCCACGATGGCCGGGTTGATGACCGTGCCGCAGTCGTGCACCACGATGAAGTCCTCGACGGTCACCTCGCCGGTGCTGACCCGCACGCTCACCACCGCGATATGGGCGCCGTTGGCCCAGCTGGCCGCGGCGTTGACCCGGCCGGTCTCGTCGGGCAGGTGCTCCAAGTGGACCGGCTCGAAGTAGCCCGACGTCTCCAGCCCCGGCTCCATCCCCGAGGGCAGGTCCAGGGTGCGGGCCCAGGCCGCGGTGGCCACCTCGGCCCAGCCGAGCGCCGGCTCGGGGCTGCCGGCCACATGGAAGCGGCCGTCGGCGATCACCACGTCGGCCTCGGCCGCCTCGAGCATGTGGGCGGCGATCGAGCGGGCCTTGGCCACCAGCCGCTCCGAAGCCATCAGCACCGAGCCGGTCATCACCATGGCACTGCGGCTGCCCCACGCGCCCAGCCCGTACGGGGCCCGCTCGGTGTCGCCCATCACCACCGTCACCTGCGAGGGATCCACGCCGAGGGCGTCGGCCGCCAGTTGCGCCGCGGAGGTCACGGTGCCCTGGCCGAGGTCGGTGACGCCCACCGCCAGCCGCACCGAGCCGTCGGGATCGACCCGCACGGTGGCCGAGTCGTAGCCGGCCCAATGGCCGGTGGTGAGGTGGTAGGTCGGCGTGGCCGGCTCCACGTAGTTGGCGTAGCCGACCCCGACCCGCACGTCCTCGTCGCCGGCGTGGCGGGCCCTGGCCTGCTCCAGCGCCGGTCCCAGCATCTCCAGCGCCCGCTCGAAGGACTCGGTGTGCGAGCCCGAGTCGAGGCGGCCCCCGCCGTGCATCACGTACGGCGTCTGGCCGGGGCGCAGCAGCATCCGCCGCCGCAGCTCCACCCGGTCGGTGCCGGTCAGGCGGGCCACCCGGTCGATGATCCGCTCCATCACGAACACGCCCTCGGGGACGCCGAAGCCCCGGTAGGCCCCCGCCGGGGTCTTGTTGGTGACCACCCCGACCGGGCGGGCCTCCATGTTCGGGAAGTCGTAGGCGGCGGTGATGCAGGCGTTGGTGACGAACACCGGCGCTGTTCCGGGCATGAAGATCTCGGCCGAGCCCAGATCGCAGATCGAGGTGCAGCGAACCGCGCGGATGGTGCCGTCGTCGTCGTAGGCGACCTCCACGTCGTGGCGCTGGTCCCGGGCGTGGACCCCGGTCACCAGGTTCTCGGCCCGGTCCTCGATCCACCGGGCCGGCCGGCCGAGCCGCCGGGCGATCCACGATACCACCACGTCCTCGGGGTAGACGTGGGTCTTGGTGCCGAACCCGCCCCCGATGTCGGGGTTCACCACCCTCACCTGAGGCTCGGGCACCCCCAGCATCAGCGCCAAGGTGGTCCGCACGAGGTGAGGGCTCTGGGTGGAGGTCCACACCGTGAGCTGGCCGTCCACCGTGTCGGCCACCACTCCCCTGCACTCCATGGGCAGGCCGGTCTGGCGCTGGCTGACGTAGATCTCGGAGAAGGTGTGGTCGGCCTCCGCGAACGCCCGGGCCACCTCGGGCTTGTCGGGGGGGAAGTCGACGGAGCGGTTGTCGTCCCAGTCGTCGAACAGCTTGGGCGCGTCCGGTGCCAGCGCCTGCTCAATGTCGGCCACCGTCGGCAGCGGCTCGTAGACGGTGCCCGCCGCCACCAGGGCGGCCGCGTCCTCGGCGATGTAGCGGTCGGCCGCCACCACCGCCGCGTAGGCCGCGCCGACGTAGCGCGCCGTCTCGGCCAGAGGACGCTGCTTGACCGGGTTGATGTAGTCGATGTAGTCGGGGAAGCTCTTCACGTCGGCCAGGTCGGCCGCACAGAACACGGCCACCACGCCGTCGAGGGCCTCGGCCTCGGACTTGTCGACCGAGGCGATCCGGGCGTGGGCCTCGATGCTGCGCACGAAGGCGACCTCGAGCATCCCGGCGATCCTGATGTCGGCCGCGTACCGTCCCCGGCCGGTGAGGGGCCCCCGGTCCTCCCGCCGCGGCACCGAGCGCCCGATGTGGCGGGTGCTGTGGCGGATGTGGGGGTCGATGTCCAGGCTCAAGGATCGCTCCCGGTTCGCTCCAGGCTGCCGTGCCGGTCTAGCGCTCGCCCCGGTGGTACGGGATGGTCAGCGACAGCGGGACCTGGGAGCGGCTCCGATTGAGGACCAGCGCGACGATCGTCAGAATGAACGGCAGCGCGAGCAGGAGCTGGTAGGGCAGGTCCACACCGCTGGCCTGGAGCGACAGTTGGGTAGCCTCGAGGAACCCGAACAGCAGCGAGCCGCCCAGGATCCACGACGCCCGCCAGTTCCCGAAGATCACGATGGCCAGGGCGATCCATCCCCGCCCGGCGACGATGTCGTCGAAGAACTGGTTTCCCCCCGCCAGCGACAGGTAGGCGCCGCCCAGCCCGGCCATCACGCCCCCGTAGATAACCGCGGTGTACTGGCGGGAGATGATGCCCACGCCCCGCATGTCGCACGCCTCGGGGTTGTGGCCGATGCTGCGGAGTTCCAGGCCGTACTTGGTGCGATTCAGGAAGATGAAGGTCGCCGGCACCATCAAGACCCCGAAGTAGGTCAGCCAGTGTTGGTCGAAGAACACTTCGCCCACCGCGGGGATGTCGGACAGCAGCGGGATGGTCCCGGTCTGGAACCGGTCCACGGTGGGGAAGGCGACGGCGCCGCCCTCCTCGTACACCGAGCGGTACCAGAAGAAGGCTCCACCCAGACCGAGGATGTTCAGCGCGAGCCCGGCGACCACCTGGTTGACCTTGACCGTGGCCGTCATCACCGCCATCAGCAGCCCCATCGCACCGCCGCCCGCGGCTGCCCCCAGCAGCCCCAGCCATAGGTTTCCGGTCTCGTTGGCGAACAAGAACCCGGTGAAGGCGCCCAGGGTCATGGTCCCCTCCAGGCTCAGGTTCAGGATCCCGCTGCTCTCGGCGACCAGCTCGCCGGTGGCCGCAATCAGCAGCGGGGTGGCGATCTTGAAGGTGGCCACGAAGATGCCCAGGATCACCGAGTAGGTGAAGAAGTCCTCCACGACGGTTACCCGGAGCTATCCATGGTGGGCGATCTTCCTGAGTCGGTAGCGGCAGGCGACCGCGGCCAGCAGCACGAGAACCAGGGCGACCCCCTCGATCACGTCCACGAGCGCGGCTGGGATGCCGGTGCCGACCTGCATCTGGGTCGCACCGTTTATCAGCCCCGCGAAGGCGATGGCCACCACGATCACGCCCGCGGGATGCAGCCGGGCCACCAGGGCGACGATGATCCCGGTGAAGCCGACGGCCTGGCCGCCGAACTCGAAGTTGACCCGGTGATGAAGGCCCAGCAGCTCACCCGCGCCCGCCAGTCCTGCCAGCGCCCCCGAGATGGCCATGACCGCGACGATGGCCGCCCCGACGCCGATGCCCTTGTACGAGGCCGCCTGCTTGTTCACGCCTATAGCCCTCAGTTCGAATCCCAGGGTGGTGCGCCGCACCAGGAAATGGACCACGGCCGCCATCACCAGCGCGAGGGCGAAGCCCAGGTGCAGCCGGCTGTCGTCGAAGAACCGGGGCAGGAATGTGCTCTCGACCATCCGCTCGGTCTGGGAGTAGGGCGTGTCGTTCGCCTGCCAGGGTCCCGAGAGCAGCCATGACAGCCCGGAGTCGATGACGAAGTTGAGCATCACCGTCGTGAGGATCTCGTTGGTTCCGTAGCGGACCAGCAGGACGCTGGCCACCGTCGCCCACACTGCTCCGAAGACCGCAGCCCCGGAGAACATGGCCACGAACAGCAGCGGCGCGGGGAGGCCGGGCATCGTGTCGTAGACCCACCAGGTGCCGATGGCGCCGGCGATGAACTGACCCTGTCCGCCGATGTTCCAGACCCCGGCCCGGAAGGCGATGGCAGCGCACAGCCCGGTGAGGATCAGCGGCGTCGCCTGCACCAGCGTCTCGAGGGCCGACTCCCGGTTCCCGAAAGCCCCCTCGTAGAGGGACGCGAACGCGTCCAGCGGCGACACGCCGACGATGATCACCAGCAGGCCGATGATCACCGCGGTGATGGCCAGCGCGATGAGGGTGGCGTACAACTCGTGCACCGGGCGGGTATGCAGCCTCCGCTCCAGGCGCCAGGCGCCCGGCTGGAACAGCATCAAGAGCGGGTCGCGGCCGGCGCCCTGCTCGGGCGCTTCGCGCAGCGACTCGCTCACTGGTCGTCCCCGTGGTCCGCGCTGGCGCCAGCCATGTGCATTCCAAGCTCTTCGAGAGTGGTCGCGCTGGGCTCGGTCACCGCGACGATGCGCCCGTCGTAGATCACCGCGATCCGGTCCGCGAGTTGGAAGATCTCATCGAGGTCCTCAGACATCAGCAGCACCGCCGCGCCGCGGTCGCGCTCCTGGAGCAGGCGCTGCCGCACATACTCCGTGGCCGCTATGTCGAGCCCTCGGGTGGGCTGGTGCGCGATGATCAGCTGGGGTTGGCCGGACAGCTCCCTGGCCATGATGATCTTCTGCAGGTTGCCGCCCGACAGGGTCCTGGTGGCATGCGACGCGGACGGCGTCTTGATCTCGAAGCTTCTGATGGACTTCCTCGCGAAGTCCTCGATCCGGCCCCGGTTGAGGATCCCTGCCTTGGAGAACTGCGGGCCGCGGTGGTCGCCCAGCACCAGGTTCTCCTTGACGCTGAAGTCCATCATCAGGCCTTGGGCTATGCGGTCCGCCGGGACGCTGGCCACGCCGAGGGTGGCGATCCGGTGGGGTGCGGCCTCGGTCGTGTCCTGGCCGCCGATCCGGATGGTGCCGGCTGCCGGGTGACGCACGCCGACCACCGCGTCGAACAGGGCGTTCTGGCCGTTGCCCGACACTCCCGCCACCCCCACGACCTCACCGGCGCCGACCGTGATGGAGAGCCCTTCCAGAGAGCCGCGGCCGGTGTCGGACTCCAGGTGGACCCCGTCCACCTCCAGCACTGGCTCTCCGGCCTCGGTGGCGGCCTTGTCGGCCTGCATCAGCACCTCGCGTCCCACCATCATCCGAGCGAGATCGCGCTGGTCGATGTCGGCGGTTTCGACCGTGCCGACGACTTGGCCGCGGCGGAGCACCGTCACCCGGTCCGAGAGATCCATCACCTCCCGGAGCTTGTGGGTGATCAGAATGATGGTGAGACCCTCTTCTCTCATCCTGCGAAGGATGCGGAACAGCTCCTCGATTCCCTGCGGGGTCAGCACCGCGGTGGGCTCGTCCAGGATCAGGATCTCGACGCCGAAGTAGAGCGTCTTGAAGATCTCCACCCATTGCTGCTCGCCGACCGACAGGCGGCCGACCTCGGCGTCGGGATCGATCTCCACGTCGTAGTCGTTGAAGAACTCGTTGAGGCGGCTCCGGACCTCGGTGAGGTCTAGCCATTGCTTGGCGGGCGTGCCGATCACCACGTTCTCGATGACCGACATCGGGGGCACCAGCTCGAAGTGCTGGTGGACCATCCCGATGCCGGCCTCGATGGCGTCGCGGGGTGAATGCAACTCCAGCGGCTTGCCTTCGAGGAGCACCCGGCCATCGTCGGGCTGGTACACGCCGTAGAGGATGTCGGCCAGTGTCGTCTTGCCCGCGCCGTTCTCGCCGAGCAGACAGTGGATCTCGGCCCTGCGGATTGCGACGTTGACAGAGTCGTTGGCGACCACGCCGGGGAAGACCTTCGTCACCTCCTCGGCGACGAGGATGTTCTCCCCCGGCGCGGCCGCGCCGGACTTGGCCGCATCCGCCATCGGATCGGTGCGCTCAGTCGATCGTTCGACGTGCAGCCCGGCTTCTCGCGATTACTCGAACCGGTCGAAATTGAGCGGGACGACCAACTCGCCCGAAAGGATGGCGACCCGGGCCGCCTCGACGGCAGCCACCACGTCGGCGGGCACGTCGTCGGCAATGGCCCCCAGCGAGGAGCCGTCGTCCACCATCGACTGGTAGACGATGCGCTGCGGCGGCGAGTTGTAGGGCACGCCGTGCACCGTGTAGTCGTACCAGGCGTCGAGCACATCGCTGAAGGCGGTATCCCACTGCGCCACTGCGCTGGTCAGCACCACCGGCGACAGGCTCAACTGGTCGGTGAAGTGGCCGACGGCCCGCACGTTGCCGGCGTCCTCGGCCGCGGCGAACGGGCCGAACCGCTCGGCGTAGATGACGTCGGCGCCGTTGTTGATCTGGGCCTCGGCCGCGCTCGCCGCGGTGGCCGGATCGAACCAGCTCTCGATGTAGGTGACCCCGGCCACCTCGATGTCGGGGTTGACCGACCGGGCACCGTCGACGAAGGCGTTGAGCGGGGCGTTGACGTTGGGGAACGGGTACGCGGCCACACCGCTGATCCTGTTGGTCTGGGTGGTCATGCCAGCGATGATCCCAGCCAGGTAGGCGGGCTCGTGGATGAACACGTCGATCCAGTAGGCGTTGTCGCCGCCCTCGTGGTCGTCGTTGCCTGAGCCCGAGTACACGAACAGGGTGTCTGGGAAGTCGGCCTTGTTGGCGGCGACGCCGTCCACATAGGTGCTGTGGCCGACGATGATCTCGTACTCGCCGGTCTGGGCGAGGTCGCGGATGACGCGCTCGCCCTCGACGAACTGGATTCCCTCGAGGATCTCGAGATTTATGGTGATGCCGTACTTGTTGGACGCCGAGACGCGGTTGACGCTGTCGATGAACGTGGCGTACCAGCCCTCCTCCTTGGTGCCCACGACGAGCATGGCGACGTCGATCTCGCTGGGGGCGGCTGCCGCCTGCTCCGCGGCGGCCTCCTCCGCCGCGGCTGCGGCTTCGGCGGCTGCGGCTTCGGCTTCGGCTGCGGCCTCTTCGGCTTCGGCGAGTTGCGCTTCGAGTTCCGCGACGGCCGCTCCTTCGGCTTCGGCGGCCTCCAGCGCGGCTGCGGCGGCTGCGGCTTCAGCCTCGGCGATGGCGGCGGCATCAGCCGCGGCCTTGGCCTCGGCCTCAGCGGCATCAGCCTCGGCCTGAGCGGCCTCGGCTTCTGCTAGCGCGGCGGCGGCCTGGGCCTGGGCTTCCGCCACGGCCCCGTCGTCGGTACTGGCCGCGGGGGCCGGCTCGTCGTCGCTTCCGCAGGCGACCAGGCCTGCGACGAGCGCTAGGGCGACTAGTAGCCGCATTGTTGTCTTGCGCATATTGTTGTGGTCTCCCTCCCTAGTGGGACCAATCGCACGGCACCGCGGGGCACGAGGCCTTTCAGGCGCCCCGTAGATCCGCCGAGCAGTTCGAACTGGTGGTTGAATTATTGATGAGGACTATAACGAGCCCGCCGACCGGCTGCCGACGACACCGCAAGGTTCCCGCCGGTGGACCCTAGTGGAAGCCCGAGCCGCCGTTCACCCAGATGTTCTGGCCGGTGACGAAGTCCGACAGGGGACTCATCAGGTAGACGAGCGTGCCCACCATGTCCTCGGGCACCTGGGTGCGCTTGAACGCCCGGCGGGCCTGGATGGCCACGTCCACCTCGGGCTGGACGCTGGAGTACTCCTCGTCGTGGGGGATGTAGTCGGGCGTGATGGTGTTGACCGCGATACCGGCACCGCCCAGTTCGCGGGCCATGGCCCGGGTCAGCCCCCAGATTGCCGACTTCGACGCCACGTAGTGCAGGAAGTTGGGAGTGCCGTCGTTGACCGTCATGGAGGCGATGTTGACGATCCGGCCGCTGCCCTGGGCCCTCATCGTGGGCGCCACCGCCCGGGAGCACAGCCAGGACCCCTTCACGTTTACCGCGAAGCACAGGTCCCACTCCTCCGGCGGGAGGTCCTCCATCGGGGCCCGGGTGGCGGCCATGTAGAACGCCGCATTGTTGACCAGGCCGTCGATGCGGCCGTAGGCGTCGACCGTCGCCGCGGCCATCGCCTCGGTCTGGGCCACGTCGGAGACGTCCACCTGCATCGACATCGCCTTCGCGCCCGATGCCCCGAGCTCCTCGATCACCTCGTGCCCGTCGGTGAGGTCCGCAACCACGACGGTCGCCCCCTCGGCGGCCAGGCCCCGGCAGTAGGCCAGGCCGATCCCCTTGGCGCCGCCGGTGACGATGATCACCCGGCCGTCCAGTATTCCCATCGAGGTCCTCCCGTGTGTCGGTGGTCAGTGAGACTCGGCCTCTTGCCTCTCAGTTCGGCTCCAGCTCGGCGGCCAGCTCGAAGAGCCACTTTCGGTAGGCCAGAGTCACGTCGTCGGCCACCTTGACGTACGTCTCGGCGTTGAGACGGTCGGGCAGGTGCTCGGGCCACTGCGACTCGACGATGGGCTGGTCCTGGTCCAGCACCATGTACTCGAACTCCAGCAGGAAGTCCATCTCGTCGGGGGTCTCCACGAAGTCGGCGCCGATGTGCCAGAAGTTGCGGCAGGTCGCCGGACCGGTGGGCGCGGTGACCATGTACAGCGCGTAGCGCTTGCCGTTGGGGAAGGTACGCACCATCGAGATAGATCCGGGCACGGTGAGCTGGTACCAGTTGCGCACCGTCATGATGTCGTCGTCGATCTTCAGCAGCTCCTTCATGCGGGGAACGTTGGGCTCCACGAAGATCTTGTCGAACCGGAGGGCTCCGTCCTCCCGCCACACGTCGTGGTGCTCGACCTCGGGCTTGTCCCTGGTGCCCAGGACGTTCTCGTGGACGAAGGGGAAGTGGGCGAAGTCGACGAAGTTCTCCAGACGCCGGGGCGAACTGGTGGCCCAGTCGTAGTACGGGGGCGTCTGCCAGCGCATGATCGGGTCGTCCCACTCCGGGATCCCCGGAGGCTCGCCCCACGGCTCGTCGGTCAGGCTCACCCAGACCATGCCGGAGCTCTCCCGGCACAGGTAGCGGACCAGCCCGAGCTGGAGCACCCCGCTCAACTCGGGCCGGGCCGGTATCGACACCAGCTTGCCGTCCATGTCGTAGGCCCAGCCGTGGTAGGGGCAGTTGATGCAGCCGTTCTCGACCCATCCCAGCGACGGCGCGGCCCCCTTGTGGCGGCACACGTCCATGAAGGCCCGCGCCTGGCCTTCGTGGCGGACCACCAGGATGCGCTCGCCCAGCAGGAGGCCCGAGACCATCTGGTCCTCGGCCACGTCCTTGGAGTAGGCGACGGGATGCCAGAAGTGCCTCATCGCCCGGTACCACCTGGAGTCCCGCTCGGGGACGAACGGATCGACGGCTTCACGTGCCTCAAGAGTCGTCAACGGGGTCCTCCCTCGTTCCTTGCGGTCGAGTGCCGTTCATGTCGGTGGGCCGTGTCGGTCGGCGCGGCCGATGCTGTCCGGCGCGATGGCTACTGTACTGTTCGACCCCTGCCGCCATGGGTGTGCGGCCCCTGTCTGTCGGGCAGCCTCACGAGGAGCATCACCATGTCCACAACGCTCGCCACCGCCGACGTAGGCCACTTCTTTGTGCCGGGAGCGGCAGGCAACCGGATCCACGGGCTCGACTTCGGGGGCTCGGGCCCGACGCTGGTCTGTCTGCACGGCGTGACCGGCAACGCCTGGAACTGGCACGCGGTGGCCCTCGGCGTGCGGGCCCGTCGCCGGGTGGTGGCGCTCGACTTCCGCGGCTACGGCGAGAGCCAATGGTCGGCCGGCGGCGACTACACCACCGCCGACCATGTCGCCGACTTGGCCGGCGCGGTCGCGGAGGTGGCCGGCGGCTCGCCCGTGGACCTGGCCGGATCCTCGTGGGGGGCGCTGGTCGCCCTCCAGTACGCGGACGAGCACCCCGACGATGTCGGACGGCTGGCCGTGGTCGACGTCGAGCCCTCCTTCGAGCAGGGCGAGACCGACCTGTTCCCCCGGCCCCGGGACCACGCCGACCATGACGACGTCCGCGCCGCGGTGGAGCGCGCCTACCCCAACGCTCCGGCCGACATGGTCGAGCTCGTGGCGGCCACCTGCTACGGGCCGGTCGAGGGCGGCCGCCTGGCCCCCAAGCACGATCCGTTCTTCTTCGAGCGCTGGCCGTTCCGCTCCGACGACCACTGGGACCGGCTGCCGAGGATCCAGGCGCCCACGCTTCACGTCCATGCCTCCGGCAGCTTCGTCCGGGCCGAGGTGATGGCCGAGATGGACCGCCTCACGACCCAGTCGAGCTTGGTCGAGATCGGCGACAGCACCCATGTGGTACCGGTGGACAACCCCTCGGCCCTCATCGACGCCCTCGTCGGTTTCCTGGCCGGCGGCTGAGCGCGACCCGGTAGCTGGAGCCTCCAGGCAAGGCAATGAGGACGCACCACAGAGCGGCCGAGGACGAGAGGACGCGCCGCGGGGCGTCGGGGGACGAGGGAACTGCCGAGGCAGCGTCTGTGGCCCCCGAGCTCGGGCCTGCCCTCCGGCAGCGTCGCAAGGCCGCCGGGATGACCATGCAGGAGCTTGCCGACCGATGCGGCCTGTCGCAGCCGTTCCTCTCCCAGATCGAGAACTCGCGGGCCATGCCCAGCCTCTTCGCGCTGCATCGCGTGGCCCAGGCTCTGGGGACGACGACGGTCGGACTGCTCGACCCGGCGTATTCCGAGGTCACGCTGGTCCGCGCCGACGAGGGCGAAGCCTTCGTGCTGGCCGAGGGCGCCAGGACCCGCTTCCTCACGCCGGGCGAGGGACACCGCCTCGAGGCCAACGAGACGGTGGCCGAAGCGAACATCGTCTCGGACGTGATCGTGCACGAGGGGCAAGAAATGATCCGTGTGCTCGAGGGCTCGCTCCAGGTTCGCCTCGAGGGCCGCGACCCGGTGGCGCTGCTTACGGGCGACACGATCTCGTACCCGTCCACGACACCGCACCAGTGGATCTCCGGGGATGCCGGAGTGCGCTTCCTGATAATCACCAGCCCGCCCTCGTTCTGAGCGCCCCGCGGGCCGGTCAGCCGATCTGCCTGCGCTTCATCTCCACGAAGGGCAGGTCGACGACTCGGGCCGGGACCTCCCCTTCGACCGCCGCGCCGCGGCCGTCGTGGATCTGCCAGGTGAGGGCCACGTCGTCCCCCGCGGCCACCTCGGGCGACTCGAGGTGCGCGAAGCCGATCATGGTCTCGAGCACCGGGCTCCAGCACATCGAGGTGGCGAACCCGGCCGCTTTACCGTCGGCGAGGATCTCGGACTTGAAGTGGCGGTGCAGCCGCGGGCTCATGAAGGGAGGCGACCCGGCGCGCTCGTACAGGGCCGCAATACCGGCGGGGTCGATGTCGAGCCCGCGCATCACCTTGCCCGGGCGGTCCCCGGCGGCTTCTGCCTCGAGCGTCCGCCGGCCCAGGAAGTCGGTGTCGCGCCCGAGGTTCACGAGGCGTCCGAAGTTGAGCTCTGCCGGCGTGTGGAAGTAGCGGTCGCCGTCGAGGTAGGCGAACTGGACCTGGGCGAACGGGCCGGCCGGACGGTAGTCGACGCCGATGATGAGCATGCCGGCCTCGACGCGGGTAGCCGCCTGCGCGGCGTTGCCGATCGGGACAGCCCCATGCGGACGCCCGCGCTCGACGAAGACCGAGTACATGTCGGCAGCCGCCTCAGGCCCGACCCACATCTCGAAGCCGATCTCCCCGGTGAAGCCGGTCCGCCACAGGCGCACCTCATGGCCGTCCACGGTGATCATGCGACCCCGGGAGAACGGCAGATCCTTGTGCGCGCTGCCGGTCACCGCCTCCATGACGTCATGTGAGCGCGGGCCCTGCACGCACAGGACGCTGTAGTCGCGGTCGGTGTTGAGCGTGTCGCCGAGCTCGATGTCGTAGCCGTCGGCGAACTGGCTGAACCATCCGACCATGGGTCCGCCCATGTGGATGAACTGGTCGGCCGCCGTGCGGAAGGTGATCCCCTCGTTGACCACATGGCCCTCGTCGTCGCAGTAGAAGGTGTAGATGCCGTGGTCGACCTCGACCTTGGAGGCGTCGCGGACCTGCATGCGGTCGACGAACGCCTCGGCGTCGGGGCCCTCGATGATGGTTTTGAACAGCGGCGTCTTGTCCTCGATGCCGGCGCCGGCCCGCAAAGCCATCATCTCGGAGACCTCGTTGACGTAGTGGTCGACGAGGTGGTAGCCGGCCCATGCCATCCACAGCCCGGTCTGGGAGTAGGGCGCGGCCCCGGGATTCAGGAACGTCCCGGTGAAGGCGCTCGGATCGTAGGTGTGCGCTTCGGCCATGGTGAGATGCTCCTCACGCCGGCTTCATAGATCACATCAATAGTGACCCGAACAGACGGGCTCTGTCAATCGCCGACAGTCAGCCCGCGCGCCCGGTCGGCATCGCGGTCCAGCCGCCTCGGCAGGCAGAGCCCGAGATCAGCCCGCGCGCACCCGGTCGGCTGCTTCCTGGTCGAAGCTGAAGTGGGCTTCAGTGACGGCGTCGACGATGCCCGCGATGCGCCGGAACGGCCGGTCGGTGTCCATGCGGAGCCCTGGAAGCCGGGTGAGGGCCTCCTCCAGCAGGATCTTGGTCTCGAGGCGGGCGAGTTCGGCGCCGAGGCAGTAGTGGGTGCCGAAGCCCAGGGCGATGTGGCGGTTGGGCCACCGCTCGGGATCGAACACGTCCGGGTGCGCCTGGGGCTGGCCGGCGTTGACGGCCTCATCGCGGTTGGCGGACGAGAACCACACCGCCAGCACGCTTCCCGCGGGGACCTCGAGGCCGTCGAAGCTCACGTCCTTGCGCACGTACAGCGGCTTCATCGGGAAGGGCGTGCCGAAGCGCAGGATCTCCTCCACGGCCCTCCGCATAGCGGTGTCGTCTCCGACGCGGCTGCGAGCCCAGTCGAGGAGGCCGAACTCGGCCAGGTAGACGAATCCGTTGGCCAGGCTGGCGCCGGTGGTGTCGGTCCCGGCCGCGGTGAACCCGAAGAGATAGCCGAGAAGCTCGCGATCGCCGATGGTGCCGTCGGACCAGGCCTTGACGAGAACGTCGAGCAACTCGTCGTTGGGGTCGTTGAGTCGCCGGGCCACCATCCACCAGAAGTAGGCCTGCAGCTCCCATTGCTGGGGCATGTCGTCCCACGGCGAGGTCAGGAAAATGTCGAGCTGCTGGCGCATCCAGTCCTCGCGGTCCATGTCCAAGCCGATCAGCGCGCAGATCACCCGCATGGCCAGGCGCGAGGACATCTCGACGGCCACATCGACCTCGCCCGTTCCCTTGTCCACCACCTCGTTGATCGTGTCGATGGTGATCCGCCTGATCACCGGCTCCATCGTCCTCACCGCGTTGTTCCTGAACCACGGCTCCACCACGCCCCGCAGCACGTCGTGGCGGCCGGTGTCGCCGTCGAGCGTGAACGGCTCGACCATCCACATGAACTCCATGGCGATGTGGATGGGGGCACCCTCGGGCAGGTAGGGCTCCTGGTCCCGGGAGAAGGCCTCGTCGGAGTTGTGGAGCACCCGCATCACGTCCGCGTGGCTCATCACGTGGTACATGCCGGACTCGTCCCGGAACGGAGGAGTCGTGGGGTCGCGGAACCTCGGGTCGCGCGGGAAGTCCGACGGCTTCATTCGATCGCCCCCTCGGTGCGGTGTAGGTGCTTGTCTAGCACCCGGCCGGATAGCGCTAGCCGTCGGCCGACCCTTCCAGCAGGTCGCCGGCGGTGGCCAGCACCTCGGCCAGCTTGGCGCTGCTGTCGTACACAGCCCGAAGGTAGTACTCGCTCACCGCCTCGTGTCCCGGGAACGGGGGCCGCCCCAGCGAGCGGGCCACCGCGGAGGGGTCCGCGCTGACCGCCACCTCCTCCACCGGGGGCAGCTTGGAGACGGTGCCCCAGAAGTCGCCGGAGTTCTTGGCCGTGGCCGGCGCCGAGCCCTTGCCCCGCCCCCGGCGGGAGCGCCGACGGCCGGCATCGGCGCCGTTGGCCGAGCCCGTGGAGCCGCCCCTGGGTGCCGATCCGCCTGCGGTCATCGAGCAGCCGAGCCGTCGGCGTCCAGCGGCACTCGGCCGGGTCGGTTCCCAGGCCCATTGTCGCCGTTCTCGTCCATCATCAGCAGGTCGGTGTCGATGCCGAGCGCGGCCCGCAACTGCTCGCTGTCGAGGTCGCCCACCGAACTCGACTTGGGCAGCACCATGTCGGCTATCTGGCGCTTGCCCGCCACGACCTCCTCCACCCGCTCGTCGACCGTGCCCGGGCACACCAGCCGGTGGCAGATCACGGTGTTGCGCTGGCCGATGCGCCAGGCTCGGTCGCGGGCCTGGTCCTCCACCGCCGGATTCCACCAACGGTCGTAGAGCACCACATGGTTGGCCGCGGTCAGGTTGAGGCCCGTTCCCCCTGCCTTCAACGACAGCACCAGCGCGCCGGGGCCCCGGCCGTTCTGGAACGATGCCACGAGGCGGTCGCGTGCGCCCCGGGCCAGACCGCCGTGATAGCAGCGGATCGGCAGCCCGTTGCGTTCGGTGAGGTGGGCGGCCAGACGCTCGCCCCATGTGGCGAAATGGGTGAAGATCAGCATCCTCTCGCCCGCCGCGAACACCTGGTCCACGATCTGCTCCAGTCGGGCCAGCTTGCCCGAGCGCCCGTCCAGCGCCTCGCCGTCGTCGGAGTAGTTGACCGGGTGGTTGCAGATCTGCTTGAGGGCGGTGATCGCCGCGAGCACGGCGCCCTTGCGCTCGGGGCCGGCCTCGCTGCCGGACGTGCGCTTGAGAAGGTCGTCGAGCACCGCCTGATACAGGCCGATCTGCTCCGCGGTCATGGAGCAGTGGTCCAGTTCGTCGATGCGGTCGGGAAGCTCGGCGGCGATGGCCGGCTCGGCCTTGGTGCGGCGGAACACGAGGATCCCGTTGAGCGCGGCCAGTGCCCCCTCCCCCGCCGCGGCGGACCGACGGCTCGCGGCCCCTGCCAGGGGCTGCTCGTCCTCGGGGCCGGCGGGGGCCTGGTCCGAGGCCGAGCCGTTCTGCGCGGCCGAGCCGTTGGAGGACCGCTTCGACACTCGGGACATCTCGCCTATGAACGCGGCCCGGGAACCGAGCAGCCCCGGATTGCAGAAGTCCATGATGGCCCACAGGTCGCCGAGGCCGTTCTCTATGGGAGTTCCAGTGAGGGTGACCCGGCTGCGGGCGTTGAGCCGGCGCAGCTGCTGGGCCGTCTCGCTGGCAGGGTTCTTGATCGCCTGGGCCTCGTCGAGGATGATCGTGGACCAGTCGATCTTCTCGAGAACGTCGAGGTCCCGCATGGCGGTGCCGTAGGTGGACACCACCAGGTCGGCCTTCTCGACCATCTCGGGCACGTCTTCGGGCTCGGCCCGGCCGGGGCCGTGGTGCACGACCACCCGCAGGCCGGGCACGAAGCGGCGGGCCTCCGCGGCCCAGTTGCCGACCACGGCCGGCGGCGCCGCCACCAGCGACGGACCGTTGCCCCGGGTCAAGTACAGGTGCGCCAGCATGGTCGGCGTCTTGCCGAGACCCATGTCCAGCGCCAGGCAGCCGCCCAGCCCGGCCGACTCGAGGAATCCGAGCCACACCAGCGCGTCGGCCTGGTAGGTGCGCAGACGACCCTTGAACCCGGGGGGCTTCACCGGCAGCTCCGCCGGGAGTCGGCGGGCGCTGCGGATCAGTTCTGCGGCCCAGCCCTCCCCGGACAGGGCGGTGCCCCCGGCCAGCGGCGACCCCTCCAGGCCGAGCGCGTGGCGCAGCATGTCGGCCCCGCTCATACGAGTTAGGCCGGCCCGCTCGGCGAGCGCGGCGGCGGCCTCGTTCAGGTCGGCCCGGTCGAGTTCCACCCAACGGCCGCGGCTCTTGACCAGCGGCCGGGCCTGCGTGGCGAGGTCGCGGATCTCGTCCGCGGTGAGGTCCACATCGTCGAAGGACACCGACCAGCGGACGTCGGCGAGCTGGCGGGCGCCCACCACCGACTCCTGGGCCTCGAAGGAGGTAAGCCGCAGCGTGGGGGTTGGCCGTCGACGGGACAGGGACGGGACGCGCACCTCGTATCCGGTGGCTTGCAGCACTCTGCCCGTCGTTGTCATGAGCTGCCAGGCCTCGTCAGTGTTGAGGATCACCTCCCCGCGCCGCCGACCGCCGAGGCGCAGCAGTTCGGGAAACAGTCGCTCCAGTCGGGCGAGTTGGTGCTTCACCGCCTGGCGACGGGCCCGAGACGCGGTCACCAGCGCCCGCTCCACCGGCTGCAGCTCGCCCGAACTGGACTGCGAGAGCACCGACAGGTGCCAGGCGCCTACGTCGTCTGGAGGATCGAGTTGCACGATCAGGCGCAGGCGCTTCTCGCAGGGCTCCACCGCGGGTCTGGCCCAGGCGTCCAGCCGGCGGGCCAAATCGGACAGGTAGCGGCTAGGCGCCTCGAACGGCGTGCCGTCGAGGCGGGCCAGGGCGGCCTCCGCGACATCGGCCCGCATGGTCGGGGCGGGGGGCGGAGCGGGCGCGTCGATGCGCTCGGCGGCCTCGGTGGCGATCGCGTCGACGATGTCGGCCAGCACGGCCTGAGTGAAGGTCGGCGCGTCCCGCTGGTTCTCGAATGCCGCCGCGGCCCCCGGCAGCGCCTCCGCGAGGGCCGCCAGCGTGTCGGACTCGACCAGGGCCGGCGCCCAACGGACCAGATAGGTGGCGTCGTCGCCGCGGGTACGGGCCGAGGCGCCACGGACGTGCCCGCCGGAACGCCCCCCGGCGACCGTGTCCAGGGAGACAACCCGAGGCGCGTCCGCGGCCCGGGGCTCGGCGCTGTCGATGCGCAGCCTGCGCCTCACCTTCTTGAGCTGCGGGACCATCCGGCCCTGGGCCACGAGCCGCACGGCCAGAGCGGCCACCAAGCCCAGCCAGGACACGCTCGCGCCGATCCCTTCCTGTTCCTCAGCGGCCTCGCCCAGCGCGACCAGCCAGCCGAGGCAGCCTTCGAGAGGGGCCGCGACCGCGTCGGCCCGTCCCGCTTCGGGGAGCTTGGCCGGTCGGTGAGGGCTCCATTCGACAGTGCCGGCACCGCTGTCGCGCAACCGCTTCAGCACCTCCTGAGAGCTCTCGGGGGACCTGCCGGGACCCGCGGCCCAGGCGATGACCTTGCCGGGAACCCAGGAGAGCTGCAGCGCGACCGATCCGACGGCCACAGGGGACGCGGCGCGTTCGGCGGTGGCGATCCGGTCGGTCCTGGGCATGAGCGGCGGACCCACCAGCGAGGTCAAAACGGCGTCGATAGCGGCGTAGTCACTCTCCAGGTCTCCCAGGATCACGGCGCGCTGATGGCCCCGCACGGTCGCCCGTACGTGGTCGATCGACTCGGCGACGTCGTCGAGCAGACGGTAGAGGGCTCGGACCCACAGCCTGCGGTTGGCCTGAAGCAGTGCGAGCTCCGTGTCTCCGGCCAGACCGTCGGCATGGCGGCGCACCGCTGTGGCGAAGTCCTCGGACGACGCCAAGTGTGGGTCCAAGGTGGCGGTAGCAGTCCTCGACACCATTGGTGCCGTGCAGCCTATCAGATGTCCGACAACTCCTCGCGCAGCCTCGCGATGGCGTCCGTCTTGATGTGCTCGTAGCCGCGCACCGTCTCGGGCAGCGACGCCCGCCGAAGGGCCCGGTCGTAGCTTCCTGCGTCGAGATCCCGCAGGTCCGCCTCCAGTGCGACGCGGTACTCGCCCGGCAGCGAGCGCTCGGCTCGCCGCAGCCGCGTGTGGCCGAACACGTCGAACACCGTGCCCCGCACGAAGCGCATCCCGGCCAGCAGCCGGAACACGGGCGCCAGGCTCATCGGCACCGAGATCTTGCGGGCCAGGCCCAGCGCCCGCAGGATCGGCGGGTGGAGCTTCCAGGCGAGGCGGCCTCCGCTGGCAGCAGCCAGGCGGCGGGCCTCCGCGTTCGCCGTTCTGTCCACCATCAGGCGGGCTACTTCGTACTCGTCCTTGTAGGCCAGCAGCTTGAAGTAGCTGCGGGCGCACGCCCCCGTGAGCCGGCCCGAGCCGTCGCCCCGCTCGGCGTCGGCCGAGGCGGCGGCCTCGACGAAGTCCAGGTACTGCCGTCCCAGCCGGGGCGACTGGTACGCGCACAGTTCCCGCACCGCGGTCTCCAGGTCCCACGCCTCGTAGCCGTCGCTGCCCCCGCCGTCGCCTTGAGGGTCCGGGCCCTGGCCGTGGGGGACTGCGTTCCTCAGCGCCCGCACCCGGGCCTCGATGTCGGCGTCGAGGTCGGGGAGGCCCGCGTCGGACGGCCGGGCCGATTCCATCGCGGCGGCCACTTCGCCGGGGCGGGCCACCATGGTGCGGCCCCACCGGAACGCCTCGACGTTGCTGGCGACCGCCACTCCGTTCAGTTCGATCGCCTGCTCGACGGAGGCCGCGGCCAACGGCAGGGCGCCGGCCTGCACGGCCATGCCCACCACGAACACGTTGGCAGTGACGGCGTTGCCCAGCAGTGCGGCGGTGACGCGCTGGGCGTCGGCCCAGTGGCGGCAGTCGGGCCGGGTCACCGAGGCGATGGCGTCGTGCAGGTCGGCCGTGTCGGGCATGGCCCGCTCGGGATTGGCCACCACCGCGCCGGTGGGAGTGACCGACGTCGATCCGACCACCACGGTGCGCTCCGGGTCGCAGCGGCTCAGTCCGGCGGGCGACGCTCCCTCAAGCTGGTCGAAGGCCAGCAGCACGTCGGCCTGCCCGGCGCCCAGTCGATTGCTGGCCGCCTCGTCGCCCCGGGTGAGCCGCAGGTCGCTGACCACCGGGCCGGCCTTTTGGGACAGGCCGATCTGATCGAGGCCGCGCACCTCGTAGCCGTCGAACATCGCCGCGGTGCCGATCACCTGGCTGACGGTCACCACCCCGGTTCCGCCGATTCCGACGATCCGCAGCGACAGGTCGTCGACGGGCACGGCCGGTTCCGGCTCGGGCAGGTCGACGGGGGCCGACGAGGCTGACGGCCTCCGCTCGGCCCCGGCACCTCGAGGACCGGCGGCAGGGTCGCGCCCGGTCGCCCGGCGCAGCCACGACCGCAGCCGCCCCGGACGGGTGACGGTCACGAAGGACGGGCAGTCGCCTTCGAGGCAGGAGAAGTCGAGATTGCAGGAGGTCTGGTCGATGCGGGTCTTGCGCCCGAACGGCGTGTCCACGGGCTGCACCGACAGGCAGTTGCTCACGGTGGCGCAGTCGCCGCAGCCCTCGCAGATCCGCTGGTTTATCACCACCTGTTGCCTGGGGATGGCCACCGTGCCCCGCTTGCGCCCCCGTCGAGCCTCGGCGGCGCACTGCTGGTCGTGGATCAGCACGGTCACGCCCTCGACGCCCGCCAGAAGATCCTGGGCCTCGAGCATCCTGGCCCGGGGCCACACGTCGACGCCCTCGGGCAGGTCCCGGGGGCGGTACCGGGCGGTGTCCTCGGTGGTGATCAGCACCCGGGCGACTCCCTGGGCCAGCAGCACCCGAGCCACGTCGGCGACGCCGATCGCTCCCTGGGGGTCCTGGCCGCCGGTCATGGCCACGGTGCGGTTCCACAGCAGCTTGTAGGTGATGTCCACCCCGGCGGCCACCGCGCCCTGAATGGCGAGTTGGCCGCTGTGGAAGAAGGTGCCGTCGCCGATGTTCTGGAAGATGTGGGGCGTGTCCACGAACGGCGCCATGCCGACCCACTGGGCGCCCTCCTGGCCCATGCAGGTGAGGCCGATGATGTCGCCGAACTCCTCAGACTCCATCAGCAGCGTCATGGTGTGGCAGCCGATGCCCGCGCCCACCGCGGCGCCCTCGGGCACCTTGGTAGAGCGGTTGTGGGGACAGCCCGAGCAGAAATAGGGGGTGCGGGCCACATCGGTGCTGAGCGGGATCAGCTCGCGCCGGGACTGCTCGGGGGCGAGCCGGTGGCCGATCCGCTGGCCGAGTCGGCGGCGCAGCGGGGCCAGCAGGTCGTCGGCGACGAGGCCCCCGTGTCCCGGCAGCAGCATGGCGTCCTGCTCGTCGAACTTCCCGGTCACCCGGGGCCGCAGGGCCTCGTTGTAGAGGGCGTCCTTGATGAGAGACTCGATGTTGGGGTGCTTCTCCTCCACCACGAACACCTCTTCGAGGCCTCGTGCGAAGTTGCGGGCCCGCTCGGCGCTGAACGGGATCGGCATGTGCATGCACATGAGGCGGATGCCGGCCGAGGCGACCTCGGCGTCGCTGTCCAGCCCCAGGCGGCGCAGAGCCTCCCGCAGCTCCCGGTAGGTGATGCCCGACGAGACGATGCCGATCCAGGCGTCGGCGGGGTTCACGGTGGCGCGGTTGAGGCGGTTCAGCGCGGCGTACTCAATGGCCAGCGGGTGGCGTACCTCGTAGATCTCGCGTTCGGCCTCGACCGTGGCCGGGGTCAGAAGCCTCCCGTCGGGGGTGTGGACGTAGGGACCGCCGTCGACTTCGGGGACGCGGGGGTCGACTCGCCGGGGGTCGAGGTGCACCGTGCCGCTGCCGTCGGCCACGTCGGCGACGATCTTGAGGCTGGTCCACAGTCCGGTGGCCCGCGACAGGTACACGGCGTGGCGGCCCAGGTCGAGCGCCTCGCCGGGCGTGCCCGGATAGAGCACCGGTATGTGCATGTCGGCCAGCGAGCCCGCAGACGACGACGGGATCGTCGAGCTCTTGGCCTGGGGGTCGTCGCCCGCGATGATCACTGCGCCGCCGCGGGCGTCGGATCCGGCGAACACTCCGTGCCGGATGGCGTCGCCGGCCCGGTCCACCCCCGGCCCCTTGCCGTAGAAGATGCCGAGCACACCGTCGTAGCGTGAGTCGGGTCGGGTGGCGGCGAGCTGCGACCCCATCACTGCGGTAGCGGCCTGCTCCTCGTTGAGGGCCGGGGCGAGGACGATCGGCAGATCGGAGGCCTGCTCGATCGCCTTGGCGACCTCGCTGTCGTAGCCTCCTACCGGCGACCCCGGATAGCCGGTGACGAAGGCCGCCGTCTCGAGCCCGGCCATCCGGTCGGCCCGCAGCTGCTCGACGGGCAGGCGAGCCAGCGCCTGCAGCCCGGTCATGAAGACCGTGCCGGCGTCGTCGGTGTAGCGAGACGACAGCCGGTAGGAGTCGGCGACTGTCAAGAACGACCTCCGATGCTGCTGACCGCTGCGGCCCACGCCTGCGACGGCACTGGTGCCAGCGACACTAGTCCAGGCCCCGGCCTGCCGGAGGGTCGCTCAGCACAGCGGCCCCGAGCCCCGTGGGCGACTCGCCCTCAAGCAGGGCGGACCACGATCCCCGCGGCGGCCATGCAGGCCTTGGCCTCTGCGACGGTGTGCTCCCCGTAGTGGAAGATGCTGGCCGCCAGCACGGCGTCGGCCCTGCCTTCGGCGATGCCCTCGGACAGATGCTCCAGGGTGCCGACTCCCCCGCTGGCGATCACCGGCACGTTCACCGCAGTCGCGACCATCGACGTCAAGTTCAGCTCGAATCCCGCCCTGGTGCCGTCGCGGTCCATGGACGTCAGCAGGATCTCGCCAGTCCCGAGGCGCTCCGCCTCGGCGGCCCAGACCAGAGCGTCCAGGCCGGTGCGGACACGGCCGCCGTGGGTGAACACCTCGTAGCCGCTGACGGTGTCGTCGGAGCTGCGGGCGTCGATGGCCACCACGCAGCACTGCGCTCCGAACTCCCGGCTGATCTCGCTCACGAGCTCGGGACGGCGGACTGCGGCGGTGTTGACGCTGACCTTGTCGGCGCCGGCCCGAAGCAGGCGGCGGGCATCGTCGATGGTTCGGATGCCGCCGCCGATCGTGAACGGTATGAACACCTTCTCGGCCACCGCCCGGGCCATGGCGACGGTGGTGTCGCGGCGGTCCGACGATGCGGTGATGTCGAGGAACACGAGCTCGTCGGCGCCCTCGGCGTCGTAGCGGGCCGCCAGTTCCACTGGGTCGCCCGCGTCGCGGATGTCCACGAAGTTGACGCCTTTCACCACCCGCCCCGCGTCCACGTCCAGGCAGGGGATCACCCGGGCCGCCCGCATATCAGGCCCGGCGTCCGGTCACGGCACGGCCACCCAGCCCGCAGGCGACCACCCGCGCCGGGTGCTCAGCCATCGGCTCTGCTGCGGGCCAGAGCTCTCGCCGCCTCCGCCACCGAGAAGCGCCCCTCGTACAGCGCCGTCCCGACGACCACGCCGTCGAGACGGCGGCCTTCAGGGCACTCGAGGCCGGCTAGGGCTCGGAGGTCGGCGAGCGTGCCGACCCCGCCCGAGGCGACCACGTCAACTCCGGTGGCGTCGAGCACGGCCGCGAGGCCGACGAGGTCGGGACCTTCGAGGGTGCCGTCCCTGCTGATGTCGGTGACCACGAAGGCGTCCACGCCGGCGTTGCCGAAACCTGCGGCGACGTCGATCACCGACCTTCCCGAGCCTGCCAGCCAGCCGTCGGTGGCCACCTCGCCCGAGCGGGCGTCGAGCCCCACCGCCACGCGGTGCGAGCGGGCCAGGCGGAGGACCAGATCCGGGTCGCGCAGCGCGGCCGTCCCCAGCACCACCCGCTCGACCCCTGCGTCGAACCAGGCCTGCGCCGTCTCGGCGCTGCGCACCCCTCCCCCGGCCTGCACGGGCACCGACACGGCCGTCGCGATGGCGGCCACCACGGCCGCGTTGCAGGGGCGTCCTGAGCGGGCGCCGTCAAGGTCGACGACATGGATCCAACCCGCGCCGTCGGCCTCCATCTGCACGGCCCGAGCGACCGGATCGTCGTCGTAGACGGTCTCGGCGAGGTAGTCGCCCTGGCGGAGGCGCACGCAACGGCCGCCTCGGATGTCGACCGCGCAGTACAGCCTCATCGGGCCGCGGCTCCCGAAGCGGGGACGGGCCCGGCCCGAACGGGATCCGTTGGCGTCGCGTCGGGGAGCTTCACGGCGCTCCGGCGGCCTCCGGGCCCGCATCCGCTCGTGCGACAAAGTTGGCCAGGATGCGCAGCCCGACCCGCGACGACTTCTCGGGATGGAACTGGGCCGTCCACACGTTGTCCTTGGCGATCGCGGCCACGACCGGCCCGCCGTAGTCGCAGGTGGCGATGACCTCGCCGTTGCGGCTTCCGGTGGGCCGGTCGTCGTCGTTGCGGTCCTCGCCGTTGCGGCTTCCGGTGGGCCGGTCGTCGTCGTTGCGGTCCTCGCCGTTGCGGCTTCCGGTGGGCCGGTCGTCGTCGTTGCGGTCCTCGCCGTTGCGGCTTCCGGCAGGCTGGTCGTCGCTGTCAAGGCGCTCGGGGGCGAGCGAGTGCACGAAGTACACCCATACCGGGTCTTCGAGGCCGGCGAACATCGGATGGCTCGGGACGCGGCGCAGCACGTTCCACTGCATCTGAGGGCGTTTGACCGGGCCGGAGATCCAGGTCACGCGACGGTCGAACAATCCCAGACCGGGAGTGCCGGGCGCTTCGTCGGAACCCGAGAACAGCACCTGCATCCCCACGCAGATGCCCATGAACGGCCGGCCCGAGACCACTGCCTCGTGGACGGCGCCGTCCAGTCCGGTGCGACCCAGCGCGGCCATGCACGGCGCGAACGCGCCCACGCCGGGCAGCACCACGCCGGCGGCGTCGGCGATGAGCCCCCTGTCGGCGGTCAGGCGGGCGTCGGCGCCGACGTGCTCGAAGCCCTTCTGAGCCGAGTGCAGGTTGCCGATGCCGTAGTCGAGGATGGCGATCAGCGGCCGCGGGCTCACGGCTCGCCCCGCTCGCGGTACAGCCGTGCTGCCGGCACGGCGCGGACAGCCGCGAGCGGTGGGGCAGTCACAGCGTTCCCTTGGTGGAGGGCAGCGCCGAGCCCTCCACCCGCACCGCGTCGCGCAGCGCCCGGGCCACAGCCTTGAAGGACGCCTCGACGATGTGGTGGGTGTTGCGGCCCCGGCGCATCACGATGTGGAGCGTCAGCCCGGCGGCGGTGGCGAACGCCCTCCAGAACTCCTCGGCGAGCTGGGGGTCGAAGGGCGGGTCGCCGAGGATCTTCTCACCGGGGAAGTCCACGTCATAGTGCAGGAAGGGCCGTCCGGACAGGTCCAGCACCACTTCGACCGCGGCCTCGTCGAGCGGCACGGTGATGCTGGCGAATCGCCGTACGCCGGCCTTGTCGCCCAGCGCCTCGCGCAGGGCGCGGCCCAGCACGATCCCGGTGTCCTCCACCGTGTGGTGGCTGTCCACCTCCAAGTCGCCGTCGGCACTGACGGTGAGGGCCAGGCCGCCGTGACGGCTGAGTTGGTCGAGCATGTGGTCGAAGAAGGGCAAGCCCGTCGATATGTCGGTGCCGCCCTCGCCTTCGAGGTCGAGGCGAACGTCGACGCTGGTCTCCTTGGTGGAGCGCGAGATTGCGGCGCATCGGCTCATGTGACGGTCTCCTTGCGTATCGGCCTTGCGGTGCTCATCGCTGCGAGCCGCTCATGCCAGTATCTCTGAGAGAGCGGCGAGGAAGCGGTCGTTCTCGACGGGAGTGCCGACCGTCACCCGCAGGCAGCCCGACAGGCGAGGCCACGACGCGCAGTTCCTGACCAGCACGGAGCGGTCCACCAACTGCTGCCACACTTCGGTGCCGTCGCGGCCCCGAGGTCGGACCAGCACGAAATTCGCGCCGGAGGGCCACACGTCCACCGGGAGCCCCGCCAGCCGGGCCGCCAGCCGGGCCCTCTCGGCCACCACGGCGTCCACCCGGGCCTGCATCTCGTCCACGAAATCGAGGGCGGCGACTCCCACCGCCTGCTTCATGGAGTCGAGATGGTAGGGCAGCGCCACCCTGTTCAGCTGCTCCACCATCCAGCGGGGGGCGACGAGGTATCCGAGCCGGACCGAGGCCATGGCCCACGTCTTGGAGTAGGTGCGGGTGACCGCCAGCGGCGTGCCGTCGTCCACGAGGGACAGGGCGCTGTGCGGGGCGAACTCGCCGTAGGCCTCGTCCACGCAGAGCAGCCCTCCAGCGGCGCGGGCCGCTTCGAGAACCGAAACGACCTCCGAGGGGTACGCCACCGTGCCCGACGGATTGTTGGGCGAGCACAGGAAGGTGATCGCGGGCCGGGCCGAAGCGATCAGGTCTGCGGCCGCGGCGGCGTCGAGCGTGAAGTCGTCGCGCCGCTCGCCTTCGACGATCCCGGTGCCGGTGACCCGGGCGAGGTGCGAGTGCACCGCGTAGCTCGGCTCGAACACCGCGGCCCGGCGACCGGCGCCGCCGTAGGCGAGCAGCAGGCATTGGAGCACCTCGTTGGAGCCGTTGGCCGCGAACACCTGCTCCTCGGACACGCCGTGACGTGCCGCGATGCGTCGCCGCAGCCCGACGGCCTGACGGTCCGGATAGCGGTTCCAGGCCACCGTGCGGGCCGCGGCCGCCACCGCCTGAGTGAACTCCGGCGGCGGCGGCAGAGGGCTCTCATTGGTGTTGAGGCGGACCTCGACGTCGAGTTGGGGCGAGTGGTATCCGGCCATGAGCGCGATGTCGTCTCGGGGCTGCACCACGGGTGCAGCCGATCGGGAGGCGGTCATCGGGATCGCTCCGTCACCGGGGGCTGACCCGCGGCGGGGCGTTCAGCCGGATTCGCACCGAGTCGGCGTGCGCGGTCAGTCCCTCGGCCTCGGCGAGGGCGATGACATGGGGCGCGAGACGCTCCAGCCCGTCTCGGTCTGCGCTGACTACATGCATGCTCCTGAGGAAGTCACGCACGCCCAGCGCGCCCGCGAACCGGGCCGTGCCATGGGTTGGCAGCACATGGTTCGGGCCGGCCGCGTAGTCGCCGAGCGAGGCCGGCGCCCACGGCCCGCAGAATACCGCCCCGGCGTTGCGCACCTGGGGAAGCAGCGACTCGGGGTCGGCCACCATCAACTCCAGATGCTCGGGGGCGATCTCATTGACCACCTCGATTGCCTGCCCGACGCTTGAGCACACCACGGAGTAGCCGGAGTTGCGAAGCGTGGACGCGATCTCGTCGCGCCGACGGGCGCATGCGGCCAGGCGGGATACCTCGGCCTCCACCGCGTCGGCTACGGCCGCGTCCCAGGTCACCAGCCAGGCCAGCCCGTCCGGGCCGTGCTCGGCTTGCAGGATCACGTCGGCCGCGGCGAAGGTCGCGTCGGCGCTCGAGTCGGCCACCACCACCACCTCCGAGGGGCCCGCGAAGGCGGCGGGAACGCCCACCGACCCGGCCACCTCCCGCTGCGCCGACGCCACGTAGGCGTTGCCCGGTCCGACGATCAGATCGACGGCGGCGATCGACTCGGTACCGAAGGCCAGTGCGGCCACCGCTTGGACGCCGCCCACTGGATGCACCTCGTCGATGCCAGCGACCGCGGCAGCGGCCAGCGTCACATCGGCGATGCGGCCGTCAGGGCCGGGAGGCACGCACACGGCGATCTCCTCCACCCCAGCCACCCGAGCGGGCACGGTGGTCATGATCAGCGTGGACGGGTAGGCGGCCCGGCCTCCCGGCACGTAGCAGCCCGCCCGCCGCACCGGCAGATGGCGCTCCCGAACGGTGAGGCCGTCCGTCTGGTGGACCAGGTCGTCAAGCAATTGGCCTCGGTGGTAGGCCTCCACGTTGGCCGCCGCCGCCGCCAGCGCGTCGCGCACTTGCTGAGGCGTGCGGGCCGCAGCCTCCGCGATCTCGCTCGGCTCGACGACAAGACTGATCGGCTCGGCGCCGTCGAAGCGCTCGGTCAGCTCCCGCAGCGCGATGTCGCCCCGCTGCCGGACGTCGGCGATTATGGCCTGCACCGCCTCCCGTGGGCCCGCTGACACCGATGCGGGTCGGGGCAGGAGTGAGGCGACCGGCCCGCGCTGGGCGCGCAGGTCGAGGCGGCTGAGCATCTCACAACGCTACCGGTAGAGGCTGTGATTCTCGGGCGCCTCGGCCGGCGGCCGCGTCCCGGCGCTCACACTCGGCTGGACGGACAGAAGTCGTTGAGCACGCAGTCTTCGCACCGGGGTCTGCGAGCCACGCACACTCGGCGGCCGTGCAGGATCATCCGCAGGCTGAAGTCGCCCCGCTCGGCTGCGGGGATCATGGGGTTCAGCTCCGTCTCGATCTTGACCGGATCGGTCTCTGCGGTCAGCCCGAGCAGGTTCGACAGCCGGGTCACATGGGTGTCGACCGGCAGGCCGGGCAGCCCCAGGGCCACGCTGCGGATCACGTTGGCCGTCTTGCGGCCCACGCCCGGCAGGCGCACCAGGTCGCGCATGGCGCCGGGCACCTCGCCGCCGTAGTCGTCCACCAGCATTCGGGCCATGCCCACCAGGCTGCGGGACTTGTTGCGGAACAGCCCGATGGTGCTCACGTACGGCTCGACCTCCTCGGGCTCGGCCTCGGCCAGCGCCTCGGCGTCGGGGTAGCGCTCGAACAGGGCCGGGGTCGCCTTGTTCACTCCCACATCGGTGGCTTGCGCCGACAAGATGGTGGCCACGATCAGCTGGAACGGGTCGCGGTGGTCGAGCTCGCACACCGCCTCCGGGTACTCCTCTGCCAGCCGCTCATGGGTGCGTCGGGCTCTTCCCTTGGGCGAACGAGGACGGGCCATCGACGGAGAAGCTACCCCGCACTCGAGCACGGACGGTCGGGTGCCGGCGTGTGCATGTTGGAGGGAGGAGTCGACGGCGTTGAGGAGTTGTTCGATCTCGGTCTCGCGCATTGGAGTCGAGACCGCCCCGGTGCAGCTGTAGATCAACAGGATGCCGGCGTCGAGGAGCGCGTCGAAGAACCGGCCAAGCCGATCTGCCTGTTGCGGGCTTGGATAGGCCTCGCGGTAGTTGCGGGGCGCGGTCGGCTGCATGTGGATGCGGAACATCGATCCTGCTCCGGCGACGCTTGCTTCGACACCGTGTCTGTCGATGACCTCGGCGATACCGTCTCGTGCAAGCCGCCCAAGATGGTTGACCCGCCGCACTTCCTCGGGCGGGAAGAGCTCCATTGCGGTGAGGCCGGCGGTGAGAGTGACCGGGTTGGCTGAGAACGTCCCCGAATAGGGCATGACGTAGCCGTCACTGTGGGGGTTCATGACGCTCATGATCTCGGTTCGGCCGGCTACCGCTCCGACGGGGAAGCCGCCGCCGATGATCTTGCCGAGCGCGGTGATGTCGGGGGTGAGGTCGTAATGCTGCTGGGCGCCGCCGTGGCTGTTGCGGAAGGTGACCACCTCGTCGGCGACTAGCAGCGCTCCGTTTCGGGTCGTCCAGTCACGCAACGCGGTCACGTATCCGTCGTCGGCGGGGCACAGCCCGGCCCGATGCGGCATGACGTCGACCAGCACGCACGCGATTTCGGCGGCATGGCGGTCGAGGAGTTCGACGGTCCGGTCGATGTCGTTGAACGGCACCACCACCACATCGTCGAGCACCGGTCGTGGTGTGCCCTGCGCGACGGGCACGCTGACAGGCTGATCGAGCGGGCCCCAGCTGTCAGCAGTGGAGGTCTGGCTGACCTCGGCGTAGTCGTAGGTTCCGTGGTAGGTGCCCTCCGCTTTGGCGATCTTGGGGCGTCCGGTGAACGCTCTTGCCGTCTTGAGGGCGCACATGACCGCTTCGGTGCCGGAGTTGACGAACCGGATCTGCTCGAAGCTGTCGACTCGTTCGCACAGATGCTCCGCGAAGCGTAACTCGACTTCGGTAGCGAGGGTGTGGGCGGTGCCGCGGCCAAGTTGTTCGGCGACGGCCGAGACGACCGCGGGGTGACTGTGGCCGTGGATAAGCGACGCCATGTTGTTGGCGAAGTCGATGCGCTCCACGCCTTCTACGTCGGTGATACGACAGCCCGAGGCGTGGGAGGCGTAGATGGGGTACGGCTTGCGCAGCACGGTGTTGCGGCTGACACCGCCGGGCAGCACCTGCACCGCACGACGGTAGAGGGCTTCGGACCGGGTCATGGGCTCGGTGTCGGCTATGTGCTGCCGCGGGTTTGGCTCACGGTCGGGGCGCTACGTCGATGCGGCGGCGGCGTCTTGCAGTCGTGCCGACTTGAAGCGGACGTAGTCGAACAGTCCGGCGTCGTCGAAGAGCACCCGGTCTTCGTAGCCGTCGAACCACAACGCCCGCGGGTTGCGGCCCACGATGCTCATCTTGCCGCGGTCGGGGGCGTCGGCCGCGTTGCGCAGGATCTTGAACACCACGAAGCCGCTCTCCGTGCCAGCGAGTCCTGCGATGGGCTTGTCGGACACGGCGGCCACCTCCGTCTTGCCCTTGTAATGGGTGATGGACAGCCTGGCGTGGTTCTCGACGCCGGAGAGGCCTTTCTGGGAGTCGTTGAGGATCTGCCATGCGGTCTCGATGGGCACGTTGAACGCCCGGTAGGCAACGATGTCGCGGCCGCAGAAGAAGTAGTGGTTCTCCACTCCGACCCGTTTGAGGGTTCGCTGCAGGATCCGCAGAGCGTCGGCGTCGTCGTTGACGCCTCTGATGATCGGCGACTGGTTCTCAACGCTGATCCAGCCCCTGGACACCACCGCGTCAAGCGCCCGACGGGTGTTGGGATGCCACCCATGGAACCCCTCGGCGTCCTCCACGTAGCCGCCGTCGCCGCCTCTGGCGAGCAGCTCGTCGGGATGGTTGAAGTGCGTCATCAGCCTGAACCCGACCTCGGGGTAGGTCTGGTGGAACCGGTCGAGCACCTCCAAGAACGCATCGTCGAACCGGTCCGGGTGGAACGCGAGCTCCTTGGTGCCCAGCCGGATGGCTTCCACGCCGGCCTCGGCCAGCGCGGTGAACCAGGCCGCCAGCTTGGAGTTGGGCAGCACCATCGGATCGCCGCCTGACAGCAGCATCTCCCGCAGCTTCTCGCGGCCGGAGTCGGGATGGACACCGCCGTTGGCCGCGACCGCGGCGTTGTGGTCGCGCACATAGTCGACGACTTCGGGGATCTTGGCGATGCCCTTCTTCTCGACGGTGCCGTCCTGGCGGGGGATCTCCTTGCGGGCGATCAACTCCTCGCGGTAGCAGAAACGGCAGTGGGCCGAGCAGGTCGACACCACGTACAGCAGACCCATCTCGTACTTGTGCAACAGCCCTTCCACGGGGCTGAAGTCCATCTGGTAGCCGGGATCTTCGGCCCCCTCGAGGTTCAGGGTCTCATCGGGCGACGCCTTGACGAGCTTCTGCAGCTCGGGGCTGTTGCGGGCGATCTCGAAGTAGTGGCGGGTCATCTTGACGGGCATGCGCTGTTCGATGTCGCGTTCGGTGCCGCGGATCTGCAGCAGCCCGTCGAGCTCGGCCCGGCTGTAGAAGCCGCGCATGTCCGCGGGCGCCGTTCCGTTGACGAACGGGGCGAGGCCGTTGAGGATCTGCCGGTCATAGCGCGGATTCTCGACATGGTCCAGAACCCGCTGCTCTCTCTGGGCGGGCTCGTATTTCTTGATGCTCATGGTTCCCTCCGGTGGGTAGATTCGCGGGCGGGGTTCGATGTCTGGATGTGGCTCCGTGTGAGGTGCTTGTCTGGTGTCGGACTCCAGGGCCGGGCGGGGCCTCTGTTGCCTTCGTGCCGCAGTCGCCCACCAACGATTGCGGTGTCGGGCTAGGAGTCCCCGCCCGGCTGTCCTGGAGGGGATTCACCGCGCCGGGTAGCCGGCGCAGTCGGCGCTGGCTAGTTGTCGAAGGTCGCCGCCGGGTAGAACTCCACGTTCACCCATTCGCCGTCGATGGCCTGCTGGATGGTGTAGGCGCCCGAGACGGTTCCGGACTCGTCGAACGCCAGCGGCCCCGACGCGCCCTCGTAGTTGACGGTGCCGCCCGAGGCGATGACGTCGCGGCCCTCGGCGAAGGTGGACACCTTGGTGCCGTCGCTGTCGGCGACGCCGCGGATCACCGAGTTGATCCCGGTGCCGTCGCAGCTGGCCGCGGCCTCCAACGACAACGCCACGAGGGTGACCATGTCGAAGGAGTTCGGGGCGAACGGATCGCCGGCGTTGTCGTAGCGCTCCTCGAAGGAGATGAACTCCGGCAGCGACGGATCAGCGTCGGCGAACTCGACGAAGGCCTTGTCGTTGATCAGTTCCGCCCCCACCGCGTCGAAGATCTCCGGCACGGCGAGATCGGCGGTGAACAGCCACTCGCCTTCGAAACCGCCCGCGACGGCCTCCTTGATGACGGTGACGCCGGACTCCTGACCGCCGGCCAGGAAGATCGCGTCGGGGTCGTTGGCGAGCACGTTGGTCAGCTCGGCCTGATAGGACGGCTGGCCGGGGTTGTAGATGATGAAGTCGGTGATCTCGATCCCCGATCCGCTCACCTCGTCGCGTGCGACCTCGGCCGGGGAGATGGTCGACTCCTCGTTCTGGATCAGGAACGCCACCGACTCGTAGCCGCGGCTCGACAGCCACAGACCCGACGCCGCTCCGTCGCCGAGATCCGACGACACCGTGCGGTACACGAAGTCGCCGCCCAGTTCGTTGAGGGTGATCGTTCCGGCGTACGGCGACATGATCACCACCGCCTCGCGGTGGGCGAGGTCCACGAGCGGGACCATCACACCGGAGGTCGGGCCCAGGATGGCGACCGCGCCTTCGCTCTCGATCATGTTGGTGGCCTCGCGAATGCCGGTCTCGGCGTCGCCGCCGGTGTCGGCCACGACGGTGCGGATCGTGCCGCAGCGTGTGCCGCCAGCGGCGTTGATCTCGCCGACACCGAACTCGATGGCGTCGGCGACGATCTCTCCGAACTCGCCGAGTTCGCCTGTGAGCGGAACGAGCACGCCGACGGTGACCTCGCCGACAGCCGGTTCGGCGGTGTCGGCAGGCGCCTCGTCGTCCGTTTCGGGCTCGTCACCGTCCGCAGGCTCAGCCGGCACCTCGGTCTCGTCGGTCTCGGCAGGCGCCTCGTCGTCCGTTTCGGGCTCGTCACCGTCGACGGGCTCAGCCGGCGCCTCGGTCGCGGGCTCTGGCTGTTCGGCGGTGTCGTCATCTCCGCAGGCCGCGGCGACGAGCGACAGCGCGAACAGGGCCGCGAGGAGCCGCAGCCAGATGCTGTTGGTTGGTCTCATTTGATCCCCTCCTTGGGGTGTTGGGTATGTCAGGCCAGCGGCGCCTGGCTGCCGGCCTCTTGCCGCTCCTCTAGGAGCAGTTCTTGCAGACGGCCGGGTTCGAGCAGTTCCCGGCTGTCGAACTGGTCGGTGACGCGTCCGCCTTCGACGAGGTAGGTCCTGGTGGACGCCGCGAGGATCAGGTCGGGGTTCTGTTCGACGACCCACACGACGCCCATCCCCGCATCGGCGAGCTCTTTGACCCACTCGACCATCTGCTTGACGAACAGCGGCGCGAGCCCGGCGGCGGGTTCGTCGAGCAGCAGCACCCGGGGATCGCCAATCAGAGCGGAGCTGACCGCGAGCGTCTGCCGCTCCCCGCCTGAGAGGGTCGCGGCGCGTTGAGCGGCCCGCTGGGCGAGTATCGGGAACCGGTCGAACACTGTCTGGAGCCGGTCCCGGTTTCCGGGGAACGACAGTGCCGCGACTCGCAGGTTGTCGCGCACCGACAGTTCCCGGAACACGTTGTGCTCTTGGGGCACATATCCCACGCCGTGCCGGGCGACATCCTGGGCGGGACGTGCCGCGATGTCCTCGCCTTCGAGCAGCACCGATCCTCGGGTGGGCCGCAGATGCCCGGCGACGGTCTTCATCAACGTGCTCTTGCCGGCGCCGTTGGGGCCGAGCACGACCACGATCTCGCCGGCGGCCACGGACAGGTCGACGCCGTGCAGGATCGTGACCCGGTCGTAACCCGACACCAGACTCCGGACTTCAAGCAGCATCGCCGGCTCCCAGGTAGGCGGAGATGACCACTGGATCAGCCCGTATGTCTGCCGGCGGACCCTGCGCGAGCAGTTGCCCTTCCGTGAGCACCAGCACATGGTCGGCGAGGGCCAGCAGGAAATGCAGGTTGTGTTCGACGACCACGAGGGTCATGCCGTCTCGGTGCAGGTCCCTGAGCAAGCCTGCGAGACGTTCCTGCAGGCCGGGGTGGACGCCGGCGGTGGGTTCGTCGAGCAGCAGGATCACGGGGTCGCGCACCAGTTGGCGGGCGACTTCGAGCATTCGCAGTTCCCCGCCGGAGAGGTCGCCGACGCGGTGCCCGGCCCGTTCGAGCAGCCCGACGCGTCGCAGGATCGCCTCAGCGGCGTCGACGGTTCCGGCTTCGTGGCTGCGCCAGCTTGAGCCGAACGCCCCGCCGAGCCTCTCTGCGGGGCTGGTCGCGCCCGCGACGACGTTTTGGAGCACGGTCAGCGACTCGAACGCCCGCGGGGTCTGGAACGTTCGTCCGATGCCCTCCTCGGCGATGGTGTGGGGGCTGGCCCGTGTGATGTCGCGGCCGTTGAACAGCACCGATCCGGTGTCGGAGGGCTGCACGCCTGACACGAGGTCGAAGGTGGTGGACTTGCCTGCGCCGTTCGGGCCGATCAGCCCGACGAACGCTCCCCGGGCCACGCCGAAGCTCAGGCCGTCGATGCCGCCGACGGCCTGCACCCCCGAGAACCGCTTGGAGATGCCTCTGGCCTCCAGCAGCGCGCCGTCGGCTGCGGTGGACCCCGTCACGTTTTGCTCCTGAGGCGGGCCGCGGGTGGATGCAAACCGGTCTTGTGTCTCCCGCTCTTGCTCGCTGCGCTCACGGGCCGCTCGGGCCACGGCCTCGCGTATGGGCCGGATTCTCCCGCCCATTCGCTCGGCCTCTGAGGCGGGCCGCGGCGGCGCCGAACGGCTGATAGCGCAGAACCGCGATGAACACCAGCCCGGTCAAGACGTGCTCGACGGACGCCGCTATCTGCGCGGACCGGACGGTCTCGAAGGGCCAAGCGCGCACGATCTCCTCGAAGAAGACCAGACCGAGGGTTCCGGCCACCACGCCGTACACCGAGCGTTCGCCGCCGAGCACCAGCGCGATCCACACGAAGAAGGTGACTTCTGCGGTGAACAGCTGCGGCTGGGCGAGGGTGGTGTACATGGCGTACACCGCGCCAGCGAGCCCGACAGGCACCGCGGAGATCAAGAACACCTGACGGCGCATCTGCTGGGCGGGTTTGCCGACGGCGAGGGCGGCGGTCTCGTCGTCGCGTATCGCGTCCAGCGCTCTGCCGTACGGCGAAGCGAGCAGCCGTCGAAAAACGACAAGCGTCGCGACGAGCAGCAGCGCCGCCGCGGCGGCGAAAACATACTTCTCCTCGATGGAGCCCCAGTCGGTGAAGGGCCGTTCGACGTTGGCGAGACCGACTGTGCCGTTGCCGATGCGTCGCTCGTTCAACAGCAGCGAGTGGAAGACCTCTGCGAACGCGAACGTGGTCAACGCGAGGTATTCGCCGCGCAGGCGCAGCGTCGGCCATCCGGTGATCGCGGCGAAGATCAGCGCAGCGACCCCGGCGACGATCGCGGCGGCCCACCACGGCCAGCCGAACCCGAACTTGTACTGGTCGAGTCCCTGCGGCGGGGGCTGGGTGAATATGGCGTACGCGTACGCCCCGACCGCGAAGTAGGCGACGATCCCGAAGTTGATCATCCCGCCGCGGGCGTATTGGAGATTCAACGCGAGGGTGACGACCCCGTAGATGCTGCCGAGGGTCAGCACGGTGACGAGCAGTTGCGGCCAGTTCATACGGTTCTTGTTCCTGCGAGGCCCGCCGGGCGGAACAGCAGCACCACGATCACGACCGCGAACGCGACAAGAGGCCGGTATCCGGCGGGGATCCAGTAGGCGGAGACGTCCATGGCCACCCCGACGAGCAGGCCTGACAGGATCACCGCGTACAGCGAGCCGAGGCCGGCGAGGATCGCGACGGCGAGGATCTGCAGTATCTGAGCGAACGCCAAGTCGGTGGTGAGCGTGGCGATCACGGCCAGCATCACGCCGGCGAGACCCGCGAGACCCGACGACAGCAGCCATGTCGCCCGCGACGTGGCTGACAGGTTGACGCCACGCGATGCGGCCAGTCCGGGGTTGACGGCCATCGCCCTTATGGCGAGACCGGTGCGGGTGCGGTTCAGGAACACCGCCAACGAAACCGACACCGCCGCAGCCAGGCCGACCACGATCAGCTGATGGCTGGTGACCCGCAGCCCGGACACCTCGTATCGGGTCGCCAGGCCGATGTCGAGGGTGCGTATGCCGGTGCCGATCAGACCGTGGATCACTCCGCCGATCACGAACGCGACACCGGTGGAGGTGATCAGCAGCACAGCCGGGCCTCGCTGACGGATCGGGTCGTACACCGCTTTGGCGATGCCCAGACCCACCACCGCGGTGAACGCGACCGCAACGAACCCGGCGACGAGCACGTGCCAGCCGAGCTCGGCGTTGAGCCACCAGGTCGTGAACGCGCTCACGCCCAGCAGTTCGGCGTGGGCGATGTTGAGGAATCCCTCGACCCGGCGGGTCAAGGAGAACCCGATCGTGGCGAGGATCAGGAAGCAACCCGTCGCGACGCCCGACACCAAGAACTGCAGAAGCAGCACGCTGATCTACTCGTAGTTGCGGACTTCGAACGTGACGGCCCCGTTCGGGCTCACCCACGGGCCGTGGGGCATGCCGGGCGGGCGGCACGCGTACATGCCCTTGATGAAGTTCTGATCGAGGGTCAGGTCATGGATGGCGCCCTCGACCATCCAGACCTCCTCCCAGAAGTCGTGGCGCTGCACCCCGGCGGCGGAGGTGTCGGTGCCGGGCAGGAACTTCAGCAGCCGCGTGTACGACCCGCTGTCGGGGTCGGATGACAGGGTCTTGCTGTAGAGGCCGTCGATGCCCGCTTCGGGCTCCCAGGCGAGCAGTTCGGGGTCGAAGAACTCGAACTCTTGCTTTCCCATCAGGTGTCCTCCTTGACGTTGACGATCGAGTAGGCGGCATGAAGCGACCGGTCCCTGACCGGGTCGCGCAGTTCGACCTCGAAGCTGGGGTGGAACTCGAATCCGCCAGCGGCGGGAACGGTTCCGGACAACACGACGGTTCCGGCCATGGGTGCGCCGAAGCGGCTCTCGACGAGGTCGAGCAGTTCGTGCGGGGATCGCAGCGCGGCCACCGGACCCGTCTGGTAGCAGTGCGGGCTTCCGGCGGGGCTTCGGGCCTCGAAGACCAGTTCGTCCCAGTGGTCCTCGACGTCGTGGAGCCGCCACACCGTGGCTGACAGCACTTTCGGGCAGTTCTGCTTCGAGGCGGTGATGTTGACTGTCTCGAGGTCCCGGTCGGTGTGGTCCGACGCGACCGCCACCCAGATCTCGTCGCGGTCCACGAGCAGCGCGAACTCGACCTCGCCGCACGACGCCGCGGAGACGACCTCGATGCGGTCGGCGGTGGTCAACCGGTCGGCGCCTACCGTGAAATAGGAGGGCACCTCGTCGGGCGGCGCGATCCCCTCGGCTTCGAGTTTGGCGATGTAGGCGGCGGTGGCTTCGGTGTCCCGTGCCGTGTAGCCGGCGAGGATCACACGCTTCGCGCTGAACCGCAGGGCGGTGCCGTCCTCCCGGCGGAACACCAAGTCGTTGTCGGGGTCCGCCAGCAGCCGGCGGTCGGCGAGCGCGGGGAAGCGGCTGCGAGCGTTGGCGGCGTCGGAGATCCGGACCGGCGCCGAGGCGTAGCCGGGATCGTCACCGAGAGACGTCACGGTGACGCCCCACGGATCGATGACAGCCGACCGGCCGCACAGCACCGATCCCCGGCCGGTCGCCCCGACACCGTTGCAGGCGAACACGAACGCCTGGTTCTCGATCGCCCTGGCTCGAAGCAGGGTGTTCCACGCCTCGACGCGGGGATGCGGCCAGGCCGACGCGACGATGAACCCGACCGCGCCGAGTTCGGTCATTCGCCGGAACAGTTCGGGGAAGCGCAGGTCGTAGCAGACCGCCATGCCCAGACGTCCCAGCGGCGTGTCGGCGACCACTGCGTCATCGCCGGGGCTCAGCAGCCGCTGCTCTTGGCTGTCGAAGCCGAACAGGTGCATCTTGCGGTATCGGGCGAGCTCTGCGCCGTCGGGGCCGAACAGCACCGACGTGTTGTGGAGACGCCCGCCGTCGGCCTCCACCAGCGACCCCGCGTGCAGGCACGCCCCGACCTCGGCGGCGGTCTCGGACAGCGCCTCCCAGAGTGCGGGGGTGTCTTCGGCGGCTTCCGCGTACCGGTCGAACGCGAAGTAGCCGGGATGCCACATCTCCGGCAACACGATCAGGTCGGAGCCCTCGGCCGCGTTGACCCATCCGCGCACGAAGTGGGCCGGATCCGGCGACGCGGCGGAGCCCTCTGCGGGCATCTGGATCAGCGAGACCCTCATGTCTTGACTCCCTTGTCGGTGGCTTCGTCCCTGTCGTTGGCTTTGTCCTTGTCGACGGCTCCCTTGTCGGTGGCTTCGTCCCTGTCGACGGCTCCCATGTCGGTGGCTTCGTCGATGAGGGCGAGGACCCGTTCGGGGGTAAGCGGGAGCCGGTTGACGGTGACCTCCCCCAAGTGCGACAGGGCGTCCTCCACCGCGGAGGCGATCACCGCGCCCGGAGCGATCGCGCCGCCCTCGCCCATGCCCTTGAGCCCGCCGATGGTGTGCGGCGACGGTGTCTGGAGGTGAGCGACCCGGAAGTCCGGGATGTCGCTCATCAACGGGACCAGGTAGTCCGCGAACGTGGTGCACAGCGGCTGGCCGGCGTCGTCGTAGAGGAACTCCTCGAACAGCGCGGTGCCGATGCCCTGGGCCACCCCGCCGAAGATCTGCCCCTCGACGATCGTCGGGTTGATCATCGGGCCGCAGTCCTCTACGACGGCGTAGCTCAGCAGCTTCGTCTTGCCGGTCAGCGCGTCGATCTCGATCGACGCGAGATGGGCGGCGTTGGTGTAGGCGCCCGTCCCGGGATGCGCGTCGTATGTCCGGGTGGCCTCCAGGCGCGGTTCGACGCCCTCGGGGAGCCGTTCGGGGCGCTGGTAGACGAGCCGGCACAGCTCGCTCGTCTCGACGAACCGGCTCGGGCTGCCGACCACCGAGGCCCGGCCGGCTCCGATCAAGATGTCGGCCGGGGCTGCTTCGAGGACGTGGGCCGCGACCTGCCGCAGCGTTTCCGCGACCTCGTCGGCTGCTCTGGTCACCGCGCCGCCCGCGAGCACCGCTGAGCGACTGGCGAAGGTGCCGGCGCCGTAGGCGACCTGCTCGGTGTCGCCGTACTCGACGCGGACCTGTTCGAGGTCCAGTCCGAGCCGGTCGGCCGCGACCTGCGCCAGAGTGGTCTCGAGGCCCTGTCCGTGGTCGTGTATCGACGCCGACACCACCGCGGTGCCGGACGCGTCGAGGCGCACTTTGGCGGTCTCGTAGCCGAACACGATCGGAACGCCCCGCTGTTTGAACTCCTCGGTGGTGTGGGCGGTCTGCTCGGTGAACACGGCGAGCCCGACCCCCGTCAACCGGCCCGCGGCGCGGGCTTCGGCCTGGCACTCGAGCAGGCCCCCGACGTCGCCGAGCTCCAGCACCGCGTCGAGCGACTCGACCAGCGATCCGCTGTCGTAGACGAGCCCCGACGGGGAGCGCCACGGATAGTCGCCGCTTCGAAGCAGGTTGCGGTGGCGGATCTCGGCGCGGCCGAGGCCGAGGTGACGGGCTACCTGGTCGATTAGCCGCTCGATCGAGAAGCACGCCGCCGGACGGGCGACCCCTCTGTACGCGCCGTAGGGGGTCTTGTTGGTGCAGACCGACGTCGACGCGACCGAGTACTCGCGGATCCGGTAGGGGCCCGGCAGGATGCCCATGGCCATCCCGCCGTCCATGGTGGATGTCCACGGGAACACGGAGTATGCGCCCATGTCGACGGCTATGTCGGCTTCGAGAGCGAGGATCGTGCCGTCGTCGTCGAAGTAACCGGTCACATGGTGGCGGTGCTCTCGGGAGTGGTGCGCGGCCACGAAGTGCTCGCGGCGGTCCTCGACCCATTTGACGGGCCGGTCGAGCCGCTGCGCCGCGAGGCAGCAGGCCACCTCCTCGGGGTACAGCTGGGCCTTCACCCCGAATCCGCCGCCGACGTCGGGGGCGATCACCTGGATGCGGCTCTCGGGCACGGCCAGCGCCCAAGACAGGCCGGCTCGCACGAGATGCGGGATCTGGGTTGTGGTGTGGAGCCGGAACCTGCCGGTGCCCTTGTCGTGCTCGGCGACGCACGCCCGGTTCTCCATGGGGATGCCGCTGTGGCGGGCGTTGTGCAGATCGATGGACACCTGGTGCGGCGCACACGAACTGGCCTCGTCGAATCCGTCGGTCGTGGCCTGTCTGCGCACGAACGCGTTGTCCCTCCATCCGGGATGCAAGGGAGCGCACGCCTCGTCGAGGGCGGCGTCGATGTCGACCGCGGCGGGCAGCGGGTCGAGATCGGCGACCACCATCTCGGAGGCGTCCTCCGCGAGGTACTCGTCGTCGGCGACGACCATGGCGAGCGCCTCGCCCACATGCCGGACACGGTCCACGGCGAGGATCGGCTGAGCCGACTCCTGGAAGGCGGTGTAGCTCGACACGCAGCGGATCTCGACGTCGGCGAAGTCCTCGCCGACGAACACTGCCCGCACACCCGGCGCGGCTGCGGCCGCTTCGACGTCGACGCCTGCCACCGCGGCGTGGGCCTCGTAGGAGCGCACGAACTTCGCGGCGAGAGCCCCCGGAGGGTCGATGTCGGCGACGTAGCGGCCCTGGCCGCACAGCAGCCTGTCGTCTTGGCGGCGCGCCACTCTCGCCCCGAAGTAGCGAGGCGCCTGGTCAGCTTCCATCGGCTTGACCCCCGAGGCTCCGGAGGCTGTTGAGGGCCGCTTCGACGGCGTCGACGATGTGGTGGTAGCCGGTGCAGCGGCACACGTTCCCGGCGAGGTGCTCGCGGATCTCGTCGCGGCCGCAGCCGGGGTCCGTGGCGGCCAACTCCACCACGCTCATCAGCAGCCCCGGAGTACAGAATCCGCACTGCAGCCCGTGGCAGTCTTTGAACGCCTGCTGCACGGGGTGCAACCCGCCGTCGGGTGCGAGCGACTCGACGGTGTCCACCTGTCGTTGGTGGGCCTGCACGGCGAGCGTGATGCAGGACCGCGCCGTGGCGCCGTCCACGAGCACGGTGCAGGCACCGCAGTAGCCGTGCTCGCAGCCCACATGGGTGCCGGTCAAGCCCAAGTCGTGACGCAGGAAGTCTGCTAGCAGCAGGCGCGGGTCCACGTCCGCTGTGGTGGGTTCGCCGTTGACGCTGAGCGAGATCTCAACCATCGCCAGCACCTGTGCCGTGGCCTGTCAGGGCTTGATGCGCGGCGCGTCGGGTCTCGGCGTGGACGAGCCTCTTGCGGAACGCTGACGATCCGTGGATGTCGCTGATCGGCTCGATCGAGTCGCAGGCCGCATCGGCGGCGTCGACTGCGGCGGTGCGCGACCGTGCGGTGAGGGCAGCCTCCGCTTCGCGGCATCGCACCGGGCGGTCCGCCACTCCCGCGATGGCGACGCGCGCCTCGACGACCTCTCGGGACTCCACCACGCACGCGACCGCTACCGCGACCGTCGCGAAGTCGCCGACACGCCGCTGGAACTCCGAGAACCCCCAGCAGCGGGCGAAGCGAACGCTGAAGCTCAGAGATGTCACGACCTCGTCGGGTCGTCTGGCGGTGGTGTACACCGACTCGAAGAAGTCCTCTGCGGCGACGCGGCGCCGGCCGTGTACGGAGGCCAGGCCGACATCGCCGTCGAGGGCCAGCAGCACGATGGGCCATTCCGCCGCCGGATCGGCGTGCGCGACGCTGCCGCCGACGGTGCCGCGGTTGCGGATGGCGCGGTAGCCGACGAACCCCGCGGCGCGTGTCGCGAGCGGCGCCGACGCGGCCACCACCGGGTCGGTCTCCAGACGGCGGTGAGTGACCATCGCGCCGACTTCGACGCTGCCGTCGCGGCTGTCGGGATTGCCGGGGCCGACGCTGCCGTCGGGGCCGTCGGGATTGCCGGGGCCGTCGACGGAGTCAAGCCCCGGAACTCGGCCGAGATCGATGACATGGCTCGGGGCGGCCAGCCGAAGGTTGAGCATCGGCAGCAGGCTCTGCCCGCCCGCCAACAGGACAGCTTCGTCGCTGGCCGCGCTCAGGGTCTCGAGCAGTTCCGACAGGGTCTGCGGGGCGTGGTAGGCGAATCTCGGCGGCTTCATCCGGTGGGCTGCCCTCCTACCGGTGCGCGGAGCCAGCGCCGGGCCGGTACACGGCCAGCCCCTGGCCCGATGGCGCGTAATGAACCATGCTCCCCAATCTAGAATCAAATATTTGCAATATCAAATTGTAGAGGGTATACCGTCGGCCTCACGACCCCGCCGACAGACAAGGACCGCCCATGCGCTTCGGAGCCTGGATCCCATCGTTCGCCTACCCGCAGCTCGACTACGACAGGGCCCGACGCGGCACCGACGCGTTCTCCAAGACGGCCAACGAGCACGGCATCGACCTGTGGGTGATCGACCATCTGCTGCACGCGCCGGGCCTCTACGGCATGGCGTGGCTCGAGCCGATGACAGTGCTCACCCACGCCGCCGCGGTCGCGCCCGACGTCGAGATGGTGGGCACCGGGATCCTGGTGCTGCCGCTGCGCGACCCGGTGCTGCTCGCCAAGGAGGTCGCCACCATGGACTTCCTCACCGGCGGCCGCTACCAGTTCGGGATCGGCCCGGGCTGGTACGGGCCCGAGTTCACGGCCACCGGCACCCACATCAGCGAACGCGGCAGACGCACCGACGAGATCCTCGAGGCGGTCAGGCTGCTGCTGACCACCTCCGACGCGTCATTCGAGGGCCGCTACTACTCGTTCACCGATGTCACCATCGAGCCCCGACCGCCGACGATGCCTCCCGTGTGGGTGGCCGGCGGGTCGCGCATCCCTGACGGGCAGTTCGACAACGACGTGCCCGTGCTGGCCCGGACTGTGCGAGACCGCATCCTCGGGGCCGACTGGTGGCTGTCCCGGTGCTCGGGCCAGCAGCAGTGGGTTCACCGCGACTGGCGGCTGATCCAGGACGCGGCCGCCGAGCGCGGCACTCCCTGCCCGAGGTTCGCGCACTGCAACTTCATCCATGTGGTCGACACCAGCGACCCGGCGAAGGCCCGCGCCGAGCAGCACTTCTACTTCGAGCAGGCCATGGGCGGCCACCGCAGCCGCGAGCATCTCGAGAAGAGCTACTTCTTCGGGTCGATAAACGAGATCGTGGCCCGCCTCCGCGACCTAGCGGACGGGGGCTGCGAGTACATCGTGCTCGGCCCCACCAGCGACGACCCCGCCCAGCTCGAACTGCTGAGCCGTCTAGTGATCCCCCAAGTCAACGACGGAGCCACACGGGTCGACGACACACGGGTCGACGACTGACCCACAGCCGCCCTCGGGCATCAGCTGCCGCTCGACGCGGCCGGTCAGGGGCTGTCGTCTTCGAGAAGGCCCGGAGTGATGGTCGCGGTCGCGAACTCCCGATGGGCGGTCATCAGCCGCACGAGCGTCTCGGCGTCGCGGGCACGGCACGCGTCGATCAGGCCCATGTGCTGGTCCAGGGACACCTCTTGGACATCGGTGTCCTTGTAGAGGTACAGCACCCGGTAGTGGTCGGTGTGCTCCCACAGCCGCTCGATCTCGCGTACGAGGATCTTGCGGCCCGACGCCCGGTAGGGCACGAAGTGCATCTCGCGGTGGGCGACGCTGGCGGCCCACAAGTCGCCCGCGGCCAGCGCCTGCTCCATCTCGACGCGGTAGGCGTCCATGCGCTCGAGGTCGTCGTCGGTGATGTGGGGGGCCCCGCTGCGGATCGCCTCGCACTCCAGCAGCAGCGTGATCTGCTGCAGCTCGGCGAACTCCTCGCGCGAGTGGCGCGCGACCCAGTAGCCGCGGCGCGGCTCGTTGATGACGACCCCCTCGTTCTGGAGTTGTCGCAGCGCCTCGCGCACAGGAACCGGGCTCACCCCGCAAGTCCTGGCGACCGCGTCGAGGGGGATCTTCGCACCGGGGGGAAGCTCCCCGGTGATGATCAGCTTGCGCAGATAGTGCAGCACATTCTCATGGACCGACGGCTGCGGCACCGGCGGCGCCGACGTGAACACTGCGTCTGTCGCCACGGCTTCAGGACCTCGCTCTCACGGCGTCGGAATCTCGCTGCCGGCAGACGTGCCCGGCCGTGCAGCAAGCGCTTGAAGGCGACACCCTACCGCCTCAGACGCTCCCGGACGGAATCTCATATTGGATAAATCTGATCTGCCGTCTCGCGAGAATCTTCTCGCTACTCGCCTGCGGGGTACCCTCTCCTCCAGTGCGCTACGAGGTCATTGCCCCGGCGGAATCGGGGGGCGAGACGCAGATCGTGGTGCACGAGGGGCGGGCCGCGGACGAGACCCCCCGGATCCTCGAGGAGGCCGTGGGGCGCGTCGATCCGGACACGCCCGTACAGCTATGGATCAGGCAAGTGGCCGAGGGCGACGACTCAGCGGCGCTCCGCCACGGGTTCGAGCCCTACCGGGACCTCTGGCAGCTGCGGTGCCCGCTGCCGGCCGAACCGTCGGGGCTCGCGACCCGGGCGTTCACTCCAGCCGACATCGACGAGTTCGTGACGGTCAACAATCGGGCGTTCCACTGGCATCCCGAGCAGGGGGGGCTGACCGCTGAGGACGTGCGGGACCGCATGGCCGAGCCGTGGTTCGATCCCGACGGCTTCCGGCTGCACTGCCGAGACGGTCGTCTGGTCGCCTTCTGCTGGACCAAGGTCCACGCCGACACCAACCCGCCGCTGGGCGAGATCTACGTGATCGCGGTCGATCCGGACTTCGCGGGTCGGGGCTTGGGCGGACCGATGACCCTGGCCGGGCTGGAGTGGCTGGCGGAGCGGGGCCTGGAAGTGGGAATGCTCTACGTGGAGTCCGACAATGATCGGGCCAACGCGGTCTACCGCCGCATCGGCTTCGAGCACCACCACACCGACCGCGCCTACCGCCGCGGGCCTAGCACCTAGAGGCGCCTAGGGGCGCTCGATTCGCCGAGAGCCGCGGCACACCGGCGACGAGGCTGCGGACTTCGGCGGCACACCAGCGACGAGGCTGCATACTGGGGTCATGGAACCGCGTGTCTGGGTGAACCCCCGCCAACCCCAGACGATGTACATCGCGCAGATCCTGTTGTACTTCCAGGGCGGCTTCGACTTGCTGTTCTGGGTGGTCGGCGGGCTGGGGTTCGGGACCCTGTTCGGCAGCCGCACGCTGGGAGCGGCCTACGTGCTGCTGGTGGTGGTGGGCAAGCTGGCCGCTGCTTTCGGGATAGCCAACGAGATGCGGTGGGGCTACAGGCTTGGCGTGGCCGCAGCCGCGGCGCCGCTCGCGCTCCGGCTGCTGAGGGCGATGACGGTCCGCCCGAGCCTGCTGTTCTCCAACCCGATCAGCCTGATGTTCGACATCGCGCTGCTCGCGCTGCTGCTGCATCCGAACAGCCGCAGCTACCAGCAGTACTGGCGCTCCAGACGGTGAGCGGGTGGCCCCGGTCACCCATCTCGGCCGGAGGTCCTGGCGAGACGGCCGAGCAGAAGCGGCGAGCCGTGCGGGAGATGTTCGATGCCATCGCACCGCGCTACGACTTGGTGAACCGGGTCATGACGCTGCGGCTCGACGTGGCCTGGCGACGCCGGGCCGTGCGCGAGCTGGGCCTCCCGGCGGGGTCGCTGGTGGCCGACTTGGCCTGCGGCACTGGGGACCTCTGCCGGGAGCTTGCCCGCGGCGGGCATGCGCCGGTCGGCCTCGACCTCTCGATGGGGATGCTGCGGGCCGCACCGACGGAGGCGGCCAGATGGCCACCGGTGAACGCCGACGTGCTGGATCTGCCGCTTCCCGGCGGCTTGCTGGACGGTGCGACCTGCGGGTTCGCGCTGCGCAACCTCACCGCAGTGCCGCCGCTGCTCGCGGAAGTGGCCCGGGTGCTGCGACCCGGCGGGCGCATCGCCCTGCTGGAGGTGGACCGGCCCACCAACCCAGTGCTGCGCTGGGGTCACGGCCTGTACTTCGGCCGGATCGTGCCCCTCATCGGCGCGGCCCTGTCCGACCGCGACGCCTATCGGTACCTGCCCGATTCGGTCGCGTACCTGCCATCGTGGGACGACCTGAGCCGCGAACTCGGTGCCTGCGGCTTCACTGAGGTGCGGCACCATCGGCTGAGCGCCGGGATAGCCCAGCTGATCACGGCCACCCGAGGCTGATCTTCTCTTCTTGCCCGCATGAGCCGGGCTCGCTCCCTGCCCGCTCGGCCTCTAAGTCGGCGCCGGAGCGGGCTTGGCGAGATTGTCGACTATCTCGGCACCGGTGATGGCCGCCAGCGAGGAGGGAGGGCACAGGATCTTGCAGTCGCGGGATCCGCCGCCCACGATGACCTGCTCGCAGTCCATCACCCGAGCGTCGATCCACACTGGGAGACCCTCGGGCAGTCCGAACGGGGTGACCCCGCCGATCATCATGCCGGTGCGCTCGACGGTGGTGGCCGCGTCCGCGAAGGACGCCTTGCGGGTGCCGAGGCGTCGTCGCACGACGCCATTGACGTCCAGGCGGGTGGAGGCCAGCACCACGCAGCAGGCCATCGGGCGCTCAGCGGTCTTGCCCACCACGCAGATGGCGTTGGCCGACGCCTCCATCGAATACCCGTAGTGCTCGCAGAACTGCGCGGTGTCGGCCAGATCGGGATCGCACTCGACCACCTCGTAGGCCACGCCCAGCGCCTCCAGGTGGGCGACCACCGCTTCACGACTCATGCCCGACAGTCTGGCCCGTGTTCACACCAGAACCGCGTTCATGCCGGAGCCAGTGACGCTCCTCAGGCGGTGAGGGCGATGCCTGCGGCCATGGCCAGGCCCGACACCAACTGGGTGAGAGCACTGTCGGCGAGCACGGGTATCAACGCGGCACCCGAGGCACCCCGGAGGACCCGACGCACGGCGCGCACCGCGAAGGGCGCTCCCAGGACCGCCGCTGCTGCGGCGCGGCCTTCCAGCGACGCCAGCAGAGCGACCGCGTAGGACGCCTCGAGCACGGCCATGTACGTCAGCCTGGTGCGCTTGTCGCCGAGGCGGACGGCCAGTGTGCGCTTGCCCGCGGCGGCGTCGCTGGAGATGTCGCGCAGGTTGTTGGCGATCAGCAGCGCCACCGCCCACAGTCCGACGGGCACGCCGCAAAGCGCCGCGAACCAGTCCAGGCGCTCCAACAGCACGTAGGCAGTGCCCGCGGTGGCCACAAGACCGAAGAACACGAATACGAACACCTCGCCAAGCCCGAGATATCCGTAGGGCTTGGGTCCACCGGTGTAAGCCCAGCCCGCGACCAGGCACAGCGCCCCGACGACCAGCAGCTCCCATCCCGCCACAACCGCGAGCACCGACCCGGCTGCGCCCGCAGTCGCGAATGAGCCCAGCGCGGCCCGCTTGACGCTGCGGGGCGGTGCCAGCCCCGAGCCCACCAGCCGCAGCGGTCCCACCCGGCGGGCGTCGTCTGTGCCTCGAATCCCGTCCGAGTAGTCGTTGGCGTAGTTGACTCCCACCTGCAAGCCGGCCGCGACCGCCAACGCGGCCGCGGCCCTCCACCACGCGACCTGCGACCCCTCTCCGACCGCGGCCGCCGCGCCGACCGCTACCGGCACCAGCCCGGCGCTGAGGGTACGAGGCCGGGCACCCGTCACCCAGAGCCCGAGGCGACCGCGGAAGGCGCGGCGCGACGGGTCGCCGGGACGGGGCTGGGAGGTGTTCATATCGGTCATGTCAGCTCCCAGCACCACGCACGCTCCCAGCACCACACCAGCTCCCCCGACACCGCCCCAGCTCCCGACACCGCGCCGGCGCCCAGCACTACGCCAGCACCCTGCACGGCCGGTCGGGCGCACCGGGCCGTGGAAGCGGGTCTCAAGGCGCCGAGTACTTGTAGCCGAGGCCTCTGATGGTGACGATGCGCTCGGGCTCGGCCGGGTCGCGCTCGATGCGCGATCGCAGACGCTTGATGTGAACGTCGAGGGTCTTGGTGTTGCCCACATAGTCGAAGCCCCACACCCGGTCGATGAGCGTCTGACGGGTGACCACGAACCCTGCGTTCTCCATCAGCAGGGCCAGCAGCTCGAACTCCTTGAGGGGCAGGCGGGCCGGCTGGCCTCGCACGGTCACTTCGTGACGGTCGCGGTCGACGGTTACGTCCCCGATGGACAGTTCTGCACCGCTTCCGGCCGCGGTTCTCCGAACGCCGCTGCGGCGGAGCACGGTGCGCATCCGCGCCACCAACTCCCGAACCCGGTACGGCTTGGCCACATAATCGTCGGCGCCGACCTCCAGGCCGACCACGGTGTCTATCTCGGAGCGCCGGGCTGAGACCATGATCACGGGAGTGTCGGCGCCGGCTCGAATGCGGCGGCACACATCGATCCCCGAGAGCCGAGGAAGCATCACGTCCAACAGCACGATGTCGGGCTCGAGGGCGTCGAACATGGCCAGCGCCTCCTCGCCGTCGGCGGCCACGTCCACAGTGAACCCTTCGACACCCAGCGCCACCTGCAGACCCTCCCGGTAAGAGGGCTCGTCGTCGACGACCAGGACCCGCACTCCGGCGCTCACCGGCGACATTCTGCCCCAGAATCAGGCGCCGGCCGTCCCCCGGCGCTGGATACCGCCTCAATTCGGCGGGTCGTCGACTCAGGCCGCAGCCGATCCGACCGTCATTGCAGCCACGTCCGCACCGAGAGAACGCCGTGGCCTCGCCCGTATGGGCCGGATCCGCTGGCCTGCCCACTCGGCCTCTTAGGCTCGGATGCATGAACCGACTCGGCGACGAAACCAGCCCCTACCTGCGCCAGCACCGCGACAACCCGGTGCACTGGTATCCGTGGGGGCCGGAAGCGTTCGCCGCGGCTTCGGAGCGGGACCGGCCGATGCTGCTGTCGGTGGGCTACTCAAGCTGCCACTGGTGCCACGTGATGGCCCACGAGTCCTTCGAGGACGCTGCCACCGCGGAGATCATGAACCGGCTGTTCGTGAACGTGAAGGTGGACCGGGAGGAGCGTCCTGACGTGGACGCCATCTACATGGACTCGGTGCAGGCCATGACCGGCCGAGGCGGCTGGCCGATGACCGTGTTCCTGACTCCCGACGGCCGGCCGTTCTTCGGGGGCACCTACTACCCGGACCGGCCGCGGGGGGGCATGGCCTCGTTCCGCCAGGTGATGGCCGCAATCGACGAAGCGTGGACCAACCGCCGCGACGACGTCCATGCCCAGGCCGACCAGCTCGTAACGCTGATCGACCGGACGTCGCGGGCTGCGGCATCGCTCGGCGCGGAGACTGGGGCAGGCGGCGAGGACGGCCGGGCGAAGGATCCAGCCAGCCGCGCGGACGGCCGGGCGCTGGACCGGGCCGGGGACGCCATCCTGGCCGCTTTCGATCCCGAGTGGGGCGGCTTCGGGGGCGCTCCCAAGTTCCCGGGCGCGATGACGCTGGCCTCGGCACTGCGCATCCATCACCGCAGCGGCGGCCGGCCCGAACTGCTTCGGGCGGTGCGGACCAGCCTCGACGCCATGGCCTCCGGCGGCATCTACGACCACCTGGGCGGCGGCTTCGCCCGGTACTCGGTGGACCGCCGGTGGCTGGTGCCCCACTTCGAGAAGATGCTGTACGACAACGCCCTGCTCACCCGGGCCTACCTGCACGCCTGGATGGTGACCGGCGAGGCGGTCTACCGGCAGGTGCTCGACGAGACGGTCGGCTACGTGCTGCGCGATCTGCGTCACGCCGACGGCGGCTTCTACTCGGCCGAGGACGCCGACTCCGAGGGCGTCGAGGGCAAGTTCTACGTGTGGTCCGAGCCGGAGTTGCGGGCGGTGGCGCGGGCCGCGGCGGGCGCCGAGGCCGCCGACGCAGCGGTGGCCTGGTGGGGGGTGACCGAGGCCGGAAACTTCGAAGGGGCCAACATCCTGAACCGGCCGGTGCGGGGCGACCTGCTCCGCCCGGTGCCGGTCGAGGCGGCCCGCGAGGCGCTGTTCGCCTGCCGGGAGAGTCGGATCCGGCCCAGCCTCGATGACAAGGTCCTCACCGAGTGGAACGGCCTGATGCTGTCGGCGCTGGCCGAGGCGGCCGCGGCTACCGGCGATGCCGGCTGGCGGGCCGCGGCGCTGGCCAACGGCGAGTTCCTGGTGGCCAGCTTGCGGCGGGACGACGGCCGCTGGCTGCGCTCCTGGCAAGGTGGCGACGCCGAACGCCCCGCCCAGGCCCGCCACCTGGCCTACGCCCACGACTACGCGGCGCTGATCGAAGCCTTCACCCGGCTGGGCGAGCTGTCGGGCCAGGCCCGCTGGATCGACGAGGCCCGGGCCGCGGCCGACGGCCTGCTGGAGCTGTTCTGGGACGACGCCGCCGGAGGGGTGTTCACCACTGGCGACGACGCCGAGCGGCTCGTCACCCGGCCCAAGGACCTGATGGACAACGCCACCCCGTCGGCCCAGTCGCTGGCCGCCTGCGCCCTGCTCCGGCTGGCGACGCTCACCGGCGAGTCCCGCTACAACGAGCACGCCCTCCGCATCATCGGGTTGTTCGCCGAGACCGCGGTGCAGCATCCCACCGCCTTCGGCCGGGCTCTGGAGGCGATGGACATGGCCGTCCACGGCCTCGACGAGATCGCGGTGGTCGGCGACCGCCCCGACCTGGTGTCGGCAGTCCAGACCCGCTACCTGCCCGGCGCCGTCCTGGCCTGGGGCGAGCCCTACGACTCCCCGCTATGGGCCGACCGCCCCGACGGCTACGCCTACGTATGCCGCAACTTCGCCTGTCAGTCCCCCACCTCCACCGTCGAGGACCTGGTCGCCCAGCTGGGTCCATGACGCAGCTTTGGCCGGTTCACGGGTCTCTGTTGCCAGCTTTCGCAGCTCACAGATCGGCCGTTGGGCGATCCACAACTCGCTGAGGGCGCTTGAGACGTTCCGAATCGCTCCGCGAGGTGCGGCCGGCGCGGCCGCGATCTTGAACCTCTGCGCCGCGACCATGCTCGAGGCGGGCCGTCTGGCCATCTTCTCGCCCATGTACTTCATCCACGCCCGCAAACCGGCGTAGTCCAGTCGGCATCCGCATCGCCAACTGGACATGGTCGATCGCCACGACAGTCACCGTCTGATCCTACGGAGCCCGCACTGCCAGTGCCGCGGCCTCGTGTCCAAGTCGAGCGTCGGACGCTGCTACGAGGGGGGTCGGGTTCGCATCCTGCTGGGCGCGATCACCTGGATTCCGGCCGATCCGGCCGCCTCGGCCATGCGGCTGTCGTAGGTCACCAGACCGTCGAGGTCGTCGCCCAGATCGAGGGCGGCAGCCAGGTGGATCGCGTCGAGGCTGCGCAGGGCAGCGGGCTCGAGTCGGGCGGCCTGTTCGAAGATCGCGGTGGTCACCTGGGTGAGGGTGACCGCACCGAGCACCCGCCTAGCGTCTGGGGTGCGGTCGGGGGCGGCCCGGCGCACTGTTCGCATCAGCTCCGTGCGGGTGAGGTCGCACGACACCGGGTCGAGTGAGCCAGCGGCAAGCCATCCTCTCAGAGCATCCGTCTCCGGTTCCCGCACCACCAGCTTGACCAGCGCCGACGTGTCCATGTAGTGCGCCACGGTCAGTATCGTTCCGCCGCCCGCATGGCCTCCAGCTCCTCGGAGAGTCGGGGCCCCGCCTGCGGCTCTGGCAACTCAGCGATGCTGCGGCGCGCCGGGCGCGCCCGGCCCGATGCGACGAGCTCCTCCAGCCGCGACGAAGCGATGGCGGTCATCTTGGCCACCGGACGGCCGCGCAGGGTGACCGTGACGACCTCCCCGGCTGCGGCCTCCGCAACCACCGCGGAGGCGTTCTGCTTGAGCGATCTGATTCCGATCTCAACCATGTTCTACATTGTAGCACATAGTTCGGGTTGCCTCCCTACGAGTGGGCATTGGCTCGAGGGATATGTGGGACTTGCCGAGACCCTGGAGTGCCCGCTCGTGACCGCCGACGCCTGCATCGGCCGGGCCCTAGCGGGCCACCGCCTGATCCGAACCATCCCAACTCACTGAGACAGGCTCGAGGCGGAGCGGGCTGGCTTCGAGGCTCAGGCGGCGGACTTCTCCAGGATGTGGACTCCGCAGGCTGACGCCAACCCGATCACGTGGGCCAGGCCGACGGTGGCGCCTTCGATCTGGCGGTCGCCGGCCTCGCCGCGCAGGTGGGCAGTGATCTCGTAGACGTTGGCCACGCCGGTGGCGCCGATGGGATGCCCCTTGGAGATCAGGCCTCCGGAGACGTTCACCGGGGTGGCACCGTCGCGGAACGGCCCGCCCGAGTCGATGAACTCGCCAGCGCCGCCGCGCTCGCACAGGCCGAGGTTGTCGTAGTGGATCAACTCGGCGGTGGCGAAGCAGTCGTGCAGCTCCACCAGGTCGAGGTCCTCGGGACCGACCCCGGCAGCCTCATAGGCCTGGGCGGCGGCGTTGCGGGTGAGGGTGTTCACGTCCGGCTGCACCTGGCAGTCCTCAGTGAACGGGTCCGACGTGAGCACCGACGCCGACACCTTCACCGCCCGCCTCTGCACATGGGCGGGCATCGACGCCAGCCGCTCCCCCGACACCAGCACCACCGCGGCCGCGCCGTCGCCGGTCGGGCAGCACATCAGCAGCGTGTTGGGGTAGCTCATCATCGGCGACTCCATGACCTCCTCCAGCGAGAACTCCTTCTGGTACTGCGCCAGCGGGTTCAGCGTCGAGTGGAGATGGTTCTTGTAGGCCACCCGGGCGAACTGCTCGAAGCCGACCCCCTCGTGATCGTGGGCGTAGGCCATGCCGGCCTGGGCGAACACGCCGGGCATGGTCTCGGTGCCCAGATGTCCGTCCACACCCGTCACTGCGCCGTAGCGGCCGGAGGGCTCGAACACCTTCTTCTCCCGCTTGGCGCCGCCCGCGCCCAGCAGCCCCATCTTGCCCATCTGCTCTGCCCCGACGGCCAGGCCGATCTCCGCCTCGCCGGAGCGAATGGCCATGATCACCGTGCGAATGGCGGTGGCCCCGGTGGCGCAGGCGTTGGCCACGTTGTAGACGGGCACGCCCGTCTGGCCGATCTGCTTCTGGATGCGTTGGCCCACCGCGCCAGACGCCTGGAACAGCGACCCGCAGGCCAGCACGTCGATGTCGCCCACCGCGACCTCGCCGTCGGCCAGCGCAGCCATGGCGCTCTCGGAGGCCAGGTCGATGAGGTCCCGGTCCGCATATCGGGCGAAGCGGGTCATGTGGGCGCCGAGCACCCACACGCTGTCTGGAGAGATCCGAGCTGACATTGCTGTGGTGCCTCCCTTGGTGTTGACGTTAGCCGTGGACCGGCCGATGCCCGCCTCAGACGGGCTCGAAGCCGAAGGCGACCGCCTCGGCGCCGTCGTCGTCGGCGCCGATCGGATAGGTGGTGAGCCGCACCCGCATGCCGAGGGTGACCGCCTCGGGCGTCGGGTCGCAGTTGACGACGTTCGAGCGCACCCAGGTGCCGTCGTCGACCCGCACGATGGCCGACACGAACGGCACCGGGATGCCCGGCGCAGCCCGATGGACGATCGTGAACGCCCGCAGTTCGCCCGAGCCGTCCACCGCAGCCGGCGCGAAGTCGGTCAGGCCGCAACGGGCGCAGGCGTTGCGCCGGTCGAAGAACCGCGCCCCGCACGCCGTGCACTCCTGGGCCACCAGATGCGGTTCCGGCTCGAGACACAGGTAGTCGACGAGCGGAACCCGGGCCGTGGCCATCAGCGCGCAGGGTAGCGCCGACCTGGTGTGTAGGGCCAGACAGCCGAGCGGTCAGGGCACCGGATACCAGCGAGCGCGGTGGAGCACCTCGTCTAGCGGGGGGCGGCCTCGGCGGGCGGACCGGCTGGGCCGGTCATCCGGGGCGGGATGGCCGATGGCGACAGTGCCGATGCCCCGGCGGTCCGGGGGCACGCCGAAGCGCCGGCGCACAGCCAGTTCGTGCTCGAACATTCCGAAGAACGCTGCGCCCAGACCCCGATCCCGCACGGCCAGAAGCATGGTCATCACCGCCGCACCGCCGTCGACGTACCAATAGGGCACCGGCCAAGCGGAGGCCGCGGCCCCGAGTCCGGTGTGGCGCTTGTCCGACTCGCGGTAGCGGCTGAGGTATCCGCCCAGATGGGACCACACGACCACGAGCACCGGCGCGGCCAACAGGCCGGGCCAGGCGAAGCCGTCGCGTCGCTCCGGAGGCAGGGTCACGTCCCAGTAGGCTCCGGTGTCGGCGCCCTCCAGCACCAGGAACTCGACTCCCGCCACGTTCCCGGCCGTCGGCGCCCGACGGGCCAGGTCGCAGATCTCGTCCACGGCCGCGGTCGCCACCGCCTCGCCGGTGAACGAGCGCACCATCCGGCGACCCCTGACCGCCTCCTCGAACTCCACGTCACTCAAGCGTTCCGGGCTCGCCGAGCACGAACCGTGACCGCGCCGCGGTCTCGCCGCCCGAAGGCCATGCCTCTCAACCGCCTGGCTGCCGAAGCAGGCGGGTGCCGGGGATCAGAGCAGCTTCTCGAGCTCCTCGGCCATTACCCAGCCGTGCACGATCAGGGTGTCGCCGTCGTCTTTGACTACTTTGTCGAGCAGGGCGGCCGCGCCCGCCGGGATCTTCTCGGGCTTGAGGCTGGCGTGGTCGAGCATCACCGGGGGGCGACCCTTGCCGCGGGTGGTGAAGATGCGGTCCTCGTAGCTCAGCGAGCCGATGCCGAACCGCTTGGCCAGGCGGCGGCCCCAGGCGCGCTCCTCGCCGGTGGTCTTGTGGTCGGGCCGGGGCACCACATCGTGGAGGTTCTTGAACGCCTCGAACGCGCCAGGGTCGTTGATCTGCATGCCGACGAGGACATCCTCGTCGGGGAACGACAGCGCGGCGCGGCGGAGCTGGTCGTTGACCAGGGCCCTCAGAACCGTGTCGCGCCGGGTGGTCCGACAAGTGTGACCCGCCCCCATGAGGACGCAGGGCGTGCCGCCGATGCGTTCGAGAGTGCAGAAGGAGAAGCCTCTGAGCCTGCCGTTATCGCGGACTTGCGTCACCAGCACCCAGGCCTCGGCCTGCTTGGACAGCGATCCCGCCTCGTAGGCTTCGGTCGAGGCGGCGCACAGATCGGCCATCTCCCCCAGGTCCGAGTCGCCGAGCGAAGTGCAGTCCTGCGTCTCGACCGCGATTGCCATTGCGACCTCCCAGGTTTCGGATGCCCGCTGTGCCGACTCCAGTTTCAAGCATTCGTCGGCGATTCGCAACCTCGGTGGGCCAGTTCGGCGCGAGAGCCGGCGCGGGCCACGGCGCGGGATGCAGCGCGAGGCACGGCACGGGACGCGGCCGGTCCCGCCGGGCGGCGCCCCCACCCAGTCCTGCCCAGACCCACTCCGGAAGCGACCCCGGCCCGGGCGGGCAGGCAGTTTCGTCAGCCAGCCGTCAACCCGTCCATCGGCCCACCGTCAGCTCGCGATGGCGTCGGCGCCAAGAAGCACGCGGAGCTCCGCCAGCAGGCCGCGGGCGGTATCGACCGCGAAGGTCTCGGGCAGGTGCACCACCCTGTGCTCGTCGAGCTGCAGCTGCACCGGCGAGCCGCCCGGATGCTCCGCCAGAAGCGACTTGAGCTCGCCCAGGCACCGGTCGCTCTGGTTCTCCAGCGGCAACACCACCCGCAACGCGGGCTCCTCCTGGGAGGCGTCGACGATCTGCACGTCGTTGACGAAGAAGCGCGCGGCATCCTCGCGGGTGTCCAGCCGGCCCCGCACCAGCACCACGGCGTCGTCGTAGAGCTTGGCTCCGTGCTCGGCCATCGCTTTGGGGAAGACCATCGCCTCGATGGTGCCGTTCAGGTCCTCCAGCCAGAATGTGGCCATCAGCTCGCCGCGGCGGGTCCAGCGGCGCTGCAGGCTGGTGACGACGCCTCCCACGGTGCGGAAACCGGCGTCGCCGTCGGCGGCCTGAGGCGCCAGCAGATCCCCGACGGTGCCGTCGGCGCTGCGACGGATGCGGGGCTCCAGCCCGTTGAGCGGATGGTCGGAGATGTAGAGGCCCAGCATCTCCTTCTCATGGGCCAGCAGCCTCATCCGCTCGTACTCCGACTCGTTCGGCTCCGGCCGGTCGTCGAAGGACGGTCCCTCGGTCTGCTCCCCGAACAGTGACATGACCCCGGCCTCGTGCTCGCGGCGCTTCCGAACGGTCATGTCGATTATCGCCTCGTAGACCTGCATGAGGCCCTTGCGCCGGTGTCCCAGCGAGTCGAACGCGCCGGCCTTGATCAGGGACTCGATGGTGCGCTTGTTGAGGACCTCCAGGTCGACGCGCTCCACGAAGTCGGCGAAGGACGCGTAGGGGCCGCCGCTGGCCCGCTCGTCGATCACCCGGGCCACGAAACCCTCGCCGACGTTGCGGACCGCCGCCAGTCCGTAGACGATGCGGCCGGGGGCGCCGCTGTCGAGGTCCGGTGCCGGCGTGAAGTCGGAGTCGGACCGATTGATGTCGGGCACGGCCACCTGGATGCCGCGCTGGCGGCACTCGTTGAGGTACACCGCCGCGTTCTCCAGCTTGTTCTTGACGCTGGTGAGCAGGGCGGCGAAGTACTCCACCGGGTAGTTGGCCTTCAGGTAGGCGGTCTGGTAGGCGACGAGGCCGTATCCGTAGCTGTGGCTCTTGTTGAAGGCGTAGTCGGCGAACTGCTCGATGATCTTGAAGAGCTGCTCGCCTAGGCCCGGCTCGTAGCCGTTGGAGGCCACGCCTGCGACGAACTTCTCCTCCTCGGCGGCCATCGCGGCCCGGATCTTCTTGCCCATCGCCTTGCGCAGCGAGTCGGCCTCGGCCAGCGAGTAGCCCGCGAAGCGCTGGGCCACCCGCATCACGCTCTCCTGGTAGATCATCAGGCCGTAGGTGTCGGCCAGGATGTCGGCCGCGTCGTCGTGGATGTACTCCACGAGCCGCCGACCGTTCTTGCGGTCGGCGTAGTCGTTGTGCATGTTGGCCGCCATCGGGCCTGGGCGATACAGGGCGACCAGCGCGCAGACGTCGTCGAAGGACGTAGGGGCCAGGGAGCGGACCAATGAGCGCACCTGGGGGGACTCCAGCTGAAACACGCCGATCGTGTCGCCGTCCCGCAGCATCGCGAGGGTGGTGTCGTCGTCCAGCGGAATGGCGTCCACGTCCACCTCGAGGCCCCGTGTCCTGTCGATCAGCGCCACCGCGTCGGTAATCACGTCGAGGTTGCGCAGGCCAAGGAAGTCCATCTTGAGCAGGCCGAGGTCTTCCACTCCGTGCATCTCGTACTGGGTGACGATCGGCGCCTCCGAAGGGTCGCGGCCCTGCTCGGGCTTGCGCTGGATCGGCATGTACTCGGTGAGGGGCTCGGGCGTGATCACGACCGCCGCGGCGTGGATGCCGTCCTGGCGGCGCAGGCCCTCGAGGCCCCGGGCGGTGTCCACGACCTTGGCCACGTCGGGGTCGGCGTCGTACATTTGGCGCAGCTCGGCCGCGGCCTGATAGCCGTCGTGATGGGCCTCGGAGTCCTCGAAGCAGTACTGCAGCGGAGTGTCGCGGCCCAGGATGAGCGGCGGCATGGCCTTGGCGATCCGGTCGCCGAGCGAGTGCGGGTAGCCCAGCACGCGGGCCGCGTCGCGCACCGCGGCCCGGGCCTTGATCCGGCCGAAGGTGACGATCTGGGCCACGTGGTCGCGTCCGTAGCGATCGGCCGCGTAGTTGATCAGCTCGTCCCGGTAACGGGAGTCGAAGTCCATGTCGATGTCGGGCATCGACACCCGCGACGGGTTCAGGAACCGCTCGAACAGCAGGTCGTAGCGGATCGGGTCGAGGTCGGTGATGCGCAGGCTGTAGGCCACCGCGCAGCCCGCGGCCGACCCCCGGCCGGGCCCCACCCTGATCCCTCGGCGGCGGGCGTAGGCGATCAGGTCCCAGGTGATGAGGAAGTAGGAGGCGAACCCCATGTTGTTGATGACTTCGAGCTCGTAGGCCAGCCGCTCGGCCACGTTCTCGGGAAGCGGGTCGCCCCAGCGCTCCCGGGCGCCCGTCAGCGTGAGGTGCTCAAGGTAGGCTCGGTCGCTGTCGAAGTCGTCGGGCACCTCGAAGTGCGGCAGCAGGGGCTTGCCGAACTCGATGCTCACGTCGGCTCGCTCCGCGATCCAAAGGGTGTTGTCGCACGCTTCGGCGATCTCCGCGAAGATGCTGCGCATCTCCGCTGCCGACTTGAGATAGTGGTCGTCGCCGTGGAACTTGAGGCGGTCCTCGTCGGCGAGCAGCGACCCGGTCTGCACGCACAGCAGTGCGTCGTGGGCCTCGGCGTCGTGGCGGTGGGTGTAGTGGCTGTCGTTGGTGGCCAGCAGCGGGGCCTTCAGCCTCCGGGCGATCTCGAGGAGCTGCGGGTTGATCTGCTGCTGCTCGGGGATGCCGTGGTCCTGCATCTCGACGAAGAAGTTGTCGCGGCCGAAGATGTCCTGGAATCGGGCGGCCTTCTTGAGGGCCTCGGCCGGGTTGCCGCGCAGCAGCGCCTGGGGGACCTGGCCGCCGAGGCAGCTGGAGGTGGCGATCAGCCCCTCGCTGTGGTCCGAGAGGGTCTCCCAGTCGCAGCGGGGCTTGTAGTAGTAGCCCTCCATGAAGGCCCGGCTGGCCACCTGGATCAAGTTCTTGTAGCCAGTGTTGTTCTCGGCCAACAGGGTCAGGTGGTAGTAGAGCTTGCCCCCGCCCTCGGTGTCGCCGCCCGAGTCGTCGATGCGGCCCCGGCGCGCCGGCCGCTCACGGCGGGATTCGTGGGCCATGTAGGCCTCGAGGCCGATGACGGGCTTGATGCCGGCCTTCTTGCAGCCCCGGTAGAAGTCGAGGACCCCGTACATGTTGCCGTGGTCGGTTATGCCCAGCGCCGGCTGGCCGTCGGCGACCGCGGCCGCGATCAGCTCGTCGAGCCGGGAGGCGCCGTCGAGTATCGAGTACTCGGTGTGGACATGGAGGTGGGTGAACGAACTCGGCACCGGACTGCTCCTGTGGACGGCCTGCACAGGGTGTGGATCACCCTGGGGATAAAGAACACATATGTGATTCGCAACATAGCCCGCCCGCATCCCGAGCGCGCATACCGCCCCTGACGTGCCGAGACGTTCGACTACCCGCTCGGCCTCCTGGGCGGTTACAGGTAGGTGCCGGGGCGGATTTCGGCGTCGATGCCGGGATGGGCCTCCCGGGCGGGGATGGAGCCTGGCGGCAGCTCCCCCCGCATCGCTTCGAGCTGCTGGCGGGCGCTCATCTGCTGGGCCATCAGCATGGCCTTCATTCCCTGGATCAGCCCTTCAAGCCAGCCGACCAGCTGGGCCTTGGCGATCTGCAGTTCCATGGCCGACGGCGGCTCGGGCGCCTCGAAGGGAGAAGCGAGCCGAGCCAGTTCGTCGCGCAGGTCCGGCGACAGCGCCGAGCCGACCTCGTGCACGGACGTCTCATAGATCTCGCGCAGGCGCTGGCGGCTCGCCTCGTCCAGTTCGGTCGAGCGCACCTCCGCCAGCAGCTGCTTCAGCATCGTGCCGATGCGCATCACTTTGGCGGGATGGTCGATCGTCTCGTTGATCTCAGCCTCCCCGCCACCCTCGTCGACGCTGTCGGCGACCTCGGGCACGAGCACTTCGGGCCGCTCCGGCCCGGGCGTCGAGAGACCGGCTTGCTCCATGCCGCCAACCCTAGGACACCACGGCGCGAACCGGCACCAGGATCCCTTATGGACCGCCCCTACGACACGTAGGTGAGAAGCGGCACCAGCATCTCGGCGGACGTCAGGGAGCCGTGGCGGCCGACGAGCCTGGGAGTGCCGTCGTCGGGATGGGCGAACGCCCAGGCCTCGCAGGCAACCAGGGCGACGTCGCCCAGCCGGGAGCGGGCTGCGTCGGTGACCACCGGTCCCAGCCAGCCGCCGTCGATGATCTCGGAGGCGGTGCGCACCCACGCCTGCTGTCCGTGCGCATCGACCGCCGCTTCGTAGAGGTCGCGGGCCCGGCCCGGCCGGGCGTGCAGCCACCGGAAGCGGGCCTCGCCGGACTCGGCGTCGGCGCAGTCGAGCACAGAGCGGTCGATCTTGACATTGCCGTCGGAGCAGTCCACCAGGCCGTGGTCGGCGGTGGCCACCACCGCCGCGCCCTTGGGGAGGATGGTGAGCAGGTCGGCCACCAGCCGGTCGCAGGCCCGCAACTCGGCCTCGTAGTGCTCGCCGAAGCCATGCTCGTGGGCGACCATGTCGAGGCCCTCGTAGTAGGCGTACACGAAGGACTCCCCTGCCCGCAGCAGGCGTCGCACCTCCACGGGCAGGCTGGAGAGCATCTTGTAACCGAACGGGCGGGCGTCGCGCAGGTAGGCGCGGGAGAGCCCCGATCCCCGGTATTCGTCCTTCTGGAGCGCGGGCGGGCGCTGTCCGCCGAATGAGGCGACGGGCTGGAACCGCTCGGGGGGATGGCGGTCCAGGCTGTCACCCTGGGGTGTCCGCCACTTCAGGGCGTTGAGGTTGCCGTCGTGGGTCCGGATCCGGTAGCCGACGATGCCGTGCTCGCCCGGAGGGACGCCGGTGGCTATCGACGTGAGCGCCGAGGCGGTGGTGCTCGGTGCGACGGTGGTGACAGTGGCGGCCTTCATCTCGGCCAGCGTGGGCGCGACCCGCCGGCAGGCAGCCAGCTGCTCCGCGCCCATGCCGTCGAGCACCAGCAGCACCACAGCCCGAGCGTCGAGCACCTCGTCGGGCAGCGGGCCTGCCGCGTCCTGCGGGCCGGGCCCCAGCAGGGCGGGCACGATGTCGGTCACGCATCCCCCGCCGTAGGCCGGCAGGACCGGCTCACGGCGCTCAGGGATACGGTCCGGTCGGGTCACGCCATCTAGGATGCCACCATGAGGCTGTCACCCGGTGGGGGCTGCGGCGAGCCGTCGGGCGCAGCGGCACGGCCATGAGGGTGTCGACCCGCGGGGACTACGCCTCCAGGGCGCTGCTGTCGCTGGCGCTGCACCGCGAGAATGCGCCGACCTCGGTGCGGGAGATAGCCGAGCGCACCGCGCTCCCCCAGCCTTACCTGGAGCAGATCCTGCTGGCCCTCAAGGGCGCCGGGCTCGTCCGCTCCAAGCGGGGCGTGGGCGGCGGGTACGTGCTGGCCCGAGACCCGGCCGACATCCGACTCTCGGACATCGTGCGGGCCGTGGACGGGCCGATCGCCGCGGGCGACTTCGGTGAACCCCACACCGACGGCGCGTGCGACCACGAGGGACAGTGCGTGCTGTTGGCCATCTGGGCAGCGTCGGGATCGCACATGCGGCGGTTCCTCGACTCGTTCAGCCTGGCTGAGATAACCGACATGGCCCGGGGAGAGGCACCCTGGCCCGCGGAGGTCGGCTCCGACTAGCTCCCCGCCAGCCGGGCGCGGAAGGGGAGCCGCCCGCCCCGAATGCGGACGGCTCCCCTTCCCGTCGTTAGAGGATCGTCAGTCGATCAGCCTCTGGCAGTCGCGAGCCAACCGTCGACGACGTCGCGGTTCGCTGCGATCCATGCGGCTGCGTCGGCCTTGACCTGTGCCTCCGTGTACTCGCCGGCGGCCATCTTCGCGTTCTGCGAGACGATGTCGTCGAGCGGGATCTTCACCTCACGCAGCAAACGCCGAATGTCGGGGTTCTCATCGAGGAAGTCGATGTTGCCCACAGCCCGGATGCTGCTGTCAGGCCACGGCGATTCGAGCCAGACAACGTTGTCGCCAGGTGTGAGCACCTCGTAGGTCCAGTTGGGCGTCCATGCGTAGAACAGCGCCGGCTCACCGGCAGCGATCCGATCGATCACACCCCGGGCAGGACCGTCGTAGTCGCTGCCCGAGACCTGTTCGACATTGGCGCCCCAGCCGTACTCGTCGATCTGCTCGTTGATGGTGTCGTGGCAGCCCCAGCCATTGGGACAGCCGATGAGATCGGCGCGGCCGTCGCCGTCCTGGTCGAACACCGCGGCCACCGACGCGTCGGCCAACTGGCTCACGGACGTGATGCCCATGGCCTCCGAGGTCGCCAGGTCGATCATGTACCCCTCGCGGCCGCCGCCTGCGACTTGGTTTCCGACCGCTTCGATGTTGCGGTCGTACTCCAGCCCGGCGACCGTCTCCCCGGTCAGATACCGGTCATGCGTCGGGAACCAGCCATTCGCCCACAGGTCGTACTGGCCGCTGTCCAACGCCGGATAGAAGGAGTACGGCCTCAGCGTGTGGTCGGCAGGGTCGGTCACCGCGTAGCCGAGCTCTCCGATGATCTGGGCGTAGATCTCGGCTTGCATGTGGCCGCTATTCCAGTCGGCCCGGGCCATGTTCACGGTCGGGTCTTCCTCGTCGCCGGTGAAGATCACCACGAGGGCCACGATGACCAGGGCGGCCAACCCCCCGAGCAGCACCAAGCCGCTGTTCTTGCGTGTTCTCACTTCGAGCCTCCTTTCGTCTCGAGTCTGTCCGTCACTGCTTTACCCCCTCTGCGAGCCGATCCTTCACTTGCGCGATCAGGCCGCTGTGCTGGGACTGGAAGATCTGCTCGTCGTAGTGGCTCTCGAGCAGATCGAGCTCCTCGGTGAACGCCTTCTTCATGCTCCAGCACATGATGAGGAGGATCAGCGCGAACGGCAGTCCGATCGAGATCGCCGCGGTCTGCAGGGCGCTCAGCCCACCGCCGACCAGCAGCGCGATGGCCACCAGGCCCTCCATGACTGCCCAGAACACCCTCTGGGGCTTGGGCGAGTCGAGCTTGCCGCCCGAGGTGAGATGGTCGACCACCAGCGAGCCGGAGTCCGAGGAGGTCACGAAGAACGAGACCAGAAGCAGCACGCCGACGAACGAGACGAGCCCGGTGAGCGGGAACGCCTCGAGCATGTCGAACAGGGCCGTGGCCACGTTCTCGTTGACCGCGGTGGCCACGTCGCGCGCCCCGCTGATCTGCAGGTCGATGGCGGAGCCGCCGAAGACCGACATCCACAGGAAGCAAAGGATCGACGGAAGGAAGATCACTCCCATGAGCAGCTCGCGCACCGAGCGGCCCTTCGAGATGCGGGCGATGAACATTCCGACGAACGGCGACCACGAGATCCACCATCCCCAGTAGAAGATGGTCCACCACGCCTGCCACTGGGTCTCGGTGAAGGCTGCGTTCCAGAACGCGAACTCGGGCAGCACCTGGATGTAGTAGCCGAGGCTCTGGGTGTACAGCGACAGCACGAACAGCGTCGGGCCGACCAGCAGCATGAAGATCAGGAAGGCTCCTGCCAGCCAGATGTTCAGCTCGCTCAGCCGCTTGACTCCCGCATCGAGGCCCGCGACCACCGAGATGGTGGCCAGCACGGTGATGCCGAGGATCAGCACGATCTGGAACCCGGTGTTGTCGGGCAGTCCGAACAGCTTGTTCAGGCCGGCCGAGGCCTGGGTGGCGCCGAAGCCCAGCGATGTCGCCAGCCCGAACAGCGTGGCGATGACGGTGAGGATGTCGATGACGTTGCCCCAGGTGCCGTAGATCCTCGGCCCGAGGATCGGGTAGAAGATCGAGCGGAACGTGAGGGGCAGCCCGCGGTTGTAGGCGAAGAAGCCCAAGGCCAGCGCCACCAGCCCGTAGAGGGCCCAGCCGTGGACCCCCCAATGCAGGTAGGTCGTGGCCAGGGCGGCCTTTCCGGCCTCCGCGGTGCCGGGCTCCACGTCGAAGAGCGGCGACGGCGCCGTGAAGTGGAAGATCGGCTCTGCGACCCCCCAGAACATCAGCCCGATGCCGAGGCCCGCCGACAGAAGCATCGCGTACCAGGACGGCGTGGAGAACTCCGGCAGGGCGAAGGGGCCGCCCAGCTTGATCTTCCCGAACCGGCTGAAGGCGAAGTAGAGGGCCACGAGCACGAAGATGTTGAAGTCGAGGATGTAGAACCAGCCGAGCTTCTCGTTGATGAAGTCGAGGATCGTGCTGAACACATCAGACGTCTGGTCGCTGGCGAACACCGCCAGCCCGATGAACACCAGCAAGAACCCCGCTGACCAGAACGTCACCTGGGGGTGGATGTCGAAACCGGCGCGCACGATGTTGCGGTCGCCGGGCTCCCGGTCGGCCACCTCGGGGTAGAAGTCGATGTCGGGATCGATCTGCAGCCCTTGGAAGGCCTTGCGGTGAGCGATGGCGTCCTCGCGGCGGCGGTGCTCCTCCTCCTCCCAGTCGTGGAGGGCGAGGGTGGCCTCAGTGAGGTTGATGTCGGTGTCGTCGGGGCTTCGGTGGATCCGCGGATCCCCACCCGCCCCGCTGTTGTCGTTGTCCATGACGTTCCTCCGGGTTGCTTCCCTACGGGCCTGGACACGCTCACCGACGAGCGGGCACGAGGCCAGGCCCGCGCGACAATAGCCGACTCGGCTGACGTGTGCAGGAGCAACCGTTCCCCGGCGGCGGCGCGGCGCACTACTGTGGGGCCACGCCTACCGGGGTGCCGCCCATGCGCCGAGCTTTGATCGCCATGCTGGGAGCCGACGAGCGCGACGGCCGCCGCCGGCGGCTCCGGCGGCGGCCCGTTCGCCGGGCACTCCTCGCCTTGCTGGGGGCTGCTGCCGCGGCCGGGGTCCTGGCGCTGGCGCCCGGTGCCGCGGCCGCGCAGGAAGACGACGAGCCATCGGCGCGCATGGCCCGGCCCACCTGGGACACGGGATGGTTCCAGGCCCAGGTGTACCGGCTGCTGCTCGAGCGGCTCGGCTACCGCGTGGAGGGCCCGGTCACGATGGGGAACGCCGAGTTCTACGAGGCTGTCGCCGCCGGGGAGGTCGACTTCTGGGCCAGCGGCTGGTTCCCGTTGCACTATCCGCTCATCGACGAAGAGCACCCCGTGGAGATCGTGGGCACGCAGGTCGACGACGGCGCCCTGCAGGGCTACTTCGTCGACACGGCCACCGCCGAGGCCCACGGCATCACGAACCTCGGCGACCTGGCCGATCCCGACCTGGCCGCCCTGTTCGACCACGACGGCGACGGTCTGGGCGACCTGGTGGGCTGCGACGTGGGATGGTCGTGCGCGCTCACCATCGACCACCATCTGCGCGCCTACGGACTGTCGGAGACAGTCGAGCACATTCAGGGCGAGTACTCGCCCCTCATATCCGCGACGATAGATCGCTACCGAGCCGGCCAGTCCGTGCTGTACTACACATGGACCCCGAACTGGACCGTCGGTCAGATGGTGCCCGGACGCGATGCGGTGTGGCTGGAGGTGCCGTTCCCGTCGCTGCCCGCGGACCAGGCGTCGAGCCTCGACCGCACCGCAATCTCACAGATCGCGGGATGCGCCAACGATCCGTGCCTCACCGGCTGGCCGCCCAACGACATCCGGGTGGTGGCCAACTCCGACTTCCTGGACGCCAATCCCGCGGTGCGGACCCTTCTGGAGCAGGTGGTGATTCCTCTCAAGGACATATCGGACCAGAACGTCGACATGGTGCTGCACGGCAGCGATCCGCAGGACATAGAGGATCACGCGGCCGCGTGGATAGAAGCCAATCTGGCCGAAGTGACCCGCTGGATAGAGTCCGCCGACCCCGACGCCGTCGCGGTGGGCGAGTCCGACGGATCGGACGGGCAGGCCGCGCCGAGCACACTGACGGTGGTGGCCCGAGCCCTTCCGCCCTTCGTCCTATATGAGAACCATGCCTACAGCGGCTTCGACGTGGAGTTGGCGCGACTTCTGGGCGCGAGTCTGGGCATGGAGGTGGAGATCCGCTCCGTCGACACCGTTGCCAAGCAGATCGACGACATCATCCGGGGCGTCGCCGACGTCGGGCTGGGCGGGGTGGCCATCACCGAGTCGCGCGAGGAGATCATCGACTTCTCGCTGCCCGTGCTCGACTCCGGCCTCACCATCTTGACCACGACCCAGTCCTCCCGCGGCATCGGCCATCGGATCGCGGCCTTCTACGACGCGGTCGCCTCGTCGGACCTGCCCTGGCTGCTGATCGTCTTCGGGGTGGCCGTGCTGATATCCGCGCACCTGATCTGGTGGCTCGAGCGCCACTCGAATCCGGACTTCGCAGTGCCGTACCGCCGGGGCATCTGGGATTCGTTCTATTGGTCGGTGGTCACCATGAGCACGGTCGGGTACGGCGACAAGGTGGCCCGTGGAACCCGTGGCCGAGTGCTTGCGCTGATCTGGATCGCGCTGGGGACCCTGGTCTTCGCGAGCTTCACCGCGGCCATCGCCTCCTCGCTGGCGGTCAACGAACTGCGATCGGACATATCGGGCCCCGCGGACCTTCGGGGCCGGCGGGTCGCAACCGTGACCCACTCGGCCGGTTCGACCTACCTCCACTCGATCGGCCTAGGTGCTGTGCAGGCCGACAACATCCAAGGCGCCTACCAACTGCTGTCCGCGGGCGAGGTGGAAGCGGTGGTGTTCGATGCGCCCGTGCTGCAGTATCACGCCTCACGGGAGGGCGCGGCCGACGTCATAACGGTGGAAGGGGTCTTCGACCGAGTCGATTACGGCCTGATGATCCACGAGGACGACGACGAACTGAGGGAGCAACTGAACCTCGCGCTGCTGGATCTTCTCGAGAGCGGGGTCTACGGACGGCTTCACGAGGCCTGGTTCGGCGGCGAAGGCTGACCTGGCGGACCGACGGGCCTGCCGACGGCCCGACTCCGTAGGACGACCGGTCGCGTCAGGCCGTCGCGTCAGTTCAGCGAGGCGAGCACAGCTGACAGATCGTCGGGCAGGGGCGCTGCGGCTCGGACCGTCTCGCCGGAAGAAGGATGGCAGAACGCCAGGCTCTTGGCGTGCAGGAACGGACGCGGACACGTCAAGGAGGCCCCGGCGCCAACCGCTCCGGCGGTTCCAGCGCCGTAGGTGCCGTCTCCGACGACCGGGTGGCCGATGGCCTTGAGATGGACCCGGATCTGATGAGTCCGGCCGGTCTCGAGCCGACAGGCCAACAGCGAGGTGGCCGCGGGCCGATCGAAGCGCCTCTCAACCTCGTAATGCGTGCGGGCGGGACGTCCCCTGTCGGTGACCGTCATTCGCAGCGGATTGCGCCTCGAGCGGCCCACCGGCGCGTCGATGGTCCCCGACGGAGCGTCGAGATGCCCCCACACCAGGCAGGCGTATACCCGCTCGACCCGTCGCGACCGCATCTGCTCTACGAGCGACTGGTAGGCCAGGTCGCTCCGGGCCACCACGAGCAACCCTGAGGTGCCGCGGTCGAGCCGGTGGACGATCCCGGGCCGTTCGAGGTCGCCGACGGTCGAGATCCCCGGATAGCGGGACAGGAGTCCGTTGACGAGGGTGTCCCGGTCGTGGCCCGCGCCGGGGTGCACCACCAGTTCGGGAGGCTTGTTGACCACGATCACGTCGGAGTCCTCGAACACGACATCGAAGACCACGTCGGGCTCCGGTGTCGGTCGGGCCTTCGCAGGGGCCTCGAAGTCCACGGTGAGCGACTCGCCCAGTGTCAAGCGCCGAGCGCCCGAGGCGACCACGGCGTCGTCGAGCCGGACCTTTCCGTCACGCAGGAGGCGGGCCGCGACGGCCCGACTCACGTCGGCCACGAGGGCGACCGCACGATCCAGCCGCATCCCGTCCAGGGCCGCTCCGACGCGCTCGTTGATCGCAGCCATCGCGGATCAGGCCCGTCGCGGAAGGCGCCATGCGCTCAAGACCAAGGCCGCGCCGCCCACCACCACGCCCATGTCGGCCACGTTCCAGACCGGCCACCACTGCACATCGATGAAGTCGACGACTGCGCCGCCCAGGAAGCCGTCCCCCGACCGGAACAGGCGGTCCGCCAGATTGCCCAGGGCTCCCCCGGCGACACTGCCGACGCACACGGCCGACGCCCGCCCCCGGACCAGGCGACGGTTGAGCAGAAGGGTCGCCGCCACCGCCGCCCCCGCGATGCCCAGTAGGGGCCCCAGCCCTTGGAACGTGCTGAAGGCCGCCCCCGTGTTGAACACGAGCCGAAGCCTCAGCGACCAGAAGATGTCGATGACGCGGCCACCGTCGAGCGTTCGGAGAGCCCACCACTTCGTCGACTGGTCGAGCACCACCAAGGCCGCGGCCGACACCAGCAGGAAGGGTGCATGACGGCTGGTCGGTCCGGCGGCAGCCGAGCCGGTCACGGCGCCGCCGAAGTCACCGGCGTCGCAGACCGCCCGCCTTGACCTCGACCCGCTGAGCCGCCCACGGGATGGCCTTGAGGCGGGCTTGAGGTATGGGAGCGCCCGTGGTGATGCAGTAGCCGTAGGTGCCGTCCTTGATCCTCTCGAGGGCGGCATCGATCTGCTTGACGGTCTCGCGGGCCTGGTTCGACAGCGCGATGTCGCGTTCGCGCTCCACCGCCACGGTGGCGCCCTCGCCGCCCTCCTCGTCGAACTGGATGTCGCCGGGCTCTCGCGTCTCGAGCAGGGAATCCGCCTCCGCTCGATACTCCTCGGCCGAGTGCAGGTACTTGGCCCGCTCGGCGAGCAGACGGCGTCGCATGGTGTCGAGGAACTCCGGACTGAAGCGAGGCTTGGAACCCTTCTCGCGGGCGGCCTTGCCTGCCGATGCCTTGGTGGCTCGCGCCCTCTTCGCTTCAGCCATCCGCTAGCGCTCCCATCCGACCGTCCGAGACGAAGACTCTAGGGCCAAGACAGGTGTTCCAGACCGCTGGCCGGCCTCAGGGCCCTAGTCCCGAAGCAGTCAGCCGGCGGCTCGGCCAAGTGCCTGAGGCTGCCGCTGCGGCCACGGCCGCCGCCGTGGACGGCACCGTCGTCGTGGTCGAAGAAGGCCGACATAGCGGCCTCGGAGTCGGGCAGGGGCGCATCGCTGCTGACGACTCGGCGCAGTTGCTCGATGAACTCCTCGTCCTCTCCGGCGTCGGCGTCGGCGTCGAACAATCCCGGCGACTCGTCCCCCACGACCGGCCACGACTGGGTGGCGGCCGCGACGAAGGCTGCGTCAGGACGGGCCTCCGGATCACCGCTGTCGAGCCATCTCACCATGGGCGTCTCCGGCACCGGCTCGGCTGCGGTGTCGTCGGCGGGATCCTCGGATGCTGCCGCGAGATCCTCGAGGAAGCCCTCGTGCAGGTCCGCCTCTTCGCTCGCGGCCTCGCCTGCGTCCCCCTGATGGCCGACGGCCCGGAGATGCGATCCGTTCACATCCGTCTCGGCGAGGCCCGAGTCGGACGACGTACCGCTCGGCTCGGCCTCCGCGGCTGCGTCGGCTGCATCCGCGTGTTCGTAGTCGACCACCGCCAGACCGGCGGCTGCAGAATCGGACTCCGGGCCATCGGACTCGGGACCATCCGACTCCGAGCCATGGGACTCCGACACGACCATTTCAGCCTCCGGACCCGCAACAAGCTCGGACTCCGACACGACCATTTCAGCCTCCGGACCCGCAACAAGCTCGGACTCCGACACGACCATTTCAGCCTCCGGACCCGCAACAAGCTCGGACTCCGACACGACCATTTCAGCCTCCGGACCCGCAACAAGCTCGGACTCCGACACGACCATTTCGGACGCGGGATCCGAATTAGCAGCGGCTTCAGGTTCTTGTGTGAAGTCCGCCGGTGCCCCCGGCACGGCACCGCTGGTCGACTGCTGATCCGGCCGGCGGTCCGCCGGATCCGGAGAGATCTCATCGACGAAGACCTTCAGCGAGGCCACCAGTTGGTGCAACTGGGCCTGCTCGTCCTCCAGCCGGACCCGGATCCGGGCGCTCGTCGCCTCCAAGTCAGCCTTGACCTCCTGCAAGCCCCGCAGTTCCTCGAGCCAGCGCTCCCGTTCGGCTGCGATCTCGATGGCCGCGGTGCGCTTGGTCTCGGCGATGATGAGCTGGCAGTTCTCCTCACCCTCGGCCAGCACCTGGGCTGCCTTCTCCTCAGCGGACTGCAACCGGGCGGCGGCCTCGGCCTCGGCCTCCGAGACGGTCTTGGTGGCACGCTCCTGAGCGGCATCGGTCATCGCCTGAGCCTCGGCACGGGCCTCCGCAACCGTGGTGTCAGCCGTTCTCTGGGCCAGCACGAGCGTGCGCACTATCGCCTCACGCGTCTCGCTGGTGTCGTCGTGACGGGGATCGCCGCTCTCGAGTCGACTGAGCCGCTGCTCGAGTTCAGCGATGCGCTCCCTCGCCTGAGCGGCAGCCTGAGCGACCGCCTTCACATACTCGTCGACTTCGTTGTAGTCGTAGCCGCGCATGCGCTCACGGAATCGGACCTCGGTCGTTAGATCGCCTAAGGCACTCATGGACGCGATGATCCCACGTAGAGCAACGCGATCGGTGGATAGCTCCAGAATGCGCGCCGGATCCGCAGGGACGGCCCCGCTAATGCTCGGTCGCCCAACTCGTAAGGGCGCCTCAAGGGCAGTGGCGCCTGCTCAGAGCTGCTCAGAGCGCAGGAAAGCTGCGCCGCTATGTCAGCGACAGCCCGCTAGCAGGGAAGCAGTCTCTGGAGGATGAATATTCCGAAGATCACCACGACCGGGGAGAGGTCGAGCGCGGCTCCGCCGAGTCTGACGGGGGGAAGCACGCGGCGCACCCTGGTCATCACGGGGTCGGTAACGACAAACAGGAAGCCGGCGATGGTCGCCATCGGGCCATCAGGGCTCAAGGGGAACCAGCTGAGCAGAACCCGCGCCAGGATGGCCAGCACATACAGGTTGAGCAGAGTGCAGACGACGAAGAAGGGCATGCCCACGGCCTCAGCGGATCTTCGAGCGGCCCGCCCCCCGCGACATCTCCACGTCGGCCGGAGTGAGCAGATACACCTGATCGGCCACCCGGTCCATCTTGCCGCCCATCGCGTAGCACAGCCCGCTTGAGAAATCGACGAGGCGGCGGCGCAGATCCCTGTCGACGGCTTGGAGGTTCACGATCACCGGCTGGCCCGACTTGAACCGGTCGCCGATCTCTTGGGCGTCGTTGAACGCGTCCGGGGAGACCGCATGGGGACTCATGGTCTTCGGTTCGACCGGGCGCGACGTGGCCACGACGCTCTCGGAGTCATGGTCGGAGAGGGACGACTGCCCCTCGCCGGCCGCAAGGTTCACCGGCCGGACCGTGCGGCCGAGCACCGGACTGGCCGGGCTCGGGCCCGACGCGACCGAGACCGTGCCGTGGCCGGCCCCCGCGGCCGGTCCGCCCTGGTACTGCCCGGCCGGGCGGCTTGAGAGTGTGCCGGCCGGATGGGGTCGGCATAGCCCTCGTAGTGCTCGTCCGGACCCAGTCCGAGGTAGATCATCGCCTTCTTCAGCATGTGGATCGTCGCTCCTTCCGAGGGAATGTAGCGCGCGCCTCGGCGCCGTCATCGTCCTCAGCCGGCAGGCCCCATTGTGGCACGCCTGCGATGCCGTGTCGGGGACGCTCGCCGAAGAGGCTGCGGCCCACCCTGACGAGGGTGGCGCCCTCGGCCACGGCCACCTCGAGGTCGTCGGTCATTCCCATCGAGCAGTGCGGAAGGCCCAGCGAGTCCGTCATTCGCCGCAGCGATCGGAAGCTCTCCCGCCTGCCCTCGGGCGGACACAGCGGCGCGATCCCCATCAGTCCGACGAGGCGCAGTCCCGCATCCGACACCGCTCCGGCCAGCGTCTCGGCCTCCCCGGGCGCGCAGCCGCCCTTCGACGCCTCGCCGGAGATGTTCACCTGGATCATCACTTGTGAGCCAGGGGCCCGGCGACCGATCTCCGAGGCCAGTTCGGGACGATCAACGGTCTGCCACATGTCGACGCGGCCCGCTAGCACCCTGACCTTGTTTCGCTGCAGTCGGCCCACGAAGTGGACCTGCGGCATCGGCTCGGCGGTCGTCTCCTCGAGCTTCGCCACGCACTCCTGGGCATAGCTCTCGCCGATGTGGCCGATGCCGCAGCGAGCCGCAGCGTCGATGGCCCAGGCGCCGAAGGACTTGGTGACGGCCACCACCGCGACGCCGCGGCCGCCCTCCCGCTCGATCCGGGCCAGCACGGCCCCATAGCGCTCGGCCAGCATCTCCGAGGCCGCGTCAGACGCGGTCACCTCGCCGGCTCCAGCCTCGCCGCCAAGGCCTGGCGGCCGACGTCGCCTCGGACCCGGTGCGAGAAGTACTGCTCGGCGGCGGTGTCGATCCCCCAGTCCTCCACACAGCTCACACCGGCCGCCTGCAGGGCGCCCCGCGCCGCGGCGGCGAGGTCCAGTGCGGGCGTTCCCCACGCAGTCGATGCGGTCACGTCGCAGCCCGCTGCGGCGGCCACAGCGGCCAAGTCGGCCGCGCCGAACTCGTAGGACGCCGGACGTATCGTCGGGCCGAGGAGGGCCACCAACCGGGGCTCGGGGTCTTCGGACTCGGCGAGCACGGCTCGAACCGTCGCGCCGACGATCCCCGCGGCGATGCCCCGCCAGCCCGCGTGAGCCACGCCGAGAGCGCCGCCTCCGGCCAACACCACCGGCGTGCAGTCGGCCGTGTGCACGGCCAGCACCGCTCCTAAGACGGTCGTGACGGCTCCGTCGGCGACCGCGCCCGCGTTCATTCCCGGCCCGCGCACCGGCACCACTTCGGTGCCGTGCACCTGACGGAGCCACGTCCACCGGCCGGCCATCAGAGCCTGCCGTCGGCGGTCCAGGGCCGCGTCGACCGGCCGGGACCCGCGTTCAGCCCGCGGGCCCGAGCCGGCTCTGCGGCCCGGACTCTCACCGGCGACGACCGCCCCGTCACAGCGGAAGTCGCCGTCGGCGCGGTCGGAGCAGCGGACACGGGCCGCCCAGCCCTGACCAGCAGGCACGATGCGCTCGATCACCCGGCCCCCGCCCCCATCCTCGCCGACACCCTCTGTGTGGCCGGCAGGGCAGCTAGCGCAAGAACTCGGGCACGTCGAACTCGTCGTCGATCTCGAGCCCGCCAGACTGCTCCGAATCGCTCGGTGAGGCGAAGACGTCGGCGATCCGAAGACTGTCGTGCGCGCCCGTGTCCGCGACCGCCGGCCGTCGCCGGGATCCGGCGCCGCGGCGCTCAGCGGCCGAACCTCCGAAGCCCTCGCGATCACTCTCGAAGCCAGCGGCGATCACCGTCACCCTGACGTCGTCGCCCATGGAGTCGTCGATCACAGTGCCGAAGATGATGTTGGCGTCCTGGTGCGCGACGGCGTGCACCACCTCGGCCGCCTCGTTGACTTCCATCAGTCCGAGATTCGACGGGCCGGAGATGTTGAGCAGCACGCCGAGGGACCGGTCGATCGAGGACTCGAGCAGCGGGCTCGAGATCGCAGCCCGAGCAGCGGCGACCGCCCTTCCCTCTCCGCTGGCGGCACCGACGCCCATGAGCGCGCTCCCGGCCTCGGTGAGCACCGTGCGAACGTCGGCGAAGTCGGTGTTGATCAGTCCGGGCGTGGTGATGAGGCTTGTGATGCCTCCGACGCCCTGCAGCAGCACCTCGTCCGCCATCCGGAAGGCGTTCAGCATCGAAGTCTTCTCGTCGGCCACCGAGATCAGGCGGTCGTTGGGGATGACGATCAGCGTGTCCACCTTCTCCTTCAGCCGCTGGATGCCCTCCTCCGCCTGGACCGAGCGGCGCGATCCCTCGAAGCTGAACGGCCGGGTGACGACGCCGATCGTCAACGCCCCGGAGCTCTTGGCCAACTCGGCCACGACGGGCGCCGCTCCCGTGCCGGTTCCCCCGCCCTTGCCTGCGGTGATGAAGACCATGTCCGAGCCGTTGAGAGCCTCCCGGATCTCGTCCATGTGCTCCTCCGCCGCCTGGCGGCCCACCTCCGGGTTGCTCCCGGCGCCCAAGCCTCGGGTCAGGTTCCGGCCGATGTCGATCTTCACGTCGGCGTCGCTCATTCCGAGGGCCTGCGCGTCGGTGTTGGCCGCGACGAACTCCACGCCGCGGAGCCCCGCGTCGATCATCCGATTGACGGCGTTGACTCCCCCGCCGCCGACGCCCACGACCCTTATGACGGCGAGATAGTTGTGAGAATCGGCCATCATGGCGTCAACCTCCCCTGAGCGTACGATGGATGCTGGCGGCTGCCGGTCGAACCGCGAATTGCGCTGACGACGGTATCCGATGACAGCGCCGGGTTGGCGGAGCCGGGCCGCGGGTCCGATGGACGCTCGCCGCTCCGGCGAGACGCGCCTGCCCGCTTCCGAGCCGTCGAGGGCTGCCGGTCGGGCGCGCTCAGCACCACGGATGACGGGCGACGGTGACGATGTCGGGCATGGTGACGTCTATCTCGGTAACACACTCCAAGTCCGTTCCGGCCAGCACGGCGCGGACCGCGCTCATCTTGTCTCTCAGATGTGTGGGCGCGCCCAGGATCACAGCCGCGCCGCCGTGCAGATCGAGCCCCAGTCCCGCACCATCGGGCTCCACAGTGACGGTCCTCACCCAGGCCAGCAGGTCGGCCGGCAGGGCCTCGGCTACCGTCAGGGGCGCGTCCGCCTCGGTGTGGATGCCGCCCAGGCTCCCGAGGAACGGAACCGAGAGATGGGGAAGACTGCTGTCGGACGTCTCCGCTAGAGCCGGCCTCCAGGCGACCGCGTATGCGCTGGCGTCGACCAGTGCTTCGCGGCGATAGCCGGCGGGGACGACTGCGACCGGCACCCGGGGGACAACCTCGATGTGCACGCTGGCGGGCCAGTCGCGCCGAATCCGGGCCGACTTGACCCACGGCAGCGCGGCCACTGATTTCTCAGCCTCGTCGACGTCCAGGAAGAGCATGGGCAGGCCCGTCTCGAGACGTGAACTGCCGAGGACTTCGGCCACCCGGACGGCGTCCACGCCCGTGACTGAGATCCGGTCGACATCGGCCAACGGAGTCAGGCTCGCCCCCCACGCGGCCGCTCCGGCGAGCAGCACCCCGGCCAGCGCGACCACTATCCGCAGACGCCGGCGGCCCCGCTCGCGCAGCACCGCGATCCGGCGGGCCCTCATCCTCGGGTCGATGGCCGCGGTCGCCGCGGTCATGGCAGCTCCGAAGGCTCGAAGCCCACTAGACGCGTCTCCACCTGAAGGTCGACTCCTCGGTCCGCCCTTACTCTGCGTCGCACCTCCCGCATCACCTGCACGATGTCGGACGCCCGCCCGCCCTCGTCGGCCTGGATGAAGTTGGCGTGCTTGGGCGAGACTTCGGCCGATCCGATCCGCAGACCCTTGGCCCCGACGGCTTCGATCAGAGCGCCGGCCGCGTCCTTGGCGGGGTTGGTGAACACCGACCCGGCGTTGCGCCCGCCCGGCTGGTTGGCGCGGCGCCATCGGACGATCTCGGCCACCTCGGCCCGTGACCGGTCGGCATTGCCGTTCTCGAGCTGCAGAGTCGCCGAGGCGACTACCTGATGGGGACCGACGGCGCTGGCGCGGTATCCCAGGCGGAGCTCTCGCGCGGCCATCGAGACGGTGCCGCCCCGGTGCAGGTCGACCACCGCCGCCTCGACGAGCGAGGCCCGGATGTCGGCGCCGTGGCCGCCCGCGTTCATGCGCACGGCCCCGCCGACGGTCCCGGGCACGCCCACGGCCCATTCGAATCCGGCCAGCCCGGCCTCGGCGGTCGATCGGGCCATCACCGGCAGCAGCGCCGCACCGCCGGCGACGACGGTGTCGCCGAGGATCTCGAACCTGCCCAGCCCGGCGCCCAGCGCGACGGCCAGTCCCTCGAACCCGCGGTCCGCGACCAGGAGGTTGGATCCTCGGCCGACCACGAGCACCGGCGGAGGCGAGTCGCTCCCCGCCGACGCGACCACGGAGGAGAGGGTCTCTAGGTCGGGAAGGTCCCGGACCGTCACGAACAGCCTGGCCGGGCCGCCGACGCGGTAGGTGGTGTGGCCGGCCAAGCAGTGGTCGCGCCGGATCGCGGGCCCCAGCGCCGACTCCGCCAGGCGCCGGTCGAGCTCCGCGATCAGCCCGGGCGGGGCCGCGATCACAGTTCTGCTCCAACGGACGTCGGCCCATCGCGGCGCGAGCGGGCCTCGAGGCGCTCGATGACCAGGTCGGGAACCGACGTCAGATCGCCCGCCCCGAGCGTCAGGCACAGATCGCCGGGCCGGAGCCGGCTCTCCAGCCAGCGGGCCACGTCGTCGAGCCTCGGCAGCCAGGCGACCGACGCCGACGGATGGGCATCGAGCACGGCGTCGAGGATGATCTTGCTGGTGACGCCGGGCGTCGGAGACTCTCCCGAGGGGTAGATCCCGGTGATCACTAGGTGATCCGCCTGTCCGAAAGAGTCCGCGAAGTCGGCGCCTACCGCGGCAGTCCGGCTGTAGCGGTGAGGCTGGAATACGCATACGACCCGTCGCCAGTCCCCGGTGCGGGCTGCCGCCAGCGCGGCCGAGACTTCGCTGGGCAGGTGGGCGTAGTCGTCGACAAAGGTGACCCCGGCCGCATCGCCGCGGAACTCGAACCGTCGGGCCACGCCGCCGAAACGGGCCAAGGCGCTCGCAGCGTCCTGGAACGACGCCCCTGCGAGCAGCCCCGCCACTGTCGCGGCGGCTGCGTTGAGGGCGTTGTGGAGGCCCGGGGTGGGCAGCTCGATGCGGCCCAGTCTGTGCTCCCCGTGCCAGAGGTCGAAGGAGGCCGACGGCATCTCCAGCGAGAGGTCGGTCATCCGGTAGTCGGCCTCGGCCCCGGTTCCGAAGGTGACCGCGCCGGCCGCCGCGCCGAGGCGGGCCGCCCCGGGGTCGTCGGCGCACACCAGCTTGCGGCCGGCGCCGGCCAGGAACTGGCCGAAAGCCTCCGTCAGCGCGGCCGCGGATCCCCCGTAGCTCTCGAGATGGTCTGGTTCGACATTGGTGACCAGGGCCAAGTCCGCGGTCAGCGAGAGGAAGGTGCGGTCGCTCTCGTCGGCCTCGACCACGAACCATGCGCCCTGGTCCCAGACCGCTCCGGTGCCGATCTCGTTGACGTCGCCGCCGATGACGAACGACGGCCTCATCCCGGCCTCCACCAGCACCAGCGCCAGCATTGACGTGGTGGTGGTCTTGCCGTGGGTGCCCCCAACCGCGATCGTGCGGCGGCTGGCGGCCACCGCCGGAAGGATGTCGCGTCGGCGCAGTACCGGGACCCCCCGGGCCGTCGCGGCCTTGACCTCCGGATTGCTGTCGGTGATGGCCGACGAGATGGCCAGGTAGTCGGCGTCGCCCAGATTGTCCGGATCGTGGCCGATCGCGACGGGAACACCCTCGGCTCGGAGTCGGGCGACCACCGGGCCGTCGCGCAGATCCGAGCCCGTGACCCGGTGGCCCATCGAGCGCAGCACCGAGGCGATGGCGCCCATGCCCGCACCGCCGGCGCCCACGATGTGGAAGCTGGTCGGCGCCGAGAGGTCGAGGCCGGTCACGCGACGGCCTCCTCGCGTTCAGGCAAGGGCCGTCGGGCGGCCCGGAGCGCCAGATCGACGATGGCCCGGGCGGCGTCGGGCCTGGCCAGGGCGGCGCCAGCCCGGCTCATGGCGAGCAGCCGGTCCGGGTCTTCGAGCAGTGCGTCCACCTCCGCGGCCAGGCGCTCGCCGTCCAGGGCGGCGTCGTCCACTATGACCGCCGCTCCGGCGTCGGCGAGCCTGCGGGCGTTGGCCGTCTGATGGTCGCCGGGCGCGCCCGGCAGGGGCACCAGCACGGCGGGCGCGCCCACCGCGGCCAGTTCGGCCACGGTGGTGGCCCCGGCCCGGCTCACGACCAGGTCGGCAGCCGCGTACACCGTCGCCATGTCGTCCTCGTAGGCGACCAGGCGGTAGGCGGACTCGTCGGCCGTCGTATCGGCGGCCGCGAGGTCCGGGTAGTCGCGTCGTCCCGCGATGTGGCGCACATGGAGGTCGCCGCGGTCGCCCCAGACGCCGAGGGCTGCGGTGACGCTGTCGTTGATCCGGCGCGCGCCGAGCGACCCGCCGAAGACGGCCACCATGCGGCGCCCAGCGGGCACTCCGAGGGCGACTCGGGCGGCATGCCTTCCCGCGGCCCGGTCCACGGCCAGGACCTCGGAACGCACCGGGTTGCCGGTCCAGCGGGCTCGTCTGAGATCGGTGGCTTGGAAGGCAGTGGCCGAGATCCTCGCGAAGCGGCTCAGCAGCCGGTTGGCCAGCCCCGGCACCGCGTTCTGCTCGGCGATCACCAGCGGGATCCTCAAGACCGCCGCAGCCGACCCGCAGGCCACCGACGCGTAGCCTCCCATACCGATCACCACCGCCGGGCGGCGCCGCCGGAGCAGCGCCAGCGCCTGAAGGAAGGCCTTGGCCAGGCCGGCCGCGGCCACGAGGTTGGAGACAGCCAGTCGGCGCTGCAGCCCCCTGCCCCCCAGCGCGGTGAGGCCGAATCCCTCCTCGCCCACCAGACTGGTCTCCGCGCCGCGGGCGCTGCCGACGAAGTGGACCGACTCGGCCGGGGTGCCGCGGCCGACGATCTCGGCGGCGATGCAGAGTCCGGGCAGGACATGGCCCGCCGTCCCGCCCCCGGCTATCACGGCCCAAGTCGAAGAGGCCTGGTCGCGGCCGCGCGCGACTCTCACCGGGTCTGCCTCGCCACGTTCAGCAGCACTCCCACGGCTGCGAGCGTCGACACCACCGAACTACCGCCGAACGACAGCAGTGGCAGCGTTATCCCCACCACCGGGAAGGCGCCGAGCACCGCCCCGATGTTCAGCGCGGCCTGCAGCACGATCCAGGCGGTGATGCCGACGGCCAGCAGCATCCCGAATCGATCGGGGGCCCGCAGGGCGACGCACAGTCCCACCGCGGCCAAGGCGACGAAGCCCAGCACCACGAACAAGGTTCCCACCATCCCTAGTTCCTCGCCTATCACGGCGAAGATGAAGTCTGTGTGGGCGTCCGGCAGGAAGCCCCATTTTGAGCGGCCCGACCCGAGGCCCACTCCGGTGATCCCGCCCGACGCCAGGGCGTGAAGCGACCGAAGCGACTGGTAGGCCGAGTCCATGGGATCGGACCACGGGTCGAAGTACGCGTTCAGCCGGGCCCTGCGCCATGGCGTGACTGCGATGATCAGCAGCGCCGAGCCCGCGGCCGCCGCGCTCACCAATACCAGGCGAGGCAGGGAGGCCCCCGCCAAGAACAGCATCGACATGGCCACGCCGACGATCAGGACGCTGGCGCCCAAGTGCGGCTGAAGCATGTGCAGCCCGACGAACGCCGACGTCAGCAGGATCACGGGATGCAGAGTGGCGCGAGAGTCCTCAATCGGTCGCGACGGCTTCGACAGCATCGCGGCCACGTAGATGACGAACGGGAGCTTGGCTGCTTCGGAGGGCTGGAACGACAGCGGGCCGATGCCGAGCCAGCGACGAGCCCCGTTGATCGAGATTCCCCAGCTCGGCAGCAGGGTGAGCACCAGCAGCAGCACCGCCAGCCCCAGTGCGGCTGGCGCCAGCTTCCGCCAGTAGTGGTAGTCCACTCGAAGCAGCACCAGCATCACGACGCTGCCGGCCGCGACCCACAGGCCCTGGCTCCTGAACATCGTCCAGGCGGACTGGCTGCTGGCCAGGCTCGGCGCCGCGGTGGCCGAGAGGCCCATGACCACGCCCAGCAGGACGAGGACGGTCACGATCGCCAGCAAAGCAACGAACAGGCCGGTGCGGTGTCCGACCGGATGCCGCGGGCCACGGTGGGTCGGTGGAGCCTGGCCCGACGCCGGTGGGCCGGCCGCGCGCGTCGACGCCGACGAGGCCGAGCGCTCCGCCACCGTCATCGGCCCGCGGGCCTCCCCGACGGCCCGCTCGCGACTTCCGCCACGATCCGGGAGAAATGGTCGCCGCGCTCCGCATAGCCGCGGTAGGCGTCGAAGGAAGCGCACGCGGGCGACAGCAGCACGGCCATGCCCGGCTCGGCGAGGCAGGAGGCCGCGCGCACCGCTTCGCCCATGTCGGCGGCTCTGCGCACGGGGCGCCGACCCCTGAAGACTGCTGAGACCTCATCCGCGGCCTCGCCGATGGCCACCACCGCATGGACGTGATCCACGCCCTCGAGCAGTTCGCGCAGGTCGATGCCCTTGTTCTGTCCGCCCGCGATCAGCACCGCGGCCTCGAAGCCGTTCAGCGCGGCCACGGCAGCATGGGGCGTCGTGGCCTTCGAGTCGTCGTAATAGTCGACGCCGTCGAATGAGCCGACCCACTGAAGCCGGTGCGCTCCCGGCTCGAACTCGCGGAAGGCCGCCCTGATCCCGTCGGGCGTGGCGCCCACGGCCGTCGCGGTGGCCGCCGCGGCCAGAGCATTGGCGATGTCGTGGGGCATGGCTCGATGCATCTCCGCCACGCCGACGACTGGGCCGTAGGGACCGACGAGCATGCCCTCGGACACGCGCCAGTCCGCGGGGCCCCGCGCCGCGAACGTCCAGACGCTGCGGTCGGGACGGACTCGGCTCATCACGGTGTCGTCGGAGCGGTTGGCGACCGCGGTGGCGTCCACCGGCAGGCAGCTCCATATGCGGGACTTGGCGTCCTCGTACGACCTCAGGCTCGCGTGCACGTCCAAGTGGTCGGGCGCGAAGTTGAGCCAGCACGCGGCACGAGGCGCGAAGCTCCAGCTGTGAGCCAACCGGAACGACGACGCCTCAACGACGAACACCTCCACTTCGGTCCGATCGAGCGCCGCTACCAGCGGGAGGTCGTTGTTCCCTGACGCCAAGGCGGCCACGCCGGACGCTTCGAGCGCGGCCACGACCATCTCCGTCGTTGTCGTCTTGCCGCTGGTGCCCGTCACTGCGGCGATCGGCCGGCAGTCCCACGCGGCAGCCAAGTCGAACTCCCCGGCCGTGGGCACCCCGCGAGCCCGGGCCTCGGCCAGAACGTCGTGACCCTCGGGCAGGCCGGGAGTCGGGATCACGACGCCCGCGTTCCGGACGAGCTGCGCGAGGCGCGGTCCGGCCGGTGCGAACTCCAGTTCCACGCCCGCGGCGTGCGCCGCGGCGGCGGCTTCGTCGCTGCGGCGGTCGTCGAATGCGACGACGCGGTGCGACCTGGCAGCGAGGGCCTCGGCGACGGCGCGGTTGGCGGCGCCGAAGCCGGCGAGCAGCACGGACTCCGGAACCTGCGGTCGCCGGGTCCTGTCCTGTGCGGCCCTGTCCGGCGCGGTCATGGCGTGAGCCTCGAGATCGAGTCGACGATGCCCTGGCTCACCGCGTCGCCGTAGAAGAGTCCGAGACCCACGCCGGTGCTGAGGCCCGACAGGATCCAGAGCCGGACTATGACGGTCGTCTCGGGCCAGCCCCGAAGTTCGAAATGATGGTGCAGCGGCGCCATTCGGAACAGGCGGCGGCCGAAGCCTCGGAACGAGACGATCTGCAGGATCACCGAGAGGGTCTCGATGACGAACAGGCCGCCGATTATCGGCAGGAGGAGTTGCGTGTGGGTGGCCAGGGCGAGCGCGGCCAGGCCGCTGCCCAGCGCCAGCGAGCCGGTGTCGCCCATGAAGATCCTCGCCGGGGCCGCGTTCCACCACAGGAACCCGATGATCGCGCCCACCATGGCCGCGCTGACGACGGCCAGGTCCAAGGCATGGGGCACCCGGTAGGAGTCGTAGTGGTCGAACTGCCAGAAGCCGATGATCATGAACGCCGCGTACCCGACCCCGCTGGCTCCGGCGGCCAGTCCGTCCAGCCCGTCGGTGAGGTTCACCGCGTTGGTGGTGGCCAGGATCAGCAGGATCGCCCAGACCGACCAGCCGAACCTTCCCAGTTCCAGTCCCGGACTGTCGAAGCGGGTGAACGACACGGTCGTGTGCGCCGACGTGAACTCGGTCATGGCCCAGGCGAAGGCGCTGCCCACGGCCAGCAGACCGACGATCTTCGTCCGCTTGTTGAGGCCGAGGTTCCGGGCCGCGACCACCTTGATCCAATCGTCGAGCAGGCCGACGGCGCCTCCGGCCGCGATCGTGAGCATCACGATGATGCCCGTGCGGGTGTAGATGCCGCCGAACACGTCGCTGACCACGTATCCGGTGACGGCGGCGAACACCACCGCGATGCCGCCCATGGTGGGCGTGCCCGCCTTGACCCGATGTCCCTCGGGGCCGTCGTCACGGATGGGCTGACCGATGCGGTAACGGACCAGCACGCGGATCAGGAGCCAGCAGCCCACCAACGACACGAGCATGGCGATGCTGGCGGCGAGCAGCAGGCGGATCATCGGGCGACTCCGCTCGGCTGGGGGCGGCCCGCGAGGCGCTCGAGCTCCTCGGTCGCCACGATGCGGTCGTCGAAGCTCAGCACCCGGTCGCCCACCGTCTGGCTGGTCTCGTGGCCCTTGCCCGCGATCACCACGGTGTCACCGGGGCCGGCTGCGGCCAGCGCACAGCGCAGGCCTCGACGCCTGTCCGGCTCGCGCCGCGCCGGAGGTCGGCTCATGCCGGCGGCGACCTCGTCGATGATGCGAGCCGGGTCCTCCCTGCGGGGGTTGTCGCTCGTCAGGATCACACGATCGGCCAACTCTTCGGCAACCGCGCCCATTACGGGACGCTTGCTCGGATCGCGCTCGCCGCCCGCTCCGAAGACCACGGTCAGCTGGCCGCCGGTCACAGCCCGGGCTGCTCGCAGCGCCGCAGCCAGGCCGTCGGGGGTGTGGGCGTAGTCGACGAGCACGGCGAAGTCCTGGCCGGCGTCGACCGCTTCGAAGCGCCCCGGCACGGGAGCGGCGGCCGACAGTCTCTCGGCAGCCTCGGCCGGAGTCAGCCCCAGCGCCACAGCCGTCTCCGCTGCGAGCACAGCGTTGGCCTGGTTGAACGACCCGCCCATCCGCAGGTTCACGGTTTGGCCTCTCCAGCGGAAGCGGTTGGAAACGGCGTCGGCGGCGATGGTCTCGACCGCAGACCGATCGACCTCGGTCACCGGCAGGTCCGGCGCGGCGAGGAGGGCCAAGCGGCGTCCCCACCCGCTGGTGACGTCTATGACCGCCTGCTCGGTCAGATCGCGGCTGAACAGACGGGCCTTGGCCTCGAAGTAGTCCTCCACGGATCCGTGGAAGTCGAGGTGGTCGTGGCCGAGGTTGGTAAAGGCGGCCACCCGGAACCTGCATCCGTTCAGACGATGCTGTGCCAGCCCGTGTGACGACGCCTCCATGACGGCCGCGCCGGCCCCCCGGCGCGCCGCGCCGGCCAGGGTCCGCTGCAGGTCGGTGGCTTCCGGCGTTGTGAGCCTGCCGGTCAGAGTCCCGATCTCCGCCACGTCGCTGCCGACTCGGGCGAGCAGCCCCGCCAGCAGGCGCACCGTGGTGGTCTTTCCGTTGGTGCCGGTCACCCCGACTAGTTGGAGATGCTCGCAGGGGTTGCCGTGCACCGCGGCTGCGGCGGTGCCGACTGCACGGCGCACCGACTGCACCGCGATCACGGGCAGTTCGGTCCGGACGGGGCGCTCGGCCAGCAGGGCCACCGCTCCGGCCGCCGCGGCCGCGCCGGCGAAGCGGTGGCCGTCGGTGACCCGGCCGGGAATGCACGCGAACAGGGTGCCGGGCCCGACCCGGCGGCTGTCGTGCTCCACATCGTTCACGGCCACGTCGCCGGGATCCTGGCAGGAACCACTCGCGGATTCGCCGGTGTCGCCCGCCGCGACCATGCGGGCGTCCAGCAGGCGGGCCAGCTCTCCCAGCAGCATCATCTGGGGATCACCATCATCAGGTCGGCTCCGGGGACGGCGGGGCGGTCCAGGTCCGGCCCGACCGGCACGGTGGTGGACGGCGGCTGGGGCGCGGGCTCGGCCCGACGCCGTTCGCCGGGAACGCTGTCGGCGTGGGTCGGGATCCTGAGTTGGCGCAGCGCGTAGGACGCGATCTTGCCGACTGTGGGCGCGGCCAGCTGCCCGCCGTAGTACTGCTCGCCTTGGGGGTTGTCAATGACCACGAGGACCGTGAGAGCAGGTCCGGCGTCGTTGCTGACGATCCCCGCGAAGGTGGCGGTGTAGTGACGGCCGATAAGTTCGTCCTTGTCGTTGACGCACTCGTAGCCGCGGTCGCAGGGCTGCCAGGAGGTGCCCGTCTTGCCGGCCATCGAGAAGCCCTCGACGGTCGCCCTCCTGCCCGTGCCTTCCTCGACTGCGTCGGAGAGCATTCGCATCAGAGAGGCCGCCGCGCGTGGATTCAGTACCCGCTCGGGGGCCGGGCGTTCGCCTGCCGTCGACTCGACGTCGTCAGCGATCAGCTTCAGCGGCTCGAGCACCCCCCCGTTGGCGATCGCGTTGTAGGCCTGGAGCATCTGCAGGGGGGTGACCGCGAGCCCCTGGCCGATGGCCATGTTGGGAAGGCTCAGGCCGTTCCATTTCGCCACCTCCGGCAGGATCCCCTTGGCCTCTCCCTTCAGCGCCAGGGCGGTCCGCTCTCCGAAGCCGAAGGCGCGCAGCGTCGCATAGAACCTCGTCTGGCCTGCTAGCTGGGCGATCGTGATGGCGCCTAGGTTGGACGACCTGGCGATGATCTCCGCCGGCGTCCATCTCACCTCGCCGTGGACTGGTGTGTCCACGAACCGATGCTCCCATATTTCCAGATAGGACGGGACGGTCAGAGGCCGGTCCTCCCTCACCGAGCCGTTCGACAGTGCAGCGGCCACCGTGACCGGCTTGAGCACCGACCCCGGCTCGTAGCTCCAAGTGGCCGCCAGGTTGTGGCGGGTGCAGTCGACGATCCCGCCGGTGCCCCGGGCAGCGTTCGCCATGGCAATGATCTCCCCGGTAGCGGGGACGGCGACAAGGGCCACGCCTGCGGTGGCTTGCGCTTCGACGACGGCCCGTGTCAGCAGATTCTCCGTCTGGTACTGGATGTTGCGGTCCAGCGTGAGGGTCAGGTCCTTGCCCACCACCGCCGCGGTGACCTCCTCGACTCCTCCCGGAATGGTGGCGCCCCGCGCGCTCCTCTCCTGCAGCGCGCGGCCGGGCGTGCCGACCAGATGCTTGTTGTGGGTCTCCTCGATGCCGCTCATCCCTACGTGGTCGACGTTGACCCGTCCCACGGCTGCCAGTGCGGAGCAGTCCCCGTTGGGATGCTCGCGTCGAGGCTCGGCGATGACTCTGATCCCCTCGAGGCCGAGATCCTTCACGCGGTCGCCGACGTCCGGGTCGACCTGGCGCACGACATAGCGGAACGCCGCGTCGCCGCGCAGCCTTTCCGCCAGGTCCTCGGCCGGAACGCCCAGGACGGCGGACAGGACGGCCGCAGCGGCGTCGGGATCGTCGATCAGTCGAGGATCCGATACCACGGTGGCAGCCGGAAGCGACAGAGCGATCGTGCGGCCGTTGCGGTCCAGGACCATGCCGCGGGCCGCGGGGATACTGATCTCGTACAGCGGGATCGATACCTCCTCGAGGACGCGCTCGTCCGGAGTGCCCTGCACATCGACAATCCGGTACACGGAGGCCGCCATGGCGCATACCAGCAGGACCACGACGGTTGCCACCCGCCCGCTCCCGACTTCCTGCCCACGCTCCCATGGCGAGCGGCGGCGCCCCGCGGAACGGCCCCCGGGGCCGCGATGCCGCGGCGCTCGGGTCACCCGCGGGCACCGGCGCCGGGATCGGACGCGCTCGGATCGAGGCCGGCCAAGCGGAACGGATCGGCCGACGGCGGCGGCAGCAGCCCGACGCCGAGCGGCACCAGGCTCATCAACTCTGGCGCAGCGACCAGACCGGCCGCGGAGGCGTGCTCGGCCAGGCCCTCCGGCGAGTCGAGGCGGGCGATCGTCGCTTGCAGCGATTCGATGCGTTCCCGGCGGAGGCGGTTCTGCTCGGCCAGATCATCGAGTGCGGCCTGGTTCTCCACCAGCACGGCGTGGAGCATCGCGAGGGCGAGGCTCACCACGAACAGGGCGAAGATCGCCAGGGTGCTCATTCTGCCCAAGCTTCGCTGCGGGGCGGCCTCCTCGGCGACCCGCAGACGGCGAGAGGCAGCCCGCTCCTGTTGGGGAGCGCGCCGGAGCGGCTGGGGCAAAGCGCGTGCTGGGGCGGGCTGGGCCATCAGCCATCCTCCGCCAGGCGTTCCACGGCCCTCAGGCGTGCGGCAGCCGACCGCGGGTTGGCCTGCGACTCGGCTTCGCTCGGAGTGCGCGGCCGGCGTTGCAGGAGCCGTACCGTCGCGGCGGGCGCAGGAGGCGGCGGCAGGCCCGGACGAGGCGAAGGCTGTTCGCCGGCCGCTCGCCGGAACAGGGTCTTGGCGATCCTGTCCTCGCCGGAATGATAGGAGAGCACTGCGCAGCGTCCGGCGGGCCTCAGGCGCGCCAGGGCCTGCGCCAGGGCTGTCTCCAGCACCTCGAGTTCGGCGTTGACTTCGATCCTCAGCGCCTGGAAGGTGCGCCGGGCCGGGTGGGCGCGCCGCCTCGCTGACGGAGGCACCGCCGCGGCGACCGTGCGGGCAAGGTCGGTGGTGGTGGTGAAGGGGCGACCGGCCACGATGGCCCGAGCTATTCGACGACAGTGCCGCTCGTCGGCGTTGCGACGCAGGATGGCGGCGAGAGCGCCCTCGTCGGAGTCGTTCACCAGGTCGGCTGCCGTGGTGCCGGTCGTGGGATCCATGCGCATGTCGAGCGGCCCGTCCAACCGGTAGCTGAAGCCTCGCTGGGCCTGGTCGAGTTGCGGTGAGCTGACTCCGAGGTCGAACAGGCAGGCCGAGATCTCGGAGTGGCCCAGTTCGTCGAGGACCGCTCCCAGCGTGTCGAACCGCCCATGGCGCAGCGTCACCCGTCGGCGGTGGCGGTCCAGACGGGCCGTCGCCGCGCTCAGCGCGGACGGGTCGCGGTCCAGTCCCACCAAGCGGAGTCGAGGGCAGCGGTCCAGTAGCGCGGCCGCATGGCCTCCCCCGCCGACGGTTGCGTCGACGACGACACCGTCGGGGACGGGGCTCAACAGGTTCACTACCTCGTGAACCATGACCGGAACATGGTGGTAGCGGGTGCGGCTCTCGTCGGCCGCGGAGGTCATGGCGCCGTCCGCAGGAACGCCCCGGGTCCCTCGGGCGTGCCCGTTGACCCACCGTGGCCGTAGACTGGGCACACCAGCGCGCTCGTTCCCGTCATCTGCAGTTCCCCGACCGACGTCGCACGCCGGGATTTCTCTCCCGATCGAGCTAATGGCAAGCGGGCGGAGTATGGGTCTTCCATTTGCCGATCGGGGAACTGCACATGACGGGACGGGTGCGCCCGCGATGCTTCGGGGGACGGCGCAAGGCGCCGACGATGACACAAGCCGCGACGCTTGATGGCCGCGGCGTCCGGGAGGAGGTCGCGAGCCGGCTTGAGCCGGCCGTGAGTCGGCTTGAGCCGGAGACGGACAGCAGGGCGATCGGGCCTCATGCATGGCCCATTCCCCGCCCGTGGGTGATCGCGGCGGCGAGACTCTCGGTCCCGACGTCTCGCACCTCGGCCCAACGGCCCGGATCCCAGACCTCCACTCTGCGGATGGCTCCGGTGACGATCACTCGCCGACCCAGTCCCGCAGCCTCCCGCAGGTGAGGGAGAACGCGGATGCGTCCCTGCGAGTCGGGCACCACGCCGTCGGCTTGCGCGGCGAAGGCTCGGAACGCATCCAGTGCGACGTCCCCGCTGTCGACGTCGTTCTGGAGGCTGCTGGCCATCCTTCCGAACTCGTCGGTCGGCAGGATGCCCAGACAGGATCCGAGCGGCGTGACATAGGCGCCGTCGGCCATCGCGTTGCGGAAGCTCGACGGGAGGATCAGGCGGCCCTTGCCGTCGATGGAATGCTCGTGGGTGCCGACGAACAGCGACGAGTGACCGGCCACAACCATGTTCGACCCTCATCCGTCCTGGCCCGCGGGGCGTTCGCGGAGCCGACCGTTGACCGAAGGCCCGTGTTCGAGGAGGGGCACCGCCATCGCGGCAGCGTTCATTCGCCTGCGGATTATGTCGGCGCGGAGACGCCACTGGTGCTCCCATTCGCTCCACATCGGCTCAATATTACACCACTTCACTCCCCCTGCAAATCATCGAGGAACGCAAGAGTCCATCCGGCGACGCTGCCGGCGTTCGAATCTGCCGCAAGCGAGTCAGCCGCAAGACGCCCGGCTGCGGGCCGCGGAGGGCCGAATGGTCGCTGCCCCGCCGAGTCGGTACCCGGCCGGCCTGCCTTCAGCCGCAGGCCTCCAGAGCGCCGAGCAGGGCTTCAGTCACGGCCGACGGGCCGGCGGGGACAGCGCCGCAGCGTCGCGCGAGGGCCGCATCGGCCGCCGCCCTCTGACGGGCGGTCAGCGCGAGGAGGTCCGGTTCTGTCGGCCGGTCGGGGACCATGCACTTCCCAGCCTGCTGGGCGCCGGGCGGCCCCTGCGGCGCGAGGCCGGGGGCCAGCCGGGCCATCGTCTGGATCCTGGCCCGACGGCGGCTGCGGCGCTGACTGACTCCCACCAGCTTCAAGCCGCCGCAGAAGACCTCGCCGGGGCCCGCCCCAGCGAAGCAGACCAACTCCCCCCACTCGTCGGCCACGAGCTTGCCGGAGTGGACCTCGGGAAGTTCCGCCACGAAAGAGGCCACCGCCGCCGCCCACAGGTCGCCGACCCAGGCCGCGGCCCGGCTTACGTCGTCGCACCAGAGGGCGTCGCCTGAGGACACGAAGAAATCGACCCAGACATGGCGTCCCGGCTCCAACAGCACCGCTCCCCCTCCGCTGCGCCTCCTGACCACCTCCACGCCGGCGGCGGCCGCGGCGCGCCGGTCGGCGGCCTCGTGCGGCTGAGCGCTGCCGAGAACGAGGGTCGGTCGGTCCACGTAGTGAAGGCGGGCTCGTCGCGGTGCTCCGTCCGGAGGCTCCTCCGCCGTCAGGAGACCGGAGGCCGGGCCACTCAGACGCTCCACGATCCACGGCCCGCGCCTGTGCTCGGCGCTCGCGATCCGAACGGCCCTCCGCGGCCCCCTCGCTCCGCTCACACCGAAGCAACCGGTCTGCGCCGCTCACGCAGTGCGCAGGTCGCTGCCGGACTTGAGGTAGGGGGCCCAGACCTCCGGCACGGCCCCGGCCGCCATCTCCACCCAGGCGGAGGGCAGCGGGGGCTGAGGCCGCCGGACGAGCAGCATCCCGCTCTCGCTCGGAAGGCGGTCGCGCTTCTTGGAGTTGCAGCGGCGGCAGGCCGCCACCACGTTGTCCCAGGCGTGCTTGCCGCCGCGGCTGCGGGGAACGACATGGTCGACGGTCTCGGCTCGTGCCCCGCAGTACTGGCAGGACTCCCGGTCGCGCAGGAACACGGCCCGGCGGTTGGGCGAGCGGTGTCGGGGGCGCGGCACCTTCACGTAATGGCTCAGGCGCACGACCGACGGCACATCCACGGCCCGCCTCTCGGAGCGGAAGGCGCGCCCGTCGAGGTGCAGTGTCTCCACCTTCTTGGCCAGCACCAGGCAGACGGCGCGCCGAGCGCTGACCACGGCGAGCGGCTCGAAGGTCGCGTTGAGGACCAGCACTCCGGACATCGGAGGCAGGCTAGTGCTCTGCCCGGAGTTTGGTCGTCCGGGGCTGGCGGGCCGACCGGGGCCTCGGCTGGGCTCGGCACCACTCCAGCCAGGTGATCAGGTCCGACGCCGCCGGGACAGCGGCCTTGTCCCCGTACATGGCCTCGGACCTGAATGCGGCCAAGCCGGGGCTCGGCCACGGGAGGAACGGGGGCCGAAGCCACCAGCGGCGGGGCGCGAACCGTCCCATCTGCCTCAACGCGGCGGGCCACAGCCGGGGCCGCAACGCCACGGCCCGTACCGCTTCCGACGCGATCCGCACAGCCCGGCTCGATCCCACGCTCGGAGGATAGTGGCGGGTCGCCGGACCGACCGGCGCCCGAGATCGCCCCTGTCGCCCTGTTCGGGAACCGCAGGATCGCCACTGCGACGCCGCAGCCGCGAGGAGGCGGCCTCTCGGCGGGAGGCGGCTCGGCGACCGAGCCCGGCACGAGGCGAAGATACCCTTGCGCTTCCATGGCCCGCTTCGACGAGCAGTTCCGGCTGATCCAGCAGAACATGGAGTTGGCGGTCAAGGGCAAGTCCCGCGTAATCGAGCAGCTGATACTGGCGCTGGTGTCCTGCGGGCACGTGCTCATCGAGGACGTGCCCGGCGTGGGCAAGACGAGCCTGGGGAAGGCGCTGGCCCGCAGCATCGACGTCCGCTTCGGCCGGATCCAGTTCACGCCCGACCTGTTGCCGGTGGACATCACGGGAACCGCGGTGTTCGACCGCGGCGCCGGGAGCTTCGAGTTCCGGCCGGGGCCGGTGTTCTCGGGAATCGTCCTTGCGGACGAGATCAACCGGGCCTCTCCCAAGGCGCAGGCCGCCTTGCTGGAAGCCATGGGCGAACAGCAGGTAACCGTGGACGGGGTGACGCGGCGCCTCCCGTCCCCATTCACCGTGATCGCCACTCAGAACCCCCTCGAGTACCAGGGCACCTATCCTCTGCCCGAGAGTCAGCTGGACCGATTCTTGATGCGCCTCGGAGTCGGCTACCCCGACCCGGTGTCGGAGGACACGATCCTCAGGACAAGGGGCGCGGCCGAGCCGGTGGACGCCATCGGTCCCGTGGTGGACGCCGCGGACGTGCGCAGCATGACCGCCGCGGCTGAGCGAGTGCACGCCTCCGAACCTCTGCGGTCCTACCTTCTGGCCGTCGCGGACGCCACCAGACGCCACCCGCGGCTGATGCTGGGGCTGTCGCCCCGGGGCGCGCTGGCGGTGCTGAGGGTGGCGCGGGCCCGCGCCGCATCGGTCGGCCGCGACTTCGTGACGCCCGACGACATCAAGGCGCTGGCGCCGGTGATGCTGCCCCATCGGCTCCTGCCGGGCGCGGACGGCCGGATGCGAGAGGTGCGCACGGCCGACGTCGTCACCGAGATCATCGACTCGGTGCCGGTGCCGCGCCGGGCTCGGTGACGTGCCGACCGCCTCCGGGTGGCGGCTGCTGATCTTCAGCGTCGCGGCTTTCGTCGGCGGACGGGCCTTCGGCCTGCCGGAACTGCACGTGGCCGGCGCGGCCGCCTCGGCCGCGGTGCTGCTGGCTCTGGTGACCCGTCTCGTGCATCCGTCGCGGCTGTCGGTGAACCGCACGGTGTCGGCCAGCATGGTGGCGGTTTCCGAACCGGTGCAGGTGAGCCTGAGCATCACCAACCGCTCCCGGCTGAGGTCTCCGACGGCGCGCGTCCACGAGCCCGCCAGCGACGGGTCCGAGCACCGCCTGATGGTCGCCGCGCTCGGCCGGGGAGCCTCCGTCGTCGGGCACTACCGCCTTCCCACGGCGAGACGAGGGGTTCTGGAGATAGGCCCGTGCCAACTGGAGGACATCGACGGCCTAGGCCTGGCCCGGCGTCGGCGTCGGGCCGCGGGACTCACTCGCGTGGTCGTGCACCCACCCGTCGAGGACCTTGGCCGCTCACGGGTGCCGCCGAGCGACGACCTGGCCGCGACCAGCGAGTTCGCCCGGCGCGCCATCGGGCTGGAGAGCGACGAGTTCGACATTCTGCGCCCGTACGTGAGCGGTGACGATCCCCGCAACATCCACTGGCGCTCCACCGCGCGCTTCGGCGACCTGATGGTCCGCCGGTTCCAGCCGGCGCGGCCGGGGCGGCTCACGGTGGTGATCGACACCCGCCCTCCGGGCGATCGGGCCGCTGCGCAGGATCTCACTGCATCCGTGGCCGCCTCCATCGCGTCGGCGGTGCTTCGAGCGGGCGACGCCGTCCGGGTCGTCACCACCGACGGTCGGGCGACCGGCCTGCTGTCGCAACCGTCCCACACAGGCGAAGCGCTCGAGTTCCTGGCCCTGCTGGCAGGCGGTCGCCCCGACATCGAGGCCGGCGTTGCAGGCGACGGGTCCGTCGTGGTGGCAGTGACGGCCCGGCCCGAGGCCGTCGACGACGCCGAGGACCGTCTTGCGCTGGCCCGTCGTCTCGGCGCCAGCCTCGTGGTCAGCTGCGGGCCCGGGCAGCGCACCTCGCCCGGGCCCGGCGCGGACCCGTCAGGGGGCTGGATCCATCTCACCGGGCCCGGCCAACTGGCGGGGCTCTGGCGGATGCCCGAGCCCGCCCGCGTCCGGGCCGCAGCCGCGCCATGACCGACCCCGAGGCCGGCCCCCGAGGAGAACCTCCCGACGGCGGCCGGCACCGAAGCCGCTTCGGCTGGACGGCGGAGGCGGCTCTCGCCTCGATCACCGTGGTGTCCGCCGTCGGGATGACACGGCTCTTCGTCGGCACCTCGTTCATGCGCGATGTGCTCGCCATCGGCCTGGCCTCCCATCTGGTGGCGGCCGCGGCCAGACGGACGAGACTGCCTCTGGTCGTCGCGGCCGCCTTGAGCGCAGGCTGCCTGGCCGTGACGACGACCGTGCTGCGCTACGGCGCGACGGCCTGGCTGGCCCTGCCGACCGGCGAGACGGTCCAATCCGTCCGCGAGCACCTGACCGATGGCTGGAACGCCGCCGGCAGCAGTTCCGCTCCTGTGGAGCCGGCGCCAGGACTGGTCCTGACGGCGGGGTTCGCGCTGTGGGTGGCCGCCTTCCTAGCCGACACCGCGGCGTTTCGCTGGCGCGGCTACGTTTCGGCGCTCGCGCCCGCCACCGGGCTGTTCCTGTTCACGGCAGCGGTCGGCACTGAGGACGGCCAGGCGGGACATGCCGCGCTCTTCTGCGCCTCGGCGGCTGCCGCGCTGGTCGCGCTGAGGCTCGGCGATCGCCGCCGCGACGCCTGGATCGAGGCCCGGCCCGGACGGGGCGCCCGCGCTCTGGGCCGCACCGGCGCCGTCGGCGCCGCGGCGGCCGTGGCTGCCGGCGCGTTCGTCGGGCCGATGCTGCCGGGCGTCGGCGCGTCGCCTTGGCTCAGCCTGGAGGGAGTCGCGGCGACCGGCGGGACCCGGGTGGTGGTCAGCCCGCTCGTGCAGGTTCGGAGCAGGCTTGTGCACGGCGCCGACGTGGAGTTGTTCACCGTAGCCGTGGCAGAGCAGTCCCGCCAGTACTGGAGACTGATGTCGCTGGACGAGTTCGACGGCGCCTTCTGGCGGGCACGATCGCAGTTCGCCAAGGCCGTCGGGCCGCTGGAGACCACTCTCGACCCGTCCGCGGCCGGGCCGTCACTCGTCCAGACCGTGTCACTGACGGGACTGGGGGGCGAGTACCTCCCTGCCGCCTACGAGCCTCTCAGGGTGCTGGACGACGGAGGCACAGCGATGCAATACGAGGCGTCTTCGGGCGCCCTCATCAAGGCGCCACGCGCCTCTCGGGAGGACTCGGGCGGACTGGTCTACACGGTCGAGTCGGTGCTGCCGAGCATCGCCGACCCCGGCGTGCTCGAAGCGGCTCGCACCGACATGGTGGAGTCCGCCTTCCTGGCGTTCAACACCGACCTGCCCGACGACGTCCGCGACCTGGTGGGCGCGGAGGCCCGGCGGGTGACCGCCGCCGCCGACTCCGACTATCGACGGGCTCTGGACCTGCAGGACTATTTCTGGGCGGAGGGCCGGTTCGCCTATGACACCGACATCGCCCGCGGCGCCGGGATCGAGGACCTGGAGGACTTCCTGTTCGGCGCCCGAGCCGGGTACTGCGAGCAGTTCGCCTCGGCCTACGCGGCGATGGCCCGCAGCGTCGGGCTGCCGGCCCGGGTGGCCGTGGGGTTCACATGGGGAGAATGGGATCCCGACCGAAGCGCCTACAAGGTCCGCGGCGAGCACGCTCACGCCTGGCCGGAGGTGTATTTTGCGGGAACCGGCTGGGTGCGTTTCGAGCCCACCCCGGGACGGGGCGGGCCCGACGACTTCGCCGTGACGGGCCGCGTGCCGGACCAGGCGGGATTCGATCCCGAAGCCGCGTCCGCCGCGGACGCCGCCGATGAGGATGCGGCAGGCCTCGGATCGGAGTCCGCGGCCGAACGCCGACCGGCGCCGCTGACGAGAGCGCCCGGCGCGGGCGCGGTGGCGTCCGCATCCGACTCTGCATCAGACGACTCGCCCGGCCCGGCCGCGGCGGTGCTGGCCGGCGTCCTCGCCCTCGCCGTCCTGGGGGTGGCGGCCGGTCTCGTGCCAGGACTGAGGATCCTGGCACGGCGCCGGCGCCGGGGTCGCCTGGCCGACGACCCGGCCGGCCTGGTCGAGGAGTCGTGGGCCGAGGCCCTGAGCTCGCTCGAGACGATAGGGCTCGGCCCAAGGCCGTCAGAGACGCCCCTCGAACTGGTCGCCCGGCTCCGGTCGGCGCACGAGGCGACCGGCCCGGTCGACGAACTGGCCGCCCTGGCCACCGCCGGACGCTACGCCAAGGAGACCCGACAACAGGCCGCGATCCGCGCAGACGTGCTCGCGGCCAAGGTCGTGGAGGCCTGCCGCGGCCGGGCCGGCCTACGAAGGCGGCTGGTCACGGCTCTCAACCCGGCCACGATCCTGCGCTGACAGCGAGCGGACAGGAGCAAGCCCTGTCGCGGGGGCCCGGGGCGGACAGGAGCAAGCCCTGTCGCGGGGGCCCGGGGCGGACAGGAGCAGGCCCTGTCGCGGGGGCCCGGGGCGGCGTCAGTCGTTGTCGCTGTTGTCGCGGTCAAAGCGCTCGCGCATGCGCGAGCCCGCGCCGCCGACCACCTGCCGCAGCCCGCCGGCCCTCATCGACTGGGACATCTGGCCCAGTCCGGCCTTGCCCACCCGGCGGGCGTTGCGCTCCAGGAATAGCAGCGAGCCCAGCATTACGAGGAAACCGCCGAAGGACAGCAGATAGGAGATCGACAGCAGCCACACCATGATCACGATTCCGACGAGCAGACCGAGGGCCGCCCACTTGATGTTGCGGAACGCATGCGTGTACACGGTGGTCTCGGCCACCTCTCTGGCCAGGTCCGGGTCGCTCTCGTACAGGTGCGACTCGATCTCGCTGAGGATGCGCTGTTCGTCTTCTGACAACGGCATGCCATCACCTCCGGCACCCGCGGCACCTTCTCCCGCTCCGACGAGAGCAGCGCCGGGCAGGCCCCAGTCTATCCCGGTGCAGGGTCATCGGCATCGGGGCCCCATGGCCGCGCCGCGTCGGTGCCCGACACCACCCGGGTGCCCCGACCGGCGTCGGCGGCAGGGCCGATGGCAGACTGGCCGAAGCGCTCCCTAATCTCGTCCACCACCCTGTCGGCTGTCTCGCTACGGCGGTCGCCGTCGAAGGAGAGTTGGCGTCCGACCGACCTGACGAGCCCGGATCCGCTCACACCCAGCAGCCGCACGCCCGGCCTAGGGTCGATCTCCGCCAGCAGACCGCGAGCGGCGCGGGCGATGGCGCCGTAGGAGTCGCTGGGCTCGGGCAGCGTGACCGATCGGGTGATGGTCTTGAAGGTCGCGAAGCGCAGCTTCACCGTCACAGTCCGCGCCTGAAGATCCGATTCCCGCAGCCGGCGAGACACCGAGCCGGACAGCCGCCGCACCTGCGCGTCGAGCTCGGGCCGGGAATGGAGGTTGCGGGCGAAGGTCTCCTCGCGGCCCAGCGAACGGGCCGCCCGGTCAATCACCACCGGACGCTCGTCCACCCCGCGCGCCAGCAGGTGCAGCTGGCGCCCCGCGGCCTTGCCCAGCGCTCCGACGACGACCGATTCCGGCAGCGAGGCCAGGTCGCCGACAGTCTCGACGCCGAGTCGGGCCAGGCGCTCGGCGGTAGCCGGACCCACGCCGAAGACGGCGGTGACCGGGTGGGGATGGAGGAACTCGAGCTCGGTCCCGGCCGCCACCACATGCACCCCAGAACCGAAGACCGGCCCGTCGGGGCCGGCTCTGGGCTTGGCCCTCTCGGTCGCCAGCTTGGCCAGGAACTTCGTGGAGGCGGCCCCCACCGAGCAGGTCAGCCGCTGCTGCTCCCAGACTCTTGACCGGACGCCGGCCGCCAGATCGGGCGCCGACCCCAGCAGCCTCGAGGCGCTTCGGACGTCCAGGAACGCCTCGTCCAGAGACAGCGGCTCCACGAGCGGGGTGAACTCGGCGAGAATGGCCATGACCCGCTCCGACACCTCCGAGTAGTGGGCGTGGTCGCCCGGCAGGAACACCGCGTGAGGGCATAGTCGGCGGGCGCGCGCTGAAGGCATGGCGGAATGGATCCCGTAGTAGCGGGCCTCGTAGCTGGCCGCGGCCACCACACCCCTGTCGCCGGTGCCTCCCACCACCACCGGCTGGCCGCGAAGCTCGGGACGCCGGCGGACCTCGACGGCCGCGTAGAACGCGTCCATGTCCACATGCAGAAATCCGACCGTGCCGTCAGGAGGGCGGCCCCGGGTCTCCTCGGCCGTCACGGCCTGCGCCGAGCCCCGTTCCCCACGGCCCCAGTGTGCCAGAATTGCCCGGCGGGGCTGACCGGCGGGGCCGGGTTAGGCTTCACGGCGGTGCTGAACGGACGCGGTGCGGTGCCGCCGGACTCGTCGCCCTCGCCGCTGGCCCGAACGCTGGCGTTCTCGGCGATCATCGTGGCGGGCGCGTGCGGCGGCCTCATCGGCTTCGCGGTCACCGACCTCGGCTGCGACGACGGATGCACCACCGGCGCCGGCCTGGTCGGTCTGGCCGCGGCCGTCGTCGCGGCGTCGGGGGTCGCGGTGGTGACCGTGCTGGTGCTGCGGGCCTCCGCCGAGTGGCGCGCCGCCCAGCCGACCATCCGGTCGCCGGGCGGGTCGTCGGGGCCGCCCCCCGTCGACGCCGTCCCGAGCCACGCGGAGCGAGGCCCGCAAGCATGACCACCCGGGTCCTCACGGTGGAGGACGACGAGCGGATCCGCACTGCGCTGCGGCTGGCTCTCGAGGACGAGGGCTGGGAGGTGGACGAGGTCGCGTCGGGCGAGGAGGCGCTGGCGGCGTTCAGCCGGGTCCCCGCCGACGTAGTGCTGGTGGACATCATGCTGCCGGGCATGGACGGCTTCGACATCTGCAGGGCCATCAGGCGGTCCAGCGACGTTCCCATCGTGATGATCACGGCCCGCTCCGACACCCACGACGTAGTGGCCGGCCTCGAGGCCGGCGCCGACGACTACCTCACCAAGCCGTTCGCCCCCAAGGAGCTGTCGGCTCGGATCAGGGCACTGCTGCGGAGGGCGAGATCGTCCGAGCACGGCGCGGGCAGCATCGTCTTCGGGGATCTGGAGGTTGTCCCTGACGAGGGCGTCGTGCGGGTGGCGGGCGCGGACGTGCACCTGACCAAGACCGAGTTCAGGCTGCTGGTCGAGCTGTGCTCCAGCGCGGGCCGGATACTGAGCCGCGAGGTGCTGTTGGAACGGGTGTGGGGCCAGGGCTACTTCGGCGACGGCCGCCTGGTCGACGTCCACGTGCGCCGTCTGCGGACCAAGATCGAGCCCGATCCGGCCGACCCCCGCCACGTGGTGACCGTTCGGGGCCTCGGCTACAAGCTCCAGCCGTAGGGAAGGCGAAGATGCGCCTGCGGACCGGGTCCCACGGCTACCGGCGAGGCCTGCGCACCCGCATCACCTCGGGCTTCGCCGTGGGCGGTTTGGTGCTGGCCTCCACGATCTCGTTCGCCACGCTCGCGTTGACCCGTCAGAACCTGCTGGAGGAACGCGAGGAGACCGCGTTCGCGGTCTTCGCCAACAACGGCAGGCGGGTGCGGAACGAGCTGACATCCGAGACCGACGACGAGGGGCGCCGCGCCATCGTGGAGCGGCTCGGCCAGACCTCGGGCACATTCCCGCTGCTGCGGGTCCGCGACGAGTGGACCGCCGCGGACCCGCTGGTCTTCGACGGGGAGTCGGTGCCGGCCTCGGTTCTGCAGCTGGTCGAGTCGGGCACGCCGGCCCGAATGCTGACCATGGTCGGCGAGCGCACCGCCATCGTGTCGGCCGTCCCCATCCCGGGCGTCCTGGCGGACGCGATCTATTTCGAGGCCGCGCCGCTCGACGACATCGAGGAGAACCTCAACACGTTGGCCATCATCATGTTCGGCGTCGCCGCGGTGACCACGCTGATGGCCGCGGCCCTCGGATGGGTGGCGGCCCGCTGGCTGCTCAATCCCCTGGTCAAGGTGCGCACCGCGGCCGAGGCGCTGGCCGCCGGAGCGCTCGACACCCGCCTGACTCCTCCCGCGGACGCTGATCTGGCCTCGCTCACCGCGTCGTTCAACGAGATGGCGGGAGCGCTCGAGGAGCGGATCGCGCGCGACGCCCGGTTCGCCTCCGAGGTGAGCCACGAGCTCCGCTCGCCCCTGATGACGCTGACCGCGTCGATCGAGGTGCTCTCCAACAGCGCCGACGAGTTGGGCGAACGGGGGCGCACCGCCCTGGAACTTCTCAGCGACGACATCACCCGCTTCCGCCGCCTGGTCGAGGACCTTCTGGAGATCAACCGCTACGACGTCGGCACCGCCGACCTGGAGGCGGAGGAGGTCCACATCGTCGAGTTCGTTCAGCAGTCCATACTGCAGATAGGCGCCGAGGGCTTGGAGGGGGTGGACTTCGAGGCGCGCCCCGGCGTCGAGCACACGGTGCTGCTGGCCGACAAGCGGCGCCTCGGACGGGTGGTGTCGAACCTCCTGGACAACGCGGCCAAATACGGCGACGGCGAGGTGCGGGTCTGCGTGGAGCGCCTCGACGGTCTTGTTCGGCTTGGCGTGGAGGACAACGGGCCCGGGGTGGTGCGGTCGGAACGGCGACTGATCTTCGACCGGTTCCATCGCGGCCGGGCCGGCGGTCGGCGAGGCCGGGACTCGGGTTCGGGCCTGGGTTTGGCCCTGGTGGCCGAGCATGTGGGCCTTCACGGCGGACGGGTGTGGGTCGAGGACCGGCCTGATGCCTCCAGAGGCGCCCGTTTCGTCGTCGAGCTGCCAGTGGTCCTCGCCGACGCACCGGCCGACGGAGACGCAGGGCCGTGAGAGGGACGAGGGCGGCGCCACTTGCCTGCGCCCAGCACGGGGCATCGCCGCTTCGGGGACGCAAGACCGTGAGAGAGCTGGGGGCCGCGCTACTGGGCGCGGCCGCTCTGGCGGCATGCCTGTCCGGTTGCGGCCTCCCGACCGACGAGACGGCCCAGCCCATCGACCCCGAGGATCTTCCGGAGACCCTCCGCCCGGGGTTCACGGCCACCACCACCACCACCGCGCCGGCGCCGCTCACCGAAGCCCGCACCGTCTACTTGCTGACCAACCCCCAAGACATCGAGCGCACGGTCGTGGTCGAGGCCCAGCGCCAAGTGGAACGAAACGCCACCCTGGCCGAGGTTCTGGCCACCCTGTTCGGCGAGAGCACCTCGCCTGAGGAGCAGGCGGCCGGGTACTTCAACACGCTGGAACTGTTCGAGATAGCGAACGCGACGGTGACCAACGGCATTGCGACCATCGACCTCGCGCCGCTGTCACCCGAGGACATGCCGCCGCCGGCCGACACGCTGGAGCTGGTCGCCGCCCAGCTCGTGTACACCGCCTCCGCCGACGAAGGGGTGAACGGAGTGCGGATCCTGCTGAGCGGTGAGGAGGTCTCGATCCCCACCAGCGACGCCGACGCCGAGCCCGGCTCGGTGCTGACGATCAGCGCCTACGAGCAGTTCCAGCCAGACTTCGCTCCGGCCACTACGACCACCGCGCCCGTCGACGAGTAGTCCACGCCCCAGCTCCTGTCAGGCGAAGAAGGCGTGCGCCACCTCCAGGAGATGAGCGCTGACCGGCTTGAGGCGCGAAGTCGCGTCCTTGAGCGAGACCAGCTCGATCTCGCCGCCCCGCAGCGAGACCATCTGCCCGAACGCGCCCGCGTGGGCCGCATCTATCGCGGCCACCCCGAAACGGGTGGCCAGCACCCGGTCGAAGGGACTGGGTGAGCCGCCGCGCTGGACGTGGCCCAGGATCGTGACCCGGGTCTCGAGTCCGGTCCGCGTCTCCACCTCGGCCGCGATCACGTTGGCGATGCCGCCGAGGCGCTTGTGGCCGTAGGCGTCAACCGTCGGCTCGGCCACCTCCAGCGTGCCGGTGCGGGGCCTGGCGCCCTCGGCCACCACGACTATCGACGCGTAGCGGCCCCGGCGATGGCGCCGCAGCAGCGCGGCGCAGAGGTCGTCGAGGTCGAAGGGCTCCTCAGGCACCAGCGTGTAGGTGGCCCCTCCCGCGATTCCGGCCCAGGTCGCAATGTGGCCGACATGGCGGCCCATCACCTCCACGAAGATCACCCGATTGTGGCTCTCCGCGGTGGTGTGGAGCCGATCGATCGCCTCGGTGGCGATGGTCACCGCGGTGTCGAAGCCGAACGTCCGCTCGGTCAGGCCCACGTCGTTGTCGATCGTCTTGGGCACGCCGATCACATCGAAGCCTCGGCCGAACATGTCGGACGCGCACGAGAGGGTGCCTTCGCCCCCGACCGCGATGAGAGCGTCCAGAGCCAGCCGGCGGATCGTTCCGGCCGACCTCGCGATCCCATCGGGAAGGTTGAACGGAGTGTGGCGCGAGGTGCCCAGCACCGTGCCGCCCCGCGGCAGCAGGCCCCGGCACGCCTCGACGTCGAGGCGCGTCCAGTCGTCCTCGACCACTCCCCTCCAGCCGTCGCGGAAGCCGACCACCTCGTCTCCGTACTGTCGCTCGGCCTTGCGCACCACCGCTCGGATCACGGCGTTCAGTCCGGGGCAGTCGCCGCCCCCGGTCAGGATGCCGACCCGCATCATCGCGGGCAGGAGCCAAGCGGCCCGGCCACTTCAGACACAGCCGGGCCCGGCGATGTCTGCGGGCCCATCAGGCCGCCTCGGCCGCGAGCAGGGCCGCACCGATCGCCCCAGCCCGGCTGCCCATCTGCGCAGGCACCACTTGAACAGGTCGCCGCCGCTCGCCGCCGAGCACCCTGCGATGGGTCCAGGCCTCGAGGCCACGCACCAAGGGCTCGCCGATGTCGATGAGGCCGCCGCCCACCACGACCACCTCCGGGTCGAGTATGTGCACGAGGTTGGCCATCCCCACCGCGGCCCGGGAGCAGAACTCGTCGAGCACGGCCAGCGCCTCAGCCTGCCCTGCGGCGATCAGGGCGTGCACGTGCTCGCCCCGGATGCCCTTCAGCGATCCGGCCTCGGCGATCGCGCTGTCGAAGTCCCCTCGGGCCGCGGCCCCGCGGGCCAGGCGCCCGAGGCCGGTGCCCGATGCGTAGAGCTCCCAAGGGCCGCGGGCGCCGGTGAGGTGCTCGGGTCCGGACATGTCGATGATCATGTGGCCGGACTCCCCCGCGAAGCCGTTGAAGCCGCGGAGCAGGCGTCCGTCCAGCACGAACCCGCTGCCCAGCCCGGTGCCGAGCGTCACCAGCGCGACATCACGGCAGCCTCGGGCCGCGCCGTGCGTCGACTCGGCCCAGACGGCGGCGGTGGCGTCGTTCTCCACCGCGACCGGGCGGCCGAGACCGGCGCGCAGGCACCGGCGGACGTCGAGGTCCACCACTCCGGCGATGTTGGGCGAATACTTGAGCACGCCCGCGTGGTCCACTATCCCGGCGATGCCCACGCCGACTGCGGTGCAGGGCTCGCCGCAGTCCGACTCGAAGGCCTCGACCATCTTCTCGACCGTCTCGATCAGCGCGTCGGGGTCGGGGATCGTGGGCGCCTGCCTCACCGCCGAAGGATTGGACGGATCGTCCGGATTCACGACCACGCCCAGCACCTTGGTGCCGCCTATGTCGAAGCCGCAGTGCACGTTCGCAGCGGTCGCCAGTCAGGCTCCGGCGTCGACGCCGGCCTCCACGTAGGCCTTCAGCTCGTCCAGTGCGGTGTGCACGATGCGCGACTCCGCCCTCCGCTTGACGAATCCGGGCAGCGGCACGGCCAGCTCGACACTCAGCTGGTAGGCCACCTCGGTGGCATCGTCCTCTCCGGGGACCGCCACGAACTCGTACTCGCCGTCGAGGCGGGTGGTGGCGTCGCCCCGCTGCAGCCTCCAAGCCAGCCGCAGGGGGTCCGTCCCGTAGAAGTAGCGGAGCGTGTATGTGGTCGACCGACCCATCGCGGCCACCCGGAACTGCACGTCGACGGCGCGCCCCTCGTCGTCGCGGGCCAAGACATTGGCCTCCTTGACGTCACGGGCCCAGACCGGATACTGCTCGAAGTCGGTAGCGACGTCGAAGCACTGCTGGGGCGAGGCCATGATGGTCGTGCGCTGGGTGGCCTGATCGACCAAGACGGGCACCGCCTCTCGGAGTCTGTTGGTGCGGCCCCGGCGCCGTCGGACGCGGGACGACTGACACTAACAACGACCGTTCGCTCAGGCTCGCGATCTCTGCGACATCTTCTCGACAGCGCGATCTGGTCACCGACAGTCCGGGTGCACGGGACCCGCATCCCGCGAACTCTGCGACATCTTCTCGATGGCGCGATGCAGCCGGTCGGCCAGCAAGCGGTAGGAGAACGCGGACTCGGCCCTGCGCCGGGCGGCCGCACCCATGTCACGTCGCCGGTCCTCGTCGTCGAGAAGGGCGCCTATGGCTTCGGCTGCTCGGTCCGCAGTGGCCTCGTCGAGCACGACGCCAGTGGCGCCGTGGGCGACGGCCTCCTGGGCGCCTCCGCTGCTGCCCGCCACCTGGGGCACCCCCGCGGCCGCCGCCTCAAGGAACACGATGCCGAAGCCCTCCTGCTCCAGGCCCCGCCAGCGGGTGCGACACAGCATGGCGAACACGTCGGCGCAGCCCTGGAGTGCGGCCAGATCGTCGTCGTCGAGGCGTCCCAGGAACGTCACCGGAGCCCGGAGCCGCGCCGCCATCCGGGCCAGTCTGCGGCGCTCCCGCCCGTCGCCGGCGACGGCCACCTGCAGCCCGCGGTGATCCGGGGCCAGCATCGCGGCCGCTCTGACCAGCGTGTCCATGCCTTTTCGGGGCACCAGCCTCGAGACGCTGACTACAGTCGGGGCTTCTGGCCGCAGCCCGAGACGGGTGCGGACGGCGGCCTTCTCCGCATCGCTGAGCGGACGGAAGCGGGAGGCGTCCACGCCCGGGGGGATGACGTAGGTCTCGACGGCGCGGCCCGTCACCCGCTCGCACTCCGCGGCCGGATAGCCGCCGGCCGCGATGACGCCCTCCGCTCCGAGGAGCACCTTCTTGAGCAGCGCGCGGGCGCCGGGCAGCCGGCCGGGGACGGCCGCCTCCGCGCCGTGGGCGACGACTGCGTAGGGCCGACCGAGGCGCGGCCCCACCAGACCTGCCGGCAGGGCCGGATCGATCACCACCAACTCCGCTCCGTGCCGCTCAGCGATCCGGTCTATTCGACGGGACAGATGCGGCCCGGGCACCAGCCACGGCTCGCGGGAGCGCACGATCGGGAAGGGCTGGGCGGCATCGAAGTCCGAGGCGCCCTCATGGGGGGTGGTGTGGACCACCACCTCCTGGGGCGGCAGTCGTCGCCACAGCTCCCACAGGTAGTTCTGGATGCCTCCCACCTTGGGCGGGAAGTCGTTGGTGACGAGCAGATGGCGGCTCATGCCGCGGTGGTCTCGCTCATGCCGCCCGCCGAGGCACGGACCGACGCAGTTCGGCCTGGACCAGGGGATCGCCGCGGTCGCGGAGCCTCCGCAGGCCGAGCCCGAGACGGCGGGCACACCACACCGCGTGGGCCCGCACGAGCGGATCGGGATCCGAGAGGGCTCGGTCGACCGCGGCCCGCACCATCGGGTCGGCCGGATCTCCGACGTTGCCCAGCACCACCAGCGCGTTGCGGCGCAGGTACCGCGGTTGGCGGCGCGGTATGTACCACCGCCCGTAGCGCTTCATCAGCTCCTCGTCGGAAGCGGCCAGCATGTCGAGGATCGGCGCCCACGGGCCCGGTCCCGAGTCCGGCACCGATCGGTCGGCCGGCGTCGACGATCGGGCGGCCGACGGGCGTCGACGGGTCAGCCGCACCCGGGCCCGGTTGGGAGGGCACACCTCTGAACAGTCGTCGCAGCCGTAGACCCGGTCGCCCAGCGCCACCCGGTAGTCGGGATCGAACACGCCGTCCTGCTGCACCAGCCAGGCCAGGCAGCGGCGGGCGTCGACCGTGCCGGGCGCGATGATCGCACCGGTGGGGCAGCCGTCGAGGCACTGGCGACAGGGCCCGCAGCCGTCGGGCGCCGGGCTGGGATCGGACTCGGTGATCGGCGCGTCGGTGATGACCGCGCCGATCACCACCGCGCTGCCGATGCCCGGCACGAGGATGTTGGAGTTCTTGCCCCACCAGCCGATGGCGGCCCGGTGCGCCGCCGCCCGATCGACGAGGCAGTTGTCGTCGCCGGCCACCGCGGCCCGGTAGCCCTCGGCCCGCAGCGGGGTCGCCATCGACTCCAGCGCGGCTCGCAGCGATGCGTAGTGGTCGCTGCGGGCGTAGGCCGCCACCCGTGCGAAGGGACCCCCGTCGCGGGGCGGGTCGCACGAGCCGGCATCGAACTCGAGGGCGCCGACCACGAGCGACACCGCTCCCGGCACCCGTCGCGACGGGTCGGTCGAACGGTCGGGATTGCGGTAGGTGAACTGCATCCCGCCGTGAAGCCCGGCCTGCTTGCGCTCGCGGAGCACGGCCGCCACCTCGCTGAACGGATCGGCCCGGCACGCTCCGACCGCGCACAGGCCGGCAGCGCGTCCGATCGCCTCGAGCGTCGCGAGACTTGCAGTCACCGCTTCATCGTGGCAGATTCCCCGGCCCGCCTGTCGCCGACCGGTCGACGCCCGTTCCCGGGAGCCCCCCGAGCGCCATCGAGGGCGGCTGCTCCCAGGCAGCCTCGCCTACCATCGTCGGCCATGTGCTCAGCCGGGCCCGGCACGCCTCGAACGGCGCGATTCGGCCGCCGGGCGTTCGTGGGCCTCGGCGCGGGTTTCGCCGCGCTGGTGGCGGCGGGCGTTGGCTGGCTGGCGCGCCGGGATCCTTCGCCGACTTCAACTCCGCCTGCCGGACCGGCGGCCTCCCCGCCTCCGAGGCGGGACGCGGGCGCGACAGTGCCCGGGCCGGCACCCGAGACTGCGCCGGGTCAGAGCGCGCCTCCGGAGCCCCCGCCGGGCCAGGACTCGGAGCGGGAACCGCAGCAGGGACCCGCGTCGGCGCAGGAGGCCGAGCCCGGGCCGTTGTCGGACACAGATGAGCCGTCGGAGCCCCCGACACCGGAGACGCCGGTCATCGCGCCCGACGCGGCCACGCCCGGGGTGCTCGCAGTGGGAGCGGCGTACCTGCGCCTGCGTCCAGACGAGGCGGACATGGCGACGCTGCTGGCCGCCCTGGGCGCGCACGACTCGGACCCGGTGGCCGCGGCGGCCCGCGGGACCGCCCCTGACTTCGCGGCGGGCCGGACTGTCGTTCTCGACGGCTGGGTGCTGGCCGACTCAGAGGCCCGGGCTGCGGCCGTGGTGGCGCTGGCCTGCTCGCCGGAATGCTGACCGACGCCCGGTCGTTGCAGACCGACGCCCGATGCTGACCGACGCCCGGTCGTTGCAGACCGACGCCCGATGCTGACCGACGCCCGGTCGTTGCAGACCGACTCCGTGCTTGACGCCGACGTGTGCGTGATCGGCGGAGGGGCTGCGGGCATCATCCTCGCCATGGAGCTGCAGCAGTCGGGCCTGCGAACCGTGGTACTGGAGTCGGGCGGCTTGGACGGCCCCGACCCGGCCACCCAGGATCTCCATCGAGGCGAGTCGGTCGGCCAGCCTGTCCAGAGTCTCCGAGAGAAGCGTCCGCTGGACGAGATCCGGCTGCGCTGGCTCGGGGGCACCACCAACCATTGGGCCGGCTTCTGCCGCAAGCTCGAGCCGATCGACTTCGAGCGCCGCGAGCACCTGCCAGTCAGCGGCTGGCCCTTGCGTCCCAGCGACCTCGAGCCGTACTGGCGCCGGGCCGCGGGATGGTGCCGGCTCACCGACACCAGCGACGACCCGCACGAGTGGAGCAGGCGCATAGGCCTGTCGCCGCCGCTGCGAGCCACCGGCGCGCTGCACACCAAGGCGTTCCAGATCACCGCGTTCATGCGCTTCGGCGAGGAGTACCGACGCGACCTCGAAGCCGCGGCTGACACCGAGGTCGTGCTGTGGGCCAACGTAGTCAACCTGGCCACCACCGACGGCCGCCGGGTCGACTCGGCCCAGGTCCGCACCCTCACCGGCAACCGGCTGGAGGTGACCGCCTCGGCGTACGTGCTGGCCGTCGGCGGCCTGGAGAACCCGCGTCTGCTGCTGGCCTCGACCGACGCGGCGGCGTCCGGGCTCGGCAACCGGCGCGACCAGGTGGGCAGGTACTTCTGCGAGCACCTTCAGGCGGCCGCGGGCTTCGGCGTCCTGAACGCGTCGCTGGACGAACTGGACGGCTACACCGGCGGCCAGGCCACCATCGCAGACGGGCGGTTCGCCGGCCAGACCCACGGAGTCAAGTACACGCTCGCTCTCACCTCGGACTATGTCCGCGAGGCCTCCACTCTCGGACTCGAGGCCCAGATGCTGGTCGACTCGCTGCCGGTGGGCGTTCCCTACCAGGACCGCGGCCTCAAGCCGTCGGACATGGCCGATCTGGTCGCTCTCACCTCAGGCAGCGCGCCGACCTCGGTCGTGTACCTGCAGGCCTTGGCCGAGCAGCGTCTGCGCGCCGACAGCCGGGTCACGCTGGCGGAGGCTCGCGACGTGCTGGGGATGCGCCGCCTGCGGCTCGACTGGCGCTACGGCGCAGCCGACCGGGCCGCGCTGGTCTCGGGGCTCCGCACGATGGCCGCAGAGGCGGGCGCGGCCGGCCTGGGCCGCCTGCAGGTGATCCCGGGCGGAGTCACCGTGGAGTTGCCCGACTTCTTCGATCCGGAGCGGTTCATCAACCTGTTCGGAGTCGACCTCGACCGGGTGGACGAGCGGCGCTTCCCCATCGGGGTGGGCTACCACCACATGTGCACTACCCGCATGTCGGAGGATCCGGCGACGGGCGTCGTAGACGCCGACTGCCGCGTGCACGAGATGGACAATCTCTGGATCGGGGGCAGTTCGGTGTTCGCCACCGGCGGCGTGGCCACGCCCACGTTCACCGTCGTCGCGCTGGCTGTCCGCCTCGCCGACCACCTGCGCGAAGTGCTGCTGTAGAGCGCGCGGGTAGGGGGGATGCCGCCTCGCGACGCTCTTCGCGGGTCAGCCCTTGGAGGCGGCAACCGCCTGTTCGAGCTTCACCGCGGCCCGGCCGTCGTCGATGGCCGCCGATGCCGCCTCCACGCCGGATCGCAAGTCCGCGGCCATGTCTGCCACCAAGAGGCCGGCCGCCGCGTTCAACACCACGATGTCGCGTCTGGGCCCTCTCTCCCCGGAGAGGATCGCCTCGAGTATCCGAGCGTTGTCGGACGGATCGCCGCCGCGCAGGTCGTCGGGCGATGCCTCCGCCAGGCCGACGTCGGCAGCCTCCAGCCGGTACTCCGTGACCAGGCCGTGATTGAGCTCGACGACAAGGTTGGGGCCCGTGGTCGTCAGCTCGTCGTAGAGCCCGTCTCCGTGGACGACGAGGGACCGCATTGAGCCGGTGGCCTGAAGCACCGCGGCCATCGTCGGAGCCAGCGGTCGGTCCAGCACGCCGAGCACCTGACGCTTCAGGTGGGCCGGATGCGACAGCGGGCCCAGCAGGTTGAACACGGTCGGTATGCCGACCTGGCTGCGCACGCCGGCGACGTGGCGCATCGCCGGATGGAAGGTCTTGGCGAAGGCGAAGCCCAAGCCCACAGCGCGGACCGCCTCGGCTACGCTGGCCGGGGCCGCGCCGATGCACACTCCGAGCGCGTCCAACAGGTCGAAACTCCCCGACGTGGACGACGCCTTCACACTGCCGTGCTTGCATACGGTGGCGCCCGCTCCGGCCGCCACCACCGCGGCCATGGTCGACACGTTGAGGGCGTGGGTCCGGCGGCCGGGAGCGCCGCCGGTGCCGACGATGTCGATGGCGTCGGCGGGAACGTCCAAGGGCGTGGCCGCGTCGCGCATAGCGCCCACCAGCCCCAGCAGCTCGCCCACGGCCGGCCCCTTGAGGCGCAGCGCCACGATGAAGGCCGCCACCTGGGCGTCGGTCGCCTCGCCGGCCAGGATCGCGCCGAGGGCGGCCTGCGCCTCGCCGGCACTGATGTCGCGGCCCGCTGCGAGCGTGGCCAGCACGCCGGGCCAGCCGCCGTGATCGTCGAGCGTGGTCATCACAACCCTTTCGGTCCGTGGCCGGGGGTCTGCCGCGGCTGCTGTCGCGCCGGATGCAGGCTAACGAGGCGGCATCACGGCCGGGTGCGACGGCCTCGCCTCGCAAGAGTCGCGCTTGCTGCTCCTGGTAGCTTCGCTCACAGCCCGCTCGGGCCAGGGCCTCGCTCGAGCGGCCTTTCGGCCGCGGCCGGCCCGCTCGGCCTCTAGCCTTGAAGCGGTGGCGGGGAGCCGGCCGGATGGCCGCGGTCCGCTGAGGTGGATCGAGGAAGGTCGGGACTCCGCAGGGCAGGGTGCTGGCTAACGGCCAGTCGAGGCGACTCGCAGGAAAGTGCCACAGAGAACAGACCGCCGGCCGCAGGGTCGGCAAGGGTGAAACGGTGCGGTAAGAGCGCACCAGCGCTCCGGGCGACCGGAGCGGCTAGGCAAACCCCACCCGGAGCAAGATCGAGCAGGGAGAGGGCGGCCCGTCCGCAGACACTCCCGGGTAGATCGCAAAGATGGATGGTCATCCAAGGAGACCCCGGCAACGGGCTCCCGGACAGAATCCCGCCTACAGGCCAACTCCCCGCCACCGCCCCCCGCTTCGCCTGCCATGCCGCTCGATGAGTCAGGCGGTTGGGCGGGTTAGGCGGCCGGTGGTGAGGAACGTCTTGCGTCGTGCGGGGTCTGAGAGCTTGAAGCGGCGGGCGGTCCAGGCCAAGGCTGCGAGTCCGGCGAGTTCGAGTGCGATCAGGACGACCAGCGGCCTATCGAACTCCGGGGCCGGGCCCTGGCCCACTCCCCCGCTGCCTCCGAACGGCCACCAGAACAGGCTCGTGCGGGACCAGGCGCCGCTGGCGACCAGGAACACCAGGGTGCCGATGGGCAGTCCGATCCACCGCCTGCGTCGCAGTCTGCGGCCCCGGCCCGCGGTGAGGGCCATCACGCCCAAGAGCAGCCCCGCGCTGCCGGCCAGGGTGTGCAGCACCCACGGCGACCCGGTGAGGTTCTCGACCAAGGGCAGAACCGAGCCCAGCGCCACGATGCGGTAGTCGACGCCGCTGCTGCCGAAGACCAGCGCGACGACCACCACCCCGCACGCCGCGAACCAGAGGAACATCGGCGTCAGGCTCGCGGCCTGGATCTCTGCCTCAGCGCAGCACGAGCCGGCCGCACTCGGCGCAGTCCAGCACCTCCCCCTCGGCGCGGCGCTTGATACGGGCCACCTCGACTGCGGGCATCTGATGGGGGCATCCGCAGCCAGACGACGGGTCGAAGGGCACGGCCGTGCTCGGCCCGAAGGTCTGCCGCAGGCGCTCATACTTGGCGACGGCCGCGGCGTCGGCCTGGGCGGCGGCTTGCGCGCGGGCTCCTGCGAGCACGGCGAGGTGCTCGTCGATGCTTGTCTCAGCCACCTCCAGTTCGGCTTGCAGCACCGTCGTCCGCTCGTCGCTGGCAGCCCTCTGAGCACCCAGCGACTCGGCCCGCTCGGTCAAGTCCTCGGCCTCGACCAAGGCCTCGATGGCCCGCTCCTCCAGCAGCCCCTGCCGTGAGCGCAGCCCCGCGATCTCCTCCTGGAGCGCCTGGAGGTCCCTGATGGCCGTGACCTCGCCGGAATAGAGGCGGTTGTCGTCCTTGTCGGCTCTGGCCTGGATGATGGCGGCCTCGTCCTCCAAGCGCTTCTGCCGGGTGAGCACTTCGACGCGCAGCAGATCCACGTCGCCGATCTGCTTCAGAAGCTCGTTCCGCTCGGCCTGGGCCGCTCGCAGGTCCTCGCGCTGAGAGAGATTGTCCCGTCTGTGCTGGAGCTGCTCGGCCTCGGTGTCGAGTTGCTGGATCTCAAGCAGCGGGTGTGCCCGCTCGCCGCCGGCCCCGACGTCGCTCTCGCCCTCACCTGCGTCGTCGATGCTTGCTGCGATGATGTTCGCTTCGATGATTCCTGTCTCGATGGTGCCAGCTTCGATGGTGCCAGCTTCGACGGATTCTTCGCCGTGCTCTTCAGCGTCGGTCACGGCGTGACACTAACGGGTCGCGGTCCACGCGGCTTGATCCTCCCGCGGACGATGGCTGTGAGGCCCGCAAGTGACTGCGAGGCTGGCCAGTGACCGCGAGGCTGGCCGCTGGCTGTGGGACTATTCGAGGGTGAACCCGGTAGGCGCTTCGGCGGGAACCTCAGTGGGCATCGTGGGAGCGGGCCGGGCGGCGACGCTTCACGCCGAGGCTGTGCGGGCAGCCCGGGGCGTCGAACTGGCGGGCGTGAGCGCCCTCTCGCCCAACTCGCCTCGGGCCTCCGCACTCTCGGGGGCGCTCGGATGTCCGGTGCTGCCGCTGGACGAACTGTCCCGCGCCTGCGACGCGGTGGTCATCGCAACCCCTCCGGCGGCGCGCCCCGGCGCGCTATCCGAGTTGGCCGCGTCGAGTCGGCCGCAGGCTGTGCTGGTCGAGTCGCCCGCGGCGACCACGCTCGAAGGCATCGCACAACTCGGTGAAGCGCTCCCCGGCCGGGCCGTCATGGCGGCCGTGAACCTGCTGCACGCCCCGGCCGTACGCCGCATGCTCGAGGCAGTGGCGGCCATGGACCCCCATCATCTGGAGTTGCGGCTGGCCGTGCCCGACCCCGTCCGCGGACGCGACTCGGGCCGGGACTTCGGGGGCGGCGTGACCGTCGATCCCGCGGCCGGATTCTGGCCCGTCGTGCTGGCTGCGCTGGGGGCCGAGGTCGAGTCCGTGGCCGCGCCGAGAGCCCAAGTCATGGACGGACTCGACCGAAGCGCGGAGATCGTGCTCCAGGCCGCTGGCGGGCGCACTGCTCGGGCGTGGCTGCGCTGGGGCGCCGGAGTGGCCGAGGCAGCCGTAGAGGCAGCCGATGCCGCCCATGTGGCCCGGGTGGACGTCTGGCCGGTGCCCGTCGCCGAGATCGACGGAGCGCCGGCCGACCCGCCTCCGGGCTCATCGCATCCTCTCGCCGCTCTCGGCTTCGTGGCCCAGATCGAGAGGCTGGCCCGAGTGGCCAACGGCGAGTCCAGCCCTTGGCCGGAGATGCCCGTGGCCTCGGCCGCGTTGCACATCGCGGTCGCGGCCGCGATGTCGGTCCGGCACGGCGGCGATCCCATCGATGTCCGAGGCCTGCCCCGCGGTGCCTCACCGTTCGAGATCTTGCGTGCTTGAGCGCAGATTCAGGAGTTGTTCGTCGGTCGTCTAGACGTGCGGCTGACCGGCGGCGCCTTCGGCACGCCGCATCGCCAGTCGGTCTGTGCCCGCGTCGATCCCCGGGAACTGTGGCTGGACTCCGAGGACACCGCTCCACTCGGTGAACCGCTTCATCACCAGATGCTCCACCTCCGTCCAGGTGCCGGCCCTCGGATCCGCCGCGTCGCGGTTGTAGGGCTGGTCGAACACGATCACATGGTTGCCTCCCGCCCGCAGCGCGGCAATGTTGTGGGGGGCGTCGTCCACGTAGCAGTCGGCTTCCACTTCGGGCTTGTTGCCCAGGAAGCAGATGTCGCGATAGGGGATCCGCTCGGAGTCGAGCCACTGCACCGTGTCGGCCACCGCCTCGGCGTGGCCCCAGTTGACGTATAGGCGATGGGTGATGACCCGGATCCACACGCCCGCGTCCGACAGCCGCCACAGGGCGTCGGCTGCGCCCTCGATGGCGGGCAGCCTCGCCAGCATCCGGTGCTCGGTGACGGCTGCGCTGTGGTATCGCTCGAAATCTGCCGGGCTGAGGCCCCACTCGCGGAAGTCGTAGGAACGCTCCTCCGGCAGCGAGGCCGGATCCACCCCCCATCTCTCCGCGACGTACACCGCGAAGCCCGCGGTGTAGTCCGCGACAACCCCGTCGAGGTCCACGCCGAAGACGAATCGAGCCGTCATGTCGCTGCCGGCCTCACGGCGGGCGCGAGCCGAAGTCTATTGGTCGCCGTCGCAGCAGTCGGGCCGCTCGGGCTGGATGGGCCGTTACGGCAGGGCGGCGTCGAGGGCCTCCACCGACGGAGCGAAGTAGAACGAGCCCGACGCCGGCGTCGAGTAGTCCGTGATGAAGTCGGGCTCTTGGCCGTTGATGCCGTACATGGCCTCCATGCGCTCCCGCAGAGGGGCTTGCGTCTTGCAGAAGCCCATGAAGTAGAGGCCCACCGTGCCGTCATGGAAGGCGTACGGTGTGGAGCGCCGCACCATCTCGCCCCGCTTGGGAGTGGACTCGTCGGCGGTCGCGCCCTCTCGCAACTCCACATGGGAGAGGTGCGACCTCGGCACCTGCACGTCGAGCTTGGTGGAGTCGTCCTTGGTGCGGCCGAAGGTGTTCTCCTCCTGCTCGAGCGACAGGGTGGCCCAGTAGTCGAGGTCGTGGACCCAGCGCTGGGCGATGCAGAACGAGCCGCCCGCGCCTGCGTCGCCGTCGTCGATAATGGCCCGGTCGGGCTCGTCCTCGGGCTCGGGGTTGCCGGTGCCGTCGATGTGGCCGGTGAGGTCGAGGCTGTTCTTGTAGATGAACGTCGGCGTCTCGCGGGCCACCGCCATGTGGCCTGCGACGGCGCGCCGGAAGGTGTGCTGCACCTCCCAGCACAGGTCCTTGTCGGCGTGGTGGACCCAGATCAGCAGCTCCTCCTGGGTGCCCTTGGCCGTCCGGGACCCGTCGGGCGACGTGTAGCCGGGATAGGGCTGGAAGTCGTCGCCGGTCTCGATGCCGAGGTCGGCGGCCAGGGTCGGGCCGAGCAGGACGCACAGGTTCACGCCCTGTGCGGCTGCGTCGGCGCGGCAGTCGCTGAGCGCGCCGCGGATCACGTCGAGGTCGGCGCCCTCGACGCGGCTCATGTGCGTGTACCACTGGTACTTCTGCAACTCGGTGAGAATCGCCGCCTGCGATGTTGCCATAGGTGCGTCCCTTTCTCGGGTTCTCGGGCCGGCGATGAGCCGGCTGCGGACATCGCCTTGCACCCTAGACGAGCGCCGCGCCGCTTACGCATCCGCGGGAGGTTTCTTCCCGGGCTGCTTGCCGCCGAGCAGGCCACGATCCGAGGCCTGCGCCAGGCAGGGGCGCCGACGGCAGGCGAGACCGGGCCGCCGCCGACGGTCAGCGGGGTCGCAGCTCGCGTCGCAGGATCTTGCCCGAGGCGCTCTTGGGGATGGCCTCGAGCACCTCGAAGGCCCGCACCTGCTTGTAGGTGGCCAGGTGCTCGGCGACGTGGGACTGCAAGTCTTCGAGAGTGGGGGCCTCGGTGCCCGGCGCGAGCGTGATGAAGGCCTTGGGCAGTTCGCCGGCCTCCTCGTCGGGCACGCCGACCACGGCCGCGTCGGCCACGGCCGGATGGGTGACCAGCACCGCCTCCAGCTCGGCCGGGGGCACCTGGAACCCCTTGTACTTGATCAGCTCCTTGATGCGGTCGACGATCGACACATGGTCCTCGTCGTCGAGGACGGCCACATCGCCGGTGTGCAGCCAGCCGTCGGCGTCGACGGTCTCGGCCGTGGCCTCGGGATTGTTCAGGTAGCCCTTCATCACCTGCGGCCCCCGCACCAGCAGCTCGCCCCGCCCGCCGACGCCCAGATCCGCGCCCGAGGAGGGGTCGATGATGCGGATCTCGGTGTTGGAGACGGTCACTCCGCTGGTTCCGGGCCGGAACTGGCCCTCGGGGGTGCAGTGGCTGACCGGGCTCAGCTCGGTCATTCCGTAGCCCTGCACGACCTCGCAACCCACCCGGGCGGCGGCCGCCGCAGCCAGATCCGCGCCCAGAGGCGCCGCGCCCGAGAAGATCTGCTTGATCGACGACAGGTCGTAGTCGTCCACGACCGGGTGCTTGGCCAGCCCCAGCACCATCGGCGGCACCGCGAAGAAGCGGGTGATCCGCTGGCTCTGCACCAGCTCCAAGGCCCTCACCATGTCGAAGCGGGGCATGGTCACCACCCGCACGCCGAACGCGAGCAGCAGGTTCATCAGCACCTGCATGCCGTAGATGTGGAAGAAGGGCAGGACGGCCAGGGCCACCTCGTCGTCGGCGGGCGTGAACGTGTGCTCCATCTGGGCAATGTTGGCCACCAGGTTGCGGTGGGTGAGCATCACCCCTTTGGGGAACCCGGTCGTGCCCGAGGAGTACGGCAGGACCACCACGTTCTCGGCGTAGTCCAACGGCACCTGTTCGATGGGCGCGCCGAACAGCGACCCGAGCCCGACGGCCCCCTCGGCCTCGCCCATCACCACGATCTGCTCCACGCCGGTGCCGGCCGCCGCGGCCCTGGCCGTCTCGAGGAACATGGGGATCGTCACCAGCCACGACGCCGCGGCGTCGTTGAGCTGGAAGCGGACCTCCTCAGCGCTGTAGGTCGGGTTGATCGTCGTGACGGTCGCGCCGGCCAGCGCGATGCCGTGGAAGACGATGGCGTACTCGGGGACGTTCGGGGCGAGGATGGCGACGGTGGTGCCGGGCCCCACACCCTGAGCGCTCAGCCCGCCGCCGAGGCTGCGCACCGCACCGTGCAGCTGCGAGAACGTGTAGGCCGAGGCGGCGCCGTCGGTGATGGCCACCTTGTCGGCGTGGTCGGCGGCCGACGCGAACACGCAGTCGGTGATGGACTGGTCGGGAATCTCCACGTCGGGCAACGGGCTGGTGTGGATGATGGTGCTCATGGCTGACCTCGCAGGGAGTCACAGAGTGGACAGCCCGAGACTACGACGGCTCTGCGCTCGGGGCGAGTTCGAGCCCGACCGCGGACAGTCGCCGCGACATGGGATCGCGCCGTCACATGGATTGCTTCCATCTCGGATAGCATCCGTGCTTCGTGCGCCTGGGATTGCTGCGGGAGCCCGAACCGCATGAGAAGCGGGTGGCACTCGTCCCCGACGGCGTGGCCGCGCTGGTGCGGGACGGCTGCGAGGTGCTCGTCGAGCGGGGCGCGGGGTCGGGCTTCGACCTTGACGACGCCTATGCGGACGCGGGCGCCTCGATGGTCGGCCCCAGCGAGGCGAGCGCGGCCGACGTGGTCGTCTCGGTCGGGGACCTTGCCGACGGCTTCGTCGTCCGCCGCGGCGCGACGGACACGCCGCTGGTGTTCGTGGGCGTGTTCGACCCGCTGTGGATTCCCCGGCGGGCCGAGCGCCACGCCGCCGAGGGCACCACCGCGTTCTCCATGGACCTCGTTCCCCGAATCACCCGAGCCCAGACCATGGACGTGCTGTCCTCCATGGGCACCATCGCGGGCTACGAGGCCGTGCTGCTGGCGGCCGGACGGCTCCCCCAGATGTTCCCGCTGATGATGACGGCGGCGGGCACCCTGGCCCCGGCGCGGGTGCTGGTGCTAGGCGCGGGCGTCGCCGGGCTTCAGGCCATCGCCACGTCGCGGCGCCTCGGCGCGGTGGTCGAGGCCTACGACGTGCGCCCCGCCGCCGTCGAGCAGATCCGCTCAATGGGCGCTCGGGCGGTGGAGCTCGACCTGTCCGATGCGGGCGGGGACGCTGCCGACGCCGAGGACGCCGGCGGCTACGCCCGGGCCCAGAGCGAGCTGGCCGCCGACCGCCAGCGAGAGCTGCTCGCCCCCCACGTCGCCGAGGCCGACGTGGTGATCACCACCGCCGCCATTCCAGGCCGGGCCTCCCCGCTGCTGGTCACCGCCGAGATGGCGGAGGCCATGGACCCGGGCTCGATCATCATCGACCTGGCATCGGAGCGGGGCGGCAACTGCGAGCTGACCCGACGGGACGAGGAGGTGAACCGCAACGGCGTCACCGTGCTCGGGCCCACGGACCTGGCGTCGCGCTGCGCCCGCCACGCCAGCCAGATGTTCTCCCGCAACCTGGTCACCTTCCTCGGCCACCTCGCTCCCGGCGGCGCGGTCGACGTCCGCACCGACGACGAGATCATCTCGGCCATGCTCGTGGCCCACGGCGGCACCGTCGTCCATCCAGGCGTGGTGGCCGCCCTGGGCGCCGGGGCGGACACCGGGCCCGACGGCGCGGCCGAGGCCGTCGGGGAGGGCTGAGCCGTGGATCTCCTGGTCGCGGTCACCCTGTTCGCGCTGGCGGTGTTCCTCGGCGTGGAGCTGATCACCAAGGTCCCGCCGACGCTGCACACGCCGCTCATGTCGGGGTCCAACGCCATCTCGGGCATCACCATCGTCGGCGCCCTGGTGGCCGCCGGCGCCGACCACAGCACCTTCACCGCGGTGCTCGGCTTCGTTGCGGTGACCATGGCCATGATCAACGTGGTGGGCGGCTTCCTGGTCACCCACCGGATGCTGCACATGTTCCGCCCCAAGCGGCAGACCGCGCCTGCGGGCGACCCGCCGCGGGCGGGCAGTGACCGCAAGGACCGCTGATGGACGACTGGACCACCCTCGGCTACCTCGTCGCGGCGGTGCTGTTCATCCTCGGCCTCAAGCGCCTCAGCCGGCCCCGCACCGCGGTGCGGGGCAACCAGTTCGGCGCGGCCGGAATGCTCATCGCGGTGGTGGTGACCCTCGCCGACAACGCCATCTTGAGCTTCGAGTGGATCGTCGCCGGCCTGGTGCTCGGCGCGGCCGTGGGCACGCTGCTGGCGCTGCGGGTCCAGATGACGGCCATGCCCGAACTGGTGGCCCTGTTCAATGGCTTCGGCGGCGGAGCGTCGGTGCTGGTGGCGGCGGCGTCATACGTCGAGGCGGCCGACCTGGCCAGCGGCACGGCCCGACTGTCGGCCGCGGCCGCGCTGGCGTCGCTGATCGGCGCGGTCACCTTCACTGGCAGCCTCATCGCCTTCGGGAAGCTCCGCGAGGCCCTGCGCTGGTCGGGATTCCCCGGGATGCGCATCGTGAGCGTGGCCAGCGCGGCCGCCGCGACCGCCTTCGGGATTGCCATGGTGGCCGACGACGGCAACTCGCTGTGGCTGTGGCTGCTCGTGGGCGCGGGGGCGCTGCTGGGAGTGCTGGTGGTGTCCCCCATCGGCGGCGCCGACATGCCGGTGGTGATCGCCCTGCTGAACTCGCTCTCGGGGATGGCCGCAGTGGCGGCCGGGTTCGTCCTCGACAACTCGCTGCTGATCATCGCGGGCTCGCTGGTGGGGGCCAGCGGCCTGATCCTCACCCAGATCATGTGCACGGCCATGAACCGGTCGCTGCCGGCGGTGATGTTCAGCCCCGCCCCCTCCGGCGCGGACGGCCCCAGCGCCGACGACGTGTACGCGGGCAAGGTCCGCTCCACGTCGCCCGACGACGTGGCCATGCTGCTCGAGTCGGCTGAGAGGGTGGCGGTCGTCCCCGGTTACGGCCTGGCCGTGGCCCAGGCCCAGCACGCGGTGCGCGACCTGGCCAAGCGCCTCGAGGACCGGGGCACCCATGTGGTGTTCGGCATCCATCCGGTGGCGGGGCGCATGCCCGGACACATGAACGTGCTGCTGGCCGAGGCCGAGATCTCCTACGAGCGCCTAGTGGAGATGGACGACATCAACCCGACCTTCGAGCAGACCGACGTGACGATCGTGCTGGGTGCCAACGACGTGGTGAACCCGGTGGCCCGCACCGATCCGTCGAGCCCGATAGCGGGGATGCCGATCCTCGACGTGGACAAGAGCGGCGTGGTGGTGGTGATCAAGCGGAGCCTCAGCCCCGGCTTCGCGGGCATCCCCAACCCGCTGTTCGCGTCCGACAACGCGCTCATGCTCTTCGGCGACGGCCGCGAGGCGGTCGTCGAGATCACCAAGGCCCTCCAGCAGATCTGACCGGCCCTTCGGCCGCGATCCGGCTCAGGCCAGGGCGGGGACGGCCTGCATCGACTCGGCCAGGGCCTCGTCGGACAGGTCGAGGTCGGCCATGGCGCCGGCGATGTACGCCTCGTAGGCGGCCAGGTCGAGGTGGCCGTGGCCGCACAGCGCGGTGAGGATCGTCTTGGACTCGCCGGACTCCTTGCACGCCAGCGCCTCGCGGACGGCCGCCGCCAGCGCGTGGGTGGGCTCGGGCGCCGGCACGATCCCCTCGGTGCGGGCGAACTGCAGCGCCGCCGCGAAGCACTCGTTCTGGCCGATGGCCACCGCCTCGGTCAGGCCCAGCTCGTAGACGTGGGAGATCAGCGGGGACATGCCGTGGTAGCGCAGGCCGCCCGCGTGGATCGGCTCGGGGATGAACCCATGGCCCAGCGTGTGCATCTTCAGCAGCGGAGTGGTGCGGGCCGTGTCGCCGAAGTCGTAGCGGTACTCGCCCCGGGTGAGCGACGGGCACGCGGCCGGCTCCACGCAGCGGATGACCGGAGACATGTTGCCGGCCAGCTTCTCGCGCAGGAACGGCATGGCCAGCCCGCCGAAGTTGGAGCCGCCGCCGGTGCAGCCCACCAGCAGATCTGGGGTCTCGCCCACCATGGCCAACTGGCTCAGGGCCTCCTCGCCGATGATCGTCTGGTGCAGGATCACATGGTTGAGCACGCTGCCAAGCGAGTAGCGCACCGCCGGGTCGGCGGCCGCCACCGAGATCGCCTCGGAGATGGCGATGCCCAGCGAGCCCGGATGGTCGGGATCGGTGGCCAGCAGGCTGCGGCCGTACTCGGTGACCGCCGACGGGCTGGGATGCACGGTGGCCCCCCACACCTCCATCATGGTCTTGCGGTAGGGCTTCTGTCGGTAGGAGGCGGCCACCTGCCACACCTCGCACTCCATGCCGTACTGGGCGCAGGCGAAGGCCAGGGCGCTGCCCCACTGGCCCGCGCCGGTCTCGGTGGTGAGCTTGTTGACGCCCTCGGCGTGGTTGTAGAACGCCTGCGCGACCGCGGTGTTGGGCTTGTGGGAGCCGGCCGGGCTGACGCCCTCGTACTTGTAGAAGATCTTGGCCGGCGTGTCGAGGGCCTGCTCCAGCCGGCGGGCCCTGAACAGCGGGCTGGGCCTCCACAGGCGCAGCACGTCGATCACGCCGCCGGGGATGTCGATGTGGGAGTCGCCGCTCACCTCCTGCAGGATCAGCCCCATCGGGAACAGCGGGGCCAGGTCGTCGGGCCCGGCCGGCTCCAGTGTGCCGGGGTGGAGCGGAGGCGGCGGGGGTGCGGGCAGGTCCGGGATCACGTTGTACCACTGGGTCGGCATCTCCGATTCCGGCAGATTCACGCGGTAGTAGTCGTCGGCCATCGCCTGCGTCCTTTCGTTCTGGATCTGGGTGATTCTGGGATCTGGCTCGTTCTGGAATCCGGAGTCGCCTCGGAATCCGGGAGGCGCCGACAATAGCGAGGCGCTGGCGACAGTGCCGCGTCGAGAGTCGGAGATCTGCCGCGGCGCTCAGTCCACGGCCGGTCGGCCGAAATCCGCGTCCCGCCCCTCCGCGAAGGCGCTGCGGGCCTCGGCGGAGTCGGCCTGCAGGTACGCCTCGAAGGTGAAGCCCTGCTCCCATCGGTACTTGTCCTCGAGGCTTCCGTCCTCCACTCCGTTGAGGGACCGCTTGGCGATGCCCACCATCTGGGGCGATTTGGCCGCGATCCGAGCTGCGATCTGCTTGGCGACGGGCCGCAGCTGTGCTCGCTGGACCACCCGCTCCACTGCTCCGAGCCGATAGGCCTCGGCCGCGTCGATGGTGTCGCCGGTGAAGTACATGTAGCGCACCTTCTGCAGGCTGAACATGCGCTGCAGGTGGGCGCCCATGCCCATGCCGCCCCGGTCGATCTCGGGCACCCCGAAGTAGGCGTCGGCGGCGGCCACCACGATGTCGGCGGAGCCCGCGATGCCGATGCCGCCGCCCAGCACGTAGCCGTGCACCGCCGCGATCACCGGCTTCGGATTGAGGTGGATCGCGGCAAAGGTGTCGTAGTTGGCCCGGTTGGCGGGCACGATCAGGCTCGGATCGGCGGCCATCTCCTTGATGTCGAGCCCGGCGAAGAAGCCCTTGCCCACCGCCGCGATGACGATTACCCGCACATCGTCGCGCCGCCCGAGCGCCTCGATCTCGGCGGCCAGGGCGAACTGGGCTTCCACGCCGAAGGCGTTCACCGGCGGATTGCACAGCTCCAATTCGGCGATGCCGTCGGCGACTTCGACCCTGTAGGGCTTGGCCATGGTGGGCGCGGAGGGACTCGAACCCCCGGCCTCTTCCTTGTAAGGGAAGCGCTCTGAACCGTCTGAGCTACGCGCCCGCTGTGTTGAGCCTAACCCCGGCCAGCCGCGGGATCGGGCTCGGGTCCTTGCTTCCTGTCCCTCTCAGCCCATAGCCTTGCGCCATGAGTTTTCCTGCAACAATCACCATCGACCAACCCGAGCGAATGTCCAACTGGCGGCCCATCGGCCAGCTGATCCTGGTGCTGCCCCACTGGGTCATTCTGCACACGGTGCTCAATGTCGTGGCCAGCATCACGGCGATCTACGCGTGGTTCGCAGTCCTGGCCACGGGCAGGCTCCCGGCGGGCGTCGCTGCGTTCCACGCGACCTACGTGCGCTACCGGGCCCGCACCTTCTCCTACATGACGTTCCTCACTGACAAGTACCCGCCGTTCGACTTCGGGCCCTCGAACGAGGATCCGGGCGGCGCGGGGATCTCGGTGGACGTCTCCCCCCAACTCGAGGGACGGAACCGGCTCAGCGTGCTGTTCCGGTTCATCGTGCCCTTCGCATGGCTGACCCTGATAGGCATGCTCGGCCTGATCTTCGGGTTCGCGTCCCTGCCAGCGTGGCTATGGATCGTGGAACTCGTACTCGGCGCCGTGCTGATCCCCGGGGCCGTCTTCTCGGGCGTCGCGTGGGTCATCGCCAACGTCGCGTCCGTCTTCGGCCTCTTGGCGGTCATCTTCACCGGCCGCTGGCCCGACGGGCTGTTCCGGCTGGCGGCCGGCTGGGTGCGCGTCGATGCTCGGCTGTGGGCCTACTCGATGCTGTTGACCGACGAGTACCCGCCGTTCTCGATGGACTGACCCTCACCGGGCGGCCAGCGCCGTCTACGGACTGTCGGGCGCAGTTCCGGCTGCGGTTAGCCGGCGGTAGACGTCCCTCAGGTCCTCGAGCAGTTGCGGCGTCGCGGCCACGGGTGCCCTGCGGGCGTCGTGGTCGGTGGCGACCAGTCGGCGTCCGAGGCCGTCCACCACTTCGACGCCGACCTCGTTGCACACCAGCAGGCCGCCCAGGTAGTCCCACGACCCCAGGCCGCCGGAGGAGAAGTCGATGTAGCCGTCGAGGCGCCCGGCCGCCACCGCGCACAGCTCCAGGGCGGCCGCCCCCAATGTCCGGACCTGGGCCCATCCGCCCCACCCGGGCGCCTGGCCGTTGACCGCGACAACCGCAGACCGCAGCGGCGTCTCGGGCCTGCGGGCCAGCCGGGTTCCATCGCACCATGCCCCGGCGCGCCTCAGCGCCTCGAAGCGCTCGCCGTTGCCGTGGTCGTGCACTACCGCGGCCAGCGGCTCGGTGCCGTCCACCACGCAGATGCTGGTAGCGAAGTAGCGGATGCCCCGCGACGCGTTGGTTGAGCCGTCCACCGGGTCCAGCACCGCCACCGGACCGTCCCCGGCATCGAGGCCGCTCTCCTCGCTGAGCACTCGCAGGCCACCGACCCGCAGCGCGTCCGTGGCGGCCGCGTCGGTGGCCATGTCGAAGCCGAACTGGCCAGGCTTGTTGCCGGTAGGACCCCAGTCGTCGCACTCGGCCAGCGCGGCCACCGCGGCGTCGGCCGCCACATTGAGCACGCCGAGAAGGTCTCGCGTCATGGCCGCCAGTGAACCAGGTCCGACGGCTCGGTCACACCACCGGCGCCCGTCCCGCCTGGGGTCGCGCCGCTCGACCCGGCGAGCGTGTATAAACCAGCGCAGCGGGAGTAGTGTCGTCGCGGCCGCCGCCGGTGGCGCGCCGGTGCTGAGCAATCGTCAGATACAAAAGGGGTCCGCGTGTCGCTGATCGATCTGCACGGGTTCGTCGCCAATCTCAAGGACCATGTCGGCGAGCACGGCTTCCACGTCCACGGTGACCGGCACTTCGTAGAGACCTACTCCAACCGCCAGACCTGGGAGGTGGACCTGCACCCGGACCACGCTTGCGGGGGGCCCCTCGACATGGTCCTCATGGTGGAGGCCGAGGCCCGCACCCTTCTGGCATTCGAGGACGAGGTCAACAGCCTTCCCGAGGACAAGGATCCCGACGACTCCATAGCCGTGCCCATGACGCTGAGCTTCGTGCTGCCTCCCCTCAACCTGGGCCCGGACCTGCTCGTGCTGGCCACCGAGCTCTCCGCTCTGGGCGGGCCCGCCCTGCCGCTGCAGCTCTCGTCGGTGGACCGCGTGGCGGCGGTCACCGACGCCGCGGAGCGCACCGTGAACATCGAGGCGCGCCTCGACCTGCCACTGAGCAGGGTGTACCTGGGCCAGGACCTCGAGATGCTGTGCGACATGCTCGACCGCGCCCGCAACGTGTGCGAGTTCCTGCTCGACCGCGCCCCGGCCTGGCTGGGCGAACTCTGAACGCCGGCCGCGCGTCCTGGGCCGCCTCCTAGCGGCCGAGTCCTCAGAGACCGATCTCGGCGGCCACGCGGTCGGCGTGAAAGTCGGTGCCGCCCCAGGAGCGGGCCAGCGCCCATGAGCGCTTCAGGTAGAGGTGCAGATCGTGTTCGGTGGTGTAGCCGATGGCGCCGTGGCACTGCAGAGCGGCCCGGCCCGTCACGGCAGCCGCAGTCCCAGCCAGCCATTTGGCCTGCGACACGCTGCGGCTGGCGTCGGGCTGGAGGTGGGCGACCGCGTATGCGGCGTACAGCACCGCCGGAGAGGCGAACTCGATTGCGATCCGGGCGTTGGCCAGGTGGTGCTTGACCGCCTGGAAGCTGCCGATGGGCCTGCCGAACTGGCGGCGCTGCTGCGTGTACGCGACCGTCAGGTCCAGCATGGCGCGGCTCAGCCCCAGCAACTCGGCCGCCGTGCCGAGCACTCCCCGATCGAAGGCCGCGGCCACGGCCTCGGGATCGTCGGTGACCAGCCGGCCTGCCGCTCGCGGCGTCACGAGCCCGCATTGCCGGGAAGCATCGACGGTCTTGACCGGCTCGACGTCGACCTCGCCGGCCTCGTACAGGCGCAGCTCACCGCCGGAGCGCAGCAGGAAGGCCTCGGCGAACGCAGCCGCGGGAACGATGCGGTCGGAGCTGCCGAGGCCGGTTGTGGTCGCGGGATTGGCCGCGGCTGCGGCGCCGAGGTCGGTGGTCACCGTGCGGCCGATCACGCCCAGGGGCGCGGCCACCAGCGCGGTGGCGGTGAGCGGATGGGGCAGCGCCGCCCTGCCTGCCTCCTCCACCACCGGCACCAGGTAGGTCTCGTCGAGGCCCAGGCCGCCGTCGGCGACCGGCACCAGCATGGCCAGTGCACCTGCGTCAGCCAGGGCCTGCCAAGGGGTCGGGTCCGGCACCTGCCCCCAGGCCGCCCTCACCACCGAGGCCGGGCACATCTCGGCGAGCAGGTCCCGGGCCGTGGAGCGCAGCGCCTCCCGGTCGTCGTCGAGCCCGAACCTCATCGGGGCAGGCCCAGAACGCGCTCGGCCACGATGTTGCGCTGCACCTCGTTGGTGCCGGCGTAGATGGGCCCGGCCAAGGCGAACTGGTGGCCCTTGCTCCACGGTCCCTCCAGTTCGGCGTCCGCGCCGAGCAGGTCGAGAGCGATCTCGTGGAGCTCGATGTCGAGTTCGGACCACCAGACCTTGGCCAGGCTCGCCTCGGAGCCGATGTCGCCGCCGTCGAGCAGGGTCGTCACCGTCTGCAGCGTCTGCAGGCGGTAGGCGTCGACCCGCATCCAGGCGGCCGCGATCCGCCGTCGCATGGACCCGTCGGCGCCGCGCTGGGCGCACAGCTCCAGCAGGTCGGCCACGGTGGCCTGGTAGCGGCCCGGCGAGCGCAGCAGCCCCCGCTCGGTGCTCGCGGCCGACACCGCGACCCGCCAGCCCTGGCCGACCTCGCCGAGCACCACCCCACTGCCGACAGCGTCGTCGGGCAGGAACGCCCCATCGAAGAACACCTCGGCGAAACCCTCGTCGCCGTCGAGCCGGCCGAACCCCCGCACCGTGATCCCGTCCAGGTCGAGCGGCACCAGCAGGTAGGTCAGCCCTCGGTGGCGCTGTGAGTCGGGCTCGGAGCGGAACAGGCCGAACAGGTGGGTGCAGAACGCTCCCCGGGTGGTCCACGTCTTCTGGCCGTCGAGCACCCAGCCGCCCGCTTCCCGCCGGGCCCGGCTGGACACCCCGGCGAGGTCGCTGCCCGCGTCGGGCTCGGACCAGCCCTGGCACCACAGGTCCTGGGCGGCCGCGATGCGGGGCAGCAGCCGGTCCTTCTGGGCCTGGGTGCCGTGCTCGAAAATCGACGGCGCCAGGATCTGCAGCCCGTTCTGGGTGACCCGCTGGGGAGCGCCGGCCCGCCAGTACTCCTCCTCGAAGATCAGCCAGTCCCAAAGCGTGCCGTCACGCCCGCCGTAGGCGCGGGGCCACGACACCGCCGACCATCCCGCCTCGTACAGGCGCCTCTCCCAAAGCAGCTGCTGTGCGAACCCCTCACGGGTGTCGCCGGAGAATTCCACGCCGATCTCGTCCCGCCACTCGGCCAGATTCTGCTCCAGCCACCGCCGCAACTCGTGCCGCATAGCCCGCTGCGCCTCAGTCCAGCTCAGATCCACCGCCGCTCCCGGTCCGCCGCGTCCAGCCGACGCTACTGCGGCCGAGCCTCGCTCCGCATCCTTCAAGGGCACCCTCAGAGCGCCCGGTACTGAGCACGTTATCCAGCCAGAATGCATCAAATCGAGCCTCAGCGGGCGATTGTGGGATCGTCTTCTCAGTTATCGCCCAAGAACTATCTCCCAAGAACGTCGAGTTTCGACCGCCATTCGCCGCTAGTGTCGATCAGTTCTCCGAGCACCTGTCAGGCGTCTCCCCGCCGCGCAACCATGCCGGACCGCTTCTGCTCGCCCTGCGGTGTCGGGATCTGGAGCCGTTAGCAGACTTCCTGGATTCGCGGGTGGGCTCGGTGGGGATCGAACCCACGACCAAGGGATTATGAGTCCCCTGCTCTGACCACTGAGCTACGAGCCCGCCCCGACCCTACCGCCGCGCCGGCGCGGCGTCGCTGGTCAGCGCCGGTGAGGCGGCTGCCGCCTGAGGGACAGGAATCGGGCTTGCCAGGCGGGCCATGGTCGTCTCGCTAGCTTGGGCACAACATGATTCGCGGGTTTCGCCACAACATAATTCGCGGGGTTTGAGCACACGGATGGGCAGCAAGTGGCTCCGGGGGTGGGGCTCGAACCCACAACCTAGCGGTTAACAGCCGCTCGCTCTGCCAGTTGAGCTACCCCGGACGGCGACGGGAAGACTACCCTGCCCCCGGCCCACTCAGGCCCGCTCGGGTCAGAACTGCGGAGCCGTCGCACTCCGAGGTGACCGCGGCGTGGGCCGTGACAACTGCGCCGGGGCCTACTGGTTACGTCGCCCGTGCTCGACCAGCCAGCCCAGCAACGGAGCGAGGACCTGGTCGCGGGCGCTGCGCTCGCCGAGGCTCTCCGACTGCGACTTGAGCCACACGATGCTGTCGACGCACTGCCTGCGCATGTCAGCGTCGCCGGCCGAGGCGGCCATGCGGCGCAGGTCCTGCATGGCACGACCCGCGGCCAGCCGGGCAAGGCCGGCCAGCACGTCGTCCACATCGGCGTCGCCCGCATCGACCGCCAGCCGGTGGAGCAGCCTCGCCGCCGGAGGCGAGACTCGACCGGCGGCGGCGGCCACCGTCCCCGAGGCGGCCAGGGCCTCGAAGATTTCCCGGCGCAGCGGGTCGCCGAACAGCGCGGCGTGCAGGGTGTCGCCCACCGCCTCGGGAGCGTGGATGGCCATCCGGAGCGCCTCGTCCTCCGGCGTCAGACGGAGCGGATCGGCTTCAGCCGAGACCCGGTCGCGGCCGTCGGGCCCGGGCGCGCCGACCGGGCCCCGCTCGGCGTGGCGGCGGAGGTGATCCACGTCCACCCGGCAGCGGTCCGCGATCCGGATGATGTGCGGGTCGCGCACCATGGGGTCGGGATGCATGTGCACCACCGCGACAGCCCTCTCCGCCGACCTCGCCCGGCTCTCGATCGTGGACATGTCGGCGGTGTCGAGCACCCGGTCCACCCGGAACTGCAGGAACGGAGTGGCCTGCTCCACAGCCCGGCGCAGCGCCTCGGGGTCCGACCGGGCCAGGTCGCCCGGGTCCTGTCCGGCGGGCAGGTCGGCCACCAGAACCTCCAACTCGAACTTTCGCTCCCATTCGTACACCCGGCCCGCCGCGTCTAGTCCGGCCCGGTCGGCGTCGTAGGCGAGCACCAGCCGTCCCGCCGAGAAGCGCTTGAGCAGCTGCACGTGCTGCTCTGTGAGCGCGGTGCCGCAGGTGGCGACGGCCCGGCCGATGCCCGCCTCGGCGCAGCCGATCACGTCGGTGTAGCCCTCGCAGACCACGGCCGCGCCGGCGCGGACCACCTCCTTGCGATGCTCGTGCAGCCCGTACAGCACCTTGCTCTTGTCGTAGACCCGGGCTTCGGTGGACGTGTTCATGTACTTCGGCCCGTCTGCGCCGGGCAGGACGCGGCCACCGAATCCCACCGGGTCGCCGCGCTCGTCGGTGATCGGGAACACCACCCGTGCCCGGAAGAAGTCCTGCTGGCGCTGTCGCCGATTCAGGAATCCGAGACCGGAGTCGCGCAGGTCGTCGTCGGACAGGCCCAAGTGGCCGGCCAGAGCGTCCCAGTCGTCGGGCGCCCAGCCGATCTGCCACCGCCGCACCAGGTCGCCGTCGTAGCCCCGGGACCGCAGATAGTTGCGGGCCGGGCCCGCGTCCCTGCCGCTCAGGAGCCGCTGGTGGTAGTAGTCGCGAGCGCTCGCCACCGCTTCGAGCAGGCGACGCCGCCGGCTCCGGGCCGCGCTCTGGTCGCGGCTGTCGTAGCGCACCGAGATACCGGCCCTGCCTGCCAGCATCTCCACCGCGCCCGCGAAGTCGAGCCCCTCGATCTCCTGCACGAAAGTGATCACGTCGCCGCTTCGCTGGCAGCCGAAGCAGTAGTAGACGCCTTTCTCGGGCGACACCGACATCGACGGAGTGCGCTCGCCGTGGAGCGGGCACCGGGCCATCCACTGGCGTCCGGAGCGCTTGATCTCGGTGTGCTCGCCGATGACCGCGACGATGTCGGTGGCGGCCCGCACGCTGGCGACGTCTTCGGCCAGGATCCCCATCGCGGCCGAACATACCAGCGCCTCGGCCGGCAGCGGAGCGGTCGCTCGGCGAGCCTCCTCGGGCCCGAGTCGTCAGGCCAGGCGGTCGGAGAGGTAGCCGGGCAGGCGGTCGATGGCGACCCGGTCCTGGGCCATGGTGTCGCGGTCGCGCACGGTCACCGCGTCGTCATCGAGGGTGTCGAAGTCCACGGTGACGCACAGCGGCGTGCCGATCTCGTCCTGACGGCGGTAGCGGCGCCCGATGGCCTGGGTCTCGTCGTAGTCGCAGCTCCAGTCGGCCTTTATCAGGTCGAACACTCTTTGCGCGACCGACACCAGCGGCGGCTTGCGCGACAGCGGAAGCACCGCGACGCGGTACGGCGCGAGCCGGTGGTCGAGGCGCAGGACCACCCGCTTCGCGTCGTTGACCGTCTCGGTGTGGTGCGCTGCCATCAGGAAGGCCATCGCAGCCCGGGTGGCCCCCGCGGCCGGCTCGATCACATGGGGCACGTAACGGACGCCGGTGGCGGGCTCGAAGAACTCCAGGCGCTCCCCGGAATGCTGCGAATGGCACTTGAGGTCGTAGTCGCCCCGGTTGGCGATCCCCTCGAGCTCGTCCCACCCCCACGGGAACAGGAACTCGACGTCGGAGGTGGCAGACGAATAGTGGCTGAGCTCGTCGGCGCCATGGGCCCGAAGCCTCAGCAGACCGGGGGGGATTCCCAGGTCGAGGTACCACTGCAGGCGGGCCTCGCACCAGTGCTCGAACCAGCGGCCCGCGTCGGCGGGGGGCACGAAGTACTCCATCTCCATCTGCTCGAACTCACGGGTGCGGAACACGAAGTTGCCCGGCGTGATCTCGTTGCGGAAGGACTTGCCGATCTGGGCGATGCCGAACGGCGGGCTCTTGCGGCTGGCCCGCAGCACGTTGGCGAAGTTGATGAACATGCCCTGCGCCGTCTCGGGCCTCAGGTACACCTGCGCGGCGGTGTCGGACACCGGCCCGGCGCGGGTCGAGAACATCAGGTTGAACTGGCGGGGCTCGGTGAGCGTCCCCCGCTCGCCGCAGTCGGGGCACACGTCGGGGTCGGCGAGCTTGTCCTGGCGGTGTCGGGCGCCGCAGGCGCGGCAGTCCACCAGCGGGTCGGTGAAGCCATCGACATGCCCCGAGGCCTCCCACACCGCAGGCGGCGACAGGATCGAGGCGTCGAGGCCCACCACGTCGTGGCGCATCTGCACCATGGACCGCCACCACTGGTCCTTGACATTGCGCAGCAGCAGCACTCCGAGCGGGCCGTAGTCGTAGGCGGAGCGGAACCCGCCGTATATCTCGGCTGAGCGGAACACGAATCCCCGCCGCTGGCAGAGGTTGACGATCTCGTCGAAGAGGCCGGGGTCGGGCGGGGCGGAACCCGGCGCGGGCTGGGGGTCGGAGTCGAGTCGGCGCGCCTCGTCGGCCATGGCGCCAAAGACTACGTACGGACTGCGCCAACTGCGGTCCGGCACGGCCGCGACCACTCATGCCGCCGCGCCGGCGACAGCACGACCACCGACCGCGCTAACTGCGGTCCAGCACGACCACCGACCGCGCTAACTGCGGTCCAGCACGACCACCGACCGCGCTAACTGCGGTCCAGCACGACCACCGACCGCGCTAACTGCGGTCCAGCACGACCACCGACCGGAGTTTGCGCTCGATGTGGGCCTCCATAGCCGCCGTCGCCACCGCGGACACTTCGTCGGCGGCGGGAGCGGGCGGCTGGCGCAGGGCCGCGCCCAGCTCGCCGCCGAGGATCTGGCGCATCAGCCCCAGCGCCTCGGGGCTGACGGGCCGTCCCCGACGGCAGTCGCGGCAGAGGACCCCGCCGAGGCTCGGTTCGACCGCTTCTATCGGCTGGTCGGCGCCGCAGGCGACGCAGGCGTCGAGCTGGGGCTGGACCCCCTCCAAGGCCAGGAGCTTGAGGAAGAAGCCAGCCATCACCAACGGGCTGTCATTGCCGTCGAGGGTGTCGAGCGCCCGCACGAGCATCGTGTGGCGATGGGGGTCCGCTCCAGCCGCGTCGGCGACGTGATCGACCGCCTCGAGCATGGCTGACGCCCGGGCGAACCGTTCGGGGTCGGAGCGCAGGCTGGTGAAACGGTCGATGGTCTGGGCCTGGGTGATGGTGTCGAGCTCGCCTCGGCCCCGGTAGAGCTGCACGTGAAGGTGGCAGGCGGGCTCCAGACGGGCGCCGAATTTGGACCGCGTCCGTCGCACGCCCTTGGCCACTGCCCGGACCTTGCCTCGGGCCAGCGTGTGCAGACTCACGATGCGGTCGGCCTCCCCCAGCTTCCAGGTGCGAAGCACCACCGCCTCGTCGCGGTAGAGGCTCACATCGACGACGCCTAGTCGGGGGGGCGGGTCCGCCCCGGATTGCCGGCGCCGTTGGGAGACGCCCCGCCGAAGCGCCGTTCGCGCTCCTGGTAAACCCTGATCGCATCGTAGAGGTCGCCGCGCCGGAAGTCGGGCCAGGCGGTGTCGGTGAAGTACAGCTCGCTGTAGGCGAGCTCCCACAGCAGGAAGTTCGAGGTGCGGTACTCGCCGGAGGTTCGGACCATGAGGTCCGGCTCAGGCATCTCAGGGTCGTACAAGCGGCTGGAGATGGTCCGCTCGGTGACTCGCTCGGCCGCTATGCCGGCCCGCACCACGGCCCGCACGGCGTCGACGATCTCGGCCCGGCCGCCGTAGTTGAAGGCGATCGTCAGCGTCATGGACTTGTTGTGCCTGGTCAGCTCGACCGCCTCGTCCATCAGACGCAACAGCCTCTTGGGCACCCGCCGGTCGCGGCGGCCGACGAAGCGGATCCGCACGCCGCGCTCGTGCAGTTCGTCGCGCCGTCTCAGCAGGGTCTCCTCGTTGAAGCCGAGGAGGAAGCGGACCTCGTCGGGAGGCCTCATCCAGTTCTCCGTGCTGAACGCGTAGACGGTGAGCCACTTCACACCGATGTCCAGCGAGCCCTCCACCACGTCGAAGAGGGCTTCCTCCCCCGCCCTGTGGCCCTCCGTCCTAGGCAGCCCCCTCGCCTCGGCCCAGCGTCCGTTGCCGTCCATCACGCAGGCGATGTGGGCGGGGATGCGGTTGAGCTTAAGATCGGCGGGGACCATTGCCCGCGAAGCTACCGCGTGACCCGCCGTGCCGACACCGGTTCCGCGCCGCCCGCGAAGCTGCCGCGTGCCTCGCCGTGCTGGCACCGGTTCCGCGGTGCCTGCGGGCTCAGGGCCTGGCGTACTGGCGGGCGTAGGGGCGGCGCTGCCAGTCCCTGTCGACCCTTACAGCCAGTTCCAGGTAGGCGCCCTCGGGGATCCGGGCGCGCACTGCGGCACCCACAGCCTTGAGGGCCGCTCCGCCCCGTCCGATGACGATGGCCTTCTGGGAGGGCCGCTCCACAATGATCTCGCAGCGGATCAACGGCCATTCCCAGACTGTCACGCGCGTAGCGACGGAATGGGGCAGCTCGTGGCGGGCCGTCTTGAGGATCCGCTCGCGCACAAGTTCTGCCACCTGGAACGCGTCGGACGAGTCGGTGACGGTGTCGGGCGGATAGAGGGCCGGACCCTCGGGCAGCCGGCCCACCAGATGGTCGACGAGGGCCTCGACGCCTGTGCCGGTGCGACCGCTCACGGGGAAGTACGCCTCGAAGTCGAGTTCTCCGAGGGCCGAGAGCTGCGCCAGCATGGTCTCGCGACCGACCCGATCGGACTTGGTAACCACCACCACAGAGTCCGAGGGCAGGGTCGCGGCGATGAAGGCGTCGCCGGCGCCGAAGGGCGCGCCCGCGTCGATGACGAGGCAGGCCACATCGATCCCCTCCAGCGCCTCCGCCGCGGCCGCGTTCATGGAGCGTCCCAAAGCCGTTCGAGGCTTGTGGACGCCGGGGGTGTCTACGAAGACCGCCTGCGCGTCGGCGCGGGTGAGCACTCCTCTGACCTGCGTGCGGGTGGTCTGGGGCCTCGACGACACTATCGACACATGGCGGCCCACGATCCGGTTCAGCAGCGTCGACTTGCCCGCGTTGGGCCGCCCCGCGAGCGCGACGAACCCGCAGCGATGGCCCGCAGCCGTGGGGGCGACGGTGCTCATGGGCGGGCGGGGCTCCCGGGCCGTCGGCGCAGGCTCCGCAGGCCCAGGTCAGCGAGGCTCATGGCGGGTGAGCCTCACCCGGGTAATGCGGCGGCCCTCCATGTGCTCGACACGCAGCCTCAGCCCGTCGACGTCGACGGTCTCGCCCACCTCGGGAACCCGGCCCAGCAGGCTGAATATCAGCCCGCCCACGGTGTCCCAGTCGTCATCCGGCAGGTCGGCGCCGACTAGGGCGTTGAGCTGGTCCACCGGCATGCGCCCGTGCACCAGCGCCTCTCCCCCGGCGAGCGGCTCCAACAGGGGCTCGGGCCGGTCGAACTCGTCGACGATGTCGCCGACGAGTTCCTCGACCAGGTCCTCCAGCGTCACGAGGCCCGCCGTACCGCCGTACTCGTCGACCACCACCGCGAGATGCCCGCCTGCGGTGCGCATCTCCCCGAGCAGTTCGTCCACCCGCTTGGTCTCGGGCACGAACATCGCCCGGCGCATCGCGTCGCCGACCGGGCGGGCGCCGCCCCCCGAGCGCTCGGTGCGGGCCAGGTCCTTCAGTAGCACGACGCCCATGATGTCGTCGATGTCGCTCCGGCAGACCGGCAGGCGGCTCAGTCCGTGACGGATGGCCTCCTCCAAGGCGGCGGTCACCGTCATGTCGGCGTCGACGGTCACCATGTCGGTACGCGGCACCATCACCGCGCGCACGACGGTCCGGTCCAGGGCCAGAGCGGACGCGATCATGTCGCGCTCCGCGTCCTCGATTGCGTCAGCCTCGGCGGCGGCCGAGGTGAGCGCCATCAGCTCGTCCTCGCTGACGGACGGCACGCCGTTGCGGCCCCGTCCGGCCCGGCGCCTCAGGCGCCTGGCGGCCGCAGGCGCGTCCGCGGGGTCGCTGCGACGCCGGGCGCGGCGCCGCCCTGACGACCGGGACAGTTCCCGGCCGCGCGGGGCGGCCGGCTCGTCCGGGACGCTCACGGCACCCGGTGGTGAGCGGTCAGCAAATGCTCCTCCCGGGCGCGCATGGCGGCCGCTTCGGGTTGGGAGGCGTGGTCATAGCCCAGAGCGTGCAGCACGCCGTGCACCACCAGCAGCGCCAACTCGTCCTCCAGGGTGCCGTCGTGGCCCGGCCCGCGGTGGTCCGGGGCCTGCTCAGCCGCCCGGGCCGGGCAGACCACCACGTCGCCGATCAGCGACGGAGCGCCGCCCGCGCCGCCGGCTGCCGCGCCACCGTCGAGCGGGAATGCGAGGACGTCGGTGGGCCCGTCCGAGTCCATGTGCTCGCGGTTCAGTCCCGCCATGGGTGCCGGGTCCACGAACAGCAGGCCCAACTCGCCCCCGGCGACGCGCTCGTCCCTCAGCACGGCCTCGGCCAGGGCGGCCCAGCGCGACACGTCGATCCGGGGCCGTGGCCCGCCCGACCGCCCGTGCCTCTCGTCCACGGCCACCACGACCGGCGCGGCGACGATCGAGGGCCCGGCGGCTGGCGACGGGGGCCATTCGCTGGACTGACCGACCGCCCCCGGCCCGTGATCCGCCGAAGCCGACGAGTCACTCGGCAACGCGGCCATGTGGGCGACGCAGCATTAGGAGTTCGCCGCGTCGGCGCAGTTGTAGGCGTTCACGATGTCGGCCACGATGCGGTGGCGCACCACGTCGCGGTTCGTCAGATGCACGAAGCCGATCCCCTCGATCGGCCCGAGGAGCTTCTCGACGCCCGTCAGCCCGCTGCGGCCTCCGGCCACGTCGACCTGGGTGACGTCGCCGGTGACCACCGCCCGCGAGCCGAAGCCGATCCGGGTGAGGAACATCTTCATCTGCTCGGGCGTGGTGTTCTGCGCCTCGTCGAGGATGATGAAGCTCGAGTTCAGCGTGCGGCCCCGCATGAAGGCCAACGGCGCGACCTCCACCGCGCCCCGCTCCAGAAGGCGCTCCATTCCCTCGCTGCCCACCATGTCGTAGAGCGCGTCGTACAGAGGGCGGAGATACGGGTCCACTTTGGCCATGAGGTCGCCGGGAAGGAACCCGAGCCGCTCCCCCGCCTCGACCGCCGGTCGGGTGAGAATGATGCGGCTGACCTCCTCGGCGTGCAGCGCCCGCACTGCCATCGCCACCGCCAGCCAGCTCTTGCCCGTTCCGGCCGGCCCGATCCCGAAGGTGATCACGCTCTGGGCCATCATGTCCACGTAGCGCTTCTGGCCTGCGGACTTGGGGCGCACTATCCGGCCGCCCGCGGCACGCATGACGTCGTGGGTCAGCACCTCGGCGGCACTCACATTGCTGCGGACCATGTCGATGGTCCTGTCGATGGTCCGGCTGTCGAGTCGCTGACCCCGCTCGATCAGCACGATGAGCTCCTCGAACAGGCGCGCCACGGTCTCGGCCTCGTCGCCGAGAACGCTCACCTCATTGCCGCGGAGGTGGATGCGGCTGCCGGGGAACGCGTCCTGGAGCCGGTGGAGGTTCTCGTCGTGCTCGCCTACGAGCGGGCCCAGAAGATGGTTGGCGGGGACGCGGATCTTGGTGGCGGACTCGGACATGTGTCGCTCTGCCCGCAAGGGTACACGGGGCGGGCGCTCTGGGACGGCGCGGCGGGAGCCGGAGCCGGGCGGGCGCCCCCGACAGGACTCGAACCCGCAACCTGAGGGGTAGAAACCCTCCGCTCTATCCGTTTGAGCTACAGGGGCGACCCGAGGCTATCGCCGGGCTCACACGGCGATCGTGTCGCACCGGCCGGTTGCTGTGTGCTGAACCGGCGCGGCGACACGACGTTATCGCCTGGCCCACGGGGCAATCCCGCAGCCGAAGCGTGGCCGCGGCAACCATGCCGTAGAGTGTTGCTCCGCCCGCGCCGCGGGCCGCGGTGGCCGTAGCTCAGTCGGTTAGAGCGCCGGGTTGTGGTCCCGGAGGTCGGGGGTTCGACTCCCCTCGGTCACCCGCTGTGGTAGCATTTGCTCCCAACCAGCGCCTCTAGCTCAATTTGGCAGAGCATCGGACTCTTAATCCGCAGGTTCTGGGTTCGAGTCCCAGGGGGCGTACAGCGCGGTCGCCATCAACAGACGCAAGCGTAGGTCTATACTGCTACCGCTCATGAACGCCGCGATTGGCCGGGTGCGGCTGGCTCCTGATCACAGGCTTCGGAGGTGACGTCTCATGGATCGCTACGCGATATTCGTTGATGCAGAGTACCTCTACGCCGAGGGGGGCCTGCTGTGCTGCAACAGCCCCGACCGCCAGGAGATCCTGCTCTACGGCCTGGGCGCCAACGACTTCCTGGTGGGTCTGGCCGCCGACGTGTGCGGGTTGAGGCCGCTTCGGACTTACTGGTACGACACCTCCCGCGGCGGTGTTCCCACATCGGCTCAGCAGCTCATCGCAACGCTTCCCAACATGAAGCTCCGCCTGGAGAACGGCGTCGGCCGCGGGGGCCGATCCCCAGTCAGCGCCGCCATCCAGCGGGACCTGACGACTCTGGGCCGGGCGCGGGCGGTTTGCGACGTCTTCGTGCTGTCGGCTGACGAGGAGCTGACCGACAGCGTCAGGGAGGTGCAGGACCTCGGCGTCCGGGTGATCCTCATCAACGTGGCCTCCCGGGACGAGCGGCGGGACCGCCCCAACGTGCTCGCCAACGAGGCCGACGAGGTGGTCAAGCTGACCAAGGACGACCTGTCGAGGTTCATCAGACGCCGCCGCGCTCCCGACGACGCCGCCTCGGACACCTACGACCCCCTCGACTCAGTGGCCGCGGCCGCCGCCGAGTTCGCCGAGAGTTGGCTCTATCGGGCCAGCGACGAAGAGTTCGACGCTCTCCTGGACCACCGTCCGCGCATTCCCGAGTCGCTCGACGGCGACCTCCTCTACGCGGTGGAGAACGTGGTCGGCGGTAGCTTGCGCGGCCAGGACCGGCTGCGGCGGGCGGTGCGCCAGGCCTTCTGGAACCGCATAGACCTCGAGGTGGAGGACTAGCGCCGCCGCGCGGCTAGGCCGGAGACCCGCCCTCGAACGGGAGCCCCTCGGCCTGAAGGAGTTGAGCACCCGGCGACGAGGTGGCTCAGGCCGCTGCCGCGGCCGTGTGAGCACGCCCGCGGCGAGCGCCGATGGCGTGAAGCGTCGCCTTGGCGGTCAGCACCGCGAGGAACACCACAACCGTCACCAGCGCCATGGTGGCTCCGGCCGCGGTGTCGTAATGGTAGCTGCACAGCAGTCCGACCACGGTGGACACGGCACCGACCGCGGCCGCGGCCAGCATGATCCGGGGCACCCGCCGAACCAGCAGCACGGCAGTGGCCGGCGGGGCGATCAAGAAGGCGAACACCAGCAGGTTCCCGACCGCCTCGAACGACGCGATGATCGAGACGGCCAGCAGCACCAGCAGGACAGCGTGGGCCAGACGGGGCCGCAGGCCGAGGACCTCGGCCTGGGCGTGGTCGAAGGTCATGACCAGGAAGGCCCGGTAGAACAGGGCCACGCCGCCCAGCGAGATGACGGCCGCGATCACTTGGCGACGAAGGTCGTCGGAGTCGACTCCGGTGATCGACCCGAACAGGAACCGGTTGAGGTCCCCGGTGTACGCCCCGGACGAACTCGACATGATGGCCACGGCCAGCGCCAGGAAGCCGACGAAGAGCACCCCGATCGACGTGTCCTCCGGGAGAGGCGAATGACTGCGGATCATATTGATGCCCCACACCATCGCGATGGCCGCGACGAAGGCGCCGATGGTGGTGTCCACGCCGACGATGAACGCCACTGCGATGCCGGGCAGCACACCGTGGGCCAGCGCGTCGCCCAGGAAGCTCATCCCCCTCAGCACCACCCAGGTGCCCACCACCGAGGTGGTGAGGACCACCAGCAGGCCCGCGTAGAGCGCCCGTTGCATGAACACATTGGACGCGAACGGGTCGATCCACCACTCCACAGGGTCAGCCAAGAACTCCATGGCTGGAACAGCCCAGGGCAGCTCAGCCCAAGGCGTCGACTATGGGCTCGGCGTTGGTGCGCAAGAAGCCGACGTAGGTCTCGGCGCCGCTGCCGTCAGGGCCGAGGCTGCCGGTGGACATCTTGCAAGGCCGGACCTGGACTCTGCTCTGTTGTCGCACAACTAGGCTCCTCGGATGAGCGTTGTCGTGTCAGCGATAGTAATGAGAGCGAGTCTCATTCGCATCAAAGGTCGAGGGGAGTCATGTGACCGACCATCGCGACGCCGACGAAGGGGATGCTCGGCCTCCTGGCCACTCCCGCTAGACGTCCGCTCCCGCTAGACGTCGTCGCTAGACGTCGCCATGGGCGCGGGCACCTCGATCTCGCTGCTGCGGAACCAGACTCCCTCGGGCATGTTCGCCGGCAGGTAGGAGAGATCCGGGGTTATCGCCTCGCCGGTGGAGTCGAGGAACTCGATCTCGACGCGGCCGTCGTCCAGGCGCCGGGCGCGGATCATGCCGATGGAGGTGCCGCCCACTTCGACGTCGCCGGTGACCTGCCACTCGCCCGTTGGCGCGTCGGCCGTCAGGAAGCGCTCAGGCGGCAGGATCTGCGCCCCGCTGGCGAGCCGGACTCCTAGCTCCAAACCGCCGTCTTCTCCGTGGCGTGCGATGATGCGCAGCCGGTGGGGCTCGGGCGCCGATGGCTCCTCCGGCTCCTCCCCGAGCCGAGAGCGTCGCGCAAGTCGTCGCTGTCGCCGATGGCGAGGCGCTCCAGGAATCGGTCGTTGGCCGCATCCACGGCTGCGATCGCGCATAGCGCGTTGTCGACCGCCAACCCGTAGACGGGCCTGAGGAAGCGCATCTCGGCGTCCAGGGCCAGGAGTGCATCGACGTCGGCCGCGCCCGCTGACTCCAGCGCGTCTCGGAGCGCGTCGGCGCGGGGCCGGCAATCCGCCCCACCGGCGACCATCGCCCGAACAACCCTGTCCCGCCAGCCAGCGTCGGCGGCGCGGGCCGCGTCGACGATCTTGCCTGCGGCCACTGCCGGGGCGACGATGCGCTCGACATAGTTGACCTGGGAGTGGATCTCGAGCGCATCCTCGAACGACAGCGTCTCGCCGATGCCAAGGCGCCTGTGGTGTCTGCGCCAGGACGCGGCCATGGCCGCGAAGCGCGAAGACGCCCTATCGGCCGCGTCGAGCACGAGCTGCTCGATCGGCTCCGGATTGATCAGTTCGCGGGCGGCCAGCGCCTCGAGCAGCCCGGACGCGCTGACATCGGTCAGATACTGCTGCGCCATGACGTCGAGGAGCGTGCTCGAAGAAGGGTCGCCCAGTTCGAACGGGACACGACGCCCATCTGCGTACAGCGCCGATATCACGGGCCGGTCGGACACTCCGTCCAGCATCTGGGTGAGCACGCCCGCGGTGTAGATCGCCTTCAGCTCGACTTGCTCGTCGACTTCGGCGTCAGGGTCGTCGGCGGAGCGCACCGACATGGTCACGTTGGAATCCTCGTCGGCCTCCCCGTCCTCGTCGGACCCCCCGTCCTCAGCTGCATGTTCGTCGGCTACCGCGGCTACGACATAGACCTTGCCGTCCACGAGCACCTCGACAGGCCCGAAGGTCGGTTCGCTCAGCACCGTCAGAGACTGCGCGAAGAAGCGGTACCCGATCTCGTTGAAGTCCCGGCTCCATGTGAGCACGAACACCTTGACGGCCTGGGGACCGATCTCGTCGATGGCTACCTCCACTGGCGAGATCGCGTCGATCTCGGTGCTGGTCGAGCTGGCCACGTCCTCGCTGGTGTGGTACGAGGCGCCCGGATGCCAGATGCCGCGAAGGCGCGCGCTGCGATCGTATACCCCGCGGGCCACGACGTACACCCTGGCGTAGGCCCCGTCGGGGAGTTCGCCCCCGAGATTGCCGACCCGGTAGTCGACGTCGAAGGGGTCGCCCGCGACCACCTCGGCCGGGATGCTCACCGTCTCCACCTTCAGCTTGTGCGCCTGCTGCTCGGCCTGCTCGTCGACGACATGGACTGTGAGGGTGTAGTCGGCCTGCAGGGCATGGAAGTCGCGCTCCCAGTAGGTGGTCGCCTCGATGAAGTAGGTGCCGGCCGTCAGGAGCTTGTCGATGCGGGAATTGCGCCCCTCGCCGCCGTCGTCGTTGGCCCCGATCACACCGTCGGCCAGCGACGCGAGCGACAGGACAGTGTCAGCGCCGTCCTCGGACTCGAGATCGATTCGCACCCGACCGGCCTCGGCCATGCTGAACATGTAGGTGGTCGCCGGGTGGATGGCTTCGATCCGCGAGCCGCAGGTGTCGCGGGTCCAGAACCCGGACGCGGTCAGATCCGCGCCCGGTGCCAACACGCCGAGGTGGATCGGGTCGCATCCCTCGACGAGGCTGACGGCCAGCGCGAAGTCCGCCGGGCCGCGCTGGCGACCGGAGGATGTCGTCGCCTCTATCAGGTAGGCCCCGGGCGCGAGCTCACGCTCAATGCGGGCGGCCAGGCTGACCCCCCCGTCGTCGTTGAACCCGAGGCGGCTGCCGTCCTCGGCGAGCAGGTACAGGTAGGGGTCGGCGTCCGCGGAGCTCAGATCGATCCGCACCCTCCCGGCCTCTGCGATCTCGAACCGGTAGGTGTGGGCGTCGCTGTCGGCGCGGAACCGCGAGTCGCAGTCCTCGGTGGTCCAGCGCCCCGTCGTCTCCAGGGTGCTGCCGGGGGCATCCCCCAGCGCGCCGAGGTCGCTCGTCTCGCAGTCGGTGGTGTCCTGGGCCAGCGCGGCGTTCGATCCCGTCACGGCCAGCGCGCCGGCCACCACGGCGGCGGCGATGCACGCCCTGGCCACCTGGCGCAGACCGGCCTTGCGTGCCACCATTCGCTCCATCTCCAACTCCTTGCTTCTGAGTGGGCCACAGTCGAGAGGGCCACAGTATAAGGAGAATAGGGCGTACTCCTAGCTGTCTCGGGGCTGGAAGGGGCCGCGGCCGAGTTGGTCGCGAACTGTGACCACCGGGGGGCTGGTCATGGAGCGGCGCAGCCAGTTGGCGCCGTCCACCACCAGGGTGTGGCCCGAGATGAACCGTCCGTAGGGCGACGCCAGGAAGGTGGCTGCCCAGCCGAGCTCCTGGCGCTCCCCCACCCGCAGCGCGGGCTGGCAGGGGTCCTTGTCGCCGGTGCGGTCGAGGCTGGAGCGGATGTCGGCGGTCATGTCCTCATGGGGGAACAGGCCGGGCACCAGGCAGTTCACCTGGATCCCGTAGGGGCCCCACTCCACCGCCAGCGACTCGGTGAGGCTCTTGACGCCCGCCTTGGCCGCGGCCGAGTGGGCGAAACCGGGGCCTCCCGTCCAGGCGTAGGACGCGCCGATGTTGATGATCGACGCTGGCGTGCCCGCGGCCAGATGGCGCCGTCCCATCTCGCGGGAGCAGTTGAAGGTGCCGCTCAGGGTGATGTCCACCACCGCCCGCCATGCGTTCGGCGACATGTCCTCGGCCGGCACTGGGAAGTTGGCGGCGGCGTTGTTGACCAGCACGTCGGGCAGGCCGAAGGCCTCCTCGGCCGCGTCGAAGGCGGCGGCCACCGCCTCAGGATCGCGGATGTCGCAGACCGCGGCGGCTGTCGGCGCGCCCAGCGCCTCCATGGCGGCCCGGCCCGCTTCGAGATGCTCGGGGGAGCGGCTGGCGATCACTATCGAGGCCCCGAGCCGGGCGAACTCCGACGCAATGGCCTTGCCTAGGCCGGTGCCTCCGCCGGTGACCAGCACCGTGCGGCCGTCGAAGGTCCCCGGCCGCAGCGCGGTCTCCCCCGTCGGCGGCGGCGATGGCAGGCCGGGGTTCAAGGCCGCTTCAGCTTCCGGTGTAGCGCGGCGGGCGGCCCTCGGCCCTGGCGGCCTTCATCTCGGCGAAGTCATCGCTGCGGTTGAGGAACGTCTGGAAGATCAGCTCGTCGTCCATGGCGGTCCGCTGCTGGGGCCGGGCCAGGTGCGAGATCACCCGCCGGGCCAGCTTCACGGTCACCGCCGGAGCGGCCGCCACGGCTTCGGCCATCGCCCGAGCCTCAGCGTCCAGGTCTTGGCGGGGCACCACCCGCGACACGATGCCGTACGCGAGCGCCTCCTCAGCCGACAGCGTCCGTCCGGTCAGCACCATGTCGCTCACCAGTCCCGGGCCGCACATCTGGTACAGCACGCTCACGCCCCCGGTGTCGGGGATCACGCCGTGGCCCACCTCGGGCAGCCGGAAACGGGCGTCGGCGGCCGCGATGCGGATGTCGCACAGCAGGGCGCGCTGGAACGACCCGCCCATGGCCCAGCCGCCGATGGCCGCGATCACCGGGGCCTCCAGGTCCCACAGCCTCTGGATGCCCCGATGGCCGCGGGTCATCAACTGGTGGTGGCTCAGTTCGCTCAGGTTGGTTCCGACGGCCGAGACGTCCCTTCCCGACGACCAACTCGGGCCCTCGCCCCGCCACACCACAGCTCGCACTTCGGGCCGGTGAGCCAGCTCCTCGAGGATCTCGAAGAGCCGCAGATCCATCTCGTCGTCGAAGGCGTTGTGCTTGGCCGCGTGGTTGTTGGTGATGGTGGCGATGGCGCCGTCGACGTCGAGGCGCACCCGGTCCGTCATGGAGCGCTCTAGTTCTTGGGCAGTTGGCTGAAGGGCGTCTCGCGCGGCGGTCCGGGCTCCCTGGGCAGCCCCAGCACGCGCTCGCCGATGATGTTGCGTTGCACCTGGTCGGTGCCGCCGTAGATGGCTGGCGCGGGAGAGAGCAGGGCCAACTCGCCGAGGTGGCCGCCGCTCTGGCCGTCCGAGTCGCCCATGAGCATCCCGTCCGCGCCGATCACCCGCAGGCCAATGTCGCGGAACGAGCGGTTGAGCTCGCTCATGGTGAGCTTGGCGATGTTGGGCACGGCCGCGCTGGTCCGGTCGCCCGCTCCTTGTTCGCTGCGCTCACGGGCCGCTCGGGCCCGGCCGCCGGCCTTGGCCCGCTGAATCGAGAGGCGGTTGATCTCGATCAGCCCGTACAAGCCGCATCAGGTCGTCTCGCAGCACCCGGCCAGCGATGCTGCCGTTCTTTCGGGCCAGGTCGACCAGCCGCCACCAGAGGTCCATGCCCAGCGGCGGGCGCCCGTCCGAGGCGGCCATGGACGTGCTCACGAAGTCGCCGGCCCGCCGGGCCAGGACCCCGCCCTTGGGACCCGGGGCGGGAGAGGGCGGCCTTCGGCCCGAGGACCCCAGCGACGCCCGCTCGACCATCAGGGTGGTGTTGGCCACCCTCCAGCCGTTGTTCAGCCCGCCGACGATGGCGCTGTCGGCTGCCCGAGCCTCGTCGATGAACACCTCGTTGAACAGCGCGTGGCCGGTCATCTCGGTCAGCGGCCGGACCTCCACACCGGGCTGGTCCATGTCGAACGCGAACCAAGAGATGCCAGCGTGCTTGGGCGCTTCGGGCTCGGTGCGGGCCAGCAGCATCCCCTTGTCGGCCACCTGCCCGCCCGAGGTCCACACCTTCTGGCCGGAGATCACCCACTCGTCGCCGTCCCGCTCGGCCCGGCACTGCAGGCTGGCCAGGTCGGACCCGGCGTTGGGCTCGCTGAAGAGCTGGCACCACCCCACCCGGCCGTCGAGGATCTCTGGCACGTAGCGCTCGACCTGCTCCGGCGTGCCGTGGAAAGCGATGGTCGGAGCGGCCAGCATCCGTCCCAGGCCGCCGGGCGGGCCGACCACGTTGCGCTCGGCCAGCACCAGCCACACCAACTCGACTTGGTCCCGGCCGTAGCCGAGACCGCCCGCGGACTCCGGCAGCATCGGATGCGCGTAGCCGGCGCCGGCCAGCAGCCGCCACCACTGGGCGAGCTCGAGGTCGGGGTCCCAGTGCTGGTCGCAGAACGCCTCCACCCCGGCCCGCACGGCGTCGGCATCCGCGCCGGTCGAGGGCGCCAGCGTGTCGGTCACGGCGTCTGGCCGGGGGCGAAAGTCATGTGGGCCGGGGCTCGTTCAGGTACGACACGTTGTCGAGCATGATGGCACGGCGGTCGGTGTCGGAGAAGCCCTTCAGCTCGGCCAGGTAGTCGAGGGGCTCGGGCATGCCCTCGATGTGGGGCCAGTCCGAGCCGAAGATCACCCGGTCGGCGCCCATCAGCTCAGCAACCTCGTTCACATCGTCCTCCCAGAACGGGTTGATCCACGCATGGGCCTTGAACGTGTCGACTGGGTGGTCGTCGAACCACCAGTAGTTCTTCTTGGCGATCTGGGAGAACTTGCGGAACATCGGGGCCAGGAAGTCCGAGCCGTTCTCCACCGAGGCCACCCTCAGGTTCGGGAACCGGTCGTATATCTTCTCGAATACCGACTGCATCAGCCAGTCCTGGGCCGCCCGCTCGATGGCGAAGGCTCGCAGGTTCGGCCCGCCCCCCGCTCCGACGCCCAATCCGGCTGCCGAGAACTCGTCGTCGGCGTAGCCCTGGGAGGAGTAGCCCGAGTCGGCGGCGTGGACGACCACGGTCACGCCAGCGTCGTTGATGAGCCGCCACACCGGGTCGAAGGTCGCATGGAACGGCGAGAGCTGCCCGGTGCGGGTGGTGACCGCCGCGGGGCGCATCACCAGGATGCGGGCCCCGAGGCCCAGCACCCGCTCCACCTCGTCGGCGGCCGCGGCCGGGTCGCCGAGCGCGATGTAGGGGGCACCGAAAATGCGGTCGTCGCAGTTGTAGCCCCAGTCGTCGTGCAGCCAGCGGTTGAAGCCCCGCATCATGGCGACTGCCGCGTCGACGTCGTGGCGCAGCAGCTCCTCGTAAAGCACGCCCAGCGTCGGGAACAGCCACACCGCCCGCAGACCTTGGGCGTCCATCACCTTGAGGCGGGCCTGCGGGGCCATGTAGTGCTCGGGCAGCGGCTCGCGGTCGCGCAGCATCTCGGCCGGGCTGCGGCCCTCGGGGTTGCCCTTGAAGTAGTCGCGCAGCGCTCCGGGCTTGGCGATCGGGTTCCAGGTGGGGTTGGCCACCGCCCGGGCCAGCCGGCCCCCCACCAAATGGTGCCTGCGGCCTCCCATGTCCACCCACTGCACCACCCTGGGCTGCATCGCCGGGTCGACATGGCGGGTGAAGGCGTCGAGGGCCTCGTAGTAGTGGTTGTCGGCGTCGAAGGGCCGGTAGCCGAGGTCCTCTGCGCTCAGCGGAACGGCACCGGGCGCGGGGCCGGGGAGGTCGTCGGGCTCCACGGCCTCACGCTACCGTGTGCGCTGATGCCGCCCAAGACCTTCACCACGGCCCAGTTGCAGGCCCGCACCCTCAAGCGGGGCGAGAAGGTGCGGCTGGTCGCCGGACTGCCCGGCGTGCCCGAGGGCAGCGAGGGCAAGGTGGCGATGGCCAACGGCTTCACCTGGAACCGCTACTGGGTGAGGCTCGGCGACGGCCGGGTGGTCGGCCACATCGATCACGGCGACCTGGTGAGGACCAAGGACTATGACCGGTTCCGGGTGGCCCGCGACCGGGAGGCGGTGGAGGCGGAGCTGGCCACCCAGCGGGCCGCGGAGGCCGCGGCTGCCGCGCCGGACGAAGCCGCGGACACGGCCGACGCAGCGGGCGGCGGCTCCAGCGAGGCGGTCGTCAACGGCGTCACCGTCCCGGCCTACCTCCTGGAGCGCTCAGCCGAAGCCAGGACCCGCCTCGGCGCCTGAAGCCACCGCCATCGCCGGGCCGCGCTACCGTAAGCGCCGGCCCGTCTGGCTCAGTGGTCAAGTGCTCATAGGCGGACGCCGAGTATTGCGGCGGACCGTGGTGAATTGGCAGCGTTGTGCGCGCATGGCGTGCGTTCTGCTGCCAGTTCCAGTCGTGGTGGCAGACCGTGGTGAATTGGCAGCGTTGTGCGCGCATGGCTTGCGTTCTGCTGCCAGTTCCAGATGCGGCGGTCAGCGTGTCCACTCCCGGAGCCGGTGCATGGCCTCGGCCATGTCGTCGGTGGCGCCCGCGTAGGAGAACCGGGCGTAGCGGTGGCCCTCCGCCGGGTCGAAGTCGATACCGGGCGTCACGGCCACCCCGAGCTCGTCAAGCCAGCGCCGGCACAGCGCCTGGCTGTCGGCGGCTATGTGGTCGACGGCCGCGTACACGTAGAAGGCACCGTCGCTGGGGGCTAGGCAGTCGATGCCCGCGGCTGGCAGCCCTTCGAGGAGCACCCTGCGGTTGCGGGCGTAGCGGGCCACGTTGGCCCTGAGCTCGTCGTGGCAGTCGAAGGCGGCCACCCCGGCGATCTGCGACACGGTGGGCGCCGCGATGAAGAAGTTCTGGGCCAGCCGCCGGACCGGCTCCACCAGTTCGTCGGGGGCCACGACCCAGCCCAGCCGCCAGCCGGTCATCGAGAAGTACTTCGAGAAGCTATTGACCACCAAGGCGTCGGGACTGAGGTTCAGCGCGGTCGGCGCCGGCTCGCCGTAGGTGATGCCGTGGTAGATCTCGTCGGCCACGAGGCGAACGCCGTGCTCGGCGCACCAGTCCGACACCGCGGCCAGCGACGGTCCGTCGAGCATCGTCCCCGACGGGTTCGACGGCGAGGCCAGCACCAGCCCGTCCACCGACCCGGTGCGGCGGCACAGGTCCTCCAGCAGCTCCGGCGACGGCTGGAAGCGGGTCTCGGCCGAGGTGGGCAGGGTCACCACTTCGGCGTTCAGGGCCTGCAAGGCGTTGCGGTAGCAGGGGTAGCCAGGCGTAGTGACGACCACCCGGTCGCCCGCGTCGAAGGCGGCCAGGAAGGCCAGCACGAAGGCGCCGGACGCGCCGAGGGTCACGATGACGCGGCCGGGGTCGACGTCGGCGCCGTACCAGGACCGGTAGTGGTCGCTGATCCGCCCCCTTAGCGCTTCGATGCCCGCCGCGGTGGTGTATCCGAGCACGTCCGAGTCGAGGGCGGCGTGGGCGGCCCGGATCACCCCGGCGGGCGCCGGAGTGGACGGCTGTCCTACCTCGAGGTGCAGCACCTCCCCGCCGGCGGCCTCGCGCTCCTCGGCGGCCCGCATAACCTCCATGACATAGAACGGGCTGATTCCCGATCGCCGGGACTGCGGCAGGGCCACGGCGGCCATGATGCCACCGACACGCCGTGAGTCCACCGGGACGAAGCGATGCCACCGCTACGCCATGAGTCCACCGGGACGGCAACGATGCCGCTGGCGGGTCACAGGTATGGTGTCGGCCCGTGGAGGTGTTCGTCTTCGGGATCTGCGGCGGCTCCGGCGCGGGCAAGACGACCCTCACGAGGCGGCTGACGCAGCGTCTGGACGGCACAGAGGCGAGCGTTCTGGCCTTCGACGCGTACTACCGCGACCTGTCGCACCTTCCCTTCGCCGAGCGGCGGGCATGCAACTTCGACCATCCCGACTCGCTGGACATCGACTTGTTCCTTCAACACCTCGACGCCCTGAAGCAGGGCATCGACGTGGACGTGCCGGTGTACGACTTCCCGACCCACACGTTCAGCGGCCGGTTCGAGCATGTGACTGCCTCTCGTGTGCTGCTGGTCGAGGGCATCCTGCTGCTCGCCTTCGAGGAGGTCGCGGCGCGCTTGGACTACTCGATCTTCCTGGACGTCCCCGAGGCGGTTCGCCTACAGCGCCGCATGCGGCGCGACATGGACGAGCGAGGCCGTCCCGAGGACCATGTGCGCAGGCAGTTCGCGGCCACCGTGGCCCCCATGCACGACGCCTACGTGCAACCCAGCCGCCACCGGGCCGACCGGATCGCGGCCGTCACCGATGTAGCCGACCTGGCCGACGAGCTGACCACCCTGCTGGCCCCCGCCACCACACCTGCCAGCATCCGCTGACGGGCTAGAGGACGGCACCTTCGCCGGCGAGCAGTTTGGCCTTGAGGTCTCTGCCGAAGCCGTAGTTGCCCACTCCCCCGCTGCTGGGCACCACTCGGTGGCAAGGGACCAGCAGCGGCACGGGGTTGCGGGCCATGGCCGTGCCCACCGCCCGAGCGGCTCTGGGCCGGCCAACCTCCTCGGCCAGCTCCCCGTAGGTGCGGACCTCGCCGCGGGGGATGCGAGCAGTGGCTCTGAGCACCTCTTGATGGAACGGCGAGCGCGACGAGAGGTCGACGGGAACGTCGGTGCGGCCGGTGGCGAGGGCCTCGTTCACCCGGGCCACTAGCTTGGGATCGGGGTCGGGATCGGGCTCCACCTCCTCGCCCACCTCGTCGTGCATATAGTCGACGAAGCCTCCAGGGTCGGGCTTGCGGCCGTTCGGCGCTATCAGCAGCCCGGTGACCCAGCCGTTCGAGTGGGCCACGAACACCGGTCCTGCAGGGCTGTCAGCCATGAACCACAGATGAGTCTGGCCCGCCCGCTCGGGCACGTCCTCACCCCCGCGTCCTGGTCCGGGCTCGCCGGGGCCGACGCCGACGTCCGCTGCGCTGTCGAGGTCCCTTCCCATGGGGCGTCTCCGTTCTCTGGTCCGCTTCTCCGGCCTGTTCTCGGCGCTGGAATTACACTGATGAAGGTTCGGAGCCGACCGTAACGGGAACGCCGCTGCGGCGCAAGCGCCGAGCTGGCCGCGCCGCTGCTGTCCAGTACCGGAACGGTGCTAAGAGAGCTCGGGGATGGCCCAGTCCACGGGCTCGCGTCCGGCCGCGACCAGTGCCTCGTTGGCCCGGCTGAAGGGCCTGCTGCCGAAGAAGCCTCCCGCTGCCGACAGCGGCGAGGGGTGGGCCGACTCGATGATCGTGTGGCGGGCCGTGTCCACCAGCGACTTCTTGCGCCGGGCCGACGCGCCCCACAGTATGAACACCACCCGCTCGTGCTTGTCGTTCACCACCCGAATCACCTCGTCGGTGAACTGCTCCCAGCCCTTGCGCTGGTGGCTGGCGGCTCGGTGGGCTCTCACCGTGAGGGTGGCGTTGAGAAGCAGCACGCCCTGGCGGGCCCAGTGCTCGAGCGAGCCGTGGCTGGGCACGGGCGCGCCGATGTCGTCGTTGAGCTCGGTGAGGATGTTCACCAGCGACGGCGGCTTGGGCACGCCGCGGCGGACCGAGAAGCACAGGCCGTGGGCCTGTCTGGGGCCGTGGTACGGGTCCTGGCCCAGTATGAGCGCCTTCACCGACGCGTGGGGTGTCAGGTGCAGGGCCGCGAACACCTCGTCGGGGGGCGGGAACACCCGGTGCAGGTTGCGCTCGTCGCGCACGAAGTCCTGCAGGTCGTGCCAGTAGTCCTTGTCGAACTCGCTGCGGAGCAGCGGATTCCAGTCGGTCCTCGGCGCCACGGCCGCCACAGTACGCCCCGGACGGGGCGGGTGCCCGGCGGGTGCAGTCTCAGTGTGCCGGGTGCCCGGGGCGTGCAGTCTCAGGCGTGCGGGTGCCCGGCGGGTGCCGGGCCGGACGCAGTGGCTCAGGCGGGGCGGGTGCCCACGATGCTGGCGCGCTCCATGATCCGCACGTCCGGGTAGTAGTCGCTGGCCGCGTAGTGCTGCACCGAGCGGTTGTCCCAGAAAACGACGGTGTCGGGCGCCCAGCGGACCCGGTACTGGTACTCCACCACGCTGGCCTGGCCGGCCAGGTGCTTGATCAGAGCGATCCCCTCGTCGGTGTCCATGCCGTCGATGTGGGACGTGAAGTAGCAGTTCACGAAGATCAGCCTGCGGCCCGTCTCCGGATGGGTGCACACCACCGGATGGTGTACCAGCGGGTAGCGGGCCCGGAACTCGGCCTCTTGGCCCTCGGGAACCTGGCGCTTGAACGCCAGCGTGAAGTCGTGGACTGCGAAGAGGCCGCCGATCCGCTCCTTGAGGTCGTCGTCGAGCCCGTCGTAGGCCGCCCCCATGTCGGCGAACAGGGTGTCGCCGCCGGTGGGCGGAACCTGGATGGCGTGCAGGATCGCCCCCATCGAAGGCACCTCGCGCCAGGTCACGTCGTGATGCCAGCCGTTCTCGAAACCGCCGGTGTCGACGCCCTTCTCGAAGCGCACCAGCTCAGGATGCTGGGTGTTGCCGGTGATGAACGGATGGATCTCCAACTCCCCGAACCGGCGGGCGAAGGCCACGTGCTGAGCCGATGTGATCGGCTGGTCCCGGAACACCAGCACCTTGTAGTCGAGCAGTGCCTGGCGTATCTCGGCTGTCACGTCGTCGGCCAGGTCGGCGCCGAGGTCGACGCCGCTCACCTCGGCGCCCAGCGTGGCGCCCTGCGGATGCACGTCGATGAACCGGAACGAGGGGCGGGCGAGCCGGGCCCGCTCCTCGGCCAAGTGCGGCCACGGCCCCAGGCCGATGCCGTAGCGGTCAATCTGCACCCGGCGCGGCAGGATGCTCGCCGCCGGATCCGACGTCCCGGCCTGCTCGAAGCTGTCGGCCCGGCCGTCGTTCGAGGCAACGGTGGTAGCGCCGGGCATGTGCGGAATATAGCGTTGCCTCGTGGTGGCAGCAGTCGAAGTGGAGAATCTGACCGTCCAGTTCGAGTCGGTCACCGCCCTCGACGACGTGACCCACACTTTCGAGCCGGGCACGGCGACCGCGGTCATGGGCGTCAACGGGTCGGGCAAGACGACGATGCTGGAGTGCTTGGGGGGCCTGCAGAGGCCGACGTCGGGGCGGATCAGCGGAATGGCGGCGAACCTCGCCTATGTCTGCCAGCACCTGCCCGCCTGCTGGATGCCGATCACCGCAGGCGAAGTGCTGGCCATGGGCCGCTACCGCCAGCGCGGGCTGGTGGGCAGGCTGCGGAGCGACGACCGGGCGGCCATGCAGGAGGCGGCCGAGCAACTCGACGTGACCCCGCTCCTCGGCCGCAGCTTCGGAGACCTGAGCGGTGGCCAGCAGCAGCGGGTGAGGATCGCCCAAGCCCTGTCGGCCGAGCCCGAAGTCATGATGCTCGACGAGCCCGTCACCGGCCTCGACATCCCCAGCCAGGATCGGATCCTGAACATGATCGAGGAGTACTCGTCGCGGGGCGCCATCGTGATCATCACCACCCATCACATGGAGGAGGCCTGGCACTGCGACACGGTGATACTGCTGGACAACCGGCTGGTCGGCTCAGGACCTCCTCGGAAGATGCTCACCCAGGAGCGGCTGAGGGAGGCGTTCGGAGCCCGGCTGGGGGGCCATGCAGGCCACGACCACGATCAGGGTCTGATCTTGCTCGAAGGCCACGACCATCACGGCCACGACCACGGCGTCCACGGCGGCCACGACCATCACGGCCGCGACCATCACGGCCACGGGCACAGCCACGGCCACAGCCACGGCCACGATCACAGCCACCGGGGCCACCACCAGCACGGCCACCAGGGCCACGGGCCCCACGCCCACTAGCGGGCACGAGGACCGGGTGGCGTCGCTGCATCCCGTCGCGACCGGACTCCCAGGGCGTCGACTCCGCTCCTCGACGGCCGCGGGTGCGGCTGTGACCGGCGCGCCCATGGCCGGCGGGCTCACGGAACGCCGTCGCCACTCCGGTCGCCCGACGCGGGTGTGACCCCGGCCCGCTGCGATCTGGCTGTCATCGGCGCCGGTCCGGCCGGCGCCGCCACCGCCATCAGGGCCGCCCGAGGAGGCGCCCGGGTGACGGTGTTCGAGAAGGGCCCGCCGGGCCGCGACAAGGTGTGCGGCGACGGCCTCACGCCGAGGGCGGTGGCCGCCCTGGCCGACTTGGACATCGAGCTTGACGGCGCCCACCGAATCGACGGCCTCCGCATGATCGCGGGCGCCACCAGGCGCGAGCTCCTCTGGCCCGGCAACGGCCGCTTCGGCCCTCACGGCGCGGTCTGGCCCCGACGAGCCCTCGACAAGCATCTGGTCGATGCCGCGGTGGCAGCCGGAGCCGAGATCGTCTGGAACACCGAGGTGCTGCCGGCCTTGGCCGACGACGGCACGGTAGTGGGTGTGCGCGAAGTCGACGGCGCGGCCTGCTGGAAGGCCGAACTCGTGGCTGTGGCCGCGGGGGCGCCCGGCGCGGCGGCTCGGATGCTCGGCGCTGAGAGGGTGGCATCGGAGCCCTTCGGCCTGGCGATCCGCACCTACGCCCCCAGTCCGCGCCACGGCGACCACTTCCTGGAGGCGTGCCTCACCCTGCGAGGCGCCGACGGCGGATGGGTGCCCGGCTACGGTTGGATGTTCCCCGCCGGCGACGGCACGGTGAACATCGGGGCCGGGTCGATGTCGACGATGAAGGGCTTCCGCGACCTGAACCTCAACCGGCTGCTGGACGACTACCGCGGCCTGGTGGCCGACGAGTGGGAGCTCGGCGAGTACCTGGAGCGGCCCAGGGCCTGGCGGCTGCCGATGAGCGCGGTGCGTCGCCACGGCCGGGGCTGGGCCGCGGTCGGGGACGCCGCCGGACTGGTCAACCCGATGAACGGCGAGGGAATCGACTACGGGCTGGAGTCGGGGATGCTGCTCGCCGACCTGTTCCTGGCCGACCCGGCCACCGCCGCGGCGGTCTACGACCGGGTGCTCGGGGAGCGCTTCGACGGGTTCCTGCGCACCGGGCGCCGCTTCAGCTTCCTCATCGGCCATCCCTGGATCCTTCGCAACGGCCTGCGCATCGCGGTCGGCACGCAGACGGTGGCCGACATCACCCTGCAGGTGATGGGCAACCTCATCGACGGCGACACGCCCGGCACGGCGTCCCGGGTGCTCGGGATGGCCGACCGGGGCCTGAGGCTCGCCGATCCGCTGCTGCGCCGCACCCGGGCCGCGGCCTAGCGGCCCGACAAGACGCCATGGACATGACGTCGGCCGCCGCGGCGCAGCATCCAGACGGCGGCGGAGCAGGCCCAGAGACGGCAGCAGGAGCCGCGGAGCAGCCGCTCGACGGCGTGGTCAACGAAGTCGACTCGGCCCTGCGACGCGACATCCGGCGCCTGGGCGCCCAGCTCGGCGACGCGCTGGTCCGCCAGCACGGGCCCGGACTTCTGGAGCGGGTCGAGCAAGTGCGCCGCCTGGCCCGCGGCCTGCGCCGCAGCGACGAGGACAGCACCGCCCTGGCCGAGCTGCTGGCCGGAGTGGACGTCGCCGACGCCGGTCTGCTGGCCCGGGCCTTCACCGTCTACTTCCACCTGGCCAACACCGCCGAGCAGGTGCACCGCATCGACGACCTGACCGAGAAGCGGGCCGCGGGCGCCAACCGCTTCGGCGAGATGGTGGGCCGGCTGCGCCGCATGGGCTTCGCCGACGACGAGATCGTCTCGACCGTCAACTCGACCGAGCTGCGGCCGGTGTTCACCGCCCATCCCACCGAGGCGTCGCGCCGCTCGATCCTCGACAAGCTGGCCGAGATCTCCAGCCTCATCGAGCAGCGGGCCCTCACCGGCGCGGACGACACGGCACGCCGCCGGGCCGACCGCCGGATGGACGAGCTGATCGACGCCATCTGGCAGACCGACGAGCTGCGCCGCCAGCGGCCCGACCCGGTGGACGAGGCCCGGTCGATCCTCTACTTCCTGACCGAGATCGCGGTGCAGGGCGTGCCCGAGCTGCTCGACGACATCGACGCCGCGCTGGCCTCCCTCGGCGGCGGGCTCGACCCCGACCGCTCGCCGGTGCGCTTCGGCTCGTGGGTGGGCGGCGACCGCGACGGCAATCCCAACGTCACGCCGGCCACCACCGTGAAGGTGCTGGAGTTCCAGCGCCAGCGGGCCCTGCGCATCCTGGTGGACGAGATCGAGGGACTGTCGTCGGAGCTGAGCGTCGGGCTGGCGGTCACCGGCATCTCCTTGGAGCTGGCCGACGCGCTGGAGGCCGACCGCCGGAAGTTCCCAGAACTGACGGCCCGGTTCGACACGCTCAGCGCGGGCGAGCCCTACCGGCAGCGCCTGGCGGTGATCCACCGGCGCCTGCTCGATGCGGCGAGGCCGGTGCCGGGCCCGGCCGCCTACCGCTCAGCCGACGACCTAGGCCGCGACCTGGCCGTGATCGCCGGGTCGCTGGAGGCCAACCAGGGAGGGCTGCTGGCCCGGGGCCGACTGGCTCGGGTACGGCGGGTGGTGGCCATGATCGGCTTCGATCTCGCCACGTTGGACGTACGGGAACACTCCGAGCGCCACCACCGGGCGCTGGCAAGCCTGTTCGAGCCGCTGGAGATCGACTACGGCGCCCTTTCCGGTGCCGAGCGGGCCGCCCTTCTCGCCGGGGAGCTGGACGGACCCCGGCCGCTGGCGCTGCCCGGACGGCGCTTGGACGCTGACGCCGAGGGCGTGCTGGAGCTGTTCCGAGTGCTGCGCCGCGAGATGGACGCCCGGGGCGACCAGATCGTGCAGAGCTACATCGTGTCGATGACCCGGGGCGCCGACGACCTGCTGGCCCCGGCCGCGCTGGCCCGGGAGGCTGGGCTCGTGGACCTGGGCGCTGGGGTGGTCCGGCTCGGGTTCGTGCCGCTGTTCGAGACGATCGAGGACCTGCGGGCCGTCGGGCCGGTCCTGCGCGAGCTGCTGGAGACGGTGCCCTACCGCCGCCTGGTCGAGCTGCGAGGCGGCACGCAGGAGGTGATGGTCGGCTACTCAGATTCCAACAAGGACGGCGGCATCACCACCTCCCAGTGGGAGATCCACAAGGCGCTGCGGGCCATCGCCGAGGTCTCAGCGGCCACCGGGGTGCAGATGACCGTGTTCCACGGCCGCGGCGGCACCGTCGGGCGGGGCGGTGGGCCCACCCACGCCTCGATCCTGGGCCTGCCGCCGGGCTCGGTGAGCGGATCGGTCAAGATCACCGAGCAGGGCGAGGTCATCGCCGACAAGTACGGGCTTCCCCGGCTGGCCCACCGCAACCTCGACCTGGCCTTCGCGGCCGTGGTCGAGGCGTCCATCTCGCACCGGTCGCCCCGCAACGACCCGGCCGTCACCCGTTGCTGGGACCAGGTGATGGAGGTCGCCTCCGGCGCGTCCTACGACGCCTACCGGGCCTTCCTGCAGGCCCCCGGCTTTGTCGAGTACTTCAGGACGTCCACGCCGGTGGAGGAGCTGGCCGAGATGAACATCGGCTCCCGCCCGGCCCGCCGCAGCCAGGCTGACGAGGGGCTAGAGGGCCTGCGGGCCATCCCCTGGGTGTTCGGCTGGACCCAGTCGCGCCAGCTCGTGCCGGGCTGGTTCGGCGTCGGCTCGGGGCTGGCCGCGGCCCGCGCCGCGGGCATGGGCCCGGACCTCGATGACATGTACGAGCGCTGGCAGTTCTTCCGCACGTTCTTGTCGAACGTGGAGATGACGCTGTTCAAGACCGACCTGGCCATCGCCCGCCACTACGTGGCCACCCTGGTCGATCCGGCGCTGCACGGCCATTTCGACGCGGTGTGCGCCGAGTACGACCGCACGGTGGCCGAGGTGGCCGCCCTCACCGGCCGGGGCCTGCTGGAGGACCTGCCGATCCTGCGCCGCACCCTGGCGGTGCGCGACGCCTACCTCGACCCCATCAACGTCCTGCAGGCCGACCTGCTCGACCGCCGCCGCCGCGGCCTGGCCGCCAGCGCCGACGAGGACGAGCTGCTGCTGCGCACCCTGCTGCTGACGGTCAACGGCGTGGCCGCCGGCATGCGCAACACCGGCTGAGCCCGAGCCGTGCATCTGGAGCAGCCTGAGCCGGAGGAGCCCAAGAGGCCCGGGAAGACAGAGGGGACTGGGGCGCCGCTCAGGAGGTGACCAGCTACAGCAGCTCGAAGTCGGCGGGGTCGAGGCGGCGGGTCTGGCGCCAGTAGTCGATCAAGGGCAGCGGCCAGTTCTGGGTAACGCGGCCCTTGGCGTTCTTGTACCAGCTGTTGACCGATGAGATGCCCCAGGCCATCTGCGCGTTGTGCTCGTCCATGCGCGCCGCGTAGCGGTGGTACGACTCGTGTCGGCAGTCCATCGCGGCGGCACCCTGCTCGGCGAGGAAGCGCAGGCTTTCGACGGCGTAGTTCACCGCGCACTCCGAGAAGTAGATGATGCTGCCGTTGATGACGATGTTGGTGTTGGGGCCGTACACACAGAACAGGTTGGGGAAGCCGGGCACGCACACGCCGTTGTAGGCCCGGGCGTCGCCGTCCCAGGCGTCGTGCAGGTCGACGCCGCCCCGGCCCGTCACCTGCATCGGCATGAGGAACTCCGAGGCGCGAAAGCCGGTGCCGTAGACGATCACGTCGGCTTCGTGCAGGCGCCCGTCGGCGCCGAGCACGCCTCGGGGCTCGATGCGGTCGATTGCGGTCGAGACGAGTTCCACATCGGGCCGCTTCAGGGTCTTTGCCCAGATGCCGTTGTCGAGCACGACTCGCTTGGCACCGACCGGGTAGTCCGGGACGACCTGGGCCAGCAGGTCGGGGCGGTCCTTGAACTCCGACTGCAAGTAAAGGGTGAGCAGGCGGCGCGTCTCATCGTTGCGGGAACTGACCGCCTGCTCCAGCGGGCCGCCCCAAGCCGGATCGCGGCGCAGCATCGCGACGGTGCCCTCGTGGGTGCACCAGAACAGCCGGAGCCGGAACCAGTGGTGGTACTTCGGCACCAACTCGAAGAGCCGCAGCAGCCCGGCCGCCAGCGGCTCGTGGTACAGCGGACGGGGTATCAGCCACGGCGGGGTGCGCTGGAACACGGTGAGCTGCGCGGCGTGCTCGGCCAGCCACGGGATGAACTGCAGCGCGCTGGCGCCCGTGCCGATGACCGCTGCCCGCTTGTCGCTCCAGTCGATGTCGTGGCGCCACGCCGAGCTGTGGAACCGCTCGCCTGCGAAGTGCTCGACACCGTCGATGTCGGGGACCAGCGGCCGGTTGAGCTGGCCTACCGCGGAGACGACGGCACCCGCCGTGATGGTCTCCGGCTCGGCTCGGGAGGCACCCGAACCGTCGGTGCCGACGCGGCGCAGGCGGATGGTCCAGTGCTTGGCGGCGTCGTTCCAGGCCAGCGCCTCGACGCGGGTTCCGAAGCGGATGCGGTCGCGGATTCCCCACCGGGTGGCGCAGTCGCCGAAGTAGTCGCGCAGCACCTGCTGGCTGGAGTGGTACTCGGGCCAGTCGGGCCGCTGCGCGCACGAGTAGCTGTAGACGTGGTTGAACACGTCCACCCGGCAGCCGGGATAGGAGTTCTCCAGCCAGGTCCCGCCCACCTCGGCGTTCTTGTCGAGCACCACGCAATCGACGCCCGCCTGCTGGAGGCGGTGCGCGGCCAGTATCCCCGACAGCCCCGCGCCGATGATGGCCACCGGATGGTCCGCTGATGCCGCTGCGGGCCAGGCTCGGGCGTCGATGGGCTGGGGCGCCCGGGCGTCGCCGTCTATGGCTAGCTCCTCGGTGAGCATCGCCCGGTAGCCGTCGTCGAGGTCGGCGCCACTCAACCAGCCGACAAGCCTCCGCGTGAGCGCATCGTCGTGTGCCGCGGGGCCGCTGCCCGCCTCACCGTCGAGGCAGCGCCGAATGCCGGCAGTCGCCAGGGTTCGGGCCCGCATGAGCTGCGCCTCGTCCCATCCGTCGTGGGGTTCCAGCGCCCGCGCCGGGTCGAGCCACAGGTCGTCTGGAGCCAGTTCGGGGTCGCCGGTGGCCCAGGCCAGCGCCGCCAGCAGGCTCGGCAAGTCCGCCGCGTCGAGCAGGCCGTCGATCTGCCCGGTGTCCACCCCCGAACTATTGCACCCGGTAGTGCGCCCCGCAGGCCGCCGCGAACCGCGCGACGCCGCATTGCAGTCCCTCAGAGTTCGGCGACGTGGTGCAGCTGGCTCGATGGGGCCTGGGTCAGGACTGGTCGAACTCGAGGATCTTGCCGCGGTTGATGCTCACCCAGTCTCGGGCTTCGAGGTAGGGGCGGAAGGTGTCGGCGATGATCCGCTCGTCATCGCGCGACTTGGGCCGCTGGATCTCGTAGAGGTGGGGGAACTCCAGCCAGGCCGTCACCGCGTGCCATAGGCGCACGGCCTCGTCCCCGGTCGGGGGGTCGATCAGGACCGGTCCGAACAAGGCCTGCTCGCCGAAGAACAGCGTGGGCACCCCGAAGCCGCCAGCGGCCACCACCCGGTCGTGCTCGGCCTTGACCTCGTCGTGGGTGCTGGGGTCCTCCAGTGCCTCGTCCACGGTGGCCGGATCCAGGCCGATCTCGCCCAGCAGCGCCCGGGCCACGTCGGGGTCGTGGACCCGCAGGCCCTCCTCGTGCAGGGCTCGGGCCGAGCGCTCGAACCAGGCGTCTAGCTGGTCCATGCTGGAGCGGCGCAGCACCGCGCCGATCCGCATCAGCGACCAGCCGTACGACCAGGGCCTCTCCCACGGGTGCTTCTTGCCCTCGAAGCGGTTGATCTCCTCCAGGCTGAAGAAGCGCCAGTTGATCTCCAGCCCGTTCTGGCGGCGCACGTCCCGGATCCACTTCGACGTTTGGTAGGCCCACGGGCACAGCACGTCGAAGTGGAAGTCAACCGTGCCGGTTTCGACAGTGTCGGTCATGCGCCCATCATTGCACGGCCGGGGCCGTCCCCCACGGCGGAACCCCCACGGCGAGGCGGCGCTCAGCCGCCGTAGTGCTCGGTCATCCGCTCGATGCGGTTGCCCGCGGGGCGGGCGAAGGCGCGCAGCCGCCGGGCTACGTCGAGCATGACGGCCGCGCCCGCGTCGCTCAGCACCCGGAACGGCGACGACGCCGCTGCCGCGGTGGCCTTGGCAGCGATCTCGTCGGGGCCGTAGCCGAGGTCGGCGAGCATGACGACCTCGTCGGGCTCTTCTAGTTCGAGGTGGAGCTCAGGGTCGAAGACGGGCTCGCCGTCGAGCCACTCGTAGCCGGTCGGCTGCGTCTCAGGGAACGGCACGGCCACGCCCATCGAGTCCTCCTAGCTGTGCGGGACACCCGAGCCCCGGGCTCGGTGCATGGTACGCGAACGGGTATTCGAGCCGGTGCCGAGCGGCAGCTAGCGTGCTGCCCGTGACTCTCATGGGCCAGGAGTCCTCGCGGCCGAGGTTGCTGGCGCCTGCGCTGCGGACCGCGGTGGACGCCCGAAGCGAGACATTCCGGCAGAACCGCGACAACATGCTGGAGCAGCTCGCCGAGATCGAGGAACTGCTCGACGAGGCCGAGGCGGGCGGCGGGCCGGCGGCGATGGAGCGGCTGCGGCGCCGGGGCAAGCTGCCTGTCCGGGAGCGCATCGCCAACGTGATCGACCCCAACAGCCCGTTCCTGGAGATCAGCGCGCTGGCCGCCTACCACTCCGACTACACAATGGGCGGCGGCATGGTGGTGGGCGTCGGCGTGATCGGTGGCACCGAGTGCGTGATCATGGGCAACGACCCCACCGTGCTGGCCGGGGCGCTCACGCCGTACGCCAGTAAGAAGTGGATGCGGGCCCTCGAGATCGCCCGCGACAACCGCATCCCCTATGTGAGCTTCGTGGAGTCCGCCGGCGCCGACCTGCGCTTGGGCGGCCGTGAAGGGGGCGGCTCGGAGTTCACCGGCGGCGGTGCCAGCCGGTCCCAGACCGTCCACTTCGCCGAGTCGGGCCGGTTCTTCTACGAGATGATCGAGCTGTCGAAGATGCGCATCCCCACGGTGTGCGTGGTGTTCGGGTCCTCCACTGCGGGCGGTGCCTACCAGCCGGGCCTGTCCGACTACAACATCGTGGTGGCCGACCAGTCCAAGATCTTCCTGGCCGGGCCGCCGCTGGTGAAGATGGCCACCGGCGAGGAGTCAGACGACGAGAGCCTGGGAGGCGCCCGGCTGCACGCCGAGATCTCCGGGCTGGGCGACCACTTCGCGACCGACGAGATGAACGCCATACGAATGTGCCGGGAGGTCGTGTCGCACCTCAACCGGCCCAAGCCCCATCCGGGGCCGACCATGGCCGCCGACCCGCCGGTGCACGACCCCGAGGAGCTGCTCGGTCTGGTAAGCCGGGACCTGCGCCAGCCGTTCGACATGCGCGAGGTGATCGCCCGGGTGGTGGACGGCTCCCGCTTCGAGGAGTACAAGGCCCGCCACGGCACCACCCTGGTATGCGGCTGGGCGTCGATCGGCGGCTACCCGGTGGGGATCCTGGCCAACAACGGCGTGCTCTACCCCGACTCGTCCCAGAAGGGGGCGACCTTCATCCAGCTGTGCAACCAGTCCGACATCCCGCTGGTGTTCCTGCAGAACATCACCGGCTTCATGGTGGGGCGGGACTACGAGGCCGACGGCATGGTGAAGAAGGGCTCGCAGATGATCAACGCGGTGACCAACTCGACGGTCCCGCACCTGACGGTGATCATCGGCTCGTCCTACGGGGCGGGCACCTACGGCATGTCGGGACGGGCCTTCGGCAACCGCTTCACCTGGCTGTGGCCCACCGCCAAGGTCGCAGTGATGGGACCCAAGCAGATCGCCGGGGTGATGTCGCAGGTGCGCCGGGCCCGGGCGGCCCGCAAGGGCGAGGCCTTCGACGAGGACGAGGACGCCCGCATCGTGGCCCAGGCCGAGGCCATCCAGGAGCGGGGCTCGCTGGCGCTGCGGGCCACCGGCGCCATCAGCGACGACGGCATCATCGACCCCCGCGACACCCGGGCGGTGCTGGGCATGTGCCTGTCGGTCGTAGGCAACCGGCCGATCCGCGGCGCCGAGGGCTACGGAGTGTTCCGGCTGTGAGGGCGTCACTCGGGAATTGGCAGCGCTGGGTGCCGTCTTGGGCGTTGGTGGCTGCCAGTTCGGGTAGAGGGTGCGGACCCTGGGGGGAATTGGCAGCGTTATGCACGGATAGCGTGCATTCTGCTGCCAGTTCGGGGCGAGGCTGCTGGCGGTCGGGGAATTGGCAGCGCAGAGCGCCGTTTTGGGCGCTGGTGGCTGCCAGTTCGGGGCGGGGGCGGCTGTGAGGGGTATCGGGACGCTGTTGGTGGCCAACCGGGGGGAGATCGCCCGCCGGGTGTTCCGGACTGCGCGGGCCATGGGCATGCGCTGCGTGGCCGTGTTCTCCGATGCCGACGCCGATGAGCCGTTCGTGGCCGAGGCCGACATGGCTGTTCGGCTGCCCGGCGGGTACTTGGACGGCGAGGCGGTGGTGGCCGCGGCGGTGGCCGCCGGAGCGCACGCCGTCCATCCCGGCTACGGCTTCCTGGCCGAGAACGCCGGCTTCGCCCGGGCGGTGGCCGCCGCGGGCCTGGTGTGGGTCGGCCCGGGCCCGGAGGCCATCGAGACGATGGGCGACAAGCTGGCGGCCAAGGCGGCGGCCGCGGCCGCGGGCGTGCCCGTCCTGCCGTCGTCGGAGGATCCCGCCGACGCGTCCGGGGTCGGCTTCCCGCTGATGGTCAAGGCGGCCGCGGGCGGCGGCGGCAAGGGCATGCGCCTGGTGTCGGACCCCGCCGACCTGGAGACCGCGGTGGCCGCGGCCCGGCGCGAGGCGCTCGGCGGGTTCGGCGACGACACCGTGTTCCTGGAGCGCTACCTGCCGCGCTGTCGCCATGTGGAAGTCCAGATCCTGGGTGACGCCCACGGCAGCATCGTCCATCTCGGCGAGCGGGAGTGCTCCATCCAGCGCCGCCACCAAAAGATCATCGAGGAGTCGCCGTCGACCGCGGTGGACGACGGCTTGAGAGCGGCCATGGGAGACGCCGCGGTGCGGCTGGCCCAGTCGATCGGCTATGTCTCGGCGGGCACGGTGGAGCTGCTGCTCGACGACGACACCGGCGAGTTCTTCTTCCTGGAGGTCAACACCCGCCTGCAGGTGGAGCACCCGGTGACCGAGGAGGTCACCGGCCTCGACCTGGTGCGCGAGCAGCTGCGCATCGCCGCGGGCGAGCCGCTGGGCTACGGCCAGGCCGACATTGCTTTCGCGGGCCATGCCATCGAGGCCCGGCTCTACGCTGAGGACCCCGCGGCCGGATTCTTGCCCGCAGTGGGCACCCTGGCTGCCTTCGCTCCGGCGGCTGAGCCCGCGGTGCGGTGGGACAGCGGTGTGGAGGCGGGCAGCACCGTCGGGCTGGACTTCGACCCGATGCTGGCCAAGGTGATCGCCCACGCCCCCACCCGGACCGAGGCCGCCGGACGGCTGGCCCTGGCCCTGGAGCGCCTCCACATCGGCGGGGTGACCACCAACCGACACTTCCTGGCGGCCGCGCTGCGGTCGAGGGCCTTCCTGGACGGCGACACCACCACCGACTTCATCGACCGGACCGAGCCGAGCCGGGCCGCGGCGCGGTCGGCCGCCGACTGCCAGCAGGCCGCGACGGCGACCGCCATGTGGCTCCAGGCCGCCGAGAGGCAGCAGGCCCGGACCCTGGGATGGATGCCCAGCGGTTGGCGTTTAGGCCGTCTCCCGTCCGAGCGGGTGGAGCTGGCCGTGGAGACGGCCGGAGGCCCGGTTGAGCTAACGGTGCGCTACCGGCCCCGCGGGACGGCTCGTTCATGGTGCGGGTCGAGAGTTCTGACCGCTCAACCGGGGGCTCGGCCCAAACGGCTCAGGCACCTGGCGCGGTCGACGGATCAATCGAGGATTCAGCCGGGGGCTCGGCCAAGACAGCTCAGGCCGCTGGTGCGGTCGAGGGATCAGCCGGTGGCTCGGCCGAGACGGCTCAGGCCGCTGACTCGGTCAAGGGACTAGTCGGCGCAGCAGGCGCAGGGGAAGCAGTTGAGGCAGTCGAGGCCGCGGCGAGGATTGCGACTTGGTCGCCGGACGAGCTCGAGCTTGAGTGGGGCGGACGTCGGGTGCGGTACGCGGTCACCGCCGACGGCGAACGGCTGCACCTGACCGGCGACTCCGAGACGGTCACGGTGGCGGTGCTGCCTCGCTTCGGTGCCCCCGACCATGGCCTGGCCGCAGCCGGGTTCGCCGCGCCGATGCCGGGCGTGATCATCGAGGTGCGGGTCGAGCCGGGCGAGCGCGTGGCCGCGGGCCGCACCCTGGTGGTGATGGAGGGCATGAAGATGGAGCATCACGTCAGTGCGCCGTGCGACGGCACAGTGACCGAGGTACTGGTCGCGGCCGGCGAGCAGGTGGACAATGGCTCCCCCCTGTTGGTCTTCGAGGCGGCTCAGGCCGATACCGCAGAGCCCGGCCGTGGCTGACCCCGTACGGATCGCCGACTGCTCCGGCCCCACGGGACATGGGCGCCCCCGACACGGGCGATCTCATGGCTGAGCCGATCCGGATCGCCAACTGCTCGGGCTTCTACGGCGACCGCCTGTCGGCCGCGGCCGAGATGGTGAACGACGGGCCCATCGACGTCCTCACCGGCGACTGGCTGGCCGAGCTGACCATGCTGATCCTGGCCCGCACCCGGGCCAAACGGCCCGGCGGCGGGTACGCCCGCAGCTTCGTCAAGCAGATGGAGCAGGTGATGGGCGCCTGCCTGGAGGCGGGCATCAAGGTGGTGTCCAACGCGGGCGGTCTCGATCCCCGGGGCTGCGCCGAGGCGGTCGCCGAGGTGGCCGAGCGGCTGGGCCTGAGCCCGAGGATCGCCTGCGTGGACGGCGACGACCTCATGGCCCGCCTCGCCCCTGACGCGGCCGACGGAGTGGCGCTGCGCTCGTTCGCCGACGGCGAGCCGATGGCCGACACCGCCGAGCTGATCACCGCCAACGCCTATCTCGGCGGCTGGGGCATCGCCGAGGCGCTGCGCCGCGGCGCCGACATCGTGGTGACCGGCCGGGTCACCGACGCCGCGGTGGCCTGCGGCCCGGCCGCCTGGCGCCACGGCTGGGCGGTCGACGACTGGGACGCCCTGGCCGGGGCGGTCGTGGCCGGGCACGTGATCGAGTGCGGCACCCAGGCCACCGGCGGCAACTACTCGTTCTTCACCGAGATCGACGGCATGGACCGCACCGGCTTCCCGTGGGCCGAGATCGCGGCCGACGGATCGTCGGTGATCGGCAAGCACGACGGCACCGGCGGCGCGGTCACGGTGGGCACGGTCACCGCGCAGCTGCTCTACGAGATCGATGCGCCCGGCTACCTGGGGCCCGACGTCACCGCCCGCTTCGACACGATCCGGCTCGCCCAGGACGGAACGGACCGGGTGCGGATCGACTCGGTGCGGGGCGAGCCGCCCCCGCCGACCCTCAAGGTGGCCACCAACGAGCTGGGCGGCTTCCGCAGCGAGATCACCGTCGGGCTCACCGGGCTCGACATCGAGGCCAAGGCCGCCCTCGTGCACGACGCCTTCTGGCGGGCCTGCCCCTACGCTCCCGGCGACTACGCCAAAGTCGTCGAGCGGGTGGTGCGCACCGACAAGGCCGACCCGGCCACCAACGAGGAGGCCGTCGCGGTGTGGCGGCTCAGCGTGTTCGACCACGACGAGGCCCGGCTCGGGCGGACCCTGTCCGACGCCATGAACGAGCTGGCCCTGGCCACCATCCCCGGCATGTTCTCGCCCGGCTCGGCGGCCCGCCCCCGGGCATTCGGCGTCTACCGGCCCGCCACCGTGGCCGCCGCGGCGGTGCCTCAGTACGTGACCTTCCTCGACGGCGAGCGCACCGTCGTCGACCCGGTGCCTCCCCCGGTCTCGTCGGCGCCACCGATCCCCTCCCCCGCCCCAGTCGCGGCGGTCCGGGAGTGGGGCCCGACGGAGCGGGCGCCGCTGGGCCGGGTGGTCGGTGCCCGCTCCGGCGACAAGGGCGGCAACGCCAACCTGGGCGTGTTCGCCCGCTCGGCCGACGCCTTCGCGTGGCTCGACGGCTTCCTGAGCACCGAACGGCTGCAGGAGCTGCTGCCCGAGGCCGCCCCCCTGCCGGTGGACCGGCACCGGCTGGCCAACATCTGGTCGCTCAACTTCGTGATCGGTGGCCTGCTCGGCGAGGGGGTGGCCGCCTCGGACCGCCAGGACCCGCAGGCCAAGAGCCTGGGCGAATGGCTCCGGGCCCGGCTGGTGGACATCCCCCGGGAACTGCTAGGTGGCTGAGTGGCCTGTCGGCGGCGGTCGGCCCGGCGCGACAGCCCGGCATGAGGTATCTTCCTAGGAAGGTAACTTCCTGGGAAGGGAACTGGCGGACTGTGGACTTGGCCGACCTGCTGGAGGACCTGCTCGACGAGCAGGCGAGCCTCGACGAGGTCGTGGCATCTCTGGACGAAGGCGACTGGGCCCTGCCCACCCCCAGCCCCCGTTGGTCGGTGACCGACCAGATCGGCCATCTGTGCTACTTCGACCGGGCAGCCGCGCTGGCCATCCGAGACCCGGACGCCTTCGCGGACGAGGCCGGGCGGCTCATGGAGGCGTCGCTGGCCAGCGAGACCTCGGGCGACGACTACACCCTGGCCGACTTCCGGCGCCTGGACGCCGCCGGCCGCCTGGAGAGTTGGCGGCAGGGCCGAGCGGAGCTGGCCGACGCGGCCGGCACCCTGGGCGAGCGCGACCGGGTGAACTGGTACGGCCCCTCGATGGGGGCCAAGTCGTTCCTGACCGCCAGGCTCATGGAGGCGTGGGCCCACGGCATCGACGTGTGCGACACCGTGGGCGCGCACCGCGAGCCCACCCACCGGCTGCGCCACGTCGCCCAGCTCGGCTACATCACCCGGGCCTGGACCTACATCAACCGGGGCCAGCCCGCGCCCGAGACGGACGTGCGGGTCGAGTTGGCTGCCCCGTCGGGCGAGACCTGGACCTGGGGCGACGGCGATTCCGCCGCTGGCAACGCGGTGACTGGCCCGGCCCTCGACTTCTGCCTGGTGGTGACCCAGCGCCGCCACGTCGCCGACACCGGCCTGGAAGTGACCGGCGAGCACGCCGCCGACTGGCTGTCCAAGGCGCAGGCCTTCGCCGGTCCGGCCACCGACGGCCCGGGCCCGGCCGGCACCCGGCCAGAGGGCGGAGCATGAGCCTGGTCTCCGTCGCCCGCGACGACCGGGGTGTGGTCACGGTCACCCTGGCCGACGAGGACAACCGCAACGCGCTGAGCCGCCGCCTGCTGGCCGAGCTGGCCGCCGCGCTCGACGACGCCGACGCCGACCCGACCGTGCGAGTGGTGGTGCTCACCAACTCAGGGCGGGTTTTCTGCGCCGGGGCCGACCTGCGGGAGAACTCGGCGCCCGCCGACGACAACCCGGTAGTGGTGAGGGCCAGCGACCTCTTCGGACGCTTCCGCCGGTCCCCCAAACCCTACGTCGGGCGCATCGCGGGCCACTGCGTCGCTGGCGGGATGGGCCTGGCCGCGGCCATGGACGTCTCAGTCGCCCGAGACGACACCAAGTTCGGCTTCACCGAGGTGCGGGTCGGCGTCGCGCCGGCCATGATCTCGGTGCTGTGCCTGCCCAAGATGCGCCGGACCGACGCCGCCGCGGCCTTCCTGCGCGGCAACCGCTTCGATGCCGCCGAGGCCGCCCGCCTCGGCCTGATCAACACGGCCGTCCCCGCCGAGAGCCTCGACGACGAGGTGGAGGCGGTCGTCACCGATCTGCTGGCCGGCGCCCCGTCGGCGCTGGCCGCGGCCAAGCAGCTTGTGGACCGAGTCCCTGAGATGCCCTTCGACGACGCCCTCGCCTGGGCGGAACGGCTCTCGGCGGAGCTGTTCGCGGGCGACGAGGCCGCCGAGGGCATGGACGCATTCCTAAACAGACGCACCCCCAGCTGGGTGCCGGACACCGGGGAGGACCGATGACCGAGATTCTCAACTCACTGTCGGACATGACGCCGCAATGGCTCGAGGAGGCGCTCACCGAGGCCGGGCACGCCCCGCCGCCGGTCTCCGCCGTGGAGGTGCGCCCGATGGACGACTTCGTGGGCGCCATGGGCGAGGTGGGGATCGTGTCGGTCGCCTACGCCGGCGACACCGACCTGCCCGCCGAGTTCGTGGCCAAATGCCCGCTCGACAACGACTTCGCCCGCGAGAACGCCAAGGTGATGCTGTCGTACCAGCGCGAGAACGGCTTCTACGACCACATGGCGACGAACGTGGCGGACCGCACCAGCCTGAGCATCCCCCGATGCTTCGTCAACCTGTTCGACCCCGAGACCCACGCCGCCACCCTGCTCATCGAGCGGATCCATCCGGCCGGCAAGGGCGACATCCTCGACGGCACCTCCTTCGACCGGATGCACACCCTGGTCGGCGACCTGGCCCGGATGCACGGCGCCTACTGGATGGACGAGACGCTGCTCGCGCACGGCTGGCTGATCGACTGGAGCGCCCCGTCGCTGCTGTTGGGCATCGACCGCGCCAAGGCCAGCTGGGCCGAGATCCGCGAGCAGTACCCGCAGTACCACTCCGACGAGCTGGCCGCGATGGCGGACGTCTTCCTGGCCGACGTGCCGAAGTGGCTCGGGCACTTCACGCAGCGGCCCTGGACGCTCATCCACCAGGACTACGAGCTCGACAACGTCCTGTTCCGAGCCGACGGCCCGGTGATAGTGGACTGGCAGTCGCCCATGCGGTCGTACCCCGGGGTGGACGTGGGCTGGCTGCTGATGGCCAGCCACAACGACGAGACCCTGGCCCGCGAGCCCGAGCTGCTCGACCACTACCGCGCCGAGCTGGCCGCAGCGGGCGGGCCCGACTGGAGCGCGGAAGACCTGGCCGAGGACCTGGCCTGGGGCTGCTTCTTCTGGGTGTCGGTGTCGCACATACCGTTCATGGCGACGGTGGCGTTCGGCGAGGAGTTCCGCATGCACCGCCGCTTCAAGGCCATGATGCAGGGCACCATCGACGCTGCCGAGCGCTGGGGCGCGGCCGGGCGGATGAGGGCCCATTTCTGACCCGGCCGCCGACAGCGCCGAACCGCAGCCGGACACGCGACCAGACGGAGGAGACAGCGCCGTGCAAGGACTGATACTGGAGGGAACCACCACCGACAGCGTGCGCCTCACCGACGACTTGGAGCTCGTCGGGTCGCTGGCCCCCCGCCAGGTGAGGGTGGAGGTCCGGGCCGCCGGTGTGTGCGGCAGCGACCTGAGCTGCGTGCTGGGCAAGTACTACATGCCGGTGCCGCTGGTGCCCGGCCACGAGGCCGCCGGAGTGGTGCTGGAAGTCGGCTCGGCCGTTACCTACTGCGAGGTCGGCGACCATGTGATCCTGTCCACTTTCGGCAACTGTGGCCACTGCGGCGACTGCGAGGGCGGAGATCCGGGGAACTGCACCAACGTGGCGCTGGGCTCGCTCAGCCAGCCCTTCGCCGAGAACGGCCAGCCGATCTACAACTTCGCCAACATCGGCGCGTTCGCCCAGCAGACGGTAGTCAGCGAGAACCAGTGCATCCCGATCCCGCCGGAGATGCCCCTGGCCGCGGCCGCGCTGATCGGCTGCGGGGTGGTGACGGGCGCCGGAGCGGTGTTCAACCGGGCCAGGGTGCAGATCGGCGACACGGTGGCGGTGATCGGCGCGGGCGGTGTGGGCCTCAACGTGATCCAGGCCGCCCGTCTGGCTGGCGCCTCGGCCATCATCGCCATCGACCGGGTAGCGACCAAGGAGGCCCTGGCCCTGGAGTTCGGCGCCACGGACTTCGTGCTGGCCGAAGGCGACGACTTCGACCCGGTGGCCGCGGTGAAGTCGCTGTGCCGCTCGGGTGTGCACCACGCCTTCGAGGTGGTGGGCAGCACCGCCCTGCTGGCCCAGGCCATCTCGATGACCCGCCCTGGCGGCAACGTGTGCGCGGTGGGCGTGCCGGACCTGGGCGCCAAGGTCACCTACCCGTTCCTGGACCTGCACCAGAACAAGAGCCTGCTCGGCATCCGCGCCGGAGGCGCCCGGCCCCGCAAGGACTTCAGAATGCTGGCCGACCTCTACCTGCGGGGCCGTCTCAAGCTCGACGAGATGATCTCGCGCACCGCCGGACTCGACGGCCTGCAAGGGGCCTTCGACGCCCTCAAGACCGGCGCGGAGGCCCGCACCGTGCTGCTTCCCAACGGCTGAGCCCGACCGCGGGGCCTCCTCGGCGCCGCCGACCGGTCAGGCTCGCGCACCGCCCGCGACTCGCAGTGCTGCCCAGTCCGGCGAGGAGCCGCGGGCACGGTGCCGATCAATCTCGCGCACTATTGGACATGTCCGCTCAGACGCGCGATACTCTCATCGAGATGACGGCCGAGCAGGACGCTGCGACGATTCCGGCCTCAAGGCGGGAGCGGACAGGGCCTGCGGCGCGCGCCACTGCGCCGACAGGCCTGCGTCGGTCGGTTAGTCGGTCGCGCTGAATCCAGCATCGGTCGCTTCCGAGTCTGAGCCGCGCGCGGCCGAACCACCGGCGCTCGTCGGCGTCGGCGGGCAGTCTCAGCAGGTCAGGTTGTTGTCCGGCCGCTCAGGCCGGAGCGTGTCAGCCAGCCGCGCCGTCTGACCCGTTCACCATCCGCTCCATTTCGGCGACCAGGCACGCAGTCACGGCGTGCCGTGCAACGCTCGCGCCGACGGCTGGATCAGCCATGTCGGCGGCGCCAATGACCACCAACGTCACGCCTAGACCGTCGTCCTGGACGAGGCTGACCCCGATGGTCGTCTCGTCCTCGCAGCGGAACGACGCAGGGCCGGTGCGAGGCACGTCGTGTCTCGACGAGTACGTGTTTGACAGCACAGAGTCCACTTCACAGGCGGGCAGCGTCGTCGCGAAGGCGAAGGACAAGGAATCGCGTCCCGTCACCCGGTAGAGGCCTCCACCGAGGTGCTCGACGCCCTCGGCGGCAGCCAAGGAGATCTCGGGATCGTCCTCCAGTTCGTCTCCCAGCATCGATCCGAGGAGTCCTCCCGCGCCGGCCGCCATGACCAGTTCTCGGAACTCGGCTGGATGCAGGCTGCATCTCGGATCGGTCAACGGCCCGACGGAGCAGCGGGCTCCGTTCGGGCTAGACAGGTCGAGCCGGGTTCCTGGAAGGTGGAACGCCAGCGCGGCGGCCACGTTCAAGGTCCCCGACAATCGGGCGGGACTCTTCATGGTGTTGCTCCTTTCACAGCAAGGGGAAGCCGCCGTACGACAGCCGATGACTCGCCTCTTGTCACGCGATTTTTCTGGGGACGGCCGATGGAGCGTCGGTCGTCAACGAAAGACCAGTTCAGGCACACGGTGCCGATGGGTGCCGTAAGGGAGCGAGTGGCCATCAGGACGCTCCAAACCTTGTAGCCGAACCTGCCGCCGCGCTCGGTGGCGGCAGTTCAGGCGATGGCGGAGCGAATCTACCGGCGGGCCGGAGCGTCCGCGCGCCAGGCGTCGCGCAGCTCGCGCATGCCGGTCAGGGCGTAGGGCCGGGACTGGAGCCATTCCCGCCACTCGACGCTGCCGAACAGTTGGTACTCGTCGGTGCGCACGTGGAACTGGTCCGGCTCGATCACCTCGATCTCGCCGCCGGGCGCGTTGGGGTGGAACGCGCAGTAGACGAGGCCGGGGTCGAGGCTGCCGAGCATCTCCCGGTAGTCGGCGGGCTGGCCTCGGGGCCGGTAGAAGTCGGTCTCCAGCACCTTGTCGAACACCGGCATCCCTGCGGCTCGGGCGGCGGCGACGGCATCGCGCAGGGCGCCGTCGTCCGCGCCGGCCAGGTGCTTGTTCGGTCCGTAGGCGTCCAGGGAGGCCGTGATCAGCACCGGAACGCGGTAGTCGATGCCGACGGCCACGTAGCGGTCGCACCACTCGGGGGCCAGCGCCGAGCCCATGTGGGCGTCGAGGTGGGTGACGTCGATCCCGACGGCCAAGGCCCGATCGATCTGGGCCCGCCACTCGGCCTCGACCGCCTCGGGATGGGCGCAGCGGCGCACCGAGGCCACGTCGGGCCAGAGGTAGCCGTGGTCGTCGAGGAGCCCCGAGGCGGGACCGGGCCGGGTTATCGGCCCCCACCGGTAGTGGTCCTGCTCGGAGTTGAGGGTCAGGTGGACGCCGCAGTCGAGCCGGTCGTCGGCCGCGGCAGCCTCGGCGATCTCGCTGAACCACGGGCACGGCACCATCACCGAACCGGCGGTGACCGTGCCGAAGCGAGAAAGCTCGACGAAGGCCCGGTTGGCGCCGTGGTTCATTCCGACGTCGTCGGCGTGCACTACCAGCCGGGCGGTCTCCGGAGCAGGCATGCCGACGAGACTAGGAGACGGGGCCTACCCTGCCGCCGTGGGTTTGCGCCATTTCGGGCCCGACGTCGATCCGGGCGAGGTCAGCGACCATCTGCGCCGTTTTGGCTACGCCATCGTGGACGACGTGGCCGACGCCGGCCTGCTCGACCGCCTGGAGAACGAGGCCATGCCCTACATCGAGGCGTCGGCCGCGGGACGGGACGCCTACGACGGCCGCTTCACCCGCCGCACCGGGGCGCTGGTGGCCCGCTGCCCGTCGGTCCGCCCGCTGGTGATGCATCCTCTGGCGGTGGGGGCGGTGCGGCACTTCCTTTCGCACGTCACCCAGGTGCAGCTCCACCTCACCCAGATCATCTCGGTCGAGCCTGGCGAGACCGCGCAGAAGCTGCACCGCGACGAGATGGCCTTCGACTTCTTCGACTTCGGCCCCGACTACCACGTGCAGTGCAACACCATGTGGGCCCTGACCGACTTCACCGCCGAGAACGGGGCGACCTGGATCCTGCCCGGCACTTCGGGCCTCGACGACGACTCGGCCCGGCACGCAGCCGGCGCCCAGGCCGAGATGGGCCGGGGCAGCGTGCTGTTCTACGAGGGCAAGGTGCTCCACGGCGCGGGGGCCAACACTTCCGGCGGAGTGCGCCGGGGCGTGAACATCACCTACGCGGCGGGCTGGGTCCGTCAGGAGGAGAACCAGTACCTGGCCTGCCCGCCCGAGGTCGCCCGCACCCTCGACGACGACCTGCTCCGCATGATGGGCTACACGCAGGGCGCCTTCGCGCTCGGCTACGTCGGCGATCAGACCGACCCGCTGGCCGCGCTGCGGGGAGGCACGGCCAAGGCCAGGACCATCGGCGAGGTGGCCGAGCACCACCCCGACGCCCGCGACTTCGTAACCGACATACCCGACGAGTAGGAAGGCGGACGGCCGGTACAGCCGAATTGGCAGCGCTTTGCACGGATGGCGTGCATTTTGCCGCCAGTTCCCGACAGCGCGGGAGTCTCGGCCCGAATTGGCAGCGCTTTACACGGATGGCGTGCATTTTGCTGCCAGTTCCCGACAGCGCGGCTCGTGCAGCGAGTCAGGAAGAATGCAGGTCGCGCATGGCGATGACGTTGCGGATGGCCTCGCCCCGCTTGACCTCGGCGATGGCCTCGTTGATCTCCTCCAGCGGGTAGACGCCCGAGACGAGTTCGTCAAGCTTGACCTCTCCCTGGCGGTGCCAGCCGACTATCCGCTCGATGTCGGAACGCAGCCGGGCCGACCCCATCTTGGAGCCGACGATGCGGCGCCCGGTGTCGGCCAGCTCCAGCGGATCGATCTCCAGACGGCTTCCCGCTGCGGGCATGCCCACGATCACCAGCTCGCCGCCCGGCACGACCAACTCCAACGCCGAGCGGATGGCGTCCGCCGAGCCCACGGTCACGAAGGCATGGGTCACTCCTTGGTCGCCGGTCGCGTCTCGGGCTGCAGCAGCGACGTCGTCCGACGCGCTGGCGGCATGGGTGGCGCCGAAGCGGCGGGCAGACTGCAGCTTGTGGTCTTGGACATCAATGGCCAGGACCACTGACGCGCCCGCCAGCGCGGCGCCTTGGACTGCGTTGAGCCCGACACCGCCGAGGCCCACGACCGCCACCGTAGAGTTCTCGTCCACCGTAGAAGTGTTGAGCACCGCCCCGATGCCGGTGATCACACCGCATCCGAGCAGCGCGGCCGCCAGCCACGCGAGCTCGTCCGGCAGTGGGGCCACCTGGCTGCTGTGGACCGTGGCCTCCTCCGCGAACGCGCCGCAGCGCAGGCCCGCCTCCACCACCTCGCCGTCGGCCGTGCGCAATCTGGGCGCGAGCGGCCCGAGATCGGCCTGGCAGAACACCTCATAGCCCCGCCCGCACTGCACGCACGCCCCGCAGGAGCGGATCAGGCTCACTGCCACCCGGTCGCCGACGGACACGTCGCTGACCTCGTCGCCGATCTCGACCACCGTCCCGGCCGCCTCGTGCCCGTACACGGCAGGCAGCTCGCCGGCCCACGAGCCGTCGGCGTAGTGGATGTCGCTGTGGCAGATCGCGCAGGCGGCCACCCCCACCCGCACCTCGTCGGGCCCGACCGGGTCGAGGCGCAGGTCCTCGACCACCAGCGGCTCACCGAAAGCGCGACACACGGCTGCTCTCATCGGGGCTCTCCCTCGCCGCCACCACCTGATGGTGCTCGGGTGGGTTGTGCAGCCTGGATCCACACAACCGGCACCAAGAATGCTACGAGGCGCTATTCGAGGGCGGGGCCGGTGGTGTGGGCGCCGGAGCGCAGCAGGGTGCCGGGGCGGGCGCCGGTGAACTGGCCGCCGCGCACGATCTCGGCGCCGTTGCAGACCACGTGCTCGATGCCGGTGGCCTCGGCGTAGAGGCGGGAAGCGCCCGCGGGCAGGTCGGAGCGGAAGGTGGTCGGCGCCGAGCCGACCGCGGCCTCGTCCAGCACGACCACATCGGCGTAGGCGCCCTCGGCCAGCACTCCCCTGTCCATCAGGCCGTACAGGTCGGCCTGCACTTCGGTGAGCAGGTGGACGGCCTCCTCCAGCGGGAGCAGTCCGCGCTTCACCACGGCCTCCCCGAGCATGGCAGTGGCGTAGTTGGCGGTCAGGAACAGGTCCAGGTGCGCGCCCGCGTCGGAGGCGCCGATCACCGCCCTGGGGTCGCGCCAGATCTCAACCCTGGCCTCCCAGTCGGCGGTCGGCTCCGGCCCGGCCGGGTTCCCGAACGACGTCTCCAGGTCGTCGGCCAAGGCCATGTCGCACAGCGCGTCCCATGGATCCTGGCCCCGCTCCTCCGCGATCTCGCCGACGGTGCGGCCCTCGCAGCCCTCGTTCTCCGGCGCCGGGGAGTGGAACACCACCTTGCGCTCCCAGTGGGCCAGAGCCCGCAGCGGATGGTCGCCCTGGGCCAGTTCGTCGAGGCGGCGCCGCTCGGTCGGGTCGGCCAGGATGCGCCGCTTGTCCTCCTTGGGCAGCAGCATGACCTCCTCCCAGCCGGGCAGGGCGTCGAGCACGAACCCGCTGTTGAAGTTCAGGTGCAGCGACAGCATCTGCGGCACGGTCAGGGCCACCACCTTGCCGCCCCGGGCCGCGGCGTGGTCCCCGGCGGCCAGCTTGGCCAGGTTCATCTCCATGGACCGGGCGGTGACCGTCATCACGTTCCAGTTGAGCGGGCTGCGGGCCGCGGCCGACATGTCCGACATGAGCTCAAGGGCCCAGTCCTCGAACGGGCCGAGCGCGGGGATGAACTCCACCGACGTGCCGTCGTAGTCGGCCAGCACCGAGCACAGTGCGACCAGTTCGTCGCGCTCGGCGCAGCGGCTGGGCACCATGTTGCCCGTCGGGTCGTTGTGGGTGCGCGACCACGACGACGAGAAGCCCAGCGCCCCGGCGTCAAGGCCGTCCCGCAGCAGCGCCTTCATGGCCTCCAGCTCGTCGTCGGTGCAGGCCCGCCGGACGCTGTCGTCGCCCATCACCACCCGCCGCAGCGCCGAGTGGCCCACCTTGAACCCGGCGTTGACGGCCACGTTGCCGTCGATGGCGTCGAAGTACTCGGCGGTGGTCCGCCAGTCCCAGGGCACGCCATCCTGGAGGGTCTCCAACGGGATGCCCTCCACCCGGGCCAGCATCCGCATCAGATAGTCGCCGTGAGCCGGGTCGTCGCCCAGCGGGGCGATGGTGAACCCGCAGTTGCCGCCGATGACGGTGGTCACGCCGTGCAGCGGCGACGGCGACAGGTTCGGGTCCCAGAACACCTGGGCGTCGAGGTGGGTGTGCACGTCGATGAACCCCGGCGTGACAGCCAGGCCGGCGGCGTCGATGGCGACGGCCGCTTCGGCCCCTCCGTCAACCAGGTTGCCGATGGCCGAGATGCGGTCCCCGACGATTCCGACATCGGCCCGATGGCGGGGCCCGCCGGTGCCGTCGATCACGTCTCCGCCGCTGATGAGCAAGTCGAACATGGCCCCGACGCTAGCCCCGCCCCGTGCCTCCGTTCAGGAGACCTCCAGCAGCACGAGCAGGCGGCCGGAGCCGTGCAGCTCCACCTCCCACACGCCGGGGATCTCGGCAGTGAACGCGAAGTGGGCCGGATGGCCGTCGGACACGTCCCGCAGGATGTCGTAGCCGTGCACGTGGAGCTCGTCGGACGTGTCGGTCGTCACCCGCAGGGCAACAACCGAGCCGACGTCCGCCTCCACCCTCTGATAGCCGCCCACCGGCGCGCCCCCGACGACCTCCACCGTGACGGTCTGGGCGGCGTCGGACAGGTCCGCGTCGTACGGGGTCGGCGGGCCCGCCGCGCCGTGATGGCCCGCGGGCCCGGTGGTGCTGGCGGTCGCGGTGGCAGTTGCGGCGGCATCTCCGGTCTCAGAGGTGGCGCACGTCGTCCCGAGCACGCCCAAGCAAAAGGCGGTCAGCAGCGTGCGCCACACGGGCCGCATTCCAGGACTCCTCGAGTTCGGGGTGCGCATCCCGGGCCGAGCCGTCAGCGGGCGGTCCAGCCGCCGTCGATGACGATGGTCTGGCCGGTCATGTAGCTGCCCGCGTCGGAGGCCAAAAGCAGCAGGGGGCCGTCGAACTCGTCGATCGCGCCCGCCCGGCGCATCAGGGTGTTGCGCTGGATGTGGCGCAGGCCGGGGGCGTCGATGCCGGCGAACATCTCCTCGGTCAGCTCGCTGCGGAAGTAGCCGGGAGCGATGGCGTTGACCCTTATGCCTTCGGGTGCCCACTGCTTGGCCAGCTCGCGGGTCAGCCCGATCATGCCGGTCTTGGAGGCCACGTAGCCGGCCTGGTGGTTGCCGCCGGAGGCGACCACTCCCAGCATCGAGGCCACGTTGACGATGCTGCCGCCCCGGCCGTGCCCGATCATCTCGCGGGCGGCGGCCGACGACAGCACGAAGGCGGCGGTGAGGTTGATGTCCAGCACTCGCCGGAACTGGGCCGGGTCCTGCTCGTGGGCCCGCACCACCGCGTCGGAGGTGCCGGCGTTGTTGACCACGATGTCGGGGCCGCCATGGTCGGCGGCGGCGTCCACCAGCCGCTGGAGCTGCGAGTCGTCGGTGACGTCGCAGCCCACCGGCACCACCCCGGCTGTCTCGTCGGCCAAGGCCTCGAGCCGGTCCAGCCTGCGGGCCGCGGCCACAACGGTGGCGCCCCGCGACGCCAGCAGCCGGCAGTAGCGCTGTCCCAGGGCGCCGCTGGCGCCGGTGACGACGGCGACCCTGCCCTGCAGCGAGAAGGGATCGTCGCTGACCGGCCGGACGCTCATGGGACCGCGAACCTACCGCCCGCCGCTGTGCATGCCGCTCGTGCCCGTCGGCGGCTCCGGCGGGCTCGGGCGAACGTCCGTGAGTGCCGAATCAGGCCCGGGGCGCCGCGTGCGCCGGTCTGCTCGTCCCCTCAGCAGCGGATGTGGCCGGCGGCGCTGGTCGGGACGAACCGGGCGATGAGGCGGCGCTCGTCCACCATCGCCCGGCGGTACTCGTCCCAGTCGGGGTGCGGGCCTCCCGCGACCCGTTCGTAGTAGGCCACCAGGGCATCGCTGGTGGCGTCGCCGGGGTCGGCGGCCGGGGGCGACAGTTCGACGGTGCCGTCGAGGGACACGTACGACCATGCCTTCTCGTCGGAGACGTGCAGCACCGCCCGGCGGTCGCGCCGCAGGTTGGCCGTCTTGGCCCGGTCGTCGGTGACCGAGATCACGAAGTCACCGTCGTCCACGAAGTAGACGATGTCGGAGGATTGGGGCCGCCCGTCGGACCGGATGGTGATGAGCACGCCGAGCGTGCGCTCGGCCGCCCAAGCGATGGCGTCTGCGAGTTCCATGGCCGTGTTCCTAGTGGTCCGCGGCCGCCGACGCTCAGCCGGGGCCGGGCAGGCCGGGGCCGTCGACGTGCGGGGCGGTGGTGCCGCCGACCTCGGTCCGGCCCATGCCCAGCTTGCGATGGTCCCAGGTGCGGGTGCGCTCCACGTCGAGGCGCACCGCCACCCGCTTGCGCAGCATGGCCTCCACGAACGGCTGGAACTCCTCGGAGTACGGGCCGGTGTAGCGCTCCCACACGTTCACCCCGACCCGCCACAGCTCGTCGGGATCGTCGGTGATCACGCCCCGCCCCTCCAGGGTCACGCCCCGAAGCGCCTCGTAGGTATTGCCCGCCTCCACCATCACGCACAGGCGGTCGTCACGGCGCAGGTTGACGATCTTCTGGGCCTTGGCCTTGGACTCCAGCCACACCTGCCCGTCGAGCCACGCGTACCACATGGCCACCAGATGGGGCATCCCGCCAGGACCCAACGTCGCCATCGTGCAAGTGCGGGACTGATCGAGCAGCCGGGCCACCTCCGCCTCGGTCATCTCGATCTGCGAGCGCTGGTTCCGCCCCACCGATGTTCCCCCCGCTCGCCTGTTCGTGTCGGAGGGGGGACTTGAACCCCCACGCCCAATCTGGGCACTAGCCCCTCAAGCTAGCGCGTCTGCCAATTCCGCCACTCCGACGTGGGGCGTCCGATGCTACCGGTGGTGCGGCCCGCCTCAACGGGCCGATGCCAGGAGCAATCCGACGACACCACGACGGCTGCCGCCTCGCCGAGCTGGGCGCTAGACGCAGCAGGTGTCGGCCAGCGACTCGGCCCTCCAGGTGTTCACGGCCTCGTAGGAGGCTGCACCGGCTATGAACAACCCGGCCAGCGGGTCGGCCCACCACCATCCCAGAGCGGCATTGGCCGACAGGCCCACCAGCAGGGCACCCGACAAGAACGAGCACAGGAGAGTCTGTTTGGCCTCGGCCTCGACCGCTCGAGACCCGATCAGCGGGGCCTGCCTGCGTTTGACCCGGGCCAGTAGCGGCATGACGGCCAGCGACAGGGCGGCCATCGCGATTCCGACCAGCGACGCGTCGGGCTGGTCGCCCAGCACTAGGTCGCGCGCCGACTCGACGCCCACGTAGACGGACAGCGCCGCGAAGCTCAGCGCGATCAGGCGCTGGGCCAGCTTGTCGGCCTCCTGCTTGCAGCCGGTGCGGCGCTCCTGAGCCAGCCTCCAGGCCAGGATGAGCGCGGCCGAAACCTCGATGCCGGAGTCCAGCCCGAAGCCGACGAGGCTGACCGAACCGGCGGCGACACCGGCCGCTATGGCGACCACGCCCTCAACGCTGTTCCAGCCGATCGTCGCCCCGGTGAGCCACCTCTGGCGGGTCACGGCCTTGTCCCGGGTGGTCGGTGCAGCAAATGCCATCGAGTCGCGGCCTCCCTTGTCGCGGCCTCCCTTGTCTGTTGCGTTCGCGAACCGCGGCCGGCTGTCCACTATTCCACCCCGGCGGCCTCGTCCGCAGGGTCAGGGCCGGCTGCTCGGCACATCATTTCGAGCCTTTTACATCTTTCATGTTGTGCAACAGTGTGCGACCGCCTAAGGTACACATCATGGCATCAGAGGACATCGTCATGGATGTCACGTTCAACGATTCCGTTCCCGCGGGCGGCACCTACGCCAACGGCGCGCTCGTATGGCACACCACCCACGAGTTCACTATCGACTTCACGTCGCACCGGTCGCCGGTCCGCGGCGGCGAGGCTCACGACGTGCTGGTCGTTGCGCGGCTCAAGATCCCGACCAGCGCCATGTTCCCGATAGTCCAGGTCATGTCGGCCAACATCGACCGCTACGAGCGCCAGCACGGCCGCATCACCTCCGAACCGCCTGAGGAGGCGCAATGAGCAACACCAGCAACGGCCAGGGCCGCTCCGGAGGCCGACGCTTCGGGTTCACGGTCAGGTCCACCGACGAGAGCATCTCGATCTCACGGCCCGTCAGCCAAGAGGACGTCGAGAGGGTGCGGCGCCAGATCGCTGAGTGGGAGCGCCGCAGCCGACGCCGCGAGCCCGCCTGACCCCGACGACGATGAGCGACGCTGGCGCGTCGGCGCTCAGATAATCAGCGCGTAGGAGACCGAGGCGAAGCCGAAGACGAGGGAGGCGATCACCGTCAAGCGGTCGAGGTTGCGCTCCACCACCGTAGATCCGGCCGCCTGGGCACCGAGTCCGCCTCCGAACATGTCCGACAGTCCCCCGCCCTTGCCGCTGTGCAGGAGCACCAGGAACACCAGCGTCAGCGCGGACAGCACATGGAGCGGAGCGATGAGCCAGACCACGGTCGGCAGGCTACCCGAGAATTAGACCGCTGCACGGCCGCCGCGGACCAGACCCGACGGCGCAACGACTGCCGCCCGTCGAGGATCCACGAGCGCCGATCCAGAGCGGCCGACCCCCGAACGCCGATCACGAGGGCCGGTCTACGTTAGAGTTCCGTCGCTGGCCACAGTGCCGGTGCTGGTCATTCACTAGCCCACGGCTGCGCATGGCGGATCGACGAGAGGCGGATGAGTGAGCCGACCGTATCGGACAGGAGCGGCCTGATGGGGCGGGGCCGCCTCGCAGCAACCGTCGGTGCCATCACATTGCTGCTGGCCACATCGTGCGGTGACCCCTCCAGCTCTGACGCGAGCGGTGAGCCAGATGCCGACTCGCAGGCGTCGTCCTCCGCTCAGCCGGAAGGCGCCGACGCGGCCGACAACAGGGACGGAGACGCGAAACCGGCCGAGAGCGCCGATGAGGCCGCGCCAGTCGGAGATGGCTCGACCAGCTCCGACCCTGCCAACTCCAGTGGCTCCGCCGGCTCCATCGGCTCCGACAAGGCCAGCGCGACCGATGCAGACGCGACCGACCCCGGCGCGTCCGCCGATACCGATTCAGGCTCGGCCGCCTCGGACGGTTCGACGCCGGAGGCCGACGCGTCCCTCAGCGACTCCGCCGCCGCCGAAGATGTCGACGCTGACGTTGCTTCCCAAGCTGAGCCGGACGAGTCCAAGTCATTGGCCCCGGCCCCGGCCCCGGTCGAGGTCTCCGGCGATGTGCCCGATTTGGAACTCATCGACGTTTCCACGGGTGCTCCCGTGAGCCTCCGGTCTCTGGTTCCCGCCGAGACTCCGCTGCTGTTGTGGTTCTGGGCCCCGCATTGACCGGTCTGCCGGGCGGAGGCTCCGCCCCTCGAGCAGTTCGCTCGGGAGAACGCAGACCGGCTCAAGGTCGTAGGTATCGGCGCGCAGGACGATCTGGAGTTCGCCGAGCGGTTCGTGTCGCAGACCGGCACGACCTTCACGATGCTGTGGGATCCGACCTTCGACTCCTGGAACCACTACGGCATCCGCAGCAACTCGGACTTCTGGGTGCTCGACCGCGGCGGCCACAGGCTCGGCGACCGGTTCAACGGCCTCGAGATCGACCGCATCGAAGAACTCCTAGCCAGCGCCTGACAGCCGACGCGCCCCGAAGGGCGGGGTCACACGGCGTATAGCCGGTAGTTGACGATGCGGGCGAAGTCGGCGGCGTCGAGGCTGGCGCCGCCCACCAGCGCGCCGTCGATGTCGGGCTGGGCCATCAGGTCGGGCGCGTTGGACGGCTTCACCGAGCCGCCGTACTGGATGCGCAGGCCGTCGGCGACCGCGCTTCCCCACTGCTGACGCGCCAGCGACCGCACATGGGCGCACATGTCCTGCGCGTCCTTCGGGGTGGCCGTCTCGCCGGTTCCGATGGCCCATACCGGCTCGTAGGCCACCACCAGGTCGCCCACGGCCTCCGAGTCGAGCCCTTCGAGGCTGCCCGCCAGCTGTGCGGCCACCACCTCGTGGGCCTCGCCGGCCCGGCGCTGATCCACGGTCTCGCCCACGCACACGATCGGCACCATGCCGTGGCGCAGCACCGCCCGGGCCTTGGCGTTGACCACCTCGTCACCCTCGCCGAACAGCGACCGGCGCTCGCTGTGGCCCACGATCACGTAGGACACGTCGAGCTTGGCCAGCATCGCAGCCGACACCTCGCCGGTGAACGCGCCGGCGTCCTCGGAATGGCAGTCCTGCGCCCCTAGGCGCACGGGCACGTTGTCGGCCTGCAGCACGGTCTGAACCGAACGCAGATCGGTGAAGGGCGGATGCACCGACACCTCGACATGGCGATAGTCGTCGGAGTTCAGGGCGTAGGCCAGTTTCTGGATCGTCTGGATCGCCTCGAAATGGTTGTGGTGCATCTTCCAGTTGCCGCTGATCAACGGCATCCGGCCTTCGGTCGGGCCGCCGCCGCGGCGACCCGCGGCCTTGCGTCTAGGTCGCATCGCCTCCTCCTCTCAGGGCCGCCAGCCCCGGCAGGTCGCCCTTCTCTATCAGCTCCAGCGATGCTCCCCCGCCGGTGGACACGTGGTCCATGTCGCGGTCTACCCCGAAGCGCCGGGCCGCGGCGGCGCTGTCGCCGCCGCCCACCACGGTGAACGCCCTGGTCTCGGCCATGGCCGCGGCCACCGCGCCGGTGCCGCCGCCGAAGCGGGCATCCTCGAACACGCCCATCGGGCCGTTCCACAGCACCGTCCCCGCCTCGTGGATCACGTCGCCGAACGCCGCGGCGCTGCCGGGGCCGATGTCCACGCCCATCCATCCCTCGGGGATATCGGCGCCCGTCTGGCGGACATCGCCGCCGGCACCGGGATCGCCGGGCACGCCGCCCGGGCCCAGGGCGGTCAGGTCGTCGGGCAGGTGGATAGGCGTGGGGCCGTCGAGCAGAGCCCTGCAGCGGTCGACCATCGAGTCCTCACAGAGCGAGGCCCCCACCCGGTGGCCGCGGGCCTTGAGGAACGTGAAGCACATGGCCCCGCCCACCACCAGGGCGTCGACCATCTCCAACAAAGCGTCGATCACCCCGAGCTTGTCGGAAACTTTGGCCCCGCCGAGCACGGCCACGAACGGCCGGCGGGGGGCGCCCCTCAGCTCGGACAGCACCTCTGCCTCGCGGGCCAGCAGCCGTCCGGCGGCCGAGGGCAGCAGCCGGGGTGGGCCCACGATGGACGCGTGGGGCCGATGCGAGGCGCCGAAAGCGTCGTTCACATAGGCGTCGTGGCCCTCGACCAGCCGGGCCGCGAAAGCAGGGTCGCCGGCCGTCTCTCCTGGATCGAAGCGCAGGTTCTCCTGAAGCCCCACTCCCGGTACCAGTTCGGCCAGCCGCCGCCGGACCGGCTCGACGGAGAAACCTGCATCGGGACGGCCCTGCGGACGTCCCAGATGGGTGCACGCCGTGACCGAGGCACCCCGGTCGAGCAGCCATCGCAGCGTGGGAAGCGCGGCCCGGATGCGAAGGTCGTCGGCGATCACCGGCCCCTCGCCGTGGGCGCCGGCCTCCAGCGGCACGTTGAAGTCGGCGCGCACCAGCACCGACCGGCCCTCCAGCGGGCCGAGATCCTCCAGGCCGGGCAGCGGCTCCACGGCAGGCCCCTCAGCCGTCGAGGAGCGCCGTCAACGGGACGATTCTCAGCGGTTGGCCGCGCCGACGATGATGGCCATGTCCACCAGCCGGTTGGAGTAGCCCCACTCGTTGTCGTACCAGCCGTTGACCTTCACCAGGTCGCCCATGGCCATGGTCAGCCCGGCGTCGAAGGTGCAGGACGCGGCAGAGCCGACGATGTCGGCCGACACCAGGGGGGCCTCGCTGTAGTCGAGCACGCCGGCCAGCGGGCCTTCGGCAGCGGCTGCGGCGAAGGCCCGGTTGATCTCGTCGACGCTGGCCTCCGCCGCCAGCTTGGCTGTGAAGTCGGTGATGGACCCGTCGGGGATCGGTACCCGCAGCGATATCCCGTCGAGGCGTCCCTGCATGGCCTGCAGCACCAGCCCGGTGGCCCGGGCCGCTCCGGTGGAGGTGGGCACGATGTTCACCGCGGCGCCCCGGGCCCGGCGAAGGTCGGAGTGGGGACCGTCCACCAACGCCTGGTCGCCGGTGTAGGCATGCACCGTCGTCATCAGGCCGCGCTCGACCCCGAAGGCCCGGTCCAGCACCATGACCATGGGCACGAAGCAGTTGGTGGTGCACGACGCGTTCGACACCACCGTGTGCGCGGCCGGGTCGAAGTCGCCGTCGTTGACGCCCACCACGAACGTGGCGTCGGCCCCCGAGCAGGGCGCCGACACCAGCACCCGGGGCGCGCCGCCGTCGAGATGGCGGGCGGCCGCCTCGCGTTTGGTGAAGATGCCGGTGGACTCCACCACCACATCCACTCCGAGATCGCCCCAGGGCAGCTCCTCGGGGTTCCGCACCGACAGCACCCGCAGCGAGTCGTCGCCGACGCTCAGCACGTCGCCGTCCACCGACACGTCGGCGCCGAGGCGGCCGTGGACCGAGTCGAAGCTCAGCAGATGGGCCATGGTGCCGATGGACCCGAGATCGTTGACCGCCACCACCTCCAGGTCGACGCCCTGGGCCCGGGCGGCCCGGTAGAAGTTCCGTCCGATGCGGCCGAAGCCGTTGATGCCCACTCGAATGCTCATGGGCCAGAGGTTAGGCCGGGCCCGGCGGCGCCCGGCGCCTACTTGTCGATGTCGCGGTGGATCACCGCCGGTTCATGCCCCATGGCGGCCAGCACGCCCGAGAAGTGCTCGGTCACCGCCACCGAGCGGTGCCGTCCGCCGGTGCAGCCGAAGGCCACCGTGAGGTACGCCTTGCCTTCGGCCACGTACTCGGGCACCAGCAGCGCCAGCAGCGACTCCATGCGGGCCAGGAACTCCGCAGTCACCGGCTGGGCCTGCAGGTAATCGACGACCTCGGCGTCCAAGCCGGTCAGCGGTTTCAGCTCCTCTACCCAGAAGGGGTTGGGCAGGAAGCGGCAGTCCATCACCATGTCGACGTCGAGAGGGATGCCGTGCGTGAAGCCGAACGACAGCACGGTGACCCGCATGGCCTGGCCCTCGCCTTCGCCGAACAGCTCGCCGATGCGGTCGCGCAGCTGGTGGACGTTCAGTTCGGTGGTGTCGATCACCACGTCGGCGGCAGCCCGGACGGGCTCCAGCGCGGCCCGCTCAGCCTCGATGGCCTCGGCCAGCGTCGACGACTCCGAGGGCGTCCTCGCCTCGGAGAACGGGTGGCGGCGCCTGGTGGACTCGTAGCGGCGCACGAGCGCGTCGGTGACCGCGTCCAGGAACAGGATCCGGAGTCCTTCGATGCCGGAGCGCAGGCCGTCGATCATGCCGACGATCTCGTCGTGGTAGCGGCCGGTGCTGACGACCAGGGCGAGTCGGTCGATCCCCTTGCCGGGCTTGCCGGGCGCCCCCGCCAGCTCGGCCACCTTCGGGATGAGCGACGGCGGCAGGTTGTCCATCACGAACCAGCCGAGGTCCTCGAGGTTGTTGGCGGCCGAGCTGCGGCCCGCTCCCGACATCCCCGCGATAACGACGAAGGCACTCACTCGACGGCCATGGTAGTTGCGGGCTCTGCGGTGCTGGGACGGTGCATCGGATGACGGCGGTCTCCCGATGGCCCCCGGCGGCCGTTGACGGGCTCAGCCCGCAGCCACCACCGCGGTGATGACCTCCACATCCCGATACTGGCGATGGGTCACCGACGTCGCGTAGTGGTTCAACAGCCGCAGCGCGGCGTCGCGCTCGACGACCGCCTCCAGATCGTGCGCTTCGGGCTCGGCCAGAAGCACGATGCGCTCCTGGAGGTTCTGGGCGCCCGATGGGGCTGCCACGAACTCTGCCTCGACAGTGGTTCCGAGCAGGGTCACCGTCAGCCCCATCCGCCGATCGGGGTCATAGGAGTGGACGTCAGATTGGATGAGCACCATGAGCGCCTCCTCGGAGACCGCGTAGAGCCTGTCCTTCGCCTCCTCGCTGTCGAGAGGCAGGCCCGAGACAAACTCCCGGATCTCCGCGGCACTGAAGGATGCCAGAGCCACGTCGAGCCGGTGCCGGCTGGCCCGCAGCTCCCGTAGCACGGCCGACGCGATCAGCACGATGCTTCCAGCGGTGAGGCCGTTCACGGCGCGGAAGCCTGTATCGCCCCACAGCATCACCGCGCCGGCCTCGAAGACGACTGCGGTGGCGATCGGCGCCCACATTCCCGAAGGCGTCGCGCGCTGTCTGATGGCGTTGACCGGGATCAGCCTCCTGATCAGCAAGAACAGAACGAACACGACATACATGACCATCAGGGCCCGAGGCAGTGCAATCAACGCCGCCTGCACTTTCGGGCAGGCCGCGACTGCGAGGAACACCGCCACTATCGACGCGCCGATACGGCGCGGGTCGCTGCCGCTCTGCTTGACCGCGGCGGGTCCCGCCGGCGTATAGCCGAGTGGAATGGTGCCAGCAACACCGGCGAGGGCGCTGCCAGCGCCGATGCGAGTGCTGGCCCGCTGCATCTCCCTGAAGTCCAGCACCGACCGCCCGGAGACGATCTGCACCAACAGCGACGCAGTATTGGCCCTAGTGACCTGCACCAGCGCCAGGATCGCGAACGACGGCACCAGCATCGCGGCCGCCGCAGCGTCGATTCCGCTGTCCGGGATCCATCCGGACGTGGGCAGACCGATCCACGCCGCGTCCTCGACAAGGCGAGTGTCGTAGATCCCGTAGGCGGCCGCCGCGGCGGCGCCGGCTGCGAGTCCTGCGAGCGGCGCCCACGGCTTCACCGCCGAGGGCCCGAACCTGTCGAGCGTGTAGATGACCGCCGCGATGAGCACCATGCACACCGGCACCGCGCTCCGTCGAGCGTTGTCCGGTGCCTCGACTACGCGGGCGAGCACTGGCAGCAGGGATATGCACGCCATAAGCACGAGGGTGATGGAGAAGTAAGGGTTGATGATCCTTCGCAGGCTCGCCAGCCGCAGCCCCGCGACGACCTGGAACGCACCGGCGGCCACAACCAGCACGGCCAGCGTCGCGATTCCGCCGAATTCGAGCGCCAGAATGCAGAACGGGATGCTCATCGGGTCGGCCACCACGACGTAGAGGCTCTCTGATCGCAGCGGCCCGAAGCGCAGCATCGAAGCGGCGGTGACCGCGGCGCACACCACGAGCGACGCCACGACGACCCTCGGCGGGTTCACGCCTCCGCCCAGTTCCACCACGAAGAGCGGCAGCAGGATCACCCGCGCCGCGGATTGGAGCGAGGTTTGCGCCACCGCGCCGAACGCGCGCATCACTCCTACGGTAACTGAACCGCGTCGCTGCCCGCGCCCGCGAACTGGCAGCGAAATGCACGCTATCCGTGCAAGATGCTGCCAATTCGCGGGCTTGATAACTAGCGGCCGCCGTGCAGGGCGGCGTGGACGTTCTCGGCCACGGAGTCGGGCAGCCACCGCAGGGCCTTCAGCTCGTGCAGCTCGGCCCGCTGGACAGCCCGCACGCCTCCCAGTTCCTTGGTGAGACGGGCCTTGCGGGCCGGGCCCAGTCCGGCGATGCCGTCGAGGGCCGATCCGGTCATGCGCCTGCCCCGCAGGGTGCGATGGTACGAGATGGCGAAGCGGTGGCTCTCGTCGCGGATGCGCTGGAGCATGTACAGGGCCTCCGACTGGCGGGGAAGCTGCACCGGCTCGGAGCGGCCGGGCACGAACACCTCCTCGAACTGCTTGGCCAGCGCGGCGGCGGCGATCTCCTCCTCCAGCCCGAGTTCCTCAAGCACTCGCACGGCCACGCCCAACTGCCCCTTGCCGCCGTCCACCAGCAGCAGCTGCGGGGGGTAGGAGAAGCGGCCGTCGCGCTGCTCCACTGGCCGGGCGCGCTGCTCGAGGTAGCCGGCCAGGCGCCGGTTGAGCACCTCGTGCATAGCCGCGAAGTCGTCGTTGCCGGGCACCGAGCGCAGCCGGAAACGCCGATAGTCGGACTTCTTGGGCAGCCCGTCCTCCATCACCACCATCGAGCCCACGTAGTCCTGGCCCGACAGGTGGCTCATGTCGTAGCACTCGATGCGCAGCGGGGCCTCGGCCAGGCCCAGATGCTCCTGCAGCTCCTTGAGGGCCCGAGCCCGGCTGTTGTGGTCGGTGCCGCGCTTGAGACGGTGACGGGCGAACGACTCCTCCGCGTTGCGGGCCACCGTCTGCTGCAGCGCCCTCTTGGCGCCGCGCTGGGGCACCCTGATCTGCACCCGCGAGCCCCGCATCTCGCTCAGCCACTCGCCGTAGAGGCCTGCCTCGGCAGGCATGTCGGGGACGAGCACCAGCTTGGGCCAGCCCAAGGGGTTGTCGTCGAAGTAGAGCCGCTCCAAGGCCCGGCTCACCAGCTCGGCCCGGTCGAGATCCTCGGCCTTGTCGATCGCGAAGCCCCGCCGGCCCATCACCCGGCCCCTGCGCACGAAGAACACCTGCACGGCCGCCTCCAGAGCGTCCTCCGCCAGGCCGATCACATCGAAGTCCTCGTTGCGGGCGCCCACCATCTGCTGGGTCTCCACCGCCTTGCGCACCGCGTCGAGCCGGTCGCGCAGCCGAGCCGCCCGCTCGTACTCCATCTCGTCGGCGGCGGCAGCCATCTCGGCAGTGAGGCGCTCGATCACCGGGTCGGTGTCGCCCTCCAGGAAACGCAGCAACTCGGCTGCCATCTCGGCGTAGTCGTCAGCCGACACCTCCCCCACGCACGGCCCCGAGCACTTCTCGATGTGGTACAGCAGGCAGGGCTTGCCCAGGCTGGCGTAGCGGCGGAACTTGCTGTCGGTGCAGGTGCGGATCGGGAAGGTGCGCAGCAGGAGGTCGAGTGTGTCGCGGATGGCGTAGGCGTGGCCGTAGGGGCCGAAGTAGCGGTTGCCCTTGCGTCGCCGGCCTCGCATGACCATGGCCCGGGGCCACTCGTCCAGCATGGTCACGCACAGGAACGGGTACGACTTGTCGTCGGTGTAGCGCACGTTGAACCGGGGGCGGTGGCGCTGGATCAGTGAGAACTCCAGCATCAGCGCCTCGACCTCGTTGGCCACCTGGATCCACTCCACCGACGCGGCCGCGTCCACCATCTGGCGGGTGCGCAGCGGCAGATGCGAGCCGAAGTAGTTGTTGAGCCTCGACCGCAGGCTCTTGGCCTTGCCGACGTAGACGACCCGACCCTCGGCGTCGAGGAACTGGTACGACCCGGGCGCGTCGGGGATGGAGCCGGCCGGCGGCCGTGTCAGCAAAGCATTGCCCTTAGGTAGCGGCCGGTGTGGCTCTCGGGCACCTCGGCCACCTGCTCGGGAGTGCCCTCGGCCACCACCCGGCCCCCGCCGGAGCCGCCCTCGGGGCCGAGGTCGATCAGCCAGTCGGCCGTCTTGACCACGTCGAGGTTGTGCTCGATCACCACCACCGTGTTGCCCTGGTCGACCAGCCGGCCCAGCACCCCCAGCAGCTTGCGCACGTCCTCGAAGTGCAGTCCGGTGGTGGGCTCGTCGAGGATGTACATGGTGTGGCCGGTGGAGCGTTTGGCCAGCTCGCTGGAAAGCTTCACCCGCTGGGCCTCGCCACCTGACAGCGTGGGCGCGGGCTGGCCCAGGCGCACGTACCCGAGGCCGACGTCCACGAGGGTTCCCATGTGGCGGGCGATGGCCGGCTGGTTGGCGAAGAACTCCAGCGCGTCGGAGCAGGGCATGTCGAGCACCTCGGCGATGTTGCGGCCCTTGAAGGTCACCTCCAGGGTGTCGCGGTTGTAGCGGCGGCCCTTGCACACCTCGCAGGGCACGTACACGTCGGGCAGGAAGTGCATCTCGATGCGGATGGTGCCGTCGCCCCGGCAGGCCTCGCAGCGCCCGCCCTTGACGTTGAACGAGAACCGGCCCGGCATGTAGCCCCGCACCCGGGACTCGGCGGTGTTGGCGAACAGCTTGCGCACATGGTCGAACACGCCGGTGTAGGTGGCCGGGTTGGACCGGGGGGTGCGGCCGATGGGCGACTGGTCGATGGCGATCACCTTGTCGAGGTGGCCGGCCCCGTCGATTCGGGTGTGGCGGCCGGGCGGGGCCTTCGACCGGTAGATGTGCTGCATGAGCGCCCGGTGCAGGATCTCGTTGACCAGCGACGACTTGCCCGAGCCGGAGACTCCGGTCACGCACACGAAGCGCCGCAGCGGGAAGACCACGTCGATGTCGGCCAGGTTGTTCTCCCGGGCGCCTCGGACGGTCAGGCGGGTGCCGTCGCCGAGGCGGCGCATCCGGGGCACGGCGATCGTCTTGCGGCCGGACAGGTACTGGCCGGTGACCGACTCCTCCACCTCGAGCAGGCCCTCCAGCGGCCCGGAGTGCACGATGGTGCCGCCGCGCTCGCCCGCGCCGGGGCCGATGTCCACCACATGGTCGGCTACTCGGATGGTCTCCTCGTCGTGCTCCACCACCATCACGGTGTTGCCCAGGTCGCGCATCCGCAGCAGCGTGTCGATGAGGCGGCGGTTGTCGCGCTGGTGCAGCCCGATGGACGGCTCGTCGAGCACGTACAGCACCCCGACCAGGCCCGAGCCGACCTGGCTGGCCAGCCGGATGCGCTGGGCCTCTCCCCCGGCGAGGGTGGCCGCGCTGCGCGACAGGTTGAGGTAGTCGAGCCCGACGTCGAGCAGGAAGCCCAGCCGGGCGCGGATCTCCTTGAGCACCTGCTCGGCGATCATCGTGTCGCGGTCGTCGAGGCGCAGTTCGGCCAGGGTCTTGGCCGCCTCGGCGATCGACATGGCGCACAGCTCGTGGATGCTGCGGCCGTCGATGGTGACCGCCAGCGCCAGCGGGTTGAGCCGGGCGCCGCCGCAGTCCGGGCACGGAACCTGGCGCATGTAGCCCTCGATGTTCTCGCGGGCCGACTCGCTCTCGGACTCGTCGTGGCGGCGCATCAGGTGCGGGACGATCCCCTCGAAGCGGGCCTGGTACACCCGGCGGCGCCCGAAGCGGTTCTGGTAGCGGACCTGCACCCGGCCCTTCACGCCCTTGGCGTACAGCAGCATGTCCCGCTGGCGGGCGGTCAGCGAGCGCCACGGCACGTCGCGGGGGATGCCGTGCTCCTCGCACACTGCCTGAAGCAGGCGGGGGTAGTAGCGAGACCGGCTGTCGGCCCACGGCGTGATCGCCCCGCCGGCCAGAGTGGCGTCGGGGTCCGGGATCACGAGCTGGGGATCGACCTCGAAGGTGGTGCCCAGCCCGTCGCAGCGGGCGCAGGCCCCGTAAGGCGAGTTGAACGAGAAGTTGCGGGGGGCCAGCTCCTCGAACGACTTGCCGTCGGAGGGCCGGGCCAGATGCTGGCTGAACACGATCCGCCGAGGCGCCTCAGCATCGGCCGCGCCGTCGGCGTCGGGAGCCCTGTCGGCGTCGCGGTCGGGCCGGGCGACGATGTCGATCTCGGCGATGCCCCCGGCCAGGCGCAGCGCGGTCTCCACCGAGTCGGTCAGGCGGCGCTCGACGCCGTCGCGCAGCACCAGCCGGTCCACCACCACCGCGATGTCGTGCATCTCGTAGCGGGCCAGCTCCAGACCGTCTGCGCCGCCCGACAGGCCGGTGGCGCCTGCGAGGTCGGCCAGTTCGACCAGCTCGCCGTCCACGATGGCCCGGGCGTAGCCCTGGGAGGCCAGGTCGGCCAGCAGCGTGTCGTAGGTGCCCTTGCGGCCCCGCACCACCGGCGCCAGCACCTGGAAGCGGGTGCCGGGCGCCATCTCCAGGATCCGGTCCACGATCTGCTGAGGGGTCTGGCGGATCAGCCGCTCGCCGGTCTCGGGGTCGTGGGGGACGCCGATGCGGGCGTAGAGCAGCCGCAGGTAGTCGTAGACCTCGGTGACGGTGCCGACGGTGGAGCGGGGGTTGCGGGAGGCGCTCTTTTGGTCGATGGAGATGGCCGGCGAGAGGCCCTCGATGAAGTCCACGTCGGGCTTGTCCATCTGGCCGAGGAACTGCCGGGCGTAGGCCGACAGCGACTCCACGTAGCGGCGCTGCCCCTCGGCGTAGATCGTGTCGAAGGCGAGCGAGCTCTTGCCCGATCCCGACAGGCCGGTCAGCACGATCAGCCGGTCGCGGGGCAGGTCGAGGCTGACGTCTCGGAGGTTGTGCTCGCGCGCCCCCGAGATCACCAGCCGCTCAGCCACGCCCGCACTCTACCCGCTGCCTCTTGGAGGCAAGCGAACATTCGTTCGCTGAGTGCGCCAGTGCCCGGTCAGCGCCAGACAGCAGCCGCGACAAGAAGGCCAGTCAGCGCCGGTCAGCGCCAGACAGCAGCCGCGACAAGAAGGCCGGTCAGCGCCAGACAGCAGCCGCGACGGTGGCGTTGTCGTTGAGACCCATGCCCTTGGCGGCACGAAGCACGCTGGCGGCGAGGCTGTCGGCGTCGGCAGGGTCGGCGGGGCAGGCCGAGCCGATCCCGCCGTCGGGCGAGTCGCTTGAGCCGCTGGAGGCACCCGAGGCACCCGCCAGCCAGTCGGTTCCGTAGTAGTAGACGAAGGGCTCCCAGGCGCCGTCGCTGCAGACGACGACCGCGTCGGGAGAGGCTGACGGGTCGGGCTCGACGACGATCTCGACCTCCGCCTCGACCGGCCGGTGGAGCAGGCCCGGACTGCCCGGCGGCATTCCCAGGCAGGCGTCGATGGTGCCGTCGGGATTGCGATGCGGCAGGCCGCAGACATGCCCGGCGAAGCCGTTCCCGCCGGACCGAAGCACGAACGGCAGGGTGTCGCCCATCCAGGCGACAACCAGGCCGCTCTCCGGCGTCCAAGCCGCCACCGTGAGCGTGCTCATCGGCAGGGTGTACAGCGGTACCCGCCGCGTCCTGCGGCCCGAGCCGGTGAGCGCGAGCACCCGCTGGTCGGCCTCCGCGAAGGCGGCGACCATCTCAGCTCGGTCGGCGATGCGTCGGGGCAGCCCGTCAACCGCGGCCTGGGCCGCCTCGTCGCCCCGGGGATGCCCGCCCAGCCCGTCGGCCACCGCGATCAGCCAGCTCCCGTCGTCGTCCAGCACTGCCAACGCCCGGTCCTCGTTCACCCGCCGAGGCCCGACGTCGCTCACCGCCGCTACCGACGCCCGGCGGCGCATGCGTGCCTCAGATGCCGTTCGACGGTCCGTCACAGACCAGAAGCATGCCACGGCACCACCATCCCGCAAGCCGCGGCACCCGATCGGCAGCGCCCGACGCGTTTCCGCGCCGCTCCCGCACGCGCCGCTCTCGCACGCGCCGCGCCGGGGGCGCGATGGTGTTCAGGTCGCCGCCGGGCACGACCCGCCAGCCGTGGTGGTGGCTCGGGTGGAGATCGACCAGTGTTCGGCGACAGCCACGAAAAGTACGATCATTGTCAACCTATATCAGAGATATTGGTGATAGATTACGATAGCATCCGGACAGTTGCCCATCGGTAGCACCCTCGGTCTGCGGCTCGAGATCGAGACCGTCTGACCCTCACCCCAGCGGCGACGCAGTCGCAGCGCCGGATGGGGCTCGCCGAGATCACGGCCCCCGTAGCGGACGCCACCCAAGCGGCGGGCCGTCCCGCGGGCACTGCTGAACACCCGAGGAGGACCCTGATGACGGGCACCATTCCCTTCGCGCGCGACTCGTGGATCGCGGTGAACCTGTACGCGATGCGCACCGACGGGCGCCAGACCCTGACCCTCGACGGCAAGCCGCCGCCGAACTACAGCCCGGACGAGACGGTCGCCTACCTGAACAAGTACGAGGCCGGGCCTCACGAGCTCGGGCTCGGCGGCACGTTCTACTGCATCAAGACCAACGAGCCGCCGCCGCCCGACCTGGTCTCAGCGATGCTGGAGGCACTGACCGCCCGCGGCCGGGGGCGCTGGCTGAGAGTCGTGCGCGAACCCGTGCGCGAGCACACGCTACAACTCTGGGACGCCGAGGGCCGGCTCCTCGACGATCAGCGGCCCAGATGCACGTGCGGCGGCGGCATCGCCGTGGATCCCGACTCGGTGCTCTGCTGGTCCGGCGCCGAGATCTTCGAGGCAACCTGACCCGCCGCGACCCGTGCACCACTCGACTCGGCCTCTCGGCCAGGCTGAACGGGAACATGTCGATCGCCTCGGATCGCCCGGTCAGGGGCATCTGCTCCGAGTCGCCGGGACGTGTCGAGGTCCTCCTTGACGGCCCACAGCACGTCGTGCGTCGGCTACCAGGTGCAGATCGCTTCCGGTAATAGCCCCGCCTGGACGAACTGGACGCCGGTCCAGCCGACGACGAACTCGAGCTTTACCCGCTCCACCTCTTCCGCCGACAACGCCAACGTCCGCGTCCGCTCGTTCCGGACCACCGGCGGCGTCACCGTCTACAGCGCCTGGCAGGAGTTGCGCTCGCGCCGCGGTCAGTGCCAGAGGGCTGCGGCGCGGGCTCCCGTCACGGCCGAGTCGAGCCTGTGCTGCGGGCGCTTCGGACGCGATCGGCACCGATACAGCAGAAGTTCAGTATGCACAAGGATGATGAGGTCTGCCTGCGCCACATGCTAGACGCGGCGTGTGAAGCGGTCTCTTTCGCTGAGGGTCGTGCGGGTTCAGGGGCCGAGTGTGAAGAGGGGCACTACCGATACGCCGTCGGGCCGCTCGTAGGCGTATCCGTCGGCGGCGGTCACCACGACCAGACCGGCTGCTCGGCCCATCCTCGACTCGTCGATCTTGCGGCGCACGGCCAGCAGCGAGCGGGCCGCAGCCTCGATGGGGCCGCTGCCGCCGAGCTTGACCTCGACTGCGATCCAGCGGCCGTCTCGGCAATCGACGATGGCGTCGGCCTCGGTGCCTGCCGCGTCGGTGAACGCGTACACCTCCGCGTCGGCGGCCTGCGCATAGATGCGCAGATCTCTGATCACGAGCGACTCGAACAGCAGTCCGAGCGCCTCAGGGTCGGCAAGGAGGCGCTCGGGGCTGGCTCGCAGCGCGGCGACAGCCAGTGACGGATCGGTGAAGTGGTGCTTGGGGCTGGTCAGCAACGGCGACCGCGAGCGCAGGTGCGTCGGCCACGCTGTGAGCGGCTCAAGCACATGGAGGCGTTCAAGGGAGTCGAGATAGGCACGAACCGAGTGGCGGCTGAGCGGGGCGGCCGCGTTCGCCTCCGCAGCGAGCTTGTTGAGGCTGGCCGCGGTGCCGACATTGCGGGCCAGCGAGCGCAGCAGGGCCTGCACTCGCACCGGGTCCCGAGCCACGCCGTCGACTTGGCGGATGTCGGTACGCGCCACGTCGTCGAGATAGCTCGTCAGGGCTCCGATGGCGTCTCGCACCGGCACGTCGTCGTCGAGACCGGGCCAGCCGCCGCGGCAGATAGCGTCGACCGCCTCGGGCACGCCCCGTCCGGTGGGGTCTGCGGCGCAGGGCTCGCCGCGCAGCAGCCCGGCCAGCGACACCGCCGCAGTGGACAGGCCGCGTTCGGAAAGCGACATGGTGCGCAGCGCGAGGCGCTGAATTCGCAGCGCGCCCGAGTGCCGGGTGAGATCGTCGGACGGCGTGGCCAACCCGGTAAGGATGAACTGTCCGGCTTGGGCCCGGGCGTCGCACGCGCCTCGGATCGCTCCCCACAGTGGCGGCACGCGCTGCCATTCGTCGATCAGCCGAGGCGTGGCGCCGTCGAGCACTCGGTCCGGCTCCGCTTGGGCGAGCGCGAAGGCAGCGGGGTCTTGCTCGAGCAGCAGCTCGCTGCGGGCGAGACGCTTCGCCAGCCATGTCTTGCCGCAGCCCTTGGGCCCCTCGATCAGGAGCGCACGGGCTGTTCGGAGCGCCCGAGCCGCGTTCGCCTCGGCAATCCTGCGGCGGTAGCCCGCGGGTGTGAGCGGCGACGCCGCCATATCCGTCCCACTGTCCGCCATCCAAGGCAATATACCAAATCAGATAAAGATGTTCTACCAAATCTGACAAAATCGTTCTACCAAATGCCGATACCGGCTGTGTGACTAAGGGGGACCCGATAGTGAGTCCAGGTGGCTTGGCGGCAGCCCGCAACGATGTAGTCGTCACCAGCGACCCCGAAGACATACGGCACACCTTCATCCTCAGCGGCAACGGCTGAGGCTCGCCGAGATCACGGCCCCCGCAGCGGACGCCGCCGAAGCGGCGGGCCGTCCCGCGGGCACTGCTGAACACTCAGGAGGACCCTGATGATGGGCACCATTCCCTTCGCGCGCGACTCGTGGGTTGCGGTGAATCTGTACTCGATGCGCACCGACGGGCGCCAGACCCTGACCCTCGACGGCGTGCCGCCGCCGGACTACGATCCGCAGCGCACTGTGGCTTACCTCGACAGGTACGAGGACAGGCCCCATGAGCTGGGCATTGGCGGGACGTTCTACCTGATCAAGACCAGCGAGCCCCCGCCGCCGGACCTGGTCTCGGCACTGGTCGAGGCCTTGACTGCCAGAGGCCGCGGGCGCTGGCTCAGAGTCGTGCGCGAACCCGTGCGCAAGCACACGTTCCAGCTGTGGGACGAGGAGGGCCGGCTCTTAGACGACCAGCGCCCGAAATGCACCTGCGGCGGCGGCACCGCCGTGGACCAAGATTCAGTGGTCTGCTGGTCCGGTGCCGAGATCTTCGAGGCGACCTGATCCGCGCTCCGCTGGCTAGCCGCGGATTTCGGCCAGTTCTCGGCGGAGGTCCTTGATCTCGTCCCGCAACCTTGCGGCGTACTCGAAGCGGAGGTCGCCGGCGGCTTCGCGCATCTCTTCATCCAACGTACGGATCAGGCGCTCCAGCTCGGCGTCGGGCAGTTCGCCCAGGTCGGGGCCGTCGCGGCGGCGGGCTGCGGCCAGTCCCCCGCCGGCCTCGCCGCCCACTCCCCCGTCGGGCACCGGCGCGCCGTCGCGGTCGGGGCGGATCATGGCCAGGATGTCGGTGACCGCCTTGCGGATGGTGGTCGGGTCGATGCCGTGGGCCTCGTTGAACGCCTCCTGCAGGCCCCGGCGCCGCATCGTCTCGGAGATCGCCCGCCGCATCGAGTCGGTCACCGCATCCGCGTACATCACCACCTGGCCGTCCACGTTGCGGGCCGCCCGGCCGATGGTCTGGATCAGCGAAGTCTCGCTGCGCAGGAACCCCTCCTTGTCGGCGTCGAGGATGGCCACCAGCGATACCTCGGGCAGGTCGAGGCCCTCGCGCAGCAGGTTGATGCCCACCAGCACGTCGAACTCGCCGAGCCGCAGGTCGCGCAGGATCTCGATGCGCTGGATGGTGTCCACCTCGCTGTGCAGGTAACGCACCCGCAGGCCCCGCTCCAGCAGGTAGTCGGTGAGGTCCTCGGACATCTTCTTGGTGAGGGTGGTCACCAGCACCCGCTGCTCCCGGTCGGTCCTCGTCGCGATCTCCTCCAACAGGTCGTCGATCTGGCCCTTGGTCGGCTTCACCACCACCTCGGGGTCGACCAGCCCCGTCGGCCGGACGATCTGCTCCACCACCTGGTCGGACACGTCGAGCTCGTAGGCGCCGGGGGTGGCCGACATGAAGACCACCTGGTTGAGCCGGGCCATCACCTCGTCGAAGCGCAGCGGGCGGTTGTCGGCCGCCGACGGCAGCCGGAAGCCGTGCTCGATCAGGGTCTCCTTGCGGCTGCGGTCGCCCTCGTACTGGCCGTGCAGCTGGGGCACGGCCACGTGCGACTCGTCGATCACCATCAGGAAGTCGCCGGGGAAGTAGTCGAGCAGCGTGTAGGGCGACTCGCCCGGGCCCCGGCCGTCGATGGGCGCCGAGTAGTTCTCGATGCCGTTGCAGTAGCCCAGCTCGGCCATCATCTCCAGGTCGTAGCTGGTGCGCATCTGCAGCCGCTGGGCCTCCAGCAGCTTGCCCTCGGCCTCGAAGTGCGCCAGCCGCTCGGCCAGCTCGGCCTCGATGCGCCCCACGGCGGCCTCCATCCGCTCGGCGCTGGTGGCGTAGTGGGTGGCCGGGAACACCACCAGGTCCTCCAGCGTCTCGAGGCGCTCGCCGGTGAGCGGGTCGAACACGGTGATGCGCTCCACGTCGTCGCCGAACAGCTCCACCCGCACCGCGGTCTCGTCGTAGGCGGGATGGATCTCGATGGTGTCGCCCCGCACCCGGAACTTGCCCCTGGTGAGGTTCATGTCGTTGCGCTCGTACTGCAGGTCCACCAGGCGGCGCAGGATCGAGCGCTGGTCGTGCTCGGTGCCGGTGTTGAGCACCAGCAGCTGGGTCTCGTACTCCTCGGGCGAGCCCAGGCCGTAGATGGCCGACACCGACGCCACCACGATGGTGTCGCGCCTGGTGAGCAGGGCCGAGGTGGCCGAGTGGCGCAGCCGGTCGATCTCGTCGTTCACCGACGAGTCCTTCTCGATGTAGGTGTCGCTGGCCGGCATGTACGCCTCGGGCTGGTAGTAGTCGTAGTAGCTGACGAAGTACTCCACCCGGTTGTTGGGGAACAACTCCCGCAGCTCGTTGGCCAGCTGGGCGGCCAGCGACTTGTTGGGGGCCAGCACCAGCGTGGGCCGCTGGGCCCGCTCGATGGTCCAGGCGATGGTGGCGCTCTTGCCCGACCCGGTGATGCCCAGCAGCGTCTGGAAGCGGTGCCCGGCGGCCACGCCCGCAGCCAGCGCCTCGATGGCCTTGGGCTGGTCGCCGGCCGGCTCGAACGGAGCGACCACCTCGAAGGCCTTCCGGTCGCTGGGCACGGTCACCGGCGGCATCTGTCTTCCGCTCCTGCTCGCTTCGCTCTCGGGCCGCTCGGCCCAGGCCCCGATGGTACCGACACCGACCCGGACGGGCAGTCAGCCGAGGGCGGCCGCCCAGCGGTAGCAAGCGTCGATCTGGGGGTCGAGATCCTCGGGGGCGCCGTTGTTGTCGATCACGAAGTCGGCCACCGCCAGCCTGGCCTCTCGGTCGGCCTGGTTGGCGATGCGGGCCCGGGCGTCGTCCTCGGACACTCCCCGCTGGGCCACGAGGCGCTGCACCGCGACCTCGGGGTCGGCGTCCACCACCACGACTCCGGCCAGGTTCTGGTAGCGCTCGGCGATGGGCTCGCCGTCGGGACGGACCAGCAGCGGGATGTCGAGCACCACCACCCCGCCGGGCGACTCGGCCGCCGCGGCGGTCCGTCGTCTGGCCATCTCCACTCCCACAGCCGGATGGACGATGGCGTTGAGAGCGGCCAGCTCGTCGGAGTCGTTGAACACGATCTCGGCCACCGCGGCCCGGTCGAGGGAACCGTCGTCAGCCACCACCGCCGGACCCCAGCGGTCCACGATGGCGTCGAACACCGGTTGCCCCGGACGCTGGAGGTCCCGGACGATCTGGTCGGCGTCGATGAGGATCGAGCCCCGCTCGACCAGCCCGGCGCCCACCGTCGACTTTCCGGCGCCTATCCCCCCTGTCAGCGCGATCTCGGGCAGCGGTCAGGTCTCGTCCGCAGCGACACCCGCGGGCTCGGCGTCCGCGGGCTCCGCAGTCTCCGCGGTCGAGAACTCGATCTCGTCGCCGGCCGCGTCCGCATCGGCGTACTCACCGTCCTCGGCTTCGTCCTCGCCGGTGTCGGAGTAGTAGTCCTCCCAGGCGGCCTGGCCTTCGGAGCCCGCGGCGCCGATGTAGTTGCCCTCCTCGTCGTAGGCATGGTCGCCGAAGTGCTCCTGGTATTCGGCGGCCACCACGCCGCCCTCGGCGGCCTGCTTGATCGACAGGCTGATCCGGCGGCGCTGCAGGTCGAGGTCGATGATCTTCACCCACAGCTCCTCGCCGGGGGTGACCACCTGCTCGGGCAGATCCACATGGTGCGCCGACATCTCCGAAATGTGAACCAGGCCCTCGATGCCGTCGCCGACCTGCACGAACGAGCCGAACGGCACCAGCTTGGTGACCCGGCCGTAGACCAGCTCCCCCACCCGGTGGCTGGCCGCGAACTCCTGCCAGGGATCCTGCTGGGTGGCCTTCAGCGACAGGCTGATCCGCTCCCGCTCCAAGTCGACCTCGAGCACCTGCACATCGATGCGGTCGCCGGCCGACACCACCGCGCTCGGGTGGTCGACGTGCTTCCAGGACAGCTCCGACACGTGCACAAGGCCGTCCATCCCGCCCAGGTCCACGAACGCGCCGAAGTTGACGACCGAGGACACCACGCCGGTGCGGATCTCGCCGGGCTTGAGGTTGTCGAGGAACTTCTCGCGCTGCTCGCGCTGGGTCTCCTCCAGCCACGCCCGCCGGCTGAGCACCACGTTGTTTCGGTTCTTGTCGAGTTCGAGGATCTTGGCGTCGAGCTCCCGGCCCACGTAGGGCTGAAGGTCGCGCACCCGGCGCAGCTCGACCAGCGACGCGGGCAGGAAGCCGCGCAGTCCGATATCGACGATGAGCCCGCCCTTGACGACCTCGATCACCAGGCCCCGCACCGCGGTGTTGGACTCCTTCATCCCTTCGATCCGGCCCCAGGCCCGCTCGTACTGGGCCCGCTTCTTGGACAGGACCAGGCGGCCCTCCTTGTCCTCGCGGGTGATGACCAGCGCCTCGATCTCCTCACCCATCGCCACCACCTCGCCGGGATCGACGTCGTGGCGGATGCTCAGCTCCCGGGCGGGGATCACGCCCTCGGACTTGTAGCCGATGTCGAGCAGCACCTCCTCCTTGTCGATCCGCACGATGGTGCCCTCGACGATCTGGCCGTCCTCGACGACCACCATCGTGGAGGCGTAGGCCTCGTCTATGTCGATGTCGCCGAGGTCGTCCTCGACGATCTGGCGGGGGATGTAGGTGCCGTCGTCAGCGAATGTGCCCATGTCGGCGGGCGCAGGCGGGACGAGCGTTGGGGTTGCGGTGTCGGTCACGGAGTTCTTTCGGACAGGGATCGGGGTTCTGGAACGGCCCTGCGGCCGGGATCGGCCGAGGGGGTCGCGGCTGCGACCACGCGAGGCTATCGGACGCCCCGGAAGACTCGTCTCCACGGCCCGACGGGGGTCAGTTTTTCGCGTCGGCCCAGGTGCGGGACACCTTCAGATCCACTTCGAGGGGCACGCTCAGCTCGTAGGCACCCCGCATCACCGAGCGGGTCAGCTCCGAAGCAGCCTCGATCTCCGGCTCGGGGGACTCGAGGATTATCTCGTCGTGGACTTGCAGCACTATGCGCGACGCCATGGCCTCCTCGCCGAGGGCCCGGTCAAGGCGCACCAGCGCCACCTTGAAGATATCGGCGGCCAGCCCCTGGATCCCCGCATTCATGGCCTGGCGCTCGCCGGCCTGGCGCAGACGGGTGTTGGGGCTGGCCAGCTCGGGGATCTGGCGGCGGCGCCCGAACAGAGTCTCGGTGTAGCCCCGGCTGCGAGCCTCGGCCACGGTCTCGTCCATGTAGCGGCGCACCGAGGGGAACGCCGAGAAGTAGGCGTCGAGGATCTCGGCGGCCTCGGGCGTGGGAATGTTGAGCCGCTGGGCCAGGCCGTAGGCCTCCATCCCGTAGGCCAGTCCGTACGACACCATCTTGGCCGTGGACCGCTCCTCCACCCCGACCTCGGACGGCTCGATCCCGAACACTCGGGCCGCGGTGGCCGTGTGGATGTCGTCGCCCGCCTCGAACGCGGCCGTCAGGCCCGGGTCGCGGGCCAGGTGGGCGATGCAACGAAGCTCGATCTGGTCGTAGTCGGCCACCAGCAGGCGCCGACCGGGCGCCGCGGTGAAGGCGGTGCGAAACACCCGCCCCCGCTCGGACCGCACCGGGATGTTGTGAAGGTTGGGCGCGTCGGAGCTGAGGCGGCCGGTGCGGGCCACTGTCTGGTTGAACGTGGCGTGGATGCGCCCGTTGGCTCCGACCTCCGCGAGCAGGCCCACGCCGTAGGTGGAGCGCAGCTTCTCCACCTCGCGGTATGCGAGGAGGTTCTCGACGATCGGATGCTCGCCCCGCAGCTTCTCCAGCGACTGGGCGTCGGTGGAGAAGCCGGTCTTGGTGCGCTTGACGGGCGTTAGCCCCAAGTCCTCGAACAGGACCTCGCCCAGCTGCTTGGGCGAGTTGACGTTGATGTCTCGGCCCGCGGCGTCGAGCACCGCCTGGCGCAGGGCCTCGGACTCGGTGGCCAGCTCGTCGCGGATCCGCTCCAACACGCCTCGGTCAACGCCGATGCCGACATGCTCCATGCGGGCCAGCACCCCCACCAAGGGCACCTCGACCTCGTCGTTGAGGTAGTCGAGCCCCTGGGCGGCCAGCGCCTCGCGCAGCGGCGCCACCAGGCGGTCGACGGCCAGCGCGGCCCAGGCCGCCTCGTCGGCCGGCACCAACGCGTCGTCGCCGAAGTCGAGCCGGCCCTCGGGCGCACCCGCGGCCGGCGGCTCAAGGTCGGTGTAGCGGCGGACCACGTCGGCAAGGTCGTAGCGGGCGTCGGCAGGGTCGAGCAGGTAGGCGGCCAGCATCGTGTCGAGGCTGGGATCGCGCATCTCCACCCCCCGGTCGAGCAGGGCCCTCATGGCCGTCTTGGCGCCGTGAAGCGCCAACGGCCTCCCCCGGCGGCCGTCACCGTCAACGTTGTGGTCGTCGCGGCCGTCGCCGTCGTGGTCGTCTCGGTCGCCACGTTCGTCGCGGACGAGAAGCTCGCTGAGCGCGGTCGCAACCTCAGCGGACGCCAGCAGCTCGCCGGGAACGAACACCACCTCGGCCGCGTCGGCGTCGGAGACCAGCGCCAGCCCGGCCTCGAGGCCTGCGCCGGGCACGGCCACCGCCAGGGGCGTCTCGGCGAGCTGGCCGTCGGCCGAGAGCGCCGTCAGGGCCGTCACCGCATCCGCGGCCGTCGAGCACACCGCCACCGACGGCTCCAGCACCGTCGGGCTGCGGCTCGCCTCGTCGCCCAGGGCGTCGCCGAGCACCTCGGCCAGGCGGACATGGAGGCTGCGGAACTCGAGGAAGTCGAACAGCTTTCGCACCGCCTGGGCGTCGATCTCGCCCGGCTCGAGGCCGGCCAGGCCGCACTCCAGGGGCACGTCCCGCACCAGTCGCATCACCTCGGCGTTGCTGCGCACCTGCGACTGAGCCGCGGCCAGGTTCTCCCGCAGCTTGGGCGTGAGCGCGTCCAGGGAGTCGAAGATGCCGTCCAGTCCGCCTCGCTCGTTCACCAGTTTGGCCGCGGTCTTGGCGCCGACCCCGGGGACGCCCGGCAGGTTGTCGCTGGTGTCGCCGCGCAGCGCCGCGTAGGGCACGTAGTCGGCGGGTCTCACGCCGGTTCGCTCCAGGATGCCCGCCTCGTCGAAGAGCGCGTAGTCCGACACGCCCCGCATGTTGTAGAGCACCTTCACATGGGGGTCTTCGACGAGCTGGTAGGAGTCCCGGTCTCCGGTGACGATGATGGCGTCGCTGCCGGCGTCCCGAGCCTCGGTCGCCAGCGTGGCCACGATGTCGTCGGCCTCGTAGCCGGCCGCGTCCACGGTGGGCACCCCGAGGGCCTCCAGCACCTCGCGCACCAGTCCCATCTGCTGGCGCAGGATGTCGGGAGCGGAGTCCCGGGTGCCCTTGTAGTCGGCCACCATGTCGTGGCGGAACGTGGGCTCGGGCCGGTCGAAGGCCACCACGGTCTTGTCCGGGCTGTGGTCGCGCCACAGGTTGATGAGCATCGACGTGAAGCCGAACACGGCATTGGTGATCTGCCCCGACGCGGTCGCCAGGTCGGTGGGGAGCGCGAAGAAGGCGCGGTAGGCCAGCGAGTGCCCGTCGATGAGCATCACCTTGGCCATTGCCCCGAATCTACGGCATAGCGGCCAGCGGCCGGAGGGTCACGGCTCGAGGCGGCCCTCGACGATGTCGTCCGCCACGGCGCTCATGGTGCGGCGCTGGGCCATGGCCGTGCGCTGGATGAACGTGTAGGCGTCCTGCTCGCTGAGGCCGTGGCCGTCGATGAGGCGCCCCTTGGCCCGGTCCAGGACCTTGCGAACCTCCAGCCGTTCCTCCAGGTCGCCGACCTGGCCCTCGAGCGCCTGCATCTCCCGGTAGCGGGCCAGGGCCATCTCCACCGCGGGAACCAGCGCCTCCCGGCGGTACGGCTTGACCAGGTAGGTCATCGCCCCCGCCTCGCGGGCCTGCTCGATCAGCTCGCGCTGGCTGAAGGCGGTGAGGATCACCACGGCGCTGTGGCGCTCGGAGGCGATGGCCCGAGCCGCCTCGATGCCGTCGAGTCCGGGCATCTTCACATCGAGTATGGCCACGTCGGGCCGATGCTCAGCCACAAGCCGCACCGCCTCGTCGCCGCGGCCGGTGTCGGCCACCACGTCCAACCCCTGCTCCCGCAACGTCTCCACCAGGTCGAGCCGGATGATGGCCTCGTCCTCGGCCACCACCACCCGAACCGGGCCGGCGGGGCTCACGGCGCGCCCAACCGGTCCAGCAGGGCGTCCTGGTCGGCCTCGAGGCGGGCGATGCGGTCGGTGAGCTCGTTGCGGTGCCGCCGGAGCCGCTCGGCGTGGCGCTGCGCCTCGCGGTAGTCGCGCTCGGCCAGCGGCGTCTCCGACACCAGCGCCCGCAGCCGGTACTCGTCGGCCTCGTCGCTCACCTGCACGAGCTGCTCATCGCAGACGCGCAGGTCGGTGCGCAGGGCAGCGAGCTGGCGTCCGATCCCGCGCAGACGACGCTCAATCCGGTCCCGGGCCATCCCCGCATGATAGGGCGCACCACCCCCCACCCTGAGGACCGCAGGACATTCCGCGGCGGCTAGTCGGTGACGCGTCCGGACCGTGCCTCGGCGGTCATCTCCCAGATGCGCTTCAACTCGGCCCGCTCGTTGGCTCCGGCCATGTCGGGGCATTCCGCCGGAGAGGCCAGCATCGCGTTGACCGCCGCGGTGAAGTCGGCGCCGACGTCGGCTTCCTCGCACACCACCCGCGCGACGCTGACGCCCGGCATCGGAGGCGGCAGCCCAGCTGTGGAAGCCGACGAGTTGGACCATGAACGCGTAGCCGGAGGTGGCCGCCACCGCCTCGTCAAGGGCGTCGAGGTCGATGCTCCAGCCGCGTTGGCTGATCGGCCAGAGGCTGTCGAACCGCAGCGCAACGCCGGGCATCAGTGGCGTGACGGCCGCCGACGGGCTGATCGTCGCGGCCAGCGGATCGGTGTCCAGGCGGCCCTCGGCGGCCCCCGACACCGCGTCGAGAACGTGCCCGGCGCGCTGGCGCACCGACTGCGGGTAGGTGAGCGCCTGGGTCGCCAGCGCCTCGGGGTCGAGACGGTTGCCCTCCACTAGGTCGAGGGCAACCGTCGCGACCTGGTTGACGCCGCGCCCGTCGACGCCCTCACGGACAGGCCTGCATCCCTAGAGCCTGCCGTCTCGCCCACAACTGGCCAGAACACCCCAACGGTGCCCGGAGAGGGATTCGAACCCTCACACCCTCGCGGGCGGCGGATTTTGAGTCCGCTGCGTCTGCCAGTTCCGCCATCCGGGCCTCGGGCCCGGCAGCCTACCGGGCCCGCCGCGGGGCGGGCGCTGAGCCCTTCGACGCCCTCACAATCCCCCATGGATGCCCCGCGGACCCCCATGGACCTCCCACAGTCCCCCATGGAAACCCCTTGACACTGGCTGTGGACGGACCCGAGGAATCGTCCCCACGGGCTCGATGACGGCCTAGAATCGGGCGTTCGCGCTCAGACGCGAACTCAAGGCCGGACGAGACGGGCGCAACCGGGCATGAAACTCCGAATGACCGAAGCGAGTCTGAACACGGGTCGGCCCTGGTACTCACGGCCCACCGGGAGGGGCATCCGGCGATGATCGTCTTCTTGTATCCGGGCCAGGGCTCGCAGAAGCCCGGAATGGGGGAGGCCTGGACCGACCATCCGTCATGGGAGCTGGTGGCGGAAGCGTCGGAGGTGACGGACCGGGACGTGGAGCGGCTGCTGCTCAGCGCCGGCGCCGAGGAGCTGACCGAGACCCGCAACAGCCAGCTGGCCACGTTCGTGATGTCCATGGTGGCGATGGACGCCGTCACCCGGCTGGGAACCGAGGCCGCCGGCCACGCCGGCCACAGCCTCGGGGAGTACTCGGCCCTCACCGCCTCGGGCGTGCTCGACTACCGCGACGCGGTCGCCCTCGTGGCCGAGCGCGGCGACGCCATGCAGGCCGCCGCGGACGAGCGCGAGGGCACGATGGCCGCCATCTTGGGCTTGGACGACGACGACGTGCAGATCGCCTGCAGCCGGGCCGCGGGAGAGGTGTGGCTGGCCAACCACAACGCCCCGGGACAGGTGGTCATCGCGGGCACCCACGAGGCCATCGAGACCGCAGCGGCGGTCGCCAGGGAACTGGGCGCCAAGCGAGTCATGCCGCTGCCGGTCGGAGGCGCCTTCCACACGCCCTTCATGGCGCCGGCGCGCGACCGTCTGGCCAAGGCGATCGATCGCACTGAGTTCCGCGACGCCCAGGGGATCGTCGTCGCCAACGTCGACGCGGCCGAGCACCGCGCCCGCTCCGACTGGCCCGACCTCCTGAAAGCCCAGCTCACGAGCCCGGTCAGGTGGCGCCAGACGCTCGCCCGCCTCGACGCCGAGGGGTTCACCACCTACATCGAACTCGGGCCCGGCGACGTCCTCAGCCGGCTGGTCAAGCGCTCTCTCAAGGGCAGCCGGCCGCTGTCGGTCGCTGCTCCCGACGACCTTGACAGCCTCCTAGAGTCTCTGGCCGCGTCGTCGGCCCGCCCGGCCGCGGTGATCGAGGGCGAGCACCTCTTCGCCACCGAGCGGCTGGTGGTGAGCCCCGGCGCCGGCGTCTTCAGCGCCGAGGACGGCATGGACGCGGGTGCCGCGGTGGTCGTGGGACAGCTGATCGGCCGGGTCGGCGAGCACGCGGTCCGTAGCCCCTTCGCGGGCCAGGTCATGGGGATGCTGACATTGGAGGGCGAGCGGGTGACCGCCAGCCAGCCCATCGCCTGGCTGAGGACAGCATGACGCTCTCCGGCCGGATTCGTCGAAGCGCACTCTGATGGGCGCCCGGGTTACCGGCATCGGCACGTCGCTGCCCGAGAAGGTCCTCACCAACGACGACCTGGCGGCGATGATGGACACCAGCGACGAGTGGATCCGGGAGCGCACCGGCGTGCGGGAGCGCCGCATCGGGCTGCCCACCTCGACGATGGGCATCGAGTCGGGGCGGGCCGCCATGGAGATGGCCGGCGTCGGACCCGACGACATCGACCTGCTGGTGCTGGCGACTACCACGCCCGACCAGCGGGTGCCGGGCACTGCTGCCGTGATCCACGCCGAACTCGGGCTCGGCTGCGGCGCCTTCGACCTCAACGCGGCCTGCGCCGGCTTCACCTACGGCTTCGTGACGGCCAGCTCGCTCATCGACAGCCCCGGCGGGCCCGAGCGTGTCCTGCTGATCGGAGCAGACTCGCTGTCGCCGCTCACCGACTGGACCGACCGGGGCACGGCCATCCTGTTCGCCGACGGCGCCGGGGCGGTGATCCTGGAGCGCACCGACCGCTCCACCCTGCTGGGCTGGGATCTGGGCGCCGACGGGAACCAGCGCCGGCTGCTGATGGGCGACCACGACTCGACCATCACCATGGAGGGCCGCGAGGTGTTCAAGGTGGCGGTCCGGGCCGTGTCCGACTCGGTGGTCGCGGCCCTCGAGCGGTCCGGGCTCGGCGTCGACGATGTGGACGTGGTCCTCCCCCATCAGGCCAACATCCGCATCATTGAGGCCATCTGCAAGCGCACAGGGCTCGACTTCGCCAAGACCTACAACGTCATCGAGCGCACCGGCAACAACTGCGCGGCCACGATCCCCCTGACGATGGCCAAGGCCCATGCCGAGGGCGCGCTCCAGCCCGGCGCCGTGGTGCTGATGACCGGGTTCGGCGCAGGGATGACCTGGGCCACCACCGTCGTCCGCTGGTAGGAGAACCGCCGGTGCGGAGGCGCAAGTGAGCCGCGCCGGGTCGAGGGTCGCGCTCATTACCGGCGGCAACCGCGGAATCGGCCTCGCCACCGCGGTCCGCCTGAGCCGAGCCGGGCACCGCGTCGCGGTCACCTGCCGAGGCGAGCCCCCCGCGGAGGCCGAAGCCCATCAGCTGCTGTGCGTGCGCTGCGACGTCACCGACCCTGAGGCCGTCAGCGCGGCCGTCGCCGAGGTGACCGCCAGCCTGGGCCCGCCCGAGATAGTCGTCTGCAACGCAGGCGTCACCCGCGACAAGCTGGTCATGCGCATGAGCGACGACGACTTCGAGGCGGTCATCGACGCCAACCTCACCGGTGCGTTCAGAGTGGCCCGGCAGGCGGCTCGGGGCATGGTGCGAGGCCGCTGGGGACGGATCGTGTTCATCTCTTCGGTGTCGGGACTGGGCGGACAGCCCGGGCAGGCCAACTACGCGGCCTCGAAGGCCGGGCTGGTGGGCCTGGCCCGCTCGATGGCCAAGGAGCTGGCGTCGCGCAACGTGACCGTGAATGTGGTGGCGCCGGGGCCGGTCGGCACCGACATGCTGGCAGCGCTCGACGACCGGCAGCTCGCCGCCATCGTGTCGCGCGTGCCGCTGGGACGGGTCGGCGAGCCCGACGAGCTGGCCGCAGCCGTGGAGTTCCTGGTCTCCGAGGACGCGAGCTACGTCACGGGTATCGTGATGGCAGTGGACGGCGGCGTCTCGATGGGCTGAGAAGCCGCCGGACCGGGACGTGATCTCACCGCGCGTGGGGAATGGAGGACACAATCGTGAGTGACGAAGCCTTCGAGCGCTTCAAGAGGTGCACTGTCGAGGTGCTGTCGGTCGATGAGGCCGACGTGGTGCCCGAGGCCGACTTCGCAGAGGACCTGGACGCCGACAGCCTCGACATCGTCGAGTTGGTCATGGCCCTCGAGGAGGAGTTCGACGTGAACGTCGACGAGGAGGAGCTGGAGGGTGTGAGCACGGTGGCCGCGGCGTTCGAGCTCATCACGTCGAAGCTCTGATGGCCGAGTCCGGCCGCGAGCGGCGGTCACGACTCTGATGGCTCGGCCCGGCCGCCGGCGAGTGGCGGTCACCGGCACGGGCGTGGTCTCCGCGGCCGGAATCGGCGCCGACGCCTACTTCGACGGACTCTGCGGGCCCGCGCCCGTGGGTGACCGCCGGGTGTCGGGCTTCGATCCAACCGACCATTTCGACAGCCCCAAGGAGGCCCGCCGAGCCGATCCGTACACCCAGTTCCTGGTGGCCGCCGCGGACGAGGCCCTGGCCCAAGCGGGCGAGGTCGAGGCCGACCCCACACGCTGCGGGACGATGATCGGCACCGGCGTGGGCGGGATCAGCACGCTGGAGAACCAGATCGGCGTGCTCAACGAGAAGGGCGCCCGCCGGGTGTCGCCGTTCCTGGTGCCGATGATGATGGCCAACGCCGGCGGAGCGACCCTGGCGATGCGCTACGGCTGGATGGGGCCTTCCGAGAACGTGGTGACCGCCTGCGCGGCGGGCACGCACGCGGTGGGCAACGGCGCTCGCCTCATCGCCGACGGACGCTGCGACGCGATGCTCGTCGGCGGCTCCGAGGCGCCGTTCACCCCTACCGCTGTGGCCGGCTTCACCAACATGACCGCGCTCTCGTCGAGCGGTGTGAGCCGACCCTTCGACGCCGGCCGGGACGGTTTCGTGATGGCCGAGGGGGCCGCTGCGCTGGTGCTGGAGGACTGGGACGCGGCCCGCTCGCGGGGCGCGACGATCCTGGCCGAGGTGCTCGGATCGGCGTCCACCGCGGACGCCCACCACATCACCGCGCCGTCGCCGGGGGGCAGCGGCGCGGTGCACTGCATGCAGCTCGCGCTGGAGGACGCTCATGTGAGTCCGGCGGACGTGGTCCACGTCAACGCGCACGGCACGTCCACCGACCTCAACGACGCGGCCGAGGCGGAGGCGCTGTCGAAGGTGTTCGGCACGTCGCCGGGGCCACTGGTCACCTCCACCAAGGGCGTGACCGGCCACGGGCTCGGAGCGGCGGGCGCCCTGGAGGCGGTGGCGGTGGTGCTGTCCATGCAGAAGGGCCTGATACCGCCGACCGCGGGCCTGACCGCGCTCGATCCCGAGCTTCCGCCCATCAGGGTGGTGACCGGCGAACCCGCATCGTGGACGCCCGGGGTCTCGATCTCGAACTCCTTCGGCTTCGGGGGCCACAACGGCACGCTGGTGATCGCCCCGACCGACTTCGGCTAGCTCCGCCAGCTCGGATCAGCCCACCGGCGCGGATCGGGCGTCGGCGATGACGAACATCAGCTCGCACTCGGCCGCCACCCGGCCCTCGATCAGGGCCCGGCCCGAGCCCCGGCCCGCCCGGCTCGACAGACGGGTCATCTCGACTTCGAGCTCCAGCGTGTCGCCCGGGCCGACCTGACGCCGGAACCGGGCCTTGTCGAGCCCGCCAAACAGCGGCAGCCGACCCGCGTAGCGCTCGTCGGAGAGCAGCGCCACCGCGCCGAGCTGAGCGATCGCCTCGCACATCAGCACGCCGGGCAGCGTCGGAACGCCCGGGAAATGGCCCTCGAAGAAGGCTTCGTCGCCGCGCAGGTGCCACCGTCCCCTAGCCCGCTGCCCCGGCACGAGCTCGGTCACTTCGTCCACGAACAGGAAGGGCTCGCGGTGAGCTATCACATCCTCGGGCCGGGGCAAGCTCACCGGAGCCTCACTGGATCAACCCGCGGCCGCGGCCTTCAGCTTGGAGCCGGCCTGGAACTTCACTCCCCGGCGGGCCGGCACGGGCACCGCCTCGCCGGTCTTGAGGTTTCGGCCCGTGCGCGCCCGGCGGTCCACCGCCGAGATCTTCATGTAGCCGGCCAGGTTCACCTCGCCTCCCGCCGCGACCTGGTCGCAGACGAGGCCGAGCAGAGCGTCCAGGCACCTGCGGGCCTCCTGCTGGGAGACGCCCGCCCGGTCAGCGACGGCGACGACGACCTCAGCCTTGTTCATGGAGATGCTCCTTCCGGGAGATCACTGATGGTGGCGCACCAAGCTGGCGAGCAGGGATTCAACCTTCTCTTCTATCTGCTGGCTGATCTCGGATGTCGCCAGCCAGTCACGCAGCCACCGCCGCGCGGTACGGACGCTGGGCGTCGGGGCCGCGTCGGTGCGGCCGCGGAGGTGCTCGGCAAGAACTTCGGACGCACGGTCGGCCAGCGCGGATCCCGCCTCTGCCAACTCGAGGTGCAACGGTTCCCCCGGGTCGTAGGCGGCGATGGGCAGCTTCCAGAGATGCTTGTGCAGATGACGGGCACCGAACTGCCCAGTCGGCATCAGCGGTTCCACCGCGCGGTATAGAGCGTCGCTGTTGATCACCGCGACGAGGTAGCACGCCTCGGCGAGCGTGTCGCAAGCCAGCCAATAGAGCGATGAGTCGACTAGCGGCGCCGGGTCGGTGAGCAGAGCCGCCGTCGGCTGTCCCGAGGTGGTGTACAGGACCCGGATGGGGTGACGTTCCAGCTGACGACTCAATCCTCGGTGATAGTCAAGCCGCTTGATCAGCGTGAGCTTGTTGTTCCTGCCCTTGTGCGTCTCCCAAAGGGCGTCCATGGCTCTCCAACGGTCGCGCATCCGATGGTCGAGTCCAGCGGCGTTCACGTCGGCTACCGCTCCGCGGTCACCCGGCCAGGGTGCCGTTGTTTCGTCGCGGCGAAGCGGCAACGCAGCATGACGGGGCTCCAAGGGCACGTACGGCACAATGGTGTCGCCCCGGTGGACTGGATGCAGATGAGACGGCTCCAGGGCCTCGGACAACATCGGCGGATTGAGCTCCTTCCACGGCGGATGCTCCTGCTTGGAGCGCATCGGCCTCACGCGCATGACGCCCTTCGTGACAGCCGTGGTCGATTCGGTCGCGTGGACGAAGAACAGGAGCCGTGGCACGATCGTGGCACCCTGAGTGGCCCTCTCGCCGTAGGGAGACTCCCGCTGGTCGAGCGAATGGGAGAGCGCGACCTGCTCATAGGCGTACGGTCCGCCCTCGGGGCCAAGCCAGCGCAGCGTGTTGCTACTGAGGGCCGCGGCGCGGTCGTGCTCAGCTTTGCGGGCGAAGATGGTGCATGCCGTGATCGGAAAGAACGTGTTGGGCTCAATCTTCTCCAGATCCCAGGGCACCTCGCTCAGGTCGGCGCTGGCGCGACGCCAGCGTCCGGTGCGCCACTTCTCGTACTGCCCCGCGATGAGAGCGGAATGCGGCACGACCATGCCGCAGCGGCCACCCTCTCGCAAGTACAGATCTACGACGCGGGTGAAGAACAGTCCGGCGATGTCCTGATGGGGCGCATACTTACCGCCGACCCAGATGTTGTAGACGTCCTTGGACAGGCGCTCCAATTCCTTCCGCAGCGTGGCTTCAGCCCTGCTGAAGGTGAGCCACGGAGGGTTGCCGACAACGCGGTCGACCCGCCCCTCCCCGGTCGACAGCCACGCAGGCCGAACCAGATTGCGGGTGTAGTACGCCCAGATGTGGTCCCGCCCCTCACGGTGGAGGTCGGCCAGGACGCGCAGAGTGGCCCCCAGTTTGTCGCGCTCGCGTCCGTGCGGAATCCCCGCGTCGTCGAGCGTGGCGGACGCGTCCAGGCCCGCCTCCACGTCGCGGGACGCTCTGAGCATCAGATCGTCGAACCAGTCGCCTTGAGCCACCAGCGCCTTCGGGAAGTGCAGGAAGCGGTGCGCGCCGCCGTCGCGGGTCGGCTTGATCTCGATGGTGACATCCTCGGTGTCGAACAGCGACCCGGGATCGGCTACGAGTTGGAGGCTGTCTCCCAGGTAGACGGGAACCGTCATGTCGTCAGCCGAGTCCGCCTCTTGGAGCACTGACTTGGCGGCTAACACCCAAGTGACGCGGGCCAAGTGAACGGCAACCGGGTGAACGTCGATGCCGATGACCCTCTCGCGCAGCCCTGCGAGCGTCTGGTCCGCGGTCAAACCGGCGGAACCCGCCGCGCCGACGTAAGCCTGGACTGCGGCTCGTAGGAACGTGCCCGATCCGCAGGCGGGGTCAAGCACCCGTTGGCTGAGCGGGTCGTCGAACACTTCGTCCACCACGGCGCCCGCGAGCCAGTCGGGCGTGTAGTACTCGCCGAGCCGTCGCCGGTCCTGCGCGTCAATGACGGCCTGATAAAGCACCCTCGCCACGTCATAGTCAGCGGCAGCCCAGTCGAAGCGCTCGACCCTCTGGGCGAGTCTGGTGATCCACTCCCTGCCCGCCTCGGTCTCCGAGGGCCAACCGAAGAAGTCCGACTCTATGACGCCTCGGACGCCGGTCTCGGTGAAGAAGGTCCTGCCATTGATCAATGCCTCCGCAGGACGGTCGGTGATGTCGACCCCGAAGGCGGCCTGCACGGCCAGCGCCACGATTGTCGAGAGGTACGTGTGGCGTACGAAGAGGCGGCTGAGGTCTGCTTCCTCGTTGATGGCCTCGCCGAGTGCAGCCGCTAGCAGGTTCTGCCATAGTTCTCGCTTGACGGTAACGGTGGGCCGGTGCCGGTTGGACTCGTAAAGCGTGGCGATGTCGCTCAGGAACGACTCGGCGCTGGCGCTGAGCGCGAACGCCGCTTCGATGGCTGCCTCGCTCGGTTCTTGGACGGCTTCCGGCAGCGCCTGGGTTCGGGACTTCAGCCACTGGACAAGATCGATGGCGGCCGCCGCGGAGTGCAGCGTGAAGGCGCGCGATGCGTCGGTGCGCAGTTCGCCGTCGCCTCTGATGCGAAGCACCCAGTGCTTGCCGTCCGCCAGGATTCCGAGGCGTTCCGGCTGACCGCGGGCGCGGGCGCGCTCCAGGTAACCGTCGAGTTGCGCGATGTGCTTCCGGTCGGCGTCCAAGCCTGCGCCGATGCGCCGCTTGACTTCGATCAGCAGGTCTCCCGTGCGGAGGTCGTTACGATCGGCTTCCAGGCGGATCTCGTCAGGTTCAGCCAGTCCGCTGGCGATCAGCAGGTCCGCGATGGCGCGCCGTATGTCGTCTTCGCTTGACTGCTCGCCTGCCGGGGCGTTGACGGCGTCGTGCCGCCTCAGCAGGCGCTCCGTGGCGGCGATCAACTCGGGATCGTCAGCGAAGACGGAACGCCGGGCCACAACGGCACGCTAACGCAGGGCCTGCCTGCGCTCGCGGCACTCCTTTTGTTCCACCGAGTCGCCGGTGGCACCAGCCCGGCGAGCTGTCCGGCCACGCGCCTACTCGCGCTCGCGGTGAGTGAAGCCGCCAGGGTCAGCGGCGGACGATCACCGAGGAGCCGTGGCCGAACAGGCCCTGGTTGACGGTGATGCCGACCCTGGCCCCTTCGACCTGGCGTTCGCCTGCGGCGCCCCGCAACTGCCAGGCGAGCTCGCACACCTGGGCGATGGCCTGGGCCGGCACGGCCTCGCCGAAGGCTCCGAGGCCGCCGCTGGGATTGACGGGCAGGCGGCCGCCGATGGCGGTGTCGCCGTCGCGCAGCAGGCGCTCGGCCTCGCCGGGCGGGCAGAAGCCGAGATGCTCGTACCAGTCGAGTTCCATCGCCGAGGACAGGTCGTACACCTCGGCCACGTCTACATCGTCGGGGCCGACGCCGGCCTCGGCATAGGCCCGGGCGGCGATCGACTCCTTGAACGTCGTCGTCGGCGCAGCCCGGCCCGCGAGCGAGTCGGCGGCCAGGTACGGCAGGTCGATGACCGGGTCGGGGTAGGCGGGCGAGACCGTGGAGATGCCCGCCACCCGGACGGGGTCGGTGCAGCCGTGCGCTCTGGCCCACTCCATCGAGGAGACCACCATCGCCGCTCCCCCGTCGGAGGTGGCGCAGATGTCCAGCAGGCGCAGCGGGTCCGACACCACCGGGGAGTTGCGCACGTCCTCGAGCCCGTACTCCTTGGTGAAGCGGGCCTTGGGATTGAGCGCTCCGTGGCGGGAGTTCTTCACTTTGACCATGCCGAAGTCGTCGGTGGTGGCGCCGTAGAGGTCCATGCGGCGCCGGGCGTGCAGCCCGAAGTACACGGGGTTGGTGGCGCCGACGAGCCGGAAGCGCAGCCAGTCGATGTCGTCGGGCCGGTCGCCGGTGTTGGGGGCGAGGAACCCCTTGGGGGTGGTGTCCGCGCCCACCACCAGCGCCACGTCGCAGGCGCCCGAGAGGATCTGCCCGCGTGCGACCTGGAGCGCGGTCGCCCCCGAGGCGCACGCCGAGTAGCTGCTGGCCAGCTGGGCGCCGGTGAAGCCGAGCGCCCTGGCGAAGGTCGATCCGGCCACGTAGCCCGGATAGCCGCAGCGAACAGTCACCGCGCCCGACACGAAGCCCACGTCGGCGTAGTCCACCTCGGCGTCGGCCAGGGCGTCGCGGGCCGCGGCCACCCCGTAGTGGGTGAAGTGGCGGCCCCACTTGCCCCACGGGTGCATGCCCACGCCGAGCACCGCGATCTCTTCCATTGCTCAGTCCTCCGGTTGCTCGGCCGCTGCGGGGCGCCACTTCCACACGACGTAGTCGCGGTCGTCGTCGCGGTAGAGGGTCTCGACGGTCAGCTCCATCGCCATGCCCACTGCGAGGTGGTCGGGGCCGATCCCGGCCGCGCACTGGCCGAGCACCACCATCTTCTCGGCGTCCAGCTCCACCGCGGCGATCGTGATCGGCTCGTAGGGCTCGGTCGCGGGAATGAACGGCGGCGGGGGCGGATAGTGGCTGGTGGTGTAGGACCACACCCGGCCCCGGCGGCTCAGCAGCACTTCCTCGAGCTCCACCGGGCCGACCCGGGGATCGGCGCCGCCGAGATGCTTGGGGAAGAAGTACGACTCGGTGCCGGGCACCCGGCCGCCGATCAGCCGAGGCTCGCCGTCGTCACCGAGCGTGAACAGGCCCTCCACCGCCGCCACACGAGTCCTAGCCATCAGCGGCAAGGTTACCGAGCCCGCGGCACTAGAGTCTGCGCTCCGTGAACCGCAGCGGCTGCCGGTCGCGGGCGGGCTCGGTCTCGCGGTCGATCATCTGCTTTGCAGCTTCGCTAGTAGGGCGTGGAGGGCTCGGGATCGGTGGCTTAGGGCGTTCTTGGCGGCTGCGCCTAGTTCGGCGAAGGTTCGGCCTCCGGCCTCGGCGGGGGCGAACACCGGGTCGTAGCCGAAGCCGGCCTTGCCTCGGGGCTCGACGCTGATAGCGCCTTCGACGACGCCCTCGGCGCTCAGCTCGCGGCCGTCGGGGAAGCAGACCATGGCGACGGTCCGGAACCGGGCCGTGCGCCGTTCGGGCGGCACGTCGCGCAGGTCGGCCAGGAGGCGAGTCAGGTTGTCCTCGTAGCTGGCCCGCGGGCCCGCGTATCGGGCTGAGTACACGCCGGGGGCGCCGCCTAGCGCATCGACCTCCAGACCGGTGTCGTCAGCGAGAGCCGCCGCCCCCGCTAGGCGGCACACCGCCAGCGCTTTGAGGCGGGCGTTGCCTTCCAGATCCTCGGCGTCTTCGACGACTTCGCCCATGCCCGCGGGGCGGGGCAACAGCACCGCGTGACCCTCGAGCACTGCGGCCATCTCGGCCACCTTGTCGGGGTTGGCACTGGCGCAGACCAGCTCGATCACAGCCGCAGCGAGCCCGTGGACGCCAGACGCCATCGCCACCGGATCATCGCGGCGGCCATGTCACCCGGCGTCGCCGGCAAGCTCCGGGGATCATCTCGGCGTAGGCGGCTCGGCCAGCACGGCGCGTTGGGCGGCGACGATCTCGGAGATGCCTTTCGTGGCCAGGTCGAGCAGGTCGTCGAGCTGGGACCGGCTGAAGGGCTCGCCTTCAGCGGTGCCCTGCACCTCCACGAACTCTCCGTCGCCGGTCATCACCACGTTGAAGTCGACGTCGGCGCAGGAGTCCTCAGAGTAGGGCAGATCGAGCAGGGCGACGCCGTCGATCAGGCCGACGCTCACCGCGGCGCACTCCCCCACCATGGGCGAGGCCCGCAGCGTGCCGTCCTGCACCAGCCGGGTCACGGCGTCGTGCAAGGCCAGGTAGCCGCCGCAGATGGACGCGGTGCGGGTACCGCCGTCTGCCTGCAGCACGTCGCAGTCCACGATCACCTGGCGCTTGCCGAGAGCCTTGAGATCGATGACCGTTCGCAGCGACCGGCCGATCAGGCGCTGGATCTCCTTGGTGCGGCCTCCCACCCGGCGGGCCACCCGCTCCGGCGACGATCCCGGCAGCATGGAGTACTCGGCGGTCAGCCAGCCTCCGCCCCGGTCGCGCAGCCACCGGGGCACGTCCTCGTCCACGGAGGCGGTGCACAGCACCCGGGTGTCTCCGAACTCTGCCAGCACCGAACCGGCAGCCATGCTGGTGAAGTCGCGGCGGAACATCAGGGGCCGCAGCTCGTCAGGCCAGCGCCGGTCGGCGCGCCGACCGGCGGCATCTATCGCTCCTGCAGCATCCATCACGTCAACTCCTAGCGCCGCGGCCGTAAGCCGCACCAATCGACACGGCCGATCCCGTCACACCCGCACCACCGCGGCAGCCCGCGGCGCCGGTCCCGGCCACAGCACCCGTCACATCAACACCCGAGGATCGGCCCGTCAAACCGTCACGACCAGGCCGGGGCGGGCTACGTCCACTTCGCCGCCGAAGGCGGCGACGGCCTCGGCAAGTTGGGCGTCGGGGTCGCAGCCGGGGGCCAAGTGGGTGAGCACCAGGCGCTCGGCCTCGGCCGCTCTAGCCGCACCGGCCGCCTGGCGGGCGCTCATGTGGGGGATGCCTTCGCCCTCGCGGTCGCAGCCATGGCTGGCGTCGCACATTGCGACGTGGATCCCCTCCCCCAGCGAAGTGAAGTCCCAGCCGGGGCCGGTGTCGGAGCTGAAGGCAAACGAGCGGCCCCCGGAGTCCACCCGCACGGCCAGCGTCTCCACCGGATGGTCGGTGCGGGCGAACTGCCAGCGCTGGTCGGCGATGACCAGCTCCGACGACGAGTCGATCACCGTCCACGCCAGCGGGTCGGTACGGCCGGAGCGCAGCACGGTGACGGCCCGGTCCATGGCCCTGGTCTCGGCCGTGCCGAACACCGGGAACCCGCTGCGGGGATAGAACCAGGTGAACACGTTGCGGATGACCGGCAGCTCGAGCCAGTGGTCGGGATGGCAGTGGGTGGTGACTATGGCGGTCAGATCGTCGAGGTCGGTGGCGGCCTGCAGCGGGCCCAGGGTGCCGGGGCCGCAGTCGAGCATGACCGCGGCGGCCTCGCTGCACACCAGATAGCCCGTGCAGGGATTGCCGGGCGCGGCGTAGGAGCCGCTGCATCCGAGGACCGTGACCGTCAGTGCCACGGGAACGCCCCCGTCGGCCTACTAGCGCTCCTCCTTGAAGACCACGTGCTTGCGGATCACCGGGTCGTACTTCTTGAGCTCGATGCGGTGCCGGGTGTTGGTCTTGTTCTTGGTGGTCACGTAGGTGTAGCCGGTGCCGGCGGTGGACCGGAGCTTGATGATGGGACGCTTGTCGCTGGCCATCGCCGCCTCCTTGCTCTAGATCTTGCGACCGTTGCGGCGCATCTCGGCCACCACGCTCTCGATGCCGCGCTTGTCGATGGTCTTGATGGCCTTCGTGCTCAGCCGCAGCTTGATCCAGCGCTTCTCGCTGGGCAGGTAGTAGCGCTTGGTCTGGATGTTGGGATCCCACCGTCGGCTGGAACGGCGATGCGAGTGCGACAACTGCTTGCCGAACCGCGGCTTCTTGCCGGTCACCTGGCAGATCTTGGACATCCGAGGAAGGCTAGCGAGCCCGAGCCCGCTCCCCACTAGACACCGACGATCTCCGAGCCCCGCTAGCCGCTAGAAGCAGACGATCCGAGCCCCGCTAGCCGCTAGAAGCAGACGATCCGAGCCCCGCTAGCCGCTAGAAGCAGACGATCCGAGCCCCGGTAGCCGCTAGAAGTAGATGATCTGCGAGGCCCGGTCGGCCACCTCGTCCAGGTCGCCGGTCCAGGCCCGGCTCGACAGGTACTTCCAGCCTCCGTCGCAGACGATGAACACCACCGTCCCGGCGGCGATGCGCTCGGCCACCCGGCAGGCTCCGGCCAGCGCCGCGCCCGAGGACAGGCCCGCGAAGACGCCCGCCTCGGCCAGCCGGCGGGTGTGCTCGATGGACTCCCGGGGCCTCACGATGCGCTTGCCGCTGAGCAGGTCGGCACCGCCCCACTTCTCGTAGACAGGAGGGATGAAGCCGTCGTCGAGGTTGCGCAGGCCGTCCACCATCTCGCCCGCGGGAGGCTCCACCGCGAACACCTCGATGTCGGGATGCTGCTCCTTGAGGTAGGTGCCCACGCCCATCAGGGTGCCGCTGGTTCCGAGGCCGGCCACGAAGTGGGTGACGTCGGGAACGTCGCGCAGGATCTCGGGGCCGGTGGTCTCGTAGTGCACCCTGGGGTTGGCCTCGTTGGCGTACTGGTAGAGGAACACCCACTCGGGATGCTCCAGCGCCATCCGGCGGGCGAGTCGCACCGCCCCGTTGGAGCCCTCCGAGCCCGGCGACGGCACGATCTGCGCGCCGAACACCTCCAGCATCTGGCGGCGCTCCGGCGAGGTGTTCTCGGGCATCACTACCGTGATCGGGTAGCCGCGCATACGGGCGATCATGGCCAGCGAGATGCCCGTGTTGCCCGAGGACGGCTCCAGTATGCGCTTGCCGGGGCCGAGGGTGCCGTCGGCCTCGGCGTCGAGGACCATGGCCTTGGCGATGCGGTCCTTCACCGAGCCGGTGGGGTTGGCGCTCTCGAGCTTGGCCACCAGGCGGACGTCCGGGTTGGGGCTGAGCGCGGACACGTCAACGGCGGGTGTGTCGCCGACCAGGTCGAGTGCGTCGCGCTTGACAGCCATCCGTTGGTTCCCGATTGGTGTCGTCGGTTCGTGTTCGTTGATGCGTATGGTGCCGGGGCAGGGCGCTCAGCGCGGCTGGCTGCGCAGCTAATCCCGAGTATTCCGATCAGAATTATAGCCCTGGAACATCGCCAAAGCGGCCGGCACTGTCAGAGCCGACGTCGCGGCCAGGGCGCCCAGCGACCAGACGTAGGCCGACGACAGGGTTGCGGCCGGCGCAGCGTCGGCGGCCGTGACCGAGGTGGCGTTGTAGAAGGCCAGCGCCATGGACGCCATGACCGTCAGCGACACCGCCCGGTTCTGGGGTGCCAGCAGGCCTCCGGCCCGGCGTCTCATCCGACGAAGCTGCTGTCGCGGCGGGTCCTCTGGCGCGTCAGCGCCACCGCGGCCGGGACGGTCAGGATCGACAGCACGGCCATGGCCACGAGCGACCAGGTGTAGGCCGCCGCGAGAGCGTCGGCCACCGCGAGGTCCACCACCACCTCGGTTTCGCCGAGGAGTTCCCTGACCGTCTCGGCGTCGCCGGTCCGCCGGTCGACCACCCAGAACATCACCAGGCCCGCCGCGGCGGCGCCGTAGGCGAACCCGAGCGAGCGGATGAAGTGGTGCGCCGAACTCACTCTTCCCATCTCGTGGGGGTCGGCCCGGCTCTGGAGCAGCGCCAGGCCAGCGGTGGTTATGGTGCCGATGCCCCAGCCGACGCTGGTCGCCGCCGCGAGCAGCCACGCCACATGGGCCGTCGTCGCGGCGGCCGCCGCGGTGGCGACCGAGCCGAGGGCGATGATCGCCGAGCCGAGGAGGGTCACCGTCTGCGCTCGCAGCAGCTGCTGGAGCTTGCCCGACACCCAGGCCGACGTCGACCACCCCAACGTGGGCCACACCACGGCGAAAGCCGCGAACGCCACCGAGGAGCCCCGGGCGGCCTTGAGATACAGCGGCAGGTAGACGCTGGCGCCGGTGCCGCCCGCGACGGCCATGACCGCCACTGTGTGGATGTGGCGCCACTTGGGGTGGGTGATGTGGGAGAGGCGCACCGCCGGCCGAGGGCAGGCCCGGGCGTGGCGGACGTACGCGGCGGCCGCCAGCACGCCGGCCGCCAGCAGCGCGGCGCTGTGCCACCTCAGCGAGGCCGTCGCCAGCAGCAAGGCCACACTGACGGCGCTCAGGATCAGCAGGCCCGCGCGGTCGAGGGGCTCGGCCGCGGCCCGGCCCTCCGCCGGCAGCCGGTTCCACCCCACGAGGGCCGCCGCGGCGGCCACCGGGAGGTTCACCGCGAACACGGCCCGCCAGCCCAGGGTGCTGACCAGCACGGCGGCCAGGGCCGGGCCGCCGATGCCCATGAGGCCCCACACCGACGACATCAGCGCGTAGGCCCAGGGCCGCACCGCGTCGTCGAAAACGAGCCCTATACAGGTGATAGCGGTGCCTATGAGGGCTCCGCTTGCGAGCCCCTGCAGCACGCGGGCGGCCACCAGCAGTTCCATGGTGGGCGCGACCGTGCACAGCGCCGAGGACGCCAGGAAGGCCACGACCATGAGGCGGAATGCCCGGCGGGCTCCGCCGCCGTCGATGTAGGGGCCCACCGCGAGGACAGCGATGGCGGCGGCCACCAACTCCACCGTGACCACCCATTGCAGCAGCGCCACCCGGCCGAGGTCGGCGCCGATGTCGGGGAGGGCGGCGGTGACCGACAGGTTGTTGTAGGAGGCCATGGCCACCGCGGCCATCAGCGACAGGGCGACCGCCCGGTACTTGGGGCCCAGAAGGCCCGACGCGGCGGCTCCGGGCACCGTCTGACGCTATCGGCGCGCACCTGCCGATAGAAAGGCCCGATGCCCGAGCCCGAGCTGTTCTTCGAGGACTTCACCCCCGGTGATGTCTACGAACTCGGCTCCTACGAGATGACCGAGTCCGAGATCATCGACTTCGGCCGGCGCTTCGATCCCCAGTACTTCCACGTCGACCCTCAGGCCGCTCTGGGCTCGCCCTTCGGAGGCCTCATCGCGAGCGGCTGGCACACCTGCTCGGCCTGGGCCCGCCTGTGGATCGACAGCCTGCTGCAGCGGGCCGACAGCCGGGGCTCGCCCGGGATGCAGGAGGTGCGCTGGCGGGAGCCGGTGCGCCCCGGAGACGTGCTGAGGGGGACCGTGGAGGTACTCGACGCCCGGCTGTCGGCCCGCCACGTCGACCGGGGCACGGTGTTCATCGGCTGCACGATGACCAACCAGCACGACCGAGTCGTGTTCACCGCTCGCGGGCGGGGCCTGTTCGGCCGCCGTCGTCCCGCTTCCAGCATCGGCGACAGGCCCGCCCGGGACGCTGCCGAAGCCCGATCCGGTGAGACGACGGACGCCGTCGAGGCAGCCTCCGCCGAGACGACTGGCGCCATCGAGGCCCGATCCGATGACGGCGTGAAGATCAACTTGAGGATGATGGGAGGATCAGGGCCCGACCTGCTGGTATGCCATGCCACCGGGTTCCACGGGCTGGCGTACCGGCCGCTGGCGCAATGCCTCAAGGACAAGTTCAGAGTCTGGGCTCTCGACTTCCGCGGTCACGGCGCCTCGGGGCCAGCGCCCGGCGGCGACTACTCATGGAGCGGCATGGCCGCCGACGTGGCCGCGTGCGCAGCCGCAATCGGCGCGGCGCGGCTGTACGGGCTCGGCCACTCGATGGGCGGCGCCGCGCTGCTGCTGGCCGAGCGGTCCCGACCGGGCGCCTTCGCCGGGCTGTTCCTGTACGAGCCGATCGTGCTGCCGAGGGGCTTCTTCGACGCTCCCGACGCCAACCCGCTGGCCGCCGGGGCCCGCAACCGCCGCGAGGTCTTCGGCTCCCGGGCCGAGGCCCTGGCCCGATACTCGACCCGCTCGCCACTGGGGGTGATGCGCGCCGATGCGTTGGCCGCCTACGTCGACGGCGGCTTCGTCGACCTCCCCGACGGGCGGGTGCGCCTGGCCTGCTCGGCCGAGACCGAGGCCCGGACGTTCGAAGCCAGCGGCGGGCTGGCGACCGAGGACGCGGCCGCGATCAGCGTTCCGGCGACCGTGGCGGCCGGAACGGTCGCCGGGACGCCCAACCCCGGCACCTTCGCGCCGGCGGTCGCCGATGCCCTGCCCCAGGGACGCTTCCGGAGCTTCGAGAACCTGGGGCACTTCGGCCCGCTGGAGGCACCCGGCCTGGTGGCGGCCGCGGCTATCGGCGAGCTGCTCGGCGACTAGTCGAACATCGGGCCTCAGGCCTCTTGGAGCGCCGGCCTCAAGCCTGTCCGACCACGGCCACAGGCCTCTCGGACCCGCCGGCCTCAGGCCTCTCGGACCGCCAGCCTCAGGCCTCTGGGAGCACGGCGACGGGCTCCTCGATGACTTCGCCGTCGAGGATGCGGTACGAGCGAAGCGACGGGTCGGGATGGCGCAGCGAGACGATCACGAAGCGCCAGGCTCCGAACGGGTCGAAGCGGGCCGCGTCGGCGATGTCGGTCGGCGACGGGTAGTTGGTGGTGTGGGTGTGGGAGTGCATCACGCCCATCACGGTCAGGCCCGCTGCGTCGGCGGCGCGCTCGACCTCCATCATCTCCAGGCCGTCGAGCACGTAGATCTCGCGCGACTCCGCCGCGTTGCGCATCCGATAGAAGCGCTCGACCCGGTCGGAGCCTGAGGATCCGGCGAACAGTCCGCAGGCCTCGTGGGGAAGCCCGGCGATGGCGTGGGCCACCATGGCGTGGTGCATCTGCGCCGACATCTCCAGCATTGCCCGCGAACCCTACCGGCACGCCCGATCCGCTCTGCCGCCCGACGGCGGGCAACACTCCGAAGCCGCCCGCCATCGCCGCGGCGCACCGGTACCGTGAGCGACGATGGCCAAGTCGCAGAAGCCTCGGGACGTTCCGGCCGGCGCCTCGGTGGTGGCCACCAACCGGCGCGCCCGCCGCGACTACGACATCCTTGAGACCCTCGAGGTCGGCCTGGTGCTGGAGGGCAGCGAGGTCAAGTCCCTGCGGGAGGGCAGCGTGCAGGTCGCCGAGAGCTGGGCCCGGGTCGAGGGCGGCGAGCTGTGGCTGCACAACCTGCACATATCGCCGTACTCGCACGCGGCGGCGCCGTTCCGCTCCGCGCCGGACCGGGTGCGCAAGCTGCTGGCCCATCGCCGCGAGATCGCCCGGCTGGCGACCCGGCTCGACCAGGAGCGGCTGGCGCTGGTGCCTCTGGCCCTCTACTTCCGAGACGGCCGGGCCAAGCTGTCCCTGGCCCTGGCCCGGGGCCGCACCCGGTCCGACCGGCGCCGCGAGATCGCCCAGCGCGACGCAGACGCGGAGGCGGCCCGAGCCATGGCCGCGGGCCGGCGACGGCGCCCGGGGAGCAGACGGTGAGCCTGGAACTGGCCGCGCTGCTGGTGGGAGCAGCGGCCACCGCGGTGACCTTCGTGCACATCGTGCCCCAGATCCTGCGGCTGCTGCGCACCGGCCGCACCGAGGGATTGTCACCCGCCTGGGCCGCGGTGGCCATAGTCCTGAACTTCGGCTGGCTCGCCTATGTGGTCGTGGAGGAGTACTGGGTGGCCATCCCGTCGATAGTGATCGCCATCGTCAGCTTCGGGCTGGCGCTGCACCTGATGCACCGCCACGGTGCCGACGTGCGCGGCGGCGTGCTGATGAGCGCGGCTACGGCGCTCGGATGCGCGGTCATTCTCGCGGTCTCGGACTGGACGGTGCTGGGAACCGTGCTGGGCCTGTCCAACGGCCTGTACCTGGGGCCGTCGGTGATCGCGGCGTGGCGGTCGCACACGCCGGTGGGGGTGTCGCCGGTCACCTGGGTCCTGGCGGAGTTCGAGGGGCTGCTGTGGGGCCTCTACGGCGTGCTGGTCGGGTCGGGGCCGATCATCGTGTTCGGCGCCACCGAGGCCGCGCTGGCAGCCCTGGTGCTGATGCGGCTGCGGGTGGCCCGCCACCGCATCCGGGCCGCCCTGGACGCCGCAGCCTGAAACCCGCCCGCCCCGAACGCCGCGGCAAAGAAACCCGCCCAACCCGGACGCCGCGGCATAGACACGGGGCGCCGATGTCGGCATCGCCGGTATCATGGTCGATCCCCTTCGGGGGCCGCAGTTTGACAAGCGACTGCACAAGGGGCTGACCGGTTTCGACGTCGGGACCAGGAGGCCGCGGAGTGCGACCGGAGTTGCTCAGACTCCCTAAACGGGGCACCCAAAGAGACGCCGATGACGACGCTCTCGTTCTCGCCGCCTGATCAGACCTGATCTAGCAGTCGAGAATCATCGCGACCAGCAATGGCACGCGGGGCCAGACCGCTGCAGCCTGGCACCAGAAGCAGCGGTGGACAGCGGGGAACAGACCCGCCGACAGCAGGCAAAGACCGCTGACACCGGAGAAAGATCCGGCGGCCGGATCCCAGGATCCGCACGACCCGGCGTAGCGGCAGCCGCAAGCCGCACACTCGGGAATGGTCGTAGCGAGCCCGGCAACCGCCCGACGGACGGGAGTTCGATTCTCCCCAGCTCCACCCTCTCAGCCGCTCCGTGGCTGCCGGCCTGCGACGATGATCTCGTAGCGGCGTTCGCTCACGAAGGCCGCAGCGCCCTGACGGCTCCCACGCCGCGCACCTAGTCGCCGTCGACGTAGGCCCCGTGGGCGTCGGCCAGCCGCTCCACGGCCTCGCTGTCGCCCAGCACTGCCACGGTGACCTCTCGCAGCGACTGCTAGATATGTAGATATTCAACATGTATAAGCTAGACATGTACATAATTGCACTACAGCCGGGCCCCGGTTCGGGGGGAGGCCGCAGTGCTGGTCTTTCTCTGCTGGGGGCGCTACGGTCGGGGGTAGCTCGGGTTGACGCAGGGCGGAGGCGCTGCTCGGCCGGGCGGATCGGCCATCGGGAGCAGGCGTGATCATCCTCGCAGACGGCAAGACGAACGAGGTCGCCCAGCGGACCGACGACACGGAGGCCCTGTGGTTGCGGCTCAACGAGCTCTCCGACGCCACCGGATGGCAGATGAAGCCTCACGGCGCCTGTCTGGGCGAGCTGTGCGTGCCGCTGCCGGAGGACAAGCGCGAGGACTGGATCGCCGACGCCGACGACTGGGTGTGGTTCAACTACTCGGAGTTCGCGGACATGATCGGCCAGAAGCACATGCGCGACGGCGATGTGTGGAGCCTCGGCTCGGTGCCCCAAGTCCGCCGCGCCGGGCTCGAGAGCGGGATCGCCCCCGACTTCGAGGTGACCGACCGCAACGGCGACACGCTGAGGCTCTCGGACTTCCGCGGCCACAAGGTGGTGCTGTTCACCTGGTCGTCCTGGTGAGGCTGCCGCTTCAGCCTGCCGGTCTGGCAGGAACTGTACGAGTCAATCGGCCCTGACCGCTTCGAGCTGATCAGCGTCGCCCAGGACTCGGGCGACGCCAAGACGGTGGACAAGTGGTTCGACCGGGCCTCCCCGACCTACCGGTGCGTCGTCGACCCCACCCACGAGATCAGCTCGCTGTTCGGCTGGGTGAATGTGCCGTCGGCCGCGTGGATCGACGAGGACGGCCTCATCCTTCGCAGCAACGAGGGCGTGTACCCGGCCGCGATGGCCGTCGGCTTCGGCCTCGGCAAGGTCCGCCTCGGCGACGACGCGTTCGCCTCTGCGACCCGCGACTGGATCGAGCGTGGCGCCGACAGCGAGCACGTCTGGTCGAGCAGGGAACTGGCCGAGCGGCTCAAGCCCGTCGACGACGACAAGCTGCTGGCCGAGGCGACGTTCAAGCTGGCGCTGCACTTCGAGGCGGCGGGCGACAGCGAGCGTGCGCTGAAGCACTTCGCGGCGGCGGCGGACCTGGCGCCCGACAACTGGAACTATCAGCGGCAGGGCTGGACCCACAAGGGGACGCTCTACGCCACCAGGCAGATACTGAAGCGGACGAAACAGATGCGCAAGCACTCCGACCAGAGCTTCTACGACCCCACCGGGCTGCCCGGCGAGGACTATCACCGGTTCACCGAGCCCGAGTGGCTGTGGACGCCTGCCGTCCGCCGGCTCAAGCAACTGGTCAGCCGCTGACGGAACGCGGCCACCGGACATAGCGAACCGTCGGCAGCCTGCTTGAACTATCTTGCGGGCGTGCTCTGGCGTGCGACCGCGGCCCTGGTGGCGGCCGCGGTCGTTGCCGCCGGCTGCGGGGACGGTTCCGATGACTCCGACGGGGCGCCTGCCGAGGCGCCCGCGACCACGGCCGCCCCGGACACGGCTTCGGCCGCGCCGACGGACGCCGAGGCCGGCGACACCGGCACCGACGGCACCGAGACGGACCCGGATGACAGCGCCGCGCCCCATCCCAGCGACGCCTACTTCGCTATCGACCGGGTGCTGGACGTCAGCATTGAGATCGACGGCGACGACTGGGACACCCTGCGCCACCAGACCCGCACCCTCGAGGACGTCTTCGCCGAGATCGAGGAGTACGGCCTGTCGCGGCCCTTCTCCGACATCTACACCTGGTTCGCCGCCACCGTGACCGTGGACGGCGAGACCCACGCCGACGTCGGAGTCCGCAAGAAGGGGTTCGTCGGCTCCCAGAGCGACACCAAGCCGTCGCTCAAGCTCCGTTTCGACAAGTACACCGACGGCCAGTCGCTGGGCGGGGTCATGGAGCGGATGACCCTCAACAACAGCGTTCAGGATCCGTCGATGGTCAACACCTGCCTGTCGTACCGGGTGTTCGCCGCGGCCGGCAGCCCGGCGCCGCGCTGCAACTTCGCCACCGTGTCGGTCAACGGCAAGTACCTGGGCCTGTACGTCCACGTCGAGGAGATCAAGGCTCCGTTCCTGGCCCGCCACTTCGACAGCGCCGAGGGCAACGTGTACGAGGGCACGGTCAGCGACTTCACGCCGGCCTACCGCGGCACCATCGAGAAGAAGACCAACGAGGACGCCGACGACTGGTCCGACATCGACGCCGTGACGGCGGCCCTGCAGGACCCCTCCGACGCCGGCCTGGAGGCGCTGGGCGAGATCGTGGACCTCGACCGGTTCCTTTCGTTCTGGGCGACCGAGGTGCTGGTCGGGCACTGGGACGGCTACGCCGGCAACCGCAACAACCACTGGTTCTACCGAGAGCCCGACGGCGCCTTCGTGTTCATCCCGTGGGGCGTCGACGGCACCTTCCACCTGCAGGACGACCCCAATCCCTTCGACAACATCAGCGACCCTCCCCCGTCGGTGCTGGCCCTGACGGCCATACCGAACCGCCTGTACAGCCATCCCGACTGGCGGGCCGCCTACGTGGTGCGGCTCAAGAAGATCCTCGACGCCGTCTGGGACGAGGAGAAGCTGCTGGCCGCGGTGGACGAGATGGCCGCCGTCGTGCAGCAGCACTCCCTCCCGGAGGCCGCCGCGGCCGCCGCCGAAGACACCGAGCGGGTCCGCAAGTTCATCCTCAAGCGCAGGGGCGAGATCCTGGCCGACCTCACGCCCGAGCCGCCCGAGTGGCCCGAGCCCGACGAGTACGCCCCGCCGCCCGCCCCGTCCGGAACCCTGGAGATCGCCTTCGAGACGACCTGGGGCAGCAACAAGAGCGCCAACCCCCTGACTGAGGGCGAGGTCGCCAGCCTCGTGCTGGACGGGTCCGAGGTGCCGACAGGGGAGTTCGGAGTCTTCGCCGGCCACTCCAGCCCCGAGGAGGGCATCCTGCTTCCGGAGGTCGAGGAGCCGGCGTCCATCATCGTGGCGGGGGTCGACGACGACGGCTCGGTCAACGGAATGACCCTGGTGGTAGACTTGGACCTGCTGGCGTCGGGGGCCGCGCTGGTGATCGGCGCCGACGCCGTCGCGGGCGGCGTGTGGTCCATCCCGCCGGGAGCGGCGGTGCCCGACGCCTTCACACCGTTCACCGAGGGAAGGCTGGAGCTGTCGAGCGCGGCCGCGACACCCGGCGCGGCCATAGCGGGCAGCTTCTTCGGCATCTTCGGGTTCGGCCCGCCCCCGTCCGACACCGTCGCCACCGCCGACGACGACAGCGGCATGGCGCCGATAGGCCTCGGCCTGGTCATCAACGAACTGGCCGCCAAGGGCGATCCGCTGGACTGGTTCGAGCTGCACAACACGATGCCCGACCCGATCGCGCTGGTGGGCTTCGAGGTGGCCGACAGCCTCACCGACGCCGGCAAGCGGGTCGCCTTCCCGGCGGACACGATCCTCGGACCGGGCGCCTACATGCAGTTCAGCCTGGACAAGGACGGCTGGCCGGGCTTCGCCCTGGGCGGCGACGAGGAGCTGGGCATCTGGCTGCGCGACGGCACCCTCGTGGACAGCGTCGACTGGGACGAGGGCCAGGCCCCCGAGGGCGGAAGCTACGCCCGCGTGCCCGACGCCACCGGCGACTTCCAGACCGTGGACACCCCCACCCCCGCCGCCCCCAACCAGCCCTGATCCTGTGTGAGGGGTCTGGAGACCGACGACCACTGGCCGCTGCTGAACGGGCGGGTGACGGTGCCGACCGACGGCTACGACGCCGGCTCGTCCGACCGGGTCGAGGCCCGAGCGCCCGCCGCCGCCGCAGGCAGTGTCGGCGGTGTCGGCGGTTCGGCTCGTCACTGGAGGCCGCCCGGCCTAGTCTTGGGGGATGCCCCGTCCGGCCGAGAGAGACCACGCGGGTGCCGGCGGCGAGTCGCTTGAGGCGCGCCTGTCGGAGTTGGTGGCGGCCATCCTGCGCATCAGCGAAGACCTGGACGTGGACGTGGTGCTGCAGGAGGTGGTCGACGGGGCCCGGTCGCTGACCGGCGCACGCTTCGGCGCGATCACCACGCTGGACGACGACGGGGACTTCCAGAGCCTGCTCGTCTCGGGCACCACTGCCGACGAGCAGGCCGAGTTGCTGTCGTACCCCCGGGGCCGGGAGCTGTTCGGCTACCTCACGGGCCTGGTGGAGCCGCTGAGGACCCCCGACCTCGTCGAGCACCTCGCCGCGGCCGGCTTCGAGGGGTTCAGGCCGCTCATCGGGGCGTTCATCGGGGCGCAGATACGAGTGTCGGACCGCCACGTCGGCACCATCTACATCGGCGACCGCGAGCGCGGCGAAGGGTTCACCCGCCGCGACGAGGAGATGCTGGAGCTGTTCGCCAAGCAGGCGGCCATGGCCATCACCAACGCCCGGCGCTACGATGCCGAGCAGCGGGCCAAGGCCGACTTGGAGGCGCTGGTGGACACCTCCCCGGTGGGGGTGCTGGTGTTCGACGAGCGCACCCGCCAACCGGTCACGGCCAACCGCGAGGCCAGGCGCATCTTCGGCATCCCCGACGGGCAGGACCCGGACCCGACGCTGGCGCAGCTGACTTTCCGTCGGATGGACGGCACGATGCTCCCCGGCAGGGACCTCTCGGTGGTGCGCTCGGCCCGCGCCGGCGAGACCATGCGAGCCGAGGAACTGGTCATCGAGCGTCCCGACGGCGAGTCGGTGTCCGCGCTGGTCAACGCCACGCCGATCCGCTCCGAAGTCGGCGAGGTGATGTCCATAGTGGCCACCGTGCAGGACATCACGCCCCTGGAGGAGCTCGAGAGGCTGCGGGCCGAGTTCCTGGGCATGGTGAGCCACGAGCTGAGGGGACCGCTGGCGTCGATCAAGGGGGCGGCGGCCACCGCCGGGGCCGGCTCGGTGGTGCACGACCCCGCGGAGACCCAGCAGTTCTTCCGCATGATCGAAGAGCAGGCCGACCACATGCGCGACCTGATCAGCAATCTGCTGGACCTGACCCGCATCGAGGCGGGAACCCTGTCGGTGACCGCCGGCCCGACCGATGTCGCCTCGGTGATCGAGCAGGCCAAGAACGCGTTCGTCGGCAGCGGCCACCGGATCGACGTCGCTGTCGAGCTAGCCGGCGACCTGCCCCAGGTCCAGGCCGACCGCCAGAGGCTCGCGCAGGTCCTGTACAACCTGCTCGCCAACGCCGCCCGGCACTCGCGCAAATGGTCCACGATCACCGTGGCCGCCGTCCAGCAGGACCAGCATGTGGCCGTGTCGGTCACCGACGAGGGGACGGGCATCGCCGCCGAACGACTGCCCCGGCTGTTCACCAAGTTCTCCCGAGGCGACACCGCCGCCGGCCCGAACGACCACCGGAGCTACGGCCTGGGCCTGGCGATCTGCAAGGGCATCGTGGAGGCCCACGGCGGCCGCATCTGGGCCGCGAGCGACGGACCCGGCCGCGGCGCCCGGTTCACGTTCACCGTCCCCACCGTCGAGGAGGCCACGCCGAGCACCGACGCCGTCCTCGACCCCGCCGCGGCCAGCAGCCGCAACGGCTCGGGCGGAGCGGTCGAGGCGGACCGGGGGGCCGAACGCATCCTCGCCATCGACGACGACCCCCAGATGCTCCGCACGCTGCGCAACACGCTGCTGGAGGGCGGCTACCAGCCGATTCTCGCCGACGATGCCGACGACGCCGAACGGCTCATCCGAGACGAGCCGCCCGCGCTCGTGCTGCTCGACTTGGTGATGCACGGAACTGACGGGTTCGAGCTCATGGAGAAGATCTCCAGCACCACCGAGGCACCAGTCATCTTCGTGTCGGGGCGCGGCGACGACCGATACCTGGCCAAGGCCTTCGATATGGGCGCGGCCGACTACATCGTCAAGCCCTTCTCGCCCGTCGAACTGCTCACCAGGATCCGTGCGGCCCTGCGACGGAGAGCCCAGTCCCGGCACGCCGAGCCCTACCGGCTCAAAGACCTCACCGTCGACTACCTGAGCAACGAAGTCACCATCGCAGGCCGTCAAACGAAGCTCACCCCGACCGAGTACCGGCTGCTGGCCGAGCTCTGCTCCAACTCGGGGCAGGTGCTCACCTACGACCAGCTGATCCGTCGCGTCTGGGGCCCCGACACTGCGAGCGACCCCCAGCGCCTGCGCACCTTCGTCAAGGACCTCCGCAACAAGCTCGGGGACAACGCGAGGAGCCCGAGCTACATCTTCACCGTGTCGGGCGTCGGCTACCGGGCCGGACCCCCCAAGTAGCCGCGCAGGCAGCCGGTAGCGGCGCAGGCAGTCGGGACCGCGCAAGCAGCCGGTAGCGGCGCAGGCAGTCGGGACCGCCGGCCTGCTGGCATCGCCGCTCACGCCCTCGCCGATCAGACGCCGCGCCGCAAGTCCGACCCTGTAGCTGAGGACTCCGGCAAGAACACGGCTCGGCCCGGTCCTCCAATCGACGACGGGCCCGTTGTGGTCTAGGTTCGAGGCTCCGGGATCGGCTCGCCTAGGAGGAGAGATGAAGTTCAGTTTCGTGACCCTGCCCGACTACCCGCTGACGGAGTCCCTGGAGCACATCAGACTGGCCGACGAGCTCGGCTTCTACGGGTGCTACGCAGCGGACGAGACCTGGCACAAGGACCTGTACGTGCTGTTCGCCGCAGCGGCGTCGCAGACCAGCCAGATCCGCATGGGACCCAGCCTGGCGCCGGTCGCGCTGCGCGAGCCGACTCTGGTCGCCCAAGCGGTGGCCACCCTCGACGAACTGACCGGCGGGCGGGCCGAATGCGTCATCTCCAGCGGGAACTTCAGCCTGCTCGCGCAGTACTGCACCGACTGGACGGGCATCAAGCCGCTATCGAGGGTGAAGGAGGCTCACCATGTGATGCGCACGTTCCTCGACGAGGGCGCGCTGACCTTCGAGGGCGAGTTCTTCAACTACGCCGGACTGTTCACCTTCGCCCGGCCGGTGCAGGAGCACCTGCCCCTGCTGATCGGCGCCCTGCGCGGCCCGAAGTCCTTCCAGGCCGCGGGCGAGCTCTCCGACGGCACCCACGCCTTCGCCCAGTACTCCCGGGAAGCGTGCGACTACATGGTGGAGCACCTGAGGATCGGCGCGGAACGGGCCGGGCGCGACTGGCAGGATCTCGACATCGCGGTGTGGAACGTGTTCGCCATCGGGCCCGACTCGGCCAAGGCCAAGCAGGCGGCCCAGACCATCGGGGCGTTCTACATCCCGGCGATGGCGGTGGAGCAGATGGAGCGCCACGGCGTGTCGCAGTCCGACGTGCAGCCCATCCTCGACGCCTTCGCCGACGGCGACGTGCAGGGGGCCATCGACAACATGACCGCCGACATCGCCGAGAAGCTGTCGGTGGCCGGCACCCCCGAGGAGGTGGTGGACAAGATCAAGAGCGACATCGAGCCGAGCGGCGTCAACCACTTCATCGCCTGCATCACCGACTCGTTCCTGCTGAACGCGTTCACCGGACGCGATATAGAGGTGCCCGACGTCATGGGCCAGCTCCAGCTCATCCACGACGACGTGATGCCGGCCTTCGCGTGAGCGACCCCGCCCCGTACGGCCCCACAGAGCCGCACTGCGCTGGGGCCATGCCATGACCGACGCTGAGCGTGTTGGGCTGGGGCCCATCGGTGACCGGGTGCTGTTCGAGGATGAGCGCATCCGGGTGTGGGAGATGGTGCTCGAGCCGGGCCAGCGGTCGCCGATCCACCACCACGAGAACGACTACGTAGTGGTGGTGGTGGAGGGCGACCACGTCACCGTCGAGCCGCTCGAGTCGGGCGAGGACGGATCGGGCTCCAAGTCGGCGAGCGTGGCGCCGGGCCAGAGCATCCTGCTGCGCAAAGGCGGCACGGAAGTGGCCGTCAACTCTGGAGTCGGGCGGTATCGAGACGTGCAGATAGAGCTGCTCGGCTCCTGAACGCCAGCGCGGGCAAGGCACCGGCCACCCCTGCTCCCCCGCCGCTGGCGTGCCGGCCATTTCGATCCCACTACGCTGACCCCGTGGCCGACGACGTGCTGCCCTCCGACGAGGACGCGGCCTTCCGTGCCCGCTGCCGGGCCTTCCTCGACGAGCACGCCACCGGCATCGAACTCGGCGGGTGGCCCGACCCTAGGGGCGAGCTGCGCCTGCAGGCGGCCCAGCAGTTCCAGCTCGCGCTGGCCGAGGCAGGCCTGGCCGGGCTGACCTACCCGGCCGAGTACGGGGGCGCGGGCCTGACCAAGGCCCACGAGAAGGTCTGGCGCGACGAGTACAGCCGCTACCCCAACATGACCTACGACCTGCTCATCTCCCACGGGATGTGCCTGCCGATGATGGCCGAGTACGGCACGCATGAGCAGAAGTCGGCCCAGCTGGCCCGCATCATCTCCGGAGAAGACGTGTGGTGCCAGATGTTCTCCGAGCCCGGCGCCGGCTCCGACGTGGCCAGCCTCCAGACCCGGGCCGAGCGCGACGGCGACGAGTGGGTCATCAACGGCCAGAAGGTGTGGACGACCCTGGCGCACCTGTGCGCCTACGGCATCATCATCGCCCGCACCGACCCCGATGTGCCCAAGCACGCCGGCATCTCGATGTTCATCGTGCCCATGGACGCCGACGGCGTGGAGGTCCGACCGATCCACCAGATCGACGGCGGCACCCACTTCAACGAGGTGTTCTTCACCGACGTCCGCATCGGCGCCGACCACCTGCTCGGCGACCTCAACAACGGCTGGCGCATGGCCACCGCCATGCTCATGTACGAGCGGGTGGCCATCGGCTCGGGCACCACCGGGGGCATCACCACCGACCGCACCGACCGCCTCATCGCCGAGTGCCGCAAGCGGGGCCTCACCGGCGACGCCGCCCTTCGCCAGAAGCTGATGCGGCTGCGCATCCTGGAGACCTGCCTGTCGCTGGTTGCCATGCGGACCCGGGCCGAGATCAAGGCGGGGCGCACGCCCGGGCCGGGCGGGTCGATCGGCAAGCTGGCCACCGTCCAGATCGCCGACCTGCACAGCGAGCTGTCCATGGCCGTGGCGGGGGTCTCGGGCGTGGCCTGGGACGACGAGGCGGACGCCCGCTGGCAGCGCCAGACCCTCACCTCTCTGCAGGCCGGCATCGCGGGCGGCACGACCGAGATCCAGCGCAACATCATCGGCGACCGGGTGCTGGGCCTGCCCCGCGACATCAGCGTCGACCGGGGCGTGCCCTTCAAGGACCTCAAGGTCGGCACTCAGCAGGGCTGACGGCCGGGCCGTCCCCTACCCGCGACCGTCCCTGAAATTGACGCAGTTGTGGGCTCATAGGGGCCACAACCAGACCAAATTTCGATCGTCCACCCCCTACAGCAGGTGGCGGGTGGTCCGGTAGACGGTGCGGATGGAGAAGTTTGATCTGAGCCGGGCCACGCCCGGCAGCCGCGACAGGTATTGGTTGTGGATGCGCTCGAAGTCTCGGTGGTCCTGCACTGCCAGGTGCAGCAGGTAGTCGGCGTCACCCGCCACGAGGTGGCACGACATGACCTCCGGGCAGTCGCGTACCTCCTCCTCGAACAGCTGCAGCGACTCCTTGCTCTGGCTCACCAGCGACACCTCCACGAACACGTCGAGGTCGCGGCCGACGGCGCCGGTGTCGAGGATCATCACGTAGCCGTCGATCACCCCGTCGGCCTCCAGCCGGCGCACCCGGCGATGGCACGCCGACGCGGACAGCCCGACGCGCTCGGCCAGCTCGGCGTGCGAGACCCGCCCGTCGGTCTGGAGCTCGTTCAGGATGAGGCGATCTATGGAGTCGATGTCGAGCATGAGCAATATTCTGCGCCATAACGCTCGTATGCGCAAGCATCATGCGTCTAGAGCGGTATTCGGACGGAACTTGCCAGAAATCTGGCACTGGAACGCTGCTAATCTTGCACTAGGCGATGCAAGGGAGGGGTCATGCGCATCGGAGTGCCGAAGGAGATCAAGAGCGAGGAGCGCCGGGTGGGTCTCACCCCCGAGAGCGCGGCCGAGCTGGTCGACCGGGGACATGACGTGTTCGTCGAGCGCAAGGCCGGCGCGGGGGCCGGCTTCGACGACGAGCAGTACAGCGCCACGGGCACCCGAGTGTTGGACAGCGCCGAGGAGGTCTTCGACGCGGCGGAGCTGATCGTGAAGGTCAAGGAGCCGCAGGCGGTCGAGCGGGCCCGCCTGCGCCGCGACCACACCCTGTTCACTTACCTGCACCTGGCCCCCGACCCCGACCAGGCCTGCGACCTGCTGGCCAGCGGGGCCACCGCCATCGCCTACGAGTCGGTCACCGACCGCCTCGGCCGTCTGCCGCTGCTGGCCCCGATGTCACAGGTGGCGGGCCGGCTGGCCGTCCAGGCCGGGGCCCGCTGCTTGGAGGCGTCCGCGGGCGGACGAGGGGTCCTGCTGGGCGGCGTGCCCGGCGTGGCTGCCGCGCCGGTCACGGTGGTGGGCGGCGGCGTGGTGGGCAGCAACGCCATCGAGATGGCCCTCGGCCTGGGCGCGGACGTGACCGTGCTCGACCGCGACGCGTCCGTGCTGGAGTCGCTGGCCGCCCGCTTCGGTCCGGCGCTGCGCACCCTCTACTCGAGCCCCAGCCGTCTGAGCCAGTCGGTGTTCACCGCCGACCTGGTGATCGGGGCGGTGCTGCTGCGCGGCGCCCGGGCGCCCCGCCTGATCACCGAGCAGATGGTGAAGGTGATGCGGCCGGGCACGGTGATCGTGGACGTGGCCATCGACCAGGGCGGCTGCGCCGAGACCTCCCGGCCCACCACCCACGCCGACCCCACCTACGTCGTCCACGACGTGGTCCACTACTGCGTGGCCAACATGCCCGGCGCGGTGCCCCGCACCTCCACCCAGGCCCTCAACAACGCCACCCTCCCCTACGTGCTCAAACTCGCCGAAGGCGTCGTCGAGGCCATAGCAGCCGACAAGGGCCTCCAAGACGGCCTGAGCATCCGCCAAGGCCAAGTAACCGAACCCGCAGTAGCCGAAGCCCTAAGCCTGGACTACACCGCCCCGGCCGACACCCTCGGCTGATCCTCGGTCTCGGCGCTCTCGCCGAGACCGCCCTTGTCGCCCGCCAGACACCCCCCAACTGGCGGGCGGCACCGTGCCCCACCACCTGTCGTGGCCCGGAGACGAGCCAATCAGGACGACGCTGGGAACCAGTCCTGCAGTATTCGGCGAAACCGAACGAAGGCACGGTCTGTGCAGTTCCTCGTACTCACCGTCGATGCCAACTCGCCGTAGATGGAGGACGACCTTGGCACGTCCACCTGTCTGAGCGCCCACTCCATCGCTGCCTTGGGATCGGGCGGTTTGGCGCAATCGTCGGGCCACAGACTCCGTGACGCCAAGGCCTGGCGCAAAGCGGATCTTCGATCCGTCCATCCGAGTGCCCGCGCCACATGGATGGACCCGCTGAAGACCCAGGCTTCCAGTTCGGGGTCGATCACTACGGCTCGTGCCCAGTCCTCCATGCTCGCCCGGGCGAGTTTCGTCTCAAGCTGGTTCTCAAGTTCGGATGCAGACTCCGCTGGGACACCCTTCCAGTCGAGGTCGAGCAATACGAGAGCGTGCTCCACCCGCGAACGAAGGCCGCGGAGGAATTCGACGCCATCATGAAAGCAGCCTGGATCGCGCTCAGGATGGACAATCAACTCGGACGCAATACGACGGATGCCAAGTGCTCTTGGCCGAGACAGAAGCCTCGACACGGCAGCCTCCATATTCCTGTCGGCTACTAGGCATACTAGGTCAAGCATTATCCAAGAATACCGCTGGCTAGGAGAGTACCCAGGTCGGCCGTACCCTGCCAATCCTGCAGATGGGGGTGCTCGCTCCCAGAGACGATGTCGGTACCCGCTGTCTCATCGCGGCCTAAGCAGAGAAGCCGATCCGGTTCAGTCAGACGCGCCACCAAGGGAGAATGAGTTGTCAACAGAATCTGGGCTTCGTAGACGGATGACAGCGATTGAAACACCGTCTCTACAGCACGAGGATGCAGGCCGTTCTCAGGCTCCTCAATGAGATAGATGCCCGACAGTTCGGGCAAGTATGCAAGTAGCGTCAGCGCGAGAAGCCTGAGCGTGCCGTCTGAAATCAGCCATGAAGGACTCTCCTGCTGATTGGGGTGCTCCAAGACGAGATAGCGATGCCGATCCTCTTCCCGCTCGCGCGTACTGACATTGACAATGTCTGGAAGCACCTCTTGAACATGCCTGACCCAACGCGCGTGTTGCTCTGGATGTGAATCGGCCAACTCCTGAACCACATGCGGGAGATTCGAGCCGTCCGGCAGAAAGTCTTGACGCCGGATCGGAGGACATGGACGCCGCATGGCCTCGCCCGAGAGAACGATCCGCTCGGCCGCGAGAATCCACTGCCGGAACCAAAGCGCAACCGGGAAGAGAGCGTGATCCTCGGGCAGATTGGCGAGCGCTGACTTCGTTGCCGATATCTGGAATGGTGCGGCCCAGTCACCGGTCTCAGCCTTGTAGCTCACCCTTTCTGGGGGGAGTCCTCTCGACACGATCATATCCCAGCCGTCTGGAATCCGCGAGCCGGTCTGTAAAGCAATATGAGAGGGTGGTCGCCTTGGGCACGGAAACGTCCCACGCGGCGGGCCTGTCGGTTCCGCTCCACTGATGTCCGGTTTCAACCAAAGCGTCTCGGTGAGGAACTCCGGTTCACCCAAGGCTTCTATCTCAATTTCATAGCGACACACAGCTCTATTGGTACTCCGTGTGAGAAAATATTCGGGGATCGCCATTTCGACAGCGAGTTCGAATGAACTCCGCCGCCACCGTCCGCCCGACTTGTAAGGATCCCAGACCAGGTCGCGCGCGTCCGTTGTTCTATGTTGGACGTTCCAGCGATCATCACCGAGAACGGCTGTCGGAAGGTCCGTGCTGAGGACGTCACCAATGAAGGCCAGTACATCAAGGAAGTTCGACTTGCCGCTGGCGTTGGGTCCTACGAGAACATGGAACGGACCGAGCGCTTGCGACACATACCTCAGCGAGCGATAGTGAAGCGCCTCGACGCGTGTAGCTCCGAGACGTACTTCGGAGTTCATCGATTCAGTCACTGGGCTGACCGCCCCCCATCGCAGTAATCCCTCGATACGTCAGGCAGGCTACTTCCAGAGTGAGGTGAGGACGTACATCCAGCCGTGTCGGCCTGAAGGTCGGCCAAGCGGCCCTGGGCCAAGAAGCCCGGGGCGAGCAGGGCCAGATAGGAGCGGCGCTCCTCGTCTAGGAGGTCGGCGTCGAGGTCCAGCCATTCGGCGGTGGACGACGACGGGCCGCAGTCGAAGAGGCGGTAGCGGTTCCGGCAGGCGAGGATGCCGTAGCGGGCGCCGCGGGCGCGGCAGTCGGCCGCTAGGACGCCCTCGGATGGACGGCCCGCTTGGTCGAGGCGCATGAAGTCTCGGGGGTCGGCCTTCGGATGCACGACCGCGACCGGCCGCCCCTCGAAGCGGGCGAGATAGCCCCGCGGCTCCAGTCGCTCGATGTCGTATCCGACACCGACCAGCACGGAGCGCCAGTCGCCGTCGATCCGCACTCCCTCGAGAGCCTGGAGGGCGAACGCCTGGAAGCCGGGTTCCTCGAGGAGACGGGACTCCAGCGTGTGTCTAGTAAGCAGCCCGTGCACGACCATGCCCCGACCGGCCAGCCGAGCCAGCCCCGCTGCGATGTGGCGCACCGCGTCGAGGTCCGACATGGCCGCGGCCTCCTCGACTGCCGCTGCAAGTCGAGCGCAGGCCACGGAGCGGATCGGGTCTTGAGGCGTGCTGGGGCCTAGTGCCAGCACGCGTCCCGGGCTGTCGACGTCGTCGGCGATCAGGACATAGCTGATCTCCGAATTGCCCACCCGCTCGCGCCAGCGGGCCCGCATTTGACGCTCCCCCGCATCGGAGGCCGCTGCGACCTCGATGTGCTTGAACCGCACAGCCCGCAATGCGCCGGAACTCGGCTGAACTTGTCGCGCCACGCCGCGCGCCAGCAGGCGGTTCAGGAGTTCGTCGGCTTTCACCGGCCTGAACCCTACGCGTACAAGGTCGGTGACGTGATCATTCAACAGCATGGCTTTCCCTCGATCGTCTCACCTGTGGGGGAAGCTGTGAATCAATATTATAGCATGTAAATACAGAAGGCGATGATCGGGTGAGAATGGTCTGAAGGGTTGCGACACCCAGCGCGGCCTCTCGGGCCGCCTGCGGCGGTGGCGCAGGGTTACTTGTCGAGGTGGAGGGCTACGGCGATGGCTGAGCCGATCACCGCGACCACGCCGCCGACGGCCAGCATCAGCAGGTTGATCCGGAACACCGCCGGATCGTCGACCTTGAAGCCGGCCAGCAGCTGCAGGGCGTCGGCGTCGCTGAACTGGTCGATCACGTAGGTGCGCAGCAGCATGTTGCTGACCATCGCCACCACCGCGCCCATCAGGCCCTGGACCAGGCCCTCGAGCATGAACGGCACTCGGATGAACCACTTGGTGGCCCCCACCAGCCGCATGATCTCGATCTCGGTCCGTCGGTTGCCGATGGCGACGGCCAGCGTGTTGAGGATCAGCAGAATCGAAGCGGCCAGAAGGACCAGCGAGCCCGCGAAGAGCACCCGGCCGGCCCGGTCGGCCAGATTCTGGACGTCTCGGATCACGTCGCCCGCGAAGGTCACGGTACGGACGCCGGGCCGTCCCTGGAACTGGCTGCCCAGCTCCTCCACCACGTCGGGGTCGGGATCGGTCGGCGCCACCCGGTAGTACGGCGGCACGCCCTCGGCGGTCACCACGTCGAGCAGTTCCGGCGTGTCCTCGAAAATCTCCCTGAACTCCTCGTAGGCCTGCTGCTGGTCGACGTAGGTCCAGTTCAGCACGCCGGGGCTCTCCTGAAGCTGGTTGCGCAGGCTCGCGTCCTGGTCCTCGTCGGCGTCGGCGTTCATCCACACGATGAACTCCACCCCGTCCTCCCAGCGGGCCGTCGCGTTGTCCACCGCCACCTGGAACAGCAGGAAGCCGCCGAACATGGCCAGCGACACCCCGACCGTGATCACGGTGGCCACCGCCAGCAGGATGTTGCGCCAGAGGTTCTGGCCGGTCTCCCTCAGCGCGTAGCGGAGCGTGAACATCGGGCGGGCGGGCTACTCGCAGCCCGGGACGGACGCCTGCACGGAACCGCTACTCGTAGACGCCTCTGGCCTGATCGCGCACGACCATGCCCCGATCCAGCTCGACGACCCGCTGGCGCATGCTGTCCACCACGCTGCTGTCGTGGGTGGCCATCACCACGGTGGTGCCCGTCTCGTTGATCCGCTCCAGCAGGCGCATGATCCCCACCGAGGTGCTGGGGTCTAGGTTGCCGGTGGGCTCGTCGGCCAACAGGATCAGCGGCCGGTTCACGAACGCCCGGGCGATCGACACCCTCTGCTGCTCGCCGCCGGACAGCTCGTGGGGGAAGCGGTCCATCTTGCGCGACAACCCGACCAGGTCGAGGATGGCAGGCACCTGACGGTTGATCACATGGGAGCCCTTGCCGATCACCTCCAGCGCGAACGCCACGTTCTCGGCCACGGTCTTCTTGGACAGCAGCTTGAAGTCCTGGAACACGTAGCCGATGTTGCGGCGAAGGTAGGGAACCCGCCACGCGCTGAGGCCGCCGATGTCGCGTCCGGCCACGAAGATGCGGCCGTGCTCGGGCACGTCCTCCCGGTTGAGCAGGCGGATGAACGTGGACTTGCCCGAACCCGAGGGGCCCACCAGGAAGACGAACTCGCCCTTGCCGATGTCGATGCTCACGTCGCGCAGCGCCACGACGTCGCCCTTGAAGACCTTGGTGACCTTCTCCATCTTGATCATGGGGACCCCTCGGTCACGCGGCTCCTCCCGCGGCGGGCCGGGCGGACGCGGCGACGGTATCAGCCCGCTCGGGCTCGGCCGCGGAGCAGGCCCGGCTCCACCGCAGCCACGACTCCATGAACGGGTCGAGCTGACCGCCCAGCACCGCCTCGACGTTGGAGGTCTCGTGGCGGGTGCGCTGGTCCCTGACCATCTGGTAGGGCTGCATCACGTAGCTGCGGATCTGGCTGCCGAAGCCCACGTTGCGCTGCTCGCCCTTGATGCCCGCGATCTCGTCGCTGCGCCGCTTGCGCTCCAGGTCGAGCAGCTTGGCGGCCAGCATCTGCATGGCCCGCTCCTTGTTCTGGTGCTGGCTGCGCTCGTTCTGGCAGCTGGTCACGATCCCTGTGGGCAGATGGGTTATGCGCACCGCGGAGTCGGTGACGTTGACGTGCTGGCCGCCCGCGCCCGACGAGCGGTAGGTGTCCACCCGCAGGTCCTTCTCGTCGATGGCCACCTCGTCGGCCACTTCCTCGAAGAACGGGGCCACCTCCACCGCGGTGAACGCGGTCTGGCGCTTGCCCTCGTTGTTGAACGGCGAGATCCGTACCAGCCGGTGCACGCCGTGCTCGGAGCGCATCCAGCCGTAGGCGCAGCGGCCCTTGACGAGGAAGTCGACGCTGGAGAATCCGGCCTCGGTGCCTTCCGAGAGCGCGGTGACCTCTATGTCGAAGCCGCGGCGCTCGGCCCAGCGCCGATACATGCGCAGCAGCATCTCGGCCCAGTCTTGGGCGTCGGTGCCGCCCTCGCCGGACTTGATCTGGCACACCGCGTCGCGTTCGTCGAACTCCCCGGTGAACAGCGAACGCGTCTCGAGTTGGTCGAACCGCTCGCCGAGCGCCCTCACCAGCCCGGCGATCTCGGACTCCACGGAGGAATCGTCCTCCTCGACGGCCAGTTCGTGGAGCGTCTCGGTGTCGGAGAGGTCTTCGTCGAGCCGGTCGAAGAGCTCCAGGTCCTCGCTGATCGCGGCCAACTCGGAGGTGACGGCCCGGGCCCGCTCCGGCTGGTCCCACAGGTCGGGCCGCGAGGACTCGGCTTCCAGCTGGGGCCGCCTGACCCGAAGCGCCCCGATCCGCATGTAGGCCTCGGCCTCGTCGAGACGGCCCCGCAGGTGGCGCAGTTCCTCGGCGAAGTCCTGCACGGATCCTCAGCCCGCCGCGCCGGGCCGTCCGTGGCACATCTTGAACTTCCGGCCGCTGCCGCACGGACACGGCTGGTTGCGGCCCACCTTCTCGAGCTCGGTCTTCACCACCGGGACCCGCGGCGCGGGCCTGTTGGCGCCCGCCGTCCGGGGCATGGCCGTTCCCGACGCTGCCGCGGCCCCGCCGGCCGCAGCCGTGGTGCGGCCGCCCGATCCGGCGGGGGCCCCGGCGGCGGCCATCGCCGGCTGCGCCTCGCCGCTCTTGGTGGCGCTGACGCCCACCAGCCGCTGCTCGTCGGCCGACGGGCGCTGGGCCAGCTGGACATGCATGACGTAGCGGACGAAGTCCGCGGCGATGCCGTCCATCATCTGGCCGAACATGTCGAAGCCCTCGCGCTGCCATTCGGTGGCCGGGTCCTTCTGGCCCATGGCCCGCAGGTGGATGCCCTCCCGCAGCAGGTCCATCTCGTGAAGGTGGGTGCGCCACTTCTGGTCGATCAGCCGCAGCATGACTTGGCGCTCGGCCTCGCGCATCACCGCGTCGCCCAGCTCGCGCTCGCGGCCGCGGTAGTGCTCGACGGCGGCGTCGTTGAGCGTCTCGGAGAGCTGCTCGACGGTCGTCGCGTCCCGCAGCGAGGAGTTCTCCGCCCCGCCGGGCCACATCGACGCCAGCTCCGTGCCGAGCCCGTCGAGGTCCCACTCCTCGGCGTGCTCAGACTCGCAGTACGTGCCGACGGCGGCGTCCACCGCCGAAGCCAGGTACTCCAGCGTCTCGGCTCGCAGGTCCGCTCCGTCGAGGATCTGCTCGCGCCGCCGGTAGATCACCTTGCGCTGAGCGTTCATGACCTCGTCGTACTTGAGGACGTTCTTGCGGGTCTCGGCGTTGCGCTGCTCGACAGTGTTCTGGGCCCGCTCGATCGCCTTGGTGACCATGCCCGCCTCGATCGGCACGTCCTCGGGCAGCGCCTTGTCCATCACCCAGTTCATGGCGCCGGTGGCGAAGCGGCTCATCAGCTCGTCCTCCAGCGACAGGTAGAAGCGGCTCTCGCCGGGGTCCCCCTGGCGGCCGGACCGGCCCCGCAGCTGGTTGTCGATGCGGCGGCTCTCGTGGCGCTCGGTGCCCAGCACGTACAGGCCGCCGAGCTCCAGCACCTGCTCGCGCTCGCGGTCGGTGACCTCGGCGTGCTTGGCGGTCAGCACGGCCAGGCGCCGCTCGCCGTCGGACGACTCGGGATCGAGCCCCTCAGCCCGCAAGTCCCGCTGAGCCAGGCCGTCGGGGTTGCCGCCGAGGAGGATGTCGACGCCTCGGCCGGCCATGTTGGTGGCCACGGTCACCGAGCCCAGCCTGCCTGCCTGGGTGACGATCTCGGCCTCGCGGTGGTGCTGCTTGGCGTTGAGCACCTCGTGGGCGATCCCCTGCTTGCCGAGCAGGCGCGACAGCTTCTCGGACTTCTCCACCGACACCGTGCCCACCAGCACGGGCTGGCCGTCCTCGACGCGGGCGGCGATGTCCTCCACGCACGCCGCGAACTTGGCGTCCTCGGTCTTGTAGATCAGGTCGGCCCGGTCCTCGCGCACCGTCGGCAGGTTGGTGGGAACGCTCACCACGTGCAGCCCGTAGGTGGACATCAGCTCGCTGGCCTCGGTCTGGGCGGTGCCGGTCATGCCGGCGAGACGCTCGTACAGCCGGTAGTAGTTCTGCAGGGTGATGGTGGCCAGCGTCTGGTTCTCCTCCTTGATGGCCACGCCCTCCTTGGCCTCGACGGCCTGGTGCAGCCCGTCGGACCACCGCCGCCCCTCCAGGATCCGGCCGGTGAACTCGTCGACGATCTTGACCTGGTTGCGGTCGACGATGTAGTCGCGGTCGCGCCGGTAGAGCTCCTTGGCCCGAAGCGCGGCCTGGAGTTGGTGCACGAGGTTCTGGGACACCATGTCGTAGAGATTCTCGACCCCGAGCACCCGCTCCACCGCGTGGACGCCGTCCTCGAGCGGGGCGACGGTGCGCTTCTCCTCGTCGACCTCGTAGTGGACGTCGCGCTGCAGGCCGCGGACGATGCCCGCGAAGCGGGTATAGAGGCCGGCCGCGTCGGCCACCCGGCCGCTGATGATGAGCGGGGTGCGGGCCTCGTCGATCAGGATTGAGTCGATCTCGTCGACGATGCAGTAGTGGTGGCCCCTCTGCACCTGCTCGGCCCGCAACATGGCCATGTTGTCGCGCAGGTAGTCGAACCCGAACTCGTTGTTGGTGCCATAGGTGACGTCGCAGGCGTACTGGCGCCGCTTGTGGTCGGCGCCCCTGGAGCCGGGGACGACCAGCCCGACGCTGAGGCCGAGCCACTTGAAGAGCTGGCCCATCCAGGCCGCGTCCCGCCCGGCGAGGTAGTCGTTGACCGTCACGACGTGCACGCCCCGCCCGGTGAGCCCGGTGAGGTAGATCGGCAGCGTGGAGGTGAGGGTCTTCCCCTCGCCGGTGCGCATCTCGGCCACCCATCCCAGGTGCAGGGCCGCGCCGCCGACGATCTGGACGTCGAAGTGCCGCTGGCCGAGGACCCGCCACGCGGCCTCTCGCACCACCGCGAAGGACTCGATCAGCAGGTCGTCGGGCGCCTCTCCCCTGTCCAGACGGCCGCGGAACTCCGCGGTGCGGGCCCGCAGACCGTCGTCGTCGAGCCGCTTCATCTCGGGCTCGAGCGCGCCGACGTCGGGGACCAGTGCCTGAAGCGCCTTGAGCTTTCGGCCCTCTCCCGAGCGCAGGACGCGCTTGAACAGCGACATCGGTGCCGACCCGCCTCCGCCTCAGCCGGCCTCGTCGATGAGGCCCACCGCGCCGTCGTCGCGGCGGTACACGACCGCGGAGCGGCCGGTGGCGGAGTTGATGAAGAAGAAGAAGCCGTGGCCGAGCAGGTCCATCTTCAGGGCGGCCTCCGGCGGGGTGAGCGGCCCGAGGTGGAACCGCTTGGTCTTGACGATGCGCAGCTCGGGCTCGAACTCGTCGGCGTCCTCGAACGGGGCCGGGTCGGTGTCGGGCAACATCGCGGCCGGGCTGCCGGCTGGTGAGGCGGAGCCGGTGCGGATCGTGTCGCCCCGTCCGTGGTGGCGGTTCTGCAGCTTGGTGCGCAGCTTGCGGATCTGGCGCTCCAGCTTGGCCTCGGCCAGGTCGACCGCGGTGAAGGCGTCGGGGGCGTTGACCTTGCAGCGCAGATGGTGGCCGTGGCCGGTGAGGGTCACCTCGCATGTCTCGCGGTCGACGATGCGGGGGTTGCGGGCCTCGTCGAAATGGACCTCGGCGGTGTCGAGATCGTCCAGATACCGGTCGAGGCTCCCGATCTTGGCTCGCACGGCCTCCTCGAGGCCCGGCGTCACGGCCGTGTGTCGGCTGCTTATCGATATCTCCACGTCCAACCTCCCTTCCTAGCTTCGACGCGCCCTCATGGTAGAGGTACCGCCACTGGCTGCCGCGGCGGCGTCCGGCGGCGCAGGCGCCATCGTGGCCACCGCCGCGACCACCGTCGCCGCGCCGCCGGACCGCAGCGCGGCCGCGGCCACCCGCAGCGTCGAGCCGGTGGTGCACACGTCGTCGACCACCAGCACCGAGCCCCGAAGGCGGCCGGGCCGGACCGTCAGTCTGGGGCCGGCCAGCCGGCCCTCGCGGCTTCGGGCCGTCTGGGGCTCGTCGTCGAGGCGGCGCAGCCAAGGGCGGGCCCGCAGCCGCAGCCGTCGGGCCAGGGCCCGGGCCAGCAGCTCGGCGGGGTCGAAGCCGCGCTCCCGTCGGCGGGTCGGGCTGCAGGGCGCCCAGGTGACCGCGTCCGCGGCCGGCGCCGCGGGCACCACCGACGCCATCCGGTCGGCGATCGGCGTGACCGCCGCGGTGACCCGGCCGTACTTCAGGGCGCGCACCAGCTCGGCCGCGGCGCCCTCATGGCGCCATCCCGCCCACAGCTCGTCCACGCCGTCGATCTGCCGATCCTGCATGAAAGCAGCATAAGCCGTCGGTGTGACAACAGCTATGAGATCATCAAAATTATTGATATTTCAGTATCAGGGATGCGCCTGCCCAGCTCCGACCGTCACCACAGCGACCTCGCCCGCCGGTCCGGGGCCCGCCCGGCCGCCGCTCGGCCTCTAGGACACCGCCCCGGCGTCGTCGGCGGTGATGTAGCCCTCGTCGCGCATCCAGGCGATCGCGTCTGACAGGCACTCGGCCGCGGAGCGCAGGGTCACACCGGTGTCCTGCTCGGTGTGGGCGTTGTCTCCCGCGCAGGTGTTGTACATGTACTCGGTGGCCTCGGAGGTGAGGATCAGGTCGCGGCCGAAGCGGCGGGCGAGGTCACCGACACGGCCCCACGCCAGGAACAGGGCCTTCGGCATGGTCACCGACTTGATGTCTCGGCCGGTGACCTCGCGCAGCACCGCCAGCAACTCGTCGGCGGTGAGGTTGTGTCCGAACATCATGTAGCGCTTGGGGCCGCGGCCGGGCTGCATCGACGCCGCGATCACCGCGGCTATGTCGCGCACGTCGACCACGTTGAGGGTGTAGCCCGCCGAACGGGTGAAGGGCTTGGTCAGCCACAGCTTGAGCGGCTTGACCTGGGTGGACTCGTTGTAGTCGCCGGGTCCGAACACGCCGCCGGGGTAGACGATCACGACGCCTCGCCCTGAGGCCTGGAACCGTCGGGCCAGGTGCTCGGACTCGGCCTTGGACCGGGCGTAGGGCATCCGGGCGCTGCCCACGGGATGGTCGCCGGTCACCGGGTCGGTGCCGAACGGGAACAGGGCCGCAGCGCTGGACACATGAACTATCGGGTCGCAGCCGGCGTCGGCGGCGGAGCCCAGCACGTTGAGCGCGCCCGCGAAGTTGCTGGCCTCGATGTCGGCCTCCGAGCTCGGGTCGGTGCCCACCACCGCGGCCGCGTGCACCGCGGCGTCGCAGCCGTCGATGGCCGCGGTGACCGCGTCGGCGTCGGCGATGTCGCCTACGGCCGTCTCCAGCGAGTCGAGATCGACTCCGACGCGGGCAGTGACCGTCTCGAGCTTGGCCGGGGTGCGCACCAGGGCCCGCACGGCGTGGCCCGCGTCCTGCAGGGCCTTGGCCGTGTGCGATCCCACGAATCCGGTGGCGCCGGTTACCAGGACCCTCATGTCTATGCCTCCCCCGTCTGCCTTCCCCCAGCCTGCGAGGGCTTCTCCCGAGCGTGCGAGAGCCTACGGCACGGCTCCGGCGTGCGCGGCGGTGACGTAGCCCTCGTCGCGCAGCCAGGCGATGGTGTCGGCCAGCGACTCCGCCACCGGGCGCAGGGTTACTCCGGTGGCCTGCTCGGTGGCGGAGTTGTCGCCAGCGCAGTAGTTGAACATGTACCCGACGGCCTCGGAGGTGAGCACGAGGTCGAGGCCGAAGCGGTGCGCCATGTCGCCGATCCGGCCCCATATCGAGAACAGCGCCTTGGGCATGGGCGCCGACTTGATGTCCCGGCCCGTCACCTGCCGCAGCTCTGACAGCAACTCGTCGGCGGTGAGGTGGTGGCCGAACATCAGGTGGCGCCGCGGGCCGCGGCCGGCCTGCATCGAGGCGGCGATCACGGCGGCAACGTCGCGCACGTCCACCATCGTGGTGGTGTAGCCGGACCGGGGAACGGGTCTGGTCAGCCACAGCTTCATGGGCTGGACCTGCACCGACTCGTTGTAGTCGCCGGGGCCGACGACCAGGGCCGGGTAGACGATGACCACGCCGCGACCCTGGGACTGGTAGCGCCGGGCCAGCTGCTCGCTCTGGGCCTTGGACCTCGGATAGGCATGTGGGGCGGTGCCGACCGGATGCTCCGCGGTCACCGGGTCGGTGCGGAACGGGAACAGGGCCTCGCCGGTGGAGACGTGCACCACCGGGTCGCAGCCCGCATCGACGGCAGCGCCCAGCACGTTGAGCGCGCCCGGGAAGTTGGACTCCTCGACCTCGGCCGCGGCGTTCGGGTCGATGCTGACCACCGCGGCGGCGTGGACCACCGCGTCGCAGCCTTCGACGGCGGACGCGACCGCGGCAGGGTCGCGGATGTCGCCTTCGGCGGTCTCCAGCGAGGCCAGGTCGACCCCGACCCGGGCGGTGACCGTCTCGAGCTTGGCCGGGGTGCGCACCAGGGCCCGCACGGTGTGACCGGCGTCCTGCAGGGCCTTGGCCGCGTGGGATCCGACGAAGCCGGTGGCGCCGGTGACCAGGACCCTCATCGCCGACGCCGACCCGTTGGGGCGGGCCGTTGCCGCGCTGCCCGATCCGACGCCCTGCCCGACGATGCGGGCCGTGGCGGCGAATCCCCGCCCGACGATGCGGGCGGTGGCGGCGAAGCCCTGCCCGACAGCGCGGGCTGGGTCATGGGCCGTGGTCCTCCAGCAGGGCCGCGGCCAGGGATCCGGCGGTCGAAGGCGTACGCCGGGCCTCGATGTCGCGGTGGCGGGCCGCGATGGCGGCGTCGAAGTCGCCGTCGGTGAACAGCCAGAGTTGTCCGTCCTGGATGGCTCGCACCACCATGTCGGCAACCTTCGACGGGCGCAGAGCCTGCGCGTAGAGGTCCCGTATCGCCGCCCGCGCCTCGGAGTCGGCGCCGCCCGCGAGCGCGTCGGATCTCAACGTGCCGTCAACCCCCGAGCGGTCGAGCAGATGCTCGGGCCGGTTGCGCTCGGAGTCGATGATGTTTGTGGACACCAGCCCTGGGCACAGGCAGGTCACGCCCACCCCGGTGGACTGGGCCAGCATCTCCGCGTGGAGGGTCTCGCTGAGGGCCACCACGCCATGCTTGGAGACGTTGTAGGGGCCGATGCCGGCCGAGGTGATGTGGCCCAGCACCGATGCGGTGTTGACGATGTGGCCGGAGCCCCGTTCGATCATGGCGCCGAGGAAGGCCCGGCAGCCGTGGATCACACCCCACAGGTTGACCCCCAGGCACCACTCCCAGGACTTGAGGGACAGCTCGGCGACGGGGCCGGAGGCGACCACGCCCGCGTTGTTGCACAGCACGTCGGCCGGGCCATACGCCTCGAGGGCGGCGGCGCGCAGCGACTGCACCGACGGCCACGACGACACGTCGCACACCACGGCGGTGGCCTCGCCCCCCGCGGCGCGGATCGCCTCCACCGTCTCGTGCAGGGGAGGCTCCTCGATGTCGGCCACCACCACCCGCATCGACTCCGCCGCGAAGCGCTCGGCCATCCCCCGGCCCATGCCGCTGGCGCCTCCGGTCACCACGGCCACCCGGCCGGCGAGATCCTGCATGGGCGAGCCCCCAGCCGTCAGCTCGCGGCGGGGGCCAGGGCCGCCAGGGCGTCGTAGTCGACGGCGGCGGCACCGGAGGCGGGATGCAGCACCTGGATGCACACCTGCGTGGCACCAGCGTCGGCGTGCTCGGCCAGCCGCCGCTCGACGGCGTCGACGTCGCCCCAGGCCACCATCGCGTCCACGAAACGGTCCGAGGGCCCGTCGATGTCGTCGTCGGTGAAGCCGAGGCGCTTCCAGCAGTCCCGGTAGCCGGGGGCCCGGGTGTAGAACTTCATGAATGCGGCGCTCGTGGCCCGGGCCTGCGACGCGTCGGTAGTGAGCATCACCTTCTGCTCCACGCAGAGGTGCGCGTCGGGCCCCATGACCGAGCGGGCGAAAGCGGTGTGCTCGGGCGTGGTGTTGTAGGGGTGGGCGCCGTCGGTGCGCTCCGCGGCCAGCTCGAGCATCCGGGGGCCGAGAGCGGCCAGCACCGTCGGCACGGGCGCCGACGGCGGCACGGACATGTAGCGGGAGGACTCCATGGTGTCGAGGTAGGACCGCATGTACGACAGCGGCCGGTCGTAGGGGATGCCGCGGATCTTGGTGACGATCACCGGGGTGGACACGCCGAGGCCGAGAGTGAACCGGCCCCCGGTCTGCTCGGCCACGGTGCACGCTCCCTGCTTCATCACGCCCGCGTGCCGGTTGTAGACGTTGGCGATCCCCGCGCCGAGCCTCAGCGTGGACGTGACCGCTCCGAGGTGCGCGGCCAGCGCGAAGGGATCGCGCCCGAATGTCTCGTTGATCCACAGCTGCGAGTAGCCGAGCTCCTCGACCCGCCGGGCGAAGGCCGCCGCCTCGGGGCCGGTGAGCGCGTCCGGGGCCGCCCAGCACCCCCGTTCAACCGCCATCGTCGCTCCCTTCCGCCAGCTCGCGCCCCACCGTACCCGACGCTGCCGAAACGCGTCATCGCGGGGGCTGCGGCCAGGCTTCGACGACGGGGTGGTCGGCCTCTACCGCCTCGACGCGGGCGGCGCCGCCGGGCGAACCGAGTCCCGAGACCTGGAAGAAGTCGGCGTTGACCTCTGTGAACTCCCGGTATTCGGCTGGGAGGAACGTCTCGGGGTAGATGGCCTCGACGGGGCACACCGGTTCGCAGGCGCCGCAGTCGATGCACTCGTCGGGGTGGATGTAGAGCATCCGACCGCCGGTGTAGATGCAGTCCACCGGGCATTCGGCCACGCAGGCGGCGTCCTTGACATCGATGCACGGCGGGCCGATGACGTAGGTCACGTGTACTCCCCTGCCACGGGCACTTCCGAGGAGCGGACCGCCCCGGTCACGGGCAGTCCCGAGGGGCGGACCGCCCCGGTCACGGGCACTCCCGGTAGCCGGGGTGGCGGTCGTGAACCCGCTCCAGCATGTCGAGATAGTCGGGCTCGGCCGCCACCGACATCGGGCTGGGCTGCTGGCCGGGGTAGCCGATCAGGCGGCGCACCTCGTCGCTGAGGTAGTAGGCGCCCACGACGGTCGTGGACAGGACGGCGAAGTCGTCGGGACGGTCCGCCTCCAGTCGTCGCACGAAAGCCCCGAGGCCCTCCGCGGGCGCCTCGTCGAGCAGAGCGGTCAGCGCCGCCGCCAACGACGGAGCGGCGTCGAGGCACCGGTCGAGCAGGCCGTCGGCCACGCCGACCGACGAGGCGGACGGCATGCCGAGTCCCTCGGCCACGAGGATGTCGGCCAGTCGTGCCAGCGTCGCCCGCTGGGCAGGCGTCGGCCCGGAGCCCCTCATACCGGCCCCTGGGAGGCCCGGGCCTCGATCATGCGGGCACCTCCTGGGAGGCCCGGGCCTCGACCATGTGGTCGGCGACCCGAAGCGCGTTGGCCATGATCGTGGCTGTCGGGTTGGCCGATCCGCCGGTCACGAACACGCCGCCGTCGATCACGTAGAGGTTGGCCACGTCGTGGGCGCGGCACCAGCGGTCCACCACCGAGCGCTCAGGATCGTCGCCCATCCGGGTGGTGCCCAGTACGTGGCCTATGCCGGTGGGCCAGACGTCGCGCACGTAGGTGGACACCGCCCCCGCCGCCTCGGCCGCCTCGACGGCGCGGGCCACGTTGAAGTCAAGCATCTTGCGGGTGTTGTCCGACACTCGGTACTCGACGCGGGCGGCCGGCAGGCCCGATGAGTCGCGCACGGCGGGATCGAGAACCACCCGGTTGTGGTCCTCGGGCAGGTCCTCGGCCTGGATGCCCCAAGTGAAGGTGTGTCCGAATACCTCGGCGGCCGCCCGGTGGAAGTTCGGGCCCCACACCGCGTCGAAGCCCTCGTGGCGGTGTGCCTCCTGGTACTCGGCCACCGCGAACATCGGCCCGCCGTGAGGCATCACCATCCACTTCGTGCCGCGGACGAAGCCGCGGTCGGCGCAGGTCTCGGCGAACTCCAGCGAGTAGATGCTCTGGCCCCAGGGACCCTGCCAGCTCTCGAGGGGGTCCTCGCAGACAGCCGCGACCGTCCGGTAGGGATGCTGCATGAGCCGGCGCCCCACCAGTCCCGAGGAGTTGGCCAGACCGTCGGGGAACCGCGGCGACTCCGACAGCAGCAGTAGACGGGCCGTGCCCACGGCGTTGGCGGCCAGGATCACCACCTGCGCGGGCTGCAGGCGCTCTAATCCGTCGAGGTCCACATACACGGCGCCGCGGGCCCGGCCCCGCCCGTCGAGGGGGATCTGCGCCACACGGGCGCCGGTCACCAGCCGGGCGCCCGCGGCCAGCGCCTGCGGCCAGTGGGTGAGCGACGGGGTGGCCTTGGCGTTCTCGGGGCAGCCCGTCATGCAGGTGCCGCGCCGCTGGCAGGCCTGGAGCGAGCCGTGGCGCCGCGAGGCGATGGCGTTGGCGCCGGGCCACCAGTGCCAGCCGAGACTGTCCATGCCCCGGGCGGCGGCCGTTCCGATCCTGCCGATCGGGATCGGCGGGTTGGGGTAGGGGTCCAGCTCGGGAAGGGCCGGGTCGCCTCCCAGGCCCGACACCGACATCGCCCGGGCCACCTCGCCGTACGGCTCGGCCAGATCGGGCCAGCCGATCGGCCAGTCGTCGGCCACGCCGTCGAGCGTCCGCACCCTGAAGTCCGACGCCAGCAGCGGCTGCCACATGGCCGCCCACTGCACCAGCCCCCCGCCGACGCCGTTGCACATCACGGGCCGCACGTCGGAGTCGCCGGTCAGCGGATAGTCAGCCGGCACCCGGCGGACGTTGGGGTCGGGGTTCCAGCGCTCCACCCAGGCCAGCTCGGCCTCCGGCCGGTCGCTCATGTAGTCGGCCGGGCCTGTCCAGCCGCCCTGCTCGAGGCAGACCACCTCGAAGCCGGCGGAGGCCAGGCGAGCGGCGGCGACCGCGCCCGAGGCACCGGCACCGACGATCACGACGTCCGCCTGCCGCTCGTGCGCCGCCCGCTCGGGCGTCCCCCGCCCTTGCCTCACCATATTGAAATACTATATTGTAGTGAAGACAGGCGGTACGATGGCGGTCGAGACAGTCGAGACATTAGACAGTTGAGATACGAGACAGTCGAGACACTGGTGAAGGAGATTGACTTGCACTCGGCCGCGCACATCAACGCCTCGAACTGGCACCTGCCCGCCTCCGATGCCAGGCCTCGCAGCGCCGACCGGCCCCCGCTCACCGTGCAGACGGTCGGCAAGGAGATCAAGCGGCTGCGCAAGCTCCGAGGGTGGACCCTCGAGCAGCTCGCCGGGGCCTCGGAGGTCAGCGCAGGGCTGCTGTCGCAGGTGGAGCGGGGGCAGGGCAACCCCTCGTTCAACACGCTCGTGCAGGTGGCCCACGCCCTCGGCATCCCGGTGGCGCGGCTCGTGGCGGGCGAGCAGCTGTCCTCGCCGGTGGTCCGGCGCGAGGAGCGCCGCCGGCTCAGCGTCGGCGACGAGGACCTCGTCCTGGCGGAGATGCTCACTCCCCGCCTCGACAGCGCCCTCGAGGCGATCCGGATCGTGGCCGAGCCGGGATACTCCACCCGGGACACGCCGTTCGTGCACGACGGCGAGGAGTTCGGCATCGTTCTGGAGGGAACCCACGCCGTCAACGTGGGCGGCACCCATTACGTGCTGCGGGCGGGCGACTCGATCTCCTACAGCTCCACTATCCCCCACTGGTACGAGAACCCCGGCGAGGTCACCTCGGTGTCGCTGTGGGTGGTGACCCCGCCGAGCTTCTGAGGCTATGGGCGCCGCCGTCACCCGACCGGCCGCCGAGGCCCCGGTGGCGGCCCGAAGCGACGTGGTCGTGGTCGGGGGCGGCCCGGCCGGGCTGGCCGCGGCGGTCTCGGCGGCGCGCCAGGGCGCCAGCGTCACCCTGCTGGAGCGCTACGCCTACCTGGGCGGCCTGGCCGCCGGGGGGATGGTCCTGGTGCTCGACGACTTCTCCGACGGCCCGGCCGAGATCACCGTCCGCGGCATCGCCCAGGAGATGGTCGAGCGCCTGGACGCCCTCGGGCTGGCCGTCTACCCGCCGCCCGGCGACCGGGTCCTCAGCGACGAGATGTGGCGGCGATGGTCGCGCTGGGGCCTGTTCGACCTCTACGCCAGAGGGCCCCGCAAGTCCATCGTGTACGCCGCGGCCTTCGATCCCGACGGCTGGAAGCGGGTCTCCAACGACCTCGTGGAGCAGGCCGGCGTCGACGTGCGGCTCCATTCCTGGTACTCGGCGCCCATCATGGAGGGCGACACCATCGGCGGCGTGATCTGCGAGACCAAGAGCGGCCCCCAGGCCGTGGTCGGCGACGTTGTGATCGACGCCAGCGGCGACGCCGACGTGGCCGCCGGCGCGGGCGCCCCCTTCGTGGAGGGCTCATACATCGTGACCACCGTCTTCCGCCTCGGCAACGTCGACACCGACACGGCGGAGCGCTTCGAGCACGCCGAGCCGGCCGAGTGCCACGCGGTGAACCGCAGGGCGCGGCGCATCCTCGGCGGCTCCTGGGCCATGTGGTGGCTCAAGACGCCGTTGCCGGGTGTGGTGTGGTGCAACTGCCCGCACATGAACGGCTACGACGGGCTGAGCGCGGCGGATCTCACCGCCGCCGACCGCGAGGGCCGCAAGCGGATCGCCGATCTCGTGGAGTACGTGCGCGGGCACTATCCGGGCTTCGAGAGGGCCGTGGTGATCGACGTGGCGCCCCAGATCGGGGTGCGCCAGTCGCGGCTCATCGAGGGCGAGTACGTGGTCACCAAGGACGACGTGGTGGACCGGGCGCACTTCGCCGACAGCGTGGCCCGGGGCCGCGGCTATTACACCCCCTACCGGGCCCTGCTGCCCCAGCGCGTGGAGCAGTTGCTGGTGGCCGGCCGGCACTACTCGGTGACCCCCGAGGCCCAGAAGCTGTCCCGCGAGATCCCGCCGTGCATGTCGATGGGCGAGGCCGCGGGCACGGCCGCAGTCGAGGCGCTGGACTCCGGCGTCACGGTCCGCAAGGCGGACGTGGCCGCCGTGCAGCGGCGCCTGCGCCGCCAGGGCGGCGACCCGGGCGACGTCCCGTCGCCGCGGGCCCGGCCGGCCGTCGCCGCGTCGGAGGCGGCCCCGTGAGCGACCCTGCTGCCCAGCCGCTGGCCGGGATCAGGGTCCTGGACTTCTCGCAGATCATGATGGGCCCGGTCGCCACCCAGATGCTGGCCGACCACGGCGCCGACGTGCTCAAGGTCGAGCGCCCCGGCAGCGGCGACATCTTCCGCCGGGCCCTCGTAGACCCCGACGGCGCCGAGCACCCGGCGTTCGGCTCGCTAAACCGCAACAAGCGCAGCATCGTGGTCGATGTGCGCGCGCCCGAGGGCTTGGGGCTGATCGACGACCTCGTCGCCGCGGCCGACGTGGTGGTCAACAACTACCGGCCGGAGGTGATGGACCGCCTGGGCCTGGGATACGAGCGGCTCTCGGGGATCAATCCCCGCATCGTCTACGCCCAGGGAACCGGTTTCGGCACCGACGGCGTCTACGCCCGCAAGGGCGGCCAGGACATCCTGGCGCAGGCCCTCACCGGGGCGATGTCGCACAAGGCCGACCCCGGCCACCCGACCGCCATCTACCCGATCTCGCTGGCGGACTACACCGCCGGCATGCACATGGTGCAGGGGATCCTGATGGCCCTGCTCCAGCGCGACCGGACCGGGCGGGGCCAGAGGGTGGAGGTCTCGCTCTACGACTCGCTTCTCGCCGTGCAGATCATGGAGGCCACGATGGCGCTGATGGGCCGCGACCCGCTCAACTGGGCCCGGATGCCCCTCGTGGGCACGTTCGCGGCGGCCGACGGCGAGATCGTGCTCGTGGGCGCGTTCAAGCCCAACCCGCTGCGCGACATCTGCGCGGCGCTGGACTTGGAGGACCTCTCAGCCGACCCCTCCTTCGCCACGATGGCCGACCAGGCCGCCAACCGGCCCCGCCTCCAGGGCCTGATAGCGGAGGCCCTCAGCCGGTTCAGCGCGGCGGAGGCGGTCGAGCGGCTCGAGGCGCAGGACGTGCTCTGCGCCCCGGTGCGGACCCTCGACGAGGCGCTGGAGGATCCGCACACCGCGTCGATGATCCTGGAGATGCCCCGGGCGGGCCTGGCGCCGCTGCGGTCGGTGGCGTCGCCGGTGCATCTGCCCGACTCGCCGGCGCCGGCACGCCGCCCGCCGCCCGCGATGGGCGAGGGCGCCGCCGAGGCGCTGGCGGAGTACGGGATCGAGCCCGAGCGAGTCGAGGCGCTGGTGGCGTCGGGGGTGCTGGCGTGAGCATCGACCTGGCTGTCAGCGACCACGTGGCCACCGTGACGATCAACCGCCCCGAGCGGCTCAACGCCATCGACGAGGCCCATCAGGAGGAGCTGCGCCGGGTCTGGGAGGCCGTCGAGGCCGACCGCTCGGTGCGGGTGGTGGTGCTCACCGGCGCCGGCGACCGGGCGTTCTGCGCGGGCGACGACATGCGGGCCGAGGGCACCACCGGCCTCGACTACTGGCTGCACGCCCGCCGCGACGGCTTCGGCCATCTGCCGCTGCGCGACTCATTGGACGTGCCGGTGCTGGCCCGCGTGAACGGCTACGCCCTGGGGGGCGGCCTGGAGCTGGTGGTGGGCTGCGACCTGGCGGTGGCGTCGGACAACGCGGTGCTGGGCTTCGTGGAGCCGCGGCTCGGCCGCCTGCCCCTCGACGGGGGGATCGTGTCGCTGGCGCGGCAGCTCCCGGCCAAGTGGGCCATGGAGGTCCTGCTGACGGGCAGGCGCTTCAGCGCTGCGGAGGCACTCGCTCTGGGACTGCTCAACGAGGTCGTCGCCGCCTCCGAGCTCGACGCCGCCGTGGACCGCTGGCTGGAGAACCTGCTGGCGTGCGCTCCGCTGTCGCTGCGGGCCATCAAGCAGATCGTGCGCCGCACCGCCCACATGACCGCGGCCGACGCCCGCATGGCCAACCTCCCGGCGCTGGTGGAGGTGCTGGCCTCGGCCGACGGCGACGAGGGGATCCGGGCCTTCAGCGAGAAGCGCTCCCCGAGATGGGAGGGCCGCTGAGCCGCGGCGCGGGCCAGCGCCTCGGGCCGCACGGTCGCCAGCCCTTGACTTCGATAAATTGAATATCTATGTTATTGTGAATTGACTGCACAAGCAGGGAGGATCCCGATGAGAAGCCGACGAGTTCTCGCAGCCCTTCTACTGGCCGGCGCCCTGGTGGCCGCCGCCTGCGGAGACGACGACGGGGATGCGGCCGCTCCCGAGCCCGAACCGGCCGAGGCACCGACCACGGCCGCGCCCGAACCCGACCCCGAACCGGCCGAGGAGGAGCCCGCCGACGCACCCGAAGCCGCCGCCGAGGAGGAGCCCGCCGACGCACCCGAGCCCGCCGAGGAGGAGCCCGCCGCGGAGCCGGAGCCCGAGCCGGCCGAGGCGCCCTCCGTCGCCCTCGTGGCCAACCAGAAGGCCGGCGACCTGGGGCCGATCGACGACCTGGTGCGGGGCCTGGAGATGGTGGAGGCCGACTTCGGCGCCGACACAACGTTCATCGAGGCGACCGACCCGTCGACCTTCGAGACCACCCTGCGCAACCTGGCCAACCAGGGAACCGACATCATCGCGGTGACGTTCCCGCCCATGCAGGACGCGGTCACCGCGGTGGCCCCGGACTTCCCCGACACCCGCTGGATCCACGTCTTCGGATTCGAGGGAGGCGTCGACAACCTCGTCTCCATCGGGTTCGATTACTACAAGGGCACCTACCTGGCCGGAATCCTGGCGGGCGCGCTGAACACCACCGGCAAGGTGGGGTTCGTGGGAGGCGTGTCCATCCCGCCGCTGAACGCCGACTACAACGCCTTCGTGGCCGCGGCCCAGGCCAAGAACCCCGACATCACCGGCGAGGCCGCCTTCGCTGACTCCTTCGAGGATCCGGCCAAGGGCCGCGAGCTCGGCGCGGCGCTCTACGACGGCGGAGTGGACATCATCATGACCGACGCGGCGGCCACCGACCTCGGCGTGATCCAGGCCGCCGAGGAGAAGGGCGGCTACGTGATCGGCGGCTCGGTGAACTACTTCGACAGTCCGGCCGTCATCGGCGGCGTGCTGCTCTACTGGGCCGAGGTGCTCCACACCCAGGTCGAGCACGCCCTCAGCGACGACTACACGCCCGGCTACGTGGGCGCCGGGGTGGCCGAGGGCGGGGTGGACCTGGTCGTCAACCCCGAGTTCATGGAGAACGGCCCGGCCGAGATGGTGGAGACCATCAACGCCACCCTCGACGAGATCGACCAGGCCCGCTCGCAGATCAAGGACGGGTCGCTGGAGGTCCCCTTCGATCCCGAGCTATAGCGACCGGTAATCTCGCATCGATGACGGCGCCGAGCGGGACGGCCCCCGCCGAAGCGCCGGCGGTGAGCTGCCGGTCGCTCGGCGTCTCCTTCGGCGCCGTCCGGGCCCTCCACGACGTGAGCCTGGATTTGGCGCCGGGGAGGATCCACGCGCTGGTCGGCCAGAACGGGGCGGGCAAGACCACCCTGGCCAAGGTGCTGGGCGGCCTTCAGGCGCCGGATGCCGGCGAGGTGCGCATCTCCGGCCGCAAACTCCCGTCGGGGGACGTGCGGGCCGCCAGGAAGGCCGGGCTGGCGATGGTTCACCAGCACTTCTCGCTGCCGCCGTCCTTCACGGTGGCGGAGGCCCTGGAGCTGACGGCCGCCCGCCCGGCAGGCCGCTCCGTCTACCGGCGGGCCGACCTGCATCGGCGCTGGCACGACGACACAGTTGAGGTCGGCGGCGGGGCCGTGCTGTCGACCCGCATCCGGGACCTGCCCGTCGAGACCCGCCAGTCGCTGGAGATCGTGCGGGCACTGGCCACCGAGGCCCGGATCCTGCTGCTGGACGAGCCCACCGCCCTGCTCACCCCCGCCGCGACCGAGGCGCTGTTCGAGCGGCTCCGGCGCCTGCGCGACGACGGAGTGACCGTCCTCATCGTGCTGCACAAACTGCGGGAGGTGGCCGCGGTCGCCGACACGGTGAGCGTGCTGCGCGACGGCGAGTTGGTGCTCGGCCCCAGCGAGATGTCCGAGGTGTCCCAGGGCCCGCTCAGCGACGCCATCGTGGGGCCCGCGCCGGGCGCCGACCGGGCCGTCGGCTTGGAGTCCGCCGCCGGTACTGACCGGGCCGTCGGCTTGGAGTCCGCCGCCGGGACTGACCGGGCCGTCGGCTTGGAGTCCGCCGCCGGGACTGACCGGGCCGTCGGCTTGGAGTCCGCCGCCGGGACTGACCGGGCCGTCGGCTTGGAGTCCGCCGCCGGGACTGACCGGGCCGTCGGCTTGGAGTCCGCCGCCGGGACTGACCGGGCCGTCGGCTTGGAGTCCGCCGCCGGGACTGACCGGGCCGTCGGCTTGGAGTCCGCCGCCGGGACTGACCGGGCCGTCGGCTTGGAGTCCGCCGCCGGGACTGACCGGGCCGTCGGCTTGGAGTCCGCAGCCGGGACTGACCGGGCCGTCGGCTTGGAGTCCGCAGCCGGGGGCGGGCAGGCGGCGCTGCTGGAGCTGGCAGGAGTCTCGAGCCGGGAGTCGGCCTTCGAGCCCGGCCTGCGCGGCGTCGATCTCAGCGTCGAGGCGGGCGAGATCGTGGGCGTCGCCGGCGTGGAGGGCAACGGACAGCGGGGCCTGGTGTCGGCGGTCGCGGGCCTGAGCGCGGTGACCGAGGGCTCGGTGCTCCTCGGCGGCACCGAGGCGACCCGGGCCTCCCCCGCCCGCAGGCGGCTGCGCGGGCTGCGCCTGGTGCCCTTCGACCGCAACAGCGAGGGGATCAGCCGCAGCGCGCCCCTGTGGCTGAACCAGTCGGCGCTGCGCCTCGTCGGACGGCGCCGACGACGACTGCCGCTGATATCTGTGCGCCAGTACCGGCGCCAGGCGGCCGAGGCGATGGACCACTGGCAGGTCCGCTACGACACCGTCGGCCAGCCGGCCGAGAGCCTCTCGGGCGGCAACGTGCAGCGCCTGATCCTGTCGCGGGAGCTGGCCCCCGGACTGGAGGTGCTGGTGGCGGCCCAGCCCACCCGCGGCCTGGACTTCTCCGCCACGAACTTCGTGCGCCGCTCGCTGCGAGGACTGCGCGACGCAGGGGCGGGCGTGCTGCTGGTGTCCTCCGACCTCGACGAGCTGTTCGACCTCTCCGACCGTCTGGTGGTGATGTACGGCGGGCGCGTCACGGCCCGTTTCGAGCCGCCTTACGACCGCCGGGCGGTGGGCGACGCCATGACCGGGGCGCGGCGGTGAGACGCGAGCAGCCGGCTGCGATCGGGGCGCAGCGGTGACCGGCGGCCTGCAGCGGCTCGCGTCCACCGTGGTGCTGGTGGTGGTCTCGTTCCTGATGACGACGCTGATCCTGTGGATCAGCGGCTATCGGGTGGGCGAGGTGTTCTCGGGCGTCATCCAGGGGTCGCTGACGGCCACGGGCGCGGCCACCTCGACGATCCGCTGGTCGATCCCGCTGCTGCTGATCGGCCTGGGAGTGGTGATCGGCTTCCGGGCGGGGTTCTTCAACATCGGCGGCCAGGGACAGTTCTATGTGGGCGCCTGCTCGGCCTTGGCCGTCTCGCTGGGCTGGCGCGACGGCCCGGCGCTGCTGGTGGTGCTGTGCGGGACGCTGGCGGCGGTCATCGCCGGGACGGCCTGGTCGCTGATGCCGGGCTACCTGCGGGTTCGCTTCGGCACTGACGAGGTGCTGACCACGCTGATGATGAGCTTCATCGGCGCGTTGGTGCTCCAGTACCTGACCGCCGGACCCATGCGCAACCCCGCGGGCACCGGCCAGACGGCGGCCAGCGAGCGCATACCCGAGGCGTTCCGCATCACCGACGGCTCCGGCGTGTCGGCCACCGTCCTGCTGCTGGTCGGCGGCGCGGCCGTGCTGGTGTGGCTGCTGCTGGAGCGCACCCGCTTCGGGCTGGCCATGACCCTGGTGGGCCGCAACCCCACCATGGCCCGCTGGCAGGGCATCGACGTGCGCCGGGTCGGGCTCGGCACGTTCGCGCTGTCGGGGGCGCTGGCCGGCCTCGCCGGCGCGGTCGAGCTCTACGGCCCGGCGGGACGCCTGGTCACCGGGTTCTCCCCCGAGGTGGGCTTCACCGCCGTCGTGGTGGCGCTGGTCGGCCTGCTGAGCGTCTGGGGCACCGCCGCGGCCGCGGTCTTCTTCGGCGGACTGCAGTCGGCCATCCTGTTCCTGCCGATCGTGACCGACCTGCCGCCGCCGGCCCTGGTGCTGCTGCACGGCATGGTGGCGTTCCTGGTGACCGTCAAGTTCCGGGCGGTGAGGCTGCGGCGGGCCGGGCCTGCTGCTGCTGGTGAAGCAGCCTCGCCGCGGCGACCGCGGGCCGGGCCTGCCGATGCCGGCGACACAGCATCGCCCCGGCGAGGAGGGGCCGGGCCCGCCGCCGAGGCTCGGACGGGCTGATGGAGCAGATCCTGGCCACCACGCTGCGCTCGGCCGCCCCGCTGGTGCTGGTCGCCACCGCGGGCGTGTTCGCCTTCCGGGCCGGGATCTTCCACTTGGGCCTCGAAGGGCTGATGATCGTCGGCGCGTTCACGACCGTGGCCGTCGGCGACGCCACCGGATCGGTGGAGTTCGGCATCCTGGCCGCCATCGGCGTGTGCATGGCGCTGTCCGCGGTGTACTGGTGGGTGATCGGCCCGCTCGGCGCCAACGTCATCATCGCGGGGCTGGGGCTCACCTCCATCGGCCTCGGCGGCACGGCCTTCGCGCTCGGAGCCATCTTCGACCGGCGCGGCTCCATGTTCACCGACACGGTGCTGCCCCGACCGGTGAGCGGGATCACGTCGGGGCCGGGCGTCATCGTGTCGGAGCACTCGATCCTGGTGTGGATCACGCCGCTGATCGTGCTGGCCGCCTGGCTGGTGCTTCGGCGCAGCCGTTTCGGTCTGCGCCTCGCGGCGGCGGGCGAGTACCCGTTCGCGGCGCGCAGCGCGGGCGTGAACCCGTCGGTCGTGCGCCTCCAAGCGCTGCTCCTCGCCGGGGCGCTCTGTGCCTTGGGCGGCGCGGAGCTGTCGGTGGGAGCGCTGCACAACTTCACCGAGAACATGACCAACGGCCGGGGGTTCATCGCCTTCACAGCCGTGATCTTCGGGGCGTGGCACCCCGTCGGCGCGGCGTTCGCCGGGCTGTTCTTCGGTCTCGCCGACGCCGTCGGCATCCAGTCGCAGATCAACATCACCGAGCGGGTGCCGCGGGAGTTCGTGCTGATGATCCCGTTCGTGCTCACGATCTTCGCGGTATGGCTGGGCGGACTCTGGCGGCGCCGCTCCCTGGAGGCCGAAGCGGGCTACGCCGAGCTGAGAGAACCCGACTATTGAGCCTCCGGGCCTGGCACACCGGCCACGGCCCGCGCACGAACGCGACTACGCATCGAGCACATCAGGCACATCGGGCATGTCGGGCGCATCGGGCATGTCGGGCGCATCGGGCATGTCGGGCGCATCGGGCATGTCGGGCGCATCGGGCATGTCGGGCACGTCAGGCACATCGGGCGCATCGGGCATGTCGGGCGCATCGGGCATGTCGGGCGCATCGGGCATGTCGGGCACGGCCTGCAGGGGCGGCCGCACCCGGCGCCAACCGTCGTGGCCGTAGCGGCGCGCCAGCTGGGCCTTCACCGCCGCGATGAGGGGCCCGGAGTCCTCGATGGCCGATCTCGTCGCGGTCAGGTCGCGCTGCTTGACTTCGGCGTCCGGGCCTTCGGGGTCGTCGGCCAACTCCACGATGGCCCGGGCATTGACGTTCGCGGTCGCGCTGATGCAGCCGCGGCCCCCCGCGGCCAGCGTCGGCAGCAGGTATCGCTCCGACCCGACGTAGACGTCCAGCCCGCCGGGCAGAGCCGCCCGCAGCAGGGCCTGAGTGGTCGGCCAGTCCCCCGAGCTGTCCTTCACTCCTGCGATGACCGTCGGGTACCGGCCGGCGAGACGGGTGAGGACCTCGGCCGAGATCGACACCCCGGAGACGCCCGGGATGTTGTAGAGGTAGACCCGCAGGCGCTCGTCGGCCACCCGCTCTATCACCTCGCAGTAGTAGGCGACGATGCCGTCGGTCGTCTGGTTCTTGTAGAAGAACGTCGGCAGCATGAGGACCCTCGGACAGCCGGCCCGCACGACCTCCGTCGTCAGGGCCGCCGTCTCGGGGATGGAGCACGTGCCCGTGCCGGGCATCAGGCGCCCGGTCGGGATCCCGTCGGCCAGCACAGCCTCCAGGACGAGTCGACGCTCGTCCAGCGACAGGGAGTTGGCTTCGGAGGTCGTGCCGAACAAGGCGAGTCCGGCGCCGGCGCCGACGAGCCGGCCGCAATGGGCCAGCAGCCGAGCCGTGTCCACTGCGAGGTCGGGCGTGAACGGCGTGGCCACCGGGGCGAGTACCCGCGGGAGCCGAAGTGTGTCCATCGATGCTCCTGATCCTCCTGCGGACGCCCGGAGCGCTCGCCGACCCGGTCGGCCAGGCCCCAACGGTGTCACTGCACCCTACCGGACGCTCAGTTGACGGTTGACAATCAACTAGCTAGGATCACGGACCGCCCATCATCTGGACCCGAAGGCAGCGGAGTGGCATCCGGGGAGCTGACGCACATTCGAGACGCACCGGCCGCCATCGAGGTCGCGAAGGCCACCGTCCGCTTCTCGGCCGACCAGGGCGAGGTGGTCGCACTCCAAGACCTGTCGGTCAGGATCGGGGCGGGCCAGTTGGTGACCGTCATCGGCCCGTCGGGCTGCGGCAAGTCCACGCTGCTTCGACTGATCGCCGACCTCCTCGCGCCGAGCACGGGCAGCGTGGCCGTCCTGGGCGCGCCGGCCGACCAGGCGCGCCGGGCGCGGCGCCTCGGGTTCGTGTTCCAGGACGCCGCGCTGCTGGCATGGAGGACCGCCATCCGCAACGTCGAGCTCCCACTGGAGGTGGGCGGCAGGGTGAGCCGCGACAGGCCGCACCGGGACCCCGGCGAGCTTCTCGACCTCGTGGGCCTCGAAGGCCGCCACCACGCCTACCCACAGGAGCTCTCCGGCGGAATGCGCCAGCGGGTCTCGATCGCCCGGGCCCTGGTCACCCAGCCTCAGGTCCTGCTGATGGACGAGCCCTTCGGCGCGCTCGACGCCATCACCCGGGGCCGGCTGAACGTCGAGCTGCTGAACATCTGGGCCAAGACCGGCACGACGATCGTCTTCGTCACCCACAGCATCGACGAGGCCGTGTTCCTCGGGCAGCGAGTCGTCGTGATGTCGGCCAATCCCGGACGGGTTCACACCGAGATCGACGTGCCCATGGGATACCCGCGCACGCCCGACCTCCGCGAGGACGCGGAGTTCGTGTCCATCGCCGCCCAAGTGCGCAGGGCGTTGGAGACGGCATGAAGCCCGAGGCGCATGAAGCCCGAGACGGCATGAAGGCTGAGACGACCCGGAGCGAGCAGGGCGCGCCGCGCCGTCCGCCGCGCCCGCCCTGGCAGGGCCATCTGCGGACCACGCTGTGGGTGATCCTCGGCTTCGTGGTGACGATCTCGGTCTGGCAGGCGATCATCACGATCCGCGACGTCCCGAACTACGTGGTGCCGCCGCCCGGCGACGTGTGGGAGTCGCTCAACTCCGACTTCGACACTCTGTGGAGCAACACCAAGCCCACCGCTATCGAGAGCATCGGCGGCTTCCTGATCGGCTCGGGCGGGGCCATCGTCCTGGCCATCGTCTTCGTCCACAGCCGCATCCTGCGGCGCATGTTCCTGCCCATCGTGATCGTGATCCGCACGATCCCGGTGGTCGCCATCGCTCCGGTGCTGGTGCTGATGCTCGGCAACGGACTAGCCCCCAAGATCGTGATCGCGGCGCTGATCTCGTTCTTCCCGACCCTGGTGAACATGGTGGAGGGGCTGGAGGCCGTCGACTCGCAGTCCCTGGAGCTGTTCCGGGTGCTGTCGGCCAGCAAGTGGGAGGTGTTCTGGAAGCTGCGCATCTACAAGTCGCTGCCCTTCCTGTTCGCCTCGCTCAAGATCGCGTCCACGGCGTCGGTCATCGGCGCGGTGGTGGCCGAGTGGATCGGGTCGGACGAGGGACTGGGCGCGCTGATCATCCTGGCGACGTTCAACTTCCGGACCTCGCTGCTGTACGCCACCATGGTGTTCGCCTCGATCCTTGCCCTTGTCCTCTTCGCGGCCATCGCCCTGCTGGAACGCCTGATCGTCCGCTGGCAGCCCGAGTGACGCCCCGAGTGACGCCCGCAATGCCCGCCCTGCTGGCGATGACTGTTTCTTTCCCTCAGCCCCCTCCCCCCAGCCAAGACAGGAGACGCGTGCGATGCCCCAGACAGCCGTTCCGTTAGCGGCCGCCACGGCGCCGGTCGTGCGAACCTCGGACGTCGTCGTGGTGGGCGGCGGCCCGGCCGGCGTGTCGGCCGCGGTCGCCGCGGCCCGCAACGGGGCCTCGGTCACGCTCGTCGAGCGGTACCCCCATCTCGGCGGCATGGCCGCGGGAGGCATGGTGCTGGTGCTCGACGACATCGTCGACGAGGACGAGATCACCGTGCGCGGCATCGCGCAGGAGATGATCGACCGTCTCGAGGCGATGGGCCTGGCCGTGTACCCGCCGCCCGAGGACCGGGTCCTCAGCGAGGCCGCCTGGGAGAAGTGGCGGCGGTGGGGGGCGATCGACTTCCACCAGCCGGGCGAGATCAAGCCGATCGTCTACAGCGTCGCCTTTGACCCCGAGGGCTGGAAGACCGCCTCCCACGACATGATCGCCGAGAGCGGCGTCGAGCTCCGGCTGCACTCCCCGTTCCATTCGGCGATCATGGAGGGCAGCCGGATCACCGGGGTGGTCTGCGCCACCAAGACCGGCCCCGAGGCCATCCTCGCCGACGTGGTCGTCGACTGCAGCGGCGACGCCGACGTGGCCTTCGCCGCGGGCGCCCCGTTCGTGCAGGGGTCGTATTTGGTCACGACCGTGTTCCGGCTCGGCAACGTGGACACCGACGCCGCGATGGCCTTCGACCGCCAGGAGCCCCGGGCCGCCTACGAGCTCGACCGGGAGGCCAAGCGGATCCTCGGCGGGGCGTGGGAGCACTGGTGGCTGCTGACCCCGCTGCCGGGGATCGTCTGGTGCAACGCCCCCCACATGACCGGCTACGACGGCCTCACGCCCGGCGACCAGACCGCGGCCAACGATGAGGGCAGGCGCCGGGTGGCCGCGCTGCTGGAGTTCGCCCGGGCTCGGATACCGGGGTTCGAGCGGGCCGTGCTGGTGGACGTGGCGCCGCAGCTCGGCGTCCGCCAGACCCGGCTGATCCGGGGGGACTACGTGGTCACCAAGGACGACGTGGTCAAGCGGCGCCACTTCCGCGACAGCGTCGCCCGCGGACGCGGCTACTACACCCCTTACCGGGCGCTGCTCCCCCAGGGCACCGACGGCCTGCTGGTCGCCGGCCGGCACTATTCGGTGGAACCCGACGCGCAGAAGCTCAGCCGTGAGATCCCGCCGTGCATGGCGATGGGCGAGGCCGCCGGGGTGGCCGCCGCGATGGCCGCCGACACCTCCTGCGACCTCCGCGACGTCGATGTGGCGAGTCTGCAGCAGACGCTGCGCGCCCAGGGCGCCGACCCCGGCGACATCCCGTCTGCGAGGGCTGCCGTCGAGCACCCGGCTGCGGCGGCGACGCCATGACCGCGCTCCCGCTCGACGGCGTGCGAGTGCTCGACTTCACGCAGGTGATCATGGGCGCGGCCGCCACCCAGATCCTGGCCGAGTACGGCGCCGAGGTGATCAAGGTGGAACGGCCCGGCATCGGCGACATCTTCCGCAGTTCGCTCCCCCACGAGCCCGGCACCAACAACCCGGCCTTCGCCAGCGCCAACCGCAACAAGTGCAGCGTCGAGCTGGATCCCCGCGCCGCCGACGACGCCGCGGCATTGCGGCGGCTCGTCGAGATCTCCGACGTCATGGTCAACAACTTCCGTCCCGGCGTGATGGAGCGCCTCGGCCTCGACTACGACAGCGTGAGATCGGTGAACCCGAGGATCGTCTACGCGGAGGCGACGGGCTTCGGGCCGACCGGGAAGTACGTCCACAAGGGCGGCCAGGACATCCTGGCGCAGGCCTATTCGGGGGTGATGCTCCGCAAGGCCGACGCCGCCCATCCCACCGCGATCTACCCGACCTCCATCGCCGACTACGGCGCGGCGATGCATCTGGCCCAGGGGATCCTGCTGGCGCTGATGGCCCGCGAGCGCACGGGACGGGGCCAGAAGGTCGAGGTCTCGCTGTACGACTCGATGATCGCGCTCCAGCACCAGGAGGCCGCCATGGAGCTGGCCGGCGCCCCGGATCTCAACTGGGCGTCGCTGCCGCTCACCGGCGTCTTCGACGGCGCCGACGGCCAGATCGTGATCGTCGGCGCCTTCAAGGAGAACCCGCTGCGCGACATCTGCGCCGCGCTGGAGATCGACGATCTCTCGGCCCGGGCCGAGTTCGGCGACGTCGAGTCGCGCAAGGCCAACAAGGCCGCGCTTCACCGGCTGATCGGCGCCGCCATCGCCCGCCACACCGTCGCCGAGAACATCGCCAGGCTCGAGTCGGTGGACATTCTGTGCGCCCCGGTCCGGTCGCTGGGCGAGGCTCTGGCCGACGACCACTCGGCGCCGATGATCGTCGAGGTGGACAGAGCCGCCGCGCCGTCGCCGGAGCGGCACATCGGCTCGCCGATCCACCTGTCGGACACGCCGGCGAGGGCCGGGCGGGCCGCTCCCCTGCTGGGCGCGGAGAACGAATGGCTCCGCGGCCTGCTCGACGGGGCGGCCACAGGCATCGGCTCGTGACCATCGAGCTTTGCACCGCCGGCCGCGGCCTCGATACCGTCGATGAGACGGACAGCGGTAGCGGCTCGTGACCATCGAGCTTCGCACTGCCGGCCATGTGGCCACGGTGACCATCAACCGCCCGGAGCGCCACAACGCCATCGACAGCGAGCACCACGCCCAGCTGGTGGACGCGTGGCGGACGGTCGAGGCCGACCCCGGCATCTGGGTGGTGGTGCTCACCGGCGCCGGGGAGCGGGCGTTCTGCGCGGGCGCCGACATCCACGAGACGATGCCCGAGGGCCACGACTACTGGGCGTCGCGCGACCCCGACGGGTTCGGCGGGCTGGCGCTGCGGACCTCGATGACCACGCCGGTCATCGCCCGGGTGAACGGGCTGGCGCTGGGAGGCGGGTTCGAGATGGTCCTCGGCAGCGACCTGGCGGTGGCGTCCGAACAGGCGAGGATCGGCTTGGTGGAGCCCCGAGTGGGGCGGGTGGCGATCGACGGCGGAGTCGTCAACGCCGTCCGGCACGTGCCCCGCAAGCGGGCCATGGAGCTGCTGCTGACGGGCGCCATGTTCGACGCCTCCGAAGCGGTCGCGATGGGCTTCGTCAACGAGGCAGTGCCGTCGGACGAGCTCGACGCGGCCGTCGAGCGCTGGGTCGATGTGCTGCTGTCGTGCTCGCCCGCCTCGCTCACCGCCATCAAGGCGCTGGTCAACCAGACCGAGCACCTGAGCGCCCGTCAGGCGAACCTGGCGGACGTGGCCGAGGTCCGGGCGCAGATGAGGTCGGCCGACGCTGTCGAGGGCCCGGCCGCCTTCCGGGAGAAGCGCCCGCCGAGATGGTCGGGGATGTGACCGTGCGAGCGCGACGCCGGTCGGGGATGTGAGCCGTGCCCTACGTGATCACCTCGCCGTGCATCGACTGCGTGGACGGCGCATGCGTGACGGCGTGCCCCGTCGACTGCATCCACCCCTCCGAGCGCATGTTCTACATAGACCCGGTCACCTGCGTGGACTGCGGGGCCTGCGAGAGCCTCTGCCCGGTGGAGGCCATCTACAAGTCGCGCTGGGTGCCCGAGGCCGAGCACGGGTTCATCGCGATCAACGAACAGGCCACCGCCCGGCTCGCCGATGCCGACCGCGGCACCGCGACGCCCATAGCCGACCACCCGGCAATCGCCTCGGCTCCAAGCCCCGAGCCGCTGCTTCAAGCCCCGCCTCAGGCCGAAGGCGCCGCATGAGGACGACGCCTCAACCACGGCCTCGGGCCGCGGGTGCCGCAGGCTGGGCGACGCTTGCGGCCTAGTACTTGATGCGCATCACCTGCATGACCAGGGGGCTGGCCGAGTGGTACTCGGTCGAGTGCCAGATGGGGCGGTCCTTCTCGGTCCATCCGACCTCGGTCACCTTGATGAACGGCGTGCCCCGCTCCACGGTCAGCTCCTCGTAGCCGCCGAGGGGAGCGGCCACCGGCTCCAGCGTCGCCAGCACGTAGGCGGTCGGCGCGGCCGAGTGCTCGTCGATCAGGGAGTCGAGCGGGTCGAGCATCGCGTGGTCGTCGCACGCCCGTTCGGCGGTGTCGGCACCGATCACGGCCAGCGGCACGGCGTTGATGTTGTGCATGTAGGCGTCCGCACCGACGAGGAACGACTTCCGGAACGTCAGCACCGGCACGTCCGCGGACTCCAGGTCGAGAGCGCCGGCGACCTGGAGCCCGGCGGGAACGACCGCCGCGTCGTGGACACGGACCTCGTACTCGAGCCCCTGGGCGGTGAGCATCGTGCCGAAGCTGACCGCCTCGTTCAGCGTGTGGACTCGGGCCGACCGGCGGCTTACGAACGTTCCGTGCCCGTGCAGCCGGTAGACGAATCCCCGGTCGGCGAGCATTCCGAGAGCGGCCCGGGCGCTGGCCCGGCTGACGCCGTAGCGCTCCGCCAGCGCGTGCTCGGTCGGAAGCTGGTCGCCTGACTCGTACTCGCCTGACCGGATCGCGTCGAGCACCCTGTCGGCAAGCTGGGAGATGCGCGACGCAGGCTTGCTGACCCGTCTGTAGTCCATGCGCTGACAATCGCTCCCATGTACCGCCGGCCGGCTGGTCCAACGATCACTCTAGGGTCGTGCCGCACGCGGCCCACGAGCGCCCGGGGCCGTCGGCGACCGCGCGCCGCGCCGCCGACGACCGGTGCCCAACCCCGCCGAACTCCGACGAGACGCAAGGGCCTCGTCGGAGTTCGGCGAGCGGGGGTCACTCGGGCTGGGAACTCCCCTAGCCGCTGGCAGCCTCGAGGATCGCGGTCGTGACCACCGAGTCGAGCGCGGGAGCGTCGGCGTCGAACTGGCCGAGCGCGTCCCAGCGGTCGATCTGCGACTGCCAGACGTCGAGGTCGAACCATCCGAAGCCGCCGAGCGCCTCGACGCCGGCGTTCTCCTTGATCCCCAGCAGGATCTGTGCCCCGGCCAGCTGCGAGTCGAACTCCAGGTCCGGGTACTCGTCGATCAGCATCCCCACGGCCTCCTCGGGGTTCGCCGCCGCGAACTCCCAGCCTCGGGCGGTGGCCCGAAGCCAGCCTTCCAGGATCTCGGGGCTGTTCTCGATGGTGTCGAGGGACGCGTAGTAGATGTGGGCGTAGAGGGGCACGCCAGCGTCCCACAGCCGCAGGGTGTTGCGGTCGGGCACCTGGCTGAGCTGGCCGACGTTGGTGACCCAGCCGGTGAACGCATCGACCTGGTCGGTCAGCAGCGGGGTGATGTCGCCTCCGACGGTCTCCAGGCCGCCGAGGTCGTCGCGGGTCATGTCGTTGGCCGCGAGGAGGGCCTCCACGAGGATGACGCCAGTCGCCTGCACGCCGACGACCAGACCCTTCAGGTCCTGCGGCGAGTCGAGCGGGGTGTCCCCCTTGGAGAAGAACGCGTAAGGATGCTCCGGGGTCCCGACTGCGAACACCTGGAGCGGGATGCCCTGCGAGACCGCCAGCATCGCGGACGGGCTCGAGGACAGCTGTCCGATGGTGGCCTTGCCGGAGGCCACCTGGGCGACTCCGTCGATGCTCGGGCCGCCAGGGTCGATCCTCAGCTCGATCCCCTCTTCGGCGTACCAGCCCATCGTCTTGGCGACGACCTCGCCGAGGACGCCGTTGTCGGCCAGCCAGCCGAGCTGGTAGTTGACCTCGGTGAGTTCCATGGGCTCCTCAGCGGCCGGCTCCTCCGCCGCGGGTTCCTCGACGGCGGGCTCCTCCGCGTCGGGCTCGGCCGCGGGCTCTTCGGCGTCAGGCTCCTCCATCGCGGGCTCTTCCGCGTCGGGCTCCTCGGCCGCGGGCTGAGTGGCGGCCGGCTCCTCGACCACGGCTTGAGCAGCGCCGTCGTCCTCGTCGTCACCGCACGCGGCGGCCAGCAGCGCGATCAGCGCGAAGAGGGGCAAGACCAACGACCACCGCGATTGCCTACCCGTCCCACGGCTGGAATCTCTCCTGTGCCCGGCACGTCTCATGTCTCCTCCAAGGTCTCGTTGTGTCGGTTGCCTTAGCCGAGCCGAGCCCGGCCAAACCGACAGTAGCCATTGGCTAGATGACTGTCAACTAGTAACCGGTGGCGGCTCCGCCGCGCCAGCAGGGGCGCGATATGCCGAATACATAAGTCGCAGAGCGAAGCCGGCCTATGCCCCGCTTCGATCCGCCGCAGCTTTAGGGGGGCAAGGCCCGTGCTCTGGGCCATCCGCTGGCCCGGTAGACGCCCGGGGCCACGGCCTGCCGTCGCCACACGCTCGGCAGCGGCGTCGACGTGCTTCAGCCTACCGCGACGACGCCTTCGCGGTCGCGGTCATCGACGCCGACGGCTCCGACGCGAGAGAACTCGTGGCCGACTACCAAGGCTGGGCGGACTGGCCTCCGGCGTGGTCGCCTGACAGTACCAGGCTGGCGTTCTATGACCGTCGCGACGACGCCCTGGCGCTCTCTGTCGTCAACGCCGACGGCTCGGGCCTGCGCTCACTGGTGGACCCCCTCACGGTGGCCGACTACCTGCGGGGCCCGCTTGTGTGGTCCCCCGACGGCACCCGGATCGCGTTCTCAGACGGCCCGGACGGCGACAACGAGGTCTTCGTCATCGACGCCGACGGCTCCAACCTGCACCAGCTCACCCACAACGACAGCCACGACCACGCGATCTCATGGCTGTGACGCTCCCCGGGGACGCGTGCGGCCACCGTCGGCGGCTACCGAGGGCGCGTCTGATGCGGCCGACGTACCCGGGGTGGGTGTCGAGTCGTTTGGCTATCGCCGAGTGGGTGGCTTCGGGGTCTTCTTGGTGGGCGGCGATGATCCTGTCCTTTGCCCAGGCGGACTCGGGATCCGACAGCGGCTTGATCGGCACCCTCGCAGCGCGCTGGAAGAACGTCATGCCGTCGTCCGCGAGCACCGTCTCCTCCATCGCGGGCAGGCCCGCGCCCACGAACATCACCGGACAGCCGTCGATCTTGGACACGTCCTGAAGCGCGTGGGCGAACGAGCGCGCCCCCGCGAGGTTGGCGTTATGGAACTCATCGATGGTGATCAGAGCGCCGGTGCCGGTCTCCTCGGCCAGGCCCGCCAAGGCCTCCATCGTCCTCAGCAGACGGGTGTGCACGACGAGCTCCACGTCAGACTCGGCTCCGACGCTGATCCCCGCCCCGACACCGAACACGCTGACGTGGGCCGACTCGACGCGCCGTCTTGCCCTTCGGTCCGGATGGTCCCGGACTGCTCGGGTCATCTGCTCGGTGAGAAGGCCCGCGAAGTCCTCCTCGGGCGTCGCCGTGGCCCTCGCCGTCACCCAGCCAGCATCCTCGGCTGCCTGCCGCATCGCCGACAGCAGCACAGTCTTGCCCGAGCCGCGGGGGCTCGCGATCAGCATGGTGAAGTCCGGATGCGTCGGCCCCGCCTCCATGGCGGAACTCAACCGGTCGAGCACGGCGTCCCTGCCCGACAGGGTCGGCGGGGCCACCCCGAAGGTGGGCCGGAACGGGTTGATGCTCACGGCGCCCATTCTGACACGCCCAGCGGCGGCCTCAACGAGGTGTTACCACTTTGCTAAATTCTGCTAAAGAGGTAACACCCGGCCGCTCGGGAAGCTGTGGCGCTACCGGATAGGGAGTCTGCGGATCGTCTGCGACATCCAAGACGACAAGGCGCGTGTGCTCGTATTGAGAATCGGCAGACGAGACAAGGCCTCCGAGCAGGCGTAGACAGGCTCACCGCCAGCAGCGGGCCTCAGTAGCGGTAATGGTCGGGTTTGTAGGGGCCTTCGGGGTCTACGCCGAGGTAGTCGGCCTGGTCGGGGGTGAGCCGGGTGAGGCGGACGCCTAGGGCGTCGAGGTGCAGGCGGGCCACCTCCTCGTCGAGGCGGCGGGGCAGAGTGGTGACGCCGACGGGCATGGCCGCCGCGTTGGCGTGCAAGTCCATCTGGGCCAGGACCTGGTTGGTGAAACTGCACGACATCACGAAGCTGGGATGGCCGGTGGCGTTGCCCAGGTTGAGCAGCCGGCCCTCCGACAGCACGATCACCGAATGGCCGTCGCCGAAGACGTACTCGTCCACCTGCGGCTTGATGCTGACCCGGCGCACGTCGGACATGCGGTTAAGCCCGGCCACGTCCACCTCGTTGTCGAAGTGGCCGATGTTGCCGACGATGGCCTGGTGCTTCATGCGGGCCATGTGCCCGGCGCTGATCACCCCGGCGTTGCCGGTGGCGGTCACGAAGATGTCGGCCGTCGACACCACCGCCTCCAGGGTGTTGACCTCGTAGCCCTCCATGGCGGCCTGCAGCGCGCAGATGGGGTCGATCTCGGTGACGATCACCCGGGCGCCCTGGCCTCGCAGCGCCGCGGCGCAGCCCTTGCCCACATCGCCGTAGCCGCACACCACGGCCACCTTGCCGCCGATCATCACGTCGGTGGCCCGGTTGATGCCGTCGATCAGCGAGTGCCGGCATCCGTAGTGGTTGTCGAACTTGGACTTGGTCACCGAGTCGTTCACGTTGATCGCGGGGAACAGCAACTCGCCGCGGGCCTGCATCTGCTGCAGCCGCATCACGCCGGTGGTGGTCTCCTCGGACACCCCCGCGATGCCCGGCACGATCCTGCCGAAGAACTCGGGATCTCGCGACGCGATCGTCCGCAGACGGTCGAGCACGACCGCCCACTCCTCGGAGTCGTCCTCGGAGTCGTCGGGCACCGCGCCGGCCCGCTCGAACTCGAGCCCCTTGTGGGCCAGCAGGGTGGCGTCGCCGCCGTCGTCGAGGATGAGGCTCGGCCCGCGGCCGTCGGGCCAGCGGAAGATCTGCTCGGTGGCCCACCAGTACTCCTCGAGCGTCTCGCCCTTCCAGGCGAACACCGGCACGCCCCGAGGATCCTCGACAGCGCCGTCGGGCCCGACCGCTGCCGCCGCGGCGGCGTGGTCCTGGGTTGAGAAGATGTTGCAGCTAGCCCAGCGCACGTCGGCGCCCAGCGCCACCAGCGTCTCGATGAGCACCGCCGTCTGCACCGTCATGTGGAGCGACCCGGCAATGCGGGCGCCGGCCAGCGGCTGCTCGTCGAAGTGGCGGCCCCGCAGCGCCATCAGGCCCGGCATCTCGTGCTCGGCCAGGCGGATCTCGGCCCGGCCGAACGGGGCCAGGGACAGGTCGGCCACCTTGAAGTCGCGTCCGGGCCCGACCTCGGCGCCGGGGCCAGCCTCCTGCTCAGAATCTTGGGGCACGTCGTCTCACTCCTGTCGCCACGCCGAAGCTATCCGCTCGCCCACGCCGACCCAGCAGACGCCCGGCAGCCGGGTCACGTCGGCCCTGACAGCGTGTCGTCGCCGCCGCCGGCCCGGTCACGCCGGCCCTGACAGCGTGTCGTCGCCGCCGCCGACCCGGTCACGCCGGCCCTGACAGCGTGTCGTCGCCGCCGCCGACCCGGTAGACGGTGGCCCGGCCGTGCAGCACCGGCGGCGGGTCGGCCGCGGCCACCCAGGCCGCCGCTCCCCGCTCGAGAACGACCCCGCCGGACTCGGCGCAGCCCTCGATGCACAGCAGCACCGCCGGGCCCGGGCCGGCCGCCGCCGCGCCGTCAACCTCAAGCCGCCGCAGCGAGAACTCCTCTGCGGGCACGGCGTACTCCGCGACGCCGTCCACCACCCCGGGTCGCTGTACCCGGGCCTCACCCGCAGAGGCGTCCACCACCTGAAGCAAGGCACCCACGTCGACGTGCTTGGCAGTCAGGCCGCCGCGCACGACGTTGTCGGACTCGGCCATCACCTCCAGCGCCGTCCCCCGCATGTAGGCGTGGAGGGTCCCGGCGGGAAGGAAGAGGGCCTCGCCGGGCTGCAAGACCACATGGTTGAGCAGCAGGGCGACGACCACTCCCCCGTCGCCGGGGTGACGGGCGGCCAGATCGGCCACCGCGGCTCTGGTGCCGCTCCACTCGTCGTCGGCCGCGGCGAGGCAGGCCCGGCGCACATCCTCGACCATGCCGGCCGTCTCGAACGGGCCGCGAGTGAGCAGTCGGCGCAGCAGATCGCGGCGGCCCTGCCGCGAGTCGCGGTTCAGGCGGCGCCGGACCTGGTCGAGCGCGGCAGTGTCGACGGTGGCGAGCAGCGCGGCGGTGCGGGCTGGGCGACGGAAGCCGCTGAACGCCTCGAACCGGCTCAGCGCGCACACCAGCTCGGGCTTGTGCGAGCGGTCCTTGAACATCCGCCCGGGCGCGTCCAAAGGCACGCCCGACGCCTCCTCCCGCTCGAACCCGGCCTCAGCGTGCGCCGTCGAGGGGTGCGCCTGCAGGGACAGCGGGGCGGCCGCGGCCAGCACCTTGGCCAGGAAGGGCAGCCGGCCGAAGCGGGCCGCGGTGTCCGCGCCGAGCGCGGCGACGGGATCGGCCGCGATCAGGCGGTCGAGGGGCTCGGCTCGGGGGCCGGCCAGGGCGGGGCCGGCCGGGTGCGCACCGAGCCACAGCTCAGCCCACGGCTCGCCGGTGCCCGGCACGCCCAACATGTCGGGGATGGCGGTGCGCGATCCCCAGTCGTAGTTGCGGACCGCTCCCTCGATCAACTGCACGCCGACGCCGATTCCATGTCTGCGACGGCTCGGCGGCTCAGAGGAGCCCCGAAGCGGCGCCGCGGCGGCCCGCGGCCACAGCCGCGACCGCGTCGCCGACCAGCACCAGGTCGAGCAGCTGCGCCAGAGCGCCCTCCCCCGCAGCCCGCACCTCGAACACGGCGGCCACCGCACCCTCCAGCAGCTCCACCCGGTCGCCGAGCCCAGGCGGCTCGAAGTCGTGGCGCAGCACCACCGCGGCGACGCCCGAGGGGACCGGGCGCGAAAGCGTGGCCCAGGAGGCGGCCTCGGCCTCGTCGGCCGGCGGGTTGCGCCGCAGCGACGCCACGCCGCCGACCCGGTCGAGTTGGTGGACCCACCGGCGGGCGGCGTGCTTGCCCACCCCTCCGGCGCCGCAGACCACAGCCAGGCGACCCGTGAGCCCTCCGGCGATGCTCTCCACCGAGGAGGGGTCGGCGTCGATGATCCTGCGGCGAGCCTCGATCTGCTCGGCGCCCTCGGAGATGAGCTGGTTCATTCCAGCCATCACGCCGAGGCGCTCCAGCAGCACCAGTACGGGCACGATGACCACGCTGAGCCCGGCGGCGGGCCCGGCGGAGCGGTCCACCCTCGCGGCAGGAATGCCCCAGCCGGCGCACAGCTCCATCAACTCGCCCCCGGAGGTGACGGCCATAATGCGAGCCCCGCTGGCCCGGGCCATGCGGGCCGCGGCCACCGTCGGCTGGTCGTCGCCCGACTGCGACACGGCCACCACCAGTGACGACTCCGACAGCCAGGCCGGGCTGATCCCTCCCGTGGCCAGCACCGGCACCGAGGCCCGCAGGTGGGCGACCGACTCCACCACGTCGCCGGCCACTCCTCCGCCGCCCGCGCCGACAATCACCACCTCGGTGATGCCGTCAGCATCGGGCAGCCCGTCCAGGTCGGCGGCGGCCACAGCCGCGTCGCGGACCTGGTCGGGCAGGTGCCGGACCGCTTCCAGCAGGTCGCCGGCGACCACCGGGATGCTCAGTCCTCGGGGCCGAGCGCCTCGTCCGGCCCGGCCGCCGCGTCGAAGGTGCCCGTGATGCCCTCGGCTTCGGCCTTGGCCGTCAAGCGCTGATGCTCCGACTCGTCGAGGCGGTCGGCCTCCTCGATCAGCATCACCGGGATGCCGTCGTCCACTCGATACAGCAGCCGCAGCCGCGGGTTGTACAGGGAGTCCTCGTCAGCGAAATACAGCAGCGGACCCTTGTCCTGCGGGCAGGCCAGGATCTCGAGAAGGCGCGCGTCGAGCGTCATGGGCATCGGTTCTCCTCTGGCCGCGTCGCAGCGGCCGGTGCTTGCAGCATGCCACGGACCTCGGCGACTCGGGCCTCGACCGCGGCCGCGGTGGCGGCTTCCAGGTTCAGCCGCAGCAGCGACTCGGTGTTCGACGGCCGGAGGTTGAACCACCAGTCGCCGCAGTCGACGGTGAGCCCGTCGAGGCGGTCCTGCGCCCGTCGGGCGTAGGCGGCGGCCACCCGCTCGATCACCGCGCCCGGATCGTCGACCTCGGTGTTGATCTCGCCCGACGACGCGTACCGCTCCAGCGGCGCGGCCATGGCCGCGAGCGTGCCCCCGTCGCGGCTGAGCGCCCCGATCAGCATCAGCGCCGCGATCATGGCGCTGTCCGCGCCGTAGTTGTCGCGGAAGTAGAAGTGGCCGGAGTGCTCGCCGCCGAAGACCGCCCCTGTGGATGCCATCGCCTGCTTCATGAAGGAGTGCCCCACCCGCGACCGCGCCGGGTTGCCTCCCCACTCGACGATCAGCTCCCGGAGTGCGGCCGAGCAGATCAGGTTGTGGACGACCGTCGCGCCGGGCTCGCGCGCCAGCATCACCCGGGCGATGAGCGCCGCGGTGAGCCACCCCGGCAACGGGCGGGAGTCGCCGTCCAACGCGAACACCCGGTCGGCGTCGCCGTCGAAGGCCAGGCCGACGTCGGCGGACACCTCGGCCACCCGGGCCTGCAGGTCGCGCAGGTTCTCCGGCTTGAGCGGGTCGGCGGGATGGTTGGGGAAGGTGCCGTCGAGGTCGGCGTAGAGGTGGTCGAGCTCGAACGGCAGCGACTCGAACACGGCCGGGACGACGAGACCTCCCATCCCGTTGGCGCTGTCGACCACCACCCGCAGCGGCCGCAGCCGGGCCACGTCCACGAACGAGAGCACGTGCGCGACGTAGCGGTCCATCAGATCGAGACGGGAGACGCGGCCCGGCGACGGCGCCCGCCGAGTCCCGGCCTCGGCCATCGCCTTGATCTGGCCGAGGTCGGCGACGGTCCCGACGGGGGACGCCCCGGGGCCGCACAGCTTGATGCCGTTGTATCCGACCGGGTTGTGCGAGGCGGTGACCATCGCTCCGGGCATGCTCCACAGGCCGGAGGCGAAATACACCATCTCGGTGGCGCACATGCCGATGTCCACCACATCGGCGCCGGCGGCCAGCACCCCCTCGGCGAAGGCGTCGCACAGCTCGGACCCGTCAGGCCTCATGTCGCGGCCCACCACCACGCCCGCGACCCCGGCGGACCGCGTGCAGTCGCCGAAGGCGCCGCCGATGGCCCGGCACGCTCCGGCGTCGATCTGCTCGCCGACGATGCCCCTGATGTCGTAGGCCTTGAATATCGCGTCGAAGTCGGCCACCGGCCCGAACCTACTTCGGCCCCGTCGCGCCCCGGATGTCCGACTCCGCGGCGCGGCGACGCGGCGGATAGCGGCCCAGCAAGGCCCGCAGTCGGATCCGGACCATGTCGGTCACCAGCTTGCAGCCGTCGCTGGCCACTCGCACCGACGAAGCCCGGCTGTTGACGACCTCCACCGGCACGTCGCGGACGTCCAAGGCCAGGCGGTCGGCCAAGTACAGCAGCTCGACGTCGAAGGCGAACCCGTCGATCACGGCCGCCGCCGCCAGTTCGGCGGCCGCGTCGCGGGAGAACGCCTTCAAGCCGCACTGGGTGTCGCGGCCTCGGCCCAGCCCGAGCACGGCGCGGGCCGCGCCCACCGCCCGGCTGCCGACGCGACGCGTCCACGACGCCTCGGGCAAGGCCACCGAATGAGGGTGGAGCCGGTTGCCGACCGCGGCGTCAGCCCCGTCCTCGACCTCGGCCAGGAATGCGGGCAGCTGGTGTGGAGGGTAGGCGAGGTCGGCGTCGGTGAAGGCGACCACGGCCCCCGACGCGGCCTGCATCCCGGCGCGGACGGCGGCGCCCTTGCCCCGGTTGGACGGGAACTCCACGACGACGTCGGCCCCTGCGGCCCGGGCCACCGCGGCAGTGCCGTCGTCCGAGCCGTCGTCGACCACCACGACCTCGGCGCCGCCTCCGCCATCGACCGGCGCCAGCGCCGTCCGCAGGGCGGAGACGGTGTCGCCGATGCGGCCAGCCTCCCGGTAGGCGGGAACCACCACCGACAGCCTCATGGATGCACAGGTTCGGACGGCTCCCCGGCCCCTGCCGGTTGCGGCTCGGCGGTCCGGCGGGAGCGGGCGGCGAGCCAGACCGCGGCGGCCAGGCCGGCCAGCGTGGCCGCCGCCGCGAGCCACTGCACCGCGGTGCGGCCGTAGGTGAGACGCACCTCGGTGGCGGTGGGCACGACCACCATCAAGTTGGGCGTCACCCGATAGGGGCCGTCGGCGCCCGACACCGACCAATTGGGGAAGTAGGAGGTGCGGACCAGCACAGGGGAACCGAGACGGTCCACCGCGAAGGAGATCGAGTGCTCGCCGCGCACCACGTCGCGCACCTCGGCGGGTTCGACCGGCTCGCGGGGCGCGGCCGCCACGAGCGCAGCAGAGAGCCGCCGCATCCTCTCACGGCGGCTCGGGTCGCCCCCGGAGTCGCCGACGTGCTCACCGCCGACGTCGGGCAGGGCCATGCGCGGCCAGTCGTCGGGGCCGTCGGCCGCGAGGAGCGGACCGTCCTCGCCGGCGAGGAAGGCGCCGACGGAGGGAACCATCCAGTCGTCGCCGACGTGGCCGATGCCGTCGGCCACCACCGGGAGCCTCTCGAGCCCTTGCACCGTCCGGCTGCCCTGCACCTCGAAGACCGTCCACGGCCCGGAGGCGGCCACCTCTGCTAGTCCGGGCGCCGCGCGGGCCTGACTGACGGCCCGGTCGGAGAACGCCATGTAGTAGCGGACGCCCATCATCCGCATGTGCCTGGCTCCGGCCGCCACGTCGAGCCCGCTGTACGGGAGGTCTCGCTGGGCACGGGAGGGCGCGGCGGACAACTCGGCCTGCATCAGGAAATGGTATGGCACGGTGGCCGAGGCCTCGAAGTAGAGGCCCTCCATGGAGCCGATGCAGCGGTCGGTCCAGTACGGCAGCAGCATGGGCGCCATGGGGGTGCCGTAGGAGCCCAGACGGTCCTTGTCGTACTCCCACAACGACGCACCGCAGCCCCGGGTCTCGCCCACCTCGGCCATGAGGCCGACGAAGTCCGAGTATTCGGAGTAACCGCCGCCCGCGTCGGTGGGGCCGCGGTCCTCGTAGCCCTTGAAGTTGTACTTCACCCAGTAGGTGCCGAGATTGTGCTCGGCGGTGCTGAACGGGCCCCAGCGGTAGACCCCGTCCGAGCCGAGCCGTCCGCCGGGCAGCGACCGCAGCGGCAGCCCGACCGCGACGAGCACCGCCGCGACGGCTACCACCGTGGCGCCCGCCGCCAGCGACGAGCCCGACGGCAGCCAGTTCCCGCGAGGGGGGCCCGCCGCGAGACGGACGGCCCGACGACGCTCGACGGCCCGTGCCGCCCAGCGAAAGAACTCGCCGACTCCTAGCGCCGCGGTCAGATACACTGTCAGATAGTAGAAGGGCAGGATCCGCACGTTCCAGAGCCGTCCCTCGGGCAGGAACCTGAACGCCACCGCGAAGATCGCCGCGGTCAGCGCCAGCGCCATCCACAGCCGGACGCCGGGCCGGATCGCCCGGCTCTCCGGCGGCACCTCGCCCGAGCGTGCCCGCCACGCCTGCCGGAGTCTGACCGCGGCGAGGGCCGCGACACCGGCCGCGGCCGCGGCCACGAAGGGCTGCAGCAACGGGTCGTTGACCAGGAAGCTGTAGTCGAACTCGCTCCGCGACCACAGCGACGACACGTAGCGCCGCTCCTTGCCCCAGCCCATGTCGTTGAGCAGGCCCCGGTTCCACCAGAAGGGCAGCACCCACCAGGCGCTCAGCGCCGCGGCCAGCAGGCCCGTCACCGCCGTCCAGACCAGGCGGGCCCGCCAGGCGGGCCGGCACCAGGGCAGCACGGCCACCAGCGCCGCGGTGGCCGCCAGCGCGAAGAAGGCGGAGAAGAGGTGCAGCAACCCGGTGAGCGCCAGCAGCGTGCCAGCCAGCGCCCGGTGCCGGCCCGAGGCCATGCCTTGGGCTGCCACGCCGATGTACACCACCGCGCAGGCCAGGCCGAGCGAGTACGCGAACTCGCCGGCCATGGTGGACATCAGGTTGCCGCCGTAGATGTTGAACGACCGGTCGAACACGAACAGCAGGGTCGCGGCCGCGGCCAGGGCTCGGCCGGTCCCGGACACGCCCGCCATTCGGGCCATGCACCAGACGGCCGCGGGCAGTACCACCACTCCGGCGATCACGACGAGCTTCAGGGAGACGCCGTAGGGCATGGGCACGACCAGCAGCGCCAGCAGCGCAGCCGCCGCGGCGGCGGGCAGTCGCAGGCCGTCCCGGCGCCGCAGCGCGATCCACGACCACCAGGCCGCGGCCGCGGGCAGGAGCAGCGCGGCCAGCGCACGCTCCACATGCGTCTGCTCGTAGCCGACCTCGCCGAGCGGTCCGAGCCCGATGACCTGTCCGTCGAGCAGACCCAGCAACTGAACGCTGGCGACGGCGGACGCGGCCAGGACTCCGAGGGCCACAAGGCGGCCCCGGACGGCGGCGTCGTCCCACCACCGGCGGACGGCGCCGATGCGCACGACCCCGAGGGCCGCCCCGACCGCGGCGAGGTGCGAGAAGAGCACGAGGGGAAGCCCCAGGCCGACGTTGACGACCACGACGAGCAGCGACGGCATCACCATGTAGAACGTGAAGGCGGGAAAGCCTGCGTACCAGTCGTGCGTCCAGCCGGTGAGCCGGAACTCGCCCAGCAGCACGTCGCGCAGATAGGCCGGCGCCCAGACGTGGGCGCCGAGGTCGCCGCCGGTGGGGATGCTGTCCAGGAACCAGGTGCCCGGCCTGAGGTTGACCACGACGAAGGCGACCACCACCGTCAGGGCGACCCCGCTGAGCACGGCCTCGACCCGCCGGGGGCTCACGCGGGCCCTTCCAACACCAGACTGCCCGCCAACGCCGGAGCCTGAGGGCGACGACCGCCGACGAGGCGGTCGACGCGGCCGCGGCGCCGACTGGCGCACGCCCCGGCTGCCCGCTGGACTGTCATCGAGCCTCCGCTGTCCGAGGCGCTACAGCGCCAGCAAGGCGATCACGGTGACAGCGTTGAAGGCGGCGTGGGACCACAGCGCAGCGCCGAGGCGGCCGGTTCGCAGCACGATGAGGCCGTTGACCACGCCCACCAGAAGCAGTGCCGGGAACTGGATCCACTGGAAGTGACTGATCCCGAAGGCCACCGAGGCGATGGCCAGCGCCCAGATCGGACCGAGCCGGTCGCGCAACGCTCCCTGAAGCAGGCCCCGAAAGAACACCTCCTCGGTGATCGGGGCGAGGACGATGGTCATCACGGCGAACATGGCCACGTCCAGCGGGGCGACAGCCAGGTCGGCCAGTTCGCGTGCAGGCGCCTCGACGTCCAGATCGCCGAAGATCCGGAATATGGGCCAGTACAGCAGGGGCACAGCGACCAGCTGCAGTCCCACTCCGACGGCCGCTCCCACTCCGATGTCGCGGGGCCGCATCCACCAGCCGAGCTGCTGCCTCCAGTCCAGGCCGTAGCGTCGGGCCAGCAGCGGCGTGCCGATCAGGCCCAGCCAGATCGGCACCTGCAGCAGCGCGAGACCGCCCATGGACAGACGCTCGGTCAGGTCCGCGTCGGCCGACTGATCGCTGCCGAATGCCGCCATGGCCGCGACGGCGACGACGACCGCCACCAAGGTGGCGGCGAAGCCCACGGCCCAACCGGCTACCGCCCAAATCAGCCGCGTCGAAGCCGGCATCAGCGACGGCATGGTCAGCCACGGTAGCCGTCGGCAGGCCCGACGCGGACCTGGAACGGGCCGCCCCGCAGTAGCCTGATTTCGTGGACGACGACTCTCCGCCGCCGCCGCCCCCGCCCACGCCTCGGGACCGGAAGCAGCCCAAGCAAGGGCCCGGGCTGACGCGTCCTGACAACCGTCGGCGGTCGCGCCTCATCGTCTGGCTGATGATCGGCGCGGTCATCACGATCTTCATCGCCACCACCGCGATGCCCGGGAGTTCCGGCACGGAGATCCCCTACCCCGACTTCCTCGACCGGGTCGCCGCGGGCGGAATCGCCAGCGGCGAGTACAACAACAACGACGGAGGCATCAAGGCCACCGCCATCGACGGGACCGAGTTCTCCTCCAACGGGCCGCTGCCCCTGCCCGACGCGGACACGGCGCTGATCACCCAGGAGGTGCCGGAGTTCCGGTACGTGACTCCCCAGACCAACTTCTTCGTGTCGATTATCCCGCTGCTGCTGCCGATCGGGCTGCTCATCCTGTTCTTCTGGTGGATGCAGCGACGGGCTCAGGGCCAGATGGGCAACATCATGTCGATCGGTCGCAGCCGGGCCAAGACCTACACCACCGAGCGGCCCGGCACCACCTTCGACGACGTCGCCGGATACGACGGCGTCAAGCAGGAGATCACCGAGATCGTCGACTTCCTGAAGATGCCCGAACGCTTCGCGGAGATAGGCGCCCGGGTTCCCAAGGGCGTGCTGCTGGTGGGCCCGCCGGGCACCGGCAAGACGCTCATCGCCAAAGCGGTGGCGGGCGAGGCCGGGGTGCCGTTCCTGTCGGTGACCGGGTCGGACTTCATGGAGATGTTCGTCGGGGTCGGCGCCAGCCGGGTGCGCGACCTGTTCGAGTCGGCCCGCAAGATGGGCAAGGCGATCATCTTCATCGACGAGATCGACTCCATCGGGCGCAAGCGCGGCGCGGGGCTCGGGGGCGGCCACGACGAGCGCGAGCAGACCCTCAACCAGATGCTCTCGGAGATGGACGGGTTCGAGGGGTCCGAGGGCATCGTGATGATGGCGGCCACCAACCGCCCCGACATCCTTGACCCGGCCCTGCTGCGTCCCGGGCGCTTCGACCGCCAGGTGGTGGTGCCGCTGCCGGAGCTGTCGGACCGCCGAGCCATCCTGGAGGTGCACACCAAGGGCAAGCGGGCCGCCGAGGACCTCGACCTGAACGTGGTGGCCAGGGGCACGCCGGGGATGAGCGGCGCCGACCTCGCCAATCTCGTCAACGAGGCCGCGCTGTTCGCGGTGCGCGAGGGCAAGGACGAGATCGAGGCCCGCCATGTGGAGCTGGCCCGGGACCGGGTGCTCATGGGCCAGAAGCGCGAGTCGCTGGCTCTGTCCGACGACGAGAAGGAGGCCGTCGCCTACCACGAGGCGGGCCACGCGGTGTGCGCGGCGGTGCTCCCGACCGCCGACCCGCTTCACAAGGTGACGATCATCCCCAGCGGCATGGCGCTGGGCGTGACCATGCAGCTCCCCGAGGAGGACCGCCACATCTACCGCACCGACTACATCCTCGACCGCCTGGTGGTGATGTTCGGCGGCCGCATCGCCGAGGAGTTGGTGTTCGACATCGGCAGCACCGGCGCCGCCGACGACCTGATGCGGGCGACGGCTCTGGCCCGTTCGATGGTTCGGGAATGGGGAATGTCGTCGGAGATCGGCCCGATGGCATGGGGCTCGCAGAACCAGGTGTTTTTGGGCGAGGACATCGTGCAGACCCGCGACTACAGCCACGACACGGCCCGAGTGATCGACGAGGAGATCGAGCGCATCCTGCGCGAGCAGCAGGAGCGCTGCCGGGCCACCCTGACCGAGTACCGCCACGGCCTGGACCTGGTGGCCAGAGCACTGCTTGAGCACGAGACCATCAGCGGGGACGAGGTCGAGCGCCTGATCGCGGTGTCGCGTCAGGGCGCCGACGGCGGCGAGCCACGCACCACGACCGGCCCGGGCGAGCCTGTCGATGACGGCGCCGCCGCCGACGCCCCCGCGGGCGTGCCCACCGGCGCAGCCTGAGCTACTCGATCTCGGCGGCGGGCACCGGCGCAGCCTGAGCTACTCGATCTCGGCGGCGGGCACCGGCTCGGAGGCTGCCACGCCCAGTGCGGCGGTCCGGGAGGTGAGGCCGACCAGCTGACGGCCCACCACAACGGGCGCGGACGACTGGAACTCCACCACGAAGCGACCGGAGCCCAGCCGATCCAAGGGCAGCCGGCTGCGCCGGCCCGGCCCCATCTCGAGAGATCCGACCGTCTCCCCGAAGGCGCTCACCTCCACGACGGCGATCCCCACCGACGACGGGTTGAAGACGGCCACGCCCGAGGAGTCGTCGTCGAACCTGGCCTCGGTGTCGGCGTTGGTCGCCTCCACCGGCACGAGCCAGCGCCGCGCGGCGGCGTCCGCGCCGATTGCGGCGGTCGTGCCGGCCACAACGTTCGGAGCCGCGGCCGCGCCCGGGTCGCCGGGCGCGGTGCTGGTGATGGAGGCGGTGACCGGCACGCCGTACAGGGAGCGAACGACCAGCGTGAGGAACCCTGCGCCGTCGAGGCGGTGCTGCTGGGAGAGATCCACGATCGCGGTGCGTCTGGGCCCCACCGTCAGCTCGATCGGGCTCACGGACACCGCGGGATCGTCGGCGACGAACTCCAAGTCCACCTCGGCCACGTCGTCGGTGGAAGGGTTGGACACGGCGACCACGTCACGGCGCACGGTCCGCGACGCCGAGGCGACGGGCAGGTACCAGAGCGTGGCCGCACCCGCGACAGCCGGGGCGAGCCTCGCTCCCCGACCCGCGCTCGGCCCGTCGGAGATCTGGATCGACGACACCGACAGCCGCCCCGACACCACATCGACGAAGGCGGTGACGGTCTGCGCCTCGGTGATCTCCTCGGTCACATCGAGAGCCACCACACGGCGGGCGGGCACGACGACGCCTTCGATCCTGTCCCGACCCACATCGGCGACCAGGTCGATCTCGGCCACCGCGAAGTCCGGGAAGGGATTGAGCAGCATCAACACGAAGCGCTCCCCCTCCACCGCCAGACGGGTGCCGCCGTTGGAGGCCACCCAGCGGTCGGCCGTCCTCGTCAGACACGGCGAGCGCCCGACCCCGCCCCCGGCCGCCGCCACCACCTGCTCCACGATCACATCGGGCCCATCGACTTCCACCACGGCACCGACCCACTCGGCGCCCGGCGCCTGCCTCGAAGGCTCGACCGCCACCCGGCGGCCGGGCCCGACCTCCACTCGCGCCGGGCCAGCCTCCGACGTGTCGGCACCGTCGGCAACAACGGACACGACAGCGGTCCTCACCTCGGTGGACGCGCTGACCATCTCAAGGGTCACCTCGACCGGCCCGCCGGGAGCGCTTCCGCCCGGACAGAACCAGGTGTTGACCTCGCCAACGGCCACGGGCAGCGCCGAGACAGGACGCTCCGGACGCAGGTGGGCCGGACGATCCTCGAGGTCGATGAGGGCGCCAGCGGCGAGCAGGGCCAAGACGGTCGCGATCGTCAGCACTCTGGCCAAGCGCATCAGGGGCCCTCGCCATGGTCGATTCGGCGGCGCACCCAGACGGCGACCAGAACGGCCGGCGCCACCGCGCCCAGCAGCTGGCCGATGCGGCGCCACCAGGGCGGCGAGTACGACAGCACTGCGTCGCCGCCGCCGGGAGGCAGGTACGCCCTGGCCCAGGACAGGGCCTCACGGCGATCGGAGGCCTCGCCGTCCACATGTAGCTCCCATCCGGGGCGCGGGGTGTGCGCGACCAGCACCTCGACCCCTTCGGGCAGCGACCCGCTCCACGGCGGCCCGTCGCCTGAGAAGATCGCCGAGCCCGTCCCGACGGGCCAGCTCTCCAAGTCGGCTATCTCGGCGACGCCCCGATCGAAGCCCGGCGCCTGCAACGAGCGGGCCGGCACCCAGGCAGTGTTTACGAACACCTCCGCGGCGCTGTTGGTGGCTTCCACGATCTCCAGGTCGAGCTGGCTCCGCAGGCTTCGGCTGATCGCCTCCGGAACGGGCCGAGCGTCCTCCGCCGACGTGAACGGGGCGGGAGCGAGCCGGTGCACCAGCACCACGTAGCGGACGCCCATACCGGCCAGCAGACGGCCGCCGCGGGCCGTGCGATCCGCCGTGATGTCATCGACGACTGCCTCCAGCAGGTCGGCCCTGCCGCGGTCGGCCGGGACGGCGCGGTCGACGATGGTGACCGAGTCCCCCGAGGTCGAGGCCCAAGCCACGCCGGGCTCGAGGTTGCGGCCCTCGACCGGCAGGAACTCCGGGGCGCCGATCCACAGCACTCGGTAGCTGCCGGCCAGCACGGGCGGCTCGAATCGCAGGGTCGAATGATGGTCGGCGGCAGCCATCCCCCACCGCCCGCTGTCGAGCAGGCCGACGCTCCCCGCCGCGAGCAGCAACGACGCCACCGCCACAACCGGCACCAGCGCCTGGCGCCAGCCGAAGTGACTGAAGCGCAGGTCGTGTTCGACCGAGAGGACGGCCAGCCCGCACAGAGCGGCCACCGAGACGGCGGCGGGCACCAGCAGCATCTGGAGGTCCGGCAGCCCGAACGGGAGGTCGCCTCGCTGCGCGGCCAACGCCAGCGCCCACGAGACGAGGGCCACCATCCATAGCCGGGCGGCCTGCTCGAAGCGCCATCCTCGACCGAGCAGCAGCGGCACGGCCATCGGCAGGGCGAACAGCCAGACCCGGGTCCCGGAATCGTGGGGACCGACCGCGAATCGCAGGATCTCGCCGAACGACGCCGGCCCGGGCGAGCCGTCCCGGCCGTCCGCGACCGCCTCCCAGGTCGGACCGGACGCCAGGATGTCCACGACCGCAGGGAACATCACGAGCACGAACACCGGAACGGCCATGACAGCCGCGGCCGCGAGCCTCAAGATCCCCGCGGGCCGCCCCGCCAGCAAGCCGCCGAGAACCAGCCCCAGCGCCATCGCAGCGGCCAGCCCGGCCACCGCGGGTACGAACAGGGCAGCCGCGCCGGCGGACGCGCCGAGCACCACCGCCGGTGACAGAAGGCTCGCAGGGGATCCGCCGCCGGGACGGAACGGCGTCATGCCCGAGGCCGTGAGCAGTGCGCGCAGCATCCAGGGCGCGGCCGCGTAGCCGACGAGGCCCGGAAGCGATCCGCCCGCGAGGGAGGCAGGCAACAAAGGCACTAGCAGGTACGCGACCAGCGTGGCCGTCTGTGCCCGACGGGAGCCGGTCGCGGCCAGCAGCCGGTAGGCGCCGGCAAGGCCCACGAAGATAGGCCCGATCACCATCACGGTGCGGATCAGGCCCGTGCTGTTGGAGAGCACCCAGCCGAACGCGCCCAGGAACACGAGAGCGCCGAGGTTGGACGACGGCGAGCCGGTGCCCCGGTCCGACCAGCCTCCCCACCAAGCCCCGAGCAGGTCGGCGGCCGTGTCCGGGAAGGGGGCCAGGTCCCCGACGGCGGGCACCCCGGAGAGGATCAGGCTCCGCGAGCCGAACAGCACGAACACGGTGACCAGCGCCCACGCGATCCACGGCATCCGGGCCGATCCCGTGCGGAACCCGCTGAGCACGCCGCGCCCGGCCGCGTCCAGCAAGCCTCGATGGTCGCCGCCGAAGTGACGCCTCACGAACTCGGTCACGCGTACGCTTCCCGTGTACTGCATGGCGGTCACGTCGGCCTGCCGGACCCGGCGCACCTGGGCGTTGGCCTGGCGACGCTGTACCACCACGTCGAGCCGGGACACGTTCCAGGCCCACGCGGCCACCACGTCGCGGGCCCGTCGCAATCGGACCGTGAGCACCGCCAGGACCAACTCCACGAGCGACATCAGCAGCGCCAGCGGCACGAGAACCACCAGCGAGATGCGCCCGTGGTTCACGAGCATCGCCCGCAGCGAGTGACGGGCACCGGCGGCGAAGCTGTCATCGGCTCCGGCGCGCTCGGCGAGGCTGGCGCGGTGGCGGGCGACCGCGCCGCCGACGATCATCACCCGGGCCCCCGCCATTTGGGCCCGCCAGCAGAAGTCGATGTCCTCGCCCCTGTGGGTCATCGCCCCGTCGAAGCCGCCGAGCGCGGTGAACAGCGACCGCCGGATCAGCAGCGCCGCCGACGGCAGAGCGAACACGTCGCTCACGCCGTCGTGCTGCTCCTGGTCAAGCTCCTCGAATCCGGCCCGGTCAGCGCCGACCCCGAAACGGTCGACGTCGTAGCCGGCCTGCAGGATCACTTCCGGGCGGTCCCAGGCGACCAGCTTGGGGCCGAGAACGCCCGCTCGGCTGCGCAGCGCCTCCGCCACCATGATGCTCACCGCGTCGGGGGCCAAGGCCACATCGTCGTGGCAGACCAGCAGGAAATCGGCCTCGAGATCGGCCGAGAGCGCCGCGTTGGCCGCGTCCGAGAAGCCCCTCGATCCTGTGGCATCGATGATGACGGCATCCTCTATGACCGTCGTCACCTGCTCGGCTATCCCTGATCCGGCCGCGTCGACGACGGCCACCCGCAGGGGTTCGTAGTCTTGGAGGGACAGCGACTCGAGCGTCTCGTGGAACCACTCGCCGGGCCTGTGGGCCACTACGACGGCACATACCGTCGGCGCCGCACTCTGAGCTTGGCCGGGGCCGCGGACGGCCGGATCACGCGAGGCTTGGTCTGGGCCGCGGACGGCCGGATCACGCGAGGCTTGGCCGGGGCCGCGGACGGCCGGATCACGCGAGGCTTGGTCTGGGGCGGCGGCGATGGGCCGAGGCTAATGGGCGTCCCTGCCGCGGACGCGGCCCCTATGGGCCCCTAGTCAGGCCACAGCCCAGGCCTCCAGCAAGTCCGCCGAAGCGACCACAGTGGCCACCATGGCCAGACTGTGCTCGATCACGGCGTCCGCGTACTCGCGGGGAACCCCCGCGACGGCGTCGCGCACCAGCACCACCTGGTAGCCGAGATCCACGGCGCTCAGGCACATCCCGAGGACGCCGACGTTCACCGACACCCCGGTGGCCACCACGGTGGTCACGCCGAGGTTGCGCAGCGTCTGGTCCAGCGACGTGGAGGTGAACGGCGTCAGGCCGTGCCACCGCGGAACGACCAGGTCGCGGGGATCGGGTCCGAGCTCGGCGACGAGGCGGGCACCGTCGCTGCCGGCCGCGGTGGGCGAGATGCCCCCCTCACGCCGCAGCCTGTCGGCCAGACCCAGGATGCGGCAGTTGACGACGCCGCCTGCGCCGTCTGGGCGGGTCTCCACCACGCAGTGGACCACCCGGGCGCCGACGGACCGGGCCGCGGCGCACACGGCGGCCGCGGCCGAGACGGTGCCCGCGGCCTCGACCCGGTCGACGAGCGCTTTCATCATCCCGCCCGGCCCCACCACGCCGCGTTGCAGCTCCATGGTGAGCACCGCCGTGGTGCTGGGCGCGACCAAGGCGGCGAGCCGCTGCCGGTCGGCGCTCATGCTCGGACCCCGTGACTCAAGCCTGCTCCTTGTCGGGTTCGTAGTCGGGTTCATAGTTCGGTTCGTGGTTGGGTTCGTGCCGCACGGGCCAGTGTGTCACGATCAGCGCCATCCGAGACGGCCTTCAGGCACTAGGCGCTGGCCGCGGCGCAGACGCGGGCGCGAACCCTGCCGGAGACGTCAACGCTCCAGGGCTGCGGCACAGACGCAGGCAGTCTTCGTCGAGTGCACCTAGTGGTTGGTCTTCTCTGAAGCACCGCACAGCCACCACGTCCCCTGAGCAGGCACCACAGCCCTCGAGGCACGCGACGAGTTGGGCGGCGCAGCACTAGTGTTCGCGGCGATGCGTCGCGCCTGCGTGCCCGGATAGGCCGCCGTGAGAGTGTTGGTGACCGGCGCCACCGGGTTCGTCGGACAGCATCTGGTGGCGCACCTCGCGTCCGAGGGCGACGAGGTGTCGATCAGCGAGGCCGAAGTCACCGAGCCCGAGTCGCTTGAGGCCGACTTCGGCCCCGCCCGGCCCGAGGTCGTCTATCACCTTGCCGCCCAGGCCGACGTGGCTGCCAGCTTCCACGATCCGGCCTCGACGCTGCGCACCAACGTCGAGGGCACGTTCAACGTGCTCGACATCGCTCGGAGGCTCGGAGCACGCAGAGTGCTGGCTGTCAGCAGCGCGGACGTCTACGGCAGCGTCAGCGAGGCTCGCCTCCCGGTGGACGAGGGCGCTCCACTGCGGCCCGTGACGCCCTACGGGGCCAGCAAGGCCGCGGCTGAGATGGTGTGCCTGCAGGCCGGGGCCGGCCGGGGCCTGGACGTGGTCCGAGCAAGGGCGTTCAACCACTTGGGGCCGGGTCAGAGCGACCGGTTCGTGGCCGCGGCGCTGGCCGCCCGCATCGTGGCCAACGAACGCACCGGTGCGGACGCGGTGCGGGTCGGCAACCTCGAGGCCCGCCGCGACTTCACCGACGTGCGCGACGTGGTCCGCGCCTATCGGCTGCTGGCCGTACACGGCGAGCCCGGCGAGCCGTACAACGTGTGCAGCGGCCTCTCCCGGCGCGTCGGAGACTTGGCCGAGCGCCTAGTGGCTCGGGCCCGACGCCCGATGCGACTTGAGATCGACGACGACCTGGTCCGTCCCGTGGAGGTGGCCGAGATGCGGGGCGACCCGTCCAAGCTGCGCCGGGCCACCGGCTGGAGGCCGGAGGTGCCGTTGGAGAAGACCCTGGACGACCTGCTCGCCTACTGGCGCAGTCAGCCCCCCGAGACGACGCCGCCAGCGGCTGGCACGGCGACGGCTGGCACGGCGACGGCAGACACGGCGATGTCAGACACGGCGACGCCAGACCCAGAGGTGGCCGACCCGGAGGCAGCCGATGCCGACGCGGGCAGGGTCGGAATCGCCGCGTCGGGGCGATAGCAGTAAGTCGATGCCCAGGCGCGCGCTCATCACCGGCATAACCGGCCAGGACGGCTCGTACCTGGCCGAACTGCTGCTGTCCAAGGGCTACGAGGTGGTGGGGATGGTGCGGCGCTCAAGCATCCTCAACTATGAGCGCATCGCCCACATCCAGGACCGGATCCGCATCGTGACCGGCGATCTGCTCGACCAGGTGTCTGTGATCGAGATCCTGCGCACCTACAGGCCCGACGAGGTGTACAACCTCGCGGCCCAGTCCTTCGTGCAGACCTCGTTCAGCCAGCCGGTGCTCACCGGCGAGACCACCGCGTTGGGCGTCACCCGGATCCTCGACGCTGTGCGGCTCGTCGACGGCGGTATCCGCTTCTATCAGGCCAGCTCGTCGGAGATGTTCGGGAAGGTGCGCGAGGTGCCCCAGTCCGAGAGCACCCCGTTCTATCCTCGCAGCCCCTACGGCGTGGCCAAGGTGTACGGGCACTGGATCACCGTGAACTATCGGGAGTCCTACGGGCTGCACGCCACCTCGGGCATCCTGTTCAACCACGAGAGCCCCCGACGCGGCATGGAGTTCGTCACCCGCAAGATCAGCCACGCGGCGGCCAGCATCAAGCTGGGCCTCGCCGACGAGCTGCGCTTGGGCAACCTGGAGTCGCAGCGGGACTGGGGCTACGCCGCCGACTACGTGGAGGCCATGTGGCGCATGGTCCAGCAGGACGAGCCCGACGACTATGTGATCTGCACCGGCCGCACCAACTCGGTGCGGACGCTGTGCGAGCTCGCCTTCGAGCACGTCGGCCTGGACTACCGCGACCATGTGGTGGTGGACGAGCAATTCATGCGGCCCGCCGAGGTCGATCTTCTCGTGGGGGACCCGTCCAAGGCCGAGGCGGTCCTGGGGTGGCGGCCCCGCACGTCGTTCCCGGAGCTCGTCCGGCTGATGGTGGACGCCGATCTCGCCCTGTTGAAGAGCCGCCCGACTGGGTCCGGCGACCCCCTGGACGGCCCGAGTCGGTGATCACGGTCCTGTCGGGCGGCGTGGGAGCAGCCCGCTACCTCGCCGGCCAGCTGCTCGCCGCGCCTCATGAGGAGGTGACCGCGGTGGTCAACACCGCCGACGACGTGGAGATGCACGGACTGCACGTCAGTCCCGACATCGACACGGTGATCTACACGCTGTCGGGCGCCATCGACCCCGACCGGGGCTGGGGCCTCGCGGAGGAGACCTGGAACGCCCTGGAAGAGATGCGCTCCTACGGGCTCGACGCCTGGTTCAACCTCGGCGACCGAGACATCGGCACCCACCTGTTCCGCACGACGCTGCTGCGCGGGGGTCGGAGCCTGAGCGAGGTGACAGCCCGGCTGGCCTCGTCCCGCGGGCTGCGGTGCCGGGTGCTGCCGGTGAGCGACGACAGGATCGAGACCAGGGTGACGCTGGCGGCCGATGCCCGGGCGGGACGGGGAGAGTCCGCGGCGGTCTACCGCAGCGGCGAAGAGATCGGCTTCCAGGAGTACTTCGTGCGCCTGGCCCACGACGTGGCCCTGTCCGCGGTGCGCTTCGCGGGCGTGGCCGAGTCCAGCCCAGCGCCGGGCGTGCTCGACGCGGTCGCGGACGCCGACGCAGTGGTGGTGGCGCCGTCGAACCCGATCGTGTCGATCGGCCCGGTGCTGGCCGTGCCCGGAGTGGCCCAGGCCCTGGCCCGCAGGCGGGAGCGCAACGTGGCGGTGTCGCCCATCGTGGCCGGCTCGGCCCTCAAGGGGCCGGCCGACCGGATGATGAGAGAGCTGGGCCACGAGTCGAGCGCGGTCGGGGTGGCTCGCCTGTACGCGGACGTGGTCGGGACCCTCGTGATCGACGAGTCCGACGCCGACCTGGCCGCCGCGGTTGCCGATGCCGGGGTGAGGCCCGTGGTGGCCCCCACCATCATGTCGTCCCCCGAGGCCGCAGCCGAACTGGCCCGGCGCACGGTGGCCGCGGTGTCGCCGTGACTCGGCACCCGAAGCAGCAAGGCAGTGTCGCCGTGACTCGGCACCCGAAGCAGCAAGGCAGTGTCGCCGTGAGCCTGGAGATCCTGGGCATCGAGGGCATCGGTGAGGTCCGACCCGGCGACGACCTGGCCGAACTCATCATGGCCGCGGCCGGGTTCGACGGGCTGCGCGACCGCGATTGCGTGGTGGTTACCCAGAAGGTGGTGTCCAAGGCCGAGGGGCGGCTCGCGCCCGTCGATCCCGACGACCCGACCAGCCACAAGCCGCTGGTGGAGGCCGAGTCGGTTCGAGTGCTGCGCCGACGGGGCGAGCTGATCATCTCCGAGACGGCCCACGGCTTCGTGTGCGCCAACGCCGGGGTCGATCTGAGCAACGTCGAGGAGGGCTTCGCGGCGCTGCTGCCGGTGGACTCGGACCGCTCGGCCCGCCGCATCCGCGACCGCGTCCGTGCCCTGGCTGGCGTCGAGGTCGCGGTGGTGATATCCGACACGTTCGGGCGGCCCTGGCGCCGCGGCGTCACCGACGTAGCAATCGGCTGCGCAGGCATCGCCGCAGTGGTGGATCTGCGGGGCACCTCCGACGCGCTGGGCCGCGAGCTGAAGGTGACCGAGGTGGCGGCAGCCGACGAGATCGCCGCGGCTGCGGACCTGGTGATGGGCAAGGCGAAGGGGGTGCCGGTAGCAGTGGTACGCGGCCTAGACCCGTCCTGGTTCCGCCCCGGCTCGGTGGCGGCCGAGATCGTCCGCTCCCCCGCCGACGACCTCTTCCGCTAGCCGACGGTGCCAGCGACACAGTCCGCCCCCCGCCGACGACCAATTACGCCAACCCGACGGTGCCAGCGACACAGTCCGCCCCCCGCCGACGACCAATTACGCCAACCCGACGATGCCAGCGACGTTGCTCTCTCGGCGGACCCCGCCATCTCATCCCGCCGCGGCCGCCAGCGCAGCGGCGACTAATCGGGGGTGAACAACGGCTGCAGCCTGGCGCTGCGCAGCGCGGCCCGGGCGCTGGCGGGGCCGGGTCGGATGGCCGCGACACCGGCATCTGCCGATACGCGGGTGTGATGGGCGTCCCGGCCCTCGGACACCGCAGGTGATGGGGTGCGAGGCAGCAGCACACCGGAACGTTCGGGGGCGTGGGCCGGGCCGTAGCCCGCCGTGTCGGGCGGGTGCAGGGTGCGGTTGCCCGGCCGGCCCCGGATCTGCCAGCCGAAGTGATGAATCTTGTTGTGGCACCTCCAGCAGGCCGGGACCATGTTGTCCACATCGGTCGGTCCGCCCAACAACACCGGGTTCACATGGTGGGCATCGCACATGTCGAAAGGAGCGGCGCAGGCGAAGCACCCGCCGTAGATGGCCTTGAGTGCCTTGCGCTGAGTCTTGGTGGCGGTGCGCTTGGCGTGACCCTGCCAAAGCAGGGTGCCGCGGGTGCCATAGATCGTGCCGGTGAGGCGGGCGTTGCAAGCGATCTCGTGCAGCACCGATTCCGGCAGCCTCTCCCCGCCGGGAATCTCAGCGACCAGACGGCCAGTGTCCTCATCGACCTGCACGACCACGCAGATGTCCGCCAGCGGATCGCCGTCGCCGTGGGATCCGCCGTTGGCGGTGAGGCTGTCGAGCGCGTCGGCCATGCACTGATCGAAGCTGCGCCGGGCTCCGTCGTCCGTGCCGTTGCAGGCCTGCTTATCGGCGTCGTGCAAGCTGCCCGCGACGGCCCGCAACCGGTTGCCGATGCGGTGCCCGGTCACCGCGTCGAACTCGCCGTGCAGGTGCACCATGCCGTCGTCTGAGTCCCAGATGCGAACACGCCGCCGGGCCCGCTGGCGGGCGTGATCGGCCTCGCCGCCGTCGCCTTGACGATCCGAGGCCCAGCGGCGGGTCTCCTTGGCGAACTGCTCGGGCCTCATCGACTCGGCCTTGGCCAGCAGGTCGGCGTCGGCTTCGACATCGGACGCGCTCGTGCTTGCCGCGGCATCGGCAAGCCGCTTGGCGTTCGCCAACGACACTCGCCCCGACTCGACCGCGTCTTTCAGGTTCGGCGTGTCCCGCAGAGCCTCGGCGGTCTTGACCTGGCTGTAGGCCTCCCGCCGCGACAGCCCCGCGCCAGAAGCCAGCACCTCGGCACCGCCGTCGCCGTGGCGCTCCCGGCCTGCCACGGAGGCCGCGGCGGAGACCTGGAACGCCGAGTTGACGCCTGAGATGGACTTGGAGACCCTCAGCGCGTCACGCAGGTCATCGGTCGTAGCGGACCCGTCGTTGGCGATGGCAAGCATCTCCTTCACCGCAGCTTCGGCCCGTCGAGCGGCTTCGATCAACATGCACAGAGTATCCCATAGAGGTGTGACATCTGTCAAGCATTTACAGCTATTCACAAGATTTCCTGTGAAATATCTTCCCACACGATCGTCCGGGCCGCATCTGTGGGCGTCGCAGATGTCGGGATGGGTGCCGCAAGCGACGCAGCCATCCCGGGCGATCAGCAGCGGGCGCTGAGCCTCGGTGGCGCGGTACACACCTGTGGGGCAATTGGATGAGCCTGCGCCCTAGAGGCGGAAGGAGAGTGGTTGAGGGTCGCCGAGCGTGATCGAGCCGTCCACCGCTGTGACCCACCCCGGCACTAACGTCTACTCGTGACAAGACCGCGACCCGGGGCGACATCGAGAATGATCAAGAACGGTTTGAAGATGCGATGCGACTAGATCGGCACGCATTCCAGGATGCTCAGTTGGCGTCCGGTGGGCGGCCTCTGCGGGCGGCGGAGTTCTTCGCGGGCGTGGGGCTTGTGCGGTGCGGCCTCGAACAGGCCGGGATCGAGGTGGTCTGGGCGAACGATATCGAGCCCACCAAGCTCGCCGTCTACGCCGCGAACTTCGACGCCTCCCACTACCGCCTCGACGACGTCCGCAACATCGACGGCGGCGACATCCCGCCTGTCGATGTCGCCGCGGCCAGCTTCCCGTGCGTCGATCTGTCCCTGGCAGGCAACCGCCGAGGCCTCAGCGGCGAGCAGTCCGGCCTGTTCTATGAGTTCACCAGGATCCTCGGCGAGATGCGGCCGCGGATGCCGCCGGTGGTGCTGGTCGAGAACGTCGCCTCGTTCGTCTCATCGCGCCGCGGCGAGGACCTGCGGGCCGCGGTGAGCGACCTCAACTCGCTTGGATACATCTGCGATCTGCTGATTGTGGACGCGCGCGGCTTCACGCCGCAGTCCAGGCCCCGTCTGTTCATCATCGGCACCCTCGGCCGAGTCGCGCCACAGCGCCCCAGCGCGGCGGACCCGGTTAGGCCAGCGCCGGTAGCCGCGTTCGTGCAGGCCAACCCCGGCCTGCTGCTGCAACAGCTCCCCCTGCCGGCACCACCGCGAACAGGCCGCGGCCTCGACGGCGTCGTCGAGCGGCTCCACCGAAGCCACCCGCGGTGGTGGGACGACGAACGGCTCGGCCGCTTCGTGCAGTCGCTGTCCCCGCTGCAGTCACAACGCCTGGACCGGCTCCGCCGCGGTCCGCGGCTCACATGGCGCACCGCCTACCGCCGCACTCGCAACGGACGGGCCGTGTGGGAGATCCGCAACGACGACATCGCCGGATGCCTGCGCACCGCGCGAGGCGGCTCATCACGGCAGGCCGTCGTCGAAGCGGGCCGCGGCGCAGTACGGGCTCGTTGGATGACGCCACGCGAGTACGCCCGACTCCAAGGCGCTCCCGAAGACTTCGACTTCTCGCCGGTGAGCGAGGCACAAGCCCTGTACGGCTTCGGCGACGCCGTCTGCGTGCCCCTGATCCGCTGGATCGCCGAACACGCCCTGGTCCCCTCTGCCGCCGCGCTCCCCCCGGCAGCCGCCGCGGCATAGTGGAACCACTCGAAGAGTCTGCGAGGCTCGGCTGTCCTCGCCCCCGGCTGGAGTTCCCGTGACCGACCAGGGGCTGCCCGAGGCCTCCGACGAGCCCGCCGCTCCGGCAATCGGCTCAGAACTCGTCGCCTCAGTCGACAGCGGAGAACCCCTGGAGGTCTCGCAGCTGTACGCAGGCGTGAGGCGACTGCTCGACGCGACGACCTCTGACGGCCGCAAGGTCGGCGACTGCAAGCACGGCGTCTACCTGTTCGTGGACTACGACGGCGAGCCGATCTACGTCGGCCAGACACGCGAGAAACTGCGGACCCGGATCCGCCGGCACCTGACCAACCAGCGCACGGATGCGGTGGCGATGCGCGTCCTCGACCCATTCGAGGTCGCCGAGATCGAGATGTGGCCGTTCTGGGAACTCGAGGGGCTGCCCCCCGCAGAGATCAAAGACACGTTGCAGAAGGCCGAGTTCACCGTGTATCAGGCGGCGCTTCAGGACTCCGAGTTCAACGCCGTGCTCAACGAAGGGAAGATCCCGGCCGCGGACACGATCGCCCTGCCGGAGTCCGTTCGGGGCACGATCCTGCCGGTCGGTTCACTGCGTCAACGCGAGCACCCGGACATCCGGCTCGCGAGGCGCGCCCGAACGATCGCGGACCTCGCCCGGGTGATCAGCGAGAGACGGGTCAGCACCGGCATCCGCCGCACTCTGTGGGTACAGGCCCAACGCCTCGAGTTCCTCGCCAAGAACCGGCTCGACGAATTCGAGAACGAGTAGCTCGGACCGCGATCGGGCGGACGGCGGACGAAGCTCCAGCGGTCGCTGGCCCTAGCCGAGTTGTCAGGGGGTTCGGTCGGGGGATCGGAGCCATGCTCGGGTGGTTTGGTGGGCGAAGTTGACGCGGCCGTGGCCGGTGCTGCGGATGAAGCCGGCTCGGATTAGCCGCGACCGGTAGGTGCTTACGTAGCTCGTGCTGCGGCCTAGGCGCCTTGAGATGTCCGCGGTCGAGGTATCGCCGTCGTCTTGGGCCATGGCCAGGGCGAACTGGCGGTCCATCGCCGACATCGACCGCCAAAGGGGCGCCAGCACTAGGTGAGGGAGCCGGCGCTCGGCCTCGGCTACGCCCGACGACACGTCCGCGATCTCCAAGTGCGGCGGATCCGAGGATGTCGCCCTCCAGGAGTGGAAGCCGATGAGTTGCACCATGAAGGGGTATCCGTTGCTGGCTTCGACGGCGCGACGCAGCGCGTCGTCGCTGATGCGGCCTCCGTGCGCGGCGATCGGCTCCGCGAAGGCCGTCACGGTGGCCGCGTCGGACAGCTCAGCGATCTCATGGCGAGAGCAGCGCTGCAGGAAGGTGATGGCCGAATCCTGCAGCACGGTGTCGTCGATGCTGGGAAGGCCCGCAGCCACGAACGCAAGGTCCTCGATGTCACTCATGGCCGGGCTGCTCTGCGGGAAATCTCGGCATCGAGCAGATCGGCGCGCAGCCCGGTGTCGCAGCCGCGCAGGGTGCGGCACTCCCGCAGCACGCCGGTCGGCAGAGCGCCCAGCGCCCAGGCTCGCGCGCACGGGTCCCGGCCGCCGATCAGGGTCTCCGCTATGTGCAGGCCGTGTCGGGAGATCCGCAGCTTGTCCGCCGACGTCCCAGACCAGAAGCAGCGCCAGAAACGCGGCGGGATACGGTCCGTGGTGTCGGCGCGGCCGTGCGTGGGGAGGTCGCGGAGGAACATCAGCGCCTCCATGCAGCCCTCTGTCCATGACAGACTCCAAAGGGTCACACTCCTGGACTCGTAGCCGACTGGCACTATCGACTTCGATCTCTCAGCCCAGGCCCGCCGCTCAAGCTCAGCGAGGCAACGCAGAGTGTGCGAGTAGGACACCCCCGCAAGCTCGGCGAGCTTCGCGGCAGTCGCCCCGAACGGCCGGGCCCTCAGTGCGTTGAGCACGGCCTTGGTGCCGCCGCTCAACGACGGAAGCGGGCTCCGCTCAGCATCCAGCGTCGCCGGGAGGGGATGAACCTGCCACGGATCCCGCGCCGTCTCGCGAGCCGGTGCGTGCCCCATCTCAGTGACCTCCAGATGCTGCAGCACCTTGATGCGAGATGCCTCCTTGCACGGCTTTCATTTTCTCGCTGCGAACAGCAATCTGTTTAGGCGTGCTTGCCACTCTTCCTCGTCGACGACCTCGAAGCGCACCACCTTGGTCCGCATTGCGGGCACGAACTCGGCCCAGTCGGCTTTGCGGGCGTGCTCGCTGCAGATGTCGAAGACGGACCGCTTGTAGTCCGTGTCCTCGGACCCCTTCAGGTGGACGCCCTTGGTCTCGACCACGAACACCTTGTGGAAGTCGTCGTCCGCTCCGGGCTCGTCGCCCCGCAGTGTCACGATGAAGTCGGCGTAGATCCGGCGTGGCTTCCAACCCTGCACGTAGTAGTCCTTGCGAGCGCGGTTGCGGTACCAGAAGAACAGCCGCGCCTGCTGGTCGAGGTAGGTGGCGACCTTGTTCTCGAATTGGTTGAGATCGTCCTCGGTGGTGACATCGAACAGGTTGTGCTGGTAGGGCGCGCCGTCCTCGCGGTTCGCCTGCTTCGCCTTCGGCACCTCTATCTCAGCGGGGATGCGATTGAAGTGGAGGTCGTCTGTGACGACCAGGAAGCGCATCTCTCCAGACGCCAGCAGGCTGCCGAAGACCTCCCGCGACAGGCGGTCTCGCTCTATCTCGACTTGTCGGCGCAACTCTTCGAGCACGAAGGTGTGATTGGCTGCGACCCGCTCGGCGGGATAGCGCCCTAGAAGGCCTTCGAAGGTGCGGCGCGCCAGTTCCCGTCCCCGCCACGGGTTGGGAACCAGGTCCAAGAGGTGGCTGGCCGCGAAGAAGTAGTCCACGGGATCGCCGACCATGCTGGAGCCGGCTTCCTTCGGCGCGTCGTCTCGCCCGTTGTGGGCGCCCGCAGCGGCCTCCGGCTCAGGCACATACGCCTCCCCGCTCAGGCTGGCCCTCAGGTGGTGATCCTCCGCTCGCCCCTCGTCCAAGGCCAGATCGTCCAACGGGGAGAGGTCGATCTTGTCCCAGGGCAGGCGCGACAGGATGTCGGCCTCGTAGCGGACCAGACGCCAGCCATGGTCGTTGATCATGAAGGCGGGCAGGATGAAGTCGCGCGTCGCGGCTCGATACTCCGCTCGCTGCCGGGTCGTCAGGGTCTCCGGCGAGTGGACCGGGCCGTTCTCGACGACCCTCCCTTCGAGGCCCTGCAATCCCTCCAGCCCGAATCCCTTCCGGACCTCTTGCAGCACCTCCGCTCCCCGCCGGCTGAAGCAGTACACGTAGCTCTCGTCGAGCAGGGGCACTCCCGTCTTGCACGCATTGGGCTGGCGCAGGATCCGGCCAACCAGCTGGGTGAGCCCCGTCCTCGACGACGGATTGGTGAGGATGGCGAGGATGTAGGCGAACGGGCAGTCCCAGCCCTCCTGCAACGCCTGTTTCGTGATGATGAAGCGGATCGGGCAGTCTCGTGACATCAGGCCGCCGACGTCGTCCACTTCCTTGAGCTCGTCGGTGGTGCTGGTCTTGACGGCGATGTGCTCGGGGGCGATGCCCGGGTGCTGCAGCAGGTACTCGCGCACGTCGTCGGTGTGGACGTATCCCGGCTTGCGCTGCTCTCTGCCGGTTCGCTCCACCTGGATCACGCAGATGGGACGGATGTAGGTCCCGGACTCGGCCTCGTGGTGGCGCGCCTCGGCTTCGAGGCGCTCGCGGTGCTCGATCGACTCCAGCAGCGCGCTGGGCCAGTCGCCGCTGGTCTTGTTTCGGATGTGGAGGTCGAGCTTGATCATCTCCTCGGCGTGGAGCTCCCGGCCGAGGATTTCGACGAGCACGTTCGCGCCCTTCACCGGCGTGGCCGAGAGTTCGACGATCATGCAGGGGTTGAAGCCTTCCAGGGTCGCCTTGGCGTTGGCGCTGTACGCCTTGTGCCCCTCGTCGAGGATGATCAGCGGCTTGAGTACCCGCACTGTGTTGCCGAGGGATGTCTTGACGTACCGGCCCCAGAATCCCGCTGTCTGCTCGAACGTGTCCAGATTCGGGTGGATGTGCAGGAGTTCGGCGTGGGCGGCGGGGTCGTCATCGGGAGGGAAGAATCGGTCGAAGCCGCCGCTGTCGTGGAACATTCGCAGCGTGTCCTTGGTCTGCCGGTTGGCCGACGGCAGCATGAGCAGGAGCACGCACAGGTTCTCGGCGACATCGCGGGGGCCGAAGGCCGTGGTCTTCTCGAGGATGAGGGTGCGCTGGCCCGACGACAGGTCGAGTTGCTGGCGGTAGGGGTGGTCGCGGTCCTTGAGCGCTTTCAGTGTCTGGTTGTAGATCTGCGTCGTCGGCACGATCCACAGCACCAGCCCCCGCCGATTCTGCCGGAAATGCGAGTTGACGAGATCGATGACCCGTGTCGCCAGCAGCGTCTTGCCGCCTCCGGTCGGGATCTTGAGGCAGAAGGCCGGAAGCTGCTCGCCGAGTCCGTTGCGGCGGGCGAAGTAGGGCCGCCCGGTCGCGGTCTTGGTCCAGGCCCGCTGGACCCAGTCGAACCCCCATTCGGGACTCTGGCTTCGCGCCGCCGCATCTTGCTCTCGCCATGCCGCGAGTTCTTCAAGGAAGCTGCGGACCGTCGCCAGCGCCCGCTGCTGATACTCCTTGAGGATCACCGCTCCAGCCTCTCGATCGCCTCGTAAATCTGGAACGGAAGCTGCTGGAAGTCGATCCGGTACTGGTGCAGGAAGTCGGGGTCGAGGTACTTGGTCGGTGCGAAGACGAGCTTCCGCCTCGACCCTGCGGGCAGGGCGCGGGCCACGGGCAGCGACAGCGCGAGGCTCTTGAGCTTCTCGATGTCGGGCTCGTAGATGAGGAAGACGTCGTGCGACTCGGTGCGCCCGACAAACCCGGTCTGCCGGTCGGTATCGGCCGGGTCGAACTCCTGTCCGGTCGCGGTGAAGAAGACGTACGAGGCCAGCTTCTCCCACGGCGGCAGGTGCGAGCCGTCGAGGAGCGACTCCTGGCGCATGGGCCGCCCGAGTTCGAAGTAGCTGAAGGTGCCGCCAAGCCCGGCCTTGAGGGCTTCGTCCTTCGCGGTCGGAACCCCATTGATCACGCGCCGGACCCGCTCGGCGGTGAGGCTGTCGGCGTAGTCCTCACACTCGACGAGGATGAACCGCCGGTTGCCCCCGTCTTCACGGTTCTGGGCAAGAACCGCGTGGGCCGTCGTGCCAGAGCCCGCGAACGAGTCTAGGACGATGGAGTCCGAGTCGGTTGCGAAGGAGAGCAACTCACCGATCAACGTGGAAGGCTTGGGGTTCCTGAAGTTTTGAGGGTCTTCCGGGAAGATTCCCCGAATCTCATTCGCTCCCCGACGTGAGTCAACCCCTTGGATGACGCTGCCCAGCTTGGCTTCGTAGTCGTTGATATACGCCTTGAGCTCGATGATCTTCGATTCGTCAGTTCCGAATATCACGCGATCTTCCGCCAGCAGTCGCTCCATGGTGGTGAGCGGAAAGCGGTAGCCCATCAGCGGCTGCTGGCATGGCTTGCCCGTCACCGGATGGAGCACGTCGTAGCGATAGCCCTCGCGCCCCGGGTTGTGAACGCTCCGGCTACCTGCGAAGACGCCACCTTCGTCGATGAACTTGTAGTCGTCGAGGGGCTTGACTTGCGTCTTGTGTTCCTTCAGCCAGCGTGAGTACTCCCGCTGGCGCTCGTCCGGCTCCGGATGTGCACCGAGAAGCTCGGCACCGATGCGCTGAAGCGCTGCCTTCGGCCCAAAGCTCGCCGACTTCCACACTTCCTCAAGCGCCTGCTTGTCAGCTGCGTAGCAGACGATGTACTCGTGCTCGGTGGCGATGTTCGTCGGATTGTTGTCCGTGGAGCCGTGCCAGATGATCTGCCCCACGCGGTTGTGCTCCCCGAACACCTCGTCCATCAGACAGAGCAGGTGATGCACCTCGTTGTCGTCGATCGACACGAAGATCACACCGTCGTCCCGGAGCAGCTCGCGCAGGAGCTTGAGGCGCGGCAACATCATGCAGCACCACTTGTCGTGGCGGGTCAGGTCGTCGCGGTCCACCACCCGCCCCAGCCAGTCCTGCATGAGGGGCGAGTTCACCTTGTCGTTGTACGCCCAGCCTTCCTTCCCCGTGTTGTAGGGCGGATCGATGTAGATGCACTTCACCTTGCCGTGGTAGGTCGGCAGCAGGGCCTTCAGGGCCGCGAGGTTGTCGCCGTGGACGATCAGGTTGTCGCGCAGGCTCGCCTTATCGCTCAGCCCCTTCTCGCGGATCGGCAGCAGCTCGTGGAAGGGCACGGCCAAGTGGTGGTTCTCAACAAAAACCCTCCCTTTGAAGTTCAACCGTGATAAGACATCCTCTTTAAGCCATCTTCATTGTATCTCAAGTCTACCACTCACGCACCCCTGCTGGGCCTTGGAGGCATCGCCCCCACCCTATTCGACAATCTCGGACAGATCGCGTTGCGTCCAGGCTGACCTGAACAGTGGCGCTGTCTGGACGTTGATGCCGGGACGCCCACACGCCAGAGGCTGGCTGCTACCGCCGATCGGGCGCGAAACCGACGACAGACTCGTACCTGCGTTCGTCGCTCAGATCCCGCACGAGTTTCTCAACCCAAGCATTGGTGTAGCCGTACCCATTCAGGAGTCGGTCCCATTGACAGTAGCGATCGTCAGTTGCTTCTGGCTCACCCGACCCGGATGGAGGTATCACCTTATAGTGCCTCCAACACCGGACGTGAGTGTCCATCGTGAAGCGATAGGGCAGTCTTTCGGCTACGAGATTCACGACCTCGGACGGTCGGAGCAAGTCTGCGGATACAACAGGGGTAACTCGCCGCTTCGTCACTACGCCGGTCTTCGAGAGTTCTTTCTCCATCTCTGGTGTGACCTCGTCAGGTGGAATAAAGCGCACGACAGCATCCGCTGAGCGCTCCCTGTTGGCTGCAATCGGAACGAAGAAGATCTGAAGGCAGTACTCTGGACTAGCGAGAACGTCGTCCGCGACATCGGCTCGATGTCTCGCCAGATAGTCCGCGACATCCGTAGGCAACCGCGCTTGTGCCTTCCGAAGTGACGACAGCGATCCGTCGTTTCGAAATCCGCTCAACTGCAGCGGAACGGCCAACCGGTCGCCCAGACCAGCCTCTTCCCCAAACTGGGCAACTATGAGGTTCTCGTAGTTCAGGAGCATCGCTTGCGCCTCGCCGGTAACCGCTGCGTCCAGTGCGGGCAGATACCGGTGAGAGATCTGATGACGAAGCCCCAGGAAAAGGTCTAGATTTGCTCGGACACTCCGATAACTGTCGGCATCGAGAGCCTCTTGAACGAGTTGCCAAGTATCCAGAACCTTTGCACGACCGCCAACGAGAATCTGTGCACCACTCTCGTCGCGCTGGTAGTAGTCGACACCGGACCGCTCCAAGACAGCTTGGAGCAGCGCGTTCCAAGCAATAACCATCAGCACGATGAAGGTCTCAGTTCGGAACCCCGATTGAGGATCGTTGTAAACGCGGACGGCAGCAAGAGCGCTCTCGCGGCTCTTTGCCAAGAGCCGATACTCCTCGGGTAGATCCCCCGCTTCCGTCGGCGATATGCCGTTCGCTCGGAGCAAGGCCTCCAGTTGATCGATCCTTGCACTCTGGCCCGACCGTCGCTCGGTCTCGACCCTGAGCCACCTTCTGACGTAACCGGAGAATGCCTTTCCATGGGCGGCGGGATTACCCCAGTACTCGATCTCCAGTCGCGACTTCGGCTCTCCTTTCTGCCAGCGCTCGTACATCTCCGTGGCCAACTGCACATGTTCCTCGCCCGTCTGCTGTTTGTCGTATGACACGTCATTGCTCCATTTTCTTTGCCGCTAGCCGACTCCCATCAGTCTTCAGAGCCGAGCCTAGGACAGGTTCAAGACTCGCGTGGCCTGACAGAGTGTCAGCGCGAGTCCAATCGAACCGACCGAGTTGTTTAGGGGGTTCGGTCGGGAGATTGTAGCCATGCTCGGGTGGTTTGGTGGGCGAATTTGACGCGGCCGTGGCCGGTGCTGCGGATGAAGCCGGCTCGGATGAGCCGCGACCGGTAGGTGCTGATGTAGCTCGTGCTGCGGCCGAGGCGCTTTGAGATGTCCGCGGTCGAGGTATCGCCGTCGTCTTGGGCCATGGCCAGAGCGAACTGGCGGTCCATCTCCGACATCGACCGCCAAAGGGGCGCCAGCACCAAGTGGGGTAGCCGGCGCTCGGCCTCGGCCACTCCCGACGACACGTCCGCGACATCCAGGTGCGGCGGGTCGGAGGACGCGGCTCGCCAAGAGTGGAAGCCGATGAGCTGCACCATGAAGGGGTAACCGTTGCTGGCCTCGACGGCGCGGTTCAGCGCCTCGTCGCTGAGGCGTCCTCCGTGCGCGGCGATCGGCTCCGCGAAGGCCGTCACCGTGGCCGCGTCGGACAACTCGGCGATCTCATGGCGGGAGCAGCGCTGCAGGAAGGTGATGGCTGAATCTTGCAGCACAGTGTCGTCGATACTGGGAAGGCCCGCAGCCACGAACGCGACAGGCAACTCCTCGCGCCGCGTGACGTGCTGCAGCGTTGTGGCGAACTCGCGCAACTCCGACGGTTCGCCGCCCTGCAGCTCGTCGAGCGTGATGAGCAACCCTCGACGCTCGGAAGCGAGGCGGGCACCCAGGTCGGTCAGAACAGGCCGCAGCCGGACGTCGGCCGCTCCGGCGTCAGCCGGGTCGGCTCGGGTGAACTCGACGCCCACGCCGAGTGCACTGATCCCCGTCAGCCGTGGCCGCCCGTTCTGACCGTGGTCACCACTCGACAGCTCCAGCACGGCGGCGACCAGCCTGCTGCACAGATCCCCGCTGGCGGTCTCCGCGATCACCATCCAGCCGCGGTCTCGCGCGTGCTCCTGCACGGCGTTGAGCGTCGCCGTCTTGCCCGCGCCGCGCACTCCGATGAGCAGTGATGTGAAGTCGGGGTGACCCGAGCCGCTGTCCAGGGCATCACCGAGTGCATCCAGCACGCGGGCGCGCCCCGCGAGCACGGGTGGGGAGGCCCCGAACGAGGGCCTGAACGGGTTGCCGCTGGCCATGCGTCCAGCCTACCGTCCCTTTTGCGAGCTTTGGATTTTTTGCGGGCTTTGGATTTGGGGGCTTCGCGGTTCAGTGGGGGTAGCCGTCGGGGTGGTGGCGGGTGAAGTTCCAGTGGTCGGCGAGCATCTGGGCGAGGTTGCGGTGGGACTGCCAGCCGAGCTCGTGGCGGGCTCGGGTGCAGTCGGCCCAGCAGGCCTCGACGTCTCCGGGCCGGCGCGGCGCGATCTCGTAGGGCACAGCCTTGCCGACGGCTTCGGCGGCTGCGGCGAGCACCTCTAGGACGCTGGTGCCGGTGCCAGTTCCTAGGTTGTAGACCCGGCTGGGCTCACCGCCGATGTCGGCTTCGAGGGCGGCGGTGTGGCCCTCGGCGAGGTCCATCACGTGGACGTAGTCGCGCACCGCGGTGCCGTCGGGTGTGCCGTAGTCGTCGCCGAACACCTCCAGCCGGTCGAGCCGGCCGGACGCGGCCTGCATCACCCTGGGCACGAGGTTGGCGGGATCGCCAGCGGGGTCCTCGCCGATCAGGCCCGACGGATGCGCCCCGACCGGGTTGAAGTAGCGCAGCATCACCGCCTGCATCGACGATGCGGCCGCCGCGTCGGCGAGGATCCGCTCGCACATGAGCTTGCTGGCCCCGTACGGGCTCTCGGGCTCGGCCAGCGCGTCCTCCTCGACCGGCAGCGACGACGGCGTTCCGTACACCGCGGCCGACGAGCTGAACACCAGCCGGCCGGCGCCCCGGTCGGCTGCCGCCTCGGCCACCGCGATCGTGGATCCGAGGTTGCTGCGGTAGTAGCCGAGCGGGTCGGCCACCGACTCGGCCACGCTCTTGCGGGCCGCGAAATGGATCACCGAGTCGATCCCAAACCGTCCGAAGACGCTGTCCAGCACGGCCGGGTCGGCCGCGTCGCCCTCGACCACCGGCAGGTCCGGGCGGGTGAGGCTGCGGACAGCGTCTACGGCCCGGGGCGAGGCGTTGGAGAAATCGTCGAGGATCACCACATCCCGGCCGGCCGCGCTGAGCGCCACCACGGTGTGGCTGCCGACGTAGCCGGCGCCGCCGGTGACCAGCGTGGCCATCAGGCCGCGTCGGGCGCGCGGGCCCCTGACAGGGCCGAGCCGGGCGCGACCCCGAAGCCCTCCCCTATCAGCGATCCGTCCGTGATCCGGGCGCCGCGCCCGATGCGGGCCCCGAACCCGACCACCGAGTCGAGCACGACCGCGCCCGCAGCCACCCGAGCGCCGGACAGCACCGCCGAGCCTCGCACCGTCGCACCCGCCGCCACCGCCGCGCCGGCCATCACCACGCTGCGCTCGACCACGGCGTCGGCATCTACGGCAGCCTGCGGCGACACCCCGTCGGTGCCCGGCCCGCGCCGCCCGTCGAGCAGGTCCAGTTGCGCTTGCAGATACGCCCGAGGCGTTCCGGCGTCCACCCAGTAGGTGTTGTGCCGCAGAGCCCACAGGACTCCGTCGGAAGCCATGGCGGGGAACACCTCGCGCTCCACCGACACCGGCCGACCGCCGTCGATCCGTCCGATCACCGAGGGCTCCATCAGGTAGGTGCCGGCGTTGATCCAGTTGCTCGGCGCGGGCCGCGGCGGCTTCTCCACGAAGGCGCTCACCCGCCCCTCGGTGCCGGTCACCACCACGCCGTAGCGGGACGGATCCTCCACCTCGATCAGATGGATGGTGGCCTCCGCTCCGGCCGAGCGATGCAGGCTCAGCATCTCGCCCACATCCAGGTCGGTCATCACGTCTCCGTTGGCCACCAGGAACGTGCCGTCGGCCGCGTCCATGCCCGACTCCTCGTAGGCGAAGCGGATCGCTCCGGCCGTGTCGAGCGGCTCGGGCTCCACGACGCAGCGCAGCTCGGCGCCAGCGCATCGGCCGTCGGGATAGGCGGCCTGGAAGGCGTCGTCGCGGTAGCCCAGGGCCAGCACCACCCGGCTCACGCCGTGACGGGCCAGAGCGGACACGACGTGCTCGATCATGGGCCGGTGCAGCACCGGCAGCATCTGCTTGGGCGTGGTCAGCGTCAGCGGGTGCAGCCGGGTCCCGAAGCCTCCGACGAGCAGGATCGCCTGCACCCCCGGAGCCCCCGCTCTACTGCCCGGCTGGCGCGTCGGTCGGGTCTACGTCGGTCTCGGGACCGGAGGAGATCAGGTTGCCGATGGAGGACGAGGCCGCGATCTGGAGCCGGTCCTCGGGCGGCGGCGGCACCTCCGAGGTCGCCGGGACTCGGGCGAAGGTGAAGGCCTCCAGATCTTCGAGCAGGCGGATGTCGTTGAAGTCGTCGGTGAACTCCTCGGCAGGGGTGTACAGACCGGCCAGCGAGGCGAGCGCGTCGTCGTCTTCGGGGTCGATCTCCTCGGGGGCGAGCCGCTCAAAGCGCACGGCGCGGATGATCGTCGGCTCGCCGTTGCAGTCCGAGCCCGCCTCCAGCACGCCGATGCCCGGCCCGCTTATCTCGTCGTCGCTGACCCTCACGCCCATCGCTTCGAAGAACACGTCGAGCCGGGCGTCCTCGCCCGACGCCGAGCTGTTCCACGGATGGATGTGGATCACGCCGTCCTGATGGGAGTGGATGCCGTCGGGATCCGCCGCGCTGGTGAATGCCGGAAGGAACCGGTCGCAGTCGTAGACGGCGTAGGCCGAGTGCCAGTGGTCGCTGCCGACTCGCGGCGCCGCGGCCGGAGCCCGCGACGACCGGGCGAAGACCACCAGAGCCACACCGAGGATCACCACCGCGGCCAGGGCCAGCGGGAACCCCAGCTCCCGACGCTCCCGGGCGCCCTTCGACGCGGCCGCGGCTCGGGCGGCGCGCTGGACCTTCTTGGAGGAGCTGGGCTTGGCCACGGGCGGTCACGCTATCGGCTCGCGACCCGCGGGCGAGCCCCCGACCTGCCGGTGCCGCCTACAAAGACCGCCGCACGCCTCCGACGGGAACCGCCCCACGCCTCCGACAAAGACGGCCGCACGCCGCCTTCACGGCGAGGCCGCGCCGAGTTCCTCGAAGAGGTCTTGGTACGCGGCCGCCGCGCCGGCGGGCGACATCCAGCCCTCCACGAAGGAGCGGCCCCGCTCCCCCGCGGCCGACCGTTCGGCCGGGTCGTCGATCAGCGACCCGACGGCGGCGATGAAGGCGTCGGAGTCACCCGGCGCCACGGCCGCGCCGCAACCGGCGTCCTCGATCACTCTCGCCACCTCGGTGCCCGGATCCACTGAAGCCACCACCGGACGGGCCGCGGCCAGGATGGAATACAGCTTCGACGGGACGCTGGAGCGGGCCAGACCCTCTCGCAGCACGATCACATGCACGTCGGCGGAGGCGAGGACCTCCTCGAGCCGGTCCGGGGGCTGGAAGTCCACGAACACGAGGTTGGACAGGCCCGAAGCCGAGGCCTCGAGGCTCGGGCGAGCCGAGCCGCCGCCGTTGACCACGAAGACCACGTCGGGCCGGTCGCGGTAGTACCGGGCCGCCGAGACGAGCAGTTCCAGCGGCTGGGACAGGCCGATGTTGCCGGCGTACATCACCACGGTGCGACCCCCGAGCCGGTGCTCGGCCCGGTAGGCGGTGTCCCGGCCCCGCGGCCGGATGGCCTCGGTGTCGACGAAATTTGGGATCACCCGGACGACGGCGGCGTCGGGCCCGGCTGTCTTGGTCGAGACATTGGCCAGCATTTCGTCGGAGAGCACGGTCACCGCGTCCGCCCCCCGGTAGAGGAAGCGCTCCAGGCGCTTGGCTGCCGCGATCAGGCCGGGGCTGCGGATCGCGCCCACGCCGACGGCCGCGTCGGGGAAGATGTCCTGCAGGTTCAGCACCAACGGAACCCTGAAGCGGCGAGCGGCCGCCCAACCGGCCAGCCCCAGGGTGATGGGCGGCGACATGGCCAGCACCGCGTCGGGGCGCCGACGCGACGACACCGCGGCCGCGGCGGCCAGCGCGGTGAACCCGGCGAAGCCCGCGGCCCGGGCCGCGATCATGCGCTTCGGCGTGGGGAAGGGATGCACCCGTGTGACGGCGGTGTCGCCGAGCCGGTCGCCGCGCACCAGCCGTCCGCCCCAGCCCGGCTCCACCCGGTGCTCGCGGTACCAGGGCAGCGACGTCACCACATCGACGCGGTGGCCGAGCCGGGCCAACTCGTCGACGACCGCGGTCATCACCACCCCGGTAGGCGCGGTGTCGGGCTCGAAGTGCGGGCAGAGCACCAGCAGCCGCACTACCGCCGCGCCCCCCTCATGGCGGCGAGGGCAGATGACCGCTCCCAGCACTGCGGGCCCGCCTTCATGGCCTCGACCCAGCGGCCCGCTGCCAGGCCTCAACAAGCGTGAGAGCCGATCGCCGGGGCGCGAAGCGCTCGGCTCTGAGCCTGCCCCGCTCCACGCTGGCCGCGATCCGCGGCGAACCCCGGCCCACCTCCAACAGGACGTCGACCCAGCCGTCGAAGTCGTCGGGATCCACCAGCGTTCCGGCGTCGCCCACCACCTCGGGCAGCGCCCCAGCCGTGGAGGCCACCACCGGCGTGCCCGCAGCCATGGCCTCGAGAACCGGCAGCCCGAACCCCTCGTAGCGGGATGGGAACGCCAGCGCCACCGCCGAAGCTAGGAGTCCGGCCAGCCGGCGCTCCTCGACCCAGCCCAGGTGGATCACTCCCGGCGAGGACGCGACCTGGTGCGCGACGGCAGAGTGGGCCCGTCCCCTTCCGCCGGTGAGCACCAGCATCGGCTCGCGGTGGCGGGCCCACACGGCTGCGTGCGCGGCGATCAGGGTCTCGTGGTTCTTGTGCGGGTTGGTCGCCGCCGGGTACAGCAGGAACGGGCGGCCCCCGGTCGGCGAGGCCTGCTCGGCCGGATCGACCGCGGCCCGCTCAGCGGCGTAGGTGGAAGGCACCACATGGAAGCGCTCACGGGGAAGGCCGAGACGCTCGGCCATCCGGTCGGCCACCCATTTCGACGGCACAGTCACCACCGTCGCCGCCCGGGCGCTGCGAGGCAGAGCCCACCCGAGATACCGACGCTTGACCGCCGAGAAGTTGCGAGGCATCTCAAGGGGCTGGATGTCGTGCACGGTGACCAGCGCCGGCGCAGCCCGGCGGGCGGGCAGGCGGCCTCCGAAGTGGTGCACCATGTCGAAGCCAGCCGACAGACGGGCAAGCCAGGTGGACTCCGCCGCGATGCGCAACGCCCGATTGTCGCCCCGCACGGGCGCCTCGTTCCAGGCGAACGAGGCCAACTCGGGGTGAGCGGTGCGGGTGCCCGCCATCGACGCGATCTCCACACGGCAGCCGAGTCGATCCGCGGCAGGCAGCGACGCGACCGCCGCCAGCAGCCGGGTGACGTAGACCTCGCTGCCGCCCACATCGCCGGGAACGATCGAGCACAGGTTGGCCAGCACCCTGAACCCGCCGCTCCCCCGGCCGCCGCCACTCCCCTGGCCGCCGCCGCTCACTCGGCTGCCTCGGCGTAGGCGGCTGCGACGGCGGCCGCGGTCCGCTCCCAAGTGAGCTGCGCGGCCCGGGCCCGAGCCGCGGCCGACCGCCGCGAGTACTCCGCATCGTCGAGCACCACCTTGTCGATGGCCGCCGCGAGGGCCTCCGAGTCGGCCGGGTCGACGACCGAGGCGGGATCGGCGCACACCTCCTCGGTGGAGGTCCCGGCGCTGGTGACCACCGGCGTGCCCTGGGCCATGGCCTCCAGCACGGGCAGGCCGAAGCCCTCCATCAGGCTCGGGTAGACGAACACCCGGGCCGCGGCGTAGAGCGCGGCCAGGTCAGCCTCGGGCACGAAGCCGACTCGGATGATCTCGCAGCCGGCCGCAGAGCGGAGGGCCTCCACATCGACGCCCCATCCCGAAGGGCCGGCCAGCACCAGAGGCACGCCGCTGGCGGTGCGGGCCGCCGCCCGGAGCAATCCGCTGAGGTTCTTGCGGGGCTCGGCGGTGCCCACCCACAGCGCGAACGTTCGCGGGAGCCGGTGGCGGACCCGAATCGCCTCGACCGCCTCAGAACCCACCTCGACGGGAGCGGCCCCCAGCGGTGCCACGCGGATCCGGGAGGCGTGCACGCCGTGGGCCTCAAGATCGCGAGCGGTGGCCTGCGACGGCGACAGCACCACCGCGGCACCCTTTCGGGCCAGCTCGAAGCCTCGGGCCGCGAAGCGGGCCCCTCGGGGAGTGAACCAGTCGGGCCTGCGCAAGAAGGCCAGGTCATTGACCGTCACCACCAGGCCCGACCGCCCGGGCGGCGGCACGGCGCCGCCGGTGGCGTGGACCACGTCAACCCGGCCGGTGAACCACTGGACCGACGGGATCCTCAGGCGATGCCAGGCGTCATACAGCGCACGGCGCGGCAGCGGGACGTGCCGGACCGGCACGGAGGGCGCCATCCCGACCGCCGGCGGCCTCCGATGGCGGGCGGCGATCCCCACCACTTCTACGTCGCTGAGACGGGCCACCGCGTCGAGGGTGCGAACGGCGGCCACCGCCGTCCCCCCAGGAATCCGGTGCCAGCACTGCTCCACCACGGCGGCCACTCGAAGCACGGGCCGAGTCTTCCACGGCAGCGAGCCGCAACCGCGTCCCGCCTGGATCCGCGTGCCTCCCCGACGGGTTTGGGCCAGCCGGGGCGGGCCGCTGCTAGGTTCCGCCGCGGCGCGCCATGACGATGGACGATTTGGCTTCGGGCCGGGTGTTCGTGACCGGCGGGAACGGTTTCTTGGGCCGCGCCGTGGTGGCCGCCCTCCGCCGGCGCGGCGCCGGCGAGGTGATCGCCCCTTCGAGCCGCGACGTCGACCTGCTCGACTTCGAGGCGGCCCGAGCGGCCGTCGCCGAGGCGGCGCCCCGCACCGTTATCCACCTCGCGGCCAGGGTCGGCGGCATCGGCGCCAACATGGCCCGACCGGCCGATCTCTACCTCGAGAACCTGCTGCTCGGCACCAACGTGATCGAGGCGGCCCGAGCCGCGGGGACGGCGAAGACGGTCGTCGTCGGGACGATCTGCTCCTACCCGAAGCACACGCCGGTGCCGTTCCGGGAGGAGTCTCTGTGGCTCGGCTACCCCGAGGAGACCAACGCTCCCTACGGGGTGGCCAAGCTGGCCCAGCTCGTGCACCTGCGGGCCAACCGGGCCCAGCACGGTCAGCGCGGCGCCTACGTGATGCCCACGAACCTCTACGGCCCGGGCGACAAGTTCCACCCCGACGTGAGCCATGTGATACCGGCGCTGATCCGCAAATGCGTGCTGGCCTGCGAGTCCGGCGCCGATCACATCGACGTGTGGGGCACCGGGTCGGCCACCCGGGAGTTCCTCTACGTGGACGACGCGGCCGAGGGCATCGTGGCCGCCGCCGAGTCCTACGAGGGCGACGAGCCGGTCAACCTCGGTTCCGACGACGAGACCTCCATCGCCGACCTGGCCCGGATCATCGCCGAGCTCTGCGGCTTCGGCGGAGACATCCGCTGGGACGCGACCCGGCCCGACGGGCAGCCCCGACGGGCGGTGGACGGGGCTCGGGCACGCGAGCGGTTCGGCTTCGAGGCCCGCACCGACCTGCGCACCGGGCTGGCCCGCACGATCGCCTGGTACCGCGCCAACCGGGCCGAGGCCGAGGCCCGATCGAACCTGATTCCGTCGAACCTGGTTCGGTGTCAGGCGCGTCCTCGCCGCGCCCGTGCCCGGAACCAGGCGGCCGTGCTCTGCAGGCCCTGCTCGAGGGCCACTGCGGGCGACCACCCCAGCAGATCGCGGGCCCTGCCGATGTCGGGGCAGCGGCGGGAGGGATCGCCCGGCGGTAGTTCGCCGTGCACGACCGGCGACCGCGAGCCCGCCACCGCGCGCACGGCGGCGGCCAGGCGCAGCACGGTGATCTCGTGCGGGTTTCCGATGTTGACCGGCTCGTGCACGCCGCTGTCCAGCAGGGCCAGCAGGGCCCGAACGGTGTCGTCCACGTAGCAGAAGCTGCGGGTCTGCGTGCCGTCCCCGAACACCTCCAAGGGCCGGCCCGCAAGCGCGGCAGTGATGAAGCTCGACACGACACGGCCGTCGTCGGGCCGCATCCGGGGCCCGTAGGTGTTGAAGATCCGGGCGATTCCGGTGTCGAGGCCGTGGTATCGGTGGTAGGCCATCGTCATAGCCTCGGCGAACCGCTTGGCCTCGTCGTACACGCCCCTGGGACTGACCGGATCGACGTTGCCTCGGTAGTCCTCGCGCTGGGGATGCTCGTCGGGGTCGCCGTACACCTCGCTGGTGGAGGCCAGCAGGAACCTCGCTCCCTTGGCCCGGGCCAGTCCCAGGGCGTTGTGCGTTCCGAGGCTGCCGACCTTGAGGGTCTGGATCGGCATCCGCAGGTAGTCCGCAGGCGAGGCGGGGCTTGCGAAGTGCAGCACGGCGTCGACCGGCCCGTCTATGCCCACGAAGCCTGAGACGTCGTGATGCTCGAAGGAGAACCCGTCGGCGTCGGAGAAGCCCTCGAGGTTGGAATCGTCGCCGGTGACGAGGTTGTCCACGCAGACCACCTGGTCGCCCCGGCTCAACAGGCTCTCGCAGAGGTGGGATCCCAGGAAGCCGGCCCCTCCGGTGACCACGGCGCGAGCCATCACCCGGCTCCCGTCCCGCGGACGGCCCGCGCCATCACGCCACCCCGGCTCCGGCCCCGCGGACGGCCCGCGCCGTCACGCCACCCCGACTCCGCTGTAGGTGAAGCCGAAGCGCTCGACCTCGGCGCTGTCCAGCAGGTTGCGAGCGTCGATCACATGGCGCTCAGCCACCAGAGCCGCCACCCGGGAGAGGTCGAGGCGGGCGAACTCCGCCCACTCGGTGACGACCACCACCGCGGCGGCGCCTTCGCAGGCCGAGTAGGCGTCGGGCATGACGGTGATCCAGGTCTTGTCGGCGACCGCAGCCGCCCTCACGGCCGGATCGTAGGCCTGCACCGCCGCGCCCTCGTCGGCCAGCCGTCTCGCTATCTCCAGCGCGGGCGAGGCGCGCACGTCGTCGGTCCCGGCCTTGAAGGCCAGGCCGAGCATCGCGATTCGGGCGCCGGGCAGCCGCACCCGGCGGGCGACCTTCTCGACGACCCGGTCGAACTGCTCCTCGTTGACGGCCAGCACGCCCCGAAGCAGCGAGAAGTCGTAGCCGGCGGCCTCGGCTACTGCGATCAGAGCGCTGGTGTCCTTGGGCAGGCACGACCCGCCCCATCCCGGGCCGGGCCTCATGAAGTCGCGGCCGATGCGACGGTCCGAGCCGATCCCCGAGAGGACGTCCTCGATGTCGGCGCCCACCGCCTCGCACACCGCGGCGATGGCGTTGGTGAACGACAGTTTGGTGGCCAGGAAGGCGTTGGCGGCGTACTTGACGGTCTCGGCCGAGGCCGGGTCGGTGAGGATCACCGACGCCTCCTCGATCTCGTAGAGTCCGGCCACCCGCTCGGCCACTCCCCGGTCCTCGGCCCCGACCACCACTCGGTCGGGGTGCAGGAAGTCGCCTATGGCCGACCCCTCCCTGAGGAACTCGGGGTTGGACGCCACGCTCACGTCGGAACGGCCCACGATTCGCTGCACCAGCGCGGCGCTGCCGGTGGGCACGGTGGACTTGTTGACCACGACGGCGCCCGGACGCAGCCGGGGGCCGATCTCCTGGGCGGCGGCCTCCAGGAAGCGGACGTCGGCGGATCCGTCCGGTCTCTGGGGGGTGGGCACGCACAGGTAGACGTAGTCGGCGTCGGCGGCGGCGTCGGCCGACCCGCACGCGAACTCCAGCCGCTGCGAGGCGAGTCCCTCGGCCACTAGCTCGGAGAGGCCGGGCTCGTGGATCGGGACCTTCCCCTGGCTGAGCCCGGCGATCCTGTCCGGATCCACGTCGGTGCACACCACTCGATGACCCAGGTGGGCGAAGCAGGCGGCGGCGGTCAGGCCCACGTACCCCGCGCCCACCACTACCACCGTGAACTTCCGGTGCGACTCGGGTGACGGGCTGTCGCCGCGTCCAGGGCTCTGCTGGGGGGTCATGCGCACGTCTCGCCTTCTGGTGGTCGGCCCGAGATCACGACCGCCGCTTCGGCGGGCGCGTCCGGGGCGGCGGCCGCTTCGGTGGCTTCAGCCCCAGAGGCGGACGGGTCCTCGGCGGACGGGTCCCCGGCGCCCGAGGACGCCTGCTCCGTTGCTGCGGTCGGATCCTCCGAGACGGCATCTTCAGCGTCCGACCGGGGCGACGGCGCCGAGGTCGGTTCGGGCACCACCGGCGGCGCGCCGCGGGCGACCACCTTCGCCTCCACCTCGGCGAGGGGCTCCTGGAACAGGAAGTTGATGCCCCAGTAGTCCTCCCCCAGCGCGACAACCACCTCGTCGAGCCCGTCCCACTCCACCACATAGGGAACCGGAGAGACGTACCGGGCGACGGTCATGGCGGCCTGGCGTCCGCCCGGGCCGTGCATCACCACAGTCTCGGGCGTGGCGGGGGACTCGGCCGAGCCGGTTACGGAGAAGCCTTCGCTGGACAGCAGCGTCGAGGCGTCCTCCCGATCGGCCTCGTCGGCGCCGATGACCCTCAACTCCACCATCGAGGGCCTCATCGAGTCGGCGAGGCCGCGGAACACGTCGAGAACCGGCTGATTGGCATCCCGGTAGGCCGCCTCTCCCTGGTAGGAGCCGTCGGGCGCCCACAGCGTGTAGACCTCCAGACGATGGCGCTGCAAGTTCTCGGGATTGAAGTCGGCGAAGGCCTGGCCGAGCTCGATCAGCTCCGCCGGGGTCAGGTCCTGGTCAAGCGTCATGCTCGCGGCTCCGGCCTCCACCAAGTCCACCATCGTCGATAGGTTGCGGGCGCCGCGCTCGATCGCCCGGTCGAGAGCCAGCACCAGGAAGTCCTGCTGGCGCTCTATGCGGCTGAAGTCGTCGCCGCCGGTTATCCGCCAGCGGCCGTCGATCTGCTCGGTGTAGCGACGGCTGCGCACATATTGCAGCGCCCGCTCGCCGTCGAGCAGGTGGCACCCCGCCGTGGCGATGTCGAGCCCCGAGGCCGGGTCGCGCACCGGGTTCGGGAACCACACCGGAATCCCGCCGAGCGTGTCCACCACCTCGCGGAAGCCGGCGAGGTCGAGCTCCATGTAGTGGTTGATCTGAACGTCGAACATGGACGTGATCGTGGCCACGAGCAGCTCGGCCCCGCCGATGTACAGAGCCGACGTGATCCGGTTGTCCTGTGCGCCCGGTATCTGGGCCCACAGGTCTCTGGGGATGGAGAGCACCCAGGCCGAGCCCGACACCGGCTCCAGTCGCAGCAGAATGATCGTGTCGGCAAGACTCCGGCCCGTCGGATCGATCTCCCGGTTGTGCAGCACCGGGTCGCCGGGATCCAGTCCGAGGGCGCTGTCGGTCCCCACCAGGAGGAAATTGACCGGCTCGCCCGGCGCCGTGTCGGTCTGGAGCAGCTGCCGCCCGTACTGGCCGGTGTCCACGATCCTGACCCGGTTGACCTCCTCGAAGACTTCCTGAACATGCTCGACCGTCTGGGCCAGCACCACTGCGGCCACGATCACGGCCGCGCTGGCCAGCGCGGTCAGGCGCTGCGGCCACGTCCGCCGCAGCACTACCGCGGTTCCGTCGGTCACGGCGGGCAAGCGTACAGTGCACCCTTGAGGCGCCTTCGGGATTGACTCGGCCCGCGCCTCCCTGGCGTAGCGGCCTTCGCAGTCGCCCAGGTCAGAAGGGCCGCAGATGGACGACGTCGCCCGCGTCGATGCGGTGCTCCTCGCCGTCGGCCACCACGATCAGCCTGCCCGACTCGTCGATGTCGCGGGCGGTGCCGGTGACCGGCGCGCCGCCGGCCCGCTCGACCCTCACGGCCCGGCCGACGGTCGCCGACGCTGAGCGGAGCGCGGCGCGGGCCCCGGCCGGGTCGGCCAGATAGCCGGGGAGGATCCCGATGATCCGGGCCAGCAGATCGTCGCGGGCCACGGCTGCGCCCGCCTCGGCCAACGACGCCGACGACGGCGCTCCGGGCACCGGCCCGAGGTTGAGCCCCAAGCCCACCACCACCACGGGAGGCTCGGCGACGACGATCTCCGAGAGCACCCCAGCGAGCTTGCCGCTGAGGTGCTCGGACTCGATCACTAGGTCGTTGGGCCACTTCGCCCTCACCGAGGCGGTCGCCTCGCCGAGCGCCTCTGCCGCTGCGGCCAGAGCCGCGGCCGAGACCGCGGCCACCCGGCCCGACGCGGTCTCGACCGGTCCGGGCAACCGGAGGCTCACCAGCAGCGCGGCCTCGCAGTCCCCGCCCGGGCCGCCGGAGTCGATCCAGCGCCGGCCGAGCCGACCGCGGCCCGCGGTCTGGTGATCGGCCACGAGGACGGCCGGCCCGGTGCGGCCCGCTCGGGCCTCGCCCGCGAGGTCGGCGTTGGTCGAGCCGGTGGAGACCACATGGCGAAGCGGACCGAGACCCGCCCGGCGGGCCGCCGCCGCGCTGCGGGGCAGGGTCGGCGCCGGATCGGCCCCGGCGGCGTCGGGCCGTCGCCCCGGCGGGCCGGACGATTCCGCGGCGAAGTCGGGCCGCGTGGTGGCGTCATCGCGGGGCTGCATTCGGGCCAGTCTGTGCGATCCGGGCCGCAATCGGCTATCTGTTGGCCTGTGTTCTCAAAGGTCCTAGTCGCCAACCGGGGCGAGATCGCCGTTCGGGTCATAAGGGCGTGCCGTGAGCTGGGGATCGCTTCGGTGGCCGTCTACTCGGATCTCGACCGCGACGCGATGCACGTCCGGCTCGCCGACGAGGCCTACGCGCTGGGCGGCGCGTCGGCGGCCGAGAGCTACCTGCGCACCGACCGGATCCTCGACGCGGCCGAGCGCAGCGGCGCCGGCGCCGTGCATCCCGGCTACGGCTTCCTGAGCGAGAACGCCGGTTTCGCGCGGGCGGTGACCGAGCGGGGGATCTGCTTCGTCGGCCCGCCGGCGGAGGCGATCGAGGTGATGGGAGACAAGCTCTCGGCCCGCCAGGCGGCGGACGCGGTCGGAGTGGACGGCGTGCCCGGCACCGACGAGCCCATGGTCGACCACGGCCAGGTCGAGGAGTTCGGCGCCGAGCACGGATGGCCGGTGGCGATCAAGGCCGCGTACGGGGGCGGCGGCCGGGGGATGAAGGTAGTCGCCTCGCCGGAGGACGCCGCGGACGCTGTGGAGTCCGCCCGGCGGGAGGCTCTGGCGTACTTCGGACGCGACGAGCTCTACATGGAGCGCTACTTCGCGGCGGCGAGGCATGTCGAGGTGCAGGTGCTGGCCGACGCCCGGGGCGGCTGCGTGCATCTGGGCACCCGGGACTGCTCAGCGCAGCGACGCCATCAGAAGCTGGTGGAGGAGGCGCCCGCGCCGTCGATGCCAGCCGACGTGCTCGCGGAGATGGGCGCGGCCGCGGTCAAGGTGGCCAGGGGTTGTGGCTACGTGAACGCCGGCACGGTCGAGTTCCTCTACGCCGAGGGATCCTTCTTCTACCTGGAGATGAACACTCGTTTGCAGGTGGAGCATCCCGTGACCGAGATGGTCACCGGAATCGACCTCGTGGAGCAGCAACTGCGGATCGCCGCGGGCGAGCCTCTGCCGTTCTCGCAGGACGAGATCGTCGTCGGCGGCCACGCCATCGAGGTGCGGGTCAACGCCGAGGACCCTGCGGGCGGCGCCTTCCTGCCCTGTCCGGGGCCGGTCACGGAGTTGCGGCCCGCCCAGGGGTTCGGCACTCGCTGGGATGGCGGCTACGAGGCGGGCGACGACGTCAGTCCGTACTACGACAACCTCGTGGGCAAGCTCGTGGTGTGGGGCCGGGACCGCGGCACCGCCATAGCCAGGACTCTTCGAGCACTGGACGAGACCTCGGTGAGCGGGGTGGCCACCACGATCCCGGCGGCTCGGGCCATCGTGGCCCACCCCGACTTCGCGGCGGTGGCCCACTCCACCAAGTGGGTGGAGGAGAGCCTCGACCTGCGGTCGCTCGACGCCAGCGACCGAGGGGCGACCAGCCCGGCACCCGACGGGCGCGTGCGCCGCGAGGTCGATGTGGAGGTGGACGGCAAGCGCTTCAGCGTGGCCGCGTGGATTACCGAGGCCGGCGGGGCCGGGGAGGCCGCCACCGGGACGCGGCCCGGCTCGCCTCGCCGGCCGGCACGGGGACCGGCCGAGGTCGGCGGCGGCTCGGGCGAGGTCACGGTGCCCATGCAGGGCACGATCGTGAAGGTGCTGGTGGCGGTGGGCGATGCGGTGGAGGCGGGCGACCCGGTCGTCGTGCTGGAGGCGATGAAGATGGAGAACAACGTCGTGGCCGGCCGGTCCGGGACGGTGAGCGAGATCCGGGTCGATGTGGGCGACTCGGTGGGAGGCGGAGACACGGTCGCGGTGATCGCCTGAATGACCATCGTCGAGGCGCCCGCACTATGTGGTCCTGGTTGGGGGACTGCACCCCCGTCGCGGTGATCGGCTGAATGGGCGCCGCCGCAGCCCGCGCCGCGTCGGGCCGTCAACGGCTCGCCGGGCTGCTGTCCGGCGCCTCGCGGTGGGACGTCGCCCTGTGGGTTTTGGCGATCCTGGCTTCGGCGGCCGCGGTCGGGCTGCGCTTCGTGGCACCGTCGCCGCTGTGGCTCGACGAGGCCCTGTCGGTGAACATCGCCGCCCTGCCTGCGGGCGACGCGGTGCAGGCGCTGCGCCACGACGGCCATCCGCTGCTCTACTACGCGCTGCTCGGCGCATGGATGGACGTGTTCGGGGAATCCGACGCCGCGGCGCGGTCGCTCTCGGCCGTCGCCTCGCTGGGCGCGGCCGCGGCCGTCTGGGCCGCCGCTCGGCGCCGGTTCGAGCCGGTCGTGGCCCGCTACGGGGCCGTCCTGGTCCTGACCTCCCCGTTCGGGGTGCGCTACGGGAGCGAGGCCCGCATGTACGCCGTGGCCATGCTGCTGGCCGCGCTCGGCTGGTGGCTCACCGAGGCGGCCTTGGACAGGCCGCGCCCGTGGCGGCTGGCAGCCCTGGCGGCGACCGTGGCCGCCGGGTTGCACACCCACTACTGGATGATCTGGCTGGTAGCCGCGGCCGTCGGGGTTCTGGGCGCCGGGTGGCTGGCGCGTCCGGCGCAACGGCGGGCTTCGACGCCCGTGCTGGTCGCCTTCGCGATCGGCGGAGTCGCCTTCATGCCCTGGGCTCCGGTCCTCGCCGAGCAGGCGGCCCACACCGGAACACCGTGGGCAAGGTGGGCTCGCCCGGCCGAGGTGGCGATCGAGACGGTCCAGGCGATGGGAGGGGGCTGGCGCTTCGAGCCGATGCTGCTGGGCGTGGCGCTGCTCTGCGCGGTGCTGGTGGGCGCCACGCTGCTTCGAACCGGCGACCGCACATTGGAACTCGGATGGCCCGGCCGCCATCGGGGCGCGGGGCTGGTGGCGGTGGCGGCCGCGACGCTGGCCGCGGGCGGCGTCGCGGCCATGGCGCGCGGCGACGCGTTCGAGGCCCGCTACTCCGCGGTCGTGATCCCCCTGATGCTGGGGCTGGCAGCCAGGGGCGTGGCCAGCCTGCGGGGCCGGTGGGCGCCCGCCGCGTTAGCCGCGGTGGCGGTGTTCAGCGTGGCCGTGGCCGTCGACGAGGCTCGCCGAGACCGCACCCAGAGCAAGGAGGTGGCCGACGCCATCGACGCGGCGGCCGGAATAGACGTCCCGGCCACTGGGGAAGCCGGGGCGGTGGTGTTCTGTCCCGACCAGCTGGCCCCGGCGGTGCTGAGATACCTGGACACGCCTGCCGCCGTGCTGACCCATCCCCCGACCGACGACCCCGGACTGGTCGACTGGTACGACTACCTGGACCGCATAGGCGAGGCCGACGCCGAACGGACGGCCGACGCGGCCAGGGTCGCCGCCCGCGACGGGCCGGTCTGGCTGGTGAGCGCACCGGGCTACCGAGGGTTCGAGGACGCGTGCCCGCGCCTGGCCACTGCGCTGGGCCGGGGCCGCGCCTCGGAGACGGTGGTGGCCGCCCGGCCCGTGTGGGAGGCCATGTCGCTGCGCCGCTACGGCGTCGAGCAGTGACCGCCGACGGGCCGGGGGCTCCCGAGCCGATTCTGAGGCCAGCTCTCAAGTCGATGCTCGGCTCGGCCTCGCTGAGGGCGGCGCTCGGGGCGTGGGTCGAGGCCCGGGTCTACGTCGCGGCGGCATACATCGTCACCACGGCGGTGGTCAACCGGTTGGAGCCTCCGCCGTCGTTCACACCGGTGTCGGACGGCCTGCTGGCCTGGGACGGCCGCTGGTACGAGCTGATCGCCATGAGCGGCTACGCGGCCGCCGACGATCCCGCGGTGCGCTTCTTCCCGCTGTGGCCGATGGTGGGACGGGCTGTCGCATGGCTGCCAGGCCTGGATGCGGGCGCCGCGCTGGTGGTCTGCGCCAACCTGGCCGCCCTGGCCGCCGGGGCGCTGCTGCATCGTCTGGTGCTAGACGAGACCTCCGACCCCGGCCTGGCGGACCGGGCGGTGAGGCTGCTGATGCTGGCCCCGCCGTCGTTCGTGCTCGTGCTGGCCTACTCGGAGGCCCTGTACCTGGTTCTGGCCATAGTGGTGTTCATCGCCGCTGGCCGGGGCCGCTGGTGGACGGCGGCCGTCGCCGGTTACCTGGCCGCGCTGACCCGCCCGGTGGGCGCGATCCTCGCCCTGCCGGTCGCCTACTCCGCGTGGCGCGCCCGCCGCGACGGCAGAAGCGCTCAGGTGGCAGCAGCCGCGGCGGCGCTCGCACCGCTGGCCGGAGCGGCCACTTTCGTCGTCTGGGCGGGCGCGGCGCTGGGCGACGCCGACGCGCCGATCGGCCAGCAGCGGGAGCTTCGAGGCGACCCGGCCGAGCCGGTCAGCCGGCTGGTGAGGGCCGCGTACCGGGGTGCCGGAGGCGACACCGGCGAGCTCTTCCACTTCCTGGCCGCGGCGGCGATCGTGGCGCTGGCGGTGGTCGCTGCCCTGAGGCTCAGCCGCCCGCTGGCCCTCTACGGCTGCGTCAGCGCGCTGGTACTGCTCACCGCGGAGAACCTCAACAGCCTGGAGCGCTACGCGCTGGGCGCCTTCCCGCTGGTGATCGCAGCCGCCGTCGTCAGCCGGCACCCCCGCCTCGACCGCTGGCTGCCGGCCATGCTGGGGGCACCGATGGCATGCCTGGCCATCCTCGCCTTCCACGGCGTCTACGTCCCGTAGACCCGCACGCTGGAGAGAGCCGGCTCGCCGCTAGCGTCGCGAGCCGTGACCGATCCGCCAGCCGCTCCCAGCGCCGAGGATCCGTCCCGGCCGCCGGGGCGCCTGTCGGTGGTGATGCCCTGCTACAACGAGGTCGGCACGGTCGCCGAGATGACGGCCCGCGTGCTGGCCAGCCCTCACACGGCAGAACTAGTGATCGTCGACGACGGCTCCACCGACGGCACGCGAGAGGTGCTGGCGGACATCGACGACCCGCGGGCGCGCGTGCTGCTCCAGCCCCACAACATGGGCAAGGGGGCGGCGCTGCGGCGCGGCTTCGCAGTTGCCGTCAGCGACTTCGTCGTGGTGCAGGACGCCGACCTCGAGTACAGCCCCGACGACTGGGACCTGCTGCTGGAGCCCCTCCTGCGGGGCGACGCCGACGTGGTGTACGGATCCCGCTTCGTGTCGAGCAGGCCCCGCAGGGTCCTCTACTTCTGGCACTCGGTGGGCAACCGCCTCCTCACGACCCTCTCGAACGCCTTCACCGACCTGAACCTCACCGACATGGAGACCTGCTACAAGGCCTTCCGGCGCGAGGTCATCCAGTCGATCACGATCGAGGAGGACCGATTCGGCTTCGAGCCCGAGGTCACGGCCAAGGTGGCCGCGGGCGGATGGCGGGTGTGGGAGGTGGGGATCTCGTACTCGGGCCGGACCTACGACGAGGGCAAGAAGATCGGCTGGCGCGACGGCCTGGCCGCCGTCGTGTGCATCGTCAAGTACGGAGCAAGGGTCCGCGGCAGCCGGGCACGCTGACGCTAGGGTTCGGCCATCCTGGGCGGCCGCGAATAGAGACAGTGGTTCCAAAGAGACGGTGGTTTCTTCCATGCCCTACCAGACCATCCGATTGATCCTCGCTGCCGCGGCCGTGATTGCGGCAGTCGCCGCCGTCCCGGTGCCCGCAGCCGCTCATCCCCATGGCCCCAGCGACGAGGAGTTCACCTTCGTCGGCGGCGGTTGGGGACACGGCACGGGGCTCAGCCAGTACGGCGCCCTGGGTCGGGCCGAGGCCGGGCAGGACTACAAGCAGATCCTCGCCTTCTACTACGAGGGCACCACGCTGACAAGCGATCCCGCGCTGGTGCCCGACGACGTCGACGTCCTCATCGCGGTCCACAACACCACCGTCTTCAGGCCCACCGGCACGCTGATCGTGGCCATGGACGGCGCCTTCCTCGACACGACCAGCAACACACTCACCGTGCGCCGCGGCGACGGCGGCTGGCACATCAACTCGAGCAACATCGACTGGTGCCGCGGCTTCTGCGCGGGCACCCGCCTGACGGTCAGCTTCACCGAGGGCGAGACCGTGCGGGTCTCCAACACCGCCAACGGCACCCAGCGATACGCGTACGGGCAGTTCCAGCTCACGCCCGCCGTCCCCGGCGTGAGCAACTGCGGCGAGGGCAGCCGCGACGAGTACTGCCTGGTGATCGGCGAGCTCACGATGCAGCAGTACCTCTACGGCCTCGACGAGGTGCCCCAAAGCTGGCCATCGGAGACGCTCAAGGCCCAGGTGGTGGCGGCCCGCAGCTACGCCACGGCCCAGATCAGGGACCGGGCGTCCTGGGCCGCGCCCTTCGATCTCTACGCCGACACGCACGACCAGACTTACCGGGCCTGGGACCGCGAGGGCTCGGCGCACCCGGACCGAAGCTGGAACGACGCGGTGGACTCCACCGACGACGAGGTGCTCGTCCACGGGGTGGACGCCGAGGGCAGACGGCGGGTGATCACCGCCTACTACTCGGCTTCCAACGGGGGCTACACGGCCGCCAACGAGGAGCCCCGACGGGATCCGCTGCCGTATTTGGTGGCCAAGCCCGACCCCTACGACGCTGCGCCGGACTCCGACGGCAAGCCCCGGAACCCGACCCACAGCTGGCAGCGGACCTACACCGCCGACCAGATCAGCCAATGGCTGGCCGACTACCCCAAGCACTGGGCCGACCTCGATGTGGGCGACATCGAGGAGATCTACATCACGAGTCCGGGCCCGTCGGGTCGCATCGACGACGCCCGGGTCACGCTCGTGGGCTCGGAGCGCACCATCGAAGTGCTCGACGACGGCGAGCCCTACGGATATCGCTTCTACTACGCGCTGGTGCGGGGATGCCGCAACACCGAAGGATGCAAGCCGCTGCTGTCGACGAAGATGATGCTGTCCGGAGCCCACGGCGGCGACGGCTTCAACATCCACACCCTGCCCTTCACCGACGTGCGATTCAGCGCGCCGTACGCGGAGGCGGTCGCGTGGATGCTCAACAGCAACATCAGCGGGGGAACCTCCCCCACCACCTTCTCGCCGGACAGCACGCTGACGCGGGCGCAGTTCGCGACGCTCCTGTGGCGCTTCGCCGACAAGCCTCCAGCGCCGGACGCCTCCCTCAGATTCGCGGACGTCGAAGCGGGCAGTTACTACGCGCAGGCGGTCGGCTGGATGGCGCAACAGAACATCTCCTTAGGGTGCGCGTCGTCGGACCGCCCGCAGTTCTGTCCGCACGCGCCGGTCTCCAACGCCCAGTTCGCCGTGTTCCTGTGGCGCTTCGCGGGGAGCAAGTACAGCAACCAGGCCGTGCCCTTCCGCGACGTCGGGATAAACGACTTCTACCTCGAGGCCTCACGGTGGATTATCGAGCACGCCCTGTGGGTGAACGAGCGCTTCGAGCTCTCGGACGGGACGACGACCCGCTTCCGGCCCGGCGCGGCAGTCACCCGGGCCCGGACGGCCGTCGTGCTGTGGCGTCTGGCGGGCACTCCCAGCGCCTTCGACTCCGACGCTGCCCCGCCGCCCCTGATGCGGGACCGGTGAGGCCCGCCGGCCCACGGCAATGATGGGGACCCTCCACAAGCTGGGATTCCGCTACCTCTACCTAATCGACGCCGCCTCGCTGCTGGCGCTCATGGCCGCCATCACCGTCGCGCGGTTCGGCTTCGACTGGCCCACCTATCCGAGGTCGCACTATCTGGTCGGCTTCGCGGCCGCCACCACGCTGCACATGACCGCCTACTACTTCGGCGGCCTCTACGAGTACGAGCAGCGGCTCGGGCGCCCGCCGTGGCTGCCCAGGGCGACGCTGCTCACCCTCGTGGCGGTGGGCACCGACGCCACGGTGGCACTGCTCACCGACCGCTACCTGATGCCCAGGGGCAACCTGGTGGTCCTGGCAGTCGCCGGGAGCCTGCTGGTGTCGTTCAACCGCTGGCTGGCCCGGCGGGTCCGGTCGAGGCGTTTCGGGCGGCCCCGCGTGCTGCTGATGGGCGAGGCCGACGACATGGCGCTGGCCCGTCGGCACCTGGGCGAGTCGGAGCCCGACGCGGTGATCGTGGGCGAGTCGGGCGAGCCTGCGGCGATCGCCGCGGAGGTGGAGCACACAGGGGCGACCGACCTGCTGCTGCTGTCGGGCCAGCCCCTCGAATACGTGTATCCCGAGCCGCTCGGCGAGCTCGAGGAGAACCGCGTGGGCGTCTACCGGCGGGTGACGCCCGCCGACACGCTGCTAGGGCTGAAGCGCACCCGCCAGATCGGCGGCATGCCCTTCGTAGCCCTGCGGCGCCACGCGCTGCCGGCCTGCCGGCTGCGATTCAAGCGCCTCATGGACCTCGTCTACCTGCTGGTGCTGGCCCCGGTCGCGGTTCCGCTAACTGCCTGCGTGGCGCTGTACGTGCGCGTCCGGGCCGGCCCGGGCGTGGTGTACCGCCAGACGAGGGTCGGGTGGCGGGGACGCCCGTTCGTGATGGTCAAGTTCCGGACGATGGCCCGCGACGCCGAGAAGGCCGGGCCCGAACTCGCCGCCGCCGACGACCCCCGGGTGCTGCCGGGCCTGGCCTGGCTGCGCCGCAGCCGGCTGGACGAGCTGCCCCAGCTGTGGAACGTCCTGACCGGCTCGATGTCGATTGTCGGACCCCGGCCCGAGCGTCCCGAGCTGGTGGCCCGGCTCCAGGAGCAGATCGCGGGCTACGGCCGCCGCCACGACATCCCGCCGGGCATCACCGGGCTGGCCCAGACCTCGGGCCACTACCAGACCGACGCCACCTACAAGCTCGGCCACGACCTGCAGTACGTGGTGAACTGGTCGCCTGTGCTCGATTGGGAGATAATGGTGAGGAGCCTGGTGGTGATGGCCCGAAGCTCGGCCCGGTGAGCCCGCCCGACACCTGTCTGCCCCATGTGTCGGTGGTGGTGCCGGCCCGGGACTGCGCCCGGCTGCTGCCCGCCTGCCTGGCGGCTGTCGAGGCCCAGACCTACCCCGGCGCCTTGGACGTGACGGTGGCCTTGGCGCCGGGGTCGGACGACACGGCCCGGGTGCTGTCGGAGGCCGAGCTGAGACTGCCTCTGCGGGTGGTGCCCAACCCCGAGGGCTCCACCTCAGCCGCCCTGAACGCCGCAGTAAGGGCCTGCGACGGAGAGGTGATAGTCCGGGTGGACGCCCAGTCCCGCCTGCCCGCGGACTACATCGAGCGGGCGGTGGCCACGATGGGCCGCACCGGCGCCGCCAACGTCGGCGGCGTGCAGCGGCCGGTGGGCGGCCCGGGCCGGGCGGGCGCGATCGCCGCCGCGCTGGCCTCCGGATTCGGCGGCGGCCCGGCCGCGTTCCGCCGAGGCCGCCGCGAGGGCCCGGCCGACACCGTCTATCTGGGCGTGTTCGAACGGGCCGCGCTCGCGGCGGCAGGAGGGTTCGACGAGTCGTTGGAGCGCAACCAGGACTACGAGCTCAACTGGCGGCTGCGAGCCGCGGGCCGCACCGTGTGGCTAGACCCGGCCTTGGTGGTGGACTACGTGCCCCGTACCGGCTACGGCGCGCTGGGCCGCCAGTACTTCGCCTACGGGGCCTGGAAGCGGGCCGTGCTGCTGCGCCATCCGCGGTCGCTGCGGCCCAGGCAGTTGGCCGCCCCGGCGCTGGTGGCCGGTCTGGCCGTCTCGGCCTTCGGGCTGGCCCGCGGCCGCCTGTGGGGCGCGGCGGTGCCTGTGGCGTACGCGGCGGCAGCCTCGCTGGCCGCGGCTCGGCTGCGGTCGCTGTCCTCGCCTGCGGACAGGCTCAGAGCCGTGGCAGCCTTCGTGGTCATGCACGGCGCGTGGGGCGCAGGGTTCCTGTGCGGCCGCGCCGGTCAACGCGGCCGGGGCGCCGACGAGGCCACGTAGACCTCCACCACCTCGTCGGGCTCGCCCACGGCGCGCAGCCGGCCCTCGTCGAGCCAGGCCACCCGGTCGCAGAAGCGCCGCACCTCGGCCATGTTGTGGGTCACCAGCACCACCGAGCCGGCCGCCGAGCAGACCTCGTCGATGCGCTCGGCGGCCCGTCGGCGGAACTCCTCGTCGCCGACGGTGAGGGCCTCGTCGATGAGGAGTATCTCCGGGATGCGGGCGGTGGCGATGGCGAAGCGCAGCCGGGCCCGCATCCCCGACGAGTAGGTCCTCATGGGCCGGTCGATGGCGGCTTGCAGACCTGCGAAGTCGATGATCTCGTCCATGCGGCGCTCGATCTCGCCGCGGGTGAAGCCCAAGGCCAGCCCGCCGACGAGAATGTTGCGCCGGCCCGACAGCGCGGGGCGCAGCGCCGACGACACTCCCAGCAGCGACGGCCGGGACCGGCCCCGGATGCTTCCCGACTTCAGCGGCAGCAGCCCGGTCATCGCCGAAAGCAGCGTCGTCTTGCCCGAGCCGTTGGCCCCCACCAGGCCCAGCGTCTCATGCTCGTGAAGGTCGAGCGTGACTCCCCGCACGGCGCGGATGGTGCGGTAGCGGCGCCTCACCCGTCTCCGGGCGAACCCCTGCTTGAGGCCCGCGGCCGGCTCCTCGTACACCCGGTAGCTGACGTGCGCGTCCTGCACACGCACCGTGACCGGGCGCTCCGACGCCATCACAGGCCGCCCCGGCCGGGCCGCGCCGTCGCGGCGAAGGCTGTCACGCGCCGAGCCTCTGTTCGGAGCGGTGGAACACCACGAACCCGGCGGCGGGCATGAGCATGCACCAGGCCAGCAGACCGGCCAGGACCCACATGTCCAGCGGCTCCCCCATCAGGCACCAGCGGGCGGCGGTGATGATGTCGTAAATCGGGTTGAGGGCGAAGGCCCGCCGCCAGGCGATGCTCGTCACGAACGCGTCGACGCTGAAGATCACGCCCGATCCGTAGAACAGGAGCCTGAACATGTGAGGCAGGATCTGGCGCAGGTCCGGCATCCTGGCGCCGATCCGGGCCACCAGCAGGGCCGCGCCGAAATTGAACGCGAACTGCGCCGCGAGGACGCCCGGCAGCACCAGCCAGCGCAGCGACGGACGCTCGCCGGTGGCCAGCACGGCCACCAGAGCCAGCCCCAGGGCCGGGGCGAACGCGGCCGTCTGGCCGTTGACGGAGGCGGCCGGCAGCAGGATGCGCGGGAACTGGATGGAGCGGATGAGCCCCAGGTTCTGGGTGATCGACACGGCCGCCTCCTGCACGACCCGCTGGGTGAGGTGGAAGAGCACCACGCCGACGATGAGGAAGGCCAGGAAGTTGTCAACGCCCCTGCGGGTGTCGATCACCACGCCGAAGACCAGGAAGTAGACGCCGACGAGCAGGGCCGGGTTGACGAGATGCCAGAGCTGCCCGAGGGCGGTGTCCATGTTCTGGGCCCGAAGATCCTGGGCGGGCACCACGATGGCGAACTCGCGGCGCCGCCACGCCTCCCGCAGGTACGCCACGGTGGACGGCGGCGCGGTCAGATCGATCAGGGGCCGGGCGCCGCCATCGTTCGGTCTCCGGTCGTCCACATCGGCCATCCTACGATTGTGCCGTGATGCGCTGGCGCACTGCCGCGGCCCGACTGACAGCCCGCCGACGCCCGGTGGCGGTCGCCGCGATCCTGACGGTGCTCACCAACGGCCCGGTGTTCCTGCTGGCCAAGAGCGTCCTCGACCGCCCCGGTCATTGGGAGGACTGGGCGGTGTGGCCCTTCTTCGCCGCGGCGGCGACCGCCTCGGCTGTGCTGGCTGTGGCCGAACACCGTCGCCGGGGTCGCTCGCCTGCGGAATGCGACACCGACGCCCCGGCCATGGGCGCACGCCAAGGCCCAGCCCGCTCGCCGGAAGGCACGGCGCAGTGGTTTGCCGCGGCCGCGGTGGCATGGTTCTCGGCGCTGGCAGTGGCGTCGTCGGCCTGGAGCGTGGACGCCGGCGACACCGCCTGGCGCTCGGCCGTATATGCGGGCCTGGCGTTGCTGGCCTGGGTGATCTCGGGGCTCGACACCGAGGACCTGTGCTCGGTGCTGGCCCTTCTGAGCGGCTTGGCGGTGGCGACCAGCCTGATCCTTGTGGTCCTGCGGCCCGATCTCGGGGTGAACGACAACGGCCGATGGCAAGGCATCTACACCAACCCCAACTCGCTGGCGCCGCTGGCTGCTCTGGGTGTGCTCGCGGGCGTGCGGTACCTGGCGTCGGGCGGATCGGCTCGCAGGGCTTTGGGCGGGGCGCTGGCCGCGGTGTCGCTGGTCGCCATGGTCGGGGCCGCGAGCCGCACCGCCTGGCTCGCGCTGGCCTTGGCTGCGACGGCGGCCAGCCTGCCGGCGGCGCACCGCTGGCAGCGAGACCGCTGGAGCCGTCGCCGGGCCGGCCTGGCCACCGCCGCGGCCGCAACGGTAGGAGTGGCCGCGGCGTGCGCTGTGCTGGCGGCGTCGTGGAACGTCGCCACGTTCGCTCAGCGTCGGACGATTTGGAGCCTCGTCTGGGAGCGGATCGAGCAGCGCCCCCTGGCCGGGCACGGGTTCTTCACCTTCTGGGAAATCGAGGAGCTCACCCAGCATGTGCTGCTGCGCCGCGGCAGCGCCCACAACAGCCTGATGGAGGTGGCACTCGGGCTCGGCCTGCTGGGCGCCGTGCCCTTCCTGGCGATCGTGGCGCTGGCGGCGGCCAACGCGGCGACACGAGCCTGGCGGTCGCCCGGCGCGGACTCGTGGATGTGGGCCGCGGTCGTAGCATTCCTGCTCGTGGAGAACGTCACCGAGAGCTTCGTGCTGTGGTTCTCCTACAACTGGGTGATTCTGATGGCCGCGGCGCTGCGACCGTGGCCGGCCCGCCCGTCGACCGGGGCCAGACGCCCGAGGCCGAGACCGCGCCGATGACGGTCCTGGCCCGCCTGCGTTCCGGCTGGACGGCGGTCGCCCTGATCTGTCTGGCCGTGCTGATGCTGTGGCTGCCCGATCTCGACCTGCCTCTAGGCAACAGCGACGACGGGCGGATTCTGGGCCGTTTCGGACTGCACGCCCGCAACTTCTGGGAGCTCGGGCCGGTCGAGTCCCGTTTCGGGGCCGCGGTGGAGCCCTTCATCCGCGCCGAGTACGACGTGGCGCCCAGATCCGAGCCGCCGTTGGAGGCGGTCACCTACGCCCACCACCCCCCGCTGCAGATGCTGATCACCGCGGCCTCGGTGGGCCTGCTGGGCGACAACCTGCCCGCGCTGCGCATCGTCGCGTTCGCCATGGGCTCGGCCACGGTGGCGTTCGTGGCCCTGCTGCTGCGGGTGCGGGGCATGGCGTGGGGGCCGACACTCCTGGCCGTCGCCGCCATGGCCAGCACCGGCTTCTTCTACGTGTACGCCCGCATCGGGGTCGGCTACTCGCTGCTGGTGGCGTCCACCGCGGCGGTGGCCTGGCTGCGCGAGGCCGAGCGGCCGTCCCGGCCGGCGCTGATCGGTGTGGGCGTGCTCGCCGCGCTCGCCGCGATGCAGTCCTGGATCGCCATGGCCACGCTGGCTCTGCTGGCGCCGTGGCTGTTCGCCGGGGCGCTTCGACGGGCGTGCTCAGCGGACGGGCTCGACCCCGACCGCGGCCCGGCGCCGGTCCCGGCGAGAGCGGCGCCACGGCTGCGGGCCTGGCTGGCCGCGGGGTGGTCGCCCGGGCTCGGTGCGTTGGTGCTGGGAGCGGCTGCGGGTGCGGCAATCACCGCGGCCTGGATGCTCAACGCCACCGACGCCGTCGAGCTCGGCGAGCGAGTGTCGTTCCGCGTCGGTAACGACGTCAACACCGTGAGCGAGCAGACGACTTTCACGTTCGGCGAGTTCCTGTCGCGGCAGTGGCGCTTCGCCAGCCATGAGCTGATGGCCCCGCCGTGGCTCCGAGCCCTTCTGGTGCCCGCCCTGGTCGCCGGGGCCGCCGACCGCCGCACCCGCGCGCCGATGCTCATCACCCTCGCCTTCGCGGCTACTCTGACGTTCGGCTTCCAGCAGGGCGCCTGGGTGCACCGGCTGTGGAACTTCCCGTGGCTGGCGCCGGTGACCGTGGGCCTGGCCGCGCTGGCCGACGCCGGTCGGCGGCTGCTGTCTAGCGGCGCGGCGCGGTTCAGGCTGCCGGTGGCGGTGCTGGCCGGGCTGGTGCCGGTTGTGACAATGTTGCTGGTCGTGACAGGTGGGACGCGTCACTTCTATCTGGCCGACCCGGCCGACGCGGGCGCCGTGCTGGAGGAGGCCGCGGCCGAGTCGGACGCCGAGGTCGTATGGGTGACGCCGGGCATACCCACGCCGCGATGGGTGTCGTACTACATGGACGCTCCCGTGTTCACCCTCGACGAGAGCCGCCTGGACGAGGCTCTGGCGTCGGATCTGGTTCTAACCCGCACCAACCGCGTGCCCGACTACTTCCCTGCCGACGCGCTCGACCAGCCTGTCGCGTCCCAGGGCCGGTACCGGTTGATCCGTGCCGACAGGCTCATCGGATGAGTGCCGCCGACGCCGGTCCCCCGGCGGACCGCTCCGAGCCGGGACCGCCGCAGGCCGAAGCTCGCCCAAGCGGTGGGGTCCCCGGTCGCCGCGGGCGGGGCGGGCCGGCACCGGCCGAGGTTCGGGGCAACGACTGGCGGTCCCTGGCGGTGGCCCCGCTGGAGGTGTTCGAGCCGTCGCTGTCCGTCACCGTTGTCGTGCCCTACTACGAGGCGCCCGACGAGCTCGCGCTCACGCTGGCCGGATTGGAGCGCCAGACCTACCCGAGGGACCTGTTCGAGGTGGTGGTGGTGGACGACGGCTCGGACCCGCCCCTGGAGCTGGCGGCACCGACCCCGTTGCGGGTGCGGGTGATCCACCAGGAGGACTTGGGCTTCGGGCTGGCCCGGGCTCGAAACAACGGGGCCCGGACCGCCGACGGCGATGTGCTCGCCTTCCTCGACTGCGACATGGTGCCCGAGGACCACTGGCTCGCCTCTCACGCCAGATGGCACCACGCGGCGAGCGACCTTCTGACCCTGGGTTTCCGCAACCACGTCGACGTCGCGGGGATCGACGCGGCCGCGGTGCGCGGCCGACCGGGATCGCTCGCCGAGCTCTTCGACGGGCGACCCGTGCAGCGACCTGAGTGGATCGAGCGCCGCATGTCGCTCACCGAGGACCTCGCCTCCGATGCCGACGACGTGTTCCGGGTGGTGACTGGCGGCAATTTCGCGGTCTCGGCCGAATTCTTCCGCACGGTGGGCGAGTTCGACGAGTCCTTCACCCAGTGGGGCTCAGAGGACATCGAGTTCGGCTGGCGGGCCTACGCGCTGGGAGCTGTGCTGGTGCCCGAGCGTGCCGCCCTGTGCTGGCATCAGGGCGAGGGGGCGGTACTCAGCGAGACCGAGGAGGTCAGCCTTCAGCAGCAGCGGGACAAGCTGTCGCACCTCATCCCCGACCGGAGGCTGCGGAGCTCCCCGCCGGGCCGGTCCTACACCGTCCCCCAGTTCGTGGTGACGGTGGAGCCGGGGCACGCCGAAGAGGACCAGATCCTCGCGACCGTGGAGAAGGTACTGGCGAGCGATGTGCACGACTTGGTCGTGTGGGTCGAGCAACATCCCGCGGAGCATTTCGACCGGCTGCACAGGCTGCTCGACCCCGATCCGAGGGTGCGGGTGGGCCGCGCCGGCGGAGCGGCCGAGGCCTGGCCTGCGGCCGCGTTCCACGTCCGGGTTCCCGCAGGCGCAGGCGTCAGGCCGCGCATGCTCGACCGGCTTCGCAACCAGCTCGGAGAGGCAGCTTCGGGCCAGTCCGACCTGGCCTCCGGCCACCGGGTCGACATCGCCAGAGGATGGGCCGTCCATCGCTCCAGGCGATCGGGGAGGTCGGTGCGCGAGGTCGGCCCGGCTGTCGAGCTCGACGTGGACAGTCTCGAAATCACCCAGGAAGCGAAACCCCGGGGCTGGCTCGCCTCCAAGCTCCACGGCCCGGCCGAGCGGACGGTGCGGGTGTGGGCCCGGCTGAGCAGGCACGCGTCGACCCTGCTAGGCGCGGCAGGTCGGGTTCGCAGCCCCCGCGACGCGAGGGTCTTCTTGGCGACCGTGGCGCGCGCGCTGGCATGGCGGGTCAAGAACGTCCGCTGGCTGGTCCGCAAGATCGGATGGTCTCTAAGGAGGGCTTTCCGCTGGCGGGTCCGCAGGGTCGGAGGGACTCTGAAGAGGGCCCTACGCTGGCGGGTTCGCAGGGTCGGATGGTCTCTGAGGAGGGCCCGTCGGCGGTGGCCCAGGCGGTTCAACAAGCAGATGAAGATCTGGTTGGGCCTTCAGGCCCGGAGCCAGCGATACGTTCAGCGGCTGGCCCGCTATCCGCTCGGTGCCGAGATCGCGATCGCCGGCCGTGGGGCCTCGGCGGTGTTCGCGGCCTCGACACGGGTGGCGTTTCGCGTCCGGGACAACCATGTGGACGTGGTGGTGGCCGACTCGCAGAGGTCCGCCGACGCCATCGCAGGCACTTCCACCGACGGACCGCGTCCCGCGGTCGTCGTGCTGGCGCAGACGAACCCGCAGATGAGCGTGCAGGCGTTCAACCCCGAGGCAGTCAACCCGATCGGCTGGTCGGCGGACTGCGAGACCGACTCGGCGCCGCTGGGTTTGATGCTGCCCGTGTCCTCGGGATCGGTGTTCAGCCTGCAGGTCGGCGGGGAACTGCTCGCCAACCTGCGGTCGAAGCACCACCTCGAAGACCGCGCGACCGACCACCGGCGAGCGGTCCGGCGCGCCGGGGCGCTGGCCGCGCTGGCCGCGGCGGGGGTGCTGGTGCACACCGCGGAGTCCGACCCCGAGCTCGCCGACTGCCTGGGCAAGGAACTGCACGACCTGATGGCCTCGGGCGCGGTCGTGGATGCCGACGGCCACCGACGCGAGCAGCTCAGCATCGCCATGCGACGATGCGCGCTGCGCGACCACTCTCTTCGCAGCCGCGCCCGCCAGGTCCTCGGCGCGACCAGCATCGCCGCGCCCTTGCCCGAGGTGTCGATCCTGGCCCCCACCAGGCGGCCGGACCGGCTGGCGGAAGTGATGGCGACGGTCGGCGCTCAGACCTACCCCCGGTTGGAGCTGGTGCTGGCCCTGCACGGCGACGGGTTCGACGGCGACGCCGAGATCGCGGCCCTGGCCCGGGACCTGCCGCATCCGGTGCGGGCAGTTCGGGTGGACGGGTCCGAGCCTCTCGGGGCGGTGCTGCGGGCCGCTGCGGCGGCTGCGGGAGGGACCCTGCTCACCAAGATGGACGACGACGACCACTACGGGGCGGAACACGTCTGGGATCTGGTGCTGGCCCACGAGTACTCCCAGGCGCAGCTCATCGGCAAGTCGGCCGAGTACGTGTACTTGGAGCGCTTGGACAAGACCGTTCGCGACGCCCAGCGCCAGAAGTTCTCAGAGCGTTACATCCCCTTCGTCGGGGTGTCCGGCGGTGTGCTGATGATCTCCAGCCACGACCTCAACGAGGCAGGCGGCTGGCGCAGGGTGCCCCGCCGGGTGGACATCGCCCTGGCCGAGGACGTGGCCGTCGCGGGAGGCCGGATCTACTGGACCCACGGCGCCGGCTACCTGAGGGTGCGCCATGGCGGCGAGCACACCTGGGCCGTGGAAGACAGCCACTTCCTGGGCCGCGCCAGCGAAGTCCGAGAAGGCCGCGACATGGCCTTCGCCGGCATCGACGACGGCCGCGTCGCTGGCTGAGGAGCGTATAGATCCATGAGAAGCGGACATCGTCTCATCATGGGCCTGATCCCGGCGATTCTTGCGCTCTACATTGTCATGCTGCCGATGAACCGTGTGATCGAGCAGGAGCATCCCGAAATCTTCCCGTTCTACGACTGGCAACTGTTTGCGTATGTACCAGACGCGCGAATATCAAAATACGGCTTGATTCTGGAGTCCATCGACGGCAATCAGGTAGAAGGAGTCCATTATCTGATCCCGAACGACAGTATACGGGACTGGAAGGCACTTGCTCTTGTTGCTGAAGCCTGTCAGAAAGCTGCCTCTTGTGATTCGGAAGTTGTGGAGGTCGTCTACCCCATTGTATTGCAACTCACAGCCGCCGAGGTTATAGAGTTCAGAATCGTTCAAGCGAGCGTCGACTTAGATGATATACAGGCGAACATACGAGACATAGCTGCGGGCCGAGCGAGCAGAACAGACTTCTTTCAGATTGAAACCGAAATTGGCCGCTGGAATACGCGTTCAGGCCGAGTCGGATGACACTGAGAGCCAGAATGCGGCTATACCCCAGCGATAGGCTCTCGTCTCGACACAATAGCGCGCTGCTGGGAACAGCCCAACGGTGAGAGCACGCACGACTCTGCGCCGCGTCCGGAAGGCTCTGTCCCAGGCCGGAACTAGCGATCGCCGAACACCGGCCGATCTAGGTCGCGCGGCTGTTGTAACGATTCAGATGAGTCGCGTCTTCTATATTGTGGTTGTATTCTCCATAGCCACCGATCGAATCGGCGCTGGATATTCAGGGCCGCCCACTCACGCCCTATGGCCTATCGACATACTGGAAGGACTCGTCGGGACCATGTGGTTGGCTAACACCACTGCAGTGTCGGCCACCGGATTGAGCATGGCCCTGCTCGCCGCGGTATTCCCGAGAGTCCTGATTCTTCGACTGGGCGTCTTCCTCCATTTGTTGTTCTACATCGCAATAGCTAACTCTTACGGCTCAATAAACCACGGTCAGCATGTCTACATCTATGTTAGCTTCGCACTGTTGTTCTTGCCTGGCCGTAGCAAGGAACCCAGATTGTGCCGCAAGGATGTGCTATCTTGTCTGAGCACTCTGTGGCTTATCCAGAGTATGTTGCTGCTTCCCTATACGCTCTCAGGATTATCGAGAGTGAGGTTCAGCAATGTCGAGCTTCTATCATCAGATGGAATGGTCAGAATATTGTTGAAGCGTGCGTTGGATGAGACCGACGATATCGGACCTCTGATGCCGTACCTGGTCGAGCATGAACTCCTGGCACAGACAATGCTCTGGATCACAGTGTACGTGGAACTGTTCGCGCTCTTGGCCGTCTTTAGACCTCATTTGCATCGTCTCTTCGGAGTCATGCTAATCGGGTTCCACATTGGAAGCAGCTGGATGATGCACATCTCTTTCAACGACAACATCCTGATGCTGGGTCTCTTCCTCGTTCTGTCTCCCACTGCCCCGACCCGCTTCTCTCTGTCTGGCACGATACGGTCCCTGCCGATAGTCGGGATCCCGGTGCGCGCCTGGATCCGGCTCCGATCCGGCGAACGAGGCGAACGAGCTCGCCGAGCCTGGCTCATCTATGACGGCGACTGCCCGTTCTGCAGCAACTACGCGCAGTACCTCGGCGTGAAGGACGCGGTCGACGAGTTCGTACTCGTGGACGCGCGGCAGGGTGGCCCGCTCGTGGAGGAGGTCCGCAGTCTGCCCCACGACCTGGACCAGGGAATGGTGCTGAAGATCGACGGTCGCTACTACGTGGGTCACGAGGCGCTGAACGTCCTGGCGCTCCTCTCTGAGAAGCGCGGCGGCTTCAACCGGCTCAACCGGCTGCTGTTCAACTCGCCTCTGGCCGCCAAACTCGCCTATCCGCTGCTGCGATCGGCGCGCTGGCTGGCGCTGAAGATCAAGCGCGTCCCGCCACTGGACCCCTAGCGGCCACCAGGCTCTTCGACATCGGGCTGGAGCAGTTGCGAGCAATTGTGAGACGACCGCCTCTTCGGCAGGCAGCGCCATGCGAGTGAAGATCGATGTGACGCCGCTGCTGGGGCCGCCCACCGGGATCCACCAAGCGACGGCCGGAATGGTCGAGGCCCTCGCGGCGCGGGCCGATGTGGACGCGGCCGGCTACGTGTTGTCCGCCCGGGCGACGGCCCGCCAGGTCGAGGAAGCGGGGTCGCGCCTGGGGATAGACGTGGCTCTCAGCCGCGCGCCGGCCGGAATCTGCCATCGATGCTGGGCCCGTGCCGACCGGCCGGCGCTGAGCCGCCTGGTCGGGGACGCCGACGTCGTGCACGGCATCAACTACACGGCTCCCCCCGGTGACCGCCGGCTCATCACCGTGCACGACCTCAGCCCCGTCACCCATCCGCAGTGGTGCTCCGCCGCGGTCAAGCGGATGGGGGCGGCGCTGAGCCGAGCCGTCGAGCGGGGCACCCATGTTCATGTCACCACGCAGGCCACCGCGGCCGCCGCCGCCGACCGGCTCGGCGCGCCCCCTTCGAGGCTGCACATGGTGCCCATCGGGCTGCGGGCCGTCGCGCCGGGCGACGCGGCCGCGGCCCGCCGGGTCGTCGGTGCCGAACGGTTCGTGCTGGCGCTCGGTACCACCGAGGCGCGCAAGGGTCTCCTGGCACTGCCGCCTGCGATGGCCGGACTGCCCGCCGACGTCAAGCTGGTGGTGGCCGGTCCTGTCGGCGGCGACGAGGCGGCCTTGGCCGCGGCTGTGGAGAACTGCGGCGCCTCGGGCCGGTTCGTGCGCCTGGTAGATGTGGACGACAAGCGCAAGGCCGACCTGCTGCACGGCGCGACCGTGCTCGCCTACCCGTCGCTGATGGAGGGATTCGGCCTTCCGCCGCTGGAGGCGGCCCTGGCCGGCACTCCGGTGGTGGCAACGGCCGTGGGCGCGCTTCCCGACCTGCTGGAACCCGAGATCGAGCTGGTGCCCGACGCAGACCGCGACGCGTTCGCTGACCGCCTCGCCGCGGCTGTCGCCGAGCCGCGGCCGGTGCCGCCGCAGGTGCAGACCCGAATCGCGCGCCTCACCTGGACGCGGGCAGCCCAACAGATGGTCGACGTCTACCGAGCCGTCATCGACGCCGGATAGGGCCTGGACCACCCGCCGAGTTCGGGTCGTCGATTTGCGGTGGAGTGAGACTCTCGCTTAGCTTGGTGCCCATATGGCCCATGAGGTGACGGCGTCGGGGCACAGGGTTCTGAACGCGGCGATGGCGTTGTTGCTTGCGTTGTCGTCGGTGGCTGCGCCTTCGATGGCTGTAGCCCAGGGTGCTGATCCGCCGAACGGCGAATTGCCGGTCGATGCCTCGCCGCAGAGCGCTCCGTCCGGGATTGTGGCGCAGGCGTCGGGATTGTGCAATGTCGCCGGAGTTGAGCAATTCAACGATATGGCCGCGGGCGATTATGGTTTCGGCTATGTTCTGTGCGCCAAGGCGTTGCAACTCACCAAGGGCAAATCCGACGGGACGTTCGGGCCCGATGACGATTTGACACGGGCGGAGATGGCAGCGTTCCTGGTGCGGTTGTGGCGCGATGTGCTCGGCCGAGAGTGCCCTTCGGCGCCCGCGCACTCCTTCGGGGACGTATCCGGCAGCTTCGCGGAGGACGACATCTCCTGCATCGCTGCGCTGGAGGTGACCAAGGGGGTCTCTCCTGGCGTCTACGGGCCTGACATGCCTGTGAGAACGGCTCAGATCACCTTGTTCGTAGCCCGCTTGCTCAACAAGGTCGATGCTGGGATCTGCGATTTCGACGCAAGGGAGTTGGAGTCCGCCGCGACGTGCCTTACGGCGCTGCGGATTGCGCCTGACACTGCAGAGGCCAAGTCCGGCGTGACGGCGTCGCGCGCCCAGATGGCGGTGTATCTGATCGGCGCGTGGCATCACGCGTCCGGTCGGGGACAGCTGCCCGCCCCGCCTAGGAGGCTGCCGTACGGAGTCGGTGACATCAAAGACATGAGTCCCGTTCTGAAAGTTGAACTCAGCCAACGGAAGCCGATTGCCGGAGAAGACGTCGACATCAATGTTACCGCGACGGACGAAACAGGAGTCCCTCTGTTCGGTGCCGAGTTGCAACTGACAATTGACAACGATGTCTACGACACTGTTACAGTTGACCGCCGCGGCAGAGCGAGGTTCTCCTATCGCGGACCGCTCGGCCCAGCCAATGAAGGCGGCTATGACTCCTTGCAGGTGATCCTGTCTGCGACTGACGCGGCGTCCCGCCCACTAGGCGTTTTCTGGCAGTCGCCGGACTCTCGTCAGATCCTCTTGGAGGTCAGTCCCGACAGACCGCATTCGAGCACTGCAAAGAATCTCATCGCAACCGTCAAGGACGGCCGGGAGGCATTGGCAGGCAAGAGGGTAGTGCTCGTCGTGGACGGTAGGTCTGTCGGCCAAGCCACGACGGATGACACGGGCACAGCCAGGTTCGTGCGCACACAAGCCTTGGAGGGGCCGTTCGACCTCGCCACAGTACACCTGCAGGAAGACTCACGCGTCAAGAGCAATGAAGTGCTGTTCAGTTGGCCCATATCACTCATTGGCTCCGCGAGCGACAACCATTGGAGTCTGACCTGGTCCGACGAGTTCGATGGCGACTCACTCGACACATCGAAGTGGCGAGCGAGCAACAACTGCCCTCCAGTCTACCTGGCGTGTGAGACGGATCGCTTGGCTAATGTAGAAGTGGTTGACGGGAGACTGCACTTGCGTAGTCTAAGGGAACGATATATCGGCACCAATAACTGGAAGGGTGCAGGAGACCAGTTCGGACCGCTGACTGTCTACACTCCGGGTGTGCATCAAGTCAAGGACTTCACCGGGGCTCGTATTGATACTCGCACTACTCAGTCCTTCACTTATGGACGGTTCGAGATGCTAGCCAAGCTTCCGCAAGGCCACGGCACTTTCTTCGGCTACTGGCTCAGGCCGCTGAAGTCTCCTTATGGATCCGGTGTCTCGGGAGGTGAAATGGACATTGCTGAGGGAGTCAATATAGGAGTAGGTGGCGTTGATGGTCAGCATCCAGGGCCCGGCTGGCTCGTACACAGCGTCGTCCATATGGGCTACCCGTTCAAGAATCCGCATGTGCTCACTAATTTGCCGGTCAATCCGGCCGCGGCGTTCCATCACTATGCAGCCGAGTGGGACACCGCTTCTATCCGATACTACATTGATGGCAAGAGAGTATTTTCGTTACCACGCGCCCAGTGGTTCAGCCATCCCAAGGATGCTGACGAACCGCTCAGCAATCCCTACGCGCCGTTCGATGTGCCGTTCATCATCGCTATACATAATCAGGTAGGCAACTGGGCGCTGCAGACTTGGCCCAATCATGAGGTGCCCGACACCACAGTGTTCCCGACTGATTTCGTGGTAGATTACGTCAGAGTCTTCGAGTGCCGTCCGCCCCCCGGTGACGGCGACTTGGGGCCCGGGCAGGGCTGCGAAGCGCACTGAGGGGCGTCGGCCCGGTAGCGTTGGCGCTGTGAAGGGTCTGATTCTCAGCGGAGGAACGGGGACGCGCCTCTGGCCTATCACCCACACCAGCCCCAAGCAGTTGGTGCCTGTAGCCAACAAGCCCGTGCTCTTCTACGGACTCGAGGCGATGGCCGAGGCGGGGATCGAGGATGTCGGCATCGTGGTCTCGCCCACTACGGGCACCGAAGTGAGGGCCGCTGTGGGCGACGGCACCGCTTTCGGTGTGTCGGTCACCTGGATCCTGCAGGACGAGCCGCGAGGCTTGGCCCATTGCGTGACCGTGGCCAAAGACTTCCTCGGCGACGACGACTTCGTCATGTATCTGGGCGACAACATGTTGGAGCAGCCATTGTCCGCGTTCGTCGAACGCTTCCGCGAGGCGCGGGCGGCTGCTGCGACGCCCCGATTGGGAGAGCCCGCCGATCCGCCCGCCGCCCTCCTGCTGCTGGCGAAGGTGTCGGATCCCAGCTTGTTCGGCGTGGCCGAGTGCGACGGGACCGGTCGCGTGAAGCGGCTGGTCGAGAAGCCCGCTGAACCCGCCAGCGACCTGGCGCTGGTGGGGGTGTACTTGTTCGACTGCTCGATCCATGCCGCGGCTGCGGACGTGTCGCCGTCGGCTCGTGGGGAATTGGAGATCACCGACGCCATCCAGAGGCTCATCGACAGCGGTCGGCGGATCGACCACGAGGTGCTCGACGGTTGGTGGATCGACACCGGAAAGAAGGATCCGCTGCTGGAGTGCAACCGGCTCGTTCTCGACATGCTGGAGCGTCGCGTGGAGGGGAGACTCGACGACGGCTCGAAGGTCGAGGGCCGGGTGGCGCTCGATCCGGACGCTGAACTCGTCAACAGCACAGTCAGGGGCCCCGCCGTGATCGGGGCGCGGGCGCGGGTCGTCGACTCCTATGTGGGGCCCTACAGCGCCATCGCCGAAGAGTGCGAGATAGTTCGCAGCGAGGTCGACAACTCGGTGCTGCTCACCGGCGCGCGCATCGTCGACATCGAGCGCCTCACCGACTCGCTCGTGGGCCGCAACACATCGGTGAGTCGCCGCCGCGGCCAGCCGCGAGCATTGCGCCTCATGCTCGGCGACAACTGCGCGGTCGAGGTCGAATGAGGGCCGCGGCTGCGGCCCGAGCATCCTGGGCGCCGGTCGTGGCAGCCGGTACCGACCGGTGCGGGGCCGCCGCATGATCGACGTCGCGGAGGTCGCGGCCATCCGTGGCGTCTATGTGGTGAGACCCAGGGTCCACGAGGACGAGCGAGGCGTCTTCGTGGAGACCTATCGCCGACAGTGGTTCCCTTGGGGCCGGGAGATGGTGCAGTCCAACCGGGCGGACCGCCAAGCCGGCAGCGTGGTGGGGCTGCATTACCACCTGCATCAGACCGACTACTGGCACGTTCCTGCGGGCACGGCCCGGGTGGTGCTGCACGATCTTCGTTCGGGCTCACCGACGGAGGGCGGCACCTGGAGCGAGGACTTGGGCTCGGAGGCGACCGGCGACATGCGGTACGGCGGCATCTACATCCCGCCCGGCGTGGCCCATGGATTCGCGGCCGCGTCCGACTGCACGCTCAGCTACCTCGTGGACCGCTACTACGATCCCGCCGACGAACTCGGAGTCGCTTGGGACGATCCTGACATCGGCGCCGACTGGGGGATGGAGGCGGCTGTCCTGTCGATTCGGGACCAGACCAACCCCAGGCGCCGGGAACTGTCAGGCGCCGCTGTGCCCCGCTGGACGGCTTGAGACGGTCGGGGCGTACCGGAGGGAAGGGCACTAGGGTCATGCGATTGCTCGTGACGGGCGGGGCGGGCTTCATTGGCTCGAACTTCGTCCGATGGATGCTGGCCAACAGTGACGACCGTGCCGTGGTGTACGACGCGCTGACCTACGCCGGAGGTCTTGACAATCTCGCCGACGTGCTGGACGACGAGCGGGTGGAGTTCGTGCGAGGCGACGTGTGCGACCGCGGCGCGGTGGCCGCGGCCGTATCTGATTGCGACGCGGTGGTCCACTTCGCGGCCGAGAGTCACGTCGACCGCTCGATCGCTGCGCCCGACGTCTTCGTGCGCACCAATTGCACGGGCACCAACGTGGTGTGTGACGAAGCGCGCCGAGCGGACGTGCCGCGAGTCCTGCACGTCAGCACCGATGAGGTGTACGGGTCGAGGGACTCGGGCTCGTTCACAGAGGAGTCACGGCTCGATCCCTCCTCGCCCTACGCCGCGTCCAAGGCCGCTTCCGACCTGATCGCCCTCTCCTACCACCGCACCTACGGTCTCGATGTGGTGGTGACGCGGTCGTCGAACAACTTCGGGCCCTACCAGTATCCCGAGAAGATCATCCCGCTGTTTGTCTCCCAGTTGCTCGACGGCGCCGAGGTCAGCCTCTACGGCGATGGAGGGAACGTGCGCGACTGGTGCCATGTGGACGACAACTGCGCTGCCATCGGCACCGTCCTGCGCTCGGGCAGGCCGGGTGGGATCTACAACATCGGGGGCGGCCACGAGTTGACCAATATCGAGTTGACCGAGCAGCTCGCGGCTCTGTGTGGGCGCGACTCCTCGGCCATCTCCATGGTGAACGACCGGTTGGGGCACGACCGGCGCTACTCGCTCGACTGCTCGAAGATCGCCGATCTGGGCTGGCGGCCCGTCCGATCCTTCGACGATGCCCTGGCCGAGACGGTCGGCTGGTATCGGGCCAATCGTGACTGGTGGGCGCGGCGGCTCGGCTCAGGATCGGGAGCAATGGGAGTCGAGGCACCGGCGGGTCCGGGATGAGGGTGCTGGTCACCGGCGCCTCGGGTCAACTGGGGATGGAGGTGGTCGGGCTCTTGCGCGCACGCGGGGACGAACCCGTCGCGCTGGGCCGGGCCCAGCTCGACGTGTCCGACCGGGCCGCAGTCCTCGATGCGGTTGCCGCCGCGCGCGTGGACGCGGTGGTGAACTGCGCCGCCCGCACCGCAGTAGACGCCTGCGAACTCGATCCCGGCGGCGCCGACGCGGTCAACGCTCTCGGTGTGGGGCATCTTGCCGAAGCGTGCGACACAGCCGGCGCCCACCTTCTCACGGTCTCCACCGACTACGTGTTCGATGGAGCCAAGCGCACCCCCTATGCCGAGACCGATCCGACCAACCCGCTGTCCGTCTACGGCCGCACGAAGCTCTCTGGGGAGGAGGCCGCGGGGCCCGGCGCGACGGTCGTCCGTACCTCTCTGGTGTGCGGTGAGCACGGCAACAACGCCGTCTCCGTGATGCTGGAGCAACTGCGGAGCGGGTCGGTGCTGCGCTACGTCGCCGACCAGGTGTCCTGTCCGACCTTCGCCGCGGATCTGGCCCAGACCCTGGTTCGGCTGGCCCGGGCCCGCAGCCCGGGGCTGTTCCATGTCACCAACGCGGGGGCGGTTAGCCGCTACGAACTGGCACGTTCGGTGGCGGCCGCGGCGGGACTCGATCCTGACAGGCGGGTCATGCCGATCGCGACGGCTGATGTCCACCCGCCCCGCCCGGCGGCTCGTCCCGCCTACTCGGTTCTCGACAACGGGGCGCTACGGGCCGCGGGCGAGCCACCGATGCGGCACTTCGCCGAGCCGCTGGCCGAACTGGTGGGGGTTCTCACGGGGCGGTGACCTGCGCCCGTCGCTCGGCTTCCGGAACCGGGAGAACAAAGACACCCGGGTCACGAAGGTCGCGGAACGGTTCATCGACGTCGTCGCAGCGCGTTCGCAATCCGTCGACGCGCCGCCGGACCCGCCCGGGCGGCGAAGGCGCGGAGCCAGCGACGGGGCGACCGGATGAGAGCGTCGATCTGGTGCTGCGCCGCTAGGAGCTCTCGGCCGTGCCGCGAGTCGCCCCCCGGCTCGAAGTGACTGCTCGCCACTCGGCGGGCGTCTCCGGCGGGCAGCAGCACGGGTCTTGCCGACAGGCGGTCGATCACCGCCGCGTGCGTGCGGAGCCATGTCTCTTCGTCGTGGGCGCTGTGGGCGTTGCCGCGGTCGAGCCGCCGGTACAGCGTGGTGGCTTCGGGTATCGACGTGACGCCGACCAGCATGGCCAGGCGGACCAGGAACTCCCAGTCCTCGAAGACGGGCAGCGACTCGTCGAACCGCACGCCGAAGCGCTCGACGCTGGCTCGGGGGACCGCGATGGAGCAGATCGGCGTCGAGTTGCCGCTCATATGAGCGAGCAGATCGAAGACGGGAGCGAAGGGCGCCTCGACGCCGCCGATCGGCCGCAAGGGCTCTTCGCCGCCGTCGGTGGTCCATTCCTGGGTTTCCGTCACGGCCCTTATGATCGTGCCCGGCGCCCGGCGGGCCGCGTCGGCGAACGCCTCCAACCAATTCGGTCTGGCCAGGTCGTCGTCGTCGAGGAAGCAGACGTAGTCGCCCTGCGCGGCGTCGAGCCCGACGTTGAGCGGACGCGAGCGGCCGCCTCCGGAGGCCCGCAGGACGCGGGGAGGGCGGCTCCCCTCCTCCGGCTGGAGGCTCTCCAATGCCGAGCGGTGCGCGGTCGCGTCGCCGTGGGCGACGACGAGCAACTCGAAGTCCGCCCAGCTCTGGGCCAGGACCGAGGTGACGGCCTCCCGCAGGGATCCGGGCCTCCGGCCCTGTGTTCGCACGATCACAGAGAAGCGAGGGTCGGGCGGCGACGCTGGCACAAGCGCCTCGAGGCGGTGCGCGGTCAGCAGGTCGTCCAAGGGGTGCCTGGTCGTCATCGCCCCGGGAGTCGGGCGGCTGCGCCGACCCGGCTGGAAGTGCTGTAGACGGCGGGGTGCCTGGTCGTCATCGTCCCAGGAGTCGGGCTGCCCGTCGGGCGATCCGAATTAGCGGGTGCCGTCCTAGCTCGACGACGAGGCTCTGGATGTGGGCCTCGAGTTCCGCGATGCGATCCTCCAGGACCTCGTTTCTTGCCTCGAGGCCCAGGGCCCGGTCGCGCTGACGGAGGATCTCATGGCGGAGCGACTGCGGGTCGTCGCTGTCTATGGGATCGTCCGGATCTTCGGGCATGGACTCACACTATTGTCGTGCCGGCTCGCGAGACGGCCTCACCCGTCACTTCGAAGAGGCACCGCCTGCTCGCTGTCGGGGTGCTCTCCGCTTCGCTCTCGGTCCCAGTGCACTCGCGACCTGTGCACTCTCGACCGCAGCAGGGTGTCACGAGCGGGCCAGGCCCCGTCGGGATCGATCGGTTCGAGGTGGTCGGCGTTGCGGTTGGCCCAGCCGGGCTCGTCGGGCCGCCAGTAGGCCGGGTGGTACCAGGGGTCGGCGACCTCGCCCCAGCGGTGAACGAAGCGGTTCCATTCCCACGGTTCGATCACCGGCTCTCGGCTCCCACTCTCGTGGTGCAGGAGGATCGCGGCAGGCTCCACCACGACGCGCAGTCCGAATCGGCGCATACGCAAGCAGAGGTCTATGTCACCGTAGGAGACTGGAAATTCCGGTGAGAGGCCTCCGACGGCCAGGAGGTCGCGGCGGCGGGTCAGCAGGCATGCGCCGGTCACGGCGATCACATCGCGGGCAACGTCGCCACCGTTCCGTGCGGTCTCCCCCAGCGACTGGCCGACGAAGGAGTGCAGCGGCCGAGCGTCGTCGATCAGGGTGCCCACATGCTGAAGCGTTCGATTCGGGTACAGCAGAGCCGATCCCACTGCACCCACCGTGGGGTCTTCGAGGTGAGCCGCCATTCGACCCAGCCAGTCGGAGGTCTCGGCCTCGATGTCGTCATTAAGCATGAGCACCGACTCGCTGCGGCTGGCCAGCAGCCCGCAGTTGACGGCGCGGGAGAAGTCGAAGGGCCCTCTCCCGCGGTGCAGCACCCGCATCGGCGCGGCCCTGACCGAGAGCGGAGGGTCGCCTCGGAACTCGTCGCCGAGCACCACGATGATCTCGGCGGGCGGTGGGTCCAGCTCGTCGAGGGTGTCGAGGCACCGGTCCAGCAGGGATCGCGGCGCGCCGGGTCTCTTGACACCCGCGCTGGGGATGACGATGGTGACCTGCGACTGCCCCTTTGGCGAAGGGCGCCGCCGACGGGTGCCGGGGCGGTGGCCGGGTTCGAAGCGAGGATCGTCCGGCTCCTCGACCGCAGGCGGCGGCAGGCGGGCGGGGTGGTTGGACAGCACGCGCGGAACATGTAGAACAGTGGCCCTCGATTCGGCAAGCCGACGCTCGATGTCGAACGGGTCCGCGTCCAAAGCGAGACCGGGAGTGCTGCACCGGACTGCGAGCGGCAGCGAGGATCCCGGTTCCGACTGGACTCTCGTCGGTGACCACGCCGGCCGGGCTCGCCGTCGGCCGCCAGTCGTCAGGTCGCCGTATAGCGCCGTTGCCCCGGGCCTCTCGGCAAGCGCCCCCAGGATGGTCGCGCATGCATCGTCGGGCAGAGTTGTGTCCAACGGCAGGCGCATGGCGATGTCGTCGGTGCCGGTATGCCGGCCCGGCTCGGTGGTGAGGCTCCAGGCGGACGACGTCTGCGCGCGAAGCGACCTGGCCAGCGGCGTGTGCTCCATGTCCGTGTCGGCCGGATTCCATGGGGAGATGACTAACGCTGCCATACGAGAACGATGATGCTATGAGGCCGGGCGAATCACCAGATCCGACAGAGCGGTCCACATCTTGCGACGGCCGGCCGCGATATCGAGTTGTTGAGCCCGCCGGAGCCCCAGTTCTCGGAGTCGGACTCGCAGGTGCCGGTCGCCCAGGGCGCGGTCAATGGCCGCGGCCAGAGTCGCAGGCCTCTTGTCGTTCAGCACGATGCCCGCTCCGCCCACTGTCTCGGCCACGGCTGCGGCGCTGTAGGCGACCACCGGGAGGCCGCACGCCATCGCTTCCACGAGGGGGACGCCGAAACCCTCGTGCTCTGAAGCGCAGGCGAACACGTCGGCTCTGCGGTACCACTGGAGGAGTCTTTCTCCGGAGACGTCCCCGGCGAAGACGATCCGGTCGTCCACCTGCAAGCGGGAGGCGAGTCTCCTGAGACTTTGCAGATACTCCTCGGGTGCGCCTCGGCCTACCAGGACGAGTCGGGCCTCGGGGCGCGAGCGGGACAGCACGGCGAGGGCGGCGATCAGGTCGTGCTGGCACTTGTTGGGGGCGATCCGTCCCACGAACAGCACCGTGGAGCCGTCTGAACCGTCACCGGGCGTCGAGGATCCGTGCGAGTTACCTCCTCCAGCGAGTTGCCACAGGACTGGTGCCACGACCACGTCCGCGACCCCGGCGTCGATCAACTCGCGAGCGTTGAAGAGCGAGTCGGCGACTCCGCGCCTCGTCAGGGGCGCCAACTGGCGCAGCTGCGTGCGGCCCTGCTCGAGACCGGCCACCTGCTGGGGCTGCCACGCCTCCAGGAATCCCGAGGGCGTGATGTTGTGGTAGTTGAGCACGACCGGCACCTGCATGCGGATGACCTGCTCCGCTATCGCCGATCCGATGGAGTGCTGCAGGATCGTGAGGTCCGCATCCGCCTTCCACTTGCTCACGAGCAAGTCGTGACTGCCTCGCTCGGCAGCTCGCCCCACGACGATCCGAACGGGCACTCCCCGCTCCAGCAGCATGTCTCGCAGCAGGAGGGTGTGGTTGCCGGTGGCATCTCGCGCGCCGACCTCGGGCACCAGAAGGTCTACGGAGCCGACCATCAAGCGGCGGCGAGAAGCGGCTCGAGCGCTTCGCGCATCTGTCGGCGGACCGTCTGCGGGTCGAACACCTCGGATCGGCGGCGACCCCTCTCGACGAGTGCGCCCCTGAGGCTCCCGTCGCTCAGGACGCGGTCGACGGCCTCGGACAGTCCGAGGGGACCGTCGCTGTCGACTAGGAGCCCGGCGCCGCCGACAGTCTCGGGCACCGCCGCCGCGGCCCGGGCCACGACGGGGAGCCGGGCGCTCATCGCCTCGATCAGCGGAACGCAGAAGCCCTCGTGGGTCGATGCGGACACGTACACGCTCGCCGACGCGTAATGGGAGTCCAGGACACGTTGCGAGACCGATCCAGCGAACTTGACGGACTGCCTCAGTCCGAGGTGCTCCACCAGATTGCGCAGGGCCGACTCATAGGCGATCGAGGAGGTCTCTCCCACGAGGACCAGGCGGGCGGCGGGCCACCGCTCCTGTAGCAGCGCGAGCGCTCCGATCAGGTCCTCATGACGCTTGTTCGGGGCGACACGTCCCACGAACAGCATCGTTGGGGCATCCGACGACTTTGGCCTGCGGCTGCGGACTGGCGGCGTCTGGCGAATCACGGGCACCACCGCTACGTCCCGCAGTCCCAGCGAGTGCAATTCTGCCGCGTTGTAGTGGCTGTCGGCGATTGCGGACCGTGCCCGGCGCGCCATGCGGGCGAGCTGTCGCCGTGCCCGGGCGAGTTCGGCACCGACGTGCCGTTCCCACGGCTCGAATGCCGCGGCGGGCGTGATGTTGTGATAGTCGATGATCAAGGGCTCCGTCCGCGTCAGGAGGTAGTCGGCGACCGGCGAGCCAGTCGACATCTGATAGAGGATGAGGTCCGGGGCCGGATAGTGCTCGTGCTCGAGGAAGTGCCTTGCTCGTAGGCCGGCGTCGCGACGGGTGTGGGCGGCGAAGGTGGTTGTCCGGCAGCCCATCTCGCGAAGCAGGCGCTCGACTGCCACGGTGTGCTGTCCCACCGCGTCCCGTCCGGCCAGGACCGCCGTGAACTGATGGACGACGGCCCTGCGGCTCACGGACGCTCCGCGACGACCAGTTCTGTGATGCGCGGGCCGGGGGCGGGAACGACTCGGGCCACGAGCCCGGCCTGCGCGAGAAGGTGCTGCCATGTGGACGGCGCGGCTCCTCTGCCGGCTCGAATCTCAGCTTCGACGCCCTCTCGCCGAGCCGGATCGGACACGGCAACCACGACCGTTCCGGACTCGCTCAAGACTCGGTCCGATTCGCCGACAAGCCTCCAGAGTGTCGGTATCGGAAGGGACTCCGCCGCTCCCGCGAGGACGATAGTGCCAAGCTCGCCGTCGTGTATCTGCGCCATGTGCTCGAAGAGGTCAACGGAGCGAAGGTCGAGCCCGCGCCGGACTCCGTCGACAATGCGACGGGGATCGCGCTCGATACCGTAGACATTGCCGTTCCGCTGCTCGATCGCGTCGACTATCGCTCCCTCCCCGCAGGACAGCACGAGGCATCGGCCCGGTCCGACGGCGTCGGCCACCGCAGCCGCGGTGGCGGCCGAGGGCTCTGGCGGAGGCCAGAGCAGGTCGGCGTCGTCGGCAGACATGCGAATCGCTGCCTCCAGTTCACTGACCCGTTCATCGAGATGTCGCAACAGTCGAAGGAGAACTCCTGAGAACGCATTAAACTGATCTACAATATATTTCAAATACCAGCGGATGAGCTTCCGGATAGCGGCCTTGACGAGCCGGATGCCGGGTCGGCGTCCGGTCTCGACGTCAGCGTCCAGCTCGGCCAGCCACTCTGCTCGATCCAGCAGTCGCTCATTCTCCGGCCCGCCTGCACCGGGAGGGGACACGTCGGTCCAAGCCCTCTCGATATGGCGCTCGAGTCGAGCCGTCTCGGGGTCGCGCCGCCTGCGCTCCTCGGCCTCTGCTTCGACCTCCGCCCGCACCCGGTCGATATCGATGCCGTCGCCCGCGGGCCAGTAGCCCCCAGAATTCTCCACGACAGGAAGGCTACCAGGACACCAAAGTTGCCAGGACAGGAAGGCTAGCGGGGACCTGGGCGGCAGCGAGTGAACCACTCACGGGGCGGCGCGACGCGAGTGGCCACGGTACACTCTTTGGTGTGCGAACACACGCCTCGCTTGTCTACCTCTTCGCATTGCGCGAGTCAAAAGCACGATACAAGCGCAGCATTCTCGGGTGGTTCTGGTCATTTGCTAACCCGCTCATGACGGTGTTAGTCTATGGATTTGTCTTCGGAGTAGTATATGGAGCTCAAGCACCAGCGACCACGAACGGAAGAGCAGAGAACTTTGGCATATATCTATTCACTGGCCTAATAGTTTGGAGTTTGTTCTCCGGCGTGGTGAACGGCTCCATGGGTTGGTTGGACAGCGTCAGCGATCTTCGGAAGAAGATATACTTTCCCACTGAAACCGCCCTTCTCGGTGGCACATTGAGTACCGCGATGCAGACCGGTCTAGAGATTCTCGTCCTGTTGATAATCATGGGAATCCTGGCCAACCTGTCTTGGACACTTGTGTTTATGTTTCTAGCGACAGCTTTATCCTTGCTGTTCGGCCTCGGTATTGGATTCATCGTGTCAGTATTCAACGCCAGATATCGCGACATACAGTACCTAGTAGGCATTGTGCTTAATGTGGGCTTCTTCGCTGTTCCTATCGTGTATACTCCAGACCTCCTCAAGGCAGAACAGGTGCCCAATATTATCCGAGTTGCGGTTGAATGGAATCCTATGGCCCTATCTATCGAAGTTGCACGAAGCGCAGTATATTTCCTCGAACTTCCTGCGTTGAGCCGACTAGCAGTATCAATCTTGTGGTCGACAAGCGTGTGTACTGTCGGCTGGCTCTACTTCCGATCCAAGAGTATGGCTATCAGTGAGGAACCGTGAGTTCAGGATCGATCTACGTGCGAGATGTCTCTAAGCGGTTTCGATTGGAACGGGATCGCCCTAGTTCGCTAAAGGAGGCAATCCTAAGGTTAGGCAAGAAGCACACTGTAGATGAGTTCTGGGCATTACGCAACATAACTCTAGATATTGAACCTGGTGAGTTCATGGGTCTGATTGGGCATAATGGTAGCGGCAAATCCACGTTGTTGAGGCTGATAGCTAACATTCATTTGCCAACACAAGGTGCAATAGATACTCATGGACGTGTTTCGGCATTGTTGGAATTGGGCTCTGGCTTTCATCCTGATCTTACAGGTCGTGAGAATGTATTCTTGAATGGTGCCATGCTCGGGATGACCAGGAAGATGATGGCTTCGTGCATAGATGAAATTGTAGCCTTCAGCGGCATTGATGACTTTATCGATGAACCAGTCAAGATCTACTCTAGCGGAATGTATGTCAGGCTTGGGTTTGCGATCGCCGTGCATGTCGAACCCGAAATCTTGCTCGTAGACGAAGTCATCGCGGTCGGTGATGAGGAGTTTCAAAGACGTTGTATGGCACACCTGAATAAGCTGATTTCGCGTGGGACGACGATTGTGTTGGTGTCACACGATATTGGCTTGATACGTAAACTCTGCGACAACGTGTGCTGGCTAGATCACGGTAGAATGAGAGCATACGGCAATCCAGGCGAAGTTGCTGACATGTACCTGTCTCATGTTGATGAGCTAGATGCAGCCGAGATGGATCCATGATTTGCGCATCGACCCGGCTTCTGTCGTCTCGCGGTGACTTGCTCTTGGCCTCCGTCACATGTCGGCGAGCATTACTGCCTCTTCGCGAATGAGATCGAAGTAGGGGCGGCGGCCATCCGCGACTGAACGAGAGGGATCCCCCAGAATCGGCGCTGACAGGAGAGCCACGAAAGCTCGTATCCGACGGGCACAGCCGTGAACACACCGTCAGATGCATCCGACGGACCATCAGCGTCCGCCCCCCAACACTCCACCACACCGCTGACACGTAAGGCGCACTCGTGCAGACCTACGGGGGATGCCTCTATGAATGGGTCGTCCGCTGCGGGGATCTGGATCCAGGTCGGCTCCACGTTGTGGTGTCGATCGTCGGTCAGGCGCACGAGCCTCGTGCCGTCGGCGGTCGCGATGTAGATGTCGGCATCATCTTGCATGTCGTCGTAGCCAGTGTTTTCGCTGGCGAACGCGATCCGCGAGCCGTCAGGGGACCATGACGGCGCGAAGCTTCCCGGCAGCGGTATCGTGACCGGTTCCTCGGAGCCGCGGGCGGATGCGATGTACACGCGCTTGAGTCCGCCAGCCCACTCTGAGACGAACGCGATCGACATCCCGTCCGGCGACCACTCGAAGCCGGTGCCGTACCTTACATTGGCGAGGTATGTCTGACGATAGCCGTTGTCTTCTGTGATCCAGAGCTCGTCACAAGCACCGGCGCAAAACGCGTCAGTAGAGGTCAGGTACGCCAAATGGAGGGCGTCCGGCGACCACGACAGTGCTCGGCCACCGGCGACCAGCCTCAGCGGGGCCAGGCCTGGATTCATGTGCTCTGACTGGTGGTCGCCGTTTCGCAGCAGGTAGCGCGGCAGCAGGTAGATGTCGCCGCGGTGCGTGTAGGCGACCATGGTGCCGTCGGGCGACCACAAGGCGGCCACTCGACCGATGTGGCCCTCGCGGAACTCTCCGTCGATGGTGTAGGTGTCGCCGCTGTCGAGATCGACGATCGACGTCGCCCACAGCTCTCCCCTGGAACTGCTGCAGCATCCGACCGGATCCTCGAACATGATCCGAGCGCCGTCGGGCGACCATCGAGGCTTCTGCCCTCGCCCGACCTGCCACGAGGATGAGCCGTCGACCGCCACAACGTGGATGAAGGACGAGTCGCCTCGGGGCGCATCGGCGTCGGCCTGCAGAGCGTAGGCGATCTCAGCGCCATCGGGCGACCAACTCGGCCACGACGCCGTCCCCTCGACCAGCATCCGTCTGTCGGAGCCGTCGGCGTCCACCACGACCAGACCGCTTGCGGTCGTATAGGCCAGACGGGACCGGTCCGGAGACCACTCGAACGTCTTGAGCCCCTCGGTGATCTGCCGCGCCCGCGACCTGACGCCATCCACCACGAACCACTCCAGCCCCTCACCGCGATCGCTCAAGAACGCCACAGCCTCACCCGGCCCCAGCAGCGGAGCCTCCAAGTCACCGTCAACGCCCTCACAACCATCACCGTCGGCCAGCTCACAAGACTGCGAATCACCGAGCCCGTCCATGCCCGCCGACTCCTCCGCCGCACCCTCGCCCGCCGAATCCCCAGAACCGGCAGCCGCCGAACCCGTCACCGCATCGGAGGCCTCACCCGCATCAGATGATGCTGTGTCCGACTCCTCGCTCTCAGAATCGCCGCCGCCAGCAATCGCAGAACCTTGCGCGCCGTCACTGCCGTCCGGCGCCGCGCCGTCGGAATCCTGGCTGAACCCGTCGTCCTCGGCACTCTCCGATTCCTGTACCGACGGCGGGTCGTCCACCGACGGCGACGACAGACATGCCGAAACCACCGCGACCAGCACCGCTAGCGCCCATAGGCGGCCCAAGAGTCTCACGGCGCGCTCCTGCATGGCATCCGTCAACCGCTGCCCGATGGTTCGCACCGCCTCATGGTTCTCAGATTCATCGGTCGAACCGATCGACCATGGACTGCTACTCCCAAGCCGACTACCTATGGACTACAGAAGCTTCACGATGAGATTGAAGACGTCGAGCTTGAATCTATCCCAGAAGCGTTGACCTCCATAGTAGTTCTCCCATACGTCTTCTCGTTCGCACAACGCCGTTAGGTCTGTGGCAGCCCGATTCTGGTCTTCCGGGTTCACTACGATGTCTCCGACTTCAGAGACCAGTTCCGTTAGTTCTTGTGCCGCATCGACTCTATCGATGACCTCATCCTTGATCTTTCCGACGAACTCAACAATCTTCTTGATACTCTTGATAATATCCCGAAGGTTATCTATACGCTTGACAAGCAGTCCTACGCGAGAGATCGCGGCCACGCCCCTAAGTGCAGTCCCAACCGGACCGGCAGCTACACTTATTGCGGTGAGGGCAGCTTCGACAGCTGCACCTTTAGCCATCTCTACTAGCTTACTCTCCAGTATCTTGACGAACGGATGCAAAAAGATCTTGAAGATCGTATCCGTTACGCACCACGACTTAGCATCTTTGATCTGTTCCGTATCGTCGTAGAAAGTCGGCGATATAGGCCAAAGACGCGCAGCGTCCACCGCCAAGTTCGCCTTCCATGATTGCTGGCCAGATGCGACCGACCGATCAAGTCCTAGGTTGGAGTCGCTATACGAGCCTACCCGGATTCGTACCTTCTTGCCATCTCTTACCGAAATAGGGGCGAGTGAAACCCATTGGCCTCCCTGGTCGTTGTACTCAGATTGATCGACTTCATGTTGAATAGTACGCCATTTGCCGTTAGTAGACCCATATGAAATCGTGTACTTGGCGATTGCGCCTGGCTGGTAGCGATATTCGTTGGGTCGGCCCTTCTGCACGTCAGGTATATATACCTGCACCCAATATCGGTCGCCGGGCACGTTATTAAAGTTCCAGGTAGCAAGTCGACGCTTACCAGATTCTAGACGGGTGACATCAAAGCCGTTAGTTCCCCAGACATCATTTTCCTGCGACCATCTCCTTAGGATGACCGAATCTCCAGATCGATACCAGTATGTGTCTGTATATGGTCTATATCTCGACCAACAATCTGTTGGCTGAAACCTATCGAAGGGGTTTTTACAGTAGACATACTTTTGGAGCCAGCTGAAGTTCCCTGACAATCTAGGCTCATCTACAATATAGAGTTCGTTGATGGTTCTTGGGACTGCACTCGCCTCGTCCGACCAGGGTCCTATACCATATTGATTCTCGGCGCGAACACGGAAGTTATAGATTTGACCATTTGATAGGCCTGTGATCGTTATGGCCGTTCCCGTATAGTCGCTAAATATACGTCTCCAATCGCTTCCTGAGCCGTCATCGTATCTTTTACGATAATCGATATCGTAGCCAGTTATCTGAGATCCTGAGGACGGCACGCTCCAGGACAAATCAATCCTTTCATCGTCCGAATCAGCAACTGTCAATTGATGAATCTTGGACGGCGCAGAGGTGCCTGCACCGGTGTCGTCGGAGTCCCCGGAGCCACTTACCGGTCGTATTCGGGCTGCATCGGCGCTTACGTGGCTGTTTTCTCGATATGGACGCACTAGGCGATAGTGTAGACTGAGTCGATTGTGTTCGATACCAGACTTATGTTTGAAGTCATAATATCCGATTCGAACCCACCCGCTATTTTTAGGATCCCCTTGTGTGATTGGATCAAACTGTTTGAGTTGAGAACATGTCAGTTCTGTCTTGCCGACTCGTTTGCACTCAAGCGCTTCATAGCTTACCTTAGCAGCAGCGTGGCTCTTATTCTGCGGAATAAATACTTGAATTTCATACCTACCGTGCAAGCTACCAGAAGACAGAATCCAGTCAGCATAAGCCTCATTGTTGTTGCTTCGACCAGCGTTCGTATATATGTAATTGCCGTATGGTCGCCCTGTCTGATCCGCACCATATCTCGCGATTCCGTGTCCACTAGCATCGCCTGCCCACCAACTCTGGCGGGGCTTGTAGTCCAGCTCGTCGAACACGGTCCAATTGGTCTGGGCTTGTGCCTGCTCGGCTTTGGATACGATACTTGGTACCGTTCCTGTCGATACCAAGGCTGCAACTAGGAAGGCCGTGGCAGCCTTCAAGACCGTCGACTTGCTGATTCTCATCGAATGGCTCCTTCGATTTGATGTTCGAGTTCGGACGTCGGCTGGAAGTCGGCCGCCGGTCGGGCAGGGCACAATCCCTTGGACGAGTCGTGGGCGCGAGCGTGCAAAGTGTGAAAGCGAGGCCGCTTGGCCTCGCCCTCGCTGGATCGGCTATGTTGCCCCGCGGTATGGGATATCGAGCGTTGCGGCCCTACGCGGAGAGTGCGAGCACGCGCTTCGACCCCTCTGCCTTGGCGAGGGAGGCACCTACCCCCCCCCCGGCGAGCTGGGGGGTCGTGGGAGGCGGCGGCAAAGATGGGCTCAAGCTGAAGGAGGCGAGGACTCTAGGGCGATAGCTCGGCTCGACGCCATGTTGGACAACGCTGCGGCGTTTGTCTGTCCAGGCTCGATTGCTCACAATGTGCCGTCGCTTCTCTCGTTGCCGGGTGCCGAATGCCCGGCTCATCGCGGCGCGCATGATAACCGACGTTGTCCGCGAACGCTAGTCGAGCCCTCCCCCGTCGACGGCCACCACGATGCGATGACCGCTACGAAGAACAAGGTCGCGGCGGCTAGCCGCGCCGGCCGCGGTCCCCGCAACGCTGGCCGCCGCTGAGCGCGGGGGCTGCGGCCGACTTCGGTACGGTGTGCCGGTTCTGGGCGGGCGGGATCGAACACGGGGGACGCGACGAGGTCGGGCAGGCTGCTGGGGACTGCGGCGGCTGCCGCGGCTACGAAGGTTGTCTGGGGCGTGGCCGCGGCGGGACCGGCGGCAGGTTCAGAGATCCGCAGCTTCGAGCCCGGCTATGCGATGTCGAAACAGTACGTGGCGGTCACCGTCTACAAGATCCTGCGAGACAACGCCCCCGACACTATCGAAGGCTGCGAACGCAACGTCAAACACGGCGGCTGCGGTCGGTTTCCCGTTGCGTACGAGCAGATGGCGCGCCCGGAGGAGTCGCATGGGCTCGGGGTAGGCCACGGCCTCCGCATAGTCGGCGAGTTGGTCCTCATCCAGGTCGTCGCTGCCAGCGCCGAGCAGAAGCGTTGCCTCATATGACGCCTGGCCCTTGTCATAGGCCAGATCTGGCGTTGGGCTACGGTAAGCCGCCGCGTCTCGTCGCCCGCCCTCAGGAACGCCTGGTCCTAGCTGTCGGTGTGGACTTGAGGGGAGGGCTCGACAGTGAAGATCAACAGCCTGTCGAGCCAGCCCTCGGTGCTGCGGCACTCCACGAGCCTCGTCCTGCATCGCACTGCCGGCTGGGTGAAGTCCAGCGCCGCCTGCTACGACGCCGATAGGTGCTTGGGGCCAACCGAATCGATCCCCTCCACACGGCCGTCGAACAGCCCCACGACGAGCACTCCCCCTCGGCGTTGGCGAACCCGATCAGCGCATCGGCGGCCTTCCTGGGCCCCACGCGAGCACTCTTTCGCTCCAACCATTGGCTTTCGGGCAGGGCTCAGCAGCGCCTCGCCGCGATACTCGAGCTGTTGCGCCAGAGCCTGCTCTACTGTGACCTTATGCACATCATTACTCCAACTTTTCTAGAGTAAGTGGGAGAGCCAACGGCAGTCGGCCCTGAGGAACGGCGAGCATCCGTCGGCAGCCGCTCCTGTAGAAGACATGATAAATCATGCTCCAAATGCTATCCGAATACTGATGAAGTTCGCCGGGCATGCCCCACAGGCATGGACGCAGCTGCCGGAGTCGGTGCACAGCCTCGTCACCAACGTCGTTGCCCACCAACTCGGATCGCTCATGCCGTGTCGTCGCGTCTTGTTGAGGGGTGCCAGAATCTCGACCGGCGGCATCGCGCACGCTGGACGACATCGCCACAACCGATCTGGAATCAATCGCCGGGAACGTAGAAGAAGCCCCGACCGATGGCGTTGGGGCGACCAGGGGCGACTGAGCCCGCCTGCGCCAGCGCCTTCAGGACAGCGCCCGCGTGGCTGACGCTGATTGCGGCCAGGTCTGACGCCTCTGTTGTGGACACACGGCCGCGTGCTCGGACCCAGTCGAGGATCATTGCCTCACGACCCTCGGCGGTAAGCAGCGGAACAATTCTATGGGACAGCCGCTCGCGGACCGCATCCGAGAGGCGAACCGCCGGCGGATGGCCCGACGGCACTCCTCGCACCTCGGCGACCACGGGCTCGCCGTCGGCTCGGGCGTCGCTGAGACGGCTGATGGCCTCGGAAGCCACCTCGGGCCTTCGCTGCAGCGTCGGCGCGGCCCGCTCGGCGTCCACCCAGCCTCGGCGGCACAGCGTCTCGACCAGCAGCATCGCGTCCACCTCTGCCGCCTCCGCGGGCACCAGCGACGAGACGAGACCGACCACTGCGGCGTCCGGCGGCCCCCCGAGCAGGGTGACTTGGACGTACGGGCCAGCGATCTCGGAGATGACGGGAGCGGGTCGCCCGATGGCCAGCATGTCGCGCACCATCCGGTCGATGCCGATGCCCTGGCGCTCAGCCAGTCCCAGCGTGGCCAGCGCCTGGGCGAGACTGCGATATCGCGGCACCGCCGGATGGGTGATGACGTTGTGGGCGTTGACACCGCCGATGAAGCCGCCCGGAGACGTGACCGTGAGCGTGTCGGCCACATGCTCGACCGTGGTGGGCTGAGGCGACATCCAGTCGCGATGGGCGATGCCGTTCACAATCGCCTCTCGGAACGCGCTCAGCGGGATGGCCCGAACCTGGCTGTGCGCGAAGCCTCTATACACGTGAGCGACCCGGTTCGCCGACCTGCCCGACTGCTCCACCTCGCGCACCTGCTCGACGAGAGGCCCTGTGCCCTCGAAGCGCTCAGTGCTGTCACCGCCATGCGCATCGCGTCGCATGTAGTCGATCCCCACATGGGGTGTGCCGACGAACAGCAGAGAGCCCGCGTTCGTCAGGCGCCCGTCATCCCCCAACAGGTGGAGGCGAGTCAGGAGATCCTCGTCGCCCGAGCGCGCAAGGTCGCCACGGCCTGACCCGGCCTCCTGCGCGTAGCGACGGGCGACGTCCAGCGCGACAGGACGCACGTCTTCGAGTGTGTGTCCAGAAGGCTGGGCCGACCAGTCGTATCCGATGCGCTGAAGCATCCCCGCCCGCCACGTAACGGCGTCCACTTCGACGCAGTTGCTTCCAACGCGCCACCTCAGCCGACCCTGGTGATCCACCGGCTCCAAGGCCTCGGCGACGCTGAGCACGAGCAGCCGGCACCCGTCGACGCGATGCTCCCGGACGGCGGCGGTGAGCCGCCGCTTGGTGAGTTCCCAGATGCGGTGGCGCAGCCAGTCGCCGTCGAGTTCGGTCCCGACCCGGCCGCCGTCGTCGGCGATCCCGACGATGATCGCCCCTCCCCCGGGCGTGTTGGCCATGCAGGCCATCTCCCCGGCCAGATAGGACGCCGCTGGCTCGTTCTGCCGCTGCCCCGGCAGCACGGACCCGCCCTTGGCTCGTCTGCCGGGCTCCTCCTTGAGGTCGAGCCGGGTCGTCTCGATCCGCTCCACCGGCTCGCCTCGGGCGAGCTGTTCCAGCGCGGCCTCGACGACGAACCCCAGTGGATCCGGTCCGAGGTGACCCAGCGTCATGCTCTAGATCCTCTGCTTTCGAGATCCCGCGGAAGTGCAGCCATAAGCTGCGCCGACGATTCTAGTACGACTTTTCTAGATCAACATCCATAAAAGTACAACTCATGGATGCACCATCAGCTTTAGTGTGACTTTCTCAGGCGATCATCCGAAAAAGTGTAACTCAAGGGGCATATACCGGATGTTGGTTCGACTTTCGGGCAGGAGCGCGGCTCACGGAGTTCGGCATCGGCCATGCCAGGGTGGTGGTCGGTCAGGCTGAGCGGGCGTGGATCCCGTACTGCACCCGCAGCAGGGCTCCGGCGACCAGCGAGCCGGCCAGCAGGGACAGCTCCACCCGCAGGAACGGCTCCACGTCGAGCGCCGCCGCCGCAGAGCGCCTGCGGGAGCGCCACCCGGCAGCCACCGACGTATGGCTGCTGAGAGTCGGCTACCGGGCGATGGCCAGCATCGGAGGAGGATCCCAGCGGAGGATCGGGTGCGGCCACGGCCTGTACATGGGCGGTCGCCGGCGACACCGACTCGCACCTGCTGGCAGCCCCCTCAGACGGCAACCACTGCTACGCGGTGACCGTCGCCGGCGTCAAGATCAACGGCGCTGTGCAGACGCCCTACGAGGGGCCTGAACTGGACGTCAGTTCGACTTTCTCAGGCGTCGCGTTTGTGGGCGGCGTACTCCAGTTGCAGTAGGCCTCCGGCGACCAGCGAGCCGGCCAGCACTGCGGCCACCAGGGCAGCCTCGACCCGCAGGAAGGGCTCGAAGTCGAAGCTGACCACCACCGCGAAGGCGGCGATGCCCGCGACCCAGCCAGCCACCGCCAGGCGGGTGTGACCCAGCGCCACCAGGCCCAGCGCCAGCGACAGCATCAGCATCAGGCCCCCGCCGCTGGCGGCCAGCAGCGCCATGTCGATCCGGCGCAGTTCGTCGCCGAACACGACCCGCACCACCGCCGGCCCGACCGCCGCCGCCACCGCGGTGGTCGCTACCGCCACCGTGGCCACCGCGGCGGAGATCTTGAGCTGCATGTTGCGGAACCCGACCAGGTCGCCGTGGCCGGCCAGGGTGGCCAGGCTCGGCAGCAGGCTGGCCTTCACGGCCTGGAAGAAGAACAGCGGGATCCGGGCGACGAGCATGCCGTTGAGGAACACGCCGGGCGCCTCGGCCCCCAAGTCGTCGCCGGCCACGATGTCCAGCGCCACCGGCCCGACGTTGAGGATGAACGCCTCGCCGATGCTGGCGACGAGCAGGAACCCCAGCGCCGGGGTCAGCTCCCTGTAGGCGGCCGGCGGCCCCGGATTCACGAACGGCCGGCGGAGCCCCACCGCCGCCGCGGCCGCGGCCACCAGCGCCGCTGCGATGGCCAGTCCGTAGGCGCCCACCGCGGCCACCCCGACCACGGCCAGCACGGCGGCCATCGCCAGGCGGACCCCGCCCTCGACCACGAAGTACCAGGCGTAGCGGTCGAAGAGGTGACGTCCGCCGAGGACGCCCCGCACGAGCTGGGTCCCGGCGAAGGCGGCCAGGGCCAGCACCAGGGCCACGAGCAGCTCGGGCCGGTTGTCGAGCAGGCTGTCGAGGCCCAGCGGCCAAGCCGCCAGCAGCCCGACAGCCACCAGCACGACCTGCGCCGCCCCCAGCACGCCGGCCCGGCGCAGCACCGGGGCGCTGCCCACCCCCCGGCTGGCCCGGTCGGCGGTCGCCCGGGCCACCTCTTGCTCGAGGGGCTGGAACAGCCCGAAGCCGCCGATGTTCACCAGGGCCCACAGCACGGCCAAGCTGCCGTAGCCTTCGTCGCCCAGGGCGCGGCGGGCCACCACCAGATAGCCGTAGGTGGTCAGCCCGTTGAACACGAGCCCCCAGGCGATCCCGGAGGTGCCGAGGGGCAGCACAGTGCCGAGCCGCCCCCGAAGGTCCTTCAACAAGTGGCCGATGGCGCAGTCCTTCCAGGCGGCGGGGCGCCCGGAGTCTAGTTGCAGCCCGTCCTACGACAGTTCAGGCCTGCGCCCGGCAGGCGGGCCCGGAATAGCCGGCCGGGCTGCGGCCGGACCGGAGGCTCTACGACAGGGTCGGCATGCAGAGGCCGTCGAGCTCGGCGACCTCTATGCGGTCCCGGTTGTCGTAGGTGACCTCGTTGGACGGGTCGGTCCGCAGCCTGAACTCGCGGAAGCTCATCTCCAAAGCGTCGAAGGCCACCAGCCGTCCGCTCAGCGAGTCGCCCACGCCCAGGATCAGCTTGATCGCCTCCAGCGCCTGCACGCTGCCCACGATGCCGGGCAGCACCCCCAGCACGCCCGCTTCGGCGCAGCTGGGCGCCATCTCGGCGGGCGGCGGCTCGGGCAGCATGTCGCGGTAGGTGGGGCCACCTCGGGGATCGAACACGGTCACCTGGCCCTCGAAGCGGAAGATCGACCCGTGCACCACGGGAATGCCCAGCTTCACCGACGCGTCGTTGAGCAGGTAGCGGCTCGGGAAGTTGTCGGCGCCGTCCACCACCACGTCGTAGCCGTCGAGGATCTCCAGGATGTTGTCGGCCCCAAGCCGGGCGTCGTAGGTGACCACGTTCACGTCGGGGTTGAGCGCGGTGAGGGTCTTCTTGGCCGAGTCCACCTTGCGGTCGCCCACCCGGTCGACGTTGTGGAGGATCTGGCGCTGGAGGTTCGACTCGTCCACGGCGTCCATGTCGATGATGCCGAGCGTGCCCACCCCAGCGGCCGCTAGGTACAGCGCCGCGGGCGAGCCCAAGCCGCCCGCGCCCAGCAGCAGCACCTTGGCGTCGAGCAGCTTGATCTGGCCCTCCTCGCCGACCTCGGGCACCAGCAGGTGGCGCTGGTAGCGGTTGCGCTGCTCAGGGGTGAGCGTGCGCGGCCGGCTCCAGGCGCGGCCCTCGTCCTTCCACTTGTTGAAGCCGCCGTCCATGGACACCACGTCGGTGTAGCCGAGCTGCTCCAGCGTCACCGCCGCGAAGGCCGAGCGGACACCGCCCGCGCACATCGCCACCAACGGGGCGGAGCGGTCGGCGATGCGATTCTCGACGCCCGACTCGAGCTGGCCGCGGGCGATGTGCACCGATCCGGGGATCGCGCCCTGCTCGTACTCGTCGGGCTCGCGCACGTCGAGCAGCGTCCAGCCGTCGGCCAGAAGCTCCTCGGCCTCCGCGGTGCCCACCTCTCGGATCTGGGCCTTGGCCTGTCGGAGCAGTTCACGGAAAGTAGCCATGGTGAAATCCTACCTGTCTTGTCGGGATTCCGAAACCGGCCGCGATCGGGCCGCGACCGGACGGCCGCGGCCGCTATGGAGCGTCCAGCCCCAAGATCGCCGGCAGCACGTCGCTGATGGAGCCGCCCACCAGCACGGCGGCCAGCCCGTCGAACTCGGTGGGCTCGGCGTTGACGATCACCAGCCGGGCCCCGGACTGCACGGCCAGCACCGCGGTCCGGTTGATGGGCGACACCGCCAGCGTCGTGCCGACCGCCAGGAACAGGTCGCATTCGAGCGCGGCCCGCTCGGCCCGCAGCAGGTCGCCGGGATCGAGGCTCTGGCCGAACGAGACGGTGGCGGATTTGAGGATCCAGCCGCAACGAGGGCACGGCGGGTCGGCCTCCCCGGCCCTGACGCGGGCCAGCGCCGCCTCGATGTCGTCGCGGTAGTCGCACGCCAGGCACTGCACCTTGCGGGTCGTGCCGTGGATCTCCACCACCAGGGCGGGGTCGCTGCCGGCCCGCTGATGAAGCTCGTCGACGTTCTGGGTGATCAGCAGGCGCAGCTTGCCTCGCCGCTCCAGGTGCACCAAGGCCTCGTGGCCCCGGTTGGGCTTGACGTCGGCCCAAAGGGCGCCCTCGGCCCGGCGGGCCCAGTTGCGCCGGCGCACGTCCGGGTCGGACACGTACACGTCGATGTTGGAGGCCCGCTCGGCTGCCGGATCCTTGGTCCACAGCCCTTGCGGGCCGCGGAAGTCCGGCAAGCCGCTGTCGGTCGAGACACCCGCGCCGCTGAGAACGGTGACGCGCTCCGCTTCGTCCACCATCCGACGCGCCACCGCCACCGCGGCCGCCACGGCAACGTCGGAAGGCATGGCGGCAGCGTAGCTCCGAGGAAGGGGCTCGAAGAATCGCCTTGCGCGCGAACAGAGGGCCGCGCAGGGGTCATCCGTTTCCGGCTTGACAGACCGCTCAATATGAAATATAAGTCATTTTCATAGCTTCCCCATTGCAACCGTGTTGTTGCCGGTCAGCTGTACAGCACCACGAAAGGAGACCCACATGACTCGTACCAGCATCCAGTCCACCTCCGTTCTGCCCGACGCCTTCAACCACGCCCATTCGCTCAACCTCATCGCGTGGAGGGACGAGCAGATGGACGCCCTCGGCCACGATCCGCGCTCGGCCTACGTCGAGCAGTTCTGGCTCGGGACCCTCGGACCGACCACCACCTGGTTCCTGCGTCACTGCGCTCGGCTTCTCGAGGATCGCGATATGGCCGCGGTGGATCTGCGCGAGGCGGCCAGCACGCTGGGCGTCGGCCACCAGGGAGGCGGATGCAGCGCCATCGTCAGGGCGATGGACCGGGCCTGCCGGTTCCGGGCGGCCCGCCCGGTCGGCTCGGCCACTCTGGCTGTGCGACTCAGGCTGCCGCACCTCAGCCGACGCCAACTCCACCGCCTGCCCCAGCCGGTCCAGTGCCGCCACGCCGACTACCTCGCCGCCGACTTCGACTCCTCGGACTCGATCGGCCAGCAGCGGCTGCGGGCCCGGAGGCTGGCGATGAGCCTCGTCGAGTGCGGCGACGAACTGGACGAGGTGGAGCTCCATCTGGGGCGCATGCAGTTCCACCCGGCCCTGGCGGCCGACGCCGTGCGATGGGCCTGGGCCCACCACCACGGCCGGATCGCTCCGGTGGCTCCGGACGCGGCCTGAGCCGCACGGCCCCGAAACCCGGCCCGGCCCCGAACGCATAGCCCGGGCTGAACACCCTCCGAACGCGCCGCCGGAACGCGCCCTCGTCGGACGCAGCGGAACCGGGCCTGGGCGTCGCACGCCGAGACGAGCCGCGCAGTAAGGTCGCTTGCCTCCGAAGCGAGGCGGTGACCATGGAACTCCCGATACCAGCAGGCATCGAAGACATCGACGACGCTTGGCTGTCCCAGGCGATGGGCCTGCCGGTAAGTGTGCGCGACACAAGCGACATCGGGCACGGTCTCGGCATGATCAGCAGCCTGTACCGGCTGACCCTGGCGGGAGACGGACCCGAGAGCGTGATCGTCAAGCTGCCGAGCCTCGACGAGGCGGCCCGGTTCACTGCGCAGATCCTCAGCCTCAACATCCGGGAGGTGGGCTTTTACCGCGAACTGGCCGCCGAATCCCCCATCCGGGTGCCCTCCGCCCACCACGCGGCGGTCGACCGCTCCACCCATGAATTCGTGCTGGTGCTCGAGGACATGGGGCGGTGCCGGGCCGTCGACCAGGTGGAGGGCATGGGCGCGGCCGACGCCGAGCAGGCCGTGGCCGAGCTAGCAGGCTGGCACCTTCATTGGTGGGGATCGGCCGCGCCCATCGTGGAACGGGGCACGGCGGTGTCGATCGGCGACCCGATATACCCGGCCATCCTGCCGCCGGTGTTCGCCGAGGGCTGGGAGAAGGTCCGCTCCTCGATGGACGTCCCGCCCGCCACGATGGCCGCCGCCGACGGCTGGATCGACGCGCTGCCCCGGATGTTGGACACGCTCTCGGAGGAGCCCACGAGCCTGGGCCACGGCGACTACCGGGCCGACAACATGCTCTTCGACGACGACGGCCGTCTCGTGCTGCTGGACTTCCAGGTGCTGGGGCAGGCCGTGCCGGTGTACGACCTTGCGTACTTCGTCACGGCCAGCCTCGCTCCCGACTTGGCCTCCGACACGGAGCCGCGGCTCTTCGAGCTATGGCGGGACGCTCTCCTCGCGGGGGGCCGTCCCGAGTCGGAGCTGGCCGCTATGTGGGACTGCTACCGGGTCGCCGCGCTGTTCTGCGTCTGCTACGGGATGATCGCGGCCCGGGGCATGGACCTGGCCGAGGAGCGCCAGCGCTCGCTGCTGGCCGCCAGCTTCGACCGATTCAGCCGGGCCGCGGAGGAGCTCAGCCTGCCCGACCTGCTCTGAACCGGCGCCCGTGTCGGCCGGATCTCAGTCTCCGGCCGCGGCCGCGTAGTCGGTCGCCAGCTGCACCAGGGTCCGGACGCCGAAGCCGGTGCCGCCCTTGACGATCTCTCCGTCGTCGGAGTCGGAGTAGGCGGGCCCGGCGATGTCGAGATGCGCCCACGCGGTTCCCTCGGGCACGAACTTCTGCAGGATCAGCCCGGCGGTGAGCGCGCCGCCCTCTCGCCTGCCGATGTTCTTGATGTCGGCCACGCTGGACTCGAAGTGCTTCTCGTAGTCGGCCGGCAGCGGCAGCGGCCACACCCGCTCGCCCGCGGCGTCGGCCGCGGCCCGCACCCTGTCGATCAGAGCCTGGTCGTTGCCCATCAGCCCGGCGATGCGCGGCCCGAGCGCCATCATGCAGGCGCCGGTGAGGGTGGCCAGGTCGACGATGGCGTCGGGCTCGGCCTCCGACGCCAGCGACAGCGCGTCGGCCAGCACTAGGCGACCCTCGGCGTCTGTGTTGGCCACCTCGATCGTCTTGCCGTTGCGGATGGTGAGAACGTCGCCGGGCCGGGTGGCGTCGCCTCCCAGCATGTTGTCGGTCATCGGCAGATAGGCCAGCACCCGCACTGGGGCGTCGACGTCGGGCAGCACCGAGACGGCGCCCAGCACCGCAGCCGCGCCGGCCATGTCCATCTTCATTGCCATCATGCCCTGCGCGGTCTTGATGGACAGTCCTCCCGCATCGAAGGTGATGCCCTTGCCGACGAACGCCAGGGTGGTCGAGGCCGGCTCTTCGGGCTCGTAGGCGACCTGCACGAACCGCGGCGGCTGAGTGCTGCCCCGGTTGACGCCGAGCAGCCCGCCGAAGCGCTCCCTCTCGATGTCGGACTCGTTCCAGACCGTGCACGCCAGTCCGGCATCGCGTGCGATGTCGGCGGCCCTGTCGGCGAAGGCAGGAGGCGTGAGCGACCCGCCCGGCTCGTTCACGAGGTCGCGTACCCGGCACACGCCCCGGGCTGTGGCCTCGCCGCGGGCCAGTGCTTCCTTGGCCGCGGCCGAGGTGCTGCCGACGACGTCGACCCGGGCCAGCTTGGGGGCGCCGTCGCCCCGGTCGGACCCTCCCGCGGACGACTTGAAGGCGGTGTAGCGGTAGCCGCCCAGGATCACGCCCTCGGCCAGAGCCTGGCGGGCCGCGGCGCCGGCGGCGGCCGAGTCGTCGGGGAGTCGCACGGCCACGCGCTTATGGCGGGAGCACGAGCGGGCCAGAGTCGCGCCGGCCCGCCGGACGACGGCTGCGTCCGCCTCGGCGGCCGGGCCCGCTCCGACTAGGCCGACGAGGCCTCCGTCGGCGGGCTGCAGGTGGACCTGGTCTGCCTTGCCCTCGAAGCCGACCGCGTCGAGGACCGCCGCGTCGAATCCGTCGATTCCCGCCGAGACGGCTTCCGACGTGACCATGGAGACGCTCGCGGTGGCGGCCTTGGGAGCCGAGCGGACGGCATGAACTGTGATGGGCATCCGGCCAGGCTAACGGGCCGCGACACCACCCTCGCAGCCGGAACTGGCAGCACAAAACGCCCAACGCCCAAAACGGAACCCTGCACTGCCAATTCCCCCGGAGCAGCTAGGACGCCGGGGCGGGGAGGTCCTGCTCGAGGGTGATCGTGGGTGCGAAGACGTCTCCCAGTTCCTCGACCCGGTCGAGCACTTCCGGCGCGGTGAAGACGAGCGGCTCGCCGTCGGCGCCGTCGGACACCTCGTCCCAGGTGATCGGCGTGGAGACGGTCGGGCGGTCACCCGCTCGCAGCGAGTACGGGGCCACCGTCGTCTTGAACCGGGCGTTCTGGCTCCAGTCGATGAACACCTTGCCCCGGCGCAGGCTTCGCTTCATGGCCGACACCACCTGCCCGGGCCAGCGGCTCTCCAGCAATTGGGCCACGGCCCGGGCGAAGGAGGCGGCGTGGTCGTGGGTGTGGGGGCTGTTCAGGGGCACGTAGAGCTGCAGGCCCTTCCGGCCTGAAGTCTTGGCCCACGCGGTCAGGCTCACCGACTCGAGCACTTCGCGGATCTGCAGGGCCACCCGGCAGCACTCGACAACGGTGGCCGGCGCGCCGGGATCGAGGTCGAACACGAGCATGGTCGGCGCGTCGATGTCGGAACAGCGGGCCATCGGAGCATGGATCTCGAGCGCGGCCAGGTTCGCCGACCAGGCCAGCGCCGCCACCGAGTCGAGCCGGCAGTACTCGATCGGCCCGCCCCGGTCGCCGGGACCGCGGCACGTTCCGACCCAGCCCGGACGATGGGAGGGGCAGCGCTTCTCGAAGAACGACTCGGCGGTCACCCCGTCGGGCCAGCGCCTGAGGGTCACGCCCCGGTCGCCGATGTGGGGAACCATGGCGGGCGCGGCCCGCATGTAGTAGTCGATCACCTCGGCCTTGGTGAAGCCGACGAGCGGGTACATCACCTTGTCCAGGTTGCTGACCGACAGCCGCCGGCCGTCCACTGTGACCTCCACCCGCCGGACCTCAGGCACCGCTGAAGCCTCCGGGCACGGCGCGGCGCGGCGCGGCGCAGAGCACCGCTTCAGGCCGACTTGCGGGCTGCCTCGGCCGGCGCGTCCGGGATCGTCTCGCCGGGGGCGTCGGGCCCGGCGTCGTCGGAGGCGTCGTGACCCGCGACGCTCGGGTGACGGCGCCGCGCCTGCTTGGCCGCAGCCACCGAAGCCTCCAGCGCGGCCATTAGGTCCACCACCTTCTCCGAAGCAGGCCCGGAGGGCGCAGCCGCGGCCGTGACCTCGCCAGCCGCCTTGCGCTCGATCAGGTCGAGCACTGCCTCGCGGTAGGAATCTCGGTAGCGGCCCGGCTCGAAGTCGGCCTCCAGCGCGGCGATGAGCTGCCGGGCCATGGCGGTCTCGCGTTCGTCCACGTCCACCGCGTCGAGCCGATCGAATCCGCCCACCTCGGCCGTGTCCACGAGCTCGTCGTAGTAGAGCATGGTCGACAGCATCAGGCGTCCATCCACTGGCCGGACCGCGGCCAGATACTGCCGGGAGCGCATCACGAAGCGGCAGATCGCCACCTTCTGAGCCTCCTGCATGGCCTCGGCCAGCAGCTTGTAGGGCTTGACGGCGGACTCGTCGGGCACGAGATGGTAGGCGCTGTCATAGAACACCGGGTCGATCTCCGCCAGATCCACGAAGGCGTCGATGTCGATGCTGCGAGCCGCTACCGGCGCGAGCGACTCCAGCTCGGCGTCGGTGAGGGTCACATATCCGCCCGCGGGCAGCTCGTAGCCCTTCACGATCCGGTCGGCCGACAGCTCGGCGCCGTCGGCTTCCGACACCTTCCTCTGACGGACGCGGGCGCCCGTGAGGGCGTCGATCTGGTTGAAGCGCACCGTCTTGCGAGACACTGCGCTGTAGAGCTGCACGGGAACGGTGACCAGCCCGAAGCTGATCGCTCCCCTCCAGATCACTCTCGGCATCACGGGCCTCCTCGCTCGGCAGCCGAGCCCCGGCGAAGCCCGGCCCCGGCGCACGGACTCCGCGCCGCCCGCCGAGAGTCTACGGCGCGAGCAGGATACGGGCGACGAGGTCCTGCCCGAAGGCGGTGACGATGGCCAGGTACATGAGGCCGGTGGCCGCCATGACCGCTGAGTACTGCCGTTCCCGCAGCGCTGCCCGGGCGACGGCCACCAAGACGACCGTCATGATCGTGCAGCCCAGCCAGAACCATCCGAGCAGGCCGTTGTAGCCGTCGTCGATGGTGCCGTCGAGCACCGACGCCATCCCGGTGGGCCACATCAGCACGACCGTCTCGGGGATCCACATCAGGCCGGAGGCCCGCACCATCTCGAGCAGCGGCCCTCTCGCCAGGCCGGGCTGCACCAGGTACCAGTGGCCCAGCAGCATCGAGTTGGTCACTGCGCCCACGAACAGCGCCCCCACGACGGTCCTGCCCACGGCCAGCGCGGCCGGGCCGCCCGCGGCGGTCGCCCCGAGGATCGTGGCGACCAGGCCGAGCGCCGCGACGAGCAGGTCGAGTCGGGGCGAGAACTCCGGCCCGTGGGCTTCGTGGCGGGGCTCGGCCCGTTCGATGCCGGTCATGGCGGCGACCCGGGCCGAACGGCGGCTCGCCTCGGCCCGCTGTCCGGCCACACCCGCTGACCTGAGACGGACCGACTGGGCCAGGGCGACGGCGCCGGCCGCGAGGAGGCCTGCGGCTGCCAGGTCGCGGGCCGCCGCAGCCGGGCTGCCCGACCAGTCCGGCCAGTCCGAGCCTTGCAGAACGCTCACGACCAGCGAGCCGGCGGCCAAGGCCAGAAAGACGGATCGCATGAGCCAGCCGTAGCCGAGGCCAACTTCGCGGCGCCGGGTCGTGACCCACAGGAAGAACCAGCCTCCCGCGGCCCAACCGACCAGAACAGTGGCGGCGTCGAGCTCGATCACCGGGCCCAGCCCCGCAGCCAGAGCTAGGCGGGCGAGGCCACCGCGTCGGCCGCTTGGCGGGCGTGGTAGCTGGAGCGGGTGAGCGGCGAGGCCTCCACATGGCCTATGCCCATCGCCTCGCCGATCCTCTTCCAGTTCTCGAACGCCTCCGGCACCCACCAGCGGGCCACCGGGAGGTGGAGGGCGCTGGGCCGCAGATACTGGCCGATGGTCACGACGTCCGTGCCCACGGCGTGCAGATCCGCGAGGGTCTGGACCACCTCGTCGTGGGTCTCGCCCATGCCGACGATGATCGACGACTTGGTGGTGAGACCGGCGTCGGCGGACCGGGCCAGCACCGACAGGCTGAGCGCGTAGCCCGCGGATGGTCGCACGGCCCGCTGAAGGCGGGCGACGGTCTCGATGTTGTGGTTCAACACGTCCGGACGGGCATCGAACACCGTCTTCAGGGCGTCGGCGTCGCCCTTCAGGTCGCTGATGAGGGTCTCGACGCGTGCCCCCGGAAGCCGGCGCCGGACAGCGGCCACCGTGGCGGCCACCGCGGCGGCGCCGCCGTCGGGCAGATCGTCACGGGCCACCATCGTCACCACCACATGCTCAAGGCCCATGCGGGCCGCGGCCTCGGCCACCCGGGCGGGCTCCTCCGGGTCGGCGGGGCCCGGCCGGCGGGTGTCCACCAGGCAGAAGCCGCAGGCCCGGGTGCACCGCTCGCCCAGGATCATGAAGGTGGCGGTGCCGTCGTTCCAGCACTCCGAGATGTTGGGGCAGCCGGCCTCCTCGCACACGGTCACCAGGTCGAGCTCCCTCATGGTGGAGCGGATCTGCCGGAACGCGGATTCCGTGCGCAGCGGGACTCTCATCCATTCCGGCTTGCGCGACCGGTACGGCACGACGCCGGTGTCGTCGCCGCCCTGCAGGCGGGCCTCCGCCATCCGGCCCAGCAGCCGGGGCGATGACCCGTCGTCGCCCGCGCCGCCACCGTCGGCACACCCGCCCGGGCCGTCTGCCGCGAGGGCTGCGGCGCGGGCCGGGCCGTCCGCCGCGACCGTTGCGACTCGGGCCTCCCGGGTGAACTGGGCCATGTCGGTGGGTGGGACCCGGTAGGCCACGCTGGCCCGGTCGACGCGCCCGTGGGCACCCCAGCGCTCGGCCGCCCGCTGGGCCACCGCGTCAACAACCTCTCGCATCGAAGCGTCGATGCCCTCGGTCGCCAGGGACGTGACCCCCAGCCCGGTGATCCCGCAGGGCACGATCCGGCCGAACCAGCCGAGGTCGGGATCGACGTTGAGGGCGAAGCCGTGCATGGAACGGGCCCGCGACAACCTCACGCCTATCGCCGCGATCTTGCGGGGCCGAGGACCGTCGGGCTCCACCCAAACCCCGGTGTGGCGCACGACCCGCCCCGCCGCTAGCCCCAAGTCGGCGAGAACGTCGATCAACAACTGCTCGACGCCGCTCACATAGGCGGCGGTGTCAGCCATCCCGCCGCCGCGCCGGCCGGGGACGGTGAGGATCGGATAGCCCACCAGCTGCCCGGGGCCGTGGTAGGTCACCTCGCCGCCCCGATCGGTCTCCACCACCGTGCCGCCCAGTGCCTCGACGTCGACCAGCAGGTGCTCTCGGCGGCCGCGCCGGCCCAGCGTCACCACATGGGGATGCTCGAGCAGCAGCAGGTGATCGTCGGTAGAGCCAGCGTGCAGGCGGCGCTGCAGCACCAGGGCATCGTCATAGGCCACACGGCCGAGCCAGCGGATCCGCAGCGTGGGCCGGCTCGCGGCCTCCAGGGACGCGGTCAGCGGACCTCAGCCTCCCAGTCGCGGGTCTCGATGATCTCCTTGACACGCCGCAGGAACGCCGCCGCGTAGGCGCCGTCGAAGGCCCGGTGGTCCCATGCCATGGCCAGCACGCCCACGGAGTGGATGGCGATCGACTCGTAGCCGTCGGCGTCGGTGACCACAACCGGCTTGCGGGACACGCCGTCGGTGCTGAGGATCGCGACCTGAGGCTGGTTGATGATGGGGAACTGCATCATCGTTCCGTACTGGCCGGCATTGGTAAGGGTGAACGTGCCGCCCGACAGGTCGTCGAGGCCGAGCTTTCGGCTTCGGGCCCGCTCGGCGAGATCGACGATGTCACGAGCGATCTGCCGGAGCCGCTTGCCCTCTGCTCCCTGCACCACCGGCGCCAGCAGGCCCTGGAAGTCGATGTCCACGGCAACCGCGAGGTTCACCGCGGCGTGGACGATCAGTTCGTCGTCGCCGAAGCTGGCGTTGAGGTGCGGGTACTCGCGTAGGGCGTCGATCACCGCCCGGGCGATGAACGGCAGATAGCTGAGGCCGAATCCCTCCTCGGCCCTCCAGGCCTCCCGGACGGCCCGGCGGACTCTCTCCACGCGCTCGTAGTCCACCTCGATGGCGGTGAGGACGTGGGGCGAGGTCTGCTTCGACATCACCATGTGGTCGGCGGTGCGGCGCCGGATGTTGTTGAGGGGCACGACGCTGTCGCCGCTTCCCGCCACCGGCGCGGCCGCTGTCGCCGCGCGTTTGGAGGCGCGGCGTCGGGCCCGACGGGTCTCGCCGGACGGCGCAGGTGTATCGGGGGCCGGATCCGCGGGAGCGGACTCAGTAGGAGCGGCCGGCGGCGGAGGCGCGGCACCCGGCTCCTCTCGGGCCGGTGCTGCCGGCGGGGCCGAGTCCCGAGCCCGGATCGCCTGCTCCACGTCGGTGCGGGTGATGCGGCCCCCCAGGCCTGTTCCGACGATCGTGGACAAATCGATGCCGCTCTCGGCTATCAGTCGCCGCACGACGGGTGACAGCACTATTCCGGCACCGCTCGACGCCTCCGACGGCACCGCGGACACGGGATCGGCAGGCGCGGGATCGGCAGGCGCTGGATCGGCGACCACGGGATCGCCGGCCGCGGGCACGGTCAGGCCCCCCGTCGGAGGCGGCGAATAAGGCTGCCCACGTTCAGAGGGCGGGAACTCGGGAACCGCAGCCGGAGGCGCAGGAGCATGACCCTGCGAGGCCGCGGCCGACGGCTCGACAGGCACCGCACCGGGCTCGCCGACGCGGGCCAGTATCTGGCCGACCTCCACCACATCGCCCTCGTTGGCGAGGATCTCCGACAGGACGCCCGCCACCGGGGAGGGGACCTCGGTGTCGACCTTGTCGGTCGAGACCTCGAAGAGGGCCTCGTCCAAGGCCACCTGGTCGCCCACCTGCTTGAACCATCGGGTGACCGTGCCCTCCGTCACGGTCTCGCCTAGCTGCGGCATCGTCACGTCGGCCATGGTCATGTCCCCCGAGAATCGGTGTCGGCCATCGTCATGTCACCCGCCAGTCCGAATCGGCCATCGTCGTGTCGCCCGCAAGCTCGAATCAGCCATGGTCGCGCCCCCGCCGGTCTGAGTCGGCCATCGTCGGTCCCTGCCCGTCAGCCGTGCAGCGAGCGGCCGGTCAGCGACAACGCAGCCTCACCGAACAGCTCGCTCAAGGTCGGATGGGGTTGGATGAGCCGGGCGACCTCGGACACGGTCGCCTCCCAGTTGACCGCCAGATACGCCTGTCCGAGCTGCTCGGTGACCCAGGGTCCGGCCATGTGGACTCCGAGAATGCGGCCGCCGGTCCCGTCGGCGCGCTTCTCGGCGATGACCTTCACCAAGCCGTCCGTCTCGCCCAATATCTGAGCCCGGCCGTTGCCCATGTGACGGTGGGCGGATGTGACCACCTCGTAGCCGGCCGCCTTGGCGCTCTCCTCGGTGTGGCCCGCGAAGGCCACCTCTGGGTGGCAGTAGATGCACCACGGAGTGCCCTCGTGGTCGAGCGGATCGGGATCCTCGCCGAGGATGTCGCCGATCGCCAGCATTCCCTCCGCGAAAGCGGTGTGAGCCAACTGGGGGGTATCGACCACGTCGCCCACGGCCCAGATGCCCGGCGCCGAGGTCCGGCACCGTCCGTCGGCCTCGATGAAGCCGCGGTCGCTGACGGCCACGCCCGCCTCGGCCAGGCCCAGGCCCTCGGTGCGGGGCCGACGGCCCACCGCCACCACCACCAGGTCGACGTCCAGCCGGCGGTCACCGTCGAAGGAGACGACCGTCCCGGTTCCGTCGGCGCGGGGCTCGTGGCCGCCGACGGCGACCCCGGTGCGCACCTGGATGCCTCGCTTGCGGAACGAGCGCCGCACGACCTTGGCGACGTCGGCGTCGCAGCCGGTCAGGATGTCGGGCAGGGCCTCGAGCACGGTCACTTCCACTCCGAGGTCGCCCATCAACGACGCGAACTCGCAGCCGATGGCACCGCCGCCTATCACCGCCGCGCTCGCCGGTAGGCCGTCAATGAAGAAGATCTCGTCGGAGGTGACGACGATCCTGCCGTCCGCCTCGAAGCCCGGGATCGTCCGCGGCGTCGATCCCGACGCGACGATTATCGACCGTCCGGTCAGCGAGATCTGAGGCTCGCCATCCGCGGGTGCCACCGTCACGCTGCCCGGGCCGCCGACGGCGCCGGTGCCCGAGTAGATGGTCACCTTGCGGTGGCCCAGCAGCGACGACACTCCGGCAGTCAGCTGGTCGATCACCTTCTGCTTGCGGCTCAGCACCGCCGACCAGTCGATGCCGGGCTCTCCCGCGAGCACCCCGAACTCGCCGGCGTGTGCCACGGCCCGGTACACCGAGGCGGCCTCGAGCAGTTCTTTGGCGGGAATGCAGCCCACATGCAGGCAGGTGCCGCCGAGCTTGCCGTTCTCGACGACGGCGACATCGAGCCCCGCGGCCGCGCCGTACAGGGCCGCGGCATAACCGCCCGGGCCGCCGCCGATCACGATCACGTCGTGGATTGCGTCGGTCACAGATTTCCTCCTACGCCCGCCGGGTGACCCTACCGAGCGCGACTGACAGCCGCGACGGCCCGAGGTGGCTGACGTACTCGCCTCGGGCACCGAGCCAGCGCGCGGGACAGGCCGGTCACAGTGCGATGACTACCTGCACCGCGGAGGCGACCAGGATGGCCAGTCCGCACAGCAGGGCGGCGATGATCAGCGCGCGAGTGCTCATTCGCCGACAGCCTCGGACCGTGAACAGCCGTCGGCCTCATCTCCGCCCTGATCAGGCTGAGCGGGATCCGGGATCACTGTCGGTCATGGGGCGACAGTCGGCACCGGCGCCCGCCAACTCCTCTCGCTACGGCCGAGAGGGCTCACTGTCGGCGACGGGGCGAGCGTCTTGGCCCGCTCGGCTGAGACTCGGCGCGGCGCTGGCGCCGTCGCCGGACGAAGCCGACGACCTGGCTCAGCACGGCGCCCGCGAGGGCGGCCACGACGATCACCACCCACAGAGGGCCTGTCATGTCGAAGAAGAGCCACGAGAACGCCACTTCGTCGTCATTCTGGACAACGAAGAAGATCAGCGCGACTGTGATCAGCACCGCAGCCACCAGTCCCGGAGGGATCAGCCGTCGTTTGGCGTCCGGCTGCTTGTCCGGGGGAATCGAATCCATTTCCACTCGCCTGCTCCTCTTCTGGGAGCGCCCGTGCGGCGACCCGTCGAGTCGACGCGCCCGGCCCGCCGGACGACCCATAGGCGATGGTAGACCAAGCCCATGGAAACAACGATGCGAGTGGCGGTCACCGGCGCTACCGGCCTGATCGGCCGGGCCCTGGTCGAGCGGTTGGAAGCGGCCGGGCATCGGGCCGTTCCCGTCGTGCGGACCGGCGACAGCCGTCGGGAGCCGACCTCCGGGGACCGTACGACGCTGCGGTGGGACCCGGACGCGGGCGAGATCGACGCCGCGGGGTTGGAGGGTCTCGACGCGGTGTTCCACCTGGCCGGCGAGCCGATCGCGGCCCGGCGCTGGTCGCCCGAGCAGAAGCAGCGCATCGCCGACAGCCGGATCCTGGGCACGACCGTGCTGGCCGAGGCGCTCGCCGGGCTCTCGAAGCCGCCGGGCGTGCTGGTCTCGGCATCGGCCATCGGCTACTACGGCAGCCGCAGCGACGAACCGCTGGACGAGTCTTCGAGCGCAGGCGACGACTTCCTGGCCCAGGTGTGCCGCGACTGGGAGGCGGCCGCCAACCCGGCCCGAACTGCGGGCATCCGGGTCGTCCATCCCCGCACCGGCGTGGTGCTGAGCCGGTCCGGCGGCGCCCTGGCCGAGATGCTGCCGTTCTTCCGTCTCGGCCTCGGCGGACGCGTCGGCGACGGCCGTCAGTGGATGAGCTGGATCACCCTCCATGACGAGGTCGAGGCGCTCATGTGGCTGCTCACCGCCGACTTGGAGGGCCCGGTCAACCTCACCGCCCCCGAGCCGGTCACCAACCGGGAGCTAACCAAAGCGCTGGGCCGAGCCCTGCGCCGCCCCACGCTGCTGCCCACCCCCAAGCCCGCCCTCTGGGCCAGGCTGGGCCGCGAGCTGACCGAAGCCCTCCTCTACAGCAGCGCCCGAGTCCAGCCCACCGCGCTGTTGGACAACGGCTTCGCCTTCAACCACCCCGACATAGCCACCGCCCTAACCGCCGTACTAACCCGCTGACGCCTCCCCACGCGCCTCCAGCGCCCCGCAGAAGATTTGAGGTTTGCAATCTGAAATATAACGATATACTATGCATCGCTCGTATAACGCACAGCATCCCGACAGACCGAAGTTGCCCGCGGCCGGCGTGCAAGACCGCCGGCCGACCGATGCATCATGAGGTGACCGCATGGCCCTGATCGTCCAGACCATTCGAGCGTGGCACCGCCGACGGGCCGACGCGCCAGGATCAGTGAGCGCCCAGTTCAACGCCGAGGAGCTCGCCGTCCTGGACCGGCTCGTGTCCGAAGGTGTCGGCACCAGCAGGGAGAACGTGATTCGTCAGGCGGTCACCTGGTACGACGACGCGCTGAAGCGACACCACGTCGGCAAAGCGATCGCCGACCACTACGTGCAGCACCCCCAGACGGAGGCCGACCATGCCCAAGCCAGGGCCAACGCCATCGCAATGACCGAAGCCGAGCCGTGGTAGCCCAAGGCGAACTGTGGCTGCTCGAGGCACCCAACCGGAAGGCCCGACCCGTGCTGGTAATCACGCGCAACCAGGCGATCGACGCGCTGAACGATGTGGTGGTCGCCCCAGTCAGCAGCACCGAGCGCCGCATCCCCACATGCCTCTCCGTCGGGCCTGACGAGGGCCTCGACCACGACAGCGTCGCCGCTTTCGACAACCTCGCGGTGGTGCCGAAGTCCCTTCTCACGGCACGCCTCGGAACACTGACGCCAGACGGCTTCCAGCGCATGTGCGGCGCGCTCAACGCCCTCGCGGACTGCTGACAGGCACACCAGCCGGAACAAGGCCCCACAGAGCGGTTCCGCCGCCACGGCTGTCGTGGCAGCGCTGCGGGGATCAACTCGGCGTTCCAGGCCGCAGGCGCGGCCGCGGTGGCGGGCCGCGATCGGCACGGTGACGGCGGCGCCGAAGTTCTGGCGTCGGCTGCGGGACTGTCGCGGCAGGAGGCCCGCGGCCAGGTCAAGACGGCTCAAGCGATCGCGGAGATGCCGAGGCTACGGGATACGGTGGCCGAGGGACGGGTGTCGACGGCAAACCCCAGGCGGCTCGCTGAGGCGGTCGAGCACCCACAACCGGGTATACCCGCACATTCCCGGCCACTGGCAGGGGCCTCGACAACCTCGAGAACTGCGTCTTCCCGGACGTCTCGGGACGGGCCAGCCGGACCGTCCCGCCGAGCAGAAGCGAGCGGCTCTTCACCCCCGCCTAGCGCCCATCGGAACGGCAGGGCTGGACCGGCTGGCAGGGGGCTAGCGGCTGCGGCGGGAGCGCTGGTCGGCGGCTGCGCCGGAGGCCAGCTGGTCGGCGATCTCGTTCCACTCGTCGCCGGAGTGACCCTTGACCCACCGGAACGAGATCTCGGCGCTGCGAGGCAGGTACAGCTCGAGGAGAGGCTCCCAGAGGTCGCGGTTGGCTACCGGCTTGCGGTTGGAGTTGCGCCAGCCCCTCCGCATCCAGCCCTCGTACCAGCGGTCGCGGAAGCAGTTGACGACGTAGGTGGAGTCCGAGAATACCTCTACCGGCCCGGCGAACTCCCCCAGCGCTTCAAGCACGGCCCGCAGTTCCATGCGCTGGTTGGTGGTGCGCGGCTCTGCGCCGCAGGCCCAGGCGCCGCCGGGCACGACCCACGCCCAGCCGCCCGGGCCCGGGTTCCCCAGGCAGGCACCGTCGGTGTACACGGCGGTGCGCTCGGCGGACATCCGCCGATCCTTGCACACCGGCACTGGCCCGCCGAGGCAATGGAACCGCCCAGCACGCGGTACTCCTTCACGCAGACAACTGGCCCCGCCCAGCACACCGGCGCTCCCCCACCCAGACAACGGAACCGCACACCGGCCCCCGCAGCACAACGGCAACCACGGCAATGGAGCCGCAGAGCACACCGGCCCCCGCAGCGCCACCGCAACCGCACACCGGCCCCCGCAGCACAACGGCAACCACGGCAATGGAGCCGCAGAGCACACCGGCCCCCGCAGCGCCACCGCAACCGCACACCGGCCCCCGCAGCGCCATCGGGGCCGGGCCTGGCGTTGCTCGCCGACAGCGACAGGCGCAATGGAACCGCGTACCGGCGCGGTGGTGCCATCATGGAGGCGATGGCCGAAAATTTCCTCCGCCAGCTTCCCGACATCGACCCGGCCGAGACCCAAGAGTGGATCGACTCGCTCGACGCGGTGGTGGCCGCCTCGGGACGGGAGCGGGCCCGGTACATCGTGGCCAAGCTGCTAGAGCGATCCAACGAGCAGCAGGTGGGAGTCCCGCCCACCACCTCCACGCCCTACATCAACACCATCCCGGCCTCGGAGCAGCCCTTCTTCCCCGGCAACGAGTACATCGAGCGCCGCATTCGGGCCTTCATCCGCTGGAACGCGGCCGCCATGGTGATACGGGCCAACAAGGCCGCAGACGGCATCGGCGGCCACCTGTCCACCTTCGCCTCGTCGGCATCGCTGTACGAGGTCGGCTTCAACCACTTCTTCCGGGGCAAAGACGACGGCCTCGCCGGCGACCACATCTACTTCCAAGGCCACGCCGCTCCCGGCGTCTACGCCCGCGCCTACCTCGAGGGACGCCTCACGGAGGAGCACCTCGACAACTTCCGCATGGAGGTCGGCCGGGCCGGGCTGTCGAGCTATCCCCACCCCCGGCTGATGCCCGACTTCTGGGAGTACCCCACGGTGTCGATGGGCCTGGGGCCCATCCACTCGATCTACCACGCCCGGTTCAACCACTACCTCCACAACCGCCGCATCGACGACACCTCCCAGAGCACGGTGTGGTGCTTCCTCGGCGACGGCGAGTGCGACGAGCCCGAGACCCTCGGCGCCATCGCCCTGGCCGGCCGCAGCGACCTCGACAACCTCAAATGGGTGGTCAACTGCAACCTGCAGCGTCTCGACGGCCCCGTGCGGGGCAACGGCAAGATCATCCAGGAGCTCGAAGGCGTGTTCCGGGGCGCCGGCTGGAACGTGATCAAGGTGATCTGGGGCTCGAAGTGGGACGAGTTGCTGATGCGCGACACCGACGGCGCCCTGCTCAACAAGATGGCGGTCACCGTCGACGGCGAGTACCAGCGCTACGCGGTGGAGTCGGGCGACTACATCCGTCGGGAGTTCTTCGGCCCCGACCCCCGGCTGCGCGAGCTGGTGCAGCACCTCTCCGACGAGGAGCTGCGAACCCTGCCGCGGGGCGGGCACGACTACCAGAAGGTCTACGCCGCCTTCAGGGCCGCCACCGAAGTGAGGGGCCAGCCCACGGTGATCCTGGCCAAGACGATCAAGGGATGGACGCTGGGAGAGGGGTTCGAGGGCCGCAACGCCACCCACCAGATCAAGAAGATGACCAAGTCGCAACTGATGGAGCTGCGGTCGCGGCTGCACATGGAGGACGAGATCGACGAGGACGACCTCGCCGACGGTATCCCGCCCTACTACCTGCCCCCGCCCGACTCCGAGGAGATGCGCTACATGATGGACCGCCGCCGGGCCCTCGACGGCGCCGTCCCCCGGCGGGTCGTGCGCGACCGGCGACCGGTCCGGCTGCCCTCCGATGGCCCGTTCCGAGACCTTCAGAAGGGCTCGGGCGGCCGCGAGGTGTCCACCACCATGGCCTTCACGTCGCTGCTGCGGGAGCTAATGCGCGACCAGAACATCGGCGGGAGGGTCGTGCCGATCGTGCCCGACGAGGCCCGCACCTTCGGCATGGACTCGCTGTTCCGGGAGTTCAAGATCTACGCGCCCAGGGGCCAACTGTACGAGCCCGTCGACCACGACCTGCTGCTCAGCTACAGCGAGTCGTCCGACGGCCAGATCCTCGAGGAGGGGATCACCGAGTGCGGTTCGCTGGCGAGTTGGCTGGCGGCGGCCACGTCCTACGCCAACCTGGGCGTGCCGATGGTGCCGTTCTACGCCTTCTACTCGATGTTCGGATTCCAGCGCGTCGGCGACTCGATCTGGGCCGCGGCCGACGCCCGGGCCCGGGGCTTCCTGATAGGAGCCACCGCGGGCCGCACCACCCTGCCCGGCGAGGGGCTCCAGCACCAGGACGGCCACAGCCATGTACTGGCCTCCACCGTCCCGGCCTGCGAGGCCTACGACCCGGCGTTCGCGTACGAACTCGGGGCGATCATCGACGACGGTCTGCACCGCATGTGCCCGCCGGCCGCGGCCGACGGCACCGACGTGTTCTACTACATCACCATCTACAACGAGAACTACGAGCAGCCGCCCCGACCCGACCACGTCAGCGACGACGACATCACGAGCGGCCTCTACAAATGGGACGACGGCCCCGGCAACCGGGGCCGCAATGCCACGATCCTGTTCTCGGGCGCGGCGGTGGGGGCCGCACGCAAGGCGCAGGCACTGCTGGCCGAGCATCACGACGTCTCGGCGGAGCTGTGGAGCGCCACCTCCTACCAGCGGCTGCGGCGCGAGGCGCTCGACGTGGAACGCCGCAACCGGCTCCACCCCGGCGACGAGCCCGTCGTGCCGCTCGTCACCCGCAAGCTCGCTGACTCCGACGGCCCGATCGTGGCCGTCACCGACTACATGACCCTGGTGCCCGACCAGGTCGCCCGCTTCACGCCCCGGCCGCTCCACGTGCTGGGCACCGACGGCTTCGGCCGGTCCGACACCCGCGAGGCGCTGCGGCGCTTCTTCGAGGTCGACGCGGCCCACACCGTCATCGCGGTGCTGTCGGCGCTGATGCCCAGCGGCGACGCCACGCCCGACGAGGTCGCCTTCGCCATGCAGCGCTACGGGATCGAGGCCGACCGCGACGACCCCGGGCACCCCGACACCGGCGCGCAGTTGTTCTCGCGCTCATGACTGATCTCGGGCCGATGACGTCGCAGTTCGCCGGCACTCTCGCGGTCACCGGCGACGAGGACGCCGACCGTCTGCTCAACACCAGCCCGTTGGCGCTGCTGCTGGGGATGCTGCTCGACCAGCAGATCCCGATGGAGTGGGCCTTTATGGGCCCGCACCGGCTGGCCGAGCGCCTTGGGACCGGGCTCGACGCTCACGACATCTCCGAGCGCGACCCCGACGACTTCGCGGCTCTGGTCTCTGCCAAGCCGGCCCTTCACCGCTTTCCGGCCTCCATGGCCAAGCGGGTGCTGGCGATGTGCCGCCATCTCGTGGACGTCTACGACGGCGACGCCCGAGCGGTGTGGGCGGGCGCGGCCACCGGCGAGGATCTGTTCCAGCGACTGAGGGCCCTGCCCGGATACGGCGACGAGAAGGCGCGGATCCTGATGGCGGTCCTGGCCAAGCGCTTCGGGGTCCGCCCCGAGGGCTGGGAGGCGCAGGCTGCGCCGTTCTCCGACGACGAGCCGCGTTCGGTCGCCGACATCGACAGCCCCGAGGCGCTGCAACGCGTCCGGGCCTGGAAGAAGGCACAGAAGGCCAAGGGCAAACGGAAGGACGAATGAGGCCGGGACCGCTGATCTCAGCACCGGCGCTCGCGACGGCGCCGACTGCCGCAGGGTGCGCGCCTGACGGACAGAACTGAGGCCTCGCCGGAGATTTCATCGTTCGTTAACCGGAATTCATCGGCCGTTCACGGTGGCCGGAACGTCCCGAAACCTGGCTGTCCTAGCTTGCCGCCGGGCCTGCGAGGTGCAGGCCCAGTAAGGCTGTCTTCGACAGGGAGGGGATAACCCCAATGCGCAACTCAAGTCGCCGGCTGCTGTGGCTGCCGGTGATTCTCGTGAGCTTCTCGCTCGTGGCCGCGGCATGCGGCGGAGACGACGAAGAAGAGACAACCTCCACGGCCGACTCCGGCACCGCTGACTCGGGCACCGACTCCGAGAGCGCGGCGCCCACTACGACCGTCGAAGTCATGACAGGGGAGGTGGCCAGCGTGTCGGGTTCGGTGAATATCTCGGGTTCGTCGACGGTGGAGCCGATCTCGATCCGGGTGGCGGAGCTGTTCGAGGACGTCGCCCCTGACGTGTCGGTGACCGTGGACGGCCCCGGCACCGGCGACGGCTTCAAACTGTTCTGCGAGGGCGCCACCGATATCTCCGACGCCTCCCGCCAGATCAAGGACGCCGAGAAGCAGGCCTGCTTCGACGCCGGCATCACCAACATCGTCGAGCTCAAAGTCGGCGTCGACGGCATCGCGGTGATGACCAACGCCAACAACGGGGCAGTCGAGTGCCTGACGTTCCACCAGCTCTTCGACATGATCGGCCCCAACGGCGAAGGCACCAGCACCTGGGCCGAGGCCTCCGCGGGCCTGCCCGACGCCCCGCTGGACATCTTCGGACCCGGCGAAGAGTCCGGAACCTTCGACTCGTTCATCGAGATCGTCCTCGAGGACCTCGCCGAAGAAGAAGGCACGGAAGCCACCACCCGCACCGACTACAGCCCCTCGGGCAACGACAACGTCATCCTGCAGGGCATCCAGTCAAGCGACACCAGCCTGGGATGGGTCGGCTTCGCGTTCGCCATCAACGCCTCCGGCGTCAAGCTGCTCGAAGTCGACGGCGGAGACGGCTGCGTGCAGCCCACCCCCGACACCATCGCCTCCAACGAGTACCCGATCAGCCGGGACCTGTGGATCTACGTCAACGCCGACCGCGCCGCCGCCAACCCCGCAGTGGTCGCCTACCTCGACTTCTACGTCTCCGAGGCCCTCAGCCAAGCCGTCAGCGAAGTCGGCTACGTCCCCCTCACCGACGCAGCCCACACCGAGACCGCCAACCGCTGGCACAGCCGCACGCTGATCAGCTAGAACACCGGGCGGCCTACCCGGATCTGACCCTAGGAAGATCCCTCCACGCCATGACCGACACGAGCGTCGCACACCCGGATCTGCTGACGGTAGACCAGCTTCAGATCGCGCCCTCCCGCAGGCACCGCGAAGTGATCATCCGCTACAGCCTCCTGGTGACGGCGCTCGTGTCGGTCCTGGTGAGCACGCTGATCGTGTGGAGCCTCCTGCGAGAGGCGTGGACCTTCATCACCGGCGTGGTGTGGGCCGACACCTGGGGACAGCAGGGATGGTTCCCCCGGCGAGGCCTCTACGACATCCCCACGATCGTCGTCCCGTCCCTGATCGTCACCGGCATCGCCATGGTGGTGGCCGGACCCCTGGGGCTGGGAGCCGCGGTGTACCTGTCGGAGTACGCCAACCGCAAGACCCGGGCCTGGATGAAGCCCGCACTGGAGATCCTAGCCGGCATCCCCTCGGTCGTGCTCGGCTTCTTCGCGCTCACCTGGCTCGCGCCCAACATCGTGGGACGCATAGGCAAGACCACCTTCCTGGTGCTGGGGGCGGCGATCCTTCTGGGCTACGCGGCCATTTCCGCCGCGCTCGCACGCAACAAGGTCAAGCAGTACCGGGAGGGCGCCGCCGATCCCTCGGCCCGCATCTCCGCGGTGCTGTCGATAGCCACGCTGGTGGTGGTCTTCGCGCTGGCTCTGGCCTGGACCCTGAACGTCTGGCTGGAGTTCGTGCCCAACAATGCCGGATCGCTGGCCGCGGCCGGCATCGGCGTGGGCATCCTCACGATCCCGCTGGTGGCCTCGATCTCCGAGGACGCCATGGCGGCGGTGCCCGACTCGCTGCGGGAGGCCTCGGCCGGGCTCGGGGCCCGCAAGAGGACCACGGCCACCACCGTCGTGCTGCCGGCGGCCATCTCCGGGATCGTGGCCGCCTTCATCGTGGCCATCTCCAGGGCGATCGGCGAGACGATGGTAGTCTTCATGGCCGGCGGCGCAGCCGACGCAGCCCGGTTCACCGACACCCCCTTCGAGGGAGGACTGACGATGACCGCGGCCATGGCCTCCCTGGCCTCGGGCACCGACAGCGTCGTGGGCGAGGGCCTCACCTTCCAGAGCCTCTACTTCGTGGGCCTGCTGCTGTTCCTGATCACGTTGAGCCTCAACATCGTCGCCTCGCGCTTCGTTTCGAAGGTCCGGGAGGCCTACTAGTGGAACCGGACCGATGATCAGCACGGCACCGACCTGCGAGGCAGCAGCATGATCAGCCGCCTCTCCGACGACAGGTCCCGGGCCGCCATCGCCGCCTCCATCGAGAGGCGGCGGGTGGACGCCCGGGGCCTGCTGTTCAAGACGCTGCTCCAGTCGTGCGTGCTGATCACGCTGGCCCTGCTCGCGGTGCTGCTCGTCACGGTCGCGATCGACAGCACCGACCAGATCGGCACCCGCCTGTGGGACTTCCTCCAGGGCACGCTGCGGTCCCGATCCGAAGACGAGCGTCTCGGCATCCACCAGGGCATGTACGGCTCCCTGTGGATCGCCATCATCGTGGCTGTGCTGGCCTTCCCCATAGGGATAGGCGCCGCGGTCTACCTCGAGGAGTACGCGCCCCGGAACCGCTTCACCTCGTTCATCGAGGTCAACATCCGCAACCTGGCCGGGGTCCCGTCAGTGGTGTACGGCCTGCTCGGGCTGGCCCTGCTGCTGAACGGCCAGATCTTCGGCCTGGACCGCCTCACTGGCGGCAGCTCGGCCCTGTCGGGCGGGATCACCCTGGCCATCCTGGTGCTGCCGATTGTGGTGATCACCTCCGGCGAGGCCTTCCGGGCGGTGCCGATCGAGCTGAGGGAGGGCGCCTACGGCGTGGGGGCCACCAGATGGGAGATGATCCGCACCCAGGTGCTGCCCTACGCCGCGCCCGGCATCCTCACCGGCACGCTGCTGTCGATGGCCAGGGCGGTGGGCGAGGCCGCTCCGCTGATCCTGGTGGGCGCCATCTCGGGGCGGCTCGGAGGCAATCCCGGGCTCTTCGACGTCGGCGCCCTCACCGATCAGTTCACGGCGCTGCCCATCGTCATCACGGGCTGGACCGTGCAGTCGGGCCGGGACGCCGGCTTCGCCGCAGCCGCGGCGGCTGCCATCGTCGTGCTGCTTGTGTTCGTGCTAATGATGAACTCCGCCGCGATCCTGCTACGGAACCGGTTCGAGAAGAAGAGAGGCTGAAGTGTCGATGACAGACGACTCGCCCCGAGTGACAGACGACGCATTCCGGCTGATCGAGCGGCCCGTGGCAACCGCGCCACGGTCCGGTGTCGACGACGTCGCCGGCCCGGCCGTCAGCACCAGCCGCGACACGGTGTTCAGCTCGCGCGACGTGAGCGTCCACTACGGCACCTTCCGGGCGGTGCGCGACGTGTCCTTCGACGTGCACCGCAACGAGATAATGGCCCTCATCGGCCCGTCGGGATGCGGCAAGTCGACCGTCCTGCGCTGCTACAACCGCATGAACGACCTGATCAGGGAAGCCCGGGTGACCGGCACGATCACCTACCGCGGCACCAACCTCTACGACGAGCGGGTCGACCCGGTGGAGGTGCGCCGCCGCATCGGCATGGTGTTCCAGAAGCCCAACCCGTTCCCCAAGTCGATCTACGACAACGTCGCCTACGGGCCCAGGGTCGCCGGCCAGAAGCGGGGCCTCGACGACGTCGTGGAGAACTCGCTGCGCAAGGCGGCCCTGTGGGAGGAGGTCAGCGACCGCCTGAACGACTCCGCCCTCGGCCTGTCCGGCGGCCAGCAGCAGCGCCTCTGCATCGCCCGGGCCATCGCCGTGGGCCCCGACGTGCTGCTGATGGACGAGCCCTGCTCGGCGCTCGACCCGATCGCCACGGCCCGCATCGAGGACCTGATGCAGGAGATCAAGCAGGACTACACGATCATGATCGTGACCCACAATATGCAGCAGGCGGCCCGGGTGAGCGACACCACCGCCTTCTTCACCGCCGCGGTCCACTCAGAGAACGACACCCGCACCGGGATCCTGGTGGAGGTGGACACCACCCAGAAGATCTTCTCCAACCCCTCCGACGAGCGCACCGAGAACTACGTCACCGGACGATTCGGCTAGGGGCCTCGACCATGACCGAACAAGCCCGCAAGTCCTTCCACGCCGAGATCGACGAGATCAGCGACCTGATCGTGCAGCTGGCCGCCCGGGCCGGGGAGGCCGTGTCGCGGGCCACCGACGCGCTCTTGCGATACGACCTCGTCGAGGCCCAGCAGATCATCGACGACGACGACAACATCGATGTCGCCGCCATCGAGATCGAGGAGAGGTGCCAGAGCCTGCTGGCGCTCCAGCAGCCCATGGCGGGCGACCTGCGCCAGATCCTGGCCGCGATGTGGATAACTTCCGAACTCGAGCGCACTGGCGGCTTGGCCTGCAACATCTGCAAGGGCGCCCGCCGGATGTTCCGCACCGAGCTGCCGCCGAGGCTGCGCGGCCTGATCAGCGAGATGAACGAGGAGGCGATCCGGCTTATCCGGCTCTCGGTGGATTCCTACTCCGAGCACGACGCCGCTCTGGCCAGCGCCCTGGACGACATCGACGACCGGCTCGACAGCCTCCACCGGACATTCGTCAAAGCCCTCCTGGAAGCCAGCCGAGCCCACGACCTCGACGTCCAGCCCGCAGTCCAACTGGCCCTGATCGCCCGCTACTACGAGCGCATCGGCGACCACGCCGTCAACGTCAGCGACAGGGTCAGATACATGGTGTCGGGGGTGATGCCGTGGCGGGCCGGAGTCGCTCGGCACCGGTCCCGCCAAGAGCCCCAGATGCAAGCCATAGAGGCCGACCCCGACGAAGTGTCCCACAACGGCGACGACGGTTCCGACTGAGGGCGAGAGCAGCAGGGTGAGAGCCCTCCGCGTCGAAGAGTGGCAGCCCCCGCCCCTGTCCGTTGCGCTCACAGGCTGCTCGGGCCGCGGGCTCGCCAATCGAAGCCGTTCGCGCAAGGAGAGCTGGTGGCCTGCTCCCTCAGGATCTAGGTTCTTGCGCCGATGACGTCGCTGCTGATCGGAGCTCTGCTGGCGGCGGGCGGCGCATTGGCGGGAATAGCACTCGACCGGGCGCTTCTGCGCCGATGGATCAATTCCCATGGTGCGGCCAGCCGCGGCGACGTAACCGGCGAGTCCGCCGCTGGCCGCCCGCCGTCGGTGCGCCAAACCGTGGAGGCTTGCGAGCGGCGGGCGATCCGCGCGGACGCGCAGCGCTCAGCCGCCGAGGTCGCGGCCGCCCGGATCGAGGCCAGCCTCGACGCGCTGCGGACCGGAGTAATGGTGTGCGACCGCGACGGGCTCGTCATGGCCCGCAACACAGTGGCCACCGAGATCGTCCAGGCCCGTCACGGCGAGGCCCTCGTAGCCGGAGTCGTCAAGGAGCTCCTGGAGAGGGCTCGCAACGGCGAGCGGGTTTCGACCGATGTCGACCTCCGGGCCGAGCCCCGCCGCAGCTACGAAGTGGAGGCCCGTCCCATCGAGCGCCGCGGCGAGAGGCTGGGCGCGGTGGCGCTGGTGCGCGACACCACCGAACTGCACCGCACGGAGTCGGTGCGCCGCGACTTCGTGGCCAACGTCAGCCACGAGCTCAAGACCCCGATCGGCGCGCTGAGCCTGCTGGCCGACTCCCTGTCCTCCGATGCGGACCCGGAGGTCGTCGACCGGCTGACCGGCCGCATCCAGATCGAGATCCAACGGGTGGCCAGCACCATCGACGACCTCCTCACGCTGGCCAGCCTCGAAGACCGCAGCACCCGTCGAGAGGAGACCGTCCACATCGACGAAGTGGTGGAAGGCGCGCTCAGCCGCATCTCCGAGACGGCCGACCAGAAGGGGATCGAGGTGGCCGTGTCGGGCCGCGATGCGTCGGCGGCGGTGCGCGGCTCGCGCGTCGAGCTCGAGTCGGCTCTGTTCAACCTGCTCGACAACGCGGTCAAGTTCAGCGAGCCGGGCGGGCGCGTGAACGTGGACATGGCTCGGGACCAGCAGCGGATGATCGTCTCGGTGGCCGACCAGGGCGTAGGCATCCCCGTCAGCGAGCGGTCGCGCATCTTCGAGCGCTTCTACCGGGTGGACCGGGCCCGCAGCCGCCACACCGGCGGCACCGGGCTGGGCCTGTCGATAGTGCGCCACGCCGTGCTCAACCACGGCGGCGAGGTGAACGTCACGTCCCGCGAGGGGTTCGGCGCGACGTTCACCATCGCCCTGCCCCTCCCGACCGAACACACCGAAGACTGAGCGCCGTCGTCGGCGCCGATCGCGGTCACGGCGCGTCAAAGCCATTGTCCGCGCCGATCGCGGTCAGGGCGCTTCCAAGCCGTCGTCAGCGCCGGCGGTCGCGGTCAGCCGTCGTCGCGCCGATCGCGGTCAGGGCGCTTCCAAGCCGTCGTCAGCGCCGATCGCGGTCGAGCGCCGATCGCGGTCAGGGCGCTTCCAAGCCGTCGTCAGCGCCGGTCAGCACAGAGGCCATCAGCGACTGGCGCTGGCGCTCCAGCCAGCCGAGCAGGACAGCCACCGCCCGGGGGTCATGGCGAAGATGATGGCCGGCCCCGCTGATGACGCGCAGGTCCGCGTGGCCGCAGGCGTCGGCCAGGATCCGTGCGTCGAACACCGGCACCGTCTCGTCGTCACTGCCGTGCAGCACCAGAAGGGCCCGCTCTCCGAGCGACTCGGCGGCCGTCACCGCCCGCACCGAGCGGAGCTCGGCCGCCCACCGGTCGAATCGCTGAGGGAAGCGGGGATCGCGCACCACGCCCACTTCACGGGCGAACACCAGGAGCTTGCGCGGGTTGCGGGCCCAGTCCTCGAAGTCCGCCGGCGCGGCCACTGCGGCCACGCCGCGAACCCGGTCGTCCCCGCTGGCCACCATCATCGCGAGCGCTCCGCCCGTGCCGAAGCCGATCAGCCAGACGCCGTCGCAGCGCACCGACGAGGTCAGATGGTCCACCGCGCCCGCCAGGTCGCGTCGCCAGCCGTCCAGCGAGAAGTCGCCCTCGGACCCGGCCACGCCACGGGAGGCGTAGGCCAGGGCCGCGAAGCCGGTCTCGGCCGCGATGAGATCAGCCAGGGACGGAAGCGTGCTCGCCGAGTTGATGCCGCCGCCCGCCTCGGTGGGAAAGCCGTGGACCACCACCGCGCCCGGCTGCCGCGCCGACTGGGACCGGGCCGGCAGAGCCAGGTGCGCGGCCAGTTCGTTGCCGTCGACCGCGAACCGTCGATCCATCCCGACACCGTACCTTCGCCCCGGCAGGCGCCCCCAGTCCCTCGCCCGGCACGGGCACGGGCAGGGACCGCGCACAGGGGCGGCCCCGGCATGGAGGCCGCCCCTGCGGCAGAATGTTGCTGGATTGCCCGACAGGGTCACATGGCGCCTCAACTCGTGCGAGCGGAGGGCACCGCGCCGGGTGTGACTAGGCCCGGCGACCCGGATCGGGGGTGGAGCTGGCGGGGATTCGCCAGTAGGCCCAGCTGCCGTAGCTAGCGGCCAGCCACCTCCAAGGTCACAAAGCGTTTAGCACTCAGTTGGACCACCTCCTTTCTCTTGGTGGCGCCATTCAATCACACACGCACCCATCGCGCACAGATTTCGCGGGGCGCTCGGGCCGGCGCGGCTAGGACGCTGCCCGCTCAGGCGGAGTCGCTGGCGCTGAAGGCGCCGATCTCGGCGAGATAGGCGATATGGGCATCGAGGACGCAGACCACGTCCACCGCCTCAGGGCCTGCCTCGGCCAGCGACCGGGCCACCACCGCGTCGCAGGCCGCGTCGGTGTCGGCCACTGCCACAGCTTCCACCCCCACCGCCGGATCGCCCAGCTCGAGCCCGTTGTCGGTGGCCAGGCCGACGGAGGCGAACCAGTCGAGGTGCCAGGTGAGCACCGTCTTGACGTCCTGGTAGCTGACGCGGGCGGCCACCTCAGCGGGCAGGCGGTCGGCGACGTACTCGACCGCAACCGCCATCCGGTACACCGCGGGCGCGGTCTCCGCCTCAAGCCGCCCGACGGCGGCGCCGACCGCCACGAAGGCGATCACCGTGACCGCGGCCGCGCCCACGGCGGCGATCAGCCAGATCACGGCACCGACACCCAGTCCGCCGACGACATTCTCGCGAGCGTGCCGCAGGTCTGGCCGGACGTCACGGCAGGTTCGCCCGGCCCTCCCGGCGCCCGGAGACTAGAGGCCGATCCGCTGGGCCAGCAGCTCGCGGTGGTAGGTGGGATCGCCGAAGAGCAGCTCGGAGCTCTTGGCCCGCTTGAAGTAGAGGTGAGCCGGATGCTCCCAAGTGAAGCCGATCCCGCCGTGGATCTGGATGTTCTCGGCGGCGGCGTGGAAGTAGGCCTCCGAGCAGTAGCTCTTGGCCAGCGACGCCACCTGCGGGAGCTCGTCGTTCATCTCGGCCGCGCACCAGCCCGCGTAGTAGGCGGCGGACTTGGCTGACTCCACCTCCAGCAGCATGTCGGCGCACTTGTGCTTGATGGCCTGGAACGAGCCGATGGGCCGGCCGAACTGCACTCTCACCTTGGCGTACTCGACCGACATGTCCAGGCAGCGCTGGGCGCCTCCCACCTGCTCGGCCGCGAGGGCCACCGCGGCCAGGTCGAGCACGGTCTCGAGCACGGGCCAGCCCTCGCCCTCGGCGCCGATGATCGCCGCCTCCACGTCCTCGAAGGAGAGCTTGGCCTGCTTGCGGGTCTGGTCCATCGTCGACAGCGCCGTGCGGGAGAGGCCGGCGGCGTCGGGATCCACGGCGAACAGCGTCACGCCCTGCGGCGTCCGGGCCGCCACGACGATCAGGTCGGCGGTGTGGCCGTCGAGGACGTACATCTTGATGCCGTCGAGGCGCCATGAGCCGTTCGACCGCGACGCGGCCATGGTGATGCCCGCCTCGTCCCAGCGGCCGTTCTGCTCGGTGAACGCCAGCGTCGCCCGAGTTTCCCCGGAGGCGATGCCGGGCAGGTGCTCGTGCTTGGCGTCCTCGTCGCCGCAGAGCATCAGCGTGTTGGCCGCCATCACCGCCGAGGAGAAGTAGGGGGCGCACAGCAACGCGGCGCCCATCTCCTCGAGCACCACGATCTGCTCCACCCGGCCGAAGCCCTGGCCGCCGTACTCCTCGGGGATGGTCAACGCGGGCAGGCCCATCTGCTCCGACATCTGCGCCCACACGTCGGGGTCGAAGCCCCGCTCGGTGTCCATCTGCTCCCGAACGGCCGACTCCGGCGACTTCTCCTCCAGGAAGCTGCGGACGAAGTCGCGCAGCTGCTCCTGCTCGTCGGTGAATGCGAAGTTCACTTAGCGGTCTCCTCCGAAGCTCGTCAGCTCGTCGTCACCGCAAAGCTAGCGGGCCGACGACGGCCTCGGGCGGCGGTCGCGTCCGCCTACCCGGCCCGGCAGGCGGACCCGGCCCGTAGTGCCCGCACCGGTCGGGCCGTAGGATCGGAGCGTGCCGACACCGCCCCTGTTCGAGATCGACGGCCTGTGCGCCAGCACGGCCGAGGACGGTGTCGAAATCCTCCGCGGCGTGGACCTGGTGGTGCGGGCAGGCGAGATGCACACCCTGATGGGCCCCAACGGCTCGGGCAAGTCCACCCTGGCGGCCACCCTGCTCGGCAGTCCCGAGTACGAGGTGACCGCGGGCTCTATCCGCTTCAAGGGGGAGGACATCACCTCCTGGCCGCCCGAGGTGAGGGGCAAGGCCGGGCTGTTCCTCGCGTTCCAGTACCCCCAGGAGATCCCCGGGGTGTCGATCCGCAACTTCCTGACGCAGGCGCTGCAGGCCCGCAAGGGCAACGAGGTGAGCTCGATCGAGACGTACATGGCCATGAGGGAGTGGATGGACCGCCTGGCCATCGAGTCGGCGCTGATGGACCGCTACCTCAACGAGGGGTTCTCCGGAGGCGAGAAGAAGCGCAACGAGATCCTGCAGCTCGCCGTGCTAGAGCCCGAGATGGCCGTCCTGGACGAGACCGACACCGGCCTCGACATCGACGCGCTGCGCATCGTGGCCACCGGGCTCAAGGAGGTCCGGTCCGAGCGGCCCGAGCTCGGCGTGCTGGCCATCACCCATTTCAAGCGGATCCTCACCGCCGGCCTGGAGCCCGACCGCGTGCACGTGCTGATGGACGGCCGGATCGTGGACAGCGGCGGCGCCGAGCTGGCCGACCGGCTCGAGCGCGACGGCTACGAGCGGTACGCGCCGTGAGCGCCTCCAGCCTGCGAGCGGGCGTCAAGTCCGAGTTCCCGCTGCTGGGCCGGTCGGTGGCCAGCGGGCCGATCGTCTACCTCGACTCGGCCGCCTCGTCGCAGAAGCCCCGCAGCGTGCTCGACGCCATGAACGACTACTACGAGACGATCAACGCCAACGTGCACCGCGGCGCCTACGAGATCGCCGCCCAGGCAACCGAGGCGATGGAGGCGGCCCGGCAGGCGGTGGCCCGCTTCGTCAACGCCGGGTCGGCCCGGGAGATCGTGTTCACCAAGAACGTCACCGAGTCGATCAACCTGGTGGCCCGCTCGTGGGGGGGCGCCAACCTCGGCCCCGGCGACGCCGTGGTGATCACCGAGATGGAGCATCACGCCAACATCGTGCCGTGGCACATCATGGCCGCCGAGAAGGGCTTCGAGCTGCGCTGGATCAGCGTCTCCGACGACGGCCAGCTCGACCTGAGCGACCTCGACCGGCTGCTCGACGGGGCCAAGCTGCTGGGCGTCACCGCCATGAGCAACGTGCTGGGGACGCTCAACCCTGTCCGGCGGCTGGCCGACGCGGCCCACGACGCCGGGGCGCTGGTGCTGGTCGACGCCGCCCAGTACGTGCCGCACCTGCCGACCGACGTGCAGGCTCTGGGCGCCGACTTCCTGGGCTTCACCGGCCACAAGATGTGCGGCCCCACCGGCATCGGCGTGCTGTGGGCCCGGGCCGAGTTGCTGGAGGCCATGCCGCCGTTCCTCGGCGGCGGCGAGATGATCCTCGACGTCCGCAAGGACGGCTTCCTGGCCAACGAGATCCCCCACAAGTTCGAGGCCGGCACCCCGCCCATCGCCGAGATCGTCGGCCTGGGCGCGGCGGTCGCCTACCTCGAGGGCCTGGGCATGGAGCGGGTGCGCGAGCACGAGGTGAGCCTCACCGGCTACGCGCTGCGCACTCTCCAGGACCGCTACGGCGCCGATCTGGACGTCCACGGCCCCGCGGAGCCGGCGTGCCGGGGCGGGGTGCTGTCGATGACGTTCCGCGACATCCACCCGCACGACCTCTCGCAGGTGCTCGACCACCACGGCGTGTGCGTGCGGGCCGGCCACCACTGCGCCAAGCCTCTGATGCGCCACCTGGGCGTGCCCGCCACCACCCGGGCGTCGCTGTACGTGTACAACGACGCCTCCGACGTCGACGCGCTGGCCGACGCCCTGGGCGCGGCCGGCGACTTCTTCGCCACATAGCGGGCGGCTCGATGGCCGGGCTGGAGGACCTCTACCGCGAGATCATCCTCGACCACTACCGCAACCCCCGCAACCGCGGCGAGCTCGAGGTGCCGCCGGCGGTGCAGTCGATCGGGTTCAACCCGTTGTGCGGCGACGAGGTGATCATCTTCCTGGAGGTGCGCGACGGCGTGATCGCGGAGGTGTCCACCTCGGGTCAGGGCTGCTCCATAAGCCAGTCGTCGGCGTCGATGATGTCCAGCGCGGTCAAGGGCCGCAAGGTGTCTGAGGTGCGACGGCTGGTGAAGGCGTTCAAGCGGATGATGTCGATCCACGTCGGCGGGCTCGGCGGAGAGGAGTCCGAGGACGAGGCCGACAGCGACAACGGCGCCGGCGAAGTGAAGCTCGGCGACCTGGAGGCCCTGCGGGGCGTGGTGAAGTTCCCGGTGCGCATCAAGTGCGCCACCCTGTCCTGGAACACCCTGGTAGAGGCCCTCGACGAGACCTTCGCCTGAGCTCTCTCGCGGCTAGCGGGGGACGTCCGGTTCGTGTCAATTCCCGTCGTTGCCTGAACCGTCGGCCAGAAGCGGCTTGAGGGCTTCGCCGTAGGCGGCCAGCTTGGCGGGGCCGATTCCGGGCACAGCCAGAAGGGCGGCGTCGGTGGTCGGGCGGCTGCGGGCCAGTTCGCGCAACACCGCGTTGGAGAGCACCATGAAGGGCCGGACGTCTTCGGCCTGGCTGCGCTCCCAGCGCCACTGGCGCAGGCGCTCGTAGACCGCCGCGGCCTCTGGCTCGGCGGCCTCGTCGATGGGCGGGCTTTGGGCTCGCGAGGAGGGAGAGGCCGGTCGGGCCAGCGGCGCCTGAGGCGTCTTGGCCGGCGCTGGCACCGGAGGCGGGGCCGGGAGGCCGGTGGGCTCGAGCCTGGAACGCCAGGCCGTCTCGGAGATGAAGGGCGACTTCGGGCCATCGGCGACGATCAGCACCGACTCCGAGCAGCGGGTGAGGGCCACATGGAACACCCGCCGCTCCTCTTCGAGGTCGCTGGACAGACGGTGGGGCATCAGGCCCTCGGTGGCCGACAGGACGATCACATGGGTCCACTCCAGGCCCTTGACCCGGTGGACGGTGGCCAGCCGCACGCCTCGGCCCCAGGAGGGGCGACCGATGCGGGCGTCGCCTTCATCGCCTTGGCGGCTGCCATCTCCTTGGCGGGTGCCATCGCCTTGGCGGGTGCCATCTCCTTGGCGGCTGCCCTCGGTGAGGCGGCTCGACAGCCAGTGCTCGAATCGGGCCGGGTCGGGGCAGTGGGGGGCTACCGACAGCAGGGCTCGCAGGTCGTCGCCGTGGGCGGAGCGGTCCACCGAGCGACGGGAGGCGTCGAGGCGCTCGTCGAGGCTCGCACCGAGCTCGGTGCCGTGCTGGATCGCCTCCAGCAGTTGGAGCGTGTGGGCCCCGTCGCGGGCCATGTCGCCTAGGCGTTCCACATCGTCGGCGAAGTCCGACACCCGCTCGGCGGTCCGCTCGTCGGAGATGCGGCCGGCCAGCCTGCGGAGCGCGCCCACGTTGCGCTGCTCGGCGATCCATTCGATCACCCGCGGGGAGATGCCCCGGGGCGGGCGGCGGGCCGCGGTGGTCAGGGCGTCGGCGGGCAGCCGGGCCGAGCCGGCGGTGGCCAGCCTCAGCCAGGCCAGAGCAGCCGCCACGCCGGTCCGCTCCAGGAACCACGGCCCGACCGGGGACATGCAGTCGATGCCCGCCTCCGACAGCATGATCTGCGGCGCCAGCAGCGTGCTGTTGACTCTGGTCAGCACAGCTATGTCCTTGGCCTCGGCCCCGGCGCCGATCAGGGCCCTGACCCGCTCCACCACAGCCGCACCGCCATCGGCCGCCGTCTGAACCTCGACCGCGCCGCCGCTACCCGCTGCCCGCTGCTCTACGCCCCCGCCATCGGCCGCCGTCTGAACCTCGACCGCGCCGCCGCTACCCGCTGCCCGCTGCTCTACGCCCCCGCCATCGGCCGCCGTCTGAACCTCGACCGCGCCGCCGCTACCCGCTGTCTGCTGCTCTTGCTCTGGTGCCGGGGGCGGGTTGGGCGTTCGGGTGGGGGCAGGCTCGATCGCCTTGGAAATGCGATGGACGTTGTGCGAGAGCAGGTTGGAAGCCGCCTCCACCACTGCGGGCGGGCAGCGGTAGTTGACGTGCAGCAGGTGGCGGGCCGCGCCCGGGAACCAGCGCTCGTACTCGATCAGCCAGCGGGGCGAGGCCCCCGAGTACCCGTAGATCGTCTGGTCGTCGTCGCCCACGCCGAACACCTCGGCCCTCGGCCCGGCCAACAGCCGAATCATCAGCAGATGGGCGGGCGTGAGATCCTGGAACTCGTCGACGAGGAGCACGCCGCAGACTCGGCGGGCCGCGGCCCGGGCCGCGGGGTCGGTGAGCAGAATGTCGATGGCCCGGACGATCTGGTGGTCGAAGTCCACCACGCCCCGCTCGTCGAGGGCCTCGGCGTAGGCCGGGGCGAGCCCGGTGAAGCCCTCCACGTCGGGCGCGTAGTCGCGTTCCACATCGGCCGGGTCGCGCAGTCCCAGCCGCGACGCGCTGAGCGCCTCCAGCCACGCCGCCAACGGGTCGGTCATGGCCCGGCGCCGACGGCGGGGCGCCCGCTCCCCCACCAGGCCGCGCAGCAGGTCGCGCACCTCCCGCTCGTCGATCACCGAGACCCGGTCGTGGTGTGCGGGACGGGCGAAGGGGCCCGTGCCGTTGCAGACCGCCAGGGCCAGGCTGTTGAAGGTGCGCACCTCCAACCCGTCCAAATCCGCGGTGCGCTGCTGCATCTCGGCCCGGGCCCGCACGTTGTAGGCCACCAGGCACACCGCCGACGGCGACACGCCCAGGCTGCGTACCAGCCAGCGGGCCCGTTCGGTGAGCACCCTGGTCTTGCCCGATCCGGCGGGCGCCACTATGCACGCGCCGCCGCCGAGATGGCCCACGGCGCGCTGCTGGTCGGGCGCCAGGTCAGCCTCGGGCTCGCTGGGGCGCAACGCCGACAGGCGGCCCACGGCGAGGTTGGCAGCCGGGATCATGGCCGCGCCGCCGAGTTCGCCGGAATCGAAGCAGTCAAGGGGCCCGCCGTCACACCACAGCCCTCCGGCCTCGGCGGCTACGTCGCCGGACTGGTTCGGGGCCGCTGGCCGGGCGCCCACGGCGAGAGCCCGGTCTCGGGGAGCGAAGCGGAGTCGGTCGGGATCGCGTGCGTCCACCGTGTTGGCGGTCAGCAGGTGGTGCCACACCTCGTCGCCGAGCGTCGTTCCAGGTTGAAGCTCCCACCAGGGCCTCTCCAGCACGGCCTCGGCGGCAGGCAGCGGGCCGTCCAACTCGATCACCAGCCGCTCGCGGCTGTGCCACGCCGACCTGAGCCGCCGGCCGGTCGCCGGGTCGGGCGATGCGGTGTCCACCGTCACCCGGGGGCGCCCTTGCCACGGCCCGGGCGGAGGCTGGCCGGGCGACACCAGCACGCTGCGGCCCAGGCAGTCAGGCCCCGCAACCCGCTCGGCGTCGTGGCGCGGCGCGTCCTCAGCCCTGTGATCGCTCCTAGACACTGGTCCTAGCTCCCGACCGTACAGCCAGCGGACGCCGCGCACTGTCAACCCGTCCCGAACTGGCAGCAGAAAGCACGCATACCGTGCAAAACGCTGCCAATTCGCCACACCGCCGCAACCCCGCTGCGAACTGGCGGCAGAAAGCACGCATACCGTGCAAAACGCTGCCAATTCCGCAATGTGAGACGAGGCTCACGAGTGCTGCTCCTCGCCGAGGCGCTCGATGGCTTCCAGGATCCTCTGGGGGCGGTGGCAACGACCGTAGTCGAAGCCAGCGCTCACGCAGATCTCCAGCAGTTCATCGTGTTGGGCGGTCTGCTTCCAGGGAAGGGGCAGGTAGATCGGCAGCCCGAAGGCCCGCAGGGCGTCGAGGTTCTCGTAGACGCGCTTCTGGTACCGGTAGCGGTCGTCCCACTCCCAGTCCGGCGGGCCGAAACCGGTGCCGGGGTCGAGGATCAGCCTGCTCCGATCGATGCCCGCATCCTCCCAGCGGCCCAACGACCGACGGAACCACCCGCAGATCGTCTCAACCGGATCACCGTCCACACGGCGGGAGGCCTTGGGGTCGGCGCCCCACACGAACGGTGCCACCACCGGCACGTCTTGCTCGGCGGCGAGCGCCGCCATGGCCGGGTTCTGGAGCCCATCGGCCGCGTTGATCATGGTGGCCCCGCAGTCGAGCGCCCGCCGCATTATCTCGGGCTGCCACGAGTCCACCGACAGCGCCGCGCCGCCAGCCCTGCACAGTTCGGCAAGGGCCTGTACCTTTCCGTCGAGTCGGCTCCACTCGGTGTCGATGTCAACCCGCTCGGCCGCCTGCGTGGAGCCAGCGCCGCCCAAATCGATGCCTACGCAGCCCTGTTCGAGCAGGGTCTCGGCCCGAGCGGCCGCAGCCGAGACGGTGGTGGCCACCGAGAAGTCGGCCAGCGAGTCCGGCGACGCGTTGACCACACCGTGCAACCTCATCGAAGGCCTCTAGCCGGCCAACTGGCCAGGACGCCGCGACATGCCTCCTCGGCGGGGCTGCCACTCGCCGAACCCGTCGCCATGTTGGCTCCGATCCCGTGGCGCCGCGGTGGACACGATGTTGTCCGGTGAAGCAGAACCCGTCGTCATGCGGCCTCCGATCCCGTCCGGCCGCGAGGCTGCGGCGTCTGCCTCATCGTCGGGCGGAGAGAGCCTCGACGAGCATCGGGCCCACCTCGGGCGCCTCGCGCAGCACTTGCCGCCATGAGGGATTGAGCTCGTCCTCGCGGGCGTCCGACCGGCAGAGCTCGAGAGCCTCGACGATGCTGCGGGCGAACACCTCCGCCGTGGCCTGCTCGGCGGCAGTGTCCACCGATAAGCCGTTGAGCTCCGCGTCGTTGGCGTAGTGGCGGATGAGGTCGCCGGCCGCGTCCAGGTAGGCGCGGCGCAATCCGGCCGCTCCGTCGAGCCTGTCGGGGCCAAGTCGGCGGATGATGGTGGCGGTGACATCGACACTCATGCGGCGCAGGCCGGCAGTCGGGTCGTCGGCGGAGAGATCCTGGTGCTTGTGGTCGTAGGCGTCGGCCACCGAAACCTGGCAGATGCTGGAGGGCTCGCACTGCGAGTACACGTCCGAGAGGATGCCGATGTCCATGCCCCAGTGCCCCGGGATGCGCAGGCTCGCGGCCACGCCGGACTCCATGGCGGTCTCCCCGGCCAGCGGGTAGCGGAACGCCTCCAGGTAGCGCAGGTACGGATGGTCGCCGGCGTCGGCCCGCAGCGCCCGGATGAGCGGAGCCACCAGCAGGCGGGTGACACGGCCACCGAAGCGCCCCTGTGTCACACGGTGGTAGTAGCCCTTGGCGAATGAGTAGCCGAAGCCCGGATGGGCAACCGGATAGACGAGGCGGGCCGGCAGCTCACGGCTGTAGCCCACGATGTCGGCGTCGTGGACGGCGATCACCGAGGCCGCCCCGTCAGCGAGCACCGCCCCCAGGCAGTACCAGACGTTGCGGCCCTTGCCACGGCTGCGGGGGCCCAGCCCCCGGGCTTGCAGGAGCCCCTCGACCGCGACCATCGGCTCGCTGTCGTTCCACAGCACGTCGCAGCGCTGCGGAAGCCGGCCCAGCAGGTCCCTGGCGCGGCGGCTGTCCTCCTCGCCCGCCTCGTCGAGCCCCACGACGAGATGGGCCAGCCAGTCGGCATTTTGCAGCTCGGCCAGCATGGCCGCGAAGGCCTCCGACGCGATCTCAGAGGCGAGGCAGGGAACGATGAGCGCCACCGGCCGCTCGCCGACCCAGGATCGTAGATCCCGCTCAAGGTCGGTACCGCTGCGGTGACCCAGGTCGTGCAGCGTCGGCACCGCGCCCGCCTGACTGAAGTCCGTCACCCGAGCAGTGTCGCAGGCCCGGAACCCGTTGCCACAACCGTCTCGGGGCCTCTCGGTCAGAGTCGGCCGGGTTAGAGTCGCCGCCGTGACGGATCAGCCGCCCGCCGACTGGTACACCGATCCCGAGGACGATTCCCAGTACCGGTATTGGGACGGCTCTACCTGGACCGAGCACCGCGCCCCCCGCCACGCCGATGCAAGCGACGGGCCGGACAGCGAACACGACGGTCTGCGCGGCCCCGGCGTGCTGATCGGAAACTCGTTCTCGCTGGCGCGGCGAAAGTGGAAAGGACTGGCTCTCGCCACCCTGCTGACCGCTGCCGGACAGATCGCGGTCGTGTTGACAGGGATCGTCACGCTCGACCGCGTCCTGGCCGGTGAGCTGTCCGAGATCTGGGCGAGGGTCACCGCCCCCGACTTCGATGCCGAGTCGCCGGAGCAGCAGGCCTACTTCGAGTCGCTCGAGTTCGACTTCTCCGTCTCGAGCTTCTTGCCCTTGGCGGTCGGGCTCTTGCTTGCCTGGGTGGCGCACAGCGTCACTAGGGCTGTCGTCATGCGCTTGGCGATGGACGATATGCACGGCCGGCAGTCGACAGTGGCCGACGCCTTCCGGCAGTCGCTGGCCAGAGTGCCGCGGCTCATGGGAGTCGACCTGCAGATCTGGCTGGTGGCTGTCGGCGCCCTAGTCGTGATGGGGCTGTCCGCCATGGCCGCGCCCGCGCTCCTGATCCTGCTCATCCCCGGCCTGATCGCGGCCGTGATCCTGCTGATGGCGGTGATACAGCTGGCGTACGTGGTCGCTGCCGTCGGGCCTCCGCAGGCCTCGCTGCGCTATGCCGCCCGTCTGGTGCGGGACCGGTTCTGGAAGGCTCTGGGCCGCATGCTGCTGGTGTTGCTCGTCGTCATTGCCGTGAGCGCCGCCGTGGGAATGGTGTTCGGCCTGCCGACGGTGCTCGCGGAGCAACTGTGGGTGCTGTCGCAGGTCGTCCAAGCGTTCGTCGGCGCCGCGCTCGGAGTGGTATTGCTCATTGCCAGCGCGATCCTCTACCACGACTTGGACGGCGAGTCCGACCAAACGCGACACGCCGACTAGCCCAGCCAGCAAGCCGGCATCAGTCCCTCGCGGCGAATCCGACCAAACGCGACACGCCGACTAGTGTCCTGAGTGGGGAATTTGTTGCATATATGCTGCCATGGTGTCGAAGATCTGGTCGGCGGTCTTGTGCCAGGTGAAGGGGCGGGGGTTCTGGTTCCAGTTGTCGGTCCATTCGTTGATGGAGTCCCTGAGTTCTGTGACGGAGCGGTGGGTTCCGCGGCGGATCTGTTTGGTGGTGAGCTCGGAGAACCAGCGCTCGACTAGGTTCATCCAGCTGGCGTAGGTGGGTGTGAAGTGCAGCTTGAAGCGGGGGTGGCGCACCAGCCAGCGCTTGACGGCGGGGGTCTTGTGGGTGGAGACGTTGTCGAGCACGATGTGGATGTCGAGGCCGTCGGGGACTTCTTTGTCGATCTGGTTCAGGAACCTGCGGAACTCCTCTGAGCGGTGGCGGGCGGTCATCGACGCTATGACTTTGCCCGAGGCGGCGTCGAGGGCTGCGAACAGGTCGGTGGTGCCGCAGCGGCGGTAGTCGTGGCTGCGCCGCTGGGGTGTGCCCGGCAACAGCGGCAGGATCGGCGCTGTGCGGTCGAGGGCCTGGATGCCGGTCTTCTCGTCCACGCATAGCACCACCGCGGCCTCAGGCGGGTTCAAGTACAGTCCGACGACGTCGCGGACCTTGTCGACGAACTGCGGGTCCGGCGACACCTTGAACTCCTCCACCAGATGGGGCTTGAGCCCGAACGCGCGCCATATCTGGCTCACCGCGGTCTGCGAAACCCCCGCAGCCGCGGCCATCGACCGCGTCGACCAGTGCGTCGCGTCCCGCGGGGCGGTCTCGAGCGTGCGCACCAACACGTCCTCGATCACCGCGTCGGTGATCTTGCGCGGCGGGCCCGGCCGAGGGTCGTCGGCCAGCCCGTCGAGACGCCGCTCAGCGAACCTGCGCCGCCACTTGCTCACCGTCGCCGCATGGCAGCCCAACGCCGCCGCGATCTCATTGTTGTGGCGGCCCTCGGCCGCGGCCAGCACGATCCGACACCGCAGCGCCAGCGCCTGAGACGACTTCGGCCGCCGCGCCCACCGCTCCAGCACCTCGCGCTCGCCGCCGCTCAACTCCACCGCCACCGTCGGCCGTCCGCGCCGCGCGCCCATCGTCGCCTCCCATCGCAGTCGACGACAGCCACACTACCCCCCGCCACACATAATCGCGAGGAACTAATCACTCAGCACACTAGGAGACTGCTGATTTATGCCGATTGGGCGTGATCCGCAAGCCTCTGACCTTGGGTTTTGCGATCGCGAGACCCGAGATTCGGGAGTTGCTCATCACTCTCCTAGCCCAGACCGTGGAGAGCGTCAGCCGTGGGCGGTGTCGACGCGCTCGACGAAGTCGCGGTCGCGGGCCGAGAGGCCGCCTACATCGTGGCTGGTGATCGCCAGCTCGACCTTGTTGTAGACGTTGGACCACTCGGGGTGGTGAAAAAGCCGCTCCGCGATCAGCGCCACATGGGCCATGAAGGCGAACGCGGCCCGGAAGTCCGCGAACACGTACGATCGGCGCAGAACGTCGCCGTCGCGACGCCACTCGGGATGAGCCGCCATCAGTTCGGTGATCTCGTCCTCGGTCAACAGGTCTTCGTTGCTCATGGGCCTGATGCTAGGTGCAAGCACGAATGGGTGCTGCCCGTCACGTCGCAGCGGTGCCATTCCCGATCTCGTTCGCTGCGCTCACGGACCTCCCGGACCGGGTAACGCTGCCCAAAGCCTCGCCCGCATGAGCCGGATTCGCCCGCATATTCGCTCGGCCTCTAATCGAGCCAGCGGTGCGCCACGGATCCGAGCGCGGCCCAACTCTGCGGCGGACACAGCGGCCCGAGACCCGTAGGTCGGCGAACGGGACGAATTCCGACACGGTGGCATCCAGGGGCGCTGTGACGCGGCGGGCTCAGACCAGCAGATCGGCGAACGGGTCCCCGAAGGGATCCGTGAAGGGTGCGGCCGCCGATTCCCCGTCGGGCTTCGGCAGGGCCTCCGTCCAGCGCTCGTAGCCCGAGGCCTCGAGCTCGTCGGCGAGTTCGGGGCCCCCGGACTCCTGGATGCGCCCACCGGCGAAGACGTGGACGGCGTCGGGCCGGAGATGGTCGAACACCCGGCTCGAGTGGGTGATGGCCAGCACACCGAGGCCGTCGTGCACGGTCGCCTGCTCGATGCGGTCGCCCACATGGCGCAGCGCGTCCACGTCAAGGCCCGAGTCCAGCTCGTCGATCACCGCGAAGGCCGGAGCGAGCACGCCGAGCTGCAGCGCCTCGTTGCGCTTGCGCTCGCCCCCGGACAGATCGACGTTCACGGGCCGCTCCAGGAACTTCTCGTCGAAGCCGATCCGCTCGGCCTCCTCACGCATCCGCTCGGCCACCGCCGCGCCGACGGGCGTGCACACCGACTCGGTGAGCATGTCCACCAGCGACACTCCCGGAACCTCGGTGGGCGACTGCATGGCCAGGAACAGTCCCGCCTCGGCCCGCCGCCACGCCGGCAGGCCCAGCAGTTCGATGCCGTCGAGGCGGACCGACCCCTCGGACACCTCGTAGCCGCTGCGGCCGGCGATCACATGGGCCAGGGTCGACTTGCCCGAGCCGTTGGGGCCCATGACCGCATGCACCTCGCCGGCCCGCACCTCCAGGTCGACGCCGGCAAGGATCTCCCGTCCCGCCACCGAGGCCCGCAGGCCCTCGATGGCGAGCGTGCTCACGGGCGGTCTCCCGCGGCCTCGGACCCCAGCGTCAGCACGACCGCGCCGTCCACCACCGCCACCTGATAGACGGGCACGGCCTTGGTGGCCGGCAGCGACAGCGGCTCGCCCGTCTCGAGGTCGAACATGGCGCCGTGGGCCACGCACTCGATGGCGCAGTCGTCGGGTTCCACCCAGCCCTCCGACAGGGACACCTCGGCGTGCGAGCAGGTGTCGCCGATGGCGTACACGTCGTCGCCGATGCGCACGACCGCGATCTCGCGGCCCTCCACCACGACCCGCCGGGCCGAGTCCGGTGCCAGTTCCTCCAGCGAGAACAGCTCATGCGCGGTCATCGTCACTCCTCCGATGTCGAACGGTCGGCACAGACGCCAGCGAGACCATCACGCCGCCTGGCTCAACATCTGGTCGAGCTTGAGCCTGAGGGCCTGCCTCGCCCCTGCCGCTTCTGAGCGGACCGGCAGCCCGTCGATCACCTCGTCGAAGAACCCGGCCACGATCAGGCGCTCGGCTGCGCCCGTGGGCACGCCCCGGCTCTCCAGGTAGAAGACCTGGTCGGGGTCCACGGGGCCGACGGCGGAGGCGTGGCTGCACCGCACGTCGTTGTTCTCGATCTCGAGGTTCGGCACCGACTCGGCCCAGGCGTCGTCGCTGAGCTTGAGGTTTCGGTTGGTCTGGAAGGCGTTGGTGCCCCGAGCGTCGGGCCGCACCCGGATCATCCCGGTGTACACGCTGCGGGCCTCGTCGCCGACGGCGCCCTTGTAGAGCAGGTTGGAGGTGGTGTCGGGGGCGGCGTGGTCCTGGTAGGTGCGGAAGTCCAGGATCTGCCGGCCGGAGCCGAAGTAGGCCGACAGCAGGTCTCCGCTCGCTCCCCGGCCGACGAGCCTGGCGTCGGTGCGGGTGCGGGCGTAGGCGCCGCCGAGAGCGACCGAGGCGGCCACCAGGGCCGCGTCCCGCTCGACCCGGGCGGTGTGGGCCGCCACCTGCCAGGCGTCGCGGTCGTGCTGCTGCAGGTTCATGTAGCCGAGGCGGGCCGCCTGGCCGACGCTGAGCTCCACCACCGGCACCACGAGCGTCCCGCCGACCGATCGCTGCACGTCGAGGACTGTGGCCTGGGCGTCGCGTCCCAGCCGCACGACGAGGCGGGGGAAACTGGCCGCACCCGCTTCACATGCATGGTGACGTACCACGATCGGGCCGTCCACGGACACACCGTCGGGCACGTCCACCAGCAAGGGCTCACGGGTGAAGGCGTCGTTGAGCAGAGTGAAGTAGTCGGAGGCGTCGTCCGACACTGATCCCAGCATCGCCTCGCCGTCGGCGGCGTCGCTCAGCGGCCCGACGAAGACGCCCGTCTGTGCCAACTCCTCCGAGCCCCTGACCGACACGACCCGACCGTCGGCGACATCGACGACCGCGGCCGCGGCGGCGCGGGCGCCGTCGCCAGCCGGACCGGGCAGAAGATCGGCCACCGAACCGTCCCCAACACCGTCCGAGGTTCCGTGCGCATGACCGCTAGCGGCACTGTCCCCAACACCGTCCGAGGTTCCGTGCGCATGACCGCTGACGGCACTGTCCCCAACACCGTCCGAGGCCTCGTGCACAAGATCGGCCCCAGAACCGTCCGCGAGGCTGTAGGCGGCCAGGTCGAACTCGGAGATCGCGCTGTAGCGCCACTCCTCGGCCGCGGTGGTGGGAGGCGCCGCGGCCAGGAAGCGCTCGGCGAACGCAGTTCGGCGCGCCGTCAGCCAGCGGGGTCCCGAAAGCGCCTGAGCTGCTTCGACGGTGAAGCGATGCACAGAGTCAGCCGCCGTCGCGGTACCGCTTGCGGAACCGCTCGCCCAGCCCGCCTCCACCGGAGGAGCCTCGACCTCGGCCGCCCTTCTTGCCCTTGGACTTCTTGCCGCCCTTGGAGACCCGGCCCCTCAACCCGCCCCGGCGCTTGCGGCGCTCGGCCTCGATGTCGGCGAACACGTCCGGCGCAGCCGCGTTGACGATGTCCTCGGCCGCGTCGAGCAGCGCCCCGATGCTGTCGTCGCTGCCCAGGCTCTCAGGCTCGGGCGGGGTCTCCGGGGTCACCAGCGACCCGTAGCTCCAGTTGACGTCGGCCAGGCGCCGGGTGTACTTGGCGCAGTCGTCGGGACAGCGCCACGGCGCTTCGGGGGCCAGGTCCAGATCGCACTTGCGCACCGTCTCGCCGTTGGGATACGTGCGCGACTCGAAGTACTTGCAGTCCTGGCGCATCGGCATGACGAACAGTCTGGCAGACCGCCAACCCTTCGCGTCGCGCCGCCGACGCCCGAGCGACGGCGGCCACCGCTTCGCGTCACGCCCTCGGACGCCACGAACGAAGACAGCCATCGGCCCGACCTGCCCGAACGCATCGCCAATCCCGCAGGTCGCGCCCTCGGACGCCACGAACGAAGACAGCCATCGGCCCGACCTGCCCGAACGCATCGCCAATCCGCGGGTCGCGCCCTCGGACGCCACGGGCGAAAGCAGCGACCGCTTACCCGGTGCCTCCGACCGACGATCACCGCTCGTACCTCGTCGCCCTCACCTGCGAACGAGCGCCGACCCCCATCGAACTAGAGTGGCCCGATGAGGAGGCGCCGCCTGCCGATCGGGGTGCAGACCTTCGCGGAGATACGCGACACGGACTCCTACTACGTCGACAAGACCCCTTGGATCGAGCGGCTCGCCAACGAGGGCAAGCACTTCTTCCTGTCTCGGCCGCGCCGTTTCGGCAAGAGCCTGCTGATCGACACGATGAAGGAGCTGTTCGAGGGCAACGAGCCGCTGTTCCGCGGGCTCGCGGTGCATGGCCGGTGGGACTGGTCGGTGCGCCGTCCGGTGCTGCGCCTCAGCTTCGGCAGCGGCGGCTTCACCGAGCCCTCGCAGGTAAGGGCCAGCGTCTCCGAGCAGCTCGCCGAGGTCGAGCGCGAAGCCGGGCTCGACCCCCGCTACGAGACCGCCGCCGGCCGCCTACGGTCGGTGCTGCGGGAGTTGCACCGCACGACCGGGCATCGGGTCGTGGTGCTCGTCGACGAGTACGACCGACCGATCCTGGACGCCATGTTCTCCGGCCTGCCCGGCGAGGACGGCGATCCCGCGCTGAGCGACACTGCCCAGGCGAACCGGGACTTTCTGCGAGGGTTCTACGCGGCCATCAAGGAGGCCGACGCGCACATACGCCTCAGCTTCCTCACCGGGGTGAGCAAGTTCTCCAAGGTCAGCCTGTTCTCAGGGCTGAACAATCTCAACGACATCACTCTCGACCGCCGCTACGGCGCGATCTGCGGCTACACCCAGTCCGACCTCGACACGGTGTTCGCTCCCGAACTGGACGGGCTCGACCCCGAGCAGATCCGGCGGTGGTACAACGGCTACCGCTGGGGCGGCGATGAGCGCATGTACAACCCCTTCGGCGTTCTGATGCTCTTCGACCGGCGCGAGTTCGGGGCTTGGTGGTTCGAGACCGGCTCGCCCTCGTTCTTGGTCGAGACGCTGGTCCGACGACGGGTCGCCTCCGCGGCCCTCGACCAGATGATGACGAGCGAGGACCTCCTGTCGGCGTTCGACGTGGACCACATCGGCACTGAGGCGCTGCTGTTCCAGACCGGATACCTCACCATCGGCGAGGAGATAGCGGAGGGCACTCGCAAGAGGTACCGGCTGGACTACCCCAACCTGGAGGTCAGCCAGAGCCTCAACGAGCACCTCCTGCGACGCCTTCAACCGGACCCGGCCCGTGTCCACCAGAACCAGTCCAAGCTCCATCGGCTGCTCGAAGCGAACGATGTCGCCGGTCTCGAACAACTGTTCCACGCTTTCTTCGCGGCGATACCGCACCAATGGCACACAAACAACGACATCGCCGACTACGAGGGCTACTACGCCAGCGTCTTCTACTCTTACTTCGCCGCGCTGGGCCTCGACGTCACAGTCGAGGAAAGCACCAGCCGGGGCCGCCTCGACATGGCGGCACGAACCGGGGGCCGCGTCTACCTGTTCGAGTTCAAAGTCGTCGAGCAGGCCGGCCCCGGCACCGCGCTAGCACAGCTCAAACAGCGCCGCTACGCTGACCGCTACCGATCAGGCAGCGAGCCGATCCACCTGATCGGCGTGGAGTTCAGCAGCACCACCCGCAACATCCAAAGCTTCGAAACCGAAGAAGCATGAGTCTTGCGAGCGAACCGCCCGGGCCTGAGCCGCAGAGCAGCATCGACTCCGTATGCACGATGGTGTCCGGGGCACCGTTCGACATGACCCTCGACGGCAAGCGGATCGTCGGCGAAGCCACCGACAGCCTGCTCACGAAACGGCGCGTCGGTGGCCTCCGCCCGCCAGGTGGCCGATGAGGGTGCCGGTTCTGCTCGGTATAGTCGCGATGTGAGCCGCCGGGAACTGATCCTCAACGAGTACCGAGGAGCGATCCGCGACGCGGCGCGCCGTAACAAGGCAGCCTCGATAGCGCTGGTCGGCTCCGTCGCCCGCGGCGAGGACGACGACGACAGCGACTACGACTTCCTCGTCGATTTCATGCCCGACATCTCTCTGTTCGACATGGCCGGCCTGCAAGTGGACCTCGAAGAACTGCTGGGACGCGGCGTCGATGTCGTTCCCTCGCACTGCCTGAGGGACAGCCACCGGTCCCTCCTCGAAGACGCCATTCCTCTGTGAGCAGGACCGACGAGGACCGCGTCGCGGACATTCTCGACGCTTGCAGCCTGCTCCGTGAGATCGTGGCCCAAGGGCGCGAGGCCTTCGACGGGAGCCGCATCCTACGCAGCGCTGCCGAGAGACAACTCGAGATCATCGGGGTCGCCGCGGACAGCCTGTCCGAAGAGACGGCGCATCGCATCCCCGGCCCGACAGTCAGCAAGGCCAAAGCCATGCGCAACTTCATAGCGCACGCCTACTTCAAGGTCGACGACAACGCTGTCTGGAAGACGATCTCGGAGGACGTCCCGGGACTGGTCGCCCTGCTGGTCGAGGATAACAGTACTCCCAACACGGAAACCGCTGATTCGTAGCGGGCTACCACGGCTCGGCTTCGGTCATGGCGATCGCGTTGGCCTCGCCACAGGTGGCCGGGATACCCGTCGCTTCGCCGTAGCCCAAGCAGTCGAACCGCCGGCTCAAGCGGCGGTGGCACGCGCAAGAAGTACAGGCTGGCCTACCGAACTAGCACAGCTCAAGCAGCGCCGCTACGCCGACCGCTACCGGTCAGGAGGACAGCCGGGTGTACCTGGTGAGCGTGGAGTTCAGCAGCACCGACCGAGACATCCAACGCTTCGACACCGAGCAAGCCTTGCCCAACATCGCCGGTTCGTCCCCCGACACACGGCGACCGCCATCCCGAGTCCTTGGTCCCTACTGGTCGCCGCTGATTGTGGTACAGAATGTCATGCGGCGCGGGCATCCCCCGATTGCGGGGACTCCCTCGCCGGGCTCAACTCGCCAGCGGCCGACAGGGAACCGGAATGGGGCGACGGAAGAGACGACGGGGCGGACGGCATGTCGGGCGCGGCGACTCCTCGGGACGCGTCACGCCTCGAGGCACCCGCCCCGAGGAGCGCCTCCTCCTCCCCGACGCGTTCGCCGACGACGACACCGGCTTCCGTCTGGATCTCCTGATGGACGAGGCGTTGCAGGTCGTCGGGGAGCACCCGACCATGTCCGACCTCGACGAGGTCGAAAGATGGGCCTCTGCCGTCCAGTTCGGGATCCACTCACCGGCCTCACCCGGAGGTCTCAGGGCTCAGGTCGTGCTGGCCCGCGCCGCCTCGGCGGGCGGACACGCCGGCGCGGCTCTCGCCGCGGCGGTAGCCGCATACGGGCCTGCCGACCAGCGCGACCGGGCCCGCCGCACCGTCGAGCGCATCACGGCCGACAACCCCGACAACCCCGCATGGATCGCTGATCTAGGCGCGGTCGAGCCGGTGCGCGCGGCCAGGCTCAGCGACGAGTGGGGCGAGTACAGCGCGCTGGACATCGACTTCCGCCGCCCGGCCGCTGGCACGCACCGGCTGAGGATCGGCATCCAGCCCTTCCGAGCCGGGATGGCGCATCCCTTCGCCTACTTCGCCAGCGGCGATGAGGCGGCCGAGATCGCTGCCGTGAGCTTCCGCAGCGAAGAGATCGGCCTCGCCGAAGCTCGCGCCATCGCCGAGCCCGGCATCACGATCCTCGAGGAACTGCTCTCAGACGCCTACGACCAGCCGGACCTGGAGCTGGATCCCAGCCATGACCTATTCGCGCTGGTGCGCCAGAGGATCAGCCTGCTGCCGGCCGGAGGCACGGCTCCGGCGAGGCCGCAGCCGTCGTTCGAGGAGATGGCAGCGCCCTTCGGGGAGTTCGCGGGGAAGCCGCTGGGCTACGGCGAGGACCACGACAACGTCTACCATCTGATGCGCTCGCTGATCGGCTTCGTCACGAGTTGCTGGGACCTCGACCCGCTCCGCTGGACGCCGCCGAGGATCACCTCGTTCCTCGAGGAGTGGCTGCCCGATAACGGCTACTACTGACCCGAGTGCCGGCACCTGCACGAGCCCCCCTCCTACGAGGAGTGGCTGCCCACCTTCCGGTCGGCGTTCCTGCGCTGGCTGCGATTGGCCGCGGCGCTCGGCGGCCTGCCCGACGACACCCGCGACGCCAACCTCGCCGCGGCCAGGACCTCTCTCGAGAAGCTGGACCGCCGAGTCGCCCAGGATCAGCGAGCCGCACTGGACATGGCTCTTGCACGGGCCCTTGCGACCTCGGCCTCGCCCGCATAAGCCAACAGGCCAGGAGCGCAGTTCGGCGGCAATCCCCTCATCGCCGAGGACATCGCGTTCGAGCACCTCGCCCGGTTCGTCGAGCCGCAGGAGGTCGTCCAAGAGGTTTGGTCGTCCCCGCAACCGCCCAATGCCCCTGAGTCCGGCCCGCGACAGCCGCCAAACCGGCTGAGTCTCGCCGTACGAGACGATTCACGCGAACTGTCCGCTCAGCATGTCTCGACTTGAATTGGCGACGATACTAGTCAGAACTTCGCAGCAAATTCCATCAACCTACCGGACGGATGTCAGTCCAGAGATGAACCAGTTGGAACGGGCTGATCTCAAACGGACGGTCGAAGGAGTGCTCCATCTCGATCAACGGGTTTCCGATTCGCGACGGAAGAGTCAAGGCTGACACGCCGAGTCGACCGAGCGCCCCGTTGACCTCTACAACGATCTCCTCCGGTGTAAGCGATTCGACGTATCCGACCATCGCTCCCGTGGCAACATCCTTCCCATATTGCCATTCGGGGTCAATGAAGCGGCGAACACCGTCGTCCACATAGTGGACATTGAATTTCCACCCCGAACGGGATGGCGATCCGAGACGTTTGCACTCGATTACGAAGTTGCGCAAGCAGCGGCGAGGGTCAATCGCTTGATGGTCGATGTATCCCCACTGGAGGTCCGGAATCTTTCTTTCGCGGCTCTCCGCGTTTCAGGTCGGGGTGAGGGTGTCGAGCAGCGCCCAGTCAGGTTTGCCGGCATAGAGCAGAGCCCTGATTCGGTAGTTCGCGAAGTTGGTGAACCCGAACGCGGCGCGCTTGACGCGCTTGACGAGATTGTTGGCTGCCTCGGTGGCGGCGTTGGTGACCCGGGCGGCGTGCCAGTTCGAGATCTGGGTGCGCCAGCGCCAGATGGTGCGGCCCAGCCGGTTGATCTCCGTCGGCAGGCCGGGGTCCTGGAGATCGGCGGCGAGCTGGGCCACGGTCGCGGCGCCCAGCTCGGCGTCGGGGATGTCGTAGACGCTGCGCAGGGTCTCCTTCGCGTGCCAGGCGTCGCGGACCTCGCCGTAGGGGTCGCCGGCCTCCAGCAGGCCCCGCAGCCGGACGCGTCCGGAGTCGGTGATGCTCTCGGACGCGGAGACGAGCAGCTTGCGGGCCCGGTAGAGGGGGTCGGGCTTGCGGCCGCGGTGGCCCAGGGTCTGGTTCTGGACCCGGCGGCGGACCTCGTCGAGCGCGGTGTTTCCCAACCGCACCACGTGGAACGGGTCCGCGACCTGGGCCGCGTCGGGTATTGCGGTGTCGAACGCGGCCCGATAGGGGCCCGAGAGGTCAAGCACCGCCCAGCGGATCTGCTCGAGCCATTCGCGGGGCCGGCTGAGCAGCCACAGTGCGGGTGCTTTGGCGGTGCGGCCCGGCACTATGTCGAGCAGCTGGCCCCGCCCGACGTCGACGATGCTGGTGGACCAGGCCTTGTCTTTGAACCGGCCCCGGCGCCCCATCAAGGTTTCGTCGAGGCCCAGCGCCTCGACATCTGAGATCCGCTCTGTGTCGGCGTCGAGCAGCGCAGAGCCCCAGCGCCGCACCGACGCGTTCGCCGGGTGCCAGCTGCATCCCAGCTCCGCGGCGACCTCGTCGACAGGGCGCGCCCGGCCCGCCTGGCGGGTCGCCCAGCGCCCCGCCCTCGCAGTCAACTTCTCCCGCGGCGGCGCGATCTCGGGGTCCTGCTCGGTGACGGTGCCCGCCCCACAGCCTCGACTCGGGCAGCGCCACCGCCGCTTGTGCCACATCAGCCGCACCGGCCTGCCGAACGCCGGGAGGTCCACCAGCTCGACCCGGCGCTCGCCGTCTGACCACAACGCCCCGCCGCAGCTCCCGCAGCCCGGCCTCGGCGCGGTTCGACGGACATGCACCCCCAGCGGCTCGCCGTCCTCGTCGTCGACGCCGAGCACCTCGACATCGCCCAGTCCCACCATCAGCTCGCACATGCGCGTAGGGTCGCATTCCACAGGGATCCTCCAGTTGTTCGGCTGTCTGTCAGCGCCGATTCTGGGGGATCCCTCGCGTTCAGCCGCGGATGGCTACCGCCTCCACTCCGACCTCATTCGCGAAGAGCCTCTTTCGCTTGCTGAATCTTCCGTATCAGGCGTCGGCGGATTTCGCCCCTCGAAAACGGGGGCATGGTCGAACCATAGGTCGTTGAGCGTTCTGTTCTCTCTGTTCACCTCGAAAATACAGAGATAGAGAGCGCGGTTGAGTTCTGGCTCACCGCCCTCCGTTGTCGTGCTTCGCAGGCGATCTAGTGCGCTTCGAAGGATCGCGAGTACCCGCCGCTTGTGATTCTCCCACAGCGGTAGGTCGGATATTAGGGGACCACTCACTGAGCGGACTGCAAGTTGATTGCCTGTAGAATGGTGGCCTCAGCATCCTCGCGCGCCGCCGACGCCGTCCAGAGCCGTGCCTCATTCCTCTTGGCGATCACGATGCTGCGCTCGCCTACGCTACGTAGTGTTCCTGTCGCTCGGATAGATGTCGTTACCGGACGCTCCAGCGCTTGACCTAGGCGCTTCAGTGCGGACCGCCAACTATCGTCATCTGCTTCATTGGCACTGATGGTGGGCGCGTCGTAGTCTTGGGTCTCAAATACAACAGCGATCAGTGGAGCGCGTGGCGATATGACTACAAGCCACGAGAACTCACCTATGGATGCTAACTCCCGATTCCAGCGCTGTAGGAACACTGACAGATACTTATCGATCTGGGTGTTCGTTTTGGAGGATACGAGATCCCTAACTGTACCTCGACGGCGCTCGCCGACCTCGATGATCCGTTGATCAAGCCACTGGGTCTTTCGACCAACAAGAGGCAGAGTATAGTTGATGAAATCACGTACCAAATCTCTTTCTGCCTCTGTCGTATCAAATAAGTCAAACACAGCCTCGTTGAGTTCGGACAAGATCTCATCGAGTTGCGTAACTCCGGTGCCAACTACGGGACTGAGCAACCTGCGAGACACTTCGTAATTCCTCACGTCTGCCAGTTGGTCCACAGCTCGAGAGATCCGTAGAGTAACACTCGAATGCTCGCTCATCATCCGTATGGGGAGTCCGAGAAAATCCTTAGCATAGAACGTATCGTGCCATACCCCCCACGAACCACTTGCCATGAATAGTCGGTAACGACCAAGGGCTGATAATATAGTGCCAAGAATCGTCTTTGCCTGCCATTGAGGAACGGACTGTAGGGGAAGGCAATACACTGTGTGCCGGAATGAGAACGCTGAAGTCTCAAGACGAGCCACTGGACCGAAGCCGCTTCTGACACCGTGGGCAATAACGATCCTTTGACCTTCGTAGCGGCGCTCATCAGGTTGAGTCTTGACACCATGTGGAGGATCCCCAAACTGGCAATCGCTGATTGGACCCCAAGAGTTGAATCTCTCGAGGGACTGCAACGAACCCAACAGTGCGGAAGGCCGCTTCGTACCCCGCTGATATCCAAAGCCAGGAATAGGATCGTGGGGCAGAAACTCCTCTAGCTTCTCTTCGGAATCCAAGCGAGCCATTAGAGCCTCGTCATGGTGATTCCCCCATGCGTACATCTTCCAGAGGTAATCTCGGTTAGCGAGAGCATCCTGATTCACCCATCGCCGCTCCAGATGAGCATGAGCGAGGGCCTTGGTGGCGGCTAGAGATCTCGACGGCCGGACCGCGCTATACGAAAGTAGGTCATAGGTCTCAGCTGAACGTTCGAGTTCTCGAGGTTGGAAGACAATCAACATAAAAGGAGCGACAGCGCCATCAAAAAACAGACTACGAGAACTCGTAAAGTCTACAACCTCACACAGGTTAGCCTCTTGAAGCCAGCGGGAACGGAATATCCTTGACCTGTTTCGCGAGTTTAGGAAGGCTGTTGAATTGACGAGCAGGGCCGCAATGCCATTCGACTTAAGGAGAAAGAGAGAGCGCCATAGGAATTGCTGCGAAAGGTTACGGTCTCCGACAGGCAGCTCTCTATCTCGAACCCATTTATCGCCGAGTTGGTCGGTGGTCTTGCTGGGTTCGTCCCACGGCGGATTTCCTACCACAATGTCAAATGATCTGGAAGAAAAAGGCAGACTTGCAGTGCTTCCTCTACTTGGCTCATCACTTGTCGAAGCGAAGGCGTCCGCAGTGACTAGTACCGCACTGGTCTCCGTAGCTCCCGGTCGGTAGATCAAGTGTGGGAGCGGGCCCGCCCGGAGGATATCTCTCGGTTCTTGGTAGTTGAGGTAAGCAAGATACAAACTGAAAGCCGCGAGGCGTATAGCCTCAGGGTTCACATCGACACCCACAATTCGGTTCAGCAACAGTTCACGAAGTTCAGCCGAGCTAAGCGCACGTCTCTTAGCAGAAGACTGGTGCCGCACTAGGCGACGGAAGGTCTCGACTAGAAAAATACCCGATCCACATGCTGGATCGCAGATCCGCAAATTTCTTTCTAACGCTTCGTCTGTGAGCACACGGCCCAGGATGAACTCCACTAACTCCGGTGGAGTGTAGTGGGTTCCTGAATCGCTGTCAGTTCCCGCCCGATAGAATTGCTCGTACATCGAACTTATCAAGCTCGTTGGTATGACATCAAAATCGTATGCCCACAGAAACAAAGGCGTCTCAGGACCCAAACCAGATCCTGTAAGAAGATTCTGTACTAGATCGAGATGCTGCTGATTGACTATCTCCTTCTCATCGTCCCTAACCCTAAACAGGTCGCCGTTGAAGTCATCCTCCAACTGTTCAAAGATCGCATAGGTGAAATCTAGCTCTGTCAAACAGGATACGAAAGTGCTCTTAGCTCCAAGTGCAGGATCATCGGGAACAGTATCGAGCGTCTCAAGCCACAACCTATTTGAACCAGCCACCTTGGTAAAGTAATCATTCGTGATGATGGATCGATCTTCCAAGTAGCGAGTAAGAATTACACGCTCGATCAAGGTGTGCGCGATAGGCAACGGCAGCCCTTCATCAGCGAGTGCCTCGTTTGCGGTCCTAACATCATGCAAGAGCCGCGTGTCTGCTCTTCCATCACGCGACTGGTAGGTATGCATATCGAACAAGGAACCCGATTCGATCCGCTCCTGGTGATAAAGCGCGAGTACCTCAGCTACATTAGCTGCCCGAGAGACGACTTTTGCGGGCTCTAGCTGGCCGATTTCCTCTACAGACCGTGCGGGTGGAGCAGTCAGAGCATATACGCGTAGCTCATCTTGCGTAGATAAGAACAGACACTGAGGACGCGCCAGGGACCACGCGCGTCGATAGGCGGCGAGAATCTCGGCCTCTCCTGCTGTTGGCGGGAGCCGGGCGAAGAGAATGACCGGATCGTCGTCCACGAAGAAGACGCGTTCGGCCCCCATCCGGTGAGCCAACATGAGCCATTCACCAACGGAGTTCCAATCCGCCTCGTCGAATGTCGGCTGATCGGACGTCTCCAGTAGCCGGCCTTGCTCTAGCTCGAGTTCTTGATAGGCCCTCTCGAGCAGGTCGCCATCAAGGGCACGGGGTGCCATGATCATTCTCCGCTGATGTCATATCGGACACAAATTGTCCGTACGCACAGCCTTGGCGCCCTGAGGCGGATCCGTCGAAGTCCATTTGACAACCGTACTCGGGGGCTGTGACAACGATGCAAGGCTGAGCATCAGATTGCGGCGCGTCCACCCTTGGCCCGCGACGGACGGCCTGCCCCACGGGTACAGGAACGCGTGGAGCAGGCAGCAGGCCGCTCCGCGAGGCGACGCGCCCATCGACTCGACCGTTGCCGGAGCCGTGCGGCTCGACGAGGGTGCGGATCCGCGTAGTCGGACGGCAAGGATTCCGAGGCCACGCATTCAGCGTGTCCAACCGCTGCCCTCTGTCTTGCATCGTGGGAGGCTATCGACCCAGACCGCAAGACAGCAGCGTCGCGAGTGCGGCATCGAGGTCGGCGGTCGCCAATCACGAATGGCCGGTGGGCGCGTAGTCTGCATCGGACTCGGCGTGGGAACTAGAGGGTGCTGGATGGAGTTGCGGGCTACGGCGACGGGGGCGGACGGCGACGGGGCGCCCTCGCGGCCGTTGTGGCTGGGGCAGGTCTCCGGCGAGGTGGAGGGGCTGGCCCGGCGGGCGTCGGTGGGGCTGGTTGCCGGGGATCGGGCCGAGGGGCTGGTGGTGCTGCGTGAGCTGGGGCTGGTGTTCGGGGTGGCTCCGGTGTCGGTCACGGAGGCGATGCTGTCGGGCGATCCGGTCTGCCGGTGGGACGATCTCGCGGCGCGGCTGGCGGGGTGCCCGCTGCTGTTCGACTTGGAGGCGCTGTGCTGGCATCGAGAGCCGGGGCTCGATCTGCTGCGGTTCCTGCGCTTGCATGCCCGCGCGCACGGCGTGGTGGCGCTCTGGCCCGGGCGGGTCAAGGAGAGCTTGGCAACGTTCTCGGCGCCTGGCCGCCGCGACTATGTACGCATCGCGCTGGCCGACATGAGCGTGCTGCGGCCCGTGCAGACTCGTTTCCCTGACGAGGTCCCGTTCGAGATCGAGAGGATCCCCTGATGAAGTACCGCGACCTGATCGCCTTCGAGCCGATCGACTCGGTCAAGGTGCTGCGCGACGCCGAGAACCCCGAGGAGGCCCGCCGCGATGTGGAGACCCTGGTGGTGTCGCCGCGCCTGGCCGAGCAGCTGACCGATGTGATCCTGCCGAACCTGGACCTCGACACCGCCCCGGACGCCAAGGGGATGCTGGTTGTCGCCAACTACGGCACCGGCAAGACGCATCTCATGTCGGTGGTGTCGTCGATCCTGGAGCGCGCCGAGTTGGTGGAGTCGGTCCGGTCCGAGGCCGTCCGGGAGGCGGCCGCGCCGGTGGCGGGCCGCTACCGGGTGATCCGCGCCGAGATAGGCGCCACCACGATGGGCCTGCGCGACATCATCACGACCGAGCTGACCGACGGGCTGCGCCGCCTCGGCGTGGACTACGAGTTCCCGGACCTGTCCACGGTGACCAACACCAAGCGGAGCCTCGAGGAGATGATGGCCGCGTTCGAGGCGGTCCACGGCGATCAGGGCCTGCTGTTCGTGCTCGACGAGATGTTGGACTATCTGGCCTCGCGGCGCGACAACGAGCTGCGCGTGGACCTCGCGGTGCTGCGCGAGATCGGCGAGATCTGCAAGTCGACCCGGTTCCGGTTCATCGGCGGGGTGCAGGAGGCGATCTTCGACAACCCGCGCTTCGCCAGCGCGGCCGACGCGGTGATCAGGGTCCGGGAGCGGTTCACCCAGATGCGCATCTCCCGAGAGGACATCGCCTTCGTGGTCGAGCAGCGGCTGCTGCGCAAGACGCCCGAGCAGAAGGCCAAGATCCGCGAGCACCTGGTGGGATTCGCTCCGGCCTATGAGGGGATGGCCGAGAGCCTCGAGGCGTTCGTGGCGCTCTATCCGGTGCATCCGGCCTACCTGCGGATCTTCGAGCTGGTCACGCTGGTGGAGAAGCGCAAGGTGCTGACCACGCTGTCCGACGAGATGCGGGCGATCCTCGACGCCGACGTGCCGGAGGACGCTCCGGGGCTGATCTGCTACGACACCTACCGGGCGCAGCTCGAGTCCGACCCGTCGAATCGAGCCATCCCAGAAGTCCGCGAGGTGCTCGACAAGGCGCAGGTGCTGAGCGAGCGGGTGGCCCGGGCGCTTCCGACGCCCGACTACGTGTCCACCGCGCTGCGGATCGTGGACGCGCTTGCGGTGCATCGGCTCACCACCGGCGACATCAACGCTCCCATCGGCCCGTCCTGCCCCGAGCTGCGCGACGACCTGGTCCTGCTGCCGCCGGGCCTTCCCGAGCTGGACTCGTTCTTCTTGGAGACGACGGTCGAGTCGATCATCGACGACATCATCCGGGCGGTGTCGGGGCAGTTCATCACCCGCAACGACGACAACGGGCAGGTGTACCTCGACGTCCGCAAGGACATCGACTACGACCAGAGGATCGAGGAGCGGGCCGCGTCGCTGGACGAAGGCCGGCTGGACGAGGCCTACTTCCGCGCCCTGGAGACCGTGCTCGAGCAGCGCGACAACCCCTATGTGGCCGGGTACCGGATCTGGGCCTACGAGCTGAACTGGGCCGCCAAGCACGTGACCCGCTCGGGCTACCTGTTCATGGGCGCCCCGAACGAGCGCTCGACCGCGCAGCCGCCGCGGGACTTCTACGTGTACTTCCTGCAGCCCTACGACCCTCCCCGCTTCACCGACGAGGAGAAGCCCGACGAGGTGTTCTTCCGGCTCGCCTCGCCCGACGACGACTTCACCGACGCGTTGCGCCGCTACGCGGGGGCGGTGGCGCTGGAGGCCGAGTCCACCGGCTCGCACCGCACCGTCTACGCCGAGAAGCGCCAGCGACACCTACAGGCGATGGTGGCCTGGCTGCGAGCGAACATGGGCACCGCGGTCACGGTCACCTACCGGGGCGAGACACGGCCGGTCGCGTCGGGGCCGGCGTCGTCGCAGGTGTCGAGGGCGACCGTGAAGGAGCAGATCGACGCGATCGCGGCCATAGCCCTGGCGCCGCACTTCGAGGACCGCTACCCGGGCTACCCGCCCTTCGGCGTGCAGGTGACCCGGGCCAACCTCGCCGAGAACGTCAAGCAGGCCCTGCAGCAGGTGGTGTCCACCCGCTCCAACCTGCTGGGCAGCAAGGTGCTGGCCGCGCTCGGCCTGGTGGACGTCCACGGGAGCCTCGTCGCCGACGGGCCGCAAGCCGTCGAGCTTCTCGGGCAGCTTGCGAACGGCGCCGGCCGGGCAGTGAACCGCGGCGAGCTCTTCACTGAGCGCGACCCTGGCGTGCGTACCTGGGGGCCGTGGCATCTCGAGCCGTGCTGGTTCGTTGTCGTGGCCGCGGCGCTCACCCAGCTCGGACAACTCGAGGTCGGCTTCAAGGGCGGGCAGCTCGACGCGCTCGGCCTCGAGCGGCTCCTGCGCATGGATCTCGAGGAGATCGAGTCGGTCACCCACGTCGCGCCGCCGAGAGAGCTGCCGATCACGACCCTCAAGAACGCGGTCCAGCTCGTGGACATACCGGCCGGCCATGTCGGCGCCGGAGGAGCGACGGAGGCGCTGGTGCAGAACGTCGCCACCAGATGCGCCGAGTACGCCGAGAGGATCGCCCGGGCGCGCGGCTCGCTCACCGACGGGATCAACCTGTGGGGCGCCGAGGTTCTCGAACATCAAGCCGAGCGGTCCGCCGCGCTGCGCGCCCTCGACGACGCGGTCAACAACCTCAAGGCCCGCAACACCGTCGGCAAGCTCAACAAGCTGGACCTCACCGCAGAGCAGATCGCCGGCGCCACCGACGGCAAGGCCACCCTGAAGTGGATCGAGGCCGCCGCCGCGGCAGCCACCCACGTCTCGGACGTGACCGCCTACCTGCGCGACGCGGTCGAGGCGTTCGGCCCCCACAATCCCATCAGCGCCGACGCCGCCGCTCTGCGCTCCGACCTGCTCGGCCTGTTCCGCTCGGAGTCCTCGCCCGACGCAGGCGAAGCGGGCGCGCTCAAGGCGACCGGCGAGGAGCTGAGACGCCGATTCGCCAGCGAAGCGGTGGCCGCCCACGACCGCGACCGGCTCGACGGCGCGGGCGACGAGCGCAAACGCCAAGTCCTCGAGGGCGGCGTCTACGGCAACCTCAGGAGGCTCACCGCCATTGAGCTGCTGCCGGGGGGTCGCCACGCCGTGCTGGAGCAGAAACTGACCGACCTGCAGACTTGCAAGGCCTTCGATCCGGCCGCCCTGGCCCGAAGCGTCACCTGCCCCGAGTGCGGCTACCGGCCCCGCTCCGTCGAACGCGCCACCGCGTCGGCCCGCCTCCAGCAGATCGAGGAGGATATCCACAAGCTGCACGCCGAGTGGGAGCAAGCCCTCCTCGACTCTCTGGCCGTGCCCGAGATGACCGAGCAGATAGACCTGCTCGGCGCGGCGGAGAGGCAGACGGTCCAGGCCTTCCTGGAGGCCCGGCACCTCCCCGAGCCGGTCACCGAGGACTTCGTCCGGGCCGTCCGACAGGTGCTCAACCGTTTCGAGGTCCGCCCGATCTCCCCGAAGGCGACCTGGAAGACGCTGTTCCCGTTGGCGGCCCCGGCAACTCCCGCAGAACTCAGGGAGCGCTTCACGGGCATGCTCGCGCAGCTCGCGGACGGCTCGGCCGAGGAGCGAGTCCGCTTCGTCCCCCGCGAGGAAGAACCCTCGTGAGCGACCCGCCGGTCGATAACCGGCTCACGGCTCCCGTCCTCTTTGACGCCCGTTCCGGCCGCGACACCGCCGCGGAGGCCGCCCGCGTGCAGACGGCCCGTGAGGAGCTGCGACGGCGGCTCCCGGAAATGAGGAGCCTGCCCGGCTGCCCTCAAGGCAGCGACGAGGACATCGTGGCGATGTCGTACCCGCCGTACTACACGGCCTGCCCGAACCCGTTCATCGCCGACTGGCTGGCCGGGCTCGACCGACCCGACGACGGTGACCGCGCCGATCCCGGCCCGTTCGCGGCCGACGTGGTGGAGGGCAAGGGCAACGCCTTCTACAAGGCCCACTCGTACCCGACGAAGGTGCCTCATCCGGCGATCATGCGGTTCATCCTCCACTACACCCGCCCCGGCGACGTGGTGCTCGACGGTTTCGCGGGCTCGGGGATGACCGGGGTCGCCGTCCAGGCCTGCGCCAACCCCGAGCCGAAGATCAGGCGGGCCATCGAGGACGAACTCGGCGCCGACAGCGTCGAATGGGGTGCCCGGCGGGCCATCCTCGGCGAACTCGGACCGTCGGCCACGTTCATCGCCGCGGGCATGAACCTGCCCATCGACGGCGACGCCTTCGACGCGACCTCCCAGGCGATGCTGGACCGCTTCGAGCGCGAGTACGGCTGGATGTACCGAACCACGGTCACGCCGCAGAAGGGGAGGCCCTTCGAGGCCAGTATCGACTACGTCGTGTGGTCGGAGGTGTTCACCTGCCCGCACTGCGGCGGCGAGGTCGTCTTCTACGACGCCGCCTTCGCCCCCGACACCGGCCGAGTGGACGACGAGTTCTGCTGTCCAGCCTGCGGAGCGGCGCTCGGAAAGAGGGCGCTCGAACGCCGTCTCATCAGCGAGCGGACCCTTGCTGGTGACATCGTGACGCGCGTCGAGTTCCGACCGGTGCGGATCGCGTGGCGTCGGGGCCGGGAGACCGGACAGAAGCGCTTCGAGGAGAGCGACCGGTCCGTCCTGGACAAGATCAGGCGACTGCGAGTCACCGGCTTCCCGCCCGACGCTCTGCCGCTGGACAGCCTGGTACACGGGACGAGGCTGGGGCCGAAGGGATTCAAGAATGTGCATCACCTCTGGCCCGACCGTCCGCTCGCCGCGTTGGCGGTGCTTTGGGCATGGACCGCAGATGAGCCGGACCCGTTGACGCGGCTGGCCCTGCGGTTCTGGATCGAGCAGGCGTTCTGGGGCCTGTCATGGATGAATAGGTACAAGGTCATTCAATTCGGAAGAGTAGGAGGGTCGCTCGTCAACCAGTACATGACGGGCGTGTACTACGTGCCATCACTCACGGCAGAGTGCTCGGTCCGCTACAACCTGGAAGGCTCGTCGCCCGCACGGGGAAAGCGCCAGTCCTTGGTGAAGCTGTGGAACTCTTCCCCAGCCTCGGCAGGAAACGTGATGATCACCACCGGCTCCTCGACCGCTCTGACAGTCCCAGATGCGAGCGTCGACTACGTATTCGTCGACCCGCCGTTCGGACAGAACATTCCCTACTCCGATCTTGCCCTCGTCGTCGAGGAATGGCATCGCGTCACGACATCGGCAGCCGAAGAGGCGACAGAGGACCGCTTCAAGGGGAGAGGACTTGACGAGTACGCCGACCTGATGAGCCGCTGCTTCGCCGAGTTCTTCCGGGTGCTGAAGCCGGGGCGGTGGCTGACGGTGGAGTTCTCGAACCACTCGAATGACGTGTGGCTGCGCATCCAGGACGCCCTGGCCTCGGCCGGCTTCGTGGTGGCCGACACCCGCGTATTCGACAAGGACCAGCTCTCCTACCGCCAGGTGACCGCCGACAACGCGGTGAAGCACGACCTGGTGATCTCGGCGTACAAGCCGGCTGAGGCGACCGAGCACTCCTTCGAGGTGGCCGTCGGCGGCGGGGACACGGCGTGGGTGTTCGTGCGCGAGCACTTGTCGCGGGTTCCGGTCACCGAGGGCTTGCGGGGCCGGGCTCATGTGGTGCGGGAGCGTCAGGCTGATCGGGTGTATGAGCGGATGGTGGGCTACCACGTGGCCCGCAACGCGCTCGTGCCGATGACCGCGGCGGAGTTCTACGCCGGGCTGGAGCAGCGGTTCCCGTTGCGTGACGGCATGTACTTCCTCACCGAGCAGGTGGAGACCTACGAGCGGTTCCGGATGACGTTCAAGGAACTGGCCGCGCAGGTGCTGTTCATCCGCGACGAGTGCTCGGCCGTGCAGTGGCTGCGGCAGCTGCTGAAGGACAGGCCGCGTTCCTTCGCCGACATCCAGCCCGCGTTCATGCGGGAACTGCAGTCGGACCTCGCGTCGTGGGAGGAGCTGCCCGAGCTGCGCGAGATGATCGAGGCCAACTTCGTGGACGACGGGACCGGCCGCTGGATGGTGCCCGACCCGAAGAAGTCCGAGCATCTCGACCAGCTCCGCACCCGGGCGCTGCTGCGGGAGTTCGACGCCTACAGCGCGAGCAAGGGCCCGTTGAAGAAGTTCCGCTCTGAGGCGGTGCGGGCCGGGTTCAAGAACGCGTGGGCCGACAGGGCGTTCGACACGATCCTGGCGGTGGGGCGCCGGCTGCCGTCGGACGCGTTCGCAGAGGACTCGGCGCTGCTGCACTACTACCGCAACGCCGAGCGTCTCGCGGGATAGGGCTCGTGGCCGAACGGCGCTGGGCGTGGCTTCCCGCGGCAGGCGAGCCGGTGGAGGTGCTGCGCCGCGTCGAGTTGTGGGGCCGCCGGATAGCAGAGGTCGTCGTTCCGTCGTCCCAGCAGCGGCTGCGTGTTCCGGCCGACGACGTGGTCCAGCTGGAGGTCCGCCGGTGGTCGGAGCCCGAGGTGGTGTGGCGGGCGGCGGCGACGCGGGCGCTGGGCTTGGCCGCGGACGGCGAGCCTCTCGTCAGCGCCCAGACCGGTGTGCGGCTGCTTCCGCACCAGATGGCCACCCTGGAGCGCGCCCTTCAGATGAACCCGGTGCGGCTGGCGGTATGCGACGAGGTGGGATTGGGCAAGACCATCACGGCCGGGGCGATCTTCGCGGAGATGAAGGCCCGGAGCCGCGTCCGGCGTGTGGTGGTGGTCGCTCCCAAGGGCGTGCAGCTTCAGTGGGTGGCCGAGATGGCCGACCGCTTCGGAGAGGACTTCGTCCGTGTCGGCCCCGAGGGCGTGCCGGTGGACTCCGGCATCGATCCGTGGCGGGCCTTCGACCGGGTGGTGTGCCGTCTCGACGCCGTCAAGCCGCTGCGCCGACGCGCCGGGTGGAGCCCCGAGCGGGTCGATGAGCACAACGCCGCCCGGTTCCGGGCGGTGGTGGAAGCGGGCTGGGACATGGTGATCATCGACGAGGCCCACCACGTCGCCGGCTCCAGCGACGACGTAGCCCGGTACCGGCTGGCTGTCGAGCTCGCAGCCGCGGCGCCGCACGTGCTGTTGCTGTCGGCCACTCCCCACTCGGGCAAGAGCGACGGGTTCCGGCGGTTCCTGGGCCTGCTCGACGACGGGTTCACCCGGGGACGGCAGGTGGGTCGGGCCACGGTCGCTCCCCATGTGGCCCGCACCGAGAAGCGGCGGGCGGTCGATCACGCCGGGCGTGCGCTGTTCCGGCCGCGGGAGACGACGCTGCGGGTGGCGCCCTACACCGAGCGGGAGGCCGAGCGCGAGCTGTACGACGCGGTCACCGAGTACGTCCGCAACGGGTGGGACGCGGCCACTCGGCAAGGACGGCGCTCTGCCGGGTTCCTCGTGCTGTTGATGCAGAGGCTGGTGGCCTCCAGCACAGCCGCCATCCTCGCCGCCCTCGAGAAGCGGTCGGCGGCGCTAGGCGAGCGCGGCGAGCAGATGGCGCTGTTCGCGGGCCGCGACGAGGACTGGGCCGACCTCACCGGCGAGGAGCAGTACCAGGCCCTCGCCGAGGCACGCGGCCCGGCCTGGGACACCGAACGGGCCGAACTGGGCGACCTGCTGCGCCTCGCCCGCGACGCAGCCGCCGCCGGAGCCGACGCGAAGGTGGGGGCCTTCTTCGCCCTGCTCGGGGAGTTGCGGCGCTCCGAACGCGACCCGGACGTGAAGATCTTGGTTTTCACCGAGTTCATCCCCACTCAGCAGATGCTGCTCGACCGGCTGGAGGCGGCCGGAGTGTCGGCGGTGTCGATCAACGGCACCATGTCGTTGGGCGAGCGGGCGCTGGCCCAGGAAGCGTTCCGGGAGCGGGTCCAGGTGCTGGTCAGCACCGACGCCGGAGGGGAGGGCATCAACCTCCAGTTCGCCCATGTGGTGGTGAACTGGGATCTTCCCTGGTCGCCGAGCCGCCTCGAGCAGCGCATCGGCCGGGTGGACCGCATCGGCCAGACCAGCACGGTGCGGGCGTTCAACCTCGTCTGCGAGCACTCGGTGGAGGCCCGAGTGCTCGACGTGCTGAACGAGAAGCTCGAAGTGATCCTGGCCGAGCTCGGTGCCGACAAGCGCGGCGATGTGCTGGAGTCGGCCGCCCGCAGAGCCGACGGGCTGTGGACAGCCGCGATCATCGCCCCCGAAGACTTGGACCTCCAAGCCGACGAGTTCGAGCGAGAGACCCGCTCTGAAGCGGGCGAAGCCGCCCAGTTCGCCGACCTCGTCGACGACACCGCCCCGGCGGTGCGCACCTCCGGCCCGGAACGCATAGCCGAACTGGTGGGCGTCGCGGCCGAAGCTAGGGAGGCTCTCGGGCGACCCGTGGATGATCCCCTCGACGCGCTCGCCGCTCTGCCCGAGATCGCGCCCGGCGAGCCCTGCCCGGTCATTCGCACGCCCGAGGCCGAGGCTGGCTGGCTGTCGATCTGGGAAGTCACGCCCGACGGCGAGACCCGCAGCGCGACCGCGGTGTTCCAGCCCGACGCTGGCCTGGTGCGCCCCGATCTGGCGCTCACTCTCTGGGACCGCTGCTGCGGCGGCGTCCCGCTCGCGGATCAACAGACCCCGGATGCCCCGACCTGGGAGCGGATCATCGACCATGGCGTCGACCACGCCTACCAGGCCGTCGCCCGCCTGGCCGCAGAATCCGAACTGGCCCTGCCCGGCGCCCAGCTCCGGCTCCTGGTCCGGGTGAACCCGTGAAGTGCTGGATCGCATCGGGCCGGGCACCGATCCGGGACCGGCCAATCGACTCCGTCGGGGCACGCCCGTGAAGGCCAGGCTCTACGCCACCGAGCTGTCCAAGCGCCTGGCCGGGCTCATCGACTCTGTCGGGGCACGCCCGTGAAGGCCTGGATCGCTTCGCAGCTGGGCGAGAGTCTGGCGCGGGCGTCGGGAGCCATCGTGGTGCTCGACCCTGACGGGGTGCTCGACGAGCCCGCGATCACCAGTGTCGCGGAGGCGTGTCGGGTGATCCGAGTCGACGACTGGGCGGGTCTTCGCCGCGTCTGGGACCTTGATGTTCGTCGGCGTGGACCCGACGAGCCCTGGACCCTGGTCTGCGTCTCGTCGGATGAGTTCACGACAGCGACGGACCTGCCGTGGGACATCGAGCACGAGGCCGACGAGGTGATCCGGCTGCGCTGGCCAGTCCCGGCCGCGCTGCGCGCCCTGCTGCGCGTCGCTGACCCGACAAGTGCTGAGAACCTCATCAGCGCTGCCGACAGGTACACCGACGTTGCCGACATCGCCGCCGCCGCGTACGGCCTTGCGTTCGGTGATCCCGGATCCGAGCTCGATGGTGTGGTGCGGCTCCGACTCGTGCCGAACACACCGGGGGAACTGTGGGACGTGCTGACCGGGCTGCTGACCACGCCAGCCGCCCGCAGCATCGCCGCGGGCCGGGGAGACCTCGCCGGGCTGCAACGGATGTGGAACGACTGGCTTCGCCATGGCCGCGACGCCGAGGCGAGCCCGGTCGAGCCGGGGGCGGTGGGCGGCGATGTGCCCGTGCTGAAGTCGGGAGGCTCGGCGGCAGAGGCGTTCGTGGCCGCGCCCGCAGCGGTGCTGGGACTGCTCGGCGCGGGCCTGCTGGCACCGGCACCAATCCGGGCGACTGGCCTGCCGGACTGGACACAAGTGGGCGTCGCCGACCCCGATCCTGAGTACCTGATCACCGAACTCCTTGCTGCCCAGCCCTCTCCAGCGACTGACCTGGCCAGATGGACCGAGACCGCGTCGTGGTGGGGGCAAGTCCGAGCCGCCATCGCCTCGTCTGCCACACCACCGAGCAACGCCGAGACAGCCTGGAGCGTCTGGGAACGACTCGATGACCGGTTTCGTGCCTGGTTGCGCCACGGATATGGTTCCTCGCTGCTCTCTGCCGCGCCGTTCGCGGCACTGCACCGAATCACCCCCCATCTCGCACGACGCGTGGACGCGGGGGCCAAGATCCTTCTCGTCGTCATCGACGGCCTTGGCTTCGCCCAATGGCACCCGCTGCGCCGGGCTGCCGGCCTTACCGTTCTCGACGCCACTGGGAGTCTGGCGATGATCCCAACCCTCACCAGCGTGTCCCGTCAAGCCATCTTCGCCGGCGCGCTGCCCCGCGAGTTCGCGGAGCACATCGACACCACCCGTGCCGAGGAACGGCGATGGCGAGAAGTTCTGGAGAGGGCAAGGCGTCGCCGACTGGGACATCTCCTACGCCAAGACCCTCGGCGACGACATTGATACGATCCCCGAACCGCACGGGCGCGTCGCCGCTGTGGTCGTCAACGCCGTCGACGAGATCCTGCACGGCGCCGACGTGCTCGGCGACCGGCAGGTGGCTGTCGGCGTGGACCTCTGGGCCCGCGCTGGGTTCCTCAAGAACCTGGTCAGCGCCGCCACCCAGGCGGGCTACGAGACATGGATCACCTCCGACCACGGAAACCTCCCCACCCTGCCTAGTGCAAGACGCCGTCGGAGGGCCAGACCGTGGAGAAGGCCGGCACCCGGGTCCGCATCTACCCCAACGCCACCCTGCGCGAGCAGGCCGCCGAGCACGGCGAGATCTGGGATCCGCCCGGACTGCCCGAGGACGCCGACTACTACCCCCTCTTCGCCCCCGGCCGAAGCGGGTACCACAGCGCCAGCCGCGTCACCCACGGCGGCATCTCCCTCGACGAGGTCATCGTCCCGGTCGCGCGAGTGTCCGCATGAACCCGCGACAGCCCGACCCCGGCTCCCCCCGACCGCTCGACCGAGCGCTCAGCCTGCCCGTCCTAGAGACGGTGTACCGCATCGCCTCGCTCGACGCCAGCACCACAGAGCGGTCGGCACAACTCACCGTCGCCCTCAGGGAGCACACCACCGACGCCGACGCCAAGGCCGGACTCAAGACGGCCGTATCACGCATCTGGATCAACCCGCCAAGGCCACCCGCGTCGGCGATGATCCGCTGGGCCATCCACCACCCCGAGCACTTCCCTGACCGTCGGCTCATGCACACCGGCGCCCTAATGGCCACCGTCCCCTTCGTCGGAAGCGCCTTGGGCCAACTCGGACGCTCCTTCGCCCTCGACCAGACCCTCACCGTCCCAGACCTCAGACGACGCCTAGTAGCCCGCTGGGGCGAGACCTCCACCGTCCACGCAGCCGCCGGCAAGACCGTCACCAGCCTCCGCCGCCTAGGCATAGTCGAAGGAGGCGGACACCAACCCATCACCCGCTGCACCCCCCTCCCCGCAAGCCCGCACGCCTCAGCATGGCTCACACACGCCCTAATCCTCAGCCGCCAGTCCGAATCAATAGAAGCCCGCGAAGCCACCACCGCCCCAGAACTCTTCTGGACCGACCTGACTACCCCCCACCCCAACTACCCAAGCCTAGAACTCCACACCGAAGCCCAAAACCGCCAAATCTGGACCCCACTACCCTCTCTGAACCACTAGCAGTCCAGACTGGCCAGACTAGAGGACTAGAAAATCCCATCAACGATGATAGAGGAATCCAACCGAATGCCCCAAGACGCTGCTTCGTGGGTCATCCAAGACCGCCTTGATATGACAGACTGGGTGCTTCATTTTGTACATGAGACCAATCTGCAGAACGAGCCTACGGACGACGTGATCCCGTATGAACGCTACCACGGCAAGGCTTACCACGAGAACCCAGAGGTCAACTACCGTTTCAGCTACTGGGACTACATGGACGCGTGCGCGGACTTATGTCCGGGAGCAAGCGCCTACAGCGTTCTTCGCAAAATCATCTCGGACGGCCACATCAGGTCCACATGGGCATTCCGCAAGGGACGGCCGACGATCTACGGCCCACGGGCCGCAGTCTGTGTCACCGAGATGCCATTACATGCGCTAGTCGACTACGCCAAGCGTCGCGAGGCGACGGATGTGGGGTGCTATGCCGTTGGGCTGCTCAAATCTGAATTCTTCGCGGCGGGCGGACGATCCGCGATTTATGGCTTGTCCACCGAGTACGCCGAACGAGACCGGGCAAGGCATAAGTGGCCCCGAAGGCTGGCTGACAGCTGCGGCATCGCCGAGGCGGAACAGTACCGCTATGTCTCGACCGCGCTCGACGGCCAGCATCGAATCGACTGGACGCATGAACGTGAATGGCGATGGGTCGATCATGAGGATCGTTGCTCGTGCCCGGGGCTGCCCGTGTGGCTGGCGGACGAACCTCACTCGTTCTCGCGCGTATTGGTCATCGTGCAGACCGAAGACGAAGCGGAGCGGATACTCGACCTACTCAAGCAACTGCATGACTTGGGCGCCAACGAGTTCGCCGTCGATTTCGACCGTGAGACGATGGAGCACACCTCGGTCATCTCCCTAGAGCAGTTGAGCGACGGTCTCTCCGACGACGCTCTACGCACCTTAAGGCTCGAAGACATCCCAACAAGACAGTTGCGCAAGTTCCAGTCTCCGCTGGTTAACCCCCGACGACATCGACAAACTCACGAGAGTGCTCATCGAGGCGCGAGATGCCCCCGATCGGGCTATGCGCAAGGAGTGGGAGACGGCCCCAAAGAACCCGGACGGCTTCATTCTAGATTCTGCGGGATTCGCTAGTCTGGCGGTTCGCGACGCTCAGACGCCGCTCGTGTCAGCGCTGCTTGAACTGGGCGAGGCATCGCCACTGGGTGGAGGCGGCTACCTCATCTCGGGCATTACGACAGGCTACAAGCGACTGGGACAAGCGCTGTGCTTGGAAGAAGCTGCCGTCCGAGCCGCAGAGGATGTGTTCAAGAAACACTATCCGGAGAACACATTCAGCGTGTACTCACGGTTGGATTGAAAAAACCTAGTTGCTATGGCTGTCCTCGGGCCTCAATCGCTTCTAGAAGGCGATAGAGAGCTGAGGACGGATTGTCGTCGGGCAGTTCCCGGTTGGCGCTGGCGTGCTGCATCGCAAGCCGCTTGGCCCGCATGATGGCTTCGCCCCGCCGCGGCATGTAAGCCGCGCCGTCGAGGCTCTTGCCCCGCGAGCCGTCATGTTGGCGGCGGAGAGCCGGCAATCGTCGTTGTCGATCCAGCTCTCGTGGTCGGCGTAGTGGAGTATGAGCCACAACTCGAAGCAAGGATTGGAGATCGCCACGTTGATGCCGTTGTCGCGAGCCAGATGGACCGCGTCGTGCAGCCGCGCATGCTGAGTGGGCGCTTCCACATCGAACACGCACCAGGTACTCGGTGTACCCGGTCGCCTGACCGCGTTCGCGGCGCTTCGCGGCCCTGGTTTCCTCCACGAGCCTGCGCGGCTCGCATCCCATGCCACGGATGTCCAGCGTGGCTATACGGCGAACCTGATGAAGGGCTGCGAAAGCCTTCAGATAGAGCGGTTCGGTCAGCTCGCCCTCGCAGAAGACGACGAAGCGGGCTCGCTCGTCGATCCGCGGGGCGCGACGTCGCAGCGGCCTCTCGCCTCGTCGGCGAGGCGCCATCCTTAACCTTGGTTCGTGACGCCCAGAGCCTCGCGAACCCTGTACTGGTCCACTATTGGGACGGCCCCGAAACGGCCCTGCAGGTAGCCTCGTTCAAGGTTGGTGGAACGCCGAACACTGGTACTGCGAAAATCCGACAGCGCTGTCAACTCGGTGCTCCCGTCACGCCTCTTCGACGTGAGCCAGACCTCGTCGCGGTTCAGACGGCCGAGCAGGCTCGTGTCGTGGGTGGTGAAGATAATCTGGGCACCGTGACGGTTGTTCGACGGATCTTGGAACAGCTCCACGAGCTGACCGGAGATTACCGGGTGAAGGCTGGTGTCGAGTTCGTCCACGACAATCAGACCACCCTCGTCCAACACTGAGAGCAGTTCTGGGATCAAGCCGAGCCAGGTAAGCGTGCCGTCGGACTCATCGCCGAGTTCCAGCGGGCGCGGCTCGCCGGCCACATCGTGCAACAGCCTCAGCCGACGACCGCCGCGGCCAGGCCCGGGAGCCTCGTCGACCACCTCCACGCCCTGGACCCCGAGGTCAGCGAACAGGAGCATCGCCAACGCCAGATCGCGATGTTGCCTCCGGCTCTTGGACGCCGACGGTCCGCCGTCGTGCTGACTGCGCGACGGCCCCTCGTCGAACACGTCGATCAGGAAGTCGTCCCAGCCGTGACGCGTCCACCGAACGCCGGGGCGGTACAGCCGAGCCTCCTCGGGCAGGAACCCCCGAGGCCAATAGTCGACGAAGCTGATGTCACGCAACCAGCGGGCTACTCGGTCGATCTCCTCGGTGAGTCGGCTGGCAGCGGACATGACCAATGTCGTTGGCGTGATCAGTTCACGCCCGCCGCCGGTGAAGCGTGTGCCGCGCCTGAACACCAGTTCGTCGCCGTCGCGCTCGAACAGCGTTCGGCGGCGATGCTGCGGATAGCTGTAGAGCGCCTCGAAGACCACCCTGGACTCGTCGACCTCCAATTGGTAGCGGTACCGCACGCCGCTGACGACCAGATCAACCCAGAAGTGCGACGGTTGCGACGGTTGCGACGGCCCCGGCGCGAAACTGAACGGGTCACGAGGGATAGCGTCCTCCCAGGCGCGCAACGACACCCCTACCGCATGCGACAGCCACGCCAGCGCATCGATGAGGTTGGTCTTGCCCGACCCGTTGGCACCGTAGATTCCAGCGACGGTCAGAGCCTTCTCGTCGAGTCCGTCAAGCGGGCGGGCCGCGGCGCGATCCTTGTCCTTTGCAATCATCGACAATTCGACCGGCTCGCAGATCGAGCGATGATTGCCGACCTCGAAGCGCAAGAGCATCGGAGCCTCCTCGTATGCAAATGATAAGCTGAGAGCTTATCGCGTCAGTTTCCTGCGAGAACTCTAGCTTATCTGCAAAGGATCATCATCTCACCCAGTCATCAACGGCAAGACGGCACGGGACTCCAAGCCACCGGGTTCGTGGTGGAGGATCCGTGGGCCTGCCGAAAGATCTGGAAGGGACTGCGCTTCGCGTGCTGCCCGGTCCGGCTCGACACCGACATCGACGCGCGGTGCCTCTGACCTACGCGGCGAAGACCGTCACGTCACGAGCGTAGGAGGCCAGGGCGCGAAGGTCTCTCACGTCGCCGGTGAGAACGGCTCCGCCGGGCTCGGCCATAGCGACAACCACCGCGTCCACGGCCGAGCCCCGGCGTGCCTGCGCCCGCAGAGCACCGGCACGACGCGCCAGCCTCTCGTGCGGGCCGTCAACAACCCGGCAAGCCTTCAGGAAACGGTTGACGACAGCATCGGTGCCCTGCTGGCCCGTCAGGCACTCCACAAGAACCACCGCTGGGACGACCGCCGACCACGAGCCACCGCTCTTCGGGAAGCCGAGGCTGGCGGCTGACCCCCTAGACCGACCCGCAAGTCCGGTTACGGCCCCGGAGTCGAGGACCAAGAGTCTCATCCGGTGCCGCCCTTCGTCAGGTGCTGCTCTATCGGGCGCCACCAGGCTGCGGCGCGCGCCATCTCCTCCGCGGTCGGCTCACCGACCTCCTCGATGAGTTCCGCAAGATAGATCTCAAGCTCCCTCTGGAGCTCCTGCTGGCACTCCTCGGAGATGAAGATGCCCTCAGGCAAGTAGTCGTCCCATTCGGCGAAGTCGTCGTCGGCATCAGCGTCGGCAGGTCCCGCGCCGTCGATGGACTCGTTCGATGCCACGGGCGGGAAGCCCTCGACACTCCCGGAAACCCCGCCCGCGCCGTCAGAAGCCCGACGAGACTCGGCCACGACATCGTTGAGTTGTTCCCTTGGTTTCAACATGTTCCAATGTATATCAGTTGATCCTTGGACCGGCAACCGGGAACGCGAACTCTTGAGAAGACGGCCGTCGCGTCGACGACTCGCTCCTGTCGGCGCGTCGCCTCGATGCTGCGCATCTGGGCCGATTCCTAGGTCTTGCGCTCATGGTGCCCCAGCACGGCCAAGCGCGCCATGCAGGAGCAACTCGGCGCGATCCGAGCGCCAGCAAGCGTTAGCCGACGCTGCCTTCCATTTGGAGCTCTATCAGGCGGCTCCACTCGACGGCGTACTCCATGGGGAGGGTGCGGGTGACGGGCTCGATGAAGCCGTTGACGATCAGGCCCATGGCCTGCTCCTCGGTGAGCCCCCGGCTCTGGAGGTAGAAGAGCTGGTCGTCGGCCACCTTGGACACGGTGGCCTCATGGCCGATCACCGCGTCGCCGGAGCCGACCTCCATGTACGGGTAGGTGTCCGACACCGAGTCGCCGTCGAGGATCAGGGCGTCGCACTGCACGTGGCTCTTGCAGCCGTGGGCGTCGTCCTCGACCCGCACGAGCCCCCGGTAGGAGGTGCGGCCCCCGCCCGAGGAGATCGACTTGGACACGATCTTCGACGTGGTCTCCGGCGCGGCATGGGTCATCTTGGCCCCGGTGTCCTGGTGCTGGCCCGGCCCGCCGTAGGCCACCGACAGCACCTCGCCCGAAGCCTTCGGCCCCACCATCACCACCGCCGGATACTTCATCGTGAGCTTCGATCCGATGTTGCCGTCTATCCATTCCATGTGGCCTTCGGCTTCTACCCGGGCCCGCTTGGTGACCAGGTTGTAGACGTTGTCGGACCAGTTCTGGATGGTGGTGTAGGTCACCCGGGCCGAGCGGCCCACCACGATCTCCACCACCGCGGAGTGCAGCGAGTCGGTGGAGTAGGTCGGCGCCGAGCAGCCCTCGATGTAGTGGACCTTGGAGCCCTCGTCGGCGATGATCAGGGTGCGCTCGAACTGGCCCATGTTCTCGGCGTTGATCCGGAAGTAGGCCTGCAGCGGCGCCTCCACCTCCACGCCGGGGGGCACGTAGATGAACGACCCGCCCGACCACACCGCCGAGTTCAGCGCGGAGAACTTGTTGTCGTTAGGCGGGATCACCGTGCCGAAGAACCGCTTCACCAGCTGGGGGTACTCCCGCAGGGCGGTGTCCATGTCGCAGAACAGCACGCCCAGGGCCTCTAGGTCCTCGCGGTTGCGGTGGTACACCACCTCGCTCTCGTACTGGGCGGTCACCCCGGCCAGGTACTTGCGCTCGGCCTCGGGGATGCCCAGGCGCTCGTAGGTGTTCTTGATCGACTCGGGGACCATGTCCCAGTCGTTGGCCAGCGTGTCGGTGGGCTTGATGTAGTAGTAGATGTTGTCGAAGTCGATTCCGGTGGTGTCGCCGCCCCAGGTCGGGCGGGGCCGGCGCTCGAAGCGGCGGTGCGACTTGAGGCGGAAGTCGAGCATCCACTGCGGCTCGCCCTTGAGCCACGACATCTCGGTGATGATGTCGTCGTTGAGGCCCTTCTTGGGCTTGAAGACGTAGTCCTCCTCGTCGCTCCAGCCGAGCTGGTAGCGGCTGAGGTCGACGCCGATGTCCGCGGTGGTCATGGGGCTCCCCCGATGCGCTGGCGCTTGCTACCCACCCTACCGCGGAGCAGCGGCCATCGGGCGATCCGGCGAGGCTCCCGCCGAGTCCCGCCCCCGGCGCCGGCGCCTCAGTCGATGCGGCGCCCCTTCATCGCCGCGAACAGCACCCGACGGCCTGGGGGCGAGCTGCAGGCTCTGGAAGCGATGCGGCGCCCTCGTCGCCGCGAACAGCGCAGCCCACGCCCACCTCGCACTGGCGTCACCGTCTCAGTCGATGCGGCGCAGTTCGCGGCGGTAGTGGTGGCCGCGCTGGGCGTACACGTCGGCGTTGTGCTGGTTGCGGCCGGGTTGAATGGTGTTCTCACGGACGCGGGCCGGGGTTCCCAGGGCCATGGCACCCGGGGGCACCACCGTCCGGCCGGTCACCGTAGCGTTGGCGCCGACCAGGGCGTGGGGGCCGATCCGGACGTCGTGCAGCACCACCGAGCCAACCCCTATCAGCGAGCCGTCGTACACCGTGCACCCCTCCAGATGGGCCAGGTGGCCGACGGTGCAGTCGTCTCCGACGATGGTGGGGAAGTTGGGCGTGCAGTGGATCACCGCGCCGTCCTGGACATTGCTGCGGGCGCCGATACGGATGAGGCCGTCGTCGCCGCGCAGCACCGCGTGCGGCCACACGGAGGCCTCCGGGCCGAGCTCGACGTTGCCGATCACCACCGCCAGCGGATGGACGTAGGCAGTGGGGTCGATCCGCGGCTCGAGGTCCCCCAGCGCGTAGAGAGCCATCTACGACTCCGGCTCCAGTTCGAACTGGCAGCGAAATGCGCCCATAGCGGGCAAAACGCTGCCAATCCCCCGGCCAACGCCGCCCGCCCGCAGAACTGGCAGCAGAAAGCGCCCCACAGCAGGCAAAACGCCGCCAAATCCGCCGACGGCCATCTACGACTCCGGACCGGGTCGGAACTGGCAGCGAAATGCGCCCATAGCAGGCAAGACGCTGCCAATCCCCCGGCCAACGCCGCCCGCCCGCGGAACTGGCAGCAGAAAGCGCCCCGCAGCGGGCAAAACGCTGCCAATTCCGTAGACGGCCATCTACAGTCCCGCCACTCGGCCGTAGCCGCCCTTGAGGAACACCAACGGACCGCGGGCCCGCCCGGAATCGTCGTCGGCGATGCCGAGGGCCACAACCTCGCCGACCACGATGTCGTGGTCGCCGCCGAGGTGGACGGCGTGGACCCGGCAGTCGATCCAGGCCAGGCAACCCTCGATCACCGGTGCGCCGGTGGCCTCGACCCTCGTGGTGAGGCCGTCGAAGCGGTTCTCGGCCTTGCTGGCGAAAGTGGCGGACACGTCGGCCTGGTCGTCGCCGAGCACGTTCACGCAGAAGCTGCCCACGTCGCGCATCCGTATCCAGGAGTCGGAGTCACGCGCCGGGCAGAACGACACGAGCGGCGGTTCCAGCGAGACGCTGGCGAACGAGCCGATGGTCATGCCCTCGGGCCCGTCCGGGCAGGCCGCGGTCACCACGGTGACGCCCGTCGGGTAGTGGCCCAGCACCCGGCGGAACTCGCGGCCGTCGAATCCACGGCCGATCGGGCTTCCGCTCGTCATCGAATCGGCAGGCTAACAGTGGCGCCGTCGCTTGATGGGCGTCGGCCCGTCGTCAGCCACCGACCCCCTCGCCCGAATCGGTCGACTCCCCACGCGGCTTCAATCGGTGGCACAATCCCTCCGATGAGCCTCGATTCGCCGTCGGCGCCGCCTCTGCCCAACGGGCTGGTGGCCGTGGTCAAGCGGGACTGCCCGACGTGCGAGTTGGTGGCCGGCGTGCTGAGCGACCTGCACGACCGGGCCGACCTGACCGTGATCACCCAGGACGATCCCTCCTTCCCCACCGACGCGGTCTGGGTGCGCCACGACTCCGATCTGGCGCTGTCATGGCATCACGACATCGAGACGGTTCCGACGCTGCTGCGCGTGGCTGACGGCACGGAGGCGCAGCGAACCGTGGGCTGGTCGCGCCTCGAGTGGGAGCGGCTATCGGGAGTGGACGGGCTGGGCGAGGGACTGCCGGACTGGCGCCCCGGCTGCGGCTCGCTGAGCGTCGATCCCGCCCATGCCGACGAGCTGGCGGTGCGCTTCGGCGGCTCGGGGCTGCGCAGCCGACGGGTGGATCTGGCCACGCTGGAAGACGAATGGGAGGCCATGTGGGACCGGGGCTGGTCCGACGGCCTGCCGGTGGTGCCGCCCACCGAGGCCCGGGTGCTGCGGATGCTGGAGGGCACGACCCGCGACCCGTCCGAGGTGGTCTCGGTAGTGCCACCGAGCCTGGTGGAGTGCAGCGTCGAGAAGGTGGCGGTGAACGCGGTGATGGCCGGCTGCCTGCCCGAGCACCTGCCGGTGGTGATCGCCGCCGTGGAGGCGGCCTGCACCGACGAGTTCAACATGCACGGCGTGCTGGCCACCACGATGAGCGTCGGGCCGGTGCTGGTGGTCAACGGCCCCGTCGTCGAGCGCATCGGCATGAACACCGGCCTCAACACACTGGGCCAGGGCAGCCGGGCGAACTCGACCATCGGGCGGGCACTCCAGTTGGTGGTGCGCAATACGGGCGGCGGACGGCCCGGCGAAGTGGACCGGGCCACATTCGGCTCGCCCGCGAAGGTGGGCTTCTGCTTCGCCGAGGACGAATCCGGCTCGCCCTGGACGTCGCTGGCCGAGAGCCGCGGCTGGAGGAAGGCCGACCAGTCGACGGTCACCGTGTTCGCCGGGGAGTCGCCCCGCATCTTCGCCGACGAGCGTTCCCGCAGTCCCGAGTCGCTCACCCGCCATCTCGCCCAGGCGCTGCAGGCGACGGTGTCGCCGCGGATGATGCTGGGCATTGACGCCATGCTGGTGCTGTCGCCCGAGCACATGGCCCGTTACGCCGACGCCGGCTGGAGCCGGGAACGCTTCATGGAGGAGTTGTCAGCCGAGTTGACCCTCGACGGCGACGACCTGCTGGCCGGCGCGGGCGGCATCGCGGCCGGGCTGCCGCCAGCCGCAGCCGGCGAGAAAATCCCGAAGTTCCGCCCCGGCGGGCTGCTGGTCGTGCATGCGGGCGGCCCGGCCGGCCTGTTCTCGGCCATCATCGGTGGCTGGGTCAACGGCCCCCGCGGCAGCGACCCGGTAACCCGCGAGATCAAGCCGTGACACCCGCCTGCCTCCCGTCCCTCAACCCACGGCGCCCCGGCCGCCGCCGGCGCCCCGACTCTCCCCAGCACTCCGTCGATCCCAAGGAGGCAACCCCATGACCACCGTTCTCGACCCGACCGGCGAGCTGACGCCCGCCCGGCGCGAGCGGGCCGTTCGGCCGGAGTCGCTGGCCGGCCTGACTGTCGGCCTGCTCGACATCTCCAAGCCCCGAGGCAACGTATTCCTCGACCGCGTCTCCGAGCGGCTCACCGGGCTGGGGGCGACGGTGAACCGCTACACCAAGCCCACGTTCACCAAGCCCGCGCCGGTGGACCTGCGCCACGAGATCGCCACGGAGTGCGACGCGGTGATCGAGGCGCTCGCCGATTGAGGCTCGTGCGTGTCGTGCAGTGTGCACGACATCAGCGACATCGAGCGCCGCGGCACCCCCGGCGTGTTCGTGTCCACGGTCCACTTCGCGTCCGCCGTGGAGGCCCAGTCGGAGGCGCTGGGCTTCGACGCCGCCGCGGTCCTGACCCGCCACCCCATCCAGGACCGCACCGACGACGAGATGGCCGCCATAGCCGACACCGCCTTCGACGAACTAGTCCAAGCCCTCGTCGGTCCCTGACAGCCCGAACTCCCTAGTCGGCTCGATCATCGGCAGTCCCGGCGGCGTCGAACCCGAATTGGGCGGTGCCCGCTCGGGCCACGGCTCGCCCGCATGAGCCAGATTCGCTTATTCGCTCGGCCTCCGAGGGGCGCCGACTGGAGACGGTGTTTAATCTTGGGGTGGCTCAATGATCGTGGGTGTCATACCCGCTCCATAGGTTTCGTGGTGAGTCGCTGTTCCCCGTGCGAAACGTCCGACAGTCCTCGCGACACAGGAGAAAGAGCATGACCGAGTGCCGTGATCGGGTTGCGTAGGCTGCCCTTGGGATGCAGCGAAGGAGAAGTCGTGCGGACCGACGGATCTCGTCTGACCGGAGCATGGTCGCTGTTCCGGGGCGACGCGCTCGACGCCTACGCCCAGTGGCCGGCACCTGACGCCATCATCTCCGACGGCGCCTACGGCGTCGGAGGATTCCCCGGCGACCCCCGCACCGCAGACGGGCTGGCCGACTGGTACGAGCCCCACATCGAGTCCTGGTCCAAGCACGCCCGGCCGTCGTCGACTCTGTGGTTCTGGAACACCGAACTGGGCTGGGCGACGGTACACCCCGTACTCGTCCGCCATGGCTGGGAGTACGTCGAAGACCATCGTGTGGGACAAGGGCATCGCCCACATCGCCGGGAACGTCAACGGCGACACAATCAGACGGTTCCCGGTGGTGACCGAGGTGTGCGTCTTCTACCGGCGCCGCCTGGAGTTCCCGACGGCCGACGGCGTGATGCCGGCCAAGCAGTGGCTGCGCTACGAGTGGCAGCAGGCAGGGCTGCGGCTGCAAGCCGCCAACGAGGCTTGCAGGGTTGCCAACGCGGCAACCCGCAAGTACCTGACCCAGGACTGGCTGTGGTACTTCCCGCCGCCGGAGATGATGCAGCGACTGGCGGCCTACGCCAACGAGCACGGTCGGCCCGACGGGGCGCCGTACTTCTCGCTGGACGGCAAGGACCCCGTCACTGCGGATGAATGGGCATCGCTACGCGACGTATGGAGCCACATCCACGGGATCACCAACGTGTGGTCAGCGCCGCCGCTGAACGGCGGAGAGCGCTACAAAGGCAACGGAGTGCGATCAGCGCCACGGGTGCATCGGCCGGGACGCAACGCCGCCGTGCACCTCAACCAGAAGCCACTGGAGTTCATGCGCCGGATCGTCGCCGCCGCAACCCGTCCCGGCGATGTCGTGTGGGAACCCTTCGGCGGGCTGTGCAGCGGAGTGGTCGCGGCGGCGGAGTCCGGGCGCGACGCCTACGCGGCCGAACTGGTAGAGCACTTCGCCGACCTGGCGGTAGGGCGGCTTCGACCCGACAGCGCCCACCCTCAAGCGGCATAGTTCTCAGGACCAGGCGGCTAGGGCTACTGCGGTGGTGCTGGCGTAGAGAACTCTGCCACCGCTGGCCGCGCTCAGAAACATGCCGTTGGCCACCTGGGAGCCGGTGGCGACCCGGTCTAGGAGGTTGCCGGTGGCGATGTCCACCACCACTAGGTCGTCCGAGGGTGGCCCGCCGTCGGCTCCGGGCGTGAAGTCGTTGATGACCAGTTCGCCGGAGTCGGGGTAGACCACCGGCTGCATCGAGGGCCGCACATCCAGATGCCAGGCCACCCCCATCTCGGCGGACTGGGGACCTGACGGGGCCTCGACGCCAGCCAGGCCGCCGTTGATCGAGTCCCAGGCGACGGCCATGCCGACGCCGGGCCGCACCTCGGGAACGTGCACGGGCGGCGCGATGATGCCGCCGCCGGGCGTGCCGAAAGGCTCGATCTCCGCCCAATCGCTGTCGTCGGTGAGGCTGAATCGCAGCAGCCGTTGGGCGCCGGGCCACGGCGCGGGGCGGCGCCACGACAGCCGGCTGCCGGGCGGCTCTTCGAAGCGGCCGTTCGGCTCGGCGGTGTGGATGGCCCGGACCGACTCGATATCGCCGCAGTCCATGATCCAGCAGCGCCCGTCCGAGAGGCACGAATCCCAGGCCAAGCCGTGAAGACCGCCAGCCGCCCGGTAGCGGGGCCTCCAACTCTCGTCGATCTCCAAGCCGCATCCGCCGCCCGCTCCCCCGTCGCCCGGTGAGCCCACGACGAGGCGCCACAGGTGCTCGGTGCCGGGGACGTAGACCAACTCGACCGCATCGCCGTCGATGTCCGCCACATCGGCGGCGATGCGGCCCATCGAGCCCTCGGACAGCACCAACGGCTCGCCTGCCAGCTCCAGCGACTCGGGCTCCAAGCGGGTCAGAGTGGTTCCGCCCTGGCCTTCCAGCCGCAGGTCCTTGGTGACGATGGTGCCGTCTCGCAGGGCCAGCATCCCGTTGTGGGAGCGGTCGACCGACAGGCGCCGCTCCGCCAGCACCGACAGGTCATCGGGGTCGAGCTTGTGCAGGTACGAGCCGTTCACGCTGTAGACCGCGCCGTCGGCGTGGGCCAGGATCGACCCGCACCAGACATGGCCGCCGCACGGCAGCCGAGGCGAACGGGCCACCGGCTCCAGAGCCCCAGCGTCGGCGCCGCCCGCGCTCAGGTCCAGGCGCTCCACCCATCCGAAGGGCTCGGGGCCGCTGAAGGCGGGCATGGTGCCGCCGAGGTACCACTGGTCAGGCTCGCGCTCCACGAACATCACGTTCCAGCGCCCGTTACGCCGACCGGCGACAGACGCCGTACCCGCACCGGCGTCGAGACGCCCAGTCGCCGCCTTCTGCCGGCGGTTGCCGCCACACTCAGCCGGCCATGCCGAAGGCCAGTACCCGTCCCTAGCCCCAGGCGGCCCCTCGAACCGGTCCAACCCGGTCATTGCACGAAGAGTTCCGGGGCGGTTGGGCAGTCTGACGCCCCGGCCGCCTCTGCTGGGGTTCGCAGGCCCCACGGCGTTACCACCTGGGTGACGAACCGGTGGAGGTCCAGCACGGCCAGGCCGGCAATGGCCGGGTCGTCGGGGCGGTGGCGGGCGCTCAGCAAGCGCCACATCTGCTCGGGCAGTATCCGCCCTGCGCCCGCGACCAGCCACACAGGTGTGCCCCAGCCGAGGGCGGCCTCGGCCACCGGCACCGCCTCGGCCGCTACCAGCGCCTGCGCAGGCCCGACGCAGTCGCTGGTGATCAGCACCAGGTCGGCGATGGACGCGGCCTCCGGATCGTCGGGATCAAGCGACTGCAGGTCGAGCCGGTCGTGAAGCGCAGCCGCGAAGGCCCCCAAGTCCCCAGCCGCGAGCACGCTCGACCCGGTTGTCAGAGCGTCGAGGCCGCGCTCCAGCACCAGCGGCGTGGCGTCGCGGTCGAGATCATCCACCACCCTCCACGCCTCGGCGCGGGGTTCCATGGCCGTCAGCATCCGCGCCGCCAGCCACACCAGCGGCCCGCAGTCGCGGCGACGGTCGAGCAGCCGTCGGCAGGACGTGAGCAGCCCCTTGGGGTCGTCGGCGAACGACACCAACGCGGCAGCCGACTCCCTCACCAGCGGCTCCACCGGAACCGCGCCGGCCCGGGCCACGTACCGCAGCCGCTCAATGGGATGCACCCTCCGATGCTACGCACCCGCCGCCAATCAGGCAGACGGCGCGCATCCACCAGACGACGGCGAGACGGCGAGGACCCGTGCTGCCCCGCCGAACGGCGACAGGTCAGGCTGGCGGGTGGCGGCGGGCACGGGCGACCGACAATGGGCGCCAGCCCGTCGGTCGAACGGGCACGGCGACAGGCCCCGGCAGCCGGAACCGATAGCGTTGGGCGCCGTGACGACCGTCCCGCTCGATCTGGAACTGGACGCCCTGGGCGGGAAGGCCCGGCCCTTGGAGGACTGGCTCACCATGTTCCCGCTGGCGCCTGTCGTCCTCGACCCGTACACCCGCGAGAGCGCCTGGATACTCCACACTGCCCGCCGGATCCTGGTGACTTACTCCGGCGCGGGCTGCCGGACATGCTGGATCGTCGCCTGCGGGCCCGACGACGCCGAGCGGTTCCTCGGACCTTACGCCGAGGAGCTGCTGACCTTCGCCGACCCCGAACGCGCCGCGGTGGACGCTCTGGGGCTGCAGAGCTTGCCGGCGTTCATGCTGGTGCTCCAGGACGGATCGGTGGCCGCCTCAGCCGAAGGCTGGCATCCGGCGGAGTGGCGGGCGGTGGCCGAGGCCGTCTCGGACCTCACCGAGTGGAACCGCCCGGTGATCGGCGACGGCGACGATCCCGCACCCTTCTCGGGAACGCCGGCACGAGCCTGAGCGGCCGCTGGGAGGGCAACCGTATGGCCGAGTTCGCCTACTCCGACCTGCTTCCCCTCGGCCCCGACGCCACCGAGTACCGCCTGGTCTCCGCCGACGGGATCGAGACGTTCTCGGCGGCCGGTCGCCCGTTCCTCCGAGTGGCGCCCGAGGCACTCACCCGGCTGACCGCCGAGGCGATGCACGACATCGCCCACTATCTGCGGACCGAGCACCTCCGGCAGCTCCGCAGCATCCTCGACGACCCCGAGGCCTCCGACAACGACCGCTTCGTGGCCACCGAACTGCTGCTGAACGCCAACATCGCCGCGGGCGGGGTGCTTCCCATGTGCCAGGACACCGGCACCGCCGTGATCATGGGACGCAAGGGCGAGCAGGTGCTCACCTTCGGCGACGACGCCGAGGCCATCTCCCGGGGCGTGCACGACACCTACGCCACATCGAACCTGCGGTACTCGCAGCTCGCCCCGCTGGACATGTTCACCGAGGTCAACACCGGCAACAACCTCCCCGCCCAGATCGAGATCCACTCCAAGCCCGGCGACGTCTACGAGCTGTTCTATATGGCCAAGGGCGGCGGCTCGGCCAACAAGTCGTTCCTGTACCAGAAGACCAAGGCCCTGCTGAACGCAGAGTCGCTGATCGACTTCTGCGACGAGACCCTGCGGCTGCTCGGCACCGCGGCCTGCCCGCCCTACCACCTGGCCCTGGTGGTGGGCGGCACGTCGGCGGAGCACAACCTCAAGACGGCCAAGCTCGCCTCGGCCAAGTACCTGGACTCGCTGCCCACCAGCGGGGACGCGGCCACCGGCCACGGCTTCCGCGACCTCGAATGGGAGCAGCGCATCCTGGAGCTGACCCGGACGTTCGGGATCGGCGCCCAGTTCGGCGGCAAGTACTTCTGCCACGACGTGCGAGTGGTGCGCCTGCCCCGCCACGGCGCGTCGAACCCGGTCGGCATCGCGGTCAGCTGCTCCGCTGACCGCCAGGCCAAGGCCAAGATCACCGCCGAGGGGCTGTTCCTGGAGCGCTTGGAGACCGACCCGGCCCGCTTCCTGCCCGAGGCCGCCTCCGACGAGCTGTCCAGCGAGGTCGTGGCCGTCGACCTCGACCGGCCCATGGTCGAGATCCGCAGGCAGCTCAGCCGCTGTCCGGTCAAGACCCGGCTGGCGCTGACCGGCACGCTGGTGGTGGGGCGCGACATCGTCCACGCCCGCATCAAGGACGGCCTCGACTCCGGCGAGCCCATGCCCGCCTACATGCGGGAGCATCCCATCTACTACGCCGGGCCGGCCAAGACCCCCGAGGGGTACGCGTCGGGCTCGTTCGGGCCCACCACCGCGGGCCGCATGGACTCCTACGTGGATCAGTTCCAGGCGGCCGGAGGGTCGATGGTGATGCTGGCCAAGGGCAACCGGTCCTCGGAGGTGGCCGACGCCTGCGCCCGTCACGGCGGCTTCTACCTGGGCTCGATCGGCGGCCCGGCGGCCCGGCTGGCCCAGGACTCGATCCGCAGCGTGGAGGTGCTCGACTACGCGGAGCTGGGCATGGAGGCGGTCTGGCGCATCGAGGTGGAGGACTTCCCCGCCTTCGTGGTGATAGACGACAAGGGCAACGACTTCTTCGCCGAAGTCTCCACCCCGGTAAAGCTCAGCGACCGCTGAGCCGCTGTCCGGCTAGCTGGCGGCGCCGTGGGCACCCGAATGGCCGGCCGACGCCGACGCGGGCCGCCAGTCGACCACGGGGCAGTCGCCCCAGAGGCGCTCGAGGCGGTAGAAGGCCCGACGCTCGGCGTCGAAGACGTGCACCACGAACGCCCCGAAGTCGAGCAGCACCCACTGCCGGTCGTCCGCGCCCTCGATCCATCGGGGCGAGGGGCCGCCCGCGGCGCGCAGCGCCTCCTCGACGCCTTCGGTGATCGCACGAACCTGGCGAGGGTTGTTGCCGTGCGTGACCACGAAGTAGTCGGTCACGGCGAGCACCCCGCCGACGTCTATGACCACGGTGTCGGCGCCCTTGCGATCGTCGGCAGCCAAGGCCGCGGCCACCGCCCAGCGCCGCGCCCCGTCCCCGGTTGAAGCGTCGGCCTCGACGGCCGGGCCGGACGGTTCCGTCACTGCGCCGATCGGTCCAGACCGACGGTCACGGTGATGTCGACCACCAGATCCGGCACGCCCTCACGGGGCTCGGCGAGCGCCATGTCGACGCCGAGTTCGTAGGCGATGGTGTTGACGATCGGATCGGTCACGAGCTCGGGCCGATGGTAGGCGAACCGCGTGGCCTCCACACCGAATTCGGGCGCATTGCCGATCACGGTCACCACGCCGCCTGCCGCCACCAAGCCTTCTACGAGCGCGTTCCGGGCGGACGGGTCTCCCGTGCCGTCGAGCAACTGCACGCGAGGCCGCCAGAACGACTCGGGCTGCGTGGGCCACGGAACCATCTCCAGCGAACGGTCGCGCAGCCAGGACAGGCCCTGGTCGTCGAGCACGTAGAAAGGCCGAGACTCAGGGTCGAGCGCCACGGTCCGCATCTGGGGGATCTCGATGACGGTGGTACCGGAGCTGAGGGCCCGAAGGAACGGGTACAGGCCCGTCTCGAAGGGAAGGACCGCCGCGTCCGGGTCTTCGGCCCGAGCGATCACGCCGAGCCACGACTCCCACAGCGCCTTCTGGCGTTCCAGCCGGTTGACATCGGCCTCGTCGGGATTCCGGAACGCGTAGACCCCGGCCGCGTCGGCCGCGGCCAGATCCGTCCGGCCGGCCTCGTACACCACTCGGGTCGTCCCGTCGGGACTCACCTCCACCAGATCGTCGAGCACCAGGTACGGCAGCGGGCCGGCCGGCTGGATGCTCGAGGCGAGGGCATCGGCAGGGATCTCTATCACTTCGTCGAAGCCCAGTCCCAACAGGCCCTCCGCCAGTCGTCGCACGGCGCTGGCGCCTCCCTGCGAGTAGGCCTCGCCCAGGAACTCGCCCTGGTCGCCCGCCGCGTCCGGCGGTACCACGAACAGGTCAGCCGACAGCAGCACGATGCCGCCTCCCGCGTCGACGCCGGTGCGGGCCATGAACGTGGCGCCGACGAGCTCGCCGTCGTGGCTGTGGAGCGCGAGCAGCGTGGGGGTGGCGTCGACCAACTCCAGGTAGCCGGGCTCCTCGGGTCGGAGCTTGACCGACTCCTCCACGTGGTCCACCCGCTGGTCGAGAACGGCCTTGCCGCCCTCACGGGCCAGCAGGAACACGGCCAAGGCGGCCGCGGCGACGATTGCCGGGTACGCGAACCGCCAGAAGTTGTGGGCCGGGGGCGCGGGACGGCGACGCCGCCGACGCATCGGGCTCCACCAGCGGCTCGAAGCCTCCGCGTCGGCCGCGCCGGCGACCGGCGGAGCGGAATCAACGGGGTGCGTCCCCTCGGCACCGACCGGCGGAGCGGAATCGACAGGGTGCGTCGCCTCGGCACCAGCGGGCTCGGGCGGCTGAACGTGGGATCGCCCGGGCGCCCCCGTTGTGTCGGTCACCGGCCGCACCCGTAGAGGCCCCAGGATCTCACCAGTTCGACCACCGGCCCGGGGACCAGAGCCTCCACCGGGCGACCCTCAGCGAAGCGCGCCCGAATGTCGCCGGAGGAGATGTCCAGCGCCGGGACCTCCACCTCGAGCACTGGCCATCCCGACGGCGGGTCGCCGCCGGGGCTGCCCGCTCTGTGGACCACTACGGTGGTCGCCAGTCTCCGAAGCTCGTCGGGGCGTTTCCAGGTGTGCAAGCCCCGGGCCGCGTCCGAGCCCACTACCAGCAGGAGCTCGGCATCCGGGCAGGCATCCCTCAACTCGGCGAGCGTGTCGGCCATGTAGCTCTCGCCGCCCCGGTCGATCTCCGACGGGCTGGCCTCGATCCCCTCCAGGCCGCTGACGGCGGCTCGTGCCATCTCCAGGCGCAGACCGGGCGGCGTGACGGCCCCGAGCGCCGACTTCTGCCACGGGTCGTGGGCGACGACCATCAGGATTTTGTCAAGGCCCAGCCGGTGGCGCACCTCCAGGGCGACCGCCAAGTGGCCGAAGTGGATGGGATCGAAGGTGCCGCCCAGAACGCCTATGCGAGCCCCTCTCGATTCCTGCACCGTGGGAGTGTACGATAGCCTCCGCCAAGGTGTAAGGTTCGCGTGACCGATGTCACAAGCCCGCGTACGCGCGCGTCTTGACTTGCCAGCGGCCGGAAACTATTGTAGCCTTTACCGTTCGGGCTGGAGTGGCGCACTTGGAGGGTGCGGACCCGGCACCAACTTTTCCATACAGAAAGCGAGTAGACCGCAGCGCTGCCGCGAGCAGGCCCGGTCATGTGAGTGCGACATGAGTGATTCAGTAGGACAGTACCTGAACGAAATCGGCGCGGTGGCCCTGCTCAACGCCCAAGAGGAGCGCGAGCTGTCACAGGCCATCGAGCGCGGCGTCGAGGCCCGGAGCCGCAAGGAGCAGGGCGAGCGGGGCCGTGACATCGAGAAGGCCATCCGCGAGGCCGCGGCGGCCAAGGACCGCTTCATACGGGCCAACCTTCGCCTCGTGGTCAGCGTGGCCCGCCGCTATCCCCTGCCCCCGGGCATGGAGCTGCTGGACCTGATCCAGGAGGGCAACCTGGGCCTCGAGCACGCGGTCGACAAGTTCGACTGGCGCAAGGGCTTCAAGTTCTCGACCTACGCCACCTTCTGGATCCGCCAGTCCATCGGACGCGCCCTCGACCAGAAGGCGAGCCTGGTGCGCCTTCCCGGCGACCGCTCGGCCAGCCTGCGGGCCGCCCTGCGGCAGGTGTCAGGCGACGGCGACGAGCTCGACGACGACCACGCCCGGCTGCACCGGCTCACCACGCCCACCTCGCTGGACCGCACCATCGGCGACGACGACAGCAACGAGCTGATCGACCTGCTTCCCGACGCCAACCCCGGCCCCGAGCTGGAGGTCATGGCCAAGGCGGAGGAGGAGATGGTCACCGGGCTGCTCGACATCCTCGAGGACCGGGCCAAGTACGCGGTGAGGCAGCGCTTCGGGCTGTCCGACGGGATCAAGCGCTCCTACCGCGAGGTTGGCGAGGAGCTGGGCGTCACCGCCGAGGCGGCCCGTCGTCTGGTGAAGCGCGCCATCAATGCCGTGCGCGAGCACGCCGAGGAACTGAGTCTGGCCGAGACGGTCGACGCAGCCTGAACACCCATGACCGGCGAAGACCTGACCCTTTTCGCCGGCGGGAGCACTTGGTCGCCTTCTTCCTGGAGGGCCAAGCCGGCCCTCCATCAGCCGGCTTGGCCCGACCAGGCCGAGCTCGAGCAGGCCACCAAGGCGCTGGGCGACCTGCCTCCGCTGGTGTTCGCGGGCGAGGCCCGGGCCCTGACCGCGCTGCTGGGCCGGGTGGCTGACGGCGAGGCCTTCCTGCTCCAGGCCGGCGACTGCGCGGAGTCCTTCGACTCCTCGGCCGACTCGATCCGCGACAAGCTGCGGGTGATCCTGCAGATGGCCATCGTGCTGACCTACTCCGGCGGCGTGCCGCTGGTGAAGGTGGGTCGCATCGCCGGGCAGTTCGCCAAGCCCCGGTCCAGTCCCACCGAGACCAAGGGCGAGACGGAGCTCACGTCGTTCCTGGGCCACATGGTCAACGACATCGGCTTCAGCGAGGCCGAGCGGCTGCCCGACCCTCGCCGCCTGCTGACCGCGTACCACCGCGCCGCGTCCACCCTCAACCTGCTGCGGGCGTTCACCCGGGGCGGCTACGCCGACCTGTCGCAGGTGTCGAGCTGGAACCGGGAGTTCGTGGCCACGTCGCCGGCCGGCCGGCGCTACTCGCAGATGGCCGACGAGATCGACCGGGCCCTGCGGTTCATGACGGCCTGCGGGGTCACCACCGCCAACACGCCGCAGCTCCACGAGGTGGAGTTCTACACCAGCCACGAGGCTCTGGTGCTCGACTACGAGGAGGCCCTGACGCGGGTGGACTCCCTGACCGGGGACACCTACGACTGTTCAGCCCACATGCTCTGGATCGGCGAGCGCACCCGGCAGCTCGATGGAGCCCATGTGGAGTTCCTGCGAGGCGTGCACAACCCGCTCGGCTGCAAGGTCGGGCCGACTGCCACCGTCGACGAGGTGCTCGCGCTGTGCGAGGCGCTCAACCCCCAGCGCATTCCCGGCCGACTCACCTTCATCACCAGGATGGGCGCCGACAGGATCGAGACCCTGCTGCCGCCGCTGCTGCGGGCCGTCCGCGACTCGGGTCACCCCGTGGCGTGGGCCTGCGACCCGATGCACGGCAACACCTACACGTCGACTTCGGGGCGCAAGACCCGCGACTTCGACGACGTGCTGACCGAGATCAGCGGCTTCTTCGCGGCCCACACCGCCTGCGGTACCTGGCCCGGCGGCGTGCATGTGGAGTTGACCGGCGACGCGGTCACCGAGTGTGTCGGCGGCTCCGACAAGATCCTCGATACCGACCTGGAGCGGGCGTTCGAGACGCTGTGCGATCCCCGCCTCAACGGCCGCCAGTCGGTGGACCTAGCCTTCCGCGTGGCCGAGATGCTGGCCGAGCGCCGCTGAGCCGCAACCAGGCCCGGTCCATGGCGCCGGGCACCGAGCGCCGCTGAGCCGCATCCAGGCTCAGAGGCTCCGGCCTCAGGCCAGGCGGTCCACGAAGGACTCGAGCTGGCGCAGGTTGCGGACCTCGAACACGCCGTCGCAGTGGGGGGCGTACTCCCCCACTATCGAGTCGCCGGTGTCCCAGTAGCTGCGGGGCTCGGGGTTGAGCCAGTAGAGCTGCTTGGCCTTCGACCTCACCGACTTCACGATCCAGCTCTCGGCGGCGTGGTAGTTGTTGCGGGCGTCGCCGAGGATGAGCACGGTGGTGCGCGGCCCGATGTCGCCCGCGAACCTGTCCCAGAACACGCCCAGGGCGTGGCCGTAGTCGGAGTGCCCGTCCACCCACACCACGTCGGCCTCGGTGTTGACCCGGTGCACGGCCTCCGCGATGTCCTCGGTGCCCTCGAAGAGTCGGGTCACCTCGTCGAGGCCGTCGATGAACACGAAGGAGCGCACCTTGGAGAACTGGCTGGACAGCGCGTACACCAGATGCAGCGTGAACCGGGCGAACGCGGCCACCGACCCCGACACGTCGGCCACCACCATGATCTCGGGCTTGTAGGGCCGCGGATGGCGGAACTTCGGCTCGGCGGGCACGCCGCCGTATGACAGCGAATGGCGCACCGTCGAGCGGAAGTCGAGCGGGCCGGTGCGGCCGTGGCGGCGCTTGCGCACCAGGCGGGCGGCCAGCTTGCGGGTCAGCGGGTAGATCGCCTTGCGGAGGCTGGCCATCTCCTCGCGGGAGGCGTGCATGAAGTCGATGTCCTCAGGCAGCGGCTTGCGCAGCGTCCTGGCCATGGCCTCCATGCCCCGGTCGGCCACCAGTCGGCGGCGGATCTCCGCCTCGATCTGCTGCTTGAGCTCGGCGATGCGCATCTCGTAGGTGTCGCGGGCCAGCCGCTGCTCGAAGGCGTCGGGGTCGCCCTCGGTGTTCTGCTGGGTCATCATCAGCCGCTCCAGCACGCCGTCGAGGTCGAGGTTGCGCAGAGTGCGGTACAGGTAGTAGGTGCCTCCCACCGGGCGGCCCGGCTCCATCCCCGCGTAGCGGCGCACCGCCTGCCGCGCCGCCCGGGCGAGCATCTCCCGGTCGCCGCTCATCAGGGCCCGGTAGAGCATCTCGGCCAGCTCCTCGGGGGTGAGCAGGTCGGCGGGCCCTCCGGAGGCCGACTGCGGCGGGCCTTCGCCGTCGATCTGCTGGTTCTCCTCGTCGTCGTCGGCGATGGCGTACTGGGGGCCTCGCAGCGAGAAGTACACCTCGAAGACGGTCTCGAAGGCCCTCCAATGAGCCTGGTTCTTCACCAGCGTGGCGGCCAGGGCGTACTTGAAGGTGTCGCGCTCCTCGATGGGAACGTGCCTGACCGCCTGCATGGCGTCGAGGCTCTCGGTGAGGCTCGCCGGGATGCCCGCCGCCCGGAGCTCGGCAATGAAGCCGTTGATCAGGTCGAGCAGCGGATCGCCCGCGACGGCCCGGGCTGGGGCGTCGGCCACGGGTCTCCGCCTCAGCCGACCACGCCGTCGGTGGTCGCGAGCTCCTTGCGCGCCTTGGCGATGTCGCTCTGGTATTTCAGCAGGATGTTGGCGGTGTCGGCGGCTACCTCGGCGTCGACGCGCTGCACCCCCAGCAGGACCAGCGTGCGGGCCCAGTCCAGGGTCTCCGACACCGAGGGGGCCTTCTTCAACTCGAGTCGGCGGATGGAGCGGACCACCCGGGCCACCTGGTCGGCCAGGTTCTCGGCGATGTCGGGCACCTTGGCTATGACGATCTGCTTCTCGCGCTCCATCGACGGGTAGTCGATGTGCAGGTACAGGCAGCGGCGCTTGAGAGCCTCGCTCAGCTCGCGGGTGTTGTTGGACGTGAGGAACACCAGCGGCAGCCGCCGCGCCTGCATGGTGCCCAGTTCGGGTATGGAGACCTGGAACTCGCTGAGCACCTCCAGCAGCAGGGCCTCGGTCTCCACCTCCACTCGGTCGACCTCGTCGATCAGCAGCACCACCGGCTCGTCGGCCCTGATCGCCTGCAGCAGCGGGCGGGCCAGCAGGAACTCGTCGGAGAAGATGTTCTCGGACAGGTCGTCCCAGCCGTGGACCGTCTCCCGCTCGGCCTGGATGCGCAACAGCTGCTTCTTGTAGTTCCACTCGTAGAGGGCCCTGGCCTCGTCGAGGCCCTCGTAGCACTGCAGGCGGATCAGGCGGCTCTCTGACATCTCGGCCACGCTCTTGGCCAGCTGGGTCTTGCCCGTGCCGGCCGGACCCTCCACCAGCACGGGCTTGTCGAGCCGGTCGGCGAGGTAGACGACGCCCGCCACGCCGGCGTCGCAGAGATAATCGACGCCGGCCAGTTCCTCGCGCACCGAGCCGACATCGGCGAAGCGCTCAGACACGGAGCCGCCCGACGCCGCTGGCGAGACCAGACATGATGGACGAGACGAGGATCGGGCCGCTCAGCGGACGTGGCCGTCGCCGCGGACGACGAACTTCAGCGTCGTCAGCTGCTCGAGGCCCATCGGCCCGCGGGCGTGCAGCTTCTGGGTGCTGATGCCGATCTCGGCGCCGAAGCCGAACTCCTCGCCGTCGACGAAACGGGTCGAGGCGTTCACCAGCACCGCGGCCGCGTCCACTTCGCGGGCGAACCGGTCGGCGGCCGTCAGATCCGAGGTGACGATGGTCTCGGAATGGCCCGACCCGTTGCTGTTGACGTGGGAGATGGCCTCGTCGAGGCTGTCCACCACCTTCACCGACATCTTGAGGGCGAGGAACTCCGTGGCGTGGTCCTCCGCGGTCGCCTCCCCCATCGACGCCACCGCCCGCCGGGCCCGCCCGTCGCCCAGCAGTTCCACCCCGTCGAGAGCGGCCGCGGCCCGGGGCAGGAAGTCCTCGGCAACCGCCGAGTGCACCACCAGCGACTCCAGGGCGTTGCACACCGAGGGGCGTTGCGTCTTGCCGTTGACCACTATGTCCAGGGCCTTGCCCAGGTCGGCGGACGCGTCCACGTAGGCGTGGCAGTTGCCCGCCCCGTCTATGACGACCGGGACGGTGGCGTTGTCGATCACCGACCGTATGAGGGACGGCCCGCCCCGGGGGATCAGACAGTCGACGTAACCGGTCTGCTGCATGAACTCCACGGCCGCGGCCCGCGATGTGTCCTCCACCAGCGTCAGCGCGTCGGCCGGCAGGCCCGCCGAGGACACTGCCTCCCTGATGGCGGCCGCGATCGCCAGGTTGGACTCGATGGCGGAGGAGGAGCCCCGCAGGAAGGCGGCATTGCCCGACTTGAGGCACAGGCCCGCCGCGTCGGAGGTGACGTTGGGCCGACTCTCGTAGATGATGGCCACCACCCCGAGCGGCACCCGCACCCGCTCGATGCGAAGCCCGTTCGGACGCACCCAGCCGTCGGCCACCTGCCCCACCGGGTCGCGGCTCGCGGCCACCTGCCTGAGGCCGTCGGCCATGGCCTCGAGGCGCGCCGGCGAGAGTCGCAGACGGTCCACGAGGGTGTCGGGCGTCCCGGCCGCGGCGGCCCGTTCCACATCGACCGTGTTGGCCGCCAACACGGCGTCGGACCGCTCCACCAGCAGGTCGGCCGCGGCCCGCAGGGCCTGGTCCTTGGACGCGGTGGAGGCCGAGGCCAGCCGCCTCGACGCGGCCTTGGCTCTGGCGGCCAGCTCGCTGACGGTGGCGGCGACGCGGCGAGCGGGAGCGGATAACGACGCGGGCGGCGCCGACGCCCCGACGATGGTTGCGGCTGCGGTCATCTCCCCAGGCTATAGGCGTGTCGCGGGTAGCCTCGCCCGCGGTGTGATGGACTCGATCCCGTGGTGAACCCGAGCCGGCCTCGCCGGACCTCTGCCGCGCTGCTGGTGGCGCTGGGGATCGGGGCCAGCCGCCTCGCCGGGCTCGGACGAGAGACCGTCGCCGCCCGACTGCTGGGCAACACCGCGGCCGGCGACGCCTTCGCGGTGGCCATGCGCATCCCCAACATGCTGCAGAACCTGCTCGGCGAGGGAGTCCTGTCGGCCAGCTTCGTTCCCGTGTACAGCCGGCTGCTCGACTCCCACGGCGACCGCGACGACGGCGATCCCGGCCGGGTGGCCGGCGCCGTGGCCGCCGCGCTCACGACCGTGGTGGGGATCTCGGTGCTGGTGGTGGTCACCCTGGCCCGGCCGATCACCGTCGTGCTGGCACCGGGCCTCAGCGCGGACCGTTTCGATCTCGCCGTCTCGCTGGTGCGAGTCACCGCTCTGGGGATCGGGTTCTCGGTGCTGTCGGCATGGTGCCTCGGGGTGCTCAACAGCCACCGGCGCTTCTTTCTTTCGTATGCGGCCCCCGTGCTTTGGAACGCTGTGCAGGTGGGGGCGCTCATCGTGGCCTGGATCCTGGCCTTCGACCTGGACGGGACGGCCCGCGCCCTGGCCTGGGGAGTGGCCGGGGGCGGCCTGGCCCAACTGCTGGCCCAGCTCCCGACGACGCTCCGGCTGGCCCGGGGCCTCCGGCTGCGATGGGCCCGGCGCCATCCCAGCCTGATGGAGGTCAGGAGGCGGTTCGGCCCGGCCGTGCTGGGCCGGGGCGTCGTGCAACTGTCGGCCCATGTGGACCTGGTGCTGGCCTCCCTGCTGGCCACCGGGGCGCTGGCCGCGCTCTACCGGGCCCAGATCCTCTACATGCTGCCGGTGAGCCTGTTCGCCATGAGCGTGAGCGCAGCCGAGCTCCCGGAGATGTCCCGGCTGGCCCATGATCCCGCCGCCCTGTCGGACCGGACCGCGACGGCCATGCGCCAGGTGGCGTTCTGGATGCTCCTGGCGACGGCTGTGTACGCCGCGGCCGGCGACCTGGTGGTGGGGCTCCTGTTCGAAGGGGGCGCGTTCGAGTCGGCCGACACGGTGCTGGTCTGGTTCATCGTGGCCGTCTACGCCGTCGGGCTGCCCGCCACCGGCGTGAGCAGGGTGCTGCAGAACGCCTGCTACGCCACCGGCGACACCGCCGGTCCGGCCCGCATCGCCGCGCTGCGGGTCACGCTGGCCGCCGCGGTGGGCATGGTCGTGATGTTCCCGCTGGACCGGGTGGCGGTCGGGCCCGACGGCCTGGTCGGCGCGGCCGACGCCCTCGGGCTGGCATGGGCCCTTCCCGAGGCCGAGCGCGAGGCTGCCGACGCGGTCCGTCTGGGTGCGGTCGGCCTGGCCGTGGGATCGGCGGCGGCCGCCTGGGTCGAAGTCGCGCTGCTCTCGCGGCGGCTGCGGATCGCGCCGTCGCGATCCGCCCTCGGAAGGCCCCTGCCCGCCGCGGCTGCCGCGTTCGTCGCCGCCGCGGCCCTCAAGCTGGTGGTCGGCGACTGGCCGGTGCTGCTCTCGGCCCCCCTCGTCGGAGCGCTGGCGGTGGCCGTCTACACGGTCACGGCCCATCGCGGCGGCGTCAACGAGGCGAACATGCTGCTCCAGCCCGCCCGAAGGATCCTCTGGGATCGGAGGAACCGGCCCGGCTGAGCGTCGCGCGCCCATGCCTCGGCGGCTTCGGCGAAGTAGAGTCTGAGGCATGTGGAAGCTCATCAAGCGCCGCTGGAACTACCTGACGGCCCGGCTGGCCGGACGCCTCGAGGAGTCTGCCGACCCGAAGGTGCAGCTGGAGCAGGCCATCGACGAGGCGCGGGTGCAGCACCGGCGCCTGAAGGACCAGGCCGCCAACGTCATCGCCAACCAGAAGCAGACCGAGATGCGGCTCAGCCGGGCAATCGAGGAGCTGGAACGGGCCAACCGCAATGCCCGGCAGGCCCTGTTGATGGCCGAGGCGGCCGCCGCCTCAGGCGACGACGAGAAGATGTCCTCCTACACCGCGGCAGCCGAGCGCCTGGCCGGTCGGCTGATCACCCTCGAGCAGGAGATCGAGAGCCTCAAGGCCCTCCACTTCCAGGCGTCCCAGGCCGCCGACCAGGCCAAGGCCGCGGTGTCGCAGAACGCGCTGAGCATGCAGGAGAAGCTGCGCGAGCGACAGAGGCTGCTGGGCCAGATCGACCAGGCCCGGATGCAGGAGCAGATGAACGAGGCGATGAGCACCCTCACCGAGGCGGTCGGCGAAGACGTGCCGACGTTCAACGAGGTGCGCGACAAGATCGAAGCCCGCTTCGCCAAGGCCAAGGGCGTCGCCGAACTCGTCGAGGACGGCTCCGACTCGGCCGCCGCAGCCAGCACGCTCGAGATCGAGGCGGCGGTCCGCAACAACGAGGCCAAGGCCCGTCTCGCCCAGATCAAGGACCAGCTCGGCATCGGCCCCGCCAGCGCCGCCGAGATAGCCCAGGGCTCCGCCGAGAAGGCCTGAGCCTCGCCCGGGCTCAGGCCGTCGCCGCCCCGTTCATCGCCCCTCGGTCATCGCATCGCCGTTCATCCCGTCCCGGTCATCGCATCGCCGATCACTGGGGGGCGGGGAGGATCACTAGGTCGTTGGCGTGGATGACGATGTTGGGCGCGCCCGCGGGGAGGGTCTCGCGGCGGCGCCCGGCCGCGGCCGACAGCTCCTGGCTGCTGTGGCGCACTAGGCCTTTGGCGAACACGTCGCCGTCGGCCTCGCGCACCTCCACCGGCTCGCCGGCGTCGAAGGAGCCTGACACCGAGCGCACGCCGATCGCCAGCAGCGACTTGCCCCGCTCCAGCGCGGCCCGGGCGCCCGAGTCGACCACCACCTCGCCCTGGGACACCACCGCGAATCCGATCCACAGCTTGCGAGCCGGCAGCCGCTGCGCGGCGGCGCGCACCAGGGTGCCCGCACCCGGCGTGCCCGCGAGAGCGTCGGCGAGAACCCCGGGCCGGCTGGCGTCGGCAATGACGGTGGGCACGCCCGACAGCGACGCCACCCGGGCCGCGGTCAGCTTCGACGCCATTCCGCCGCTGCCACGGTCGGTGCCCGCGCCGCCGACACGCTGCTGGAGGCGGTGGTCGAACTCGACGATCTCGGAGATGAGCGACGCGTCGGAGTTGCGTCGGGGATCGTCGGTGAGCACTCCGGCGGTGTCGGTCAGCAGCACGAGCAGGTCGGCCTGCACAAGGTTCGACACGAGCGCGGCCAGCCGGTCGTTGTCGCCCCAGCGGATCTCGTCGTCGGCCACCGCGTCGTTCTCGTTCACGACGGGCACGACCCCCAGATCCAGCAGCTTGCACAGCGTGGCCGCGGCGTGCACGTACTGGCTGCGGATCACGAAGTCGAGCGGCACCAGCAGCACCTGCCCGGCCACCACGCCCATTGCGCCGAACACCTCGCGGTACATGCCCATCAGGGCGCTCTGGCCGACGGTGGCCACCGCCTGCAGCGTTTCCATGCTCACCGAGCGCCGGCTCTGCTCCATGCCGAGCTCCGGCAGCCCGGCCGCGATGGCGCCGCTGGTGACCACCACCATGCGGTGGCCCTGCGAGCGCAGTTCGGCCACCTCGGCGCACAGCTTCTCGACGGCCGCCCGGTCGATCGCGCCGCTGCCGCCGGTGATCGACGACGTGCCGATCTTGGCCACCACCGTCCGTGCGGGCAGCGACGCGGATGCTTCGGCGCTCCCAGAGGTCATCTTCGGCTCCGGCGGCGATGACCGGCGGAGGCCATGGCGTGGTCCTCGAGGTACTCGAACGCGAAGTCGCCCACGTACACGGTGTCGCCTGTAGAGGCTCCGGCGCGGGCCAGGGCCCGGTCGACGCCCAGGCCGTTCAGCCGGTCCTGGACGTAGGCCAGCGCGTCGGGCTCGGTCAGGTCGTTTAACGCCACGGCCCTGAGCGCGGCCCGGCCGCTGACGATCCAGGCGCCGTCGTCGGCCCGGCCGACGAGAACCTCCTCCGCGGGCGGCAGGGGCCGGTGCACGACGGGAGCGTCGTCCACCGGCTCGGCCCGCCGGGCCTCGACCACCATCCGGGCGAGGTCCCCCATGACCTCCGACACGCCCTCCCCGGTGACCGACGACAGGCGGCCCGCACCGAAGCGGTCGCCCGGCGCCATGTCGGCCCGGCTGCCCACAACTAGCCTCGGACGCTCGACCAACTCGGGACGGTACCGGCCCAGCTCCCCCAGCAGCACCTGGAGCTGCTCCTCAGCGGAGTGTTCGGCCAGTTCCGACAGGTCGATCAGCACCAGCAGCACCCGGGCCCGCTCGGTGTGGCGAAGGAAGCGGTGGCCTAGGCCCCTGCCGTCGGCGGCTCCGGCTATCAGTCCCGGGATGTCGGCCAGAACCAGTTCCACGTCGTCGTCGATCCGAGCCACCCCGAGGTTGGGCTCCAGTGTGGTGAACGGATAGTCGGCGATCTTCGGCTTGGCGGCCGACACCCGGCTGATGAAGGTGGACTTCCCGACGTTGGGGAACCCGATGATGGCCACATCGGCGAGCAGCTTCAGCTCCAGGCGCAGCCAGCGCTGCTCGCCCCACTCGCCCTGCTCCGCGAAGGAGGGGGCCCGCCGCGCGTTGGAAAGGAAGCGGGCGTTCCCCCGGCCTCCCTGGCCGGCCCGGGCCGCCTGCCAGCGCGCCCCATGGACCGGCAGGTCGGCAAGCTGGGAGCGGTCGCCGTGGTCGAGCACCACCGTGCCCACCGGCACTTTCACCTCCAGATCCTGGCCGCGGGCGCCGTGACGGTTGCTGCCCGACCCGTGCTTGCCATTGGAGGCCCGCCGATGCGGATGGTCGCGGAACGCCAGCAGGGAGGCCACATTCCGGTCGGCCACCAGCCACACGTGGCCGCCGCGCCCGCCGTCACCGCCCGCGGGCCCGCCCCGAGCCACCCGCGCCTCCCGACGGAACGCGACGCACCCCGCGCCGCCGTCGCCCGCGGTCACATGCAGGTTGCACTCATCGACGAACCCGGCCACCCCCAAAGGCTAAGCGCAGACCCCACAGGAACAGGCCCCGAACGACAAGCAGCGGGGAGCGGCCGGCAGGCCGGCGGGTGGCGGCGAGCACGAGCGACCGACAATGGGCGCCAGCCCGTCGGTCGAACGGGCTCGACGACAGGCCCCGCCGGCCGGACACCCCACCCAGACGGGAACGGCCTACAGAAGGGTCAAGAGCAGAAGGGTCAGGAGTCGGAGGAGACGACCGAGACGAGCTTGCGCCCTCGGCGGGAGCCGAAGCGCACGATTCCGTCGGCGGTGGCGAACAACGTGTCGTCGCCGCCCCGTCCGACGTTGGCCCCCGGATGGAACTTCGTGCCCCTCTGGCGGACGATGATGGCGCCCGACAGCACCCTGCCGCCGTCGTACACCTTCACTCCCAGGCGCTTGGCCTGAGAGTCGCGCCCGTTGCGGGTCGAGCCGCCGCCCTTGGTCTTCGACATCTCGATCAGCCCTTCCTGATCTCGGTGATCTCCACGGTCGCCAGGGTCTGGCGATGACCCCACCGGCGGCGCTGATTGCTCTTGGGCTTGTAGGTGAATCCCCGGATCTTGGGGCCCCTGTGCTCGCCGAGGACCGTAGCGGTGACCCGAGCCGAGGCAAGGGCTGCGGGGGTGGCCAGCACCTCGTCGCCGTCCACCAACATCACAGGGCGCAACGAGACCTCCGAGCCGGGCTCGCCGACCCGCTCCACCTCGACCGTCTGGCCCTGCTGGACGCGGTACTGCTTGCCGCCGGTCTCGACCACTGCGTACATGGGCGTTAAGGCTAACGCCCGCTCAGTCGATCAACTCGTCCAGCAGACGGATGCCCCGGCCCGAGCAGTGGCCGCAGATGTCCGACAGCGACTCGAGCAGGCCCTCGCCGCTGCGCTTGCGGGTCATCTCGAGCAGGCCCAGGCCGCTGATGTCCAGCACCTGGGTGCGGGTCTTGTCGCGGGCCAGGGCCTCCCTGAACCGCTTGGTGACCTGGTTGCGGTTGGACGCCTGCTCCATGTCCACGAAGTCGACCACGATGATGCCGCCGATGTCGCGGAGCCGAAGCTGGCGGGCCAGTTCGTCCGCGGCCTCCAGGTTGTTGGCCAGCACGGTCTCCTCGAGGCTCGACTTGCCCACGTTCTTGCCGGTGTTCACGTCCACCACCGTCAGTGCCTCGGTGTGCTCGATGATCAGCGACCCGCCCGAGGGCAGCCACACCTTGGGCTCCAGCGCCTTCTTGAGCTGCTCGGTCACGTAGTAGCGCTCGAACAGCGGCAGCTTCTCGCGGGCCGTGTCGTAGTACCGGACGCGGTCCGAGAGGGCCCCGATGATCGAGGAGATGTAGCCGGAGGCCTGGGAGTACAGGGCCTCGTCGTCGATGATCACTCCCCTGTAGTCGGAGTTGAGCTCCTCCCGGATGAGCCGAAGGGGCGCCTCGGGCTCCCGGTACAGCAGCGCCGGCGCCGAGGAGGAGGCGGCCAGCTTCTCGATCTCCTTCCATTGGCCCATGAGACGCTCGACATCGCGCTTGATCTCCGCGGCGGTGACCTTCTCGGCGGCGGTCCGCATGATCAGACCGTGGCCCTCGGGCTTGATCCGCTCGAGGATCGACCGCAGGCGACGCCGCTCGCCCTCGGGCAGCCGCTTGGAGATCCCGAATCCCGACGACTTCGGCACCAGCACCACGAAGCGGCCGGCCAACGACACCTCCTGAGTGAGGCGGGCGCCCTTCTCTCCGATCGGGTTCTTGGTGACCTGGCACAGGACCTGCTGCTTGGGCCGGAGCAGGTCCTCGATCCGGGGCTCGGTCCGGTCGCCCGCGGCCCGGCCCGCCTCTATCTCCTCGGGGTCGTACTGGATGTCGCCCCGGTACAGCACCGCGTTCTTGGGGGTGCCTATGTCCACGAAAGCCGTCTCCATGCCGGGCAGCACGTTCTGGACCCGTCCCAGGTAGATGTTCCCGTGGATCTGGCTCACGTCGTCCGCGGGCCTCGACACCCTGAACTCGATCAGTCGGCGGCCCTCCAGGACTGCGATGAGGGTGGCCTTCTCGCTGACGTGGACGCACATCAGATACCGGCCCACCGCCTGGCCCTTGCGGGTGCGGCCCCGCCTGCCCTTGAGGCTCTTCTCGTCGAGTTGGACCGGCTCGTCGTAGGTGACCGCCTCGACGGGCCTCACCCGGGCCTGCGAGTTGCGCTGGCCGCCACGCCGCCGTCGACGGCGTCCGCCGCCCGACGAGCGGGACTGGGACGGAGGCGGGGTCGGGGGCGCGGGACGGCTGTCACCGATCTTCGGCTTCCGGGCGGGCGGCGTCTTAGAGCGTCGCGACGCCGCCTTCGAGCCTGCGGCGGGGCTACCTGACCTTTGTGCCTTCTCGGCGGCGCCCGAAGCGCGCGCCGCTCGGCGTTCGTCTGTCATTGCATTCCTTTGCGTAGTCGAGCGGGGCCGTCATGGCTCGGCTCCCGCTAGTGCCACCGACATGTCGGCGACCGCGAGCGGTTCGCGGCGCTCTGTAGCGTCGGTTGCGATCCATTGATGAAGACGGCAGACCCGCAGCGCGCTGAGCGGCGGATCAAGGCTCGCCAACAGCTCCGCGGGCCGTACCGCCCGCGGCTGCGTGCCGAGATCGGCGATAAGCCTCACTCCGTCTTTGGTGTTTCCCTCCACTTCGACCGCGAGCACGGCCGGCCGAATGTCCTCGGTGACGGTCCGCCCCTTCCGCTCGCGTTCAACCAGCAGTTCTTGGCATGACAGGGCCCGGTCCACCGAGCGCGACACGCTCGCCGCGTCGAGCCGCGCCGCCGGAGCGGCGGCGCCGTCGGGCAGTGGGCGTCCCACCGCACCGGCGAGGCCGGTCTCCGCCCGGCTCGCGTCGATTCTCCAGGTGCAGCTGGTGACCGATTGCTGCAGCGACGGCGCCCCCCGGGCCACCCGGGCCACGGCCAGCGCCGCCATGCCGGCGGGCAGTGCCTCGCTGAGGGCGTCGACGAGGCCGGCGTCGTCGATCTCGTCCGCCCGGGCCGGATCGAGTTCCACGTCGAGGTACTCGGCGCCGGAGGAGTAGCCGGTGGACAGCGCCAGCCCGAACGCGATCCGGGGCCGCGGGTTGAACCCGCCGGAGTAGGCCGCAGGCACGCCTGCCCGGCGCAGGGACCGCTCCCAGATCCTGGCAACGTCGCGGTGCGAGGTGAAGCGCACCTTGCCGTGCTTGGAGAAGCGGATGCGCATCCTCGAGGCCGCGGCCGGGGCCGGGGCTTCGCTCACGCCCGCGCCGTCGCGCCCGCCCGCGGCCGCGGTGACGCTCACAGCCGCGCTCCCGCGCCTGCCAGCGGGCGCGGCGACAGCCGCACGGGAACCTCCGTTCGCCGAGGAGCGGCCGGGCCGGTGCCCTGGCTGCCGCCGGCCGGCGGCGCGGCCGACGCCACCATGTGCTCGATGCCGTAGCCGGTGCACGCGCCGCAGTCGTAGCAGGGCGTCCATCGGCAGTCCTCGAGGCCGACCTCCTCGAGCGCGTCCCGCCAGTCCTGCCACAGGAAGTCCTTGTGCAGCCCGGCCGAGAGATGGTCCCACGGGAGCACTTCGTCGAGGGTGCGGTGCCGGTGGACGTAGTGGTCCGCGTCGAGCCCGAACGCGGCCATCGCGTCCTGCCACTTGGCGACGTCGAAGTGCTCGGACCATTCCTGGAACGTGCCTCCGGCCCGCCACACATGCTCGATGACGGGTCCGAGGCGCCGGTCGCCGCGGCTGGCCAGACCCTCGACGAAGGTGGCTGCGGGGTCGTGCCACTTGAGTTGGACGCCCTTGGCGCGGCGGGTCTCGCTCCGCAGCAGGCCGATCTTGCGTCGCAGCTCGGCGACGGTGTTCTGGCCGAACCACTGGAAGGGCGTGAAGGGCTTGGGCACGAACCCGCCCACCGAGACGGTGACCGACGGCGAGCGGTGATGGGTGCGGCCCAGCGCGACGCACTCGCGGGCGAGGCGGGCGATGCCCGCGGTGTCGTCGTCGGTCTCGGTGGGGAGCCCCGTCAGGAAGTAGAGCTTCATGCGGTGCCAGCCCTGCGAGTAGGCCGACTCGACGGCGCCGTAGAGATCCTCCTCGCTGATGAGTTTGTTGATGACCTGGCGCATCCGCCAGGTCCCGGCCTCGGGCGCGAAGGTGAGCCCGGTCCGCCGGGCCCGCTGGATCTCGGCCGCGATGCCCACCGTGAAGGCGTCCACCCGCAGGCTGGGCAGCGCCACCGACACCTGGCCGCAGCCCGAGTCGCTGACGGTTTCGGCCACCACCTGCTCGATGCCGCTGAAGTCGGCCGTGCTCAACGAGGTGAGGGCCACCTCGTCATAGCCCGTCCGGCGCAGGCCCTCGGTCACCATCGTGCGCACCTGCGACGCGGGACGCTCCCTCACCGGGCGGGTGATCATCCCCGCCTGGCAGAAGCGGCAGCCGCGGGTGCAGCCCCTGAACACCTCCACGTTGAGCCGGTCGTGGACCACCTCGGTCAGCGGCACGAGCTGTCGCTTCGGGTAGGGCCAGTCGGCCAGGTCGGCCACCGTGCGCTTCTCCACCACGGCGGGTACGTCGGGGTGGAGGGGCTCGAGCCCCGCCAGCCGGCCGCCCTCGTACACCGCCTCGTACAGCGAGGGCACGTACACGCCTGGCACCGCGGACAGCTCCCGCAGCACGCCAGCCCGCCCGCCGGCGCGGCCTCGCACCTTCCAGCGGTGCAGCACCTCGGTGGTCTCCCCCACCGCCTCCTCGCCGTCGCCGAGCACCACGAAGTCGAGGAAGTCGGCCAGGGGCTCGGGGTTGTAGGTGCAGTGTCCTCCCGCGGCCACCAGCGGGTCGCCGTCGCGGCGATCGGCGGCCCGCACCGCCACGCCCGCCAGGTCAATGCAGTTCAAGACGTTGGTGTACGTGAGCTCCGCCGACAGGTTGAACGCGAGGACGTCGAAGGCCCCTGCGGGCCGGTGGGTGTCCAGCGAGAACAGCGGCAGGCCCTCGGCCCTCATGAGCGCTTCGAGATCGACCCACGGCGCGTAGGCCCGCTCGGCGGCGCCGTCGGAGCGCTCGTTGATGATCTCGTAGAGGATCTGCAGTCCCTGGTTGGGCAGGCCGATCTCGTAGGTGTCCGGATAGGTCAGCAGCCACGAAACGACCGAGGGGCCGTGGCGCGGAGTCTGCATCCCTTCCTCGCCGCCGATGTAGCGGGCGGGTTTGGAGACCCGCGGCAGCAGCGGCTCGAGATCAGGCCACAGACCGGGGGCCTGCGGCAAGCGGGAATCGTGCTCAGGCCGCAGGCTGGTCATGGTGCCAGCCTACCTACGGCCCGCACCTTCGGGATCGAGGCGCCGACGGTAGACGCCGGCCACCAGTCCCAGCCCGGCCATCGAAGTGAGCATCGACGACCCGCCGTAGCTCACCAAGGGAAGGGGGATTCCGGTCACCGGCATCATCCCCATCGTCATGCCCACGGCCTGGAACATCTGGAACAGGAACATGGCGAACACGCCGATGCACACGAGCCGGCCGAAGCGGTCCGGGGAGATCTGGGCCGTCCTCCAGACTCGGAACAACAGCAGGGCGTACAGTCCCAGCAGCAGCGACGACCCCTGGAATCCGAGCTCCTCCCCGGCGACCGTGAAGATGAAGTCGGTCTCCTGGGAGGGCACCAGCCCCGACGCGGTCTGCGTGCCCTGGAACAGTCCCTGGCCGCCCAGCCCGCCGTTGCCCACCGCGACCTGGGCCTGCTCCGCGTTGTAGGCGTACTGCTCGGCCTGGGCGCTGCCGTCGGACGACTCCGACAGGAAGACCGACAGACGGGCCTGCTGGTAGTCGGCCAGCGAGTCTGATCGAAGCACCCAGAACGCGCCCGCCAAGGCCAGCAGCGCCAGCGCGGCCATCCACCGGATTCTCACTCCGCTGACGACCACGACGGTCACCGTGACCGCCAGGTACACGAGGATCGTCCCGACGTCGGGCTGCAGCAGCAGAAGCATGACCGGCGCGGCCACCAGCCCCAGCGACGACAGCAGCCGCAGCAGGCCCACCTCCCCCGATCGGGGCGAGAGCGCCAGCGCGAGCCCCACGATCACCACCAGCTTTCCCGGCTCGGACGGCTGCAGGCGGAAGGCGTCGAACGAGAGGCTCTCGAAGGAGAACCAGCCCCGGGTGCCGTTCACCTCGACGCCTATCTCCAGGACCGCCCACAGAGCGGCGATCATCGTCGCGAACGCCAGCGGCCAGAAGCGCTTGAGATGCCTGGGAGACACCATCGCCACGGCGACACCGCCGGCGAGCCCCACCGCCGCGAACAGCCCCTGGCGCCACAGCAGCACCCGGTCCGGCTCGACGAAGTCGCCGACCGCGCCTCGGGTGGCCGAGTACACCAGCACCGAGCCCATGGCCGCGATGGCGGCCGCGGACAGCGCCAGGAACGGATCCACCAGTAGCCACCACGGCTCCTGGTGGACGCGCGGCTTGTCGGGCACCCGCGCCGCGGCGGTCACAGCAGCGCCCTCATGCCCAGCGCCTCGACGTTCTCCTCGCCGCCGACCAGGTCCAAGCAGTCCTGCGACAGCGACGGGCGCGGCTGCGAGATGGGCACCCCTTCCTCGTCGACCTTGATCGCACCGCTGCGCACGCCCTCCAGGAACGAGACGAGAGTCTTGACCTCGGCGTAGCAGGCGTCCACCTCCTGCGCGGTGCGGGCCCGCTCGACCGCGCCGGTCGCGATGGGGTGGAGTATCCGCGCCACCGCGGGCGCGGCCACCTCGCCGCCGAAGCCGGCCTCCTCCAGCACCATCGCCACCACCACCTCGGGCGTGTGGTCGTACCCCTGCTCGGGCCACGCAGCGGGGCCGAACGCGGCGAACCAGGCGAAGTCGGCCTTTCCCCGCACCTCGGCGGTGCCGGTCTTGCCCGCCACCGGCCATGCCGTCAGCGGGAAGTCCACCCCGCCCTCGCCGGGCAGGTTGAAGGCGGCGTAGGCGGTGCCCTGCAGCAGCGATCCGTCCCCGAGAGGCGCCGGGAGCCGGTAGGCCGTCACCCCGTTCAGGCCGTCCAGCAGGGGATCGACCGTCTCGGCGCTCCAGTCGAGCTGTCGTACCAGCCTCGGGCCGAACTCATTGACGGTGGCCCCGGACCGGTCGCTGATCCTGGCCGCGATGTTGGGCTGATGGAGCCTTCCGTCTCCGGCCAGCACCGCGTAGAGGTTGGCCATCTGCAGCGGGGTGGTCAAGAGGTTGCCCTGGCCGATGGCCAAGTTGATGGTGTCGCCGGGATACCACTGGGCGCCGCTCCGCAGGAAGACCCCTTCGGAGAACTGGTAGTCGTAGTAGTCGCGGTCGGGGACCACTCCGGGGCGTTCGTAGGGCAGCGCCACCCCCGTGCGGGTGCCGAGGCCGAACAGCCGGGCCGTCTCCTGGATGCCTTCGTCGAGGGGCCTCTCCCGCCCGAAGAACCCCTCGCCGCCGACGCGGTAGAAGTAGGTGTCGCTCGACACGACCAGGGCGTCGCGGAGGTCGACTCCGCGCTCGCAGCAGTACGGGCTCTCGAAGAGGCAGGTGGCGTCCTCCTCCACGCAGAACGGGTAGCGGTAGGTGCCGGTGTCGTTGTAGAACTCGTCAACCGCGATGAGCGCGGCCTCGTCGGGGGCGATCACTCCCTGGGTCAGCGCGGCGAAGGCGGTCACGACCTTGAACGTCGAGCCGGGCGCGTAGAGGCCCTGGATGGCGCGGTTGAGTATCGGCGAGTAGTTCTCGGCCGCGGTGAGGTCGTCGAAGAGTTGCTGCGAGATGCCGTTCACGAAGTCGCGCGGGTCGTAGGTGGGAAACGAGGCCATGGCCAGAACGGAGCCGTCGCGGGGATCCAGGGCCACGGCGGCCCCCGCGGGCGCCGCGAACTCGGCGCCCTCGTAGTCGGCCTCGACCTTCTGGTTTCGGGCGACGTCCAGCGCGTTGCGCAGTTCCCTCTCCACGAGGCTCTGGACGTCGAGGTCGATCGTCAGGTGCACGTCGTTGCCCGGACGCGGCTCGCGGCGCAGGTCGTAGCGTTCCCTGACCACCTCGTTGCGGGCGTTGACTTCGAGGACCCTCTGGCCGGGCACGCCCCGCAGCTCGCTCTCGAAGATCCGTTCAACGCCGGTCTTGCCTATCTCGTCGCCGGGCTCGTAGGTCTTGGCGCCGGGGTCCGCCGGGTCGATCCGGGCGTTCTCGGCTTGGTACTCCGAGGCGGTCAGCGGCCCCACGTAGCCCAGCACGTGCGCGGCGACGTCGCCGTAGGGATAGGTGCGCACCGTACGCTCCTCCACCGAGACGCCGGGCAGCAGGTCGGCGTGCTCGCCCAGGTACACCACCAGGTCCGAGCCGATGTCGAGGGCGACCGGCACTTTCTCGAAGGGGCCGAACTCCCGGCTCTCCAGACGCTCGATGATCTCGCCGACCTTGGTCAGGCGCCCGGAGCGGCTGACGATCGCGGCCAGCTGGCTAAGCGCCTCGAAGCGCTCGTCCCCGTCGTCGAGCGCGGCCTGCATCTCCTTTCGGTCCACCACCACGACCTGCACGACGCGGTTGTCCACGAGGATGCGGCCGTCGGCGTCGAATATCCGCCCTCGGGGCGCCTCGACGTGGACGAAGCGCAGAATGTTGTCGGAGGCCGCGGCCCGCAGTTCCTCGCTCTGGAGCACCTGCAGGTACCAGAGCCGCGCGAACAGCGCGGCCACCAGGCAGACGGCCACTATCCCCAGCACATGGAGCCGGAAGTCCGGGCGCTGGTCGCGGTCGGCGTCGGTCTCGGCCATCAGCCTGCGACCGAGCCTGTGGGGACGCTGCGCAGCCGGTTCCGGGCCCCGCCGCGGCCCAGGGCCCAGCGCATGGCGGGCGCGGCGGGCAGGGCGATGGCCGCGTTCATGGCCGAGGACAGCAGCACGATGCGCATGAGGTCGTCGTCGATCAGCCCGTGCTGTCCGAGCAGGCCGCCCAGCAGGGCGTAGACCGTCACCGAGGCGGCCGTTCCCACGAAGACGACGGCCACCGTCTGGGTGCGGGTGTCATGGAAGAGATCCCCGGTCACGCTGCCGACGGCGTAGGCGACCAGCGCGAACGAGGCCGCGGCGAGGCCGAGGGGAGTGCTCAGGTACACGTCCCATGCCAGCCCCACGACGAAGGCGACCAACGAGCCGCGGTGCGCGCCCGCGAACAGCCCGGCCAGCATGGCCACCAGTGCGGGAAGCTCGGGCGCCACTCCGGCGATGCGCACATCCACGAACAGGGTCAGCTGCAGCAGCAGCGCGACGACGACGATCGGAGTGAGCCGCAGCGCAGTCACCGGAGACGCTCCCTCCGAGGCGCCAGGAGGCGAGCGCGTCGGGCCCGGTCCGGTGGCGGCGCGGTCACCGAGGGGACTCCACGAACGGGGACTCCGGTCCTGTCGGCGGTTCGTCCTCGGGCGACTGCAGAAGCACGGTCACATAGCCCAGATCACGGGTGTCGGCCGCAAGCTCCACGGTCACCATCTGGGCGAGGCCCGCCTCGACCGCCTCCACCGTCCGGACCCGGCCCACGGGGATGTCGGCCGGATAGCGGCTGGCGGACGCGGTGACCACCGCGCTGCCCTCCTCAGGAAGCTCCGACGGGTCGCCGGTGTCAGGCCACCTCAGCCCGGTGTCGATGACGAACAGCTCCGGCCTCCCCGCCACTCCGTGGCCAAGACCGACGTCGCCGGTGCTCAGGAGTCTCACACCGATCGCCAGAGAGGGGTTGCTGATCGTGGTCACCGTGCTCCTCACGGCGTCCACCTCGTCGACGCGCCCCACGAGCCCGGCCTCGGTCACCACCGCCATCCCGGGCGCCACACCGTCGCGCCACCCGACATTGATGGAGATCACGTCGTCGTCGAAGTTCCCCACGGAGTCGCGCAGCACCGACGCTGCCAGCGTCTCCACATCGTCGACGTAGTCCATGTCGGTGGCGGCCAGAAGCCTCGCGAACGCGTCGCTGCGGGCGTCCTGCCGGATGTCGGCGCTGCTGAGCCGGTCGAGCTCAGCCCGAAGCTCGGCGTTCTCCTCCCGCAGGTCGTTGTAGGAGAACGTGACCGTCCACAACCCCCTCACCGGGCCCAGCACGACGTCGGCCGCGGCTACCACCGGCTGAAGCAGATCGCGCACACGGCTCTGGACCGTCTCCAACGGGCCGTAACCGCGGAAGTCGAGCGTCAGCAGCGCCAGAGCAGTGAGGATGAGAAGCGCTAGGCGGTAGCGGGTCCGCCCGCTTCGCTGGGCGACCGCCACTGTCCCGGGTCAGGAACTGCTCGCGGTGGTGACAGAGCCGGTCAGCTGGTTCAGGTTCTCTAGCACGTGGCCGGATCCTCTCACCACAGCGTGAAGCGGATCCGAGGCGACCATGATCGGCATCCCTGTGTCGTCGGCCAACCTCTGGTCGAGGTTCCTCAACAGGGCGCCGCCTCCGGCGAGCACGATGCGGTTCTCCATGATGTCGGCCGCCAGCTCCGGAGGCGTGTGGTCCAGCGTGGCCCTCACCGCGTCGCAGATGGCCGCGACAGACTCCTCCAGACCTTCGCGGATGTCCTCGGTGGTGACCGACACCGTTCGGGGCAGCCCGCTGATGAGGTCCCTGCCCCGAACGTTGGCCCGGGTCTCCTGAGCGAGCGGGTAGGCCGATCCCAGGACGATCTTGATCTCCTCGGCGGTCCGCTCGCCGATGAGAAGGGAGAACTCCTTCTTCACGTATTGGGTGATCGCGTTGTCGAACTCGTCGCCGCCGACGCGGATCGACTGGCTGGTCACGATCCCGCCCAACGAGATGACGGCCACCTCGGTCGTGCCTCCGCCGATGTCGACGATCATGTTGCCGGTGGGCTCCCAGACCTGCATTCCGGTGCCGATGGCGGCGGCCATGGGCTCCTCGATGATGTGGGTGGGACGACGGGCGCCTGCCGACTCGGCAGCCTCCTGGACCGCCCTTTGCTCGACTCCGGTGATCCCCGAGGGCACCGCGATGACCATCCGGGGCTTGGCCCAGCGCCGCTGATGCACCCGCGCGATGAAGAAGCGCAGCATCTCCTCGCACATGTCGAAGTCGGCAATGACTCCGTCCTTGAGGGGGCGCACCGCCCTGATGTGGGCCGGCGAGCGGCCCAGCATGTTCTTGGCCTCCGTGCCGACGGCCAGCACTTTCCGGTTCCGCGTGTTGACGGCCACGACGGAGGGCTCGTTGAGGACGATCCCCTCGCCCCGTACGTAGACCACAGTGTTGGCCGTGCCGAGGTCGAGAGCCATGTCCCGGCCGATGACGGCGCCCAGTCCGGCGAGCAGGTTTCCTGTGCTCATCGCAATGCCTCTGTCGATGAAGGCCGCCGTGGCTTGCCCCGCGGGGCACGGGCGGCTGACGACGGGATTCTAAGCGGTGGAGTCGCCCAGTGCACAACAGCGGCGCTCAGAGGGTCCAGTCGCAGCGGAATCGGGCGGGGCCGGGCAGGCGCCAACCGGGCAGCGGTCTGCGACCCCGGTGAGGCCGCCTAGAGGTCCGGAAAGAAGATCCCGATCTCGCGCCGGGCCGATCCCGCGGAGTCGCTTCCGTGTATGAGGTTCTCGGTGACAAGCGTCCCGTAGTCGCCTCGCACAGTGCCGGCCGCGGCGAGCAGCGGGTTGGTGGCGCCCATCATCTCCCGCACCACCCGCCACGTCTCGTCCGGCCCCTCGACGACCGCGGCCAGCACGGGGCCGCGGCTCATGAAGGCGACCAGCTCCGGGTAGAAGGCCTTCTCGGCGTGCTCGGCGTAGTGGCGGGCCAGCGTCTCGGCGTCGAGGGTGCGAAGCTCGGCCGCGACCAGGCGAAGCCCCTTGCGCTCCAGGCGACTGACGATCTCTCCGACGAGGCCGCGCTCGACGGCGTCGGGCTTGCAGATGATCAGCGTGCGGTCCACGCGACAACTCTACTGGCGCCCGGCGAGGGCGACCTTGGCCGCCCCGACCACCGTGAACGAGCCGGCCACCATGACCACGTCGGCCGACCCGGCCCGGTCCAGAGCCACCTCCAGCGCCTCGGCCACGTCCTCGGCCTGCTCCGTGGCGGCGCCCGCGGAGGCCGCCGCCGCGGCCACCTCCGCCGCGGGCACGCCCCTCGTCGTCGGCGCGGTGCAGGCCACGACCAGATCGGCCCGGCCCGCGCCGAGGGCCCCGAGCACCCCCGAGATGTCGCGGCCCGACTGCATGCCGACCACCAGGACACGGCGGCCGGCGGGGGCGAAGTCCTGCTCGAGCGCGGCGGCCGCCGCCCGGGCGCCGTCGGGATTGTGGGCGCCGTCGAGGACGATCAAGGGCTCCCGGCCGGCAATCTCGAACCGGCCCGGCACGCTGACACCGGCCAGAGCCTCCTCAACGACGTCGTCGGGCAGGGCCGCGTCGAAGAACGACTCCGCCGCGGCCACCGCCAGCGCGGCGTTGTCCAGCTGGTGGCGGCCGTGCAGCGCCACCAGCGTCTCGTCGTGGCTTCCGTAGGGCGTATGGAGGTCGGCCACCCAGCCGCCCACCGCCAGCCGCGGGCGCGACGCCCCGAAGTCGCGGCCCCGCTCCAGCACGGGGCCGGTCGCCGCCTCTCGGAAGACCTCGCGTACCGAGGGGTCGGTCTCGCCGCAGACCACCGAGGCGCCGGGCTTTACGATGCCCGCCTTCTCGCGGGCGACGGCCAGACGCCAGTCGCCCACGCCGTCGGTGTGGTCCAGGCCCACGTTGGTCAGCACCGCCACCTCAGATTCGACGATGTTGGTGGCGTCGAAGCGGCCCAGCATGCCCACTTCGACCACGGCCACGTCGACGGCCACGTCCGCGAAGTGCTGGAAGGCGGCCGCGGTGACCGTCTCGAACCAGGTCGCCCGCATCCGCAGGTGATCGGTGAAGCGGGCCACGTCGCCGACCGACGCTCCGAAGGCCTCGGGATCCATCGGCTCGGAGTCGACGGAGATGCGCTCGGTCGGCTCCACGAGGTGGGGGCTGGTGTAGGCCCCCACCCGCAGGCCCATCTCCTTCAGGAGTCGGGCCGTCATGCGCACGGTGGAGCCCTTGCCGTTGGTGCCGGTCACGTGCACCACCCGGTAGCACCGGTGGGGGTCGCCCATCGCGGACGTCAGGCGGCTCATCGTGTCGAGGCTCAGCCCGGCGACGCGGCCCGCCCGGGGCCTGACCTCGTGGTTGATCAGGCTGTCGAGATGGTCCAGGGCCGCGCCGTAGTCCACGGGCGGGAGAGCGGGCGGGTCAGCTGGCCCGCCGGTAGCGGCCGTCGCCGCTGGCGGAACGCGGCACCAGGGTGGGATTGACGTGCTTCAGCACCGTCTCTCGATCAATGACCACGGTGGCGATGTCGTCCCGCCCGGGCAGGTCGTACATGACGTCGAGCAGGACCTCCTCAAGCACCGCCCTCAGTCCCCTGGCCCCGGAGGCCCGCTTCACCGCCTCGTCGGCGATGGCCTCGAGCGCCTCCAGATCGAACTCCAGTTCGACGCTCTCGAAGCCGAACATCTTCTGATACTGCTTGACCAGCGCGTTCCGGGGCTCGGTCAGGATGCGCACCAGCGCCTCGCGGCCCAGGCTCCCCACCGCGCCCATCACCGGCAGGCGGCCGATGAACTCTGGGATCAGGCCGTACTTGGTGAGGTCCTCGGGAAGCACCTCCGCGAAGATCGCTCCGAGGTCCTTGTCCTCCGGCCGGCGCACGTCGGCGCCGAATCCGACGCCGCGCGACCCGATGCGCCGCTCGACGATCTTCTCGATGCCGGCGAAGGCTCCGCCGCAGATGAACAGCACGTTGGTCGTGTCGATCTGGATGAACTCCTGGTGAGGATGCTTGCGCCCGCCCTGCGGCGGAACGGAGGCCGAGGTGCCCTCCAGGATCTTCAGCAGCGCCTGCTGCACGCCCTCGCCCGAGACGTCCCGGGTGATCGAGGGGTTCTCGCTCTTGCGGGCGATCTTGTCGATCTCGTCGATGTAGATGATCCCCTTCTCAGCCCTCTTCACGTCGTAGTCGGCCGCCTGGATCAGCTTGAGCAGGATGTTCTCCACGTCCTCGCCCACATATCCGGCCTCGGTGAGAGCGGTGGCGTCCGCGATGGCGAAGGGCACGTTGAGCATCCGGGCCAGGGTCTGGGCCATCAGGGTCTTGCCGCAGCCCGTGGGCCCGATGAGCAGGATGTTGGACTTCTGCAGCTCGACCTCGGGATCCTGGCCCTCGTCGAAGCGCACCCGCTGGTAGTGGTTGTAGACGGCCACCGACAGGATGCGCTTGGCGCTCTCCTGCCCGATGATGTAGTCGTCGAGGAAGGCGTATATCTCGCGCGGCGCGGGAAGGCCCTCCACCGGCTCCTCGGAGGGCCCCGCCATCTCCTCGTCGATGATCTCGTTGCAGAGGTCGATGCACTCGTCGCAGATGTAGACGCCCGGTCCTGCTATGAGCTTCTTGACCTGCTTCTGAGACTTGCCGCAGAACGAGCACTTGAGAAGCTCGCCCCCCTCACCGAGCTTGGCCACGCGGTCGCCTCCCCTTCCGGCGCTCAGCCGACAGCCTGGATCGGCCGGCTGTTGTCGACAAGGTTACGGGCTTCGATCACGTCGTCGATGATGCCATAGTCCCTGGCCTGCTCGGCGGTCATGACGAAGTCGCGGTCGGTGTCGGTGGCGATCCGCTCGATCGGCTGGCCCGTGTGGAAGGACAGGACCTCCTCGAGGGACTTCTTGAGGCGGGCCACCTCGCCCGCCACCAGCTCGATGTCGCTGGCGTCGCCGTAGGCGCCCGCATAGGGCTGGTGGATCAGGATGCGTGCGTGGGGCAGCGCCAACCGCTTGCCCTTGGACCCCGCGGCCAGCAGCACGGCGGCGGCCGACGCCGCCTGCCCGAAGCAGATGGTGGTGATGTCGGGCTTGATGTACTGCATCGTGTCGTAGATGGCGAACAGCGAATTTATGTCGCCGCCAGGGCTGTTGATGTACAGGTTGATGTCCTTGTCGGGGTCCTCCGACTCCAGGTGGAGCAGCTGGGCGCAGATCAGGTTGGCCACCACGTCGTCGACCGGCGTTCCCAAGAAGACGATGTTCTCCTTGAGCAAGCGGCTGTAGAGGTCGAAGGCGCGCTCGCCCCGGTTGGTCTGCTCCACCACGGTGGGCACTAGGTAGTTGCGAGGGTTGATGGCGGTCATATTGCCCTCTCCGCGTCCTGCTCGCCCGATTCCTTCCGGTTGTCAGGGTAGGGGTCCGAATCCGAATCGGGGTCCGGCGCCGCTTCGGCCTCCTCGGAAGGCGGGTCGTCGAGCTCGGGCAGCTTGAGCATCTCGGGATCCACGGCCTGGCCCGAGGGATCGATCAGCTCGACGCGCTCGGCGATCCATTCCAACGCGGCTCGCTTGGACATCTCCGACCTCATGGCGGACAGCCGGCCGGTCGAGGCGAGCTCTCGGCGGAGACGGGACGCCTCGGCCGCGGCTTCGTCCTCGGCCGCGGCTTCGTCCTCGGCCGCGGCTTCGTCCTCGGCCTCCTGGGCTGCCTCGGCTGCGTCGGCCCTGGCCTCCTCAGGGGCAGCCGCTTCGCCGGCGCGGGAGGCGAGGACGGCCCGGCGCAGCTCGGCCTCCACCGCGTCGTCGTCGGCGTCCAGCCCCTCGGCCGCGGCCACAGCCCGCAGGGCGAGGTCGAGCTTCACGCTGCGAAGGGCGGAGCCTCGCATTCCGGCCTCGAGCTCCTCGCGGGACTGTCCGACGCTGTCGAGATAGTCCTCCAGTTCGTATCCCCGGCGCGACAGGTCGCCCATCAGGCTGTTCAGGAGCGAGTCGGCCTCACCGTCCACCATGCCCTGGGGCACGTCGTCGGTGACGAGGGCGGCCACGGCCTCGACAATCGCCTCGTGGCGAGCCGACGCGGCCCGCAGCACCGCGGTGCGAGACCGCCCGGCCTCCACGGCGGACCGCAGGCCCTCCACGCTGTCGAACTCGGTGTTGGCCGCCACGAAGTCGTCGTCGAGGTCGGGCAGGACCGTCTCGAGCACTTCCTTCACCAGGACCCTGAAGCTGAGCCTCCGATCCTCGTCGGCGTCGGGATGCACCGCGTGGAACTCCAGGATGTCGCCTGCGGAGGCCCCCCGGAGGTTGTCGTCGATCTCGGGCACCACCGCGCCGGTGCCCAGCCGATAGTCGTAGTCGGAGGCGGTCAGGCCGTCCACCGTCTCGCCGCCCAGCGTGCAAGAGATGTCGATGCGCAGGTGGTCGTCGTGCTGGGCGTTGCGTCCCACCGGCGACAGCTCGGCGAACTGCTGCCTCAACCCGTCGATCTCGGCGTCGATCTCGCCGGGCTCCACCAAGGGGCTCGGTATCTCCACTCTCAGGCTGCCATAGCCCGACACGGCCACCGTGGGGCGCACCTCGACCACCGCGTCGAAGCACACCGGCCCGGACTCGGCGCCCTCGGTGATCTCGATGTCGGGCAGGTCGATGGCGTCCACGTCGTGCTCCACCACGGCTCGGGCGTAGTAGTCGGCCAGCGCGGTCCTCAATGCCTCGTACCGGCCTGCCTGGTGGCCGAGACGGGCCTCCAAGAGCCGGCGCGGCACCCGGCCGGGACGGAAGCCAGGTATGCGGACTTCGCGGGCGATGCGCTTGAACGCCGCCTCGACCTCGGGCTCGAACTCCGCCTCGTCCAACTCGACGGTCAGCCGCACGCGGTTGTCCTCGAGCGTCTCGACGCTGCTGCGCACGGCCGGGAGTGTAACTGCGCAGGCACCCGCCGCCGCGACTGCCGACGCTGCGGCCACCGGGCTGCCCGGGGTCGCTCCCAGGCGTCTCCCGCTACCGTGGGATCGACGCGGGCGTAGTTCAACGGTCAGAACCTCAGCCTTCCAAGCTGATGATGCCGGTTCGATTCCGGTCGCCCGCTCGCCACCGCCCCGACAAGCAGGAAGCAGCAATCCGATGGCCGAGTCACTGCTCGATCGCTCGACCCGCCACATCGACGAGTCCCGCCACGACGGCCCGCGGTCGGTCGACCCGATGGACGGCTCTCTCCTCGCGCTGGCCGACGGCGTGGCCATGACGTGCGGCTTCTCCCATGTGTGGGCTCTGGGCGCCGCCGCCGGGCTGGCGGCGCCGGACACGTGGCGGCCGGGCTTCGCTCCGTCGGCGCAGGACTGAAGCGGCCGTGCGGACCGAAGTCGACCCCGAGCGGCTGCCGCTCGCGATCCTGGAGCTGTTCCGCATCAAGCAGGGCGAGATGGTGTCGGCGCTGATGCACCTCGGGACGCGCCTGGGCCTGTGGACAGCGCTGAGGGAAGCGGCTCCCTGCACCAGCGACGAACTGGCCGAGGCGGCCGGCCTACAGGAGAGATGGGTGCGCGAGTGGCTGCACGGACTGGCGGCCGCCGACGTGGTGCAGCATTCCGAGGGTCGGTTCGCCCTCACGCCCGAGGCCTCGGTCGCGCTGACCGACTCCGACCATTGGGCCTACATGCCCGAAGTGTTCGGCCCGCCGATGACCCACCACGAGATCGAGCGAACCGCCGAGGCCTTCCGCACCGGCTTGGGCATGACCTGGGCCGAGCACGGCGACCACACCTGCCACATGCAGTCGGCGTTGTCGGCGGCCCGCCAGAAGGCCTTCCTGGTGCCGGTGGTGCTCGGCGCCTTCGACGGCGCGGTGCAGCGGCTCGGCGCCGGAGGGGCCAGAGTGCTCGACGTGGGCTGCGGCTCCGGCGTAGCGGCCCGCCTGATCGCCGAGAGCTTCCCTGAGTCCTCCGTGCTGGGCATCGACCCCTCGTCCCGGGCGGTCGCGACCGCCCGGGGCCGGGCCGAGGAGGCGGGCCTGGCCAACCTCGACTACGCCGAGGGCACCTTCGACGACCTCGACCGCCTCGGCCGCATCGGCCCCTTCGACCTGATCGTCACGCTGGACGTCCTGCACGACCTTCCCAGGCCGGCCGACGCGGTGGCGGCCGCCTACCGCAACCTCGCCCGCGACGGCTGGTGGCTGGTGGCCGACATCAAGGGACGGGGCGACCTGGAGTCGAACCGGAAGATCCCGGTCCTTCCCTTCATGTACGCGATGTCGGTGTTCTACTGCATGTCCTCGAGCCTGTCCGAGCCCGGCGGCGCCGGACTGGGCACTCTGGGGCTGTACCCGGCCCGGCTCGAGGAGATGGCGAGGAGCGCAGGGTTCGCCCGTTTCGACCGCCACGAGGTCGAGGCGGACCCCACCAACTGGTACTACGAGATCCGGCGCTGAAGACGGCGGGCCGGCCGGGGCGCCAATGATCGGCGCCGCCGGTGCCCGGGCCCCGGCTCAGTCGTCGCCGTCGTCGGACCCGGCGTCGTCAGCGCGGGGAGCCACCTCGGGATAGAGGTGAGAGATCGTGCCGGGCTCGATTCGGCACGTCTCGATGTAGCTGTCGATGTCCTCGCCCTTGACGCGGATGACGCGGCCCATCCGGTAGGCCGCGATGTACCCCTCGTCGATGAAGCGGTACAGCGTGCGGGTGGTGATGCCGAGGCGCCGAGCCGCCGCAGTAGTGCCCAGCCATTCGATGGGCTCTCGCTCAGGTTGAACTTCGTCGATCATTGGTATACTGCCTTTCACATCTTTACGTAGCGTTTGGTATGATCCACGCTCATCGCACGAACAGGGTGCCCTTACGACGAGATCAAGGAGACTCTATGGCGATGTCGGAGGCAGATGGTGGATACACACCCACCTCGGCGAAACGAACGATAGCACCACGTCGGGGCCTGCCCAGCGGCCGGGCCGTTGTCGGGGCACTGCTGGTGACGGTGGCGGCGGTCGGCGCCTTCGCAGCTGCGGGCCGGGGCGACGGCGGACCCCGCGAGTCGTACATGGTGGTCGCACGGCGGGTGGAGGCCGGCACCACGGTGAGCGCCGGGGATCTGGGGCTGGTTCCGATGCAACTCCCGGCCGTCGCCGCGGCCAACGCGGTCCGGTCGGCCTCCGCGGTCGAGGACGCCATTGCCATCCACAGCCTCGAGGCGGGAGACGTCCTGTCGGTGCACGACTTCGTGGTCGCGCCCGCCGTCGGAGGCGAGGCGTTGGGCGCCATCCACGAACTCGCCCTGCCCGTGCCGCGGGAGCGGATCCCGCCCCGGACCGCCGTCGGGGACCGGGTCACCGTGCTGGCCACGGTGCGGCTGAGGGACGAGCCGGTCACGGTCCTGGCCGCGGAGGACGCCCTGGTGCTCGGGTGGGCCAGCGACGGCGGAACGTCGGGATCCGGGGTGCTGACCCTCGCCCTGGACGACGCCGAGACCGCGGCCGGTCTGGCCCATCTGTCCGTCGGCGGGGAGATCACCGCGGTCAGGACCACTCGGGCGGTCCGCGACGCCTACCCCGACTATGCCTTCGACCCCGCTCTCGGCGAGGCCGCCCCGGGCCGTGCCGGGGCTCCAACGGAAACGCAGCCGGGCCTTCCCGCGTCCGGGCCGCCCCAACTCGGCGGCCGGGGAGCGCGGCCGTGAACCCCACCAGATGGCGGGCCGCCGGCCTCGCGGACCCCCGGGCGGAATGGTTCTCCCGCCTGGCCCGCTGGTCGACGGAGGCCGCCGTGCCGGTGGACTTCCTCAAATGCCTGTCCGTGGACGAGTTGCGCACTCGCCTGGCGGTGGGAGAGGCCTTCTCGGCCCTGCTCGTCGGCGCCGACGCGCCGGGGGTGGGGCGCAGCCTCATCCAGGAGGCTCGAGGCTGCGGGGCAGCCGTCATCGCAGTGGACGACTCCTCTGGCAGGCCGTGGCTCGAATTGGGCGCCGCGGCCGTGCTGCCGGAGAGCTTCGGTCGGGACGACCTGATCGCCGTGCTCACCGAGCACGCCTGCGCCGACGCTACGACCGAGGGCGCCGACCCGTTCGACGGCGCGGAAGAGCCCGCGGAATGGCAGGGCCGCCTGGTGTGCGTGACCGGCGCCGGCGGCGCAGGCTCGTCGCTGCTGGCCATGTGCCTGTCGACGGGACTGGCGGCCGACGCGTCGAACCGCGGCCTGGTGCTGCTGGCCGACCTGGCCCTCGACGCGGACCAGGCGATGATGCACGACTCGCGCGACGTCATCCCGGGCCTGCAAGAGCTGCTGGAGGCCTTCGAGCAGGGCCGCAGAGGCCGCGCCCTGCTGCGCTCCTTCGTGTTCGAGCCGGAGGGGCGGGGCTACCACCTGCTTCTCGGCCTGCGCCGCCACCGCGACTGGACCACCGTCAGGCGGGCGTCGCTCGAGGCGGCCCTGGACTTCGTGCTGCGCGCCTACCGGTACGTCGTGGCCGACGTCGACCCCGATGCCGAAGGCATCTCCGACACCGGCTCGGCCGAAGTGGAGAACCGCAACGTGATGGCCCGCACAGCGCTCAGGCGGGCCGACCTCGTGGTGGTGGTGGGCACGGCCGACACGAAGGGCGTCTTCTCGATGGTGCGCACCATCGACACGCTGGCGGGCAGCGGCGTCGACGCTGACCGGCTGCTGCCGGTCGTCAATCGAGTGGCCCGCAGTCCGAGGCGCCGCGCCGCGCCGTCGGCGGTGTCGTCGCTGCTGGAGGGCACCGCCGCGGCCCACCTGGGCGAGCCGCTGCTGGTGCCCGAGGGGCGCTCGGTCGAGCGGGCGCTGCGCGACGGCCTAGCCCCGGAGAAGCCGCTCGCCGAGGTGGTCGCAGCCGCGGTGCGCGATCGGCTCGGACATGCGGTCGGCAGGGCGGCATGACCGGCTCGCCCACCCCGCTCAAGGAGATCGAGCAGACCGTCCAGGCCCGCGCCCGGGATTTGGCCGTGGGGATAGACGACGACGCGACCGACCTGCTCAGGCGCCTGGTGGACGAGGCGATCCGAGCCTGGAACGACGACTACCGCCGAGGCTTGAGGCCCTTCGACGTCTCCGATCCGGCGATCCTCGCCGAGCGGGCGATGCGAAACCTCACGGGGTACGGGCCGCTCGGGCCGCTGCTGGAGGACGACGACGTATGGGAGATAATGATCAACCGTCCCGACGCGATCTTCGTGAAGCGCCATCGGGGCCCCAGCGGCTACCACCACGAGGTCTTCCACGACGACGAGCATGTGAGCCGGACGCTCACCAAGGTGCTCGACGACGCCTCGGGCGCTCACCGCAAGCTCGATCCGGCCGAGGGCCTGCAGGACGCCCGCCTCGACGACGGCGCCCGTCTCCACATCGTCCACGGCGACATCGCCCGGGGAGGCCACATGATGGTGAACATCCGCAAGTTCACCGGTGTCGCCTTCGGCAGCCTCGACGAGCTGGTGGAGCGGGGCACCCTGACGACGGCGGCGGCCGCGTTCCTGCGGGCCTGCGTGAAGGCCCGTCGCACGATCATGTTCGCGGGCGCTCCCGGATCGGGCAAGACCACGATGCTGAGCTGCTGCGCGGCCGGGTTGGACCCCTCGCTGAGGGTGGTCGTGGCCGAGGAGGTGTTCGAGGCCGACATCCCGCTGGCGAACGTGGCCGGGATGCAGACCCGGGCTGCCCGAGCCGACCGCCCCGCGGTGGATCTGCGCCGACTGGTGTCCGGCTTCCTGAGGATGGCGCCCGACGTGGCGATCGTCGGCGAGGTTCGCGACCGGGAAGCGCTTCCGCTGCTGCTGACCCTGTCCTCGGGCGTGAAGGGCTTCACCACCATCCACGCCGGCTCGGCCCGTCAGGCGCTGACGCGGCTCCGGTTCGTCTGCCAGCTAGCCGACACCTCGAACGAGCTGCCGATGGCGGCCCTCAACAGCCTGGTGAGCGAGGCGATCGACGTGGTGGTGCACTGCGTGCGGGCCGCCGACGGCCCCCGGGTGTCGGGCATCGTGTGCGTGGAGGATTCGCTGGGCGCCGCCGAGAGCACGCAGTTCACCGTCACCGAGTTGTTCTCGCGTCCCTCCGCGGCGGGAGAGCTGAGATGGACGGGCCTGATGCCGGTGCGGGCCGCGGCCGCCATCGAGTCCGAGGGGATCGACGTTCGCGGCCTGCTGGGCGGCTGCTCGGAGACGACGCCATGATCGCCGCCCTGCTGGCTCTGGCTGCCGCGGTGGGCACCTACTGGACCTACACCGCGGTGTCGTTGGGCTGGCGCGGTCTCGGCTTCGGGCCGGCGATCGCGTCCCGGCCAAGGAGTAGGCCCCGGCAGCCGGACCCGTGGATGGTGCAGGCGGGCCTGGTCGGCGTCGACAAGCGCCAGTTCGCGGCCGTGGTGGCGACTCTCGGGACCGTCGGGGGGATCGCCGCCTACGCGCTGTTCGGCGGTCTCGTCTCCGCCTCGGTGGCGGGCCTGTTCACGGCCTCCTTTCCTGTCGCCGCCTTTCGCGCCCGGCGACGGGCCCGGCGTCAGCTGGCCCAGGAGGCATGGCCGCAGATGATCGAGGAGATACGACTGCAGACCACCTCGCTGGGACGCAGCATCCCGCAGGCGCTGTTCGACGTCGGCAGGCGCGGGCCCTCGGAGCTGAGGCCCGCCTTCGACTCCGCCCACCGGGAATGGCTGCTCACCACGGACTTGGCCCGCACGCTGAAGGTGCTCAAGGACGCTCTAGCCGATCCGACCGCGGACATGGTGTGCGAGACGCTGCTGGTGGCCCACGAACTGGGCGGCACCGACCTCGACCGCCGCCTCCAGGAACTGGCCGAGGATCGACGGCGAGACGTGCAGGGCCGAAAGGAGGCCAGGTCCCGCCAGGCAGGCGCCCGCTTCGCCCGGATGTTCGTTCTGGCGGTCCCCTTGGGGATGGCGCTGGCGGGCATGTCGATAGGCAACGGCCGCGACGCCTACCGGAGCACCTCGGGGCAGGCCGTCGTGCTGGTGGCGCTCGCGCTCGTGATCGGCTGCTGGGTGTGGGCCCGCCAAGTGATGCGCATCCCCGAGCCTCAGAGGGTGTTCGACCAATGAGCCGGCTGCTGGCAGCCTGCGTCCTGGCGACCTTCTGCGGCCTGACCCTGCTGCTGTCGGAGTTGAGGGCCTTCCGACGGGTCGGGCTGGCCGAGCGTCTTCGCAGCTACACCAGCGCGGGCCGGTTCAAGCCCGGAGGCGGGCTCCTTTCGGTGGCGTCGTTCAGGGAGGTGGTGGCACCGCTCTCGCGCCTCGTGGGCACCCGGGTCGCCCGGGCCTTCCAAGTCAGCGAGGAACTGGACACCCGGCTGAAGCGGATCCACTCCGATCTCAGCGCCACCGAGTTCAGGATGCGCCAGGTGGGCTGGTCCGCTGCCGCCCTGGGCCTCGGGACACTGGCGGCCACGGCCTACGGGACCGGCGCCGCCGTGTCGCTCGCGCTGGTCGCCAGCGGGCCGACCCTGGCGTTCCTGATCCTGGAACAACGAGTGGCCAAGGCGTCGCAGCGTTGGCAGCGTCGCATCTTCCTGGAACTTCCCGTCGTCACCGAGCAGCTGGGAATGCTGCTGGCGGCGGGATGGTCCCTGGGCTCGGCCATGGCCCGCCTCAGCGAGCGCGGCGCGGGCGCTTGCGCCACCGACCTGCGGCGGGTCCTGGTCCGGGTGCGCCAGGGGCTCAGCGAGATCGAGGCCCTCCGCGAGTGGGCCGCGCTGGCCGACGTCCAGGCTCTGCACCGCCTGGTGACGGTCCTGGCGCTCAATCAGGAGGCCGCCGACCTTGGACGGCTCATCAGCGAGGAGGCCAGAGCGGTGCGCCAGGAGGCGCAGCGCGAGCTGATCGAGTCCATTGAGAAGCGCTCCCAGCAGGTCTGGGTGCCGGTCACGGCCGCCACCCTCGTACCCGGCGTGATGCTGATGGGCGTGCCCTTCTTCGACGCGCTGACCCTCTTCTCGACCTAGGGCGAGCGCAAATCGGCATTGCCGGCTCGCCCCGCCCGGGGTCCGGCCCGCCCAACTCTTCCCCTGCACAACCATTCCCTCTCCCGAAAGGACGGTGTACCCGTGGCCGAAGACATGCCAGCAACCCCCGAATCGACCCGCGCCCCCGCGGCCGACGCCCGCCGCCGCGACGCTCGACGCCGACACCCGCGTGCCGACCGCAGCCAACACGGCGAACACAGCCAACACAGCAAGTGCGGCGACCGCGGCAAACAGGGCGAACACAGCCGACCCAGCAAGTGCGGCGACCGCGGCAAACAGGGCGAACACAGCCAACACAGCCGACGCAGCAAGTGCGGCGACCGCGGCGAGGGAGTGATCTCGGCCGCCATCGCGGTCCTGATCGTGGCGTTCCTCGGAGCGGCCATGTGGGTGGGCTTCAACACCATCTGGGAGAGCGCGGAGGAGGAGATCACCGACCAGGTCGAGACCATCGGCGGCTGATCGCCGACGCGAACAGGACGACGCGCCCAGCGACCCGGAAGGGCCGGCGGACTCGTGCGGCGCGACGCGGACTCCGAGCGCGGCTCAGGTCTGTTCGGCACGCTCATGGGGCTCACCGTGTTCATGCTCCTGCTGGTGGCCGCGGTGCAGGTGCTGTTCAACCTCTACGCCACCACGGTGGTGACCAGCGCAGCGTTCGACGCGGCCCGGCTCGTGGCCGGCTACGACCGGGCGGACGACCGCTGTCGAGCCGCCGCGGAGGCCGAGTCGGCACTGCGCCAGAGGCTCGACCGCTACCTCGAACGGGGAACCATCGACCTCGCATGGGCCTGCGACGATCCCGAGAGTGTGCGCCTGGCCTTCGACGCCCGGCACCCGACCATCCTGCCCGAACCGTTGCAGGGCCTCGGCGGGCTCGGCCGTGCGCAGCGCGTGGTGGAGGTCCGCGGCGAGGACCTCCGATGAGCCGCCGGCGCGGCGACCGCGGTCAGATCGCGGGCATGGAGGTGCTGCCGTTCGGCTTCCTGACCTTCGTCTCGGTGACGCTGATCGTGGCCAACGCGTGGGGCGTGATCGACGCCAAGCTGGCCGTCACCGCGGCCGCCCGGGAGGGGGCGCGGGCCTACGCCGAAGCCGACGATGAAGCTGCGGCTGCGGCCGCGGCCCGCGCGAGGGCGGGCCAGACTCTCGACGCGTACGGCAGGGGCGGCGAGCGAGCCACCGTCGGCGGGCCGTCTCTCGACGGGCCGTTCCGTCGCTGCGGCCGGGTGACGGTGACGGTTTCCTACGACCTGCCTGCGGTGGCGGTGCCGTTCGTCGGCGGACTCGGACATCTGCTGCCGGTGACGTCGTCCTTCAGCGAAGTGATCGACCCCTTCCGCTCCGACGTGGCCGGCGGCGGGCACGAGGCCGAATGCTGAGCGCGTCCCGGGCCTCACGCCTCCACCGCCGGACAGGCACGCTCGGAGCCTCGCGCCTCCGCCGGCGGACAGGCGCTGAAGGCACCGTGCTGCTGTTGTTCCCAGCGGCCGTCCTGGCCGTGCTGGTGCTGGCCGCGGTCACTCTCGACGTCGGCCTGACCCATGTGCGGGCCCAGCAGTTGCGCTCGGTGGCGGCCTCGGCCGCGAACGACGCCGTCGGGGCGCTCGACGCTGACGCCCTGCGCAGCCGAGGGGTCATCTCTTTCGACCCGGTCGCCGCGGAGCGCCTGGTGCGCTACTCCGTAGCCGCGGGACCGCTGCCGCAGGCCACGCTGGAGTCGGTGACGTTCACCCATGCGTCTCCGAGCCGATGGGAGATCGCGGTGACCCTCAGCATGGACGTGCGCTTCGTGATCGCCCCCGCGCTGCCCGGCGCCGGCCGCGGCCTGCGGATCACCGTCACCGAGAAGGCCCTCGCCCTAGTGGGAGACGGTCGCTAGCATCGCGGTCCGATGAACGTCGACCGGGTACTCCTGGCCTCGCCGCGGGGCTTCTGCGCAGGCGTGGACATGGCCATCAAGGCCTTGGTATGGATGGTGCGGGCCTTCGAGCCGCCCGTCTACTGCTATCACGAGATCATTCACAACCGCAAGGTTGTGAGACAGTTCGAGGAGGTGGGCGTGGTGTTCGTCGACGACGTCGCCGACGTCCCCGAGGGCCGCCCGCTCATGCTCTCCGCGCACGGCTCGGCGCCCGAGGTCGTCGAGCACGCCCGCGAGCGGGCCGGCTACCTGGTCGACGCGGCGTGTCCTCTCGTCACCAAGGTCCATCACGAGGCGAAGACCCGGGCAGCGATGGGCTACCAGATCGTCTATGTCGGCCACGAGGGCCACGAGGAGGCCGTGGGGACGATCGCGGTCGCGCCCGACGCCATCCATCGCGTCGAGAACAAGCGGGGCGTCGCCGCGTTGCCCGAGTTCGAATCCCCGGTGGCCATCCTGGCCCAGACGACGCTGTCGCACCGGGAGTGGGAGGGGGTCCTGGAGTCCACCGAGCGGCGGTTCCCCGACGTATGGAAGCCGGCGCGCAGCGATCTGTGCTTCGCAACCACCAACCGGCAGACCGCACTGATGGAGATCGCCCCGGAGTGCGACACCATGCTGGTCATCGGCTCTGCGAACTCGTCCAACACCCTCTCGCTGGTGGACCTCGCCGCAGAGGCCGGATGCCGCCGGGTGCTGAGGGTCAACGACGCCGACGACTTGCCCGACAACCTGTCCGGCACAGTGGGGGTGACCGCAGGGGCCTCCGCTCCCGAGGACTTGGTGCGCGACGTGATCGACCGGCTGGCACCCGCCCAAGGCGTGCAGGAGGTCAGGACGATCGAGGAGGAGGAGTACTTTCCGCCGCCCAGGAACCTGCGCGACCTACTGGCGGCGGTGGAGGTCGCCGCGGCTGCGACCCTCGGCTCCGGCCTCGGCCACAACAGCAGGCTCGACGACCGCAACATCGACGCCAGCGACGCGCTCGACAGCCTGCTTCTGCAGTCCTGAGCCGGAGCCTCCAAAGCCGCACCGGTGTCGCTGGCCCGGCACAGAAGGTGTAGGCCGGCAAAGAGGAACGCCCAGCAGCGCGGTCTCGGCAGCCGCAGAGGCCGCACTCGGTCAGCCGGGCGCGGGCTCCTGGCCGGCGAGGACGCGGGCCTCGACGTAGAGGTCCCCCAACTCCACGAAGAGCCGGTCGGTGAGCTCTGTCACCGCGCGTCTGGGCACCCGTCCGCCGACCTTGGCCGGCGGCGGGATCGGATCGCCGATCACGGCCACCACCTGGCGGGGCCGGGGCACCCGCGAGCCGACCGGAAGGGCCCGCACCGTTCCGCCCAGGCCGACGGGGACGATCGGCACGCCGGCGCGGGCGGCGACGAAGGCCGGCCCGTCCAGCATGTCCTCGCGCCTGACCCGGTCGCCGACGCGCCGAGTGCCCTCGGGGAACATCACGAGCGGCTCTCCCAGCGCGAGCACGTCGGTCGCGGCCCGCAGCGCGACGCGGTCGGCGGTGCCCCGCTCCACCGGGAAGCCGCCCAGAGTCGAGAGGAGCCCGCCGAGGAGCCTGATCTCCCAAAGGCTCTCCTTGCCCATGAAGCGCAGCCGCCGACTGGTGACCATCCCTGCGATGGGCGTGTCGATGAACGACCGGTGCACCGGAGAGAGGATGAACGGCCCGTCCGGCAGGTTGGCGCGGCCGTGCACCCGCAGGCGGAACAGGGCCTTGATCACCGTCAGCACCGCCAGCCACAGCACCCGGTAGACGACCCGGCCCCACCGCGACTGGCGGCTGCGCACCGCGGCGTCGTCGTCCGCGCCCCCGGACCGGTCTCGGCGCCCGTACACGCTGCGGCTCACAGCATCTCCATGATCTTGTCGAGAGCCTGCTCGCAGGTCATGTGGGTGGTGTCGATGACCACCGCGCCCTCGGCCCGCGACAGGGGATCGAAGCGGCGAGTGGAGTCGATCCGGTCGCGCCTAGCGAGGTCGGCAGCTACCGACTCGACCGCGGCGGGATCGTCGTCAGAGTCATCGACGGGAGGCGACCAGTCCGGAGAGGCCGCGTTGGCCTGCCGGGCGCGCCGCTTGGCCCTCACCATCGGGTCGGCGACCAGGTAGATCTTCATCTCGGCGTCAGGGAACACCGCAGTGCCGATGTCCCGGCCCTCCAGCACTCCCCCGCCCCTGCGTCGCGCCCACTCCCGCTGACGAGCCACCAACTCGGCGCGCACCTCGGGATTGGCCGCGATGACGCTCACGGCCCGCGTCACCGACGGGCTGCGGATCTCGACGGTCGCGTCCACACCGTCCACCAGCGCCCGTCCCGCCTCGAGGCGCATGTCTATCGTGCGGGCCACCGACGCGACGAAGGACTCGTCGAAGGGGTCGCCTCCGGCTCGCAGCACCGCGAATGCGACGGCGCGGTACATGGCGCCGGTGTCGAGGCACTCCAGTCCGAGCCTCTCGGCCAACGCCCGGGCCAGCGTCGACTTGCCCGAGCCCGCGGGGCCGTCGATGGCCACTACCCGCAACCCGCACCCCCCGCCGCCGTCGATGGCCACTACCCGTGCCCGCAACCCGCACCCCCGCAGAGCGCCTCGAGGGCCACTACCCGTGCCCGCAACCCGCACCCCCGCGGAGCGCCTCGAGGGCCCGGTGGAAGCCGGGGAAGGTCTTGTCCACGCATCCGGGGTTCTCGATCCTCATGCCGGGCACGGCCAGGCCCAGCACCGAGAACGCCATGGCTATGCGGTGATCGTCGTAGGTGCGGACCAGGGCGCCGACGGGGCGCCGGGCCGGGGCCACCTCGAAGCCGTCGGGAAGCTCCCTGGCATCGACCCCGCACCGCCGCAGTTCGGTCACCGTCGCGGCGATGCGGTCGCTCTCCTTGGACCGGATGAAGCCGACGCCTCCGACCGCGGTGGCGCCCTCGGCCATCGCGGCCACCACCGCCAGGGTGGGGGCCGTGTCAGACATGTCCGCGAGGTCGGCTTCGACGCCGCGGATCGGCCCGCCCTTGACCACGGTGGCCGAACGCTCCGCGACCACAGCCGCGCCCATCGACTTCAGCACCGAGACGAAGCGGGCGTCGCCCTGCATCGAGCCCGTGCCGACGCCCTCGGTGCGCACCGTCCCGCCGGTGATGGCCGCCGCAGCCCAGAAGTAGGAGGCCGACGAGGCGTCCGGCTCCACCGCGAAGCAGCCCGGCGACCGGTAGCCGCCCGCCGCCACCGTCACCTCGTCGGGTCCGATCGTCACGGCCGCGCCGAAGGCCCCCATCACCGCGGCCGTCATCTCCAGGTAGGGAAGGCTGACGGGCTCGCCCTCGAGGCGGACGGCCAGACCGTCGGGCAGCAGCGGCGCGGCGAGCATCAGTCCCGACAGGAACTGGCTGGAACGCTCGGCTGCCACCGCCGTCTCACGGCCGCGCACAGGGCCGGTGACCAGCAGCGGGAGCGAGCCGGCCCCCGCCGGCGCCTCGACCTTCACGCCGAGCCGGCGCAGCGCGTCCACCAGGTCGCCGAAAGGACGCTCCCGGAGCTGCGGGTGGCCGTCCACCGTCACCGTCGTGGCGGCCAGGGCCGCGACCGGCAGCAGGAACCGCCCGGTCGTGCCGGACATGCGGGCGTCGATCACCGCGTCGCGGCGGGGCCTCACTCGGCCGCCCGTTCCGCTGACCCGCAGCGTCGCGGCCGCCCGGTCGCTCGCCACCTCGGCGCCCAACGCGGTCAGGCCGGCCGCCATGGCCTCGGTGTCGTCGGCGAGCAGGGCGCCCTGCAGCGTCGTCTCGCCCGGGGCCAGCGCCGCGCAGACCAGCGCCCGATTGGTGATGCTCTTGGAGCCCGGCAGCCGGATCGACGCATCCGGAGGCGCCTCGAGCGGCCTGATGTCGAGCACCTCGGCGGCGTGCTCCGTCATCCGAGCTGCCTGAGCGACGGCCGGTATCCCGTCTCGGCCAGGCCGCGCCCGAACCGCTCTGCGGCCTCGCTGTCCACCAGCAGCAGCGCCACGCCCCCGGAACCCTCCGCAGAGTGCGCGATCTCAAGGTCGTAGATGTTGACGTCGAGGTCGGCGGCCTGGGTGGTGATGCGGGCCAGCTCGCCCTTCTGGTCGCGTATGGCCACGCGCACCTCGGTCAGCCGGGACGGCTCGGGCGCGCCGTCGGAGAGGCTGCGCCGACTGTTGCGGGCCGCTTCGAGGCGGGCCAGCAGTTCGGAGCGCTCGCCGCCGGAGACGATCAGGCGCATCTCCACCAGTTCGTCGAGCAGTTCGTCGAGGACGTCGGTTATGGCGGCCCGGTTCTCCACGCAGATGTCCGGCCAGATGGCGGGATGCCCGGCCGCCACCCGGGTCATGTCGCGGAACCCGCCGGCCGCGAGCCGCAGCAGGGCGCGGTGCTCGCTGGAGCGCCCCTCGGCGATGCGCATGAGGACCGCGGCCGTCAAGTGAGGCACGTGGGAGACCACCGCCACCAGCGCGTCGTGGCGCTCCGGCGTCAGCGAGATCACCTGCGCCCCGAGACCCGAGACCGTCTCGCGCACCGAGGCGAGGGCGGCGTCCTCGGTGGCCTCGGTGGGGGTTAGCACCCACACCGCGTGGCGGAACAGGTCGGGATCGGCGCCCGCCAGCCCGTCCTGCTCGTTGCCGGCCATAGGATGGCCCCCGACGAACCGCGGGGCGTCCACGGCCGAGACCACGGGGGCCTTCACGCTGCCCACGTCGGTGACGATCTCGGCGCCGGCCTCCAGCAAGCTCCTGGCCGTGTCGGCGAGGGCAGCCGGAGGGGTGGCGACCACGGCCAGGTCGCAGGGCCCGGGCTCGCCGATGCGGTCCACCGCGCCGACCTCCACCGCGGTGCGGGCCCTGCGGGCGTCGGGCTCCAGTCCGGAAACATGCCAGCCCCGGCGGCGCAGGGCCATTCCCACCGAGCCTCCGATGAGGCCCGTGCCGGCGACGATTGCGGTGCGGCCTCGGGCCATGGACGGCGATGCTACCGGGGCTCGGCTCGGCCTTCGGTGCGACGGCCCGGCTACGGCAGCTGCCTGGCGACAGCGGCTGCCTGCTCGAGCCTCAGCGTCTCGCTCTCGGTGAGCGTCCGCCAGCGTCCCGGCGGCAGCGTCCGGTCGGCGAGAGGGCCGATCCGGGTGCGCACCAGCCGCCGCACGGGATGGCCGACCGCCTCGCACATCCTGCGGACCTGGCGGTTGCGGCCCTCGTGCACGGTGATGCGCAGCACGTCCGGCGCCACCGTCGACACCCTCGCGGGCGCCGTCGGGCCGTCGTCGAGGTCCACCCCCCGGCGCAGCGCGCCGAGCGCGGCGGGCCTCGGGGCGCCCCAGACGTGGGCGAGATACTCCTTCTCGACCCCGTACGACGGGTGGACCAGCCGGTTGGCCAGAGCGCCGTCGTTGGTGAGCAGGATCAGGCCCTCGGTGTCGCGGTCGAGTCGGCCGACAGGGAAGACGCGCGGCTCGGCGGGCACGAGGCCCACCACTGTCGGTCGGCCCTGCGGGTCGCTGGCCGTGCTGATGACGCCCACAGGCTTGTTCAGCAGGTAGTGGACGAGGTCGGGGCGCACCCCCACCACCACCCCGTCCACCTCGACGGTGGCTAGAGCCGGGTCGACGCGGGCACCGAGCCGGGCGACGGCGCCGTCGACCCGCACCCGTCCGTCGGCGATCAGCTCCTCGCAGGCCCGCCGGCTGCCGATCCCCCGCCGGGCCAGGACCTTCTGAAGGCGCTCACCCTGCGCCGACGTCACTAGTCGTCTGCGTCGGGGCCGGCCGGCGCCGGACCGTCGGGGTCGTGACCGGCCGGGTCGGGGCCGTCGGGGCCGTCGGGGTCGTGACCGGCCGGGTCGGGGCCGTCGGGGCCGTCGGGGTCGTGACCGGCCGGGTCGGGGCCGTCGGGGTCGTGACCGGCCGGGTCGGGGCCGTCGGGGCCGGCCGGCTCGGGGTCGGGGACCAGCCGCAACCTGCGCTCCATGGCCTCCACCGCGGCCGGGTGGGGGACGAACTCGCCCAGCGGGGGGAGCTCGTCGAGCGAGTCGAGCCCCAGGTGCTCGAGGAACTGGGGCGTCGTCCCGTACAGCACCGCCTGGCCCGGCCCGGGCGCCCGTGCGACCTCGGCGATGTAGCCGCGGCGGCCCAGCGTGCGCATCACCCCGTCGACGTTGACGCCCCGGATCTCGGCGATCTGGTGGCGCGACACCGGCTGCTTGTAGGCCACCACGGCCAGCGTCTCGAGCGCGGCCGGCGAGAGCCGGCGGCCGTGGCCCTCGCGCACGAAGCGCTCCACGTAGAGGTCCTGCTCGGGTGCGGTCTGGTAGCGGTAGCCGCCCGCCACCCGGGCCAGCACGAAGCCTCGGCCCTCCGAGCGGTACCCGGCGGCGAGCGCCTCGCACACGGCGCGCACCTGGTCGGCCGGCGCTCCCACGACGGCCGCCAGGACGTCGGGCGGCAGCGGCTCCTCGGCCATGAGGAGCACCGCTTCCAACGCGGCCGCGATCGCCGGGTCGGGCGGGGTCGGAAGATCGGCGGCGCTGCTCGTCACGGGCTGATCAGCCGTCGTAGGCCTCGGCGCCGGCCATCGCAGCCTCGCGGGCCGCCATGTGGTCGCCGCCGGCCCACGAGACGACGATCTCTCCGAACGTGGTGGCCTGCTCGACGTCGGCCAGCCCCTGCTTGACCAGCTCGAGCACTGCGAGGAAGTGCACGACCAGCGCCATCTGGTCGCTGATCCCGGAGGTCAGGCTCCTGAAGGTGGCCCGCCCGTCCGCCGCCAGCCGCTCGATCAGATCGGCCACCGCGTCGCCCACGGTCAGCGAGATGGGTGTGATGTGGGTCACGTTCACCCTGGGCGCCGGCGCCGGGGCTGCGGCCCGCAGGTAGGCGTCGCGGACGTCGGAGGGCGACACCCCTTCCAGCAGCGACGGCACCAGCATCAGCCACCGCTCCTCGGTGGCGCCCGACCGGCGCGGGCGGCTGCGGGCCGCGGCCTCGAGCAGCCCGCGCATCGCCTGGGCCGCGTCGCGGAACGTGCCGCACTCGAGCAGCCGGGCCAGCAGGAGGTCGCGCTCGGAGAAGGCCTCGAGCTCGTCGTCGAGGTCGACGGCTTCGGATGCGGGCATCATCCGCTTGGCCTTCATGTCGACGAGCGTGGCCGCGATGAGCAGGAACTCGGTGGCGTCCTCAAGGTCGCACGCCGACGCCCGGTCGATCTCGGCCAGGAACGCCTCGGTGATGCGGGCGATGGGAACGTCGTAGATCTCGACCTGCTCGCGCAGGATGAGCCGCAGCAGCAGCTCGAACGGCCCGCTGAATGCCGGAGTGCTCACCTGGTAGGCCACCGGACGTGACATTACCTGCCTACGCTGGCGGGCCATGACCAGGGTCCTGTCCGGCATCCAGCCCAGCGGCGACCTGCACCTGGGCAACTACCTGGGGGCGATCCGCAACTGGGCGAGGATCCAGCACACCGCCGACGCCTTCTATCCCGTCGTGGACCTCCACGCGGTGACCGTTCCCCAGGCACCGGGCGAGCTGGGGCGGGCGACGCTGCGGATGTCGCAGATGCTGATGGCCGCCGGCCTCGACCCGGAGGTGTGCACGATCTTCGTGCAGAGCCACGTGCGCGAGCACACCGAGTGCGCCTGGCTGCTGGAGTGCACGGTGTCGTTCGGGGAGCTGAGCCGGATGACGCAGTTCAAGGACAAGTCGGGCCAGCAGGAGTTCATCTCGGCAGGGCTGTTCACCTACCCGGCGCTGCAGGCGGCCGACATCCTGCTCTACGACGCCGACGAGGTGCCGGTGGGCGCCGACCAGCGCCAGCACATCGAGCTCACCCGCGACATCGCCGAGCGGTTCAACTCCCGCTACGGCGAGACGTTCAAGCTGCCGGCCGCGGTGGTGCCGACGGCTGGGGCTCGGGTCATGGACCTGCAGCACCCCACCAACAAGATGTCGAAGTCGCTGGACTCGCCCCGGGGAACGGTGGACCTGCTCGACGACCCTGCTGACGTAGCCCGCAAGATCAAGTCCGCGGTCACCGACAGCGACGCCGAGGTCCGCTACGACGTGGACGCCAAGCCCGGCGTGTCCAACCTGCTGTCGATCCTGGGCGCGGCCACCGGGCGCACCCCCGAGGAGGCCGCCGAGGGCTACTCGATGTACGGCCCCCTCAAGGCCGACACCGCCGAAGCGGTGGTCGAGCTGCTCCGCCCCATCCAGACCCGCTTCGCCGAACTCGAAGCCGACCCCGCCGAGACGGCCCGCCTGCTGCGGATGGGCGCCGACAAAGCGCGAGCCATAGCCGCGGTAACCCTAGAGAGAGCCCGCACCAACATCGGCCTCCTAGCCCCCTGATCGGGTGCGGCAGTACACTTGAGGGGTGCTCGAGCGGATCTACGTCCACAACTACAAGTGCCTCGTCGACTTCGAGTTGAAGCTCCAAGAAGCGGTACTCCTCCTCGGTTCCAACGGCGCCGGCAAGACCGCCGTGCTCGACGTGATGTTCGGACTTCGCGAACTGCTCGCGGGCAACGTCAAGGTCACCGATCCCGTCGCGTTCCATCCGTCCACCCTGACGCGCTGGCAGACTCAGAACCATCAGGTGCTCGAGGTTCGGGCCGTCGTCGACGGGGAGACCTTCGACTACCGGCTCGAGATCGAGCACAAGGAGGGCCGCAAGCAGTCGCGCATCGCCCGCGAGCAGCTTCACGGCGACTCAACCCTGTTGTTCAACTGCAAGCTCGGCGAGGTGCAGCTCTATCGGGACGACGGCTCGCTGGGCCCCACCTACAGGACCGACTGGACGGAGTCGGCGCTTGCTCGAGTCGTGCCTCAGCAGATCAACTCGCGCCTCACATCGTTCATGGACGCCATCCGGGCCACGGTTGTATGCACGATTCGGCCGGCGCTGATGCGGGCCGAGTCGACCCGCGAGGAGGTGCTGCTCGACCGTCACGCCAGCAACTTCGTGGACTGGTACCGTCATGCCCTACAAGAGAACCCGGCATCGACGGTCTCCCATGTCGAGGCGTTGAAGCCCGTGATGGACGGGTTCAGCAACGTCCACCTTCGTCAGTCGGGCCTCGACAGCCGAGCGCTGATGTTTGACTTCGTAGCCGATGACGAGGCTGAAGACCATCGTCGCGGCACGCTGTACAAGTTGCGCCTCGACGAACTGTCCGACGGTCACCGTGCCCTCGTTGTCCTGTACGCGCTCCTCCACCTGAACCATGAGCGCGGCGGCGTGCTGTTCTTGGACGAGCCCGACAACTACCTCGCTCTACCTGAACTTCAACCCTGGCTGATAGCGCTAATGGATGCCTGCGGCGATGCTGTGACGCAAGCTGTCGTCTGCTCCCATCATCCAGAGTTGATCGACTACATGGGTGCGGACTGTAGCATTGTCCTTCACCGCAGCACAAAGGCAGGCTCGACTGCTGATCGACTGTCAGCGTCGGCTTCAGACTATGGCATCAGTCTGTCTGAAATAGTGGCACGCGGCTGGGAATAGATGAGTCGCAGCGTTCGCATCGTCGTCCTGTGCGAGGATCGACAGCACGAGTCCTTCGTGCGGCGCTTCCTGCGCGAAATGGGATGGAACACCCGCTCGCTGAGGATCGCTAGGTCGCCGTCGGGAAGAGGATCAGCCGAGCAGTACGTTCACGAGCGGTTTCCCGTTGAACTACAAGCCGTGCGATCGAAGGGCGGAGAGAGGGCTTACCTGATTGTTGTGGTGGATGGTGACAATCAAGGAGTGAACGGCCGAAAAAGGTCCCTTGATGAGGCTTGTGTCCGCCAGCAGAAGGATCCGCCACAGCATTCCGACCATGTGCTCGTATGCGTGCCGACATGGAACATCGAGACCTGGTTCGCCTATCTCGGAGGCGAGACCGTAGATGAGACTCTGCCTGACTATCCTCGCCTGTCGCACGAGAGAGACTGCGACCCCTTCGCCAAGACTCTCGCGAGAATGTGCCAGCGCCAAGAGTTGCGTTCCCCCTCCCCGACTTCACTGCAAGACGCCTGTGCCGATTACCAGCGCATGCTTGGATGAACCCCATAGAGAATCTGGACGAAATGCAGGACTCCCTTGGGGCTTATTCTCTCGACCTAAGTCGCGGAGAACGAGTAAAGCGTGGGCTCAGAAATTTAGTTGGGTGACGAGGGCTTCGATCTTCTGCCCGGTCGCGGATGCGGCGAGGCGGGCACGTAGTTCTCGGCGGGCGACTCTCCAGGTTAGCGGGTGTCCCTTCTTGGCGTGCTGGGTTTGCAGTTCCGTGAGGGCCGCGGATGCCTCGTCAGCGGCTGTGCTGCCGAGTTGTGCGAGGCTTGCGTGGGTGCGGTCGGCTGGGTCGTACTCGCGGATGTCGAGTTTCCACAGGTGCTTTTCCAGGTCGCGTGCCCCGAACTGGCCTTTGGACATGAGCGGCGCTACGGCGTCGCGCAGGGTGTCGCTGTTGATGATCGCGGCGAGGTAGTGGGCTTCGTCGATGCTGCGGCACGCGATCCAGAACAGCTTGTAGTCGATCAGCGCGTCGGAGTGTTGGAGCACGGCTGCTGTCGGGCGCCCGGATTGGGGGTAGATGAGCCGCACCGGGGCGGGCGGTATCTGTTTGCTCAGCTTGTTTCTGTAATCGAGTTGCGCGAGGAGGCTCAGAGTGCTGCTGGGTGTGCGGTTGGCTTCCCAGGCTGTGGCAATGTTCCTCCAACGGCGGCGCAGAACGGATGGCAGCGGCGCAAGGGACACGTCGCCAGTGGCGGGGTCGGCAGTGGGCGGGGCGGTCGCGGCTCTGGGGAACGGCAGGATCGCCTCTTGCGGGTCGAGGGTCACGAACGGGGCGAGCGTGTCGCCGCGGTGGATGTCGTGGATGTAGTCGTCGGGAATGGTGCCGCGCAGATGTGTCACGTCGAGGGACTTCCACGGTTCCTTGTCCTGGTTGGATGAGAGCGGATGCACGTCGCTGGAACTGCCTGTGAGCGAGGTCCTCGATGCTGCGGTGGTGACGAAGAACAGCCGCCGAGGGAAGATCGTCGCGCCGTTGTGGGCGCGGGGCCCGTACGGCGAGGTGGTGCCGCGACCGGGCATGCGGACCGTTTTGTGGGTGATAGTGGCGGGGGTGTCGGGTGAGCCGTGCCATTCGATGACTCTTGATGAGAGGCCGCAAGCGGCTGACTTAGCCGAGAATACGACACATGACGGGACCGGGAAGAAGTCGTTGGGTTCGAGGGTCTCCAGATTCCACGGGTCTCGACTGAGGTCAGCCGAGACCGGCCCCCAGTTGCCGGTGCGCCACTTCTCGTACTGCCCGGCGGCAAGAGCCGAGTGCGGCATCACCATCGCCGCTTCGCCGCCAGGCCGCAAGTAGAGGTCCACGCAGCGGGTGTAGAACAGCCCGGCGAGGTCAGCGTGGGTCACATAATGCGGTTTGGGCCACAGTCCGTAGAGTTTCTTGGCCTGTTCCTGCAACGCTGCTCTGATCGATGAGACGGTCTTGTTGTAGGTGAGCCAGGGCGGATTGCCGATGATGCGGTCGACCTGCCCCGCGGCGGTGCTGAGCCACACGGGGCGCACCAAGTTGCGGGTGTAGTAGGCCCAGATATGGTTGCGGCCCTCGTCGTGGAGATTCTTGAGGCTTCGCAGCGTGGACAGCAGCATGTCGAAGTCGGCTCCTGCGGCGATCCCAGCGGCTCGAAGCGTGTGAACAGGATCAAGGCCATCCTCGATGTCGGTGGCGGCTTGCATCAGCAGCGAGTCGAACTCGTCGCCGCTGTCGACGAGCGTCTTGGGGAACTCCAACACGAGATGCACCCCGCCAGTTGTTGCGGGGTCCGTGTGGACGGTGACGCTCTCCTGGCCCAGAAGCGTCTGTGTGTCTGAGCGCAGCTGGAGGCTGTCACCGAGATATACCGGCACGTAGACATCGACCGCGCCGCCAACGCTCTTGATGAGGTCTCTGGCCGCGGACACCCACGCGGCGCGCGCCAGGTGGACCGCCACCGGGTGAACATCAACGCCCAAGACGCTGTGCTGCAACCTGGTCAGCGCCTCAGAGCTCGGAACGCTCGCAGCACCGGCAGCGGCGACATACGCCTTGATCGCTTCGCGCAGGAACGTCCCCGAGCCGCAGGCCTGATCAACGACACGCTGGTTCAGCGGATCGCCGACGGTCTGCGCCACCACTCGCTCGGCGAGCCAGTCCGGGGTGTAGTACTCGCCGAGACGCTGGCGCTCCTCGGCGGTTATGACGCTCTGATACAACACACTGCCGATGTCGTAGTCGGCTCGGTTCCAGTCATACTGCGCCAGCCGCCGCGCAAGACCACGAATCCAGGCTTCGCCGCCGCCGGTCTCGGTGGGCCATCCAAAGAAGTCGGACTCGATCACGCCCCTCACACCGACATGCTCCGCGAAGGCGGACCCGTCGATCAGCCGGGAAGGTCCATGCACGGCGATGTCCTCGATGTCCATGTCAAACGACGCTTGAAGCGCCAGCGCTGCCGCGGCCGCCAGGTACGTGTGGCGCACGAACAGCCCGTCACGGTCGCTGGTCCCCGATACGACCTCCCCGAGCGCAGACCCGAGCAGATCCTCCCAAAGGGCGCGCTTGACACCGACCGTCGGATCAGAGTCATGGTCGTCGTAGAGGCGACGCAGCTCAGCCACATCATTGAGAGCGGCCAACCCTGTCCCGAAAGAATGCCCCACCGACTCCGGGGTGGGCACCCGGAGAGCGCCGGCGTGAGCGTCCATCCGGTCGCGCAACCACAGTTCCCAATCATCCACATCGTGTTCCGTGCGGAGAGTGAAGGTCCGCACAACGGCTGCCTTGAAGGCCGTCCCGGTCTCGGAACTGGGACGAAGCGCCCAATACTTGCCGTCGGTGAGGATGCCGAGCCTCTCGGGGTCGCCCTTCAATCTGGCATCGTCGAGATAGCCGTCGAGCTGCTCGACATGCTTGGGGTCGGGATCGGTGCCCTTGCCGATGCGGCGCTTGACCTCAATGATCGCTTCGCCCGTGCGGAGGTCGGTCCGGTCCGACTCCAACGTCATGTCCTCACGACGCGCCAACTCTGACACGGCGAACAGATCGCGTATAGCGGCACGGATGTCGCTCTCGGTGGACCTGATGTCCTCCCCCGTGGATACAGACCTCCGGTGATGATCCAGCAACCGGCTCGCCGCAGCAACCAGGGCATCGGCGTCAGGCACGCCGTATTGTGACACAAGCACCGCTACCCGCTAAGGCCTGCCTAGTCGCTCAAGGCAGCAGTCTGGCCAATTGAACCTACGGAAGCTCGTTCGCGCGGTGGCCGGTGAGATGGAAGGAACAATCCCGGCTACCAGCATCTCCTGCGCGAAGCGGATGTCGGCGCCGCCGTCGAGCATGTGGGTGGCGCAGGAGTGGCGCAGCACATGGGGCGTCAGCAGCGACCCGATGCCGGCCGCCTCGCCGTGGCGGCGCACTACCAGCCACAGGCCCTGGCGGGTCAGGCGGCCGCCCCGCTGATTGAGGAACACCGCCTCGGCGTCGCCTCGGCGGGCCCAGCGGTCCGGCTCCAGCACGCCGCGGCCGATCAGCCTCCAACGAGCCCGCACCAACCGCGGCCTCCTAGTGCCCCAGACTGCTCAACTACTATCTTGAGTAAAATTACTCAAGATAGTAGTTGGCCTGATTGCAGGCGTTCGGTCTGGCCGGGAGGTCCCGTCCGGCTTGAACGAACTAGACAACGTCCATGGCCACCGCGACCAGGTACACGAGGTAAGGTCGAGGCTGCTCGATGGTTCCCGGCGAGGAGTTCGAGACGCTTGGCGACCGCTGGCAGCAGCCTCTAGTTCGTGGCGGTGGCGCGGGGGTGGGCGGCTCGGTAGACGGTTCTTAGGCGCTCGGTGGAGACCTTGGTGTAGATCTGGGTGGTGGAGATGGAGGCGTGGCCGAGCATCTCCTGCACGAAGCGGATGTCGGCGCCGCCGTCGAGCATGTGTGTGGCGCAGGAGTGGCGCAGCACATGGGGCGTCAGCAGCGACCCGATGCCGGCCGCCTCGCCGTGGCGGCGCACTACCAGCCACAGGCCCTGGCGGCTCAGGCGGCCGCCCCGCTGATTGAGGAACACCGCCTCGGCGTCGCCTCGGCGGGCCCAGCGGTCCGGCTCCAGCGCGCCACGCCCCTCGGGGGCCAGCCAGCGCTCCAGCGCGGCGGATGCACACCGGCCCAGCGGCACGATCCGCTCCTTGGCCCCTTTGCCGGTCACCCGCACCAGCCCGTGGTGGAGGTCCACGTCGGGCAACGACAGCGCGCCCGCCTCGGAGATCCGACAGCCGGTGCCGTAGAGCAACTCCAGCACCGCCAAGTCGCGGCGGGCGGGCGGGTCGTCGCCCACCACGACGTCCATGAGCGCGCCGACCTGGGCGACTGACAGCGCCTTGGGCAGGCCCCTCGGCAGGCTTGGGATCTCCACGTCGGATGCAGGGTCGTCGGCTCGGTGGCCCTCGACGACGAGGAACCGGTGCAGCCCTCGGGCCGACACCAGCATCCGGGTGACCGACGACGCGGCCAGACCGTCGCTCTGCAAGGCCCTCACGAACGCGATCACGTCGGTCTCAGACGCGTCGTCGAGCCTGCGGCCCCTGGCGGCGAGATGGCCCGAGTAGCGCCGCAGGTCCCGCTGGTAGGCCTCGACCGTCCGGGGGGAGCGGCCCTTCTCCACCGCCAGCCAGGCCAGGAACTCCTCGGCCCGGGCGTCCAGGACATCCCCGGCCTCGACCACAGGAGACGGTGCGAGCGGGGGCGCCATCGGGGCTACCGGCCTAGGCGGCGGAGGGCTAGGAGCAGGCCGATGATCGTCTTGGCGTCGCGGATCTCGGCGCGGTCGATCATGGCCTCGACCTCGTCCAGGCCGACCCGCTCGACGGTCATCCACTCCTCCTCGGCGCCGTCGGGCTCGCGGGGCACCTCCGACAGTCCCGTGGCCAGGAACACATGGGACAGCTCGTCGCAGAAGCCGGGCGAGTTGTAGAACACGCCCAACTGCTCGAGCGACTCGCAGGCCAGGCCGGCCTCCTCGACCAGCTCGCGGCGGGCCGTGTCGGCTGGGTCCTCTCCGTCCACGTCGCGGGTTCCGGCCGGGATCTCCAGCAGCTCCGCCTCCACCGGAGTGCGGTACTGCCGCAGCAGCACCACCTGGTCGCCGTCCACGGCCACCACCGCCACCGCGCCGCGGTGATGCACGATGTCACGGGTCATGTGCCCGCCGTCAGGCGTGGCAAACAGGCTCTCAGTCAGCCGCACCACTCGTCCGGCGTGGATCTCGCGCTCGCCGACCTTGCGGAAGCCTCCGCCCGCCGAGACGCCATCCGGCTCGTCCTGCGAGGCACCGCCCGCCGAGACGCCATCCGGCTCGTCCTGCGATGCCGGGCTCGCCGCGACCCTGCCCGGTCGGCTGTCAGCGGCCGAGGGCACCGGCTTCACGTCGGGGTTGAGGGCTCTGGGGCGCGGTCGCTCAGGTCGGGCAGCCGGGGATTGCGGCCCGCGGCCCGTCTGAGCGCCGCGGCCACCAGCCCGCTGAAGAGCGGCGCGGGCCGGTTGGGGCGGCTCTTGAACTCGGGATGGGCCTGGGTCCCCACCCAGAACGGGTGGCTGGCCAACTCGACGAACTCGACCAGCCGGCCGTCGGGCGACTCGCCGCACAGCACCATGTCGGACGCCTCGAAGCGGCTCCGGTAGCGGGGGTTGAACTCGTAGCGGTGGCGGTGCCGCTCCGACACCACCTCCTCGCCGTAGGCCCGGGCGACCTGCGAGCCCGCCAGCAACTGGGCCACGTAGGCGCCGAGGCGCATGGTGCCGCCGTAGTCGGTGACGCCCCGCTGGCTGTCCATCAGGTCGATCACTGGATGCGGCGTCAGGGCGTCGAACTCGGTGGAGTTGGCGTCGGCGAGCCCCAGCGCGTTGCGGGCGTACTCGATGGTCATCACCTGCATCCCCAGGCACAGCCCGAGGCACGGGATCAGGTTCTCTCGGGCGTAGCCCGCGGCGGCGATCTTGCCCTCAATGCCCCGCTCGCCGAAGCCGCCGGGGATGACGATGCCGTCGAGGTCCCGAAGCCGCCCGCCGACGAGCAGGCCCTCCACCTCCTCGGCCTGCACCCACTCGATGTCGATGTCGGCGCGGTGGTGGATGGCGGCGTGGTTGAGGGCCTCGATCACCGACAGGTAGGCGTCGGGCAGGCTCACGTACTTGCCGATCAGGCCGATCCGCGCCAGCGCGGACGCCTCCCGAATGCGGCCCACGAGAGCCTCCCACTCGGCCAGGTCCACCGGCCGGGCGTCCAGCCCCAGCTGCCGGCACACCACCTCGTCGAGCCCCTCGGCCCGCAGGATCAGCGGGATCTCGTAGAGGCTGGCCGCGTCGGGGCAGGTGATCACCGCGTCGGGCGGCACGTCGCACAGGTTGGAGATCTTCGACTCCAGGTCCCTCGTCAGAGGGGTCTCGCACCGGCAGACGATGGCGTCGGGCTGCACGCCCCGCGAGCGCAGCTCGGTGACGGAGTGCTGGGTGGGCTTGGTCTTCTGCTCACCGGAGGGCCCGATGAACGGCACCAGGGTGACGTGGACGAAGCACACGTTGTCGCGGCCCACGTCGAGGCGGAACTGCCGGATCGCCTCCAGGAACGGGAGGATCTCGATGTCGCCGACGGTGCCGCCCACCTCGGTGATCACCACGTCGACGTCATCGCTGGCCAGCCGGGCGATACGACGCTTGATCTCGTCGGTCACATGGGGGATGACCTGCACGGTGCGGCCCAGGTAGTCGCCGCGGCGCTCCGCCGCGATCACCTCGGAGTAGATCGACCCGGTGGTGCCGTTGGACTCGCTGGTCAGGCTCTCGTCGATGAAGCGCTCGTAGTGGCCTAGGTCGAGGTCGGTCTCGCCGCCGTCGTCGGTGACGAACACCTCGCCGTGCTCGAACGGGTTCATGGTGCCGGGATCGACGTTCAGGTAGGGGTCGAGCTTGAGCATCGTGACCCGCAGGCCCCGGGCCTTGAGCAGTCGGCCCAGCGAGGCGCCGGTCAGTCCCTTGCCCAGCCCGCTGACTACGCCGCCGGTGACGAAGACGTGCTTTGTCATCGGGATCTCACCCTACCGCGACTAGTCGGGTTCCCGGCGGACGCTTGCACGACTCGGACCCTCGACGACGCCGCTATCGGCTCGGCCGGCCAGCCGCGGCCAGCAGTTCCTGGGCGTGCTGGCGGGCCGAGGCCGACTGCGGCGACCCCGACAGCATCCTGGACAGCTCGGCCAGCCGGTCCTCGCCGCGGACGGCTCGCAGCCTCACCGCGGCCGACCCGCCGGCCTCGGACTTCTCCACCACCACATGCCGGCCAGCGCAGGCAGCCACCTGGGGCAGATGGGTCACCACGATCACCTGATGGTGGGCGGCGAGTCGGGCCAGGCTGCTGCCGACGGCGCCGGCCGCGGCACCGCCGATACCTGCGTCGACCTCGTCGAACACCAGCGTGGCCGGCCCGGCGGTCAGCACCAGCCTGAGCGCCAGCATGGTCCGGGCCAGCTCGCCGCCGCTGGCCACCCGGCCCAGGGGCAGGGGCTCGTGGCCGGGGTTGGCGGCCAGCCGGAACGCGACCCGCTCGCCGGCGTCGCCGTCGACGTCCACGGCCAGTCGGGCCCGGGCCATGGCCAGCTCGGCCAGGTGCGACTCGACCGCGGCCGCCAGCCGGGGCGCGGCCTCGGCCCGCTCGCCCCGCACCCGGGCCTGCTCGGCATCCAGGAGCCCCGACACCTCGACGAGGCGGCGCTCCAAGGAGGCGGCCCGCTCGGAGTGCCCCTCCAGCTCGGCGAGGCGCGCCGCGGCCTCGTCGCGGAACTCGAGCACCTCGCCCAGCGTCGATCCGTACTTGCGCCGCAGCTCGGCCAGGAGCTGGCGGCGCTCGCGCAGCTCGGCCAGGGCGGCCGGGTCGTCGTCGATCTGCTCGGCCCGGGCCCGGGCCTCGGCCGCGATGTCGGCCACCTCCGCGGACACGGCCGCGATCCGGGAGGCGAGCTCCGTGAAGGGCGTCCGGCCGGCAAGCGCGGCTTCGGCTCGGCCGATGCCCTCCGACACCAAGCCGTCGGCGCCGAGCTGCCTGACCGCCGCGGCGGCGGCCTCCCGGTGGGCGGCCGCGTCGGCCAGCACCGACTCGGCCCAGTCGAGCCGCTCGTCCTCGTCGGGGTCGGACACGGCCGCGCCGTCGATCTCCGCGAGCTGGTGGCGCAGCAGGTCGATCTCGCGGAGCCGGGCCCGAGCGTCGCCGCCGAGCTCGGCCAGCTCGCCCTCGACGGCGCGCCGGTCGTCGACGAGCCCTTCGAGCCGGGCGGTGTCCACCTTGCCGAAGCGGTCCAGCGAGGCCCGCTGGACGGGCCCTCGCAGCAGCGACTGGTGGGCGTGCTGGCCGTGCAGGTCGACCAGTCCGCCGCCCAGCTCGGCGAGAGCGCCGACGGTGGCCAGGTGCCCGTCGATGTAGGCCCTAGACCGCCCGTCGACGGGGATGACCCGGCGCACCACCACCTCGTCGCCGCCGTCGTCGCCGGTGACGAAGCGGCCCTCGATCTCGGCCTCCGACGCGCCGGGCCTGACCATCGAGACGTCGGCCCGGCCCCCGGTGAGCAGGTCGATGGCCCCGACGACCAGCGTCTTGCCCGCGCCAGTCTCGCCGGTGACGGCCGTCATGCCGCCGTCGAGCACGAGCGACAACTCGTCGATGACACCCAGATCGCGGACGGCGAGCTCGGTCAGCACACCAACGCCCGGCCCGACCAGCGCAGCCCGGTCAGCACACCAACGCCCGGCCCGACCAGCGCAGCCCGGTCACCACACCAACGCCCGGCCGTGCGGCTTGTCAGCGGTCATTGAGGCCGAACTTCGACTTGAGCACCTGATGGAACCGGCGGGTCCCGAAGGTCACCAGCCGGGCCGGTCGGGGCGACGCCGAGCACACCACCGCGTCGTTCTGGCCCAGCTCGGCCAGCCGGCGGCCGTCCACCGACAGCACCGCGCCGCGGTCGGACAGCACCTCGAGCCGCAGCTCGGAGTCGGCCGCCACCACCATGGAGCGGTCGAAGAGCATGTGGGGAGACACCGGGGTGAGCAGCAGCGCTCGATGGGTGGGGTCGATCACCGGCCCGCCGGCCGACAGCGAGTAGGCGGTGGAGCCGGTCGGGGTGGACATGATGAGTCCGTCGGCGGCGTAGGTGGTGAACTGCTCGCCGTTGAGCGACACGCCGAGGCGCAGCGCGTAGGAGGCCGCGCGCCGCTCCACCACCGCCTCGTTGAGGGCGACCCGCCGCTGCCGGGTCCCGCCGCCGCCCGCGCCTGCGGACGGCTCGCCGAACTCCACCGTGAGCAGCATCCGCTCCTCGATGCCGTGGTCGCCGGCCAGCACCCGGTCGATGGCCGAGCGGGCGTCGTCCGGCGCGACCTCCGTGAGGTAGCCCATGCGGCCGAAGTTGACCCCGAGGATGGGCGCGCCCGACTCGCCCACCAGCTCGACCGCCCGCAGGATCGATCCGTCGCCTCCGAGGGTCACCACCGCGTCCAGCTCCGGCGCGCCACCGCCGGGGTCGGCCTCAGAACCGGCATCGGAGCCGACCCCCGGATCGGTATCGGCATCAGGGTCGGGGTCCGACGCGTCGGCAGCGTCCTGCGGCGGCGTCCAGACCTGGTGGCCCTTCTCGACCAGCCACTCCGACAGGTCCCGGGCCGCGGCGGCCGCCTCGGGACGGTCCTGATGGACGATCAGTCCGATGACCGCCACCTCTCAGACTCCCTCGCGCCGGCGCGCCTCGGCCACCGCCCGGTCGACGCAGGCGTCAATGTCGTCCAGGCCCAGGCCGTCGGCGCCGGGGCGGGCGTCGGCGTGCAGCAGGAACTCGACGTTTCCCTCGGCGCCGGTCAGGGGCGAGACCATCACCCCCATGATGGCCGCTCCGGCGTCCACAACGGCGCGGCACGCCCCGAGAATCGCCCGCCGCCAGACCTCGGGGTCGCGGATCACGCCCCGGCCGCGGCCAGCGTCGGCCCGGCCCGCCTCGAACTGGGGCTTGACCAGAGCGACGATGTCGCCAGTGGCCAGCCGGATCAGATCAGCCGCCACCAGCCGCAGAGAGATGAACGACACGTCGGCCACGACCAGCGGCGACGGGCCGCCGACGGAGGCGGCATCCACGTCGCGCACGTCGGCGCGCTCGAACGACGCCACCCTCGGGTCGGCCCTCAGACGCTCGTGGAGCTGGTTGCGGCCCACGTCGATGGCGACCACCGCCGCAGCGCCGTGCTGGAGCAGGCAGTCGGTGAACCCGCCGGTGGAAGCCCCCACGTCTATGGCCCTCAGCTCGGCGGCCGACAGGCCGAAGCCGGCCAGCGCGGCCTCCAGCTTGTGCCCGCCCCGGGACACGTAGCGGGGCGGGTCGCCGGCCACCACCACGGCCTCGCCCGCATGAACCAGGCGGGCCGCCTTGGCCGCGGGCGCGCCGCCAACAGTCACCCGCCGGTCCTCGATGAGCCGCCGTGCCTCAGCGCGGCTGGCGGCCAGGCCTCGCCGGACCAGCTCCATGTCGAGCCGGCGGCGCCCGGACGTCACCACCACAGCATCATCGGACAACACCCGCCGGCCGCCACCCCAGCATCATCCGACAGCACCCGCTTGCTACCACCCCAGCACCATCCCACGGCAACCGCTTGCCACCACCCCAGGGTCCGCCACGGGATTCAGCGGCACGGCGGCCAATATAGGCCGACTCCTGGTGAGCGTCCGCACCCGCCCGGGCACCCGAGCCCGGACCTCGGATAGCCTCGCCGCCGATGGCCCGATCCGTCCCAGATCGACGAATCCTGCGGATCAACGGCAACCGCCTGCTGCAGAGACTGTGGGACTTGGCCGAGATCGGCCCGATTCCCGGAGGCGGCAACAACCGCCTCGCCCTCACCGACGCCGACCGGGAGGGCCGCGACCTGGTGGTCACTTGGATGCGCGACCTCGGCCTCGACGTGAGCATCGACACCATCGGCAACGTCGTCGCGGTTCAGCCCGACGCCGGTCAGGGCCCGCCGGTGATGATGGGCTCCCACATCGACACCGTCGCTACCGGCGGCAAGTACGACGGCAACCTGGGCGTGCTCGCCGCGCTGGAGGTGATCGAGACGGCCATCGAGAGCCGCGTCGACCTGCAGCGGCCCCTGGCCGCGGCGTTCTTCACCAACGAGGAGGGCTCCCGCTTCCCGCCCGACATGATGGGCAGCCTCTGCTACACCGGCGGCCTCACCGTCGAGGAGGCCATGTCCACCACCGACGCCGACGGGGCGTCGGTCGGCGACGAGCTGGACCGCATCGGCTATCGGGGCCCCACGCCGTGCCCGGGGCCGGTGCCCTACGCCTTCGTGGAGCTCCACATCGAGCAGGGGCCGGTGCTGGAGCGCGACGGCATGCGCATCGGCGCGGTCACCGGCGTGCAGGGCATCTCCTGGACCGAGGTGAACATCACCGGCCAGTCGAACCACGCGGGCACCACCCCGATGAGCATGCGCCGCGACGCCGGCCTGGCCGCGGGCGAGCTGGTGGTGGCCGTTCGACGCATCGCGGCGGAGATCGGAGGCACCCAGGTGGGCACGGTGGGCGCCCTGAGGCTGCACCCCGACCTGGTGAACGTGGTGGCCGCCCGGTCGAGGCTCATCGTCGACCTGCGCAACACCGACGACTACGATCTGCAGGCGGCCGAGCGGCGACTGCTGGCCGAGGCCCAGCGCATAGCCGAGGCCGAGAACGTGGAGATCGACACCAAATGGGTGGCCCGCTTCGAGCCGGTGGTGTTCGATCCCCGCGTGGTGGGACTCGTCGAGTCCACGGCCTCCTCGCTGGGCCTCTCGGTGCGGCGGATGCCGTCGGGCGCGGGCCACGACGCCCAGATCCTGGCCGGTGTGTGCCCGGCCGGCATGGTGTTCGTCCCCAGCGTGAAGGGCATCAGCCACAATCCGGCCGAGTTCACCGAGCCCGACGACCTGGTGGCCGGCGCGGACGTGCTGCTCAACACGGTGGTCGCGCTGGCCACCGAGGGAAACTGAGCCCGCCGGATGACGCTGCGAGCCACCTTCACCGGCTGGGGCAAGTGCGTGCCCCCGGTCAAGCTCACCAACGCCGACCTCGAGAAGCTGGTCGACACCGACGACGACTGGATCGTGGAGCGCACCGGCATCCACGAGCGGGGCATCTCCCACGTCGAGACCACCGACCTAGCCGAGGTGGCCGCCCGCAAGGCGCTGGCCGCCGCCGGGCTGGCCCCCACCGACATCGACATGCTGATCCTGGCCACCGTCACCCCCGAGATCACCTGCCCCAGCAACGCCTGCTTCCTCCAGGAGCGCCTCGGGGCGGTGAACGCAGCCGCCTTCGACCTCAACGCGGCGTGCAGCGGCTGGATCTACGGCACGGCCACTGCGGCGTCGATGATCACCGGCGGGGTGGCCGAGCGGGTGCTGCTCGTCGGCGCCGAGAAGCTGCACTGGGTGATGGACTACTGGGACCGGGCCACCTGCATCCTCTTCGGCGACGGCGCAGGGGCGGCGGTGCTGGAGCCGTCGGAGGCTGGCGACGGGGTGCTCGCCACCGACTTGGGCGCCGACGGCGTGGCCGGCCGCACCATGGTGTTCCCGACCATGGGCACCCGGGGCCGGCTGAGCAACGTCCGCGACCCGTTCGTGCACCGCTTCCACTTCGACGGCCAGGCCGTGTTCAAGATCGCGGTGCAGGGCATCGAGGGGTCGGTTCGCCGGGCGGTGGACCGGGCCGGGCTCAGCCTCGACGACGTCGACGCGGTGATCCCCCACCAGGCCAACGAGCGGATCATCTCCGCCGCGGGCCGCCGCCTGGGCATCGACGCCGGCCGGGTGATGCTCAACATCGCCACCCACGGCAACTCGGCGGCGGCCTCGGTGCCGATGGCCATGGCCGACGCCCTGGAGGCCGGGCTGATCCGGCCGGGCGCCGTGGTGGTGCAGACCGCCTTCGGCGGAGGCGTGACCTGGGGGTCGACGGTCACGCGCTGGGGCGAGCGGGTGGAGCCCCTCGGCTCCTGCGACATCGACCTGCCGCCGTGCGACGAGACGGTGTTCGATCTGCTGTCCGCCAACCGGGACTTCTACGCCCCGCTGCACGCTCACGCCGTCGAGTGACGACTAGTGACCACTACTGAGATCTGCTCCTAGTGCTAATATCGCGGCCGGATTGCCGTGTTCCTCGACATAAGGAGACCCGCATGACACCCATACGACGGCGTGGTCTGAAGACAGCCGGATTCGTGCTGCTGGCGACCGCGCTCATTGTGGCCGTGCCGACCGTCGCCCTGGCCGACGCCGCCGAACACGGGGCGTCGGCCGGCCTGCCCCGCGCCGAGCTGCAGTTCATCCTCAACACGTTCGCGTTTCTGATCTGGGGCGCGCTGGTGATGTGGATGTGCGCCGGCTTCACGATGCTGGAGTCCGGCGCGGTGCGCACCAAGAACGCCTCGATGATCTGCCTCAAGAACATCGGCATCTACTCCATCGCCGGCCTGGCCTACTACTTCATCGGCTACAACCTGATGTACGTCGACGTGGTCGAGGTGATCGGCTCGTTCGAGTTCCTCTACGGGCCGTCGGACGCCGAGCTCGGGCTGCTCGACGGCGCCACCGAGAACCTCGCCGACGTGGTCGGCAACGGCTACGCGGTGATGTCGGACTGGTTCTTCCAGATGGTGTTCGTGGCCACCGCGGCGTCGATCGTGTCGGGCGCCATCGCCGAGCGGATCAAGATGTGGGCGTTCTTCCTCTTCACGCTGATCCTCACCGCGTTCATCTACCCGATCGTGGGCTCGTGGTTCTGGGGCGGCGGCTGGCTGGCCGAGCAGGGGTTCGTGGACTTCGCCGGCTCCACCATCGTCCACAGCACCGGAGGCTGGGCGGCGCTGGCCGGGGTGCTGATCATCGGGCCGCGGCTCGGGAAGTACCGCAAGGACGGCAGCGTCAAGCCCACTCCGCCGTCCAACGTGCTGCTGGTCACGCTGGGCGTGCTGATCCTGTGGCTGGGCTGGTTCGGCTTCAACGGCGGCTCCCAGCTGGCGCTGGGCAGCGCGGCCGACGCGGTGGCCATGAGCAACGTCCTGGTCAACACCAACCTGGCCGCCGCGGCCGGGGTGGTGGCCGCGCTGGCGGTGTCCCGGCCGATCTTCGGGCGCATGGACCTGTTCGCCGGGCTCAACGGCGCCCTGGCCGGTCTGGTGTCGATCACCGCCGCCCCCGACATCACCGAGCACTGGTGGTCGGTGATCATCGGCGCCATCGGCGGCGTGCTGTGCACCGCGGCCATCAAGGGCCTGGAGAAGCTCAAGATCGACGACGTGGTCGGCGCGATCCCCGCCCACCTGGTGTGCGGCATCTGGGGGACGCTGGCGGCCTGCATCGCGGGCGGCGCCAAGTTCCACGTCCAGCTGCTCGGCATCGTGTCGATCGGCGCCTTCGCCTTCGTGACCTCCTTCGTGGTCTGGAAGGTGATGGACGCGATCATGGGCCTGCGGGTTCCCGCCGAGGCCGAGCGCCTCGGCCAGGACACCGCCGAACTCGGCATCGAGACCTACCCCGAATTCGTGCTGATGCCCGAGGAGTTCGACGACGAGGGCTGACCCGAGTTCCTCGCGAGACTGACAACGACCACCACCGAAGGGGCGTTCCGCCGTGTTTGAAGCGCTAGGACTCGAGCACCTCACCGACTTGACCACCCGCGAGGCGGTGCTGGCGTTCTTCACGCCGCTGATCATCTTCGCCGCGTTCTTCGTGGCCCAGCTCGTCCTGCCCGCCAGGAAGGTTCCCGGCTACGTCAAGGATCCGGAGACCGGCGAGCCCCGCAACTATCGGCTGAACGGCCTGCTGGTGTTCGTGATCGCCGAGCTCGTGTGGGCTTTCGAGCTCTTCGGCCTGCCCCGCGACTGGTTCTACCGGTCGACGCTCTGGGCGGTACTCGGGGGCACGGTCTTCTGCGCGATCTTCGCGGTCTGGTCGGTGTTCAGCCAGCCCAAGGGCGAGATCCAGAACCCGTGGCTGGCGCTGTGGGAGGGCCGGGCCCAGGAGATTCAGCTCTTCGGCAACCGCATCGACATCAAGATGTGGTGGTACGTGGTCGGCGGGACGATGCTGTCGCTCAACGCCCTGTCGGCGGCGGCATGGAACCACGGGCGCTTCGGCGACGACGCCAACCCGGGCATATACCTGTACGCGGCCTTCTGGACGTTCTACATCCTCGACTACTTCATCTGGGAGCGGGTCCAGCTCTACACCTACGACCTGATCCACGAGCACATCGGCTTCAAGCTGTGGTGGGGCGGCCTGGTGGCCTACGGGTGGCTGTTCATCCTGCCGCTGTGGGGCATCGCCGCCCACCCGGACCCCGGCTTCTCGACCGGATGGACGTACTTCTGGCTCATCGGCTGCGGCGTGCTGTTCCTGGGCGGATGGACCATCGGGCGGGGCGCCAACCTGCAGAAGTACACGTTCAAGCGGTGGCCCGACCGCAAGTTCCTCGGGGTCGAGCCGACTCACATCGTGGCCGGCGACCGCAAGATCCTGTGCAGCGGTTGGTGGGGCCTCGCCCGCCACTTCAACTACTCGGGCGAGGGGCTCCTGGCCCTGTCCTTCGCCCTGGTGCTCGGCCACTTCGGCAACCTGTGGTCGTGGACCTACTCCATCTTCGTGGTCTCGTTCTTCACCGTCCGTCAGCGCTTCGACGAGCGGGCGTGCGCCGAGAAGTACGGCCCCGAGAAGTGGGCCGAGTACCAGGCCCGAGTCAAGTACCGGATCTTCCCCGGCATCTACTGAGAGGTCGCTACGCGGGCTGCGCAGCGCGCCGGTGATGGCCCGATCGAGTTGAACTCGGCCCGCGCGAGGCGACAAACCCCCGGAGAGCCCCCTTCTAAGCCTTAGGCTGAACTTTAGACTTTGAGCCCAGAGGAACTCTGAGGGTCCCATCGGCGGCTCGGGCCCTGGGCCAGCCCGGCGACTTGGCCGGGGCGGTGCCGTGGGCCGGCGCCTGTTGTGCGGATTCGCTTAGTGGAGATGCCTGAACTGGAGGATCCGGCTATCTGACCGATCCTATATCTTATAGCTCTGACCTCTAGCGATAGGTCAGACCTTTCAGGCTATAGGAAACTGATGACCTGTTTGTCGCCTTTTCAGCATGTTGATCATGTAAGTGTCGAATATCCACATGTCCGTTCGGGCGTGGATTACGCACTTAGGCAGCCGAACTCATGCAGTTCTCAAGCAACACAGACCAAGGTCCGAGCAAATCCGCAGCAGCCGGGTCGCGTCGTCGAGTGCGCCCGGGCCCGCCTTCGGGCGGAACTGCGCAGGTGCGGGCCTCGGCTGGTGCAGTGGGGGCTGGAGCGCTGCGGGCTGCTGCGATGGGCCTGTGGGGTGTGGCTCGGCGGGTGTTGGCGGTTGTTGTGGTGGCGAGTGTGGCGCTGGCCGGTGTGGGCACGGTGGCGGCTGCGGACGACTCTGAGGGGTTCGTCGACGCGGAGAGGTACTGCTTGGAGGCCGCTGAGCCTTTCGAGGACGTCGACGTGGACGACTTCGCGTCCGACGCAGTGGGGTGCTTGTATCTGCTGGGGATCGTGTGGGGCAGGACCTCGACGTGGTTCGATCCTGAGAGCGAGCTCAAGCGCTCGGAGCTCGCCGCGCTGATCGCGAGGGCCTGGCGAGGCGCGGACCGGGAGTGCCCCGCAGACCAGGCGCCGTTCGCGGACATCGCCCACAACTGGGCCAGAGCCGACATCGACTGCGTCTGGGCGCTGGGCGCCACCGCGTCCAGCACCGTCACCGCGGCCATCGGCGGCGGCGCGCCCAGCACCGCGGGCGGGGACCGGACCGCCGTGCTGGCCTCCGGGCCGTGGAGCGCCGAGGCTCCAGCCGATGCCGCAGACGCGTTGTTCAGCCCCGGCGGGGTGGTGACCAACACCCAGTTCGCGGTGATGGTGGCCAGCGCGTGGCTGGCGGCGGAGTTCTCATGTGAGCGCTATGACAGCGTCAACTTCACCGACGTGGACTACAACAGCGACGCCGGCGCGGCGATCCACTGCCTGCAGAGGCTGGGGGTGCTGCCGTTGGACTGGGGCACGCAGGCGTCCACCACGTTCGAGCCCGACGCGCCGATAGCGCGAGGCGACGCCGCGGTGCTCATGGCCCGGCTGTGGCGCAAGGTCCCGCCGCCCCCGCTGCCGGACCCCGTGCCAGAACTGCGCTCGCAGCCGGGCCAGCAGGAGCCCGAAGAAGACCCGGCGGCCACCGCGCCCGCGACGCCGGCCGCGCCCGCACTCACCGCCGGTGACACCATCATCGACGTAACCTGGACCGCCCCGGCGGACGGCGGCTCGGCCATCACCGACTACGGAGTCCGACACCGAGCTGTGGGCGCCCCCGGCTGGGACGAGGCGACCTTGGGGGGATCGTCCACGTTGAGCCTGCAACTCGACCAACTCACCAACGGCACCGAGTACGAAGTCCAAGTACAGGCCAAGAACGACGTCGGTGACAGCGGCTGGTCCCCATCGGCGAAAGCGACCCCCAAGAAGGCGTCGAATCTGCAGCCGCGGAATCCCCCTTCCCTAGATCCGCCGGCCACCGCGCCCGCCGCGCCGGCCAAGCCCCAACTCACCGCCGGCAACGCCACCATCACCGCCGCCTGGACCGCGCCCGCCAACGGCGGATCGGCCATCACCGGGTACAAGGTCCAACACCGCGTCGCTACAGCCTCCGTACTGTCGAGCGGCACCTCGTGGACCACCTCCGGCGCCCTCGCCGCCGACAAGCGTTCCTATGACATCACCTCGCTCGACAACGGCCAGATCTACGAGGTCCGCGTCCAAGCCACCAACGACGTGGGCGACAGCGACTGGTCGCCCTCCGCTACGGCCGCGCTCATCACGGTCCCCTCCAAGCCCGCCAAGCCGACCCTCACCACCGCGCAGACCAAGCTCACCGCCACCTGGACCGCGCCCTACAACGGCGGAGCGGCGATCACCGGCTACAAGATCCGCCACCGCGCCACCGGCACCACCAACTGGACCGAATCCTCAGCACTGAGCGCAGCGACCACCTCCTATGAGATCACCGGCCTCACCAACGGCACCCAATACGAGGTCCAGGTACAAGCCGGCAACCTCCTCGGCTACGGCGCGTGGTCCGACTCGGCCACCGCGGCGACGACCCAGGCCACCAAGCCCTCAACACCCGCCAAACCCAGCCTCACCCGCGCCGACGAGAAGCTCACCGCATCCTGGACCGCGCCCAGCAACGGCGGCTCGGCCATCACCGGCTACAAGATCCGCCACCGCGCCACCGGCACCACCAACTGGACCACCTCCGACTCCCAGACCGGCACCACCAAAGAGATCGCATCGCTCACCAACGGCACCGAGTACGAGGTGCAGGTGCAGGCCACCAACGCCGTCGGCGACAGCGGCTGGTCAGACTCCGCGAAGGCCACCCCCGCAGCCGTCCCCGACACGCCCGCGAAACCGAGCCTCACCGCCGCCGACCAGAAGATCACCGCATCCTGGAGCGCCCCCTCCAACAACGGCTCGGCCATCACCGGCTACAAGATCCGCCACCGCGCCACCGGAACATCCACCTGGACCACCTCCAACTCCCAGACCAGCACCACCAAAGAGATCGCCTCGCTCACCAACGCCACCGAATACGAAGTCCAGAGTACAGGCCACCAACACAGCCGGCGACAGCGGCTGGTCCACCTCCGCCAAAGCCACCCCCTACACCGTGCCCGCCAAACCGTCACCGACGCTCACCCCCGGCGACGAGAAGCTCACCGCGTCGTGGACCGCGCCCTCCAACAACGGATCGGCCATCACCGGCTACAAGATCCGACACCGCGCCACCGGCACCACCGACTGGACCACCTCCAACTCCCAGACCAGCACCACCAAAGAGATCGCCTCGCTCACCAACGCCACCGAATACGAAGTCCAGGTCCAGGCCACCAACACAGCCGGCGACAGCGGCTGGTCCACCTCCGCCAAAGCCACCCCCGCAGCCGTCCCCGACGCGCCCGCCAAACCGAGCCTCACCCCCGCTGACCAGAAGATCACCGCGTCGTGGACCGCGCCCTCCAACAACGGATCGGCCATCACCGGCTACAAGATCCGACACCGCGCCACCGGCACCAGCACCTGGACCACCTCCAACTCCCAGACCGGCACCACCAAAGAGATCGCATCGCTCACCAACGCCACCGAGTACGAGGTGCAGGTTCAGGCCACCAACGCCGCCGGCGACAGCGGCTGGTCAGACTCCGCCAAGGCCACCCCCTACACCAAGCCCTCCACACCCGCCAAACCGAGCCTCACCGCCGCCGACCAGAAACTCGCCGCATCCTGGACCGCCCCCTCCAACAACGGCTCGCGCCATCACCGGCTACAAGATCCGCCACCGCGCCACCGGCACGTCAGCACCTGGACCACCAGCAACTCCCAGACCACCACCACCAAAGAGATCGCATCGCTCACCAACGGCACCGAATACGAAGTCCAAGTGCAGGCCACCAACGCCGCCGGCGACAGCGGCTGGTCAGACTCCGCCAAAGCCACGCCGGACACCGTGCCCTCCAAGCCGTCGCCGACGCTGACCGCCGCCGACCAGAAGATCACCGCGTCGTGGACCGCGCCCAGCAACAACGGCAGCGCCATCACCGGCTACAAGATCCGCCACCGCGCCACCGGCACCAGCACCTGGACCACCTCGAGTTCCCAGACCGGCACCACCAAAGAGATCGCATCGCTCACCAACGCCACCGAGTACGAGGTGCAGGTTCAGGCCACCAACGCCGCCGGCGACAGCGGCTGGTCAGACTCCGCCAAGGCCACCCCCTACACCAAGCCCTCCACACCCGCCAAACCGAGCCTCACCGCCGCCGACCAGAAACTCGCCGCATCCTGGACCGCCCCCTCCAACAACGGCAGCGCCATCACCGGCTACAAGATCCGCCACCGCGCCACCGGCACGTCGTCGTGGACCACCAGCAACTCCCAGACCGGCACCACCAAGGAGATCGCATCGCTCACCAACGGCACCGAATACGAAGTCCAAGTGCAGGCCACCAACGCCGCCGGCGACAGCGGCTGGTCAGACTCCGCCAAAGCCACGCCGGACACCGTGCCCTCCAAGCCGTCGCCTTCGCTGACCGCCGCCGACCAGAAGATCACCGCGTCGTGGTCCGCGCCCAGCAACAACGGATCGGCCATCACCGGCTACAAGATCCGCCACCGCGCCACCGGCACCAGCACCTGGACCACCTCGAACTCTCAGACCGGCACCACCAAAGAGATCGACTCGCTCACCAACGGCACCGAATACGAAGTCCAGGTCCAGGCCACCAACGCCGCCGGCGACAGCGGCTGGTCAGACTCCGCGAAGGCCACCCCCCACACCAAGCCCTCCAAGCCCTCACCGACGCTGACCGCCGCCGACCAGAAGATCACCGCGTCGTGGTCCGCGCCCAGCAACAACGGATCGGCCATCACCGGCTACAAGATCCGCCACCGCGCCACCGGCACCACCAACTGGACCACCTCGAACTCTCAGACCGGCACCACCAAAGAGATCGCATCGCTCACCAACGGCACCGAATACGAAGTCCAAGTACAGGCCACCAACGCCGCCGGCGACAGCGGCTGGTCAGACTCCGTCAAAGCCACCCCGCGCACCAAGCCCTCCAAGCCCTCGCCGACGCTCACCCCCGCCGACCAGAAGATCACCGCATCCTGGACCGCGCCCGCGAACAACGGATCGGCCATCACCGGCTACAAGATCCGCCACCGCGCCACCGGCACCACCAACTGGACCACCTCAAGCTCCCAGACCGGCACCACCAAAGAGATCGCATCGCTCACCAACGGCACCGAATACGAAGTCCAAGTACAGGCCACCAACGCCGCCGGCGACAGCGGCTGGTCAGACTCCGCGAAGGCCACCCCCTACACCAAGCCCTCCAAGCCGTCGCCTTCGCTGACCGCCGCGGACCAGAAGATCACCGCGTCCTGGAGCGCCCCCAGCAACAACGGATCGGCCATCACCGGCTACAAGATCCGCCACCGCGCCACCAGCACCAGCACCTGGACCACCTCGAACTCTCAGACCGGCACCACCAAAGAGATCGCATCGCTCACCAACGGCACCGAATACGAAGTCCAAGTACAGGCCACCAACGCCGCCGGCGACAGCGGCTGGTCAGACTCCGCGAAGGCCACCCCCCACACCAAGCCCTCCAAGCCCTCACCGACGCTCACCCCCGCCGACCAGAAGATCACCGCGTCCTGGAGCGCCCCCAGCAACAACGGATCGGCCATCACCGGCTACAAGATCCGCCACCGCGCCACCGGCACCACCAACTGGACCACCTCGAACTCTCAGACCGGCACCACCAAAGAGATCGCATCGCTCACCAACGGCACCGAATACGAAGTCCAAGTACAGGCCACCAACGCCGCCGGCGACAGCGGCTGGTCCACCTCCGTCAAAGCCACCCCGCGCACCAAGCCCTCCAAGCCCTCACCGACGCTCACCCCCGCCGACCAGAAGATCACCGCCACATGGACCGCCCCCTCGGACGGCGGCTCCTCGATCACCGGCTACAAGATCCGACACCGCGCCACCGGCACCACCAACTGGACCACCTCAGGCTCCCAGACCGGCACCACCAAAGAGATCGACTCGCTCACCAACGGCACCGAATACGAAGTCCAAGTACAAGCCACCAACGCCGCCGGCGACAGCGGCTGGTCCACCTCCGCCAAAGCCACCCCCTACACCAAGCCCTCCAAGCCGTCGCCTTCGCTGACCGCCGCGGACCAGAAGATCACCGCGTCCTGGAGCGCCCCCAGCAACAACGGATCGGCCATCACCGGCTACAAGATCCGCCACCGCGCCACCGGCACCAGCACCTGGACCACCTCGAACTCTCAGACCGGCACCACCAAAGAGATCGACTCGCTCACCAACGGCACCGAATACGAAGTCCAGGTCCAGGCCACCAACGCCGCCGGCGACAGCGGCTGGTCAGACTCCGCGAAGGCCACCCCCTACACCAAGCCCTCCAAGCCCTCACCGACGCTGACCGCCGCGGACCAGAAGATCACCGCGTCCTGGAGCGCCCCCAGCAACAACGGATCGGCCATCACCGGCTACAAGATCCGCCACCGCGCCACCAGCACCAGCACCTGGACCACCAGCAGTTCCCAGACCGGCACCACCAAAGAGATCGGCTCTTTGACCAACGGCACCGAATACGAAGTCCAGGTGCAGGCCACCAACGCCGCCGGCGACAGCGGCTGGTCCACCTCCGCCAAAGCCACCCCGCGCACCAAGCCCTCCAAGCCCTCGCCGACGCTCACCCCCGCCGACCAGAAGATCACCGCCACATGGACCGCCCCCTCGGACGGCGGCTCCTCGATCACCGGCTACAAGATCCGCCACCGCGCCACCGGCACCAGCACCTGGACCACCAGCAGTTCCCAGACCGGCACCACCAAAGAGATCGGCTCTTTGACCAACGGCACCGAATACGAAGTCCAGGTGCAGGCCACCAACGCCGCCGGCGACAGCGGCTGGTCCACCTCCGCCAAAGCCACCCCGCGCACCAAGCCCTCCAAGCCCTCGCCGACGCTCACCCCCGCCGACCAGAAGATCACCGCCACATGGACCGCCCCCTCGGACCGGCTCCTCGATCACCGGCTACAAGATCCGCCACCGCGCCACCGGCACCAGCACCTGGACCACCAGCAGTTCCCAGACCGGCACCACCAAAGAGATCGGCTCTTTGACCAACGCTCACCGATCACCGGCTACAAGATCCGCCACCGCGCCACCGGCACCAGCCACCTGGACCACCAGCAGGCTCCCAGACCGGCACCACCAAAGAGATCGGCATCTTTCACCAACGGCACCGAATACGAAGTCCAGGTGCAGGCCACCAACGCCGCCGGCGACAGCGGCTGGTCCACCTCCGCCAAAGCCAAGCCCGGCAAGCCCCCCTCGGCTCCGGCATGGATCGTGGGCAGCACACAAGCGGGAGACAAGGATGTCGTGCTCGCGTGGTCCTCGCCCCAAGACATCCACCTGGACCACCTCGAACTCTCAGGGCGGTGGAACCCTCAGCAACTACACGATCCAGTGGAAGAGCGGTGGTCAGGGCTACTCCACGACCGAGCGCACCCAGAACGCCACCTCGTCGCCCGAGACAATCGGCAGTCTGACCAACCTCGTCACGTACACCTTCAGAATCAGGGCCAACAACGAGTTCGGCGGCGGGACCTGGTCCTCGGAGAAGAAACTGGTCCCGCACGCCAACATCAGCCAACCGCAAGCACCAACACTGACCTGCACGAGGAAGCAAATTAGTGGTACTTTCCAGCACTACGCCTATTTCGAGTGGACGGACAACTACACAGGCACCAGTCCGATCACCCAATACAAGATAGAATACAAGTTCCGCAACGTAAGCAACGTTGAGACGACTTCGAATTACACCGTGACGAAAGACACGTCGACGCAGACCAAGTATGGTGGCGGGAGGCACTCCATGAGGGTGACAGCCGTCAACAGCGTGGGCGACAGCGCATGGTCGGCGTCGAGGAGCTGCGACATCGATTAAGGCGGCTGAGACGAGGCTCCTAGCCGGGCTGCCGTCCAGGCCCGGCCCAGCCGTCCGCCGGACCGTTGGTGCAGGCCAGTAGACTCGTTGTTCCCGCGGGGGTGTAGCTCAGCTGGCTAGAGCGCCTCGGTCGCATCGAGGAGGCCAGGGGTTCGAATCCCCTCACCTCCACCCAAGGGATCGAGAGATGGCCCGAGCGGCCCGCGCTGCTCTCGTCGGCCGTTCGGGCTATTGCGGCGTCGAGGGGACGATGTCGCGGATCGAGTCGACCAGCGTCTCGACGGCTCTCGACAGGGTCTGCTTCAGATGGAGCATCCACAGGCCCGGCTGCACCTGGAGGTCGTCGATCGGCCTGCCCCTCAGGTCGCTGGGAACTCCCGGGTTGCTGGACAGGGTCATCCACGGCATCACGGTCACGCCGACGCCGGCGGCCACCAGACGGCGGACCGCTTCGTGGCTGTCGGCCTCCCCGACGACTCTCAGGTGGTAGCCGTCGAAGTGCTCCAGCATCCGATCGCGCAGCAGATGGCCCGGGGTCAGCATGACCAGCGGCTCCGCGGCCACCTGGCCGCGGCTGACAGCGTCCCGTCTGAGCAGGTGGTGCCCCCGCCGAGCCACGAACATCACCGGGCCGTGCGTCAGCAGCTCCGCGTGCATGTCGGGGAACGAGGCGGTGGTCAGGTCCAACAGCAGGCCCACGTCGATGGTGCCGTCGAGCACGCGGTCGTGCACATCCTTCGCCTTCATCTGGAAGACCTCGAAGATGATCCCGTCGTGCCGCTCGAGCGTCCGGCGGACCGCTTCGGGAACGAGGGTGGCCAGCGCCCCGGCGACCGCGCCGATGCGCACCCTTCCCTCCATCTCACCCCGCAGCGAGGCGGCACGTTGGCGCGCGGCCTCCTCGGCGCGCAGCACCGACCGGAGGTGCGGCAGCATCTGAATGCCCTCATCGGTCAACTGCGTGCCCTGCGCCGAACGATGCAGCAACTGCACCCCGAGCTTCTTCTCCAGGTTGCTGACATGCATCGAGACCGACGGCTGCGACAGGCTGAGGATGATCGCCGCGCCGCGGAACGAGCCCTCACGAACGACGCCGTCGAAACACTGCAGCTGGGTGAGGTTCAGCGGCGACACACCGGGAGTCTAATGGCTCCGGAGGGGCGTGGTACCCGCTCGAGTTCGTGGCGTGCAGTAGGGTTCCACCAGCAGGCCGGGCGGCCTACCAGCAGGGGAGCAGGGCGACAGCCCCCTCATCACCCACCAAGTGTTTCCTCGACCCGACATGTCACCGATAGCGAGTACACGCTGTCACCCACGCTGTTGACGGCTTTCACCTTGTAGGTGTGGTAACCGTAACTCCACCGCGACTCCGAATTCGTGGTAAGCTCGTACTCATTCGTCGTCGTATTGCCGCCTTGATCGACCAACTTGTGGTGGATCTTGTACTTGGTGATCGGAGTGGTACCGGTGTAGTTGTCCGTCCACTCGAAGAGGGCGTAACTCCTGTGTCCACTCCTCTTCGCCGTGCAGGTCAGTGACGGTGCCTGCGGCTCGCTGGATGCGGCGTGCGGAACCAGCGACGTTTCCGTTGACCAGGCCCCGCCGCCGAACTCGGTTTGGGCCCTCACTCTGAAGTAGTACGTGGTGAGATTGTTCAGACTGCTGACTGTCTCGGAGAGGAGCGCGGTGGTCATGGTACGCTCAGAGGTGGAGTAGCTCTGACTGCCGCTCTTCCACTGGATCCTGTAGCTGCTTATGGATCCACCGCCCAACTCTGTGGGAGCGGTCCATGCGAGTGAGACCTGCTGGTCTTGCGCGGTTGTGGTGCCCCACGACGGAGCTGAGGGGGGCTTTCCGGGCTTGGCCCTGGCGGAGTCTGACCAGCCGCTGTCGCCCGCCGCGTTGGAAGCCTGCACCTGGACCTCGTACGTGGTGCCGTTGGTGAGCGATGCGATGTCGTAGGAGAGTGTCGATGTGCCCAGCGTGCCGGAGGTGGTCCACGACGATGTGCCGTCTTCGCGGTGGCGGACCTTGTAGCCGGTGATCGTGCTGCCGCCGTCAGAGGAGGGGGCCGTCCAGTCGACGGTGAGCTTGGTGTCGCCAGAGGAGGGCGTCGGTGCGGCGGGCTTGGACGGCGTGGTGCGCGGGGTCGCCTCGGTCGAGTCTGACCAGCCGCTGTCGCCGGCGGCGTTCGACGCCTGCACCTGCACCTCGTACTCGGTGCCGTTGGTCAAAGAGCCGATCTCTTTGGAAGTGCCGGTCTGGGAGCTGCTGGTCGTCCACGACGACGTTCCGGTGGCGCGGTGGCGAACCTTGTAACCGGTGATCGACGAGCCGCCGTCAGACGGGGCGGTCCAGGAGGCGGTGAGCTTGGTGTCGCCGGCGGTGAGCGTCGGTGCGGCGGGCTTGGAGGGCGTCGTGCGGGGGGTGGCTTTGGTGGAGTCGGACCAGCCGCTGTCGCCGGCGGCGTTGGTGGCCTGGACCTGCACTTCGTACTCGGTGCCGTTGGTGAGCGAGGCGATCTCTTTGGAGGTGCCGGTCTGGGAGCTGCTGGTCGTCCACGACGACGTTCCGGTGGCGCGGTGGCGGACCTTGTAACCGGTGATCGTGCTGCCGTTGTTGCTGGGAGCGGTCCAGGACGCGGTGAGCTTGGTGTCCGCGGCGGTGAGCGTCGGCGCGGCGGGCTTGGACGGCACGGTGCGCGGGGTCGCCTTGGTCGAGTCGGACCAGCCGCTGTCGCCGGCGGCGTTAGAAGCCTGCACCTGCACCTCGTACTCGGTGCCGTTGGTCAGCGAGCCGATCTCCTTGGAGGTGCCGGTCTGAGAACTCGACGTGCTCCAGGTCGACGTTCCGGTGGCGCGGTGGCGGACCTTGTAACCGGTGATCGACGAGCCGCCGTCAGACGGGGCGGTCCAGGAGGCGGTGAGCTTGGTGTCGCCGGCGGTGAGCGTCGGTGCGGCGGGCTTGGACGGCGTGGTGTAGGGGGTGGCTTTGGTCGAGTCTGACCAGCCGCTGTCGCCGGCGGCGTTGGCGGCCTGTACTTGGACTTCGTATTCGGTGCCGTTGGTCAGCGATCCGATCTCCTTGGAGGTGCCGGTCTGGGAGCTGCTGGTGGTCCAGTCGCTGGTGCCGGTGGCGCGGTGGCGGACCTTGTAGCCGGTGATCGCGCTGCCGCCGTCAGAAGGCGCGCTCCAGGACGCGGTGATCTTCTGGTCCGCGGCGGTGAGCGTCGGCGACGGCTTGGACGGCACGGTACGGGGAGTGGCCTTGGTCGAGTCTGACCAGCCGCTGTCGCCGGCGGCGTTGGCGGCCTGTACTTGGACTTCGTATTCGGTGCCGTTGGTCAGCGATCCGATCTCTTTGGAGGTGCCGGTCTGGGAGCTGCTGGTGGTCCAGTCGCTGGTGCCGGTGGCGCGGTGGCGGACCTTGTAGCCGGTGATGTCCGAGCCGCCGTTGGAAGGCGCGCTCCAGGACGCGGTGATCTTCTGGTCCGCGGCGGTGAGCGTCGGTGCAGCGGGCTTGGACGGCATGGTGTAGGGGGTGGCCTTGGCGGAGTCTGACCAGCCGCTGTCGCCGGCGGCGTTGGTGGCTTGCACCTGCACCTCGTACTCGGTGCCGTTGGTCAGCGAGCCGATCTCCTTGGAGGTGCCGGTCTGGGAGCTGCTGGTGGTCCACTCGTTGGTGCCGGTGGCGCGATGGCGGACCTTGTAACCGGTGATCGACGAGCCTCCGTCTGAAGGCGCGCTCCAGGACGCGGTGATCTTCTGGTCCGCGGCGGTAAGGGTCGGGGACGGCTTGGAGGGCACGGTGCGGGGCTCGGCTTTGGCGGAGTCTGACCAACTGCTGTTGCCGGCGGCGTTGGTGGCTTGCACCTGCACCTCGTACTCGGTGCCGTTGGTCAGCGAGCCGATCTCCTTGGAGGTGCCGGTCTGGGAGCTTGAAGTCGTCCACTCGGTGGTGCCGGTGGCGCGATGGCGGACCTTGTAGCCGGCGGATCGACGAGCCTCCGTCTGAAGGCGCGCTCCAGGACGCGGTGATCTTCTGGTCCGCGGCGGTGAGCGTCGGTGCAGCGGGCTTGGACGGCATGGTGTAGGGGGTGGCCTTGGCGGAGTCTGACCAGCCGCTGTCGCCGGCGGCGTTGGTGGCTTGCACCTGCACCTCGTACTCGGTGCCGTTGGTCAGCGAGCCGATCTCCTTGGAGGTGCCGGTCTGGGAGCTGCTGGTGGTCCAGTCGTTGGTGCCGGTGGCGCGATGGCGGACCTTGTAACCGGTGATGTCCGAGCCCCCGTCTGAAGGCGCGCTCCAGGACGCGGTGATCTTCTGGTCCGCGGCGGTGAGCGTCGGGGACGGCTTGGAGGGCACGGTGCGGGGGGTGGCTTTGGCGGAGTCTGACCAGCCGCTGTCGCCGGCGGCGTTGGTGGCTTGCACCTGGACCTCGTACTCGGTGCCGTTGGTCAGCGAGCCGATCTCATAGGAGGTGCCCGTCTGGGAGCCGCTGGTGGTCCAGCCGCTGATGGTATTGGTGGCGCGGTGGCGGGACCTTGTAGCCGGTGATGTCCGAGCCGCCGTCATCTGGAGCGCTCCAGGATGCGGTGGTCTTCTGGTCCGCGGCGGTGAGCGTCGGGGACGGCTTGGAGGGCGTGGTGTAGGGGGTGGCTTTGGCGGAGTCTGACCAGCCGCTGTCGCCGGCGGCGTTGGTGGCTTGCACCTGCACCTCGTACTCGGTGCCGTTGGTCAGCGAGCCGATCTCCTTGGAGGTGCCGGTCTGGGAGCTGCTGGTGGTCCAGTCGTTGGTGCCGGTGGCGCGGTGGCGGACCTTGTAGCCGGTGATGGCGCTGCCGTTGTTGTTGGGGGCGCTCCAGGATGCGGTGAGCTTCTGGTCTGCGGCGGTGAGGCCCGGTTTGGCGGGCGTGTCGGGGACGGCTGCCGGAGTGGCCTTCGCGGAGTCTGACCATCCGCTGTCGCCGGCGGTGTTGGTGGCTTGTACTTGGACTTCGTATTCGGTGCCGTTGGTGAGCGATGCCGATCTCTTTGGTGGTGCCGGTCTGGGAGCCGCTGGTGGTCCAGTTGGTGGTGCCGGTGGCGCGGTGGCGGATCTTGTAACCGGTGATGGCACTGCCGTTGTTGCTGGGGGCGGTCCAGGATGCGGTGAGCTTCTGGTCTGCGGGTGTGAGCGTCGGTGCGGCGGGTTTGGAGGGCGTGGTGTAGGGGGTGGCTTTGGCGGAGGCGGACCAGCCGCTGTCGCCGGCGTTGTTCGACGCTTGGACCTGGACTTCGTACTCGGTGCCGTTGGTGAGCGAGCCGATCTCTTTGGTGGTGCCGGTCTGGGAGCTGCTGGTGGTCCACGAAGATGTGCCGGTGGCGCGGTGGCGGACCTTGTAGCCGGTGATGGCGCTGCCGCCGTTGGAGGGTGCTGACCAGTTGGCGGTGATCTTGGTGTCACCCGCGGTGAGCGTGGGCGCGCCCGGTGTGTCGGGGACGGCTGCAGGGGTGGCTTTGGCGGAGTCCGACCAGCCGCTGTCGCCGGCGGTTGTTCGACGCCTGGACCTGGACTTCGTACTCGGTGCCGTTGGTCAGCGTCGCGATCTCTATGGAGGTGCCGGTCTGGGAACTGCTGGTAGACCACGACGACGTTCCGGTGGCGCGGTGGCGGACCTTGTAACCGGTGATCGACGAGCCACCGTCAGACGGCGCGGTCCAGGACGCGGTGATCTTCTTGGCCCCTGCGGTGAGCGTCGGCGCGGCGGGCTTGGACGGAGTGGTGCGCGGGGTGGCTTTGGCGGAGTCTGGACCAGCCGCTGTCGCCGGCGTTGTTCGACGCCTGGACCTGGACTTCGTACTCGGTGCCGTTGGTCAGCGAGGCGATCTCTTTGGAGGTGCCGGTCTGGGAACTGCTGGTAGACCACGACGACGTTCCGGTGGCGCGGTGGCGGACCTTGTAGCCCGTGATCGACGAGCCGCCGTTGGAGGGGGCGGTCCAGGTTGCGGTGATCTTCTTGGCCCCTGCGGTGAGCGTGGGCGCGCCCGGTGCGTCGGGGACGGCTGCGGGGGTGGCTTTGACGGAGTCTGACCAGCCGCTGTCGCCGGCGGCGCTGGCAGCCTGGACCTGGACTTCGTATTCGGTGCCGTTGGTGAGCGAGCCGATCTCATAGGAGGTCCCGGTCTGGGAGTTGCTGGTGGTCCAATCGGTGGCGCCGGTGGCGCGGTGGCGGATGGTGTAGCCGGTGATGGCGCTGCCGTTGTCTGCGGGCGCGGTCCAGGTGGCGGTGAGCTTGGCGTTGCCGGCGGTCAGGGTCACCTTGGTGGGCTTGGAGGGCACCGTGTAGGGGGTGGCTTGGGCGGAGTCGGACCATTCGCTGTCGCCGGCGGAATTGGCGGCCTGGACCTGGACCTTGTATCTGGTGCCGTTGGTGAGCGAGCCGATCTCATAGGAGGTGGTCGACGACCCCAGTGTGTTTGAGGTGGTCCAGTCGAGGGCGCCGGCGGCGCGGTGGCGGACCTTGTAGCCGGTGATGGCGCTGCCGTTGTCTGCGGGCGCGGTCCAGTTGGCGGTGAGCTTGGCGTTGCCAGCAGTCAGACTGGGCGCGTCGGGTTGGGCGGGCGCGCTCGCTGCCGGGCGCGGGGTGTCGGTAGAGGACGGCGACCAGCCGCTGTCTCCGACGGCGTTGGTAGCCTGTACTTGGACCTCGTATTCGGTGTCGTTGGTGAGCGGGTAGATCTTGTGGGTGAGCGTGTCGGCGCCGAGGACGCCGGAGATTGTCCATGAGGTGTCGCTCGAGATCGACACCCCCGTGGCGCGGTGGCGGACCCTGTAGCCGGTGATGGCCGACCCGCCGTCAGAGGGGGCGGCCCAGGCGGCGCCGATGATGGCGTTGCCGGCGGTGAGCGCGGGCGCAGCCGGCGCGGCTGGTCCGGTGGCCGGGGGGACGACGACGGGCGCGGCAGGGGTGGCGGTGGAGGACGGCGACCAGCCGCTGTCTCCGACGGCGTTGGCTGCTTGGATCTGCACCTCGTATTCGGTGCCGTTGGTGAGCAGGTCGAGTCGCAGGCTCAGCGTGGACGATCCCGCCAGTCTCGCATTGTCCCATTTGTTGGTGCCGGTGGCGCGGTGCCGGACGTCGTAGTGGGTGATGGGCGAGCCGCCGTCGTCGGGGGCGGTCCAGGTGGCGTCGATGACGGTGTCGCCGACGGTGAGCGCGGGCGCGGCCGGCGTGGCGGGCGCGGTGGCCACGGGGTCTTCTTCGGGCTCTTGCTGGCCCGGCTGCGAGGTCAGCTGCTGCACTGGCGCGGGGTCCGGCGGCGGGGGCGGCGGGACTTTGCGCCACAGGCGGGCGATGAGCACCGCGGCGTCGCCTCGCGCGATGGGCGCGTCGGGCTGGAACGTGGTGGATGCCTGCGTGCCCCAGTCCAACGGCAGCACTCCGAGCATCTGCAGGCAGTGGATGGCGCTGCCGGCGTCGCTGTTGTAGTCCACGTCGGTGAAGTTGACGCTGTCGTATCGGTCGCATGAGAACCCCGCCGCCAGCCAGGCGTTGGCCACCATGACCGCGAACTGGGTGTTGGTCACCACCCCGCCGGGGCTGAACAACGCGTCTGCGGCGTCGGCTGGAGCCTCGTCGCTCCACGGCCCGGACGCCAGCACGGCGGTCCGGTCCCCGCCCGCGGCCGAAGACTGCGCGGGTTCGATGGCCGCGGTGACGGTGCTGGACGCGGTGGCGCCCAGCGCCCAGACGCAGTCGATGTCGGCTCTGGCCCAGTTGCGGGCGATGTCCGAGAACGGCGCCTGGTCTTCGGGGCACTCGCGGTCCGCGCCCCGCCAGGCCCTCGCGATCAAAGCGGCGAGCTCCGAGCGCTTGAGCTCGCTGTCAGGGTCGAACCACGTCGAGGTCCTGCCCCACACGATCCCCAGCAGATACAAGCACCCCACCGCGTCGGACGCGAAGTCGTCCACGTCGACGTCCTCGAAAGGCTCAGCGGCCTCCAAGCAAAAAGTCTCCGCGTCGACGAACCCCTCAGAGTCGTCCGCAGCCGCCACCGTGCCCACACCGGCCAGCGCCACACTCGCCACCACAACAACCGCCAACACCCGCCGAGCCACACCCCACAGCGCCAACGCGCCAACCGAGGCCCGCACCCGCGCAACCCCGCCCGAGGGGTGCTTCGCCAGCAGCCTTCGCAGGCGGCCCGTCTCCGCAGCCCGCCGCGGACGGATCCACCTGCCCGCGGATTTCATTGCCGGTTCGTGGTGTTGCCTTGGAATACTCATGATTTCCCTAGCCCTGGATTGCTAGATCTGTGGCCGAGAGGACCTAATCCCGACTATTATCAACAGAGCCAAGTGGGCCGAGGCCGCTCATCTACATATCAATTGCTAATGCGCCGATAGGTCAGACTTATCTACCGAGACAAGGGCATTGAAGGGCGGACGCGCTTTATCGGCCCGATTCGCGCCTGCGCCGCCCCCCGGACGGCCCAAACAGGGCACGGCCCGTGCCTGCGCCCCCAATCTCGCAGTAGCAGCCCGCCCGGCCCGGCCAAGCCCGCACCCGGCCGCCCCAAACGACGCCCAAAAGTCTAAAGTCTCACTAAAGAGTTTAGACTCCTACAGGCCGCCGCTGCGGGGCCCTCAACCACCCCGCTGCCCACGTTTCCGCGCAGGCTCGAATGTTCCAAGAGTTCAGGTTCCAGTGGTTGCGGCAGCGCCATCTCCAAGTCCTCAGACTCATCCGTGGTCTAGTTGTAGGGGCCTAGGAATCGCTCGCCGTTGAAGTGCACTAGGTGGGTGGGATGGTCGGCGGTCCACACCTCGGTCTCCCAGGAGATTTCGGTCAGATGCCGCTTCATGGTCGCTTGGTCCGGGAAGCACGACACGAAGACGAGCCCCGCCGTGCTGTCGCCGAAGAGCTCCTTGAGCTCTATGCGCCGCTTGCTGTCGACGGGCCCGTGGGTGGTGACAGCCTCCAGGAGGACGATCCAGTTCTTGTCCTCCATGTGGACCACGAGGTCGGGCATCTTGCCGTGGTCGTCCACGGAAACGCCAAGCGATTCCAGAGCCTGCTTCTCGAAGGCCAGCCACTTGTCGCCAGCGTCGCCGATGTACAGCACTGCTCCGCCCGGAGTGAATCTCGGGCAGAACTCCTCGATCATGGCCTTCAGAAGTGTGTTCTGCCCTCCCGCTGACAGCAGGACCTCGACACCACGCGGAAGCATGACAGGGATCTTCAGCAAGTCTCGTTCCTGCCTGTAGACCGCCTGAAGCCCGGGGCGCTCTGACAGGTAGCGGCGCAGGTCGTGCTCGAATCCTGGAGTCCCGTGCGACCGGATGACGTCGAGCGCCTCGGATGTCACCTGGTAGCACCACTTTCGGCGAGTTGATGGGCCGGGTCGGCTGGTCAGGGTTCTCGACGACTAGGTGCGCTTGGACGAACTGGTGGAGGGTTTGTCTCCTGATCGTCTCGCGAGTGTTCGGCTTGTAGTCGATCTCCCAGTGGTCACGTATCCATCCCATGATGTCGACCGTCCGCAGCAGCCGGGCCTCGGACTCCGACCACGGGTCGCCGGGCCTCAGGCCCAGCAGCGCCAGCAGCACCAGCGCCGAGCGCTCGTTGTACCGCTCACGGTCGAAGCCCAAGTTCCGAAGCAGCCACTGGCATCCCCGTATCGAGGCCGACCCGCTCATAGCCGCGACCCGCCCTAGCGGACCTGATGACCCGTGCCACGGGAGTCCGCCGAGTCGAACAAGGTCAAACGGCGCGTCTCGCATGCATCGGGGAACCGGAGGCGGCGCAGGTCTGTGGCGTTCACCTGGGTGCTGCCGCTGAACATCCGGAAGTAGGTGTCGACCAGGTCGCTGTTGAGGAAGCCCGCGAGGCCCTCGGCTTCGGAGCGGTGCAGCGGGGCGTGGTCGCGGTGGATGACGTTCAGGTGGTTCTCGAAGGCCACGGAGCCGTAGCCGTCGACAGGGTCATAGACGCAGGCCACGACGCGGCGCTTCTCCTCTTTGGCGGTGAAGCGCTTGACGAGCACGTAGCAGCCGTTGGGGAACAGCCGCTGCTGGGTCTGGGCCGCGACCGTGAGGCCCTGGGGCTTGCGCGTCTCGAGGGGCCACTGCACACCGTCTGGCTTGACGTTGGCCGGGTAGATGAGCGGCACGGACCCCGGCGCGTGGGCCGTGGTCAGGAATCGCCGGTTGCGGAAGTCGACCACCGGCCCGGTGGAGACGGCCAGCCCCAGCGACTCAAGGTCCGCCGGAAGATCAGCAACCTGCGCGGCGGCCCGCATCGCGTCGGGACTGCCCGGCAGGTTGATGAACCGCTGGGTGTCGTGGGGCCACACGATGTTGTCGTGGGCCACATCGTGCAGCTCGTGGGGGTCCGACAGGTGATCGGACCGGGTCTCCACCCTGACGGCACCGCGTGGCGCGGTGGGCGACTTGCGCATGGAGAAGATGACGGTCTCCTGCAGCACCGACGAGGATCGGAACACCCGGTCGCGGCGATCGAAGAGCACCACCCGACGGAACGAGGCCGCATCAGTGAGCTTGCGGCGGAAGTCCGTGAAGTACCGGCCGTTCGCGAACGACCGCGGCGTGATGGCCACCAACTGCCCGCCGTCGCGCAACAGCGCCGCCGCCACCGCAAGGAACGCCGCGTAGAGGTTCGGACAGTCGACGCCGTGGCGGCGGAGGACCATGCGCCGACACGGATCGCCCGCGCCGAGCTTCATGTAGGGCGGATTGAGGATGGCGGCGTCGTACCCGTCGCCGGGGGCCCAACCAGAAACGTCGCAGAAGTCGGCGTCCACGATCCGGGCCTCGAACCCCAGCCCGGACGCGTCAGCCACCATCTCAGCGGCCCGCACCGCCGTCTCCAGCAACTCCAGCGCCCGCCGGTCGTTCTCCACCAAGTCCACCGACAACCGCTCGAAACCGCCGCGCTCCACCGCCGACGCCACAAGCGCCAGCATCAGCGCGCCCGCGCCCGCGCCGGGATCCACAACCCTCAAAGTGCCACCGGCAGGCTCCACCAGCGACGCCATCGTCCAAGCCGCCTCCGACGGCGTCGCGAACTGGCCCCGCCCGGACCGCTCGTCCCTGCCGTTGCGCGACTCCAACTCCGAATTCAAGGCATCGGCCAGACGCAGAAGTTCGCCCACGCCGCCTTTCACCGCCGTCAAAGCCAACGGCATCGCCTCCTTCCTCGGTCAGCACCCGAGCATAGAACCCCCCTACGACACCAACTGCGACCATCCGAGACACAAGCAGATGACGGCTCTCGCGCCCGCAAAGCAACCCCTCCAGGCAACGGCCCCGCGGGGCCCAGTTGGCCCGCGGAGTCGGCCGAGCCGTGGCTGCGGTTGGTTTCAGCGCGAGATTCTGCGCTGGTGGGCTCCAGTTCGCCGCGCTGTGGCCAGCCGGTGGCGACCCCTTCACGGCCGGACATGAAGTCGTCGAGGCCACACCATGCCGACGCGGTAGGCGAACCTAGGCTAGGGCCCATGTCGAGAGCGGTCCCGCGGACGCCTCCAGGGAGCCGCGGATCCTTCGGCCCAACGGGGCCGTGCCGGCTGCCGCTGACCGACCCGGCCCCGCCCGCAACCCAACATGCGCCATCGCGTCGTCAGCCCGTCGCGTCGGACGCTGTGGGCAAGTCCGGCCGCGCCCGGCCGCCTGCCGCGCGACTCCGCTCGCGCCCTGGCGACGCCCGACGTACCAGTCGGTGACCACGCGCACGCGCTCATGACCCGGCGGATCGCGGTGACTGGCTGGTTCGGGTCGGAAAACCTTGGCGACGAGTTGATCCTGCGCGCCCTGTGCGAGGCGATGCGAGCCCGGGGCGCCGAGCCGGTGGCCGTGTCGATCGACGCCGACCGCACCCGGCGAATTCACGGGATCGCCGCGGTCGACCACCGCCATCCGGCCCACTCCCCCGCCCTGGCGCGGGCCCTCCGCGGCTGCGACGGGATGGTCGTGGCCGGAGGGGTCGTCCAGGCCGAGACCTCGCCTTGGAACATTCCCTTCCATGCCTCGCGCTTGTACGCCGCGGCCGTGGCCCGCTGCCCGGCCGCGGCCGTCGGGGTCGGCGTGGGCCGCGTGCCGGGGCCGGCGAGCCGGGCGATGGCCCGCGCCGCGCTTCGGCGGCTTCGCTCCGTGACGGTGCGCGACGCGGACTCGGCCCGGCGGCTCCGCGACTGGGGTCTTCCCGGCGCCGGCAATCGGCGCCGATCCCGTGGCCGCGATGGAGCCCCCGCCCGCCGAGCCCGCCGACACGATGTGCGTGATCCTGCGCCCGCCCAACCGCCCGGGCTGGCGGACATACCGCGCCAAGGCGTCGGCGGCGGTGGACTCCTGGCAGCCGGGGCTCGACGCCGCGGCCCGGGCCGTGGAGGCCACGGCGTCGGCGACCGGGCTCAAGCCCCGCCTCACCTCGTTCGAGGCCGTCCACGACGATCCCCTGCACCGCGCCGCCGCCGACCGGATCGGCGCGCCCGTCGAGGTGGCGGCACCCGACCTGGACACTGTGCTGGCCGAGGTCGGGCGGAGCAGGCTGGTGATCACCATGCGATACCACGGCGCCATGGCCGCGCTGCTTCACGGACGGCCCGCCGTGCTGTTGGACTACTCCCCCAAGATGGCGTCGCTGGCCGCCGAGGGCGGGAACTGGGCTCCGCTCGTCGATCCCTCCCGGCTCGACGCCGACACCCTCGTGCGGGCCGCGTCAGAGGCCCTGGACAGGCCCGACCGGACGCACGAGGCCCTGGCCGCGCTCAGATCGCGGCTGGATGCGAACGATGCCGCCCTCGACGCGCTCTGCGAGGCGCGCCCGTGACCACACCCCCGGAGCCGACCCCGCCACGGCCCGGGATCGAGACGCCCGGCTTCGCATCCGCACAACCCCACAACCCGGCACCCGGCCCCGCATCCGCACAACCCCACAACCCGGCACCCGATCTCGCGCCTGATGCGAAGCCGAGTCGTCGGGTGCGTCTGGTCCGTTTGCTGAGGAGCGCCTACCTGGCCGGGCTGATCGTTGCGGTGGCGGTGGCCGCGGCGGTCAAGCGCTCCGAGATCGCCGACCTGCTCGAAGGAGCCCGGCCGGCGATGGTGGCGGCCGCTCTGGCCGCCACGTTCCCCCTGATCCTGCTGGGCGCCAACATCTGGCGCGTCAGCCTGCGGATGATGGGGCATCCCGCTTCCATGGGCACGGTGGCCGTGGCCACCTCCCGGGCCCTCCCCGCCCGCTACGTGCCGTTGAAGCTGAGCTTCAGCGTCGGACGGGTCGCCCTGCTGCGGTCGGCCGGGCTGCCGCTGGGCCCGTTGACGGCCACGGCCGGGCTGGAGATGGCGATCAGCGCGGCCGTGGCCCTCGGGCTCGGCACCGCGCTGCTCGGCGCCTCCGGAGCCCTCCCCGGCGGGCTGGCCTGGCCCGCGGCCGTGCTGGCCGCGGCCGCGCTCGGCGCCTCCCCCGCAGTCGGCGGCAGGGTGCTGGCCTGGCTGGCCGCCCGTCGCTCGGTGACGCTCACCATGACCTGGCCCGGCTACTTCCGGCTGCTGGCCGCGACTGCCCTCTACTGGACGTGGGCCTGCGGCGCGTTCGCGCTGTACATGCGGGCCTTCCCGGCCGCGGACGCCTACGGCCTGGCCGAGATGTCGGGCGCGTTCATGGTGGCGTGGGCCGTCGGGTTCCTGGCCGTGTTCGCCCCGCAGGGCTTCGGCGTGTCGGAGCTGAGCCTGATCGCGCTGCTGCCCGCCGACGAGGGCATCGCCATGGCGGTGATCGTGGGCGGCTACCGCCTCGTGCAGCTCGCCCGGGACATGGCCGCGGCCACTCTCGGCGAGGTCATCGCCACTGGCCGAGCTCGTCGAGGATCTGCTCGGTCGGGCTGACCCCGGGCATCCGGCCCGGCCGGCGATAGCGCTGGGGGTCGCGCAGGAACTCGCCCACCACCGATTCGTCGTAGTGGCTGAGCACCACGTTGTCGCCGAGGCCGTCGGGCCGGTCGGTGCTGTCCCGCCACAGCAGGGCGGGCACGCCGAGCATGGCGCACTCCTCCTGTATCGAACCTCCGTCGGTGATCACGAACGGCGCAGCCGCCACCATCTCCAGGAACTGGCGGTGCGGCACCTGCGGAACCAGCTCCACCCCCGCGGCGACGAGCCGCTGCTGCGTCGGCCCGGCCAGGATGCGCTCGGTCGGCGCGTGCAGCACCCAGCGCACCGGCGTCGCCGCGGCGGCCTCGCAGAGGACGTCCACCAGCGCCAGCCGGCGGGAACGCAGATGCAGGTTCTCCACCCGGTGCATGGTGACGATCACCGGAGGCCCGGCGTCGGAGTCGTCGTCCTGCCCAGAGCCCGCACGACCACCCCCGGCGGCGCCCGAACTCGCAGGCCCAGCGGACGCGTCGTCGGAGGCAGGCCCCAGGATGGCTCGCACCGACTCGACCAGAGTGTTGGCCGGCTGCTCGACTATCCGGCCCTTGACGCCCGTCGAGCGCAGGTTCTGGGCCGCGACCGGCCCGGGCGCGAACAGCACGTCGGCCAGTCGCCCGACCGTCACCCGCACGATCTCCTCGGGAAAGGGATGCCGCCAGCGGAAGGTGCGCAGGCCCGCCTCCACATGGGCCAGCTCCAGGCCGGCCCGCTTGGCCGACAGCGCGCCGACCAGGGTGGTGGGCGTGTCGCCGTGGACCACGCACACCCCGTCGAGGCCTCCGAACACCCGTCGCCGCAGTCGCGACCGGGAAGCCAAGGTCCTCGACAGGCTCAGCGCCCACAGCAGCGCCTCGGGAATCGTCTTGGCGTCGCGGCCCCGCCCGAGCTGCACGTCGGGCGCCCTCAGACCTATCTCGTCGCGGAACGAGGCGGCCAGCTCGGCGTGCTGGCCGGAGTCGATCAGCCGATAGTCGACCCCCGACGCGTCCATGCGGGCCAGCAGGGGCGCAATCTTGACATATTCCGGCTTGGTGCCGATGAAGACATGGATCACCGGGGAGGCTCAGCCGTCGGCGGCACGCCTCAGCGGCACTACGACTCCGTCCTCCTCGTGCGACGGCCGGGGCGGGTGCAGCACCAGCACATTGGACTCCTCAGCGGCCACACTCTCAGCCACGGCCACGCTGTCGGCAGCGGCCACGCCAGCGGCCGGACGGGCCCTGCTTCCCAAGTGGCGTGCGGCGACAACGCCGACGAACACGAGCAGGGCCAGGTCAGCCAGCAGGTGCACGGCCAGCGCAGGCGCCCCGAAGCTGGGCACGGCCATGAGCGAGACCAGAGCCGCCGTAGTCAGAAGGGCCATCAGCCCCCTACGCCGGACGGTCGCCTCGGAGGCTGAGCCGGGCGGATCGAACACCCCGCTGGGGCGATTCCCGGGGCCCGAGCCATCGACGCGGCCGCGGTCCTCGTCGCCGCCCCGCTGATGCGCGACCGGCCGGGCCAGCGCGCCGAGAGCGCGGCTGAACGAGTTGATGCTGTCAGGCCGGGACGAAGGCGAGCGGCGGGTCTCGCGGAACCACAACCCGAAGTAGACGAGCCACAGACCGGCCAGAGTGCCCAGCACCGCCAGAGTCATCGACGACCGTCCTCCCGCACCAGCGAAGCGCTCCGGGAAGTGCCGCGGCAGGATCGCACGCGGGCACGCCAACCCCTCACCATCGCACCATTGCCCATCTACGAGTCCACCTGTCCGCGCCGCCTACGAACCTGCGCCCGACCATGCCCGTCGCCAGGCCCAGCCGTCCGCAGAGTTACATTTCTAATAAGTTTGTCACAGAAGCGCAACCTGTTGGCGGATCATCCTAGGGTTCCCGGCGGCGGTAGGTGCCGGAGCGCCCGCCGCTCTTCTCCCAAAGAGCCACGTCGCCGATGGTCATCGAGCGGTCCATCGACTTGCACATGTCGTAGATCGTCAGCGCGGCGACGCTGCACGCGGTCAGCGCCTCCATCTCCACGCCGGTGCGCTCCACGGTCTCGACCCGGGCCTCGATCTCCACGGATTGCTCGCCCACCTCGAAGTCGACCTCCACCGAGCTCAACATCAGTCCGTGGCAGAGCGGGACGAGCTCGGAGGTCCGCTTCGCAGCCTGGATTCCCGCCACCCGGGCCACCGAGAGCACATCGCCCTTGCTCACGGCCCGCTGAGCCACGGCGCTGGCCACCTCGCGCCCCATCAGCACCCGCCCGCGAGCCACCGCCCGACGGCGCGACGGCTCCTTGGTCGACACGTCCACCATCCGGGCCCGACCCTGGGAGTCCAGATGGGTGAAGCCCGGCTCCTCAGCCACCGATCTGCGACATCGAGCGGCGGGGCCGGATGAAATGAACTCGGTTGATCTGATGGCCGGCCCACTTCGACGCCACCGACCCCGCTATCGCGGCGGCGACCTCCTCGTCGTCGGCGCCGGAGCGCAGCAGGGCTCGCAGGTCGGTCTCCTCCACCGCGAACAGGCAGTTGCGGAACTGCCCGTCGGCGGTGAGCCGCACCCGGTCGCAGGTGGAGCAGAACGAGTCGCTGACCGAGGCCACTATCCCGACCGAGCCGAGGCCGTCGGCGAAGCGGTAGCGCACAGCCGGCGCCGACGTGCGCTCGACGGGCACGACCGGGCTGGCGGCGCTCACCCGGGCCAGGATCTCGTCCACCCCGACGACGGTGTCGTTGCTCCATATGCCGTCGGCGTCGAGGGGCATGAACTCGATGAACCGCACCTCGACGCCCTTGCGCCGGCCGAAGTCCACGAAGTCGGCGATCTCGTCGTCGTTTACTCCCCGCATCACCACACAGTTGACCTTCACCGGGGAGAAGCCCGCGTCGATGGCCGCGTCTATGCCCTCGAGCACGCGGGGCAGTTCGTCGCGGCGGGCCAGCTCGGCGAAGCGGTCGGCCCGCAGCGAGTCGCACGAGATGTTCACCCGTCCGAGCCCGGCCCGTCGCAGGTCGCCAGCCAGCAGCGGCAGCGTCACTCCGTTGGTGGTCATGGCCAGGTCGACGTCCAGCTCCGACAGCATCCCCACCAGCACGGGCAGCCGGGCCCGCACCGTGGGCTCGCCGCCGGTGAGGCGTATGCCGTCCACCCCGTAGCGCCGCACCATGATGCGGGCCACCCGGGCGATCTCCTCGAACGTCAGCAGATCCTCGCGGGGCACCCATTCGAGGCCCTCGGCCGGCATGCAGTAGGTGCACCGGAAATTGCAGCGGTCCGTGACCGAGATGCGCAGATCGCGATGCACCCGGCCGAATCCGTCCAGAAGCTGTTCGGTCATCTGCGACTCAGGCTAGCGCCAGCGGTGATCTCGCACCCCGGCCCGACACCAACGGCGCAGGCAGGCCGGAACGGGCCGCGGTCTCAGGTCTCACAGCAGGATGACATCGACCGTGCCGCCTGCGTCCACTCCGACGCCGTCGGGCACCACCGCAAGGGCGTCGGCCCGAGCCATGGCTGCAAGCTGGTGCGAGCCCTGGCCGCCGGAGCTGGCGACCCGCAGCCTGCCGGTCTCGTCGCGCCTCGCGAAGACCCTCAGGTAGTGGGTCTTGCCGTCGCGCTTGCGGCGGAGGCTGCCGTCGCTGACCGCTCGCACCAGGTCGGGGCCGAGGTCGTCGGGCCGCCGCCCGGCCATGGCCCGCAGAGCCGGCTTGGCCAGCAGCTCGAAGCTGACCATCGACGACACCGGGTTGCCGGGCAGGCCGAACACCGGAGTGCCCTCGACCACGCCGAAGGCGAACGGCTTGGCCGGCTTGATGGCGATCTGCATCCAGCGCATCTCCCCGATGCGGTCGAGCACGAGCTTGACGTAGTCGAAGTCCCCCATCGAGACCCCGCCCGAAGACAGCACCGCATCGCAGCGGGCCGCGCCGTCGGCGGAACGCCCGCTCGATGTCGGGCTCGCGGTCGGGGGCGATGCCCAGATCGACCCCCTCGAAGCCGGCCTCGGCCAGCAGGCCCAGCAGCGTGCACCGGTTGGTGTCGCGAATCTGGCCCCGCCGCAGCGGGCCGCCGTCGTCGGACAGCTCGTCGCCCGTGGACAGCACGCCCACCCGGGGGCGGGGATGGGCGACCACCTCGTACGCGCCGATGCCGGCCAGCACCCCGAGGCGGGCCGCGGACACCGCTGTGCCTGCCTCCAGTACCAGTTCGCCCTCGGTGACGTCCTCGCCGGGGAGGCGCACATGGTTGCCTGCCTTGACGGCGGCTTCCACGACGACCCGGTCTGCGGGGCCGTCGGCGGGCCGGGTCAGTTCCACCTTCACCACCGCGTCGGCGCCGGGCGGCATGGGCGCTCCGGTCATGATCCGGGCGGCCTGGCCCGGGCCGACCCTCAGGTCCCCGGCGTCGCCCGCCGCGACGGTGCCCACCACGTCGAGTTCCACCGGGGCGCCGGCCGTGTCGGTCGCCACCACCGCGAAGCCGTCCATGGCGGTGTTGGCGAACGCGGGGACGGCCTCGGCCGACGTGACCGGCTCGGCGAGGATCAGGCCGAGCGCCTCGCCCAGCGGCACCCGTCGAGGCGCGGGCACGGCCACCCGGTCGAGCACATGGGCGCGGGCCTCGGCCAGCGGGATCATCGCGGCCAACCCCCGGCTCGTCGCAACCTGGTCACGGCCGGGCCTCCGCCAGTCGCGGCCCATCGGCTCGTCCTGCGGGGCCGCGGCTCATCGGCTCGTCCTGCGGGGCCGCGGCCCATCGGCTCGTCCTGCGGGGCTCAGGCCCACAGCTCCGGTTCGGTGCCGCGCCACAACCGCACGATATTGCGATGGTGACGAAACGCCATGAGGCCCATCACCGCCAGGGCCACCGCCACTTCTGGCCAGGGCCAGCCGCGCACCGCCACCAGCAGCGGGTACGAGACGCCCACGCTCAGGGATCCGAGGGACGCGAGCCGGCGCAACCTCACCACGGCCACGAACAGCACGGCGCAGACCACCCCGACTAGCGGATCCAGCACCAGCCCGCCGCCGCCTCCCGCCGCCATTCCCTTGCCGCCGCGCCGAGGGTGGGGCAACGGGAACACATGTCCGAGGACGACCCCGCCCCAGGCGGCCAGAGCCTCGGGCCGGTCCCACACCAGCAGGGTCGCCAGGGTCGGTGCCGCCCCCTTGGCCATGTCACCCAGAACCACTGCCATTCCCGCGAGGCGACCGCCCAGGCGGTAGATGTTGGTGGCGCCGGGATTGCCGGATCCCTCCACGGTGGGATCGCGGCCGATCCGTCGTCCCACCAGCTTCGCGGTCGGGAACAGGCCTACTGCGTAGGCCACCAGGAAGGCAGCGACCATCTGCACCGACACGCGCGAATCGTACGCGCCGTCAGGCGGACCTGCCGCAGCGGAGCAGGGCGGCCGGGTGCAAGGTTCGTCGCCGCGGCGTGCAGTGTCGCGGCGGTGAGGCAGCGGTATCCTTCGGCGCCGTGCCGATGTACGACTACCGCTGCGATCGCTGCTCAGTGCAGTTCGAGGTGAGGCAGTCGTTCAGCGACGACACGCTCACGATGTGCCCGGTCGAGGGCGGCCCGGCTGCCTGCGAGGCGCCGGGCGAAGGCCCGGTCAAGAAGGTGTTCAGCGGAGTGGCCATCGCCTTCAAGGGAGACGGCTTCTACAAGAACGACCACGGCGCCAACGCCAAGGGCCGACGCAAGGAGCGCGAGGCCGAGGCCTCGAAGGACTCATCGGCCACGGACTCGTCGAGCAAAGACAGTTCGTCGACCTCCAAGGACTCGTCAACCAAGGACTCGTCCTCCGCGGGCGGGTCGTCGTCCTCCAAGGACTCGTCGACCTCGGGCTCGTCGTCCTCGGGCTCGCGCTCGGGCGCCGAGCGGGCCAAGGCCGGCGCCTCGTCCTCCTCTTAGCGGCCCGACCGCTCGTCGCGGCCCGAGCGCCGCGACCCCATCGTCGCCGCTGACGCGACGGCTCGTCGCTTTTGGCGACCTCTCCCCCGCTCGGCTCGCCAGTCTCCTAGGCGAGGTCTGCGAACCGAGTGCGGGAGCCTGCCCGGTCGATCGCCAGGAGTCTCGATGTCGCCCGCTCAACCAGTCCCCAAACGCCCGTCTACGCCCGATCCGCGCCATTTCGTCGCGGACGCCTCGATGTCGCCCACTGAACCAGTCCCCCAGCGTCCGCGCCCGCCGCACGGGCCGCAGCTGCCGCACGCGGCGCAACCGAATCGGGGGCCGCGCCACGGCCCTCCCTCGATGGCCAGGCCCCGCCCCGGCGTCCGCCGCAGCGCGGCCGGGCGGATTCGGACGGGGCTGCACCGCCACCGCTGGCTTCGCTGGGCCGCGGCCGGCGGCGCGGCTCTGGCCGTGTTCGCGGCTCTCAGCGGCCGCTCCGCCGATCCTCCGCCGGCTGCTCCCGTGGTACTGCCGCCGGGGCCGGCCGACCTGCTGCCGCTGCACACTCGGGGCGTCCCTGTGCCCGTGGAGGGCCAGGCGTTCGCGCCGGGTGACCTGGTGGACGTCCACGCGGTGCTCGACGGGTCGGCGGTGGTGCGCGAAGCACTGGTCGTCAAAGTCGACGACGAAGGCGAAGAGGCGGTGGTGGCCGTACCCGCCGAGCAGGTGGACGCGACCGTGGACGCACTCACGACCGGAGGCGTGATCCTCGTTCTCGTGCCCCGACCGCCGTCCAGCCCCTAGAGCGTCAGTACCACGGGCTCGCCACCAGGGCCAGCACCGCGCATCCGGCCAGCAGCCGATACAGCACGAAAGGCCCTAGACCGGCCCGGGCCACGATCCGGGCCGTGCCCCATACGGCCACCCAGCCGGTGACCATCGACGACCCCGCGCCCCACACCAGCGAGGGCCACAGCGACGCCGGGACGCTCAGCCCGACAAGGCCGTAGACCCCTGCGCCCGCGATCACCGGCAGGCTCATGAGGAACGCCAGCCGCACCGCGGCCTCACGGTCGTAGCCGAGGGCCCGGGCGAGGGTCATCGTCACCCCCGAGCGGGAGACCCCCGGCTGCAGGGCGAGCGCCTGGCCGGCCCCCATCACCAAGGCATGGCCGAAGCCGAAGTCTTGACGGCCCCGCCGCGGCGCCGGCCGGTCGGAGGCGCCCATGAGCAGGCCGAAGACGATCAACGCCAGCGCCACCGGCACCACTTCCACCGAGCCCCGCAGCGCCTCCCCCGCGGCCACGCCGACGATCCCGGCGGGCACGGCCGACACGACCAGGGCCCAGCCGATGCGGCCGTCGGGCCCGAGCGGCCCCCGTCCCAGAACGGGTGCCAAGGCGGCCGCCGCGTAGGTGGCGATGTCGCGCCGCAGGTAGGCGGCCGCTCCGATCAGCGTGCCGACGTGGACCGCAACGTCGAAGGCAGTCGCGGTGTCTCCCGCCAGTTCGTCCCAGCCCAGCAGCCATCGGGTCAGGACCAGGTGTCCGCTGGAGGAGACCGGCAGGAACTCCGAGAGGCCCTGGACGATTCCCAGCACGACAGCATGGAGGATCGGCACCGACGCCGAGGCTACGTTCCGAACCGTCCCCTACGCTCCGAACAGACCGTCCTCTAGGCGCCGGACATGGTGACGTCGGAGATGGCCAGCGTCACTCCCGCCGCGCTCATGGGCAGGTACTCCAGGTCGCTGCCCACCTCGACGACGTCGAGCAGGAGCCGCTGAAGCGTGCTGGCGATGGTCACCTCGCGCACCGGCTCGGCCGTCTCGCCGTCGCGGATGCGCAGGCCCTCCGCGCCCACCGAGAAGTCGCCCGACACCGGGTTCACGCCGCTGTGCAGCCCGGTCACGCCCTGCACGAGCAGGCCGTCGGCGATGTCGGCCACGATGTCAGCCTGCGGGCGGCGGCCCGGGGCCAGTCGCAGGGCGTGGGCGCCGACGCCGGGCGTTCCCTTGAACCCGCCCCGCACCGCCGAGCCGGTGGAGGACACTCCCGCCCGGCGGGCGGTGTAGGTGTCATACAGGAACGCGCTGAGGACCCCGTCGCGGACGAGCGGGATCCGCCTGGTCGCCAGGCCTTCGGCGTCGATAGCCGAGGCGGAGTAGGCGTCGGAGTCGGTGGCGTCGTCGATGAGCGTCACCGACGCCGCGGCCACCTCGGCGTCCATCCGGTCTGCGAAGATCGAGCGGCCCTTGAGGACGGCCTCTCCACTCAGGGTGGCGCCGACGATGGACAGGAATCGGGCCGAGACGAACGGGTCCAGCACCACCGTGAGCCGCCTGGTGGGCGCCTTGGCCGCGCCCAGCAGGCGGGTGGCCCGGTGCGCGGCATCGACGCCGGCCGTCTCCGCCGACAGATCGCCGGGATGGCGGCCCACCGAGTATCCGAAGCCGGTCTGGGTGTCGCCGCGCTCGGAGGCGAGGCTGTAGGCGGCGAGGTAGCAGCCTGTCTCCCGGGAGGTGGCGGCCACGCCGCGGGAGGTGGCCACCGCGGACTCGTAGACCGAGTCGGCGTACTCGGCGGACTCCACGCCGCTCACCCTCGGGTCGGCGGCCAGGGTGGCCCGTTCGAGCTCCAGGGCCAGCGCCACCTTGTCCTCGGTCGGGAAGTCGGCCAACTCCTCGCGGTAGAGGTCCAGTTGGGCGGGCGCCACTCCGTCGGGCTCGGCCACGCCGGCGAACTCGTCGGCGCCGCCGAAGCGGGAGTTGTCGAGCGCCTCCTCGAAGGTCTCGCGCAGCGTGTCGTCGTCCAGGGTCGCCGCGTAGGCGAAGCCCTGGCGGCCGTCGCGCACCACCCGCACCCCGATTCCCTGCGACGAGGCGGCGGTGAGCGACTCGACCTCGCCCTCGTAGGCCCGCACCTCGGTCTCGTGCTCCCGGGCGACGAAAGCCTCCACATCGAAGCCCGCGCCGGCCCAGCCCACGACCCGCTCAGCAACCTCCAGCAGGCCCGGCTCAGGCACGATCAGCCCCTACCCGGCCCCGAGCCGAACTGGCAGCAATACGCACGCCATCCGTGCAAAACGCTGCCAATTCCGGAAGAGGAGTGCCTCACGCGGCGGTTCCGCCGACGGTGAGCGAGCTCACCCTCAGCGTCGGCGTGCCGTCTCCCACCGGGACGCCCTGGCCGTCCTTGCCGCAGGTGCCCGGCGAGCCCATGGCGAAGTCGTCGCCGAGCGCGTCGATGCGGGTCAGCACCTCCGGGCCGTTGCCGATGAGGTTGCCCTCCCGCACGGGGGCGGTGATGCGGCCGTTCTCGATTAGGTAGGCCTCGGTCATGCCGAACACGAAGTCGCCGGTGGCCGTGTTGACCTGCCCTCCGCCGAGCTGGGCCACGTAAACGCCGTGGGGGGTGTCGGCCACGATGTCGGCGGGGTCGTCGCTTCCGTTGGCGATGAAGGTGTTGGTCATGCGCACCATGGGCAGGTGCTGGTAGCTCTGGCGGCGGCCGTTGCCCGAACTGGCCCGACCCTGCCTGCGGGCCCGCACACGGTCCCACATGTAGTCGGTGAGCACGCCGTCGGCGATGAGCACGTTGCGGGCCGCGGGACGGCCCTCGTCGTCGATGCCGTAGTGGCCCCATTCCCCGGCCATGGTGCCGTCGTCCACCAGGGTGACCATCGGCACGGCCACCTGCTCGCCGACCCGGCCCGCGAAGGCCGACGCCGACTTGGCGACCAGGTCGGCCTCCAGTCCGTGCCCGCAGGCCTCGTGGAACAGCACGCCGCCGCCGCCGGGCCCCACCACCACCGGCATGGCGCCGCTGGGGGCGGGCCTGGCCGCCAGCTTGGTCAGCGCCCGCTGCGCGGCCCGGCGGGCCATCTCCTCCACGTCGTAGGTGTCGAAGAGCTCGAATCCGACAGTTCGGCCCGCAGACTCCCGGCCGGTCTGCATTCCGGTGTCGCCCGAGGCCACGCAGGAGACCGAGAACAGGGTGCGCACCTGGTCGTCGGAGACGAACAGCCCGTCGCTGTCGGCCACGACGATGCGGCGGCGGCCGTCGCCGTAGCGGGCCGACACCTGGGTGATGGCTCCGCCCGCGGACCGGGCCGCGGCGTCGGCCGCGTTCAGCAACTCGACCTTGGTGTGCTTGGGCACGTCCTCGGGCGCCACCCGGACGGTCACGCCTCGGGAATCCAGCGGGCCCACCGGCACCGTCTGCGTCCCGCCAACGCCCCGGCTGGCCGCGGCCGAGGCAGCCCCGGCGGCCGCCAGCAGCCCGGAGGCGCTCAAGTCCGCGGTGTGGGCGAAACCGGTGGTCTCGCCGGCCACCACCCGGATGCCGGCACCGCGGTCGCGGCCCGAGACCACCTCCTCCACCCGGCCGTCGTCGAGCACGGCCGACGAGGAGCGCCGGTCTTCGGCGAAGACCTCGGCGAAGTCCGCTCCGGTGCGCATCGCCGCGGCCAGGGTCTGGTTCACAATTTCGGGATCCAACATGGCCGACTATCGTAACGCGATGGCTTCCCAAGCCGCTGGAGCCACCAGAGTCGCCGACGTTGCGGGGCCGGAGACTGCGGCACCGGAGACTGCGGCACCGGAGACTGCGGCACCGGGAACGACGGCACCGGGAACGACGGCACCGGAGACTGCGGCACCGGGAACGACGGCACCGGGGACTACGGCACCGGAGACTGCGACCTCGGGGACGACGGCACCGGCCGAGCGCCATCTGCGCTGGTGGCGGGAGGTGCTCCTGATCGGAGGCTTCTACGGCGTCTACACACTCGTACGCAACCAGTTCGGGTCGGAGCTGGGCGCCAGCGTCAAAGAGGCGGCCACCTCCAACGCCTACGACGTGATAGCCGTCGAGCGAGCCCTGCACCTCTTCATCGAGAAGGGCGTGCAGGACCTGTTCGTCGGCTGGGACCCGTTCATCCAGTTCTGGAACGTCTTCTACGGCTTCTGCCATTTCGCGGTGACTGTGGGCGTGATGGCCCTGCTGTTCGTGCGCCACCCGGCCCGCTACGGGGTGCAGCGCACGGTGCTGGCCCTGACCACCGCAGTGGCCCTCGTCGGATTCGCGTTCTATCCGCTCATGCCGCCGCGTCTGCTCAACGACTGCGGCCCCTTCGGCGCCTGCGACGCCACCTATTCCTATGTGGACACGCTGGTGGACCCGGGCGGCTTCTGGTCGTTCAACTCCAGCGCCATGATGGAGCTCTCCAACCAGTACGCGGCCATGCCCAGCCTGCACGTCGCCTGGGCGATTTGGTGCACGCTCGCCGCGCTGCCCGTGCTGCGCCGCCGCTGGATGCGGCTCCTGCTGCTGCTCTATCCGTGGCTGACGCTCTTCGCGGTGACGGTGACCGCCAATCATTTCTGGCTCGACGCGGTCGGCGGGCTGATTGCCGTCGCCATCGCCTATCCTTTGGGTGTGTGGTTGGCCCGCAAGCTCCCGGCGTGGCTAGCGCCTCCGCCTCCGCCCCCGTCCTCCAGTCCCGCGGCCGGATCTAGTCCCGCGGCCGGGCCAGGCGCAGCGGCCGGATCTAGTGCCGCGGCCGGGCCAGGGGCGGCGTAGTCCCGTGCGCCTCGACTCGATCGCCGGACCCGACGATCTGCGCGGCCGCTCCTACGCCGAGCTCGACGACCTCTGCCAGCAGATCCGGGCCCGGATCATCGAGGCCGTCGCGGCCCGCAGCGGCCACCTCGGGTCCAACCTCGGGGCGGTGGAGCTGACCGTGGCGCTGCACCGGGTGTTCCGCTCCCCCCACGACGTGATCCTGTGGGACACCGGCCACCAGGCCTACGTGCACAAGATGCTCACCGGCCGCACGGCCGACTTCGACACGTTGCGGACCGCAGGTGGACTGTCTGGATACCCGGCGCGCTCGGAGTCCCCTCACGACTGGATCGAGAACAGCCACGCGTCCACGGTGCTTTCCTACGCCCACGGACTGGCCACCGCCTTCGAGTCATCCGAGGCCCAGCGCAGGGTGGTCGCCGTGGTCGGCGACGGCGCCATGACCGGCGGAATGGCCTTCGAGGGCCTCAACAACATCGGGCACAGCGGCCGCAAGGTGATCGTGGTGCTGAACGACAACGGCCGCAGCTACGCGCCCACCGTGTCCCGTCTGACCGAGAGCCTGGTCCGCTTCCGCTCCAACCCGAGGCTCTCCCGCCGCCGGGACCGCCTCCACGACGTGGCCGAGCGCATTCCCTGGGTGGGCGAGACCATCCAGCGGGGCATGAAGATGTCGGAGGCCGCCATCCGCGAACTCTGGGACTCGGCCGGATTCTTCGAGAACCTCGGCGTGCGCTACCTGGGCCCCTTCGACGGGCACAACGTGGCGGTCGTCGAGTCGGCCCTCAGCAACGCCGCCGAGTTCGACGAGCCTGTGGTCGTGCACGTCCTCACCCAGAAGGGCCGGGGCCACCGCCCGGCCGAGGAGGACCCGATCAAGCACATGCACGACATCGGCAGGGTGAAGCCGGGCACCTACACCGGCAAGTTCTCCGAGGTCATGCTGAAGCTGGGCGCGACCCATCCCGAGATCGTGGCCGTGACCGCGGCCATGCCCGACTCGACCGGGCTGCTGCCGTTCCGCGAGCAGTTCGGCGACCGCTGCATGGACGTCGGCATCGCCGAGCAGCACGCGGTGACCGCCTCGGTGGGCATGACGATGGGCGGCCTGCGGCCGTTCTTCGCGGTGTACAGCACGTTCTTGAGCCGGGCCTTCGACCAGGTGAACCTCGACTGCGGCCTCCATCGGGCGCCCATCGTGTTCTGCATCGACCGGGCGGGGATCACCGGCGACGACGGGCCGTCGCACCACGGCGTGCTCGACATGGTGCTGCTGTCGAAGGTGCCCGGCATGGTGGTGCTGGCGCCGTCGTCGCTTGAGGAACTCGAGCAGATGATGTACGACGCGGTGAACATGACCGACGGGCCGGTCGCGATCCGTTGGCCCAAGACCGCGGCTCGCAGCGTCGCCCGCGACGAGGTGGGCTCGGGTCTGCAGGCCCGAAAGGTGAGGGCCGGAGACGGCAGCGTGTGCCTTATCGGGGTGGGCAAGCTTCTGGAGGCCTGCGAGCAGGCCGCGGAGATCCTCGCCGATGAGGGGGTCGACGCCTCGGTGTGGGATCCCCGGGTGGTGAGCCCGCTGTGCTCGGAGATGCTGGCCGACGCGGCCGCCCACCGGCTGGTGGTGACCGCCGAGGACGGCCTCAGGTCCGGCGGGGCGGGCTCAGCGGTGCGCGAGTCGCTCGCAGACATGGGCTCGGCCGCGGAGGTGAGGGTGCTGGGGGTGCCGAAGGACTACCTCCCCCACGGCAAGGCCGACGACATCCTCGCCGACCTGGGCCTCGACGCCGAAGGCGTGGCGGCCGCCGTGCGCGGGCCGTCGACGAACGCCCGGGTCACCCGGCTGTCTCAGGCGTAGTCGCGGTTCTCGCCAGCGCCGGCGGCCTCAGGCATAGTCGCGGTTCTCGCCGGCCGCGTGGTCTCAGGCGTAGTCGCGGTTCTCGCCAGCGCCGGTTGTCTCAGGCGAAGTAGGGGTTCTCGCCAGCCGTGTGGTCGGTTGCGTCGATCACCTCGGTCACCTCGGGGATGGCTTCGAGGATCGCCCGCTGTATCCCTTCCGAGAGGGTGGCCTGGCTCATGGCGCAGCCCTGGCAGCCTCCGCCCATGGTCACCACCACCGAGCCGTCGTCGCGCACGCCGACCAGTTCGGCGTAGCCGCCGTGGGAGGCCAGCGCGGGGTTGATGCTCATGTCCAGGAGCTGCGTCACCTTCTGGGACACGTCGCCGGTCAGTTCCAGGCGTCCCATTTCGCCCAGCGGGTTGGGCCGGTTGGGGTTGCGGATCACGAGCCCGCCCTGGCCGGGTATCGACGGCACGTCGAGAGTGGCCCCTCGGAGCCGGTCGGCGCTGGCGTCGGGAACCACCACGGTCAAGCCGCCCGCGGTGTGGACGTGGTCGTCGGCGGCCGCGTCCGACACGGGGTCGAGGGCGAGATCGTAGGTGTAGTCCACGCCCGCTTCGCCGGTGACCTCCACCCGCAGGCCCAGCGTCTCGGCGTCGTCCTCGCGATCGCGGATAGCGAGGACCGCGGCCCGAGCCGCGTCGGTGACGAACATGACTTCCTGGGCGGACTGCTCCATCGAACCGCCCGCGGGGTCAGCGGGTTTGTCGGCCGCGGCACCCGCAGACGTGTCGGCTGCGGCGGCGTGGGCGGGCGTGTCGGCCGCGGCGTCGGCGGGGGTGTCGGCCGCGGCGTCCTCAGACATCGCGGCGTCGGCGGGGGCGGCGTCCTCGGACATAGCAGCGGACCTGTCGGCCGCGGCGTCCTCCGACATGGCGTCGGCGGCTGCCACGGCGTCCTCGAACGTGGCGGTGGAGGCGGGGGCGGCGGTCATTGACCCATGAGGGTACCGTAGGAATATGACATCAACTTCGACATTCGAGGTCAACGACGGTGTAGCCGTCCTGCGGCTGGACGACGGCAAGGCCAACGCCATCGGCTATGAGACCCTGGCCGCAATCGACTCGGCGGTGTCCGGCGCCGAACAGGAGGCCAAGGCGCTGGTCATCGCCGGCCGAGAGGGCCGCTTCAGCGCCGGTTTCGACCTCGGTCTCGTCCGCCAGGGACCGCAGGCGGCCCGTGATGTGGCGGCTGCCGGGGCCCGCACGGCGATGCGGATCTACGGCGCCCGGGTGCCGGTGGTAGCCGCCTGCACCGGCCATGCCATCGCCTTCGGCGCGATCATGCTGCTGTCGAGCGACGTGCGTCTGGGCGCCGACGCGGCCGCCAAGATCGGCCTCAACGAGGTGTCGATCGGCATGCCCCTGCCGATCTTCGCGGTGGAACTGGCCCGCGACCGGCTGACGCCCCGCTGCTTCACGGCCGCGACAGCACTGGCCACTCTCTACTCGGCCGCCGACGCGGTGGAGGCCGGCTACCTCGACGAGCTGGTTTCGCCCGACGAGCTGATGGACACGGCCGTGGCCCGAGCGTCGGCGCTCGGCGAGTATCTCCGGCTCGCCGGTTTCGCGTTGACCCGCCGTAACGCCCGCCAGGCCACCATCGACCACATCCTGGAGACTCTCGACGAGGACCTGGAGGACTTCGGCATCCTGGACTGAACCCGAACCGCCCTAGCGAAGAGGCCGAGCGGCCGGCGCGGCTCACTCAGGCAACACCAACACGCCCGAACGGCCGAGGCGTGGCGACCGACTGGAGCTAGCGCAAGTAGCGGCCGCAGACCGGCCACGGCTGATGGCCCCGGCGAGCGTAGAGCTCGCGGGCCCGGGCGTCCTGCTCCGCGGGCGGCGCTAGAGCCGGATCGCCGGTGCCTCCGACGGTCCGCCAAGTGGGCCGGTCGAACTGGTAGGCCCCCCGGTAGCGGCCGCTCGGGCTGATCGCCTGGTAGTTGTCGGTCGACTCGCAGCGACGCAGCCTCTCCCACTTGGCTGTCGGCGCGATGCCGTAACGGCCCTCGGCGATGGCCACCTCGGCACGGTCCCAAGCGTCGGCGATGACGAGCAGGGCCCCAGCGTCGGCCTCGGCTTGCGCCAGTTCGGAGAGCCGTTGGCGGAGGGACTCGATCCGAGACCGCAAGGCCTCGATGCGTACCACCAGGGCCAGCAGTTCGGCGCTGGCTTGCGACTCCTTCAGGCGCAGGCGGCCGACCGCCTCGTCGAGCGGCTCGGCGATGGAGTCCAACAGCGTGCTGCGCCTGCTCATGTCGGTCGGCCCGTCGGCATCGAGGAGGACTCGCATGTTGGTGTGCCTCCCCCCGTTGACGAAGGAGCTCAGTGCCAGCCGGCGTGCCGACTTGCGCAATTCCTCGATGTCGGCCGCGAGCCCGACCCGATCCTCGCCCAACTGGTCGCGCTGCGCGAGCGCTGCGGCGAGATCGGCCTCGGCCTGTTCGAGCCCCGCCTCCACGGAGGCCTGCTGCTGCCTCAGCTCAGCGATCTGCTCCCTGAGAGCCTGGCCGCTGGGCACGTCGCCACGCAGATCGCCGGCCTCCTGCGCGCCGCTGGCGGGTGCCAGCGCGGCCAGTGTCGCCAAGATCGTCACCACCGCGAAGAGTCGCGTGGTCCGTCGCGACGACGGGGACGACGGGTATGTGCGGGAGCGATGCTTCATGGGAATCGGGCGCGGGCGTGTCCTGCCCGGCGCGCCCGCGCCAAGCGATTCCTGGACTCCACCCGCAGGAATTGGACGCGACCGTACACTCCTCCACAGATGTTCACAATTCGCTCCGCCGGTGTGGACAGAGCTGGGAATACTGGGGACCGGTACGACGCGGTATTGGTCGTGTCGTTCGGAGGCCCCGAGAAGCCTGCCGACATCGAGCCGTTCCTCGCCAACGTCACCGCCGGACGGGGCGTGCCGCCCGATCGTCTGGCCGCCGTCGCCGCGCAGTACCGCCATGTGGGCGGGGCGAGCCCGATCAACGAGCAGTGCCGACGGCTGCGGGCCGCCCTGGCCGAGCGGCTCGCAGCTGCCGGGCACGATCTTCCCGTGTACTGGGGAAACCGCAACTGGACGCCCTACCTTTCCGACACCGTGGCCGAGATGGCCGCGGCCGGGCACCGCAGGGTGCTGGCGGTGGTCACGTCCGCCTATTCCTCGTACTCGGGGTGCCGTCAATACCTCGAGGACATCTCGGCCGCCCGAGCCTCAGCGGACCGCGCCTCAGCCGACCGCGCCTCAGCGGGGCGGGCTTCGGCGAGCGATCAGGCCCCGGTTATCCACAAGGTGAGGGCCTACTACGACCATCCCGGCTTCGTGGAGCCGTTCGCCGACGCGGTGAGGGCGGCGCGGCGATCGCTGCCCGACCACCTGATGGGCGCGGCCCGGCTGGTGTTCACGGCCCATTCGATCCCGGTGTCGATGGCCGCGGGCTGCGCCTACGTCGCGCAACTGGAGCAGACCGCGGCTCTGGTGGCCGTCCGGGCCGGTTTCGACGACTGGAGCCTGGCCTGGCAGAGCCGCAGCGGCCCTCCGTCGGTGCCGTGGCTGGAGCCCGACGTGAACGACCATCTGACCCGGCTGTCCGAGGAGAGCTCCGGAGGGGTCGGCGCGGTGGTGCTGGCGCCCATCGGCTTCGTCACCGACCACATGGAGGTGATGTGGGACCTCGACGCGGTCGCGGCGGCGACGGCCGCTGACCTCGGCATTCGGCTCGTTCGGGCGGTGACCCCCGGAACCGGCCCCGACGAGCGCTTCGTGGCCATGTGGCACGAGCTCGTCGAGGAGCGCATCAGTCCCGGCGGCCCCCGGAGGGCGTTGGGCGAGCTGGGCCTCGGGCCCGACTTCTGCCGCCCAGAATGCTGTCCGGCGGCCGCGGTGTCGGGGCCCTGAAAATCCACCACCGCGATTGTGGAAGTCGGTACTTTGGGCAGTAGGTGTGTCCCCGAGTCGCGAACTCCAGGTCGCCAGCAGGAGGTCTGTCAGAACTGTGAACCACGCCCAGATCGCGACCGAAGCCATCCGGTTCCGAATTTCCACCATCCGGCGCCCTCTCATGGACGCCGAGACGCTGGATGTGGAGGCGATGGGCACAGCCGCGGTGTCGGCGGGCAGACCCGAGGTGGACGCCGCGCTGCGGAAGGTCGCCACCGCCTGGCGGCAGGCCGGGCTGGATTCGGACTCGCTGGCTCGGCCGTGGGGCCCCGAGGCCACTGAGGAGTTCAGGAACCGCAGCGACATCATCGACGCCATCGATGTGATCGCCACCGCGGCAGGCACGTCCTGGAACCGTTCATCGGACGCCGCCTGACGGGGTCTACTTCCCCTATCGCCCGGCACCGCCGCCGCCGAGCCAGCCAGCGGTGAACCGCCCAACCACCGAGCCGCCTACACCATCGAGCCAGTCAGCCGGTGAGCGGCTGGTCGAGACGGCTTCGGATACGGTGCGAAGGTGCCCGAGCTTCCGGAGGTGGAGACGATCCGCGCCCAGCTCGGGCCTCGGCTGGCGGGCCGCTCAATCTCCGACGGCGGCTCGCACCCCTCCGCCAAGTTCTCGGACGCCGTCGACGCGGTTGGAAGCCAGATCGGACCGGTCCGCCGAAGAGGCAAGTACCTGATAATCGGCCTAGATGCCGCTGACGACTCCAGATCAGCAGCCGACGACCCCAGATCGGTAGCCCACGACACACAACCCGACGGCACCCGGACCCACGACATACCGGCCCACGAATCGCGAACCGACGGCACGCAGTCCCACGGCCCACCAACTCCGGGCACACAGGCCCACGGATCCGACACCGCCGAGGTCGCATCGGAGCTCGTCGTTCATCTGGGAATGACGGGCCGACTGGCCGTCAACGACGACACCGACTTCGGCCATCCCCACCTGCGGGCCTGGTGGCGTCTCGACGACGGCGCCGTGTTCACGTTCCACGACGTCCGCCGCTTCGGCCGGGTGCACGTTGTGGCCGCGGGCTGCTACGAGAGCATCGCCACCCTCGACCGCCTTGGCCCCGAGCCGTTCAGCGAACAGTTCACGGGCCTAAGCCTCTGGCAGGCCGTCCGGTCGAGCCGCCGCTGCATCAAGACGCAACTGCTGTCGCAGAGGCCGGTTGCCGGGGTGGGCAACATCTACGCCGACGAGGCGCTTTGGCTGGCGCGGATCAACCCGGCCGTCCGCTACGTGTCGAAGCCGAGGGCCGGTCGGCTGGCCGAGGCCATCCGCACCGCGCTCGCCTCGGGACTGCGCCACGGCGGCACGACCTTGCGCGACTACGCCGCACTCGACGGGGAGCAGGGCCGCAACCAGCACCACCTGCACTGCTACGGGCGGGCCGGCGAACCGTGCGAGCGCTGCGGGGCGGAGCTGCGGCGGCGGGTGATCGACGCCCGCGGCACCACCTGGTGCCCCGACTGCCAGCAGCGCTAGCCCCCGGGAACTGCTTCTTCCTCCGGAGCCGCTTCTTGACTTAGTTTTCGCCACATAGTGTCCAAAACTAAGTCAAGAACGGTCAACCACTAGGCAGCGCTAACGTCTTGGGCATGGAGCTCGGGCCTGTACACCATGTGTCCATCAACGTCGCGGACGTGGAGGTCGCCGCGCCGTTCTACACCGATGTGCTGGGCATGGAGGCGCTGCCTCGGCCCGACTTCGGCTTCGACGGCCGGTGGCTACGCACCCCCGGCGGCGGCGAGGTGCACCTCATCGAGGTTGAGGGGTGGGTGGCCCCGGCCGGCCAGCACTGGGCCTTCAAGGTGGACGACATTGACGCCGCGGTCGCCGACCTGCGGGGCCGGGGCGTGGAGGTCGACGACCCTCGGCCCATCCCGGGGACGCCGGCCCGCCAGACGTTCTTCTTCGACCCGGCCGGCAACATGATCGAACTCAACCAGCCAGCCTGAGCGGAAACTCCCCAAGCAACCGACCTCCAAACAACCGGCACTGCGCGAGCAACCCCGAGCAACGGCCAGAGCGGAAATGGGGCCCGAGAACTCGGGCCGGGAGCACCCCGTACGGGATTTGAACCCGTGCTACCACCTTGAGAGGGTGGCGTCCTAGGCCGCTAGACGAACGGGGCCGGTCGGACCGCAGGCTTGGCCCGCGGGCCGGAGCAGTGTAGCTCCGGGGTTCGGGGAGGAGGACTCGAACCCCCAATGGCTGGGCCAGAACCAGCTGTGTTACCTATTACACCATCCCCGAGAGCGTCGATCACGATACCCGTCACGACGAAAGCAGCCACTGACCACCCGACCGTGCTACCGGCCCCGGCCCGACGCCACCCATCAGCGGCCCGCCACCAGCCCCGGCCCGGCCCCACCCACCAGCAACCCGGCTGACAAGCCGCGCCTCGCCGACCTGGCCACTGGCCCCCTACCAGCCGACCCGACCCCGGGCCGACGTCTAAGCCCCGACGAGGCAGCGGCGGACAGTGCTGCCACCTCGCGGGCTACCAGCCCCGCCCCGACGCCACCCGCCAACAACCCGGCCACCGGCCGCCCCGGGCCGACGCCGCCCACGAGCAGCCCGCTACCAGCCGCGACTTGCCGACACGGCTACAGCCACCGACGAGCCGAGCCGGCTGCCGGCCCCCGGGCCGACGTCTATGCCCCGGCTGCTACGTCTATGCCCCGGAGGCCATGGACTTTAGGTCGGCCAGTTGACGCTTCGTGCCTAGCGAGATCAGCACGTCGCCGTCGGCCAGCACGAAATGGTCCGGCGGGTTGGTCACGAAGGACTCGCCCCGGCGCACCGCGAGCACGGTCGCCCCGGTCGAGTCGGGAATGTCGCACTCCGACAGGGCCATGCCGGCGAACGGGCCTCCGGACAACACCCCGGTCTCGGCCAGGCGCACCTCGAGCCGCTCGTCTTGCATCACCACGTCGAGGAAGTCGGCCACATCGGGCTGCAGCACCAGCGCGGCCATCCGCGAGCCCCCGATCTCGTGAGGGTTGACCACCCGGTCAACGCCGGCCTGGCGCAGCTTCGGCTCCGCGGAGGAGACGTTGGAGCGGGCCACGATGAACAGGCCCGGGCACATGGAGCGGGCCGTGAGCGCCACGTAGAGGTTGTCGACGTCGGAGTCGAGGGCCAGCACCAGCGTGTCGGCCCGCTCCAGTCCAGCGGCGACCAGCACGCTGTCGTCGGTGGCCTCGCCGACGATGTTGAGCAGCGGCGCCTCGTCGAGCTGGCGGCGGTCCACCACCACCACGGTGCGACCCGCGGCGACCATCTCGCGGTATATGGACCGTCCGACCTGGCCGAAGCCGCACAGCACGGCGTGACCGGACAGCCGATCGATGTCCCTTTGCATGCGCCGCCTCCGAATCTGGTCGTCGAGCCGGCCCTCGAACAGCGACTCTATGAGCACGCCGAGGATGTACAGGGCCGTGCCCGTGCCGAACAGGATCAACAGGACTGTGAAGATCCGGTAGCCCTCGGTCACCGTCCCGACCTCGCCGTAGCCGACAGTGGTGATGGTGATGACGGTCTGGTACAGGGCCTCCTCGACGGTGAGGCCGAGTTGGCGGTAGCCGATGGTGCCTCCTGCGATTACCAGGATCAGCACGCCCTGACCGATCCAGAAGCGGCTCCACGGATCCTGGGGCGCACCTCTTGCCAGATGCGGCGAACGCCGACGGCCGCGGAAGGCACCCAGCCGGAACTTCACCGCGCCAACATTAGATGTCCCCGCTCCGGCTAACGGCCGCACACCACCGGCCCCGCGCGAGCCGTGTAATACCACCGAACCCGGCGACCCCCGCTCATCACCCGACCCGGCCCGGGCACATCCCCTCAATGCCCGACCCGGCCCGACGACGCCCGCTCAATGCCCGACCCGGCCCGGCCCCGTCCGCCTCGACCCGGCCCGGCGACGCCCGTGTCCGGGCCGTGCCGCCGGTAGGTTTCGGGGCGTGTCGGTCGCCGTCCGCGGGGTTGCAGGTCCGTGAGCGGGGAGGTCGGGGTCGGCCCCCATCCCGAGCCGTGGCCCGTCGGCGAGCACCTCGACCCCGAGCTGCTGGCGCACGGCGACCGCCGCAACGTGGTCGACCGGTATCGCTACTGGAGTGTGGAGGCCGTCAAGGAGGACCTGGACCGGCGGCGGCACCCGTTCCACGTGGCCATCGAGAACTGGGAGCACGACCGCAACATCGGCACTGTCGTGCGCACGGCCAACGCCTTCGCCGCGGCTGCGGTGCACATCGTGGGCCGCCGACGCTGGAACCGGCGCGGCGCGATGATGACCGACGTGTACCAGCACGTCCGCCACCACCCCTCGGTGCAGGACTTGGCGGAGTGGGCCGCAGCGGAGAGTCTGCCGATAGTGGGGATCGACAACCTGCCCGGAGCGGCGCCGCTCGAGTCAGCCGAACTGCCCGAGCGGTGCGTGCTGCTGTTCGGCCAGGAGGGCCCCGGGCTGTCGGAGGACGCCCGGGCCGCGGCCGACCAGGTGCTTTCGATCGCCCAGTTCGGCTCGACCCGCTCAATCAACGCGGGCGTGGCCGCCGGCATAGCCATGCACGCCTGGATCCGCCGCTGGGCTCCCCGGACGGACTGATCGGCTCCCCGGACGGACTGACCTGAGTCATTCTGTGGGTGATTTCCATTCATAGTGTGAATGGATATCATCAAGGCGTGGGGAGTTCAGTGCTGCCGAGGCTAGTTGGGGCGGGCCTCCGGGAACGTCTCGGGGTGATGCCCGCAGTGGTGGTCACGGGCGCCCGTCAGACCGGCAAGAGCACTCTCGTGAGAGAGCTGACGCCAGGGCCGCGGCGCTACTTCTCCTTGGACGACCTCGACGCCGTGGACGCGGCGCGCCGCGATCCCGAGTTGCTTGTCGGGGGCCGCGAGCCGGTGACCCTCGATGAGGTGCAGCGCGAGCCGGACCTGCTGCTCGCCGTGAAGCGCGCCATCGACGAGCAGCGCCGGCCGGGACAGTTCCTGCTCACTGGCTCGGCCAACCTGCTGCTCATGCACGAGCTCTCGGAGTCGTTGGCCGGTCGGGCCAGCTACCTGACCCTGTGGCCCATGACCCGGCGCGAGCTGCGCGGCCTCGGGCGCGGCGGCGTATGGGAGCAACTGTTGGAGGGGCCCGACAGCCAGTGGCCCGACGTGCTGGCCGCCCAGCCCGACGAGGCCGAGGACTGGCGTGCCCTCGCCAGGCGAGGCGGGCTGCCCACGCCCGCTCTCGAGCTCGGGAGCGGCCGCGACCGGTCCATCTGGTTCGACGGCTATGTGCGCACCTACATGGAGCGCGACTTGCAGGACCTGTCGTCCATCGCCGCGCTTCCCGACTTCCGCCGCCTGATGCGGGCGGCGTGCCTGCGGCTCGGCCAGACCGTCAACCAGACGGCGCTCGGCCGCGACATCGGGCTGCCGCAGTCCACGGTGCACCGCTACCTCAACCTGTTGGAGACCTCGCACCTGCTGGTGCGGGTCCCGGCCTATACGGCCAACCGCACGAGGCGGCTGATCAAGTCCCCGAAGCTCTACTGGAGCGACACGGCCGCCGCGCTGCACGTCGCTCAGCAGGACGAGCCCACGGGCGCCCACCTCGAGAATCTGGTCCTGAACGACCTGCTGGCCTGGCGAGACGCCCGGTCGGAGCGGGCGGAGTTGCTCCACTGGCGCACCGCCGGCGGCCAGGAGGTGGACTTCGTGGTGGAGCACGGCGACCGCCTGCTGCCCATCGAGGTCAAGGCGTCGCCCCGTCCGAGGCTGCGCGACACCGCCCACCTGCGCGCCTTCCGAGCCGAGTACGGCCCCAAGGCAAGGTCAGGCCTCCTGCTGCACGGCGGCACAACCACCCAATGGCTAGCCCCCGACGTACTAGCCACCCCCTGGTGGCGAGCCCTGTAGACGCTGGCGCGCCGCCTCTTCTGTCGCAGGAGGCGTCCAAGGCACAGATCTGAGATCGGCTCCCGAGCGGCCGATGTCGCTACTCGATTACAGACCGGAGCCCCGATCTAGCATGGAAGTCATGAGCAGACGGGCCGAGATCCTCGAGAAGTACCGTGAAGGGATCCGGTCCGCCGCGCCGCCGCTGAGCGCCTCCTCGAAATCGTGAGCGTCGCAGCCGGGAGTCTCTCGACCGAGCTGCGCTCCAGGTCCGGCGCTGCCTGACACCCACTCATCGCGCGGCGGTAACCTCGGGGGCGAGATGCAGTCCGACACGCCTCCCGACAACGGCGACGGCGCGAGCCTCGCTGGGGTGCTGCTGCTCACCGCACGCGACGTTCTCGGAGCTACACAGCGTGAGCTTGCCGCCGCGGCCGGATGCAGCGAGGAGATGGTGTGTCGCATCGAGTCCGGCGTCCTCGACCCTGCCTTGGACACGGTGGAGAGAATCCTCAACGGCTCCGGGTTGGAACTGCGCGCCGGACCCGCCGCCCCGAACGGCCGTTACCGCGGGCCTCTGGTTGACCGCGACGAGGTGTCACGGCTACGAGCCTCGATGGCCGAAGTGCGCTCGCTGCACCGACAGGTCGGAGCGCCGCCGCCGGGCCCTCCCGCTGGGGCCCTGCCCGACTGGGACGGCGAGGACCCGGCCCCGCCCCGGCCCTTCGGGGCTGCTGAGGGCCGCCGAGACGGAGGCGGCTGGGCGGCGCTGGTGCTGCGGTCGACCATCGCCGAGGCCCAAGGCGACCGCAGCGCCTCCGCCCGAGCCTGCGACCTCGACGAGGAGGCCTTGGCCCGCGTCACGAGAGGCGAGAGGCGACCCCAACCGCGGAACTAGCCGAGATCCTGACGCGGGCCGGCTGCGGGCTGCGGGTGCGCATCGAGGTCTACGACGACCACGACGACGGGTTGCACCTCAACTCCCGCACCGACCCCGATCTTCACCGGCCGAGCCTGCAGGCAACGGCCGCCAGCTCCGGCCTCTCGCGCGTCTGAAGCCGTAACCACTGCGGAGCCGTCGGGCGACGAAGCCGCTGACGCCTTTGCCCGCCTGACCCGCATCCTGGAGGTGCTCGCCCGCCACGGCGTCGAGTTCATCGCCATCGGCAGGTGGGCAGTGCAAGCCCAGCGCCTCAACCTCGGGTACCTCACCAAGGACGTGGACTTCACCCGCGCCCCGGACCCGACAACCTCCAGCGGCTTTCAGCCGCCTTCGCAATGGAGGAACGACGAGCGGGCCAACCTCCTGCTTCGGGCAGTCGAAGACGACCTGTGGCCGTTCCCAGAGGGAGCGGAAGTGGCTCCGCCCGCCGTCGTCGCGGTGGATCTGCTGGAGTCCGAAGACGAACGCTGCCGACGCGCCGACACCGAACCACTCCGACAGGGCCCGGTTGGCGCCGGCGTGGTACTAGGCCCAGGGCATGTCAGCTATGTGTCCATTAGAACGGGCAATATGACCAGGCAAGTGACCGCAGCTCAGGCGAAGGCTCGTATTCTCGAGCTGCTCGACGATGTCGCCGCCGGCGATGAGATCGAGATCACCGAGCACGGCCGCACCGTCGCGAGGCTCACCCCCGCCTCGGGAGACCCGGCGCCATGCGAGGCTGCCTCTCGGAGGCTGCACGCAGCGTCGCCGACGACGAACTCCTGTTCTCGACTGACGCGGACTGGGAGTTCGATTGACCGCCCTCCTCGCCGACACCCACGTCCTTCAGTGGTGAAGCGCCGAACCCGGACGGCTCAGCGCGGCAGCGGCCGACGCCCTCGAAGGCGCCGAGGAGCTCGCGGTGGCTGCCATCACTTGGTACGAACTCGGCTGGCTGGCGCGACAGGGCCGGATCAGCGTCAGCCTGCCCATCGGCACCTGGCTCGATCAACTCGCCCGCTCCGTTCGCACCGTGGCCCTCAGCCCGTCCATCGCCGCCACCGCAGTCTCGCTGCCTCGCACCTTTCCCGGCGACCCCGCCGACCGGCTGATCCACGCCACCGCGGTCGAGCACAGATGGAAGCTGGTCACCAAAGACGACCGCCTCCGACGTCACCGCGGCTCCCCGACCGCAACGACAACCTGGTGAGCCCGGCGAGGCTCCGGGGATTGCTCGCATCCAACCGCGGATGATCGAGGGGGTCGTGCTCCTAGGCCACAGGCGAAACCACGGCGCAGGCCCTTGGTAGCCTCTTGGCGTGACTCGACGCGACAAGGTCCTAGTGGAGCATCGGGACGCGATCCGCGCGGCCGCGGAGCGCAGACGGGCCCGTGCCATCGCGCTCGTGGGGTCTGTGGCGCGGGGCGAGGACACCGCCGACAGCGACTACGACTTCATGGTCGAGTTCGAGGACGGGATATCGCTGTTCGACGTGGCCAGGCTGCAAGCAGAACTGGCGGACCTGCTCGGCGAGTCAGTCGACGTAGTGCCACTGTCATGCGTCAAGCCCACCCACCGCGGCATGGTCAGGGACGCGACCCTGCTGTGACCCGGACCGACGCCGACAGGGTCGCAGACATCCTGCACGCCGCCGAACATCGAGCGGAGATCGTAAGCGAGGGGCGCTCGAAATTCGACCAAGACTGGAAGACGCGCCTGGCAGCGGTGAAGCTCATCGAAGTGATAGGAGAAGCCGCGGGGGCGTTCACCCCAGAACTAGAGGAGGCGCAGGATGCAGGCGATGACCTCCAACAGGCTGCCCGCAGCGGGGTCGCCCCCTGGGCTGAGCAGCTGCCGCACGTTCTCCGGCGGCTTGCCAGTCATGGCGCCGAGCTGCTCGAAGCCGACGGTGGCTTCGACGTAGTCGCTGAAGACGATCTTGGCGACGTCGGCCTCGCCTGCGAGCAAGCACTGGACGCCCTCCTTCAGGAGGCATTCCCGGAACTCCGGATCGCGACGCGCCCGGGCCCGCACAGTCTCCTTGTGGTCACGGGTGAGCGCCATGTCAGACCTCCTCTGATACGGCCGAGGGCGACCTCGACACGGACGGTTGCGGCAGGATCTAGCCCTTTGTGCCACCGACGGAACGGATTGCGGCCCCGGCTGTCAACGTACTCGCGGATCTCGATCATACTGATATCATAATCTGTGTCATGCTGTTTTATGTTATCTTCAAGGTTTGAAAGGGTCGCCCCGCCAACTCGCCGCACAGCTCCGCGCGCTGTATCGCCCTCCGTCGCTGGCCCGGAGACCCGGCAACGTCTCAGCGTCGCCCCCGAGACCGCCGTCACGCCGCGGCCTGGGCCTGACGCAGGCCGACCTGGCCGAGAAGGAGCTCGTCTCGCGGCGCTGACTGAGTCAACTGGAGCGCGGGCACCTCGGTGCGGGGGTTGGGAAGGTCACGAGGGTCGTCCGAGCACTGGAGCTTGCTGTCACCATGGAGCCGGCCCGGGTGGCGGACAGCAAGACTGCCCGGCCTCTAGGACGGCTCAGGATTCGCGTCGGGCGCGTCGTGGGGGCATCATGGGCTGCCGCACGGCCTTCGGATGGGCCTCCATGTCCCTTGCGGTGTATGTCAACTCGGCGAACGGCGGCTCGCTGCGCAGCAACTCTACGTAGCGGGCGTCATGGGCCTGTCCGACGTTTTCTTGCAGCCGCCTCGCCGCTTGCGTCAACCTGGAGCCGCTGCTCGGCCTGGCGATGACCTCGGATGCCGCGTAGCTGCACGAAGCGAGGTTCGAGACCGTTCATCGCCGTCTCGACCCGACGGATTCTGCGGGCTTGCCTTGGCCTCGCCGCTGCTCATCGCACCGAAGCCGACTCGACCACCGCGGGATCGTCGGCCTCGAACTCCCAGGGGCCGTGCTGACCTGCAAGGCGAGGCCCTCGTGGCGCAGAGTGCAGGCGATGACCTCAAGAAGGTCTCCCGCGCTCGGGAAGCCTGCTGATCCGAGCATCCGCTCCAAGCTCTCCGGTGACCTGCCCATCACGGCACCGAGCCGCTCGAGGCCGACGGTGGCGATGATGTAGGTGTCGTCGCCCATGCTGCCGGGGATCACGCCCCGGTCGCCGGCCCGGGCCCGGATGGCCCCCTTGCGGGTGACCCACACCGTCTTGTCGCCGTGGCGCTCCCGCTCGGCGTAGTTGTGGTGGCAGTCGATGCGGTCCTCGTGCGTAGCCGCCGAGAAGTCCAGGCCGGTGGCCTCCAGCAGCGCCGCCGTCACCGCGGCGGTCATCAGGGCCCGGTTGGCGCGGGCGTAGTCCTGGGCCCACAGCATGTCGGCCACGTACTCCTCGAACCCTTCGTCGCCCTCGGCCAGGTAGGCCAGATCGGGATCCTCGAGCTCGCGCCCCGCCTGGCGGCACACCCGCTTGGCTGCCTTGATGTGGCCGGAGGCGAGCGCGTTGCCGACGCCGCGCGAGCCCGAGTGCAGCACGATCCACACCCGCTGGTCGTCGTCCACGCTCACCTCGACGAAGTGGTTGCCGCCGCCGAGCGTGCCGAGCTGCGCGCCCATCTTGGCCTTGACCTTGCTGGACACCGCCTTCTTGTCGGGCAGCTTGTGGGAGCGCAGCCAGTCGCGGGCCGCCACGGTGGCCTCGGAGTGGGCGGCGAACCCCGACGGCACCGACGCCGCGATGGCGTCGAGCGCCGGGGTCAGGTCGTCGGGCAGGCGCGAGGCGGTGTGCTGGGAGCGGACCGCGGTCATGCCGCACCCCAGGTCCACGCCCACCGCGGCCGGGATGATGGCCGCCTCGGTGGGGATCACCGACCCGACCGTCGCGCCGATGCCGACATGGGCGTCGGCCATCAGCGCCACGTCGCCCGACACCGCCGGGCTGCGAGCCGTGCGCTGAGCCTGCAGAAGCGTGCCCGGCTCAGCGTCCGACGCCCAGCTGACCACACGGCGCCCCCCGCCGGCGTCGATGCGCTGCGGCCCCCGCATCTCGTCCACACTCATGCCCTAACCATACCTTGCATGCCGCATCAGCGACCCCGCGGTGCGAACCTTCGAGGACAGTGGGCTGGTGATACGGAACGATTGCACCGCTGCTTGGTACTGAACTGTATCATCCGGGGATGCTACGATACGGTTGCATAGCTATAGTGGGGAGATGGCACCGGAGGCCTCTCTCCCGATTCTCACTGTAGGACAACTCGGACAGGAGGTCCGCCGGGCACGCCGTGACCTGGGCCTCACGCAAGCCGAGCTGGCCGAGAAGGCGCTCGTCTCGCGGCGCTGGCTGAGTCAACTGGAGCGCGGGCACCTCGGTGCCGAGGTTGGGAAGGTCATGAGGGTCGTCCGAGCGCTGGAGCTTGCCGTCACCCTGGAGCCAGCCCCGCCAGCGGCACCATGACTCCGCCAACCAAACTGGCCGTGCTCATAGACGGCGAGCACGCGGGTCTGCTGCGCCGCAACAGGTCGGGTCGGCTCACGCTCCAATACGACGCCGACTACGAGGCCAAGACGAACTCCGCTCCATTGTCGCTCTCGATGCCGCTCAGGGGAGGGCCGTATAGCGACGCGGCCGCGAGCCGGTGGATCTCCTCGCTGCTGCCGGACCATCCCAGGGCACTGGAGCGTTGGTACAACAGGGAGGGCGTGTCGACTCCGTTCGGGCTGCTGGCAAGCCGCATCGGCTACGACTGCGCTGGAGCAGTGCAGTTCTGTCGTCTGGATCGGCTGAGCGAGTTGCTGGACCGATCCGGCGGGCTGACGCCGCTCACCCCTAAAGACATGACCGAGCGCGTCAACGCCATGGCCGAGGACCCGGCCCAGTGGGACAGGGACGACCTCGAATCGTGCTACAGCCTGGCCGGCTTCCAGAACAAGCTGGCCCTGCATCGGACGCCGACTGGGTGGGCTCGGCCCCATGGATCGGTTCCGACGACGCACATACTCAAGCCGCGCCACCGAGACGGCGGCCAGGCGGCGGTGGTGGAGCACCTCTGCTCGGCGACGGCGCGCCGGGTCGGCCTGGACGCAGTCGTCACCGACGTTGAGTTTCACGGGGGTCATCCCGTGACAGTCGTCCAGCGCTACGACCGCCATCGACCAAGCGGCCAATGGCACCGCCGCCATCAGGAAGACATGTGCCAGGCCCTAGGCGTTGACGGGACACGGCGCCACGAATGGGACGGCGGTCCGGGCATGGCCGCTATCGGCGACTTCATGCATCGCTACTGCTTGGACTCCGACACGGATGTGCGCAAGTTCGCCGACGGCCTGCTGTGGGCGCTCATCACTGTGAATCGTGATGCGCATGCCCGCAACTACAGTCTGCTGCTCTCGGGCCGAGAGGTCCGCCTGGCGCCCCTGTACGACCTTCAGTCATCGCTGCCCTATGGGGTCAAGAAACTCGGGGAGCGAGAGATGGCCATGCGCTATGGCAGCACCTACAGCATCTACAGCGCGTCGTCCAACCACAGCCTCGCCGACGTGGCAGCCCGCTTGTCGCTCCCCCATGCCTGGCTCTTCGATCGCGCGGAAGAGTTGGCGGCGTCAGCCAATGAAGCCATGGTGGTCGAGATCGAGGAGTTGAGGGCCGAGGCTCGCGGCCTTTTGGAGGTCGACGATCTGCTGGAGAGGCTGAACATCCGCACCAAGGCAATCGCCAGCACCGTCAAGGCCAACCGCGCCCGGATCCGTCAGCGAGCGGAGTAAGCCCTCGTACGATGAGGGTAGGGTGGGCCGTAGGGGATTTGAACCTCTGACCTCCTGCGTGTCGAGCAGGCGCTCTAACCAGGCTGAGCTAACGGCCCCGAGCCTCCAAGGATAGCAGGCGTCACTCGCCTCGGAACTCGGGGGTGGGGCGCTCGGCCATGGCCCGGCTGCCCTCGGAGAAGTCGGCGGTCCGCTGGAGGCGGGCCTGCTCGCGGTGCTCGTGGGCGGTGGCCGCCTTCACCTGGTCGGCCAGGTCGCCCCGCAGCGTTGCCCGGATCGACCGCACCGCCAGGCCCAGGCCGGTGGCACCGAGTCGCCGCAACGGACCACTAGTGTTGCGGGTGGACTACCTCCGAAGGAGAAAGCTATGTCAGACGCTGCGGCAGGTGCTACCGGAACCAGCGAGTCGACCGGTCCGGACTATCCGGCGAGGCTGAGTATCGACTACCCCGAACAGGGGCTCAATCGGACGACGACGGTGTTCCGGATCATCCTCGTCATACCCATCGCGATCGTGGTGGGCCTGGTCTCCGGCTCCGTCGCCTCCAATCTGCCTGACCAATCGGATTTCACGGCGCTTCTTGCAGGCGGCGTGCTGTTCGCGCCCACGTTGCTGATGCTCGTGTTCCGGCAGAAGTACCCCCGCTGGTGGTTCGACTGGAACCTCGAGCTGTCGCGATTCAGCACCCGCGTGAACGCCTACGGGGCGCTGATGCGCGACGAGTACCCCTCGACCGACGAGCAGCAGGCCGTCCACCTGGAGCTGGACTATCCCGACGCGGCCCGAGACCTGAACCGCTGGCTGCCGCTGGTCAAGTGGCTGCTGGCGATCCCGCACTACATCGTGTTGGCCGTGCTGGCAGTGGCCGCGCTCGTGTGTGTGGTGATCGCATGGTTCGCCATCCTCTTCACCGGCCGCTACCCCCGAGGACTGTTCGACTTCGTGCTGGGCGTGAACCGCTGGGGACTGCGGGTCGGGGCCTACATGTGGCTGCTCATCACCGACCGCTACCCGCCGTTCTCCCTGCGATAGCCGCCGCCGGCCCGAGTCTTCAGCCGGTGGCCTCGACTTGGACCGTGACTATGTCCACGCCGTGGAACTTCTGGTGGCGCACCGCGGACGCGTGGAAGCGCAGCAGCCGCAGCGAGAGGTCGTCGACCGACGGCACGGCGACCTCGTCGGTGAGGAACGCCAGCTGATCCTCGATGTTGTCCTGGCGGGTGGTGGCCACGAACTCCAGTTCCACCATCGTGGCCTGCGGCCGGGCCACGACGATCAGGCGGGGGCTCGTCTCCTGAGCGTCGCCCTCGGCGTGGTCGTCTTGCGACAGCAGGCTGGCCAGCGTCTCCTCGCCGGCTGACCGCAGCCGCAGCGTCGAGGCCTCGTTCCAGCCCAGCTTGGACGCCAGCCCGACGAGGAACTCGTCGATCACCGGTATCGAGGCTGCGTCGAGCGTGACCTCGAGGCGGGCGCGGCGGGCGCTCATCGCCTCGACCAGCAGCGTCATCCCGATCGCCGCGATGGCGCCGATGGTGACGCCGTTGCCGAGCAGGTCGCCGAGCTCGTCGCCGAAGAGGTCGCGGGCGAGGGGGTGCCCGTGCAGTCCCAGGCCCAGCGCGCTCGCCATCGCCACCACCAGCGTGCGCCGGGCGTCGATGCCGTCGCGCAGCACCGTCTGGCAGCCGCTGACGAAGAGCATTCCCATGGCGAGCATCAGGTAGGCGCCCAGCACCGGTCCGGGAATCGTCAACAGCACGGCGGTGAACTTGGAGAACAGGGCCAGCGACACGGTGACGACGGCCACGCCGACGCCCACCCGGCGGGCGGCGACGCCGGTGAGGTTGATCAGCGAGAGGCTGTACGAGGAGTTGGCCATCGTGGGCAGCGTGCCGGTGACGTCGGCGAGGAGCATGCCGACGCCGTTGACGCTGACCATGCCTTGGATCTGACGGAACTCGATCGCCCGAGGCTGTCGGCGGGAGCCTTGCTGGATCACCACGCCGTCGCTGATCGTCTTGAGCCCCAGCACCAGCGTGAGGACCGCGAACGAGGGCAGGAGCACCCAGAACTCTCTGCCCGGCGTGAGGTCGACTCCCAGGGCGGGCACCTCGGGGACGCCGAACCAGCCGGCGTCGGCTATCCGGTTGCCGTCGAGCACACCGAACGCGGCCGCCACCGCGCAGCCAGCCAGGATGCTGCTGAACGGGGCGACCAGGCGCCAACGTCCGCGGGCCCGCAGCGCCACGATCACCGACGCCAGCAGCGTCGCTCCGGCGATCACGGGGCCGGCCGCGGCCGGTGCGCCGGCCGGCAGGTCTCCGACGGTGTCGAAAGCGATGGGCAGCACGCTGACCGCGATCAGCATCGTCACCGTGCCCGACACAGTAGGCGTGACGATTCGCCTCAACACTGGCAGCCACCAGGCCAGCGCGACCTGAATCAAGCTGCAGACGACCATCAGGCTCGCGAACGTCGCCAGCCCGGCCGCAGAGACCGTCGCCACCATGATCGCGATGAACATCGCCGCCGGCCAGGCCAATACGACATGGCCCGCGCCGAAACGCCGCAACTGGAACGCCTGCGACGCCGTGATGGCGGCACAGATCACCATGGTGGCAAAAACACCCCATGTCAGATGGCTGTCGTCGAGTCCCGACGAGCGAATAGCGATCGCCGCGTTGAGCACCGTCGGCGCGAGCACCAGCGCGGCCCCCTGGAAGCCGACCAGCAGAGCGATCGACGGAGGGCAGGGCTCCTCGGGCTCGAATCGGATGGGCTGTTCGCCGCGGCCGACAGTCACTGGTCCGACACTAGGCGCGGGCACCCTCCGGAATATGGAGCGCCGGACGGGATTTGAACCCGTGGCTTTACGGCTTTGCAGGCCGTTCCCTTGGTCCGCTCGGGCACCGGCGCGGGAACCGCAGCGTACCGTCCGACAGGGTGCGGGCGGTTCCGCGGCCGACGCGCGGCGGCCGTCAGCCGAAGGCCGTTCGCCGAGCCTGATATCGCGGCCGTCAACCGAAGGCGTTCTCCTAGGAGACTGTTGAGCAATCGGGTTGCTGGCCGCCGGGTTGTCGGTGGTTGGCGCGGCGGTTGTGTTGGTGCGGTGTCGCGGGTTGTGCGGCTTGGGCGGGTGTGCCGGGGTGGGGGCGCGGCGCCTGTTGGGGGTCAGGCGGCGGCCGGTGGGGCGAACCCGGCGCCGAGGTTGGCGAGGCGCACGAGGTTGACGGCGGCGGCTCTGGTTGTGAGCCACAGGTGGTTGGCGGCGACGCCTCGGTAGGGGACGCGTCTGGCTTTGCCTCTGGTGAGCCATGCTATGGAGCGTTCGGCCATGGGCCGGTGGCGGCGGTAGGCGGCCTGGGTTCCGGGACGGCGCCAGCGGGCCTTGTTGGCTTGGCCGGGCCTCGAAGGCGTCCACGGTGACGCTGCGGCCCCGCTCAGATGTGGTGCAGCGCGCCCTGAGCGGGCAGGCGGCGCAGAGCTTCCCGAAGCGTGCCGCGCCCGAGGTGACGGGGCGGGTGTGCCCGGCGGGGCAGGTCACGGTCTGTGCGTCGGTGTCGATGTCGAAGTCGTCTCGGGTGAAGCCCCCCGCTATGGGCGGGCGGCGCTCGATGGGTTTGATCGCGGTGTCCCACCCGGCGTCTGTGAACGCTTCGAGCGCCTCACCCGACGCGTACGCGGAGTCCGCCAGCACCAGCCAGCTGCCGGCGGTGTCGCTGCCGGCGGTGTCGCTGTGGCAGGTGGGGTCGGTGTGGCAGGTGGGGTCGGTGTCAAGGAGCCGGGCGCCGACTTTGGCGTCCGACGCGTCGGCTGCGGTGAGTTCTGCGGCGGTGACGATGCCGGTGTCGGGCTCTGCGACGATGTGGGCCTTGTAGCCGTCTCGGCGCTGTGAGCTGGTCTTGCGTGCATGCCGGGCCTCGGGATCCACCACAGAGATGACCCGGCCCGCAGCTGTGCGCCGCGCGATGCGCCAGCGTCCGGGCACCTCGGGGTCCGCCTCGACGTCTTGGCCCGCGACCACCCCCAGCAGCCCGACGGCGTCGGCCTGCTCGCCTGTGAGGTCCAAGCCCTCGACCGCGGCGAGCACCGCACAGGCGTCGGCGACCAGCTCGTCCACCAGCCAGGCCCGCTCGGCGGGATCAGACCAATCACACCAAGGCCCGGCGCGGCCGTCGTAGTCGTGCATCAACTCCAGCGCCGCCGCCGCAGCGATCAGGCGGCGGCAGCGCCGCACCGCAGCCGCGATCATCGTGTAGGTGTCTTGAGTCGCGACCGCGTCATACAGCACCGTGGAGTCCAGCGCCCTGCGGCGGCTCACAGACAGCGCCCCGCAGGACGCGGCCAGATCCCGCACCGCGTCGAAGATCCGCTCCGGGCGCCCGCTCGCGCGCAGCCTGTGCCGCCACAGCGACAGCACGCTGTAGTGGAACCCACCATCATCGACCGCCAAGCCCGCCGCGGCCTTCCAGCGCAGATCGCACCGCAACCGCTCCGCGGCCTCGCGATCCGAGCAGCCCTCCAGCGCCTGCAGCACCAACACCGTCGCCACCACAGACCCCGGCACCGACGGCCGGCCCCGAGGACCGAACAGATCCGCGAACAACCCGTCGGGAAACAGCACCAGCCGGTTCTCGGCCAAGAACCGATACACCGACCCCTCCCGCACCAAAGCCCCACACAGCCCCAGCACATCCAACAACTCCCGATCCGGTCCCTCAGTGCCCTGCATACCCCTGATTCTCCCACCCCGGCGCCACAAACGCGAGCACCCCGGACCGAATTACTCAACACTCTCCTAGTGTCCTGAGTGGGGAATTTGTTGCATATATGCCCATGGTGTCGAAGATCTGGTCGGCGGTCTTGTGCCAGGTGAAGGGGCGGGGGTTCTGGTTCCAGTTGTCGGTCCATTCGTTGATGGAGTCCCTGAGTTCTGTGACGGAGCGGTGGGTTCCGCGGCGGATCTGTTTGGTGGTGAGCTCGGAGAACCAGCGCTCGACTAGGTTCATCCAGCTGGCGTAGGTGGGTGTGAAGTGCAGCTTGAAGCGGGGTGGCGCACCAGCCAGCGCTTGACGGCGGGGGTCTTGTGGGTGGAGACGTTGTCGAGCACGATGTGGATGTCGAGGCCGTCGGGGACTTCTTTGTCGATCTGGTTCAGGAACCTGCGGAACTCCTCTGAGCGGTGGCGGGCGGTCATCGACGCTATGACTTTGCCCGAGGCGGCGTCGAGGGCTGCGAACAGGTCGGTGGTGCCGCAGCGGCGGTAGTCGTGGCTGCGCCGCTGGGGTGTGCCCGGCAACAGCGGCAGGATCGGCGCTGTGCGGTCGAGGGCCTGGATGCCGGTCTTCTCGTCCACGCATAGCACCACCGCGGCCTCAGGCGGGTTCAAGTACAGTCCGACGACGTCGCGGACCTTGTCGACGAACTGCGGGTCCGGCGACACCTTGAACTCCTCCACCAGACTTGAGCGAACGCGCGCCATATCTGGCTCACCGCGGTCTGCGAAACCCCCGCAGCCGCGGCCATCGACCGCGTCGACCAGTGCGTCGCGTCCCGCGGGGCGGTCTCGAGCGTGCGCACCAACACGTCCTCGATCACCGCGTCGGTGATCTTGCGCGGCGGGCCCGGCCGAGGGTCGTCGGCCAGCCCGTCGAGACGCCGCTCAGCCGCGCCGCCACTTGCACCGTCGCCGCATGGCCGCCGCCCGATCTCATTGTTGTGGCGGCCCTCGGCCGCGGCCAGCACGATCCGACACCGCAGCTGCGACCGGCCGCCGCGCCCACCGCTCAGCGCGCTCGCCGCCGCTCAACTCCACCGCCACCGTCGGCCGTCCGCGCCGCGCGCCCATCGTCGCCTCCCATCGGACGACAGCGCCACACATAATCGCGAGGAACTAATCCAGCACACCAGCGGAGCCTGGTGCGGACTGCTGCTGCCGCGGTCACCGAGGCCGCGCCCGCGTCGTGCAGGCAGGCTGCGACCGCCCTCAGCGTCCGGACCACGTCGTCCACCACCACGATGTGACCCCTGCCGCCGCCCCGCCAGCCCGGTATCCGGCTGCGGCCGCCACCACGGCCCGGCGTTCGGGATCGACGTGGCGCAGACGCGGCGTGGCGTTGTCCTTGACCACGAGGTGCGGCCGGAACTCTCCCGCCCCCGCCGCGGCCAGCGACTCGGCCAACCTCTCGGCCAGAGGCGGCCGGCCGTCCCCGCGGTCCAGCGACGGTGTGGACGGGACCGGCACCAGCAGGCGCGGGGCGCCGTCGGGCGTGTCGGGCAGGCGCCCCGCCAAGGCCGTGAAGCGGCCAGCCAACTCGTCGGCTGCCGCTGCGTCGGCCTGGTCCTTGGCCCGGTGGACCAGCCAGCCGGTCTCGGTGCGCTCATCGCAGTCCGGCCGCCAGTAGTCGCCGAGCAGGAACAGCTCGACACCAAGCCCGGCGAGAGAGCGCACTCCGACAGCTCCCCCATCACCCATCAGAGCGGACGACCGGCTTCGAACCGGCGACCTCAACCTTGGCAAGGTTGCGCTCTACCAACTGAGCTACGTCCGCGGGGAGCGACGATCCTAGCGCCGAACCGCACGCTCGCACCGAGACCGCGCCGACGGCGGCCTCGCCGTCAGGAACTCTGAGGCGGGCGCAGGTCGATCTTCAGATGCAGGATGCCGTCCTCGAGTGACGCTTCGGCTGCGGCGATCATGGCGAAGTCCTGGAAGTCCACCCGTGCCTGCTCGAGGAAGTTGCGCCGCTCGTCACCGGCCACCGGCGGCAGATTGCGCCGCTTCACCCCCGCGGCCCGCTCGCTGAAGCGCTCGATCATGGCACCAGGGTCGAACTCGTCGGGCACGGACACAATCTAGACCACGCCTTCATCGTCGTCTTCGGTATCACGCTCCTGCGAGCGGGCCCGGGCAAGGCGCAGACGACGACGGGGGCTCGTGTGCCACAGGAACGCCGCGAGCATCACGGACATCCCGCCCGCGATCGCGAACAGGGCGATGACCACGCCGTCCACCCGCTCACTGCTCTGACGCTCCACCAGACGCCGCTCTGTCCCCTCGCTGAGATCCGTGTCCTCGTCGCTCTGAGCGACGGTCGAATCCCCAACCGCAGACGGGACACCAACCCCGGATCCCCCAACCGCAGACGGGTCCTGCGCCGCGATGGTGCCCGGTAGCGCCAGCGGCAAAGCCATCGTGAGGCACAACATCGTGGCCGCCAGGACCGCGGTGTCCCGACTGCGGCTCCGACGCACTATCGCAGAGGCGTTGCTGATCGCCCGTTGCAAGATCGGCGTGCCGACACTCCAGCTACGGCTCAAACCCACCGACTCCGACGCTACCGTCCGGGCGGGGCGCTCAAGCCGCCTCGATTGGCGGTTCGCCGGGGGTACTTGGCGGTTTGCCCTGAACATCAAACGGTCAAGTGTCGAGAGCGCCCACGACGTCGGCCACCACGTCGTCGGTGTGCTCCAGGCCGGCGGAGAACCGGATCGTGCCGCCGCCGATCCCGGCCGCCTCGAGCTCCTCGGGCAGCAGGCTCACATGGGTGGTCGACGCCGGATGGACAGCCAGGCTCTCGGGTCCGCCCAAAGAGGTCGCCATCTGCACGACTCTGACTCCCTCCAGGAATGCCCGGCCCGCTTCGATGCCGCCCCGCAAGTCGAAGGCGACCAGCCCGCCGGGGCCCTGCATCTGCTGCTGCACCAAGTGATGCTGGGGATGGGACGCGAGGCCCGGATAGTGGACCGCCTCCACCGCGGGATGTCCTTCCAGCGCCGCGGCCAGCGCCGAGGCCGTGGCCGTCTGCTGGCGCAGGCGCACGGCGAGAGTGCGCAGGCCCCGCAGAGCGTTGAACGAGTCGAAGGGCGAGGCCGCCGCGCCGTGGAGCACCGCGTACCCCCACAGCCAGCCCAGCAGCTCCTCGCTGCCAGCCACGACCCCGATGGTGGCGTCGTTGTGTCCGGCGATGGCCTTGGTGGCGGAGTGCACCACCAGGTCGACGCCATAGGACGTCGGCTGTTGGCCCAGCGGCGTGGCGAAGGTCGAGTCCACCACCGTGACCGGCCCGGCGATGGCGCCCACCTCGGCCAGGTCGACCACGTCGAGTTTGGGGTTGGCGGGCGTCTCGGCGATGACCAGCACAGTGCGACCGCCGATCACCGCCTCGGCGAAGGCTCCAGGCTCGGTGCCGTCCACGAAGGTGACGTCGATGCCGAAACGGGGACACGCCGTCTGCAGCAGCAGCTGGGTGCCGGAGTAGATCTGGCGCTGGGCCACTATGTGGTCGCCGGACGAGCACAGCCCCAGCACGATGGCGCTCAGCGCGCCCATGCCCGAAGCGAACGCCCGAGCCGACTCGGTGCCTTCAAGGTCGGCGATGGCATCTTCGAAGGCCCGCACGCCCGGGTTGCCGTAGCGGGTGTAGTAGCGGCTCGAATGGGTGTCGGTCGCCAACTGGTGGGCCTGCGAGACGCTGTCGGCAGTGAAGGTGGACGTGGCCCACAGGATCGGGGCCAGCGCGTCCTGGTTGTCGGCCCGCCCGGCCCGGATGGCGCGGGTCTGGGCGTGCAGCCCGCCGATGCCGCAGCCGCGGCCGGACGCCGACTCGCCCGAGCCAGCAGCACCCGGGCCAGCACTACCCGAGCCAGCAGCGCCCGAGCCAGCGGCGCGGCCGGGCGCAGACTCGCCCGAACCGGCGGCGGCGCGGCCGTAGGGGCTCTCAGGATCAGCCATCCGAGACCTCGTCGAGGAAGCCGCTGACGGGCCCCTGCAGCATCTCGTGCTCGATCAGGAAACCGTCGTGGCCTTCGTCGCTCTCGATCGTGACGAGCCGGCAGTCGCCGCCCGCGGCGTTGATCGTGTGGTGGATCTCGTGCTGCTGGTACGGCTCATAGAGCCGGTCGCTGGTGATGGACGCGGTGAGCACCGGCACCCGGATGCGGGCCAGCGCGGCGGCCGGGCCGCCACGGCCGCGGCCCAGGTCGTGGAGATCCATCGAGCGGTTGAGCACCACGTAGGAGTTGGCGTCGAATCGGCGCACCAGCTTCTGGCCGTGATGGTCGAGATAGGTCTCCATCTGGAAGCGGCCCCAGAGGTCGAAGGCGCCGAGAGGGTCGAAGAGCGTGCGCCCAAACCGCCGCTCGAACGACTCGCCCGAGCGGTAGGTCACCTGGGCGATCTCGCGTGCTGTCGCCAGCCCCATCCAAGGCCCCTCGGCCCGGTCGTAGTAGTGCCCGCCATGCCAGTTCGGGTCGGTCGCCACCGCGAGCCGGCCGACCGCGCTCCAGGCGATCTGCAGGGCGCTGGCCGCGGCACAGGTGGCCAGAGGCAGGATCGACCGCACCCGGCGAGGGAACATGGCCGCCCACTCCAGCACCTGCATTCCGCCCATCGAGCCGCCGACCACGGCCAGCCAGCGGCCGATGCCGAGCCTGTCGGCCAAGAGGGCCTGCACCCGCACCATGTCGCGGACGGTCACCAGCGGGAAGTCGGGCCCGTAGCGGCGCCCGGTGACGGGATCGACGTCGGCGGGGCCGGTGGTGCCCTGGCACCCGCCCAGCACGTTGCTGCACACCACGAAGTAGCGGTCGGTGTCGATGGCCCGACCCGGCCCGATCATGTCGTTCCACCATCCTGGGGTGGGATGCGACGGACCGGAGTCGCCCGCCGCGTGGGAGTCGCCGGTGAGGGCGTGGCACACCAGCACCGCGTTGGACCGCTCGGGATCGAGCTCCCCCCACGTCTCGTAGGCGACCCGGACATCGGCGAGGCGTCCGCCCCGCTCCAGAGCGAACGGGCGCTCGCCGGTCACTTCGACGAAGCGGCGGTCGCCGGCGGGATCGCCCGGCTGCCAGGCCCCAGTCACGGGCAGACCGGCTGGGAAGCGCCCACTCGGCCCAACCCGCTCAGGCACGGGCACAGCACGCGAGCGGTCCGAGCCCGAGGCTTGCACAGCACGCGAGCGGTCCGAGCCCGAGGCTTGCACAGCACGCGAGCGGTCCGAGCCCGAGGCTTGCACAGCACGCGAGCGGTCCGAGCCCGAGGCTTGCACAGCACGCGAGCGGTCCGAGCCCGAGGCTTGCACAGCACGCGAGCGGTCCGAGCCCGAGGCTTGCACAGCACGCGAGCGGTCCGAGCCCGAGGCTTGCACAGCACGCGAGCGGTCCGAGCCCGAGGCTTGCACAGCACGCGAGCGGTCCGAGCCCGAGGCTTGCACAGCACGCGAGCGGTCCGAGCCCGAGGCTTGCACAGCACGCGAGCGGTCCGAGCCCGAGGCTTGCACAGCACGCGAGCGGTCCGAGCCCGAGGCTTGCACAGCACGCGAGCGGTCCGAGCCGGGCGTTGTGTGGGGCTCAACATGGTGGCCGGCGGTCAATGCTGCTCCTGAGGCTCTGACGGCACGACGCCGGGACGCCCCGGCGGGAGTCTGTGCCTGCTGGCGGGCCGGACACTCAAGGGCCAGTGGTGCAAGGGGTCTCCCCCTAGGACACTTCGTTGCGACAGCGGGGCTGACGCCACATCCCCGTCGGTGGACGGGATGGCACCTTGGGTGTCCGTCCCAGGTTGCCGGGTCCGGCCCTAGGGCCGAACCGCTCGTGATGTCACGACCGTTAGGTCGACGCTGAGTCTATGGGCTCACGGCGGTCGAATCGCGCCACCGCCCCGATCGGTAACCGAACGAGGGCGTGCCCGCCGCCCAGAGCGACCCCGCAGCGGCGAGTCCAGCCTGGCCCGGCGCAGGCCGCGGACTCAGCCGCGAACCAGGCCGCGGACTCAGCCGCGAACCAGGTCGCGGAGCCGGGCGTCGTTGGAGAACATTTCGACGATCGGCTCGTCGAGGTCGAGACGGCGCTGGATCCGCTTGACCACGAGCTCTTCGTCCCACAGCGACAGGGTCACCACCACGCCGGACTCGCCCGCCCGCGCGGTGCGGCCCGCCCGGTGCAGGTAGGCCTTGTGATCAGCCGGCGGGTCGTACTGGATGACCACGTCCACGTCGTCGACGTGTATGCCCCGGGCCGCGACGTCGGTGGCGACCAACACCGGCAGTTCGCCGATCATGAACTGTCGCAGGGACTTCTCGCGGGCCGTCTGTCGCAGGTCGCCGTGTATCGGCGAAGCCTTCACGCCCTCGCGGCGCAGATCGCGGGCCAGGCGGTCGGCTGAGGCCTTGGTGCGGGTGAACATGAGCGTGCGCCGGACCGAGTCGGAGATGGCCGCGGCCACCTTCACCTTGTCGAGCCGGTGGACGCCGACGAAGCGGTGGGTCATCTCCGCGACGGTCACCTCGCGGGGGGCCACGGCGTGCATCACCGGATCGGTCTGATACCGGCGGATGAGAGAATCGACGGCGCCGTCGAGTGTGGCCGAGAACAGCAGCGTCTGATGGCCCGGCCGGGCGTTGCGCAGAATCCACTCCACCTGGGGCAGGAACCCCATGTCGGCCATGCGGTCGGCCTCGTCCACCACCACATGGCGGACCGCGCCAACGTTCACCGCGCCCCGTTCGATCAGGTCGATCATCCGGCCCGGCGTCGCCACGGCCAGATCGACGCCGCGGCGAAGCTGGGATATCTGCTTGTCGATGGGAGCGCCGCCGTACACGGCCAGCACCCTGCGACGCACCGCGACCGCCGGTGCGTCCAGCTCGTCGCAGATCTGGCTGGCCAGCTCGCGGGTCGGGGCCAGTACAAGGCCGGTGGGCGCGGGCGGCTCGGCTCGGGGCATCAGCTGAAGGACGGGCAGCCCGAAGGCCAGCGTTTTGCCCGACCCGGTCTTGGCCTTGCCGCACACGTCGCGGCCGGCGAGCGCGTCGGGAATCGTCAGCGCCTGGACCGGGAACGGGCTGGTGATGCCGCGCGCCGCCAAGGCGACGACGATCTCGTCGCGCAGGCCCAGGCCGGCGAACGTCCTAACGTCGGCCCCGAACCGGTCGGATGCGTCCGCGCCGGGCCTCGAATCTGTGATCGCATGATCGGAAAGAGCCATCAGAGGTGCAAGGCTACCGTGTCGTATGCCCAATTCCCTGAATGATCAGCGGCGTGCTCCCGGCGGAGGGCCCGCCACAGACCCGGGGCCGCCCACGCTGGAGCGCATCCGCCGAGCCCCCAAGGTGGTGCTGCACGATCATCTCGACGGCGGCCTGCGACCCCAGACCGTGCTGGAGCTGGCCGACGAGAACGGCTACCGGGGCCTGCCCGCCTCCGACCCGGCGAGGCTGGCTGCCTGGATGCGCCGAGGAGCGAACCGCAAGGATCTGGCTCTGTATCTGGAGACCTTCGCCCACACCGTCGGTGTGATGCAGACCGCGGAGTCGATTGCGAGGGTGGCCCGCGAGTGCGCCGAGGATCTGGCCTCCGACGGCGTGGTGTACGCCGAGGTGCGCTTCGCGCCGGAGCTGCACTGCGAGCAGGGACTGTCGCTGGACGACGCCGTCGAGGCCGTGCTGGAGGGCTTCCGGCAGGGCAGCGACGGCACCGGCCTCACGATCAGGGCGATCTGCACCGCGATGCGCCATCTGGAGCGGTCGCGGGAGGCGGCCGAGGCCGCGGTGCGCTGGCGCGACCGGGGGGTGGTGGCCTTCGACATCGCCGGTCCTGAGGACGGCTTCCCGCCCGACGACCACCTCGACGCCTTCCAATACTGCCAGCGGGAGAACTTCCACATAACCGTGCACGCCGGGGAGGCCTACGGGCTGCGTTCGATCTGGAAGGCCTTGCAGTTCTGCGGCGCCGAGAGGCTCGGGCACGGCATCCGCATCGTGGAGGACATCGCCGTGGACGCGGCCGGGGAGCGGACGCTGGGACGGCTATCGCATTACATCCGCGACCGGCGGATCCCGCTGGAGGTGTGCCCCACGTCCAACGTCAACACCGGGGTGGTAGCCAGCGTGGCCGAGCATCCCATCGACATGCTGGTCGAGCTTCGCTTCCGGGTGACGGTCAACACCGACAACCGGCTGATGTCGAACGTTTCGATGTCCTCCGAACTGGCCGCGCTCGTCGACGCGTTCGACTACGACTGGGCCCGCCTGCGGTGGCTGACGGTCAACGCCATGAAGTCGAGCTTCCTGCCGTTCAGGGAGCGGCTTCAGCTGATCGAAGGCGTGATCAAGCCGGGATACGCTCCGCTGGAGGCGGCCCAGAGAGAGCCCCCCGCCTGACGCTGAGTCGGCCTATGCACCTGGCGACGACAACGGAGCGGACAACAGAGTGGCTGCGCCGAGCCGTCGCCAGGACGAGCTCGACCAAGTGACACCCGCGGATGTGCAGGCCCTCGCCGCGGCGCTCTACGGTGAGGGCGGACGCATCGAGACAGTGAGCTCGCCATGAACGAGAACCGTAAGACCCAGGCCGGGGTGACCGATAGCCGTGCGACCGAGGCCCGGGTGACCGGGTGACCGATAGCCGTGCGGCCGAGGCCGGGGTGACCGATAGCCGTGCGACCGAGGCCCACGCCGTGGAGCTGAGAACTACGTGACCGAGGTCCATGTTGTCGAGAACGCTCTGGCCGTCGACCGCATGACGAGGCTGCGGGAGTCGTCGGCCGGCGTGTCGGAGTTCCGTCGAATGCTGCGCGACCTCAGCACCATGCTGGTGTACGAGGCCATGAAGGACGCGCCGCTGGCGCCGCTGGACATCGAGACTCCGATGGGCCCGACGGTCGGCGCACGTCTGGAACGGCCTCCGGTGGTGGTGCCGGTGCTGCGGGCCGGGCTGGGAATGCTCGACTCGGCGTTGGAACTTCTGGGCGACGTGCCGGTGGGGTTCGTGGGGCTGGTCCGCAACGAGCAGACCCTGGAAGCGAGGCGCTATCTCAGCACCGTGCCCGACGACTTGGCCGGACGCGACGCCCTGGTGCTGGATCCGATGCTCGCCACCGGCGGATCGTGCGTCCACGCCTGTGGGTTGCTGCGGTCCCACGGCGCCGGGCGGGTAGTCGCGCTGAGCGTTATCGCCGCGCCGGAAGGGATCGAACGGGTCCGCTCGTCGGGCGTCGCCGACGCCGTGTACGTGGCCGCCATCGACGAGCGCCTCGACGACAACGGGTTCATCCTGCCGGGACTGGGCGACGCCGGCGACCGCCAGTTCGACCCGACATGACGGGAGAACGCCCCAACGCCGAAAACCGCCGATTCGACCCAACATGACGGTAGCAACGGCCCAACGCCGAAAACCGCCGATTCGACCCGATATGACGGTAGCAACGGCCAGATGACCGCCGCCGACGGTCGCGCGGGCCGACTTGTCGCGGTGGCCTCCGACAACGGACGTGTGATGCATGGCCGATGACGACCAGGAGCGCGTGGTGAGCGGACTGGTGGCGGTGGTGCCGGACACCCGGCCGGTGATGCACGAGGCCTTCGCGGGCGCGGTGCGGGACGCGGGCGGCGTGATGGCCGAGTCGGCGGCTGACCTGGCCATGGCTCGGGCGATGATCTGGGCCGACCCGTACGCGGCCGACCTCTACCCGGAGTTGATCGCGGCCGCCCCGGCCGTGGAGTGGGTGCAGCTCCCCTACGCGGGCATTGAGCCGTTCCTCGACTATCTCGACCCGCGCCTGACATGGACCTGCGCCAAGGGCGTGTATGCCGACCCGGTGGCCGAGTGGGTCATGGCCGCGCTGCTGATGGGCCTGCGGGACTTCCACCGGTTCGCGGCGGCCGACTCGTGGTGCGCCGAGTCGGGACGCAACCTGCTGGGCGCCAGGATCACCGTGCTGGGCGGGGGCGGCATCACCCGCTCGCTGCTCCGGCTGCTCGAGCCGTGGGGCTGCGAAGTGACAGTGGTCCGGCGCTCGTCGGTGCCGGTGCCCGGCGCGTCCCACACTCTGACGCCGGCTCGGGTTCACGAGGCGGTGGCCGGCGCCGACGCGGTCGTGGTGGCCTTGGCGTTGACCGAGGAGACCCGCCATGTGGTGGACGCCGTGCTGCTGGAGGCCATGGGGCCACGGTGCTGGCTGGTGAACGTGGCACGCGGCGGCCATGTGGACCATGCCGCCCTGGCGGCGGCCCTGCGGTCAGGCACGATCGCCGGCGCGGTGCTGGACGTGACCGACCCCGAGCCCCTGCCCGACAGCTCGGAACTGTGGGGGCTGCCCAACTGCGTGATCACGCCACACATAGGCAACACCCGAGAGATGGGCCTGCCGCTGATCACCAACCGGGTACAAGAGAACGTCCGCCGCTGGCTGACCGGCCAGGACCTGCTCGGCCTGGTCGACGTGTCGCTGGGCTACTAGCACCCCGCTCGGGCCGCTCCATACGGCTAGCCCGGTGGGTGCTGGGGTCGGAGTCACACCTCAGGCCGTCAGGCCGAGGGCGGTTTGGCGCGCGGCGCTCACGGCGTCCCGCACCCTTGTGACGCACTGGTCGAAATAGTCGGGATCGATCTCGCAGCCGACGCTGTTGCGACCATGGGCGGCAGCAGCGGCCGTCGTCGTGCCTGTTCCAAGGAAGGGGTCAAGGACTGTGTCGCCCACAAACGAGAACATCCAGATCAGCCGCTCGGCCAAGTGGTGCGGATAGGGCGCCGGATGATCGCGCGTCGATGCGCCGCTGAGCCGCCAGACCTGCTGGAACCACTGCGCGTGGTCCGGAGCCGGAATGATCGACATGAGCCTGCTGGCCAGGTCGGGCTTGCGGTAGCCGCCCGGCTTGCGCTGCAGCAGGATGTACTCGACGTCGTTCTTGACGACGCCGTTCGGCTCGTAGGGCTTGCCGTAGAACCCGCCCTGCCCCCATCTCGTACTGAGCGTTGGCGATCTTGTACCAGATGATCGGTGCGAGGTTGTCGAAGCCGATCAGCCGGCAGCGCTCCTGGATGCTCGCGTGTAGCGGGAAGACCAGATGGCGTCCGAACGCTTTGCGCGACACGTTGACATCCCCGACCACGATCACCATCCGGCCACCGGGCACGAGTGCTCGGTAGGCGATCCGCCACACTTCGTCGAGCGCGTCCAAGAACTCGTCGTAGTCCTGCACCTCGGCAAGTTGGCCCTCACGGTCGTTGTACTTCTTCAAGGTCCAATACGGCGGCGAGGTGACCACGAGTTCGACGCTCTCTGGATCGAGGGCGAGATGTCGGCTGTCGCCCAGATGGAGCCGGTGGACGCTCGGAAGGCTTCGAACGGACTCTGCAATGTGAGCACAGGCGTCCGGCTCCTTGGCGATCGCCGGGAAGGCCCGCTGCGGTTCGGATCGAACGCGGTCTAGCAGATGCCGAGGCGCGGTGGCGGCCACCGCCTGAGGGTCGGCCGGCACGCCGAACACGATGCACTTGGGGTCCGGCGATGCGGCGCTGGCCTGACTGCTGCTGATAGGAACACCATCACATTAGGGTGAGACATTCCCCAAGTGGTGAAGGCCTAGCCGACGAGCGTGCGGAGCTCGGCCAGGCGGGGGGCTACTAGGTCCTTGATGATCTTGGTTCGCTCGGGCTGGGGGGCTAGGGCGGCTTCGCCCCAGAGGGCTCGACCGGCCATGAATCCGGAGCAGCCCGCCGACACCGCCGTCTCGACCTGGTCTCGGTAGGACTCGTAGTTGCCGCCGCCTGACAGCAGCGTCCACGGCATGGGACAGCGCTCGGTGACGTCGGCGCAGGCTGCGGCCCAGACGGCTCGGTCGGGCTCGTGAGTCGGGTCCACCGGGAAGGGCAGCTTCAGCAGGTCGGGGTCCATGGCTACGAAGCGCTCGACGGTCTCGGTCACCAGCCGGCGGCGGGCTGCGGGATCGTCCAGGCCGTAGAACAGCGGCTCCAGCACTAGGGGGATGCCCACGCGGCGGCACTCGGCGAGGATCTCGGCCGTCACGCGCTCTTGGGCCGCGGCATGGCCGGGGCGGTCGGGCCGGTAGAAGACCAGCAGCTTGGCCGCAGCCGCCCCTGACTCGGCGGCCGACTCCACCGACCAGCCCTCGAGGATCTGGGTGGCCCCGGCCTCGGGGTCGGCCGCGTAGCCCTGGGCCTCCAAGGCAGCGGTGAAGCCCACGCCGTCGGGAAGGGTACCGTCGAGCAGCTGCGGGATCGAGTACTCGGGCTCGAGCATCACCCCTGTCGCGCTCGACGCCAGCGCGCCGACCAGGTCGCGCTTGAGGTCGGTGATCTCTTCGGCGCCTACCGACTCGGGATCGTCGGGTGCCAGCACGGCTCGCATCGAGTCCCGGTGATCGATGGCTAGCACCCCGAACCGTCCGCCATCGGAGATGCCGTCCAGGCTCATCTGCGGTCCCAGCGACCGTCAGAGGTCGTTGAACGCAGGACGCGCTGTCCCGCCGGGCCACGAGACCCGGACCGCATACTCACGCCGCGCCCTCCACAGTCATCACCGATCCGTAGCACAGCCGGGCTCGGCGACAGGCTCACGCCGGGCCACATGTGGTTACCACGGGCAGGCCCCACTCCCCTGCTTTCCAGTCGGACTCGATCCAGGTGTGCTCGGCCATGAAACAGGGGGGCGTTCGGCGGTCGTCGTCCTGCAGCTCACCGGCTAGGTAGTTGAGGAAGTACATGTTGCTGCCGGGGCAGGCGACCGAGGTGTGGTAGCCCTTGGGCACCAGCGCGGCGTCGCCGTCGGTCACCACCATGGCGTCGTCGTAGTCCTCGTCGTGGCGCCAGTTGCGGTGGATGGCGTAGCCCTCGGGCCGGTCGAGACGGAAGTAGTAGACCTCCTCCAGGTAGGGCGAGCCGTCGCGGCCGTCGTGGCAGTGCGGGGGCCAGCCCGACCAGGTGCCGCGGGGCACGTACACCTCGTACAGGATCAGGCGCTCAGCGGGCAGCGGATGGGCCAGCGAGTGGACCACCTGGCGGTGGGCCTGACCGCCGCCCCGGATCTCGCTGCGCATCTCCGACGGCTCGAACACCCGCGCCGGGTAGCGGCCCTCGGCCGGCGCCGAGCCTACCGACGCCCGCAGCGCCGACTCCGACTCGATCCGGTACGGCTTACCCGGCGGCAGGTAGACGATCCTGGCCATCTCGGTGAACACCGAGTCGCGGCTCAGGTTCACGACCATCTCGTCGCCCACACGCACCCGACCCTCGCCGGACAGCGGGACGATGGCCGTCTCGCGGTCGGTCGCCAGGCCCTGCCACGGCGCGTCTGCGGCCACATCGACCACGCCGAACTCCACATAGTCCCAACCGGCGGACGCGGGTGTCACCCGCAGGATCCGCCCCGGTCCAGCGACCGGCGATATCAGCGAACTCGTCATTGGACTGCCTCCATGTGTCGAGCCTGCGAATTCTCAGAAGCGATGGCTGTCGCATATGCACCCAAACACTCCCGAGAATCTGGGAGCGGACCGGTCGCCGCGGCCACCGAGCCAGTGCGCGGCTGAGACCAGACGGACGCCATCATGCGGGTACTAGGTCTCCGGCGGCGCGCTCGTGGCGGAAACGGGTCAGCAGCCCGCGGATGCCGGGCGGGTCGTAGCTAAGCAGTTCTCGGGTGCGGCGCACGCTGAGGCTGGTGTCGTACGGGATGGGGAACTCCCCCACCGCGCCCGCAGCGGAGCTGTCGGGGGCGGTCGAGCTGAGCAGCGACGGGTCGAGATCGAAGACTTCGCAGGCCAGACGGGCCAACTCCATGCGGCCCGTCGACTCGGCCCCGCAGCAGTGGAAGACCCCGGCCGCGGACTCGTCGGCCGCGATGCGCCACATCACCTCGGCGCACTCGCTGGCCAGCGACGGCGACGCAACCATGTTGATGTGGTCGGACTCCCAGACGGCGAACTCCAGGCCGGACTCCAGCGCCTCGACGATCGAGGTGACGAAGTAGCCGAAGCCGCCGTCCTGGACCCTCGGCGTGGAGTCGCGCATCCAGTGCATGCCGCTGACCGCCGACACTCGGGCCACCGCGGCCCGCTCGGCGCTCAACAGCGCTGTCTGCTCGCTGGCCATCTTGAGCACGCCGTAGAGGTTGACCGGGTTGGGCGGGGTGTCCTCGTCGGCGCCGGACTGGGTTCCGTCGAACACCCAGTCGGTGGACACCAGGATGAGCTTCGCCCCGGCATCGTCCGCGGCCCGGGCCAGCGTCTCGGTGGTGCCGACGTAGCTGCGCCAGGCCAGGTCGCGGTCGGCGTACATGGCGGCGAAGTCGTTGAGTATCATCGAGTGGACGATCACGTCCGGGGCGAACGCGGCCACGCTGGCGCGCACGGCGTCGGCGTCGAGCAGGTCGAGGCGCTCGATGGTGAAGCCAGCAGCGTCGGCGGGCACGAACCGGTGGACCGGGCAATGCACGTCGGCACCGTGGCGCTCGGCGAACACCTTCACGATGTTCGACCCGACGAAGCCCGTGCCGCCGGTCACATAAGCACGCATGGCTGCTCCCGCCGTCCTTCCGTCACCGAATTGGCAGCGCAATGCACGCATACCATGCAAAACGCTGCCAATTCCGGATGAGGGGGGTCGGCCCGACACGAACTGGCAGCCAGCAACGCCCAAAACAGCCTCCACCGCTGCCAAATCCAGACACCGAGACCGGCCCGACGCGAACTGGCAGCGCAATGCACGCATACCATGCAAAACGCTGCCAATTCCGGATGAGGGGGGTCGGCCCGACACGAACTGGCAGCCAGCAACGCCCAAAACAGCCTCCACCGCTGCCAAATCCAGACACCGAGACCGGCCCGACGCGAACTGGCAGCGCAATGCACGCATACCATGCAAAACGCTGCCAATTCCGATGAGGGGGGTCGGCCCGACGCGAATTGGCAGCCGACAGCGCCCAAAACAGCCTCCACCGCTGCCAATTCGGGAAGGGGGTGCCGGTGGCTCGCATGACGGTCAGGCGATCTCGGATACTGCTATGGGGCGGCCCTCGCGGATCGACGCCCACGCGGCCAGGCCCATCACCAGCGGCGCTCGGCCGTCGGCCAGGCTCACTGGCGACGGGGCGCCGTGCACCATGTCCACGAAGGCGTCCCACTCGGCCAGGTAAGACGCGGTGTAGCGCTCCAGGAAGAAGTACGGCAGCGGCGGGCTGTGCGAGCCGTCGGCGTCCAAGTAGCGGGCCGCGGCCGACATCGGGTTGTGGGACGACGCCATCCCGCCTGAGCCGAACGCCTCCACCCGCTGGTCGTAGCCGTAGACCGCCCGGCGGCTGTTGTCGATGGTGGTGATGGCGCCGCTGGCGTGGGTCACGACCACCACCGCAGTGTCGAGGTCGCCGGCCTCGCCTATGGCCGGATCGACCCGCACCCCTCCGGTGGCGTAGACGGTGAGTGCGTCGCTGCCGGTGACGAAGCGGGCCATGTCGAAGTCGTGAATGGTCATGTCGCAGAAGATCCCGCCCGACACCTCGATGTAGGAGACCGGCGGCGGGTCGGGGTCGCGGCTGGAGATGCGCACCAGATGCACATCGCCCACGTCGCCGGCAGCCACCCGGTCACGCACATGGCGGTGGGCAGCGTCGAAACGGCGGTTGAACCCGACCTGCGCCGCGATGCCCGCCTCAGTCGCCGCCGCGATGCCCCGGTCCACCTCGGCCAGGTTCAGCGACAGCGGCTTCTCGACGAAGGCCGGCTTGCCCGCGGCGGCGGCCTCCACCAGCAGGTCCACATGGGTGTGAGTGGAGCTGCAGATGGCTACTGCGTCCACGTCGTCGGCGCAGATCAGCTCGGCCGCGCTGGACACGTGCCGGGCGCCGAACATGTCGGCCACCGCCGCCGCGGCCTGGTCGGACACGTCGTAGACGGCTGCCAGCGTCGTGCCCGGCACCCGGCGGGCGACCAACTCGGCGTGCATGGCGCCGATGCGCCCGCAGCCGAGCAGCCCGATGCGAACCGGACCGCTCACCACTCGGCGCTCCAGTGAACGAGCGGCACCGACACCGACCGGACGGACCGACACGGCGAGCTTGGGATCGGTTGCAGGCGTTGGCCGTGGCTGGGCGGCACCGACACCGACCGGGCAGACCGACACGGCAAACCGAGCGCTGCCGTCCAACCGGCGATCGGCGCGATGGCGCCGCTCATGTCCCGAGGGGCTGTCGGTCGGGCTCTAGGCGTGAGACCATGCGGCCGTTGCGTACGGCTATGTCGTAGAGGGTGATGGGCTCGGTGGCCGGGTAGCGCAGGGCCTCGCCGGTGCGCAGGTCGAAGCAGCCGTTGTGCTTGGGGCACTCGACCATGCAGTCGAGCACCGCGCCCTCGGACAGGTGGGCCTGACCGTGGGTGCACAGGCCGTCGCTGAGCACGAACTCCGAACCCGGGCCGCCGCCGTCGGGCTCGATGTCGTCGGGGTCGATGTCGTCGGGATCGAGGCGGTACAGCGCGTAGGTGGCGTCGCCGCGGTCGATCCGGCGGGCCGAGCCCGGCGCCAGCCCCTCGGCGGGACCGAGATCAACCAGGCCGTCGTGGGTCTCCCCCGCCCAGGCGGTCTGCCCTGTGTTGACGAACGTCCGCTCCGGGGCGGCCACCTCGGGCACGTCGGGGCGGGGGTCGTCGTAGCTCGGCTCGCGCCACTGGCGGCGCAGCGTGGCGAAGATCCGCCGGTAGGCGCTGATGGTGGACCGGTCCGGCGGGGCCAGATGCTCCTTGATCTCCTCGTGCAGGGCAGGCAGGGCGTAGTAGGGCACGGTCGGGAAGATGTGGTGCTCGACGTGGTAGTTCATGTTGGAGTACAGGAACCGCAGGACCGGGTTCATGTACACGGTGCGGGAGTTGTAGCGATGGTCGAGCACGTCCTCCCGCAGGCCGGCGTGCTGCATGGCTCCGAAGAACACCATCAGCCAGGCCCCGTAGAAGGTCGGCAGCCCGATGTACAGCGCCGGCACTATCGAGCCGATGGCCGCGCACCACGCCGCGGTGCCGGCCAACACGGCGATGTAGGCCCGCGACTCCCACTTGAGCTTGGGGAGCTCGTCGGTGGGGATGAAGTCCCGGGCGTCGTCGTCGATGCGGCCCGCAGCGTGCTTGACGGTGCGCCACACCGCCTTGGGGAGGATCAGCACCGGCACGTACACCCCGAGCACGGCGCTCGGCGACCCCGGCCGGGGGAACATGATCTCGGGGTCGCGGCCCACCACGATGGTGTCGGTGTGGTGGCGCACATGCGACCAGCGCCACAGCGTCGGCTGGCGCAGCAGCATGAACGACGCCAGGTAGTAGACGATGTCGTTCAGCCGCTTGGTGCGGAAGGCGGTGCCGTGGCCGCACTCGTGCCAGCGGGAGTCGCCCGCGCCGCCGTACAGCGCGCCGTAGACCGCGAAGGCGGGGACCGCCCACCAGGTGCCCAGCGCCCGGAAGGCGAGGTAGCCGAAGACGCCCAGCAGGCCCAGCCACAGCACGGTGTCGCGGGCGGCGCGGGCGTTGGTGCGGACCTGCAGGGCCCGCAGCCGCTCCGGGTCCAGCGGCGGCCGGAACCATTCAGCCTCGGCCAGCCCCAGCTCGACAGCCTGTAAAGAGTCCGCGCCGGTCAGGCCGTAGTCCCGTACAGCCACGGTCACGGCTGGACCTCTGAGTCGGGCAGCCACCTCCCAAGCTCGGCATCGGGAAAGACGGAGTCGCCCGCACCCAGTACCGTCTGGTCCCATTCCACGACCGCCCCGGTCATCATCCCCGACTCGGCCGTGGCCAGGTGCACGATGGTGCGAGCTATCTCGGGCGGCTTGATCAGCCGGCCGAACGGCATCTCGGCCTCGGCCCGCTGCAGCCAGCCGTCGGTGGCCCCGTCGAAGGTGCGCTGGGTCACGTCCTCGGCGGGCGTGTCCATCCAACCGGGGCACAGCAGATTGACCCTGATGCGGTTCCGCATCAGCGAGAACGCGAGGTTGCGGGTCATGGCCACCAAGGCGCCCTTGGAGGTGGAGTAGGGCAGCAGCTTCGGCGGGCCGCCCCGACCGGCCACCGAGCCGATCAGCACGATGGTGCCCTCGACCGACTCGCGGGCCATGATCCGGGCCACTCCCTGGCTGAGCAGGCCGGGGGCCTTCACGTTCACGGCCAGCATGGCGTCCCACAGCTCCGGCGTGGTGTCCCAGACGGTGCCGCGGTCGGTGATGGCCGCGCTGTTGATGAAGCTGTGGCAAGTGCCGAACCGGTCGTCGAGGGTCGCGATGACCTCCTCGCACGAGTGAGAATGAGCAAGATCGGCGGCCACGAACTCTGCCCGGCAGTCCAGACTGGCCAGCGACGCCGCGGCGGCGACTCCCTTGACCGGATCGCGACCCACGAGCAGGACTCCGGCGGCGCCCTCGGCGACCAGGCGCTCGGCGACCGCGTAGCCGAGGCCTTGGGAGCCGCCCGTGATCAGGGCGACGCCCTGGGAGAACGATCCTGACATGTTCACCATCCCACTCTCTGGCTGGCTCTGCCAGCCTCCATAGTCTCGCGGGCGTCCCGCACCGACGGTCTCGTGCTCACCTCGGGCACGCCGACCTCCCAGAACGAGCCGCCCTCAGTCCAGCGGTGCGGATGGGTCCTGAGGGCGATCACGTAGGTGCGGTCGGAGGCCCGGGCCCGCTCGATGGCAGCCTCCAGCTCGCCGACGGTGTTCACCGTCTCAGTCTCGCAGCCCATCGATGCCGCGTGGGCCGCGAAGTCCACCGCCACCAGGCGCTCGGTGCGGCAGTCGGCGAACAGGTTGTTGAACGACGCCCCGCCCTGGTTGACCTGCAGGCGGTCGATCACCGCGTAGCCGCCGTTGTCGCACACCACCACGATCAGCTTGTGGCCGGTCAGCACGGTGCTGTAGAGGTCGCTGTTCATCATCAGGTAGGAGCCGTCGCCCAGCAGCACCATCACCTCGCGTTCGGGCAGGGCCATCTTGGCCCCCCAGGCGCCGGCGATCTCGTAGCCCATGCACGAGTAGCCGTACTCGCAGTCGAAGGAGTGGACGCCCTCGGCCCGCCAGCCGTTGACCAGCTCGCCGGGCAGGCCTCCCGCGGCGGCCACCACATAGGTGGAGGCGTCGGCGGCCCGGTCCACCGCCCCGACCACCTGGGCGTAGGTGGGCAGGTCGGCGTGCGGGTCCGCCGAGCCGTCGTCACCGTCGGAGGCGCCGGCCGCCACCGCCACCGTGACCGGGGCGGCGATCTTGTCGATGTAGGCGTGGTACTGGGCGGTCTCCGACGCGGCCCTCGCCGACCAGTCCTCCGGCGCCCGATAGCCGGCCAGCGTCGCTCCGAGCTCGGCCAGGCCCTCGCGGGCGTCGGCCACCAGCGGCAGGCACAGGTGCTTGGTGGCGTCGAAACGGGCCGCGTTGAGCCCGACGATGCGGGCCGACTCGTCGCCGAAAACCGTCATTGAGCCCGTCGTGAAGTCCTGCATCCGGGTTCCCACCGCCAGCACCAGGTCGGCCTCGGCGGCCATGGCGTTGGCCGAGGTGCAGCCGGTCACGCCGATTGGGCCGCAGTTGAGCGGATGGTGCGCCGGCAGCGACGTGCGCCCGGCGGTGGTCTCGACCACGGGGATGCCGTGCGCCTCGGCGAACGCCACCAACTGCTCCTCGGCCAGCGACCAGCGCACCCCTCCGCCCGCGATGATCAGGGGACGCTCGGCAGCGGCCAGCGCAGCCGCGGCCCGTCGCAGCTCGCCGCTGTCGGGCCGGGGCCGGCGGATGCGGTGCACGGTCTCGTCGAAGAACCGGGTCGGATAGTCGTAGGCCTGCGCCTGCACGTCCTGGGGCAGCGACACGAAGGCCGGGCCGCAGTCGCCGGGGTCGAGCATGGTGTTGACCGCGTGGGGCAGCGACTGCACGACCTGTTCGGGGGCGGTGATGCGGTCCCAGTAGCGGACCACCGCCCGGAAGGCGTCGTTGACCGTGACCGACGGCGCGCCGAAGTGCTCGACCTGCTGCAGCACCGGGTCGACGATCCGGTGGTTGAACGTGTCGCCGGCCAGCAGCAGCAGCGGCAGGCGGTTGGCCAGCGCCACCGCCGCGGCGGTCACCATGTTGGTGGCGCCGGGGCCGATGGAGCTGGTCGCCACCATGATCCGGCGGCGTTTGGCCGCCCGGGCGAAGCCGCAGGCGGCCAGGGCCATGCCCTGCTCGTTCTGGCCCCGCCAGGTGGGCAGCGCGTCCTGGGCCTGGTCGAGCTCGTGGCCGAGGCAGGTGACGTTGCCGTGGCCGAAGATGGCGAACACGCCCGCGAACAGCGGCACCGTGTCGCCGTCGATCTCGATGCGCTGGGCCGCCAAGTACCGCACGACCGCCCCCGATGTCGTCAGCCTGACCGTGTCCATCGCATCCTCCTTGTCGTTCGTCGTCGGCCGGGGCAGAGTCAGTCGATCCTCACCGAGACCACGTCGGTCCAGGCGCCGGTCTCCCAACTGCGCATCAGCGCGGCCTGCACGCTCACGTACGCCAGCGCCTGCTCCATGCCCGCGGCGTGGGGCCGGCCCTCGGCCACCGCGGCCAGGAACTCGTGGTCCTGGACGGTGACCACGTCCTCGAAGCCGATGGAGTTGGCCTCGCCGGGCACGAAGCCAGCGTGGTACGGGTGGCGCTCCCCGGCGTGGACCGTGGTGTAGCCGAGGTCGCCGTCGCCGTTGCGGAACAGCCGCATCTGGTTCATGGTCTCGAAGTTCCAGCTGAGCGCGCCGTCGGTGCCGTGCACATCGAAGGCCATCTGGCTCTGCGGGCCGACCATGGTGCGGCTCGCCTCGAACGTGCCCCGGCTGCCGTTGGCGAACACCGCCATCGCCCCGAAGTAGTCCTCGTTGGTGACCACGCCCATCGGGTCGCCGGGCGCGCCCCGGTCGTAGTGGGTGCCCGACGCCGACGGCAGCGGACGCTCCTTGATGAACGTCTCGCCAGTGCCCACCACCCGCAGGATCGGGCCGTTGATCATCATGGCCAGGTCGATGGCGTGGCTGAGGATGTCGGTGGACACGCCGTGGCCGGCCTGCTCCAGCAGGAACCGCCAGCTGAGCAGGCCGAGGGGGTCGGCGCCGTACATGGAGAAGAAGCGGCCCCGGTAGTTGGTGACCTCGCCCAGCTCGCCGGCGGCGATCAGGTTGCGGGCGTGCTGCACCAGCGGCACGAACCGGTAGTTGTAGCCGACCCCGGTGACGACGCCCGCGTCGCGGCAGGCCTTCTCGGCTCGGGCGGTCTGCTCGGGGGTGCCGCCGACCGGCTTCTCGCAGAAGACGTGCTTGCCGGCCGCGGCGGCGAACTCGACCATCTCGCAGTGGACCATGTTGGGCGCGCAGACCGCCACCACGTCCACGTCGGGACGGTCGACCGCGGCCCGCCAGTCGTCGGTGACCTCGCGGAAGCCGAACTCGCGCGACGCGGCGGCCCGGCGCTCGGCCTGGGTGTCGGCGCAGATCGTGAGCTCGGCCCGGTAGCCGAGACCGTCGAAGATCATGGGCAGCCGGGCGTAGGACCGGGCGTGGGCCTGGCCCATCCAGCCGAAGCCGATCACGGCCACCCCGAGACGACGAGGCTCAGTCATCACGCCCTCCGCCGGTCGGGGATCGTGCGGGCCAGCGCCGGCAGACCCGGAGGGTGCGGGCTCATGACGCCCTCCGGCGGTCCACGGCGGCGTCGGCGGCAGCGGGGTCGAGCAGGTGCTCGGGAGTCCCGCCGCGCAGCCAGGCGGCCGCCTGGCCGAGTGCCTGGTCGAGCAGCCGGACCATCCCCGCGGCGCTGGACGAGGCCACATGCGGGGTGACGATCACGTTGTCGCGGGCGAGCAGCGGATGGCCTTCGGGCAGCGGCTCGGGCTCGGTCACGTCGAGGCCGGCGCCAGCGATGCGGCCCGACTCCAGCCCGGCCAGCAGGGCGTCTTGGTCGATCAACGAGCCTCGGGCGCAGTTGACGATGATCACTCCCGGCTTCATGGCCGCGACAGCCGGGGCGTCGACGATGCGGCGGGTGGCGTCGGTGGCCGGGGCGTGCAGCGACAGCACGTCGCTGCGGTGCCAGAGGCCGTCGAGGTCCACCGGCTCGCCGACGGACACCACCCGGGCCGGGTCGAGGTAGGGATCGTGGGCCAGCACCTCCATCCCGAGAGCGGCCCCGTAGCGGCCGACGCGGCTGCCGATGCGCCCGCAGCCGAGCAGTCCCAGGGTTCGGCCGTCGAGCTCCAGGGCGCGGTGGCTGGCCCGGTAGTCTCCGAGACCGGCCCGGAGCCGTCGCTCGGAGAGCTTGATCCTCTTGGACACGGCCAGCAGCAGAGCCAGGGCGTGCTCGGCGGTGGACACGGTGGGAGCGTCGGGCGCGTTGCAGGCGGCCACCCCGGACGCGGCGCACCCGGCCACGTCCACATTGTCGTAGCCGATGCCGGCGCGGGCCACCACCTTGAGCCGCGGCAGGCGTCGGCAGGCCGCCGCGTCCCAGGAGTCGTCCGCACCGACCACCGCCCCGTCGGCGGCGGCCAGGTCGTCGGTGAGCTCGATGCCTTCGGGAACGGCCACCTCCGAAGGCGGCGTCCGGTCGATCCAGACACGCCACCGCGCCGCCTCCGACACGGTCGCCCCGCCCGCCGACACGGCCGCCTCCGGCGCGGTCACGCCGCCTCCGCTTCGGCCTCGGCCGGGTCTCGGCCGGCGAGCAGGGCGTCGATCTCGGCGGCGGTGGGCATGGCGTCGGAGCACGTCAGCCGGCCGGCCACTATCGCGCCGGCGGCGTTGGCCCGGGTGACGATCTGGACCGGATCCAAGCCGGCCAGCAAGCCGTCGGCCAGCGCGCCCCCGAAGGCATCGCCCGCGCCGAGCCCGCACACCACCTCCACCGGCAGCGGCGGAACCGACCACCGGCCCTCGGCGGTGGCGACCATCACCCCGTCGGCGCCCATCTTGACCACCGCCAGCGACACGCCCCTTTCCAGCAGCCGGTCAGCGGCGGTGTCGGGGTCGGCGGCGCCGACCGCGATCTGGCACTCGGTCCGGTTGCCGACGGCCACGGTGGCGTGATCGACAGCGGCGCCCACATGCTCGGCCGCCTCGTCGGGCGATGACCAGAAGCTCTGCCGGTAGTCGAGGTCGAGCACAGTGTGCTCGGCCCGGCCCCGCCGCTCCAGCAGTGTCCGCGCTGTCGAGCGCGACGGCTCCTGGGCGAAGCGCGAGCCGGTCACCCACAGCACCGGCACCGTGCAGGCCGCCTCGGGGATGTCGGCCAGGGTGAGGTTCATGTCCGGGCCCCGCGGCTCGCGGTAGAACAGCAGGGGCGGGTCGGTCGGCGGGTCCAGCGCGCAGAAGGCCAGCGCGGTGCGCAGGTCCGGGTCGACCGACACATAGTCGTTGACCACGCCGAACCGCTCGGCCAGCGCAGTGCGGATGTACTCGCCGAAGCCGTCGTCGCCCACCCGGGTGACCACCGCCGCCCGACGTCCCAGCCGGGCCGCGGCCACGGCCACGTTGGTGGGCGAACCCCCGATCGACTTGGCGAACGACGACACCCCGCTCAACGGCACGCCGCTCTGCTGCGGGTACAGGTCGACGCTGACCCGCCCGACGGTCAGCAGCTCGAGCTCAGCCATCGGTGCCGGGGAAGGGATCGGACGCCGCCGCGGGATCGACGACGATCAACGGGGGGAGCCGGGCCACCCTCAGTCGGCGCCAGCCTGGGCCAGTTCGTGCTGGAGCTGCTCCAGTTCCGCGCCGCCGGCCATGAGCTGGGTCAACTCGGCCTGGGTCAGCTCCTCCTTGGCCCAGTTGCCCAGCGACCGGCCCCGCTTGAGGATCACGAACCGATCGCCCACCGGATAGGCGTGGTGAGGGTTGTGGGTGATGAAGATCACCGCCAGGCCCTGGTCGCGTGCCTCCACGATGCGCCGCAGGACCACTCCCGACTGCTTGACGCCCAGCGCCGAAGTGGGCTCGTCCAGGATCAGCACCCGGGCACCGAAGTAGCTGGCCCGCGCGATGGCGACCGACTGGCGCTCGCCGCCCGACAGCGTGCCCACGCTCTGCTCGGTGTCGCGGATGTCGATGCCCATCTTGGCCATCTCCTCCTTGGCGATCATCTTGGCCTTGTCGATGTCGATCTGCCGGAACGGCCATACGCCCTTCTTGGGCTCCTGGCCGAGGAAGAAGTTCCGCCACACCGACATCAACGGAACCATCGCCAGGTCCTGGTACACGGTGGCGATCCCGTGGGCGAGCGCCTCGCGGGGCGAGGCGAACTTCTTGGCCTCGCCTTCGAGAAGCAGTTCGCCCTCGTCGTGCTGGTGCACGCCAGCCAGGATCTTGATGAACGTGGACTTGCCCGCGCCGTTGTCGCCGAGGATGCAGGTCACCTCCCCGGGATTGACCGTCGTGGTCACTCCGGTCAGGGCGATGATGTTGCCGTAGAACTTCGAGATGTTGTTCAGTTCGAGGAATTCAGCCATTGCGCCTCCTTGAGTCTCGAATATGCAGCCGACGCGGCCCTCACCGGGCCTTCTCCGCCCGACCGCGCACGTAGTTGTTGACCATCACCGCCACAAGCAGCAGTGCACCCAGCACCAGGAACCGCCAGTCGCTGTTCCAGCCTGAGAACCCGATCCCCTGCTGGATCATGCCCCATATCAGGGCGCCGATGGCCGCTCCCAGCGCGGAGCCGTAGCCTCCGGTGAGCAGGTTCCCGCCCACGACGGCCACGATGATGTAGCGGAACTCGTTGCCGTCGCCCACGTTGGCCTGAACCGAGTTGAGCCGGAAGGCGATGGTCATGCCCGTGAGCCAGGCCGCCCCCGACACCATCATGAACAGCGTCGTCTTGGTGCGGGCCGCGGGCACGCCGACCGAGCGGGCCGCGTCCTTGTTCCCGCCCACTGCGAAGATCCAGCTTCCGAACTGGGTCTTCACCAGCATGTAGGCGCCGACGACGGCGAAGATGAGGAAGAACAGCACGCCCACACCGAAACGGGTCTCGGCACGTGTGGCCGCGGCCTCCGCTCCGGTGATGAACAGCAGTTTGGCAGCCACACCGAGCAGCACGCACACCAGGCCGACGGTCACGACCGAGCGCCCCACGCCGGCGTCGCGCGTGAACAGCAGGTGGTACGCCGTTCCCGCGGCGTAGACGCCGAAGGCTACGAGGCCGCCCACTGCGGCCCCTGCGGCCAGGCAGTACAGGATCCCCTTGCCAGCCGCCAGCTCCACAACGGCGAAGACGATGGCGGCGAGGATCCCCAGTCCAGCTCCGACCCGTGTCCACCACATGTTGAACTGGGGCGGAGGCGGGGCGACGGTCCGACGTGCGCTGAGATGCCGGGCCAGGGCGGACGCGGCCAGCGCCAGCGCGCCTATCAGCAGTGCCGAGAACAGCTCCACCCGGAGCTTGCGAGAGTCGGCCTGACTTTGGATGAAGAAGGCGAGCACAACGATCATCAGCGACGTCAGAGCCGAGACGGCGACAGGCAGGCGGGCCCGGTTGGCCGCCAGCGTCAGCAGCACCAAGCCGGTCACTGCCAGGGCGCCGAAGATGACGGCCCGAGCCGCCTGGACGGTCATCATGAAGCTGACGGCGGGGAGGATCGTGATGGCCGCGCTGATGCCCGCATAGCCGCCGCCGAGGCGTCCCAGCACCGCGAGCACCGCAAACACGCCTGTGGCGGCCACTCCGAGGGCGAAGACCGCACGGCCGCCCGCGCCTGGAAGGAAGCCCAGCTGACCGGCGTCGCCCGCGTCCATGGCGGCCGCGATGATCATGGAGACAACCACCGCGATCACACCAGCGCCCAGATATTGGGTGAAAAGCGATCCGGTCTTCGGTGCAGCCCGGTCCGCGGACTCGTAGCGAGCCATGCACCAGCCGGCCACGCCGACCAGCACGCCGACGCCCACCACCAAGCTTCCGATCCAGTCGGAGGAGGACCCGGACCCCATCAGGAGGATCAGGAGTCCCGCGACGCCTGCCACGACTCCCACCAGAGAGACCACGACCCCGGCCGGATTGGAGGTGCTTCGCCGGGCGTAGGTGAGCTCGAGGACGCCGAGCAGGAGAGCGACGCCACCCAGGATCAGGAGTCCGGCCCACGCCCAGTCGCGGCCGTCCCAGATGTGGCCGTTGCGGACCCACTGAGCGCCGAAGATGTTGTGCCAGAACTCGTAGGCCTGGGCCTCGTCGAGTCCCTCCACGATCACCTTGTTGGTGAACAGCTTGGCGAAGCCGAGCTTGCCGCCGATGAGGATGAAGAAAGTGCCCAACGTGACGATGAAGCTCGGCAACGAGGTCTTCTCGACCAGCGTGCCGTTGAACCAGCCGATCGCCAGTGCGAAGGCAAGCGAGAGGGGCACGGCGAGGTGCAGGCTCAAGCCCGCGCCGCCGAGCGTCCCGGTGTCGCTGCTCAACAGGATCACGATGATGGCCGTGGCTCCGGTCATCGATCCCGACGAGAGGTCGAACTCACCGCCGATCATCAGCAGTGCGACCGGCACGGCCATCAGGCCGATGACCGCGGCGACGTCGAGGAAGTTGGCAGTGCCCCCGACCGTGCCGAAGGGCGCGGACACAAGCCAGAACAACAGCCAGACGCCGGTCGCGCCCAGCAGCGCCCCGATTTCCGGCCGCGTCAGAAGGGTCTGGATCGGCCCCCTATGGGCCAACCGTTCGTCGCCGGACTCGACGTCTGCGTCGGCAGGCTCGGCGGTTGCTTCGGTGGTCGTGTCGGCCATGTGATCCCCCAATGGCTTGTCGCCTTCAGTCGGCCGCCTCGAAGGCCGCGGCGACCCCGTTCGTGCTGCTCAGTCCCAGCGTCGGAACCCGCAACGGGGCGGGCCCCGCGCTGGGAAGTTAGCAGGCGGCGCCCGGATGTGCCGGGCGCCGCCTGCATCGGTTGTCGCTATCGAGTGCCCTCTGCCACCAGCGCGGCAACCTCTGCCGCGTTGTCCGGCGTGACGAAGCCGGGACCGGTGAGGATGGGCAGACCGCCGCCAGCGGTGTTCTGGTTGGTGGCCTGCAGGTACATGAGGATTACCGGCAGGTAGCCCTGCAAGTACTGCTGCTGGTCGACGGTGAAGGCCACGTCGCCGGCCTCGATCGCCTCGATCAGATCGCTGGAGAGGTCGAAGCCACCGATAATCAGGTCCCGTCCGGCCTGCTCGCCCGCGGTCATGGCCCGCAGAGGCAGGTTCGGCCCGACACCCAGAACGGCGTCGATGGACTCGTTGGCCGCGAGGATCGACGCAATGGTGTTCTGCTGCTCGTCGGGATTGGCGTCGAGGCCCACGAACTCCGAGGTGACGTCGCCGTTGAAGGTCTCCGCGAGACCCTGGCAGCGCTCCTCCAGCGCGATGTTCGACTGCTCCTGGCGGGCGCACAGTACGTGGGTGGCGCCCAGGTCGTTGAAGAACTTGCCCGCGCCGTTGCCGGCCACGATCTCGGTCTGGCCGATGTGGGTGACCGCGCCGAGATCCTCGTAGTTGTTTACGCCAGAGTTGAGCGTGTACAGCGGGATGCCCGCGGCCACCACGTCGCGGGCCGCGGCCTCTACGCCAGCCGGGTCGGCCAGCGAGATGGCGACGCCCGAGGAGCCTGCGGCGATAGCCGCCTGGATCTCCTGGGACTGGGCCAGGGCGTCGTTGTTGGAGCCGAAGTAGACGACCTCGCAGCCAATGGCCGCCGCGGCGTCCTCCACGGCCACCTCGACGACGGACCAGAAGGTTCCGGCATCCCCGTGGGTGATCACGTGGAACGTGTGATCGCAGCCCTGCGTCTCGACGACGTCGTCGGCCGCGGCCTCGTCGTCGGGGTCGTCGGCCGGGGCCGCGGTCGTCTCGGGCGCGGCCGCGGGCTCGGGCGCGTCGCCGTCGTCATCGCCGCACGAGGCGGCGATGAGCGAGATGGCGAGCACCGCGGCGAGCAGCTTCCATAGTCTTGACATGTTGATTATCCCTCCGGGAATCGGTGGTTGTTGTGTCTTGCTCCGCTGCCCGCGCGGGCGGGCACCAGATCTCGCAGGAAGTCGAGGCTCAGGTCGGCGTTGCGCCTGAGCCGTGCCACTGCGGAGAGGTCGCCCTCCGCGATGGCGGCGTCCTGCTCCAGGACGTACCAGAGGTCCCGTCCTGAATCTTCGAGACGGGCGACGATCTCGGCGACCGCCACCCCTCCTCGACCTAGCGGCGGGAACAGGCCGCGCTGCACGGCCTGCATGAGCGACAGCTCCCGCGTTCTCAGACGCGCCCCCAGGGCCGGGTCCAGGTCCTTGAGGTGGACCAGGCCCACTCGGGCCGCATGTCGATCCAGAAGTCTGACGACGTCGGTGCCGCCCAGGGCGAGATGGGCGGTGTCGAGCACCAGCGACACGTCGCAGCCCTCCAGGATCCGGGCCAGCTCTGCGTCGGTCTCGACCACCGAGTCGAAGTGCGGGTGGTAGACCTGCTCGAGGCCGTACGAGTCGACCAGCGCGTCGAGCTCGCTCAGGGAGTCGCAGAGGACGGCCCACTCGGAGTCGGAGAGGGGATCCTGGCGCCAGCAGTCCGGGCGGCTGACCGCGCAGGTCACGAAGAACCGCCCGCCGGCCGAGCCGATGAGCTCGGCCCACCGGCGGGCCTCGGCGCGGGTGTCGGTGGCCCGGGCCGGGTCGTGCAGGACCAGGGGCACGAAGCCTCCCAGCAGGCGCAGGCCGTAGCCGTCGAGGGTCCGCCGCAGCTCGTCGGGCTCGGTCGGCAGGTATCCGAGCGAGCCCAGCTCGGTGTGGGTGAACCCGGCGGACCGCATCTCGGCCAGCACCCGGTCGACGGGAAGCTGGTAGCCCCAGCCCGGAACCTCGCAGACGCCCCAGCTGATGGGGGCGGTCGCGACCCGGTCGAGCAGGGCGGTGGAGACGGCTGTCGTCACGTCCTGGCCGTGCTCCCCGCTCGGCCGCCGAGCCAGGCTCGTGTCGCAGCCGCGCCACCCGCATCCATGCCTGCGTTCCTCCCCGAACCGTTGCCGACGCCGTGCCCTGTCCTGCCCCCGTGACGCGCTCGGCACCGCGTTGTATTGGAGCGCTCCAATGTTCTATCGTCCCGGCCGTGGAATGTCAACCGCCCGGCTCTCACCTATTCGGGCTCGCTCCAGGCCGGTGAACGACATGAGCCGCCCGACCATGGAGGACGTGGCCGCCCGGGCCAAGGTGTCGCGCGCCCTGGTGTCGCTGGTGATGAACGACTCGCCGCAGGTGTCCGACGAGAAGAGGCGCTCGGTTCTGGAGGCCGCCCGGGAGCTCGGCTACCGGCCCAACCTGATGGCCCGCAATCTCGCCCAGAAGCGCACCCACACAATCGGCGTGCTCGTAGACGACCTCCGCAACCCGTTCTTCGGCGAGGTGGTCGACGGGATCGAGGCCGAGGCCAGCGAGCACGGCTTCAGGGTGCTCATCCTCAACGGCCACCGGGACGCCAGGCGCCAGCACGACGCGGTGGAGACCTTCCTGCAGCTGCGAGTTGAGGGGATGGCCCTAGTCGGCGCCCGCCTCTCCGACGACGACATGGTCCGGGCCGGCAGTGCCGCACCCTGCGTGGTGGTGGCCAGCGGCACTGTCCACCCCGGCACCGACACCGTCGCCACCGACGACCGCCGGGGAGCGGAGCTGGCCGTCGAGCACTTGGCCTCCCTCGGCCACACGCGGATCGTCCACATGGACGGAGGCGCCAACGTGTCGGCCACGGAGCGTCGTCACGGCTACGAGTCGGGAATGCGGTCCGCAGGCCTCGCCGACGTCATCGACGTCCGCCCGGCCGGCGACGACGAGGCCGACGCACTGGCCGTCATCGACGCGCTGATGGCTGAGGACGACCCGCCTACAGCCATCTTCGCCTTCAACGACCTGCTCGCCGCGGGTGCGCTCAACCGTCTCGACGATGCCCGCGTGACCGTGCCCGACGAGATGTCGCTCGTCGGGTTCGACAACACCTTCATCTCGGCGCTGCGCCATTTGTCGCTCACCACCGTCAACCAGCCAACCCTGGCCATGGGGAGGCTGGCGGTCGACACCCTGCTGCGGCGCCTCTCCGACGGACCCGGCGAGCCGGTACGCCACACGCTGCAGCCCGAGCTTGTGGTGCGCTCTACCACGGGACCGCCCCGCGGCGCGGCGCTCGCCACGGCCATGACCGGCGGAACGACTCCGGGGCCGCTCTGACCATGCTCGACCATGTGTTCACCGACGCCATCGGCGCCCTGCGCGACGCCTTCGAGGACGCCCTGTTGGAACGGCAGGCGGGCGAGGAGCGCTTCCAGACCGACGTGCTGCTGGGCGACGTGTCCTGGGACAACGCCTACGCCCTGCCCGGCGAGGGGCAGCCGCCGCGGGTGTGCGCCGACGTCAGCTGCGTGTGGCCGACCTGGTCGCAGGCGGCCTACCTGAGCTGGTACGCGGGGGACGGCTACACCGAGCCGCCCCGCATCGAGATCAAGATCCTGCTGCGGTCCCAGTGCCTGGCCGAGGCGCCGGACCCTGCCTTGGTCCTTCAAGCGCTACCTTCCACCAGCCCCAACATCGGCGACGAGCCCCTGAGGCGAGGGGGAGCCAGGGTGGAGGCGCTCTACGCCGAGGACCTCGACGACACCGACGCCACTGAGTACGCCATCGACGTCAGCTACGAGGGAGCCTACGAACTCGACGAGGCCGGCCTGTCCGACGGGGCCGAACTCGATCAGCACTTCACTGCGCTGGGCGGATGGATCGCCTCGATGCTGGTCCGCATAGGCGACCTAGAGTTGCGCTACAAGCCAGCCGTCAGGGACTGACCAACACCGACGCGGGCCGCTCAGCCGTCAGGGGCCTGAGGGCTGCGCTCATCCGCGATACCAGCGCATCCCAGTCCGCCGCTTCAGCGGCGGCACCGTCGGTCTCGCTCGCCGCGGCCAGGCGCATTCCCAGGCCTAGGGCCTGGCACAGCGCCACGACTGCGGTAGTGCTCAGCTCTGGGTCGATGCAGCCGTCTGCCTTCCCTCGCGCGACGATGTCGCTCAGCCGGGCCGCCTCGCCACTCATCGCGTCGGAGACGGCGTAGCCGAAGCTGTCGTCGCGACGGGCGCTGACCAGCGCCTCGAGCATCACGTCGCGGACGCGAGAGCTCTGGGCCGACGCCCGGTCTCCGCCGAGGGCCGCGGCCACTTCGTCGGCTGGCGTTGCGGCGACCAGCGACGGCGTCTGCATGTACTTCGGCACCGTATGGCGGATGGCGGCCGCGATCAGGTCGCGCTTGCCGGGCCAGCGCGCGTAGATGGCCCCGGTAGTCACGCCGGCTCGGCGGGCGATCTCGGCCACCCGGGCCGCCTCGAATCCTCGCTCCGCAAACACCTCGACGGCTGCGTCGAGCAGCCGCTCGGTCAATTCGGCGGAACCGTTCACACCCTCCGGGGCGTCGCTCGCGCCATTGCCGGCACCCGTCGCGTGGGTCTCGACCTGCATCGGCGGCGCCTATTGCCGGAGAAGTAGCTGCACTATGTGTAATAGTAACATCTACTTGAAGCGAATGCATAAAACCTACATGCGAGCGAGCGCTGGTAGGTGAATGGCGGGTCGCCCCGCCGTGCGAGGCCCGGGCGGCAGTCAGAACCGGGCGGCAAACCGGGCGAGGTTGCGGGTCCAGACGGCGCGCAGCACAGGACGGGCGAGCAGGGCGCCGACCGGCCCGCCCATCCACCATGGGAAGCGGAGCGTCTCGGTCCACTCGAACCGGGTATGGGCCTCGCCGGCCGGTCCCTCGCAGGCCGAGAGCCGGAAATGCCCGACGCCGGAGACCACGCCGGTGTGGCTGATCCCCATCGCCTCGGCGTCGCGCCAGTCGGTGACCTCCATGCGGTCGGTCAGCTTCAGAGGGCCGACGACGGTGGCGCACTCGAAGCGCACGCCGACCCCTTCGACGGCCTCGGTCAGGAAGCGGATCGACTCGGCGTCGCTCATCCACTCGGTATGGCGCTCGATGCGGCGAAGGTCGGCCCACACCGCCGCGGGCCCCGCGGGCACAACGGTCGATATCCGTATCGTCGCCACCCGCAGCCCCTACGGCCCCGGCTCGGCGGCAACCGAACGGCCGCACAGCCCGCGGTCGGCGGCCAGCCGCGAGAGGGCCACCAACGGGCGAGGGCCGACATGGCTGACCACCTCGGCCGCGGCCAGGCTGCCCAGCCGCGCGCAGCGCGCCAGGGGGGCACCCCGGCTGAGGCCCCACAGGAACCCGGCGGCGTACAGGTCGCCCGCGCCGGTGGCGTCCACGACATCGGTCACGCTGTCCGCCTGGATCGTCTCCACCGTCGAGCCCTCGACCACCACCGAGCCGCGGGCGCCGCGGGTGATCGCCACCAGCCGGGCCATCTCCGCGGTCCGGTCCCGGGCCGCGTCGAAGTCGTCGGTGCAGTGCAGCGAGCAGACTTCGGCCTCGTTGGCGAACACCACGTCCACACGGTCGTCGATCAGGTCGAGCCACTCGGCGCGGTGGCGGTCGACGCAGTACGAGTCGCTCAGAGCCAGCGCCACGGTCCTGCCAGCCTCGCCGGCCGCCGCCATCGCCAGGCGTATGGCGTCCTTGGCCGCCTGGACGTCCCACAGGTAGCCCTCGCAGTAGGTGACCGCCGCCGAGGCCACCAGGTCGACGTCCACGTCGTCGGGGCCCAGCAGCGCGGAGATTCCCAGGTAGGTGTTCATCGTCCGCTCGGCGTCGGGGGTCACCTGGATCAGGCATCGGGCCGTCGGAGGGCCCGTCGGAGCCGGGGGCACGTCGAAGGCCACCCCGGCGGCGCGAATGTCGTGGACGAACACCTCGCCGAGCTGGTCGTCGCGCACCTTGCCTATGTAGGCGGCCCGACCACCGAAGGAGGCCACGCCAGCGGCAGTGTTGGCCGCCGACCCGCCCGACGCCTCGACCGCGGGCGGCATGGCCGAGTACAACTCCGCGGAACGGTCCGCGCCGACCAGGGTCATGGCGCCCTTCAGCAGCCCGTTGACCGATATGAACGACTCGTCGACGGATGCGATCACGTCGACGATGGCGTTGCCGACGCCCACCACGTCGAGATCAGGTTCCATCGAGCCTCCCCCGCCGACGACGGCCCGCACCGCAGGACACAGACCACTGGAGACAGTAGGCGCGACGGCCGCTTCCGTCTGCCCGGCCCGGCCGCGCCCGCGGCTGCCCGGCCGCGGCGTGTCAGCCGGTGGCGACCCGGCGGCTCAGGGAGCGGAACGCCATCACGAACGTGACCGCACCGAGCCCCGCGATGGAGGCCGCGCCCTTGGCGACGACGGCGAAGTCCCAGCCCTCCGACAGCAGCGAGCGCATGGCCTCCAGCAGGTAGGTCACGGGATTCCAGGCCGCCACCGCGCTCAGCCATCCCGTCATGAGGTCGCGGGGCAGGTAGGCGGGCGTGAGGAAGGCGAAGGGCAGGAAGATCAGGAACGAGGAGTTGACCGCGGCCGGGTTCCCGGTGCGCAGGGCGATGGTGTACGGGAGTCCCGTGTAGGCCAGGCTCCATCCGACCGCGAGCGCCACGAACAGGAAGAGTCCGCCGAGGCCGGTGTGGAAGCGGACGCCGAAGGCGAAGCCCATTCCCACCACCACGACCGACAGGCAGAAGGCCAGCACGACGTCCGCGACCATCATCCCGAGCAGCAGCGTCGTGCGCCGCACCGGTGTGACGAGCATCCGGTCGAGGTAGCCGGACTGGATGTCGATCACCAGCACCGAAGCGCGGCTGATGCCGGTGACCGCGAACACGATGGCGACGGGCAGCTGGAACGCCTTGTAGTCGATGCCCGGCATCCGCTCGACGAACGCCTGCAGCGCCCCGACGTTGACCACAAAGAAGAACAACGGGATGATCAGCGCGGGGTACAGGAACTCCGGCTCGCGCACGAGGCTGCGCACCGCACGGCGAGCCACCGTGGCGATGTCGGTGAGAATCCCGACGCGCCGAGCCCTCGTCTCTGACGAGGCGCTCGCCTGCGGCCCTTCGCCGCGCCTTGCCGCGTCCGGGCTCACGGCATCGCTGCCCGCGGCTTGGCTCACGGTATTCGGACTCACGGCGTCCGGGCTCACGGCATCGCTGCCCGCGGCTCGGGGACGGCCGACGCGTCCGGGGCAGCAGGGTCGTCGTCGGATGCGTCCGCCGCCGACATCCGGTATCCGGTGGCCTGCAGGAACACGTCGTCCAGCGAGGGCGTGCGCACCGTGAGCGACCTCGGAGGCAGTCCCGCGGCGGACAGGGCGACGGCCACCTCCCCGACCAGCGCGGCTCCGTCGGCGGTGGCGATGGTGACCCCCCGGCGGCCCTGGGTGACCGCCTGGGCGGCCGGCAGGCCCTCGGCCACAGCCGCCGCAGCCGCGATCTCCTCGGGCGCCAGATCGACGACGATCACATCCGCGCCCACGGCCCGTTTCAGATCGGCCGGGGCACCCTCCTCGACTATCCGGCCGTGCGCGATGATCGACACCCGGTCGGCCAGCGCGTCGGCCTCCTCCAGGTACTGCGTGGTGAGGAACACGGTCACGCCCAGCTCGCGGTTGAGGCGCCGCACCTCCTCCCACACCTGGGCTCGGCTGACGGGGTCGAGCCCGGTGGTGGGCTCGTCTAGGAAGATCACCTCGGGGCCGTGGATCAGCGAGGCCGCCAGGTCGACTCTCCGCTTCATCCCGCCGCTATAGGTGCTGACGCGGTGGTCGATGGCGTCGCCGATCGAGGCGAGGTCCGTGGCTCGGGCGATCGACTCCCTGCGGTCGGCCGCGCTCAGGCCGTAGAGACGGGCCTGCAGATCGAGGATCTCTCGCCCGGTCTGCCGCTCGTCGAGGGCGGCGTCCTGCATGGCCACCCCGATGCGCACACGCACCTCGCCCGGACTGTCCACCACGTCGTGCCCGGCCACGGTGGCCGTCCCCGCCGTCGGCTCGAGCAGGGTGCACAGCATCCGCACCGTGGTGCTCTTGCCTGCGCCGTTGGGTCCGAGGAAGCCGTAAATCTCGCCCACGCCGACTGCCAGGTCCACGCCGTCCACGGCCCGCTTGGCGCCGAAGTCGCGAGCGAGGGCGCGGGTCTCGACGGCCAGATCGCGGCAGCGCGCCGTGTCCGCGGCCCCGGGTGCCGCAAACCCGGCTTCCGCAGACCCGGGCTCAATGGCCCCGGGTTCAGTGGGCCCGAGGGGTGCTGACGCGGCCGACACGCAGCCGGAGGCTACCGGAGGCGTACGTCGGTGAACCCGGGCGAGGACTCGATCATCAGCAGCTTGACCGTCTCGTCGGTGGCGGCCCGCAGCCGGTGGGGCTGGCGGGTGTCGTAGGAGATCGAGTCGCTCGGCTCCAGCCGGAAGACCTCTCCGTCCAGGTCCACGTCCACCGCTCCGGAGATCACGTAGATCGTCTCGAAGCCGTCATGCACCCAGTACTCGCGGAAGGTGTCGGGCGCGCCGGTGAACTCGACCACCTGGAAGGGACTGGCCTCGGGGGCCACCACCCGGCGGACGCCGTCGGTGTCGCCCAGTTCGCTGGCCGGCACCGAGGCCGTGTCCGACGCCCGCACGACGGTCGCCTCGCGGGTGTTCTCCGATCCCGCCAGCAGCCATGACGCGTTGGTGCCCAGCGCCTCGGAGATCTGGTGCAGCGAGTTCATCGACGGCCGGGCCAGGCCGCGCTCGACCTGGGACAGGAAGGAGTGCGACAGACCGCTCAGCCGGGCCAGCTCGGTCAGGGTCAGGGACCGGCCCTTGCGGAGCCCCCTGATGTTCGCCCCCAGTCGGCGAATCCGCTCGCCGTCGTCGGACTTGGCGTCGTCGGACTTGGCGTCGAGTCCTACGGCCGCGCCGCCGAGTCGCGCCTCAGTCCTCACGACGGCAACTCATCGCGCGGAACTCGGTTTGCAACACAGGAATGTTGATGCTATCAAGATTTCTGTTGGTCATATCCACAACCGTCCCATCTTCAGGAGGATCGAACATGAGTACAGCTTGGATTCGCGCGCTCTGCGCATTGTCGGCGCTAACCCTTCTCGCGGCGGCATGCGGCGACGACGATACCGACGACACCGCCGCACCGGCCACGACCGCCGCGGCAGCCGAGCCCGAGCCGGCCGCGGAGGAGCCCGCCGAGCCCGAGCCGGCCGCCGAAGAGCCTGCCGAGACCGAGAAGGCCGAGGCGGCTGAGGCAGCCGAGCCCGAGCCGGCCGCGGAGGAGCCCGCCGAGCCCGAGCCGGCCGAGGACCCGCTCGACCTCGCGAGCGTGTGCCCCAGCCCGATCATCATCCAGACCGACTGGTTCCCGGAGTCCGAGCACGGCGCCATGTACCAGATGGTCGGAGAGGGCTGGACGCTCGACACCGACAACATGATCACCACCGGCCCGCTCACCGCGGGCGGCACCGACACCGGCGTCGACATCGAGATCCGCGCCGGCGGCCCGGCCATCGGCTTCGCCTCGGGCTCGGCGCAGATGCAGATCGATCCCGAGATCACGCTCGCCTATGTGAGCATGGACGAGGCCGTGATCCTCGGCGGCGAAACCCCGACGCTGTCGGTGGTCGCCCCGCTGGAGAAGAACCCGCAGATCATCCAGTGGGATCCCGAGACGTATCCCGACGTGACCGGCGTCGCCGACCTCGGCGAGCTCGGCGTCACTATCAACGTGTTCGCGGGCGGGACGTTCATCGACGTGTTCGTCAACGAGGGCGTGCTCTCCGCGGACCAGATCGACCCGTCCTATGACGGCGGCCCCGCCCGGTTCATCGCCGAGGGCGGCGCCATCGCCCAGCAGGGCTTCGCGTCCGAGTCGCCCTACAGCTACGAGCAGGTCTATCCGGACTGGTCCAAGCCGATCGCCTTCGAGCTGATCCACGACGCCGGGCTTCCGATCTACTCCCAGACCCTGGCGATCCGCCCGGCCGACCTCGACACGCTGAGGCCGTGCCTCGCCAAGTTCGTGCCGATCGTGCAGCAGTCGATCCTGGACTTCGCGGCCGATCCCGGCCCCACCAACGCGATGATCGTGCAGATCGTGGCCGACATCGACAGCTTCTGGCAGTACAGCGCCGGGCTGGCGCAGTTCTCGGTGGACACCCAGATCGAGCTCGGCCTGATCGGCAACGGCCCCGACGACACGGTCGGCAACATGGACATCGACCGGATCCAGGAGGTGATCGACAAGATCGTCAACGCCGGCTTCGACGTCGACCCCTCCCGGACGGATCCGAACAACCTTGTCACCAACGAGTTCATCGACGAGAGCATCGGCTTCTAGGAGAGTGCAGCCCGCAGACTTCCTGGTGCTGGGGACCGTCGTAACGTCGGATCCCCAGCGCCGGGTCTTCCTCGACGGCGCGGTCGCAGTCGCCGACGGCCGGATCGCGGCCGTCGGCCCCCGAGCCGAGGTCGAGGCGGCCCACGACCCGGCCCGTCGGCTGGGCGGGCCCCGCGACTTGGTGATCCCCGGGCTCATCGACACGCACAACCACATGGCCCAAGCCCTGGTGCGGGGCATGGCGCTGGAGGACCTCCCCAACATCACCCGGGTCTACATTCCGGCCGAGGACGTGCTCGGCGACGACGGCATCCGGACCAGCTCGCGAGTGACGATGGCCAACCTGCTGCGGGCGGGCGTGACCACGACCACCGACACCACCTGCACCGCCGAGCACGAGGAGGCGGTGGGCGAGACCGCCCTGGAGATGGGGATCCGCTGCGCGCTGGCCGTCGGCCAGCGCGACCGTACGTCCCGGTTGGCCAGCAACTACGAGCAGCTCGAGGGCCGCTCGGAGTACCACGACGACCCGGCGGCGCGAGCCGACATCATCGCGCACCTGGAGGACTTCCTGGCGCGCTGGGCGAAGAAGGGATGCGGCCTGGTCAGGCCCTACATCCACGCGGCCAGCGTGCCGTCGGTGAGCGACGAGTTGTTCGGCGCGGCCCTCGACCTGGCCGAGCGCCACGACACGATGATGATGACCCACATCAACCGCGACCGCGAGGAGATCGAGCTGTGTGTCTCGCTGTTCGGGAGGCGGCCGCTGGAGCAGCTCAGCCGCCTCGGCCTGCTCGGGCCTCGCTTCCTGGCCATTCACGCCATGCTGACCACCGCCCGGGAGATCCGGCTGCTGGCCGAGGCCGGGGCCAAGCTCGCCCACGCTCCCGTGGTGTGCACCGACATCGTGTCGGCGGTCACCGACGTGGTGGGCATGCGGGCGGCCGGGGTGACGGTGGGCCTGGGCTGCGACACCGTCATCAACGACATCATCGCGGTCATGCGGATCGCGTTCTTCATGCAGGCCCAGTCGGCTGGGGTGCCGCTCTATGACCCGCTCGGCTTCACCACCGAGGACGCCTTCGACATGGCCACCATCGACGGGGCGCGGGCGCTGATGTGGGATCACGAGATCGGGTCGCTGGAGGCAGGCAAGGCGGCCGACATCGCGGTGATCGACGGGGAGAATCCGCGGCTCTCGCCGCGCCACAATCCGGTGGGATGCCTGGTCCGCTACGCGGCAGGGACCGACGTCAAGAACGTGCTGGTGAACGGCCGTCTGGTGGTGGACGAGGGCCGGGTGCTCACCGTGGACGAGGCGTCGCTGCTTGTCGAGGCCGACGAGGTGGCCGCCAGGGTGAGGGACGACCTGCTCCCCCGCCGCTACTGGCCGCTGACCCAGCGCGGTAGGCTCATCTAGACCCCTGGACGCCTGAACGCCTACAACCCCCGGGACCACTATGGGCCGGGCCACCGACACAGATACCGTTAGATCGTGGACTCCAGGCTGCCCGGCAGCGTCGTGCCGACACACTATGAGATCGAGCTCGCACCGGACCTGGGCGCGGCCGTGTTCTCGGGGACGGTGGCCATCGACGTAGACGTCGTGGAGGCCGTAGAGGCGATCGTCTGCCACGCCGCCGACCTGACGGTCTCTGGCGCCCAGATGGAGGCCGACGGAGACACCGTCGAACTCGCGGCCGAACTCGACGCCGACCATGAACGGCTCACGCTCACCCGCCGCGACGGCGCCGCGGGCTTCGAGCCCGGGCCACGCCGGCTCCGCATCTCCTTCGACGGCGTGCTCAACGACCGGCTCCGCGGCTTCTACCGCTCCACCTTCACCGACGAGGAGGGACGGGCTCACACCATCGCCACCACCCAGTTCCAGTCGACCGACGCCCGACGCGCCTTCCCGTGCTTCGACGAGCCCGCGCTGAAGGCCACCTTCGCGGTGACGCTGGTGGTGGAGGAGGGGCTGCTCGCGGCGTCCAACACGGGCGAGACGCGACGCGAGAGCCTGGGCGACGGACGGACGAGGATCAGCTTCGCAGAGACCATACCCATGTCCACCTACCTGGTGGCCTTCGTTGTCGGCCCGCTGCAGGCGACCGGCCCGATCGACTGCGGAGGCGTGTCCGTCCGTGTGATCCACCGGTCCGGCCGCCGCGCTCAGACCACGTTCGCCCTGGAGGTGGCCGACCACGCCCTGGAGTGGTTCACCGACTACTACGGCCTGCCGTACCCCTCCGACAAGCTCGACCTGGTGGCCCTCCCCGACTTCGCCTTCGGCGCCATGGAGAACCTCGGGTGCGTCACCTTCCGGGAGGTGCTCCTGCTGGTGGACGCGGAGACCGTCAGCCAGCCCGAGCTGCGGCGGGTCGCGGAGACGATCTGCCACGAACTGGCCCACATGTGGTTCGGCAATCTAGTGACGATGGCCTGGTGGGAGGGGATCTGGCTCAACGAGGCTTTCGCCACCTTCATGGCGACGGCCTGCACCGACGCCTTCCGGCCTGACTGGCAGATGTGGTCGACGTTCTGCCGCAGCCGGGCCGCCGCGCTGTCCACCGACGCTCTCGCGTCCACCAGGACGGTGGAGTATCCGGTGGCCACTCCGGCCGAGGCCGAGGACATGTTCGACGTCATCACCTACGAGAAGGGGGCGTCTCTGGTCCGTATGCTGGAGCAGTACCTCGGCAGCGAGGCCTTCCGGTCCGGCGTGCGCCTGTACCTGGGACGACATGCCTACTCCAGCACGGTGACGGCCGACCTGTGGGACGCGCTGGCCGAGGCCTCGGGCCAGCCGGTGCGCTCGATCATGGAGAGCTGGATCTACCAGCCCGGCTTCCCGGTGGTGAGCTCGGTCCCCAGCGAGCACGGAACCGAACTGACCCAGCGGCGATTCACCCTCGACCCGGCCCCCGCCGATGACCAGATCTGGGCGGTGCCGCTGCGACTGCGGATGCGTTCCCCTCAGGGCCACGAGCGCGAGGCGCGCCTACCACTCGACCAGTCCCGCCGGACCTTCACGCTGTCGGGTCACGATGTGGTCACAGTCAACGCCGATGCCTCGGGCTTCTACCGGGGCGAGCCCGACTCGGCCACCCTCGCGAGGGTGGCCGTCGGCGGCGCGGCCAGCCACAGCGCCGAGGAGCGCCACGGACTCGTCGACGACGCCTGGGCGTTCACCCTGGCCGGCAGGCTAGAAGCCTCGGCTTTCCTGGACTTCGTGCTGCGCGGCTTCGTTGCCGAGCGGGACCTCATCGTTTGGCAGGCCATCAGCGCCCCGCTGGCCCACCTCAGGAGGCTGCTGGACGGTGAGGCGGCCCGGCGCTTCGAGGAGTGGACGGTTTCAGCCACCGAGGCGGCCGCGGCCGAGATCGGGTTCGAACCTGCGAGCCGAGAGCCCGAGGACGACCTCACCCACGAGCTGAGGGCCACGCTGCTGCGGCTGCGCGGCGCGGTGGCCGCTCACCCAGGCACCATCGAGGCCTGCCGGGAGCGGCTGGGCCACCGCGACTCCACTCTGGCCGCGGCCGCGCTGGCGGTCGTCGCCGCTCACGGCGACGCCGACGACTTCGCCCGGTTCAAGCAGCGCTACGCGACAGCCACCGACGCCCAGACCGAGCAGCGGCACCTCGGCGCGCTGGCCGACTTCCCCGACAGCGGGCTCGTGCTGTCAGCCCTCGACGGCGTCCTCGACGGGACCGTGCGCTCCCAGGACGGTCCTTACCTGGTGCGTCGAGCCTTGGCCAACCGGCATTGCGGCGACGCGGCCTGGGACTTCCTCACAAGCCGCTGGGACGAGCTGGTCGACGTGTTTCCGTCGAACTCGCTGGCGAGGATGCTGGAGGGCGTCACCGCTCTCGACCGACCCGAGCAGGCCCGAGCCGTGCACAGGTTCGTGTCGGCCCATCCTGTGGAGCAGGGCGCCAGGCAGCTCGCCCAGCATCTGGAGCGGATGGACATCAACACGGCTCTGCGGGCCCGGGAGGCCGAGCGCCTCGCCGCGACGTTGCTCGCCCGCTGATCGCAGGCCCGATCCTGGCGTCGGCCGCCTCGGACCGGGGCCGCCTCGGACCGGGGCCGCCTCGGACCGGGGGCCGCCTCAGGTAAGCCCGAGACGGCGGCGGGCGTCGGCCACGTCGACGGCGAGCTGCGACGACAGCTGCGCGATTCCCTCGAACTTGCGCTCGCTGCGGAGGAACTCCACGAACTCCACCCTCATCTCGCATCCGTAGAGGTCGCCGTCGAAGTCGATGACATGTACCTCCAGCAGCGACTGCTGGGCGTGCTCGTAGAAGGTGGGGCGCCGACCGATGTTTATGGCGCAGCCCCGCCGGCTTCCGTCGGGCAGGGTGCACCAGCCCGCGTAGACCGCGTCGGCGGGCCAGGCCATCTTCTTGGGAACCGGAACGTTGGCCGTCGGGAACCCGATGGTGCAGCCGCGCCGGTCGCCCTCCACCACGAATCCCCGCACCTCGTAGAACCGGCCCAGCATGGCTGCGGCGCGGGCCACGTCTCCGCCGGCGAGCATCCTGCGTATCGCGGTCGACGAGACTGGCTCGCGGGCGTCGTCGCGGTGCCGTATCAGCTCCAGCGGCACCACCTCGAACCCCCATTCGCGTCCGAGCCGCTGAAGTTCGGCCACGTTGCCGGTGCGTCCCTTGCCGAAATGGAAGTCCTCGCCCACGACAACCGCCCGAGCGTGAAGGGCGTCGAGGAAGACCTGCTCCACGAACTCCTCGGGTCGGGTGCCGGCCCGGGACTCGTCGAAGTTGATCACGTAGCAGTAGTCGAGCCCCTGAGACTCGATCAGCTCCAGCTTCTGCTCGAGCGTGGTGAGGAGCTTCGGAGCGTTCTCGGGACGCACGACGTAGGCCGGGTGGGTGTCGAAGGTCACCACGGCCGAAGCGACGCCGAGGCGCCCGGCGGTATCCCGGACGCTTCTCAGCACTTCACGATGGCCCAGGTGCACGCCGTCGAAGACCCCCACGGCGACCGCGGCCGACACGGTGGCGGGGAGCCGGTCGCGCAGGTCGTGCAGCAGTTCCACGGAGTCCTCCAAGGCGTCCGGACACGAGCCCGGCCCGGTGCCCCAAGGCTACCGACGCCGGGACTCTGCCTCACACCCCCCGGCGCGACGCTGGGACCCCGAGGACCGGCTGAGCGGCCGATTCGGGCCGAGCGGGCCGCCCTGAGGGGCGCTTTCAGCCCGACACCACCACGGCGGGCTTGGCCCGTCCCCGGTGCGGCTCGTACACGGCCAGCAGCGCACCGTCGGCACCGCGCACCGCCCATGGGCCGGGCTCGCCGTCGGGCAGTCCCAGCCGGGCGAGGCCGAGCACCCGCCCGTGGCGGACGTCGGCCTCCACTTCGTCGCCCACCTGCACGCTGAACAGGTGCCGGACCGCCTCGGCCATCGGCAGCAGCTCCATCGAATCGACCGCACGGGCCTGTGTCAGCCGGAAGTCCCCGACCGCGGTGCGCCGCAGCGACCCGAGATGCGCACCGCCGCCGAGGGCCCGGCCCAGGTCGGCGGCCAGTACCCGCACGTAGGTGCCCGACGAGCACTCCACGACGGCCCGCCAGACGCCGGGCCGATCGGCCAGCGCCTCGATGTCGAAACGGTGGACGGTGACCGGCCGAGGCGGCCGCTCCACCTCCACCCCGGCGCGGGCCAGTTCGTGGAGCCTTCGGCCGCCCACCTTCAACGCCGACACCATGGGCGGCACTTGCAGTATCTCCCCGGTGAGGGCCGCCGCCGCGGCCCTTACGTCGTCGGCGGCCACCGCGTCCATGCGGTGGCGGGCCGTGACCGAGCCGGAAGCGTCGAGGCTGTCCGTCTCGACGCCCAGCACGATCTCGGCCTCGTACGTCTTGGCCAGCGCGGTCACGAACCTCAGCAGCCGGGTGGCTCTGCCCACGCCGAGGACCAGCACTCCAGTGGCGCCGGGATCCAGCGTCCCGCTGTGGCCCACCTTGCGGACCGCCAGGAGCCGTCTGGCCTTGGCCACGACGTCGTGGCTCGTCCAGCCGGCGGGCTTGTCGATCACTGCCACCCCGTCGACAGTCCCCGGCGAAGGGAGACGCGACGGCGACGGTGACGTCACGTGATCTGCTCGCCTCGCTCGGCCTCTGGGCCCGAGGAGTCGCCCGCGGCATCGAGCAGCCTCTCGATCCGCGCCGCCGACCGCAGGGCCTCGTCGGGCCGGAACACCAGCATCGGCGTCTTGCGGAGCCGGCTCTGGTCGCCCACGGCGCGCCGCAGCCTCGGCCTGTGCTCGTCGAAGGCCTCCAGGATGCCGACATCGCTGCCTTCGGTGTCGCCCAGCGAGGTGAACCACACGACGGCCCGATGCAGGTCGCGGTCCACGTCCACGCCGGTCACCGAGACCATGGCCAGCCGGTCGTCGTCGAACTGCTCCATCGTCTCGGCCACGATCCGTCGGATCAGCTCGCCGACCCGGGCGGTGCGATGACCGGCCCCCGCCTGGGGATGCGTCCGCTGCTTGCGCCTCGCCATGACCGGCCCGCCTGCCGCCCCTGACCCTTCTAGTCGAGGGTCCGGGCTATCTCGCGCTCGTCGTACGTCTCGATGATGTCGCCCGCCTTGAGGTCCTGGAAGTTGCTGAGGCCGATGCCGCACTCGAAACCGCTGTTCACCTCGCGGACGTCGTCGGAGAACCGCTTGAGCGACGTGATGGCGCCCTTCCAGATGATGGCTCCTTCCCGCAGGAACCTGACCTTGGACCCCCGGGCGATCGTCCCGTTCTGCACGTAGCAGCCCGCCACCGCCCCCACCCGGGGAATGCGGAAGACCTGGCGAACCTCGGCCTCGCCGGTGACGAACTCCTCGATCTCGGGCGCCAGCATCCCCACCATGGCCGAGGAGACGTCCTCGAGCAGGTTGTAGATGATCTCGTAGGTCCGGATCTCGACGTTCTCGGAGTCGGCCGCCTCGCGGGCCTTGCGGTCCGGGCGCACGTTGAACCCGATGATGGTGGCGTTGGACGCCGACGCCAGCTGGATGTCGTTCTCGGTGATGCCGCCCACGCCACGGTGCACGATGGCGATGCGCACCTCGCCGGTCTCGAGCTTGCGGAGGCTCCCGGTGACGGCCTCCAGGGATCCGTTCACGTCGGCCTTGACGATGACGTTGAGCGTCGCGGCCTCGCCGCGCTGGATCCGGCTGAAGAGATCCTCGAGCTTGGCCCCCCCGGACAGGGCGTGGGCCTCGCGTCCCAAGCTCGACAGCCGTTGCCAGTGCTCGCGGGTGTCGGCCACCCGCCCGGCGATCTTGTCGTTGGGCGCCACCGCGAAGGCGTCACCGGCCACCGCCACCTCCGACAGGCCCAATACCTGGACCGGCACGGACGGGCCGGCGTCGTCCACGCCGCGGCCGCGGTCGTCGAGCAGGGCCCTGACCCGACCCCACGCCGCGCCGGCCACCAGCGGATCGCCGACCCTGAGGGTTCCCTGCTGGACAAGCACGGTGGCCACCGGCCCGCGTCCTATGTCGAGATTCGACTCGAGCACGATTCCGTCGGCCCGACCCTCCGGCGAGGCCCGCAGGTCCTCGACCTCGGCCACCAGCAGCACCTGGTCGAGCAGTTCCTCGATGCCCCGGTTCTCGAGCGCCGAGACCTCGCAGTAGATCGTGTCGCCGCCCCATGCCTCCGGGACCAGGCCCTGCTCGGCCATCCCCGCCACCGTCCGCTGAACGTCGGCGTTGGGGCGGTCGATCTTGTTGACGGCCACGACGATGGGCACCTCGGCGGCCCGGGCGTGGCTGACGGCCTCGACGGTCTGGGGCATCACGCCGTCGTCGGCCGCCACCACCAGGATGACGATGTCGGTCGCCTCGGCGCCCCTGGCCCGCATCGCAGTGAAGGCCTCGTGGCCGGGAGTGTCGATGAAGGTGATGTGGCGGCCGTTGCGCCGCACCCGGTAGGCCCCGATGTGCTGGGTAATCCCCCCGGCCTCGCCCTCGGCGACGTTGGTGTCGCGGATCCGGTCGAGCAGCAAAGTCTTGCCATGGTCTACATGACCCATCACGGTTATCACCGGCGGTCGGGGCGGCCCGTCGCCGCGGTCGTCGTCGAGGCCGACCTCGAGCATCCGCAGCAGTTCGGCTTCCTGCTCCTCGCCGGGGTCGACCAGCCGGATGTCTGCGCCCACCTCGGCCGCGAACAGCTCCATCATGTCGTCGCTCAGCGACTGGGTGGCGGTGACCATCTCCCCGTGCTGCATCAGGAAGCGGACGACGTCGGCGGCGGTGCGATTGAGCTTCGGGCCGAAGTCCTGCGCCGAGCAGGCCCGCTCCACCACCACCACGCCCTCGGGCACGGCGATGTGGCGGGGCGTGTAGGTGGGTATGTCGATCGGCTGGAGTTCCTCGCGGACACGGCGGCGGCGGCTCTTGCGGCGCGGCGGGCGACGCTGAGCTCCTCCCGGGCCAGCGCGTCCGCCGGGACGCGCCCCGGCGCCCGGCACCGCGGGCCGGGGGCCGCCGAGTGGCCGGGGGCCGCCCGAGGACGGGCCGCGCCGCGCTCCGGCGCCCCGTTCGGAACTCGGGCCGCGCCGGGCGCCGGCCGGTCGCGACGGAGCGCCGCCGGGCCGGCGGTCGCCGGGGCCGGCATCGGAGCGATCGGGGCCGCCTGGGCCGGGGCCGGGCCGGATGCGGCGGGGCGGAGGCGGCGGGGGTATCGGCTTTCCCGAGCGCGAGACGGGCGGGCTGACGGGTTTGAGCGGCCGGGTCGGCGGAGGCGCTGTCGGCGTTCTTCTGGCCGCGGTCCTGGTCGGCGGCCTGTCCTCGACCGCGGGCGGCGGCCCCTCCCGAAGCACGCGGTTCGCGGGCGCGACGCTTCCGCTGGAGGCGATGGTGGCTCGCGGGGTCTTGGCGACTGTCTCGGCCGACGGCACCGCGGCGGGCTTGCCTGCGGGCTTGGCCGCATCGCCGGCCGCCGGGGAGGCCGAAGCCGCGGCGGGGGCTCTGGCCTCGGCCGCGGGCTGTGCCCGAGAGGCCGAGGCCGCGGCGGGGACTCTGGTGTCTGCCGCGGTCGTCGACGCGGCCGGGGCCTTCGCGGTCGGCGTGGAAACAGTCGGCGCGGAGGCAGGCGGGGCAGACGGAGGCTCCCGGACGGGAGCCCGCGGCGTGGGCGGGGGCGGAGGCGCTGGGTCCGGTGCGGGCGGCGCGGCCACCGGCGGCGGCTCGGGAGGCTTGAGCAGGCCGTCCCTCTCGGCGCGGCGCCGGACCCGGTCAGCCTGGGCCTCGACGATGCTGGAGGAATGGGACTTGACTCCGATGCTGAGCGCGATGCAGAGATCGAGCGTCGCCTGGTTGGTCAGCCCGAGCTCCTTGGCGAGCTCATGGACGCGGATCTTGCCCGGCAAGTCATGCCCCCTTCAGGACGTGGCCGCCCGGCCGCGCCCTCCGACGGATCCCTTCGGAGGAAGCGGCCACGCGTCAGAGAGCCTATCTATCTCACTGTGGTTCACGTCAGCGCGCAACGCCCGCGAGAAGGCGCCACGGCGACGGGCCGCGTCCACGCAGGCGGAGTCGGGGCAGAGCCAAGCGCCGCGTCCGGGCCCGGGGCCGAGCATCAGCGCGCCATGGGCACCGGCCCGCACACGCGCCATCTCCGCCGCCGGCCGCCGGGACCGGCAGCCGATGCAGGTCCGGATCGGGATCAGAGGCCCTTCGGGCTGTCGGCCGCCTCGGCGGCCTGCTCCTCGGCAGCCGCCGCCCAGGCCTCGGCGCTCACCGCCTCTCCGCCGTCGGCGGGCTGCCACATCTGCGCGCCCGTCTCGGGGTCGATGATCCACTCGCCCTCAGCCCACTCCACATCGCCGTAGGCAGCTTCCTCGGCAAGCTGCGTCTCGCTCTTGATGTTGATCCCCCACCCGGTGAGCCGGCTGGCCAGGCGGGCGTTCTGGCCCTCCTTGCCGATGGCGAGCGACAGTTGGTAGTCGGGCACGATCACGTCGCAGTCGCCGGTCAGGTGGTCGGGACGGACCTCCTTGATCCGAGCCGGCGAGAGGGCCTTCGTGACGAACTCCTCCAACTCGCTGTTGAACGGAACGATGTCGATCTTCTCGCCGCGCAGTTCGTTGACCACTTGGCGCACCCTCGCGCCGCGGGCGCCGACGCACGCGCCGACGGGATCCACGTTGGGGTCGTTGGACGAAACCGCGATCTTGGTGCGGTGGCCAGGCTCGCGGGCGCAGGCCTTGATCTCCACCACGCCGTCGGCGATCTCGGGGACTTCGAGCTCGAACAGCCGCTTCACCAGGCCCGGATGGGTCCGACTGACAACGATCTGAGGGCCCTTGGCCGTCTTGCGGACCTCCACGATGTAGGCCTTGAGCCGGGTGTTGGAGTCGGGCCGCTCATAGGGGACCTGCTCCGCCTGGGGCAGCAGTGCCTCGACGCGGCCCAAGTCGAGCAAGGTGTAGCGGGCGTCGGTCTGCTGGATCATGCCGGTGACGATGTCGCCCTCGCGGCCCGCGTACTCCTCGTACTTGAGCTCGCGCTCGGCCTCGCGGATGCGCTGGGTCATCACCTGGCGGGCGGTCTGCGCCGCGATCCTTCCGAAGTCGCCCGGCGTTACCTCGTACTCCTCGCCGACCGGGTTGCCTTCGGCGTCGAGATCCTGGGCCATGACGCGGAACTCCATGCTGGACGGATCGATCGTCACCCAGGCGTACTCCTTGGCCTCAGGCAGCCGCTTGTAGGCGGACTCCAGCGCGTCGGCCAGCGCGGCGTACAACGCGTCCACGGTGATCCCCCGCTCGGCTGCCATGGCCTGCAGCGCTTCCATCATCTCGGCATTCATGTATTGGTCTCCCGTCTTCGTTGGCCTTGTGGGCCGTCTCTCCCGCCCCGGGGAGCGCCCCAGTCGAACACCGTCCGGGCCGACGACACCTCGTGGTAGCCGATGCGGCTGACGTGCCCTCCGTCGCCTCTGATCTCCAGGCCGTGCTCGTCGGCCGACTCCAGCACGCCGACCAGGCGGCGGTCGCCCTCGAAGCCGGGACGGGTCTTAACCTTGACCTGCGCGCCCACCGCGCCGAGAAAGTGCTCGGGCGAGCGCAGCGGCCTCTCCAGTCCGGGGCTCGACACCTCGAGGGTGTAGCGGCCCTCGATGGGGTCGCAGTCGTCGAGGGCGCGGCTGACCGACCGCGAGAACCGGGCGATGGTGTCGATGTCGATGCCGCCGTCGGCGTCGATCAGGACCCGCACCTTGGCGCCATGATGCTCCACGTCGTAGAGGTCCACCGAGGCGACCTCGGCGAGGGGGGCGACGACTTCGCGGACACGGTCTACGATCGCCATGGCTGTCCCGGACATTCTCCGCTGATGGATGGGGCTAGGCCCGAACCGGCAAGCGGCGTGGGCAGAACCCACGCCGCTTCCCGAGGAATCGAACGTGGCCGCGACTATACCCGCGACGCGGCCGCCTTGCGCCGGATTCCGGCCACCACCGACTCGGAGTCGTTGGCGTCTTCGCCGAGTTCGTGGAGGTTGCGGCGGCGGTCCTCCTCGGCCGCTCGGCGGGCCGTGGCCCGAGTGGCCCGGGCCCGCTCCAGCGCGGCCTCCGAGCCGTTCTCGCAGATGAACTCGGCCCAGTCGACGAGCGCCTCCACCATGCGTTCCTCGGGCACCACGGCCACGTTCTCGCCCTTCACGAACAGGTGGCCGCGCCGGTTTCCCGCCGCGATGCCGAGATCGGCGTCGCGGGCCTCGCCGGGGCCGTTGACTACGCAGCCCATGACCGCGACCTGAAGCGGTATCTCCCGCTCGCCGAAGGCCTCCATGGCCGCCTCGGCGATGGCGAACACGTCCACTTCGGCCCGGCCGCAGCTGGGACAGGAGATCAAGTCGACGTTGCGGCGCTCACGCAGGCCCATGGCCTCCAAGAGCTGGCGACCGGCTCTGGCTTCCTGGACCGGGTCGGCGGTGAGCGAGTAGCGGATGGTGTCGCCGATGCCCTCGGCCAGCAGGGTGGCGATGCCCGCGGTCGATTTGATCGTCCCTGCGGGCGGGGGGCCGGCCTCGGTGACCCCGAGGTGGAGGGGGTGGTCGGTCCGCTCCGCCAGCTGACGGTAGGCCTCGATCATCAGAGGAACGCTCGACGCCTTCACCGAGATCTTCACCAGGTCGAACCCGACGTCGTCGAAATAGGCGAGCTCTCGCATGGCCGACTCCACCATGGCCTCGGGCGTGACGCCGCGGCCGGGATCGTAGAGGTCGGGGTCGAGCGAGCCGCCGTTCACGCCGATGCGTATCGGCACGGCGCGGTCGCGGCACTCACGGGCCACAGCCTTAATGTGGTCAGGCCTGCGGATGTTGCCCGGGTTCAGGCGCAGGCAGTGCACGCCGGCCTCCAGCGCCGCCAGCGCCATCCGGTGATTGTTGTGGATGTCGGCCACGATCGGCACCGGCGAGCGGGGCACGATCCGGGCCAGGCCCTCGGCGGCCGCGGGACGGTTGCAGGTGCAGCGCACGATGTCGGCGCCGGCCGCGGCCAGGGCGTAGATCTGCTGCAGCGTCGCCTCGTGGTCGGCGGTCTTGGTGACCGTCATGGACTGCACGCTGACCGGCGCCCCGCCGCCCACCGGGACGGACCCCACCGTGATCTGACGGGTCGGTCTCCGCGGGAATGTCGCGGTCACCCTCACACCGCCAGCCTATCTCTGCGGCCGGCGGCTGACGGGCCTTGGGCTGCGAGCGGTGCCGGGAAGTTCGTCCGCTGCTGACGAGTATCGGGGCGCGGGCCGTGCCGTAGGGACGGCGCCAGGGCCGGCGGATCAGCCGAGGCTGACGGGATCGATTATGTCGCGCACCAGGGCCACGCCCCCGATGAGCAGCAGCAGGGCGACGACCGCGTAGGTGAGCGGCATGAGCTTGGCCGCGTCCACCTCATGGGAGCGGCCACCGAAGGAGCGGAGACGCTCGTAGGTGGCCACGGCCACATGGCCCCCGTCGAGCGGGAGCAGCGGCACCAGGTTGAACACGCCGACGAACACGTTCACCAACACGAGCAGTATGAGCACCGCGGTCGTGCCGCTCGAGGCCACCTCCGCCCCGATGCGGGCCACGCCGTATATCGACAGGACCCGGTTCTCATCGGGACCCGGAGCGGCGACCCGGCGGACCTGCAGGTCGCGGGCGGTGTCGGGCCCGCTCGCGGTGGGCTCGTCGCCGAGCAGGCCGTCGAACGTCCCGAACAGACCCTCGGTGACCACCATGGGCATGGCCACCACCACCTCGCCCACCATCGAAGCGAGCAGGCGCAGCGACTCCGGCACGGCCTCCACGACGCCCATAGGCACACGCTGATAGTCAGGGGACACACCGAAGAAGCCCCTGACGGCGTCGGAAGGGCCGAGAGTCCGATTGGCGACCGCTCCCTCCACTATGGTCGGCGCGCCGGTGCGGGTGTCGAGGATGGCGATGTCCACGGGCTCGCCGAGACGGTCGCTCAAGTGGCGGGAGACCTGCGCATAGGTGGGCGGGCCGTCGGACTCCAGACCCTCCACTGCGAGGATGCGGTCACCCTCGATCAGCCCGGTGATTCCGGCCGCGCCCGCTTCGGTGAGGCGCTCCCCCACCCGCGTGACCGCCGTGCGCAGCTCGCCGTCGCGCCGGTACACCACCTCCACCTGCTGGCCCGCCAGCTGAGAAATCTGAGCTGAGAAGTCGGCGAACGTCCTGAGGGCCGTGCCGGCGATCGACACCAGTTCATCGCCCGGTTCCAGGCCCGCGGCGGAGGCCGCGCTGTCGGCCGACACCGAGGCCAGCGTCCATTCCCTGGTCTCGGCCAGGTTGTCGTCGGCCGACACCGGCCCGTCCGCGACGAGCACGGCGAACAGGAGCGCCGCCGCCAGCGCGAAGTGCGTGGCCGACCCGGCCACCAGCACGAGCAGCTTGCGGGGATAGCTCTTGCTGCGGAAGCTGCGGTTCTCGTCGGCGGCCTCGACGCGGTCGAGGTTGTTCATTCCGACGATCCGGACATAGGCACCTGCCCAGAGGGCCTTGATGCCGTACTCCGTCTCGCCCCGGCGGAACGACCACACGCGCGGGCCGAAGCCCACGAAGAACTCGGTGACCTTCATTCCGGTGGCCCGGGCCGCGACATAGTGGCCGAGCTCGTGCAAGACCAGGGTGGCGACCAGCACGAGGACGATCACGACCCAGCTGAACCCGCCGAACGACCAGATGGCGAACAGCAGCGCCACCAGGCCGACAAGGCCGCGCTGGCCGGCTAGGCGAGACAGGGCCCGCGGATCCGCGCTCGCCGACTCCGCGCTCGCCGACTCCGCGCTCGCCGGGTCCGCGCTCGCCGGGTCCGCGCTCGCCGGGTCCGCGCTCACTGAACCGCGACCGCGGCGAGCCGCTCCACCGCCCGTGCCGCTGTCCTGCGGGCTTCGGCGTCCGCGGCCAGCACCGCCTCGACATCGGCGGCCGGGTCGCCGGGCCAGAGCCCCAGGACCTCCTCCAGCAGCGACGCAATGTCCAGCCAGCGGATGCGGCCGTCGAGGAAGGCCTGCACGGCGACCTCGTTGGCCGCGTTGAGCCAGGCGGGCGCGGTCTCGGCGGCCCGGCCGGCCGCGTAGGCCAAGTCGATGCAGCCGAACGCCTCGCGGTCGGGCGGCTCGAAGTCCAGCCGGCCGAGCTCGTTCCAGTCGATCGGACCGAAGGCCAGGTCGAGCCGGTCGGGGAAGGCCAAGGCGTAACCGATGCACAGCCGCATGTCCGGCTTCGACAACTGCGCCATCGTGGCCCCGTCGCTGTAGGTGACCATCGAGTGGACGACCGACTGGGGATGCACCACCACCTCGATGCGGTCGTAGTCGACTCCGAAGAGTTCGTGAGCCTCGATCACCTCCAGGCCCTTGTTCATGAGCGTGCTGGAGTCGATCGTGATCTTCGGGCCCATCTGCCAAGTCGGGTGGGCCAGAGCGTCGTCCAGGCTCACCGAGGCCAGATCGGCGCGGCTGCGGCCTCGGAACGGGCCGCCGCTGGCGGTCAACACGATGGAGGCCACCCGCTCGGCGAAGTCGTTGGCTCGAAGGCACTGGTGCACGGCGCAATGCTCGGAGTCGACCGGGACGATCTCGGCGCCGGGGGTGCGCCGGGCCCGCTGCACCACGGGCCCCGCGGCGATCAGAGACTCCTTGTTGGCCAGGCCCAGGCGCCTGCCCGCCTCGAGGGCGGCCAGGGTCACCGGCAGCCCGGCGAATCCGACAACCCCGTTGATCACCATGTCGGCATCTCGGGCCGCGTCGGCCAGCGCGCCCTCTCCGGCCAGAAGCTCGGTGCCGCCGGGAAGCAGCCCGGCCAACTCACTGGCGCGCGACGAGTCGGCGAGGGCCACCACGTCGGGCCGGAACTTCCGGGCCTGCTCGGCCAGCCGCTCGATCGAGCGGGCCGCCCCGAGCGCGCCGACCCGGAAGCGGTCGGGACGAGCGCTGACGATGTCGAGGGTTTGAGTGCCGATCGAGCCGGTGGAGCCGAGTACGGCGACTGTCGTCGACAATTCAGGCGACCCGTGTCGGGAGCGCCGGGCGATGCGCCGAGCAGAACGCCGCGCAGAACAAGGTCACACCAACTCGAGCACTATGGCCACGTAGTAGGTGGCGGGCAGGGCGAACAGCAGCGCGTCGAACCGGTCGAGGACGCCGCCATGACCCGGCAGCACCGTGCCCATGTCCTTGATCTGGAGATCCCGCTTGAGCATCGACTCCGCCAGGTCGCCGATCGGCACCACGACCGCCACGACCACGGCCAGCAGGATCACCGTCCACAGGCCCCCCGGATCGGACGCGAACGGGGCTGGACTTCCGAGCAGCCCCATCGCCACGCCGACCAGGATCGTGACCACCACCCCTCCGGCGAGCCCCTCGAGGGTCTTGTTGGGGCTGGCGTCGGACAGCGGCGTGCGCCCAGCGGCCCTGCCGATGACCAGCGAGCTCACATCGTGGGCGACGGTCAGGATGATGGCCGCGGTCAGCAGACCCGTGCCGTGCTCGGGGATTCGCAGCATCAGCGCGGCGTGGGCTCCGAGGACCCCGACGTAGACGACGGTCATCACCGTGACCGCGAGCCCCCGTACCGGCCCCTCGGCGCCTATGCCCGTCAGGTACCACAGCGCTCCGAAGACGACCGTCAGCACCAGCACTACCGGGATCGCTTCCATCCCGCGCCAGTAGGTCGCCAGCGGCATGGCGACGACCGCGGCGAGGCCGAGCGCGACGGCCGGCTGATACCCGGCAATCCGCACTGCGCTCAGAAGCTCCACGGCGGCCCAGCCGATCACCACCGTCGCCACTATCAGAGCCCATACCGGAGCGAACTGCATGACCAGCAGGATCAGGGCCGACAACGCGACGCCGACGATCACTGCCATCGGCATGTCGCGCTCGGCCGAGCCGTCGAACGCTCCCGCACCGGCGGGGCCGTCGGGTGCACCGAATGTCGGCTGGTCCTCGTAGCCGAAGAAGTCCTCGTCGCCGATGGTGTGGCCGACCGGCTCCTGCGGCTCAACCGGCGGCAGCGACTCCTGGGGGTCGGCCCACTGCGGAGACGACGTATGGTCGGTCCAGACCCCCATCTCCTGGGGGTCGGCCTCCTCGAGCCTCGGCTCTGACATGGTCAGCCGCGACGACCCCGTGTCGCCCCAGCCGGCGTCGTCGGGATCGTCGCCGAAGACCGACCGGCCCCCGATCACGCCCTCGTCGTCGGCGAGAGCGCCGCCCTCGGCGGATCCGGCTTGTCCGAAGTCGTCCTGCTGGCTCACTGCTTCGCTCCTTTGTGGGTGCCGGACCTCAATCCGGGGCGGCGGCCCCGGTCAGACCTCCAGCAGCTCCTCCTCCTTCTTGGCCCGAGCGTCGTCGATACGCCTCTCGTGGTCGCGGGTGATCCCGTCGAGCCTCTCCCCCGCCCGGACCACCAGATCCGACGACACCCCGCCGTCCTTCTCGATGCCATCGAGGTCCTTGCGAGCCTGACGCCGCACCCCTCGCAGGCGGTTGCGGGAATCCTCCGCCATCGACCCCACCAGGCGCGCCAGCTCGCGGCGGCGCTCCTCGGTGAGCGGGGGGAACGCCAGTCGGATCGCCCGGCCGTCGTTGCTGGGGACCAGGCCCAGCTGCGCCTGCTGGATGGCCCGTTCCACCGCGGTGATGTTGGCCGGGTCGTGCGGGGTGACAAGCAGCTGGCGGGCCTCGGGGATGGAGAAGCTGACCAGGTCGCGCATCGGCATCCTCACCCCGTACGCCTCGACCTGGACCCGCTCCAGCAGGGCCGAGTTGGCCCTGCCGGTGCGCACCGTCGAGAAGTCGCGCCGGGCGGCCGCCACTGCTTCATCCATGCGCTCACCGGCGTCGGCGAGCACCACTTCGATCAGCTCCTCGCTCATGCGCCGCGCTCCTCCTGGGTGACGAGCGTACCCACCTGGGCGCCTGCGAGCAGGGATTGCAGATTGCGGTGGCCCGTCAAGCCGAAGACCACTATGGGGAGGCTGTTGCTCATGCACAGGGTGATGGCCGTCGCGTCCATCACGTCGAGGCCGCGGTTGAGCACCTCGAGGTAGGTGACCCGCTCGAGCCGAACGGCCTGTGGATCGTCCTCGGGATTGGCGGTGTAGATGCCGTCCACCTTGCCGTGGGTGCCCTTGAGCACCACCTCGGCGTCGACTTCGGCGGCTCGCAGCGCGGCGGTGGTGTCAGTCGTGAAGAACGGGTTGCCGGTGCCGCCGGCGAAGATCACGACCCTGCCCTTCTCAAGATGGCGGATCGCTCGCCGACGGATGTACGGCTCGGCGATCTGGGCCATGTGCACCGCGGTCTGGACGCGGGTGGGCTGGCCCATCCTCTCGAGGGTGTCCTGCAGCGCCAGCGCGTTCATGACGGTGGCGAGCATCCCCATGTAGTCCGCCTGGGCCCGGTCCATGCCGGCCCCGGCGCCCTGCGTGCCCCGCCACAGGTTGCCGCCGCCCACCACGACGGCGATCTCGACGTCGAAGACAGAGCGGGCGTCGACGATGCCACCGGCGATGAGGCGCACGGTGTCGCCGTCTATTCCCCCGTCGTGTCCTCCCGCGAAGGCCTCGCCGGAGAGTTTCAGCAGCACGCGGCGCCAGCGGGGCTTGCGCCGCACCGGTTCGGCGCTCATGTGGTCCGCGCGGCTCGTCGACGGCACTCCCACGGGCCCGGGAACGCCTGCCGGCGAGCTGCCGGGGCTTCCGCGTCTCCGGTGATGCCCATCCGTCAGGCGCCGATGACGACCTGCACGAAGCGGACGATCGACCCTCGTCCGATACTGTCCTTGACCGGCACCTTGTCCCCGTGGAGGCCTTGCTCCAGCAGCACCCGCTCGCCGTACCAGCCCCGCATCCGGCCGTCGACGATCTTGTCCCACGCCCGCTCCGGCTTGCCTTCGGCCTTGGTGATCTCCAGCAGCGCAGCCCGCTCCCGGTCGACTTCGTCGGCGGGCACCTGGCTCGCGCTCAGGAACTGAGGCTTCGCGAACGCGATGTGCAAGGCCACCTGGTGCAGCGCCTCGGCATCGACGCCGAGCCCCTCGACGACCACCCCGTTGACGCCGCGCCCGTCCTGGCGGTGCAGGTAGCAGTCGAGGCTGCTGCCGTCGGAGGCCTCCAAGCGTTCCACCGCACCGACCTCTATGTTCTCCTTGAGCGTGAGCTTCAGGTCCTCGAGCTGCCCGGCGTGCTCGGCCGCTGCGCCCGGGCCTCGCTCCAGCACCGACTCGGCCATGGCCTGCGCGAGGGCGGTGAAGCTCTCGTTCTTGGCCGAGAAGTCGGTCTCGCACCTGAGCTGCACGACCGCGGCCGCCGCCGAGCCGCCGGCCACGGCCACCGCGCCCTGATCGGTGTCACGCCCCGAGCGGGCGTCGGCCTTGGCCAGCCCCTGCTCTCGGAGCATCTGACGGGCCGCTTCCATGTCCCCGTCGGCGGCGGTCAGCGCCCTCTTGGCGTCCATCATGCCCGCGCCGGTGGCGTCGCGCAGGGCCTTCACGTCTCTGGCGGTGATCGGCATGTCAGTTCTCACCGCCCGATACGCCTGATACGCCCGCCGCAGCGGCCTCGGGGGCGACCGGGGCGGCAGCCTCGACAGTCGCGGCGCTCCCAGCAGCCGAGGCCTTGGCCGCGGCCACTCGAGCCTCGCGCTCCACCGCGGCCGCGGCGGCCTCGGCCCGGGCCCGGCTCTGCTCCTGCGCCATCTCCGCCTCGGCCAACGCATCCCGGGCCGCGCCCTCGGCCTCGTGGCGCTTCGAGTAGATGAACCGGCCCTCCTGGACGGCGTCGGAGATCACCCGGGCCATCAGCCTTCCCGAGCGTATGGCGTCGTCGTTGCCGGGGATGGCGTAGTCGACGAGATCGGGATCGCAGTTGGTGTCGACCACCGCGACGATGGGCACACCGAGCTTGCGGGCCTCGGTGACCGCGATGTGCTCCTTCTTGGTGTCGAGGATGAACACCGCGCCGGGGGGCTCGGCCATGTCGCGGATGCCGCCCAGATTGCGCTCCAGCTTGGCCAGTTCGCGTCCGAGCAGGAGGGCCTCCTTCTTCGGCATGGCGTCGAACTCGCCGGAGTCCCGCATGCGCTGGTACTCCTTCATCTTGGCGATCCGCTTGGCGATCGTGTTGAAGTTGGTGAGCATCCCGCCCTGCCACCGCTCGTTCACGTACGGCATGTTGCAGCGCTCGGCGTAGGACTGGACGGAGTCCTGGGCCTGCTTCTTGGTGCCGATGAACAGGACCGTGCCGCCGCCGGCCACGAGGTCGCGCACGAACACGTAGGCCTGCTCGAGGTGCGAGAGCGTCTGACGCAGATCGACTATGTGGATGCCGGCTTTGTCGCCGTGGATGAACCGCCTCATCTTGGGGTTCCAGCGGCGGGTCTGGTGGCCGAATTGGACTCCGGCCTCCAGCAGTTGCTTCATGGTCACGACGGCCATCGGTTGTGCTCTCCCGGTTCTGCGTGGCCCGCGCCGGACGCCGAGGCGACCGGGTGAAGGCGCGGGTTGCGAAGTGATTCGGCGGCGCCGCGGTGGCACCGTCGGGCCCTGCCGGGCCGAGGAGCCAGTGTACCGAGGCCGGTGGGGCCAGCCGCACGACCCGGCACCCGTCGATCCTGCGGCGGGCCTCCTGCCGGTCTGCGCCCGGCCGGGCCGGCTACCGCCTGAGAGGCACCAGCCTGACCCGCACTCGCCGGATCCCGATGAAGCGGGCGGGATCGACGTACTCGCCGTCGATGCGGACGCTGAAGTGCAACGACCGCTCACCTGTGGTGCCCACCGGATCGCCCTGGTCCACCCGGCCGCCCTCTCGCACGCCGATCCGGCCCAGGTAGGAGTACGAACTGATCAGGCCGCCTCCGTGGTCGACGGTGACGTGGAGCGATCCCGCCACCGGCCCGGCGAAGGTGACCTTGCCCGCCGCCGCGGCCCGCACCGCGCGGCCGGGACCGGTGCCGTACTCAATGCCGCGGTTGCCGGGGCCGTAGGGGCCGTCGGGGGCGCGGAACGGGTCGGCCACCGGCGCATCGACAGGCGGGCGGAACACCAGCCGGTCGCCGTGATGGGCCGCGGCCGGCGATGGCACGGCCGCCCCGAGGACCAGGGCCACGCCGACCGCGCCCGCGAGCCGTCGGCGAACGGAACAGACAGCAGAATCGGACAGCATCGTCGCACCCCCTGATCGGCTGGGTTCTCCAGGAACCGCGTTCGAGTCCCCACGGCAACCGGGTCGCCAAGACTAGCATCTGACATGACATGACAACATTTGACATGGCATTGGAGACTGGCTTCCGTGCCCTCTGACGCATCAGGCGTGGGAGGGCGGTGGAGCTGGTGGCCGGCTAGGTGGTGGTGACGGTGCTGATCGTGGACCACTCGCCCGCGCCGCGGCCGTTCTCCGCCCGCACCCGGACCTTGTACTTGGATGCGTCCTCCAGACTGGTGACGTTCAGGCTCCGGGTGCTCGGATCCCATTGGTGTTCGCTGAACCAGGAGCCGGCCGCGCAGTCGCCGTTGGTCTCGTTGCAGTACCCCACTTCGTAGAACGAGATGTTGTCGCCGTTGCTGTTCGGGGCGGTCCAGGTGACGGTGAACTGGTCGTCGCCGGCGGTGAGCGTGCTGATGGTCGGCTTCGCCGGCGCACCGGGCGTGCCCGAAGACGAGCTCGACCAGTCGCTGTAGCCCTGGTTGCTGTTGGCCCGCACCTCCACGTCGTAGTAGTCGCCGTTGCTCAGGCCGGAGATCTTCTTGGAGGTGGTCGTGCCCGAGACGCTCACCGTGGTCCAGTCGTCGTAGTCGTTGTAGCAGTCCTTGTTTGAGTCGCTGGTGTTGCAGTACCGGACCTGGTGCCCGGAGATGGTCGACCCGTTGGAGGCAGTGGTCCACGACACGGTGAGGAAGCCGCCTCCGGAGACGAACTCGAGGTTCTCGGGCGCCGACGGCTTGCCCGCCGGGGTGCCGGTGGCCGACAACGACCAGGCGCCGTCGCCGACGTCGTTGGTGGCCCGCACCTGCACCTTGTAGGTCGTGCCGTTGGTCAGGCCGGTGATGGCGTGCGAGAGGGGGTCGGGGATATCCGACGGGCTGTCTTCGGTCCAGTTGCTTTCTTCGGTGCAGTCGTTGGAACTGTCGCAGTACTGGACGCTGTAGCCGGTGATGTCGGAGCCGTTGGACGACGGTGCGGTCCACGTCACCGTCAATTCCTGGCCGGTCTCGCCGCCGCTGGCGGTCACCGTGGGCGTCGCAGGCTTGGCTGGCTTGCCCGCCGGGGTGGCCGTGGACGCCGTTGACCACGGGCTCTCGCCGTTGGCGTTCTGGGCCCGCACCTGCACCTGGTAGGCCGACCCGTTGGTCAGGCTGGTCATGCTGGCTGTGGTTGCGGTGCCGGTGTGGCTGAGCGTTGTCCACGAGGTGGGCCAGGTGCTGTTGCTGTTCTGCTTGCGGTACCGCACGTCGTAGTCGGTGACCGCCGAGCCGTTGTTGTTGTTCGGCGGTGACCATGACAGGTCGATCTTGCGGTCGCCCGAGGTCAGCGTCGGCGCGTCGGGCGCGTCGGGCACCGCCTTCGGCGTGCCGCTCACCGCGGAGGTCCAGCCGCTCTTGCCGTTGCTGCTGTCGGCCTGCACCCGCACCTGGTACTTCGAGCCGTTGGTGAGGCTGTCGATGGTGGTGTAGGTGTCGGTGCCGCTGTGGTCGTCCGAGGTCCAGGTAGCAGGCCAGGTGTTGTCGCTGTTCTGTTTGCGGTACTCCACCTCGTAGCCGGTGACGGTGGTCCCGTTGTCCACCGATGCGGTCCACGACACCTTCAGGCTCTGGTGCGCCGCCTCCACCGCCAGCCCGGTGGGCTTCGCTGGCAGCGCCGCCGGCGAAGCGCTCGCTGAGAACGACCAGGCGCTCAGACCCTTGCGGTTGCGGGCGGCGACCTGCACCTCGTATGTCTTGCCGTTGGTGAGGCTGCCGATGGTGTAGGTGGTGGTGCTCCCGCTCGACACGGTCCTCACTGTCCACTCGTTGGCGGCGTCGCAGAGCGTGCTGTTGTCGCAGTAGCGCACCGAGTAGCCGGTGATGGCCGACCCGCCGGTGTCGGTGGGCGCCGTCCACGAAGCGCCCAGGCTGCCGTCCTTGACCTCCAGCGTGGGAGAGTCGGGCGTGCCGGGAGTCGTGGCTGGCGTGGCGGTGGCCTCGCTCGACCAGCCGCTCCACCCGCGGGAGTTCTGCGCCCGCACGCGCACCTTGTAGGTCGTGCCGTTGGTCAAGCCGGTGATGTCGTGCGAGGTGACGACTTCGGTCGGGCTGTCGTCGGACCAGTCGCCCTCGCTGGTGCAGGTCGAGTCGGTGCTGTTGCAGTACTCCACGCCGTAGGCCGTGATGGCGTCCCCGCGGTTGGACGGCGCCGTCCAGCTCGCGGTCAGCTGGTTGTTGCCTTCGGTCAGGCTCGGTGTTGACGGCGCCACGGGCGCGCCCGGCGTGCCCTCCGTCTCCGATGACCAGTCGCTGTCGCCCCGCGCGTTGCGGGCCCGCACCTTGACGCGATACGACGTGCCGTTGACGAGGCTGCCGATAGTCGTGGAGGTGCTGGAGGTGCTCTTCTCCTTCCAGTCGGTGGAATCGTCGTTGTAGCAGTCGGCGGTCTCACCGCCGCAGTAGCGAACCTTGTAGACGGTGATGTTGGACCCGTTGCTGGCCGGCGCGGTCCAGGACACGGACAGCGACAGGTTGCCGGAGACGAGCGTCGGCGCGTCGGGTATGGATGGTTTGTCCGCGGGCTTGCCGCTGGCGTGCGACGACCAGGCGCTGTCGCCCCGTTCGTTGCCGGCCCTCACCTGGACCCGGTAGGTGGTGCCGTTGGTGAGGTCGCTGATCCTGGCGGTGAGGGACGTGTCCGCGCCGTTCTGGCCGGTGTCGTCGCGTTCCGTCCACTCCGAGGAGGCGTCGCAGCCGGTGCTGTTGTCGCAATAGCGCACGTCGTAGTCGGTGATGGCCGAACCGCCGTTGTTCGGCGCCGTCCAGGACACGTCCAGCCGTTGCGGACCCACATTGAGTGTGGGTCGGCCGGGCGTGCTCGGCGCAGCGGCAGGCGTGGCCGTCGCTTCAAACGACCACGGGCTGTCGCCGAGACTGTTGGTGGCCTGTACCTGCACCTGGTAGGCGGTGCCGTTGGTCAACCCGGTGATGGTGGTGGTAAGGCCGGTCCCGGTGTGGCTGTGCGACCTCCACGTGCCCCAGGTCGGATTGGTGCCGTCGCACGTCTTCGGGGTGGCGGTGCACGCCCGGTACTGCACGTCGTAGTCGGTGACCGCCGATCCGCCATTGTCGGTCGGCGCCGACCACGACACGTCCAGGCTCCGATGCTTGACTGTCAGCGTCGGCTCGCCGGGCGCGTTCGGCTTCTGCGGCGTGGGCGTGCCGGTGAGCGTGTCGGACCATGGGCCGTGGCCGGAGCGGTTGGTGAACGCCACCTGTACCTGGTATGCGGTCTCGTTGGTCAGCCCGGTGAGCGCAACATTCGTGCTTTGGTAGAAGCTGTTCACCTGCTCCTGCCAGGTGCCCCAGGTGGCGTTCGAGGCGCAGCTCTTGGGGGTGGCCGTGCACGCCCGGTACCGGAACTTGCTGCCGGTGAAACCGGAGCCGCCGCTTTGGTCCGTGCTCCAGCCCCATGTCAGTAGCAGCGACTGGTGGTGGGCCTTCACCGAAACACTGACGGGCTTGCTGGGTGTCGTCGACGGATACTCCTTAGCCGACGTCGACCAGGCGCTGTCGCCGGAGCGGTTGGTGGCCCGCACCTGCATCTGGTAGGCGGTGCCGTTGGTGAGGCTGCTGATGGTGGCGCTGGTGGTGGTGCTGGTGTCGGAGGCGTTCCATTCGGTCCAGCTGCCCCAGCTGGGGTTGACGGTGCAGTTCAGAGGGCTGGCGGTGCAGGCCCGGTACTGGACGTCGTAGTCGGTGATGGCCGCGCCGTTCGTGGCGGGCGCGGTCCACGAGAGGTCCAGCTTTTGGTGCTTGTACGTCACCGTGGGCGCAGCCGGCGCCGACGGCACCGTGGACGGATACTCGCTGGCCGACGACGACCAGTCGCTGTCGCCGGAGCGGTTGGTGGCGGCGACTTGGACCTGGTAGGTGGTGCCGTTGGTGAGGCTGCTGATGGTGGCGGTCCGGCCGGTGCCGGTGAGGGTCTTGGTGGTCCACTCGCTGGCGGCGTCGCAGCCGGTGCTGTTTTCGCAGTGCCGCACCTTGTACCCGGTGATGTCCGCGCCGCCGTCGCTCGACGGCGCCGACCACGACACGCCCAGACTCTGATCGCTGTACGACAGCGTCGGCGTGGCAGGCGCTCCCGGCACCGTCGAGGGGTGCTCTTTGGCCGACGCCGCCGACCACTGCCCGGTGCCCGGATCGTTGGTGGCCCGCACCCGCGCCTGGTAGGCGGTGCCGTTGGTGAGCCCGGTGATCGTGGCGGTGCGGCCGGTGCCGGTGTGCGCGTGGTCGGTCCAGCTGCCCCAAGTGGGATTGGAGGCGCAGGTCAGATCTGCGCTCTTGTCGCAGGCCCGGTACTGCACGTCGTAGTCGGTGATGGCGTCGCCGTTGTTGGCCGGCGCCGTCCACGACACCGACAGGCTGGCGTTGCCGTAGGCGAGCGTGGGAGCGCCTGGCGCGGCGGGCTTCGTCGCGGGCGTGGCCCACGCCGACCAGGCCGACCAGTCGCTGTTGCCCGCCTTGTTGGTGGCCAGAATGCTCACGGCGTAGCGCTTGCCGTTCGTCAGCCCGGTGATGGTGGTGGTGGTGCCGGTGCCGCTGTGGTCGTGGGCCTGTATCGCCTTGCCTTCTTCGCGGTAGTTGACGGTGTAGCCGGTGATGTCGGCGCCGCCGTCAGCCGGCTCGCTCCAAGTCGCCGTGATCTGCGTGTTGCCCCGAGTCAGCGTGGGCGCCGCAGGCTTGGCGGGCCTGTACGCAGGCGACTCGGTGGCGCTCGACGACCAGGCGCTGTCGCCGGCCCGGTTGGTGGCCGCCACCCGCACCTGGTAGGAGACGCCGTTGGTGAGCCCGGTGAGCGAGGTGGTGGTGCCGGTGCCGGTCAGCGTGGAAACCGTCCAGCTGCTGTCGTTGTCGCAGCTGGACGAGCAGCGGCCCACCTTGTAGCCGGTGATGTCGGCACCGCCGTCACTGGACGGCGCCGACCACGACACGTCCAATACCTGGCTGCCGAAGGTCAGCGTGGGCGCGGCGGGCGCACCGGGCACGGTGGACGGGTACTGGGAGGCCGAGGATGACCAGGTGCTGTCGCCCACGCTGTTGGTGGCCCGTACCTGGACCTGGTAGGCGGTGCCGTTGGTGAGGCTCGTGATGGTGGCGCCGATGGTGGTGCTGTCGTCGTTCGCGTTCCACTCGGACCATGAACCCCACGTAGGACTCGTGGCGCAGGTCAGATCTGCGCTCTTGTCGCAGGCCCGGTACTGCACGTCGTAGTCGCTGATCGCGGCGCCGTTGTTGGCGGGTGCCGTCCACGACACCGACAGGCTGCCGTTGCCGTAGGTGAGCGTGGGAGCGTCGGGCACGGCAGGCAACTGCGCGGTGGGCGTGGCCTTGGTCGAGGCTGACCAGGCGCCGTCGCCCACGCTGTTGCCGGCCCGCACCTGCACCTGGTACGCGGTGTCGTTCGTCAGCCCGGTGACGGTGGCGCTGAGGGTGGTGCTGGTGTTCGACGCATTCCACTCGGTCCAGCTGGACTCCCAGGTGGGATTGGTGGCGCAGCTCAGCGGCGTGGCGGTGCAGGCCCGGTACTGCACGTCGTAGTCGGTGATGTCGGCACCCTTGTCGTCGGGCGCGGTCCATTGCAGGCGGATCTCGGCGTTCCACACCGTGAAGGTGGGCGCGCTCGGCGCCTCAGGCACCTCCGGCACCGGCGTGCCCTTCGTCGAAGCCGACCAGGCACTGTCGCCGCCGGCGTTCGCCGCCCGCACCTGCACCTGGTACGCCGTGTTGTCGGTGAGCCCGGTGATGGTGGCGCTGAGGGTGGTGCTGGTGTTCGACGCATTCCACTCGGTCCAGCTGGACTCCCAGGTGGGATTGATGGCGCAGCTCAGCGGCGTGGCGGTGCAGGCCCGGTACTGCACGTCGTAGTCGCTGACCGGTGCGCCGTTGGTGGTAGTGGGCGCCGTCCACGACACTTCGAGCGCAGTGTGCTTGGCGGTCAGCGTCGGAGCGGCGGGCGCGGCAGGCGGGGCAGCGGGCGTCTCCTTTGCCGAGGCCGACCAATCGCCGTCGCCCGTGCTGTTGACGGACCGCGCCTGCACCTGGTAGGCGGTGCCGTTGGTGAGGCCGGTGATGCTGGCGCTGAGCGTGGTGCTGTCGTCGGAGGCGTTCCATTCGGTCCAGTCGTCATCCCAGGTTGGGTTGGTGGCGCAGGTAAGGACCGCGGAGTCGCCGTCGGTGGCGGTACAGGCCCGGTATTGCACGTCGTAGTCGCTGATGGGGGCGCCGCTGTTGTTGGTGGGCGCCGTCCACGACACGTCGAGCTGGCGGGCCTTCACCGTGAGGGTCACGCCGGTCGGAGCAGGCGGCGTGTCGGCCACTCTGGCAATGATGACATCGGTGTAGGCGCTGACCCCAGAGTTGTTCTCCGCGCGGATGCGCAGGCGGTACTGCCAGCCATTGATGATGTCGTCGCCCGTCATTTCCACCGGAGAGCTGGTGAAGTCCTTGAAGACGTTGTGTTGCCAGTAGTTGTCTGTAGGCAGCTTGCGGTACTGCTCCATCCGGTACTTCTCGGCGAAGCCCGAGGCGGTCCACGACAGCGTGAGCTTCGAGTCGCCTGGCACTGCCGTGAAGTCCGTCGGCTTCCCCGGTACTGCCCGCGGGATGTTCTTGGCTGCTGTCGACCATCCGCTGCTGCCTTGGCGGTTCTGTGCCTTCACCCGCACTTGGTAGGCGGTGTCGTTGGTGAGGCCGGTGATGCTGGTGTTGGTGGCAGTGCCGTTGTGCGTGTGGTTGGTCCAGCTGGCCTCCCAGGTAGCACTGGAGGCGCAGGTCAGATCTCCGCTCTTGTTGCAGGCTCGGTACTGCACGTCGTAGTCGGAGATTGGGAAGCCGTTGTCCGCCGGCGCCTTCCACGACACGTCCAGCTTCTTGACCCCGTAGCTCACGGTGGGCGTCGCCGGCGTGTCGGGCGACTGCGGGACGATGACCGCCTCTGCGGTGGCCGACCATGCAGCCGTGCCGGCACTGTTCTTGGCGCGCACCTGCACTTGGTACCCGGTGTTCGCGCTCAGCTGCGTGATCGTCGCTGAGGTGTTGGTGCCCGGGTCGGCGTTGCCGGTCAGCGTCGTCCAGTCGCCCCAGATCTTGTTGGTGTTGCAGTGCTTCGGCGTGGCGATGCAGGGCCGGTAGCGAACGTCGTAGTCGGAGATCGCCGCACCGTTCGCGGCCGGTGCCGTCCACGACACGCTGATGGACAAGTGCCCCTTGGTGAGGGTGGGCGCTGCGGACGCATCGGGCGGCTGCGGAGCGGGCGTCGCTGCGCCGGCCGTCGACCATGCACCATCGCCCACGCTGTTCGCCGCCCGCACCTGCACCTGGTACTTGGTGCCGTTGGTAAGGCTGTCGATGGTGGCGCTGAGGGTGGTGCTGGTGTTCGACGCATTCCACTCGCTCCAATTGCCCCAGGTGGGGTTGGCGCCGGCACACTTCAGGTCGCCGGCCTTGGTGCAGGCCCGGTATTGCACGTCGTAGTCGGTGATGGTGGCACCGTTGTCGGCGGGCGCGTCCCACGAAACGCTCAGGCTGACATTCTTCGCTGTGACGATGGGCGCGCCGGGCGCGCCGGGTTTCTGCGCGGTGGGGGTGGCGGTGGCCGACGCGGACCAGGCGCTGTCTCCGGCGCTGTTGGTGGCCTGGACCTGCACCTGGTAGGCCGAGTCGTTGGTCAACGACCCGATGGTGGTCGACGTCCCGGTGCCGGTGTGCGAATGCGCCGTCCACGTGTTGGGCCAGGTGTTGTCGCTGTTCTGCTTGCGATACTGCACGTCGTAGTCGCTGATCGACGCCCCGTTGCTGGCCGGCGCGGTCCAGGACACCCGCAGGCTCTTGTTCCACACCACCAGCGTCGGCGCGGACGGCGTGTCGGGGGCTTTGGCGGGGGTGGCGGTCGCGGTTGTGGACCAAGCGCTGTCACCGCCGCGGTTGCTGGCCGCCACCCGCACCTGATACGCGGTGCCGTTAGTCAAGTCGCTGAGCGTGGTCGACCTGTTGGTCAGTGTCGTGGTGTCGGTCAACGTCGTCACCGTCCAGTTGGTGTCGGTGCCGCAGTTGGCCGAGCAGCGCCCCACCTTGTAGCCGGTGACCGCCGAGCCGCCGTTGCTCGACGGCGCCGCCCACGACACGCCCAGGCTCAGGTCCCCCACCGTGAGCGTCGGCGCTCCGGGAGCGCCCGGTGTGGTGGAGGGGTACTCGCTGGCCGATGTGGACCAGGCGCCGTCGCCCACGCTGTTGCCGGCGCGCACCTGCACCTGGTAGGCGGTGCCGTTGGTCAGGCTGCCGATGGTGGTCTCGGTGTCGGTGTCGGTCGCGTTGTTGCCGGCGTCGTCGAGCGCCGTCCACTCGTTGGCGGCGTCGCAGCCGGTGCTGTTGACGCAGTAGCGCACGTCGTAGTCAGTGATCGCCTGCCCGTTGTCAGCCGGCGCGGTCCACTCGACGCCGAGGCTCTGGTCGCTGTAGGTCAGCGTCGGCGCGGACGGGGCGTCGGGCTTCTGCGCGGTCGGGGTGGCCGCAGCCGACGCGGACCAGGCACTGTCACCGGCGCTGTTGGTGGCCTGCACCTGCACCTGGTACGCCGAGTCGTTGGTCAACCCGGTGATCGTCGTGTTGGTAGCGGCACCCGTATGGGAATGCGAGGTCCACGTGTTGGGCCAGGTGTTGTCGCTGTTCTGCTTGCGATACTGCACGTCGTAGTCACTGATCGACGCCCCGTTGTCAGCCGGAGCAGTCCACGACACCCGCAAGCTCTTGTTCCACACCACCAGCGTCGGCGCGGACGGCGTGTCAGGCGCCTTGGCCGGAGTGGCGGTCGCCGACGTCGACCAGGCGCTGTCACCGCCCCGGTTGGTGGCCGCGACGCGGACCTGGTAGGCGGTGCCGTTGGTCAACCCGCCGAGGGTGGCGCTGGTGCCGGTCAGGGTGGCGACCGTCCAGTTGGTGTCGGTGCCACAACTCGTGGAGCAGCGCCCCACCTTGTAGCCGGTCACCGCGGAGCCGCCGTTGCTGGACGGCGCCGACCACGACACGCCCAGGCTCAGGTCCCGGACCGTGAGCGTCGGCGCTCCCGGGACGCCCGGCGTCGTGGAGGGGTACTCGCTGGCCGACGCCGACCAGGCGCCGTCGCCGACGCTGTTGCCGGCGCGCACCCGCACCTGGTAGACGGTGCCGTTCGTCAGCCCGGTGATCGACGCCGTAGTAGACGTGTCGGTTGCGTTGTTTCCGGTGTCGTCGAGCGCTGTCCACTCCCCGGCGGCGTCGCAGCCGGTGCTGTTGGTGCAGTAGCGCACGTCGTAGTCGCTGATCGCCTGCCCGTTCGCAGCAGGCGCAGACCACTCGACGCCGAGGCTCCGGTCGCTGTAGGACAGCGTCGGCGCGGACGGCGCGTCGGGCTTCTGCGCGGTCGGGGTGGCGGTGGCCGACGCGGACCAGGCACTGTCTCCGGCGCTGTTGGTGGCCTGCACCTGCACCTGGTACGCCGAGTCGTTGGTCAGCCCGGTGATGGTGGTGGACGTGCCCGTGCCGGTATGCGTGTGCGAGGTCCACGTGTTGGGCCAGGTGTTGTCGCTGTTCTGCTTGCGATACTGCACGTCGTAGTCACTGATCGACGCCCCGTTGTCAGCCGGAGCAGTCCACGACACCCGCAAGCTCTTGTTCCACACGGTGACGGTCGGCGCGGACGGCGCGTCAGGCGCCTTGGCCGGGGTGGCGGTCGCGGCTGTCGACCAGGCGCTGTCGCCGCCCCGGTTGGTGGCCGCCACCCGGACCTGATAGGCGGTGCCGTTGGTCAACCCCGTCAACGTGGTCGACCTGCCCGTGCCGGTCAACGTCTTCACCGTCCAGTTGGTGTCGGTGCCACAGTTGGCCGAGCAGCGCCCCACCTTGTAACCGGTGACCGCCGACCCGCCGTTGCTCGACGGCGCCGCCCACGACACGCCCAGGCTCAGGTCCCCCACCGTCAGCGTCGGCGTTCCCGGCGCGCCCGGCACCGTGGAGGGGTACTCGCTGGCCGACGCCGACCAGGCGCCGTCGCCGACGCTGTTTCCGGCGCGCACCTGCACCTGGTAGGTCGTGCCGTTGGTCAGGCTGCCGATGGTGGCTGTGCGCGAGGTGTCGGTCGCGTCGTCGCCGGTGTCGCCGAGCGCCGTCCACTCGTTGGCGGCGTCGCAGCCGGTGCTGTTGACGCAGTAGCGCACGTCATAGTCGCTGATCGACGCCCCGTTCGCGGCCGGCGCAGACCACTCGACGCCGAGGCTCCGGTCGCTGTAGGACAATGAGGGCGCGGACGGGGCGTCGGGCTTCTGCGCGGTCGGGGTGGCGGCAGCCGACGCGGACCAGGCACTGTCGCCAGCGCTGTTGGTGGCCTGCACCTGCACCTGGTACGCCGAGTCGTTGGTCAGCCCGGTGATCGTCGTGCTGACAGCCGTGCCGGTATGGGCATGCGAGGTCCACATGTTGGGCCAGGTGTTGTCGCTGTTCTGCTTGCGATACTGCACGTCGTAGTCGCTGATCGACGCCCCGTTGTCAGCCGGAGCAGTCCACGACACCCGCAAGCTCTTGTTCCACACCGTGACGGTGGGCGCGGCGGGCGTGTCGGGCGCTTTGGCCGGGGTGGCGCTCGCGGCTGTGGACCAGGCGCTGTCACCGCCGCGGTTGGTGGCCGCCACCCGGACCTGGTAGGCGGTGCCGTTGGTCAACCCTGTCAACGTGGTGCTGGTGTCCGTGCCGGTGAGGGTGGTGACGGTCCAGTTGGTGTCGGTGCCGCAATTGGCCGAGCAGCGCCCCACCTTGTAGCCGGTGACCGCCGAGCCGCCGTTGCTCGACGGCGCCGCCCACGACACGCCCAGGCTCAGGTCCCCCACCGTGAGCGTCGGCGCTCCGGGAGCGCCCGGTGTGGTGGAGGGGTACTCGCTGGCCGATGTGGACCAGGCGCCGTCGCCGACGCTGTTGCCAGCGCGGACCTGTACCTGGTAGACGGTGCCGTTGGTCAGGCTGCCGATGGTGGTCTCGGTGTCGGTGTCGGTCGCGTTGTTGCCGGTGTCGTCGAGGGCTGTCCATTCGTTGGCGGCGTCGCAGCCGGTGCTGTTGGTGCAGTAGCGCACGTCGTAGTCGCTGATCGCCTGCCCGTTGTCAGCAGGCGCAGTCCACTCGACGCCGAGGCTCTGGTCGCTGTAGCTGAGTGTGGGCGCGGACGGCGCGTCGGGCTTCTGCGCGGTCGGGGTGGCCGCAGCCGACGCGGACCAGGCACTGTCACCGGCGCTGTTGGTCGCCTGCACCTGCACCTGGTAGGCGGTGCCGTTGGTCAACCCTGTGACCGTCGCGGACGCGGCGGTGTCGCTGTTGGTATCATCTGACCGGTCGGTCCAGTCTCCCCAAGTGGGATTGGTGGCGCAGGTCAGCACAGTGGTGTCGGAGTCGGTTGCGGTGCAGGCCCGGTACTGCACGTCGTAGTCGCTGATGGCCGCGCCGTTGTTGTTGGGCGCGGTCCACGACACCCGCAGGCTCTTGTTCCACACCACCAGCGTCGGCGCGGACGGCGTGTCAGGCGCCTTGGCCGGAGTGGCGGTCGCCGACGTCGACCAGGCGCTGTCACCGCTCCGGTTGGTGGCCGCCACCCGCACCTGATAGGCGGTGCCGTTGACGAGGCCGCTCAGCGTGGTGGACCTGCCCGTGCCGGTCAACGTCTTCACCGTCCAGTTGGTGTCGGTCCCGCAACCGCTGGAGCAGCGGCCCACCTTGTAACCGGTGACCGCCGACCCGCCGGTGCTCGACGGCGCCGCCCACGACACCCCCAGGCTCAGGTCCCCCACCGTGAGCGTCGGCGTTCCCGCAGCGCCCGGTGTCGTGGAGGGGTACTCGCTGGCCGACGCTGACCAGGCGCCGTCGCCGACGCTGTTGCCGGCGCGCACCTGCACCTGGTAGAGGGTGCCGTTGGTCAGGCTGCCGATGGTGGCTGTAGTGGAGGTATCGGTCGCGTCGTCGCCGGTGTCGTCGAGCGCCGTCCACTCCCCGGCGGCGTCGCAGCCGGTGCTGTTGGTGCAGTAGCGCACGTCGTAGTCGCTGATCGCCTGCCCGTTGTCAGCAGGCGCAGTCCACTCGACGCCGAGGCTCTGGTCGCTGTAGGTGAGTGTGGGCGCGGCGGGTTGGGCCGGCTTGTCTTCGGGCGCGGCCTCGGCCGAGTCCGACCAGGTGCTGGTTCCGACGCTGTTGCGGGCTTGGACTTGCACTTGGTAGGTGGTGCCGTTGGTGAGCCCGGCGATCGTGGTGTTGGTGGCGGTGCCCGTATGGGAGTGGGATACCCACGATCCGGGCTGGTCGCCGCTGGTGTTCTGGTCGGTGTCCTTGATGCGGTACTGGACGTTGTAGTCGCTGATCGACGAGCCGTTGCCGGACGGCGCCGTCCAGGACATCCCCAGTTGCTGGGCACCCTTGGTGAGGGTGGGCGCGGCGGGCGTGTCCGGGACTCGGGCGGGCGTGGCCGTGGCCGACGTCGACCAAGTGCTGTCGCCGCCCCGGTTGGTAGCCGCCACGCGGACCTGGTAGGCGGTGCCGTTGGTCAACCCCGTCAGCGTGGTGGACCTGCCCGTCCCGGTGAGGGTGGTGACCGTCCAGTTGCTGTCGGTGCCGCAGTTGGCGGAGCAGCGCCCGACCTTGTAGCCGGTGATCGCCGACCCGCCGGTGCTGGCCGGCGCAGACCATGAGACGTCGAGGGCTTCGTTCTTGACCCCCAGCGTCGGCGCTCCCGGCGCGCCCGGCACGGTGGAGGGGTACTCGGTGGCCGATGTTGACCAGGCGCCGTCGCCGACACTGTTGCCAGCGCGGACCTGCACCTGGTAGACGGTGCCGTTGGTCAGGCTGCCAATGGTGGTCTCGGTGTCCGTGTCAGTCGCGTTGTTGCCGGTGTCGTCGAGCGCCGTCCACTCCCCGGCGGCGTCGCAGCCGGTGCTGTTGGTGCAGTAGCGCACGTCATAGTCGCTGATCGCCTGCCCGTTCGCAGCCGGCGCAGACCACTCGACGCCGAGGCTCTGGTCACCGTATGTGAGTGTGGGCACCGCGGGAGCGTCGGGCTTCTGCGCGGTCGGGGTGGCCGTGGCCGACGCGGACCAGGCGCTGTCGCCGGCGCTGTTGGTGGCCTGAACCTGCACCTGGTAAGCCGAGTCGTTGGTCAACCCGGTGATCGTCGTGTTGACAGCCGTGCCCGTATGAGAATGCGCCGTCCACGTGTTGGGCCAGGTGTTGTCGCTGTTCTGCTTGCGATACTGCACGTCGTAGTCGCTGATCGACGCCCCGTTGCTGGCAGGCGCGGTCCACGACACCCGCAGGCTCTTGTTCCACACCACCAGCGTCGGCGCGCCCGGCGCGTCGGGCGCCTTGGCCGGGGTGGCGGTCGCCGACGTGGACCAGACGCTGTCACCGCCCCGGTTGGTGGCCGCCACCCGCACCTGATAGGCGGTGCCGTTGGTCAACCCCGTCAACGCGGTGCTGGTGTCCGTGCCGGTCAACGTCTTCACCGTCCAGTTGCTGTCGGTGCCACAACTCGTGGAGCAGCGTCCCACCTTGTAACCGGTCACCGCGGAGCCGCCCGTGCTCGAAGGCGCCGCCCACGACACGCCCAGGCTCAGGTCCCCGACCGTCAGCGTCGGCGTTCCCGGAGCGCCCGGCACCGTGGAGGGGTACTCGCTGGCCGACGCCGACCAGGCACCGTCGCCGACGCTGTTCGTGGCCAGCACCTGCACCTGGTAGGTGGTGCCGTTGGTCAGGCTGCCGATGGTGGTCTCGGTGTCCGTGCCCGTCAGCGTCGTGGTCGTCCACTCAGAGTCGGCGTCGCAGCCGGTGCTGTTGACGCAGTGGCGGACCTTGTACCCGCTGATGTCCTCGCCGTTGTCCGCGGGCTCGCTCCACGACACGTCGAGGCTCTCGTCGCCGTAGGTCAACGACGGCGCGGCGGGCGCGGCCGGCCTCTGCGCGGTCGGGGTGGCGGTGGCCGATGCGGACCAGGCGCTGTCGCCCTCGCTGTTGGTGGCCAGCACCTGCACCTGGTACGCGGAGTCGTTGTCCAGCCCGGTGATCGTGGTGGACGTGCCGGTGCCGGTGTGGGCGTGGGCCGTCCACGAGTTCGGCCAGGTGTTGTCGCTGTTCTGCTTGCGGTAGCGCACGTCGTAGTCGCTGATGGCGGCGCCGTTGTTTGCTGGCGCGGTCCACGACACGCCGAGGCTGGCGTTGTCCACCGTGAGCGTCGGCGCCGACGGCGCGGCCGGCACTCGGGCGGGTGTGGCGGTGGCCGACGTGGACCAGGTGCTGTCGCCGCCGCGGTTCGTGGCCGCGACCCGCACCTGGTAGGCGGTGCCGTTGACGAGGCCGGTCAGCGTGGTGCTGGTGCCCGTGGTGGTCAGGGTCTTCAACGTCCAGTTGGAGTCGGTGCCGCAGGAGGCGGAGCAGCGGCCCACCTTGTAGCCGGTGACCGCCGATCCGCCGTCGCCCGAAGGCGCCGACCACGACACGGTCAGGCTCAGGTTCGCGACCCCCAGCGTGGGCGCGGCCGGGGTGCCCGGCACGGTGGACGGGTATTCGCTGGCCGACGCCGACCAGGCGCCGTTGCCGACGCTGTTGCCGGCCCGCACCTGCACCTGGTGGGTCGTGCCGTTGGTCAGGCTGCCGATGGTGGTCTCGGTGTCCGTGTCGGTGGCGTTGTCGCCGGTGTCGTCGAGCGCCGTCCATTCGCCCGGCGCGTCGCAGCCGGTGCTGTTGACGCAGTAGCGCACGTCATAGTCGGTGATGGCCGCCCCGTTGTCAGCAGGCGCAGACCACTCGACACCGAGGCTCCGGTCACCGTAGGACAGTGAGGGCACGGACGGCGCGTCGGGCTTCTGCGCGGTCGGGGTGGCGGTGGCCGAGGTGGACCAGGCACTGTCTCCGGCGCTGTTGGTGGCCTGCACCTGCACCTGGTAGGCCGAGTCGTTGGTCAGCCCGGTGACCGTCGTGTTGACAGCCGTGCCCGTGTGGGCATGCGAGGTCCACGTGTTGGGCCAGGTGTTGTCGCTGTTCTGCTTGCGGTACTGCACGTCGTAGTCGCTGATCGACGCCCCGTTGTTGTTGGGCGCGGTCCACGACACCCGCAAGCTCTTGTTCCACACCACCAGCGTCGGCGCGGACGGCGCGGAGGGCTTCTGCGCGGCCGGCGTTCCCGCGGCGGAATCGGACCATGCGCCGTCGCCGACGCCGTTGCCGGCGCGCACCTGCACCTGGTAGGCGGTGCCGTTGGTCAGCCCGGTGATGGTGGCGCTGGCGGTAGTGCTGTCGTCGGAGGCGTTCCATTCGGTCCACGTGCCCCAGGCGGGATTGGTGGCACAGGTCTTGTCCGCGGCGGTGCAGGCCCGGTACTGCACGTCGTAGTCGTCGATGGCCGCGCCGTTGTCTGCCGGGGCGTCCCATGAGATCCGCAGGCTCTCGTTCCAGACGCCCACCGTGGGCGCATCCGGTTTGTCGGGCTTCTGCGCGGCCGGGGTGCCCTTCGCGGACGCCGACCAGGCGCTGTCGCCCTCGCTGTTGGTGGCGCGCACCTGCACCTGGTAGGCGGTGCCGTTGGTCAGCCCGGTGATGGTGGCGCTGGCGGTAGTGCTGTCGTCGGAGGCGTTCCATTCGGTCCAGGCGCCCCAGGCGGGATTGGTGGCGCAGGTCTTGTCCGCGGCGGTGCAGGCCCGGTACTGCACGTCGTAGTCGCTGATGGCCGCGCCGTTGTCTGCCGGGGCGTCCCATGAGATCCGCAAGCTCTCGTTCCAGACGCCCACCGTGGGCGCGTCCGGTTTGTCGGGCTTCTGAACCGCTGGGATCCGCTCGTTTGACGACAGCGACCAGATACTCTCGCCGACGCTGTTGGCGGCCCGCACCCGCACCTGGTAGGCCGTGCCGTTGACCAGGCCGGTGATGGTGTCCATGGTGCCGATGCTGGTGTTGGAGGCGTTCCATTCGGTCCAGTCGCCCCAGTCGGGGTTGGTGGCGCAGGTCTTGTCCGTGGCGGTGCAGGCCCGGTACTGCAGGTCGTAGTCGCTGATGTCTGCGCCGTTGTCTTCGGGGGCGGTCCAGGAGATGCGCAGGCTTCTGTTCCACACCGTGACCGACGGCGCCGACGGCGCAGCGGGCCTCTGCGCGGCCGGCAGGCCGGTGGTCGACAAAGACCACTTGCTCTCGTCGACGCTGTTGGCGGCCCGCACCTGCATCTGGTAGGCGGTGCCGTTGGCCAAGCCGGTGATGGTCGCCGACGTGGCGGTGTCGGGGGTGCTCTCGCCGCCGCGGTCAGTCCATGAACCCCACGCCGGGCTGGTGGCGCAACTCTTGTCGGTAGCGGTGCAGGCGCGCCATCGCAGGTCGAAATCGGTGACCGCCGCCCCATTCGAGGCCGGCGCGGCCCAAGACACCCAAAAGCCCCGGTTCCTGACAACCACCGTTGGCGCCACCGGCTCATCGGGCTTCTGCGCCGCGGGAGCCGCCGCAGCCGAAGACGACCAGGCACTGTCACCGGCCGCACTGCGCGCCAGCACCTGCGCCTGGTAGCTGACGCCGTTGGTCAGCGACTCGATGACCGTGGAAGTCGACGTGTCCGTGTGCCCCTGGTACATCCAGCTGCCCGGCTGGTCGCCGGACTGGTTGTCGTCGGTGTCGGTGACGCGGAAGCGCACGCTGTACCCGGTCACCGCGCTGCCGTTGATCGTCGGCGCGTCCCACGACACGCCCAGGCCCTGGTTCAAGGCGTCGACATTCGGCGCGGCGGGCGCGTCCGGGGGCTTCGGGTTCGAGGCACCGCCGGTTGCCGGCGTGCCACTGGAGACCGGCGACCACTCGCTCTCGTCGACGCTGTTCGCGGCTCGCACCTGCACCTGGTATGCGGTGCCGTTGGTCAAGCCCGTGAGGGTGGTCGTGGTGGCGGTGTCGGTTCCGGTCTCGCCGCTGCGGTCGGTCCAGTTGGTCTCCCAGGTGGGGTTGGTGGCGCAGGTCTTGTCCGTGGCGGTGCAGGCCCGGTACTGCACGTCGTAGTCGGTGATGGCGGAGCCGCCGTTGCTCGCCGGCGCGGTCCACGACACGTCGAGACTCTGACCCTGGCTGTTGGCCGCCACGACGGGCGCGTCGGGCCGGCTCGGATTCTCCGCCGCGGGGGTGCCGTCCGCCGTTTCCGACCAGGCGCTGTCGCCGGCGCTGTTGGTGGCCTGGACTCGTACCTGGTAGGCGGTGCCGTTGGTCAGGCCGGTGATCGTGGCGGTGGTGTTCGTGCCGGGATCGGCGTTGCCGGCCAGGGCGTTCCACGAGCCCGGCTGGTCGCCGGTCTGGCCCCTGTCGGTGTCCTTGATGCGGTACTGCACGTCGTAGTCGGTGATCGGCGCGCCGTTCGAGGCCGGCGCGGTCCAAGTCGCGGTCAGCCCCGCACCGACAGGTGCCACCTGGAGCGCGGCGGGCGCGTCCGGGGGCTGCGCAGACCAGCCGCCCCACCCGTGCGAGTTCTCCGCCCGCACCTGCGCCTGGATGTCCGCGGTGTTCGCCTGCGTGAACGCTCGCCGGGTTGCCTCGACGTTGCTGCCGGAGGCGTTCGTCTCCATGAACGCTTGCAGGGTTGCCGAGGAGTTGCTGCCCGGCAGGGAGATCGTGATGCTGTTGGTGGTGTCGTCGACCTTGGCGTAGAACGTCCACGAGGCAGGCCAGTCGCCCCCGCTGTTCTCGATGCGATAGCGCACCTCATAATTGGTGATGGGATCGCCGTTGTTCGCAGGGGCCGTCCAGGACACCTCGTGACCTTGTGCCACCGTCCGCTCCGTCGTGCTCGGAGCGCTCGGCGGCTGCGCTTCGGGCGTGCTCTCGGCGGACCCGGACCAGTCGCTGTCGCCGACGCTGTTGGTAGCTCGGACCTGCACCTGGTACGCGGTGTCGTTGGTCAGACCGGTGATGGTGGTCGAAGTGCCAGTGCCCGTCAGCGTCTTGGTCGTCCACTCAGAGTCGGCGTCGCAGCCAGTGCTGTCGTCGCAGTGGCGGACCTTGTAGCCGCTGATGGTTGCGCCGTTGTCGGCGGGTTCGGTCCAGGACACCGCCAGGCGCTGATGCCCGGTCGTCACGGCCGGAGCGCCGGGCACCGCAGGCACGCCCGCGGGCGCCTTGTTGGCTGACCGTGACCACGGGCCCTCGCCGAGGCTGTTCTCAGCTCGCACCTGCACCTCGTAGTCGGTGCCGTTGGCCAAGGACCCGATCGTGGCGGTAGTGCCGCTGCCGGCATGAGTGTGGGGCATCCAAGGACCGGGTTGTGGGCCGGTCTTGTTCAGGTCGACGTCTTCGACCCGGTACTGGACGTCATAGTCGGTGATGGCCAGCCCACCGTTCGACGGTGCGGTCCACGACACGCCGAGACCCTGGTCCTGGGCCGCCAGCGTCGGCGTGCCAGGTTGGCCCGGTGTCGAATTGGCTGGTTGGGTGCCTGGCCCTCCGCCTGGTGGCCCTCCGCCTGGTGGCCCTCCGCCCGGTGGCCCTCCGCCCGGTGGCCCGCCGCCGTCGCCCCCGTCGCCGCCGTCCTGGAGGGTCTCAGTCGGGGCGACGGCTGCGCGCCTCCACATGCGGGCTAGCAGGGCGGCCGTCTGGGCGCGGGTTATGCGCCTGTCAGGCGAGAAGGCGGTAGGGCTGGTTCCGTTGATGATCCCGAGCGCACTCAGGCACTCGATGTCGACCTTGGCGAAGTGGCCGCCGGACACATCCGCGAAAACGTCCGCGCCGGTAAAGCAGACCTGTCCTTGCCTGCGCAACATCCGCGCCAACAGCGCAGCAGTCTGAGCGCGAGTGATCTGCTCGTCAGGTGAGAAGGCGGTCGGGCTCGTCCCGTTGATGATGCCGAGCGCGTGCAGGCATTCGATGTCGACCTTGGCGAAGTGGCCGCCGGACACATCCGCGAAAACGTCCGCACTGGTGAAGCAGGCCTGTCCTTGCCTGCGCAACATCCGCGCCAGCAGGGCGGCGGTCTGAGCGCGAGTGATCTGCTCGTCAGGTGAGAAGGTGGTCGGGCTCGTTCCGTTGATGATGCCCAAAGCGACCAGGCACTCGATGTCGACCTTGGCGAAGTGGCCGGCGGCCACGTCCGTGAACGAGGTCGCAGACGCCGGGCAGGCTGCTGGCACCGGTTCCTGAGCGGTAGCGGAGGCAGCCACCAACCACCAACCCAGCAGCACCAACCCAACTGCCGTCACCAAGGCGTATATCAATAGTTTCCATATTGCTGGGTACGCATATGTTGATATCCGCACTCATGTCAATATATCGGCCTGTCGGCACAGATGCCGATTGGCCGACGCCAAAGATCGCCTAGTGACAGCAGCCCGGCTCGTGTTGCAGATAGCCGGTCCAAAATATTGCAAGATGTTGGATATAAATCTTGCATTCTGCTAGTCACAGTTGTTGCAGAATACCGGTTGGAACCCTATTGTGCGACTATGGACTACCGGCCCAGAATCGTCGACCGCATGATCGCCCAGCGGCTGCAGGCGTCCCCGACGGTGGTGGTCGAGGGCGTCCGCGGATCGGGCAAGACGGAGGCGGCGCGACGGCAGGCCCGCAGCGAGGTGCTGTTCGATGTGGACAGCCACGCTCGTGCCCTCGCCGAGATAGACCCGGCTGCCGTCATCGAAGGCCCTGAGCCGCGGCTGCTCGACGAATGGCAGCACTCCCCGGCCGTATGGAACCACGTTCGCAGAGCCAGCGACGAGGGTCGCCGGCCGGGACGCTTCATTCTGACCGGCTCGGCCGTGCCGAGCGACGACGCCACCCGGCACAGCGGAGCGGGCCGCGTCTCCCGGATCCGCCTGCGCCCCATGACGCTCTTCGAGACGGGCGACTCCACGGGCGCGGTGGGGCTGGAGGGCCTGTTGTCCTCGGGTGGCGCCGAGGGCCGAGCCCGAGACGCAGGCCTCTCTGGTCTGACCGAGGCCCTGTGCCGCGGGGGATGGCCCGCCAGCCTCGGATCCGGGACCCCCGCTGCTCAGCAGTACGTGCGGGACTACCTCGATGAGATCCACCGGGCCGACGTCGGCCGCACAAGCGGCCGCGGACGCGACCCGGCGGGAATGAGACGGCTCCTCCGATCGCTGGCACGCAACACCGCCACTGAGGCGTCCCAGGCGACGCTGGCCGCGGACGCGGGTGGCGAGCACCCGCTGCACCGCGACACCGTCCGCGCCTACATCGACGCCCTGGAGCGAGTGTTCGTGGTGGAGGACCAGCACGCGTGGTCGGCTCGGCTGCGCTCCAGGTCGCGCCTGAGGCGAGCGAGCAAGCGCCACCTCGCCGATCCGTCGCTCGCCGCGGCGGCGCTGCGTGCCGGTCCTCGTCGCCTCCAGCGGGACTTGGAGCTTTTGGGGCTGCTGTTCGAGTCGCTGATGGTGCGCGACCTGCGGGTGTACGCCACAGCATGCGACGGCGAGGTCTTCCATTACCGCGACAACACTGGGCTGGAGGTCGACGCCGTGGTGGAGACGGCAGCCGGAGCCTGGCTCGCCGCAGAGGCCAAACTCGGCGGCGAGCAGGCCATCGACGCCGCGGCCCGCAACTTGCTCAAGCTGCGCTCCAGAGTCGACACCGCCGTGGCGGGCGAGCCGACCAAGCTGATGGTCATCACGGCCGTAGGCGGCTACGCCTACACCCGCCCCGACGGCGTGGCAGTCGTACCGATCACAGCGCTCGGACCATGACCCACCCAAGAAGGGCCCGACACTCCCCGACCCGAGCTCGCGGCGACGCTGTTACCTGGCGGGGTTGTCAAGCGGAGAGGCGGTCGCGGGCGGCTCGGAGTCTTCTGAGGGTCTCGCCCTTGCCGAGCAGGAGCATCGGCTCCCAAAGCGGCAGCCCGGCGCCGGTTCCAGTGAGCGCCACCCGCACCGGCGGCTGAGATCGCACCCTCGCGCCGAGCCGCCCGGTCAGCTCGTCGCCCGCGCCCATGACGGCGGCCTCGAGGCACTCCGCTGACGTGAAGCCGTCCTCGGCGAGCCGAGCGATAACGATGTCGAGCACCTCGGCCGCGGCCCTGCCCTTGACCATCGCCTTGCGCCAGGCCTTGTCGTCGTAGGCGACGACGTCAGCGATGATCCAGTCGATCCAGTCCGCGGTGTCGCCCAGCTTGGCGACCCTCTGCTGCAGGTCGCCCGCGAGCCGGAGGGTCACCTCCCGCACTCGCTCCAGGTGCGCCGCATCGATTGCCGACGCGCGGGACGCGTCGATGGCCTTGCCAGCGTCGCCAGCCCCGCCAGCGTCCTCGTCGGCAGCACCGGCGCCGCTGACGAACGGCTCTGCCCGGTCGTCGAATGCCCTTGTCGCGGACGCTGCACCGGAGAGCCGACCCGTTCCGCTGACGAACGACAGGGCCCGGTCGGCGAACTGCTCGGGGGTGAGCGCCTTGATGTGGGCGGAGTTGATCTGGTCGAGCCGGGCGGGGTCGAAGAACGCCGGGGCCGGTTTGACCGCGTCGAGGTCGAACAGTTCGACGATCTCGGCCAATGGCCGGATCTCGACCTCGTCGGGCGGCCCCCAGCCCAGCAGCGCGAGGTGGTTGACCATGGCCTCGGGCAGGTAGCCCCGCCGCCGGTAGTTGTCGAGGGACACGTCGTCGCGCCGCTTGGCCAGCTTCTGGCGCTTGGCGTTGACCAGCAGCGGCAGATGGGCGTAGTCAGGCGGATCGCCGTAGCCGAGCGCATGCCACAGCAGCAGCACCCGCGGCGTGGTGTTGAGCAGGTCCTCGCCCCTGATCACATGCGTGATCCCCATGTCGTGGTCGTCGACTGCGTTGGCGATGTGGAAGGTGGGCGATCCGTCGCCGCGGCGGATCACGAAGTCCTCCAGCGACTCGTTCGGGAAGCTCACCCGTCCCCTCACCACATCCTCGACGACGGTCTCGCCAGAGTCGGGGCAGCGGAACCTCACCACCACGCCCGGCCCGTCGGCCACGTTGCGGTCGCGCGACCAGCCGTGGTAGCCGACAGGCAGCCCGGCCGCGGCGCACCGCTGTTCGACCTCGGCGCGGGTCAGGTCGCAGAAGTAGGCCGCACCGTCGGCCACGAGCTGCTCGATGGCCTCGGAGTGCCGGTCACGGCGCTCGGACTGGAACACCGGTCCGGAGTCCCAGTCCAGGCCCAGCCAGCGCAGCGGCTCGACGATGGCGTCCACGTATGCCTGGGTCTTCAGCGACGCGTCGGTGTCCTCCACCCGCAGCACCATCTCGCCGCCGTGACGCCGGGCGAACAGCCAGTTGAACAGGGCCGTGCGGGCGCTGCCCACATGCAGGAACCCCGTCGGCGCCGGCGCGAACCGGACTCGCGGATTGCTCACCCGGCGAGGCTACCGACGCCGCCGCCGTCGGCTGCTACGCCTACACCCGCCCCGACGGCGTGGCAGTCGTACCGATCACAGCACTCGGACCATGACCCGCCCAACGAGACGGGCTCAATGCATCAAAAAAGTGAAATCTAATGTATCAAACGAGACGGATTCAATGCATCAAAAAACGGGGGTCATGTCTGACTGCGAGCACATCTAGCGCCGGCTACGCGACGGTCCGCCAGCCGGACGAGGCTCGCCCTCCATAGCGGGTCACGGACCTAGGGCGGTCAGCGGGACGACCAGCACGCCGTCATCGCGGCGGTAGCCGTAGCCCGTGGCCGTCACGACGACCAGGTTCGCTGGCGGGCCGACATGGCGCTGCTCGACGGTGTCGCGCAACCTCAGCAGGGACTCCGCGGCGCTGTCGATGGCGGCGTCGCCGCCGAGTTTGACCTCCAGCGCGATCCAGGCGCCGTCACCTCGCTCGATGATCGCGTCCACCTCGAGTCCGCTGCTGTCGCGGTAGTGCGCGATCCGGCCTCGGGCAGCCTGGGCGTACACCCGCAGATCGCGAACGGCCATCGACTCGAACAGCAGTCCGAACGCCGCAAGGTCGTTCCAGAGCCGCTGCGGGCTGCCGTCGAGCGCAGCCACCGCCAGCGACGGGTCGGCGAGGTGGCGCTTAGCCGTGCGCCTCAAGTGGGCGCGCGAGCGCAGCTCGACCGACCAAGCGGGCACATCCTCAACCACGAACACCCGCCGCAGCGCTTCCAGGTAGGCGCCGACGGTCCGGGGATCAAGAGGATGGTCGCCGCCCGTGTCGCTCGCCAGGGTCCGCTGCGACGCCTCAGTGGAAACGTTGCGAGCCAGCGATCGCAACAGCCGCTCCACGCCCAGCGGATCACGCGCAGGCCCGTCCAGCAGGGGTATGTCGGCCCGGCAGACCTCTCGCAGGTACGACGCCGCGTAGGCCAGCGCGGCGGCCGTGTCGAGGTGCGCGCAGCCCGGCCAGCCGCCCCGGCAGGCCGCCTCCACCAAGTCGCGCAGGCCCGCGTCCGGCCGCGTCGCGAATCTGGTCTCACGGCTGAAGAGGTCGGCTATCGGCACCTCTCCCGTCGACAGTCCGGCCTCGAGCAGCGACATCGGACGCATGCGGATGCGCATGATGCGTCCGGCGCCGCTGTGGCGGGTTATGTCGTCGGCCGGCACAGCGGAGCCCGTCAGGATGAACCTCCCCGGCCGGCGGCCCTCGTCAGCGGCGGCGCGCACCTGGTTCCAGATCTCCGGAGCGAGCTGCCACTCGTCCAGCAGCCGCGGCTCGGGGCCGTCCAGCAATTCCTCTGGCCCGACAGTCGACGCGATCCGGGCGCTGCGGTCCGACCCGAACATCACCTCACTGCGCGAGTGCTCGCGTCCGGTGGACGTCTTGCCGCAGGCGCGGGGCCCCTCCAGCACAATCGCGGGCATCGCCTGAAGTCCCCGAGCCACTTCGGCATCAACCACGCGCGGCAGGTACGCGCCGTTCGGACGAGTTGCGCGAGCATCCGCCATGAAGCCCAATGTATCAAACGAGGCGTGTTCAATGCATCAAAAAACGGGGGTCCGATGCATCGAACGACGGCATTTTCGGTGCGGCATAGAAACTGCTCGGCGGTGCTGGTCCGTGGTAGCGTCATGGCAGCTGTCCACCTCCGAGATTCAAGGAGCCGACCGTGTCCGACATGCCACCTCCGCCTCCTGACGACTCGGGCCGGTCGTCGCAGCCTCCTCCGCCGAGTTCAGCCGGCCAGGGAAGCCCGTCAGACTCCGGCTTCGCCCACCTAGGCACCGGCGAGACCGTCGAAGTGGCTTCGGCGGGCATACGCTTGGGGGCCAGGGTCATCGACATCATCCTCGGCCTCGCCATCTACTTGATCGCCGCCTTCATCGAGCCCTTGATCGCCCCCTTGGTGGCGGGCGCCGCCTACGAGATCATCTTCGTCGCTCTCAAGGGCCAGACTCCGGGCAAGATGGCAACCAAGATCAAGGTTGTGCGAGCCGACGGCGGCGGCCTGCCTGGCTGGGGCGCCGCAGCCGGGCGCTGGGTGATACCGGCCATCGGGTACGCACTGTTCGCCATCCCCGGCCTTCTGGTCCACGCCTCGCTGCTGTGGGACCAGCGTCGGCAAGGCTGGCACGACAAGGCGGTGAAGACGCTCGTCGTAAGGGCCTGACAGCCGAGCCGGCCTTCTCGACCCCGCTGGCTGCCGATTACGCAGGCTTCCCGACCAAGCAGGCCTTCAGAGCCCCAGCGGGAGGCGCCAGTTCTCGGCGCGGGCCTCGGCTGCTGCGGCCGGGGTGAGGCGCAGGGTGCTCTCTGGCACGAGGTCGGCCAGGCGCAGCTTGACGTGGTAGCCGTGGTGGCCGGCCGCTCCCTCGAACATCGGGCGGCGCCACGCCACCTGCTCGGGGTCGGCGACGCCCAGGAACCCGAACAGTTCCAGCGCCAGGCGCAGGTCGTTCATCACCGGCGCCCGGCCGAACAGGGAAGCCCGGCGCAGCGCCACCGCGCAGCACCCGGCCATCACGTCGTCGATGCTCTCGCCGAGACCGAGCAGCACCGGATCGGCGAAGTGCTCGGCCAGTTTGAGCATGTACCCCTGGTCGGGCCCCTGGCTTCCCAGCCCGCGCCCTCTGACCGCCTCGCCGCCCACGACCTCGCCGGGCCGCTCCGCCACCCAGGAGTCCGGTCGCCGAGGCGGCGACCGGTACACCGACGGCGCACTCGCGGTTGCAGGAACATACGACGGAGCAGCCACGGCCGGCCAGCGTAGTGCGCGGCGGCGAGCCGCTACCTGGCGCGGCGGCGCCGGGCGTGATCAGTCGTCGGCGTGGAGCAGGCCGTAGACGACCGAGTCGGCCAGGGCCTGCCAGGACGCCTCGATGATGTTCTCCGACACGCCGATGGTGGTCCACACCTTGCGGCGGTCGGTGGAGTCGACCAGCACCCGGGTGACCGCGCCGGTGCCCTTCTGGGTGTCGAGGACCCGGACCTTGTAATCGATGAGCGTGATGCTCTCCAGCGCGGGGTAGCGGCCTCCGAGGGCGTTGCGCAACGCGGTGTCGAGGGCGTTGACCGGGCCGTTGCCCTCCCCCACCGCCACACGGCGCTCGCCTTCCACCCACAGCTTCACCGTGGCCTCGGTGTCGACCTCCACCGTCACGTCGTTCCAGGCCCGGGCCCCGGTGCCGGAGCGGTGGTCCATCGACACCCGGAACGACTCCAGTCGGAAGAAGTCCTGCTCCCAGCCGGCCGCGCCCCGCATCAGTATCTCCAAAGAGGCGTCGGCGGCCTCGAAGTGATAGCCGGCGTGCTCGAGGCGCTTGAGCGTGTCGATGACGTCGCCCAGCACCCGGCCGTCGATCTCCAGGCCCAGGTCCGCGGCTCGCATCTCGAGGGTGGACCGGCCCGCCATCTCCGACACCAGCACCCGGGTGCCGTTGCCCACCAGCGCGGGCGGCACGTGCTCGTAGGCGTCTGGGCGCCGGCTCAGCGCGCTGGCGTGCAGGCCGGCCTTGTGGGCGAACGCGCTGGTGCCCACGTACGGCTGCTGGGCGTTGATCGGCAGGTTGACCAGTTCGGCCACATGGTGCGACACCGACGTGAGCCGGGGCAGCCGCCCCTCCGGCAGGGCCTGGCGGCCCATCTTGAGCTCGAGGTTGGCGATGATCGGCACCAGGTCGCAGTTGCCGACCCGCTCGCCGTAGCCGTTGACGGTGCCCTGCACATGGGCGGCTCCGGCACGGACCGCGGCCAGCGCGTTGGCCACGCCGCAGCCGGTGTCGTTGTGGAGGTGGATCCCCACGTCGCAGTCCACATGGGCCACCACCGCGGCCACCGCCTCGGAGATGTCGGGGGGCAGGGTGCCGCCGTTGGTGTCGCACAGCACCACCGTGGACGCCCCGGCCATGGACGCGGCCTCCAGCACCCGCAGGCTGAACTCGGGATTGCAGCGGTAGCCGTCGAAGAAGTGCTCGGCGTCGAAGAGCACCCTCTTGCCCTGCGCGGCCAGGTATTCCACCGAGTCGGCCACCATGGCCACGCCCTCGTCCAGGGTGGTCTGCAGCGCCTCGGTGACGTGGTAGTCCCAGCACTTGCCCACGATGCACACCGTGGACGTGCCCGCCCCGGCCAGGTGGGCCAGCACAAGGTCGGAGTCGACCCTGCCCCTGGCCCGGCGGGTCGAGCCGAAGGCCACCAGTTCGCTGACCTCGAGCCGCAGCTCGCTGCGGGCCCGGGCGAAGAACTCGTCGTCCTTGGGATTGGAGCCCGGCCAGCCCCCCTCGATGAAGGCCACCCCCAGATAGTCGAGTTGCTCGGCGATGCGGAGCTTGTCGTCGACGGTCAGCGAGATGCCCTCGAGTTGGGCGCCGTCGCGCAGCGTGGTGTCGTAGATCTCGACCGCCGGCCGAGAGGCGCCGCTCGATCCCGCTGGATACCCGGAGGCCTCGCCGGGGCGTGCGGAAGCGCCCGCGCTGTCGGCGCTACTCATGGACATGCTCGTTCCACGTCTTGTAGCGGTCGGTGCGGCCCCGCACCGCGTCGGCGTAGGCCTCGGCGATGGCCAGCGTGCGCGGGCCGGGGCACTCCACCATCCGGTCGTCCACCGAGTTGACCGCGCTCACCTCGGCGGCGGTGCCGCAGACGAAGATCTCCTGCGCGATGTACAGGTCGCTTCGGGCCAAATCGCCGACCACCACGTTGATGCCGAGGTCGCGGGCGATGGTGATTACCGAGTCCTGGGTGATGCCGGGCAGCGCCCCCGACGACAGCGGCGGGGTCACCATCACGTCGGGAGCTCCGGCGAAGATGTTCTCGCCGCTGCACTCCGACACCAGTCCCGCCGGATTGAGCATGATGGCCTCGTCGTAGCCGGCCCGCAGCGCCTCCATCTTGGCCAGCGTCGAGTTGGCGTAGTTGCCGGTGGTCTTGGATGCGGGCGGCATGATGTTGTGGTCGTGGCGGGCCCATGACGAGATTTTCAGGCGGACCCCCTTGGTGAGGGCGTCATCACCCAGGTAGAGGCCCCAGGGCCACACCGCGATGGCGACTTCGGTGGCGCAGTCGGCGGTGGACAGCCCGATCTCGCCGTAGCCGTAGTAGGCGATCGGCCGGATGTAGCACTCGGGAAGGCCGCTGGCGCGCACCACGAGCTTGCAGGCCTCGACGAGCTCGGGCACCGAGTACGGCATGCTCATGTTGAGGATCTTGGCCGAGTTGTAGAGCCGCTGGATGTGGTCGGTGAGCCGGAAGACGGCGGGGCCGTCGTCGGTGGCGTAGGCCCGAATTCCCTCGAACACCCCGGTCCCGTAGTGCAGCGAGTGCGACAGCACATGGATCTGGGCGTCCTGCCACGGCACCAACTCGCCGTTCATCCAGATGTGCTCGGTGGGTGTGATGGGCATGTCTCTGCTGGCCTTCCGTGTGCCGGGCTCTTGTTGGCGTAGGGGTCTGCGATGGTGGGTGTTCGGGCCTCGCGGGCGGCTAGTCGGCCAGGCGGGCGACGATGGCATCGCCGATCTCGCCGGTGGTCCCGGTGAGCGACTCGGGGCGGTCGCAGGCCCTGCGGATGCGGTCGGCGGCCTCGGCCTCGCCCAGGTGGTCCAACATCATCGCGCCCGACAGCACCGCCGCTACCGGGTTGGCCCGCCCGGTGCCCGCGATGTCGGGGGCGGAGCCGTGCACCGGCTCGAACATCGACACCCGGCCGGGGTGCAGGTTCGCGGTCGGCGCCAGGCCGATCCCGCCCGAGACGGCCCCGCCGAGGTCGGTGAGGATGTCGCCGAAGAGGTTGTCGGTGACGATCACGTCGTAGCGGGCGGGGTCGTCCACGAAGTAGATGCAGGCCGCGTCGACGTGGTTGTAGGCCGTGTCCGCTTCGGGATACTCGGCGGCGACCTCGTCGAAGGTGCGCTGCCACAGGTCGCCCGAGTAGGTGAGCACGTTGGTCTTGTGCACCAGCGTCACATGCCTGCGCCTGGCCATGGCCAAGTCGAACGCGTAGCGCACGGCCCGCTCGACGCCGTGGCGGGTGTTGACCGACCCCTGCGTGGCGATCTCCTGCGGAGTGCCCTTGCGGAGGAAGCCTCCCTCGCCGGCGTAGGCGCCCTCAGTGTTCTCGCGGATCACCACGAATTCGTGGCCCGGGGCGGTGAAGGGCCGCAGGTTGATGTAGAGGTCGAGCTCGAAGCGCATCCGCAGCAAGAGACCCCTCTCGATCACGCCGGGAGGCACGCCCGGGGTGCCCACCGCGCCCATGTACAGGGCGTCCAGGCTCCGCCACTCGGCGAGGGTGCCGTCGTCGAGCACGGTGCCGTCCCGCAGGTATCTGGCGCCGCCGAGGTCGTAGGCGGCGGTGTCGAGATCGACGCCGGCGGCCGCGATCACCTTGAGGCCCTCCGAGACGACCTCGGGCCCGATGCCGTCCCCGCCTATCACTCCCACTCTGTGTGCCATTGGCCCGCCTGCTGCTGTTGTCGGTGTGGTCGGACTGCTCGATCGGTGGGACGCTTCCCGGGCCGCGGTTGTCGCTTGGTGTTCTCGTGCTTTGCGCCTGTCGCAGCGGCTCTGGATCGTCGATGTTCGGCGAAACGAAAAACCGCCCACCGGAGTGGACGGTCGTGGGCGCGCGCCGGGGAGCGCGCGCTAAGTAATCGCGGTGTCGGAGGTGCTCGCCACGGCGATGAGCATACACCGACGCCGATAGATTGGCTTGATGGCCCAAGTTCACCATCTCTCTCAGGCCGCCCATGACCGGCTGCGGGCCGAACTGGACGACCTGACCAGTCGGGGCCGCATCGAGATCGCGGAGAAGATCGAGGCTGCCCGCAAGCTCGGGGACCTCTCCGAGAACGGCGACTACCACGCGGCCAAGGAGTACCAGGCCAGGATGGAGGAGCGGATCCTGCACCTCGCCAAGATCCTCACCGACGCCGAGATCATTGATGCCTGCGTCGAGGGCTCCGAAGCGGCGCTGGGGACGGTGGTCACCGTGCTCTACGACGGCGACGACGAGCCGGAGCGCCTGCTGCTCGGCTCGGTCGAGGAGCGCGCCGACGACGTGATGATCGTGTCGCCGGGCTCCCCGATGGGCAAGGCGCTGCTCGGCGCCGCCGTGGGTGCGGTGGTGGAGTTCGAGACGCCGGCAGGGACGACCGAGAAGGTCACCATCGTCGACGTCTCCTAGTGGTCTGTCGCCATGGTCTGTCGCCCATGTGGCGGCGCAGCCGGCCTGCTCCCTGGGCAGCTGCCACCGTCTTGAGGCACGCCGTCGAATTGGGAGACACAGCACTAGCCTCGGCCTGATGGGCATGTCCCGGAATCGCGGCCCCGGCCGCGGCAATCATCCTCCCACCCTTCGTTGGGCCCGGATCGCGCTCCTGGCCGGCGCCCTGCTGTTGGCCGCCGCGGCCGCGCTGTTCGTGTGGGACGCCGCCGGCGAGGACCCGCCGGCGCCGGTGATCACCGGCCGGGACGTCTGAGACCGCCGAGGCCCGGGCCCGCGGCGTGCATCGCCGAGTCCGCACTCATTGAGCCGGACCCGCGCACCCATTCGCTCGGCCTCTAGGATCACCGACGTGGGCGAGCCGCGGACGCTGAGCGAGAAGATCTGGGACCGCCACCTCGTGGCCCGCGGCGGCGACGGCGAGCCCGACCTGCTCTACATCGACCTTCACCTGGTGCACGAGGTCACCTCCCCGCAGGCCTTCGACGGGCTGCGCCTATCGGGGCGCGGGGTGCGCCGTCCCGACCTGACGGTGGCGACCGAGGATCACAACGTGCCGACCGCCGACATCGACAAGCCCATCGCCGACGAGGTGAGCCGCACCCAGGTGGAGACCCTGCGCCGCAACACCGACGAGTTCGGCATCACCAACTATCCGATGGGCCACGCCATGCAGGGCATCGTGCATGTGATCGGCCCCGAGCAGGGCCTGACCCAGCCAGGCATGACCATCGTCTGCGGCGATTCCCACACGTCCACCCACGGAGCGTTCGGCGCCATCGCCTTCGGGATCGGCACCAGCGAGGTGGAGCATGTGCTGGCCACCCAGACCCTGCCCCAGATGCGGCCGGGCACAATGGCGGTGACGGTCAGCGGCGAACTGGGCGACGAGTGCAGCGCCAAGGACGTGATCCTGGCCATCATCGGCCGGATCGGCACCACCGGCGGCGTCGGCAGGATCATCGAGTACCGGGGCCCAGTGATCGAGGCGCTCTCGATGGAGGGCCGCATGACGGTGTGCAACATGTCGATCGAGGCGGGCGCCAAGGCCGGGCTGATCGCGCCCGACGACACGACCTTCGACTACCTCCGAGGCCGCGATCGGGCCCCGGCGGGCGAGCTGTGGGATGCGGCGCTAGCCGACTGGCGGACGCTCGCCACCGACGACGGCGCGGCGTTCGATCACGAGGTGGTGATCGAGGGCGCGGAGATCTCGCCGATGGTGACCTGGGGCACCAACCCGGCCCAGTCGGTGCCGCTGGAGGGCTCCGTGCCCGACCCGGACTCCCTCGACGACCCGTCGCGCCGAGAGGCCGCCGCCCGAGCGCTCGGCTACATGGGACTCGACGCCGGGACGGCGATGCGCGACATCGCGGTGGACACGGTGTTCATCGGATCGTGCACCAACAGCCGCATCGAGGACTTGCGGGCCGCGGCCGCGGTGATCGAGGGCCGGCGGGTGGCCAACGGGGTCCGCACTCTGGTGGTGCCCGGATCGGGCCGGGTGAAGGCCCAGGCCGAGGCCGAGGGCCTGCCGGAGGTCTTCAAGGCCGCAGGCTTCGACTGGCGCGAGCCGGGCTGCTCGATGTGCCTGGCCATGAACCCCGACAAGCTGTCGGTCGGCGAGCGGGCGGCCAGCACCTCGAACCGCAACTTCGAGGGGCGCCAGGGCCGGGGCGGTCGCACCCATCTGGTGTCTCCCGCGGTGGCCGCGGCCACCGCGGTTACCGGACGCTTCGCCTCGCCCGAGGACCTACCGTGACCGCAGCCCGTGCCCGCTCCGGCACCATGGTGAGCCTGCCGTGAAGGCGATACGGGTGGTGACGGGCACCGCGGTGCCGCTGGACCGCAGCGACGTGGACACCGACCAGATCATCCCCTCGGACTGGCTCAAGCGGGTGTCACGCACCGGCTTCGAGAAGGGCTTGTTCTCGGAGTGGCGCGACCGCCGCGACTTCGTGCTCAACGACGAGCGCTACGCAGGCGCCCGCATCCTGCTGGCCGGGCCCAACTTCGGCACCGGCTCGTCGCGCGAGCACGCTGTGTGGGCCATCCAGCAGTACGGCTTCGACGCGGTGATCAGCCCCCGGTTCGCCGACATCTTCCGCAACAACTGCACTAAGAACGGCCTGGTGCCGGCCCAACTGCCCGCCTCGGCCGCCGCCGAGCTGATGGCCGCGGTGCAGGCCGACCCCGGCCTGGAGATCACCGTCGACGTGCAGCGGCGAAGCGTCGAGGCGCCAGCCGTCGGCTTCGAGTCCGAGTTCCCGTTGGAGGCGTCCACCCGGCAGCGATTCCTCGAAGGCCTCGACGACATCGGCCTCACGCTGCGCCACACCGCCGCCATCGACGACTACGAACGACGACGACTCCCCTGGCTGCCGGCAGCCCCGTAGCCCGGCCCCGTGTCGTAGCCCTCTGACAACATTGGGAGGACGCTCGGGAACTACGGCCGAGAACGCGCCGTCCAATCTCTCGACAATAGGCGCGCCGCCTGGCACGACCACGACGAAAGGCCCGTCCTTCATGCGCAAGACGCCCGCAACCGGGACCCCATCGCCCATGCACAAGACGCCCGGAACCCCATCGCCCAAGCGCACGGCATCGGCAACCAGAATCCCAACGGTGATGCACACGACGCTCGGAGTCCTCGTCACCATCCTGATCCTCGCGGCGTCGTGCAGCAGCGACGATCGGCAGGGCGCACCCGGAATCTCGGGCTCGACAGAGCCCGCCCCAGACGCCCAGGCCGACACTGGCGGCACCGGCGACGGAGTGACCGAGCCCGGCGACGACGACACGGTCGTGGAACTGGACAGCGGCGACGTGGTGCTCACGGCGGGATTGGCGCGCTTCGACAGCTGCGAGACCCTGCTCGACTACCTGCACACCGAGTACGCGGCCAGGGTCGGGCCGTGGGGCTTCGACCACGGCGGCTGGATCAGCCCCATGCCGGTCGCCGAGATGGACATGGCGGAGGAGGCCGCTATGGACGAGGACGCCGCTCCGGCGCAAGGGACCCAAAGCGCTGCGCCGGTCGAGGGTGTGGACTTCTCGGGCACCAACGTTCAGGAGGCCGGCGTAGACGAGGCCGACATCGTCAAGACCGACGGCCGCCGCATCTTCACGCTCTCATCAGGCCGGCTGGTGGTGGTGGACGCGGCCAGCCGCCGGACTGTCGGCGCGGTGACGGTGGCCGAGAGCTGGTCGCCGGAGCTCTTCATCCACGGCGACAGCCTGCTGCTGATCGCCCACTCCACCAGCGACGCCCCCGACGGCGCCGAGACGGTGATGCAGCGCATAGACCTGAGCGGCGACTCGCCCCAGATCGTCGAGACGCTGCGGGTGCAGGGCAGCTACCTCAGCGCTCGCAGCGTCGGCGGGACGGCCAGGGTGATCCTGCGCTACGACCCGCAGTGGAACTTCCCCTTCGTGTACCCGCAGGGAGAAGCGGGCGAGGACACCGCCGAGGCGGCCAACCGGGCCGCGGTGCTCGCATCCACCCTCGACGACTGGCTGCCCCGCTACTCCTTCGGCTCCGCCGACAGCTCCACGGGGTCGCGGCTCACGTCTTGCGGGAACGTCCACGCCCCGTCGGTGTTCTCGGGGTTCGGGATCACCACGGTGGTCAGCGTGCCCATCGACGGCGGCTTCGACCCGTCGTCGTCCACTGCGGTGACCGCGCCCGGCGACACCGTCTACGCGTCGACCGGGTCGCTGTACGTCGCCACCACCCGCTGGATCGACTCCGAGGAGTTCGGCGGCGGCGACTGGGACGAGGACGCCTGGATCGAGGAATGGAAGGAGCGGCGCACCAGCGTCCACCGCTTCGACATCACGGGCGCGCAGGCCGCCTACACGTCCTCCGGGGAGGTGCTGGGCGTGATCCACAACCAGTTCTCGCTGTCGGAGCACGACGGCCATCTGCGGCTGGTCACCACCGTGGGGGGACCGTGGGGCGACGAATCTGAGAGCTGGGTGAGGGTGCTGTCCACCGACGGCGACACGCTGACCGAGGTCGGCAGCGTCGGCGACATAGGCCGGGGCGAGCAGGTCCAGTCGGTGCGCTTCGCAGGCGACATCGGCTACGTGGTGACCTTCCGCCAGATCGACCCGTTCTACACCATCGACCTCTCCGACCCGGCCGACCCCGCCATCCTGGGCGAGCTCAAAATCCCCGGGTTCTCCAGCTATCTGCACCCCATCGGCGACTACATGGTGCTGGGGGTGGGATCCGACGCCGACGACGAGGGCCGCGTCACCGGGGCCAAGGTGTCGCTGTTCGACGTCAGCGACCTGGCCGCGCCCCGCGAGGTGGCGGTGTGGACCGCTCCCGACGGCTGGAACGACATCGGCTGGGACCACCGGGCCTTCCTGTGGTGGGCGCCCGAGGATCTCGCGGTGATCCCGGTGACGGTCTGGGGCGACTGGTCGGGCGCGGTTGTGCTGCGGGTGGCCGACGGCGCGATCACCGAGGTCGGGCGGGTCGACCACGTCGTGGCGGGCGAGGAGCCGGGCCGGACCGAGTGCCGCAGGCTCACCGCCGACGACCTTCCCTCCGCCGACACCGGCGACTTCTCCACCGAGCTGGAGTACCTGATCTCCGAGGACCATTACCGGGTCATCGCCTGCGAGCCCGGCGAGGCGGGAGTGGCCGGCTTCGAGTGCTATCCCGAGGACTCCTTCGGCGGCGAGGCCGAGAGCCTGGGCCTGCTCCGCGGCGGCGAGTCGATGTGGGTCTGCTGGCCCAGCGAGCAGCCGAACGTCATCGTGCGCAGCATCGTGATCGGCGACGACCTGTGGACGCTCGGCTTCCAGGGCTGGGGCTACTACCACGACGGGCAGCAGAAGGCCCGTCTGCACGTCAACGACCTAGCGACCCTGGAGCGCCTGGCCGCTCTTGAGCTATAGCCGCTCGGGCCTGCAACTGAAGCGGTTGGGGGCACCGGACGCTCGCGCGGATGAACTGCTCAGCGCGGTGGCGCAACAACGGGGTCACCATGTCGGGTAGGCTTCGGACATGTCACGACTGCTGACTCGAGCTGTTCGCCTGTTGAAGCTCGGTGCCGTTGTCGGCACCGCCGTCGGGGTCGGCCGTCTGATCATGCGCCGCAGGCGCAAGCCCGACGAGGGCGAGGCGACTTGGCCCACCATCGCTGAGACCGCAGCCCAGAACGGCCAGCCCGTGGACGGCCAGCCCGGCGACGGCGCCGACCGCGATGAGGGTGCAGGAGAAGCCGACTCGTCCGCAGACGCCGGTGCCGCTGACGAAGACGAGGACGACCACAAGTCCTAGCCCTCGCCCGGCGGCTCGGGCGCCGACGCCGAAGTGGCGGCGCAACCCACCCATACAGCCCAAGATGCTGCCAATTCACCCGAGAGAGCGAACGGACAGTCAGGTGCCCGCCCGCCTCGGGTCGTCCTAGAGGCCGCTGATCTCCAGTTCGGGCAGTTCGTCGGCTGGCGTGAAGCCGAGGATCCGGCCGAAGAAGGCCAGTTCGGCCTCAAGCGCGGCGACGATGTTGCCGGCCTGGCGGAAGCCGTGCTGCTCGCCCTCGAACAGCAGGTAGGCCACCGGCACGCCCTTGGCCTCCAATGCTTCGACGATCATCTCCGACTGGGCAGGCGGCACGATCTCGTCCTGGTCTCCCTGCAGGACAATCATCGGAGCGTCGAAGCCGTCGAGGTGGTGTATCGGAGAGCGGTCCCGGTAGGTGTCTCGGGCCTCGGGATAGGGGCCGACTAGCCGGTCGAGGTAGCGGGACTCGAACTTGTGGGTGTCGGCTGCCAGAGCCTCCAGGTCGGCCACGCCATAGCGACTGGCCCCGGCCGCGAACACGTCAGAGAGAGCCAGCGCGGCCAGCACCGTGAAGCCTCCGGCGCTGCCGCCGCGGATCATCAGCCGCTGAGGGTCCACGTCGCCGCGGTCGGCCAGGAACCTCGCCGCGGCCACGCAGTCCTCCACGTCGGCGACGCCCCAGGCGCCGTCGAGGGCCCGGCGGTAGCGGCGGCCGTAGCCGGTGGAGCCGCGGTAGTCGACGTCGGCGACGGCTATGCCCCGCGAGGTCCAGTAGGTGATGCCCAGCTGGAGCTGGCGGCGGGCAGCAGCGGTCGGGCCGCCGTGGGCCATGACCATCAGCGGAGGCCGCTCGCCGGACGGACCAGCGCAGGCCGGACTGGCGGGCGGGTAGTACAGCGCGTGGGCCACCGCCGCGCCGTCCGGCCCGGTGGCGAATGTGACGGCCTCGGGCTCGACCAGCAGCTCGGGGGGCAAGCCAAGCTCGCGGGCCGGTCTCACCGTCCGGCGGGCACCGGTCCGGTTGCCGTCAAGGCTGTCCGTGCTGAGAACTGCCACCTCGGTCTCGTGGCCGAAACCAGCCCCGGCATAAGCCAGCACCGGTGCGCCGCCCGGAGCATCCAAGCCCATCGTCAGCGACGAGATCGAGGAGTCCGGCACGACCACGCGGCCATCCGCTGCGGTCGCCGGGCGCATCACCAGTTCGTCGCCGGACGGCGTTGCCGCCGCGGCCACGACCAAGCCGTGGCTGGCCGTCCAGCGCTGCATTCCGAACACCCACGGCGGTGTGGCCACATCGAACTCGCCGACCACTGCGGGCAGCAGGCTGCCGCCGACCAGATCGACCTCGTAGAGGCTCCACCAGTCGTGGTGGTCGCTGCACACCAGCAGCCGCGACGCCCCGCCGCCCGGGCCAGGATCCCAGCCCGGCTCACACAGGCTTCGGTCGCCGTCGCGGCCCACCACCAGCAGTTCGGCGCCGAGCTGGCCGTCGCCTAGGCGGTGGACGTGCAGGCGGGTGGCGTCCCATCCCATGTTCGGGTGGTCCCAGGAAATCCAGGCCAGCATTGAGCCGTCGGGCGACACTCGGGGCGTCATCACGAAGTCGGCGCCCGCCCACAGCGTCTCCACCCGCTGCGAGCCGTCGGCGGCCACGGCCACCAGTTCGTTGGCGGGCTCGTGGCCGGTGCCGTGGCGCTCGCGCACACAGACGCACCAGCGTCCGTCGGGCGTGACCCGGCCGTCGGCGTATCGCCATGCGCCGGGCTCGGGCGGCTGGCCCGTCAGCGGCACCGGATCGAGTCCCGGGCCGTCGATGCGCCTCAGCCGCTGGTCGGCGAACTCGACGTAGTACAGCGATCCGTCGTGTGGCCACCACGCTCCCCCGCCGTACTCGTGGACCCGGGTGCGCACGTTGGCGTCGGCGGGGGTGACCTCTTCAGCCTCGCCGCCGCTCAGGTCGCAGCGCATCACCGCGGTGCGGCCGCCCTCGTCGGGGCGGCTCTCAGACCACCACAGCAACCAGGGCCGCTGCGGGTCGGCGATCACCTCTGAAATGCCCGCGGCCCCCTGCACCAGCGACGCCGCGGTCACCGGCGACGGCCATTCGCCGTAGGGCGCGACGGCCTGCCCGCTCACGTCAGCCAATCCTCGCCGGGTCGAAATTGGGAACAAAACGGGCACTGGATGTACATGAACGCCATCAATTTCGAGCCGGCGGGCTCAGCCTCCGCCGAGCAGCTCGACCATGCGGCCGACTCCCTCGCCGAGGTCGTCGTCGCCCAGCGCGAACGACAGGCGAAGTCCTCCGCTCACACCGAAGGCTTCGCCGGGAACCACCGCCACCTTGGCCCGCTCCAGCAGCAGGTCGGCCAACTCCAGCGTGGTGGCGGGCCGGGCCCCGCCGAGGCCACGGCCCAGCAGGCCGCTGGCGTCGGGGTAGGCGTAGAAGGCGCCCTCAGGCTCGGGGCACACCAGCCCGTCGATGCCGCTCAGCAGCCGGTGCATGGTCCGTCGGCGACTGTCGAAGTGGCCGCGCATCTCCACCACCGCGTCCAGCGGCCCCGACACCGCGGCCAGTGCCGCGGCCTGGGCCACGTTGCACACGTTGGACGTGCAGTGGGACTGCAGGTTCCGGGCCGCGGCCATCGCGTCGGACGGGCCGATCATCCAGCCGACCCGCCAGCCGGTCATGGCGTAGGTCTTGGCCACGCCGTTGAGCACGATGCAGTGCTCGGCCAGCTCGGGCACCACCACCGGCATCGAGTGATGCTCGGCGTCGCCGTAGACGAGGTGCTCGTAGATCTCGTCGGTCAGCACCCAGATGCCGTGCTCGGCCGCCCACCGGCCGATCTGCTCGATCTCGTCGCGGGGATAGACGGCACCGGTGGGGTTGGACGGCGACACGAAGATCAGGGCCTTGGTGCGGGGCGTCCGAGCCGCCTCAAGTTGGTCGACGCTCACCCGGAAGCCGCTGGCCGCGGTTGCCAGCACGGGCACGGCCAACCCGCCCGCCAGGGCGATCGGCTCGGGGTAGGTGGTCCAGTACGGGGTGGGCAGCAGCACCTCGTCGCCGGCGTCCACCACCGCGGCGATGGCGTTGTACACGGCGTGCTTGCCGCCGTTGGTGACCAGCACATCGGCGGCGTCAACCTCCAGGCCCGAGTCCCGCCGGGTCTTGACCGCCACCGCCTCGCGCAGTTCCTCGAGCCCGCCCACGGGCGTGTACTTGTGATGCCTGGGATCGCGGCAGGCGGCTGCGGCGGCCTCGACGATGTGCTCGGGCGTGGGGAAGTCCGGCTCGCCCGCCCCGAAGCTGATCACCCGCTCCCCCGCGGCCCGAAGCGCCCTGGCCTTGGCCGTCACCGCCAGAGTGGCCGACGGGGCGATGGCCCCGACCCGCCGTGAGATGCGTTCACTGGTCATGACGGCGAGCGTACCGCCCGACCACCCAGCGAATCGGTCAGAGGAACGGTCGCCGCACTCCAAGTCGGCTGCCTGAACGGGCCGATCGGCTGCCTGTGGGCGCGGTGCTGCTCGGGCGCTCGGGGCACCGAATGGGCGCCAGCAACATCGGCGGCGGCGTCAAGGTTGCGTGCTGAATCCCTGTGAGTTGTACGGCCGGCCTCTGCGCGGGTGTGGCGGGCCTCGGCAGCGGGTCCGCGGCTGGGAACGACCGACGAAGCGGGGTTGCGGTCTGCGGGGCGGGTGCCAGACTTCAGCCGATGAACAACCCCCTGACCATGCTGCCCGGCGCCGACCCCGGTGCGGCCATCAACATCCCGGCTGAACTGCTGCCCTCTGACGGCCGATTCGGCTGCGGGCCCTCGAAGTTCCGCCCCGAAGCCGCGGCCGCCCTCGCCGAGCGTGCCGTGGACTATCTGGGCACCAGCCACCGCAAGATGGGCGTGCGCCGAGTAGTGGCCGAGCTGCGGGCCGGCATCGCCGAGCTGCTCGGCGCCCCCGACGGCTACGAGGTGGTGCTCGGCAACGGCGGCGCCACCGCCTTCTGGGACGCGGCCAGCTTCGGCCTGATCGAGTGGCGCAGCCACCACCTTTCGCTGGGCGAGTTCAGCTCGAAGTTCGTGGCCGTCACCGCCTCGGCGCCCCATCTGGAGGATCCGTCGGTGCTGGAGGGCGGCTTCGGCACCTGCCCGCCACTGGACGCCGTCGCCGGGGTGGACGCCTACTGCTATCCCCACAACGAGACGTCCACCGGGGTGATGGTCGAGGTGCGCCGCCCCGACGGCGACGACGACGCCCTGGTGCTAGTGGACGCCACGTCGGGCGCCGGTGGGCTGCGTTTCGACGCCGCGGCCTGCGACGCCTACTACTTCGCCCCCCAGAAGGCGCTGTCGAGCGACGGCGGCCTGTGGATCGCGCTGATGTCGCCCGCCGCGGCAGAGCGCATCGAGCGCCTGTCGGCGTCGGGGCGCTGGACGCCGGCGTTCCTCGACCTGAAGCTGGCGCTGGACAACTCCCGCAAGGACCAGACCTACAACACCCCCGCGCTGGCCACCGTGTTCCTCACCGCCCAGCAGGTGGACTGGCTCAACGACAACGGCGGCCTGGAATGGGCCGCGGGCCGCAGCGACCGCTCAGCGGACATCCTGTACGGCTGGGCCGAGGCCTCCGACATCGCCGAGCCCTTCGTGGCCGACACCGCGGCCCGCAGCCGGGTGGTGGCCACCATCGACTTCGACGAACGGGTGGACGCCGACGAGATCAGCGCAGCCCTGCGGGCCAACGGCATCGTCGACACCGACGGCTACCGCAAACTGGGCCGGAACCAGCTGCGCATCGGCATGTTCCCCGCCATCGACCCCGCCGACATCGAGGCCCTCACCCGCTGCATCGACTACTTGGTGGAACGCCTCACCGCCTGACCGCCGACGAGGCAGGCCCGGCTCAGGGCGTGATCCCGGTGCGGGCCTTGGGTTCGCAGGACTGGCTGCGGCGGCGGGCCGACACCTCCAAGCCCGCGAGGACGGCGTTGCGGGCGTCCCGTGGGTCGATCACCTCGTCGAAGCTCAGCGCAGAGGCGGACCGGTAGGCGGACTCCTCCTCGGCGCGGCGCAGGTCGCCGCGGGCCTGCTCGTCGGCGCCGACCGCCCGGCCCGCCCCCGCCGCGCCCATGGCACCCACCGTCGCGGCCGGGAAGGCGTAGCTGAGGGTCTGGCCGTCATGGGGGTTCATGGCCATCACGCAGCTGCCGAAGCCGAACGCCTTGCGCAGCGTGATGTGGATCTTGGTCGTGGTGGCCCGGGTCTGTGCGGCGTACATGCGAGCCGACGCCCGCAGCACGCCGGCCCGCTCCGACGCGGTGCCGGCCAGCACGCCCGGGTTGTCGCTGAGCAACACCAGCGGCACATGGAAGCTGTCGCACACCGAGATGAAGTGGGCGGCCTTCTCCGCGGCGGCGACCTCGATGGAACCGGCCCGCACGGCAGGCTGGTTGGCGACCACCCCGACCGATTGGCCGCCGACACGGGCCAGCGCGCAGATGATCGACCGGCCGTAGCCGGGCTGGACCTCCAGGGTCTCGCCACCGTCCACCAGCGCCGCCACGACAGCGGACATGTCGTAGGCCCGCCTTCCGTCGCGGGGCACCAAGTCGAGCATCTCCTCGATGCGGCGACGGCCGGTGTCGCCGGTGTCAACGTCCAGGGGCCGCTCCCACGCCGACGACCCGAAGTACGACAGGTAGGCGCGTACCTGGGCCAGCAGGTCGGCGTCGTCGGCCGCGATGTTGTGGATCGTGCCCGCGCCCACGGCCACCTCCGGGCCGCCCAGTTCGGACTTGCCGACCCGCTCCCCCAGCGATGCCTCCACCACCGGAGGCCCGGCCGTGAAGATCGCCGCGTCGGGCGTCATGACCGAGAAGTCGCACAGCAGCGCTGTGACCGCGCCATGCCCGGCCGACGGCCCCATCACACCGCACACCATCGGCACCAGCCCTGACAGCGCGGCCTGCTCCTGCAAGTCGTTGGGCCCGCCCCCTCCGGGATCGCCCGGCATCGGCGGGCGGTGCCCGGCCCCCTCCAGCAGCATCACCAGCGGGATGCGTTCGCGGCCGGCGATGTCGGCGATGCGCCACCGCTTGCGGGTGGCGGCCGGGCCAATCGAGCCGCCCATGGTGGTGAAGTCCTCCGCGCCCACCGCCACCGGCCGCCCGTCGATGGCGCCGACCCCGGCCACCAGCGCGTCGGCGGGCACCGGTCCGGCCAGCGTGCCGATCTCGGTGAACGAGCCCTCGTCGAGCAGCGCCCCGATGCGCTGACGGGCGTCGAGGCGCCCCTCAGCCCGCCGGGCGGCCAGCTTGTCAGCGCCGCCCATCGCCCGCGCCCGCTGCTGGCGGCGCTCGAAATCGTCGAGCGTGGCCTCCCACCCCGCGTCGCCGGTCATCACGCCCACCGTACCCACCGCCCAGCCCGCGAGCCGCTAGTCGGCCTTGGGTGGGCGCCCCGCGGTGGCGCCGGCCTTAGCCGGAGTGCCCCACCCTCAAGGGCCGTTCACCCGGAGCCTCTCCGACACGATCAGCAGCCTCCGTCAAGACATCGGGAGTGACCCCCTCCATCTCGGCAGCCTCCCGGATCAGAGCGAGCAACTCGTCGTGCGTGTCGGCACCCGCGTAGTAGCCAGCGTCACCCAACTCGCCCATAGCGCACCAGGCGGGGCCTGCGTCACAGTTCCTGTAGATCTCGATCTGGGACATTGCCACCACTGCTTTCGCGCCCTGCTAGAGCAACGCGTCGATCTCTGAGTCGGACAGCCCGGCCTTCTCGACGAGCATACTCCTCAGATGTCGAGGCGGTACCTCCCTGCCGGCATGGGTCGAGAAGATGATCGGCTTCCTCCCCTCCGCCTCCAGGCGGATGTGCGAACCTGTCTGCCTCACGGGCACGTAGCCGATCCTCAGAAGCATGCGCAGCACCTTTTTGGCCTTGAGCGCTGGAAACTCCGAGACGGGCTTGGCCATAGATACTAGAATATCTGAATATTGATCTAAACATAATGGTATAGTCGCTTCGGTGCGGCTCACGGCTTCCAGGCTGCCGAGCCGCTAGGCGGCCTCGCTGGGTGGGCGCACCGGGATGAGGCGGTCGGCTAGTTCGACGGCCCAGGCTTCGCCGTGGCGAACCACGGGACGCTCGATGTCGTCGCCTGATTGGCCCTTGACCCATGCCGACGCCCCGGCCAGCGACACGTCGGCGAGGGCGGCGCGGCCGTCGGCCAGCAGGCTGGCGGCCGCCGTCGCGGCGGCCAGGCCGCCTATCGGGTCGGCGATGGCGTCGGCCACGAACATGGGCGGCTCGCCGGGCACGACGAGGCCCCCGGACACGGCGGCGTCGTCGCCGAAGGCCACACGGTTGCGGTCCGGCCCCCGGCGGCCGTGGCCGGTGATCGACACCCAGGCCGTGCCCGCGGCCACAACGTCCTCCGGGGAGATCCCCCACTGCTGCATCACCCGGGGCCTGCTCGACTCCAGCACCAGATCGGCTCCAGCGATCAACTCCCGCAGCCTGTCCACCGCCTCGGGCTCGGGCAGGTCGAGACGCACCTGCTCCTTGCGCCCGTTCAGCATCTCGAAGAACGCGGCCGGACCCCGGCGGGCGCCGTCGGGCCGGGCCAGCGACTCCACCTTGACCACACGGCAGCCGGCGTCCGCCATCAGCCGGCCCGCCAGCGGCCCGGCCCACAGGCTCGTGAGGTCGATGACCAGCGGCGTAGAGCCTCGCTGCCGGACCGGGCTCTCCAGATGGGTTGACCAAGGCCGCTCCGGCCGGGGCGTGGCGCCGACGCCTGCCACCGCCAGGCCCAGCGCCGCTCCCGCCGCCACGACGTCGGCCGAGACCATACGGCCCAGGCGCGAGCCGATCTCGTTCCAGTGGCCGGCGGGCACCGCCGCGCCCACGAGCGCTGGCAGCGCCGCGGTGTCCGACGGCCGGGGAAGGCTGAGAGCCACCCAGCCGTCGCGGGCTCGGATCATCTGCGCGTGCCCGCCCACGCTCCGGGCCCCGCTGCGGCCGAAGCCGGCGAACGCTGCCCGATGACCCAACAGGCCCACGGGGTCAACCCTGACGGCGCGGCCCAGGCTGCCGGTGGCCAAGACCAGCGCATCTCCCAGAGCGGTGAGCGGGCGCACGACGCCGGCGGGCAACACCGCGGGCGGACCCGGCACCGGACCGGTCAAGTGCATGGCACCCGATGAAGCCCACACCTTGGCGCACTGGTCGTCGTCGAGGGCGGAATCCCGGAGTCCGAGCACTGAGCGAACCTACCTGGCCGACGTCCCGGCGATTTGCCCGACAAGCACCGTGTTGTAATCTGCGAACTGCTCCGCTGCTGCAAGGAGGGCGCTTTCATGGGCCGCCTAGACGACAAGATCGCAATCGTGACCGGAGCGTCGCGGGGGCTGGGCGAGGGAATCGCCCGGAGGTTCGCCGACGAGGGAGCCGCGGTGGTGTGCGCCGACGTGCTCGACGCATCCGAAGTGGCCTCATCGCTCCCGGCGGCACCGTCAGGCGCCCAGCCCATGGCCATCCGTCTGGATGTCACCGACACGACACAGGTCGAGGAGCAGATGCGTCTCGTGGCCGATACCTATGGCCGTCTCGACATCCTCGCCAACAATGCCGGCGTCGCCCAACCCATCGGGGCGGTCATCGACACCCCGGACGACGTGTACGAGAAGGTCTTCGCAGTGAACGTCCGCGGCGTGCTGGCCTGCTCCCGGGCCGCGGCCCACATCATGAAGGAGCACGACTGGGGACGCATAATCAACACCGCCTCCCAGACCGGCAAAGTGGCCTGGCAGGGGTGGGGCATCTATTCGGCTTCCAAGTTCGCGGTGGTGGGGCTCACCCAGGTGCTGGCCAAGGAGCTAGCCGAATACAACATCACGGTCAATGCCATCTGCCCCGGCACGATGTTCACCAACATGACCAAGACCGGCTTCGGCGCGGCCGCGGCCGACGCCAACAGGGACCGCGACGAACTGCTGGCCGAGCACATCGAGACCATCCCAATGAAGCGTCTCGGAACGGCCGCCGACATCGGGGCGATGGCCGCGTTCCTCGCCTCCGACGACGCCTGCTACACGACCGGCGCAAGTCTGAACCTCACCGGCGGCGAACAGGTCTTCTTCTAGTCGGAGCCTAGGACGTGTCACAGCCAGTCACAGAACCGCCGGGCACCGGACTGCGAGGGTGATCGTGGGCATGCGAGCGGCCGTCTATCACGGCTCACGCGACATCAGGATCGAGAACTTGGAGGTGCCCGAGCCGGGTGCCGGCGAACTCCTCATCGAGGTGCACGCGGCCGGCATCTGCGGCACGGACGCCTCGGAGTGGTGTCACGGACCGACCATGTTCCCCATATCGAAGCGCAGCGCCCGCTCGGGCCACCTGGGGCCGATGGTTCCCGGCCACGAGTTCGGCGGCCGGGTGGCGGCCCGCGGCCCCGGCGTCGAGGGCTTTCACGACGGCACCATCGTGGCCAGCGGGGCGGGCATCTCGTGCGGCGCCTGTCCGGCCTGCCGTCAGCGGCTCACCAACTTCTGCGAGCGGTACTTCACGGTGGGCCTCCAGAGGAACGGCGCCCTCGCTCAGTACGTGACCGTGCCCGCGTCGATCTGTCTGCCGGTGGAACAGCACGGCCTGGGCGACGACGGCGCAGCCCTCGTCCAGCCAATGTCGGTCGCCGTGCACGCTCTGCGCCAGGGGTCTCCGCGTCCGGACGACACCGTCGTCGTGGTCGGAGTCGGCGGCGTGGGCGCGTTCTTGGTGTTCGCCGCCGCGGAGACAGGGCTTCGGGTCGTCGCTGCCGACCTCTCAGCCGAGCGGCTGGAGATCGCCCGTGCTCTGGGAGCGGTCGGCACCGTGGAGGTGGACCGGGACCAGGACCTCGCGTCGCAGCTGCGGCCAGCCTTGGAAGCGCCCGCGGCGGTGGTCTACGAGGTCACGGGCGTGGCCGCGGCGCTCCAGGGCGCGCTCGCAGTGGTGGCGCCGCGCGGCCGGGTGGTTGCCGTCGGCCTCGGTGCGCGGCCCGTCCCGGTCGACGCCCGCTCGCTGACGCTGCGAGAGGTGTCGCTGGTGGGAACCAATGCCCATGTGTTCGGCGCCGACTTCGCGGAGGCGGCCCGGCTGGTAGGGCGCCGACCGGGCGGATGGGGCGACGTGGCGCCGGTGGCCCTGCCCCTCGACGGCCTCGTGCGAAGCGGGCTACAGCCGATGGTCGACGGCCGAGCCGAGCGGATCAAGACGCTTATCGACCCGTGGGCCCTGGAGGTGCGCCCCACCAGCGAATAGCCCGTCGAATAGCTTGCTCGTTGGACAGCGGGCGCCGACCAGCCCACAAGGGGGCTCGACCATGAGCACTGACAACGAGATCGCTGATTTCCCGGTCGCGACCACGCCCTCGCCGGGGGTGATGGCCGTCGACTGGGAGGAGCGATTGGACTTCGACCGGCTGCGGCGTTACCGACTGAACCGGGCGAAGAACGCGCTGGAGGAGTCGGACCTCGGGGCGCTGCTGGTGTTCGACACCGCCAACATTCGCTACCTGACCGCCACCCACATCGGGTACTGGGCCTTCAACAAGATGGAACGATGGGCCCTGCTGACCCGAACCGGCGAGCCTTGGATCTGGGACTTCGGCTCCGCGGCCCGGGTTCACACCATGCACTCTCCGTGGCTGGAGCATGGCCACTCGGTGGGGGGCAACACTGGCCTGGCCGGATCCATCGGCCCCGAGTCGGGACTGGTGACGCGGGCCGTCCGCGAGATCTGCGACGTGCTGCGCGACGAGGGCGTCGCCGACATGCCGCTGGGCATCGACATGGCCGAGGCGGAGATGTACCTGGAACTGGTCAAGGCCGGCGTCGACGTGCGCAACGGGCAGCAGGTCATGCTCAAGGCCAGGGAGATCAAGAGTCCCGACGAAATAATGCTGCTCACCCAGGCCTCGGCGATGGTGGACGGCGTGTACCACGACATCTTCGAGGCGCTCAAGCCCGGCGTGCGCGAGTCCGACATCGTGGCCTTGGCCAACAAGAGGCTCTACGAGATGGGATCCGAGCATGTCGAGGCGATCAACTCCATCGCCGGCGAGCGTTGCAGCCCCCACCCCCATGTCTTCTCGGACCGCCTGATCCGGCCGGGCGACACCGCCTACTTCGACATCATCCAGGCTCACAACGGCTACCGCACCTGCTACTACCGGACGTTCGTGGTGGGCCGGGCCACGCCGTCCCAGCGAGACGCCTACAAGCGTGCCCGGGAGTGGATCGACGCCGCCATAGCCCTGGTGAAACCGGGCACCACCACCGACGTGATCGCGGAGTCGTGGCCCGAGGCCCAGGAGTTCGGGTTCCCCGACGAGATGGAGGCGTTCGGCCTCCAGTTCGGCCACGGGGTGGGGCTCTCGGTCCACGAGCGCCCGGTCATCAGCAGGCTCAACTCGATCAAGGACCCGATCGAACTCAAGGAGGGAATGTACTTCGCCCTGGAGACGTTCTGCCCGGCCGACGACGGACGCTCGGCGGCCCGCATCGAGGAGATGGTGGTCTGCTCGGCCGAGGGGCCCAAGGTTGTGACCCTGTTCCCCGCGGAGGAGCTCCAAGTTGCCAACCAGTACTGAGGGCACAGCCCCCAGCAGCGAGACGAGCGACCTCAGCCAGCGCATCGACCTGTACCGGATGATGGTCGAGGCCCGGAGGTTCGAGGAGTTGGCCTACCGGATGTTCCTCGAAGGGCTGGTGAAGGGCACCTCTCACCTGGCCATCGGGCAGGAGGCCATCGCGGCCGGCTTCGCGGCGGCCATGCGGCCCGACGACCTCACGTTCTGCACCTACCGGGGTCACAATCACACCCTGCTCAGGGGAGCGCCTCCGAGCCGGCTGATGGCCGAGCTGTTCGGGAGGGGCTCGGGGATCTGCGGGGGGAAGGGCGGCTCGATGCACCTCACCGACGCCTCTGCGGGAGCGATGGGCTCCTACGCCATCGTCGGGGCTCACATGCCGATCGCGGTGGGGGCCGCCTGGGCGGCATCGGAACGGGGATCCGGCCAGGTCGCCGTCTGCTTCTTCGGCGACGGCACCACGAACATCGGGGCCTTCCACGAGGCTTTGAACATGGCCGCGGTCTGGTCGGTGCCGGCGGTGTTCGTGTGCGAGAACAACCAGTACATGGAGTACACGCCCATCCGGTCGGTCACGGCCGTGAGGAACCCGGCCGCGGACCGGGCCGCCGCCTACGGACTCGATCCGATCCTCGTGGACGGCAACGATGCGGACGAGATGTTCGACACGGCCCGATCGGCGATCGAGCGAGCCCGAGCGGGGGGAGGCCCCAGCCTCATCGAAGCCGCCACCTACCGCCACGGCGGCCATTCACGGGCCGACCCCGGCGACTACCGGCCCGACGACGAAGTGGCGAGCTGGAAGGCCCGCGATCCGATCCCCGCCTACAGGGAGCGTCTCCTCTCGGCGGGCGCCTCGGTTCAGCAGCTCGACGATGTCGAAGCCGCGGTGAACACGACCATGCATGCCGCGGTCGAGGAGGCCAGGGCCGCTCCGGTGTCTTCGACTTCGGCGATGGGCACGAACCTGTGGGCTGACGGAGGGTCGGCATGGCGGAACTGATCACCTGCCGGGAGGCGGTGGCCCGGGCGCTCGCCCAGGAGATGGAGCGGGACGAGACGGTGTACTTCATCGGCGAGGACGTCGCCGCGGCCGGAGGAGTGTTCAAGACCACTGCGGGACTCCTGGAGCGCTTCGGGCCGAGACGGGTCCGCGACACGCCGATCTCCGAGGAGGCGATCATCGGCGCCGCGATGGGCGCGGCAATGAACGGCCTGCGCCCGGTGGCCGAGATCATGTTCTCCGACTTCCTGGCCACCTGCTGGGACATGATCGCGAACCAGATCGCCAAGACCCGCTACATGACCGACGGCCAGGTCGAGCTCCCGCTGGTGATCCGGACGGCCAACGGAGGGGGCGTGCGACTCGGCGCCCAGCATTCCCAGAGCGTCGAGAACTGGGCCATGTCGGTGCCGGGCCTGAAGGTTGTGGCCCCGTCGACGCCGCGCGACATCATCGAGTTGATGGCCGCGTCCATCCGCGATCCCGACCCGGTCGTCTTCTTCGAGCACAAGGCGCTGTATCCCACCAAAGGACCGGTGCCGGACGGCGAGCTGGTGGGCGAGCTGGGCAAGGCTGCGGTGGTGCGCACCGGCGCCGATCTGACGATCGTGGCCCTGGCGGCCATGGTCCCCAAGGCTGTGGCCGCAGCCGAGGAGCTGGCTCGCATGGGGGTCGAGGCCACCGTGGTCGACCTGCGATGCCTGGTCCCCCTGGACACCCGAACCCTGCTGGCCGCCTGCAGCGAGACGGGCCGGGTCTTCACCGTCGAGGAGAACCCCCGGCTGTGCGGATGGGGCGCCGAAGTGGCCTCCATCGTGATGGAGGAGGCCTTCTTCGACTTGGACCAGCCGGTGGTCCGTATCACCACCGGTCACATCCCGCTGCCGTCCGCAGACCTCTTGGAGGACGCCACCATTCCGTCGGTGTCTCGCATCACCGAGGTCGTCGTCAAGACCCTCGACTGACGCAGGCCGCCGCGATGCGAAGAACTGCGAGGCAACCATGAGCGACATCACGGTCGGTTTCGTCGGCCTGGGAAGCATGGGGCTTCCCATGGCAGCCAACGTCGCGGCCGCGGGGTTCCCTCTGGTCGTCTGGAACCGGACAGCCTCCAAGTCCGAGGCGATGGCCGCCGGAACCGGCGCCCGAGTGGCCTCCTCGCCAGCCGGTCTGGCCTCCGAAGCCGACGTGGTGATCACCATGGTGGCCGACGGCGACGTGCTGCTGGACCTCTACACGGGCTCGGGGGGCATGGCGCGATCGCTCCGGGCCGGGACGGTCTGCGTGGACATGAGCACCGTCAGCCCGAGCCAGGCCGGCGCGGTGGCCGGCGCGGTGGCCGGCGCGGGGTGCAGCTTCGTCGATGCTCCCGTCTCCGGCAGCGTGGCGCTAGCCGAGGCAGGCACCCTCACCGTCATGGCCGGAGGGGACGCCGACGCGGTCGAGGCGGCGCGGCCGGTGCTAGAGGCCATGAGCGCACGGATCTACCAAATGGGGCCGGTGGGCTCCGGCGCCACCGTCAAGCTGGCCGTCAACTCCATCGTCTACGGGCTGGGCCAAGCGGTGTCGGAGGCCTTGGTCCTGGCCGAGGCGGCCGGCATCGAACGGGCCCGCGCCTACGAGGTCTTCGCCAACAGCGCCATCGCGGCGCCGTTCGTGCACTACCGCCAGGAGGCCTTCCTGAGACCCGGCGAGGTTCCCGTGGCCTTCCGGATGGTCCTGGCCCGCAAGGATCTGGACCTGGCCCTGGCCCTCGCCGCCGGCGTGGGCGCGACCATGCCGCAGAGCGAACTGAATCGCAAGGTGATTCTGGAGGCCATCGCTGCCGGCTTCGGAGACCACGACATGTCGGCGGTGGCCGAGCACCTGCGATCGGGGCGCTCCGACGGCTGATCCTGATCCGACGGCTGATCCTGATTTGTGCCTCTCGAAAGGGCCTCAGTACCATCGTTGCCCGTCCAGGAAGAATCAGGTTTTTTCTGGTCACCTGATCCAAGGGGGTTATATCCATGAGACGACGGTTCGTGCCTGCATTGGGGGCACTGGCGGTACTGGCGCTGGTTGCCGGCGCTTGCGGCGACGACGATGAGCCGGAGGCCGCTCCGGCCACGACCGCGGCGCCGGCCACGACCGAGGCGCCCGCGACAACGGCAGCACCCACCACGACCGAGGCCGAGGAGGAGATGGGCAACACCATCGTCGCCTTCATCCCGACCACCACCAACACCTACATCGCGGAGTGGGGTCGGGGCGCCGAGGAAGCGGCCGCCGAACTCGGATATGAGATCATCATCATCGAGAACGGCTTCGACCAGGCTGAGCAGGACACCCAGGTCCAGCAGCAGCTCGGCGCGGCGGACGCAGGCGTGGTGGCCTACGCATGGTGGCCTTCGGACAACGAGGCCGGCGTGGCCTCGTTGCAGGCCCTCGCCGACACCGGCGTGCCGGTGATCCAGACCAACCAGCTCCCCTTCCCGGGATCCGAGCAGTACGTGGTCGGCTACGCCGGTGTCAACGACGTCCTCAACGGCGAGGTCGCGGCCGAACTGGTGGTCGAGGCCCGCGACGCGATGGTGGCGAACGGCGCGGAGCTCCACAGCGACGGCGGCAACGCCATCATCATCGGGTTCGTGGCCGGCTACCAGGCGGGAATCGACCGCAGCGGGGCAGCCAGGCCCATCCTCGAGGCGGCCGGCATCAGCGTGCTGGGCGAAGTCGAGGCCGGCTTCGGGCCGCCCGAGGGCTACGACGCCGCCAAGCAGCTCGTGGCCGCCCATCGCGGCGACGGGATCGATCTCGTGTACGCCCACAACTCGGCATTGGCCGAAGGCGTCATTCACGCCCTCGAGGAAGAGGGCTACACGCCGGGCTCCGACATCATGGTGGTCGGTGGCACATGCCACGGCAACCTCGAGTTCCTCGAGAACGGCAAGGAGTTCGCGACCGGTCTGCAGGCGGCCCGTCTCGAGGGTGTGTTCAGCATCAAGACGCTGGACGAGTACCTCACCACGGGCGCCCTCGCGAGCTTCGGGAACTTCATTCCCAACCCGCCGGTGCGCAGCCCGGCCTACACGGACACCAACGAGATCGAGTCGGTGACCGTAGAGGGATTCGGCGTCCACGACCTCTGCGTGTACTGATCGGTTCGGAACGGGACTGCATCGATTGACTTCGATGACCGGACAGCAGGCCGGCTCGGAAGGGCTGGCCTGCTGTCTCGGTCCTCCCGGCCGGCAGTACCGCAGCCGCATCGCACCGCGAGCAGCACGAGCCACGAAAGGACCGCGCCGATGACAGCCAGCGACCTGTGCCATGTGGGCATACTCGTCGAGGACATCCACGAGGCCATGGACCGCTTCTCCCAGGTGCTTGGGCTGACGTTCAAGGATCCCGAGATCGCTCATGTGGACCGGTTCGAGCAGGGGGAGATCGTCGAGGCGCTCGACCTGCGGATCACATGGTCAGTCGAGGGACCCCCCTACCTCGAGCTCCTGGAATCGCAGGACAACGACGGCATCTACGGCCGCGCCCAGGAGGGCCTCCACCACATCGGCCTGTGGGAGGACGATCCCGAGGCTCTGGTGGAGCGTCTCAGGGAGCTGGGCATCGGCAAGGAGGCCACGCAGTACACCCCCGAAGACCGGATTCTGGCCACCTACACCGCGCCCCACGACATGTACGGGGCACGCCTAGAGTTCATCGAGTCGTCCCGCAAGGAGGGGATGGAGGCTTGGATAGCCGGAAAGTCGTGGCAAGACTGAACCTGCGAATCCTCGCTCCCCCAACACTCCCCTGCTGGAGACCGCCTGCAATCCAGACATGATGCAGGGCCCGGCGTGCAGCGGAGACACCGTGAGCAAGCGCTGACCGTGAGCAGCGAAGACGCCGTGAGCAAGCGGTGACCGTGAGCAGCGGAGACGCCGTGAACTCATCCGAGCCATACCTGCGAGTCGACGCGGTCTCGAAGACGTTCGGCTCGATACGAGCGCTTGACAAGGCGGACTTCGAGGTCGGCTACGGCGAGGTGATGGCCCTGGTCGGCGAGAACGGCGCCGGAAAGAGCACCCTGGTCAAGATCCTGGCCGGGATGTACCCGCCCGATGACGGGAGGATCCGCTTGGGAGGCGAGGACGTCGGCTTCGGGGGCTCCGCCCAGACCGAGCATGCCGGCATCGCAGTCGTTCAGCAGGAGCTATCGCTGATTCCCAGCCTCTCCGTCGCCGACAACGTCTTCCTGGGCGACACGAGACGAGGATGGCGAACCTCGCCGCGGGCTCTGGCCCGGGCGGCCATGCCCTATCTGGATCAGGTCGGCTTGGGAGAATTGGACCCCCACGCCCAAGTCGAGCACCTCTCGGTGGCGGAGCGGCAGCTGATCGAAGTGGCCCGCCTGCTGGCTCGCGACGCCCGGGTGGTGATCTTCGACGAGCCGACCGCGGCGCTGGCCGACCGGGAGATACAGAGAGTCAAGACAGTGGTCCGCTCCCTGCGGGAGCAGCGCCGCTCGATCATCTACGTGACCCATCGCCTCGACGAGGTCTTCGACCTAGCCGACCGGGTGACCGTGTTCCGGGACGGCAGATCCAGCGCCCCCACTCCGACCAGCGCCCTCACCCTCGACCAGCTCATCTCCATGATGCTCGGGGGAACGCTGGAAGGCCTGTTCCCCGAGCGGGCCTCCGCGCCCGGACCGCTGGTTCTCGACATCCAGGATCTCATCACCGAGAACGTGACCGAACCCGTGAGCCTGGGGGTCCGCAAGGGCGAGATCGTCGGGCTGGCCGGCCAGCTCGGCAGCGGCGCCAGCGACGTGCTGAGGGCGGTGGCCGGCCACCAGCCCAGAATCTCGGGCACGGTGTCGGTCTCCGGGAGCACCGTTCCGTCCAACTCGCCGGCGGCGGCCATCCGCCATGGAATCGGGTACAGCTCCTCGGACCGCAAGCGCGACGGCCTCTTCCTGCAGCGCAGCGTGGTCGAGAACCTGACCTCCCCGAGCCTCGACCATGTGACGGTGGCCGGGTGGCTGCGACCTCGGGCCGAGCGGTCCATGAGCAACCGCATCGCCGAGACCTTCACGATCGACCGGCTGCGGTTGGGATCGGTGGCGGGCGCGCTGAGCGGCGGGAACCAGCAGAAGATCGCGGTGGGCAAGTGGACCGGTCACCCGCTCAAGGTCCTGCTCGTGGATGAACCCACCCGGGGCGTGGACGTAGGGGCCCGAGCGGAGATCTACCGCCACCTGCGCACCATCGCGGAGCAGGGCACCTCCATCGTCGTCGCCACCTCCGACAGCCAGGAGATACTGGGTCTGGCGGACACCGTGGTCGCGTACTTCAAGGGGACGCAGGTCAGCGTCCGCCGCCGCGACGACACCGACTCCCGCCTGCTCACCCGGGAGATCACTCATCCGCAAGAGGCGGCCTGATGAGCAGCGCCGAGATCAGCGTCGCCAAGCCGGCCTGGTCGTGGCGCCGGGCGACGGTGCCGCTGGCCGTGGTGGGCGCAGTGGTAGCCCTGGCGGCAGTGGGATGGATCACCACGCCGGAGTTCGTCACATACCGCAACCTTCAGAGCATCGTGCGCTCGGCCGCCCTCATCGGGATCATCGCGGTGACCATGACCGGCATCACCATCGCCGGCAGTTTCTTCTCGCTGTCGGTGTCGCAGACCGCGGCCATGGCCGCCATCGGCTTCGCCGCCTTCATGAGCTGGGGATGGCCGGCGTGGTTCGCAGTTCTCGTCACGTTCGCGATCGCGGCCGCGGTGGGCGCCGTTCAGGGCGGCGCAGTGGCCCTCGGAGGAAACCCGATCGTGGTGACGCTGGCCGTCGGAGCGGTCCTGTTCGGCTCCGGGGCCTGGCTGACCGACAACAAGACGGTCAGAGCCGGCACCGACGCAGCCGACTGGATCGGCACGTCCCGGCCTCTGGGAGTTCCCAACCAGACCTGGGCCTTCGTGGTGATCACCGTCATCGCCGCCATCGTCCTGGCTCGCACGCGGTTCGGCCGGGAACTGACCTTGGTGGGCGCCAATCGGCTGGCGGCGGCCGCCTCGGGCCTGCGGCCGGGCAGGACCACCGTCTACGTGTTCGCGGTGTCGTCGCTGGGCGCCGCCCTCGCCGGGATCTTCAGCGCCGCCCAGTTCGGCCAGGGGCGCCTCGATCAGTTCGACGGCGCCGACATCGACTCCATCGCGGCCATCCTCGTCGGCGGCGCGGCCATCCAGGGAGGAGAGGGCTCTGCGCTGAGAACGGCGATCGGCGCGGTGTTCATAGCCGGCCTCCAGAACCTGATGGTGCTGCGCGGCTTCAGCTACGGCGTTCGGATCCTGTTCGTCGGGCTGGCCATCCTGGTCAGCGTGAGCGCGTTCACGGTGCTCCGCAACCGGAGGCAGATGACATGAGGTCGATCCGACGAGTGGAGCCCACGGCATGGGCCCGCCTCGGACTCTTCGTCGCGGTGTTCATGGTGTTCTCGTGGCGCGACGATCGGTTCTTTACCACCAACAACGTCTTCACGATCTTCGAAGGCTTCGCATTCTTGGGCTTGGCCGCGCTGGCGGTCGGAGTGACGATCATCGCTGGAGAGCTCGATCTCTCGGTCGGGTCGGCAGCCGCGGTCGCGGGGATCATCTCCGTGTCCGTCGTAGAGGAGCTCGGACTGGTGCCGACCACTCTGCTCGCAATGCTGATCGGTGTTGCCTATGGCAGTCTTCAGGGGTATCTGGTTTATCGCCTGAGGATCCAGTCCTTGGTGTTCACTCTGGGAACCCTGATCGGCCTTCGCGGCTTGGCCTTCATGATCTCCGGCGAGAACACCGTGGTCATGAAGAACTTGGAGATCGCCCATGACGTGCGCCGCCAACTCTGGATCTTCTCGCCGTTCAGCCTGGTCACACTGGCTTGTTTCGTCCTGGTGGCCCTGCTGTTGGTCAACACCCGATTCGGCCGGGAGATCTACGCGGTCGGCGGCGGACGGCAGGAGGCCGCCGCGGCCGGCGTGCCGCTGGTCCGCCCGCTCGTGCTGGCCTTCGCCGTCTCGGGGGCGTTGGCTGCGCTGACCGGGGCGCTCACGTCGATCAAGTCCGGCAGCGCAGGCCCGGCCGCGTTCGAGACGCTGCTCCTCCCGGCGGCCACCGCCGCGCTGATCGGCGGCGTCAGCCTGCTGGGCGGACGGGGCTCGGTGTTCGGGATCGCAATCGGCGCCCTGACGCTGCGCTTCATCAACAGCGGCCTGAGCCTCGGAGGGGCGCCCTTCTACATCCTGACGCTGGCCACGGGCATAGTCTTGATCGTGGCGGTCGTGCTGGAGCTGCTGATCGGACGACCCGAGTTGCGGGCTCGGTGGCGTCGATGGCGCAGCGATCCAGGGCTGGGGCTCCGCCCGCGTCACCACGCCACAGGCTGAGAGGCCGGCCAGCCGTTCGGTGCCGGCGTCGTCCCGCCAACGGTTGGGCGGCGGCATTTCGCAGGTCACAATGGACGGGCCGAGGGGCGCCAGCCCCACCGAGTCGACTGGCGGCGGGAGGAACGAGATGGTGGAGCTGAGGCCCGGGGCCCGATTCCAGAGCACGGTCTGCGCCACGGAGGTGATCGTGGTCAAGGGGGTCGGCCCCGCCGATCTGAGCTGCGGCGGCGCCCCCATGGCGCCGGCCGGATCGACCGAGCGGGCCGGCGCGCCCAGCGCCGACGCTTCGGCGGGAACGCTGCTCGGGAAGCGCTACGGAGACCCCGACGAGGCGGTGGAGGTCCTCTGCACGAAGGCCGGCGAGGGCTCGATGGCGCTCGGGGGCGTGCCGCTGGCTGTGAAGGCGACCAAGCCGTTGCCCGCCTCGGACTGAGCAGCTCTGCCGGTGGACTGCCGGACCAGGTCCGTCGTCATCCGCCGCGAGCCAGCCAGGCCAGCGGAGACGCCCCGATGAACGTCATGATGCTCCTGGAGATGGCGTCCACCGCCATGGGCGACCGGACGGCGGTCGGCACGCTCGGCCGCGGCATGACCTGCCATCGGCTGATGGGCCATGCCGCCGCGCTGGCCGGACGTGTGCGGGCGTCCGGGGCGCAGCGGCTGCTGCTCTGCGACGAGCCGGGCGCCGTCCTGCCGGTCGCCCTGTTCGGAGCGGCATGGGCGGGCGTGCCCTACGTGCCGATCAACTACCGGCTCGCCGACGACGACCTCCGCGAGCTGGCCGAACGGGCCGCGCCCGCTCTGGCGGTGTCGGACCGTGCCGGCGCGGACCGGCTGGCCGATGTCGGAGGACTCGAGATCGTCGAGCGGGAAGGCCTTCTGGCCGATCCCGGCGGAGGCGCCGAGCCCGCCGAGCACGGCGACTGGCCGATGGATCCCGACGCCGCGGCCGTGCTGCTCTACACCAGCGGCACCACCGGCGCGCCCAAGTCGGCCGTGCTGCGCCACCGGCACCTGGTGTCCTACGTGTTCGGCACGGTGGAGTTCGGCTCCGCGGGAACCGACGAGGCCCACATCATGGCGGTGCCGCCGTACCACATCGCCTCGGTGGCCGCCCAGCTCTCGCAGGTCTACTCGGGCCGGCGCATCGTGCCGCTGCGGAGGTTCGACCCGGACGCCTGGATCGATCTGGTACACGCCGAGGGCGCCACCCACGCCATGCTCGTGCCCACGATGCTGGCCCGTATCGTCGACGCCCTCGACCGCCGAGGCGAGACCCTCCCCTCGGTGCGGTTCGTGTCCTACGGCGGGGGCAAGTCGCACCGGTCGGTGGTGGAGAAGGCCCTGGAGGTCTTCCCGCACGCCGGGTTCTCCCACGCCTACGGCCTCACCGAGACAAGCTCGACGGTGTGCGTGCTGGGCCCCGACGACCACCGCCGCGCCGCCGCCTCCGACGATCCCGCGGCGAGGGCCCGGCTGTCGTCGGCGGGCCGTCCGCTGCCGGGCGTGGAACTCTCGATCCGCTCCGACGACGGCGCCGAGGCGGTCGCGGGAGCGGCGGGCGAGATCTGGGTCAGGGGCGAGCAGGTTTCTGGCGAGTACGCCGAGACCGGCTCGCTGCTAGACGACGCCGGCTGGTTCCGCACCCGCGACCGCGGCCACCTCGACGGCGCGGGATACCTGTGGGTACACGGCCGCGATGACGACATCATCGTGAGGGGCGGCGAGAACCTGTCGCCCGGCGAGATCGAGGACGCCCTGCTGACCCATCCGTCGGTGGTGGACGCGGCCGCCTTCGGCGTGCCCAGCCGGGAGTGGGGCGAGGAGGTGGCCGTGGCGGTCGTGGCCCGCTCCCCTGCGCCCGACGGCGATGAACTCCGGAAGCTGGTCCGAGCCCGGCTCCGGTCGAGCCGGGTGCCCTCGCGGGTGGAGTTCGTCGACGAGCTGCCCTACAACGAGACCGGCAAGCTGCTGCGCCGCGTCCTGCGCGACGGCTTCGCCCCCGAGCCTGACGCGGGGCCCGGCGCGGCGGCCGCCGAGCGCCCGCTGGCCGGCGCCTAGAGCGGAAGCTGCCTGTGGTGGACGGGTCGAGCGTCGAGGCTTGGCCGTTGGAGGACGCCGAGGGCGCGGCCGACTCGGTGGACTTCGACCGTTTCGTGCTCGACGCCATGGTGGCCGCGTCGGGCGTTCCGGCCGTGGCGGTGGATGTGGGCGACGATCCCGCCGACAGGATGGGAGCGGCCCTGGCCCGGTTGCCGGTGGTGTCCATCGCGGTGGGCTCCGGCGGGGGCGCCTGGGACATCGTGGTCGACGACCCCGAACCCGTCGTCGCCGGGGTGGCGGCTGCGCCCATGGCCTCAGTGGTCGCGGCCCAGACGCTGCGCCGCGGCGAGCGCCTCGGTTTGGCTGACGCCCTGCTGGTGGAGAGCCTGGCTTACTCCACCCTCCAGGCGGGCCCCGAGCACGCCCGATGGCTGGCCGGGCGAGGACGGCGCGTGCGCCACGACCGCGACCGGCCCCGCATAGCCGTGTCCGACGACGGCGCTTCGGCCACGGTCACCCTCGACCGGCCCCGGCTGAAGAACCTGCTCGACGCGGCCATGCGCGACGAACTGGTCGACGTGCTCAAAGCCCTTCAGGCCGGCGCCGACGACCGGCCGGTGGTGATCACCGGCGCGGGCGACGACTTCTGCGCGGGCGGCGACCCGGCCGAGTTCGGCACAGTCTCCGACCCGGTGGCCGCCCACCTGATCCGCAGCCGGGCCAACATCGCGCCGTGGCTCGCCACGATCTCCGACCGGGTCACAGCCCGCGTCGACGGCGCCTGCGTGGGCGCGGGCGTGGAGTTGGCCGCGTTCTGCGGCCGGGTCGAAGCCACCGAGCGGGCGCGCTTCCGGCTCCCGGAACTGTCGATGGGCCTCATCCCCGGTGCGGGCGGCACAGTGAGCATCCCGGCCCGGATCGGTCGTCAGCGCACCCTCCAGTGGCTGCTGACCGACGCCGAGTTGGACGCGGCCAGCGCGCATCAGTGGGGCCTGGCCGACCAACTCGTCTGACCGGCGCGACCGGAGTGGGCAGTTGCACGCCTCTTGGGTGTGATGTTTCACACCAGGCTCAAATGGTGGTCCACCAGCGGCGGCCCGCCTGCAGCAGCACAGCCGCGCGCGCTGGCTGCCCCGCCTCCGCTCACGAAACCCACCGAGGCCCCAAGACCCGCCCCGCCCCAACGAGGCCACCCGCCCAGCGACAGCCGTCCCCGCCAGCCGCGGCGCAGCAGCATGCAAGACTGCTGCCATATGATCACGGCCCATGATGCAACCGCACGCAGGGGCGGCATGTGCGCCGGGTCTGGAGTTATCGTCCGCGGCCGTGCAGCACGCAGACTTTGTCGAGCGATCGAGCCTTGTGGAGTCCACTTATGACCGTTGAGACGGACAGTGCAGTCCACATGACGGTGACCGCGAGGGGAACCCGTTTGTGAGTCCACGCGAACTCAAGTTCAGGGACCCTCCTCAAGCAGGCAGCGGCAGAATGGTCGTCATGGTCGCCGGAGGATGTCGTGGCTTCCGATGCGTCGCCAGACAATGTGGGGGTGCCCGGGAAGTCTCTCCTCCCCGTAGTTGAACGTTGCCCGGCCATTCGGGGCCCAAGTCATCTCGAACACCCCTTCGTAGCCGCGCACCCCTTTCACGCGCAGGCCCGGTCTAGGTTGGCGATCCCCTCGGAGATCTTCAACCAGCTCGCTCACGGCCCGAAGGAACGCCTCTTGCAATGGTCTGTCCATTGCCGCGAAGTCACGGCCGAAGGACCGGAGCCATTCGTATGTGGGCACGAGGCACAGAGCAGCGTCGCGGCGGCGGGCTCAGTGTGCCGTGCTGTCGCTGCTGGGTTCCAAGCCAGCGATCTCGCGCAGAGCGGCCAGAAACTCCTCACCCGAGGAGAACACCGGCCCCCGCCTGCCTGCGGCGAGGTCTGCCTCAGCTTCCTGCTCCTTCGTCTGCCACTCCTCAGTCCAGTACCACCACTGCTCGGGATCGCGTGACTGCCGAGGGCGCAGCAGGATGCCGTCGCCGGTCGCCTCGGCGTCAAGTTCGTCGCCTTCGCAGAGTCCGGCGGCTTGTCGCAGAGGCTTGGGAATGGTCACCCGGCCGTCGGAGCGCAACCTCGTGGAAGCCACGAAACGACTCTAACAGGCACCCAGGGCTGCCCTGGCCGGCTGACGAGGATGAGTCGCTTGGCGCGTCCTCCGCCGTACCACCCCAGGGGCGGCTACTTGGGGGCGAAGGTTTGGGCCAGGGGGGCCTGCTCGAAGCCGGAGGGCAGGCGGCCGGTGGTGGCGTACAGGTAGAGCGCGGTCTGGAAGATGGCGTTGAGCGCGGTGAGCACCACCATCACCACCGCTATCCAGGCCCCGGCCGCGACTACCCCCACGACGATCAGGGCGGTCGAGCCCGAGGCGATGAACAGCCCGGCCACCACCGCTGCGGGGAGGATCAGCACGAAGCCGAGGAGGCCGAACCCGACCCGGGCCGCGAGGTTCTCTCCCCAGGTCCGGCGAAGCAGAGACGCGGACCGCTTGAGGCCCTCGATCGCTCCGAGGTCGTCGATGACGATGGCCGGCACGGTCAGGAAAGTGACCACCTCCCAAGCCATCTCCACCATGTGCAGCACGATCCGCCCCAGCCAGCCGGCCCGATCCCGCAGGGCCTGCAGGACCAGTCCCACCGTGGTGGTGAGGATGGCCCAGGGCACGAGCCCGCCGATGCGGTGGAACGCCCGGCTCACCGCGCTGCGCACCGTGGGGTCGCCGCCGGTCATGCGCTCGTGGGCGCCGGCCACCAGCGCTCCGTTGAAGAACACCGCGATGACGCCTAGGACCAAGGCGGCCAACACGAACAGCACCACCGTCGCCGGGTTGAACTCCGTGGTCGTCTCGCCGCCCGAGGACGTGGTGGAGAGCGTGACGAACGTCACCGCGGCCACGGCCCCGATGACCACCGCCGACACCAGGAACGACAGCACCGGGATCCACAGCAGCTCGCGATCCTTCTTGAGCACGGCCCATGACGTCTTGGCCAACTGCCAGGTGTTGCTGATTCGCCCCATCGGAACTCCCTTCGATGACTGCTCGCAGGCTACGCCCGCGATGTGCTGGCTCCGCGCTGCTCTAGCTCCGCGCTGCTCTGGTCCCGCGGAACTCTCGGCCCAATGCGCGAAGCCCGCGGCCTCGTTGGCCTGCGAGGTTACTGGCGCGGCTCTCGGGGAAGGCTGAGGACCCGCTCTCCGATGATGTTGCGCTGTATCTCGTTGCTTCCCCCGTAGATGGTGTGCGCCCGCGAGTACAGGAACGTGCGCTGCCAGCGGTCGAGCCGATACTGCCGTCCTCCGCCACCGGCATCGGCACCACCGGCATCGGCACCACCGGCATCGGCGCCGCTGCCATGGGCACCACCGGCATGGGCGCCGCCGGCATGGGCGCCGGCAGCCGGGTCGGCCGCCATCGCGTCGACGCCCCTGACCTTCATGGCGAGCTCGCCCAGGCGGCGGTGCCACGACGCCCAGTAGAGCTTGCCGATCGACTGCTCGGGGCCCGGCGGCGCGTCGTGGGTCAGCGAGGTCAGCAGGCGCATCTGGTTGAAGCGCAGGATCTCCAGCTCGATGTGGCACTGCGTCAGCTCCGACCGCAGCACGGCGCAGTCGATGCGCCCGGAGCGGCGGGCCTCGGCCAGGAGGCTGTCGAACTCTTGGCGGAAGCTGACCTGCTGGCCGAGGGTGCTCGCCCCACGCTCGAAGGCCAGAGTGCCCATGGCCACCTTCCAGCCGTTGCCCTCGCCTCCGACCGCCAGGTCGGCATCGGTGCAGGCGTCGTCGAAGAACGTCTCGTTGAACTCGACGCCCCCGGTCAGCTGGGTGATCGGGCGGATCTCGATGCCGGGCTGGGCCATCGGCACGAGCAGGTAGCTGAGCCCGCGGTGGCGCTGTGATCCGGCCGTGGTGCGAGCCAGCACGAAGATCCAGTCGGCGTGCTGGGCCAGCGAAGTCCAAACCTTCTGGCCGTTGATCACCCACTGGTCGCCGCGCCTGTCGGCCCGAGTGGACACCCCGGCCAGGTCGCTCCCCGCGCCGGGCTCGGAGTATCCCTGGCACCACATCTCGTCGGCGGAGAGGATGGACGGCACGAACCGCTGCTGCTGCTCGACCGACCCGAAGGCCATGAGGGTGGGGCCCAGCAGCGTCACCCCCATGTTGGGCAAACGGCCCGGCGCACGAGCCTCGTTGTAGGCGACGAAGAACGTCACCTGCTCGGCCAGAGTGCAGCCGCGGCCGCCGATCCACCTCGGGAAGTCGAGTCCCAGCCATCCGCCCGCGGCCAGTTCTCGCTCCCAGGCCAGCTGCACCTCCACGGGGACGTCCTCCTGGCCGGTGAGGCCGCGGCCCCGGTAGCGGGCGAACTCCCCGACGAGGTGCTCCTCGAGCCAGGTGCGCACCTCGTCGGCGAAGGCGGTCAGCGCCGGGTCGGGACGGAGGTCCATCGGGGCGGATCGTACAATCGACGTGATGGAAGAGCCCGCCTTCGGAGCCCCGGGCCGTGCCTGCCAGAGCCCGACGTCGTGTTGACCGAGGCGATCTCCAGGGCAGCTCGAGACTTCGGGGACCGCCCGGCGTTCGTGTCGCCCGCGGGCCGCGTGCTCTCCTTCGGCGACCTCGATCGGTCTGCCCGCGAGGTGGCATCCGGTCTGCGGGCCCGCGGCATCGGCGAGGGGTCGGTGGTCGCGCTGGTGCTGCCCTCTGGGGCGGACTACGTGTCCGTCTATCTCGGCGCGGCCCGGGTCGGGGCGGTCACCGCCGGAGTCAACCCGGCGCTGACCGCCGACGAGGCGGCCGGATGCCTCGACGCGCTCGGGGCCGACTTGGTGGTGACCGACCCCCGGCACAAGACGACGGCGGCCGCCTGGCCCGCGGGACGGGTCGAGGTGATCGAGACCGCCGACGATCCGGCCTCCGCAGGCGGATCACTGCGGAGCCGCGCTCGGGCGTCCGACGCTCTTGCGGCGCCCGACGACGACCGGCCGGTGTGCGTCTGCTTCACCTCGGGCACTACCGGCGCGCCGAGAGGGGCCTGGTTCACCAACCGCCAGCTGAGGGCGGTCGCCCGGCTGGACACGGGGGGAGACTGGGGCGGCGGCCACAGCATCTCGTCCACCCACTTCGCCCACGTCGCCTTCATGACCAAGCTCCCGTGGATGCTGGCCTGCGGTCAGACCACCCACCTGCTGGAACGCTGGTCGGCGGGGGCGGCCCTGGAGCTGATAGCCCGCCATCGCATGGCCGCGGTGGTCGGCGTGGCCCCCCAGATCGCGCTGATGGTGAGGCATCCGCTGGTCTCCCAACTGGACTTCTCGGCGGTGCGGGCGGTGGTGGCCGGCGGCGGACCGTCGTCGCCGGAGTTGGTGCGCACGGCGCGGGAGTGCTTCGGCGCGCCATACTCGATCCGCTACTCGTCCACCGAGTCGGGCGGAATCGGCCTGGCCACCGCGCTCGACGCCGACGACGACGACGAGGCCTGCCACTCCGTCGGCCGGCCCCGGCCCGGCGTCGAGGCCGAGGTCCGGGACGCCGACGGGATGCCGCCGGGCCCGGGCGAGACCGGCGAGCTCTGGCTGCGCTCGCCGACGGTGATGTCGGGCTACTGGAGCGACCCCGTCGCTACCCGTGATGTCCTGGTGGACGGTTGGCTGCGCACCGGGGACCTGGCCGCCCTCGACGAGTCCGGCCTGTTCCGGCTGGCCGGACGGACCACCGACATGTACATACGCGGCGGCTACAACGTCCACCCGGCGGAGGTCGAAGCCGTGCTGGAGGCCCACCCGATGGTGCGGGAGGTGGCGGTGGTGGGACGTCCCGACCCTGTGATGGGCGAGACCGGCGTGGCCGTAGTGGCGCCCCGCGACCGCTCGACGCCTCTGACGCTGGAGGAGCTGCGGGCCTTCGGCGCGGGGTCGCTAGCCCGCCACAAGCTGCCTGAGGCGCTGGAGTTGGTGGACGCCCTGCCCCGCAACCCGACCGGCAAGGTCGACCGCCGCCGTCTCGTCTGATTCCGGGCCCGCAGCGGCCGGCCAAGGGGCCCCGAGGGGGACCCGTTGGTGAGTGCGGGCGCCCGCAGCCGCGCAGGCCCAGTCAGCGGCGACGACGAGAGGAGCGGGCCCGGGCGGCCTCGCGGGCCCGTTGCCGCTCGATCTCGTCGCGCAGGGCGTGGAAACGCTCGACCCGGCGAGGATCCATCTCGGCCCGCTCCACCGCGGCCGACACCGCGCAGTCGGGCTCGGCGCCGTGGGCGCAGTCCCCGAAGCGGCAGCCGCTGGCGAGATCCTCGATGTCGCTGAACACCCGGCTCAGCGCGTCGAGCGCGTCGGTAAGGCCCAGGGCCCGCACCCCGGGCGTGTCGATCACCATTCCGGCGCCGTCCGGCAGCAGCACCAGCCGACGGGCGACGGTGGTGTGCCGTCCGCGCCGGTCCGAGGCCCGGACCTGGGCGGTGACCGCCACCTCGGCGCCAGCCAGGGCGTTGACCAGGCTCGACTTGCCCGATCCGCTGGCACCCACGAGGGCGAGCGTGCGTCCGGGGCCGAGCAGGGACCGCAGCTCGTCAATGCCCTGGCCGCTGCGGACGCTCGACGTGAGCACCGCGACGTCGCCCACCACCGCCCTCACGGTGTCCGCCGCCGCGGCGGCATCGGCTGGCCGGTCGGACTTCGTGAGCAGGACGGCTATCGAGGCCCCGCTGTCGCGGGCCATCACCAGCATCCGCTCGAACCGGCCCGGCGGCAGGGGCCGGTCGAGGCCCGCGACGATCCCGGCGATGTCGAAGTTGGCGGCCAGCACCTGCTCGGTGTCGCGCTCGGCCGGATCCCGGCGGGCCAGCACCGTCCGGCGGGGCAGCACCCTGCTGATCAGGGGCATGCCGTCGCCGGCGGCCAGCTGGACCCAGTCGCCGGTCACCGGCGCGATCTCGTCCTGCGCCCTGGCCGAGTCCGACGCGACCCGCACCATATCGGCCGCGGTCACCACGTCGCACTCGCCCCGGTCCACCTGCACCACCCGTCCGACCTGCGCTCCGGGTTCGACAGCGGCGGCGACCTGGTCGTCATAACCCCAGGGGCGCAGCTCGCGGGCACCGTCTGTCATGAGCGCGGCAAGCCCGTCTCCATCCGCTCCACTATTGCCCATCGCCCCAGGAGCGCCCCGGGTAGGCGAGCAACGGACCGGAACGGCAGGGCCAGGGCGAAAGACGTACGATCAGGTGCTCCTCTAGGAGACGATCAGAGTCCTAGAAGACCAGTCTCGCGGTCAGGGGGTGGACAGTCGTGGGCGAAGAATCCGCTGGCGGGCGCGTCGGCGCCTCCCCGACCGACATTGCCGGGATCGGGATCATGGGCGCGGTGGCCGGGATCGCCGGGGCCGGGCTCGGCCTCGGGTTCGGCGAGCTCGTGCACGGGTCGTTCGAGACGGTCCCGTCGCTGGTGGTGGCGGTGAGCGAAGTGCTCAGCGACTACACGCCCGGCGACGTGGTGGCGTTCAGCATCGCCAACATCGGGGACAGTCAGAAGTCCCTGCTGGCGGCAGGCATCGTGGCGGTGTCCCTGGCTCTCGGCGGCGTGCTGGGCCGCTTCGCGGTGCGGGGCCGGCCGCGGGTCACCCTCGCGGGGTTCGCGCTGTTCGGCCTGGTGGGCGGCTGGGCCGTGGCCCGCAACCCGTTGAGCCCGGCGCTGGGGTCGTGGGCGGCCGCGCTGACAGCCGCCGCGCTGGCCGCGGCAGCCACTCTGTTGCTGGCCTGGCGCGCCACCCAGTCGGTGCCCGCGGCAGCCGCGCCGGAGGACCGCCAGCGGGCGGCTTCCTCCGAAGGTGTGTCCGAGGATGCCGAAGCCGTCGCGCCGCGCTCGACCTCCCGTCGGACCTTCGTCTCCTACACGGCCGGTGCGGGCGCGGGCGCCCTGGCCATGGTCGTCCTCGGCCGGGCGTCGCAGGGACCGTCGGCCGCGGAGCAGTTCCTAGAAGCCGGCGAGAACACGCTGAGAGGGTCGGCCGCGACCACGGTCCCGCCGGCCCCCACGACGGCGCCGCCCGCGGTGTCGCAGCCCGAGGCCGTCACCACGAGCACCACCAGCACCGCGCCAGCCGCGCCGGCGGAACCGTCGGTGCTGGAGCAGGTGGCCGCCCTCGACACCCTGGACGACGCCGTAGAGGGCGTCTCGTCCTACGTCACGCCCAACGACAGCTTCTACCGGATCGACACCGCCTTCGCGGTCCCCCAAGTGGACCCGAGCACCTGGCGGCTGCGGTTCACCGGCATGGTCGACAACCCCTACGAGCTCACCTTCGACGAGATCCAGGCCATGGACCTCACCGACCACGTCATCACCCTGTCGTGCGTGTCCAACCGGGTGGGCGGCAACCTGGTCGGCAACGCCGTCTGGACCGGCGTGCCGCTGTCGGTGCTGCTGGACCGGGCCGGGGTGCAGGCCGGCGCCGACCAGGTGGTGGGCCGCTCGGTGGACGACTGGACCGCGGGCTTCCCGACACCGGTGGTGTACGACGGCCGCAACGCCATCCTCGCCATCGGCATGAACGACGAGTTCCTGCCCACCCAGCACGGCTTCCCGGCCCGGCTGGTGGTGGCCGGCCTCTACGGCTACGTGTCGGCGGTCAAGTGGATCGACGAGATCCACCTCACCACCTGGGACGGCTTCGACGCCTACTGGGTGCCGCGGGGCTGGTCCAAGGAGGGGCCGATGAAGACCCAGAGCCGCATCGACGTGCCCGTCGGCCGGGGGGCGGTCGCCGGTCAGCCCACCCCGATCGCCGGCATCGCCTGGGCGCCCACCCGGGGCATCGAGCGGGTCGAGGTGGAGATCGACGGCGGCGAGTGGCTGCCCTGCGAGCTGGGCGAGGCCCTCGGCGACGAGAGCTGGGTGCAGTGGCACTACGAGTGGACGCCCACCGCGGGCCGCCACCAGATCCGGGTGCGGGCCACCGACGGAGACGGCGTCACCCAGGGCGAGCAGCCGGTGCCGCCCCGCCCCGACGGCGCCGAGGGCTGGCACACCGTGGTCGTCACCGTGCAGGCGTGATCCGCCCCGACGACCGGCGGGCCTGGGAGTCCGCCGACCGCCGCTCGCCGTCAGAATGGTCCCTAGTGACCGGGTGCCAAACTCGTGTAGTGTGAACCGAGGGGGGAGGTGCACGCCATGACGGATCTCCAGGAGCGGGTTGCGCCCGCCGCGGCGACGGTGACCGAGTTCGTCTGCAACGGCTCGACGGTGCGGGTCGGCGACCATCCCCATCTGCTCGCGGCGCTGCGCGAGGAGCTGGGGCTCATCGCCGCCAAGGACGGCTGCTCGCCTTCGGGCCAGTGCGGCTGCTGCACGGTCCTGCTCAACGGCAAGGCCCGGGTGGCCTGCCAGATCCCGCTCAGCAAGGCCGAGGGCGCGGAGATCGTCACCCCCGAGGGCCTCAGCGACGAGGAGCGCCACCGCTACGCGGCCGCTTTCGGCGCGGCCGGGGCGGTGCAGTGCGGCTTCTGCACGCCCGGGATCGTGATGCGGGTGAAGGCCCTGATCGACAGCAAGGGCGACAAGCTCACCCGCGAGCAGGCCTCCCGCCATCTCGGCGCACACCTGTGCCGCTGCACCGGCTACCTGAAGATCCTCGACGCGGTGGAGATGCTGGCCACCGGCGCCGACGGGATGGCCGCCGCCGACGGCACCGCGGTCGAGATCGTCCGGGGCGTCGGGTCCCGGGCCGCCCGCTACGAGGCCCTCGACCTGGCGCTGGGCGACAAGCTCTACATCGACGACATGACCGCGCCGGGGATGCTCCACGGCGCCGTTCACCTGGCCGAGCACGCCCGGGCCGACGTGGTCGCCATCGACACCAGCCGGGCGGCGGCCCAACCCGGCGTGGCCGCGGTCTTCACTGGCGCCGACGTTCGTGGCGACCTGCGCATCGGGCTCATCCACAAGGACTGGCCGGTGTTCATCCCGGAGGGGGGCCGCACCTCGTACCTGGGCGACATCCTGGCCCTGGTGGTGGCCGACAGCCGCGAGACGGCCCGCCGGGCCGCGGAGCTGGTGGACGTGACCTACCGGCCGCTGCCGCCGATCACCGACCCGGCCGCGGCGGTGGCCGACGGCGCCGAGGACGCCATCTGGGGCCTCGACGGCAACGTCCTGTCGGTCTCGACCTACGCCCGGGGCGGCGACGTGGACGAGGCCCTGGCCGCGTCGGCCCACACCGTGTACGAGACGTTCCAGACCCAGCGGGTGGAGCAGGCCTTCCTGGAGCCCGAGTCCACCCTGGCCGTGCCCAAGGTGGTGGACGGCGAGCGCTGCCTCGACGTGTACTCCGGCGGCCAGGGCGTGTGGGACGACCGCGACCAGGTGGCGGCCGTGCTCGGCATCGACAACAGCCGCGTCTGGGTGGAGCAGGTGGCCAACGGCGGCGCCTTCGGCGGCAAGGAGGACTGCTCCAACCAGACCCAGACCGCGCTGGCCGCCTGGCTGCTCGACCGGCCGGTCAAGACGACGTTCTCGCGCGAGGAGTCGCTGCTGGTGCATCCCAAGCGGCACCCGGTGCACATCGAGCTGGCCGCCGGCTGCGACGCCGAGGGCCGCCTCACCGCCCTGCGGGCCCGGATGCTGGGCGACTCCGGCCCTTACGCGTCGGTGGGCATGAAGGTCCTGGAGCGGGCCGCGGGCCACGCCTGCGGGCCCTATGTGGTGCCGGTGGTGGACGTGGAGGCGGTGGCCGCCCGCACCAACAACAGCGTGTGCGGCGCCTTCCGGGGCTTCGGGGCCAACCAGGCCCAGTTCGCCATGGAGGGCGTGATGGACCGGCTGGCCGACGCGGTCGGGATCAGCGGCTGGGAGATGCGCCGCCGCAACGCGGTCGAGCCCGGCTCCGAGTGGGGTCCGGGCCAGATCATGGACGGCGGCAGCCTCGGCGCAATGGAGTGCCTGGAGGCCATCAAGCCCGCCTATGACGAGGCCGTCGCGTCCGGCAAGGCCGTCGGCCTCGGGCTGGGGCTGAAGAACTCCGGGCTGGGCAACGGCTTCAAGGAGATCAGCCGGGCGGTGGTCCATTTCCTGCCCGACGCCGCCCACCCGGCCGGCAGCCCGGCCGGGCCCGACACCGTGGTCGAGGTGCGCCACTGCTGGACCGAGATGGGCCAGGGCGTCCACACCGTCGCCCTGCAGGTGGCCGTCGAGGAGCTCGGGGTGCGCCCCGAGCAGGTGCGGGTCTACGTCGACACCAGCCGCGAGCTGGGCGCGGGCCAGACCACCGGCTCGCGGGGCACGCTGATGGGGGCCGGGTCGGTGGCCGAGGCCTGCCGGGCCGCGATGGCCGCGGGCTGCCTCACCGGCGTCGACTACGAGGGCGAGTACCGGGTGGACTGGACCAACAAGCTCTCCGACGGGCTGGAGCATCCGGTGATCCACTCGACGTTCGGCTACGCGGCCCAGATGGTGATCGCCGACCCCCGCACCGGCAAGGTCGAGAAGGTGGTGGCCGCCCACGACGTGGGCCGGGCCGTGAACCCGCTGCTGTGCGAGGGCCAGATCGAGGGCAGCGTCCACATGGGCCTCGGCTACGCCCTGAGCGAGGACTTCCCCTGCGACGAGGAGGGACGGCCCCGGTTCGACACCCTGCGGGGGCTCGACATCATCCGGGCCAAGGACATGCCGCCGGTGGACGTGATCCTGGTGGAGGCCCCCCAGCCCGACTCGCCCTACGGCATCAAGGGCGTCGGCGAGATCGGCCTGGTGCCCACTGCGGGCGCGGTGGCCGAGGCCATGCGCCAGGTGGACGGCCAGTGGCGCACCCGCCTGCCGATCAACACTCACCAGCCGGTAGTCCCGCAGACGTGAGCCCGCCCGTGCCCGGAGCGGGCCCCGGCGCGGCCATCTGCGCGGCCCCCGATCCGGCAGGCCTCGCTGAGCGCCCGATCCCGGCGTCGCCGCCCGCACCACGCCGGGCATGGTGTGCGCCCATCATCACCTGTACTCCGCGCTGGCCCGGGGCATGCCCGCGCCGCCCCGCACCCCCACCGAGTTCCTGGAGATCCTGGAGTTGGTGTGGTGGCGCCTGGACCGGGCCCTCGACCTCGACATCATCGAGTGGTCGGCCAAGCTCGGGGCGCTGGAGGCCCTGGAGTCGGGCACCACCGCCATCATCGACCACCACGAGTCGCCCAACGCCATCGACGGGTCGCTGGACGTGATCGCGGCGGCCTGCGCCGAAGTGGGCGTGCGGGTGGACTGCGCCTACGGGGTGACCGACCGCCACGGATCGGCGGGCGCCCGGGCCGGGCTGGCCGAGAACGACCGGTTCCTGCGGGCCGGCGGCCGGGGCCATGTGGGCGTGCACGCCGCCTTCACCTGCTCCGACGACACGCTGGAGGCCGCCGCCGGGCTGGCCGCCGACCACGGCACCGGCGTCCACATCCACGTCAGCGAGGGCCGGGCCGACCTCGCCGCCGGGGTCCGCCTGGAGTCGCTGGCCCGCGACGACTGGCTGGTGGTCCACGCCGTGCACCTCGACCGCGACCTGCCGGGGGTGATCGTCCACAACCCCCGCTCCAACATGAACAACGCGGTCGGCTACGCCCGGCCCGCGGGCCGGCCCAACCCGGTGGCGCTCGGCACCGACGGGATCGGCGCGGCCATGCTCGACGAGTTCCGGGTGGCCTACGTGCGCCACCGTGAGGACGACGTGACCGCCACCCCCGAGACGGCCTGGGGCTGGCTGGAGACCGGCTGGCGGCTGTTCCCGGAGGCCCTCGACGACACCGTGGTGTGGTCGTACGACCGCATGGACGCCTGGTCGCTGGCGTTCACCACCGGCGTGCGGGCTACCGACGTGACCGTGGACGGCGAGCAGGTGCTGAGCGCCGGGCGGCCCACCCGGGTGGACGCGGACGAGATCAGGGCCAAAGCGGCCGAGTCCGCCGCCAGACTGTTCGCCAAGCTCGAAGACATCCCGTAGGAGGAGACGACATGACCCAGCCCGCCGCCCTCTACATCCAGGACGCCCACACTCTCCAGGAGTCGATGGAGCTGTCGCAGTACGCCGAGTCGAAGGGCTTCGACGCGGTGTGGCAGGCCGACTCCCGGCTGGTGCGCGACGCGGTGGTGCCGATGGCGGCCATCGCCGCGGTCACGTCCACGATCAGGGTCGGCAGCGGCGTGGTGGACTGCTGGACCCGCAACCCGGCCCGTCTGGCCTCCACGTTCTCCACCCTCGACGATCTGGCCCCCGGCCGGATCATCCTCGGCATCGGCGCCTGGTGGGACCCGCTGGCGTCGAAGGTGGGGGTGCGCCGGGCGCGGCCGCTGAAGGCGATGCGCGAGATCGTCGAGGCGTGCCGGGGCCTGCTCAACGACGAGACGGTCACCTTCGACGGCGAGTTCGTGAAGTTCGACGGGGTGGAGCTCGACTACGTGCTGCAGGAGCGCCGGCCCAAGGACGTGCCCATCTACATCGGCGCCACCGGTCCCAAGATGATGGCCCTCACCGGCGAGATCGCCGACGGGGTGGTGTTCAACTACCTGGTGTCGCCGCAGTACAACGCGCAGGCCATGGAGCAGCTGGCCGAGGGCGCGGCCCGAGCCGGGCGCACGGTCGACGACCTGGACCGGCCCCAGCTGATCGTGTGCTCGATGGCCACCGGCGACTCCGAGGCCGAGCGCAACGAGGCGCTCGACGGCGGGCGCATGCTGATCACCCAGTACCTGGGCCAGCAGCCCCACATCATGAAGGCCTCCGGCGTGTCGCAGTCGCTGCTCGACGAGGTCGGGTCGGTCCTGACGTGGCCGGCCACGTTGGAGCAGGTGGAGGCCGCGTCGAAGCTGGTGCCCGACGACGTGGTCCAGCTGCTGTGCGCGGCGGGCACCGCCGACGAGTGCCGGGCCAAGGTCCGCCACTACATCGAGAACGGCTGCACCACCCCGATCCTGTACCCGCTCGGCCCCGACGCCAAGGGCATGATCGACGCCTTCGCCGACTGGGACGGCTGAAGCCCCGCCGCATGAACCAGTCGATAAAATATATTGAAACCGCCTGGGCGGTGCCGAGACGGCTGAATTTGCGGAACTAGCGGACCGGGGCCACCACCAGAGAGGACGCCACAGCGTGAGCGAGAGCACTGCACGGGAGGAACTGGACTGGGCTCTGTACGGGCGCGGCGTCCGGGAGCTGGCCCAGATGGTGGCCGACGACGGGTACCGGCCCGACATGATCCTGGCCATCGCCCGGGGCGGGCTGTTCTGCGCCGGGTCGCTGGGCTACGCGCTGTCGGTGAAGAACGTCTACGTGATGAACTGCGAGTACTACACCGGCGTGGGCGAGCGCTTGGAGGTGCCGGTGGTGCTGCCGCCTCAGCTCGACCTGGTGGACCACCGCCAGTCGAGGATCCTGATCGCCGACGACGTGGCCGACACCGGCCACACCCTCAAGCTGGTGCGCGACTACTGCCTGGGCGAGGTGGCCGAGGTGCGCTCGGCGGTGCTGTACGAGAAGTCGCACTCGCTGGTCAACTGCGAGTACGTGTGGCGCCGCACCGACCGGTGGATCAACTTCCCGTGGTCGACTGAGCCCCCCGTGGTTGACCTTGACGAGGCCGGCTTCAAGGTGCTGGACGCCTGAACGCCGGAGCGAGCCCTTGACCGGCCAGGACCTGGGGGCCTTCCTCGCCGCGTACGAGCGCGACCACGGCGACGACGTCGCCACCGTCGCCGAGCCGGTCTCCGACGACCAGGACATCACCGCGGTGGTGTGGGAGCTGGCCTCTGGGGGCCGTCATCCGCTGCTGCGGTTCACCGACGTCGCCGGCTGCGGCCGCGACGTGGTGACCAACGTCTTCGCCTGCCGGACCCGAATCGAGCGGATGCTGGGCGCCGAGCCCGGCGGCTTGCACGACCGCTACATGACGCTCGCTTCGGCTCCCCAGCCCCTCCGCGAGCTCGACGGCGGCCCGGTCGCCGAGCGGGTCGCGCTCGGCACCGATGTGGACATCGGGAGCTTGCCGCTGCTGCGGCACTTCGAGTCCGACCTCGGCCCGTACATCACCAGCGGAGTGATCGTGGCCGAGGATCCCGACACCGGCTGCGGCAACCTGAGCTACCACCGGGCCGTGCGGCACTCGCCGACCGCGCTGGCCACCAGCCTGCACTCGCGCGGCGACCTGTGGAGGATGCTGGCCGACGCCCAGGCCCGGGGTCGTCCGCTGCCGGTGGCCATGGTGATCGGCGCCCATCCGCTGTTCATGCTGGCCGCGTCGGCCCGGGTGCCCGGCGACATGGACGAGCGCGAGATAGCCGGCGGCCTGATGGGCGAGCCCCTGGAGGTGATCCGCACGCCGGTGCACGGACTGCGGGTGCCCGCCGGGGCCGAGATCGTGCTGGAGGGACGGATCGACGCGGCCCTCGACGCCGAGGAGGGGCCGTTCGGCGAGTTCACCGGGTACTCGTCGTACCGCTCCACCCGCAACCTCATGGAGGTGCAGGCGGTGCTGGAACGGGAGGAGTCGATCTGGCTCGACGTGGTGGGCGGCAACTCCGACGAGCACCTGAACCTGGCCCGCGTGCCCCGCGAGGCGGAGATGCGCCAGAGGCTCATGCAGCGGTTCCCGGCGGTGAGGGCGATCCACTACCCCAACTCGGGCACCCACTTCCACTGCTACCTGGCGGTCGATCAGAGCCGTCCCGGCGACGCCCGGCAGGCGATGCTGGGGCTGCTGGGCTGGGATCCCTACTTGAAGACGGTGATCGCGGTGGACACCGACGTGGACGTGACCGACGACAGCGAGGTGCTTTGGGCGCTGGCCGCGCACTTCCAGCCTGCCCGGGACTCCTTCGTCGTCGACGGCCTGCCCGGCAGCGCGCTGGATCCCTCCGCGCTGCCCGACGGCACCGCTTCGCGCCTGGCGCTCGACGCCACCAGGGGGCCGGACTTCGACGGCACGCGCATCCAGATCTCCCAGGCGGCCCGCGACCGGGCCCGAGCCCTCGTCGAGGGAATGCCCAAGGCCGGGTAAGCGCGCCGATTGCGCCCCGCCTCCTCCTACCGGGTACGGTCGCTGCGCCGGGGCTGTTTGTCTCGCATGGGGGAAGCGACTTCTAGGAGGAAGCGATGACCGGCTACAGCAACATGGACCGCCGGAGGTTCCTGACACTCACGGGAGGTGGTCTGGGCGCCGCCGCCATTCTGGGTGCCTGCGGCGACGATGACGAGCCGGCCGCCGCGCCCACCACCACCGCGGCAGCGGCCACCACCACGACCGAGGCAGCGGCCACCACCACGACCGAGGCGGCCGCGGCCGAGCTGAGCGGCTCGCTTCGCTGGGGCGCCATGACGCTGCCGGGCCTGCCCTACCTCGACGAGGTGCAGCCGACCATCGACTCGTTCACCGCCTTGCATCCGGGCGTGTCCATCGAGCTGGAGGAGATCCCGCCCGACGGCTACACCGAGAAGCTGGTGGCCTACAAGGCCGTCGACAACATGCCCGACCTGTTCTTCAGCCACAACGGCTGGGTCGACCTGTTCGCCCAGCAGGGGGTGACGCTGGACATGCGGCCCTATCTGGAGGTCGACCCCGACCTCAACGTCGACGCCTGGTACCCGTCGATGCTGCAGGTGTGCTCCACGGTGGCGCTGGGCGACCAGGCGGCCGGCGAGATGCACTGCCAGGGCATGAGCGCCGACGTGAACACGTTCTTCTACAACATCCCGATGCTGGAGGCGGCCGGCCTCGAGCTTCCCGGACCGGGCTTCACCTGGGACGACATGGCCGAGTACGCCCGGGTGCTCACCACCGGCGACGTCATCGGCTACGCGCCAGCGGCCAACAACCCCGACAACGCCCACGGGCCGATCGGGGCCTTCGGCGGGGACTACCTCGACGAAGAGAACCAGGTGATGCTGATCGACGACAACTTCAGAGCCGGGCTGCGAGCCCTTTGGGACCCGGTCAAGGAGGGCGTCTTCGCCACTCCCGAGCAGGTCACCGCGGCCGGCGACCCGCACGCCGGCTTCATCGGCGGCCGGTTCGCAATGGTCGAGGGCGCGGTGTGGTCGGTCCCCGCGCTGCGGGCCGCCGAGTTCGAGTGGGACGTGCACACCCTGCCCGAGGGCACCCACGGCTCCCGGGGCGGCGGCGGCACCGCCGGCTGGGGAGTGAGCGCCCAGACCGAGCATCCCGACATAGTCTGGGAGCTCATCAAGCACATCTACGGGCCGGCCTACGTGCCCTGGATGGAGGGCGGCGCCGTGGTGCCGCCGCTGAAGCGCTACGCCGACGACCCGAGGTGGCGCCAGCCGCCGCCCAACAACCACCAGGCGTTCATCGACGCGGCCCGCTCCATCATCATCAGCCCCATCGGCGGTCCCTTCGACAGCGCGGGCGGCATCCACTACGCCGAGTTCGACGGAGCGTTCCGGCGCTACGTGATCGAGGGCCAGTCCATGGACGACGCCCTGGCGCCCTACGCGGAGAACATGAACGCGGCGCTGGCCGAGAACCCCGCCGTCAAGCGCGACATTCCCATCGAAGTCCCCGGCTGAGGCATCCGCTGCGACGCACACCGTGACCGCGCCGTGACGGCGCAGCCATCGGACAGCCAGTAATTTCCCGGCTATGGCGCTGACGCGAAAATCTCGCGCCGGCCTGTCGCCGACCGATGTCAAGGATCGGGCCGGGACCGAGGCCGATCTGACAGTCGAGGCTCTGGCGGTGAAGCCGCCAATGCTGAGGAGCCGCGGCCTGAGCTGGCGGGGCCAGGAGCGACTGGCGGGCTACCTGCTCGTGGCGCCGGCGCTGCTGATGTTCGGCGTGTTCCTGCTGGGGCCGCTGGTGTACGGCGCCTATCTCAGCCTCACCGACAGGAACCTGCTGGCCGACACGAGCTTCATCTGGTTCGAGAACTACGCGAACCTGCACCGCGACCCGCTGTTCTTCAAGTCCCTGCGGTTCACCGGGCTGCTGTTCCTCGAGGTCACGCCAGCGGCCATCCTGATCTCCTTCGTGTTCGCCAATCTCCTCAACCAGCGGATCAGGGGCGCCGGCCTGTTCCGGCTCGCGTACTTCCTTCCTCTGGTGGCGTCGGGAGTGGCGGTGGCCACCATGTGGCGGTTCGTGTTCACGAGCGACGGGCTGTTCAACACGTTCCTGAGCTTCTTCATCGACGTCGACACTCCCTACCTGGTGCTTCCACGGTGGGCGCCTCATGTGGTGGCGGTCATCCTGCTGTGGTCGCTGATACCGCTCAACACCGTTTTCTACATGGCGGCGCTCCAGACCGTCCCCCGTGAGCAGCTCGACGCGGCCATCGTCGACGGCGCCAATTTCTGGCAGAAGGCACGCTACGTAACTTGGCCCCTTTCGGCGCCGACGACGTTCCTGCTGGTGATCCTGAACCTGGCCATCACCAGCGTTGGATCGTGGGACATCCTCAACGTGCTCACCGGCGGGGGGCCCGAGTTCAGCACGACCACCACCGCCTACCTGCTGTACCTGCGGGCCTTCAGGGGGCAGTTCGAGATCGGGTTCGGCTCGGCCATGGGGGTGGCTCTTACCGCGATCCTGCTGCTGGTCACCGTCGGCGTGTTCAAAGCCCAGCAGCGATGGAGCCACTACGGATGAGCGCGCTGGCCAAACATCGGGGCCGGGTCGCGGTCTACCTGGTGCTGATCCTCGGTTCGGTGGTGATGGTCGCCCCGTTCGTGTTCAACCTGTCGAAGTCGCTGCAGACCGCGCCCCAGACCTTCGCGTTTCCCTTCGAGTGGATCCCGGACCCCTTCACCTGGTCCAACTACGCGGAGGCCTACGAGAAGATCGGCACCCAGGCGTTCTTCAACAGCGCGCTGCTCACCGTCGTGGTGGTCGGCGGACAGACGATCCTGGGGATGATGGCCGGGTTCGCCTTCGGCACCCTGCGGTTCCCGCTGCGGGATTCGCTGCTGCTGCTGATCATCGGGGGGCTGCTGGTGCCGTTCCATGTGATCATGATCCCGCTGTTCATGTTCATCTTCGAGATCGGCTGGCTCGACACCTACTGGGGCCTGATCATCCCCATCGTGGCCTACACCGACGTCTCGGTGTTCATGTTCAGGCAGTTCTTTCGAACGATCCCCCGCGAGATCTACGAAGCCGGGATCCTCGACGGCGCCGGCCCGATCCGCGTGTTCCGAAGCCTCTATGCCCCTATGGCCGGACCGACCGTGGCCGCCTTCGTGATCGTGTCGTTCCTGGCCGCGTGGAACCTGTACGCCTGGCCGTTCCTGGCCGTGGCCGACCCCGACCTGCGGGTGGTGACCTTGCAGCTCGGCATCGCGGGCGGCACCTTCAACGCCAGCTCCAGCCCGCTGCGGCCCGAGATACTGGCAGCCATGTCGCTGCTGTCGATGGTGCCGGTGATGGCGGTGTTCATGTTCATGCAGCGCCGCTTCGTGGAGAGCATGGCGAGGTCGGGGATGACCGGATGAGCCGCGGCGCAGGCGTTCCCGTGCCGAGGTGTGCGCCGATCGAATCCGGCGCCCGCCGATGAAGAGCTCGGGTCCGCTCACCGAGTCGACGGGCATCGACCTCGCCGGCGACGAGGCCCGCCGGCGGCTGGCCCGCGACGGCTACCTGTTCCTGCGAGGCTTGCTGCCTCCTCAAGACGTGGCCGCCGTGGAGGACGCGATCCTGGAGGCGGTGGCAGCCGCTCCTGGTTGGCTGGCCGAGGGCACCAACCCGGCCGAGTGGATAGCGGGCCCGTCGGTGGCCGCCGAGGACTACGACGACCCCGACTTCTGGGCCATGTACCGGCGGGTGCAGAGCCTCCAGAGCTTCCACGAGTTCGCCCATCACCGGCGCGTCTTCGCGGCGGTGGAGGGCCTGCTCGAGAGCAAGGCCTTCGTCCACGCCAACCATGTGGCCCGGATCGTCGGCCCGTCGGCCCGGATCGAGCCCACCCGCATACATCAGGACTGGCGACCCATCCAGGGCGCGGCCGACACCCTCACCGTGTGGATCCCGCTGGCCGACATCCCTCCTGAGCTGGGAGGGCTGCGCATCCTGGAGGGGTCCCAGCGCGGGGGCGTGGTGCCCTACGACCCGGAGGCCGAGTCGATCCTCATCGACGACGACGACCCGCGCTGGCGCAGTGCCTCCTACCGCCGCGGCGACGCGCTGATCTTCCACAGCCTCACCGTCCACGCCGGCCTGCCCAACACGACCGACCGGCTGAGAAGGTCATGCGAGTTCCGCTACCAGCGGGTCGGCGACCCGGCGGTGGCGTCCACGGTGACGCTCCCCCATTGGCACCCCTCCATCGACTGGCCCGAGCTGACCCAGGGCTGGACCTCGCGGGCGTCGATCGAGGTGCCCGACTTCGTGGAGTTCGAGATGCTCGACGACACCGCCCCCGAGCTCCCCACCCCGCCATCGCGCCTGCTGGGAACCGCCTGACGCCGACGCGGCCAGCCGGGCGGGTCAGGTCAAGATGGCTTCGTTGACTTCCACGCCTAGGCCGGGACGGGGCTCGGCGGTGACCCGGCCGCCCGACGGCTCGGGCTCGCCGATGAAGATGGGCTCTTGCTCGGACTCGGATAGCGAGTCCCACACCGGCATGGGGAAGTACTCGACCATCGGGATGTGGGCGGTGCCCAGCGCGTAGTGGACGTGGGTGGTGCCGTAGGCGTGCGGGATGACGGTCAACCCGGCCGCCTGGGCCAGCGCGGCGATCTTGGCGCCCTCGGTGAATCCGCCGCAGCGCCGCAGGTCGGGCTGGAGGATGTCCATGGCCTCGCGCTCGATGATGTCGAGGAATCCGTAGCGGGTGTACTCGTGCTCGCCGCCCGAGATCGGGATGACGTCTCCCGCCGGAGCTTGGCGTAGCTGGTGAGGTCGTCGGGCACGAAGGGCTCCTCGATCCAGGCGAGGTCGTAGGGCTCCAGCCGCCGGCACATCTTCTTGGCGTAGTTGAAGTCCCAGCCCATGTAGGCGTCGACCATGATCTCTATGTCGCCGCCGACCGCGTCGCGGATGTTGGCCACATGCTCCTCGTTGGCGGCCATGCCCTCCGCGCCGTTGCCGGGGCCGTAGGGGAAGCGGGCCTTCATGGCCTTGTACCCCTCGGCCACGTAGGCCTTGGCCTCCGCGGCCACCTTCTCGGCGCCCACGGGGTGCAGCGCCGAGGCGTACACAGCCACATCGGGATGCACCGGCCCGCCCAGCAGTTCGTACACCGGGCGGTCCAGGGCCTTGCCGCAGGCGTCCCACAGGGCGATGTCGATGGCGCTGATGGCTTGCAGGGCGATGCCCTTGCGCCCGTAGGGAAGCGTGGCCCGGTACATGCGGTCCCACAGGCCCTCGGTCTCGTAGGCATGGGCGCCCACCAGCAGGTTGCGCAGATGGCGCTCGACGACGCCTTCCACCGCGCCGACCCCGTCCTCGCACCATCCCTGGCCCACGACGCCGTCGGAGGTCTCGACCTCCACCACGGCCATGGTCGAGTCCCAGAACCAGGAGCCCCTGGTCTGCTGGTACTCGGGGTAGATGTCGAGCGGGGTCACCAGCGGCAGGGTCTTCTCCCGCTCGGCCAGGTGCCCCCAGATGGACCGGGCGGCGTGGCGCACTCGGATGTCGGTGATCTTCATGATGGTCACACCTTGTAGTAGTGCTCGGCGTTGCGTCGGAAGAGGGCGTCGCGCTCGTCGGCGGAGAAGTCGGCCGTGATCTCGCGGTAGGCCTCGACCACCGTGCGGTACGGGCTGTAGAGGCTATCGACGGGCCAGTTGGAGCCGAACATGCACCGCTCGACACCGAAGACCTCGATGCAGGCCAGAACCCAAGGGCGGATGCTGTCGGTGGTCCAGGTGTGGTCGGTCATGCCGAGTCCGGAGATCTTGCAGGCCACGTTGGGGGCTCCGGCCAGGGTGGCCATCCCCGCCCGCCAGGCGTCGAAGTACTCCGTTGTGCGTTCAATGGGCACGCCGCAGTGGCCCAGGATGAACTGGAGGTCGCCGAAGCGCTCCGCTGCCTGGCGAGCCCCCTCCATGCCCTCCCAGGTGGAGTTGAGGTCATAGGAGAAGCCGAGGTCGCTCAGCGCCTGCAGGCCGCGGCGGAACTCCGGGGTCAGCAGGTCGTCGCCCTGCACGAAGTTGCGCACCCCCCGCATGTTGGCGTGCTCGCCGTGGCGCTCGAGCTCGGCTTTCGCCCCCTCGGAGGCGAGGTCGGTCTTGGCCACGATGGCGTGCGGATAGCCGTGCTCGTCGGCGATCCGCTGGAGCCATGCCGTCTCCCAGACCTGATCGTCGCCGCCGTACTCGGCCTGAACGTGGACCGACTTGATGACGTCGCAGCCCTCGAAGTCGGCCAGCAGATCCCCGATCAGGTAGTTCCGGCGGATCGAGGAGTAGTCGCCGACGACGGCGGTCTCCTCCGGCTCCTCCTCCTCGAGCCAGTGATAGAAGCCCTGGCTCATGTCCCACAGATGGTGGTGGGAGTCGACGAACGGCTGGCTCATGGCCCTCCTCCTTGTGTGGTGCTGATCGAGATCAGTCCGATACCGCCTGGCGCAGGCCGGTGCGGGCCGAGGTGTAGGCAGCCTCCAACAGGCGGACGACGGACGCTCCCAGCTGCGGGGGAGACCGGTTCTCGTCGCGGCCCAGCACGATGTCGACCAGGTTGTTCACCGGAGCGTCCTCGGGGTAGACCGACGCATAGGCCCTGGGGCCCGCGGCCAGGTGCTCGGGGTCGCGCACCACCGACCCGTCCGCCCGGTAGAGGCCGGCCTCAGAGGTCAGGACGTCGAACAGGATGTGCCCGTCGGTGCCGTAGAGCCGGTATTCGAGGAGCTCCTCCTGGGTGCGGACGGTGGAGCCGGTCGAGCCGATCGTCCCGATGCAGCCCCCCTCGAACCGCAGTGCTATCGCGTCGACGAGGTCCACCCTCACGTCCCGGTTCTCCATGAAGGCGAACACGTCGACGGGCACGAGGCCGGTCATGAACATCAGCAGGGCCGCGGAGTGGGTGATCTGGACGATGGCCTGGCCGCCGCCGGACACGGCCGGGTCCCCGTACGTGTCGGTGCCGGTGGGCGTGATGGTGAAGCCGACAGCGTCGGCGACCAGGTCGACGTCGCCGCGGAGGAGGTCCCACACGATCGAGGCGAAGAGCGAGTGAACGTAGAGCAGCTCACCGATCTCGCCGGAGGCGATCCAGTCCCGGACAGCCAACACCTGCCCGCTGTAGTGCCACGGGTAGCCGACGACGATCTCCAGGCTCCGCGCCGTCGACGCCCTCAACAACAGGTCCGCATGGCGGGATTCGACCACCATGGGCTTCTCCAGCATCAGGTGGACTCCGGCCTCCAGGGCGTCCTTGGCCACCTCGTAGTGGGCCATGTGGGGCACCGCGACCACGACTCCGTCGAGGGTCTCGTTCTCGAGCATCTCGCGGTGGTCGCAGTAGGTGCGCTCCGGGTGGAACACCGACGCCGCCCGGTCGCGCTTTTCCTCGATGGGATCGGCGATGGCCACCAGATCCGCGTCAGGGTTGGCGACTATGGCAGGCAGGTGAGCCCTGGTCGCCCACCAGCCGGTTCCTACGACGCCGATCCGAGCGGCCACGCGACTCCCCTGCTCACGGGCGCGGAGCGTACTTCGCTCCCCACAGACGATCTCATTCGGGAGTCGCGCTCAGAACCGCGACTGCCGCTGGTCGGGGATCAACTCGGCGGTCGCCAGGAACGATCGCAATCGGAAGGCCGCATGGGTCGTTCTCGCCACGGCCGAGGGCAGGTCCATAGACTCACGGCCACGGACCGGTGCCGTCGGGCAGCCGCTTCGGGCATTCGCACGCGCAAGGAGGCAACGCCATGTCCCGCCGTCTATGCCATGTGTTCAGGGTCCGCGACCCCGACCTCTACGCATCCGAGCACGCGACCGTCTGGCCCGAACTCGACGGGCTGCTCAGATCCCTCGGATTCAAGAACTACGACATCTACCTCCACGGGGACCTCGCTATCTCGTTCATGGAGGTGGAGGACTACGAGGAGGCCGCCGCTCGCTACAACGCCAGCCCGGTGGCGTTGCGCTGGGAGGAGCACTGGGGCGACCAACTCATCATCGACGAAGTCGAGGAGGGCACGGACTGGCCCATGCCGCTCAGGCACGTCTGGAGCCTCGACTAGCCGCAGCCAGCCGCTGGCTCCCAGCGCCCACTTCGACGCCGATCAGAACGGAGGTAGACGGTTGAGAGCCTCAGTCACACACGACGAGGTCCGCTCCTACCGTGACAACGGGTTCCTGGTCGTCGAGGACCTTCTCGAGGCTGGGGAACTGGAGACCTGGCGGGCCGCGGTGGACGGGGCGGTGGGCGGTCACGGCGTGTCGGGTCGAGACCTAGGCCCGGAGCAGTCCGAGTACTACGACCGGGTCTTCCTGCAGAGGGTCAACATGTGGAAGACCAGCGCCGAGGTGCGCGCCCTGGTGCTCGACGAGCGCTTCGGGCGGCTGGCCGCAGCCTTGGCCAGCGCCGACGAGATCCGCCTCTACCACGACCACGCCCTTATCAAGCTGCCTTGGGCCAATCCCACCAACTGGCACGCCGACAACCCTTACGACCCCTACCGCTCGGATGAGGCGCTCATGCTGTGGATAGCCCTCGACGACGCCGACGCCCGCAACGGCTGCCTGCACTTCCTGCCGGGCAGCCACCGCCGTGAGCGGCTCGACGACGGCGCCGCGCTCGACGAGGCCGACATCGGCGCGCTGCTCGAGGCCAACCCCCAGTTCGCGGCCATCGAGCCGGCGATGGCCGAGGTGCCCGCCGGGGCCGGGATCTTCATCAACGGCCTGACCGCCCACGCCGCCGGGGCCAACATGACCCGCCGTCCCCGCCGGGCCTTCTCGCTGGTGTTCATACCGGGCCGCTGCCGCTACACCGGCCAGCCCGGCGCCCTGCCAGCAGAGTTGGCAGCCCGACTCGTCGTCGGCGACATCCTCGACGACGACGAGCACCTGCCCGTGCTCTACCAGGCCTGACCAAACACGTCGGCAGCGAGGCGCTCGACTTGGTCGATCAGGAAGTCGACGTGGTCCTGCACCGCGGGGCTCGGGGTCCGGGTGATGGCCCGGACCGTTGGCGACGCGATCAGCCCGCGCCGGGCCAGGGTCCGCTTCTCCATCTGCAGGAACAGCTCGAAGTCCTGGAGCCCGAAGCTGATGTAGGGCAGCAGCGACCCGAACAGGTGGTAGGCCCGCTCGCGCTGGCGTGACACCGCAGCGTCGAACACGGCGGCGAGCAGGTCGGCGACGGCCGCGCCGGGAATGATCCCGTCGATGCCCGCGGCGACTCCCTCCAGCATGTAGAGCCCGCCCCAGCCCTCCAGGATCCCGACCCGGCCCGCAGTGGCCGACCGGATGGCGATAAGCCTGTCGGTCATCATCGGATCCTCGAGCTTGAGGAACCGGAGGTTGTCGCAGCGCTCGCAGAGTTCGGTGACGAGGGCTGCTCCCATGGTCGGGCCGCCCGGGTTGAAGTCCTGGATCAGGACCGGCAGTCGGGTCGCGGCTGCGACCGTGGCGCAGTACTCGACGATGTCGGCGTCGGACGATCCGAACTGCCTGGGGATCGCGAACGAGACGACGTCGGCGCCCATGTCGGTGTATCGCCGGGCCAGCTCGGCCGCGGCGCGCGGCGAGACGTGGTTGGCCTGGGCCACCAACGGCACCCGGCCCCGGCCGGCCTCGACCGCGACGGCCACCACCCGGTCGCGCTCGGCCTCGGTGAGCTTGTAGAACTCGCTGCCGTAGGCGGGAAGGCACATCCCAGCCAGCCTTCGGCCCGCGATCCAGTCGACCACCCTCGACAACGACTCGGAGTCGATCGACTCGTCGGGATGGAACGGCGTGGGAACCACCGGCACCACGCCTCGCAGGCGGACCGTCCCGGTCACGCCAGTGGGGCCCGCAGGGCGCCGCGAATCCGTCCCGGTCACGCCAGTGGGGTGAAGCCGGCGAGCGACAGGGTGACACCCAGGCCCGGGGCGTCACCGAGCCTCACCACGCCGTCCTCGGGTATGGCGGCGCCGTCGAAGTGGGGCGCCTCCTCCACGTCGTCCCAGACCGGCACGGGGAAGTACTCGACCATGCCGACGGCGGTGTCGCTGGTGGCCAGGTGCAGGGTCGGCAGGCCGTAGGCGTGGGTGTAGACGGGAAGGCCTGCGGCCTGGGCCAGCGCGCACACCCTCTGGGCCTCGCTGAAGCCGCCGACCCGGCCGATGTCGAACTGGATGACATCGAGCGCCTCGGCCTCGATGATCTGGGCGAACCCGTAGCGGGTGGTCTCGTGCTCGCCGGCCGCGATGGGCACCGGAGAGGACCGCCGAAGCACCGCGTACTCCCGGAGCTGGTCGGGAAGCAGGGGCTCCTCCACCCACTTCATGTCGAACGGGGCCAGCGCCCGGCACATCCGCAGCGCGTACTCCAGGTCCCAGCCCATGTAGGCGTCGGCCATGATGTCGGTGCCGTCGCCCACCGCGGCCCGCAGCATCCTCACCAACTCGACGTTGCGGCGCAGGCCAGCGAGCCCGTCGGCCGGGCCGTGCAGGAAGCGCATCTTCATGGCCTTGAAGCCCCGGCTCACGTAATCGGCCGCCTCCGCGACGAAATCGTCCTCGCTCGTGAAGTGCAGATGGCTGGCGTAGACGGGTATGGCGTCGCGGGCCCGGCCTCCGAGCAGCTCGAACACGGGCTGGCCGAGGTGCTTGCCGGCGAGGTCCCAGAGGGCGATGTCCACCGCGCTCACCGCGAACAGCGCCGGGCCTTTGCGGCCGTAAGGCATCGTGCTTCGGAACATCTGGTCCCACAGGCGGACGCGGTCCAGCGGATCGGCCCCCACCAGCAGTCTGGCGAGATGATTCTCGATGATGACGCTGGTCGCCCGGGCGTAGTCCTCGCACCAGCCGGTGCCCACCAGCCCGTCGTCGGTCTGGACCTCGACCACGCACATGGCGTCGGCCGGGAACCAGCTCGACAGCGGATGCCGGTACTCGGGATAGCCCGCCATGAGCGTCACCAGCCGGAGCTCGTCCTGGCGGGCTGCGAAGTCGCCCCAGAACGACATGTCGATGTGGGTGACCCTCACCCTCGCGATCTTCATGGAACCGGCCGCCTCTCAGCCCGCGAGCGGCAGGTCGGGGCGGGGGGCGGCGAGCTCGGGAGCGGCCCGGACCTGCTCGTAGAGCTGACCGCAGGAGCGGATGTCGAGCATGCCGTCGGCGTGGTCGAGAAGCATGGCGATGTGGGCGGCGCGCTGGTCGATGCGGTAGATCGACCACGGGTGGAAGGTCGGGACGTAGGCGACGAGCCCGGCCCGGGCCGCGTGGTCGATGCCGGGCGCGTAGGCCTCGTACACGCCTTGGGCGTCGGTCGGCATCCTGGTCGGGTAGTCCCACGGCAGTGTGGGCGGCCATGCGACCAGGCCGTGCTGGCCGGTCAGCACGTTGTCGTGCCAGGCGTGGGTGGGGATCTCCAGCAGTTCGGCGCAGCCCTCGGCGTCGTACCAGAACGGCTGGTGCAGCGGTGCGGGCATGGAGTAGTGGGGGCCGGTGCCGACGCTGCGCAGGTACCGGTACCCGGCCTCGCAGAGGATCTCGGGGACCTTGGGCTGGCCGATGTAGCCGTCCTCGTAGCCGCCGGGGGTGGTGAAGCCGATCACGGCCCGGCCGAAGGCGTCCTCGATGGCTTTCTTCGAGTCGGCGATCTCATGGCGCAGCCGGTGATCGTCGTGCAGGTAGTCCTTGATGTCGGGGTGGGTGTAGGAATGGCTGGCGACCTCGAAGATCGGATGGTCGAGGATGTCGACCAGCTCGCGGCGGGCCGCGTCGAGCAGCCGGGCCACGATGAAGAACGTGGCCGGGGCGCCTCTTTCGAGGTGCGCCTCGGCGACGGCCCTGATCCCGGCGACGCACTCCGACAGCCGGTCGCCCTCGTAGCTGACGACGTCGTTGTAGTTGTCGCCGGTGTGCTCGGTGAACTCGCAGTCCCACCAGGCGTACACCGCCTCGGCGTCGTATCCGGCGACATAGGCAGACATGGCCGCTCCTCTCAGTCGGTGCCCGCGCCGCGGGACGCGGCCGCTTCGTCGCGCAGCTCGTCGAAGCGTTGCACGAGTTGGGCCAGCGTGTCCTGGCAGCGGGGGTCGTCTATCACGTTGTCGGCCTCGAGCGGATCGTTGCGCAGGTCGTAGAGTTCCTCGTAGCGGTTGCCGCCCCGGACGCGCCGGCCGATGCCGCCCTTCACCGCGTCGCCCTCGCGCCGCTGCTCCTCGTCGGAGGCCGGGAGCTCCACATACTTGATGTACTTCCAACGGGAGGTTCGCAGCCCCTCGCTCTTGGGGATCAGCGGATGCTCGAACAGGTGCTCGCAGTAGAAGTCCTGCCGCCAGTCCAGGCTGTCGCTGTCGCCGTCGCCGTCGCCGTCCAGCAGCGGCAGCAGGCTGCGGCCCTGCACCTGGGCGGGCACCGGGACTTTGGCCAGCTCGGTGATCGTGGGCGAGATGTCGATGTTGAGCGCCAACTCCTGCCGGCGGGCGCCTCGCCGTGACTCGTCGAGGCGGGGGTCCATCACCACCAGCGGCACCCGGATCGAGTCCTCGTACAGCAGCCAGCAGTCGCTGAGGCCCCGCTCGCCGAAGAACATGCCGTTGTCGCTGGTGAATATCACCACGGTGTCGCCGGCCACGCCTAGGGACTCCAACTCCTCCAGCACCCGGCCGAGCACCATGTCCACGCCGCTGACCATCCGGTAGTAGCCCTTCATGTTCTCCTGGAACAGCTCCGGGGTGCCGAACCTCCTGAGCCAGCGCTCCCGGTTCTCGCTCTGCTTGATGAAGTCGGGCTGGGTCTCGATGAACGACGGGTCGGCCGTCTCGGGCACGGGGATCGTCGCGTCGTGGTAGAGGTGGTCGACGCTGGAGGGCCAGATGTACTGCTGGGGGTGGTCGTCCTGGCAGTGCGGGGCGTTGAAGCTGACCGACAGGCAGAACGGGCGCCCGGCGTCGGTGCGGCGCCATTCCCGCAGGAAGTCCACCATCTTGTCGCCGGTCACGTCGGTGAGGTGGCGCAGGCTGCCGTCGGGCTGGCGCTCGAAATAGCTGTCGGGTCCCCAGTGCTCGTAGTCGTCGAAGTGGTCGAACATGGCGTCGAGGGTCGCCTGTTCGGACTCGACGTTGCGGTAGCCGTCGCTCTCGATGCCGAACTTGCCGATGAACCCGGTCCGGTAGCCGGACGCCTTCAGCAGGGCGGGATAGGTGAGCGGGCCGAGCGCGGCCCGGAACGGCGGGGTGCGGAAGTCGAACTGGTGGCTGCGCCGGTACATGCCGGTCAGGAAACTGGCCCGGCTCGCTCCGCAGATCGGGGTGGTCACGAACGAGTTCTCGAACAGCACGCCCCGGGCGGCCAGGCCGTCCATGTGAGGCGTCTCGATGATGTCGTTGCCGGCCGCCCCCATCGAGGTCCAGTGCTGGTTGTCGGTGAGCAGGAACAGGATGTTCGGGCGCTCAGAGTCCACAGCTCGCTCCGTCCGCGGCGTCCGAACGGAGTCTAGGTTAGCTTCGCACAATGTTCATGGCCGCGGCGCGGGCATCGCAAGCATGAGCGGGCGATTCGGGGCGGTCGACCTCAAATGCGAGTACCGGGTGGACCCGCTCGGGCTGGATGAGCCCGCACCCCGGTTCAGCTGGAGGATCAAGGACACGGACCGGTCCAGGAGCCAGTCGGCGCACCTGGGTGTCGCCCGGGGGCAGAGCCAGTCGGCTTTTCGGGTGCTGGTCAGCTCGAGCGCCGAGAATCTCGATCGTGGCGTGGGCGACAAGTGGGACTCGGGCGAAGTCGACTCGGACGCGACCAACGGCGTGGCCTACGGGGGAGAACCGCTTCGCAGCCGGGAGCGGTGCTGGTGGAAGGTCCTGACCTGGGACCGTGACGGCCACCCGGGCACGGAGAGCGCGGCCGCAGTCTTCGAGATGGCGCTGCTCGACGCCGGGGATTGGGCGGCTTCTTGGATCGCGGCGGGTCTTGGCATATCCGCTCCCCTGCTGCGTCGCGAGATCGTGCTGCCCGCCCCGCCCCGGCGAGCCCGGTGCTACGTGACGGGCCTGGGCTACTACGAGCTCTACGTCAACGGGCAGAGGGTCGGTGGGCAGGTGCTGGACCCGGCCACCACCTACTACCACAACGACCAGCCGATGGAGCTGGGCTCGCGAGTGCTGTACGCCACCCACGACGTGACCCGCCATCTGCGGGCCGGGCCGAACGCGGTCGGAATGATGCTCGGAAACGGCTGGTACAGCGCCGAGGACGACGTGGCGCCGTCGCCCAGCCACCGCGAGCCCTACGGCGACCAGCCGGTCGGACTGCTTCAGCTCGAGGCGGAGCTCGAAGGGGACGAGACGGTCCGCCTGGTCACCGACCCCTTGTGGCGGACCTCGGCCGGGCCGATCACGTACAACGACTACAGCCACGGCGAGGTCTACGACGCCCGGCTGGAGCAGCCCGGCTGGTGCGAGCCCGGCTTCGACGACAGCTCCTGGGTTTCGGCCGAGCCGGCCGCAGCGCCGTCGGGCCAACTGAGAGCCCAGCCGCTGCCCCCGATCCGGGTGATGCGGACGATCGAACCCGTGGGCACCACGCCGGCACCGTCATCGACCTCGACGATCTACGACTTCGGGCAGAATATGACCGGGTGGACGCGGCTGACGGTCAGGGGTCCGGCGGGCAGCCGGGTGACGGTCCGCCACGGCCACGGACTGCATCCCGACGGCAGCCTCGACAACCGCTCCAACATGTACTCCTACGCCGACGACGTCGAGTTCCATCTGCTGGCTGAGGCCCGCGGCGAGCAGGGCTTCGAGGACCACGGCGAGGACTACGACCACCACGCCCGCCAGACCGACAGCTATGTGCTGGCCGGGCGGGGCTCGGAGACTTACGAGCCCCGGTTCACGCTGCACGGCTTCCGCTACGCCGAGGTCTCCTGCGAGGGCCCGGATGCAGAGACAGCCTCCGAGAGCAGCGAAGCCGCCGAACCCGGTGTGGTCATCGAGAGCGTCGAGGCCCGCCATGTCCGCACGAGCTTGGCCGAGACAGGGAGCTTCGAGTGCTCCGACCCGCTGCTCAACCGGATCCACAGCAACGTCACCTGGACGTTCGCGTCGTCGCTGCAGGGCTACCCGCAGGACGCGGCCGACCGCTCGGAGCGGGTGGGCTGGCTCGGCGACCCGGTGGCTGGCGACTTCGGGTTCACGTTCGACTCGGTGCTGTTCTGGTCGAAGTGGCTCGACGATCTGGCCGACTCGCAGCTTCCGTCGGGCGACCTGCCGGTGATCTCGCCGCTGCAATGGCGCCGGACCTACGACGCTTACCTCATGTACCCGGTGTGGAAGAGTTCCTACCCGATCGTCGCCTGGGACGTGTACCTCGACACCGGCGACCCCCGCGTCCTGGAGCGGCACTACGACGGCATGGAGGCACTGGTGCGGTTCCTGGGAGCCCACGCCGAGGGCCACCTGCTGACCGAGGGCCTCGGCGATCACATGGAGCCCCAGCCCGACGGCACCTCGGCCTTCGCGCCGGTGCGCACCCCGGCCGGGCTCACCTCCACCGCCTACTACTGCCGGGACGCGCAGATCCTGGCCTGGGCCGCAGAGGTTCTGGACGACGGCGAACGGGCCGAGAAGTACGGGCGCCTCGCCTCCGACATCCGCGACGCGTTCAACGAGCGGTACTTCGACCCGCAGGCGTCCAGCTACGCCACCGGCAGCCAGGGATCCAACGCGATCCCGCTGGCGCTCGGGCTCGTGCCCGCCGGCCACGAGCAGGCATTGCTGGCCAACATCGTGTCGGACATCGTCGCGAAGCACGACGGGCACCTGTCCACGGGGATGCTGGGCACCGACGCCCTGGCCCGGGTGCTTCCGGCCGGCGGCCGCACCGACGTGTTCTTCACGGTCGCCACCCAGACCACGTTCCCGAGCTGGGGCGAGCAGGTCGCCAAGGGCGCCACCACGCTGTGGGAGGCCTGGGAGGGCGAGACCGACCCCCAGCTCAGCTACAACATGAAGCTGTTCGGCAGCGTCCAGAAGTTCTTCTTCCGCGACCTCGCCGGCATTCGCCGGGGCGCACCCGGCTACGCCGCGTTCTCGGTCGAGCCCCAGGTCGTGGGGGGCCTCAGCCGCGCCCGCGCCGAGACCGACACGGTGCGAGGCCCGATATCGGCGTCGTGGCGGCGGGGCGACCCGGCCTCCGGTCGCGGCTTGTTCCGCCTCGAGGTCTCCGTCCCGCCCAACACACGGGCCGCGATCCGCATCCCCAAGCTCTCAGAGCCGAACCCGGTGATCGCCGAAGGCGGAGTGACCGTGTGGCGAGACGGCAGGCTCGCAGCCGTCCGCGACGGCATCCAAGAGACACGCCAAGAACCCGACGCGGTGGTATTCGACGTGGGCTCAGGCCACTACTCGTTCGTGTCCGAGAACCCCGGCTGACCAACCGCCCCACACTGGCGGGGCATCAGCCTGAGTCGGGCATCTCCGCGGTGCCGTAGCCGGTGTCCACCACGCCCTCGGTGAAGAACGCCTCCCACATGACCCCGTCGGGATCGGTCACCCAGGACTTGTGCTGCAGCTGGTAGCCGCACACGAGGCCGTCCTGGTCGGCTCGGGCCATTCCAGCAGAGTCGATGTGGTCGCGAAGCTGATCGAGCTCGGGGCGCGACTCGACTTGGATGCCGTAGTGGGCCGTGCCGGGGCCGCCCTCGCCGTGGGTGTCCAGCGAGAAGTTCATCCTCGGGTCGTCCAACATCCACTTGGCGTAATCGGGGCGCCGCAGCGTGGGTTCCATCCCGAACAGCCGGGTGTAGAACTCGACCGACTCGTCGAGGTCGTCTACCTGCAATCCGATGTGCATGCGTCGCATGATCCGTCACCCGTCCTGGTTGAGCCGGTCATTCGTGGCGGCGACGCCCGTCGCTCTCCGCCACGGTAGCCAGCCCGCTCAGACCCCGTCCGAACCGCCGGCAGTATTGTCCGGTCCGACGGCGAGCCGATGGAGGCGGACACGACAATGCGGCCGAACGTCTTGTTGATCATCACCGACCAGCAGACCCGGGCCACGATCAGCGCCTACGGCAACGTGCGCACCCGGACGCCGCACATGGACGAGCTTGCCGCCGGCGGGACCGCCTTCGAGAAGTCGTACTGCGCGTCGCCGCTGTGCAGTCCGGGCCGGGCCAGCATCGTCACCGGCCAGATGCCCCACACCGCCGGAGTGAACGTCAACGACGAGCCGGTACGCGACAGCGTCTCGAATCTGGGCGAGGTCTTCTCGGCCGCCGGCTATGAGACCGTCTGGGCCGGAAAATGGAACCTGCCCGAGTCGTTCCCGTCCGAGCCCGACGCCATTCCGGGATTCTGGAACCTCCCATGGCAGCAGCGGCCCTACCCGTCGATCGATCAGATCATCACCGGCGACACGGGTCCTGCGACAGGGCAGCAGCCCTACCGTGACCTCGGCGCCTCGATGGACGCCGACATCACCGACGCGGCCGTGGGCTATCTGGCCGAGCCGCCCGACCGGCCCTTCCTGCTGGCGGTGTCGCTCTACAACCCTCACGACATCTGCTTCTGGGTCATCGACCGCGACCACGACGTGCTGCCCTGGGCGCCCGACGACGGTCCGCTTCACGGGCTGCCCGAACTGCCCGAGCACTTCGACGCCGTTGCCGACGAGTCCGAGTTCGTGCAGTGGATCCGCCGACAGGACGCCGTCATCCCCGACTACGGGTGGAACGAGCTGCGCTGGACCGACAACTGGGACGAGCGGCATTGGCGGAGCTACCTCTACGCCTACGACCGCCTCGTCGAGATGGTCGACGTCCAGATCGGCCGGGTGCTGCGGGCCCTCTCCGACGGCGGCCTGGCTGACAGCACCCTGGTGGCCCTCACCAGCGACCACGGCGAGGGGGTGGCGGCCCACCGGTGGGTCACCAAGCAGATGCTCTACGAGGAGCCGGTCACGGTGCCGCTGGTGCTCCGATGGCCGGGTGTCGTGCCCGCGGAGCGGTTCGACCGGGCGCACCTCGCCTCCGGCGTCGACATCGTCCCCACTCTGTGCGACTACGCCGAGGTGGGCGTGCCCGAGGGCCTGGCCGGCGAGTCGCTGCGACCCGTCATGGAGGAGCCCGGCCAGGCCGGGCGCGACTTCGTGGTGGCCGAACTCCAGCCCGACGCCCTCAGGATGGAGCTCAACGGCCGGATGCTGCGCACTGCCCGCTACAAGTACATGGCCTTCAGCGCGGGCGACCGACCGGAGATGCTCTTCGACCTGGAACTGGACCCGCTGGAGACGGTCAACCTGGCCCGCTCGGCGAGCCATGACGCTGTCCTGGCCGAACACCGCTCCCTGCTGGCCTCATGGGCCAGCCAGACCGACGACCCCTTCAGGACAGGCTCAGCCCAGCTGTGACGGCGGCCCACCGTCGGCACCCAGCTCGCAGCACGGTCGCCCCAGACGACCAGCACCCAGCCCAAAGCGCGGGTCGCCCCAGACGACCAGCACCCAGCCCAAAGCGCGGGTCGCCCCAGACGACCAGCACCCAGCCCAAAGCGCGGGTCGCCCCAGACGACCAGCACCCAGCCCAAAGCGCGGGTCGCCCCAGACGACCAGCACCCAGCCCAAAGCGCGGGTCGCCCTCGAACAGCCGGGGTCCCAGCGCCGAGCCAGGCTGGGGCGGCAAGTATGGTCGCGGCGTGACGGTGCAGTCGGTCGGCCCTGCCGAGCGCCCCTTCTTCGGTACGGCCGATCCTGGCCCCGCAGACGCCTCGTCGGCACTCATCGAGGGAGGGATGACCGACGAGGAGCGCTACCTGTTCGACCTGCAGGGCTTCCTGGTGGTCGAGGACGTGCTCGGGCCGGAGGAGGTCCGCGTGCTCAACCACCTTCTGGACGGCTACGACCTGTGGAACCAGCCCCGCGGCCATGACGCGCCCCTCGACTACGAGACCTTCGACGAGTTCTTCTTCCACGTCAGCCCGCCGCACTGCTGGGACCAGCCGTTCCTTGACCTAGTGGCCCACCCCCGCATAGCCGGGTACCTGCGGGAGCTGCTCGGCCCCCGGTTCCGCTACGACCACGGCCACGCCATGTTCATGCGCAAGGGCAGCGGGTCGCTGGAGCTGCACGGCGGCGGCGCGCCGTGGGAGCCGATCGGCGCCTACCGGGTCGCCGACGGCGCGATCCAATGCGGCCTCACGGTGGTGGCCTACGCGCTGTGCGACGTCGGCCCCGACGACGGCGGTTTCGTGGCCGTGCCCGGCAGCCACAAGAGCAGCTTCCCAGCGCCGGGGCGCTTGCTGGATCCCGAGGTCTGCGGGCCGTTGCTCCAGAGGATCCCGCAGCGGGCCGGGTCGGCCGTCATCTTCACCGAGGCGCTCACGCACGGCACGCTGCCGTGGTCCGCCGACCATGAGCGCCGCGCCCTGCTGTACCGGTACACGCCCGGCCATATGGCCTTCGTCGGCCGCTATCGCCAGGACAGCCGGGAGGAGGCGGACTGGGCCTACCCCCGGCCCACCGACGCAGCCGACGACGACCTCACGCCCGAACTGCGCCGCCTGCTCGAGCCTCCCTACGTCTCCGAGCGCCCCGACACGCTCCCTGGCGGCTGACCTCCGTCCACGAACCCCAAGTACAGTCCGCACCGTGACGGCGGCCGACGGGGGCATGAGCGATGAGGAGCGCTACCTGTTCGACCTCCAGGGCTATCTCGTGGTCGAGAAGGTGTTGAGCGCTGGGGAACTGGACGAGCTGAACGGTCTGCTGGACGTCTACGACCTCTGGAACCAGCCGAGAGGCGAGGACCTGTCCTTCGACTTCTGGCAGAACGACGACTCCCAGATCTCCGCCGGCCCTCTGCACATGTGGGACAGCCCCTTCCGCAGGCTCATCGCCCACCGCAGGATCGTGCCGTACCTGACCGAGATCCTGGGCCCCCGGTTCCGCTACGACCACGGCCACGCCATGGTCATGCAGGCCGGGGGCAGGCCGTTCGGGCTGCACGGCGGCGCCACGCCGCGGGACCCCGCCATCGCCTACGAGGTGGCCGAGGGCCGGATCCGCTGCGGGCTGGTGGTCGTCCACTATGCGCTGTGCGATGTCGGCGAGGCCGACGGCGGGTTCTGCGCGTTGGCTGGCAGCCACAAGAGCGGCTTCGCCTGCCCGCAGAGCTTCGAGTCCCTCGCCGAGCCGGGGCCGTGGATCCGGTCGGTGCCGCTCAAGGCAGGCTCGGCAGTCATCTTCACCGAGGCTCTGACCCACGGCACGCTGCCGTGGACCGCGGAGCACGAGCGCCGCGCCCTGTTCTACCGGTACATGCCGGGCCACATGGCCTTCGTCGGGCGCTACCGGGAGGATGGCCGGGAGCACCCCGGCGGTGCCTACCCCCAGCCGTTCCACGCTCCCGACGACGACTGGAGCCCCGAGGAGCGCCGGATGCTGGAGCCGCCCTACGCCTGGGAGCGCCCCGACACGATCGTCGGCGGCGACTAGCGAGCGTGCTGGCACCCCTCACGAAATTGGTGCGACTTGTGGGCCTGTGAGGGCCCTTTCGTCGCCAATTTCGTACGGACGCTCAGAAGTTCAGCGAATGAGGCTCGCCGTTGACGATCACCGTGTAGTCGTCGCTAACGAAACCGCCGCCGAGCGGCACGTTCTCGGTGAACGGCTCGATGACCGCGGCGCAGGCGATCTCGGCGTCCAGCGGCGGGGATACCTGCCAGACCTGGACGTCGTAGGTGTTGCCGTCCACATCGACCTCCCACCACAGGCCGTGGCACGGATCGGGCAGCTCGCCTGACACTTCGACGATCACCTGCATCGGCCAGCTCTCCAAGACCTGGAACGCCACATCGTTGATGTGAGCGAGCTCGCGCTGGTCACGGGGAGGCGCAGGCTCGCCGGAGTTGGAGGGGCCGGGGTCGCTGATGTCGGCGCCGTCGCCGACGATCTGATCCGGGGTGACGCTCACGGTGTCGTCCGGCGAGCCGGTCTCCGAGTCCTCGCCAGCGCCGCCCGCGGACGCGTCATCGTCGTCGGAACTCGACGAGGAACTCTCACCGGAATCCTCACCGCTGTAGCCCGAGTCAGCATCGTCGGAACTCGAAGAGGAACTCTCACCGGAATCCTCATCACCGGAGGCGGCACCACCGGGACTCGACGAGGAACTCTCACCGGAATCCTCACCGCTGTAGCCCGAGTCAGCATCGTCGGAACTCAAAGGGGAGCCGTCACCGGAATCCTCATCACCGGAGGCGGCATCGTCCGGATTCGAAGAGGAACTCTCATCGGAGTCCTCATCACCGGAGGCGGCAGCGCCGGACTCGTCGGAGCCCGACGACGAAGAAGAACTCATGCCCGAGTCCTCGTCACCGAGCGAGCCGCTCTCGTCGGAGTCGCCGGACCCAGACGCGCCGCTCTCGTCGGAGTCGCCGGACCCAGACGCGCCGCTCTCGCCGGAGACCTCGCCGTCGCCGTCGGGCAATCCGTCGGGCGCGTCGGCCTCCACCGTCGTCGGGGGTGACTCATCGGCCGGGGCCGCGCTGGTCACCGTCTCAGGCTCCGAGGAGCCGCAGGCCGCGGCCGCGAGGACCACAACCAGTATCGCTGTGAACAGGGTCTTGCTTCGCATGACCATTGGACGCCACCGTACCCGCCGAGGTTCCCGCCCACAGGAAGAAATCCATGCAGGCCGGAGAACTCGAGGGGGCGCGCCTAGGCGACTCGCCAGGTGTCCTGCGGGTGCGCCTGCGCGCGCTCGATCGCACCTTGCGCGGGCTCACCTCGTACGGCTATGCGGGCTCAACCAGTGCCTTGAGGAGTACCCTCTCGCGGAGCCACCCGGCCGGGCTGCGTTCAGGCGACTTGCCAGGTGGGGCGGGAGCGGAGCAGTTGGCGCAGGTCGCCGGGCCCCGCCTTGGCCTGGGAGGCCGCGATCTGGGCGGTGACCGACGAGCCGTACTCGGAGCGGTCGACCGCCCGGAACACGCCGATCGGCGTGGGCACGTCATTGGTGTTGGCCAGACGGCTCAGTGCGAACGCCACCGAGGGGTCGGGGTCGGCCTCGTCGTGCACGACCAGGGCGTCGACCCCGACGTCGGCCACCGCCACCACCCTGGCCCTGGCATCGTCGATCACCACACCGAACTCGCCGTCGGCGCCGAAACGCACCGGCTCGCCGTGGCGCAGGTCGATAAGCATCGAGGCGCGGGCGTCGCGCTTGGTGAGAGCCGCGAAGGCGCCGTCGTTGAACACGTTGCAGTTCTGGAAGACCTCCACGAACGCCGCGCCCGGATGGTCGTGGGCCCGTCGGAACATCTCCTGCATGTGGCCCCGGTCCATGTCGTGGGTGCGGGCCACGAACGACGCCTCGGCCCCGAGGGCCAGCGACACCGCGTTGAAGGGCTGCTCCACCGAGCCGTGGGGGGTGGACTTGGTCACCTTGCCCCGCTCGCTGGTGGGCGAGTATTGGCCCTTGGTGAGGCCGTAGATCTGGTTGTTGAACAGCAACACGTTGAGGTTCACATTGCGGCGGAGCGCGTGGATCAAGTGGTTGCCGCCGATCGACATCATGTCGCCGTCGCCGCCGACCACCCAAACGTGCAGGTCGCCTCGGGCCATGGCCAGGCCGGTGGCCACCGCCGGCGAGCGCCCATGGATGGCGTGCAGGCCGTAGGTGTTCATGTAGTACGGGAAACGGGCCGCACAGCCGATCCCGGACACGAACACGGTGTCCTCGCGCCGAACCCCCATCTCGGGCATCAGCAGCTGCATGGCGGTGAGGATCGAATAGTCGCCGCAGCCGGGGCACCACCGGACCTCCTGGTCGGTGGCCCAGTCCTTGCGGGTGGTCGTCGGCACGTCGGTCATCGTGTCGCTCCAGTCGCTTCGATCTCCTCCCAGAACGCCCGCGCCAGTTCGGCCGCAGTGAACGGCTGGCCCGAGACCTTGCTCACCGACCGGGCGTCGACCAGATAATCGGCCCGCAGCATCCGGCAGAGCTGTCCGGTGTTCATCTCCGGCACGACCACCCGGCCGAATCCAGCCAGCAGCTCCCCGAGGTTGGCCGGCAGCGGGTTCAGATGGCGCAGGTGGATGTGGGCCAGCCGATGGCCCGCGGACTCGAGCCTGCGGCGGGCGCCGGTGATGGCGCCCCAGGTCGATCCCCAGCCGACGATGGTCACCGCCGCCTCCGGGTCGCCCGCCACCTCCACGGGCGGGATGTGGTGGGCGATGAGGGCGATCCGCTCGGCCCGCAGCCGCACCATGGCCTGATGGTTGTCGGGCTCGTAGCTGATGTTGCCGCTGCCGTCCTCCTTCTCGATGCCGCCGATGCGGTGCATCAGGCCGGGCGTGCCGGGAATGGCCCAGGGCCGCACCAGCCGCTCGTCGCGCCGGAACGGCCAGAAGACGGCCTCGCCGCCGTCGTCGACGTGGTTGGGCTTGGAGGCGAAGCCGACGTCGATGGTGCCGAGTTGCTCCACGTCGGGGATGCGCCAGGGCTCGCTGCTGTTGGCCAGGTAGCCGTCGGAGAGCAGGACCACCGGGGTGCGGTGCTCGACGGCCAGCCGGACCGCCTCGATGGCTGCGAAGAAGCAGTCCGACGGGCTCTGGGCCGCCACGATGGGCAGCGGCGCCTCGCCGTGGCGGCCGTACATGGCCATCAGCAGGTCGGCGGCCTCGGTCTTGGTGGGCAGTCCGGTGGACGGCCCGCCCCTCTGGATGTCGATCACCACCAGCGGCAGCTCCAGGCTGACGGCCAGGCCGACCGTCTCGGCCTTGAGGGCCATGCCCGGCCCGGAGGTGGTGGTCACGCCGATGTGGCCCCCGTAGGAGGCGCCGAGGGCCGCCCCCACCGCGGCGATCTCGTCCTCGGCCTGCAGGGTGCGTACCCCGAAGTTCTTGTGCCGGGCCAGCTCGTGGAGGATGTCGCTGGCCGGCGTGATCGGGTAGGACCCCAAGAACAGCGGGATGCCGGCCTGCTGGGAGGCGGCTATCAGCCCCCACGACAGGGCGGTGTTGCCGTTGATGTTGGTGTAGGTGCCCGGCTCGAGCGCGGCCGGGTTGACCATCAGCCGGCTGGCGCCCAGCTCGGCGGTCTCCCCGAAGGCGTGGCCGGCCGCGAAGGCGGCCTTGTTGGCCGCGATCACGGTGTCGCGCCCCGCGAACTTGCCGTCGATCCAGTCGACGGTGGGCTTCACGGGACGGGAGTACAGCCACGACACGAGGCCCAGGGCGAAGAAGTTCTTGGACCGCTCGGCGTCGCGGGGCTTGACGCCCAAGTCGGCGCAGGCCCGCTTGGTGAGGTCGGTCATGGGCGCGGTGACCACGGTGTAGCCGTCGAGGCTGCCGTCCTTGAGCGGGTCGGCGTCGTAGCCGGCCTTGGCCAGGTTGCGCTCGTTGAAGGCGTCCGAGTTGACGATCACCGTGCCGCCCGGGGTTAGCAGCGACAGGTCGGAACGCAGCGCGGCCGGGTTCATGGCCACCAGCACCGTGGGGGCGTCGCCGGGGGTGGTGATGTCGTGGTCGGAGATGTGGACCTGGAACGACGAGACGCCGGCCAGCGTCCCGGCCGGGGCCCTGATCTCCGCGGGGAACTCCGGCAGCGTGGCCAAGTCGTTGCCGAACAGGGCACTGGCCGACGTGAACCGGTCGCCGGTCAGCTGCATCCCGTCGCCGGAGTCGCCCGCGAAGCGCAGGACTATCCCGTCGGCCTGTCGGACGCCCTGGATCCGCTCCGCAGTGTCAGTCACTGATGCTCCCTTGCATCCGCTGAGTTCGGGAGGACGGCTCGACCCGCGTTGAAGCCCACCCGTTCCGGCCCGCGGGCCTCACCCTAGCCGGTATACAGCCAGCCGCGGCGGCACTCGGGGCGGGCCCTCTTGCCGGTTCCCGCGCTCACCGCTGCTGTCGCAGAGGTTTCCGAGGCTTGAGGCCGCGAACTGGCACCCGAACGCCCGCATGGCGTGCAGGACGCTGCCAGTTCGGAGTTGCGGCGGCTCAGGCGACGGTGACGGAGGCGTCGAGGTACACGTCCTGGATGGCGTTGAGCAGCTCGACCCCTTCGGCCATGGGACGCTGGAAGGCCTTGCGGCCCGAGATCAGGCCGGTGCCGCCGGCCCGCTTGTTGATCACCGCCGTGGTGACCGCCTCGGCGAGGTCGCCGGCGCCCGAGGAAGCGCCGCCGCTGTTGATGAGGCCGACGCGGCCCATGTAGCAGTTAGCCACCTGGTAGCGGCACAGGTCGATGGGATGGTCGCTGGTGAGCTGCTCGTAGACGAGCCGGTGGGTCTTGCCGAAGCCCACCGCGCCGTAGCCGCCGTTGTTGGTGGGCAGCTTCTGCTTGATGATGTCGGCCTCGACGGTGACGCCCATGTGGTTGGCCTGGCCGGTGAGGTCGGCCGCGGCGTGGTAGTCGACCCCGTCGGCCTTGAAGGCGGAGTTGCGCAGATAGCACCACAGCACGGTGAACATGCCGAGTTCGTGCGCGGCCGCGAAGGCCTCGGACACCTCGCCGATCTGGCGGCGGGCGTGCTCGGAGCCGAAGTACACGGTGGCGCCCACGCCGGCCGCGCCCAGGTCCCAGGCCTGCTCCACCGATCCGAACATCACCTGGTCGTAGGACTCGGGGTGGCTGAGCAGCTCGTTGTGGTTGAGCTTCACGATGAACGGGATCCGGTGGGCGTAGCGGCGAGACGCCATCCCGAGCACGCCGAAGGTGGTGGCCACCGCGTTGCAGCCGCCCTCGACGGCCAGCTCCACTATCCGCAGCGGGTCGAAGTAGACGGGGTTGGGCGCGAACGACGCCGCGCCGGAGTGCTCGATGCCCTGGTCGACGGGCAGGATCGACACATAGCCGGTGCCGGCCAGCCGCCCGCTGCCGAACAGAGAGGCGATGCTGCGCAGCACCTGCGGCGGGCGGTCGCTGCCCGCGAGCACCCGGTCGACGAAGTCGGGGCCGGGCAGGGTGAGCGACTCCCGCTCGAAGGTCTTGCACTCGTGCTCTAGCAGCGACTCGGCTGCATCCCCGAGAAGGCCGTGAATGTCCACGTCAAAGCTCCTGGTCGATGGATTGGGAGCGTGCGCCGACCAGCGGCCGGACGACGCCCGCCTTCACGCGGCCACCGTAGCGGCCCCCATCATCCCAAAGCGCGGACCCGAAGGCGAGAGGTGTCTCAAGCGCCTGGGTGCTGATTGATATTAGCAATTTTCATGCTGTTTTAGGTTTCGGGGTGACGGATGGCGATGTAGGGTGCATCTGTGAGTGATGAGACGGCTCCAACAGTCGAGTGCGGGCCCCGTCGCCCGCGGTCGGCTGGCCCGACCGAGGCGGCCGTGCTGCACGGCTGGCTGAAGATGGTGAACTGGGAGCAGACGACGGCTCAACTCCATGACAGTGTTGGCGGCCGTGTCTCGCTGAAGTTCGATGCCGCGCTCGACGCCGAGATGAAGCGGCTCGCGGGGCAGTACGTCAAGGTCGAGGGAACCGGACGGTTCAACCGCCAAGGCAGACGGACGAGTGTCACAGTCGACAGCATCCGCGACACCAGGTCCTGGGACGAGCCGTTCGATCCGCGTTCACCCGCAAAGGGATCTCGCGGCGCCGTGTTCGATCCCCGGGCAGTAGTCACCTCGGAGGAGACCTTCGACGTGGAGGACTTCATCAGCGCCATCCACGAAGGGCGCGACGTAAACGAGCCTTGGCCGCGGGACCTACCGGTCTAGCTGCGAGCTACGTCGTCGTGGACACAAGCGTCGTGTCCCGCCATCCGATCGTCGATTTGGCTGGCTAATCCTGAGATAGCCGTATGCGCTGCCATGCGGTTGCTTGGGCCAGCTGGTTGCTCTGAGATGGCCGTATGGCCTCTTGTGCGGCTGCTTGGGCTGGATGGTTGCTCTGAGATGGCCGTATGCGCTTCCATTCGTCAGTAGGTCGCGTGTCAGATGAGAGGTCTACAGAGCGCGCGAGGTGCCTTCGTGCGCACGAACTGTGCATGCAAGATGATCGACGGCTGGAATACCGCACCGGACATGACGATACTACCGGCGCAGCAATGACCGGAACTCTTGCCGTCAGCGAATACGTCGGCCAAGTGTCTGGTCTCGTTGGGGGACTTATCGAGACAGTGACGCGACATCTGCGTACACATGACCTTCCGATGTGGAACTGACTTCACCGCTTCGATGATCTCAGGGCGCGGATTAGAATACTTCTCACGCGAAATGGAGAACACCACTACCTCAGGCGTCACAGCTAAGAGGAGCTGTTCAGCGAACCGGCGGTTGCCAGCTGCAGTAGCTGAAGCACCGACATTGCCACCATGGTGTGGAAACACGAGAACATCGGCGGACATGTCCTGGTCGGATGCCAAGACGTGCTGCAGGCCTATCTGATCGATGTCTCCGGTGAACAGCACAGATCGATCAGGTGTCTTCACCCTTACGATCGCGCTAATGGTATTCGTTGTTATGTGATACCCATCGGAGTCTCGGCTGCCTGGACCAATAGCTGCCAAGTATCTGCCGGGGGCTAGTACTTCTACATCGCTATCGTGGAACCGAAAAAGTAGACCCTCGACGAGCTGCACCTCGAAAGCGATCTCACCGTTGCGCTCTCTATCCTGTAGCGAATATAGAACGCCATGCCACTGTCGAGAGTCCTTTGCGGCATCGCTATTTAACCTTACGCACCGAATATCGATATCGTCCTGATCGAGTAGCGTCAATACTCCCTTGAGGTGATCAGCGTCGGCATGAGATATCAGAACCTCCTCCACCACCTTGATATCGTTCTCAAGGATGAACTCAAGCAGCGCTGTGCCGGGGCCTGCATCTATTACGATGCATCTCTCACCCTCATGGACTACAGCGCAGTTGCCATGGCCTACGTCTAGGATGACGATCTTTGTCATCCAGTCTGCCAGTCGATGTATAGAAGTTCTGACTGTGTAGTACCGAGATTTGCTCGGACGAACCTCCGATAACCGATCTTCAGTTCCTTCTGCAGGTCCACGGGGACATCCTCAATGCGGACTCGAATCGAGTCATCCACCTGCCAAGCTGGAACAGAGACGGAGACAGTCCGGTCCTTCGGATCGACTCCTTCGACTACGACCTGTGTTCTCCAGGAGCGTCTCTCGGGCTTGAACGTACCGCTCAATTCAGATACACAAGCCTCGAAGGCATCCATGATGCTGCGAGAATCTACCAATTGATCCGGCTTGCGTAGTACCGGCAGATCTTTCAGGTATCCTCGTATAACCAGCATCTGACTGTCGCTGCCCAAATACTGGGTGCAGAGGATCGAAGGCAGGTCGCGCTGGTTGTTCCATGCTGCCAACTCTGCGCCGGAAAAGCCCGCATACGGACCCTTCGCCTGCAATTGATGATCGCATATGCATCCTTGCGCCGCCGAGTCGATCAACTCGTAAGCGGCGTCGAGTTCGCCCAAAGGACCCTCAACAGGGAACGAGTTCACCGGCGAGGCATCGACGCACATTGCGAGGCTGTCTCGGCTTGTCGGATCGTCATCGACGATGGCTACCGTCTCGATGATGCGACCGTGTGCTTCGAGCATATGCCTTACCTCCCCAGTATTGGAAGGGTGATCTCTAGAGATGCACCGCCGAGGGGACCGTTAGCGGTCGCGTTCACAGTTCCGCCGAGATCGATAACCGTGTCCTTGACGATAGTTAAGCCTAGGCCAGAACCACCAGGCCTGGAAGTCACGCCAGGCAACCATATGTCTTCGGTCGAGAAGTGCTGGATGCCAGGTCCGTTGTCCAATACTGTCAATACCAGCAGATGATCGGATGCTTGCGATTCCAACCGGATAGTGCGGGACGGTTCCGCCGATTCGGACACGGCATTGAGTGCGTTGGTCAGCAGGTTCACGACAATCGATTCGATCGCGGCCTCGGAGCTTCGCAGGTAGGGATTCGCGTCGCAGAGTTCCAGCTGCAAATCCGCGTTACGCTCCTTCACGAAGGGCGTGTATGTGTCGACCACCTGGCAGATTGCCTTGTGCAACTCGATCCGGCCCACCCGCCGCTTGTCACGATCGACGAGGCTCAGTGTACCCTCCGTGAACGTGCTGAGCGTAGCGGTGCTCGACTCGATCATCCCAATGGGCTCGGCAACATCCCGAGGAACGGGACTGAGACGATCCTTGAGGCCGCGACGGAGAAGGCCCACAGACCGCCTGATGACCTTGAGCGGCCCTCCCGCATACTCATGTGCGAAAGTCGCAGAGGCAATACCCGCAGTGCTCAAAGTTCGGTACAGTTGAACCTCTTCTTGCATGTCTTGTTGCGAGCGTTCCTGAGCCTCTGCATAGGTCTCGAAGAGGGTTCTAGCCTCCGCCACGGCCGGAGTCTCCTCAGCAAGTCGGCTAAGTCGCTCCTCGACCCTGTTTCGCAGTTGTCGCTCTTTGGGCGCGGCGCTGACGCGCCGCCGCTGGCGCTGCGCCTCGCGTGATCTAAGGCGTTCACGGGCCATCCACTCGAGCGCGTCGATAGCCATCTGGCGCAGGTCGGCGAAGGCCGAACTCTCGATCACCCCGGAACGGTCCGTCTTCTCGATGAACGCTCCGCCATCGTCGTCGACTCGTAGTCGACCGATCGAGGTGTTTGTGCTGGGGCGCTCTTCAGGACTTCGGGCGCGCCTTAGGTTCAAATCGAGCCAGTCGTTACCCGGATCGCCGTACGGCGGGACGCGGATACCGTTCACGTAGAGCATCACGCCGCCGAACTCGGCAAGCCACTCCCTGACCTCACCCAACGTCGCATTCCTGCTCTCGAAAGTCTGCTTATTGAGAATGAAGGCCCAGAGTTCGAAGCAAGCCGGCGGACAGCGGTATGGGCGGCCGTCCCTGCGCAGCCCGGCATGACCGGTCTCATACAGTGTCTGCCCCCGCCAGTCCAGGACCCTCGCCTCCGAGAGCCCGTCGTCGCCCACCTGCGCTTCGAGCCTGTACTCGGCAGCGTCGAAGTACTTCTTTCGCACGAGCGCTTCGAGGTCCTCGAACTCCTGCGATGCGAGCCTCGTGCGGAAGTCCGACGGATCGTCGCCGAAGGGGTCCGCGAGAAGGAGCAGTGCCCGGGCCAGACGCTTGACCTCCCGTCGGCCGAGGCGGCCTGAAAGCCCCCGGATCCTTATGTCGGTGCCGTCGCGCTTACCGGGCTTGCGGTTCTGCGTCGAGATATCGATGTCGACGTCCTCGACTGCGTCCACATCGTCGAAGTCCGCCCAGTCGAGCACGATTCGATGCTCCAATCCGGGCTCCGACCGCGGCCTTGTCCGGATCAAGGCGCGCTCGCCGGCTCGCAGGGCCGCGAGCCTGCCAAGCCCCTTGCTGCCCGCCAGCACCCGACCGCCAGGCGTCTTGCCGCGGCCTACCTTCGAAGAGCGGCCGAGCAGTAGGAAGCCCTCCACGAGTTCGTCGGCGGTCATTCCGTCGCCGTCGTCGCTCACATGGATGGAACCACCGGGCTCGGTCACATCCACCAGGCGGACGCGACACTCGCGGGCGTCGGCGTCTCGGGAGTTCTTCACCAGTTCGATGACGCTGTGCTCGAGCGACGGATTGAGCTCCTCGCCGAGTCGGCGCAAGATGTCGGGCGCGAAGCGGAACGTGGCCATCAGCAGCAGGACCCTTCGGAGTCGGCCCACGGTATCGACGCCACCGCGCCCACCGTGAGATGACGGCACCTGATGGCCCGGTCGAGCCAGTCGTTCACTTCCTGAGACTGCAGTCGGCGCAGCAGCCTTCGGCACTCGGCTAGACCCCCGTGTCGCGGTCTGGCAACAAGAAGGTGGTTCTCGACGGCGATTCCGCGAGGATCGGTCACCACTGCGGCGCGGGCCCGATGCGGATCGCCGGGCCGGGACGTCCTCGGAATCACCACCATCGGCCCCGTGTGCAGGCGGCCGGCAAACCGGCGGGCCCGCCCGACGCGAGCGATCTCGCCCCACGTCGGGAAGTCCTTGGCCACCAAGTACGGCGCAAGCGGGCCATCGAGCGGCGACCGATAGTCGACCAGCGGGCCGACCGAGACGGCGAACCTCCCGCCCACTGTCGGCCCCGCCTTCCCGAGCACCCAGGGGCTCCGTTGAACGCCCTGGCTCGTGCGCCGCGTGCGGCCGCGGAGAATGAACACGTCGACATCCGTCCATGGGTCGAACCGGCCCTTCGGCTCGGGCGTGTCGAAGTCCAAGTACTCGGCAATGAAGGCTCGCCACCGGCGGTAGCGGGAGCCGCTGCGGAGCACGTCGGGCAGTATGGCCAAGACCTCTGTCCCCGGTCTGAGCCGCACTACGACTCGAGCAAGAAAGTGGGCTGCGCCATTGACCTTGCCCTGCGCCCACTCGCAGTGCTCGTCACTCGGAACCGCCGTGAAGGGAGGGTTCAGGAGGATGTGCGTCGCGTCGCCGACATCCGACGCGGCCAGCCCGTCACCAGCCGTGAAGTGGCCGGCCATATCCAGACCGAGTGTGTGAGCGAGCAGCGCGAATCGTATGCGGGCCACACGCGTGAACTCTTCCACTATGTCGATGCCGACGAAGCTCGCGGCGGCTCCTCCTCGGCGCACCGGTCCTTCCAGAGCACGCGCAGCCGCGAGCAACAGGTCCCCTGCGCCGCAACACGGGTCGGCGACGGTCACCCGACCTCGGGCCGAGCGCAGCGGATCGACTAGTTCGTCGGCAAGTTCGTGCGATGTGAAGAAGGCACCTAGACGCCTCTGATCGTGCAGAGGAACGAGGCGGCGGATCTCGGCACCAGCCTGGCCGTTGAGGACATCGGAAAGAAGAACTCCTGCGGGGCTCGTTCCGCTCAGGGCCGAGTCGCAGGCCTGATCGAATACCGTGACGAACTCGCCTAGCGCGGTTTCCGAGGCGTCGACCTCGCCGTTCATCCCAACAGTCTACGCACCCCTGCGACAGCCTCTGACTGACAGATGAATTAGACGACATGGATCTACGAAGTCAGTCGCTGTCGGCCAGAGCCTGCGCATTGCTCGTCGAGTCTCAACCATGTCGCCCTTGACCTTGCGCTCCTGTCGTAGCGCGTGAACTCAGCTGAGGGCGCGGACTCGGTCGGTTACGTCGGCGAGGTCGGGGGCGTGGGACTCGACCCAGGCGAACAGTTGGCGGGCTCTAGGGGGGCGGCCGGCGCGTTCGTACAGGTCGGCCAGCGCGTAGGCGCGGCGCAGGTGGTGCGGACGCGGTTTCGACGGGAGCTTCCATCCGTCGCCCAGGGTGCGTATGGCACCGGCCAGGTCGCCGCGGTCGGCCGTCGCGCCGGCCAGGACTATTCGACCCTCTGTGACCAGCTCGGCCGACGGCGACACCGAGCCGAGCTCCTGCCAGAGCGCCTCCACGTCGGCCCAGCGGCCCATCGCCCGATGGCAGTCGGCCAGCACGGGATGCTGCTCCACCGAGCCGCTCAGCTCCCGGAACGCCTCGAGTTCTCTGGCCGCCGCCTTGAAGCGGCCCATCCGGTACAGATTCAGCCCGTACAGTTCGCGGATGTCGGCGATGTCGGAGGCGTCGCGTGCCAGCGGAGCCAGCGTGCGGCGGGCTTCCTCGAATCGCTCCGCTCGGAAGGCGCGGGCCGCGTCGTCGAAGCGGCCCGCGGCGCGGCGGCCCTGAGCTTCGCCCAGCGCCCGCACCAACTCGACGCGGGGATCACGGGCCGGTCGGGGCTGTCCCGGAAGCCGCGAGCGATCGCGGGCCGGCGGGCCGGCGCGGTTGGGCCGATCGGCAGTCACAGGCTTCGCATCGGCCATCGCCACGGTCGCGGCCGAATCGGCTGCGCTGGCCGCGGGGGCTCCGTCGCTTGGCCGGGGCTCGCGGTCGAACGGCCGCTGGCCGCCGTCGGCCAGGCTGCTCGCACCCTTGCGGGCGATCCTCCCCCACTCCTGCGGTGCCAATTCCTTTCGCGACCTCGGCCGGGCCCCGCCAGAACGCCTCGCGGCTCCGGACCTGCCAGAACCACCTGCACCGGGCCTGCCGGGACCACCCCGATCGGACCTGCCAGAACCACCTGCACCGGGCCTGCCGGGACCACCCCGATCGGACCTGCCAGAACCACCTGCACCGGGCCTGCCGGGACCACCCCGATCGGACCTGCCAGAACCACCTGCACCGGGCCTGCCGGGACCCTTCGCGCCTCCAGGGCTGCCAGAACCACCTGCACCGGACCCGCCAGAACCACCCGGACGGGACCTGCCGGAACCACCCGGACCGGGCCTGTCGGAACTCTTCGCGGCACCGTCCCTGCTTGAACCGCCCGGCTTGGCTGGAGCGCGCCGCGGCGGACGGCGGCCTGCGGGGCCTGCCGACGACGCCGAGCGGGGGCCGTTGGACTTACGGCGTTCCCCTTTGGGGGCGCGGCCCGGCTTGCGGCGTTCGGGCGGCACGCTAGCCGGCGGGACGCGCCGCGGGCTCGGACTCGGGCCCCGAGGGGAAGCCCCCGGCCTTGGACAGCAGGCCGGGCACTGGATGCTCCAAGGCCTCCTCCAGCCACTGCGCCGACTCGCACAGCGCCTCCAGCGACAACCCGGTCTCCACTCCCATCCGCTCCAGCAGGTACGCGAGGTCCTCGGTGGCGATGTTGCCCGTCGCGGCCGGGGCGAAGGGACATCCGCCGATGCCTCCGAGACTGGAGTCGAGCACGGTCACGCCGGCGTCGACCGCGGCGACCGCGTTGGCGAAGCCGGTGTTGCGGGTGTTGTGGAAGTGGGCCCGCAGCGCGACGCCGTCGCCGACGACCTCGCGAACCGCGGCCACCCGTGAGGTCACGTCGGGAGGGACCGCCACGCCGATGCTGTCGGCCAGCGCGATCTCCGCGGGGCCGCTCTCAGCCGCCCGCTCGGCCACATCGACCAGGCGGGACACGGGCATCTCGCCCTCGTAGGGGCAGCCGAAAGAGGCGGCCAGAGTCACCCCGGCCGTGACGCCGGCCGCGTGCGCCTCCTCGGCCAGTTCCGCCCACACGGCCAGAGCCTCCGACGTGGTCGTCCCCTGGTTGCGCTCGCAGAACGTGTCGGAGCACACCACCACCGCGTTGATCTCGTCCACCCCGGCAGCGAGCGCCCGGTCGAGCCCCCGGCGGTTCATCACCAGGCCGATATAGCTCACACCTTCGAGGCGGGGCAGCGCGGCCATGAGCTGCTCGGCGTCAGCCATCTGCGGAACCCGTTTGGGGTTCACGAAGCTGGTCGCCTCCAGCCGGGTGACGCCCGCAGCCACCAGCCTTGCGATCAGCTCGACCTTGGTGGCGGTGGACACGACGGCCGGGTCGCTCTGCAGGCCGTCCCGGGGAGCCACGTCCACGATCTGCACGATGCCTCACCCCCGCCGGGCAGCTTGTCCGACCGTCGATGCTACCGGCCAGGGCCCGGCCAGGCCCGGCACGGTCCCACGGCCCGTCGGCGGTTGCGTCCCCGCGTCAGCTAGAGGGCGCGATCACGCACGGTTGCCGCGCCGTCGCTCGAGCAGGCCGCGGGCGCATCGGCGCCGCGGTCAGCGCTAGCGTGTTCCGCATCGTGGAACGTCGTTCCGCCAGACCGACAGGAGATCAAGATGCCCGACGTCGTCGGCTACCGGGCCAAGATCGGGGTGATCGTCCCCTCCACCAACACCGTCGTGGAGCACGACTGCAACGCGCTGCCCCTGCCCGGCGTCACCTTCCACGCCGCCCGCTTCCTGGTGGAAGCTCCCGACCTGAGCACCAACGAGGCCTTCCTGTACTTCTTGGACAAGATCCGCGACACGATCCCGACCGCGGTGCGCGACGTGATGACCTGCGAGCCCGACCATGTTCTGATGGGCATGTCGGCGGAGACGTTCTGGGGCGGGAAGGAGGGCAACGAGGACTTCAAGGACCGGCTGCGGCCCCTGTCGGGCGACTTGGAGATCACCTCGGGCGCCGATGCCTGCAACGCCGCGCTGGAACGGCTCGGCGTGTCGTCCATCGCCTGCCTCACCCCCTACCAGGAGGTGGCCGACGAGCAAGTTCACGGCTACTTCACCGACTGCGGCTTCGACGTGAAGCGGGTGCGGGGCCTGCGCTGCGAGTCGGCCACGTCCATCGCCGACGTGGGCCCCGAGCGGCTGACGCGCGAGCTGCGGGCCCTCGACGGCGGCGACATCGACGCCATCGTGCAGTGCGGGACGAACCTGTCGATGGTGCGGGTGGCCGACGAGGCCGAGCGGTGGCTGGACAAGCCGGTGCTGGCCATCAACGCCATCTGCAGCTGGCACGCCCTGCGCACCCTGGGGATCGACGACCGGTTCCCGGGCTTCGGGACGATGCTGCGCGAGTTCTGAGCTATGCCCGGCCGGTTGCGCTCGGCACCGACAAGGCTCACCACAGCGGGGCGAACTCCCATAGTGCCCGGCCGGTTGCGCTCAGCATCGCCGACGGGCGAAGCAACGAGGCACGGGTTCTGAGATGCCCGGCCGGCCGCAGGCCATCGTCGTGGGCGCCGGGCCGGTGGGGTGCGTGGCGGCCGCGGTGCTGGCGGGCCGCGGCGTGGCCGTGACCCTGATGGAGGCCGAGCCGACCCTGCCACAGGAGCTGCGAGCCTCGACTTTCCACCCGGCGACGCTCGACCTGCTGGCCGAGGTCGGCGTCGTCGGGGATCTGATCGGCCGAGGCCTCGTGGCGTCGCGCTTCGCGTACCGCGACCGGCACAAAGGCGCGGTGGCCGTGTTCGACCTCGGCGCGCTGGCCGACGTCACCGGCCACCCCTTCCGGCTGCAGTGCGAGCAGTTCAAGCTTTGCGAGACGCTCGTCGAGCGGTTCGCTGACGACCCAATGGTGGAGGTGCGCTACGGGCGCCGGGCGGTGTCGGCCGCCGACCGGGGCGACCATGCCGAGGTGGGCACGGCCTACGGCTCGGTGCACGCCGCCGACTTCGTGATCGCGGCCGACGGGGCCAGCAGCGCGGTGCGCAAGTCGCTGGGCCTGCCCTTCGAGGGGATGACCTACCCCGACCGCTACCTGGTGGTCTCGACGCCGCACGACTTCGGCGACGACTTCGAGGGCCTGTGCCCGGTCAACTACATCAGCGGCCCCGACGAGTGGCTGGTGCTGCTGCGCACCCCGACGCTGTGGCGTGCGCTGTTCCCCGTGAGCGACGACCTCAGCGACGACGACGCGCTGGCCGAGGCCAACGTCCAGCGGCTCCTCGGCGGCCTTTCGGGCCGAGCGGGCCGCTTCGAGGTCGTCCACCGCACCATCTACTCGGTGCATCAGCGGGTGGCCGAGACGTTCCGGGCGGGGCGGGTGCTGCTGGCCGGCGACGCCGCCCACATCAACAACCCACTGGGCGGGATGGGCATGAACGGGGGCATCCACGACGCCTTCCTGCTCGGGCACGCCGTCGCGTCGGTGTGCTCGGGCGCGCTGGCCGACGAGCGCCTCAGCGCCATGGCGGACTTCCGCCGCCGCCTCGCGGTGGAGTACGTCCAGCGCCACACCCACCACAACGCGGCCAGCCTCGCGGCCGACGACGGCACGGTGCGCCAGCAGGCCCTGGAGCGGCTGGCGGCCACGGCCGCCGACCCGGAGGCGGCCCGCGACTACATGCTGCAAGCGTCGATGGTCAATGCCCGCTGGCTCATGGACGACCTGCTCGACGAGGCCCGGGCCGCAACACCCGACGACGCACCGGCCCGGACGCGAGACTGAAACGGCCCCGACAATGCTCCGGCAGCGCCGCAGGCGGACTGCCCGGACTATCCCGAGGAGATGCACATGACCGAGACCGCGCTGCACGAGGACTACCTCAAGGCCGGGTTCAGCGGCAGGCTGGGCTTCGGCGACCGTCCCGCCCTGGTGATCATCGACTTCGCCATGGCCTACTTGCAGGAGGACGCGCCGCTGTACGCCGGCGTCGAGGACACGCTGGCGTCGTGCGAGCGGGTCCTGGCCGCGGCCCGGCAGGCCGGCGTCCCCGTGGTGTTCACCCGGATCGAGTACCAGCCCGGCGGCGCCGACGGCGGCGTGTTCTACCGCAAGGTGGACGCGCTGCGCTGCTTCGACCGAGGCAATCCGCTGGCCGAGCTAGCGCCCTCGCTGGAGCTTAGCCCCGACGACATCATCGTGACCAAGCAATACCCCAGCGCGTTCTTCGGCACGTCGCTGTCGTCCACGCTCACGGCGCTGCGGGTCGACACTCTCGTCGTGACCGGCGTCTCCACCAGCGGCTGCGTGAGGGCCACTGCGCTGGACGCCTGCCAGCACGGGTTCATACCGGTGGTGGTGCGCCAGGCCGTCGGCGACCGCAGCGAAGCGGTCCATGAGGCCAACCTGTTCGACCTCCACGCCAAGTACGCCGATGTGGTGGACGAGGCCGACGTGCTCGACTACTTCGCCGGCCTCTGAGCGCAGGCCCGCTCCGCCGCCGGCGAAGGCGGCGGCCCGAGCGCGTTGCGGAACGATGTTTCGTTGAACGGAACACGGCGGGCGTGTTACTGTTCCGAGTCCAGCAGGAGGCACCAGAGGTACGGCCATGAGGGCATCGACCGTCGCACGCAGCTCCTATCGGATCACGGCGCTGGCCGCGGCGATCGTGGCGGCGACGCTCGGTCTCGGCGCGCCCCATGCGGCCGCCGACCACGGCCTGGGCCACAACGGCGAGACGATGACCCTGTCGAACGACACCGAGATCGCCGACGGCGAGACGGTGACCGTGGAGCTGACCAGCTTCCTGCCCGGGGCCAACATCACCGTGGTGACCTGCTACAACTTCCCCGCCGTCGGGCCCGCCGACTGCGAGCTGAGCAACTACGGCCAGCACCTCGCCACCGCGGACGACAACGGCGCGGCGACGCTCGAGTACCCGGTGAAGGTCGTGCCGGGGCGCTGCGACCACGACAACCCGTGCTTCATCGTGGCCGGCGACGGGATCGGCGGCAGCGCCAACTACGCCGGGGTGGAGATCACCTTCGCCGAGGCCGCGGAGGAACCCGTCGAAGAAGAGCCCGCGGAGGAGGCGCCCGCCACCACGACCGAGGCGCCGGCGACCACCGAGGCACCGGCCACCATCGAGGCCCCCACGACCACAGCGGCACCCACCACAACCGCAGCGCCCACCACGACCGAGGCACCAGCCACCACCGAGGCCCCGACAACCACGGTCGCACCCACCACAACCGCGGCCGCCGCGGCCGCGCCGGACTCCTCTTCGGACGGTGGCGGCTCGGCCGGTCTGATCGTGGTGATCGCCATCGTGGCAGTGGTGGTCGTCGGCGGCGGAACGATCTTCCTGCGGCGACGCGGCTCCTGAGAAGAGGCCCCTGAGACGCCGGTCGCCACAACCGCACCCGTGTCTCGACCGCTCGGGCTGGTCCGGCTCGCCTGTGCCGCCTTGTGGCTGGCATTCGCAGCTACCGCCTGCGGCGCATCCGGCGACGATCCGCCACCGCAGACCGCCGTAGGCAGCGAGTCCGAGACACCGAGCCAAGACGCGCCGTCGGTCCGAGAGGAGCCTTCCGCGTCAGCCGCCGGGGAGGGCGCCGACGCGGCGGCGCGCGAGGCTCGGGCCGAGGACACCACAGGCGAAGAGACGCTGGAGACCGACGAGGCGCAGGAGACCGAAGAGACGCAGGAGACCGACGACGAAGCGGCCACCGACCCGGCCGCCGTGACCGCAGAGGACGCGCCGATCGGCCACGACGAGTCGGCGTCGGCCGACGACGCCGATGCGGCGCCGGGCGCGGCGCCGGTCGATGACGGGCTTCGACTGTCGGTGGACTGGACGCACCAGCGCGGCTCGCAGGGCTCCGAGACGAGCTACACCGTCGATGTAGTCGGCGACGGCGACATCGTGCTGGCGGCCGCAACCGACGGGACGCTGGGTGGCGCGGGGTTCGGAGGCCGCGACATATACGTCGCCCGCATCGACAGCACCGGTGCCACTGTGTGGGAGACGCAGCTCGGCACGCCGGCGGCCGACGCTCCCCTGGGCCTGTCGGTCGGCCCCGACGGAGTCGTCTACGTGGCCGGCTACACCGAGGGCGACCTCGCCGGGCCCAACGCCGGCTCGGCCGACGTCTGGCTGGCCAAGTTCGACGCCGACGGGATCCTGCTCTGGCAGCGCCAGTTCGGAGGCCCGCTGTGGGACCGGGGCTTCGACGTGGCCGCCTTCGACGGCGGCGTCTACGTCTCGGGCTACACCTTCGGCGACATCGGCGACGATCCGGCGCCCGGAGGCGGGGACGCGTTCGCCGCCCGGTTCGACGACCAGGGCGAGCGCGCCTGGCTGGTGCAGTTCGGAACCGACCGGACCGACTGGGGACAGGGCGCGGCCACTGCTCCCGACGGGTCGCTGTATGTGACCGGCTTCACCGAGGGAGACCTGGCCGAGACCAACCGCGGCGAGCGCGACGCCTTCGTGGCCCGCCTGACCCCCGACGGCGAGGTCGTCTGGACGCGCCAGTTCGGAGGCCCGGCCACCGACTGGACGCACGGCGCCGGCGTCGACGCCCACGGCAACGTGTACGTAACCGGAATCACCGAGGGTCAGGCCGCCGCCGACACGGTGCACGCGGGCGACCGTGACGGCCTGCTGGCCAGCTACGGGCCCGACGGCGACCTGCGGTTCGTCTCCCAGATCGGGACCGACGGCAACGACTCGCTGTTCGAGGTGCGCGTCCACGCCGCCGGCATCGTCGCGACGGGCCACACGAGCGGCAGCTTCGAGGCCGCCGCCGCCAATGAGGGCGAGCAGGACGGCGTCCTGTTCCGATTCGACAGCGCTGGGTCGATGATCGACGCGGCCGTCCTGGGCACTTCGGAGATGGACGATCTCACGGGACTGGCCATCGCAACCGACGGCAGGATCGTGTTCGGCGGCCACACGTCCGGCGACCTGGCCGACAGCAGCCGCGGCGGCTCCGATCTGGTCGTCGGTGCCGCGTCTATAGTCGCGCCATGAATGGGGACGGCGTTCCGCAGAGCGGAACCGGGGGCTCCGTCGCCGCCAGCGCAGCCTCGGGCGGCCCTCTCGCCGACTTGCGGGTGCTGGAGATGGGCGTGCTGCTCGCCGGGCCGTTCTGCGGACAGCTGCTGGCCGACTTCGGCGCCGAGGTGATCAAGATCGAGCAGCCCGGCGTGGGCGACCCCATGAGGGAGTGGGGCCGGGAGCGCTCCGGCGGCAAGTCGCTGTGGTGGCCGGTGGTGGCCCGCAACAAGAAGTCCGTGACCGTCAACCTGCGCTCCGCGGACGGTCAAGGCCTCGTCCGCAGGCTCGTCGAGTCCACCGACATCGTCGTCGAGAACTTCCGGCCCGGAACGATGGAGCGCTGGGGCCTGTCCTACGAGGAGCTCGCCGCCATCAATCCAGGGCTCATCTTGGTGCGCGTCACCGGCTACGGCCAGAACGGCCCGTACGCGGCCCGGGCCGGGTTCGGCTCGGTGGGCGAGGCCATGGGCGGGCTGCGCTACGTGGTGGGGGACCCGTCGTCGCCGCCGAGCCGGATGGGCATCAGCATCGGCGACACGCTCGCGGCGGTGTTCGCCTGCATAGGTGCGCTGACCGCGCTGCACCACCGGCATCGCACCGGCCGGGGCCAAGTCATCGACTCGGCCATATACGAGGCGGTGCTGGCCATCATGGAGTCGCTGGTTCCGGAGTACGCCCTCACCGGGTACGTCAGGGAGCGCACCGGCGCGATCATTCCCAACGTGGCGCCGTCCAACGTCTACCCGACCGCGGACGGCGGGATGATCGTGATGGGCGCCAACCACGACGCGGTGTTCGGCCGGCTCGCAGCCGCCATGGGCCGACCCGAGCTGGCCGACGATCCGCGGTACGCCACGCACAAGGGCAGGGGCGACAACCAGGCCCAGCTCGACGATCTGATCTCTCAGTGGACGGCCACGCTCGCCGCTGAAGCGCTCGAGGCCACGCTGAACGACCACGGCATCCCCAACGGCAAGATCTTCCGGGCCGCGGAGATGCTCGAAGACCCTCATTTCGCGGCCCGTGAGGCCATCGTGAGGCTGGCCCATCCCGAGTTGGGCGACTTTCCCATGCAGAACGTGGTGCCGAAGCTGTCGGAGTCGCCGGGCGAGGTGCGCTGGGTCGGGCCATCACTGGGCGAGCACAACGCCGAGATACTGGGCGGGCACCTGGGACTGAGCGACGAGCAGCTGGCGCGCTACGCCGAGACGGGGATCTGTTGACCGCCGACTCCACCCTCCGCCGGGTGGGCGAGATCCTGGTCGACGACATGGCGGCCGCGGAGCGAGAGCGGGCCGGGCGCGTCGACCGCGTGCTGCCCGCCTTGGCCGCGGCGGCCGAGGAGGCCGACCGCAGCGGTGAGTTCCAGATGCAGCATGTGCGGACGCTCTCCGACGCGGGGCTGCTGGGCCTGAACGTGCCGGTCGAGTACGGCGGGCTCGGCGGCGGTCTGCGCGACCTGGCCGCCGCGACGTTCGCCATGGCCACCGCCTGTCCGTCCACCGCCATCGCTTACTTCTTCCAGTGCAGCGGAACGTCGCGGGGCCTGCTCCCGCTGGCCGCCATCGACGCCGGGCTGTTCTCCGACGACGAGATCCCGGCGGTGCGGGCCTTCGGCGAGAAAGTGCTGCGCCGGATGGGCGCCGAGGGCCGATGGGTGGCCAACTTCGCCAGCGAGTCGGTGCGGGTGAAGGACGCGGCCATCGCCATCGCCACCGAGGCATCCCCCACCGACGGCGGCTGGCTGATCAATGGCGTCAAGTCGTTCGGCTGCGCCACCGGCGTGGCCGACGACTATCTGGTGACCGCCAAACTGCCGGGCGCGGCCACCGCCGAGCACCTCGCGGTGTTCCTGGTGCCGCGGGCCGCCGCGGGGGTGTCGAACCGCACGAAATGGGACTCGCTGGGGATGCGGGCGTCGGCGACCCACGGGATCGTGCTCGAGGACGTGTTCGTGCCCGCGCAGGACGCGCTGGCACTGCCCGGAGCGTTCGTCAAGATGACCCAGGTGAGCCGGGGCAGCTTCGTCGGCAACCAGGTGGCGCTGTCGTCGGTGTATCTCGGCGCGGCCCACGCGGTCTACGAGTTCGCCCTGAACCATCTTCGAACCACCACCTATCACGGCACCGACGAGCCCATCGGCGGCAGCGAGATGCACAAGCAGCTGATCGGCAGGATGCAGTCCTCCATGCTCGCGGCGCTGATGTGGGCCCGGCGCCAACTCGAGTTGGAGACCTCCGAACCCCGACTCCTGCCCAAGGAGGAAGAGGTCGCCCATTGGCGGGTCGCCAAAGGCGAGATCGCCGAGAACTGCTTCGATGTGGCGGTGACCGCGCTGAAGGCCTGCGGCACCGGCAGCACCGGTTTCGGCTCTCCAATCGCCCGGGGTCTGCGCGACCTGGCCATGGCCCTCGTGCAGGGTTTCCCGCCGGAGCGGGGGCGGCTCGAAGCAGCCGAATACCTGGTGCACGGCGCCGAGGGCACCCAGTTCGGAGCGGCGCGATGACCGGGCATCGCCCGATTGGTGGGCCGCGATGATCGGCACCCGATCGGGGGATGTGGCGTGATCCGGCAACGGTGGTTCGGCGGGCTGCTCGGCGCGATGCTGTACCTCACCGGCATGAACGACCAAGCCCTTCACCACATAGCCAACTGGTGGCTCAGCCTGCCCCAATGGCTGCACGTCGTGATCGTCGTAGCTCTGCTGGCGCTGGCGGCTTGGATCACGACGCGCATCTTGAGTTCGAGGAGGACGGCCTACGACGCGGCGGTAGAGGCGGCGGCCGGACCGGGACCGGCAGTCCCAGTCCCGACGGAATGAGAGAAGACCTAGCGATGAGCACCAGCGAGAGCGGCCCGAACCGATCCGACGAGGCCCGAGAAGCGAAAGAGGACCGACCGATGAACCGCGCCCGTGCAGCCACCCGAGCGACCGCGCTGGTCGCAGCCGCGGCATTGTGGGCCGCGGGCTGCGGAGGATCCTCCGGCGAGTCCGACACCGCGCAAGCCGACCCCGGCGCGGCGACCAGCGCGCCCGCGGCCGACGAGAGCGACGGCACTGCGACCGAGGACGAGTCCGGCTACGGGACCGGTTCAGGCGACGGATCCGGCGCAGGCGATGGGACCGGTTCAGGCGACGGATCCGGCGCAGGCGATGGGACCGGTTCAGGCGACGGATCCGGCGCAGGCGACGGGACCGGTTCAGGCGACGGATCCGGCGCTAGGGCCGAGGCTCAGCCTGTGACCGAGTTGATCGCCGGGGCGGAGCCGCTGGTGGTGTCGTTCATCGTCACCGACGTGAGCATGGTGGCCGCCGCGCTGGGCTGGGAGGTTCCCGACCAGGGCGACCTGGAGGCCGCCATCGAGGCGCTGGTCGCCCACGCCAACGACAACGGCGGCGTGGCCGGGCACGCCATCGAGCCCGTCGTGCAGGTGTTCAACGCCATCACCGACTCCCCGATCTCCGAGGAGCAACTGTGCAACGCCATCACCCAGGACGACCGAGCCCATGTGGTGGTGCTGACCGGACAGTTCCAGGACAACGCCCGACCCTGCTACGCCGCCGCGGGCACGATGATGCTCGATGTGACGCTGTTCCCGGTGGATCGTGCCGGATATGAGGAGCTCGCCCCGTACCTGTGGTCGCCGCTGCTGCCCAGCTACGACCAACTGGTGGGCGGCCTGGCCGACGCGCTGGAGGCGGAGAACTGGTACGACGGCGCCGTCGTCGGGATCATCGGCATCGATAACGACATGAACCGCCGGATCAACGAGCAGGTGCTGCTGCCCCGCCTGGCCGGTGCGGGCACCGAGGCAGCCGCGATTAACTGGGTCGATCCCGCCGACGGCACGACTCTCGAGGCCGGGCTCCAGCAGGCGATCCTGGACTTCAAGTCGGCCGATGTGGACAAGGTGATCGCGGTGGGCGGGTCGCGCCTGCTGCCGTGGCTGATCGACATCGCCGCCACCCAGAACTTCGAGCCGGCCTACGCCCTCACCAGCTACGACAGCCCCGAGTTCAACATGCGCAACACGCCGGACCTGATGGCCGGCTCGCTGGGGATCACCGTGCTGCCCGGCTGGGACGTGACCGACGACCAGCACCCGTCGCCCGCCAACGACGCCGAGGCCGAGTGCCTGGACGTCCTCGCCGACGCTGACATCACCTTCGAGAGCCGGGCCAACTCCCGCAGCGCGCTGCTCTATTGCGACGCGGTGCGCATGCTGCAGCACGCCGGCCGGCACGCCGCCTCGATGAGTCCCGACGATATGGGCTCGGCCATGTGGGCTGTCGGCGACGCCTTCGAGTCGGCCAGCGTGTACGCGGTCGCCTTCTCCGAAGGCAGCTACACCGGCAGCGCCGGCTACCGGGTGTTCGCCTTCGACGACGCCTGCTCCTGCATGGTGATGAGAAGCGACACGATCCCCTTCCGAGAATGACACCCGCTGCGTCGGGGGCCTCAAGGGACGCACTAGCGCGGCTGATCTCGGCGACGCCGTACACGGTGCTCGTGCGGTCCTGCACAGCGTGACCAGCTCGGACGGCGGAGCTGCGTCGGGGGCCTGAGGTGCGGTCCCCGCTCGCTCGGCTGGTGGGCCCCGGCGTTGTCGTGGGCGCGATGGGCGGGGCTCTCGCCGGGCTCGTCCTGCTCGCCGGAGCAGCAGCCGACAACCCCGACCCACTCAGCCAGCCTGCGCTTCTGGCCATGGCCTTGGCGGTCACAGCAGCTGCTTTGATCTCGCTGCGGCTGCCGGATCGGCTCTCCCCGCACAGGCTGTGCGGCTTCGGTGCGGCCGCCGCCGGGGCCGGGCTGTGGGCGGCGACCACCGGCTCCGGGTCTGTGGCCACAGCGGGACTGGTCGTGACCGCGGCCGGGTTCGCGCCGTCGGCGGTGCGGTTGCGGCTGCTGGTGGTCGAGGCCGCGGAGTCGCTGAGTCCGGCGGGCCAGACCTGGCCCAACCGGGACGAGAAGGGCCACGAGTACCGCTACGCGCTGTTCAGTTGGTATTGGTCGGCCGCGGCCCTGGGCAGCACGGGCGCCTTCGGGCTGTCGATGCTGAGCCTGGCCGAAGCCGACACCATTCTGCGGATAGCGGGCGCGTCCGCAGCCGTCGGCGGGCTGGTGACCGCGATGGTGCGGCTGCCGCGCTCGACCGCATCCGACGGAGTCACCGCTGCCGACGCTCCCTGGGCGCGGCGCAGCATCGCCGCCGCCTTCGGGCTCGGCACCCTGTTGGCGGGGAGCGCGGCCTCGGGACACGCCCTGCTCGTCGATGAGTGGCAGCGCAGCCCGTCCGGTGCGGCGGGGGTGATGGCGGCCGCCTGCGCGGGAGCGGCCGTGGCCACGACATTCGGAAGGTGGTTCCACCGACTGGCTCTCCTGCGGGGTGCAGGCCGGGCCGCCGCGGCCGGGAACCAGCTGATGATCGGCGGCGGATTGGCCGCGCTGGGCGCGCTGTCGTTCACTTATGTGGGGCTGATCGCGTCGTGGGCGATGGCCGCGGGCGCGCTGGCGCTGGCCGCCGTGGCCCTCGACGCCGCCGTCTGGAGCGGGATGCACCCGGCTGCGCGGTTGAGGGTGGCCGGACGCCAGGTCGTCGGCTTCGCTCTGGGCGCAGCCCTGGCCGTCGCGGTGACGGGGTTGGTCCTGGCCGATCGCCACGACCAGATCAAGATCGCGGCGACCTCGCTGGTGTGCATCGCGGTCGGCTACCGGCTGGCTCGCCGCCGCCCCGCCTCGGCTGCGGTCGTCTACCCGCCGGTCACCACAAGCACGCCCGGCAGCGATCCGGCCGCCACTGGCGGAGCCGACCGAGACGCCGTCGGCACCGGAACGACGCCGGCTGCGGCGGTGCACCTTCCGGTCACCGCGGCTGACCATGCGGCACCGGCTTGGAGCAGGTCTGTTCCGCTGCGGGTGGCGGACAACGACGACGCTGGCGCTGCGGCGCTGCTGCGGCTCGACCGCGTGGGCGTGGCCTACGACGGCGTTCCCGTGGTGTTCGACGCCAGCCTGACCGTGCGGGAGAGCCAGGTCGTGGCGCTGCTCGGCACCAACGGCGCGGGCAAGACCACGACGCTGCGGGCCGTCTCCGGCCTGGAGTCGGTGTGCTCGGGCCGAGTCCTCTACCGTGGCCTCGACATCACCCGGACGCCGCCCACCTGGCGGGTCGGCATGGGGCTGCACCAGGTCGTCGGCGGCGACGCGGTGGCCGGCGAGCTCACCGTGGCGGACAACCTGCGGATGTTCGCCCACAGCCTGCACCGGGCCGACGCCGACGCGGGGATCGCGGCCGCGATGGACGCGTTCCCCCGGCTCGCGGAGCGTCGCTCGCAGAGCGCGGCGACCCTGTCGGGAGGCGAGAAGCAGATGCTCGCTCTGGCCAAGGCGTTCATCGTGTCGCCCCGGCTGCTGCTGATCGATGAGTTCTCGCTCGGCCTGGCCCCGGTGCTGGTGGCCGAGCTGGTGCCGGTGGTGCGAACGATCGCGGCCCGGGGAACGTCGGTGCTGCTGGTGGAGCAGTCGGTGGACGTTGCCTGCGACTTGGCCGACCACGCCTACGTGATGGAGAAGGGCGAGATCCGCGAGGCCGGATCCACCGCCGACGTACACCGGATAAGCGACCTGGTCCGGGCCGTGTACCTGGCGGACTCCCCGGCGCCGCACTCGCAGCCGTGAACGGCTACGAGCTCGGGAGTCCCTCCCCCGTGAGCGGCCCCGGCCTCGCGAGTCCCTCCCCCAGGGAGCGCCTGCTGTGAGCGGATACGACCTGACCGGCCCGGTCGTGCTGCTGGGCACGCTTACGGGCCTGGGGTACGCGCTGCTCGGCGTCGGCCTGGTCCTCACCTACCGCGCCAGTCGGGTCATCAACTTCGCGCACGGCGCCACCGGACTATTCGCGGCGGCCGTCTTCGCGGTGGTGGTGGGCCGATACCAGGTGCCGTACCTGCTCGCGTTCCCCGCGGCCGTGCTCCTGGGCGCCCTCGTCGCAGGGGCCTTGGAGGCGTTCGTCGTGCGACGGCTCGCGGCCGAGCCGAGGGTGCTGGCGATGGTCGCCACTCTCGGGCTGGGCGAGGCCATGCTGCTGTTCGCTCTGTCGATCACCTCGGGAGGCCTCGGCGGGCGCAACTTCCCCCAGCCGCCGCTGTTCCCCGAGTTCGAAGCGGGGCCGCTGTTCGTCGGCCGGTCGCTGTCGGCGCTGATGATCCTCACGCCGGTGGTGCTGGCCGCTCTGGGGGTGTTCCTGATGAGGTCGCGCTACGGGGTGGCCATGCGGGGCGCGGCCTCCAACCCCGACGCGGCGACACTGGCCGGCGCGGCCCCACAGAACATGGCGATGCTGGCATGGGCGCTGTCGGGCGCGGTGGCGGCGTTCTCGGCGCTGCTGGTGCTGCCGTCCAAGGGGGTGGCCACCCCCGACTCGCTGGGGCCGGGCTTCCTGCTGCGAGGACTGGCCGCGGCCGCGCTGGCCCGTTTCGTCAGCCTGCCGGTGGCGTTCGCGGCCGGGGTCGGGTTGGGGGTCATGGAGGCGGTGGCGGCATCCAATCCCAACGCCACCGGCCATTTCGAGGTGGCGGTCTTCGTGGTGGTGTTCGTCGGGGTGGGCTTGCAGTGGCGGGCCCGTCGGGGACGGGAGCCAGACGACCGCTGGGCCGACCTGGCCCCGCCGACCGGGATCCCCGACGCCTACCGGCGTATACCGATGATCCGATGGGCACCCGCCGCGGTGGCCGCGGCCGCGCTGGGAGCGGCCGTGCTGGTGCCGGTGTGGATCAGCAACCAGCACGCCTTCGTGCTGTCCACCGCGCTCGGATTCGCGATCGTGGCCGTGTCGGTGAGCTTCCTCACCGGCATCGGCGGACAGCTCTCGCTTGGGCAGGTCGCCTTCGGCGCGGTAGGCGCGCTGGTGGCGGTGGTCGTGCTGCGCCACACCGGCAGCCTGACCGTGGCCATGCTGGCCGCGGCCGGGGCCGGCGGCTGCGCCGCCGCCGCGGTGGGACTGCCCGCGCTTCGGGTGCGGGGCCCTCTGCTGGGGGTGGCCACCCTGGCCTTCACGCTGCTGGCCTCGGGCTGGCTGCTGCGCCAGGACTGGGCCTTCAGCCGGACCGGCGTGTCCTCGCCGCCCCGGCAGATCCTCGGCATTGAGCTGACCACGTCGCGTTCGTACTACTACGTCGCGCTGGCCGCGTTCGTGGCTGCCGCGGTATTCGCCGCCGCGATGCGCGGCTCGCGCTTCGGCCATCGGCTGCGGGCTGTGCGGGACAACGAGGACGCGGCCCGGGCGCTGCGGATAGGCGCCACCCGGGTCAAGCTCGGGGCCTACGCGGCCGCGGGGATGCTGGCCGGGCTCGGCGGCTCGGTGATCGCGTTCGCCAGCACCCAGATATCGGCCGCCCAGTTCACGCCCCGCGGCAGCGTGGACGCGGTGTCCATCGCGGTGATCGGCGGGCTGGGCGGGATCGTCGGGTCGCTGCTCGGCGCGCTGTACCTCATCGGCATCCCCCGGCTGTTCGAGCTCGGCCTCACGCCGCTGGCCGCGCTCAACGCGGCCTGGCTGATCCTGATCCTCGAACAACCGCGAGGCCTGTCAGCCCTGCTGGCCAAGGTGCGCGACGGCTACTGCGACGCGGCAGCCCGCCTCCACGGCCTAGACCCCGTCACAGCCCGCGCCGCCGAGGCACCCGCCCCATCCGAAGCACCCGTCCCATCCGAGGCACCCGCCCCGCCCGCGACGGCCGTGCCACCGCCGATTCCGGCGGACCGACTCGGCGCGACGGTCCCCGACACGCCCTCCGGTCCCAGCACGCCTACGCCCCTTCAAGCCCAACCGACACCCGCCGCAGAAGGGTCGCCCCACAAGGAGCACCGTCCCCCTTGGCTGCCTGGCGCCTCAGCTACAGCCGGGGCCACAGCCGACGAGTCAGCGAGCGGACTGCTGGCCGTGGAGGGTCTCTCGAAGCGCTTCGGCGGTACCCGCGCCGTCGACGACGTGAGCTTCTCGGTGGCCGCAGGCGAGCGTCTCGGCATCATCGGGCCCAACGGCGCAGGCAAGACGACGCTGTTCGAGATGGTCAGCGGCTTCGTTCGGCCCGACTCAGGCCATGTGCGCTTCGACGGGAACGACGTGTCGTCGTGGTCGCCCGAGCGGCGAAGCCGGCTGGGCCTGGTCCGCTCCTTTCAGAACGCCCGGATGTTCCCCACCATGACCGTGCGCGAGACCGTGGCCCTCGCGGCCACGGCCAACCCGCAGCGACCCGACCCCGACGAGATGATGCACGGTCTCGGACTGGCGACGCACGCCCGCCAGCCGCTGAGCACCATCCCAACGGGCACAAGGCGGCTGGTGGAGCTGTGCGCCAATCTCGCCCTGTCGCCGCGGCTGCTGCTGCTCGACGAGCCGTCCGCAGGCCTCAGCCAATCCGAGACCGCCCAACTCGCCGAGGTGCTCGCACAGGTCGCCGAGAGCCACGGCATGACGCTGGTCGTCATCGAGCACGACGTAGCCCTGCTGGCCGAACTGTGCAACACCATGATCGCCCTAGAGGTAGGCGCAGTCATCGCCCGCGGCACTCCAGCCGAGGTCACATCAAACCCAGCAGTAATCCGCTCCTACCTCGGCACACGCTGACCACCCAGAACTAAGTGCCACAGACGATCATGCAAGCAGATTGGACTAGTGTTCGCGTGATGCGATGGATGTGTGTGCTGTTGCTGGTGGGGGCGTTGACGGTCGCGGCCTGCTCGGGCTCGGAGCCGGAGCCAGGGCCGTCGCCCCAGATGGGCGAGGCGCCCGCAGCCGAGCTTGAGGCCTACGCCCAATCGCTCGTCGGCGCCGCGACCGACTACCTCGACGCGCACGGTCCCGACGCTGCCATCGAGCACTACAACGACCCCGAACTAGCCGACGGCCCGTGGTACGTGTTCATAATCGAGGACCGCGACGGCGTGCTGTACACCGTGTCCCACCCGACCCGCCCCGACTTGGTGGACACCACCCGCGACCGCATCGACCCCACCGGCTTCGACTACGGCGCAGCGTTCGCCGCGGTCAGCGAGACGAGCCGCGGCGAGTGGGTGAGCTACGTGTTCGGCAACCCCGAGACCGGCGCCGACGCGCAGAAGCACACCTGGCTCGTGCGCCGCGGTGACCTGCTCATCGGCGCCGGCTGGTACGAGTAAGCCAACCCGAACTGGCGGCTAGCTGAAGAGGTCGCGTTTGCGCAGCGGGGCGAGCATGAAGCGTCCGAAGGCTTTGCGGCGGGTGAGCCACGCCACCCGGCTGCCGGGTTTGTCGGCGGCCAGGACGTGCTCGGCCAGCCACGGCGTGACCGTCTCCACCCGGTCGCCGAGGATGTTGAAGATCCTCTTGGCCCGCTGCCACGACTCCGACGCCAGGTCGTAGTCACCGGTCAGCAGGTCGGTCACCACGATCCCCGGCGACAGCACCCCCACCTGCACCGGCGTGCCGGCGGTGTCCTTAAGCATGGCCTTGCGCAGATAGCGGACCGCCCGCTTGGTGGCGCCGTACGCGGCCATTCCGGGCTGAGTGGCACCGTCACTGCCGAAGCCCTCAGTCATCCAAACCTGGCCGTGGCCCTGCTCGATCATGGCCGCCACGGGCACCTTCAACCCGAACAGCGTGCCGGTGAGGTTGGTGTCCACCACCCGCCGCAGCTCCTCGTCGGACTGCTCCCACAGCGGCTTGCGCTCGGCGCTGACGCCCGCGTTGTTGATCCACACGTCGACGCCGTCGAAGGCGTCAGCCGCCGCCCGCCACAGCGCCCTCAGCTGGTCGGGGTCGGTGATCTCGCACGCCGCGCCCGCCACCCGACCGGGGTCGTGGTCGGCGCCCAGCTCCTTCACGGCCTGCTCCACCGCAGCGGCGGATCGGCCGCTGATGGCCACCCGGCAGTCACGGGCCAGCAACTCGTGCGCGAGCCCCCGTCCGATACCCCGAGTGCTTCCCGTGATGACGATGCTCTTCGGCATGAGCTCTTCTCCCTTGAATCCGAATGCCTGCGGCGTCTCGTTCTGGTCCGACGTTGCGGTCTTGCAGGAGAGTCAGCGGCGGGCCCAGGCCGATACGCCCGGCCTGGTCACCACCTCCTCCAGCGTGCAGGGCTTCCCGGCGGCGTGCTCGGCGACGAACGCCAGCACGGCCGCGGCGAGCAGCTCGCGGGCCTCGTCCTGGCGGGGCGGGTCAACGGGATCGAGGAACGACCGTCCCGACGTGTGGTCTACCGGGCAGCACGCCGTGAAATGGGTACCGTCGGCCAGTTCGATCCACCAGCAGTCGCCCCGGCCTGCGGTGCTCGCCTCCTCGAACGTCCGCCGGACCGGGTCGTGCGTGCAGCCGCCGACCCTGCCGGGACGCTCGGGCGACAGGTAGCGGTCGCGGCTGGCTGCGATCACGCCGTCCTGAGCGCCTGCGACGAGCAGCAGGGGCACGTCCGACGACACTGGCATGATTTCCGCGGCCCCGTCGGCGAGTCGGGCGGCCCGCATCGTGTGACCGGCGTAGGCGAACGCGGCCCGCACTCCGGGGAACCACTCGGGTCTGGCGTTGAGCAGCGCCGCCGTACCGCCCGCGGAGTGGCCGCCCAGCACGACGCGAGTCCTGTCCGCACAGCCGCCCAGCAGAGGATCGGCCGCGACCAGGTCGAGGACCTCGGCCAAGGCGTGGGCGGAGGGACCGGAGCCCAGCGTGTCGGGGCCGAGCATGGCCAGGTCGATGCCCGGGGAGATGCCCTCGCCGACCGGCCCCAGGTCGGCGATGACCGAGCACACCGCCACCACGCAGCCCGAGCCGGCCAGCCGGACGGCCAGCCAGCGGTAGCCGTCGGGCACCACGTTGATGCCGGGCAACAACACCACCACCGGCAGCCGCTCCCCCGGCGCCGGATCGACGACGCCCGTCAGCCGGGCGCCGGCCACCGCGTCGGGATCGGCCGGGTAGAACATCGTCGCCCGCAGGCTCCCCGAGCCGGCCCTATGGACCGAGCGCACCGACGGCCCGCCCGCCTTGGCCGCATGGTCCTTGGCAGTCACGGAGCCCGTTCTGCGGGATTCGCGGAGGCCGCCGCGACCGCTAAGCCCGCTCTAGCCATAAGGCCTGACCCTGCTGTGAAGCCCGCCGCAAAGGCAGAGCCCGTCGGCCGGCGGCTCAGCCACCCTCGTCTGGCGCCGTGTAGTCGAACGTCAACACGTCTGCGGCCATCGACAACACGGCCCCACGAACGTCCAGATGCAGCGGATGCTCCTCGTAGCCCTGGTAGGCCTCCTCATCCGTCCAGCGTGTGATCAGCGAGACGTCGGCCGCATAGTCGCCGTCGTCCTCGTTGACGCGGACGGTCATGTCGACCATCCCGTCGATCTGGCCGTCCATGCGCACCATCTCGGCGCGGCAGCGCTCCCGGTCGGCAGGATCGGTGAGCTTGACCAGGACCGTACGGACTTGCATCGGACTCCCCCGCATTCCTCCGCACCGTTCCGCAAGTCGGAACAGCGTTTCTGAACCAAGGCTAGGCTCGTGCCATGACCACGGGCAACCGCGACTACGGGCCGGCCACCGAGCGCCCCTACCAGTGCTTCATGGGCCGCTGGGAGGGCCTCTGCAAGACCTTCACCCCGTCCGGGGAGTTCGTCGAGGCGAGCGGGGTCCACATGGACGTGTACTGGCTCGACGCCGACACCTGGCATCTGCACGAACACTTCGACGACCTCTACGGCGTGGGAGAGACCGTCTATCACACCGACATCACAGTGGACGGCAAGCGCTGCTTCGCTGAGAGCGACATGATCGACCTGGAGGGGGCCGAGCTCACGCCGTTCAACTACGTGTTCACCATCAACAGCCGGGTGTCGGCCAGCACCGTGTACAACAACCACTACTTCCTCGACCGCGACACCCGCCGGATCATCACCCACAAGGTGCGCGACGGGGCCACCCACGTCTTCCAGATCCAGGACTTCACCCGGGTGCTGCGGCCATGACCGCCGGGAGTCCGCAAGGGAGGCGCGACGTGACCGTCGGACAGGACAGAACGGCAGCCCGCGAAACCACCGTCGACAAGCCCGAACAGGAGGCCGCGAGATGATCGTCCAGAATGCCCCGGAGGGCCGGCCGCACTTCGTGATCCAGATGCTCCAGCACACCGCCTTCGCCGGGGCGCTGGCCCGCCATTTCGGCAACGACGACTTCGCGCCCCTCGATCCCCGAGAGCCGCTGGAGTTCGTGGTGTCTAACCACGACCGGGGCTGGGACGACCTCGACGGCCGGGCCCCGCAGGATCCCGCCTCGGGCCTGCCCTACAACCTGGTCAACACGCCGCTGGACGACATCGTGGCCACCAGCGCCGGTTCGCCCGACTACAACGAGGCCCACCATCCTCTCAGCGGGCTGATCTCGTCGATGCACAGCTACGGGCTGTACCACGGCCGCTACGGGCTGGCTCCCGACAAGATGTTCATCGACCGGGTGCCCGCGGAGATGCGGCCCGCCGTGGACGCCATGCTGGATGCCGAGGAGGCCCGCCAGCAACGGCTGAAGGACGCGCTCAGGGCCGATCCGGGGACCGAGGCGTGGAGCGCCGACGAGGCGGTGTTCACCGCCTACAAGCAGCTCCAGTTCTTCGACACGTTCTCGCTGTACTGCCATCTTCAGCCCGAGGGCGCCCGGGGCCGGGCCTCGTTCGACCATGTCCCGGCCAGCGCCCAGGCCGACGTGACCATCCATGTGGAGGAGCATCCGGGGGGCCGCTACTCGCTCGACCCGTACCCGTTCGACACCGACCCGTTGACGGTGTACACCGAGGGCCGGTACATGCAGCCCGCCCCGCCGGGCACCGACCTCGCCGAGGCGATGGCGTCGACCCCGGTGCAGCGCCAGACAGTGACGCTAACCGCGGCGTGAGAGGCCCGCTCCCCCGAGCGTTCGCCCAGAACGAAGCCACGGCAGGCACCGCCACGGGAGACCCCGTGAGGGACCCGGTCCTCCGGCAAGCGGGCAGGACGAGTCCGCGGCCTCCATCGACGACGGAGGCGCCGTGAGCGGCGCTTCCTTCGAGCAGGGGGAGGGACACTGGCAGGGCTCGGCCGAGGTCTACGACGACGAGGGCCGCTTCGCGGGCTACGGCCGCGACGCTAGGGCGATCAGACGCAGCCTGGACGGGCGCACCGTGGAAGTGGAGGTGTCGTTCACCGGGCCGTTCCAGTTGTCAGGGCGCTACACGATCACCGACTTCGGCGACCACCGGATCTACGGTGGCCCGCTCAACTACGGCTACGCCGAGGTATTGGGCGACGGTCTGATCGACGCCAACAACTACTGGCCCGACATCGGCCTCTCGCAACGCTTCTTCCTGATGGTGCTGCCCGGCGGCGACACACAGCTTTCGCTGGCCCTGCTGAGCCGCGGCGAGAAACCGGCCTACACCGTCGTCGGCGAGTACAGCCGCGGCTCGGGCGCCGACCCCGCGTCCGCACCCGGCTCGAGGCACGACCAGCGCGACGATCCTAGCGCCGGTCGAGGCGCAGCCCTGCTCGACCGGCCCGGCACCTGGTCGGGCGAGCTGAACCTGGTCGGCGCCGACGGCGCCCCGGTCGGCGCCACCCACTACCGGGAACAGGCAGAGGCTGACGACGACGGCCGCGCCATCGTCGTGTCGCTGACGGGAACCGGCTTCGCCGACGATGCCCGGATCCGATTCGACACAGACGGCTGGCATCGCTGGACCGGTCCCGCCCACGGCCGCGCTACCAACGCTGCCCAGCCCGACCGGCCAGGCGGGCACGCAGGCAGCTCGACACCCGGCGAGCACCCGGAACCCGCTGGCACCCCGACACCCGGCGAGCAGGCCAGCGGTTCGAGCGCCAACACCGCGGTCGGCAGCGAGAGCCTCTGGGGTGGCCGGGCTGTATCGGGCAACTTGATCTTTGGCGGCCCCGGCCTGAGGCTGTGGCGACGCGAGGTGGCCCGAAGCGACGGTCGCCGCAAGGGTGTGCTGCACACTTGGTACCGGGGCGGCACGCGCGTCGGAGCGGCCCACGGCGTGCTCCGATTCTCCCCTGCCGACAGCACCACGGGCCATGACTGACCGGTTCGCCGGGGCCTGGCTCGTGACCGAGTACGTCTACGACCCCGACGGCCGATTCGCCGGGGTCGTGCGCCAGCGTCGCAAGCTCCAGCCGTCAGCAGAGAACCAGGTACGGGTGACCCAGGTGTGCGAGCCGGATGCACAGCTTGACGGGCATCCGATGCAGGCCTTCGCGGGCGAGTGGATCTTCGACCTGATCGTCGACGGCTCGAGGCGGCTCTACAACGGTCCCGACGTGGTGGGGTACGGCATCGAGTGGACGCCGGGAGCGATGACCAGCCAGGGCGTGTGGCCCCGATTCGGCCACACCTTCGAGTCCTACGCCGTGCTCGTGGCCCCCGAGCGCCAGATCACCGGCGGCTTCTTCGCCGTCGCCGGGCGCTCGGTGGCCGACATCGTCGGCGTAGCCGTGCCCGACCGCGGCGACTGGCCCGAACTCGACCTCTCAGCGGAGCCTCCCGAGCCTCCGCTCACAACCGCCGGCGTGCATCGCCGAGCCGGGCCCCTGCTCCTCGCCGAGCAATGGCCGTCACCCACCGAGCAGGTGCGCACTCTCGCGCTGTCCGACCCGCCGACCCAGCACACTGTGACCATCACCGACCACCGAGAGCCCTCGACCCGCCGGGTCAACGTGTCCGTCGCAACCGGCAGACCGCTCCACGATGCATAAGTTTGACCTTCTACAAGTTAGCGCTTATAATGTCCTCAGTGTGGGAAGTCGAGTACACCGACGAATTCGAGGCGTGGTGGTGGGAGCTCTCCGTAGCACAGCAGGAGGCACTCGATGATCGGGTGATGCTGCTCGCTGAGGTCGGGCCCCTGATGAAGCGCCCGTTGGTCGGTGAGGTGGCGACCTCCCGTCACAACAACATGAAGGAGCTTCGAGTCTCGAAGGCTGGCGCATTGCGCGTGCTGTTCGCTTTCGATCCACGGCGCCATGCGATCTTGTTGCTCGGAGGCGACAAGTCGGGCCAGTGGAAGCAGTGGTACCGGTCGGCTGTACCCGCCGCCGACGATCTGTACGACACGCACCTGAGGGAACTACGAGACGAAGGACTCCTTGATGACGACTAGTCACCAACAAACAAGAAATGAGTGTCTACATGCCACGTTCGAAGAACTATCTGAGGCTGCACGATGAAGTGCTGGCCCGCCCCGGAGCTGCGGAGCGTCTAGCCAGTCTGCGCTCCGAGACCCTTGCAGAGATCGGCCTGCACACGCTGCGGCGAGCTCTGGACCACTCCCAAGCCGACCTGGCCGCGGAACTGGGGATCAGCCAGTCCGCGGTCTCGCAGCTGGAGCGTGGCGACGACGTGAAGGTCTCGACGCTTCGCGGCTACCTGCGCGGGCTTGGGGCTCGCCTGGAGATCACGGCGGTCTTCGACGACGGCGAAGCCGAGACCGCCATTCCGATCCAAATCGGCCCGGCCGCGTAGCCTGCCAGATCTCGCTGCGCTCCTCCATGACATTACGCCGCGGGATCGTCAGGAGACCGGACCGCTTCGGATGGGTCTCAAGAAGTCCAGATCGGGTCAGGGGTTGGGGTGCCAGGTCAGGGGGCCGAAGACTATGTGGGTCATGACGTCGCCCTGGTAGAGCTTCCAGGCCGCGGCGATGGTGTGGTCGTCGTCGATGAGGAACTCGCGGCCGCGAACCTTGAAGGCCTGTGAGGCGTGGTGCTGCATGGTGTACAGCGCCCGACCGTAGGCCATGCCGTTGCCGTACAGTTCCGGCCCGTCGTAGGTGTGGCGGTTGCCGAACCTGGTGCGGGTGTAGCTCAGCGAGCGGTCGACGGCCCCGCTCATCGTCCAGGTCTGCTCGGCCCGCACCAGGTCGATGGGCTCGTGGCGGATCTCCACGTCCACGGTGCCCTGCGGCTGCTGGTCGGCGCCGTACACGTCGCAGGCGCCGACCCAAGTGCCGCCGCGGCGGTCGGGCAGCACATGGGGCCGCGCCGACATGCGCCTCTCGTCCTCGAGGAACGCTTCGATGTCGGCCCGGGTCTGCGGATTGGTGTGGTAGTCCTGCACGCAGCGGTACACGCCGTTGAACACCGACACGATGGTCGGCCCCTCATACAGCAGCGACGAGTACACCTGGGTCACCTCGTCGGGCAGGATCTGGTTCATCGTGTTGAGCGCGGCCCGCCACGCCGGGGAGTAGTAGTGCGAGTCCACCAGCGCCCCGTACGGGTGGCCCGCGCCGTAGAAGTCGGGGCCGAGATAGATGCGGTCGTCGCCGGTGTCGTTCACGCCGAAGGCGAACTCGGTGATCTCGAAGCGGTTGCGCAGCGGGCCGTCGTTCATGAAGTTGCAGTTCATGTAGTAGACGGTCTGGCCGTCCTCGAACACGCTGGATCGGTTGACCTTGTTGAACCCGGTGTGGGTGCCGTCGGCGTCGAACACCGCGGGCAGGCCGAACCACTCGCCGGTGATGCGCTGCTGCCATTCGCTGGCCTCCGCCGTGCCGGTCTCATCGCTCATGGGGTCGCTCCTCTGTTCGCTCTGGCGCACCCGTCGTGCCCTACGGCGACGACGCCCATGGCGGGCGGCCGACGGACGGAGAAACCGCTCCGGTCGGCGTCGGCGCTCACGGGGTCGGCCATCGCCGCTAGTGAAGGGCCGTTCCGGCGTCGCGGAGGCCGGACCGGATCGACGCGCTGGTGTCCGGGCCGAGCAGCCGGTCGACCTGGGCCCAGACCGGGTCGACGTCGGGGTTGAAGACAGCGGCCCGGTTGCGGCGGTCTCGCTCGGCCAGATCCGCGGCCGTGGCCCCGCCCAGCGCCTCCTCGGGCACTCCGTCTCGGACCAGGCCGAGCCAATGGTCTCGGTAGGCGGCCACGGTCGGGCCGATCGCCGCGAAGCCCGCCTCGGTGGCGCGATGGGCGAGCATCCACGCCGACATGAGCTGCCATTGCCGCCGCGACAGGTGCGCGGGGGTGAACCCTTCGATGCCGGCGGCGGCCTCGTAGGCGTCGCTCAGCGGCACGAAGCAGTGGTCCAAGTAGGCCAGGCTGGCACCCGGGTCGAGCCTCGGGATCAGGTCGAGGTGGAAGGCGTAGTGCGGTCCGGCCAGCACCGCGTCGAGCGTGAAGTGCGGCACCGGGCTGTCGGGGGCGGTGAAGGCGAAGATCATGTGGCTGTCGAGGCCGAACGCCTCCACGGTCATGCCCACGTAAACGAGGGTCACGCCGCTCCCGGCCAGCACACGATGGGTGCCCACGTCGGCGCCGTCGACGACGCTGACCAGGTCGGCGCAGTACGTCTCGGCGAGCCCGAGGGGCGCGGCGACGGCGTCGATGGTCTCGCCCGCCAGGCCGGCTGTGAGGCTCATCGCGGTCCGAGCGGCGTCGGCATCGCCTCTGGGGCCGACATCCACTTGCCCGCCCCGCCAGCTGTGAAACTCATCCCGCCTCCGCGACCGTGGGGAACACCCAGGCTCGGGCCATGTCCGGATCCTCGGCTCGGGCCGGCGAGGCGATCACCGACGCCCGGCGGCTGGCCTCCTCGTCGCTGGGGGTGGCCAGGCCGAGGCCGCGGTCGAGGCAGTCCTGGCGCCAGCGCCGGTAGGCCAACTGGATGGAGTCGGAGCGGACGTGTAACTCGGCGGCCAGGTCGAAGGGCAGCAACTCGGGTCGCTGGCCCTCCACCGTGGGCTGGTCCTCGCGGAAGATCTTGAGCGTGCGCTTCATCGAGTCGCGGTCGGCCCATTTGCCGGTGAAGAAGTTGCGCAGCATGCAGAACTTGGACACCGTGCGATGCTCGTCGATGGGGACCGCGGCCGTGTAGATGCGGATCTCGCCCAGCGGCGGACGCACGATCAGCAGCGACATGTTCGGCGGGAAGAACCCGGTGGTGGTGCGGACCGGCGGCCGTTCGCCCTTGGTGCGGTAGACCTTCGCCCACATGCCCCGAGGCGGGGGCGGGTCGAGCTCCACGGTGGCGACCACCGACACGAGGTGGTCGCCCTCGCGGCTCTCCTCTAGTTCGTATTCTTCGATCTCCGGCTTGTCGGGGTTGCCGAACGAGCCCGAGTGCACGAACGGCGTGTGGGCGATGTCGACCGCGTTCTCCAGGACCCGGTCGTAGTTGGCCTGCCACTCGAAGGTCCCGGTCACGGCCCGACAACCCTCCCGGCGGGTTTCGGCCACCGGGTCGAGGCCGTCGAGCTCCGGCAGCGGCGGCCGCTCCGCCTCGGCGGCGTCGCCCAGGAACACCCACACGAAGCCGTAGCGCTCCACGCACGGGTAGGTGTCGATGCGGGCCTTGCGGGGGATGGCCGAACCGGGCCGGTTGGCCGGGATGCTCACGCACCGTCCCGCCGTGTCGTAGGTCCAGCCGTGGTAGGGGCACTGGATGCAGTCCCGCACCACCCGTCCGCCCGCCAGCGAGCCGCCGCGGTGTACGCACAGGTCGGACTGGGCGTGCATCGCGCCGTCGGAGGTTCGGTACAGCACCAAGTCATGGCCGTGGACGGGCACCTGCACCGGCTGCTCCCCCACCGCAGCGCCGAACTCCACCGCATACCACTGGTTCTTGATAAGCACGTCTACTCCCCAGGTTCGCCGGGACGGGCCAGGAGGCGGTCGCCTCCCCAAAGCGCCCGGACAAGCCGGTCGGTCATCTCGGTGCCGAAGAAGCGCACGCCCATGATGTTGGCCGGGTCGCGCTCGGCGATGTTGCGGCGGCGGGCCAGGTCGTCGTCGGCCAACGCCTCCCGCCGGTCAGGCCGCGTCGGGGCGGCCTCGTCCACGTGCTTCAGCCACCGGTCGAGGCGGTCGTGGGCCAGTTCCCGTATCTGGGCCAGGCGAGCCGGTGTGGCCTCGGTGGTGAAGCACAGGGCCACATGCGACAGCGATTGGCGTATGTACAGCGCCTTGGACGTGAACGGGACGAGGCCCGGGTCGGCTCGCGCCTGCAGGAACTGCTCGTTGAGCGGGGCGTAGAACCGGTCGAGGGCGCCGGTGTCGATCATCAGGTCGGAGCGCGGGTTGTAGTCGATGTAGAACCACAGGTCGGGCAGCGTCCCGCAGGCGAACCCGAAGTGGGGCACGTCGTTCTGCGGGCCCAGCCAGACGGTGACGTGCATGTTGGTGAAACCGACGGTCGGGTTGCCTATCCAGCTGTGGACCAGCCAGTCGATCTCCGGCCCGGCGTAGGCCGCCAGCCGCCCCGCCGGGTACTGCGCCTCGCCCCGGTAGGACTCCAGGTCGTCGGTGCTCGGGTCGCGGGCCAGCTCGAACCGGCCCCGGAGCTTGGACATCAGCTCCTCGCTGGTGGCCCACAGGTTCTCGAAAGTGCCGGTGGTGTCACGGGTGGCCCGCCGGTCGAAGATCTCCTCGACACCCTCGAGCGTCTCCCGTACCGGTGTCTCGCCCCCCGGCCGCGTCCCGGGGCGCTGGTGCTCGTAGGCGGCTGCCGCAGTATCACCGAGTGTGTCGCGCATGGGTCGCGTCCCGCGGCACTGGGTCGTCATGGGCAGCCACCGCAGTTTCGCCTAGCGGAACGGTATTCCGTTGTGTGCCGGATCGCAAGCCTCGTTCGGCTCGTCCGCGCCCCGGCAAACCGTCGCCTGAATCGCCGCCACACCAGCGCGGCTAGGTCGGCGGAGCTTCGGCGAGGATTCCTGCGGCGGCCAGGGAGCGGCCTTCCACCAGGTCGGTGTGGCGCGACACCTCCCGATGGCGGGCCCGTCGCGGATGCACGGCACCCACCAGGCAGCGGCTCGCCGGGTCGATGCGCTGCACGACCGGCGTGTTGATGGTGCCGTCGTAGGGCTCGGAGCGCGACGCGGACCACAGCGAGTCGGCGGGCGGGCTCAACAGCGCGCCGCCGGAAACCGGATGCGTCGGCGATGCCGCCACGATGCACAGGCGGTTCTCGGCGGCCCGCTCGACGAGGCCCAGACCCACGTCGGCATCCCGTGCCGGGTGGTAGCAGACAGCCAGCACCGAAACGCCCCTCAGCGCCGCCAGTCGGGCCGTCTCCGGCAGGCGGATGTCGTCTCCAACCGCCATCGCCAGCCTCCCCCACGGCAGGTCGAGGACACGCAGGCCATCGCCGTCGCCGCAGGCCCACGGCAGCCGCGGCGTGGGGTGGAGTTGAGGCTGCTCGAGCCGGACACCGGACGCGTCGAGGGCCATGCCGATGTGACGGTCGCCGTCGCGGCGGCTGGCCACCACCGTCACACCTTCGGGGATGCGGGCGGGCGCATCGACCAGTTCGGGCAGCACGATCAACCGGGCCCCGGCGTCCAGCGCCATCTGCACGCCGTCCGGCCCGGCCGCGGTCGCGGCGACCAGCGTCTCAGCGGTGTGATCGGCGGGCGGCTCGCTGCCGAGCCGAGCCAGCGGCGCGTAGAGCTCCGATCGGCGTGGCGGCATCGGGTCGGCGGCTCGCACCCGATCCACTTCGGTCAGGTCGATGACCGCGCTCACTACGTGCCGACCATGGCGGGGGGCTTTGGCCACCACCGTGCCGTCGGGGGCCACGATCTGGCTCTCGCCCGCCCCGTGCAGGGCCTCGGCGCCGACGCCAAGGGCCTGGCCGAACGCTGCGATGCGGTCAGCGGGAACCAGCGGCCCCACCTTGTTGGCGGCCACCACGAACACCTGGTTCTCGGCGGCTCGGGCCGGAACGTGCAGCGACGCCTCGTCGAGTGCGAAGGAGTTGAGGCTGTTGGTGAGCAGGCGCGCGCCCCGCACGGCCAGCGCCCGGGGCACTTCGCAGGTCACACCGTCCATGCACGAGTACATGCCGACAGCGCCGAACGGCGTGTCCACGACCGGCGCGATGTTCCGTCCCGGTCGGAGCCAGGCCCGCTCGTTGCCCATCAGCGTCTGCTTGTCGGCCTGGGCGACCAGGCTGCCGTCGGGGTCGAGCAGCAGGTTGGCGACGGTCACGCCGTAGGAGCGGCGCACCGTGGCGGTGAGCACCACGTAGGCGCGGCGGGCGCGGGCCCGGGCGGCGACTGAGGCGACGAACGGCCCGTCGAGGTCGAGGGCCACCTGTCGGCAGTGCGCGGCGTCGTGGTAGACGGAGAGGTGGTTGCAGAACTCCGGCAGCACGACGAGCTGAGCGCCGCCGTCTGCGGCCTCGTCGATCATCTCAAGGCAGGTGTCCAGGTTCTCCCCGACATCGTCGGACGTCGCGAACTGGGCGGCAGCGACATGCAACCTGGTCACCGCGGCACCAACGGCACCCCGAAATGAACTTCAATCAGTTTTGTACCTGTGGGGTACTTAACTGCTTGATGTTCGCGGCCAAGGGCCAGCCGTGACAGCAACGCCGCCGGGGCCGAGGTCACAGCCGCTCCAGCGGCGCGCCCAGCTTGCGCGACAGCGACCGGGTCGCCTTCACGAGCTCGGCCGCCGCGCTGGCCACCTCCGACTTGAACCTCTGCTGCGGGCCGCAGACGCTGAGCACCGCGACCGGGTGCATCTGCTCGTCGAGCAGGGGCGCGGCCACCGATCCCGCTCCCTGCTGGCGCTCCCCCATCGAAACGGCGAAACCCTGCTCGCGGATGCGGGTCAGCTCGCGTGCCAGCTCTCTGGGGTCGATGATGGTGGCCTCGGTCAGCGCTTCCAGCCGGGTCTGCAGATACTCGTGGCGACGCTGTTCGGACAGCCAGGCCAGGAACGCTTTGGACGACGCGCCGGCGTGTAGCGGGAACGACGAGCCGACCTCCACGGTCATCCTCACCTCGCGGCTGGGCGTGACCTGGTCGACGTAGACGCGGCGGCCGTTGTGCAGGACCGACAGCGTGGAGGTCTCCTGGGTCGCCTCCACCAGGTCTCGCATGGTGTCCAAGGCCAGCACCCGGACATCGAGTTGCGCGCGGTAGGCGGCGGCCAGCCCCAGCACCGCAGGGCCGAGCGAGTAGAGCCGGGTCGCCGAGTCTGCGGCCACGAGGTCGCGCCGCAGCAGCGACGTGAGAATGCGGTGCACCACCGCCTTGGAGATGCCCAACTCCGACGCGACGGCCGTCACTCCTTTGGGACCGCCGGCCCGCGCCAGACAGAACAGCACGTCGCTGGCCCGCTCCACCGAGGCGATCCCCCGCTCCGACGCGGACGCGCCTGCGCCACCGCCCGTCGTGCCGTCGCTAGCCACGGTCGATCCTCCAGACCCAGTCGTTCCGCTCAGCGGAACAACAGGCTACTCGCGTTCGTTCGGGCATCGACGAGTTGCCGATTCGCCTGACAGCAGTCGAAGATCGGCCAGTCTGTTCCGCTGAACGAAACGGTGTTTATAATCCGGGCGTGTGCTCGGGCTGCCCATGACCGCCGCCCGCCGACGGCATACCCCGACAATGACCGCCTCCTCACGCTGGAACCCGCCCACCCCGCGAGTCCCACCCCGCGAGCCCACACGCGAGCACCGACCATGACCGCCGCTTCCGCCGGCGACTGCTCGTTGGCCAGGGCCTCGGCTAACCGACGAGGGCGAGCACCGACCATGACCGCCGCTTCCGCCGGCAACCCTCCGACGCGGTGACCGTCCTGGGATCGCTGTCCGAGTTGGCCACCGGCGGGGTGCCCGGTTGGCTGGTGAAGGAGATGCCCGACCGGGTGCTCGACATCGTCGGCATCGCGGTGCGGGCCACCACGCTCGACACCAGCCGGGCGGTTGCCGAGTTCGCCGTCGAGCAGGGAGGCGCGCCGCGGTCGAGCGCGGTCGGGGCCCGCGAGCCGATGTCGGTGGCCGACGCCGCCTTCGTGAACGGGGTGCTGGCCCACTCGCTCGACTACGACGACACCCACTTGCCGTCGATCTTGCATCCCAGCGCTTCGGTGGTGCCGGCTGTGCTGGCGGTGGCCGAGAGCACTGGCGCGACGGGCTCGGATGCCTTGGCCGCGGTGGCCGTCGGCCTCGAGGTGTGCGTCCGCTTGGGCATGGGCGGCTTCGATCCCGACATCCGTCAGTCGGTGTTCTTCGAGCGGGGCCAGCATGCCACCTCGGTGTGCGGCGCGGTGGCCTGCGCGGCGGCCTCGGCCCGGGTGCTGGGCGCCGACGCCGACACGGCGATGCACGCCATGGCCGTGGCCTGCTCAATGGCCAGCGGGATACTCGAGACGAACCGCACCGGAGGCACCGCCAAGCGGCTGCACTGCGGGTGGGCGGCCCGGACCGGCACCGTCGCGGCCGACTTGGCCCGCCGGGGCCTCACAGGCTCGCCGACCGCGGTGGAGGGCCGGTTCGGCCTGTTCGCCGCGCTGCTCCAGGACGGGGCCCGACCGGAGGCCGTAACCGAGGCGGTCGGCGATGCATGGCACGCCGCCGACGTGTTCTACAAGCCGTACCCGGCCAACCATTTCACTCACACCGCCATCGACGCCGCGCTGGAACTGCGGGCGCGGGGCCTTCGTCCGAACGACGTGGCCGCGGCCCGTCTGGCGGTGGCGCCGCCGACGGTGCGCACGATCGGCGAGCCCATCGCCGTCAAGCAGGCGCCCGAGACCGGCTACCAGGCGCAGTTCAGCGGGCCGTACGCGGTGGCGGCAGCGCTCTGCGGAGGCGGCGGGCTGGGGGTGGGACTCGACGACTTCACTGATGCCCTGGCCCGCGAGCCGCGGCGCCGCGAGCTGATGGGCCGAATCGAGGTGACGGGCGATCCGGGCCTGCTGGACATCTACCCGTACCAGTTCCCTGCGGTGCTGACCGTGACCACGCACGACGGCTCGACGCTGACGGCGGAGCGCCTCACCAACCGCGGCGGCCCTGACAGGCCGCTGACCAGCGCCGACCTGGCCCGGAAGTTCGCCGACAACGTCGCGGGCCTCGTCGAGCCTGCCATCGCCGACGAACTGGCGGAGCGCGTCGCCGGGCTCGATGCGGCCGAAGATGTCCGTGCGGTGACGACCCTGCTGCGCGGGGTCTCACCGCTGCCCGCCGATGCTCCCGGTGACTAGCGGACCGGCGGCGCAGTCCTGGGGGCGATCACAATGAGCGGCCCCGGATGGGCCGGTTTGGACCCGGTGACGCTGGCCGTGCTTCAGGGGCGGCTGGAGCAGCTGGTGGACGAGATGGACGCAACCCTGTTCCGCTCGGCCTTCAATCCGATCATCGCGGAGGCCCACGACGCCTCCCACGGCATCTACCACGCCGTCACGGGGGCCACGCTGGTGCAGGGGTCGTCGGGACTGCCCGTATTCGCGGGCGCCATGGCCGGTGCGGCAGGCCTGGCCATCGAGGCGGCGGCAGCCGGCGGCGGGCCCCGCGACGGCGACACCTGGATCTTCAACGACCCGTACCGGGGCGGCACCCATCTCAACGACATGAAGCTGGTGCGCCCCTACTTCCGCGACGGCGGGCTGTTCTGCTGGATGGCGTCGGTGGGGCACTACACCGACGTCGGCGGCGCGGTTCCGGGCAACTACAACCCCTCGGCCACCGAGAGCCCCCAGGAGGGGGTGCTGATACCGCCGATGAAGCTGTGCGACGCGGGCGCTCTGAGGCCCGACGTGGTCGGCCTGGTCCGCAGCATCAGCCGGGTGCCCGCCGACGCCTACGGAGATCTCACCGCGCAGCTCAATGCCCTGGACCTCGGCGTGCGCCGCATGGACGAGATGATCGACGAGTTCGGTGCGGACGTGATCGCCTCGGCGTTCGACGAGCTCACCGCCCGGGCGGCCCAGCTCATGCGGGCCAACATCGCGTCGCTGCCCGACGGCACCTACACCGCGGAGGACTACCTCGACAACGACGGCACCACCGACGAGCCGATCCTGGTGGCCCTGGACCTCACCGTCAGCGGCGAGCGGATGACGATGGACTTCTCCCGCACCGGCGCCGCCGTGGCCGGGCCGGTCAACATCTCCACGGTCACCGCGCGAGCGGCCTGCTACGTGGCCCTCAAGCACATCTTCGGCGATGTGCCTGCCAACGCCGGCTGCCTCGAGCCGACCGAGACGGTGTTCGCTCCGGGCTCGCTGCTCGACGCGGTCTGGCCCCGGCCGGTGGGCGGCTACACCGAGACCATCCTGCGGATGATGGACGTGATCTTCCGAGCGGTGGCCGAGGCCGCGCCCGAGCGGTCCTACGGCTGCTCCTACGGCACGATCAACGCCCTGTCGATCGCCGGGCACCGCCCCGGCGGGGAGCGCTGGGTGATGTTCACGTTCTACGGCGGCGGCCTCGGCGGCAGCGACGGCAGCGACGGGCTCAACCACGGCAACGCTCCCCTGTCGACTGCCACCATCCCGCCGGTGGAGATCCTCGAGGCCGCCTACCCGGTGCGCTACACGAAGTGGGCCCTGCGAGCCGACTCTGGAGGTCCGGGGCGATTCCGGGGCGGGCTGGGCGCCGAGTACGAGATCGAGCTCCTCGCCGACCGCGCCGACGTGTTCGCCTTCGCCGACCGGGGCCGGTTCGCTCCTCAAGGCGTGGCCGGAGGCAGCCCCGCCGCATCCAACGGCCTGCGCTTCGACACGCCCGACCACACAATCACGCCGCCGCTCGCGTCGAAGATCACCGGCGTCGAGCTGCAACGAGGCGGCCGGATCCGCATCCTCAGCCCCGGCGGAGGCGGCTACGGGGATCCGGCCGAGCGCGACTCCGAGGCCCTGGCCCGCGACCTCCGCCTCGGCTACGTCACACCCGAGCACGTCCGGACCGAGTACGGCCACAACCCGGACCGCGGCCGCACCGCGCCATGACCGGGGCGACTGGCTCAGGCGGCTTGGTGGTGGGCGTCGACGTCGGGGGCACCTTCACCGACGTGTGCGCCCTCGACGAGCGCACCGGCGAGTTGCGCGTCGCCAAAGTGCCTTCCACGCGGGGCCGGGAGGCCGACGGGTTCGTGAACGGCCTGGCCCGGGCAGCCGACGACCTTGCCGATGTCTCCACGATCGTGCACGGCACTACCGTCGGCACCAACGCGCTGTTGGAGCGCAATACGGCGCCCACCGGGCTGATCACCACCGAAGGTTTCCGCGACGTGCTGGAGATGCGACGGCGCGACCGTCCAAAGACCTGGGGGCTCGCGGGCGACTTCAGGCCGGTGGTCGAGCGGGACCGCCGCCTGGAGGTTCCCGAGCGGGTGCTGGCCGACGGCACCGTGCTCGTCGAGGTTGATCCGGCCGAGGTGCAGGCTCAGGGCCGCCGCCTGCTCGAACTGGGCGCCGAGGCCTGCTGCATCGTGTTCCTGCACTCCTACGCCAATCCGGCGAATGAGCGGCGCGCCCTGCGCGCTCTGCGGGAGGTCTGGCCCAACGCCCACGTGAGCGCGTCGCACGAGATCCTGCCGGAGATCCGGGAGTTCGAGCGGACCTCCACGGTGGCGCTCAACGCCAGCCTGCAGCCGGTCGTCGGCGGTTACCTCGCGGCCTTGGAGACGGCCCTGGAGGACCGAGGCTTCCGGGGCCGGTTCTTCCTGGTGCAGTCCAACGGGGGCGTGCTGACCGTGGACGCGGCCCGGTCGTTGCCCGTGCGCACCGCGCTGGGCGGCCCCGCGGCCGGGGTGATCGCCTGCTCGCACCTGGCCGACGCGGCCGGCTACCGCAACGTGATCGCCTGCGACATGGGCGGCACCAGTTTCGACGTGGCCGTCGTGGCCGACGGGCGCACCATGACCTCCGCGCAGGCGAGCATCGACTTCGGGCTGGTGATCCGCACGCCGATGATCGAGATCTCCACCATCGGCGCAGGCGGCGGCTCGATCGCCAGGGTCGACGCCAGCGGCCTGCTGCGGGTGGGGCCGGACTCGGCCGGGTCGATCCCCGGACCGGCGTGCTACGGCGCCGGCGGCGACCGGCCGACCGTCACCGACGCCCACCTCGTGCTGGGCCGTATCAACGGCGAGGCTCCCATCGGCGGGCTCGACCCGCTCGACACCGAGCGGGCCCGGGCCGCGATCTCCGCCGAGATCGCCGGTCCTCTCGGGCTCGGCGTCGAGGCCGCCGCGGAGGCGGTGATCGAAGTGGCCACCAGTTCGATGGCAGGCGCGATCCGGCTGGTGTCCATCGAGCGGGGCCTGGATCCGGCCCGGTTCGTGGCCATGACCTTCGGCGGCGCGGGCGCGCTGCATGCGTGCAGGCTTGTCGCAGCCACCGGCCTGAGGGGCGCGGTGGTGCCCCGCCATCCCGGCGTCGTCAGCGCCTTCGGATGCCTGATCGCCGACTTCCGCCACGACCTCGTCCAGACCGTGAACCTCGACGTGGCGTCGGTCGACACCGACGACCTGCGGGATCGGCTCGAAACTGCCGAGGCACAGGCCCGAGCCTTCCTTGCCGACACCGGGCTGATCCTGGAGGAGCCGACCGTGCAGCGCGAGTTCGATATGGCTTACGAAGGCCAGACCCACATGATCGTGGTCGACGCGCCTCCGCTCGACGACCTAGGACCGGCAAGCATCCAGGCCGCCTTCGACGAGGGCTACACCGCGACCTACGGACGGGTGCTGGAGGGTGTGGGCGCGCGGCTCCTGTCGGTGCGGACGACGGTGTCGGGCCGCCGTCCGCCGATCGATCCCCGGCTGTTCGCTCCCGGCCCCGAGTCGGTGAACGACGGGCCGAGCCGGTGGAGGCCGGCATACATCGACGGACGATGGCAGGAGGTTCCCGTCTACGAGCGCCTCGGCCTGCCCGTGGGCGCCGAGGTGGCGGGGCCAGCCGTGCTCGAGCAGCCCGACGCCACCATCGTCTTGGAGCCCGGATTCACCGGCAACGTGGACGACTTCGGCAACCTGGTGCTGGAACCCCGCCCCTGACCCTCGAGCGGTGCTCATGGAGTGCTCCCGCCCGTCGGCGAGCACGCGTGCCCAAGCTGGGCGCCCTGCCCAAGATGCCAGAAGGCCCCGGCGGGTTGCGCGGGGCCTTCTGATCGGCGAAATCCGGCGGCGTCCTACTCTCCCAGGGCGTCTCCACCCAAGTACCATCGGCGCTGGCGGGCTTAACTTCCGTGTTCGGAATGGGAACGGGTGTGACCCCGCCGCTATCGCCACCGAAACCTGTTGTCCTGCGGGGTCTGTCCCGCTCCATGAGGAGGGGCCCCTTGAAGAACTCCATAGCGAGCACGAGCGTCAGGCGCAAGATACGAAATTGAACCAAGCCCTCGGCCGATTAGTACCGGTCAGCTGAACACGTCGCCGTGCTTACACTTCCGGCCTATCAACGTGGTGTTCTGCCACGGGCCTTACCCGGTTAACCCGGTGAGAGACCTCATCTCGGAACAGGCTTCCCGCTTAGATGCTTTCAGCGGTTATCCCTTCCGCAGGTCGCCAACCAGCCATGCTCCTGGCGGAACAACTGGCACACGAGAGCTGCGTCCGTCCCGGTCCTCTCGTACTAGGGACAGCTTTCCTCAAGTCTCTTCCGGCTGCAGAGGATAGGGACCGAACTGTCTCACGACGTTCTAAACCCAGCTCGCGTACCGCTTTAATGGGCGAACAGCCCAACCCTTGGGACCTGCTTCAGCCCCAGGATGCGATGAGCCGACATCGAGGTGCCAAACCTTCCCGTCGATATGGACTCTTGGGGAAGATGAGCCTGTTATCCCCGGCGTACCTTTTATCCGTTGAGCGACGGCGCTTCCACACGCAACCGCCGGATCACTATGCCCTGCTTTCGCACCTGCTCGACATGTCTGTCTCGCAGTCAAGCTCCCTTGTGTCATTGCACTCGACGCCTGATGGCCGACCAGGCTGAGGGAACCTTTGGGCGCCTCCGTTACCTTTTAGGAGGCGACCGCCCCAGTCAAACTACCCATCTGGCACTGTTCCTAGTCCGGATTACGGACCGAGGTTAGATTTCCAGCATAGGAAGGGTGGTATTTCAAGGTTGACTCCACGAGGGCTGGCGCCCTCGCTTCCCAGTCTCCCACCTATCCTACACAACCTATACCAAAAACCAATACCAAACTGTAGTAAAGGTGCACGGGGTCTTTCCGTCCTTCTGCAGCTAACGAGCATCTTTACTCGTACTTCAATTTCGCTGGGTCTATGGTTGAGACAGTAGGGAAGTCGTTACGCCATTCGTGCAGGTCGGAACTTACCCGACAAGGAATTTCGCTACCTTAGGACCGTTATAGTTACGGCCGCCGTTTACTGGGGCTTAGGTTCAAAGCTTCGCCCGAAGGCTAACCTCTCCCCGTAACCTTCCAGCACCGGGCAGGCGTCACAGCGTATACATCGCCTTGCGGCTTCGCACGCTGCTGTGTTTTTAGTAAACAGTCGCTTCCCTCTGGTCTGTGCCACTCCTTCGAGCTCAGGCTGCGAGAGCCATCACCCTATTGGAGTCGTCCTTCTCCCGAAGTTACGGACGCAATTTGCCGAGTTCCTTAACCATAGTTCACCCAATCACCTTGGTATTCTCTACCTGTCCACCTGAGTTGGTTTGGGGTACGGGCACCGAGTGAGCTCGCTAGCGGCTTTTCTTGACAGCATAGGATCAGTGACTTCACCTGTGGCGGTTCGGCGTCGCGTCTCAGAGTGTTTGAGGGCCGGACTTGCCTGGACCTCCTCCTACACGCTTACCCCAGGACAACCATCGCCTGGGCTCACCTACCTTTCTGTGTCCCCGCTTTGCTTGCATCCGCTAGGTGGGTCGATTCTTCCTCCAGCCCCTTCGTGGGGCCGGAGGTTTCCTCTTAGCAACCCAGCTTCCGCATGGGCGCGCACTTGGTGGTACCGGAATATCAACCGGTTGTGCATCGACTACGCCTGTCGGCCTCGCCTTAGCTCCCGACTTACCCTGGGAGGATTATCCTTCCCCAGGAACCCTTGGACTTCCGGTGGAGGGGTTTCTCACCCCTCTCTCGCTACTCATACCTGCATTCGCACTCGACCACGGTCCACGCCGGTTCACACCGACGCTTCGCTCCGAGATCGACGCTCCGCTACCATGCCTGTCTACACAGACATCCGCAGTTTCGGCTCTGTACTTAAGCCCCGTTACATTATCCGCGCGGGGCCACTCGACCAGTGAGCTGTTACGCACTCTTTCAAGGGTGGCTGCTTCTAAGCCAACCTCCTGGCTGTCTGGGCAATCCCACATCGTTTGCCACTTAGTACAGAATTAGGGGCCTTAACTGGCGGTCTGGGCTGTTTCCCTTTTGTCCATCGAAGCTCATCCCCCGAGGACTCACTGCCGCACTATGGAACCGTGGCATTCGGAGTTTGGTTGGGGTCAGTAACCTTGTGGGGCCCCTAGCCCATCCAGTGCTCTACCTCCACGGCTGAACATGCGACGCTGCACCTAAATACATTTCGCGGAGAACCAGCTATTACCGAGTTTGATTGGCCTTTCACCCCTAACCACAGGTCATCCCCTCCGTTTTCAACCGAAGTGGGTTCGCGCCTCCACGGGGTCTTACCCCCGCTTCACACTGCCCATGGCTAGATCACTCGGCTTCGGGTCTACAGCATGCGACTGAACGCCCTGTTCAGACTCGCTTTCGCTCCGGCTTCCCCTCACGGGTTAACCTCGCCACACACCGTAACTCGCAGGCTCATTCTTCAAAAGGCACGCCATCGTGACCTCCGAGGCACATGGCGTCGGAGGCGACACTCTGACTGCTTGTAAACCAACGGTTTCAGGTACTATTTCACTCCCCTCCCGGGGTGCTTTTCACCTTTCCCTCACGGTACTAGTTCACTATCGGTCACTGACATATACTTAGCCTTACGAGGTGGTCCTCGCAGATTCACGCCGGCTTTCCCGGATCCGGCGCTACTCGGGAGATTCCGATCAGAGGACAGACAGGTTTCGTGTACAGGGCTGTTACCCTCTGTGGCTCGCCTTTCCAGAGCGATTCCACTACCTGCTGTCTTTGTGACTCTGTGGAGGATCTGGCGCTCCTCCCATCGGTTCCCACAACCCTCAAATGGCAACGCCGCCAGGCTATACACCACTTGAGTTTAGGCTCTTCCCGTTTCGCTCGCCGCTACTCAGGGAGTCGCTGTTGCTTTCCTTTCCTCGGGTTACTTAGATGTTTCAATTCACCCGGTTCCCTCTAACCGTCCTATGTGTTCAGACGGAAGTGACACTCCATTACGAGTGACAGGTTTCCCCATTCGGTTATCCGCGGATCAACGCTTAGTCGGCAGCTTCCCGCGGCTTATCGCAGCCTCTCACGACCTTCATCGGTAGTCAGTGCCAAGGCATCCACCGTTGGCTCTTCGTAGCTTGGGTTTCGTTTTCATTGCATCTCGCGAAAGATGCTCGTGCTCGCTATGCAATTCTCAAGAGGCCTCCGTCAGGCGACGGGAACAGTATTCCGACCGAAGTCACGTCCCGGAGCGCCCGGAGCAGCCGAGCGAGCCGCTGCCCCGAAGGGGCTGGCCCACTGCTGATGACTGCTTCCTCAAAGCGGAAGAGACGGACGAAGCGAGTGCCTTAACTGGGAGATACTCAACGCCTAGCCGACTGGGTTGTCGGCGATGACGCTGAGCACAACTCCTTAGAAAGGAGGTGATCCAGCCGCACCTTCCGGTACGGCTACCTTGTTACGACTTCACCCCAATCGCCAACCCCACCTTCGGCAGCTCCTTCCCCGCAGGGTTAGGCCACTGACTTCGGGTGTTGCCGACTTTCGTGGTGTGACGGGCGGTGTGTACAAGGCCCGGGAACGTATTCACCCCGGCGTTGCTGATCCGGGATTACTAGCGACTCCGACTTCATGGAGTCGAGTTGCAGACTCCAATCCGAACTGAGACCGGCTTTATGGGATTCGCTCAACCTCGCGGCATAGCAGCCCTTTGTACCGGCCATTGTAGCATGTTTGCAGCCCTGGGCATAAGGGGCATGATGACTTGACGTCATCCCCACCTTCCTCCGAGTTGACCCCGGCAGTCTCCTACAAGTCCCCACCTTCACGTGCTGGCAACATAGGACAAGGGTTGCGCTCGTTGCGGGACTTAACCCAACATCTCACGACACGAGCTGACGACAGCCATGCACCACCTGCGCACAGCCCCGAAGGACACCATATCTCTATGGCTTTTCCGTGCATGTCAAACCCAGGTAAGGTTCTTCGCGTTGCCTCGAATTAAGCAACATGCTCCGCCGCTTGTGCGGGCCCCCGTCAATTCCTTTGAGTTTTAGCCTTGCGGCCGTACTCCCCAGGCGGGGCACTTAATGCGTTAGCTACGGCACGGAGCCCGTTAAGGAGGCCCCACACCTAGTGCCCAACGTTTACGGCGTGGACTACCAGGGTATCTAATCCTGTTCGCTACCCACGCTTTCGCTCCTCAGCGTCAGTACCGGCCCAGAGCACCGCCTTCGCCACTGGTGTTCCTCCTGATATCTGCGCATTTCACCGCTACACCAGGAATTCCATGCTCCTCTACCGGACTCTAGTCACCGCAGTATCGGATGGCCTCTCCGGGTTGAGCCCTGAGTTTTCACATCCGACTTACGCAACCGCCTACGAGCTCTTTACGCCCAATAAATCCGGACAACGCTCGCCCCCTACGTGTTACCGCGGCTGCTGGCACGTAGTTGGCCGGGGCTTCTTCTGCAGGTACCGTCATTTTCGTCCCTGCTGAAAGGGGTTTACAACCCGAAAGCCTTCATCCCCCACGCGGCGTTGCTGCGTCAGGCTTTCGCCCATTGCGCAATATTCCCTCCTGCTGCCTCCCGTAGGAGTCTGGGCCGTGTCTCAGTCCCAGTGTGGCTGATCGTCCTCTCAGACCAGCTACCCGTCTATGCCTTGGTAGGCCGTTACCCCACCAACAAGCTGATAGGCCGCGAGACCCTCCCGGAGCACCTGAGCATTTCCTCGGTTGGCCATGCGACCATCCGGGGGCATCCGGTATTAGCCAGAGTTTCCTCTAGTTATCCCGGTCTCCGGGGCAGGTTTCTCACGTGTTACTCACCCGTTCGCCACTCGACGACGGCCCGAAGGTCGCCGTCTCGTTCGACTTGCATGGATTAAGCACGCCGCCAGCGTTCGTCCTGAGCCAGGATCAAACTCTCCGTTGAGATCTCCGGCACCGGCGAGGCCGGGCCTTCGATCGGTTGCTCGGCTGCCCCCCGCCTAGGCGGGTGCGTGAGCAGCCTTGCGGCCAGAGAGCCGGCCTCGCCGCTTGGGGCGGAGAGACCTTGGCTCTCCCGGCGCCGAGGCGCCGGGCGGTCCGACAGGCATGCCGGACCATGTTTGACGGACATCGCCTCGAGCCACGCAGCCCGAGCCGACGCCCGCACTCGCTGTGCGTCCGTCTCTTCCGTTTTCAAGAAGCAATCGACTTCGGTGCCGGTCGCGGACCCGAGTCGAGCGGGGGCCCGGCGACGCCGAAGATGCTGCCGCCCTGCCGCGTCCGAAGGCCCCGGCAGGGGTGGCTAGTCACCCTAGCGCCAGCCACCAACGCCTACAACCCGGTCACGGGCCGAATCCCCCGTGGTAGGCCTGCAGCCGCCCGAACTCCTCAATGCTGAGTCCAGCCTGGCGCAGCACGCTCCGCAGGGTACCTACCGCCACCTCGCGGTGGCGAGGCACGATCGCGGTGCGGACGCCTCTGCCGTCGGTCTTGACGAACTTGACGTGGCTGCCGCGTTGCCCGGCCTCGATGAAGCCTGCCGCCCGGAGCCTACGAGCCACCTCGCGATACGGCAGCCGCTCAAGCGGCGCCAAGCTCGACCTCGACGCGGTGGATCTCGGGGGCGGCCGTAGGCGTGGGATCGTCGAAGTGCAGGGCCAATGCCTCGCCGAGACCGGCCAGGGCACGCTCCATCGACTCGCCTTGGCTCGCGACGTCGACCTCCAGCGCCTGGGCGATCCACCACTCGCCCTCCTGCCAAACGCTGGCCGAGAACACCCGCTCGTTCTTCACCGTCGCCACGATAGTCCCGCGGCTGGGGTCAGGCGATGACTAGGAGGTGGCGTTGGCGGCGGCCCCGCTGCAACAGCGCGTAGCGGCCGGCTACCAGGCTGACGTCGTCCTCGGCGGATGTTGCCCGTTGGCCGTTGACGCGGATCCCGCCGCCGGCGATGGCCCGCCGGGCGTCCGACCTGGAGGCGCACACACCGACCGCGACCAGCGCGTTCACCAGCGGCTCGGCGCCGTCGAGCGCGTCGGTCGCCACCAGCGTCTCGGGCACGATGCCGCGCACTGCGGCCAGCGCCTCCTCCGACGGCGTGTCCGACCCGAACAGCACCTGCGCGGCGAGCCGGGCCTGGCGGGTGGCGGCCTCGCCGTGCACGAGCGTGCAGACCTCGTCGGCCAGCGCGTGCTGGGCCTGGCGCTCGTGGGGGACCGTGGCGTGGCGGGCCATGATCTCGGCCACTTCGGCCACCGGCAGCAGGGTGAGCTGGAGCAGCAGGCGCTCCACATCGCGGTCGTCGGCGTTGACGAAGTACTGGTGCAACTCGTAGGGCAGCGTGCGGCCGGGATCGAGCCACACCGCCCCCTCCGCGGTCTTGCCGAACTTCTGGCCGTCGGAGCGGGTCATCAGCGGCCAGGTGAGCCCGTGCACGGCCGCGCCGCTGCGGCGGCGGACCAGGTCGATGCCCGCGGTGATGTTGCCCCACTGGTCGGAGCCGCCGACCTGCAGGCGGCAGTCGTGGTGCTCGTGCAGCCACCAGAAGTCGAAGGCCTGCAGCAGCATGTAGCTGAACTCGGTGAAGGAGATCCCCTGGTCGCCGTCCATGCGGCTGCGAACCGAGTCCTTGGCCACCATCTGGTTGACGGTGACGTGCTTGCCCACGTCGCGCAGGAACTCCAGCAGCGTCACGTCGCGGGTCCAGTCGTAGTTGTTCACGAGGCGGGCCGCGCTGTCGCCGCCGAAGTCGAACAGCGACTCGAGCTGGGCCCGGATGCCGGCCACGTTCGCGTCGAGGGCGGCCGCGTCGAGCAGGTTGCGCTCGTCGGAGCGGCCGCTGGGGTCGCCGACCATCCCGGTGGCGCCGCCCACCAGCGCCAGCGGGCGATGCCCGGCGTCCTGGAAGCGCCGCAGCACCAGCACGCCCACGAGGTGCCCCACGTGCAGGCTGTCGGCGCTCGGGTCTATCCCGCAGTACAAGGTGGCCGGCCCCGAGTCAAAAAGCTCGCGCAGCCCCGCCTCGTCAGTGTGGTCATGGACCAACCCCCGAGCCCGCAGATCGTCGAGCAGGTCAGCCATCGCGATTCAGCCTACCGACGAGGCCCCCGACCAGAACGGCGCGGATGCCGCGCCGCGGGGCCGTCAGCGCAGCACAATGAGAACCATGATCCGGCGGTTGGCGGCCATTGTCTCTCTCGGGTTGCTGGCCGTGCCGTCGTGCTCATGGGAGACGCCGGACTTCACCTTCGACAGCTTCGACCCGCGGATACTGCAGACCGCGCAGTCCTCGCGCGTCTATGACCGCCACGGAACGCTCATCACCGAACTGCGGGGCGAGCAGGGCCGCACCGACGTGACCGATATCGATCTGATTCCCGAGGTGGTGCGCAACGCGGTGGTGGCCATCGAGGACGAGCGTTTCTACGAGCACGACGGCGTCGACCTCAAGGCGATCCTGCGGGCGGCCCGCTCCAACGTGTCGGCCGGGGGGATCGGACAGGGGGGCTCCACCATCACCCAGCAGTACGTGGGCAACGTGTTCCTCGACCGCTCCGAGCAGACCGTCACCCGCAAGATGCGCGAGGCGTTCATGGCCCGGCGCTTCGAGCAGGTCTTCACCAAGGACTTCATCCTGCTGCACTACCTCAACTGGGTGTACTTCGGCAATGGCGCGTACGGCATCGAGGCCGCCTCGCGCCAGTACTTCGGAGCGCCCGCCTGCGAGCAGGCGACGACCGCCGCGGAACGGGGCACGGGTGTGTGCCTGAAGGTCTCGGAGGTGACCATCGAGCAGGCCGCGCTGCTGGCCGGTCTGATTCAGCGGCCCAGCGCGTTCGACCCCTACCGCAACCCCCAGGACGCCCGTCGGCGCCGCAACCTCGTGCTGGAGCGGATGCTGGCCAACGATTTCATCACCGAGGACGAGTACAACCGCGCCTACGACGAGCCCATCGTGCTGGTGGAGGACGTCCCGATCCTGGAGGTGCGCTACCCGGCGGCCCACTTCGTGGAGGACGTCAAGCAGTGGTTCCTGGACAATCCCGCCTTCGGGCCGACCCGGGCGGACCGGACCCGGCTGCTGTTCGAGGGCGGCCTGGACATCCACACCACCATCGACCTGGGCTTGCAGGCGAAGGCCGAAGCCGCTGTGGAGGCCATCCTTCCCGACACCGGCTTCAATCCCGACGCGGCCGCGACGGTTCTGGGGACCGACGGCGCGGAGGACGGCCACGTGCTGGCCATGGTCGGCGGTCGCGACTTCTTCGGAGACGACGAGGACGCCAAGTTCAATCTGGCCAGCGGCAAGGGCCGGCAGGCCGGCTCGGCCATGAAGCCGATCGCACTGGCCACCGCGCTGACCCGCGGGTTCTCGGTGACCGAGACCTACGACGCCCCCGACGAACTCGAGATCGACCGGCCCGACGTGTGCGGGCCGGTATGGAAGATCCGGGGCGGGCGGGGCTCGACACCCGAGGAGCCGGTGGAGGTCGACCTGGCGCGGGCCACCAGCAGCTCGATCAACACGGTGTACGCGCAGCTCATGGTGGACGTCAGGCCGGCGAACTTCGTGACCATGGCCGAGCGGCTCGGACTGGCCCCGGGCCGGATAGCCCCGGTTTGCGCGGCCGTGCTGGGCACCGAGGACGTCAACACGCTGGAACTGGCCAACATGTTCTCCACCTTCGCCCGCTCGGGACGCCGGGTCGACCCGGTGATGGTCACCAGCATCCGCCGGCCCGACGGCACCACGCTCTATCAGCAGGGCTACAACCCCGTGCCGGTGCTCGACCCGTCGGTGGCCGACCAGATCACCTGGGTGATGCAGGGGACCATCACGCAGGGAACGGGCCGCGACGCCGACATCGGCCGGCCCGCGGCGGGCAAGACCGGCACTGCCCAGAACTACGCGGACGCCACGTTCGTCGGCTACACGCCCCAGCGGGCCGCGGCCGTGTGGGTGGGCTTCCCCGAGGCTCAGATCCCGATGGTGCCGCCGACCACCGACATCAGGGTGTCGGGCGGCTCCTACCCGGCCCGCATCTGGCGCGAGATCATGGTGGCGATGCACGAGGGGATCGACGCGGCCGAGTTGCCGCCGCCCCCGCCGAGCGCACCGCGCACGACGCAGCCTCCGAGCCTCGACGCCGTCGAGGTTCCCGACCTCTTGGGCCGGCCCTTCGACGCGGCGCTGCTGGCCGCCGAGTTGGAGGCGCTAACGCTGCGGATCGCGGCCGTGCAGGTGCAGACCGCCGAGTTCGACGAGGGAACCATCATCGGGCAGGCACCGGCGGCGAGGACCATGCAGCCCGGCGGCGCCACCGTCACCGTCGAGGTGGCCGCCGCCCCCGAACTGGTGCCCGTGGCCATGCCCGCCGTAGTCGGAGTCAGCGAGGGCGAGGCCCGTCAGGTGCTGGCCGCGGCCGGCCTCAGCGTGGAGGTGGTGTACGAGCCCTACTACGACGAGGAGGCCCAGCAGTTCGTCGGCAGTCCGGGGGTCGTCTGGGAGCAGGAACCCGCCGCCGGGACGCTGATGGAGGCCGGAGCCACCGCGACGATAAGGGTCAACCCGGGCTCGTGACCCGCCGGAGCAGCCGCCGCGTCATGGTCGACCCGGAGTCGTGACCCACCGGCGGCTCCCGCGATGGGTCGGCCGTCTCGGCCGATGGGCAGCCGCCGTCTTCGTGGTGGGCAGCTTCGGGTTCTGGGCGTGGGCCTTCTCGCCCTGGGCCCGCAGCGAGAACCCTGGCCGGCTCGACGACCGCGGTTTCGCAGCCTGGGCCGACCAGCGCTGCGCGCAGGCCCATGCAGCCATCGACGGGCTCCCGACTGCCCGCCAGGCCCAGTCGCATGCCGAGCGGGCCGAGCAAGTGGAACAGGGAACCGCCGTCGTGGAGTCGCTGGTGGAGGACCTGATCGTCTCCGCGGAGGCGTCGCTGTCCACCACCACCGACGGCAACGGACCTCCCGACGCGACGCTCGTGGAGGCCTGGCTGGACGACTGGGACACCTACATCGCCGACCGGTGGGCCCACGCGAGGAAGCTGCGAGCCGCCGACGCCGACACCCCCGACCGCGAGCTTCGCTTCCTGCTGGTCGACATGACCGAGGGCAGCACCTACACCGAGCGGATGGACGGCTTCGCCCGCCTCAACGACATGGACGCCTGCCAAGTGCCCGGCGACGTGTAGCCGGGGCGAATACGTGGCTCGGATCAGACGCGGAGCCAACGCCAGACGCGGAGCCAGCGTCAGAAGCGCGGCGGGTTCAGCGGCGGGAGACGTCGGGCACGTCGGGAACGTGGAAGCGCCAGGGGAGGTCGGCGCCGTTGCTCAAGCCGATCCTGGTGGTGACGGCCGGCGCAGGCGGGGGCGGGCGGCCGTCGTCGACGACGGTCACGCCTCGGTCCTCCGTCACGAGGTCGGCCCCGTCCAGGGCGCCGTCGATGCCGAGAGCCTGGGTGAGCTTGGCCGGGCCGCTGCACAGGTCGTGTTCTCGCCGAGCGGCCGGGCCTCGGGCGGCGAACATCGCGTCGAGACCCTCCAAGGGCGCTAGAGCCCGAAGCAGCACGGCCGCGGCCACGCCGTCGGTCTCCGCCACGACGTTGGCGCACCAGTGCATTCCGTAGGTGAAGTACACGTATAGGCACCCCGGCGGGCCGAACATGGTGGCGTTGCGCCTCGTCGGCCCGCGGAAGCCGTGGCTGCCGGGGTCGTCGGCACCCCGGTAGGCCTCGACCTCGACGATCCGTCCGGCTCGGCCGTCGGGCGCCACCAGCACCTTGTTGAGCAGATCGGGCGCCAGCGAGAGCGCGTTGCGGGCGTAGAAGTCCCTACCCAGCGGCGTCCCGCTCACGCCACTCGGGCCACGTTCACGGGCGGCCGCACGGCCTGCGACCGGTTCGGCCGGCTCGGAGCGCAGCTCACCCGACGCGGGCTGCGTCGGCCGCTAGTCGCTGCCCGAAGCGCTCCAACTGGACGGCTACCGCTTCGGGGCCGCCGGCGCCGGGCGTGTTCCGCCGCGCCGCGGAGGCGCCCGGCTCCAGCAGGAAGGCCGCCTCGGGGCCGAGCCGGTCGTCGGCGGCCACCAACTCGGCCAGAGACGCCTCGCCCGCCAGCGATCGCCTCACCATTTCCCCCACCACGGCGTGAGCCTCGCGGAACGGCGTGCCGCGACCGACCAGCCATTCGGCCAAGTCGGTGGCCGCCGCGTAGGGCGACGACGACGCCTCGGCCATGCGGACAGTGTCGAAGCGGGCGGTGGCGAGCAGCCCGTCGAGCGCGGCCAGCGTCAGCCTCACAGTGTCGACCGCGTCGAACAGCGGCTCCTTGTCCTCCTGGAGGTCCTTGGCGTAGGCCAGCGGAAGACCCTTGAGGGTGGCCAGCAGTCCGGCCAGGCGCCCGATCAGCCGTCCGGCCTTGGCTCGGGCCAACTCGGCCACGTCGGGATTCTTCTTCTGGGGCATCATCGACGAGCCAGTAGCGAAGGCGTCGTCGAGCTCCACGAAGCCGAACTCCGACGACGCCCACAGCACCAACTCCTCGCCGATGCGGCTCAGATGCACGCCCAGCATCGTGAGCGCGTAAAGGGCGTCGGCCACGAAATCGCGGTCGGCCACCGCGTCGAGGCTGTTGTCGAAGACGGCCGCGAAGCCGAGCTCGGCTGCGGTCCGCTGCGGATCCAGCGGAAGCGACGACCCGGCCAGCGCGCCCGCGCCCAGCGGCGACACGTCGGCGCGCCGCCGGGCCTCGGCCAGCCGGTCGAAGTCGCGGGCCAGGGCCCAGCCGTGGGCCAGCAGATGGTGGGCGAGCAGCACCGGCTGGGCCTGCTGGAGATGGGTGTACCCCGGCAGCAGCGCGCCGCCAGCGTCGGCGGCCCGCCCCAGCAGAGTCCTCTGCACCGCGAGCACTGCCCGGGCGACGTCGTCCAGCGCGGCGCAGGTCCACATCCTCAGGTCGGCGGCCACCTGGTCGTTGCGGCTGCGGCCGGTGTGCAGCTTGGCCCCGGCCGGGGTCAGTTCGGTGACCCGCCGCTCGACCGCGGTGTGGACGTCCTCGTCTCCGGGCGCGGCGACGAAGCGGCCCTCGGCCATCTCGGCCTCCACCGTGTCGAGCGCGGCGCAGATGGCGTCGCGCTCGACCTCGCTGATCAGCCCGACCGCGGCCAGCATCGACGCGTGGGCGCGCGACCCCGCGATGTCCTCGCGGAACATCCGGCTGATCGAAGGCGAGGCTGTCGTTGAGGGCTCGCAGCGCCTCGGCCGGGTTGCCGTCGAACCGTCCGTGCCAAAGGGTCGCGGAGTCGTCCATCCCTAGCTCCCCTGCTCGGCCCGTCTCCGGGCCAGGTTGCGCAGCCGCAGGGCGTGCAGGGCGATGAAGCCGGTGGCGTCGGCCTGGTCGTAGGCGCCCTCGTCCTCCTCGAAGGTGACCACCCTGGGGTCGAACAGCGAGTCGTCGGAGCGGCGGCCGACCACGTCGACGTTGCCCTTGTAGAGCCGGATCCGCACTTCGCCGTTCACATGGCGCTGACTGTGGTCGATGGCCGTCTGCAGCATCTCGCGCTCGGGGCTCCACCAGTAGCCGTTGTAGATCAACTCCGCGTACCGGGGCATGAGCGAGTCCTTGAGGTGGGCCACCTCGCGGTCGAGGGTCATCGACTCGATGGCCCTATGGGCCCGCAACATGATGGTTCCCCCCGGCGTCTCGTAGGCGCCCCTGCTCTTCATGCCCACGTACCGGTTCTCCACGATGTCGATCCTTCCGACGCCGTTGGCGCCGCCCAGCCGGTTGAGCTCGGCCAGCACCTGGCCGGGCGTCATCGGCCGGCCGTCCACCGCCACGATGTCGCCCCCGGCGAAGGCGAGGTCGACGTAGCGCGCCTCGTCGGGGGCCCGCTCGGGGCTCACCGACCAGCGCCACATCTCCGCGGGCGGCTCCTTCCAGGGATCCTCCAGCGGCCCGCCCTCATAGGAGATGTGCAACAGGTTGGCGTCCATCGAGAACGGCGACTCGGAGCCCCTGGCCCGCTCGATGGGGATGCCGTGGGCCGCCGCGTAGGCCATCAGCGACTCCCGCGAACCGAGGTCCCACTCCCTCCACGGCGCGATGATCCGTATGTCGGGCGCCAGCGCGTAGGCACCCAGCTCGAATCGGACCTGGTCGTTGCCCTTGCCGGTGGCGCCGTGGCTGATGGCGTCGGCGCCGGTGGCCCGGGCGATCTCGACCAGCCGCTTGGCGATCAGCGGCCTGGCGATCGACGTGCCCAGCAGGTACTCGCCCTCGTAGACGGCGTTGGCCCGGAACATGGGGAACACGAAGTCCCGGGCGAACTCCTCGCGCAGATCCTCGATGTGGATGTCCTGCGGCACCACGCCCATGTCCAGAGCCTTGGACCGGGCCGGCTCCAGTTCGTCGTCCTGGCCGATGTCGGCGGTGAAGGTCACGACCGTGCAGCCGTAGGTCTCTTGCAGCCAGCGCAGGATGATGGACGTGTCGAGCCCGCCCGAGTAGGCGAGCACCACCTTGGACACCCCGGCTCCAGTGCCAGCCGGCGGCACGGGATCAGCCACGATGGCTCCTTCCGGCGGCACGGGATCAGCCACGATGGCTCCTTCCGGTGGAACCGGCGCTCTCCGCGAGGCCGGAGAGGGCGCGCAGGCGGTCCGCGACCTCCGAGCCGGGTGTCCCCTCGGTGGCCACCACTATCAGCGAGTCGTCGCCGGCCACCGTTCCCAGCACCTCGGCCAGCCCGGCCCGGTCCAGCGCGGAGGCCACCACATGGGCCGACCCCGGCGGGGTCCGCACCACGACGAGGTTGGCGGACGAGCCGATGTCGGCCACCCAGTCGCCCAGCACTCTGCGGAGGTGCTCCTCGGGCGCGATGCGGTCGACGGGATGCTCCGGGATGGCGTACACAGTGGTGCCGCCGGGGACGCGCACCTTGACCGCGCCCAGGCTGTCGAGGTCGCGCGACACCGTGGCCCGGGTGGCGGGGACATCCTCGGCTGCGAGCAGATCGACGAGCTGCTGCTGGCTGGAGACCGGGTTGGCGGCCAACAGCCGCACGATCAGGTGCTGCCTACTGGTCTTGCTCACGGAGACCCTCCTCCTCTCTGTGTGGAATCGGCGTCGAACAGGGCCGAAGCCAGCGACGGAGGTGTCGCGGCCAGAGGCGTCGGGGCTGCGTGCTGGCCTCGCTCATCGGGCGCCGTCCTCCCCGGGGGTCAGCAGCCACCGCAGCAGTCCCCGGGCGGCGTGCATCCGGTTGGCGGCCTGGAGCCACACCCGGCTGCAAGGGCCGTCGATGACCTCGGCGGACACCTCCTCGCCCCGATGGGCGGGCAGGCAGTGCAGGAACACCGCGTCGGGCGCGGCGCCCTCCATCAGCGCGGCGTCCACCGTGTAGCCGGCGAAGGCGGCCAGGCGTTGCTCGGCCTCGCTCTCCTGGCCCATCGAGGTCCACACGTCGGTGTAGACAGCGTGGGCTCCTCGGACCGCGTCAGCGGGAGTGTCGGCGATTTCGGGCTCGCAGCCGCAGCTGCGCAGCCGGGCGAGCGTGCCGTCGTCGAAGGCGTATCCCTCGGGGCTGGCGATGCGCACGGTCATGCCGGACATCCCGGCGGCCAGAGCCAGCGACCGGGCCACATTGTTGGCGTCGCCCACGTAGGCCACCGTGCGGCCGTCGAGGCTGCCGAGCACGTTCCGGAGGGTGAGCACGTCGGCCAGCGCCTGCATCGGATGGGCATCGTCGCTCAGCAGGTTGACGACGGGCGCGGCGCCGGCCGCGGCCAGCCGTTCGACGGTGTTGTGCGAGAAGACCCGGGCGCCGATCACGGCGTGGTAGCAGGCCAGCGTGCGGGCCACATCCTCAACGCTCTCGCGCTCGTCCAGGCCGACCTCCTGCGGCAGGATGTAGACGGGATGTCCGCCCAGCTGCACGACGGCCATCTCGGTGGAGTTGCGGGTGCGCGAGGACGGCTTCTCGAACACCAGCGCCGCGCCCTGCCCTGCCAGCACGGGCGGCGGGCTCGGATCGGCGGCCAGGTCGAGGACGCGGGCCAGTTCGTCGACGTCGAGGTCGTCGACCTCGAGGAAGTGCCGCATCAGACCGCCTCCAGGACTTCGGCGAGAATGGCGGCGCCCGCTTCGAGCTGTTCCTCCGACACGACGAACGGCGGCGCCAACCGGACCGCGGTCGGGGTGACTCCGTTGACGACGAGGCCACGGTCGAGGCAAGCCGAGGCGATGTCCTTGGCGCTGCGCCCTGCCCGACCCTGATCGGAGATCTCCGCGGCCAGCAGCAGGCCCCGGCCTCTGACGCTCTCCACTCCCTCGATGTCCTCGAGCAGGCCCCGCAGCCTCGCGCCGAGGCGCGCCGCGATGGCGGGCACGTCCATGGCGACCATGGTCCTGAGCACGGCCCGGGCGGCGGCCAAGGCCAGGGGCTGGCCCGCGAAGGTGGAGCCGTGGTCGCCCGGCCCGAAGGCGGCGGCCACCTCCGACCGAGCCCAGACCGCGCCGACGGGCACGCCGTTGCCCAGCGCCTTGGCCACGGTGACGATGTCAGGCTGCACGCCGGCGTGCTGGTAGCCGAACCAACGGCCCGTGCGGCCCAGCCCGGTCTGGATCTCGTCCAGAACGAGCAGAATCCCCCGCTCGTCGCACACCTGGCGGACCGCCCGCAGGTAGTCGTCGCCGGCCGGGATCACGCCGCCCTCGCCCTGGACCGACTCCAGCAGCACCGCGCCCACCGACGGGTCGAGCGCGTCGACCACCGCGTCGATGTCGTCGAAGGCGACATGGCGGAAGCCGTCGGGCAGCGGCTGGAAGGGCTCGTGTTTGTCGGGCTGGCCGGTGGCGGTCAGCGCGGCCAGCGTCCGGCCGTGGAACGAGCCGTAGGCGCTGACCACGACATGGCGGCCGCGGCGCTGGTGCTTGCGGACCAGCTTCAGAGCAGCTTCGACCGCCTCGGCGCCCGAGTTCTGGAACAGGATCCGACCCGGTTCGGCGTCGCCGCCGGGGCCTGAGCGGATCAGCCGGTCGAGGGTGTCGACCACCTCGGCGGTGGGCTCGTTGGCGAACAGGTTGGAGGTGTGGATGAGCGTGGCCGCCTGAGCGGCCACGGCGTCGGTCACGGCCGGGTGGGCGTGGCCGAGCCCGGTCACCGCCAGTCCGCACAGGAAGTCGAGATAGCGGCGGCCGCGGTCGTCGGTCAGCTCGGCGCCGTCGCCGCTCACGAAAGTGACCGGCGGGACGCCGTAGTTGTTCATCAGCGCGGCCCTGCTCATGGCTGGTCCTCCTGGTCGCGTGTGATCATCGTGCCGATGCCCGCGTCGGTGAAGAGCTCGAGCAGCACGGCGTGGGGGATCCGACCGTCGAGCATGTGCGCCGAGTCGGCGCCCTGACGCACGGCGTCGATGCAGGCGCGGGCCTTGGGGATCATCCCGCCGCTGACCGCGCCCGAGGCGATCATGGCCTCGACCTCGGCGACGCTGGCCCGGCTCACCAGCGACGACACCTCTGCCGGGTCGACAAGCAGGCCGGGCACGTCGGTGAGGTACACGACCTTGGCTGCCCCGAGCGCTCCGGCGAGGGCCGCCGCCATGGTGTCGGCGTTGATGTTGTACGCCTGCCCCTGCTCATCGGCGCCGATCGAGGAGACCACCGGGATGATCTGTTCAGCCATGAGCCGCTCGATCACGCTGGGATCGACCGCGGCCACGTCACCCACGAAGCCGAGAGCGGGATCCCTGCGCACCGCGGTCACGAGGCGGCCGTCCTCGCCGGAGAGTCCCAGGGCGGCTCCCCCGCCAGCGTTGATGGCGCTGACGATGTCGCGGCCGACCTTGCCGACCAGCACCATCCGGGCCACGTCGAGAGTGTCGGCGTCGGTGACCCGCAGGCCGTCGCGGAACTCGCTCTGCTTGCCCAGCCGGGCCAGGTGCTCGCCGATCTGGGGCCCGCCGCCGTGGACCACTACCGGATTCAGCCCCACGGAGCGCACTAACACGATGTCGCGGGCGAACGAGGCTGCCAGCGCCGAATCGGCCATGGCGTGGCCGCCGTACTTGACGACCACCACCGATCCCCGGAAGCGCTGGATGTAGGGCAGCGCCTCCACGAGCGCCCGGGCCCGCCGCTCGGGCTCGAAGCCGTGCGCCTCGTCGGTCATGTCCGGTACCCCGCGTTGATGTCGATGTATCCGTGGGTGAGGTCGCAGGTCCACACCGTGGCCTCTCCTCGGCCCACGCCCACGTCGATCCGGAGGTCGATGCTGTCGCCGAGCAGGTGCTCGGTGGCCCGCTGCTCGCTGTAGCCGGGCCTGAGCATGCCGCCGTCGGCGCATTGCTCGTCGCCGATCCAGATCGAGAGCCGGTCCCGGTCGGCCCGCTGGTCCGCCTTGCCGACCGCGGCCACGATCCGGCCCCAGTTGGCGTCGGAGGCGGCCAGGGCGGTCTTCACCAGCGGAGAGTCGGCCACCGCCCGGGCGATGGCGGCCGCGGCGGCGTCGTCGGCCGCGCCGGTGACGGTGACGGCCACGAACTTGGTGGCGCCCTCTCCGTCGCGCACTATCTGGTGGGCCAGATCCAGCATCACTGCGTCCAGTGATTCTCGGAAATCCGCTATGTGCAGGCCGGCGGGTTGTCCCGACGTGCCCGTCGCGGCCAGCAGCACGGTGTCGCTGGTGGAGGTGTCGGAGTCCACGGTGACGCGGTTGAAGCTCTTCTCCACCGACGCCACCAGGCACTCCTGGGCGGTCTCGGCGTCGATGGCAAGGTCGGTGAACACGAACGCGAGCATGGTGGCCATATCGGGGGCGATCATGCCGCTGCCCTTGGCGATTCCGGCCACATGCGCGCTCGTGCCTGCCACGGGTGCCGCCGCACCCTTGGGAAAGGTGTCGGTGGTGCTCATGGCGGCCGCCGCCGCCTCCCATGCCTGCGGGTCGGGGGCGGCGAGGCCGGCGACGAGTGCAGGCAGCGCAGCGTCGATGCGCTCGACGGGCAGGTCCTCGCCGATCACGCCGGTGGAGGCGACGAGCACCTCGTGGGCCTGGGCGCCCAGCGCCGATGCCACGGACTGGGCGGTGTGCTCGGCGACCCGATAGCCGGCCGCGCCGGTGAAGGCGTTGGCGTTGCCCGAGTTGACGATGATGGCCCGGCCCCGGCCCGAGCTGGCGGCCAGGGCGTGGCGGCACCAGTCCACCGGCGCGGCGGTGCACAGCGACCGGGTGAACACGCCAGCCACCGTGCTGCCCACCGACAACTCGGCCAGCATCACGTCGTCGCGGCCCTGATAGCGGATCCCGGCCGCGGCCGTGCTCAGCCGCACTCCGGCGACGGCGGGCATCGTGGGGAAGGCCGCGGGGGCGAGCGGCGAGACCTTGGCCTCAGGCACGGTCACTGCCTCCAATCCGAACTGGCAGCCCAGAACGCCCAAACCGGCACTCCCCGCTGCCAATTCCTCCCGAAGCCACCAGCACCGGCCGAACTGGCAGCCCAGAACGCCCAAACCGGCACTCCCCGCTGCCACTTGTGGGATGGGGGGTCATGGCGGCTCCTAGGGATAGATCCCCGCCGAGGCCAGACCGGCGGTCTCGTCAAGGCCGAGCGCCAGATTGGCGCACTGCAAGGCTTGGCCCGACGCTCCCTTGACCAGGTTGTCGAGCGCAGCGATCACGAGCACCCAGCCGGTGCGGGCATCGGCTCTGGCGGTGAGGTGGACGCTGTTGGACCCCAGCGTCGCCTTGGTGGACGGCGACCGCTCGCTCACCACCACGAACGGCTCGCCCCGGTAGGCCTCCGACAGCAGGCCGAGGACCGCGTCGGTGCTGGTCGGTGCGGCCGGCCGGGCGTAGCAGGTGGCCAGGATGCCCCGGTTCATGGGCGCCAGATGCGGCGTGAACAGCACCTGCACGTCGCTTCCGGCGTGGCGGGACACCGCCATCTCGATCTCAGGGGTGTGGCGGTGGGTAAGCAGGCCATAGGCGGTGAAGTCCTCGTCCACCGCGCAGAAGGTGGTGTTCGGCTTGGGCGGCCTCCCGGCACCGGAGACGCCGCTGGCCGCGTCGACGACGATCCCCTGCGGCTCGACCGCGCCCGCGGCTACTAGCGGAGCCAGCGCCAGCGCCGCCGTGGTGACGTAGCAGCCGGGCGCGGCCACCAACTCGGCGTCCTTGACGTCGTCGCGGAACAGCTCGGGCAGGCCGTACACGAACTCGTCGAGCAACTCCGGCGCGGTGTGCTCGGCACCGTACCACGCCGGGTAGAGGCCGGCGTCGTCCAGCCGGAAGTCGGCGGCGAGATCGACGACATGCTTCACATCGTCTCGCAGCCCCGGTACTACCGACTGCGAGGCTCCGTGAGGCAGCGCGCAGAAGGCCAGATCGCAGCCAGCCGCCACGCCCGGCTCATAGGGCACGAACTCGGTGCCGCCGTAGGCCGGAGCCAGGCTCGGATAGACGTCCGCCACCGCCCGGCCAGCCATCGAATCGCCCGTGGCCGCGGCCACCTCGAGGCCAGGATGGGCCGCGCAGATCCGCAGCAGTTCCGCCCCCGTGAACCCCGAAGCCCCAACGACAGCCACCCTGTGCATCACGCGATATTAGCGGGCCAACATCGATGGTGCAACTTTTCTCAGGATTTAGAAAATATTTTCAACGGTGATGTATATCACGCTGCCGCCATCCGTGCCGACATGGCCCAATGCCCGCACGAGGTACCCTGATGAGCGGCGCTAGGAGTCGCCCATGACCAAGTACCGGTTCACTCTCGAGGCTGTGGGCCCCGACTGCTCCGACGACGAATTCTCCGAGTGGGTCGCGTCACGCTCCGGGGCCACCGGCCACGCCACTAGGAACGGGCACCACTACATCCACTTCGTCAAGCGTGCAGCCTCACTGGATCTGGCCGTGAAGGGCGCCGTCGAGGTGTTGGCAGACTGGAGCGAACTGAAGGTCGTCGGCTTCAGCTCGCCGTGCTCGAACAGCGGAGTGCTGGCAAGGGCCTAGCCCGCCGCCCCAGCGACGGCGTCACGGCGCGGCTCCAGGCTCTCGTCAGCCGAACCGCTCCGCGATGAAGGTGTCGATCTCGTCGTCGGGGACGGCTCGGGTCGAGTTGTTGCGGCGTTGGTAGAGGATGTCGGGGCCGTTCTTGTTCTTGACTCTGATGGGGCGGGTGCTGGCTGGGACGTCGATGCGGCAGACATCGCGGCCGTTGACTTGGTCGATGCGGATGGTCAGGCGGTTGGCGCCTGCGTGGCCGAGGCTGTGCTCGAAGAGGGTGTCCAACCAGTTGACGAAGCCGTCGGCGTTGGGGGGCTTGACTTGGGCGTAGTCGTCGTGGAGGCCGACGGGCTGGCGGTCGTCGGTGACGCCGATCAGCAAGGTGCCGCCCCGGTCGTTGAGCATCCCGGCGACTGCCTTGACGATGACCTGCTCCAACGTCTTGTCCCTGCGCTGCTCTCGGACGTTCCAGCGGGCGGTCTGCTTGTACTCGATTGATCGCGTCTCGTCGCGGGTCAGGAGTTCCTCGGTCGGGCAAGCCCAGGTTGCGCTCGCGCCGAAGACGGTCTCCATGAGCCTTGCGAACAGATCGGGATCGGAGTGGACCCGGGCGAGCACATCGTCGCTGACGTCTTCGGCGGTCGTCGGCATCGTCAACACTGCCGCGCTTGTGTCCGGGCTGGCATCGGGGGTGTCGTAGACGCTTGCGCCGTTGTCGAAGTAGCTGGTGTAGATGTGGTCGAAGATCGCGTCGACCTTCCGGTCGAACAGTTCAGGGCCGTAGACGGCCGGTAGTTCTTCGTCGAGGACGGTGCCGATGGCGACCCGCACAGCGGATCGGGTCTGTTGGCGGCGTTTCCAGTCGAGGACGAGCTTGTCCTCGATGTGGGCCAGCAGCCTCTTGGCTGCGCCCCTCACCTTGCTCACCTCGGCTTGGGTCAACTCGGGCTCGGGCTTGGAGAGCAGGTCGAAGATGGCGAGTTCCGCCTCGGTCATGTCCTCTCGGACGGCTCGCTGCTCCTCGTAAGTCAGCGCGTCGCTGATGGCCTTGAGGCGGCGCAGGAACTCCTCGAGGTTGTGGGTGCCGGAGTTGTACTCGTCGAGCAGACGCCGGAACCGCTCGGCAAGGTCCAGCCGGGTCGGGTTCTTGCGCAGCGCTTCGTCGAGACGCGCCCCGAGGTCTCTCTCGATTGCTCTGGCGACGGTGCGCTTGTTGGCCGCGAAGCGCAGGGCGAGTTGCTCGAAGTCGAGCTGGTTGAGGTCGATGAGGGGGTCGGCTCCGCCGGCAGAGCGGATGATGTACTCGGTGGCCCCGACTGACCGGTCGAGCAACTCAGACACCGAGTCCATCACGCTGGTGATGTCGGGCGCCTCCGTCGACGACTCGATCTTCGATGAGATCGAGCGGATGACCGCCACCCGGTGGGCGACTGCCATGGCTTCGGGATCGGGCAGCAGCGCCTTGAAGGTCTTGCGGACCTGCCGGGCCAGCGACACATACCGGCGGCGGGTCTGCTCGTCGATCAGCAGCGCCTCCACGGCGGCCTGCTGCAGGGCGACGAACTCGAACCCTTGGGCGGCGGCCAGGTCGGCGAGGTCGATGTCGTTGGCTTCACAGAACTCGGCGATCTCGGCCAGCGCCGCGTGCAACTCGGCGATGAGTTCGTCCTTGGGCCGGATGGGCGAGCCGACGCCTGTGCCGACAGCGTCAACGCCGATGCGGTCGGCGCCGTAGATGGCGAGGGCCCGTTCCAGGTTGCGGAACACGCCGACGTAGTCGACGATGAGGCCGCTGTCCTTGTCGGGGAACACCCGGTTGGCTCTGGCGATGGTCTGCATCAGCAGGTGGTTGCGCATCGGCTTGTCGAGATACACCGTCGAGGTCGACGGCGAGTCGAACCCGGTGAGCCACATGGCGCACACGAACACCAGCCGGAACGGGTCGTCGGGGTCCTTGAACTTGGAGTCGAGGTCCTCGTCAACCATCCGCCTGCGGTGCTTGGCGATGTCGAGCCCGGCCTCGGCCATGTCGGCCATCTCGTTCTGGGCTTGCGACACGACGACGGCCATGTCGGTGCTGCGCATGAACTCGACCAGCGACTCCAGGTGCGGGCGCTCCAGCTCGGGAGTGGCCGCCAGCCGGTCCTCGAGCTCGCCCAGGTACCGGGCCCACTCGGCGGCTACCAGGTCGTACATGCGTACCGCGGTGGCCTTGTCGATGGCCACGTACATGGCCTTGCCCCTGAAGCCCCGGTTGACGAAGTGATGCACCAGATCGGCCGCGATCTCGGCCAGGCGCTGTGGCCGGGTGATCAGCTCGTACTGCTGCGAGAAGCGCTGCGCCACCGCCCTCTCCTGGGCATCGTCGAGCGCGGCCTCTTCGAGGAGGACAGCACCGGCATGCGTTGGCCCTTCTCGGGCGGCACGAACTTGTGGATCAGCGTGAACACATAACGGTGGTCCTCGCCCAGCAGCTCCCGAAGATGAGCCGACGACTCGGCGTGAACCTGCTGACCGGACGTGATCACCCCGGAGTCGACGAAGTCCCCGTAGAGCTGCTCGTCTAGCTCCTTGCGGTCCGTGACCAGCACGAACGTCCAGTTGCCGGGCTCCTTGCGCAGCACCTTCTGGGTGAACCACAACATCATCGTCGGCAGGCCCGAGGCGTACTCCGGGTCGAGGACCACGGTGCCCTCGAGCACGATCCGCGACACGAGACCCGCGGCGTTGCAGCGCGCCACTCGCATGAAGCGAGCCACTTCGGGCGACAGACGCGCCGCCCCGCCGTCGGCAACGACCAAAAGGAGACCGCTGTCCAGCTCGACCTCGCTCTGAATGCGCAGCACCAACTCCCGGCCGACGGCTTCCATAGCGCCCCGACCTAGGCGTCGCGCCTCCGAGTCCGGGCGCCAGTGGAGTGTCGGATCCGCGAAGGGCTACGCCGCGTCGGGGAGGCGGATCGTCCTCGGCCCTGTGCCTATGGCGAGGCCGATGGCCCAGGGTTCCGGTCCAAGCGACGACGACAGCCTCGAGACCTTGTCCCAGTTGGAGAGGATCAGTAGCAGGTTCTCTCGAGGCTTCTGGTCCTTCTTGCCGGTGAGGATCACGGCTCGGACCCCGGCCTGCCGGAAGCGGGACAGCTCGTCGGAGCGCCTGCGGATCCGATTGTCGCGGGTGACGAGGACCAGATCGCGGCCCTTGGCGCCGACCTCGTCGAATATCGCCACGTCCGACGCGCCCGTCGGCAACCTCGGAACGTCGGGGTGGCCCGGGTAGAGGGCACGGCCCACCTCGTCGAGGGCGCGCCCGACCGGCAGGAGGTTCTCATCGACGAAGACGTCCTTGATCTCACGCACGGCTCATGAAGTGGACGGCATCATCGACAGCCGCCGGCGTGAGATCCCACATCCTGGCAACCTCGAGGCGGTGCTCGCCTGCGTTGACGGCCTCCGCGATGATGTCGGCGCGCAGACGCCGTCCCGCCATCGTCGGCAGGCCCGAGGCGTACTCCGGGTCGAGGACCACGGTGCCCTCGAGCACGATCCGCGACACGAGACCCGCGGCGTTGCAGCGCGCCACTCGCATGAAGCGAGCCACTTCGGGCGACAGACGCGCCGCCCCGCCGTCGGCAACGACCAAAAGGAGACCGCTGTCCAGCTCGACCTCGCTCTGGATACGCAGCACCAACTCCCGGCCGGCGGCTTCCATGAAGGGCCGGGTGATGGCCAGCGGATGGGCCGTGCTGAACGCCTCGCGCATCGCGGCGATGGCAGGCCTCAGAGCGAAGACGTCTGTGCCGCGATCGCCGAACTCGGCGATCAGACGGGCCGCCACGAACTCGCCCCACGTCACGACGTCGCATCCGGTCCGCGCGGGTCTGACCAGCGGCTCGTAGCTGCGGTGCCCCCGGCACCAGCCGTCGATCCAGCGACGGGCCGTGCCCCGTCCTGTCCCTAGGAGCCCGTCCACCTCGCCTAGCCGGTAGACCGGCCGATCCAGCAACAAGGCCGCCTCACGCATCAGGTCCGCCTCAGTTCGTCCATCCCGCTCATCCATCCCGTGACCCCCAGCGCCAACACCTGCTCTCGATCGCATAGCCTATCGCATCAAGTTACGAAACTACCTCAAAAGCTCCTGGTGGATCGGCGCTATTGGGGCGAACTGCGCGCTGTTGGCCGCTACTGGCCGCAGCTTCGAAGCGCCGTGACCGTAATGCTTCGCCGTGGTGTCCTGAGAAGGAGGCTGCGGGAGCCCCGGCGGGGCCGGGAACCTAGGATCGAAGCACTGCGCCGGTGCGGCGGGTTGTCTCGTCTATGCAGCGTTGGCGGGCTTCGGCCACCTCGGCGTCGGTGAGGGTTCGGTCGGGGGCCTGGAACCGCAGCCGGTAGGCGAGGCTGCGGGCACCCTCGGGCACGCCCGGGCCCCGGTACACGTCGAACAGCTCGATGCGGGCCAGCAGCGAGCCCGCCGACGCCCGCAGCGCCCGCTCCACCTGAGCAGCAGCCACGACGTCGGGCACTGCGAAGGCCAGGTCCATGTCGCTGGGCGGGTACTTGCTGACCGGGCGGTAGCGGCGCCGGGCCCTTGGGCCGTCGAGGACTTCCCGCAGGTCGAGCTGCAGCCAGGCCACCCGGCCGGCTACTCCGGCGGCGTCGAGCACTTCGGGGTCGATCTCACCCACCGCGCCCCGCGGGCGGCCGGCCACGACCACCTCGGCCGAGCGGGTGGGGTGCAGACCCGGCAGGGCCGCGGCCTGAAGCTCCACCGCGGGCAGGGCCAGTGCCTCGGCCAGCAGGTCGAGGACCGCCACGGCGACGGGCGCCTCCTCGCCGGCCAGGGCCACCGCTAGGAACTCCCGCTCGTCAGGCAGCAACTGGCCCTCCGGCGCGGGCAGGTAGACGTGGCCGATCTCGAACAGCCGCACATCGCCGTTGAAGTGGCGCTGGTTGTGGGCCACCGCCCGCAGTTGGCCGGGCAGCAGCGAGGTCCGCAGCACCGACTCGCGGTCGTCGACCGGGTTGGACAGGGTGATGCCGTCCTCGGGCAGGCCCACCGCGGCCAGTGCGCCGGGCGCCACGAACGGCATCGGTTGGGTCTCCAGGCAGCCCGCACCCACCAGCACCTCGCGCACCAGGCGGCGGTCCTTCTGGTAGGGCGACAGGCCGCCGGCCTCGTTGGCGGTGGGGACGGTGCGCGCGATGTTCTCGTATCCGTGGAGCCGGGCCACCTCCTCGGCCACGTCGGTCTCGGTGGCTGTGTCCCAGCGCCATGTCGGGATGGTCACGTCGAGCTCGGCGTCGGCGACCGAGGCCTCCCCAGCGACCTCGGCCTCCCCGGCGACCTGGACGTCCTCGGCCGGGTCGGCGCCGAAGCCGATCGAGCGCAGGTGGCCGGCCATGTCGTGGGCGCTCAGGGCGGTGCCGAGCAGGCTGTTGACCCTCGCAGCGCGCACCCGCAGCGGACGGCGGTCGGGCAGGTCGCCGCGCTCGTCGATGAGGCCCGGCGAGACCTCGGCCCCCTGCTCGGCGGCCAGTTGCACGAAGCGGTTCATGCAACGCTCGACGTTGTAGCCCCAGTCGGTGCCCCGGCGGAAGCGGGTGGCCGCCTCGCTGGCGAGGTTCAGCCGCTTGGCCGTGCGCGAGACGGAAGGCGGATCCCACCAGGCCATCTCCACCAGCACGTCCGTAGTGGTCTCGCCGATCTCGGTGGACGCCCCGCCCATCACCCCGGCGATACCGATCACGCCGTCGTCGCCGTCGGCGATCACCCCGTCGCCCGAGGCCAGAGTGCGGTGCGCGCCGTCGAGGGTGGTGACCGTCTCACCGTCACGGGCACGGCGCACCCGTATCCGGGAACCGGCCACCCGGCGCAGGTCGAAGGTGTGGCTGGGCTGGCCCAGCTCCAGCATCACGTAGTTGGAGATGTCGACGACGCTGTTGATGGGGCGCATACCCAGCGCGGTGAGCCGGTTGGCCATCCACGCCGGCGAGGCGCCGACGGCGACGTTCCGCAGCACCCGGCCCACGAATCGGCCGCACAGCGTCGGGTCGACGATCTCGACCTCGGCCAGCTCGGTGACGTCGGGGCCGGACTCGTCCGTCGACCAGTCGGGCGGCTCGAAAGCCACGCCCAGCCCCGCCGCCAGGTCGCGGGCCACGCCCATCACCGACAGGGCGTCGGGGCGGTTGGCACCCACGTCGAGGTCCCACAGTACGTCGGGCGCCAGGCCCAGGGCCTCGGCCAGCGGTGTGCCTGGCCCCGCCCCGGCAGCCACTCTGTCGTTGAGGATCATGATGCCGTCGGCGTCGTCGCCCATCTCGAGCTCGATCTCCGAGCAGCACATGCCCTCGGAGGCCTGGCCCCGCAGCGTGCGACGGGCGATCTCCAGCCCGCTGGGCATCACCGTGCCCACCCGGGCCAGCGGCACCAGGTCGCCGACGGCCATGTTGAACGCCCCGCAGCACACCTGCAGGGCGCGGCCCGACCCGTCGTCCACCTCGACGAGCTGGATCCGGTCGGCGTCGGGATGGGGGCGCAACTCCAGCACTCGGCCCAGCACCACGCCGTCGGGCGCGGCGCCGGTGACGGTCATCTCCTCCACCGTCAGCCCCAGCGCGCTGAGCACGTCGCTGAGCGCAGCCGGGTCGCCGTCGATGCCGGGCGCGAACTCCCGCAGCCACGAAAGCAGAACCTTCATCGCTTGATCCCCTCGCTGGCCGGGCGCGCTCACGGGCGCCTGCCTCACCGCGCCGGTACGCCTAGCGGTCATCGCTCCCATCAGAACTGCCTCAGGAAGCGAGCGTCGTTGTTGACGAACTCGCGGATGTCGTCGATCTGGTGGCGCATCACCGCCAGCCGGTCGATGCCGAAGCCGAAGGCGAAGCCCTGCCACTGCTCCGGGTCGATGCCGCAGTTGCGAAGCACGTTGGGATGGACCATCCCGCAGCCGCCCAGCTCCAGCCACGACCCGTCGGGACGGGAGATGTCGAACTCGGCCGACGGCTCGGTGAACGGGAAGTACGACGGGCGCAGACGGCTCTTGACCTCGCCGCCGAAGAAGGCCCGCACGAACTCGTCGATGGTGCCCGCGAGGTCGCCCATGGTGATGTCGCGGTCCACGGCCAGGCCCTCGATCTGGTTGAAGGCCGGCAGGTGGGTGGCGTCGGCGGTGTCGGCCCGGAAGGTGCGGCCGGGCGCCACGATGTAGATCGGCGGCTTGCGTACCTCCATGACCCGGATCTGCACCGGCGAGGTGTGCGAGCGCAGCATCACCTCCTCGGGCTCGCCGAGGTCGACGAAGATGGTGTCGAAACTGCCTCGTGCAGGATGCCAGTCGGGGATGTTGAGGGCCTCGAAGTTGTACCAGGCGCTCTCCACCTCGGGTCCCTCGGCGACGGTGTATCCCATGCCGACAAACACGTCCTCGAGCCGGTCGCGGGCCTGGGTGACGGGATGGAGCCGCCCCCTGCTCAACGCCACCGTCTGGGGCCGCCGTTCGGTGAGGTCGAGACGCTCGGTCGTGTACCGAGTCGCTCGGCTCGCGGCCGCCAGCCGGCGTCGGGCCGCGTCCACCGCGGCCTCGACTCGGCCCCGGGCCTCGTTGAGACGCCTCCCTGCCTCGGCCCGCTCACCGGCGTCCAATGCGCCGAGCTCGCGCTTGGCCGACGCGAACACCGACCGCCGGCCCAGCAACTCCCGCTCGATCTCGCGGACTGCGTCGAGGTCGTCGACCGCGCCCAGACGCTGCTCCGCGGCACTAGCCGCCTGCTCGCAGTCCTCGATCATCTGCGCCACTCCCCGGAATCGGCAGCCGCCCGCTCGCAGCCCTCGATCATCCGAGCCGCTCCCCGGAATCGGCAGCCGCCCGCTCGCAGCCCTCGATCATCCGAGAAAGGCTAGAGCGCGCCAGCCGGGACCCGGTGGAGCACCCTCAAACGCCCTCGCGCCTAGCGGCGGTACTCGAACGCCAGCAGAGTGGCGGCCATGGCCACGTTGAGCGACTCGGTGCCGTCCGCCATAGGGACGCGCACGCGGAGGTCCGCAAGCTCTCGCAGGCCGGGGTCCAGGCCATGGGACTCCGCGCCCAGCACCAGCGCCACGGGATCACTGCCCGCGGCCAGCGCTCCCGAGTCGTGGGGCACGCCCTGGTGGGCGTCGGCGACCAGTATCCGCGCCCCGGCTGCACGCAGAGCAGCCAGCACCTCGGCCGCATCCCCCTCCGACACCACGGGCACGCGCAGCACCGAACCCGCCGAGGCCCTCACCGCCTTGGGCGCCCACGGGTCGGCGCCCCCGACAACGATCACACAGCGGGCCGCGCAAGCGCTGGCCGAGCGAATGATCGTGCCCATGTTGCCGGGGTCGGCCACGTCGACGAGCACCAGCACCAGATCGTCTCGCACCAGCGACCCGGGCATGTGGGCTCGGGGCCGCGGAACAAGAGCCAACAACGGTTGAGGGCTCCGCGCGGGCGCCAACGAGTCGAACGCCTCATCGGCGACGACGAGCACCTCCACGCCGGGGCTCAGAGCCCTGAGGACGGCTTGGACCGTGCGGTCGCTTCGGGCACCCTGCGGCACCGCCACCAACGACGGCTCGACACTCGCAGCCAGCGCCTCCGCCACGGTGCGAGGGCCCTCCAGCACGACGACACTGTCCGAGGGGCCGCGCCTGCGAATCAGCCGACGCAGCTCGGACACTCGGCGACTCCGGGCGCCCAGAACTCCCGGATTGCCGCGCTGATCGCGGTCAGAGCCAGCCGCGCCGCGGCCGCGCTGATCGCGGTCAGAGCCAGCCATCTGGGCTGTTCTTGTCGCCTCCGAGTGCCGTGACTGGGGCTAGATCAACCCACCTCGACGGAACTCTCCACGGCTGCCTTCGCCTGGTCGACCAGGGCCGCGAACGCCTCGGGCTCATTGACGGCGAGGTCGGCGAGCACCTTGCGGTCGACCTCCACGCCGGCCGCCCTGAGGCCGGCCACGAAGCGACTGTAGGACATGCCATTGGCCCGACAGGCCGCGTTGATGCGCTGAATCCACAGCCGGCGGAACTGGCGCTTGCGGGCCTTGCGGTCACGGTACGCATAGTTGCCCGAGTGCATGAGCTGCTCATTGGCTGCCCGCCACGTCCGGGACTTGTTCCCGTAGTAGCCCTTCGCCCTCTCCAGCACGACCCGGCGGCGCTTCTTGGAGTGGACGGATCGCTTCACTCTCGCCATCGACTCGTCTCCTTGTGCTGCTCAGACGCCCAGATCGCGGAGCGCGGAAGCGTCAGAGGGCGAGACCTCGGTGACGGCCCGGAGCTGTCGCTTGCGCTTGGGCGCCTTCTTCTCGAGGATGTGGTTCCGGTTGGCCCGGCGCCTGCGCAGCTTGCCGGTGCCGGTGCGCCGGAACCGCTTGGCCGCACCCCGGTGCGTCTTCATCTTGGGCATGGCTGGCCTTCTTGTTGGACGTAGTTGACGTTGCTTCGGGCGACGCTCGCCCGAACGGTTGCCGAGCCCTGACGCTCGGCTTGAGACCCGGCCAGGTGTTACTTGGGCGGATCGCCGGCTGCCACCGCGGCGGAAGCCTCGGCTTCGAGTCTACGGCGTCGACGGGCCTGGGCCTGCTTGTCCGGTGCGAGCACCATCACCATGTTGCGGCCGTCCTGGCGGGGCTGGAACTCGATCTTGGCGATCGGCTCGACTGCGGCGGCCACGTCGTCGAGAATCCTCCTGCCGAGCTCGGGATGCTGAACCTCGCGGCCGCGGAACATGATCGTCACCTTGACCTTGTTCCCTTCGTTGAGGAACTTCTCAACCATCCGGGTCTTGGTCTCGAAGTCTCCTCGTCCGATCTTGGGCCGGTACTTCATCTCCTTGACCAGCACGCTGGTCGATTTGCGCCGAGACTCCTTGGCCCGTTGGGCCGCCTCGTATTTGAACTTCCCGTAGTCCATGATCTTGCATACGGGCGGATTGACCTGATCAGCTACCTCCACTAGGTCTCGGCCCGCGGCCCGGGCCAGATTGAGCGCCTCCTGGAGCGGCCGGATTCCGATCTGCTGTCCGTTCTCACCCACGAGGCGGACCTCAAGAGCTCGAATCTGGTCGTTTATCTTGGGCTCTTCGCCTGGCGGTGCTATCGCCGTTCACTCCTCGTGAGCACGGAACCTCCGAGTTCGGGCGGACCGCCCCGACCGAGGCCGGAGGCGCCTGTCCGCAGGATTGACCCCGGTAGGGTAGCAGCCGGTCGCGACACGCGACCACGCCCGGCGGTGCGCTCCGACGCGAACTCCAACCTGAGCGCAGAGCGGAGATGTTCAGATGAGCACACTGTGGACGCCCGGAGGCGAGGTACCGGTCGGCGGCCGACCCGGCGTCGGGTACCAGGCCGAGACTGATCCCACCGACGAAGTGCCAGACAGCGCCGCCGGTTCCGACGAGACCGAGTTCGACCTGGACAGCCTGTCGCCGGAGGACCGGGAGCACGCCGAGGAGTACATCCGCCAGATGGCCGAGGCCCGCGAACGCCTGAAGCAGACTCCGGCCGAGGCGGTGGTGGCCAACCACGCCATGGGGCTCTACGAGCTGGCCGCCCTGCACCTGACCAGCCAGCCGCCGAACCTCTCGGCGGCCACAGTGGCGATCGACGCCCTCGGAGCGCTGCTGGACGGCATGCAGGGCCGCCTCGGCGAGCCGGAGGCAACCCTGCGAGAAGGCCTCTCGCAGATCCGAATGGCGTTCGTCCAACTCAAGAACCGCCCCGACGACCCAGGCGACGACTCCGACGACCGCCAACCCTCAGCCGATCCCGCCGCTTGAGCGAGGATCGTCATTCAGCAGGCGCGGCGCTTGAATCCCCGCTTGCCGCCCCACGACCCGATCACGACGCCGACAAGCGTTCCGACGCCTGCCCCGACGCCCGCGCCCGTGCCCGAGTCCCCGAAGACAGCGCCAACCGCCGCTCCGATGCCTGCCCCGGAGCCTGCGCCGGTTCCCATCCAAGCCCCGAGCATTCGCTGATTCCTCGCTGGCCCCGGACAGTCGGACCCGCCGGTTGCTGAACTTCCACTCTCAGGCGTCTCACTCATGGGCGAATCCTCTAGGGGATGATCTTGGAGATTGGCATCTCCACTATGTCGGTGGCGCCTAGGTCGCGCAGGGCGGGGATCAGAATGTTGATTTCGCTGCGGGGCACCACCGTCTCCACCGCGTAGCCCGCGCCCCGGAAGAGCTCGTTGACGGTCGGGGCCTTCATGGCCGGCAGGATCTCGATCACGTCGTCGAGCGCGTCGGCGCCGACGTTGAGCTTCACCAACACCTTGCCGCGCGCCTCCAGCACGCCGTGGAGCAGCGTGTAGATCTGGCCCATGGCGTGACGCTTCTCTGCGTCGGCCGCGGCGGCCGGATTGGCGATCAGCTCGGTGTAGGAGGTCAGCAGGGTGTCGATGATCCGCAGGCCCGCGGCCCGCAGCGCCCGGCCCGTCTCGGTGATCTCGACCACCGCGTCGACGATTTCGGGCACTTTGGCCTCGGTCGCGCCGTAGCTGAGTGCGATCTGCGCCTCGATCCCCGCCTCGGCGAAGAAGCGCCTGGTCAGCTCGGGGTACTCCGTGGACACCCGCACCCCCTGAGGCAGGTCGGCGACCGACTGGCACGGCGAGTCATCAGCCACGGCCAGCACCACCCGGATCGGCAGGGAGGTCGCCTTGGAGTACTTCAGCTCGCCCAGCGACACGACGTCGCTGTCGGTCTCGACGATCCAGTCGCGACCGGTGATGCCTATGTCGAAGAGGCCGTCGGCGACGTAGACCGGGATCTCCTGGGGTCTGAGAATGCGCACGTCGCTGAGCCGGGGATCGGCCACCGAAGCTCGATAGGCCACATCGGAGGATCGGTTGACGGGCAGGTCGGCGGCCTCGAACAGCTCGAGCGTGGCCTTCTCGAGCGATCCCTTGGGTAGAACGAGCTTCAGCATTGTGGTCCTAGAGCCGTCGACGACGGCGCAGAGGCTACCGGCGAGCCAGTGCCGCGCTGTGCTTCGACCATGTCGGCGCGACCTGTGGCCCGGTTCGCCGCCCGCGGCACTTCATCCGGAGCACCGCCTGCTAGTGGCCGTGGGGATGGGGGTCGTAGTTGTCGACCAGGAGCCGCACCGCGTGGCCTACGACATCGATAACGGCCTCCACCGTCTCCACGCACCCCTTCGACGAGCCGGGCGTGTTCAGCACGAGCGCGGTGCCGACGGTGCCGGCCGTGCCTCGCGACAGGCGCCCCAACGGGTTGACCAAGCGCATGGCCTCGGCCAGGCCGGGGGCCTCTCGGTCGAGCACTGCCTTGGTGCCCTCCGGCGTAGCGTCCCTGGGTCCGAAGCCCGTGCCTCCAGTAGTGACGATCAGCCCGTGGAACCCGTCGGCCAGCCGACGCAGCTCCCCGCTGACGGACTCAGCACCGTCCGACACGGCCGAGCGCTCGACCACTGTCCAGCCGCTCGCGGACAGGAAGTCCTCCAACGCCTCGCCGCTGCGGTCCTGTCGGGTGCCCTCCACCACGCCGTCGGACACGGTGAGCACCTTGGCCTGCTGACCGGGGTCGCCGTCGCCCGAACCGTTTCCCACGGCACGGACCTTATCCACAGGCGCCTCCTGGCACCGCCTCACCAGAACTGGCAGCCGAGAGTGCCCGAAACAGCGCTGCCCGCTGCCAACTCAAACCCGGCGCCAGCAGAACAGGGCCATGCCGTCGTGGTCGGCGTCGGGAAGCAGCATGGCACCGTCGCCGTAGGGCGACCACGGCGCGGACGGGGGCGGCAGCAGCGCCAGGCGACGGTCTTCGGATGCTTCGGCCGCCACCGCCAGCGTTTCCTCGGCGGTCAGCGTGCAGACGCTGTAGACGAGCTGCCCGCCCGGGCGCAGCAGGCTCACGCCTGCGTTGAGCAGGGCGCGCTGCAGTCCGGCCAGTCTCGGCACCGCCGAACGCTCCATGCGCCAGCGGGCGTCGGGGCGCCTGCGCAGAGCGCCCAGGCCGCTGCAGGGTGCGTCCACCAGCACCGCATCGCAGCTGCCGGGACGAAGGGGAGGATGCCGGCCGTCGGCCGCCACCACATGCATGGACCCGGTGTCCAGAGTCTTGCGGTTGGACTCCATCAGCCCGACTCGACCCCGATGGGAGTCAGCCGCGATCACCCGAGCGCCACGGGCGGCCAGCGCGGTGGCCTTGCCGCCTGGCGCAGCGCACACGTCGGCTACCAGGTCGCCGGGCTGCACCTTCGTGGCGTCCACCACCAACTGGGAACTCCGGTCCTGGACGTAGCCGTCTCCACGGCGGTGCACCGGGGCCGCAGCGTTCATCGACTCCAACGCGGCCAGAGCCGCTTCGGGGCCGAGGTCTGCGATGAGCGTTTCGACGATCCAGTCCGGGTAGCTGAGCCGGGTGGCGTCGTCGGGCCAGTCCGGTGTGCCTGCGTCGGCCACCCGACGCAGCACGGCGTTGACCAGTCCACGGTGGCGGCGGGGCGCCACGGCCACGGTGGCCGACACCGCGGCGTAAGCCGGGGTGTCCAGCTCAATGATCTGGTAGGCGCCTAGCCGCAGCGAGGCTCTGGCCGCGGGAGGCGGCGGCGCCGCCAGGAAGGCATCGAGCGCCCAGTCCAGCGCCCGGCGGCGGCGGGTGACGCCGTAAACCAGTTCGGTGGCGAAGGCCCGGTCGCGCTCATCGAGGTCGGACCGAGCCAGCGCAGCGGGTAGGGCCGCGTTGGCGTAGGCACCGCCCTCATCGACCCGCACCAGCACCTCGAGTGCCACCCTCCGGGCGTCCGCAGCCGCGGGCCGAGCGCCCGACGGGCGAGGCCGGACCGACCCCCGGCGTCGGGCAGTCCCGCAGCGGCCAACGGGTCCGCTCACCCGCCGAGCCGCTCGCCGACAGCGACGCGAGCGCCGTTCCACCAGTCGCGGGCCGGCGATGGGCCCCGACCCTCCGACTGAACGGTCACCAACTCCAGCGCGCCCTGGCCAGCGACGACCTCCACCGCGGGGCCGCGGCCAGCTCGATGCCTCAGCGAGATCGTTCCTGACGGGGCCCGCCCCGTCGCGACGGCTGCCGAGACCATCTCCGAACCAGCCACCACGTCTGTCGCGGTGACAGCCGCCATGCCATCCACCTCATCCGCTTCGACACCGGCCGCCACCGCCACCACCTCTGTCGCGGTGCCAGCCGCCATGCCATCCACCTCATCCGCTTCGACACCGGCCGCCATGTCGGCCGCGAGCACCCTCAACCGCCTGCCGCGAAAGGTCGTCCAAGCGCCGCCTACCCGCACCAGCCGCAGGACGTGCTCGGCGGGCGACGACCAGTCGATGCGCAGGTCAGAAGTTGTGATCTTGTGAGCCCAGGTCGTCTCGCCGGACTGCGGCACCGGATCGCCGAACCCCTCGCTCACCGCCTCCAGCAGCAACTCGATGCCCATCTGGCACAGCCGGGCCCGCAGCTCGTCGGCCGTCTCGTTCGGGCTGATTGCGATGGACACCCTCCGGTACACGGCCCCGGTGTCGATCTCGGAGGCCACCTCCATCAAGCAGACGCCGGTCGCGGCGTCGCCCGCCAGGATGGCCCTCTCCACCGGTGCCGCTCCCCGCCAACGAGGCAGCAGCGAGAAGTGCAGGTTCACGGTCCGGCGGCGCTGGAGAACCTCTTCGTCAATGAGCTCGCCGTAAGCGACGACGACGCCGAGGTCGGCGTCCGCGGCCAGAGCGTCGGCCGGATCCCAGGTGACGTCCAGTCCAAGCTCGACCGCGGCGGCCGCCACCGGCGACGGCGTGGGCGACGCCCGGCGACCTCGGCGCACCGGCGGCCGGGTGACCACCAGGACCACTTCATGGCCCGCGCGGTGCATCGCCCGCAGGGGTGCCACGGCCACTTCGGGGGTCCCGAAGTAGACGATTGTGGTGCCGGGCACCCTCATCGGCATCCAGTCCGCCGTGGAGACTGGATGCCGACCGGCCGCGCGGACCGCGCACCGCCCGGCCATGCAGACCGCGGCTCGACCAGCGGCCCGGACAGCCAAGCGGACCGCGCCCCGCCGGAAGGCAGCGACCGGTTCCGAGCCGCCGTACCTCGACGGCTCGGAGGCCTCACGGAAGGCGCAGGCTTCCGCCCGATGGCTCGCCGCGACCGTCAGGGGGGCGTGCCGGAGCGGTTCCGATGCCCAGGTCCCGCAGCTTTCGCAGCGCGGCCTTGCGGGTGTCGGGATCGAGGCGCTCGATCAGCAGGGTGCCGTCGAGATGGTCGAGTTCGTGCTGGAACAGGCGGGCCTCGATCTCGTCGGCCTCCACGGACACCTCGTTCCCGTCGAGATCGCGGCCCACGACATGCACCTGTTTGGGCCGAACGATCTCCCAAGACAGGCCGGGCACCGACAGGCACCCCTCGTCGTAGGCCCATTCGCCGTCGGACTCCACGATTTCAGGATTGACGATGGTGCGCGGACCCTCGCCCACATCCCACACGAAGAGGCGCTTCTGCACGCCCACCTGCGGCGCAGCCAGGCCGATCCCTTCGGCCTGATACATGGTCTCCATCATCCGGTCGGAGACGCGAACCAGCGCTCCGTCGAGTTCCTCGATCTCCGCAGCGCGTCGCCGCAGCACCGGGTCGCCGATGATGCGAATGTCGTAGGGCGCCACGACCCCGCAGGCTACCGTCACGCGATGGCCGAGCCTGACTCCGAGCCCGACCCCGATCATGACCGCGGGCCGAACCGCGAGTCCAACCCCGAGCCCGACTGCAAGCCCGAAACAAGCCGCGAGCCCGAACCAGGCCGCGAGGCCAACCCCGAGCCGGAACCAAGCCGCGAGTCCAACCCCGAGCCGAGCGCCGAGTCTGACCGCGGGGAGCGCCGCAGCCGGCAGGCGGGGCGGTCAACGGGGCACTACTTCGAGCCGCGGCCCGGTGTTGCCCCCCGACCGCGGACGCTCGACGTCAACATCGACGGCCGGCACCTGCGCTTCGTCACCGACTCCGGGGTCTTCTCGCCCGGCCGGCTCGACCCGGGCACCCGGCTGCTGCTGCTCGAGGCACCCCCGCTGGCCGCCGACGAGCGCCGCGTCCTCGACCTGGGCTGCGGCTGGGGGCCAGTGGCCTGCACGGTCGCGCTCCGCTCCACCGAGGCCCAAGTGATCGCAGTGGACGTGAACGAACGGGCCCTGACCCTCACGGCGCGCAATGCGGCCGCCAACGGCGCCTCCAACGTGACTGTGGCCCGGCCCGACGCGGTGGACTCCGAGGCCCGGTTCGACCGGATCCTCTGCAATCCTCCGGTGCGGGTCGGCAAGCCCGCCCTCTATGAGATGCTCGGCCACTGGCTCGACCGCCTGGCGCCGCCGGGTCGGGCCCATTTCGTGGTGCACCGCCATCTCGGGAGCGATTCGCTGGCTAGGTGGCTTCAGGCTCGGGGCCATCCCGTTGCCCGGCTGGTGTCGCGCTCGGGATACCGGATTCTCGAAGTGGCAGCGCTCGCCGACGGGGCACGATGAGCCAGCTCGACTCCACCGGGCTCAAGCGCCTGCACCGCGACTGGCGACGGCGGGGCCACGAGCGGCTGGCCCTGGTGTTGTGCCGTGTGCAGAACCCCCTGAACGTGGGTGCGATCACGCGCACGGCGTCCGCTGAGCGGCTGGAGCACCTGTACCTGGGGGACTCGGCGCCGCTCGACGCACCCAAGGCGGCGAAGATGGCGATGGGCACCGAGCGCCACCTGTCGTGGAGCCGCTTCGACGACCCGGTGGACGCCATCGCGGCGGCCCGCGGCGACGGCCACAGGATCGTGGGAGTCGAACTGACGGCAGGCGCGAAGGCCCTTCACGAGTTGGACCTGCTGGGTCCGGTAGCTCTGGTGGTCGGCCACGAGAACTACGGCCTCCCCGAGGCCGCGCTGGCGCAATGCGACGCGGTGGGCTTCATCCCTCAACTCGGCAGGGTCGGCTCCCTCAATGTGGCCGCCGCCGCGGCAATAGCCATCTACGAGGTCCGTCGCCAAGGATGGACCGCACCCAGCCGAGCCACCTCCACACCGACCTCCCCCGACGACACGCCCACAGGCGTGGACTAACTCCGCTCAGGCTCACAGCGGGTCGACCTCCAGACGCCGTGGGCTCAGCTCCGCTCAGGCTCACAGCGGGTCGACCTCCAGACGCCGTGGGCTCAGCTCCGCTCAAGCTCACAGCGGGTCGACCTCCAGACGCCGTGGGCTCAGCTCCGCTCAAGCTCTCAGCGGGTCGACCTCCAGACGCAGTCGCTCGGCGGGTCGAGGGGTGCGGGCTAGGAGGTCGAGGAGCGGCTCATGGGTCGGGGCGCGCAGCAGGTACTGGCCCTCGCGGGGGCCTCGGACGCTCACCCCGGTGTCGCCAGCTTCTTGGAGCGCCTCGATGAAGGCCCCGGCGCCCGGGCCGGAGACCTTGGCCTGGGCGCTGTAGGGCGGCAAGCCCAAGGTCTGACGGCGCTCCCGCTCGGCGGCGGCTGCGATAGACGGGTCGGCGAGCACCGCAGCCCGGACGACTGGATGGTCGGGCTGGCGGGTCTGCACCACCAGACGGCCGCCGCCGGAGCGTCCGCCGGTCAGACGCGCGCCCCGAGCCAGCAGGGTCAGCGCCTGCTCGGAGGCCCGCTGGCGAGGGGCCAGCAGTTCCTGGTCGAAGTCGAGGAACACCACCGCAGCCGCCGACGCCAGGCGCCACAGCACGGCTTCGGTGCCGACCACGATCCGCTCGTCGCCGAGAGGTCCGGAGTCGGCGGTCAGCTCCCCCACCGGCTCGCCAGCCAGCGCGGCCAGTTCCTCGCGGGCCCGGGTGACGCCCATGCGCAGGTTGCGCAGGACCGTCGAGCCGCAGCGGGCGCACACCACCGGGCGGCGCTCGCTGCCGTCGGCCGCCACCAACTCGTCATCGACGAGGCGCATCGGCACGCGGTCGTCGGAGCTTCGGGCCAGCTCGCCGCATGCCTTGCAGGCCAGGAGCCGGGCCCGGCCCTTGCGGTTGAGCACCGCCGCGATCCGGCCGTCGGCCGCGACCAGACACTCTCGCAGCCCCTCGGCGAACAACCCGCCCCGCAGCGGGTCGTCGAGACGGCGATCCAGGACATCGACCGCAGGCCATCCGTCACGCTCGGCCCTACGTCCGACCGTCTTCAGCTCACCTGCCTCAAGCGCCTCCAGCGTCGGGACGGGCGACACAAGCACCGACGGCGCCCCAGCCCGCCGGGCCCGCTCCAGAGCCACATCGCGGGCGTGCCATGTCGGCGCCCGCTCGCTTTGGAGACGCCCGGAATGCTCGTCGAACACGGCGACCGCGGCCAGACGCGGCATGGGCAGCCACACCGCGGTTCGGGTGCCGACCACGGTTGCACCTGCGGCGGCAATGGCCCAGTCGTCGCGACCCAGAGCGACCCGCACCCCCCGACTCCCCAGATCGGCTGCAATGCGGCGGGCGTCGGCTGGCGTGGGCACCACTATCAGCGAATCGCCCCGGCGTGCTGCCGCCCGGGCGACCGCCGTACCGACCTCGACGGGCGGGCACCTCAGCGTGGTCACGGACCCTGAGCGGTCGAACAAGCCGTCATGCCACTGGAGCGAACCGTCGCCAGTGGCATGCCGACTTCGCTCCTGGCACCCCCCGCCCAGGCCGTGCGGCCCCAGCGAACCGTCGTCCCCGCCTGCGACCGCCCGAGTTCCGGCCGGGTGGGTCACAACGCTGGGCGGCGACGCCGTGCGCAGCAGATGCACCGCGCGCCCGGCCCAGCGCCACTCGGCCCAGTCGGCCAGGCTCACGACGTCGGCGGGTGGACCCATGCCGGTGAGCTTGGCCAGCGGCCGGAGTTCGACGCCCGCAGGCGGATCTACACCAATATCGGTGACCCAGCCCCGGGCCGGGCTACCTCGCAGGGTGATGCGCACGATCGAGCCCACCGCCAGCCGCCCGGCGCGACCGTCAGCGTGCCAAGCATCGGGAACGACGTAGTAGAGCGCCTTGTTGAGTCCCACAACGTCGGGCTGCACTCTCACGACCAGCTCCGGGCGCGCCGCTCCGCCGGACCCGGCCTCGCCCGGCTCACCCCTTATGGCACCGCCGGACGCGGACCGATCCTCTTCGCCGCCCGCGGCTCCGCCAGCCGCGGTCTGGTCCCGTCCACCCGCCTCAATCCCCGACCGGGCGGGCGACGCGTCGGCCGCGTCAGCAGCCGTGTCGCTGCCGTCCGACTCGGCCGATCGCTCCTTTGACTCCTCGAAGGAGAGTCGGCCCTGGACTTCGGAGCTCACGCGCCCAAGAGGCCGAGCGGGTAGGTGAACGAATCCGGCCCATACGGGCGAGGCCGTGGCCCGAGCGGCCCGTGAGCGCAGCGAACAAGAGCGGGAATGACACCGCCGCGACGCGAGCGGCCATCACCTACTCGCGCTCGCTCTGAGGCCAGCACGAGAAGACGCTGTCCTTCGCCGCTCGCCCTAGTGATCCCGGGCCGTAGACGCCTCGGGATCAGAGGCCGAGAGCGGACTTCAGATCGGCCAAGCGGTCGGTGCGCTCCCATGTGAACTCACCGTCGCCGTTGGGCTGGCGGCCGAAGTGTCCGTAGGTGGCCGTCCGCTGGTAGATGGGCCGTCGCAGGCCGAGGTCACGCACGATGGCTGCGGGGCGCAGGTCGAAGACTTCGCGCACGGCCTCGACGATGCGGGCCCGGTCCACGGTCTCGGTGCCGAAGGTCTCCACCATCAGCGACAACGGCCGGGCCATGCCGATGGCGTAGGCCACCTGAAGCTCGCAGCGCGACGCCGCCCCGGCAGCCACGATGTGCTTGGCCACCCACCGCGCCGCGTAGGCGGCCGAGCGGTCGACCTTGGAGGCGTCCTTGCCCGAGAATGCACCGCCGCCGTGGCGGGCCATGCCGCCGTAGGTGTCGACGATGATCTTGCGACCGGTCAGCCCGGCATCGGCCTGAGGGCCGCCGGTCACGAACTGGCCCGACGGGTTGACGATCACCTCGTAGCCGTCGGCGAACTGCGGGCACTGCTCGGCGATGGTCGGCTCGATGATCTGTTCGGTGACGTCGGGGAGGATCATCCGGTCGCGGTCGATGCCGTCGCCGTGCTGGGTCGACACCAGCACGGTCCGCAGACGCACCGGCCGACGGCCCTCGTACTCCAAGGTCACCTGGGTCTTGGCGTCGGGACGCAAGTACGGGATCGATCCCGCCCGGCGCACCTCGGCATGGCGCTCCGCCAGCCGGTGGGCCAGGTGGATCGGCAACGGCATCATCGCGTCGGTCTCGTCGCAGGCGTAGCCGAACATCATCCCCTGGTCGCCGGCGCCCTGTTCATCGGCATCCTCGCGATCCACCGCCTTGGCGATGTCGGGCGACTGGTCGTCGATGGCGACCATCACCGCGCAGGTCTTGCCGTCGAAGCCCAGAGTGGCGTCGCTGTATCCCGCGGCGCAGATCGTGCGACGGACGATGTTGGGGATCTCGACGTAGGCCTCGGTGCGGATCTCCCCCGCCACCACGGCCAGGCCGGTGGTGACCAGCGTCTCGCAGGCCACTCGGCTGCCGGGGTCGGCGCCGATCAGAGCATCGAGGATGGCGTCGGAGATCTGGTCGGCCAGCTTGTCGGGATGGCCCTCGGTGACCGACTCGGAGGTAAACGTCCAGCGGTCCAAGGCTCCTCCCCGCTGCTCTAGGTGTCCCGACGGCGGGCGGGCCGCCGACCGACGGAGTCGCGGGAGCCGGCAGGCGCAGGCATCAATGCGACCACCCTGTCGAGCACGGCCCGGGCGGCTTCCCGCTTGGTGGTCAAGGGAACATGGTGGCGTGCGCCGTCGGCGGTGAACATCACGATCTCGTTGGTGTCGTGGCCGAAGCCGACCTGCTCCTTGGAGACGTCGTTGGCTACTATCACGTCAAGGTTCTTGCTGCGCAGCTTCTCGAGGGCGTTGGCCTCCAGCTCCTCGGTCTCGGCGGCGAAGCCGACGAGTACTTGGCCGGAGGGCTTCGAGGCACCCAACGATGCGAGGATGTCGTCGGTGGGCTCCAGCTCCAGATCGGGCACGCCCAAGCCCTTCTTGAGCTTTGCGCCCGATGGGCGAACAGGGCGGAAGTCGGCGACGGCGGCAGCCATCACCACCGCGTCGGCGGCGGCTGCCTCGAGATGGACCGCGTCGGCCATCTCCGCGGCCGTCTCGACCGACACCACCCGAGCCGCTGCGTGCGCGAGCGCCGGTTCTGTGGTGACCAGCACCACCTCGGCCCCGCGGGCCACGGCCTCGGCGGCGACCGCGGCACCCTGCTTGCCCGAGGATCGGTTGCCGACGTAGCGGACCGCGTCGATCGGCTCGCGGGTGCCGCCGGAGGTGACCACCAGCAGTCGATCGGCCAGATCCTGCGGAGTGAGCGCGGCCTCAACGGCGGCCACAATGTCGGCCGGCTCGGCCATGCGGCCCGATCCCGCGTCGCCCCCCGCCAGCGGACCGTCCACCGGTCCGACGAGGGTGACTCCACGCTCGGTCAGAACGGCGATGTTCTCCCGGACCGACGGTTGCTCCCACATCTCGGTGTGCATGGCCGGTGCCATGACCACCGGGGCCCGGGTGGCCAGCAGGGTGGCAGTCAGAACGTCGCCCGAGCGCCCAGTGCGCAGGTCCGAGATCAGCCGGGCGGTGGCGGGACACACGACCACCGCGTCGGCCCGCTGGCCCAGGGCGGTGTGGGGGATGGCCGAGGACGGATGGTTCCACAGCGACGTGACCGCGGGCTCGGCCGCCAGAGCCGAGAAGGTCGTCTCGCCCACCATGCGCAACGCCCCGGCCGTGAGCACCGGCACGACATGCGCGCCCTCGCCCGCGAGCCGACGGCACACTTCGACCGCCTTGTACGCGGCTATCCCGCCCGACACTCCGAGCACCACGCGCCGCCCGTTCAGCGCGCTCATGGCGTACTCGTCAGGCGCCCGCGCCGCGAGCCCTCGTCAGGCGCCCGCGCCGGGGGGCGGGCGCAATGAGCCCTCTCGAGATTGCCCGGGCTCGTGGTCGCCCGCATCCGCGAGGTGAGCACCCACGCTGAACCACTCGGGTTCCTCTTCGTCGTCGTCGGCCTCCACGGCCTCGATCTTGCCCGCCGCGATCTCCTCGAGGGCTATCGAGAGATACTTGGCGGACTCGGAAGCGACCACTTGGGGAGGCACGATCGAGCCGATGCTGCTGCCGAGCTTGTAGTTGGTGATCTCGCGGCACCTCCTGGATGCCAGCGCCACGAGGACGAACTTGGACTCGGTCCGCTCGATGAGATCCTCGATGGCCGGGGAGATGAGGGTGTCGTAGGCGTGGGCCATGGCGCGCTCCGATGGATCCGTGGTCCTGGCAGGCTCACGCTACCAAGCACCGACGGAGTTGCGGGCGGCCGTTCGTGGACTCGCGGGCTATCTGTCGGCCGGGGAGGCCGAGCCGCGGCCGTAAGCGGCCGCCCGACGGCTGCGGTCGGCTTCGATCAGCCGCTCGATCGCCATCACCGCCGCGCCGACCTCGTCGTTAACCACCGTCTGGTACCCCTGGGCGACGGCTGTCTCGCGCTCCTCGGCCGTCTTGTCCATGCGGAGCGCCACTGTGTCCGGAGTCTCGCCGCGTCCCTTGAGCCGAGCCCGCTGATGCTCGGGACTGGGCGCCTCGACGAACACCAGCACCGCGCCGGGAACCAGGCGCTTGACCTGCATGCCGCCGCCCACGTCAATCTCCAGCACCACGTCGGCGCCCTCGGGGGGATCGGGCACCGGCGTGCCCTGCAGGTAGTCGAGGAACTCGACCCACTCGAGGAACCCACCGGCATCGACGGCCGCCTCGAAGGTCGCCCTGTCCACGAAGCAGTAGGCGTCGGCGGGCTCGGAGGCCCGCCGGGGCCGTGTCGTCCACGAGCGAGACAGCCACAGACATTCGTCGCGGGCGAGCAGTTCATCGACGATGGTGCCCTTGCCCACGCCACCAGGCCCAGAGATGACGATGACGGTGCGATCGCCGAGGGAGGTCACCTCCAAGAGGCTATTCGACCCTGCCGGCCCAACCCGGCAGCGTCACTCAGCCGAAGGTGTCGAGCAGTTGGCTGCGCTGCCTGGTGCCCAGGCCGCGCACGCGGCGGCTCTCGGAGATGCCGATCTGCTCCATGGTCCTGCGGGCCTTGACCTTGCCGACGCCGGGCAACGACTCGAGCACCGCTAGCACCTTCATCTTGCCGACAACGTCGTCCTCGACCCGGCCGAAGAGGTCAACGAGCGAAATGTCACCTGCCTTGAGCTGCCTGCGAAGTTCTGCACGCTCCCGTCGGACCTCGGCAGCCTTAGCGAGCGCCGCTCGTCGAACGTCGTCTGAAATGGAAAACGGTTGAGCCATGGACACAGATGCTATTGCATGACCACGCGGTCGCGCCATCGCAGACCTCGGCGGGAAGCAGACAGCCAGTAGCGGCCGGCCGCCGGACGGGCCGCGGGCCAGCCGACGGCAGTCGCAGACGACAGTCAGCGCACGGTCAGCCCACGGTCACGGCGCCAGGTTGCGATGCAGTCGTTCGGCTGCCTCTAGAGGGTCGCCGGCCTTGGTCACGGACCGGCCCACCACGAGCAGGTCGGCGCCGGCCGCCACCGCCTCGGCAGGCGCGGCCACCCGGCGCTGATCGTCGTGGGAGTCGCCCGGCAGCCGGATACCCGGCACGACCCGGAGGAGTTCAGGGGCCACATGTCGGGTGCGGGCCAGGTCCACGGAGGCGCACACCACCCCCCCGCAGCCGGCCGCCGCCGCGAGCTCGAACCGGCGCGCCACCAGGTCCTCGGTGGTGGCTCCGGCCTCCTCGCTGGTGAGCACGCTCACTGCTAGGAGCCGGGCCGAACCGGACGAGCCCGCTCGCAGTCCGTCTGCCGCGGCCCGAAGCATCTCCCCGCCGCCTGCGGCGTGCGCGGTCAACAGCGACACGCCGAGCTCGCCGAGCACGCGGGCGCAACGGTTGACCGTGTTGGGGATGTCATGGAGCTTCATGTCGCAGAACACGTCGTAGCCGAGGTCGATCATGGCCCCGACCGCCTCCGGGCCTGCCGCCGCGTACAGCTCGAGCCCCACCTTCGCCACCCGGAAGTACCCGCTCAGCGACCGGGCCAGCCGAGTAGCAGCCACCAAGTCGTCCACATCGAGAGCCAGGGCGAGGATCTCACGCGGCGAACTGGGCCGGTCGCCGGGGGAACCGCCCGGATACGAGTCGCCTGGATGCGAGTCGCCTGGATGCGAGTCGCCTGGGGCCGAGAGGGTCACAGGGTCAGGATCGCTGTTCATGGGCTGCTCCTATCAGTTCGTCGAGCCGCTGCACCTGGGAGTTCCTGCACCAGCCCTCGAGTTCGGCCAGCACCCTCCACGGAGCCCGCGGATCCGCGAAGGTGGCCGTGCCCACTTGGACTGCGGACGCGCCGGCCAGCAGCATCTCCACGGCGTCGTCGCCACAAGCGACGCCGCCCACGCCGACGATCGGGATGTCCGGCCGGGCCTCGTGAACGTCGTACACCGCCCGAACGGCCACGGGGCGCAAGCCCGCTCCGCTCACCCCGCCCCGCAGGCCCCCCAGCCTCGGGCGCCGATCTTCGATGTCGATGACCATGCCCGACAGCGTGTTGGTGAGCACCAGGGCTTCTGCGCCGCCACGGGCCGCCGCCTCCGCGACCTGCACCAGATCTCCGGTGTTGGGGCTCAGCTTGGCCCAGCGGGGCCGGCCGCATCCCGCGGTCGCGGCCAAGGCGGCCTCGGTCGCGTCGGCGGAATGGGCGAACATTCGAAGACGGTCCTCGGTGTTGGGGCACGAGACGTTGACCTCGACTGCGATCACCTGCTCAGGAGCGGAAGCCAGTGCCTCTGCCGCTCTGCGGTACTCGTCGACGGTGTGACCCCAGATGCTGGCGACAACATGGGCGTCGGCCCGGACCAGCGACGGCAACTCCCTCTCCATCCATTCGGTAACTCCGGGGCCCTGAAGCCCGACGCTGTTGATCATCCCGGCCGCGTCCGGGCGGAGAGGATGCAGGCGCGGCGGCGGGTTGCCGGGCCACGGCCCGACGCCGAGCGACTTCACCACCACAGCCCCCAGCTCGCGCAGCTCCCCGTAGGGCGCCAACTCGGCCGCGTGCCCCGAGGTTCCCGAGGCAGTCATCACGGGCGCCCGCAGCGCCACGCTGCCTACTCGTGTCGTCAACTCAGGCATCGCTCACGAACCCGCCGAAGGCATACACAACGACACGGGCCTGACGCCGCATTGCCTCACGCCGATGGCCTCACGCCGCATTGCCTCTGGCCGCAGAGCCCTCCAGGCTCCGGTGGTACTCCTGGAGGCTGCGCACCGCGGGCCGATGAACTCGAAGGTCCCTCAGACCCTCGGCTGCGGCCACCGCGGCCGCGCCGGTGGTGAGCAGCGGCAGTCCGGCCCGGCCGGCGGCCGACCGGATGTGGTCCCCGTCGGCGCGGGGACCCCGCCCGCGAGGCGAGTTGATCACCAACTGCACCTCGCCAGCCTCGATTAGGTCGACCGCGTGGCGGCCCTCGCCGTCACCGAGCTTGGCGACGGGGACCGACACCGGCACACCGCCGCGGCGGAGATGATGCGCGGTCCCGGCGGTGGCAGCCAGCCGGTAGCCCAGCGCGTGGAGGATCCGGGCCGCCCGGAGGCCGGCGTCCTTGTCGCGGTCGGCCATCGACATGAACACCGTCCCCCCGGATGGCAGCCGGGTGCCCGCGGCGAGCTGCGCTTTGGCGAACGCCAGGCCCGGGGAAGCGTCGATAGCCATCACCTCGCCCGTCGAGCGCATCTCGGGACCAAGAACAGCGTCGGCCTCCGGGAAGCGGTTGAACGGCAGCACCACCTCCTTGACGGCGACGTAGCCGGGAGAGGCCGCCGGGCCGGCGCCGGAACCTTCGTCGTCGCAGCGGGCCGGCAGCAGGCGTTCGGCTCTGAGATCGGCCAGCGTCGCGCCCACCATCAGCCGGGCGGCAACTTTGGCCAACGGCACGCCGGTGGCCTTGGCCACGAACGGAACGGTGCGCGACGCCCTCGGATTGGCCTCGAGCACGTAGATGCGATCCCGGACGCCGTCAGACTCCAGGGCCCCGTCGGACTCCTTGGCGCCGCCGGACTGCTGGCCGCTGGCCGGGCGTTTGACCGCGAACTGCACGTTGAGCAGGCCCTTCACCTCCAGGGCGTGGGCGATGCGACGGGTGTGGTCGCCGATCGTCTCCAGTTCCTCGGCGCTCAGCGTGGTCGGCGGTATGGAGCAGGCCGAGTCGCCGGAGTGGACGCCGGCCTCCTCCACATGCTCCATCACCGCCGCGATCATGACTTCGCCGGTGCGGTCGCGGGCCGCGTCCACATCGACCTCCACCGCGTCCTCGAGGAACCGGTCGACCAGCACGGGCCGCTCCGCGGCGGGGCCGCCCTCGCGTCCGAGCGAGCCCATTTCGGCCATCTCCTCGATGGCACGGGCCAGCTCGTGGTCGTCGTAGACGATGGCCATGGCCCGGCCGCCCAGCACATAGGAGGGCCGGACCAGCGCCGGGTAGCCGATCCGCGCCGTGATGTCGAGCGCCTCCCGCAGGCTGGTGGCCGTGGCCCCCGGAGGCTGCGGGATCAGCAGCCGCGCGCAGAGAGCCGCCCAGCGCTCGCGGTCCTCGGCCAGGTCGATGGAGGCCGGCGAGGTGCCCAGCACCAGTTCGGGCGGAAGGCTCCCGGCCAGCGACAGGGGCGTCTGCCCGCCGAGGGAGACGATCACACCGACGGGATCCTCCGCGGCGACCACGTTGGCCACGTCCTCGTCGGTCAGCGGCTCGAAGTAGAGCCGGTCGTTGGCGTCGTAGTCGGTGGACACGGTCTCGGGGTTGCAGTTCACCATGACCGTCTCGTAGCCGGCGGCCCTGAGGGCCTCGCCCGCGTGGACGCAGCAGTAGTCGAACTCGATGCCCTGGCCGATGCGGTTCGGCCCCGACCCGCAGATCACGACCCTGGGGCTGTCGGCCGGACGGATCTCGCTGGCATCCTCGTAGGTGGAGTAGTGGTAGGGAGTGGTCGCCTCGAACTCGGCCGCGCAGGTGTCCACGGTCTTGAAGGTGGGCAGCACGCCGACGCTGACCCGGGCCCTCCGGACGGCGTCGGGCGTGGTGCCCCAGATGTGCGCCAGTTGGCCGTCGGAGAAGCCGAGCCGCTTGGCCCGGCGCCATCCGCGGCGGCTGAGCGTTGTTGGCCCGGCCTCGGCCAGGGCGGCCCGCTCCTCGGGGATCCGGGCCATCTGATCCAGGAACCAGGGGTCCACTCCCGTGGCCGCGCTGAGCGCGTCGACGGCGCAGCCTCGGCGCAGGAGAGCCTCGAGCTGGAAGATGCGCTCCGGCGTGGGAACGGCCGCGGCCGCCACCAGCTCGTCGTCGTCGAACCGGTCGTAGGCCCGCTCGGCCGGATCGGCGTTGAGCCCCAGCCGACCCTGCTCGCCCGACCGCAGGCCCTTCTGCAGGGATTCGCAGAAGGTTCGCCCGATGGCCATCGCCTCGCCCACGGACTGCATGGAGGTTCCCAGCACGCCGGAGGGCCCGTCGAACTTCTCGAAGGCCCAGCGGGGGATCTTGGTGACCACATAGTCGAGGGTGGGCTCGAAGGAGGCCGGCGTCTTGGCCGTGATGTCGTTGGGAATCTCGTCGAGCGTGCAGCCCACCGCCAGTCGGGCCGCGATCTTGGCGATCGGGAAGCCGGTGGCCTTCGACGCCAGCGCCGAGGAGCGGCTCACCCGCGGGTTCATCTCGATCACAACCTGGCGGCCGGTGGCGGGATCCACCGCGAACTGCACGTTCGACCCGCCCGTCTCGACGCCCACCCGGCGCAGCACCGCGAAGGCCGCGTCGCGCATTCGCTGGTACTCGGGATCACTGAGGGTCTGGGCAGGGGCGACGGTGATCGAGTCGCCGGTGTGCACTCCCATCGGGTCGAGGTTCTCGATCGAGCAGACCACCACGCAGTTGTCGGCTCGGTCGCGCATGACCTCGAGCTCGAACTCCTTCCAGCCGACGATGGACTCCTCGATGAGGATCTCGCCGATGGGGCTGGCTTTGAGACCGGCCGCCGCGGCCCGCTCGAACTCCTCGACGGTGGTGGCGATGCCGGCGCCGCGTCCTCCGAGGATGTAGGCGGGACGGATGATCACCGGCAGCCCGACGGCCCCGAGCACCCCTCGGGCCTGGCGCATGGAGGTCGCGATGCCGGAGCGGGGGACATCCAGCCCGATCTCGATCATGGCCTCCTTGAAGAGTCGGCGGTCCTCGGCGGTGGCTATGGCGCCGGCGTCGGCGCCGATCAGTTCCGTGCCGAACTTCTCGAGCACGCCGCGGGCGACCAGTTCCATGGCCAGGTTGAGGCCCGTCTGCCCGCCCAGGGTCGGGAGCAGTGCGTCGGGCCGCTCGCGCTCGACGATGCGCGTCAGCACCGCGGCGTCGAGGGGCTCGACGTAGGTGGCGTCGGCCACGGCCGGGTCGGTCATGATCGTCGCTGGGTTGGAGTTGGCCAGGATCACCCGGTAGCCCTCGGCCCGCAGCACCCGGCAGGCCTGGGTGCCGGAGTAGTCGAACTCGCAGGCCTGCCCGATCACGATGGGGCCCGACCCGATTATCAGAATCGAGTCGATGTCGTCACGCCGCGGCACGGCACCGGTCCATCATTTCGGCGAACGCGGTGAAATGGTGGCGGGCGTCGTGGGGGCCGGGTCCGGCCTCCGGATGGAATTGCACGCTGAAGGCGGGCTCACCGGCGACGGCCATGCCCTCGAGGGTGCCGTCGTTCAGGCACACGTGGGTCTCGGTGACGCCGGGCACCGATCCGACCTCCACCGCGAAGTTGTGGTTCTGGCTGGTGATCTCGATCCGGCCGGTGGCAGTGCATTGCACGGGGACGTTGCCGCCGTGATGGCCGAACGGCATCTTGAACGTGCGCCCGCCCAAGGCGAGGGCGAGCAGCTGATGGCCGAGGCAGATGCCGAACACCGGCACCCGGCCGACGAGCGAGCGCAGCGCCTCGATCGCGGGAGCGGCCATTGCTGGGTCTCCGGGGCCGTTGCTGAAGAACACTCCGTCGGGACCGGCGGCCAGTACCTCGTCGGCCGGGGTGCAGGCGGGCACGACGGTCACGGTGGCGACCTCGCCCAGGCACCGCAGGATGGTGGCCTTGATGCCCAGGTCGTAAGCCACCACCCGGCGAGGACCGGAGCCGGCGGCGTAGGGCCTCGTCGTGGTGACCTCGCTGACCAGATCGACTCCGTCGGTGCCAGGCTCGGCCTCGGCGGCGGCCCTCAGAGTCGCCTCGTCGGCGGTGCCGAACGCGCCGGGCATGGCACCGGCGTCGCGGATGTGGCGGGTAAGCCGGCGGGTGTCGATCCCGGCGATGCCGGCCACGCCGTGGTGACGCAGATAGGCGTCGACCGTGCCGGTGGAGCGCCAGTTGCTCGGGCGGCGGGTCAGGTCGCGCACGATCACGCCCCGGCAGTGGGGCCGGGGCGACTCGCTGTCGGCGGCGTTGGTGCCGTAGTTGCCGATGTGGGGATAGGTGAAGGCGATGATCTGCCCCGCGTAGGACGGGTCGGACATCACCTCCTGGTAGCCGCTCATGACGGTGTTGAACACCACCTCGCCCGAGGCGACATCGGCGGGCGCTCCGACGGCCTCTCCCTCGAACACCTCTCCGTCGCACAGCACGAGCAGCGCCTCCCTGCTCACCGAGGCTCCCTGAGCGCGGCGCCCGCGGGCGCCTCCGACCGGACACGGCCGGCCGCGGGGCTGCTCATCGCTGCGGCCTGCCGTCGATCACCACCGGCTCGGCGGCCAGCAGGGTGTGGCGCACCCGGCCCTTCAGGACGCGCCCCTCGTAGGGCGTGTTGCGGCTGGGGCTGGCCATCGCCGCCCCCGACACCGTCCAAGTCTCGGAGGGGTCGATCACGCACAGGTTGGCCGGAGCGCCCGGGACGATCGGCCCGCCGTGGCCTGCGATGCCAGCGATGGCCGCGGGCTGCCACGACATGAGCGCCAGCACCCGCTCGATGGGCAGGTCCAGCTCGGTGAGGGCCAAGGCCAGTGCCGTCTCCAGCCCGAGCATGCCGGGCGGCGCGGCGTCGAACGGCCTCTCCTTGTCCGCGCTGGTGTGCGGGGCGTGGTCGGTGGCGATGGCGTCGACGGCGCCGTCGGCCAGGCCGGCCCTGATCGCGGCCACGTCGTCGTCGGTCCGCAGCGGGGGATGCACCTTGAACACGGTGTCGTAGTCGGCGCAGCAGGCGTCGGTGAGCGTGAAATGGTGGGGGGCGGCCTCGGCGGTGACCGGGAGGCCGGCCTCCTTGGCGGCCCGCACCATCGCCACCGACCCGGCGGTGGACAGATGCTGGAAATGCACTCGGGAGCCGGTGAGACGAGCCAGGGCGATGTCGCGCATGACCATCAGCTCCTCCGCTTCCGACGGCTGTCCCCCCAGGCCGAGGCGGCTGGACCAGGCCCCTTCGTGCATGGAGCCGCCCGCGGCGAGCTCGGCCACCTCGCAGTGCTGGGCCAGCACGACGCTCTGACCGTCAGCCAGGTAGCCGAGCCCGCCCGCGTATTCGAGCCCCCGGCGCATCACCGCGGCGTCCTGCACTCCGGTGCCGTCGTCGGTGAAGACGCGCACCCCCAGCCGGACCAGCTCGGCCATGGGGCTCAGCTCACCGCCGCGGCGGCCCACGGTGATGGCGGCGGAGGGGTAGACGTCGCAGCAGGCCCCGGCGCCGAGTTCCTGAACCTCGCGGACCACTGCCGCGCAGTCGATGGGGGGGTCGGTGTTGGGCATGGCCACCACCGCCGTGAACCCGCCGAGGGCCGCGCCGCGGGCGCCGGTCTCCACTGTCTCGGCATCCTCGCGGCCCGGCTGGCGAAGGTGGACGTGCAGGTCGACGAGTCCAGGCGCAACCACGCATCCCGACGCGTCGAGCGTCCGGTAGCCGTCGAGATCCTCGGAGGCCGACAAGTCCGACCCGGAGGCAGCAATCACCGCGATCACCCGGCCGTCGCCCACGAGCACATCGGCGCGCCGGCTGCCGGTCGCGTCCACCACCGTGCCGCCACGGACGGCAATGGCGCTGTCGGGCACCGCGCCGATCATGCGGGCGCTCACCCGGCCACCGCCCGGACCGAGCCCGCGCTCACGCGGCCACCGCGCCGTCCAGACCCGTGCTGACCCGGCCACCGCGCCGTCCGAGCCGAACCACTCATGCGGCCATCATTGGTTGGCTGTCAGCCGCGTCGAGACCCGAACCGAGTAGCAGGAACAGCACCGCCATCCTCACTGCCACGCCGTTGGCCACCTGCTCGGTGATCACTGCGTTGGGGCGGTCGGCGACGTCACCGTCTATCTCGACGCCGCGGTTCATGGGGCCCGGGTGCATGATCAGCGCGCCAGGGGCGAGGCGGTCGGCGCGGGCCGCGCTCAGGCCGTACTCGGCTCGCAACTCCCGCAACGACGGCACCCAGGCGCCGGACTGGCGCTCGAGCTGCATTCGCAGCAGATAGCAGACGTCGATGGACTCGAGGATCGACTCGAAGTCGTGGGTGACGGCCACCGGCCATCCGTCAAGGCTCGGCGGCAGAAGCGACCGGGGTGCCACCAGCGTCACTTCGGCACCCATGGCGGCGAACGCCAGCACACCGGAGCGGGCGACCCGGGAATGGAGGATGTCGCCGACGACGGCCACCCGCTTGCCGTCGAGGCCGCCCAGGCGGCTGCGGGCCGTGTACAGGTCGAGCAGGGCCTGAGTGGGATGCTCGTGGCTGCCGTCGCCCGCGTTGATCACCGAGGCGTCGATCCAGTCGGCGACACGATAGGGAACGCCCGCGCAGGAATGGCGCACCACGATGGCGTCTATGCCCATGGCCTCAATGGTCTGGACGGTGTCGCGCACCGACTCGCCCTTGTTCACCGACGACGAGCCGACGGAGAAGTTGAGGGTGTCGGCGGAGAGCTGCTTCGCCGCGGCCTCGAACGACAGCCGGGTGCGGGTACTGTCCTCGTAGAACAGCCAGGCCACGGTCTTGCCTCTCAGCGCGGGCACCCGCGGGATGCGGCGCTCGCCCACCTCGGCGAACGAGTCGGTGAGGTCGAGGACGCGCTCGAGGTCGGAGCGGTCTAGGTCGGTGATCGACAGCAGATGCTGCCGGTCCGCCCCCGAGTCCAGACTCATGCCGGCTCTCCGTTCGTGCCGGGCCGCTGCTCGGCCGGTCCGGCGCTCATGCCAGTTCGCCTATGTGGACGCCGTCGGCTTGGACGTCCACCATCTCGTCTCGGCGGGTCGGGAGGTTCTTGCCCACATAGTCGGGTCGGATGGGCAGCTCCCGGTGGCCGCGGTCGACCATCACCGCCAACTGAACTGCCCGGGGCCTGCCCCAGGTGTGGAGGGCGTCGAGGGCGGCCCGCACGGTGCGTCCTGTGAACAGCACGTCGTCCACGAGGACCACCACCCGGTCGTCGAGGTCGCCGGGGATGTCGGTCACCGCCTGCGGAAGGAGCGGTCGCAGACCGATGTCGTCTCGGTGCAGGGCCACGTCGAGCGACCCGCAGGGAACGTCGATTCCGTCGATCCGCGAGAGGGTCTCGGCGATGCGGCGGGCCATGTGCACACCGCCGGTCTGCAGGCCGATCACCACGACAGCCGAGGTGCCGTGGTTGCGCTCGATCACCTCGTGAGCCATGCGACGCACGGCCCGCTCGACGTCATCGGCACCCATAACCTGGGTTCGAGCCCGGAAGGTGCCCGTTGCGTGGGGCACCGTGAAGCGCCGTTCTCGGTCGGCCATTCTGTCCTTTCCGTTCGGGCCTCACCGGACCCGTTTCACGGTCGGGCGGCGACGGTACCACCGGTGGCGGCGATACGCGCGCATGACCCGTTCATGCAGTCTGACCAAGGGGTTTCGGCGCTCGGCCGCTTCGGTCTCGCCGCCGACCGGGGCGCCGGATGCATACGTAAGCTGCTCGCACCGACAAAGATGGTGCCGTGCGGTTCGCGGCGGTCACCGACCTTCACTTCGGGCGGTCTGCGCCCTTCATGGGCGTCGACCGCAAGCTCAGCGGGCACGCGCCCGCGCTCACGGCTGCCTTCGTCGCCGACATGAACCGGCGGGTTCGCCCCGACTCCGTCGTGGTCCTCGGCGACGTGGTCGAGCCGGGGGCGGTAAGCCCCTCCCCCGAGCGGCCGAGCGAATAGGTGCCATGGACGGGGCCGTCACCTATTCGCGGCCGCTCTAGGCTGGCGCGTCGATGCGGCGGGGCACGAGTGACTGACCTCCGGACGCCGACCGTCGTGCTGTTCGACTGGAACGGCACGATCATGGACGACATGGAGCGGGCTCGCCGGGCCAGCAGCCTGGTACGACGGAAGTGGACCAGCCTGGGAGAACTCACCTCCGAGGAGTTCCGGCAGGCCTGGTGCCTTCCGATCTCGGCCCACGTCGGCCGACTGGGCGTGGCCGCGGCCGAGACCGACGCCGCGGTGCGGGCCTGGAGCGGCTATCTGGGCGAGAGCGAGGCACCCCTCTCGCCGTGCGCGGCGACGACGCTGGAGGCGCTGCGGCACCTCGGGATCGGTGCCGCAGTCGTGAGTTCGGCCACCGAGCAGTCCGTTCGACAGGATCTGCGGACCCATGGACTGGATCACCAGTTCGAGAGCGTCCATTGCGGTATCGCGGACAAGCAGGCCGTCACCGGACAGTACGTGCTTCGAGCGGGCGCGGGCGCGGTCTGGTACGTGGGCGACACGGCCTTCGACATGGTGCAGGCCCTCGGAGCGGGGGCCACAGCCGTCGGCTACACCGGCGGCTTCGACCCCGCCGAGAAGCTGCGCGAAGCAGGAGCGCACCGCCTCATCGACCGGCTCAACGAACTGCTCGCGCTGATCCGCCGATCGGCCGGCGAGCGCTGATGGCCCCGACGCGGCCCCGCTCCGACCCTGGGGCCGAGGCTCGGGCGTACCTCGAGTTGCAGCGTGTGCAGAGCCGCTACGCCGACGTGGTGACCCGCCGGGCGTGGGGCGAACTGTCCGACTTCGTGCGGGCCGACTGCGCGATCGTGGTCGACGTGCGCCACACCCAGTTCGAACTCACCGGCCCCGCCGAGTACGGGCAGTTCATCGCCCGTCAGATCGAGCGCTTCTCGTTCTTCCAGTTCGTGCTGCTGAACGTAGTGCTGCGCATCGACGGGGAGCGAGGCGTCGCCGCGGCCCGGGTCTACATGCAGGAGATCCGCCAGAACGTCTCCGACGGTCGCCGCACCGACGCCTACGGCGTCTACCACGACCGTCTCGAACGAGGCGACGACGGCCGCTGGCGGTTCGCGCGGCGCCACTACCGCAGCTTCGCCCGCACCGCCGAGCCGCGCGTCGATGCCGACCTCGACGTGTTCGACCTGGAGACCATCGACCTCGAAGACATCTTGGCCGGCACCTGAGCGGTTCCTCCCGGGGGTTTGAGGTCGAGGGTTGGCGCGCAAGGGCCCGACCGACCCCTCCTACGGGCTAGACCAGCACCCCGAGCGTTCAGCACGCCTTGTCGCCATGCCTCGTACGGGCAAAGACCAGCACCGCCGAGCCGCCGGACCTCCCGAGTTCCTGGGGCGCGCCTTCACCTTCCTGAGGCACATGGACCAGGCGCATACCGGCCCGGCGGGCTACCGCCGCCGACGCCGGGTTGTCGGCGTCGATCTCGGCCATCACGGCCTCCAGCGGCCCGTCCGACAGCGCCCAGTCCACCACCAGCCGGACCGCCTCGCCCGCTCGGCCCCCGCCTCTCCAGCCCGCGGCGATCCACCAGCCGACCAGCGCGGCCCGGCGCACCGGGTCGAAGCTGCTGAGCCCGACCTCGCCGATCACGGTCCCTGACTGCCTGTCAGCCACGGCCAGGTCCGCCGAGCGCCCCTCGGCCCAAGCTCGCCCCCGCTGAGCGATCCAACGGGCCGCGGCGGCCTCATCACAGGGATCGGGCACGTTCAGACGGTGCTGGATCTCCGCGTCGTTCCAGGCGTCGGCCAGTGCTGAGGCGTTCTCGACTAGCCACGGCCTCAACTCAGTAGTCGGGCCGACCAGACGAGGCACAGGCAGCACGAGCCCGCCCGTGGGCATCCCAGAACCAGACGCTGGCGCAGGAACACCACCAGCACCAGCACCGTCCGGCAGGACCCCGCTCGTCGGACCACAGGGCACGACAGAGGGCCTCAGCCGCGCACCTCGTCGGCCACCGCCCTCAGGACACCGTTGAGGAAACGGGGCGACTCGGCGCCGCAGTACTGGGCGGCCAACGCGACCGCCTCCGACAGCACCACGCCGGTGGGCACGTCGTGGCAGTGCACGAGCTCCCAGGATGCGATCCGGGCCAGTGTCCGGTCGACCACTGCGAGCCGCTCCAGGCGCCATCCCACCAGGTGGCGGCGCAGCAGGCCGTCCACGGTGTCGCGGTCGGCGTCCACGCCCAGAGCCAACTCCACGGCGTAGTCCGAGGGCGGAGCTGCCCTGCGAGCCAACGCCTGCGCGGCCGTTTCGGCAGTCATCTCAGCCTCATAGAGCACTGCGAGCGCGTCCTCGCGGGCCTCGCGGCGAGAACCGAAGCCGGGGAGGGACAGGCTCACGCCCGGGCGATGTAGCCGCCCGAGCGGGTATCGACCTTCACCCGCTCGCCCGGTGACACGAACAGCGGCACCTGCACGACCAGGCCCGTCTCCAGCGTGGCCGGCTTGGTGGCACCCGACACCCGGTCGCCCTGGATGCCCGGCTCCGTCTCGGCGATGGACAGCTCCACCGCCGCGGGCAGATCTGTGCCGACGATCTCGACGCCGTGCATCATCATCACCGCCACCGACCCCTCCACCAGGTACCGGGCCGCGTCACCCAGCACCTGCGGACTCACGGTGATCTGGTCATAGGACTCGTTGTCCATGAACACCAGGTCATCGCCGTCGCGGTAAAGCATCTGCATCTCGCGCTTGTCGATGGTCGCGCGCTCGACCTTCTCGCCGGCACGGAAGGTGCGGTCGAGCACCGCGCCTGTGCGGGCGTTCTTGAGCGTGGTGCGCACGAAGGCGTGGCCCTTGCCCGGCTTGACGTGCTGAAACTCCACCACGTTGAACAGGTTCCCGTCCAGTTCCAGGGTCATGCCGTTGCGGAGGTCGTTGGTGGTGATGATGGGCATGGATCGGCTCCTTCTCGGTGGGGACGGCCGTCGACGGGCCGTCGGTCTCGTGTCGTCTTGCGCCTGCGCCTACGTTCCTGTGCCCGTTCCTAGGCCGGCAGGGGCGCCGGCGGCTTGGGGTGGAGGGTCAGCGGGCGGCAACCGTCCTCGGTGACCACCAGCAGGTCCTCCACCCTGGCACCGCCGAAGCCGGGAAAGTACACGCCCGGCTCCACGGTCAGCACGTTGCCGGGCTCGAGCACCGTGTCGCATCCCGACGCCACCCTGGGCAGCTCGTGGATGTCGAGCCCGACACCGTGGCCCGTGCCGTGGACGAAGGCCTCGCCCATGCCGGCCTCGTCGATGACCGAACGGCAGGCCCCGTCGACCTCGCCCGCCGTGACGCCGGGCCGCACCGTCTCCACGCCCGCCGACTGGCTGCGGCCGACCACCTCCAGCATGGCCGCCGCCCGGTCGTCGGCGTCGCCCAGCACGAACGTGCGGGTCATGTCGCTGCGGTAGCCGTCCACCAACGCGCCGACATCGACGATCACGAGGTCGCCTGCCTGCAACTGCCGATCGGTCGGGCGGGCATGGGGAAGGGCGCTGTTGGGGCCGGAGGCCACGATCGTGTCGTAGGCCGGACCCGCCGCACCGGCGGCCCGGATGGCGTCGTCGAGAGCCCGCTGTATCCGCGCCTCGGTCGCTTCCGGCCGCAGCAATGGCTCCACCGCGGCCAGCGCCTCGTCCGCGGCCCGGGCCGCGGCCTGCATTCGGGCTAGCTCGGCACAGTCCTTCACGGCTCGCAGCCACTCGACGGCGTCGGCGAGCGGCACGATCTCGGCCTCGACCGCCTCGCTCCAACGGATCTGCGCCCGCCAGGAGACGCTGTCCTCCAGGCCGAGCCGGACCGACCCGGCGAGCCGCTCTGCCGCGGCCGGAGCCGCCCGGCGGGCCACCACCACCTCCACCTCCGCCGAGCACCCGGCCTCGGCCAGCTGTTCGGAAGCCTGCTCGGCGTAGCGGGCGTCGGTGACGAGCAGTGCCTCGCCCGTGCCAAGCACCACGACCGTTCCGTTGGAGCCTGTGAACCCGGTGAGCCAGCGGACGTTGGCTGGCTCGACCATCACAGCCGAGTCGACGCCCGCGGCGGCCATCCGCTCCCGGAGCCGGCCCAGGCGACCGTCCACCCGCAGCGGCGGCATGCCGACCAGGGTGCCCGGCGTCGAGGATCTCGACGGGTCGCTCATCGCACGGCCGTCAACGCGTCTCGCAGCACCGCCTCGTGCACGCCCACGACCGGCTCCACCCCCTGGTCCGAGTCGAGCACCAGAGTGACGCCGCCCACGGCCTTCTTGTCGCGTCCGAACAGCGCCAGCAACTCGTTGTCGTCATCGAGCGCTGACGGCAGCCGCTCCGGCAGGCCGTAGCTCGCCACCACCCGTCGGTGCTCGGCGACCCGAGCCTCGTCGATGCGGCCCAGCCGCAGGGCCACCTCCGCCGCGTAGACGAGGCCGACAGCCACCGCCTCCCCGTGGCGCAGGTCGTAGCGTCCCGCCGTCTCGATGGCGTGGGCCAGGGTGTGGCCGTAGTTCAGGACGGCCCGGCGGCCGCCCTCCCGCTCGTCGGCCGACACCACCGCAGCCTTGATTCGCACCGAGGCGGCTATCCGTTCCTCCAAGCCCATGTCGTCCAGTTGCTCCCCGCCCACACGCTCGCCGCCCAGGAAGTGGTACTTGGCCAGTTCGCCTTGGCCGCTGCGCAGCTCCCGCGGCGGCAGCGTTGCCAGCGTCTCGGTGTCGCACAGCACGGCATGAGGTTGCCAGAATGCCCCGACCAGGTTCTTGCCCTCGGGCAGGTTGACTCCCGTCTTGCCGCCGATGGCCGCGTCCACTTGGGCCAGCAGTGTTGTGGGCACCGACACGTAGCTCATCCCTCGGTGGTAGACGGCTGCGACGAAGCCGGCGAGGTCGGTGACCACTCCCCCGCCGACGGCGACGATCGCGTCGGCGCGGGTGAACCCGGCGCTCGCCATCTCCCGGCAGAGGCGCTCGACCTCGGACAAGGACTTCGCCTCCTCGCCGGCCCCGACAGCGAACACAGTCTGATCAAGGCCGCTGTCCACGGCCCACCCGACGCTGTCCTGGGTGATGACCGCGGCCCGGCGAGCACCGGCCGGCATCACGTCGGCCAGCATGGTCCTGACGCCCGCGCCCACATGCACGTCATAAGAGCGTTTCCCCAGGTCGACGGTCACGACGTCGGCTGACGTTGCCGACATGGCCGACATGGCCGGCGTTGCCGGTGTTGCAGGCTCGAACTGCGCAGCCGACGGGGACGGCGCGTGCTTTGGGGACGGCTCCACTCGTTCAGCCTACCGACGCGCCCTGGAACGCTCAGCCGACCATCCAGCTCACGAACAACCGACTGCCGAACTGGCAGCCCACAACGCCCAAAAGGGCACCCACCGCTGCCAATTCCCGACCAACCACCACCCCACAGCCGAACTGGCAGCCCACAACGCCCAAAAGGGCACGCGAGCCTTACGGGGTGTTGCGCAGGCTCTGAACCGGCACACCGAAGCACCCGGCCAGGCCACCAGCCGCGCTCTCGCTGCTCAGCCGACCAGCAGTTCCGAGAACAGCAACGCCGCCATCGTTCCAACGGCCAGCGGCGGGCCGAAAGGGAAACCGGTCTTCAGAAGGCTGCGCGCGCCTGCGTTGGGCGACCCGTGACTCGGATCCTCCAGGGCCCGGTAGCCGCGTCGTCTCAGAAGGGCCAAGCCGAGACCCATGGCCAGTCCGACCACGCAGCTCAGCAGCAGCGCCTGCGCGGCCAGTCCCAGCACCGGCGACCATCCAGAGTGCACCGCACCGGCAACCCAGCCGATGTGCACACCCAGCAGTGGCGCGATCTTCACGTCTCCGAAGCCGAGGCCGCGCGGCTGCAACTCGTGGGCGCCCCACATCACGGCGCCGTAGCCAGCACCGACGATCAGGGCCGACACCATCGCACCGGGACGCCCCAACCCGAGCGACGCTGCGGCGACGGCAACGATGCTGGCTGCAAGCGCGGGGAAGGTGACCGCATCAGGCAGTCGGTAGCACCGCAGGTCGATCACCGATAGCAGTACCAGCGAAGTGGCCGCGACCAGCGGCGGCAGCGCTTCCCAGCCGAGGCCGAAACGCTCCACCACCGCCAACCACGCGACGGCCATCACCAACTCGGTGCCAGGAACGCGTCGGCGTAGCTGCTCACCATGGTCGGCCCCGCGGAGGCTGCTGACATCGGTGCCGCTGTCGCCTGGTCGGCGAAGCTGATGGCCATGGTCGGCCCGGCCAACACCAACACCGGCGCTGTCGCCGACTGGTTGGCGAAATCGGCGCCGTGTCATCGGACGCCATGACCGGGGCGGCCCGAAGCGACGGGCCACAGCTGCCGCCGACCGGCCGGCGACGAGACCGCCGAGCAGCGCTGCGCCGACAACCGCGACCGTCACCGGCCCTCGATCCCGCTCACCCACAAGAACCGCGAACCGCCCGGCGCACGCCCGCCAGCAGGCATCGCCGTCACCGGCCCTCGACCGCGGCCCGGCGCATCACCTCCACCGGCGCCGGATCGCCGGTCCACAATTCGAAGGCCCGCGCCGCCTGATGGACCAGCATCGACAGGCCGTTATGGGCCTGAACGCCTCGACGGCGAAGAGCAGCCAGCCAGGCGGTCTCGAGCGGGTCGTACACCAGGTCGACGGCCACTTGGCCCCCGTGCAGCCACTCGGGGTCGCACGGCATCGAAGTGTCGGCGCCCATGCCCACCGAGGTCGCGTTGATCACAACGTCGGCCGCGGCGATGTCGTCTGCGCTGCCGATCCGGCCGACGCGGCCCGCGTTCGCCGCTTCGTTAGCCGCGGAACTAGCTGCTGCGTTCGCCGCTGCCGCGGCGGCTTCCGCGTTCGCCTCGCTCCGGTTGATCACGGCCACGTCCGCCGCGCCCGACGCTGCCAGTCCCCACGCCACGGCCCGGGCCGCGCCGCCTCCGCCCAAGAGCGCGGCCCGGCAACCTTCGGGGGTGATACCGGCGTCGGCCCGGAGCCCAGCGATGAATCCGGCGATGTCAGTGTTGGCCGCGCGCAGCCGACCGTCGTCCAGCGGGACGATGCAGTTCGCCGCCCCTAGGACCTGCACGTCCTCGTCGGCCAGATCGGCAGCCGCGGCGACCTCGGCCTTGAGCGGCATCGTCACCGACAGCCCCGCGAGGCGCATCACCCTCATCGCGTCCAGCGCGGCCGCGCCGCCGCCCGCGGGCACCTCGAACGCGGTGAACGCCCAGTCGATCCCGGCGGCCGCGAAGGCAGCGTTGTGAATGGCCGGTGATCGGGAGTGACGGACCGGGTCGCCGATCACAGCCGCCACCCGCCGGGCCGATGGGCTCGCCGCCATCAGCAGTATCCGAGCGCGCGGCAGACGGCTACTTCCCGCTCGTGCTCCTCGAGAGTGCGATGGAAGTGGTGGGCGCCCCGGACGCCTCCCTCGTCGGTGAGCACATAGAACAGCCACTCGCCGTCCACAGGCTGCAGCGCGGCGATCAGCGACGCCTCGCCCGGCGCGGCGATGGGCGTGGGCGGCAGGCCGGGCACGGCCCGAGTGTTCCACGGCGACTGCGAGCGGAGATCCGCTCCCGTCAGTTCGGCACAGGGCTTCTGGGCTGCGTAGCAGGCGGTGGCGTCGATATCGAGGCGCATCCCCTCGATGAGCCGGTTGTAGATGACGCGCCCGATCTTGGCCCGGTCCTCCGGTATGAACGCCTCCTCCTCGATCAGGCTTGCCACGATGACGATGTCGTAGGGGTCGAGTCCCAGATCTACGACATCGGGATGAACGCCCGGATCCTCGAGCAGCCGGGAGAGGCGGCTGTCGAACTCGTCGGACATCCGCAGCAGCAGCCCCTGCTCGTCGGACAGGTCGTCGGCGGCGATGTCGTAGGTGGCCGGGAACAGCATGCCTTCAAGGCTCCGAACCGGCGCGTCCTCAGGCAGGTACGAGGCCTCAGGCACCAGCGACACATAAGCCGCCTCGAGGTCGTCGCGCTCGAACGCGGGGTTCTCGGTGAGCAGGCGGGTCGCCATTTCGCTCCAGCGGAGCCCTTCGGGGATGGTGACCAACTCGAACACTTCCGGTTCAGGCCCCTCGTCGAGAACGACCAGCACCGATTCGAAGTCCATGTTCTCCCACAGGATGTAGTCGCCCGCGGCCACATCGGTCACTGAGTCGCATCCCAGGAACCCGGTGATGGTCAGATCGCCGTCGCATCGGAGCCAGTAGCGGAAGACGGTGGCGTTGGAGATCACGCCGGCGTTCTGAAGCTCCCCCGCGATCTCGTTGACGGAGGTGCCCGGAACGATCGTCAGCTCCACCGCGCCGCCGGGGCCGCCCTCGGGCACGATCTGGGAGTCGACCCACTCGTAGATGCGACCGCGAGTCCATAGCACGGCTGCCGCCAACACCGCGGCCAGCACCACCAGACGGATGAAACCGCCCCAGAAGGGCCGGTAGCGGACCCAGTTGCGGTCGTCGGCGTCGTAGACGGGGTCGACCATGGGACTGTCGCCCAGTTCCTCCTCGACCACGACCGTGGTGCCTGCGGCCACCGAGGACCACCCCTCCGGCCCGGCCCGGGCACTCGAAGCCGCACGACGCGCCGCCCGGCGCTCGGACCGGCGTGACGCTCGACGCTCAGGCGGCTCCGCCGAGCCCCGCGCCGACGGGCGCGGCACCGGCGGCGCAACCCCGCGTTGGACAGGGTGGCCAGCGACGGGGCGCCCCCTATGCGATCCGGGCCCAGCCGACCCACTCGACCTGGAACCAGCGGACGCAGCCGCCCGACCTGGCACAACTGAAGGCGCTTGGGGCGGCGCTTGACTCGACGTTCGCGGCGGCGCTGCACGCGGCGCTTGCGGCGCAGCTCGGCCGGTTATGAGATCCGAGACACGGGAGGGCCGCCGCCGACCGCGCCCACTGCGCCTGCCCCGCCCGCCCCGCCGGCGGTCAACCACGGGGCATTCCTGCGTCGATCCAGGATTGCAGTATCACGGCGGCTGCCACCTGGTCGACCACGTCACGCCGAGCCCGCCCTTTGACCTGCTGCTCCATGAGACGCCGTTCCGCGATCACCGTGGTAAGACGCTCATCGTAGGACACCACGGGCACGCCCAGGAACCGCCCGAGCCGCTTGGTCTCGGCTCTGGCCGCCTGTGCAGCCGGCCCCTCGCTGCCGTCGAGCGACCGCGGCAGCCCGACCACGACGATCTCAGCCTCCCAGTCCCGCACCCGGTCGGCGATGGCCCGCAGGTCGCGCCCGGTGTCGCCGGAGCGGACCAGCGTCTCGACCGGGGTCGCCACCGTGCCTGCCGAGTCGCAGACCGCCACACCCACCCGGCGCTGCCCCAGATCGAGCCCTAGGGCTCGCACCTCAGACGATCCCGGCCGCGGTCCGAACTTGATCGAGGGCCTCGTCGAGACGGGAGGCGTCCCGCCCGCCCGCGACGCACACGTCCGAGGCCGACCGTCCGCCCCCTCCGATGGTCTTCTTGGCGTCTCCGATCAGATCCCCGGCATGGAAGCGGTCGTCAGCCGAGACCGCCGCGGCCAGAGCCGCACCCCCGGAGTCGAGGGCGGCACCCAGAACCGCGGCCCTGACCCCGTCGAGGTCTCGGATCGACACGGCCAAGTCCCGCAGGCCGTCGCGGCCGACGCCATCCACTCGGGCGACGACCACACCCTCCACCGCCGACGCGGCCAGTTCCGGGGCCCGGCCCAGCGCCACCCGGCGGCGCAAGTCGGCCACTTCGGCCCGCAGTGCCTTGGTCTCGCCCTGGCGCTTGGCCACGCCGTCGGCAAGCTCGGCCGACGGCACTCCCAACGCTCGGGCGGTTTGTTCGATCAACGACTGCTGGCTGCGCAACAGATCGACGGTGGCCAGGCCGGTGATGGCCTCAACCCGTCGTATGTTGGATCCGATCGACGCCTCCGACGTGATCCGGAAGGCGCCGATGTCGCCCAGCGCCCGCACATGGGTGCCTCCGCACAGCTCGACCGAGTGGCGGCCCGCTTCCAGCACCCGCACGGTGTTGCCGTACTTCTCGCCGAAGAAGGCGATGGCGCCGAGCTGCTCGGCATGCTCGATGGTGGTCTCGAAATGGCGGCACGACGCGTTGTCGAGCACCTGGTCGTTGACCAGGTCCTCCACCGCCGTGATCTGCTCGGGGGTGAGAGCCTCATAGTGGCTGAAGTCGAATCGGAGCCGGTCGGGGCCGACCCAGGAGCCCTGCTGCTTCACGTGCTCGCCGATCTCCTCCCGCAGCGCCCAGTGCAGGATGTGGGTGGCGGTGTGGTTGCGCCGGATGGCGGCCCGGCGCTCGGCGTCGATGACGGCGGTCACCGCGTCACCGCCCCGGAGCTCGCCGGCGATGGGCTCGATCATGTGAACATGGAGGTCGGGCACGCCGTACACGGTGTCGAGGACGCGGGCGCGGGCGCCGGTGGCCGCGCAACAAACCTCGCCGGTGTCGCCGATCTGGCCGCCGCTCTCCGCATAGAACGGAGTGCGGTCGAGCACCAGCCGACCGTCGGCGACGTAGAGGACCCGAGCGTCGGAGGCCAGTTCGACCCGTCCCGTGAACTCGGTCGGGCCGGTGCCGGACAGCAGCGAAACGAACGGCGACAAGTCGTCGTCGGCGGAGACCGTGCGAGCGCTGCGGGCCCGCTGCTGCTGAGCCTCCATGGCCGAGGCGAACCCGTCGGTGTCCACCTCCATGCCCCTCTCGGCCGCGATCTCGACGGTCACCTCCAGCGGGAAGCCGTAGGTGTCGTGCAGCAGGAAGGCCGCGTCGCCGTCGAGCGTGTCGCCCGGGCCCAGGCTGGCGAGCCGGTCGTCGAGAATGGACTGCCCGGTGCGCAGCGTCTGACGGAAGCGCTGCTCCTCCCGGTCGATCACATCGCGCACGTAGCCGTGGTTGCGGCTCAGTTCCGGGTAGGCGTCGCCCATCACGTCCACGACCGCGTCCACCATCCCGGCCATGACGGGCCGGTCCACGCCCAGCAGGTAGGCGTGGCGCACGGCTCGGCGGATGATTCGGCGCAGCACGTAGCCGCGGTCCTCGTTGGAGGGGAACACGCCGTCGCTGACCAGCAGCGAAGTGGACCTGGCGTGGTCGGCGAGGATACGAAGGGACACGTCGCCTGCTTCGGACGCTCCGAGGACGGCGCCGGTGAGGCGCTGAGCCGCGCCGAGCAGCACCACGAACTCGTCGGTCTCCCACACCGAGTCCACGCCCTGCAGCACGGACACGGTCCGCTCGAGGCCCAGGCCGGTGTCGATCGACGGCTTGGGCAACGGGATCTCGGCGCCGTCGGCGGTGCTCTCGAACTGCATGAACACGAGGTTCCAGATCTCCACGTAGCGCTCCTCGCCACCGTGGGCCGGGCCGCCGCCGGGGCCGTACTCGGGGCCCTTGTCCCAGAAGATCTCCGAGCACGGGCCGCAGGGCCCCACGTCGGCCATGCGCCAGTAGTTGTCCTCGCCGAGGCGCTGAATGCGCTCGGCGGGCACTCCCACTTCGTCGCGCCAGATGGCCTCAGCCTCGTCGTCGCTGAGATGGACGGTCACCCACAGACGGTCGGGGTCGAGTCCGAGCGTTCCGGTGACGAACTCCCAGGCCCAGGCGCAGGCGTCGGACTTGAAGTAGTCGCCGAAGCTGAAATTGCCCAGCATCTCGAAGAAGGTGAGGTGGCGCGACGTGCGCCCGATCTCGTCGAGGTCGTTGTGCTTGCCTCCGGCCCGCACGCATTTCTGCACGGTGACGGCCCGGTCGAACGGCGCGGGCTGCTCGCCGGTGAAGTACGACTTGAACGGCACCATGCCGGCCACGGTGAACAGCAGCGTCGGATCGTGCGGGATCAAGCTGGCCGACGGCTGATGGTCGTGGCCCCGCTGCACGAAGAAGTCCACGAAGGCCCGACGAGCCTCCGCGGCGGTCATCGACTTCATCGGGTGTCGGCCCCGTTGCGGGACTGGTGGGCGGCGGACGCCCCGTCGCCGCCGCGCAGCTCCGACTCGGTGCGGCGCATGGCCTCCCGGCCCTCGGCCACGGCGAGCCGGACGTCGTCGGCGATGCGACGGGTCTCGCGCCTGAAGCTCCTTGCGCTTCCGGCTGCGGTCTGTTGAGCCCAGTAGGCGGCCTCGCGGGAACGGTCGGCCACCGCGTTGCGCACATTCTCGGGCGCATACCGCTCCGCGGCCTGCCGAGCCTTGCTGCGCAGCCAGGCGGCCGTGCCGAGGCCGGCCACGTAGCCCGCGCCGAGCCACCACAGCCGCTTCATCGCCGACGTCCTCTCGGCACCGGGCGCGACCGGCCTGAGCCGTTGGCCGCAGCCGTCGAGTGCGACGCGGCATCCAGCGACCGTCGGAGACGGCGACGGTCACGAAGGCGGCGACCGGCCTGGCCTGCGCCCGACACCAGCGACAGTCCCTTGATCAGAGGCGGGGCGAACGCACGGTGAGTGAGACGGCTGGCGTGGTCGACCGTGACCGCTATCCGCTCGGCCCGCCCGATCACGCCGTCCACCCGGCGCAGTTCTGCATCCGCCTTGGAGACGGTGGTGTGCAGGTCATCGACCATCGGCAACGCCGAGGTGCGCAGATCGTCCACGACCGTGCGCAGGTCGCGCATGGCCCGCACCAGCGACACCACCGCGACGGTGAGCACGACCACCGTCGCCAGACAGACGACAGTCACGATCACCGCGGCCAGATCGAGAGCGCTCACGCTGCCAAGATACCGCCAAGCTATGGGTGTTCCCGGCGACGGCTGGGCACACGGCCCGCCTCACGCCGCGCCCGGGGCGACAGCGGGGCCTGTCAGCGGTCCAGCTAGTCCTCCTAGGACAATGCCCGCTACCTAGTCCTCTCCGGACAACGCCCCCTCTATCCGGTACTCCTGGGACGGCGCCCGCCAATCGGTCGTCCTGGGACGGCACGCGCTATTCGGTCCTCTTGGGACAACGCCCGCTATCCGGTGCTCCGGGAACGGCGGCCCCCGGGCCAGCGTCGGGCTAGGTCGGCCTCGGCACCGTGGTCCGACGGCTCGTAGTAGACGTTGTCGGCCACCTCGGTGGGACGGTGCTGCTGGGGAATCCAGCCGTCGGGATGGTCGTGGGGGTAGCGGTACCCCTCGCCGTGGCCGAGCGACTTGGCGCCCTGGTAGTGGGCGTCGCGCAGGTGGGCGGGCACCTCGCCCGCGCCCGCGGCCCTGGCGTCGGCCGTCGCCCGGCCCAAGGCCACCGTCACCCGGTTGGACTTCGGTGCGGTGGCCAGGCGCACCACCGCGTGGGCCAGGTTGAGCTGCGCCTCGGGCAGGCCGACGTATTCCACTGCCCGGGCCGCGGCCTCGGCCACGACCAGCGCGCCGTCGTCGGCCAGACCGATGTCCTCGGAGGCCAGGATCACCAGGCGCCGGGCGATGAAGCGGGGATCCTCGCCAGCCTCCAGCATCCGGGCCAGCCAGTACATCCCGGCGTCGGCGTCGGAGCCCCGGATGCTCTTGATGAACGCGCTTATCACGTCGTAGTGGCCGTCGCGCCCGTAGCGGACCGCCTTGGCGTCGGCCGCCGCCTCGGCATCGGCGAGAGTCACATGCACCGCTGCGGGCCTGGCGCTGGGATCAGAACCAGGCGGGGATCCGGAGCCGGCCCCGGTGCCCGCGGCCTCGGCCGGCAGAGCGGCCCCCGTTCCGGTGCTCACCGCCTCGGCGCGGCGAGCGGCGAGGGCCACGGCCACTTCGATGCCGGTGAGGGCGTGGCGACCGTCGCCGCCGCTGCGGGCCGCCAGGTGCTTGACGGCGTTGGCGTCGGCGGTGGCATGCTCGGCCGCCAGGCCCCGGCGCACCAGCTCCACCAACGACTCGGCGTCGAGCGGGTTCAAGCGGAACAGCGTCGAGCGCGACATCAGCGGCGGGTTCACCTCGAAGTGCGGATTCTCGGTGGTTGCGCCGATCAGAACGATCAGACCGTCCTCCACCGCGGGCAGCAGGGCGTCCTGCTGGGCCTTGTTGAATCGGTGCACCTCGTCAAGGAACAGGATCGTGCCGGTGCCGTGGGCCCCGAGGCGGTCGCGGGCCCGCTCGATCACGCCTCGCACGTCCTTGACCCCGGCAGTGACTGCGGAGAGCTCCTCGAAGGCCTTGGCGGTGGTGAGGGCCACCACGCGGGCCAGGGTGGTCTTGCCCGTGCCCGGCGGCCCCCAAAGGATCACCGACGACAGCCGGTCGGCCTCGATCAGCTCCCGCAACGGCCGCCCGGGCCCGACAAGGTGGTCCTGGCCCACGATCTCGTCGAGGGTGCGGGGCCGCAGCCGGGCTGCCAACGGCGCCCGCCCGCGCAGACGCTCAGCCGCGGCCGCATCGAACAGGTCCCCCACCACCCCAGCGACCCTAGGCGGTCAACGCCTCGACAGACCGCACGCCGACATCGACTGGAACTGATGGAACTCAGTGACCCGCGACCTCATGCGGTCAACGCCTCGACGGGTCTCCGGCCGCCCCAGCCTCCCCGGTCGCCCCGATCGCTCCAGCCGCGCCAGTCACTGCGGTCGCCACTGTCACAGCCCCAATCGTAGGAGGCTGCGGTCAGACAGGCGGCCGCAGACGCAGGCCCAGCTCCCGCAGGTGCGTCTCGGCAATTGGGCTGGGCGCGTCGGTAAGGGGGTCGGTGCCGGACTGGGTCTTCGGGAAGGCGATCACCTCGCGGATGTTCTCCTCCCCCACCAGCAGGGCGGCCAGTCGGTCGAGGCCGACTGCGAACCCGGCGTGGGGCGGGGCGCCGTAGCGGAAGGCGTCGAGCAGGAACCCGAAGCGCTCCTGAGCGTCGTCGGGTTCGATGCCCAGAACTTCGAAGATGCGCTGCTGGATGTCTCGGCGGTGGATCCTCACGCTGCCCGAGCCCAGCTCCCAGCCGTTGAGCACCAAATCGTAGGCCTGGCTGCGCGCATCGAGCAGGGCCTCGCCGCTCGGCGGGCCGTCCGGCGACATCAGCGCTGGCAGGTCGTCGGTGTGGGGCATCGTGAAGGGATGGTGCGACGGGATCGGCTCGCCGTCGTCGTTGAGGCCCTCGAACAGCGGGAAGTCCAGCACCCAGAGGTAGTTGAAGCGGCCGTCGTTGACCGGCGGGCGGCCCAACTCCAGCCGCAGCAGGCCCAGCACATGGCGCACCAACGGACGCTCGTCGGCCACCAGGAACACCATGTCGCCCGGCCGGGCCTCCAAGGCGTCGATCACCGCGGCGGCCTCGGCGGGCGACAGGAACTTGGCCACCCCGGCGTCGAGGGCCGAGCCGCCAACGTCGGCGTCCGCGGCCACGACCCGCATCCACGCCAGGCCCTTGGCGCCCCAGCGCTGGCAGGTGGCCACCAGTTCGTCGATGCGGTTGCGGGGCAGAGACCCGGCGCCGCCGCCCAGGCAGATTCCCTTTACGCACGGCGCCTGGAACACTCGGGCCTTGGTGTCGGCGAAGATCGGGGTGAGCTCGGCCAACTCCATGCCGAAGCGGGTGTCGGGCTTGTCGGAGCCGAAGCGCTCCATGGCGTCGTGCCAGGTCATGCGGGCGAACTGACCGGGGTCGTGGCCGGTGACCTCGACGGTGGCCGCGGCGACCGCAGTCGTCACGAAGCCGAGCACGTCGTCGCGCTCGGTGAACGACGCCTCGACGTCGAGCTGGGAGAACTCGAACTGGCGGTCGGCTCGGAGGTCCTCGTCGCGCAGGCAGCGGGCGATCTGGTAGTAGCGGTCGACGCCGCCCACCATGGTGAGCTGCTTGAAGATCTGCGGGCTCTGGGGCAGGGCGTAGAACGAGCCAGGCTCCTTGCGGGACGGCACCACGAAGTCGCGGGCACCCTCGGGGGTGGAGGCGATCAGCATCGGAGTCTCAACCTCGACGAACCCTTGGGAGTCCATGGCGGCGCGGATGGCCCGGTTGACGGCGGCTCTCGCCCGCAGGTTGCGCTGCATCCGGGGCTTGCGCAGGTCGACGTAGCGGTGGCGCAGGCGCAGCGTCTCGTCCACATCGGTGCGCTCGTCGAGGGGGAACGGCGGCGGCTCGGCCTGTGACAGCACCTCCACCTCGCAGTCGTGGACCTCGATCTCGCCGGTGGCCAGCGCCGGGTTGGCGGTGCCCTCGGGCCGCACCCGCACAGCGCCGGTGATGCGCACGACGTACTCCGAGCGCAGGTCGCGGGCACCGTCCACCACGCACTGCACGACGCCGGTGTGGTCCCGCAGGTCGACGAAAGCGAGGTGCTCGCTGTGCTCGCGGCGGCGATCCACCCAGCCGCACAGCGTCACGGCCCGGCCGGCGTCGTCCGGGCCGAGACGGCCGCACAGGTCGCTGCGCATGGAGGTGGCGTCCATGCCGGTCACAGCGCCGCCTCAGCGCCAGCCGCGAACTGGCAGCAATCTGCACGCATACCGGGCAAAACACTGCCAATTCCAAGTGAGGCCGCCATCAGCACCGCGAACTGGCAGCAATCTGCACGCATACCGGGCAAAACACTGCCAATTCCAAGTGAGGCCGCCATCAGCACCGCGAACTGGCAGCGGCCAGTGCCCAAAACGGCGCTCTGGGCTGCCAATTCCCTGGTGGTCGAGGTCATGGAGCCTCCATTGCCAAGATCTCGGTCACGGCGGGCACCAACTCGGACTCGGGCACCTGCCGTTGGCCGCCGCCGGCGCGCATGTCTCGCAAGGTGGCCGTGCCCGCGGCTTGCTCGTCGGGGCCGACTATCACCGCCACGACCGCCCCAGAGCGGTCGGCCCGCTTCATCTGGGCCTTCATCGACCGGCCGTCGAAGGCCCGGTCCGCCCCCAGGCCCGCCTGGCGCAGCCGGTCGCACAGCACCGCCGCGCTCTCGCCGCCGGCGACGTCCACCACGAACACCTGCACCGGCGCCGCCGTCTCGGCGAAGGCGCCCTCGGCATCGCAGGCCAGCAGGATGCGGTCGACCCCCAGAGCGAAGCCGATGCCCGGCGTGGGCGGCCCGCCGAGGTCCTCCACCAGGCCGTCGTAGCGCCCGCCCCCGCCGACTGCGTCCTGGGCGGTGTCGAGTGCGTCGGCCACGAACTCGAAGGCGGTGCGGGTGTAGTAGTCGAATCCTCGCACCAGCCGGGGCGACACCTCATAGTCGATGCCGAGGCTGTCGAGTCCAGCCCGCACCGCGGCGAAGTGCTCGGCCGAGGCACCCGACAGGCAGTCGGCCATCAGCGGGGCCTCCGCGATCACCGGCTGGTCCTGTTCCCGCTTGGAGTCCAGCACCCGCAGCGGGTTGCGCTCCAGCGTGACGCGGGACTGCTCGGACAGGTCGCCCCGCCGGCCCTGCAGGTAGGCGGCCAGTGCGGCGTCGTAGGAGGGACGGCTGTCGGCGTCGCCGAGGCTGTTGACCAGCAACCGCACCTGCCGCAACCCGAGATTATCGTAGAAGCGGGCGCCCAAAGCCAGTACCTCTACGTCAGCGTGAGGGTCGTCGGTGCCGAGGGTCTCCACGCCCACCTGCTCGAACTGCCGGTAGCGGCCGGCCTGGGGGCGCTCGTAGCGGAACTGCGGCCCCGAGTACCAGATCTTCCAGGGCACGGTCGGCCGGTGCTCGGCGAACGCCCGGCACACGCTGGCGGTCAGTTCGGGCCGCAGGGCCAGATGCCGGGGCGGGTCGCCTTTGTCGAAGAACTCGAACATCTCCTTGGTGACGACCTCGGTGGCGACGCCCAGCCGTTTGAACACGCCGACGTCCTCGAACACCGGCGACTCCAGCAGCCCAAAGCCGCTGCGCTCGGCCAGGTCGGCGAACACGCCCACCAGACGGCGGCGCCGGGCCGACTCCGGCGGCAGGATGTCGCGGGTGCCCACCGGGGCACGGAACAACGGCTGAGCCACGACCCCGCAGGCTACCGCCGCCCCGCTCCTCCCAAGAGGGCTCCCCGCGCTGTCACAAGAGCCGCGCCGCCGCCCGCACGCCATCGGCAGGATGCTGGAGAACGGCTCAGCATGAACCCGCGCAGTCGAGCCCGGACCGCCTCGGACCGCTCCCAGCAATCCTCGTACCGGCATCCGGTGGTGGCGTTGCACCCGCGCACCGGCGACGAGATCCTGTTCGTCAACGCCGGCTTCACGCGCTACGTGGTGGGACTGCCTCCCGACCGCAGCGAGGCCTTGCTGCGGCGGCTCTTCGACGCCTTCACCGACCCGGCCATCGGATTCGCGCACCACTGGCGGCCCGGCGACGTGGCCGTGTGGGACGAGCACCGCACCGTGCACCGGGGCCCGAGCGACTTCGCGCCCCACGCCCGGAAGCTGCACCGCAGGAGCCCGCCGCCCCCAGGCGTCCCCACTCACCTGAGACGATCCTAAGGACAAGTGTTCCCTGCCCCTGTCACAAGGGGTCCGTTACTGCCTGCACATTTTGAAGGCCAAGGGTGTCGCGCTCCGTAGAGTGCGAGAGCCGGAGCGGCTCCCTCACGTCGTTAGCAGGGAAGCGGGGAGTCGCTCCGGCACTGGCCACACTGTATCTGCTTCCAGAACGCCGTCACAAGTTCATCCGATCAGCAGCGGCCGGAAGCGACGGCAACGGGCTGGAGGCCAATGGCTCCAACGCGTTCCTCACGATATGCCGTACCTACGGTTGGACGGTCAGGGGGCGAGGGTGGCGATGGGGACCACTTGCACGCCGTCTCGGTGTTTGAAGCCGTAGCCGGTAGCCGTGATGACGATCAGCGCTGCCGGCTCGCCCATCCGGGCGGTGTCGACCCTGCTCCGAAGGCGCAGCAGAGAACTGCAAGTGCGAAAATATTGGCTGAGTAAGTGCCAAATTAGGTCGAAGGGTTGCTGCGGCCGGGTAGGACCCGGTAGGCCTCGAACACTGCTTCCAGGGCCAGAACGCTGGACAGGACCGAGTCGAGCTGGGACACGTCGGCCAGCTCGAACTCGAAGTCCATGCGGGCGATGAAGTCGTCGCCGGTCTCCGCGTGGGCGCTCAGGATGCTGAGCTTGTGCCCGGCCAGCACTTCGGTGACGTCGCGCAGCAGGCCGGGCCGGTCCAGCGCGTGCACTGAGATCGTCGTCGAGAACCGGCCGGCGAAGTCGGTGTCCCACTCCACCTCGATCAGACGGTCGGCCTGACCCTCCGACAGCCCGATGGCGTTGAGGCAGTCGGCGCGGTGCACCGACACGCCCCGGCCCCGGGTGACGAAGCCGATGATCTCGTCGGGCGGCACCGGCCCGCAGCACTGCGACAGGCGGATGAGGATGTCGTCGAGCCCCTCGACGTGCACGCCGATGTCCGCGCTCGCGCTGCGGCGCTCGGCCCGACGCCGGGCCGTGGTCGGTAGCCGGTCGCGGCCCGCCAGCGCCTCGGCGTCACCGGCCTCGTCGCCCTGCAGCGCCCGGGCGAAGCGCCCCGCCACCGACTCGGCGGACTGATGACCCTCGCCGATGGCCAGGAACAGCAGGTCGATCGAGCTGTAGTTGAGCTGCTCGGCGACAACCTCGATCAGCTGGTCCTTCAACAGGCGCCGAGCGGGCAGGCCCTCGCGGCGCAGAGCCTGGATCAGGTCGTCGCGGCCCTGCTCGATGGCGTCGGCCCGACGCTCGCGCGAGTACCACTGCTTGATCTTGTTGGCCGCCCGCCGGCTGGCCACGAACTTCAGCCAGTCACGGCTCGGCCCCGCCCCTTCGGTCCGGGTGGTGAAGATCTCCACCACGTCGCCGGACTGCAGCCGGGTGTCGAGAGCCATGAGCCGACCGTTGACCTTCGCGCCCACGCAGCCGTGGCCCACGTCGGTGTGGATGCTGTAGGCGAAGTCCACCGGCGTGGCCCCCACCGGCAGCTCGATCACCTTGCCCGCCGGCGTGAACACGTAGACCTCGTCGGTGTCCAGCTCGATCTTGAGGTTGGACATGAACTCGGCCGGGTCGGAGGTCTCCTGCTGCCAATCGACGATGCGGGCCAGCCAGGCCATGTCCTGCGAGGGCGAGCCGTCCTTGTACTCCCAGTGGGCGGCCACCCCGAACTCGGCCCGCTCGTGCATCTGGTGGGTGCGAATCTGCACCTCCAGCGTCTTGCCCTGCGGACCGACCACCGTGGTGTGCAGCGACTGGTAGAGGTTGAACTTCGGCATGGCGATGTAGTCCTTGAAACGGCCTTGCACGGGCCGCCACGCCGAGTGGATGGAACCGAGGGCCGCGTAGCAGTCCCGCACCGACTCGACCATGACCCGGATGCCGACCAGGTCGAAGATCTCCGCGAAGCTGCGGCCCTTGACCACCATCTTCTCGTAGATCGACCACAGGTGCTTGGGCCGGCCGGTGACCTCGGCGGCGATGCCCAACTCGACCAGCCGGGACTCCACGTCGCCCAGCACCTGAGCCAGGTAGATGTCGCGCTCAGGGGCCCGCATCTGCACCATCTGGTCGATCTCGGCGTAGCGGCGGGGCTCGATGGCCGCGAAGGCCAGGTCCTCAAGCTGCTGCCTTATGTCCTGCATGCCGAGCCGGTGGGCCAGCGGCGCGTAGACGTCGAGCGTCTCCCGGGCGATGTAGGACTGCTTGAAGGCCGGCAGCACCGCCAGGGTACGGAGGTTGTGCAGCCGGTCAGCCAGCTTGATGATGAGCACCCGCAGGTCGCGGGCGATGGCCACCATCATCTTGCGGACCGACGCGGCCTGCTGCTGCTCGCGGGTGTCGTAGTGGACGCGGTCGAGCTTGGTGACCCCGTCGACTATGCGGCTGACCTCCGCGCCGAACTCGGCCTCTATGGCGGCCAGCGCCACGTCCGTGTCCTCGACGGCGTCGTGCAGCAGGGCCGCGGCGATGGTCACGTCGTCGAGGCCGAGCCGGGCCACGATGGTCGCCACCGCCACCGGATGGCGGATGTAGGGCTCGCCCGACAGGCGCATCTGGCCGTCATGGGCCTCGGCGGCGACGTCGAAGGCCCGCTCGATGCGGTCGGTGGGCGAGCCGCGGCGGCGCTCCCGGTAGCAGTCCAGCAGCGCGGCGATCTCGGCCGCGGGCCGCCGGACGCCGCGGCGCCAGGGAAGCACCCGGGTGACGGTGGCCATTCAGGCGGCCTCGGCGGCTGCGACGGCCTCGACGGCCGTCCGGCCGCGCCGTTCGATCATGGCATCACGGTATCCGCGGGCGCGTCGGCGGTCTCAAACGCCGCGAGTCGCGACCGGGGAGTCAGCGCTTCTTGCGCTTCTTGCGGGGACGGGGCGGGATGGCACCGGTCGTCCCGACCGCGCCCCCAGCACCCGCGGCGCCCCCGGCACCCGCAACAGCAGCGGGCTTTCCGGCCGAGGACTTGGACGCCGGGCCGGGCCCCGCCCGGCGGCTGCGCTTGGCCGCGGAGGCCTCGCCGAGCACGGCGTCGTCGGTTGCGACCAGGCGCGTGCCGCCGTCGCCGTCGCCCGTCCCGCTGCGCTGTCGCACCCGTTGGGCCACCTCGACGTAGACCGGCTCGCGCTCCTTCATCCAGGCCACCAGCGACGCGGCCACGAACAGCGACGAGTAGGTACCCACCAGGATGCCCACCACCAACGCGATGGCGAACTCCTGCAGGGTGACCGCGCCGAGCACGAACGACCCGATCACCAGCATGGAAGCCACCGGCAGCATCGAGGTGATCGACGTGTTGACCGAGCGCATCAGCACCTGGTTGAGCGACAGGTTCATCATCTCGGTGTAGGTGTAGCGACCAGTCGCCGACACCCGTCCGACCACCTCGCGCACCTTGTCGTACACGACGATGGTGTCGTAGAGCGAGTAGCCCATGATCGTGAGGAAGGCGATGACGGTGGCCGCGTAATCTCGAACTGGAACAGCGAGTAGAAGCCCACCGAGACCAAGATGTCGTGGGCCACCGCGGCCAGGGCCCCGACCGCCATCTTCCACTCGAGCCGCACCGCGATGTACAGGGCCACGATGGCGAAGAAGGCGATGAGCGCGTTGCGGGCCTTGCGGGTGACCTCGTCGCCCCAGGAGGGTCCGACGGTGGTGACGCTGACATCGTTGCCCAGGACGCCGGCCAGTCCGGCCAGGGCGCTGCGGACCTCGTCGACCGCGGCCGGGCCCTCCACGTCGGCGCGCACTCGGATGGTGTCGACCCCCACTGTCTGGATCTTGGCGTCGGCCGCGCCGGTGGTTCGCAGCGCGTCGCGGGCCTCGGCCACCGACACGCCCGGCGCCGACACCTCCCAGGCCGTGCCTCCGTCGAACTCGATACCCAAGTCGATGCCGCGCACCGCGAAGCTGCCCACACTGATGACCACCGCCGCGGCCGAGCCGATCAGCGCCCGCCGCCACAGCTTCGGGAAGTCGATCTGCTGCTCGCCGCGGTACAGGGCCCGCAGCCGCCCCACTAGTCCCCGAGCCGAGACGCCGCTCACCGCGCCGCTCCCCGGTCAGCGACGGAGGCCCCAGCGCCTCGCTTGGCCCGAGCGGCGTCCTGCACGGCCCGGGCCGGGCCTCGGATCACCGAGGACGCGGGGATGCCGAACCTCTGCGGATGCTCGTAGAGGCCCGACACGCGGGCCAGCAGCGCGATCACCGGACCCATGAAGAAGTACGTGGCCACCAGGTCGAGGATCGTGGCCACGCCGAGGTACAGGGCGAAGCCCTTCACCTGGCCCGACGTCAGCCAGTAGAGCACGCCCGCGGCGATGAGCGACGCGAAGTCGGCCTTGACGATGGTGGCGAAGGCCACCGGGAAGGCTCGGTCGACCGCGGAGCGCACCGTGCGGCCGGAGCGGACGTCCTCCTTGAGATGCTCGAAGTACACGACGTTGGAGTCCACCGAGACGCCGATGGCGACGATGAGGCCGGTCACGCCGGCCAGGGTCAGAGCCAGTCCCCGGGACTCGCCCAGCCAGGAGATGATCGTCCAGAGCATGGCGCCCGACAGGGCCAGGCTGACGATGGCCACCAGCCCCAGAAGGCGGTAGTAGGCCAGCAGGTACAGCGACACCAGCCCCAGGCCGATGAGCCCTGCCAGCACTCCCGCCTCGAGGGCGTCGGTTCCCAGCGACGCGGAGACGATCCGGCTCTCCTGAGCTTCGAGCTCCACCGGCAGGGCGCCGTAGTCGAGGACCAGCGCGAGGTCTCTGGCCTCGTCCTCGGTGAATCCGCCGGAGATGGTGATGTTGTCGCGCTCGAAGGGCGAGTAGACCGACTGCTGGTCCTGGATCCGGGGGGCGCTGATGACCTCGTTGTCGATCTCGATGGCGACCTGCTTGGTGGGACAGCTCGGGTCCAGGTAGAAGCAGCGCTGACCGAGTTCGTTGAACAGGTCGATGCCGGCGGCGCCCGGCTTGAACGTGGGAGAGACGAACCATCCCTGGACGGGTTCGAAGCGGGCGGAGGCGCTCTCCAGAGCGTCGCCCACGACCGAGGTGGGGCCGAGCCGGTGCCGGGCCACGATGTTGCGATCGTCGTCGTACTGGGGCAGCACCACCTCGGCGTCGGCCCGGTTGTCGCCCTCGCTGAGAGCGAACCAGTCAGACAGGCCTTCGCTGCCGACGCTCTCGCTGCCGAGGTTCTCGCCGCCTTCAGCCTCGCTGCCTTCGGCCTCTGCGGCCGCGGCCGCGACGGCGCTCTCGGACACCGACTCGATCAGCGGACGGAAACGCAACTCCGCCGTCTGGCCCACCAAGTCGATGGCCCGCTGCTGGTCGTCCACGCCGGGGAGCTGCACCAGGATGTTGCCGCCCTGGGTGCTGATCTCGGGCTCGGCGACACCCAGCCCGTCCACCCGGTTGCGGATGATCTCCACCGCCAGGTCGAGGTCGGCGGCCTCCGCGGGTCGGGTGGGCTCGAGCACCACGCTGGCGCCGCCCTGAAGGTCGAGGCCCAGCAGCGGCTCGTTCTCGGCGACCAGCGTGTAGACGACCCCCGCGACCGCCACGGCCACGATCCCGATGACGTAGACAAGCCTGCGGCGCAACGATGCCTCCGGACGCCCGCTACGGGGCCGCGATCAGCGGCGGTGCCTCCGGCGCCCGCTCAGCTCAGTCGTCGTCTTCCGGTTCCTCGTCCTCTTCGGCGTCGTCTTCGTCGTCGGCGGACCCCACCTTGCCCGCGATCGCGTCCCGGGAGACCTTCAACTCCACGTTGGGGGCGACCTCCAGCCAGATGACCGAGTCCTCCACCTCGGCGACCGCGCCGTGGATCCCGGCGTTGGTCACCACCTCGTCGCCTGCCTTGAGGGCGCGCACCAGCTCACGACGGGCCTTCTCACGCTTCTGCTGAGGTCGGAGCAGCAGGTAATACAGCGCTCCGAACATGAGGACGATGATGAGAAACTCCATGCCGCGAGCCTAGTGGCGCGTCAACGGTTTGATTGGGCACCCTTGGAGAGCCCCGCGGTCACTTGGCCCAGATCCGACGGACTTCTCGATGTCAGTCCGGGCAGCCGTCACGGGCAACTACGGCCTCGCGGTCACTTGGCCCAGATCCGACGGACTTCGGCTCGCAGCTCCTCGAAGGTGCCGTCGCGCACGGCCTGGCGGATCCGCTCCATGAGTCGCAGCAGCCACGCAAGGTTGTGCAGAGTGATCAGCCGGGCCGCGGTGGGCTCGCGCACCGTCAGCAGGTGGCGCAAAAAGCCGCGGGGCCAGCGGCCGGCCGGACTGTCGCCGAAGGCCGGGTCGAGCGGCTCGTCGCTGTCGGTGTGGCGGGCCGCCGCAAGGTTGTAGCGGCCCGCGTCGGACAGGACGGTGCCGTGCCGGCCGAGCCTCGCCGGCAGGACGCAGTCGAACATGTCCACGCCTCGGGCCACCGACTCCACGATGCCCAGCGGATCGCCCAGGCCCATGAAGTACCGCGGCCGGTCAGCGGGCAGCGCCGGCACGCAGGCGTCGAGAGCTTCCAGCGTCAGGGGGCGGTCCTCGCCCACCGACAGGCCTCCGACCGCATAGCCGTCGAAGCCGATCTCGACGGTGCGCCGGGCCGACTCCAGTCGCAAGGCCGGGTCGGCGCCCCCCTGCACGATGCCGAACTGGCACTGGCGCTCGGCCGCGTCGGGGTGGTCGACAAAGGCGCGGCGGGCCCGGCCGGCCCAGGCGGCGGTCCGGCGCACCGCGTTCTTCAGCACAGGCCTGTCCGCCAGTGCCGGCGGACACACGTCCAGCACCATCGTGATGTCGGCGCCGATCAGGGCCTGCTGCTGCACGGCGCCCTCCGGGGTGAGCCGGTGAGCCGAGCCGTCGTAGACCGACTTGAACCTGGCGCCGTCGTCGTCCACTTCGGGGGCGAGGGAGTAGATCTGATATCCGCCCGAGTCGGTGAGGACATGACCCGGCCAGCGGGCGAACCGGTGGATCCCGCCGAGGCCGGCGATCGTGTCGGCGCCGGGACGCAACATCAGGTGGTAGGTGTTGGCCAGCACCACCTCGACCCCGAGGGCCTCCAGATCCGACGAGTCGAGGTGCGGCACGGCTCCCCTGGTGCCGACCGGCATGAAGCACGGCGTGGAGAAGCTTCCTCGCGCCGTCGTGACCGTTCCGGCCCGGGCGCCGCCCGCGCTGCCTTCCAGCGTGAACTCCGCCCGCATCAGGCTCCCCGGCCGAAATCGGCGACGAAACCGCCCTCTGAGACCAGTTTCTGCCACCAATTTCGCCGCCGACCCGCCGAGCGGCCGGGATTCGTCCGTGTCACGGCGCTGCACCGTCCGGCCCGGCGGCCTGCGAGCGGGAAACCAGCATGGCGTCGCCGAAGGAGAGGAACCGGTAGCGATGCTCCAGGGCGACTTCGTAGAGAGCGCGCCAGCGAGGTCCGACGAAGGCGTCCAGCAGGCACAGCAGAGTGGACCGGGGCAGATGGAAGTTGGTCATAAGCACGTCCACCGCCCGCCACGGATACGGGCGGCGGATGAACAGGTTGCTGTGGCCCGACTCCTCGCCGGTGGCCGCCCAAGTCTCCAAGGCCCTCACCACCGTGGTGCCCACCGCCACTGCCCGCCGCGCCCGGGCCAGCGCGGCCTGGGCCGGGGGCGGCACCCGGTAGTACTCGGTGTGCATGACGTGGTCGGCGAGGCGGTCGGCGGTCATCGGCCGGAACGTGTCGAGCCCCACGGCGAGTTCGACGCTCACCACCTCGGCGCCCGCGGCGCGCACACGGTCGAGCAGCGGCTCGGTGAAGTGCAGGCCCGCGGTCGGGGCCGCGGCTGAGATGGGCCGGCGACCGTACACCGTCTGGTAGCGCTCGGGGTCGGAGAGCTCCGACGTGATGTACGGCGGCAGCGGCACCTCGCCGATGTCGTCGAGCACGTCCATCGGACTCCGGTCGCCGGTCCGCAGCCGGACCAATCGCCGACCCTCGCCGAGATCCTCGCCGATCTCCACAACGACAGGCGCGCCGGCACTCGCGCCCGACGTCTCGGCCACACAAGACCCGCCCGCCACACCAGGCCCCCCGCCGACACCCGAACCCGCCACTCCAGGCTCCCCGCTAAGACCCGAACCCGCCACACCAGGCCCCCCGCCGACACCCGAACCGCACAGATCAGGTCCAGGGCTGCTGGCGGGGACGACTAGCTCGCCAGGCCGCAGGCGGCGCGACGGGCGCACCAGGGCCTCCCATTCGCCGCCCGACCGTTGCGCGAGCAGCAGCACTTCGACGGCGCCGCCGGTGGCGCGGCGCATCCGCAGTCGGGCGGGCAGCACCCGCGTGTCGTTGACCACCATCACGTCGCCCGGGCCGAGCAGGTCGGGCAGGTCGTTCACTCGGCGGTGCAGGACGCGGTCGCCGCGGTCGACCAGCAGCCGGGCCTGCTCGCGCTGGTCGAGCGGCGCCTGGGCGATGGCGTCGGGCGGAAGAACGTAGTCCAAGTCCTCCGGCGTGACGGGCGACGGCTCCTCCGCAGAGGCGCCCAGTGCACGAGCCGTCTCAGCCGGAGCTGTCCGCATCCGCGCCTGCCGACCCGTCAGCCGAACAGGCCCGATTGGCCGTCGGTGTCCGACCGGGGCCGCTCCAGACCGAGGTGCGTCCACGCGGCGGGGGTCGCCACCCGCCCCCTGGGGGTGCGCATGAGCAGACCCTGCTGGATGAGGAACGGCTCGTAGACATCCTCGACTGTCTCGGCCGGCTCGCTCACCGCGATGGCCAGCGTGGACAGTCCCACCGGCCCGCCAAAGAAGTGGCCGCACAGTGCCTCCAGCACCGCCCGCGACGCCCGGTCGAGACCCATCTCGTCCACTCCGAAGAACTTCAGCCCGTCGACGGCGACCGCGGAGTCCACCGTGCCGTCGCGATGGACCTCGGCGAAGTCGCGCACCTGCCGCAGTAGGCGGTTGGCTATTCGGGGAGTGCCCCGCGCTCGGCGGGCTATCTCGGCCGCGCCGGCGCTGTCCACGCTCACATCGAGGATGCGCGCCGTCCGCTCGACGATCGCCATGAGGTCGTCCACCGTGTAGAAGTCGAGCCGGGCCACCAGTCCGAAGCGGTCGCGCAGGGGGCCGGTGATCAGGCCGGTGCGGGTGGTAGCGCCCACCAGCGTGAACGGCGCGAGCTCGAGGGGGATCGAGCGGGCCGCGGGGCCCTTGCCGAGAACGATGTCGATGCGGAAGTCCTCCATGGCCGGGTAGAGGACCTCTTCGACCGGCCGAGGCAGGCGGTGAATCTCGTCGATGAACAGCACATCGCCGGACTCGAGCTTGGTGAGTATGGCGGCCAGGTCGCCGGCTCGTTCCAGGGCGGGGCCGGAGGTGGACTGCAGGTGGGCATCGAGCTCGTTGGCCACGATGTGGGACAGAGTGGTCTTTCCCAGGCCGGGCGGCCCGGCGAACAGGAGGTGGTCGGCCGCCTCCCGACGCCGGCGGGCCGCGCCGAGCAGCACGTCGAGGTGGCCCTTCAACTCGATCTGGCCGACGAACTGGTCCAGGGTGCGGGGCCGAAGCCGGGCCTCGCTGACCCGTTCAGCCGCTTGGATGTCAGGCGACATCAACATCTGGGAGTCTGTCTCCGGGTCGCCGGCCGCGGCGGGAGGGACTCCGGCTTGAGCCAGGGTCTCCTTGCGGGACATCGGTGCCGACCCTAGGCGCTGGAGCGACTCAGCCGGGGCTGGCCAGGCGCCTCAAGGCCTCGCGCAGCAGGCTGGTGGCATCGTCGGCAGCGGGAAGGCCGGCGACCACCCGGCTGATCTCCTCGGCGCCGTATCCCAAGCCGTCGAGGGCCGCTCGAACATCGGCACGGGCGCTGTCGGCCGCCGAGTCCGCCGCGGCCGTCGGCTCCGTGCCCGGCGGGGCCTCTACCTCGGGCAGGTCGAGCCTCGACTTCAGTTCCACCAGCAGCCGCACCGCGGTCTTGGGCCCCACGCCAGGCACCAGGCACAGCAAGTCGACCTCGTCGGCGGCCACCACTTGGCGCAGGCTGTCGGGACGGTGCACGGCCAGGATGGCCATGGCCAGCGACGGCCCCACGCCCCGAGCACCGACGAGGGCCTCGAAGGTGAGCCGTTCGTCCAGGGACGAGAACCCGAACAGGGTCTCGGCATCCTCTCGCACGACATGGCAGACGTGGACGAACACCTCCGATCCGATGTCGCCCGCCTCCGCCGCAGTGGTCGGCGTGGTCTGCACCCGGTAGCCCATGCCGGCCACCTCGACCAATAGCTCGGCGTCCAGGGTTCGGGCCAGCAGCCGTCCCCGCAGCGACCCGATCATCGGGACCTGCGCCTGACGCCCGGCCACGGGCCGCCAGCGATGCAGATGACGCCGCCGCAGCCCATCGCGATCATCCGAATCAGCGTCCGGCGCCAGCCGCCGAGCGGATGGCCGCGGCCGGCGCCAGCCGGGAGAGATGGCACAGAGCCACCGCCACCGCGTCAGCGGCGTCGGCGGGATGCAGCCTCTCGGGCAGCCCGAGAAGCCTCTGGACCATGGCGGCGATCTGCTGCTTGTCGGCGCCTCCCCAGCCCGCCACCGTCTCCTTGACCTCGTTGGGGGAGTACTCCACCACCTCGCAGCCGGCCGCGGCCGACTCGGCCAGCACCACTCCCACCGCCTGCCCCACCGACATCGCGGTGGCGACATTGCGCTGAAACAGCACTCGCTCGACGGCCACCACATCGGGCCGCAGGTCCGACAGCAGGGAGCGCACGTCGGCCTGCAGCTCGGCGAGACGGGACGCCCTGTCCAGCGAGGGAGCGGTGCTGAGGACTCCGGCCGCCTCCGCGCGGGGCCGCCTGCCTTGGCGCACAGCGCCGTAGCCGCAGCGCGACAGCCCCGGATCGATGCCCAGCACGAACATACGCGCGACTCTATTGCCGCGAGGCCTGAGCCCCGCGGATGGCGTCACAGACGGCTGCGGGCGGGCCGGTTCAGCCGACCAGCGCCTCCATGAACTCGTCGCTGATGTCGAAGTTCCCGTGCACGCCTTGGACGTCGTCGAGGTCCTCGAGCAGGTCGACCAGCTTCAGCACCTGCTTGGCCACCCCGGGCTCGGTCACCGGGACGGTGCTGGTCGCCAGCATGGTCAGATCGGCGTTGCCGTAGGACACGCCCGCGCCGACGAGTGCCTCAGTGACGGTGTTCAAGTCGCCCGGCGCAGTGGTGACCCGCCACACATCGCCCTCGTCCACCAGATCCTCCGCGCCAGCGTCCAGGACGATCAGCATCAGGTCGTCCTCGCTGGCCTGGTCGACGGGCACCAGCACCTGGCCCTTGCGCTCGAACTGCCAGGCCACCGAGCCGGGCTCGGCCAGCGTGGCGCCGTTGCGGGTCAGAGTGGAGCGGACCTCGCTGCCGGTCCGGTTGCGGTTGTCGGTGAGGCACTCGATGTAGAGGGCCACTCCGCCCGGCGCGTAAGCCTCGTAGGCGACCGACTCGTAGCTCACGCCCTCCAGTTCGCCGGTGCCCCGCTTGATGGCCCGCTCGATCGTGTCCAAGGGCACCGAGCTGTCCCTCGCCTTCTGAAACATCGTTCTCAACGTGGGGTTGGCATCGGGGTCGCCGCCGCCCTGCCGGGCGGCCACCTCCACCTGCTTGATCAGCTTCGCGAACAGCTTTCCCCGCTTAGCGTCGGCCGCGCCCTTGCGGTGCTTGATCGTCGCCCACTTGCTGTGACCGCTCATGCTTCGAGGCTAGTGCGCTGTCTGGGAACGTACTTCACGCCGTCATCTGCGTGACGCCAGCCAGGAAGGCGGCGTGGATCCGGCCGTCGTCGGACAGCTCGGGGTGGAAGGCGGCCACGGTCGTGGAGCCGGACCGGCACAGCACCGGCCGTCCTTCGTAGCGGGCCAAGACCTCCACGTCAGGGCCGACCCGCTCCACGGCCGGAGCGCGGATGAACACCGCCGGGAAGGGTTCGCTCAAGCCGTCTACCTCGATCTCGGCCTCGAAGCTCTCGACTTGGGGGCCGTAGGCGTTGCGTCTGACGGTGATGTCGAGGGTGCCCAGGGCGTGCTGGTCGGGCCGGCCGTCCACCACCTCGGCGGCCAGCAGGATCATGCCCGCACAGGTGCCGAAGGCGGCCAGCCCCGACCGGAGCCGGTCTCGCAGCGGCTCCAGGAGCCCAGACCGCTCCAGCATCATCGAGATCGTGGTCGACTCGCCGCCCGGCAGCACCAGTGCGTCGACCGAGGCGAGCTGATCCGCGGTGCGCACCTCGCAGGCGCGGGCCCCGGAGCTCTCGAGAATGGCCGCGTGGGCGGCGAAGCCCCCCTGCAGGGCGAGCACGCCGACGGTCGGCTTCACCAGCCTCGGTCGGCCAGTCTGACGTCCAGGTCGGCGGTCTCGAGTCCTTTCATGGCGGTTCCCAAGCCGGAGCTGACCTTGACCAGGATGTCGGGGTCTCGGTAGTGGGTGACCGCCTCGACGATGGCGCAGGCTGTCTTGGGGGGATCGGAGCTCTTGAAGATGCCCGACCCGACGAAAACCGCCTCCGCGCCCAACTGCATCACCAGGGAGGCGTCGGCGGGCGTGGCGATTCCCCCTGCGCAGAACAGCGGCACGGGCAGCGCTCCGGTGGCCGCGATCTCCTGCACCAGAGGCAGCGGGGCCCGCAGTTGCTTGGCCCATTCGAACAGTTCGGCCCCGTCGGACGCGGCGGCGATGCGGCCGATGTCGCCCACGATCGACCGCAGGTGGCGGACGGCCTCCACGATGTTGCCCGTGCCCGCTTCGCCCTTCGAGCGGATCATGCACGCGCCCTCGGAGATCCTGCGCAGCGCCTCGCCCAGGTTGGTGGCGCCGCAGACGAAGGGCACCGTGAACGCCCACTTGTCGATGTGGTGGGCCTCGTCGGCCGGGGTGAGGACCTCGGACTCGTCGACGTAGTCGACGCCGAGGGCCTGGAGGATCTGAGCCTCGGCGAAGTGGCCGATGCGGGCCTTGGCCATCACAGGAATGCTCACGGCCGCCTGAATGCCCTGGACCATCTCGGGATCCGACATCCGAGAGACGCCGCCGTGGGCTCGGATGTCGGAGGGGACCCGCTCGAGGGCCATGACCGAAGTCGCTCCGGCGTCCTCGGCGATGCGGGCCTGCTCGGGCGTGACCACGTCCATCACCACACCGCCCTTGAGCATCTCGGCCAGGCCCCGTTTCACGAGGGTGGTGCCGGTCACGGCCCGGCCCGACTGTCCCGAGCCGGCGGCGGCGGCGGACGCGGCCCGGCCCGACTGTCCCGAGCCGGCGGCGGACGCGGCCCGGCCCGACTGTCCCGAGCCGGCGGCGGACGCGGCCCGGCCCGACTGTCCCGAGCCGGCGGCGGACGCGGCCCGGCCCGACTGTCCCGATGGGGCGGAGGCAGGCATGGTGCTCATTCTAGGAGGCACGCTCGTCGTTGCCTTGAAGCTCGCGCATATCGGCAGCCGCCGCAACCGCGAAGGCCGAGGCCTCGAAGGACCAAGACCTCGTGTGCCGGGTCGGCCTCCTAGCCCTCCGCGGCCGCCCTGGCCGCGGCCAGCATTTCGGTGCCTTGAGCGCGCGTGAGCACGGTGGCTCGGGCAACCGGGAACCGGCCGCTGGTGTTGGCCACCAGCACCCAGGTAGAGCCCGGAGACAGGCGCACCGGGCTGCCGGAGGCGTCCGTGAACCGGAAGCCGGGCCGGTCTTCGGTCCGTTCCCAGCGGCCCCGATAGACGTTCCCGGCGGTGAGCACCAGCGCGTCGCCCGAGCCGAACGACTCGGCCTGGGGAGACCTCGCGTCCGCCGATGACTTCCTGTAGCGGGCGGAGATCACCACGACGTTGGCCGGAGCCACCTCCGAGGGCCCGAAGGCGCCCGTCGCGGTGTGCAGCGCGTCGCCGTGGAGGCGGACCCAGCCACCGAGGCCGGCGTCCCAGATGTGGGACACGACGCTGCCCGAACTCTGGTGGAAGACGACGGTCACGCCCGCTGCGTCCTCGGTGTCGGGCGGGTTCGAGCCAAACTCGAACAACGGCTGGACCGACGCCGGGGTGTCATCATCGGGGCGCGGATACTCGAAGAAGAAGTTGTAGGGCGCGGGCCGGTCGCTGACACGCGTATACGAGGTGTCGTTCCGGGCCGCGCCGATGTCGACGAGTTTCTGGGCATTGTGGGCCCGACGCAGCTCGCGGAAGACCCCGGGGTTGGCTCCTGAGGACACCAGGTAGGGCGTCCCCAAGTCGGCGACCAGGTCGATGTCGGTGGAGCGGGCCGAGCGGACGGGGCCTATCAGGTCCGGGATGTTGGAATGGTAGACGGCCACAAACCGGGTCTTGCCGCCCTCGATGAGCACCTCGTAGACCACGTCGGCCGCGGCGAGGCCGACCTGGGGCCGCGATTGCCGGCTCGTGTTGCCCACCTTCACCGCTACAGCCCGCCTATCCGCCAGAGAGAAATCACTGGTCAGCAGACCAGTGAGCGGCGCGGTGGGAACCTGGGGCTCGACCGGCGGGGCGGCGTCCTCGGCTGCACTGTTGTCGCGGGACTCGTCGGTCCCGTCAACAGGAACAGCATCGTCGGACCCTCCGCCGGCCGCGGCCGCGCTGTCGCCTGGGTCGACTCCGCTGGCTGCGGCGGCTTCCGCCGCCGCGTCGTCGACACCCTCCGCGGCCGGGAGTGATCCGCCCCCGTCCGACTCACGCTCGGCGTCGGCCACCGAGGAATCCCCCGGCTCTGGAGCGTCTCCAGAGGCCGGGGCCGATCCGGATGACTCTGATCCGGGCGTATTCGGCTCCGCCAGAGCCTCCGGCCGCTCGGCGCCGTTGCCGGAGCCGCACGCTGCCGCCAGCACCGCGGCGACCGAGACCGCCCCGGCGACCACCAGAAGACGGCCACGCGCCGGTCGGCTTACGGCTAGTCCCGTTCCTGCCATCAGACCTCGCCGAGCACGTCCAGGCGCTCCGCGGTCGCCGGCTGGAGCGCGAGCCCGCCTGCGCCGCTCGGCGGAATCACCATCCACAGGTGAGCGGCCACCGAGACATCGACCACCTTGGGGGCGGCCTCGGACTTCTTGAGGGCGGAGGCCAACGCGGGCGGATAGCCGGTCAGCCGCACCGCCTCGAGGTCGATACTCGTGGACGACTGCCCGTGGAGCACCCGTCCCACCAACATCGCGGCCAGCCGCTTCGCGCCCGGCAGTCGAGCGATGCTGGCCAGGAGCGTGGCTGTGTCGGTCCCGCTCCGAATCTGACAGAGTTGACGGGCCACGACCGCTTCGAGTTCCAGCCGGTCGAGCCCGACCATGGCTCCTCGTGTGAGGACGAGATGGTCTCGGGGCCGTCCCAACCCCACCGACGCAGCGTTGACGGCGTCCGTCTCCACGGTGTGCACTTGCGGGATTTGGAACCCGTGGGTCGTGCACAGACCCTGCACGAGGTTCTCCAGACGCGGGTGGGCGCCGGCCACGGCGGGCGCCGATCCGAGCGTCCGAAGCGAGTAGCGGGCCGCAGTCAGTCGCAGCCATAGAGCCAAAGCCAAGGCAACTGCCCCGGCCAACACGGCGGCCAGCACGGCGGGCGCGCCCAGAAGCCCGAGCACCGCACCGACGAGCGCCCCGGCGATTACGGCCAGCAGAGCGATGGCGGCTACGACGACGGGAGTTGACCTCAAGGCGACCTGTCTGTTTGGGGGAGAGTCCGAGACTGCCGCGGGCGGTTTGATGCCGAGGCTTCGCCGACGATGCGCCCAGCCGAGCTATGCGCTCAGCACGGGTCGGCGCCGACGTCCGTCATCGTAACGGTGCCGCACCGTCCCACCGGGGACCCCCTGCAGACGAGCCCGGACGGTTCCTGGCCGGCACCGCGATCCGCTCGTAGCGCTCCAGGTAGCGGGCCGCCAGCCTCCTCATCGAGAAGTCCTCGGCCCGCTCGAATCCGGCCTCCACCAGCCGCCGGGACTCGGCCTCGTCGGACAGCACTCGGTCCAGTGCGCCGGCCAGCGCCCCAGAGTCGCCGGGCGGAACCAGCAGGGCGTCACGGCCCGGCCTTGCGACATTGCGGTAGCCCGCTATGTCGCCGGCCACCACCGGGGTGCCCGCGGCCATCGCCTCGAGCAGCACGATGCCGAAGGACTCGCCTCTCAGCGATGGCGCGCACAGCACGTCGGCGCCCTTGAGCCGGGCGATCTTCTCGGTGTCAGTGATCGTTCCCAGCCACTCCAGCCGCGGGTCGCCGGCCGACCTGGCCCTCAGGGCGGCCGTCTCGGGCCCCTCGCCGGCTATCCACAGGCGCACCGTCGACGGCAGAAACCGCAGGGCCTCCAGCAGCACGCCGAGACCTTTGCGGGGCTCGTGGCGGCCAACGAACAGGATCGTCGGCCCCGAGGACGGCTCGGGCCGGGCGCCGCGGTAGGCGGCCAACTCGACGCCGTTGTAGAGCAGGTCGTACGTTCCGCCGAAGGCGTCGCGGGCCATGTCGCGCGCGTCGGGAGAGACCGCCACCCGGTAGTCGAGACGGTTGGCGAGGAAGCGGGTGGCCCGAGGTAGCAGGTCGTAGGCCAAAGAGCCGCCCGCGGCATGGAACGTGCCGATCAACGGCGCCGGCCGCACCAGCAGCGCGGTCATAGTCGGGCCCGGGGCCAGAGGCTCGTGAAGGTGGATCACATCGAAGGACTCGTCACGCATGGCCCGGATGGCCCGCAGCTGACAGGACGGGTCCGGCGCCACGGGAGCGATCGAGCCGTTCGAGATGGCGGGCAGGCTGTTCCCGAGCGGGGTCACGTTGGGATCGGGGGGAGGGCCGTCGCACGGGCCGAGCACCCGGGCGGCGTACCCGTTGCGGCCGAGCGTCCGGGCCAGGGCGAGAACCTGCATCTGCACGCCGCCGGGCCGGGTGAGGCTGTACGGGCAGACGATGCCTATCCGCACGTCAAGAGGCTAGAGGCCGCGCAGGCGCTCTGGCGTCTGAAGGCCGAGCGCCCCATAGTCGCTGGGCCAGTTGGGCGACATCAGATGCCACTGCTCGGGCGCGTGCCGGATCAACTCTTCGAGGGCGACGGCGTAGTCCTGCACCACTCGCTGCGCGTCCGACCGGATGCTGCCGGTTCTTCCGGTGTCGAGGGGCGGGCGGGCGATGGCGTGACGCGCTCCATCGCGCCAGTAGACCGCGGCCGGGATCAGAGGCGCGCCCGTCCTGAGCGCCAGCAGCGCAGGGCCGGCCGGCAGCCGGGTCCTCTCGCCGAAGAAGGTGGCGACCATGCCGCGCCCGCCGACGTCGCGGTCGGACAGCAGGCACACCACGTCGCCGCGCTTGACCGCCGCGGCCACGCGCCCGCCGGCGTCGGGGCCCGCGGGAATGATGTCCATGCCCAAGCGGCGGCGCAATGACACGAACCAGTCGAACACCTCGGGGGGGTCGAGCCGTTCGACCACCGCCGTGACCTTCATTCTCGGCGTCTGGGCTAGCCACCATGCGGCCCACTCCCAGCTGCCGAGATGAGGCATCACCAATATCGGGCCGGTCCCGGACCGCACGGCCCGCTCCACTGCGCCGAAGCCCTCATAGCCGAATCCGGCGTCCACCTCCGCGGGGTCCATGGCGGGCAGTTGGAAGCTCTCCAAGTAGTAGCGGGCATACCAGTCGAAGACCGCCGCGGTCCGGCGACGGGACTCGGCCGGGCCCATCCGGTGGCCCAGTGCCCTCTCCAGGTTGCGTCGCACCAGCTTCTTGCGGTCGCCTCCCGCTGCGGACGCGGCCCGAGCCGCGGCTCGCGCCCCCGCCCGGGCGATGGGCTCAGGGGCGTGACGAGCCAGGAACTCGCCGGCCCGGTAGGCCGAAGCGGAAGGCATCCGTCGATCAGGCGGCGCCGGGGGTCCGGCGGCTGCGGCTCCGCGGCCGATCCGCCGGGTCGGCCGTCCGGTGACCGGCCCGAGCCGAGCGAGCACGGCGGGACCGGCGGCGGGGACGCGGGCGGACCGGGCGACGCTCCGACGCCTGCCTCCACACCTTGATGAACCGCTGGACCGCGGTGACGGCCGTCAGGGCGAGCATCACCCACAGAGTCCACAGCAGGAACTCATTGAACAGCAGGCCGAAGCCGAGCACGATGAAGCGTTCGGCCCGCTCCATGATCCCGCCCTTGGCGTCGTAGCCGAGCGACTCCGCCTTGGCCCGCTGGTAGGAGACCAGCATCGCCAGGCTCATCACCCCTACTGGCAGCATCATGATGTGCCCCGGCTCGGTGTCGGCCAAGTACCAGGCGATGCCTCCGAACAGCAGTGTGTCGGTGAGGCGATCGGACACCGAGTCGAAGAAGGCGCCCCTTTGCGAGGAGGTGCCGGAGGCCTTGGCCACCGCCCCGTCGAGCGCGTCGGGAATCCCGGTGAGGATCAGCAGCAGGAACCCCACCCTCAGGTAGCCGGCCGCGATGGCCACCGACGCGCCGGTGGCCATGACGATGCCGGTGATGGTGACGGCATCGGCGGACACGCCCGTCCGGCGCAGCGAGACGCCGATCGGGGTCAGCCCACGATCGACTGCGGTTCGCCAGTTTCCGTCGAACACTCGCCTGCTCCCGCTGCGGCTGCTACTGCGTGGGCGTCCGCGCCTGAGCGCGGCCGGCCTCTTGTCCGGTTGAACGCTACCAGCCTGCGGTTCGGCCGGTCTCCATGGTCGAGCGTCGAGGGTCAGGCATCGAAGCCGGTCCAGTCCTCGGGGCACGCCGGTCGAGGGTCAAGCGTCGAGGCCGGTCCAGTCCTCGGGGTTCTCCTCTACGAAGCGGCCCACGATCCGTCGGTCCACGCCGTCGACCATCACCAGGCCGCGGCGCTCGGGCGGAGCCTCCGCGGAGTACAGCAGGATCCGCCAGGTCGGTCGGCTCCGCAGGCCGCGCCAGGCCAGCTGGGCCGACGCGTGCCCCACGGGGAACCCGACCTCGCGTGCCGCCGCTACCAGGGCGTCGTTCTCGTCGACGGCCAGGTCCCAGCCCGCCTGGATGCAATAGAGGCCGAACAGGATCAAGGCGACGCCGCCCGCGGCCCAGCCCGCGTTGACCAGCACCGCGTCGGCGCCCGTTGCCGCCCACGCCACGATGGCGCCCGCGCCCACCACCAGATAGAGCGCGCCCGCGATGCGGCGACGGTTGTTGTTGGGGAACAGGTAGGGGCCGACGTAGCCCGATGCGTCGAGATCGGCGGGAAGGCTGTCGCGAACCTCGGCGTCGTCACCGGCGGAGGCTCCCGTGACCTGATCGCTCACCACACCAGACTAAGAGGCCGAGCGGGTAGGTGAACGAATCCGGCCCACACGGGCGAGGCCGTGGCCCGAGCGGCCCGTGAGCGCTGCGAACAAGAGCGGAAATGACACCGCCGCGACGCGAGCGGCCATCACCTACTCTCGCTCGCTCTAAGCCGGGACGAGGGTTGCTTTGCATAGTGGTCGGCTCGGGACCAGCGTTCGCTGCGCAGGGAAGTCGGCTCGGGACCAGCGTTCGCTGCGCAGGGAAGTCGGCTCGGGACCAGAATTGCTTTGCAAGGCAGTGGGCTCCGGGCAGTCCGCGGCCGCCTAGGGTGTACCCATCGCATAGCCAGCGGAGGGCGTTCGGCATGGCGACATCGACGGTTGCGCAGACCTGCACCGACCCGGTGATCCGCAACCAGTGGCACGCGGTGGCCGCACTGGAGGAGATCCGCCGCGGCCCGCTCGAGACCCTGCTGCTGGAGGAGCCGCTGTCCTGCTGGATCGACCCGCAGGGCGCCGCCCGGGCCGAGACTCGATCCAACGGCGAGGCCCGCATCCTGGAGGTCCGCACCGACTGCGGCTACCTGTGGACCACGCTGGGCGAGCCCGACGGCGACGTGTTCGCCGTCCCGGAGGCCCTGGAGGACGACCGGCGCACCCTCAACGCGGTGACCGTCGGCATCGAGGTGTCGGCGCCCCGGGCGGTGGAGAACTTCCTGGACATGGCCCACTTCCCCTACGTGCACCGGGGCGTGCTGGGCGACGAGCCCCGCACCGAGGTGGCCGAGTACCGGGTGGAGGAGCGGGACGGCGAGCTCTGGGCCTTCGACTGCGTCTTCTACCAGCCTCGGGCGGCGGCAGCCTCCTCGCAGGCGGTGCTGGCTGAGTACGTGTACCGGGTGCCGCACCCCTACGGCGCCATGCTCTACAAGTCGTCCCCCAGCGACGCCCAGCGCATGGATGCCATCGGCATCTTCATCCATCCCCTGACCGACACCCGGATCAGGGCCCATCTCTTCTTGAGCATCCTCGACGACGTGAGCGCCGACGGCGAGATCCGCAGCTTCCAGCAGACGGTGATCGGCCAGGACAAGCCCATCCTCGAGAACCAGCACCCCAAGCTGCTGCCTCTCGACCCCAGGGCCGAGACGCCGATACGGGCCGACCGCTCCGCGATCGCATACCGCCGCTGGCTGAGCCGGCTCGGAGTCACCTACGGCGTGATCCCCGCCTGAGCCGAGACCGCCGCAGGCGTCACCTACGGCGTGATCCCCCCTGAGCAGGCCGCGGGTGGCGACTGCCGGTGCGCTTAGATCGGCAGGTCGCCGGTGGCCCGACGGGTGGTGCCCTCGTCGGTGAAGGCCGCGATGGTGCGCTGGGCTATGCGCATCTGGTGGACCTCGTCGGCGCCGTCGGCGAAGCGGGCCCAGCGAGCGTGCTGGTACATGTGGGCCAGCGGGGTGTCGGTGGAGTAGCCGAGGGCACCGTGGACCTGGATCGAGCGGTCGATGACCCGGTTCAGCATGTTGGCCACGAAGTGCTTGGCCATCGACACCTCGGACTTGAAGTCCTCGCCCCGGTCGATCTTGTGGGCCGCGTGCAGCACCATCAGCTTGGACTGGTACAGCTCCATGGCCGAGTCGGCGATCAGCCACTGGATCCCCTGCTTCTCGGCCAGCAGCGACCCGTGCGAGAAGCGGTTGAGCGACCGGTCCACCATCATGTCGAGCGCGGTCTCGGCCTGGGCGATCCAGCGCATGCAGTGGGCCAGCCGGGCGGGGCCGAGCCGGTACTGGCCCAGCAGATGGCCCTGTCCCCGCCCTCCGAGCATCTGGTCCTTGTGGACGCGCAGGTCCTCGATGACGATCTCGCTGTGGCCGGTGCTGCCGTGCATGGTCTCGATCTGGCGCACCTCGTTCCATCCGTCGGCGGGCAGGTCGATGATGAAGGCGCTGTTGGCGGCTTGCGGGATGTCGGGGTCGTCCTCGGTGCGGCACACCAGGATGGCGAAGTTCGCCCGGTGGGCGTTGGAGATGAACCACTTGTGGCCGTTGATCACCCATTCGTCGCCGTCGGGGTAGGCCCGGGTCTGGATCAGCGTGGGGTCGGAGCCCGCCACGTCGGGCTCGGTCATGGCGAAGCACGACCACACCCGGCCCTCGCACAGCGGGCGCAGGTACTTCTCGGCCTGCTCGGGCGTGGCCCAGTGCAGCAGGGTGTGCATGTTGCCCTCGTCGGGAGCCTGGCAGTTCAGCACCCACGGCCCGTAGCGGGACTTGGCCGCCTCGGCCTGCACCATGGCCAGCGCCACGTGCCCGAGGCCCATGCCGCCCCATTCGGTGGGCATGTGCGGCAGCCAGAGCCCCGCGGCCCAAGCCTGCCTGCGAAGCTCGATCAGGAGACGGCGGCGCTCGCTCCCGTCGAGCGGTTCGGCGCTGTCGCGGCCCTCGATGCGGTCCTCGGCCGGCTTGACCACGTCGTCGATGAAGGCGCGGACCCTCGCCCTGATGTCCTGCAGTTCCGGGGTGAGCGTGAAGTCGATGGCCATGTCTGCTCCTAGGTCTTGGCGGGGAACAGTCTGCCGGAACGGCTCGGCTGCAATACGCTGAGCGAGTTCCGCGGCGACAGGAGACAGCGTGACCGAGACACCGATGACCCGTCCCGGCGAGGTGGCCGGATGGCCCAAGCTGGTGGTGACCTACCGCACCGACGCGACCGGCGTGGCGCGGCTCGTGCCGCCCGGCCTGGTTCCGGGCGAGCCGGTGGTGACCGTGGGCGTGTACTGCGTGCCCATCCTAGGCGAGCCCGAGCTCGGCATCAGCGTGAAGGTGCCCGCGTCCTGGAGCGGCGTCGCAGGCCAGTACAACCTCGGCATGGGCATAGACCAGGAGGCGGCGGTGTCGATCAGCCACGAGACCAACGGCCAGCCCAAGTTCCTGTGCAAGATCGACTACTACCGCCTCGGCGACCATGTCTCGGCCCGGGCCACCCATCAGGGCTACACCTTCGTGGAGTTCCACGGCGAGGTCACCGACCCGGCGCCGGCCCGCCCCGGCGATGTGGACGAGCACGAGTGGTGGGTCAAGTACTCGCGGGCCATCGGTGGCGCGGCCGGAGAGTACGACTTCCCGCCCCACGTGGTGGACGTAGCCACCACCTTCGAGCAGCGCCACGTCGAGAACGTCGAGGGCGAGCTGAAGCTGCTCGACAGCCCCTGGGACCCGGTCGCCCGCTACCTCCCGATCCGGGAGCAGCTATCAGCGCAGTTGGTCACCCATCAGGCCAAGGCCCGCAGCATCACCAACGCCGGCCCGCTCGACCCCGACGCCTTCTGGCCCCACGCCGACACCATCGGCGCCTCCCGCTGGCCCGGCACCCGAGGCGGCCCCCTAACCGACTGACGCCGCGCAGGGCCCTGTCGTCAGACGGCGACGGGGGCTCGCTGGTTCAGGGGGTTCATGCCGGGGCAGCCTCGGGCTTCTTCGGGAACCTCGGCGTAGTCGATGCCCGCCGCGACCTCCTCCTTGGTTAGGCAGTGCTGCTCGGCGAGAGGGCGCAGGGCTTCAAGGTCGAACTTGTAGAGCCGGGCTGCGTTGACGGTGAGCAGTTTGGTGGCGTCGTCTACCGGCATGCCGCCGAAGGTGAGCTTGAGATGCTTCTCGGTGAAGGGGTGCGACCCCTCGGTGTGGGGGTAGTCGGAGCCCCACATGATCCGGTCGATGCCGATCTCGGCGGGCAGGTGGGCCTCGCTGGGCCGCAGGAAGCTGGCCCCGATGAAGCACTGCCGCTGCCAGTACTCGCTGGGCTTGAGCGACATGGCCGACACCGCCGGCCCGCCGAAGATCGACTCCGAGCCGTACGTCGAGTACTTCATGCGGTGATAGAACGAGTCGAGGTCGTTGAGCACCTCGGGTATCCAGGCCGTGCCCGTCTCAGTGTTGACGAACTTCAAGTTCGGGTGGCGCTCGAACACGCCTGAGAACATCAGGTGCCACAGCGCCCGCTGCGACCACCAGCGCACCTCGATCAGGAACACGGCCAGCGACGCCGGGAAGTGGTTGCCGAACGACGGGGTGGCACCGCCCGCATGGTGGTTGACCGGCATGTCGTTGGCCTCCGCCGCGGCCCAGATCGGCTCGTATGCGGCCGAGTACAGCGGCTCGAACGGCGAGTCGGGCGGGGCGCCCGGCAGCAGGATCCCGCCGCGCAACCCGTTCTCCGCGGCCCACTCGATCTCGGCCACCGAGCCCTCCACGTCGCCTAGGAAGATCTGCGCGATGCCAGCGCAGCGCTGCGGCGCTTCGCTGACCCGGTCGAGGAGCCAGCGGTTGTGGGCCCGCAGGCCCGCCCAGCGGTGCTCGAAGTTGCGGGCGTAGCGGGGCGCCTCCAGCGCAGTGGACGCAGGCGGGGCGAACGGCGGCAGCGTGTTGGGGAACATGACCTCGGCCACCACCCCGTCAGCGGTCTGCTCGCGCAGCCGGCGCTCCATCGACCAGTTGCGGTCGCCGTCTTCGACTGGATCGCCGTCCACGCCGACGTTGCGGGGGCTCTTGCGGCCCTTGTACGCCGCGGCCGACGCCTGCTGGGCCCGTTCGACCCCGTCGGCCCACTCGTCGAAGTCGGCGTGGTACTTGGACGCCAGGTACGGGCGGTAGTCGCGCATCTCGCCGCCGCAGTGGGTGTCGGCCGAGATGACGATGTGATGCTCCGACATGGGAACCTCCGGTGTCGGCTGGGTCGCGCAGCGTGGCATCAGCACCCTACCCGGCTCGTTCCGGCGCGAACTCTGCGCCGAGGCCCGGTCCGATTCTGTTTGAAGTAACCCGTCATATAAACCCAAGAAGCTCAAACAGAATCTTGCTGGGTCCGGCGGGCAAGCGCGGGGCGGTCGCCGCCGTCAGAATCGCAGGCCGACTAGCTCCTCGCTGAGCTCCCACAGCCGGGCGGCCGTATCGGCGTCGCCGATCCAGGGGGCGGTCTGGTTCTCGGCTGCGCCCGGCGCCGCGGGCCCGCAGTCGGCCAGGTAGCGGCCGTTGTGCGACGCCGCGTCCGGCGAGGCGGCCGCCCACGCCTGCGTGGCCGCGCCCGCTTGCACGCTCTTGAGCTTCAAGCCGCCGCCTGAGTCGCCGCGGCGTTCGGCGTTGGCTTTGGCTCGGGCAATCAGCGCCTCGAGCATCTCGGCGGTCATGTGGCGGCTGAGACGGGTGGCGATGGCACCGGGATGCACCGCGAACGAGAGCAGCCGGTCGCCGAACCTGCGGGCCAGTTCGGCCGCAAAGTGGGCGTTGGCGCTCTTGGAGCGACCGTAGGCGACCCACGGGTCGTAGGGCGTGGACTCGAAGTCGGGGTCGGACAAGTCGACGTCGGAGATGCTGTGCCCCCCCGAGGAAACGGTGACTACCCGAGGCACCCGGGCCTGGCGCAGCCGCGGCATCAGCCGTGCGGTCAGGGCGAAATGGCCCAGGTGGTTCGTGCCGAACTGGGTCTCGAAGCCATCGACGGTGCGGCCCTCAGGGCAGGCCATCACCCCGGCGTTGTTGATCAGCACATCGATGCAGTCGAGCTCGGCTGCGGATCGCGCCGCGAAGGCCCGCACGCTGGCGAGGTCGGCCAGGTCGAGTTCCAGCAGGGTCAGATCGGCGCGGGGGACCGAGGCGCGGATGCGCTCGGCGGCTGCGGCGTTGCCGACCGGGTCGCGGGCGGCCATCACCACGCGCCCGCCGCGGGCCGCCAGCGCCCTCGCCGATTCCTCGCCCAGCCCGCTCGACGCGCCGGTCACCACGAACACCAGGCCCGACAGGTCGAGGCCTGCGAGCACCTCGTCGGCGGTGGACGCCGCTCCGAATGCGCTCACGGTCGCCCCGCCCGCGGCCCGACAGGCGTCACGGGTCGGATCATGCCGCTCATCATCTCTCCAGCTCTTCGCCCAGCGGGCTCCGCCCCGCCCGCGGCCCGACGTGTCTTGCTGCTCGGATTGTGCCGCTTCCCGGACGCGCGTGCACGGCTCGGAAGCCTCAGAATCCTCAGAAGCCGAGTTGGTGGTGTGGGGGCATCTCGGCCCGACCGATGGCGTCGGCGCGCCGGTGCAGCAACCGGGCAGTGTCGTCGAGGTCGCGGGCGATGACGTAGCGCCGCTCCTGCACACCGTCGAGCACGAACTCGCCGAGTTCGTCGAGGTCGGCGACCGCCGGCTCGGAGCCCCGCGCTCGGGTGATCATCGCTTTGAGTTGGTCGAAGGTGAGGCTGCCCCGGCCGGTTCCCTGGCCCACCCTCTGGAGGTGCTCGGGCCGGTTGCGCTGGGCGCTGTACAGGCCGGTGTCGAGGAGGCCGCCGGAGGGGTAGAACACCGACGCCCTGAGGTCGGTGTCCTCGCGGATGAGGTTGACGTTCAGCGCCTCGGTGAAGCAACTGGCCGCCGCCTTGGACGAGGCGTACACCGAGGCGGTGGGCACGGGCGCGAACCCGCCGTCTCCCGACGAGGTGACGATCACCTGGCCGGGCTCGCCCGACTCGATCATGCGGGGCACGAACGCCCAGGTGCAGATGGCCACCCCGAAGACGTTCACGCCGAAGCACCAGCGCCAGTCGTTGGGCTCCTGCTGCCATGGCTTGCCCCCGCCCCCGGAGGTGACGCCGGCGTTGCAGAACAGCAGGTTGCAGCGCCCGTGGGCCTCGAAGACGCGATCGGCCAGCGCGGTCACGGACACCTCGTCGCTCACGTCGGTGCGCACGCCCTCGACCGGCCCGAGCGGCGACAGTTCCTCCACCGTCTGCTGCAGCACGGGCGCCTCGATGTCGGCGACCACCACGCTCGCCCCGCGGCGCAGCAGCGCCCCGGCGATGCCCTTGCCGATGCCGCTGGCGCCGCCGGTCACCACCGCCACCGCCCCTTCGATGCTCAGCCGCTCTGCGCTCACGGTCGTCTCCTTATCAGGTTGGGGCGACCTCAGGCTAGAGCCCCTCCGAGCCGGCGTCGGCCCAGAGGCGGATTAGCCCCTCTGAAAATATGGGATTAGCCGTTCTAAAAATTTGGGATTAGTGGATCAGAAAAACTAGGAATAGGCGCTAGGGTACCGCTTGTGGAGATCGTCGCCCGTCAGATGCTGCCCCTGGTCGAGGAGGCCTTGGACGGCTTCCGGGTCGTGGTCCTCCACGGGGCCAGGCAGTGCGGCAAGTCGACTCTGGGCCGCCTCGTGGCCTCGCGGCGCGGCGGCGCCTACGCCTCGCTCGACGACGACGCCACCCTCGATGCCGCGGTGGCCGACCCGCAGGGGTTCCTGCTCGATCAGGCCCATCCGCTCGTCGTGGACGAGGTCCAACTCGGCGGCGACCGCCTGGTCCGCGCCGTCAAGCAGATCGTCGACGTGGACCCCGTGCCGGGCCGCTTCCTGCTGACGGGCTCCACCAACTTCCTCACCGTGCCCACGATCAGCGAGTCGCTCGCGGGACGGGCCCGCATCCTGCGCCTGTGGCCGCTATCGCAGGCCGAGCTCGTCGGCAGCGCCGCACCGCCGACGCTGCTGGACTGGTTCGACGACGCCGCGGCGGGCCCGAGGCCGACCGCTTCGAGCCGGCCCGGCCGGCGCGGCTACATGAGGCTGGTCTGCCGCGGCGGCTACCCCGAAGTCGTCGCGCTGCGTCCGGGCCTGCGCCGCGGCTGGTTCGACAGCTATGTGGAGACCGTCATCGAGCGCGACGTCGTAGCGCTGGGCGACTTGCGCCGTCGCTCCGTGCTGCCGCAGCTGGTGCAGTGGATCGCGGCGAACACCGCCACCGAGCTCAACGTGCAGGCAGTGGCGGGCCAGCTCGGGATCGACCGGTCCACGCTTGAGTCATACGTCGCATGGATGGAGACCGTGTTCCTCATGCACCGGCTGCCGTCGTGGTCGCGCAACCCGGCGTCCCGGCCCGTGCGCCGACCCAAGATCCACATGACCGACACCGGCCTGGCCGCCAGCCTGCTGGGCGCCGACCCCAACTCCCTGACAGTGCCAACCTCGCCGTCGGCCGGGCCGCTGCTGGAGTCCTTCGCGGTGAACGAGGCGCGGCGGCAGCTCTCAGCCACCGACGCCGGGCTGAGGATGCACCACTACCGCGACCACGACGGCCACGAAGTCGATCTCGTGATCGAGCGGGCCGACGGCGCGGTGGTGGCCGCCGAGGTGAAGGCCACCAGGTCCCCCCGCGCCGAGCAACTCCGCCAGGTGGCCTGGCTGCGCGACCGCATCGACGCGGTCGACCCGGGCGCCTTCCGTGCAGGGATACTCCTGCACACCGGCGAGCAGCACCTGACCGTCGGCGACCGCCTGCACCTCCGCCCCATCGATGCCCTCTGGCCGGCCCCTCGATCAGCTCTACCGTGAAACTTCGGCTGCTCCCACCGGGAAACTCAGGCCACTTCTACCGTGAAACTTCGGCTGCTCCCACCGGGAAACCCAGGCCGCTTCTGCCGTGATTGTCTGGAGCGGCCAATCCTGCGACGACCTCAGGCCGGGGCGACTTCGACGGGGATGCCGTTGACGGCGGCGTTGCCAGAGGGGACGTCCACGAAGTCGGGCGGGGCCAGCAGGTTGTTGTTGACGCCGGCGTGCTCGCGGGCCACCGACAGGCGGGTGTCGGGCTTGTCGTGGCCCCAGCCGTGGGGCAGCGACACCACGCCGGGCATCATCTCGTCGCTGACCTCGGCGGGCACCTCGACCGCGCCATTGGAGGACGACACCACCGCCACCGCGCCGTCGGCCACGCCGCGGGCGGCGGCGTCGTCGGGATGGATGAGCAGGGTGCAGCGGTCCTTGCCCCTCACCAGGACCTTGACGTTGTGCATCCAGGAGTTGTTGGAGCGCAGGTGGCGGCGGCTGGTGAGCACCAGCGGCTCGACGGGCCGGTCGAGGCTCTCGGCGAGCCGGCCGATGTCGGCGGTTATGTGGGCCGGGGCGAGGTCGACCTTGCCGTCGGGGTGCAGCACGACCTCGTGGATGCGGGGCACCATCGGGCCGAAGTCGACGCCGTCGGGCTGCTCCTTGAGCTTGGCCAGCGTCACCCCGTCGGGGTTCTGGCCGTAGCGGTCGCCCCACGGGCCGGTGCGGATCGCCAGGTCGTTGAGGCGCTCGGGGCCGGGCTCGGGCGAGGCGGCCAGCGCAGCGGCCGGGTCGGCCCCGCTGAGTTCGGCCAGGTGCGAGAAGTAGCCGTCGTCGATGGCAGATACGTCGGTGTGTTCGGGGGGAATGCCCGCGCAGATCGCGCCCAGGCGCAGCAGGATCTCCCATTCGTGGGGCCGTCCGTCGGCGGGCGGGAACAGCGGCGGCGACCATTTGGCGGCCGAGCGGGTGGCCCAGCCCCACAGCAGCTCGTCGCAGTGGGGCTGCTCCAGCGCCGACAGGCCCGGCAGGATCACGTCGGCGTGACGGGAGGTCTCGTTCAGGGCGTTGTCGAGCGAGACCATTACGTCGAGTTGGGGAAGGGCCGCGTCGAGCCGGCCGGCGTCGGGCGCCGATATCACCGGGTTGCCGCAGATCACCACCAGCGCCTTGATCTGGCCGGGGCCGGGCGTGTCGATCTCCTCGGCCAGGCACGACAGCGGGAACTGGCCCAGAGCCTCGGGGGCACCCCGCACCCGGCTGTGCCAGCGGCCGAAGCCCCGTTCCGAGCCCCAGTCCTGCTGGGCCGCGGGCACGGCCACCGGCTTGGCCCACATCAGCCCGCCGACCGAGTCGAGGTTGGCGGTGAGGGCGCAGATCACGTCGGGCAGCCACGACGCCAGCGTGCCGAACTCCTGGTTGCAGGTGCCGATGCGGGCGTACCAGGCGGCCCGGTCGGCCGCCGCGAACTCGCGGCCCAGCGTGCGGATCGCCTCCGGGGTGGTCCCGCAGGCGCCGGCCACCCGCTCGGGCGGGAAGTCGGCCGCGATGCGCCGGACCTCGTCCACCCCGTCGAGCCGGCCGGCCAGGTGCCCAAGCCGCACCAGGCCCTCGGCGAACAGCACGTTGACCACCGCGAGCTGCAGCAGGGCGTCGGTGCCGGGCCTGATCGGCAGCCACTGGTCGGCGTGCTTGACCGTGCCGGTGCGGCGGGGGTCGATCACCACCACCTTGCCCCGCTCCCGGATCCGGTCGAGGGCGGCGGGCACGTCGGCGTGGGCCAGCAGGCTGCCCTGGCTGGCGTGGGGGTTGGCCCCCTGCACCACTATGAAGTCGGTGCGCTCGATGTCGGGCGCGGGGATGCGCCAGGCCTGCCCGTACATGAGGTGGCAGACGACGTTCTTGGGCCACTGGTCCACCGTTCCGGCCGAGTAGATCACCGGCAGCCCGGCGAGGCCCATGAACAGCCCGACGTAACGGCTGATCGAGTAGTTGTGGGCGGCCGGGTTGCCCACGTAGGCGGTGACCGCCTCGACACCGTGCTCGGCGCGGACCCCGCCGATCAGCTCGGCGCAGCGGGCGAAGGCCTCGTCCCAGCCCACTTCGGCGAACTCGCCCGACGGGCCGCGCACCAGCGGCGCCTGGAGCCGGTCCGGGTCGGCGTGAAGATGCCCGAGCGTGGTGCCCTTGGGACAGATGTAGCCCTTGGACCACACGTCGCCGCGGTTGGGGCGGATCAGCTTCACCTCGCCGTCGGCGTGGTGCACTTCGAGCCCGCACATCGCCTCGCAAAGCGGGCAGGTCCGGACATGGACGCTGCGATCAGTCACCCCGGTCATCCCCGTAGCCGAACCCGACAAGACCCCGATCCTAGATCCCGTCGGCATCAACCCAAGTGACGGTTGACCTCGCACGCGGCACCGACAGGGAGCCGGACGCGGGCGACCTCGTCGTCGTGGGAGGCGACAAGCTCCACGCATCCAGGTGCGCTCACCCACAGGCCGCCCGTGAAGACCACCCACTCCCCTAGCGTGGCGGGGCAGGGACCGACCCGTAGGGCATGTGACGGCGCGAAGCTGCTCGAGCTGCCGAATTTCAGCACCGCGTCGTGGTCAGCTTCGACCACCTCCACTGAGACGAGCCGATCGCCGCGCACCACCAGCCCGAACTTCGAGAAGCGATAGCCCTCATAGCCAGATCCCTCCGGTGCCGAGCGTCCGAGTTGCATGGGACGCTCAGGGTCGGGCAGCGCGATGAAGCCGCCCCTCGATCCGTGGACGATCATGCCGCTGGTGAGGTCGTCGGGATCGACTGGGGGAATCAAAGTATCGATGGCGTGCTCGCACGGCACCTCGGACTCGACCCGTCGATCCTCCGTACGATGCTCGCCTCCAGAGCAGCCCACCAAGAGGACAGCAACGACTATCGCGAGCAGCTGCCCTCTTCCCCACTCCGTGCAGCTATAGCCGACCACGCAGCCGTCAGACTTCGAGCATCAGGGTGACGGGGCCGTCGTTGGTTAGCTCTACGGCCATGTTCGCGCCGAAGGCGCCGGTGGCCACGGTGGCGCCCAGGCGGCGCAGCTCGGCCACTAGGTCGTCGATCAGCCGGGCAGCCTCATCGGGGGCGGCCGCCGCCACGAACGACGGGCGGCGGCCCTTGTGGGTGTCGCCGTAGAGGGTGAACTGGCTCACCACCAGCACCTCGCCGCCGGTGTCGGCCGCCGACCGGTTCATGTGGCCGTCCTCGTCGGAGAAGACGCGCAGGTGCCAGATCTTGCCAGCCAACTTCAGCGCGCCGTGTTGGCCGTCGTCGTGGGTGACCCCGACCAGGCAGCACAGCCCCGCGCCGATCTCGCCCACCACCCAGCCGTCCACCCGCACCCGGGCCTGCGACACCCGCTGCACCAACGCCCTCACAGCCCCAGCCTAGATAGCCGCGCCCGGCGTAGATGGGCGCGGCTATCTAGGCCTGGAACTCGAGCACGATGGAGAATGTGGGATGCGGCGTCAAAAAGACCCGCGACCCCGTCGCTGGACGGTTCAGCCGTCGGCCTTCCCGCCGGCGACGCTGGCCAGCTCTTCCTCGGACAGCCGGTCGCCGGGCGGCAGCACCAAGTGGAGGCTACTGGCGTCCTCCTCGTGCACCTCAAGCGTGAAGTGGCTCGGAACACTGATGTTCAGCGCTTCACGCACCGCGTCGCGGGGGTTCTCCAGCAACAGCGCACGGAACGCCTCGTCCCTCCCCGCACGGTTGACCAGCGCTCGTTCGATGTCTTCCCTGATGAGCATTTTCTAGATACTCCTCGATAGTTGGATGTTGATGATGAACTGAGATCGTAATAATTACGATTGTCTGCTCGGGCCATGTTAGACTCCGTCCCCCCGGAATTGCAAGCTTCATTCCGGCTGAAGGACCCCGTGGCCGCGCCCGCTAGCTTCGGGGTAGATGTATCCGGGAGTGCATGCGGCCACCAGTCCCGACAGGGTGGCGCTGATCATGGCCGGGTCGGGCGAGACGCTCACCTACGCCCAGCTCGACGCCGAGGCCAACCGGGTGTCGCGAGTGTTCCGGGAGGCCGGCCTGGTCCCCGGCGACCATGTGGCCTGGTGCCTGGAGAACCACCGCAACTTTCTGCCGCTGGTCTGGGGGGCCTACTACGCGGGGCTGGTCTACACCCCCATCAGCAGCCGCCTGACCGCCGACGAGATCGCCTACATCGTCGGCGACAGCGGCGCCGTGGCCTTCGTCACCTCGGGCTACAAGGCCGCCGGGCTGGCCGGCCGGATGCCGGGAGTGGGGCTGCGGCTGATGATGGACGACACTGTCGACGGCTACGACAGCTACGAGCAGGCCGTGGCGGCCGCGTCGCCGGAGCCGCTGGCCGGGCGGGTGTCCGGCAACAGCATGCTGTATACCTCCGGCACCACCGGGCGCCCCAAGGGCGTGCTCACCGCCTACGAGCCGGTGCCGTTGGAGGACGCCCAGTCGGCGGTGGCCATAGTGTGCGTGCTGCTGCTGCGCATGTCCCACAAGTCCGTGTACCTGTCGCCCGCGCCGCTGTACCACGGCGCCCCGCTGCGCTTCACGACGGCCGCGCAGATCATCGGCGCCACCACGGTGGTGATGGAGCGCTTCGACGCGGCGGAGTTCCTGGCCGCGGTCGAGCGCTACTCGGTGACCCACACCCAGGTCGTGCCCACCATGTTCGTGCGCATGCTCAAGCTGCCCGGCGAGCAGCGCCACGCCCACGACCTGTCGACGCTGACCCTGGCGGTGCACGCGGCCGCGCCCTGCCCGGTGGAGGCCAAGCGACAGATGATCGACTGGTGGGGGCCGATCATCGGCGAGTACTACGCGGGCACCGACGGAATCGGGTTCACCTACTGCGACAGCGAGCAGTGGCTGGCCCATCCCGGCACCGTCGGCAGGCCGATCGGCTGCGAGGTCCACATCGTGGACGACGCCACCGGCACCGAGCTGCCGGTAGGAGACGAAGGCGTCGTCTATTTCAGCAGGGGCGCCGCTGGCGACGACCGCCCGAGGGAGGAGAAGACCGGAGGCTCGACGCCCCCCGACGGCTGGTCCAGCCTCGGTGACATCGGCCGGATCGACGACGACGGGTTCCTGTACCTGACCGACCGCAAGGCGTACATGATCATCTCCGGCGGGGTGAACGTGTACCCCCAGGAGGCCGAGAACCTGCTGACCATGCACCCCGCGGTGATGGACGCGGCCGTGTTCGGCGTGCCCGACGACGATCTCGGCGAGGTGGTCAAGGCCGTCGTGCAGCCAATGGAAATGCCCGTGGACGCGGCGGCCGAGGCCGCGCTGGAGCGCGACCTGATCGACCACTGCCGGGCCGGCATGGCGTCGGTCAAGTGCCCCCGGACAGTGGACTTCCGTGAGACGCTGCCCCGCGACCAAAACGGCAAGCTCTACAAGCGCCTGCTGCGAGACGAGTACTGGCAGGGCCGGGACCGCCGCATCTAGCTACCAGCTCCTCCGACGGGCGGCGCCGGCTCAGCTCAGCTGTCGTTCTGTGAGCCGCCGGAACGGGCCGTCGGCCTCGCGCAGCTCCTCGAAGGTGCCCTGCTGGGCCACCCGGCCGCCGGCCAGCACATAGATCCGGTCGGCGGCCCTGACGGTGGACAGCCGGTGGGCGATCACCAGACGGGTGGCGGACAGCGACTCGATGCCCTGCATGACGCGTGCCTGGGTGTTCACGTCGAGCCAGCTGGTCGCCTCGTCGAGGAACACGAACCGCGGACTGCGGACCAGGGCGGCCGCGATCTGGATGCGCTGCTGCTGTCCGCCGGAGAACGTGGCCGTGTTATCTCCGACCGGCGTGAACATCTGCATGGGCATGGCCGCGATCTCCTCGGCTATGTCGGCCAGCTGCGCCGCCCGCCAAGCGTCTTCGATGGTCATGTCGTTGCTGAAGCCGACGATGTTCTGCAATATGTTGCCCGGATGCAGAGCGTTGTCCTGTGACACCATGCCCACTTGGCGTCGGACCGAATGGGTCGAGATGCTGGCGAGGTCGCGCCCGTCGTAGTAGACCGCACCGCTCAGTGGCTCCTCCAATCCTAGAGCCAAGCTGATAAGGGTGCTCTTGCCTGCACCGGAGTGTCCGACGATGGCGATGAACTCCCCCGGCTTGGCTTCGATAGTCACGCCTCCGAGGATCAGCGGTCCAGTGTCGTCATGTCGGAAGCTGACGTTGTCGAAACGGAGCTCGCCGTACAGTTCCACCCGGCTGGCAGACTCCCGGACTGTATCTGCTACCCTCGCCGGCTTGGCCCACACGATCGGCTTGATCTGCTCGTAGATGGGCAGAGCTGTGGTGACTCCTTCGAACACGCGGCCGAGGTTGGCGATCGACGAGTAGATCACGATGGAGACGATATAGACGACCAGAAAGTCCGACGCCCGGTCTTGACCGAAGCCGCGACCAGATGCAACCGCGAAGAGGATCGTGCTTCCCAGCATCGGAACGGACGCGCTGAACGCAACCAAGTGCCGGTTCATACCATCTACCCGACTGCGAGCCCGCAGCTGATCCCGAATGCCACGGATCACCGAGCCGAACGCCGAGTCCTCAGCACCAGCCGACCGGAGCTTGCGTATCCCTCCGAGATACTGATTGACCTGGCTGGCGACACTTCTCATGGCCGAGAAGCGGGCACGCTGATGATGCGTCTGCGGCAGCCCGAACGCGATCATCGCAGCCAGCGCGAAGACTGCGACCGCGATGCTCGTGACGGCCAGCACGATGTCGTACAGCAACAGCAGGGCCAGCGCCGGCAGCAGGAAGACGACTACTAGGACGCTCTGGGTCACGATTCCGGCGAACTGGTCGCGCAGCACCCACAGGTTCAGGATGCGGGTCATCAGATCGCCTGCCCTGAACTGTCTGCCGAACCTGAGCGGCAGGTTCATGAGGCGATCGACGAGTCCGGCGCTGACACGGGCGATGACCCGCCCTTCCACTCGGGTCATCAACACACCTTGCAACACAAGCAGCAGCATCGAGAAGACAGCCATCCCGACGAGGACAAGGCCGAAGAAGGTAGTCGTTCCTTCGGATACCGGTGGGACCAGTCGACCTGCTAATTCCCCGGCCAGGAACGCCGGTAGGACGATTTGGAGGGTTGCCAGGAAACCAGCGACAGCCAACAGGACGCAGATGGCTCGCGTGTTGCTGAATCCGAATCGAGTTACATCCCCGGCAGTCAACTGCTCGTCCTCTGGAAGGGAGTGGCAAAACGACCATGCTTCTGGATGGAACCCGTGAGAACGTCGGGCGTTCAATCTACGAGAGGAGTTTCGTGCGGGATCGAACTCCCTATAGCGGCCAAGGCGACCTGGCAGAAGCGCCACCGGAGCGTCGTCATCACGACGGAAGGCCAGCATTGCGCCGCTGTCACCGCGCCACCAGCGATCGTTAGCGCTAAGTCTGACTCTTCGGTAGTTCACTCGCGACTCCCGCAGAATCTCGTGAACGGGCCGCTCATAGAGCGTCTCGCCGGGAGTCGCCGGAGGCCATCGAAAGTTGATGTTCTCATGCCGACCTGCCGCATTGAGCGCCGTGACGATGTCGGAGGTCTGGTCTTCGGATGTGTGGACGGCGGAATCGAGCACACTGAACAGCAGTCGGCGGGAGCGGTGTCTCTCGCGACGGTGGTAGTTCGCGCGGTCGACTTGCGCATTGGCGCTGTCAGCGACCTGAAGCCTCCGGTTCAACAGCTCGGCAGACAAGGCCAGGCTATGGAATCTCCTCAGGCCCTCCAGCAGCCGACCGCTCTCGACAGACCTCGACGATGTGCACTGCAAGCTGGACGCTTCGTCCAGTACCACCCAGGTGTCCGACGTGAGAGGGACTAGGGCCGTGTCATCGGAATCGACGTCCTCGGTCCCGAGATAGTGGGCAGGCCCGGCTCGCTCGATCCACACCACCTCGCCAGGGTGAGCGAAGACGGCGTTGCCCGCCAGGCCGTCCTGCGACCGGCCAGCCGTGATCCGCAGGTCGGGGCGCGGGCGGGGGTCGACGCCGCTGGCCACCGTCGCCGCGAAGTCTCTGATCCAGGCATCGACCTGGAAGGCGAAGTCCTCGCGAGCGGCCTCTCGCAGCAGATCATCAATCCTCAGGCGCCGGATGACGCTGCCGGGTAGACCCTTCGCCACCAGGCTGAAGGACTCGCTGTCCACCCCGAACACGACTCGGTCCTCTCCGACGCGCAGCAGGTTGCTCAACCCGGAGGCCGCGGCGCCGCCCTCGGTCTCGACGAGGAAGACGTCGAGGGCGCCCGACTCGATCAGCCAGACAGAGTCGGGGTCGTCGAGGAGTACGGGCCGATTGGCTGCCGCCGCGATTCGGGATCCCAGATGCGACGCCAGACCCGCGAGGCTCGAGGCCCCTGGCCTGCTGGCTGCCTCACGACCGGCCGATTCCTGCATGACGACGCCCTACACCGCTTGCACGAGCTGGTAGTAGATGCCCTGCTCATTGGCGATGAGTTCGTCATGTGTGCCCCGCTGGGCCACACTGCCGGCATCGAGAACGATGATCTGGTCGCAGTCCCGTATGGTGCTGAGTCGGTGCGCGACGATCAGGCAGGTGCAGCCCCGCCGTCGCAGCGCACCGTCGATGTCCATCTCAGTCACTGCGTCCAGCCTGCTGGTGGCCTCGTCCAAGAGCAGCACAGACGGCTCAAGCACCAACGCCCGTGCTATCTCCAGGCGCTGGCGCTGCCCGTGGCTGAAATTCACGCCGCCCTCGGTGATCTCACCGTCGTATCCGTACGGACGGCTCACGATCTCGTCGTGAATCATGGCGTCCTGAGCCGCGGCCACCACCTGCCGATCAGGAACGGCGGGGTTCCACATCGTCAGGTTCTCACGCACGGTGCCCGAATACAGGAGGATGTGCTGATCGACGACCGCCACCGAGTCCGTCAAGACTTGGCGTGGTATCGTATGGACAGGCCTGCCGTCGAACAGGATCTCACCCGACCATAGAGCGAATTCTCCCATTGCGAGCTTCATCAGGGTTGATTTGCCCGATCCAGTAGTACCGATGAGGGCGACCCGTTGTCCTGGCTCCAATATCAGATCGAAGCCTTCGATAAGAGGCGGATGATCGGGCCGATAGCCGAATGTTATGTCGCGTAATTCGACTCGTCCATTGAGTCGTAGCCTGCCGCCTACTGTGGCAATCGTGCTCGACTCGGTGTCATTCGATGAAACGATGAGCGGATCCTCAGCGGCCGTACTGATGTCTTCGATCCTGTCCAACTCCGACTCTAGGATCTGAAAGGCGTCGATAGACTGGACGAAACGACCTACCGGCTGCAAGAAATTGATCGCTACAATATAGAAGCCCATGAGCGCTCCTACAGTAAGATCTCCGGACGTGACCCTGAGTCCTCCCACGCCGAACACCACCGCAGCCCCCAAGAGCATGAACAGGTTCGGCAGTGAAGCTATGATGTATCCGAGTTCGGCGAATCTCTGTCTCGCGGTCAGTTCGCGCGCCTGATATCCGTTCCAGCGCAGAAAGAAGTCCTTCTCCATCGAAGTCGCCCGCAATGTCTCGAGATTACCCATGCCAAAGGCAGTAAGGCCTGCCAACCGGGCCTGCTCATGCTGCATTCCGCGGTTCTCTTCAGCGCGCCGTCGGCTGGCAACGCGAGTCATCACGGCGTTGATGACGGCCAGCAACAGGACGGCTGCCGCGAGCAGCGGATCATAGATCATCATCAAGATTAGGAACAGACTGCTCATCACGAGTTCCACCATCACCGACATGAACTGTTTGGACATCACCTCCGCGATCTGATCGATTATCTGCATACGTTGCGCCAGATCGCCCACAAAGCGGTGAGCAAAGAACCTGGCGGGTAGTCGGAATAAGTGAGACAATATCCGCTCAGAGTTTATTGCTGACAGACGTATGGCAAGCCGTTGTAAGCTTCGCTGCTGCATCCACGTTATGATGTAGGTAAGCACAGTGACCAGTACGCCGACTAGCACGATCGTAGTTGTCCACCCTGGTTCTGCGTTCAACAGCACATAATCGATGAACACTGTCAACAATACCGGCGAGATGAGCGCGGCCGCAGCCAGCAGAAGCCCGCAAAGCAGCGCGTACGCGACGGTGCCTTTGGCATCTCTCAACCAAGGCCAAGCCTTGCTCATGATGCCACGGCGCTCTCCGCCCGGCCTGAAGTCGGCACTGGGCGTCATCTCCAGTGTGATGCCTGTGAATGCCTGATCGAACGTCTCTTCGCTGACCACTAGGCGACCATTGGCCGGATCGTTCAAGTAGTACTTGCCGTTCCTGAAACCCTCCAGCACGACGAAGTGGTTGAACTCCCAGAATATGATCAGAGGCAGACTCATCTGCGGCAGGTCGCTCGTCTCCTTGCGCCAGCCTTCCGTTCGCAGCCCGTATTTCTCTGCGCCGCGCTGAAGGCCGAGGGCTGTGCTGCCGTCACGGCTGACTCCGCAGACTCTTCGCAACTCGTCGATCGGCACCCAGCGCCCGTAGTGGGCCAGCACTATCCCGAGACAGATCGCGCCGCATTCCGTCTCGTCGTTCTGAAGCAAGACAGGGGTGCGAAGGCGTCGCTTCTTCCCTGCACGACCTTCTCGCCCGGATGTCGAGGGTCCGGCGCCGCTCGGCACGGTGTCCACAGGCACTAGCTAGCGCCCCGGAGGAGTCGCCTGCGCGAAGAGGCCTACCGGACGGTCTTGGCCGACGATTATGCGCACCCGGCAGGGATCGCCGTCGCCGACCGGAGGCAGCGGCTCCTCGAAGTCCAGCGTCACCGCGGCTCCGGGCGACGGCGCGAGGGCGGCGCCCGTCTGGGTCAGCCACGTCGGAGGATCGGACTGCACCGGCGACACTTCGGACACGACGGCCGGGAGCGCCTCATCGTCGGCGCCGGCAGGCAGCGCCCCGAGCGGCTGCACCAGCGCGCCCATGCCCTCGGACAGTCGGCCGGCCTGGTCGGGCGCCAAGAACGAGATCGCCCGCATTCCGCCGGTGCCCGCCCTGACGGCGGCCACCTCGTCGCCCGGCACCACCACTTCAGCGGGCGACAGGCCCATCCACACGACGGTGCCGGCGGACGGGCTCTCGATGTGCAGACTGGACTCCAGGACAGCCTCCAGCGCGACCAGTTCGGAGCGTGCGACGTTCAAGGACGCTTCGCTCGGCTCGAGATCGGCCTCCAAGACCGCCACGAGGGCCCGGGCGGCGGCCACCTGAGCCTCGAGCTCGGCCGACGCCAGCCGGACGAGCGGATCCCCCTGCTGCACCTCCTCGCCGGCGGCCGCGAGCACCTCCGCCACCGAGCCCTCGGACTGGGCCAGCACCGGATGCATTTCACCGGACTCGACCAGCACGCATGGGGCGGTGACGCTGCGCTCTATGCGTCCGAAGATCCCCCAGACCAGGACGAGCACGAACGCGACGGCCAGGACGGTCACCACGACCCATTCGTGCGGGGCGTTGACCCGCAGCAACCGGTCGAGGTCCTCGGTCTGGCCCCGCCGAGCAAGGGCCGCCGGACGGAAGAAGGGCCTCTGAAAGGCTGAAGCGTCTTCTGTCGGGGGTTCGGAACGGCGCGGCATGGACTATCAGGATGCCGGGAACAGGATCATGCCGACATAGGCCTTCGTCTGCACGCCGTCGTCGCTGACGACGACCTTGGGGCCGACGATCGTCCGATACACCTTGAACGCGGGCGCGCCGTCGGCGCCCCAGAGCCAGTCGAGGCCGCAGAACTCGAGCAGGGCCTCGCCCTTGGACGGCAGGCACAGGTCCCTGGCCACCAGATGCTCGATCAGCGGCTGCCAGTCGCCTCGCGCCGAGTTGAGCCACTCGTCGAAGGCGCCCAGTCCCTGGGTGAAGGGGCTCATCTCCAGACCGATGTGCGGCAGCGGGCCGTTGGGGGCCACGTCCAACGCGAGCGAGAACCGGGTGGCGACGGTGAGCATGTCGGCGAGGGTGTCGTCCACTAGCCGGATCGGCCCGGACCAGCCGATCCGGCTGAGGAACCCCGGCACGCCTCCGGCGGAGATGCCGTCGACCTGGATGCGCACGGCCCGCCGCTCCCGGCCGGGCATGGCGCCGAGGGACTTGGCGAAAGCCCCCGGCGGCAGCGCCTCGCACGCACCCTCCACCGCCCGGAGTTCGTCGTCGTCGCGCGGCAGGCAGAGCGCGTCGGCGAGAAGGCCCACCACCTCACCGAGCGGCGGCATGCCAGCGTGCTGGGGGTAGGGGCCCACGTTGACGAACAGGCCCGGATCGGGCCGCTCGCCGCGGGGCACGCCCACCACGTCGTACTCGAGGAGACCGCTCGCCGGCCAGCCGTCGCCGCTCATCCGGGACAGGAAGGCGCCCAGAGCCGCCTCCCGCGAGCCGGCCGGCGCGGCCCGCCCCTGCTCGACGAAGAAGTCCACCAGCGCGCTCGACGTCCACACCGAAGGTATGAAGTCGGCGGACGGCTCGGCCTCCCAGAGCCGGAACTCGAAGCCGGCCACGCTCGACATGATCGCCGACCCGGGCCAGTCGCCTATGCGGTCGAGCAGATGCTCCCAGCCAGCGCCGTCGAGCAGCGCCTCGGGAACGAAACGACGGACGAACCCGAACAGCTCGCCGATGCCCTCGCCCGACGACGGCGTCATCACTCAACCGCCCGTCGGCGAGGCTCGACGCTCATCCCGCCCAAGACAGGACGATGGCTGAGTAGGCCTTCGCCCGCACGCCGTGGTCGCTGCTGACCGAGACCTTAACCCAGGCGAGCGCCTGGAACACGACGAGCACGCCCTGAGCGCCCAACAGTCGATTGACGCCCGGCAACGCGATCAGGGCGTCGCCCTTGTGCGGCAGGCACAATCCCCCCGCCACCAAGTGCTCTACGAGCGGCTGCCAGTCATCCCGCGCATCATAGAGCCAACGCACGTAGTCGCCCTGATCGGTCGGTGAGGGAGTCATCCCTAGGCCGACGCGCGGCAGCGGTCCACCAGGGGCCACATCCAGGGCGACGAAGAACGAGGGCGCGACGGCCAGCATGCCCATGAGGGTGTCCTCCACGAGCGGGATCGGGCCGTTCCAGCCGACCCGGCTGAGAAACCCGGCCACCTCGCCCGCCTCGACGCCCTTCACGCTGACCCGCACCGACCGCAGCCCGCGGCCGGGCATGGCGCCCATGGAGTGAACGAAAGCGCCCGGCGGCAGCGCCTCGCACACCCGCTCCACCGCGGCGCGCTCATCTTCGTCGCGTCGATGGCACAGCGTGTCGGCGAGAAGGCCCACGACCTCTGTCGGCAGCGGCACGCCCGCGTTCTCCGGGTAGGGGCCGATGTTCACGAACAGGCCCGGATCGGGCCGCTCGCCGCGGGGCACGCCCACCACGTCGTACTCCAGGATGCCGCTCGCCGGCCAAGCGTCGCCGCTCATCCGCGACAGGTAGGCGCCCAAGGCGGCCGCCCGCGAGCCCGACGGCGCCGTGCGGCCCCGCTCGACCAGGAAGTCCACCAGCGGACTGGGCGCCGACAGCGTGAGGCCGAAGTCAGCCGACGGCTCGGCGTCCCACAGCCGGAACTCGAAGCCCGCCAGGTTCGACATCACGGCCGACCCGGGCAGGCCGTCGCCCACCCGGTCGAGCACCCTCGCCCAGCCAGCGCCGTCGAGCAGCGCCTCGGGAATGAAACGGCGGGCCACGCCGAACAGTTCCTCGACGTCGATCTCCGTCGGCGCCGGTTCGGGGCCGGTGCCGACAGGTCTAGACGGCGGTGTCACCGCTCGGTGCCCCAGCCGTCAACGCGCGGCGATCAGGGCGCCGGGAACACGAGCACGCCGACGTAGGCCTTGGCCTGCACGCCTGCGTCGCTGACGACGATCTTGGGGCCGACGATCGCCCGATACACGTTGAGCACGCCGGCAGAGCCCATGAGCCGGTCCAAACCGCAGAACTCGAGCAGGGCCTCGGCCTTGTGGGGCAGGCACAGGCCCCAGGCGACCAGGTGCTCCAGCAGCTCGGGCCAGTCGCTCCTACCCGAGGCCAGCCACCCGTCGTAGCAGGTGAGCCCGTCGGGCAGCGGGCTTACCTCCAGACCGATGTGCGGCAGCGGCCCGTCAGGGGCCACATCCAAGGCGAGCGCGAATCGGGCTGAGACAGAGAGCATGTCGCTGAGGGTGGCCTCTACGAGCCCGATCGGTCCTGCCCAGCCGATCCGGCTGAGAAACGCCCGCACATCGCCGGCCTCGACGCCCTCCACCGCGACGCGCACAGCCCGGCGCGCCCGGCTCGGCATGGTGCCGACGTGGTAGACGAAAGCGCCCGGCGGCAGCGCCTCGCACACCCGCTCCACCGATTCGTGCTCGTCGTCGTCGCGTGGCAGGCACAGCGTGTCGGCGATGATGCCGACCACCTCTGCCGGCGTGGGCGCGCCTGCGTTCTCCGGATACGGACCGATGTTCATGAACAGGCCCGGATGGGGCTGCTCACCGACGGGCACGCCCACCACGTCGTACTCGAGGGCACCGTTGGCGGGCCAGCCCTCGCCGCTCAGCCGGGACAGGAAGGCGCCCAAGGCCGCCTCCCGCGAGCCCGGCGGGGCCGTCCGGCCCCGCTCGACCAGGAAGTCCACCAGCGGAGTATTCGCCGACAGCGTGGGGCCGAAGTCAGCCGACGGCTCGGCGTCCCACAGCCGGAACTCGAAGCCCAGCACATTCGACACCAGAGCCTCACCGGGCAAACCGTCGCCGACGCGGTCGAGCACCCTCGCCCAGCCGGCGCCGTCGAGCAGCGCCTCGGGGACAAACCGGCGAGCCAAACCGAACAGCTCTCCGATCTCCATGTCAAGTCTCCATGTCCTCAGGGTGCTTGGAGCGCACCGGCACGCGTTCCGAGAAACCCTGTAGGAACTTCTAGGACGTAGGCAGCGGCGTCAGCGAGATCCGCAGATCGCCGCTAGGACGGCTCAGCCGTCGGGCTTCCCGCCGGCGACGCTGGCCAGCTCCTCCTCGGACAGCCGGTCGCTGGGCGGCAGCACCAAGTGGAGGCTGTTGGCGTCCTCCTCGTGCACCTCGAGCTTGAAGTGGCTCGGAACGCTGATGCTCAGCGCCTCGCGCACCGCGTCGCGGGGGTTCTCCAGCAACAGCGCACGGAACGACTCGTCGTTCCCCGCACGGTTCACCAGCACTCTTTCGATGTCTTCCCTGACAAGCATTTTCTAGATACTCCTCGGTATTTGGGACATTTCTGCACCAAACTCTGATAACAGTTCTCGGTGCCCTGCCACCATACCCTCTCCCGTTCGATAATACAAGTAATTACCGCTGCTAGCGAGACCCTGACTTATCCTGGCGTGGACCCTGCCGACCCAGAGGCAGGTGCTACTACCCGACCGATCTGAGCGACGAAGGAGCCGACCGATGAGCGACGAGTTGGTGCTCCGGATCCTCACCGACCCGGCCGTGATCCCCGACCCGTACCCGCTGCTGCGGGAGTTGAGGGAGACGTCGCCGGTGCATCGGAGCGGCTTCTCGGACTCCTGGATCCTCACCCGCTTCGAGGACTGCCGGGCGGCGTTGAGCGATCCTCGGCTGGGCAGCCCCGAGTCCGGCGAGCAGGTGGCGTCGCTCATGGCGTCGTCCAGCGAGCGCCTGCCCGAGCAGACTCGCTCGCTGCCGTACCTGAACCCGCCCGAGCACACCCGGGTCCGCTCGCAGGTGAGCCGGGCGTTCTCGCCCAGCCGGGTCGAGGGCCTGCGCGCCGCGGTCGCCGCCATGACCGACGAGCTGCTCGACGATGTGGCCGAAGCGGGGGAATGCGACCTGGTGGAGGCGCTCGCCTTCCCGCTGCCCGCCAACGTGATCAGCGAACTGGTCGGGGTCCCGGTCGCCGACCGCGACTGGCTCAGGCCGCTGGTGTCGGACGTGTCCGCCCTGCTCGAGCCGAACCTCCAGCCTTGGGAGAGGGCGCAGGCCGCCACGTCGGAGGCGAAGGTGTACGAGTACCTCCGCCCCCTGATCGACCGCAAGCGGGCCGAGCCGGGCGACGACCTGCTGTCGGCGCTGCTCGCACCGGGCGACGGCGAGGACCGCCTCACCCAACAGGAGGTGGCCGTGATGATCCTGCTCATCTACGCGGCCGGATTCGAGACGACCACGATCCTGATCGGCAACATGGTCCTCACCCTGATGCGCCACCCCGACCAGCTCGCCCGGCTGCGGGCCGACCGCTCGCTGGTGCCCTCCGCGGTGGACGAGGTGCTGCGCTTCGAGCCGCCGGTGCAGATCGACGGCCGCTTCGTGCGGGCCGACGTCGAGATCGGCGGCCAGGCCATACCCAAGGGCCACCGAGTGCTGCTGCTGTTCGGGGCGGCCAACCGCGACCCGGCCGCGGTGGACGACCCGGAACGCTTCGACGTGGGGCGCAGCGAGGTGCCGATGCTCTCGTTCGCCTACGGCATCCACTACTGCCTCGGCGCCGCGCTGGCCCGGGTGGAGGGCCAGGTGGTGCTGGAAGCGCTGCTCGACCGTTTCGGGACGTGGACGCCGCTGGACGACGACCCGCCCTGGATTCCCAGGATCGGCCTAAGGGGCCTGGCCAGCCTCCCGGTGGCCTTCTCCTGAGAGCTCGCGGCCTCCTCGGGAGGTCAGCGCAGTTTGTTGGTCGCTCGCGGCCTGGCGGAGGCGAGCGTGCCGTGGAAGACGCCGACGAGCACCACCGCCGCGCCGACCACGGTGGCGACGCCGGGCAGCTCCGACAGGAACACGGCCGCCCACACCGTGCCGGCCACCGTCTCGGTCGGGGCGAACAGCGAGACCTCCGACACGGGAGCGAAGCGGAGGGCGCTCGAGTTGGCCAGCCGGCCCAGCGGGTTGAAGCACAGCCCCATGGCCGCGATGGCCAGGTAGGCCCGAGCGTCCAGCGAGAACGGCGACGCCGCGAAGCCCGTGGCCGCCACGACTACGACCGCGCTGGCGGCCAGCCCGGCTCGCCGGCTCATGTCCGGGTAGCGGCGCCAGATGGTCATGTTCCCCGCGAACCCGGCCACCGCCAGCAGCGCCAGCAGGTCGCCCTTCAGGGTCGGCTGCCCCAGCGAGTTCGACACGATCACCGCGATGCCCGCCATGGTCAGGGCGATGGCGCCGGCCACCCGCCGGGTGATCGGCTCTCGCAGGAACACTCGGGCGCACACCGAGGCCATCAGGGGCGCGGCGGCCACGATGGCCACCACGTTGGCCACCCGGGTCTCGGTGATGGCGGTGATGAAGCTGAGCTGGCTGACGGCGGCCAGCACGCCCACCCCGGCCACCGGTAGCCGATGACGGCGCAGCGACTCCAACGCCGGGCGGCGGTCGAACCAGCGCCCGAAGGTCGAGTGGACCACCAGCGCGCAGCACGACACCAGGAAGGCGATGTCGAGGGCCTCGGCTTCCGACAGGCGGACCCACAGCGAGTCGGTGGACACCGACAGCATCCCCACCCCGGCCAGCAGCCACCCCAGCGGCCGACGGTCCCCTGAGCCGTCCCCAGTCACCGGCCCAAGCTAACGGCCCCCCACCCCCGCCAAAGCCCAACCGCCCCGGCGCCGGTCGTCTCGGGATCAGGCAGGTGTCAGGAAGGCGGTTGGGTCGGACTTGAAGGCTCGTTGGCAGCCGGGGGCGCAGAACCAGTAGTCGGCGTCGTCGTGGACGGTGTGGTACTTGGCATCGTCGACCAGCACCGTCATGCCGCAGACCGGGTCGGTGGCCTCGGCTCGCGGCGGGGTGGGGCCGGACCCGGTCGCCAACAACTCGCCTCTCGCCCGTCTCGCCACCAGGTCGGCCATCACGGCCACCGCGATCTCGGCGTTGGCGACCGGGCCGAGGTCCAGTCCGGCGGGGGCCTGCACCCGGTCTGTCTCCGAACGGGACACTCCTCTGTCGGCGAGGTGACCGATGACCGCCGCGGCCCGCCGCTCCGAAGCGACGAGGCCGATGTAGCCCGCGTCGAATGCCAGAGCGGCCTCGAGGGCCAGGTCGTCGTAGTGGCCTTGGGTGGCCACCACCACCGCGGTGGCGCCGTCGATGCCGAGGCCCGTCAGGTCGAGTTTGGTGCGCACGATCTCGGAGCGGGCGTGCTCGTCGGGGTCGCCGCCGTCGTCGACGACAGTGGCGCTCCAACCCAGCGCCAGGGCTGTCTCCGCCAGCGCGTCCACTGCAGGCGACCGGCCCACCACGATCACCTGCGGCTCCGGCCGGTGCGGCTCCAGATACACCTCCAGCGCGCCCTCGGACTCACAGGCCATGGCTATCGAGCGCACACCGTCGGAGGAACGGCCGTCGAGCTCGTCGGGCTGGCCCAGGAACAGCAGCGCAGGCTCGCCGGTCGCCAGGCACTGGCGGGCGTGGCGCACCACCGAGGGCTCCGCGCAGGCGCCCCCCAGCCAGCCCCGCACCGTCCCGTCGGCCAGGACAACAGCCTTGGACCCCTGCCGCCCCGACGAAGGCCCCCGCCGCCAAACCACCGTGGCCAGCACGTACGGCACACGCTGCTCCGAAAGCTCCACCGCCTCGGCCAGCACCGCCACGTCCATGTCACCGCCGCTCCCCGGTGTAGCCGTTCTGTTGCCAGCCCGAGTGTACGACCAAGGCCAAGAGCGCCGCCGATTCGGGTCGGCCCTGAAATTGGCGACGAAACCGTCCTCTGAGGACCACAAACGCCACCAATTTCGGGCGCAGGCGCCAGGGGTCAGGCGGTGGATGAGTCGATTGCCTCCCATACTCGGTCGGGGAGGACGGGCATGTCGATATTGCGGACGCCCAGGTGGGCCACGGCGTCGACCACCGCGTTGACGAAGGCGGCGGGCGAGCCGACGGTGGCCGACTCGCCGACGCCCTTGGCGCCGATCGGGTGGTGCGGCGACGGGGTGACCGTCTCCAGCAGCTCGAAGCGGGGCGTCTCCCAGGCGGTGGGGATCAGGTAGTCCATGAAGTTCGACCCGATGCAGTTGCCGTCGTCGTCGAACGTGATCCACTGCATCGACGACATGGCGAAGCCCTCGGTGAGCCCGCCGTGGATCTGGCCCTCCACGATCATCGGGTTGATGCGCACCCCGCAGTCGTCGAGCGCCACCATGCGGCGCACCTTCCACACCCCGGTGTCGGCGTCCACGTCCACCACCACCACGTAGGACCCGTACGGGAACGTGAGGTTGGGCGGGTTGTAGTAGGTGACGTCCTCGAGGCCGTACTCCATTTGATCGGGCAGGTTGGTGTAGGCCGCGAAGGCGGCGTCCTGGATCGACACCGACGCGTCGGGCGAGCCCCGCACCACGAACTTGTCGGCCTGGCGCTCGATGTCCTCGGGCGCGGCCTCCAGCAGGTGGGCGGCGATGTGGCGGGCCTTGTCGGCGATCTTGCGGGCCACCATGGCGGTGGCCGCCCCGCCCACCGGGGTGGAGCGCGACGCGTAGGTGCCGAGCCCGTAGGGGGTGTCGTCGGTGTCGCCGTGGACCACCTTGATGTCCGACACCGGGATGCCGGTCTCCTCCGCTACGATCTGGGCGAAGGTCGTCTCGTGGCCCTGGCCCTGGGTCTTCACCCCGAGCTTGAGGATGGCTTTGCCGGTCGGGTGGACCCGCAGCTCGGCCGAGTCGATCATCTTGAGCCCGGCGATGTCGTAGGTGTGCGCCGGCCCGGCCCCGACCGCCTCGGTGAAGTGGGCGATGCCGATCCCGACCAGCCGGCCCTCCTCCCGGGCGGCGGCCTGCTCGGCCCGCAGCTCGTCGTAGCCGGCCGCGTCGAGCGCCTTGCGCAGCGCGGTCGGGTAGTCGCCGGAGTCGTACACGAACCCGGTAGGCGTCTCGTAGGGGAACTGCTCGGGCTGGATGAAGTTGCGCAGCCGCATCTCGGCCGGGTCGATGCCCAGCTCGTAGGCCGCGGTCTGGATCAGCCGCTCGATCAGGTACGACGCCTCGGTGATGCGGAACGAGCACCGGTAGGCCACCCCGCCGGGCGCCTTGTTGGTGAACGCCCCACGGCACTTGATGTGGGCCGCGCCGAAGTCGTAGCTGCCGGTGCAGACGTGGAACAGCCCGGCCCGGTAGCGGGTGGGCTGGGCGTCGGAGTAGAAGGCGCCCTGGTCCGACAGCATGTCCACCCGCATGGCCTGGATCCGGCCGTCGTCGGAGAGGGCCAGCTCGCCGGTCATGTAGTAGTCGCGCCCGAACCCGGTGGAGATCAGGTTGCCGGTGCGGGTCTCCACCCACTTGACCGGCTGGCCGATCAGCAGGCTGGCCGCGGTGGCCACCACGTAGCCGGGATAGATGGGCACCTTGTTGCCGAAGCCGCCGCCGATGTCGGGGCTGACGATGCGGATGTTCTGCTCGGGCAGCCCGGCCACCAGCGCGAACAGCGTCCGGTGGGCGTGGGGGGCCTGCGACGTCATGTAGACGGTGGCCTGGCCGGTCACCGAGTTGACGTCGGCCACGATCCCGCAGGTCTCCAAAGGCGACGGGTGCGAACGCGGGTAGTGGGTGGTCAGCGACACCACCCGGTCGGCGGACGCGAAGGCGGCCTCGGTGGCGGCCTCGTCGCCGGTCTCCCAGGTGTAGGCCAGGTTGTCGGTCTGGTCTTCCTTCTCGTCGCGGATCAGCTCGGCGCCGTCGGCGAGGGCCTGCTGGGGGGTGGTGATGGCCTCGAGCATCTCGTAGTCGACGTCGACTAGCTCGGCCGCGTCGGCGGCCACGTACGGGTCCGTCGCGATGACGGCGGCCACCTCCTGGCCCTGGTAGCGGACCTTGTCGGTGGCCAGCACGGCCTGGGTGTCGCCCGACAGGGTGGGCATCCAGGCCAGGTTGTGGGCGGCCATAAGGTCGCCGGTGACCACGGCCACCACGCCCTCCACCGCGGACGCGGCCTCGGTGTCGATGCCGTTGATGCGGGCGTGGGCCACCGGCGAGCGCACCAGGGCCATGTGCAGCATCCCGGGCAGGGCGATGTCGTCGAGGAAGTTGCCCTGGCCCTCGATCAAGCGGGCGTCCTCGACCCGTTTGACGCTGTGGCCGATGCCGCCGATCTCCGGGGGCGTGGTCGTTGCGGTGTCAGTCATTGGTCGCTCCCTCCTAGCCGTCGCCGTTTCCGGCGGACGACGCTGCGGCCGCGGCGGCCTGGATGGCCTTGACGATGTTCATGTATCCGGTGCAGCGGCACAGGTTCCCCGAGATGGCCCAGCGGACCTCGTCGTCGGACGGGTCCGGGTTCTCCTCGAGCAGGGCGGCACCCACCAGCATCATGGCCGGGGTGCAGAACCCGCACTGCAGGCCGTGCTCGTCGCTGAACGCCTGCTGGACCGGGTGCAGACCGTCGGCGGACTTGAGGCCCTCCACGGTGGTGACGCTGCGTCCGTCGGCCTGAACGGCCAGCATCGTGCACGACTTGACGGGAGTGCCGTCCACCAGCACGGTGCACACCCCGCAACTGGTGGTGTCGCAGCCGATGTGGGTGCCGGTCAGCCCCGCCCCGGTGCGGATGTGGTCGACCAGCAGCCGTCGGGGCTCAACGTCGGCGGTGTGGTCGGTTCCGTTGATGTTGATCGTGATCTCCATGTCTCCCCCTCTCAGGCCTGGGCCTGCTCGGCTGCGTCGGCCAGGGCCCTGCGGGTGAAGGCGGCCACCACCCGGCGCTTCCAGCGGGCCGAGCCCCGCACGTCGTCCCGGGGCTCGGAGGCCGCCGCGGCCGCCTCGCCCGCCGCGGCGAACAGCTCGTCGCTCGGTGAGTTGCCCATCAGCAGCGCCTCGGCGTCGGCGGCCTTGCGGTTGATGGGCGCCACCGAGGTCATGGCCACCCCGGCTGCGGAGATGGTGCCGTCGTCGGCCAACTCGAGGTGGGCGGCCACGCCGACGGTGGCGTAGTCGCCGACCTTGCGCTCCAGCTTCTGGTAGGAGCCGCCGGACCGTCCCGCCGGCGCCGGGATGCGCACGGCAGTCACCATCTCGTCCTCGCCGAGCGAGTTGGTGAAGAAGTCCACCACGAAGTCGGCGATGTCGATGGACCGGGTGCCCGACGGCCCCTGGGCGACCACTTCGGCCCCGGTGGCCAGCAGCACCGAGTTCCAGTCGCCCTCCGGGTCGCAGTGCGCCACCGACCCGCACAGGGTGCCCAGGTTGCGGACCAGCGGGTCGGAGATCCACGGGGCAGCGCTGGCGACCGCGCCGGAAACCGCGTCGGATGCAGCCACGTCGGCGTGGCGGACCAGCGCTCCGATGTGCAGGTGGCCGTTGTGGCGCTCGATGCCGTCGAGGCCGCCGATGCGGTTGATGTCCACCAGCTTCGCCGGCGTCGCGAACCGGAGTTTCATCATCGGGAGCAGGCTCTGCCCGCCAGCGAGGAAGCGGGTCTCATCACCCCCTTCGGCCTTGGCTGCAATCGCCTCCTCCACAGAGGCGGCCGCTAGGTAGTCGAACCGGGCCGGCAGCATGCTGCACCCCCAATCGTCGCGATGTGCGTGTCGTCGCGATGTGCGTGTAGTCGCGTGGGCCGCGGACAATACAGCACCGCGGGCAAGCCCGCCCATGTGGGTGGCCGCGTGGCCTGTGACCGGCCTGGGCCCGACAGCGCCAGGAGGAATCCACGCCGACAACGGGCTTGCAGCCGGGCCGCGTGTCCGCGACGGGCTCGTGGGTACGCTGGCGGATGCGCGAAGTGAGGCCGGCCGGCGGGTCCGGCCGGTTCGCGGCGCTGCACAACCGCGACTACCGCAGGCTCTTCGTGGGCGGGCTGTTCACGTTCCTCACCATGCAGGTGGCGGGGATCGCCCGGGCCTGGCTGGCGTTCGAGCTCACCGGCAGCAACACCGGCCTCGGCGGTGTGATGCTGGCCTTCGGCGCCTGCAGCATCTTCGCCATCCCCTACGGGGGCATGATCTCGGACCGCTTCCCCAAGCGAAACGTGCTGGTGCTGGCCGGCATCCTCCAGGCCGCCACCCCCGTCTGGCTCGGAGTGGCGGTCGCCACCGACACCGCCACCTACTGGATGCTGCTCGCGGCGAGCATCGTCCAGGGCGGCGTGATCTCGATCCTCGCCCCGGCCCGGCTCGCGTTCATCTCCGAGATCGTCGGCCGCGAAACCGTCACCAATGCCATCTTCCTGTCGATGTCCACCGTGCAGTTGGCCCGCGTCGCCGGACCGGCCGCGGCGGGCGCTCTGATCGGGGTGGCGTTCTTCGGCCTGGCCGGCGTCTTCTTCGCGGCGGGCGGGCTTGGAGTGCTGAGCGTCATCCTGCTGATCGGACTGCCTAGAGGAGCGTCGCCCAGCCCGTCGGGCCGCAGCGCGCTGGGCGACATCGTCGACGGCGTGCGGTTCGTGCGTTCCCGTCCCGACCTGGTCCATCTGCTGGCCGTGTCGTTCGGGGTGGTGCTGGTCGGCTTCCCCCACATGGCGTTCCTGCCGGTGGTGGCCGAGCAGGTGCACAACAGCGGATCGACCGGTTTCGGCCTCCTCAACGCCGCCGCCGCGGTGGGCGCGGTGATCGGCTCTGTGACGTTGGCGAACGTGCAGCGTCGGAGGCTGCGCCCGTATCAGACCCGCAGCGCGGCGGCTTTCGGGGCAACGCTGGCCGTGTTCGCGGTGATGCCCAACTTCTACGCCGCGCTGGCCGTGATGGCGCTGGTCGGGGCGTCGTCGAGCGTGTTCCAGGCGCTCAACAACTCGATGCTGCTCACCATGACCCCGGTCGAGTTCCACGGGCGGGTCCAGAGCCTGCTGATGCTCAGCTTCTCGGGCTTCGCAGTCGCAGCGCTGCCCATCGGGATCGTGGCCGACGCCGTGGGCATACGCGCCACCCTGATGGTGCTGGGGCTGCTCGTGATCGCCGTGATGGCGGTGGCCCGGATCATGCAGCCGCGCGGCCTGGCCGAAGAGACAACACTATGACCGGCCGACGAGAGGAGACGAACGTGGACGACGAGTCTGGCGGGAACGCGGAGTCGGTGGTGCGCGCCTACTGGGACCGCGTCTGGCTCCAGCGGGATCTCGACGCGCTGGAGGATCTGGTGGCCGACCCGCTGGTGCGCCACACCAACGAGGGCACGCAGTCGCTGACCCGGCAGGAGCTGCGCCGACGGCTCGCAGGCGCCTTCGAGGCGGTCAGAGCCTGCGAGGTGAGCCTCGACGCGATCACCGCTGACGGGGCCATGGTGTGGCTCCGGCTCACGCTGCGAGGGGTGAGCCTGGCGAGTGCCGCTCCGATGTCGTTGGCCTGGCTGGCCCAGTACCGCGTGGAGCACGGCCGCATCGCGGAGCTGTGGGCGCTGCACCAGGCGGGCGTCGACTGGGCCCGGTGATGGCCGGCCCGATCATCCGGCGACTCGACGACCCCGATCTGCCGTGGCAGCGGGTGAAGGCCCAGCGCAACGCCGACGGCACCGAGGCGTCGGTGTGGGAGAAATGGTTCGCGTTCAACGCCGACCCGCCGTACCTGTCGCTGTACGCCCGCTACGACCCGGGCATGGTGGTGCGCCGTCACGGCCACCGCTCGCCCCATGTGGTGTTCGTGCTGGAGGGCGAGATCCTGGTCGGCGACATAGCCTGCGGCCCGGGTGCCCACATCGAGCTCCCCGCGGGCGAGCAGTTCGGCCCGCTGGTGGCCGGGGATTCCGGATGCGCGCTGTTCGAGGTGATGCTGGGCGACCCACGCAGCTGGAGCGACGATCCGGCCCCGTTCGAAGCAGCCTGCGCCGCCCGGGGCGCGACGCCGCTGCCCGACCCCGAGATCGACTTCCCCGAATGGCTGGAGGACGAGCGGGGCCGCTGGACCGAGTCGGTCCGCACCGGCCCCGAGACCGAAAGGTCCGAAGGGTGAGCCTCGAAGGGTGAGCGTCAAAGGGTCCGAAGGGTGAGCATCGAAGGGTGAGCGTCACCGTGCTGATCGTGGTCGCCGTGGCCTCGGCGGCGGCCATGCTGGCCAAGAGCGCCACCGGCCTCGGCTATCCCCTGGTCGCCATCCCGATGGTGGCCGCGGTGGCCGGGATCGAGACCGCGGTGGTGGCCGTGACCCTTCCGAACGCCGTGGCCAACGTGCTGGTGGGCTGGCGCACCCGGCACGCCCGCTCCGAGACTCGCGACGTGCCCGTGCTGTCGGTGACCTCCGCCCTCGGGGCGGTGGTGGGAACCTTCGTTCTGGTGTCGGTCCCCGAGGAGCCCCTGCTGATCTTGCTGGCGGGCGCGGTGCTGATGTTCGTGGTCCGGTCGTTGTGGTTCGGCGACATCGCCGTGCCGCCGACGGTGGGGCGGCGAGCCTCGCCCGCGGTCGGCACAGCCGCCGGGCTGATGCAGGGGGCGGTGGGAATATCGGGGCCGATCATCGGTTCTTGGCTCCATGCCTACCGGCTGACCCGCGACGCCTACGTCTTCTCGCTGTCGGTGCTGTTCCTGCTCACCGGCGCGGCTCAGATAGCCACCCTGGCATCGATTGGCGCCTTCGACTCCGACCGCCTGACTGCGGCCGCGGTGGGCTTCGGGCCGGTGCTGGCCGTGCTGCCCGTCGGCGAGCATGTCCGGGCCAGGCTGTCAGGCCCGCAGTTCGACCGGGCCGTGCTGGTCCTGCTGGCCGGCTCGGGCGTGACCGTGCTGATCCGGGCCTTCACTGGCTGATCCGTCACTGGCTGATCCGTCACTGGCTGATCCGTCACTGGCTGATCCGTGGGATCCACCCGCGTCCCGCTGCGGTGCCGTCGACTAATCGTCATCGGCTGAGGCCGGACTGGGGCGGCGGAGCCCCGGCAGGCGCCATTGGGGGGCGCGGCGGTCGGGTTCGGCCGCGGACTGGTCGAGGGTGGGGTACGGGGTGCGTACCTCAGCGACATTGCCGCCGTAGAGGCGGTCGGAGCGCTCTTGGCCGCTCCACACCACCACCTGGGGGAACGCGATGGTGATGGAGGAGGCCGCGAAGGCCTGGTGAACGGCCAGCACCAGGTCGTGTCGGGCGGCGAGCTCGGAGGGAACGTCGCTGGCATGCCAGTAGAGCACGTTGAAGCCGATGCTGGAGTCGCCGAACCCGTCGAGGTTGACCGCGGGCGGCGGCTCCGTCACCACCCGGGGCACCCGGGAGAGGGCCTCGTAGATGGTGTCGGTGGCCTGCTGCAGGTCGGTGTCGTAGGCCACGCCGACCGCCAGCGAGCTGCGCCTTACCGGGGCACGCGTCAGGTTGACGATGGTGGCCCCGGCCACGTTGGCGTTCGGGATGCGGATGTGGGTGCCGTCGAGGCCCCGGATCTGGGTGGTTCTCGAGTCGATGTCCTCCACCACGCCCGTTCGGCCGTCCAGTTCGACGGTGTCGCCCACGGTGTAGGGCCTGCGGGTCTGAAGGATCACCGACGACACGAAGTTGCCGACCACCCCCTGCAGGGCCAGCGCCAGCACGAGGCCGCCGAGCCCCAGGGCACCGAGCAGCGGCCCCACCCGCACCCCGAGGATCGTCAACGCGTACGACAGGCCGACGACGAAGACCCCGTAGCCGAGGAACCTCGACGTGAGGATTGACGCGAACCCCGGCCCGACGCCGCGGGCCACCACCCGTCGCATCAGCCGGGACACGACCACCGCCAGCACCAGAGTCCCGGCCAGGACGGCGCCGGCCACGATCCAGTCGGTGCCAGTTAACGGGCCGTGCAGCACCGCCTCACCGTCGGCCTGGGCCAGCACCCCTGCGAACCGCATCATTACCCGCCAAGTCTGTCACGCCTCGCCGCCACCGTGGCGGTGGTGGCGATGCTGCCGGCGGTCAGTCGGTGAGAGGCCCTAGCGGTTGCCGAACAGCGTTCGGCACGGTGTCGGGGGGTGGCTGACCGGCGAGGGCTAGCGGGTGGTCGGGTTGGAGCGGCCTATGGCCTGCTCCGAGGTGCCTAGGTAGCTGGCTATCACCAGCGGGTCGCGCCGGACCTGGTCGGGCGGGCCCTCGGCTATGACCGCGCCGGCCTCCAGGCAGTACACCCGGTCGCTGATGCCCATCACCAGCGGCATGTCGTGCTCGATCACCACGACCGCCGCCTCCAGCTCGGCCTGCACCTGCTTGATGAGCGGGCCGAACGCCTCGGCCTCGCGCTGGGCCACGCCGCCCGTGGGCTCGTCGAGCAGCAGCACCCGGGCCCGCACCGCCAGCAGGCTCGACAGCTCCACGATCCGGCGCGTCCCGGTGGAGAGCGTGGCGATGAAATGGTCCGCGTAGCGGCCCAGGCCCATGTAGGCGATGACCTCGTCGGCCTCGGCCCGCTTGGCCCGCTCCGCCGCGGGCGACGGGGGCAGTCCGGTCATCGACGCCACCAGACGCGACCTCGACCGGGCCTCCAGCGCCACCATCAGGGACTCGCGCACCGTGAGGTCCGGGTACAGGCGGGCGCCCTGGAAGCCGCGTCCCAGCCCTACTGCATGGCGGGCCGGGGGCCGGCGCCGAGTGATGTCGGCGCCGAGCACGTGCACCCGGCCCTGCGACGGCACGAAGCCGCTCACCGCGTTGAGCAGCGTGGACTTGCCTGCGCCGTTGGTGCCGATCAGCCCGACCAGCTCGCCGTGGCCGACGTGGACCGACACATCGTCGACGGCGAGGTTGCCGCCGAAGCGCACCGACACCCCCTCGGTCCGCAGGGCCGGGCCGTCGGAGACTGCCGCCGCCGTCGCAGGCTGGAACGCCGGTCGCCTGGGCGCGGCCTGGGCGCGGGCTTCGGCCGGCGCCCCCGACCGCCCGGACGCTTCGGCGCCTCGGGCCGCGAGGCGGCGGTCGGCCCGGTCCAGCAGCCGGTCGCGCACTGTGTAGACGATCTGCATGAGTCCGCCGGGGAAGTACATGAGCAGCACGAGCAGGCCGATGTTGCTGGTCAGCAGGCGCACCAGGTCGTCGAGCTTGTCGGGGGTGGCCTGCGGGATGCCCCTCACCCACAGCGCGCCCAGGATCGGGCCGGCCACCGAGCCCAGCCCGCCGATGATGGCGGTGGCCACCACCACGATCGACTCGCTGGCCCGGAACAGCACGTAGGGCTGCAGCGACGGCACCAGCGTGACCAGCAGGCCGCCGGCGTAGGCGGCGATCCCGCCTGCCACCCCGAAGGCGGCCAGCTTCATCCGGGTTGGCGAGACCGTGGAGGCCGCGGCCATCTCCTCGTTGTCTCGCACCGCGATCCACGACCGGCCGATGCCCGTGCGCCGCAGCCGGGCCACCACCGCGGCGGCCACCGCCAGCGAGACCAGGCACAGGAAGTAGTAGCTCTTGCGGGAGGCGCCGAAGTCGATGTGGACCGGGCCGAGGTCGAGCACCGGCTTGTCGGCGGGGCGGGGCGCGGTGGTGCCGCCGGTGAAGAAGTCCTGGCCCAGCAGCCACGACGCCGAGGCCACCGCGAAGGCCAGCGTGGTGACGGCCAGGAACAGCCCCCGCACCCGCAGCGCGGGCAGGCCCACCAGCAGCGCGGCCACCACTCCCACCGCGGTGGCCACCGCCATGGCCGCGCCCCAGGGCAGGCGCACCGACAGGTCGAACAGGTCGAAGGGCACCGGTATGTCGTTGCCGCGGGTGAGGCCCAGCACGGTGAGCCCGCCGAGCCCGACGAAGGCGAACTGGCCCAGCGACAGCTGCCCGGCCCACCCGGTGAGCACCGTCATGGACAGCACCACCATGGCGAACAGCACGATGCTCGACCAGGTGAACAGCGAGCTGTTGGTCGACAGCAGCAGCCCCAGCAGCGCCAGAGCCCCGAACACCGCGGCGAAGCCCAGCGCGTTCAGCCGGCGGACCCACCACAGCGCCTCGAGCCGGCTGGGCACCGCCCGCACCCGGGGCGCCAGCGACCAGGACGCGTCCTGGTCGGTGCTGCGCACCACCACCAGCACCACCACCAGCACCGCCACGAACAGGTACACGTCCACCACCGTCCGGTTGGACGACTCGACGTTGGAGCGGATGAGCTGCTCCGCCACCCCCACCGCCACCCCGCCGACGAGAGTGCCGGGCAGCGACCGCATCCTGGCCAGCAGCGACACCACCAGCACTCGCAGCAGCAGCGGCTCGGCGATGGCGGCGGTGCCGGCCTGGGCGGCGTTGATGCCCTGAAGCGGGGCGAAGAAGATGGCAGTGGCCGCCGCGAAGGCGCCGGAGATCGTCCACACGACGGTGGAGGTGCGCCGCGGCGACGTGCCGTAGACGCGCGCCGTGTCCGGATTGGACGCCGACGCCCGCACGGCCAGGCCGAACCGGGTGCGGGCCATGAACCAGGCAAGCGCGCCGATCAGCAGCGGCACCACGGTCAGCACGACGATCTCGCGGGACTGCAGGCGGATGTGGTCGGTGGGCGTCCACGTCGCCGTGAACGGCGACGGGATCGGGCCGCCCGCGATGACCGACGGCAGGCTGATCTTGCCGAACACCACGATCTGGCCGACACCGATAGTGGCGATCAGCACGACCAGCCGCGGCGAGTCGAACAGCCGACGGATCACGATTAGCTCGATGGCCATGCCTATGGCTGCGCAGGCCGCCATGGCCAGCACGAACGACAGCCAGTAGTTCAGGCCGTACTGGGCCAGCAGCAATACGAACAGGGCGGTGCCGAAGGCGCCCACCTCGCCGTGGGCGAAGTTCAGCACGCCGGTGGAGCGGTACACCAACACGAACCCGGCCGCGAAGGCGGCGTAGGTCAGGCCGGTCACCAGCCCCAGCATCAGCGACTGCTGGCCGATGGCGATCCCGAGCGGCTCGATCATGGTCGCACCGCGGCCTGCGTGCTCCTCGCCGCCCCGACGCCGACTGCACCTGCGGCGGTCGCTGGGCCCGCTGCGCCCGCTGCACCTGCGGCGACCGCGGCGGTCATCCGCCCTCGCCGCCGAGGAACACAGCCCGGGCCAGGTCGTCGCGCTCGGCCAGTTCCCCAGCGGGGCCCTCGAAGCGGATCCGGCCCTTCTCCATGAACAGGGCCCGGTCGGCGAAGGCCAGCGCCACGTTGAGGGACTGCTCGACGATCACCATCGTCTGCCCTTCGTCGCGCAGCCGTTCCACCACCTCGAGCAGTTCCTGCACCACGACCGGGGCCAGGCCGAGGCTGAGCTCGTCGATCAGCAGCACCGCGGGCTCGTGCATGAGGGCCATGGCCAGCGCCAGCATCTGCTGCTGGCCTCCCGACAGGTCGCCCGCCTTGGCCCCGCGGCGTTGCGCGAGCGCCGGGAACAGGCCGAGAGCCCGCTGCGCGCGGGCGTCGATCTCGGCGTCGTCGAGGTCGGCGGCCAGCACCGAGGCCCGGAGGTTGTCGCCCACGGTCAGCGCCTCGAAGACCCCGGCGCCGCCCCGCAGTTGCACCAGCCCGGCCGCGAAGCGGGCCTCGGCGTCGGCGTAGGTGATGGTCCGGCCGTTGAGGCGCACCACTCCCCGGTCGGGGATGCCGAGGCCGCTCACCGCCCGCAGCAGCGTGGACTTGCCGGCGCCGTTGGTGCCTAGCAGGGCCACTGTCTCGCCCTTGGCCACCTCGAGGGACACGTCGAAGAGCACTTGGACGCTGCCGTAGCTGAAGTCGAGGTTGCGCACCTGAAGGGCCGACACCGACGACGGCGCGGCCGCGGCGCGGCGCTGCTCCTGTTGCTCCTCGACCAGTTCCTCCACCGCCCGGGAGATGTCGCCGCGGATGAAGCGGCTGCCGTAGGCAATGAGCGCGCCGCCGATGAGCGCGGCCGGGGGGGCGGCCACCAGCATGGCCGTCCGCTCGTTGTAGGCGTCGGAGAGCTGGCCGACGATCAGGCCGCCGAAGAACCCGCCCATCAGGAACACGAACACCGGCAGCAGGGCGAAGGCCTGGGCCCGGATGCGGTAGGGCGAGACCGCGGCGATCACCGAGGGGGCGGCCACGAACGACATGGAGATCAGCGTCTGGGCCGCGGCCATCAGCAGGACCAGCCCGCCCAGAATCTTGATGGGCAATGCCACCGCGTACACCACACCGGCAGCGACCACCATCAGGCCGGCGAGGCGCATCATCGTCGCCGGGTCCTGCCGGAAGCCCCGGTCGAAGAGCCGTCCCGCCACCGGCAGCCCGACGAGAGCGGCCACCCAGATGAGCGACTCGACCACGCCCCGCTCGAGCGGGCCCATGGCGTACTTGTCCTCGAGCAGCAGGTTGAACTGGATGGGGATGGCAATCAGCGCGAAGCCGAGGACACCCACGCCGGTGGACAGGAAGTAAAAGGTCCTGATCTTGCGCAGCCGGGCGAAAGCGGTGCCGATGGACACCGGCAGCTCCTCGATGTCGGCCTGCTCGACGCCGAACACGGCCTGCTTCTCGAAGCGCCCCCGGTCGGGCTCGCGCAGCACCAGCGCGGCGAGGGCTGCGGCGGCCACCGGCGCGGCCGCGACGGCGAAGAACGCGGCTCGCCACGACTCGTCGCCGCCGACCGCGGCGGCGATCCCGCCCACCGCGAGCGGCCCGAGGAGCTGGCCGACGGGCCGGCCGAGGCCCTCCAGCGCGAAGACCCGGCTGCGGGCCTGGATCGGGTAGGTGTCGACCAGCAGCGAGTTGGCCACCGGGATCCGGTAGGCCTGGCCCAGGCCTGTGCCCGCGTTGGTGAGGAACAGCTGGAACGGGTTGACGATCAGCCCGCTGAGGAAGGTGGTGACGCCCCAGAAGGCGCACGACACCGGGATGATCGCCACCCGCCTGACCCGGTCGGCGAGCGCGGCCATGGGAACCGTGCCCAGCACCAAGGCGACGCCGCCGAATCCGAGGACGCCGAACAACACCGTGTCGCTGATGTCGAGGGAGTCCTGGATGTCGGGCGCGAGCACTCGGACGGCGCGGGGCAGTTCGTCGATGACCGACAGCACGAACATCACCGCCACCATCGACCGGCCCCCGGCCCGCAGGCCGTCGCGCAGGGTCATGGGCGCGTCGCCCACGCCGGGGAGCAGGTCGTCGGGCAGGACCGTCGCCGCGTCGCGCTCGGCCTGCTCGGCCCGTCGCCTGGCCTCCTCGTCGAGGATCGCAGCGGACAACTCGGAGGCTGACGCGGGCTCGGCCGACAGCGCGGGCTCGGCCGGATTGGAGGGCTGGTCTGGCATGGTGACACCCGCGTGGCTCTCGCCGCGCGGAGGCGGCGCAGTCGTGCCGAACAGTAGCCGCGCGGGGAGGGTCGGTCGCCACGACCACCGGCTCTCTGCGATTGTGCCGAACGCCGTGGGTCACCAGCACGAACTAACTTGTAGGAACTGGCACGACCGGCGAGACTGGCCGAACAAGCCGACGAGGCTGACGTCACGGAGGGACGGAGGAACCCATGGACACAAGACTGCGCACTGCGCTCGCTCTTCTGATGGGCACGGCCCTGCTGGCCGCCTCATGCGGCGGTGAGGTCACGGAGTCCGACGACGGCGCCTCGGCCGCGCCGACGACGACGGCGGCGGCCGAGCCCGCCGACACAGAGCCAGACGAGCCCGCCGACACGAGCGACGAACCCGACGCCGCGGAGCCGGCCGCCGCAGAGCCCGACGAGCCCGCCGACACGAGCGACGAACCCGGCGACGAACCCGCGGCCACGGAACCCGACGAGACCGCCGACACAGGCGACGAGACCGCGGCCACCGAGCCCGAGGAGCCCGCGGCGCCTCCGCCGAACATCTACGACGACCCCCGCGACGGCATCTTCGATGAGTTCCAGGCCACCATGGACCGGGGCGACCATCCGTTCATGCAGCTCGACGCGTTCTGCCATGCCCACGACCCGGCCCCGGACCGGGTGGCCACCGACACAGGGATCGAGGCCGACTCGATCTCGCTGGTGAACCTTCGGTCGAAGCTGGAGGACTTCGAGGCGGTCGGCTTCTTCGTGCCTGTGGGCGACGTGACCGAGATGTTCGACACCTTCGCCGCAGTGGTCAACGAGCAGTGCGGCGGCGTGAGGGGCCGCATGATCGAGATGCACACCATCGAACTCGAAGTGCTCGGCAACGCCGTCGACGAGGGCCGCAACGCGGCCTGCATCGAGGCCATCGAGGACCTCCACGGCGTGATCCTGCTCGCATCCAGCGGCTTCCAGGGCTCGGCCAACCTCTGCATCGCCGAGGAGCACGAGACCGCGTTCATCTCCGGGCAGGCCCAGCCGGAGGAGTTCATGCGGCGAGGGGAGGACCGGTTGATCTCCTTGGCGCCCACCGCGGAGGAGAGCTTGAGCTGGCTCGCTCTCGACCTCGTGGACCGCGGAGCACTCGAAGGCAGGACCATCGGCGTGGCCGCGCCCGACACGCCCGGCCAGTACGAGGCAGTGGAGGCAGGCCTGGTCGAGACGCTGCGGTCCCAGGGCATCGAAGTGGCCGTCTTCGACGTGATCGGCTGCGGGGGCGGCACAATCTGCACCGAGGGCGTGGTCGAGTCGGTGCAGCGGATGCGGGACGCGGGCATCGACGTGTTCTTCAACGTCCTGAACGTGGTGTCCACGCCGGGCTACATCCTCGAGATGCACAACCAGGGGTTCGCGCCGGGCGACGTCCAGTTCTACGCTTCGGACTTCAACTCCCAAGCGCGTGAAATCGTGGCATCGAAGGTCGTGGCCTTCGGCGGGGAGGCGGCCGGCAACCTCTACAACGGCGCGCTGATCGTCGACGCTTCTGACACCGGCTCCTACCGGATCGAGGGCCATGAGCAGCCGGTGTTCAACGAGATGTGCAACGCCACCTACGGCGACAACAGCCCGTCAGGCACCAGGCACTTCTCGGAGGAGAGCGCCATGGGGTCGTCGGCGTACGGCATGGTCACCACCGTGTGCGAGATCCTGCGCACCACGCTGCGGGCCATCTACGACGCAGGCGACAATCCCACCCGCTTCGACATCTACGAGACGCTGGCCTCGTTGGGCCCGGTCGACTCCAACGAGATGGTGCCGTTCTCGCTACGGCCGGGAAAGACGCAGATGCCGGACGCCATCCACACCCTGCGCTTCGAGTTCCCGTGCACCAAGCCGGCGCCGTTCGGCACGGAGAACACCTGCATTTACCCGATCGACGAGTACCGCCCCGCCCCCCGCTAGCCGAGGGCGGGCCCTCAGGCCCGGGGGTGGGTGCTGCGATGCACCTCGCGCAGCCGCTCCCGGCTGACGTGGGTGTAGATCTGTGTGGTAGCGATGTCGGCGTGGCCCAGAAGCTCCTGAACCGCCCTCAGGTCGGCGCCGCCGTCGAGCAGATGGGTGGCGAACGTGTGGCGCAGGGCGTGGGGGTGCGTCGGCACCACGCTGCGCCGATCGATGACGCGGCGCACGTCGCGGGGCGTCATCGGCTTGCCCCTGGCGTTGAGAAACACCGCGTCGTCGGGGGTGTCCGCGGTGACGAACCGGCTGCGGTGATCAGCTAGCCACTTCCGCAGCGCGGCCACAGCGGGATCGCTCAGCGGCGCCTGGCGCTGCTTGGCGCCCTTTCCCCACACCCGCACCGTCGAGCGGTCCGGATCCAGGTCGTCGACAGTGATCGAGCACAGTTCGCTCACCCTGAGGCCGCTGCCGTAGAGCAGTTCCACGATGGCGAGGTCGCGCCCGTCCCGAGCCTCGTCCTCGCCCGCCCGGGCCGGTTTGTCGATCAGAGCCTCGATCTGATCGTCCTTGAGCACCTTCGGCAGCCGCGACGCCCCGGACGGGGCGACGAGGGCCACAGTGGGATCCGCCGAGGTTCGGCCCGAGCGGCAGGCCCACGCGAAGTAGCGGCGCAGGACCGACGCCTTGCGAGCCACCGTGCGGGGCGCGTAGCCGCGCCGGGTGAGATCGGCCAGGTAGAGGCGCAGGGTCCGCCGGTCCACCGACGCCGGACCGTCGGCGCCGGCCTCAGATAGCCACGCGGCCGCCGCGGCCGCATCCCGGGCGTAGACGGCCCTGGTGGATTCGGCCACCCGTCCGAGCGAGCCGACCCAGGCGTCGAGGTCCCAGCGGTCCATGTCCCGATCCTACGGTCCACAGGCATTGGACGGGTGGTCCACAGGCACTCCAGTACCGCTCCCCGTTCCATCAAGCCCGCAATGCCCGTTCACCCTCCTGCGCCACAGTCCCTGCGACGCCCGGACCCGCAGGTCTCACCTAGCCCGCATTACCCGTCCTCCCTCCCGGGCCAGAAGGCCCTGCGACTCGAGCTGCTCGCTGGCCACCAGCACCTCCGCCGCGGTCACGCCCGACCGAAGTACGAGCCGGTCGAGGCTCACCGGCCCGTCGTCGAGCGCATCAAGCACCCGCTGCTGGAGCGGGTCGAGACGCGGCGAGGCGGCATCCAGGGCGCCTGCGACCACCCGGCCCGCGGTGGCCAGGCCGAGCGCGACCAGCACGTCCTCGGTGGCGCAGGCCGGAGCACAGCCCTCGCTGAGCAGGAAGTTGGTGCCCGCCGCAGCCGGGTTGCGCACCGATCCAGGCACGGCCATCACCGTGACCCCTCGCCGCAACGCCTCCTCGACGGTGTGCATGGAGCCGCCTGCCCGCTTGGACTCGACGACCACCACGACATCGGACAGTCCGGCCAGCAGGCGGTTGCGGGCCGGAAACCTCCAGCCCTCGGGCTCGGCCCCCAGCGGAGCCTCGGTCAGCAGCGTCCCGGCCTGGGCCACCGACTCCCAGAGGTCTCGGTTGCCCCGCGGGTAGACCAGGTCGAGGCCGCTGCCCACCACACCGGCCACCGGCGCGCCTGCCGCAGAAAGGGCACCCCGGTGAGCCGCTCCGTCCACGCCCAGCGCCAACCCGGACACCACCGTCACCCCGGCCGCGGCCAGGCCCGCCCCCAGCTCCACCGCCACCGACCGTCCGGTCGGAGTGCAGCGCCGCGTGCCGACAATCGCTGCCGCCGGGGCCGTGCAGTCGAGGACGCGGCCCCGGCGGAACAGCACAGGCGCGGGGTCGACGTCGTCGCGCAGGCGCCCCGGGTGATCGGCATGACGGGGCGTGGTGACCCATGCATCGAGCTCATGAAGACGATCCTCCAACGCCGCAATGTCGAGTCCCGCCGCGTGGGCCCGCCAGACGGCTCGCAGCTCCCGGTCGGCCACCTCGCCGTCGATCGCGCCGCGGCGCACCCGCTCCCAGACCTCCTGGGGATCACGCCCGTCCAAGAGCCGATGAATGCGACGCGAGCCGGCCCTCGGCAGCGACGCGATCAGCGCTGCGTGCAGACCCCGGTCAGCCACGGCTGAATCCTCCCGTGGCGTCGGGACGCATCCGAAGCGACAGGGCCGCGTGCACGTCGGACGCCCGCAGTTCGTCGCCCGCGTCGTCGAGGTCGCGGACGGTGCGGGCCACGGTCCGCACCCGTCTGAGCCCCCTGGCGCTCAACCGCCCCTCCGACAACGCCGAGCGCAGAACCTCGGTGGAGTCGCCGTCGAGCGGCGCGTAGTGCTCGAGGCTCTCACCGTCGAGCTCGCTGTTGCAGTTCACCCCCCGCTGCCTGGCGAGCTCGCGCACCATGCTCACCCGTTCGGCCACCTCGGCGCTGGAGGCGGCCGGACCGGCGTCGAGCAGGTCGGCGGGATCGGGGCGGTCCACCCAGATCACCAGGTCGAGCCGGTCCACGAAAGGCCCTGAGAGGCGCCGCTGGTAGCGGGCCAGCGCCCCCGGAGCGCAGCGACAGCCCACCCGGCCGCCCACCCCGCAAGGGCACGGGTTCATGGCCGCCACCAGCAGGAACCTGGCCGGATGCTCGACCATGCCATGGGAGCGGGCTACCCGGATCACACCCTCCTCCAGAGGCTGCCGCAGAGCGTCGAGGACCGACGGGGCGAACTCCCCCAGCTCGTCCAGGAAGAGCACTCCTCCGGTGGCCGCGCTCACCTCGCCGGGACGGGCTCGGGCGGTGCCTCCTCCCACCAGCGACGCCATCGAGGCCGAGTGGTGCGGCGCCCTGAACGGCGGCCGGGTCACCAACCCGTGGGCCAGCATCAGGCCCGCGGCCGAATGCACCCGGGTGACCTCCAGTGCCTCGGTGGGCGGCAGGTCGGGCAGCAGCCCGACGATGCGGCGGGCCAGCATGGTCTTGCCCGCGCCGGGCGGCCCCACCAGCAGAAGGTGATGCCCGCCGGCCGCCGCGACCTCCAGCCCCCAGCGGGCCAGCGGCTGTCCGGCGATGTCGCAGAGGTCGGGCGGCGGCTCCCGCGGCGGTGGCCTCGTGTCCAGCGGCGGGTCCGGCCAGGGTGCGTCGCCCTTGAGCGCCTCATAGACCTCTCGCAGATGCCTCACCGGGCGCACCCGCTCACCGGCAACGAGCGCAGCCACCCGGGCGTCGCGGGCAGCCACCACCACCGCGGGCTCGTCGATGGCGTCGACCAACGGGAGAGCGCCGGGAACAGGCCGGACGGACCCGTCGAGGCCCAACTCGCCGAGCATGCCGACCCCGTCGAGGGTCACGGGCTTCTCCCCGAACTGATCGTCGGCCACCAGCACGCCCACGGCCACGGCGAGGTCGAGGCCGGCGCCGGCCTTGGGAACGTCGCCGGGCGCCAGATTGACGGTGATGCGCTTCGACGGCCAGGTCAGGCCGCTGGAGGTGATGGCGGCCCTGACCCGGTCGCGAGCCTCCCTGCAGGAGGCGTCGGGCAGGCCCACGACCGTGAAGGCCGGCAGTCCCTGCGAGACGTGCACCTCCACCGACACGGGATGGCCCCACACGCCGGCGAGGGTGGCGGAACGGACGGTAGCGAGCATGGCAAGCCTCCGGAAATGCGACAGTCGAGAGACCGCCGATTCACGGCCAGCGGCAAGCCGTGAGAGCACTTTACAATGTGTTTAGATCATTTCAAAGCACTTCTCGTGTGAATCTCGTCACGGCTTCAACCTCCGCGGGGGTAAGGACGTCGCCGAAGGCGGGCATGGTTCGCACCCCGTTGGAGACGACGTCGATCTGGGCGGCGATGCCGGGGAAGCGCTCCAGGGCCGCGCCGCCCGACAGCCTCGACCCGCGCCCTCCGCCGCCGTCGTCGCCGTGGCAGTTGGCGCACCGCTCGATGTAGACCTGCCGTCCGGCCACCAGCACCGGGTCGGGCTCGCCGTCGGGGCCGGCCGGCACCTCGGGGACTCCCGCGGAGGAGCAGGCCCATGCGGCGGCGCTCACACAGACCAGCGCCGCCAGCGTCGTGAACAGCCGACAGAGCATCGCGTTCCGAGCCCTCAATCGCGGGGGCATCGCACTCGCACCGTGAACAACCGACAGAGCATCGCGTTCCGAGCGTCGGGAAGGGCGTGGACGGCGGTTCGGGCGCATCCTGGTGCGGACGCGTCGCCGCCCGACGATACTGACCTCATGGGCATGGACCCCACCCGGCCCCACCGCCGCCGCCCCTCGGACCTCCTGTACGTGGGCGCTGGCCTGCTGGTGGTGGCCGCTCTGGTCGTGTGGGCGCTCGTCGGCTGACTCGATGGACGAACCCGAGCGGCTCGGCGACGTGGAGGTGCGGTTCGTGCCGTCGTATCGGGCGGCCAAGGCCTATCTCTGTCCGGGCTGCAACCGGACGATCGCCGCGGCCACCGCCCACTATGTGGTGGTTCCGACCGAAGTCCCGGATCTGCGTCGCCACTGGCACCGCGGCTGCTGGGACGGGCGCCCGGGTCGGCGCGGGCGCGCCTAGAAGGCCGCCTCGACCACTTCGAGGCGGGTGCCGGTGAGGGCGGCCACATCGAAGCGGACCCGGCCCGAGCGGTCATGGGCCCGCAGCCACTGAGCGGCCAGGGAGCGGATCTTCATCTGCTTGCGGCGGTCCACCGCCTCCAGCGCGCTCCCGTAGCGTTCGGAGCGGCGGGCCTTCACTTCGCAGAATACGATCTCGTCGCCTCGGGCCAGCACCAAGTCGAGCTCGCCGGACTTCGTGCGCCAGTTCTGGTCGAGCACCTCGTACCCCGCGTCGCGGTACCAGCGGGCCACCCTGCGCTCGCCCCAGGCGCCCCGGGCCTGCCTCGACCTGTCGGCCTGCCCGGCCGGAGGCTGATCCGGTCGGGGCGGGCCGTCAGCGATAGCGCTTCTCCTTGACCTTGGCGGCCTTGCCCACCCGGTCGCGCAGGTAGTACAGCTTGGCCCGTCGCACATCGCCCTGCGTGACCCGCTCGATTCGGTCCACCACCGGGGCATGCACGGGGAAGGTCCGCTCGACGCCGACCCCGAAGCTCACCTTGCGCACTGTGAAGGTCTCGCGGGGCCCGCCGCCCTGCCGGCGGATCACCGCGCCCTCGAACACCTGCGTGCGGGAGCGGTTGCCCTCCACCACCTTCACATGCACCCGGACCGTGTCGCCCGGCTGAAACTCCGGAATGTCGTCGCGAAGGCTCTGCGCGTCGACGAGGTCGGTGGGGTTCATCTCTGCCTCCGCTGTCGGTCAGCCCGGCCGTCCGGGGAGAGGCGAGTCTACGAGTAGGGCGCCTCGTCGCCACCGTCCTCTAGGCCGTGGGCGGCCAGGAGGTCGCGCTCCTCGGCGCTCAAGCCGCCGCGGGCCTCGATGAGATCGGGCCGTCGGGCGACAGTGCGGGCCAGGGACTGGGCCCGCCGCCAGCGGGCCACCCGGGCGTGGTCGCCCGAGCGCAGCACATCGGGCACGGCCCAGCCGCGGAACTCCGCGGGCCGGGTGTAGTGGGGATACTCCAGCAGCCCGTCGCCGAAGGACTCCTCGGCCGTCGAGGCCTCGTTGCCCAGCACGCCGGGAACGCAGCGCCCCACCGCCTCCAGCACCAGCAGCGCGGCGACTTCCCCGCCGGCGAGGACGGCGTCGGCCACGGACAGCTCGCCGTCCGCCAGATGCTCGCCGACGCGCTCGTCCACGCCCTCGTAGCGGCCGCACAGCAGCGAGAGCCCCGGCCCGCCAGCCAGCGCCCGGGCGGTCGGCTGGTCGAAGCGCTGTCCCGCGGGCGACAGCAGGTACAGAGGCCGCTGGGGGTCGACCGACTCGACCGCCTCGAACAGCGGCTGGGGCATCATCACCATCCCCGCTCCCCCGCCGAAGGGCGCATCATCGACGCTGCGATGCCGGTCGGTGGCCGCCATCCGCAGGTCGTGGACCCGCACGTCGAGCAGGCCGGACGCCCGGCCTCGTCCGATGACCGAGGACGAGGCGACCGCTTCCACCATGTCGGGAAAGATCGTGAAGATGTCGATCCTGAAGCTCAAGGGGCTGTCTCGAAGAGCCCGTCGGGGACGTCCACCTCGATCAGGTCGCCCTCGACGGGGCCGACGACGAAGCGGAGCGGCACGAGGGTGCCGTCCGCGAGCTCCAGCAGGTCGCCCGCCGGGCCGGCCACCACATGGGCCACCGAGCCCCTGCCGATGCCGTGCTGGTCGATGACCCGGGCGCCGATCAGCTCGTGCACCCACAGCTCGGCAGGATCGTCGATGGGGGCGGCCCGCAGCGCCAGGCCCCGCAGCGCATCCGCCTCGGCCCGGCCGTCGATGCCGCTGAAGGCGACCAGATGCCGCTGCTGGTGGGGGCGACAGGAAACCACCCGCAGCGTTCCCCTGTCGGTCTGAAGCTCCGACCCGACCGCGAGGCGCTCAAGGCGGTTCGTGACCAGCGTCACCGTGACCTCGCCGCGGACACCGTGGGGCCTTCCGATCCGGCCCACTTCCAGCAGGCGCTCGGCGCCGGCGCCCGGCGAGGGGTCGTGATCAGTCGACGAACTCGACCTCGATGTCCGCATCGTCGCGCGATCCAGCCGCTCGCACCAGCGTCCGTATGGCGTGAGCCACCCGGCCTCGCTTGCCGATCACCCGTCCCATCTCGCCCTGGGCCACCCGCACGTCGAGCCTGACAGTGTTGTCGCCCACGGCCGACGCGGTGATCTGCACCGCATCGGTGTCGTCGACGATGCTCGACACCACGTAACGGCACAGCGCCTGCGCGGTGGGCGCGAACTCGGTCACGCCGAGGCTCCGTCAGTGCCCGCGGACGCCGAGGCCTCCGCCGTGCCCTTGAAGGCGTCCCAGGCGCCGCTGATGCGCAGCAGCTTCTCGACCCGCTCAGAGGGCTGGGCGCCGTGGCGCAGCCAGTGCAACGCCCGGTCGTTGTCGATGCGCACCACCGACGGGTCGCGGCGGGGCTCGTAGAAGCCGATGATCTCGATGAAGCGCCCGTCGCGGGGCGAGCGGGAGTCCGCCGCGACCACCCGGTATGTGGGCTGCTTCTTCTTTCCCATCCGCATCAGTCGCAGTCTGACGGCCACAGTGTGTCCTCGGTCTCTGTCGTCGGGGGGCGAACGGTCAATTCAACCCGGGCCAGTCGCCCTTTTCCAACCCTGGCAGCGCCAGCGGCGTCTTGGCCACGGGCGCGGGGCCCTTCGGGGTGGTGCGTCCCCCGCGGCCGCGCCGGGACGGCGCGCCCTTGGCTCTGGGCGAGCCGGCCCGTCCAGCCGTCTTGGCGGACCGGCCGCGCGGCGATCCTGAGCGGCGCTTGGAACCCGATCCGCCGAGCCCCTTCATTATCGAGCGCATCTGCTTGAACTGGTCGATCAGGGCCTTGACCTCCGCGGGACGGCAGCCCGACCCCGACGCGATGCGCTGACGGCGGGAGGCGTCGATGATGTCGGGCCTGGTGCGCTCCTCGGGCGTCATCGAATGGATCATGCCGGTGATCCGCCCGATGCGGGACTCGTCGACGTCGGCGCCTCGCAGTTCGCGGGGCACGCCCGGCATCATGCCGAGCAGGCTGCCGAGGCTGCCCATCGTCAGCACCTGCTGCATGGTGGCGAGGAAGTCGTCGAGGGTGAAGGTGCCCTCGAGCAGCCGGGCCGCGGCCTCCTCGGCCTTGTCGGCCTCGAAGGCGGACTCGGCCTTGTCGATGAGCGTCTCCACGTCGCCCATGCCGAGGATCCGGCTGGCGAGACGGTCGGGATGGAACGGCTCGAAGTCGTCGATCTTCTCGCCGGTCGATGCGAAGGCGATAGGCCGGCCCACGACCTCCTTCACCGACAGGGCGGCGCCGCCCCGGGCGTCGCCGTCGAGCTTGGTGAGGATCACTCCGTCGAGGGCCAAGATCTCGTGGAACGTCTTGGCCGTCGCGGCGGCGTCCTGGCCGGTCATCGCATCGACGACGAGCAGCGTGAGGTGGGGGCGCACCGCGTCGGAAATGCGCCGGGCCTGGTCCATCATTTCGGCGTCTATGGACAAGCGGCCCGCGGTGTCGACGATCACCACGTCGCGTCCGAGGCGGTCGGCCTCGGCCAGCGAAGCGGCCGCCGAACGCACCGGGCCCGACGGCTCGCTGAACACCGGCACTCCGATGCGGTCCCCGAGAGTGCGGAGCTGCTCGACCGCGGCCGGGCGCTGCAGGTCGGCGCCGACGAGCAGCGGGTTGCGACCTTGGCGCAGGAACCACTGCGCCAGCTTGGCCGCGTTGGTGGTCTTGCCCGAGCCCTGAAGGCCGGCGAGGAGCACCACCGTGGGCGGCTTGGACGCGTAGGTGATGGCCAGGCGCTCGCCGCCGAGGCTGGCGGTGATCTCGGACCGGACGATCTTCACCACCTGCTGGGCCGGATTCAGGGCCCGCGACAGCTCCTCGCCCGTCGCCCGCTCGCGGATGCGTCCGGTCAGGCTGGACACCACGTCCAGGCTCACGTCGGCTTCGAGCAGCGCTGCTCGGATCTCCCGCAGGGCGGCGTCGACGTCGGCGGCGGACAGGCGCCCGCGGCTGCGGAGCTTGGCGAAGACCGCCTCGAAGCGTTCACTCAGCGCGTCGAACATGACTGCCTAACGCTAGCGGGCCTCGAGGAGCGGGAGCCCCCGGGCCGCCCGGCAGGCGTCCGAGGGGCCCTGCCCGCTCGGCCTCTCAGGCGAACATCGCCTCGACGAAGTCCGACTCGTCGAAGTCGACCAGGTCGCCGATGCCTTCACCCAGCCCCACCAACTTCACCGGCACTCCCAGCTCGGTCTGGACCGCCACGACGATGCCGCCCCTGGCCGAGCCGTCCAGCTTAGTCAGAGCCACTCCGGTCACCCCCACCGCCTCGGCGAACTGCCGGGCCTGGGCCAGCCCGTTCTGGCCGGTGGTGGCGTCGAGCACCAGCAGCGTCTCGGTCACCGTGCCCGACCCCTTGTCGGCCACTCGCCGCACCTTGGCCAGTTCGGCCATCAGGTTCCGCTCGGTATGCAGGCGCCCCGCGGTGTCGGCCAGTACCAGGTCGGCGCCGCGGGCCGCGGCCGACTCGATGGCGTCGTAGACGACCGAGGCGGGATCAGCGCCCGGCGCGCCCCGCACGATGTGAGCCGACGCCCGTTCCGCCCACATGGCCAGCTGATCGGCCGCGGCGGCCCGGAACGTGTCGCCCGCGGCGAGCACGACGCGGGCACCGGCGTCGGCCTCGCGCTTGGCCAGCTTGCCGATGGTGGTGGTCTTGCCCGTGCCGTTCACGCCCACGAACAGCCACACCGAAGGCCCGCCGTCGTCGCGCCGCGCCAGTGACCGGTCATGGCCGCCGAGACGGCCGCGCAGCTCGGACTGCAGCGCCTCCAGCGCCCCCGCCGATCCCGCGGTCGAGCCGGCCCGCGCCCGGGCCCCGTCGACGATCTCGGTGCTGGCGGCCAGTCCGACATCCGCCCGGATCAGGGCCTCGGTGACTTCGGTCCAGGCCTCGTCGGAGATCGACGACCGGTCGAGCAGCGACGTGAGCGACCCGGCCAGGGCGGCCCGGGCCTTGCCCAGCCGGTCGCGCATCGACGGAGGCGGCCCGCCTTCGGACGCTTCGGCCAGTCCGGGGTGCCGATCGGCGCGCTGATGGGCGACGCGATCGGCGGCGCGATCGGCGACCGGCACCGCGGCTCGGCCCACCGCCGATTCCTCGGCAGTCTCGGCCGCTGCGCCGGGCGAGCGGCGCCTCAGATACAGCAGCAGGGCCGCGCCAGCCACGAGCACCGCGGCCACGACGGCGATGACGAGCACCAGATCCATAGGCCGCCGACGCTACCGCCGACGCGCGCCTGCGGGTCCGCCCTACTGCCAGATGCCGAGCACCACCGTGGCGATGTAGCGGTCGCCGTCGCGCTCGATATCGAACTCGACGACCTCTCCGGGTCTTCGCAGTTTCACTGCGGCGGCGAGCTCGGAGATGTTGTGCAGCGGCTCGCCGTCCATGCTCAGGATCACGTCGCCGGGCCTCAGGCCGGCTTCGTCGGCCGGGGAGTCCTCGACGACCTCGGTGACCGGCACCCCCAGCGCGTCCGCATGGCCCCCGCTGCTGGAGATGCCGAGGTAGCCGAGGTCGAGCGACTCGCCGTTCACGACGCGGGTGGCAATCAGGTCGACGATGTCGCTGGGAACGGCGAAGCCGAGCCCGATGCTGCCGCCCGAGGTGGTCTGGATGAAGGTGTTCATGCCAATGACGCGACCCTGCCAGTCAGCCAGCGCGCCGCCGGAGTTGCCGCGGTTGATGGAGGCGTCGGTCTGGATCATCTCCACCGGCACGGGGAAGTCCGGGTCCGAGCCGCCCCCGCCGTGGATCCGCACCGCGCTGACGATGCCGGCGGTGACCGTGCCGATCAGGCCGAACGGGCTGCCGATGGCGACGGCGAGCTGACCGACGCGAACCGACGAGGTCGGAGCGAAGACGGCGGCCACCAAGTCGGCCTCGCCGGGATCGACGCGGACTACCGCCACGTCATGGTCCCGCGACCCTCCGACCACCTCGCCGGTCGTGTCGCCCCCGTCGTAGAACCTCACCGTCACCTCCTCGATCCCCTCCACCACATGGTGGTTGGTGACGATGTAGCCGTTGTCGGCGTCCCAGACGATGCCCGAGCCCATGCCCTGGCCCATCGTCGAGTCGGTCTCGATGCGGACCACCGACGGGGCCACCCTCTCAGCCACCGCCACGACGGGCTCGTCGGCGACGGGAGGCGCCGGGTAGGTGCTTTCGAGCGGGTCCGCCTCGGAGTGCTGGGCCGCCTCGACCGATTCGGACTGTTCCTCCCGCGTGTCGAGGAGATGTTGCGACGACGCGCTCGCGCCGTCGCCCGTCGAGGGTTCCGACCCCTCTGAGGAGCCCTGGCCCCCCGACCCGGCGTCGCCGTCGGCGGCTCGGTCGCCGGGAGCAGCGGCCGCGGCGTCGGCGGTGGGGGCGGTCGCCGGGCGGAGCCCCGGAACCGGGCTCTCCGCGGCTGGATCGGAGATGAGAACGCCCACGGTGAGAGCCACCAGCGCGAGGACGCAGGCGATCGCTACCGGGGTGAGGATGAGACGGGCCGGTCCCGAGCGTCGACGACGACTCCGGCCTTCGAGCTCGACGGGCGCGGGAGGACCGGTCGGCGGCGGGACCACGAAGACGCGTCGCTCGGGCTGCTCGTCCCCTGCGGCCGGCCGGAGCACCGCTCCTGGCCGACTCGGGGCACGTTCGTCGCCATCGTGGGAGGGACGCACCTCCGCCATCGTTGCAGAACGCTACGCCGATCAGGCCAGAATCGGGTGAGAGAATGGTCTAGGACAACGCGGACCGCTGCTCAGGCGGCCTCTGAGACCCGCTCCGACACCACCACCGACGCGCCGCCGGGCTTCATGGAGACTCCGTGCAGGCAGTCGGCGGCCTCCATGGTGCGCTTCTGATGGGTGACGATCACCAACTGGGCGTCGGAACGGAACTCGTCGACCAACTTGAGGAAGCGGTTGAGGTTCACGTCGTCGAGGGCGGCCTCCACCTCGTCCAGCAGATAGAACGGGGACGGCCGGCTCCGGAAGACCGCGAACAGGAACGCCAGCGCAGCCAGGCTGCGCTCCCCTCCCGAGAGCAGCGACAGCCTCCTGACGTTCTTCCCCGAAGGTTTGGCGGAGATTTCAACGCCGGTAGCCAGCAGATCTTCGGGGTCGGTCAACGCGAGCCGCCCCTCGCCGCCGGGAAACAGCGCATCGAACAGCACTTCGAAGTTGGCCGCGACGTCCACGAAGGCAGCCGAGAAAACGGACTTGATCTCGTTGTCGATGGAGCGGATCACTCGGTTGAGGTCGCGCCGGGCGCCCCGGATGTCGTCAAGCTGGTCCCGGAGCAGGTCGTGGCGCTCGGTGAGTTCCTCGAACTCGGCCAAGGCCAGGGGGTTGACCGGGCCCATGATCTCCAGTTCCGAGCACAGCTGCTCGACCCGACGGTCCGGCTCGAGCCCATCGTGCAGCGACGGGGCCGGAGCGGAAAGCGCTTCGGACGGGGTCATTCCGTGGTCGTCGCGCAGGCGTTCCACTGCGCCCTGCAGCAGGGTTCTCAGCCTCGCCTCCTCGACGTCGTCGATGCTGGCCGCCCGGCGGAGCTCGTCGAGCTGCGCCTCCAATTCGACGCACCGCCTGCGCAGGCCGTCGAGGACCGTCGCCAGGGCTTGAACCTGATCGGAATGGCGGCGGCGGAACTCGCGGATCTCGGTCAGGCCCGCGTTCACCAACACGGCGCGGCGTGCAAGCTGGTTCCGCAGTGCCTCGACTACGGAGCTCTGCCGGTCCAACGCGCCCAGACGGGTGCGCGCCGCGGCCTGGGTCTCGCCGTAGCGCGCCGTCCGTTCCGCCAGCTCTGCCAGCCGTGCTTCGAGCATCTCGCTTCGCTGGGCCAGCCGCGCCTCGGTTATGCGCAGCTCGGCGAGCCGGTCGGTCAGCTCCGCGGCCCGGCGCTCCAGGCTGGCACGCGCCTCGCCCGCTTCAGCGTTGCGCTTCTGTGCCCGAGCCTCGTGCACTTCGAGCTGCTCCAGCCGAGCCTCGATCTGCTCGGCCCGGTCGTCGCTGTGCGACAGCCGGCGATCGATGTCGGAGATGTGTTCGCGCAGAGCCGCCGCGGCGGCCTGGAGATCCCGATGGTCTGTCTCGGCGCGGTCGAGCGCCTCCGACGCGGCCGACGCGCCCCGCTCGGCCGCGGACAACCGGGCCGAGACCGACTCCGCGGCCGCCTGCCGTTCCACGAAGCGCGCCCGGGCCCGCTCCAGGGCCTCGTCGGCACGCTCGGTCGCAGCCGAGGCCGCCTCGGCCCGCTCGACTGCTTCGTTCAGAGCGGCCCGGACTCCGGCTGCGGAGTGGACGCCGAGTCGCCAACCCCGGCTGCTGAACCGGTCGCCCGCTGCGGTGACGACCACCAGCCGGGGATCGGCTGCAGCGACGTCCGCGGCTCGGAGCCAGTCGCCTTCCACCATCACCGTCGCGGCCAAGAGCCGGTCGAGCAGCCGACCGATGTCGGGATGCGCGGCCCTGACCCGGCGGCGGAGCAGCGAGGCCCCTTTGCCGGTCGGGTCCTGGGCGGCACCCGGAACGACTGTCGTGCCAGCCGACCCGACGCTCTCCAACGCGATCACGGCCGCGCCGACGTCGCTGTCCTTGAGGCTGTCGAGAACGCGACGGGCCACCGCCGCGTTCTCGACGACCAACGCGCCTACGGCATCCCCGACAGCAGCCGCGAAGGCCGCCTCGGCGCCGGCGTCGATCTCAACCAGATCAGAAAGGGCGCCCAGCACGCCCTCGACGCGGGCCAGCGCGGCTGCCGGCGCAGGCTCGGCACCCGTGGCGGCCAGTGACAGGGCCTCGCGCCGCGCCGTCCAGTAACGCATCTCCGACTCGGCCTCGGCGCGGCGGTGAACCGCGGCTTCCGCTGCCTGCTTGGCTTCCGCGCAGTCGATCTCAGCGGCCGTCCGCTCCTGGCCGAGGGAGGCGGCGTCGGCACGGCACCGTCGGAGGTCGCGTTCATGGCGGGCCAGATGATGGCCGAGCGTGCGCGACCGCTCTTCGAGCGCTCCCAAGCGGCTCGTGAGGCGATCCCGCTCGGCCTCGTAGTTCCGAGATGCCTCCCGTCGCGCCGCCAGTTCCCCGCGAGCCTCGGCGGCCTCGCGGCCGTCAACGTCGGGAAGGGCACCCCATCGGGCTTCATGGTCGGCCCGCTCGGCCTCCAGACGAGCTTCGAGACGGGCCAGCTCTCCGCGAGCTGCCGCTGACTCCGCCTGCAAGGACTCGACGTCGGCCAGATCACGCCGGCAGCGCTCGGTCTCGGCGGCGAGGCCCGCGGCCAGGTCGTGGCCGACGAGGACCGCTCGCTCCCGCTCGATGCTTCGGAAGCGCTCCCCCAGGAGGGCCTCGAGTCCCGCGGCCCGAGCCCGGAGACCCTCGAGGCGGGCCAAGCGCTCGGAGTGGTCGTCGGCACCGTGAGCGGCGAGGCGCTCCTCGCGGTCGGCCGCATCGGACCTGAGTGCGTCCAGATGATCCCGCAGGCCGGCTTGCTGGGCTTCTCTGGCCTCCGAGGTGGCCCGATGCTCTCTGAGCTGGCGCCTCAAGCTCTCGATCTCGCGGCCGGCGAGATGAACGCGCAGCGCCGAGAGCTCGGCTACCAGGTCGGCGTGGCGTCGGGCCGCCTCGGCTTGGGCTTGCAGTGGACGGAGCCGTCGCCGCACCTCCCGGATCAGGTCGTTGATCCGGATGAGGTCGCCGTCGGTGGCGAGCAAGCGACGCTCGGCGCGCTCTCGCCGCTTGCGATACTTGAGGACGCCCGCGGCCTCCTCGATCACTGCCCTGCGGTCCTCTGGACGAGCGTTGAGCACGGCGTCGATCTGGGACTGCGAGACGATCACATGCTGCTGGCGGCCGACACCGGTATCGGAGAGCAGTTCCGCGATGTCGAGCAGGCGGCAAGGAGCGCCGTTGAGCGCGTAACTCGACTCCCCACCCCGGAACAGGGTTCGGGTGATCCTGACTTCGCTGGACGCCACCGGCAGCGTGCCGTCGGAGTTGTCGATCGTCAGCGACACCTCGGCCCGGCCCAGTTCGGGCTTGCGGGCCGTTCCCGCGAAGATCACGTCGTCCATCCGGGTGGACCGCACCGAACTGGGCGCCTGGGCGCCGAGGACCCAGGCCACCGCGTCAACCACGTTCGACTTGCCGCTGCCGTTAGGACCGACCACCGCGGTGACGCCCGGCTCGAGCCGGATCACCGCGGGCTCGGCGAACGACTTGAAACCCTTGAGGGTCAGGGTCTTCAGATGCACGACCGCGACGCTAGTGCGGCCACCCTCCGCTGCCGGGCATCCCCGCCGGATCCTGGCCCCTGCGGTCCCTGCGGCCCGATCAGACCTGCGTGTCGCAGTAGTAGGTCCAGTCGCCTCGGAACTTGACCCGCTTGATGGGCGCCCTCGAGCGCTCGCTCAGCTGGCCCTGCCGGCCCCACACCTTGAGGTGGCTGGCATAGTTGCCGGGCTTGCCGAAGGGATCCACGAAAGGCCGGCTGGGAACCGAGGTCCCCCGGTACTTCATCGCCTCGTGCAGCGTGCCCACCAACGACCGGTGCAGCCTGCGGATCTCCTGAGTGGACAGCGTGCTGCACATGCGGTCATGGCGCAGGCCTGCCTCGAAGAGGATCTCGTCGGCGTAGATGTTGCCGATCCCCACCACGAAGGTGTCGTCGGTGAGGGTGGTCTTGAGCTTGGAGTTGCGCTGAAGGATCCGGCGCCCCATGTCGGTCCATGACACCGGGGTGGCGACCGGGTCGAGTCCGTGGTTCGAGATGCCGGGCAGGGCTGTGTCCAGCGAGTCTGCGGGCACCACGAACAGCTCGCCGGTGCCCTCGGTGTCCACAAAGCGGAGCTGTCCGTACTGGGTGAACGAGATCACGACCTCGGTGCCAGGAACTTTGGGATTCTTGTTGGCGTTGCGGCGGGGCGAGCCCGACGATCCCAGCGACAGCACCAGCAGCAACTCGGTGTTCAGCTCGATCACCAAGTGGAGGCCGGCCCTCCTCACGTCAGTGATCTTCGCACCCTCGAGTTGGGAGGCGAACGCCTTGCGCGAGCGGTAGCGGCCCAGGCACTTCATGCTGGCAGCCTCCACCGTCTTGACCTTGCGGCTGACGATCTCCCGTTCGAGGTCACGCCGCACCGTCTCGACCTCCGGGATCTCGTAGGTCAGGCTCCGGGCCTGCTTTGCTGTGGTCACGATCCTCCCTCTGTCAGGAGAGCTCCATAGGCGGCCTCGGCCTTCTCGGACGCCAGGTCCCGATAGGCGGCCTCGGCTGCGCCCTGTTCGGCCTCTTTCTTGGAATGCCCCTCGCCCGCCCCCGCGACGGCACCAATGCGGACCTCCGCCCGGAAGCGCCGGTGGTGTGCGGGGCCGCTGGTGGTGACCTCGTAGACCGGATGGCCGGATCCGAGCCGGGCCGCCAGCTCCTGCAGTCTGGTCTTGAAGTCCCCATGGCCGGGAGACCGGGCCGCGGCGTCGATCCGGGCTCCGAGAAGGCCCTCCACGACCGCGCCGGCTGCAACAATGCCGCCGTCAAGATAGACGGCACCGATGACCGCCTCCATCGCGTTCGCCAGCAGAGAGGCCTTTTCTCGCCCGCCCGAGGCGTCCTCCCCGCGACCGAGTCGCAGGTGGGCGCCCAAGCCGAGCGAACGGCCCATGTCGGCCAGCGCGGCGGTGCTCACCAGCGCGGCCCGAGTCTTTGCGAGGTCTCCCTCGGCCAGTGTCTCGTACCGGCCGTACAGCTTGTGAGTGACCATGAGGCCCAGGACTGCGTCGCCGAGAAACTCGAGCCGCTCGTTGGACGGGGACTCCGGGTGCTCAGCGCTCCAAGACCGGTGAGTCAGCGCCAACTCGATCACGCAGGGGTCGGTGAACCGGTGCCCGAGCCGGTCCTCGAGCGTCCGATTGCCCGCGGGGGCGGCCGAGACGCTCAACCCAGCTTCGCCACGACATAATCGACGGCGTCGCGCACCGACCGCAGATCCTCGAGGTCCTCGTCCTCGATGCGGAAGCCGACGGCTCGTTCGGCCAACTCCTCCTCGATGCCTTCGACCAACTCGATGAGCGCCAGCGAGTCGGCGTCGAGGTCGTCGGCGAAGGAGGCGCCCTCGGCGATGTCGGACGGCTCGATCTCGAGAATGTCGGCGAGACGGTCGCGGATCAGGGCGAGGACCTCGTCACGCCCCATGGGCGATCGCTCCACATGAGTCTCGGCCGGCATCGGCGCCTCCGTGAGTCGGTCTCAGTCGATGCAGTCCAACACCATACCGGCGCGGCCGCAGACAGCCTCCCCGACGGCCCGCAGCCCCCCAGCGGCGGACCGGGCGTCCGCACCCCCCGTTTCGGATTCTGGTCCCCGGGGGCGCGTCGCCTAGCTGCGGGCGATGGCGGCGATGTGGCCCACCATGCCGGCGGCGACCATCTCGCGGGCCACTCCGATGGCGTTCATCACCGCGGCGGCCCGGCTGGCACCGTGAGAGATCACGCACACTCCCCGAACCCCCAGCAGCAGGGCACCGCCGACGCTGTCGGGATGCAGCTCGCGAGACATGGCGTCCAGGGCCGGCCCGAGCATCTTGCCGGCCGCCCTGGTGGTCTCGTCGGCGTCGATGGCCACCAGCAGCCGGCCGATCAGGGCGCGAAGCGACCCCTCCAGCGCCTTGAGAGTGACGTTGCCGGTGAACCCGTCGGTCACGACCACATCGACCTCGGGGGTCATGATGTCGCGGCCCTCCACGTTCCCGATCCAGTCGGCGCCGATGTCGTCGGCCCAGGCGCCGTCGGCCAGCAGATCGAACACGGCCTTGGTGAAGACGTTGCCCTTGACTGCCTCCTCGCCAATCGACAGCAGGCCGACCCGGGGCCGCTCGATGCCGAATCGGTCGCGGGCGTACACCGAGCCCATCCGGGCGAACTGCACCAGCCACTCTGGGCGGCACTCGGCGTTGGCGCCCGCATCGAGCATGGTGGTGGGACTGGCACCGGGCGTCGGGATCGGCGTGGCGATGGCGGGACGGGCGATGCCTCGGATGCGGCCCATTCGCAGCAGGGCCGCGCCCATCGCCGCGCCGGTGTTGCCGGCCGACACCATGGCGGAGGCCCGACCGTCGCGGACCGCTTCTGCGGCCCGCACCAGCGACGAGTCCTTCAACGTCCGCACGCTGGATCCGGGCTCGGCGTCCATGCCGATCACCTGCGCGGCCTCGATGACCTCCATACCGCCGGTGTCGCCCAACTCGTCGGGCCGCCCCACGAGCACCACCGGGATGCCGAGCTCCTCGACGGCGCGGCGTGCGCCTGCCACGATCTCGGCGGGGGCCCGGTCGCCCCCCATGGCGTCTACGGCTACCGGTTGCATGGCCGCGCCAGCCGACGCCTGCCCGGCTCCGATGGCGGCCCGGACGACGGCTCCCGCCGTCGCCATCGGCCGCTTGACATCGGGGCGGGCTCCATCGCCGTGCAGGTCCCCGCTACTCGACGTCTATGGCCTGGCGGCCTCCGTACCAGCCGCAGCTGCCGCACACCCGGTGGGGCCGCTTGACGATGCCGCAGCGCTCGCAGGAGCTGCGGGCCGCGGCTCGCAGGCGCCAGGCCGACGACCGACGGCTGCGACTCTTGGCCTTGGAGGTCTTCTTCTTTGGGACGGCCATGGGGTGAACCTGCTCTTGGATGCCCGGTAGCGCAACGACGCCCGGACACACGCGTGGGCCCGGGCCGTCCTGGAAGTCTAGTGGCGACCTGAACCCGCTACACGCCGCGCCGGACTCCTTCGGCGGGCCCCGTCGGGAAGCGCTCGGGCTCGGGGCCGGCGCAGTCGGGCGAGCACAGCGGGGCCAAGGGCAGAGCCAGCATGGCCGCCTCCCGCGCCGGCGGCCCCAAATCTATTCGCTGGTCGTCGATGGGCCAGGTCTCGCCCTCGGTCGGTTCCCACTCGAACACCTCGCGCAGCGGCACGTCCAGAGGTCCTCGCACTTCTTCCAGACACCGGCGGCACTCCGAGACCCATCGGCCCGTCAGCCGGCCGGCCGCGGTGAGGGCGCCTCCGGCCATGCGCACGACCACGTCCAGTTCCACCAGTCCGTCCACGACCCTGGCCCCGGCGACGTCAGGATCCTCCAGGACGCACTTCCTCGCCACCGCGATGCGGTCGACTGTGCCCGCGTCCAGCCGCACGCAGTCGACCACCAGCGCGCCGCGTCCGGGCGAGCCCGGACCGCCGGGAGCGGCGGAGGACCTGCGCCCGCGGCGGGTCAACCCAGATCCTGGTCGAAGACGTCGTCGTCAGTCTGGGGGTCGGGCGGCGCGACCGCGGGGCGGGCCAGCTTCGTGTCCTGAAGCTTCTGGCGCCCGGCGGAGACGACGTTCATGGTCTTGTGCAGGCTCGCCTCGAAGGCGGCCAGGCGCTGGTCGCACCAGTCCTCCGTCTCGAGCTTCATGCGCAGCGACCGCTGCTCGGCGTCGGAAACAGTGCGGCGGGCCTGCATCTCCGCCACCTTGACGACTTCGCTGCGCTGCACCATCTGCTCGGCCCGGGCCCGGGCGGCGGTGATTATCTCGTCGCCCTCGCGCTGGGCGCGGTCTCTGATGTCGTCTCTCTCCTTGAGTATCCACCGGGCGGCGCGGAGCTCCTCGGGCAGGGCGGCCAGCGCCCGCCTCAGCAGCACCACGACCTCCTCGCCGTTGATCATCACCGAGGTGGAGAAGGGCATCGGTCGCGACCTCTCCACCAGGCGGACCGCATGGGACAGCATCTGCTCCACCGCGAGCTGCCGGGATTCCAGCGACTGCTCGGCGCCGGTCGAGCCATGGCCCGCAGTCGGAGGCGGAGCAGAGGTCATGTCTGCGGGTCGAACAGTACCGCCAAGCGGGCCTGCACAGGCTCGGGAACCATGGACGACACGTCGCCGCCGAGGCGGGCCACCTCCCGGATCAGCTTCGAGGCCACGAACGACCGCTTGCTCGCCGACGGGATGAACACTGTCTGCACGTCGGCGAGGGCGAGGTTCATCTGGGCCATCTGCAACTCGTTCTCGAAGTCCGACACGGCCCGCAGCCCCTTGACGATGAAGTCGGCTTCCAGCTCCCGGGCCAGGGTCACCACCAGGCTCGAGAAGTTGGCGACGGACACGTTGGGCAGATGCGCGCAGACGTCCTTGATCATCTGCTCCCGCTCGTCGAGCCCGAACAGGCCGTCACCCTTCTGCGGGTTCCGCATGGGCGCCACCACGACCTCGTCGAAGAGTTGGGCGACGGTCTCGATTATCTCGAGATGGCCGAAATGGATCGGGTCGAACGATCCGGGGTACAGCACTCGGGTCACGGGGAGGCTCCGGGCGGGTTCGGGTCAAGGTCGGCGGCTGTCGCGAACGTCACCACGGTACCGCCGTAGCGCCTGCGATGGTGGACTCTCAGACCGGGACCCACCTCGACAGCGCGGTCCGACTCGATGACGACCACGTCGGCCGGAACGCGCGACAGCAGTTCGGGCCAGTCGTCGAAGGCGTAGGGGGGATCGATGAGCGCCAGGTCGAAGCGCTCCCGGCGGCGGGTCGCCTCGTCGAGCGCGGCGCCGACGTCGTCGTCCACCACCGTGGCGCGATCAGCCAGGCCGGTCGCCTCTAGGTTGGACCGCAACGCGGCGGCGGACGCCGGATCCCGCTCGACGAACACGGCCCAGGAAGCGCCTCGGCTCAGCGCCTCGATGCCGAGCGCCCCGGTGCCGGCGTAGAGATCGATCACCCGGGCCCCGGACGTGACGCCCATCGAGTACAGCGAGTTGAACACCGCCTCCCGCACACGGTCGGAGGTGGGGCGGGTGGAGGCGCCGGGCGGCGCGGTCAGGTGACGTCCCCGAGCCGTTCCGGCCACTACCCGCATCGGCACACCGACCAGCCCCTCAACTCTTCAGCAGGAAGTCGGCGTCGCTGTCGCCGAGCATCAGCTCGATCTCGTCGGCCAGCGCCGGGTGGGCGCGCAGCTCCGGGTCGGCGTCGATCATCTCGACGGCCACGGCGCGGGCCGCGGCCACCCAGTCCTTGTCGCGGCGCAGCGACGCCAGCCTCAAGTCGTTGCGGCCCTTCTGGCGCTCGCCCATGACCGTGCCCTCGCCCCGCAGTTCGAGGTCGGCCTCGGCCAGCTCGAAGCCGTCGTTGGAGCCGACCACCGCCTCGAGCCGGGCCTCCGCGTCTGAGGTGGCGGCCTCGCCCACGAGGAAGCACATGGACGCGTGCTCGGCCCGGCCCACCCGGCCGCGGAGCTGATGGAGCTGGGCGATGCCGAAGCGGCCCGCGTCGAGCACCGCCATCACGGTGGCGTTGGGCACGTCCACCCCCACCTCGATGACGGTGGTGGACACCAGCACGTCGAGCGAGCCCGAGCGGAACAGCTCCATCGTGGCCTCCTTCTCGGCCGGGCTGACTCGGCCGTGCAGCAGGCCGACTCTCAGGCAGTGCAGTTCGCCGTGCGGGCCGGTCAGGTCCTCGTAGGTGTCGATCACCGAGCGCACGTCCAAGGTGTCGGACTCCTCGATCACGGGGCACACGACGTAGGCCTGGCGACCGGCCGCGACCGCGGCCCGCACCGCCTCCCAGACCTGGGCCTCCTCCAGCGGCGTGCGCGCCCAGGAGGTGGCCACCGGCGTCCGGCCGGCGGGGAGCTCGTCGAGCACCGACACGTCGAGGTCGCCGTAGACGGTCATGGCCGCGGTGCGGGGGATGGGAGTGGCGGTCATGACCAGCAGGTCGGGGGTGACCGAGCCCGGGCCCCGGTCGCGCAGCACGGCCCGCTGCTCGACGCCGAAGCGGTGCTGCTCGTCTATCACCACCACGCCCAGGGCCCGAAAGGCGACGCCCTCGGAGATCAGGGCATGGGTGCCGACCGCGATGTCGACTTGGCCGGCAGCGAGCCCGTCGGCGGCCCGGTGCCGCTCGGCCGCGCCCCGGCTGCCCGTGAGCAGCTCGGCCCGCAGCGGGCGCTCCCCGCCGAGCCTGGTGGGGTCGGGCACGGCCAGGTCTCGCAGCAGGGTCGCGATCGTCTGGTGGTGCTGCTCGGCCAGCACTTCGGTGGGCGCCATCAGCGCCCCCTGGAAGCCGCCCTGCACCGAGGCGAGCAGCGCGCTCAGGGCCACCACCGTCTTGCCCGCGCCCACATCGCCCTGCAGGAGCCGGTGCATCGGATGCGGCTTGGCCAGGTCGCCTGAAATCTCGTCGATGGCGCGCTGCTGGGCGGATGTGAGCGGAAAGGGAAGACGGCGCAGGAAGAGGTCGACCAGCCCGCCTCCGGTGGCGTGGGAGAGGCCGGCGGTGCGCTGCTCCAGCCTGCGCTTGCGCCTTACCAGCTCGAGCTGCATGCGCAGCAACTCGTCGAACACCAGCCGCTTGCGGGCCTGGGCCGACTCGCCCATGGTGGTAGGGCGGTGGATCCAGTTGAGGGCGGTGTGGCGACCGACGAGCTCGAAGCGGTTCAGCACCCCGGCGGGCACCGGGTCGGCGATGCCTCGGGGCTCGCAGCGGTCGAGGGCCTGCTCGACGAAGCCGGCCAGCTCCCAGGTGCTCAGGTTCGCCTTCTCAGACTGCGGGTAGACCGCGAAGAAGCGTCCCGTGCGGTCGCCGACCAGGTCGACCACCGGATTGGTCATCTGGAGAGCGCCCCGATACGGCTTAGGCTGTCCGAAGACGACGACCTGTCGGCCCGGCCGCAGACTCTGCTCCTGCCAGGGCTGGTTGAAGAAGGTGAGCTTGAGCCGGCCGGTGTCGTCGGTGATGACGACCTCCACGAGCGTCCGGCGCTGTCGGGTGCGCCGCAGCGAACTGCGATGCACCCAGCCCTCCACGAAGACGTCGTCCCCCTCGGCAAGCTCGGCTATGCGGGCCTGCTTGGTGCGGTCGATGTAGCGGCGGGGATAGTGCTGCAGCAAGTCCAGCACCGAGTCGATTTCCATCTTGGTGAGCCCGCTGGACCGCTTGCGGCCGACGTCGCTGAGACGGCTTACCTCGATGGCGCCGAGGTCGCGGAGGCTCAGGGGAGGGTCGCCAGCCGGCATGATCGTGACGCGGCCCCTCCGCTCGGGGCCTACTCCAAGCCGAAGAAATAGGGGTACAGGGGCTGGCCGCCGTCGCTCACCTCCACCTCCACGTCCGGATGGCCGTGGCTCATGTGGGCCTCGACGGCGGCGGTGGCCGCCTCGGCCGCGTCGGCGCCGGTCACGACAGTGAGCAGCTCGTGGTCGTCGGTGACGATGGCGTCGAGCAGGGCGGTCGCTGCGGAGGCGGCGTCGGGCGCGATTGCGACGATGCCTTCGGGGCCGATGCCGAGCCAGTCGCCGGTCCGGATGGGGCCGGCCGAGCTGGAGGCGTCCCGCACCGCCTGCGTCACCTCGCCCGCGGTCACTGCCAGCGACGCCTCGGCCATCGCCTGCCGGTTCTGCTCGGCGGTGGCGTCGGAGGAGAAGGCGAGCAGGCCGGCGATGCCCGCCACGACGCTGCGGGTGGGCACCACGGTCACCGTGCGCTTGGTCTCGCCGTCCACCTGCTCGGCCACCGGCACGATGTTCTTGTTGTTGGGCAGCAGCACCACCTGGCCCGCGGGCAGCGAGTTAACCGCCGCGACCAGCTCGGCGGTGGAGGGGTTCATCGACTGGCCGCCGGTCACCACCCGGGCGGCGCCCATCGAGGTGAGGATGGCCTCCACTCCCGCCCCGGCACCCACCGCCACCACCGCGCACCGGTCGGCCTCGGTGATCTCCACTGGGGCGGGCGGATCGGCGCCGGCCTTGTCGGAGCCGGCGTCGGGGTCGGCGGCGGCGTCGAGGGCGGCGAAGGACTCGGCGTGCTCGCCGGCCTGGTCGAGCAGGTCGGTGATCTGGATGCGGTGCGGTCGGCCCACCGCGATCCCGGCCTCGATTGCCGCGCCGATGTAGTCGGTGTGGATGTGGCAGTTCCAGAGGCCGTCTCCGCCGACCACCACGATCGAGTCGCCGATCTCGGTCCAGGCCTCCTTGAAGCCGGCCACCGACGGGTCGGGGGCGTCGAGCAGGAACATCACCTCGTAGCGCAGGTCGGCGATGGAGGACTCCTCGACGGGGTGAGCCGCGCCGGCGGCCACGGCGGGAGCAGGGTCGGCCGATGCGTCGGGCGCCTCGGGCATCGCACGGCCGTCGAGCTCGGACAGCCACGCGTCGATGAGCAGCAGAAGCCCGGCGCCCCCGGCATCGACCACCCCGGCCTCGGCCAGCACGGCCAGCATCTGCGGTGTGCGGGCCAGCGCGTCGTAGCCCTGATCCCGGGCGGCGTCGAGCACCTCCAAGAGGCTGGCCCCTGCCGCGGCAGCGGCTTGAGCGGCCTCGGAGGCCTCGCGGGCGACGGTGAGGATCGTGCCCTCCACCGGCCGGGCGACCGCGGTGTAGGCGCCCTCGCTGGCGGCGGTGAAGGCTTGGGCCACGACGGGGGCGTCGAGGTCCGTCCCGGCGGCCGCGGCGTCGCGCAGCACCGCGGAGAGGCCCCGCATGATCTGGGCCAGGATCACCCCGGAGTTGCCCCGGGCGCCCATCAGCGCGCCGTGCGCGATGGCGGCGCAAAGCGGCGCGATCTCGTCGGCGACGCCTTCGAGCCCGTCGGTGACGGACTTCATGGTCAACGTCATGTTGGTGCCGGTGTCGCCGTCGGGCACGGGGTAGACGTTGAGGTTGTCGATTGTCTGGCGGTGCGCGGCCAGCCCGTCGTGGAACCCGAGGATCACACGGCGCAGTGCTGCCGCGTCGAGAGTGGTTGCAGCCATGGCCGCGATGATAACGACGCCCTCCTTCGCACTCGGGCACGGGCGCTACGCTGGCCGTCGTGCAGGGCGTGATCAAGAGCTATGACCCGGTGACCGGCGACGGCGTGCTGGTCAACGAGGCCGACCTGGCCGACGTCGACCTGGCCGAGGACGCCCTCGAGGGCTCGTTGTTCCGGATGCTGCGCCAGGGCCAGCGGGTGAAGTTCGACCTCGACGAGCACGGCCGGGCCACCCGGCTAGCGCTCGGCTCCGAGATCGACATGGGAACACCCGACCTCTAGACACGCCATCACCGCTGCACCGCTCCCACACCCCCGAGAGGCGCTCCCGCACAGCCCGGCGGTGACGCCGACGGCTCGGCTACATGACTTCGGTGATTCCGAGGGCGTCGTATCCCTGCTTTTTGAAGTTGGCGTGGAAGAGGCCCATGAGCCTGTCAGCGGCTTCGTCGTAGGCCTCCGGGTCGTCCCAGGTGCGGCGCGGGTCGAGGACGGCGTCGTCCACCCCGTCGCAGGACACCGGCATGGACAGGCCCAGGATCGGATGGGCCCTGGTGTCGGCCTCATCGAAACGCCCCTCTAGCGCCGCCCGCAGCAGGGTCCGGGTGACCGGCAGCGGCATGCGCTCGCCTGTGCCGTGGGGGCCGCCCGACCAGCCGGTGTTCAACAGCACGCAGCGGGTCCTGTGCTCGTGCATCCGGTCGTTGAGCAGACGGGCGTATACGTCGGGGTTCCGTGCCATGAACGGCGCGCCGAAGCAGGCCGAGAACGTCGCCTCCGGCTCGGTGACGCCCACCTCGGTGCCGGCCAGCCTCGAGGTGAAGCCCATGACGAAGTGGTACATCACCTCGTCGGGGTCGAGCAGCGAGACGGGCGGAAGCACTCCGAAGGCGTCGGCGGTAAGCAGCACGATGGTGCTGGGGTGCGGGCCCCGGGCGCCGGGCGCCACGTTCGGGTTGCACTCCAGCGGATATGCGAAGCGGGTGTTCTCGGTGACGGAGCGGTCAGCGAGGTCGAGATCCTGGGGGTGGGTGTCCTCCAAGGCTTGCCCCGGCAGAGGCGGGACGTTCTCGACGAGGGTGCCCTTCATCGACAGCGCCGCCGCGATCACGGGCTCGGCCCCCTTGTCGAGGTCGATCAGCTTGGCGTAGCAGCCGGCCTCGAAGTTGGCGATGCCGGAGTCGGTCCAGACGTGCTCGTCGTCGCCGATGAGCTCCCGGTCGGGATCGGCCGACAGGGTCGTCTTGCCCGTCCCGGAGAGGCCGAACAGGATCGCGCAGTCGCCGTCCTCGCCGACGTTGGCCGAGCAGTGCATTGAGAGCTGACCCTTGGACGGCAGCACGAAGTTCATGATCGTGAACATCGTCTTCTTGTTGACGCCGCAGTAGTCGGCCCGGCCCAGTACCAGCGCGATCCGGCGCTCGATGTCGACGATGACCGCCCGCCGCGAGCGGGTGCCGTCGCGGGCCGGGTCGCAGTGGAACGACGGCACGTTGAGAAGCGTCCAGCGTCGGCCGCCGTCGTGGCGGCCGTCGTCGTGGCGGTTGTCGTCGTGGCGGCCGTCGTCTAGTCGGCTGTCGTTGTGGCGGCCGGAGCCGGTGTCGGGGGGGAACATGATGTTGCAGAAGTAGGCGTGGGCGGCGTACTCGCCCACGAACCGGCACGGCTCGGCGAAGTCCGGGTCGGTGCCGCAGTACAGGTCGGTGACGTACAGCGTCGCCCGGCGCTGGTTGAGATGGCTGACGACTCGGGACAGCATGGCGTCGAAGGCGTCCGGGTCGAAGCGGGCGAAGCCGGGCTTCCACCACACGTCCTCGGCGATAGAGGGCCGCGCCACGCAGTAGGTGTCCGCCACCGGCCTGCCGGTGCAGGACGGATCGGAGTAGTAGACGAGGGGGCCGCCGTGGCCCAGCGCAGTGGCCCAAGCCTTGTGCTCGTCGTCGGGCCCGCCGGGGCGCACCCGCCCCAGGTCGCCTTGGACCGCGGCGGTGAACAGGTCGTCCTGGCTGAGCCCGTAGTGGATGTCCACAGTCGCCAGCCCCAGAGATGACTCGAGTTCGGCCGCCGCACTCGCCGCGAGGGCGCTGATGCTCATCCTGTTCTCCGACTCCGTTGTCGTGGGCTCGACCGTACCCGCTTCCGTCCGACCGCCGGCGCCTTTCACGATCTTGTCGTGCCGGTCGGTTGGTGGACTCATCGGGGCGCGCTCAAGAGACGGTGTCGAGGATGACGGCCCTGATCCCGAGGCCCATCAGGAACAGCCCGGTGATGCCGTACAGCAGGAAGAGGTGGCTGCGGAGTTGCTGTCGGTAGCTGTAGGCGATGCCGACCGCGACCAGCGCGGAGAAGCCGTACAGGGAGTGCAGGTCGGGGGCCTCGCGTCCCTCTCCGGCGATGAGCCAGGAGCCGAGGCCGGCCTGGACAAAGACGGTCGTATGCGCGGCCACGGTGAGCGCCCACAGCCATCGGCTCCTCAGCCGCGGCGAGCGATGAGCGCCGAGCGCCCAGAGTCCCGCGGCCGCGTTGGCGGCGATCACCACCCACGAGAACCAGTCGTGGATGTCGGCTGCCATCGACGAAGCCGCCGCGACGGTCACGACCCGGCGGCGGTTACGGAGGGCTCGGCCAGGGGGGCGAACAGGTCCGTCTGCGGGGGATCGGCGGCCGGGATGCCGCGGCGGATGAACCACTCGGTTCCGAAACCGCGGTCGAAGGCTTCGTCGCTCAGCGCAACCAGGAACGAGTCGGCCGGGATCTGCGAGGCGTGTGCCCGCATGGCGGCCCGCTTGTCGGCGAGCACCGACCGCACGTCGATGAAGTGCGTGATGGCGGCGCCTTCGGTGCCGATCGTGCCGCTGTCGAGCTCGGCTTCGAACTCGGCCAGTTCGTCGGCGGCGGGAGCGTCTAGCCCCGCCTCGGCCACGGCGCGCATCTGCTCCCTTATGGAGGCGCGGAAGTGCTCGCGGTGGATGGTGGCCTCGTACACGAGTTCCAGTCCGGCCATCTCGGCGGCCCGGACCCCCACCCGGTGGACCTTGATGTGGTCTGGATGCCCGTAGTTGCCGTTTGCGTCGTAGCAGGTGAGCAGGTCGGCGCCCTCGTCGCGCAGGATGGCGGCCAGGCGGTCCGCGGCCTCGTCGTCGTCGGCCTGCCAGAAGCAGGCGGGGTCGTCGTTGGCGGGTTCGCCGGCCATGCCCGAGTCTCGGTAGCCGAGCATCTCCATCCGGTGCACGCCGAGAATCTGAGCGGCGGCGCGCAGTTCGGCCTCCCGCACGGCGGCGAGGTCGATCCCGTCGGGGTGCTCGGCGGTCGAGCCCGAGGTCTCGCCCAGCGCGCCGTCGGTGGCGCAGACCAGCACGACCCGGTGGCCCGCCCCGGAGGCCAGCAGCATCGTGCCGCCGGTGGCGATGGCCTCGTCGTCGGGATGAGCGTGAAAGAACACCGCCGTGGCCATCAGGCGACGGCCCCGGAGGCTCGCAGGGCGGCTATCGCCTCGGCGTCGAGGCCCACCTCGGCCAGGATCTCGTCGGTGTGCTGGCCGGCGTGGGGCGGGGGTCGGCGGATCGAGCCCGGCGTGCGGCTGAAGCGGGGCGCGGGGCCGGGCTGCACCACTCCGGCCACCTCGGTGAAGGTGCCCCGCTCGCGGTTGTGGGGGTGCTCGGGGGCCTCCGAAGGCGACAGCACCGGCGCGAAGCAGGTGTCGGTGCCCTCCAGCTGTTCGCACCACTCGTCGCGGGTGCGCTGGGCCACCACTGCGGCGAGCTTCTGCTTCAGCTCGGGCCAGCGGGCCCGGTCGTATTGGGCGTCCCATTCGGAGCCGTCCAGTCCGAGCAGCTCGCGCAACTCGGCATAGAACTGCGGCTCAATGGGGCCGAGCGATATGTGGCGGCCATCGCTGGTCTCGTACACGTTGTAGAAGTGGGCGCCGGTGTCGAGCATGTTGGTGCCCCGCTCGTCCTTCCACATGCCCGACACCCTGATCCCGGACATGAACGTCATCAGCGACGCGGCCCCGTCCACCATGGCCGCGTCCACCACTTGGCCCTGTCCTGAGGTGCGGGCCTCGAGCAGCGCGCAGACCATCCCGAAGGCCAGGTACATCCCGCCGCCTCCGAAGTCGCCCACCAGGTTGAGCGGCGGAACCGGGGCCTCGCCGGCGCGTCCGATGGCGTGCAGCACGCCGGCCAGCGAGATGTAGTTGATGTCGTGGCCTGCGGTGGGCGCGTACGGGCCGTGCTGGCCCCAGCCGGTCATGCGGCCGTAGACCAACGCGGGGTTGCGGGCCAGGCAGTCGTCGGGGCCGATGCCGAGCCGCTCTGCGACGCCGGGCCTGAACCCCTCCAGCAGGGCGTCGGCGTCCTCGACCAGCGACAGCACCGTGTCCAGGCCCTCGGGCGATTTCAGGTCGACCCCGATGGAGCGTCTTCCGCGGGCCATAACGTCGAGCGGCGGACGGTCGGGGTCGCCGCCGCGCACCGCCGAGGCCCGGTCCACTCGGACGACGTCGGCGCCCATGTCGGCCAGCATCATCGCGCAGAACGGCCCGGGGCCGATGCCCGCGATCTCGATCACCCGAACTCCTGTCAGCGGTCCCATGCCGTCGCCTCCCCTAGTGGCCGTCCGTTCTTCGTCTACACGCGTCTACCCGAATCCCCGAGGAATTCGTACGCGCGAGCCCTTGCCTACAGCAATTCCCTCCGACAGGCACCGGAGGGAGCCAAGTCATCCCTCGTTGCTGAGCCGCTACCAGGCGATGCGAGCCGACAGCGACGTCACCGCGCTGATGATCCTGGCCCAGACCTGGGGCGGGAGTTCGTGGCCCATGCCCTCGATCTCGAGGTAATCCGCGCCCGGCACGAGTTCGGCGGTGCGGCGTCCGGCGTCGGGGCCGATCAACGTGTCGATGCTGCCATGGATCACCAGGGTGGGCACGTCGAGTCGGCGAAGTTGCTCGACCCGGCTGCCGCTGCGGGCCGCGGCCTTGAACTGCCGTTGCGACGCGCCCGGATGCCAGGCCCGGCGGTAGCTGCGCTCCAAGTAGGCGCGCACGGCCTGCTCGTCGAGCCACTCGGGATTGGCCCACAGCCGGTGGCCGGCGAGATCGGCCTCGATTTGCTCGGCCACGGTGGGCGCAGGCGGCGCGGTGAGGGCGGTGTAGGCCTCAGGCGTGGGGTCGCCCACGCCGGGCTCGCCGGTGTTCGATGCGAGCGACACCAGTCCGGCCACCCGCTCCGGGAAGGACGCAGCCATCGCCTGAGCGACCATGCCGCCCAGCGAGTAGCCGCACACCACAGCCCGGTCGCAGCCGGCGTCGTCGAGCACCGCGGCCGCGTCAGCGGCCATGTCCTCGAGGGCGTAGCGGGCACCGTCGGGCAGCACGGTGGACAGCCCCGAGTCCCGGTTGTCCATGCGCAGAACGAAGAAGCCCCGGTCGACGAAGCCCTCGCACATCTCCTCGTGCCATACGAGCATGCTCGACCCCAGCCCGTGCACGAGCAGCAGCGCCGGATCGCCGTCGCGCCCGAAGGCCTCATAGACGATCTCGACCTCACCGTTGCGGTTGCGAGCCCTGCCCATACGCGATCTCTAGCACGCCAACGTCGCGACACACACAAGACTTGAGACTAGAAGGGCCTCCGACCGCCGACGTTGCTTGCACCGTCGAGCGTGGCTAGCACATCAGAGCCTCCGAGGCCAATGGCCTCGGGCTCGGGCGGTAGCGTCTGTCGGTGGCTTCCGTGATCGACCGCGCCTTCGTTGAAGTCACGGCAGTTGAGTGGCACGACATCGCGAGGCTGAGAATCGACGTGTTCGTGGTGGAGCAGCGGTGCGCATACCCCGAACTCGACGGCCGAGACGTCGAGCCCGCCACCCGCCATGTGTGGATCGCCGGTCCCGACGCGGGCCTACCCGAACTGCCGGTCGCCTCCTACGCTCGGGCCCTGGCCGGCCCTGAGGACGGCACCCGCATCGGCCGGGTGGTGACCCATCCCTCAGCGCGGGGCCGCGGCCTCGCCCGCCGGCTGATCGATCACCTGGTCCGCACCACCGGCGGGCCGTGGACCCTCGACGCGCAGGCCCGCCTGGCCGACTGGTACACCGGGTTGGGGTTCTCGGCCGCGGGCGAGCCCTTCTATGACTGGGACATGCTCCACCTGCCCATGCGCCTGAACGTGGCCACCGACGCGGCAACGGCAGGCCACTCGCCTCGCGCCACGGATGACGGCCTCGCAGCCGCAGGCGAGCGGCTACCAGCTGGGCACGCTATGGGAGAGCCACACCGAAGCAGGCAAGAAGCGTGTGAGCCCAACCGGCCACCGTCCTAGCACCTCCAGCGGCGCTTGTTCCACATGAGCCGCAACAGCCTGCCGAAGGCCGGGAGGTAAACCAACTCTACCCAGCGCTCCGCCGTCGGACCCCAACGGCGTGCCTCGCAGGACGGCCGCAATTCCACTGCCTCAGAGCGGATGCGAGCAGGTCGGACTCGCCAGGCTTCGGCTTGCAGAGCCGTGCCTACACTGGGCTCTATGACCGCCGAGGCCGACACGCAGCACGAGCGAACAGACCGCCGACATGCCGTGCTCGTCACTCATCGCGAGGCGATCCGGCAAACCGCCGCCCGTCACAAGGCAAACGCCATAGCCCTGGTGGGGTCGGTCGCTCGCGGCGAGGACACCGACGACAGCGACTACGACTTCTTGGCGCGCTTCGCCGAGGGAGCCTCGCTGTTCGACCTAGCGGGGCTCAAACTCGACCTCGAAGAACTGCTCGGAGGCAACGTCGACGTGATCTCCGAGGGCGGGCTCAAGGACAAGCACCACAACATTCTGACTGACGCCATCGGCCTGTGACGCGCCACGACGACGACCTCATCAAGCATATCCTGGCCGCTGCCAGCCGACTAGCGGAGATCGTCGACACCGGCCGCGAGGCCTTCGACGCCAACTGGATGACTCGTAGCGCCGCTGAACGCCAGCTCGAAATCATCGGAGAGGCAGCGGGCAACCTGTCCGACGGACTCCGAACCCTGCGCCCTGACTTGCCGCTCGCCAAGGCCAGAGCCATGCGCAACGTCATCGCTCACGACTACGACGACATGGACTACGACCTAGTGTGGGACACGATCGCCACCAGCGTTCCCCAACTGGTCGCGGCACTCTTGGAACTCCCGACCAGCCCGTAGCGAGCGGACGGAGTGCAGCAAGGCCGTCGTCCCGGCGGTGGCTGCGGCAGTGCGATCCGGCGGAGCACGCGAGGCCGACACGTCTGACGTGCTCGCCTGCCACCGCCGGGGCGATGGCAGGCCGATGGGGTCGGGCGTGGCGGACGATCAGCGTCGAGGAGGTAGCGACGGGTCCGCTCGGAGCGGCCCGCGCCGCTGAGCCTGCAATAGGGTGGCCGCTCGGACCGAGAGGGAGAGAGCCGTGGCACCGACCGTTTATCGCGACACCGGGTACACGTTGATGCATCTGATCGAGGAGATCAGGCTGCCGAACCGGCTCGATACCTCATCGGCCCGATCACCGGTGCTTTCCGCGTATCAGGCAGCGCTGAACCTCCTCGACGCCGAGGCGCTGTTCAGCGAACTGCGCATCCGCGACCTGCTGGACCCCGCGGTGACCGCTCCCCGATCGGTGGAGCGCCACCATCTGTTCCCCAAAGCGCACCTCGCCGCCGAGGGCGTCACCGGGGTCCGCCAGGTCAACGCCATCGCCAACATGGCCTATATGGACTGGCCCGACAACGCGGGCATCGCCGCCGACGCCCCTCTCGTCTACTGGTCGGCGATGACCGGGCGGCTCGATCCCGACCGGCTCAGCTGCCAGACCTATTGGCACGCCCTGCCCGTCGGCTGGGAACAACTCGACTACGAGACCTTCCTGGAGCGACGGCGTTCGCTGCTAGCCCGAGTAGTTCGCGACGGGTTCAACACTCTGTGGGACGAGAATACCCCCGAACCGGCCGGAGGCGTGACCGAACTGTTGCGGGTCGGTGAGTCGCAGACCGTCGAGTTCAAGTCCACCGCCCGCTGGAACATCCGAGCCGGCCAACCCGACAAGAAGATGGAACATGTCATCGCCAAGACGGTCTGCGGGTTCCTCAACGCGCAAGGCGGCAAGCTGCTGATCGGAGTCGACGACGACGCCAACCCGGTGGGCCTCGCCGCGGACATGAAGACCCTCGGCAGCAAAGCGGACAATGACGGCTACGAGCTGTTCGTACGCCAGCTGCTCGACAACAGCCTGTCAGTGCCCACCGCCGGCATCGTGACCATCGGCTTCGAAAGCGTCGCCGGCACCGACATCTGCATCGTCTCAGCCTCGTCGTCGGGCAAACCGGTCTTCGCCAAGCCCCCCGGCGGCAGCGGCCACTCGGAGTTCTGGGTCCGCACCGGCAACGCCACCAACCAACTCCACGGCGACGACATGCTCGAATACCAGAACAACCATTGGGGCGGCTAGAGCCGCCACGTGGAGGAGGAACCGCATGGGTTTCACAGGACCTGTCCGCCGGATCGTCACCGGGCATGACGCGGAGGGCCGGGCGGTGATCGTCGCCGACGGGCCGACGAGCCGGATCTTCGACAACCTCGGCCAGGACGGTCTCGTCTTCCAGGAGATCTGGCACACGACCGAGACGCCGGCGCTGATCGACCGCGCCCGGCGAGAGGCCGACGAAGCGGGACTGGTGCTCGCCCCGCCAACCGACGGCGTCCGCATCCGGGTGGTCGACCTCCCGCCGGAGGCGGAGGGCGGGGACATCGACGCCGTGTTCGAGAACATCGCGGCCGCCGACGCCAAGGTCGACTCCGATCGTCACCCGTCGTTCCACCGCACCGAGACGATCGACTTCGGGATCGTGCTCTCGGGCGAGATCGTCCTGATAATGGACGAGGGCGAGACGACGGTGCGTCCGGGCGAGATCGTCGTGCAGCGCGGCACCAACCACGGATGGATGAACCGCGACCGATCAGCCGTGCCGGATCGCCTTCGTCCTGATCGACGGCCAGTACGCCGACGGTCTCGCCTAGCAACCCTTCGCCACCGAGGACCGAGACTTCTCGATGTTTGCCGAGCTCGGGACGCGTGACCCGATCCGGCAACCTCGTCGTCGTCGGCTGCCGGGAGCCGACTCGTGACCGCCGAGGCCGCTGCACCGACCTACGACCAGGCCGGCGTCCAGCGGCGCACGCTGCTGGTGATGATGGGCTCGGTCATCCCCGCCACCGCGGCGATGGCGTCGGCGTTCGCGGCCTCCGCGGTGCTCGCTGAGGAGATCACCGGCAGCGAGACGCTGGCCACCCTGGCCGCGGGGTCGATGTCGATCGGCAGTGTGGCCACGTCCGTTCCGCTGGCCCGCCGCATGGCCCGCCTGGGCCGCCGGCGGGGCCTGATCGCGGGATGGTCGATCGGCTCGGCCGGGGCGACGACCGCCCTGCTGGCATCGGTCACGGACCTGTATCCGCTGGTGGTGCTGGGAATCATCGGCGTCGGCGCGGGCAACGCCACCAACCTGGCCGCCCGCTACGCGGTGGCCGACCTGGCCACCGACGACCGCCGCGCCCGGGCCATCGGGATGCTGGTGTGGGCCTCCACCTTCGGCGCGGCCGCCGGGCCGACGGTGGCGCTGGGGCCGGTCGCCGACTTCGCGCAGTTCGTCGGCCTGCCCGAGCTGGCCGGGCCCTACCTGCTGAGCTCGGCGATGTTCCTGACCGGCCTGGCCGTCACCCATGCGCTGCTGCGGCCCGACCCGCTGGAGGTGCTCGGCACGATCGGCTCAGACGCGCCCCGCCCGGCGTCGCCACGCACGGTGGTGCGGCGAATAGTGGCCATGCCCGCGGCCCGACTGGCCCTGCTCGCCATGCTGGTGGGTCAGACCGTGATGGTGGCCGTGATGACCGCCACCCCGCTGCACATGACCAGCGGAGGCCAGGAACTCGCCGTGATCGGCCAGGTGATCTCGCTTCACATCATCGGGATGTACGCCTTCTCGCCGGTCGTGGGCTGGCTGGTCGACCGCCTCGGAACCCACACGGTGATCACGCTCGGCGGCCTGGTCCTGTTCCTGGGGGCGGAACTGGCCGGGCACACCGACCCCGAGCACAGCGCCGGGCTGTTCAGCGGCCTGACCCTCGTCGGAGTGGGCTGGAGTTGCGGGCTCATCGCAGGCAGCGCGCTGCTCACCACCTCCTTCCCCGTGCACCAGAGGGTGGAGGTGCAGGGCGGCGCCGACTTCGTCATGATCACCGGAGGCGCAGTGGGAGGGCTGTCGTCGGGCGCGCTGGTCGAACTGCTCGGCTTCCAGTCGCTGAGCCACTACTCCGGCATCGCCGCCCTGGTGCTGGTAGCCGCCGCCGCGGGTGCGTGGATCAGCGCCCGCCTCGCGTCCCACGCCCGCCCCGCCGCCTGATCACGCCGCCCTGGCCGGAGCCCGAGGTTTGGGATGGACGCCCCAGACTCGCTACCGCGGCGGGGTCCACGGCGAAGCAGAGTCGGTCACCCGGCGCGGCGGGACGGGCGTCTCGCACCAGCAACTCGGCGCCGCCGGGCTCCGTGCTGAGGGTGAGCTCGTAGCGGTCGCCCCGGAAGCGGGCGTCGGTGACGGCGCCCGCGACGGTGTTCTCGGCGCCCGCTGACGAGGCTTCGACGCGGCGGAAGGCGTCGGCGCGCAGCACCGCCTGGCCCGGCGGTGCCGACAGGCGGCCCCACGGCACTGCGCCGCCGTCGCCGACATCGACCACGTTGGCGTGGCCCAGGAAGCGGGCCACGTCGGCGCGGCGAGGATCGTGCCAGATGTCCGCGGGCGCGCCGATGCGGGCGATGCGGCCCGACTGCATGACCGCCACCCGGTCGGCCACCGCGAAGGCCTCGTCATGGTCGTGGGTGACGTGCAGCACGGTGACGCCGACCCGGCGCAGCAGGAGCCGCAGTTCTTCGGTGAGGTCGTCCCGGCGGGGGCGGTCGAGGGATCCGAGCGGCTCGTCGAGCATCAGCAGGCGGGGCTCCGGCGCCAGCGAACGGGCCAGAGCCACCCGCTGGGCCTCGCCGCCCGACAGCGTGGCGATCGGCCGCTCCTCGAACCCGGCCAGGCCCACCAGGTCCAGCACCTCACGGACGCGGCGTCGGCGGGCGGGGGCGTCCGTCTTCTGCATGCGCAGCCCGAAGGCGACGTTGGCGGCCACGTCGCGGTGCGAGAACAGGGCGTGCTCCTGGAACATCAGCCCGAAGTCGCGGCGGTGCACCGGTAGGCCGGCAAGGTCGTCGCCGTTCCAGCGGACCTCGCCGGAGTCCAAGGGCTGCAAGCCGGCCACGGCCCGAAGCAGCGTGCTCTTGCCGCAGCCGCTCGGCCCCAGGATGGCGACCACCTCGCCGGTGGCCACTTCCAAGTCGACCCCGTCGACCGCTCTGACCCGGCCGAAGGAGACCCTGGCACCGTTGACGCTCAGCATGTCGCCGGCCTTCCGGTCGGCAGGCTCGGCCCGAGGCCCGGGCGAACTGGCAGCGAGACACCCCCCATTGGGGGCAAGACGCTGCCAATTCCCCGAACGGACACCTCAGAACCCTCCTCGGCGCGTGTCGCCCCACAAGTCCATGACGAAGACTGCCACAGCGGTGAGCGCCATGAGCGCCACCGCCAACGCCATCGCCTGGCCCCGAAGCACCTCCCCGGGCGTGCCCAGCAGCCGGAACAGGGCCAAAGGAGCGGTGAGCGTCTCGGGCCGGCGGGGAATGAACGACGTGGCCCCGAACTCTCCCAGCGACACCGCGAACGCGAACCCGGCGCCTACCGCCACGCCACGGGCAGCCACTCGCAGGTCAACCTCCCGGCGCACCCGGCGCGGCGAGGCGCCCAGCACCGCCGCGGCCTCCCTCACCCGAGGGTTCACCGTTCTCAGCATCGGCACCAGCGTGCGCACCACGAAGGGAATCCCCACCACCGCATGGGCGATGGGCACGACGATCACCGATGTGCGGATGTCGACGGGCGGACGGTTGAGCACCAACAGGAAGCCCAGGCCGATCGTCACCGCGGAGGTGCCCAGCGGCAGAGTCAGACCGACATCGAACACCCGCCCGATCGCGCCCGTGCCTGCTCCCCCATCAGCGGCGGACCGGTTGCGGGCGCGGGCCCTGGCGCTGTCCGAGCGGATCACCACCAGGGTGGCCGCGCCGCCCACGATCAGGGCAAGGGCGGCCGCGGGCGCGGCGAACATCAGCGAGTTGCGCAACGCAGCCAGAGCCGTGTCCGGCAGCAGGTTGACCCGTTCGGCCAGCGCTGTGTAGTTGCGCAGCGTGTAACCGCCGCTCCGGCCCGCGGACAGCGAGCGCTCGACCAGCACGGCTACCGGCAGACCCAGGATCAACCCCATGACAACCAGGTTGGCGAACAGGCCGGGGCCGCGGCGGCGGGGCGCGGCGGCAGGCGATGATGCCGGTTCGGCCACGGCGCGGCGGCGCTCCAGCCGGTTGGACACCACCACCAGGGCCAGCACTGCCGCCAACTGCACCGCCGCCAGGGCCGCGGCGGTGGAGAGGTCGAGTCTGACCACGGCGTATCGGTAGATCTCGGTCTCGATGGTCGCCCGGGTCGGGCCGCCCAGGATCAGCACCACCCCGAAAGACGTGAACGAGAACAGGAACACGATGGCCGAGGCCGCGGCGACCGACGGCACCAGTCGGGGCAGTACGATCCGCCCGAAGACTTGCAGGCGAGACGCCCCGAGCACCCTGGCCTGGTCCTCCACGCGGGCATCGAGCGCGGCCCAGTGGGCGCCGACGGTGCGCAGCACCACCGCGTAGTTGAAGAAGACGTGGGCCAGCAGGATCGCCCACACGGTGTGGCGCAGGTTCACCGCGCCCCCGCCCGCGATGCCGAACCGGTCGAACAGGCCCTCGAAGGCGGCGGCCACCACCACCGTGGGCAGCACGAACGGCACGGTGGCCACCGCCCTCACCAGCCGCTGGCCGCGGAAGCGCAGCCGGGCCATGGCACCCGCGGCCGGAAGGGCTACCGCGACGGTGAGCGCGGTGGAGACGGCCGCCTGCCAGAGGGTGAACCAGATCACCGACCGGTGCGACGACGAGCCGAGCACGTCGCCCACCAGTTCGGTCGGGTCGGCCCCGTCCAGGCCCCGGAACACCACCGCGGCTATGGGCCAGACGAAGAACAACGCCATGAACACGCCGACCGCCAGCACTGGAAGCGCGCCGACGAGGCTCCTCGCGAGCCGGGCCGGGGCGTTCACGGGCCGGGGCTCCGAGCCGGTCGCCTCTCTGATCATGCTGTCGGCCGGACCTTGGCAGCCGCGGGCGGCGGCTCAGTCGCGAGGTGTCAGCGCAGGACGATCTCCACCCATCGGTCGGTCCAGGCGTTGCGCTGGGCCTCGACCTCGGCGGGGTCGAGGATGAACGGGTCGTCCGCGATCTGGGCGTGCTCCACGAACGCCTCCGGGAGGGTGGCCGACTCGGCTACCGGGAACACGAACATGTTGAGCGGCACGTCGTCCTGGAACGTCGGCGTCAGCATGAAGTCGATAAGGGCCCGGGCGCCGCCGGGGTTGTGGGCGCCCGCGAGCACGCCCGCGAACTCGATCTGGCGGTAGCAACTCTCAGTGACTACGCCTGTGGGCGGCGTATCCACCGGCGGATCGGCGAAGATCACCTCGGCGGGCGGGCTCGACGCGTAGGACACCACGATCGGGCGGTCGCCTCCGCCTGCGGTGAACTCGCCGTAGTAGGCGTCCTCCCAGCCTGCCGTGACCGACACGCCGTTGTCTCGCAGCGCCGCCCAGTAGTCCTCCCAACCGTCGCCGTAGCTAGCGATGGTGGCCAGCAGGAAGGCCAGGCCCGGCGACGACGTCTCGGGGCTCTGCACGACCGTCATGTCGGCGTAGGCCGGGTCGATGAGATCGTCGAGGGAGTCCGGCGGGGGCGGGGCGCCGTCGAAGGCGTCGACCCAGTAGTTGAGGCACACGTCGCCGAAATCGATGGGGGTGACCCGATGCTCGGCGTCTAGCTCGAAGTGGTCGGCCACGTCGGCCAGGCCGGGCGACTCGTAGGGCTCGAACATGCCGCAGTCGAGGCCCCGCTGCAGGAAGGTGTTGTCGATGCCGAACAGCACGTCCCCCAGCGGCTCGCCCGCGGTGAGGCAGGCCTGGGCCACCAACGCCCCCGCGTCGCCCGAGGCGAGGTGCTCCACCTCTATGCCGGTGGCGGCGGTGAACGCCTCCAGGGTCTCCGGCGAAAGGTTGAACGAGTCGTGGGTGAGCAGCGTCACCGTGGTCCCGGAGAGATCCTCGCCGGAGTCACGGTCACCGCTGCAGGCTGCGGCGATGAGGGCGGCCGCCATGGCCGCGGCGGCGACTGCCAGGGCTCGGAACCGCGGAACGGCTCGGGGACGGGCCGCGCTCGGGTCGGTCGGTATTGGGATGCGTGGATGATCCATGGTCTTCCTCCGCTGGCATTACCCAGATCAGGTCGGCGGGTCGACATCGCCGCGATCGCGTGGATGCCCTCTCAGCCCGGCTGCCCCGAGCTCCCCGGTCTCTTGTTGTCGCCCAGCACTATAGGCGTGGTCGGTTCGTTCGGCCAGGTCAGCCATTCGCGGCCGGCCCCTCTAGCGTCGCGGCGATGCGGGTGTCGGTGATCGTTCCCACCTACAACGAGGCCGAGAACATCGTCGAGGTGATCGACCGGCTGCGGCGGGCGCTGCGCGGCCGGTCGCACGAGATCATCGTCGTCGACGACGACAGTCCCGACGGCACCTGGCAGCGGGCCCGACGCCACGCCGCCGACGATCCCGGCGTGAGGGTGATCCGTCGGATCGGCCGACGCGGGCTGGCCTCGGCCGTGCTCGACGGGATGGCGGCGGCCACCGGAGACGCACTGGCCGTGATGGACGGCGACCTGCAGCACGACGAGACGGTGCTGCCCGAGATGCTGGGATCGGTGCTCGACGGTGACGCCGACGTCTGCGTCGGAACCCGGACCGGCGACCGCGGATCGTTCGGGGACAGGGCCAGATTCCGCCGGTGGGTGACCAGCGCCGGCGAAAGGCTGGCGCGAAGGCTGCTGCCGCCGCTTCGCGGCACCAGCGATCCGCTCAGCGGCTTCTTCGTGGTGAGCCGCGACCTCTACGAGCAAGCCGCGCCGAGGATCAGCCGGAGCCTGCGGGAGTACAAGATCCTGTGGGCGTTCTTGGCCCGGCGGGGCCTGACCGTGTCCGAGGTCGGCTACCACTTCCGGCCCCGAGCCGGAGGTGAGACCAAGCTCTCGGGAGCGGTCATGCTCGACGATCTCGTCAACGCGCTGGCCCTGCGCCTCGGGCGGGCCGTCTCGCCCCTGTTCATCAAGTACTGCCTGGTGGGGGCGAGTGGCGTGGCTGTGAGCCTGGCCGTCTTCGGTCTCGGAGAACTGGCCGACCTGCCGACTGTCAACCTCCACGTAACACCCGACCTCAACCCCGTCTACGTCTCCGCGCTGCTCGGGATCCAGGCCAGCATCGTCACCAATTTCGTGGCCAACAACTACTTCACCTTCTACGACCGGCGCTACCGGGGCTGGGGACTGATCGGGGGCTTACTGCTGTTCCAGGCCGTGTCCGTGGTGGGTGTGTTCGTGCAGTTGTCGGTGTTTCAGCTGCTGCACCGCAACGGCTTCCCCACCGCGTCGACCAACGCCGACCTGGCCGCGGCCGTGAACAACGGAATCGGTCTGGCCGTGGCCACCCTCACCAACTTCTTCCTGAACGTCTCCATCACTTGGAATCGCCGCGGCAGCCCCGGCTGAGCCGAACGAAGCTGCGCGGCTGGGCAGCTCAAGCGCCTAGTCGCCGCCCTCGCCGACCAAGCGGCCGGCTGACCGGGAACGACGCTACGCGGGTGCGCAGAACTCGAGGCCAAGCGTGCCCAGATCGTCTCCCGCAGCGCCGAGGGACTCCCATGCCTCGGGCAGGCACCCGCTCAGTGTGTTGGTGCCGCCGAGGAACAGCCATTCCAGGCTGGTCAGGCGACCCAGCTCCGATGGGATGTCGCCGGTCAGCTCGTTGCCGTTCAGGAAGAGCTGCCTGAGCCCCGAGATGTCGCCGAGGCGGGCCGGGATCTCCCCAGACAGGCGGTTGTCCGACAGGTACAGGCGGGTCAGCGACCTCAGCGCGCCCAGCTCGGCGGGGATCCCTCCGGACAGCTCGTTGCCGTTGAGGTAGAGGCGCTTCAGCGCGGCCAGTCGGCCTAGTTCGGCGGGAATCGGGCCCGTGAGCTGGTTGCCGTCCAGGTACAGCCGCCGCAACTCGGTGAGGCGTCCGAGGGAGGCGGGGATCTCGCCGGACAGCTCGTTGCCGCGCAGCCACAGCTCTGTCAGCAGGGTCAGTTCGCCCAGCTCGGCAGGGATCTCGCCGGACAGCTCGTTGTCGTCGAGGTCGAGCCTCGTGAGGTGCACGAGCCGGCCTAGTTCAGACGGGATCTCGCCGGTGAGCTGGTTGTGCCACAGGTTGAGGCGCCTGAGGCTCAGGAGCTGGCCGAGCTCGGGCGGGATCTCCCCGGTGAGCTGGTTGAAGCGCAGCATGAGCGACTTGAGGACGGGCAAATCGCCGAGCTGGAGCGGAATCTCTCCCTCAAGGAAGTTGTAGCTCAGGATGAGGGCTTCAAGGCTGTGCAGGTTGCCCAGCAACTCCGGGATCTCTCCCTCCAGCGAGTTGCGGCTGAGGTCGAGCTGTCGGAGCCTCTCGAGCCTACCGAGCGATTCCGGTATCTCGTCGGCGAGGACGTTGTCGCTGAGGATCAGATGGGTGAGCTCGGACAGGTCGCCGAGACCCTCGGGGATCGGGCCTGACAGCCGGTTGCCGGACAGGTCGAGCCGCTCCAGCCCGGACAGCAGGCCGGTCTCCGCGGGGATCCGGCCGCTAAGCCTGTTGTTGCGGAGGTCCAGATCCCTCAGCCGGGACAGCTCGCCGATGGCAGCGGGGATCGGGCCCGACAGGGCGTTGTTGCCGAGGCTCAGCCCCGTGAGTCCGGTCAGAAGGCCTATGCCGCCGGGAAGGCGGCCGTGCAGTTCGTTGTCGTCGAGTCGCAGCTGCTGGAGCCTCGTCAGCTTGGAGAACTCCTCGGGGATCTCTCCGTAGAGCCGGTTGTCGGTGACGCTCAGGGTCTCCAGGCTGGCGAGGCCGCCGAGGGCAGCCGGGATCCGCCCCGACAGCTCGTTGCGGTCCAGGCGCAGTTCCTCCAGACGCGACAGCGCCCCGAGAGCGTCCGGGATCGCGCCCGACAACCGGTTGTCGTGCAGATGCAGCCGCCTGAGCTGATCGAGTCGGCCGAGTCGGCCGGGGATCTCCCCGGAGAGCCGGTTGCCGTCGAGCCACAGGTCACGCAGCAGGGTGAGGTCGCCCAGCTCCGGCGGGACCGCCCCCGACAGCTCGTTGTCGTCGAGCCACAGGTAGCGCAGCTCCAACAGGCCGCCCAGCTCGGCCGGGATCGACCCCGACAACTCGTTGACGCCGAGCCTCAGCCGCCTCAGGGCGGACAGGTCGCCCAACTGCGGCGGGATCGGTCCGGACAGCCCGTTCAGGCCGACGCTCAAGTCCTCCAGCGCGGAAAGCCGTCCCAACGCGGCAGGAATCTCGCCGCTCAGCCCGTTGCGCCAGAGACTCAGCGTCTTCAACTCCGACAGGTTGCCGAGCGACTCGGGGATCTCCCCCGACAGGCCGTTCTGGGACAGGTCCAGCCACCGAAGGCCGCTCAGAGCACCCAGTTCGACCGGGATGTCGCCCGACAGGGAGTTCTCGGAGAGGTCCAGCCACCTCAGGCTGCTCAGATCGCCCAGCTCGGCCGGTATCTCCCCCGACAGCCGATTCCTGCTCAGCACCAAGTGCGTCAGGTCGGACAGTCCGCCCAACGACGCCGGCACGGCCCGTGAGAATCCGTTGCCGCGCAGGTCCAGGACTCTGAGGCTGCTCAGACCGCCCAACTCGGCCGGTATCGCCCCCCACAGCTCGTTGTGCTTGAGATCGAGGCGGGCCAGCCGGGAGAGGTCGCCGATCTCGGGAGGTATCGGCCGGTCCAGACGGTTGTCCTGCAGGTCCAGGTGCTCCAGCCGGGCCAGCCTGCCCAACTCGCTGGGAATCTCGCCGACCAGGTCGTTGCCGCTCAGATCCAAGCGCTGCAGGGCCGCGAGCTCGCCGATCGACGCTGGGATCTCGCCAGACAGCCCGTTGGACGGAAGGGCCAGGTCGACGACCCTGCCGGCCTGATCGGTGGTGACTCCGTGCCAGCTCTCCAGCGGCTGGTCCGACCCCCACCCGTAGGAGGCGTCCCAGAGTGCGCCGTCGGTGGACGCGAATAGATCGAGCAGCGCGGAGCGCTCGGCGGCGGGATTGTCCTGGGCCGCCGCGACCGGAGGCGCGGACGCCGACAGCACCGCGGCGAACAACGCCGCGACGACGGCCGTCGACGACGCGGCCAACGGGCGGCGTCGACGTCGCGCCCGGGCGACGCGCCGCATCTCGGGGTGAGCGATCCACCGAATCGGATTGCGCGGCATGCGAACCTCCACAGAGCTAGCTGCAGGCCGACCGAACCGTACTTCAGCGCCGCGACACGGACGCGCACCGTCAAGGCTGTTGGCGGCTCAGTCCCAGCCGAGTTCCCCAAGGGTGTCGTCGTCGATGCCGAAATGGTGGGCGACCTCGTGGACCACGGTCACCGCGATCTCGTCGAGCAGCTCCTCCTCGGTGTCGCAAGCCGCGCCGATCGCCAGGCGGTAGAGCGTCACCCGGTCGGGCATGGCCCAGCCTCCGTAGTCCTGCCGCTCGGTCAGCGGCACTCCCTCGTAGAGGCCCAGAAGGTCCTCGTCGGGGTGGGCGTCCTCCACCACCACGATCACGTTGTCCATCACCTCGCCCAGCGCCGGAGGCAATGAGTCGAGGGCATCGGCCACCAACCGCTCGAAGCGGGCCTCGTCCACGACGAACACGGCAATGACAGTACCCATAGCCGCGGCCACGCTGAGACGTCGCAGGGTCGCAGCGCGGCCACGCTGAGACGTCGCAGGGTCGCAGCGCGGCCACGCTGAGACGTCGCAGGGTCGCAGCGCGGCCACGCTGAGACGTCAGGGTCGCAGCGCGGCCACGCTGAGACGTCGCAGGGTCGCAGGGGCCACGCTCGTCAGGGTCGCGGCCACGCTGAGACGTCGCAGGGTCGCAGCGCGGCCAGGCCATACGCGGCAGAGGCCGGGCTCGTAGGGTCGGGGCGTGGACGCGGGCTCGCACCGGCTGCTTGAGGGACTCACCCCCGAGCAGCGCGACGCGGTGACCACCAGCACCTCGCCGCTGTGCGTCGTCGCAGGCGCCGGATCGGGCAAGACCCGCGTCCTGACCCGGCGCATTGCCTGGCAATCCGACCAGGGGCGGGCCGACCCGCGGCGGACCCTGGCGGTGACCTTCACCCGCCGGGCCGCCCGCGAGCTGCGGTTCCGGCTGAGACGGCTCGGACTCAACGACGCGGTGGGAGCAGGCACGTTCCATGCCGTCGCGCTGACCCAGCTGCGCCGCCACGCGGCGGACACGTCGCGCCGTCCGCCTCGTGTTCTGGGCCGCCCCCACGAACTGATCGCCGAACTGCGCCCCAGGACGGACCCGGCCCGCATAGTCGAGATCGTGACCGAGATCGCCTGGGCTCAGGCCCGGCTAGTGGCACCCGAGGGGTACGCCGAGGCGGCCCGAGCAGCGGGTCGGCGCAGCCCGGTCGGACGTCACGAGAGCCTGGCCGAGCTCTACGCCGACTACCAGACCAAGAAGGCCCGGCGTCGCGTGCTCGACTTCGACGACGTCCTCGCCAGGGCGCGGGATCTGATGGCGACGGACCCCGAGCACGCCGCGGCCCGCCGCTGGCTGCACCGGCACTTGCTGGTCGACGAGTTCCAGGACATCAACCCCCTGCAGTTCGCCCTCCTGAAGTCTTGGCTGGGACCGGACTCGACGCTGCTGGTGGTTGGCGACCCCGACCAGGCCATCTACGGCTGGAACGGCGCCGATCCCGAACTGATCAGCGCGGTGGGCGATCACTTCCGCGGCTGCGCGGTCTTGCATCTGCGCACCAACTTCCGGTCCACGCCCGAGATCCTGGCGGCGGCGGGCGGCGTGCTGGGCAAGCCTCCTCAGCCCGCGGTCCGGCCGTCCGGCGACGAGCCGACGGTGACTGTGTGCGACGGCGCCGACGAGCCTGCCGTGCTGGCCCGCGCGGTGCGCCAAAGGCACCGTCCCGGCGAGGCCTGGGACCGTCAAGCGGTGCTGGCCCGCACCAACGACCAGCTCGTCCCGCTGCGTCGGGAACTGGGCCGCCAGAACATACCCGTGGCCTCCAGGGGCGACGGCGGCCTGCTCAAGCGGCCCGCGGTGGCCGCGCTGCTGGCCGCATGGCCCGCCGAGGCCGGACTCGGCGCCTGCGCGGCGGACGCACGCCGCGAGCTTCACTGGGTCGATCCGACCCCTCCCTCCGCTGCGGCTCGGGCCCCGGCGGGAGATCTCGGCCCTACGGGCGCCAGCAGCCGGCCCGGCGGCGGCGCGGGGAACTACCAGCCCGCGCCCGCCGACGACAGCCGGAGCCGAGCCGACGTCGAGGCTCTGCTCGGGCTGGCGCAGGATCATCTGGCCCTGGAGCCCGACGCCACCGTGGGCGCCTTCCGCACCGCGCTGCTGGCCGGTGACCGCCCGCCCGTTGACTCCGACGGCGTGAGCCTGCTGACCTTCCACGCTGCCAAGGGACTGGAGTGGCCCGTCGTGCACCTCGTGGGCTTGGAGGAGGGCTTCGTGCCGATCGCCCATGCCCGGTCGCGGGCAGCGGTGGCCGAGGAGCGGCGGCTGCTGTACGTAGCGATCACCCGAGCCCGGCGGGAGCTGCACCTGCTGTGGTGCGAGCGGCGCGACGTGGGCGGCCGCAGCGTCGAGCGGCGTCCGTCGCCGTGGCTCGAGGCCGTCGGCGCCGACGGCGACGGTGACGCCGACGACGAGGAGCGGCGAGCCCGCAACCTCGCGGGCCTGGCCCGTGCGCGCCAGGTCCTAACAGCTAGTACTGAAGAAGCCGACGGCGCGTCGCCGACCGGGGGGCGTCAAGGCGCCCGCTGAGCGGGCCCCGATGAGGTGGGGGTCGGGTTGCGCTAGCCGGCGGTTACGCCGGGACGGGGCATGGCCACCACCACTACGTTTGCAGGGCAGCTCTCCAGGACGGTCTCCACGGTGTGGCCCAGGAACGGTCGACCGTCCACGTTGCGCAAAGAGGCACCGAGAACCACCAGGTCGGCGTCGACCTCCTCGGCTGTCGCAACCAGCGTGGGCGCGGCCGAGCCCTGCTTGACCAGGGTGCGGGCCGCCACGCCCATATCTGCGCCCCGGGCCCGGGCAGACTCGATCAGCGCGTCCGCCACCTGCCGGGCCGTCTCTGCGGCGTTCTCGGACTTGGCCCGCTCGGCCAGCCTGGCGCCGGTCCGCGCTCCCAGCACCCGCTGGGCCAGCCTCGTGCGAGCCAGGCGGTCGGGAAGCGTGCGGAACTCCGGACGCGGCCGCTGGACAACATGGGTGAGCACCACCTCGGTGCCGAGCTGACCGCTCACCCCGAAGGCGATCTCTTGGGCCGCCCTCGAGGAGCGGGTCCCGGTCACCGGCACCACGGCCCGGGTGAAGGCTCCGGGCAGGGGCGTGTCGAGGTTGCGGGCCCGGCGCACGATCACCACCGGCAGCGGCGATCGCAGGAGCAGCTCGTCCACCATCGGGGAGTAAAGCTGGCCCTGGTGGCGCTCTGCGACCCCCACGCAGATGGCCCCGTATCCGAGACGGGCCTCGGCCACGATGGCATTGGCCACCACCGCGCCGGCCGTGCTGGCCGCGCGCACCTGGCGATGGTCGACGGTCCGTCCTTCGAGCACGCTGCGGACCACGGAGATGTCGGGCGGTTGGGCTTCCCGGCCGCCGGAGTGGTAGCTGCCCTCATGCACGCTCTCGGCGGTCACCGAGATCACGGTGGCCGGCACCTGCACGGGCCAGGCGAAGTGCATGACTTGCGCGGCCGCGATGGACGCTGGCTCGGCCCGCGATGCCAGCAGCAGCCGCGACGAGCGCACGACGAGGTTGCGGCTCAGCGCAGCCTCGCGCTCGAGGCGCTCCCGCTCCGCCGGCGAGCCCCGCCAGTCTCGCACGGCCATGCGCAGGCTCGCCGCGGCGAACACCGACGTCACCAGGGGCACGATCACGATCACGGTGTAGGCCGTCTCGCTGAACACCCCCAGCGACAGCCCGACCGAGGCGATGACGATCTCCAGGGCACCCCGCGCGTTGAGTCCCGAGCCGAGCGCCACCGCAGCCCGCTGGGACTGGCCTGCCAGCCTCGCTCCCACATACGCCCCGGCGAACTTGGCCGCGATGGCGACGACCATGACCACGCCCGCCCAGGCCAGCGCCTCGGAATCGGCCAGCAGCGACAGGTCGACCCGCAAGCCGGCGGTGGCGAAGAACACCGGAGCCAGGAACGAGTTGGTCAGCGACTCGATGTGGTGCACCACCTCGTGCTGCTGGAAGCGCGAGCGGTTGAGAACCACGCCGGCCACGAAGGCGCCGAGCACGGCCTCGATGCCCAGGGCCTGAGTGGCGACGCCGAAGACGAGCATGGTGACGACGGCCACGCCGAGCGCGCCCGGCAGGTTCGGGCCGTCGCGGCGGATCCGGCGCAGGCTGGCGTCGATGGCCCGCTGGCCGACGGTCATGGCCAGCACCAGGAACAGGCCGAGCCCGACCACCGTGCGCAGCGTGCCGGGCAGCGAGACCTCCCCGGCGGTGGCGAACCCCGCGAACACGGCCAGCATCACCCAGCCGACCACGTCGTTGGCCATGCCGGCGGCCACCGTGATCTGTCCGAAGTCGCGCCTCATCAGTCCGAGCTCCGAGAGGATCCGGGCGATCACCGCCAGCGCGGAGACCGACAGGGCGGCCGCCACGAACAGGCTGAACACCGTGCGGTCGGCGCCTCCGCCGACAAAGTCGGCCGGCAGCAAGAGCCCGGTGGCCAGCCCGCCCGCGAGCGGCACGACGAGGCTGAACCCGGTCACGAGCGCGGCGGCCCGTCCGAGCCGGCGTATCAGTCCGAGGTCGGTCTCGAATCCGGCCGTCACCAGCAGCAGGGCCACTCCGACCCAGGTGACCGCGAACAGTGCTCCAGAGGAGATCTCCTCGTGGGGGAGGAACCACTCGAAGCCGTCCTCCCAGAGCTGGCCGAACACCGACGGACCGACGATCACGCCCGCGGCGAGATGCCCGATCACCGAAGGAAGGCCGACGCGCCTCATGACGTAGCCCAGCGCCCTGGCCCCCGCCACGAGCACCAGCAGCTGAGTCCAGAAGACGAGCAGCGCGTGCTCGTCCAGCGGTGTCAGCATCGTTTGGCCTAAACCCCGAGGTCAAGGTCCAGGTCCACGAACAGCGGTGCGTGGTCGCTGGGCGGGTCGTGCTTGGGTCCCTTGCGCTCATTGCGGTCGATCAGCGCGTAGGCTGAGGTCTCCGCGGCGCGACGCGTCCCAAGCAGCAGGTCGATGCGCATTCCCCGGCGCTTGTGGAAGTCGCCAGCGCGGTAGTCCCACCATGTGAAGAGGCCGCCGTCGCTGTAGTGGAGGCGGAACAGGTCCGTCAGTCCCCAGTCCAGGATGCGGGCCAACGCCTCCCTCTCCGCGGGGCTGGTGTGGGTGGTGCCGCCGAAGGCGGCGGGATCGTGGACGTCGCGGTCTTCGGGAGCGATGTTGAAGTCTCCGCACAGCACCGCTGGCCCGTCGGCCGCGGCCTGCGCGTCGAGCGACTCCCGCAGACGGCTCAGCCAGCTCAACTTGTAGCGGTAGTGCTCGTGGTCCAAGGAGCGCCCGTTGGGTACATAGCACGAAGCGATTCGGACGCCCCCGCAGGTCGCCCAGGCCAGCCGGGCGTCCGGGTCGGGCTCGATGCCGTCGCCGAACCCCGCCACGGGGTCGTCGATGCCGACCCGGCTCAGGATGGCTACGCCGTTCCAGCGCCCCTCGCCATGATGGAACGACTCGTATCCGAGGGCCTCGAAGGCGAGCGCGGGAAAAGCTGCGTCGGCGAGCTTGGTCTCCTGGAGGCACACGACATCGGGGGCGAAGGCCTCGATCCAGCGCTCCACGCGGGATTGGCGGGCCTTGAGGGAATTGACGTTCCAGGTGACCACCCGCACGGGCTGACCCTACCCGCCCGAAGACCTAGGATTGACCGCAATGGACGACCACAGACCCCCCGACCCGAGCGAGGCCCTCGGCGCCAACGCCTGGATCATCGACGAGATGCGCGACCGGTGGCTGGCCGACCCCGGCTCGGTGGATGCGGAGTGGCGCGCCCTGTTCGAGGGCGGCGAGCCCGCGGCGTCGACGCCCCGGCCGCCGGAGGCTGGGGCGCGTCCACCGGCCAGCCCCCAGCCTGACCCGGCCGCGGTCACATCGGCGCGGCGGGCCGAGCCCGACCCGGCCGCCGACCACACGCCCACCGGCGAGCCCATACGCGGCGTCGGCGCCCGCATCGTGGCCAACATGGAGGCCAGCCTGGCTGTGCCGACCGCGACGAGCTTCCGGGACATCCCCGCCAAGCTTCTAGAGGTCAACCGCAAGATCATCAACGGCTACCTGGGTCGCAAGCTGGGCGGCAAGGTGTCGTTCACTCATCTCATCGGGTTCGCGGTCGTGCGGGCGGTCGCCGACACCGTCCCGACCATGAACAACACCTTCACGACCGACGCCGACGGCCGGCCCCGCGTCGTGCGGCCCGAGCACATCGGCCTAGGGATCGCCGTAGATCTGCCTCAAGCCGACGGCGGCCGCACGCTCATGGTCCCTTGCATCCACGAGGCCGAGACGCTGGACTTCCGCGCCTTCGTGGACCGCTACGAGCAGCAGGTGGCCAAAGTGCGCGAGGGCCGGATCACCGCCGATGACCTGCGGGGCGTGACCGTCACCATCACCAACCCGGGCACCATCGGCACCCGGCAGTCGGTGCCCCGGCTGATGAGCGGGCAGGGCACGATCGTGGGCGTGGGCGCCTTGGCGTTCCCCACCGAGTACGAGGCCGCCGACCCCACCCTGCTGGCCGACCTCGGAGTGAGCAAGCTCGTGACGATCACCAGCACCTACGACCACCGCGTGATACAGGGCGCCGAGTCGGGGCTGTTCCTGCGCCAGGTCCACGACCTGCTGCTCGGCGCCGACGACTTCTACGCCAAGGCGTTCAGCGCTCTGCACATCCCCTATGAGGCGGTCAAGTGGCGCCGCGATTTCAACCCGGTGGACCGCGAGGGCGCCATGCTCGAGAAGCAGGCCAAGGTCAACCAGTTGATCAACCAGTACCGGGTGCGGGGCCATCTGATCGCCGACCTCGACCCGCTGCGCGACGAGGCGCCGCAGATGCACGCCGAGCTCGACCCGGCCACCTACGGGCTCACCATCTGGGACCTCGACCGGCAGTTCCTCACCGGCAGCAACACCGGCATCTACGCCACCGTCGGCGGCGACCAGCGGATGACCCTCGGCGACCTGCTCGGCGTGCTGCGCGACGCCTACTGCCGCACCGTGGGCGTGGAGTACATGCACATACAGGAGCCCGCCGAGAAGCGCTGGATGCAGGAGCAGATCGAGGGGGCCGACACCTCCCTCAAGCACGAGGACCAGCGCCGCATCCTCACCATGCTCAACGCCGCCGAGGCGCTGAGCACCTTCCTGGGCACCAAGTACGTCGGCCAGAAGCGCTTCGGCCTTGAGGGCGCCGAGTCGGCCATCCCGCTGCTGGACTCGCTGCTCACCGCTGCGGCCGACGAGCCGCTGGCCGAGGTGGTGATGGGGATGGCCCACCGGGGGCGGCTCAACGTGCTGGTCAACCTCGTGGGCAAGTCCTACCAAGAGCTGTTCAAGGAGTTCGAGGGGGCGATCACCGAGGACCAGATCCAGGGCTCGGGCGACGTCAAGTACCACCTCGGACAGGTGGGCGCCTACGAGAGCCCGTCGGGGCGGCACCTGCTGGTGGAGATGGCCGCCAACCCGTCGCACCTGGAGGCGGTCGACCCGGTGGTGGTGGGCATGGCCCGGGCCCGCATGGACAACATCCCTCCCGACGGCGGCTACGGCGCATACCCGGTGCTGCCGCTGCTGATCCACGGAGACGCCGCCTTCGCCGGCCAGGGCGTGGTGGCGGAGACGTTCAACCTGAGCCTCATCAAGGGCTACCGGGTGGGCGGCACCATCCATCTGGTGATCAACAACCAGCTCGGCTTCACCACCACCCCCGACTCGGCGCGCTCCACCCAGTACTCCACCGACGTGGCCAAGATGGTCGGCGCGCCGATCTTCCACGTGAACGGCGACGACCCCGAGGCGTGCGTGAGGGCGGCCCGACTGGCCTTCGCCTACCGCCAGAAGTTCAACAAGGACGCCGTGATCGACATGATCTGCTACCGGCGCCACGGCCACAACGAGGGCGACGACCCCAGCTACACGCTGCCGGAGATGTACCGGCGCATCAACGCCAAGCCGACGGTGCGCAAGCAGTACATCGAGTCGCTGATGACAAGGGGCGACCTCACCGCCGAGGAGGCCGACGCGTCGATGGCCGACTACCGGGAGCGGCTGCAGGCCGCGCTCGACGAGACCCGGGGCGACGCCCCCGGAGACAACATCCGGGCCAAGCGGCCCCCGGAGCCGATGGGCGTGCTGCCCCATGTGCGCACCGCCATCGACTCGGTGACCGTGGAGCGCATCTACCGGGCGCTCAACACCGTGCCCGAGGGGTTCACGGTGCATCCGAAGCTGGCCAAGCAGTTCGAGCAGCGCGACCGGATGTTCCGCGACGGCGAGATCGACTGGGGCCTGGGCGAGGCGATGGCCTTCGGCTCGCTGCTGATGGAGGGGACTTCGGTGCGCCTCAGCGGCCAGGACAGCCGCCGGGGCACGTTCTCGCACCGCCACTCGACGCTGGTGGACTACCTGACCGACGAGCAGCACGTGCCGCTGGCGTCTCTGTGTACCCGCGACAGCGACCTGTGGATCTACGACTCGCTGCTGTCGGAGTACGCCGCGCTGGGATTCGAGTACGGGTACGCGGTGGCCAAGCCCGAGGCGCTGGTGATGTGGGAGGCCCAGTTCGGCGACTTCGCCAACGGCGCCCAGATCATCATCGACCAGTTCGTGGTGGCCGCCGAGGACAAATGGCAGCAGGGCTGCGGGATCGTGATGCTGCTGCCCCACGGCATGGAGGGGCAGGGGCCCGAGCACTCCTCGGCCCGCATCGAGCGGTTCCTGACGCTGGCCGCGGAGGACAACATGCACGTTTGCCAGCCAACCACCGCGGCCCAGTACTTCCATCTGCTGCGCCGCCAGATGACCCATCATGTGCGCAAGCCGCTGATCGTGTTCACGCCCAAGTCGCTGCTGCGGCGGCGGTCGGCCCGCTCGCAGGTGGACGAGCTGATGTCGGGCACGTTCGAGGAGGTGATCGGCGACACCGGCGTGGCCGCCGAAGCCGTCGACCCGGAGTCGGTGCGCCGGGTGATCCTGTGCAGCGGGAAGGTGGCCTACGACGCGATGGAGTTGCGCGACTCGTCGGGCGCGCCGGCGGCGGTGTGCCGGGTGGAGCAGCTGTTCCCGTGGCCCTTCTCGGCGCTGGAGCACGAGCTGCGGCGCTACCCCGACGCGGAGGAGATCGTGTGGCTCCAGGAGGAGCCCGAGAACATGGGTGCCTGGGACGGCGTGAAGGGCCGGCTGTACGAGGCCCATGAGCGCACCCATCGGATCCGCAGGGTGAGCCGCCCCGAGTCGGGCAGCCCCGCCGGGGGCAGCCCCCGGGTACACGCCCAGGAGCAGCAGGATCTCCTCGACGCCGCGGTGCTGGGCTAGCAGCCGAGGCGGAGCCGGACGACGGGGACATATGCCCGCGGCGGCTGCCTTGAAGCCGGAGGCGACGTCGAGCGACCATCGGCTGGCCGCTGAGCTCGCCGAGCGGGCTGGCGGGCTGCTGGTGGAGTTGCGGGAACGGCTCGTGGGGCAGGGCGCTCCGCCGGCGGTGCTGAGAGCCGAGGGCGACCGTCAGTCCCAGGAGCTGCTGGCATGCGAGCTGGCCGAGGCCCGGCCCGGCGATGCGGTGCTCTCCGAGGAGGCGGCTGACGACCGGGCCCGGCTCGCCGCCCGGCGCGTCTGGGTGATCGATCCGCTCGACGGCACCCGAGAGTTCTCCGAGCCGGGCCGCACCGACTGGGCGGTGCATGTCGCGCTGGTCATCGACGAGCGCCCGGCGGCCGGCACGGTGGCGCTGCCCGCGCTGGGGTTGACCCTGTCCACGCTGCGGCCGCCCCGGCTGCCGGCGGCCCGCGGGGGCCCGCCCCGCCTGGTGGTGTCGCGTTCACGTCCCCCTTGGCAGGCGACCACGGTGGCCGACGCCCTCGGCGCCGAACTGGTGCCGCTGGGTTCGGCAGGGGCCAAGGCGATGGCGGTGGTGCGCGGCGACGCCGACGCCTACGTCCACGCAGGAGGCCAGTACGAGTGGGACTCCTGCGCACCGGGGGTGGTGGCCGCGGCCGCGGGCTGCGCCGTCAGCCGCCTAGACGGCACGCCGCTGCGCTACAACCAGCCCGACCCGTACCTGCCCGACCTGGTGATCTGCCGCCCCGAGCTGGCACCCGCGGTTCTGGCCGCACTTGCATCCGCCTAGCCGCCACGCCAGCCTCGAACCGTCGTGAGCGCCCACCGACAGGAGCCGCGGGTCAGTCGCCACCGGCCGCGGCGAAGCTCGATATGCCTTGGATTACATCTGTCATGCCGCCGCCGGCGGGCCGGCAGCCCGGTCAGGCCCCGGGGACCTGTCCGGTCACGATGTCGAGTTCGGCGAGGATCCGGCGCAGCGTCTCGGACCGCTCCGTCAGCTCGACGGCGTCGTCGGGTATCTCGCCTCCGATGATGCGCGAGACGGCCGTGGCTGCGTACTCGGCCGCGTCGCAGGCGATCACGGCGACGGCCGACGCGAACTCCGGCGAGGCGACCTCAAGTGCGGTCATGCCCTCGGTCGGCGTGCCGTAGGCGCCCCGCGTGCGCCACATCGTCAAGTAGTTGGGCGACCTCACCAGTCCGGGTGCGGCCGCTACCAGCGCCTCGAATGCAGCCGCATCGACGGTGCCCAAGGCCTTGATGATGCTGCCCACATCGTGGGACCAGAGCAGCTTGGTGTCTACGTCCGACAGCACCGCCACCGCCTTCGACGCGTTCTCCACCACCAGATGCGACGCCTCGCACACCATGATCAGCCGAGCGCCCCGCACCTCGGCGTACTCGAGGCGGTCGTCGGAGTCGGCCAGTCCCTGCTCGATGCGGTTGGGGCCGACGTTCGCCATGATCTTGCGCAGGTTCATGAGCGTGTCCCGCAGGCGTTGCAGCGCGAGCTCCTCGTTCGATGTGGCCATGACCTGCGCCTTGTCCCAGTCCACCTCAAGCATCTTGACCGAAGATGCTGCTAATAGCGTAAGATCAAATGATATAGCATTGAAGAAGGACTGCGACACCTGGTCGCGCTGGATCCGCCACTCCGGCCAGTCGGTCACCTTCACCTCGGTCCGCCAGCCCGACGCTCGAGCGGCCACCTCCCTTAGAGCGATCTCGACGCGATATCGGCCCCGGTACTGAACGTCGTCGAACACCGCCACCAAGTCGATGTCGCTGCCCCGATGGGCCTCGCCGCGCGCAACCGACCCGTACAGCCACACTTCTCGCGCGCCCTCGGCCACCAGCGCCTCCGCGGCGCGGCGGGCGTCCTCCACAGTCGGCGCAGATGCGTCGGCGACCACCATCGGCCCACACTAGCCCGATAGACGAGCGACGGGTATCTCATTGAACTTCCACACGTCTGGCCCACCGAACCCATCAACGGACCCAGACTGCTGGCCAACGCCACAACGGCAGGTCGGAACCGCCTCTGGTTGCGTGGGCTTCGGAGCGCTGCCAATCCCCGAGTGCTGTTCCGGCGCTCGAGTGTCCTCGCTGTACCGTGTCGCGGTGCCGCCTCGACACGAGAAGAGTTCCATGACTGGGCCGACCCGTCGGCTGGGCGGCGTGAGGCTGCCAGTGGGCAGTCCCGGCCCGTCAAGCTGAGCCGGCAGCGTCATGAACGCCCGCACGCACGGCGAGATGGCCCGGTTCATCTGGAGCATCTGCAACCTGCTGCGCGGCCCGTACAAGCGCAACGAGTACCGCGGCAACCCCGAGCCCGACCCGGAGCGGCGCGACACCGAGACCGTCCCGCTTCGCGAGGACATCGACGAGTACATGGCCCGCGAGGTGCAGCGGGGTGGGGTCATCGTGGTGGGAATCGGCACAGGTCTCGGCCGGTCGCGATCGGCGAGGCTCATCGGAAACCCCCGGGTAGCGGCCCCGCGCTGCGCCGAGACCGGCCTGGGAGTGCTCGGCTTCGGTCGGCTCGTCGCCGTCGTCGTAGCGTGAGACGCCGGACATGACCGGCATTGTAGGCGTTTGCGGCTCAGGAGGGCCGAGGTAGCCCCCACAGGCCGGGACAGGCGACAGGCATCTGACAGGTTGCCCCAACAGAAAAGGGACCCCGTGCGGTCCGGGGCCCCAAGCACCTAGAGCATACAGTCGCATTCGGCCCAAGGGGCCTATTAACTGTGACCGTCAGGTATCCACATAACAGTACAGCCTGTGGGAGGGCATTGCAGGGACGGACGTCAGAAAAGGGGGATCTCGCTGGTCCACAGGCACCCGGTGTGCGTATGCCTAGTGGTCCCTCCAGATGCCAGTCGATGACGTGGTCATTCATGCTATACCGTTGATAACTGCGTTTCGAGCGCTGCTGAGAGGAGGGTGGCGGTGAGCAAGGATGCCCGCTCGAGCGGCGGGCCAACGGGGGAGGAGATGACCACGATCGCGCGCGACTTCGAACATCGAGAGTTCAGCCCGAAGGATCTCGCGGCGATCAAGGCGACGCGCCGCCGCTCGCCGCGACTGCACGAGGCCGAGGCCGAGACTCAGACCTTCCATGCGTCGGCGAGCCTGATGGACCGCATCCGCGAGAGGGCCTCATCCGAGGGCACCGCCGAGAGCCAGGTGATCCGAGACGCGGTCAACGCCTACCTGTCACAGCCCTGAGGCACCCGCCCCATCGAGCCGCCCTGTGACCTCGGGCGACCTGCCCGCTCCGCTGGATGGCGCTTCTCAACCTCGGTCGGATGCCGAGCAGGTAGCGGTCGAGCACTACCAGGCGTCGTTTCACTCCAAGCCGCGTCCCTTGGACCCGATCCACAGATGAGGCGTCCCTACCCCAGCTACCCGCGACTCCGGCGTGGGGTGGCTCGGTGAGATCCCGGAGCACTGGGATCTCTTTCAACTCGCGCGGATCGGATCCTTCAGGACGCCATCTACCAGATCGAGCACGCCCAGGGCGTGGTCCAGGCCATCGACGAGGACTCCAGACAGCTGGCGCAGGCCCTCGTGGACGGCACCAAGATAGTGGTCACCACCCTGCAGAAGTTCCCGTTCGTGATGCGGGGCCTGCTGTCCATCGCCGGCGGCGAAGCAGGCTCGGCCGACACGCCGACCGCGGCCGAGCAGGCCCAGACGGCACAGTGGCGCAAAGCCATCGCCGGTCGGCGCTACGCCGTGATCGTGGACGAGGCCCACTCCAGCCAGACCGGCGAGAGCGCGAGGGAGATGAAGGCGATCCTCGGCGCGCGCTCCCAGGCCGCCGCGGAGGGCGCCAGCGAGTCGGAGGGGTCCCAGAGCTGGGAGGACGGCCTCAACGCGGTGGTGGAGTCACGGGGCTCGCAGCCCAACCTGTCGTTCTTCGCGTTCACCGCCACGCCCAAGGGCAAGACAATCGAGCTTTTCGGCCGGGTCGGCCCGAGCGGCAAGCCCGAGCCGTTCCACGTCTACAGCATGCGCCAGGCCATCGAGGAGCGGTTCATCCTCGACGTGCTGCGCAACTACACCGACTACGACACCTACTTCAAGCTGGTCAAGCAGGCCGCCGACGACCCCGACTTCCCCAAGCGCCGCACGGCGGTGGCGCTCGCCCGGTTCCTGAGCCTGCACCCGTACAACATCGAGCAGAAGACCGCGGTGATCATCGAGCACTTCCGCGACCATGTGATGCACAGGATCGGGCGCAGGGCGAAGGCGATGGTGGTCACGTCGTCGCGGCAGCCGCTGCTGCAGGCCATGTACGTCGACAAGCGCCTCGACGGGGTGCAGGCCGTGCAGACGCTGTCGAGGCTCAACCGGGTCGCGCCCGGCAAGGAGCCGCCGTTCGTCCTCGACTTCGTCAACGATCCCGAGGACATCCAGGCGGCCTTCGCCCCCTACTACGACCAGACCCGGCTGCAGGACTGCACCGACCCGTACCAGCTCGACCGGCTCAAGCACCAGCTCGACGAGATGCAGGTGTACCACCTGGGCGAGGTGGAGGCGTACGCCCGGGTGTTCTACCTTCCGCCGGAGCAGCGCCGCGCCGAGCACCACGCTCTGTTGCAGGCACAGGTGCAGCCCGCCGTGGACCGGTTCAACGGGCTCGACGACGAGCGCCAGACCGAGTTCCGGGACCGGCTGTCGGCGTTCGTGAGCCTCTACGTCTTCGTCAGCCAGATCATCCCCTACGCCGACGGCGACCTCGAGAAGCTGTCGGCGTTCGGGCGGGCGCGGCTGCCGCACCTGCGCCAGGACCACGAGGCCGTCAGCCTCGGCGGCGAAGTGGAGTTGGAGTACTACCGGCTCCGGCTGGTCTCCTCGGGCACAGTCGAGTTGGGCGAGGACGACGACGCGTCGGTCACGAGCCCCACGGCGGTGGGCACAGGCGACCCCGAGGAGGAGACCGCCCCGCTGTCGGAGATCATCCGCAGCCTCAACGACCGCTTCGGAACCGACTTCACCGAGTCCGACCGGCTGTTCCTCCAGCAGGTCCAGCAGGACGCCCTCGCCAGAGACGACATCCGCAAGACCGCTCTCGCCAACACCTTCGAGAAGTTCAGCCTCGGCATCCGCCCCCAGCTCCAGAAGCTCATGATCGACCGGATGGCCGGCAACGACGTCCTCGTCACCCGCTGCCTGAACGACCCCGACTTCCAAGAGGTCGTCTTCTCCGGCCTGCTACGCCAGATCTTCGACACCATAGAAGCCGAACCCCCAACGATCTTCTCCCCCAGCGCCTGAGCCTGGGCTACCCAGAGGCGGATCGCGGGCCGAGCGTGTCACACCCGTGTGGTTTGCTGGCCGCGTCATGAAGCCGAACGAATCGGCGGGCTCGCGGCCGACCGCTGACCGCCGGGGCGATGTCGTACGGCGTGGATACGGTGAAGTACGGTAAATTCCAGGCCGGAGAGGATGGTGGACATGGTCAAGGCACCCGCACTGTCAACTACGCGAGCAGCGGTGGAGATCCGGCGACGCCGACCTGGCATCGGAAAGGCGCGGCTCCACAAGCTGCTCTACTACGTGCAGGGGTATCACCTCGCGTGGAGAGGGAACCCCGCGTTCGACGACGACATCGAGGCATGGGACAAGGGGCCAGTCGTGCCAGCGCTCTGGCATGCCGAGAAGCGCGGCCGACCTGTGGAGTCCTCTGAGAAGCCGTCGGAGCTCGTGTGCAACGTGATCACCTACGTGCTTAGCCGTGCGGGGCGCTGCACGGGACCCCAGCTGATCAAGGCCACCCACGCGGAGGATCCCTGGCGCAACGCCACCAACGGCGGCAGGTTGATCGCCAACCAGGTGATCTCTCACAGCTCCCTCGCCGACTTCTTCAGCATCGAAAGCCCGGACCTGAAGCAGATCCGCGAAGCAGTCAGCCTGGCACGCAACGACGCACCCTTCGAACCTGATCCTCCCGGGCTGCGCGAAGAGCTCTTGGCCGAGCTGTTGTCGAAGTAGCCCTCGTTGAGTCCTAGGCCTTGGAGTACCAACGCGCACGCCCGCATAGCGGACTTCGCCCTAGGCCGAGGGCTGGCCGAGGCCGACATCGAGATGCTGTTCCAATTCGCCCAGCGACTGGCCATTGATCCCTTCGATGTGGGGGCCGACAGGGATCGGGTGGGCGAGTCCTCCTGTCGTCTCGGGAGGTCCGCGAGCGACCCCAGCCGCGACCTGGCCGCCGGCTACCGCATCGACGAAGCCCACCGGACTGTCGACGTGATCTCTTTCCAGCTGGTTCCGACCCGGCGCTAGCGCAAGGCCGAGCGCCATACGACCGATGCCGTCGGGCCGCGCGACTACGCCCATCAAGGTTGCAGATCGGTAGGGGCTAGGGTTGACGGCCCGCTAGCTGTCTGAGGCTGGGAGGCCCGTGGTCCATCAGCACGCCGAACATCTGTGTCGAGAGTTGATGAGGGCCGACAGCGGCGAGGCTGTCGAGGAGGCGCTGCTCCGGGCCGGGTATTGGAACGCAGAGGAGGTCTGGCGGCCGCTGGGCGACAATCCGGGCAACCTGAGCATCGTGGCGAACCAGCAGAGCGACCCGGTGGCGGCGCTCGCCGAGAAGCTGACCAACGCCGTCGACGCACGGCTGATCAACGCCTGCTGGGTGACCGGCGCCGACCCTCAGGACCGTGCTGGCCCAGCTTCGCCTCGCGCCGCGGTCGCGCGGTTCGTTGATCGGAAGGCTCCCGAAGCCGAGAAGTACGGCGGCGACGTGTGGGACTGGCCCAACAGAGCGAGGTCCGCGCACGCCGAGAAGATCACGGTAGCCGTCACCGGGGGCGCTGAGCGCTCGCCTGCCTGCGTCAGCGTCGCCGACGGGGGCGAAGGCCAGCAGCCGTCGATGTTCCCCGAGACACTGTGCTCTCTGGCGAGCAGCAACAAAGATCGAATCCCGTTCGCGCAGGGCCGGTACAACATGGGTGGCGCAGGGGCGCTCCGGTTCTGTGGCCGGAACCATCTGCAGCTCATCGTGTCACGGCGCAATCCCCACATTGCCTTCCCAGACACTGGCGAAGGCAGCGGGGACGCCGGAATGTGGGGCTTCACCGTGTTGAGGCGCGAGTCGCCCAGACCCGGACACAAGAACAGCGTCTACACCTACCTCGCGCCGCTCGGCGCGGAGGCATGCCCAAGCCGCGGGGAGGTACTCCGGTTCGATGCTCCGACACTGGAGATCTTCCCCGATGACTCGGAAGCATCCACTCGGGCGGCACCAGTCCCCTACGGCCGCAACTGCGAGCACGGCACGCTCATCAAGCTCTATGACTATCTGCCCGGTCTCTCCAAGAGGGGCGTGTGCGCCACACACGAGTTCTCGCTGCTACGCCGACTCGAAGTCTGCCTGCTCGACCTTGCGCTGCCTGCCAAGATCTACGATTGCCGGGCACCGGGCACCAGTCCAGGTAACCCCACCAACAGCGTGGCGATGTATGGGCTTGCCAGCCGTCTGAACCGCCACCTGGAATCCGGCGAGTCCACTGCCATGGAACCCGGCTTTCCCGACCGTCAGACGCTGCGAGTAGAGGGACAAGAGGTGGCCGTGACCGTATACGCGTTCGGCCTCGGCACAGACAAGTCCCCCAAGGCCAGGATGTACCGCAGCGGCGAATACGGCGTGGTGTTCAGTCTCAACAGCCAGACCCAGGCCCGCAGATCCTGGCAGTTCTTCCATCGCAAAGAGGTCGGCCTGAGCCTGCTGAGCAACTCGCTACTGGTGCATGTGGACTGCACCGGCCTTTCTCCCCAGGCGCGCGACGACCTGTTCATGGCGAGCCGGGACCGGATCGCTGACACCGGCTTCTCCAAGGTCCTCACTTCCGAGGTCTCCAAGACGCTGAGGGACAACCCGAAGCTCAAAGGACTCAAGGAACGCCGCACACGCGAGCTGGCGGCCGGCGGTGCAGATACCGCCAAGGCAGCAGAGAAGGTCATTCGCAGCCTCTATGACGAAGATCGCGATCTGCTCCGGTTCCTGCTCGAAGGCAAGCGCCTGCCCATGCCGCCCTCGCCGCCGGAGGCCAAGCCCTTCGTGGGCAGACGGTATCCGACTTACTTCCGACACGCCAAGAACCCTGGAGATCATCATGTGCATCGTCATGTGATTTCCGGAAATAGCTGCACATTGAGGTTTCACACGGACGCCGTCGATGATTACTTCACGAGGGATGTCGATCCGGGCGACTGGGATGTGCGGCTGATCACGGAGATTCCTCCTCGCGCTGACGACGACTGGGGCGTGCTCGAGTCCTCTCGGATGCCGTTGCGAGGCGGCGAAGCCCGGCTCTCCGTGACGGTCAAGGACGCCATGCCTGGAGACGTCTACCGCTACGAGCTGATCGTGAGCGACAACACCATGCTTACGCGCTTCACCAACCAGTTCACGCTCGAGTTTCTGGACCAGAAACCTCCTGCGCCCAAGCCCTCGGCCCCGCCCCTGCGCTACAAGTTGCCGGAGATGAAGTCCGTCAAGCGCGCCGACTGGAACAAGCAGTCCCCGGCCTTCACGGAGACGACGGCGGTCCGCGTGTATTACGACAGCACTGACAGCAAGGGCAACGATGTCTACAAGTGGTTCTGGAATGAGGACAACGCTGCGCTCATCTCCCAGACGAGACGTGCCGCTCGCTCGCGCCGCGCGGGTGAGGCGGAGTTGATCCGCTCCACCTTCTACCAGGCGATGCTCCTCACGGGTGTCTCAGCGCTGCGCACCCACGAACGCATGCATCAACAGCGTGAAGACGCCGACCACGGCAGCGAAGGCGACTTGGGGCCGCTGCCAGCAGCGGAGGACTTCGTGGCCCACACCACATCGGCACTCGCTCCAGTGGCGTGGCACATCATCAAGGACCTGTCCAAGTTGGAGGAGGCGACACCGACCGACGATGACGGGGAAGACACCACTGATTGATTTCGGCAGAATGTCGGTCCAGTCGGTCACTGCGCGAGCCGGGCTGCCGCTCGATGCGCGGCCTGCACGACTCGCTAACCCCTCAACCCACCCAGCGCCGCAGGTGAACCAGCGGACCAGCGCGTTGGGATCAAGGTAGGGTCGCGTGGTGGCGCGGTTTGAGGGCCACGTGGTGGTGATCACCGGGTCGGCTACCGGGATCGGGGCGGCCACGGCTCGTCGTTTCGCAGCCGAGGGAGCCGCGGTGGCCTGCCTCGACATCAACGAAGCCCACAACTCCGCGACGGCGGCCGCGGCCCGGGCCGAGGGAGTCGAGGCCTTGGCACTGGCCTGCGATGTACGATCACGGGACGACCAGCAGGCCGCCTTCGAGCGGGTGACCGCCGCCTGGGGCCGCATCGACGTGCTGGTGGCCTGTGCTGGGATCTATGTCGGCGGGCCTCTGGCAGAGATACCGCTGGAGCGCTGGGAGGACATCGTGGCTGTCAACCTGACCGGCGTGCTGATCTCCAACAGCCTGGCCGCTCCGATGATGACCGCTCAGGGGCGGGGCTCCATCGTCAACATCGCATCCATGGCGGCCAAGACGAGCTGGCCCTACTCCGCCGAGTACTCGGGCACCAAGAGCGGGGTCGTGGGCATCACCCGCTCGGCCGCCATGGAGCTTGGGCCTCACGGCATCACCGTCAACGCGGTGTGCGCCGGCAACACCCTCACCGACATGGTGCACAAGGTGGCCGCCGAGGTCGGAGCCACGGTCGGGATGACGGCCGAGGAGTGGCTGGCCATGCGGGCTGACGACACCGCGCTCAAGCGGCTGGCCCGGCCCGAGGAGATCGCCGGGGTGGTCGCCTTCCTGGCCAGCGACGACGCCCGCTACCTGACCGGCCAGTCCATCGAGGTGGACGGCGGCCTCGTCCTCAGCTGACCAGACATCTCAAGCGATCCGGTCGAGCATGTCGGGCCTGATCTCGTTGATGGCAGGCCGACCGTCCAAGTGGCGACGGACCTCCTCGACGGCCAACTCCCCCATGCGGTGGCAGTTCTCGATACAACCCGCGATGTGGGGCGTGACCACCACGTTCTCCAGGCGCCGCAGCGGGCTGTCGAGGTCCGGGGGCTCGGGGTCGGTCACGTCGAGGAAGGCGAAGATCCGCCCGGTGGCCAGTTCGTCCACCAGCGCTGGCTCGTCGATGATGCTGCCCCGGGCGGTGTTGATCAGCACGGCGCCGTCGCGCAGGCGGCCCAGCAGTCCGGCCCCGATCATGTGCCGGGTCTGATCGGTGTCGGGGGCGTGGATCGACACCGTGTCGCTGCGATCCATGAGCTCGGGCAGGTCGACCCTCTCGACACCGAGTCGGTCGGCCTCCTCGCGGTCGAGGTACGGATCGGCGACCAGCATCGTCGCCTCGAAAGGGGCGAGCAGCTCGATCACATGGCGACCGACGTTTCCGACGCCGATCAGGCCGACCGTCGAGCGGTGGAGTTCGCGGGCGTCCCAGCGGTCCCACACTGGGCTGTCGCGCCAGCCGCCGTCGCGCACATGGTTGCCGAGAGGCCAGATCCGCTTGCGGCCCACGATCATCATGCCGAGGGTGGTCTCGGCCACGTCGCGGGCCAGGGTGACCGAGGCGCTCGTCACCCGGATGCCGCGCTCCCACACCGCGTCGGACACGAAGCGCTTCACGCTGCCGCCCATGTGGGCCATGTGTCCGAGGCGGGGCGCGGCCGCCACCACCTCGGCGTCCAACGGTGCCACTCCCCAACTAGTGATGCAGGCATCGGCCTCGGCCAGCAACCCCAGTAGGTCGTTCTTCGAGGCCGGCTCGTCACCCGGGTGGTGGACTACCTCCGCCGCCAAGGCCAGAGCATCCAGCGCGGCGGCGCTGAACATCCGCCTGTAGTTCGCCCGCCCGATGGTGACGGCGACGACGGGTCGGGTCACGTTGCTTCTTGACTGTGCCACGCCGCCGACGACCCGCGGCTCACAGCGATGGCGGCGACAGCGCCGGCCGTGGCGCCTCCCGCAGACGCCGCACTCCAGCAGAATCGCGGCTCACAGCATTGGCGACGACGGGTCGGGTCACGTTGCTTCCCCCTGGGGCTTCCACCCTAGGGCCGCTGCGGCCAGGCGGGCCGCGCCGAGAGCTGGCCAGCTGGCTTCGGGCCGGGCGATCACCGGCCGGTCGATGGCGGCGGCGATTGCCTCGACCAACCCGGGGATCTGGATCCCGCCCCCTACAAGGACCAACCCGCCGCTTCTGGCCGCCAGTTGGTCGGCCCCTTGGAGGGACCGACTCACTCTGAGGGCACACGTCTCGAACTGGTCTCGGGCCTCGGACTGGAGCGTCTCCGCGAGCATCGCTCCCAGTCCGCCCAGGTTCTCGGACGCCGTCCAGCGACCGGGCAGCACATGGGGGCTGAGGTTCAGCGCCGACGGGAGGGCCCCGACATCGGCGCTATCGGTGACCGCGGTCAGCACCCATGCCGTCCCCGCCGACAGGAACAGGTCGCCGGGATCGACGACATCAAGCCCCAACGCGGCGCAGGCCTGATCGTGGCCTCCCACCACCACCGGCGTGCCCTCATCCAGCCCTAGATCAGCAGCCGCCTCGCCGGTCAGGCCGCCCGCAACGGCGCCCGATTCCCGGATCGGCGACAGCATCGACGGATCGACGCCGGCGAGGCCGCAGAGTTCGTCGCTCCAGTCCCGGGTCGAGACCTCCATGAGCTGCATACCGGCCGCGTTGGAGGGGTTGGTGGCCCACCGCCCGGTCAGGCGGAACACCAGGTAGTCGTCCACCGCGGCCCACCTGGCGACCGAGCCCTGACGATCCTGCAGCCAGGCGACAGTCGAGAGTCCGACCCCCGCGGTGGCCGTCCAGCCACTGACGACGCGGATCCGGTCTGCGAGTGCAGGTGGCCAGTTCGCCACCAACGGCCGGGACCGGGTGTCCATCCAGGTGATGGCCTGCTCGGCCCGGCCGTCGACCGAGACTGGAATCACCGAACCGCTCTGGGCAGCCAGCGCCAGCGCCGCCACACGCGTGTCGGGTCGGAGATGGCTCACAGCCCGTCGGGCCGCGGCGATCAGTGCCCGCCAGATCGCCGCGGGATCCTGCTCGCTGCCACCGTCCGGTGTCGTGCGGGTAGCAATAGGATCGGACCCGGCCTCGGCCCGGACGCGGCCCGAGCGGTCGACAGCTAGAGCCTTGGCCGAGGAGGTGCCAGCGTCCAGGCCCAAGACGACCTCATCGCCAGGGAACACACTCATCGTCAGCTAGGTGCGGGCGAGGTGAACTGAGCCTTGGCGCCCGGCAAGGGGACGTTCTGCGCCGAGGCCGTCATCGACAATGGACGGGGCAAAGGCTCAGCCCCGGAGGACCGCTAGGGCGTCCTCGACGCTGGCGTCGGCGTGCACGACCGCGGCCACCGCCCGGGTCATCGCCGCGGGGTTCTCGCTCTGGAACACGTTGCGGCCCATGGCCACGCCGGACGCGCCCGCATCCACGGCGGCCCGGACGGTGGCCAGCGTGTCGGCCTCCGCGCCCTTGGATCCGCCGAGGATCACCACTGGAACGAAAGTCGATCCGGTGACGCGGGCGAAGTCCCGGCAATATGGCGCCTTGATGAAGTCGGCGCCCAGTTCGGCGCCTAGGCGGGCAGCGAAGGCCACCGCTTCGGTGCCTCGCAGTTCGGGCGGAGCGTCGAACCCTCCCGGCACCATCTCGGCCATCACCGGCAGGTCGCGGCGGTGAGCCTCACCGATGGTGCGGGCCAAGTTCCTGAGGGTGTCCGCCTCGGCCGACGAGCCCGGGAAGGCGGTCACGGCCAAGGCGTCGGCACCCACCCGCAGCGCATCCTCAGCCCCGAAGAACTGCCCGACCGAGCCGGTGCTGGACGCGCCCAGATTGCTCTCGGACCCGTCGCTGCGCAGGATGATCCCGACCCGGTCCAGTTCAGCCGCGAAGTTCTCGGCAATGCCGTAGGAGGTCAGGATGGCGTCAGGGGCTCCCGCCACGATGGCCGAGATCGTCTCACCCGGCCGCTCGAAGCCCGCACAGGGACCGTCGATGAGACCATGGTCCAGCGCGATGATCACCGCGCGCCCGTCAGGGCCGAAGATCCGGTCGAGTCGTCGGTTCGCCATGTCGGCAGATGCTAGGTCTGGGCGCCGCGGATGATGGGTAGCGAGTCGGCCAGCACCGCGTGGTTCTCCGACAGTTCAGACGACAGGGCGTCGATCAGCACGCCGCTCAGGCTGTGGTTGCGAGCCAGACCCTCGACCTCGGACCGGCACTGCTCGGCGGTGCCAGCCACCTGATAGCGCCGCAGCAGGTCGCCGGTCACCAACTCGTCCACTAGTTCGGGGCGGTTGCCGGCCGCGGCTTGCTCGACGACTGCGACCTCGTCGGGGGCGAGGCCCAGCGAGTCAAGCACCCGGCGGGGGGAGTCCATCAGCACGAACGACAGGGTGCGGCGCTGGCCTTCCAACAGCTCCGGCGTGTAGCAGATCCTCCCGAGGTAGAAGCGCCGGGGCTGAGGACGGTCGGCGGCGGCCGCGGCCGAGGCCACGATGCTGAGGGCCGCTCCGAGGTCGGGCTTGACGGTCAGGACGACGCCGTCGGCCTGCTGTCCGGCCAGTTCCAGCAGTCGCGGCCCCCGGCCGGCGATCCACACGGGGATGGACTGCGGCCCGAGCCCGAGCCGGGCCCGGTCGAGCGAGCAGGTCTGGCCGTTCCAGGTGACCTCTTGGCCCGACCACAGCAGTCTCAGGGCTTGCAGGCAGTCGGCCACCACCCGGTGGGGCCGGCGCCGTTCGATGCCCATCGGGCTCAGCACCATCGACCCACCGGCCAACAAGGTGACTACCAGCCGGCCGTCCGACAGTTCGTTGACGGTGGCCGCAGCCGCGGCGGTGACCGCCGGATGGCGGGTGTAGCCGTTGGTCAGCAGGCCGAGGGTGATCCGATCGGTGGCCCGGGCGACCGCGCCCAGGCAGGCATAGACGTCGGGATGGAACCCCTCGTCGGCCACGAGGCAGTAGTCGTAGCCGAGCCGCTCGGCCTCCACGGCCACGGAAATGACGTCGTCGGCCGGCATCAGCGGCACGATGTGAACCCCGGCCGCGACCATCACGGATCAGGCGTACGAGTCCGGGCTCACGCAACCGACGCCCGGCCACCCGGCAAGGTCCGGGCTCACGCAACCGACGCCCGGCCGCGCAACAAAGTCCATGCTCACGCAACCGACGCCAGCTCAGCCGTGGTCGTGCTTGCGGTGCCCGTAGCGCTGACCGCCGTCCACGGTGAGGACTTCGCCGGTGACGTAGTCGGCCTCAATCAGGAACCGCACAGCCTGACCCATCTCCTCCGGAGTGCCCCACCGGCCGACCAGCGTCTCGTCGGCCACCCGCTCGTATGTGGCGTCGTCGTAGTCGGCGGGGCGAAGGGCCGGGCCGGGCACCACCGCGTTGGCCCGGACGGTGGGCGCGAGCTCTAGGGCCAGCTGGCGGGTAAGGGAGATGATGGCCCCCTTGCCGACAGCGTGGCCGGCGAATCCCGGCCACGGCTCGAAGGCGCTCAGGTCGCCGATGCTGACAATCACACCGCCGCCGCCGGCCAGCATGACGGGAGCCACCCGGTTGGCGCAATAGAACGGGCCGTGGACGAGGGTGTCGATCGACCGGCGCCACACGGTCAGATCCTCGGTCGGAAACTCCATCAAGGCGAAGCTAGAAGCATTGTTGACGAGCACGTCGATGGTGCCGAAGCGGTCGGTGGCGGCCTCGACCATGGCCTGCACCTGGTTGTCGTCGGTGACGTCGGCCGCCACCGTCAGGGCCTGCACTCCCAGCGCCTCTGCGTCGGCCGCAGTGCGCTGAGCCTCGTCGGCGGACGTGTGGTAGTTGATGGCCACGTTGGCGCCGGCCCGGGCCAAGGTCAGGGCGATGCCTCGGCCCACCCGCCTGGCTCCCCCGGTCACCAGGGCCGTCCTGCCCGCCAGATCCATCGCGAGAGTATGCCACCGGGCCCTGGCCGGGTCTTGGCGCGGCGGCGCGGCTAGCTTGAAGTCAGTGCGGCTCGTGATCGCCCGCTGCACCGTCGACTACGACGGGCGGCTCCAGGCGCATCTGCCGTCGGCGGTTCGCCTAATCATGGTCAAGGCCGACGGCTGTGTGGCAATCCACGCCGACGGTGGTGCCTACAAGCCGCTCAACTGGATGAACGCCCCCAATCGCCTGGTCATCGACGCCGACGCGGGAGTGTGGCGGGTGACGGCGCCGGGCCGCCGCGACTCGCTCACCATCACCGTCGAAGAGGTGCTCCATGACAGCACCCACGAGATGGGCGAAGACCCGGGCCTGCAGAAGGACGGTGTGGAGACCCAGCTTCAGGAACTCCTGGCGGAGAACCCGTCGACCATCGCCGAGGGGCTCACCCTGGTGCGGCGGGAGTATCAGACCGCGATAGGCCCGGTGGATCTTCTCTGCCGCGACGCCACGGGCGGCGCGGTGGCGGTGGAGGTCAAGCGCCTCGGCGAGATCGACGGAGTGGAGCAGTTGACCCGCTACCTCCACTATCTCAATTCCGATCCTGCTCTGGCGCCGGTCCGAGGCGTGCTGGTCGCCCGCTCGATCAGGCCTCAGGCGAGAGTCCTGGCCGCTGATCGCCGCATCGACTGCGTGGAGGTCGACTACGACGAACTGAGAGGCATCGAGTCGCCCGAGTTGCGACTGTTCTGACCCCACAGCCACACCCGCTCGCGGGCGTGGCATGACCCAACTGCGGCACAGGCCGGGGCTACTCTCGCACTGTGGCGCAGCGATGGCCCGTGAGGCTTAGGCGATTCCTGCTCCGGGGCATGTGGCAGAGTTGGCTGGGGCCGGGGATCGTCATAATTGCGGCCGTCGCAGGGGCACTCGTCATCGTCTGGCTGGTCGACGACGCGAGGCAGGGGTCGAACATCCGCCGGGGCGTGCAGGTGGCCGGGGTCGAGGTCGGCGGGATGCCGCCTGAGGAGGCCACCGAGAAGCTCGAACCGGTGCGACGCGATCTCGCCGCGACCGTGATCGAGCTGCAGTTCCAGGACCGCACCATTACCGTCACCGCCGAAGACCTCGGCATCTCCTTGGACGCCGAGCGCACCCTGGCCGAGGCGGACGAGCCACCGCCGCCGGTCGTGAGGCCCGCCGCGTGGCTGTTCGACCTGTTCGCGACGCGCGAGGTCGAACCGGCGGTCACGACCGACGTCGACCGCCTCCAGAGCGCGGTGACGCCCTATACCGATCCCGAGACGCCCCGGATCACCCTCGTGGACGGCGTCTTCTGGGCGGTGAGAACGACAGAGGTGCCCATGCCGGACATGGAGTTGCTGGCCTCGATGCTGGAGCGGGCCGTCCTCGAAGCCGAGGGCGGCACAGCCAGGGTCGCCGTGCCGATAGCGGGCATGGTGCCCGCCGACCCGATCGCGTTGGACTCGGCCATCTCGCTCGCCGAGCAGGCCAATGCGATCACCGCGGGAGGAGTCTCACTGGGCCTTGAGGGCGTGGAGGAGACCTTCACCATAAGCGAGGCGGCCCTTCGCCAGTTCATTGTGCTCGAAGGTCAGGGGCGCGAGACCCGTCTCGCCGTCGACGACCGCATCGACGACACCATCGCCAGCCTCTTCGCTGGCATCGGCGGCGAAGGCGAGCCTGCCAAGATCACCCTCGACCAGGACGGCAGCGTCCTGATCCTCGGCGGAGAGCAGGGTTTCGGGTGCTGCCGTAACGACGCCCCCGAGGTGTTGCTGGCGGGCCTCGTCGAGAACCAGCCGGTGGTCGTCCTGCCCGCCGCTCTCGTTCCGCACCCGAACGGGCGGGAGTGGGCCGCGTCGCTGGGAATCTCCGAGGTAGTCGGCGCGTTCACCACCAATTTCAAGGCCGGCCAGGACCGGGTCATCAACATCGCCCGCATCGCCGCGCTGACCCGCGGCGTGATCATCGAGCCCGGCGAGCGGTTCTCCGTGAACGAGTTCGTCGGCCCTCGCACCTTGGCCAAGGGCTTCGTGCCGGCCGGAATGATCCGCAACGGCGTTTTTGTGGACTCGGTGGGAGGAGGCATCTCCCAGTACGCCACCACCCTGTTCAACGCGGCGTTCTTCGCGGGGCTCGACTTCATCGAGTACCAGAGCCACACCATCTATCTCAGCCGCTACCCGTACGGGCGGGAGGCGACGGTCTCGCACCCGGCGCCCGACCTGGTGCTCGAGAACAACTCCCCCTACGGGGTGATGCTGTGGCCGACCACCAACGACACCTCGATCACGGTGCGGCTCTACTCCACGCCGTGGGTCCAGGTGGAGCAGACCAACCAATGGACCCGCCAGGTGGGAACGTCCTGCACCCACGTCACCACCGAGCGCACCCGCACGTTCCTGCAGGACGGGCGCACCGAGATCGACACGGTGTGGGCCCAGTACCGGCCGGAGGGGATCAAGTGCGACGGCTCCCCGTCGGTCTCGACCACGACTTCGGTGCCGGACACGACCTGCACCGTCGGCTGCGAGGAGTGACCGCCTTCGCGCGGACCGGACGCCGCTGCGCGCCCGGCCGCTTGGTCGGCCTTCGCCGACCCTCTAGCCTCCCCGGATGGTGAGCCCAGGCCCGGACTTCCCCGCAGACGGCGGCGCGGACGGGCACGCGCGCCGAAGGGACTCCACAGCGATGAGCCAGCGGCGAGCGAACGGCGAGCGAACGGCGAACGGCGAGCCAACAGCCGACGGCGAGCGGCGAACGAATGGCGAACGAACGGTGAAGGCCGACTCCTCCATCATCGACCGCGCCGACGCAGCGGTCGATGCTTGGTGGGAGCGGCGACTGCGTGGCAGGCCGGGCCTGGATCGGCTCTTCTACACCGCATCGGAGGCCACCAACCATTCGAAGCTGTGGCACGCGTTGGGCGGCGCTCAGGCCGTCGTTCGACGCGACAGGCGTTCCGCCGTCGAGTTGAGCGTGGTGCTGGCCATCGAGTCGGCCGTGGTCAACGGGCTGCTCAAGACGATCTTCCGGCGATCCCGGCCCCGGAACCCCAGCCCTCGGCCGCACCGGCTCCGCCAGCCGCTCACCAGCAGCTTTCCCAGCGGACACGCCAGCGCCGCGATGGCGGCCGCCGCAATGCTCTCACGCGGCAGCCGGTGGCGGCCGGTGTGGTACGGGCTGGCTCTGCTGGTGGCGCTCAGCCGAATCCATGTGCGCATTCATCACGCCAGCGACGTGGCCGCAGGCCTGGGCACCGGCGCTGTGCTGGGCGCGTTGGCGCGCCGCATCCTGCGCTGACACCGACCGCGCCCACCCTGCGCACCGACACCCCGACACCAAACCGGACCGGCCCGCATCCTGCGCTGACACCGGCCGCGCCCACCCTGCGCACCGACATCCAAGACGGCTCGGCGCGCCTCTAGGCTCGTCTCGTGGAACTCGCAGGGGCCGTGGCTGTCGTCACCGGCGCGGCGAGCGGAATCGGTCGGGCGCTCGCCAGGGCTCTGGCCCTTGACGGCGGCTGCACCGTGGTGGCCGCCGACGTCAACGAGTCCGGCGCTGAGGCTGTGGCCGCCGAGATAGCTGCGGAGACACGATCGCGTGGGCGGAACTGCGGGTTCGGAATCGGCGTCGACGTCACCGACGAAGCCGGGGTGGCCGCGCTGATCGAGCGAGTCGAGGGCGAACTCGGCCCCTTGGAGCTGTGGTGCGGCAACGCCGGAATCGCCGACCCGGGCGGCCTTGAGCGGCCCGATGAGGCGTGGAACCGGCTTTGGGCGGTGAACGTGATGGCCCATGTGATCGCCTGCCGCCACCTGGTTCCCCTCTGGACCGACCGAGGGTCGGGACACTTGCTTGTCACCGCCTCGGCAGCGGGCCTGCTGACCGGCCTCGGAACCGCCTCCTATGCCGTGACCAAGCACGCTGCGGTCGCCCTGGCCGAGTGGATTGCCATCACCCACGGCGACGCCGGCGTGCGGGTGTCGTGCCTGTGCCCTCAGGGCGTGCGCACGCCCATGACCGAGGCGGAGGGCCAGTTGGGCGTGAGCCAGGTGCGCGAGCTCGGACTGATGGAGCCCGAGGAGGTCGCCGCCACGACCCTCAAGGCCCTGCGGGAGGACCGATTCCTGATCCTCCCCCACCCCGAGGTGGCCACCTACGAACGGCGCCGCGCCGACGACCGGCAGCGCTGGCTCGCCGGAATGAGGAGGATGCAACAAAGGCTGCCCGCCTCGCAGCGGCCCGCCCCGCCGGGCCCGACCGGCTAGGGCGCCGCTGGCGCCAATGCTCTGACGAACTCGAAAGCGTCGGTGCCGGCTACCGGCAGCACCATCGGCGCCGGGCATGAGACGCCGCTCTCGATATAGCGCTGGATCTGTCGGTGGCAGTCGTCGGGCTCGCCGTGGACCAACAGATCGTCGACCACGTGTTCGGGGATCTTGGCCAGGGAGCCTCTCCGGTCGCCAGCGTCCCACTGCGCCCAGTGCTCGCCGAGCGCGTCACCGCGTCCCAGCCATTGGTGGAACGCCCGATACACGGGCACGTTGATGTAGGCGGCGAGAATGAACCTCCCCTGGGCTATGGCCGCCTCCCGGTCGGGCGTGGGCATCACGAAGATCCGCGCCACCACCTCAGCGTCGGCGCTCTCGGACCGGACGATGCCCGACACCCGGGCCGCGTCGTCGGCCGAGAGCCAATTGACGATGGCACCGTCCCCCTCGCTCCCGGCCAGCCTCAGCATCCGCTCGCGCAGCGCGGCCACGAAGACCGGCACCCGCTGCTCGACTCTGACGCCGAGCCTGAACCCTCGAACCGAGAACGTGTCGTAGTCCTCAGTGACCTTCTCGCCTTCGAAGGCGGCCCGAAGGAACCTGATGGTGTCGCGCACCCTGGCGTAAGGGCGGTCGAACTCCATGGCGTTCCATCGCCCGACGATCACGTCTGACGAGGAGCCAATGCCCAGCACGAACCGGCCCGGCGCGGCCGAAGCCAGCGACGCCGCCGATTGCGCGAGCAGGGCAGGGCCGCGGGTGAACACGGGGAGGATGGCGGTGCCCAGGCGCAGTGACGGGGCCCAAACCGATGCCAAGGCCAGGGTGGTCAAGCCGTCGAAGCCGTCGGACTCCGCCGACCACACGTCGGTGTAGCCGAGACCGGCCAACTCCTCGAAGCGTGCCCGCTGGGTATGCAGCGGCCCCGAGAACGGGACGGTAATGCCGTAGCGCTGGGTCATGCCGGACAGGATGTCACACCCCCTCGCGATCATGTCTACATGACCGACCAACTGGTTCTCATCGACATCGAGCACGCTCCGGCCGCATGGCAGCTCGACGCGGCCACCCGCGAGTTGGGCCGCCTGGGGGTGGCCCGAGCCCGGGCCGCTCTGCGGGCTGCCGAGCAGTCAGACCGACGCGGTATCGTCCCCGATGACGGCCTGTCCGCTGCCGCGTGAACCCGGCAGTCGCAGCGCCCGAATCGCTAGGCCGGCACCACGGGACGACCTCCCCGCAGACCGCCCAGCCACAGCCAGAACTCGGCCTAGCAGCCCCGCACACACAACGGCCCCCGCGGCCCCTAGCCACACAGTCGGCGGTGAGCACCAGACGACGAAAGGACAAGCCTTGCACTCTCTCAGGGGATTGATCTTGATGGCGGTACTGATGGTCCCGCTGCTCGGCGTCGGCTGCGGCCCCGAGGGCAGTGACCGGACAGGTGTCGATTCCCCAGCCGCATCGGGAGGCCGCGCCGACGTGCCTTCCGGGACGGACGACCCTCGGTCTCCGGCAGGCGACCTGGAAACTGCGGCCGGAGACCGCGATCCGCCGCTCAGCGATCCGGGCAGGGACCGGATCGTGACCGGTGACGAAGCCGAGCGCCTGCCGGTCGGCGACTGGGAACCCAACGCAACTGTGGAGCGTGTGGTGGACGGCGACACGCTCATCGCCGAGATCGGCGGCCGTTCCGAGTCGATCCGGCTCATCGGCATCGACACGCCCGAGTCGGTGGCCCGCAGCCGGCCGGTGGAGTGCTACGGCGCCGAAGCCGCGCTACGCCTGCAAGAGCTCCTGCCGCCGGGCACCGCAGTCACCCTGCTGCGGGACGCGGAGGGGCGGGACGCCTACGATCGGCTGCTCGGCTACGTGGTCCGTTCCAGTGACGGGCTCTTCATCAACCTCGAACTGGTCGCGTCCGGCTACGCAGTCACGCTGAACTTCCCTCCGAACGACCAGTTCGCCGACGCTCTGGCCCTAGCCGAGTCCGAGGCCATGACAGCACGACGCGGGCTGTGGGGCGTCTGCGGAGGCCCTGACGTACCCGTGGAGTGATGTCGACGGAGCTTCAACGTCGAGAACCTGCGGCAACCGGTGGTGCCGTCCCGCCAGCCTGCACCCCACCGCGCATGAGTCCGCCTCAACGTCTAGGACGCTCGGAAACCTGTGGCACCGCCGCGCCGCAGGGTAGAAAAAGGAGCCCCTGCGCTCTGGTTGTGAGATACCGTCACGGCCGTGGAATCGCTGGTGGAACGTCTGGGGCATCGGCCCGACGCCAAGCTCGTGATCGTCAGCGCTGACAGGATCGGCACCACCCACTCCTCCACGGCCGGCGGCTACAAGGCACTGCGCGAAGGTGCGGCTACCACCGGCACCATCGTGATGCCGGGGGTTTGGGCCCGTCACGCGGCCGAGTTGTACCGAGGCGAGGACCTTGGAGTCCATCTGACCCTCAATTCCGAGCTGGACTGCTTCCGCTGGGGTCCGATCACCACCGCTCCGAGCCTGCTCGACGGCGATGGAGGCTTTCCCAGGACCCTGCACGACCTCTGGGATCACGCCGACTTGGACGAGGTGCGCAGGGAGTGCAGGGCACAACTGGAGAGGGCGGTGCTGTGGGGATTCGACGTCACCCATCTCGCGACGCACATGGCCGCCCTGCAGCAGCGTCCCGAGTTCTTCGACGTCCTGCTCGATCTTGCCGTCAACTTCGACTTGCCGATCCGGCTCGAAGGATCCAAGGCGGAGGCCAAGGCCGGCTTCCCGTTCCGGTCTCTGGCCGTGGCCGAAGGGGTCGTGTTTCCTGACTATTTCAGAGTGGTGAGGTCAAGCACGCCGCCGAGCCAGGCCCAGCAAGTGGGCAACCTCTCACCGGGCGTCACGGAACTCTCGCTGTGTCCCGCGCTCGACGAGCCTGAGATCCACGCCATCGATCCAACCGCCGAAGGCCGAGTGGCTGATCTGGCCCTGGCACTCTCCGAGCTGACATTGCGGACGCTCCGGGACGAGGGCGCGGTACTGATCGGCTACCGGGCGTTGCGAAGCGCTCAGAGGCGGGCCCACCACCGCATCTGAGCGCTTCTGGGAGACGATTAGGCCCGACCGCGCCCCGACTCAGCCCAGCGCAGCCAGCGCCTGCTTGAGCTGCGGCGACCGGCACAGCGAGCGCCACCCGTCGAACACCAGCACTTGGTCGCCCTCCAGCTTCAGATCCCCCGACATGTAGGCGACCTCCAGAGGCGAGTCGCCCTCCAGAGCCGTGAGCAGCTTGGCGTAGTTCCAGCCGAGCACGGCCTCCGGCTGCGGGTGCCGCCCCGGTGAGACGCTCACATCTCCAGAGTCGACGACGATGTGGAATGAGACGGTGCCTGCCGGCGAACCACTCACCGTGAACTGCACGCCACCGTCGGGCAGGTCGGGATCATGAATCTCGCCGAGAACTCCTCCGGCGGCCTCGAACCAGTCCTCGTCCGGCGGTTCCGGAGCCACGTCAGTCCCCGCCGCCCGAGTCGGCTCGCAGACCCTCGAACAGGTCGCGCTCGGGCAACTCGGCCGGCCGGGGTCCTCGGGCCAGCGTGTAGTCGTCATAGGGATGAATCGATCGCTCGACCTCGTCCGGCAGCCCGAACCAGAAGGACGACTCCGGATCGATCTGGGTAGCGTGCGCGAGCAGGCCTTCGGTCCGCGCGTCGATGAACCCGTCCACCGGAACCTGGGTGGTGATCTCATCGTCGGTGGACTCCCGCTTGAACCACCACTCGCTGTAGGGCGACTCCAAGCCCAGGTCCTTGAACGCCTGGTGACGCTCCTCTATTCGTTTGCGGGACCAGAGCGTGTAGTACAGCTTCGACGGCGCCCACGGATCGCCGAGGTCCGGGCGGTGGGCGCCGTCGCCAGCCAGTTCGAAGGCGGGCACCGATATGTCGTGAACCCGCACGTGATCCGGGTGCCGATAGCCGCTCTGGTCCTCCGGGTAGGTGACCACCACTTGGGGACGGTGGCGGCGGATCAGCTCCACCAGCCGGTCCACGGCCTCGCGATGGTCGGCCCGAGCGAAGCAGTCGGGATGCTCGTTGGCCTCTGAACCGGCCATGCCGGAGTCGCGGTAGCCGAGCATCTCCACCGAGTCGTAACCGATCGCCGCCGCGGCCCGGGCCAATTCCTCAGCCCGTACCTCGGCCAGCCTCTCGGCCATGTCCGGCCCGTCCAGAGCAGGGTTGAGGATCTCGCCCTCCTCCCCGCCGGTGCAGCAGACAAGCACGGTTCGCACACCCTCGGCGTGGTACCGGGCCACGGTCGAAGCACCCTTGGACGCCTCGTCGTCGGGATGGGCGTGGACGGTTAGCAGGCACAACCGCTCGGCCATGATCGCCGAAGCTAGCGCCGCGACGCCGCAGCGCGGCCCGACTCCGGGACGCGGGCCGCCCTGACCAGAGGCTCGAGGGTCATTCGGGTCTCGTCGTCGCGGTGCAACAGCAGCCACCCGCACATTTCGGCCAGCCTCTCACGGCCTTCGTCCGGTCCGCTCGCGATCAACGCGTCCCCGTCCTCGAGACGCACTTTGCCGCGAGGCCGATACCGGTACTGGCCGCCGCGGCGGATGGCCAGCACCGTGAAGCCGGGCTCGATGTTGAGCCGCAGCTCGCCGAGCGTCGATCCGTCCGCCTCCGAGCCGGCCGCCACCGGGAGGTGCACGACGACTTCGTCGCTGTCGCCCAGCGCCACAGCCAAGATGGGATGGATCTCCTCCTGCCGCTCGATTATCCAAACCATCTGCTGGGCCTGGTCTCCGATGTCCTCTGCGGCCTGCGAGAGCTGGAGCAGTCCTCGCAGGCCCGACTCCTCCACATCGTCGCGGGCGGCGCGCAGGACCCACATCTCCAGCCGGTCCTTCATCTCGTCGAGCCGGTCCTCAAGGTGACGAACCTCGGCCGCGAGGCTCTCGTCCCGCAGCACGAGCGCCGAGTAGGCGAGGCCGACGGCGACCTCCGAGAGGTTCTTCATCTCGACCAGGACATCGACGGCCCGTTCAAGCTCGGTTGCGACGGGACCGTCTGGCATCCGCGGCGGCGACCACCCCGGCGACCCGGCCAGTTTGCGCAGCTCCTCGATCCCCTCGGGGGAGCCGCGCAGGAACAAGACGTCGTCGGGGACGACGATGGTGTCTCCTCCCACACCGGTGATCCAGTCGCGTTCGCGCCGCACCGCCATCACCCGCATGCCCATCTGCACAGGCATCTCGTGGTCGGCGAGGCGCCGGTGGGCCAGCAGCGAGCCGTCTGACACGAGCACCCGGTGCGACACTTCCTCAGCGGCACTCAGATCTGCCACCAGCTCGGCGGGGATGCCCACACGGTGGGTGACGATGCGCGCGATGTCGACCGCGTCGTTGGCTATCCGCTCGATGGCGGAGATCACCTGCAGCACCGACGACATCCCCTCGGCGTCGCGTGGATGCCGCACCGCCAGGATGCAGACAGCCCTCATGGCCTGCACGAGGTGGCTCATGCGCTCCTCGAGCTCGCCGATCTCGTCGGCCATGTCCGGATCGCCGAAGTACAGCGCGGCGTAGGCCAGGTCGACCATCAGCTCGGAGGTGTCCTTGGCCTCTGCCAGCATCTCGCGCAGATTGCGAGGTCTGTCGTCCATCATGCCCCCCTGAAGGGTTCCGCCATCGTATTGCCTGCCTGTTCGGGCGTCACGCCCGGAACCCGTCCACCGCAAGGCGCTCCGGGCTCCAGACCTGGGCCGATCTCGGGGTCGCGCCCCACCTGCGGAGTCACGCCACGCCCACCACGACCACGGCCACGATCAAGGTGAACGCCCCGACCAGGTCGAGGGAGGAGGTGACCGTCGGGATCCCGTAGGTGTCGGGGTCGAGCCCGAAGCGCACCGCCGCGAGGGTTCCGTAGTAGGCGACCGCCACCACCAGCACGGTGGCCAGGACCCCGCCGAGCAGCGCCACGGCGACCAGGTCTGCGAGCCCGGGCCCGGCATGGCCGAATGCCTCCCCTGCCACCGACGCGGCCAGGCCGAGCAGCGCGAACACCGGCACCGACAGAGCGAACGTGTTGGCCAGGTCCATCCGCGCGGGCCCCGACGGCACCGGCGACGGCGTGGTCAGGCCCAGATGCAGCTTGGTGGACAGCCTGCTCGACAGCACTCCGCCCAAGGCCCCGGCAGTGCTGAGGAAGCCGGGCAGGAGCACAAGCAGCACCGGGAACGCGAGGAAGTCGTCGATGCGCTTCTCGACAGTGATGCCCGCCACCAAGTCCATCAGCCCAGCCAGGATCAGGACGGGGACCGACTCGCGCATGATCGTGCGAAGGTCGCTCATGCGGCTCCTCAAACCCCAAGCTGCGCTCAGCGCGGCCAGCACGGCCAGCGCCCAAGCCACCGCCGGGGTCAGCACTCTGAACCCGGTTAGCTCGGCCGCGATCAGCAACGACGGCAAGGTCACCACATCGCCGGTCGCCGTGACGAGAGGTGCGACGACATTGTCCAGGTCCCAGCCGAAGCGGACGGCGCCCGCGGTCGTGACCAAGGTGATGGCCAGGACGACCACCGCCGCGATCAGGCACCCGAAGGCCGATATCACCACGAACTCCGACAGAGACATCGTGGGCGACACGTTGAAGGCCAGGGCCATCGCCTTCGCCATCACCGCCAAAGCCAGGCCGAGCACCAGGCTCAGTGCGATGGACGCCGCGGTGTTCTGTGCCATCACCGAGTCGCGTCCCCCCGCGAGACGGAACGTCCCAGCGTGGATGGCAGTGCCGAGGCGGCTGCCCAGAGCGCCGAAGATGTTGCCCTTCACCGCGATGGCGGCAGGAACTAGCAGGAGCAGACCCGGCAACTCCTCGAGTGTGTCGGTCGCGGCTGCCAGGATGAGGCCTGCGACGAGGCTGGCCAGGGCAGCCAGCACGAGCGCGCCGAAGGCGCTGCGGACGGCTAGCAGTTCGCCGATCCAGAGGGCTCGCCGCTTGCGATGCCTCGACGCACGGGCCACGGCTGCAAGTGTGCTGCCTGGCGGACGCTTTCGGCGCGAGTCGTCGGCCGCTACTGGGAACTGTAGGCCAACGCTCGCAGCGTGAACTACCGTTCGGAGGTGCCGACGATCGCATTGGTCAACCAGAAGGGCGGAGTCGGCAAGACCACGGCCACACTGGGTCTGGCCTCCGTCGCCTGGGCTCGGCGACACTCCTGTCTGGTGGTCGACCTCGACCCGCAGGGCAACGCCACTACCGGGTTGGGCGTCTCGAATCCCGACCGGACGGTCGACGAGGCCCTGGACGACGACCGACCCGGAGTCATCGCCGATCTGGCCGCCGTGTCTGCTTGGCCCGCCGAGGGAGGCCTGCCGCCCCGGGTCGTGCCGTCCACCACCGCCCTAGCCGCCCGTGAGCGACAGCTGCTCGCCGACCCGGTCGGGGCGCGGGACAGGCTCAGGGTGGCCTTCTCGGGCCAGCACGAGCCCCTGGTGCTGATCGACTGCCCGCCTTCGCTGGGGCTGTTGACGGTCAACGCGCTGTTCGCCGCCGACTCAGCTCTGGTAGTCACCGAGCCGAGCGCCTGGTCCTCCGACGGTGTGGACGAGATCCTGCGGACCATCGAACGCATCGCCGCCCGCAAGCCCTCGGGACTGGATGTGGTCGGGGTGGCCGTGAACGGCTTGGGTCGCACACGAGACGCCCGCTACTGGCATGAGCAGCTCGCCGCCGACCACGGCAGGCTGGTGCTGCCACCGATCCGCCTGCGGGCTGCGCTGGCCGAGGCCGCAGCCCGCTCGCGGCCCGTTCATTCGCTCGCGTCGCGCCAAGGGGCCGCCGACGCCTGCGCCGACTTCGATCAGCTCTACGATCTTGTCGTGGGCGTCGAGCACTGCTAGGGCGGAGATGGTCGACGAATCCGGCGCTGTGGACCGCACGGGTTCACCGGGACAGTGATCGGGAGGCACCGCCATGGCCTATGACCCCCAACGCGAGCGGCCCAGCCGACTCACTGACGAGAACCGGCCCTCACCCGTCGACTCGCTTCTCGACGAGACCCCGCCGCCGCCCAATGACCCGCCGCGTGAGGGCGCCCCTGGCGCAGACCCGACGCCCGCTGGGACGGTGGCAGCAGACGGACCGACCGGCTCCTGGAGCGACAGGCTGCTGTATGCGGGCGGGTTCTCGACCATGCTCAGGGCCGCCATCGTCGTCGCCGCCCTGGTTTGGCTGTGGTCGCGCATGAGGCGCAGGCGCTTGCTGTAGGCCGCGCCGGGCTCTCTAGCCCGCCAGACGCATCAGGTACTCGTCCTCGGCGGCTCGCAGGGCGGCGCGTCGGGCTGTCTCGGCCTGGCCCTCCGGGCATCGCGCCGCGTAGGCGCAGTAGCGGCAGAGAGGGCCGGGTCGGGGCTCGAACTCGTCGGCGTCGCAGGCATCGACGATCGCGTCCCATGTCTCCGACAGGTGAGCGACCGCCGCTTCGGTCTCGGCGGCGGCCGCCGATGCGGCCACGATCCTCTGTCCCAAGTACAGGAGACGCGCTCTGACCGGCGGTTCTCCGGTCAGCTCCCCCACCGCGGCCGCGTAGAGGAGCACTTGATGCAGGCGGGCTGGCGCGAAGCGAGCCGACGGTGCGCGGCCGGACTTGTAGTCGCTCACGACCAGGCCGTCAGGTTCCCGCTCCAAGCGGTCGACCACCCCCCTGAACGGCACTTCGCCCAGCATCACCGACACATGCTCCTCTGTGGCCTCGACCTCGACGTCGGCGGGGTCCTCCAGGTGCCACAGGCCCTCGATGGCGCGCCAGGCCCGCCAGCGGAACTCACGGGCCTCGTCTTCGCTCAGCCCCAGGTCCCGGTAGTCCTCGCTCGCGGCCGTCTCGGGCCACACCGCCCTGGCGATGCGCCGGGCCTCGTCTTTGGTCCGCCGGCCCGGGACCTGCTGCATCAGCAGTTCCAGCACCCGATGCGCGAGCGTCCCCACCAGAGCCTCGACCCCCGACGGCTCGGGCAGGCGCTCCACGTACCGGAAGCGCCACCGTCGCGGACACTGCTCGAACGTCGAAGCGCCCGACGGCGACAGCCGCTGCGGTGGGGCGGGACGGCCTTCGGGGCCGACCGCCCCGCCGTTGACGGGATCGAGCAGGTCCGCCGGCTCGAACTCGATCTGCATTCCGCTGTTCTAGCTCACCGGTCGGACACCGGCCCGGATACCGGCCGCAGCCGGGCTGTCGGCAGCGCAGCCCGCCACATGTCTCATTTGCGTCTCATACGTCAATGCGTCTCATATGTCGAGCGTCTTATATGTCGAGCGTCTCATACGTCAATGCGTCTCATATGTCGAGCGTCTCATACGTCAAGGCGTCTCATATGTCGAGCGTCTTATATGTCGAGCGTCTCATACGTCAATGCGTCTCATATGTCGAGCGTCTCCGCGTCGACCAACGACGAGTTCTCAATGAGGTAGTCGCGCCTCAGGGCCACGTCGCTGCCCATGAGGACGTCGAACATCGCTGCGGCGTCGCCTGCCTGCCGCGCGTCGGCCATGGTGAGGCGCCTCAGCGTGCGAGTGGCCGGGTCCAGCGCGCAGTGCCGGAGCTCGTCGGTGTTCATCTCCCCCAGGCCCTTGAACCGCTGCCACTTGATGTTGTCGCGCCTGCGCTTGCCTCGACACAGCTCGTCGGTGATGCGGTCTCGCTCCTCGTCGGAGTAGGCCCGGTAGGTCCGGTCCCCCACCCGCGCGGTGTACAGCGGCGGCTGGGCCGAGAACACGCGGCCCCGGACGAGCATCTCCGTCATGTACTGGTGGATCAGGGTCAGCAGCAGGCATCGGATGTGGCTGCCGTCCACATCGGCGTCGCACAGGATGACGATCCGGCCGTATCGGGCGGCGTCGATGTCGAAGGCCTCGCCCGCGCCTGCGCCCATGGCGGTGAAGATCGCCTTGGCCTCGGCGTTGTCGAGCACCTGCTTGGCGCTCGCCTTGGCCGCGTTCACGATCTTGCCCCGCAGCGGCAGGATCGCCATGAACTCCGAGTCCCGGCCCCGTTTGGCCGGGCCCGCAGCCGAGTCGCCCTCCACCAGGACCAGTTCGGCCTCGGAGCCGTGGACGCGGCAGTCGGCCAGCTTGTCGGGCATGCCGGTGGAACCGAGGCTCGCCGCCTTGCGCTTGGTGTCGAGCATCTGCTTGGAAGCGACCCGGTTGGCGACCGCGGAGGCCACCTTGTCACCGATGGCCTTCACCTGGGACCGGGGCCCGCCTCCCGGCTCGAACCACTCTTTGAACTGCTCGTAGGTGACCCGGGCCACGATTCCTTCGACCGCCGGCGTGCCCAGCTCCTGTTTGGTCTGGCCCCGGAACTGCGGCTCGGAGAGGGTCACCTTGACCGCGGCGACCAGGCCTTCGCGCACGTCGTCCTTGCCAGCGGTCGTCTTGCCGTTCTTGTGCTGGCGGGCGAGGGCGGCAAGCTTGCGGTTGTCCTTGAGCAGGACGCTGTTGACGACCCGGGTCAGCGCCCTGTCGAACCCGCTCAGGTGAGTCCCGCCCGCTGGAGTGGGAATGGTGTTCACGAACGACACCACATCGTTGTCGTAACCGTCCATCCAGCGCAGCGCGATCTGGACGGTGCACTCCCTCTCGACCTCGGTGATCCTGCCGTCCACGGGCACCTTCTCGGTGAAGCGCTCGATGCCGTTGGCGGTGATGACGCCGCTGACGGCATCCCCGCCGATGTGCTCGGAGCGCTCCTTCACCAAATCGGCGAGCCCGCCCCGGCTGACGAATGTGAACGGATCGCCTTCCTGGCCGGGCCGACTGTCGACGACGGTCATCCTGAGACCGGGCACGAGAAAGCACATTTGCTGGACCCGGCTGCGCACCTCGTCGGCGTCCACCCGGGCCTCGGGATGGAACAGGTCCCGGTCGGGGAAGAACCTGACCCTCGTGCCGGTCGCCCTGGTGCGCCGGGTGGTGGGCCGCACGTCGCTGCTGGGTCGGAACTCGCCGCCCACGAAGTGGCCCGGCTCCTGGTCCTTGAAGCTCAGTTCGTGCACGTAGCCGTCGCGGCGGACTTCGACGTCCACCCGCGTGGAGAGGGCGTTGACGACGGAGGCGCCGACGCCGTGAAGACCGCCGGACGCCTTGTAGGCGCCGTCGCCGAACTTGCCTCCCGCGTGCAGTTCGGTGAAGACGACCTCGAGGGCCGACACGTCGCGGTCGGGGTGCTTGTCGACCGGGATGCCCCGGCCGTTGTCGGCTACCTCGATCGACCCATCGCGGCGCAGCGTCACGTCCACCTTCTTCGCAAAGCCGGCGGCGGCCTCGTCGACCGCGTTGTCGACGATCTCCCAAACGAGGTGCATCAGACCCTCGGAGCCGTTGCCGCCGATGTACATGGCGGGACGCTTGCGGACGGCCTCCAGACCCTCGAGCGTCTCGATGGATTCGGCGTCGTAGGTGTCGCCCACTCCCGCCGCGTCGGGGCCGGCGTCGCCCGACGAAGGTACCTGGCTTCCTGCTTCGGCCCGTGGGCGGGACGAGCCGTTGGCGCCGGATCCCCTCCCGCGCGATGCGTCCCGTTCCGGGACGGCGTCGCCGTCGGGGTCCGACAGCAGCGGCAGCGCCGGCGCGTCGGGCATTGCTGTCGGTCGGCGCGACGATGCCACCGCGGTCACCACCTCCCCGGCGCCAGAAGGTGGATCCGGCGCTCGCGGCGCTCGGGCGAGCGGTAGCGCGCCGTGGGCTGAAGCCGCAGCGCGACAGGATGGGGATCGACCTTGCGAGGATTGTCGTCCTGGCCCATCAACGCCAGCATTCCGTCGGCGGAGCCCACCTCGGCCGCGACCACCCGCTCACCGTCCAAGAGCTTGACGACGAGCACGCCCTGGCCTCCCCTGCCCTGCGTCGGCAACTCCGAGCAGAGTGTGGCCTTGATGCCGCCGGGGCCGCCGTTCACGCTGGTCGCGACAACGAGCACGGCGTCGGGCACAACCGCGCCCGCACCCACCGGAACCGCGCCGCCGCGCAGCTTGATGCCGGCCATTCCGGCCGCGCCGCGGCGCTGAACCCGCACTGAGGACGCCTCCAGCCGCAGCGCGCGGCCGTCGTCGGCCGCGATCACGAGGTCCGCGTCCTCGGGAGCGGTCACGGCACAGGCCACTCGGTCGTCCGCGCCCAACGCGATCAGCGATGACCCCGGCGGCGACTCAAGCGCCTCGTAGGCCTCGATCCTCTTGATGATCCCGCCCGCGGTCACGATCACGAGCCTGTCGTCCCCTGAGGCGACGAGGGCCAGGACCCGCTCGCCGGACTCCAGACCGAAGACGGAGGACGCGTCGACGCCCCGTATGCGGTTGGCCGCCTCCTCAATCTCGCCTCCTAGGACCGTGAACGCCCGTCCGAGGCTGGTCACGGCCGCAACGGGCGCTCCGGTCGAGGCGACGACGCGCGCTGCGATCAGGTCGTGTCGTCCGGGCGAGGCCCGTCGGCTGCCCTTCAACGACGCCCTGCCGATGTTGCCGCTCGTGGACACCGTGACCACACACGGAAGATCAGGTCCCGCGTCGGCCCCGTCGTCCGAGCCGGCCGAGGCACCCTCGCTGCCGGAGTGGGCGGCAAGCTCGCGGTCGGCGAGCTCGGCGGCGACTATCCGGCTGCGGCGAGGGCGGCCGTGGTCCTCGACGATCCGCCGAAGCTCCTTTCGCACGATGGAGCGCTGTCGGCGGGTGCTGGCGAGGATCTCCTTGAAGTCGGCGATGTCCGATCGGAGGGCTGCGGCCTCCTCGTCGAGCCGCTGGCGCTCCAGCGCGGTGAGTCGACGAAGCGCCATGTCGAGTATGTGGTTGGCCTGGATCTCAGTAAGACCGAATCGGGCCATGAGCCCCGCCCTCGCCTCTGCCGCGTCCTTGGAGCCGCGGATCAGCGCCACGACCTCGTCGACGTTGTCGAGGGCTGCGATCAGGCCCTCCACGATGTGCAGGCGCTCGTTCGCTCGCCGCAGCCGGTGGCGGGTGCGGCGCACGACGACCAGAAGACGGTGCGCGACATAGTGCTCGCACAGCTCCCGGAGCCCGACGGTGGTGGGGACGCCGTCCACCAGCACCACGTTGTTGACGTTCAGAGTCTCCTCGAGGGGCGTGAACCGGTAGAGGTCCGACAGCGCAGCCCCGGCGTCGGCACCGGGCTTCAGGTCGATCTGCAGGCGCAGTCCGTCCATGTCGCTCAGGTCGGCGACGCCGGACACGGCGGGGAGCCGTCCGGCCGCGACCTGCTCGGTGATCCGCGAGACCACCCGCTCGGGACCCACCTGATAGGGCAACTCCGTCACAATGACCGCCTGTCGGCGGCGCGTGACCGACTCGACGTCGGTCCGGGCCCGAACCCTGACCGATCCTCGGCCGGTCTCGTAGGCCGCCCGGAGGCCGTCGTCGGTCAGCACGATCCCGCCGCCGGGGAAGTCGGGTCCGCCGAGGACCTCCATCAGCTCCTCGACAGTCGGCCGCGGCCGACGCTTGCGGCCCGTCCCGCGGCCGGACGCGGCTGCGCCCCCGTCCGGTTGCTTGCTCATCACCAGCTCGATGGCCTCGCCGACCTCGGCCAGGTTGTGGGGCACCATGTTGGTGGCCATGCCCACCGCGATCCCGGCGGTGCCGTTCACGAGCAGGTTCGGCAGCGCCGCGGGCAGCACTGCGGGCTCGGTGTCCTCGCCGTCGTAAGTGGGCCGGAAGTCGACGGTGTCCTCGTCGAGCTCGCCCACCAGGTCCATGGCGGCGTCGCTGAGGCGGCATTCGGTGTAGCGGGAGGCGGCAGGCGGGTCGTCGAGGCTACCGAAGTTGCCCTGCGGGTCCACCAGCGAGACCATGCGGCTGAAGTCCTGGCCCATGCGCACGAGGGTGTCGTAGATGGCGGCGTCGCCGTGCGGGTGGTAGCGGCCCATCGTGTCGCCCACCACCCGGGCCGACTTCCGGTACGGGGTGCCCGGCCGCAGGCCCATCTGCAGCATCGAGTAGAGAACCCGCCGCTGCACCGGCTTGAGGCCGTCCCGCACGTCGGGAATGGCCCGCGAGGTGATGACCGACAGCGCGTAGGCGAGGAACGAGTCGCTCATCTCCTCGGCCACCGGGATGTTCTCCACATGCCGGGCCGGCACAGGATCGAGGGTCGCCGTCGTCAGTTGCTGTTGTGGTGACATGGCTGTCTCCGGGCTGTGATTCTCAAGGCCTCTCGTGCTCCGCGTGCCGCCGTGGGCCTTGCCCGACGGGGACTGAGGTGCGGCTCACCTATGGGATCGAAGGTAGCGGCTGGGGCCCGAAAGTTCGGTGATCCTCGGGCCTATCAAGGCCGAAGTGCGGCTCATGCCAGCAAGACGGGGATAGCCGACTCGAGTTGAGACGAACCATCCACACGCTGCTGACAGCACAGCGGCCACGACCCTCGCCGCGGCTAAGCAGTCGGCGGATCGCGGCCCGTCGTGCCTGCTGCGATTCCGGCCCCGCCAGCCGCCAGGACACTGGCTTGGCCCAAGCTCGAGCGGCCATTCAACCGACCTACGGGCCCGGTCACATCAAGATCCTCTATCCCGCCGTCACCGGGATCGAAGCCGCGAGGAGCCGTGGACCAAGCGATCACCCCATAGGCATCGATCCCGCGCACAACGCGCCGGTTGGTCCGATGCAGCCACAGGTGGCAACTGTTGCATAGCGCCGCAAGGTTCTCGATGTCCGTACGGCCCTCGTCGGCGCAGTGTTCGTCGATGTGGTGGATCCTGCATCGGTGCATCGGAGCCCGGCACAGCACGCAGCCCCGGTCTCGCAGCGCGACCGCCACGTACTGAGCGTGGTTGGCGAGCCGCTCCATGCGACCCAACCACAGCGGCTGGCCGTTCCCGCCGAAGATGGCGCCTACGAGGCGGTCATCGGGCGAGATGCGGTCGAGCACCGACGGTGGGACCGGGCCGACCCCGATGATCTCGCACGAACCGTCGGGATCGGTACCGTCCACCACGCCAGCGGTCACCGCGATGATCCTTCCAGGCGGCAGCCGCCGGAAACCCCGAGGACCGTCGTCTGCTGGAAGCGGTTCGTGAGTTAGCGCGTCCCGTCCCGTGCACAACTCGAAGATGGCGTCCATAGTGCGTTGCCCGTTGTTGCGCACCTCGTCGGGAGTGCCGTCACGGCCGCCGTCCTTGCGCCACAAGTAGTCCTTGCGCTCGTCCACGGCCTGTTCCAGCAGGCCGAAGCTGACCGGATCGATCTCGCCCGTGAGCACTCCCATGCCATCGCGGCCGACGAACAGGTCGCCCTTGCGGCTGTTGTGCTGAGCCTTGAGCAGGTCGCCGCCCGCGGAAGGGTCATGACGCTGCGCGAACTTCCGGGCCACTCCGCGGAACGATCCGGCGTCCCGCGTCGCGGCCTGGTAGAGCAACTCGTCGGAGCCGTCCACCGCCGCCGCGCCGCACTGCCCGGCCGCGGACCCGAGAGCGAACACACTCTCCAGCGTCAAGTTCCCGGCGTCCATCAACCGACCCACGTTGGGCATCTCCTCGATCTGGCGAGCCGCGTCGGTCACTCGTTTGGCCGCTCGACCCGACAGCTTCCCCCCGGCCACCAGCGCCTCACGGGCCGAGCCAGCATGCAGAGCCTCCAACCCGCTCACGGCCCGCAGCGTCAACGCATCGACCAACGCCTTGACCCGTCCCGCGCCGGCCACCACCCGGCACAACTCGTTCTCGTCCAACCCATCCAACGACACCGCCCGCAAGGCGTGACCGGCCGCCTCCAGGATGTCCACCGCCGAAGAGTCTGCGAGCAAGCCACCATTGCCGCGCCGAGCAGCGTCGCGAGCCGCCGCCCCTTCCCCGGGATGCTCGCCGCCACGAGTCAGAACACTCGTTCGTTCCATGACGGAGACTCTACCCACCCCCTATGACAACACAACCTCTAAAACTATGAAATATCTGAAAATTACCAAGAAATCTGACCAAGGAGCAGGCTAGGCCCGCGCGGGCACGTGTGGCCCGGCCAGCTAAGCGCGTGACTGCGGCGGCCAGTAGGTGACAGGGTTCCGTCCCCGCGTGAACGGGACCTTCCGGCCCAGCGGCCCCACGCACTCATCGTAGATCGGGCCCTCGGTCACGGGAGTCGCTGCGAAGGCTCGCCGATGTCCTCGGCGGACCCACTCACCGATTTCCATCAGGGCTCGCGTCACGCCGTCGTGCACAGCCACTGCATGGCGGATGCCTTGCCGTTCGACGGTTGCCGGACTGACCCGCCACCAGGCCCGAGTCGAATCAGCGAGCTCACGAGGCGTCATGCCGTCCCGGTAGCCACGCCCTGGTCGGAACCTGCCCTGCTCAATCTGCTCATGCTCGTCCTGCCACGGCCCCAAGCGGAGGAGAAGAACCGGCGAGGCGTCGGGATCGGCGGGCTTCGCACCGTAGCGGCGCACGAGTTCGTCCATCGAGACCCGGCCCTCGGCGGCGCCGTGCCCAGCCACCTTGTTCGTCAGCCCTGCCACACTGTCGATCAGGACTGTCTCGACCAGCAGCGCCTGGTCCTCACTGAGGCCGTGGCGGACCACGTCGATTCGGGGTTCAAACCCGGCTTCACGTATCTCGCGGATTCGGGCCACCTTGCCTGATCGGGGCCCGGGGTCGGATTTCAGCATCGCCTCGTATCCGTGAGCCAGCAGGCGCTGCCCGGTTCCCTTACCGACGTAGAAGACGGAGCCGTCCCGAGGATCGACGAGGACGTACACGTAGTACGGCCCGATTCGCTCCATGACCTCCGTGGGGAGAGACGCCGTCGGAACTCCCTTCACTTGCGCACCTCCTCGATGCACGCGTCGACCGCCGCCTTAAGGCCGGACCATTGAATCCGCCTGGCGAGGCTGCCCAGCGTTGCGAGGCCGACGGACTTCTGCGGGCCGAGTTGATCGTCGAGCCTTCGCCGCGAGACGACCCAGAACGTCCAGTTCGCCGGATCCCTGACATTCTTGTTCGTTGCTTCATCCGGCTCATGCAGGCAGAACACATAGACGTCGGCCACCCGGCCGGGAGGATCCAATTGGACATGCACATAGACCTCGGCCGGAGGATCCCTCTGGGCATCCTCGTTAGCAGCGAGTTCCCAAGTCCACTTCCTTGGCGCGATATCAAACCGCGGCACGGATGGCCGAAGTTGGGGCCAAGTCTGATCTCGTCCAGCCGCCTTGACCTCGATTCTCGACTGACGGGCACCGTAGAGCAGATCCCAGTTGTCCCACTCATGCCGGACCTCGTCGTCGCCTATCGCCTCAAGCGCTTGACCGACAAGCCACTCGGCGAAGATCCCCCGGTTACGGTTATCGACGAGGTTCCCCAGAGCCCAGTCTTGGAAGCGGCGAATATTCAGGCCAGAGTGCTCCACTCCGGCAAGAGTAACGGCCACAGTTCAGGCTTCAGGCTGGGTCGTTCACCAGGACGCGGTGGTAGACGGCACGGACAGCCAGGGCCTCTCGGAGCTCCGCGGTCATGTCGTCGGCGAACTCGGAGCGGTACCCGGCGTCGAGCACGACCGAGACCGCGAACTGGAGGCCCGAGAACAGGCCGATGAAGGTGGACACCAGCACCAATGGCCGGGTGAACAGCAAGTCCTCGCCCCACAGCGGGATCCGCACCGCCCACGACTCCGCCCAAGTCAACTCGGACAGCGTGGTCCAGTTCAGCAGGGTCGCCTCCCGCACCGTGAACACCCCGAACAGCACGTAGAAGAGCGTCACGATCAGCGCCACCAGGATGATCTGGATGCTGTGAGCCACGAACAGCAGCAGGCTCACGTTGAACCGAGCCCTCCGGCTCAGCGGCGGCGAGTCGGGCGACGCGGCCAAGTCGTCGGGCGCAAGCGGTTCAACCGGCGTGCCCGCGCACCGAGGCCGAACATCGGACCACGACGCGAACCGGGCCAGGTCCACCGCCAGACGCCGCACCGAGACTGTCACGAACAGCGTGCCCACCGCCACCAGCAGCGCGGCCACCATCCCGAAGAAAGGCAACGTGAAGTCGTTGGCCACCTGCCACATCTCGGCGTTGAGGACGATGAAGGCCGAGAACACCAGCAGGATCGGCAGCGACTTGGCCAGAAGCGTCATCATCTGTCCGATCTGACGGCCAAGCTGGCCCAGCGACCACCAAACCATCGGAACCAGCCCCCAGCTGGTGACGAGGTAGGCCACCCCGAGCACCATGACGTTGACCACCATGAAGAACACGGCGTCCTCGACGGCAGAACCGGTTGCGCCTAGCCCGGCGAAGATAGCCGGAAGCCCGACGTAGGCCAGGATCTCCCAGAGACCGATCCGGTCGGGCAACTGCCACAGCCACCGGCCGCGCAACTGGTTGACCAGAGCCACGGCCGCAGCGGCCACCGCCAAGCCCAGCGAGAACACCCCGGCCTGGGCCCAGCCGTGCCACCGTTCACCGAACACCAGGAAGAACTCCGAGAACACCACGAAGGCCAAGAACGGCGCCGCTCGGGTAAGCACGTCGGTGCTGGCCGAGTAGTCGTGTATCAGGTGCGGCAGCCCCTGCCTGACGAACCACCGCTCGCAACGGTCTCTCTCGACGTCGGGATCAGGCCCGCCGCTCGATCCGCCCGGTGATCCCACGACGCAGAACCCTAATGATGGATCTCAGCCGTATCGTGGGGGTATGGATGTGCAGACTCTTATCGACCGGGCCGAGATCACCGACCTGCTGACCCGCTACGCACGAGCGGTGGACCGCCGGGACTGGGACCTGTTCCGCACCGTCTTCACTCCCGACGCCCGTATCGACTACACCCAGGTCGGCGGGGCCGCCGGCAGCCTCGACGAGGTGGTCGGCTTCCTGTCGAAGGTGATGCCGATGTTCGAGGTCATGCAGCACCTGATCTCCAACATCGAGATGGACATCGACGGCGACGAGGCCAAGGTCACGGCCATGGTGTACAACCCGCTCAAGCTGCCCGACACCGAAGTGTGGGCCACCGGCGGGTGGTACCACCACGAGCTGGTCCGCACGCCCGACGGCTGGCGCAGCCGGTCGCTGGTGGAGGAGGCCGGCTGGTTCCACGGCATCCCCGCCCCCGACAACACGCAGACCGACGACCCGGCAGACGACAGCCCGGCCTGAGGCGCCGAGCACCGCGGCCGCCCCGAGGACCCGGCACACCATGCCCGGCCCCATGCACGGAGTGCGCATCGTCGAGATGTGCGCCGCGGTGACCGGGCCGCTGGCGGTGGCCATGCTCGTGGACCAGGGCGCCGAGGCGATCAAGGTGGAACCGCCCGCCGACGGAGACCAAGGCCGTTACGTGGGCGTGGGCTCGGGCGGAATCTCGACGCTGTTCCAGATGTGCAACCGGGGCAAGCGCTCCGTTGCGCTGAACTGCGCCGACCCGCGCGGCCGCGACATCGTGCTCGACTTGGCCGGCGAGGCCGATGTGTTCGTGCAGAACATGCGTCCCGGCGTCATGCAGCGCCTCGGCTTGGACTACGGCACCGTGGCCGAGCGCAACCCCGACATCGTCTACGCGTCGCTGTCGGGTTTCGGGCCCGACGGCCCCTACACGCACCGCCGGGTGTACGACTCGGTGATCCAGGCCCAGTCGGGCATGGTGGCCAGCCAGACGGCACCCAGCGACGACAGCCCGCGCTTCTTGCGCCAGGCCGCCGCGGACAAGGTCACCGCGTACACCGCCTGCCAGGCCGTCACCGCGGCCCTGTTCGCCCGTGAGCGCGGCGCGGGCGGACAGCATCTGGACTTGGCGATGCTCGACGCCTCGGTGTCGTTCCTGTTCGTGGACGCCGCCGCTCACGAGGTGGCCCTCGACAACGAGCAGCGACACCTTCCGCAGTCGTTCTCCGCTCGCCAGCGGGCCATCGCCTTCGCAAACGGCCATGCCGTGGTGGCCGCGGTGACCGACTCGGAGTTCCACGGCATGGCCCGCGCCGTCGGCGTGGACTCGTCGGATCCCCGGGTCGCGACGATGAGCGACCGCCAGCAGAACCGTGAGCAGGCCAGCGCCGTGTTCCGCGCCGTCCACGCGGCGGCCGCCAAGATGCCCCTCGATCAGGCGGTGGAGGCCTTGGATCGCTGGGAGGTGCCCTTCGGGGTGGTTCTGGACGTGGAGGACTTGGTGTCGGACGCCCAGGTCGTGCACAACCGGATCTTCGTCGAGCACGACCACCCGCTGATGGGCAGGGTCCGCCAGCCCCGGCCCCCGACCCGATTCTCCAAGACACGGACGGAGCTGCATAGCCCGTCGGCGCCCACACACGGCCAGCACACCGACGAAGTACTCGCCGAGCTGGGCTGGGAAGACCGGATCGAGCAGCTCAGAGCCGACGGCATCATCAGGTGACGAACCGCCCCGCAGGCCGCACGGACGAAGCAACTACATGAACGACAAGGCCGCAGGCGCGGTCGACTACGGGACTCGGGCGGCTTACCGGCGAGAGTTGCTGCTCTTCGACGAGTGGCGCAAGCAGTTCGAGCGCGACGGCGAGTCGCCCGCCATCCCGGCCGCCACCGTGGTGGTGCTGCGCGACGGCTCCGACGGCATGGAGTCGCTCATGCTGCACAAGAACTCCCGGGTCGCCTTCGGCGGGATGTGGGTCTTCCCCGGCGGACGCATCGACGACGACGACCACGACAGCTCCGGCGACCTGATCACCGCCGCCCGTAACGCCGCGGCCCGCGAGGCCCGCGAAGAGGCCGCGGTCGCCCTCGACCCGGCGAGCCTCGTGCACTTCTCGTTCTGGATCCCGCCTCCCATCGCACCCAAGCGCTTCGCCACCTGGTTCTTCGCAGCCGAGGCCTCCACCGCCGAGGTGGCCATCGACGACGGCGAGATCGTGAACCACGAGTGGATGACCCCCACGGAGGCGATGCGGCGCCGGGACGCCGGCGAGATCGAGCTGATCGCCCCCACATGGGTGACGCTGCACACCGTCAGCGCCTTCGACACCGTGGCCGACGCCTTGCAGGGCCTGAGCAGGCGCACGCCGCGCAGCTACGAGACCCGCATCGGCAACGGCGTGCAGGGACCGGTCTCGATGTGGCACGGGGACGCGGGCTACGAGACCGCAGATCCGTCGGTACCCGGACCGCGTCACCGCCTGGAGATGACCCCCAGCGGCTACCGGTTCGACGAGTCCGGCTGCCCCGATCCCGGCTAGCGGGCGAAATTGACTTAGTTTTCTACATTATGTGGCGAAAACTAAGTCAATTTCAGTCATGACCGGGCCAGCAGCTCCTCGATCAGAGCCACCAGCTCCAGCGGCTGGTCGCCCTGGATGGAGTGGCCGGCGCCGTCCACCACGGCATGGACCGTGCCCGGTCGGCGGCGCATCCACTCGGCCACGTCGGCGTCGTCCACCACGCTCCAGGCGCCGCCCTGCCACAGCGCGGTCGGGGCGACTATCTGCGACACCTTCTCCCACAGGCCCTCGAACGCCGGTTCGGCACTGCCACCGTCCAGCTTCCAGTCCCGCATCCGGTCGTAGTTCCAGGTCCAACGTCCGTCGGGCGTCTCGTGGGCGTTGTGCAGCACGCCCCGCCGCAGCGACGACTCGCTGCGGGTGGGGTTGTGCTCGACGGTGCGGGCCAGGATCGCCTCGAAGCTGTCGAAGTCCTCGGGCCCCTCGACGAAGGCGATGATCGGCTCGGCCTTCTTGTGGTCGGTGCCCGGGGTCACGTCCACCACCCCGAGGCGGCGCACCAGATGCGGGTGGTCGGCGGCCAGGCAGATGGCGGTGAGGCCACCCAGCGACATGCCCACCACGGCCTCGGTCCGGGGCGCGAGCGCCTCGACGGCGACCGCCACGTCGTCGGCCATCGAAGCCGGTCCGTAGTTGTGGGCGGGCCGGTGGTCGGACCGTCCGTGCCCGGGCAGGTCCACCGCTACCAACGGCCGACCCAGGGCCAGCGCCACCGTGTCCCAGGTGTGGGCGTTCTGTGCGCCTCCGTGGATCAGCACCACCTCGGGCTCGGCGTCGCCCCAAACCAGCGCCGACAGCCGCAGACCCGACGGCATGGCCACCGACTCCCGGCGCACTTCGGGCGGGCCCGACCACTCGATCCCGTGCTCGGCCGCGTTCTCGGCGAACAGCCCGAACTCGTCGTAGCGGATCATCCGTCGATGCTACGGGAAACCGGTCGGGTGCGGCCGCGGGACGCTCGACCGGAGGGCACGGGCGGCGCCCACCTGAAGCGCCAAGCTGCCACCGCCGCGCCCACGGCCATCCAGAGCACCAGCACGCCGAGACGGTGCCATTCGATGGCCGGGGCCTCGGAGAAGGGGTTCATGGACTCGCCGAAGGCCAGTCCGAACTGCTTGAGCGGGAACACGTCGCCTGCGATCTCCAGCAGCCTCGGCGGATCGCTGCCGAGGGGGACGAAGATGTCGGAGATGAAGGCGACCGGCAGGAGGGTCGCGTTGGCGACCGGCGCGGCCACCGACACCGAGTGGGCCACCGAGGCGAGAGCCAGACCGAGCGCGGCGAATGTCGCCGAGCCGACCACGAAGGTGAGCAGCATGGCCGGCACCTTGGCCGCCTCGATGTTGACGTCGTAGGCGGTCACGCCGAGGACGACCATCGCGGCCACGCCCAGAGCGGCGATCCACACCGCCGACAGCACGACGCCGCCCAGGTAGACCGAGGGCGGCAGCGGCGTGCCCCGCACCCGCTTGAGTATGCCGAGCTCGCGCCGGCTGGCCTGGTTGATGCCGATGCCGGTGTAGGTGGAGGAGGCCGCCGCGAACACGGCCAGGCCGGGCGTGTAGAACTGGCTGCTGGTGACCCGTCCGTAGACGGTGTCGAAGGCGTCGTTGCCGAAGATGGCGGTGAACAGCACCAGCATCAGGATCGGGAACACCAGGGTGAAGAAAGCCGCGATGGGAGTGCGCCAGAAGATCCGGTTCTGGCTGCGGATGCAGCGCCACAGCAGGCGGACCGACGTCATCGCTCGCCGCCGCGGCCCTTCGTGTGCGCCACGCCCGGGTCATCCGCGTCGTCGGCGTCATCCTCGTTGTTCTCGTTGCCCGAGTCGTCCGCCATGCCCGAGTCGTCCGCCATGCCCGAGTCGACACCCGCTTCATCTGGCTCGTCGGCCACGAGGCTCAGGTACACGTCCTCCAACGACGGCGTCGAGACGGTCAGTCCCTCCAGTTCGACCCCCCGCTCCGAGGCCCAGCCAGCTAGATGGGCCAAGTCGGCGGTGGGCGTGTCTGTGGTGATCTCAACCTGGCGGCCTCGTCCGACGACGCTGCCCGCAACCGGCGCCAGCAGCCCGATCGCCGGCTCGGCGACAGCCGGCACCGCGAAACGGATCAGGGTCGACCCGGCCGCGGCCCTCAGCTCGTCGGGCGTGCCCTCGGCCACAATCCGGCCCCTCGACAGCACGGCCACACGATCGGCCAGGTGCTCGGCCTCGTCCAGGTAGTGGGTGGTGAGCAGCACGGCGCGTTGCTGCGACACGAGCCGCTCGACCAACTCCCAACCCCGTCGACGGGCCGCGGGGTCGAAGCCTGAGGTGGGCTCGTCCAGGAAGACCACCTCCGGGTCGCCGACCAGCCCGAGCGCCAGGTCGATGCGGCGCTGCTGTCCGCCCGACAGGGTTGAGACCCGGGCGCTGGCCTTGTCGGCGAGCTCCACCAGTTCGATCACCTCGTCGGTGGGACGGCGGCGGGAGTACGAGAGCCGGTAGAAGTCGATCGCCTCACGCACCGTCAACTCCGGGTCGATGCCGGACTCCTGGAGCACGATGCCGATCCGGTCGCGGAACGACGCGCCGGCGGCACCGGGGTCGGTGTCGAGCACCCGTACCGTGCCGGAGGTCCGGCTGCGATGCCCCTCGAGAATCTCCACGATGGTGGACTTGCCCGCGCCGTTGGGCCCCAGCAGGGCGAACACTTCGCCCCGCCCCACCTCGAACGACACTCCGTCCACGGCCCGGACCGTGCCGTAGTCCTTCACGAGGTCGACCACCTCAACGGCCCGACTCATCGACGGCACGCTACCGCCCGGACTGGGGCGCGAAGCCGTGTCCGACCACGCCGCGCCGGTGCCACACCGGCGGAAGGCACGGCAACCGAAGCCGGGGCGGGCACGATGTGGGGGTGAAGCCGCTTCCGGGCATGGTTCCCATCGCCGAGTACTCCACCCGCTGGGAGGCCGACGTGGCCGCCGCCCGGCTGAGGGAGGCAGGCTACGAGGCGGCGGTGCTGGTGGACCCCGCCACTGAGGTCGCGCCCCACCACGTCACCGAGCGCATCGCAGTGCTGGTGGTCCGAGCGGAGGCGGTGGAGCGTGCGGCCGACCTGCTCGGCCTCCCGCGCGCCGACGACGAGGCCGAGCGCATGGACGCACACTTCCACCAGCGGCGCTTCGCGGACCGACCGGCCTGGGTGCGCTACAGCACCTGGGTGCTGGTCGTCGCCATCCCCGGCCCGTTCGCCGTGGTCGGCCTATGGGTGTTGTGGAGGCTGCTGCGCAGCCTGTTCCCTTGATCCCCGCCGGAGTCGGCGCGCCGCCGACAGGGGCCGGTGCGCGTCGGCCCATGCACCTAGGATGAGCCGGGCCATGACCGTCACGCCCGTCGATCCCCGGCCCCTCGACATTCTCGACGGCGACTTCTACGTGAACGACCCGTACTCCCGCTACGCCTGGCTGCGGGAGAACTCGCCCTGCCACTGGGACGACATCAACGAACTGTGGGTGCTCACCCGCTACGACGACATCGTGGCCGTCGAGAAGGACAAGCGGATGTTCATCAACTCCGGGCGGGACAAGGGCGGCTACCGGCCCAACATCCCAGCCGACAAGTCGATCATCGGCAACGACGACCCGCTGCACCAGGCCCGCCGCTCGCTGGTGTCGCGCCGCTTCACCCCTCGGGCCGTGCAGAAGTGGCGAGGCCACGTCACCGAGACCGTCGACGAACTGCTCGACCCGGTGATCGAGCGGGGTCGGGCCGAGATCGTGGGCGAGTTGGCCGCCCCCCTGCCCGCCAAGATGATCGGCCACCTGCTCGGCTTCGACGACAACCTCTGGCCCAAGCTCATGCACTGGTCCGAGGCCAGCATCGCCCTGGGCGGCGGCCCGCGCTATCGCAACCAGGAAGGCGCCGAGGCGGTCCTGGAGTTCGCAGTGGCCTGCGCCGAGCTCTACGAGGCGAGGCAGGGCTGCCCGGCCCGCGACGTGATGTCCCGCTGGATCGAGGCCGAGAGCGACGGCGAGGGGCTGGTGGGCGGTTCACCCTTCGGTCTGGACCAGATCATCTCGGACTGCCTGCTGGTGCTCGACGGCGGGGCCGAGACCACCCGCACCGTGATCGCCCGCACGCTGCTGGACCTGGCCGACCGACCCGACGCCTGGGCCGGGCTGAAGGCAGGCGCCGACCTCGAGACGGCAGTCGAGGAGTTCATCCGCTGGGTCACTCCCATCCACAACATGTGCCGTACGGCCGCCGCCGACACCGAACTGCACGACCAGACGATCCGCAAGGGCGACCAGCTGGTGATGATGTACCCGGCGGCCAACCGGGATCCCCGCCACTTCGACGATCCCGAGACCTACGACGTGGCCCGCAGCCCCAACAACCACATCGCCTTCGGCTTCGGCACCCACTTCTGCCTCGGCGCAGCGCTGGCCCGGCTGGAGATCCTGGTCTTCTTCGTGCGGCTGCTGGAGCGGGTGGCCCGCATCGAGCGCATCGACGGCGCGCCCCAAGTGGAGATGCCGAACGCCTTCGTCTACGGCCTGCGCGAGGCTCATCTAGCCTTCACCCCGGCCTGAGCCAGCCGCCAGCCACCGAGCCCACAAGGAGCCAAGGAGTCCGCCATGTCCGAGTCATCGAACCTGTTCAGCTACGCGGGGAAGAAGGTCGTCCTCACCGGCGGGGCCAGCGGGGTGGGCGCAGCCGCGGTCGAGCTGCTGGCCGAGGCGGGCTGCACCGAACTCATCGTGCTCGACCGCAACGAGCCCACCGGCCCGGCCACCGCCTACGTGGCCGCCGACCTCAGCGACCCCGACTCCATCGACGCGGCCTGCGAGGCGATAGGCCCCGGGGTGGACGTGCTGTTCAACAACGCGGGGGTGGCCGGAGTCCATCCTTCGGACTTCGTGCTGAAGGTCAACTACCTCGGTCTGCGGCGTCTCAGCGAGGGCCTGCTGCCCACCATGAACCGGGGCGGCGCCATCGTCAACACCGCGTCGGTGGCCGGCCAGCGCTGGCCCCAGCATCTGGCCGAGATCACCGAGTTGATCGCGGTCGAAGGCTGGGACGAGGCTCTGGCCTGGATCGCGGAGCACGGGGAGCTGATCGACCCGTCGCCCTACGAGTTCTCCAAGGAAGTGGCCCAGGTATGGACCATGCACGGCTCGCGCCGCAGCTACCTCGACTACGGCGTGCGCACCAACAGCGTCTGCCCCGGTGTGATCGACACTCCCCTGCTGCACGACTTCCGCCGCCACATGACCGAGAAGATCATCGACTGGATGGTGGACCAGTCAGCCGGGATCCTGACTCCGGCCGACATCGCCCGCACCCTGGTGATGCTCGGCTCGAACGCCAGCGCGGCCATGAACGGCCACAACATGATCGCCGACCACGGCTTCAGCGCCTGGTACGCCACCAACCAGATCGACTTCTCCGGCCTGGCCTGACCTCGCCGGCCACCGTCCCGGCGCACACGGTCGGGCACTCTCAAGCCGACGGTGCGCTAGGGGTCGGGACGCACTTGATTGAAGCGGTCGATGCCCCGCAGCTCCGGGAACAGCATCCACCACGCGGCCACCACCGCCAGTGTGCCGACCCCGCCGAACACCACTGCCCCGGCCACCCCGAGCAGCGCCCCGGCCACACCCGACTCGAACGCCCCGAGCTCGTTGGAGGCCCCCACGAAGGTGTACTCGACGGCCATCACCCTGCCCCGCATGTGCTCGGGGGTCGCCAGCGGCACGAGCGTGCTGCGCACGAAGACGCTGACCGAGTCGGCGCCGCTCAGCACCAGCAGCGCGATGAACGCCACCGCGTAGGAGCCGGTGAGGCCGAGCGCGATCGTCCCTAGGCCGAACATCGCCACCGCGGCCATCAGCGTCGGGCCGACGCGCCGGGTCAGGGGCCGCACGGCCAGGACGGCCATCATCGCCAGAGCCCCGATGCCGACCGCGGCTCGCAGCCAGCCCAGCCCGACAGCCCCCACTCCGAGACGTTCCTCGGCGATGGCGGGCAGCAGCGCCACCGCCCCGCCGAACAGGACTGCGAACAGATCGAGGGAGATGATGCCCAGCACCACCCGGTTCCTGCGGATGAAGCGCAGCCCCTGCATTGCGTGGACCAGCACCGCCCGCACACCGGAGTCAGCGGACGACGAGCGGGCCACTCCACTGGCGGGCACGACCGTCAAGAGGGCGGCCGCAACCAGGGACGCGGCCGCAGCCAGCAGGTAGGGCGCGGCCACATCGGCCACGAAGACGAAGCCGAACACGACCGGCCCGACGACGAAGCCGGCCTGCCAGCCCGACATGCACACCGCCACCATTCGCTCTACCCGACCGGTCGGCGCCAGGTCGACCGGCATCACCCGGCTGGCCGCGCTGAGCACCGACCGTGCACAGCCGAAGGCGATCACCAGCAGGAAGATCGGCACTACCGACGTCGGGTCGGAGGCCACGTAGAAGTACAGACCCGCCGACGCGAGCCCCTCGCCGATGAGCCCCAGGGCGTACATGGCACGCCGGTCGAACCGGTCCGACAGCACGCCGCTCAGGGGTGCGAGCAACAGGGTGGGCACGAACTCCGCCAAGCCGAGCAGGCCGAGGTCGAGCGGCTCGCCGGTCATGTCGAACACCTGCTTGCCCAGGATGGTGATCTGGCCCACGGTCATGGCCGCGGTCAGGAAGATGATGATGGGAAGCACCCATAGCCGCGGGCCGATCCGAACGGCCTCATCCCCTGGCGACCCCACGCCCGACCCGGCACCTGCCGACGACCCGGCGGTCTCACCCACTGGCGACCCTTCGCCCGGCCCGGCACCTGCCGACGACCCGGCGCCTGCCGCCGTTGAGTCGTCGTTCGGCATCAGCGCAACGCTAACCCCGACCTAGCCTGCGAACCGCATGGCCCCGCGCGACCTTGAATCCCTGCCACAGCCTCTCCGGTCGCTTCCGCTGCCTAGCCTGCGGCCCCCATGGTCCTGCCCGCGCTAGGCGACTACCTGCCCGACACGCCAGGCGTCGACGAACTCCTCGACGCCTTCATCGAATGGTCGCTCGCGGCCGATCTAGAGCTGTACCCGCACCAGGAGGAGGCGGTGCTGCGGTTGCTGGCTGGCGAGAACGTGGTGCTGGCCACGCCCACCGGGTCGGGCAAGTCGCTGGTGGCGGTGGCCGGTGCGTTCGCCATGCTGGCCCAGGGGCGTCGGGCGGTGTACACGGCGCCGATCAAGGCCCTGGTCAGCGAGAAGTTCTTCGAGCTGACCGCGGCGTTCGGCCCCGCCGACGTGGGGATGGTCACCGGCGACGCCTCCGTCAACGGTGCCGCACCGATCATCGCCTGCACCGCCGAGATACTGGCCCAGCGGGCGCTGCGGTCCGGCCCGGACACCCCGGCCGACCTGGTGGTGATGGACGAGTTCCACTACTACGGCGACCGCGACCGGGGCTGGGCCTGGCAGGTGCCGCTGCTGGAGCTGCCGCGGGCCCGGTTCCTGCTCATGTCGGCCACCCTGGGCGACACCACGGCCCTGCGCCAGGATCTCACGGCCCGCACCGGACGCGCCACCGCCCTGGTGGCTTCGGCCGAGCGCCCGGTGCCGCTCGACGTGGAGTACCGGGAGACGCCGCTGCACGTTTCCATCGAGCAGTTGCTCTCCAGCGGCCGGGCGCCGGTCTACATCGTGCACTTCACTCAGAAGGAGGCCACCGCGAGGGCCCAGAGCCTCACCAGCCTCAAGGTTCTCGGCCCCGATGAGAAGGAGGCCGTGAAGGAGGCCGTGGGCGGGTTCCGTTTCGACACGCCCATCGGCAAGGACCTGCGCCGCTTCGTGCTGGCCGGAATCGGCGTGCACCACGCCGGGATGCTGCCCAAGTACCGGCTGCTGGTCGAGAAGCTGGCCCAGCAGGGCCATCTGAAGCTGATCTGCGGCACCGACACCCTCGGCGTGGGCGTGAACGTGCCCATCCGCACGGTGCTGTTCACCCAGCTCTACAAGTACGACGGCCGGCGCACCCGGGTGCTGTCAGTGCGCGACTTCCAGCAGATCGCGGGCCGGGCCGGGCGCCGGGGCTTCGACACGTCCGGCAGCGTGTGGGTGCAGGCCCCCCAGCACGCGGTGGAGAACAAGCGGGTCGAGATGCGGGCCGCGGGCGACCCGAAGAAGCTGCGCAAACTGGTCCGCAAGAAGCCGCCCGAGCGGGGCTACGCCCACTACGACGACAAGACGCTGGCCCGGCTGTGGGACGGCACCCCCGAGACGCTGGAGTCGAGCTTCGACGTGACCCACTCGATGATGCTCAACGTCTTGGACCGTCCCGGCGACGGATGCGCGGCGATGAAGCGCCTGCTGGTCGACAACCACGAGCCTCGCCCCCGGCAGCGCCGCCACATCCGCAAGGCGGTGGGCGTGTTCCGGTCGCTGATCGACGCCGAGATCGTGGAAGTGCTGGACGAGCCCGGCGAGTCGGGCCGCCCGGTGAGGGTGAACCTCGACCTGCAGGACGAGTTCCGGCTCAACCAGCCGCTGGGGCTGTTCGTGGTAGAGGCGGTGGAGGTGCTCGACCCCGAAGCGCCCGACTATCACCTGCAGGCGCTGAGCGTGACCGAGTCGGTGCTGGAGGACCCGATGGCGGTGCTGCTGGCCCAGCGCGACAAGGCCCGGGACGAGCTGATGGCCGAGATGAAGGCCGAGGGCGTGGAATACGAAGAGCGCATGGAGCGGCTGGCCGAGGTGACCTGGCCCAAGCCTGAGGCGGAGTTCATCGAGCCCGCGTTCGACGTGTTCGCCCGCCACCACCCGTGGGTCGGGCACCTGCGCACGAGCCCCAAGTCGGTGGTGCGCGACATGGTGGAGCACGCCGACACCTTCAACCAATACGTCTCGCGCTACGGGCTCAAGCGCTCCGAGGGCCTGGTGCTGCGGTATCTGACCGACTGCTACAAGGCGCTGGTGCAGACCGTGCCCGCCTCAGCGCTAAACGACCGCCTCGAGGAGGTCGTCGACTGGCTCGGGGCCTTGGTGCGCGAGGTCGACTCCAGCCTCCTCGACGAGTGGGAGCGCCTCCGAGCGCTGTGACCGAGAGCCTCGGCTTACTCAGGTATCTGGCCGGGCCCGACCCGACTTCACGTCGTCGTCGTAGGGAAGGAACGACCCGAAGTCGGGGCCCCGGCGCAGACCGTGGCCTCCGTCGACGTTGATGACCGTGCCGGTGATCCAACGGGACTCGTCGGAGATCAGGAACCTCACCAGCGCGGCCACATCGGAAGGTCGGCCCACGCCGCCCAACGGCGTGTTGTCGACGTAGCTGGCGTACACCGCGGAGTCGCGGGGGATGGCCTCCATGATCTCGGTGGCGATGAACCCGGGACGCACCGCGTTGAAGCGCACCCGGGCCGGGCCGAACTCGTCGGCCGCGTTGCGGATCATCGCCTCGATGCCGGCCTTGCCCGCGGTATAGGCCCCGAAGTACGGATGGGTCACCGCGCCAGCCAGCGACGACATCGCTACGAAGGAGGCGCCGCCCGCGGCGACCAGCCGCTCCACCGTGTGCTTGATGGTGAGCATCGTGCCGACAACGTTGAGGTTCAGGACCCGCTGGAAGTCAGCGGTGTCGAGCAGGTGGTAGGGCGCCATCCTCCCGCCGCCGCCCGCGTTGGCCACCACCCCGTGCAGACGCCCCTCGGCGTTGGCCGCGGCCTGCGCCACGCGGGCCATGTCGTCCTCAGAGGTCACATCGGCGACCTCGTAGGACACCGAGCCCCCGTTGCCGCGCTCGATGCTGGCCGCCGCGTCAGCCAGCCGCGCCTCGGTGCGGCCGCATACGGTCACGGCGGCGCCCTCGGCGGCCAGCCGGGCCGCGCATGCCCGTCCGATTCCGGTGCCGCCGCCGGTGACGAGCACCGACTTGCCTCGCAGGGCGAGCCGCGGCGCGGCGTCCTCAGTCACGATGGGCCCGGTGCCCGGCGCTTGGTGGCCCGACTGATGAACTCGACCAGGCTCGGGCAGCCGTCGATCTTGGAGAATCGGCGGTCCACGTACACCAGCGTGGCGAAGATCAGCAGGAACGAGACGACATAGTTGCCGAGGTAGCGGATGATCAAGAAGGAGCTCACGCCCGAATTGTTGTACAGCCAGATGTCCCACACCGACGAGCCGATCTCGTAGAAGGCGATGACCCAGGTGACATTCCGCATTGTGGCCATGAACCGCCGGTCATCTCGGAGGCCCTCAGGGAGGTCGGGGATGAAGCGCACAAGCCACAGCGCGAAGGGTCTGCCGACGAGGATCGTGGCCGCGGCCGCCAGACCGACCAGAAGCTTCGTGCCGATGCCTATGCCGAAGTAGACGGCCTCGGTGCTGACGCCGAAGTCGACCAGGTCGCGTTCCACGGCGATGCTGACTGCGGCCCGCACGATCAGGTATCCGGTGATGACCGGCAGCCATTTCCCGATCGGCAGCCCCCGGCGGACCCGGCTGCAGGCCGCCTTGACCGACCAGGCCGTGGCCGCGATCACGGCCACTTCGATGTTGTTGAGGCCGGCGACCTGGGCGAATTCGAGGTTGTAGAACACCAGGAACAGCACGACCGGCATGAGCTGGTCCAGCTGGCCCCCGCTCCATGCGACTCGACGGGACTGCGCCGCGGCGAAGCCCGCTCCGTCCGAGTCCGCGCCGGGGCTGTCAGGCACTCCTGCCGCTTCGTCGCACGCCGGGCCCGACCCCGCAGACACCCGTACCGTTTCGTCCGGGACGCGCGAGTCGGCGCCGGAGGATGTGTTCACGGGGCGAGCGCTGCCCACGCCTGAGCGGTGGCCTCGTCTCCCACCACGGACAGCGATTCGTCGTCGAGCGGCACGCGGTTCCACAGGGCCAGGAACAACGCCCCGCCCGGTCCCCGCACCGCGGCGTCGCCTTTGACGTGGGCGCGCTCCCACACGATGTCGTCGCCGTCGGCTCTGACGATCCACTCGCCCTCGCCGTCGGTGCGGTGCAGGTGCAGGCTGCCCCTCGGCAGGTCGCGCCGTTTGCGCTGCTGGGCGTTGGGCAGAACGAACTCAAAGAACTCGTCGACGCCGTCGCGGCCGTGCTCGCCGTCGACCGGGCCGGTGGCGCCCACCGCGTTCTCGGCGTCCCAGCGGTGGACGCTGGTCTCGTGCAGCATCCGGCGGAAGTAGAAGCCGGCGTCGGGCCGGGGCGACCAGTTCCACACCGGCGTGTCGGGCTCGATCCCGGCCAAGGCCCCCACGAGCCGGTCCAGCGCCGCCGCTGCGAAGTCCACGGCCGAGTCGTCCTTGGGCGCCCGCGGCATCTGCTCGCGGGCCAGTGGCTCAGTGGCCCGGCTGGCGACGTAGGTGCCGACCAGGCTGTGGACCCATCCCATGTGTCCGGCCAGGTCGCGCAGCGTCCAGTCGCCGCAGGTAGGCACCGCCGCGTCTAGGTCCGCACGGGCCACCTCTATCAGGCGCCGCCCGTCCAGTTCGATCTGGTTGACAATCCCGTCTCTGTCCATACCCCCCAGTCTGGCCGTCCGATCACCCGGTCGCGACACCCGGCGCCCGTTGGGTCAGAACGATCCCGTGCCCGCCCGGTCGAGACATCCAGCGGGCGTTGGGTCAGAACGAGCCCGCCCGGTCGCGACACCCGAGGCCTCCTAGGCCAAGATGGGGAAATGGGCATCTACGCGATCAGCGGCTCGGCCTCGGGCATGGGCGCAGCCACCCGGCACAGACTGGAGGCCGCCGGGCACCGGGGCATCGGCATCGACCTGCGCGACGCCGAGGTCATCGCCGACTTGGGGACGGCCGAGGGCCGCGACACGGCGGTTGCGGCCGTCACCGACGCGGCGGGCGGCGTGCTCGACGGATTCGTGTCGGCTGCGGGTCTCGGCCCGCCGGTCGACGGCAGGCTCATCGCTCGGGTCAACTACTTCGGCTCGGTGGCGCTGCTGGAGGGTCTGCGTCCGGCGCTGGCCGCTTCGGGCGCAGCCCAGGTCGTGCAGTTCGGGTCGAACTCGTCCACCACCACTCCCAACCTGGCCGACGAGTTGATCGCCGCCTTCCTCGACGGCCGGGAGGACGATGCGCTAGCGATCATCGACGAGGTCGATCCGGTGTTCGCCCCTGCCGTCGCCTACGGAGGCGCCAAGCTGGCCGTCACCCGCTGGTGCCGCCGCGCCGCAGTCACCGAACCGTGGGTAGGCGAGGGCATCCGGCTCAACGTGATCGCCCCCGGCCCGGTCGACACCCCGCTGCTGCACAAGGGGCAGGCCGACGAGGTGTACGGCCCGCTCATGGAGGCGTTCCCCGTGCCTGTGCCCGAGACCCCCGACGCCGACGCTCTCGCGGCCTGGGTCGAGTTCCTGCTGTCACCCGCCGCCCGGTTCGCCTGCGGATCGGTGGTCTATGTGGACGGCGGCACCGACGCCCTCCTACGCCCCGACGACTGGCCCCGCTCCTTTACCATGTGATCGACCGAACCCCGGCCAAGTCCTCGCGGACGGTTAGGCCAGGATCCGATTCGGGTCTCTGTGCCTGCCTTCGTACCGGCACGCGGGCCGTTCATCTGGCTGCGGCTCGGCCTCGACGGCCTCGATAATGTCGGGTCCAGCCGTGGCCCGTGGGGCGAGCCGGTGGCGCACCGGGCCATAAGCGCTGCAGTGGAGAACGTTCAGCCTCGATGCGTTCTGCGCGGCCATTTCACGGTGTCAGGCCAGTGCCCGCAGACCGGCGGTGACAGCCATGGCGACGGCCACCACTATGAGCAGCGGTGCCTTGCGCCAAGTGGCTACTGCTCCTACGGCTACTCCGGCTACGCGGGAGTCGAGCACCAACTCGCCGGCCTCCTCGAAGGTCATCACCACGACGAGGGCTGAGAACAGCGCGGCCGGCAGCAGCGAGACCACTGGCCCCAGCTTGCGTTCGACGACGCTGCCCAGGGCGGTCACGCCCAGGGCTTTGAGACCGTAGGAGCCCGCGGCCAGCAGCAGGAGCAAGGGCCAGCTCATGGGGCGCTCCCCGCGTCTCGGGATGGCCGGTCTGCGGCTGGTCCGGTCGGAGGCTGGCGGCGCTGGACGAACACGGCTGGGATCAGCGCGGCGACCGCCAGCAGGATCGGGATGCCGGACGCAGTGACCGGCACGGCCCCCAGGGCGACCGCGGCCGCCACGAAAGCCGCGGTCCTTCCGGCGGCGGTGCGGATGTGAGGGGCCAGCAGTGCGACGAACATCGCCGGGAAGGCTGCGTCGAGGCCCAAGGTCTCGGGCTCGCCCAGGATCGCTCCGAGCAGGGCGCCCGCAACCGAGCCGCCGTTCCAGCACAGCCAAAGCGTCACGGCCGTGAGCCAGAAGGCGCCCCGGGCGTCCCGGCTGTCGGCTTGGGCAGCGGCCATGGCCGTGGTCTCGTCGATCACGAAATGGGCCGCGCCCAGCCGAGCCGGCCCAGCGACCGGAAGAGCCCGCCACGCCACCGGCCCGTAGAGAGCGTTGCGGGCGGCCAGCAGCAGGGCCGACCCGACGGCGGCGCCGCCGGAGCCTCCGTCGTCGATCACGCCAACCGCCGCGAACTGCGACGCTCCGGTGAACACGAGCGCCGACATCACCACTATCTGAGCCAGGTCGAAGCCGGCCGCGTCGGCGAACACCCCGAAGGTCACCCCGATCACCCCGACTGCCAGGCTGACGACCAGACAGTCGCGCCAGTACGGCCGCGTGCGGGGCGTCACAGCAAGCGTCGATGCAGTTCGGCCACCAGCAGGCGAAGTTCGTCGGAGCATCGGTCGAAGTCGTCCTGGTCACCGGCACCGGGATCGACGACCTCCTCCCAGGGCCGCGGCCGCAGCGTGTGGAGCGCAAGGGCCTCGACCCTCTGGCCGAGGTCGCTCGACCCCGAGTCGCGATGCGGCGGAGCGAGGTCCCGGGCCAGACGGCGCAGCGAGCCGGCGATAGATGCCGCTTCGGGAACATTGAGACGCATCCAGTACAGGTGCAGTGGCTCCATCACCACCACCAGATCGGCCTCCGCCGCGTCGGCGGCCCGAAACTGCCGAGACCGGTGCGCATGGTCGACCAGGCCGTGGCGAGCCAGAGCAGACCGAGTGCGGGTACTCGGCGGGTGGCCTTCCAGCACCAGGGTGCCCGCGCTGCGAACGTCGATCCGTCCCTCAGGGTCGAGGTCTCGCAGCATGGCCGCCGCCATGGGCGACCGGGCTGCGTTACCGGTGCAAACCATGTACACCACCGGCCGCTCACCCATCGCCGTCACCGCCCTCCGCCGCCACCGCGGCTGAACCCTACGACCGGAACTCGCGCTTGCGGATGTTGGTGGGGCCGCGCCCCGGCGTAGCACAGGTTGATGGAGGCTCTACGACCGGAACTCGCGCTTGCGGAGGCCGTTGGGGTCGATGACTTGGCGTATCAGGTGGAGTTCGTCGGTGGTGGGCAGGCGGCTGGCGGCGGTGCTGTCGGACACGGTCAGCTCGAAGGGTGTGGCCGCGAGCACTTGGTCGAGGGTGACGCCGGGGTGGACGGAGTGCAGGCGCATGGTGTGGTCGGGGGTCTCGAAGTCGTAAGCGGCCAGGTTCGTCACCACCCGACGGATCTCGTGGAAGTGGCCGCTGGGCTCGGGCAGGGCAGCCACCCGGTCGTAGCCGGGGCCCGAAACAACATCCACGCTCTCGACGAAGGCCCGCGCCTGGTTGGGAATCCAGTAGCTGGTGGCGTGGTTGATGACGTTGCCGGGCGCGCCCCGGAGGCCGAGGAGCTGGACCCTGGGCTTCCGGTAGTCGCCGATGGCGGCGAAGTTCTGGTTGCCGAAGCGGTCCATCTGGCTGGCGCCCATCACGACATGACGGCGGCCCGACCAGGCCTGGTCGAACACCGTGCGGAAGGGCATATACCCCTCCACCACCAGGGCCTCGCCAGCCGCGCCCGGCGCGCCGACGGTCGCTCCCAGCGGAGGCGTGCCCAGCACCGCATAGGCGATGGTGTCGGTGAGCACTAGGTCAGGCTCGAAGCTCGCCCTCGCCAGCCGGCCCGCGATCACGGGCAGCGGCCCCATCGGATGGCACAGCAGTTCGCCGTCGCCCCGGAACGCCTCGGCCAGCGCAACCACACAGATCTCGTCGATGGACGCGTCGCTCATCGTTCCGCTCCGGCAAACTCGATCCGCTCAACCAGACGCGCCGCTGCCGGACGGTGGGCGTGTTCGCTGCTACTCACTGTTTCGCTCCGGCAAACTTGATCCGCTCGGCCGGACGGGCCTCTGCCAGCCAGCCAGCGCCCTCACCGCCGCTCATTGTTTCGCTCCAGCGGACTCGGCCCGCTCGGCCAGGCGGGCGCGGTAGGCGTCGTGGGAGGGCAGGTCCAGCCAGTCGGCCCGGAACCGGGCCCAGGCCTCGGGGTCGCGGGCGGTGGCCGCGTACTCGCGCTGGAAGGCCTCGTCGCGGCCGTAGTCAGGCGGGCACTCTGTGAAGTGGGCGCCGCCGGGCGCCTCCACTACGCCGTGGGTGTGCAGGCGAGGGATCTTGAGCGTGTGGACCGAGCCTTCCTTCAGCAGGTCCTCGGTGGCCACCACCCGCTCGCACGACATGAAGGTGCGCTCGGCGGCCATGGCGAACAGGTCGTCGAAGTACAGGTCCGGCCCGAGGAACTGTCCGTTGCCCGCCGCGTCGGCTCGGTGCATGTGGATCAGCGACACGTCGATGTCGAATGCGGGGATGGCCACCAGTTCCGTGCCGTCGTCGTAGGGGCTGGTCACCGTCTTGAGGTCGGGGTTGTAGGTGAGCATGTCGGATCCCAGGCCGGCCCGGGTCGGGTAGAAGGGCACCCGGTGCGATGCGGCCAGCAGACCCAGATAGAAGGCACCCTCGTCGAACTCGCGGGCCTCGACCGCGCCGGTCTGGCGAGCGACGCGGAAGTGCGGCTCCAGAGGGATCGAGTCGAGCGACACGAAGCCGTAGGTGATCTTGCGGACCCGGCCTGCCGCGCACAGCAGGCCGACGTCGGGGCCACCGTAGGTCACCAGGTGCAGGTCCGTCAGACCGCCGCGGAGAATGGCCCGCACCAGCGACATCGGCTTGCGCCGCGAGCCCCAGCCGCCGATGCCGACAGTCATGCCGCTGCTCAACTCGGCGACGACCTCGTCCTCGGTCATCCGCTTGTCGGCCACCGCCCGACCGTAGAGCGTTCAAGCCAGCAGCGCTATCACCCACCCAAGAACTGGCAGCAAAACGCCCGCCATACGAGCAAAACGCTGCCAAATCCCACACCACCGCCACCACACCCACGAACTGGCAGCAAAACGCCCGCCATACGAGCAAAACGCTGCCAAATCCCACACCACCGCCACCACACCCAAGAACTGGCAGCAAAACGCCCGCCATACGAGCAAAACGCTGCCAAATCCCACACCACCGCCACCACACCCAAGAACTGGCAGCAAAACGCCCGCCATACGAGCAAGACGCTGCCAAATCCCACACCACCCCCTGCCCACGAACTGGCAGCCGACAACGCCCAAATCCGCACCCAGCGCTGCCAATTCACTGTCGGCGCTAGCTTCAGAGGCAGAACTGGGCCGGAGGGGCCTGGGCTGCCTCGGGGAGCTGCGTGACCGACGATCCGCTCGACATGACCGGCCGCACCGTGATCGTGACCGGGGCCACCATGGGTCTCGGACGGGTGATCGCCACCCGGTTCCTAGAGCACGGTGCGGATGTCGTGGTCTGCGCCCGGCGCGAGCCCGACGAACCGGTGGCCGCGGCCGGACGGGAGGCGCTCTTCGTGGCCGCCGACGTCCGCGATCCCGAACAGGTGAAGGCCGTCGTCGGCGAGACGACGCGGCAGACCGGCCGCGTCGATGTGCTGGTGAACAACGCTGGAGGAGCCCCACCGGCAGACACGGCCACCGTGTCGCCCCGGTTCAACGAGAAGATCATCGCCCTCAACCTGCTGGCCCCGCTGACCTTCGCGCAGGCCGTGCACCCGGTGATGAGCGCCCAGGACGGAGGAGGCGTGATCATCAACATCTCCTCGGTGTCGGGCAGCCGGCCCAACCCGCACGGCGCGGCCTACGGAGCGGCCAAAGCCGGGCTGTCCAACCTCACCCAGACGCTGGCCCACGAATGGGGGCCGACAATCCGGGTGCTCAACGTGGTGGTCGGACTGATCCTCACCGAGCAGGCACACCTCTACTACGGCGACCAGGCCGGCATCGACGCCGTGGGCGCCACGCTGGCCCTCGGCCGCCTCGGCGACCCCGGCGAAGTGGCTGACGCTGTGCTGTTCTGCGCATCGCCGCTGGCGTCGTACATGTCGGGAGCGTCGGTGCCGGTGCACGGAGGGGGCGAGGGGCCCGCCTATCTGGCCGCCTCCACCGGCGAGGTGGCTGGCGAAACGCCAAACCGGCAGGCCCGGCCAGATCATGCCCCGTCACCGGGCAGCCAACCATGAAGGGCCACGCGCCAAGACAAGCGGCGCACCATGAGTGAGGCTCACACCGCTCGTCGGCGGAAATTACTGGCCGTTCTGGCGCTCATAGCGGCAGCTGCACTGTGGTCGGCGCCGAACGCGGCGGTCGCCGACGAGGGTGAGGACGAACCGCTGCCGACCGACACGGGCGACGGGCTGAGGCCCGTCTACGAGACGCCCGAAGGCGTCAACCGCATCATCGGCTCCCCCGACCCAGGCCCGGATCCCCAGCACTCCGGCGACCGGGGCGGAAGCCTCCAGTTCGCCACAATGGGCGCGGTCGCCGCCGCGGTGGCGTTCATCATGTGGCGCATAGCCCGCTCATCCCGGCGAGCCTCCCGCGAAGCGACACGAACGGGCGAGCGTCACCGGCGGTCCCCGGGCACCGACCTCGCCAAGAACGCGCCCGGGTAGGAGCAACCGGTCCGGGATACGGCCCAGAGACCCACCGTCACCGAGAAGGCCGGGAAGCTCCCCTCCTGCACAGCCCGTCGCTAAATCTGACAAATCTGATCGGATTTATGTTGTATTGCGGTTGCCAGTTCACTAGGGTGCACTAAACCCGACTATCCCTATCAGATTTATGGGAATTGCCGTGGACGCGACAACAGGCCTCGAACCAACCACCCGGCCCCAGCGAACCGCACCCGCGGCCGTGCCGGGCCAGGCGCTGTTCCCGGCGAACCACCCATGACCGCCGAACTGGGCCAACCGCTCTTCCCGGTGAGCCTCAGCCTGGCCCAGAAGTCCGTGCTCGTGGTCGGGGGCGGGCCGGTGGCGGCCCGCAAGGCGGCCAGCCTGGTACGAGCGCAGGCGCGTGTGACGGTGGTGGCTCCGAGCGCAGTCGAAGAGATAGCCGACCACCCTGACGTGCGCTGGCAGCGCCGCGCCTATCGACGAGGGGAGGTCGCCTCCTATCGGCTCGTCATCACCGCCACCGACGACCCAGCGGTCAACGCGCAGGTCCACCACGACGCCGAAGCTGCCAACGTCTTCGTCAACTCCGCTGACGACCCCGCGAACTGCACGTTCACGCTGCCCGCAGTGGTCCGCCGCGGCGACCTGCAGATCGCTGTCTCCACCAACGGCCGCAGCCCGGCCCTGGCCAGTTGGCTGCGCCGACGGCTCGACCGCGACCTGGGCTCGGGCTACTCGGCCCTGCTCGACCTTCTGACCGAGGTCCGCGCCGAGGCCAAGGCCGTCCACGGCACCTCGGAGGTTCCCGGCTGGAACGAGGCCCTCGACGACGGGCTGTTGGACCTGGTGCGGGCCAGCCGCCTAGCCGAAGCCCGCTCCAGGCTGCACGACTGCCTCGGCTTGGGCCGTACGACCACATACCCGGGCGTGGCAGGGCTGCGCCCCGAGACGAGAGGCGCAACGTCATGACAGTTCATCTAGTGGGCGCAGGCCCGGGCGACCCCGAACTGTTGACGGTTAGGGCGCTGAATCTCCTGCGGCGAGCCGACGTCGTCGTGCATGACCGCCTAGTCGAACAGGCCGTGCTGGATCTGACGCCCCCGTGGGCCGAGTTGGTCGATGTCGGCAAGACCCCGGGACGCCCGAGCACGACCCAGGAGCAGATCAACGCCATCCTGGTCCACCGGGCCCGCCGATACGAGTGCGTGGTGCGCATCAAGGGCGGCGACCCGTTCGTGTTCGGGCGGGGTGGCGAGGAGGCCGCCGCCCTGCGGGCCGCCGGCCTGGAAGTGGAGGTGGTTCCGGGCGTGACCTCGGCGCTGGCCGCCCCGGCCGCGGCTGGCATCCCCGTCACCATGCGAGGCGTCGCCAGCGGCTTCACCGTGGTGACCGCCCACCAGGATCCGTCATCGGACCGGTTCCTCGACTGGGACGCCCTGGCCCGGGCCGGCACCACCCTCGTGATCCTGATGGGCGCGGCCCGAGCCGCCCAGATCACCGATCGGCTGCGAGCCGGCGGCATGGCTCAAGACACGCCCGTGACGGTGATCAGCTCAGCCACCACCCCAACACAGCACATCGTCCGCACCGATCTGGAGGGGCTGGCCGGGCTGCGCGTGCGCAGCCCGGCCACGATCGTCGTGGGGCCAGCCGCGTCCGCCGACGTGCTCGCCGTCCCAGAGTTCAGCGCCTTCGGCGCCCCGACCGTCCAAGGAGCCTTGCCATGACCCTATTGGAGCCGCGCATCTCGCCGCCCGTTCCTTTCGGCTTGCCGCCCGCCGTCGGGAGTGTCGATCCCGCCATGCAGGCCGACATCGACAAGTACAGGCAGCAGTACGCCAAGTTCCAGGCCGGCGAGCTGAGCGAAGAGGTGTTCCGCGTGTTCCGGCTCACCAACGGCATCTACGGGCAGCGCCAGGGCGGCACCCACCAGATGGTGCGGGTGAAGGTGCCCTACGGCTCCATCCAGCCCGAGCAGCTCGAGATGATCGGCTGGCTGGTGGACGCCTACAGCCGGGGCTGGGGCCACATCACCACCCGCCAGAACATCCAGTTCCACTTCGTCGAGCTCGACCAGATCCCGGAGGTGCTCACCCATCTGGCCTCGGTGGGCCTCACCACCCGGGAGGCCTGCGGCGACACTGTCCGCAACGTGCAGGGTTGCCATCTGGCCGGCGCCTGCCCTCACGAGAAGCTCGACATCTCCCCGTGGGCCGAGGCCACCTATCGGCACTTCGTGCGCAACCCGATCAGCCAGCGGCTGCCCCGCAAGTTCAAGATCAACTTCTCGGGCTGCGAGGCCGACTGCGGCCAGGCCATGTTCAACGACGTGGGAGTGATCGGCGTCACCCGGCCCGGGGCGGACGGCGAAGTCGAGCGGGGCTTCCGGGTGTTCATCGCGGGCGGGCTGGGCACCACGCCGCACCCTGCGCTGGCCTTGGAGGACTTCACCCCCCGAGACGAGCTGCTGCCCACCATCGAGGCCTGCCTGAGAGTGTTCGACCAGGCCGGCAACCGGGACAACAAGCTCCGGGCCCGGATGAAGTGGCTGGTGGACACGCTCGGCTTCGAGGAGGTGCAGCGCCGGGTGCTGACCCAGCGCAAGTTCCTGGTGGCCTCGACGTCGTGGCCGGGGGGCATCCCGGCCGACGTGCAGGTAGACGGCGACGACCCGGCCGGGGCGGGCGACCCCGCCGAGGTCACCGCCATCGGCCACGGCACGCCGGTGAGCATCGGCACCGGCAGCGAGTACCAGCGCTGGGACCGGGCCAACGTGGTGCGGGGAATCCGCGACGGCACCGTCTCGGCGTACGCGCAGGCCCATCTGGGCGACATCACCGGCGACCAGTTCCGAGCGCTGGCCGCCCTGCAGCGAGACCTCGGCGCCGACGTGCGCCTCACCAACCGCCAGAACGCGGTGTTCCGGGGCCTGCATCCCGACGACCTTCCCGTCGTCCACGACCGTCTCGATGCCATCGGGATGGCCCGGCCCGGCGCCGAGCTGTCACGCGACGTGGTGGCCTGCCCCGGCGCGGACACGTGCAGACTGGCCGTCACCCAGAGCCGCGGGCTGGGCCACGCCATCGGCGAGCGCCTCGAGTCCGAGGGGCTGGCCGAAGTGGGCGGCATCCGCGTCAACATCTCGGGGTGCCCCAACTCCTGCGGCCAGCACCACGCCTCCGACATCGGCTTCTTCGGCGCGGAAAGGCGGGCCCACGGCCGCAGCGCCCCCGGCTACCAGATGCTGCTCGGCGGCCACATCGGCCAGCAGCAGATGCACTTCGGCGACAAGGCCCTTCGCCTGCCGGCCCGCAACGCACCGGAGGCGACCGTCCGGGTGATCCGCCGCTTCACCGAGGAACGCCAGGCGGGTGAGGCGTTCCGGGACTGGATGCAGCGGGTCGGCGGCGCCCGGGCCGTGGCCGCAGGCCTCAAGGACCTCGACGAGTTCCCAACCTACGACGACGACCCGTCGTTCTACGTCGACTACGACGAGACCGGCCCCTACGTCGTGGAGACCGGCGCCTCGGAGTGCGCCACCTGAGCCACCTGAGCCAAGTCCCGACTGCGCCAAGAAATCTAGGTGCGAGTCCTGCTGCAACAGGACAGGTTTTTCTCTCGAGAATCAGCCTGACGACGTCGTCTCATGCGAACAGAACCGGCGTCGGCGCGCTCAGCCCACGGCCACTTCCACCGTCACGGGGTGGTGGCAGGCGACGTAGTGGTCGGCGTCGCCCACCTGCTCGGTGACCGGCTCCACCTCGCGGCACACCTCGGTGGCGTGCGGGCAGCGGGTGTGGAAGCGGCATCCGCTGGGCGGCTCGGTCGCTGAGGGCAGTTCGCCCTCGATGTCGCCCTCGTCGGGACGCACGGTGGTGGCGGGCTCCGGGATCGACGCCAGCAGCGCCCGGGTGTAGGGGTGGGCCGGGCGCTCGTAGATCTCCTCGGTGGCGCCGATCTCGCACACCTTGCCGAGGTACATCACCACGATCCGGTCGCTTACGTTCTTCACCACCGACAGGTCGTGGGAGATGAACAGCATGGTCAGGCCGTAGCGCTGCTTCATGTCCTCCAGCAGGTTGAGGATCTGGGCCTGGATCGACACGTCGAGCGCCGACACCGGCTCATCGCAGATCAGCACCTGGGGGTCGAGCGCCAGCGCCCGGGCGATGCCGATGCGCTGGCACTGGCCGCCTGAGAACTCGTGCGGGCGCCGGTCGCCGAAGCGGGCCTCCACACCGACGGCCTCCATCAGCTCCTCGATGCTGTCGCGAGTCCACGACCCCCGCTCGTCGCCCCACACCGCGAGTCCCTCGGCGATCACGTCGCGGACGCGCCGGCGGGGATTCAACGACGAGATCGGATCCTGGAAGATCATCTGCAGGTTCGGCCGCACCCGGCGCAGTTCCTCGCCCTCGAGGCCAGCCAGGTCGACGTCCTCGAACAGCACTTCGCCGCCCGCGATGTCCACCAGCCGGATGATCGCCCGGGCCACCGTCGACTTGCCGCAGCCCGACTCGCCAACAATGCCCAGGGTCTCGCCCTCGGCCACATCGAAGCTCACGTCCGACACGGCGTGAACGACCCGTCGGCGGCCCGCCGGGAACTCCACCACCAGGTTCCTCACCCGCAGCAGCAGGTCGTCGCGGTCGCGCATCTGGGCTCGGCCCGAGCCGGCCATCACACCACCGCCTGTCCAGCCACGGCGATCGACAGTCCCGCGGCCGTGACGCCCTCGGCCCGATTGGCCGCCAAGGCGGCCCTGCCCCGCTCGGTGCCTGTGGGATGGCCGCAGGCGAACCGGTGCAAACCCACCATCCCGCTCAGCTCGGGCACAGCTTCGAGGCAGTCGGGCCGGGCGTAGATGCAGCGAGGCGCGAAGGCGCACGCGTCGGGCGGGTCGATCAGCTCGGGCGGGCGGCCGGGGATGGGGTCGAGTTGATGGTGGACGGGATCGTCGATGCGGGGGATCGAGCGCAGCAGCGCCTCGGTGTAGGGGTGGCGCATGTCCCAGAACAAGGTGCGGGCGTCGGCCAGCTCGACGATGCGGCCCGCGTACATCACGGCCACGTCGTCGGCTCGTCCGTGGGCGACCCCGAGGTCGTGGGTGATGAGGATCATCGCCATCCCCCGATCGCGGCGCAGCCGGTCGAGCAGGTCGAGGAGGTGCTTCTGGACGGTGACGTCCACGGCGGTGGTCGGCTCGTCGGCGATCAGCAGCCGGGGCTGGCAGGCCAGCGCCATGGCGATCACCACCCGCTGGCGCAGACCGCCCGACAGCTCGTGCGGGTACTGCGACACTCTCCGGCCCGGCTCCGGCACGCCCACCTGCTCCAGCAGGGACTCGGCTTCCTCGAGGGCCTCGCGCCGCTGCCGGCCGAGGTGGTAGCGGAGCGTCTCGGCGATCTGCTCGCCCACCTTCTTCACCGGGTTGAGCGACGTCATCGGATCCTGGAATACCATCGTCATCTTCACGCCGAAGAAGTGCTTCGTGCCTGCCGCCGCGAGGGCCCGCACGTCCTGGCCCTCGTAGCTCACGTCGCCGCTCACAACCGCGGTCCGGGGCAGCAGGTTCATCAGCGTCTTGGCCGTCACCGACTTGCCCGAGCCCGACTCGCCCACGATGGCCAGGGTCCTGCCCTCGTGCAGGTCGAAGCTCACGCCGTTGACCGCGTTGACCGTGCCCCTGTCGGTGGGGAACCGTACCCGCAGATCGCGCACCGACAGCAGCGGGGCACCTGAGGCCGCTGAGGCCGCCATCAGAACGCCAGCTCCCGCACGTCGAAGTACTGCCGGATCCGGTCCCCGGCGTAGTTCAGGGACAGCACGGTGGCGAACATCACCAGGATCGGCATCATGGCCACATGGGTGGCGTTCTTGAGGTCGCGCACACCCGCGCCGTCCACGATCATCTTGCCCCACGAGATGGCGTCGTCGCCCTCCACCGACAGGCCCAGGAAGGCGAGCGAGCCCTCGGCCACGACCGCGATGGCCATGCCCAGCAGCGTGAGCGCCCCCATCGGGATCACCACGTTGGGCAGCAGTTCGCGCACGATGATGCGGCCGTGGCGGGCCCCCAGGATCCGCGCCGCGGCCACGAACTCGCGCTCGGCGAACACCAGCGTGGAGGCTCGGGCCAGCAGACCGACCGGCGCGATCGCCAGTATCCCGATGGTGAGGCTCACCACGGACAGGCTGCGCTCGAGGGTGGCGGTGATGAGGATGGCCAGCACCAGCGCCGGGAACGACAGCAGCACGAAGAACGCGAAGCCCACCAGCCGGTCGAGCCGGCCCCGGAAGTAGCCGGCCAGGATGCCGAGCCCGCCGCCGACCAGCATTCCGAACACGATGGCGAACCCTCCGACGGCGAGGCTGATGCGGGCCCCGTGCAGGGTGCGGGAGAACACGTCGCGGCCCAGCGCGTCGGTGCCGAACCACGCGTCGAGCGACGGCGACTCCCGGGGCCCGCCGTAGCCGACTTTGGTGGGGTCAGCCAGAGGCAGCACCGGCGCCAGCAGCGCAGCCGCCGCCACGGCCGCCAGCCAGACCACGGCCAGCCAGAAGCCCGCACCCAGCCGCCGCCGCACAGCCCCGTCGCCGCCGTCACCGCCTTCGCGGACTTCGCCGCGCCGCACCAGCCGCAGCATGCGGAACACGCGCAGCAGCCGGTCCGTCGGCAGCCGGGGCTGTCGTTCCGGCGAGGGACGCGGCACGGCCGGGCGGGGCCGCTTCGGCGTGCTCGCCGCCCCCGCCGGCGGTCCGCCGCCCGAGTCGTCGGTCACCGCGCCCTCACTCTCGGGTCGAGCCAGGTGTAGAGCAGGTCGACCATGAAGTTCACCACGACGAAAGCCGAGGCCACCAGCACCACGATGGCCAGCACCACCGGGAAGTCGTCGCGCACCACCGCGGTGACAATCTCGCGCCCGATGCCGGGGATCCCGAAGATCTGCTCCACCACCAGCGAGCCGCCGATCAGCGCCCCGGTGTTCACCCCGAACACCGTCACCACCGAGAACAGCGACGGCCGCAGGGCGTGACGGAACATGATCCGCAGCGGCGGCAGGCCCTTGGCCTTGGCCATGTGGACGAAGTCCTCTTGCAGGGTGGTGATCAGGTCGGTGCGCAGCAGCCGCTGGTAGCCCGCCGACAGCGGCAGGCCCAGCGTTACCGCGGGCAGCACCATAGAGAACAGCAGCGAGCGGAGGCTGTCGCTGTCGTACGCGGAGGGGAACAACTGCCAGCGCAGCGCCAACAGGTAGAGCAGGACCACGCCCATGGCGAAGTTGGGCACCGACAGCAGGCCGAAGGAGAAGACGGTGGACGTGCGGTCGAAGACGCGGTTGGCGCGGTACGCGGCGGCCACGCCCCACGGTATGGCCACGCCGAGCGCGATGATCTGCGCCATCGTCATCAGGATCAGCGTCTCGGGGAGCTTCTCGCGGATCACCGACCTGACGGGCTGCTCGTTCTGGAACGACTTGCCGAAGTTGCCGGTGGCCATGTCGCTCAGCCACAGGACGTAGCGAATCGGCACGGGCTGGTCGAGGTGGTAGACGGCCTTGGCCTCGGCCACCTGGTCGCAGTCGCTCTTGGCGCTGTCCACCGACGTGTCGGCGGCCAGCCCCGCCTCGATGGCCTCGCAGTCGAGGCCGGCCTTGACGCCGACCACATTGACCAGCGGATCGCCGATCAGGTTCATGGCCGAGAAGGCCAGGAACGTGACTGCCAGCAGCACTGCCACCAGCAGTGCGAGCCGGCGCAGCAGGAACCTCGCCACCGACCTCTAGCGCCTCGATCGCCGCAGTGCGCTCATCAAGGCACTCCCAGTTCCGCGCCGTCTGCTTCTCCGGCCGCGAGCCTACTACCCGCCTCAGGGCCGCGCCGGAACCAGCCGCCGGGGCATCACGGCTGGCTCAGCCAGATCTGGTGGAGCTGCACCCGCCCAGCGTTGTTGCACCACAGCTCGACTCCGTCGGGCGAGGTCTGCCCGCAGACGTTGTGGACGTTGTCGCGGGCGCCGATCACCCAGTTGGTGTGGTAGTAGAAGATGTAGGTGTAGGAGTCGCGGATCATCTCCTGCACCCGGTGCCAGATCTCGACCCGTCGGTCCGGGTCGTCGATCTGGCGCGACTCGTGCATGAGTTCGTCCCGCTCCTCGTCGCAGTAACGCGGGAAGTTCAGCGAGATGAGACCGACAGTCGCGCACTCCAGCCACAGGACGTCGCTGTCGGGGCTGACTGCGCCGAACTGCCGCCAGTTGACCACGTTGTAGTTCCCCAGCACCACCTCGTTGATCAGCTTGTCCTGCAGGACCTCGACCGACGTGACGTTGAAGAACTCCTCCCAGGCGTCGGCCTGCAGGTCGACGATGCGGGTGTTCTCCACTGACGGGCCGCCGAAGGACAGCTCCATGTCGATCCTGCCGTCGGAGCAGTTGCCAGGATGGTCGGCACAGTAGGACTCCACCAGCGGGCCGGCCCGTTCGGGCATGTTGGTCTCCTGCTTCACGTCAGGGTTGTGCCAGACCAGGTCGGGATGGAACATCGTGTCCGCCGGCGGCGACGTGCCCTGGCGGATCAGCGCCACATAGGCGTCCCGGTCGGACGCGAACGTCAGAGCCTGGCGGGCCCGGATGTCGTCGAAGGGCGGGCGCTGGGAGTTGATCACCGCGAACCCTTCGACGGAGCGCGCGTTCTCGACGGTCGAGACGCCCTGGGTCTCACGCATGATGAGAGTCGCCTCGGCGCTGCTGGTGATCACCAGGTCGAGGTCCCCGGCGGTCAGCCGCTCCGCGGCGATGGCCATGTCGGTGATCGGCTCGATCTCGATGCGGTCGAGGTATACGTCGACGCGGTCCGCCGCCCAGTAGTCGGGGTTGCGCACCAGCACCGTCACCTCGTCCTGGACGCGTCCGGCGATCATGAAGGGCCCCTGGCCCACCGGCATCTGATCCATGGTCGGATCGCTGCGGGCCCGCTCCAGCCACTCCGACGGCAGGACCATCCCGAGCTGGCTGGTCAGCATCATCGGCAGTCGGGCCATCGGCCGGGGCACCCGGAACTCGATGGTGAGGTCGTCGATCTTGTGCACGAAGTCGCTGGGCTCCACCGCGTTGCGGTAGACCAGCGAGATCACCGGATCGGCGAGCTGCGCGGCCAGGGTGGCGACCACGTCGTCCGCGGTGAGCTCAGTGCCGTCGTGGAAGCGAACCCCCTCGCGCAGCTTCATCTCCCAGACGGTGCCGTCGCCGATCCTGGTGAACGACTCGGCCAGGTAGGGGATCCAGTTGCCCTGCTTGTCGAAGTAGGCGAGCGGATCGAACATCGGGTAGGCCATGGCGTAGGTGGACGCCGCGAAGTTGTTGGCCGCGGGGTTGAGGCCGTCGCCCTCGGCCTCCACGGCAACTCTCAGCGTGCCGCCGAACTGCGGCTCGACGTCTACCGGCGCACGCTCCGGAGCGGTGTCGACCGGAGCGACCAGAAGCCCGTCGCCCGTCTGGGGCTCTTCCCCGGACTCCGCGTCGGCCAGGGGGTCGGCGCCTGCCGCATCGACCCCGTCCTCGCCGTCCTGGCCGGGGCTGTCGCGGGCGCCGCTGTCGGGGGTGCTGGTCGGGTCGCCTGAGTCCCCGGAGTCCGTTGAGACTGCGGCTTCGCCGATCTCGGCAGGCGCGGTCGGGCCGCCTCCGCCGCCGCACGCCCCGGCCAGCAGCGCGGCTGACAGCAGGGCCGCCACCCCGCGTGCCCGGCACCTGAGAATCAGCGGTACCCTGGATGGTCTGTCACTGGGACAGCCGTGCAGCCCTTGACGCTTTAGAGCAGGCGCGACAACCCTCGGGACGCTCTGACGAGTCGGGCGGCGCAGCACTAGTTGAGCGAGATCTGGTTCACCCGGATCCTGCCCTGGACGGTGCACAGCAGCGGGTCGCCTGTGGGCCCGACCTGCCCGCAGATGTTCTGCACGTTGTCACGGGCGCCGATGACCCAGTTGGAATGGATCAGGAAGATGTAGGTGTAGGCGTCGCGGTTTATCTCCTGGATCCGATGCCAGATCTCCACCCGCCGGTCGAGGTCGTCGATCCTGCGCTGCTCGTACAGCAGTTCGTCGCGCTCATCGTCGCAGTAGCGGCTGAAGTTCAGCGAGATCAGGCTTATCGCGCCGCACTCCATCCACAGCACGTCGTTGTCGGGGTCGACCTCGCCGAACTGCTCCACCAAGGCCACGTCGTAGTTGCCGAACACCACGTCGAAGACTAGTTGGTCCTGGAGCATCTCGACCACTTCGACGTTGAAGAAGTCGCCCCAGGAGGAGGACAGCAGATCGCTGGCGCGCTGGCTCTCCACCGAGGGGCCCGGCAGCAGGAACCTCATGTCGATCTTGCCGTCGGTGCAGTTGTCGGGGAGGTCGGCGCAGTAGGACTCCACCAGAGGTCCGGCCCGCTCACCCATGTTGGTCTCCTGCACCACGTCCGGGTTGCGCCAGATCAGATCGGGATGGAACATCGTCTCCGCAGCCGGCGCGGTTCCCTCCCGGATCAGCGCCACATATGCGTCCTGATCGGTGGCGAACGTCAGAGCCTGGCGGGCCCGAATGTCGGAGAACCTCGGGCTCTGCGTGTTGATCAGCGCGAGCGACTCCTCCGAGCGCGCGTTCTCGATGGTGCTCACCCCTCGGTCCGCGGCCTCGCGCAGGGTCAGCGTGGCGTCTGCGCTGGAAGTGACCATCAGGTCGATGTCCCCCGCGATCAGCCGTTGCGCGGCGACGGTCGAGTCGGTTATGGGATACACCTCGATGCGGTCGAGGTAAATGTCGATCATGTCGGCCGCCCAGTAGTCGGGGTTGCGCACCAGCACCGTCACCTCGTCCTGGACGCGGCTCTCGACCATGAAGGGGCCTGTGCCCACCGGCATCTGGTTGAGCGCGGGGTCAGCGGCGGCCCTCTCGAGCCACTCCGACGGCAGCACCATCCCGAGTTGGCCCGTGAACGCGATCGGCAAACGGGCCGAAGGCCTGACGCCGCGGTACTCCACGGTGTACTCGTCGACCTTGCGGATGGGCACGTCGGGATCGAACCCGGGCTCGTAGGCCCAGCCGATTATCGGGTCGGCGAGCTGAGCCTCGAACGTCGCGAGAACGTCGTCCGCGGTGAGCTCGGTTCCGTCGTGGAAGCGCACCCCCTCGCGCAGCTTCATCTGCCAGGCCGTGCCATCGCCGATCTTGGTCCAAGACTCGGCCAGGACCGGCACCCAGTTGCCCTCCGTGTCGTAGTAGGCCAGCGGGTCGAAGACCGGGAAGGCCATGATGTAGACGGGCCCTGTCATGTTGTTGGCCGCAGGATTGAGGCCGTCGCCCTCGGCGGTCACCGCCACTCGCAGCGTGCCGCCGGACTTGAGCTCCGGCTCGGCCGGTACGTCGGCCGCGGCTTCGCCTTCGTCGGGCGGGACGGTGGTCGTGGTGGTGTCCACCGGCGCCACGAGCAGTTCCTGCTCCTCTTCCGGCTCTTCGGGCTGCTCCTCGACGACGTCCGGCCCGGTGTCGCCGGGCGCGGAGGCCTCGTCGTCGGCGTCGACCGGCTCGGGCGCGGCTGCCGCCTCCGTGGTCTCGGGCTCGACCGTCGGGGAGGCCTGCCCGTCGTCGCCCCCGCCTCCACCGCAGGCCGCGGCGAACAGCGCCAACGCCAAGAACATCGCCAGCCAGCCACCCGAGCGGCCGAGATCGAGTCGCACAGACACCTCCTAGGTTCTCCCGACTGAGATCGGCGAAGCCGCGTTGCAGACGCGACCAGTCTGGCGGACAGCGGACGCCCAACCGCGCATGAACTCTCGTTCCGAGCCTGCGGCCTGCGGGCCGGTCCGCAGGGGCTAGCTCAGCCAGACCTGGTGCAGCTGCACTCGTCCCTGGTTGTTGCAGAACAGCTCGATGCCGTCCGCGGGCGATGTCTGGCCGCAGATGTCGTTGACGTTCTCTCGGGCGCCGATCGTCCAGTTGGCGTGATTGAAGAAGATGTAGGTGTAGGAGTCCTTAATGTCCTGCTGGATCTCGTGCCAGATCTCCACCCGCCGGTCGAGGTCTTCGATCCTGCGCTGCTCGAACAGCAGCGCGTCCCGCTCCTCGGAGCAGTCGCGGGGCCAGTTGAGAGAGATGACGTCGATGGAGATGCAGGTGATCCACAGGACGTCGTTGTCAGGCTCCACCGCTCCGAACTGTCGCCACGTCACCACGTTCCACTGGCCCAGCGCAACCTGGAAGATGTGGTCGTCCTGCAGCAGCTCCTCCTGGGTGACGTTGAAGTAGTCCTCCCAGCTGTCGGTCAGCAGGTCGGCAATGCGGGTCTGGGCCACCGACGGGCCGGAGTACTGCAGCTCGATGTTGATCTTGCCGTCGCTGCAGTTGCCGGGATTGTCGGCGCAGTACGCTTCGACGAGCGGCCCGGCTCGCTCCGGCATGTTGGTCTCCTGCTTCACGTCAGGGTTGTGCCAGATGAGGTCGGGATGGAACATCGTGTCGGCCGGCGGCGACGTGCCCTGGCGGATGAGGGCCACATAGGCGTCCCGGTCGGTGGCGAACGTGAGGGCCTGGCGTGCCCTGATGTCGTCGAAGGGGGGCGCCTGAGTGTTCATCATCGCGAAGTCCTCGCTGGAACGGAGGTTCTCGATGACCTGCACTCCGTCGAACTCCCGCAGGGTGAGGATCGCCTCCGAGTTGCTGGTGACCATCAGGTCGATGTCGCCAGCGGCGAGGCGCTCCGCCGCGATCACGGGGTCTGTGATCGGATAGACCTCTATGCGGTCGAGGTAGATGTCGGTTAGGTCGGCGGCCCAGTAGTCGGGGTTGCGCACCAGCACGGTGACCTCGTCCTGGGTGCGGCTCTCGATCATGAACGGGCCGGTGCCGACCGGCATCTGGTTGAGGGTCGCGTCCTCCGCGGCCCGGGCCAGCCACTCCGACGGGGCGATCATCCCCAACTGGCTGGTGACGGTCTGCGGGAAGAAGGTGGTCTCGTGGAGGAGGTTCATCTGCACCGTGAGGTCGTCGATCTTCTCAATGCGCCCCTCGCTCGGGAAGAACGGGCGCACCGCCAGCGAGACGATCGGGTCGGCGAGCTGGGCCTCGAAGGTGGCGATGGCGTCGTCGGCGTCGAGCTCGGTGCCGTCGTGGAAGCGAACGCCCTCGCGCAGCTTCATCTGCCACGACTTTCCGTCGTCCACCGCGGTGAACGACTCGGCCAGGTACGGGATCCAGCGACCCTGGGCGTCCCAGTAGACCACGGGATCGAACACCGGGTAGGTCATCACATAGGCCGACACCGCGAAGTTGTTGGCTGCCGGGTTCAGCCCGTCGCCGTCGGCCTCGACCGCCACCCGCAGGGTGCCGCCGAACTGCGGCTCGGGCTCGGCTGGCGCCTCGGCCACTGCTTCCCCGTCTTCCCCGTCGTCGGGCGGAGTGGTGGTCGTGGTGGTGTCCACCGGCGCGATCAGCTTCTCCTCGGGCTCCGCGGGCTCCTCGTCGGGGGTCTCAGCCGTCTCTTCTGTCTCCTGCGGGCTGTCGTCGCCCGCGTCTGACGTGTCGGGCGCAACGGTGTCGGCGGTCTCCACCGACTGGTCGGGCTGCGCGTCGCCGCCGCCGTCGCCGTCGCCGCCTCCGCACGCGGCCGCCAGCAGTCCTAGGACTGCAAGCACCGCGAGCGAGCGCGTCACCACCAGTGAGCGCCTCGTTCCCCGCCGTGTCCGTTGTGCGGCCATCTCCAGTTGCCCTCCCGGCTCATTCGGACCGTGCCGTCCGCCAACTTACTCTGTCCTCGGCCGCGGCGGCGGGCCAGCCCGCCGGTGGAGCCACCTCTGCGTGCGCCGCTAGCCCAGCCAGAGCTCGTTGAGCACCACCCAGACGCCGGGATTGCACAGCAGTGCCACGCCGTCGGGGGACTCGTCCCGGCAGACGTTGTGGACGCCGTCCCTGGTGGCGAGCGTCCAGTTGGTGTGGTTCAAGAAGATGTAGGCGTAGGAGTCGCGCATCCTGGCCTGCAACTCCTGCCAGATCTCCACCCGCCGGGCATGGTCGTCGGTGGCGCGCTGCTCGTACATGAGGGCGTCGCTGTCCGGGTCGCACCAGCGCGGGAAGTTGATCGAGATGATGCCGATGGAGGCGCACTCGATCCAGACGACGTCGTTGTCGGGATCCACTGCGCCCAGGCTCCGCCACAGCACCACGTCGTAGTCGCCGAGCACGACCTCGATGATGTGCTCGTCCTGGAGCACCTCGTTGATGGTGACGTTGAAGTGGTCCTCCCAGCTGTCGGCGAGGAGGTCGGCGACCCGGGTGTTGACGACGGACGGCCCGGTGTGCTGGTACTCGACGTCGACCCGGCCCTCGGTGCAGGAGTCGGGATTGTCCTGGCAGTACGAGGCCACCAGCGGGCCGGCCCTGTCGGCCATGTTCGTCTCCTGCACCACGGCCGGGTTGTTCCAGACCATGCTGGAGTGGAACATCGACTCGGCGGGCGGGGCGGTTCCCTGCACGATCAGGTCGATGTAGGCGTCGCGGTCGGTGGCGAACGTCAGGGCCTGACGGACCCTTATGTCGTCGAACGGCGCTCGCTGCGTGTTCAGCAGGAGCATTATCTCCGAGGTCTGGACGTTCTCGATCAGGTTGACGCCTTCGGCATCGCGCAGGGTGAGGATCGCCTCGGGGCCGTTGGTGGTCATCAGGTCCAGATCGCCCGCCGCTAGGCGCTGGGCCGCGATGGCCCCGTCGGTTATCGGATAGAACTCGATGCGGTCGAGATAGATGTCGGTGCGGTCGGCCGCCCAGTAGTCGGGGTTGCGGACCAGCACGGTGACCTCGTCCTGGATGCGGCTCTCGATCATGAACGGGCCCGTCCCGACCGGCATCTGGTTGAGGGTCGGATCCTCGTTGGCGCGCGCCAGCCACTCCGACGGCAGGATCATCCCCAGCTGGCCGACCAGCACCTGCGGGAACTTGGCGAACGGCACGGTCAGGTTGAACTGGACGGCCAGTTCGTCGATCTTCTCGATCGGCGTCTCGTCGGGATAGACCGTGCGCAGCGCCAGCGATATCTCCGGGTCGGCGAGTTGGGCGTTGAATGTGGCCACCACGTCGTCGGCGTCGAGCCCGGACCCGTCGTGGAAGCGAACGCCGGGCCTCAGGCTCATCTGCCACGAGGAGCCGTCTCCGATCTTGGTGAAGGACTCGGCCAGATGGGGTGTCCAGCGACCCTCGTCGCTCCAGGCCACCAGAGGGTCGAAGACAGGGCGTGCCATCATCGTGTTGGCCGCGGCGAAGTTGTTGGCCGCGGGATTGAGGCCGTCGGCCTCGGCTTCCACGGCCACGCGCAGCGTGCCGCCGTGCTGCGGCTCGGGCTCGCCGGGATCCTCGGGCGGGGCGGTTTCCGCGGGAGCCACCACGGTGCCGGCCTCGTCCTCTGAGCCTTCGGACGGACCCTCGTCGGAGCCTCGGGCCTCGTCGTCGTCCGCGGCCGGCTGCTCCGCGGACGGTTCTGAAGCATCGTCGGCGTCAGCGGCGTCGACGGCCTCGTCCTGGCCGGGGTCCTGCGTGGTCACCGTCTCGGCAGCGTCGACGGCCGCGGTCGGAGACTCTGCTCCCGTCGTCGCGGAGGTGCCGTCCGCCGTCGAGGACTCGCCACCTCCGTCGGCGCCGCAAGCGCCCGCCGCGAGCAGCGCCACGGCCAGCAATGGCATCCACGCCTGCTGCGGCCGTCGCCGCGACCGCCTGGCTCGCACCATGCTTCTCCGGTGCCTCAGCGCCACCTTCACGGACCGGCTCCCCCCGGCGATGCCGTCTCAGCCTGGACCGCAGCCTAGGCCAACGCCGCTCGCGCTCGCTCTAGGGGTGCTGGCTGCTGACCGAGACGACCTCGCCGGTCATGTAGCCCGAGAGGTCGCTGGCCAGGAACACCATCACGTTGGCCACCTCCCAGGGCTCGGCGGCCCGCCCGAAGGCCTCCTCGCGGGCCAACTCCGACAGCAGTTCCTCGCCGGCGGTCTTCGCCAGGAACGGATGCCAGGCCAGGCTCGGGGCCACGCAGTTGACGCGGACGCCGTGCTCGGCGGCCTCCAGCGCGGCGCAGCGGGTGAGGGCCATCACGCCCGCCTTGGCCGCCGCGTAGTGGGCCTGCTCGCGCTGGGCCCGCCAACCCACCACCGAGGCGTTGTTGACGATCGAACCGCCCGTGCCCTGGTCGATCATCGTGCGCAGTGCGGCCCGAGTGCAGCGCATCGTGCCGTCGAGGGTGACCGACATCACCGTCGACCACTGCTCGTCGGTCATGTCCACCAGAAGGGCCGACCCTCCGAGGCCGGCGTTGTTCATCATCACGTCAACCCCGCCGAGTCCCGACGAGGCCTCGGCGAGGAGCGCCTGCACGTCTCGCTCAGAAGTCACGTCGCACACCGCGGTGACGGGCCGCGAGCCGGTCTCGGCCTCGAGGCGCTCCGCGGTGGCTGCAAGGCGTCGCTCGTGGATGTCCGAGATCAGCACCCCGGCGCCCTCGATGAGGGCGCGACGGGCGGCAGCCGATCCGATCCCCGCGCCGGCCGCGGCGGTGACCACCACCCGCCGGCCGTCGAGAAGGCCCCGACCCGGCGGCTCCGCGGGCGGCGAAGGCCAGGGCGGCTCGACCGGCTCAGCCGTCATCGGTAGCCCCTCAGCCGTCGGCCATCTCGGCCATGCGCCGCTCCAGGTCGGCGATCATCGGGTTGGGCTCCTGGCCGATGGTGCCGGGCAGGTGCTCGGCAATCTCGGCTGGCGTCCACCGCTCGCCTGCCGACCACATGGAGCGCACTTCGGCAGGCTGGTTCCACACCGAGATCCGCCTGCCCACCACTGTGTAGATCTGAGCGTTGACCTGTCGGCCGTCGTCGCTCAGCAGGAACACGGCCATCGGCGCCACCGCTTCGGGGTCGCCCGTCTCGAAATCGAAGGGCACGTTCTCGCTCATGCGGGTGCGGGCCACCGGCGCGATGCAGTTGGCGTTGATGGCGGGGCCGCCACGCAGTCGGATCGACGCCGCGGTCATGGCCGCTGACCGGGTGAGGCTCACCACCCCGCCCTTGGCCGCTGAGTAGTTGGCCTGCGCGGTGGAGGCCACGAAAGCGCCGGAGGTGAACCCCACCAGAGCACCACCCGACGGCTGCTTGCGCATGCGGGCCAGCGCGGCCCGGTACACGTTGAAGTGGCCCTTGAGATGCACCGCGACGACGTGGTCCCACTCCTGCTCGCCCATGTTGAACAGCATCCGCTCGCGCAGCACTCCGGCGGTACAAACCACACCGTCGATGCTTCCCCACCGGTCGCAGGCCGCCTCAACGATCCGGTCGCCCGCATCGAAGCGGGACACGTCTCCGGCCACGGCCACCGCGTCTGCCCCGACGGCCCGGATCTCCGCTACCACGGAGTCGGCCACATCGCTGGAGGGGTCCGACCCGTCGAGCGCCACGCCGTAGTCGGCCACCACCACGTTGGCGCCCTCGGCCGCGCAGGCCAGCGAGACAGCCCTCCCGATGCCGCCGCCGCCGCCGGTCACCGCGATGCTGCGCCCCTCGAGGCATCGGCTCATGGCCGTGCTGTCTGCCGGCTTGCCGCCTTCCATCCGCTTGCCGCCCGACCCGCCGGGTCCGGGATCCCGTCTCCCGGGGCTCGGCACGCCGGGGCTCGGCACGCCGGGGCTCGGCGGACGCCTAGACGTCGGCCTCGTCGCTCCGTCGGCGCAACGAGGCCAGGATGTCCACGCCCGTAGCGGCCTCAATCTGCTCGGTCATGGCCACCAGCGAGGCCGGAAGCTGGCTCATCAGTCCGGGAATGCCGCCCCGGGCGCCGTCGCTGCCGTCGCCGCTGCCGTTGCCTCCCCCCGATCCTGCGCCGGTGTCCACCACCGCCACCCGGTCGATGCTCACGTTGGCCACCGTCGCCACGATCTTGTCGATCAGGTCGGGAAGCATGTTGAGCACCAGCACGTCGTGGCCGTCGGCGCCGGCCGCCTGGTACTGGTCGGTCAGCCGCTTGAACACCTCGACCTGGGCCTTGCCGTCCTCGACGATAGTGGCCGCCTCCGCCTGGGCCTGGAGCTGGCGGGCCTCCAGGTCGGCCCGGGCGGGCACCACCACGTCCGCCTCCACCCGGCGCTTCTCGAGCTCGATGCGCTCGCTCTCTAGCGCCTGGCTGGCCACCGCCTTGGCGGTCTCGCCAGCCACCAGCGCTTCCTCCTCCCGGGCCCTGGAGATGGCCTCCAGTTCGGCGGTGCGGACGCGGAGCGCGTTCTGCTCCTCGACGATGGTCTTGTCGGCGTCGATCTGGGCCACCTGGGCGGTGCGCCGGGCGGCCGCCTCAGCCTGCTCGGACTCGGCGGTGCGGTTGGCCTCGGCCACTCGGGCGTCGCGGATCACCTCGGCGGTGAGGCGCCGGCCCACCGACTCCAGATAGTTCACGTCGTCGGTGACGTTCTGGATCTTGAGCACGTCGAGCTCCAAGCCCAGCGTCTTGATGTCGTCGTCGGCCTCGTCGATGAGTTGCTGGCCGAACTTGAGCCGGTCCTCGTTGACCTCCTCGGGCGACATCGTGGCCAGCACGCCTCTCAGGTTGGCCTCGAGGGTCTCCTTGGCGATCTTGCCGATGTGACTGTGGTCGACATGAAGGAAGCGCTCGGCGGCGTTCTCCAGCAGGCCCTCGCCGCTCGACACCTTGACGTTGGCGATGCCCATCACGTTGAGGGGTATGGCGCCCCGCGAGTAGGCGTTCTGCACCGCCACTTCCAGCGGGATGGTGTTGAGGTCCATCCAGGCGACCCGCTCGATGAGCGGGATGCGCAGGGTGCGGCCGCCCTTGAGGATCCGGTAGCCGACGGTGCGACCGTCGGAGAGGGTCCGCTTGCGGCCCGAGATGACCGCCACCCGGTTGGGCGGGCAGATCACTATCAGCGACCTGACTATGAGGATGACGAAGAACACGGCCAACGCCAAGGCGATGCCGGCCACTACTGCTGAGGACATTGATTCCCTCCCACGCTCATCGCGTTCGCAAGCCCGATGCCCGGCCGAGCGTACCAGCCCGTTCGGCGCGGGCTCTGTTCGACTGAGGGCGCCTACTCCAACTCGGGGACCAGGGGCGTGACCAGGGCGACGCCGCCTTCGATGCGGACCACGATCACCCTGGCGCCGGACTCGATGGTCTCATCACCGTCGAGCGGGTCGATGGGCGCGGCCGTCATCTGGGTTCGGGCACCGGCCACGGTGAGCACGATTCGGCCCCGGTGCTCGTTCGACATGGGCAGCGAGACCCGGGCGATGCTGCCCTCGAGCTCGCGGTCGGAGACGTCGCTGGACGCCTCGCTGCGGCGCAGGTAGGCGAACGCGGCGCTGTTGAGCGCCCCGGCCAGCACCCCGACCACCACCGCCATCAGCAGAGTGAACACCGCTGGGGTTCCGAGCCATTCGGAGACCAGCCCGGTGGCGCCGAAGAAGGTGGCCACGAAGGCCAGGCTGCTCAGCGGGATCACCGAGAACACCTCCGACAGCCCGTCCGCCTCGGCGCCGGCCTCCATGTCGGAATCACCGCCGGTGAACACGAACCACAGCAGCAGCGGCGCCCCGGCAGCCAGCATGAACGCGTAGATCCACGTCACCGGGCCGCTCCCGTCTCGACTCTCGCCAGCCTGAACGCGTAGAGCCGCGTCACCGGGCCGCTCCCGTCCAGAGCTTCGGATGGGCCGGGCATCAGGCCGATCATGGGCCAAAGCTAGTATCCCGACCGTGCCGTCCGCACCGAGGCAGCCGACCCGCGTTCCTGTTCCCGTGACGGCCTGCGTCCGATTCGAGCCCACCGGGAGACTCCATGAGCTTCACTGACGCTTTCTTCGCTCTGCGCGACGAGGTCCGCAACTGGGGGCGCTGGGGCGACGACGACCGCCTGGGCACGCTCAACCTGGTCACCGACGATGCCGTCACCCACGCCGCGTCGCTGGTGCGCACCGGCCGGAGGGTGTCGTGCGCGCTGTCGCTGCAGCATTCGGGCGGAGTGCAGATCGGCCAGATGCACGGGCGGATCAACCCGCTCCACGCCATGGTGAAGATCCACAGTCCCGACCTCGGCGACGCCGACGGCAAGGGCATGGTGCCCCACTTCTCCGACGACATCGTGACGATGCCGCTGCAGGCCGCCACCCACTGGGACGGCCTGGCCCATGTGAGCTACGACAACACGCTCTACAACGGCGTGCCGGTCTCGTCGATCAATCCGACGGGCGGCGCCACGGTGCTCGGCATCGAGAACGTGCGCCACCTCACCGGGCGGGGCGTGCTGCTCGACCTGTGCGCGGCCAAGGGCTTGGAGCGCCTGCCCAGCGACCACGAGGTCACCGGCGACGATCTCGACGAGGCCGCCGACCACGGCCGGGTTCGGATGCGATCAGGCGACATAGTCCTGTTGCGCACCGGTCGGATTCAGGTGTTCCGGGAGATGGGAGCCATGGCCTACGTCACCGGGCCCGAAGCCGACGGCACCAGCCCCGGACCCGGCTTCGACGCGGTGCGCTGGTTCTGGCGCAACGACGTTGCCGCGGTGGCCGACGACACCTACATCTTCGAGATCTTCCCCGGCCCGAACTGGGACGACGCTCTGGGCGTGCACTGCCTCCACGTGGTGGACATGGGCCTCACCCAGGGCCAGAACTGGGATCTGGAGGTCCTGGCCGCGGCCTGCGCGGAGGAGGGCCGCTACGAGTTCCTGCTGCAGGCCAACCCCGAGCCCTTCGTAGGAGGATGCGGCTCCCCCGTCAACCCGGTGGCCGTCCTCTGACAGCTGGTCGGCGGCCCTGGCACCTAGGTCCTGGCACCTAGGTGTCGTCGCGGGCCGGGTCGATGCGTCTGCGGCCGCGTTTGGTGTCGGATCGGCGGCGCTTGTCGGCCAGCCGGCGTCGTCGAGCCGCGTTCGAGGGGCGGGTCGGCCGCCGCGGCTTGGCGACGACGGCTCCCTCGCGCAGCAGGGCCGCCAGCCGGTCGAGAGCGATGTCGCGGTTGCGGGCCTGCGACCGGGTGTCGTCCGCCACGGCTCGAAGCTCGACGCCGAACCGCTCGAGGAGCCGCTGACGCACACCCGGTGCCATGGTGCCTGCGACGGTGAGGTCGATCACCGCCTCGGCCCGCGTGCTGGACCGGTTGGCGTGCTGGCCTCCAGGCCCGCCAGACGGGCCGAAGCGCCACGTCACCGCGCTCGCGGGCACTGTTCCGCCCGGGAACTCGAGCACCCGGTCCATGCTGCCGACCCTACATTCCCGTGCGATCCAGTCAGCCGCGGCCTTGCGCACCGCGGCGACGATGAGCGCCACGGCCACCATGCCAGCACCAACCGGCCGCGGCCCACCGCACGCGGCGCGGTTGTGGCACCGGTGTGACCGGCCCATGATGCTGTCATGTACGAGGTGGTTGTCGTGGGCAGCGCCAACTTGGACCTGGTGGTCGAAGTGGAGTCGATCCCGGTGTCCGGCGAGACCGTGCTGGGAGGCGACCTGAGGCGCATCCCAGGCGGCAAGGGCGCCAATCAGGCTGTAGCCGCGGCCCGTCTCGGCCGGCGGGTGGCCATGATCGGACGGGTCGGCGACGACGACGCCGGGACGATGCTGCGAGCCGGGCTAGACGCGGCCGGGGTGGACACCGCCGGCCTTCTGACCACCGAGGGTGTTCCCAGCGGCACCGCGCTGATCGCGGTGGGCGCGGACGGCGACAACTCCATCGTGGTGAGCCCCGGCGCCAACGGCCGTCTCAGTGCCGCCGACGTGGACATCTCCGCTGAGGCGCTCGAGAGCGCCGCCGTGGTCCTGCTCCAGCTCGAGGTTCCGATGGAGGCGGTGACGGCCGCCGCCCGCCGTGCCCGGGGCACGGCCGTCCTAAATCCTGCTCCCGCACCGTCGGCACCGCTTCCGGTCGAGCTCCTCGACGCCGTGGATGTGGTCGTTCCCAACCAGACGGAGTTGGCCACATTGGCAAGCCAGGCCGGACTGTCGGCCATCGGCGACATGGACGCCGACGCTGCGGTCTCGCTGGCACGCGGGCTGCCGGTGGCGGCCGTGGCGGTGACGCTGGGGGCGGCCGGAGCGATGGTGGTCACACCCGCCGGAACCACGCATGTGCCCGCTCCCATGGTTGCGCCGGTCGACACCACCGCGGCCGGCGACGCCTTCTGTGGAGCGCTAGCCGACGCCTTGGCGGGCGGTGCCGATCTGGTGGGTGCAGCCGAGTGGGCGGTGCGGGTTGGCGCAGCCGCCACTCTGCGACGCGGCGCGCAGCCGTCCCTGCCGACCACGGCCGAAGTGGACGCCCTGCTAGCCGACTAGGCCGGCCCCGTTCGCCACGGAGGCCGTCGGCGGCCGCCGGTCGCCGGACAGTGCCGGCCCCGCCCGCCCAGCACCGGGCCTACGCACGACGCCCCCTATCCCGCTGCCGGAGATGTTCCGGCCGCCCGTCCGGCACCTACCCAACGAGCGAGCCTGGCGAATCCACGCCCGCTGGGGCCGGGTGCCGAGCGAGCTCGGACGTCCGCTGACAGCTTCGCGGTGCCTGTGTCCGCGTAGGCTCGGCCCATGACTGCCGACACCGCTCCTGAACGTTCTGAGCGGCGCAAGATCGTGCTGGACTGCGATCCTGGCCTCGACGACGCCATCGCCATCCTCACCGCGGCCCACTTCGGCGACCTGATCGGGATCACGACCGTCAACGGGAACGTGGGCATCGACCACACCACCCACAACGCGCTGGTCACCGCCCAGATCGCCGACTTGGACGTGCCTGTGCACCGGGGCGCGGCCCGCCCGCTGATCGCGCCCACCATGGACGCGGCCCGCATCCACGGCGAGACCGGCCTGGGCGACGTGGCCCTGCCGTCGCTCGACCGGACGGTCACCTCTGCGGACGCGGTCGCGTACCTGTGCGACACCGCCCGCTCGGTCGACGATCTGCACTTGATCGCGGTCGGCCCGCTAACCAATCTGGCCCTGGCGCTGCGGTGCGATCCCGACCTGCGGAGCCATCTGTCCAGACTGACGATCATGGGAGGGGGCGCTCACGCCGGCAACGTCACCCCGGTGGCCGAGTTCAACGTGTGGGCCGACCCCGAGGCGGCCGCCATCGTCTTCCGAGAGGCGGCCCCGATCACGATGGTTGGCCTCGATGTGACCCACAAGGTGCTGCTCGGCGGCGACGAGGCCGCCCGAATGCGGGCCGCGGGCACCCCGGAGGCCGAGTTCGCAGCCAGCCTCCTGGAGTTCGCCTACGACCGGTGCCGCGAGTACGGCCTGGAGGCGGCCCCCGTGCACGACGCCACCGCCGTCATCTGCGTCACCCACCCCCACCTGTTCCGCCAGTCGAGCCACCCGGTGACCGTCGAGCTGCACGGTGAGCACACCCGGGGCATGACCGTCACCGACGTCCGCCCTCCAGCCGCTATGGCCGATATGTCACCGGCTCCGGCCCACAACGTGGTCTGGGACGCCGACGCCCAAGCCGTGATCGACCTGATCGTCGAGGCCGTGATCAGTGTCTAGCTCGGACGGGTGGACTTGCCTCCGTGAACTGACGGCTCCTCGCACCACTGGGCGCGCAGGACCGCCAGCGGGGCGAGAACCTCGGCGGGAAGGCCGAGCATCTCGCACAGCACGGCCGCGTCCAGTTCGTGGCGTGTCTCGTCGTGGTAGGCCTCGTTGGCCGGCAGGAGCAGCCGGTGCCTGAAGCGCTCGAACACATCCCCCGCGACGGACATCTGCCCATGAGTGAGGGCGCGGGGGTCGAGCGAAACCAGATCGGCGAGCCGGGTGATGGTGAGGCTGGCGCGGCCCTGGTGCTGGCGGGTCCCCGCGAACCAGAATCCGATCAGACCTAGGGTCGTGTTCAGCCACAGCGCCACGGCCTCCTCCCAGGCCGATTCTTCGAGCACGAACGACGGCCACGCCCGTCCGCCGATGCATTCTTCCGGGGTGATGCAAGCAGCCAGAGCCTGACTGTTGATCTGGAAGTCGAGGTTGACGTGAAGGCGAGTGGCCGTTGCCCACACCTCAAGCTCCCGCCCGTCCATGCCGGCCCGCACTCGCCCCTGCGTGTCGGGCGCGACCTCGATCTGCGACTCACGGCCCGATCCGGCGTCGTGGGCCCACAGCACGGGGTAGGAGGGAGTGCGGCCGGGTAGAAGCGGCTTGATGTCGAACGGCCCCCGATATGAGCCGGTGGCCCTGTCCGTGCCGCTGATGTCTCTGTGAACGGGGCCCGGCTCGCCGAGTGCACCCAGCTTCGTCATTGCGATCGGCAACTCACCGATTCGATTGAGGCTCGGTCGACATCTGGTCAGCGCCAACCCGAAGTGCGCTAGGGCGGGTTCCGCCATCGCCGCCAACCCGCCGTCGGACATCCTGCCCGGCATGACACATCCGACGCGGTCGCCGCCCACTTCCACTCCGACCGGCGACAGGGGCGCCTCGTCGTCATCGATGGCCCGAGCTACCTGCACCGCCTCGACCATGCTCGTCGGGCGCCGCGCCAGGCTGCTCCATCTGACCGTCGACCCCCCAGCCGTCACTGCGGCAGGGCGCTTGACGGCCACGAGCGCGATCTCGGCCATACCCGTGTCGGCCGAGAAGGCGCGCTCTGTGCTGCCATGCGTCGCGAGAGAAACGACGGTCACGTCGCGGTAGTGCCGGTCCAGGAGCCTGCGCAATCCCGCCCAAGAACCACCCGACACCGCGGAGAACGGCAGGACTAGGGCCAGCACGCCTTCCGGGCGCAACTTGGCATGGGCCAAGTCCACGAAGTTCGACGCCAGGCCGGCGTTGCCGTGACCAACGCGGGGCCCGTTGCCGGACGGACTCAGCTCGGCGAGGCGCGCGGCCATGGCCCGCTGGTCGTCCTGCGTCGTGCCGAACCCGGCGAACGATGGCACCGGCACCCCTGCAGCCTCGGCAGTCTCGTGGTTGGTCGGCCGGGTGAACGGCGGGTTCATGATGCAGACGTCGAGGGTGCCGTCACCGACGTTGCAGATCGCGAGGTCGTCTTCCTCCTCGTCGTCCACCCGCCCGGCCAGCCGGGTGCCTGGCCTGCCCAACAGCGAGAGAGTTCCAGCGTCGCCGAGCAGGTCCAGCGAGCCCACCGCCACGCGGCCATCGGGGATGCGCCCGAAGGGAAGCACATGGACGCTGCACTTCCCGAATCCGATAGCCGGGTGCGAAGCCGACAGGATCGTCGTGGTGAGATGGGCCGCCGCCGGCATGATGTCGGCACCGATCAGCGTCTCCTGCATGAGCGCGGCGTGGAGTTGAGCGTCGTCCAGCCCGCCCCGGCGCACACGAGCTGCGATGCGCCGATAGACAGCAGACAGCAGGGCGCCGGTCCCGCAGGCCAAGTCCCCGACACGCAGGTCGGTCACGGCTGCTTCGTCGGTCCAGTCGACGGCGGCGTCGAGCCGAGCCACCGCCAGTTCGGCCAGGAAAGCGGCCGACTCGGGCAGCGTGTAGAAGGTGGCCAGGAACTTGCGATCGGCGATCAGCCGCCCGAACATCTGCCCGGCGAGATCCTGCACATCGACAGTGCCCGTGGCCGCCAGACTGGCTGCGGTCGAGCCCAGCCTCTGGCACAGCTCGTCGGCGGTTGGCTGGGTGACGGGGAGCAACAGCCGGCGGGCTATGTCGAACACCGGCCAGTAGTTGATCAGCAGGATCTGTCTCCAGGCCTCCAGCACGTCCGCCTTGCTCAAACGCTCCGGATCCCCCGAAGCGGCGGCCGTGGCTTCGATCCCCGGTGTTCCGTGACTGGACGCCACCGCGATCTGGAACAGGAACGCGTTGACGATGATCGATGCTGCCATCCTCGTCGTCTGGTCGCCGGGCTCCTGGTGCAGGAGTTCGGCCATCTTGGCCTGGGTCGTCGTGCCGGCCTCGGCCAGCAGAGCCGCGCCATGCAGGACTCCCAGTTCGAGCCGGTCCGCGGCCATGTCGATGTTGCGGGGCGACACCGCCAAGACCTCGATAGCACCGGCAAGATCGGGCAGGCTGCCTCGTATCCAGCCCTCGGACGGGAACCTGACGTTGCTGGGCCCCTCCATCCAGGCGCACCACTCCAAGTCGTCGCACTTGGCCAATTCCTTGGCCAGGCCGGTCTCCGGCACATTGCGCAGGCGCCGCGGGTATCGCAGGGCGACGACAGTCTCGATAGGCCTGATCCGGTTGGCGGTCTGTGCGCCCACGCGGCTCAGCGCGTCGTTCTCGAGGCTGCGGGCCGGAAAGAACTCGGCCTCGATCACCAACGGGGCGGCGCGCGGGACGCGGACCATGATGTCCGGCTGCCTGCCCTTGCCGCCCACGATCACCCCGGTCGCTTGCGAGACGATCGCTCCCTTCGGGGCCCAGCGCGGGTGCATGGTCCGCAACGCTTGGGCCATGTAGGTGTTGACAGTCGGCTCAGTTGTGGCCATGGGCCCTACCGTATCGTGTCCCTATGACAATGCATGATATTTCAGGTGCACCCGCTCGGAGCGTAGATGCGCCGTTCCCGCGGCGCGCCGGACTCCCCAGACTCACGCAGATCCACTAGGGCCGGGCCGATCCTAGGAGTCCGCCGGACTCATGCAGACGGGCGGTGGACTTCGGCCAGCCAGTGGTCCTCTATGTCTATGGGGCACAGCGCCCAGCAGACCGACAGGAGCCAGCCCAGCACATCGGTGTGGGACGCCTGCGACGAGGGGTGGGCGACTATCCCGTTCTTGGCGTGGTCCTGCACCTTGCGCCAGCCGGCGGGCAGCGGGGTGCCGGCGTCGCGGAGTTGGTCCAGCGCCTTGGGGCCCACCCCGTGCTCGACGCCCACGGTGGGCAGCGCCCCGCCGGGCGCTTCGGTGGGCGGCGTCCAGGTCGCCATCGGCACCGCCGGGCCCCGGCCTGAGAACCAGCGGCCCAGCACCGTCGGCGACGGCAGCCGGTCGATCTGGTCGTCGCGCAGGGCGGGGCCGACGTTGATCCAGCCCAGACCGTCTCCACGGGCGACCAGGCGCTCCATCTCGCCCACTACCGGCGAGAGGTCCGATGACTCGAACGAGATCGTCTCTATGTTGAACGAGGCCACCGGCGCCGACGGTACCCGCGCCCGCGGCGGACTGGGCGATCTGGGTGCCCTCGACGAGCAGCCTCGGCGACGGTACCCGCGCCCGCGGCGGGCTGGCCTATCGTCGGGGCATGGACGACCGGCAGTGGGGGTTCCGCACTCGGGCGCTGCACGCCGGCGGCCAGCCCGACCCGGCCACCGGGGCCCGGGCGGTGCCCATCTACCAGTCGACCAGCTTCGTGTTCGAGGACACCAACGACGCCGCCGACCTGTTCGCCCTGCAGAAGTACGGCACCATCTACACCCGCATCTCCAACCCGACCACCGCCGCCTTCGAGGAGCGCATGGCCAGCCTTGAGGGCGGCATCGGGGCGGTGGCCACCGCCAGCGGGCAGGCCGCCGAGTTCCTCACCGTCACCGCCCTGGCTGGCGCAGGCGACCACATAGTGGCCGCGGCCGGGCTCTACGGCGGCACCTACACCCAGTTCGACGTGACCCTGCGCCGCCTCGGCGTCGACACCACCTTCGTGGACGGCACCGACCCTGGCGCCTTCGCTGCGGCCGTGCGCCCCGACACCAAACTGCTGTACACCGAGATCATCTCCAATCCCTCCGGCGCGGTGGCCGACCTGGACGCCTTGGCCGAGGTGGCCGCCGCCCACCGGCTGCCCTTGGCGGTGGACTCCACCTTCGCGACGCCGTACCTGTGCCGTCCGCTCGACCACGGTGCGGACATCGCCCTGCACTCGGCCACCAAGTTCCTGGGCGGCCACGGCACCTCCATCGGCGGCGTGATCGTGGAGGCGGGGCGCTTCGACTGGGGCTCAGGCCGCTTCCCCCTGCTGACCGAGCCGGTGCCGAGCTACAACGGCCTGCGCTGGTGGGACAACTTCGGCGAGTACGCCTTCTGCACCAAGGTGCGGGCCGAGCAGTTGCGAGACGTGGGGGCCTGCCTCTCGCCGTTCAACGCCTTCCTGCTGCTTCAGGGGCTGGAGACGCTGCCGCTGCGCATGGACGCCCACGTGGCCAACGCCCGGACGGTGGCCGAATGGCTCGACGCCGACGACCGGGTGGCCTGGGTGCTGTGGGCCGGTCTGCCCGGCCATCCCCAGCACCACCTGGCCCGGCGCTACCTGCCGGCCGGACCGGGCGCCATCTTCACCTTCGGGGTGGTCGGCGGCCGAGAGGCCGGGGCCCGCTTCATCGAGTCGCTGCAGATGGTGTCGCACCTGGCCAACGTCGGCGACGCCAAGACGCTGGTGATCCACCCGGCGTCCACCACCCACCAGCAGCTCTCCGACTCCGAGCTTGAAGCCGGCGGCGTGTCCGCCGACATGGTGCGCATCTCAGTCGGGCTCGAGGACACCGAGGACATCGTCTGGGACCTCGACCAGGCCCTGGCCGTCGCCACCGGGAGAGCGCGTGACTGACCGATCGCAACCGAACTGGCAGCGAAATGCACGCTATAGATGCAAAACGCTGCCAATTCGCCCCACAGCCGCCCACCTCAGCACGAACTGGCAGCGCAGAACACCAAAAACGGCACCTAGCGCTGCCAATTCGCCCCACAGCCGCCCACCTCGACGCGAACTGGCAGCCGACAACACCCAAGACGGCACCCAGCACTGCCAATCCGGCAAGGGTCGCCCACCTCGGCGCGAACTGGCAGCGGAGAACGCCCAAAACGGCACCCAGCGCTGCCAATTCGCCCACAGCCGTCGGGGACGGCGATGACTGAGCGGGCGCCGGTGGAGGGCTGGACGCCGCCGTCGGCGGGCGAGCGCCGCCGCATCCTGGAGCGCTCGCGCTCGGTGGCGGTGGTGGGCGCCTCCGCCAATCCGGCCCGGGCCAGCTACTTCGTACTCACCTACCTGCTGTCGTCGTCCACCGACTACGACGTGTATCCGGTCAACCCGCGGGCAGCCGGAGGCGAGATCCTCGGTCAGCCCGTGCACGCGTCGCTGGGGGACCTACCGGTCGTGCCCGACATCGTCGACGTGTTCCGCCGCTCCGAAGACCTCCCCGCCGTGGCCGACGAGGCCGTCGCCGCGGGCACCCCGGTCTTCTGGGCCCAGCTCGGGCTGTGGAGCGCCGACGCCGCCCGTCGCTGCACCGACGCCGGGCTCGAGGTAGTGATGGACCGCTGCCTGAAGATCGAGCACGCCCGATTCGGCGGCGGCCTGCACCTGGCCGGCTTCGACACCGGCGTCATCTCCTCGCGCCGCAGCCTCGGCCGATTGACGTAACCGGCAGGTTCGCTAAGATCGCCTCTTCTCACGGAGTCGGGTCACGGAGTCGGGCGGGCATCCGATGAGACGGGGAGGCGCAAATGGCACGGACGGTTACCGCCGCCATCGTTCAAGTCGCCTGGACCGGCGACAAGGAGTCGATGATCGAGCTCCACGAGAAGTACGTGGCCGAGGCCGCCTCCGCCGGCGCGCGAGTCATGTGCTTCCAGGAGCTGTTCTACGGGCCCTACTTCTGCCAGGTGCAGGACGCCGAGTTCTACTCATACGCCGAGGCGATCCCCGACGGCCCCACCACCAAGCGCTTCCAGGAGCTGGCGACCAAGCACGAGATGGTGCTGGTGCTGCCCATGTACGAGAACGAGAAGGCCGGGTTCCTCTACAACACCGCGGCAGTGATCGACGCCGACGGCAGCTACCTCGGCAAGTACCGCAAGACCCACATCCCGCAGGTGAAGGGCTTCTGGGAGAAGTTCTACTTCCGTCCCGGCAACCTGGGGTACCCCGTGTTCGAGACCGCGGTGGGCACGGTCGGCGTGTACATCTGCTACGACCGCCACTTCCCCGAGGGCTGGCGGGCGCTGGGGCTCGCCGGAGCAGAGGTCGTGTTCAACCCGTCGGCCACCAGCCGGGGCCTGTCCGCCTACCTGTGGCAACTTGAGCAGACCTCGGCGGCGGTGGCCAACATGTACTTCGTCGGGGCGATCAACCGGGTCGGCATCGAGCCGCTGGGCGACAACGACTTCTACGGCACCTCCTACTTCGCCAGCCCGCGGGGGCAGATCGTGGACGGCGCCGCGTCGGACCGGGCCGAGGAGCTGGTGGTGCGCGACCTCGATCTCGACCAGATCGAGGAGGTCAGGGCCCAGTGGGCCTTCTACCGGGACCGCCGCCCCGACCTCTACGACCCGCTGACCGCGCCCTGAGGGGCCGATACATCGAATCCAACCAAACCGCGCCGGACTGCCTGTCACACCCCTCGGCAACACTCGGATCTCCCATCCCAGGGTCCAGTTCCGGAAGGAGACGAAGATGACAACGCTGATCAAGGGAGGCACCGTCGTCAGCGCGACCGGCGCCGACCGGGCCGAGGTCCTCATCGACGGCGAGCAGGTGGAGGCCGTGCTGCGCCCCGGCAGCGCCATCGCGGCCGCGGCCGAGCAGGGCGCCGAGGTGATCGACGCCACCGGGAAGCTGGTGGTGCCCGGCGGAGTGGACGTCCACACCCACATGGAGCTCCCGTTCGGCGGGACGTTCGCCTCCGACACCTTCGAGACGGGCACCCGGGCCGCGGCCTGGGGCGGCACCACCACCATCCTGGACTTCGCCGTGCAGAAGTACGGCGAGAACGTCCGGGAGTGCCTCGACGCCTGGATGGCCAAGGCCGAGGGCAACTGCGCCATCGACTACGGCTTCCACATGATCATCGGCGGCGTCGACAACGACTCGCTCAAGGAGATGGACCTGCTGGTCAACGAGGGCATCACCAGCTTCAAGCTGTTCATGGCCTACCCGGGCGTGTTCCTGGCCGACGACGGCCAGATCCTGCGGGCCATGCAGCAGGCCGCGGGCAACGGCGGACTCATCATGATGCACGCCGAGAACGGCCTGGCCATCGACGTGCTGGCCGAGCAGGCCTTCGAGCGGGGCGAGACCAGCCCGGTCACCCACGGCTACGTGCGCCGCAAGGAGCTGGAGTCCGAGGCCACCCACCGGGCCATCCAGCTGGCCAAGGTGGGCGCGGCCCCGCTGTACATCGTGCACCTGTCGGCCTCCGAGGCCCTAGAGCAGGTGGCCATCGCCCGCGACGCGGGCATGAACGTCTTCGCCGAGACGTGCCCGCAGTACCTGCACTTCAGCCTGGAGGAGCACCTCGACCGGCCGGGCTTCGAGGGGGCCGCCTACGTGTGCTCCACCCCGCTGCGGTCGCGGGCCGAGGGCCATCAGGACGATCTGTGGAAGGGCCTGCGCACCAACGACCTGGCGGTGGTGTCCACCGACCACTGCCCGTTCTGCATGAAGGAGCAGAAGGAGTTGGGCCTCAACGACTTCCGGGCCATCCCCAACGGCATCGGCGGCGTCGAGCACCGCATGGACATGATCTACCAGGGCGTGGTCACCGGCGAGATCGGCCTGGCCCGCTGGGTCGAACTGTGCTCCACCACCCCGGCCCGCATGATGGGCCTGTACCCCCGCAAGGGGGTCATCGCGCCGGGCGCCGACGCCGACATCGTGATCTACGACCCCGACCGCCGGTGGACCATCAGCGTCGACAACCACCACATGAACATGGACCACTCCGCCTACGAGGGCTTCGAGGTGACCGGCCATGTGGACACGGTGCTGTCGCGGGGCCGCAGGATCATCGACGACGAGAGCTACCTGGGCCGCACCGGCGACGGCCAGTACCTGCGCCGGGGCCTGTCCCAGTACCTGCAGTAGCGCGAAGCCGCGGCTCGGGCCCTCCCCCGAGGCAGCACACCGACAACCGAGAGCGTCCGAAGGAAGACAGGAGACGATCCGTGGAGACGATCCATCACTATGTGGGCGGCGAGTCCGTGCCGAGCCGGTCGGGGCGGGTCCACCCGGTCTTCAACCCGGCCACCGGCGAGCAGACCGCGGCGGTCGGACTGGCCAGCATCGAGGAGGTGGACGCGGCGGTCGCCTCGGCTGCGGCCGCCTTCGAGAACTGGCGACACACGTCGCTGGCGGCCCGCACCAAGCTGATGCACTCCTTCCGCAACGTCGTCGAGGCCAACGCGTCGGAGGTCGCCGCCCGCTTGACCGCGGAGCACGGCAAGGTCGGCTCCGACGCGCTGGGCGAGGTCGCCCGAGGGCTGGAGAACATCGAGTTCGCCTGCGGCCTGGCCGAGTTACTTAAGGGCAGCTACAACTCCCAGGCGTCCAGCGGCGTGGACGTGTACACGGTCCGTGAGCCGCTGGGTGTGGTGGCCGGCATCACCCCGTTCAACTTCCCGGCCATGGTGCCGCTGTGGATGATCCCCAACGCGGTGGCCTGCGGCAACACCTTCGTGCTCAAGCCGTCCGAGCGCGACCCCTCGGCGCCGCGGTTGGTGGCCGAGCTGTTCGCCGAGGCCGGGTTCCCGCCCGGCGTGCTCAACGTGGTCAACGGCGACAAGGTGGCCGTGGACCGGCTGCTCGCCCACCCCGACGTGAAGGCGGTGAGCTTCGTCGGGTCCACCCCCATCGCCCGCTACGTGTACGAGACCGGCACTTCGGCGGGCAAACGGGTCCAGGCCCTGGGTGGGGCCAAGAACCACATGGTGGTCCTGCCCGACGCCGACCTCGACCTGGCCGCCGACGCGGCCGTCTCGGCGGCCTACGGGTCGGCGGGCGAGCGCTGCATGGCGGTGTCGGTGGTGGTGGCCGTCGGCGACGCCGGCGACCCGCTGGTGGACGCCATCCGTGTGCGGATGGACAAGCTGCAGATCGGCCCCGGCGACGACCCCGAGTCGGAGATGGGGCCGCTGATCACCCGCGAGCACCGCGACCGCGTGGCCGGCTACGTGGGCGCCGGCGCAGAGGCGGGGGCCACGGTGGTGGTGGACGGCCGGGAGTCGGTCTTCGAGGGCGACGGCTTCTTCCTCGGCGTGTCGCTGCTCGACCATGTGACCCCCGACATGTCGGTGTACCGCGACGAGATCTTCGGCCCGGTGCTGTCCGTGGTGCGCTCCGACAGCTACCACGAGGCGGTGCAGCTCATCGCCGACAACCCGTGGGGCAACGGCGCCGCCATCTTCACCCGCGACGGCGGCGCGGCCCGCCAGTTCCAGGCCGACGCCGACGCCGGGATGGTGGGCGTCAACGTCCCGATCCCGGTGCCGGTGGGCTACCACTCCTTCGGCGGCTGGAAGAGCTCGCTGTTCGGCGACACCCACATGTACGGGCCCGAGGGCGTCCACTTCTTCACTAAGGCCAAGGCCGTCACCGCCCGCTGGCCCGACCCGGCCGACAGCGTGGTTGACCTGGGCTTCCCGAGGAACCGCTGAGGGCCGCCAATGAGGCTCCGGGTTCGGACGGCCGGCTGCCGAGACGCCGAGGGGGGCTGAGCGATGGACTTCGGCGTGGTTCTGCAGACCGACCCGCCCGCCTGGCGGGTGGTGGATCTGGCCCGACGGGCCGAGACCCACGGGTTCAGCTACGGGTGGACCTTCGACAGTCACGTGCTGTGGCAGGAGCCCTACGTGATCTACAGCCAGATGCTGTCGGCCACCAGGCGGATGATCGTCGGGCCGATGGTCACCAACCCGGGCACCCGAAACTGGACGGTCACGGCGTCGCTGTTCGCCACCCTCAACGACATGTTCGGCGACCGCACGGTGTGCGGCATCGGCCGGGGCGACTCGGCCATGCGGGTGCTGGGCCACACCCCCACCAGCCTGTCCACCCTGGCCGAGTCGATGACGGTCATCAAGGGGCTGGCCGAGGGCCTCGAGGTCACCTACAACGGCACCCGCCAGCAGTTCCCGTGGTCGGCGGGCAGCCGGCTCGACATCTGGATGGCCGCCTACGGCCCCCGGGCGCTGAAGCTGTGCGGAGAGCAGGCCGACGGCTTCATCCTGCAGCTGGCCGACCCCCAGATCACCGAGTGGACCATCGCGGCCGTGCGCAAGGCCGCGGCCGACGCGGGCCGCGACCCCGACGAGCTGTACATGTGCGTGGCCGCGCCCGCCTACGTCGGCGACGACCTGGCCCACCAGCGCGACCAGGTCCGCTGGTTCGGCGGCATGGTCGGCAACCATGTGGCCGACCTAGTAGAGCGCTACGGCGACACCGGCGGCGGCGTGCCTCAGGCCCTCACCGACTACATCAAGGGCCGGGATGGCTACGACTACTCCGAGCACGGCAAGGCCGGGAACGTCCACACCGACTTCGTTCCCGACGACGTGATCGACCGTTTCTGCATCCTGGGCGACGCCGACAACCACGTCGCCCGGCTCCGCGAGCTGCGCGGCCTGGGCGTGGACCAGTTCGCCATCTACCTGATGCACGACGCCAAGGACGAGACCCTCAACGCTTACGGCCAGCGAGTGATCCCGGCTCTCAGGGACTGACTCCCATCGTGGCTTCTGAGTCCGGGCCCCCTACTGAAGCCTTGATCGATTCGGGCACCGAGGCCCCGGCCGCGCCCGTCGACGACCCGATGGTCTTCGAGCAACTGCTGCGCCAGCGGGCCGCCCGGGAGCAGCGGCGGGAACGGATGACGAGGACCGGGCGGCAGGTGGTCGTGCTGGCCTTGTTCGTCTGCCTCCTGGGCCTGCTGTACAGCCTCTACAAGGCGGCGGGATCGGCCATCGACGACGCCCAGACCGACTGGCCGCTGGTCGGGTCGGTCCTGCCCGGCTCCGACGATCTGAAGATGCCGCCGGTGCTCGACATCGTCTCGGGCATCTTCGCGGAGCCGAGAGGAACGAACGAGCCGTTCTGGTCGATCGTCGCGGGCGAGGCCGCCTTCACGCTGCGGGAGGCGGCTGTCGGCTTCGCCATCGGCGTCGTGGTCGGGCTCGGCATCGCGGTCGTGCTCACTGCCTCCGGGCGCCTGGAGCGCGCTCTGGTGCCCCATGTGATCGCCAGCCAGACCATCCCGCTGATCGCCATCGCGCCCATCATCGTGATCTGGGGCCGCAAGAGCCTCGACTTCCTGCCCTTTGAGTGGCAGGACTGGATGTCGGTGTCGATCATCGCCACCTATCTGACGTTCTTCCCGGTCACGATCAACGGCCTGCGAGGCCTGCAGTCGCCCCGGCCCGAGAACCTCGAGCTGATGGACTCCTACGCGGCCCGCTGGGTGCAGACCCTGTGGCGGCTGAGGCTGCCGGCGTCGCTGCCGTACCTTTTCGCCGCGTTCAAGATCGCGGCCACCGCCAGCGTGGTCGGCGCCATCGTCGGCGAGATCTCCGCCGGGGTGAAGGGCGGACTCGGCCGGCGGGTGCTGCTGGAGGCCCAGCGCTACACCACCGGGCCCGAGCGCCTCTACATCGCCGTGCTCGGCGCGGCCGCCCTGGGCATCTTCGTGTTCGCGGCGATCTCCTCCATCGAGTACGCCCTGGTCGGCCGCAAGGGCCGCGAGTCGGTCACATGAACAGCCCGGCTGGACCACCGCGACCCGGAGAACGGGCCGAAGCGGCCGAGCCTCATCGGGAGACGGCGACGTGAACGCCACTGCCCCAACCGATCCGCACTCGCCAGCCGTGGAGATCCGGGGCGTGTCCAAGGTCTTCAATCTCGGACGCCACAACGAGGTGCGGGCACTCGAGGACATCGACCTTCGCATCGATCGGGGCGACTTCGTGACGCTCATCGGCCCGTCGGGCTGCGGCAAGAGCACCTTGCTGCGCCTGATCGCGGCGCTGATCGGCACCACCGAGGGCGGCGTGGAGGTCAACGGCAAGACCGCTGACCGGGCCCGCCTCGACCGGGACTACTCGATGGTGTTCCAGAGAGCGGGCCTGTTCGACTGGCGCAACGTGTCGCGCAACATCGAGCTCCCGCTGGAATTGATGGGCTGGAAGACAGCCGACCGACGTCAGCGTTCTGCCGAGATGCTCGAACTCGTCAAGCTCGGCGAGTTCGCCCGCCACCACCCGGCGGAACTGTCCGGGGGCATGCAGCAGCGCGTCGCCATCGCTCGGGCCATGTCGTTCCGCCCGGAGCTGCTGTTGATGGACGAGCCGTTCGGCGCGCTCGACGAGATGACCCGCGAGCACATGCAGAACGAGCTGCTGCGCATCTGGTCGGAGACGCAGATCACGGTGGTGTTCGTCACCCACTCGATTCCCGAGGCGGTGTTCCTGTCCACCAAGGTGGCGGTCATGTCGCCCCGCCCGGGAAGGATCGCGGCCGTGATCGACAACGATCTGGGCGAGCGCAACGAGTCCACCCGGGACGACCCCGCCTTCTTCGCCAACGTGACCGCAGTGCGAGAAGCACTGCGAGGGGGCCACTAGCGATGGCCGCCGTCAGCCCCGCCGCGAATCCAAGGCCGGCGCAGCCATGACGGCCGTCAGGACCCTGCTGCGGTCGTGGCTTCCGCCGGTGGTGGCCGCGTTGATCATCCTCGGAGGCTGGGAGGCAGCCCTGGCGGTGATCCGCCCCGACGGCTTCGTGCTGCCGCCGCCCTCGGACATCGCCAGCGCGGTGGCCGAGAACTTCGACGCCATCGTGACCGCCACCGGCGTGACCGGTTTCATCATCGTCACCGGACTCCTCGCGGGCGTGATGGTGGGGGCGGCGGGCGCTCTGCTGGTCACCGCGTTCCGGGCCGCCAACGAGACGCTCACCCCGCTGGCCGTCGCCGTCAACGCGGTGCCGATCATCGCGTTGGCGCCCATCTTCAATGCCTGGTTCGGGATACTGTCGCCCCGCTCCAACCAAGCGGTGGTGGTGGTGCTGGTGTTCTTCCCGATCTTCATCAACACGGCCCGGGGCCTCACCCAGGTGGAGCCCAGCCAGGTCGAGCTGATGGAGTCCTACGGGGCCGGCAAGTGGAGGATCATGCGCGAGGTGCGCCTCCCCAACGCCATGCCGTTCTTCTTCACCGCACTGAAGCTGGCGACGTCGCTGGCGGTGATCGCGGCCATCGTGGCCGAGTACTTCGGCGGACGCCAGGACGCGCTCGGCAACCTGATCACCAACTCGGCCGGACTCACCCGCTATGACGACGCCTGGGCCGCGGTGCTGGCCGGATCGCTGGTGGGCATCGGCCTCTACGCGCTCGCCGTGCTGGTCGAGCGCCTGGCCATGCCCTGGCACTTCGTGGCCCGGAGGTCGCAATGAGAGGGTCTCGACGACAGGGTCTCGACGACAGGGTCTCAACAACAGGGTCTCAACAACAGGGTCTCGATAGAGAAAATGACCCACCTAGGAGGGAAACCATGAGAGCAAGAATGACGCTGACGCGTCTGCTGGTGCCGCTGATGGCACTTGGGCTGATTGCCGCATCGTGCGGCGACGACGAGGCCCCGGACACCAGCGCCGCGGAGGCAGCGGCCGCCGAGGCTGAGGCCCAGGCCGCCGCCGCTCAGGCCCAAGCCGACACGGCCGCGGCCGAGGCAGAAGCGGCGGCCGCTAGGGCAGCCGAGGCCGAGGCAGCACTGGAGGCTGCCATGACCGAGGCCGAGGGGGCCGTCGACCCGGAGGTCGTCTCCGAGCTCGAGGCGCAGCTGGAAGCAGCCCAGGCAGAAGCCGATGCGGCCAAGGCCGAGGCGGAAGCGGCGGCTGCCGCGGCCGCGGAGGCCATGGAGGAGCCTGCCGAGGAACCGATGGAGATGACCGAGGTCTCGTTGCAGCTGCAGTGGTTCACCCAGGCGCAGTTCGCGGGCTACTACGCGGCCCAGGCCCTCGGCATCTACGAGGAATACGGGCTGGACGTGGAGATCCTCGAGGGCGGCGTGGAGATCGTGCCCGCCTCGGTGCTCGACTCCGGCGCGGCCGACTTCGCGGTGTCATGGGTGCCTCGGGGCCTGGTGCCGCGCGAGGAGGGCGCCAACATCACCAACATCGCCCAGGTGTTCCAGCGCAGCGCCACCCTGCAGGTGGCCTTCGCCGACTCCGGCATCTCCACAGTGGCCGACCTACAGGGCCGCACGGTGGGCAACTGGGGCTTCGGCAACGAGTTCGAGCTGCTGGCCGGTCTGCGCAAGAACGGGCTCGACCCGGACAGCGACGTCCAGCTGGTGCAGCAGAACTTCGACATGCTGGCTCTGATCAGCGGCGAGATCGACGCCGCCCAGGCCATGATCTACAACGAGTACGCCCAGGTGCTCGAGACGGTCAACCCCGACACCGGCGAGCTCTACCAGCCCTCCGACCTCAACGTCATCGACTGGAACGACGTGGGCACGGCCATGCTCCAGGACGCCCTGTGGGCCGACGCCGACCGGCTGGACGACGACCCCGCGTACCACGAGACCGCGGTCAAGTTCGTGGAGGCGTCGCTGAGAGGCTGGATCCATTGCCGCGACAACCCGGACGAGTGCGTGCAGATCGTGCTCGACAACGCGCCCACGCTGGGCCGTTCGCACCAGACGTGGCAGCTCAACGAGATCAGCGCCCTGATCTGGCCGTCGCCGCTGGGTGTGGGCGTGATGGACCCCGACCTGTGGGCTCAGACCGTGGACGTGGCCACCAGCGAGGGCATTCTCGCCTCCGCTCCCGACGAGGACGCCTACCGTCCCGAGATCGCCTGGGAGGCGGTAACCAACCTGCGCAACGCCGGTGTCGACGTCATCGGCAACAGCTGGCAGCGGGTCACCGTCGAACTGCTCCCCGGCGGCGAGTAGCCACGATCTGGACCCTCATCCCGGTTCGGGCCGGCGGCGCCACTCGGAGCGTCGCCGGCCCACCGGATACCCACGATTTTCTGCTAACAGCACAAGTTATATTGATATATAGCTAATATCACTGTATGCCTATGCGGTGGACATCGACGCTAGCGCCCACAAGCACGGCGTATCTGATGGCGACATGCTTCATGCGTATCGAAACCACTGGATGCGTATCGATACCGAGGATGTGGCCGTGACCATGCTGATTTGCCCCTCGACGACAGGCGAGCCGCTGGAAATCGCAGTCGTCGGCCGAGGAGCAAGGACCGCTATCATCCACGCCATGAGGGCTCGGCGGAAGTTCCTGCCCCTTCGGAGGAGCCGATGAGCCAGACCGAGGCAGAGTGGCGAGCCGAGAAGCTGGCGGCCTTTGAGGACTGGGCGGAACGGGTGAAGCCCGAGGAACTCACGATGCGTGACCGGTCCGAGGAATTCGTCAAGCTGCTTGACGACGATCCCGAAGTTGACAGATTGATCGAGGAAGCGAGGCGGACCGCTTACCAGGACAGACGCGATCGCGTGGGGCGATCGCGCGGGCCGAGATCCGACTGCTAGCCGCCGCCGTCGCCCCTCATCCCCCGGCGGAGTTCTTTCTCCAGTTCGAACTCTTGGGCGTAGTCGGCGCTGGTCTTGATGGGGTCGGGCGGCCGGTACTGACCCGTTGGAGCGCGGCCAGGCGGAGGCCTTCGACCTCTCCTGGAAGGGCTGAACAGCCTGGCTGCCAACCTCTTCAGCATCATGGCCGAAGATACGCCCGCCGGGCGGACTGCGTCAAGAAACTGCCAAGGCGCAGCCATCTGACATCCAGCGTCATCGCCGCTGACGCCGGCCGCGTGTCGGCAGGCTCATGCCAGAGGCGGGCAGTCGATGGGTATCGTCGTAGGCCGCGGCGGTAGCGGGCTCTAGCCTGCCGTGCGGTAAGGCCCTGCTGTGTACTCGTCCCTCGCGCGCTTCTGCTATCGGCATCCGTGGCGGGTTCTGCTCGCCTGGCTGCTCCTGATCGTGGTCGCAGCCGGGGTGGCAGGCCGCCTGGGCGCGGCCTACGGCGGCACGCCAGCCGCCCGCGACGCCGAGAGCAACCGGGGCGCCGACATCCTCAACGAGCACTTCGGCCGCATCGGCGCGGTCATCAGCGGCCGGATCGTGTTCCGGGCTGAGCAGGGCGTGAACGACCCGGCGGTGCGGTCGGCCATGACCGAGCTGTTCGGGCAGGTCGAGGCCATCGAGGGCGTCGCCGTCGGGTCGCCCTACGACCCCGCCGGCGCCCGCCGGATTGCGGCCCGAGGCCCCGAGGCCGGACGTATCGCCTACGCCGACATCGACACGGCCGAAGGCACCGCCGCGAACGATGCCGCCGACATCGGCGCCGACATCGAGCACTTGATCCAAGCCAGCGGGGTGCGCTCCACCCACGGCGTGCAGGTGGAGGTCGGCGGCGCCTGGCTGGCCGAACGCGATCCGCCGGAGTCCGAGGCCATCGGGCTCGCCTTCGCGGTGTTCGTGCTGATCCTGGCGGTGGGCTCGGTGGTCGCCATGGGCATGACCGTCGGGACTGCCCTGGTCGGAGTGGCTGTCGGCGGGGCCGGCATCGTCATGCTCAGCAACCTGCTGACCGTTCCCGAGTTCGCCCCGACGCTGGGCGTCATGATCGGCATCGGGGTGGGCATCGACTACGCCCTGTTCATAGTCACCCGCTTCCGCGAGTGGGTCGACCGCGGCCTGGGCCGAGAGGACGCCATGGCGGCCGCCCTCGACTCGGCGGGCCGTTCGGTGATCTTCGCGGGGGCCACCGTGGTGGTGTCGCTGCTCGGGCTGCTACTCATGGGCCTGCCGTTCGTGGCCGGGCTGGGACTGTCGGCGGCCACCACCGTGGCGGTGGTGATGGCGGCGTCGGTCACGCTCCTTCCGGCGACCGTGGGCCTGGTCGGCGAGCGCGTGATGACCACCCGAGTGCGGGGTGTGGCCGTGTCGGCCCTGCTCGGCCTGACGCTGCTCGGGGTCGGCACCGGAGCGCCCCGGCCGCTGGTGGCGGCAGCCGCCGCGCTGGCGCTGCTGGCCGCGGTCGCCGGATCGCTCGGCTCGTCGCGCAACCCGCTGCGGCGGACGGTGCGGCATCGGGAGGCCAAGCCGCTGCGGGACACCGGCTGGTACCGGCTCAGCCGGGTCGTGCAGTCCCGGCCGTGGCTGTTCGCGGTGGGCGGCACGGTGGTGCTGCTGGTGCTGGCCGCGCCGGTGCTGGGGCTGCGCCTCGGCTTCTCCGACGAGGGCAACTTCGCGGAGGACACCACCACCCACCGGGCCTACGACCTGATATCGGACGGCTTCGGGCCGGGCGCCAACGGCCCGCTGCTGGTGGTGGCCGCGGTGTCGGGCCCCCAGCAACTGGCGGCGTTCAACGATCTGTCGGGCGCGCTGAACCGCACCGAGGGCGTCGCCTTCGCCTCGCCCGCACTGCCCAGCCCAGACGGCCAGGCCGCGGTCATCCGGGTGCAGCCCACGACCGGCCCCCAGGACGCGGCTACCGAGGACCTGGTCCACCGGATGCGCAACGAAGTCGTCCCTCAGACTCTCGACGGCACCAGCCTCGATGCGCTGGTGGCGGGCCAGGTGGCCTTCAACATCGACATCTCCGACTATCTGGCCGGTCGCATCCCGGTGTTCTTCGCGGCGGTGCTGGGGGCGTCGTTCCTGCTGTTGACGGCGGTGTTCCGCTCGCTGGTGGTGCCGCTGAAGGCGGTGATCATGAACATGCTGTCCATCGGCGCCGCCTACGGCGTGGCGGTGGCCGTGTTCCAGTGGGGCTGGCTGGGAGGCCTGCTCGGCGTGGAGCCCGCGCCGATCGAGCCGTTCATCCCGATGATGCTGTTCGCCATCCTGTTCGGGCTGTCGATGGACTACGAGGTGTTCCTGCTGTCGCGCATGAAGGAGGAGTACGAACGCACCGGCGACGCGGTGAACTCGGTGGCCGACGGGCTGGCCGCCACCGCCCGGGTGATCACCGCGGCTGCGGCCATCATGGTGGTGGTGTTCGGCAGCTTCGTGCTGGAGGACAACCGGGTGATCCGGCTCTTCGGCTTCGGCCTGGCCATCGCCATCGCCATAGACGCCACCCTGGTGAGGATGCTGATAGTGCCCTCCACCATGGAGCTGCTAGGCGCCCGCAACTGGTGGCTCCCCCGCTGGCTCGACCGCATCCTCCCCAACCTCCGCATCGAAGGCGAACTCACCAACCACCCCAGCCAGTGACCAAAGTGTGGTAGATATATCTATACTACATAGATTTATACAATGGAGATTCTGGCGAGCGCCCGCAAGCACGGCGTTCAGGATGGGGACATGCTCCATGCATTGACGCGTTACTGGCGACACTTCGACACGTCCGACCCGGCGGTGACGATGTTCGTGGGCCCTTCCTTGACGGGGGCACCGCTGGAGGTCGCAGTCGCCAGCCGGGAAGGAAGTACCGCTATCATCCACGCCATGCCAGCTCGACGGAGATTCCTGACGGGTCCAAGGAACCGATGAGCCAGACCCGATCCGAATGGCTGGCCGAGAAGCTGGCGGCGTTCGAGGACTGGGCGGAACGCGTGAAACCCGAAGAGTTGAGGGAAGCCGACCCCGAGAGATCGCGAGAGATCATCAAGCGACTCGAAGGCGACCCAGAGGTCGATAGGCTGATTGAACGAGCCGGACGGGCCGCGCACCGAGAGAGGCGCGAATCGGCGTAGCCCGCCGCCGTTCACGCGCCGAAGCGGCCGGGCATCGTAGGCGGGTAGTCGACTTCGAGGATCTCGCTGAGGGCTCGGGCGGCTGGAGGGCCGAGCCGGCGGTAGATGTCGGTGGCCATGGCGTGGGCGCGGTCGCCGATCCAGTCTGGTGGCAGGAGTTGCTGCGGCATGTCCGGGGATCGCAGGCGGATCCGACGGTGCTCGTGGACCAGCATGGTCCGCAGCGCGTAGGCGTCGAGCGGGGATGCGGCACCGAGGTCGAGCCTCTGCCAGGGCTCGTAGCGGGCCAGGAAGTCGCGGTACGCGGCCTCGGTGTCGGTCGTGCGGAACACAGCCGCGAAGAACCCCTCGCTCACTAAGGCGTCGAGGTCGTCGAGCTCTGCCCTACCGACCGGCACCGGCGCAGTCGGCGCCACCGACCGCAGCAGCTCACGCAGGCTCGTCACCGTGACCGAGGGCGAGGCCAGCAGGCCGCGGCCGAGGTCGACGAAGCCGTGCCAGCCGAGGTGGCGGACGATGCGGTCGCGTTCGGCGGCGGGCATCAGGGGTGTGTCAAGCACCGCGAACGCCCATGATCCGTCCCAGGTCACCGGATCGTTGGCGTAGATCCGGCGGTCGGCGTCCTCGGACTCGCGCACGGCCAGCAGAGTGAGCGAGTAGCGGCTGCGACGACCGACCCGCTCGTTGGTCACCCAGCCCTCCGCCACCAGGCGGAACATCGACGTGCGGACCAGGCGCTCGCTGAACCCGAACGGCCGGGCCAGTTCGAACAGGCTGGAGAGCCACAGCGTCTTGGTGACGGGCAGCACCGAGTCGCCCAGCACGGTCACAAGCACCGACCGGGCCGAGATGTCGGGCTGCTCGCACCGTCCGCGGATCGCGGCCGCAATGTCGCTCATCGTGCGGACACCGCCTTCCGAGGCTGGCGCGCGGAGCGGGGCACAGTCCTCGGCCCGGTCACCGCCGCGTGCTCGCTCACCCCGGCGTTGCCTTCGGTACACCAACCCATTCAGCGAGCCAGCAGTGCTCGAGGCGAAGCCCGGTCACCAAACAGCCTCGGTGTCGTAGTCGAGCACCTCGCGCATGCGCGCCAGCAGCGGCTCGAAGTCCGTGGACCGGCTGGTGCGGCCCCGCTGGTCCGCCGCCAACCCGTTGGCGTGATCACGTCGGGGGTCAGCCGCGGCGACGAACGGCTGCGCCTCCGAGAAAGAGAACCGCTCGGCGATGGCTTGATCCAGCGGTTCGAGAAGACCGATTGTCGAAGCGGATGCAACGCCTTGGCGGATGGCTTCAGCCTCACGGGCGACGGGCTCGCACAGGCCCTTGGCCATCGGCGCCACCGCTTCGAGGGCGTCCGCAATCCGCTCTCGCGCCTGGGGCGAGGCGAGGAGCTTGTCGAGTAGGGCGTCGGCGTGGCGGCGGTGGAAGGCTTCCTCTCTGAGCGCCTTGCGGGCGACCGTCGCCAGTTTCCGGAGAGACGAGTCGGTTACAAGCTGCCAGCGCATCGCCTCGAAGGCGTCGTATATCCAGTGCCGCACGAGGGCCTCGGCCCAGTCGGTCGTCGTGTACTCGACCAGGTGGCATGACCGGTAGTCGGCGCTCGGACGGCCGTAGGCAAGCGCGTCTACGGCACCGTCGGTCGGCTCGATGCCGTCTAGTTCGAGCACCAGTTCGTACAAGAGCGCAGCGTGGCCGAGCTCGTCCTGGCCGATGCTGGAGAAGGCCAGGTCCTCCTCCAGGAACGGCGCTACTCCGATCCACTCGGTGTGCTGCTGGCCCATCAGATGCTCGTCGTCGGCGAAGGCCAACAGGAACTCTCGCACCCCGTCCAGTTCGCTCACATTCGTCCCCTCACCGCGAACTGGCAGCTGAGAGTGCCCAAGACGGCGCTTCCAGCTGCCAAATCGCCCAACCGCCAGCACCCCAACACGAACTGGCAGCTGAGAGTCCCCAAAACGGCGCTTCCAGCTGCCAAATCGCCCAGCCACTCATTCTTGGCTCTGTCGGGCGGCCTTGCGGCGGGCGGCGACGGCCGCGCCGTCATGGTGGCGGTGGGGCTTGTCGGCGTTGGGGGCCACGAAGTCGTCGTCGGCCGCGATCACATGGTCGCGCCGCGCCACCCAAAGCCTGTCGCCCTCGGCGCGGCGCAAGTAGCCCTCGCGGGCCAGCACCAGCGCCAACTCGTCGGTGGCAGCCTCCAGTGCCCCGACATGGCGGAACTCCTCGCGCCCGTCCTTCTTGACGAACACCTCGTACACCCGCATGTCAGCGCCTACCGCCACACGCTTTGTCCCGCCAAGCGCCCGCCGGAAGGACAAATCACGGAAACTCCCCGAGGCCAGCCCCCGCCGACCCGCACCTCAACACCCCGCACCTCAACACCCCGCACCGCCCGCGGAATGCGCCGAGGCGCTGTTGTCGGACAGGGCGGGCGCCGCGGCACCGCTGTTGTCGGAGAGGGCGGCTCGAACCCAGGCGGTGCGGTTCCAATTGTCGGCGGCCTCGCGGATGCGGCGGGCGGAGTCGGGGCCGCCTTGGGCGAGAGTGCGTTTGAGGGGCTCCCAGTCGATGGGGCCGACGTCCCAGCGGCGGGTCTCGGCGTCCCAGCGCAGGTCGGGGGCGGGCACGGTGAAGCCGTACCCCTGCAGCATCGGGACGAACTTCTGCACCCAGCGGTCTCGCAGCACCTCGTTGCGCTCGGACTTGATGTGCCAGCGCAACAGCATGTCGTCGGGCTTGGAGTCGGGGCCGAACAGCTGCAATGCGGGCCAGAACCAGCGGTCGAGGGCGTCCTGGAAGAGCCGGCGCTGGCGCTCGGTGCCCTCGGCGATGCGCATCATGCGGTCCTCGCCGAGGCGCATGTGGAACCCCTCCTCGGCGATGATGCGGCGCAGGATCCGCTTGTAGGGGCCGTAGGAGCAGTTCTTGAACACGGCCTGCTGGCTGATCAGCGCGGCCGCGTCCACCAGGAAGGCGATGGCCACCTGGTCGCCCCAGGTAACGGCGCGGTAGTGGAACACGTTGTGGAAGCGGCTGCGGCCCGCGAACAGGTCTTCCAGCATCTCGGTGCGGGTCTTGACGCCGAGGTCGGCGGCGATCATGTACAGCAGGTGGCCGTGGCCGATCTCGTCCTGGGTCTTGGCCAGCACGGCCATCTTGTGGCGCAGGCCCGGAGTCTTGGGGATCCAGTCCCGCTCGGTGAGGCCCCCCATCAGCTCGCTGTTGGCGTGCATCTCGATGAAGGCGAACACGGCCTGGCGGTAGGCGTCGGGCATGTGGTCGTCGGCCTCCACCAGGCCGCCGTCGTCCAGGAACGCCTCGAAGTGCTCCATAGTGGCCCACGACCTAGCCATCGCCGCTCGCCTCCGGGGCGCCGTTGACGCCGGGGGCGTTGGCCACCATGGTGAGCACGTCGTAGGCCGCGTTGACCTCGCCGTGCTGGTTGACGACCTGGGTGTCCCAGGCCACCTCGCCGTAGCCGCGGCCGTCGAGTTGGGTCTTGCGCTTGCAGGTGAGCACCACGTGGATCTCGTCGCCTGGGTAGGTGGGCCTGGCGAAGCGGAGGCGGTCGATGCCGTAGTTGGCCAGCACCGGCCCCTCGTCGGGCCACACGAACAGCCCGGCCGCGAACGACAGCACCAGGTACCCGTGGGCCACCAGGCCGTTGAAGATGGGGCTGCGGGCCGCGGCCTCGTCGTCCATGTGGGCATAGAACTTGTCGCCGGTGCTCTCGGCGAAGGCCGCGATGTCGGCCCGGGTTACGGCGCGGGACTCGGTGGTGATGGAGTCGCCCACCTCCAGGTCGTCGAACGTGAGCTTGAAGGGATGGCCCTTGTCCTCGCGGGTGGTGGCGCCGCCGATGTGCTCGCCGGTGACCGCGGTGAGCATGTCGGGCGATCCCTGCACCGCGGTGCGCTGCATGTGGGCGAGCACGCCTCTCATGCCGCCCATTTCCTGGCCGCCGCCCGCCCGGCCGGGCCCTCCGTGCACCAGCGGCGGCAGGGGTGACCCGTGGCCGGTGCTGGCCGCGGCCATCGGCGAGTCCACGACCAGCACCCGCCCGTGGTGCGATGCGACGCCCAGGGCGAGCGCCGCGATCTCGTCGCGGTCGCCGCCGTAGAGCGAGGCGACCAGGCTGCCGCCGCCAGCCGCCACCAACTCGACGGCCTCATCGACGCTGCGGTAGGGCACGAGAGTGGACACCGGCCCGAACGCCTCGGTGTTGTGAACTGTCTCGGAGCGGGGATCGGTCGCTCGCAGCAGGGTCGGCGCCATGTACGCCCCCGCTCCCGCGTCGGCCGCACGGGTTCGAGGCCGGACGGGGCCACCCGCGGGCGCCCGGATGGCACCGGGCCCGGCGTCGACGCGCGGGAGGTCGCCGGGGCCGACGATGACTTCCGCAGCTTCGCGCAGCGCGGCGACGGAGGCAGCGACCTCGTCGCGCTGGGCCAGCCCCACGAGTGGTCCCATGTCGGTGGCGTCGTCGCGGGGATCGCCCACGGCCACCTCGCCGAGCGCAGCGGCGATTGACTCTGCGACCGCGTCGAGGTGCTCGGCAGGGACCAGGGCCCGGCGGATGGCAGTGCACTTCTGGCCGGCCTTGACCGTCATCTCCTTGACGACCTCCGCGCTGAACAGGTCGAACTCCGCGGTGCCGGGGGCGGCGGCCGGGGCCAGGACGGCCGCGTTGAGCGAGTCGGCCTCGATGTTGAGGCGGGCCGCCCGCTCGGTCACCGCCGGGTGGGCCCGCAGCGCCGCCGCGGTGGCGGCCGAGCCGGTGAAGGCGATGCTGTCCTGTCCGCCGAGGCGGTCGAGCAGGCCGTCGAGCTCGGCCGGCGCGGCGCACACCAGTTGCAGGGCGCCTTCGGGGATCAGGCCGCTGTCGATGATGAGCCGCACGGCCGCCTCGGCCAGGTACGCGGTCGGCGAGGCGGGCTTGACGATGGATGGAACGCCAGCGATGAAGGCGGGGGCGAGCTTCTCGAGCATTCCCCACACGGGGAAGTTGAAGGCGTTGATCTGGACCTCCACGCCCCGGCGGGCGGTGAGGATGTGAACGGCCGAGAAGGAGTCGTCCCGGGACAGCGCCTCGACGGCGCCGTCGACGGCCACGGCGGAGTTGGGCAGCTCGCGTCGGGCCTTGCTGGCGTAGGACAGCAGCACGCCTGCACCGCCCTCGATGTCGATCCAGGAGTCCGCCCGGGTGGCGCCGGTGCAGTACGACAGGTCGTAGAGCGGCTCCTTGGCCTCGTCGGAGAGCAGCAGCTTGCCGACGTTGCGCAGGATGGACGCCCGCTGATGGAAGGTCAGCTCCCGCAGCGCCGCACCGCCGACGGCGCGCCCGTGCTCCAAGGCCGCGGCCGCGTCGATACCCATGGGCGCCACTTCGGCGACCGTCTCGCCGGTGGCCGCGTCGAGCAGCAGCCGACCGTCGCCCGACGGCCGATGCCATCCCCCCGCCACATAGCTCTCCACCCGGTGCATGGCCCCTCACGAATATGATAGATGAACTGCTTCAGATCAAACAATAGCTGTATCATTTGCTGCCCGCCCGTTCATGGGGTCCTTCTGGACGATTCCATGTCGAGCGGCTGCGGGGCAGACTGTGGAATGCCGTCGGCAGCCGAGCAGCGTGACGACCGGATGTGGGAGCTGGCCCGGTCCAACGGCATCAGCCGGCGCCGCTACCTGAAGCTCCTCGCGGTCGGGGGCGCGGCCGGGGTGCTGGCGGCTTGCAGCGGCCAAAGTCTGCCCCGGTCCGGCGACGGCGCATCGGCGACCGGCACCCCCATCACCGCCGCGGCCGACGCCGCCGCGGCCGGGCCCGGGTACTTCAAGGACCCGGCCCCGTTCATCGAGCGCGGCACGGCCGGGTTGGAGGCCCGCCTGGAGAGCATGCAGGGCGCCACCACCCCCAACCGCCTCTTCTTCGTGCGCAACAACTCCCGCAGCCTGGACCTGGACGCCGACTCGTGGCGGCTGTCCGTGGAGGGCGACGCGGCGGCCGAGCCGATGGAGCTGTCGTACGCCGACATCCGGGCGATGCCGAGCACCACGCTGACCGCCTACCTGGAGTGCGCCGGCAACCATCGGGCCATGTTCGGCCTGGTGAACGGCCGCGAGGCCAGCGGCACACAGTGGGAGCGGGGCGCGGTCAGCAACGGCGAGTGGATCGGCGTGAGCCTCGGCTCGGTGCTGGAACGCGCCGGCGTGGACGCCTCCCGGGCCCGCAGCGTCCTGCTGGTCGGCCTCGACGCCGAGTCCGCCGAGGGCGGCTTCCGTCGGGCGATGCCCGTCGACAAGGCGATGGACCCCCACACCCTGCTGGCCTGGGGCCTCAACGGCGAGCTGCTGCCTCCTGACCACGGCTTCCCGCTGCGGGCCGTGGTGCCGGGGTGGGTGGGCAGTTCGTGGATCAAGTGGGTGGGCCGCATCGTCGTGTCGGCAGAGCCGCTGTGGACCCGAAACAACACCACGTCGTACGTGCTCATCGGCGACGACTACCCGCCCGAGGGCCGAGCGGAGGGAGCGCCGCTCACTGAGCAGTCGATCAAGAGCGCCCTGGCGCTGCCCTGGCCGGCCCGGCTGCCCGCCGGCCCGCAGTTGGTCCACGGCTTCGCGCAGTCCCCCGACCCGATCGCCAAGGTGGAGTGGAGCACCGACGCGGGCGCCACCTGGTCCGAGGCCGAGCTGCAGGGTCCGCCTGCCCGCTACTCGTGGACGCGCTTCGAGTTCGCTTGGTCGCCGAGCCCCGGCGACTACACGGTGATGACCCGGGCGACCGATGTGACCGGCACCACCCAGCCCGACGAGGTGCCGTTCAACGAGAAGGGCTACCTGTTCAACCAGCCGCTCCCCCACCCGGTGACCGTGACCTGACGCCCAGGCCGCCTCCTTCTGACCCGCAGGCACCGTGCACGACTCATGGGCCGAGGGCGGTTATGGGTAGGACCGACACGCCGTCGGGGCGCTCGTAGCCGTAGCCCTCGGCGGTGATCACCAGTTTCTTGACCGGCTCGCCCATCCTGGTCAGATCGATCTGCTCGCAAGCCCTCGTGAGGGACTTCGCCGCGGCGTCGAGGCGGGCGCCGGAGCCCAGCTTTACCTCCACGGCCAGCCAGCGGCCGTCGCCGTGCTCAATCACAGCGTCGATCTCGTGGCCGTTGCTGTCGCGGTAGTGGTACACCGCAGCGTCGTTGGCCTCCGAGTAGACGCGTAGGTCGCGCACCACCAGCGACTCGAAGGCATGCCCCAGGTACGCGGGGTCGCGCCACAGCCGCTCCGGGCTGGCCCGCAGCGTGGCGACGGCGAGCGAAGGATCGACCAGATGGCGCTTGGGCGACCGCCGCAGCCTCGCCCTCGACTTGAGGTGGGTGACCCATGCGGGCAGGTCCTCCACGATGTACACCCGCGTCAGCGCTTCGAGGTACTCGGCGACCGAGGACCTGGACGGCACATCGTCACCGGCGATGTGCCTGGACAGGGTGGTGGCCGCAGCCTCAGTGGCGATGTTGCGACTCAGCGACGCCAGCAGCCGGAGCACTGCGTCGGGTCGGTGCAGGGTCCGCCCGAGACGAGGAATGTCAGCGCGGGCAACCTCCTGGAGATAGGCGCGGCACAGCGACTGCGCCTTTGACGCTGACATGTCGAGATGCCGGGGCCAGCCGCCGCGGCACAGCGCCTCCACCACAACGCCCATGTCGGCTTCGGGGGCCCGGGCCGAACTGTCGCCGCGGTCGAGCAGCGAGGCGAGGGACACCTCGGCAGTGGACTCGCCGGACTCGGCGAGCGACATGGGCCTCATCCTCACCCTCATCACCCGCCCGGCACCCGAGTGGCGGGTGCGGTCGTCGGGTGGATGCGCCGACCCGGTGAAGATGAAGTGGCCCGCGCCGGGCTCGGAGTCCACGACATGGCGGGCTACGTTCCAGAGGCCCGGCGCGAGCTGCCACTCGTCCACCAGCCGGGGCCTCGCTCCGTCGAGCGTCCTGCCCGGCGCGAGCGCCGCCGCCTCCGCCGCGCTGGGATCGCGGTCGAGGCGCACCTCGCTGCGGGCGTGCCGCAGGCCCGTCCACGATTTCCCGATGCCCCGCGCGCCCTTCACCACCACGATCGGCATGATGTCCAGCGCCCTACCCATCAGGGCGTCGGCGACGCGCGGCAAGTACCCGTCGGGTGTGAGTGGACCGCCGCGGCCATGCTCTCGCAGCATCACCACGCACTCTAGCGCGCATTACAGCTAACGAACAGATTGCAGGTGTTTTAGCCTATAGATTGCAGGTGATTTAGACCTCATATTGCAGATATCGCGTCAGACAGGTTGCAGGCTGTTCAGCCTCAATGGAGTGCAGCACGGCAGGCTGCGCCCGACTAGCCGGACTGGTGGAAAGAAACGGACTAAAGCGCTCAATGAAGGCGGGGGCCTTCACCCCCGCGATCCCCCCGGCGTGGCGGCAGGTACGGCAGGAAGGGCGTGGTCGCTCAATGAAGGCGGGGGCCTTCACCCCCGCGATCCCCGGGGCCTCCACCACCCGGGAGGTCTCCCACAGGCTCGCTCAATGAAGGCGGGGGCCTTCACCCCCGCGATCCGTGTCGATCACCCGGTCATCAACCTCCATGATCACCGCTCAATGAAGGCGGGGGCCTTCACCCCCGCGATCGGCATGTCGCGGTTGCCGGCGGCGTCGTCGAGCCACGCTCAATGAAGGCGGGGGCCTTCACCCCCGCGATCCGTGTTGATCACCCGGTCATCAACCTCCATGATCCCCGCTCAATGAAGGCGGGGGCCTTCACCCCCGCGATCAGCGTGGTTTCGGATGCTGTGACTAGTGTCCTGAGTGGGGAATTTGTTGCATATATGCTGCCATGGTGTCGAAGATCTGGTCGGCGGTCTTGTGCCAGGTGAAGGGGCGGGGGTTCTGGTTCCAGTTGTCGGTCCATTCGTTGATGGAGTCCCTGAGTTCTGTGACGGAGCGGTGGGTTCCGCGGCGGATCTGTTTGGTGGTGAGCTCGGAGAACCAGCGCTCGACTAGGTTCATCCAGCTGGCGTAGGTGGGTGTGAAGTGCAGCTTGAAGCGGGGGTGGCGCACCAGCCAGCGCTTGACGGCGGGGGTCTTGTGGGTGGAGACGTTGTCGAGCACGATGTGGATGTCGAGGCCGTCGGGGACTTCTTTGTCGATCTGGTTCAGGAACCTGCGGAACTCCTCTGAGCGGTGGCGGGCGGTCATCGACGCTATGACTTTGCCCGAGGCGGCGTCGAGGGCTGCGAACAGGTCGGTGGTGCCGCAGCGGCGGTAGTCGTGGCTGCGCCGCTGGGGGTGTGCCCGGCAACAGCGGCAGGATCGGCGCTGTGCGGTCGAGGGCCTGGATGCCGGTCTTCTCGTCCACGCATAGCACCACCGCGGCCTCAGGCGGGTTCAAGTACAGTCCGACGACGTCGCGGACCTTGTCGACGAACTGCGGGTCCGGCGACACCTTGAACTCCTCCACCAGATGGGGCTTGAGCCCGAACGCGCGCCATATCTGGCTCACCGCGGTCTGCGAAACCCCCGCAGCCGCGGCCATCGACCGCGTCGACCAGTGCGTCGCGTCCCGCGGGGCGGTCTCGAGCGTGCGCACCAACACGTCCTCGATCACCGCGTCGGTGATCTTGCGCGGCGGGCCCGGCCGAGGGTCGTCGGCCAGCCCGTCGAGACGCCGCTCAGCGAACCTGCGCCGCCACTTGCTCACCGTCGCCGCATGGCAGCCCAACGCCGCCGCGATCTCATTGTTGTGGCGGCCCTCGGCCGCGGCCAGCACGATCCGACACCGCAGCGCCAGCGCCTGAGACGACTTCGGCCGCCGCGCCCACCGCTCCAGCACCTCGCGCTCGCCGCCGCTCAACTCCACCGCCACCGTCGGCCGTCCGCGCCGCGCGCCCATCGTCGCCTCCCATCGCAGTCGACGACAGCCACACTACCCCCCGCCACACATAATCGCGAGGAACTAATCACTCAGCACACTAGCGCAGCCACGCTCAATGAAGGCGGGGGCCTTCACCCCCGCGATCCCGCCACCGCCGCCGCCGGTCACCAGCGGCGTCTCGCTCGCTCAATGAAGGCGGGGGCCTTCACCCCGCGATCATGCGGCCGAGGTGAGCTTGGCGCAGGACGTGCGCCCACGCTCAATGAAGGCGGGGGCCTTCACCCCGCGATCCGGTCACCTGACGGGCGTTCACCTGCCCGGTGGCGGTCGCTCAATGAAGGCGGGGGCCTTCACCCCCGCGATCCTGGACGATGCTCGGCGACCCGAGGCGTGTGGCGCATCGCTCAATGAAGGCGGGGGCCTTCACCCCCCGCGATCCTGGCTGTCGAGGTCGGCGATGCCATGCAGCGCCGAGCTCGCTCAATGAAGGCGGGGGCCTTCACCCCCGCGATCGAAGCGCAGACTGTCCGGCACAGGCTCCCCGGCGAACGCTCAATGAAGGCGGGGGCCTTCACCCCCGCGATCCACAAAGTCACTAATGCCGATGCTGTCCTTAGTGGTCGCTCAATGAAGGCGGGGGCCTTCACCCCCGCGATCATTGTCTGGGTGCCGCTCGATGTCGGAAGTACTCACCGCTCAATGAAGGCGGGGGCCTTCACCCCCGCGATCTCGAGATCTTTGCCACGGATGCCCTGCGGGATGCCGCCGCTCAATGAAGGCGGGCGCCTTCACCCCCGCGATCGGGCCAGTCGGGCGTTACGCATGCAATCCTGTTCAGCGCTCAATGAAGGCGGGGGCCTTCACCCCCGCGATCGAGGCGGCCTCGTTCAGCATCCGCAGGACCTCCCGCGCTCAATGAAGGCGGGGGCCTTCACCCCCGCGATCTGCCGTCCTCGTCGGCGATGGCGAGCAGTTCCCGCGCTCAATGAAGGCGGGGGCCTTCACCCCCGCGATCCGCTCGTCCGAGACCGATGTGAGCGATGACGCCGAGTCCGCTCAATGAAGGCGGGTGTCGGCGGCCATGAGATCCTGCCCGGTGGCGGCCATGTAGCTGCCCGCTGGCGGCCAGCAGTTCTGCCCAGCGGCGGCCAACAGAGTTGCCCGCGTTGAAGTCCGTCTCCTGCCGGGGTCCACCGCGGCGGGGTGCTCCTCCTACTCGAATGGCCGGTCACCACGACCGTGGCCATCGAGCAGGAGGAGCGAATGAAGTCTCGCGAGGAGATCATGAACATGTTGGAAGCGTTCGACCTGACGGGGTCGTTGCGCGATGCCGGCGAGTTGGCCGGCGTGTCTCATCACACTGTGGCCCGTTATGTGGCTGAGCGCGACGAGGGCCGGCTGCCGGGCGAAGGCCCGGTGCGGCGGAAACGGGTCATCGATCCGTGGTTGCCGAAGATCGAGGAGTGGGTGGAGCGCTCCGGTGGCAGGATCCGCGCCGACCGTTGCTACGTGAAGCTGAAGGCGTTGGGGTTCGAGGGGTCGGACCGCACGGTGCGCCGGGCGGTGGCGGAGGCCAAGAAGAGCTTCGCGGCGGGCCGGCGGCGGGTGTATCGGCCGTGGATCCCCGAGCCGGGGATGTGGGCGCAGTGGGACTGGGGCGCCGGCCCGGTCGTCGCGGGGCGGAGGACGAGCCTGTTCTGTGCGTGGCTGGCGTGGTCGAGGTTCCGGGTGGTGATCGCGGCCTGGGACCGCACCCTGCCCACGGTGGTCGCCTGTGTGGACCGCGCGATGCGAGCCTTCGGCGGCGCTCCGACGTATTGGCTCACCGACAACGAGCGCACCGTCACGATCGACCACGTCGCCGGGGTCGCGGTGCGCCATCCGGAGATCGTCGCGGCCGGCGGCCACTACGGCATCACGGTGGCGACGTGCGTGCCGGCGGACCCCGAGTCCAAGGGCGGGTCAGAGGCGACGGTGCGGGTCGCTGAGGCCGACTTGGTGCCCACCGAGGCGAACCTGCGCGGCGACTACGCCGGCTGGGCCGAGCTGGTCGAGGCCTGCGAGGCGTTCACCGCTGAGGTGAACGCCCGGGTCCATCGGGTGACCCGACGGCCGCCGGCCGAGATGCTGGCTGAGGAGCAGCAGCGGCTGCACACGCTGCCCGAGGCCCCCTACACGGCGGCGCTCGGGGAGACCCGCAAAGTCTCCCGGAGCTCCACGATCAGCTTCGGCGCGGTGACCTACTCGGTCCCGCACACCCTCGCCGACGAGACGGTGTGGGTGCGCGTCGACGGCGACCAGGTCGTCGTCGTGCACTGCGCACCGTCAGGCCCGATCGAGGTGGCCCGCCACCAGCGCTCGACACCTGGGCGTCCGATGATCGACGACGCCCACTACCCGCCACGCCCAGCCGGGCCCCTCGCGCGGCGTCCAAGACCGGTGAGCGCGGCCGAGGCCGAGTTCTCAGCGCTCGGCGAGGGCGCTCGCACCTGGCTGGTCGAGGCCGCCGCGGCGGGCACGGGCCGCATGAAGGTCAAGATGGCCCAAGCCGCCACCCTGGCTCGTCTCCACGGCCAGGCGCGCGTTGACTGGGCGCTCGGCCACGCCGCTATGTTCGGCCGCTTCGCAGACGGCGACCTGGCCTCGATCCTGGATGCTCACCCGCCCCGACAACACCGACGCGCCGACGATGTGCACTCGCTGCAGCCCGGCACCGCCGCCTGGAGCCGCCTCGGAGGCGACCAATGAACCCGACGCCCATCGACGAAGTCGTCGACTTGTTGCGCACCCTGCGCCTGCCGCACATGCGCGTCGCGGCGCCGGAGCTGCTGGCCACCGCCAGAGCGCAACGCTGGGAACCGGCCGAAGCGATGAGGGCGCTGCTCGCCGAGGAGCTCGCCGGCCGCCAAGCGTCCTCGATCCGGGCCAGGCGCAAGGCCGCCGGGTTCCCCACCGGCAAGACCTTCGACGCCTCAGACGAGACCGTCAGCTCGATCCCGGCGCCGACCCAGCGGGCGCTGCGCACCCTCGAATGGATCCACCGACACGAGAACCTCGTCGTGTGCGGCCCATCAGGCACCGGCAAGACCCACTTCTGTGAAGCGCTCGGCCACACCGCCGTCGACGCCGGCTGCAAAGTCGCCTGGTTCAGCCTCGAGCACCTAGGAGCGCTCGTGCGCCGCCACAGCGCCGACGACACCGCCGCCAAAGCCATCAACAAGATCATGCGCGCCGACGTCATCGTGATCGACGACATCGGACTGCTCCCGGTCGCAGCCGACACCGCGGAGGCGCTCTACCGCGTCGTCGACGCCGCCTACGAGAAACGCTCCATCGCGCTCTCCAGCAACCTGCACCCCGCCGGCTTCGACGAGCTCATGCCCAAGACCATCGCCAACGCCACCGTCGACCGGCTCATGCACCACGCCCACCTCGTGCTCACCGCTGGCGACAGCATCCGACTCACCTGAGCCACCGCAGGAAAGGGGGGTGACGCCACTGACCAACTGAACTGTGGGCAACTCCGCTGTCCGCCACTGGGCAGTTCTGTTGGCCACGGCTGGGCAGTTCCACTGTCCGCCACTGGGCAGATCCCACTGGCCATTGACACCCCGCACGGGCGGGGAACACTTCAGCGTGCGCCAGAAGCTGCCGCCGCCGACGGGCTCACCCCCGCACGGGCGGGGAACACGATCATCGCTGGCAGCACCTCCAACGCGAGGCCGGCTCACCCCCGCACGGGCGGGGAACACGGGCTTCATCGTCGTCACCGCCCGCCGTGTCCGGGCTCACCCCCGCACGGGCGGGGAACACGACAGCCTGTACCGCGGCATCGAGACGGAGCGGGGCTCACCCCCGCACGGGCGGGGAACACCCGCCGGGGCGATGGTGATCGTCCCGGCGTCGTTGGCTCACCCCCGCACGGGCGGGGAACACGCGCACGCCGACTGGCAGCGGTACCGGCGAGAGGGCTCACCCCCGCACGGGCGGGGAACACAGCCCGATGCAGAACACCGGCCTCACCGAAGCGGGCTCACCCCCGCACGGGCGGGGAACACGACCCCACCGCCGCAGGCGGCGGCCTCTACCAAGGCTCACCCCCGCACGGGCGGGGAACACAGGTGCTCGGCTCGTGAGCGGCGGGCATCAGCGGGCTCACCCCCGCACGGGCGGGGAACACCGCAGATAGCGCTCCGCGTGCCTGCCCAGCCGGGCTCACCCCCGCACGGGCGGGGAACACCTGCCGCGCCGTGTCGTCTGGGGCCTGCCTGAGGGCTCACCCCCGCACGGGCGGGGAACACCGTCTGAGTGACCGTCCCGTCGGCGCGCATCCAGGCTCACCCCCGCACGGGCGGGGAACACTCGATGCAGCCGGGGTCGGCTTGCAGGGCTTCGGGCTCACCCCCGCACGGGCGGGGAACACCTCGGCATCGCACCAGCGGATCGCCTCTTGGCCGGCTCACCCCCGCACGGGCGGGGAACACCACCCCGTCACCGACGCTCCGGGTGATCTGGCGGGCTCACCCCCGCACGGGCGGGGAACACTGGCGTCCGGCTGAGTGGTCGAGCGACTGACCGGGCTCACCCCCGCACGGGCGGGGGAACACATCAAACAGCACGCCCCCGACATCGTCGCCGCGGGCTCACCCCCGCACGGGCGGGGAACACCAGCTCGATGACATCGGCGCGCAGCGGCAGGTGGGCTCACCCCCGCACGGGCGGGGAACACCTCACAAAGCACGCCCCCGACATCGTCGCCGCGGGCTCACCCCCGCACGGGCGGGGAACACTTGAAGTCTTGGGCGCGCTGGATGTCCTCCTCGGGCTCACCCCCGCACGGGCGGGGAACACACCACCATGACCGAACTCCACGCGGCGAGCGTGGGCTCACCCCCGCACGGGCGGGGAACACGTCCGCGCCGTCGGACGGCTCCTGCAAGGCGACGGCTCACCCCCGCACGGGCGGGGAACACCCACTGGCTGGTGCAGAAGCGTCGGCTCTGGCCGGCTCACCCCCGCACGGGCGGGGAACACCCACTGGCTGGTGCAGAAGCGTCGGCTCTGGCCGGCTCACCCGGGCACGGGCGGGGAACACGACACCTGCCCGGCCGCGACCTGTCTCACTGTCGGCTCACCCCCGCACGGGCGGGGAACACGACACGATGTTGCTGATGCCCATCACCGCGGACGGCTCACCCCCGCACGGGCGGGGAACACTGGCAGCGCCACCAGGAAGCCGCGCAGGCCCGCGGCTCACCCCCGCACGGGCGGGGAACACCTCCACAAACAGCAGGGCCTCCACCCAGACCACGGGCTCACCCCCGCACGGGCGGGGAACACCGGCACAAGCCGCGTGCGACGTGCTGACGTTCGGGCTCACCCCCGCACGGGCGGGGAACACTTGTTGTCTGGTCAGCCATTGTCGGCCTCCTTGGGCTCACCCCCGCACGGGCGGGGAACACCAGAACTCGGCGACGACCTGCTCCCGCCGTGCTGGCTCACCCCCGCACGGGCGGGGAACACGGCGGGGAGCTGTCGGTGCGCAGCGGGCAGGCGGGCTCACCCCCGCACGGGCGGGGAACACACCTCGTGGGGCAACAAGGGCTGGACGCCGATGGGCTCACCCCCGCACGGGCGGGGAACACCTTGACAGCGGAGTCCGTCACGACCCTTACGAGGGCTCACCCCCGCACGGGCGGGGAACACAAGCAGAAGGTCCCGCTCTGCGAGATCATCCTGGGCTCACCCCCGCACGGGCGGGGAACACGACCGGCTGCGCATCGGGCTGTGCTGCTCGCCGGGCTCACCCCCGCACGGGCGGGGAACACGGGAAGCCCATGTCGGTCGCGGTGAGCATGAGGGGCTCACCCCCGCACGGGCGGGGAACACCACGCTCAACACGAACCGCTCGCACATGTAGTCGGCTCACCCCCGCACGGGCGGGGAACACGACCGGGGCGCCGCCCGTCTTGTCCGCGATGCGGGGCTCACCCCCGCACGGGCGGGGAACACTTCGTGTCTGTCGAGGACGGCGATCTGATGCTGGGCTCACCCCCGCACGGGCGGGGGAACACTACGACACGGCCCGGCGCAACGTGACACGCCGCGGCTCACCCCCGCACGGGCGGGGAACACGAGAGCGCGTTGCGGACCGTGCCCGCGCTCTTGGGCTCACCCCCGCACGGGCGGGGAACACTGGTACTCGACCATCGGGGCCGGAATGTCTCGGGGCTCACCCCCGCACGGGCGGGGAACACGGTCGGGGATCGAGCGATGACGCTGTGGCGGCTGGGCTCACCCCCGCACGGGCGGGGAACACGTCCTGCCGGGCAGCGGCGTCGATCTCATCGTGGGCTCACCCCCGCACGGGCGGGGAACACGAGAAGCTGATCGCCCTCGAGGGGATGCCGCGGGGCTCACCCCCGCACGGGCGGGGAACACACCGCGTCGCTCAGGCGGCCGAGTGGACTAGCGGGCTCACCCCCGCACGGGCGGGGAACACGCGGCCCGAAGCAACACGCCGCACCAGTACTCGGGCTCACCCCCGCACGGGCGGGGAACACGCGTGTCGGGCGGAGCGGCGCAGGAACGTCGACGGCTCACCCCCGCACGGGCGGGGAACACCAGCGCATGGGCGTCCCGGTCCAGCCACCAGCAGGCTCACCCCCGCACGGGCGGGGAACACACCGCGTCGCTCAGGCGGCCGAGTGGACTAGCGGGCTCACCCCCGCACGGGCGGGGAACACGCGGCCCGAAGCAACACGCCGCACCAGTACTCGGGCTCACCCCCGCACGGGCGGGGAACACGCGTGTCGGGCGGAGCGGCGCAGGAACGTCGACGGCTCACCCCCGCACGGGCGGGGAACACCAGCGCATGGGCGTCCCGGTCCAGCCACCAGCAGGCTCACCCCCGCACGGGCGGGGAACACCATGCGATCTCGCCGCCGGTGCAGTGGATCGTCGGCTCACCCCCGCACGGGCGGGGAACACCACGACCGGGCCTAAGTCCGGGCAGCCGATCCGGGCTCACCCCCGCACGGGCGGGGAACACGCGGCGTCGTCGGTGGACGGCTCATATCTGCTGGGCTCACCCCCGCACGGGCGGGGAACACTTCTCGCCGGCGGTCGTGGAGATGCTGCAACCGGGCTCACCCCCGCACGGGCGGGGAACACTCGGCGTCAGCGGCGGCGAGCGCGGCGAAACTGGGCTCACCCCCGCACGGGCGGGGAACACCACGCGGCGGGCAGGCTGATCGTCGCCGGGCCGGGCTCACCCCCGCACGGGCGGGGAACACCTCTCAGCGTCTGGATCCACGAAGTCGCACGCGGGCTCACCCCCGCACGGGCGGGGAACACTAATACCAGCTCTGCCCGCACTCGAACGTCCAGGGCTCACCCCCGCACGGGCGGGGAACACGACCGGGGCGCCGCCCGTCTTGTCCGCGATGCGGGGCTCACCCCCGCACGGGCGGGGAACACTTCGTGTCTGTCGAGGACGGCGATCTGATGCTGGGCTCACCCCCGCACGGGCGGGGAACACGCCAGATGCAGATGCGTCGGCGGGTCGTCGCCCGGCTCACCCCCGCACGGGCGGGGAACACCCCATCTGCCTCTCGACCCGGAAGATGGTCATGGGCTCACCCCCGCACGGGCGGGGAACACTCCACCCACAGCGCCGGCTCGCAGCCGTCGTCGGGCTCACCCCCGCACGGGCGGGGAACACCTGATCCGTCTCACATGCGAGACGTGGACGGTCGGCTCACCCCCGCACGGGCGGGGAACACCGTTACGCCGAGGAGGCGCTCAAGCCGCTGGAGGGCTCACCCCCGCACGGGCGGGGAACACCATCAGCGCCGCCGCCCCCGGCGAAATCCCCCTGGGCTCACCCCCGCACGGGCGGGGAACACGACCGTATGGAGGGCGTGCAGGGCGGACAGCTGGGCTCACCCCCGCACGGGCGGGGAACACACGATGGTGCCGGGCATAGCCTCACCCGCACTGGGCTCACCCCCGCACGGGCGGGGAACACAGCGCATCAGCCTCCTCTACCGCCAGCCCGCTGGGCTCACCCCCGCACGGGCGGGGAACACCCCTTGCGCTGTCCGACGCCGGCGCCGCCCTCGGGCTCACCCCCGCACGGGCGGGGAACACGCTCGGAGTCGCCGCGATCAGCTCCCACAACCGGGCTCACCCCCGCACGGGCGGGGAACACCTGTGGCTGATCCCCGGCCTGGCCCTCGACGCGGGCTCACCCCCGCACGGGCGGGGGAACACGCGACCTTTCCGCAGGCGTCCCCCGAGACAACGTCGGCTCACCCCCCGCACGGGCGGGGAACACTGGGTGCACCCTGCGCTGTCTGAGCGTCATGGCGGCTCACCCCCGCACGGGCGGGGAACACGCGACCTTGGATGCGGTCGAGTCGGCGGTCGCCGGCTCACCCCCGCACGGGCGGGGAACACAACTTGCGGATCAGCTCCACCAGCGTCAGACCCGGCTCACCCCCGCACGGGCGGGGAACACCCACCGTCGCCCCATAGGGGCCCCGAATCGGCGTGGCTCACCCCCGCACGGGCGGGGAACACCAACTGAACAAGGCGTTCAAGGCGTCTGCCGCGGGCTCACCCCCGCACGGGCGGGGAACACACCGGCACCCAAGGCCGGGCCGACACCAAGGCGGGCTCACCCCCGCACGGGCGGGGAACACCACTCGCCGGCGACGGTGCCGGTGTGGTGGTCGGGCTCACCCCCGCACGGGCGGGGAACACCGCAGCAGCGCCTCCTGCGGCAGGCCGACAGCGGGCTCACCCCCGCACGGGCGGGGAACACCTCGTCGTCGTCCTCGGCGTCGGGGGAGAGCCGGGCTCACCCCCGCACGGGCGGGGAACACCGCGGGTCCAGCCCGGCGCGGGCGGCCAGCGCGGGCTCACCCCCGCACGGGCGGGGAACACTACGGGGCCGGGCTCAAGAGCGTGTTCCGGCTGGGCTCACCCCCGCACGGGCGGGGAACACCTCCCACCGCTTCAGCTTCACGCCGCGGGTCACGGCTCACCCCCGCACGGGCGGGGAACACTGGCTGCTGCTGGCAGGCGCGAAGCTGTACAGCGGCTCACCCCCGCACGGGCGGGGAACACGTCCGGGCCGCGCCGATCTCTCGGGTGTGCCCCGGCTCACCCCCGCACGGGCGGGGAACACTGCCGCCTTAATCGCAAGGAGGGCGTGATGCCGGGCTCACCCCCGCACGGGCGGGGAACACCCTATCGGCGACATCACCACCGGCTCGGTGACGGGCTCACCCCCGCACGGGCGGGGAACACGACATGAAGGTGATCAACGGCACGCCGTCAGTGGGCTCACCCCCGCACGGGCGGGGAACACGAGCCGATCTCGACCTCGGCGACAGGCCCTGCGGGCTCACCCCCGCACGGGCGGGGAACACATGACCACAGTGGATCTGAACCGGCGTATCGCGGGCTCACCCCCGCACGGGCGGGGAAACACGATCTTCGACACGCTCGGCGATCTGGCCGTCTAGGCTCACCCCCGCACGGGCGGGGAACACTGCACCACGAATCCGTCCGGGCCGCATCATCCGGGCTCACCCCCGCACGGGCGGGGAACACGCCACCAACGCGCACGGCCGTCCGTACGCTGCGGGCTCACCCCCGCACGGGCGGGGAACACCATGTGCGAAGCTGGCAGCGTCTGGGATCAGGGGGCTCACCCCCGCACGGGCGGGGAACACAGCGTCGGCCATGTTGTTTAGGAGTGCTAGCACGGCTCACCCCCGCACGGGCGGGAAACACCGTCTCGCTGGGCTGATACCGGGCGTGCTGCGCGGCTCACCCCCGCACGGGCGGGGAACACATCGCCTAGTGGGCCGCGGCGGGTTCGTCGCTGGGCTCACCCCCGCACGGGCGGGGAAACACTGGAGGAAGGGCGTCAGCCCCTCCCTCACCGCAGGCTCACCCCCGCACGGGCGGGGAACACTCCTTCAGCCTGCGGTTGTGGGCGACCCCGAAGGGCTCACCCCCGCACGGGCGGGGAACACGGGGGATGGCCGCACTATCACCGCCACCCGTAGGGCTCACCCCCGCACGGGCGGGGAACACCCACCAGAGCCTATGTAGCTGGTGATCTTAGGGGGCTCACCCCCGCACGGGGCGGGGAACACAGGATGTCTAGCGCTGCGTCCTCCAGGACGGCGGGCTCACCCCCGCACGGGCGGGGAACACCTGCGGGGAAGCAGGCTGGTGATCGCCGTCGACGGCTCACCCCCGCACGGGCGGGGGAACACGAGGGAAACCTTGAGCCAAGAGCCGGTGTCCAGGGCTCACCCCCGCACGGGCAGGGAACACATCTCCGGCGTGGCCGTCGAGACGGTCTCGGCGGGCTCACCCCCGCACGGGCGGGGAACACCTCCGCCGATGAGGTGACCACAGCGCTGGTGGGGGGCTCACCCCCCGCACGGGCGGGGAACACCTCCGCCGATGAGGTGACCCACAGCGCTGGTGGGGGGCTCACCCCCGCACGGGCGGGGAACACTCGCAGGCCATGAGCGCCAACCTCACGGTGCTGGGCTCACCCCCGCACGGGCGGGGAACACGTGCGGGGCCGCGACACCGACAGCCGAAGGGAGGGCTCACCCCCGCACGGGCGGGGAACACTTCAGCTTCACCTGATGGTGCGGCCCGGCCGGGGGCTCACCCCCGCACGGGCGGGGAACACCCCCACGTGTCGCCGCCGTCGGCCATCATGACCGGCTCACCCCCGCACGGGCGGGGAACCACATCCACTTGCCGGAGTCTTCGCGGCTCCACGCGGGCTCACCCCCGCACGGGCGGGGAACACCCACATCACCGAGGAGCTGGCCACGCTCGGCCGGGCTCACCCCCGCACGGGCGGGGAACACTCCAGCACACGGCTGGTGAAGGTGGTGCTGCCGGGCTCACCCCCGCACGGGCGGGGAACACTGGGCGTAACGGGCGTGCTGCACCCTTGCGGCGGGCTCACCCCCGCACGGGCGGGGAACACGAGCGGCCGCTGGTGGTGCTGACCGCAGCCAACGGCTCACCCCCGCACGGGCGGGGAACACGGCAACTTCGCGTTCGCTACGGTGATCATGCGCGGCTCACCCCCGCACGGGCGGGGAACACGCCTACTTCCAGGGGCTGATCACCGGCATCGTGGGCTCACCCCCGCACGGGCGGGGAACACTTCTTCCTGCTGTACGCACAGACGACGCCCAAGGGCTCACCCCCGCACGGGCGGGGAACACGGTGGTCACCACCAGCACAGCATCGCCGGACACGGCTCACCCCCGCACGGGCGGGGAACACATCGCCGCTGACGGCGTGACAGCGTGGCGCGACGGCTCACCCCCGCACGGGCGGGGAACACCAGAGAAGGCTCGGCCGCAAGGCCACAGTGGAGGGCTCACCCCCGCACGGGCGGGGAACACTCGTTAGGGTCGGTGATGATGCGCTGCCAACGGGGCTCACCCCCGCACGGGCGGGGAACACCTTGCGTTGACCTGCCCGGTGGCGCTGTACAGCGGCTCACCCCCGCACGGGCGGGGAACACCTGACCGGGCTGATCGATGTGGCGCTCGGCGAGGGCTCACCCCCGCACGGGCGGGGAACACACCAGCTTGGAGGCCGACACGGTGGGAGGAGACGGCTCACCCCCGCACGGGCGGGGAACACATGCACAGCGTCGAGCTTCGGGTGACCGGGGCGGGCTCACCCCCGCACGGGCGGGGAACACAACACCGACCTCGACGCTGTGGACATCGAGCCGGGCTCACCCCCGCACGGGCGGGGAACACCCCGGCGACTCCGGGCTCACCGACGTGGAGGAGGGCTCACCCCCGCACGGGCGGGGAACACTTGACATACCCGGCGTACTGCCTGCCTCGACGGGGCTCACCCCCGCACGGGCGGGGAACACCCAAGTGAGGACACGGGCGCTGGCCGCAGGGCAGGCTCACCCCCGCACGGGCGGGGAACACTCGCACACTCGCCCTCACAGCGCCACCGCCTCTGGCTCACCCCCGCACGGGCGGGGAACACATCCTGCCTGACGGCGAGACTCAGACACGCGAAGGCTCACCCCCGCACGGGCGGGGAACACGACTGGCCTGACGCGGTGGGCGAAGGGTTCACGGGCTCACCCCCGCACGGGCGGGGAACACACTTCGCCGCCGCTCATAGCCACGGTGGACTCCGGCTCACCCCCGCACGGGCGGGGAACACCCCGTGGCAGCGCCGCCGCTGAGACCGTCCGCTGGGCTCACCCCCGCACGGGCGGGGAACACAACTGGCATCTGGTGGCCATGGCCGCCGCCTGGGGCTCACCCCCGCACGGGCGGGGAACACCTCCTTGCACCGCTCGGCCGCGGCCAGCATCGGGGCTCACCCCCCGCACGGGCGGGGAACACTGGCTGCGATGACCCGCATCGACCGTGAGCGTCTTGGCTCACCCCCGCACGGGCGGGGAACACGGTGGCCTTGTCGGCGGTGGCAAGCCACGCCCCGGGCTCACCCCCGCACGGGCGGGGAACACCGTGACCACGTTCGCCTGCTCGGCGTGGTCCCAGGCTCACCCCCGCACGGGCGGGGAACACCTCAGCCTCAGCGGGCTCGCCCTCATCCCCGCGGGCTCACCCCCGCACGGGCGGGGAACACCGACGGCGTGTGTGTCTGGGAGAGGGTGATCAGGGCTCACCCCCGCACGGGCGGGGAACACAGCGCCGAACTGAACGTTTCGGTGGCGGTGGGAGGCTCACCCCCGCACGGGCGGGGAACACCGTCTCGCATGTGAGACGGATCAGATGAGGCTGGGCTCACCCCCGCACGGGCGGGGAACACGTTGGCAGGCTTGCCGCCCCATACGCCGTCCCGGGCTCACCCCCGCACGGGCGGGGAACACTAGGACGCCGGGTCGGCCAGCACGATGGGGAACGGCTCACCCCCGCACGGGCGGGGAACACCGTGCCCGTTTCGTCATCGCTCGGCGGACCCGTGGCTCACCCCCGCACGGGCGGGGAACACCGCGTACATCCGGGCCGCGTGACCTGCAGGTAGGGCTCACCCCCGCACGGGCGGGGAACACACCAGCGTCGGGGTGAACGACTCGAACCCGGCGGGCTCACCCCCGCACGGGCGGGGAACACCACGGCGACGGCGCGGTCGTTGACACCAACGGGGGCTCACCCCCGCACGGGCGGGGAACACCGGGCCGAGGATCGACATGTCGTCCCACTTCGGGGCTCACCCCCGCACGGGCGGGGAACACGCCGTCACGAACGGGAAGATCCCCTCCGGCTGGGGCTCACCCCCGCACGGGCGGGGAACACCGGTAGAAGTAGGCGTAGTCACGGCCGCTGCCGGGCTCACCCCCGCACGGGCGGGGAACACAGCCGGTCGATGTGCGAGAAGCTGGCGGACATGGGCTCACCCCCGCACGGGCGGGGAACACGCGATGCCGATCAGGGTCTCGATCCCCCAGTCGGGCTCACCCCCGCACGGGCGGGGAACACTCGTCCATCACCTCGGCATTGGTCAGGTCGGTCGGCTCACCCCCGCACGGGCGGGGAACACGTCACCAAGGGGTGGAGCGACGTGGCCTACCACGGCTCACCCCCGCACGGGCGGGGAACACTCCGGCCTGCCCCAGCACGGCGGCCTCAAGACGGGCTCACCCCCGCACGGGCGGGGAACACTACGTCGAGTGGGGCTCCTCCATGCCCGCCAGCGGCTCACCCCCGCACGGGCGGGGAACACGATCTGCACGACCCCAGCCAGTGGCGCATGGCCGGCTCACCCCCGCACGGGCGGGGAACACAAGATAGATGTCTGGCCGGGGATTGGGCCGGGCGGCTCACCCCCGCACGGGCGGGGAACACGTCACCAAGGGGTGGAGCGACGTGGCCTACCACGGCTCACCCCCGCACGGGCGGGGAACACCGCAGACAGTCTGTGGCGGTCGCCTCGAGGGTGGGCTCACCCCCGCACGGGCGGGGAACACCGCATAGCGTCGCCCTCCTCCGCCTCCCGGAACGGCTCACCCCCGCACGGGCGGGGAACACGGCACGGGGGTTGCGACAAGTGGCAAACGGTGCTGGCTCACCCCCGCACGGGCGGGGAACACCAGCTTCTCGCACATCGATCGGTTGGAGCAGCGGGCTCACCCCCGCACGGGCGGGGAACACCGAAGCCTTGGCCCCAAAGGCGTGCATCGGGGGGGCTCACCCCCGCACGGGCGGGGAACACGACCTGGCCCACGAGATCAGCCGGGGGCTCACCGGCTCACCCCCGCACGGGCGGGGAACACGACGGGGCGTGGGATTACGACAGGATCATCACCGGCTCACCCCCGCACGGGCGGGGAACACTACCACTTGACGGGGCGAGAGCTGGTCGACCTGGGCTCACCCCCGCACGGGCGGGGAACACGTGGCGGTCAACCGGCTGCGGGCCTTCACCGACGGCTCACCCCCGCACGGGCGGGGAACACGGGCTGGTCAACAGGCGGGAGAGGACCATCCCCGGCTCACCCCCGCACGGGCGGGGAACACATCTCCGGTGTGGCTGTCGAAACCGTCTCGGCGGGCTCACCCCCGCACGGGCGGGGAACACCTCAACAACCTGTTGGACGGCGTGGACAAGAGCGGCTCACCCCCGCACGGGCGGGGAACACCTGCCTGTGGTCACGGCTGCGCTCAGCCTCACTGGCTCACCCCCGCACGGGCGGGGAACACAACAATCCGGTGATCCGCACTGTGGTGATCCAGGGCTCACCCCCGCACGGGCGGGGAACACGTCACGACGACGTCAATGTCGGGGATGATCCCCGGCTCACCCCCGCACGGGCGGGGAACACCGGACGGCGGTGAGGGAGGAGTTCGCCACCGTGGGCTCACCCCCGCACGGGCGGGGAACACTGGCCCGTGGCCGACAGCCCGGGCAGCTGGGCGGGCTCACCCCCGCACGGGCGGGGAACACTCCTACACGGTGAGCCGCAATGAGCGGCCACTCGGCTCACCCCCGCACGGGCGGGGAACACCTCGCTGCGAGGGACACTGCCGCATGGAACGCCGGCTCACCCCCGCACGGGCGGGGAACACGGCCACGACGCCGACGGACTCGGCGAGTCGATGGGCTCACCCCCGCACGGGCGGGGAACACGTCACCTCGACGAATGAGGTGACCTCGCCGTCCGGCTCACCCCCGCACGGGCGGGGAACACCTGGAGCCCCGCTCCACCAGAGCCTCGACGATCGGCTCACCCCCGCACGGGCGGGGAACACCCGAGTTGTTGTAAGCCATGATCGGCTCCTTCCGGCTCACCCCCGCACGGGCGGGGAACACGGCGGCCTGTCATGGGCCGACGGCTGGAAGGCGGGCTCACCCCCGCACGGGCGGGGAACACCGCGGCACCACCACACTGCGCTCGGCTCTGCGGGGCTCACCCCCGCACGGGCGGGGAACACGCCGCGGACAGCTACGGCCGCGCCATGCAGGTCGGCTCACCCCCGCACGGGCGGGGAACACGGGCGGGCGGTCCAATTCGGGATCGTGCACGTCGGCTCACCCCCGCACGGGCGGGGAACACTCGATGGTGGCGGCGGCGCCGGGCAGCTCGCCGGGCTCACCCCCGCACGGGCGGGGAACACCTCGAGTAGCGCGGCCGGATCGCCAGGGCGGTGGGCTCACCCCCGCACGGGCGGGGAACACCCTCCGCGAACTGGTGGTTTAGGAGGGCACAGCCGGAATTGGCGGCACTATTGGATTGTCAAGATGCGCTGCTGGTAGCGACACCAACTGGAGGCCGTCCAGGTCGATGATGTGCCGACGGTCCTCTCCGCAGGCGCGGATGGAGAAGCCCTGTTCGGTCTCGTCGGGGTATATGAGCAACGCCCATCCTCCGTGCGTCTCTCGTTCGACTGTGGCCCACAGTTCTTCCCTGACCCTTGCCGACATGGTGCCGACAAAGACGCCTGCGGCGGGTTCGATCATCCAGCGCGTGAGAGCGTGGCGGACATTAGGCGGTACTGCGACTAGCACCATCGTCGCGTGCGCGCTCATAGGTCTGCGTAGTTGACGCCTGCGGGCAAGGGGCCCCGTTCAGGGGACCACAGGTGCACGACGCCGTCGTCCGGGACATGTGGAGTGGGTGGTTCCTGCGAGGCGTCGGGGTCGAGCACATGCTGAACGTCCGCCACGATCCGTCGGGTGAGCCGCAGCATCCTCCAGTTCTGGCGCATGAGACGCCTAACGGTCTTTACGGCGTCCTCACCGCAGGCGGCAGCGAAAGCGCTGGGGATTGCCGTCTCGAGCTTATAGAGGTCCGCAATGTCGTAGACGAACGATCTCTGCCCGCCTGTGTGAATGAAGCCCAATGCGGGAGAAGCACCGAGAGCGCAGATGACGGAATGAACTGCTCCGTATAGAATATGATTGGCTGTGGTGAGCGCTTGGTTGACGGGATCTGATTCATGGAAGTCTTGAGGGTTGTACGCCCGACGAAACGGTATGCCATACCGTTGAGACATTGCTCTGTATGCTTGCTTGACTCGGTGTCCTTCCATGCCCCTCAGCTGATCGATAGTTTTGTCCTGTGCGATTGTCTGGTCACTGAAGCGGGTCACGTAGAGCCGTTTCGCGACCCGCGCTCGGCTATCAGGGTCAGCCCATTGAGAGGCTTGGAGGTGCAACCACCGGGTCGTGAGATCATCGTGGACGAGCGAGCCGTGGAAGTGAGCTCCCGACTCTCCAGACAAGACAATCACGGCACCGTCCTTGAGTATCTGGGACGCCGCGGGCTGGGTGACCGACGTGCCGGGGCCGATCAAGAACGCTGCGGTGGACGCGGTTGGGAGGTAGACGCGTTCGACACCTCGACCCTTGGTTCTGAAAATGGCGTGGACTCCGTTGTCGTCGCGCTCAATTCGTGCTCGGTCAACATATGTGAACGCGAGTTGGTCGCTGACACGGGGCAGCATCACGAGGGTGGGCCGATTCATGCGCTCCGGCAGTTGAGGCATCGCTTATGTGATGGGCGACACAGTGAGCAAGCCGCATCCCCAAGCCTTGGCTCTCCCGATACCGCATGTAATCGCTTCTCTCAGCAGGTGCGGATCCTCGATGATGGCCGTGCCGTCAATTCTGGCGGTGTACAACGGCAGGCGGCGCTCACCGCGGCGGACCCGCTGATCGGGGCGTCCTGTGATCGTTGCAGGATCAGTAAGCCCTAAGCCTGCGCCGAGCGCTCGCCTCTGCCACCACGCCGCGCGCTCACCTGCGGGTATGACAGCCTGGCCGGGGCTGGCGTCGGGATGGTGTGTGCGGCGGGTGGTTCGCACCGGGTTGACGACGGCGCGGTAGCTCACGAGCATGCCGGACATGAGGCGGTCCAGATGGCCGTCAATCGGCTTCGTGCGGGCGCTGCCGTAGTCGGCAGTCAGTGCGTGCAGATCAGGTGCGATCGCGGATTGGATGAGCAACGTGGGCGTGTCTGCAGGCTCGACTCTCCACAGCACAGCCCAGTGTCGCCGCGGGCTCGGGTCATCGGTGCCGGGGAAGAGGCCCATGATCGTGCGGTGCATGGCCTGAGGGTCGGAGATGTCCCGCCGGCATGCGCGTGTCCGCGGGTTCAGTTCGAGCAGGGTTAGGTGTGTCACGGCGTGATGCTGAGCGAGTCGTAGAGCGCGGCGATGGCCTGCCGGCCGCGTCCTGCGCATTCGTCGACAGAGACCTGGATGGTCTCGGTGCGGACATGGCGATTGCGATGATAGAGCCGCCGAGGGTCGAAGGTGGAGGGAGCGTCCTTGCGGATCGTGCTGGTGTGGGAACTCTGTCGGGGGGCGGTGGTCTCAATGAGCACGCCGACAGTCGGGGTGTCGTCTGCCGCGTCGTAGTAGCCAGCGTCGTCCATGCTGGCGCCTCTGCGTCGCGTCGGCGGGTCGCGCAGGATCTTGCTGTTGGCGAGCGTCTGCACGAGCGGGACCGCGGGATCGGTCAAGCCCAGCGCGACGCGCTCCGAGGGCGGGCAGCTGCGCCGGCCTAGGTAGATGGGGCGGGCTGGGTGCTTGAGGGCGTTGAGCACCTGCTGTGCCGACATTCCGTTGGGGGGAGGGGCGTAGATGGCTACGAAAGCGGCGTCAGAAAGGTAGTGGCGGCGGGTGACCTCGGGGTGTTTGCGCTGCTTGGCGCTGTCCGCTTCGAGTGCGTAGCGGCCCGGAGTGCCAACGGTGTGGAAGTCGTCAAGTAGCGTGCCGGGCCGGTCGACGCGCACGGTGAGGTTGGCTCCATGCGCGATGTCGTCAATCGGGTCGCTGCGGCGACGTCCGAGCGCGTTGGCGATCAGCCCCACGATCCCCGACAGGGTCGGCGTGGCTTCGGTGGGACGGCGGTACACGCCCGGGGCGGGACCACCCCACGACTGCAAGGGTCCGGTGAGCAGGATCGCGACGCCAGAGGTCATGTCTGCCAACCCTCGCTGACGGCTGCCGTGATCTTGTCCAGCAACTCTTGAAGGCTGTCGAAGCGGCTGCCGAGTCCATCGGTGTTGACCTGCGGGTCGGTGGCCGCGCACCATGCGCCGATGATGCCTTCGTCGCCGTAGAAGGCCTGCTCCGCAGCCGCGTGCTCGGCGAGCCGCGTGATGCTCGGACCGGTGAATCCGCCGTCTCTACCGCGGGATACGGGCTCCTCGAACGCTGCTGCGTAGGAGACGGGCCTGTCAGTACGCAGAGTCGCCGCCACCAGCGCCGGACGGGTATGGGCGTTGGCGCTGTTCTGCTTGCCTGTCGGCTCAGCCAACATGAAGCCTCTCACGAAGGATCGCGCCAAGTCAGCCGTAGCCTCCGCTGACTTGTCGAGACGCTGCGAGAGTTCGTCGAGGTCGACGGTGGCGTGACGATAGAACACGCCGCTGGTGAACTCGTTCACGTTGATGTGCCCGGCACCTGTCTGCTCGTCGTCGTCATCTACCTCGTCGTCGACGGCTGTGAAGTAGTCGAGTTCCAAGCTGCTGACATGAGTGGTGAACGCATGGGCCATCTGCAAAGCGGCGTCAACGTTGGTGCTGGGACGGTCTGCGAGCATCCGCCCGCATAGGGCGATGACGGCGTTGTGCTCCCCCAGTGGTGCGAGCAGGTCATCCTGCTCGGCCTTCTTGGGCTTGAAGCTCTCGCCGGTGATGTCGGGCATGTGCCGGACGGCCGCAGCCGCAAGTGCCTCGGCCGCGTCGGTTGTGGTGAAGGTCAGCTGATCGCCTTGAAGAGCGCCCTGCTGTTCGCCGTCTGCGCTGGCCTGGGAGACCTTGATCTTGGCAAGGGCGAACAAGTTGGTGGTGGCGGCAATGGCATCGGTGTCGCTTAGCCCGTGGAGACCGGTGAGCGCGGCACGGACCTTCTCGGGCAGGAGGCGCGTACGCAGGGCTCGGCCGTAGCTGCCATTGGCTTCAAGCCACAGCCGCGTCGCCCGTTTGGCGCACTGTGAGGATATGCGCGCTCTGGTTGCTCCGCCAAAGACGAGTTGTTTCGGCGAGCCGAGGTTGTCTCGGTTGAGGTTGCTGAAGGGCACAGGGTGCAGGACATGCACGTCGAGGAATAGTGGCCGGTTCATTCGGGGTTCCTTTCTTGGGTTTCTGCTTGGTCGTTCTGGGGAGAGGGTCTGTGGTACTCGCGATACCATCTCGACCTGACGTAGTGCGCCCACTCGCCGCCGCGTGAGAGCCCGATAAGGTCAGAGCCCATCTGGGCCCAGTCGATGCGTTTGGGGTCCGGGGCGGCCTGAAGCGCTCGTGTGATGTGGTGGCAGCGGACCGCCGTGGAGACCCCTTCGCGGGTGGTTGCTTCGAGCAGCCGCCGAGCGGCATCTGTGCTGCCCCGATAATCGGTGCGGGCGATCTCGCCCGCAATGGTCCGACGCGGCTCGGGGCTTGAGCGTTGGTGTGCTGCGATCCATCCTGCCATTCGTGCCATCACCAGCGCCTCGTCGGCATTTTCGGGCAGCCACCCGCCGAGGATCCAGTACGCATCGGCGGTGATTCTGTCGTCAGCGCGCAGGGAGCGTCGCAGCCTCGCCCGTACACCAGCCTGCTTGGACTGGGCGGCGACAAAGGCGACATAGGCCGTCCAGCGTTCGGAGTGGGAGGTTCCTGCTGTCTTCCCGGTGAGTTTCGGCGTCATGGGGCTTCCTTGTTGGGTCGTGTGCCGCGCAGAGCGCGGGGCCATGCTGCGGTCCATCGTCGGCACTCCTCCACGAACAGCAGAGATCGCTGGTCCCGAGCCATAGCGGCGGTCGCGGTGTCATAGCCGGCGAGGGCATGAGATCGCAGTCTGCGGGTCTGCTCATCGGAGGTGATGCCGCGCAGCGCTGCGGTCCAGAAGTCGGGCTCGGCCTGGGTCCAGAACTCGGCTCTGGCTGCCGCGTACACCTCGGCCTTGTCGGAGGGGCGAACCGGCATGGTCTCGGTCTGGTGGCGTAGTCTTGCTAGCTGCTTGGTCATCGCGCTCTCAGCGGAAGATGCTTCGTTGAGGAACCGGCGGGCCCGAAGCGATGCCTCAGGCGCGAACAGCGCCAACAGGTCAGGGGCGCTCGACAACGCCCACAGAATCTCCTTGGACTGGTCGCCGAGATGTGACACGACTGCCCAAGAGAACTCTGAAGGCTCATAGATCCTCTGTTCGTAGGCATGCTCGTCTCTGGCCCAGTTGAGTATCTCGGCGCTGAGGTGGGCTCGGCCATCGTCGGCCGAGGTCAGCAACGCCTCCGCCTCGCGCCAGAAGTCTCGCCCCTGGCGGGGCTTGCGGGGCGACATGTCCTCGTCATACAGCAGATACGGGTCCGTGCACGAGAGCGCCCTGGCAGAGCCCGGACCCTCGGCGATCGTAAATCCGTGAATCCCGTCAGCTTCGCTGTGGTGCAGAAGCATCGTCTTGTCTTGACGGGCGGCTAGCTGCTCTAGGAGGCCTGCTTGACCATGGTGCCCAGCGAGAGGGTCCTCGACGGGCGGCGACTCCCAGAACGGAGCACCGAAGCCAGGGGCGTCATGGGGCGGAGGAACGAGATGACCTATCAAGGTCCGTGCCAGAGTCTCGGCGTGCGGGTGCAACGACATGGTGCCGCGCAGCGGAGCATTCTCAAGCGTCGCTGGACCCTTGCCAGGGCGATCTGGATGTCTTGTGTGCGTGCCGCCGGCTGAGTAGTAGCGCAGCACCACGAGTCGCTGGGCTGCTGCGGCTGCATCAAGGCTGTGGGTGTCGCTGTGCGGTCCCAGCATGGGATTCGCACCCGACGCCCATGCCGTGACTGCCTTGGACACCGGGTGCGGTTCCAAGACCTTGAGCGACAGGTCCTGCGCGAACGGCAACGTGCCCCTGGGAGCGCCAACGAGCCAGAACCGGTCGCGATGGCGGTCGATATAGCCAACGACCGCACCCGCATCGAACCGGCCTTCGTCGAGAAGGTGCCGCTGTTCAAGCGCGAAGCGGCTCCGGCGCATGGGCTGGTCCATGCCTGTGACGCGGTAGGCGAACACGGCAAGGGTGCGCATGACGGCAGCGGCCAGGCCCGGGTCGCCGTCGGGCCATCCGGGAAGGGTGTGAGCGTCCAGCAGTGCTTCGCTGATCGAGACATCGCCGCCGCCAATGGGGATCCACGGGTCGTCGATCAGGTTGAATCCACGCTTGCTGGTCATGGTGTCCGGGTGATTCTCAGGCCGGTGCGCGGGCACAGGCTCAGACGGTATCCGCCGTGGTCAGCGTGTCCAGATGTCACATCCAGCAGGAGGGCTCCCGCTATCGGTGTGCGGTCCCATCCGCCTTCAAGTCTCGGTAGCTCAGCAGCCCAAGCGGAGTTCGGGTACGAGACAGGCACGGCCTCGTCGAAGACTTCACGCACCTCGGCTCGGTCGGGCACGCGGTTGGGCGCGGCATCAAGCGCTGCGCCTCGGAGCGTCCGCAGGTGCTCTCCGTTGCCTCTGATGGGCATCAGGAGCACCGAGCGCGCCTGATGCCGGGTTCCCGGGTGCGAGGTCTCAGTGTCGAGGGTGCCGGTGAGATAAGCCAGCGGGGCCTCAGGGTCTGGAGCAGGGATGGCCCACCTGCGACCAAGGGCCTTGTCGGCGTCAATGCGGGCCAGCTGTGCCAGGGTTGCTTCAGCGGCGTCTTCGACATCGGCGGAGTCAAACACGAAGCTGTCGGCGGTCTCGGCGTCGGCCTGTTCGACGAGGCCCGCCACATCGTCGGGCACGACCACGGCGACTGAGGTGTCAGTCTCTGCGGTGGTGAGCCATGCGCGGGCGGCCATCAAGTCCGCCCGCGCGTAGATGAGCGAGCCGTACGACGGCGACTTGTCCCGGGTCAGGGGCCAGAACACGACAGCCTCTGTGGATTCGCCCGGTGGCGGGGGCCGGTGGCGTAGGACCCGCCCACCACGTTGCAAGAGCGCCGGTAGCGGTGCTGGGTCCGTCACGAGAAGGTCGAAGTCGACGTCGAAGGACTGCTCAACTATCTGCGTTGCGACGATCACCATCCGTTGTGGCCGTGAAGTGCTGTTGGGTCCGAGACGGCGTAGCAGATCCTCGGAGCGCCGGCGCCTGTCTCGCTGAGGCATGCGAGAGTGGACGATGTCGATCGTCTCACCCTGCTCAAGGGTCCCGTCACGGGCGACCACAGCGTCGTATGTCTCTTGGGCGGCTCGGACCGTGGAGCGCACTACGAGCACGCACAACCCTGACGCGGCCGCGTCGGCAGCCTTGTTGGCGATCCGGTCGGTTAGTTCTGAGGCGGGCGTGTCGACGGTATGGAACCGGGCCCTCCAGCGCCGCCGAGGTGCCGTCGAGGTTCCCGAGTAGCCGTCTGTCGGCGTCCAAGCCGTCCATCCCGGGTAGCCGCCCTGCGCTGCGGCGGGCATCGTTGTGGCGCTGCCAGCACCACGCTGGTAGGAAGCAAGGAGCTCTCCCACGCGTTTGCGCGGCATGGTGGCCGACAGCACGACGACGGGCGCCCCGAGGGCCGCGAGCCACTCCACTGCCTTGCACAGCAGGGTCCGCATGTACGGGTCCAGCGAGTGGGCCTCGTCCACGATCACGCATCCGGCAGCGGCTGCGAGCAACCGAAGCGGCGAGTACTTGGCCCTCAGCGCGCCAAGCAGAACCTGATCCACCGTTCCCACTCCGTACGGCGCGAGCAGCGCCTTGCGCGTACCCGACATCCATGCTGCCGCTGCCTGCTGAGCCACCGGATCCTCGGACACGGTGCCATGCTCGGGGCTGTCGTCGGCCAGCGCTGGCACGCTGCCAGAAGGCTCCTCATACAGCGACGCCTGCGAATGGACGCGGCGGACAGGGGCGGACACACCGGTCGTGTCACCTTGAACGTGCCGCTCGATGCGTGCATGGAGCCCCTCGGCCGTCGCGACTGTCGGCATCGCAAAGAAGAATCCGTTTCTCCCGCACGCTTGAGCGAATCTGTCAGCCGCGAGCAGGGCTGCCTCGGTCTTGCCTTCGCCCGTCGGCGCGCAAATCACCGCTATCCCAGCGGCCGTAGGGCTCAGGTCGGCGTCGATGCTGGCCTGCAGCGGCGTCCACTCCGCCGCGCTATCAGCCAGCATCGTTCGAGGCGTGGCTGCTGGTCGCGGGGCCGCCGCGACGAGGCCACTGAGGCGAATGTGAGTCGCTGCCAGATCCCGGGCTCTGCGAAAGTGCGCCTCGGGGTCCGAGACACCGGAGATCGTCATCGTCTGCTGCTGGCAGGCGATCAACCATGATGCCGAAGCGATCCAGTCGGCTGCAATCACGACGGCCAACGCTGCCGAGGCCGCCGGGGCCGGCAAGTCGATGTCGGGGAACGCCCCTACCACGGAGGTCACGATCCGCCAGATCTCATCGCGGGCATCTGCAAGTTCCGCAGGCGGGGAATCATCAACGAGCCCCGCCCCACCGCAAGCGCGCATCCAGCGCTGATCTAGCGTCGGGATCGTGCCATGATGGCCAGCGACAATCTGCGCAGCCTTGTAGCGAGACCGCAGACCGTCCCAGCGGTCCCAGACCAGGTTGCCTCCCACACGATCGTGACGACCAGCGTCGGACGCGTCTCTGCAACCCGATAGCCAGTCAGGGCAGGCGCCAGGATCTTGGTTCTGGAATCCGGCGCTCGCCTTGCCGAAGTCATGCAGGCCAGCCAACACGATCACAGCCTGCCGCCACTCGTCGATACCGACCCCGCAGTGCGCCGCAGCCGCAGCCGAGAGGTCGCGGGGCAGCGCCTCACCTAGCAGTGCTTCAGCGGCGGCAGCCGTATCGAGGAGGTGCGCGAGCAGCGGGTACGGCGACGACAAGCCCTTGGACTTGCCCCACAGGCAAAGGTGCGACGGCACCGCCGAAGTCTCCCCCGGAGGGACGGTCCCACTGGTCTATTGGCATCGACGCCTGCGATCTGGGCGACCTCCGCCAGGGTCAGGCCGCGGTCGAGCAGGGTCTGGCCGAGCCGCTCCACGAGGCTCGGACGCTGAGGCGCGAGCTCGTCGCTGAGGGGCTCTCGCTTCCGTCAGCCCCGGCTGCTGAGAGCCTCGTAGAGGCTCGTGCGCTCCTGGGCCGACAGCGTGTCGAGCCGGTGGGCACGCTCGATGAGGGCCCGCATCGACACTCCCCAGTAGCGCTTCAGCCCTGGCCGTGAACTCAACCCCGTGCTGGGAGGTCCGTCAGACGAAGCCCTCGGCCGCAGCTTGGGATTGCGCGTACTGGCGCACGGTGGGGTCGGCGAAGGCGACTCGGCCTCGGCCGACGGAGGTGATCAGACCTACCGCGAGCAGCCGTTTGCGGTAGGTGCTGAGGCTGCGGGGGTTGTGGCCCCAGAGTCGGCCGATGTCGCCGACGGCGCTGCTGGCCTTGTCCGCAAGCATGGCTGCCAGGAACCGCTTGTCGAGGTCGGACAGCCGATGCCACACCGGGCCGTGGACGTGCAGGCCGAACTGCTCCCTCGCGTCGACCGCAGCGCTCCGCACCTCCTCGGCGGTCACACCTGCCACCGGGTCCGCGGCATCGTCCCACAGGTAGGAGCCGATGAGCTGCACGAGATAGGGCTGTCCCATGGACGCCTCCACCGCTAGATCCAGCGCGCCGTCCTCGATGCGGCCACCTGCCTCCTCGATGGGCTGGCGCAACGCGGTCGAGGCCTCCGAGGGGCGCAGGTTGCCGACCTCGTGGCGGACGCACCGCTGCAGAAAGGTGCTCGCCTCGCCCGAGAGCAAGCGGTGCTCCAACTCGGGCAAGGCCGCGCCCACGAACGCGATGGGCCGCTCAGCCCGGCGCGACACGAGTTGGAACACACTGCCGAACTCCCTGATCTCGTCGACATCGCTCACATGCAGTTCGTCGACCGTCACCAGCAGCCCGGTGCCGCGCTCCGCGAGGAAGTCGCCCAGCGATGCCAGGCACCCCTCAAGGCCCATCAAGTCGTCCCCATTCCCATCGGGTGCGGGAACTCGCTCGGTCTGCACGCCGACCCCCATGATCGAGACGCCGCTCACAGTTCGCCTCGCCCCGGGATCGTGCTCGCTCCGCAGCGAGGCGGACAGGCTGGTCGCCTTCGTGCGGATATGGTCCTCCAGCCCGCCGCCGACCGCCGCAGCAGCCGACACGACAGCCCAGCCCCGAGACCTGGCGCGATCCTCGAACGCGTTCAGCAGCACGGTCTTGCCGGTGCCCCTGAGACCCCACAGCAGAGTGGCGTAGCTGGGGCTGCGGATGCTGTCGAACACCCGGTCGAAGCTGCTCAGAACATCCCGCCTGCCCGCCAGGACGGGAGGACTGATGCCGAACGAAGGCGAGAACGGATTGGATGGCCTCACAGCCGACAGAGCCTCCTGCGGTATCCGAGGACCAATGGCTTCGAGACTGGTCGCCCGAGATCCTAGCGCCCGCATCCCTGCGGAATATTTGTTTTCTGCGGAATATTTTGTTTCTGCGGAATATTTGCTTTACAGTCTCGGACTACGGCCGGAACGATCCCGAGCGCCCGGCTCGAATCGACGCCGCGTGCGATCTCGTGGCCGTTGCCTGATGGCCGTTGACGCCTGGAGAAGAGACTGCAGGAGATTGAACCTACAGATTGCAGGATTTCTGACGGACAACTCGCAGAGTCTTGAACTACCAGCCTTGGGCGTCGAGCAGGCCCTTGAGCTTGCGCTTGGCCCGATGCTCGGTGCGTACCCGGCCAAGCAGCGACATGAACCGTTCCGGCTCGCCCGCCGCATCGGCCAATCGACGGACGCGGACCATCAGATCGACCGCCGACCGGTACTGCTTCGGGTTCTTGCGGCCGATGATCGCCAGCGCTGCCGACTCGTACACGGAGATCGCGTCCAAGGGATGGCTCTGTTCCCGCGCCCGAGCGAGCGTCAACCACACCTGTGACCGGCAGCCGAAGTCCTCGGCCGCATCCCAGGCGGCGTCGACGCGGCCCTCGTAGAGCAGGATGTCAACCAGCGCCGCGGCAGCAGAGGGCACCGCGGGCAGCGGTGCGGAGAACGCCGACTCGGGCGTCGCCCGCATGCCCGTTCCAGCCCGACGGGCTCGGGCCAACGAACTTCGGAGCTCGGCCTCGCAACGCGCCAGCCAGTCCTGCCTGCCGTCCTCCTCGTGCAGCCGGCGGTACGCCGACAGCGACGGACTCGACACGAACGCCCGCCAATAGAGGCCCACCGCGGCCTGCGCGTCGCCGCGGTCCCGCAGCCTTGTCGCGAGGAAATGGCGGAGCCCGTCGACCTGCCACGAACGGCTGCCCCCGTCAGCGAGGCCCCGCCGGGCCCAGTCGATCGCCTCGTCGATACGGCCCGAACGGTCGAGGGCCTGCGAGATCTCCAGCACATCGGCGGGGCCTAGCCGGCCGCGGCGATGCACTTCGATGAGAGCGTCCGGGTCGCCGGTGCCGAGCGCCCAGCCCACCATCGCCTGATGGACCGCGAAGGAGTCGATCGAACCCTTGCCGCTGTCGGTGCTGGTCCGTTCGCGGTGCGGCTCGAGGCCCTCACGGAACGCGGCCAGGCCCGGCTCGCCGAGAACTGTCGCGTAGGCCGCGGCGCAACGGTGGAAGCCGCCGAGCTCTGAGCCCAGTTCGAGTTCCACCAGACGGGCCGCGAGTTCCGTCGAGTCGGGCGAGCCCGCCTCGCAAGCCCGCAGATGCAGTTCCGACAGCCGTTCGGAAAAGCCGGTCAGCCACCCGTCGGAATCATCGACATAGTCAATGGACCTGTCGGCGCAGCGGATACAATCGGATGCTTCATATCTGCTCGTTCTCTCAAGCCGTGATGGAGACTGCGCTCAAGGGCCTGATCCACGCCCTCGCAGGAGACCACCCCGACCGCACCCATCACATCGGCAACCTCATCGACCACGCCCGCCGCGCCGGACTCCCCCAACGCGACTGCTATGCACTGCTCGCCGCGCTCGCGCCCATCACCGGCTCTGACGGCATCCTCCACTGCACTCGCACGATCCGCGCCGCGTCCGCCGGCGCGTACTCCAACGGATCGAAGCGCGGCAGCGCGAGCGCAGGCTCCAACTCCACCTGCCGCAGCAGCATGCTCTGTCGGCTGCGTCTGGCTCGTCGGGGTCGAGGAGCCTGCCTTCGAGCGCGGCGTCCACCTCCGCGGTGGCGTTTAGCGCGGCAATGAGCGCCGTGAGCTTGAGGTTGATCTCGTCGATCTTGGCATCCATCTCGTCGATCTTGGCGTCCTGAGCGGCGAAGAGCCTGTCGATCTTGGCGTCCTGAGCCTCGAACCTGGCGTCCACGCGCTCCTCGAGGCGGGTTATGCGGTCGTTGGTGTCGCTGATCCGGCTGTGAGTGATCGTGAAGTTGAACATCAGCAGCGCCACGAAGACGGTGCCGAAGAGGGCCATCAGCGGATTCTCGGCGACCTGGTCCCGTATGCGAGTCCTGCCCGCGGCCGCGGCGTCAGCCGCAACCGCCTCGCCAGCGTCGGGCGTGGCGGCCGGTGCGGGAGAAGGCTCTGGTGTTCGGGCCATGTGCGAAAGCGCCTGAGCGGCGGGACTGTGGGCGGGTGCTTCCATGGGGGCCTCGACTGGGGCCGGCGGCGCAGATGCGGCGCAGTGTGGACTCGGTTCGGCTTGCCGTCATGCCCGGCAGGCGAGGCTGGCCCGTAACGCTATACCTCATGCATTGTCATGTCCAACATATACCCATGAAAATATGGCAAAGAAGCCATTATGGGTGAAAGCGGCTGAGAGGGTCAGGAGCCGATGCGGCCGCCCCCGGTCTTGGTGACGGCCACCAGGCTGGGCAGCGGCGGCCACACGCCGTCGGGCCAGAGGCTCTGCGGGTCCTCAGGGTCGGCACTGGCCTCGCCGGGATGCTGCACGTTCACGAACAGCGTCTCGAAGTCGGGAGTGAACTCCGGGCCGCACACCTCTGCGCCGCGGGGCACACTCAGGAAGGGCTGCACGTTGCCCCGGTGGGCGCCCGCGGCCGGCACGGCGTAGAGAGCGTCGTTCACACCGAGCGCGCCAGGCTGGCCGTCGGTGGCTATCCACACGTTGCCGTGCTCGTCGAATGCCAGGTTGTCGGGGGCGGCGATGGCGCTGACCTGCGACTTGTCGAAGCCTGCGAACCAGGTGCTGTCGTCGGTGGGGTCGCCGCACAGCAGGAAGAACTCCCATGTGAAGGTCAGAGCCCCGAGGTCGCCTCCGTCCTCGGTGATCTCCAGCACGTGCCCGTAGGTGTTGTTGGCCCGCGGGTTGACGGCGTTCTCGTCGCCGGGCTCGCGTTGGTTGTTGTTGGTGAGACAGACGTAGACCCGGTTGTTGCGCGGGTTCACCTCCACGTCCTCGGGGCGGTCCATCGGCGTGGCGCCCAGCAGATCCGCGGCCCCTCGGGTGTTGAGCAGCACCTCGGCCTGGCTGAGGCGAGCCAGCGGACCCGCACCGGCCACCAGCGGCAGCCACTCGCCGGTTCCGTCGTCGTTGAAGCGGGCGACATGGAGCACGCCCGAGTCGAGCAGCGTGAGATTCGCCTCGCAGCGGTCCTCGTCGTACGCCCCGGCGGTGACGAACTTGTACATGTACTCGAAGCGCTCGTCGTCGCCGGAGTAGACCACCGCCTGTCCGCTGTCGGCAAAGCCCACCGTGGCCGCCTCGTGCTTGAATCGCCCCAGGGCGGTGCGCTTCTTGGGAACGAACGAGGGATCGCGGGGGTCGATCTCCACGATGTAGCCGAAACGGTTGACCTCATGGGGTTCCCTGGACACGTCGAAGCGTTCGTAGTGCTGCTCCCAGCGCCACCTGGAGGCCCCTCCGAACACGCCGTAGCGCTCGTTCATGAGGTGCTGGCGCCGGTCGTAGAGCTTGTCGTTGTTCGCGAAGTACTGGTTGAAGTTCTCCTCGGCGGTGAGCACCGTGCCCCACGGGGTCTTACCGCCCGCGCAGTTGTTGAGCATGCCCTGCACCCTTCGGCCGGTCGGGTCGTCGGAGGTCTCCAGCAGCTCGTGGCTGGCCAGCGGGCCGGTGATCTCCATGGTCGTGAAGCCGGTGATGCGCCGGTTCAGCTTGGAGCGGAGGTCCACCGTCCAGCCGCTGTCGCCGCGGCGCAGCATCGCGATGCTCATACCGTGGGCCGCGATCTCCACGTCCACCTGCCTTCGGGTGGGACTCTCAATGTCGTAGTCCCTGAACATGCGCGCCCCCTCCGTGTACTCATGGTTCACGCACATCAGGCCCGCAGGCTCGGAGTCGGAGCCGTCGCCGACCGGGAAGTAGGCGTTGAGGTCGGCGTTCCAGCCGAAAGTCCTCTCCTGGCGCGCCCGGGTGGCGTTGTCGATGGTCATGCGCTTGGTGCCGGTCCGCAGCGGGTCGCCCCAGCGCATCAAGACCTTCGACTCATAGCCGTCGGGGACGACCACCGCATCCTCGTGGTTGAGCTCGATGGGCGCGAACCCGAGCGAGGGCCCGGTGGTCGGCGCCGCTCCGGCCCCGTCGCCAGCAGAGGAGGCCGCATCGTCGGAGGTCGCCGCATCAACGAGAGCCGCCGCTTCCTCGGAGGTGGAGCTCTGAGCGGCTGCAGCCGCGGGCGCGACAGCAACCAGCAGCGGGGCGGCGGCCGCTCCCTTGAGGACGGAACGACGACCTAAGCGACGTTCGGCGACAGCCGCGAACGGCGCACCGCGGGACGGCTCGCCGCGCCCGGCGTCGGAGGGATCCCCGCCGTCGGGCCGATGCCCGGACGGTGGGGCGGGCAGGTTCGGGCGGGGATCGGCTGACGACATGGACGACTCCTTTGCTATGGCGACACAAGAGCCTGTGCTCGGGGTGGACAGCCGCCGCCGTGAACGGTGAGTTCCGCGGATGCTGACTATCCGCTTGCATTATTGTGCGACCACGGCTGTGGATGCTGGGGCTTGCGTGCAGTTATGACGCTCAGACTGACGGCCGCCGCGTGGATGCTGGGGCTTGCGTGGAGTTATGACGCTCAGACTGACGGCCGCCGCGAAGTCCCGGGCGGCGACCTCCTGGACGGTCATTACCCGAGCCAGCGGGTGTCAGCAGTCCGCGCCAGTTGGTGGCCGAGCGTCGCCTGTCGCCGGGCCGCTACCGTCGGGCCTTGTGGGAGCGGGCTCTGGGAGCGAGTCCTGGGCTTCGTCGCCGGCCACGCGCAAGTCGATGCAGGGCAATCGCAGCCGCGACACCAAGCCGGAGTTGGCCGTGCGCTCGGCCGTGCACCGGCGAGGCATCCGGTTCCGAGTGTCGGCCCGGCCCCAGCCCGAGCTGGCCCGCACCGCCGACCTGGTGCTGCGCAAGACCAAGATCGCGGTGTTCGTGGACGGCTGCTACTGGCACGGCTGCCCCGAGCACCACACCCAGCCCGCCACCAACTCCGAGTACTGGGCCGCCAAGATCGCCCGCAACGTCGAACGCGACGCCGAGACCACCGCATACCTGCAACAGGCCGGATGGACGGTTCTGCGGTTCTGGGAGCACGAGGACGCCGAAACGGTGGCCGACGAGGTTCAGGCCGCGGTTCGAGAGAAGCTCGACTCCGCCTGAGCACCGGCCCGCTAGGCGGCGACCGGCTCGGTGAAGATGTCGTGGGCGCACTCCCCGGACTTCGTGCGGGTCAGGATCTCGGCGCCGTCGGCGGTGCACGCCAGGGTGTGCTCGAACTGCGCGGTGCGCCGGCCGTCGGCAGTAACCGCCGTCCACCCGTCGTCCCACATCTCCACCTGGGGCGAACCGAGGGTGAGCATCGGCTCGATCGTGAAGGTCATCGCCTCCGCCAGCAGCCTCGAGGCCCGCCGGTCGTAGTAGTGGGGCACTTGCAGCCCGCCGTGGAACTCGGTTCCCACACCATGGCCGATGAACTCCCGCACCACGCCAAGACGATGCCGGAGAGCATGGTTCTGGATGGCCCGGCCGATCTCCGACACCGTCGCCCGAGCCTTCACCGAGGCGATGCCCGCGTACAGCGCCGTGCGAGTCTCGGCCACCAGCCGGCGAGAGTGGTCGTCCACCTCCCCCACCATCAGCGTCACCGACGTGTCGCCGTGCACGCCCTCGCGGTACACGGTGACGTCGATGTTGATTATGTCGCCGTCGCCGATGGGGCGCGAGTCGGGGATCCCGTGGCAGATCACTTCGTTCACCGACGTGCACACCGACTTCGGAAACCCCCGGTAGCCGAGCGGGCTCGGATAGGCGCCCGCCGCGACGGAGGCCTCGTGCACGAACCGGTCAATGGCGTCGGTCGTGATACCCGGCCTGACCTGCTCGCAGGCCGAGATCAGCACCTCGGCCGCCAGCGCCCCGGTCCGTCTCATGGCGTCCAGTTCCTCGGGGGTGCGCACCGGCGACGCAGTCGAAGGGCCGGGCTCTCCCTCCGGCGTCCGGGCGTAGGGCGGCCGCTCGATCCCCGACGGGACCGTGCGGCGCGAGCTCACCAGACCGGGCCGGACCGGCGGGTCGGACACCGGGATCGACACCGCTCCCGCCGGGCCGGCGACACGCCGCTTTCGCTTGGCCATCCCGGCCCAGCGTAGAGCGGCGCACGCTGCAAATTGGCGACGAAATGGGCGCTGCATACCCACTTCTTCACCAATCTCGAAAGACACCGCTTTGGAAGGAGCAGTGCTCAGAAGAGCAGGCGCTAGTAGCTCCTGGCCCGTTCCAGCAAGACCGCCATCGCGCCCCGGCTCGTGGCCTGATGCGGACAGAAGCGCAGCGGACTGGCGGAGCACCCCGCAGTGACGCCCACCGCGAACAGCGCCGAGGCGTCGGCGGCCACCGCGTTGTCCGAGATGTCGACGAAACCCGCGGGAACGGCCGCCTTGAAGCCAAACGCCGTTCTCAGCATCGTCGCGGCCTGGGCCCGGCTCACCGGCTGTAACGGGCAGAACCAGGCCGGCGCCCTCCGGCATCCCACGGTTACGCCCAACTCGGCGAGACGCTCCACATGCGGCGCCCACCACGAGGACGGGTCGATGTCCTCGAACGTGCTGGTGCTTCCCGGCTCGGGATCGGCGCCGTCGAGGACGCGCACCAGCCACACCGCGAGGGCGGCCCGGCTGACCGGATCGTCGGGACAGAACATGCCGCGCTGGCACTCGGTGCCTTCGAGCACGCCATCGTCGAGGAGCGTCTGGACCGCATCGAAGCGTTCGCCGGCCTGGCCGATGTCGGCTAGTTCCGCGCCTGGCAGCCTGGCAGCCGCCACCGCCTGGCGGGCCATTCCGACCGGGTGGCCGCACGTCGCGAAGGTGACGGCCACATCGGGCTCGATCCCCCCAGCCGCGCTGATGCCCTCGGGACTGAGCCATCTCAGCACGGTCAGGCGTACCGCGCCCAGCACCGACCCGTCCGCGGACTCCACGGTCCTGGTGAGCTGGCCCGTGTTCTTGCCATAGGTGACCGAACCGACGATCGTGGCCCGCCCGTGGTCCCTGAGGGCCAGTGTGAGCAGCTCCGACGCGGAGGCCGAAAACCCGTCCACCGCCACGACCATGGGAAGCACTGTCGGATCGGGGGAGCCTTGATGCTTTTCGGCCCGGTGCAGCACCACCTCCTCGCGCGAGACCTCCTGGGTCACCACCGCCTGATCGTTGAGGAACAGGCTCGCTATGTCCACGACCGCTTGCAGGAAGCCGCCGGGGTTGCCTCGAAGGTCCAACACCAGCGACTCCGCGCCGGACTCGAGCAGGGCCCCGAACTCCCTGCTCATCGCCTCGTCGGAGAACCTGCTGAACGAGTCCAGACGCAGGTAGCCGATGTCGCCGTCCACGATTCGCCCCGCCGCGACGGGGAGGTTGATCGCGGCCGCGTCGATCTGGAAGTTCTGCTCGCGGCCGTCGCGTTCCACCTTGACCGCCACTCGGGTGCCGGGCTCGAAGGTGCGCAGGTCGGTGAGACCGCACCCGACCCCGGCGGGGACCAGGCCGTCCAACTCCACGATGATGTCGTCGGCTCTCAAGCCCGCCCGCTCGGCGGGGCTGTCCGGCATCACCTCGGAGATGACCAGCCGGCAAGTCGCCGAGAGAACCGAGCATGGCGTCAGGCCGGACAGCAGGCCCAGCTTCACGCCGATGCCGACGAAAGGCTCTCCCTGCTCCAACCGCTTCTCGAACGCCCCGTATTGCTTCGCGGTCAGGAGGCCCGTGTGCGGATCGCCCAAGGCCTCGAGCATCGCGGCGGTGGCCGCCCAGACCGCGGCTGGGACGTCGGCGACGGCGTCGATCGCCGCGCAGGTCTGCTCGAACTCGGGCGCGGGCAGCGCGCAGGCCTCGGCGGGGTCGCCAGCACGGGGTGCCAGTCCTGCCTCTCGCACGCCTCGCTCGGCCGCGGCTGCCAGATCCTCGGCTTCGACACTGTCCACGTGCCAGGTCGTGATGAACTCGTAGGCGTAGCAGAGCAGAACGAAGTCGTCGGACGCCTCCTCGCAAGACACCCGGGCCGGGCCTGCGCCCGAGTCTCCGTCCTCGGGAGCCGGGGTGCCGGGCGTCTCCCTCCCGGTGCCTGAGTCTGTGCCTGAGCCGGATTCGAAGTCTTGGGCGGCCGCCACCGACGGCAGCAAGACGATCAGGGCGAGTACCGCCGCCGCGATGAGCCGGACCGTGCGGGCTCGCTGTCTGAGCACTGAATCCGACCGTATCCCCGTGCCCCAGTCGCTCCACCAGTACCAACACACAGAACGGGGCACCAACGCAACAAGCCAGCAGACCGAGCGGGCACCAACACACCAAGCGGACTGCACGGCTGAGCGACAGGGATAGCCTCACCGGCCATGGCTGCGGGCGGAGGCACGAAGGCGATCCTGGCTGCGTTCTTCGCCAACCTCGGCATCGCGATCGCCAAGTTCGTGGCCTTCGCGTTCACCGGAGCGTCGTCGATGCTGGCCGAGGCCATACACAGCGTCGCCGACACCAGCAACCAGGCCCTGCTGCTGCTCGGAGGACGCCTCGCCCGACGGGACGCCACGCCCGAGCATCCCTTCGGCTTCGGTCGGGAGCGCTATTTCTGGTCGTTCGTGGTGGCGCTCGTGCTGTTCACGGTGGGCTCGTTGTTCGCGCTCTACGAGGGCGTCGAGAAGATCCGCCATCCCCATGAGATCGACGCTCCGGCGTGGGCTTTCGCCGTGCTGAGCGTGGGGATCGTGCTGGAGGGCTTCTCCATGCGCACTGCGGTGGTCGAGTCGAACCGGGTTCGAGGCTCGGCGTCGTGGGTGAGCTTCGTCCGCCGGTCGCGGTCACCGGAGCTGCCCGTGGTGCTGCTCGAGGATCTGGGCGCGCTGGCGGGCCTGGTGCTGGCCCTGGGGGCGTTGATGATCGCGGTCGTGTTCGACGCTCCCGTGTGGGACGGCATCGGCACGCTTTCCATCGGTGTGCTGCTGGGGCTCATCGCGGTGGTGCTGGCCGTGGAGATGCGCAGCCTGCTGCTGGGCGAGGGCGCCACCGCCGCCGACGCGTCCGCCATCCGCCGGGCCATCGAATCGACCGACGGCGTCACCGGCCTGATCCACTTGCAGACCCAGCACATCGGCCCGGACGAGCTGCTGGTGGCGGCCAAGGTGGCCTTCGACCCCGGATACAGCACGGCCGAGCTCGCCGAGGCCATAAACCGGGTGGAGACCAACACCCGGACCGCCGTGCCCATCGCCCACCCCATGTACGTGGAACCCGACATCCTCCCCGAAGCGTGACCAAACCCTCTCCGGTGGACGAGCCGCCGCACACCGCGACCCGGGCACAGACAGGGGACCCGATCCGGTGACCACACCGGCACCGGTGGCCGCGCGGCTGCACACCGACACGACCGGCGCCGGGCCGGCGGTGGTGCTCGTGCACGGGATGGGCGACGAATCGTCGGTGTGGGACGAGGCCGTGGCCGACCTCGCCCGCGACTGCGCCTGCACGACCATCGACCTTCCCGGCCACGGCCGCTCGCCCGCCCCGACCGAGGCGGCCGCCTACGAGCGGGAGGCCGTGCTGGCCTCCATCGACGCTGTGCTGGCCCGCACCGGCCCGGCGGTGTACGTGGGGCACTCACTGGGCGGATACCTGGGCCTGGCCCACAGCCTCACCCGGCCCGGGGTGCTGCGCGGCCTAGTGCTGGTGGCCGCCGGACCCGGCTTCCGTGACGCCGCTGCCATGCAGGACTGGAACGACCGAGTCCATCTGAGCGTCCCCAGTCTCAAGATCCCCCCGGTCGCGGCCAGAGCGGGTCTCCACGTCGACTCGCTGGTGATAGACCGCCTCGCCGAGGTGGCCGTGCCGGTCGGCCTGATGGTGGGCAGCCGGGACAAGGCCTTTCTCGGTGCCAACCAGTACATGGCCCGCAAGCTCGCCGACGTCCGCCACCAAGTGGTGGAGGGCGGCCGACACCGGCTGATGCGCACCGATTCCGCGGCGATCGCCTCGATGGTGCGCGAAGTCCTTACCGCCGCTGACTCCGCCTGAACCCGCATGACCGGCTCGCGGGCGTTGGCGGCCATCGATGTGGGCACCAACTCGGTGCACATGGTGATCGCCCGGCAAGTTCCCGGCGGCTCGCCGGAAGTGCTCGCCCGCGAGCGGATGCCGGTGCGGCTCGGCCGGGGCGGAACCGACATGAAGCAGCTGCGGCCCGACGCCATCGACCGGGCCATCGCCGCGCTCGAGGAGTGCCGCCACGTTGCCGAGGCCCACGAAGCCGAGATCGTGGCGGTGGCCACCAGCGCGGTGCGAGAGGCCGACAACCAGGGCGACTTCCTGCGTCGAGCCCACGTCGAGGCCGGGGTGACCGTGCAGGTCGTGTCGGGCACCGAGGAGGCCCGGCTGATCCATCTGGGCGCGATGAGCGCAGTGCCGATCGCCGGCAAGCCGCACCTAGTGATCGACATCGGCGGCGGTTCCAGCGAGGTGATCGTCGGCAACGGCACCGCGCCCGCCTTGGCCCGAAGCCTCAAGCTCGGCCATATCCGCCTCACCGACCGGTTCTTCCCCGACGGCGTGATCACCGACGGCGCGGTGAAGGCCTGCCGCCGCCACATCCGGTCGTTCGTGGCTCCGGTGGCCCGCGAGGCTCGAGCCCTCGGCTTCGAGGTGGCGGTGGGATGCTCGGGCACGATCGCCTCGGTGGCCTACCTGTGCGCGGCCCGCCGGGGCGAGTCCCTCAGAAGCGCGGCCAACGCCACCATCGAGCGATCCGAGCTGAAGGCCGTGGTGAGCGATCTGATCGCCCGACCCCGTCCCGAGGACCGTGTGGAGGTGCCCGGCCTCGACCCTGGCCGCCGCGATGTGATCGTGGCCGGCGCCGTGCTGCTGAGGCAGCTCTTCAAGACCCTGGGGGTCAAGTCGATGTTGGTGTCCACCGGGGCGTTGCGGGAGGGGCTGCTGCTGGACCGCTTCAATCGCCGGGACCGCTCCCGCGACGACGGGCTGCACCATCTCAGCGACCTGCGCCGCTCCAGCGCGCTGGCCCTGGCCCGCAGCTACCACGAGGACCTGGCCCACGCCGAGCACGCCGCCGACCTGGCCCTAGAGCTCTTCGACGAAACCCAGACGGCCCACGGCCTGGGAATCGCCGACAGCGAGTTGCTGGAGGCCGCAGGGTTGCTGCACAACATCGGCCGCTTCGTGGCCCACTCCTCGCACCACAAGCACTCCTACTACCTGATCCGCAACAGCGAGCGCCTCGCAGGCTTCACCGAGGGCGAGCTGGAGCTGATCGCGCTGGTGGCCCGCTATCACCGCAAGAGCGAGCCCCGGCCGCGCCACGCCAACTACATCAAGCTGAGCGAGGCCGACCGCTACCGGGTGCGGGTGCTGGCCGGGCTCCTGCGAGTGGGCATCGCGCTGGACCGCACGTACCGGCGGGCCGTGCACCGCCTCCACGCCACCGTCGAGCACGACACGGTGCACGTCGAGGTGGACGTGGCCGAGGGCGTCGGCGTGGAAATCGAGCTGTTCACGGCCCGCCGCAGCGCGGGACTGCTGGCTGACGCCCTGGGCCGCCGCATCGAGTTCCGCGTGGTCGAGCGCAACGGCGACCCGCCGCCGTCCGCCCATCCGGTCTACAGCCGCTCAGAAGCAACCCCGTGACCGCGCCCGCTCGGGTCAGTCCCAGTCTCGGACGCTGCAAGTGGTCACCCCACCCTGGACGGTGCGACAGGCCATCCCACCCTGGACGCTGCGACAGGTCGCCTCACCGCTAGAGAGGTCGTCTAACCCCGTTAAAGGGTCATCTCACCCCGGACGCTGCGACAGGTCATCTCGCCCCGGGCGCAGCGAGAGGCCAACTCACCCGGAATGGGGAGCGATCACCGACTCGCCGAAAGCGGCCAGGCCTTCGGCGGTGTTGCGGAAGTAGAAGAAGGAGGGGACCATCAGCCGCTGCACCCCCCACGACTCGGCCTCCTGCACCGCCGCGGCCGGGTCGTCACCGAACAGGCCGAGGTGCACGACGGACATCTCCAGAGCCTCCGGGTCGCGCCCGCAGTCGGCCGCGGTGTTGCGGGCCAGCTCCAGCAGGTGGGCCATGTCGCCGCCGGCCAGGAACAGCCCGTCGCCGATGCGCCCAGCCCGACGGGCCGCGGCCTCACTATGGCCTCCGATATGCACCGGCACCCGTCCCGCTGCCGGCTTGGGGTTGGAGCTGGCCCGACGGAACGACACAAACTCGCCTTCGAAGGTGACGTCGTCCTCGGCCCAGACCCGCCGCATGACCTCCACGTACTCCTCGGTTCGGGCGCCGCGGCGAGCCCAAGGCACGCCGAGCGCGTCGAACTCCTCGCGCAGCCAGCCGATCCCCACACCGAGCGTGACCCGTCCGCCCGACAGCACGTCGAGGCTGGCCACCTCCTTGGCGAAGGTGAGGGGATGGCGCTCGGGAAGCAGCGAGATGCCAGTGGCCAAACGGATGGTGGACGTGACCGCCGCGGTGTAGCCCAGCCACACCAGCGGATCGGGTATCGGGTTGCTGCCCGAGCCCGGCATCTTGCCGTCGGGCGCGTACGGGTACTTGGACTCGTAGCCCTCCGGGTACAGGATGTGCTCCACCGTCCACAGCGAGTCGAACCCGGCGGCCTCGGCGGCCTGGGCTAGCCGGGCCGCGCCCTTGCCCTTGACGAAGGTTCCGACGTTGGCGAAAGAGATCCCGAACTTCATCCTGTTTCTCCTTGGTACCAGGGGCCGACCACCGTAGCCACCTCACAACCGCGCCCGCACCGACGACAGCCCCCGATGCTCCCGGCGGCCGCGCCCACGACAGCCCCGAGCCAAGCCGCCGAGCGGCCAGGGCCACAGGCGCCCCGCACAGCGTGAAGCGCGGAGCGAAGCCGTGGGGCAGTGGCTCGAGCGGTTCGTGCAAGGGTGGGTGACGTGCTACATGTATCGCTGCGAGCAGGGCGCGCGCCACGCTCGCCCGCTCGAGCCTTCGAGCACATCCGTCGCCTTCGGGCATATCCGCAGGCACCCGACAGAGAGGTATCGCGATGATCATCGACACCCATCTGCATCCCACCAACGTGGTGGATGAGGCTTGGCGCCACACCGGCGAACCCTTCACCGGCGAGCGGATGCTCAAGATGATGGACGGCCCGTACTGGATCAACGGCAAGCCCCGCCGCATCGACATGGGCTTCATCCAGCCCCCGCCGGGCAACACGGCCTGGCGCGACGGCGGGCGCTCGGGCCGCGAGGGCATCCGCGACTACATGGCCTACGTAGCCGAGCTCACCCAGCGCTATCCCGACCGGTTCATCGGCAACTTCAACTACAACCCCCGCTTCGGCCCCGACAACGGCGCGGCCGAACTGGAGTTCCATGTCAAGGAGTACGGCTTCAAGATGCTGAAGCTGCACGCCAACATGCACGCCTACCGGCCCGACCGGGCCCTGGACTGGCTGCGCCCGGTGATGCGCAAGTGCGACGAGCTGGGCGTGGTCGTGCTGATCCACACCGGCGACGGCCCGTACTCGATCCCGACCCAGTTCTATCCCATCATCCGGGAGTTCCCCAGCGTGGACTTCATCATCGGACACTTCGGCGTGCAGACCGGCGGCGTGTACTGCTTCGAGGCGTTCTGGATGATCATGGACTCCCCCAACGTGTACGGCGAGTCGGGCTGGCTGCTGCAGTCCCGCATCGTGGAGTTCGCCAAGGAGATGCCCCGCGACCGTCTCGTGTTCGGCACCGACTCCCCGCCCAACGACCCCGGCATGTGGCTCACCCACCTCGAGGTCCTCTGCCACGACGCCCCCCAGGGCATCAACGCCAGCGAGGACCAGCTCGAGGACTACATGGGCAACAACATCGCCCGGCTCGTCGGCATCACTCCCACCGCGCCTCCCGCCACCGTGGAGGACGCCAAGCAGCAACTCGCCGACGCCAGCTACGGCACCGCGATCAGCTGACGTGGCGCACTCCGCCCTCCGGGTGATCGAAGCCCGCAACCGTCCCCGGAACTGGCAGCCGCGGATGCCGTCTAGCGCGCCCCAGGCTGCCAATTCGGTTGGCGGTCGCCTCGACCGGGGCGACCGCTAGGAGATCGCGCCGGTGTTGACGATGGGCGTGGTCTGCTGCTCACTGGTGAGCACGACAAGCAGGTTGGCCACCATCGAGGCTTTGGCCTGCTCGTCGAGTTCGACCACCGAGCGCTCGGTCAGCAAGGCAAGGGCGTCCTCGACCATGCCCACCGCGCCCTCCACAATGGTGCGCCGGGCGGCCACCACCGCGGCGGCCTGCTGGCGGCGCAGCATGGCCTCGGCGATCTCGGTGGCGTAGGCCAGGTGGTTGAGCCGGGTCTCGATCACCTCGACCCCGGCCCGGTGAAGACGGTCCTGGACCTCGGCGTGCAGCGTGGCCGCCACCGTGTCGGGATCCGAGCGCAGCGACACGCGGTCGCCCTCGAAGTCGTCATAGGGGTACTGGGTGCCCAGATGGCGGATGGCGGTCTCGCTCTGGACGTGCACGAAGTCCTCGAAGTCGTCCACCTCGAACACGGCTGCGGCGGTGTCGACCACCCGCCACACCACCACCGCGGATATCTCGATGGGATTGCCCTCGGCGTCGTTGACCTTCGAGACGCTGGTGGTGAAGTTGTGCACCCTCAGCGACACTTTGCGGGACTCCATGCGGGTGAACGGGTTGGCCAGGTGCCAGCCGGGCCGCTCGACGGTGCCCCGGTAGCGGCCAAAAAGGATCAGCACCAGCGCCTCGTTGGGCTGCACCAGGTACTGGCCCGGCAACGCCAGCGCGAAGGCCAGACCGCCGATGGGGATGAGGAACACCAGCGGCCAGGCCACGGCGGCCACGCCAACGATTCCGGCCGCGATCACCACGAGTCCGACGAGCGCGATGAGCACTCCGAGAATCCCCGGTCTGGTCCGGGCCGGGCGGGCGGTCATGTCTGCTGGTAGGGCGGTATTGGGCGGTTCAAGGCTGTCGGTTGCGGAGGTCGAGTCGTTCATGGCCATCATCCTGTCACAGCGTGTGGGCCTCCACCGCTGCCAATTCCCCCAGCCAGCACAAGACCGACACCGAATTGGCAGCGAAATGCATGCATACCGTGCAAAACGCTGCCAATTCCCCGGCGCGGCGCGGTGCCGCACCGCTAGCGTGACGGCCTGTGACTGGTACCGGCGGCTCGACTCCGGGCGCCTTCGACCCCGCCGTCAATGTCACCACGAAGCGCACCAACCGCAACGCCAAGTGGTCGAAGTACGCCGCTGAAACGCTGCCCGCGTGGGTGGCCGAACACGACTTCCGGCCGCCAGCACCGGTCATCGACGCCATGCGGACCACGCTGGACCGAGCCGACTTCGGCTACCACGACCTCGACGCCGAGGTGGGCGCAGCCTTCGCGGCGTGGGCCTCAGACCGCTACGGCTGGAGCCCCGACCCGGGTCTCGTACATACCTGCGTGGACGTCTTGCAGGGAGTGACTGCGGCGATTACCGCACTGGCCGAGCCGGGCAACGGCGTGATCCTCACCCCGCCGATCTACCACATCTTTCTGCAGATCTGCCCCACCGCCCGTCGCCGCCAACTCGAGTGGCTGATGCGCTACGACCCCGGTCGGGGCTGGCATCTCGATCCCGACGATCTAGAGACGCTCGTAAAGCGGGAACCCGACGCCCGTGTGCTGCTCTGGTGCCATCCCCACAACCCCACCGGACGGGTGGCCGACCCGGCCGTGCTCACGAGGATCGTAGAACTGGCCCACGCTCACGACTTCTACGTGGTGTCCGACGAGATCCACGCCGACCTCGTCTACCCGGACTCCCCCGCCCCGTTCACGCCGATGCTGTCCATTCCCGGCGCAGCCGAGCGGGTGGTGACCGTCACGTCGCCCGCCAAGACTTTCGCGATGTCGGGCCTGCGCTGCGCGATAATGGCCTACGGCGACCGCGACCTGCGCCGCCGCGTACGTCAGGCCCATCCGCCTTTGCTGTTGGGCCATGCGGCTCGGACCGGCATCGACGCCACCATCGCGGCTTGGGCGCACGGCGCGGCCTGGGCCGACGGGCTAGTGGCCCATCTGCACGAGCTTCGCGACCACCTCGCCGGCCGTCTGGGCGCCGAAGCACCCGAGGTCGTCTTCCATCGGCCCGACTCCACGTTCCTGGCCTGGCTGGACGTCTCGGCCTGCGGGCTGGGCGACGCGCCTGCGGCCCGTCTATTGGAGCGCGGCGGCGTGGCCCTCAGCGAGGGCACCGAGTTCGGTACCAACGGCGACGGTCACGTGCGACTCAACTTCGGCACGTCTGGGGACGTCCTCGACGACATCCTCGACCGCCTGATCGCCCGCGTCACCGATTTCTCGGGACAGAAGACTGTCCTATCCCCATAGAACCCGCACCAAGAAGTCCGGCACCGCCGGGCCAACCGGCACCGGGCCAACCGACGGCACCAAGAAATCCGGCATCCCTGAGGAAGTCCGACATCGCGGGCCACCCGGCTCGCTGGGGCAACCGGCTCGCTGGGTTATGCGGCATCGTGGAGTTATCGGGCGTCGTGGAGTTATCGGGCGTCGTAGGGTTGGGGTCGTGACAGAGCCGCGCAGCCATCCGCAGCCGCTGGGAGGCAACGAGATGCCCCGGTTCGCGGGGATCGCCACCTTCATGCGCCTGCCCGGACGCTCGCACCCGTCCGAGCTCGACGTGGCCATCGTGGGAGTGCCGTTCGACATCGGCACCTCCAACCGGCCCGGCGCCCGGTTCGGCCCCAGGGGCATCCGGGACGAGTCGGTGCTGACCCGTCCCTACAACATGGCTACCCGGGCCGCGCCGTTCGACAGCCTGCGCATCGACGACACCGGCGACGTGGTCACCAACCCCTACAACCTGCTCGACTCCGTGGCCCGCATCGAGGCCCACTTCGCCGAACTGCTGTCCCACGGCGTGATCACCGTGGCCCTTGGCGGCGACCACACCATCGTGCTGCCCATCCTGCGGGCCATGCGAGACCGCCACGGGCCGGTCGGGCTGGTCCACGTCGACGCCCACACCGACATCAACGACGAGATGTTCGGCGAGCGCATCGCGCACGGCACCCCGTTCCGGCGGGCGGTCGAGGAGGGCCTGCTGGACTGCGACCGGGTGGTGCAGATCGGGATGCGGGCCACCGGCTACGCAGCCGACGATTTCGACTGGTCGAGGGAGCAGGGCTTCCGGGTGGTCCAGATCGAGGAGTGCTGGCACCGGTCGCTGACGCCACTAATGGAAGAGGTCCGCGAGCAGGTCGGCGGCGGGCCGGTGTATCTGAGCTTCGACATCGACGGACTCGACCCGGCGTTCGCTCCCGGCACCGGCACGCCCGAGATCGGCGGCCTGACCACCCCGCAGGCCCTGGAGATCATCCGAGGCTGCCGCGGCCTCGACATAGTCGGGTGCGACCTGGTGGAGGTGGCGCCCATCTACGACACGTCAGGCATGACCGCCCATATAGCCGCCGACCTCGTCTACGAGATGCTCTGCATACTCCCCGGAGTCCAGTACCGGACCTGACCGAGCGAGACGGGAGGATCGGCGATGCTGGTGGAACGGGTTGAGGGGAAGTGGGTCGAGGCGTTCGCTGAGACGTTCCGGTTGTGCGGCGTGACTGAGGGCGAGGCTGCCGCGGTGCTGTCGGAGTCGCAGAGCCGTCCCGTGAACGTGGAGCTGGCCGACCTGGCCTTGCAGCGCCTGGGGGCGAGGGTGTTCCACCTGCGCCTGACCACTCCACGGCAGAGGGTGGCGGTTCCGGTGCGCTCCACCGGGGCGTCCGACGCCATCGGCGGGCTGGCGCCGGCGGTGGCCGCTCTGGCCGGGTCGTCGTTCGTGGCCGACTGCACGGTGGAGGGCCTGCTGCACGCCCCGGAGTTGGGCGCCATCCTCGACGGCGGCGCCCGGGTCCTGATGGTGTCAAACGAGCACCCCGAGATCCTGGAGCGGCTCGCCCCCGACCCGGCCCTCAAACCCAGGGTGGGCGAGGGCGCGGCCATGCTGGATCAGGCCTCTGAGATGCGGGTCACCTCGGCGGCCGGCACCGACTTGACCATCGACGTGTCCGACGCCCCGGCCGCGGGAAGCTGGGGCTGCACCAACGGGGCGGGCACCATCGCCCACTGGCCCGGGGGCCTGTGCCTGTGCTTCCCGGCCGCAGGCACGGTCAACGGCACGCTGGTGCTGGACACCGGCGACGTCAACCTCACCTTCAAGCGCTACCTCGAGTCGCCGGTGCGCCTGCGCATCGACGACGACTACATCACCGACATTGCCGGCGACGGCCTCGACGCCGCGCTCACCGCCAGCTACCTGGAGGCCTGGGACGACCGTGACGCCTACGCCGTCTCGCATGTGGGGTGGGGCATGAACCCGGCGGCCCGCTGGGACGCCCTCACCATGTACGACCGCACCCAACTCAACGGCACCGAGTTGCGCGCCTTCGCCGGCAACTTCCTGTACTCCACCGGGGCCAACGAGGTCGCCGGACGCCACACCCTCGGCCACTTCGACCTGCCCATGCGCAACTGCACCATCACCCTCGACGGCACCGCGGTGGTCCAGGCGGGCACCCTGGCCTTCTGAGCGACCATCAGCGCGCTCACCAACCGGATCTGGCAGCAAAATGCTCGCTATCCGTGCATAACGCTGCCAATTGCAGGTCTCGTCGGCGGGCGACCGTCCTGCGGCGTGCCGTAGGCTGAGCAGTCCACCACCTTCCGCCTAACGCTGCCAGCCCCCGGGAGCCGCTACATGACCGCCCATCCCCTGCTCCATCCGTTCGCCCCTCCGGCCAAGCCCGAGTCCGACATGATCAACATCGTGCGGGCCAGCGGCTCCACCCTCTACGACGACGGCGGCAAGTCGTACATCGACGGTCTGGGCAGCCTGTGGTACTGCCAGATCGGCCACGGCCGGGCCGAGATGGCCGACGCGGTGGCCGCGCAGATGCGCGACCTGGCCGCCTACAACATCTTCGACCCGTTCACCAACCCTCCCGCGGCCCGAGCCGCCGAGATGGTCGCCGAGCGCTCCCCGCTGAACGACGGACGAGTGTTCCTGGGATGCTCCGGGTCGGAGGCGGTGGACACCGCGCTCAAGATCGCCCGGCTGTACGCCCAGCGCACCAGCGGCGCCGACCGGCAGATGGTGATCACCCGCACCAACGGCTACCACGGCACCAACTTCGGCGGCACGTCGGCCCAGGGCATCGCCCTCAACCGCGAGGGCTGGGGCGACCTGGTCCCCCACTTCGTGGAGGTGCCCCACGACGACATCGAGGCCATGGCCAGCACCTTCGCCCAGCACGGCGAGCGAGTGGCTGCGGTGATCACCGAGCCGGTGCAGGGTGCGGGCGGGGTTTACCTGCCGCCGGAGGGCTACCTGACCGGAGTGCGCCGCCTGTGCGACCAGCACGGCGCGCTGATGATCCTCGACGAGGTGATCTGCGGGTTCGGGCGCACCGGGGAGTGGTTCGGCGCCCAGACCTTCGACGTCGTGCCCGACCTTATGACCTTCGCCAAGGGTGTCACCTCGGGCTATCTGCCCCTGAGTGGCGTGATCGTCAGCCGGCAGGTGTGCGACAACCTCGAGGAGCCCGGCTTCCTGCTGCGCACCGGCTACACCTACTCCGGCCATCCCAGCGCCGCCGCGGCCGCGGTCAAGAACCTGGAGATCATCGCCGACGAGGGCCTGGTCGAGCGGTCCCGCCACGTGGGCCGCAAACTGGTGGAGGGCCTCGAGGCGCTGGCCGCCGACGGCCTGATCGCGTCCTACCGGGGCACCGGCGCGGTGCAGGCCGCAGTGCTGGACCGCCCTCCGATGGACGTGCGCAACGACATGCTGCGCCGGGGCGTGATCGTGCGGCCCCTCACCGACGCGCTCGGCATCTGCCCGCCCCTGGTGATCACCGACGACGAGATCGGCCGAATTATGGACACCATGGCCGAGTCCCTGCGCACGGTCACCTGAGGTTGGACCCGAAGGAGCAGGCGCACATGGGATCGGAACTGCTGGAGCGGGCCCGAGAGCTGCGCTCGACGATCGACGCCGCCGGAGCGGCTGCCGCGGCGACCGGCGCCACCACCCTGTCGCAGGAGGTGGTGGACGCCTGCTCCGAGGCCGGCCTGTACGGCGCGCTGACGGCCCGGGCGGTGGGCGGCGCGGAACTGCCGATCGACGAGTGCCTGGACGTGTTCGCCGAGATCGCCTACGCCGACGGCTCCGCGGGCTGGTCGGTCATGGCCGGGGCCACCGGTGTCAGCTTCTTCGGCGCCTACTGCGAAGACAGCTTCACCGACGAGATGTTCGCGGGCGGCACGGTGCCGGTGGTGGCCGGCCAGTTCGCGCCCAACGGCACGGCCGTGCCCGACGGCGACCGGTTCCACCTCACCGGCAGCTACAGCTTCGGGTCGGGAGTGGCTCACGCCGACTGGGTGGGCGCGGGGGCGTTCACCGCCCCGCCCGAGGGCGAGCAGGCCGAGTTCCGGCTCATGGTTGTGCCCCGGGCCGAGGCGGAGCTGCTCGGCAACTGGGACGTGCTGGGGCTGCGGGCCACGTCGTCCTACGACTACCGCATCGACACCGAGGTGCCCGTCCACGCCACCTTCGAGTTCTTCTCCCCCACCCGCCACCGGGGCGGCCCCATGTACGACCTCGGCGTGATCATCCTCACCGAGATCGGCCACATGGGCTGGACCATCGGCGTCGTCCGCCGGGCCATCGACGAGGCGGTCGCCATCGCCAAGGGCCGGGCCCGGATGGCGGCGTCGTCGGTGATCGCCGACGATCCCCGGTTCCGCTACGAGTTCGCCATGGCCGTGTCCCGCTTCGAGGCGGCCGAGACGTGGTGCCGGCAGGCGTTCCGCACCGCCGAGCAGGCCGCCGAGGCCGGCTCGGGACGCGACCCGTCGCTGGCCACCCACGTCAAGCAGTCCGCCACCCTGCTCACCCAGGAGGGCCTGGCCGTGGTCCGCAGCCTGTACGAGTGGTGCGGCACCGAGGCCCTGCGCGACGGACCCCTGCAGCGCTGCTTCCGCGACATGCACGGCGGCAGCCAGCACGTCCTGGTAGGCGACCGCAACCCCCACGAGTACGCCGACCTCCTCCTATCCGACGGTTAGCGATGACGGGTTGCGAATCCATCGAGAATTGAGCAATACTGTTTGAAAAGATAGCAAACATCATGCTTCTGGCGTCTGGAGCCAGACAACCTACTGGACACACACTGCGGGAGGAACCGATGGGAACATTCAACTGCAAGCTCCGTCTCGACAGCATGGACGGCGAGCACAGCGTGGAGGTCGACGCCCTGGTCGACACCGGCGCGAGCTACAGCATCGTGCCGTCAGCCATCCTGAGACAGCTCGGTGTCGAGCCCACCGACAGGCACGGCGTGACCCTCGCCGACGGCAGGCGGGCCACCTACGACCTCGGGCAGGCTCACGCCACCGTCGACGGCCGCAGCACCCCTACATGGGTCTTCTTCGGTGAGGACGACGGCCCTCCCCTGCTCGGCGCCTACACACTCGAGGGCCTACGCCTAGCAGTAGACCCCTACGAGAGGAAGCTCGTCCCGTCCATAGCCACCGCCTGAACGACCCATACCGAAGGAGAGCCTGAGCGCTCTTGGCTTCTCGCGAAAAGGTCTAGTCGGTGAGAAATTGGATAGTATCTGAGAATTTGAATAGTATCTGAGAAGAAGTATAGTTGGATCGTGGCAGCCTTGTCCGCTTCGGTGCCAGCCGACCCGTTCGCCTACCGGCCGCGGGTGATCGACTCTGAGATCGCCGAGTTGCTAACGGTGCTGCCTGCGATCAGCATCGAAGGGCCGCGGGCCGTCGGCAAGACCCGCACCGCCCAGCGGCTCGCGAACACGGTCTACAACCTCGACGATCCCGACACGCTGCAGAGGGCACGCCGCGATCCAGCCATGCTCACCGAGGGTGTCGAGCCGATCCTCGTAGACGAGTGGCAGCGACTTCCCGCCGCCTGGGACGTCGTGCGCCGAAGCGTCGATGAAGAGTTCCGACCCGGCCGGTTCCTGCTGACCGGCTCGGCGCGGCCCAGCCTGCTGCCGACGCACTCCGGCGCCGGGCGCATCGTCACATTGCGAATGTGGACGATGAGCCTCGCTGAACGGTGGGGCGCCTCCACGGTCAGCCTTGCCAACCTTCTCACAGGGTTGAGGCCGGAAATCCGGGGCACCACCGACCTCGGGTGGCCCGACTACGCCGCAGAGATCGTCGGCGGTGGGTTCCCCGGATGGCGGGCAACAACGGGCCGGGCCGCCGACCTGCTGGTTGACGGCTACCTCCACCGCATCGTCGAGCACGAGTTCCCCCAGAGCGGGCGCTCTGTTCGCAGGCCTGCGACGCTCCGGCGCTGGCTGGCGGCCTATGCGGCCGCGGTTTCCACGACAGCCTCCTATGAGGCGATCCGCGACGCGGCGACGTCGGCGGAGCACGACAAGCCGTCGAAAGCCACCACGATGGCGTACCGCGAGGTGCTCGAGCACATGTGGGTAGCCGAGCCGGTCCCGGCGTGGACACCGACAGCGAACCGGCTCAGCCGGTTGAAGCGCTCGCCCAAGCACCAGCTTGCCGACACGTCGCTGGCGGCGCGCCTGCTCAACGTGCGGGCCGACACCCTCACCGACGCCGGGCTGGCAGGGCAGCTGTTCGAGTCTCTCGTCACGCGAGACCTGCGCGTCTACGCGCAGCCCGCCGACGCCCGCGTGCACCACATGCGCACCTGGAACGACGACCGCGAGGTCGACCTGATCATCGAGCACGCCGACGGCATCATCGCGGTGGAGGTCAAGACCTCCGCACGCGTCGATCCTCGCGACACCCGGCATCTGCGCTGGCTGGCGGACCGCCTCGGCCCGGCAATGCTCGACGCCGCGGTCGTCTACACCGGCGCCGAGGCCTACCGAGACGATGACGGCATCGCCATAGTTCCCGCCGCCCTCCTAGGCCCCTGACCCGCCACGCCTGGGGTTCCAACGATGTCCGGGCGCTGGACTTCAGCACCTGGACTCACAGACAGGTCCCCCTCAGCTGCTGACTTGCCACCGGCTATTGTTCACGGCCATGGCGACAATCCGTGACGTGGCGACTGAGGCTGGATTATCGACGGCCACAGTGTCCCGAGTGCTGAACAACAAAGCCAGCGTGGACGTGGCGTTGGCGGCTCGCGTGAACGAGGCCATTGACCGGCTCGGCTATCGGGCGAACCCGCTCGGCCGCGCGCTGCGGCGCCAACGGACGCCCATCTGGGGCTTCCTGGCATCTGACATCGAGGCTCCTTTCTTCGCCTCGCTCCTGCACGGGCTCGAAGGACAAGCATTGCTAAACGGCAAGTTGCTCATGCTGTGCAACACAGGCGAGGACCTCGAACGAGAGCGCCTGTACATCCAGACAGCGCTCGATTACCAGTTCGGTGGCCTTGTCATCGCGGCGGCATCAATGACCGCGACCGCGTTGGACGTGCTCCAGGGCGAGATGCCAGTCGTGCTAGTTGACCGAGTCTCGGCTTCCTACCCCGAGGCCGATGCAGTGCTAGTCAACAATCACCTCGGAGCCCACTTGGCGGTGACTCACCTGTTGGAGAATGGCTACCGGCGTATCGGGCTTGTCGCCGGTCCGTCGGACATCAGCACAGCTCATCAGCGTCGAGCGGGCTACTGCTCGGCCCTCGTCGACCACGGAATTGGCGTAGCTGATGACCTCATTGCGACCGGCGATTTCTTCGCCCCCAGCGGCTACGCAGCAGCAACGGCACTTGTCACGGCGGATCGACCTGCGGACGCGTTGTTCGTTTCAAACGGGCAGATGGCCGTGGGAGCTTACGCTGCGGTGCGCGACCTCGGCCTCTCCATCCCGGATGAGTTGGGGTTCGCTACGTTCGATGACGATCTGTGGACGACGCTGGTCGATCCATCAATCACGGTTGTGCGACAGCCTGCCTACGAACTCGGCGAGGCTGCGGCCCATATTCTGCTGCGCAGAGAAAGCGGTGAGGATCCTGAAGCGGGCGAGGTCGTCCGCCACATCTTGGAACCCGAACTGATCGTGCGGGCCAGCAGCGACCGCGGCGGGGACTTCTGATACGGATCATTGTGGTGCGGGTGCGCTGTGTCGCCGTCGGCGCGGTTCGCCGTCAATCGGCTCAGAGGACCCCCTTGCGAACTGTCACGTTCCCATAAGGACGCGGCTCACCGGTCTGCACGATGACAACGGCGGAACTGGCGTAGTCGTAGAAGTCGTGCCGCTTGAGTCGCCCGACGTGGTCATCGGCTACTCCGGCGTGTCTGAGAACGGCTCTGCACTCAGCATGGACTTCGACCTCACCGCGTGGTTCGGTCATCAACATGGTGCTGGGCAGATCGTCGATATCCACCGGAATCGCCGAGACTACGGCCTCAAGTGCTCCCGGTGTAGAGCATCCCACAAGCCGGACGACCGGCGGGCCCAAGGAGCCCGCGGGGAAGTTGCGATCGACAATGGCTGCCACGTCCCCGTGCCCCATCCCGGCCAAGGCCATGAGCAGTTCCGGGGACAGCCGCGGGTCAACACCGATGATCATTTGACTCCTTAGTAAACGATTACTCGCACTATAGCTCGAACTATAGAATGTGTCGTACATGAGCAGCAGGAGAAGCCCCAGAACGGCGCGGCCGAGCTCCACGGCTGCGCCTGCGAGGCACCGATCTCGCACTCTCATCACCGGACTCCGCAGGGGCACTCTCAACCAGAGGCGGTGGCCGACGACCCGAGGCGATACCACCGGCGAGCGGTGCCGACGAATACCGCCTCGCGCTCCTGAGCACTCAGCCCGGCAGTGAGAGCCTCGCAGGCGCCCACCACTTCGTCATAGCTGGCCGCGAGCAGGCATACGGGCCAGTCCGACCCGAACATCGTGCGTTGAGGGCCAAAGCACTCCAGCACGACGTCGACGACCGGCAGCAAGTCTTGCGGCGTCCACCGGTGCCAGTCGGCTTCGGTGGCCAAGCCCGAAAGCTTGCAGGCCACGTGGCCGTATCCGGCGAGTTCGCGGATGGCGCGCTCCCAGTCGCGCAGGTCGCGGCCTACCGGCGGTTTGCCGCAATGGTCGACCACTAGGCGCGTCGCATCCTGGGTTGCGCGGGCAAGCTCTGCTGCAGCAGGAAGCTGATTGGGCCTGACCAGAAGGTCGTAGGCGAGACCGTGGCGACCCAGGGCTGATACCGCGGCCACGATGTCGTCTCTGTTCAGCCACATCGGATCGGGCTCGTTCTCGGCCTGGTGCCGGACGCCCACGAGGTGCTCTATGTCACACACAGCGGCGAGCCGATCTAGTTGAGGGTTAATGTCGGTGGTGAGGTCAAGCCATCCCACGACGCCCACGATCAACGGATCGGCGTTCGCGAAGTCCAGCAGTTCAGCGGTCTCCTCCACGCTTGAAGCAGCCTGCACGACGACGGTGGCCTCCACGGGAGTGGCCGCGACAGCGTTGTGCAGGTCCTCGACAGAGTAGGCCCGGTTGATGATCCAGGAAGGGTCCATCCAGGGTTGGGGCCGCTTGCGGGGATCCCACAGATGATGGTGTGCGTCAATCCACATCGCCGATTCTGCCGACGCGTCTCTCGGAGGCAGCAGCGACTTCCTCCAGGGCGGTCCACAGCTCGTCGGGCAGTTCGAGGTGGAGATGGGTCCAGTTCTCGGCAGCCTCCGCTGGGCTGCGGGCTCCCACCAGCACTGTGCCGATCAGGTCGTGGCGGGCGGCGAACTGCGCGGCTGCAGCGGTAAGCGGCACTCCGAAGTCGTCGCAAGTGCTACGCAGGATGTCCGCCCGCTCGACGATGTCGCGGGGGGCCGCCGCGTAGTCGAAGTGAGGAACGGCCTCCTTGCCCGTGAGTATCCCGGAGTTGAATACACCAGCGGCTACGACATGCACGCCTCGTTCCGACGCCGTGGTCAGCAGCGTCCTATCGGCTGAGCGGTCGAGCAGGGTGTAGCGCCCCGCGATCAGGACGGCGTCGATGTCAGTGTCCGTCACGAATCTTGTGGGAAGGTCAGGATGATTCATCCCCACACCCACCGCGCCGACAACACCCTCGGACCGCAGCTGCTCCAGCGCGGGATAGGTCTCCTCGAGAGCTTGGCGAGCGTGGTGGTCGGGGTCGTGGATGTACACCGCATCGACGAAGCTGCGGCCCAGCCGTCTCAAGCTGGCCTCCAGGCACCGCATCGTTCCGTCGGCGGAGAAATCCCATGAGGCGGCACCTTTCGAGCCAGCGAACATATCTCCGGGCACCCGGAGCGCATCCTCGTCCACCATGCGCCCGACCTTGGTGGACACCGCTACTTCCGCGCCGTACCCGCTGAGGCCGCGGCCGAGAGCAACCTCCGCTGTCCCATAGCCGTAGAGGGGCGCGGTGTCGAAGTATCGGTAGCCGATCTCCGCCGCGGCCGCGACTGAGGCCGCAGCGTCCTCGGGGGACACGGCTTCATAGAGCCCGCCCAGCGGTGCGGTCCCCAGACCGATCGGGGGCAGCCGTACGATCGGACCCCGGTGCTTCCTCATGCCGAGCGCCGCAACGGCTCGGGAATCATGTCGCCATGCGCCTCGATCAGATCGTCCACCAGAGACCAGATCTGGTCGAGGTCGAGTTCGCTGGCGGTCCGGGGATCGAGCATGGCCGCGTGGTACACGCACTCGCGACGCCCAGACTTCAGCGCCTCGACAGTCAACTCCTGGGGTGCGATGTTCGTCCTGATCAGCGCCGCCAGATGCGTCGGCAGGCACCCTACAGCCGTCGGTGAGAGGCCCTCACTGCCCACCGTCGCCGGAACTTCAACGATGCACCCGCGCGGAAGGTTCTCAATCAGACCGTCGTTCCGGACGTTGACGTACACCGTGCGCTCAGTTCCGGTCTCGAGGCTGTCGATGATCTGGGGCGCGAACTCGACGCTGCCGGGAACCTCCACGGAACTGGAGAGATCCTCGAGGCGGCCTCTCAACTCATCCCATCCCGCTATCTGCAGTTCGCAGCGCCGGATGTACTCGCGTACGGGAACCTGGAAAAGCTCGGCCAGATCGGAACGGTGGCTTCTGAGGAAGTACGGGGTGTACTCCGCGAAGTGCTCGCTCGACTCTGTCACGAAGTAGCCGACGCGGCGCAGCATCTCGTAGCGGACTGCGTCGGGCAGGTCCCACTCGCCGCGCCTGGGGGCGTCGGCGGGGTCCGGGTACAGACGCTTGAGTTCGGGATAGAGGTCGCGGCCGCGATGCTCAAGCCGGAGGAAGAAGGCCATGTGGTTGATGCCGGCCACGACGTAGTCAAGTTCCTCCACGGCGATCCCGAGGTCCGAGGCTAGGTGGGCGGCGGTCTGGGGCACGCTGTGACACAGTCCGTAGACCTCGACGTCGCAGAACTCGGCCAGTCCCCAAAGGTTGATGGCCATTGGATTCGCGTAGTTGAGAAGCACGGCGCCGGGGCACCGCCTCTTCATCGCCTCAGCCACCTTCACGAGGGCAGGTACGGTCCGCAGGCCCCGCATGATGCCGCCGATGCCGACCGTGTCGGCGATCGTCTGCTCCAGCCCGTAACGCTCGGGCAGATCGAAGTCGATGACCGTGGCCGGCTCGTATCCGCCGACCTGGAACATCGTGACCACATAGTCGGCGCCCTCGAGGGCCGCCTCCAGGTCCGTCGTCGCGCAGACGCGCGTCGCGGCGTCCCGTGCCTGGACCAGTCGCAGCGCCACGATCTCCGAGGTCGCAAGCCTGTGCTCGTCGATGTCGTGGAGACGCAAGTCGAGTTCGTCGCGCAGATCGGCGAAGGCGAGCAGATCACAGACGAGGCCACGGGCGAACACCGTGCTTCCCGCCCCGATGAATGCCACCGCTACCACCTCGCACCTCCTCGCTCCGGTCGTTCCCGCCAAAGTGCGCCCTCCGGATACGCGAAGGCGTCTGCTGTGGCGGGACGGAAGGCGGTGCCGGCGCCGGGCTGGGTGGGCAGCCGGTAGCGGCCCTCAGTGACCTCGACAGGATGGGCCATGTGCTCGTGGAGGTGGTCCACGTATTCGAGGGCGAGTCGAGACGAATCGGCGGCGACGCTGACGGCGTTGAAGAAGGCAAAGTGCTGGACGGTCTCGCACAGGCCGACGCCCCCGGCGTGGGGAATCACGTCGACTCCTGCGTGGGCGGCCAGCAGGACCATCGCGACCAGATCGTGGACGCCGGCGACTCTGGTGGCGTCGATCTGCAGGATCTGGGCGCCTCCGAGTTGCAGCAGCTGCTTGGCCAGAGTGGGGTTGGCGAGGTGCTCGCCAGTGGCGATGGGCACCGGGCGGACAGCCTTGGCAATGGCGGCGTGGCCGACAAGATCGTCGGGATGGGTGGGCTCCTCGACCCAGCGCAGATCGAATTGCGCGAGCTCATCGATGGTGGCGATGGCTTCAGGGACGCTCCAACGCTGGTTGGCGTCTATTGCCAGAGCGGTATCAGGCCCGATGGCGCTGCGGGCGATGCCGAGCCGTCTCCGGTCGCTGGCGAGGTCGGCACCCACCTTCAGCTTGATGGTGTTGAAACCGTCGTCGAGGGCTTGCCGGCACAGCCGGTCGAGCTTGTTGTCGCCATAGCCCAGCCAGCCCGGAGAGCTTGTGTACGCGGCGAGACCGTCACGGTGCAGATCAGCGATGCGGCTGTCGCGCTCGCTGCGGCGCTCCTCGAGCATCTCCCGGGCCTGCGCTGGGTCCAGGAAGTCCGCCAGGTAGGTCCAGTCGACTAGCGCAACGACCTCGGCCGGCTCCAGGCGGGCCAGCGCGGCCCACAGCGGACGCCGTTCGCGCTTGGAGCGCAGGTCCCAGACCGCGTTCATGACGGCGCCCACTGCCATGTGGATCACGCCCTTGTCGGGGCCCAGCCACCGCAACTGGCTGTCCCAGGTGAGTTCCCGGTTGATGGTGCTGGGATCCTCCAGCAGCTCGTCCAGACTCCTGCCCACCAGGCGGTCTGCTACCGCGGCCACTGCGGCGGCCTGGATGTCGTTGCCGCGCCCGATCGTGAACACGAACCCGCAGCCGGTCAGGTCCGGGTCCGGCGTCGACAGCTCCAGGTGGGCGGCGGAGTAGTCGGGGTCGGGGTTCATCGCGTCGGAGCCGTCGAGTGTTTGGCTCGTCGGGAACCGCAAGTCGGTCACCGTGGCGGATCTGATGGTGGTCATCGCGCTCGAACCTGCGGGCGCCCCGCGGCTCTAGAGCCGGGAACGCAAGCCCTGTGTGATCGGTTGGTCCAGAGACCGGCGTGCAGCGCAGCTCCGACCAATCCGCTGAGATCCCCGTGGGCAGCGAGGACGACCGGAGGTGGCGGCCGCAACGGTGTTAGGAGTGCCCCAAGCCGCGGACCTACTGCCTCCAGGACATGTTGGCCTGCCTTGGAGAGCCCGCCTCCCAGTACCACCACCTCCGGATCACTGAGACACACGGCTGTGGCGAGGCCGTGGGCCAGCGCGTCCGTGGCGGTGGACCAGACCCGCGCCGCGACGGGATCCTTCCGCAACGAGGCCACGATCTGCGGGACGCCGAGGGCTCGCCCTGTCTCTCGACGGTAGGCATCGCTGATGGCTCGCCCGGATGCCACCCTCTCAAGGGGGCGACTGTCGCTGCCGACCGGCACGAATCCCATCTCGCCTGCCAGTTGTGAGCCACCGCGCTCAGTGCCAGTGACGGTGAAGAGGCGCGAGGCCACACCCGTTCCGACCGACACATACAACATCGACGCAGCACCAACGCCGTGACCTGTTTCCCATTCGGCTCGAGCCCCGAGGTACACGTCATGGTCCAGCACGACTGGCAGCCCAAGACCCCGCCCCACCGCGGCGGTCACATGGACATCGCGCCACCCCAGATTCGTCGCTTCAATCACGACGCCGGATGGACCGTCCACGATGCCCGCACAACCGACCCCGACTCCACGGACATCGGCACCCTCCGAAGTACACAAGAGTTCGTCGATCGCTTCACGGATGTCTGACAGGACAGTGGCAGCCGGCTTGTCGGGCCCTGTGCTTCCCCGCAGCACTCGGCCCAGTCCCGTGCCGTCGTAGACCGCCGCTTTGAAGGCAGTGCCGCCGATGTCGACGCCGATGGCGGCAGATGAGAACGCTGCGGATTCCAAGCCTGCGTTTGGCGACGAGGATTGAGGGACACTGATGCGCTCGGTTCGGCGGTATGCGATCCTTCCTTCGAGCATGGTGGCAACCGGCCGAAGCTGCGAGTCCACGAGGGCGATATCGGCGCGGCGGCCTGGTGAGAGACGGCCGCGTTCGGTGTCGCCGAGTAGATCGGCGGGGTTGGTGGATGCGACCGCGGCCAGCTCATCCCAAGTGGCACCAGTGATTCTCTGCACGTGCCGGACCGCCTCGGGCATCGTGATCAACGAGCCGGCGAGGCTTCCATCGCCGTTGCGGGCCGCTTCACCGCACTCGACGATCTCGCTTCCGATGCGGTAGGTACCGGCCGGCGCGCCCATGCCGGCCATCGCGTCGGTCACCAGGCAGATGCGGCCGGGTCCGGCCAGGCGCCAAGCGATCCGGACGGCCTCCTCGCTGAGGTGATGATCATCGGCGATAAGCGAGACATAGGCGTGGGAGTGCAGGAGCCCGGCACCAGCCGCGCCGACCTCACGGTGATGCAGCGGCCCCATCCCGTTGAAGACATGGGTTAGTGCCGACGCCCCCGCGTCGAGCGCGACAGACGCCTGGACCGCAGTCGCGGCGGTATGTCCGAGCGAGACCACGATGCCAGCCTCGACCAGCCGCGCGATCGAGTTCGATGCAGTCTCCACCTCAGGGGCGATGGTCACAAGAGCCACGACGTCCGCCTCGCGGAGGAACTCGACCGAGAGCGCCTCAGAGCCGCTCACAAGTTCGGCGCGCGGGTGGACGCCCGCGTAGTCGGGCGCGAGCGCGGGTCCCTCGATGTGCAGACCGAGCGGCATCGCGCCCCGATACCCGGCCGGCCGGGATCTGATCGCGTCATAGGCGGCTTGCCTCTGCTGAAGGGGTGCGGTTATGACTGTGGGCAGGAATGCGGTCACGCCATGGCTCAGGAGTCGCTCGCCGATCGACCACATCTTCGAGGGGTCGGTCGTGATGTCCTGGCCGAAGGCACCGTTGAGCTGCAGGTCGACGAAGCCAGGCAGAGCCACGTGCGGGGTGAAGTCCTTGTCCGCGTCGCCATCCGTGCCGGGCAGCGGGCCTACCTCGACGATGCGACCGGAGGCGACGGTGATACGGCCGCGGTAGAGCCCACCCCGTCCGTTCGGCAACATGGCGGCTAGGCGCATGTCGCTCGACCCCCGGAGCGTTCCTCGACGGACTGTTGTGACCGCGACCCGGGGGACGACACCTCGATGGGACCACGCCCTTGCGCAGGACGTATCCCATCAGGGCTCGAGTCACCTGACTCGAAGGCGTCGACGACCGCGAGGAAATTCTCACCGATCTTTGCCTCAGCCTCAGCCTGGGTTGTCACGTGGTCGCACAGCGCCAGGATTGGCTCCTGCCAGATGGAGCGACCTACGGCGAAACCCCTGTAGCGCCCGTTGCCGTCTCGGCAGGAGAACGCCTGCCGCAGTCCGCCGATGTCAGATCCTCCCCCCAGGATGAGGATTGCCGCGTCCTGGCGTGCTGATGCCACGAGCGCATCCAAGCGGGCAGCCTCCTGTGCGTTGGAATGTCCCTCCAGCTTCCACAACGCGGGAGAGATCCCCGAGTTCAAGATCTCCTCCGCGGCCGCACGCTGGAGGCCCGCAAGCACGCTGTCCGTGCGCAGACGCGATGAGCACCCGTCCTTCCCGTCGGGCGGCCTGGGGTGGATCAACAGCTCCAGCAGTAGGTCTGAATCGCCGCCGGAGACGACATCGTCTATCTGGCGCAGTGCAGCCAGTTGCTGCCGCTTCCTGGCTCGGGGATCGTCAGGATGCCATCGCAGCAGCGCTTTTCCGATCGGTGCCCTGAGGGCGCGCAGTTCCTGGTCCAGGAGGACGGCTGCCGCGTCGGGGCGGAGCGTATCAGCTCCTGACGCCTCCAGGGCGAGGGCGACACGGACGCCGGCCGAGTCGGCTTCCCACCCGATTCGCTCGTTCCCGCGGTCGATGAGTACGGCCACTTCGGCATCCGCGGCGACATGTGGCAGCGCCGTCTTCAGGCCCTGCCAGACGATCAGCTTCAGGTCACTGAGGTGAGTAGGCCCAGTATTGGCTCCGATGGCCCTCAGAGCACGCCGGAGGCTGCGACGATGGTCGAACGCCACCATGTACACCGGACGATCTGATGCACGAGTTTGATCATTACTGCTCATACTTGTCCGCAAGGATGCTCGGACCCCGGCGCGTGCCTTCGGTCAGTTGGGTCTGTCCTGTTCTGGGATCCAATTCCACATGCGCGTGAACGCCCAGCGGGGCGTCCGGGTCCAGGCCCTTGGCCAGGCCGCGCTGCAGGCCGGCGAGCTGGGCCACGATCAGGCAGGCCACTGCAGTCGATGCTTCCGAGACGCGACGCGGAGTCTCGATGCTGCAGCGCGGGTCGGGGCCGATCGTGAACACACGAGCTCCCCAGGTCTCGATGTCGGCTGCCACGGCGAACTCATGGGCGAGGTTGGTGCCGCACAACACGAGGGCGGCGGTGCGCCGGCTTGCGAGCGAGATCGGTCCGTGGCGGAAGTCCAGGGCGGGGAACCCCTCGGCGAACGTGGCCGACATTTCTTTGATCTTCAGCGCAGCCTCGGGCGCCAACTGCCCGTTCAATCCGGTGCCGAGCACGAACACCGACTCGAGCGACAGATCCGCAAGCTGCCCGGTCATGTTCGGGGCCGCTCTGATGACTTCCTCACCCATCTCGCTGATTCCCTCGAAGACGGCCTCAGCGTTGCTGCCGACAGCCGTGAGCTGCGCAGCCAGGGACGCCAGAAGCATGCTGGTGAACGATCTCGTCTGCACCACCGACTCCTCCGAGGCGAAGTCGACGACGACGGATGCACCGCACACCTCACTCAGTGGACTGTGTGGGCTTGCCGTCACGGCTATCAGCGTCGAGCCCAGCCTGCCGGCCCGCAGGCATGCTTCGATCGTTTCGGTGGTCTCGCCCGACCTGGAGACGGCGACCACCGTTCGGGCGCGGGGTGACTGCGGGTCTGTTGCGAGCCAGACCTCCGAGGCCGCCTCGGCCCATGCGAACGTCGGCAGATTCCGGCGGTGGGAGAAAGCCAACGCCCGGGCGAGGTGAGCCGTGGACCCACAACCGGTGTACAGGGTCGGTCCCCGGGTCAGTTCGTGCTGCAACGCGGTCGCGGACACCCCGACCTCGACGGCCGAAGGCCAGAGGCCAGGCTGGGAAGCGATCTCCGCGGAGGTCGCAGACCCGGTGCTCTCACTGGCGGCATCGGTCAGAGGCTCAGTCACGCCGTGCCTGATCGAGCTTCGTCCAGAACCTGCTCGGGCAGATCCCGGGGATCGACGACTGCGCCCTGGCGGCGGGCTTCCTCGACGGCGAAAGCCACGCGGTGGGTGCGCAGGGCCTCCCCGAAGGCTTGCTGTCCTGCCTTCGTGGGCTCACCGATCTCGTCCAGGTACCGGTGCACGAGGGCGCGGTCGCCGCCGCCGTGGCTGGCGCTCAAGCCAGCGCGCTCGGCACCATCGGCAGCCCAGAACCGGCGGCGCCGATCGGAGAACGAGTAAAGCTCGACCCCTGCGGCAGTGACAGTGGCCTCTGCTTGGGTGCCGGAGATTATCGTGTGCCTGCTGCGCAACTCGGTGAACGCGCTGAGGGTGATCGTGGCGGTCTGACCGCCCGCGAACAGCAGTGACGCAACCTGGGTGTCAGCCACGTCGTTGTCGCCGAGGTAGACGCACCGGCCATACCGGCTGTTCTCCAATGCGTCCCTGACCGATGCGACTGTCTGGTCGGTCACGACGGCCTCGACGGGCCACGAGAAGTCTCCCGCGAGGGCCGCGTCCAGGTAGATCCTCCGAGCGTCGTAGACACAGTCCACCGAGCAGTCGATGCAGCGCTCGGCCGCGCCGGCCGGCCTCGATTCGGTCCGGAAGTGGGTGAGGCTGGCGAACGATGACACCGCCACGCACTCGGAGTCGATCAGGTGCATGATCCAGTCCACGTCATGGCACGCCTTGGCCACCATGAAGTCCGCGGCCATGGCGGTGGAGTGCCAGTTGCCCCGGACGAACGAGTGGGCGAAGTGCCAGAACCCGACCGGTTCAAGATGCAGGACGTTGACTATGTCGCCTACGGCGCCGTCGGCGATCAGCGAACGCAGCAGCCGTGTGTATGGCGCATACCGCAGCACGTGGGCCACCAGGATGGGCGGAGCGGCATCGCCGAGTCCGGCCCGGAGCCGGCAGCAGTCCTGCCATGACCGCGCTATCGGCTTCTCGAGCAACATGGGCACTCCCAGCCGAGCGAACCGCAGGGTCGGCTCGACATGCATGTCGTCCATCGTCGCCACGATCACGCCGTCGGCCTCACCGGCGTCCAACTCAAGGGTGTCCCAACTCGACGCTTGCCGCGCCCCGGCCGAACCGAACGAACTGAGGAGCCGCCGCCGCTTGCGGACATCGGGCTCGGCGACGGCCACGACCTCGGCGCCTCGCTCGGCGGCCAGGCGGGCGTAGGTGCAACCCCTCGTTCCGGCCCCGATCACCGCCAGCCTCAGCCCTTGGCTCACCGCCGTGCTCATGGGCTCAGCCCTTCGAACTGCCGGACAGCAGGCCGCTGGTGAACTGCTTTTGCAACAACAGGTAGTAGATCAGGATCGGTATAGAGGCCAAGAACATGATCCCGAACATCTGCCCATAGTCATTGTTGTACTGGCCCAGAGCCACGAAGATCCCTGAGGTGATCGTTACGCCCTGGCTGGGTCCCAGGATGAACAGCGGCGTCACCAGGTCGTTCCAGGTCCACAGACCGATGAAGATGGCGACCGTCGCGGTCGCCGGGCGCAGCAGCGGAAAGACGACATGAACCAGCGTCTGCATCGGACTAGCGCCGTCAACGAGTGCAGCCTCATCGAGACTCCGGGGGAGCGTCAACATAAAGCCGACGTAAACAAACACCGCGAACGACAGGAAGCCTCCACCGACGTTGAACAGCACAAGTCCGGGGAATGTTCGAGCGATACCGAGGAATTCCAGCACTTCGACTGCAGGAATAAAAACCACATGAGGGGGAATCATCATGCCCGACATCAGCACCATGAGAGCGACTTTTGTGATTCTGTTCCGGCGCCTAACTACCCAATAGGCCACCGTGGCGGCAATGGGAACGATAATGATGACGGTGGCAATCGAGATAATCACGCTATTCCGCAGCCCGATCCACAACAGATTGTCAGAGCGAGTCAGGCCATCGGCCAAGTTCTGCATGCTGATAGGGTTCGGCAACGCCAAGGGTTGGCGCGAAATCTGCTCGTTGACCTTAAAGACATTCACAACGGCGATGTAAAGCGGAAGTGAGAATGCTGCGACCGAGATACCAGCAAGAAGCGAGCGTGTGTGACGCGACAGTGTTATCTCGCGGGTCGCACTCACAGCTGGACCTCACGACGTCGCAGCAGACTGACCAGGATTGCCGATACGGAACCGATGATCAACAGGAGCACGAACGCAGTAGATGACGCGTAGCCGGTCCGGTTATTTGTGAACCCCATGCGTAGGAGGTAGAACACTGCGGTTTCCGTTCGGAAACCTGGACCACCACCGGTCAGCACGGCTACGTGGTCATAGAGCCGGAGTGTGGTGATGAGGACGATCGTCACTGCGATGGTCACGCCTTGGCCCATGAGCGGAAACGAGATCTTGGAGAAGCGCTTCCACGCTCCCGCTCCGTCGATCCGAGCGGCCTCTAATAGATCATCCGGCACCGACTGAAGGGCCGCTAGGTAAACGACGGTAGTGAAGCCCATCATCTGCCAGGTGACCACCGTTGCAATCGACCAGAGCGCCAAGTCCGGCTTGCCCAGCCACGGCTCGGCCAGGCCTTCCAATCCGATGGACTCAAGCACCGAGTTCAGGATCCCACGGTTGGACAGGATCGTCACAAAGATGAAACTCACCACGACTGCACTCAAGACTTGAGGTATGAACACTAGCATACGGAGAACGCGATAGTACCGCGATGTACCATCCAAGGTGATAGCCAAGGCTAACCCACCCAGATTCGCGCTGATTGTGACGGCGATTGTCAGCTTCGCCGTGTTACTTAGAGCCCGGTGCAGCGACTCGTCGCCGAACAGTTCTCGATAGTTATCGAAGCCGACGAAATTTGCATCCTTGAGCAGCGGATTCTGGTCGGTTAACCCGACATAGAAGCTGATTGCCAGAGGAATGAGAACGAACGTCGTGAACAGCAGCAGGCCTCCAGAGGCCGCAACGTCAAGCGTCGTGACTCGGCGCCCTCCGCTGCGAAGAGCCCTCAATCGTTGCACGGACGACCTCCTTCAAGGAGAACTCTTCGGCCTGCGGCACCTCGCTCGCAGCGTAGGCCGAAGGACTCGCCCAAGCCTAGGGGAGGTGCGCTCTAGCTGATTGCGGCGTCGAAGGCTTCGTCGAGTCGGGCCATCTCGTCGACGACGTCATCGCCGAGGAAGATGTTCTGCGCTGTCGCGTAGAACTCATCGTTGAAGCCCGGGGGCATGAGCATCCGGTCATTGACGGTCCAGGCGAATGGGGGCACGACGGAGTTGCTCGTGTCCGTGGTCCAGGCGAAGGCCTCGTTGTAGATGGGCAGCACATCAGCTCCGAGATCGGGCGCTCCCTGTCCCTTAACGTATACGAACAAGCCGTCGGACTCGATCAAGAACCGCGACACCTCGGGGTCAGTGTGCCAGTTCTCTGCGAACTGCATCGCTCGTTCTATATCCTCGGCCTGTGCAGAGACCGACAAGTTGCCGCCGACGTGGAGCGGGACAACCACATCCCCGCTGTCGGAAGGGAACGGGAACACACCGACCGGGAAGTCGGCTTGTCCGGCTGCACCCAGCCACCACGAACCCATCATGTACATCGCTGCCTCCCTGTCGAGGAAGGCGTTGGTGGCGCCTTCGTAGGCGACGCCGAGCGCTCCGTCGTCAAGTAGACCCTCATCGACGAAGTGCTTCCACTTGTTGGCCGAGGCCACGACGTTGTCATCGGAGAACGACACCTCGCCGGCGGCGCGCTTGATGACCCAATCAGGGTCTTGGCCGAGCACGTCGACCGCCATGATCGTCGAGAGCGGTAGCGAAGCAGACCAAGGCTCCGCTCCGGCGTAGGAGATCGGCACGAAGCCTGCATCCCGGGTTGCTTGCGCAACATCGAGGAACTCGGCGTAGGTGGTCGGGACGCCTAGACCGAGATCAGCGAAGATGTTCTCGTTGTAGAAGACCATAGTGATGATCTGACCACCTGATGGAGTTTGCCATGCATTACCGTCGATCTTCGTAGCATCCGGGAAAAGGTAGTGCTCGTTGAGGTAGTCGTCGCGGTACGGGACGAGCAGGTCAGCCTCGACGAAGTCATTGACATTCAGTGCAGCCTGAACGTCGGGGAACTGGCCCGAGGCCTGGAGTTGCTTTGCGTAGGCCGTCCTGTCGAGATCCGGAGTCACGAGCTTGACGACATTCACCCCGTCGATAGGTGCCGCTGCTGCGGCCAACGTGGCGTCCCAGAACTCGGGAGTAAGCGCCGGGGTCTCAAAGACAAGCACCTCCAGATCGAATTCTGCTGCGAGCTCAGCCGCCGCGGGCTCAGCACCGTCATCGTCGTCCGCCGCTGGCTCCGCGGTGTCGTCCGCCGCAGGCTCCGCGGTGTCGTCCGCCGCAGGCTCAGCCGCCGCTGGCTCCGCGGTGTCGTCCGCCGCAGGCTCGCCATCGTCGTCGTCCGCCGCAGGCTCAGCCGCCGCCGCCTCCGCGGTGTCGTCCGCCGCAGGCTCAGCACCGTCATCGTCGCCACACGCCCCGGCGAGCAAGCCAAACACAAGCAACACACCAAAGAGTCGCAGCACGATATTGGACTTGGACATCGAGAATCCTCCTTGAGTAATCGATTACTCAAGTACAACACAACCTCAGGGATCTGTCAAGCAGCGACTTGGGGGAGGGCTGCGGGCCACGTCGTCCTACGACTACCGCATCGACACCGAGGTGCCCGTCCACGCCACCTTCGAGTTCTTCTCCCCCACCCGCCACCGGGGCGGCCCCATGTACGACCTCGGCGTGATCATCCTCACCGAGATCGGCCACATGGGCTGGACCATCGGCGTCGTCCGCCGGGCCATCGACGAGGCGGTCGCCATCGCCAAGGGCCGGGCCCGGATGGCGGCGTCGTCGGTGATCGCCGACGATCCCCGGTTCCGCTACGAGTTCGCCATGGCCGTGTCCCGCTTCGAGGCGGCCGAGACGTGGTGCCGGCAGGCGTTCCGCACCGCCGAGCAGGCCGCCGAGGCCGGCTCGGGACGCGACCCGTCGCTGGCCACCCACGTCAAGCAGTCCGCCACCCTGCTCACCCAGGAGGGCCTGGCCGTGGTCCGCAGCCTGTACGAGTGGTGCGGCACCGAGGCCCTGCGCGACGGACCCCTGCAGCGCTGCTTCCGCGACATGCACGGCGGCAGCCAGCACGTCCTGGTAGGCGACCGCAACCCCCACGAGTACGCCGACCTCCTCCTATCGGACGCTCCAAGCTAAGAGCAGTGGGCGGATCGGCCCGGACCCAGCCGCTGGTGAGCCATGACGGGTTGCGTTCCATTGGGCGTTGAGCAACACTGTTTGAAACAACAGCAAACATCAGCTTCTAGCGTCTGGAGCCAGGCACCTACTGGACACACTTCGGGGAGGAACCGATGGGAACATTCAACTGCAAAGTCCGGCTCGACAGCATGGACGGCGAGCGCAGCGTGGAGGTCGACGCGCTGGTCGACACCGGCGCGAGCTACAGCATCGTGCCGTCTGCCATTCTGAGACGGCTCGGGGTCGAGCCCACCGACAGGCACGGCGTGACCCTGGCCGACGGTAGGCGGGCCACCTACGACCTCGGGCAGGCCCATGTCACCGTCGATGGCCGCAGCACACCGACATGGGTCTTCTTCGGCGAAGACGACGGCCCTCCCCTGCTCGGCGCTTACACACTCGAGGGCCTCCGCCTTGCAGTCGACGCCTACGAGAGAAGGCTCGTTCCGTCGGTAGCCACGGCCTGAACGACCATGCCGAGGGCCGGGACCTGGTCCGGAAGGTCGGGGCGGACAGCCGCTAGAGCACCAGGGTGCCGGACTGCACCTCGCAGGAGGCACCGATCAGCTCGACGCGGGTGGCTTCGGCCGCGGCGGCCGGGTCGTCGAGGAGGGCGACGGCTCGGCCCCGGTCGTCGTCCAGGTCGACGATGGCCGCGATGCGGACAGGATCCAGCCCCTCATAGGCGACGGTGTAGGTGGCAACACGACCGCGGCCTGCCGGATCGTCGGCCAGCGCGGCGGTCGGGGTGGCCGCGGCCGCGGCGTCGTTGAGGTCGCCTCGCAGCGTGGCCCTCGGGGGCCTCGGCTCGTAGACGGTGAGGCCCGGCTTGGTGAGCAGGCCGCTCACGCCGGTGACCAGCCCGGTCTCGCCGTGAGATCGCACCCGGCGGGCCATCGCGGCGGTGGACTGGAGCACGAAGTTGTTCATCGGCCCGCCCGCGAAGCCCATGCCACCGGTGACGGTGGGCGTGCCGTTCTCGGGCAGGCCCAGCTCGCCCTGCTGGACGCGCACCGCCGCCGGGAAGCAGCTGTACAGCTCCACCAGGCCGATGTCGTCCAGCGGTCGGTTCAGATGGCTCGCGGCGAACTGGCCGAGCACGCCCATGGCCGGCCAGCGGTGCATCTCGGCGCGCTGCGACAGCGACACCGTGCCGGTTGACTCGACAGCCACCGCGGGGAACACCCAGCGGTCGCGGGACGAGCCGCAGTCGTCGGCTGCCTCGACGGAGGCGAACACCAGCGAGGCGGCCTGGTCGACCGACCATTGGCTGGACAGCCACTTGTTGTACGGGAAGGCCAGGGGCCGGTTCGACTGGCCGGGCTCTCGTATCTCCTCGGCGGGCCTGAATTGCCCGAAGGCGGCGTCGGGGTTGGACGCGGCCACTGCGGAGAACCGCGACCACAGTTCCGCGATGTCGTCTCGATGCTCGTCGATGCTCCAGCCGCGGGCGGCCCGCCGGGCGTTGTCGATCATGGCGTACTGGAGCACGGGCACCACCAGACGGGCCTTCACCTCGGCGCGGCCCATGAAGCCCTTGGCCGGGGTCCAGGTCTCGTCGGGCTCCGCCACGGCCTCGTGCGGCGGGGTCAGTGTGATTCCGGCCCGGCGGGCGATGTCGTCGCGGCGGCGGGTCTCCCCTCCGCAGACCACGGCCACGTCGCACAGGCCCGACTCGATGGCGACGACGGCCGCGTTGATCAGCGACTGCTGCGCGATGCCCGGCTGGCCCAGCACGGTATGGGCCTCGGGCGCGCCCAGACCGGTCGCCACCTCGCCGGCCGGGTTCCGCAGCTTCGTCAGTCCGCCGGTGGAGTAGACCCGCCCGATGCGTGGGCCGAGTTTCGTCGCCCCGGCGTCGGCCAGAGCCAGCCGGGCCGACTCCACGATCAGGCTCAGCGTGTCGAGGCCGGCGCCTGGAGCATCCGCGCTCTGGTTGACGGCCCCGACGCCGACCAGCACCGCCTGCCGAGGATCAAGCGCTCCGCCCATCGGCCAGCACACTACGACGCCGCAGGCCAGGCCACCGGCCAGACGGCCACACAGGCAGACCGCCAGCCAGACGGCCACACAGGCAGATCGCCGGCCGGACGGCCACACGGGAAGATCGCCGGCCTCGGGCTCCACTGCACCCTGCGCCTCGCTCGCAGCCCCGCGCCCCATGGCCCCCGATACGTCCGGGTCTAACGCTCGCGGACTCTCATCAGTCGGTGCCGACGTTGCTGTCGGCGGTGCGACCTACCCGGCGCGTCTGGGGCTAGCGGTCGCGGTCTGTCATCAGGGCGATGTCCTGGGGCGGGACGCCGGTGATCCAGATGCCCTCGAGGCGCTCCACGTAGCGCACGAAGCGGTACTTGTCCTCGATGCCGTCGGTGCGGCGGGGCCGCACATGGGAGCGGCCGGGCCGGGTTCGCACGTTGATGAAGCTGCACAGGTCGCGGGAGAACGCCAACTCGATCTCGGCGTCGAGCTCGTCTTCCGCGGTGACGTCCACGGTGTAGGGCACGCCGCATCCCGCTGCGATGGCGGCCAGATCCACCCGGCCCGCGGTGGCCGTCGGCCGTCGGCCTTGACCGCTCCAGCCGATGGACTCGTACACGCCGTTGTCCACCACGAACACCACCAGGTTGTCGGGCTGCTGCTCGCCCATGGCCACCAGTTGGCCGAGCTCCATCAGCACCGAGCCGTCGCCGTCCAGGCACACGATCTTGCGGTGGGGCAGCGCCAGGGCCAGGCCCAGCGCCATGCCGATCACGTCGCCCATCTGGCCCAGGTGGGCGGTGCGGTGGTGCTCCTCGGTGTGGTGGGCCCACTCGAACGACACCGCGCCGATGTAGGTGGACATCACTAGGGCGTCCTCGGGGATGCGGCCGGCCAGCCGACCCAGCCACTCGTAGCGATCCAGGGCCATACCGCTCAGCCCTCCTCCGCCGCTGCGTGGCGGACCGACGGACGACCGCCGTAGCGAGTGCGCTCAGCCATGCTCAGTCCTCCCAGACGCAGTCGCCGGAGACGAGCACGGCCGCGGGGTGCAGTTGGGCCTCGGAGATGCGCTTGGCCCGCACTATCGACTTGGACAGGTCCTCGACATGACGCACCACCAAGTACTTGATCCTCAGAGCTTCCAGCAGCGGCTCGGCCACGATCCCGTGGGGGATGCCCCAGTGCTCGGTCTCGCCGACATCGCCCCGGTACGAGCACAGCAGCGTGACCGGCACGCCGGTGCCGAGCGAGATGCGGGCGATGTACTCCGAGGCCACTCGCAGCCCGCTGTTCTCCATGATCAGCGCGGGCTTGCGGCCGCCCAGCCAGGCCCCGGCGCAGATCGAGAAGCCCACGCCCTCGTTGCACACCGGCACATAGCGGATGTCGGGATCGAGCTCGACACGCTCGTGCAGGGGCCGCTGCCAGCCGTCGGGCAGCCCCGACACGAAGTCGATGCCCGCAGCCCGCAGCCCCTCATGGGCCGCATCCAGCGCAGCCGCCGTCATCGCCACGGTCTCAGCCCCCGTCGAACGATCCGGCCAAGCGAACTGGCAGCGAAACAATCCCTATAGCGGGCAAAACGCTGCCAATTCGAGTCGCGCTTGCCATAGTGTCAAGCTCTTGTGCGAGTGCCGCTGGACTGGGCGCCGCGGGCGGCAGGGATGTGCACTGGCGGGAATATGCCGACCCGCAGGGTGACCAGCCGCAGCAGGAAGCCGCCCGGCACCAGCAGCACGCAACAGATCACAGCGGAGACGTCCCGAGCACCGGAGGCGGCCGCGCCCACCAGCGCCAGCACGAAGGGCAGGGCCGTGCCGACGGCTACCACCCAGCCGCCGAACAGGACGCGGTACTGGCCTCGCAACAGCCGCTCCAGGCTCTCGGCCTTGCCGGGCTCCTCGGTGCGAGTCAGCAGGTGCGTAACCACCGCCGCCAGCAATGCCGCAGTCAGCACGGCCAGCAGCACCATCTGGCCGGCGCTGATCGGCTCGCCCGCGATCACTTCGATCAGCATCACGACGGCCACCGACATCGCGGCCGACGACAGCAGGAACTGCAGCGGCACCGCGAGCGAGTTCCAGTACGGGATCGAGCGGGGCCGGGCCAGCACCACCCCGGCGTAGGTCATCACCACCACGGCCGCGGCTCCGGCGATGATCTCCAGGGCCAAGCCGGCACCGTCGGCCCCGTGAGGATCCCACGCCAGGCCCGAGAACGGCTCGGCGCCGCCGAGGCTCAGCGCGGGCAGGACCAGCAGCCCGGCCACGGTCAGGAAGATCAGGTCGGACCAGGCGCCCCAGCTGATCCAACTGGTGCGCACGTTGACGAAGGCCCGCCAGAACTGGAGCGGCCGGCCGAGGTCGGCCACCAGGATCGCGCCGCCCACCGCTATGGCCAGGAAGCTGACCACGTCCACGGTGGGAATCCCGAGCACGGCGCCGAGACCCTCGGTGAGGTTGAGGATCCGCCCGGCCAGGAACACTCCCCCGCCCAGGCCCATCAACGTGAACCAGACGGCATGGTTGACGTCCCACACCCGCTGGGTGCGGGCCTCCAGGTTGAACTGGTCCATGAACACGTTCTGGGGGCCGGCCCCTCCGCCGAACTGCCCGGTGGCCGCGGTCACGAACTCGCTCCGGCCCCAAGGCTCGGCCCGGCCACGACGACCGGCCCTGTCGGGAGGCGCCGTCCGGTCATGGGAGGCCCACGTACTGGGTGCTGGGCAGGGTCTTGGCGTCGGGCCTTAGCACCTCGCCAGGGCCGCGCTCGGACAGGTACCGGCTGACGTTGCTGTCGGGGTCGTCGAGGTCGCCGAAGATCCGGCACTCGGCCGGGCAGGTCACCACGCAGGCCGGGGTGGCCAGCGGATGCACCCCCACCTCCAAGCCGTTCTCGACACCGAAGTCGATCTTGTGGGCGCAGTAGGTGCACTTGGACACCGCGCCCCGCACATGGCGCCGGTGGGCGTAGCGCTCCGGCACGCTGGGCGCAGGCTCGGCGTGCGCATCGGGCGCGCCGTCCACCGACACCGTGCCCCGGTCCTCGAAGAAGTGCAGCGCCCCGTAGGGACAGGCCGTCATGCACGCCCGCGAGCCGATGCACACCTCCTCGTCCGCCATCACGATGCCGTCGTCGCGCCGCTTGAGCGCCCCCGAAGGACAGGCGGTCACGCACGGCGCGTCCTCGCAGTGGTTGCACAGCACCGGCAGGTAGTTGAGGGTGGCGTCGGGGAACTCGCCCACCTCCCATTCGAGCACCGGCGCGTACCAGGCGTCGAGAGGCGACTGGTTCTCGGTCTTGCAGGCCACCGTGCAGGCCTGGCAGCCGACGCAGCGGTCGGCGTCGATCACCATCCCCCACCGGGTCATCGTGCCCCTCCCCTACCGGCCCGCACCGCTCCCCTACCAGCCCGCACCGCTCCCCTGCCGGCCCGCACCGTTCGCACGTCGGCCGCGATGGCGCAGTCGAGCGCGCCCGACACGAAGTCGATGTGCTCGACGTCGATGTTCAGCAGGGCGTTGAAGTTGACCTCGTCGCCGCCGCTGCCCTTCGACCAGCCGCCGCCGCAGCCCTGGGTGGCCAGCACCTCGGGATGGACCAACTGCGTGACCCGGGCGGTGGCTGTCTGCTTGCGGCCCTCGGTAGTGGTGATCTCCACCAGGTCGCCGTGGGAGATGCCCCGGGCCTCGGCGGTCTTGGGGTTGATCCACACCGACCGCAGGTCGTTGTGCCGGTTCGACAGCGTCGACAGGATCGAGTTCTTGTGGGTGTGCGACAGGGCGTGGTTGGGCACCTTCATGTTGGTGACGAACAGGTCGTGGGGTGCGGTGCGCTCATAGGCCGGGCCGGGCTTCCAGTCGGGCAGCGGCTGGTAGTCGTCGGTCTCCCACGGGATGCCGAGCTCGGCCACGGTGCGCTCGAGGTCCTCTTTGGTGTCGATCATGAACTCGCAGTACACCTGCGCCCTGGCGTCGAAGAACGGCCTCGGATACTTCTGCTGAACCGTCTTGTCGGCGGTCCAGAGCCCGTCGCCGAGATGCCAGTCAAGCCCCTTTTCGTCACCCAGGGTGTTGCGGAGCCACCGGTCGCAGATCTCGAAGTACGAGTAGCTGCCGTCGGCGTCGAGCCTGTACGGCTCGCGCAGCTTGGCGATGTTGTTGAACGCCTCGTTGAACTGCGGCAGCCTGTCGGCCCGCCGCAGCAGCTCCAGGTAGATCTGCATGGCGTCCACGTACGGCTCGCCGGGCACGGGGCCCTCGATGCTCGACTGCACGACCGGCTTGGCGCCGTAGGCCGAATGGGGCGAGTCGCCCGCGGCCAGATGCTGGTACACGAGCGGCGTGAGCCGTTCCAGGTAATGGACGTCGGGCAGCACGATGTCGGCCATCAAGGTGGTCTCCTCGAAGCGCTTGGCGATGGCCGCCACGAACGGGATCCGCTTGATGAACCGCTCCACGATCTCGGGCGGGCCGGAGCTCTTCATCATGTTGGACTGGAAGTTGATCATCATCGACGGGAACGGCGGCGCCCCAAACAGCTCGGGCTGCTCGGAGTTGAGCAGCGAGAAGACGGTGCCGTAGGGGGCGCAAGGCAGCAGCTCCCACATCTCGGTGGTGCGGGGCGGTCCCGTCGGGCGGGGCGGGTACAGGCCCCCGACCCGGCCGCCGCCGATGAACCCCTGAGAGATCAGCCCGTCATCACTGGCCTTGGACGTGTACTCGAGGTCCTTGACTTTGCCGATGAGCCCCCACGGGTCGCCCAGCAGCCCGCCGGGGACGTCGATGCCGCCGATGAGGGTGGGCAGCAGGATGATGGCCAGGCCGTTGAGCATCGAGTGCTTGTGGGCCGACAGGCCCCGGTACCAGGCGACGGTGGCGGGACGGTAGGGCAGCTCTACCCCGTCGATGGTGATGGTCTGGCCGACGCAGGCCGCCTCGCCGAACTCCTTGGCCAGGCGGCGGACGGTGGCGGCCGGCACGGTGGTGATCGACTCCACATACTCCGGCGTGTAGGAGCGCACATGGTCGGCCAGGACCTGGAAGCCGGGTCGGGCCACGGCGCCGTCCACGGTGTAGGTGCCGGTGAGGGCGGCGTTGGCGGTGCCGGCGTCGAAGGGCTGCGGGCCGGTGTCCTCGTCCCACACCAGCGGCTTGCCGCTGGCCGGGTCGCGCACGTAGCGGCCGTCGGGGCCGACGAGGTAGGCGGCGTTGGTGAAGTTCTTTAGGAACTCGGCGTCGTAGATGCCCAGTTCGTTGATGAGCTGGTCGACCATGCCCAGGATCAGCGCGGCGTCGGTTCCGGGGCGGATCGGCACCCACTCGTCGGCCACCGCGGCCGCGGAGGAGCACACCGGGTCGACCGACACCATCCGCACGTCGGAGCGGCGCACCGACAGTTCGTGGGTGGCGTGCATGGTGTCGTAGTGGACGACGGAGCCGAACTGGGCGCCGAAGTTCAGGATGTAGCGGCTGTAGATCGGATCGGGGTTGCTCTCGAACGCGTTCTGGTTCATGTAGAGGATGCCGTGGACGTTGTTGCCGCAGAAGATGGCGGCCGACCAGGTGGAGTAGCCGGGCATCCCCAGCCCCGTCACCCACGACGCGGCCAGCGCGCCCCGCAGGTGGTAGATGTCGAAGCTGGTGTAGAGGATCTTCTCGGGGTCGTCGGCGATGGTGTCGCGCAGGTGGGCGGCGACCTCGTCGAGGGCCTCGTCCCAGCTGATCGGCACCCATCCCGGATCGACGCCCACGCCCTTGTCGGGGTTGGTGCGCCGCAGCGGGGTGGTGATGCGGTCGGGGTCGGTCAGGCCCTCGAAGCCGGCGTCGCCCTTGGCGCAGGTGCGTCCGTGGTTGTGGGGGTTGTCGGGGTCGCCGAGGATCTTGTCGACCACGTCGTCCTCGTTGACGTGGGCCAGGATCCCGCAGCGGTTCATGCAGATGGTGCAGGCGCTGCGGACCCAGCCTTCGCCGTAGGCGGTTCCGGACCTCGACCCCAAGACTGTGTCCATCGGTTCCTCCCCAATCGCCGCTCAGCAGTCTCGCGCACTCCGACGGCGAAGCCGGAACCGGCTACCTTCGACGGGCGCGCCAGCCGTCAGCGCCCGGCGGCGAGAGCGTCCTGCGGACAGCGGAGGAACCCATGAACGACCAGACGGAAGCCCAGACCCCGACGGCCATCGTCGACGCGGTCGTCTACTGCTGCGACGACGCCTTCAGCTGCCACAACCCCGGCACAGTGGTCTTCGCCGACGGCGTGATCGCGGTGGTCGGGCCGTCCGGCGAGGTGGAGGTGCCCGAGGAGGCCGCGGTGATCGACGCAGGCGGACGGCTGGCGGTGCTGCCGGGCCTGATCGACACCCACAACCACTCGAGCCTGCTGAAGGGGTACTCCGAGAACGCCCAGCTCATGGACTGGCTGCCCGAGTACCAGCGCGAGCACCAGGTGCTCACCCCCGACGACGCCTACTACGGCTACCTGGTCACCTACATGGAGGGCCTCAAGGGCGGCACCACCACGGTGATGGACATGTACCGGTTCCCGCACCGGGGCGCGGAGGCGGCCGACGCCCTGGGGATGCGGGCCCACCTGGTGCCGTACTCGGCCGACCACCCGACCAAGCACTTCTTCGAGACGTTGGAGACCAGCGAGCAGCTCATCCGGGACTGCCACAACACCGGCGACGGCCGGATCAAGGCCTGGCTCGGGCTCGAGCACATCACCTACTGCTCCGAGGGCATGTTCCGCCGGGTGGCCGAGTTGGCCGACGCCTACGGCGTGCGCATCCACACCCACACCAGCGAGCAGCGCGAGGAGGTGGACGTGGTGGTGGAGCTGTTCGGCGATCGCCCGGTCCACGTGTTCAACGAGCGGGGCATCCTGCGGCCCGGCACGGTGCTGGCCCACTGCGTGTACCTCGACGACGCCGAAATCGGCGTGCTGGCCGAGACCGGCACCGGCGTGGCCCACTGCCCGGTGAGCAACATGAAGCTGGCCGGCGGGGCCGCCCCGCTGGAGAAGTTCTGGCAGGAGGGCGTGGTGGTCGGCCTCGGCACCGACGGCGGCATCTCCAACAACTCGGTGAGCATGTGGGAGTGCATGAAAATCGGGTCGCTGCTACAGAAGGTGACCCGGCTGGACGCCACCGCGGTCAGTGCCGAGGAGTCTCTGCGGATGGCGACCATCGACGGGGCCCGGCTGCTCGGGATCGGCCACGAGGTCGGCTCGCTAGAGGTCGGCAAGCAGGCCGACCTGATCACCGTGGACCTGTGTCAGCCCCATCTGCTGCCGGTGGCGCTAGCCGAGGGCCATGACCCGATCCTGTGGAACCTGGTGTTCGCGGGCCGTTCCAGCGACGTTCGGGACGTGTGGGTGCAGGGCCGGGCCTGCGTGTCCGACGGCGAGATCTGCCGGGTGGACGAGTCGCAGGCGCTAGAGGAGATCCACGGGCGTACTGTCGACCTGCTGGCTCGCCGGGAGGGCGTGGCCGCCATCCCGATGGTCGCCGACTAGGGGCCTTCCGCCGCCGTCGCCGAGAACTGGCAGCAAAATGCACGCATACCGTGCAAAACGCTGCCAATTCCGGTCGGGGCGGCGTCAGGGACGGGTGAGGGCGGCCCGCTCGGCTTCGCACTCGGCCCGGGCGAAGCAGCCGACGATGTGGTCGTTCACCAGGCCCATCGACTGCATGAAGGCGTAGACGGTGGTGGGGCCGACGAAGCTCCAGCCCCGCCTCTTCAGGTCCTTGGCCAGCGCCGTCGACTCCGGCGTGGACGCCGGCAGGTCGGACTTGCTGGTCGGCGGTTCCGGCTCGACCTCCGGTTCCCAGCTCCAGATGTAGGCCGCCAGCGAGCCGAACTCCTCGATCAGCTCGCAGGCCCGGCGGGCGTTGTTGACGGCGGACGCGATCTTGCCCCGGTGGCGCACTATCCCGGCGTCACCCAGCAGCCGCTCGATGTCGTCGGGTCCGAAGGCGGCCACTGCGGCGATGTCGAAGCCGCGGAAGGCGGCCCGGAAGTTCTCGCGCTTGCGCAGGATGGTGAGCCACGACAGGCCGGACTGGAACCCTTCCAGGCACAGCTTCTCGAACAGCCGGTTGTCGTCGATGACGGGACGGCCCCACTCGCGGTCGTGGTAGGCGACGTAGCCCTCGTCGTCGCCGGGCCACCAGCACCGCAACCGGCCGTCGGCGCCAGCCAGGGTCGCGGCCGTCGTCAACGTCAGCCGGAGACGCGCTGGGTAAGCGACAGGCCGTTGGTGCGCATCACCAGTTCGATCTCATCGTCTGAGAATCCTTCGAGGTCGTGCACGAACGACACCGGGTCGGCCAGTCCCTCGGCGTGGGGGAAGTCCGACCCGAACAGCATGTGGTCGGCACCGATCAGCTCGCGCAGCCCGACCAGGTCGTCCTCGTAGTAGGGCGAGACCCACACCTGGCGCCGGAACACCTCCAGCGGATCCTCTTCGAAGGCGTGGCGCTGCTGGCCGTAGGTCTTGGCGAGCTTCTTGACGAAGGGCCACACCCACTCCGAGCCGGTCTCGATGGTGGCGACCCGCAGGTTGCGGTGCCGGCTCAGCACGCCCTCGGCCAGCAGCGAGGCCAGCGCGTCGGAGATCGGCGAGTAGGTGAGCAGGCTCTTGAGCGCGTTGTAGCGGAACGACTCGAACTCGCTGTCCACCCCCCAGTGCTCCAGCACGAAGCCGTAGCCGGAGTCGCCCGAATGCATGGCCACCGTGATGCCGCCGTCGTCGAGGCGCTGCCACACCTGATCGTGGGCCGGATGGCCCAGCGAGCGCCGTCCGCCCGAGCCGTCGGGCACCGACGACGGGCGCAGGTTCACCACCCGCACGTCGTTGGCGATCAGCCAGTCGAGCTCGTCGAGGGCCCAGTCCGGGTCGGCCAGCGTGAGGTACCCGGCCGCGAAGAGCCGTTCCCGGTAGGCGAACCCCCAGTCGTCGGCCAGCCACCGGTTGAACCCCCCGAAGGCGGCGGTCAGCGCGTCGATGTCGTGCTCCAGGGCGGCCTCCATCCCCACGCCCAGGGTCGGGAACAGGAAGCACGCCTGCAGGCCCTGCTCGTCCAGCAACTCGACACGGGCGTCCCGGTTCCGGTAGGCGGCCGCGATGGGCTCCAGCTTCCCGAACGCCTCGCGCATGTCGGCGGCGGCGATCCGGCCCCTGAAGTAGTCGTCGAGGCAGCCGGGCCTCGCCACCGGGTCGAAGGTGGGATTGGGGATGAACCGGTTGATGCGGCCGGCCACCAGAAGGCGCTCTCGGCCGCCGACGGTCGCCCACTGCATGCAGCGCTTGTGCATTCTGGGGTCGACGTGGCGGATGAAGGCGTCGGTCGCCTCGTAGTAGTGGTTGTCGGCGTCGAAAGCGGCGAAGCCCACGGCTGTCATCGGGCACCTCGGCAAGTCGGGTCGGAACGCCACTCTACGAGTCGGCGCCGTCGGGTCGTCGCCCGCCCGGGCTGCCCCTACCGGCGGGCGGGCGGATGCAGGAGCCTCACCGTCGCCGCAGCCAGGGCGGCGCCCACGATCTGCATGACCACGAACATCGGCGCGGAGGCCGGCTCGATCCCGGCGAAGGTGTCCGACAGGGTGCGGGCCGCGGTGACCGCCGGATTGGCGAAGGACGTGGAGGCCGTGAACCAGTAGGCGGCGCCGATGTAGGCCGCCACCGCTCCGGCGACCAGCCCGGTGCGTCTGCTGCGGACCAGCATGAAGATCACCAGCACCAGGCCGTAGGTGGCCACCGCCTCGGCCAGCCACAGATGCGACCCGGTGCGGGCCTTGGCGGAGACGTTCACCGCGTCGAGATCGAACATCAGGTTGGCCAGGACCGTCCCGAGCGCTCCGCCTGCCACCTGGGCCGCGATGTAGGGCACCACGTCGGCCCATCGTCGATCCCCCAGGGCGGCCTCCGAGAGGGTCACCACCGGGTTGAAGTGGGCGCCGGAGACGGGGCCGAACATGTAGATGATCACCAGCAGCACGCCCGCGGTGGCCGCCGAGTTGGCCAGAAGCACCACGCCGACGTCGTCGCTGAGGCGCTCGGCCATGATGCCCGAACCCACCACGCCCGCGAGCAGGAAGGCCGTTCCGATGAACTCGCTGGCCAGAGCCCGGGGCTGCACGGGCGCACACTCTAGGGATCGATCTCCTAGCCTCCGGCCCGATGGATTCGGCTCGTCTCGCCCTGCTTCGTCTCGCCCTGTTTCGTCCGGCCGGTGTCGTGGCGGCCGCGCTGTTGGCTGCCTGCGGCTCAGGGACCGAGAGCGGCGAGGGGGCACCGACCGACCCGGCGGCGGCCGCGGCGGTGGCCGCCCGCGAGAACCGCGCCGAGGACGTCGTCGCCCCCACCGCTGCGGAACCAGCCGACGACCAGGACGGCGGCTCGACGAACGCCGAAGCCGACGACGAGAGCGGCGATGAGAGCAGCGACGAGGAGCTCGACCTGCTGGCGATCCGGGGCGAGATCATCAGCGAGTACAACCTGGTGCAGGGAGAGTGCTTCAACCGGGTCGAAGGCCTTCAGGCGGGCCGACGAGTGGTGCTCACCGCCCGGGTCGACTGCGCCGAGCCCCATCTTGCGGAGGTGTTCCACACCTTCGAGATCGACGTTCCCCATCCCGGCATCTACCCTGGAGACGACGCCATGCTCGGCTTCGCTCTGCAGGAGTGCTACGACCGCTTCGAGCCTTTCGTGGGCATGAGCTACGAGCTGTCGGTGTACGAGATCGACGTCTTCACGCCCAATCGCACCAACTTCGAGCATGCCGCGGCGCGCTACCGCGGCGTCCACTGCTGGCTGCACCACATCGACAACGAGCCTCTGCAGGAATCCGCGAGGGGCACGGCGAGATGAGCGCTTCGAGCGACCCCGTCCTCGACCGCCGGCGGCGAATGGCCCGTCTCGCTGCCGCAGGTCGCCGTTCTGGGTACTTGCTGTACCTGCTCTCGCTGGCGGTGTTCGCGGCCGGCCTGCTGCTGGGCTTCAACGACGCCCTGGCGTCGGTGGCCGCGGCTGCCCTCATCGCCGGCTCGGTGGTGCTGGCCCCGGCGATCATCATCGGCTATGGGGTGAGGGCCGCCGACCGCGCCGACCGCGAGGACAGCTGGTAGCCCGCCGCTGCCCAGGGCTCGCCCGCCGTCGCCGGGACATAGCGCAACTCTTGACGGTGACCGGCGCCGGCTGCGGCCCCGGCGCCGCCCGCGGGTCAGGGGGACACGTCGATCGGCTCGGCCCCGAAGTCGCCTGCGATCAGCGCAGGCAGGAACTCCCGCAGTCGAGCGGGCACGGTCGGTTCGGTGTTGGCCAGCAGGTCGTCGAGGCTCCACCATCCGGCCTCGATGAACGCGGCCGCCTCCAGCGCCTCCAGCCCGCGGGGCCGGAACTCGCCGCCGTCGCACCAGGCCACATGGATGCGCTCATTCGACTCGAAGCGCATGCCCGAGAAGGTGTACTCCACGTACTGGGTCCACACGCACGGCCCCATCTCCACGTCGGTGATGCCGGTCTCCTCGTGCAGTTCGCGCCGGCAGGCCGCGGCCGAATCCTCGCCGAAGCCGACGCCGCCGCCGGGGATCTCCAGCCACTCGGGCTTGTAGGGGTCGATCGGATCCTCAGAACGGATCAGGAACACCCGGCCGCCGCGGTCGAGCAGCACACATCGGGCCGCGGGACGCCGGATCAGGAACGACACAGCGACCGACCCTACCGGCCCCACCCCCGGGCAGCTTCGGGACCGTCCTTGACGCAGTTGTTCCGCTCTGAGCAGGTCAACTACGTCAAGACCGCAGCGCGGTCACCGCGGTGCGGGGCGGTGTCTCACCGCGGAGAAGACCTCGACGGTCACCGGCGTGTCGGGTCGCGGCTCGCCGTCCACCGAGGCAACCCCGTCGGCGATGAGGCTGAACCCGTCAGCCGCGGGCATCCACAGCACCACCACATCAGGCCGGGCCACCGCATTGGCGGCCGCGCCCCGGCCCACCACCGCCCGGATCACGCCCAGGTCGTCGATGTCCACCTTGACGTGGATCACTCGCGTGCGACCGTCGTCGCCGACAGTAAGCACGAAAGCCGTCGGCCCGTGCGCAGCGGCCACCGATGCCAACTCCGAGGGCTCGACCGCAACGCTCATAACTCCAGAATCTACCCCAGCCCGCCGCATGCGGTTGCTGCGGACCGCGGCCACCGCCCCCACCGCAGGCACCCCCTCAGCGGCCACCGCCGTCACCAGACACCCAGCCGACCCGCCAAATCCCTGACCGACGCCATGTTGCATACAGGAATGGGAATCATTATTGTTCTGCGCATGGTTGATGAGCGTGTACCCGTGACGGTGCTGACGGGCTTTCTCGGTGCAGGAAAGACAACGTTGTTGAATCATATCCTCACCGAGCAGCACGGCAAGCGGATTGCGGTGATCGAGAACGAGTTCGGCGAGGTCGGCATAGACGACGCCATCGTCCTCGACGCCGAGGAAGAGATCTTTGAGATGAACAACGGTTGCATCTGCTGCACCGTTCGAGGCGACCTGATCCGCATCCTTGGCAATCTGATGCGGCGCAAGGACCGGTTCGACCAGATCCTCATCGAGACGACGGGGCTGGCTGACCCTGCACCGGTGGCTCAGACGTTCTTCGTCGACGATGAGATCGCAGGCCAGCTGCGTCTCGACGCGATCGTCACGGTGGTCGACGCCAAGCACCTGGTTCCACACTTGGACGAGGAGAAGCCCGACGGGGTCGAGAACGAGGCTGTCGAGCAGTTGGCGTTCGCCGATCGGGTCGTGCTCAACAAGATCGACCTCGCCGACATCAACGAGCTGGACGATGTGGAGTCCCGCATCCGGCAGGTCAACGCACTCGTGCCCATTATCCGGACCCAGCATGGAAAGGTCGACCTTGATGCCATCCTCGAGGTCGGCGCGTTCTCGCTTGATCGTGTGTTGGCCGATGATCCCGAGTTCCTCGACCCCGATGCCGAGCATCAGCATGACCTCAGCGTGACATCTGTGGGCATCGAAGCCGATGGCGACCTCGATCTCGACCGGGTGCACGAGTGGCTGGCCGATCTTCTGCGCACAAAGGGAACCGACATCTTCCGCTCGAAGGGCATCCTGTCGATTGCCGGCTGGGATGAGCGGTACGTGTTCCAGGGCGTCCACATGTTGCTTGACTGCGAGGCCCAGGGGGCGTGGGAAGGCGGCGAGGAACGACGCAACCGTCTCGTGTTCATCGGACGCAACCTCGACCGACAGTCACTGGAGGACAGCTTCAGCGCCTGCCTGGTATGACCGACGCTGGAACAACACCCATCGCACAATGGCGGGTGGACGTCGAAGACTACGTGCAGGTCCTTGAGGTCTGTCGGGACCGTGGCCAGGCGGTGGTCGGGTCCTTGGGTGGCGACGCTGCCCTCATCGACATTGACGACGGCTCGGCCACTGCGCTGGGACGGCATGAGATGGGAGCGTTGAGCGCTGCCTGGTCATCCGACGGCAGCCGCGTCGCGGTCGGGGGCCAGGACGGATACGTGCGGATCTACGACCGCACGGGAGCTGCTCAGGGCGTCGTTGCCGCGTCGGCCTGGGCAACGGCGCTGGCCTGGTCGCCGGCCGCACCCGTGCTTGCGATCGGCGCCGGCCGGCACCTTCTCATCACCGACCAAGACGGTGCGCTTCTCCACAACTTCGACGACCAGCCCTCGACGGTGACGGCGGTCGCCTGGTCAGCCGACGGCAGCCGCGTCGGTGCAACCGCATACGGTGGCGTCGGTTGGCACGATGTCGTCGGACGACGGACCGGCCGTCGGCGTCGTTTTGACTGGCAGGGGTCGCTGCTTGCGCTGGCGATGTCTCCCGACGGAGCATGGGCCTGCGCCGGTGCCCAGGACGCGACCGTGCAGTTGTGGCGGCTCTGGAGCGGCCCGGAGCTCGCGATGTCTGGCTATCCGTCCAAGATCGAGCGACTCGGGTTCCGCCACGACAGCCGATGGCTCGCGGTTGCGTGCCTCGACGAGCTCACCGTCTGGGACTTCGGCGGAAAGGGGCCCGCCGGCACGGAGCCGGCAGCTGCCTCCGGTCACGACAACCACATCGAGGACGTCGCTTGGGATCCATCCGGCAGGTCGGTTGCCACGGGGGGAGGCGACGGCCGCACCATCGTGTGGGCTGCCCCGACTCGTGCCGGCCAGGAACTATTGCCGCTGACCGCAATCGAGTCCGATGCGGCGACCAGTCGACTCCGGTGGGTCAGCGAGGACAGCCTCCTGGTCGGTCGGGCCGACGGAAGCCTGGTCAAACTGGCTCTCTGAAGAACAGGTCAGAGGACCCCGGCGAGCCACTCGCGGGCGTCGACCATCATCTCGATGGTCTGGCTGTGAGCCATGTCGTAGGCGTGGTGTCGCAGATTCCACCCGCCGTCGCCAAGGGCGGCGATTACCTCTTTGGGCTGCTCTTGGCCGATGAAGGCGTCGCGGGTTCCCCACTGGAAGAGCGCCGGTCGGCCGCCACCGTTGGACAGGTCGACGTCGAGTCCTGGTGCGCTTGGCAGGCCGCAGCAGATGGCCCACACACCGGCGTAGCGGGGCGCACCAGCCTTGCCGGCGAGCGCCAGCGACAGGTAGCCGCCTTGGCTGAACCCGCCCACGATGCACCGCTCGAGTGGCACACCCGCCTTTCTGGCCTCGTCCGCGATGAAGGACTCGAGCATCTCGAGCGAGGGCACGAACTGTGAGAGGTCGGATTCGAACGTGTCGAGGTCGATGGACCACCAGCCCGCGCCGTCGCCATCGGGCATGTCGATCGGTCCCCGCGGCGCGATCGCGCTGAATCGTTCGTCTGGGTCGACCAACGGCACGTACGACGCGAGGTGGTGCTGCTCGGCGGTGTAGCCGTGCATGAGGAAGAGGAGACGGTCTGCGCCGTCGCGGTCAATCCGGTACTGGGTCAGTGACATGGGAACGGAACCTCCTGGGCTGTTCGTTCGGTGAACCTCTTACATCGCCTTTTCGTACAGCGCATGGACTTCTTCCCGGCTCGGGTAGCGCGGCGTGTTCAAGATGATGATGTCGCGCAACGCGTCGGTGGTGAGCGCGTCGATGTCCTGCGCCTCGGCGCCGAGGTCACTGAGGCTGCGGTCCGTTCCGACGGTTGCGGACAGAGTCTCGACCGCCTCGACGGCCGCCAACGGGTCGCGGGCGACACCGAGCGCCGCGCCCACGTCCGCGTAGCGGTCAGAGACCGACTCGAGGTTGAACCGCATGACGTGCGGGAGCATGGTGGCGAGCGTCTGTCCGTGGGCCGCGCCGAAGGTGCCCGAGATGGGGTGGCCGGTGGCATGGACGAGCCCCAGCAGCGGGCCGGACGAGAATGCACGGCCCGCGAGGTGGGACGCAATCTGCATCGACGCCCGGGCTTCCACGTCGCTGCCGACGGCGACGGCTTGGGGGAGCCACTGCCCGGTGAGCCGGATGGCGTGCAGCGCGAGGCCGTCGGCGTAGGGGTTCGCCGCGGTGGACGTATAGGCCTCGATGGCGTGCGTCAGCACGTCCATGCCGCACACCGCGGTAGCACCCGGCGGAAGCCCGACGGTCAGGAGTGGGTCCAGCACGACCGCGCGCGGCTGAACGTCGGGGTGGTTGAAGGTCAGCTTGCGATGGTCCTCTGTTCGGGTGATCAGGCCACCGCCATTGGTTTCCGATGCCGTGCCAGCGGTGGTGGGCACGGCGACCGTGGGCACGCAGGGCGCACTGGCCTGAGACGGGGGCGCCAAGGTGGCGAAGTCGATCCGGTCGGCGTCGTCGAGGTCGGGCGAGAAAGCAAGCGACGAGTCCTCGATGCCTGACGGCGCTGCCATGGCGATGTACTTGCCGCAGTCCATGACCGACCCGCCGCCGACGAGCACCACCACGGTGCCCTCGGTGCCGAACCCTCGCAGCGACTCCACCCCAGCGGCCACGTTTGCATCCGTCGGATTCGGGTCGACGTCGTCGAAGACCGTCCACTCGAGGCCATCTTTCGTGAGCGCGTCGACAACAGTGTTGACGATGCCCGCGGCGCGCACGCCCGGGTCGCTCACCACGAAGGCACGGCTGCCGTGGGCCCGTACGTGCTGGGCGAACTCGGCGACGCTGCCCTCGCCCACGAGGGTGACCGGCATGGGTTCAAGCGTGTATGTGCTCATCTCTTGGGGATTTCCTCTGCTGCAGCGACCACGCCGGGGCATGCCCGTTCGTGGCGGGAAGTTGATGGCCCAGTCGGCGAGCCCTTGTCTCGAGGTGCCGGTGGCTGTGGAGGTCCAGAATACCCCAGGGTCGCCGGTGGCGGCGCGGTGCCTTCAATTGGGCGCAACCGACCTCAGTAGGATGCGCTGATGGGCAAGCGACTCACCGAGACCCACGAATTGGTGTCGGCCCGCCTGCATGAAGCCGGCCAGCTCTACACCAAGGGTCGGCGAGAGCTCGTGGAACTCCTCGTTCGCGCCGCTCGACCCGCGACCATCCCCGAGATGCTTGAGTTCCGGCCTCGGCTGACCCAGAGTTCTCTGTATCGCAACATGGCCGACCTCGAGAGCGTGGGCATCGTTCGGCGTGTCGTCGGGATCGATGACCCGACTCGCTACGAGTTCTCCGAGGACATCATCGGTCGCCACCACCACACCATCTGCACTGTGTGCGGCACGGTTGACGACTTCTTCATGCCTGCCGAGGACGAACGCAGCCTCAAGGCATCACTCGACAAGGAGCTGGGCGCGAGCGGGTTCCAGCCGAGCACCCACCGGCTCGACGTCTTCGGAACCTGCCCCGACTGCACCTGACTGGCGAATGAGGACCTTCGACTGAAGAACCGGTCGCGGCGGCTGCGAGGCACCGTCGACGAGCGACTCGCACAAGGCATCAGTGCGTGCAGCGTCGTTGATGCCACCGAGTGTCGGGTTTGCATCACATCATGCTTGATGTCAGGTTTGCATCACATGGTACGATCCGGTCATGGACGATGCTCTGGCTCCCGCCGCAGACGAGGCGCTGTCGTATGTGGGAATGCGGTCCCCCAGCCGGATCGGACGGGCCCTTCGCAGCGCGCGCCAAGACGCGGGCATGACACAGGCGGAGTTGGCCGCGGCCGCGGCCGTGTCCCGCGAGGCGGTCTCGTTGCTGGAGAACGGGCAGCGAGGCGCCCGCGTGGAGACCCTCAACGCCATCCTGTTCTCGTTGGGGTACGAACTGGCGTTCGTGCCGATGGCCGCCAGCGCCCGCCGCTGAGCCGCCCAGGACGCCCGCGTGGCCGACCTCATCGCGTTCATCGAAGGGCGCCTCGCCGGCACGGTCACCGCGACCGGGCCCGGCACCGCCGAGTTCCGATACGCCGACGAGTACCTCCGCGACCCTCGCAGCACGCCCCTGTCCATGAGCGCTCCGCTCGGACGCCGGACATACGAGATCGAGCGGTGGCTCGACGGGCTCCTGCCCGACAACATCGACGTCCGGAGACGGTGGGCGGCCCAGAACGACGCTCCGAGCGCCCGGCCCTTCGACCTGCTCGGCACTCCGCTGGGGTTGGAGTGCGCGGGGGCGGTCCAGTTCTGTCGCCCGGGCCGGGAGGAGTCCCTCCATGCCCGATCCAGCGGGCTCGAGCCCCAGAGCGAACGGCAAATCGCCGCCTGGGTTCGTCGCGCCCGGCAGGATTGGTCCGCATGGGAGGGGCTCGGTGCCCGCGGGCAGTTCAGCCTGGCCGGCGCGCAGGCCAAGTGCGCCCTGCATCGGGACGGCCAGCAGTGGAGCGTTCCCTACGGCGACAGCCCCACAACCCACATCCTGAAGCCCGGGATGGCCAACTTCACGGACGCGGAGGTGGTCGAGCATGTGTGCATGACGGCGGCGCGCCGCCTCGGATTGGATGCGGCCCCGACGGAGTTGATGAGGTTCGAGGCGGAGCGCGTCGTCGTCGTGGCCCGCTTCGACCGCGCTCGCCAGAACGGGCTGCTGAAACGGCGACACCATGAGGACGTCTGCCAGGCGCTCAACCTGCATCCCGAAGGCAAGTACCAGATCGACGGCGGCCCAGGACCGCACGAGGTCGTGGACCTTCTCCGACGGGAGTCGACCGATCCGAGGGCTGACGTGGGGCGATTCTGCGACGCACTCATCTACAACTGGGCGCTCGCTGCGCCCGACGCCCACGCCAAGAACTACAGCCTGCTCCTCGACGGGTCCGACGTCCACCTCGCACCCCTATACGACGTGATCTCCTTCCTTCCCTACGCCCAGCGTGACCTGCTTGATCTGCGCACCGCCATGGCCTTTGGCAGCGACCTTTCGGTAGGGGCGATGGCCGCGCCGGACGCGTGGGGGAACGCGGCGCGGGAGCTGGGACTCGACCCCGCCGAAGCCACCGACCGCGCCCTCGACCTTCTGCGGCGCACCCCTTCGGCCGTCAGCGACGTCATCGACGGCCTACCGGACGAGGATCGCGCCTCCCGAACCCTGGTCCCGCTGCAGCGCTCAGCGCAGACCTTGGCGACCAGACTCCTCAAAGGACTACGCCCACAAGAACGCTAAGGTCCGGCCGCGTTGCGAGAGCTTGATGAACGCGCGAAGACCCAGCCGGTCGTCCGCGGCGACGTCCGCTTCGTCGAACCCCCGCCGTGGATGGAAGGTCGTAGGCGGCTTGCGGTCGTTCGTCGGGTCGACCCGCAGCGTGATGCAGTCGAGATGATGCTCACCCACCCCTGGCCTGAACTCGCAACCGACACCGACGCCGTGATCGCGAGCGACGACTCGGGCCTGCCTCATCCGCTGGTAGTGGAGTGCTACGTGGGTGGCCCGGTCTGGCTGCGGCAACTCCGTGAGCGGGTGGGAGTCCTCACCGAGGCCCTGCTGCAAGCCATCGGCGACGTAGTTGTCGAGCGCGACCGAACGGTCGAAGGCGTGTATGCCGGTCCGTCCCTCGCCGGACCGACCGACCCACGCTGGCGCTTCAAGGAGGACGAAGTCCTCGAGTGGGCAATGCTCACCGAAGACTGCGAAGCTCCACAGATGGAGACAAGACCGTCCTGATCCCGGCCCTCGGGCAAGCCGCCCCAGCAAACGGCTTGAAGCCCTGGTTGCGGGACTTGCGCTGCGCACTCTCAAGTGGATCGACCGCCACGAGAACCTCGTCGTCTGCGGGCCATCAGGCACCTCCAAGACGCCACGATCCGTGAACGACGGGGCGAACTGGGATGGAAGGCGACGGACCCGAGCCGGAACCCCCCGCCTCGCCGTACTAGTAGCGCGCCGGTCCTTGAGTGCCGTACCCTCTGTTCCTGTGGTGAGGCTCCAAGCAACCCGTCCCACCGGTGCCTGAGATCACGGCGGGCCGCCCCCCGCGCCGCACCAGGGCCCACGGCCCCAACATAGGCGATGCTGGTGGACCAAGACTTGGCCTAGATCGTCTGACGAGAAGGAGACAACACTGATGACCGAGCCGCAAAAACTTCGGACCTATCGCACTCGGTCGGGGCGCTTGCTGACGGACGCTAACATTGAGCGCATCGCCGACGAAGTCGCTACAACCGACTTCGATGTGGACAAGGCGACGATTCGGATGCTGCCCGGGGCTGGCTCAGGCGGACCGTAGCACGGGCATCAGGTCGCCGCGGGTTCCGTAGGTCACTTCATCCACGCCTACGAAGCGGGCCAGGTCTTGGAGGTGGGGGCGGAGTCGTCGGGCTAGCTCGGGCTGGTCCACTCCGGGCTCGGCGAAGGCGGCCAGTACTAGCAGCCTGCCCGCGGCCCGGTCGGTCTTGAGGTCTAGGCGGGCCACCAGTTCCTCGCCGTCGAGCACTGGGAGCACGTAGTAGCCGTAGACGCGTTTGGCTGCGGGGACGTAGATCTCGATGCGGTAGTCGAAGTTCCACAGCCGGGCTGCCCGGTCTCGGTTCCAGACCACCGGATCGAACGGCGAGAGCACCGTCAGCGAATCCACCGACCTTGGCAGCCTGGCCTGAGGGTGCATGTAGGCGGGCTCGGTCCAGCCCTCCACGGACACCTTCTCGATTGCGCCTGCTTCGACTACCTCGGCCAGCCGGGCACGGCCCTCGCGCAGCGGGAGGCGGTAGTAGTCGATCAGGTCGCCGGCTGTGCCCACGCCGAGCGCCTCGGCCGAGCGGACCAGCAGATCCCGCTGGGCCTCCTCGGCGGTGGGGGTGGGCTGCGCCAGCACGTCGGCGGGCACGATCCGCTCCAGCAAGTCGAACTCCTTGACGAAGTTGCCTCGGCGGCGTATGCCCACCGCGCCGATCCGGAACAGCCAGTCGAGAGCGATCGAGCCCAGCGACCTGGCTCCCCACCACTCGCCCTCGCGGCGGCGAGGGTCGGCCAGCTCGCCCGCAGCCAATGGTCGCTCGGCCACCTGGGCCAGCACCTCGGCCACGTAGTTCGGCTCGCTGCGGGCCAGCTCCGCCAGGTTCTTCCAGGTGTCGCCCTGCTCGGCCCGCTGCTTCTGCCAGCGAAACAGCGGCTCGTCATCGACCGGCATCAGGGAGGCCTCGTGGGCCCAGGCCTCGAACCACTCGTCGTCGCGGTAGGCGATCCGGTCAAGCAGCGCGGCGTCGTAGCAACCCAGCCGGGAGAAGGGCGGCAGGTACTGCGTCCGGATGACCACCGGCACCGAGTCGAGCTGCAGCAGCTTGATCCGGCCCATCACCCGCCGCAGGTGGCGGCGGTCCACCCTGCCCGCAGGAGCGGGATCGACGAATCCGCCCGCGGCGAGCGCGAGCCGGCGCGCCTGCCCGACCGACAGGGAACGCCTCACGCCCTCGGGCATCTCACCGGCGGCTCGGGTGCCCGCGTATGCAGGTCACCGACGCGGCTCCAGTTCGCCGACAGTCGGGCCCGGGCATCCCGACCGAGCATGCGGGCCCGAGCGTGACAACTCCTAGACAGCCTCGAACAGCAGATCCGAGAGGTCGAGGCCCTGTGATCGTGAGGAGAGACGGAGCATTTCGACGCCGACGACCTCCTCGGCTTGGTTGTAGTCCAGCACCACGCCTGGCACAACCTCGACCGACTCGACTATGGCGGAGTCGTCAAGACGGAGGTACAGGGCATCGGCCTGCTTGTCGACCCGAATTCTCACAACTCACCTCGCATGGAGCGGTCGAAGAAGGCACTCACGACCCGCCAAAGGATCAGAGTCGGTGTTCACCGCCACCCGAAGCACTCTACTGCCACGCTCGGGCACCCGAAGGAAGAACCGCTCCACAGTCTCGTCGAATGGGTCGCGTGTGCGTCGCTCAGGCGCGGCGACGGCTTGCTCCACCCACTCGGGCGGGATGCCGCGCTCCTCCATGACCTGGCGCGCGTGAAGCGTGTACGTCAACTGCATCGGGCCGGGCGGGCTGCCGCTTCACGCTACGAGGGTGATCATTCGGCCTGGGACGTAGATCTGTCGGCGGAGACCGCTTCCGCCGATGTGGGCCGCGACGTTGGGCTCGGCCAGCGCGGCGGCCACCGCGGCGGCCTCGTCGGCGTCGGCGGCGATCGTCACCCGGCCCCGCAGCTTGCCGTTGACCTGGACCGGCACCTCGACGGTGTCCTCAACCAGCAGAGCTGGGTCGGCGGCCGGGAACTCGGCCCCGGTGACCGAGCCCGCCCCGTCGCCTTGCAGGCGGCACCACAGCTCCTCCGCGAAGTGCGGAACCAGCGGGGCCAGCATCCGCACCAGCACCTCGGCCACCTCGCGGGGCGCGCCCGTGCCCCGCTTCGTGAGCTCGTTGTTGAGCTCGGTGAGCTTGGCGATGGCGGTGTTGAACCGCATGGCCTCCATGTCGGAGCGCACCCCGTCGATGGTGCGGTGCAGCAGCCGCAGCAACTCGTCGTCGGGCGCGTCGTCGCTCACCCGCAGCTCGCCGGTGCTCTCGTCGACCACGTTGCGCCACACCCTCTGCAGCACCCGCTGCGAGCCCACCACCGAGCGGGTCTCCCAGGGCCGGTCCTGGTGGATGGGGCCCATGAACATCTCGTAGAGGCGCAGCGTGTCGGCCCCGTAGGAGGCGTACATGTCGTCGGGGGTGACCGAGTTCTTCAGCGACTTGCCCATCTTTCCCAGCTCCCGCACGACCGGGGCGCCCTGATGGGAGAAGCCCTTCTCCAGCGAGCCGTCCACCTCGTCGGCGGGCACGTACACGCCCCGCCCGTCCTTGAAGGCGTAGGCCTGAATGTAGCCCTGGTTGACGAGCCGCTTGAACGGCTCGGGCCCGCTCACATGGCCCAGGTCGTAGAGCACCTTGTGCCAAAACCGGGCGTACAGCAGGTGCAGCACGGCGTGCTCGACGCCGCCGACGTAGAGGTCCACGCCGCCCACCCCTCCCAGCGACGGGTCGGCCATCCAGTACCGCTCGACCGCAGGGTCGACCAGGGCCTCGTCGTTGTCGGGGTCGAGGTAGCGCAGGTAGTACCAGCACGACCCGGCCCACTGGGGCATGGTGTTCAGCTCGCGGCGGTAGCGGCGCGGGCCGTCACCGAGGTCGAGCTCGACGCCGACCCAGTCGGTCACCCGGCCCAGCGGCGGCTCGGGCTCGGAGTCCCGGGCCAGCGCCCTCGGCGCCCAGTCGATCAGCTCGGGAAGCTCCAGCGGCAGCATGTCGGAGGGCAGGGCCACCGGGCCGTGCTCGTCGAAGACGATCGGGATGGGCTCGCCCCAGTAGCGCTGGCGGCTGAAGTTCCAGTCGCGCAGCCTGTAGTTGACGACGGGCCGGCCCGCCCCGGCCTCCTTGAGGCTCTCGACGATCAGGGCCTTGGAAGCCTCCACGTCGAGGCCGTCAAGAAAACTGGAGTTGATCGACGGCCCGTCGCCCGTGTAGGCCAAATGCGCGGGATGGTCCGGCGGCGGCTGCACCGTGCGGACGACCGGCAGCCCGAACGCCTCGGCGAACTCGCGGTCGCGCTGGTCCTCGCCGGGCACACCCATCACCGCGCCGGTGCCGTACCCCATCAGCACGTAGTCGGCCACGAACACCGGCACTGCGCTGTCGGTGAACGGAACCACCGCATGAGCGCCCACAAAGACGCCCGACTTGGAGTCGCCGCGGTCGGCGTCGCTCATCTCGGCGGCGTTGGCCCGGTAGGAGGCCACAGCCTCTCGGGGCGTGGCCGCGCCGCCGGTCCACACCTCGGGCGTCCCCGCCGGCCAGGCGTCGGCAGTCAGCTCGTCGACCAGGGGATGCTCGGGGGCCAGCACCATGTAGGTGGTGCCGAACAGGGTGTCGGGCCGGGTGGTGAAGACTTCGATGGCCTGCGCGTCCATGGGCCGAGACGGACCGGAGCCGGAGTTCGCGGCCGGGAACGATATGAGCGCGCCCTCGGATCGGCCGATCCAGTTGCGCTGCATGGTCTTGACCGACTCGGGCCAGTCCAGGCGGTCGAGGTCCTCCAGCAGGCGGTCGGCGTAGGCGGTGATGCGCATCATCCACTGCTTGATCGGGCGCTTGAACACCTCGTGGTTGCCCCGCTCGGAGCGTCCCTCGTTGGTGACTTCCTCGTTGGCCAGCACCGTGCCCAGCGCCGGGCACCAGTTGACCGGGGCGTCGGCCACATAGGCCAGCCGGTGGCCGTCCACCGCCGCCCGCCGCTCGGCCTCGCTGAGGGCGTCCCAGGGTCGGCCGTCGGGCGTCGGCCTGGCACCGGAGGAGAGCTCGTCGATCAGCTCGGAGATCGGCCGGGCCCGGTCAGCGTCGGGATCGAACCACGAGTTGAAGATCCGCAGGAAGATCCACTGCGTCCAGCGGTAGTAGTCGACGTCGGTGGTGGCGATGCCGCGCCGCTTGTCGTGGCCGAGCCCGAGCCGGTCGAGCTGGCGGCGCATGTTGGCGATGTTGGCCTCGGTGTTGACCCGGGGGTGCTGGCCGGTCTGGCGGGCGTGCTCCTCGGCGGGCAGCCCGAACGCGTCGAAGCCCATGGTGTAGAGCACGTTGAAGCCGGCCATCCGCTTGAAGCGGACGTACACGTCGGTGGCGATGTAGCCCAGCGGATGCCCGACGTGCAGCCCCGACCCCGACGGGTACGGGAACATGTCCATCACGAACAGCTTGGGACCCGCCGTGCCAGCCTCGTCCGCGAGCCCGCCGGAGGGGTTGGGCGTCTCGTAGATGCCGTCGGCCTCCCACCGGCCCTGCCAGCGGCTCTCGATCTCCGCGGCCAAGGCCGCGTCATAGCGATGCGGCGGCGTGTCGGCCGCTTCGGATGCAGGCGCAGACATAGCGTCGAAGGCTACGCGCCCGCCGCTGCCGAACCGGCATCCGATACCCAGGAGGCCCGAGGTCGGTCAACCTCTCGATTCGTGTTGCGGTGGGCGCAGGCGTGCTAGAGTCGGTGTTCCATATCACGGAACAGGTCCACAGTGCGGAACCGGCGCGGGGCTGGGGTCCGCCGGACGGGCCTCGACGACACTCGGAGGGCTGCACGGGATGACCGACACCGAGGCATCCGGTCCTGACATGGCCGACGACGAGCTCGACTTGGCGAGCCTCGACGACGAAGAGCTCACGGCCCAGATGCACGACGACCTCTACGACGGTCTGGCCGACGAGATCGCCGAGGGCACCAACATCCTGCTCGGGCGGGGCTGGTCGGCCGACAAGGTGCTCAACGACGCACTGGTGGAGGGGATGCGGATCGTGGGCATCGACTTCCGCGACGGCATCCTGTTCGTACCCGAGGTGCTGCTGGCCGCCAACGCCATGAAGGCGGGCATGGCCATCCTGCGGCCCCTGCTGGCCGAGACCGGCGCGGAGCCCATCGGCAGCGTGGTGATCGGCACGGTCAAGGGCGACATCCACGACATCGGCAAGAACCTGGTGGCGATGATGCTGGAGGGCGCCGGGTTCGAGGTGTTCGACCTAGGTATCAACACCGACGCCGACGAGTTCCTCGCAGCCCTCGACGAGCACAAGCCCGACATCTTGGGCATGTCGGCGCTGCTCACCACGACCATGCCCTACATGAAGGTCGTCATTGACACGCTCGTGGAGAAGGGCGTGAGGGACGACTACATCATCCTGGTGGGCGGGGCGCCGCTCAACGAGGAGTTCGGCTCGGCCGTCGGCGCCGACGCCTACTGCCGCGACGCCGCCATCGCCTCCGAGACCGCCAAGACCCTGGTCACAGCCCGCCGCGCCGCCGGATGACCGCCCCGGCCCCGGCACGAGCCACCGCCTGCAGCATGGCCGGGCCCGACACGACCGCAGGGCCGGACACGACCGGGGAGTCTCCTGGACCGGCGACGGGCCGCGTCCTCGTGGTGGGCTGCGGCGCCCTGGCCCGAGAACTGCACGAGGTGGCGTCGCTCAACGTCGGACTCCCGATGGACGTCGAGTGCCTGCCCGCCAAGCTCCACAACCGGCCCGAGCGGATCGCTCCGGCCGTGCGGAAGCGGGTGCAGGCGGCCAAGGCCGCGGGCGCCTATCGCACGATCCTGGTGGGCTACATGGACTGCGGCACCGGCGGCGAACTCGACCGGGTCTGCGCCGAGGAGGACGTGCCGCGGCTGCCCGGCGTGCACTGCTACGAGCTCTACGCAGGCGCGGGGGCGTTCGCTGAGCTGCACGACGCCGAGCCTGGCACCTTCTACCTGACCGACTACCTGGTCCGGCACTTCGACCGCCTCATCATGCGGGGCCTCGGCATCGCCGAGCATCCCGAACTGCTGGAGGCGTACTTCGGCAACTACACCCGGGTGGTGCATCTGGCCCAGACCGACGATCCGTCGCTGGCCCGAGCCGCGCGGCAGGCCGCGGCCCGTCTCGGCCTGCGCTGCGAGCGGATCGTCACCGGCATCGACGGACTGCGTGACCACCTCGTGGAGATGGCAACAGCCCGGCCCGCAACAACAGCCGGGCCCGCCTCAGCAGCCCGGCCCGCAACAACAGCCCGGCCCGTCCCTGCGGGCGTTCCGTGAGCCGCCCGGCGCGGGGGCGCGGCCGGCGCCGGGCCGACGACGGCAGCCTCGTGCTGATCAGTTGGCGCGACATCCCCGCGCAGGTCAATGCCGGATCGGGCGACAGCCGGGTGCAGCGCATCCTGCCCCGGCGGTTCCAGCGGGCCATCGACCGGGCCGCCATGGTGGCCGGCAAGACCCAGGCATCGCAGTACGTAGGCGAGTGGCGCCGCTGCGTCGTCCCCGGCGACACCGCCGACCCCGAGTCCGCGGCCCTCGCCGCGGCCGCGCGGCTCGAGGAGGAGTTCCCCCGAGAGCGGCTCGACGAGTTCGTCAAGGCCGGCGGCTGGGATCCGTCCCGGCCCGCGCCCGCCGACGACGGCGAGGGCCGCGACAGTACCGGGGCCGACATCGTGTCCGGCCCAGGAGAGGAAACCGAATGACCGAGACTGTCGTCAGCTCAGCCACCAAGGAGGTGGTCATCGGCTTCGAGCGGCCCTTCGTGATGATCGGCGAGCGCATCAACCCCACCGGCCGCAAGCTGCTGGCCGAGGAGATGCGCGACGGCGACTTCAGCCGGGTCGAGGCCGACGCCGTCGCCCAGACCGCGGCCGGCGCCCACATGCTCGACGTGAACGCGGGAATACCCCTGGCCGACGAGCCCGCCCTGCTGGCCCAAGCCATAAAGCTCGTGCAGAGCGTGACCGACGTCCCGCTGTCGATCGACTCGTCCATCATCGAGGCACTGGAAGCGGGCATCGCGGTCTACGAGGGCAAGCCTCTTATCAACTCGGTGACCGGCGAGGAGGAGGTGCTCGAGCGGGTGCTGCCCCTGGTGGCCCGCCACGGCGCGGCGGTGGTGGCCATCTCCAACGACGAGACCGGCATCAGCGAGGATCCCGACGTGCGCTTCGAGGTGGCCCGCAAGATCGTCAACCGGGCCGCCGACCACGGCATCCCGGCCGCCGACGTGGTGGTGGACCCGCTGGTGATGCCCATAGGGGCCATGGGCACCGCCGGCCAGCAGGTGTTCCGCCTGGTGCGACGCCTGCGCGCCGAGTTGGGAGTGAACACCACCTGCGGCGCCAGCAACGTGAGCTTCGGGCTGCCCGCCCGGCACATGATCACCGGCACGTTTCTGTCCATGGCCATCGGCGCGGGCATGACCTCGGCCATCATGAACCCGCTGCACCCGGATGTGAAGAACGCGGTGATGGCCGCCGACGTGCTGGCCGGCCACGACCGGGACTGCGCGGCCTGGATCGCGGAGCACCGCGACCCCGCCACGATCGGAGCCAGGGGCGGTCGCCAGCGCACCGGCAGGCGCAGGGGCGCCGCCTGAGGCCTCCCTGAGCCGGAGGCATCCCGCCATGTCCGAGATGCACAGCGTCGTGTTCAACCCTTCGGGCATCCGCGCCTCGGTCGCGGCCGGCGGCACCGTGCTCGACGCGGCCCGCACCGGCGGAGTCGACCTCGACTCGGTGTGCGGGGGGCGGGGCCTGTGCGGCCGCTGCCAGGTGTCGCCGGTCACCGCCGGAGTGCTGTCGCCGCCCGGCCCCACCGAACGGCGGTACCGGGGACGCCGCCCGATAGCCGACGGCTGCCGCCTCGGCTGCCAGGCTGTGGTGCTCGAGAACGCGGTGATCGACGTGCCCGAGGCCAGCCAGGTTCACCGCCCGGTGGTGCGCAAGGCCATCGACCTGGGCGACGTGACCATCCACCCCATGGTCACCCTGCACTACGTGGAGCTGCCCGAGGTCGTGCTCGGCTTCGAGGCGGCCGAGCTCGACCTGGTCTCCGACGCGCTGGCCTGGGACTGGGGGATCAACGACGTGGAGTTCCCGCTGGAGGTGCTGGCCGGGCTGTCTCCGGCAATCGCGGCCGGGAACCGAGCCGTGACCGTTGTGCTCCACGACCGCACGACCGTGCTGGACGTGCGGCCCGGATACTCCGAGGAAGCCTGGGGGATCGCGGTGGATGTGGGCTCCACCACCGTCGCGGGCTACCTGCTGGACCTCTCCTCAGGCGAGCTGGTCGCCGCCTCGGGCCGGATGAACCCCCAGATCCGCTTCGGCGAGGACCTGATGAGCCGGATCTCCTACGTGATGATGAACCCCGGCGGCGAGGCCGAGCTGACGGCCGCCGTCCGGGGCGCCATCGACGAGCTGGTCGAAGAGCTGTGCACCGAAGCGGGCGCCGACCGCCGGCGGGTCCACGACTTGGTGGTGGTGGGCAACCCGATCATGCACCATCTGGTGCTGGGCCTCGACCCCTCTCCGCTGGGGGCCGCGCCGTTCACGCTCACCACTGCGACGGCCGTGCGGGGACGAGCGACCGGCATCGGCGTGTCGCTGCCGTGCGCCGCCCTGTACGTGGGGCCGTGCATCGCGGGCCATGTCGGCGCGGACGCGGCCGCGGCCACCCTGGCCGAGGGCCCCCATCGGGGAACGGAGCCCATGCTGGTGGTGGACGTCGGCACCAATGCCGAGATCGTGCTGGGCGACGGCCAGCGGGTGATGGCCGCGTCGAGCCCGACCGGGCCGGCCTTCGAAGGCGCCCAGATCAGCAGCGGCCAGCGGGCCACCGCCGGAGCGGTGGAACGGGTGCGGATCGACCCCGAGTCCTGGGAGCCGCGCATGAAGGTGATCGGCTGCGACCTGTGGTCCGACGAGCCGGGCTTCGACGAGGAGCTGGCCCGGGCCGGGCTGGAGGTCTCGGGCCTGTGCGGATCGGGAATCATCGACGTGATCGCCGAGATGTTCCTGGCCGGGATCGTCGACGCCAACGGCGTGATCGGGCCGGCGGCCGAGCATCCGTCGGGGCGGATCGTGGCGGACGGGCGCACGTTCAGCTACGTGCTGCAGACCGAGCCGATCCGACTGGCGGTCACCCAGAGCGACGTGCGGGCGATCCAGTTGGCCAAGGCGGCTCTGCGAGCCGGCATCGACCTGCTGCGAGAGCACGCCGGGATCGACGACGTGCACGACATCCGCCTGGCCGGCGCCTTCGGCGCCCACATCGACCCGGTGCGGGCCATGGTGCTGGGCCTGGTGCCCGACGCTCCTGAGGGCGGGGTGAGGGCTGCGGGCAACGCCTCGGGTGTGGGCGCGGTGCGAATGCTGCTGTCCGGCGAGCAGCGCACCGAGGTCGAGCACCTGGTCCGCTCGGTGATCAAGATCGAGACGGCCACCGAGCCTCGCTTCCAGGAGCTGTTCGTGGCGGCCATGGCCCTACCCCACGGCTCCGAGCCGACCCCTCGTCTCGCCGCGCAGATACGTCTGCCCGAACCGGCCGCCGCGGGCCTCGGCGAGGGCCGGTCGCGCCGGCGCAGACCCCGTCCGGCCGCATGAGCCCACCCACCCCAGTCAAGAACTGACGAGCCAGGAGACACCAACATGAGCGAACCACGAGGACGCCGAGGCGGCGGACGGACTGGTGGACGGGCCGGGAGGCGGGCGGCGAGAGCCACCGCCGCGAGCGCCGCGGCGCCCTATCTCACGAGGCGGACGCCGCCGGTGGAGATGCTTGACACCGAAGGCCTCGAAGCCATCGAGCGCAACGCCGAGACGATCCTGTCGGAGGTGGGCATCGCCTTCCAGGACTTCCCGGAGGCTCTCGACCTGTGGAGCGCAGCCGGCGCCAGCATCGACGGCGACCTGGTGAAGTTCCCGCCCGGCCTGTGCCGCCAGATCGTGCAGGACAGCGCCCCGGCGGTCTACACCCAGCACGCCCGCAATCCCGAGCGCAGCGTGAAGGTGGGCGGCGACGCCACCGTGTTCGCCCCCAACTACGGGTCGCCGTTCGTGATGGACCTCGACCAGGGCCGCCGGTACGCCACCCTGGAGGACTTCGAGAACGTGGTGAAGCTGGCCTACAGCCTGCCGCACCTGCACCACAGCGGGGGAACGGTGTGCGAGCCGGTGGACGTGCCGGTCAACAAGCGCCACCTCGACATGGTGTACGCCCACCTGCGCTACAGCGACAAGCCGTTCATGGGCTCGGTGACCGCCGCGGAACGGGCCGCCGACTCGGTGGAGATGGCCCGGATCGCCTTCGGGGGCGACCTCGCGGACCGCACGGTAATGACCTCGCTGATCAACGCGTCCTCGCCGATGCGCTGGGACGCCACCATGCTGGGCGCGGCCACGGCGTACGCCCGGGCCAACCAGGCCTGCATCGTCAGCCCGTTCATCCTGGCCGGGGCGATGTCGCCGGTGACGGTGGCCGGCCTCGCCGCCCAGGCCCTGGCCGAGGCGCTGTCGGGCATGGCGTACCTGCAGCTCGTGCGGCCGGGGGCGCCGGTGGTGTTCGGGACGTTCGCGTCATCCATGTCGATGGCCACCGGAGCGCCCACGTTCGGCACGCCCGAGGCGGGCCAGGCCATCTACGTCATGGCTGCGCTGGCCCGTCGGGTGGGGGTGCCGTTCCGCTCGGGCGGGCAGTTCACCTCGTCGAAGCTGCCCGACGCCCAGGCGGCCTACGAGTCGGCCCACACGCTGTTCCCCACCGTGCAGGCCGGGGTGAACTTCGTGCTGCACGCCGCGGGCTGGCAGGAGGGCGGCCTGGCCCTCGGCTACGAGAAGCTGATCCTCGACGCCGACCAGCTAGGCGCCATGGAGGTATGGGCCCGGGGCGTCGACGTCAGCGAGAACGGCCAAGCCATGGACGCTTTCCTAACCAACGCCCACGGCGACCATTTCCTGGGCAACGCCCACACTCTGGCCAACTTCGAGACCGCTTTCTGGCGCTCCGAGATCGCCGACGCGGCCAGCTTCGAGCAGTGGACCGAGGAGGGCTCGCTCAGCGCGGCCCGAAGGGCCAACGCCCGCTGGAAGAAGCTGCTGGGCGACTACGAGCCTCCGCCGATCGACGACGCTGTGGACGCCGAGTTGCGGGACTACGTGGCCCGACGCAAAGCGGAGATGCCCGACGAGATCGGCTGAGTCTCGTCGCTGGGACGAGCCTGGTCAGACGGGCCCGGGCCGGTCGGGCAGGCGCAGCCCGATGAGCTTGCCCGCGGCGTGAAGCTCGAAGTGCCATACGTCCACGTCTTCAGGGCTGCTCTCGCGCAGGGACGTGACGGCGTGCCAGATGGCGAGGCGGGCGGCGTGCACGGTGGCCTGCGGCGACTCGGCAGCCCGCGACACCGCGGCGTATCCGGCCGAGATGCCCGCGTAGACGTCGCTGTGAACGGACACCGACGCCGCGGCCCATTCCGAGAGCGCCCTCAGGGCTCGGGGCCGGGACCGGTTCGTCGGATCGTCAAAGACCGCCTCGACCCACGAATGCCAAGCGGTTGAACCTCGTTCCGACATTCCTGTGCTCCTTCTTGATGCTCCCACGGCCAGACTCTGAGGCTAGTGGCGCAGGGCCGCAGTTCATCGCCGGACCCCGAATCGCGAAGGCCGGCGGCCGTCGTCGCTCCCGGCGCGGCGTCGGTGGGCGCCGCCCGGTCGGTCATCGTCTCTCGCTGGTCGGGTCGAGAGCGTCCCTCAGACCGTCTCCGATGAAGTTCACGCACAGCACGGTGGCCACAATGGCGATGCCCGGCGCCCACACCAGCCACGGCGCGGTGGTGACGAAGCCCTCGTTCCCGCCCAGCATGTTGCCCCAGGTGACGGTGTGGACAGGGCTCACACCCAGGCCCAGGAAGCTCAGCGTCGACTCGGCCAGGATGGCCCCCGCCACCGTCAGCGACACCGAGACGCTGATCTCCCCGGCCAGGTTGGGCAGCAGATCACGGACCATGATGCGCCGTCTGGGCACCCCCAAGGCTCGGGCCGCCTCCACGAACTGGCGCTCCGAGAGGGCCAGCACCTTGGCCCGCACGATCCGGGCGGGAACCATCCACGAGATGCCGGCCAGCACCACCACCACGTCCCACACCCCGTCGCCGAGTATGCGGGCCAACATGATGACCACCATCAGGCCGGGAAGGGCCAGCATCGTGTCGGTGAACCGCATCAGCGACGAGTCCACCCACCCCCGGAGATAGCCGGTGGCCAAGCCCACCACGGTGCCGACGAAACCGCTCATGAGCGCCACCATGATGCCGACCAGCAGCGAGATCCGACCCCCGTGGAGTATGCGGCTCAGGTTGTCGCGGCCGAGCGTGTCCGATCCAAGCAGGAAGTCGCCGCCGGGTGGCGCCAGAACCTGGTCGAGGTGCTGCTCAGTGGCGCCGTGGGGTGCGATCCAGTCGGCCAGCACGGCGAGCAGCACGATCACCGCGAGCGCCACCGACGACACCGCCGCGGCCCGGTGCGAGCGGAACCGCCGCCAGACGGCCCGCCACGGCGGCACCGTTCCATGATCGGGCCAGCCCAGAGGCCCCATGTCGGCCGGGGCACCGCTCCAGGCGAAGACGTCGGCGCCCCGATGCTGATACCCCGGACGAGCGCGCGACTGGTCAGCCATAGCGGATCCTCGGATCGAGCACGGCATAGAGGAGATCGGCGGCCAGGTTCATCAGGAACACCGCGGCCGAGACGATCATCACCGTGGCCAGCAGCACCGGATAGTCGCCGCCGTTGAGCGCGTCGAGGAACAGCCAGCCCATGCCGGGGTACTGGAACACCCGCTCGGTGACGATCAGGCCGCCGACGAGCAGGCCCAGGTCGACCGCGGCCAGCGTCGTGACCGGAATCAGCGCATTGCGCACACCGTGGCGCACCACGACCGTGCGCTCCGGCAAGCCCTTGGCCCGGGCGGTGCCGATGTAGTCCATGCCCATCACCTCCAGCATGGAGGCCCTCATGTAGCGGCTGTAGGCCGCCACCAACTGCAACGACAGCGCCAGCACGGGCAGCACCAGATGCCGGAGCCGGTCGAGGAGGTCGAAGCCCTGCTGGCCTGGCGAGTAGATCCCCGCCGTGGGCAGCAGCGGAGGGCCGACGCCGAGCCATTGGGCCAGGTACAGCCCGAACAGCAGCTGCAGCATCAGGCCCAGCCAGAACACGGGGATCGAGACGCCCAGGAACGACACCGTCGTGGCCGCGTGGTCGAGCGCGGAGCCGGAGCGCAACGCCGACAGGGTGCCCACGGCCAGTCCGACGGCCAGCGACACCGCCACCGCCACCGCCACCAGAACCAGCGTGTTGGCCATGGACCGCTCCACGAGCGGCCACACGTCCTGGCCGTTGCGCACCAGCGACGTGCCGAAGTCGCCGGTCACGAAGTTGCCGAGCCATTGGGCCCAGCGCACGAGGAACGGCTGGTCGAGACCCAGCGACTCGACGTAGGCCTGCTTGGCGTCGGCGCTGATGCGAGGGTTGACGGTTAGCTGGGCCGTCGGGCTGGATATCTCGCCGGCCGCCCAGAACACCGCGAACGAGATGGCCAGCAGTATCGGGGCGGTGACCGCCAGGCGCCGAGCCGCGTACCAGATCAAGCGCCGCCCCCTCGAACTCGAATCGCCTGCCGACTCAAACGCCGCCCCCTCGAACTCGTCTCGCTGGTCGGGTCAAGCGCGGCCCCCCGCGGGCTCGAATCCCCAGCCGACTCAAGCGCGGCCGGCCCGAGCGCGGCCCGCGCCGGTCGAGCTACAGCCCGGTCTCACCCGATCACGGTCCAGTCGTACATGTCGTAGAAGCCGCCGTTCACACTCGACACCCAAGCACCGGGGCCGTCCAGGACCTCGGGGTTCCAGGCGAGCAGGTTGGGCAGCACGTAAAGGGGGATCCAAGGCACGTCGGAGGCCAGCACCGCGCCTAGCTCGCGCACCAGTTCGAGGCGGGCCGCCTCGTCGATCTCGGCGTCGATGGCGAAGGCCAGGTCGCTGGCCTGCTGGTTGGTGTAGGCCATGAAGTTCTGGCCGCTGAAGCCGTTGGCCTCGCTGGGGATGCCGTCGATGTCGTAGAGGGCGCTCACCGTCGGATCGGGGCTGGTGCTGTTGGCGAACAGGGCGACCGGGCCGAAGTTCATCGCCGGAAGCCGGTTCTGGAACAGTTCGCCCGCGTCGTAGTTGACGATCTCCCAGCCGATGCCGTAAGGCTTGGTCATCTCGACCACCAGGGCCTGCACGTCCTCGCGGCGCTTGTTGCCGGCCACGGTGTTCCACTGCAACACCAGTTCGACGCCGTCGGCGTTCACCCATAGGCCGTCGGGGTCGGGACGGGTCCAGCCCTCCGCGGTGAGAAGCTCGCTCACCGCGTCCATGTCCTGGCGGTACCGGGTGAAGTCGTCGCCGCACCAGTCCCCGAAGGCCGGGTTCCAGCCCGCGCACTGCAGCACCACGGGATCGTCGATGATGGGACCGAGGGCCACGTCGGCGATCCGCTCCCGGTCGAGGGAGTAGGCGAGAGCCTGGCGCACGTTCCTGGTGATCTCGAAGTTCCGGTCGGGTGCGGCCTGGTTGATCCACAGGCCCTCGATGTAGGTGCCCGCTCCCGAGACGAACGCGAGCGGAGGAGCGAGGCGCTGCTTGGCGCCCGGGAACGGCTGGGGGAATGCGCCCATGACCTCGCCGGTCTGCAGCGCCACGACCTCGGTGTCGGTGTCCTCCCTGGGCACCATCACCACGCGGTCCACCCGCGGCAGCCGCTCGGGCAGCCAGTAGTTGTCGTTGGGGACGAGGATGTTCTGCTCGGAGCTCCACGACTCCTGCAGCCACGGTCCTCCCGAGATCGGTATCAATTCGTTCCAGAAGCCCGATATGTCGGTGTCGCCGCCGAAGGCGTGGGCCGGCACGAGCGCGCCGAACAGGTAGCGCCACGGGGCGTAGGCCTCCGAGAAGGTGACCACCGCGGTCTGCGGGTCGTCGTGGTTCACGTCGGTGATCAGGTCGTAGCCGATCGTGTTGAGCGAGCCTTCGGTGTCGAGGATCGCCCGCCAGGTGAACCAGACGTCGGTGCTGGTGATGGGCGTGCCGTCGCTCCAGCGGGCCTCGGGGTTGAGGCTGTAGGTGATCGTCAGGGTGCCGTCGTCGTTGAGCACCGCCCCGCCGTTGTCCACCGTCGGCGCCTCCACCAGCACCGGCGAGGCTCCGATGTTGTTGTCGACGTCATAATCCATGAGGCCGGGAAGGACGTGCACGAGCACCGACCACAGCGTCGTCGCGGCGTTGGCGCACGACGTGACCGGGTTGAGGCATTCGGGCCACTGCTCTAGGGCCAACACGATCTCCCCGCCGGGCCGGTCCCGACCGGCCGCGTACCCGGCACTGTCGCCTTCCGGCTCGGCGGCGGCTGCTTGGTCGGTCTCGCTGTCGGCGGGTGCGGGTTGCTCCTCGGCCCCTCCGCAGGCCCCCGCCAGCAGCGCGAGGAAGGCCAGGAGTGCCCAAGCCCAGCGGCCAGAGGCCGCGGTCAGCTGCTTCATTACGCTCGAAGCTACTACGGGGAGCGGTGTCTGCTCCGGCATCCGCACACGTCAGCGACGCCAGGAAGGCGACCCGAGGAATACGCGGTCGAGACGACCGCCATCTGCGGCTCCGGTCGAGACGAGCGCCCCGGCCGCTACTCGCAGCTAGCCGCGGCGGAAGCGGCGCAGCAGGTTGGCCGCCACCACGGAGGTCATCTGCGGCTCCGGTCGAGACGAGCGCCCCGGCCGCTACTCGCAGCTAGCCGCGGCGGGGGCGGCGCAGCAGGTTGGCCGCCACCGCAGAGGCCCGCAGCGGCCAGGGATCGAACTGGCCCTGTGCAGCCACCGGCAGGGCCGGGTGTCCGAACATCCGGTACACGACGTACAGGACAATGGCGGCGTGGGAGACGATCAGGACCCCGAAGTACGCCCAAGGCGCGATGGCTGCCATTAGCACCCCGCCCACGGTCGGGCCGATTACCGCGCCGACACCGCTGACTCGGACCAGCGAAGCGCTGGCTCCAGTGAGTTGCGCGGGCGAGACGCTGTCGGCGGTGGTGGCCACGGCCAGCGAGTACAGCGGGAACGTCGAGCCGCCGTGGACGAACATCAGAAGCAGCGACAGCGCCGTTCCCGGTGACACCAGCAGATGCAGGCCCGCGGACCCGGCCGCGGCGACCGCCACCGCCAGGATCACGTAGCGGCGCGGCACCCGGTCCGAGGCGCTGCCGACGAGCCATTGGAAGGCCACCGATCCCAGGATCGGCGACACCACGAACAGCGAGATGCGGGTGTTGGGCAGGCTCTCGGTGGCCGCGTAGAAGGCTCCGAGCCCCATGAGGCAGCCTTGGGAAACGCCGATCCAGAACGCCGTGAGCATCCCGATGGGCACGATCTTGACGAGTTGGCGCACCGAGATCGGCTCGGGCACCACCAGAGGCGGCGCGGCGGACGCCGACAGCGACACGGGCACCAGAGCCAACGAGATCAGCGCGCAGGACACCGCGAACAGCTTGAAGCCGTTGGGATCGCCCAGGTTGAGCATCAGCTGGCCGGTACCCAGCCCGCCCATGGTCACGATCATGTAGCGGGCCAGCATCCGCCCCCGGGTGGCGTTGGTGGCCATGTCGTTGAGCCACGACTCGACCGTCACCAGGATGCCGGCCAGGCACAGCCCGTAGACGAGCCTCAGCAGCGTCCACGACACCGGGTGGATCCAGATCACGTGCAGGATCGAGGCGGCCGAGCCCACCGAGGCCAGGGCGGCGAAGACTCTGATGTGGCCGACCGTGGAGATGAAGTGCTCAGCCGCCTTGGTGCCGAAGAGGAAGCCCAGGAAGTAGCCGGCCATCACCACGCCGGTGACGACCAGCCCGAAGCCCTCGATCTCGGCCCGCACGCCCAGCGTCACCCGCAGCAGGCCGTTGCACGCCATCACCAGAACCACGGCGACCAGCAGCGACCTGACCGCCCCGAGGCTGTCGCCGCGCGACTCGATCCACGGTCCGCCCGGAAGCCCTTCGTCCGGGGGCTCGGGACGCACGACGGCACCGGAGGCCACGGCCGGATCGTAGCGATGCGCGGGCGGGCGCAGATGCGCCACGGAGGGTGACTTGCGTCTCATCCAAGTTGCCCCGGCCGGGATGTTCCGAGGACGCCGAGCGGCCGGACCGTGCCCGGACGGCAGGCGCACGCCGATCGTGCTGGCGCACGGGGCCACCCACCCTTGACGCTGCCCGCGCGATAGGCGGTCTCAGGTTCCTTCGAGGGCCTCGGCTATGGCCTGGCGCACCGGGATCGGTTGCTCGATCTGCAGGAAGTGGCCCACCTTGTCGAGGTACACGGTGCGGACGTCGGCGAACGCGTCGATCATCGCCGCGGCTCGCTTGTTGGGAGTCATTCTGTCCTCGCGGCCCAAGACCAGGGTGACCGAGCATCGCACGCGGGCCGCGGCGGCCTCAGCGCCGTCGTAGCGGTTGCAGGCTTCGAGGTCGCGGGCGAGAACGCCCGGCGGGGCCCGGTCCAGCAGCGATGTGTTGCCGCCGATCAGCCACATCCCGGGCGAGGCGTGGCCGCCGACATGGGCGCGGCTGCCGATCCCCCAGGACGTGATGAGCCGGCCAGCAACCGGATCGTCGGCGTCGGCCGCGGCCTGCAGCGCCGGGTGAACCGGCATCGACCCGGCCGTGCCCAGCATCACCAGCGACCGGGCCACCGCGGGCCGCTGGGCAGCCGCCTCCAGCACCACGAACGTGCCCATCGAATGGCCCACCAGGTGGGCGGGGGCCAGGCCGAGAGCATCGACGGCGGTGGCGAGCCACTCCCCCATCTCTTCGATGGTGGCCAGCGCCGGGCCGTCGCTGCCGCCGTGGCCGGGCAGGTCGATGGCCGCGGCCCGGTAGCCGTGGTGGGCGATCCAGCGGGTCTGGAGCTGCCACACGGTGCGGTCGCCGCCCGCGCCGTGCACCAGCACCACCGCGGGCTCCTCGCCGTCGATGCTGCGGCCCCCGCTGGCGCACCGCACCACCCGCCCGTCGATTAGCGCCTCCACTGTCGGCCCCTACGCTCCCCGCCAGCGCAACTATCCGCTCGCCCGCACCGAATTGGCAGCGGTCAGCGCCCGAATGGGCACTCCGCGCTGCCAATTCCAGACCAGCCGCTTCATCCCCTGCCGTTCCCCTAGCGCTGCGAGGCCTTGAGGGCCCGCTCGAGGTCGTCGATGATGTCGCGGGGGTCCTCCAAGCCGACCGAGATCCGCACCAGGTCCTCACCCACCCCTGATGCGGCCAGGTCCTCGGCGGACATCTGCTGGTGGGTGGTGCTGGCCGGGTGGATGACCAGCGTCTTGGCGTCGCCCACGTTGGCCAGATGCGACGCCAGCCGGACCGCGGCGATGAACTTGGCCCCGGCGTCGCGCCCTCCGGCGATGCCGAAGCTCAAGATGGCGCCGGTGCCCCGCGGATAGAGCCTGCGGGCCAGCTCGTGGTCGGGATGGTCGGGCAGTGACGGGTACTTGACCCAGGTCACCGCGTCGTTGGCGGCCAGCGCCTCGGCCACCGCCTCAGTGTTGGCCACGTGGCGCTGCATCCGCAGCGGCAGCGTCTCGACGCCCTGGAGGATCTGGAAGGCGTTGGCCGGGCTCATGCACGCGCCGAAGTCGCGCAGACCCTCGGCCCGGGCCCGGCTGATGAAGGCGCTCGGGCCGAACTCGTCGCTGAAGCTGATGCCGTGGTAGCCGGCGTAGGGCTCGGTGATCGTGGGGAACAGGCCCGAGGCGTCCCAGTCGAAGTGGCCGCCGTCCACCAGCACGCCGCCGATGGCCACGCCGTGACCGCCCAGGAACTTGGTGGCCGAGTGCATCACGATGTCGGCGCCGTGCTCGAACGCCCGGATGAGGTAGGGCGTCGAGAAGGTGGCGTCCACCATGAGCGGCAGCCGGTGGGTGTGGGCCACCTCGGCCACCGCGGCAATGTCGAGGACTTCGATGCCGGGATTGCCGAGCGTCTCCGCGAACACCAAGCGGGTGTCGGGGGTGACGGCCGCTTCGAACTCCTCGGGGCGGCGGGGATCGACGAAGGTGGCGGCGATACCGAAGCGCGGCAGCGTGAGGTTGAGCATGTTGTGGGTGCCGCCGTAGATGTTGCGGCTGGCCACGATGTGGCCGCCGGAACCCATGAGGGTGGCCACGGCCAGGAAGAAGGCGGCCTGACCGCTGGCGGTGGCCACCGCGCCCACTCCCCCTTCGAGGGCCGCGACCCGCTCCTCGAGCACGGCCACGGTGGGGTTGGAGATGCGCGAGTAGATGTGGCCGGGGATCTCCAGGTTGAACAGGCCGGCGGCGTGGTCGGTGTCTTCGAAGGAGTACGACGTGGTGAAGTAGATCGGCACGGCCCGGGCCCCGGTCGTGGGGTCGCTGTGCTGGCCCGCGTGCAGGCTGAGCGTGTCGAAGCGCAGGAAGTCGGGCTCTACCACCGCAGCGAGCCTAGGCGCTCAGGGTCGGCCAGAGGCCTTGGAACCCGCTCGGCCTCTTGGGCCGGACGCGTCGAGGCCCTCGCCGCATCGGCTTGGGGGATGGCCGATGCCGGCGGGGCCTCGAGTTCGTCGGGGGCGCCACCCCCGCAGGGAAGATCTTCGTGCCAGCCCGGCTAGGCCGGCTCCGGTGTCAGCGGCCGGCTCGGTACGGCCGGGCGGCCACCGCGCCGGCCACTCGGAGCAGGCCCTCGCCCACGCCCACGGCGTAGCCCGGGCCCAGCGCGTCGCGCCAGACCCCTGCCGGGTTGATCCTGGAGTCGTAACGGGGAATCGAGCTCATTGTCGGTCCTCCTGTCCTCGCTGCGCCGTCTTATCGGCGATGACTCGATTGTCTCGCTAACCACACCAATTTGCAACGAAATCAAGGCATAAGCAGTGTGATTTACGTCACAGCGACGTCCGCCCTCCGCCCGGCCGCACAACGCCGCACAGCTAGGGGCCAACAGCACCAACGCTGCCGCGGCCGCGCGGCGCGGCACGGCTCAGGCTGGCAGCACGGGGTCACCGGCCGTGCCGCCGGCCCGGTAGTAGTCCACCGGCTCTGGAGGCAGCGGGGTGTCGTCTCGGATCAGGTCGGCGGCCTTTTCGGCCAGCATCATCACCGGCGCGTAGATGTTGCCGTTGGTCACGTACGGCATCGACGAGGCGTCCACCACCCGCAGCCCGCTGGTGCCGTGGACCTCCAGCGTGTCCGGATGCAGGGCCGAGTCGTCGTCGAGGCCCATACGGGCGGTGCAGGAGGGGTGCAGGGCGGTCTCGGCGTCGCGGCGCACCCAGTCGAGTATCTGCTCGTCGGTGCTCACGTCGGGGCCCGGCGACACCTCGCCGCCGTTGAACGGGTCCATGGCGGGCTGGCTGAGGATGAGCCGGGCGTGGCGGACCGCCTCCACCCATTCTCGGCGGTCCTCGTCGGTGGACAGGTAGTTGAAGCGCAGCGCCGGCTTGGCCCGCGGGTCGACGGAGACGATCCGCACGGTTCCCCGGGAGTTGCTGTACATCGGCCCCACATGCACCTGGTAGCCGTGGCCGCCCGCCGGCACCGAGCCGTCGTAGCGGACGGCCAGCGGCAGGAAGTGGAACATCAGGTTGGGGTAGGCCACGTCGTCGTTGCTGCGGATGAAGCCGCCCGCCTCGAAGTGGTTGGTGGCGCCGGGGCCGCGGCGGGCCAGCCACTGCAGGCCGATCCACGGGCGGCGCCATTTGGCCAGGTTGGGCTGCATCGACACCGGCTGCTTGCAGGCGTGCTGCACGTACACCTCGAGGTGGTCCTGCAGGTTGGCGCCCACCGCGGGCAAGTCGGCCACGATGTCGATGCCGTGGCTCGTCAGCAGGTCGGCCGGCCCGACGCCGGAGAGCTGCAGGAGCTGCGGCGAGTTGATTGCGCCGCCGCAGCAGATCACCTCGCCCGCGTGCACGGTTCGGGTGCGGCCGCCTTTGACGTACTCCACTCCCGTGGCCCGGTTGCCCTCGAAGAGGATCCGGGTGGTGAGGGCCCGGGTGACGAGGCGCAGGTTGGGCCGGCGCAGCACCGGGTGCAGATAGGCCCGGGCCGCGCTGAGGCGGCGGCCCCGGTGGACGTTGCGGTCGAAGGCGGCGAAGCCCTCCTGGCGGTAGCCGTTGACGTCGGCGGTGCGAGGATGGCCGGCCTGCTCGGCGGCTTCCAGGAAGGCCTCGAACAGCGGATTGAGAGCCGGGCCGCGCTCGAGCACCAACGGCCCAGCGTCGCCCCGGAAGCGCCCGGGTCCGCCTCGAGCGGCGGGATCGCCGAGACCGCCCGCAGCGTCGCGGTCGCCACCCACCCCGCCACCGTCGCCATGGGCACCAACATCACCCAGCCCGCCACCGTCGCCGTGGTCGGCGCCGAGGCCGCTGCGGTCGTCTCCGGCGAGGCAGTTCTCCATGCGCTTGAAGTAGGGCAGGCAGTGGGCGTAGTCCCAGCGCTCCATCCCGTCGTCGGCGGCCCAGCGCTCGTAGTCGAGGGGGTTGCCCCGCTGGAAGATCATGCCGTTGATGCTGGAGGACCCGCCGAGCACCTTTCCCCGGGCGTGGTAGATGCGCCGTCCGCCCATGTGGGGCTCGGGCTCGGAGGCGTACTGCCAGTCGTAGAACCGGTTGCCGATCGGGAACGACAGCGCGGCGGGCATGTGGATGAACACGTCGAAGCGCCAGTCCCGCCGACCCGCTTCCAGCACCAGCACGGTGGCCTGCGGGTCGTCGCTCAGCCGGTTGGCCAGCACGCAGCCAGCCGATCCCCCGCCCACGATCACATAGTCGTAGCGGCCCTCGTGGTCTGCCATGGTCGCCTCGCGAGATCGCATCGGGACGCCGCTGGCCCCGGGCCATGCAACAATCGCGACCCTATCGCTGCCCAGACCCGACGAAGGAGGAACTGCCGTGAACGAGAACCCCCACCCTGATCCCGACTCGCGGCCGTCGGGCCACTGTCTTTGCGGTGCCGTGAGCTACGAGGTACACGGACCGATCCGGCCGGTGTGGAACTGCCACTGCTGGCGCTGCCGCCGCTGGACGGGCCACTTCATGGCCGCCTCAGGCTGCCGACGCTCAGACCTCCGGCTCGTGTCGGACGCCACCCTGGCCTGGCACTACCCCGCCGACGACCCCAACGTCGCCTACGGCTTCTGCCGGGAGTGCGGCGCTTCCCTGTTCTGGAAGGTGATCGACGGACCGCCGGACCAGATGGACCGCATCTCCATCTGCGCAGGCACCCTCGACCCGCCGACCGGCCTGTACACCGAGCGGGCCTGGTTCGCCCACGACGCTGCCGACTACCACACCCTCGACCCGGCCGTGCCCGCCAGCACCCGCAAGTAAGCCCGCCGAACGCGCGCCGGCGTCACGGCAGGGTCCGCGGTGCCACGGCGAGCCCCTCAGCTACGGCGCCTTGTTGGAAGCGGCGATCCCACACAGCCACTACGAGATCGGCGGCGCGGACCTCCAACGCGCTAGCGAGGTGGACCGCATCAGCGCCGCGAAGGCTGTGGCTCTCGGTCAACCGGCCAGCGACCTGTTCCACGCGGGCGGTGAACTCGACCGGCCGGACCGCCGCCCAGAGATCATCCCAGTGCTGCCGGCACGACGCCAGGGTGTCGGATTCGAGGTCGCGGTTGCGGCCCGCCCCGGCCAGCGCCGCGCGCACCTCCGGATAGGCCAGCCGGCTCGAGACGGCGGCGTCACAGCCGTCCCAGAGCGCGGCCGCGATGTCGCTGCCCGACTCTTCGACCACCAGCTTCACGAATGCGCTGGCATCGAAATAGACGACCGCCACCGATCAGCGCCGCTGCTCGCTGATCCTCTGCGAGACCGGCCGGCGTGGCTGGGGCCGCTCCCGGTCGCCCGCTAGAGGGCGGTCCGGTCGTGCGGGACGAGCGACGACCCCGCTGGAGGTCAGAGCCTCGATGATGTCCGCTGAGTCGATTCCGACGATCCGGGCAACCGGCACGCCTCGCGCGGTGACGACAACGTCGTCACCATCTCGGGCCCGGCCGATCCAGTGGCTCAGGCTCGCCCGCAGCTCCGTCACCGCAACATCCATGCCCAAAGTGTACATCTTAAGAAGCTAAGTCTGTACAGCAACAAGCCGCAAGCAACGACGATGCTGCCTCGTACACAGCCCTGCGCACGTCGGGTCGCCGCTCCTGCCACAGAGACTTGCGATTTCCACAAGATTCGTCCATACTTTCGCCGTGGACGTGTCCATCGGCCGCCAGATCCGGCGGCTGAGAGAGGCCGCGGGGCTCAAGGCCGCGGATCTCGCAGGAGCGCTGGGGGTGGACGCCAGCGCCGTGTCCAATCTCGAGCACGACCGCCGGAGCGTCAAGGCCGACGAACTCGGAGTCATCGCGGACTTCCTGGGCGTGTCGCAGCTCGCGATCCTGGAGCCGGACTCGCTCCTGGGAAGGCTCCCGGTTGCGCACCGCACCAGCGGCGATGAGGCGACAAGTGACGACTCGACAATGCGGCTCACGGCTCTCGCGGAGTTGCACCAAGTGCTGGCCGACGGCGGTCATCCCGCTCCCTCTCGCTCCCATGAGCCTCCCGCGCTGGACTCGAGGTGGCTGCGACGCGCCAACGCTCTCGCCGACTGGGCGCAGCAGCAGGTGGCCCCCGCGGCGGACCGCGAGGATCGTCTCTCGGAACTGGCGACGGCCATCGAGGCCAAGCTGAGCGTGGACGTGATGGTCGAGAGCCTGGGCGAGGATGCGCCGCTGGGCCTGTCGATCACGGATTCGGAGTTCTCCTTCATCCTCGTGAACGCCGACCAGCTCAGATCCAGGGCTCTGTTCACGCTGGCCCACGAGTTGGGGCACGTCCTCAACAGCGACGGAACGACGATCAGAGTCGACAGGGACCTGCGGGCCCGTTCCGACGAGGAGCGGCTAGCCAATGCCTTCGCGGCTGCGTTCTTGATGCCCGAACCCGAGATCGCAGAGACCATCGACCAGTACGGCCGTGGAGCCGAGAGCCTGGCGCGGATGCTCCTGCGCTTCGGCGTGAGCTACGAGACGCTCATCTACCGCCTCCACAACCTCCGCATTATCAATGCCGAAGGGCGAGACCGCCTGCGCAGCACCAGGTGGGCCAGTCTGATCAAGCACTTGGACAACGAGGAGATCGCTCGGGGCCTGCTGGCAGCGCGAGGGGCGAGGCCCCAGCGGAGACCGCCCACTCTGCTTGCCACGAGATGCCTCCACGGCGCGCTGGACGGCGTCGTCGGTGCCGGACCCCTGGCACGGCTGCTGGACATGCACGTTGACGACATGATCAAGGCCCTCAACTCGATCGGGCCCGAAGCGGCCGAGGCCATCGACGGCGACTTCTCGTCCCCCCGGGATACAGCCGACGTCACAATGCAGAGCTTCAACGAGGATCCCGTAGCCGCCTGACATCGACTCGTACCATCGGCTCATGGGCCCTGTGATCCATGACGCCGTGACGCTCCGCCACTTCGCGGCCGTCGAGCGGATGGACATTCTGGCGACTTGCCACGGCCACCGCCGCGAGCCCCGATGGACCCAGGGCAGTCGGGCGAGTCGCATTGCTCGGACATCCTCCGAGAGACATGGCTCGGCATGAATGGAGGTGGCTTCGGATGGCGGCTATGAAGGTGATGGACCTGTTCTGCGGGACGGGTGGATTCTCGAAGGGGTTCGAGAACACGGGCGCCTTCAGCGTGGTGTACGGCATCGACGTGCTGCCGGTCGCCGTGGAGACCTTCCGGCTCAATCACTCGCGGGCGGTGGCCCTGCAAGCGGACATACCAGAAGTGCGGCTTCGCTCTGTGGAGCGCCGGACCGGGCTGGCCCGCGGCGACGTGGACGTCATCGTGGGCGGGCCGCCGTGCCAGGGCTTCTCGTCGATCAGGCCGTTCCGGTCCGCGACGGAGGACGACCCGCGGAACTCCCTGTTCGAGGAGTTCGCCGCCTATGTCAACTACTTCCGGCCGCCGGTGTTCGTCATGGAGAACGTCGTGGGCCTGGCCACCCACAACCGCGGGGGCCACCATCGAGCAGATACAGGAGTGCTTCGACGGGCTCGGGTACACGTCGGACTGGCGGATCGTCAACGCCGCCCACTTCGGCGTTCCCCAGAAACGGGAGCGTCTCGTGATGATCGGCGCGCAGCACGGCGCCCGAGCGAGGTTCCCCTCTCCTACTCACGCGGGCGAATTCAGGACGATCGGCGTGCGCGAGCGGGCGAGGCGGCTCGCTCCTCCGGCGCCTTCCGACGAGCCGGGGCTGTTCGCGTTCGACGAGCCCAAACTGCCCGACGCGCTGACCGCGATCGAGGCGATCGGAGACCTCCCCCCTGTGGCCGCGGGCGAGACCGCCGACCTGTACGACCTCCCGCCGCAGAACGACTATCAGGCAGCCCGCCGTCGGCGCGCCCAGCGCCTCGAGCTGCACGTGGCGACGGGCCACTCCGAACGCATGCTGGAGATCATCCGCCACTCGGGCTCGAACATCAGATCGGTGCCGCAACACCTGATCACGTCGGGATTCTCGTCGTGCTACTCGCGCCTCGACCCCGACGAGCCTGCTGTCACCCTCACGGTCAACTTCGTGCATCCGGCCTCCAACAAGTGCATCCACCCGTTCCAGGATCGGGCGCTCACCCTGCGGGAGGGAGCAAGGCTGCAATCGTTCGACGACGACTTCTCATTCGCCGGCACACGAACCCAGATCGCGAAGCAGATCGGCAACGCCGTACCGCCGCTGCTGGGCCAGGCCATAGCCGAATCCGTCCTCGACATGCTCAGATAGGACGCGGCTGGGCCGCGGTCGGCCTCGGGCGCCAGTTCTTCGATGGTGACCTCCCCACCGGCCATTGCGTCCAGCGTTACCCGGCTGCCCCGAGCATCGTCATGCCTGGCAAGGGGCACCTGATCAGGTCGGGCGTCCGAGGATGTTCACGGCCCCCTCGCCCCATGCGGCACGCGCTGTCGAACAACGCCGCAGCCCGGGGAGATCAGCTCGGCGGCCGGTACCGGTGATGGCCGGCGTGTCCGTTGGGGAGCCGGCACTGGAGCTTGGATCGAACTCCTTGGTGTCCGCAGCGCTGGATCTGCGGCCGCTGGAAGGCTCTGGTGGCGGGTCCTGTGTGAGGCTGGTCTGCCCAGCCGTGAACCGGCGGACCGCCGTCGGGAGCCCTTTGTCGCAGGAGGCCGACCAGGTCGGTGGCTTGGTATCGACGATTGCGGCGGCCGCCGGTGGAGTCGACGATGCCCGCCGCTTCAAGGGACGCCAAGGCTCTGCGTGCGGTCCTCGGAGCGACCCGCAGCCGTCGGGCGACCATGCCGGCGTCCAGCACCGGCATCGAGGGCAGTTCCGCCACTAGGGCGGCTGCCGCCGAGTCGGCCCGGAACCGGCCCGCGGTGTGCCACCTCGCGGCGATTGCTTCCACGCGGCGAGCAGATCTTGCCGCCTGCTGTGCCGCTTCTTCGCAGGCGCCACTGAAGAGCCGCAGCCAGGGGCGAAGACCCGTTGAGCGGGCGGCTGTGTCCTGTGGGCCGCACTCGACGGACTGCATGGCATTGAGCGCGGCGTAGTAGGAGCGACGATCGTTGCTGAGCGTAGTGCTGATCGGCACCGCGCCGTGGGCCCGGCCGGCCGCGTTCAGGACCGTGTGGATGATCGCCCGCCCGGTTCGTCCGTTGCCGTCCCCGAACGGATGGATCGTCTCGAACTGGACGTGGGCCACAGCCGCTTTGAGCACCGGCGGGTGGGCGCTCGTGTTCAGATAGCCGACCAGATCGTCCATCAGCTCAGGCAGGCGGTCCGGGGGCGGAGCCACGAAGGTCGCATCGTCCACCAGGCACCCGGGCGGGCCGACCCAGATCGGCTCGTCGCGGAGTGAGCCGCCCAGCCTGCGGTCGCGTGTTCCGTCGAACAGAGTCTTGTGGATGTCGAGGATGTCGTCCAGACCGCACTCTCGGCCGGACCGCATCTCGGTGCCCAGCGCCACCGCAGAAGCCACTTGCTTCGCGGCCCCCAGCGTCAGAGCGTCGTTCTGGTCCGACACGGGACGACCCGTTGCGTCCATGTAGCGGGCCCAGGCGAGCCCCGCCTCTGTGGACCCGACTCCCTCGATCAGGCTTGATCGGATGCTCTCGTCGCGGGCCGCCATCCAGCGGGCGATGGCTGTGCCCACGTCCGAGAGGGGCAGCGAGCTGATGGCTCCGAGCGCTCGGTCCGCTTCGGCGACGGCCTCATGGTCCGACTCGCTCAGAATAGGCTCCCAGCCGCTCAAGAAGTGTGGCACATAGGTCCGGTAGGTGCGGGGTCCGAAGCCCCCGCCAGCCGTCACCATCCAACCTCGGGCTTCGACGTACTGACCCACGCCAGCAACTCTATCTGACCGTATGTGCCCTTCGTGCCGTTCGTGCGGACACTTTCTCAACCGTCGACAGAGGGGATGAGATCGTGCCCAATAGCCGAGGAAGTTGAAGATCGAGCCTTCGCGATTTTGTGGGGAGCGGGGTAGTTGAGGGTCCCTGAATAGGGGTCGAGACCCTGCTGGAATCAGTGATGTACACGTCAACGATCCAGGAGGGCCCCGATGGCTTCCGATGTTATGGCAGTTCGGCTGCACCTGCCCCAGATCCGTGTGCTGGGGGTGGTCGAGGACACGCCCGGCGCTCGATGCGGCCTTCCGCTGAAGCCGCGGACAGTCAGTCGGTTGGCCGGTAGGCCTTCGCCCGTGGCGCCACTCGCATCACCACGACGACACCGTCGGCGGTCTGTTTGTGGATGATGCGGAACTGGCCGAAGCGCACGGAGCGGCTGCCGCGCCACCTGCCTTGCAGTGGCTTTCCGAGGGTCGGGTTGGTGTCCAGCGCCTTGATGATCTGCAGCGCCCGCGAGCGATCGGTCGGCGAGAGTCGATCCAGCCCCCGTTGCGCCGGTCTAGCTAGGAGAGGCATAGCGATCCATGGGCAGCAAGTTGCCGGCCGCTATGTCGCGTTCTGCCTCTTCAAGGTCGGCCATGGCCTCCGGATCGCTCAGGATGCTGAGCGTCTCAAGGGCGCCGTCCGGGTCGCTCCAGTCCAACTCCGGATGCTGTCGGGCCAGAAGGACGCTGTCGAACGTCGAGTCCTCAGCCAGCTCAGCGCTCGCCGGTGCCGCTATGCCGGGTTCGGTGAGGCGGGCGGGTCCAGACTCGGCGGGTTCGGACACAGCCCCAGCGTACCGTTGGCCTCTGCCGCTGTCGCTGTAGATGTATGGGTTCATCGCCACTCCGATATCGCTGCTCCATTAGGCGGACCGACACGGACCGTGTTCGCTTCCGCACCGCAAAGCTACCAGCCATCAGCTTTGCAAAACAACTCAATATTATGAAAATTACTATAATCGCTGCTAAACTCTCATGCTATCGCCGTCGGGATCCCGTAAGGAAAGGCGTCCCGGTCCGCGATCTGCGTCGCGTCCTTGGTCCTCTTGGCGGTGCCGGTCACGTCGAAGTCGTGGCGGACTGATCTGAGCTTCAGTTCCAAGATTCGGCGTCGCGCCGTCTCGTCGGGCGAGTTCAGTTCCACGATCTCGTCGAATCTGCGCCAGACGGCCGAGTCGAGGAGTGCGGGATGATTCGAGGTGGCAATGAAGAGCGAGTCGCCTCTGTGGTCATCGACGACCTGCAGCATGGCGGCCACAACCCGGCGGAGTTCCCCGTGGTCGGCCCGGTCGGCTCGCTCGCGTCGGAGCATGTCGAACTCGTCGAACACCAGCACCCACGACCCGACTTCGAGGAAGTTGAATATCTGTTCGAGGTTCCGTGCCGTCTCGCCCAGGTACGACGAGACCACCGTGGCCAGCTGCACCTTGGCGATGGGCAGGCCAAGCTGCCCGGCGACCGCCTCGGCGCTGGCCGACTTGCCGCAGCCGGGCGGGCCCACCAGCAGCAGGCTCGACCGCGGCCCGACGCCGTGGGCCCGCAGAGCCGAGCGCTGACGGAACTCCTCCACCAGCGAGTCGAAGACCTCCACGGCAGCCTCAGGCAGCACGAGGTCCTGGAACGACAGCCTCGGCTCCTCAAGCGATATCAGGGGGAGGTCGTCGCGGGTCTTGGGAAGTGGCCGCAGCGACGACACCTGCAGTGGTCTGCGCGTGCGCCCGGGCTCTTCGAGGATGGCTTCGAGCTGTTCTGCGACGAGTCGGCGCGAAGCTACTCCGCAGCGATCGCGCCACGACACTCCACTCCAAGCCGCCATGTCTCGTTCGCCAGCCGAGTGGCGGGCCGACCGGGCCGAGGGCACTCGGCGGCCAGTGGCATGGTGCTCCGGGCGCGCCTCCGTTGGTGTCATATGGGGAGGACAGGATTGGCTACGCTCGGGATCGATCCTCATGCAGCCTGGACGAGGGCGTGCATCATCGAGTGCGAGCGGCATATAATATGATGCATCAAGATGTGGCTAAGTGGCAGACGGCGGGGGGTGCTATGGCCGGGTTCGAAGCGGTGAGTCTCTTCTCCAACTGTGGAGCGGGCGATGTCGGCTTCGCGCGGGCCGGCTTCAGGTTCAGGGTCCTCGCCGAGATCGACGAACGCCGCCTCGACGTAGCCCTACGCAACCACCCGGACGGCTCGGGCGTCGTCGGCGACCTGAGGGAGACATGGCCCCAGGTGGTCGCGTCGTACCGGCAGCGCTGCGGCTCGGCACAGCCCGACCTGCTGTCGGCGTGCCCCCCGTGCCAGGGCATGAGCTCGGCGCGGGGCAGCCGAGGCCACGAGAGCGATGCCGATGCCGGGAGCCGGGATGACCGGAACCTGTTGGTGGAGGTGGTGGCCGCCGTCGCCAACGAGATCGAACCGCGCATGGTGGTCGTGGAGAACGTGCCAGCCTTCTTGTCACGCTTGGTGAAGGATCCAGCGACAGCCCAGCCGATTTCGGCGGCGGCACTGCTGATTCGCATGCTTGGTAGCCGTTACCGGGTGTTCCCGTTCCTGACTGATCTTGCTGACTACGGGGTGCCGCAGCGCCGGGTCCGCTCCTTCCTCACCTTCATCCAACGCGACGAACCTTCGCTCGAACTCCTGGACCGAGTTGGCGCGGTCCCTTACCCGCGTCCGCCTACCCCCGCGGGTGCCCCCGACCCGATGACGCTCCGCGAAGCTCTGGCCGGCCTGGATGCCAAGCCGCTCGATGCCATAAGCCCAGCCCAAGCGCGAGACGAGTCCAACCCGATGCACGCCGTGCCGGTCTGGGGCAACAATCGCCAGTATCGGATGGTCGCCGCCATACCACCAGGCTCCGGTGGCCGAGCCTGGCAGAACTCGCAGTGCGAGCGTTGCGGAGAGGTCGACGTGGGGTCCGAGGACGCGGTATGTCCGATGTGCGCCGCGCCGCTGCTGCGCCCCGTAGTCCAAGAGAGCGACGGCTCGTACAGGCTCGTGAAGGGATTTCGAAACTCCAGCTACGCCCGCATGTCCCCCGACACCCCGGCAGCAACGATCACGACTGCAAGCGGCCATGTCGGCTCAGACCTGACGATACACCCCTTCGAGAACCGCCTCCTGAGCCCGTTCGAGTGCGCCTACCTCCAGACCTTCCCCGACGACTTCGATTGGGGAACGGCCCTAGACCGCTGGGGGCCGACGTTCGTTAGGACCATCATCGGAGAGGCGGTCCCGCCCAAGTTCACGGAACTCCACGGCAGAGCACTTAGTCGGCTGTGCGACGGCAGTGTCGATGGACTTTCCCGACAAGACAACGCTCGAGCACTCAAGGCAAGCGAGCGCCTCAGGCATCAATCGTATATGACACAGGAGCTGGCGGCGTGACAGCAGCGATGCCAACCGAGCAACGCAGCATGGCGCCGACGAGAGTCGCATCGGATATACATGCCGTTGATCTCTTCTGCGGCATTGGCGGCTTGACTCACGGCCTTGCTCAAGCCGGGATCGCGGTGAAGGCTGGGTTCGACAACGATGAGTCGTGTCGTTACGCCTACGAGGCGAACAATCCCGGTGCTCAGTTCGTCGCCGCGGAGATCGGTGGCATTCGTCGCGAACACATCGAACCTTACCTGGCCGGTGCGGCTGTCTCGGTGCTCGTGGGATGTGCTCCCTGCCAGCCTTTCTCAGCCCACAACCGCAAGTTGCGAAAAGAAGCCGACTGCTCGCTGGTGTACGAGTTTGCCCGACTCATCCGGGAGACGCAGCCCGACTTCGTCTCGATGGAGAACGTGCCCGGTCTGGCCAGGCACGAAGCGTTCGCTGACTTCCTGCGGACGCTGGAGCAAATGGGGTACCACCACGATGCCACTGCCGTCAGGTGTGCTGATTATGGCGTTCCTCAGAAGCGGCAGCGACTTGTGCTGCTGGCTTCGCGCCACGCGCCAATCCGCATCCCCCAACCCAGTGCTGACAGTGGTACCGTTCGCGAGTTCATTCACGATCTCCCTTCCATCGAGCATGGCGAAGCACACCCAGATGACCCGGCACATATCACTTTGCGTTTGACTGACATCAATAAGAAACGAATCCAGCAATCGAAGCCCGGCGGCACATGGCGCGACTGGGACGAAGCTCTCCTGAGTGCCTGTCACCGCTCTTCATACTACCCGGCCCCTTATGGTCGGATGCGTTGGGATGATGTGGCTCCCACTATCACCACGCAGTTCTGCTACTACAGCACCGGACGATTCGGGCACCCCGAGCAGGATCGGGCGATCTCCGTGCGGGAGGGGGCTCTCCTCCAAACGTTCCCGATCGGCTACAAGCTGTCCAAAGATGGTCAACCGCTCGTCGTGCGCGATGCTGCGCGCCAGATCGGAAACGCCGTGCCTGTCAAACTAGCCGAAGCCATCGGTAAATCCATCGTGGAGGCTTCTAATGTCAGATAGTCAAGATCATCGCTACGCGATGAGCATCAGCTTGGGCATCCTCGATCATCTCGGCCTCAACCTGTACAGCAACACCCCTGCTGTCATCTCTGAAGTGATCGCCAACGCTTGGGATGCCGACGCAACTCGTGTTGAGATCAATATCGATACAAACGACAACACAATCACAGTTACCGACAACGGTCACGGAATGGATCGGGAAGATATCAATAGCCGATACCTTCTCGTGGGCTACCGCCGGAGGGATATGCAAGGACCCTATACTCCCCAGGGTAGAAGGCCGATGGGCAGAAAAGGCATCGGGAAACTGTCGCTGTTCTCAATAGCAGAGCAAGTCTTCATACACACCAAAAAGGCCGGAAGCGACCCAGAGGCCTTTCTGATGGATGCGCCTGAAATTCGCCGAATAGTTGAAGAGCAGGAAACAATAGCACAAGAAAGTAATGAGTTTAGAACTCCGCGCTACTTCCCCAATGCCGTGGACTATGACAATACCAGTCTACAAGGTGATAGCGGCACAACTGTGAAAATCACGGAACTCAAGAGACAGCTCACGCTCGCCTCGATCACTGGACTACGCAAGAGGATAGCGCGCCGCTTCGGCCTTCTCGTTGATGACTTCGAGATTGTCGTCAATGGTACTTCAGTCGGATTCTCAGACCGTGACTATTTCCATAAGGCCAGATTCATATTTCAATATGGTGACTATGACTATGCTGCTCATTGCCAGAACCTCGACCGATCTGATGACAACGATCAGGTGCTGGCCTTCTCCCGGGAAGATCGCTTTGATGCCGACGGGGTAGCCGATCCGGACGGCGAACATAGTACCAACGGTTGGATCGCGATTGCCCGACACTCCAACGACCTCGACGACAGCACTAGTGACCGTGATGAGAACCTGAACAAGATCACCATTCTTATGCGTGGTAAGGTAGCACAAGAAGACATTTTACAGGAATACCGTTTAGGTGGAATGATCACAAAATTCATCTTCGGTGAAATCCATGCGGACTTCCTAGATGATGATGATGATGATATTGCTACGACAAGTCGGCAGCAACTATCGGAAGACCATCCACGTTATTTGGCCCTCAAGGGGTTCATCGAAAACGAACTCCGCTACATCTGGACAGAAACGAATAAGCTCAAAGATCAGCGCGAGTTTGCAACTGCTATCCGGTCCAATCCACATGTAAAGCAGTGGTACGACAACCTAGGAACAACACGCCTCAAGAAATCAGCGCGAAGTGTCTTCCGAGGCATCGACGTAGCCAATATGGATGACGAGTACCGGCCCGGCTTCTATGCAACAGCAGTTCTGGCATTCGAGCACTTGAAGATGAAACACGCCGTTGAAGATATCCAACATGTTGATCCCTCCAACATCGAGGAGTTCTTGACTTGGCTAGCAGACATGGATGCGATAGAGGCATCGCGCTACTTTGAGATCGTAAGCGAACGACTCACCATCATCGAAGAACTTCAGAAGAAGGTGGATGACGACGACTACGAAAAGATCTTGCAGAAGTACATCTTCGATCACCTGTGGCTTCTCGATCCTGCATGGGAGCGCGCAACAGAGTATAAATATATGGAGCAACGGATTCAGAACGCCGTTGAGCGGGTCCCCATTCGGAACAAGAAAGAGGTTCAATCTGACATCAGGTATCGGCGGATCTCTGGAATGCACGTAATAATCGAGCTAAAGAGACCGTCAGTATCAATACGCAAGACAGCTATCGAGGATCAAGTCAGAGACTACATCGGGGCTGTACGGCGAGAAATCAGCAAGGATCCTGATGAGGATCGGTACCCAATTGAAGCCATCTGCTTGTTGGGAAAGCTGCCCATCGGTTGGGACAAGAGCGAGACTCGGCGACTCGATGAGGAGACGCTTCGCAGATATGGAATCAGAGTGATGACCTATGAGCAGTTGATCAATCGCGCCCATTCTGCCTACGCGAAGTTTGTAAAGGCAAAGGCCTCGATCGATGACCTAAGCAAGACAGTCGCGGCAATCCGCTCATACAGACCGTCTCAGGACGGGTAGTCTTTACAATTGTATGCTGAGTTCCGTGCTGCAGGACTGGAGGTGGTCTTCAGGAGATCTTTGGGGGTTTGCGGTTGGCGGGGGTTGGGGTTGATAAGTCGATGGCTGGGATCAGGGGGCCTTGGACGATCTGGGTTAGGAGGGCGGCGGCTTTGGGGGTGGCCTCGATGGTGTGCTCGATGATGGAGAGGACGAGGAGGAGCTCCTTGGTCTGGGTCCAACGGGTGGGGCGGAGGTCGTCTAGGGGGCTGGACTTGCGGCCCTTGCGGTTCTTCATTCGGTAGCCGAGCCAGGAGCGCAGGACCCGGAGGCCGGAGACCTCGAAGTTCCAGGCCGCTTCGCTGACTGGGGCGAAGGCGCCGGTGCCTACCGTCAGGGTTTGGGACTCGGGGTCGTAGTCGAAGTCGTCGGGCATGCCCTCGACCGGGCGGAGTTCCTTGGCGTGCCCTTCGGGGAGGCGCGGCTGGCCCTCGGGGGCGAAGCGCTCGCCCCAGGTGTGCCACCACAGGAGGTCGCGGCCAAGCGCTACCGCCTGCTGGAACAGGTCGGACTTGGCGGTGACTGGGATGTGGATCGGACCGGCTGCCTCGGCCAGTTCTTCGTTGAAGCGCTCGGTGAAGGCAGCCGTGGCACCCAGGGCGTAGACGTAGGCGAACAGGTCGTCGGCGGTGACATCGGTGGCGAGGTTCTCGCTCAGGGTGTCCAGCAGGCCATCGGCGACGTTGGGCTCCCTCCCGGCCGTGTCGCGATGCAACGGCATGACATCCTTGGCACCGTAGGAGCCCCGGAAGTGGTGGAGGTCGGGGACGTAGGGAGTTGCAGTCAGGGCAGGCCCGCCTCCCAACTTGGTAGAGGTCAGCGTGGTGAGGAAGGTCTGATGCGGACCGTGTGCATCCCAGAGAGGACGCTTGGGCGCGTCGACCACCCGGATGTCAGCGATGATCCATTGCCGATCGAAGCTCCGGTATCCGTAGCGCTTGATTGCCTCTGGCGGATCGCCGCTACCGAGTGCACGAATGGGCCTTAGCCGTGCGCCGTCTCCGAGCAGGCCGGCGAGAATGCTCTTTGTCTTGCGGCTTCCGGTCTCTCGCAGGAGCTCCCTGCGGTGGCGCGGGACCTCAGTGAGTAGGCTTCGCCAGCGGCCCTTCAGTGCAGCCTTGGTCTCTGCGACTGGCCACAGTCGCTTGATTTGGCATCCAGAGTAGATCCATGGGAACAGGTGGGTGATCTCGGGCCAGTCGAAATACTTGCCACCGCTGTGGGGCGTCAGGCGCTCCAGCGAGGAGCCGGCGATCGTGGATGACACCTCATCCAACTTGATACGTCGTAGCTCTTCGAGCTTGTCGTCCCTGGTCCCGCCGACTCGAAGGTATCGAACAGCGCAGCCGTTGATGTTCGTCTGACCTGTTCGCACACCAATCCCGATCGCGACGGCAGTGCGGATATCGAAGATGTTCTCCTCTTGGCGGGCGCCGCGGCCCTCGCCGCCGAGGTCTACTATCCATAGTTCGTCGAAGGCGTTGCGGAGCAGGTGGCGGACTCCGCCCATGGAGATGCCGTCGAGGTAGGACGACGCCGTGATGAACGCGACTACGCCTGGGCCGGGCGGCAACTCGGTGGCCTGCCATACGGCCCAACGCCAGAAGTAGACGTAGTCGTTGTAGACGTTCTTGAGGTGATGGCCGAGACCGGCCGCCTTCATGGGCTCGGCCACGGAGTCGAGCAGCGGGGTTATCCGGGCAGTTCTCGTGGTACGGCCGGTGGCGGCCCGACGGAAGGCGGTCTCCGAGTCGTGCGTTGGGGCGACTCCGGCAGCGCCGTAGCGGACCACGCCTCCCTTACGCCTGCCGACGTCTCCGGTGCTCCGCTGCTCGCGGTCGTAGGGCGGGTTGCCGATGACCACCGTGAAGCGCTCATCCGCTTTCAGTTCGGCGGCCTTCTGGCCCTCCTCGGCGACGGGATCGAGAACGGTGACGAGCTGGCCTTGGCGGGCGGCGTGGTCGAGGGCGTCGGTGAGGAGGATCTGGGCGGTGCTGCCCTTGGCCGCTGCTTCATCCAGTTCCAGGGCGACCTTGAGGTGGGCGATGGCGTAGGGGGCGAGCATCAGCTCAAAGGCGTGCATGGATGGCAACACGTTCTCGCGGACATGTTGGGGCCATTCGCCAGCCTCGCGGGACTCGTCGAAGGACCGGCGGGCCTGGCGGAGCCATTCGACCAGGAACGTTCCGGTGCCGGTGGCGGGGTCGACCATGGACACGAACGGCTTGTCGGGATCGACGCCTTTGGGCACTTCGAAGCCGTTGCGCTCGGCCACCTCGCGCCACGAAGTGGCATCCGCTACGCCCAGCGGAAGCCCGAAGCGCGACCGCAGCACCTCGTCGACCGCTCGCACCATGAACTCCACGGCGGGCTGCGGGGTGTAGAAGGCGCCGGCGTCGGCGCGCATCTTGGGGTCGTACTTCTTGAGGAACTCCTCATAGAAGTGGATCACCGGGTCGCCGCCCTTGGCGGTGGAGCCGAAACGGGCGAGGATGGCCTTGACGTCGGTCTCGCGCAGGTCGGCCACGAGGTTGGCGAGGTCGCTGCCGGGCAGGTCCAGCGACATGGCCCGGTCATGGACCCGCTGGAAGAACTTCGCCAGGAACGGGTTGGCAAGCGGCACAGACGAGAACACCGGCGACGAGCCGAAGTCGTCGCTGATCATGCGGCTGGTGAGCACCCCGTACACGAGCGTCTGGGCGCACATGTCGGCGAAGCTGGACTTGTTCACATCGCTGACGAGCTGGGCGCGGATCTCGCCCATGAGCGTCGAGAACGGCCCCGAGCCGCCCTCGGCCCCCAGCGCGGCCTCGATCTGGGTGCGCAGGTCGCGGGCGGTCCTGGCCATGCGGTCAGCCAGACGGGCCGAGTCGCTGATGGCCTGGCCCACAGGCGTCAAGCCGGACCTCCAGCGGTTCCGCCACGACTCGACATCGTCCTCGTCGTCGGGCCAGTCCAGGCACGGCAGCCGCTCCTCCGCCAGCAGCTCCAGAACGAGCCGGGTGTCAAGCGCCGGCTGCCATGACAGCTCGCGCAGCTCCGCGGACTGAGGGTCGTCACCGCGGAAGGCGACGAAATGCACCTCTATCGAGTCGCCGCTACCGGTGAAGACGATGAACAGCAGGTCGGACAAACGCCAGGTGGGCCTGCTGGCGGCCGCCGCGGTCCGCTTCTTGGCCACGAGCGCTCTCAGCAGTCGGCGGATCTGGACCTTGGGCAGTCTCTCGCCCCCGAACTTCAGGAAGAACACACCCCAGGGCTGGCCCGCCGTCAGCGGCCGCATCTGGCGAAGCTCCCGCAGGTCGCGCAGCGCGCCCGCGGGGATGCCGAGGTCGTCGGCGTCCCAGTCGTAGGTCACCGCGTCGAGGTCGTCGTCCTCGATGTCGTCGGCGGCCAGCGGCCAGTCCCGCACATCGACGAGGTAGCGGAACACCTCCATGAACGTGCGTATCCCCCGCAACGCCTCGGCACGATCGGCGGGCCGGTGATCCATCAGGTCAGGCCCATGCCGCCACAAGCTCCGCTGGCGGCTCGGCGCGTTCCGCGGACACCGTTCCAACCAACAAGCCCAGCCGAATGCCGACACGGCACACCCGGCGATGACATCCCGGAACGGCTAGGCACGCCTGGAAGTTCATGCGCCCGCTACTGCCTGGCGTCGAGTCGCGGCAGGGGCCCCTCCCAGTCGAGGATGCGCTGGTCGGCTGTGACCAGTCGGTGCCCCTCCATGGCGGTCGCGACGATGATGCGGTCGGCGGGGTCTCCATGAAGCCCCGCGAGCGAACCGGCGCGGGCACCGATCTCGCCGTCCACCGGGATCTCGCTCACGCCTTGCCCCAGGTTCAGGCGGCGCCATCTCCGTACATCGTCGGGGAGGCTCATCCGGCCCTTGGCGACCAGCATGGCAAGCTCCCAGAACGTGATCGCCGAGACCGCCGCCTCGCCTGAGGAGACGGCGAGATCGACCGCGCTGCGGGCTCGTCTGCCCAACTTGCTCTCACCGCCGCGGTACCAGACCAGCACATGCGTGTCCAAGAGCATCAATCGAATTCCCACCCCCTGCCGGTCACGGCGTCCCATTCGACGTCGATGGGCTCGATGATGTCGCCGAAGATCTCGATCTTGCCCTTGTCGATGCCGAACAGGGACTTGGGCCGCTCGACATGGGGCACTAGGCGCGACACCGGCCGACCGTGCTTGGTGATGACTATCTCCCGGCCGGTCTCGGCCACCTCGTCCATGAGCTTCAGGCACCTGGCCTTGAACTCTGACGCCTTCATGATGAGCGTGCCGTCCGGCGCCTCGTAGCTGTTCGATGTCATGCGCTGCCTCCTAGATAGATCGGCACGGCTCGAATGCGATCCGAGATATGACCATAGTCGTGACCATAGTCGCTAGCTACATCTTCGGACGGCCGGGCATCAGTTCAACTCCATCCAGCAGCGCAGCTTCGGCTCGGGGGCGTCCATGGGGGCGTTGACCCGTTTGAGGTAGCTGTCGCGGATATGGCGGCGGACCCGGTCGCGCGCTTCCTTGAGGGTCTTGCGGCTCGTGGTGCAGCGGCGGGGGGTCTTGGGATTGGAGCGGATGCTCTCGACGATCTCGCCCGGCGACTCAACGATGGCGTCCGCTTCGGCGTCGTAGAGGTACCAGCGGACAGGGCCGGCCTCGAGGGTGAACACGCCCTGCTCGGCGTCGAGGGCGGGCAGCGAGTAGCAGAAGAACACGCCGCGTGCGCCCCTGGCGAGCTTGCGGCGTCCTGAGAACACCGATCCGGGCAGGCCGTCGAGCCGCTCGGCGAGGCCGGGGTGGGCCTTGAGGAGGGCCTGGTACTCCAGGTGCATCTCCTCGGCGGCGGTGCGGGTGCCCTCGTAGGTGGCGTTGAACTCTCGCAGCGGGTCGTAGGCGTCGTCGGGGCGCAGCAGCTTGCGGCCCTCAATTCCGAGAGTGCTGGAGATCAGCAGCGTCTTGCCCGCGACCTTCTCGTAGAGCTCCAGAATGCGCTCGAGTTCGTCTGGAGGCAGGAAGTTCCAGAACCGCACCGTGCCCCGATCGGCAGCCGCGCCGGGATGGTCTTCGGCGAGGCGGGCCTCGACGTCGGGGCTCATGCGGCGGTCGACGCGGCCGATGCGCTGCATGAGACGCACCGGGTTCCAGTGCAGGTCGTAGTTCACCAGCCGGGCGGCGTCCTGGAGGTTGAGGCCCTCAGAGAGCACATCGGTGGAGACCAGCACCCTGATCTCGGCGTGGCCTCCCGCCGCCAGATCGGCGCTGCTCGATCCGTTGTAGTACGGCGAGAAACGGCGGATCACCTCGGCGCGGTCGACCTTGGAGCCGCTGTCGATGCGGGCCAGGCCGTCGACGCCCGCGGCCCGCAGCTGCGACTCCACGTATCGGGCAGTGTCGGCGAACTCGGTGAACACCAGCACCTTGCGCTCGGCCAGTTCCTTGGTTCCCAGCAGCCGCACCAGCTTGCGCACCTTGTCGTCCTGTGCGGGCGTGAGCCGGCTGGCCGCATCCAGGAAGCGGATGATCTCGTCGAGGTCCTCAAAGGTCCTCTCCAAGACGGCGGCCACGTCGTACTCGTCGCGTGGGAGCTTCTCGACTGCCTCCAGCAGCTCGGGCGGGATAACGTCTTCGTCGGCGTCGTCCTCGTCGTCGGTGCCGTCGATGCCCAGGCCCAACTGCACCTCGGGTCGGAAGCCCAGCGTCTCGGAATGGCGGCGCATCCAAGCATCCAGCCGGTCCCGCTCGGCGCCCGGGCGGCTGTGGACCTCGACGAAGGCCAGCAGCTTGCGCATCAGCCGGTCCAGCGACTTCTCGAATGCGTACACCGAACTCTCGAAGCGCTTCAGGAACATGGTGCGGATCAGGCCCACCACCTGCTGCTGGCGGTTCTCGTCGAACGGGTTGATGTCGTCGGGGCCGATGTAGTACGCCAGCGGGTAGTAGACCGCCAGCGAGAACAGCGGATGCTCGCGGCGGCAGGCCTTGGCGAACATGTCGAGCACCTCCCGGTACGACGACCGGATCGTGTACTCGGCCACCTGCGGCGGCCTGCGCACCGGGAACGCCGCCGACTCGCCGCGCTCCTGGATCTGGCTGGCCTTGGCGTAGGCCCGGCTGCGCTGCACCACCAGCGCGTTGAACACCTCGTCGCCCGCCAGCGCCTCGCGGGCCTCAGCAGTCATCCCCTCCGCGAACGCCGACACCACACCGCCCGACACCCCGGCGTTCGAGGCCCCACCGCCCGACACCCCGCGGTCCGAGGCACCGCGGCCCGACACCACACCGCCCGACACCCCGGCGTTCGAGGCCCCACTGCCCGACGGCCCGCGGTTCGAGGCACCGCGGCCCGACACCCCGGCGTCCGACACAACACCGCCCGACACCCCGCGGTTCGAGGCACCGCGGCCCGACACCACACCGTCCCACGCCACAGCGTTGGAGGCTGCGCCGTTGCCTGACGCCAACGCGCTCTGGAGGTTGCGCTCCATCACGTTGAAGTGGCCCGACAGGTTGTTCACGCCCAGGCTGCGGGCGAAGAAGCCATCGTCGCCGCGGGTGAACAACTCGGCCATGTGGCGGAAGTCGGCCAGACGGTTGTTGACCGGCGTCGCCGTCAGCAGGAACACCAGCTTGGAGCGCACCGACCCGTCCAGCATGTCGAACAGCCGCCAATAGCGAGACCGGCGGTCCAGCTCCACGCCGTCGACGCCTCCGACGCCGAGCCCGAAGCCGCCGTCGGGGGCGTCGCCCCGGCTGCCGCGGTTGCGAAAGTGGTGGGCCTCGTCGATGATCACCGCGTCGGCCAAGTCGGTGATTCGCTCGAACCGTTCGGGAAAGTCGCCGCCGCGGCCCAGGTCGGTGTGGCTGAACACGCTGAGGCTGGAGAAGTCCGCGCCGCCGCCCACGCCGCCGATGTGGGGCAGCCAACGGCGCAGATGCGGCTCCCACACCCCCTCGCGGGCCGCTTTGGGAGCGAACAGCACCACCCGCTTGTTCTCGTGCAGCACCAGCCGCTCGATCAGCATCAGCCCCACGAACGTCTTGCCGAGGCCCACCCCGTCGCACAGGAACGCCCCGCCGTGCTGACGGGCGATCTTCATCAGCGACCAGTACGCCTCCTGCTGGTAGCGGTCGAGGTGCCCGAACATCCGCGACCGGGACTCGTCCCACTCGCCCGCAGTCAACTCCCGGCCCCGGAAGAACTCGTGCAGCGCCCTCGCATAGACTTCGAAGGGCGAGAACTCCGCGGTGTGGCGGGTGATCGTGCGCAACACCTCCTCGGTGACGTCCTCGGCTGCGGCCCAGTGCGCCTCGAACCAGTCCTGGAGCTGGGCCACCTCCCGGCCGCTCTGCACCTGGATGTTCAGCTCGACGTTACGGGTCAGCCCCGCCCGGGTGAAGTTGCTGGAGCCGACCAGCGCCTGCGCCCCCACCACATCGAACTTTGCGTGGGTGATGTAGGCCTTGGCGTGGAACTTGTCGCGCCGGTACACCCGGCACTCGATCCGGCCCTCCGCGATGGCCTCGACCACGGCCTCCACGCCCTCCAAGAACGGGTTCGGGCCCTTCTCAGCCTCCAGGCTGTCGTCGAGGCGGCCCACCCGCCGCCGCAGCGCCTCGGCGAACACGCTGCGGGTGCGCAGCGACACCTCGTCGCCCATCAGCAGCCGGATCCGCTCAAGCTGCTGCCACTTGCCATCCAGCGCCAGCAGCGCCCCGATCTCGAAGAACCCCGTCGCCACGTCGAACGAGCGCGCCAGGTCGCTCCACTGGCGCAGATACTCCAACCCGGTCCACCCCGAAACGCTGTTGTCGACGATGAACAGGTCCCCGCCACCCGCTTCGCTCACACGCCAGACAGTACCCCGCCACTACGACACCCCCGCCGGGACGAACGCCACAGCGGTTCCTACGGACGGCTTGAAGCCTTGTGGCGGGCGGAGGCGCTGCAACGAGGCGCGGGACGCGACCCACTCGGCCCGTAGGCCGGTGGCATCAGGGATGGTGTCGAAGTCCTTGTCGCAGTGCTGCACCGTGAGGTCACCGATCGCAGCGACGGCCGCAATCAGAAGGTCGATGACGGGTAGGCGATGCCGGCAGGCGTCGGCCGAGAGTCCTTCGCTCGCCAGCTTCAACTTGCAGATGGGCCTGGGTTCAGCGCCTCGCGTGCCCGCCCGTACCCGAGGTCGGGGCCGCCGCTCTGAGGGAAACCGCCGCCTGGCCTGGGATCGACCGCACTGCGGATGAGTTCCCCATAGGCCATGACGAGGTCCATCTGCTCGCGACCGACCCTGGGCTGGACTGCATCGAGAACGCTCGAGACCTCATCCCTACACCCGCAAGATCGGGTGGCTAGAGTAGCGTTCACTTGCTGAGCGGGTCCGCGAGGCTCGCCGACAACGCCCCGGGTTCGTAAGGTTTCCCGGGGCGTTGTCGCGTACGACAACCGGGGAAGGGTCACCGATGTCGGCGCAGGTGTGTGGCAAGATGAGATCTGCCGTCGGCCCCGAGTTCACCCGACGGCCTGGAGCCAGCAAGATCCAGCCGAAACCTTACGAAGGGCAAGGAAACATGCCCCCTTGTACAAGACGGCGTTTGCCGCACCACCGTCGCCGATGGCGGCGCGTCCGAGTCCGCGCCTACCAGCCACGCTCCCAGCGCCGATGGCGGCACCGGCGTTCTCTCGACCCCGATGTCGACCTGGCACTCGCCGCCTGAGCGTGCCAGCATCCCTCACGCGAACTGACAACTAGCGACGAGACCCCGCATGACGATGGATGATCCACTACTCTCCGAAGTCCTCGATCGGCTCGATGCTGATACCAAGGCGACAGGATTGGTCGAGAACCTGGTGCTCGGCGCTCTGCTGGGCCTACTGGATGAGGTGATCGATGGAACCGTGATCGATCGCCCGCCAACATCCAGCGAGGAAGAGACGGCTCAGGTACGCGCCTACTTGGAGTCCGTAGCGGTGACCGGGTTTCGCGGCATCGGCCCTACCTGCAAACTCGGTCTTCGGCCCGGACCAGGGCTGACGCTCGTCGTCGGGCGCAACGGTTCCGGCAAGTCATCGATCGCTGAGGCGCTGGAATTCGCGCTAACGGGCGACTCGCTCCGCTGGGCTGGCAAATCGCTGGAGTGGAAGAACGGCTGGCACAACCTCCATGCGCAGGACGATCCCGCCATCGCCGTGGAGTTGCGGGTTGACGGCGAGCCAGAACCGCGAACGGTTCGCGTGAACTGGAGCAGTTCGAAGCTTGAGTCTGCCAAGACTGAGGTGACCGTACCGGGCCGCGGCCGCCAAAGCCTCGGCGCGCTTGGATGGAGCGATGCGGTCAAGACGTTCCGTCCGTTCCTGCCCTACAAGGAGCTATCGACGATCTCCGAGGGACGGCCGATCGATCGATACAACGCGCTGGCGCCGATGCTCGGCATGGAAGCCTTGCAGGCACCCATCGAGAATCTGAGACAGGCCAGACTATCGGCCGAGAGACAACGGACCGATGCCGAAGAACTCGTCTCGGAGGTTGCAGACCTGCTGCGAGAGTCTCCCGACGAGCGAGCCAGTACCGCGTTGGAGGCGCTCGCTGGGGCTTGGGATCTAGACAAGATAGATGCCCTGGTAGCGGGAACCGATCCCACCATCGCTCAACGGGAGGATCTCCTCGCCGCACTGGAGCAGCTTCCTTCGCCTAACCTCGACCGGATAGCAGCAGCAGCAAGCCATCTGAGGGAGGCCGCGCAGCGTCAGGAGGCACTTCGAGGCAGCGACGCCGAGCGAGCTGAGAAGTTGGCCGCACTACTCGAAGCTGCCGTGGAGATGCACGAACAGCATGGCGACGCCGATTGCCCGGTCTGCGGCCGAGCCAAAGGCTTGCACAGCGAGCGCGTCGCTGATCTCAGGGAAGAAATCGAACGATTGCGCTCCGAGGCAGGCGAGGTCCTCGACGCCGGGCGCGCGGCACTCAGCGCCCAACGCACGGCGCGTGAAGCCATCGGAACGGTTCCGCAAATGCTCGGCACTGCGGCGGATACAGACATCGGAGTCGATGTCTCCGCGTTGGCGACAGCGTGGCAGGCGTGGATCGACGCGCCTAACGCACCGCTCGACTTGGCCGCGCATCTTGAATCCGTGTGCCTGCAGGTGGAGGAGGCGACTGAGGCTGTCCGTACCGCGGCTGCAACACGGAGACGCCTTCTCGCCGATCAGTGGCGCCCGATAGCCGAGTCACTGGCCGAAGTGCTGCCGGTTGCTCATCAGGGATTGATCTCCGCACAGCGTGTGAGGCCGCTTAGGAGCGCCGAGAACTGGCTGAAGCGGAGCGAGGCAGCCATCCGAGACGAGCGTTTCGACGCGGTCAAGGCTCAGGTCGCGGATGTCTGGGAAACTCTGGCCGTCGGCTCCAACGTCACGCTCGAAGACGTGCGCCTCGGCGCCAAGAAGGTCGTCATGGACGTGACCGTCGACGGGGACTCCAGCGTCGCGCTCGGAGTCATGTCTCAGGGTGAGCTGCATGCCTTGGCCTTGAGCCTGTTCATCCCAAGGGTGAAGTTCGAAGCCAGCCCGTTCGGGTTCGCGATCCTCGACGACCCCGTACAGGCGATGGACCCGGTGAGGGTCGACGGACTGGCCCGTGTGCTGCACAGCCTGGCAATGACACGCCAAGTAGTGGTGTTCACCCACGACGACCGGCTCCCGACCGCGGTTCGTCGACTCCAGATTCCCGCAACGATCCTGTCGGTGACCCGCCGTCCAAGGTCAAACGTAGAACTCAAGATATCTCTCGATCCGATACAAGCCGCGATAGCCGACGCCAGGGCCTTAGAACTCAGCGGTGGAGTACCTGAGGAGGTGTCCCGTCGGGTCGTTCCCAGCCTGTGTCGACAGGCGATCGAGGCCGCTTGTCTGGAATCGGGCCGAAGGCGCCTCCTCCGAATCGGAATGGGCCTCGAGGAGAGCGAAGAGAAGTGGGCCGACGCCCCGAGGTTGCTCCCTCGCATCGCGATAGCGCTATATGGGGAGGCTGACCGTTCGGGGGACGTATACGGCACCCTCAACAACAAGTTCGGGCGTTGGGCAGCCGACACAGTGAGAGCGTGCAATGAGATGGCGCACTCGGGTGCGCCGGAGGGAACCGACCTCAAGGCGTTCGTCGACCGCGCCGAGTCGCTTGCCAAGGAGCTGGCAGCGCTGTGACGCAGATCGCGTACCGTTTCCTGCCGATCCACCTACTCAACCTCGCCCGCTCTATGATGCGCGTTCCGCGCGCCGACCTCGTTGGCACATGGCCCCGCGCCTCCGCGATCCTCGGTCGCCAAGCACTGGAAGTCGCTCTCGACCAACTGTGGGCACAAACCGCGCCGGGCGTCGAGAACGCATCAGCAAGAGCACAGCTAACATGTTTGCCCGAGTATATCGACACCGAACTCGCCAGTCGGGTCCGATACTCCTGGCACGTCCTCTCAACAGTCTGCCACTACCACGCCTACGAGCTTCCGCCCATTGCTTCGGAACTCAACGGCTGGCTGGACGACGTCGAAGCCCTCATTGATGAAGTGGCGGTCAGATATCGCGCATCTGCTGCCAGATAGCGTTCCTTCTCGTCTAAACGACCTCAAACACGGCGTCTACCTCAAATCGTACGCCCACCGATCCTGGTCGGAATGCGTCAGTTTGCCTCCTGGGGATCTCGCTCGTTTTCCAATCGACCAGCGACACATCGCGACCAGCAACAACAGCGCATCCAGTCAAGCCTTCAACTACACCGTCTGGAGTCAGACTCTTGCCTGACATTCGGACGACTACATGGCCGTGGCTCGTCACCAGATAGCCAGCAGTTCTCCAAAAGTCGGCCACCATTCGCCAATACCTGCTCGCCAATTCGTGTCGATCATCTCGGGAGACATGATTTCGGGTTGGGTGAGGTGGCCCGCCCAAGAACCACAGACGTAACCACTGATCTTCCTCAAAACTCGTTACGTCCAGGTAAGGAGGCGAGGTGATGATACAACTGGCTTCCTGCCGCCGGACAGACTTGAGCCTGTGCAATTCTCTGAAGTCGGTTAGCTCAACACGTCCATGCCGTTCTGGCAGCGGAGATACATATCGGAATCTTGCCTGGCGTTCGAGCAACTCGAATACATTTCGGTCTGGGGGAACATAGCCGTGCTTGTCCCAGAATCGAACTGAGTATGCAGGCTTCGTGGAAATCGTACGCGGCATTTGTGCGCTCAGATAGGACGGCGACTTCTCGGATTCGCCGTGAAGTGCTCCAAGGGCTAGAGCGGCGATCATAGTGTCGGAGCGTCGCGTTCTCCACTGCAGCACATCCCGAAGATAGAGAAGTTGGCTTAATGTCCGCGGATTGTAGGCACGATTGAAGAACTCTGGAAGACTCCTGACTCGTGGCCGCCATCGACGCGCCTCATATGCGCTCTCCAACTGTGCGATCCGACGACGGACTGTTGATAGCGTCGGGCCATGTGCCTTGGCTGCCGTCAAGCAGTAGGCCACCGGATTAATGTCTCCTGCCAGTGCATTTCGCCCCATCAGGAGCGCCTGGAATGGCGCCGTGCCTCTTCCGCAGAACGGATCGACAACCAGATCTCCAGGGTCGGTCAACTCATCGATCCACCTCTCCGCGAACCCTTCAGGGAACATCGCGAAGTAGGGGCAGAGAGCATGGAACCTGTTTCTCACTTGCGCACCCGGGATTCCAGGACAGCTTCGGACCACCTCATGCCACGAGTACGGACAGCGCGCGGCAGTTCAGGGGCGTGATACGCGATGCGGCACCGCTCGAACAGCACACCGCCGATCGTCGCCCTAGTCTCCCATTCCTCCCGTGTCAGCCGATGCGGCACGAAGAACATGCGCACAGCTGGAACGCAAGGAGGTTGTAGCATCCACGCCTGACACCAACTTCTCGTGTCAGGCAGCTCGCTCAGTCTCGTGGTCCAGTTGGATCCGGCGGCACATTGGCCGAACGCGATCACCTGGCCTGGTCGCTTGTTCGCGAAGCCATGCCACACGACGAGGTCGAGATGTGCATCCTTCTGGTCGGCAGCAGGCTGTACCGGCTTTGCGCCTCCGCCCTCTCCGAGCCGACGAGCAAGTTCGTCTACCGCAGCCGGGAACCCCGTTGCCTTCGTCCGCCGCGGAAACGCGAACAAGTAAGAGCCGTCGTGCTCGTTACACCCGAAGTAGCTCATGGCCGCGGCATGGCTGATGTCCTCGAAGTCTCGCTCAGGACGTACACGCGTACCCGCGCCGGCTGAAACTCCGAACCAACTCAGGAGCAACAGGAAGACGTAGGTTGAACCTGTGCTCGGCGCGTTGCTGCCAAGTTGGATCGCCTGATCGCCGACAGCGAACGGGTATCCATCCCCTGCTGCGAGCGCGCGCTCCTCAAGTTCCGAGAAGACAGCATCGGCAAGCCGCTCTGACGTCTCGCCTCGTGTATCCACAAGTGCGTCCATGGAGTCCTGAATGGCATCGGTTGATCCGCCACGACGCAACTCCGCCACGAGGTCTTGGAAGCTGCTGTTACCGTCGAGCGAGGCGAGCGCCTTGAGTTCGAGCCAATCGGCCTGCGTGGTGGAGTCGCCGGAGGCCAGGGGCGACCCAATTCCAAGTGTCACGACGAGGAACTGGTTCTGCGACGACTCGCTCGTTGCTGTCGACGGTGATCCTCCATATCTGAGACAAGGCGATCTGCGAGTTCGAGAATCTCGTTTGCGACACGCAGAGTGTCGCCGTCACCTGGATCGCCCGTCAGTTGTTTGCCCCGCGCCTCCTGTAGTCGATGCCTAGCATCTAGAAGATGTCCCTTGAAGAGTTCCTCATCACCTCTACTGATGTCGATAACGACGTCTAATGGCAGTCCACGCCGCAACGCAATGAGACCGGAGTCGCTGCCGATAGCATCGTCTAGGCGACGGAGGTCAGGATTCTGACTTTGTACCAATGGCTTTCTGTCGGTGGACTTCTGTCCGTAGAGCCACAAGCATAGATCACCGAGTGCTTCCAGTCTTTCTTTAGGAACTGGATCAGGTCGGAAACTACTCTCATTGTCGATTCCAAGCAGTTCTCGGATGTTCTGATAATCTAGACCGGTATAAAGATGCGAGAATGAGAAGTGCTTCTTCCATCGATCGTCAAGATCGAACCTGCCGGACTCCTCTGCTTGGCGCAATACCATCAAGCCTCTGTACAGCCTTCGCACGGTAGTGTGTCTATCACCGATTCGTCGGGCGATCTCGTCGAGTTCTTCGCCTAGTTCATTGTGTACCCAAGCGACATACTGAGCCTTCGCATATGACTGCCAAGGCTGCGGGCCATTGACGTGCTTAAAGCCGACGTACTGCCATATGCTCTGTCGCTCGCACTCAATAGCGGGGAGCGTGGCCAACTCCTTGCGCCGCGCGGACGTGATCGTAGGCAGATCACTTGCTCCCACCTTTGCCCGGAGAGTGCCATCCACCAGAATCCTCACCGCCGCCAAGCGGCGATTGCCTTCCACGACAACAAGTTTGCCGTTCTCTGGTGCCACGAAGAGCGGCTCATGCTCGAAGTACCCGTTGCTGGCGATCGAGAGCGCCAGTTCGTCGACGGCGAACTCCTTCCACAGTCGTTCGACCAAGTCTGACTCGTCTAGCTCGCCGTCGAGGAAGAGCCTCGGATTCCGGCGGTCGAAGCGCAGCTGGTCGATCGCGAAGCGCGTGACAGCGGGCACTTCTCCGCTTGCCTGCTGCGCTGCCATGCCGGTCACACTACCGGAGCGTCGCGCCCCGTCGTGGCTGAGGGGCCGATGAACCCCTGATGGGGGCGCTCGTGCCGACCAGGCAGCGCGCCTCCGTCGCGCCGCTCACTGCTCCGGCCATTTCCGTCGAGCGCCCCGCATGACCTCCGGATCGCCCAGATCACCGGCGGCCAGCTGCTGGATGTGAGCGAACAGGCGAACTCGCGTGTCACGGTCGGCGAACTCCCGCTGAGACACCTCGGCTGCACCGGCATCGGCCAGCGGCCGCATCTTCCTAGGCCTAATCTCCATCTCTCCAGCCAGCGGGTCGGGATCCTGGCCTACGGCCTGGCGCATGCCGATCCCGAGGAAGCCCTCGATCCGAGCCAGGCGCTCCTTCACCTCGCCCAGACCGGCTCGATGCTCCCGGTCAGATGCGTCCAGTTTGTCGCGTAGCTTGTCCGTGGAACGCTGTTGATGCCAGATGATGGCCAGCACGGCCAAAGCCACCGTCACCATTTGGGAGACCGTGTGAGCGTCCATGCCTGGAGCGTACCAGGCCCACACTGTCCCGCAACTCAATTATATGAAAATCTCTGATATATCTAGTGAGCCTGCGGATCAGGATCGCATTTGGTGGCCTTCGGGGTCCCAGAGGCAGTTGTCTAGCAGGGTGGCGGGGCGGCGGGTGCCTACTATCTCGATCTCGAAGCGGCCTGGGGACTCGGCCAGTTCCGCGGGGACGTAGCCCAGAGCCACCGACGCCTCGCTGTGGTGGGCGAAGCCGCCTGAGGTGACCCAGCCGACCACCTCGCCGTCGTGCCAGACCGGCTCGTCGCCGATCACGTCGAAGGCCTCGTCGCCATCGCCGACGGCGACCGTCCAAGTACACAAACGCAGGCCGGTGGTCGGGCGCCCGCCCGCAGGGCCGGACTCGCCGTGCTTGGCGGCCAGGGCGTCGCGGCCGATGAAGTCCTTCTCCATGCGTACGAAGCGGCCCAGGCCGGCCTCGAACGGGTCGTAGATGGGGCGGTACTCCCGCAGCCAGGAGCCGAAGCCCTTCTCCAGGCGCAGCGAGTTCAGCGCGTGCAGGCCGAACAGCTCCAGGCCGTGGGCGGCCCCGGCCGAGCGCAGCAGGTCGAACACGTAGCGCTGGTAGCGGGCCGGCATCCACAGCTCGTAGCCCAGGTCGCCGGTGAAGCTGATCCGCCCGCACCACACCGGGGCCAGCCCTGCCTCGATCTCGGCGAAGGCCATGAACCTCATCCCGTGGGCCGACACGTCCGCGTCGGTGACCTCGGACAGCAGCACCCTGGAGCTCGGCCCGGCGATGGCGAGGCCGCATAGCTCGGCACCCAGCGTCCGGTACCGCACCGAGCCGTCGGCCGGCAGGCGGGCGTCGAACCAGCGCTCGTAGTGGCGCTCGGCGATCCCGGAGCCGAACAGCACGAACCGCTCACCGCCGCGCACGTTGCCGGTGGCGCCGCCCGTCACCGTGCCTGCCGGCCCCTCCGCTCGGCCGGGCGCGGCCGGCAGGCAGGCCACCGTCAGGTCGCCGGCCAGGTTGCCCACCTCGTTCAGCATCGGCGTGAGCGCCATCCGGCCCGGCACCGGGATCCGCCCGGCCAGCAGCCGGTCGAGCCACGGCCTCGCCCCCGGCCCCTCCACCAGGAACTTGGCGAACCCGGTGGTCTCCATCATGCCGACGCCGGCCCGCACCGCCAGGGTCTCGGCCCGCACCCGGTCCCAGGCGTTGGAACGACCGAAGGTCACCTCCTCGACCGGCACCAGGCCCGGCACCTGGAACCACAGCGCCGTCTCCAGGCCGTAGTCGTCGCCCCACACTGCGTTGGCGTCGGTGAGACGGTCGTAGATCGGCGAGGTCTGCACGCCGCGGCCCTCGGGCAGGAACTCGTTGGGGAACGTGATGCGGAACCGGCGGGCGTAGTTCTCCCGCACCTTGGCGTTGGTGTAGGCGAGGGTGGCGTGGTCGCCGAAACGGGCCACGTCCATGGCCCACACGTCGAAGCCGGGGTCGCCGGAGGTGATCCAGTTGGCCATCGCCAGGCCCACCCCGCCGCCCTGCGACAGCCCGGCCATCACCCCGCACGCCGTCCAATAGCCGGGCAGGCCCCGGATCGGCCCGATCAGCGGGTTGCCGTCGGGCGCGAACGTGAACGGCCCGTTCACCACCCGCTGGATGCCCGCGGCCGCGAACGCCGGGAAGTGGGCGAAGGCCACCTCCAGCGACGGGGCGATGCGGTCGAGGTCGGGGGCCAGCAGCCTCATCGAGAAGTCCCACGGCGTCTGGCGGGGCGACCACGGCAGGCAGGCCTGCTCGTAGGTGCCCAGCAGCATGCCGTCGCCCTCCTGGCGCATGTAGATCTCGCCGCCGAAGTCGATCACGTTCATCAGCCGTGTGCCGGTTCGCCGGTTGTGCTCGCGCACCTCCTCGAGCGGCTCGGTGACCATGTAGGTGTGCTCCATGGCCAGCACCGGCAGCTCCAGCCCCACCATGCGCCCCACCTCGCGGGCCCACAGCCCCCCGCAGTTCACGATGTGCTCGCAGTCGATGGCGCCGAGGTCCTCGCCGCTGGCCGTGTCGTAGAGGATCACCCGCCAGCCCCCGTCGCCCACACCCGAGCCGCCACCACCCGAGCCGCCGCGAATGGAGACGCTGAGGCGGCGCTCGATGGCGCGGGCCCAGGTGTTGCGATACACCTCCGCGCCCGCGGAACGGGCGGCCTTGGCGTAGGCGTGGGTCACTCCGGCCGGGTCGACATGGCCCTCGTGGACGTCGATCATGGCGCCCACGAAGTGCTGGGGGTCGAATATCGGCACGAGTTCGGCCGCCTCGGCCACGGAGATCATCTCCGTCTCCAGGCCCAGGTAGCGGCCCCGGGCGTGGGTCATCTTGAGCCAGTCGAGCCGCTCAGGGGTGTCGGCCAGCATCACGCCGCCGGGCATGTGGATGCCGCAGTCCTGGCCGGAGGCCCGCTCGATCTCGGCGTACAGTTCGGTGGTGTAGCGCTGCAGTTTGGCCACGTTGGGGTCGCCGTTGAGGGTGTGCATGCCGCCGGCGGCGTGCCAGGTGGAGCCTGCGGTGAGCTCGGTGCGCTCCACCAGCACCACATCGGTCCAGCCCGCCTTGGTGAGGTGGTAGAGCACGCTGGCGCCCACCACTCCCCCGCCGATCACCACCACCCGGGCCTGGGTCTTCACCGACAACGCTCCGCGGAGCCAAGGCCACAGCCGTGACCGTCACCGTCATCGAAATTGGCGACGAAACCGCCCCCAAAGGGCCAGAACCGCCACCAATATGCGCCAACGCGCCGAACTGGCAGCAAAACACCCCCCATAAGGGACAAAACGCTGCCAGTTCGCCCCCCGGCCAGCGCCAGCAGCATCAGGCAGCCGCCATAACTCACTGGCCGCCGGGCCTAGCCGGCCGAGGTTCCGGGCACCTCGACCGCGGGCGGCGACGGGTTCAGCCCGCAGCCGTAGCGCTCGAGATCGCCGGGGCCGTCCCCCGCGGGAACACGCAGCCCGTCGGCCAACAAGTCGGCGGTGAGGCAGTCGGCCACCATGTTGTGGAAGCGGTGCAGCGGCTCCTCGAAGCGCGGCGACAGCGGCCCGGGCGGACCGCCCCCCAGAGCCAGCCCCCGCTGGGCCCGCTCACAGATGTCGATGTCCTCGCTGTTGATCTCGACCCAGAACTTGCGGGTGGCCTCGAAGGCGTCGGCGACAGCGGAGGCATCGGTGGAGGGCGGCAGCAGAAAGGTGCAGTGCTCGCGGGTGGCGCCCGCGGCGAGCGGCTCCAGACGTATCACGAACGCGTGGCTGGGCAGCACCGACAGCATCAGATTGGGGAACACGGCCACGAACCGGCCGCTCACAGAGTTCGACGAGTCCAGCCCGGCAGCAGGCGGCAGCACCAGCCAGTCGTCGCGGTCGTCGCCCGACACCGGCGTGGTGGTCTGGCCGCAGTACAGGCCCGGCCCCTGGTAGCGGTAGTGGTCGCGCACCCGCGACACCTTGGCCAGCTCCGGATGGACCCAGGCCAGGTGGTAGTACTCCTGGAAATTCTCGGTGATCAGCTTCCAGTTGGCGGCCACGTCGAACGTACACCGCTCCTGGACCTGCCAGCGATCGAGCCCGTATCCGGCCATCCGCTCGGGCAGGTCTCCCAGCCACCACTCCAACGGCGGGGCGCTGTCGTCCAGGCAGGCGAACACCTGCGAGCCCCAAGCCTCCACCCGCACCGGCAACAGCGACAGCTCCGAAGGGTCGAAGCCGGGCCGGGGCACCTCGTCGAACAGCGGGGTGGACACCAGCGAGCCGTCGAGGGAGTACCCCCAGCGGTGGTAGGGGCAGCGGATCGTTGCCCGCACCGAGCAGTCGTCAGCCGCCAGTTCCGTGCCCCGGTGCCGGCACGAGTTGACGAAGCCCCGCAGCACGCCGCCGCGGCCCCGTACGATCAGCACCGACGTGTCGCCCACGGTGCGCACCAGCACACGCCCCGGCTCGGCTGCCTCGGCGACGGAGGCGACCGCCACCCAGGCTCGGCCGAACAGGCGATCCCGCTCCAGAGCGAAGAAGTCGTCGCCGGTGTAGGCCGTCGGCGGAAGTCCGGTCGCCTGCTCCACCGGTTTCCGGGTGCCTGACCAGAATCCCTCAGACGTGAAACTGGTCGCGCTGCTGCGGGCCGTTCGCATGGCGCGAAGTACACCACGGCTCGCGCTCTGAGCGCAACGCCCCGCGCTCCGAGCACAACGCCCCGCACAGACCACACGGCCATCCCGCCCGTTCCTGTTGCCACGGCACTCTATGAGAATATTTGATAACATCTGAAAAGTGCTTGGACGGCAAAGCACCGGAGTGCTTCCCCTCTCGGCCCTGAGCCTTCAACCGGGGGAGGCGCTCCGGCACTCACATGTTCATCGCTGCCGCGGACAGCTAGAACAATGCACAGAATAGCGCAAGCACGCAACCGCTTCAACCCTCCGGCCGTGAGACAGACCAACAGGGAGCGCCAGTTCAACATGGCGAGCGGGTTTCTTCACGTCGCTTCAAACCTCCGGCCATGAGGCCGATCAACACGGCGCGCCAGTTCGGCACGGCGAGCGGGTTCTCCACGCCGTTTCAAGACCTCCGGCCGTGAGGCAGATCAGAAGTCGGTCTCGACTCCGCCCTCGGCTATGCGGCGGTCGGTGAAGTCGTCGAGCTCGGCCCGCACATCGTCGGCCAGCGCGGGCGGCTCGTGGGCGTCGAGCAGCTCTCCCACGAGCCGCTCGGCGTGGTCGAGGGCGGTGGGCGACCCGGCGTCGGCCCAGGTCTCGTAGTTGCGCCAGTCCGACACCATCGGCCTGAAGAAGGCGTCTCGGTAGCGGGCCAGCGTGTGGGCCGCGCCGAAGAAATGGCCGCCCGGGCCGACCTCGGCGATGGTGTCCACCGCCAGCGAGTCGGCGTCGGTGGCCACCGGCTCCAGGAAGGCACCCACCATGCCGAGCAGGTCGGCGTCGATCACCATCTTCTCGAAGCAGGCCTGCAGACCGCCCTCCATCCAGCCCGCGCCGTGCAGCACCATGTGGGCACCGCCCATGACGGTGGCCCAAAGCGAGAACACGCTCTCGTAGGCAGCCTGGGCGTCCACCGCATTGGCCGCGCAGGCGTTGGACGACCGGTACGGCAGGCCGTAGCGCCTGGCCAGCTGGCCGCCCAGCAGCACCGCCTGCATGTACTCGGGCGTGCCGAACGCCGGCGCGCCTGACTGCATGTCCACATTGGAGGTGAAGCCGCCGTACATCACCGGCGAGCCGGGCCGCACTAGCTGGCAGAAGGCGATCCCGGCCAGGGCCTCGGCGTTCTGCTGCACCACCGCGCCGGCTACCGTGACGGGCGCCATCGCCCCGGCCAGCGTGAACGGCGTCACCACCACCACCTGGTTGCGGGCCGAGTACTGGAGGATCCCCTCCAGCATCGGCATGTCGAGGCGCAGCGGCGAGCTGCAGTTCACCACGGTGAAGATCGACGGCTCCGCCTCCAGCCGCTCGTGGCTCACACCCCGCACGATGCGCACCATCTCCAGGCAGTCCCGGTTGCGCTGCGCTCCCAGCGAGTAGCAGTGGATGGCCTTGCCGGTGAGCGTCAGCAGGTCGCGGGTGGCCACCAAGTGCCGCACCGACGGGTGCACGTCCACCGGCTCCACCGGATAGCCGCCCACCAGCGACACCGAGTTGAGCACCTCGGTGAGCATCACCAGACGGCGGAAGTCCTCGCGGTTGCCGCTGCGCCGCCCGCCGGCCCGGTCGGCCACGTTGGGCGGGCTGGCCACCGCCGAGAAGGCCACGCTGCGCCCGCCCAGCGGCAGGTGCCGGGCCGGATCGGGGGCGTGCAGCACGAACTCCGACGGCGCCGAGGCCACCAGTTCGGCGACATGGTCGGGATCGAGCCGCACCCGCGCCCCGTCCACGCTGGCGCCGGCATCGGCCCACATCCGACGAGCGGTCGGATGCAGGAAGTCCATGCCGGTGTCGCGCAGCACGGCGAGCGAGGCCTGATGGATCGCCTCCAGTTCGTCGTGGCTCACCATCGGCGTCGGCTCGAAGCGACGCTCGTGGAGCCGCCACGGCGGCTGGACCGGCCCTCTCGGCCTCTCCCCCGCTGCTCGCCGCGGCCGACGCCGACGATTCGGGCTGCTCATACCCGAAGGTTAGGACCCGGCTGCGGACGACGGGCCTCTAGCGGCGCGGGTGCGGAGTGCGGCAGACTGAGAGCCGATGACGGACACGGCGGCCGAACTGTTCGACATCGCCTCGGAGGCGCCCGAGGCCCTCGCGGACTGCTTCGCGGCTCGGGGCTGGGGCGACGGGCTGCCGCTGGTGGCGCCGACACCGGAGCGAGTGGAAGCGATGCTGGCCGACTGCGACGGCGACCCCGACGAGACGCTGGCCACGCTGCCGCCGCGCTCGGGCGTGGCCACCCGGCGCATCGTCGCGGTCAACGCGGTGCTGGCCGGATGCCGCCCCGAGCACCTGCCCGTGCTGGTCGCCGCCGTGCGGGCGCTGGCCCGCCCCGAAGTCAACCTGCGGGGCGTCAACGCCACCACCCATCCGGTGGCGCCGCTGCTGATCGTGCACGGCGACATCGCCCGCACGGCCGGATACAACGCCGGGCTCGGCGCGTTCGGCCCCGGCTACGTCGCCAACGCGACCACCGGCCGGGCCGTCCGGCTGATCCTTCTGCACGTGGCCGGCGCCGACCCCGGCTCAGGCGACGCCTCCACTCAGGGCGGCCCGGCCAAGTACAGCTACTGCGTGGCTGAGAACCTCGACGAGTCGCCCTGGGGCGGCTACGCGGCCAGCGTCGGCGTGGACGCGCCCTCGGCGGTGACGGTGCACTGCGGGGAGGCACCCCACAACGTGCACGACATGGAGTCGAGCGCTCCCGCGCCGATACTCGACAAGGTGGCCTCAGCCATGGCCTCCCTGGGCTCCAACAACGCGCCCATCAGCGGGGGCGAGATCTTCGTGATGCTGTGCCCCGAGCACGCCGCGGCCTGCGCGGCCGCGGGCTGGACCCGCAGCCATGTGGCGTCCTACCTCCACGAGCGGGCCCGACTGAGGGCCGGCGACCTGCGGGCCGCCTTCGCGCTGAGGGCCTGGGCGCCCTGGCAGGAGGCCATCCCAGACGACGCCACCATGCCGATCACCGAGCATCCAGGCAACATCCGGGTCATGGTGGTCGGCGGACCGGGCAAGCACAGCTCGATCATCCCGAGTTGGGGAATGACCAGAAGCGCCACCGTCCCCGTCGAGACCTGAGGAGCAGCCCACGCTCCCACCCGCACACCTCCAACCAGCAAAGAGGAGTGAGCCCATGAGGATCTATGCCCCCGACGGGATCGTCGGCCCGCCCGCAGCGTCGCTGGCGCCGCCTGCGCCGGTGCTGGCCGGCAAGCGGATCGCCATCCTCGACAACTCCAAGCCCAACGCGGACTTGCTGCTGGAACGAATAGCCGATCGGCTGGCGGCCCGGACGGGGGCGACCGTGACCATGGTCGAGCGCAAGAACGGCGCGCTCCCCGCGCCGGACGACATGCTGGCCCGGCTGGCCGAGGCCGAGGTCGTCCTCACTGGCTCAGCCGATTGAGGAAGCTGCACGTCGTGGAGTGTCCACGACTCCGTCAGCCTCGAGACCGCCGGCGTCCCAACCGTCCTGGTGGCCACCACGGCCTTCCGCGCTCTGGCCGCCGAAGTGGCCGCAACGCAGGGACTGCCCGACATGCGGCTTGTGGCGGTGGAACACCCGCTCGGCGGCACCGACGAGGCCTCGATCCTCGACCGGGCCGACACCGCGGTCGAGCCGGCGCTGCGACTCCTGACCGCACCGACGCAGTGAGCCGCCCGTGAAGTCGGCCGCCCCCGCGAACTGGCAGCGGAGGAAGCCCAAAAGCGCGCTGAGCGCTGCTAATTCGCCGGACAGCCATCCCGCTTGCCGGGCTGCCGCGCTTCACAAGTCAGCACCGCTGACCTACAGTCGGTGCCCGACCGCCCGAACGCACGCATCGGGCCTCACGACCCAAGGAGGATCCACTGTCATGCCGACACTGGCCAGCGACCTGGCGATCGAGTTGGAGAACAGACCGGGGGCGCTGGCCAAAGTGGCGACAGCGATAAGCGACGCAGGCGTGAACATTGCGGCGGCGACCTGCATGGGGACGGGCCGCACCGCCGAACTGCACATCCTAGTGCCTCACAGCGAGCCCGTCTACCGGGCGCTGGCCAACACTCAGGGCCCCAGCGTCACTCGGGAGCGCGAGGTCGTCGTGGTCCAGGCCCAGGACCGCCCCGGCGAGCTGGCCGAGCTGACAACCAAGGTCTCCGAGGCCGGCGTCAATCTCGATCTGGTCTATGTGGCCACCAACTCCAGGGTGGTGCTCGGTTCCGAGGACATCCAGGCCCTCAAGGAGGCCCTCGACGGCTTCTCCCTGTAGCAGCATCTCCCCGGCGGCGGCGCACCCTTCAGGCGCCCGGCCAGCCGCTGAAGCCAGCCGCTGAAGCCAGCCGATAAGGACGCCCCCGCAAGCGAACGCTCCCGCTACAGCACGCCCGCTACAGGACGCCTCCGCACGAAGCGCTAAGGGCGCCGCGGCCAGCGACGTCGCTTGCGCTCAGTCGCTTCGTAGCGTTCGAGCTCGACCAGCACGGCCCGGGAGGCAGACGGCGGCACACCCTTGACGCTAATGGCCACTCCGCCCGCGCCGATCCGCTGCAACAGGCGGCGCAGAGCCACCGCACCCGAATAGTCGAGCCGGCCCACCCCAGACATGTCCAGGGTCACCGAGGCGATGTCTTGATGGAGGGCCAACTCCTCACGCACCACCCGCTCCACATGAGCGACGGTCGCGAACCACATGACGCCTCTGGGTCGAACGACGAGGGTGTCGCCGTAGCGCTCGCCGGGCGCCACGAACTCCAGCTCGCGGTACAGGTGCACGGCGATGGCCAGTCCGATCCCCACCAGCACGCCCCGCTCCACGCGCGGCGCGAAGCCCACAGTGGCCAGCGTCGTCCCGGCACCGACCATGGCCTGGGGAAACGAGCCTCGGGGCAGCCGGGCCATCTCCTTCACGTCCACGAGGCGCACCACCACCACGATGACGATCATGCCGAGCACGGCGCTGGGCAGGTCCCGCAGCGCCGGTGCCAGCGGCAGCACCAGAAGCACGAAGGCGCCGGTGATGGCACCCGACCAGGCGCTGGTGGCCCCGGCCATCCGGTTGAGGGAACTGCGGGAGAACGAGCCGCCCACCGGAAAGGCCCCCGAGACCCCCGCGGCAAGGTTGGCCACTCCCTGGCTGACCATCTCGCGGTTGGGGTTCCACCTCTGGCGGTCGGCGGCGGCGAAGGTGCGGGCGATGGACGCCGGCTCGGCGAATCCCACCAAGGCGATCACCGCGGCGGGCAGCAGCAGGCTCGGGGCGTCCGACCACGGGAAATGCAGCCTGAGCGGGACGAAGCCGCCTTCGAGCTCGCCGACCGTCGTCCCTCCGTAGCCGCTGGCGCCGGACACGGCCACTCCGAGGATCACTGCGGCCAACACGCCGGGGAACAGGCGGTGCACATAGCGGCCCGCGAGCATCAGAACGGCGGTGGCCGCGGCGAAGGCCAGTGCCGACCAGCGCCACTGGTCGGGCTGGGACAAGGCGGACACGGCCGCGGCCAGTATCTGCCCCTCGGGGTAGACGTCGAAGACTTTGGGCAGCTGGGAGGCCACGATCACGACCGCGGCGCCCGCGGTGAACCCGGTGACCACGGGCTCCGACAGCAGGTAGGCGATCCGTCCCATCCGGGCAACCCCCAGCAGCAGGCGGATGCCGCCCACGAGGAGGGCCAGCAGCGCGGCCCGTCCGATGTAGTCGGCTTCGCCGGACGATCCCTGGGCGGTGAGCGCTCCGTAGGTGAGCAGCGCAGTGAGCGCCACCGGCCCGGTCTGCAAGTAGCGCGACGACACGAACAGCGCCGCGAGCAGCGCCGGCAGAGCGGTGGCGTAGAGGCCGTACTTCGGGGGCAGCCCGGCCAGTTCGGCGTAAGCGAGCGACTGCGGTATGGCGACCAGCGCTACGGACAACCCGGCGATCAGGTCGCCGGAACTGGGACGGGGCACGTTCTCAGGCTACGACCGCCGCTACCGTGAGCCGTGATGCCTACAGAGCGCCCGCCGAGCCCGATCGCGTCCGATGCGTCCGACCGCCCTGCCACGGCCGGGCCGCCGCTGGGAAGTCCCGAGCCCCTCACCGAGGAATGGGTGGCGTGGCTGGCCGAGAGGCTGTCCGGACGCCGGATCGACAGCGAGGTCGATCTGATCGTGCAGCATCGGGTGGTCGACGACGATGGAGGCGAGTTCTGCTGGCATGTGCGGTTGAAGAACGGGACGGCGCAAGTCGCGGCCGGAATGGCGGATGTGTCGGGCGACGGGCCGAGCGTGGTGACGTTCACGTCAGATCCTGAGACGGCGCAAGCGATAGCCGTCGGGGGCGCCTCCGCGCAGCAGGCCTTCGTGGTGGGCCGTCTGCGCCTGAACGGAGACAGCCTGCTACTGATCTCGGCCCGCCCAGCCCTCGCGGCGCTCGCCGAAGCCTTCGACGGAGCCTCCTAGCCGCGGCCGGACCGACATCTGACGGCCGGCTGAACAGCCCACAGGCCACCCCGACACCGAACAGCCCACAGGCCACCCCGACTGCGCCACCCCGACTGCGCCACCCATCGACTGCGCAGCCCTTCGACTGCGCATCCCATCGACTACTTGAGGAACCGGCTGGTGGTGTTGTCGGCCAGCACCTTGCCGCCGGTCTGGCAGGCGGGGCAGTAGGCCACCCGGTAGCGGCGGTACTCGACGGCGCGAACAGTGTCGCCGCAGGCCGGGCAGGGCTCGCCGACCCGATGGTGAACATCGCTGGGCCGGTCCTTGGACCGGCCCATGTCGTCGAGGGCGCGTTCGGCGGCCAGGCCCCGCTCGATCGAGGCGCACATCGCGGCGTGCAGCCGGTCGACGGCGGCCGCGTCGAGCTTGGAAGTGTTGGCGAACGGCGAGATCCCCGCCGAGTGGAGCACCTCGTTGGCAAGCAGCCGTCCTATCCCGGCCAGATGCGACTGGTCTCGCAGGAAGCCGTGCACGCGCTCGCTGACGGAGGCCAGGCGGCGAGCGAACTCGTCTCGGGAGATCATGTCGGCGTCGGGACCGAGTCGGGCCAGGGGCTCGACGGCCTCGGGATCGCCCGACACCAGCCACACCCCGGCGCGACGCTCGGTACCGGCCTCGGTGAGCAGCAGCGCCCGACCGTCGGCGAAAGTCCACCGGGCCATCCCGCCCCGGGGCTTGCGGGCCTGCTTGGGCTCCAGCCGCATCCGGCCCCCCTGCATGAGATGCACGGCGAACGTCAGCCCGGAGTCGGGGTCGTCGTCGCCGCCGGCACCTGCTTCGCCGCTCGTCCCGCCAATGCGCTCCTCGACCTCCTCGACGTGCTCGCCGTCGGTGCCCTGCTTTCTGTCGGACCTGCTGAAGCGCATGAGCAGGTACTTGCCTCGATGTCCGACCCCTGACAGGGCAAGACCGGCCGCGGCCCCGGGGCGGGGGTCGAAGGTCTTCAGCGCAGCCGGGTGCAGCGGCTCGAACCGTGCGAGGACGGACCCGCCGAATGCGCCGCTCAGCCGTTCGGCATGGGCCGCAATCTCAGGCAGCTCAGGCACGACACCGCCCAACGGCACCGTCGACCCCCGACAGACAGCTCGGCCGCGCGCCGCGCCCCTCCGGTGCCGGTCGGGCCACCGCCAGTCGCACAGCGTCGAACCAGGCCGAGGTGATCGGCACCGGGCGGCACCCTGCGGACGACAGGGCGAGGCCGATCCCCGGCGGCACAGCTCGCCCGCCTAGATCAAGCCCAGCGAGGCCACCGTGTCGCGCTCGGCGGCCAGTTCGGCCACGGAGGCGTCGATGCGGGCCCGGGAGAACTCGTCGATCTCCAGGCCGCCGACGATCTGGTAGCCGCCGTCGGCGCAGGTCACGGGAAACGACGAGATCAGCCCTTCGGGCACCCCGTAGCTGCCGTCGGACGGGACGGCCATCGACACCCAGTCGCCCGGCGGTGTGCCGAGCATCCAGTCACGCACATGATCGACGGCGGCGTTGGCCGCGGACGCCGCCGAGGAGGCGCCTCGGGCCTCGATGATGGCCGCGCCCCTCTGCTGGACGGTGGGGATGAAGGATCCCTCGAGCCACTCCTGGTCGTCGACCAGTTCGGCCGCGCTACGCCCGCCGACGTCGCAATGGAACAGGTCAGGGTACTGGGTGGCGGAATGGTTGCCCCAGATCGTCATGCGGCTGATGTTGCCGACGGTCGTGCCGAGCCGGGCCGCGAGCCGGGCCTTCGCCCGGTTGTGGTCGAGGCGGGTCATGGCCGTGAACCGCTCCCGAGGAACGCGCGAGGCGTTGCTCATGGCGATCAGGCAGTTGGTGTTGGCCGGGTTGCCCACCACCAGCACCCGGATGTCGGCCGCGGCCCGAGCGGCCAGAGCCCGTCCTTGGGTGGTGAAGATGGCGCCGTTGGCCTCCAGCAGGTCCTTGCGCTCCATGCCCTTGGTGCGGGGCCGCGACCCCACCAGCAGCGCGATCTGCGCGCCGTAGAAGGCCTCCTCGGCGTCGTCGGTCAGCACGGTGCCCGCCAGCAGCCCGAAGGCGCAATCGTCGAGCTCCATGGCCACGCCCCGCAAGGCGTCCATGGCCGGCGGGATCTCCAGCATCTGGAGCACCACCGGCTGGTCGGGGCCGAGCATCGACCCCGAGGCGATGCGGAACAGCAGGCTGTAGCCGATCTGCCCCGCCGCCCCGGTCACAGCCACTCGAACAGGATCACGCATGCCCCGCACCGTATCCGGTATGGCGCCCCCAGCCAGGCCCGACGCGGGTGGGCCTGCTCGCTGGTCGCCCCGCTACTCCAGCGGTTTCGCGTCGCTCACAGTCCGATACCAGCATCCGATGCGGCGGGGCGGGTGTTGCCCACCCAGGACTGGTGCAGGCGGGCGTAGACGCCGCCCGCTTCGGCCAGCTCGGAATGGGTGCCCTGCTCCACCAGCCGGCCGGCGTCGAACACGAGCACTAGGCCGGCTCGCTCCGCGGTGCTGAGGCGGTGGGCCACCGACACCGTTGTCCGTCCCCGGGCCAGGTGCGCCATGGCCGCGGCCAGGGCCTCCTCGGTCTCGGGGTCGACCGCCGAGGTTGCCTCGTCGAGGATCAGCAGGCCCGGATCGGCGACCTGGGCCCGGGCCAGGGCCACCAACTGGCGCTCGCCGACCGACAGCCGACCGCCGCGCTGGCCGACCGGGGTGCCCATGCCCGCGGGCAGGCCCTCCACCCAGCCTCGCAGCCCCAGCTCGTCGATGGCCGCGGCCGCGTCGGCCTCGGTGGCGCCGGGCCTGCCGTAGCGGATGTTGTCCTCGATGGTGGCCGCGAACAGGAACCCGTCCTGCGGGACCATGCGGATGCCCCTGCGACGGGCCTCGGGCCCGACCATGCGCAGGTCCACGCCGCCGATCAGCACCTCGCCCGACGTGGGGTCGGCGAGGCGGGTCAGCAGGCGCACGAAGGTGGTCTTGCCCGAGCCGGTCTCGCCCACCACCGCCACGTCGGCGTCGGCGGGTATCGACACGTTCACGTCGTGCAGCACAAGCCCGCCGGTGGCGTAGGCGAAGTCCACCGACCGCACCCGGGCCGCCAATGGGCCGGGCGGCAGCTCCTGGGCATCGTCGGGGGGCGGCTCGGCCACGTCCACGGGCATGTCGAGCACGCCGAGGATCTTCCACCATGCGGCCAGCGCGGTCTGGGTGTGGTCGAACACCTCCCCGAGCTCGGAGATCGGCCGGATCAGCAGCCGCACCAGGAACACGAAGGCCACCAGCCCGCCCGGGCCCAGACCCAGCTCGTCGGCCCGCCACACGCCCACCACGACCACCACGGCCAAGGCCAGCGACGACACCAGGTCGACGGTGGGCAGCATTATGGTGAACCACTTATGGGCTTTGAGCTGGGCTCGGTATTGGCGATCGACCGCCGCGTCGAGGCGTCCCCGCACCGCCTCGGTGTAGCCGTAGGCACGGATCACCCCCGCAGCCGACACCGCCTCGCTGGTGTGGCCCAGCGTGTCGGCCACCCGGTCGCGCACCTCGGAGTAGGCGGCGAGCTGGCGGCGCTGAACCCACCGCAGGAACGGCGCCAACGGCAGGTGCACGGCCAGCGTCACCAGCGTGAGCTGCCAGCTGTACCAGGTCATCACGGCCAGCGTCCCCACGATCAGCACCGGGTTGACGATCCACGACATCGCGCCCCACTGCATGAACATGGCCAGCGCCTCGGTGTCGCTGGTAACCCTGGCCACCAGCACGCCCCGTCGCGACCCGGTGTGGGCGGCCAGGCTCAGGCGGTGGATGTGCTCGAAGGCCCTCGCTCGAAGCGACAGCAGCACGGCCTCGGCCATCTTCACCAGGCGGATGTAGGCGAGGCGGCTCGCGGCCATCACCGCCAGCAGCAGCCCCAGCGCCCCGACCGACAGCGCCCACACGGTGGCCGGCTGGTAGCCGTCGGTGCCGAGCACGCCGTGGTCGAGCACGAGCTGCACCAGGATGGGCACGATCAGCCGGCCCACCGCGGCAAGCAGCGCCACCGATGCGGTGACACCCAGGCCGCGCCGCAGCTCCGCGCTGAAGGCCAAGCCCCGGCGCAGCACCCTCAGAGCCCTGATCGACTCGTCCGGACCGTCGCTGTTGCCGCTGTCCGCGGCGTCGACCGCGGTGCCCGACGAGGAGGCCGAGACTGGCACGGAGGTCCCGCCGGGATCGGTCACCGGGCCGCCGCCTGCTCATAGGCGGTGACCAAGGACCGGTAGTCGTCGCGCTCCAGCAGTTCCGCGTGCATGCCGGTGGCAACAATCCGCCCGCCGGAGAGGAAGGCCACGCGGTCGGCCAGCCCGATGGTGGCGAGCCGGTGAGCCACCACCAGCACCGTGCAGTCGAAGCCGTGGCGGAGGCTGGCGAGTATCTCGCTCTCCACTACCGGGTCGACCGCGCTGGTGGCGTCGTCGAGCATCAGCAGACGGGGCGAGCGGACCAATGCCCGGGCGAGGGCGACCCGCTGACGCTGCCCGCCCGACAGGGTGACGCCCCGCTCCCCAACCACGGTGGCCGAGCCGGACGGCAGTGCTTCCACGAACTCGTCGGCCGCGGCTGCGGACAATGCGGCGGGCAGGTCAGTCTGCGCACCGTCCAAGCGAAGGGTGACATTCTCAGCGACCGAGTCGGCGAACAGGAGGGCCTCCTGAAAGACCAGCGCCACCGCCTCGTGCAGCTCGTCGGGAGTCACGCGGGCCGCGTCGACGCCCGATAGCCGGATCGAGCCCCGGGCAATGTCGTTGAGCCCGACGACGGTCTCCAGCAGGGTCGACTTGCCGCTGCCTGTCGCGCCGACCAGGGCCACGGTCTCGCCGGGGCGCACCGCCAGCGACAGCCCGTCGAGCACCAGCCGGGATCCGTGGCCCACCGCCAGGTCATCGATCTCGAGGCCCAGAGGCCCTTCGGGCAATGAGTGTCCACCGCCGGCAGGGATCGCTGGCGCCGGCAGGGGCCGGTCCAGGACGCTGTCCACCCGTTCGAGCGACACCACCGAGCGGGGCATCTCCTCCAAGAAGAAGCCGACGACCATCAACGGCATGGCCAGCAGCGAGAACAGGGTGGCGGCCAGCACCAGGTCGCCGGGAGTGGCCGACCCACGGTCCACCAGCCAGGCACCCACCAGCAGCAGCACGATGGCCCCCGCGGTGGGCAGAGCGTCTATTGCGGGCTCGAAGGTGCCTCGCATCCGACCGACACGGACGCGCTCGTCGCGCAGCCGCTCCGAGGCAGCCCGCATACGCGCAGCCTCGGCCTGCTCACGTCCGAGCGTCTTGACAACGACGGCGCCGTCGAAGCTCTCGTGGGCCACCGCCGACACCTCCCCCACCCGCCGCTGCACCTCGGCGGCAGGTCCCTCCACCCGCCTGGTGTAGACCCTGGAGATCACCGCCAGAGCGGGGAACAGCACCGCCGCGATCAGCGCCATCAGGGGGTGGGCCAACAGCAGCACGACGAGGGTGACCACCACTAGCACCAGCACACTGACGGCGAAGGCCAGCGGCTTGAGCACCATCGTCGCGGAGTTCACGTCCGAGTCGGCGTGGGCCAGCAGCTCCCCGGCAGGCCGCCTGCGGTGGAAGTCCATGGGCAGGTCGAGATAGCGGTGCAGCAGGGCTCGTCGCCAGTCTCGCTGGGTGCGCGCCTCGGCCATGGCCAGGAACCAACGGCGCAGCACCACCGACACTCCGCTCGCCACCGACACACCGACGATGGCGACGGCGGCGGCCGCCGGGCTGACACGGTCACCCTGGCTTGCGACGATCACCTCGTCGGTGATCCAGCCGAGAAGCCAGGCGGTGCCCACGGTCGCGGCCACGAACCCGAGCGCGCCGACCATGGCCAGCGAGTGCGTGACGGGGTGGGCCCGCACCGACCGCATTATCAGCCGGAAGCCCCGCCGGATCATGCTGTCGCGGGAAGCACTCACCACGGCCTCCTCATGAGCCGAACTGGCAGCCCACAACACCCAAAACGGTGCCCACCGCTGCCAGTTCCCATACCGGCCCCCGATCCCAAGCCGAACTGGCAGCCCACAACGCCCAAACGGAACCCACCGCTGCCAGTTCCCACACCAGCCCCAGCCCGAAACCGAACTGGCAGCAGAATGCACGCATACCGTGCAAACCGCTGCCAATTCCCGACAAGTCGGCTAGAGACGGTCGACGATGGCGGCGGCGAACTCCGAGCACTTCACCTCGGTGGCACCCTCGGTGAGCCGGGCGAAATCGTAGGTGACGATCCCGTCGCCGATGGTGGCCTCCACCGCGGCGATGATGTCGTCGGCGGCGTCCTGCCAGCCGAGATGCTCGAACATCAGCGCCCCCGACAGCAGCACCGACGACGGGTTGACCTTGTCCTGGCCGGCGTAGCGGGGAGCGGTGCCGTGGGTGGCCTCGAACACGCCGTGGCCGGTGACGTAGTTGATGTTGGCGCCGGGCGCGATGCCGATGCCGCCCACCTGGGCCGCCAGCGCGTCGGATATGTAGTCCCCGTTGAGGTTCATGGTGGCGATCACGTCGAAGGAGGCCGGCCGGGTGAGCACCTGCTGCAGGGCGATGTCGGCGATGGTGTCCTGCACCAGGATCTTGTCGCCGGGGTCGCCGCCGCAGTCCTCCCAGGCCACGGCCACGTCGGCGAACTCGTCGCGCACCAACTCGTAGCCCCAGCCCCGGAAGGCGCCCTCGGTGAACTTCATGATGTTGCCCTTGTGGACCCAGTGGACCCGCTTGCGGCCCCGGCGCACCGCGTAGTTGAGGGCGGCCCGCTGCAGCCGCTGCGACCCGAACTTCGACACCGGCTTGATGCCCACCCCGGCGTCGGCCCGTATCTCCCAGCCGAAGGCGTCGTGTAGCAGCTCGATGAGCCGGGCCGCCTCGGGGGAGCCCGACGGCACCTCGAGCCCTGCGTAGATGTCCTCGGTGTTCTCCCGGAAGATCACCATGTCGACCAGGTAGGGCTCGCGCACCGGCGAGGGCACGCCCTGGAACCAGCGCACCGGCCGCAGGCACACGTAGAGGTCCATGATCTGGCGGATGGCCACGTTGAGGCTGCGGAAGCCGCCGCCCACCGGGGTGGTCAGCGGCCCCTTGATGCCGATGAGGTGCTCGTCGAAGGCTGAGATGGTGTCGGCCGGGAGCCAGTCGCCGGTCTCGTTGAAGGCCTTCTCGCCGGCCAGCACCTCCAGCCAGGCGATGCGCCGTCCGTGCTTGGCCGCGGCCGCGTCGAGCACCGACTTCGCCGCGGGCCAGATGTCTATCCCGATCCCGTCGCCCTCCACGAACGGAATGATTGGCTCATCGGGCACATGCAGGGCGCCGTCGGAGCCCAAAGTGATCTTCTCAGCCATGTATACCGAGGCTACCGGCCCCTCCTTCGGGCCGGTTCAGGCAGCGAGGGCTTGGGCTTCGTCGAAGACTTCTTGCAGGCGCTCGCGTATCTCGGCAGAGAAGCGGCTCATCTGCGGGCGGCTCATGCGGCCCTCCGGCGGGCGGATCGGCGAGCCGGCCACCATGGCCACCCGGACGCGGCGGGGCAGGCGGGTGCCGGTGCTCATCGCGGCCTCGGTGCCGGCGATGCCGACGGGAACGACGGCCGCGCCGGTGCGCGAGGCGAGGTAGCTCATGCCGTCGAACACCTCGGCCACGCGGGTGCCGGTCTGGCGGGTCCCCTCGGGGAACACCACCACCTGCTCGCCGGCCTGCAGCATCTTGACCGCCTCCCGGATCGCCTCCCGGTCGGCCGCGCCCCGCCGCACCGGGAACGCGCCCAGCGACGCCAGGAACGCCCCGAAGAGCCGGTTGCCGAACAGCGACTCCTTGGACAGGGCCCTCAGGCGCCGGCGGCTCATCCCGGCCAGCAGCGGCGTGTCGAGGTTGGACCGGTGCACGGGCGCCACGATCACCGGTCCTTCGATGTCGAGATGCTCCCGGCCGTGGCGCTGTGCCCGGAAGTAGGGGTACAGCACCACCATGATGATGCGCCGCACCGAGCGGTAGACCCACATGGAGCTGCGCTTGGCGGCAATGCGCTGAGCCCTCTGCTGCAGATCCTCCACCGGACTCCCTTCCGAGCGCGGTTCCGTGCCGCAAGTTGTCTACCACCGCCTCACTGGCCGCCGAAACGGAGACAAGCCACCGCTCGCCGCCACCCCAACGGATGGCGCCATAGCTAGGTTGCGCTGGCCGCCGCATTGGAGATGAGCCACCGCTTCGCTGCCACCCTCCAGCAAGCAGCCTTCACCGCGCAGCGATGAACGACGGCACTAGGGCCAAGCCGGACCCGCCCACAAGAAGCCTCACCGCGCTGTAATGAACGACGGCACTAGGGCCAAGCCGGACCCGCCCACAAGAAGCCTCACCGCGCTGTAATGGACTACAGCACCGCAGCTTCGGCAGGGGAGGAAGACCATGGGACAGCTCGACGGCAGGGCGGCGATCGTCACCGGCGCGGGCGAGGGCATCGGGCGGTCCGTCGCCCGGGCGTTCGTGGCCGAGGGCGCCCGCGTGCTGGTGGCCGAGATCGACGAGCGGCTCGGAGCCGACGCCGTGGCCGAGCTGGGCGAGGCAAGCGACTTCCTACACACCGATGTGGGCAACAAGGAGGACGTCGAGGCAATGGTGGCCCATGCAGCCGAGCGCTGGGGCTCGGTGGACATCCTGGTCAACAACGCCTGGAGCGGCGGCGAGATCAGCCGGGTGGAGCACAAGACCGAGGCCGGTATGGCCCGGGCTCTGGCGGTGGGGTTCTACGGCCCGTTCTGGGCCATGGCGGCGGCTCTGCCGATCATGAAGTCCGGCGGCTGGGGCCGGGTGATCAACATGTGCTCGCTCAACGGGGTGAACGCCCACATGGGCACCGTCGAGTACAACTCGGCCAAGGAGGCTCTGAGGTCCGCCACTCGCACCGCGGCCCGGGAGTGGGCCGGATGGGGCATCACCGCCAACATCGTCTGCCCGGCCGCCAAGTCGGCCAGCTTCAACCGGGTGCTGGGCGCGCACCCCGATCTGCTGGCCGCGGCCGACGCCTCCAATCCCATGGGACGCATCGGCGACCCCGACCTCGACATCGCGCCGGTGGCGGTGTTCCTGGCCAGCGACGCCAGCCGCTACCTCACCGGCAATACCCTGTTCGTGGACGGCGGCGGCCACATCAACGGCGCAGCCTGGAAGCCCGACCTCGGCGACTGAGCCGCAGATGCGGTCGGAGCAGAACCCGTCGCCGGCGTGGCGGCTGATACCGTCGCTCTATGACCTCATCCGATGATTTCGTGCTGGTCGATCATCCCCGGCCCGAGATAGCGCTCGTCACCCTCAACCGGCCCGAGCGGATGAACGCCATGGCCTTCGATGTGATGGTGCCGCTGGCCAACGCCCTGCGAGACGTCAACAACGACAACGGCGTGCGGGCGGTGGTGATCACCGGCGCCGGTCACGGCTTCTGCTCCGGCGCCGACATGGTGAGCGCCGGCCGGGTTCCCTACATCGAGGGCCTCACCCGTTCAACCATCGCCCACCGGGCCGCCGACCGGCTCCACGAGGTGATCGAGCTGGTCGGCGACCTGCACCAGCCGGTGATCGCGGCCGTCAACGGCGCGGCCGTCGGCGGGGGCATGTGCCTCGCTCTGGCCTGCGACATCCGCATCGCCTCGACCGAGGCGTACTTCCGGGCCGCCGGCATCAACAACGGCCTCACCGCGTCCGAGCTGGGCCTCAGCTTCACCCTGCCCAGGGCGATCGGCTCGTCCCGGGCCTTCGACATCATGCTGACCGGACGCGATGTGCGGGCCGAAGAGGCGTCCCGCATCGGCCTGGTGAGCGAAACAGTCGAGCCCGAGGACCTGCTGGAGCGCTGCTACGAGATCGGCGCCCGCATCGCCACCCTCAGCCGCCCCGGCGTCGAGCTCACCAAGCGAATGCTGTGGGCCGGCGTGGAGGCCTCCAGCTACGCGGCCCACATGCGCTCAGAGATGAACGCCCAACTCCTGGTCCGCATGACCACCAGAAACTTCGAAGAAGCCGTCCAAGCCCGCCAAGAAAAACGCCCCCCAATCTTCAAAGACTGACCCACCGCGGCGTGCCAGCGCGCGCCACCGCCAAGGGATGTTTCATTTTTGTAGTTGTTTCATTGTGACTGAAACAACAGGACTTCCGGGCCTAGGCGAGGCCGAGAGTGTGGTGGAGGCGTTCCAGCTGGGCGGCTGCGTCGATGCCGTCGTGCCAGGCCTCGTCGACTCCGGCGGACTTCAGTTCTTCGATGAGTTGGGCGGGGGTGCCGGGATCGCAGGCCAGAGCCACGAAGGCGGCGCCTGCGTCCTTGAGGGCTGCCGCGGTGGATGAGCCCCGCAGGCGGTACATGTCGTCGGTGCCGGTGATCACCGCCGCGGTCAGGCCCGAGGCCGCGAAGTCGGCGGCTGCGGCCACGGGCGACTCCACGCCGGTTCCGCCTCGGGCTTCGATGCCGCCTGCGGCCAGGAGGTTCTTGGCCCAGGCGGTTCGGGTCGAATGGGCCGCGGCCGAACCGAGGGCCGCCACCCAGGCCGCGGGCCGGTCGCCAGCGGCGATCCGATGACGGTCGGCTGCGTCTCGCAGATCCTCGAAGGGCTCGGCCAGGCGCCTGACAGGGAGACCCGCATCCTCCGAGGAATCGTCGGAGTCTGCCGGGCGCGCCGGAGCGCGCTCATCCAGGATAGGGAACTCGCTCACCCCGACTAGAGGCTCGCTCCGAGTCCTGAGTCCTACCAGGCGGGACTGCCAGCTTTGTTCGATGGCAGCCTCCAGGGTGCCGTCGGCGATGGCACCCTCGATTCCGCCTGACACCTCGATGTCCTGAAGCGCCTGCCAGCCCTCGGAGGCCAGCTGCTCGGTGAGGGACTCGACGTAGAACGATCCGCCCGCGGGATCGGCCGCCCGCGCCAGATGCGACTCCTCCAACAGCAGCAGTTGGGTGTTGCGGGCCAACCGACGGCCTAGGGCACCGTCGCCATCGACCGGTCCCGACGCCCAGTCGAAGGGCAGGACGGTCACGGCGTCGGCACCGGCCACACCGGCGGCCAGCGCCGCGGAGGCACCCCGGAGCAGGTTGACCCACGGATCGCGCCGGCTGTACATGTGGGCCGCGGTCACCGCGTGCTGGTACTGGCGGGCCGCGTCCGGCGAGCCGCCGCTGGCGGTCACCACCCGCGCCCACATCGTCCGGGCCGCTCGCAGCGCGGCGATGGCGACGAACTGATCGGCCGTGGCCGCCAGCCGGAAGCCGATGAGACCGGCGGCGGCGTCCACCAAGAGGCCGGCGTCGACCAGCGCTCGCAGGTAGGCAACGCCCGTGGCGGTAGCCCAGCCCAGAGCCTGAGCCTCGGTCGCACCTGCGTCGCAGTAGCGGGTCGCGTCCACGGTGAAGACTCTGACACCCGGTCCGAGGCAGGGTGCCAGGCCAGCGGCGGCGCTAGCCCCGTCGATGCCCGACTCGGCTGCCGGGCCAGGCCGGGCCTGCCCACCCCCTATCGACGTTGCCCACTCCGCTGCCGGGGCAGCCTCGATGAGCTCCCCTGAACGGGCCCACTCCCCGAGCGGATCGAGGCCGAGAGAGCTGCCCGCGGCCAACGCGCCGCCTGTCCGGGACGCCAACGCGCCCAGGGCTGCCGCCGTGCCGAGCGAGGCATGAGGCGCCAGGGCCAGCGGAGTCTTCGACGGATCGACGCCCGCGAGCACGCCGCTCAGCTCGTCAATGGTGACGCTTGCGCTCACCTCCAACTCCACCGAGGTGGCACCGCCCGCCAAGTCGTCCTCAATCCGTCGCCGCCGTGCGTCCAAGCCGCCCACGCTGGCACTGCCCGTGCCGGGGCTCGAGAGACAGTCGCTACCGGGACCCAGGCCCGCATCATCCCCATCTTCCGTGTCCGAACCCGCGCCGAGGCCCCCGACTCTGCCGCCCGCGTCCAGGGCGACGATGTGACGAGTGCGCACGTCCCAACCCTTCTCGGTCCGCTCTGGAGCGACAGCCGCTCGAGCAGCCTCGGGCCGAGCGGGGCCGTCGGTGTACAGCGGGCGGATCTCGATGCCGTCGCGGGTCGTGCTAGTCAACTCGGCCAAGTCCCCGCCACGCAGCGTCCGCTCGACTAGGGCCATCCAGTCGTCGCCGGCCGTGGACGGCAGGTCGCCTCGCCTCATCTAGCCGTCACCCGCATCCTCCGGCCGCGAACTGGCAGTGAAATGCACGCCATCCATGCAGAACTCTGCCAAATCCCCGCCGCCACCGCCCCGCCGCCGGATCTGTGCGAAGAAACCCGCTCACATGACCAAGAAGCTCACACAGAACGAGCGGAGAGTCTCGGGTGGCTCGGAGCGCGATCACATCGTGAAGCGGAGGCTCCGGGCGGCGTGCTCGCCCCAGTGCGGGTCGCCGCTCCAGGAGATGGCGCCGTCGTCGATCTTGGACTGGGGGTCGATGCGCCCGCAGGCCAGCATGATGAACGTGGTCGAGTCCGCCGTCAGCACCACGTCGGGCGCCGCCAAGGAAGCAGGATCGACAGCCTTGGCCCGTCCGTCCACCGCTACTGCGATCTGGCGCTCGACCGGCCCGGTGATGTCGGCCCGCAGGCTCATGCCGTCGGGCAGGCCGACCTTCTTGCCGATGATGTAGCCGATCGACCCCTCCACCTGGTCCATGGTGATCTCGGCCGTCGGCCCGCTGTCGTCGGTGATCCGGCCCAGCGGGATAGTGCAGTCCCGCACATGGACCCACATGTCGAAGATGCGGATGGCCAGGAAGCCGCCGTAGCTCTGCACCCCCACCGGCGTCCACGATGGGCGCTCGACGTCGTCGTCGCTCAGAGCGGCCAGCTCGGACCGGCGGGCGTCGAAGATCTCTCCCACCCGGGCGCCGAACTCGGCCGCGGACATGCCAGCCGAAGCGTCGGTCAGGGCCTGCATCTTCTGGAACGGGGGCATGTCGTCGGTGCTGATCTCCCAGCCCGAGATCACGTCCTCCACGCCCACCGCATGGCCGATGGCCTGGCGGACGGTCCAGGCCGGGCACAGCGACTGCACCGCCCACTCGTCGTCGGAGAGGTCGGCGCACAGGGCCGAAATCTCGGCGAAGCAGGCCTCAGCGGTGTCGATCAGGTGCTGGCGGGAGTAAGAATGCATGGACCAAGCATGACGCCGAGCGGGCCGTCACCGCAACGTCGAACGGAGAATCCCACCATGACCGCCACCGAAGCCCCCGCTAGCACCGACGAACAGACCCGAATCGCCACCGAAGCGGTCGAGGCCCTGCTGGCCGAGCACGATCCCGCCGAGGAGAGCCGTACCGAGTTCCGGGGCCACCAGTACGACGCCGGACTGGCCTGGGTGCACCACCCGGCCGGCTTCGGCGGACTCGGCCTGTCCCGCCGTCTCCAGCGGACCGTGGACCGGCAGTTGAGGGCCGCGGGCGCCCAGCCGGCCGACCCGTCCACGTTCTTCATGATGCTGGTCGGCCCGACCATCCTCACCCACGGCACCGACGAGCAGAAGCGCCGCTATCTGCGACCCATGTTCACCGGCGAGGAGCTCTGGTGCCAGCTCTTCAGCGAGCCCGGCTCCGGGTCGGACTTCGCGGGTCTGGGCACCCGGGCCGAGCGCGATGGCGATGAGTGGGTGGTCAACGGCCAGAAGGTGTGGAACACGCTGGCCCATGTCGCCGACCTCGGCATGCTGGTGGCCCGCACCAACCCGGAACTGCCCAAGCACAAGGGCCTCACCTACTTCGCCCTCGACATGCGAGCCGTCGGCGTGGAGGTGCGGCCGCTGCGCCAGATCACCGGCGAGGCCGAGTTCAACGAGGTCTACATGACCGACGTGCGGGTGCCCGACTCGGCCCGCATCGGCGCGGTCGGCGAAGGCTGGCGGGTGTCGCTCACCACGCTGATGAACGAGCGCACCGCCATCGGGGGCGCAGTCGGCGGCGCCACCACCGCCGAGCAGGGGCCGCTGGGCAACTTGATGGCCGCCTACCGCAACATGGACCCGTCGGTGCGCACCAAGGCCCACCGTGACGAGGTGATGCAGCTCTGGGTGAGGGGCGAGACGCTGCGGCTCACCAACGTCCGGGCCGCCCAGAACGCCCGGGCCGGCAACCCCGGACCCGAGGGCTCGGTCAGCAAGCTGATCCTGGCCGAGTTCAACAAGGACCTCACCGCCAAGGTGATCGACCTTGAGGGCCCCGCCGGGATGGTGGACTACGACTACGAGTTCCGCCGGCCCACCGCGATCTCGCTCGACGGCAAGTTCGGCGAGACCCACCACGGCTTCCTGCGGGCCCGGGCCAACTCCATCGAGGGCGGCACCAGCGAGATCATGCGCAACATCCTGGGCGAGCAGGTGCTGGGCCTGCCCCGCGAGCCCAGGGTGGACAAGGAGGTCCCTTGGCGCGAGGTGCCCCGCAACTAGCAACTAGCGCCCCATCACGGCGACTAGCCCCACCCCGCGACTAGCCCCACCCCGGCGACTAGCCCCACCCCGGCGACGAACGGAGACGAGAACATGGCAATGCCGACCGATGTGGGGATCGTCGACACGATGATCGGCTTCCCCGCCAAGGACTTCGAGCACTACGAGTTCATCCGCAAGCAGCTCAAGGACTCCGAGTCGGCCGAGTTCGACTTCCCGGTGGAGTACATGTTCAAGGGCGTGCCCAAGGAGAAGTACGGCGCGGACGACCCGATCGGCCTGACCCTGGGCGAGATGGACGCCTGGGGCGTGGAGTGGGGCCTGATCGGCTGCGAGGGCGAGGTGCAACGCAAGGCGCTGGCCGACCACCCCGACCGGTTCGTGGCCACCTGCCAGATCGACGCCAACGACATCATGGGCGCGGTGCGCAAGATCCGCCACTGCAAGGAGGCCTACGACATCCGGGCGGTGGGCACGTTCCCCGCTGGATGCTTCCCCCAGATCCCGATCGACGACGCCAAGTGGTACCCGGTGTACGCCACCTGCTGCGAGCTGGACATCCCCGTGTTCGTGTGCGCGGGCGTGCCCGGCCCCCGGCTGCCCATGGACTGCCAGCACGTGGAGCGCCTCGACCGGGTGATGTACGACTTCCCGGAGCTGACGCTGGTCACCCGCCACGGCTGCGAGCCCTGGGAGGCCCTGGCCGTGAAGCTGATGCTGAAGTGGCCCGGCCTGCACTACTCGACCTCGGCGTTCGCTCCCAAGCACTACCCGAAGGCGATCATCGACTACGCCAACACCCGAGGCGCCAACAAGGTGATGTACGCCGGCTACTTCCCCATGGGCCTGTCGCTGCAGCGAATAATGACCGAGATGCCCAACGTGGGCTTCCGAGACCAGGTCTGGCCCAAGTTCCTGCGAGAGAACGCCGCCCGAGTCCTCAAGCTCACCTAGCCACCCGACAGGCGAGGACCTTACGGCGTGGTGAGGTTCGAGGATGTCCGGCGGGTGGGGCTTCGGCTGCCTGAGGTGACCGAGGCGACCTGGTACGGCACGCCGGGGCTGAAAGTCCGCAACAAGGGCTTCTGCCGGCTGTGGGGCGAGCGCGAGCACCGGCGCGACCGCGTTCACGACACCGAGGTGCTGGTGGTGTTCTGCGAGCCGGAGATGAAGCCGGTGCTGCTCGAGAACCACCCGGAGGTGCTGTTCACCGTGCCCCACTACGACGGCTACGGAGCGGTGCTCGTGCGGATGGCCGACGCCGACATCGACGACGTGGCCGACTGGATCGAGGACAGCTACCGCCGGGTCGCGCCAGCCGCACTCGTCCGCCGACTCGACGGCATTTGACCCTTCCGTCGCGGGAGCGGACGCGGCCGTGCCGATGGGGACGGCCGCGAGCGCCCGACCGCCGCGGGATCCGCGCTAGATGCGGCGGGTTTGGCCTTGCCAGTACTCGTCTCTCAGGAGGCGCTTGTAGAGCTTGCCGGTCTCGTCCCGGGGCAGCTCGGCGCGGAAGTCGACCGTGTGGGGGCACTTGACCGACGCCAGGCTGGCCCGGCAGTAGTCGATCAGGTCGCGCTCCAGGGCGGCCTCGGCCTCTTCGCCGTCGGGCATCTCGATGGGCTGGACCACGGCCTTGACAACCTCGCCGAGGTCGTCGTCGGGCACGCCGATCACGGCCGCGTCCAGCACCGCCGGGTGCATGGTCAACAGGTTCTCGGCCTCCTGGGGGTAGACGTTCACCCCGCCGGAGATGATCATGTACGACTTGCGGTCGGTAAGGTAAAGGAACCCGTCCTCGTCCACCCGGCCGATGTCGCCGAGGGTCGACCAGCCGTTGGGCAGCCGGGAGCCGAGGGTCTTCTCCTCGTCGAGGTGGTACTCGAAGGTGCTGCCGCCGCTGAAGTAGACGACGCCCTCGTCACCGACGGCCACCTCCTCGCCGGTGGCGTCGTCCACGATGTGGACCTCGCAGTTGATCGGCGCGCCGACCGAGCCTGGATGGGCCAGCCACTGCTCGCTGTCGCAGAAGGTGAAGCCGTTGCCCTCGGTGCCGGCGTAGTACTCGCTGATGATCGGCCCCCACCAGTCGATCATCTGGCGCTTGGCCTCCACCGGGCACGGCGCAGCCGCGTGCAGCACGGCCGCGAGCGACGACAGGTCGTGTGCCAGGCGCTGCTCGTCAGGCAGCTTCAGCATCCGCACGAACATGGTGGGCACCACCTGGGTGTGGGTCACCGAGTGGCGCTCGACCGCGGCCAGGAACTCCGCCGCGTCGAAGCGCTCCATCACCACTGCGGTACAGCCGATGATCTGCGAGGCCATCGTGAATCGCAGCGGCGCGCCGTGGTACAGAGGCGCCGGCGACAGGTAGACGGACTCGTCGGACATGCCCAGCAGCAGCACGCACATCACGGCCACGATCGACTCGGCCTCCTCGACGGGCACCGGCTCATACGCGGTCAGCACGCCCTTGGGGCGCCCGGTGGTGCCCGAGCTGTAGAGCATGTCGGTGCCGGCCACCCGGTCTTTCAGCGGCTCGGTCGACATCGCGGCCAGCGCCTGCTCGTAGCTGCCGTAGCCATCGATGGCGTCGTCCATCATCAGGCGCAGCTCCACCCTGTCCATCCGGTCGATCAGCTCGGCGGCCTGGGCGGCCTTGTAGCGCGAGGTGATGAAGGCCCGGGCGCCGCTGTTGTCGACGATGTAGGCGATCTCGTCAGTGGTCAGGCGGCTGCTGATGGGCGTGTAGACCAGCCCGGCGTAGTGCGCCCCCCAGGTCAGCGACAGGAAGTTGCGATGGTTCTCCAGGCACCAGGCCACATGGTCGCCGGGCGCCAGACCCGCCTCCCGGAACAGCCTTGACACTTGGTTGGCCTCGGCATCGAGTTGGGCGTAGGTGACGGTCTCGCCCGACCCGGCCAAGATCAGGGCCGGCCTGTCGGGACTGGTAGCAGCGTGGACTCCCGGAAACATGGAGCCCGACGCTAGCCAAACAGCATCCCGCTGGCCCAACCCCTGTTCGAGGCCGACGATCTCCGAGACCGCTCAGGCCGTGTAGCCGCCATCCACCGCGAGGTGCTGGCCGCTGATGTAGCGGGCCCGGTCGGAGGCGAGGAAGCACACAGCCTCGGCGATGTCGGCCGCGGCGCCGAACGAGCGCATGGGGATGTTGCCCCGAGCCGCGTCCAAGGCGCGCTCGTCGAGGTCGCCCGACGCCATGAGTCTCTGGGCCATTCCGTCGGTCAGCATTCCGGGGCCGACGCTGTTGGCCCGCACCCCGAAACGTCCCTCCTCGGCGGCCAGTCCCCTCACGGCAGCCTCCACGGCGGCCTTGGGGATGGTGCTCAGGCCGTCGCGCACCGGGAATCGGCCGATGGCCGCGGTGCTCACAGCCACGATGCTGCCACCGGAAGCCCGCAGGTGCGGCAAGGCTGCGTGGGCCGCTGAGAAGAACCCCGCCGCGTCGGCGTCGAGTTGGGCTCGCACCACCGCGGGATCGATGCGGCTCAGATGGAGTTGTGGGACGTTGGGGCCGGCCGCGTAGACCATCGTGTGAAGGCCCCCAGCCGCCGCGGCCAGCTCATCGATGGCTTTGGCCGTCTCCTCGTCGTCGGTGAGGTCGGCGCGGGCGATCCAGCTCCGACGGCCCCGCTGTGCCACTTCGGCGGATGCGGCCGCGGCCGCGTCGGCCCGGTTGCGGTAGGTGAGCGCGACGTCGCTGCCCCGGGCGGCAAGCTCCGCGACGATCACCGCGCCGAGACCGCCGCTGCCGCCAACCACCAGCGCGGCGCCGGCCCGGTCAGAGAAGTCCGTGCTCAGGTCGAGCGCGCTCACCGTCTCAGCCTGCCCGTCAGGATCGGCTTGCACAACCGGAAGACCGCAGCCCCGAACTGGCAGCCCAGAACACCCAAAACGGCACCCACCGCTGCCAATTCCGGCTGCTAGCCGGTCGTCGGGCCGGCGCGCAGGGAATGCGTCAGATCGCGGACGGAACGATCTGGGAGCGATCGGACCACTTCGGGAATGCCCGGGCCCAGACGGCCAGCGGTCATCATCCAGAACTTGCGCTCGATCTCGTCGTCGCTGAGCGGGTCGTGCATCGACCCCTTCTGGCCGTGGACCGTCCGCTCCAGCACCCGGCCGTCGGTGAGCGTGACCTGTACCCGGGCACCCTGCTTCCAGGCGTAGGTGGCGTCGAACTCGGGGGCGGGCACGATCGGGGCAACCTTGGCCTGCATCGCGGCCAGCGCCGGATCGGCAATGCGCTCCGGATCGAAGGTGACCGGATCGGCCGGGTCGGCCACCACTGCGGCGGCGACGTTGAACGGCGCCGAGTACTGGGCAGCCATCACCGACTCGGTGCCGTCAACATCGTTGAGCTCGGCCGTCTTCGTGGTGCCGTACACGACGATCCGCTCGATGTCCTCGGCGCGCAGCCCTTGGACGTCGACCAACTCGCAAGTGGTTTGGACCATTGGGTGCAAGTCGCTGCACGACGGGTACGGCTTGATCGTGATCTCGTCGATCATCCAACGCTCCCCCAGCCCTTCGGTGAGCAACTGGGGCCGCGGGCCCGGCCCATCGGTGAAGATCCGGCAGAAGCCGTACCGACCGGCCAGGCCGTCCTGGGCGCCCTCGAACCCGTCGGCGGCCAGCGAGGCGGCCAAGATCCCGCCCTCCGCGGCCCGGGCCGCGTGGATGCGCTTGGCCATGCCGCCCGAGGAAGCGAACTCCATGGTGCCCGAGGCCAGCGACGCCGCTATGCCGAAGGCGTGGTTGAGCCGGTCGGCGCCGAGGCCGCGCAGGTGGGCCGCGGCGGCGGCTGCGCCAAACACGCCCGACATCGACGTGGGGTGAAAACCGGCCAGCATGTGCGAGACCGGCCCGACCGCCAGCCCTGCCCTCGCCATCGCCTCGTACCCGACGACGACCGCCTCTAGGAAGGCGGCGCCGGAGGCGTCGAGCTCCTCGGCCACCGCCAGCGCGGCGGGAACCACCACCGCGCCGGGATGGTTCACGGCCTCCTCGTGCACGTCGTCGAACTCGAAGGCGTGGGCGGCGGCGCCGTTGGCGAAGGCGGCCATGGCCGCAGAGGCGCGCTCGGGCCGCGCGACGACCGTGCAGCGCCCTCCCCCGCCGGTCGCCAGCGCGTGGCGGGTCGCCGCCACAGACCAGGGCAGCCCGGCCCCGTGAGCGATACAGCCGAGAGTGTCGATCACGCAGTTGCCCGCCGCGGCCAGGTGCGCCGAGGCGATCCTGCCCCGGAGACCACTCAGGAACTCGGCCAGCTCAGCCGACAGCGACGATCCGGCTTCCCCAACTTCGCCGGGCGCCGGACCGGCCGCCATCGTCAGCCTGCGTCGTTGAGCGAGGCGAGCAGCAGGCCTTGCAGGTGCTGCACGGAGTTCTCGCTGTGGACGTCGCAGCAGCCGCTCGGGTCGAGGATCAGCGGACCCGGCCGGTAGCCGCGGCTGGAGACGCCCCGCTGCACCGACTCGACGATCACGAAGTCCTCCCAGGCGGTGTTGGACCACTCCTCGGCGATCAGTGTGGACTGCTCGTCGGTGAGCTCGACGCTCGGGAACCACCACTCGCGGATCAGCCGGGTGCGGTCCACGGCCAGCGGCACCCACCGGAACGTGTTGATGACCTGGCCCGGATAGCACTGGATGGACGACACCGGCCACGTGTAGAACGATCCGTAGCCGTAGGCCTCCCCGCCCGCGCCCGCCCCGGCCGAGCCGTCCCCGTAGGCCTCCCCGGCCGAGCCGTCGCCGTTATCCGCCCCGGCCGCCCCGGCCGAGCCGTTGCCGCCGCCCGGCCGCATCTGCGGACCGACGGCGGTGTGCCGGATCACGTCGCCGTGCATGGAGATCCGGTAGCTGCCGGGCGAGATCACCCCCGAGGTGAACCACTTGTGGACGTTGGGGCAGTGGTAGCACTCGTTGTAGTTCTCCACCACCACCTTCCAGTTGGCCCGCATCTCGTGGGTGTTGCGGGCGGCCAGCACCCGTTGGCCGAGATCGGGCGCCAGCGCGAGCATCTCCTCCTCCACTCCGGCAGCCGTCTCGGCCAGCGGTGCGGTGCCCGGGTCGAGGTTGACGAACATGAAGCCGCCCTGGGTCTCCAGCCGCACCGACGGCACGCAGACCTCCCCGACGCTCTCGCCCCGGGCGTGCAGCAGCCGCCCGTCGAGCCCATAGGTCCAGGCGTGGTAGGGACAGGTGATCTGGTCGACCTGCGCCTGCTCGGCGGTCATCAGCTGGTGGCCGCGGTGCTGGCACACGTTGTACATGGCCCGCAGCTGGCCCCCGTCGTTGGCGACCAGCACGCTCTCGTCGCCGACATCGGCGGTGATGACCGCGCCCGGCTCGGCCACTTGAGAGACGTGGCCCACCATCACCCAACTGCGGGCGAAGATCCGCTCCATCTCGTCCGCGAACACCTCGGGGTCGGTGTAGTACCGGGCCGCCAGCCCGCGGGAACGCTCCACGGCGGGAATGCTGTCAGGCAACATGGCAACGATCTCCTTCGCTGGTCATGGCAGGTCCGCCAGGGCGTCCGCGAGGCGGTCCATCCGCTCGGGCAGGTTGGCGTCGCAGCGCAGGAAGCGCTTCTCCAGGCCCCGGAACGACACCGAGCCGTCCTTTACGATCACGCCCCGCTCCAGCAGGCCCTCGAAGACCTCGGTGGAGTCGGTGCCCGGGTCGAGGATCTCCACCAGGAAGAAGTTGGACCGGCTGCCGGGCACCATCCGGAACCGGTCGAGCCCGGCGAACCGGGCCGCGGCCCGGGCCTGGCCCTGCGAGATCACCGAGACGGTGGCGTCGAGATGGTCCTTGTCGTCGAGGGCGGCGACCGCGCCCGCGGTTTGCAGCACGCCCATGTTCCAGGTCGGCTTCACCGCCAGGCAGGCGTCGATCACCGGCTTGGGCCCCACGCCGAAGCCCACCCGCAGGCCCGCCAGGCCGAACGCCTTGGAGAAGGTACGCAGCACCACCAGATTGCCATAGTCGTGGGCGAGATGGAGATACCCCGAGTCGCCTGAGTAGTGGACGTAGGCCTCGTCGAGCACGACCAGGGCAGAGGGTGCGGCCTCGACGATGCGCCGGACGTCGCCCTCGTCCATCCAGGCGCCCGACGGGCTGTGCGGATTGGTCACGAACACGATCCGGGTGCCGTCGTCGATGGCGTCGATGTAGGCGTCGGCGTCCACCGCCATCGAGGCCCGGTCGGTGGCCTCGTGCACCAGCACCGGCACTCGGCCCTCGGCCTCGGCGAACAGGTGGTAGATCGGGAAGCACGGGCCGGGCATCTGGATGCGCCCGCCCGGCTCGCAGAAAGCCCGGATGAGACACGAGATGATCTCGGTCTCACCGGCCCCGCACACCACCCGCTCCGGCTCGACGTCGTAGGTCTGCGCGATCTTCTCCCGCAGCGGCTCGGCCGTCCACGACGGGTACAGGTGCAGGTCGTCGAGCCGCTCGCGCACAGCCTGCACCGCCAGCGGCGAGGCGCCCAGAGGATTCTCCGCGGAGCCGAGCTTGGCGATGTCGACCGGGCTCACCCCGTAGCGCGCCGTCACATAGTCCGCGGGCAGGCCGGGAACGTAGTACTCCGGATCAGCCAGAGCGGGATGCGCGAGAAGCATCTCGACCTCCTGTGCCCTCGTCAGTCCTCGTTGCCACCGCCCAATCGGTTGCGCTGTGTTGCGTATTGTGCCCGATCCGCGGCGCTAGTGTCGCGCCTCGGCGTGCCGGAGGACGGGATTCTCTGAGGGAGGGCCGTGGCAGCGCAAGCACCGGGTGTGCCCGACGAACCACGCCCCGCCCGCGCCGGGCTGCCCGACGAACCACGCCCCGCCCGCGCCGGGCTGCCCGACGAACCACGCCCCGCCCGCGCCGGGCTGCCCGACGAACCACGCCCCGCCCGCGCCGGGCTGCCCGAGGATGCCCGGGTGGTGATCGTCGGCGGCGGGATCTGCGGCGCCAGCGCGCTCTACCACCTCGCCCATGAGGGCTGGACCGACACCGTGCTGGTCGAGAAGGCCGAGCTCACCTCGGGCTCCACCTGGCATGCCGCCGGGCAGGTCACCCATTCGGTGTCGAGCTATGCGCTGGCCGAGTTCCGCCGCTACGCCTGCGAGCTGTACGCCTCGCTGGAGGCCGAGAGCGGAGTGGCCACCTCCTGGCACCGCAGCGGCAGCCTGCGGGTGGCCTACCACGCCGAGGAGGTCGACTGGCTGAAGGCCCAGCTCGGCCCGGCCCAGTACGTCGGCAACGCCATGGAGTGGGTCGACCCAGCCAGGATCGCCGAACTGCACCCGTTCTATGCGACCGACGGGATGCTGGGCGCCGTCCACACTCCCGACGACGGCCACGCGGACCCGTCGGGAGCGGCCAACGCCATGGTGCGGGCCGCCCGCGACCTCGGCGCGGCCGTCAGCCGCCGCAACCGGGTGCTCGGCATCCGACAGCGCCGCGACGGCGCCTTCGACGTGGACACCGAGCGGGGCACAGTGCACGCCGAGCACGTCGTGAACGCGGCGGGCTGCTACGCGCACCGGGTGGCCCGCATGGTCGGGCTCGACGTGCCCATCGCCAACGTGCTGCACACCTACCTGCTGACCGAGCCGGTGCCCGAGTTCGCCGGTCTCGGCCGCGAGCTTCCGGTGGTGCGAGACGACTACGTGTCGGGCTACCTGCGCCAGGAGCAGCAGTCGGGCCTGATCGGCATCTACGAGCAGTACGGCGCCGAGTCGGTGTGGCACGACGGCGACGGGCCGGACTGGTCGCTGGAGAACCCGCTGTTCGACGCCGACTTCGACCGGGTCGGCCCATGGCTGGCCCGGGCCTTCGAGCGGATGCCGGTGCTCGAGCCGCTGGGCATCAAGCAGGTGATCTGCGGCGCCATTTCCTACCCGCCCGACGGCGAGCCGCTGCTGGGCCCGTCGGGCGTGCCCAACTTCTGGCAGATGGCAGGGGTGCAAGTGGGGATCGCCGACGGTCCGGGCCTGGGCCGGGAGCTGGCCCGGTGGATGGTGCACGGCGACACCGGGGTGAGCGTGCGGGCCTACGACGCCCGCCGGTTCGGCTACATCGACCCCGCCGACATCCCGACCTACGGACGGGCCAAGGGCACCGAGGACCACCAGTACCGGCACCAGACGCCGCTGCCCGGCCTGGAGCGGCCCGCGGCCCGCCCCTATCGCACCACACCCCTGTACGGGCGCCTGCACGGCAAGGGCGCGGTGTTCACTCAGGTGTACGGCTGGGAGCGGCCCAAGTGGTTCCCGGCCGCGGCCGGGATGGCAGCCGAGGACCTGGTGTCGTTCCGCCACACCGGCTGGTTCGACGCGGTGGCCGAGGAGTGCCGTGCCGTGCGGGAGCGGGTCGGTATCCTCGACGCCACCGCCTTCGCCAAGTTCGACCTGGTCGGCCCGGACGCGGCGGCGGTGCTCGACCGGCTCACCACCAACACCGTCCCCGCTGCGGGCCGCATCGGCTTGACCTATCTGCTGACCCCGCAGGGTCGCGTCGAGAGCGAGCTGACCGTGAGCCGCCTGGCCGCCGACCACTTCTACCTGGTGTCGGCCGCGGCGGGCGAGGGCAAGGACCGCGAGTTCCTCGATACGCACTGGCCCGACGGCGCCGACGCCGAGCTGGTGAGCCGGTCGATGGAACTGGGCGTGCTCAACGTGACCGGCCCCGCGGCCCGGCGGCTGCTCGCCGGCCTGACCGACGCCGACCTCAGCAACGACGCCTTCGGTTGGCTGCGAGGACGGGTCATCACAGTGGCCAGCGTGGCCGGCGTGCGGGCCCTGCGGGTGGGCTTCACCGGCGAGCTGGGCTGGGAGCTGCACCTGCCCGTCGAGGAGCTGGCCGTCGTCTACGACGCCCTGTGGGAGGCGGGCGAGCCGCTGGGCGTGGCCGACGCCGGCAACCATGCGCTCGACTCGCTGCGCATGGAGAAGCGTTACTTCACCAGCCGCGAGCTCACCCACGACGTGAACCCCGACGAGGCCGGGCTGCAACGCTTCGTGAAGGTCGACAAGGGCGACTTCGTGGGCCGCGACGCGCTGCTGGCCCGCCGGGCCCGGGCCACCTGCGGCGAGGAGCCCTACCGCTGGCGGCTCGCCTACCTGGCGGTGGAGGCCGAGCACGCCGACGTCCACGCCGCCGACGGCGTCTACGCCGACGGGCGGGCGGTGGGGCTGGCGACCTCGGGCGCCTACGGATTCCACTGCCGCCAGAGCCTGGCCTTCGCCTACCTGGCGCCCGAGCACGCCGCGCCCGGCACCGAACTGGAGGTCCGGGTGGTGGGCGAGCTGTGCCCGGCCCGGGTGCTGAGCGAGGCCGTGCACGATCCGACCAACGCGCGTCTGCGCGCCTAGCGCCCGAGCGGATAGACAACAGCCCGTGATCCCGCCGGCCGTGCCCGACGCCGATGTGCCTGCGGTGATGCGGGCCGCCCGGCTGCTCGGCACCGGCGGGCCCGAGATGCTGGAGGTGCGCGACGACGTGCCCGTGCCCCGGCCCGGTCCCGGCGACGTGCTGGTGCGGGTGGCCGCCTGCGGGATGAACAACACCGACATCAACACCCGGGTCGGCTGGTACAGCCGGGCGGTCACCTCGGCCACCGCCTCGGAGGGCTTCGCCGACGCCGACCCCGACGACTCCGCCTGGGGCCGCAGCGGCCTGTCGTTCCCTCGGATCCAGGGCGCCGACATCGCCGGGGTCGTGGTGGCGGCGGGCGAGGGCACCCACGCGGGCCTGGTCGGGCGCCGGGTGCTGGTCGATCCCTGGCTGCGCGACCGGGACCGCCCCGCCGACCGCCAGCTCGCCGGCTACCTGGGCAGCGAGCGCGACGGCGGTTTCGCGCAGTACTGCGCCGTTCCCGGTGAGAACGTCTACCCGGTATCAGTCGGGCTGTCCGACGTGGAGCTGGCCAGCTTCGCCTGCTCATGGTCCACCGCCGAGCACATGCTGCAGCGGTCGGGACTGGGCTCGGGCGGGTCGATCGCCGTTCCGGGTGCGTCGGGCGGCGTGGGCAGTGCGCTGGTGCAGCTCGCCAAGCGGCGCGGCGCCCGGGTGGTCGCCATCGCCGGGGCGTCCAAGCTGGCCGCGGTGCGCGAGCTGGGCGCCGACGCGGCAGTGGCCCGCGAGTCCGCGGACGTGGTGGCGGACGCGGTCGAGGCCAACGGCGGCGACTTCGACGTGGTGGCCGACGTTGTGGGGGGCGACAGTTTCGGCGGATGGCTCGAGGCGCTGCGCCGGGGCGGGTGCTACGTGACCTCGGGCGCCATCGCCGGGCCGATCGTGGCGCTGGACCTGCGCACGCTCTATCTGAACGACCTCCAGATGCAGGGGGCCACCGTCTACCCGCCCCAGGTGTTCGCCGATCTCGTCGGCTACATCGAGCGGGGAGAGGTCAGGCCCGTAGTGGGCGGCACCTACCCGCTGGAGGAGATCCGGGCCGCACAGCAGGCCTTCGTCGCCAAGAGCCACATCGGCAGCCTGGTGTTGACCATCGAGCCAGCCGCAACGACCGACCCAAGCCCCGGCTAACGCCTGCACCCGCCGACGCTAGCCCCGGCTGACGCCTGCATCCGCCGACACAAGTCCTGGCGGTTTGGACGCGAGAGCTGGCGGCTAGAGGACGCGGCGCATGGCGTCGCGGGCCCGCTCTTCGGCCACCCGCCTGCGCCCGACGATGGGCGTGGTGGGGGCGAATCCAGCCTCGGCTCGCTCGGACTCGCTCTCGCCACCCCAGAATCCCAGTTCGCGGTTGGTCCGTGCGTAGTTGCGGCACGAGAGCAGCACCCCGCACTCGTCGCAGATGGCCCGAGCCCGAGCCTCCCGGCGCACCCGAGCCTCCGGGCGCTCCGCGAAGGGTGCGAAGAAGAGTTCGCCCGAGCCGCCGCAGCGGCCGTCCTCCATCCATGTGGTGGAACCGATCGGAGCTGCGGAGGTCTGGTAGGCCTCAAGCATCGGTATACAATCTACAGCCTGTATACAATTTTGGCAAGGCCGACCATTTTTGTCAGACGTATTGCCGGAGTCTAGGCCACGGCGCCAGCCACGACTCCTCGGTCGTGCAGTTCGCCGATCTGGCGGGCCGTGAGGCCCAGCCACTCGGCCAGCACGTCGTCGGTGTGCTCCCCCAGCGTCGGCGCCCGCACCTCGGCACCGACCGGGGCCGACCGCGAGCCCTGACCAGCGGGCAGGAGGCGCCCGTCGTCGGCACCGACCGGGGTCAGCGGCGAGCCAGGCACGAGGTAGGTTCCGATGCCCGGCTGCTCGACCTCGCGGAACAGGCCTGCCGAAGGCGACGCGCGAGGGTCTCCGTCCACCATCTCGGTGAACGTCTGGTACATGTCCCAGCACGCGCCCGCGGCGTCGAGGCGCTCCGCGACCGCCCGCAGCGACCGGCGCCCGGCCCAGGCCTGCATGGCCGCCTTGATCTGGTGGCGGCCCTCGAAGCGGTCGCCCTCGTCGGCGAAGTCGAGACCCTCGGCCGCGGCGATGGCCGCCACGGCGTCGGCGGTTCCGGTGGCCTCCAGCAGCGCCGACCACTGCCGGGCGCTGATGGCCACCACGTACACGCGGCGGTCGTCGGCGGTGACCAGCTCCACCCCGAAGGCGCCGTAGAGGTCGTTGCCGCAGCGCGGCCGCTGGGCCCGGTTGACCTGCACGTCGGCCACGTATCCGAGGGCGGCGGTGGCCGCGAGCGCGACGTCGCTGAGGGCGAGCGCCATGACCGAGCCCTCGCCGGTGAGCAGGCGGCGGCGCTCGGCGGCCAGGATGCCCACCGCGGCGGTCTGCCCGCACAGCAGGTCCCACGCCGGGATCACGCCGTTGATCGGCCCGACGCTGTCAGCCGGGCCGGTCACCATCGGGAACCCCATCGCGGCGTTGACGGTGTAGTCCACCGCGGTGGTGCCGTCGCGGTTGCCGGTCACCGCCACCATCACCAGGTCGGGCCGCCGAGCAGCAAGACGTGCAGGCGCCATCCACCCCCGGGCCGGGAAGTTGGTCAGAAAGGTCCCCGCGGCGCCGATCAGCTCGGTGAGAAGCTCGTGGGCGGCCGGGTCGCGCAGATTGACGGCCAACGACTTCTTCGCCTTGTTGAGGCCCGCCCAGTACAGCGAGCGACCCTCGGCGCTGAGAGGCCAGCGGCGGTGGTCGATGCCCCCGCCGATCGGGTCGAAGCGCACCACCTCGGCCCCGAGCTGGGCCAAGGTCATGCCGCCCGACGGCGCCGCCACGAACGCCGACCCTTCCACCACCCTCATGCCGTCCAGCGGTGCGGCACCGCCACCGCCCTCCGGCCGCCGCCGCACCCCGGCCGCAGTCACGGCTCGGTCCTCAGCCGCTGGTAGCAACTCCGGTCGTTGCCCTCGGTGTGGTGGCCGTGGCAGTCGATGATCACGAGTCTCCTCCCCGCTACGACAGCAGGCAGCCTACGGGTACCCCCAGGGGTCCCGAGGAGGTCCTGAGTGCCGCGGACTCAGGACTGATGCGGCCTTGAAATGGATGCAGAAATACTGTATGCAAGAAGCTAAGATGGGGATATAGCTGATATAAACGGAGGTGGCCGGACATGAAAGGCCTTACCGTCTTCCATGATGAACGCGCCCGGAACACTCGACGGGCACCTCGACCGGCCTCGCTGCTGGCCTCGCTGCTGGTGCTGGCGGTCGCCGCTCTCGGGCTGGCGCCCCTGGCGCACGCCGAGCAGCCGTTGGCCACGCCGTCGTCGGTGACGGTGACGCGCGCCGACGGCACGCTCACCGCGACCTGGCCTGCCGTGGACGGCGCGACCGGCTATCACATCACCTACAGCTCCAACGGCCGCCAGAGCTGGTCGCTGGCCGCCTACGACCACCCGACCGCGTCAATCACCATCGATGATGTGTCCAACACCGCCACCTACTACGTCGCCGTACGCGCCCTCAGCGCCACGGGCAACAGCGGCTGGCGCAACTCGGCGCCCTCAGCGCCATTCACTCCGCCGCCTCCCGCCACGCCGTCGTCGGTGGCGGTGCTGCGCGCCGACGGCACGCTCACCGCGACCTGGCCTGCGGTGGACGGCGCGACCGGCTATCACGTCACCTACAGCTCCAACGGCCGCCAGAGCTGGTCGCTGGCCGCCTACGACCACCCGACCGCGTCAATCACCATCGATGATGTGTCCAACACCGCCACCTACTACGTGGCGGTACGGGCTCTCAACGCGACCGGCGGCAGCGGCTGGCGCAACTCGGCGCCCTCAGCGCCATTCACTCCGCCGCCTCCCGCCACGCCGTCGTCGGTGGCGGTGCTGCGCGCCGACGGCACGCTCACCGCGACCTGGCCTGCGGTGCAGGGCGCGACCGGCTATCACGTGACTTACAGCTCGAACGGGCGTCAAAGCTGGTCGCTGGCCGCCTACGATCACCCCTCTGCGTCGATCACCGTCGACAACGTCACGAACAGCGCGACGTATTACGTGGCGGTGCGGGCTCTCAACGTGAGCGGTGGCAGCGGTTGGCGCAACTCGCCGGCCGTGGGGCCATGGGAGTCGCCCGGCACGCCGGAGAACTTGACCGTCGAGCCCGGCAAGGGCTATCTCGACATCGCGTGGGACGCGGTCAGCGGGGCCACCGGATATGACGTGAGGGCCAAGGCCGAGGGCAGCACCGCCTGGCACAGCGTGGCCGCCAACATCGCCGAAACGTCGCACCGCTACACCACGACCACCACACTCGACCACATCGCGGTGCGGGCCCGCAACGCCGGCAACGCCGGACCGTGGGCCGAGATCTCCCGCATGCCCTCAGAGGACTTCTGGACGGCCTATGACGCCCAAACGGTGGGCGGTTCCTCGCTCGGCGGCGGGGGTGGCTACGCCTTCGCCGAGGCTCTGGCGCAGCCCGCCAGCAACAAGCTCGGCAAGGTCACCTGGGGGACGATCACCCGGACGACCCGGGAGCATCATGCGGTGTTCTCTGTCCAGTGGACGCCGGTGACAGGTGCCGACGGCTACAACTTCGTGTGCTCCGAATACAGCGGCTGGCACTGGGACCTGTGCGGCTGGGGAGTGTCCAACCATAACACCACGATCAGCTACGCCACGGTTCCCACTAGCCAACTCCAGCCCCTGTCAATTACCCATCACTGGCGAAAGGACGGCCCCAACACGCCGGGGAAATACACGCTTGGGGCCCACCGACACATCATGTTGGCGGTGCGCGCCGTCAAGAACAACGACCCCTCCGCGGCGGGCCCCTGGGCGCAAACCGAGGAGATCCCGCCGTTTCTTCCCGGCATTTGGGGCTTCTCGCACACGCGCGGCGACGGCCAGATCTCGATGGCGTGGAACGCGAAACCCCATGTCACCGGCTACAACGTCTATTGCGCTGTCGCTGTGCCCGGGGCATCGGGCGACTACACGCTCTGCGCCACGCTAACCGACCAGGTGTGGACGCTCGGCGGGCGGGTCAGCGTCACGGTCTCCGATTGGACGGCCGACGGCACCAGCTACTCCATCGACAACACCAAGAAGTACGACTTCGCCATAGTCAGCACCAACAAGTGGAGCGCTGGCCGTTGGCTTCCGCCGCTGATGGACCCGATCACGCTGACTTCTTCGAAGATCGGCGAGACGACGGCCACGTTGACTCTGGCCGAGTACACCGGCAGTTGGTGGCTGAAGTCCACGGCCGCGGGTTCGACTTGCGAGTCGATGGGAACCGCGACCACGAAGAACGCGATCGGGCTCACGCCGGGGCGCTCCTACACCTACACGGCCTACAGCGACAGCGCTTGCACGAACGCGATCGTGTCGGCCACGGCCTTCACGACGCTGTCGGTGCCCTCGGTGAGCAACTTGACCGCCACGGCGCACAGCACCGGCACCGCGGTCTACAGCAACAACCACTCAGCGGCCAAGTTCACCACCGGGTCCAGCGCCAATGGCTACACCTTGCAGAGGGCGACGGTGAAGATCGACTCGGTGGGCTCGTCGCCGGGCGACTTGACGGTGGCGGTTCACGCGTCGTCGAGCGGCAGCCCGGCGTCGGCGGCGACCTATACCCTCAGCGGCACCAACCCGGCTGGGGCGGGCGAGGCCACCTTCGCCTGCCCGACGAACACGACTTGCTCGCTTACCGCGGGCACGGACTATTTCCTGGTGCTCAAGGGCACCGGCGCGTCGAGCAGCAACGGCTACACCTGGGACACGACGGCTTCTGACAGCGAGACCAACGATCCGAGCAACTTCGGCTGGTCGATCGCCAACACCGGCAAGCGCTACTCCAGCAGCAGCTGGGCCGACGAGACCGGCGGCCGCACGGGCCTGTTCAAGGTGAGCGCGACGATCGACCCCGTGTTGACCGTCACCGGCGTGTCGGGGTCGGGGGCGACGCTCAACATCGCGCACCACGGCGTCGCGAGCTGGTACTACAAGGCGACCACCGGGCCCCACACCGCCTGCCAGGGCCCCGTCACCGCCAGCACCAAGGCCCTCACCGGCCTGAGCGCGGCCACGTCCTACACCTACTCGGCGTACAGCGACAGCACCTGCACCTCAGCCAACCGGCTGGCTACCGCAGCGGCGTTCACCACAACGCTGCCCGCCCCGTCGGGTCTCAGCTTGAGCTTCAACAGCGGGGCTCTCAAGATGCAGGCCAGCTGGAACAAGCCGTCCGGTGCCACCGGTGCTGTGGGCTACGAGTTGCAGCACGCGGACAGCGACCGCAACAACCCCTACGGAAGCACCACGACCATCGCGGCCACCAGCGCCAGCACGGTGACCCACCAATTCAACAACTCGTTGACCATAAAGTTCCGTGTGCGAGCGGTTGTCGGAAGCACCAAGAGCGCCTGGAAAGAGCACGTGTCCTAGCCCCAACGCCAGGGCTGGAGTGAAGCCCTGGGGCCGGGGACCGTTATTCGTCGGCGGTGACGATCACTCGGCGCAACAGTTCGGCCAACTCGTGCTTCTCGGCCTCCGACAGCCCGGCCACCATCTCGCCCTCGTAGCGGGATCAGCAGTCGCTGAGAGCGGCGAGGGCGTGGCAGATCTCGTGGCTGCGAGGCCCGAGGGCACCCATCCGACTCGTGAGCCACGCCTTGCGCACGGGCCGCAGGTTGTCGAAAGAGGCGGCGCAAGGCCGCGGCAGGCCTTCGTCGTGGCCCAGCGGGATCTCAGTAGGGATGCCGCGCACAGTGCGGGTGACGGGTGCGACGAGGACGGCTCCCAGCACGGGAATGGCAGCGTCGCGGGTTACGACCAGCACCGGCCTGCGAACGTCCTCGGACTCGGCCCACCAGATCTCGCCGCGGACAGGGGTCACGCGGCCGCTCCACTCGCTCGGCTGATGGTCGCCCTGCCGGTGCGGCGAGTCACCACGGTTCCTCGGCGATCATCGCGGCCGCCGCGCTGTCGGCCCAGGCTAGTTCCGCCTCGGTCTGAGGGATGCGCGTATAGCCCTCGACGATCGCCGCGCCGATGCGACGCCGCCGCTCTGAGTCAATCCAGCGCTCGAGGGCGCTTCGAACCGCATCAGACCGCGAGGACGCCAAGCCGGCGGCGACAAGCTCGTCGACTTCCGCGGCAAGTTCGTCACTCACGCGGGTAACCAGTTGTACCATGCAAAAAGCATAGCAATTCAATATGCATAATGCACTCCGTCCCAGACGCGCCCCAGACTCACCAGGCTGATCAGGAAACCGCCGGGGAAGGCCACGACTCCCTTCGATTTCGGCCGGGGCAGCTGCGGCGAGTGGACGGGCGGGCCGTGCGGTGAGAGAGTGCGGTCACACATCTGGCAGTCACAGAGAGGAGAGATGTGATGGGTGATCTTGGAGCAGCCGCGGATGCGGTATTGGACGGTGTTGCCACCGGATCGCCGCGCGTGCCCGGCGTGGCCGCAGTAGCAACCGACCGCGACGGCGTCATCTATGCGGGCGCCCGGGGCGAGCGGGTCCTCGGAGGAGACCCGTTCACCACCGACACGGTGTGCGCCATCTTCTCGACCACCAAGGCCATCGGCGGTACCGCCTGCCTGCAGCTGGTCGAGCAGGGCGACCTGGACCTCGACGCCCCGGCCAAGGAGTACGTCCCGAGGATCGGCGGGCTCGGCGTGCTCGAGGGGTTCGACGACGACGGGGCGCCCCGGCTGCGCCCGCCCAGCCGCGACATCACCACCCGCCATCTGCTCACCCACACCGCCGGGCTCACGTACGACTTCTTCAACGAGACGTACACGAGGCTGGCCAACGAGCAGGGCCAGCCGTGGGTGGTGGATGCCTCCTACGCCTCCATCGAGACGCCCCTGCTGTTCGACCCGGGCGAGCAGTGGGAGTACGGCTCCAACATCGACTGGGCCGGCCAGGTGGTGGAGGGCATCACCGGCAAGCGGCTGGGCGAGGTGCTCGACGAGCGGGTGCTGGGCCCGCTGGGAATGGAGTCGACCGCCTTCTCTATCACCCCGTCGATGCGTGAGCGCCTAGCGACGATCCACGCCCGCGAGGACTCCGACGGGTCGCTGATCCCGCTGCCGGGGGTGGAGTTGCCGCCCGACCCGGAGATCCACATGGCCGGCCACGGCCTCTACGGCACCGCCGAGGACTACGCGAAGTTCATCCGCATGTGGCTCAACGACGGCACCGGACCCGACGGCGAGCAGATACTGCGGCCCGAGACCGTGGAGATGGCCTGCCGGAACCACCTGCCCGAGGGCATGTTCGTCAAGATGCTGCCCGGCGTGGGCGCCACCGAGGTGGCCAAGACGGTGCTTCCCGTGTCGAACCCGCGCCTGTCCAACGACGCCGAGTTCTTCCCGGGCATGCCGAAGACCTGGGCGCTCTCCTTCATGATCAACGAGGAGGAGGCGCCCACCGGGCGGCCTGCGGGGGCGCTGGCCTGGGCGGGGCTGGCCAACCTGTACTACTGGATCGACCGTGCCAACGGAGTGGGCGGCTTCTGGGCCACCCAGATCTTCCCCTTCGCCGACCCCACGTCGGTGGGCGGGTTCCTCGACTTCGAAAAGGCGATCTACGACAACGCCGCCTAGACGTCGAGCCTCGAGCGCGAGACCTAGACTTAGGCCTAGCGCTGCTACAAACTTCAGAGACCTAGAGCGACCTAGCTAGGCCGAGCCTGCCGCCGTCGGGCGCGGCACGACCGGTCAGGATCGGGCTGCGATGTCGGCCAGCACCTGGGCGGCGTGGCCGGCGAGGTCCTGGCCCGCGAGGTCGTAGGCCGCCGCGATCCTGGCCCTCGGGGTCGATCAGATAGCTGATGCGACGGGGCACGCCCCAGTCGTAGTAGTCCTCCCCCGGCTCGCGCTCGGCGTGGTAGCTGCGGCCGATGGCCTTGTCGGTGTCGCTGATCAGCGCGTAGCCGAACCCCTCGGTGTCGGCGAAGGCCTTCTGCTCCTCGACGGTATCGAACGACGCCCCGACCACCACCGCGCCGGCTGCCTCGAACTCCGGGGCTCGGTCACGGAACCCCCTGCCCTCGCGCGTTCAACCGGCGGTCGAGGCCTTGGGATACCACCACAGCACCACCCAGTTGCCCCGGAGACCGGCGAGACTCACGGGGTTGCCGTGCTGGTCGGGGGCCTCGAAGTCAGGCGCCTGAGAGTTCACATCCAGCATGACCAGCAACCTACCGGAGCCCCCAACCCGCCGCCGACTCGACGGTCCGCGGCAGCAGCAACTCGTACTCGCCCTTAGGACCGTCAACGGTCAGCCTTCCGTGGCGAAGCACATCGAGGCCGACCAGCAAATCCACGCCAGCAGGGGCCGCCCTGTACACGGACAGAGATGCGAATCGGGTCGGGCGGCATGATCTTGTTGACACGCCAGCAGAAGCGAAACTTGAATTGTGACTGCGTATGACCTTCTCCACGAGTGCAGTCTGGAGGCGAGCGCGCCCCGACCGGCGATAACGACAGCCTCTCGGCAATGCCCAACCGGATGCACGTTCGCTCAGCACCGGTATCGAGGATGCCTCGTGTGCGATATGGAAGTGGGGGCGTACGTGTGGCCCCCTCGTACCCCCCGAGTTCGAAGGGTGTCAGATGTACCTCGACATCGACAATCGGGCCTTGGCGTTCAACGCGACCAACGACCCGCGAATACTCATGTCCATCAGCGATGATCGGACAACACCGCCCATGGGATGCTGATCACCCGGTCCTGCTTCAGGACCTCCTTGATCAGGAAGCGCCTGCCGATCGTGCTGCGAAAGCCCGGCGTCGCACGCCTGGTGCTCGTCGTCGAAGCAACCCATGAACTCGGGGCGGAAGGCGCTTGTCGCGGGGCTGGACGAACAAGGCCCAGCGCCCTTCGTCGGTTGTCAACAGTTCGGCTCGGCTGCCTCTCGAAGGCTCGCTTCCAGCTTGTCGAGGATGGGGTCGGGGTCCATGCCGCATTATGGCACGTCCAACAGGCTACGCGGTGGATTCTTTCAATAATTTTAGTTGTATCTAGGAGAGCCAGTTGATGGCTTGGATCTCGGTGTAGGCGTCTATGCCCCACTTGCCGCGGTCGCGGCCGATGCCGGACATCTTGAAGCCGCCGAAGGGGGCGTACATGTGGGGCTGCACGGTGTTGAGGGCCACATTGCCGGACTCCAGGCGGCAGCCGATCTCGTAGGCCCGCTTGGCGTCGCCGGAGTACACATAGGAGAACAGGCCGTAGGGCGAGTCGTTGGCCAGGGCCACGGCCTCGTCGTCGCCGTCGTGGGCCATCACCACCACCACGGGCCCGAAGGCCTCGTCGCGCGCCACCTCCATGTCGGGCGTCACGTCCACTAGCAGCGCGGGAGCCACGAAGCAGCCGGGCAGGTCGGGGCGCTCGCCACCGCACACCACCGTGGCGCCGTCGGCGGCGCCGCCCGCGATGAACGCCTCCACCCGGTCTCGGTGGGTCTCGGTGATGACCGGGCCGACGATCGTGTCGGGCGTCCGGCCGTCGCCCACCTTCATGAACCCGGCGAACGCCTTGAGCGTCTCCACCGTCTGGTCGAGGATGCTGCGATGGCAGATCACCCGGGTGGGGGCGGTGCAGATCTGGCCGGAGTGGAGACCCCAGGTGGTGGCGATGCCCATGCACGCCGCGTTCACGTCGGCGTCGTCGGTCATCACCAGCGCGCCCTTGCCACCGAGTTCCATCAGCACCCGCTTCATGGTGGCCGCGCCGTCGGCGTAGATTCGGGCGCCGACCGCGGTGGAGCCGGTGAACGACACCATGTTCACGTCGGCGGAGGCCACCAGCGCGGCGGGCGCCTCCGGACCGGAGCCGGTGACGATGTTGACCACCCCGTCGCCCAAGCCGGCCTCGGCCACCGCCTCGCCCAGCAGCAGCACGCCGAGCGGATCCTGGGGGGCGGGCTTGATCACCACCGTGTTTCCGGCGGCCAGCGCCGGGGCGATCTTGCCGGCCACGTTCACCAGCGGCATGTTGTAGGGGGTGATGCAGGCCACCACCCCTACCGGCTGGCGCCGCACCGTGGCCGCCAGCAGGCCGGCGGGGCCGAGCGCGCCCTTCTCGACCGGCATGGGGGCCACGTCCTCGTCGAGGTTGAACGGACGGGAGTAGTAGCGGAACCGGTCGATCATGGGGCCGCCGACCTGCAGGCCCTTGGCGATGGACGTCACCGAGCCGGTCTCGGCCTGCACCAGCGGCAGCCACGAAGGGGCCATCCGCTCGATCGCCTCGGCCAGGCGGGCCAGACGGCGGCAGCGCTCCTCGGGGCCTGCGTCCCGCCAGGCGGGCAGGGCGTCGCGGGCGGCTCGGGCGGCGTCGGCGGCCTGGTCGGCGTCGGCCTCGGGGGCGTGGCCCACCACGCTGCCGTCGTTGGGGTCGATGACGGGATATGTGCCTGCGGCAGGGTCGACCCACTCCCCGCCGATGAGGAGCCTCCAGGCTCGGTCGGCGTCGATGGCCGACTCCGGGCTGTCTGGGGTGGCTGCGGTGTCGTCGGGCACGGGCCGAGCCTACTTCGGCTCTCTCGCCCATCCCGAAGCCACCCCCAAAGCCATCCCCGGCCAAGATTGGCGACGAAACCACCCGCCCAGTGCCAAGAACGCCATCAATTTCGGGCCGGGCAACGCTCATTGCGGGCCGGGAACGCCCAGCGCGGGCCGGGCAACGCTCAGCCTTGCGCCGCCTCGCCCGGGCAGCGCCGGTAGAGGGTGCGCTTGCCGATGGTCTCCACCGCGCAGAACGACGACTCGACCACGGCGTCGGCCCTCAGGTCGCCGTCTTGCACAGACCGGTTGGGCTCGGCCCACCCGTCGAACAGGCTGGTAAGGATCAGCCAGTCGGCCGAAGCGACGTCCGCGGCGAGCCTGCCGCCGGGCCGGTTGGCGAGCCCGGGGTTCATCTGCAGGTGGTACGACGCCGGCTCGTAGCCGGGGGTCAGGTAGTACAGGTACGTCTCGGAGTAGTTGGTGCGAGCCAGCGCCTCAGGCCCGACGAACAGCCTGTCCCCCGGCGCGGCCGCGTCGGCGAGCGCTCCGAGGATGCCCTCGAGATCGTCCGCGGCCTGCTGGCTGCCCACCGGGAGGCGACGGGCGTCATGCACGGCCCAGGCGACAGCCGGGGGATCCAGGAACGTGCGATGCAGGGCGCGCCCGACGTGATGCGGGGCGACCACCACCAGACAGGCCAGCACTGCGGGCGCGACGAGCCCGCTCGCAGTGCGCCGCGTCAATCGCTCGGCCACGGCGACCGCGGCCACGGGGAGGATCAGCACGCCGACGAAACTGAGATGGTTGGGGGTCGGCCGTTGCAGCATCTGGGGCAGCGTCCCCGCGGCCAGCAGCGCGAAGGCGAGCAGCCGACGGTCGCCGGCGCGCCAGGCGAGCCACAGCGCCACGCCCGCCGCGGCCAGCACTATCCAGAACAGGGCGGCGATCTGTGCGGGCCGGTCGAGGCCGGGCAGGGTCTCGGGGCCGCGCAGGTAGTGGTCGAGCCGGGCGAAGAACTCACCGCTGTCGTCGAGACGGGGAGGTACCGGCAGGCGGCGCCCCGGCCTCATTCGCAGCACCGGATCAACGAACATTCCCCGAAAGACGGCCGCGGGCCCCGCCGTCAGCAGATGCACCCCGTACACCGCCGCGCCCACGCACAGACCGCCGACGAAGCGGGCGCGCTGCTCGCGGCCGGCAGTCCACACCAGCGGGACGAGGCTCAGCCCGAGCGCCAGCACCAGGTCGGCTCGGAACAGCAGCGCCACCCCGGCCAGCGCACCGGAGACGACCCACAGCCGGGGACGTGTCTCGGCGTCGAGCGCCACTGCGAGGCTGGCGGCGCCGAAGGCGATTCCGCCGATCCAGGAGTAGGCGATGAGCCCGAACGGAGCAATGACCGCCCAGGCCAGCAAGGTCGCACCCGTGGCGACGCCCCATCCCCAGCGGCGGGCGATGCGGTGGACTGCCCACAGCAGCAGTAGCCGGTACCCGAGGCCCAGGATCCGCTCGACCACCACGTACTTGCCGACTAGGGCGAACGCGGCAGCCACGAACCACACGTCGACTGGTCCGTAGAGATGCTCGAAGCCGCCGTGGGGGGTCCTGCCGGCCAGCACGAGCTCCGCGCCTACGAGCAGGGAGCCCTCCTCCATGGTCGCCGCGCTGTAGCGCAGCATCCACCACGACGGCCAGCCGACCGCTACCAAGAGCAGCCCGACGGACAGCAGTTTGCGGCGCGGGCCGGTCAGCACCGCCACACGTCTCATCCGCCGAGGCTACGACAACCGGTTCCCGACAACCGAACGCCCACCATCAGGATGCCCACCATCAGGATGCCCACCATCGGGCTCCGTCACAGCCCGTCGCCAGCGAGCCATCGCCAGGCCGGCCAACACGCGCCAGCCGAACTGGCAGCCCACAACGCCCAAAACCGCACCCACCGCTGCCAACTCCCCACCCAGCCACCACCGGCCGACACGCGCCAGCCGAACTGGCAGCCCACAACGCCCAAAACGGCACCCACCGCTGCCATTTCCCGGAGCGAGGCGCTGAGGCCTGCGAATCGCCCGTCTGGCTCCTAACGTTGTCGGTCCAGACCCCCGGCGCCGCCAGCACACCCACCAAGGAGCCAAAATGCCTGAAGCCGTCATCGTCGCCACCGCCCGCACTCCCATCGGCCGGGCCGTCAAGGGATCGCTGACCGAGGTGAGGACCGACGACATGTCGGCGTTCATCATCGGCGACGTGCTTTCCAAGGTGCCCGGCCTCGACCACGACGACGTCGAGGACGTGATCTGGGGCATCGGCCAGCCCGGAGGCGAGGGCGGCTACAACGTCGCACGGGTCGCCTCCATACTCGCCGGCGTCAACGCGCCGGGCGTGACCGTGAACCGTTACTGCTCGTCGTCGCTTCAGACCATTCGCATGGCCGCCCACGCCATCAAGGCTGGCGAGGGCGACTGCTTCGTGGCCGGCGGGGCCGAGACCGTGTCGCGCTACATGAACGGCACCGCCGACAACGGCCCTCATAACGCCGAGTTCGCAGGGGCCGAGGGCCGCACCGCCGAACGAGCCGCCGAAGCCGTCGACGTATGGTCCCCGCCGGAGGGCCTGCCCGACATCTACATCGCCATGGGCCAGACGGCCGAGAACGTGGCCCAGCTCAAGGGAGTGTCGCGCCAGGCCCAGGACGAGTGGGGCGTGATGTCGCAGAACCGGGCCGAGGCGGCCCGCAGCCGGGGCTTCTTCGAGCGCGAGATCACCCCCTACCCGCTGCCTGGCGGCAATGAACTGAGCCGCGACGACGGCATCCGAGAGGGCACCACCATCGAGGGCGTCTCCCAGCTCAAGCCGGTGTTCCGCCCCGACGGCACCGTCACCGCAGGCAACTGCTGCCCGCTCAACGACGGCGCCGCCGCGGTAGTAGTGATGTCCGACGCCAAGGCGGCCGCAGTGGGCGCCAAGCCCCTGGCCCGGATCGTGTCCACCGGCGTGTCCGCGCTGAACCCGGAGATCATGGGCCTCGGCCCGGTGGACGCCTGCCGCCAGGCCCTGGGCCGCGCCGGCATGACGATTGACGACATCGACCACTTGGAGATCAACGAGGCGTTCGCGGCCCAGGTGCTTCCCTCCGCGGACGACTTGGGCATCGACTACGAAAAGCTCAACCCCAACGGCGGGTCGATCGCGCTGGGCCATCCCTTCGGCATGACCGGCTCTCGCATCATGTGCACCCTGCTCAACGGCCTCGAGGACGCCGACAACACCATCGGCCTCGAGTCGATGTGCGTGGGCGGCGGCCAAGGCATGGCCATGATCGTCGAACGCCTCAACTAGCAGCGGACTCTCCACTCGCGCAGTAGCCCGGCAGGCCGTCAGGCACCTGTCTCCGGCAAAGCCTGCCGAGGCAATAGCGGACCTCCGAATACGCAGCCACACGGGGAACCATCCTGGCAGCAGTCCCGAAAGTGATCGCTGTCGTACCATGCCTCGATGCGGCCACCATCGGCTAGCCGCCGCCCAGTTGGCATCCGCGCGTCGCTAGCGCTCCTCTTGCTGGTCGCCTCATGCTCGGAGGGCACCGCTCCCCCCGAGGCCCGAACGCACTCCACTGCGGAGCGCGCCGAGGCCCCCGAGCCCGCCACTGCCTCTTCCGGCGCAGTGGCCGCCAGTGCACCAGAGGCCGCTGCCCTCGAGGCAACTGGGTCGGCGGCGGCGCGGCCAGCAGATGAGACGACCACCGCCGCGCCAGCGCCATCTCAGCGTCCGTCACCCGTTCCATCCACCTCGGCGCCCACGACGACCAGGCCTGTCGTCAGGCCTGCCGTGACCGAAGCACCGCCACGAGAATGCCCGCCTCGCATGGCCGAAGACTTCCGGATCACTAGCACGTCGCCAGTGTCGGCCAGCATCGAGATCTCGCGGGCCGCCTTCGACTGCGCCCACGAGGTGGGCCTGGCTCTCGCCGACGATCCGGCAGCGATCTCCGCGCTGGCGTCCCGGGAAATTGAAGGCCCGCTGTTGATGGTCGATCCCGACTTGAGCGTCCCGCTGATTGAGGAACTGAGGCGCTTGGAGCCGCATCGCGTGGTGGCGGCTGGAATCGATGAGCAGCTCCCACTCGGTGCGCTGTCTGACTTCGTGGTCGACCATGTCGAAGTTGAGCAAGCACCGGCCCAGCAAGCACCGGCCGGCGAGGGGTCGTCCTATGGACGTGTGTGGATTGTCGACGATGCCGAGTTCGCGGTGCCGCTGGCCGCGGTCGCTCGTCAGGTCGGAGTGGGGGTGGTGGCAGCCGCCGGCGATCTGAGAGCGCTGCCGCGATCAGCCCGGGCGGCGATATCGACGGCAGCCGAGGTTGAAGTGCTCTCAGATCTCGGCGACGACGCAGCTTGGCAACTGGAGGTGATCCGCCGAGGCGACGAACTGCCCGGTGGCGGCCTGCTCCTGTTCGAGCCGGGTGACGAGATCCCGGCTCGCCGCCTGGTGGCTGCGTACGGCCATCCGTCGACCGAGTCCCTGGGTGTGCTGGGCGAGCAAGGTCCCGACGAGACGGTGGAGCGCCTTCAATCCATAGCCGAGGGCTACGGGGCGGACGGATCGGCGGTGCTGCCCACCTTCGAGATCATCGCCACGGTCGCCTCCGCCTCCGCCGGCGCTGACGGGGACTACTCGAACATGACCGGCCGCGAGGTGATCAGGCCCTGGATCGAGGCGGCGGCAGCCAACGGCGTGTACGTGGTGTTGGACCTTCAGCCGGGGCGGACGGATTTTCTGTCGCAGGCCAAGCACTACGAGGAGTTCTTGCGCCTGCCCCACGTCGGGCTGGCACTCGATCCGGAGTGGAGGCTCAAGCGGAACCAGGTCCATTTGGCTCAGATCGGCACAGTGGACGCGGCGGAGGTCAACCGAGTCGTGGATTGGCTGGCCGGGATCGTCAGGGAGGCGGCCCTTCCCCAGAAGCTGCTGATTGTTCATCAGTTCCGGTTCTCGATGATCACCAGCCGCGAGCGGATCGAGACTCCCCCGGAGTTGGCGTTGCTGATCCAGATGGACGGCCAAGGCTCCCTGACCTCCAAGTACAGCACTTGGAACGCGCTGACCGGCCGGGCCGATGCTGGCCGCCTCCACTGGGGGTGGAAGAACTTCTACGACGAGGACAGCCCGATGGCCACCCCGGAGCAAGTGCTGGAGCTCTCGCCCGAGATCGTGTTCGTGTCGTTCCAGTAGGCGCTCAACCCCTCCTCGGGTCAGCAGACTGTCGGGACGGCGGCCATAGGACTGCCAGGGGCGCGTGCCGACGGACTTAGCTCCGCTGGCGTTTACCCGGGCCAGCCCCACCGGAGCTGCCAGAGCTTTAGTGGTTGGACTTCAAAAGCATCGTGCTAGCATGATTTCTCAAGAACGTCATGAAGGACGGCAATGATGGGAACATTCAGCCAGACCCTGCGGTTGGAGAGCGTCGACGGCGAACGATCGGTGGAGGTGGAGGCGTTGGCGGACACCGGCGCCTTCTTGACGCTTGTTCCGGCCAAGCTGTTGCGACAGCTGGGAGTGAGACCGTTCGACACACGAACCGCGGAACTGGCCGACGGTCGCCTGGTCGACTACGACGTCGGCCACGCCGTGGCCACCATCGGCGAGCGTAGCGTGCCGACTCTGGTGCTCTTCGGTAACGACGACGCCGAGCCTCTGCTCGGGGCTTACACGCTGGAGGGGCTCCATATGGCCGTCGATCCCGTCAACACGCGGCTGGTCCCGCTCAAGTTCCGGATGGTAAGCCACCCGTCGGCGTGACCACCCCAAGTAGCGGGCGGTGGTGAACAAGGCCGGGGGCGGATGACGGGCGCCTGGTTAGCCTTGGCCGCCGGAGGTCTCCTTCACTGAGGCTTTGCCAGCTGATATCCAGGGCATCATGGCTCTTAGCTCCTTGCCGACTATCTCTACTGGGTGGTCGTGACCGGCGGCTTCCAGGCGCAGGAAGTTGGGTCGGCCGCCGCGGCTTTCGGCCACCCACTCCTTGGCGAACGAGCCGTCTTGGACCTCGGCGAGGATGCGGCCCATCTCGGCTCGCACCGCGTCGTTGACGATGCGCGGCCCCCTAGTCAGGTCGCCGTACTCAGCGGTGTCCGACACCGAGTAGCGCATCCCGGCGATGCCTTCCTCGTACATCAGGTCGACGATCAGCTTCAGCTCGTGCAGGCACTCGAAGTAGGCCACCTCGGGCTGGTAGCCGGCGTCGACCAGCGTCTCGAAGGCGGCCTGCACCAGCGCGGTGGTGCCACCGCACAGGACGGCCTGCTCGCCGAACAGGTCGGTCTCGGTCTCCTCGGTGAACGTGGTCTCTATCACCCCGGCCCGGGCCCCGCCGATGGCGTCGGCGTAGGCCAGCCCCAGCGGCAGCGCCGAGCCCGACGCGTCCTGCTCGATCGCCACCAGGCACGGCACCCCGCCGCCCTCGGTGTACGTGCGCCGCACCAGATGCCCCGGCCCCTTGGGGGCCACCATGCACACGTCCACCGACTCCGGCGGCGAGATCAGCCCGAAGCGGATGTTGAAGCCGTGGGCGAAGAACAGCGCCTCGCCCTCGCCCAGGTTGGGAGCCACATGCTCGTCGTAGATGGCACCCATCTCGGTGTCGGGCATCAGCATCATGGTCATGTCGGCCTCGGCCACCGCGTCGGCGATGGACATCACCGCCAGCCCCGCCTCTCGGGCCTTGGCCACCGACGACGACCCCTCGCGCAGGCCGACGCGCACATCGATGCCCGACTCCTTCAGGTTCAGGGAGTGGGCATGGCCCTGGGAGCCGTAGCCGAGCACGGCCACCCGCCGATTGTCGATGAAGGAGCGGTCGACGTCTCGCTCGTAGTAGATGTTCGCCACTGGGCGGTCCTTTCGTTGTGGTGTTCGTGAGTTGTGTCGTGGTCGTGGGTGCGTTCAGGAGTCCAAGGAGCGCAGCGCCACCCGGCCGGTGCGCTGCAGCTTGACGATGCCGTAGGGCCGCAGGCGCTCCTCGAACTCGTCGAGCTTGGCCGGGCGGGCGGCCAACGACAGCATCATCGCCGACTGGCTCTCGTCGAGGACGTAGGCCCGGAAGTCGTCGATCAGGCCCAGCAGCTCGTGGCGGCGGCTCCCGGCCTCGACCGACACGACGACCAGCATCAGCTCCCGCTCCACCGACTCGGCCGGGTCGAGCTCGTAGATCTCCACCACGTTGATCAGCTTGTCGAGCTGCTTCACCACCTGATCGAGCCGCGACGACGCCACGTCCACCGTGAACGTGATGCGGCTGAAGCGCTCGTCGGCGGTGGGCGCCACCGCCAGCGACTCGATGTTGAACCCCCGGCGGGCGAACAGGCCAGCCACCCGGGCCAGCACCCCCGGCTTGTTCTCGACGGTGGTGACGACCGTGTGGAACCGGCGCGCGGGCGCCCCGGAACCAGCGGGAGCAGCCGGAGCGTCGGCAGGGGCGGCGGTCATCGCCGGTGCTCCAGGACGTCAGTGGCAGGGGCGGCGGCCATCGGCGGAGCGGCAGCGGGGGCAGCAGTCATCGCTGGGAGGGGTCGACGACGATGTCGGAGTTGGACTGGCCCGCCGGAACCATCGGGTAGACGTTCTCCTCGGCCGCGCTGCGGAACTCCAGCACCACCGGCCGGTCGTCGATCTCGTTCGCCTTGGCGATGGCAGGAGCCACCTCCTCTGGCGCCTCCACCCGCATGGCCACGCAGCCCATCGCCTCGGCCCACTTCACGTAGTCGGGGATCTCATAGGACAGGTACACCTCGCTGTAGCGCTCCTCGTAGAACATCTCCTGCCACTGGCGCACCATGCCGAGGTAGGCGTTGTTGAACAGCGCCACCTTGATGGGGATGCGCTCCGTCGACGCGGTGACCAGCTCCTGGGCGGTCATCTGGAAGCATCCGTCGCCGTCCACCGCCCACACCATCCGGTTCGGCATCCCGACCTTGGCCCCGATGGCGGCCGGCACCGAGAAGCCCATCGTGCCCAAGCCGCCGGAGTTGATCCAGGTGTAGGGATGGTCGAAGCGCCAGTACTGGCTGGCCCACATCTGGTGCTGGCCGACGCCGGAGGTGACGATGGCGTCGTCGGGAGTGGAGTCGCGCAGCACTTCCAGCACGTACTGGGGCTTGAGCATCTCGCCCGGCTCGGACTGCTCGTACACCAACGGATAGCGCTCCTGCCAGCCGCTGATCTGCGAGCGCCACGCCCGGCGGTCGGGCTGGGCGTCGGCGCCGCCGCAGGCCCGCAGCGCCTCGACCAGCTCGGCGACGATCAGCTTGCAGTCGCCCTGTATGGCCACGTCGGGGGCCCGCACCTTGCCTAGCTCGGCGGCGTCGATGTCAACGTGGATCACCTTGGCGTCGGGCGCGAAGCCGTCGACCCGGCCGGTGACCCGGTCGTCGAAGCGGGCGCCGAGGGCGATCAGCAGGTCCGAGCGCTGCATGGCGGTGACCGCGGTGTAGTTGCCGTGCATGCCGGGCATGCCCAGGCACAGCTCGTGGCTGTCGGGGAAGCAGCCTCGGGCCATGAGGGTGGTGACCACCGGCACGTCGATCAGCTCGGCCAGCGCCAGCAGCTCCGCCGCCGCCCGGGCCTTGAGGATGCCGCCCCCCGCGTAGATCACGGGACGCTCGGCGGCGCAGACCAGCTCGGCCGCGGCCCCCACCAGCTCCGGGTCGCCAGCGGTGACGGGCCGGTATCCGGGCAGCTCCATGATGTCGTCGGTGGGCTCGTACCAGGTCATGGCCGAGCGCGGGTTGCGGGGGTCGACGATGTCTTTGGGGATGTCCACCAGCACCGGCCCGGGCCGTCCGGTGGTGGCGATGTGGAACGCCTCGTGCACGATCCGGGGGATGTCCTGGGCCTCGGTCACCAAGAAGTTGTGCTTGGTGACCGACATGGTGATGCCGGTGGTGTCGCACTCCTGGAAGGCGTCGGTGCCGATGGCGGCGAAGGACACCTGGCCGGTGATGCACACCAGCGGGACCGAGTCCATGTAGGCGTCGCACAGCGCGGTGACCACGTTGGTGGCGCCCGGCCCGGAGGTGATCATCACCACGCCGGGGCGGCCGGTGGCATGGGCGTAGCCCTCGGCCATGTGGCCCGCTCCCTGCTCATGGCGCACCAGGATGTGGCGCATCGACGACTCGATGATCGGGTCGTACACGGGCAGGATGGCCCCGCCGGGCAGCCCGAACACCACTTCGGTGCCCTCGCACTCGAGGGCTCTGACTAGGGCTTGTCCGCCGTTCATGTCCATGCTCGGGCCTCCGGGGCGATTGCTGGGGGTGTGGTCGAGGGGCGGGCCGCACGCGAAACGACCTCCCTGAGGGAGGTCTGCGCACGGTCGGGTGGGGTTGCGAGCGCGCGCTGTCAGCGAGGTACTACCACGGTGAGGACAGCGGCGTTCACAGTCTCAAGTATGGCCGCTGACTCGACGGGTGGCAACTGTGGCGGCGGCGAAGGCCCAGCGTTCTCTGGCGACGGCGGACATGGGGCCGGGCGGGGGATGGGTCAGCCGGGATGGTCAGCGCCGATGATCTCGATCAGCCAGGGCGCCACCTCGGCCATGCCCTGCTCGGACAGGTGGACGCCGTCGCGGCGGACGGCCAGTTCCCGCTCGCTGCCCACCTCACCGATGAACGACGGGTAGTCCAAGAGCACTATGCGGCGGTCAGTCAGCTTGGCCGCGCCCTCGGCCACCATCAGGTTCAGCCCGCGGATGCGCTCGGCGTGGTCGTCGAAGGCGGGCACCCGGTTGAGGACGGCACCCTGCAGCCAGTAGAGGGTCGCGCCCGCCGCGGTGAGCAGCTCCGACGCGGCGGCGTACTCGCTGCGGATGTAGGCGTCGTAGACCGGGTCGCCGATGGAGGCCCAGTCGTCAACGACGCCGGGCACGATCCGGTCGAGGACGTCCCAGGGCGAGATGTGGGCGACGATCACGTCTGGGGCGAATACTTCTACCGCGGTCGGCCAGGACACGACCTCGGTGTCGGCCACTTCGTCGAAGCCGACGGGCTCGCCCCAGTTGCTGCACACGTCGCCGACCGGGCCATAGTCGCCCTCGGGTAGGCGCTTGAGACCGTAGCGGCCCACGGTGCAGCCGAGGTGGCTGTCGTCGAACAGCACGATGCAGCCGGGGTTGTCCTCGCTCCATTCGCGCAGCGACGTGGCCACCTGCGCGGCCACGGAGTCGCCGACGACAAGCACTCGCACAGGTTGGCCCGGCCCAGCGGCACCAGCGCCTGAGGCAGTGCCGCCGCCGCTGCCCGATGAGGCTTCGGTCCCTTCCGCGCCGCCGCTGCCCGATGCCCCATCGACTCCCACCGCGCCTCCGGTTGCGGTCGCGGCACGGCCTGCCCCGTCAATGTCGGCGTCGGATGGCGTCACACTGCCGGTGGATGCGCCGCGGCGGCACCTGGACAAGATGCCGCCTACGGGCTCACCGCCGACGCTGCCGCTCGACGAGACGTCGGCCGTCGCGGCACCCGCGCCGCCTCCGGAGTCGCCCTCGGCGGGCGCGGACACGCTTTCGCCCGCGCTGCTGGTGCCGCCCACAGACGGTCCGGAATCCTGCCCGGACTCGGATGCGGCGTCGTGGGAAGCCTCGGGCCTGCCGTCCGCGGGCTGCGTATCTCCCGCCGGCTTGCCGGGCCCGTCGGCCGAGGACGCGTCCGGGGTCGGAGCGACCGAGCCGCTCCCTGCTTCGACTGCCGCGCCGGATCCGTCGGGAGCCTTGCCAGCCGGGCCGGCGCGGTCCGCGTCCGCGCCTTCCGTGTCTTCGGCGGGAGAGGCGACCGGCACCAGGACTTGCTCGACCCGCACGGGACGGGTGGAGTTGGCCAGCAGCAGCCCCGACAGGATCACCGCCACCGCGGCGGTGGACGCGAACGCTCCCCAGGCCAGGGTGACGGGACGGCCGAGCGCAGGCCAGCGCCGTTCCACCACGGGCCGCTCGACCAGATGGAAGCTGGCCGCGGCCACCGCGAACGTCAGCACGAGATGCACGGCCAGCAGCTGGTAGCCGTCGATGCGGTCGGTCCCGAAAAGAGTTCCGGCCCGCTCGCCGGTGACCAGCAGGTAGATGGGCCAGTGGTACAGGTACAACCCGTAGGAGATCCGGCCCGACCAGCGCACGGGCCGCCACACGAAGAACCGGTGGGCGGGGCTCCACGCCGCGGGCTGGGCCATCCCGTAGATGATCACCGCGCTGACCACCGCGATCAGCAAGAACCCGCCCCGCTCGAACATCCAGTGGTCGCGCTCGGAGACGCTGGTGATCATCCACAGGTACACGGCCAGCGCGGGGTAGACGGCGGCCGCCAGCACGGTGCGGCCCCGCACGGTGCGGGGCGGGCCGGCGATTCGGACCGCCACCGCCAAGGCGATGCCCACGAACAGGGCCTGGGCCCGGGTGTCGGTGCCGTAATAGGCCCGCGACGGGTCGTCGCCCGGCGTGTGCAGCCGGGCCATCCACGCCGCGGAGGCCACCGCCCCGGCGATCGCCGCGGCCAGCATCAACCAGCGGCGGCGAGGGCCGAACCAGGCGCACCCGGCGATCACGAACAGCGGGGCGAACAGGTAGAACTGCTCCTCTATCGCGAACGACCAGACGTGCTTGAGCGGCGACGGGTTCTCGAACTGCTCGAAGTACGAGGCGCCCACGAAGATCTCGTGCCAGTTGGCGCTGTAGGTGAGCGCGGAGACGATGGCCCCGGTCCAGCGCGGGACGATGTCGGGGGCGTCCGCCCACACCAGGTAAAGGGTCACGCCGGTGAGGGCCAGCAGCAGCGCCGGGGCCAGCCGTCGGACGCGCCGTCCCGCGTAGGCGACGAGGTCGATGCGGCCGGTGCCGTCCCACTCCCGCAGGGCTATCGACACGATCAGGAAGCTCGACAGCACGAAGAACAGGTCCAGGGACAGGATCCCGCCGGGCAGGATGTCGGGGCCTCCCCGGATGCTCTCGGGTCGGGCGTGGTACAGCAACGGCCCGAGCACCACGAACACGCCCCGAAGCCCGTCGAGGGCAGGGATGTAGGGCAGCCGACCGGGGCCGGGCTGACTGGAACCGGGCCGGTCAGGGTCGGGCCGGTCGGGTGGCGCTGCGGCGGTGGCGGACATCGACGCTTCGGGGCTTCACCTGTGTCGTGCCGCCACTGCGTCGAGCGAGCCCGGGGCGGGCGGACGGGCGTTGGCAGCGGCAGCGGCGCGTTGGCGTGGTGCGGCGAACCCTAGCCTCCCCTCCATGCCGGCAGGCCGCAGACACTAGTGACGCGCCCACAGCCCGACCGGACGGGACACTCGTGACGCGCCGACAGCCCGACCGAAGGGGATCGGGCCTCACGCAACTGCGGTGGAGCGCCGACGACCGCGAGATATGGCGGCTGGCATGGCCCGCGCTGGGCGCGCTGGTGGCCGAGCCGCTGTACGTGCTGGCCGACACCGCCATCGTGGGCCGCATCGGCACGCCGCAGCTCGGCGGTCTGGCTCTGGCCTCGTCGATCCTGCTGACCGCGCACGCCATGTTCGTCTTCCTCGCCTACGGCACCACCGCAGCGGTGGCCCGGCTGCTGGGCGCGGGCCAGCACCGGCGGGCCGCCCATCAGGCGGTTCAGAGCATCTGGCTGGCCCTGGCCGCGGGCGTGGTGCTGGCCGCGGCCGGGCTGCTGCTGGCGCCCTGGCTGGTGGACGTGCTGGGCGGCGACGACTCCGACGTGCGCAGCAACGCCCTCGTGTACCTGCGCATCTCGCTGTTCGGACTGCCCGCCATGCTGGTGATGCTGGCCGGGGTGGGCTACCTGCGGGGCGTGCAGGACACCAAGCGGCCGTTCGCGGTGGCGCTCGGCTCGGCGGTCGGGAACTTCGTGCTCGAGGTGGTGCTGGTATACGGCTTCGACCAGGGCATCGGCGCATCGGCGCTGTCGACGGTGGTGGCGCAGACCGCGGCCGCGGCCGTCTTCGTCTGGTGGATCAAGCAGGCGGTGGCTCGCCACGGTGTGGGCCTGCGGCCGGATCCGGCGGTCATCCGGCGATTGGCCGTCGCGGGCTGGGACCTGCTGATCCGGACCTCGGCGCTGCGGGCCAGCCTGACGGTCACGGTGGCGATGGCGGCCCGGATCGGCACCGACGACCTGGCCGCCCACCAGATCGTCTTCGAGGTGTGGACGGTGCTGGCGCTGGTGCTCGACGCGGTGGCGATCGCTGGGCAGGCCCTGATCGGCCTGGCCCTGGGCGGGGACCAGCCCGAACGGGCCCGGGCGCTGGGGCAGCGCATGATCGGCTGGGGCGCGGCCTCGGGCGTGGTGACGGGCGCGGCGGTGCTGGCCCTCTCGGGGCTGCTCCCCCATGTGTTCACCTCGGACGCCGCGGTGGCTGCGCTGGCCGGCTTCCTGCTGCTGCACGTGGGTTTCTCCCAGCCCGCCGCCGGAGTGGTGTTCGCCCTCGACGGGGTGCTGATCGGCGCGGGCGACCTGCGCTTCCTGGCGGTGTCGATGGTGGGTGCCGGGCTGGTGCTGGCGGGCGGCGGACTGCTGGCGGTGGCCGTCGGGGCCGGGATCGGCTGGCTCTGGGCGGCTCTGCACGCTTGGATGGCGGCCCGCCTGGCGATGATGCTGTGGCGCTTCTCCGGCCGCGCCTGGCAGGTCACCGGCGCCGACCGCTAGGCGAGTCCTGCCGACTCCCGCAGGAGGCGGTTGACGGCCGCTCCGTCGGCCTTGCCCTTGGTGGCCCGCATCACCTGGCCGGTGAAGTAGCCAGCGAGCTTCTTGCGTTCGGCGTCGTCGCCCGAGCAGTAGCGGGCCCATTCGTCGGGATGCGAGGCGACGACCCGGTTCACCGTGGCAGTCAGGTCGTCGTCGGCCATCGCCTCAAGACCTAGGCGCCGAGCGATCGCCTCGGGGGCGTCGCCGGAACTGGCTGCCTCAGCCAGCACCTGCTTGGCCTGGGTGGCGGTGAGGTTCCCGGCGGACTCCATGGCGACCAGCTCGGCCAAGCGAGCGGGCGTGACGCGGGACCAGTCTTCGACGGCCAAGTCGTTGATCACCCGGGTAGCCGTCCGGCTGGGATCGGCGCCCGCGGCCATGGCACCCCTTACGAGGCCGTCCTGGCCCCGCTCCACCAGCAGCGCCGCTTCGGCGGCCGACACCGCGCCCCCGCCGACGGCGACGAGCTCGGCCCGGCGGGCCGCGGGCAGCGGCGGCATCGCCGCGTCGATAGCCGCCACCGTCTCGGCCGACGGCACCAGCGGCAGCAGGTCGGGGTCCTGGAAGTAGCGATAGTCGTCCGCGTCCTCCTTGGACCGGCCCGGCGTCGTGCGTCCCTTGGCCTCGTCCCAGTGGCGGGTCTCCTGGCGGGGCCGCTCGCCGCTCGTCCACAGGTCGACGTGGCGGCGGGCCTCGTAGACGACGGCCCGGCCCAGGGCCCGCAGCGAGCTTAGGTTCTTGATCTCGCAGCGGGTGCGGAGCTCGTGCGACCCGGTGGGGCGCACCGAGACGTTGGCGTCCACCCGCATCGAGCCCTCCTCCATCCGGGCGTCGGACACGCCGGTGGCCAGCAGGACGGCTCGCAGTTCGCGCACGTAGGCCCGAGCCTGCTCGGCCGAGCGGATGTCGGGGCGGCTGACCACCTCCACCAGTGGCACCCCGGCCCGGTTGTAGTCCACCAGCGCATAGTCGGCGTCGTGGATGCGGCCGCCCCCGCCGACGTGGGTGGTCTTGCCGGTGTCCTCCTCGATGTGGGCCCGCTCGACGCCCACCGCATGGCCGTCGAGCAGCTCCAGGCAGCCATCGACGTTGGTGGGCTGGTCGTACTGGGAGATCTGGTAGTCCTTGGGCATGTCGGGATAGAAGTAGTTCTTGCGGGCGAACACCGCCCGGCGGACATCGCATCCCAAGGCCCGGCCCAGTCGCATGGCGAACTCCACGGCGGCCCTGTTGACCACCGGCAGCGAGCCGGGCAGCCCCAGGCACACCGGGCACACGTTGGTGTTGGGCTCGTCGCCGAAACGGTTGGCACAGCCGCAGAACAGCTTGGTGGCGGTGCTCAGCTCCACATGCACCTCCAGCCCGACCACCAGCTCCCAGCCCTCGGCCACCTCCGAGCCCCCGGCCGACTCCGAGCCCTTGGCTACCGCAGCCTCGCGGGCCTTGGTCGGCCCCTCCGCGCTCACGGAGCGCTCCCGTTCACGCCGGCCGCGCCGGCGGCGGCCCGCTCTAGGACGGCCGCCGCCCGGAGGACGAGCGGCTCGGACAACGCCGGGCCCATGATCTGAACCCCGACTGGCAGCCCGTCGTCGCCGTGGCCGAACGGCACCGACACCGCCGGGTGGCCGGTGAGGTTGGACGGGATGGTGCACACGTCATTGAGGTACATCAGCAGCGGGTCGGCGGTCTTGGCGCCCAGCTCGAAGGCGGTGGTGGGCGCGGCCGGGCAGACGAGCAGATCGACCTCGGCGTAGGCCTCGGCGAACTCGCGCAGCATCAACGTGCGCACTCTCAGCGCCTTGCCGTAGAAGGCGTCGTAGTAGCCGGCCGACAGGGCGTAGGTGCCGAGCATGATCCGGCGCTTGACCTCGGCACCGAAACCGGCGGTGCGGGTAGCCACGTTCATCTCGGCCGCAGTGGCGCCGTCGGCTCGCAGGCCGTAGCGCACTCCGTCGTAGCGAGCCAGGTTCGACGACGCCTCCGCGGGGGCGATCAGGTAGTAGGCCGACAGGCCCAGCACCGCGGAGGGCACCGACACCGCGGTCACCCCGGCGCCCGCGGCCTCCAGCGCGGCGGCCGCGTCGTCGACCCGGGCGGCGACGTCGGAAGCGACCCCCTCCACCGCGGCCGAACCTGCGCCTGTGCCGCCGCAGAGCTCGGCGAGCACGCCGATCCTCAGACCGTCCACACCGTCGTCCAGCGCCGAGGCGACCGGTTCGACGGGCCGGTCTATCGACGTCGAGTCGAGCGGGTCGTGACCGGCGATGGCCTCGTAGCACGCCGCCGCGTCGGCCACCGTGCCCGCGAGCGGGCCGATCTGGTCGAGCGAGGACGCGAACGCCACCAGGCCGTAGCGCGACACCCGGCCGTAGGTGGGCTTCATGCCTACGACGCCGCACAGCGCGGCGGGCTGGCGAATCGAGCCTCCTGTGTCGGAACCGAGCGCCAGCGGGGCGAAGCCGGCCGCGACGGCCGCAGCCGAGCCGCCGCTCGATCCTCCGGGCACTCGGCTGGTGTCACGGGGATTGCGGGTCGGGCCGAAAGCGGAGTTCTCGGTGGAGGAGCCCATGGCGAACTCGTCCAGGTTGGTCTTGCCCACCACCACCGCTCCCGCTGCCCGGAGGCGCTCCACGACGGTGGCGTCGTAGGGAGGCCGCCATCCCGCGAGGATGCGCGACGAGCAGGTGGTGGGCGTCCCGCGGGTGCACATGTTGTCCTTGATCGCCACCGGCACGCCGGCCAGCGGGCCGACCCGCTCGCCCTGCGCCACCGCGTCGTCGATCCTTGCCGCCGCGGCCCGGGCATCGTCGGCCAGCACCAGGTTGAAAGCGCCGATCTCGCTGTCGCGGCCAGCGATCGAGGCGAGGTGCTCCTCCAGCACTTCCCGGGCCGAACGCTCGCCAGCAGCCACTGCGGCAGCCACCGCCAGTGCCGAGTCGGTCACGGCACCTCTACCAAGATCGGCGGCACCCGGAACAGCGGACGCGTCACGGCGCCTCTCCCAAGATCGGCGGCACCCGGAACAGCGGACGCGTCACGGCGCCTCTCCCAAGATCGGCGGCACCCGGAAATGGCCGTCGTCGGCTTCGGGCGCCTGGGCCAGCACCTCGTCACGCGACAGGGACGGCCGCAGTTCGTCTGCCCGCATCACGTTGCTGGCGGGAATCGGGTGGGAGGTGGGCTCAATGCCCGACACGTCGAGCGCCTCGACGTCGGCGGCGTGATCGAGGACGTCGGAGAGCTGAGCGGCCAGTTCGTCCAGTTCGCCGTCGCTGAAGCTCAATCGAGCGAGCCCGGCCACATGGGCCGCCTCGTCCCTGGTGATTCGACCGGACACTACGGCAGGATAGGCCCTCCGAGGTTCAGGCCTCGTCAGCCTCGCCCGGATCGCCCGACTCGTCCGGCGCCTCCGGTTCCGGTGGTGGGGGCTCCGGTCCCATCGACACCACTATCTCCACGACGCTGTCGGCGGCCACGCTGGTGCCGCTGGCCGGGCGGAAGCCGATCACTTCGCCCTCGGGCACTTCGGCGCTGAACTCGGAGACTTCGGCGGACTCGAGGCGGACGTCGTAGAGGGCTTGCACCGCCGAGATGGGCGTGCGCTCCGCGGGAACGTCGGGGACTGATCGAGCGGCCGGGCCCTCGGACACCCGAAGGCCGACCGAGCTGGCGGGCTCGAGCTCGTAGATCCCCGCCGCGAGGTCCAAGCCGACGACCAGTCCCGCGGGCACTCCCTCGTCGTTGACGGGCACCTCTCCCTCAACGGCCAGCCCCCGCTCCTCCAGTAGCGCGGTGGCATCGAGCACGGTGTGCCCGTAGAGGTCGAAGTCCAACACGACCAGCGGCTCGCCGAGCGACACGAACAGGGCCACAGCCGACCCCTCGCCCAATTCGGCGCCTGCGGGAGGGTCAGTGCGCACCACTTCACCGGGCCGGGTGCCCGGCTCGCGGACCAGGATCTCGCTCACCTCCCAGCCGCGCTCGGAGACGGACTGTGCGGCGGCGGCGCGATCGAGGCCCGCGAGCTCGGGCACGGCGACGGTCTCGGGCCGGGTGTCGATCCAGGCCCAGACGCCCACGAAGGCACCGCCCAGAACCAGGACCATCGCCAGCACCAGGCCGGGCCAGCGCCGGCGCACCACATCGTCGAGCGGGATCCCCGGGCGCCTGAGTCGCGCCGGGTCTGCGCGCTCCGCGGCCTCGGTCGGAGCGGACGTTGCCGCAACGAGGGATCCGACACCTCGGACCGGTACCGGGGCAGCCTCGGCCAGCACGATCGGGAGCGGGTCGGGGCGCGGCAGCACCCTGGCCACTCGGAGCATTTCCTCCACCAGGCCCGCCGCGTCGAGCCGGTCGGCTGGATCCGTGCTGGTGGCCCGTTCGAGTGAGGCGTTGAGCGGCCCAAGCTGAACCGAGATCGACAGCAGCCCTTCGCCGACGTCGCCCGGCGGCACCCTCAGGCCGGTCATCGCCTCGACGAGGATGAGGGCCAAGTCGTTGACGTCCTGCTGACGTTCGGCGGGCGAACGGCGTGATTCGGTGCGGTCGGCGCCAGCAGTGCCCGCGCCAGCCTGCGCAGCGCCCGCGCTGCCCGGATCCTCCAGGCCCCAGGTCTCGATGTCCCAGACCTCGGTGTCCCAGCGGTCGTCGCCGATCCCCCAAGGGTCCTCGTCGGCCGAGCCGGCGTCGTCGGCCTCGGCGTCCGGCACCGAGAAGGCCGCCTCGGCGTCCGGCGATTCGGACTCGGCCCGGTCGCCGCCGACACCGGGATCCGCTGCCGCTCCGACAGCCGGGTCTGACTCGCCGGCACCGGGATCGGCTGCGGTCCTTGCGGTCGGATCTGACTCGTCGACACCGGGATCCGCTGCCGCTCCGACAGCCGGGTCTGAGTCGCCGAGGCCGGACGCGGCGAGCGCCGCGGCCACGCCTAGGTCGGAGAGGAACACCCGTGCCTGTGAGTCGAACATCAGGCTCGAGGCCGTCAGCCCGCAATAGGCGCCGCCAGCACGGTGGATGTTGGCCAGCGCCCTTGCCACCTCCAAGCCCACCGCGAGCGCCTGAGACGGGCTGAGCCGGTGCCCGGCGGCGAGCATGTCGGCCAGGCTCCCGCCGGTGACGTGCTCGGTGACGACGTGCGGCACCGGGTCGAGGCCCCAGTCGTAGACGGGCAGCAGGCGCGGGAAGCTGAACATCGACGCAGCTCGCATCTCCTGTTCGAAGCGGCGCCTGAAGTCCTCGTCCGCGGCCCACTCCTCACGAAGGACCTTGACCGCCACGCGACGATGCAGCGTGAGGTCGTCGGCCGTGTAGACCCGGGCGTTGGCCCCCTCGCCGACGAGTTCCAACAGCCGGTAGCGGTCGCGGAACGCAGGGGCTGACTCTGCGCCGAGTGCCATGGCCGTCACGGTATCGGCCGGTACCGTGCCAACTGATGACCGAGCCGAGCCCGAGCCCCGACGACCGTCTCGGGGCCGACGAGGGCCTCACGCACCGCAACGGCGACCGAGCCGACGACAGCCCCGACGGCCGTGGCCAGCAGGGTGCCGGAGGCGGGCGCGGCGACGGGCCGACCCCGGCGCGCAGCCCGCTGCGGATGCGGATGATCATCGCCGCACTGGCCGTGGCGGGCCTGGTCGGGCTGACGGTGGCCGCGCTGGTCGGCACCGGCGGAGAGAGTGCCAGCGACGCGGTCACCGCCGGACCGGCTGTGATCCGAGTGATCCCCGAGCCTGGCGACGAGGTGCTGCAACAGCAGCGGGTGGGCGTGGTGCTCGACGCCCGCTACCGGCTGACGGCGCTGACGGTGTTCCCCAACGACCGATACACCGGCGGTGTGAACGTGTTCGTCGAGGTCGATGAGGTCGAGGGGCTCAACATGTTCGAGTTCGTGCCGGGCGAGGGTCGTCTGATCGAGGCGCTGTCGCCCGACGACAACTGCGTGCGGGCCACCTTCGTGCCGATAGCCCGCCCCGATGAGTCCGACACGGCCCAATGGTGCTTTTCCGTGTCTTAGCGCCCTTCTAGCGCCGGCCCGTTAGGGGGTGCTTGGGATCCCACGAGGGGTCTCAAGAACTCGGGCTTGATTCTGTGGATGCAGTCCACCCTGCGCTCCCGAGATTCTCGGGGACGCTGCCGCGCCTAGGGCAGTTGACCGGTCTCCAGCAGGGCCCGGAACGCGGCCTCGTCGATCACCGGCACGCCCGAGGACTCCGCCTTGCGCAGCTTGGAGGCGCCGGGGTCGGCGCCCACCACCAGCGCGGCGGTGCGACCCGACACCGAGCCCGGCGACGAGCCGCCCCGGGCCAGGATGGCCTGCTTGGCCCCGTCGCGGTCGAAGCCCTCCAGCGTGCCGCTCACCACCACCGACATGCCCTCCAGCGTCTGCGGCAACTCGTCGCCGTCGGGCCCGCCGCTGGGATCGTCCGCCTCCATGCGCACCCCGGCCGCTCGCAGCCCCTCCACGAGTTCGCGGTTGTCGGGATCGTCGAACCAGGCCCGCACCGACTTGGCGATTATCGGTCCGAAGCCCTCCACCTCGGCCAGCGCGTCGGTGTCGGCGTCCAGGACGGCGTCGATGCTGCCGAAAGCCGCGGCCAGCACCTGAGCGTTGACCTGGCCTATCTCGGGGATGCTCAGCGCGAACAGGAGCCGAGACAGGGGCTGCTGCCTGCTGGCCTCGATGGAGTTGCGCAGGTTGTTCACCGAGACTTCCCCGAAGCCCTCCATCTGCAGGATCCGCTCGAAGTCGAGCGAGTACAGCCCGGCCACGTCGCCCAGGAGGCCCTCGGTGACGAAGCGGTCGATATTGCGCTCGCCGAGGAACTCGATGTCCATGGCGGCCCGGCCGACGAAGTGCTCGATGCGGCCCCTCACCTGGCGGGGACACATGTAGTTGACGCACTGAGTGGCCGACATGCCCTTCGCCCGCTGCAACGGCCGGCGGCACACCGGGCAGTCCCGGGGGAAAGACCACGGCCCCGACTCCGCGGGCCGCTCCGACAGCACCGGGCCGACCACTTCGGGGATCACCTCGCCGGCCCGCCGCACGATCACGGTGTCGCCGGGCCGGACGTCCTTGGCCGCCACCTGGTCCTCGTTGTGCAGGGTGGCGGTGACCACCGTGACGCCGCCCACGAACACCGGCTCCAGCCGGGCGAACGGGGTGGCCTGCCCGGACGGGCCGATCGACACCTCGATGTCCAACAGCTTGGTGGTGCGCTCCTCGGGCGGGAACTTGTAGGCGACAGCCCAGCGGGGCGCCTTGGCGTCCACTCCGAGCCGGGCCTGCAAGTCGAGGTCGTCGACCTTCACCACCAGGCCGTCGAACTCGTAGTCGAGGTCGTGGCGTCGACGCTCGAACTCGGCGACGTAGGCCTCCACCGCGGCCAGGTCGTCCAGGAGCGCCGAGTGCTCGTTGACGGGCAGTCCCAGCGACTTCAGCCAGTTCAGCGTGTCCATGTGCGACGTGAAGGCCGGCCCGCCGTCGGCGCGGGCGAGTTGGTAGCACCAGAACGACAAGCCCCGCTCGACAGTCACCCGAGCGTCCTTCTGGCGCAGCGAGCCCGCGGCCGCGTTGCGAGGATTGACGTAGGCCTTCTCGCCCCGCTCCGCCTGCCGGACGTTGAGCTTCTCGAAGGTGGACAGTCGCAGGATGACCTCGCCCCGAGCCTCCAGCATCGGCGGGGCACCGTCCTTGAGGCGGATGGGAACGTCGGCGATGGTGCGCACGGTGTGGGTCACATCCTCGCCGGTCCGTCCGTCACCCCGGGTGGCGGCCCGCACCAGCACGCCGTCCTCGTAGCGAACCGAGATGGCCAGCCCGTCGAACTTCAACTCCACCGAGTAAGCCGACACCGCGGCGTCCTCCAGTGCCGACAACGCCTGCTCGCCGGCCAGGTCGCCAGCGCCGTCCTCCGACGCCGACAAGGCCTGCTCGCCGGTCGGCTCTGCAGCGCCGTCCTCCAGCGCCGGAAACGCCTGCTCGGCAGGCGCCTGCTCGACGGGCGCCGCGGTGTCGTCCAAGGTCAGCTGTTCCTGCTGGGCGGTCGGTCTTGCGCCGCCGTGCAGGGCCCGGTGCACCCGCTCGTTCCAGGCCCTCAACTCACCGAGATCGAGCGCGTTGTGCAGCGACATCATGGGCGGCTCGTGGCGCACCGGCGCGAAGGCGGTGTCGGGCGGAGCCCCGACTCGCTGAGTGGGCGAGTCCGGGTGGACCAACTCGGGGTGCCGCGCTTCCAGAGCCTCCAGGTCTCTGAGCAGGTCGTCGTAGTCGGCATCGGGGATCGCCGGCTTGCCCGCGTAGTAGAGCTTCGAGTGATGGTTGAGCAGGGCCTGCAGCTTGCGGACACGCGCCCCCGAGCCCGCGCCCCCGCCCGCGTCGGCAGTGTCTGGCTCGGCCATCGCTGCGAGGCTACATCTCGGCTGTGACAGAGCTCCCGGAGGCCCTCGCCGACGGCCACATAACCGTCCGGTCGCGCGGGCAGGCGTAATGGCGGCCCGCGACCGACATGACGAACAACTGCCAGCGAGTCCTCCTGTAGCTTCTGTCCGTGGGGAACGACGCGCGGGCTATGCCGCGGACCGGAGCTCGGGCGGCCGCGAAGCAATGGGCCCGGACCGCGATCACGGTTCGCGCCGTCGCCGTCGCGGCCTGGCTGGCCGTGGCCGTCGGCGCATGGCTCGGTGACCTGATTCACCCTGCGCTGCAACCCGACGAGGCCGCCGCCCGCACGACGGTGACGGTGGCGCTGTGGCTGGCCTACATCCTGGTTCTCGCCGCACTGCTGCTTCCTGGCGCGCGAGCGGTGACAGTCGTTCGCATCGCGATGCCCGCCGGTGCGCTGGAGCTCTGGGCCTCCGCGGCTGCATCGGCGGACTCCTTCGATCGGGTCGCCCTCGTCGGCCTGATCATGTCGCTGCTCGGCACAGGTCTCGTGCTGCTGCCCGTGTATGCCGAGGCGCAGGTGGACGCGGCGAGCTACGGGGACGAGCGCCGCTTCCTGCTGCGTCCCCCCGGACCGGTCGTCGTCGCGCTGGTGGTGCCGATGTGGGCGGTCTCGGTGGCGGGCGTGGCCGTCGGACCTCTAGTGCTGGCCGGGCGGGGCTGGACGGCGGGAGTGGTGGCTGCCGCGGTCGGGCTGCCCGTCGGGGCGCTCGCGGCGCACACGCTGTACCGGCTGGCCGGGCGCTGGCTGGTGTTCGTGCCCAACGGAGTGGTGGTCCACGACCACCTGGCAGTGGCTGAGCCGCTGCCGCTGAGACGCCGGGACATCGCCTCCATCGGCCCGGCCCTCGCCGACACCTCGGCTACCGACCTGACCGCCCAGGCCTTCGGAATGGCGTTGGAGCTGCGTCTCACCGAGCCCGCGAAAGCCGGCGTGAAGACGGGGCGGAGCCGCAGCGAGGAGTGCTCCGTCACCGCGCTCCTGGTGTCGCCCAGCCGTCCCGCGGCGGTGCTGGCCCACGCCGGACGCCGCAGCATCGAGCTCCTGTAGGCGATGTGGGGTGCGAATCTTCAGACCATCGGTTAGCATGAAATATATGTAAATTGGAGCGGTCACGCGGCGGCAACAGGACGGAGGTACAGAGCATGGGAACGTTCGACTGCCAAGTCCGGCTCGAAAGCACTGACGGGCGGCACACACTGGAGATCGAGGCGATGGTCGACACCGGCTCCACCTACACGATGGTCCCAGCCCGGCTGCTGCACGAACTCGGCGTGCAGCCCACCCGCCAGGTGGGCCTGGTGCTGGCCGACGGGCGGCGCACCCGTTGCGACATGGGCGAGGCCAGGGCCACCATCGACGGCGAGAGCGTCACCACCCTGGTGGTGTTCGGCGAGGACGGCATCCAGCCGCTGCTGGGTGCCTACACCCTCGAAGGGCTGGGCCTGGCGGCCGACCCGGTGAACGGCAGGCTCGTCCCCATGCCCAACGCCTGGGCCTAGCCGTCGTCGATGCGGCCCCTACCTCCGGGCCCGGAGGTGCGGCCCTCGATGGCCGCAGCCCTCGGCTAGCCGCTAGCCGGCCGGGGCGCCGGGCGGGCGGCGGTGCCGCCGCCGACCACGACGTCTCCCCGGTAGGCGACCACGCTCTGGCCGGGGGCCACCGCCCTGCGGGGCTGGAGCCAGCGCACCTCCGATCCGTCGGGATCGACCGTCGCCGGGCCCGTGCTGCCGTGCGCGGAGGTCTGGACCTCCAGGGGGCCTTCGGCGGGACTGCCCGCCCAGCGCCAATCCTCCAGGCGGGTGGCCGAGCATTCGAGCTCGTGCCGGCCGCCAACCGTGACCGTGGCCGAGTGGCTGTCCACTTCGAGGACGTAGCGGGGCGATCCCCCGCCCACTGCCCCGAGGCCGCGGCGCTGGCCCACCGTCACCAGCTCGAGCGCGTCCACCCTTCCGACGGCACGGCCCTCGGTGTCCACCACCCGCCCGGGCCGCAGGGGGATGCGCTCGCTGAGGAACCTCTTGCGCCCCGCCGACGAAGTGATGAAGCAGACGTCCTGGCTGTCGGGCTTGGCCGCGGTGACCAGGCCCCTCGCCTCGGCCCGGCGCCGCACCTCGTGCTTGGTCATCTCCCCCACCGGCAGCAGCAACCGGCCGAGCACCGCCTCGTCGAGCATGTGAAGCACGTATGACTGGTCCTTGGCGGCGTCGGCGCCCCGGGCGATCCGGGGGCCGTCGTCGGTGGCCGCGACGCGGGCGTGGTGGCCGGTGGCCACCATGTCGAAGCCCAGCGCCTCGGCTCGGCGCACCAGCCGATCGAACTTGAGGTGCCGGTTGCACTCCACGCAGGGGTTGGGGGTGCGCCCCGCGGCATGGTCGGCCACATAGGGGGCCACCACATGGCGATCGAAGTCGTCGCCGAAGTTGAACACATGGTGCTCGAGGCCGAGCTGGTCGGCCACCCAGCGAGCGTCGTCCACATCGGACACCGAGCAGCAGCCGGTGTCGCTGGGTCCGCCCCACAACTTCATGGTGACCCCGGCCACGTCGTAGCCAGCCTCCAGCAGCAGGGCCGCGGCCACCGAGGAGTCCACGCCGCCCGACATGGCCACGAGGACCCTCGGGCGACGGTTCGAGCCGGCCATGTCAGCCGCCACCGAAACGGTCGAGGCGCTGCACCGAGTCCGCAATCAGCTGCACGGCCCGCTCCACGTCGGAGGCGACGCTGGTGTGACCCAGCGACAGGCGCAGCGAGCCGAGCGCGACCTCTCTGGGCACGCCCATGGCGGCCAGCACATGGGACGGGTCCTGGGCGCCGCTGGAGCACGACGATGCAGCCGAGGCTCGCACTCCCGAGTCGTCGATCAGGAACAGCAGCGCCTCGCTCTGCACCCCGCAGATGCACACGTTGGCGATCCCGGCCGCGATGTGGCTGCGATCGCCGTCGGTGCGGGCGGCCGAGACCAGGACCCGATCACCGAGCCGGTCGGCCAGGCCGTCGATCAGGCCGTCGCGCAGCACCGCCAGCCGCTCGACGCTGTCGTTGCGCTGCTCGGTGGCCTCTGTCAGCGCAGCCGCGAACGACGCCGCTCCAGCCACATCCGGGGTGCCCGCGCGTCGGCCCCGCTCCTGGCCGCCCCCGACTATGAGCGGGTCGAGCTCCACGCCGTCGCGCACCACCAGCACGCCGGTGCCCACCGGCGAACCCACCTTGTGGCCGGTGACCGACACCAGGTCGAAGTCGGTGGTCTCGGTGGCCACGTCGATCCAGTTGACGGCCTGGACGGCATCGGTGTGCAGCAGGGCCCCCGGCGCCAGATCGCGCACGGTGGCGGCGACCTGGTGAAGGGGCGCTATCGAGCCGGTCTCGTTGTTGACCGCGATGACCGAGACCACGGCCACGTCGTCGCCCCGGTCCTCCAACACATCCGCCAGCGCGACGAGATCGACGACGCCGCGCTCGTCCACCCCCACCAGCACGCCGCCGGCGCGCTCCACCGGGTCGTGGACCGCGTGGTGCTCGGCCTCGGTGCTCACCGCCACCGCGGTCTCGCCCCGGGCTACCAGGGCGCCCCGCACGGCCATGTTGTCGGCCTCGCTGCCCCCGGACGTGAACACGATCTCGCCGGGGGTCGCACCCAGGGCGGCCGCCACCTGCTCGCGGGCCCGGTCCAGCGCGCGGCGGGCATCCCGGGCGGCCAGGTGTGAGCCGGTGGGATTGGCGTGGTGACGTTCGGCGGCGGCCAGCCAGGCGTCGCGGGCCGCGGGCCTCAGCGGCGTGGAAGCGGCGTGGTCCAGGTAGATCTCGGGCGCATCGGCCTGCTCGGACACGGTCACATCCTACGAAGCGGCCCAGCTCTCAAGCGATCCCCGCACTGGCCGCGCTACTGGGCCGCAGCCACCACCGCTCCCGCGACCAGCAGCGCCGACAGCAGGCCACCCAAGGCGATGGTGGCCCAGGCCGGGGCGCCGCGGCGCTCCAGGGCCAGCATCACCGCGCCCATGACCCCGCCCGCGATAAGACCGCCGAAGTGTCCGCCGATCGACACCCGGGGAATCAGCAGGGTCAGGGCGAGGTTGATGATCAGCAGCGTCCCGAGGCCCGAGCGCCACAGGTCGCCGCCGATGGCACGCTGCACCAGCACCATCGCCCCCATCAGCCCGTACACCGCCCCGGAGGCGCCCACAGTGGCCGAGTCGGGCGACACCAGCATCACGCCGCACGAGCCGCCGAGCATCGACACCACGTAGAGGGACAGGAACCTGGCCCGGCCGAAACCGCTCTCCAGCAGCTGGCCCAGCAGCCACAGCGCGTACATGTTGAACGCCAGATGGAAGATCCCGTCGTGCAGGAACGCCGACGTGACCAGGCGGTAGTACTCGCCCGCGGCCACCCCGATCACCTCGAACGCGCCGCCGCTTCTCAGCCCGGCCCGAGCGAACAGGCCGCCGTCGATGAGCAGGCCGGTGTCGAGCCTGGTGACACCCCTGAAGGAGCGGCTCATCGCCACGGAGTACACGAAGACCAGCACGTTCAAGCCGAGCAGCACCTTGGTGACCGGGTAATGGGCGCCGCCGCGGCGGGCCCTGATTCCCGGCCTCACCTGCGAGCGGTGGCTTGCAGTGCATTCGGGGCAGTGGAAGCCCACCGAGGCTTGGTGCATGCACTCGGGGCAGATCGGACGGTCGCAGCGCTGGCACGTCACCCCGCCGCGCCGGTCGGGATGCCGGTAGCAGAGACGACCGGAATGGCCCTCCATGATCTCCGGCTTCTCGCTCACGGCCCGGCACCGTACCGGCGAGACCGGTCACGGCCACTAGCACCCTGGCGGCCATCGACGCCGGGAATTGGCGGCGACGAGCGAGACGCCGGCCTAGAGCGAGACGAAGGCCTCGCTCATGCCGAGAGCATTGACCTCGACCACCTCGGTCACCCCCGGCACCCGGTCGCGCATGATCCGCTCGATGCCGGCCTTGAGGGTCTGTGTTGACGCCGGGCAGGTGACGCAGGCCCCGTGCAGCTCGACGGTGACCACGCCGGTGGTCTCGTCCACCTCGATCAGGTCGATGTCACCCTCGTCAGCCTGAATGGCAGGACGGATGATCTCGATGATCCGCTCCACCTCGGCTCGCACACCGACAGTCTCGCAGCGCCACGGCCCAACTCCGACCCCCGGCCCGAACACCCCGGCCCGACTCCGGCACCGGCCCGACTGGGGCGCCGCGGTGCCTAGGCTCGTTCAATGAGCCTCACCGTGTTGGCGCACCAGGGCGGGTGGGACGAGGCGCTGCTCGTCGTCTCGCCGGTCCTGCTCTTCGCGGGGATCGTGTGGAACGCCAAGCGGCGGGCCGTTCGTCACTCGCAGCGCGACCACCGCGAAGAGGACGGCCGCTCGGGCGAGGACCGGGCTCGCGCTTCGGGCGGCTGACTATTCGGCTCGGACCTGGGCGCCGACCGAGGCCAGCTTGCCGGCCAGGTCGTCGTAGCCTCGTGCGATGTGATGCGCGTCGCTCACCACCGTGGTGCCGTCGGCGCCGAGCCCGGCCACCACCAAGGCTGCGCCTGCGCGGATGTCGTGGGCTCTGACCGGCGCGGCCGAGAGTCGCTCCACGCCCTGCACCACCGCATGATGCCCAACGGTGCGGATGTCGGCGCCCATGCGGCGCAGTTCGTCCACGTAACGGAACCGGCCCGCGAAGACGTTCTCGGTGACGATCCCCACGCCCGAAGCGGTGGACAGCATCACCACGAGGAAGGGCTTGTAGTCGGTGGACACACCGGGATAGGGGAGGGTGGAGCAATCCAGGGATTCGAGGCGCTGCGCGGCGATCGCCCGTATGCCTTCGTCCACCGGGGTGACCACCATCCCCATGCGGGCCAGCGTGCGGCACAGGAGCTCCATCTGGTCGTAACGGGCGCCGGACACGAGAAGCTCCCCGCCAGCGACCCCCAGCGCGGCCAGGTAGGTGGCCGCGACTATCCGATCGGGGATCACGCGATGGTCGGCCGCGTGCAGCCGCTCCGTGGAACCGGGGCCGTCGATCACGACCGTGGACGTGCCCGCGCCCTGAATGGAGGCCCCCATGCGGCCCAGGAAGTCGCACAGGTCGATGATCTCCGGCTCGCGGGCCGCGTTCTCGATGACCGTTGCGCCCTTGGCCGCGACCGCGGCCATGAGCAGGTTCTCGGTGGCCCCGACGCTGGGATACTCCAACACGACCTTGGAGCCGAGCAGGTTGGCGGCAGCCGCCTCGATGTTGCCGTGGACGATGTCGATCTCGGCCCCCAGTTCAGCAAGCCCTCGCACATGCATGTCCACGGGCCGGGGGCCGAAGTCGTCGCCTCCGGGCAGAGCGACCCTGGCCTCCCCGCACCGGGCCAGCATCGGGCCCAGCACCACTACGGACGCCCGGAATCGCTCCACTATCTCATAGGGCGCCACCGGCTCGATCCGCGAGGGCACGTCGATGCGCAGGACTGCCGGATCGGCCACATCCCACTCGACGGTGCAGCCCGCGGCTCGCAGCAGCTCGGCCATGAGGTCGACGTCCACGATGCGGGGCACGTTGCCCAGGCGGTACGAGCCCTCAGACAGCAGAGTCGCCGCCATCAGCTTCAGAACGGAGTTCTTCGCTCCCAGGACCGCCACCGCGCCTTCCAGCGGCGGGCCCGGGCGAACGGCTATCCGCTCGATCGCCACGACAACAACTTACAGCCCACAGGTGGACACATAGCGGTTTCGACGCTGCCCGGCGCTGCGGGGAAGCCGACCATGACAGCGCTGCGGGGATGTCCGCCGTCACAGTGCTGCGGGGAAGTCCGCCATGACAGCGCTGCGGGGATGTCCGCCGTCACAGTGCTGCGGGGAAGTCCGCCATGACAGCGCTGCGGGGAAGCCGACCATGATGGTGCTGCCGGGAAGCCAGCCATGACAGCGCTGCGGGTCGTGCGGCGCGGCAGCGCAGCCCAGATGGAGCGCGAACAGGCCGCCCGGCGGGTGCCCCGCGACGACATCGTGGCCGAGCGGGTCGTCGAATCCGACCGCGACTCCGACCGCTTCGAGGCCGAGGACGGTCCGTTCCGGCACTACGAGCGCCGTCTGGAGCTGCGCCCTCGCCGGGAGCACGCCCAGCCGGAGCACGCCCAGCCGGAGCACGCACACCCAGCGTCGGAGCACGCCCAGCCGGAGCACGCCCAGCCGGAGCACGCACACCCAGCGTCCGAGCAGCAAGAGCGTGGACAGTGGGAACGCACACAGCGAGAGCGCGGACAGTGGGAGTTGGCCGAGACCATCACGTACCGGCTGGCCGTCCCAGTGTGGGCCTGGCTGTTCCATTTCCCGGTGCGGAGCGCCCTGAGGAGGCGCCGGGACTCCTACGGCTACTGGTGGGCTCCGCCCGACCGGCTGGATTCCCGCACCGCCACCGTGCTCGGCCTGCTGTGCACCGTGCAGGTGTTGGACGGCTACCTCGGCACGGTCCTGTCCCAGACTCTCACCTTCGCGGCCGACGAGTTCGGGCACGGCAACACGGCTCAGGGGACCGTGCTGGCCGCCGTGCGGGGCGGTGTGCTGCTCGCCCTGGTCACTGCCGCCCTGGCCGATCGCCACGGCCGCAAGCGCCTGCTCCTGGCCTCCGGCATCGGCAGTTGCGTGATCACCGCGGCGGGCGCGCTGTCGCCGGGTCTGTGGTTCCTGGGGGCCACCCAGCTCGTGGCCCGCGGGCTGTCCACTGCGCTGGGAATCCTCATCGTCATCCTGGCCGCCGAGGAGATGCCAGCCCGGTCGCGGGCCTGGGCGATGTCGGTGCTGGTGCTGTGCGCCGGGCTCGGCTCGGGCATGGCGGTCTGGGTCCTGCCGGTTGCGGACTTGCACACCGCGGCCTGGCGCACCGTGTACCTGGTGCCGCTGGCAGGCGTGGCCGTCGTCGTCTGGGTTGGGCGACGGCTGCCGGAGAGCCGCCGCTTCGATCCCGCAACCGCCGATCCACGGCCCGCGACGCGTCGGCGCCTCCACCCCGGCGACACTGGACCGGCACCGCTGCCTGGCGCTCCGGTTGACAGCCGCGCCGACGTCGACGGCGAGGCTGCGGAGCGGCGGCGGCGGAGACTCGTCCTGCTGGCCGCCTCGGCGTTCCTCATCGCGATGTTCGCCGCGCCGGCGTCGGGGCTGCGCAACGATTTCCTCAAGGATGAGCGGGAGTTCTCCGCCGCGGCCATCTCACTGTTCACTCTGGTGACCAGCACCCCGGTCGGCCTCGGCATCCTCGCGGGCGGGTACCTGGCCGACCGCAGCGGCCGGCGACCCGTCGGCGCCGCGGGCCTGGTGCTCGGCGCGGTGCTCATCGCTTGGGCCTACTTCACCGAAGGCGTCCCGCTGTGGGCGTTGACGCTGTCCGGCGGGGTGCTCGGCGCCATCGCCGTTCCTGCGCTGGCCGTCTACGGGCCCGAGCTGTTCGGCACTTACAGGCGGGGACGATCCAACGGCGTGATCGTCACCGTGGGTGTGGTCGGCAGCGCCCTGGGCTCCTACGTGGCGGGACGGCTGTCGGACTCGCTGGACGGGCGGTTGGGTCCGGCGCTGGCCCTGCTTGCAGTCGGGCCCGTGATCGTGGCCGCCCTAGTCATATTGAAGTATCCCGAGACCGCGGGCCAGGAACTGGAAGACCTCAACCCCGAAGACCTGTAGGCCCTCGCGGACCTGCCCACCGAGGACCAGCGACCCCCGAGAACCCGCAGGCCACTTGCAGACCTGCGGGCGCGCCAGCGCGGGCTTGGTCAGCGGCCTGACAGGCGGTCGAGTTCGGCCTCGGCCACCTCGGTCTCGTCGGGGACGAACCGCGGATGGAAGAAGGTGTAGAGCAGCAGGGCCAGCGCCGCGATCCCGGCTGGCACGATGCCGTCGCCGCGGCCGGTGTAGGTGGGGTACAGGACGAACGCCGACAGCAGCGCCGTCCACAGCCATAGCACGGTCACGGCCCGACGGTGACCGTGGCCCAGCCGCATCAGGCGATGATGCAGGTGCTCACGGTCGGCGGCCGCGACCCCGCGGCGACCGACGGTGCGGCGCACGATTGCGAACGCCGTGTCGAAGATGGGAACGCCCAGGATCAGCAGCGGAATGAACAGCGGGGCGTAGAAGAAGAAGGCCTGGCCGCTGAACTCGACCGTGGAGCGTCCGCCCACGCTCATCGTGGCCACGGCCATCAGCGCGCCCAGCAGCAGCGCCCCGCCGTCTCCCATGAACACCCTCGCCGGGTAGAGGTTGTGGGGCAGGAACCCCGCGCAGACCCCGAGGGCGATGGCCGCCCACACCGCGCCGGGGTTTCCCGCGTCGATCACGCCCTCGTCGGCGAGGCGCAGCGCGTAGAGCAGGAACGTGCACGAGGCGATGGCCACGATTCCCGCGGCCAGCCCGTCGAGGCCGTCGATGAGGTTGATGGCGTTGGCCATGCCCACCGCCCACAGCACGGTGATCAGCAAAGACAAGTCGGCGGACAGGAGCACCAGATCCCAGAACGGCACCCGGAACACCTCGATCGACACGCCGGACGCGTAGAGCACGGCCCCCGCGGCCGCCATTCCGGCCAGCTTGGCCGGCGCAGAGAGCCCACGGGCGTCGTCGGCGAACCCCACACCGAACATCAGCACGGCCGCGGCGATCGCCCCGGCCATCTCGACCGGCGCGTCGAGCACCGCCGACAGTTCGTCCCACACGGGTGCCGTGGCGGCCGCGGCGGCCAGCGCGGCGACCGCGCCGGCCAGCATCGCCGCGCCCCCGGCCGCGGGGGTGGCCACCGTGTGGATGTGGTGATCGTCGGGCTGGCGGCTCGCGCCCAGCCGAACCGCCAGGCGGGTGGTGAGCGGCATCAGCGCGAAGGTCGCTACGGCCGCCACCGCGGCAACTACGGCGAACGGCAGCAGCGGCGGCACGGCCGACTCCGGACGCTAGGCGCTAGGCGCTCGGCGCTGAGCCGCGGCCGAGGAGCGGCTCCTCACTGCTCGATCAGTCCTCGGCGTCCAAGCCGGGGTAGGGCGGCTTGGCCGTGCACAGGGCCTCGGCCTCGGCTCGCACCGCGGCCACCGCGGCCTCGTCCGAGCGGTTGCGCAGCGCACCGGCGATGAGGTCGGCGATCACGGCCATGTCGTCGACGTCCATTCCCTGGGTGGTGACCGCGGGTGTTCCGATGCGCACCCCGGAGGTCACGAACGGCGAGCGGGGGTCGTCGGGGACGGTGTTCTTGTTGAGGCTGATCCCGGCGTCGTCCAGGGTGGCCTGCGCCTCCTTGCCGGTCAGGTCGGGATCGAAGGTGCGCAGGTCTACCAGCATCAGATGGTTGTCGGTGCCGCCGGACACGAGCCGGAAGCCGTGCCCGGCCAGCGCCGCGGCCAGAGCCTGCGAGTTCTCCACGATGCGGGCCGCGTAGTCGGCGAACTCCGGGGTGGCCGCCTCCGCGAAGGCGGCTGCCTTGGCCGCCACCGCGTGGTCGAGCGGTCCGCCCTGGATGCCGGGGAACATGGCCTTGTCGACGGCCTTGGCGTAGTCGGAGCGGCACACGATGGCGCCTCCCCGGGGGCCGCGCAGCGTCTTGTGGGTGGTGAAGGTCACGACGTCGGCGAGCGGCGTCGGGTTGGGGTGCGCTCCCCCGGCGATCAGCCCGGCGATGTGGGCCGCGTCGAACATCAACAGCGCTCCGGCCTCGTCGGCGATCTCCCGCAGCGGCTCGGGCTGGATGAGGCGGGGATAGGCGGTGGCGCCGGCCACGATCAGCTTGGGGCGCTCCGCCAGGGCGAGGTCGCGCAGCTGGTCGAGGTCGATGCGCTCGTCGCTGGCCGTCACGCCGTAGGACACGAACCGATACTGGAGGCCCGAGAAGTTGACCGGCGACCCGTGGGTTAGGTGGCCGCCGTGGTCGAGGCTCATGCCCAGCACGGTGTCGCCGGCCTCGATGAGGGCCTGGTAGGCGCCCATGTTGGCGATGGCGCCGGCATGGGGCTGCACGTTGGCATGGTCGGCCCCGAACAGGTCGCAGGCCCGTCGGCGGGCCAGGTCCTCGACCTCGTCGACCACCATGTTGCCGCCGTAGTAGCGCCGGCCGGGGTAGCCCTCGCTGTATTTGTTGGTGAACACCGACCCGGTGGCGGCCATCACCGCCGGGCTGGCGAAGTTCTCCGAGGCGATGAGCTGGATGGTGGTGTTCTGGCGGCGGATCTCCCGGCGGATGAGCTCGGAGACGGCCTCGTCGGCGGTGGGCCAGGGCATGGGTTCCTCGATTCTCCTCCAGCGACGGTCGCCGCCGTGCGGGTGCTGCGCGAACAGTAGCCAGCCGCGGGGGGCGACCGGTGCCGATGAGTGCCGATCGGTGCCGGTGCCGCCGGGTTCCGGTCAGCCCCGTGTGGACAGGGCGTCGAGCCAGCCCGCTGTGCGGCAGGGCGTCGAGCCAGCCCTCTGTGCGGCAGGGCGTCGAGCTAGCCCTCGGCAGACAGGGCGTCGAGCTTGGCCACCCGGCCCTCGTGGCGTCCGCCGTCGAAGGATGCGTCCAGCCAGGCGTCGAGCGCCTCGCGGGCGACGTCGGCGCCGGTGAGCCGCTCGCCGAGGCACAGCACGTTGGCGTCGTTGTGGGACCTGGCCAGCCGGGCCGAGGTCACGTCGTAGGCCACCGCGGCCCGCACGCCCGCGACCTTGTTGGCGGCCATGGCGATGCCGTTGCCGCTGCCGCAGACGCACACGCCCAAGTCGGCCTCACCGCTGGCCACCGCCCGGCCCACGGCCGCTCCGAAGTCGGGGTAGTCCACCCGATCGGTCGAGTGGGTGCCGCAGTCGGTCACATTGTGGCCGGACGCCCTCAGGTGCCGGGCCAGATCCTCCTTGAGCCCGAACCCAGCATGGTCAGCCCCAACCGCAATCCGCACAGCGGCCATCATAGGAATTGGCAGCGGTGGATGCCGTTTTGGGCGCTCTAAGCTGCCAATTCCGAAGGGCTGGTCGCCAGGCCTGCTACGCCTCTGCCACCGCGAGCATCTCGTCGAGGCTGACTGGGCCCTGCCGCAGGACGGCTGGCGTCGCGCCGGTCATGTCCACGACGGTGGACGATGCGCCCGGGCGGAGGCCTCCGTCCACGACCAGGCTCAGGGCGGGGAAGAGCTCGGCCACGTCTTGCGCGGCGGCCGGGGTGGGGCCTCCGTGGAGGTTGGCACTGGTCACGGCCAGCGGCCCGGGCGCGGCGATGGCCTGCATGATGTCGTCGTCGGGCAGTCGCACGCCGATGGTGGAACCCGTTCCCAGGTGAGGGGGTGCCTCGGGCCGGCGGGCGGACACGATGGTGAGCGGTCCCGGCCAGAATCGCTCGGCCAGCCTTCGAGCCTCGGGGGTGAACTCGACCAGCGTCTCCGCGGCGGCCAGGTCGGCGACCAGCACCGCGATGCTGCGGTCGGCGGGACGCTCCTTCAGGTCGAACAGCCGCTGGATCGCGTCGGCGTCGGCCGCGTCGGCGGCCAGTCCGTAGACGGTGTCGGTGGGGACTCCGACCGGCTCGCCCGCCTGCAACGC